>CAWBRC010000001.1:0-2377787 GCA_963791175.1 uncultured Actinomycetota bacterium
GACGCAACGCAGAGGGGCCCGCGAGTCAGCCATCGGCTGACGAGCGGGCCCCTCTGTTGCGTCTTCTGGAGAACGCCGACCCGCCGTCGGAAATTGCTCGACTGTCGACCTTTGTCCGAGCTCACGACCGCCCCGCCCACGCGCGAGCTCCAGAGATCGGTGGGAGCATGCCTGGCATGCGTCGACCTGCCGGCACCGCGGCGTTGGTGCTCGCGTTGGTGCTCGCGGTGGCGCTGGCGGCGGGGTGCGGCTCCTCCGACGACTCCGACCCACCCCCGAGCACCGCGTCGGTGGCGGAGCTGGAGCCCGCCTGCCCCTCGCCGACGACGGCGCCGACCATCTCGGCCGACCTCGTCAACCAGGTGGTCTCCTCGTCCTCCCTCCCGGCCTGGCAGGCGGGGGACATCGGCGCGAGCGCCCGGCTCAGCGACGGGCGGCTGGTGTGGGTCTTCGGGGACACCGTCCGGACCGACTCGTTCAACCCCCGCATCGTCGCCAACTCGATGCTGATCTCCTCGGGGCCCTGCGTCTCCCAGCTGCGGGTCCCCGGCAACGGACCGGTCATCCCCGACGCGTCGAACGGCGCGGTCCTGTGGCCGATGTCCGTGGTGGTGCTGCCTCCGGTGGGCGCCGCCGCGGGCACCGGCGTCAAGGACGTGCTGGTGGTCCTCTGTGCCCGCACCCAGCGCGGCGGTACCGGCGGCGACATGGACTTCACGTTCCTCGGCACCTCGGCGGCGGTCTTCACCGTCGCGGACGACGGGGTGCCACAGTTCCAGAAGGTCATCGAGATCACCCCGGACGACCGGGCCGGCGACCAGGTCAACTGGGGCGCGGCCGCCACGGTCCACGGCGACTGGTACTACGTCTTCGGCACCCGGCTGCCCGACCAGCCCGGGACCTTCGGGCGTGAGCTGTACGTCGCGCGGGCGCCGGTCGACGACCCGGGCAACCGGGACACGTGGCGCTTCTTCGACGGCACCCGCTGGCAGGCCTCGCGCACGGCGGCGGTGGCGACCCTGCCGGCGGTGGGAGGGGTGTCGCAGACGCTGTCGGTGGACGTGGTCGACGGAGAGTTCGTCGCCGTCTCGAAGCGCGACGGGGACCTCGGCGACTTCGTCTACGTCTGGACCTCCAGCACCCCCACGGGGCCGTGGACGCCACGGCAGGGGGTTGCTGCGCCGTCCGGCGTCGACAGCGGGGAGCTGGAGTACGCGCCGCTCGCGCACCCGGAGATACCACTCACCGACGGCCGGCTGCTCGTCTCCATCTCGCGGAACACCACCGACGTCCAGCAGCTGATGGACGACCCGGAGGTGGGTCGGCCCGTGTTCGTGGAGGTCCATCGCCCGTGACGCCACCGCCGCCCCTGAGCCGGCGCGGTCTGCTGGCGGCCGCTGCCGTCGGTGCGCTGTCCGCATGCTCCGACGACGACCCCGGCTCCCCGCCCGCGCCGTCCGGCACCGGGACCCCGTCGGCACCGTCGTCGACGACCGCCACCGCCGGCTCGAGCGCCCCGAGCAAGGCCGCGTGGCAGGGGCTCGGACGCTCGGTGCAGGGCAGCCTGGTGCTGCCGTCCGACCCGGACTACGACCAGGTGCGCCTGCTCCAGAACCCGCGGTACGACGGCGAGAAGCCGCTCGCCGTCCTCTCGGTGCGCTCGCCGCAGGACGTCGCGGCCGGGCTGGCCTTCGCCCAGGACCACGCCATCCCGGTCGCGGTGCGCTCCGGCGGGCACAGCTACCCCGGCTGGTCCGGCGGCGGCTCGCCACGCGCGCTGGTCATCGACTGCCGGCCCCTGGACCAGGTCAGCCTCGACGGCACCACCGCCACCATCGGCTCCGGTGCCGCCCTGGCCCAGGTCTACGGCACCATCGGCGACCAGGGCCGGGCGATCGCCGCGGGGTCGTGCGCCACCGTCGGGGTCGCCGGGTTGACCCTGGGTGGCGGCGTGGGCGTGCTCACCCGCGCCCTGGGCCTGACCTGCGACGCCGTCACCTCGATGCAGGTGGTCACGGCCGACGGCTCGGTGCGGACGGCGAGCGCGCGCGAGGAGCCCGACCTGTTCTGGGCACTCCGCGGTGGGGGAGGCGGGCACCTGGGCGTGGTGACGTCGTTCGGGTTCGAGACCTCCGCGGCCCCGACGCCGCCCTGGGCGGCCGGGTCCGGGACGTGGACCCCGACGCCACGGCGTTCCCGCACCGCGCGGCCCTGGCCACGGTGCAGTACACCGCGACCTTCGACTCGGGGAGCCCGAAGACGGCCGACGCCTACGTCCGCGGGTTCCGGGCGGCGATGGTGCCGCACTGGGGCGCGCACGCCTACGTGAACTACGCCGACGCGAGCCTCACCGACTACCAGGCGGCGTACTTCGGTGACAACGCCGCCCGGCTCGCCCGGGCGCGGAGCAGCTACGACCCGAACGGCTTCTTCACCCAGCCCCAGGACTACTGAGCGCGGCTCACCCCGGGCTGAGCGCGACCCGCCCGGGCAGCACCGGGTCCTCGAGCCGCCGCTTCTTGACCGAGGACAGCAGCAGCGCGGCGCTGACCAGCGTCCACGCCAGCAGCACCGCGACCACGGCGACGTACGACGCGACGTGCCCGCCGGACACCAGCTGGCTGGCGCCGTTGACGAAGGCGGTCAGGGGCAGCACGCCGTTCAGGGTCTGCAGCACGGCCGGGGCGGTCTCGATCGGCACGACGTTGCCCGACGCCGCGACCTGGAGGATCAGGAACAGCACGAACAGCGTCAGCCCGACCCGGCCCCAGCGCAGCCTGAGGCCCAGGGCCAGCAGCGAGAACGTCGCGGCCGCGAGCAGCACCAGCAGCACCAACGGGACCAGTGCCGCGGCGCTGGGGTGGAAGAGGACGAGCGCGGCGACGACCGCGACGGCGTTGAGGGCAGCGAAGCCCAGCACGGGCAGCGACTGGGTGATCGCCACCATCCGCGACCCGACGGGCGCCATCGCGTTCCGCGCGACCGCGGACTGGTCGACGCTGAGGGCCGCGACCAGGGCGGCCAGCCACAGGATCACCGCCAGGATGATCGCGATCAGCCAGCCGTTGCCGTGCGCGGTGTGCTGCACCTGGGTGGCCAGCGCGACCGGCTGGGCGACCACCGCGCTGAGCGCCTGCTGCAGCTGGGTGCTGTACGTCGGGCTCTGCGCCGCCGCCTGGGCCAGCCCGGTGCTGAGCTGCTGGGCACCGTCGTCGACCTGGCCCGCGCTGCTGGCCAGCGAGGCGCTGCCCGAGGCGAGCTGGTGGCCGGCCTTGGCGGTGGTCCGGGTGCCGCTGGCCAGCTGGGTCGCTCCGCGGTCGACCTGGGCGGCGCCGCGCGAGAGCGTGGCGGCGCCCTGCTGGAGGCCGCTGGCGCCCTTGCTCAGCCGACCGCTCGCATCGCTCAGCCCCTTCGACGAGGCGGCCGCGCGGTCGGTGCCGCGCGCGATCTCGCCGGCGCCCTGGGAGAGGCGCTCGCTACCGTCGGCGAGCCTGCCCGCGGCCGTACCGAGCCGCGCCGACGCCGTGGCCAGCGTGCCGGCCTGCTGGGCCGCCCGCGCGAGGTCGGCGCAGAAGGCGTCGGACCCGCCGGCCCCTGTGCAGTCGTGGGACAGCCGGGTGACCTCGTCCGACACGTGCCGGGAGCCGGCCGCCACGACCCGGGAGCCGGCGGAGACCACCCGGGCCCCGTCGTGCAGCTCCCGTGACCGGCCCGCGAGCACGTCGCTCTCCCGGGCCAGGGTGCGGGTGCCCGAGGCCAGCCTGACCTGGTCGTCGTGGAGCCTGCGGGTGCCGCGGGCCAGGTCGGTGAGCCCGTCGTCGAGCCGGACCGCGCCGGTGTGGACGGACCCGGCGCCGGTGGCCAGCTGTGCGCCGCCGGAGGCCACGCCGTCCAGCCCGTCGGCCAGCTGGCTCGCGCCCTGGTCGAGCTGCTCGGCGCCCTCCGCGAGCTGCGCGGTGCCGATCGCCAGCTGGGCGGCCCCGCTGGCCGACTGCTGGTTGCCCTGGGCGAGGGAGTTGAACCCGTCGTAGACCTTGCCGAGGTAGGAGACGGTCACCTGGTTGCCGAGCGCCGAGGTGGCCGCGTTCGCGACCGTGGCGCTGAGGTACGGCACCGTCGTGCTCGCCGCGGCGTTGCTGACGAGGGTGACCTGGCCCTGGACGGGCTTGTCGGTACCGCTGGAGAGGATGGCGCTGGAGAAGTCGGACGGGATCGTCAGCACGGCGTAGAAGGTGCCGTCCTTGAGCCCCGCCTCGGCGTTGTCCTCGTCGGCCAGCACCCACTGCAGGTTGTTGCTCGGGGTGGTCGGGTGGGTCAGGGCCGCGGCCAGCGAGCGCCCCGCCGCCATCGGCTGCGGGTCGGTGATGATCGTGTCGTTGTTGACGATGGCCACCGGCACCTGGTCGATCTGGTCCTGGCGCCCGGTGGCCGACCAGATCAGCACCGACGCCGCGACGAGGGGCAGCAGCACCCCGATGACGAGGATCCGGCGCCACCGCGTCCGCCGGCCGTTCTTCCCAGCTGGCACCTGGTCACTCATGGTGGGTCCTCACAGAGCCGTCGACGTCGGGAACGTGTCCGCGGACGCGGGTGGGGGATCGAGGTCGGCGGAGACGCCCTTCGTGGCGGTCCGCGCCGGGGTGGCGACCGAGCCGGGGGCGCGCGCCACGACGAGCACGGTGGCCCCGCGCGTGGCCAGCTCGCCGGCGAGGGCCTCGGCGGAGCCGCGGTCCGGCTCGTCCTGCGACTCGAGCCCGGTGAGCACGAACAGGTCGACGTCGTGGCAGAGGCCGAGCGCGGCGTCCACGATCGCGGAGGCGAGGGCGCCCCGCGCGCCCTGCGGGGCGGTGGCGGCCACGAGCTGGTCGACCTGCGCCAGGGCGCTGGCACCGAGCTCGTCGCGCCTGCGCCCGGACAGCGTCAGCAGCCGGACCCGGTCGTGCACGCGCTCCTCGAGGGAGCCCTCGGTGTGCTCGGCGCCCTCCAGCTCCAGCAGCGCCGTACGACGCAGGACCGCCTCGCGCTGCTCGGGGAGGAGCAGGCCGTCGACCACCAGCTCGCCGGCCTCGGGCGACCGGCGACCGGCCAGGACCCGGCCCAGCTCCACCGCGTCCACGCCGTCCGGGGCCGTCACGTGGCTCACCTCGCCGGCCCGCACGGTCAGCTGGACCGGCTCGGTGCCCGGCTGGGCCACCAGGTCGCTCGCCACGAGCACCGTGCCTGCGTGCCGGTCCCGGTAGTCGTCGAAGGCCACCTTCCGGTGCAGCGCCGCGCCCTCCACGTCGACGACCGGAAGAGCCCGTTCGAGCCAGCCGGGCAGCCACCAGGCTCCGTGGTGGAGCAGCTTGAGCACGGCGGGCACCAGCGTCATCCGGACCACGAACGCGTCGACGAAGACGCCCACGGCCAGACCCAGCGCGATCTGCTTGATCGTGCTCGTGCCGGCGGGCACGAAGGCGATGAAGACGCTGGTCATGATCAGCGCGGCGGCCGTGACGACGCGGGCCGATGCCTGGAAGCCGTCGCGGACGGCGTCACGCGGCTCGCCGGTGAGGACGTAGTGCTCCCGCATGGCCGAGACGAGGAACATCTCGTAGTCCATGGCGAGGCCGAACAGCACGCCCATCACGAAGATCGGCAGGAAGCTCACGATCGGGCCCTCGGCGAGGCCCGGCACGATCGCGTCCGCCCAGCCCCACTGGAAGACCACGACCACGGCGCCCAGCGCGGTCCCGACCGAGAGCAGGTAGCCGAGGGTCGCCTTGACCGGCACCGCCAGCGACCGGAAGACGATGGTGAGCAGGATCAGGGACAGCCCGATCACGATCGCCGCGAACGGCAGCAACGCCTGGCCCAGCCGGTCGGAGGCGTCGATGTTCGCGGCGGTCTGGCCGGTCACGAGCATGGTGCTCACGGCGTACTTCTTCTCCAGCGACGGCGCTTCCGCGCGCAGCTCGGTCACGAGGTCGGCGGTCGCCGTGTCCGTCTGGCCGCCGGGTGGGATCACCTGGACGAGGCCGGTGTCGGCGCTCTCGTTCGGGGTCGCCTGCGGGACGGCCACCACGTGGGGCAGCTTCCGGATGGCGTCGGCCAGGTCGTTGACGGTGCCCTTGGGGTCGGTGCTGGTGATGATGTCGGCGGTGACGGCCAGGGGCGCGTTGTAGCCCTCTCCGAAGGTCCGGGTGATGGCGTCGTAGGTCTGTCGCTGCGGCGTGTCCGTCGGGGCGGTGCTGTTGTCGGGCAGCGCCAGCCGGAGGTCGGAGGCGGGGATGGTGGCCAGGCCGAGCAGGACCACGACCGCCGCGATCGTGAGGACCGGCTGCCGGGTCACGGTGTGCACCCACACCGGAGCCAACCCGCGGCGCGAGGTCTGCGGGGCCGCGGCCCTGCCCTTCCGGGACCTCGTGGTGCGCGGGGCCTTCCGGGGCTTGGGCCGCAGCCGCTCACCGAGGAGCAGCGCGATGGCCGGCAGCAGGGTGAGGGCCGCCGAGACGGCCACGGAGACCGCGAACGCGGCGCCGACGCCCATCACCGTGAGCACCGGGATCTGGGCGACCGTGAGACCGAGGAGCGCGATGATCACCGTGGTCCCGGCGAACACCACCGCGCTCCCGGCGGTGGCCAGGGCCCGGCTCATCGACTCGACCGGCGACAGCCCGTCCCCGAGATGGGCTCGATGGCGCGACAGGATGAAGAGCGCGTAGTCGATCCCGACCGCGAGTCCCAGCATCTCTGCCAGCGTCGGCGCGGTGCTGGAGATGCTGACGAGGTTGGACATCACGATGACCGTCGTGATGGTCACCCCGACGCCGACCAGCGAGTTGAGGATCGGCATCCCGGCGGCCAGCAGCGACCGGAACGTCACCGCCAGGATGAGGAACGAGACCATCAGCCCGAGCAGCTCGGGCACCTTGCTCGGGTCGGAGTCGGACTTGTAGGCCTGGCCGCCGACGTGGGAGTCGACCGGCGACCCGGCCGCGGGCGTGCCGGCCTCTTGCACGTCGTCGAGGGTCTCGTTGCTCGGGACCTCGTCGGCGAACTGGATGGCGCCCAGGGCCGCGGTCTGGTCGTCGTTGAGCATCGGGGTCGCGGCGGTCAGGGGGTTGTTGAGCGAGACCCCCGGGACCTTGTCGATCGCCTTGACGAGCGTGGCCACCTCCGCCGAGCTCGCCGAGTCGGTGACCTTGCCCTGGTTGGCCTCGAACAGCACCTGGCCGCTGGCCCCGGTGAGCCCGAACCGGTCCGCCAGCAGGTCCTGGCCCTCCTGGGACTCCGTGCCGGGGATCGAGAACGAGTCGTCGAACCGGTCGCCGAGGGTGGTCGCCGCACCCCCGAGCGCGACCAGCGCCAGCAGCCACAGGCCGACGACCATGCCACGGTGCCGGCCGATGGAGTGGCCGAGGCGGTACAGGAAGATGGACACGTGCGCCCCTCCCGGATGCCCAGGGGAGGAGGCGGCACCGGCGGTATCTCAGCCCGAGACGGGTGGTTTTTGCCCGGTCACCATGGCACAGCGGCCCGTGCGTGAGGGAGGGCAGCATCCCCTCCTCGGGGTATGCCTTCGGGGTTCTCAGCCGAAAATCAGCGTCACCGGCAACTCCGCGCCGTTCGCGCGGATCAGACTGGGGAGGGGCCGAGGACGAATCCACAGGAGGTGCTGCGATGGAACGCTGGATGGGGGTCGGGATCTGGAGCGGGGTGGCCACGCTGGTGGCCGGATGCGTGGCGGGCGGCGTCATCGCCCTGTCACCGAGCGGCACGGCGGCGCCGGGGGCGCGACCGGTCCCCGAGTGCACGAACGCGAACCTGACCGCGAAGTACCGCGGCGGGGACGCCGCGACGAGCCACGTCTACGGACGGATCGTGCTGCACAACACCTCCGACCGGACGTGCTGGGTGCAGGGGTACGGCGGGCTGTCGTACGTCGGCGGCGGGAACGGGACCCAGATCGGCGCGGCCGCGGACCGGACGCCGAGCAACAAGCCCCGGGTGACGCTGAAGCCGGGCGACAAGGTGCGCAGCGCCGTGGTCGAGACCTCCTACGCGCCGTACCCGAGGAAGAAGTGCAAGCCGCGCAAGGTGGACGGGTTCCGCGTCTACGTGCCCGACGAGACGCGCTCGCAGTTCGTCGCGCACCCGACGACGGGCTGCGCGAACCCGGCGGTCCACCTGCTGGCGCACAAGGCCTACCACTGAGCACCGGCCGATGAGTCGGGCCGGGAGCGGCGGTCCACCCGGCATGAGCGACCTCGCCGCCGCCCCCGACCTCGACCAGCTGGCCCGCGACGTCCTGGACTCGGTCCGCTACGTGGTGCTCGGCACGATCGACGAGGACGGGCGGACCAGGACCTCGCCGGTCTACTTCACCCCGCACCGCTACACCGACCTCTACTGGGTCTCGGACCGGACCACCCACCACTCGCACAACCTGCAGCGCGACCCGCGCCTCAGCGGCGTCGTCTTCGACTCGACGCTGCCCCCGGGCCAGGGCCAGGCGGTCTACGTGACCGGGACGGCGCGCGAGGTCCCCGAGGCCGAGCTCCCCGAGCACCTCCCGGTCGCGTTCGACCCGGAGCGGCGCGGCGGTCGCCGGTTCGAACCCGAGGAGGTCGTCGGGGACGCCGACCTGCGGCTGTGGGTGCTGCACGTGGAGCGGTGGGAGGTGCACGTCCCCGCCGGCCACCCCGCGCTCGGCACCGGGCGGGACCGCCGGGTGCCGGTGGATCCGCGGCCCTGAGCGGATTCACCGTGCGGCAGGGGCCCCTGAGACAATGAGCGGGTGACCAGCCCGCCCACGCACGCCGACGTCCTGGTCGTCGGCGCCGGACCGGCGGGCTCGGCCGCGGCCGCGTGGGCGGCGCGCGGCGGCGCCGAGGTGGTGGTCGCCGACGCCGCCGTCTTCCCCCGTGACAAGACGTGTGGCGACGGGCTCACCCCGCGTGCGGTCGGCGAGCTGCAGCGGCTCGGCCTCGAGGACTGGCTGCGCGCGCACACGGTGAACCAGGGGTTGCGCGCCCACGGCTTCGGCCAGACGCTCCTGCTGCCCTGGCCCGGCGGCACCCTGCCGGCCTGGGGGTCGGCGGTGGCGCGCACCGAGCTCGACGACCACCTCCGCACCACCGCGATCAAGGCCGGGGCGACCGCGGTCGACGGCGCCCGCGCCGTCGACGTACGGCGGGCCGGGGATCGGGTCGAGGCCGTGGTGTTCAAGACCGACGACGGCCTCGTCGAGATCGGTTGCCGGCACCTCGTGGTGGCCGACGGCGTGCGGTCGCCCCTCGGCAAGGTGCTGGGCCGCGAGTGGCACCGCGACACCGTCTACGGCGTGGCCGGGCGCTCGTACGTCGCCTCGGAGCTGAGCGACGACCCGTGGATCAGCAGCCACCTCGAGCTGCGCGACGAGGCCGGGACGGTGCTGTCCGGCTACGGCTGGATCTTCCCGCTCGGCACCGGCGAGGTGAACCTCGGCGTCGGCACCCTGGCCACCAGCAAGCGGCCGGCCGACCTGGCGATCAAGCCGCTGATGGCGCAGTACGCCGAGCTGCGCCGCGAGGAGTTCAAGCTCTCCGGTGACCTCCGGATGCCCACGAGCGCGCTGCTGCCCATGGGCGGCGCGGTGAGCAACGTCGCCGGCCCCAACTGGGCGCTGATCGGCGACGCCGCCGCCTGCGTGAACCCGCTGAACGGCGAGGGCATCGACTACGGCCTCGAGACCGGCCGGCTGGTCGCCGACCTGATCGCGGACGGCGCCGACCTCGGCACCGCGTGGCCGGCGCTGCTGCGCGAGCACTACGGCGAGTCGTTCTCGATCGCCCGCCGCCTGGCCGGGTTGGTGACCGTGCCCGGCCTGCTCAAGACGCTGGGCCCGGCCGGCATGCGCTCGGACTGGCTGATGACCCTGGCGCTGCGCTGGATGGGCAACCTCGTCACCGACGAGGACCGCGACCGCGCCGCCCGGGTGTGGCGCTGGGCCGGCCGCCGCTCGATCGCCCGCGACCCGCGGGCGCCGTTCGCCTGAGCCGCCCGTTGGCGTCGAGTGACCCGGATGGCAGGTTCTCCACTGTGGAGAACCTGCCGATCGGGTCTCTCGACGGCACACCACGCTCGGATCGCTTCTACCGCGGCGTGATCACCGGTGGTCGGGGGGTGCTGCGGGCGCTCCGGCTGACGGTCCGGTCCGCGGGGCAGGAGCACGTCCCGGTGAGCGGACCGGTCGTGCTGGCCTGCAACCACGTGTCGTTCCCGGACTTCGTCTTCGTCCAGCAGGCGCTGCTGGGGCGGGAGGGCGCGACGAGGCGGCTGGTGCGATTCATGTGCCGCCACGAGATCTGGGACAGCCGGGTCGGGTGGGCGATGGAGCGGATGGGCCACATCCCGGTCGACCGTCAGGCCCCGGCAGCGGCGTACCTCCGGGCCCGTGGCCTGCTCCGCGAGGGCGAGGCGGTCTGCGTCTTCCCCGAGGGCGGCATCTCGGCGGCGTACGTCGTCCGCGCGATGATGCCCGGCGCGGTGGCGCTGGCCCGGGAGACAGGGGCGCCGCTCGTCCCGGTCACGATCTGGGGCAGCCAGCGGCTGTGGCCGCAGAAGCGCACGCTGGACGCGCCGTTCCCCCGACCCGACCTGACCCGCGGCCGGCTGGTCGACGTCCGGTTCCTCGAGCCCGTGTTCGTCCCGCCCGACGCGGACGTCCGCGAGACCACCCGGGCGCTCGGCCGCCGCCTGCAGGACGGCCTCGAGGCGCTGCAGCTGCTGCCCGAGCACCGGCCGAGGCCGGGGGAGTGGGCGCCCTGGTACCCCGCCCACCTCGGCGGCGACGGCGTCGAGCGGGCCGCGTCGTACGCCCTCGACAACATGCCCCGCGCGGCCGTCGTCCCCGACTGGGGTCCGGGCTACGAGACCAGCGCGTCGTCGTAGCGACGCCGGATGCTGGAGCCGACGAGGCTCAGGTCGGCACCGTAGACGTGCAGCGAGACCGCGAGGCCGGTGCCGGTGTTGGTGACGCGGTGGATGTCGCCGGGCGGCAGGAGACCGTCCACGTCACCGGCGTGCGCCACGGCCGAACCGGTCGCGACGAGGCGCCCGTCCGGACGCGCGGCGTAGCGGGTCTCGTGCTCGGCGCCCTCGTGCACGCCGACCACGCACCACGCGAGGTGGTCGTGGATCGGGGTGGCCTGGCCGGGCAGCCAGACCAGCGCGACCAGCGAGAACGCGCCGTCGTCGGCGACGTGCAGCAGGTGCTGGCGGTAGGCCGACGGGTCGCCGACGCGCTGGTCGTCGCGGAGCAGGCCCGGGTCGCCGAGCGCCGGCCGCAGGGCGGTGCCGACGGCGTCGACGGTGGCGCGGCCCGGGGCGGAGCCGCGGACCGCACGGTCCAGGTCCGCGACGAGCGCGGTGAGCTCGCGGGTGGGGCAGGGGAGCGTGGTCGTGGTCATGGAGCTGTTCCTCTCGATGTCGTGGTTCAGCGCCGGGCGCCGGACGGCGCAGCGGCGGGGACCCGGCCGAGTGCGGCGTGCACCGCGGCGGCGAGGTCGGGGAGGGCGACCGAGGGTGGCGCGTCGGCCCGCCAGGCGATGTGGCCGTCCGGCCGCACCAGGACCGCGGACCCCTCGGCCAGGTCGTACGCGCGGGCGGCCGTGTCCGACGGGTCCGCGAGCTCGCCGCCGACCTCCACCGCGGTGACCGGGAGGCCGTGACCGGCGAGCTCCTCGGCGGCCCGGCGCCAGGCCGTGCCGCCGCGACCGGTGACCAGCACCAGCCGGTCGCCGTAGAGGTCGAGCATGGACAGGCGCCGTCCGGCGCGCTCCACCCACGCGTGCGGCGCCCGTGCTCCGGGCACGGCGCCCGGCAGGGCGGACTCGGGGACGGGCGAGGCCTCGGCGCCCGGCACCGGGTAGACCACGCCGAAGTCGTGGACCAGGTCCTCCGGCTTGGTGCCGTCGGAGGCCTCCAGGGAGCCGAGGGCGTTACGCAGCCCGACGGGGTGCCGCTCGACCTCGTAGCTGTCGAGCAGGGCCGCGTCGGCCCAGCCACGCACCACCCACCCGAGCTTCCAGCCGAGGTTGTGGCCATCGGCGATGCCGGTGTTCATCCCGGTCGCGCCGCGCGGCGTGGTCCGGTGCGCGGCGTCCCCGACGAGGAAGACCCGTCCGGCGCGCATCCGCTCGGCCACCGCGGCCGCGAAGGTCCAGCGGAAGACGGCCAGGACCTCGGGCTCGAGGCCGGGCATGCCGGCGGCGAGCTCGATCGCGGCGGCGTGGTCCGCGGGGGTGGGCGGGGCGTGCGCCTCGCGCTCGGCCGACCACGCCCGGTCATAGACCCAGCGGCCCGGCGTTCCGGACGGCACGAACACGCCGGGCTCGGGCGAGGTCACGATGTGCAGCGCGTAGTGGCGGCCCCGGATCCGTTCCTCGACGGCGCCGCGGAACAGCACGGCGAGGTGCTCACCCTCGGAGCCGAGCTGGCGCTCCTCGATGCCGGCCGCACGGCGCACGGTGCTGCCGGCCCCGTCGGCGCCGACGAGGTAGCGGACCGCGAGCCGCTCCTGGTCGCCATGGCCTCCGGCGAGCCGGATCCGGACGGTCAGCCCGTCGCCACCCTCCTCGAACCCGACCAGGTCGGTGCCGAACCGGACCATGCCTCCGAGCGCGCGCAGGTGCTCGAGCAGCACCGGTTCGAGGTGGTCCTGCGGGCTGACCGCAGCGGTGCTGGGGCTCAGCTCGGCGAGCGTGCCCGGCTGCGGGACGCCCAGCGAGAAGTCCTGCTGCTGACGGTCGGCCAGTGTCGCGGACACCGCCGCGGCCAGCTCGAGGTCGGCGCCGCCGGCGCGGACCCGGTGCTCGAGGCCCCAGGACCGGAGGATCTCCATCGTGCGCGGCCGGACGCCGGTGGCCTTGGGGAAGGTGGAGGTGCCCTCGTGCCGCTCGATGACCAGCACCCGCGCGCCTGCGCGGGTGGCGGCGACGGCGGTGGCCAGCCCTGAGGGGCCGGCACCGACGATGAGGACGTCGTACGACGGGGACTCGGTGTGCGTGGTCATGCCGACAAGGCTCGTCGTCGGAGACCGGCAGGGGATCCGTGCGCCGCACGGAGTTAGCGCCGCGCCGCCCCGACTACTCCGAGTACGCCGAGAGCCCGTCGCGGCTGGCGGCGCCGGTCTTGAGGAGCAGGTTCGAGACGTGGGTCTCCACCGTCCGCTTGGACAGGAAGAGGCGCTCGGCGATCTGGGCGTTGGTCGCGCCCTCGTCCACGAGCGCGAGCACCTCGAGCTCACGCCGGGTGATCCCGAGAGCGGCCAGCCGTGGTGGGACGGCGGTGGCCCCCCGGCCGCGCCGGGTCGGAGCGCCCGCGTGGCGGAGCAGGTCCCGTGCGGTGCGGGCCGCGGCCTCCTCGCCGTTCGCCTCGTGCTCGGCCAGCCCGGCGCGCAGGAGGGGCACCGGCTCGCCCCAGCCGTCGGTGACAGCGCTGTCGAGGGCAACCAACCGCAGCGTGCGCCGCAGCCACGGCAGGGGGGTCAGGGCGGCCTCCGCGTCGTCCACCAGCGCGGTGGCCTCGACGGACCGCCCGGCCCGGCCGGCGGCCACGGCCTCGGCGTACTGCAGCGCGGCCCGGTTGGCACGGCGCATGCCGGCCGGCAGGTCGCGCAGGGTGTCCCGGGCCTCGGCACCCCGGTCGTCGACCACGGTGCGCAGCAGGGCCCAGAGGCCGAACTGGTGGAGAGGAGCGGCCGAACGGTGCCGCACCAGCGGAGCGATGCCCTGGTCGAGGGTGGTGGCGGCGCCGCCGAGGTCGTGGACGGCGAGGGCGGCGAAGGCCCGGGCGGACGCGGGCAGGAAGGGGGCCTCGGGTCCGGCGCCCGCCGTGGCCCAGCCGTCGAGGTGGCGCTCGAGGTCGTCGCGGCGTCCAGCCACGGCCGGCACCAGGGCGAGCGTGTACCGGCCGGCGAGCTCGGCCGCGGGCAGGCGCAGCGCGGCACCGCGGTCGACGAGCTCCTGGGCCAGCCCCTGCGCGGCCGGCGGGCCGCCGACGAGGAGCGCGTGCTCGCCCAACATCATGTCCAACCCGGTGACCTGGCCGAGCAGGCCGGCATCCGCGGCGACGGCCCGCGCCGTCAGGAGCGTGGTGGTGTCCTCGGTCTCCAGCGCCTCGACGCTGCCGAGCCCGAGCAGGGCGTCCACCCGCCAGCCCGCGAGGCCGTGCTCGGCGGCGAGCTGGGCGGCCGTGCGGAAGCCCGCGGCGGACGCGGTCTGGTCGTGCAGCCTGGCCACGCGAGCCTGGGACACCAGCGCGTGGCAGCGGTCGGCGGGGGTGCCGGCCCGCTCGGCGAGGGCCACCGCCTCCGCGGCGAGCGTCGCCGCGAGGTCGACCCGGCCGGCGCCGTGCGCCGCGTCGGCGAGCAGGGCCGCCGAGCGGGGGTCGTCGGGCCGACCGGCGCGCTCGACGAACGCCGTCGCGTCGTCCCAGCGGCCGGCCAGCACCGCCGCCCGGGCCAGGCGGAGAGCGAGCTCGGCGTGCTGGTCACCGGTGGCGTGGTCGAGGGCGAGCGCGCCGACCCCGAGCGCGTCCGCCGCTCGGCCGGACGAGGACAGCAGCAGCACGCGTTCGGCGGCCATGGCGATGGGGGCGGCACCCGCCGACTCGGCGCGCTCGAGCAGGTCGGCGGCGGTGCGGAGGGCCCCGCGGGCCAGGTCTCGGCGAGCCACGTCCAGCAGCAGCGCAGCGGCCTCGGGGTCGGCGCCCGCGTCGGCGAGGAGCGTGGCCGCGGCGACGTCGTCGTCGGGGCGGCCGCGGGCCAGCAGCGTCTCGGCCGCACGCCGGGCGAGAGCCGCCCGCTCCGGCGGCAGCACGGTCGCCAGGACCGCGTCCCGGGTGAGCGCGTGCCGCCACCCCAACGTGACGTCCCGCGCGTCGAGCAGGTGCGCCGCGTCGGCGGCCCGGAGCGCGGCGAGGACGTCGTCCTCGGTGGCGCCGGTGACCTCGCCGAGCAGGGACCACTCCGGTGTCATGCCCAGCACGGCTGCCGCCGTGACGACCCGCCGGTGGGACCCGGACAGGGTGGCGAGCCGCGACTCGACGAGGCCGGCGAACGTCGGGGGCACGGGCTCGCCCGCCGTGCTCGGGGACAGCTCCTCGAGGAGCAGCGGGAGCCCGTCGGCCCGGGTGGTCAGCTGCAGCAGCGTGCCCTCGTCCAGCGAGCCGTGGACCGTTCGCGCGAGCTCGGCCGCGGCCTCGTCGGGGAGCCGGCCCAGGGCCAGGGTGCGCACCGCGGGGTGGCGCCCCAGCGTGGTGGTCGGATCCGTGCCCGGCTCGTCGTCCCTCGCCGTGACGACCACGACCACCGGTAGCGCGCGCACGGCCGTGGCCAGGTGGAGCACCACCGCGTGGGTGTCGGCGTCCGCCCAGTGCAGGTCCTCGAGCACCAGCACGCAGGGGCGCTCGCGGCCGACCTCCGCGAGGAACCTGGCCACCGCCTCGCCGAGGACCAGCGCGGGGTCCGTGTCCGGTTCGGGGCCGGGCTCGTCGTCCGGAGCGCTCCAGTCGGGAAGCAGACGGGCCAGGGGCGCGCGGTAGGGGCCGAGGGCCTGCGCCGGCACCGCCGTCCCGCTGCGGAGGAGGCCGACCAGGGCCTCGGCCACCGGTCGGAAGGCTCCGCCGCCCGGTACGGCGCGACCCGTCAGCACCACGTGGTCCGGCGCCGCTCCCGCGGCCAGCTCGTCGACCAGCCTGGTCTTGCCGATGCCCGCCTCGCCGCGAACGAGCACCAGCCGACCCTGGCCACGGTCCGCCTCGCCCAGGGCCTCGGTGAGGGTGGCCAGCTCGCCCGCGCGCCCCACGAGGGCTCCCGTCACGGACGCCACCTCCTCCACGGCGAGGGTATGGCCGCCACAGTCGCGGGGCCACGCCATAAGTTGGAGTGGTGGCTGAGCGACGGCAGGTGCGCAAGGTGCAGCGGGTGGCGGCGTACGCCGTCATCCTCCGCGGCCCCTCGGGCAGCGGTTCGGAGATCCTGCTCAGCCAGCTGTCCAAGCGGCTCACCACCAAGGAGCTGTGGACCCTGCCCGGTGGCGGGCTCGAGCACGGTGAGGACCCGCGGGACGCGGTGGTCCGCGAGGTGCACGAGGAGACCGGGCTCGACGTCCGGATCGGTGAGACCGCCCACGTCTACTCCTTCCACCAGCGCAACACCTGGCGCGGGGGTCGTCGGGCCGACGCGCACGCCCTGCGGATCGTGTACGACGGGTGGGTGCCGGTGGACAGCCCGGAGCCGCACGTGGTCGAGGTCGACGGCTCGACGATGGATGCCCGGTGGCACCCGGTGGCCGAGGTGCTGGACGGCGCCGTCCCGGTGGTCAGCCTGGTCACCGAGGTGCTGGCCGAGCACCAGCCGTTCCAGATGCAGCGGGTCGCGGCGTACGCGCTGGCCGTCCGGGACGGCGTCGACGGCGCCGAGGTGCTGCTCACCCGCAACTCGCTGCGCGGCCCGCACCCGGGCGCGTGGACCCTGCCCGGCGGCGGCATCGACCACGGCGAGGAGCCGCGCGAGGCCGTGGTCCGCGAGGTGCGCGAGGAGACCGGGCTGGCCTGCACACCCGGCGACGTCCTCGACGTCGGTTCCACCCACTTCGAGGGCACCGCGCCGTCCGGCCGGAGAGAGGACTTCCACGCCCTGCAGGTCGTCTTCGCCGCGGAGGTGTCCGCGGGCGAGCCGCGGGTCCTCGAGGTCGACGGCACCACCGACGCGGCCGCCTGGGTGCCGCTGTCCGCCCTGGGCGACGAGCACCATCCCGTCCGTGACATCGTGCACACCGCACTGGCGGCGCAGGCGCGTAGATTCCCGGTGTGAACGAGACCGTCTTCACCTATGCCGCACCGGCGCTGAAGTTCGGGACGGGCGCTTCCGCCGAGGTGGGCCACGACCTCGCGTCGTACGGCGCCCGGCGGGTGCTGCTGGTCACCGACCCCGGCGTCATGGCGACCGGGCACCCCACGCGGATCGCCGAGCAGGTCTGGCAGCACGGGATCGAGACGGTGATCTTCGACCGCGCCCGGGTCGAGCCGACCGACGAGTCGCTGACCGAGGCCACCGACTTCGCCCTCGACGCCGAGTCGACGGGGCGCCGGTTCGACGCCGTGCTCGCCGTCGGCGGCGGCTCGTCGATCGACACCGCCAAGGCGGTCAACCTCCTGCTCACCAACCCCGGCGAGCTGATGGACTACGTCAACGCCCCGGTCGGCAAGGCCCTCGACCCGCAGCAGCCGCTGCTCCCGCTGGTGGCGATCCCGACCACCACCGGCACCGGCAGCGAGAGCACCACGATCTGCGTCCTCGACGTGCTGGCGCTCAAGGTCAAGACCGGCATCAGCCACCCGGCGCTCCGGCCGAGGCTCGCGATCGTGGACCCCGAGCTCACCGTCACCCAGCCGGCCATGGTCACCGCGGCCTCGGGCATGGACATCCTCTGCCACGCGCTGGAGAGCTACACGGCGCGGTGGTACGCCGACTTCGACGCCAAGCGGCCCGAGCAGCGGGTGCCCTACTGCGGGGCCAACCCGATCGCGGACATGTGGGCGGAGAAGGCGATGAGCCTGCTCGCCGGCGCGTTCCGGACGGCGGTGGCCAAGGGCGAGGACGTGGAGGCCCGCGAGCAGATGGCGATGGCCGCCACCTTCGCCGGGCTGGGCTTCGGCAACGCCGGCGTGCACATCCCGCACGCCAACGCCTACCCGATCGCCGGCCGGGTCCGCGACTTCGTGCCGGCCGGCTACCCCGACGACGAGCCGATCGTGCCGCACGGGATGGCGGTCTCGCTGACCGCGCCGGCGGCGTTCCGGTTCACCTTCGACGCGGCACCCGAGCGGCACCTGCGGGCGGCCCGGATCCTGGACCCCGACGCGTCCGGGGACGGCCCGGAGCTGCTGGCCTCGGTGGTCACCACCCTGATGCGCGACATCGGGATCCCCAGCGGCCTGGCCGAGATCGGGTACGCCGTCGGCGACGTCGACGACCTGGTCACCGGGGCCACCCAGCAGCAGCGGCTGCTGGCCACGGCCCCCAAGGCGCCCACGGAGGAGGACCTGGCGACGGTGTTCGTCGCGTCGATGGAAAACTGGTGACGTGACCGCCGGCTCCGCAGACCTCGTCTCGGAGCTCCGCAGGCGGGGCGTCACGGACGTCGACGACTCGGCCCTGGCCCGAGCCCTCTACTCCTCGGACGCCTCGCTCTACCGCGTGGTCCCGCAGGTGGTGGTCCGGCCCCGCGCCGCCGACGAGCTCGACGCCGTCCTCGACGCCGCCCGGGCCACGGCGGTCCCGGTCACGATGCGCGGTGCCGGTACGTCGATCGCGGGCAACGCCGTCGGCCCCGGCATCGTCGTGGACACCCTCAGGCACCTCAACCGGGTGGTGTCGATCGACCCGGAGGCACGCACCGCGGTCGTCCAGCCGGGGGTCGTGCACGCCGACCTGCAGCGCGCCGCGGCGCCGCACGGGCTGCGGTTCGGGCCGGACCCGTCGACGCACACCCGCTGCACGATCGGCGGGATGATCGGCAACAACGCCTGCGGCTCGCGGGCGCTGGGCTACGGCCGGACCGTCGACAACGTCGCCGCCCTCGACGTGCTGTGGGGGCCGGGCGCCGGCAGCCGGGGGGAGGTCGAGACCCGGCTCGGGGCGCTGGTCGACCAGCACCTCGCGCACGTGCGGACCGAGTTCGGCCGGTTCACGCGGCAGGTCAGCGGCTACTCGCTCGAGCACCTGCTGCCCGAGCACGGCCGCAGCGTGGACCGGTTCCTCGTCGGCTCCGAAGGCACGCTGGCGGTGGTCCGCGAGGCCACCGTCCGGCTGGTCGAGGACACCGCCGAGCGGCTGCTGGTCGTCCTCGGCTACCCCTCGATGGTGGAGGCGGCCGACGCCGTCCCCGCGCTGCTCGCCGCCGCCCCCGGCGCGATGGTGGCCTGCGAGGGGCTGGACGCGCGGATCGTCGACCTGGTCCGGGCCCGCGGGAGCGCGGTCCCCGAGCTGCCCGCCGGTGCGGGCTGGCTGTTCGTGGAGCTGGTCGGGCCGGACGCGCCCGGGCTGGCGGGGAAGGTCGTCGTCGAGGGCCAGGCGCTCGACCACCGGCTCGTCACCGACCCGCGCGAGTCCGGCGCCCTGTGGCGGATCCGCGAGGACGGCGCCGGCCTGGCCGCCCGCAGCCTGCGGACGCCGGCGTACTCGGGCTGGGAGGACGCCGCGGTCCCCCCGGACCGGCTGGGGGCCTGGCTGCGCGACTTCGACGAGCTGCTGCGCGAGCACGGCCTCGACGGCGTGCCCTACGGCCACTTCGGTGACGGCTGCGTGCACGTGCGGATCGACTTCCCGTTCGAGCCCGGCCGGCCGGCCTCGGCCAAGGTGTTCCGCGACTTCCTGACCGCGTGCGCGCTCAAGCTGCGCGACCACCGCGGCTCGCTGTCGGGCGAGCACGGCGACGGGCGGGCCCGCTCCGAGCTGCTCCCGCTGATGTACGACGCCGAGTCGTTGCGCCTCTTCGCCGCGGCCAAGGCGATCTGCGACCCGGACGACCTGCTCAACCCCGGCAACCTGGTCGACCCGGCGCCGCTCGACGCCGACCTGCGGCCGGTGCGGGCCCGGCAGCCCGTGGTGTCGCTGCTGCGCCTTCCGCACGACGACGGGCGGCTCGGTGACGCGGTCCACCGCTGCACGGGAGTCGGCAAGTGCGTGGCGCCGACCACGGCCGGCGTGATGTGCCCGTCGTTCCTGGCCACCCACGACGAGAAGGACTCCACCCGGGGCCGCTCCCGCGTGCTGCAGGAGGCCATCGACGGCACGCTGGTCCGGGGGTTCGCCGACCCGGCGGTGGGCGAGGCGCTCGACCTGTGCCTGGCCTGCAAGGGCTGCGCCTCCGACTGCCCCACCGGCGTCGACATGGCGACCTACAAGTCCGAGGCGCTGCACCAGAAGCACGACGTCGAGGGTGTACGCCGCCCCCGCAGCCACCGCCTGCTCGGCCGCCTCCCGGTGTGGGCCGACCGGGCCGCGCCCGTGGCCGGGCTGGCGAACCGGGTGATGCGGCTGGCGCCCGTGGCCCGGCTGGCCAAGGCCACCGCGGGCATCGACCAGCGGCGTTCGATCCCGGCCTTCGCGCCGCGGACGCTCAGGAGGTCCGCGCCGACGGGCCACCTCGACGGCATTGCCCCCGACGTGTGGATCTGGGCGGACTCCTTCAGCGACCACTTCTTCCCGGACAACGGCCACGCCGCGATCCGCTACCTCGAGTCGGTGGGCCTGACCGCCCGGGTGATCCCGGACGACGCCTGCTGCGCGCTGACCTGGATCACGACCGGCCAGCTCGACCAGGCCCGCTCGATCATGGAGCGCACGCTGGCCACGCTGGCGCCGTACGTCGACTCGGGGGTCCCGGTGGTCGGACTGGAGCCGTCCTGCCTGGCCACCCTGCGCAGCGACGCCGCCGAGCTGGTCGGCCACACCCCGGACGTGCTGACGTTCGCCGAGCTCGTCGAGCGGGAGCGGCTGCCGCTGCCCGACCTCAGCGGGGTCGAGGTGGTGGCCCAGCCGCACTGCCACCACCACGCCGTCCTCGGCTGGGCCACCGACCAGGCGCTGCTCGAACGCGCCGGAGCGACCGTCACCCGGGTCCAGGGCTGCTGCGGCCTGGCCGGCAACTTCGGCATGGAGCAGGGCCACTACGAGGTCTCCGTCGCGGTCGCCGAGACGCACCTGCTGCCCGCGGTCCGCGCGCACCCCCAGGCCGTGGTGCTCGCCGACGGGATGTCCTGCCGGGTCCAGCTCGACGACCTGGCCGGCGTACCGGCCCTGCACCTGGCCGAGCTGCTCGCCTCGCGGCTCTAGCCGGCGCGGCGGTAGCGCCCGTCGAAGGCGGTCGACCACGTGCTGCCGTCGTCCTTCGAGGTCTCCCAGAGCTGGCGCACCCCGTCGCCGTCGACCGTCCAGGTGATCCGCTGCCGGGCGTCGGCGTCGATGCCCTCGAGCACCATCGCGCCGTCCCGGACGTCGCCGTCGAGGAGCAGGATCCCGCCGGTCGAGTCGAGCCAGGTCTGGTGCCAGCAGCCGCGCTCGGGGTCCCACGCGTTCAGGCTGTGCCCGACCACGCCGCCGTCGCCGCGCCAGTGCTCGGCGAGGGCGCCGGTGTCGAACGGCGCCGTGATCGAGTTGCGGCCGACGTGCCGGCCGTCCGGGTCGTGCACCTCCCACTCCCCGAGCCAGAAGTCGAAGGCGTGCGACGGGTCGTCCATGCTCGCGAACCTAGACTCGTCGGGTGAACCCTCGCCACCGACGCCTCGTCATTTCGATGGCACTGGCGGCACTGCTGCTGATCGTCCTCATCGCCGCGGTGGTGTGAGGTGGCCGAGAACCTCCTGCGGGCCCTCGCGCAGCTGCGTGGCCGGCTGCTGGACCCGGACAACCTGGTCCGGGCCGTGGCCTCCGGACGGCAGAAGGCCGCCCAGCCACGGTGGCGCCGGGTCGAGCTCCGCTACGTCGACCTCAAGGCCGGTCGGCACCTCCAGGTCACGGCGTACGACGAGACGCAGGCGCACACCAGCAACCACGCGGCCGGCGACGCGGCCAGGGATGCGGTGGACGACCTGCTCGACGAGCCGTTCGGCAACTGGCACGTCGAGACCAGCGGGGAGACGACCCAGCTGCGCGTGACCCGCAAGGGCGAGGCGCTCGTCAACACCACCGCGCGGCGCGAGCCGACCCAGGTCGACCACGGCCACGACCGCGACAAGGACCGGCTGCTGCCCGAGGACGACCCGCTGTTCACGGCGCTGGGCCTGGCCGATGCAGACGGCCGGCTCAAGCCGTCCCGGCGCGACAAGTACCGCCAGGTCGAGGAGTTCCTCCGGCTGCTCGACTCCGCGGTCACCGAGGCGATCGACAAGGGCCAGCTGCGCCGGCCGACTCCCGAGGCGCCGCTGCGGGTGGCCGACCTCGGCTGCGGCAACGCCTACCTCACCTTCGCGGCCGAGCGCTACCTCGCGGGAGTCCGCGGCCTGCCCGTCCACCTGGTCGGCGTGGACGTCAAGGAGCAGTCCCGCGAGCACAACGAGGCGGTGGCGGCCGCGCTCGGGCTGGACGCCGAGTTCGTGGTCGGCACCATCGGCGGCGCGGTCCTCGACCCGGCGCCCGAGGTGGTGCTCGCCCTGCACGCCTGCGACACGGCGACCGACGAGGCCCTGGCCCGGGCGGTGGAGTGGGAGGCCTCGCTGGTGCTGGCCGCGCCGTGCTGCCACCACGACGTCGCGGCGCAGCTCCGGCGCGCGCCGACGCCCGCGCCGTACGCCATGCTCACCCGGCACGGCATCCTCCGCGAGCGGCTGGCCGACACGCTCACCGATGCGCTGCGGGCGACGCTGATGCGGCTCCGGGGCTACCGGGTCGACGTCGTGCAGTTCGTCGAGAGCAAGCACACGCCGCGCAACACCCTGCTCCGCGCCACGCGCACGGGTGCTCCGGTCAAGGGCGGCTCGCTCAGGCGCGAGTACGACGACCTGGTCACCACGTGGGGCATCCGGCCCCGGCTGGCCGAGCTGCTCGATGGTTGAGCGGTTCCTGACCGGTCTCGTGGTGGTGCCGTTCCTGCTGGGGGCGGCCGCGGCGCCCACCGACGAGACGCAGGTGGCGTTCACGTTCCGGGACCCCCAGATCGTCGAGTCCAGCGGGCTCGCCGTCGTCGGCGGCCTGGTGGCCACCACCAACGACTCCGGCGACACCGGCCGGGTCTTCGTCGTCGACCCGGGCACCGGGAAGACCGTCGGGACCACCGGGTGGGGTGACGCCGAGGACGTCGAGGCCCTGGCCCCGCTCGACGACCACCAGGTCTGGGTGGGCGACATCGGCGACAACCAGGAGCAGCGTGACTCGATCCAGGTCACGCCGGTGCCGGTGGGGCGGGGCGGCGACGACGTCGACGGGCCGGTCTACGACCTCGTCTACCCCGACGGCGCGCACGACGCCGAGACGCTCGTGCGCGATCCCACCACCGGCCGGCTCTACGTCGCCACGAAGGGCGTGCTCGGCGGCACGCTGTACGCCGCGCCGGAGACCCTCGACCCCGACGGGCCCAACGAGCTCGAGCCGGTGGGCGACGTGCTGCCCATCGCCACCGACGGCACCTTCCTGCCCGACGGGACGCGGCTGGTGATCCGCAACTACGCGGTGGCCGCGGTCTACGCCTTCCCCTCGATGGAGAAGCTCGACCAGTTCCAGCTCCCGGACCAGGAGCAGGGGGAGGGGATCGCCGTCGACCACGACCGCACGCTGCTGCTCAGCTCCGAAGGCGTGCACAGCGACGTCCTCCGGGTCCCGCTGCCGGCGGCGGCCGCCTCGAGTCCGGCGCCGACGGCCTCGCCCACCGCGCGCACCGAGTCGCACCAGGAGACCGAGCTCGGCGAGACCACGCAGACCCAGCGGTCGGCCTGGCCGTGGCTGCTCGGCGGGGTGGTCGGCCTCGGGATGGTGCTCGTTCTCACCCTTTCGTTGCGCAGACGCTGAGCCGCCTCTGGTTACCGTGCCGCCATGCCTCGCCTGCGCCGCACGTCGCCCGACCAGCCGGGCTGGACCCGGCGGCGGTCCGGCAAGGGGTTCGTCTACCTCGACCAGGACGGCACGAAGCTGCCCGAGTCCGACGCGGAGCGGGTCCGGGACCTGGTGATCCCGCCCGCCTGGAAGGACGTGTGGATCACGCCGTACGAGAACGGCCACCTGCAGGCGGTCGGCACCGACGACGCCGGGCGCCGGCAGTACCTCTACCACCCGCAGTGGCGGGTCCGGCGGGACGCGGAGAAGTTCGACCGGATGCTGTTGTTCGGCAAGGCGCTGGCCAAGGCGCGCGACCGGGTGCTGCTCGACCTGGGTCTCGAGGGCATGCCGCTCGAGCGGGCCTGCGCGGCAGCGGTCCGGCTGCTCGACCTCGGCTACTTCCGGATCGGCAACGACGTGTACGCCGACGAGAACGGCAGCTTCGGCCTCACCACGCTCGAACGGCGGCACGTGCGCAAGCACCAGCAGGCGCTGGTGTTCGCGTTCACCGGCAAGTCCGGCGTGGAGCACGAGATCCGCATCGACGACGCCGTGGTCATCGAGGCCATCGAGATCATGCGACGGCGCCGCACCGACGGCGACGACGACCGGCTGCTGTCCTACAAGGACGGCCGGTCGTGGCGGTCGCTCCTCCCCGACCTGGTCAACGAGTACGTCCGCTCCTCCACGGGGCTGGAGTCCACGGCCAAGGACTTCCGCACCTGGCACGCCACGGTCCTGGCCGCGGCCGCGCTGGCCGAGACCGAGGAGCCGGGCACGAGCAAGGCCTCGCGCAAGCGGGCGGTGTCCGGCGCGATGAAGGAGGTGGCGTCGTTCCTGGGCAACACCCCGACCCTGGCGCGCTCGTCGTACGTCGACCCGCGCGTCGTCGACGCCTACGAGCGCGGCAGCACCATCGAGCGGGCGACCCGGCGCCGCTACGCGAACACCGACGAGCGGCAGGCCGCGCTGGAACGCGCCACACTGAAGCTGTTGAGGGAGTTCGAGTGAGCGCTGGATCGTTGAGGATCGGGGTCGTCGAGGGCGACATCACCCGGCAGGACGTCGACGCGGTCGTCAACGCGGCGAACAACGCGATGCGCGGCGGTGGCGGGGTCGACGGCGCGATCCACCGGGCCGGTGGGCGCGAGGTCCTCGACGACTGCATCGCCCGGTTCCCCGACGGGCTGGCCACCGGCGACGCCGGCTGGACCACGGCGGGCCGACTGCCCGCGCGGTGGGTCATCCACGTGGTCGGGCCCAACCGGCACGCGGGCGAGACCGACCGCTCGCTGCTCACCTCCTGCTACGTCCGCGCGCTCGAGGTGGCCGACGAGCTCGGCGCCCGCACGGTGGCGTTCCCGTTGGTCAGTGCCGGGGTCTACGGCTGGCCGAAGGACGACGCCGTCGCCGCGGCGCTCGAGGTGTTCCGGGCCGCCGACACCCGGGTGGCCGAGGCGCGGCTGGTCGCCTTCGACCACGCGACGTACGAGCTGATCGACGCGCAGCTGACGTCCTGACCGGGGATCCTGCGAGGGTGCCGTCGCGTCCCAGCCCTGTGCGTCTGCTGACCGTCCTCGTGCTCGCGCTGCTCGCGAGCGGGTGCGCCGACGGCCACGGCGGCGAGGTCCCCGGGTCCGCGAGCGACGCCGTCGACTGCTCGGGCTCGCCGTACCGAACGGGAAGCGGCAACTACGACAGCGGTCCCGAGGACGTCCGGGACGACGCCCGCGGGGCGCTGGACGACTGGCTGGAGCAGGAGGGCTGGTCGCTCCCGGACGTGGAGTGGGCCGAGGCGGCCCGCCAGGGCGACGAGGCCCTGTTCACCTGGTCGAGCGCCGGGTCGGTGCTGGCGGCCTTCGTGGTGCGCGACGGCACCGACGGCCTCGACGACCACCGCGGCTGGGGCGTCGCGTCGTACGCCGTCTGCGACCCGGCCGACTGGCCGCCCGACAAGAGCGACGAGATCGGCGTGGAGGTCTGGACGAACGCCGACGGCGACCGGGTCCCGACCTCGCTGATCCAGTCCTTCCGCGGCCCGGAGCACTGCGGCTGGGAGGAGACCACGTTCCTGTTCCTCGGGAAGGACGGGGAGGACGGCCTGTTCTACGGGACGCCCGACCCCGACTTCGACCGCTTCCTCCGCACGACGTACGCCGCGCACGCCGAGCCGCCCGGGGACGCCGCGGACACCGGCTACCGGCGCGACGGCCGCGAGCTCTGGGTCACCCCGGACGCGGCGTACCTGGTCGCCGCCGACGGGGATGCCGAGCGGTGGCCGGCGCCGGAGCAGCCGATCTACTGCGACTGAGTCAGAGTCGCTCGACGACCCAGTCGATGCAGGCGGTCAGCGCGGCCACGTCGTCCGGGTCGATCGCGGGGTACATCGCGATGCGCAGCTGGTTGCGGCCGAGCTTGCGGTAGGGCTCGGTGTCGACGACGCCGTTCGCGCGCAGGGTGGCCGCGATGGCGTTCGCGTCGATGCCGTCCTGGAAGTCGATGGTGCCGATCACCAGTGAGCGGTGCGCGGGGTCGGCGACGTAGGGGAAGGCGTTCTCGGACGACTCGGCCCAGCCGTAGAGGTTGTCGGAGGACTGCGTGGTCCGCTCGACCATGCCCTTGAGCCCGCCCTGGCCGTTCATCCAGTCCAGCTGCTCGGCCATGAGGAACAGCGTGGCCACCGACGGGGTGTTGTAGGTCTGGTTCAGCCGGGACTGGTCGATCGCGGTCTTCAGGTCGAAGAAGGCCGGGATGTGCGGTCGGACGCCGCGAGCCGCTCGGCACGCTCGATCGCGGCGGGGGAGAAGGTGGCCAGCCACAGGCCGCCGTCGGAGGCGAACGACTTCTGCGGCGCGAAGTAGTAGACGTCGCACTCGGCCAGGTCGACGGGGAGACCGCCCGCACCCGAGGTGGCGTCGATGAGGACCAGCGCGCCCTCGTCGGCGCCCTCGGGCCGGACGACGGGGGCCATCACCGCGGTCGAGGTCTCGTTGTGCGCCCACGCGTAGGCGTCGACGCCGGCCTCGGCGGCGGCCACGGGCCGGGTGCCCGGGTCGCTCGAGATGACCGACGGCTCGTCGAGCCACGGCGCCTTCTTGGCGGCCGTGGCGAACTTGCTGGAGAACTCTCCGAAGGTGAGGTGCTGGCTCTTCTGCTCGATCAGCCCGAAGGTCGCGATGTCCCAGAACGACGTCGCGCCGCCGTTGCCGAGCACCACCTCGTAGCCGTCGGGCAGGGAGAACAGGTCGGCCAGCCCCTCGCGGACCCGCCCCACCAGCCTGACGGACCGGCGCCTGGCGGTGCGAGGTGCCCATGAGCGAGCTGCCGGTCGCCGCCAGCGCGTCGAGGTGCGAGGTCTGGATCTTGGACGGACCGGCTCCGAACCGTCCGTCGGCAGGGAGCAGGTCGGAGGGGATCCTGAGCGCGTCGGTCACGCCTCCTATTCTGGCAGCCGCCCGACCCCTGACCCGGAGGAGTCCACATGCCTCGCCGGCACTCGCTCGACCAGGCGGGCCTGCAGCGCGTGCTGGTGCTCGGCGGTGTCCTGGTCGGCCTGTGCGGCCTCGGCATGACCGCGTGGGGTCTCGTCGAGGACGGCTGGGGCCTGGTGGCCGGCCCGGTCCTGGTGGTGTTCGCGGTGGCCTGCCTCGTGGTCTCCCGCGACGACGGCCGGGGCCGCTGGTGCCCGGAGTGCCTGGCCCGCAACCCCGAGACGGCCGAGCTGTGCCAGCAGTGCGGGACCGCACTTGGCTGAGCTCGAGATCGTCCGGGTGGGCTACGGGCACCCCGACGCCATGCTGCTGATCGGCGAGGTGCAGGCCGAGTACGTCATCCGCTACGGCGGCCCGGACGCGACCCCGCTCGACCCGCTGATGTTCGAGCCGCCGCTGGGCAGCTTCTACGTCGGCTACCTCGAGCTCGACGGCGCACGCCGGCCGGCCGTGACGGGCGCCTGGCGCAGGCACGACGAGGTGGAGGCGTTCGGCACCCGGAGCACCGCCGAGGTCAAGCGGATGTACGTCGTCCCGGCCGCGCGCGCCCGCGGGCTGGCCCGCGTGATGCTCGCCCACCTCGAGGCGGCCGCCGCCGCGGCCGGGGCCGAGGCGATGATCCTCGAGACGGGGTCGGCGCAGCCGGAGGCGATCGCGCTCTACGAGTCGTCCGGCTACACCCCCATCCCGTCGTTCGGCCTCTACAAGGACTCACCGCTCAACCGCTGCTTCGCCAAGCCGCTCCGCTAACTTGTGCCGATGGGCATCTTCGGCGGCTCGCCGCAGGACCAGGTCGACCTCGACCACCTGACCGACCGGATCACCACGCTCGAGGCCGCCGTGGCCTCGCTGCAGGGCCAGGTGGCCGCGCTGACCGGCGGGGCGGTGGCCGCCGGCGGTCCGGTGCCGTACGCCGGCAACCCGAGCACCGTCACCGACGGGGCGCTGCCGGCCGGCGGCGAGTGGCTGGCCGAGGTGCGCAGGCTCAAGGAGAGCGGACGAGCTGATCGACGCCATCAAGCTGTACCGCGAGAACACCGGCCTCGGCCTCAAGGAGGCCAAGGACGCGGTCGAGGGCCTGGGTTAGGCCCAGCCTTGCTGCTGCCGATGAAGGTCGCGCAGGGCGTCGCCGACGGCTCGGTGCGCCTGGCCTACCGGCGCTGGCGCAAGCAGGACGTGCAGCCCGGCCAGGTGTTCACCACCAGCGCCGGGATGGTCCGCGTCGACTCGGTCACCGTCGTGTCGGCCGACGAGATCACCGACGAGGACGCGCGCCTCGCGGGCTGGCCGGACGCCGAGCGGCTGCGGCGGCGGCTGGCCCCCGAGGGGGAGACCTACCGGGTCGAGCTGGCGTGGGCCGGCCCTGACCCCCGGGTCGCGCTGCGGTCCTCGGACGACGCTCACCGAGGCGGACGTCGCGGAGCTGGACCGACGGCTGGAGCGGCTGGACCGGGCCTCGTCCCACGGCGCGTGGACGCTGCACTACCTCGAGCTGATCCGTGAGCACCCGCAGCGCCGGGCGCCGGACCTCGCCGAGCTCGTCGGCCGCGAGACGGCGCCGTTCAAGATCGACGTGCGCAAGCTGAAGAACCTCGGGCTGACGGTCTCGTTCCCGGTCGGCTACGAGGTCTCGCCACGGGGGTCGGCCTACCTGTCCAGCACGACACGCCGGCGCTGATCACCCGAACGGCCAGTCTTTGCGCCGTTCCCCCGTGCGCTCCGCCCTCCCGACATACGGTCCGGTGCCATGCGTGCCCTCCTCGTCGCGGCCGTCGCGTGCCTGTGCGCCACCGCCGGCCTCACCGTCCCGACCGCCGCCCTGGCGGCCGTCGACGGTGGCGGGCTGCCGGTCGAGGACTACGCCGGCTACCAGCCGCAGACCACGTGTGCGAAGAAGCCCAAGCCCGGCACCGTCGCGCTCGGCACCTGGCTCGTCGCGACGTACGGCGGCGCCGGCGGTGCGGTGAACCGCCCGTGCACCGGCTCGGGCACCTCCGAGCACAAGGACGGGCGCGCCGTCGACTGGACCCTCGACGCCACGGACCCCGCCGACCGCAAGCGGGCCCGCGCGTTCCTCGCCGCGGCGTTCGCCACGGACGCCGACGGCAACGCGGCCGCGCTGGCTCGCCGGATGGGGATCATGTACGTGATCTGGAACGACCACTTCTACCCGGCGTACCACCAGTTCGAGAAGGAGGGCTACCTCTCCTCCGGCTGCCGGTCGAAGAAGCGCTGCTCCACGACGCTGCGGCACCGCGACCACATGCACATCTCGCTGTCCAAGGCCGGCGGCAAGGGGCTCACCAGCTTCTACGTCGACCTGGTCCCGCCGGCCGTCGCCGGCTGAGCGCGCGGCCGCGTGCGGGGGCGGCCGCGCGCCTCAGGCCTGAGTGGCCCGCTTCGCCTGGAGCCTGCGCTGCTTGGCCACGAAGCGGATCGACGACGCGGCCACCAGCGACGGCGAGAGCCGGCCGATCCGCCAGGCGATCCGCGCGGTGCGCGGCGTCACCAGCAGCGGCTTGTCCTCGGCCACGGCGACCAGCACCTGGTCGGCCAGCACGACGGGGTCGAGCGGGTGCCGGACGCCCTGACCCTTGAGGAAGTAGTCGCGACCGTGGAACCGCCCGACCGCGCCCTTGTCGAGGATCGGGGTGTCCACGGCGGACGGGCAGACGGCGGTGACCCCGACGCCGAACGCGGCCGCCTCGGAGCGCAGCGCCATCGACAGCCCGACCACCGCGTGCTTGGTCATGACGTACGACGTCAACAGCCCGGCGGCCATCAGGCCGCCCATCGAGGCGGTGTTGACGATGTGGCCGCTGCGCTGGCGGACCATGAGCGGGTACGCCGCGTGCACGCCGTGCACGACGCCGCGGATGTTGACGTCGATGATGGAGTCCCAGTGCTCGAGGGTGAGCTCCTGGGTCTCGCCGCCGATGCTGATGCCGGCGTTGTTGAACAGCAGGTCGAGCGAACCGTGCTCGGCGGCCACCGACTCGACGAGCGCCGCGACGTCGGGCGCCGAGGTGACGTCGAGCCGGACCGCCCGGGCGCTGCCCGGGCCGGTCACGGACGCGACCGTCCTGTCGGCCGCCTCGAGGTCGAGGTCGGCGCAGACGACGTTCGCTCCGGCCGAGACCAGCGCCCTGGAGAGCGCGGCGCCGATGCCGGAGCCGGCTCCGGTGACGATCGCGGAGCGGCCGGCGAACCGCTCGCGGACGTCTACTCCGCCCACTCGGCCCGCCAGCCGTCGACGTCGGACGCGGGCCGGGCCGCGGGTCCGGCGTAGATCGCCGAGGGCCGGATCAGGCGACCGGTCTTCTTCTGCTCGAGGATGTGCGCCGACCAGCCGCCGGTGCGGGCGCAGGTGAACATCGAGGTGAACATGTTCGCGGGCACCTCGGCGAAGTCGAGGACGATCGCGGCCCAGAACTCGACGTTGGTCTCCAGCACCCGGTCGGGCCGGCGGGCCCGGAGCTCGGCCAGCGCGGCCTTCTCGAGCGCCTCGGCCACCTCGTAGCGCGGCGCGTCGAGCTCCGCGCGCGGTCCGGCGCAGCACGCGGGCGCGCGGGTCCTCGGCGCGGTAGACCCGGTGGCCGAAGCCCATGAGCCGCTCACCCTGGTCGAGCAGCCCCTTGACGTAGGCCTCCGCGTCGCCGGAGCTGCTCGACCTCCTCGATCATGGTGAGCACCCGTGCCGGGGCCCCGCCGTGGAGCGGGCCGCTCATCGCGCCGATCGCGCCGGAGAAGGCGGCCGCCACGTCGGCGCCGGTCGAGGTGATCACCCGGGCGGTGAAGGTCGAGGCGTTCATGCCGTGCTCGGCGGCGGACGACCAGTAGGCGTCGATCGCCTCGACGTGGTCGGGGTTGGCCTCGCCGTGCCAGCGGATCAGGAACTTCTCGGCCAGCGTGGTGCCCTTGTCGACCTCGTGCTGCGGGACCACCGGCTTGCCGAGCCCGCGGGCCGACTGGGCGGCGTACGACAGCACCATGACGGCGACCCGGGACAGGTCGAGGCGGGCCTGCTCGTCGCTGATGTCGTAGGTCTGGCCCATGCCGAGCATCGGCGCGAGCATGGCCACCGACGCCTGGACGTCGGCGCGGACGTCGCCGGTGTGGATGGCGATGTTGTAGGGCTCGGCGGGTGGCAGGCCCGGGGTGTAGCTGCCGTCGACCAGGAGGCCCCAGACGTTCTCGAACGGCACCCGGCCGACGATGTCCTCGATGTCGACCCCGCGGTAGCGGAGCGCTGACCCCTCCTTGTCGGGCTCGGCGATCTCGGTCCGGAAGGCGACGACGCCCTCGAGACCCTCGTGTACCTCCGGACCGTCATCTGCCATGTCGCGCATTGTGCCGTACCTCGCCGACGGCGCGAGGAGGCCCGTATGTTGAACGTCCATGGACCCCGACGCGCTGACACGAGTGGCCGCCGCGCGGGAGGAGTACACCGCCGGCGGGCTCGCGGAGGACGACCTGCTGCCCGACCCGGTCGCGATGTTCCGGCGCTGGTACGACGATGCGCACGCGGCCGGGCTGCACGAGCCCAACGCCATGGTCGTGGCCACGGTCTCGGCGGACTTCGCCCCCTCCGCCCGGCTGGTGCTGCTCAAGGGCGTCTCCGAGGACGGGTTCGTCTTCTACACCAACACCGGCTCCCGCAAGGGCACGGAGCTGGCCGGCAACCCGCGCTGCGCGCTGCTGTTCCCGTGGCACCCGCTGGAGCGCCAGGTCCGCGTCGACGGCACCGCCGTGCCGCTGCCCCGGGCGGCGGTCGACGACTACTTCGCGGTCCGGCCGCGCGGCTCGCAGCTCGGCGCGTGGGCCTCGCACCAGTCGAGCGTGGTCGCCGGCCGTGACGAGCTGGCCGCGGCGTACGACGAGGCGCGAGGCGCGGTACGCCGGCGTCGACGTGCCGACCCCCGAGGAGTGGGGCGGCTACCTGGTGCACCCCGAGTCGGTCGAGTTCTGGCAGGGCCGCCCGGGCCGGATGCACGACCGGCTGGTCTACCGGCGTGCCCCCGACGGGTGGCGCACCGAGCGGCTCGCGCCCTAGGGGCCCGGGTCACGAGTCCCGTCCCATATGGCCCACAAGGACCATGGGCCGCACGGTGGAGCCCGACATAACCTCGACGTTTGTGACCAAGCACCTGTTACGAGGCAACCCGCGGCTGCTCATCGGGGCCCTCCCGTGCGCCGCGGCCGTCGTGCTGCTCAAGGTCATCGCGCACGCGCTCGACGCCGAGTGGCTCGACCTCAGCCCGCTCCTGGCCGGCGCGATCGCCGCCGAGGTCTTCATCCTCGGCTTCCTGCTCGCGGGCACCGCCGGTGACTTCAAGGAGGCCGAGCGGCTGCCCGGTGAGGTGGCCTCCAGCCTGGAGACCATCGCCGACGAGTGCCTGATCACCTACGACGAGCTCAAGCTGCCCGAGGCCAAGACCGCCCTGCAGATGCTGATCGAGATCAGCACCTCGATCCGGTTGTGGCTCATGCAGGACCGCGGCTTCGACGACGTGATGTCCGACATCCGCGCGCTCAACGGCCCCTTCAAGATCTTCGCACCGGCGATCCAGGCCGGCTTCACCACCCGGCTCAAGACCGAGCAGGCCGCGATCCGCAAGCTGGTGATCCGGATGGACACCATGCGGCGCACGTCGTACGTCGCCGCGGGTTACCTGATCGCCGAGGTCACCGCGTTCCTGCTGGCCCTGATCCTCATCTTCACCGACATGGAGGTGCTCGCGCCGACCCTGTGCCTGGTCGGGCTGATCGCCTACCTGCTCTTCTACCTCGTCGGCCTGATCCGCGACCTCGACAACCCGTTCGAGTACCGCGACGGCAAGCCGGGCGCGGCCGACGTCAACCTCGACGTCCTCGAGCGCAACGAGGACCGGCTCCGTGCCGTGCTCGGCTCCCTCGACCCGGCCCCGACCGCCACCCAGGTGGCGGACGCTGCGCCGGTGGCCGCCGCGGCCACGACCGCCGAGGCGGCGGACGAGGTCATGGAGCCGCCGGTCTGACCCGGCCGTCCCACGGTCGTGGTCCGTGGCGATCGGAGCATGGGGACCCTGGGGAGGGAACCGATCGTCACGGATCACCCCTGTCCGCCGTGCTCGTGGCCGCGGCCGTCGTGCTGGGTGGCTGCGGCGGCGACGACGCGGGCGGGTCTGCCGGCGAGGGCGGCACTCCCTCGGCGAGCAGCAGCGGTCCCGCGGCCGCGGCGCTCTCCGGCGTCTACGACACCCGCGTCACCCTGACCGGGAGCACGTGCGACGGCATCGAGGTGGAGGACGCCCCGACCACCGTGGAGCAGGAGGGTGACACCCTCACCGTGAGCCACGCGGCCCTCGTCCTCACCGGGACGGTCGGGCCGGACGGGGCGTTCACCACCGCGCCCCAGCAGGTCGAGGTGGGCCCGGACACGCACGCTCTCTCGGCCGCCGGCACGGTCGCCGATGGGCACCTCTCGGCCGAGGTCAGCGCCGAGGTGTCGGGGAGCCAGGCCTGCCGCTACACGGTGTCGTGGGACGGAGACCGGAAATAGGTTGTGAGTGAGTGCTCACTCATTTACCATCTTCCGCGTGGAACAGGCAGTCGTACGCCGGGAGCGCGCCCGGCCCCTCTCGCCTGAGGAGCGCCGCGAGAAGCTCGTGGACGTGACCCTCAGCCTGCTGCGCGAGCACGGGCGGGCGGTGACCACCCGGCAGATCGCGGCCGCGGCGGGGGTCGCCGAGGGGACGATCTTCCGGGTCGTGGAGTCCAAGGAGGAGCTGGTCGAGCTCGCGATCACGCGAGCCTTCGAGCCGGGCGCCCTCATCGACCGGATCGAGGAGATCGACCCCGACCAGCCCCTGCACGCGCGGCTGGTCCAGCTGGCCTCGATCCTCCAGCAGCGGTTCCGGGCGACGTTCGAGCTGATGAAGAAGGTCGGGATGGTCCGTCCCGCCGACCACGTCCACGACAGCCCCGAGGCGGTCGAGCTGCGCGAGTACGTGCACGCCCTCCTCGAGGGCGTGATCGGGCCCGACCGCACGCGGCTCAGGGTGCCCGCCCGCGACTTCGTCCACCGGCTCCGGCTGCTCACCTTCGCCGGCAGCCACCCGCACATCACCGACGGCCAGCTGCTCACGCCCGAGGAGATCGTCGACACGCTCCTGCACGGGCTCCTCCGAGACGAGACGAGGGAGAGCTGATGCTGCTCCGACTCCTGCGCACCCACCTCGCGCCGTACAAGCCGTGGCTGGCCGCGATCGTGGTGCTGCAGTTCACCGCCACCGTGGCGATGCTCTACCTGCCCAGCCTCAACGCCGACATCATCGACCAGGGCGTCGCCCTCGGCGACACCGACTACATCCTGCGCACCGGCGCCGTGATGCTCGCGGTCTCGCTGCTGCAGATCGTCTGCTCGGTGATCGCGGTGGCGTGCTCGGCGCGGACCGCGATGTCCTTCGGCCGCGACGTCCGGGCCGCGGTGTTCCACCGGGTCGGCTCCTTCTCGGGCCGGGAGGTCTCGCAGTTCGGGGCGCCGTCGCTCATCACCCGCAACACCAACGACGTCCAGCAGGTGCAGATGCTCGCCCTGCTGACCTGCTCGCTCGCGGTCCAGGTGCCGATCATGATGGTCGGCGGCATCGTGATGGCGATGCGCGAGGACCTCGGCCTCTCGTGGCTGCTCGCGGTCGTGGTGCCGGCGCTGTTCCTCTCGGTCGGGCTCGTGGTGCGCGCAGATGGTCCCGAGCTTCCGCCAGGTCCAGTCCCGCATCGACGACGTGAACCGGATCCTGCGCGAGCAGATCAGCGGCATCCGCGTGGTCCGCGCCTTCGTCCGGGAGCCCCGCGAGCGACAGCGGTTCGCCGACGCGAACGACGGCCTCACCGACGTCTCGATCCGGGCCGGCCGCTGGATGGCGACGATGTTCCCGCTGGTCATGCTCGTCGTGAACATCTCCAGCGTCGCGGTGATCTGGTACGGCGGCCACCGCGTCGACGACGGCCAGATGCAGGTCGGGTCGCTCACCGCGTTCCTCAGCTACCTGATGCAGATCCTCATGAGCGTGATGATGGGGACGTTCATGCTGATGCAGATCCCGCGCTCCGCGGTCTGCGCGGACCGCATCGGCGAGGTGCTCGGGACCGAGCCCAGCGTCGTACCCCCGCGCGCCGGTGTCACCGAGCTGCCCGCGCACGGCCGGCTCGAGCTCGAGGACGTCTCGTTCACCTACCCGGGGGCCGAGCAGCCGGTGCTGTGCGACGTCAGCTTCAGCGCGCAGGCCGGCCAGACGGTCGCGATCATCGGCTCGACCGGCGCCGGCAAGTCCACGCTGGTCAACCTGGTCCCGCGGCTCTTCGACGCGACCTCCGGGACGGTCCGGGTGGACGACGTCGACGTCCGCGACATCGAACCCGAGTACCTCTGGTCGCGGATCGGCCTGGTGCCGCAGAAGGCGTTCCTGTTCAGCGGCACCGTCCGCAGCAACCTGCTGCACGGCAAGCCCGACGCGACCGACGACGAGCTCTGGCACGCGCTCGAGGTGGCGCAGGCCCGCGACTTCGTGGAGCGGATGCCCGAGGGGCTCGACGCCCCGATCGTCCAGGGCGGCACCAACGTCAGCGGCGGCCAGCGGCAGCGGCTGGCCATCGCCCGGGCGCTCGTACGCCGTCCCGAGATCTACCTCTTCGACGACGCGTTCTCCGCCCTCGACCTGTCCACCGACGCCCGGCTGCGCGCGGCGCTGCGGCCCGAGACCCGCGACTCGATCGTCGTCGTGGTCGCCCAGCGGGTCTCGACCATCCGCGACGCCGACCTGATCCTCGTGCTCGAGGACGGCCGCGTGGTCGGCCACGGCACCCACACCGAGCTGCTCGCCGACAACGAGACCTACCAGGAGATCGTCACCTCGCAGCTGACCGCGGAGGAGGCGGCATGAGACCACGACCGCACCCGCCGGCCCCAAGGGCGGCACCGCGATGAAGCAGACCGAGCGGATCGAGGCGCCGATGGGCGGCCCCGGCCGCGGCCCGATGGGCGGCGGCATGGTCGGCCAGAAGGCGATGACCTTCGGCCCGTCGGCCAAGCGGCTGGTCCGCCGGATGGCGCCCGACCGCAACCGCGCCTACGCCGTCATCGGCCTGCGCCGTGGTCGAGCGTGTTCCTGCTCGCCTACGGTCCCGCGGCTGCTCGGCCACGCCACCGACCTGATCTTCGGCGCCTTCCTGGCCCAGCAGCCCGTCGACTTCGACGCCGTCCGCACGACGCTGCTCCAGGTCGTCGGCGTGTACGTCGGCGGCTCGGTGCTCGCGTGGGGCCAGGGCTACCTGCTCAACGACGTCGTGCAGAGCACCGTGCGGCGGATGCGCTCCGACGTCGAGGACAAGGTCAACGCGCTGCCGCTGGAGTACTTCGACAAGCAGCCGCGCGGCGAGCTGATGAGCCGGGTCACCAACGACATCGACAACATCAGCCAGACCCTCCAGCAGACGATGAGCCAGCTGCTCACCTCGCTGCTGACCGTGGTCGCGGTGCTGTCGATGATGCTGTGGATCTCGCCGCTGCTGGCCCTGATCGCGCTGGTCTCGGTGCCGCTGTCGATGTTCGCGACGGCGCGGATCATGAAGCGCTCGCAGGGCCAGTTCATCGCCCAGTGGCGGCGCACCGGCAAGCTCAACGCGCAGATCGAGGAGGCGTTCTCCGGCCACGCCCTGGTCACCGTCTTCGGTCGCCGCGCCGAGATCGAGCGGACCTTCGCCGAGGAGAACGACGAGCTCTACGAGGCGTCGTTCAAGGCGCAGTTCGTGAGCGGCCTGATCATGCCGGTGATGATGTTCATCGGGAACCTGAACTACGTCGTGGTCGCGGTCGTCGGTGGGCTCCGGGTCGCGCACGGCACGCTCACGCTGGGTGAGGTGCAGGCGTTCATCCAGTACTCCCGGCAGTTCATGCAGCCGCTCACCCAGGTCGCCTCGATGATGAACCTGCTCCAGTCGGGCGTGGCGTCGGCCGAGCGGGTCTTCGAGCTGCTCGACGCCGACGAGCAGGTCCCCGACAGCACCACGGTCGCCCCCGCCGCGGGCCGGGGCGAGGTGCGCTTCGAGCACGTGTCGTTCAGCTACGACCCCGAGGAGCCGCTGATCGAGGACCTGTCGCTGGTGGCCAGCCCCGGGCAGACCGTCGCCATCGTCGGGCCCGACCGGTGCCGGCAAGACCACGCTGGTCAACCTGGTGATGCGCTTCTACGAGCTGGACGGCGGCCGGATCACCCTCGACGGCACCGACATCACCGCGATGCCGCGCTGCGGCGCTGCGCGGCCGGATCGGCATGGTGCTCCAGGACACCTGGCTGTTCCACGGCACGATCCGCGACAACATCCTCTACGGCCGCCCCGACGCCACCGAGGACGAGCTGCTCGAGGCCGCACGGGCGACGTTCGTGGACCGGTTCGTGCACTCGCTGCCCGACGGCTACGACACCGTCGTCGACGAGGACGGCGGCAACCTGTCCGCCGGCGAGCGGCAGCTGCTCACCATCGCCCGCGCGTTCCTGGCCGACCCGGCGCTGCTGATCCTCGACGAGGCCACCTCGTCGGTGGACACCCGCACCGAGCTGCTGCTCCAGCACGCGATGGCCGCGCTGCGCACCGACCGGACGTCGTTCGTCATCGCGCACCGGCTCTCCACGATCCGCGACGCCGACCTGATCCTGGTCATGGAGGACGGCAAGATCGTCGAGCAGGGCGACCACGACGTCGCTGCTGGCCTCGGGCGGCGCGTACGCGCGGCTCTACCAGTCGCAGTTCGCCGCCGCCGTAGCCTGACCGGGTGGCGGACCCGGGAGACCTCTGGGGCGAACGCGCCCGGCTCCGGCCGCGGCAGCTGGTGTTCGACCTGCTGGTGGCGGGGCTGTTCACGGGCGTCGCGCTGCTGGCGGTGGTCCGGCAGCCGCCCGTGCTGGTGGTGGCCACGGTGGCCATGGGGCTGGCCCTCGCCGTACGCCGCCTCTCGTGGCCGCTCATGGTCGCGCTGGCCGCGGTCACCGGGATCTGCCAGCTCGTCGCGGGCGAGCTCGTGGTGGTCGCGGACGCCGGCTACACCGCGGTCTTCTTCGTGCTGGGGGCGCACCCGCGCGCCTGGGTGCGCCGCTCGGGCCTCGCCGGTGCGGCCCTGTCCGCGGTGGTGCTCGCCGTCGCGGTCGGCACCGGCGTCATCGGCGACATCGGCGCCGGCGGCTCGGACGACCTTCGCGGTGGTGGCGGCCGGTTCGCTGGCCCTGCTCGTGGCCGGCGGCGGGTGGGCGCTCGGCTACGTGCGCTGGCAGAGCCGGGCGCGAATCACCGCGCAGGTGCAGGCCGGCCTGGAGCAGGAGCGGACCCGGATCGCCGCCGACATGCACGACCTGGTCGCGCACACCTGGGCGGTGGTGGCCGCGCAGGCCGACGGCGCGCGGTACTCGCTCGGCAGCGCCCGACGGCGACCGCTTGGCGGCCGAGGCGCTCGACGTGATCGCCGAGACCGCCCGCGGCTCGATCGCCGACCTGCGCGACCTGCTCGCCGAGCTCCGCTACCGGGAGCCCGCCGCGCCACCGGGCCGCGCGGCCCGCGAGTCCCTGGTCGACCGGATGCGGTCCTCGGGCATGGACGTGCGGGTGGCCGAGCACGGCGAGCCGTCCGGCTCCGGGTCGCTCGCGGTCGCCGCGCAGCGGCTGCTGGCCGAGTCGCTCACCAACGCGCTCAAGCACGGCGACCTGGCCCACCCGGTCGAGGTCGAGGAGGACTGGCGCGACGGCTACCGTCTCGTCGTGCGCAACCGGGTCCGTGGCTCCTCCGGCGACCTCGGGACCGGTCACGGCGTGGCCGGCATGCGCGAGCGGGTGGACCTGGCCGGCGGCACGCTTCGCCGCCGGCGCCGCCGACGGGACCTGGACGGTGAGCGCCGCGCTCCCGGAGCCGGTCGCGTGACCGTCCGGGTCGCGCTGGTCGACGACCAGGCCATGTTCCGGGCCGGCATCGCGATGGTGCTCGACTCGCCAGCCGGACCTCGAGGTGGTCGGGCAGGCCGAGGACGGCGACCAGGTGGCCGCGTTGGTGGCCGACGCACGTCCCGACGTCGTCGTCATGGACGTCCGCATGACCCGGGTCGACGGCGTGACCGCGACCCGGCGGCTGGTCGACGCGCCTGGGCGAGGACGCGCCCCGGGTCCTGGTGCTGACCACCTTCGACCTCGATGAGGCGGCGGTCTCCGCGATCGAGGCGGGCGCCAGCGGGTTCGTGCTCAAGGACGCCCGGCCCGAGCTGCTGCTGGCGGCGGTGCGCGCCGTCGCCGACGGCAACCAGGTCGTGGCGGCCGGTGCCACCCGGACCCTGCTCGAGCGGTTCCGGACCCCGCGCGCCCGGCCCGGCCGCGGAGTACGACCGAGCTCACGCCGCGCGAGCGGGAGATCCTGCTGCGCGCCGCGACCGGCCTCTCCAACGCCGAGATCGCGGCGGTCGAGCACCTCTCGGAGGCCACCGTGAAGACGCACGTCTCCCGGATCCTCACCAAGCTCGGGCTCCGCGACCGGGTGCAGCTGGTGGTCTACGCCTACGAGCACGGGCTGCTGTGACGCCCTCCGGCGTACATCTCGCGATGTAGGCAGGACCCGGCTCGCGGCCGATGTGCCGCACGCCCTCGGCGAACCTAGCGTCGAGCCCATGGAACCTCCCCTCGAGTCCGTCGTCTCCTTCCACTCCGTCAGCAAGGTCTACGGCCACGGCGCGGGCGTGGTGCGCGCCCTCGACGACGTGACCGTCGTGGTGCCGCGGGGCGGCTTCACCGCGGTCATGGGCCCGTCCGGCTCGGGCAAGTCGACGTTCATGAACCTCGCCGCCGGCCTCGACGACGCCAGCTCGGGCGAGGTGTACGTCGCCGGCCAGCCGCTGCACCGCCTCGACGACCGCGGCCCGGACCGTGCTGCGCCGTACGCACGTCGGCTTCGTCTTCCAGTCCTTCAACCTGGTGCCGACCCTGGACGTGCGCGAGAACGTGCTGCTGCCGTTCGAGCTGGCCGGGCGCCGGCTCTCCGCCGACGAGCGCGCGTGGGTCGACCACCTCGTCGAGGTGCTCGGCCTGGCCGACCGGGTCGGCCACCGCCCCGGTGAGCTGTCCGGCGGCCAGCAGCAGCGGGTCGCGATCGCGCGGGCCCTCGCGCCGCGCCCGGCCGTCGTGCTGGCCGACGAGCCGACCGGCAACCTCGACACCCGCAGCTCGCGCGAGGTGCTCGGCCTGCTCCGCACGGCGGTGCGCGAGTACGGCCAGACCATCGTCATGGTCAGCCACGACCCGGTCGCGGCGTCGTACGCCGACCGCGTGCTGGTCCTGGCCGACGGCCGCTGGTCGGCGACCACAGCGCGATGTCGGCGCAGCAGATCGCCGAGCTGCTCATCGGCTTCGAGGCGGGCGTCGCGTGAAGAGCCAGCTCGTCCTCGGCGCCCGCCGGGAGGTCGGCACCGTCGGCCTGGTCGCCGGCATGTGCGGCTTCTACGCCAGCGTGCTGATGACGGCAGCGAACCTGGTCACCGTCGACGCGCAGTCGGCCGGGAGCGGCAACGCGGTGGGGGTGGTCCTCTCCGCGGTGGCGACGGTGTTCATCGCCGTGGCGGTCTACGTCGCCGCCGTCGTCATCGCCAACGGCGTGGACACCGTGGTGGCCGGCCGGCTCCGCCAGATCGCGGTGCTGCGGCTGCTCGGCGCCGACGCGCGGTCGCTGCGCCGGTCGATCGTGCGGGGCGCCACCTCCGTCGCCGCGGTCGGCGCCGTGGTCGGCGTGCTGGCCGGGGCCCTCGTCGGCGACGTCGTCCGGATCGGTCCTGGTGAGCCGCGGCAGCCTGCACGAGGGGGACTACGCGTGGCTGCCGCCGCTCTCGGTGGCCGCGGCGCTGGTCATCACCGCGAGCGCCGCCGTGGCCTCGTGGATCGGGTCTCGGGTGGTGCTGCGGGCCACGCCCTGCGCAGGCGCTGCTGGGTGCATCGGTGCCGCCGCCCGAGACACGCCGGCTCGGCCGGTTCCGGCGGCTCGCGACTTTCGGGCTGATCGGCTCCGGCGGGCCTCGTGCTCGTGCTCGCGTCCGTGCTCGGTGAGAGCGGCGGGGCGGCCGGTTTCCTGGCGGCGGCGCTTCGGGGCGATGGTGTCCGGCACCGGCATCCTGGTCGGGGCCCGGCTGGTGGTCCCGGCGCTGGTCGCGGCGGCCAGCCGGCTGCTGGGCAGTGACCCGCCCAGCGTGGTCGCGGCCCGCAACGCCGTGCGCGAGCCCGGCCGCACCACCCGCTCGACCATGGGGCTGGTGATCGGGGTGACGCTGGTGACGACGTTCGCGGCCGGCTTCGCCGCGCTGCGCACCGCGGCGCACTCGTGGGACCTGACGCCGCACCAGGCGGTGCAGACCGACCAGATGCTGCGCTACACGTCGGTGGTCATGATCTGCATCGTCGCGGTCTCCTCGGCGATCGCCGCGGTGGGCTTCGTGAGCACGATGTCGCTCGCGGTCATCCAGCGGACCCGCGAGATCGGGCTGCTGCGCGCGCTCGGCTTCACCGCCCGGCAGGTGCGGGTGATGATCACCAAGGAGTCGGTGGCGCTCTCCGCGACCGCGCGTCGGCTTCGGCATGGCCCTCGGGTTGCTCTACGGCGCGCTGGGCGCGCAGTCGCTCGTCGGCTTCCAGACCGACGGCTTCGTCTGGGGCGTGCCCGGGCCTCGTCCTCGCTGCGATCGCGGGGTGCGGGCTGCTGCTGGTGCTGGCCGCGTCGTGGGTGCCGTCCTCGCGGGCCGTCGCGATCGCGCCGGTCGAGGCCCTGCGCGCCGTGGGATAAGTCGTTGCCCCTCCCGGCCCGCCGACCTAGGCTCGTCCTACACGGGAAAGGAGGTGGTCCGAAGAATGAATTCTTTGAGGACGCGTGAGGTGGCTGCCCGCTAGCAGCCCCAGCAACACGGAGGGTGGAGTCACTCTCGCCAGCTGCTGGCGAAACCCAAGCAGCTACCCGACCCGCAGGCGAACCGGGAACGTCCCCCGGTGCGGCCCCAGGCTCCGGCCGGCAGGGCCACGCCTGCGGGTTGCTGCATTTCCCGACGCCGGGCGGTCAGGTCCAGTCGCTGATCGGCACGTCGCGCGGGAACGGGTGCGCGAAGCCGGTCTCGACGAGCTCCTTGAGGCTCAGCAGGTACGTCGCCCAGCGCGTGCTGCAGTGGTGCATGAACTCGTTCACCTCGCGCCAGCCCTGGTGCTCGAACAGCACGATCGTGTAGTCGTCGCGCCGCTCGAACCGCCAGTCGACCTCGGTGCCGATCCACTCCTCGGGACCCTCGATCACCCGCCAGCGGACCCGCCCGGCGGGGTCGTCCTCCAGGACCTCCATGTCGAAGCCGCCGGCCTCGCCGAAGCGGAAGGCGAGCTTGCTGCCCACCTCGCCGTCGCCGGTGGTGTCGGTGGTCCACCAGCCGGCCAGGCCGGCCCGGGTGGCGAGCGCGCGGTGGACGTCGGCCAGTGGGGCCTGGGTCCCGATGCGGTGCAGGATGTCGGGCATCTCGTCTCTCCTTGATGTGCAATTGATTGGTTGCACAAACCTAGAGCACCTCGACGCGAAATGCAACCAAAGAATTGCAGGTGGTCGAGTGATGCCGGTCTCTTTGGTTGCAGACTGTCAACCTTCAGGAATACAGTTGACTCCGACAACCTTATGTCGGACGTGACGAATCGAGACTCCGTGACCCAGCCCGCACCTGCCCTCGACGAGGCTCCCGTGGAGGCCGCCGGCGAGATGTCGCACCGCGAGGTGCTGGAGGCGCTCTCGGGGCTGCTGCTGGCGATGTTCGTGGCCATGCTGTCGAGCACCGTGGTCACCAACGCGCTGCCGCGGATCGTCAACGACCTGCACGGCAGCCAGACCGGCTACACGTGGATCGTCGTCGCCACCCTGCTCGCGATGACCGCGACCACGCCCATCTGGGGCAAGCTCGCCGACCTGTTCAGCAAGAAGCTGCTCGTGCAGTCGGCGCTCGTCATCTACTCCGTCGGCTCGCTCGTGGCCGCGCTGGCGCCCAGCATGGGGGTGCTGATCGGCGCCCGCGTGATCCAGGGCCTCGGTGTCGGCGGCCTCACCGCGCTGGTGCAGGTGGTCATCGCCTCGATGGTCAGCCCGCGTCAGCGGGGGCGCTACTCCGGCTACATCGGCGCCGTCTTCGCGCTGGCCACCGTCTCCGGCCCGCTCATCGGCGGCCTGATCGTCGACTCCCCGCTGGGCTGGCGCGGCACCTTCTTCGTCGGCACTGCCCATCGCGGTCGCGGCGTTCATCGTGCTCCAGGCCAAGCTGCACCTGCCGGTGGTCAAGCGCCAGGTCACCATCGACTACCTCGGCGCCACCCTGATCGTCGGCGGCGTGAGCGTCCTGCTCGTCTGGGTGACCCTGGCCGGCCAGCAGTTCGGCTGGACCTCCGCCACGAGTGCGGCCCTGGTCGTCGGTGGCATCCTGCTCATCGCCGCGGCGCTGTACGTCGAGGCACGGGTCGCGGTCGAGCCGATCATCCCGCTGCGTCTGTTCAAGGACCGCACGACCGCCCTGGCCACCGCCGCGTCCGTGCTCATCGGCGTCTCGATGTTCGGCGCGACCGTCTACCTCAGCGAGTACTTCCAGAACGCCCGGGGCATGTCGCCCACCGAGGCCGGGCTGATGTCGATCTGCATGGTCGGCGGGCTGCTGATCTCCTCCATCGTGACGGGCCGGATCATCAGCGACACCGGCCTCTGGAAGCGCTACCTGGTCGGCGGCATGGTCCTGGTCGTCGTCGGCCTCACCCTGCTCGGCACCATCGACGCGACCACGCCGCTGGTCGAGGTCGGCGGCTTCATGGCGATGCTCGGCCTCGGGCTGGGCGCCACCATGCAGAACCTCGTCCTCGCGGTCCAGAACAACACCGCCCAGGCCGACATGGGCGCCGCCAGCTCGGTGGTCGCGTTCTTCCGCTCCCTCGGCGGCTCGATCGGCGTCTCTGCGCTGGGCGCGGTGCTGAGCCACCAGGTCACCCAGAAGGTCACCGAGGGGCTGACCGCCATGGGCATCGACGCCAGCCACACCACCGGCTCGATCCCCTCCCTCGACCAGCTCCCGGCGCCCGTCCGGGCGCTCTACGAGAGCGCGTTCGGCGAGGCCACGGGGCACCTGTTCATGGTCGCGGCGCCGTTCGCCCTGCTGGCCCTGATCTGCATCACCTTCGTCCGCGAGGTGCCGCTGCGGACCACGCTCGACCAGGCGCAGCCAGCGATCGGCAACAATGGGTCCGTGGAGACCGGTGATCGGCTCGAGGTCGGGACCCGATGACGACCGCCTCGCGACCCGAGTCGCTGCGCCACCTCGAGCGCGAGGTCGGCGTGCTGATCCGCCGCGTCAAGCGGGTGATCGGTGAGCGGGCCCGGGCGGTCCACGAGGAGCTCCAGCCGGCGTCGTACCTCATGCTGACGTGGCTGGTCGACCAGGGCCCGGTCCGCGCCTCGTCGATGGTGGAGAAGTTCAACATCGACAAGGGCGCGGTCAGCCGCCAGCTGCAGCACCTCGACGACCTCGGCCTGGTCGAGCGCACGCCCGACCCCGCCGACGGCCGGGCCACCCTCGTCGCCGCCAGCGAGGACGCCGTGCGCCGGCTCGCGGACGTGGCCGAGCACCGCCGGAAGTGGCTCGACGAGCAGCTCGGCGACTGGGACGCCGAGGAGCTGGCGCACTTCGCCGACCTGCTCGAGCGCTACAACCACTCGCTCGGGACCTGACGCACCTGGTACTCGGACAGCCAGACCGCGGTGTCGGCCGGCAACAGCCGGCCGGCGAGCTCGTCGCTCGCCACCACGACGTCGCCCGCGGGCAGCTCGACCGCATCGGTGCCGGTGTTGAGGACCACCGTCAGCCCGGCCCGCCGGTAGGCCAGCACGTCCGGACCGGCGTCGAGCAGCTCGACCTCCTCGGGCAGGTCGACCGCGTGCGTGCGTCGGGCCGCCAGCGCGGTCCGGTAGAAGCTCAGCGTCGAGGTCGGGTCCGCCTCCTGGGCGGCCACCGTGAGCTCCGCCCAGTCCGGCGGCTGCGGCAGCCAGGGCTGGCCGGTCCCGGGCCCGAAGCCGTACGGCGGGGCCGCGCCGGACCAGGGGAGCGGCACCCGGCAGCCGTCCCGCGAGTCGCGCCCGGTGCGCCGCCACGCGGGGTCCTGCCGGGCCTCCGGCGCGACGTCGACCTCCTCGAGGCCGAGCTCCTCGCCCTGGTAGAGGTACGCCGACCCGGGCAGCGCGAGCATCGCGAGGGTCGCGGCCCTGGCCCGGGCCACGCCGACCGGGCCGCCGCCGTACCGCGTCGGGTGCCGGACGACGTCGTGGTTGCTCAGCACCCAGGTCGGCGCCGCGTCGACCTCGGCCAGCTCCTCGAGCGTGCGGCGCACGACGTCCGCGAACGCCGAGGCCGACCACGCGGCGAGCAGCCAGGAGAAGTTGAACGCCTGGCTCAGCTCGTCGGCCCGCACGAACCGGGCCATCGACTCGGGGGTCTGGGTCCACGCCTCGGCGACGGCCATCCGGTCGCCGTCGTACTCCGAGAGCACCCTGTGCCAGCGGCGGTAGACCTCGTGCACCTCGGGCTGGTCCCACATCGGCTCGTCGCGCAGCACCCGCTCGACCATCGCGTGGCCGCCCGCGAGGTCCGCGCCGCTGACCGGCTCCTCACCCTCCGGGACGACCTGGTCGCGCAGGCTCGCCTCCTTGAGCAGCCCGTGTGCCACGTCGACGCGGAAGCCGTCGACCCCGCGGTCCAGCCAGAACCGGAGCACCCCCTCGAAGTGGTCCTCGACCTCGGGGTTGCGCCAGTCGAGGTCGGGCTGGGAGCTGTCGAACAGGTGGAGGTACCACTGGCCGTCGGGCACCCGAGTCCAGGCCGGACCGCCGAAGACCGAGCGCCAGTTGTTCGGCGGCTCCGCGCCGTCGGGGCCGCGGCCCTCGCGGAACAGGTACCGCGCGCGCTCGGCCGAGCCGGGTGCGCTCGCCAGCGCGGCCCTGAACCACACGTGCTCCTCCGAGGTGTGGTTCGGCACCAGGTCGACGACCACCTTGAGGCCCAGGCCGTGCGCCGCGCGGACCAGCGCGTCGGCGTCGGCGAGCGTGCCGAAGAGCGGGTCGACGTCCTCGTGGTCGGCGACGTCGTAGCCGTGGTCGTGCTGCGGGGAGGTGTAGAACGGCGTCAGCCAGAGCGCGTCGACACCGAGGTCCCGCAGGTGAGGCAGCCGCGCGGTGATGCCGGGCAGGTCGCCGACGCCGTCACCGTCACTGTCGGCGAAGCTGCGGACGTAGACCTCGTAGGTCACCGCGTGCCGCCACCACGGTGTCAATTGAAGGCCGCCGGGTCGACCGCGATCCAGACCTGCTCGGCGGTACCGACCAGCCGTCCGTCCGGGTCGTAGAGCGACGTCGCGCTCATCCGCTTGCGGCCGGACTCGCCCCGCCACGCGCCGACCACCACGTGCTCGACCCCGACCGCGGGAAGCGAGTCGAGCCGGGCGGTCATGGTGCCGAGCACCATGTGCCGGGCGCCGACGTCGGCGGCCCAGCCGCCCGCGCAGTCCAGCGCCGCCCAGGTGACGGCGTGGCCGACCTCGCGGGTGGCGTCGGTGTACTCGTGCCAGTCGCCGGCCACCCCCTGGTCCGGGGTCCAGGTCGCGGCGACCTCCCCCTCGCCCACCGGGCCGGGGAAGATCCGCAGCCCGTCGCCCGGCTCCCGGCCGGTGCCGCAGGAGAAGCAGGTCGGGAAGGGATGCGCGGCCAGCCCGGGGTAGCCCGCCTCGGCGGCCCGCGCGGTGGCGGCGTCGACCGGTGGGACCGGCGTCAGCTCGTGGTCGGCGCGCAGCGCCCGGACGACCTCAGCACCGTCGTGGGACGCCACGAGCAGGTCCTCGTCGCGGACGACGGTCATCGCGACGTCCAGCGGCGGCGGGGCGCTGAGCCGGACGGTCACCGCCGGCCAGTCGTCAGGGGCGAGCGCGGCCAGCGCGCCCGCGGTGTAGCCGCCGTTGCCGGACCGGGCCGGGCCGCGGAACCGGCCGGCCACCACGAGCTCGGTGTCGAGGGTGCTCTCGCTCACCCGCTCACGCTAACGCGCGGGCCGCGTCCCCGGGCTCCGCGCGCGCGGCGGCAGCCGTCCATGGGACAGAATGGCGACGTGAGCGACCTGATCGACACCACGGAGATGTACCTCCGGACCATCTACGAGCTGGTCGAGGAGGGCATCGTCCCGCTGCGGGCCCGGATCGCCGAGCGGCTGCACCAGAGCGGCCCCACCGTCTCGCAGACCGTGGCCCGGATGGAGCGCGACGGGCTGCTCACCGTGGAGGGCGACCGCCACCTCGAGCTCACCGACGAGGGGCTGCGGCTCGCGACCCGGGTGATGCGCAAGCACCGGCTCGCCGAGCGGCTGCTCACCGACGTCATCGGGCTGGACTGGGAGCTCGTCCACGAGGAGGCGTGCCGCTGGGAGCACGTGATGTCGGAGACCGTCGAGCGGCGCCTGGTCGAGCTGCTCGACCACCCCACCGAGTCGCCGTACGGCAACCCGATCCCGGGGCTGGCCGAGCTCGGGGAGTCCCGGCTCGGTGAGGAGTTCATGGCCGGGGTCGAGCCGTTGTCCGACGCCGCCAGCCTCGAGGAGGGCCGGGTGCTGGTCCGCCGCATCTCCGAGGAGATGCAGAAGGACGAGCTGTTGATGAGCGCGCTGCGGCGGGTCGGCGCGTTGCCGGACAAGACCATCACCGTGGTCTCCACGCCCGAGGGCGTCCTGGTCGGCTCCGGCGGCGAGACCGCCGAGATCGTGCCCGAGGCCGCCGACCACATCTTCGTGCGCAAGCTGTAGGACTCCCTACCCCCTGCGGACCGTCCGGGCACGTCCGGTGTGGACCAGCGGGGTTGCTTCTCGGATCTGCTGGCGTTCCGTCAAGCCCCTCCCTACAGTCGATGCAATGGGGACGGACGCGGGGGTGCGTCCGGGGGATTGGGGGAGAGCAGCATGCTCGCTGTGTTCAAGAGAGGCGCCCGCCGACGCGAGTTCCTCGACCTGACCGCGCCGGCCGACGCCGGCGACGGCATCGTGGGCCGGTGGTTGCGCGACTCGACGTCCCGCGGTGAGTCCGACGTGCCGGACGGCGACGCCGACCCGTCTGAGGAGCCCGCGGTCTGACGTCGTCCCGGCTGACCCGCTGCGGTCAGCTCACGCCACGCGGTCGGCCAGGGCCGTGAGGAACTCCGAGGTACCCGCGGCCAGGCGGTGGGTCGCCAGGTCGTCGCCGCGCGTCTCCCCGCGGTTGACGATGACCACCGGCGCCCCCGCCTTGGCGGCCCGGCGCACGAACCGGAACCCGCTCATCACGGTCAGGCTCGACCCCGCCACCAGCAGCACACCCCCCGTGTCGGCGAGCGCGTCGACCGCCTCGTAGCAGCGCTCCACCCGGTCGACCGGGACGTTCTCGCCGAAGAAGACCACGTGCGGCTTGAGCACACCCCCGCACTCGCGACAGCCGGCGACGACGAAGTCACGGGTGTCGTCGAGCTCCACGTCGCCGTCGGGCCGGACCTCGGCGCGCGCGTGCCGCTCGGCGTACCCGGGGTTGAGCTCGGTGAGCCGCTGGTGCAGCGCGGTCCGCGCGGTGACCGCACGGCAGGAGAGGCAGACGACGTCGGCGACCCGCCCGTGCAGGGCCACGACCCGGCGCGACCCGGCGCGCTCGTGCAGCCCGTCGACGTTCTGCGTGATCAGCAGCCCGGGGTCGATCCGCGCGAGCGCCCGGTGGCCGGCGTTCGGCTCGGCGCCCTTCATCCGGCCCCAGCCGAGGTGGCTGCGCCCCCAGTAGCGCTGTTGCGCCTCGGCACCGGAGACGAACTCCTGGTAGGTCATCGGTGTGCGCGCCGGGCTGCCGGGCCCGCGGTAGTCGGGGATCCCGGAGTCGGTCGAGCAGCCCGCGCCGGTCAGCGCGACCAGCGGCCGGCCCGCCAGGAACTCGACGACCTCGCCCAGCTCGGTGGTCGTCGCCGCGGCGAGCTGGGTCATCGGGCGTAGCGGACGGCCGCCCGCTCCCGGGCCTTGGCCGCCTCGACCTCACGATCCTTGGGCGGGGCGGTCGTGACCAGCTCGTCGATGAGGCGGCGCACGACGTGGGTGATGTCGTGCACGGCCTCGTCGAAGACGGCCTGGTTGGCCGTCGACGGCTTGGTCGTCCCGCTCACCTTGCGCACGAACTGCAGCGCGGCCGAGGTCACCTCGTCGTCGGTGGCCGGAGGAGCGAAGTTGTTGAGCGGTCGGATGTTGCGGCACATACGGCAAGCCTACGTGCGGAGCCGGGCGTCGCCGGTCGAGCTTGTCGAGGCCCCCGCAGGGAAGGAAAACGGGTCTGGTTCCAGCGCCGGCTGCGGTGTGTCTCGACCCGCTGCAGCGACTTCGTTCCTCAGTCGCTGCGCTTGCTCGACCCGACCTCGCCCACGTCGCCCGCTCGTTCCTCGCGGTCGACTGCGAGGTCGAAGAAGCCGGCGTCGTCGCCGGTCACCAGCACCACGCGACCGTCCGCCAGCGGGACCAGGCGGACCGCGCCGACCTCGTCGCCGTGCTCGACCTCGACCATCCGGTTGTCCAGGTGGCCCTCGCCCAGCGTCAGCACGGAGACGTAGCCGACGAGGCCGTGCTCGTCGTACTCCGACACCACGCTGAGCACGGTGCGGCCGTCGGGCAGCCAGGTGAGCTGGCGGGGGTCCTGGGTGGCGAGGGCCTGGGTGCCGGGCCCGTACGACACGACGTCCAGCCGGCGCGGGTGGGTGAGGTCGGTGACGTTGAACAGCGCAGCCTGTGCGCCCCAGGCATCGCTCGCCCCGGGGCCCTCGCCGAGGCCGAGCAGCCGGTGCCGGCCGAGCGGGTGGAGGTAGGCCGAGAAGCCGGGGATCTTCAGCTCGCCCATCAGCCGGGGGTGGTCGGGGTCGGTGAGGTCGATGGCGTAGAGCGGGTCGACCTGACGGAAGGTGACGACGATGGCGAGGGTGTCGAACCAGCGGACCGACTGGATGTCCTCGCCCACGCCGAGGTCGTCCAGCCGGCCGGTCTCCACCAGGTCGTCGCCCTCCTGCCGGAAGGTGACCAGGGAGTTGGCGAACCCGGTGCGCGAGCTGGGGCCGACGGCCACGCGGAGCACGCCGTCGACGGCGTCCACCGACCAACGGTCGCGGATCACGCCGTCCACCTCGCCGGAGGCCGCGAAGGTCGTGTCGATGCCGTCGAGGTCGAAGGCGTAGAGGTGGCTGGTGCCGCCGTCGCCGCGGTCGCGGGACGGCCCGGCGCCGAGGTCCGGCCGCGGGATCCAGCCGGGCAGGAGGTCGTCGCCCCAGCCGCGCTCCGGCACCGGCAGGCGGCAGTCGAAGCAGTCGATGACGCCGCCCCAGCCCGTGCTGGTCGCGAGGTAGAGCTGGTCGGCGGACGCGTAGGCGACGCCGGTGTCGACGGCCAGGCCGGTCACCGAGGGCGCCTCGGGCGCGGCCGCGTCGAAGCCGACGACGGCGATGGTGCCGAGCCCCCCGTCGTCGTCCGGCACCGCGACCTGGTCGCAGTCGAGGAGCTGCTCGGCCGGGCCGCCGTCCACGGAGGCCGTCGGCAGCCAGTCACCGATCCCGGAGGCGCGCACCGCCTCGCGGTTCGCCCGGATGGCCTCGTACTCGGTGGTGTGCCGGTCCGGCTCCTCGAAGTCGAGCTCGGGCAGCCCGGCCTGCAGCACCAGCCGCACCACGCCGTCGTGCAGGCGGGCGGTGACCAGCGCGGAGCGGTACTCCACGGTGTGGGTGACCTCGGGTGCGGCCGGGTCCGACACGTCGACGGTGACGACCTCGGTCTCGGCGACCCCGTCGGCCCCGCCGGTAGGGAAGGCAGGGTGCTGGGAGGTCGCCACCACCGTGTCGCCTGCGACCAGGAGCTCGGTCGAGTCGGAGCCGCTCGAGCCCGGCAGGTCCACCGAGGTCAGCCGAACGACCTCCGACCCGGTGAGGTCGTAGGTGACGAGGTCGCCGTGCTCGACCCGGAACAGCGTGGTGCCGTCGGTCTTCACCACGTCCGGCTCGTCGACGCCGGCCTCCTGCACGTTGGTCCCGGTCGCCTCGCTGGTGGCGCGCAGGGGAGCGGGTGCCGCCGCGGCCAGGTCGCGGGTCGCCGTCCCGGACCCGGCGTCGGACTCGCCTGAGAGCGGCGCGGCGTCCTCGACCACGCGGTAGGCGTAGGGCTGGTCCCAGCCGTAGGGACCGACCCGGTCGACGCCGAGCTCGACGTAGTGGCGGAGCAGGTCGTCGCAGGAGCCCGCCAGGTGGAGGTCGCTGCCGGCGTACGCCGCCGGGCTCGCGTCCGTGCCCGCGCCGCCCCGGCGCCACGGACTCGCGCCGTCGCCGTCGCCGTACGACGTGCCGGCGACGAACGCGGCCGCGAGGCCGGTGAGCGCCCCGACGCTGACGAGACTGCGGGTGACGGTGCGGGGCAGTGCCATGGGTTCGCCCTAGGAGTGACGCTGCGGCGTTGAGGCAGCGGGTGCGGTCGCGTCCGCCGGATCAGCGGAAGTCCGCTGATCGGACGTCCGGATCGGTGGGCCGGTTCCCGAGGTGGCAGAGTCGAACCATGACGTCCGCCTCGGGTCTCCCCGCCGAACAACAGAGCCTCGACGTCGTCCTCCTCGGTGCCACCGGCTTCACCGGCGCGCTGACCGCCGAGTACCTCGCCCGGCACGCGCCCGCCGGGCTGCGCTGGGCGCTGGCCGGCCGCAACCGGGCCAAGCTCGAGGCGGTGCGCGATCGGCTCGCGGTGCTCGACCCGGCGCTGGCCGACCTCGAGCTCATCGAGGCCGACAGCGGCGACCGGGCCTCCCTCGACGCGCTGGCCCGGCGGACCAAGGTCGTCATCACGACGGTCGGGCCGTACCAGCAGTTCGGCGAGCCCCTGGTCGCCGCCTGCGCGGCGGCCGGGACCGACTACGTCGACCTGACCGGTGAGTCGGAGTTCGTGGACCGGATGTACGTCGCGCACCACGCGACCGCGCACGCCTCGGGTGCGCGGATCGTGCACGCCTGCGGCTTCGACTCGATCCCGCACGACCTGGGCGTGTACTACACGGTCAAGCAGCTCGCGGCGAAGGGCCCGGTCGCGGTGCGCGGCGTGGTCCGGGCCGGCGGCACGCCGTCCGGCGGCACCTTCCACTCGGCCATCGGTGCGTTCTCCCGGGCCCGCCAGATGCGGGAGGCGATGCAGGCGCGGCGTCGGGTGGAGCCGCGTCCCGAGGGGCGCTCGTCCAAGGCCGTCGCCGGCAAGCCGCACCGCGACAAGCTGCTCGGGTTCTGGCTGCTGCCGCTGCCCACGATCGACCCGTTCATCGTGGCGCGCAGCGGCGCCGCGCTCGCGGCGTACGGACCACGGTTCACCTACTCCCACTTCGCCGGCACCAAGACGCTGCGGTACGCCGCGGGCGGCGCGGTCGGCGTCGGGGCGATCGCCCTGGCCGCCCAGGTGCCGCCGCTCAAGAACTTCCTGCTGGGCCGGGTCAAGCAGGGCGACGGACCCGACCGGGCGCGGCGCGCGAAGTCGTGGTTCACCATCGACTTCGTCGGCGAGGGCGACGGGCGGACCGTGCACACGCGGGTCTCCGGTGGCGACCCGGGCTACGACGAGACCGCCAAGATGCTGGCGGAGTCCGCGCTCTGCCTGGCCTTCGACGACAACCCCGTCTCGGCCGGGTGCGTGACCACCGCGCAGGCGATGGGCGACAACCTCACCGACCGCCTGGTCGCGGCCGGCATCAGGTTCGAGACGCTCTGAACCGACGAGCCCGGAGGCCACCTCGCGGTGGACCCCGGGCTCTCGGCGTTCTCGGGGTCGACGACCCCGACGGGGGATCAGCCTCGACCCTAGGCACGGCCGATGAGGTGGTCCTGAGCCGCGGATGAGGGAGTTCTCATGCTCGGCCGACCGGCTCGTCAGCGGAGGCGCACCGGTCTGCACCGGAGTTTGGACAGGGCCGGAACCGGTTATCGCTAAGGCGGATCGCGACCTCCTGGTCGCGACCGGATGTGAAGGAGATTCCCATGGGCTACGGCTTCGGAGCGTTCCTGCTCGTGCTCGGTCTGGTGCTCGCCCTGGCCGTCACCGACCAGGTGAGCGGCGTGGACCTGACCATGGTCGGCTGGATCATGGCCGTCGTCGGGGTGCTGGTCATCGTGCTGACCGCCGCGACCCTCAGCCGCGGACGAGGCACCCGCAGCGTCGCCACCACGACCCACTCCGACGGGAGCCAGACCGTCAGCGAGCGGCGTACCGAGATCTGACCTGCTAGCGGCGCCGCCCGAGCCAGCCGGAGCGTCGACGGCCCAGCGCCTCGTCGAGCAACGCCTCCACCTGGCCGGGCGGACCGCCGCGGTACGCGCTCTTGTCCTGCCCGGCCACCCGGCCCAGCGCGTCCTGCAGGGCGTCGACGTCCTCGCGCGGGACCTCGCGCGCGGGGTACGACACCGTGTCCGGGTCGACCCGCTCCAGGAAGCCGAGCCGGTCGAGCAGGCGTACGTCGTCGCGGACGTGCCGCTCGTAGAGATCGCCGAGCAGGGCGTCGACCTCGTCGGGCGGCAGGTCGAGGTTGACCAGGGTGTCGATGGCGGTCACCAGGTCGGTGCGCGCGCGGCGGACCTTGGGCCGCGGCCCGGACGAGAGCAGGTTGCGCCACTTGCGGACGAACGCCGCCCGCGACGGCGACTCCAGGTGGAGCACGGCCAGCCACGGCGCCGACAGGCCGCCCGGGAGGGTCTGGCGCTCGTCGTCGGTGGGCTTGTGGATGCCCGAGTAGGCGTCGAGGGAGGGCCGCATCCCGGACTTCCCGCCGACGTGGCCGTGGAAGTACTCCTCGTTGGCCGCGCGGTCCAGCACCCCCAAGGCCTTGAGCAGCACCAGCTCGTCGTCGTCGAGCAGCCGCTTGTAGAGGGTCGGCGCCGCGCCCTCGTCGTCCCGACTGACCAGCTCGAGCGGGGCCAGGTGCACGATCCCCGTGTCGGCGGGCAGCTGCTCGAGCCGGTCGCGGTCGAGGTGGACCACCTCGTCGGAGTCGACGTGGAAGACCCACTCCGCCCAGTCGGCGCGGGTCAGCAGCGCTTTCACCACGTTGGCGTTGACGTGCTGGCGCCGGTTCAGCCCGTCGGGGCGGGCGCCGGCCCACCAGCGGTCGTCGGCGGCCTCGACCACGGTGACCTGCGGGTGACCGGTCAGGTGGGCGAGGACGTCGGGCTGGTCGGCGTCCAGGAACACCACCATGTGGTCGATCCCGCTGCCGAGGTTGCGGGCCACGAACCGCTCCACGTTGGCCAGCGTGTCCTTGACGGTGCTGACCGACACGAGCATGAGGAGACCGTATCCCTGCGGTCAGGGCCCGCCGGACAGGAGCCGGTCGGCGTCGACGCTCGCCGACCCGACAAGTCGGCCGGACGCATCGCCGCCGGTGACGGGGTAGCGTCGAGTGATCGCCGACCGCAGCTCAGACCACGACCCGGTTGCGCTGCGCCAACTCCTCGTCGGGCTGCTGGCCCAGCCGTCGCCCACGATCGACTCGTCGAAGGCCGCAGGGCTCGAGCGGTTGTGCCGAGCGCTGGTGGCCGATCTCGAGCTGTCCGGGGTGACCATCACCCTGATGGTGGCCGACGGTTCGCAGGCATTGGCCGCCGCCTCGGACCCGAGGATCGCCGCTCTGGACGCGGTCCAGTTCGACGTCGGGGAGGGTCCCAGCCGCGATGCGTACGCCGTCGGCCGACCCGTCCTGGTGCCGGACCTCGCCGCGTCCGACGGCAGGTGGCCCGGGTTCCACTCAGCCTCGCATGCACACGGTCTCGCCGCGGTTCACGCGTTCCCCCTCCAGCAGGGCGCGGTCCGGCTCGGGGCGCTCACCTGCTACGCCGCGGCGGTCCTGCCGCTCAACCGTCAGGAGATCTCCAGGTGTGTGGTCTACGCCGAGGTCGTGACCCGTTACCTGATCGAGGACGGCGCCGGTGGCGATCCCGGCTCGGCCCAGCGCGACTTCCTGGAGAGGGACGTCCAGATCCGCACGGAGGTCTACCAGGCGCAGGGCATGGTCATGGTCGAGCTGCAGGTCAGCCTGGCCGAGGCGCTGGTGAGGATGCGCGCCGGGGCGTTCGCCGCCGGGGTGTCGCTCAACCAGCTCGCCGTGGAGATCGTCGCGGGCCGGCGCAGTCTGGCCGACAACAGCGCGGTGGTCGCGGATCCCGACGTACCTGACGCATGATGAAACACGACACCATCGGAGGCGTTCGCCCATGATCTCGACTTCTCGTCTCGCCGACGTCTTCGTCGAGGTGGCCGACACCCTGGTCGACGACTTCGACCTGGTCGACTTCCTCGACAACCTGACCGAGCACGTCGTCGCGGTGAGCGGTGCGGACGCTGTCGGGATCGTCCTCGCGGACGTGCACGGGGCCCTGCAGTTCATGGCCGCGTCGAACGACGCCGGCCGCGCCCTCGAGCTGTTCCAGATCCAGTCGTCCGAAGGCCCCTGCCAGGACGCCTACCGGAGCGGGGAGCCGGTGCTCAACCTCGACCTCGGCAACGCCTCCGACCTCTGGCCGGAGTTCGCGCCACGGGCGCAGGAGGCGGGCTTCCGATCGGTGCACGCCTTCCCCATGCGGTTGCGCGCCGAGACGATCGGGGCCCTCAACATCTTCGGCCGCACCCCGGTCAACTTCGCCGAGGACGACGTCCGCATCGTGCAGTCGCTGGCCGACATCGCGACCATCGCCCTCCTCCAGGAGCGCTACATCGCGCAGGCCGAGCTGCTCGCGGAGCAGCTCCAGGGGGCTCTCAACAGCCGGATCACGATCGAGCAGGCCAAGGGTGCGCTCTCCAGGATGGAGGGTGTCTCGGTCGACGAGGCCTTCCTCATCATGCGGCACCGGGCTCGCAGCGAGCGGCTCCGCCTCGTCGACGTGGCCCAGGCCATCCTCGCGACCTGAGGCCGACCGGCCGTCGAGCCGCAGGGGTAGTCTGGACGGTACGCGTCGTCCAGGTCCTCGACGGCAGTCACCTCTCACCTTCGAGGACGCCGTGCGGGCTCGCGTGGATCCCAGGCCGACGCCAGCGTCGTCCCCTACCAGCAGCTACACCGACCTGGCCGCGACCGTGCGCGATTCGGGCCTCATGGCGCGGCGCTACGGTTACTACTGGTCGCACATCGTGGGCGCGGTGGTCGCGATCGCGGGGGTCCTGGCGACGATGGTCTGGCTCGGGAACTCGTGGTTCCAGCTCTTGGTCGCGGCGCTGCTCGGGACGCTGTTCACCCAGTGCGGTTTCCTCGGCCACGACGCCGCTCACCGACAGGTCTTCCAGAGCGCAGCCTGGAACGAGTGGACCGCGCGGCTCCTGTCCATGGGCGTCGGTCTCAGCTACGGCTGGTGGCGCGCCAAGCACAACAAGCACCACTCCGGCCCCAACCAGGTGGGTCGCGATCCCGACATCGCCCCAGGCCTCCTGGCGCTCACCGCGGAGGTCGCCGACGCACGACGCGGCCTGGCTGGCTGGTTCACCCGGCACCAGGGGTGGTTGTTCTTCCCGCTGCTGGCCTTCGAGGGGCTCCACCTCCAGGTCGCGGGGGCGCGCAGCGTGCTGGGGTCCCGGGACCGGTACCGCCTGCTGGAGATCGCGCTCATCGCCGCTCGGACGGTCGGCTTCGTCGTACTGCTCCTGCTTCTCCTCCCGGTGGGGAAGGCCGCCGCGTTCTTCGCCGTCCAGACCGGCGTCTTCGGGCTCCTGCTCGGTGGGTGCTTCGCGCCCAACCACATCGGGATGCCGATCGTGCCGAGGGCGGTCAGGCTGGACTTCCTCCGCCGCCAGGTGTTGATGTCGCGCAACATCAAGGGAGGCTGGTTCGTGGACGCGCTGATGGGCGGCCTGAACCACCAGATCGAGCACCACCTCTTCCCGAGCATGCCCCGGCCCACCCTGCGGCTGGTCCGGCCCATCGTGCGCGACTACTGCGCCACCCACGAGATCCTGTACACCGAGGTTGGGCTCGTGACGGCCTTCGGCACGGTGATCGACTACCTCAACCACGTGGGGCTGCGGGCACGAGCGCCGTTCGACTGCCCGCTCGCCGCCCAGCTCCGCGGCTGAGGCGGTCGTGGGGACACCCCGCTCCGCCGCGTCTGGTTGACACCAGTGTGGGGTCGGCGTTCACTGGAATGTCTGCGTCGAGCACCAGTTGCTCCCGCTCGTGGCCAGGGCCAGGACCTCGCCCTGAGACAAGGTTCGGTCTCAGCGAGGAGTCGGGATTGCGCACCACCACGGCCCATCTCGTGCGTGAGGTCGAGCACCCACGGTCGACGCTTCGGCTGCACAGGGCACTGCGCGCCGCGGGGGCGCAGGGACGGGCGCACGATGGGCGCTGATCAGGAACTGGCACGACGCGGCCAGCCGTCGCCGTCCTGGCGCTGGGAGCTCGGTGGCCCCCACCCGGTCGCACAGGCGCGCGCCCTGGTCTGTGAGCTGCTGAGCGCGCACGAGGTCGATGACCACGTGAACGACGTCGTCCTCGTCACCAGCGAGCTCGTGACCAACGCCGTGTTGCACGGGCGACCGCCCTTCCTGCTCGCTGCGACCACCGGTCCGGACCGGACTCGCGTGGAGGTCCGGGACCATTCACCGGTGGCACCGGCTGCGCGCGCCGCGGAGGACGACGAGGAGCACGGTCGTGGCCTGCTCATCGTGGCCGATGTGACGAGCCGCTGGGGTGTCGCCTCGATCGCCGACGGCAAGGTGGTCTGGGCCGAGATCGACGTCCTCCCGGCGGGCGTGCGGCCTCGGACCGGCGACCACCGGAAGGCGCCGTAGCCAGTCAGACCTGCGGTCCCTCGCTGGGGAGGCATGTTCTTCACGCGGACTCGTGCCCTCGCCTGACTCGCAGGTGTGTCACTCCACCGTCGACGTCCAGAGCGCTCCCCGTCGTTGACCCCGATCGCGGGCTGGCCAGGTAGGCGACCGCCCCGGCCACCTCGTCGGGGGTGACCATGCGGCCGGTCGCCTGACGAGCATCGAGTGCCGACCGTTCAGCCGCGGGGTCGTCGAACCGTTGCAGCATCCGGTCGACGAACGCGGTGTGCACCGTGCCGGGGCTGACGGCGTTGACCCTGATCCCTTCGCCGACGTGATCGGTCGCCATGGCGAACGTCAGCGCGAGTACGGCGCCCTTGGACGCGCTGTAGAGCGCTCGCTGCGGCAGCCCGTTCAGGGCGGCGATGGAGCAGACGTTCACGATGGCGGCGGCGGGCGAGCGTCGTAGGGCAGGGAGGGCGGCGGCCGACACCCGGGCCATGCCGACCACGTTGACGTCGAGGACACGCTGCCACTCGGCGTCGTCGTTGTCCTCCACGGTGCCCACGGCCGCGATCCCGGCGTTGTTGACGACGATGTCCAGGCGCCCGTGCCGGGCTAGCACGGCCTGTACGGCCCGGTCGACCTCGGCCCTGTCGGTGACGTCGCATCGGACGTGTTCCTCATCAGAGGAGTCCTCGACGTCGAGGACGGCCACCGCCGCACCTCGTGCCCGCAGCTCCACGGCGATGGCAGCTCCGATGCCGGCGCCACCACCGGTGACCACGGCGACCAGGCCAGCGAACTCTCCGGAGCCAGTCATGGGGCGGCCTCGCATCGCTGTCGCGCCGCTCCGAGCCCGCTGATCCAGAGCTCGACGATGTCGCCGGGGCGGAGATAGGGCTCGCCCGGCGTCCCCAGGGCGACGCCGGCCGGCGTACCGGTGTTGATGAGGTCGCCGGGGTGCAGCACCATGAACTGGCTGAGGTACCAGACCAGGTGGTGGACGCCGAAGACCATGTCGGCGGTGCTGCCCTCCTGGCGGGGCACCCCGTTGACGGCGAGAGCCAGCTGCAGCCGCTGGACGTCGGTGACCTCGTCCGGCGTCACGAGGTCGGGTCCGGCCGGGTTGAACGTCTCGCAGCTCTTGCCCTTGTCCCACTGGCCGCCGCGCTCGAGCTGGAAGGCGCGCTCGGACACGTCGTGCGAGATCAGGTAGCCGCCGATGCATCCCGCGGCGGCGGGGAGGTCCGCCAGGTAGCGCGCCTCGGCCCCTACCACCACGCCCAGCTCGACCTCCCAGTCCGTCTTCGTGGATCCCCGCGGGATGAGCACCGGGTCGTAGGGACCCACGACGGTCGACGGATCCTTCATGAAGACCACCGGCTCGTCGGGCTCGGCGGCTCCCGTCTCTCGGGCGTGGTCGCGGTAGTTGAGCCCGATGCACACCACCTTCCCTGGGCGGGCGATCGGTGGCCCCACGCGTAGCTCTTCGCTCGCCTCGAGAACGGGGAGGTCGCCCCGCTCGAGCTCGTGCCGCACGAGCGCAGGGGACACCCTCGAGAGGAACGGGCCGTCGATGTCGTCGGTCAGCGGGCGCAGGTCGACGAGGCCGTGAACCGTGGAGGCGACCGGTATCTCGTGCCCGGGCTCACCGATGCGGCGATATCGCATGCGCATCCCTTCCTCGAGGCTCGGACGAGGGGCTCATCTCTGCACCCGGGCTCCGGCGCCGCGGACCAGGGCGTCGACCTCGGCGAGCGTCGCCATCGAGGTGTCGCCGGGGGTGGTCATGGCCAGCGCGCCGTGCGCCGCGCCGTACTCGACAGCAGTCGCGAGGTCTCGACCGGTCAGCAGGGCGTACGCGAGGCCCGACGCGAAGCTGTCGCCACCACCGACCCGGTCGAGGATCTCGAGGCCGTCACGCTGAGTGGCCCGCACGGGGCCGTCCGCGCGCGACCAGGCCAGCGCGCCCCAGTCGTTGCGGCTCGCGCTGGTCACGCTCCGGAGCGTGACCGCGGCTGCCCCCAGCTGCGGCAGGTCCCGGGCGACGGCCGCGAGCATGGCGGCGTAGGCCTCCGGACGCAGCTCGGTCAGGTCCGGCGCGGCACCGGGGACGGCGTACCCGAGCGCGGCCGTGAAGTCCTCTTCGTTGCCGATGAGGACGTCGACGAGCCCGGCGATCTTCGCGTTCACCTCGCGGGCACGGGCCGGACCGCCTACCGACTCCCACAGACTCGGCCGGTAGTTGAGGTCGTAGGACACCACGGTGCCGTGCCGCCGGGCCGACTCCATGGCGGCGATCACGACGTCCGCGGTCCCGGCCGAGAGGCCGGCGAAGATGCCGCCGGTGTGGAACCAGCGCACGCCCAGGGTGCCGAACAGGTGCTCCCAGTCGGTGTCCCCCGGCCGCAGCTGGCTGGCCGCACTCCGCCCCCGGTCCGAGACGCCCTTGGCGCCGCGCACCCCGAAGCCCCGCTCGGTGAAGTTGAGGCCGTTGCGGACGTCGCGCCCGATGCCGTCGTCGGAGACCCACGAGATCCAGCTCGTGTCCACTCCACCCGCGAGCACCATGCCCTCGATCAGGTGGCCCACCTCGTTGTCGACCAAGGAGGTGACGACCGCCGTCCTGAGGCCGAAGCAGCGGGCCAGGCCCCGGGCCACGTTGTACTCGCCCCCGCCCTCCCAGACCTTGAACTCGCGCGCTGTGCGGATCCTGCCCTCGCCCGGGTCGAGGCGCAGCATCACCTCGCCCAGCGACACGGCGTCGTAGGCGCAGCTCTCGGGCGTCCGGAGATGGAAGGTCACGGGAGCCGTCCCACCAGCGACGTGGCGGCGCGGGTGTCGCGGGCGATCGCCTCGAAGTCACCGGCGTCGACCCGGTCGCGAGGGGCCAGCCACGTGCCTCCGACGGCCAGCACGGACGAGAGGCGCAGGTAGCCCGTCAGGTCGTCGATGCCGATGCCGCCGGTCGGCACGAAGCGGGCCGACGGGAACGGCGCCGACAGTGCCGCCACCATCGCCGGGCCGCCTGCGGCGGCCGCGGGGAAGAACTTGACCACCTCCCGACCGGCCTCCAGTGCCGCCTGAAGCTCGGTGGCCGTCGCGACGCCCGGCACGAGGAGCACCTCGAGCCGTCGGCACTCGCGGTCGACCGCCGCGCTGTAACCGGGTGAGACGAGGTAGCGAGCACCGGCAGACAGGGCCTGCTCCACCTGCTCGGGGCGTACGACGGTGCCCGCGCCGACCACGAAGCCGGGGTGTGCGGCCATGGCCGAGATGGCCGACAGCGCGGCCGGCGTACGCAGCGTCACCTCGGCGGAGGGGAGGCCGCCGCTGCTCAGCGCCTCCGCCAGCGGCAGGGCCCGCTCGGCCCGGTCGACGACGACGACCGGCACGAGACGGTGCGTGGCATGGAACTCCAGGACGTCGATCACCGCCCGAGCCACCCCCCGTCGACCGCCAGGACGGTGCCGTGCACGTAGTCCGACGCCCGGCTCGCCAGGAACACCGCGGCGCCGCCGAGGTCGTCCGGAGCCCCCCAGCGGCCGGCCGGGATGCGCTCGAGGATGGCGCGGCTGCGCTCCGGGTCGTGGCGCAGGGCGTGGGTGTTGTCGGTGGCGAAGTAGCCGGGCGCGATCGCGTTCACGTTGACCCCGTGCGGCGCCCACTCGTTGGCGAGGGCCCGCGTCATGCCGGCGACCGCGCTCTTGGCGGCGGTGTAGCTCACGACGTTGACCCCGCCCTGGTAGCTCAGCATCGAGGCGGTGAAGATCACCTTCCCGCTGCCTCGGGCCACCATCTGCCGTCCCACCTCGCGGGTCAACACGAACTGGCTGGAGAGGTCGACCTCGATGACCCGGTCCCAGGACGTGTCAGCGTGGTCGACGGCCGGCGCTCGCTCGATGGTGCCCGCGTTGTTGACGAGGATGTCGACCGGGCGGCCGCTGACCAGCCGCTCGGCGAGGGCGGCGACCGCGGCTCGGTCGGCGAAGTCGGCACGGTGGCCCTCGAAGGTCCTGCCGAGCCCCTCGACCGCCGCCTGCACCTCACTGCCTGTTGGCTCGAGCGACGCACTGACCCCGATGATGTCGGCTCCCGCGGCGGCCAGGGCCTTGGCGATCGCGAGGCCCAGCCCGCGCCGCGCGCCGGTGACCACTGCCACGCGACCGTGCAGGTCGAAGCTCGGCGCGCCGGCCAGCTGGCCGTCCGCGGTCACGACGCCTCTCCCGCCCGGCAGTCGACCAGGACCTTCATCACCCGGCCGCCCCGGGCGAGGCTCTCGAACGCCGCGGGGGCCTTGGCCAGCGGGGCGGTCGTCGACACCAGTTCGTCGACCGGGATCGCGTCCTGCACCAGGAGCTCGACGGCGGCCTCGAAGTCGGTGCGGTCGTAGACCCGCGCGCCGAGGAGCTGGAGCTCCTTCCAGAAGACCGCCTTCATGTTGACCTGGCGCGGCTCGGCGTGGATGCCGACGGCCACCAGCCGGCCGCGGGCGCCGAGCGCGGCCACGGCGAGGTCGAGGCCGGGCTGGGTGCCGGACACCTCGAAGCTGACGGCTGCCCCGGCGCCCTCCGACCACGCCTCGAGCAGGGCGGGCACGTCGGCCGCTCCGGAGTCGAGCACGTCGAGGCCGAGCTCCTCGACGACCGAGCGGCGGTACGGGTCGGGCTCGACCAGGAGCGCCTGCGCGCCCGAGGCGCGGGCGACGACGGCGATGAGCACCCCGATGGGGCCGCCGCCGACCACCAGGACGTTCTCGCCGGGCGACAGCGACGCGCGTACGACGTCGTGGTGCGCGACCGCCACCGGCTCCACCAGCGCCGCGGCGCGCAACGACAGGTCGGACGGCAGCGGCACCAGCAGCTCCTGCGGGACGTTCCACAGCTGCTGCATGGCGCCGGTGGAGTCGATGCCGACGAAGTCCAGGCGGTCGCAGATGTGGGAATGCCCGGCCAGGCAGGTCGGGCAGCGGCCGCACCAGCGCAGGGGCATCACGGTCACCGGGTCCCCGGTCGACCAACCCGCGACGCCCTCTCCCAGCGCCACCACCCGCCCGGACATCTCGTGCCCGATGACGCCGTGGTCGGCGACCCGGTCGTCCATGTGCCCGGCCAGGATGTGGAGGTCGGTCCCGCAGATGCCGACGTAGGCCACCTCCAGCTGCACCTCACCTGGTCCGGGAGGAGGTGCGTCGACCTCCGCGACCTCGATGCCGCGCCCCGCGACGTACTGCGCAGCCAGCACTAGTGGTCACCACCGGAGGCTCGTCGCGTGTCCCGCACCCCGGGCACGCACCTCGCGGCGTCGCCGTCGCTCGCACGACAACGCGGTATGGCTTCGCTCCGGCCGTCGTCGGCGTCGGCGCGGACGACGACGTAGGCCGCCGAGTAGTCCGGCTCCGGGTTCATCGCGTCGAAGCCGTCTGGTGCCGCGGGGTGGGGAACCGGACGTCGATCGGCTCCAGCGACACACAGCGCGCCATCTCCACCCTCCGTCGTCTTTATCCGGAGGCTAAGACCCGGATTCATCGGATGTCAATGCCGATCGAACCTGCCTTGAGACAGAAACCAGGATCCAAAACCCCCGATAGATCGGATGTTTCTCGTACGGTCATCGGACGAGTCGGAGCCAGGCCTCGACGCCGGCGACGTGCGAGACCATCGCAGCGTGCGCCAGGTCGGGCTCGCCGGCCGCGAGTGCGTCGAGGATCGCCTGGTGCTCCCGGACGGTGCGTTTCTGGGCGCCTTCCTGAATGCGGCCCCGCCACACGCGGGCCCGGTTGGTCGGCCCCGAGAGGCCTTCGATCAACGAGGCGAGGACCGCGTTCCCGGATGCGGTGCCCACGAGCCGGTGGAACTCGATGTCGGACGTGAGCAGCTCCTCGGGCGTCGCATCCGCGCGAGAGGCGTCGATCACGTCCTGCATCTGCTGCACCTGGTCGGGGCTGACCAACTGCGCGGCCATGGCCGCGGCGGCCGGCTCGAGGATGCGACGCACGCGGAGGAAGTCCAGGACGCTGTCGTCGCGATGGAAGTCGACGACGAACGTGAGCGCGTCGAGCAGCAGGTTCGGGTCCAGGCTCGTGACGTAGGTGCCGTCGCCCTGGCGCACGTCGAGGATGTTGATCAGGGCGAGCGCGCGGACCGCCTCCCGCAGGGAGTTGCGCGACAGGCCCAGGGTCACGGCCAGGTCGGCCTCACGCGGAAGCCGGTCACCCGGTTTGAGCTGGCCGCCCAGGATCATCTCCTTGATCCGCAGGATGGCCTCGTCCGTTAGCGCCATGGCACGTGTTCCTTCTGAGGACGCCGCTGAACCATCGCGCGGCGCCAGCGCCGCGATAGGCGCACGCTGGCTTTGTTGCCGCCCCTCGCACGGCGTCCAGCCTGCGTTCGGGGCGGCGTCGTGGCATGGCACGACTCCCGCGACGCTGGCATCCACGGCATTGGTCAGCAGCCTCCTCGACCGGTCCGATTGACCGGATCATAGGTGGCGGTGGCCCTTATCACGCGCCCGCGTTCGTCGTCGGACAGCCTGGACCCCGGACCGTTCGACGGTGACGGGAGTCGTCAGGGTGCGATCGCTGCCGACCTTGCGAGTCGTGCCCGTCACCTCTAGTAGCGCGCGGTGGGCGATGTCGCTGCTGGAGTGGCCGAACATCAGCTCGATGGCCCCTGAATCGACGATGCGCCCCTGTCGTCCGCAGTATGCGAAGCGGTCGGCGGAGACCTCGAACGTGACCCTGGCCTGCTCGCCGGCGTCAAGCTCGACTCGGGCGAAACCGAGAAGCATGATCACCGGCCGGGCCACCTCGGCCACCGGATCGCTGTAGTAGAGCTGGACCACGTCCGCCCCCCGGCGCGCTCCCGTATTCGTGATCGTGGCGGAGACGGAGAGTCGGCCGTCGGTGTCGACAGTAGTGGCGCTGAGGCAGGGGTCGGAGATCTCGAAGCTGCTGTATGAGAGTCCGTGCCCGAAGGGGTAGAGGACCGGTACTGAGATCGAGCTGACAGCGAGTCCCGGAAGGCCGTAAGCGGACTGCAGGTAGGTCGAGGGCTGTCCGTAGGCCACAGCCGGAACCTGGACGGGAAGACGACCGCTCGGGTTCACGCGACCGGACATGACGCCAGCGATCGCCGACCCTGCGGCTTGTCCGGGCATGAATGCCTGGACGATGGCGGAAGCCGTGTCCGAGAACTCGCCGAGGGCATAAGGGCGACCGGACACGCAGACCAGGACGGTGGGGGTCCCGGTCGCCAGTACGGCTCGCACAAGTTCCGCCTGCACCCCGGGGAGGGCCAGGTCAGGTGCGTCGCACCCCTCGCCTGAGGTGCCACCGCCGAACATCCCAGCCAGGTCCCCGACCGCCACGAGGGCGACGTCTGCCCGTCTGACCACCGTGACGGCCTCGGCGATCCCGCTCGTGTCAGTACCGTTGATGGCGCAGCTGGGGGTTGTGGTGACCTGCGTCGTCGGGAACTCCGCGACGACCGCATCGGCCAGGGTCGGAACGGTCACGCCCAAGCCGAGGTCTGGGAAGCGGTGGAGCAGGTGATTGGGGTAGGAGTAGCACCCGAGGAAGGACCGGGCCTCTGCGGCGGTCGGGCCGACGACGGCGAGCCTCGACGGGCCGGTCAACGGGAGGATTCCACGGTTCGCCAGGAGGATCACCGATTCTTCGGCTGCGAGCTGCGCGACGGCCCGATTCTCTGGGCTGTCGAGGTCGCGGGCCGGATCCACACCGCTGAGCGGGTCGTAGTCAGCATCGAGAAGTCCGAGGTCGAGCTTCTGATCCAGAACCCTCCGGACGGACCGGTCCACGACGGCCTCGTTCAGCTGCCCGCCCCGCACCAGGTCGACGAGTCCGGCGCCGTAACAGCGGCTTGCTGGCAGCTCCACGTCGACACCCGCCTCGAGGGCCAGCGCGCCGGAGGCCGCCGGCGAGGCAGCCACCTTGTGCACGTCTGACAGCAGGCTGATGGACCAGTAGTCGGACACCGTGACCCCGGTGAAGCCCATCTCGTCACGCAACAGTGTCGTGAGCAGTTCCCGATCGGCGGCGACCGGGACGCCGTCGATGTCGGTGTAGGCGTTCATCACCGAGCGGGCGCCGCCCTCGCGGACCGCGACCTCGAACGGTGGGAGCATCACGTCACGCAGTTCCCGAGGTCCCATGCTCACCGGTGCGTGGTTGCGAGCCGCGCGCGAGGCTGAGTAGCCGATGAAGTGCTTGAGTGTGGCGATCACCCCGCCGGACTCAAGGCCCCGCACGTAGGCCGCCCCCACGATGGCGACCAAGTAAGGGTCCTCGCCGAGGGTCTCCTCGACGCGACCCCAGCGGTAGTCGCGCACGACGTCGAGCACCGGGGCAAGGCCCTGATGGACACCGACGCTGCGCAGGTCATCGCCGATACGGCGGCCGATGCGTTGCACCAGGTCCGGGTTGAAGGTGGCGGCGAGAGCAAGCGGTGTCGGGTAGATCGTCGCCTGGTACGTCGTGAAACCAGTCAGACACTCTTCATGGGCGATGGCGGGGATGCCGAGGCGAGTCTTGTCCACGAGGTCGCGCTGCATGGCGGCCAGCCCCCCGACGCCCTCGGCCACCGACACCGGCGCGGTACCGAAGGCCCGGGTGATCTGACCGAGCCCGTTGAGGATCGACCTGTCCCAGGGGGTCTTGTCGAAGGCGTCCTGAAACGGGGCCACCAGCTGCTGGTCCGTCGCAAGATTGGCCTCGACGTTGACCCCGGTAAAGGCACTACCCAGCTGGGCGACCTTCTCCTCGAGCGTCATCTCTGCAAGGAGGTCGCTGAGGCGCTCATCCCGCGGACGTGAGGAGTCCTGCCACGGACGGGACATCGGAATCTCCATGAGAGCTCTTCACTCATCCGGGATGAGGAGCTAGCCGATCCTCAACGAGCTCCCACAACTCCGGTGGGACGGAGAGTGTGGCGTTGCGCACGAGCTCGTCGATCCGCTGTGGTGCGCTGACGCCCACGACGGTCGAACGGATGCGCGGATCGCGGGTCGAGAACTGAAGCGCGAGCGCGGCCAGCGGGACACCGAACTTGCCGCAGGTCTGGTGCAACCACTCGACCGTCGACACCACCACAGGAGACGGTGCTCGGTATCCGTGGCGTGGGCTCGACGCCAGGGGCTTCGCCAGGATCCCGCTCGCATACGGTGCGGCATTGACGAACGCCACACCGGCGGAGACACAGTCCGTGATCAGCGGACCCGCCGAACGGTCCAGAAGAGTGAAGTGGTTGTGGTTCAAGATGATGTCCATCAGGCCGGTGTCTAGGTAGCGTCGCATCTCGCCCAGATCACCGCCGGCAACACCGATGAGACCGACCAGCCCTTGGGCTTTGAGTTCGCGGATCGCGTCCAGCGAGCTGCCGGGTTTGACCATGTCGGCGAAATCGAACCTCTCCGGGTCATGGAGGTAGTAGATGTCGAGGCGATCAACGCCCAGGCGGGCAGTGCTCTCAGCGAACGATTCGCGTACGCGGTCGCCATCGAGAATGCGTTGGGCCCGCGCGGGGTCTGCCTTGGAGGCGATGACGACCCGCGGCCCGCTGGCACCCAACTCGCGCAGCACGGTACCGATTCGGCGTTCGCTCTCGCCGTCACCATAGTCGTTCGAGGTGTCGATGAAGGTGAGACCGCAATCGAGGGCGCGACGGACGGTCGCGAGCGCTTGAGCCTCGTCCACGTCGTACCCGTACGTGTCAGGCATACCGCCGAGCGGGCTCGTTCCTAGGCAGATGTTCGGCATCGAGAGACCGTCTAGCTTGGACAAGCTCTGCCTCCGTTCGGGTTCTCCCAACCCAACTTCGTCACCTTCGATGTCTCGGTCGTCACGACTTGCCCTGAGTCGTCCACACGCGTCCGTCAGGGAACTGGTAGTCCTCGAGGGTGGCGGGATGCATCTGGCTGCTGAACCCCGGCATGGTCGGGGCGAGGTAGTGCCCGTTCTGGATGAGCACCGGGTCGAGGAAGTGCTCGTGGAGGTGGTCCACGTATTCGATGACGCGCCCTTCGCTGCTTCCACTGACGGCGACGAGGTCAAACATCGACAGGTGCCGCACGAGTTCGCACAGCCCGACACCACCCGCATGCGGGCAGACCCGGACCCCGAACTTCGCCGCGAGCAGCAGGATGGCGATGTTCTCGTTGACACCGCCGACCCTGGTGGCGTCGATCTGCAGGATGTCGAGGGAGCCAGCGGCGAGCATCTGCTTGAAGACGACGCGATTGGCGACGTGCTCACCGGTCGCGACGAGCACCGGGGCGACCCCAGCGCGGATGACGGCGTGGCCCAGGATGTCATCCGGGCTGGTCGGCTCCTCGATCCAGTACGGGTCGAACTGGGAGAGCTTGGTGATCCAGTCGATGGCCTCGGCGACCTCCCATCGTTGGTTGGCGTCCACTGCGATGGCGATGTCCGGGCCGATGGCAGCGCGGGCGATCGCCATCCGTCGGACGTCCTCTTCGAGGTCGCGACCGACCTTGAGCTTGATGAACTGAAAGCCGTCCTCGACGGCCTCGACGGAGAGCCGGGCCAGCTTTTCGTCGTCGTAGCCGAGCCATCCCGGGGTCGTGGTGTAGGCGGGGTAGCCGGTGGTCAGGAGCTGGGTGGTGCGGGTCGCGCGGCCGGGCTCGGCCGTACGAAGGATGCCCAGGGCCTCATCGCGGGTGAGCGCATCGCTGAGGTAACGGAAGTCGACCAGGTCGACGATCTCCTCGGGGGACAGGCTCGCGAGCAGCGCCCAGAGCGGTTGTCCTGCGCGTTTGGCGCGCAGGTCCCACAAGGCGTTGAGCACCGCTCCCGCCGCCATGTGCACGACGCCCTTCTCGGGGCCGAGCCAACGCAGTTGGGCGTCGCCGGTCAGCTCACGACCGAGGTCCCCGAGGGTGTTCAGCGTCTCCTCGATGTCGCGACCCACGATCCAGCTGCTGAGCGCCCGGATGGCCACGGTCTGGATGTCGTTGCCGCGTCCGGTGGTGAAGACGAAGCCGTGACCCTCGTGCCCGTCGTCGGCGTCGGTGGTGATCACGACGTAGGCCGCGGAGTAGTCCGGGGCGGGGTTCATGGCATCCGAGCCGTGCAGGCCGACCGATGTGGGGAACCGAATGTCTCGTGTCTCTAGGCTGACGAATCGCGTCACTGAAGCGAACCCCTCGTGAGAGCGGTCTCGAGGCCGCTGAACGCCCACCCAGGGGCATCGACTGATGCCTCACGTTTGAGCAGTGGGCGGCTGCCGGTCGGGTTGATCGTCATCTGGACGCCCAGGCCCGCGCGTAGACCTCCAGCGCTGTGCCCCGCATGACTCGGTCCCGTTCGCGCGCGGCGAGGTCGGACACCGAGTCAAGGACGAGGGAGACCCACCCTTCGTAGGAGATCTGGAGACTGGCGTTCGGCCAGTCGCTGCCGAACATGCAGCGGTCCGGTCCGAATGCGTCGACGGCTGCCCGCAGGTACCGAAGGATGTTGTCCGCGCCACGGGTGCCTTCGTCTGCCTCTGTGGTCAGTCCGGACAGCTTGCAGCGGACGTTGTCCAGTTGTGCCATGGCTTTGATGTCTTGGAGCCAACCGGTCCATTGGCCGGCTGCGACGTCCGGCTTGCCCAGGTGGTCGAGCACGAATATCACCTCCGGGCAGAGTTCGGCGAGCTTGGTCACCTCCGCGATCTGGTGGGACCGCACGCACAGGTCGACGGTCAGCCCGAACTGGCCGGCCAGTCGGACCGCGTCGACGAACGGGGCCTGCAGAGCAAAACCTTCGGGTTCGCCCTGAATGAGCTGGCGTACCCCCGCGACCCCGGACTCGTGACCGAGTCGTTCAAGCGAGGCGCTGACTGCGGCTGCGCCGCGGTCGAGTGGCACACCGGTCACCAACGCCTGGATTCGCCCATCGCGCCCGCGCAGGTGCTGGACCCACGCGGTCTCCTGGTCCACCACGTCCCACACGGGGTTGGCCTGGACGAAGACCAGGGCTTCGATCTGGACGTCGCCCACCTCAAGGTCCGCTGGGACGAAGGGTCGGTTCAGCTCGCTGAAGCCTTGGAGCCACGGGTAGTCGAATCGGTGGGTGTCCCAGAAGTGGATGTGGCTGTCCACCACGGCCTGTGCTGTTGTCACGAGTCGCACTCCGGAGCTAGGCCGACGAGGTCGTCGACGGGATGTATGCCGATGTCTGTCTCGAGCGGAGCACATGGCCCGGCACTCACCAGGAGTGCCAGGCCCCTCGAATGTCGTTTCAGCAGACGTCCGAAGCGTGCTCCCACGCGAAAGGCCTACTGCCAGGCCGAGGTGAAGTCAGCCGCGTTCTCCTGCGTCACCAGCGTGGTCCCTGTGTCGATGGACTTCACGTAGTCCTCGCCCCTGAGCGACTTGACTGCCGCCTCGACACCGAGGTTCGTCATCTTGAACGGCGACTGGGCCATCGTGGCCGTGGTCTTGCCGGCCTCGATGAGCTTGGCCATCTCCGGGTCGCCGTCGTATCCGAAGATCAACAGCGGGTGGTCCTTGGACTCCGCCACGGCCACGGCACCCATCGCGGGGGAGTCGCACGCCGAGTAGATCGCAGTGAGATCCGGGTTCTTGGTGAGGAGATCCTGCGTGACCGAGGCACCGGTCTTGGTGTCACACAGGGTTTGCTCTGCACCGATCACGACGTTGACGCCGGTGCCTTCGAGGGCTGCCTCGACGCCGTCGATGCGCTGGTCGAGGTTCGGCACGCCGCGGACGGCCTCCAGGAGGCCGATGGTGTCGCCGGACTTCAGCTGTGACTTGATGTAGGCGCCGGCCGCTTCGCCGCCCTTGATGTTGTCCGTCGCGGCGACCGCATCCGGGACGACACCAGGGATGGTGTTGTCCACGAAGACGATGCGGACGCCCTGCTGCTGAGCCTCGTTCAGTGCGTCGGCGACGCCGACACCCATGGGCGAGACGACGATCGCCTGCGCTCCCTTGGTGACGGCGTCCTGGATCTGCGCGATCTGGCAGGGCGTGTCGTCGTTGGTCTTGCAGGCGTTGGTCGTGAGCTCGATGTCGTCCGGGTGATCGGTCTCGTACTGCTTGGCGCCGGCGATCATGGCATCCCAGAATCCGCCCGTGGCCTTGGTGAGAAGAGTGACCTTGAACTTCTCGTTGGAGGCCCCGTCTCCACTCCCGGACGGCCCCGCGGATCCATCGTCGCTGCTGCTGCACGCGGTGATGAGCATCGCCCCCGCTGCGAGCACGACCAACGCTTTCAGTCGAGTCGACATGTGTGTTGCTCCTTCTTGTCGGATCTGCCGCACGTGTCGTGCGTCCAGGTGGTGAAGCTTCAAACGGTTGTGCTCCCTCGAGCCCCGACGATCCAGGACACGAGTTGTTCTTGGTTGTCCGCAGTTGCCGGCTTTTCGCCGATCTTGCGTCCGCCGCGCATGACCATTGCCCGGTCCGCGACCGCCATCACGTGGTCCATGCTGTGGGAGATCAAGATGACCGCGACGCCGGACGTTCGGAGCCGATCGACCAGCTCCAGGACCTGCGCTGACTCCCGAAGCCCGAGGGCAGCGGTCGGCTCGTCGAGGATGACGAGCTTCGAGGAGAACGCCACTGCTCGCGCGACCGCCACTGCCTGGCGTTGGCCTCCCGACATCAGTGCTACGTCAGCATCGAAGTCAGGCAGCCGGATCTGCAGACGGTCGAGAAGGTCCTTGGTGCGGGTGGACATCTCCTTCTGCCTCATCCACTGCAGACCGCGTGGCAACCAGGACGGCCCCGCCACTTCGCGGCCGGCGAAGAAGTTCGCCGTCGGGTTGAGGTTGTCGAAGAGGGCCAGGTCTTGGTAGACGGTCTCGATCCCGTTCGATCGAGCATCGGCCGCCGAGGTGATGTGGACGGGTGACCCGTCGATCTGGATCTCGCCTCGGTCGAGTTTGTGGACCCCGCTGATGCACTTGATGAGGGTCGACTTGCCGGCGCCGTTGTCGCCGAGGAGGGCGAGGACCTCACCGGAGCGGACGTCGAGGTCGACGCCGTCGAGTGCGACCACGGCCCCGAAGGTCTTGGTGGCACCACGAACGCTCAGGACGGGTTCCACCTGGGAGGGCACGACGGCGTGGACGGCGTCAGTCATGCGAGCCTCGCCTGCATGCTTCGGAACCGGTTCTCGACGAAGGCCCGCAAGACGTCGAGCTCGACGGCGACGATGACAACCAGTCCTACGGCGATGTACTGGAAGTTCGGGTCGAGACCGAGCAGGTTGAGGCCGTTGTGCATGACCCCGAGGATCAACGCACCTGTCAGGGCGTTCAGGACGCCGCCACGGCCGCCGAGGAAGCTGCCGCCGCCGATGATCACCGCGGCGATGGCGCTGAGCTCCATGCCCGCGCCGGTGAACGGCGAGCCGGCGTTAGCGGTTCCGACGAAGAGCATCCCGCCGATGGCCCCGGACAGGCCGCTCATGGCGTAGACCGAGATCAACGTCGCGTTCATCGGCACGCCCGTGCGGACCGCGGCTTCGGGGCTGCCACCGACGGCGTAGATCCAGCGGCCCCACACGAGCTTGTGCAAGATGACGGCACAGATGACCGTGAAGACGATCACCACGAGCGTGGCGTAGGGGAACCATCCGATGGGGTCCGCGCCCGGGATCTCAGTGATACGTCCGCCGCCGAGCGTGTGCACGATCTCCGGGGAGCCCAGGACGGTGGAGCCACCCGCGATGTAGAGGGCGAGCCCGGCGCAGATGCTCAAGGTGGCGAGGGTGGCGATGAAGGGGTGCGGCAGCCGCCCCCACACCAGCAGCAGCCCGTTGACCAGACCGACGGACAACCCCGTCAGCAAGGTGACCCCGATGGCCAGCCACGCCGAGTTGGTGTCGCGGTAGACGACGGTGACCATCACGCAGCACAACGAGACGTTGGAGCCGATCGACAGGTCGATGCCGCGGGTGAGGATCACCAGAAGCTGTCCCAAGGCGATGACGCAGACACCGCTGGACTGCTCGAGGACGTTGCCGATGTTCCCGAACGTCAGAAACACGTGGCCCTCGGTGGCCGCCCAGAGGAACAACATCATCAGCGCCAGGATGAATAGCGGGCCTGTCTTCAGCGCGAGCAGGACACCCTTGATCGCTCGTGACGATCGGTCGTTGCCCGCATCCGACCCCTCCCCGAACTCGGGCTGAGGGGTCGCCCTGTCGACGCTGACGCCGACCCGACTCGACTCGTCGTCGATCACTTCGCGCCTCCTTTCCTGCAGCATCGGGACAGCCGCAGAGGGAACATATCCTAGAACCTATAGGATATGGAAGATTGGGCTACAGTAACGTAACCCCTCAAAGAAGCGACACGCGAAGGCCGAGATGGACCGTCATCAACTCGAAGCAATCCACGAGTCCGCCGCCGGACAGCGCCTGGCCCAACGCCAGGCGCTGCCCGGTTCGGTGTACGAAATCGTCACCGACATGCTCATGACCCACGCGTTCGAACCGGGCGCCCGCCTCAACATCGAAGAGCTCGCCCGCACCCTCGGCGTGTCGCCGACACCCGTGCGCGAGGCGCTGGCGCGCGTCGAGGCCGACGGTCTGATCATGAAGCAGCCAGGGCGCAGCTACACGGTGGCGCCCCTCATGGGGATCGAGCAGGTACGCGAGCTCATCGAGCTCCGGTTGCTCGTCGAACCCGCATTGGCCGCCAAGGCCGCTGCCCACGCGGAGCCGAACGAGATCAAGGAGCTGCGCCGCATTGCCCGGTCCGGTGGAGCCGGCGCCGAGATCACGGCTGCGGCGAACCGGTTGGACATGGTCTACGACGCGACCTTCCACGCCATGGTCGCCGAGCTCGCCGGCAACCAGATGATCAGCAACATGCTGACCCGACTGCGCAGCCACCTGCACACCTTCCGGCTCTACTACCACGCCGGCCTGCACTCGGTGACGAAGAACGAGCACCTGGCGGTGGTCGATGCGGTCGCCCGGAAGGATCCCGACGGGGCCGAGGAAGCGATGCGTGCCCACCTGGTGTCAGCGCTGGAGCGGCTGGAGACGTTTGTCGACGGCGGGAGCGCGACCGATGAGGCCAGGCGGATCCCGAAGGAGGGCGGCGCTGTCGAATAGCCGTACCTCGCCTCATCGCCCATCACACGAAACGCCCCACGGCGGAGATCCCATGCCTGAACTGCCTCGGCAGGTGCTCTTCGGAGCCGCCTACTACCACGAGTACCAGACGACAGACCGACTCAAGACGGATCTCGACCTCATGCTCGATGCCAACTTCACGGTCATCCGCGTCGGCGAGTCGGTCTGGTCGACGTGGGAGCCAGACAATGGCGTCTTCGATCTCGAGTGGCTGGCTCCAGTCATCGACGAGGCACACGCGCGCGGAATCGCGGTCGTTCTCGGAACGCCGACCTACGCGGTACCACCGTGGCTGGCTCGGCTCTACCCCGAGATCAACGCCGAACGCGCGAGTGGGCAGCGGGTGGGTTGGGGCGCGCGTCAGGAGGTCGACAACACACACGCTGGTTTCCTCTTCCACGCAGAACGCGTGATCCGGAAGATCGTCGAGCGCTATGCCCACCATCCGGCCGTCATCGGATTCCAGGTTGACAACGAACCGGGCCTGCAGATCCTCCACAACCATGGCACCTTCCAACGCTTCGTCGACCACCTGCGGCTCGAGTACGGCACGGTCGAGCGGCTCAACATTGAGTGGGGGCTCGTCTACTGGTCGCACCGGTTGACGACGTGGGCTGACCTCTGGACACCGGACGGGAACGCCCAACCGCAGTACGAGCTGGCGTGGCGGCGCTTTCAGGCTCGTCTGACGGACGAGTTCATCGCGTGGCAAGCCGGGATCGTGCGGGAGTACGCGCTCGAGCACCAGTTCGTGACCACCTGCCTGGCCTACGACCGGCCGGCGATGGATGACCTCGGCGTCACCCGTTCCTTGGACGTGACGTCCGCGAACGCCTACTACGTGATGCAAGACGGTCTGCAGCTCCCGGACGCTCGCGAGGAGACGCAGACCTGGAAGACGGACGGCACCTGGGCGTTCTACCTCGGCGCGGACCGCATGTACTCATCACGGCAGGAGCCATACCTCGTCACCGAGACCAACGCGGCAACCATCGGTATGGCCTGGGACAACCGGCCCGCCTACGACGGCCAGTGGCGCCAGGCAGCCTGGGGCCTCATCTCCCGCGGCGCCTCGATGATCGAGTACTGGCACTGGCACACATTGCCCTTCGGGACTGAGACGTACTGGGGAGGGGTGCTGCCGCACAGCGGCGAACCCGGTCGCACGTATGACGAGGTCTCAGGGCTGGGCCGTGAGTTGCGCGCCGCCGGCGACCTCGTGGCAGGGCTGACCCCCGACGCCGACGTCGCCGTCGTCTACTCCGGACCGAGCAAGTGGCTCATGCAGCGTCATCCCGCGCTGTGCCACGCAGACGGCTCGCCGGACGACCGCGCCTACCAGGGTCTGCTGGAACCCTTCTACCGCGGTGCTTTTGACGCCGGACTCCAAGCCCGGATCCTGCACGACCGCCAGCTGGCCGGAGCCGCCGCACTGCCGACGCTGTCACCGGACCAGGTGGCCGCCACCCTTCCCATCCTGGTCGCCGCCGGCGTGTACGTGGCCAGCGATGAGCTGCTCAGCTGGTTTCGCGCCTACGTGGATGCCGGCGGGCACCTCATCGTCGGCCCTCGAACTGGCTACGCCGACCTTGAAGCACGAGCAAGAACAGGCGTCCACCCGGCTGGTCTCAACGAGCGGGCCGGCGTCTCGTACGCCGAGTTCAGCAACCTCCTGACACCGGTGCCGGTCCGCGCCAGCAACGGCTCAGACCTGCATCCGCCCCAGTCAGCCGCGGCGACGCGCTGGGTCGACGGCCTGATCGTCAGCGGCGCCGACGTGCTCCTCGAATACGACCACCCGCATTTCGGCAGATGGCCCGCAATCACCTCGCGAGCCGCGGGCACCGGGCGAGTGACGTACGTCGGGACCGTGCCGAATCCCGCACTGGCCCAGTCGTTGTTCGCATGGGCAAGCGCCGGTCAGCCGCGCCGTTGGAGGGGCCTCCCGGTCGAAGTCACCGTCACAGGGGCGACGGCGAGGGACGGGGCGCACCTGTCGTTCGTCCACAACTGGAACTGGCAGCCGCGCTCGCTGGCCGCGCCGGTCGCCATGCGTGACGTCCTGTCCAGTCAGGACTTCTCGGTCGGCGACAGCATCGATCTGGGGCCCTGGGACGTCCGAGTGTTCGCCGATCGCGAGCGACGCGACTGAGGTTCCGGACCAGCCGGCGACAACGGATCGGGTCGAAAGACGGCCCACGTCGTCGCATCGGGCACGCCAGGCCGAGTAGATCCGATCAAGAGACCCACCTGGTCCGGGGTCTGCAGGCCGACCACCACGCTGGTGACGGCCGCCGGGCGAACGCGAGGGCTGCGGTCGGCAGGTCGACCCCGAACTCCTCGCAGACCCGGCCATGCGCGCCGCTCGCTCGAGCACGTCGGAGGCGACGGTGTCGTAGTCGAACCGTGCGTCCGGGCGTGGCTGTGGGCGTGCGAGCAGGCCGGAGTTGAAGATGCCGGCGTTGATGACGCCCGCCTGGGTGGTGCGTCGCGGTGGGTCCGGAGAGCCCATCCGGCTGCGTCGCTGAGCGGACCGGGACACCGATTGCTGTGCGGCTAGCGGGCGAGCACCGCTCTGACCTGGCTGCGGATGTCGTCCAGGATCTCCTCGACGCTCCACGCGGCGTTCAGGCTCGCCGCCATGCTGAGGAACATCACGCTGGACACGACGCGCGCCAGGGTTGCGGCCTCATCTTCTCCGACTCGTTCGTCGCGGCGGAGCACGGCCGAGATGGCCTCCTCGGTCTGCCCGGCGATCGTGAGGGCTTCGCCGTGGTGGGGTTCCTCGGGGTCGCCGAAGACCATCTCGCGCAGGTAGGTCCGACCGTTCTCGATCTGGGCCCGGTTGCACTGCACGATCGGCCGCACGATGGACATGACTGCGTCCAGCGCGTCCGGGACGGACTCGGCGGTCGCCCGCCCCTTCTCGAGTGCGCCGGCGTACTGGGCGTTCTGCACCATCAGCAGCAGCTCGCCCTTGGACTTGGCGTAGAGGAACAGCGTCCCGGTGCCGATGTCCGCTCGGTCGGCGATCTGCTGGGTCGTGACCTCGTCGACACCATGTTCGGCGAACAGCTCGCTTGCCGCGGCCGTGATGCGCTCGAGCTTGGCCTGCTTGTTGCGCTCGCGCCGCCCGACCGGCTGGGACGTTACAGACATGCGGGTCCCCTCTGGCAGCGTGGGTTCTGACGTGGCTCAGGAATGAACATAGTCACCAGCCAGGTCAGTCCTGGTAGTGCGGGAGGACCTTGCCGTCCTTGACGAAGGTCAGCGCTGCAGAGACGTCGTAGGCATGGATCGCGGAGGCGACGCGGGCGAGCGTCTGGGACAGCTGCTTGATGTCGGTGCCTTCGAAGAACGCCGTCCGGGCGGCCAGGTCGGCGAATCCGAGAACGAGCGAGGCGTGGAAGCGCTGGTCGACCGGGTTGTCGTGGGCGACGTCGGGAGTGTTCCAGGTCCTCTGGTTCCAGGGCAGGAACGTCTGGGTGCGCAGCTCCTTCAGCACGCCGGCACCGACGAGCGCGGGAACCAGGTCCTTCGTGATCGCCTTGCGGAACTCAGGCCCACTGACACCGTCCCTGCGGCGGAGGTAGACGACGGCTCGGGAACCGACGTGGTCGGCCGGGCTCGCGACGTCGTACCAGCGGGAGGTGCCCGGCGCGCCGGCGTAGAGAAGGGTGCGCCGGAAGACGTTGATCTCGTCCTTGTACGCCAGCTTCGTCTGGGCGCGGCCCTTCAGGAGCGAGAGGGCCGACTGGAAGGTGACTTCCGCGATCCCGTCGACCTTCCGGTCGGCGGGGACCTGCGTCTCGACGCCTTCGGTGGCGGGCCAGTGCCCGGGGTTGGCCTCGGCGAGGTGGAGCTGCCGGTACTCCGCCAGGCCGGGGGTGGCGGCGATGATGCCGGAGTGGGGGCCCTTCCAGTGGTCCATCCCCTGCTGGCGGGGCTGGTCGGTGCGCATCCACAGCAGGATGGACGAGCTGAAGTGCTTCCTGACGCCCACCTGCGGGTTCGACGTTGACGTGCTCATGTCTCCACTGCCTTCTTCGTTGCCGGCCGGGCGGCGGGTCAGGCGGCGAGGAAGGCGGCGGCGACGGGGGCGAACTTCTCGTGGTACTGGAAGACGCCGCCGTGGCCGGAGTCGGGGTAGATGATCAGCTCGCTGTCCTTGATGCGGTGGTGCAGGTCCTCGGAGAGGACCGAGGGGACCATGCGGTCGTGGTCGCCGTTGGCGATCAATGTCGGCTGGGTGAACGCCGAGAGGTCCGAGGGGGCGGACCGGCCGTACCTGGCGATCGCCTTGAGTTGGGTCCGGAACGCGGTGATGCCGATCTCCTTGTCCCGGTCGACCGTGCGCTCCTGCAGCCGCTTCACGAACGCCTTCCCGGCGAGCTTCCCGGCGGCGTTGCGGTTGAAGAACAGGAACTCCTTGGGATCCGACCGGGTCAGCGTGGCGCGCAGGATGTCCCAGTAGGTGACGCCGATGACCTTGTCGATGTTCTTGCCGCCACGGGGGCCGGTCCCGGTCAGCACGAGCTTTCGGACCAGGTCGGGGTGCTTGACGACCAGGTCCTGGGCGATCATGCCGCCCATCGAGAAGGAGAAGACGTCGATCGTGTCGAAGCCCAGCGCGGTGATGAACTCGTAGGCGTGGTCGGCAGCCTCCTCGATGGTGCCGGGGACCTTTCCGGTCGAGGCGCCGACACCCCGCTGGTCGAAGGTGATGACGTGCCGGTTCTTCGCGATCGCGTCGACGATACGGGGGTCCCAGTTGTCCAACGTCGCGGCGAGGTGCACGAAGAAGACGACCGGAATGCCGCCCTTGGGGCCGAGCTCGCGGTAGGCGTACGTCGTGCCGCCGACGGTGACGGTGCGGGTCGGCGCCTCGGCGTACGAGGTCACCGCGGGTTGGTTGTCGATGCTGCTCATGGCCATACTCCTGTGATGGGACTCAATATTGAGTGAATTCAATATTGAGCCAACTCAGGAAAGTTGTCAAGTGCTATACCGTTCGGTCGTGGCGAACGGGCGTGGACCAGTACTCGAGCGACAGCGAGCTGCCGAAGTTTCGCGGTCTGCGCGCTCAACCAGCACGTTCAGCGGTGGGTCAGGAGGCTAGGTCGCCGGCGCAGTGCGCATCCGGCTCTGGGACCGGAAGGCGCCGGGCGTCATCCGGGTCTGACGCCTGAAGTACGACGAGAAGTTGGACGCGTCGTCGAAGCCGAGCTCCTCGGCGATCTCGGCGACCGTGACGTCGGCGTGGCTCAGCTGCCGCTTGGCCTCGAGCACGACGCGCTCGTCGATCAGCTCCTTCGCGGAGAGACCGGTGTTCTGACGGGCCAGCCGGTTGAGGGTGCGCGTCGAGTAGCCCAGCCGGTCGGCGTACGCGCCGACCTGGTGCCAGTCCCGGAAGTGCTCGTCGATGTGGTCGCGGAACCAGCCGAACGCCTCGTGGGTCGATCGGCGGGCCGGCGCGCCGTCGGACGGCTCGACGAGCGCCAGCTGGACGAGGAGCGCCGCGAGCGCGTGCGCGAGCGCGGCCTGGTGCAGCTCGCTCCGCTCCTCCGGTCGGCGGCCGGCGCTGGCCACGAGCAGCTCCAGAGCCTGCGAGACCGGCGAGCCGTCGAGGTCGAGAACGGGCCAGTGGCTCTGCGACCGGACCAGCCGGGACCGGATCAGGTCCCGGGCGGTCTCGTCGACGGTGTGCGCGCCGAAGAGGATCACGGTGCCCTCGATGTCATCGATCTCCCCCCACTGGTGGACCTGGCCGGCGCGCACCCAGAGGATGTCGCCCGGTTGCAGCGGATGAACGGTGAAGTCGACCGTGTGCGCGGTCGCGCCGCGCTCGACGTGCACCAGCAGGTCGAAGTCCAGGCGCTGCGGAGTGAGGAACTCCTGTGTCCCGCCGCGGTCGCGGATCCCCTTCAACGTGGTGACCTCGATATCGCCCACGCTGGGGCCAGGCGCCAGATAGCGCACGCGCCTGATGGGCGCTTGTCCCATTTCCACCATCAATCGTCCCGTAGACACCGGGAGTTCCGGTCGCGAAGATCCTACCGTCACCGGCATGGCACACCTTGAGTACACAGTCATCGATGCGGCGGCCTCGTCGTTGCACAAGACCAGCGTGCTGGTCACCGGCGAGACCGAGGCACTGGTGGTCGATGCGGGGTTCACCCGCGCCGACGGTCACCGGATCGTCGCCGAGGTGCTCGACTCGGGAAAGCGGCTCACCACCGTCGTGGTCACCGCAGGTGACCCGGACTTCTACTTCGGCGCCGAGGTCATCGCCGATGCGTTCCCGGAGGCGGTCTTCCTGGCACCGGCAGACGTCATCGAGCACATCCACCACAGCTACGAAGGCAAGCTCCAGGCCTGGGCCCACCTCGGCCCCAACCTGCCGACCCGCCTGGTCGAGCCGCGCACGCTGACCGCGCCGAGCCTTGCCGTTGACGACGCGACGATCGAGGTGCGCCGCGCAAGTGACCAGCTCGGCGACCGCGCGTGGTACCTCTTCGAGCCGGACTCGCGGTCCCTGCTCGGTGGAGTGCTCCTCTTCGAGGGCCTGCACGTGTGGACCGCCGACAGTGCGACGCCCGAGCTGCGGACCGAGTGGATCAGGGTGCTCGGCGACCTCGAGGCGCTCGACCCCTCGTTCGTCGTCGCCGGCCACCGCGTCGCCGGCGCTCCGACCGACCACACCGCCATCACCCATACGCGCGACTACCTCGAGCTCTTCGAGAAGACCGTCGCGTCGTCGGCGGACGCAGCCGAGGCCGAGGCGTCGCTGCTCGCGGCGTACCCGGACGCCGGCCTGACGATAGCCGCCGGACTCGGCACCAAGGTCGCAAAGGGCGAGATGACGTGGGGCTGAGCCAGGATGCTCTCCCCGCGGAGGTCGTGCGGCGCCAGTACGTCGCGTCCGCCACCGGTGACCTGGAGGCGCTCCGCGCGACCCTGGCACCCGACGTGGAGTGGACCGAGATGGCGGGCTTCCCGCTGGCCGGCACCTATCGCACTCCCCAGAGCGTGACCGCGAACGTCATGGAGAAGCTCGCCGCGGAATGGGAAGGCTGGACCGCGCATGACGACACGTACGTCGTCGAGGGGGAGGACGTGGTCGTCCTGGCGCGCTACACCGCCCAGCACCGCGTGACAGGCAAGCCTCTCGCGGTCCGCGTGGCTCACCACTTCGTGGTCCGCGGCGGACTCATCGTGAGGTTCGAGCAGCTGGTCGACACGGCGCTCGTCCGCGATGCGGCCACGGCCTAGCGTTCCGGCCGTCGCGCCGCTCGGAGCGACCCGGAGCAGCCGACGCGCTCCGTCCTAGACTGACCAGTGAGGGGGCGACCCGGTGGCTGTCTCGGGCAGGCGGCAGAGGCGGAGTCCGGATGGCGAGTGCGAAGCCGGCAGGGGTCGGCCGCGGTGCGCTGCCTGCGGAGCTGACCAGTTTCGTCGGGCGCCGCCACGAGCTGCAGGAGACCCGGAGGCTGCTCGCCCATAGCCGGGTCCTGACCCTGACCGGCGTGGGCGGAGTCGGCAAGACGAGGCTGGCGCTGCGGATGGCGGCCGAGGTACGCCGCACCTTCCCGGACGGGGTGTGGTTCGTCGAGCTCGCCTCGCTCAACGACCCGCAGCTGGTGCCCCACACCGTCGCCACCGCGCTTGAGCTGCGCCAGGTCTCCGCCGACCCGGCCGCCGACCTCGCGGCGTACCTCGAGCCACAGCAGCTCCTCGTGGTGCTGGACAACTGCGAGCACCTGACCGATGCCTGCGCCGTCCTCGTCAGCAAGCTGCTCGCAGCGGCACCGGGTTTGCGTGTCCTCGCGACCAGCCGGCACGCGCTCGACGTCGAGGGCGAGCAGATCCTCGCCGTGCCGCCGCTCTCCACCCCGGACTCGGCGATCCTGGCCGGCGATGCGACTCACTACGAGTCGGTGATGCTGTTCCTGGAGCGCGCCGGTGCGGTGTCGCCGGGCTTCGTCATCACAGACGACAACCGGCCCGCGGTGGTCGAGCTGTGTCGCAAGCTCGACGGCATACCTCTCGCGATCGAGCTCGCCGCGGTCTGGCTCCGCACCCTGTCCCCCGAGCAGATCCTCGACCGCCTCGAGGACCGGTTCCGACTGCTCACCAGGGGCCGGCCGGCCGCACCCGCCCGGCAGCAGGCACTCGACGCCGCTGTCGGCTGGAGCCACGACCTCTGCTCGCCGACGGAGCAGCTGATGTGGGCGCGGTTGTCGGTCTTCGCCGGAGGTTTCGACCTCGAGGCAGCCGAGGACGTGTGCTCAGGTCACGAGATCGATCCCGACGAGGTCCTCAACCTGGTCGCGAGCCTGGTCAACAAGTCGATCATCGTCAGACGACAGATCACCGAGAACAGCACGGCCTGGTACTACATGCTCGAGACCATCAGGCAGTACGGCGCGGAGCGGCTCACCACGGCCGACCAGGTGCACGGGCTGCGGATGCGCCACCGCGACCACTATCGGACGCTGGCCGCGTCGTTCGCCGCCGAGGGTTTCGGACCCGATCAGGCGCACTGGTTCCTCCGGCTCAGGCGCGAGTCCGCCAACATCCGGGCGGCGCTCGAGTTCTGCCTCGAGGACCCGGGTGAAGCTGCGGCGGCGTACGACATCGCCGCGCCGATGTGGAACTTCTGGTTCGCCGGGTTCCTCAGGGAGGGCTACCGCTACCTGACCCGAGCGCTCGAGCTGACCACGGAGCAGACCGCGTCCCGGGCCTACGCACTCTGGGCCGCGAGCTATCTGGCCATGTTCGCCACCGACTTCGACCGGAACGCGTCGATGCTCGCGGAGTGCGACGAGATCGCGGCAGGGCTGGACGACCCGTTGCTGCACGCGCGCATCAAGGAGTGCCGGGGACAGGCCACGCTCTACCAGGGCGACATCCCGGGCGCCATCGAGCTGCTGGAGCAGGCCCGCCGGGAGTTCCAGGCGCTGGCGGACCCGCTCGGGGAGTTCGACACGCTGATCCTGCTCACCGCGTGCACCTTCTTCCTCGGCGACCCGAGGGCAGACGAGTTCAGCCGGCTGGCGCTGGCGCTCGCGGAGGACCACGGCGCCCAGTCGTCCACTGCGTACGCCCTCTGGGCGGTCGGTATCGCGAAGTGGCGGGCGGGCGACTTCGATCGGGCGACGGCGTCCCTGCGGAGGTCGGTGCGGCTGTTCCTGCCGCTGCACGACCTGACGGGCATCAGCTTCGGCGTCCAGGCCCTGTCCTGGTGCGCCTCGTTCGCCGAGCCGGGGGAGCGAGCGGCGCGGCTGCTGGGTGCCGCCCAGGCCGTGTGGCGCACGAGTGGCGCGAAGGTCGACGAGACGACGGCCTACAGCGTCTTCGACCAGCGGTCCACCGACGCGCTGCGGGAGGCGGCGGGCTCCGGCGTGTTCGAGTCGACGACCTTCGAGCAGGCCCTCGCGGAGGGTGCGTCGTACTCCTTCGACCAGGCCGTCGTCGCTCGCTCTCGGTGACGACGACGACGCGCAGGGCAGGACCACCACGTCCACGGCAGCACGGGCGGGAAGAACGGGAGGGCTGACCCGGCGCGAGCGAGAGGTCTTGGGGCTGCTCGCCGAGGGGCTGAGCAACAAGGACATCGCAGCCCGGCTCGTCATCGCCCAGCGCACCGTCGAGACCCACGTGGATCATGTCCTCGGGAAGCTGGGCCTGACGGCCCGTGGCCAGGTCGCGACGTGGGTCGCGGCCATGGGCGACCACGACCCCCAGGAGGGCCCTGCGTAGCACCGATCTACGTAGTGATCCCCGTATCTGTCCCGATCCGGTGCCCCCGGTCGGTGACCCACTGTTGACGCGTCGTTCCCCACCACTCGAGGTCTCCGATGCGCAGCGATCTGCCCACAACCCCCGTCGTGCGAAAGCGGTCGTGCGGCGGGCTCGAGCGGTGGAGGAGCGACCGGTCATGACCGCCCACACGCGGCCCCTCCTGCTCGGCTACATCCGCGCGGACCTGCTCAGGGACCGCGCCGACCTGCCGAGGGTGGAGGCCCAGCTCGAGGCCTTCGCGCACCGCGAGGCGTTCAGCCTGGGAGCCGTCTACGTCGAGCGCGGCTCGGCGCCTGCAGCCTTCGAGGCGCTGATGACCGAAGTGACCCGCGACGAGACCACCCACGGCGTCGTCGTCCCGGACCTGCGGCACGTCACCGTCGTCGAGCAGCTGGTCCTGACCAGGCATGAGGCCGGCGCCCGGACCTGCCGTCTTCACCGCCAGCTTCACCCCCCGTTCCGGCGGGCCTGGCGTGGGCACCCCAGACACGCGCCAGGTTCGCCGCTCCACCTCCAGCTATTGCGGACAGAAGTGAGCGTCGTTACTGTCTGTAACCAAATTGAACTCAGTTTACTACTGCACCACACGGTCACCAGGTGGGAAATGAGAAGGCGATGACAAGCACCGCAGCAGAAGGTCACGTGAAGATCTCGGACCGGGTGCCCGGCGGGTGTCCCGTGATCCACCTGGACGCCTCCCCGCCGCTGGAGGTAGGCAGCCACTGGCAGAAGGCCAACGAGCTGCGCGAGACCAGCCCGGCGTTCTTCAACACCCACGCGCAGGGCTACTGGGTCTTCACGCGGTACGACGAGGTGCGCGAGATGTACCAGCACCCGGAGATCTTCTCCAGCGAGTCGATCACGCCCTGGGACCCAGAGCCGGCGTACCGCTTCGTCCCGACCCAGATCGACCCGCCGGAGCACGCGAAGTACCGCCAGTTGGTCAGCCGCTGGTTCGCGCCCAACGCGGTCAGCCGGATCGCCCCGCAGGCGCACGAGATCGGCCGGCGCCTGGTCGGCGGACCTCGCTCCGCAAGGGTGAGTGCGACTTCGTCACCGACTTCGCGATGCGACTGCCCACGGAGATCTTCCTGACCCTCATCGGCGTGCCGAACTCCGATGCGGACCTGTTCGTCCCGTGGGTGGAGGACTTCTTCGCCGGCTTCGGCGGGGACCTCGAGCAGCAGCAGGCGATGGGCGCGGCCCTCGGCGGGATCCGCGACTACTGGGTCGAGGTCCTCGAGGCACGCCGGGGCGAGGCCCAGCCCCGCGAGGACGACTTCGTCTCGCTCCTGCTGCACTCGACGATCGACGACGAACCGCTCGGCGACGACCTGATCCTCGACATCCTCACCGTCCTGGTGCTGGCCGGCCTGGACACCACGCGCGGGCAGCTGGGCTACCTCTTCCGCCACCTCGCTGACAACCCCGACGACCGGCACCGGCTGATCGCCGAGCCCGGGCTGATCCCGTCTGCGGTCGAGGAGTCGCTCCGCCTCTACACGATCATCTTCGGCGACGGCCGCAAGGTCGCGGAGGACACCGACTTCCACGGCTGCCCGCTCCGCAAGGGCGACATGGTCTACGGGCTGGTCTCCGGCGCCAACCGCGACCCTCGCGTCTACGACCAGCCCGAGGAGTTCCTCGTGGACCGCAAGGCCAACAACCACCTCGGCTTCGCCGGCGGCCCGCACCGGTGCCTCGGCGCCCACCTGGCGCGCATGGTCATGCAGGTCGCGGTCGAGGAGTGGCTGAAGGTGATCCCGGATTTCGAGGTCGTCTCGGAGGCCCCGCTCATGGAGCGCGGGGGTGGCGCCATGATGACGCTGCTCAGCCTCCCGCTGGCCTGGGACGTGACCGCATGAAGCTCGAGGTCGACGGCAAGCTCTGCCGGGGACACGGCCGCTGCTACACAGTCGCCCCGGACCTGCTCGAGGACGACGACGACGAGGGCTTCGTGACCGCGCGCGGCCAGGTCATCGACGTCCCGCTCGACCAGGTCGACGCCGCGCGCGACGCGGCGGGTTCGTGCCCGGAGCGCGCGATCACGCTGCATCGAGGACTGACCGGACGCTAGGTCGCCTGCCGCCCGGCCGCGATGCCGCCGTCGACCACCAGGTTGGTCCCGGTGACGTAGGCACTCTCGTCCGAGGCGAGGTAGAGCACCGCTCGGGCGACCTCGTGCGGAGCCCCGCGACGGCCCAGCGGGATCGTCCGCACGTAGGCGTCCCAGTCGACGTCGGAGAAGCCCGGGGCGTCGGTGATGGCGGTGTCGATGCTGCCCGGGCAGACCGCGTTGACGCGGATGCCGCGCGCCGCGAGCTCGAGGGCGGCGACGCGGGTCAGCGCCGAGACCCCGGCCTTGGAGGCGACGTACGCCCCGAGCCCGGCGGTGGGGAGCACGCCGTTGAGGGAGGAGATGTTCACGATCGCCCCGCCGCGCGCCAGCTCCCGCCCGGCCAGGCTCATGCCCAGGAAGGTGCCGGTCAGGTTGAGGTCGACGATGCGGCGGAAGTCATCGGGGAGGTGTCGAGCAGGGGCCGCTTCAGGGCGGCGCCGGCGCTGTTGACCAGCGTGGTCAGCGGCCCGGATCGACGAACGTCGTCCAGGGCGACGGCCCACGACGACTCGTCGGTCACGTCGAGCGTGACGAAGGAGGCGTGGTCGCCCAGCTCCGCTGCCAGGGCCCGGCCGCGTCCTGGTCGACGTCGGCCACGTGCACCCGGGCGCCTTCCTGGTGCAGCAGCCGGACCACCGCGGCACCGATGCCTGCGGCCCCGCCGGTGACCAGCGCGGCCAGGCCCGCAGCCCGCAGGCTCGGCCCATGGGGTTGGTCGGTCATCAGACCAGGGCGTTGAGCAGCCCGGCGCCGTGGACCAGGACGAACATGACGAGCTCCCGTCGTTGGGACGTGCGGGTCGTGAAACCGGCGACGGGCCCGGCGCCGAGGTGCTCGGCGCCGGACCCGCGGTCAGTGGGTCAGGACTTGCCCCACAGCGCCTTGAACTGCGCTTCGTAGTCGGCCACGAGGGGGAACGCCTTCGACGTGTCCGCGGGCATCGTGTCCTTCTTCACCAGCCAGTACGGCTGGCCGGCGTCGACGAGCGGGACGCCGGCCCAGTGCCGCGCCAGCGCGTCGATCATCAGGTAGTCGACCGAATAGGTGTCGAACGGGACCAGGGCGTCGACGGCACCCGCCTTCATGTCCGCGAAGTTCTGCGAGCCACCGCCCTGGCCGACGATCGTGACCTTGTCGTCGAGCCCGGCGGCCTTCAGGGCCGCGGGAAGACCGGCGCCCAGGGCGTCGCTGACCGAGAGCGCGATGTAGTTCACGTCCGGGTGGCTCCGCAGGTAGGAGATGATCCGGTCCGGCGCGTCCTTGCCGAGCGAGGTCAACGGGATGTCGATGCTGTCGACGGAGCACGACGAGCAGTACTTCTTGACGCCGTCCTCGAAGGTCTTGCCTACCTGCGCGAGGATCTGGAAGGCCGAGATGTTCACGTACAGAGCGTTCGCCTTGCCGCCGCTGTTGCTGACGACCTCGGCGGCGAGATCGTCGCCGATCGGACCGTTCTGCTTGTCGGTCGCGGTGTTGTAGAGCAGCCCGTCGCCCTCGGTGGCGAGCGAGCAGCAGGTCACGAACTGCACGCCGGCCTTCTCGGCGTCGGCGATCTGCTTCGCGTAGGCGTCCTTGTCGGCGGCGTTGAGGATCACGGCGTCCGACCCGTTGCGGATCGCGGCGTCGATGGCGCCCTGCACCTTCTCGGGTGAGCCGTCGGTCGCGACCTGGTCGACGGTCCAGCCGAGGGTGGCCGCGGCCTCGGCCAGGATCGGCCCCTGGATGGCGCAGGCTTCGACTCCGCAGCTGACGAAGGTGATCTTCTTGCCCGTGGGGATCGGCTTGTCGATCGGCGTCGTGACGGTGATCTTCGTCGGCCGCACGGCGGCCTTGGCGACCGTCGCCTTGGCGGCCGCGAGGCCGGCGTCGTCGACAGGCCCCGTCGAGGCGTCGCTCGTGGAGTCGCAGGCGGAGCCGGCGAGCAGGAGGGCAAGGACCGAGACGGCCGAGCCCACCCACCTCGCTCTCCTGGCGATGCGAGGGCGGTGTGCGGACATGGTTCCTACTTTCTGAGTGGACTGCTGGGTCCCGAGGCGTCGAGGGGTCCGTCGCTGGGGGTGGGCGCGAGCGGTCATGCCGAGCCGTCCGGGGTGGTGGCGGCGGTGGAGCTCTGGACGGACGTGTCGTCGAGGGTCGTGGGACGCGCGGCGAGCGTCGTACGCCGTTGGAGACCGGTGACCGTCAGCGCCGCGATCAGCACGACGCCGACGAACAGCGAGCCCGACCACTGCGGTGCGTTGGCCAGGCCGAGCCCGGTCGTCCCGGTGCCGAGGAGCAGCACGGCGATCAAGGTGCCGCCGGCGTTGAACCGGCCGTTCTTGAGCTGGGTGGCACCGAGGAAGACCGCCGCGAACGCCGGGGAGCAGGTACGGCGTGCCCGCCGTGGGCGAGCCACCGCCGAGGATCGACGGCGAGCACGATGCCCGTGGCTCCCGCCAGCACGCCCGGACGTCACGAGCGCGAGGAACTGCAGCCGTCGGACCTTGACGCCGGCAAGTCGGGCTGCGTCCGGGTTGAAGCCGACGGCGTACAGACGCCGACCCGTGGCGGTGTGCTCGAGGAGGTACCAGATGCCGACGGCCACGACGGCGACGTAGAGGACGGGAAGGATGAGGCCGTGCGAGGTGGTCTGCCCGATCTTGGAGAACCCGCCGGCCAGCTTCACGTCACTGATGGGGGTGTCGTTGGTGACGAACGTGATCAGGGCCGGATCAGTGAGCCGGTTGCCAGGGTGGCGATGAACGAGTCGATCTTCATGCCCACCACGACGGTCGCGTTGATCAGACCGACGGCGATGCCGATCAGGATCGCCCAGCGCGACCGCCGAGCACGAGTGGCACACCGTCGACCACGAAGTGGGCGACGGCGACCCCGCACAGGGTCATGTTGAGGGCGAACGACAGGTCGAAGACCCTGGCCGCGAGCGGGATGGTCACCGAGAGCGCGGCGAGAGCGGTGATGGCGTTGGCGTTGAGGATCTGCTTGGCGGTGGTCACGTTGGGGAACGTGTCCGGCACCCAGATCGAGAACACCACGATGATCGCGAGCCAGACGTAGACGGCTCCCACCTTGTCGAACGCCAGGCGCGACATCCATCGCGAGGCCGGACCGGTGGAGGCTCGTTCCGGTTCGCGCTGCTGGGTCGTCGTTGCGACCCTGTCGTCGACGTTCACGCTCATTGCTCCGCTCCTTCGATGGCTCTGATCAGCACGTTCTTGGTCAGCCCGGCTGCCGGGCAGCTCCTCGGCCACCACGCCGTCGCGGAGCACGAGGATGCGGGTGCACAGGGCGAGGAGGTCACCCTCGTCCGAGGAGGCGACGATCACGGTCAGACCGGAGGCCGCGAGGTCGGCGATGATCCGGTAGATCGACACCCGGGTGCCGATGTCGACGCCTGCGGTCGGCTCGCACATCACCAGCACGCGCGGGCCGACGGCCAGGCAGCGGGCCAGGATCACCTTCTGCTGGTTGCCGCCGCTGAGGGTCGAGATCGGGGCCGAGGGTCCGGCGCTCACCACCCCGAGCCGGCCGCTCCACGACTCGACGAGGGCCGCTTCGTCCTTGGCCGCGAGCCGGCCGCGGCTGCCGAGGCTGCGCAGCGCCGCGAGCGAGATGTTCTCGCCTACGGAGAACTCGGCGATGACCGCCTCGGTCTGCCGGTCGGCCGGGACGAGGGGGATGTTCAGGTGGGCGGCCCGAGAGACGTCGTGCCAGGCCTCGGAGACCGTCGGGAGGCGCAGCTCGCCCTTCGCGTGGTCGTCCGACTTGCCTGCCAGGACGTACGGCAGCTCCAGGGCGCCGGCCCCCGCCAGCCCCGCGATGCCGAGGATCTCGCCCGCCCGGGCCTCGAGATCGACCCCACGCAGCCACTTGCCGTGGATCCCGCGCGCCTGCAACGTCACCGGCTGGTCGACCTGGTCGAGCACGCTGGCCCGGAAGTCCGGGTCGATGTCGTCGCCGACCATCGTGCCGGCCAGCGTCCGCGAGTCGAGAGCACTGACGTCGTAGGTGCCCACCCGGCGCCCGCCGCGCAGAACGGTGACGCGGTCGGCGAGCGAGAAGATCTCGTCCATCCGGTGCGACACGTAGAGGACGCTCATGCCGCGTCTGCGCACCTCGGCCACGACCTCGAAGAGGCGCTCGACCTCGTCGTGGGGGAGCACGGCCGTGGGCTCGTCGAGCACGAGCACGCCGCCGCCCTCCCAGCCCTGCAGTGCGGCGGCGATCGCGACGACGGTCCGCTGGACCGGTGTCGCGGCGGCCAGCGGGCGGTGGATGTCGAGATCGACGTCGAACGCCGCGAGGACGCGGCGAGTCTCGGACTCCTGCTGGCGCCACAGCACCCGGCCGCCGAAGCCGCGCGCGAAGCCGCCGTGCAGCGCCAGGTTGTCCTGGGCGCTGAGCTCGAGGATCAGGCCGAGGTCCTGGTGCACGAAGCGCAGGCCGTCAGGCACGGACCGGCCGACCTCGAACGGGACACCTTCCATCTCGGCGTACGCGCGCGGGTCTGCCGCGTGGTACGCCGCAAGCAGCTTGATCAGCGTCGACTTGCCCGAGCCGTTCTGACCCATGAGGGCGTGCACCTCGCCCGGGGCGATGTCGAGCGAGACGTCGTCGAGGGCCCTGGTCCCGGGGAACGTCTTGGACAGGTGCTCGATCCGCAGCACTGGCCGCGAGGTCAGGTCGGCCACGCTCGACCCGGTCTGGAGGTCCACCTGCGGAACGTTCACGCGAGGCCTGCCTTCCGTCGTTCAATGAGGTGAGTTGAGTTCACTTCAGTTTGAGAATAGGCGCGTCCAGGATGTGGTGGCAACCACACGGGTGGAAAATTTTGAATCGAACTAGGCTCATTCGAGGAGAGTGACTGCCGCATTCGGGTTCAGGCATCGATGACTGTGATCGCACCCTCCGGGCACGAGCTCGCGGCGTTGCGGGTGTCCTCGACCTGCGGAGCGATCCTCTTGACCGCGTTGGGGGCGAACCAGCGGCTGATCAGCTGCCGGTACTGGGCGTGCTCGGGCGGGTCGATCTGGGTCGGGACGAATCGGTAGGCCGGCTCCGGGTCCCACGGGATGATGACCTCACTCGAAAAGATCTCCGGGTGCTGGTACATCTCGCGGACCTCGTCGTACCGGGTGAACACCCAGTACCCCTGGGCGTGGCTGTTGAAGAACGTGGGGCTGGTCTCTCGCAGCTCGTTGGCCTTCTGCCAGTGGCTGCCTACCTCCAGCGGCGGGGAGGCGTCCAGGTGGATGACCGGGCAGCCGGCCGGGACCCTTGCGGAGATGTCCAGCGAGGTGCCCGCCACCGGATCGGTCATGGTCATCGAGTCCTCGTCCTTGAGATAAAACTGAGTTCGATTCAATTCGAGGGGACTGTAGGTCGCTCGGACCCCCGCCCGCAACAGTCTGAGACGCAAAACTAAACTGAACTCACTTTGACAGAAGGTCAAGGCCGGAGCTACTTTCGGCCGGTGACGGTGCTGCACTCGAGCTGGCCTGCGAACACGGCGATCGTCGGTCTGGGTGTGACGGGTATGGGCCGGATCTACGGGCGCACGACGGCGGACTTCGCTGCCGAGGCCATCGGCCTTGCTCTCGACGACGCCGGTCTGGCCAAGTCCGACATCGACGGCCTGCTTCTCAACGGCAACGGGAATCTCGACATGGATCCGCGACTGCAGTTCTCGCTCGGGTTCGAGGACTTGTCGATGATGAACTCGATGAGGGCCGCCGGCTCCACCGTCGGCTCGATGGTTCAGTACGCGAGCCTCGCTCTCGCGGCCGGCCTGGTCAACCACGTGGTCCTGGTCTACGGCGACGCTCCGTTGAAGCCCGCGGTCGGTGCGGGTGCTGCCTACGCCGCGCGCGGGGTCTGGGACGGGATGAACGTCCTGAAGGCGAGGTACGGCGAGTTCGGCGGCAACATCCCGTACGCGCTGGCCGCACGTCGGCACATGGAGCTCTTCGGGACGACGAGCGAACAGCTCGGCGCGATCGCCGTCGCGCAGCGCGAGTGGGCGCTGATGAATCCGATCGCGCAGATGGACAGGCCGATGACGCTGGAGGACCACCAGGCCTCCCGGTTGGTGGCGGAACCGTTCCACCTCTTCGACTGCTGCCTGGTCTCCAACGGCGCGGTCGCGGTCGTCATGACGACCGCGGACCGGGCACGGGACCTTCGGCAGCCACCTGTCTATCTCAAGGCGGCCACCCAGGCGGCGCCAGGGGACAACCAGACGGCCGGACGCGACCCGGGCATCATCACCGGTGCGAAGCAGGCCGGCGAGCAGGCCTTTGCGCTGGCCGGGATCACCCGCGACGACGTGGACATCCTCGAGCTCTACGACTGCTACACCTACACCGTTCTGGTGACGCTGGAGGACTACGGATTCTGCGCGAAAGGTGAGGGCGGCGCGTTCGTCGCCGACGGGAAGCTCGGTCCCGGCGGGACGCTGCCGACCAACACCGGTGGCGGTCAGCTGTCGGGCTACTACATGTGGGGATTCACGCCGCTGTCCGAGGCCGTCATGCAAGCACGCGGTCAGGCCGGCGCCCGGCAGGTGGGCAAGAACGACATCGTCCTGGCCAGTGGGAACGGCGGCGTCCTGAACTTCCACTCGACCACGATCTGGAGCAAGCATGCCGACTGACGCCCCCGATCTCGGCTACGACGAGGCCAGCGCGCCGTTCTTCGAGGGCGCCGCCCGGTCCGAGCTCGTCCTGCAGTTCTGCGACTCGTGCGAGAAGTACCTGTGGCCGGTGAAGACCCGGTGCGTCCATTGCTTCGCCCCGAGCGTCGGTTGGCGTGCGGCGAGCGGGCGCGCGACCTTGTACAGCCTGTCCGTGGTCCACCAGGCGTACCCGGGTTTCGAGAGTCCGTACGTCGTGGCGACCGTCGAGACCGCCGAGGGGGTCCGGTTCAACACGTCGCTGGTCGGCGAGGACCTCGCCACCACCCCCGTCGGGGCGGATCTCCTGGCCGTCTTCGATCCCGCGGAGCAGCCCTTCACCGTCCCGAGATTCCGGAGGACCTCATGACGTATGAGTTCATCACCTACGAGAAGCGCGGTCGGGTCGCGGTCGTCACGTTGAACCGTCCGGACTTCATGAACGCGCTGCACCTGGAGGCTCACCTGGAGCTGAAGGATGCCTGGGAGGACTACCGGGACGATCCCGATGTCTGGGTGGCCATCCTCACCGGCGCGGGCGACCGCGCGTTCTGCGCCGGCAACGACCTGAAGGTCACCGCGGACCGCACGGCGAAGGGCGGCGACCTCCAGGGTGAGGCCCGGCCCCCCTTCGGACGCATCACCCGGGACTTCGACTGCCCGAAGCCGATCATCGCGGCGGTGAACGGCGTGGCGGCCGGTGGCGGCCTCGAGCTGATCCTTGCCTGCGACATCGTGGTCGCCTCGGAGCATGCGCGGATGGGACTTCCCGAGCCGAAGGTCGGCCTGTACGCCGGTGCCGGCGGCGCCCATCGGCTCGCCCGGCAGATCCCCTTCAAGCTGGCCATGGGCATGCTCCTCACCGGTGACCTGATCGACGCGCCCGAGGCCCATCGGATCGGTCTGGTCAACCAGGTGGTCCCGCACGCGGAGCTGATGACCACCGCACGGGCATGGGCGGACCGGATCATCAGATGCTCGCCGTTGTCGGTGCAGCTCACCAAGGAGGCCGTCTTCGACGCCCAGTTCATGAGCATCGACGACGCCTTCCGCAGGGACAACGACCGTCGCGACCGACTCCTGGCCTCGCACGACTTCGTCGAGGGGCCTCGCGCGTTCACCGAGAAGCGGCAACCCGAATGGACCGGACGGTGAACGGCGGCAACTCCTTGCTGAGCCCGTTGCTCGCGCCGCGCAACGTCGTCATCGTCGGAGCGTCCGAACGCTCCGCCTGGTCGGCCGGTTCGTTCTCGAACTTCGCGCGACTCGAGTTCGCGGGCGACGTGCACCTGGTGAACCGCAGGGGCGGCATCGTCCACGGGCAGTCGGCCCTCACCTCGTGCGCCCAGATCGGGGAGCGGGTCGACCTCGCTCTCCTTCTCGTCAACGCCGAGGCCGTCGCCGATGCGCTGCGCGACATCGCGGCTGCAGGGATCCGCTTCGCAGTCGTCCTGGCCGCAGGCTTCGACGAGATCGGGGTCACGGGCCGAGCCCTGCAGCAGGAGATCACGGACCTCGCAGTGCAGCTCGGGGTGACCTGTGTCGGACCGAACTGCCTCGGCTTCATCAACATCCTCGACAAGGTCCCTGCGTGGTCCGGTCGGATGCCTGAGCTGACTCCGGGTGCGATGGCGATCGTGTCGCAGAGCGGGGCGACGGCGCACACGATCTCGGCCTTCGCGGCGCAACAGAACATCGGCGTCAGCCACGTCGTCTCGACCGGCAACGAGTCGATGGTCGACACCACCACGATGGCGGCTCTGCTGGTCGAGGACGAGCGGGTCCGCTCGGTCGCCATGTTCATCGAGTCGATCCGCGACGCGAGCCGGTTCCGCTCGCTGGCACACCGGGCGGCCGAGCTGGGCAAGCCGATCGTCGCTCTCAAGATCGGTTCGAGTGAACTCGCCGCCGAGATCGCCCGGAGCCACACCGGAGCGCTGGTCGGTGACGATCGTCTGGTCGATGCCGCGCTCCGCCAGCTCGGCGTCATCCGGGTCCGCTCCCTGGAGCAGCTCGTCACGACCGCCGGCCTGTTGTCCCGCACCGGACCACTCGGTCCCGGGGGCCTCGGGGTGGTCTCGATGTCCGGCGGCGCCTGCGACCTGGTCGCCGACCGAGCCGATTCGTCAGGAGTCCGGCTCCCGGTGCTCGCCGAGGCGACGAAGGCGAGACTCGGCACCTTCCTCCCTGAGTTCTGCACCCTGCGCAACCCGCTCGACGTGACCGGCGCCGCCTCGGCGAGGCCCGAGCTCTTCCGTGACTCGATCTCCGCGCTCGCGGAGGACCCGGACGTGGCTCTGGTCGCGGCGATCCACGTGCATCCGACCCAGGAACGCGGCGAGGTGATCAAGGCACGGCTGCGGATCGATGCACCGGCGCTGCGGGGCTCCGCCACGCCGGTCGTGCTGCTCGACCAGACGATCGCGACGATCGAGCCCGGCACCGTGCAGCAACCTGGAGGAGCTCGGCATCCCGCTGGCCATGACCGGCCTCGACCACGTCGTCGAAGCGGCCGGACATGCGATCTGGTGGTCGGACTGGCATCGTCACGACCACCGGCGTACGCCGACGCCGCCCGACCTGGAGCGGGTGGTGGACACCGGTCGAGCGTGGAGCGAGGCCGAGTCGCTGGCGCTCCTGGACGAGCACGGTGTCCCGGTCGTTCCTCATGCCCAGGTCTCCAGCGAGGAGGCCGCCGTCGAGGCCGTCGCCCGGCTGGGGCTGCCCGCGGTCGTCAAGCTCGTCTCGCCGGACATCGTCCACAAGAGTGATGTCGGCGGGGTCGTGCTGGGCGTGGAGTCGTCCGATGCCGTACGGCGTGCCTACCGGCAGGTCCTGACGGCGCTCGAGGCAGAGCCGGGCGCGCGATCGCAGGGAGCGCTCGTCGCTCCGATGCGCGCGGGCGGTCTCGAGCTGATCGTCGGCGTCGCGCGTGACGAGCACTGGGGGCTGACGCTGGCCGTCGGGCTCGGCGGCGTCCTCGTCCACGTCCTCGACGACACAGCCCTGCGGACGCTGCCGGTCGACGAGGCCGACGTACGGCAGATGCTCTCCGAGCTCCGCGGCAGTGCCGTGCTCGACGGCGTCCGTGGCGCCAAGCCCGTGGACCGGGACGCGCTGGCCTCGGCGATCCTCGGCATCGCGCGTCTGGCCGAGCGGCTGGGAGACGACCTCGAGTCCCTGGAGGTCAATCCGCTCCGGGTCGAGGGGCCGACGATCGAGGCACTCGACGCATCGGTCAACTGGGCGTCGCCGGCGAAGGAGCCGGGCGCTTGAGCGTGCAGAGCACGGAGGTGCAGGTCGTCGCCTACCCGCGTGACCAGGTGGAGCCGGAGAACTTCGAGCTGGTCGAGGTCGAGCTCGGCGCACCCGGTCCGGGACAGGTACTCGTGCGCAACACCTGGACCTCGGTCGATCCCGGGCTCCGGCTCCGGCTGCGCGAGAGCGCGCCCGACGGCTATTTCACCTCCTTCGCACTCCATGCGCCGATGGACGGCATCCTCACCGTCGGTGAGGTCGTCGACTCGCGGGCCGCCGGGTTCGCGGTCGGTGACACGGTGTGGCACTCCCAGGGTTGGCGGGAGTACGCCGTCGTCGATGCCGGTGTTGCGCAGATGAACGGACTCGGCACCCTGAGGGTGCTGGACACGGCCGTCGTTCCGGCCCAGTGGTACCTCGGTCCGCTGGGCGGCATGGGTCTGACGGCGTACTCGGGGCTGTCCGTGGTGAACGCGCTCGGGGGCGGCGAGGACCTCTGGGTCTCGGCCGCCGCGGGCGCGGTCGGCGCTCTCGTGGCGCAGATGGCCGTCCGGCTCGGGCACCGCGTGGTGGCCAGTGCGGGCTCGCCGGAGAAGGTGTCGTGGCTGCTGGACGAGGTCGGCGTGCACGCCGCGTTCGACTATCGCGAGGAACCTCCGCGTGCGGCGTTGAAGAGGGTTGCGCCCGAGGGGATCGACGTCTACTTCGACAACGTCGGCGGCGACCACATCGAGGCCGCGCTCGACGCGATGCGTCAGTGCGGCCGGATCGCGTTGTGCGGGTCGGTGTCGGACTACGAGACCGACCCGGTCGGGCCGCGCAACCTCTTCCTCGCCACCGCCAAGAACCTGACGTTGCGCGGCTTCCGCGGCGGTGCGAACTTCGCGCTGCTGGCCGAGATGCAGCAGCGGGTGGGCGGCTGGTTGCGCGACGGCTCCGTCGTGCACCGGGAGACCGTGTACGACGGGCTGGACAGGGCCCCGACCGCGATGAGCGACATGCTCGCCGGCCGGACGGTCGGCAAGACGCTGGTGCGGCTCTAGACCTCTAGCGAGGAGCGACATGCAGGTCACGGACAGGATCCACGTCGGCGGCACGCTGGGTGTCCCGGTCGGCTACGACTACGTGCCCGGCTGAGGCGGTGTCAGGACGATGAGGATCCGGGCAGCGGTCTCGCGGGCCGGCAGTGCTCCGTTCCTGATCGAGGACGTCGAACTGCGTGACCCGCGAACCGACGAGATCCTGGTCCGCCTTGTCGCGACGGGGATCTGTCACACCGATCTCACCGTCAACGCGATGGCCGGGTTGGCGAGCGCCGTCGTCCTGGGTCACGAGGGCGCCGGCGTGGTCGAACGAGTCGGTCCTGCCGTCCGAGGAGTCCGACCCGGTGACCACGTTGTGCTCACGTTCGCGTCCTGCGGCAGCTGCGATCCCTGTCGCGCGGGCGGTCCGTCGTACTGCGACCGGTTCGCCCCGCTCAACTCGGGTGGCGTGCTGGGTTCGGGCGACGACACGCTCTCCGGCGCCGGCGGGCGGATCGGCGGCTCCTTCTTCGGGCAGTCGAGCTTTGCCACGCATGCGCTGACGCGGTCCGCCAACACCGTGGTCGTGCCCCGGACGCTCGACCTCACCATGGCCGCGCCACTCGGCTGCGGTGTCCAGACAGGTGTCGGGGCGGTCCTCAACGTGCTGCGACCCGACGCGGCCTCGACGGTGCTGATCCTCGGGCTCGGAGGTGTGGGCCTCGCCGCTCTGATGGCGACGAAGGCCGCCGGGGTCGAGAGCGTCATCGCGGTGGATCCGGTCGCGTCGCGTCGCGAGGTCGCCCGCACGCTCGGCGCGAGCCTGGTGCTGGCTCCGTCGGACGACCTGGTGGCGATCGTCCAGGAGCACACCCGTGGTGGCGCGAGCCATGCCCTCGACACGACCGCGAACACCCAGGTCATCACCCAGGCCTTCGACGCGCTGGCAAAGCGGGGTCAGCTGGTCCTCGTCGGGCTCGGGATGGGCGAGCTCCCGATCGATGGAGGTCGGCTGATGTCGGGCGGGCGGACCGTCCGCGGCTGCATCGAGGGCGACGCGCGGCCGCACGAGCTCATCGGCGAGCTGGCGTCGATGCACGCGTCGGGCACGCTGCCGCTCGAGGCGATCGTCCGGCCCTACCCGTTCGAGCTGATCAACACCGCGGTCGACGACATGCGGTCCGGCTCCGCGATCAAGCCGGTGCTCCTGTTCGGATGAGCGCGTCGACCACCGTCCCTGTTCCGCGCCGGTGGGGGCTTGTGGCGCCGATCACCGTGCAGTAAATTGAATCGAACTCGGTTCACCTATCCGAACGCAGCGGCTGCGCGCCAGGGCCCACGACGGTCCGTCACCACAGTGGAGGGTCAGCAATGACAACGATTGATCACGAGGCTTTCTTCATCGGCGGCGCCTGGCGCAAGGCCCAGTCCGACGACCGGTTCGACATCATCTCGCCGAGGTCGGAGCACGTGATCGGCCACGTCCCGGCTGCGTCCCGCGCCGACATCGACGCGGCCGTCGCCGCCGCCCGCCGGGCCTTCGACGAGGGCGAGTGGCCGCGGCTGACGCCGGCCGAGAGGGCGGACTACCTGACCCGGATGGCCGACGCGATCGCCAAGCGGCAGAGCGAGCTCGCGGAGCTGATCACCGAGGAGCTGGGCTGCACGCTCTTCCTCTCGCAGGTCTACCAGGTCGTCTCCCCGATCATGAGCCTCAACTACAACGCGGAGATCGGGCGCAGCCTCGACACCGCGCAGGTGCGACTCAGCGACCTCGGTCCGCTGGCCGCCGGGTCCGAGGGCGGCAGCATCATCCCGATGGCCGGGGCCAGCCTGGTCGTGCAGGAGCCGATCGGCGTGGTCGCCGCGTTCCCGGCGTACAACTTCGCCTTCCCCGCCGTGCCGCAGAAGGCCGGTCCGGCACTGATCGCCGGCTGCACCGCGGTCGTCAAGGTCACCGAGCCCAACCCGCTGGCCACGTTCATCTACGGCGAGATCTGCGAGGAGATCGGCCTGCCGCCGGGTGTGCTCAACATCGTCGCCGCGCGCGGCCCCGAGTCGGAGTACCTCGTGCGCCACCCCGGTGTCGACATGGTCAGCTTCACCGGCTCGGTCCAGACCGGCTCGCGCATCGGTGCTGCGTGCGGCGAGCTGATCCGGCCCTGCGTGCTCGAGCTCGGCGGGAAGTCCGCGGCGATCGTGCTGGAGGACGCCCGGATCGAGGACGTGATCCCGGTGCTGGTCGGGGCGAGCGCGGGGGGCAACTCCGGCCAGAGCTGCGTGGCCCTGACCCGGTTGGTGGTTCCGGCCTCGCAGTACGACCAGTACGCCGAGGCGCTCGTCGAGGCCTTCCGGTCGCTGAAGATCGGCGACCCGATGGAGGCCGACACGGTGGTCAGCCCGCTGGTGACGCAGGGGCAACGGGCGCGCGTCGAGGAGTACGTCGAGCTCGCCCGCAACGAGGGCGCGACGATCGCCACCGGGGGCCGCCGCCCCGCGGGCCTGGACCGCGGCTGGTACTACGAGCCGACGTTGATCACCGACGCCGACAACTCCATGCGTTCCTCCCGCGAGGAGATCTTCGGACCTGTCGCCTCCCTGATCGCCCATCACGGTGAGGACGACGCGATCCGGATCGCCAACGACAGCGAGCTCGGTCTCTCCGGTGCGGTGTTCACCGCCGACGACGCCCACGGCTTCGAGGTCGGCCGCAAGGTCCGCGCCGGGACGTTCTCGGTCAACACCTTCGCCGCGGACCTGGGCTCACCCTTCGGCGGCTACAAGAAGTCGGGTATCGGCCGCGAGCACGGGCCGACCGCCTACCAGGAGTTCCTGCACTACAAGACGATCTCGGTCGACCCGAGCCGGCAGCTCCCCGAGTCCGTCACCGCCGGCGTGCGGCGCGGCACCGGCCCGGGCACGGCCGCCTGACCCAGGGGACCTCATGGAGGACTACCCGCACGTCTTCTCGCCGTTCCGGCTCGGCGGTTTCGACCTGCGGAACCGGCTCGTCGCGCTGCCGGCCGGGACCAGTCTCGTCGAGGGCGGCGTCCCGACCCACGGCGACGTCGAGCACTTCGAGCGCCTGGCACAGGGCGGCGTGGGGCTCGTCGTCGCCGGCGCGATGGTCGTCCACCCCACGTCCGCGCTGCGGTCGGGCAAGCTCGTCGAGGGCTACCTCGACGCCGTCGTGCCCGCCATGAAGGAGAAGGCGGACGTGGTCCACCGCCATGGTGCGCGCCTCGTCGGGCAGCTGGTCCACCTCGGTCGGGAGTTCATCGGCGGTGAGTCCGACCAGCCGCCGGTGGCGCCCTCGCCGATCAAGACCGCCCGCGACGCCTACCCGCCGCACGAGCTCACCGTCGCGGAGATCGACGACATCGTCGAGGGGTGGCGGGTCTCGACGGACAACCTGGTCAAGGCGGGCCTCGACGGGGTCGAGATCCACGCCGCACACGGCTACCTGGTCGGGCAGTTCATGTCGCCGCTGACCAACCGGCGCACGGACAGCTTCGGCGGGTGCTTCGACAACCGGATGCGCTTCCTGCACCTGGTGATCGAGGCCATGACCTCGGTCAGCCCGGCCGGCTTCGCCCTGGGGGTCCGCCTCAGCGGTGAGGAGGAGATCCCCGGCGGCATGGGGATCGAGGACTGCGTGCGGATCGCGGAGGACCTGGCCGGTCTGGGCGTGGTCGACTACTTCAGCATCACCCACGGCACCCGCGGCACCTACGTCAAGGACTCCACCGGTCCGGACGCCGTGGCGGTCCCGTCGGCGTCCCGGGTCCGCGCCGCCACCGGCGTACCGACGCTGGTGGGACAGCGGATCCGCGACGTCGGCACGGCGGAGCACGCCATCAAGGCCGGGCACGCCGACCTGGTCGGCATGGCGCGGGCGCTGATCGCGGACCCGGACCTGCCGGTGAAGTCGCAGACCGGGCGGCTGGACGAGATCCGCGGCTGCCTGGGCATCAACCAGGACTGCCGCGCCTTCGACCCGCACCTGCACTGCGCTGTCAACGCCGAGGTCGGGCGGGCCCGGCCGGCGACGGTGGGCGTCCAGGTGTCGCGACCGCGGGAGATCTACGTGATCGGCGGTGGCCCGGCCGGGCTCGAGGCGGCGCGGGTCAGCGCCGAGCGGGGTCACCGGGTGACGCTGTTCGAGCGCGACACGACACTGGGCGGAGCGGTGCGGGTCGCGGCGGCCGCACCGCACCGCGCGACGTTGATCGACATCGTCGACTACCTGGACCGCGAGACCCGGCGCCTGAAGGTGGACATCAACCTGGGCGCGGAGATCGCCTCGGACGACCTGGCGGAGATCCGGGCCATCGCCGACCACGTCGTGCTCGCCACCGGGTCGAGGGTCGCGCCGCTCCCGCCCGCGGTGACGGCCCGGCCGTCGGCCCGCGTCGAGGACGTACTGAGCGGCAACCTCCCGTCGGCGCCCGGCCAGGTGGTCGTGTACGACGAGGGCGACGGTTTCTGGCCGGCGTACAGCGCGGCCGAGGCGCTGGCGCAGCGGGGCTGGCAGGTGACCTTCGCGACCGCGCTGACCGCGCTCGCCGGCCGGGTGCCGCACGAGAGCGTCGGCCCGTTGCTCGGGAGGCTGGGCGATGCGGGGGTGACCCTGCACGTGGCCACCCGGCTCGTCGTACCCGAGGACCTCACCGAGCCGCTGGCCCTGCGGCCCGTGTTCGGCGGACCCGACGTACGCCTCGATCCCGGGCTCCTGGTCTGGCACCAGCCGCGGCTCGGCGACGACGCGCTGACTCGCAGCACGCCCGCCGGCGACACGGTGACCGCGATCGGCGACTGCGTCACTCCCCGGCGGATCGGCCACGCCATCGCCGAGGGCTACCGGCTCGGGGCGAACGTCTGATGCTCACCCACGCCACCCGGCACCCCAGAGAAAGAGGCTGACCCATGACCACAGTCGAGGAGCGGATCCTCATCGAGGACACGCTCTACCGCTACGCGTCGTGCATCGACTCCGCCAACCCGGACGGCCTGACCGAGGTGCTGCACCCCGACCTCTGGGCGCAGTACGGAAACGCCGACCCGGCCGAGGGTGCCGACGTGGTGATCGGCTGGATCCGCGACGCGACCAAGGGCTGCGTGTGGCAGCACCACCTGCTCAGCGTCTACCACGTCGACGTGCAGGGCGACCGGGCGACGGCGCTCGTCTATCACACGTCGTACCAGAAGTTCGAGGGCGACGACGACGTCTGCATCCTCGTCGGCCGCTACCACGACGAGCTCACCCTGCACGAGGGCACCTGGAAGATCTCCCGCCTGGTCTTCGAGATCATGTGGGGCGAGCGTCGCGCGGACGCCGCGGGCTACCTCGAGAGCGTCGGAGGCCGCGGCCCGCAGGTGCCGTCCTGGCCGTGATGTCGGCCTACCGGCTGGCCGGCTGGGGCGGTCCGGTGGAGCGGGTCGACGTGGCCTTGCCGACGCCGCGCGGGCGAGAGGTGCTGGTCGAGGTACGCGCGGTCGGCCTCTGCCACTCGGACCTCTTCGTGATGACGTGCGCGGAGGGCACCCTGCCCTACGAGCTCCCGCTGACACTGGGCCACGAGGTCGCCGGCCGGGTGGTCGCGGTCGGGGACGACGCCGACGGCTCGCTCGTCGGTCACGACGGCGTGGTGCACGGCGTCTGGTCGTGCGGCGAGTGCCACAACTGCCGGCGCGGCCAGGACAACCACTGCGTCGCCCTCGGCGGGCGGGTCGGCTGTGGCCTGGGCCACGACGGAGGGCTGGCGGACTATGTACTGCTGCCCGACCAGCGGCACTTCGTGGTGGCCGACGGGGTGCCCGCGACCGTGCTCGCGCCGCTGGCCGATGCCGGGCTCACCGCCTATCACGCGATCGGCGGCCAGCGCTACGCGCTGACCGGAGAGTGCACGGCTCTCGTCATCGGGGTGGGGGGCCTGGGTCATCTCGCTGTGCAGATCCTCCGTGCGACCACGACGGCCAAGGTCGTGGCCGTCGACCCGAGGCCTGAGGCCCGGGCCCTGGCCATCGACCTCGGTGCCCACAGCGTGGCCGCCTCGGTCGAGGAGGCGATGCCCCTCCCCGGCGCCGACGTGGTCCTGGACTTCGTGGGCTCGGACCACACCATGTCGGCCGGTGGGTCGGTACTCATGCCCGGCGGACGCCTCGTCGTCGTGGGCGGCGCGCGCGGCAGCATGGGCGTCGGCAAGGGGCTCGCCCTGCCCCTGGGCTGGCAGGTGAGCGCGCCGTTCTGGGGGACCCGCGCCGACCTGGTCGCCGTCGTCGAGCTCGCCGAGCGTGGGGTGCTGCACCCGGTCGTCGAGACGGTGCCGTTCAGCGAGGTGGACCTGGCCTACGCGCGCCTGCGGGACGGCGCGGTGACCGGCCGGCTGGTCGTCGTACCCGGGCCGGCCTCATGACGAGGGTCCAGGAGCGGATGCGCGACAAGGTGGTGTTCCTCAGCGGGGCCACCGGCGGCCTGGGCCGGGCGATTGCCGAGCGGCTCGCCGAGGAGGGCGCGCACACGGTGCTCACGGACCTGGATCCTTCCGCCTGCCTTCGCCTCGTTGACGAGCTCGGTGGCACGCCCGGCCGGCACCTCGCCGCCGGGCTCGACGTCGCCGAAGAGGCGCAATGGGTCTCGGTGGCTGAGGTGATCCAGCGCGAGTACGGCCGCCTCGACTGCGTGGTCAACAACGCGGGGATCGGCAGCCTCGCCACTGTCGAGGACGAGACGGTCGAGCGTTGGAACACGGTGATGTCCGTCGACTCCACCGGCGTCTGGCTAGGCATGAAGCACCTCGGCCCGCTCGTCGCCGCCTCCGGCGGCGGCTCCATCGTCAACGTCAGCTCGATCCTCGGCACCGTCGGCGGCCTCGGCAACAGCGCGGCGTACGCCGCCGCCAAGGGCGCGGTCCGCACGCTCACCAAGAACGCCGCCCTGCACTGGGCGACCTCAGGGGTACGGGTCAACTCCCTGCACCCCGGCTTCATCGGGACCCCGCAGCTGCTCGAGCGCTACGAGGGCACCGACCGGCACCGGGCGATGCTGGCCAACACGCCGGTTGGGCGGCTTGGCACCAGCGAGGAGATCGCGGCGGTCGTGGCGTTCCTGGTGAGTGATGACTCGACGTTCATGACGGGGTCTGAGGTGTACGCCGACGGCGGATACACCGCGCGGTGACTTCGCGAATCGTTTCGAAGGTGCGTCTATTGCGGCGATATGACGCACTGTCCAAGCGCGTAGGCCCTGCCCGCGAGCCTGCGGTTTCTCGCCCGAAGGGCAGGTCTTGCCTTCGCCACTCCGGCAGGATGCAACCGAACCCACCCTCTCGTGAGTCGGTCTTTGAGAAGCGAGGGAGGTGCCGCGTGAGCGACATCGAGATCCAGGAACTGTACGCCGCGTCGTACCGGCGCCTGCTCGGACAGCTCATCGGCGTCACCGGCAACGTGGCCGAGGCCGAGGACGTCGTCCAGGAGGCCTTCGTACGTGGGCTGGACCATCCCAGGCGGCTGCTCAGCGCCGACAACCCGGAGGCGTGGCTGCGCACGGTCGCGGTCAACCTCGCCCGGAGCCGGTGGCGGCGGGCCCAGCGTCTGGTCGGCCTCGCTCCGCGGCTGGTGGACGCGCCCCGGGAGAGCGACACGGATGGTCACATGGTGCTGCTCGAGGCGGTCCGCGCCCTTCCGGCCGGCCAACGGGAGGCGATCGCGTTGCACCACCTGGCCGACCTCACGGTGGAGCAGGTGGCCGCCACCCTCGGCCTGCCGACCGGGACGGTCAAGGCACGCCTGTCGCGCGGTCGGGCCGCCCTGTCTGCACTGCTGGTCAAGGAGGAACCCCATGTCTGAGTTCACGAACCTGCGCGAGGCCGTCGACAGCCTGGCCCACAGCGCTGCGCCGCTCGACCTCGCCGCACTAGAGCGGCGAGCCGTCCGACGCGGGCGTCGCCGCGTCGTCCTGATCGCGGCCGCCACCGCCGCCGTGATCGCGGGATCCACCGCGACCGTCGCCGGACTCGGCGACGACCGGACGGCGCCGCCCCTCGAGCAGCCTCAAACGACTAAGAGCCCCGTGTTGACCAAGCCGTTGATCGCGCCCGAGTCACTGCTGGACGTCCGCGAGCTCGGCTTCCACGTCGAACCGGTGGATGGTGTCGAGGTGGGGGACTCCTGGGGCGTCGACCTCGACGGGCAGTGGACCTCGGTCGTCCTACACGCTCCTGGTAGCCCCCGGCTGACGTACGTGAAGGTGCTCTACCAGGGGAGGACCCCCGAGCCGTTGACCGGGACGAGCGAGGACGTCACCGTCAACGGGCTTCCGGGCACCTATACCGAGAATGTTGAGTCGGGCCTCTTCACAGCCCGCCTGTCTTGGCAGTACGCACCGGACTCGTGGGCCGAGGTGGGGATCAGCGGCGACGGCCAACCGCCGCCGGACACCCGGCAGCAGTACCTGAAGGTTGCGGAGGCCGTCCGCGCCGGCGGTGAAGCCGTGCGCGTCCCGGTCCGCTTCGACTCGGCGCCCGCATCACTGCCGGCGATCGCGAAGGCGCATCGCATCGACTTCGGAGGGGACGACGGCGACTGGACGATCTATGTGTGGCTCGACGACGCCATGGTCTCGGCCACCACCGCCGTCGACCTCGGCGAGTGCCTCGGCGAAGGCGGAGAGCGCCAGACCGACGAGTTCACCTACCGAGGATTCCGCGGCTGTGTGGTCCCGAACGGCACCCAACAGCGCATAGGGCTTCACCTCGACGGGGTCGATGTGACCTACGACTTCGACCCTGGCGCCGAGTTGCCCCTCGAGGACATCAAGCGGCTGCTCGCCGGCGTGAGGGTCGCCCCTCCCTCCTACGACCCGACAATGTGGTTCGACCTGAGGACCGCGTTGGGAGGCTGAGCACCAGCTCCCTCAGGGGGCGTCACCTCCCCGGCCCGCTCGCCGCCAACGCGACCGGGCACTGGGCCAACGTCATTCACCCACCGCCCGCTCGACCGCGTCCGCAAGCGGCGGAAAGACGCACCTCTCGACCCGCACGGACTACAGCCGGAGCGTGTGTTGGCACGCCGCGTTGATGGTCGCGATGGAGACGTGGAAGCCGGCCCATCGACACGTTGATGGTGGTGCCTGGGTGCCGGCCTCGTCAGGTGTCTACGTGCGGCTGGTGGTCCCTTGTGCGGGTGGCGAAACGAGGCCGTCGCGGTGGGCACGGGCGGCGGCCTCGGTGCGGTTTGCGACACCCAGCTTGCTGATGATGCGTGAGACGTGGACGCTCGCGGTCTTCGGGGAGATGAACAGTTCGGCGGCGATCTGGCGGTTGGTGCGCCCCTCGGCGAGCAGGATGAGGACCTCGTGCTCGCGCGTGGTCAGCCCTGAGGTGCCGTTGTCGTCCGGCCCGACGTCCTGGAGTCGCATCCGGTGCCTGCGCGACTCCGCACGGATGCGGCCGGCGAGGGCATGAGCTCCGATCCGTTGAGCGGTCGCGAGTGCGCCAGACGCCGTGTCGGTGGCGTCGTCGCGTAGGTTGTCCTGAGCCAGTCGCTCCGCCAATCGCAACTGGGCGAGTGCGGCTTCGATCGGGGCGCCGATCGTCTCCCAGCCTTTCACGACCTGGGCCCATTGATCGGCTGTGTCCTGGCTCAGCGCACGGTCCAGGTGGGCTGTGACGTCGGCGGACCACGCCTGGCCAAGCGCCCCGTACTTGTGCACCCGCTCGGCAGCTGCTCGTACGACCGCCGCCCATCTGGTGCGCTCACCCAACGGTTCGAGCGCAGGTGGGTTGTTGAACAGCCGCGCGGCGTCGAGGACTACGGGCCAGAGGTACTCCGAGTCTGTTGTCAGGTGTCGATCGCCCAGAACTGGTTGCAGCAGGTCGCGCGCCGTCGCGTAGTCCCCCTTGGATGCGTCGAGCGCCGCCTGGGCGGCGACCACCTGGCTGGTGACGCCGAACCGGTAGCCGGAGTCCCCTGGTCCGGGCAACCGATGTTCCAGGATGTTGTTGAGCAGTTGTTCGGCCTCCGCGACTCGATCACGCGTCCCGAGGAGTGCGACCAGGTCACAGGCGACGACGATGCGCATGAAGAGTTCGCCCGTGCCCAGCACGGTCCGCATGAGATCCTCGGCACGATCGAGATTGCCGGCCATGGCATGGGCAGCGGCGAGGTTCTCGGCCACGCCGGCCCAGTTCATGCCGGCGAGCTCGGGGCCCCCGAGACGTGTGAGCGCACGTTCTCCTGCCTCGATGCATTCCTTGAGGCGACCCAGCACGAAGAGCAGCCACACCGCAAGTGCCTCCACCACAGGCTGGTTCACAGGGTGCAGGGCGTCGTCGCGCGCGAGGACGCCCTGCACTATTTGGAGGGCCTCGTCCGCGTCCCCGTAGGTGAGGGCGAAGCGGGCGCGGCGCAGCCCGATACCGACTGCGTCGCTCGGGAGAGCCGAGGGGTCGGCCTGTTCGTCGAGGAGATCGATGATCCGCTCCACGACCTGCCGGTCGGCGTCGTACGCGTCCCACCAGAGCCAGAACAGCGTCGCGCGGACCACGGGCCGCTTCGGCTCTGCTGCGAGGAGGTCCAGCACAGTGGGGAGGCCCTCTCGGGACACGACCTGCCGTTGGATGTTCCCGAGACGAGAGGACGTGGCTGCCAAACCTGCGTCGAGCCACAAGCGCAGGACAGGGTCCGCGTGGGCCCGGGCGCGCTCGGCCGCGAGGACCTCGAGGAGTTCTGTGTAGGCTCCGGCCAGTCGCAGCACGGTGGTGCCCTCGATGAGCGCGTTCTCGTGGGAGATTCCCGTCGACGCCTCGGCATCTCCGGCGCGGTGCCAGTGCAGCAGTGCCCGGTGCCAGTGCACGGCGGACTCGGTGGCGGCTCCGATGGCCGAGGCGGCCTGACCTGCGGCGACCGCCGCGGGCACCGCCTGGTCCGGATCACCGGCGCTGAACCAGTGGTGCGCCAGTGCGGCGAGCACCGTGGGGTCGCTGCGCTCGACCTCGTCGAGCCGTTGCAGGGTCAGGGCCCACCGGCGGTGCCATTCCGCCCGGACCAGGGGCGAGAGCGCGTCGGCAACGGTGCGGCGGAGCAGCTCGTGGTGGAAGCGCACCCGACGCTGTCCGAGTACGTCCAGCAGCCCGCGGGAGGCCACCTCCTCGATGGCGTCGGCCACGACGCTGCGCTTGGCGCGCAGGACGTTGCGCAACAGGTCTGCCGGCACGTCCGCTTGAGCCACGGCTACGGCGTCGAGGGCCTGGCGAGCTGACTTGCTCAACCCGGCCAGCCGTGCGGCGAAGGTGAGCGCGAGGGCGGTGGGCACCTCCGAAGGTGACACTGCCTGCACCGCGACCATCTCCTCGACGTACAACGGGATCCCTTCCCCCAGGGCGATGATCCGGTCCAGCAGGTCCTCGTCAGGTGAGTGAACGAGGTCCGCGGCGAGCTCGCGCACTGCGGTGTCGGCCAGTGGTCGCAGCGACAGCAGCTCGCCCAGCGCGACGAGGCGGGCCAGCCGGCTTGCGCCGTCGGGACGCGTGGTCGCCACCAGCAGCAGTCGACCAGAATCGACGGTGGTGGCCAGGTAGGTGACCAGGTCCAACGAGGTCGCATCCGACCAGTGCATGTCCTCGAGCACGAGGCACACCAGCTGCTCTCGCGCCAACTCGAGGACGAGGTGCTGTACGGCCTCAAAGACGCTGCGACGGTCCGCGTGCTCCGCACCCGCGTGGACGAACGTCGGGTCCACAGAGCCCAGTGCAGCCGCACGCGGCCCAAGAATGTCGCTCATGCGGTCAAGCCCGACCGCGGCCCGCAGCTGACGGACCAAGCCGGCCACCACACCAAATGGAAGAGCGCCGCCGGCAAGGTCCACACCGTGCCCCGTGGCGATGATCGCGCCGCCAGACCTCAGTTCGTCGGCGAACTCTGCGACCAGCCGGGTTTTGCCGATGCCGGGCTCACCCGCAATGACGACGATGCTTGGCGTGCCCGCGCGGGCCCGGTCGGCTGCTGCTTCCCGCAGCGCGGCGAGCTCTCGTTCGCGCCCGACGAACGGGCCACTGCGCATCCCCATGGCCTCATCATGACGGCGACCACTGGCAGCGTCAGCGGGTCCGGCCTGGAGGGTCGATGGGTGCGCCACGGTCCGTGGTCATGCCGCCGTTCGGGCAGCGCGACGGGCCTCGGCGTCACGCACCCGATCACGCGTGTACTCGCTGACGATCTGTTGGGCGATGTAGTCACTTGTCGGGTACATGTCGTCCTCCGGTGCCAGTGTCGGTGTCGGTGAATTCCGACACCCCGACGCTGGGCGTAAGACGAGCCGGGCGAATCTGCAGAACGCCCTATCACCGGCCCATCCGGGGTCTTACCCGATCCGGCGACGTGACTTCACTCAGCGCGAGGCACGGGCAGACAGAGAACGGAAACACCCAACTCGCTGACGGCCTTCGGGCTGACTCGGGCAGCCACCTCCAGAGGACCCTGGGACCGCAGCATCAGCGAGCGTCAGACAGCCGTGGTCCTGCGTGGCCGGACAGGCACATCCAGTCGTCGCCGGACCGGACCCAGACCTGGGTCGTCGGCATGCGGAAGGTCTCCTCGGAATCGTTGCTTGATCCTAACAACCAAGTATTTTCAAGCGCGCCCGTCGTGCGTGCGATGGCGCGCCTGTTTGCGCCCGCCTCGCAGGTCTACGAATTCGTCGCAAATGTGATCTCAGCTCTGCGGTTCGACGGGTTTCGTGGGAGGCGATGGTGAGGCAGCCCACCAGGCCATATTCCTTACCGAAGTGGGATCGCGGAGATCACGGCATTCCTGACCGCTGTCAAGTCGGCCTGGTCGTCGTTGATCAACACGACCACGACCGCGCCCTTCCGGGGAAGACACTCTGCGAATGCTTCGAAACCCACGTGCAGACCTTCGTTGCCCACGGCGCCGGGGCCGTCGGCGGCCGACCAGTCATTGATCCCGAGTCCGTACTCCTCCTCAGCCGGGTGGGCGCCTGTCATCGTTTCGAGGGACGTCTGGGACACGATGTCGCCGCTGCACAGCCGGGCCCACCAACGGGCGAGGGTGGCGGAGTCGGAGGCGATGCCTCCCGCAGGACCGGCTGCTGTCGCTCCTGCCAGCGACGGCAGGTAGCCGCCACCTTGTCGTATCGGGAGTGCAGGTTGGGCATCCGGCGCGGCCATCGGGGCGGTGGGGCGTTCGGCGGGTTGATAGACCATGCGTGCGAGTCCGGGTCCGTGGAGGACGCCGTCGCGCAGCGTCTGGGCGACTGAGCGACTGGTTGCATGTTCGAGGATCAGGCCCAGCAGCAGGTAGTTGGTGCTGGAGTAGTCGAACTCCGACCCGGCCGGGGTCCGCCGGCGCGGGACGAGCGCGAGCATCTCATCGACGGTCCACACGTGCCGCGTGTCGGTCGACAGGCCGTCGTAGAGCGCGTCCACATAGTCGGGGATCCCACTGCGCATCGACAGCAGGTTCTCGATGGTCGCGTCGTTGCTGTCGAAGTCCAGTTCTGCAGGCAGGTGGTCGGCGGCCGGATCGTCGAGGCCGAGGCTTCCAGCCTCGACCAGCTGCATCACCTGCGCCGCGATGATCGTCTTCGTGATGCTGCCGATCGCCATCTGGGCGTTCGGGCGCATGCGGTGCCGTGGGTCGGCACGCCCCGCGGCGCCGGTCCAGGTCCCGGAGGGGGACATCACGGTGGCGGTGACCCCCCAGGTGCCGGCGGCGCCGGCCAGGGCCGCTTGGAGCTCCGCAGCCTCCGACTCGGGAACGGGACCTTCGCCCAGGCGTGCGAAGACCGCTGTCGGGAACGCCGACGGCTCAACGCTCGGTGACACAGTCACCTGGGTTGGCGACTGGGAGGGCAACTGGGAGGGCTTGGGCGACCCAGCGGGTGTTGGAGCCTGTCCGCTGCACCCTCCGACGAGTAGTGGAAGCACGAGCAACGCGATCACCGTGTGATGACGAGGGGCTCTCATGGCTGCCTCACCGGCCAGATCAGTGGCCCATTGATGGTGGGTCGTCGGGCAAGAAGGCTATTGTCCAGCGCGCTCTCCTGAGCCCTCCGCGCCCCGACCTCGACGCGTTGCCAGTACGCCGCCCCGTCATAGTCGTGGTCGATGCTCGGATCGCCGTCATACTGCCCACGGCTCCGTCGACCAACTCGCGCACGATGCCCATGTGTCCGGCGTGGCGGGCGGCCTCGTCGACCATGTGGACCAACATCTCCCCGAGGTTCACGGTCGCATACGGCCTCGTCGAGATCCGGCCCGGCGAGTCCAGGTCGAGTGTCTCGAGGGTCGCTTTCGCGTGCTCCCAGGCCGCGCGGTCGATGTCGACCACCCACGCCGAGGCAGAACGTACGCCGAGCGCCCGGGCGATCACTCGGGCCCTGGGCCGTCGAGGCGATCACGACTCGACCAGGACGCAGGTGCCGAGGGGCATGTCGCAGCGGGCGAGCCGGTCGCCGGACTGGCGGGAGTCGACCACCCGGGCGACGAAGGTGTCAGCGTCCTCCCAGAAGACGACGTCACCCGGTCCCGGCGCCCTGGCGAAGAACCAGCGGGCTGGTGCGCGCAGAGACACCGGTGGCCCGAGCATTCCGTGCTTCCCCAGCGTGCGCGCGCGCAGGGTCGCCCTCGTCGGCTCGAACGAGCCCTTCAGGTGGCGCCCGTCGCCCGACGCCCAGGGGTTGCCGAGGACCCAGGCACCGCCCGGCCCGGGCTCCACGCCCTGGGGGATCTGGACGCGCGGCCGGACCTGGCCGTCCACGAACTCGCCCAACCAGCGCTGCGAGACGTTGGGGGCGAAGAACTCGAAGCCGGCGTTGCCGAACGAGCCCGGCCCCCAGTCGTGCATGGCCCACTCCTGCATCCGGGGTGTGTCCTCGATCGGCACGACACCGTGAGCACCTCCGGCGGCGTCCCACATCAGCTCGTTCCACCGTAGGGCGGCGTTCTCGGTCAGTACGACGACTCCCTGCTCCGACACACCGGCGAGCACGACCGGCCGCGCCACGACGAGTCGCCGGGGAGGCTGTGCTCCCGAGGTGTCTATCAGGCTGACGGCGCACGTCTTGCCGTCGCTGTCCAGGCCCACACCCTCGCAGTGCTCGCCGCCGCTCACCGTCGCGATGTAGCGACCGGCCGGCGAGATCTCAACCGCGTTGGCCGTCGGAAGCCGGTGCGTCGTCGTGCCGGTGCTCCAGGTCCTCGGCCCGTCCCATCGCTTCCAGGCGAGCCACGTCCTCCCCCGCACGACAAGGCCCTCGTACCGACCGGGCTGCACGTCGCCACCGACCTGCAGACGACCCCTGAGCAGGTACGGCCGTGTCGGCGCGGCCGTACTGACACCGGTTGTGGGGGTGCTGGCACCGGACGTCGGAGTACTGGCGGACGTCACCCGCTCCAGCCCCCGCTGGGGCTTCGGCGCGGTCCCATCGGCGCTGCAACCGGAGACTGCCAGGACGACCAGCAGTGCGAGCAGCTTCCTCATGACTCCTCCACCAGCACGCAGGCCCCTGTGACCGGGGCGCAGCGGGCCAACCGATAGACGCGGCTCTCCGCCTCGACCACCCACGCGACGAGGGTGTCCCTCGGCTCCCAGAAGCCCGGAGCCAGCCGAGGGGCGAAGGCCCAACCGTCTGGCGCCGTGATGGACGCCGTGCGGCCTGTCTCGACAGCCCTCACCGGCGCTGTCGACACCTCCTCGAACGCGTCGACCCACGCCAGGTCCAGCACCCACTTCCGGTCAGGGCTCAGGGACCCGGGTGGTTGTGCGAGCCAATCACCGGCGCCGCGCGGGGAGATCCCCAGCTCGACGGCGCGGCGAACGCGGGAGCCCTCGACGTCGACGACCCAGGCGGCGCCTTCGTCGTCCATGAGCATCAGCCCGGGCGCGCCGGTGCGGGCGAGCAGAACGCCTCCGGGGCCCTCGAGCCGCACCGGCGCCTTGCCGACAGCCAGGGCGAAGTACTCGCGGACATCAGGTGCCTCAGGGTCCTCCGGGTCGGGCCAGCGGCTCGCGACCAGGATTCCGGCGTCGGTCACCGCGTCGATGTCGTACTTGCCGAATTCAGGCGGCAGCTCGGTGGTTCGTCCGGTCTGGGTGTTCAGCAGCTGGAGCGGCGCGTAACCCTCGTTGCCCTGGTCGCCGCCGAACGCGATGTAGCGCCCGCCGGGAGAGAGGAACGGCCCGCTCATGCCCAACGGCTCGACCGTCCGTCCGTAGAACCAGCCCACCTTCCCGAGGTCGTGCTGTTCGGTCCCGCGTCCCCACACCGCGTGCAGGTCGCTTCGGCGGGCGAGCCAGGTCTCGCCTCCGGAGACCATCTCGGTCCACCGACCGGGGATCCGCTGACCAGCGGCGTACAGCTTCTCGCGGTCCGTCCAGGGGATCATCGGGGCCGAGCGGTCGATCTGGACGCGCTTCGGCGGGTCGACCGGTTGCGGCCCTGCGTGCTCGCGCAACGCCCAGGTGAGACCGGCGATGACCAGGGCCGTCGCCGCCGCAGCCGCGACAACGACGGGCCAGATACGACGGCGCTCCGTGAGCGGCGGTAGCGACGGTACGACGACCTGGTCGGCGACAGAGCGCAGCTCGGCCCGCACGATTTCGTCGATGCTCATGCCAGCTCTCCTTCCCGAGACCCGAGAGTCGCCCGCAGGTGGGCGAGTGCCTTGTGGGTCGTTGACTTCACCGTCCCGACACTGATCCCGAGCATCTCGGCTACCTCGCGCTCGGTCAGGTCCTCGTAGAACCGGAGCACGAGAACGGCGCGCTGTCGCGGTGCCAGATCCAACAGGTAGGGCCACAGATCACCACGTATCGGCGACGGTGGCGTCTCCGTGGAAACCTCTGGAACTGCCCGCAGCACCTCCCGGGAGACCCGGGCGCTCTTACGGGAGGAAAGGAAGACATTGGTGAGGATCTTGGTGACGTATGCGTCCGGCGATGAGGCGCGAGCGACCTTCGCCCAGTGCCGGCGCGCCCGGATCAGCGCCTGCTGCGCCAGGTCTTCGGCGTCCGCGTGCTGGCCGGCCAGGAGGAACGCGCGACGGTAGAGCCTCGGCCATGCTTCGGCGGCGTACGCGCTGAAGTCGTCGTCGGCATCAATGAGCATGGTGCGAACCTCCTTGCCTGCCTGACCCGCCGAGTGTGCCCCGAGGTTGCCTCCCAACGCTGATGATTTGCGATCGAGCGAGCCTCGGCCACTAGATCCGATCAGGTTGACCCAAGGATGACCCGCGAGGCGCCTCGGCGTGTGCGAGCGAGCCGTCCGACGTCGGATGCCGGCGCGCACGTCGACGGACGGACATGGATTCCGTACTGGAGGCAACCTCGGGGGCAGTGTGCAGGCGTCTTCAGGAGTGGACCGTCCCGCGGACCGACGTTCGTCGTCGGTGGCAGCAGCCGAAGGCTTGAACGCATTCGACGGCTGGAATCAAGGGAATGCGGGATCTGGGTGGTCGCTCGCGAACTGTTGCGCGGCCTCGGCGCTGATGAGTCCTTGGTCAAGCAGCCACTCGACGGCCCTCCGTTGAGCTCGAGCATCCCGCAGGGCGTGCCACGCCGGAATCAGCTCGGGGTGGTGTTCATAGATCTGGTTCTTGAATCGCCTGAAGGCCCCGCGCCCGCGCAATGACTGTGCCAGGCGCCGGCCAGTTGCCTGGTCGCTGATGCCGTCCGCGAAGTCCGCCATGTCTTGGAACCACACATAAGGCGGAAGCGGATCGATGGCAATCAGATCCAGCTCGTCGATCTCGACGGGGTTCTCTCCGTCGATGCCTGTGTCGCTGGTCCAGTACGTCAGTTCGCCCGTGCGCGGGTCGATCAGCCATCGGTGCTCGTAGTCAGTCTGATCGGCTAGCGCGGTAGCGATCTCCTCGACGTCGAACCCGCTCAGGTCGAGCACCCATTCAGGGTAGGTGCGACGCCCGGGGCCTGGAAGGCCCGGCGAACGGGGCGTTGGGTCTGCTGGCCGGACGGTGGTGCGACGCACGGATCGCGGCAGACATCCGGACAACGGGTCGTGCGTCTTCGCGGAAAGACTGTGGGGATCGCCAACGCAGCCTGATGGTGCTGGGCTGTGGGTTGGTGACCGCGGGTCCGCCTTGAGTACGAAGCCCCGTGAGCAGGCCCCTTTCCCACGGCGCCGTACCACCATCCCTTCGTGTAACCCGAGACGAACGTTGCCGAGGACGTATGCCTACGCGGCGGGGATGACGTACTTCCCGCGGAACAGCCCGTTTGGGTCATACGTGGTGCGTAGCTGGCGGAGCCGGTTGTAGTTGGAGCCGTAATACGCCGAGATTGGGCGCGACGGTTCCAGGTAGTTGATGTAGGCGCCGACCGAGGCGGACCCGAACTTCGTGTGCCCGGTCGAGATCCAGTTGTACGTCGAGTTCTGCACAGACGACGGAGGTGAAGAAGCGAAGGTGACTTTCCACTGCACCGAGGCGACCGCGGTGCGCCAGGGAAATGCGGTGTCGGCAACTGCCTTGCCTGCCAGGGCGCCACCGAAGGGTTCGAACTGCAGCGTGGTCGTTGAGTTCGTCGTCGCGCGTGTCCGGAGGTAGCTCGAGAGTGCGGAGATCTCGGCTCCAGCCAGCTGACGGCCGAGGATGTCGCTTCCCAGGATGTGTACCTTGCGAGCGAGCAGACCGGTGGGCTCCAGCTGGCACTGGGTCTCGGTGTACCCGGAGCAACCGGCCACCTCCTGCAGCGCCTGCAGGTGGGTGTACTGCGCGGTCGTCCTCTCTGCCGGCGTACGACCGATCGCTGCGACCAGCGCGTCGGCCTCGGCATCGGCCGAGGTGCCGAGAGTCCGCACGACGATCCTCGGCGTCACCTGACCTGATCCTGTGCTCAGGTGCAGAACGGCGAAGCTGGTCCGCGGCGCCGCGGTGATCCGTTGTTGCCAACCGGCGATGACGCGCTCCAGGTCCGCGTCGGTCCAGCGCAGCGACGCGTAGCCGACCGACGTCGCCGGACTGGTGGCGAACGTGTACTGGGTGACGACGCCGAAGTTCCCGCCACCACCCCCGCGGCAGGCCCAGAACAGGTCAGGGTTCAGCGAGGCGCTTGCGCGAACCGTGGTGCCGTTGGCCAGGACCACTTGGACCGAGCGGAGAGCGTCGCAGGTCAGTCCGTACCTGCGGTGCTCGAAGCCGATGCCGCCTCCGAGCGTGAGGCCAGAGACCCTCACCGTCGCACATGTACCCGTAGGAACCGTCCGGCCGTACGGCTCCAGCGCAGTGTGGACGGCGTACAAGCTCGCTCCAGCGCCGACCACGACGGTCTGGTTGCTGCTGTTGTACGTGATGGAGCTGAGCCGCCGGAGGTCCAGCTGGATTCCCTGGTCGCCGCCCGACGCGCCCACGTAGGAGTGACCGCCCGCTCGGGGCGCGAACGGCGTTGTGAAGCCGGAGGCGAACTTCACCGTGGTCGCCACGTCGGCAACGCTCGCCGGCTGGACCACCGCAAGGGGCCGCAACGAGTCGTAGATCGGATTGAAGAGCTGGAGAGCGCTGAGGTAGCCCGCGGCGCTCGGCAGCAGGACCGACCCGGTCATGGATGCATCGAGGTCCTGGAGATCGACGGTGGTCGGGGCACCGGTTGCCGCCGCGCTCGCGCCGCCGAGCAAGCCAGCGACCCGGCCGATGGCGCCGGCTCCGGCCAGACCTGTTGCCGTGACGAGCAACGAGCGACGTGTCAGCTCGTTGTTGCGCAAGGACCGCTGCCGTCGTGCCGAAGCTGGAGGACCGGACACCACCGTCTCCTCACCGGCGGCGGGGCGCTGGGATCCTCGCCACCAAGCCAGACGCTGCAATGCAATGGATCGGGGCGCGCGGGGCCTGAGACCGGCGACACCGGCATCGCCACACGAAGAGCCCAACGCGCGGGCTTCTAGAATCAGGAATCGCGATGGCGCCCGTCAATGACGCGAACTGACTAGTCAACAAGTGCGGGTCGCTCGCACCGAGGCAGATCAAGCTGGACCAGGTGCACCTCGCTCCGCGGCGCACACCGACCGGCCACCGACGAACCGACAACTGATGGGAAGAGGCTGAGCCGAAGGACTCACTCTTGTTCGGGCAACCCGGATCACCAGCCGCGTCATGGTGGGCGGATCGACAGACCTTGCGGCCCGCGGATCTTGGCATGAGCGGGATGCTCGGCTCGCGGCAGACATCCGGAAGTTCGTGAACGCGAGGTCAGAGTGATGGTTAGCAGGGCCGTCATCGGCAAGGTTGCCCGCTTCACGGGTGACCAGGGAGATACCGATCCTGTCGTTGTGCCTCCAGCTCGCGACCGGCGCAGCGCCCGATCCCGGGCGGGGACACCCCCTCGTGGTAGCGCGGCGAGGGCTGTTCTGCGACGACGTTCACCCAGACCTTGTCGACGGTTTGCGCAGCGCGATCTTCAAGATGAGTAGTGGGTGACGACTACATATCCGGACCTGACCTTGCTGATGGTCGCGACGTCGAAGTCGAACGTGCCACTTGCGTTGGCTGACCTGGAGACTCCCGAGTAGTGGGCGACGTATCGAACCTCGCCCGGGATGCCGAACGTGGTGGTGTCGTGACCTCGAACTCGGGGTCCTGTCGCGGTGAAGAATTCCGTTACCCGGACTATGTCCTCCGGCTCGGGGTCGTAGCCCTCGGGCCAGACTTCGGCAGTCAGGGTGGCTCTCGACAGTGAGGCGTCGACAGTCAGGTCGCCCTCGCCTTCGTATGAGAGGTCCGCGATCTGGATGTCGGTGCAGTAGTCATAGGCGTAGCGGGCGTAGGCGACGAAGTACTCGCCGATGCCGCGGTCGAAGGAGGCGTCGAGGAACGTCTGGTCCTCCACGCACCCGTCGTTGCTGTACGACGAAGCAAGGACCTGGTAGTCGACGGTTCGGAACTTCTGAACCGTCACGGCGGCATTCGCGGCCTCCGGTGGCGCGAAACAGAGAGTGACGAGCGTCGTCAATAGCAGCGGCACCGCCACGAGCTTGTTGGTTCGGTTGGCGCTCATGACCGAGTCGCCTCCTCCTGGGCCGTTGGGTCACGACGGTCAGCCGGGGTCACGCTGGGGATTGAAAATAGAAGCTAGGCGTTGAATTCATGAGTTGCCAGACACGGCCGGGCCTGCCCAACCGGACTATTGGGGATTGCCGTCGAGTCACGACTCCCATGAGCGCCAGATCCCGGCAGCGCCCCAGCCATCTGGGGGCGGAGGCGCTGTTGCGTGAGGCGTTGACCCGGTTCCTTGACATCAGGACGCGCGGCCGGGTTCGGGAATTTGTGGCGAGAAGACAAGGCCACCGCTGCTCGTCGCGGTGCGGAGTTCTCAACCCGCGACTCGCCGAGGGCTGGCCCAGATGCTGCCCGACGAGCCAGACCGGGCTCAACTGGTCGACGCCGCCGAAGCAGCGTTCGACGTCGCCATCTTCGATGTCGCCGACCTGGCCTACCGCCGGGGCAGCGACCTGGGCCAGCCTGGTTCGGCCCAGAGCGACATGTCGTAGTGCTGGAACCTCTCGACCGGCCCAGATCTCACCGAGACCGCTCTGGTCATGGGTGCGGCGGCCACGGTCCCGCTCAACGTCGACACTCCCGACCCTCCCTATGCCATCACTACGCCGTCCGACACCGCCAAACACTTCTTGATGCGGACCTCCAGGGCGCGAACTGATCAACAGAGACGGCGACACCTATGTCGAGGTGCCCGTGACGGTGACGAGCTTCCACTTCCCCTTCTACTCATTCACGGTCTGGCTGCAGTAACAGCCGAAGCCGACACGGCGTCGTGGCTGCGGTACGCGCCTCGCCCGACGGCGGAATGGAGACCGCCCGGCAGTCTGCATGCTCGGGCGGGCCCGACAGCGGTGTCATGGTCGGGCGGCCAGGATGCGACGGATCCGGAAGCGCATCCCGGGGTGTTCGCGGAAGGACGCATATCCGTCGATGTCCTGGTCGCGGCAGATCGTCCCGTGCCGACCCTCGGCGAGAAGCGCTGCCGGGTCACGTCGGGGCCGGGCGAGCAGCCGCCGCCGGCCGCCGTCATGACATGGACCCTTCGCACTTCACCCTGTGGTCGCGTGCGTCTGAGAGGCCTGTGATGGCGCTAACGGGGCATGTCCTCTGGTCCCTGTTGGCCATGGCGGGTTCCGAGATGGGGCGGTAGAGAGGGGTTTCGATGAAATTCTTCTCGTACTACTGGCGGCGCGTCCGTTCCTACGCCGGCCTCGTCCTGTGCCGGCCGGCGGTGACGTCGCCGGGGCGAGGATGGGAGGTGCGATCAGATGCACTGGAACGCGTTGAGGAGTCGGTTGGTCCGGTCAACAGGTGTGGCGTGTCTTGTCGGTGTCTTGGCCGCGACGCCTGCCTGGGGGGCATCGGCCGCGACGGATGTCAGCACAATCGACTCCGTCGCCACGGGAACGGGATGGGTGACCGCCCGCATCCACTTGCGGGGGACGGTCACCCGGGACGGTCTCGCCGAGGTCAAGGTCACCTATCGCTGTCAGTTGCCAAGTGACAACACCGGCAGCAATGAGGTCTACCGCGTGCTCCAGCAGCACCCCGGGACGTCCAGGGAGCTGTGGGATGACGGCTATGACGTTGACGAGTTCTCGTGCGATGGGTCGCGGTGGACCGTGACGCACGCCTTCTCCACAGAGACCGGCCGCTTCCATCCAGGCTGGGCCAGGTTGACCCTCGACATTCGTGTCTGCACCGGCGACGTGACCGATGACCCGGGCACGTGCTTCTCCAGAGTCGTCGAAGGATGGGTCTGGCTTCGATCCGTCCGCTGACCGGCGGCGGAGCCGGCCAGGTTTCAGGGCCGACAGCCCGGCTGGCGGATGACACGACTCGGACGACCCCGCGGTGGTTGAGTTGTAGGACCGCGGAGCTAGCGATTGACCGTCCGGTGTAGGTCCCACCCGCTGGCGCGTCGGGGTCGGGGTCGGGGTCGTACACGATCTCCATCTCCCCGCTCCCGCCCAGACCCTCGAACGCGCCGGTGCCGCTGACGATCCTCCACGAGCCCGTCTGAGTCAGGGCCTGCGCCGTGCCCTCCGACACGTCGGGCGTGATGTCCATCCGCACCCCACCCTCGGGACAGGTGATCGTCCGGGCGATCAACGGCACCTCGGGGTCATGGCTTCCGTGGGAGTCCAGGATGGTCCCGCCAGGACAGAAGGACGACCCGCCAAGGGTGGACCGTCCAGGACGTCGCCAGTGGCGATCGGCTCCGCGCCAGGCGTGGCGGCGCCGATGACGCTCGTCCGGATCTCGAGTTGCTCGGACTGCCCGCTCGTCTCCGAGGCGCCGTCCTAGCTACTCCCGCACGCCTCCGCACGGAGCAGGCCGAGCGGGATCAGCATCACTGGACTGCGCATGACCGCCCCTCGGTGCCAGGGCAAGGAGCACGACCCACCAAGTCTCCTCGTGCCAGCGCACCCTGGGCAAGGAATGAGTGGCCTGGACCGGGCAGGAGCGCCCTCATCGGCAGATCCGCGCACAATCCGACCGCGTCATTCTGGGCGAAGTGACGCACCGCTGATCGGCGTGAGCCGCACATGCTCGAACGCTATGCCGCATGCCAGTCGAGCTCGAGATGCGTGTCGGCGGTATGCCAAATCTCGACAACCCGTGGCGGCGGCCCGGCAGAGTCGCTTCTGGACCGGCGCGTGCCGGTGTGGTCGACGAGGTAGAACGCGCCGTGAGGATCGCGCCAGACGTGGATTCCTGGGAAGGGTTGCTGCACCTGCCAGCCGCTATGGGTCTTGATGCGGTGGTGGAAGAGGGTCATCGGGCCGTAGTTGCCCACCGCTGACTCACCGCCCTCGTCGAAGGGGACGGTGTGGTCCACCTGCTTCGAGCGGGACAGGCTGGAGGAGAAGGGGAAGGTGTCGGCCGGGCTGATGAGGTGCACGGCCTGTCTATGTCGGTCGGGGATCTCGTAGGCGTCGACGGGGGCCTGGCCGGCCAGGTCGAGGACCGGTTGGATCTTGAACCTGCAGCGGGGGCCGAGGACGCGGGCGATCCAGGCCTCGGTGACCGGGCCGTGACCCTCGAGGCGTGCGATGGGGTCGGCGTCGGGGCCGGCGTACGTGTGCAGGTAGAGGGTCACGGTCGGCAGGAGGTCGGTCAGGTCGGTCGCGGGGCCGGCGCCCGGGCTGGCCATCAGCAGCATGGCGTGGACACGGCGCTGGTCCTGGTCGGCCTCGGGCATCGCTTCGACCAGGGTCTGCTCGCGGGCGGTGACCGCGGCGTCGATCTGGTCGATGGTCGCGATGTCGGCGCGGACCATGAAGGTGCCCATGCCGTTGGCCTCGGTGCGGAGCTTCTTGGCGAACGTGGCCCGGCTGGCCTGCTCCTCACGGACCTGGGCGGCGACGGGGTCGGCCTGGGCGACCTTGGCCTCGACCAGGGTCTCGAAGCGGGACCAGCTGATCCGGCCGTCGGCGGACTCCGCCACGCCGGCGTCGACGTAGCTGGCCTCCGCGCGGGTCAGGTCGCGGGTCCTGGCGCACACGTGGCGCGCGTAGGAGGCCTTGACCTCACCTGTCTCGACCCGCGCCCACAGCTGCGGCAGGCGGTGGTGCAGGTCGAGGGTATCGGCCATCAGCTGGCGAGCGGCGTAAGGAGAGCGGCCGATCCGGGCGCCGAGCTCGGCGGCCGCGAACTCAGCGACCTCGGGCGTGCCGTCGCCGCCGTAGCGGCGCGCCCGCTCCCGGCCCGGCAGCGCGGCCTCGGCGGGGTCGAGGCGGTCGGTGTCGTGGACGATCGCCCACTGGTAGGCGAGGCGGAGCAGCTCCGCTTCGGCCTCGCGGATCGTCTCGGCGCACGCCTCGGCAGCGGCGAGGACGTCGTCCTCGCCCGTGGCTGCCAGAGCCGTGCTCATGGGTCAAGCCAAGCACCCGGCACCGACAGTCATGGGCTCGATTCCCCTGTATCCACAGGGGTTTCCGAAACTTCTTCGATTCACCTTGGCGGTGGTGGGTGGGTCGGATCCAGCTCCGGCTTGCGAGGTTTCGTGACGGGCGCAGCGCGCCCTCCTCAACCACCGTGGAGGGCGTACCTGCGCGCGGCTAGGCGGGGAACGCGAGCTGCGGCGTACGCCCGATCAGCAGCCGCCGGCACCGATCGGACGCCGGATCGAGGAGCGCCGAGGCGTTGAACGACGCCTCGAAGACGCCGTCGCGCGTGGTGCGGCCCAGGACCAGCTCGACGTCGTCGACCCGGGCGCCGTGGGTGATCTCGTGCACGAGGACGCTCTTCTCTCGCTGCTCGAGGTAGGCCACCAAACCTGCGTGGTCACCGACGAACTCGGCGGACAGCCCCTCACCCTGGGAGAACTGGATCGACATCACGAAGTCGTCGGTGATCTGGTCGAGGACCCGCTCGGGGGTGTCGGAGTCCATGATCTCGAACCAGGCCTCGAGGAACGGCGTCGCGGTCATGCGTCGTCCACCAGCACGTGCTCGCCGTCGAAGGTGACCTCGTAGCTCGCGATCAGTCCGTCTGCCCCCACCCGGGCGCCGGAGAGGAAGCGGCCGGTGGTGGTCCCGCCGTCGGTCACCCGGCCGTAGAGGAACTCGACGTCGCCGTCGCGCGACTGACGGATCACGACGTGGGCCCGGTCCGGGACCCCGCGGCTGCCGAGGTAGCCGCCCATCTCGTCGCGGCCGTGACCGCGGCGGGTGCCGGCAGGCAGGACCATCACGAAGCGCACCTCGGGGTCGAGCAGCGCGAGGGCGTCGTCGATGCGTCCCTCGTCGAGGGTGCGGTAGTACCGCGCGAGCGTGGTCTCGAGCATAAAACTGAACTTAGTTCAATCCGCGGGGGGTTGTCGAGGTGACTTGCCGAATGCAATGCTCGTCACCTAAAGTGAAGTCAATTCAGTTACGCCGAGGAGGTTCAGTGACCTGGCAGCCGTGGCCCGTCGCCGACGCGTCCGTGCTCGCACCCGTGCCCGAGCACGAGGAGCTGCGCCGGGTGCTGCGGGACCTCCTGGAGACCCACGCGCCGCACGACGAGGTACGCCGCGCCGCCGAGCTACCCGACGGCTGGTCGCCCAAGCTCTGGTCGCTGCTCAACGACGAGATGGAGGTCGGCTCCCTCGCCGTGCCGGAGGCCCGCGGGGGTCAGGGCTTCGGCGTCGCCGTGCTCGCCGTGGTCCTCGAGGAAGCCGGCCGGGTGCTGCTCCCCGAGCCGCTGCTGCTGTCCTCGGTCCTCGGCGTGCACGCCGTGCTGGCCGCGCCGGCCGACGCCGTCGCCGACGACCTCGTCCGAGGCGCGATGGACGGGTCCCTCGTCGTGACCGTCGCGCTCGATGGCGGTACCGGTGCCGGTCTCGCCCTGGCCGACGACCATGGCGCGACCCGGGCCTCCGGCCGCCTCGACCGGGTGCTGCTCGGCGCGGCCGCCGACCTGGTCGTGGTCGCCGTCGGGTCCCGGGGCCGGGAGTCCACCTACCTCGTCGACCTGCGACCCGATGGCGTGGTCGCTCGCACCCCGCTCGAGACGCTCGACCTCACCCGTCGCCAGGCTCACGCTGGACCTCGACGGCGCGCCGGCGTACCTGATCGCAGGCCGGGGGGAGACCGACGCCCTGGTCACCGAGCTGGCGATCCTGTGCCGGGTCGGCCTCGCCGCGGAGCACGTCGGGATGGTCGAGGCGATGCTGGAGCTGACCAGCACCCATCTCCGGCAGCGACACCAGTTCGGCCGGTCGCTGGCGTCGTTCCAAGCGATCAAGCACCGGCTCGCCGACGTGCTCGTCGACCTGGAGCGGGCGCGCTCGGCCGCCCGGTATGCCGCGGCCGTCTTCGACCAGGACCCCTTCTCGGCCGAGCTCCCCGCCGCGGTCGCGGCGGCGGTCTGCACCGATGCGGTGATCCGGGTGGCCCACGAGACCGTCCAGCTGCACGGCGGCATCGGCTTCACCTGGGAGCACCCGGCGCACTACTACCTCCGCCGGGCCCTCGGCGACGAGGCCGCCTTCGGGTCCTCGCGCACCGACCGCGCGCTGGTCGCCGACCTGGTGGGCCTGTCATGACCGACCTGGTGGAGGTGCGGGCCGAGGTCGCCGACGTGCGCCCGGGCGAGGACCTGGACTGGGTCGCGCTCGAGCGGCACCTGCGGCAGCGGCTGCCACGGCTCGACGGCGCCTTCTCGGTCCGGCAGTTCCCGCACGGGTCGGCCAACCTGACCTACCTGGTCCGCTTCGGCGACGACGCCCTCGTCGTACGCCGGCCGCCCTTCGGCACGATCGTCGCCGGCTCGCACGACATGCTGCGCGAGTACACCGTGCTGTCGCGGCTGCACGCGGCCTACCCCCGGGCCCCGCTCGGCGTGCACTACTGCGCCGACATCGCGGTCCTCGGGGCCCACTTCCTGGTCTCGGAGTACCGGCCCGGCGTCGTGGTCTGGGATCGGGTGCCCGAGGAGCTGGCGGTCGGTGCGGAGCCCGGGCGGAGCATCGGCCTCGCAGTGGTCGACGCGCTGGCCGACCTGCACCTGGTCGACCCGGCCGGCTGCGACCTCGGCTACCTGGGCCGCCCCGAGGGCTACCTCGACCGGCAGGTCCGCGGCTGGAAGCGCCGCTGGGAGGCGGTCGCCACCCCGGGAAGAGGGACCGTGGCCCGGGTGGGCGAGCTGCTGGCGCGGCACCTGCCCGAGTCCGGGGAGCCGGCGTTGGTCCACAACGACTTCAAGGTCGACAACTGTCAGTTCACCCCGGGCCGGCCGGACGAGGTCACGTCGGTCTTCGACTGGGACATGGCAACGCTCGGGGACCCGCTGACCGACCTCGGGACGCTGCTCAACTACTGGCCCGACGGACGCCACCCCCGCCGACGGTGTCCCCGGCGCCGAGAACCTCGGCTTGCCGAGCCGCGACGAGGTCGTCGAGCGCTATGCCTCGAGGACCCGTCGGAACCTGACCCGTGCCGACGTGGCGTGGTACGAGGCGTTCGGCTGCTGGAAGACGGCGGTGATCATGCAGCAGCTCTACGTCCGGCACCTGCGCGGCGAGAGCTCGGACGGCCGGATGGTGGCGCGCGGCCAGCAGGTGCTGCGCATCGCCGACCGGGCCCTGGCCCTCGCCGACACCCTCTGACCCAACGCTGAAATGAGAGGTCGCCCCGGTGACGATCGAGCTGACCCCCGCGCGTGACGTCGACGAGCTGGCCGCACGGACCGCGGCGTTCGTCCGCGCTGTCGTCGTCCCCGAGGAGGAGCGGCTCGGTGGCGTGGTCGCCGCCGGTGGGGAGGGGCTGCGCACCCGGCTGCAGCAGGACGCCCGCGACGCCGGCGTCTTCGCGCCGCACGTCGCACCGGAGTACGGCGGACAGGGCCTCGACATGCGCGGACGGGCCGTCGTCTTCGAGGAGGCGGGCTGGTCGCTGTTCGGCCCGCTCGCCCTCAACATCGCCGCCCCCGACGAGGGCAACATGCACCTGCTCGAGGCGGTCGCGACGGCCGAGCAGAAGGAGCGCTACCTGCGGCCGTTGGCCGAGGGGTCGGTGCGGTCGTGCTTCGCGATGACCGAGCCTGCCCCGGGAGCCGGCTCCGACCCGGCCGCGCTGTCCACCACGGCCACGCGTTCGTCCGGTGGCTGGCGGGTCAACGGGCGCAAGTGGTTCATCACCGGCGCCGACGGTGCGGCGTACACGATCTGCATGGCGCGCACGTCGGGGAGCCCGGGCGACCGGGGCGGCGCGACGATGTTCCTGATCGACGCGGACACCCCCGGCATGACGATCACCCGGCACATCGACACCCTCGACGAGGGCTTCTTCGGTGGCCATTGCGAGCTGGACTTCGACGACGTCCTCGTGTCGGAGGAGGCGGTGCTCGGGGCGGTCGACGAGGGATTCGACTACGCGCAGGTCCGGCTCGCGCCCGCCCGGCTGACCCACTGCATGCGCTGGCTCGGCGTCGCACGGCACGCCCAGGACATCGCGGTCACGCGGGCCGCCGAGCGCGAGCTGTTCGGCTCCAGGCTCGGCGACCTCGGCATGGTGCAGGCGATGGTCGCGGACTCCGAGATCGACCTCGCGGCGTCCCGGCTGCTGATCCGGGAGGCGTGCGCCGAGCTCGACCAGGGCCGCAGTGCCGCGCAGTCCAGCGCGATCGCGAAGACGTTCGTCGCCGAGGCGGTGGGCCGGGTCGTCGACCGGTCGGTGCAGATCTGCGGAGCCCTGGGCATCTCGGGCGACACGCTGCTCTCGCGCTACCTGCGCGAGGTCCGACCGTTCCGCATCTACGACGGATCGTCGGAGACGCACCGCTGGGCGATCGCGAAGAGGCGGCTGCGCCAGGCCCTTCCGCTGTCGTCTTGACATCGGCGCTCGGCACGCTCAGACTGAAGTGGATTCAGTTCAAATAACCCGGAAGGACGCATCATGGGCCTCACCGACCATGTACAGCTCGAGAAGGACGGCGAGATCGCCCGCGTGTGGCTCAACCGGCCGCACAAGAAGAACGCCGTCACCGTCGAGCTGCTGCACCGGCTCGACGAGATCATCCGCGAGGTGGACGACGACCCCGACCTGCGGGTGCTGATCCTGCGCGGTCGCGAGGGCACGTTCTGCTCCGGCTTCGACCTCGACGAGCTGCTCGCCGACTACGTCGGCACGCACGACCGCGATGGAGGTGGCCGTCCTCTCCGCCAAGGTGTGCGACCGGCTCTACTCGATGAACACCCCGTCGGTGGCGGTGCTCGAGGGCTACGTCACCGCCGGCGGGTTCGAGCTGATGATCTCCTGCGACTTCGCGGTCGTCCGCCGACGACGCCCAGATCGGCGACTTCCACATCCGCCGCGCGCTGTTCGGCGGGGCCGGCCCGATCTACCGGCTGCCGCGGATGATCGGCATCCGCAAGACCAAGGAGCTGATGCTCACCGGCAAGCTGCTGTCGGGCAAGGAGGCGGTCGACTTCGACCTCATCAACGCCTCCGCGCCGGCCGAGGAGCTCGACGAGCTGGTCAAGGACTTCATCGCCCCGATCATCGACAAGAGCCCGTTCGCGATGCGGCTGACCAAGATGACGATCGACCGCGGCCTCGACGCCGACATCCAGTCGCTGATGGTCATGGAGCACCTCGCCGTCGGCAACGCGCTGCAGTCCGAGGACGCCCGCGAGGGCGTCAACGCGTTCCTCGAGAAGCGTGAACCCAAGTGGGTCGGTCGCTGACGCGGGAGCCGCTGCCTGCGCTGCGGAACGGTCGCCTTCCCTCCGGCCCGCGGCTGCCAGCGTTGCGGCCACGCGTCGATGGAGTCGCTGGAGCTGAGCCGCCCGACGGCACGGTGTGGGGCTTCACGGTGCAGCGGTTCGCGCCCAAGTCGCCGCCGTACGTCGTGCCGGACGGCGGCTTCGTCCCGTTCGCGGTCGGCTACGTCGAACTGCCGGAAGGGGTCAGGGTGGAGGCCGTCCTGGACTGCACCGACTTCTCCGAGCTGGACGGTGACGCCGAGGTCACCCTGGTCGCCGCCGAGCCGCGTGCCGCAGGTTCGCCACGAAGGCGAGCGCCGATGAGCACCGGTGTCTCGATCATCGGGGCCGGCCTCTCGAAGTTCGGCCGGCAGCCGGAGCCACGGCGGGCGCGAGCTCGGCCGTCCAGGCCATCCGCGGCCGCGCTGCGCGACGCCGGTCTCGAGTGGGCCGACGTCCAGGTCGCCTTCGGCGGCAGCGACGGGTCCGGGCTGGCCGACACCCTGGTCGCCGACCTCGGCCTGACCGGGATCCCGTTCACCAACGTCAAGAACGGCTGCGCGACCGGCGGCAGCGCCCTGATGTCCGCCGTGCAACGCGATCCGCTCCGGCGCGGCCGAGGTCGCCCTGGCCGTCGGCTTCGACAAGCACCCGCGCGGCGCGTTCGACCCGCGACCCGAGGACTGGGGCCTGCCCGCGGCGTACGGCGAGGCCGGGCTGATGGTGACCACGCAGTTCTTCGGCATCAAGATCGCGCGCTACCTGCGCGAGCACGACATCAGCGAGCGGACCCTCGCCCTCGTGGCGGAGAAGGCCTATCGCAACGGCGCGCTCAACCCCAACGCCTGGCGCCGCGAGCCGATCTCGGCCGACGAGATCGCCGCCGCCGGACATGGTCAACGACCCGCTGACCCGCTACATGTTCTGCTCACCCGGCGAGGGCGGCGCCGCGATCGTCGTCACCAGCGACGCCGTGGCCGCCCGCACCGGTCGCGCCGGTGCACGCTGCTCGGTGCGGCCACGCGCACCCGCCGCTTCGGCTCCTTCGAGGTGTTCAGCCCCTCGATCCAGGGACCGGGGCGGCCATCCAGCGTCAGCACCGACGCGGCCGCCGCCGCCTTCGAGCGGCCGGCGTCGGTCCCGACGACGTCGACGTCGCGCAGCTGCAGGACACCGAGAGCGGTGCCGAGGTCATGCACCTGGCCGAGTGCGGCTTCTGCGAGGACGGCGAGCAGGAGGCGATGGTCGCCGGCGGCGAGACCGAGATCGGCGGCCGGCTGCCGGTCAACACCGACGGCGGCTGCATCGCCAACGGCGAGCCGATCGGCGCCTCGGGCCTGCGCCAGGTCCACGAGGTCGTCACCCAGCTGCGCGGCGAGGCCGGGGCCCGCCAGGTCGCCCGGCCCCGCGGATCGGCTTCACCCATGTCTACGGCGCCCCCGGCATCAGCGCCTGCACGGTCCTGGCGGTCTGAGTGATGACCACGACCGCCGCTCCCCGACCTCGACGACTTCGCCGCCGACGCGCGCCGATGGCTCGCGTCGGTCGCCGAGCCCCGCTCGGCCGACGTGAGTGGGGCGTCGGCGCCGACTCGGTCGCCGTCTTCGAGAACTGGACGCGCGGAGCAGGAGCGCGCCGAGACCGACCGCATCCGTGCCTACGAGCAGGCGAAGTACGACGCCGGCTGGGGCGCGCTCACCTGGCCCGAGGAGTACGGCGGCCGCAACCTGCCCGACGTCGTACGCGCTGAGCTTTCCGGCAGGAGGAGGACGCCTTCGACGTGCCGCGCCGCACCGAGATGTTCTCGGTCACCCAGCAGCTCGTCGCGCCCGCCGATCGCGCAGTGGGGCACCGACGAGCAGCGAGACGCGCTACGTGCGGGCCATGCTGCGCACCGACCTGATCGCCTGCCAGCTGTTCTCCGAGACCGAGGCGGGCTCCGACCTCGCCGCGGTCCGCACCCGGGCCGTCCGCGACGGACGACCACTGGGTGCTCGACGGCCACAAGGTGTGGACCTCCGGGGCGCCGGTCGCCGACCTCGGCGTCGCGGTCACGCCGCACCGACCCGACCGCGGCCAAGCACGCCGGCCTCACCGTCTTCCTGGTGCCGATGGACGCGCCCGGCGTGACCGTGCGGCCGATCCGGCAGATGACCGGCGGCAGCTCGCTTCAACGAGGTCTACCTCGACGGCGTCGAGCTCTCCGACGACCTACCGGCTCGGGTCCGGTCGGTCGAGGGCTGGAAGGTCGCGCTGACCGTGCTGGCCGCCGAACGCCTCGACTCCGGCAACCTCGGCCTGGCCAACGCCGACCGCGCGGTCGAGCTGGCCCGCCACCTCGACCGCCCGCTCACCGAGGTCGAGCGGCGACCGGGTCGCCGACCTGGTGACCCGCAGCTATCGTCCAGCGGCTCACCGGCATGCGGGTACCGCCGCCGCTGGTCGTCCGGGCGCGACCCCGGCGCCGAGGCCTCGGTGGGCAAGCTGCTCGCCACCGACACCATGGCCCGGACCTCCGAGGTCGCCCGGCTGCTGCTCGGACCGCGGCTCGCGGCCGACACCGGCGGCTGGGGCACCTGGGCGTGGACCGAGCACCTGCTCGGCGCGCCCGGCTACCGCATCGCCGGCGGCACCGACGAGATCCAGCACAACATCATCGCCGAGCGCGTGCTCGGCCTGCCGCGGGAGCCCAGCCGAGCGCACAGCAGCGACGACAGCCATGACGAACGAGGCCTACGAGGCCGACCTGTGCCGCCGCGTCTCGGCGGCACTGCGCCGGGACCGTCCCGGCGTGGAGGTCGGACTCTTCGCCCGGATGCCCGGCGGCCACTCGGGACTGACCTACCGGGTGGAGACGACTGCGGGAGGCCTGGTCGTGAAGTCCGTGCCCCCCGGACAGAAGGCCGATCGGGCGGCACGACATGCTGCGCCAGGCCCGGGTCATCGAGGCGCTGGCGCCGCACCCGCGGTGCCCGTCCCCGCGCATCGTCGCCACCGACGAGCGCGAGCCGGCCTGGTTCGCCATGGAGCTGGTCGCGGGCGAGTCGCTCGAGCCGGTCCTCGACGACCCCGCGGTGCCGCCGGCGCTGGCCGCTGCCCGGATGCTGCGTGCCGCCGAGACTGCTGCCGGCCCTGCACGACGTCCCGCTCGACAAGGTGCCGGTCGACGCGCGAGCCGCTGTCGCCGCTCGACGAGCTCGACCGGTGGGCCCGCACGATGGCGGCGGTCCCGCCCGAGCTGGTGCCGGACGCGGATCGGCTTCGACAGCGGCTCGCCGACGTCGGTGCCCGACGGCGGTCGAGCCCACGCTCGTCCACGGCGACTACCGGCTCGGCAACCTGATCTGCCGCGGGACCGAGCCGGTGGCGCTCATCGACTGGGAGATCTGGAGCGTCGGCGACCCGCGGGTCGAGCTCGGCTGGTTCCTGGTCTTCGCCGACGGCGCCAACTTCCCCGGCGTGGGCCGCGAGGTGCCCGGGCTGCCCGGCGCCGACGAGCTCGTGGCGGCGTACGCCGCGGACGGCCGGCCGCGTCGACGACCTCGACGTGGTTCGACGCCCTGGGCCGCTACAAGATGGCCGCGATCATGGGCCACAACCTGCGCCGGCACCTCGAGGGCCGCCACCACGACCCCGACCAGGAACGGCTGCCGGACACCATCCGCCGGCTCGATCCGCACCGCACGCGACATCCTGGCTGACCGACGGCACTGAGGAGCCGTGGACTTCGAGCCTCTCCGCCCGGACGCGCGACCTGCAGGCGCGCCTGCAGGTCGTTCATGGACGAGCACGTCTTCCCCGCCGAGGCGGTCTACGACGCGCAGGTCGCCGGGCGCGGCCAACCCGCACGAGCAGCCGCAGGTGATGCGCGACCTGCAGGCGAAGGCGCGCGAGCTCGGCCTGTGGAACCTCTTCATGACCCACGGCGACTGGGGCGCCGGCCTGACCAACCTCGAGTACGCGCCCCTGATGGAGCTGGCCGGACGCTCCATCATCGGCCCCGAGGCGCTCAACTGCTCGGCGCCCGACACCGGCAACATGGAGATCCTGGCGCATGTACGGCACGCCGGAGCAGCAGGAGCAGTGGCTGCGCCCGCTGCTGGACTGCCGGATCCGGTCGGCGTTCGCGATGACCGAGCCGGCGGTCGCCAGCTCCGACGCCCGCAACATCACCGCGACCGATCCGCCGCGACGGCGACGAGCTACGTCGCTCAACGGCCGCAAGTGGTACACCTCCGGCGTCCTCGACCCGGACTGCAAGCTGATCATCTTCATGGGCAAGTCCGACCCCGACGGGTCCGACGTACCGGCAGCAGAGCATGATCCTGGTGCCCGCCGACGCCCCGGGCGTCGAGGTGCTGCGCGACCTGCCGATGTTCGGCTACCAGCGACCGGCTCGGCCACGGCGAGGTGCAGTTCACCGACGTGCGGGTGCCGGCCGACGAACATGCTCGGCGCCGAGGGCGACGGCTTCGCGATCGCCCAGGGCCGGCTCGGCCCGGGGCGGATGCACTACGCGATGCGGGCCATCGGGTTCGCCGAGCGCGCCCTGTCGACTGATGTGCCGCCGCGCGGTCGACCGCGAGGCGTTCGGCGGCCCGCTCGCCGACCAGGGCGTGGTCCGGGAGTGGATCGCGCGCAGCCGCATCGAGATCGACCAGGTCCGGCTGCTCATCCTGCAAGTCGTCGTGGCTGATGGACACCCGGGGCAACGCCGCGGCCCGCGTCCGAGGTCGCCGCGATCAAGGTCGCGGCGATGGAGGTCGCCCACAACGTGGTCGACCGCGCCGTGCAGACCTTCGGCGCCGCCGGCGTCAGCGACGACACCGTGCTGGCCCGGCTCTTCGCGATCACCCGGGCGCTGCAGATCGCCGACGGACCCAACGAGGTGCACCTGCGCACGATCGGCAACCTCGAGCTCGCGGGCTACCGGCCATGACCGGCCTCGACGGCCGGGTCGCCCTGGTCACCGGCGCCACCCGCGGCCTCGGGCTACGCGATCGCGCTCGGCCTCGCCGAGGCGGGCGCCACCGTCGTCGTCTCCAGCCGCAAGGCCGACGCCTGCGCGGCCGCGGCCGAGGCGATCGCCAAGGCCACCGGCGTGGCCGCCGTGCCGCTGCCGCTGCACGTCGGGCACTGGGACAGCATCGAGCCGGCCATCGACGGGGTTGTACGCCGACCTCGGCCGTCTCGACGTCGCTCGTCAACAACGCCGGCATCGCCCCGCTATCGCCCAGCCTCGCGGACGTCTCGGAGGGGCTCTTCGACAAGACCATCGAGGTCAACCTCAAGGGCCCGTTCCGGCTGATGGCCGTGGCCGGCGCGCGGATGGCGGCGGCCGGCGGCGGCTCGATCGTCAACATCTCCAGCATCGGCGCGGTGCGGCCGAGCCCGCCCGAGGCGATGTACGCCGCCTCGAAGAACGGCCTCAACGCGCTCACCATGGCGTTCGCGCAGGAGTACGCCCCGCACGTGCGGGTCAACTGCGTGATGCCCGGCGCGTTCGCCACCGACATGGCCGACGGACTGGGACGACGAGTTCGTCGGCAAGGTCGTCGACCGGCTGCCGGCCGGCCGGCTCGGCCGCCCCGACGAGGTGGTCGGCATGGTCGTGCACCTGGCCGGCGACTCCTCCGGCTACACGACCGGGGCGGTCATCCCCGTCGACGGCGGCCGGACGGCGGTCTACTGATGGGAGACGCACGGGCTGCTTCGACCTCGACCGGGAAGGTCGCCGATCGTGACCGGCGCCTCCTCGGGACTCGGCGAGGGCTTCGCCCGCACCCTGGTCGGCGCGGGCGCCACGGTGGTCGCCGCCGCCCGCCGGCTCGACCGGCTCGAGGTGCTCGCCAAGGAGCTCGACGGCACCACGCCGGGGAGGGGCGCCTCGTGCCGGTCGGCTGCGACGTCACGTCGCGCGGCGGACCGAGCCCACCTCGTCGACGTGGCCGCGGCGGTCACCGGCCGCGTCGACGTCCTCGTCAACAACGCCGGCATGCCCGGCGTGCCGGACGCCGAGCAGGAGACCGTCGCGGGCTTCGCGGCCCTGCTCGACCTCAACCTCGCCGCCGGCTTCCACCTCGCCGCGCGCCGTCGCCGGCACGGTGCCGGACGGTGGCGTCGCTCTCGATCGTCAACGTCTCGTCGGTGATCGGCCTGGTCTCGACCGCTCCCATCGGCGGCGCGAGCTACGCGGCCTCCAAGGCCGGGATCATCGGCCTGACCCGGGAGCTGGCCGGGCAGTGGGGCCGCCGGGGGATCCGCGTCAACGCGATCGTCCCGGGCTGGTTCGACACCGAGATGACCGACGGACTGTTCACCAACGAGAAGTCGGCCGGGTGGGTGCGGCGCAACACGATGCTCGGCCGCGGCGGCGAGACCGGCGAGGTGGACGGTGCCCTGCTGTTCCTCGCTTCGCGCCGCGTCCAGCTACGTGACCGGGCAGGCGCTGGTCGTCGACGGCGGCTGGACCGCGCGGTAGACACTGGACCAGAAGGAGAACGACACATGCAGCTGCTCGCGCGGGAGTTCGCCGAGCGTGCCGACCGCACGCCCGGTGACGTGGCCGTCATCGACGCGCTCGGGGTGCACACGGTGGGTGAGGTGATGGCGGCCGCGCGCAGCCTCGCGATCGCCCTCGAGGAGTCGCTCGGCGGATCGCCGACGGTCCTGGTCCAGGCGGACAACACCTGGCGGACCCTCGCGACGGCTCTCGCCGTCGGGCTGCGCGGCGGCATGGTCGCGGTGTTCAGCAGCCACGCGGTCGCGGCCGAGTTCGAGCTCGCCATGGAGGACATCGAGCCGGACGCGGTGGTCGCCGCCGACGACGTGCTCGCGCTCTGGCAGGTCTCGAGCGTGGCGTTCCCCGACAAGCAGGCGACGCTGGACGGCTGGTCCCTGGTCACCTCTGGTCGGTCCTCGCGCGACGTCGAACGCTGGGACGGTGGCGTCGCGGTCGCCATGACCTCCGGCTCGACCGGCCGCCCCAAGTGCGTCGTCCAGTCCGAGGACGCGCTCCGGTACGCCGGCCGGTCGACGATCGACGCGATCGGGCTCGTGCCCGGTGACGCCGTCGGCGCCTTCGTCCCGCTGTCGTCGGTGGCGGCGTACTGCTTCGGGATGTACCTCCCGGCCATGCTCGGCGGTCCGATGGTGTGCATCGACGTGTGGCGGCCCGACGACGCCCTGGCGGCGATGGCCACCCACGACGTCCGCTGGACGATGCTGGTGCCGACGATGGCGCTGCAGCTCTCGATCCACCCGACGGCGCCGGGCCGGCTGTCGTGCCTCAAGGCGATGACCGTGGGCGGTGGCCCGATGGACGCCGGGGCGCTGGGTCGCGCTGAGCAGGTCCTCGACACGAAGCTGATCCGGGTCTTCGGCATGTCGGAGTGCCTCGGCCATACGACCACCCGGCCCGACGAGGACGCCGAGACCAGGCTGGCCTGCGACGGCCGGCCGTTCCCCGGCACCGAGGTGCGCTCGGTCGGGGAGGACGGGGGCCCGCTGCCGCTGGGCGAAGTGGGAGCCGCCCAGGTGCGTGGTCCCAGCATGTTCGTCGGTTATGCGCGCAAGGGCCGGGCGTGGCCACCCGAGCTGACGCCCGACGACTTCCTGCCGACGGGCGACCTTGTCCGTGTCAACCCCGCAGGCACGATCACGGTGCTCGGGCGGCAGAAGCAGATCATCATCCGCGGGGGCCGCAACATCGATGTCAACGAGGTGGAGGCGGCGGTCGCCAGGATCCCCTCGGTGACGCAGGTCTGCGTCGTCCCGCTGCCGGACGAGATGCTCGGCGAACGGGTCGCGGCCCTCGTCGTGTCCACCGGAACGCCGCTGGGACTGGCCGAGGTCACGGACCACCTCGCCAGCGCCGGCTTCCCCAAGGCCAAGTGGCCGGAGTTCGTCTTCGACGTCCCCGACCTCCCGCAGAACCGTGTCGGCAAGCTGTCCCGGCCGGACGCGCTGCGGATGGCGACGGAGCTGCACGGAGTGACCTGAGTTCATCTCATCTTGGTAGGATCGACCCGACGATCGGAGAACGCAGTGCCCAGAGCAGGGTCCAGGGCTCGCACCGCAGTGCTGGCAGCGCCCGAAACCGAAGGACCGCGGTCGAAGCGCGCCGTCATCCTCACCGCGGCGATCGAGAAGTTCGGCAAGGACGGCTACGAGCACACCAAGTGGGCGACGATCTCCGACCAGGTCGGGATCGGCCAGACCGCGCTCTACCACTACTTCGAGTCCAAGGCGCACTGCCTGCTCACGATCATGAGCCTCGAGCTCCGTCGCTCCCTCGAGGCGTTCCGCGAGGTGACGGCCGACGTGGACCGCGCCGACAAGGCGCTCGAGGCCGCCATCGCCGCGGCGTACGCCGTGAGCCCGCGCGAGGTCCTGCAGATGCGGATCCTGCAGAGCCACATGGACCTGCTTGCGACCCCCCGTCCCTCCGAGAAGGAGGAGGTCGAGCGCCAGCGGGCCCGCGCCCTCGTGCGCGACATCGAGAGCGAGTGGACCGCCCTCATCGCCCGTGGGATGAAGGCGCGCGTCTTCCGCAAGGGTGACGCGCACGCCTACGCCACGTTGGTGCTCGCCATGGTGGTCAGCGTCTGGCGCTGGTACCGGCCCGGTGGTCCCATGACCCTCGACGAGGTGCGCGAGCTGTACACCGGCGCCTGCCTGCGGGTCGTGGCCCGATGAGCACATACAACCTCATCGTGGTCGCGTCCCGGCCCGACGAGTGGACCCACGAGCAGTTCATCACGTGGTGGCGCGGGGAGCACGCGGAGGTCACCTATCCACTGCCGGGCTTGCGGCGGTGGCTGCACACCGAGCTGGTCGACGGCATCGACGAGAAGTCTACGGGCTGGGACGGCATGTCCGTCCTGAGCTTCGACTCACGCGAGGCCCTCGACACTGCGCTCGCGAGCGACGAGTGGCGAGCGGCAGTCGCCCACGTCGGCTCGATGCGCGGCCGCCGGATGATCTTCACCGGCGACGAGCAGACCATGGTGGCGGTTCACTGACGAGCGCCCCTGCTGGCTTCCAGCACTGAACCTGCGCCAACGACTCGTTCGCCATGAAGAGCGTTCCCACGCTCACTGTCAGCTTCGGTCCCATGAGTCAACGGCGTAGGCCGTCAACAGATCACCTGGCGCGTGCGGACTCCGCGGTGAGTGCCCCAGGCAGGAGTCGAACCTGCGACCTTTCGCTTAGGAGGCGGCTGCTCTATCCGCTGAGCTACTGGGGCGGGGCGCCGCGCGAGCGCGGGCGGCCGGCGGCCATCGTGCCACGCTGGCGGCCCGGACGGCGCGCCGGATATTGGTGTTACCGGCCGGTCCCGGCCATCATTTGATCGACAGACGTAATCTGGCGCGGTCGCGCACACACTCGAGTGCGGCCGCGGCCACCTCGTACAGCTCATACCCGCCCCATGTGAAGGTGACGATGCCCGACGCTGCGCAGCCTCCTGCCCAGCCCGAGCTGCCTTCCGCCTACCGAGCGGGGAAGCGCCGGGGCCGGACCCGCCGGACCCACACGGTGGCCAAGGTGCTGCTGGCGACCCTGCTGACGCTGGGCATGGTGAGTGGGCTGTCGGTGGCCTTCCTGTACCGCCACCTCAACGGCAACCTCAACGTCGTCGATGTCGGCGACCAGCTCTACGACCGCCCCGAGAAGGTGAAGGTCGAGGGTCCCAAGGAGCCGCTCAACATCCTGGTGATGGGCTCGGACTCCCGGGACTGCGATGGCTGTGGCGTCGACCAGGAGGCCGGCGGCGGCTCGGACACGACGATCCTCTTCCACCTCTCGGCCGACCGGCAGTCGGCGTACGGAGTCTCGATCCCGCGCGACTCCCTGGTCGACCGGCCCGACTGCAAGAGCGAGGACGGCGACACCATCCCGGGCGCCAGCAACGTCATGTGGAACGCCGCGTACTCCTACGGCGGCCCGGCGTGCACGATCCAGCAGTTCGAGCAGACCACCGGCGTCCCGATCGACAACTACATCGTCGTCGACTTCGGCAGCTTCAAGGACATGGTCGACGCCGTCGACGGGGTCGAGGTCTGCGTCCCCGAGGACATCGACAGCTCGGAGTACGGCATCACCATCCCGGCCGGCACCCGGACCCTGGACGGCAAGGAGGCGCTCGCCTACGTGCGGGTCCGACACGGCGTCGGCGACGGCAGCGACATCGGCCGGATCAAGCGGCAGCAGGCGTTCATCGCCGCGCTCGTCGGCAAGGTGCTGTCCAACGGCACGCTGACCCGCTTCGACCGGCTGGTCCGGTTCCTCAACGCGGCCACCAAGTCGCTCACGACCGACATCCCGAACATCAAGGAGATGGCCAAGGTCGGCCTGCAGTTCCAGGACATCGGGCTGAAGCGGATCCGCTTCATCACCGTGCCCTTCGTCTACAGCACCGCCCAGCCGGGCCGCGTCGAGTGGACCGACGACGCCGACGTGCTGTGGGACCGGATCCTGCACGACAAGCCGCTCGGCAAGCTCCGGGTCGGCTCCATCGGCGCCAACCAGGCGCCCGGCAGCGGCAGCGCGTCCGGCACCGCGTCGGGCAGCGACTCCGCCTCTCCCTCCGACGGCGCGAGCCCGAGCGGCGACGAGTCCTCGACGACCTCGCCGTCCGACGGCGCCTCGTCGGGCAGCGGGTCCCCGAGCGACACCGCCTCGCCGTCGGGCGACGCCTCGGACAGCGTGGACGCCAGCGCCGACGACCTCGAGTTCGCCGGGCTCTGCACCTGAGGCTGGGCACGTGAGCGACGAGCGCGAGACCCAGCGAGCGGCCGAGCGACAGGCCGAGTGGCAGCGCCGACGCCGGCGGGCGGAGGTGTTCGGCGACGCGCTCCCGGACACCACCGCCGACGAGCGCGACCCCGCGGAGCGCTCCGGAGACGCCGAGCCACGCGGCGACGCCTGGCTCAAGGAGCAGGTGCCGCCGCACCACGGCGGCTAGGCAGGCTGCGGCAGGTCAGGCGCTGGGGGGAACGCTGGGCGGCGTGGTGCCAGACTGCGCGGCGATCAGGTCGCGGATCTCCTGGAGCAGCTGGATGTCCTCGGGGGTGCCGGGGGGCGCGCTCGGGAAGTAGCGCTCCTTGACCCGGGTGTAGGGCGCGACGACGAGGAAGTAGACGATCGCAGCCAGGATCAGGAACGAGATCACGGCGTTGAGGAAGAAGCCGAAGGTGCCGAGCCCGCCGGAGAAGAAGTCGCTGTCGTCGCCGACGATGGCCTGTGTCAACCAGGCCGTGAACGCCGCCACCACGGCGGCGAACGAGGTGCCGACGATGACCGCGACCGCCAGGTCGACCAGGTTGCCGCGCAGGATGAAGTTCTTGAAGCCACTGAGCATTGGGTGCGTCCCCTCGAGACCATGAAAGAGCTGCCGGGCAGCGGAACGTCTCGCACGCTAGCGGGACCACGCGACGGTGAGGAAGTGCGTCACCGTGGCGGATGAGACGGTGGTGACCTCGCTCTCGTGGACGCCGAGCACCACCAGCCGGCCGGGCAGCCCGTCGGCTGCCGCGTCGGCCGGGGGTGGTGGAAGCGCCAGGACCAGCGCCGAGCGGGCCACGGCGGACGCGGGGCCACCCTGCGGATCGGCGGCCACGACGTCGACCTCGTCGCCGACCCGGAGCAGCTCGGCCATCGCGGTGTCGGGCAGCCGGACGGGGAGCGCGACGAGATCGGGACGGTCGCGCACCAGCGCGGCGCCGACGAGGGCGGTGTCGGTGATCGGCTGACCGCGGCGCAACGGACCGGCCACCTGCCGACCCACCGGGTCGCGGATGTGGCCCGCGGGCACGGTGCCGGGCGCGAACCGCACCGTGGTCAGGTCGTCGGGGCGCAGCACCGCGCCGGCGCCCAGGTCGTGGGCGGCCACGGTGACCGGGACCCGGGGTGGCGGGGGAGCGGCGGTGGCCCGCAGCCCGGCCCACACGGCGACGAGCGCGCACAGAGCGGCCAGCAGCCGGCGGCGGCGCAGCACGGCGCGCCGCAGGCGGCGGGCCGCGGCGCGGAGTCGGAGCAGGAGGGTGGGCACGGACGCGACGCTACGAGCGCGCGGTGACCCTCCGGGGCGCCGTCAGGGACGGCTGTGGAGAACCCTCAGCTGGCGGTCGGCTGGGGAGACTTCGTGGACGAGCTCGACGACGAGCCCGAGTCGCTGGACGAGCCCGAGGAGCCCGAGGAGCCCGAGGACGAGTCGCTCGACGAGGACGACGGGGACGACGAGGAGGACTCGGACGAGGAGCTCGAGGCGCTCTCCGCGGAGGACTGCTTGCCCCGGCTGTCGTTGCGGTAGAAGCCGGAGCCCTTGAACACCACGCCGACGGCGTTGAACAGCTTGCGCAGCTTGCCCTGGCACTCCGGGCAGACGCTCAGCGCGTCGTCGCTGAAGCTCTGGACCTGCTCGAAGGCGTGGCCGCACTCGGTGCAGGCGTACTGGTAGGTGGGCAACGGAGCTCCTCGGGAGGGTTTAGCACTCGACCGGGTCGACTGCCAGATCTTACCTCGTCAGAACGTCGGCGCGAAGCGCGTGATTCCCGCGGGGGTCACCGCGGCGGTCACCGGCCGGTCGTGCGGCTCCACCGGCACGTCGACGCCGACCTCCTCGTCGTACAGCAGCACGCAGGTGAAGGTCCCGACGGGCACCCGGCCCAGCGCCCGGTCGTAGCACCCGCCGCCCTTCCCGAGGCGGTCCCCGCGGTCCGAGACCGCCAGCCCCGGCAGCAGCACCGCGTCGGCGGTCGCGACCGCCTCGACGCCCAGCCGGGTCCCGACCGGCTCCAGCAGCCCGTACCGGGCCGGCGCCAGGTCCTGGTCACCGGCGTACGACGCCCAGTCGAGGTCCAGGCCGGGCAGCACCACCGGGAGCAGCACCCGCTTCCCGGCCGAGACCAGCGCGTGCAGCAGCGCGGCGGTGCCGGGCTCGGAACCCACCGCGACGTACGCCGCCACGGTGGCCGCCCGGCGCACCTCCGGGGCGGCCGTGAGGTGGAGGGCGAGCGCCCGCGCCGCCTCCGAGCGGTCGAGCAGGGAGCGCCGGTTGCGGGCGGTCATCAGCTGGTCGCGCAACGCGAGCTTGGCCCCGGCGGACGCACTGGGTGCCGGATCGTGACCGGATTCGGATTGCGGTGGGACCACGGGGCAAGCCTACGATCGCAGCATGGGTAGTTCAGGGCTGAACAGGGCCCGCGACAAGATGGCTGCCGCCGGGGTCGACGAGGTGGCCATCGAGACCTTCGCGCACTACTTCCGACTCCTCGAGCACGGCGAGACCGGGATGATCCCCGAGTCCTCGATCGAGCCGGTGGACATGGAGGCGCTGAGCGACGTCGAGGTCAGCGACGAGGACGCCGCTGCGGCGATCCGCACCACCGCGGTGATCAAGCTCAACGGCGGTCTCGGGACCTCGATGGGCATGGACCGCGCCAAGTCCCTGCTGTGCGTGCGCCGGGGCCTCTCGTTCCTCGACATCATCGCCCGCCAGGTGCTCCACCTCCGCCAGGAGTACGACGCCCCGCTGCCGCTGCTGTTCATGAACAGCTTCCGCACCTCCTCCGACACCATGGCCGCCATCGCGCGCTACGAGGACCTGCCGGTCGAGGGGCTGCCGCTGGAGTTCCTGCAGAACAAGGAGCCCAAGCTGCTGGTCAAGGACCTCGCGCCGGTCAGCTGGCCGAAGGACCCCGACCTCGAGTGGTGCCCGCCCGGCCACGGCGACCTCTACACCGCGCTGCGCGGCACCGGCCTGCTCGAGCGGCTGATCGAGGCCGGCTACGACCGGGTCTTCGTCTCCAACTCCGACAACCTCGGCGCGGTCCCCGACGCGCGGGTCGCGGGCTGGTTCGCCACGAGCCGGGCGCCGTTCGCCATCGAGGCGGTACGCCGCACGCCGAGCGACCGCAAGGGCGGCCACTTCGCGCGCCGCAGGTCCGACGGCCGGATCGTGCTCCGCGAGACCGCGCAGACCCTGCCCCGCGACCAGGACTCGCTGGCCGACCTGAACCGGCACAAGTACTGCTCGACCAACAACCTCTGGTTCGACCTGCGCGCGATGAAGCAGGCCCTCGACGTCCGCGACGGCATCCTCGGCCTTCCGCTGATCCGCAACGAGAAGACGGTGGACCCGAGCGACCCGAGCTCGCCGAAGGTGATCCAGGTCGAGACCGCGATGGGCGCCGCGGTGGAGGTGTTCCCGGACTCGCGCCTCATCGAGGTGGGTCGCGACCGGTTCGTGCCGGTGAAGACCACCAACGACCTGCTCGTGCTCCGCTCCGACGTCTACGACATCGGCCGCGACTTCGTGCTCGACCAGGTCGCGGTCGAGCTCCCGTTCGTCGACCTCGACGGCGAGGTCTACAGGGTGGTGGGCGAGTTCGACAAGCGGTTCCCCGAGGGCGCCCCGTCGATGAAGAAGGCCACCCGGCTCGCCGTCGACGGTGACTTCACCTTCGGCGCGCACGTGGAGGTGGTCGGCGACGTCGAGCTCTCCACGAGTTCGGCGGAGCGGATCCCCGCCGACACGGTCCTCACCGACCAGTCATGAGCTCCCCGTCGTGAGCAGCGAGCCCTGCACGGTCGAGGAGCACCTCGAGCGGGTGCTGGCCGGCGTACGACCGCTCACCCCGGTCGCCCAGCCGCTGCTCGACACCCTCGGCCTCGTCTGCGCCGAGGACGTCGTCGCTGCGATCTCCCTGCCCAGCTTCGACAACTCCGCGATGGACGGGTACGCCGTCCGCCGGGCCGAGGTCGCCGGCGCCACCGCCGAGCGGCCGGTCACGCTGCCCGTGGTGGGTGACATCGGCGCCGGCCAGGCCACGATCCGCACGCTCGAGCCCGGTACGGCGGCCAAGATCATGACCGGCGCCCCGATCCCCGAGGGCGCGGACGCGGTGGTGCCCTACGAGTGGACCGACCGCGGCGTCACCGAGGTCCGCATCGACGAGGCGCCCGAGCCCGGCCAGCACGTCCGGCCGGCCGGCGACGACGTCAACGCCGGCGACCTGCTCGTCGAGGAGGGCACGGTGCTCGGGCCCCGCCGGATCGGCCTGCTCGCCTCGGTCGGCCGGGCCACGGTGATGGCGCGGCCGCGGCCGCGGGTGGTGATCCTGTCCACCGGCTCCGAGCTGCGCGACCCGGGCGAGGAGCTCGGGCACGACTCGATCTACGACGGCAACTCCTACCTGCTCGCGGCTGCCGTCCTCCGGGCCGGCGCGGTGCCGGTGCGGGTCGGCATCGTCCGCGACGAGCCCGACGCCTTCATGGAGGCGCTCGAGGCCCAGCTCGAGGGCGCCGACGTCGTGGTCACCTCGGGCGGCGTGTCCCAGGGCGACTACGACGTCGTCAAGGAGGCGTTGCGCCGCGAGGGCGTGTGGTTCGGCCCGGTCGCCATGCAGCCCGGGAAGCCGCAGGGGTTCGGCCTGGTCGGCCCGGCCAAGGTCCCGGTCGTGACGCTGCCCGGCAACTCGGTCTCGGCGTACATCTCGTTCGAGACGTTCGTGCTGCCCGCGATCCGGACCCTGATGGGGATGTCGCCCGTCTCGCGACCGCTGCTGGACGCGCGCCTGACCCGCCCGATGACCTCGCCGGAGGGCCGTCGCCAGTTCATGCGCGGCCAGGTCGGGTACGACGCGCAGGGGCGCTACGTCGTACCCGTCGGCGGCCCCGGCTCGCACCTGATCGGCGCACTCGCCGAGGCCAACGCGCTCATCGTCGTTCCGGAGGAGGCCACCTCCCTCGGGCAGGGTGACCGCGTGCAGGTGCTGGTGCTGGACGGCGAGTTCTGATGGCCGACCGCCTGACCCACGTCGACGAGGCCGGCGCCGCCCGCATGGTCGACGTCTCCGACAAGGCCGTCACCACCCGCACGGCCACGGCCTCGGGGCGGGTGCTCGTGTCGGCCACCGTGGTCGAGCTGCTCCGGGGTGACGGCGTGCCCAAGGGCGACGCGCTCGCCGTCGCGCGGCTGGCCGGGATCATGGGCGCCAAGCAGACGCCGGCGCTGATCCCGCTGTGCCACCCGCTCGCCATCTCCGGCGTGACCGTCGACCTCACCGTGGGTGAGGAGTCCGTCGACATCACCGCGACCGTGAAGACCACCGACCGCACCGGAGTCGAGATGGAGGCGCTGACCGCGGTCGCGGTCGCCGCCCTCACGGTGATCGACATGGTCAAGGCCGTCGACAAGGCGGCGGTGATCACCGACGTGCGGGTCGAGGCCAAGTCCGGCGGCCGGTCGGGGGACTGGACGCGATGACGCTCCTCGGCGCCGTCGTGGTGGCCTCCAACCGCGCCGCCGCCGGCGTCTACGAGGACACGACCGGGCCGCTGCTGGTCGACTTCCTGACCGGGCTCGGCTTCGAGACCGGCGCGCCCGTCGTGGTCCCCGACGGCGACCCGGTCGCCGAGGCGATCCGCGCCGCCGTCGACGGCGGGGCCCGGGTCGTGCTCACCACCGGCGGCACCGGGCTGACCCCGACCGACCGCACGCCCGAGGTGACCCGGCCCCTGCTCGACGCAGAGGTGCCGGGCCTGGCCGAGGCGATCCGCGCGTACGGCGTCAGCAAGGGCGTCCCGACCGCGGTGCTCTCCCGCGGCCTGGCCGGCCGGGTCGGCACCTGCCTGGTGGTCAACCTGCCGGGCTCGCGGGGCGGGGTGAAGGACGCGATCGCCGTCCTCGAGCCGGTCCTGGTGCACGCGGCCGAGCAGGTGGTCGGCAGTGACCACTGACTGGCCGGTCCGGCTCGTCGACCGGGAGGTGACGCTGCGGCCGCTGGCCACCAGCGACCACGAGGCCTGGCGCCGGGCGCGGCAGCGCAACGCCGCCTGGCTGGTCCCGTGGGACGCCACCGTGCCCCCGGGCGGCGAGGCCCGGCCGACGAGCTTCAAGCAGCTGGTCCGGCGGCTCGCGCGGCAGGCCCGGCAGGGCACGACGTTCCCGTTCGCGATCGAGGTGGACGGCGGCTTCGCCGGCCAGGTCACCGTCAACAACATCGTGCGCGGCTCCGCGCAGTTCGCCTCGGTCGGCTACTGGCTCGACCAGGCGTACGCCGGCCGCGGGGTGATGCCGCGCGCCGTGGCCATGGTGATCGACCACTGCTTCTTCACCGCCGGGCTGCACCGCGTCGAGATCGCGATCCGCCCGGAGAACTCCAACTCCCTGCGCGTGGTCGAGAAGCTGGAGATCCGCGAGATCGGCTACGCGCCCAAGTACCTCCACATCGACGGCGCCTGGCGCGACCACCGGCTCTACGCGCTCACGAAGGAAGAGGTGCCGGACGGGGTGCTGACCCGGCTGCGCGCCTCGGGCGGCGCCACCAACCACACCGAACCCCAGTAGTCACACAAGACATTTTGCGACACACGGGTTGACATGCGACCCGGGATGCGCTGGGACTCCTAGCCTCAGCATCGTGGATCCCAGCGCACTGATCTTCGTGGCCCTGGCCGTGGCCTGGGCCGTCTACCTGATCCCGAAGGCGCTCGAGCACCACGAGGAGAGCGCCCGCACCCGCACGGTCGAGCGGTTCTCCAAGACGATGCGGGTCCTCGCCCGCCGCGAGCCGGTCAGCCGGCGCAAGGCGCGGCTGGTCAAGGTCGGTGCGTCCGGGTCGAGTGACACCTCCGAGTCGTCCGAACGCCGCAGGGACAGCCGTGGCGTGTCCCTCGATGCCCCGCGGGTCACCGCCGAGCAGCTCCGCGCCAGGCGTCGGGCCGCGGCCCGGGCCGCCAGGCGCCGGCTCCGCGTGCTCACGCTGGTCCTGGTCGCCAACGTCGTGGTCGCCGCCCTGGCGTGGTTCAAGGTCGTCGAGTGGGTCTGGTGCGCTGTGCCCGCCGGCGCGCTCGTGGCCTGGCTGGTCGCGTGCCGGCTCATGGTCAAGCGCGAGCGCGCCGACCTCACCCGGGCGCGGATCCCCACGCAGGTCCCGGCCCCGGCGCCCCGCGACCTCACCGAGGAGGTCGCCGCCGTCGACGCGCCGCTGCCCGGCGACGAGGTGGCGGAGCGTGACCCCGACGCCTGGGACCCCGTGCACACCCCGCTGCCGACGTACGTGTCCAAGCCGGTGGCCCGGCGCACGGTCAGCACCATCGACCTCGACTCGACCGGTGTCTGGAGCTCGGGTCGCAGCGCGGCCGACAGCAAGCTGGCCCGTGAGGCGGACGCCGCGGAGCGGGCCGGCAGCACCGAGGGCGAGGAGCGCCGCGCCTCGGGCGCCTAGAACACCTAGCCTGAGGCCCGTGCCCCGCACCCACCTCGCCCTGCTCGGCGGCCTCCTGGCCGCGCTGCTCACCCCCGTGCCGTCGTACGCCGGGACGCCGGCGCCGACCCCGCACGCACCCCGCGGGGCCGCCCACCGCGTGGTCGGGCACGGCACTTCGGCCGGCTGCACCTCCACGGCGGTGCGCAGGGCGGTCGCGAAGGGCGGCCTGATCACCTTCGACTGCGGCCCCGATCCGGTCACGATCGTCATGGACAAGACCGCGATGGTGCACAACGACGCCGCACGCAAGGTGGTGATCGACGGCGGCGGGCTGGTCACGCTCAGCGGCGGCGGCAAGCGCCGGATCCTCTACCAGAACACCTGCGACCAGCGGCTGACGTGGACCACCTCGCACTGCCAGGACCAGGCCACGCCCAAGCTGGTGCTCCGCAACCTGACCTTCACCCGCGGCAACGCGACCGGCTCCCACGAGGAGGGCGGGGGCGGCGGCGCCGTGTTCGTGCGCGGCGGCCGGCTCACGGTCGTGAACTCGACCTTCACCCGCAACCGTTGCGACCGGACCGGCCCCGACCTCGGCGGCGCGGCCATCCGGGTGCTCGACCAGTTCCGCGACAAGCCGGTCACGGTGCTGCGCAGCACGTTCACCGGCGGTCGCTGCTCCAACGGCGCGGCCCTGTCGAGCATCGGCGTCTCGTGGACGGTGACCGACAGCGTGTTCCGCGGCAACAAGGCGATCGGCCGGGGCGCCAACCCGGCGCACTCGGGGACGCCCGGCGGCGGCAGCGGCGGCGCGATCTATCTCGACGGCAACCTGTTCACGCTCCGGCTGCTGCGCACGACGATCGAGGGCAACGTGGCCCGCGAGGGCGGCGGCGCGGTGTTCTTCGTCAGCAACGACCGCACCGGCACGCTCTCGATCCGGGACTCCACGCTGCACGACAACCCGAGCCTGGGCTTCGAGAACTACCCCGGCATCTTCTTCCTCGGCAAGGGCGAGCCGCAGATCAGCGGCTCGACGGTGGACCGGTGACCATCCGGGTCGCGGAGTCGCGCACGGTCGCCGTACCCCTCGAGACGGCCTACGACGAGACGATCGTGGTGCCGCTGCCCGACATCTTCGGCCACCGCCACCTCGCGATGCCGCCGGTGGTCCGCGTCGAGGACCAGCACGGCCCCTGGGGCCAGGCCCTCGGCCAGACCCGCACGATCCGCACGTCCGACCGGGGTGTCCTGCGCGAGACCCTGACCGAGCTCGACCGGCCGCACCGGTTCGGCTACCGGATCGACCGGGTCCGGGGCCCGATGCGGCCCCTGGTCCGCCACCTCGACGGTGCCTGGGCCTTCGAACCCGACGGCGCCGGCACCCGGATCACCTGGTCGTGGGAGATCACGCCGACCTCGCCGCTGACCGCCCCGGTGGTCGCGCTGGTCGGCCGGATGTGGCACGGGTACGCGCGGCAGGCGCTGGTCACGCTCGAGTCGATCCTGACCGCCTGAGCGCGCGACCTCGATTCCTGTCGGCCGCGGTCCGGCTGCTACCGTTTCTCCTCGCGTCTCCGGACGCACCTGGGGCTGTGGCGCAGCTGGTAGCGCATCTCGTTCGCAACGAGGGGGTCAGGGGTTCGAGTCCCCTCAGCTCCACCCAGATCCACCCGGGCCCACCCGATCCGGCGGGCCGACGACCGGCATAGACCGATCCCGCCTCTCCGCCCGTTCCGGGCGCGCGACGTCCCTTGACGTGTCAGCCTCGACGCTCCCCCACCCCCACCGGAGCGCGAGCCCCCATGACACGCCCCCCGACGTCCGACCCGGCGCGTCCGCAGAGCCGTCGCGCGGTCGGGCGCGGTCTCGTGGGGGGCCTGGCCGCCCTCGCGGTGACGCCGGCCCTCGCCGAGCCGGCCCGGGCGGCCGTCGCGGAGAAGAAGAAGCCCGGCCGCAAGTGGCACCGCTGCAAGGTGCACCGCAAGCACACCTGCTGGCACGCGCGCACCTGCCGGCACCGCAAGCACAAGCCCCACCACGACCCCGACCCAGGCGGCCCGTCCACGCCGGGTACGCCGAACCCGCCGGGCGCCCTCGACCAGCCCGCCGTCGTCAACGGCCTGGCCACGGCGACGGCGCTGCACGTGGCCAGCCGGTTCACCTACGGCATGACCCCGGCGCTGCTGGCCGAGATGAGCGGCTACCCGGCGGTGCAGGCGTGGGTCGACGCCCAGCTGCAGCCCGGGCTCCTGGGCGACGCGGACGCCGACGCCACCGAGGGCTGGTGGCCGCGCCTCTCGTGGAGCGCGCAGACGATGTGGTCGAAGGAGCAGGCCACGCCGGGCGAGGCGTGGCAGGCGATGGCGGACTACCAGCGCTGGTGCCTGGTCCGGCGGATGCGCTCGCGCCGCCAGCTCCTGGAGTCGGTGACCGAGCTCTTCGAGAACCACCTGCACGTGCCGGTGCACGACGACGGGGTGTTCGGCTTCCGCGCCGACTACGGCCGGATGATCCGCAGCCACGCGCTGGGCCGGTTCGACCAGATGCTGCAGGCCGCCATCACCCACCCGGCGATGGGGATCAGCCTCGACAACGCCACCTCCACCAAGAAGGCCCCGAACGAGAACCTCGGCCGCGAGCTGCTCGAGCTGCACACGGTCGGCCGCGGCAACTACACCGAGAACGACGTCAAGGCCTCGGCTCGGATCCTCACCGGCTACCGGGTGGCCACCTGGTCGACGTGGAACGTCTGGTACGACACCGCCTCGCACTGGACCGGCCCGGTCCAGGTCATGGGGTTCAGCCACCCGAACGCCGACGCGGACGGCCGGGCCGTCGCCACGGCGTACCTCGGCTACCTCGCCCGGCACCCGGCCACCGCCCACCGCCTGGCCCGCAAGCTCGCGGTGCGCTACGTCTCCGACGAACCGTCCAGCCAGCTGGTGGACCACCTCGCGGCGGTGTACCTCGAGTCCGACACCGCGATCGTGCCCGTGCTCCGGGCCCTGATGACCCACCCGGAGTTCCTCGCCTCGGCCGGGCTCAAGGTGCGCAACCCGGCCGACGACATCGTCGCGACCTGGCGGGCCCTCGACATCGGTTCTTCGGCCCCGACCGGTGACGGCTCGGGAGCCAACGCGGTGCTGTGGCAGACCGTGGCCCTGGGCCAGGCGCCCTTCGACTGGGCCCGGCCGGACGGGCAGCCCGAGGACGGCGCGGCGTGGTCGTCGGTCTCCCGGGTGCTCGCGTCGTTCGAGACCCACTACACGCTGTGCGGGGGCTGGTGGCCCACCGTCGACACGACGTACCACCCGGTCGCCTCGTGGGTGCCGATCGCGGCCGGTCAGACGATCCGCTTCGACGCCCTGGTCGAGCACCTCTCGCGGACCCTGCTCGGGCGGACGGCGACCGCCCGGCTGCTGCAGGCGTGCTGCCAGGTCACGGGCCTCACGGCCGCGACCTCCATCACCACCAACCACAGTCTCGTGAAGTGGGGCATGCCCACGCTGCTGACCACCGTGCTCGACAGCCCCGAGCACATGACCCGATGACCGACCGATGACCATGACCGGAGAGCCCACGATGACCACCACGAGCTGCTGCGAGGAGTTCGCGCGGAGCGCCGGCCTGAGCCGGCGCGGCTTCCTGCGCGGGGCCGCGGTCGTGGGCGGCGCGGCGGCGGTCACCGCGGTGCACGGCACCGCCTTCACCTCGACGGCGTACGCCGCGGCACCGGTCGACCGGGTCCTGGTCCTGCTGTCGATGCGCGGCGCCTGCGACGGCCTGAGCCTGGTGGTCCCGCACGGCGACGCGGCCTACTACACCGCGCGGCCGAGCATCGCCGTGCCCTCGGCCAGGCTGCTGGCCAAGGACGGGTTCTTCGGGCTGCACCCCGCCCTCTCGCCGCTCCTGCCCTGGTGGACCGCGGGCTCGATGGCCGCCGTGCACGCGACCGGCCTGCCCGCGCCCAACCGCTCGCACTTCTCGGCGATGGAGGAGCTGGAGGACGCCGACCCCGGCTCCTCGGTCCGGGTCGGCTGGCTGAACCGCCTCATCGGCCGGAACGGGACCGGGTCGCCGATCGAGGCCATCCAGATGGGTGGCGGCGTCCCCATGACCGCCCTGGCCGGCCCGGAGCCCGCGCTGGTCACCGAGGACGTGGACTCGGTGAGCCTCTCGGGCTATTGGGACGACGCGTCCGAGGCCAAGCGGCGTGCCGCGCTGGCGACCATGTGGACCGGGGTGCCGGGCCCGCTCGCGGCCGGCGCCCGCAACGCCTTCGACGTGGTCGACGACTTCGGCCCGGTCCGCGACGCGACGGCCACGCCGGCCAACGGCGCGGTCTACCCCACGAACTCCGACCTGGCCGCCGCCCTGGCGTCCACGGCCCGCACGATCCGGGCCGACGTCGGCGCCGAGGTGATCGCCGTCGACCACGGCTCGTGGGACCACCACACCTGGATCGGCACCCCCGACAACGGCAACCTGCGGCGGATGGCGGACGAGTTCGCGCTCAGCCTGGCCGCCTTCCTCACCGACCTCGGACCGCTCGCCTCGAAGGTCACCGTCGTGACCGTGAGCGAGTTCGGCCGGCGGGTCAAGGAGAACGCCAACCAGGGGCTCGACCACGGGTACGGCAACGTGATGTTCCTGCTCGGCGCGGGGGTCAAGGGCGGGCAGTACTACGGCAGCTGGCCCGGGCTGACCGCCACCGACGACGCCGACCTGCTGGTCACCACCGACTACCGCAGCGTGCTGAGCGAGGTGGTCAGCCAGCGGCTCGGCGCCTCCTCGGCCGCGGTGTTCCCCGGCTTCAGCCCCGCGCCCGTGGGCGCCGTGCTGTCTACCTGAGCCCGCTCGAGCGCAGCACCCGCTCGACCTCGATCCGCAGGGCGACCCGCTCGGGGTTCGGCCGCGGCTGCCGGTAGCGGCCGGCGTAGAGCTCCACCGCGCGTGCCACCGACGCCGCGTCGGCGCGGACCACGCCGGTGCCCTCGATCGTCGACCAGCGCCGGCCGTCGACCTGGCAGGCTGCCACCGGAGCGGGCGCGGCCAGGTGCCGGGCCTTGACCGACGTACGGCTGGTGATCACCCACGCGCACCGCTGCTCGTGGTCGAGCACCACGCCGACCGGGACGACGTGCGGGCGGCCGTCCGCACGCAGCGTGGTCAGCGTGCACAGGTGCCGCTCGGTCCAGAACTCCACCAACGGCGCCGGGAGCTCGTCCCAGATCGAGCCCATCAGATCCACCGCTGGAACCAGACGCGGTCCAGCCACTCGGAGCGGGTCAGCAGCTGGTCGGTGAAGATCGGCCAGAACCACGCGAAGTTGAGCACGGTCATGACGAGGAACACGCCGGTCACGACCACGCCGAAGGTACGCCGCGCCGAGGGTTCCCGGGAGCGCCCGATGAGCTTCCCCATCGCCAGCGTCAGCGCGAGCACCACGAACGGCAGCATGGCCACGGCGTAGAACAGGAAGATCGGCCGGGTGTCGTACTGCAGCCACGGCAGCCAGGTCGAGGCGAACCCGACCACGGCGACCCCGAACCGCCAGTCGCGGCCGCCGACCCACATCACCACCGCGTAGACCAGCGCCAGGATCCCGGCCCACCAGATCGTCGGGGTCCCGATCAGCAGCACCTGCCTGAGACAGCTGCTGCCCTCGGGGGCGTCGCACCCGCGGGTGCCCGGCTTGATGTCGGTGTCGGCGGCCACGCCCACGGGTCGGTTGAGCAGCGGCCAGCCGGCCGGCTTGGACTGGTAGACGTGCGAGGAGCAGTTCAGGAAGTGCGTGTGGAACGTGTAGACGTCGCGGTGGTAGTAGTACAGCGACCGCAGCGACTGGACGACCTCGCCGAGCCCGTGCGCGTCCGGCTCGCTGGCCGTCGGCCACCGCTTGCCGCTGTCGTCGAGGTTGTTCTCCTGCTTCTCGCCCTTGTCGTCCGTCGTGCACGGACGCTCCTTGATGAACTGCGTGTACTGCGTCGAGGACAGGTGCTCCTCGTACTCGGGCGCGTGCACCAGCCAGCCGGTCCAGGTGGCGGTGTAGACGATCCCGCCCACCACGACGAGGTGCACGAACGCGGGTACGCCGTCGGTGACGACCGAGCGCAGCGTCGCCCACTGCACGCCGAACGAACGTCTGGCGCCGGCGCTCCACAGCCACACCATGACGCCGAACGCGGCCAGCGGGTAGAGCGCGGTCCACTTGGTGCCGATCGCCAGCCCCCAGCAGATGCCGCTGGCCAGCAGCCACGGCCGGAACAGGAGCCCGCGCACCGGGCCGTACGACGCGGGGTCGCGGACCTGGTCGGGCACCAGCCGGGCCATCTTGGCGCGGTACCAGTCCCGGTCGGCGACCGCGCAGGTGACGGCCAGGAGGATGAAGAAGGCCAGGAAGATGTCGAGCAGCGCCAGCCGGGAGAGCACGAACTGCAGCCCGTCCAGGCTCAGCACCAGCCCACCGATCAGGCCCAGCGCGGTCGAGCCGGTCATCCGGCGGACCAGCCGGCACATGACCAGGACCATCAGCGAGCCGACCACGGCGGCCGCCACCCGCCAGCCGAACGGGTCCATCCCGAACGCCTTCTCACCCAGCGCGATCAGCCACTTGCCGACCTCGGGGTGGACCACCATCGAGGGGTCGCCGGTCCACTGGCCACTCGTGGTGCCGTCGAGGATCTTGTCGTTCGCGTCGTCGACGTACCCCTGGGCGTAGCCGTGGTGCAGCAGTGACCACGCGTCCTTGGCGTAGTAGGTCTCGTCGAACTCGAAGACCTTGGGCGTGCCGAGCTTCCACAGCCGGAGGAACAGGGCGACGAGCGCGACCCCCAGGCTGGCCGTCCAGCCGACGACCGGGTCCTCGAGGTCGACGCGCCGCCGGGCCCGCTGCCAGGCCGTCGGCACCGGCCGCCCCGCGGCGTCCGTCGAGAGCCCCTCCTGCTCCTCCCTGGCGGGGAGCGTGGGGGTGCTCGTCACGCTGGAGAACTGTACGGGGGAGCAGGTCGAACGGCCGGGCATGGCGATGCGTGTGGCCGCGGTCCTGACCGCGCACTTCGACGCCGACGACATCAGCTTCGCGCTCAAGAAGCTCACGGTGAACATCGACCGCTAGTCCGCGCCCGACGGCTGCGATGATCGAGCCATGGCCGAGGACTCGGGGACGCTCGTGCTCGCGGGTACGCCGATCGGTCGCCTCGAGGACGCCTCGCCGCGGCTGGCCCGGGAGCTGGCCGAGGCGGACGTCGTGGCGGCCGAGGACACCCGGCGGCTCAAGCGGCTCACCTCCGACCTCGGCGTGACGGTCACCGGCCGGGTGGTGTCGTACTTCGAGGGCAACGAGGTGCAGCGCACCCCGGTCCTGCTGGAGGAGCTGGAGGCCGGGCGACGGGTGCTGCTGGTGACCGACGCCGGGATGCCCAGCGTCTCCGACCCGGGCTACCGGCTCGTGGCCGCGGCGGTCGCGGCCGGCATCCACGTGACCGCGGTGCCGGGGCCGTCGGCCGTGCTGACCGCGCTCGCCGTGTCCGGGCTGCCCGTCGACCGGTTCTGCTTCGAGGGGTTCCTGCCCCGCAAGGCGGGGGAGCGTGCGCCGCCGGCTGGCCGCGCTGGCCGCCGAGGAGCGCACGCTGGTCTTCTTCGAGGCGCCGCACCGCACCGAGGCCGCGCTGGCGGCGATGGCCGAGGCGTGGGGCGGTGAGCGGAGCGCTGCGGTCTGCCGCGAGCTGACCAAGACCCACGAGGAGGTACGCCGCGGGCCGCTGGCCGAGCTGGCGGCGTGGGCGGCGGACGGCGTCCGCGGCGAGGTGACGATCGTGGTGGCGGGGGCCGACCCCCGTGCCGCCGTACCGACCGACGACGAGAGCCTCCGCGCGGCCGTGGCCGAGCGCGAGGCCTGGGGGACGAGCCGCAAGGAGGCGATCGTGGAGGTGGCCCGCGCGGCCGGAGTGCCCAAGCGGCAGGTCTACGCCGCGGTCCACGTGGGGGTGCACGGCGCATGACCCGGCTGCTCCGGCTGCGGCACGACGGCCTGGTCTTCGACGTCCGCGACGAGGGGCCGCTCGACGGGGAGCCGATCGTGCTGCTGCACGGCTTCCCCGAGCGCAACACCTGCTGGGCCGAGGTGGCGCCGCTGCTGCACGCCGAGGGGTTCCGGACCTACGCGCCCGACCAGCGCGGCTACTCACCGGGCGCCCGCCCGCCCCGGCGCCGCGACTACACGATGGACAGGCTCGAGGCCGACGTGGTCGCGCTCATCGACGCCATCGGCGGCCCCGTGCACCTCGTCGGGCACGACTGGGGCGCCAACTCCGCGTGGCTGGTCGCGATGCACCGTCCCGAGCTCGCCCGGAGCCTGCACCGCGGTCTGCGGTGCCGCACCCGGCGGCCTTCCGCGAGGCGATGTTCGCCAGCCGCCAGGTCTTCTCGTCCTGGTACATGGGCGCCTTCCAGACCCCGAAGCGTCCCGGAGCTGCTCGCCGCCCGGCCGGGTGGCCGCTTCGATCGGGGGCTCCGCCACGGCGGGATGACCGCCGAGGACGTCGCCCGGTTCCGCCGGGAGATCGTCGACGACGGCGCTCTCACCGGCGCCCTGAACTGGTACCGCGCCATGCCCTTCACCCGCCAGGCGTCCCTCCACGACCCCGTCTCGGTGCCGACGACGCTGCTGTGGGCCGACGGCGACGTCCCGGTCACCAGGGTGTCCGTCGAGCGGTGCGCGGCCTACGTCACCGGCACCCTACGAGCTGCGGGTGGTCGAGGGGCTCAGCCACTGGCTGCCCGACGCAGGCCCCGCAGGTCGTCGCCGACGCGGTGCTCTCCCGGGTCGGGTCGGTCGCGTGAGCGAGCGCCCCCCGGCCCCGGAGCCGCTGCCGCACCCGGTCGTCGACAACCACTGCCACCTCGACATCGGGCGCGGCGACGAGCCCGCGCTCGCGGTCGAGGAGGCGCTGGCCGCCGCCGCCGCGGTCGGCGTACCCCGGATCGTGCAGATCGGCTGCGACCTGCCCGGCGCGCGGTGGGCGGTCGAGGCCGCGGCCACCCACGACGCGCTGGTCGCCGGCGTCGCCCTGCACCCCAACGAGGCGCCCCGGGTGCCCGACCTCGACGCGGCCCTGGCCGAGATCGAGGAGCTGGCCCGGGCGCACGACAGGGTGCGCGCGGTGGGGGAGACCGGGCTCGACACCTACCGGACCGGGCCCGAGGGCCGGGCCGTCCAGGAGGAGTCGTTCCGGCGCCACATCGAGCTGGCCAAGCGGCTCGACAAGACGCTGGTGATCCACGACCGCGACGCCCACGACGACGTGCTGCGGGTCGTCGACGACGAGGGCGCCCCCGACCGCTGGGTGATGCACTGCTTCTCCGGCGACGCCGCGTTCGCGCGGGCCTGCCTCGACCGCGGCGCGCACCTCAGCTTCGCGGGCACGGTCACGTTCAAGAACGCCGCGCCGGTCCGGGAGGCCGCCCGCCTCGCGCCCCGGGACCGGGTGCTCGTGGAGACCGACGCGCCGTACCTCACGCCGTCGCCGTACCGCGGTCGCACCAACGCGTCCTACCTCGTCCCGCTCACCGTCCGCACCCTCGCTGACCTGCGCGGGGACGACCTGGAGACGCTCTGCGCGGCCATCGACGCCACCACGGACGCCGCCTTCGGCGGGGCATGGTGAGGGCCGTCCGCAGCACGGAACGGGACGTGTCAAGCCGGTTTTGACGGCGCGGTGGGCCTTCTCACACTGTGGGTCGAGGGTTTGCTCTCTGTACTCAAACGCTGGTGTATTCGTGCCCCATGCACAGCCATGGAATCCCCCAGACCCCCCGTGGGCGGCGTCGTACGGCGGTCCTCGGCGGCCGGCACCGCGGTCCTCTCCGCGGCCCTCGTCGCCAGCGCGGTCGGCCCGGCCGGAGCGGCTCCCGCGAAGGGCGACCAGCCCGGCGTGACCGAGAAGACCGGCTACGTCCACGTCAAGATCGTGACCAAGACGATCGAGCGGCAGAAGTTCGCGAAGCCCGTCATCGAGCGCGAGGACAGCTCGATGAACGTCGGCGAGGAGAAGGTCGTCCGGTCCGGCCGTCCGGGCGTCCGCGACGTGACCTACCGGTTCCGGCTCGAGAACGGCCACGTCGTGAAGCGGACCATGGTCGGCAAGGACGTGCACCGCAAGGCGCGGGCCAAGATCGTCCGCGTCGGCACCAAGCAGCCCTTCGGCGTGTGGGACCGGCTGGCCAACTGCGAGTCCGGTGGCAACTGGCACATCAACACCGGCAACGGCTACTACGGCGGCCTCCAGTTCAGCCTCGGCACCTGGCACTCCTACGGCGGCACCGGCCTGCCGAGCCAGCACAGCCGCGAGACGCAGATCGCGATCGCGACCAAGCTGCGCAACGCCTCCGGCGGGTACGGCGCGTGGCCGGCCTGCGCCGCCAAGCTCGGCCTGCCCCGCTGAGCCCCTGCTGGTCCGGCAACTAACCTGACCGCCATGGTCGGGTCCGAGGTGCAGCTGCTCGGGCCGACCGACGTCCGGCGGCTGGCGGCCGAGCTCGACCTGCGGCCGACCAAGCAGCGCGGACAGAACTTCGTGATCGACGCCAACACCGTGCGTCGCATCGTCCGCGAGTCCGGGGTCGGCCCCGACGACGTCGTCGTCGAGGTCGGCCCCGGACTCGGTTCGCTCACGCTCGCCCTGCTCGAGGTGGCCGGACCGGGTCGTGGCGATCGAGGTCGACGACGCTGCTCGCGACCCGGCTGCCGGCGACCATCGCCGAGCGGGCCGGCGACCGGGCCGGCCGCAGCGAGGTCGTGCACGCCGACGCGCTGCGCGTGGACGGCGCTACCCGGACCGCCGCCGACCGCGCTCGTCGCGAACCTGCCCTACAACGTCTCGGTGCCGGTGCTGCTGCACCTGCTCACCGTGCTGCCCTCGCTGGAGAAGGGGCTGGTCATGGTCCAGGCCGAGGTGGCCGACCGGCTCGCCGCCGCGCCCGGGCTCGCGGACCTACGGCATCCCGTCGGTCAAGGCCGCGTGGTTCGCCGACGTACGCCGAGCCGGTGCGGTCGGGCCGCAACGTCTTCTGGCCGGCGCCCAACGTCGACTCCGGGCTCGTCGCCTGGACCCGGCGCGAGCCGCCGGCCACCACGCGCCACCCGCGAGCAGGTGTTCGTGGTCGTCGACGCCGCGTTCGCCCAGCGCCGCAAGACGCTCCGCGCCGCCCTGAGCGGGCTGGCCGGGTCGGCCGCCGGCCGCCGAGGCGGCGCTGCGGGCCGCGGACGTCGACCCGGCGCGCGCGGGGCGAGGTGCTCGACGTGGCGGCGTACGCGCGGATCGCGGAGGCCCTCGCCGCGGAGGCCCCGGCGTGAGCATCACGGTCCGGGCCCCGGCCAAGATCAACCTCCACCTCGGCGTCGGGGCGCCGCGCGAGGACGGCTTCCACCCGCTGCGTCACCGTCTACCAGGCGGTCGGGCTCTGCGACGACGTCACCGCGTCGGCCGTCGCCGGGCTGGACCCTCGGCGTCACCGTGCCGGACTGGATCGACCCCGACGCCGTGCCGGTCACCGGCGACAACATCGTCGACCGGGCCGCCCGGCTGCTCGCCGACCACCACGGCGTCGAGCCCCACGCCTCGGTCTCGGTGGCCAAGTCGATCCCGGTCGCGGGCGGCATGGCGGGCGGCTCCGCCGACGCGGCGGCCGCGCTGGTCGCGCTCGACCGGCTCTGGGGCCTCGAGACCTCCGACGACGACCTGCTGTCGCTGGCCGCCGAGCTGGGCAGCGACGTGCCGTTCGCCCTGGTCGGCGGCACGGCGCTCGGCACCGGCCGCGGCGAGCTGGTCGAGCCGGTCGGCCGACCCGGCCACGTGGTGGTGGGTGGTGGTCCCGTCGCGCGGAGGGGCTGTCCACGCCCGCGGTCTACCGGCGCTTCGACGAGCTCAACCCCGACGCCCCCGCCGAGCCCGAGGACGAGCGGGCGCTGCTGCTGGCGCTGGCCACCGGTGACCCCGTCCTCCTCGCCGGCGCGCTGCACAACGACCTCGAGTCCGCGGCGCTGGACCTGCGCCCGGACCTGGCCGACCTCCTCGAGCTCGGGGAGCGGAGCGGGGCGCTGCGCGGACTGGTCTCGGGCTCCGGTCCCACCTGCCTCTTCCTGACCGAGGACGCGGACTCCGCCCGGGAGGTGGCGGCCCGCCTCTCCGAGTCGCACGGCGTCGTCCTGGTCACGAACGGTCCCGTCGCCGGCGCGCACGTGGTCACCTATGCCTAGCGGCCCGGCGAACCTGCTCAACCTGGAGCGGGTGTCCAAGTCGTACGGCGTCCGCCCGCTGCTCACCGACGTCTCGCTCGGCGTCGGGGCCGGGGAGCGGATCGGGATCGTGGGCCGCAACGGCGACGGCAAGACCACGCTGCTCGACGTGATGACCGGGCTGCGAGGCGCCCGACTCCGGGCGGGTCTCCCGGCAGCGCGGGCTGCTCATCGGCCACCTCCGCCAGGACGACGAGCTGGTGGACACCCACACCGTGCGCGAGGCGGTGCTGGCCGGCCGGTCCGACCACGAGTGGGCCGCCGACCCGCGCACCCGCGAGGTGGTCGAGGTGCTGCTGGCCGGGGTCGCCCTCGACCGGGCCGTGGCGGGCCTCTCCGGTGGCGAGCGACGCCGTTGCTCGCTGGCCGCGCTGCTCCTCGGCGAGCACGACCTCGTGGTGCTCGACGAGCCGACCAACCACCTCGACGTCGAGGCGGTGGCCTGGCTGGCCGACCACCTCGCCCGCCGTACCTCCGCGCTGGTCGTGGTCACCCACGACCGGTGGTTCCTCGACGCGGTCTGCCAGTGGACCTGGGAGGTGCACGACGGCGTCGTCGACGTCTACGAGGGCGGCTACGCGTCCTACGTCCTGGCGCAGGCCGAGCGCCAGCGCCAGGCGGCGGCCACCGAGCTGCGCCGCCGCAACCTGGTCCGCAAGGAGCTGGCCTGGCTGCGCCGCGGCCCGCCGGCCCGGACCTCGAAGCCCAAGTTCCGGATCGACGCGGCCAACTCGCTCATCGACGACGTGCCGGCGCCGCGGGACCGGCTCGAGCTGCAGAGGTTCGCGACCCAACGGCTCGGCAAGGACGTCATCGACCTCGAGGACGTCGACCTGGTGCGCGGCGAGCGGACCCTGCTCACGCACGCGACGTGGCGGCTCGGGCCGGGGGACCGGGTCGGGCTGGTGGGGGTGAACGGCGCGGGCAAGACCTCGGTGCTCGGCCTGCTGTCCGGCGAGCTCGCGCCGTCGGCCGGGCGGGTGCGGCACGGCCGGACGGTCGCGCTGGAGCACCTGACCCAGCACCTCGACGAGGCTCTGTCCGACGCTGGCCCCGAGGCGCGGGTGCTGCCGACGGTCGAGTCGATCCGCCGAGTGACGAAGACGGCGGACGGCGAGATCACCGCGACCTCGATGCTGGAGCGGTTCGGCTTCACCGGCGACCGGCTCACCGCCCGCATCGGCGACCTGTCCGGTGGCGAGCGGCGCCGGTTCCAGCTGCTCCGGCTGCTGCTCACCGAGCCCAACGTGCTGCTCCTCGACGAGCCGACCAACGACCTCGACATCGAGACGCTCACCGTCCTCGAGGACTTCCTCGACCGCTGGCCGGGGACCCTCGTCGTGGTCTCCCACGACCGCTACTTCCTCGAGCGCACGGTCGACTCGGTCTGGGCGCTGCTCGACGACGGCCAGATCTCGATGCTGCCCCGCGGCGTGGACGAGTACCTCGAGCGCCGGGCCGCGGCCCTCCACCTCGCCGACCCGTCGTTACTCGTGACGAGTAACGACGGCTCGGCGTCGGAGTCGGGCCCAGAACGTCCAGTTGCTGTCCACAGGGCGGCGCGGGGGAGCGCGGAGGAGCGCGAGGCGCGCAAGGCGCTGGCCCGGATCGACCGGCAGCTCGAGCGGGTCGCCGCGCGCGAGCAGGAGCTCAACGAGGCGATCGTCGCGGCCGGCCAGGACTACGACCGGCTCGCCGAGCTCAGCGCCCAGCTCGACGAGGTGGCCGGGGAGCGGGACACCCTCGAGCTGGAGTGGCTCGAGGTCGCCGAGGCGCTCGAGTAACGGCTACCCCGCCCGGGGGCCGCCGAACGGCGCCAGCAGCCGGCGCAGCAGCCCGGCCAGCTCCTCCTGCTCGGCCGCCGGCAGCTCGGCCAGCAGCGTCTTCTCGGCCTCGATGAGCGCGGTGAACGCGCCGTCCACCGCGGCTTTGCCCTCGCGGGTCAGCCGGACGATCACCCCGCGCCGGTCGTCGGGGTCCGGGTGGCGCTCGACGAAGCCGCGGTCGGCCAGCCGGTCGACGCGGTTGGTCATCGTGCCGCTGGTGACCAGGGTGGCGCGCAGCAGCCGGCCCGGGGACAGCTCGTACGGCGCGCCCGCGCGGCGCAGGGCCGCGAGCACGTCGAACTCCCACGGCTCGATCTCGTGGGCCGTGAACGCCTCCCGGCGGGCCAGGTCGAGGTGCCGGGCCAGCCGGGAGATCCGGCTGAAGACCGCGACCGGGCCGAGCTCGAGGTCGGGGCGCTCGCGCGCCCACGCCTCGGTGAGCTCGTCGACCTCGTCCTGCATGGCCCCATGCTATCGGCTGGTCGAGATTCTTGATGTCGAGAGATCAGTCAGAGACGCATCCCGAGCCGGACCAGCGCGTCGGTCACGCAGCCCGGCTCCTCCAGCCACGGGAAGTGACCGGCCCCCGGCACGCCCGTCGCGACCCCGTCCCAGAACGCCATCGCGGTGTCGATGGCCGCGTCGGCCGGGAACGGGCTGCCGAGGCCGTAGAGCACCTCCACCGGTCGCTGGTACGCCGCCGCCCGGGCGGGCAGCTCGCCGGTCGCCAGCAGCGCCAGCGCGCTCTCGAGGGTCTGGCTGTAGCAGGGCACGGACAGCCCGAGCTCGTCCGGCATCGGGGGAGCGGTGGGCGGGTCGGCGAAGTAGGCCGGCCACACCAGGCGCAGCGAATCGAGGGCGTCCTCCTCGGTCCCCTCGCCCGCCATCGCGCGCTGGTCGAGCTCCTCGGCCCGCTCGCGGACGTCCTCCGGCGTCCGCGCCGCCATCTGCGCCTCGAAGCGCTCGTACCCGCCGTCGCCCACGATCCCGAGCGGGTCGACCAGCAGCAGCCCGCGGACCCGGTCCGGGTGCTCCACCGCGAGCACGGCCGCCAGGAAGCCGCCCCAGCTGTGGCCGAGCACCACGGCGTCGTCGAGGCGGAGGTCGTCGAGCACCGCGACCGCGTCGGCGACGTGCTGGGCGACCGTGAACGGGCCCTCGGTCGTGGACGGGGGCAGACCGCGCTGGGTGTAGCCGACCTGGCGCCAGCCGAGGGCCTCGTCGCCGAGGCTCGACGTCAGGTAGTTCGACAGCCCCGGCCCGCCGTGGAGGCAGAGGAGCGCGGGGCCGTCGCTCACGTCGACGACTGCCAGCTCGGTGACCACGGGCGCAGCCTAGGGCCCCATTTATCTTGACATCGAGATATTGGCCGCGTGATGATGGCGAAGTATCTTGATGTCAAGATAATAAGGAGCTGACGGTGGCACACACCTGGGACCCGGACCGCTACCTGGCCTACGCCGACGAGCGCGGTCGCCCGTTCGTCGAGCTGGTCGCCCGGGTCGGCGCGACCGACCCGCGGGAGGTCGTCGACCTCGGCTGCGGGCCGGGCAACCTCACCGGCCTGCTCGCGGACCGCTGGCCGGACGCCCACGTCACGGGCCTCGACTCCAGCCCCGAGATGATCGCCTCGGCGCGGGCCCTCGGCCAGCGGGTCGACTACGGGGTGGCCGACCTGCGCGACTGGCGTCCGGAGCGCCCCGTCGACGTCCTGGTCTCCCATGCGACGCTGCAGTGGGTCCCCGACCACCTCGCACTGCTGCCCTCGCTCGTGGCCGCGGTCGCGCCCGGCGGCTGGTTCGCCTTCCAGGTGCCCGGCAACGTCGACGAGCCGAGCCACACGATCCGCACCGAGCTGGCCGCCGAGCCCGACTACGCGCCCTACACCGCGGACGTGGCGGTCCCGTCCTCGTACGACCCGGCGACCTACTACGACGCGCTCGGCGCGGCCGGCTGCGCGGTCGACGTGTGGGAGACGACCTACACCCACGTGCTGCGGGGTCCCGACCCGGTCTTCACCTGGGTCTCCGGCACCGGGGCCAGACCGACGCTGCAGGCGCTGCCCGAGGACCTGCGGACGTCGTACGAGGCGGAGTTCAAGCGCCGGCTCGCGGCGGCGTACCCGGTCCGCGCCGACGGCACGGTGCTGCTGCCGTTCCGCCGGGTCTTCGCGGTGGCCCGGCGGGAGTCGGCGTGAGGCTGCACCACGTCCAGGTCTGCTGCCCGCCGGGCGGTGAGGACGAGGCGCGGCGGTTCTACGGCACCGGCCTCGGGCTGACCGAGGTCGCGAAGCCGGCCGAGCTCGCCGGCCGCGGTGGCGCGTGGTTCCGCGCGTACGACGAGCACGGCGCGATCACCGCCGAGCTGCACGTCGGGGTCGAGGAGCCGTTCCGGCCGGCCCTGAAGGCCCACCCGGCCCTGGTCCTCGCGAACGAGGCCGAGCTCGAGGAGGTCCTCGGCCGTCTCGCCCAGATGGGGTATCTCGTGGATCGCACTGAGTGGAGCACCTTCCCGGGGTACCACCGTGCCCACACGGGGGACTGCCACGGGAATCGGGTCGAGCTGCTCGCCTGACCCGGCCCAGACCTCTCGTGTGTGCCGTAACCGCCCGGTTGACAGAACGTTGGTCCGGGAGAGAGTGTCCAGCAGACGTCAACTCGGGGGGAGTGATGTTGGCGTGACCCAAGCCGCCGCACCGACATCGTCGGGCACGACCCAGGTCGTGAACCGCATCAAGCGCGCGCAGGGGCAGCTGTCCGGCGTGCTCCGCATGCTGGAGGAGGGTCGGGAGCTGCCCGAGGTCGTGAACCAGCTCAAGGCGGTCTCGCGGGCGCTCGACCGCGCCGGCTTCGCGATGATCGCCGCCGAGCTGCGCGAGTCGGCCCGGGCCGGCGCGGTGAGCGAGGAGGACCTCGACCACCTCGAGCGCGTCTTCCTCTCGCTCGCCTAACGCATCCGGCCGGGGTTCTCGGGCAGGGCGTCGAGCCCGTCCGGCCGAACGGCGCGCCACGCCGCGACCACCGGTTCGAGCTCGGCCGGGGTGGCCCCGTGCAGCACCACGCTGTCCGCGCCGGCGTCGAGCTGGTCCTGGATCCGTGCGGCGCACTCCTGTGCCGAGCCGGTGGCCGCGGCGGCCAGCCACTCCGCGGGCAGCACCCGCTGGAGGTGGGTGAGCTCCTCGACCGTGCCGGTGGCGTCGAACGCGCCGGCGTACCCCTGCACGAGCTCGTCGGCCCGGAACCGCGCGAGGTCGGCGGGGTCCCAGCGGTTCGCGCGCACGAGCACCTCGCCGTACCCCTGCAGGTAGGTGGCCAGCCGGCCGACCAGCTTGCGCAGCCGCTGCTCCTCCGGGACCGAGTCCTCGACGGTCGCCAGCACCGACCACACCCGCACCTGCGCCGGGTCCCGGCCCGCGCGCTCCGCGCTCGCGCGGATGGTGCGTACGGCGCGCGCCAGTGTCTCGTCGGTGAAGAACGTGTGCAGCACGACGCCGTCGGCGACCCGGCCGGCGAGCTCGAGGCTCTTCGGGCCGATCGCCATCATGAGCACGGGGACGTCCTCGTCGAAGCGCGGGTCCTGGGACAGGTACGGGTAGCTGCCTGCCGGCCCGTCGTGGCCGAACGCCTCGCCGTGCCAGAGCCGGCGGTAGATGCCGATCGCGTCCTCCATCTGGGCGCCGGTCACCCGGGGCAGGCCCATGACGTCGAAGAGCAGGTCGAAGCCGCGGCCGAGGCCGAGCGCGTAGCGGCCGCCGCTGAGCCGGTGCAGCGTGGTCGCCATCGTCGCGGTGACCAGCGGGTGCCGGGTGTTGTGGTTGGTCGCCGCGGTGGCGACGCCGAGCCGGGTCGTCGCCGCCACGGCGGCTCCGGCGAGCACCCCGGCGTCCTTGAGGTTGAACCGCTCGGAGAGGAACACCGAGCCGAGGCCCATCCGCTCGGCGTGCCGCACCTCGTCGAGGAGGTCGGCCGGCTGGTCGGTGTGGCCGGCCAGCCCGTAGCAGGCCAGCTCGGGCAGGCGCGTGGTCACGGGGGTGGAGGCTAGCGGTGAACTTGACACGTGTCAGGTGCTCATGCCTACTGACGAGTAACCTGTGGTCATGAGCCAGGTCCTCTCCCTGTGGCAGAAGTGCCGGGCGGTGCCCGTCGTCGGGGCGCGCGTCTTCTCGTTCGCGTTCGCCCGGAAGGCGCCGTACTTCGGGTCGATCCGGCCGCGCTTCACGGTCATCGAGCCCGACCACGCCGAGCTGGTGATCCCCGACCGGCGCCGGGTGCACAACCACCTCGGCACCGTGCACGCGATCGCCCTCTGCAACGGGCTCGAGGCCGCGATGGGCGCGTTGGCCGAGGCCACGATCTCCCCGACCCGGCGCTGGATCCCGAAGGGGATGACGGTCTCCTACACCGCCAAGGCGGTCGGCGACATCACCTGCATCGCCGAGACCGACCCCGGGCGGTGGACCTCCGACGACCCCGACCTGCCCGTCCGCGTCCGCGGCGTGGCCGCAGACGGCACCGTGGTCATCGAGGGCGTGATCAACCTGTGGGTGACGGAGAAGAAGCCGACCCGGGCGCCGGCCGGCGCCGCGACCTGACGTAGCCCCACCGGGTCGCCACGAGACACACCACGAAGGCCACGGCCAGCCCGACCAGCGTCAGCGACACCCACCCCGGCGCGTCCGAGGCGGCGCTCAGCCCGGCGACCACGAGCGCCGCGACCAGCAGCAGCGCGTAGCGCGCCATCCGCACGACGTAGAACGAGCGCGCGATCCGGCGCAGCGACTCGTCGTCGAGGTCCTGCGGTACGCCGCGGGTGGGCACGGTTCGAGCCTAGGCCCGCCGACGGCGCCGACCCCAGAACCACAGGTGGCCCGCGACCGCGGTCGCGGACAGCAGCGCGATCCCCGGTGTGGCCACGCGCCGCAGGTCCGGGAGCTCGCCCGAGGTCTCGTGGCCGTGCACGGCTCGCCAGGACCGCCGGCTCCGGACCGAGGCCTTGCTCTGGCTGCTCAGCAGGGACGCGTCGGACTGGTGGGAGAGCACCGAGCCGTTGCTCTGGTGGGACAGCAGCGAGCCCATGCTCATCGACGACCCGATCGAGAACAGCGAGGCGAACGACCCCACCGAGCCGATCGACGCGCACGAGCCGACGGACCCGATCGAGAGCACCGAGCGGTCCGACCACAGGGACAGGATCGAGTCGGTCGAGCCGAGCGACCAGCGAGAAGCCACGGGCCGAGCCTAGGTGCGGATGAGCGCCAGCGCTGCCTGACGACCTACTCTTGACGATCGTCATGCGTACCTACGAGGTCCGCACCTACGGGTGCCAGATGAACGTCCACGACTCCGAGCGGCTGAGCGGCCTGCTCGAGGAGGCGGGGTACGTCGCCGCACCCGTGGGCGAGGACGCGGACGTCGTGGTCTTCAACACCTGCGCGGTGCGCGAGAACGCCGACAACAAGCTCTACGGCAACCTCGGCCACCTGGCCCCGAAGAAGGCCCAGCGGCCCGGCATGCAGATCGCGGTCGGCGGCTGCCTGGCCCAGAAGGACCGCGCCACGATCACCCAGAAGGCGCCGTGGGTCGACGTCGTCTTCGGCACCCACAACATCGGCAGCCTGCCGGCGCTGCTCGACCGGGCCCGCGCCCAGCACGAGGCCCAGGTCGAGATCCTCGAGTCGCTCGAGGTCTTCCCGAGCACGCTCCCGACCAAGCGCGAGTCGGCGTACGCCGCGTGGGTGTCGGTCAGCGTCGGCTGCAACAACACCTGCACGTTCTGCATCGTCCCGAGCCTGCGCGGCAAGGAGAAGGACCGCCGCCCCGGCGAGATCCTCAGCGAGATCGAGGCGCTGGTGGCCGAGGGGGTCAGCGAGGTCACGCTGCTCGGCCAGAACGTCAACGCCTACGGCGTCGAGTTCGGCGACCGCCAGGCCTTCTCCCGGCTGCTGCGCGCCTGCGGCGACATCGAGGGGCTGGAGCGGGTGCGGTTCACCAGCCCGCACCCGGCCGAGTTCACCGACGACGTCATCGAGGCCATGGCCGAGACGCACAACGTGATGCCGAGCCTGCACATGCCGCTGCAGTCCGGCTCCGACCGGGTGCTGCGGGCCATGCGGCGCTCGTACCGCCAGGAGCGGTTCCTCGGCATCATCGACCGGGTCCGCGCCGCGATCCCCGACGCGGCGATCACCACCGACATCATCGTCGGCTTCCCGGGGGAGACCGAGGAGGACTTCCGGCAGACCCTCGAGGTCGTCGAGCGGGCCCGGTTCAGCGGCGCCTTCACCTTCCAGTACTCCAAGCGCCCCGGCACCCCGGCCGCCACGCTCCCCGACCAGATCGACCCGGCGGTCGTGAAGGACCGCTACCAGCGCCTCGTCGCCGTCGCCGACCAGGTCGCCTGGGACGAGAACAAGCGCCAGGTCGGCCGGACCCTCGACGTCATGGTCGCCGAGGGCGAGGGCCGCAAGGACGCCGCCACCCACCGACTCTCCGGCCGGGCCCGCGACAACCGCCTGGTGCACTTCCAGGCGCCTCGCCCGGATCCACCGGTGAGGTCCGCCCCGGCGACGTCGCCACCGTCCAGGTCACCTATGCCGCCCCGCACCACCTCGTGGCCGACGGCGAGACCACCGTCCGGCGCACCCGCTCCGGCGACGCCTGGGCGGCCCGCACCGCGGCCCCCACCCCCGCCGCCGTCGGGCTCGGCATGCCCGCCGTCGGCGTACCGGCCCTGTTGCCTGTGGAGAACGGTTCGCACTGCGGCTGACACCGCGGCACGCTCGAGCGCGTGTCCGTGGTCGAGTCGCTCCAGCGCCTGGGCGGTGTCGCGACGCGTGCCGCCCTGATCGGGGTGACGGACCGCAGGAGCGTCGATCTCGCGCTCGAGGTGGGCGACATCATTGCGGTCGCGCGCGGTCGATACGCCCTGGCCGAGGTCGACGCTGCACGCCGTGAGGCCCACCGGCTGACCGGAGCGGTCTGCCGACGGTCTGCCGCGCAGCTGTGGGGCTGGGAGCTGTTGCGGCCGCCAGAGGTGCCGGAGGTCACCGTGCCCCGCAACCGCAACGTGGCCCTGCCGCAGCGGGGCTCGTCGAGCATCCACTGGGCTGACCTCCACCGCTCCGAGGTCGACGACGGTGTGACCACCCGGCCGAGGACGCTCACGGACTGCCTGCGCACCCTCCCGTTCGACGAAGCGCTGGCCGTCGCGGACTCGGCCCTACGGTCAGGCTTCTCCCCACGGCTCCTGCGCGGTCTGGTCGCCGGCGCGAGCGGACCGGGGTCAGCCCAGATGCGTCGCGTGGCCGATCTCGCCAGTCCCGACGCGGCCAACCCGTTCGAGTCCGGGCTCCGCGCGATCGCCGTCGACGTGCACGGCCTCACGGTGCGCCCGCAGGTGAGCGTCTACGACCCGGGTTTCCTCGGCCGCCCGGACCTCGTCGACGAGCGCCTGCGCATCGCGCTCGAGGCTGACTCGTTCGAGTGGCATGGCGGCCGGGCGGCGCTCCGGCGTGACGCACGGCGCTACGACGCGTTCGCGGTCCGAGGGTGGCTCGTGCTGCGGTTCGCCTGGGAGGACGTGATGTTCGACCAGGCGTGGGTGCGCTCGATCCTCGTGGCCGCCGTAGCCGAACGGGCAGATCGAGCCTGTGTCGGCTGCCGCGCCGCCTGAGCAGGGTGCACAGGTGGGCGATCTGCCCGTCTGACTACTGCTCGGCGTCCTTGTAGGGCTTGTCCGCCGAACGCGGGTCGAGGCTGGGGTAGCCGGCCGCGGGGGCGACGCCCTCGGGCTGGGGCTCCTCGGCGCCCGGCCGCTGCTCGGGCGGCACGTCGTCCCCCAGGGGCGCCGCCGAGGTGTCGCGCACCCCGTCGGTGGCCTCCTGGCCGGGGCCGGCGTGGCCGACGCGTTCGCTGCTGACGCCCATCCCGCCGGCGGCACGCTCGGGCCCGGTGGAGTTCGGCGTCGAGTCCCGGATGTCGGTGTCCTGCTCGTGACCGCTCATGGCTGAGCGGTACCCGGAGTCAGGCGGGGGACTCGTGCTCCGGCTCGCCGTCGTCGGTCTCGCCGTCGGAGGACTCGGTCGCCTGGGTGTCGGTCTCCTCACCCTCCTCCAGCACCCGCTTCAGGGGGTCCGGCGACTCCTCGAGGGCGGGGTTGGTGTCCGGCCCGAGGTCGGCCGGGACGCTGTCGGAGTCCTCCGGCAGCGCGTCCGCGCCACCGGGGTTCGGCTCACCCGGCTCGATCCTCGGCTCGGGCTGCTCGCCCAGGTCGCCGGTCTGCGTCGGTTGCTCGTCACTCATCGATCTCTCCCGTGTTCGGCTCTCAGAAAACCGAAGGTCGTGTACGACGCGACGTCTCCGGCGGTGATGCCTTGCAGCACCTGCAGCTCGTGCGGCACCACGGGTTCCGGTAACCCGGTCAGCGGGAACCACGCCAGGTCCGCACACTTGGCGGGCTCGACGATCCGGGGCGTGCCGGACCACGACGTCGCAGTGAAGAAGAAGTCGATCCGCTCGTCGATCGGCTCCCCGCCGCGCGTCCGCTGCATCGCGGTCACGAACGTCAGGTCGAGGTCGCCGACGTCGATCTCCTCGCGCGCCTCGCGGCGGGCGGCGTCGTAGGCCGTCTCGCCCTTCTCGACGTGCCCGGCCGCGGCCGCCGCCCAGTGGTCGTCCATGTAGCCCGTGCCCTGGCGCAGCTGCAGCAGCACCTCCGGCCCGCCGACGCCGTCGCGCAGCAGGAACACGTACGCCGCGGGGACGACGACGAAGCGCTCGAGGGTCACTGGGACGGCTGGTCCTGCCGCAACGACCCGCAGGGCGGCTGCGGTACGTCCATCGAGGTCACCTGATGTCGTCGTCCTTGCCGTCGAGCGAGTCGAGGCCGTCCTTGAGCTTGTCGGCCCCGGTGTCGATCTTGTCGTCGAACTTGCCGCCGGTCTTGTCCTCGGCGAAGTCGGCGGCCTGGTCGATGCCGGCCCCGATCTTGTCGCCGTGGTCGTCGACCGCGTCACCGAGCTTGTCCTTCGCGTCGTCGAGGAAGCCCATGTCCGCTCCTGAGGTCGTGCGGCGCCCGAGTGACCCCGCAGCACCGCCACACTAGCCACATGGCTCCCCCCTCGACCACGGTCCCCGTCGTGGCCGTCGTCGGCGCCACCGCCTCGGGCAAGACCGGCCTCTCGCTCGACCTGGCCGAGCGCGTCGGGGGTGAGGTGGTCAACACCGACGCCATGCAGGTCTACCGGGGCATGGACATCGGGACCGCCAAGCTGCCGGCCTCCGAGCGCCGCGGCATCCGGCACCACCTGCTCGACACCCTGACGGTCCGTGAGCCGGCCACCGTGGCGGAGTTCCAGCGGTGGGCCCGCGACGTCATCGGGCGGCTGCGCGGCCAGGGGACGACGCCCGTGCTGGTCGGCGGCTCGGCGCTCTACACGCGCGCGATCCTCGACCGCTTCGAGTTCCCCGGCACCGACGAAGCCGTCCGGGCGAGGTGGGAGCAGCAGCTCGCCGACCAGGGTCCGGAGGCGCTGCACCGCGTCCTCGCCGAGCGCGACCCCGACGCCGCGGCGCAGATCCTCCCCGAGAACGGCCGCCGCATCGTCCGGGCGCTCGAGGTGGTGGAGCTGACCGGCCGCCCGTTCAGCGCGAGCCTCCCGTCCCTCGAGTACGCCGACCCGCGCACCGTCCAGATCGGCGTCGACATCGACCGCGAGGCGCTCGACCGCCGGATCGCCGACCGGGTCGACTCGATGTTCTCCGGCGGCTTCGTCGAGGAGGTGCGCCACCTCCTCGACCACGGCCTGGCCGAGGGCCGCACCGCGCCGCGGGCGATCGGCTACCGCGAGGTGGTCGCCCACCTCCGCGGCGAGCTCACCGAGGCCGAGGCCAAGGAGCGGACCGCGCAGGCCACCCGCCGCTTCGCCCGCCGGCAGGACTCGTGGTTCCGCAAGGACCCGCGCATCGTCTGGCTGCGGTACGACGACCCGCAGCTGGTCGAGAAGGCGCTCGCAGCCGTCGCGGAGCTCTGAGCAAGAACGGTCGGGCCAGCAGGCCGCGGCCCGGGTGAGACTGGGTCCATGAGCGAGGGGTACGCCGGCCGCGACCGGCTCCGCGAGCTGCTCGACGCGGTCCTCGACGAGGACCACCGCAGCCTCGACGACATGGCGGGTGGCGCGCACTCCTCGCCGTACCACTTCAGCCGGCTGCTCTCGCGGGACGCCGGTGAGCCGCCGGTCGCGATGCGCCGCCGGGTGATGCTGGAGCGCGCCGCGTGGCAGCTGCGCGGGGGTGCCACGGTCACCGACACCGCGTTCGCGGCCGGGTACGAGTCGGTCGAGGGGTTCAGCCGGGCCTTCGCCCGGGCCTACGGCCACGCCCCGAGCGCCGCCGCGCACGACACGGGCAGCCACTGGCTGCCGGCACCCAACGGCATCCACTTCCACCCGCCCACCTCCCTGTGGGTGCACGCCCAGGAGCAGTCCATGAACCCGCTGACCGAACAGCTGCTCGCCCACGACCTCGACGACACCCGGGCCCTGCTCGAGGCGGCCAAGCAGCTGTCCGACGACGACTACCGCCGTCCGCAGCTGCCCGGCAACACGGTGCTCGGCTTCGACGGCCCGGACGAGTCGGTCGCCCAGGTGCTCACGCACCTGGTGTTCACCAAGGAGGTCTGGCTCGCGGCCATCGACGGCACCGACTTCCCGCCCGACCGCGCCGACGACGTCGGCACCCTGCTCGACCGCCACGACGACGCCGCGGCCCGGTGGCTGGCCGCGGTCCGCGACATCGACCGCCGCGGGGCCTGGGACGACCGGCTGATCGACGCACTGTGCGACCCGCCGGAGAGCTTCGTGCTGAGCAGCGTGGTCGCCCACGTGCTCACGTTCTCGACCCACCGGCGCCAGCTCGCCCGCCAGCTGCTCCGCGGCTGCGGTCAGGAGATCGACAGCGGCGACCCGATCAACTGGTTGCGGGCCCGGCACGGCGAGCCGGAGGGCGTCGCGTGACCAGGACGACGTACTACACCTCGATGACCCTCGACGGCTTCCTCGCCGACGAGCACGACTCGCTGGACTGGCTCTTCGTCCAGGACCAGGACGAGCAGGGGCCGCTCAACTACGACACCTTCATCCGGGACATCGGCGCGATCGTGATGGGGGCGACGACCTACGAGTGGGTCCGCGACCACCTCGCGCGGACGTCGGAGCCCTGGCCCTACGCCATGCCGACCTGGGTGGTCACCCACCGACGGCTCGAGGCCATCGAGGGTGCCGACATCCGGTTCGCGCAGGGTGACGTCGCGGCCGTGCACGACGAGATGGTGGCCGCCGCCGGCGGCCAGGACCTGTGGGTCGTCGGAGGCGGGGACCTCGCCGCGCAGTTCGCCGAGGCCGGGAAGCTGGACCAGGTGATCTGCTACATCGCGCCGGTCACGGTGGGGTCGGGGCGCCCGCTGTTCCCGCGCCGGTTCGACTTCCGGCTGGTGGAGCTGCACCAGAACAAGGCCTTCATCGCGGCGCGGTACGACGTGGTGGGGCCGGGCAGCTGGCCGCCGAGCGCGTGAGACCTGGACCGACCGGGTACTCCGGTCGGCATGTTCTCGGGTCCCCTCGTCGCCCTGACCACCGCTGCCCTCGCCGTCGCCACGCTCCAGGGCCCCGCGGCACACGCCTCGACGCCGCCTGAACGCGGGACCGTCCACCAGGCCAAGGAGCCCCCGCGCCACGCCACCGCGACGGGCCGCGGCGGCGCGGTCACCTCGGTCGACCCGTACGCCTCGCGGATCGGGCTCAAGGTCCTCCAGCACGGCGGCAACGCGGTCGACGCGGCCGTCGCCACCGCCGCGGCGCTCGGTGTCACCGAGCCCTACAGCGCCGGGATCGGCGGGGGCGGCTACTTCGTCTACTACGACGCCACGAGCAAGAAGGTCCGCACCATCGACGGCCGCGAGACCGCACCGGCGCGGATGCAGCACGACGCGTTCATCGACCCGGCCACCGGCAAGCCGTACAACTTCACGCCCGAGCTGGTCACCAGCGGCGTCTCGGTCGGCGTGCCCGGCACCCTCGCCACCTGGGAGCGCGCGCTCGACCGCTGGGGCACGGTGCCGCTGGGCGAGGCCCTGCAGCCGGCGGCGGACCTCGCGCGCCGCGGCTTCCGGGTCGACAGGACCTTCCACCTCCAGACCGAGGAGAACGCCGAGCGGTTCGACACCTTCACCTCGACCCGGAAGCTCTACCTGCGGCACGGCCAGGCCCCCAGGGTCGGCAGCCTGCAGCGCAACCCCGACCTCGCCGACACCTACGAGCGGCTCGGCGCGCGTGGCACCGGCTGGTTCTACGACGGGGCCCTGGGCAAGCAGATCGCGCAAGACGGTCCGCAAGCCCCCGGTCAGCGGCCGCACCGACCTCCCGGTGCCCGCCGGGATCCATGCGCCCGTCCGACCTGGCCCGCTACCGCGCGCTCCTGCAGAAGCCGACCAAGGTCACCTACCGCGGCCACGACGTCTACGGCATGGCGCCGTCGTCCAGCGGCGGCTCCACGGTCGGCGAGGCGCTGAACATCCTCGAGCGCTACGACCTCACGTCGCTCACGCCGGTGCAGGTCCAGCACCTCGTGATCGAGGCGTCCCACCTCGCCTTCGCCGACCGCGCGCAAGTACGTCGGCGACGTACCCGACGTGCCGCTCGGGACCCTGCTCTCCGACCAGTACGCCGCCGAGCGGGCCTGCCAGATCGACCCGGCGCACGCGTTCACGCCGCCCGTCGCCGCCGGCAACGTGCAGGCCGCCGACGGCAGCTGCGCGACCCCGACCAGCAGGAGCGAGGCCGCGCCGGACACCGAGGGCGTCAACACGACCAACCTCACCGTGGCCGACCAGGACGGCAACGTCGTCGAGTACACGCTCACCATCGAGCAGACCGGCGGTTCCGGGATGGTCGTGCCCGGGCGGGGCTTCATCCTCAACAACGAGCTCACCGACTTCAGCGCGGTCTACGACCCGGCCGACCCCAACCGGATCGAGCCGGAGAAGCGGCCGCGCAGCTCCATGTCGCCCACGATCGTGCTCAAGAAGGGCCGCCCGGTGCTGGCGCTCGGCTCGCCGGGCGGGTCGACGATCATCACCACGGTGCTCCAGATCCTGGTCAACCGGCTCGACCTGGGCATGACGCTGCCGAAGGCGCTCGCGGCCCCGCGGGTCGCACCGTCCAACAAGACGCCGGTCAGTGCGGAGCAGGCGTGGATCGACCTGTACGGCGCCGCGCTGACCGCCCTCGGGCACACCTTCACGCCGGTCGGGGCGCCGGGCACGTCCGCCGCCGAGATCGGCGCGGCCACCGCGATCGAGTTCGGCAGGCGCCGGCTGCTCACCGCCGTGGCCGAGCCGACCCGTCGCGGCGGAGGCGCGGCGACCGTGGTCGACCCGAAATAGGGTGGGCGGTCACCCCTACGCTGTGGGGGTGACCGCAACGGAGCCGCTGCAGACCCCCGCCCTCGACGGACAGTCACGATCGACACGATCGAGCAGCTCGTGGCCCTGGTCGGCACGCCCCACGAGCGCGCCGCCAACAAGGGCCGCGCCGCGCTGCTGCCGGTCGACCGCGACTGGCTCGCGTCGACGCCGTTCTGCGTGATCGCCACCTCCGACACCGACGGCCGGTGCGACGCCTCGCCGAAGGGTGACCCGGCGGGGCAGCTCGTGCACGTCGTCGACGACACGACGATCGCGATCGCCGAGCGACCCGGAAACAAGCGGGTCGACGGCTACAAGAACGTCCTGGCCAACCCGCACGTCGGCATCAACTTCCTCATCCCCGGGCGCGGCGACACGCTGCGCATCAACGGCCGGGCCCGCCTGGTCAGCGACGCGCCGTTCTTCGACGACCTGGTCGTCAAGGGGCACCGCCCGATCCTGGCGCTGGTCGTCGACATCGAGGAGATCTTCTTCCACTGCGCGAAGGCGTTCCTGCGGTCCGGGCTCTGGAAGCCGGAGACCTGGGACCCGGAGGCCAAGGTCCCGCGGCGAGCCGTGATCGCCAAGGAGGTCGAGCCGAGCGGCATGACCATCGAGCAGCTCGACGACTACTACAAGCCCGACAACTACGCCCAGGGCCTCTACGGCTGATGCCCTACGACTTCCTCAAGGGGCACGGCACGGAGAACGACTTCGTCCTCCTGCCGGACCTCGACGGCACGGTGCACGGCGACCTCGGCGACGAGGAGATGGCCGCGCGGGTCCGCGCGCTCTGCGACCGTCGGGCGGGCATCGGTGGCGACGGCGTGCTCCGTGTCGTGCGCGCGGACGGCGGCGCCGCCGCGTGGTTCATGGACTACCGCAACGCCGACGGCTCCCTGTCCGAGATGTGCGGCAACGGCATCCGCGTCTTCGTCCGCTACCTCGTCGACCACGGGCTGGCCGACGGCTCCGCCCCGATCGCGGTCGACACCCGCGACGGGGTCAAGGTCCTCACCGTCGACCGCGACCTCATCACCGCCGACATGGGCACCCCGCGGCTGCTCGGCCGCACCACGGTCGGTGCCGGCGGCATCACCTGGGCGGCCCGGCACGTCGACACCGGCAACCCCCACGCCGTGGCGTTCGTCTCGACCCTCGAGGAGCCCGGCCCGCTGCTGGAGCCGCCCACCCACGACCCGGCCGTCTACCCGCACGGGGTCAACGTCGAGTTCGTCGTACGCCGCGGCGACCGGCACGTCGCGATGCGCGTCCACGAGCGCGGCTCGGGGGAGACCCGTTCGTGCGGCACCGGGGCGTGTGCCGCGATGGTCGCCGCCGCCGAGGCGGCCGGGGACCGGCCCGCTGGAGCCGACGTGGCCTACCGGGTCGACGTCCCCGGAGGCACCCTCACGGTCACGTGGACCGCGGACGACCGGGTGCTGCTCACCGGTCCGGCGGTCATCGTGGCGTCGGGACAGACCGACCTCTGATCACCCACCGGAGCGCACCCTATGCTCCGGAGCCATGGACATCAGTGGATCGACCGCCATCGTCACCGGCGCCGCCTCGGGCATCGGCGCCGCCTGCGCCCGTCAGCTCGCCGCGAAGGGCGCCACGGTCGTGGTCGCCGATCTGCAGGCCGACAAGGGCGAGGCGCTGGCCGCCGAGATCAAGGGTGTCTTCGCCCAGGTCGACGTCACGAACACCGAGCAGATCACCGCCGCGGTCAACGCCGCCGCCGAGATCGCCCCGCTGCGCGCGGTGGTCAACTCCGCCGGCATCGGCTGGGCCCAGCGCACCATCGGCCGCGACGGGCTCATCGACTCCGCCCACGACCTCGACGCGTTCAAGAAGGTCATCGAGATCAACCTGATCGGCACCTTCGACATGGTCCGCCAGGCCGCGACCGTGATGAGCCGCAACGAGCCCGACGAGGACGGCCAGCGCGGCGCGATCGTCAACCTCGCCAGCGTGGCCGCCTTCGACGGGCAGATCGGCCAGGCCTCCTACAGCGCCTCCAAGGGCGGCGTGGTCGGCATGACCCTGCCCGTGGCCCGAGACCTGTCCGCCTCCGGCATCCGCCTCAACACCGTCGCCCCCGGCCTCATCGACACCCCGATCTACGGCCAGGGCCCGGACTCCGAGGCGTTCAAGGCCAAGCTGGGCGAGAGCGTGCTGTTCCCCAAGCGGCTCGGCGTCCCCGACGAGCTCGCCTCCATGGTCGTGGAGTGCCTGACCAACTCCTACATGAACGGCGAGGTCGTCCGGGTCGACGGCGGCATCCGGATGCCCCCCAAGTGACACTCACGTTCAGTCCGCCAGCGAGGCCCGCTCCTCGGCGGTGAACGCCTCCATCGGGGCCGCGGGCGAGACCATCCGGGCCGCGCGCAGCCTGCTGATCTTGGCCCCCGCCGCGCCGATGGCCTCCCGGCTCTTGCCGCGGCCGAACGTCACCGCGTGGTCGCGGGCGATGCCCAGCGACTCGCCGACCTCGACGGCGTCCTGGTCGGCGCCCATGTAGAGGAACTGCCAGCCGTACTGCCGGCTCTGCTGCTCGACCAGCGCCTTGATCGCGACGCCGGTCCACTCCCGGCTGGCGTTCTCCAGCCCGTCGGTCATGATCGCGACGATCACGGTGCCGGGCCGCTGGTCCTCGGGCAGCGCGGCCAGGGTCTGGCCGGCGTCGGTGACGAGCCGGCCCATCGCGTCGTGGAGGGCCGTCATGTTGCGGGGCTGCAGGTCCAGCGGGGGCACGTCGGCGATCGGCCGGTCGGCGTAGACGAGCTCGTAGACGTCGTCGAACTGCGCGAGCGTCGCGCGGCAGTCACCCACGCCGGCGCGCTGCTCCTCGACGAACGCCGCGAAGCCGCCCTCGATGTCGGACTTGATCGACTGCATCGACCCGGAGCGGTCGAGCAGGAAGTAGAGGTGGGTCAGGTCTCCCCTGAGCTGGGCACTGTGGGTCATCGGGTCCTCCTTGGTTTGAAGCGCATCGGTGCTGCCGCGGGAGCCGGCGCCGGCTTCGGCGTGCCGGACTCGTGGTCGTACTTCGCGCGCTCCACGCCGGCGGCCGTCACCCGACCGTCCTCGTTGGCGTAGGCGCCGAGGGTCTGGGTCCGGGCGAGCCGGGGTGGTACGGCGTTCTCGGTGAGGCCGGCGGCCGCGCCGGCCGCGCGCAGCGACACCTTCCCCTGCAGCAGCGCCTCGGCCATCGACTCGTCGATGAGCGAGGTGAGCCGGTCGGCGGCCTCCCGCAGGTGCGGGAGCGCCTCTCCGGCCTCCTTGTCGGCGGCCTCCGCCAGGGCTGCGCGGATCTCGTCGAGCGACTTCGGGTCTGGTGCCATGACTCCAGTGTGCCGCAGAAACTGCGGATGCGCAAGAAATGCGCCCACGCACAGTGTGCGGCCCCGCAGACACTGCGGGGCCGGTCGCTCGCTCACCCAGGGTCGGGCTCGAGCCGCCCTGACCACGCGGTGAGGTCGAGCACCAGGTCGGCCCGGTGCGCGGCGGCCTCGACCCGGTCGGCGTTCGGCTGGTCGACCCGCGCCACCCACTCCCGGGCGAAGGCCGGGTCCTTGCCCGAGTCGTCGTGGCGCCGGACCAGCCGCTCGGTGCGGACCTCCTCGTCGGTGACCAGGTGCCAGACCTCGTCGCACTCGCGCTGCACGCAGTGCCAGCGGCCCTCGTCGAGCAGCAGGTAGTTGCCCTCGGTCACCACGAGACCGGCGGCGCACGGCACCTCGATCGCGTCCGGCAGCGGGTCGGGCAGCCGGTGGTCGAACGCGGGCGCCCGCACGTCACCGCCGCACTGGAGCCGGCGCAGCAGCGCGGCGTACGCCTCCGCGTCGAAGGTGTCGGGCGCGCCCTTGGCGTCGAGGCGCCCCATCCGCACCAGGTCGGCGTTGGGCCGGTGGAAACCGTCCATCGGCACCACCGGGACGCCGTACGCCGACGCCAGCGCGGCGGCGAGGGTGGACTTGCCGGCGCCGGGTGCGCCGCTCAGCCCCAGCACGAACCGGCCCGAGGGCAGATCGGCCACGAGCCCCCTGATCTCGTGCCCGTCCGGGGAAACGCGGATGCGCCTCATGGGGCCCGACCGTACGCTGGTCTGCGTATGACGAACGCACATGACCTCACCCCTGACGCCGACGACCTCGCCCCGGCCGACTCCACCATCGAGCTGGAGGACTTCGATCTCGGCGACGAGCTCGAGGAGACCGCGGGCTGGGAGGACGACCCCGACCCCGAGGACGAGCCCACCGTGGGCGCGATGGAGCTCGCCGAGCGGCACGCGCTGCGCCGGGTCGCCGGCCTGTCCACCGAGCTCGAGGACATCACCGAGGTCGAGTACCGCCAGCTGCGCCTCGAGCGGGTGGTCCTCGTCGGTGTCTGGACCGAGGGCTCGGTCGAGGACGCCGAGAACTCCATGGCCGAGCTGGCCCTGCTGGCCGAGACGGCGGGCTCCGAGGTGCTGGAGGCGATCTACCAGCGCCGCCAGTCGCCCGACCCCGCGACGTACGTCGGCCGCGGCAAGGTCGAGGCGATCGGCGAGATCGTCCGCGCGACCGGCGCCGACACGGTGATCTGCGACGGCGAGCTCGCGCCCAGCCAGCTGCGCAACCTCGAGGACCGGCTCAAGGTCAAGGTGGTCGACCGGACCGCGCTGATCCTCGACATCTTCGCCCAGCACGCGAAGTCGAAGGAGGGCCAGGCCCAGGTCGAGCTGGCCCAGCTGAACTACATGAAGCAGCGGCTGCGCGGCTGGGGCGGCAACCTGTCCCGCCAGGTGGGTGGCCGGGTCGCCGGCGGTGCGGGCATCGGCGGCCGCGGACCAGGCGAGACCAAGATCGAGACCGACCGCCGCCGGATCAACACCAAGATCGCCAAGCTCCGCCGCGAGCTCAAGGAGATGAAGGGCACCCGCGACACCAAGCGGCAGGACCGGCAGCGCCACAAGATCCCCGGCGTCGCGATCGCGGGCTACACCAACGCCGGCAAGTCCTCCCTCCTCAACCGGCTCACCAACGCCGGGGTGCTCGTCGAGGACTCCCTGTTCGCGACGCTCGACCCGACCACGCGTCGTACGACGACCTCCGACGGCCGGGTCTACACGATGAGCGACACCGTCGGCTTCGTGCGGCACCTGCCGCACCAGCTGGTCGAGGCGTTCCGCTCGACCCTGGAGGAGGTCGCCGAGGCAGACCTGATCCTGCACGTGGTCGACGGCTCGCACGCCGACCCCGAGGGCCAGATCTCCGCCGTGCGCGAGGTGTTCGCCGAGATCGGCGCCACCGGCATCCCCGAGATCATCGTGATCAACAAGGCCGACGCCGCCGATCCGCTGGTGCTGGCCCGGCTGCAGCGCGAGGAGCCGCACTCGGTGGTCGTCAGCGCCAGGACCGGCGAGGGGATCGCCGCGGCGCTGGCGATGGTCGAGGGCGAGCTGCCGCGGCCCGGCGTGGAGTTCAAGGCGCTGCTGCCCTACGAGCGCGGCGACCTGATCAACCGGCTCCACCAGCACGGCGAGATCGACTCGATGGAGCACACCGCCGACGGCACGATCGTGGCCGGGCGGGCCAACGAGGACCTCGCGGGCGAGCTCGCGTCGTACGCCGTCTGAGGGTTCCCCCTCACTAGTCATCCAGGGCCTCCGGGGGGCACCCGGAATGGTCCCTGAATGACCCGGTCGGACCATGGGTTCGGGGGCGCGCGGACCGCACACTTGCGCTCGTGCTCTCTCGGGTCCTCCTTCCGCGCCGCCGTGTCGTGATCACGGCGGTGCTGGCGCTCGTGGCCGCCCTGGTCGCCTCGGGCGTCCTGGCCACGCGCGCCAACGCGAACCTCTCGAAGTGCCAGCAGTTCGCGGCCGCCTCGAAGGCGCGGGCGGGGCACGTCACGGGCTCGGGCGAGCGGGTCGTGGTGATCGGCGACTCGTGGTCGGCCGGGCTCGGGCTGGACCGGCCGGTGCAGTCGTGGCCGTCGCGGCTCCCGGGCCGGGTGCACGTGGCCGGCTTCTCCGGCTCCGGCTTCAGCTCCAAGGCCTCGCCGTGCGGCCGGGTCTCGTTCGCCGACCGGGCGCCGGCGGCGCTCCGCGGCGGCGCCGACCTCGTGGTCATCGAGGGCGGACTCAACGACTACGACCGCAGCCGGGCCGAGATCAAGGCCGGCTTCGCGCGCGTGGTCCGGGCGGCGTCGGCGTACCGCGTCGTCGTGGTCGGCCCCGCGCCGGCTCCCGCGCGGGCCCGCGCGGTGCCGCGGATCGACCGGCTGCTGCGCTTCCTGAGCACGTCGTACGGCGTGGCCTACGTCTCGACCGCCGACCTCGACCTGCCCTACCTCGACGACCGCCTGCACCTCACGCCGGCCGGCCACCGCGCCTTCGGTGACGCCGTGGCCGACCGGATCGCCGCGGTCCTCAGCTGACGAACGGCTCGTCGCCGCGGCCCAGCCGCCGACCGAGCACGCCGAACGCGAACGCGACGGGCAGCGTGATGTTGCCCAGCGAGGTCACCATCGGGATGAGCACCAGCCCGGGCAGCACGAGCGCCAGCAGGATCCCCGGCAGCCGCGGCTGCGCGCGCTTGACCAGCAGCACGATGCCGAGGGCCGTGCTCGAGAGCACGGTCAGCAGCACGAAGGGCAGCGTCACGAGGAAGACGACGTCGAGCAGGTCGCTGGTCTCGCTGCCCCACTGCAGCCAGTACTCCGCCGCCACCGACACGCAGGCGCCGACGTAGGCGAACAGCGTGACCCGCCAGAACCAGCGCTCTGCCCCGGTGGGCCGGCGGTGCCGGTGCACCACGAACGCGCAGGCGGCGAACGCGACGAAGATCGGCAGCCAGACCTTGCCGTAGGTCACGTAGACGAGGTCGGGGGTGCCCCACGAGAACAGCGGCGACAGGAGGTCCCCTGCGGGCTCGGCCCAGAACCGCGTCGGCGCCAGGTCGAGGTCGCCCCGGCCGTCCTCCGTGCGGTGCCGGGCCAGCGCGTGCAGCTGGCCCATCACCAGGGCCACCCAGGCGCTCGCCCAGGCGACCCGCCCGACGAGGCGGTCGCGGTCCGTCACCCGGGTCACCGGGGTGCTGGTCATCGTGGTCATCTGGGTCTCCTCGGGTCGTGGTCCAACCGGTGCGGAGAACCTAGGAACGGTGGGCGGCTCCGGTCGTCGCCCTCCGGGACGGTCCGGCCTCCACCCCAGGGTTGACGGCCGGTGCGCCTCCGGACGCGTAGCCTCCGGGCGTGGACGGCACATCGCTGCGGTGGCGCGACGGCCTGCTGCCGCTCGGCCTGGCCGTGCTGGTGGTGGTCGAGCTGCTCGCGCTCGACATGGACGGCCGGCTCGGCGCCGGGATCGCCCTGGTGGCCGGCTGCGCGGCCCTGGTGCCGCGTCGCGTGCACCCGGTGGCCAGCGGCGTCGCCGTGGGGGTCTGCTGCGCCGGCGTGCCGTGGCTCGGGCCCGCGGTCGACGAGGTGGCCACGCCGATCCTGATGCTCGCGGTGGCGTCGTACTCGATGGCCCGCTGGGTGCGCGGGTACGCCGGCCTGGCGGGCGTCGCGGTGACCCTGGCCCTGCTGAGCTTCGACTACGTCGCGGTCGACGTGCGCGCCCACAACATCACCGACGCGGTGTTCCTCCTGGCCCTGCTGGTGCCGCCGTACGTCTTCGGCCGGGTCACCCGGCGGCTGGCGGACTACAACGACCTGCTGCGCCGCGAGCAGGAGCTGGTCCGGCAGGCGGCGGTGCGCGACGAGCGCGATCGGATCGCCCGCGAGCTGCACGACGTCATCGCCCACTCGGTGAGCGCGATGGTCGTGCAGATCAGCGTGGCCGAGGACCTCGTCGACCGGGAGCCGGGACGGGCGCGCGGCGTGCTCGAGGCGGCCGCCGGCACCGGCCGGCGCGCGCTGGCCGAGACCGGTCGACTGCTCCACGTGATCCGGGACAGCAGCGACGAGCTCGGCCTGGCACCGGTGCCGGGCCTGGCCGACGTACCGGCGCTGGTGGAGGAGCACCGGCGCGGCGGGCTGCGCGTCGAGCTGGCGGGCCAGGCCGTCGCCACCGACCTGCCGGCGGCGGTGGACGTCTCCGCCTACCGCGTGGTCGCCGAGGCGCTGACCAACGCGGAGCGGTACGCCGCGGACCGGGCCGTCGAGCTGGAGCTCCGGGCCGACCGCGACCAGCTGCTGATCCGGGCCGCCAACGCCAGCGGGGGCGGCTCCGGCGCCGGCTCGGGGCTGGGCCTGGTCGGGGTGGCCGAGCGGGTGGCGCTGCTGGGCGGCACCATGACCACCACCGACGAGGGCGGTCGGTTCGTGCTCGAGGTCCGGCTCCCGGTCCGCGACGGCGTGCAGGAGCCGGCGTGACCACCGTGGTGGTCGCCGACGACCAGGAGCTGGTCCGCTCGGGGCTCGAGCTGCTGCTCACCGGGCGGGGCATCGACGTGGTGGCCACCGCCGGCGACGGCCGCGAGGCGGTGGAGCAGACCTTGCGGCACCGGCCCGACGTCGTGCTCATGGACATCCGGATGCCCGTGCTCGACGGCATCGCCGCGACCCGGGAGCTGGTCGCCCGCGGGAGCGAGGCGCGGGTCCTGGTGCTGACGACCTACGACGTGGACCGGTACGTGTACGAGGCGCTCAGCGCGGGCGCCGCCGGCTTCCTGCTCAAGGCCACCCCGCCCGACCGGCTGGTCGAGGGCGTGCGCACCGTGGCCGCGGGGGAGGCGCTGCTGGCCCCGACCCTGACCCGGCGCCTCATCGAGGAGCACGTGCGCCGGCCGGCCCCGCAGGCCGGCGTACCGCCCGAGCTCGCCGCGCTGACCGAGCGCGAGCTGGAGGTGCTGCGGCTGATCGCGCGAGGGTTGTCGAACGACGAGATCGCCGCCGCCCTCGTGGTGTCCGCGGCGACCGTGAAGACGCACGTGAACCGGGTCATCGCCAAGCTCGGTGGCCCGAGCCGCGCCCAGCTCGTGGTGCTCGCCTACGAGTCCGGGTGGGTGCGGCCCGGCGAGGTCACAGACCCGCCAGCCGCTTCAGGTCCGCCAGGATCTCGGAGATCCGGGTCACGGGCGTGAGGTGCCCGTCGTCGTCGGTCAGGTGCGCCTCGGCGCCGGGCACGTGCGCGGCCAGCCACTCGCCGTGCGCGAACGGGACCATCGCGTCCTGCCGGCCCTGGTAGATCGCCACCGGCACGCTGATCGTGCCGACGTCGAAGCCCCACGGCCGGACGGCCGCCTGGCCGTCGTCGAGCACCCCGGCGGTGCGCTGGACGCCGGCCCGGTGGAAGGTCTCGGTCAGCCACTCCAGGAACGGCCGGTCGAGGACGGCCCGGTCGACCGGTGGCAGCAGCCCGCCCATGGCGTCGGCCATGTCGTCGACGTCGGCTTGCAGCACCGGGAGGAACTCCTTCTCCAGGTAGGCGTCGTACGCCGCGCGACCGGCCTCGGCCGCGGAGTACTCCGCGACGTTCTCGGGGGCCATGCCCGCCTTCCAGTCCAGGCCCTCGCCGTCGTGCGGCCCGACGCCGGCGATCGAGGCCGCGGCCAGGCACCGCCCGGACAGCAGCGCCGCGCAGCCCAGCGCCCGCGGCCCGCCTCCGGACCAGCCCGCCGTGACGAAGCGGTCGACGCCGAGCGCGTCGAGGACGACGACCGAGTCGGCCACGTCGTCGACCATCCGCGGCTCGGGTCGGGGCCGCGCGGTGGAGTCGCCGTAGCCGGGCCGTGAGTAGGTGACCAGGCGCAGCCCGGCCTCGCGCACCGCCTGCTCCAGCGGCGGGAACGGCACCACGGCGGACGGTGACCCGCCGTGGAACAGCAGCGGGAACCCGTCCGGATCACCGCCCGTGAGCACCTCGAGGTCGCGTCCGTCCGGTGTCTGCACGCTGGTGGTGCCCTCGCCCATGACTGGAGGGTAGAGCGCTTGGGGACGGCGGCACGACGCTGTCCCCGTCGCGCCGTAGGGTTTCCGGGTGAGCGCCGCGACCGAGACCGAGCAGGGTTCGGTCGCCGCGACGCTCGCGGCCGCCGTCGAGGCGCTCGGCGGACAGGAGCGGGCCGGCCAGCTCCAGATGGCCGAGGCGGTGGCCGACGCGATGTCGGGCGGGACCCACCTGCTCGCCCAGGCCGGCACCGGCACCGGCAAGTCGCTCGCCTACCTCGTGCCGGCGCTGCTCCACGACAGCCGCGTCGTCGTCGCCACCGCCACCCTGGCGCTGCAGCACCAGCTGGTCGAGCGCGACCTCCCGCGCCTGGTCGAGGCGGTCGGTGACCTGCCCGGCGTCGACGCGTCGTACGCCGTGCTCAAGGGGCGCTCCAACTACGCCTGCCTGCACCGCATCCGGGCCGGCGTCCCCGACGACCAGGGCGCACTGATCGAGGTGCCGCAGGGCTCGATGGCCACCAAGGTGCTCGAGCTGCGGGCCTGGGCCGAGGAGGAGGTCGAGGGTGGCGGGAGCGGAGAGCGTGACCACGCGCCGCGGCACACCGACCGCGAGTGGCGCCAGGTCTCGGTCAACCACCGCGAGTGCCTCGGCGCCGCGAAGTGCCCGTTCGGCCAGGAGTGCTTCGCCGAGCTGGCCCGCGAGAAGGCCCAGCGCTCCCACCTGATCGTCACCAACCACTCGCTGCTCGCCATCGATGCGATCGAGGGCGTGCCGATGATCCCCGACTACGACGTGGTGGTCGTCGACGAGGCCCACGAGGTGGTCAGCCGGGTCACCCAGGCGGCGACCGACGAGCTGTTCGCCGCCGACGTCGACCGCGCCGCCAAGCGCAGCCAGCGTCACGTCGAGGGCACCGAGGCCGACGACCTGGCCGACGCCGGAGACGCGTTGCGCGCCGCCGTCGACGAGCTCGGGGCCGGCCGCATCGACCGGATGCCCGACGCGCTCGGTGATGCGCTCGTCGGGGTCCGCGACAGCGCACGCGCCTGCCTCTCGGCGTACCCGAAGACCGACCAGGGGAGCGAGGCCGACGCAGGGTTCACGCAGGCCAAGGGCGCGGTGCAGGAGGTGTTCGTGACCGCCGAGCGGATGGCGGCCAACGCGGACAGCGACGTGCTCTGGGTGACCGAGGCGGTCAGCTCGGGCCCGGGCACCCGCCCGCCGCACCTGTGCGTGGCGCCGCTGCAGGTCTGGGGACCGATGCGCGACAAGCTGCTCACCGACAAGCTGGCCGTGTTCACCAGCGCCACCCTGCGGCTGGGCGGCGACTTCAGCGCGGTGGCCTCGAGCTTCGGGCTCAAGGCGGCCGAGAACGTCGAGATAGCCCAACACGATGGGCAGAGTCTGGAGCGCACCGACGACGTCCTGCCCTGGCGCGGGCTCGACGTCGGGAGCCCGTTCGACTACGGCCAGCAGGCGATCCTCTACGTCGCCCGCCACCTGCCCCCGCCGGGGCGCGACGGGCTGGGTGCGGCGCAGCTCGACGAGATCGCCGAGCTGGTCGACGCGTGCGAGGGGCGGGCGCTCGGCCTGTTCTCCAGCCGCCGGGCGGCGGAGGCCGCCGCCGAGGCCGTGCGCGAGCGGCTGCCCCACCTCACCACGCTCGCCCAGGGTGACGCGCAGCTGCCCGAGCTGGCCCGGCAGTTCGTCGCCGACCCGCACACCGCGCTGTTCGGCACCCTCTCGCTCTGGCAGGGGCTCGACGTACCCGGCGACACCTGCCAGCTGGTGCTGATCGACCGGATCCCGTTCCCGCGCCCCGACGACCCGCTGATGAGCGCCCGGCAGCGGGCCGCCGACCAGGCGGGCGGCAACGGCTTCATGCAGGTCGCCGCCACCCACGCCGCGCTGCTGCTGGCCCAGGGGACCGGCCGCCTGATCCGCACCACGACCGACCGGGGCGTGGTGGCGGTGCTGGACCCGCGGCTGGCCACCGCGCGCTACGGCAGCTTCCTCAAGGCCAGCCTGCCGCCGATGTGGACCACCACCGATCCGGCCCTGGTCCGCAAGGCGTTGGCCAGGCTGGCGGAGGCAGCCCGGACCTGAACGACCGGTCCGACGCTCGCTAGCGGCGTTTGCCCCGGTCGCCCGGCCGGATGAGACGCTGGGCCGCATGCGACTGCGTTCCTCGAGATGGGGCTCGACCGGACTCGTCGCCGTGGTCCTGGTGGCGTCCACCGCCTGCGCCTCGCACGGCGCCCAGGACCCGGGCGCCGCGGACCGCGGGGGCTCCGTCACCTCGGCGCTCGCCGCCGACGGGCCCGATGCCTCGACGCCCGCGTCCACGCCCGCGCGCGCGTCCGAGACCACGCGCACCGCGGCCCGGGTGAAGACCCGGACCAGCGGCTGCAACGCCGACGGCGCCTACGAGGTCTGCTTCTCGTCACCCGCGGCCAAGGGCGGCAGCGACCCGGCCGTCGTACGCCGCTTCGTCGAGATCTTCAACGCCGCCGGCGCCGGCGACTCGCTGCGGATCGCCATGTTCCGCTGGGACATCCCGGCCACCACCAAGGCGATCGTGGCCGCGCAGAAGCGCGGCGCCCACGTCGAGATCGTGGCCGACGCCGACATGACCACCAAGCCCGCCGGGCGTGCGGTGATCTCGCAGATCGAGAGCGGCGACCCCGCCCCGGGCAACGTCGTGGTCTGCAAGGGCGCCTGCCTGCCCTGGCGCGGCCGCGGGCCGGCCCCGCCGTCGCAGGACGTCAACCACCTCAAGCTCCTGCTCGCCGACGTCGGCGGCCAGCGCTCGGTGATCACCTCGTCGAGCAACTTCGAGGGCCGCCAGTACTCCCAGGTCAACAGCCTGGCCCGGGTCTTCGACGACGCCTTCTACGACTTCGGGCTGCAGTACTTCCAGCGGCTGCGCGCCCAGAGCTGGACGGTCGGCGGGGTGACCTGGAAGGACGCGCAGAAGGTCTACCGGGGCCCGCCGCCGGCGATGGTCTACCCGCGCCGCGGCGACCTGGTCGTCAACACCCTCAAGCAGGTGCACTGCGCCAAGGGGATGAAGACCGTCGACATCCTGGTCGCGGTCATCCAGCGCTACGACGTCCGCGCGCAGATCGGCCGCCTGTGGAACGAGGGCTGCAAGATGCGGATCGTCACCACTCGCGACCTCATCGAGAACTGGCTCCAGTCGCCGTTCCGGCTCCCCAACGGCCAGCGGGTCGACATCAACAACAACGTCGTGCGCACGATCGTGGCCCACGACAAGGTCTACGCGATCCACGCCAAGGTCGGCGGCAAGGAGCGGTACCTCGTCCTCACCGGGACCAGCAACACCACCTGCGGCGGGCTGCTCTACAACGACGAGATGATGCTGCGCCTCGACGGCCAGTGGGCGTTCAAGACCTACGTCGCCCACGTGACCGACGCCTTCCGGCACGCGCACCAGAGCCGCGAGTCGGTCGTGCCGGTGCAGGCCACGTGCCGCTGAGGCTGATCTCGTCGGCGTGACGCGACAGACCCCGGTGGTCTCCCACCGGGGTCTGTCGCTGTGCTGGGTGCGTGCGGTCAGGCAGCCTTCGCCTTGAGCAGCGCCCGCTGGTTGTCGTACTTCGCCTTGCCCGAGCAGGAGATCGGGTTGTTGTTGTGGCGGTAGCAGTCGAAGACCTTGCTGCTGGAGTTGACCAGCGTGACCTCGACCGCGCCGACGGAGCCGTCGAAGAGGACCTTCTTGCCGGCGACGCCCTTGCGGTTCACCTTGACGGTCTTGGCGGCCAGGATCGCGCCGTTGGTGCCGATCACGACCACGACCGCACGCGAACCGTGCGACTTGGGCGCCATCTTGAACCGCAGCTTGAGCTTGGAGGTCCCGCCGCCCGGCACGAACTGGTACGTCGAGCTGGTGAGGTGGTCGAGCTTGGTCTTGAAGTTCTTCTTCTTGCCCGCGGCCAGCACCGCGCCGCCCCCGAGCTTCTTGGCCGGGTAGCCGTTGGCCACGCCCTCGCTGAAGGCGGCCGGGAAGCGGGTGGTGGCGGAGAAGTCCGCGAACTGCTCGGCCAGCGAGGTGTGGCCCAGCTTCTTGAGCGCCTTGTCGATCGCCTGGACGGAGTACTTGTCCTTGCGTGCGCCCTTCGAGCTGTCGGCGTTCTGCCACATCTGGAGCAGCAGCGTCGGCAGCGCGCCGGTCTTGCCCGGGTAGCGCTCGGTCAGGAACCGGAAGAAGATCCACACGCCGTAGTGGAAGGTGCCGTTGTCCTCGAACTTGTCGATCGAGCGGCCCGGCTGGGTGATGGGGCTCTTCCGGAGGTACTGGACGTTGTCGTTGACGTTGTCGAACAGCTCGTCCTCGGCCCAGGTCGCGGTCGCCTCGAGGAACCAGCCGTCGTCGGCGATGTCGTAGGCGAACTGGGTCGCGTGGTAGTACTCGTGCGCCGCGGTCACCTGCAGGTTCTCCAGCGGGGTGTGCGCGGGGAAGCCGGCGTAGTCGTTGTCGAGGACGCAGTAGGCCCACACGTCGAACCTGGGCGGCTTCACGTTCTGGTCGGTGGTGCAGTAGCCGTAGAGACCGGTCGGCAGCGAGTCGAGGTAGATGTCGATGCGGTTGTCACCGCCGCGGCCCTTGTCGGGCTTGGGGCGCCGGTAGCCGGAGTTGGCGTAGGTGTCGGCGACGTACTGCAGCTGCGCGAGCGCGGTGTTGGCGTCGAACGCCGCCGGGTTGAGCTCGGCGGGGTCGTAGTGGAGCGCGATGTTGGCGTCGCCGATCACGGCCGGCTTCACGGGCCGCTGGGCGAGCTTCTCCGCCGCGGCGCGCTCGGCGGGCGCCAGCGAGTCCTTGAGCATCCACAGCTTGCGCAGCGCCATGGTGGCGTCGGGGCGCTCGCTGGCCGGAGTTGCGCTGGAGAACGCCTTCTGGGCCCGCAGGAGGGCGTGGTGTGCCCGCCAGGTGCGGTCGTGCTGAGCGGTCTTGACGGACTTGGCCTGGGTCACCCCCGCCCTCGCGGACGTGGTGGCGGCCTGGGCCGGCGTGCTCAGCGACGTCGCGACCAGCGCGGCCGCGCTGGCGAGGACGACCGCGAGCAACAGCACCGGCTGGCGGCGCGCCCGAGTCGAGTGAGGCATGGGTTCTCCGAGTCTCTGTGGGAAATCGACGAGGTCTGCATGACCCTACAGTGAGAGACGAAGCCCGAACGCCGTTGGTTGGGTGGCCCGAACCAGCACCCGGGAGCGTCCAGGTGCCGGGTCAGAACCCGGTCGGCGCGCGGGTCAGAGCTTGCGCAGGACCGCCGTGACCTTGCCGAGGATCGAGGCGTGGGTGCCGTCGATCGGCTCGAAGGCCGGGTTGTGCGGCAGCAGCCAGACGTGGCCGTCCTTGCGCTGGAAGGTCTTGACGGTCGCCTCGCCGTCGATGAGGGCCGCGACGATCTCGCCGTTCTCGGCCGTCTGGGCCTGCTTGATGACGACGTAGTCGCCGTCGCAGATGGCGGCCTCGATCATCGACTCGCCCTTGACCTCGAGCATGAACAGCTCGCCGCCACCGACCAGCTCCTGCGGGAGCGGGAAGACCGTCTCGAGGTTCTCCTCGGCCAGGATCGGACCACCGGCCGCGATCCGCCCCAGCATCCGGACGTAGGTCGCCCGGGGCAGCGCGTCGCCGATGCCGGTCTCGTCGTGCGGGGTCTCGTCGGCCGAGGACACCGCACGACGCGCGGCCATCACCTCGGGCAGGAAGACCTCGAGGGCGCGCGGGCGGTTGGGGTCGCGACGCACGTACCCCTTCTCCTCCAGGACCTTGAGCTGGTGGGCGACGCTCGAGGAGCTGGTCAGCCCGACCGCCTCGCCGATCTCGCGCATGCTCGGTGGGTAGCCGCGGCGCTCCATGAAGTCGCGCAGGTGCTCGAGGATCCGCTGCTGCCGGGTGGTCAGCCCCGTCGCATCCGTCGGGCCGTCCGGGAGCTCGGAGACCGTCGCGCCCTTGCCATCGCTCGCCCCGCCGCCAGCCCTGCCGCTTGTCACCGCCATGAGGCGAACCGTAGCCGCGACACGGGTCCGGGTTCAAACACCTGTTCGAATCCGCGTGTCGCCCCTCGCGCCGGCCCGGCCGCGACACACCGTTCGAACAGGTGTTTGAAATCGTTCGAACACATGCTCTAACCTCACAGGTGTTCGATCGAACACCTGATCGAACCGGCTCCCGCAGGCGACTGTCGGTGGCCACCTCTACAACTTGATCCAGCAGCAGTTGATCCAGCAGCAGACCCCAGGCCGACCAGGCCACCTTCCCCAGGAGTCCCGATGACCACGATGACGCTCGACACCCTGTTCAGCCCGGCCGCCGGCCCGGCCGTCCGCGCGGCCGTCCGGCCCCGTCGCTCGACCGTGCGGCTGACCCGGCGAGGTCGGGTCGTGGTCGTGGTGGCGGCCCTGCTCGTGGCCTTCGCGATCGGCGTCTTCGTCACCGCGGCCGGCTCGGTCGCCACCCAGTCGCCCGGCACCCCCGAGCCCACCCGGATCGTCCAGGTGCACAGCGGCGACACTCTCTGGGGGATCGCCTCCGAGCTCGCCGACGACGGCGACGTGCGCTCGATGATGGAGCAGATCGAGCGGCTCAACGCCCTCGACAGCTCGGTGCTCCAGGCCGGCCAGCGGTTGGTCGTGCCCGCCGCGTAGCCACACACAGACTTCGTCAGCCGCCTCGACCCCGGCTGGCGGGCCGGGGAAGACAGGGGCGGAGCCGAGCGGCTCCGCCCCTGCGGTCATTTCGCGGGCCGATCCTGCGAGCATGGGCGACGTGGCTGGCTACTCCGGCACCCCGCTCGCCCGCAAGCTCGGCATCAAGGACGAGCACGTCGTCTTCCTCGACCGCGCCCCCGCCGACCTCGACCTGGCCCTCGGCGAGCACGGCGCGGGCGGTGCCCAGGTGGTGAGCCGACTGCCGAGGACGGTGGATGTGACGCTGACCTTCCACACGTCGTACGACGAGCTCGCGCAGCGGCTGCCGACGCTGTTCGAGCGCACCACGACGGCGGGCATGGTCTGGGTCTGCTGGCCGAAGAAGGCGGCGCAGCGGTCCACCAGGAACCCGGCCGGACCGGTCAGCGACCTCGACGAGAACCGGGTCCGCGACCTCGGGCTCGAGCTCGGCTTCGTGGACGTCAAGGTGGCAGCCGTCGACGAGACGTGGTCGGGGCTGAAGTTCGTCCGTCGCCTGGCCGACCGCTGATCAGTGCCGGTGGGGCGTCTTCGGGTTCCGCACCTTCTTCTCGGGCTGGTCGAGGATCCCGACCCCGCGCAGCAGCAGGGTGACCAGGAACAGGCACAGGAACAGGCACGCGACCGCGCCCGCCGAGGCGGCGGCCAGGGACGCCCACTGCCCCGAGTCGCCGCCGCGGGCGGACCGGCCGAAGTCGATCGCGAGCCAGACGAGCACCCCCCAGGCGACCAGCGCGGCCAGCGCGCCGAGGCCGAGCAGGAGGAGCCGGGGCTGGAAGGAGCGCTTGGGCTTGGCCGCGCGCCGGGCGCCGCGGCGCGGAGCGCTCGGCGGTGCGCCGCCCGGCGTGCTCGAGTGCCCAGCCACCGCGTCATTGTGACGTGCCGGAAGTGAGGGGCGAGGGAGGGCGCGCTGCCCTAGATTGGGTCTGTGCCAGACGCGCCGTCGACGGCCGTGCCGTCCCAGCCTCGGGCGCCACTGGGACACCTCTCTCGGCTCGGGTTCGCCCTGGTGGTGGCCTCGGGCATCGACGAGATCGCCAGCAGCCTGCTGACGGACCTGGCCGCGCTCCCCGGCGTGCACCGCGTGGGCTTCGCGCTCTCCGAGGGCGGGGGCCGTCGGCTGCGGTTCACCGCGAGCGACCGTTCCGACGACGGCGGCGTCGACTGGTGCCTCATCGACGCCTACGACGACGTACCCCTGACCATGGCCGTCCGCACCGGCGAGCCGGTCCTCGGGACGCGGCACCAGCTCGGGCCGCGCTTCGACGAGTTCGTGGCCGGCCAGCCCGACGAGGTGGTGGCGCTGGCCGCGGTCCCGCTGCCGGGGATCGGGTCACCGATCGGCGGACTGCTGGTCTTCCTCGAGGAGGAGTGGGCCTTCGACGACACCCAGCGCCGGCTGCTCGAGGCGGCGGCCCAGCGCGCCGCGGACGCCGTACGCCGGGTCCGGGTCGGCGGCGAGGTCCGCGTGGAGGACGCGACGCCGGGCGACGACGACACGCTCGCGGCCCGGATCGTCCTCGATGACGATCCGCGGGCCGCGGGGGTCGCGCGCCGGTTCCTCCGCGAGTTCCTCGCGCGGGCCGACGTACCCGAGAGCGTCAGTGCCACGGCCGAGCTCTGCCTCTCCGAGCTCGTCACCAACGCGATCGTCCACGCCGGCACCCGCTGCGAGCTCCGCGCCACCCTCGACACGGCCCTCACCGTCGCGGTCCGGGACAGCGGCGGCACCGCGCCCGACGCGGCCCCCGACGACGACCCCGACCCGCTGCGCGTCCACGGCCGCGGACTGCTGCTGGTCGAGGCCCTGGCCGACCGCTGGGGTTCCGAGCGCGACGCGATCGGCACCACCGTGTGGTTCGCGCTGGAGCTGGCGGGCGAGGACCGCGGCGCGTTCGAGACCGGCTGAGCGCACCCGCCTCGGCTCACCAAGTCGGGGTAAAGCTGAACCGGCGCGTCGCCGCACGCACGCCGGTGCCCGTAACTTCCCCGCATCCAAGGGGGTACGGGGATGGAACTGACGCGACTCACCGTGAGCATCGGTGGTCGGAGCCACACGCTGGACGAGGCGGCCGAGCCGTTCCGGATCGGCAGGGGCGCCGACAGCGACCTGGTCGTGGACGACCCGCGCGTGGCCGAACACCACGTCTCGATCGACCATGAAGGGCCGGCGTGGGTGGTGCGCGCCGCCGAGGGGACGTCCTTCTACTCGGGAACCCAGGCCTTCGACGCCGTCTCCGTGCCCGTCGCGACCACGCTTTCGCTGGGTTCCCCCGATGGCCCCGTGCTGGCGCTGGCTCCGGAGGCGGCCGCTCCGGTGGCCGCGGGCGACGCCGGTCTCTACCTCCGTACCGAGGAGGGTGAGGACCGCGTCTTCGGCACCGAGAAGCCGGTGGTCGTGGGCAGCGACCCGAGCTGCGACTTCGTCGTGGAGGACTCCCTCGTCTCACCTCAGCATGTCCGCTTCGACCCCACCCCTGTGGGCTGGACGCTCACGGACCTGAACACCCCTGGGGGGACCTACGTCGACGGACGCCGACTCTCCGGGACGGTTCCGGCCGCCGGCGCCTTCGTCGTACGCCTCGCCGCGCCCGTCGCCGGACCAGAGCTCGCGGTCGTGACCGAGGGCGAGCACAAGACGCCCCGTAACCGGCTGGTGCTGATCGTCGCCGGGATCGCGGCCCTTGCCCTCGTGGTCGCGCTGGTGGCGGCGGTGGTCGCCAGCCAGCGCGGCGATGAGGACTTCCCTCCGCTCGACGAGACGATCCCCTCGTCGGTCTTCCTCCAGTGCTCCTGGGACGAGGGCACGAAGACCTACACGGTCAGCGGCTCGGGCACCGTCGTCGGCGACGACCTGGTGCTCACCAACTTCCACGTCGCCGGCGCCGCCGCCAAGTGCGGGTACTTCCCCACGGCACGGGCGGGCGATGGCGAGGAGCGCACGGATGACGAGGCCCGGGACACCGAGCTCATGGCGTACGACGAGGACCTGGACCTGGCGGTCCTCCACGTCGTGGGCGACTTCGACCAGCCGGCTCTCGAGATCGGTGACTCCGACGAGGTGAGGACGGGGGACGCAGTGCGAATCGTGGGCTACCCGGGCGTCGGTAGCACCAGCGTGACGGTCACCGACGGCATCGTCAGTGGTCGCTACCCCGCGTCGACCGCGAACGGCCCCTGGATCAAGACCGACGCCTCCATCGCCGGCGGCAACAGCGGGGGCATGGCCATCGACACCGAGGGACGCATCATCGGGGTACCGACTCGGGTCCAGGCGCTCCGGTGCGAGTCCGGCGCGCAGGTCTCCTGCGACGGCTACTCCTTGGGGATGCTGCGCCCGATCAACGAGGCGGCGGCTTTGATCGAGGAAGCCGAGAACGCGACGGAGCCGATCCCGGTCTCCGTGCTGCAGGACGAGGCTGAGGAGCCCAGTCAGCCCGAAGACCCCGGTGACGAACCGGGAGACGCGACGGGCTCCCTCAAGAACCTGAGATTCGGTGGCCGGGACGAGGACGGCTCGTACATCGAGGGCGAGGATGGTGTCCTGTCGTCGCAGGAGAGCTCCAACGCATGCGTGTGGTTCGACACCGCCGATGCGCCCGCCGGATCCACCTACGAGATCGTGGCGCAGCTACCTACCGAGAAGGTGACCGGTGACATCGAGGACGCTCAAGGGGGAGACACGACCGACTGGAGCTTCTGTATCACCGGCCCAGGCGGCGGCAGGCCGCCAGCGGTCGACTACGAGTTCACCGTCACGATCTCGGGCCAGCCGGATTCGGCCCAGAAGGTCTCCGGCAGCTACCAGTAGCCGGCCTGCCGCTAGGGCGCAACGGTGACGGCGCCGGTCTCGAACGCCACGAGGCTGGCCGCGGCCTGCATCGACTGGGCGAGTGCCCCCTCGCTGCACTCCACCCGGACGGTGCCCTGGGTCGAGAACTGGTAGGCAGCGTCGAGGGTGAAGAAGGTCCGGTTGGCGTTGGTGCCCGCGTCCGGCTGGATCGGCGCGTAGAGACCCGGCGACCCGGAGGCCAGGCCGTCGCCGGACGAGCGGAGGAAGCACCGGAGCTCGCCCTGCAGCGCGCCGCTCTGGTTCTGGCCGAGCACGCTCGCGCGCACGTAGTAGCTGCCGGCCGGAAGCGACATCGTCTGGATCACTGTGTCGGCGCCCGCGCCGACGAGCGCGGTGACGGGGACCGCGTCGTCGCCCAGGTACTTGAGGGAGACGTGGCTCGGCGGCAGCTGGCCCTCCCGGAAGTCCTTGGCCCTCAGCGTGTGGTTCTTCACGGCCTTCGAGCGGACGGCGTTCTTCTGCAGCTGGGCGGCCCCCACGCTGTGCTTGGGCAGCTCGGAGACGGCGTAGGCCGTCCCGCCCAGCGCGACGAGCAGTGCGCAGGCGGCGACGACCAGGGCGGGGGAGGGCAGGTAGGAGGTGTGGTGGGACATGGCGGTCCTCGGCTTCCTGGTACCTCGAGCCGGGCTCGGCCCGGCCTTCCATCGTCCGCTGCCGGGGTCCGGCCGACCTGACCCGTTCGGGCCATTGCCCGCAGTGGGTACTCGACCTTCGTGGAGGTCCTGCCCGACATCGTCGGCCGCGACCCGGTCATCGTCTTCTGCGGCATGGCCGGCGCGGAGAGCACCAAGACCCGTGACCACTACTACGCCTCACCCGGCAACAGCTTCTGGGAGTGCGTGCACCTGTCCGGGCTCACCCCGCGCCGGCTCCGCCCCGACGAGGACCACGACGTCGTCGAGCACGGCCTCGGCCTCACCGATCTCGTCGGCCACTGGGACCACGACGCCCACCGCGGCTGGGTCGAGATCGACCGGCTCGTGGCCGCCGTGGAGCGGTGGGAGCCGGCGTTCCTCGCCTTCACCGCCAAGGGCACCGCGGGGTACGCCGCCCGGGCGCTCGGCCACCGTGCGCCGGGGCTCGGGCCTCACCGACTGGGGGATCGGCACGTCGGAGGTGTTCGTGCTGCCGGGGACCAGCGGCGCCAACCAGCGCAAGGACTACGACGGGCGCCCGAACCGGCTCGCCTGGTGGCGCGAGCTGGCCGCGCTGGCGGCCCCGGAGCTGGCCGCGCGCTGACCCCGACACGCCGGTCCCGGATGGCCCGGCCGGTCGGCGTACCGCCTCTGACCTGCGCAAACGCGATGCGTGTGACCCAGATCAAAATGACCCGCGCACGGTCTTGCGCCTCGTCCGGCCGCGGCGTACGGTTACCACAACATCTAGTAGTTACAACGATGTAGTTATCCACATCTAGTCCCCAACTCAGGGGCTGGCACTCCCCAGTCGGATGTGGATGACCCACAGGTCTCTCGTTGTTCTACACAGCAGGACCCCGCTTATCCACACCCCACACCGGGGTGTCCTGAGCGCGCCCGGACAGACCCGAGAGGAGGACCGCGATGCACTGCCCGTTCTGCCGGCACAACGACACCAAGGTCCTCGACTCCCGCGTCGCCGAGGACGGCTGCTCGATCCGCCGCCGCCGCTGCTGCCAGTCGTGCGAGCAGCGGTTCACCACCCTCGAGCTGATGCAGCTGACCGTGGTGAAGCGCTCCGGGGCCACCGAGGCCTTCGACCGCGACAAGGCGATCGCCGGCGTCCGCAAGGCCTGCAAGGGCCGGCCGCTGACCGAGGACGACCTGGCCCGCCTGGGCCACGTCGTGGAGGACACCCTGCGCAGCTCGGGCCAGGCGGAGTTCGCCTCCCACCAGATCGGGATGGCGATCCTCGAGCCGCTGCGCGAGCTCGACGAGGTCGCCTACCTGCGCTTCGCGGCGGTCTACAAGCAGTTCGAGACCGCCGAGGACTTCGAGATCGAGATCGCGAGCCTGCGCAAGCACCGCGCCGAGCAGCTCGCTTCCCTCATCGACGGCGCAGCCCTCGAGCCGGCCTCAGCCCCCAGCGGCTGACCACAGACTGCCCGGTACGTCGTGGGGAAGCGGCGTACCGGGCACACCACCTCGGTGCCCCTCTGTCCCTGCAGGAGTGTCGGTGCCACCAGCAACACTGATCTGCAGGGACCACAACGAGTGCGACCAGGGAGACACAGGATGACCGAGACGGTGAGCGGGGCTAACCACAAGTCGGCAGGCACGTCCGCGACCAGCGGACTGGCACTGACGCGACGGTTCAGCACCGAGGGCGTCCACCCCTACGACGAGATCACCTGGGAGCGCCGCGACGTCGTCCAGACCAACTGGAAGACCGGCGAGACCGTCTTCGAGCAGCGCGGCGTCGAGTTCCCCGACTTCTGGTCGGTCAACGCCTCCACGATCGTCACCACGAAGTACTTCCGCGGCGCCCTCGGCACCGACGCCCGCGAGACCGGCCTCAAGCAGCTGATCGACCGCGTCGTGAAGACCTACCGCAAGGGCGGCGAGGACCACGGTTACTTCGCGACCGCGGCCGACGCCGAGCTCTTCGAGCACGAGCTGACCTGGCTGCTGGTGCACCAGTACTTCTCGTTCAACAGCCCGGTCTGGTTCAACGTCGGCACCCAGTCGCCGCAGCAGGTCTCGGCCTGCTTCATCCTCTCGGTCGACGACTCGATGGACTCGATCCTCAACTGGTACAAGGAGGAGGGGTTCATCTTCAAGGGCGGCTCCGGCGCCGGCCTCAACCTCTCCCGCATCCGCTCCTCCAAGGAGCTGCTCTCCTCGGGCGGCACGGCGTCCGGCCCGGTCTCCTTCATGCGCGGCGCCGACGCGTCCGCGGGCACCATCAAGTCCGGCGGCGCCACCCGCCGCGCGGCGAAGATGGTCGTCCTCGACGTCGACCACCCCGACATCGAGGAGTTCGTCTCCACCAAGGCGCGCGAGGAGGACAAGATCCGCGCCCTGCGCGACGCCGGCTTCGACATGGACCTCGGCGGCGCCGACATCACCTCGGTCCAATACCAGAACGCCAACAACTCCGTCCGGGTCAGCGACGAGTTCATGCGCGCGGTCGAGGACGGCACCGAGTTCGGGCTGCGCGCCCGCAAGACCGGCGAGGTCATCCAGACGGTCGACGCCCGCGACCTGTTCCGCAAGATCAGCCAGGCCGCGTGGGAGTGCGCCGACCCGGGCCTCCAGTACGACGACACCATCAACGACTGGCACACCAACCCCGAGACCGGCCGGATCACCGCGTCCAACCCCTGCTCGGAGTACATGTCGCTCGACAACTCCTCGTGCAACCTCGCCTCGCTCAACCTGCTCAAGTTCCTCAAGGACGACGACACCTTCGACGCCGAGCGGTTCGCCCAGGCGGTCGAGCTGATCATCACCGCGATGGACATCTCCATCTGCTTCGCCGACTTCCCGACCGAGGCGATCGGCAAGACCACCGTCGACTACCGCCAGCTCGGCATCGGCTACGCCAACCTCGGCGCCCTGCTGATGGCGATGGGCCTCGGCTACGACAGCGACGGCGGCCGCACCATGGCCGCGGCCATCACCTCGCTGATGACCGGTACGTCGTACCGCCGCTCGGCCGAGCTCGCCTCGGTCGTCGGCCCCTACGCCGGCTACGCCCGCAACGCCGAGGCGCACCAGCGGGTGATGCGCAAGCACCAGGCCGCCAACGACACGGTCCGCCCGATCTCGATCTCCGACTCGACGGTCCACAAGCTCGCCACCGCCGAGTGGCAGAAGGTCGTCGACCTGGGCAAGGAGAACGGCTTCCGCAACGCCCAGGCCTCGGTGCTCGCGCCCACCGGCACCATCGGCTTCATGATGGACTGCGACACCACCGGCATCGAGCCGGACTTCTCGCTGGTCAAGTTCAAGAAGCTGGTCGGCGGCGGCTCGATGCAGATCGTCAACCAGACCATCCCGCGGGCGCTGCGCAAGATGGGCTACCAGCCCGAGTCGGTGGAGGCGATCGTCGCCTACATCGCCGAGCACGGCCACGTCATCGACGCCCCCGGCCTCAAGCTCGAGCACTACGAGGTCTTCGACACCGCGATGGGGGCTCGGGCGCTCAAGCCGATGGGCCACGTCCGGATGATGGCGGCGGCCCAGCCGTTCCTCTCCGGCGCCATCTCCAAGACCGTCAACCTCCCCGAGACCGCCACGGTCGAGGAGATCGAGGACGTCTACCTCCAGTCGTGGAAGCTCGGCCTCAAGGCCACCGCGATCTACCGCGACAACTGCAAGGTCGGCCAGCCGCTCGCCGACGGCGGCGGCAAGGCCAAGAAGGACGCCGCCGACGCGGCGGCCGCGGCCGACGAGGCGGCGACCAAGGTCGTCGAGAAGGTCGTCTACGCCCCGACTCGCAAGCGCCTCCCCAAGTCGCGCATCTCGCGCACCACGTCGTTCACGGTCGGCGGCGCCGAGGGCTACATGACCTCGGGTGCCCACGACGACGGTGAGCTCGGCGAGGTCTTCCTCAAGCTCGGCAAGCAGGGCTCGACCCTGGCCGGCGTGATGGACGCCTTCTCGATCGCGGTCAGCATCGGTCTCCAGTACGGCGTGCCCCTCGAGACCTACGTCTCGAAGTTCACCAACCTCTCCTTCGAGCCCGCCGGCCTGACCGACGACGCCGACGTCCGGATGTCGAAGTCGATCATGGACTACATCTTCCGCCGGCTCGCCCTGGACTACCTGCCCTTCGAGACCCGCCAGGGCCTCGGCGTCTTCTCCGCGGAGGAGCGCCAGCGCTACCTCGAGACGGGCTCCTACGAGCCCCTCGCCGAGGTCGGCTCCCCCTCCGAGGTCGTCGGCGACCTCTCCGCCCCCGAGGCCCACGACGCCGCCGCTCGACGTCGTCGAGGCCGAGGTCGTGGAGACCAAGGACACCCACGGCACCGAGCAGCGCCAGGTCCCGGCCGAGCCCGCCAAGCAGGCCCACACCTCCGCCGAGCTCCTCGAGCAGATCACCGGCACCGCCGTCGACTCCCCGCTCTGCATGACCTGCGGCACCAAGATGCGCCCCGCCGGCTCCTGCTACGTCTGCGAGGGCTGCGGCAGCACCTCCGGCTGCAGCTGATCGACCTCCGGAGAAGGTGGGACGCACCTGCGGCGCGTCCCACCTTCTCCACAACACGCCAGTCACGTTCGCCACTTCCCCCTGAGTGAGAGCACTAGTGTTCGAACATGAGCTCGAAGACGGCGCCGTTCACCTTCGTCGACCTCTTCGCCGGCATCGGTGGCTTCCACGCCGCGCTCAGCGCGTTCGGCGGCGAGTGCGTCTACGCCGTCGAGAAGGACCCGGAGGCCGCCGCGGTCTACGAGCGCAACTGGGGCATCGACCGCGCTCGGCGACATCGTCGCCGACACCGACGGACGAGATGCTCGTCCCGACGCACGACGTCCTGGCGGCCGGCTTCCCGTGCCAGCCGTTCTCCAAGTCCGGCTTCCAGCGCGGCATGGACGAGGCCCGCGGCACCCTGTTCTGGAACATCTGCAAGATCCTCGAAGTCCGCAAGCCCGACGGTCGTCCTGCTCGAGAACGTCCGCAACATCGCCGGCCCGCGCCACACCCACGAGTGGGACGTGATCATCCGGTCGCTGCGCGAGCTCGGCTACCGGGTCTCGTCGCAAGCCGATCGTCTTCTCGCCGCACCTGCTGCCGCCGGAGCGCGGCGGCCGTCCACAGGTCCGCGAGCGCGTCTTCATCATGGGCACGTACGTCGGCACCGAGCGCGTCGCACGTCGACGTCGAGCCCGGCCGTCCCGCACGCGCCGGTCGACGGCTGGGACCCGAACGACTGGGACCTCGACGAGCACCTGCCGCTGCAGGCCGACGCCGAGCTCGCAGACACGGACTGCAGCCTGCGGCTGACCGCGAGCCGAGACCGACCTGGATCGACGCCTGGAACGACTTCGTCGTCACGCTGCGCGCGGCCGGCGTCGAGAAGCTGCCCGGCTTCCCGGTCTGGGTCGACGCCTTCGTCCACGAGGACGACCTGCTCATCGAGGACGGCACGCCCGGACTGGAAGGCCAACTTCCTCCGCAAGAACGCCGAGTTCTACACCAAGCACCAGCGACGTCCTCGAGGCGTGGCTGGAGCGCTGGGACTACCTCCGCGACTTCCCGGCGTCGCGGCGCAAGTTCGAGTGGCAGGCCCAGGACGCCGCGTCGCTCGACGACACGGTGATGCACCTCCGCCCGTCGGCCTCCGCGCCAAGCGGGCGACCTACGTCCCGGCGCTCGTCGCCATCACCCAGACGAGCATCCTGGGCGACCGGCGCCGTCGGCTCTCACCGCGCGAGGCCGCCCGCCTGCAGGGCCTGCCGGAGTGGTTCGACTTCGGCGACCAGCCCGACGCCGCCACCTACAAGCAGGCCGGCAACGGCGTGAACGTCGGCGCCGCCTACCACGTCTTCCGCGAGCACGTGCCTGCGCAACCTGAGGCCGTCGGCAAGCGTGCGCCCCAGCCTCGCCGACGCGGTCGCAGGCTCGTCGAGCCACGCCCGACTCGAGGTCGAGACGCTCCGACCGGGCGGCACTCGCGGCATTCGTCACCGCGACGGGTCGTCCGACGGCCGTCACGGCCGGAGCCGCGGGCTAGTCTCGGCTGGGTGCCGGGAGAACTGGGTCAGCACCGACTCGGGGCGCCACCTCTCCGGCCGCAAGAAGAAGGACACCGCTCCCGAGATCGCGCTCCGCAAGGCGCTGCACGCCGCAGGGCGCTCGGTTCCGGCTGCACCGCCAGCTCGCCAAGGGCTGCACGCCGGACATCGTGATGCCTGGCCGCAGACTCGCGATCTTCGTCGACGGCTGCTTCTGGCACGGCTGCCCAAGCACGGCCGCAAGACGCCGTTCACCGGGCCGAACGCCGAGCCTTGGTCACGCAAGATGCAGCGCAACGCCGAGCGAGACCGTCATCGACGGCGCTGGCCGAGTCGCTGGGGTGGCAAGTCGAGCGCGTCTGGGAGTGCGAGGTGCTCCAGGACCCGAACTCCATCGCGATGCGGATTCTCGGTCGAGGCCGCATGTCAACGGCCCTTGAAAGCGGCTAGTCCCTAAGTTGCTGTGAAGAAGGCGACGGCGTCCCGCACTGCTTGTAGGCCCTGCAATGTCACAGTGCCTCCGGTTGATTCGTAGCTAGGTAGCCACGCTTCGCCCGGATGAAAGGACGATTTGAGCGGCAGCGCTGAGGCTTCGTTAAGCCCGCAGTAGGACCAAGTCCGAGGACGTCGCACGCGTCGTCAAAAAGGATCCTGGGCTCAGTCGACCCAGTCGACATGTGTCGGCGTCTCGATCCCCAAGAGAAGGGCGATCTCGTGAAGGACGTCTTCTGTCCGATTGCGTTGCCGCCGTGTTATGACTCGAGAGGCTCGGGGTCAGGGCGATTGAGACCGGCGACCTCGCACCTGTCGACGGCAGGTCGAGCGCAAGCCATCCAGCCAGTTGTCGCAGCGTAGATCTGCTCGCTCGTGCGTCGCGTACCGGGAGAGAAACGCCGCCAAGGAGGCGAACTGCCCCTCTCGCCGATCTTTGACCATGGCGCGGCGACCGGGCTAGGCGGCTACATCCCAGACTGCTCAGCATCTGCTCGCCAGGCGACTGCGGGCGCGACGCTGAGGCACCAGCCGGCGGGAAAGGCGAACCTAAGTCCCAGAGCCCCGGTCCAGAGCCACGTCGTCAACGCCTCCACGGCGACATCCTCGAGCGCCCTGGCCGCTAGAGTCGAGAGCGTCTCTGGGACGCGGGTAATCAGGTTGCCCGACACATGAAGAGCAGGGCCAGATAAGGAGAAATCTCCGTGCCCGGTCGACGTACCACACCCACCGGACGAACGTCGAAGGGGTACTTCTGCCCAAGTATCGACAGCTCGCCGCGAGCATCGTCTGCACTGCGTCGCTTACACGTGAGCCAGGGACGTCTATCGCTCGTCCGACCACATCTTGTATCCAACTGACGGACCGCGAAGATGCATGATCAACGGCAACAACAGTCTCGATGCAGTCCGCGATCGACTCAGAGTCGAGTGTGACGCTATTCGCTCGAGGCACTGTTGAGCCCGTCCAGTGCATCCTGAATCTCTTCAAGGAGTTCCGTTACGTCGAGCGCGTCATGGTGCTCCGAAATGTCTTCGGCGGCGGCCACAACGGGCGTTACGGGCGGGAGTCTTCTGGTGAGCCGGACGTGTGTATCCAAGCCGGCGTCCTCGATCTTGCTGCGTTGGAGTGTGTCAGAACGAATGGACTCGCTGTTCATTGCCCGTAGCAGAGAACGCGGATTCTACCGGCGCGTTTCAATCCCAAGTTAGTTGCCTGCTTGGCGACGCCTGGTCTCGGAAATTCCGCTCGGCTCTTGTCATCAATGCCTACGTAGTTGAGCGCACCAACAACTGATCTTCATCGACAGTTTCGCGAATGGCGCTGCGCAGTCGTCGCACCGCTCGGACAACTCTGGCAAGTTCCGGCCGTCAGCTCTCTGCCGGAGTGGCGGCCGTCCCGACGACCTCGGCTGGCCCCAGCGAAGCGCTGATCGTGTCGCCACAGCGTCGGCATGACCCGTAGAGGGCTCGTCGATGTAGACCACGCTGAAAGGCGATCCGACGGAACGCCGCGACAATCGACTCGGCGATCGCGGGAGCCGACGGCAAAGACATGGGGCATGGCGAGGCGCGAGAGTGAACTTGCAGCGCCAGCCCGGGACCTCGCCGACGGTGAGATAGGTGTTGAAAGGCCAGCCGGAAGGTGCGAAGAGACTGCGCGCGATCCGCTCGCGAGGCGCACAACGCTGTCGTCAGGCGCTTGGGCGCGGGCCTCGTTGCCGGCAACGAAACCAACGTCGGGCGTAGTCTAGGGCTGCCATCACGGTCTTGCCGGTCCCTGTAGCGGCGACAACGAGATGTCGGTGCTCGTCGAATTCACGCGTCTTAAGTCGCGCTGGTCGAGTACGAGCTGCTGATGGTCTCGCGGTCGAAGAGCGTCCCGCTCGTAGGCGGTGGCAACGCTCCGCTGCGGAGGCGGTCGATCTCGCGTTGATGAGCGCCGCGTGTGCTGCTCGGAGGCAAGCCCTCGAGCTTCGGCGAGCGCTGGGTCAAGCTGTTTACGATCTTCGATGGAAGCGTAGGTGCTACTCGAACGGACGCTCGCGCCGCTGCTGTGTTGAGGGAAGCCTGGTCTGCTTCGTCATCGATCACGAGCGTGCTCACCTCGGCGGCACCGGCCTTCTCGAGTGCCTCTGTCACGCCGGCGATCCGGCCCGCATGCTTCAGTACGGGTAGGAGAGAATCCGATCGCGCGCCAACCAGTTGCTGATCTCCGCGCAGCGCTAGCACCTTTGGGATTCTTGATCAGGTACCAGCGGTAGTGACCCGGCGCTTCGATCCCCAGAGCGTTTTCAATTCGAGAGACGTTCTGATCCAGCAGGAGATTGGTGCTGCCGAGGAGTGCGATGACAATGCGCACGCCGTTGTCCGCTGCCTCAGCCATTAACGCCGTGATCGCAGTAGTCTTTCCAGATTGGACGTAGCCGAGAGGTGAGCCCGATACGACTCGGCTCGGTGTCTGATGGAAAGTTGGAGATGATTTCATCCACCGAAGACCAGAGGGTAAGTCTTGTGTCGTCGGACATACAAGGTCGCAGTCGCAGGTCGAGGCGCTCCCGCCGACGACCAGCATGATCCAGCCTCCAACGCCCGCGGCCTCGCAGGCTGCTGCCAGCAACTGGCGACTTCTGCGCGCTGGCCGGCCAGCGACCAAGCTTCTGGCCACGAGAGCCTTCAAAGGCGGTAAGGGGAATGCCAAGGTGCGGCATGCGTTCTCGGAGGGGCGGGATCGCCGATTAGTAGTCCATCGACTGTCGCACTGCCGAGGTAAATGGCCTCGGCGGGGGTCGTCTCCTGAACCGGAAAGAGTTCGGTTGACCGCTGGGCGAGTTCGGGTGAGCGCGCCGTGGTCTTTGGCGCCGTTTGGTCGCGAGCCGTCGAGGTTAGCCATTTGGCCAACACAGTGCTCGGCGGACGCTTGAACAAACGTGCGAGTTCTGGAACGGGGCTGGGGGCGGAGTCGGCGGTACTGCTTCCGAAAGCTTCTGTGGTTGACAAAGCGCATCGCGAAGAAGCGGAGGAGCGTCTCGAATGGAGTGAACGGCTCCTGTCTCTTGTTGCCGTCGGGCCATTCCCGGAGCAACACACGCACCAGGTCTCGGCGCAAGTCATCCTCAGCAGGGTTAAGGTAGTTGTCGAGCGTGGGCAGGACGAACCTCGTTTGGAAGCCATCAGCCTAACTGCCTGATCTGCGATCTCGGCGCCATTCGCTCACGTCCGCCTGCAATGCGACGCGGAGTGCCTAGTCGGTTGCGGGACACGACCGGTTTCTTGCGTGCGCGCAGGTGCGACGCAGGGTCGTTTCTGCTTTGTCGGGACAGGCAATGACGCTGTCGACCCACCGTGGACATCGACCGGGATGCTGAGGTCTGGATCGTTGGCAGCGGACACCGATGGGCCAGACGCGACCGACCCGGTGTCGACGGCGACGGTTGAGCCATGAACACAACCCGCACACCACTCCGCGAGATCGTCGCCTACCTCGGCATCGCCTACTCGCTCGCTCTGACCGTCGCGCTGGCGCTGCCGGACGCGACCTCAACCTGTTGCTCAGCGTCGCGCATCCCGACGGTGACCGTCGGGATCCTGACCTTCACGATGACGCCAAGGGGGCAACGAAGAGCGCTGTGGCGGGGGATCGGGCTCGGGAGGGCCGGGTTCAAGGCCTGGCCGGCGGCGATCGTGCTGCCGTTCGTGCTCGTGCGCCGGGGCGTACGGGACGGCGCTGGCGATCGGCGCGGCGACGATGGACGTCGACCTCGCCGACGCGACGCCCGACTGGGCGATCAACCTGGTCGCTGTCGCTGGTGATCGGGACCGTGATCATCGTGGGCGAGGAGATCGGGTGGCGCGGGTACCTGCTGCCGCGGTTCCAGCAGCTCACCAGCAAGCGGCAGGCGGCGGTGAGCACCGGGTTCGCGCACGGCTGCTTCCACCTGCCGCTGATCCTGCTCGCGACGACGTACGACACCGGCGGTTCCAAGTGGGTCGCCGCACCGGTTGCGGTCGCCGTGATCACCGCGGGTGGCGTCTTCTACGCCTGGATCTGGGACCGCAGCCACACCGTGTGGCCGGTCGCGATCGCGCACAACGTGGTCAACACCGTCTTCGCCCTCGGAGCAGCCGGCGTCGTCGCGACAGCCGGCTGGAACATGGCGTACGTCGCTGGCGAGACCGGGTTCGCGACCCTGGGTGCCTGCGTCGTGGCGGCCGTGGTGCTGCTGCGGACCGTTCGGGTGTGGGGAGGGAGGCTTCGAGGCTCGGCGCTGACGCGCCTCGCACCTCAGCCACCGTGGTGCCGTAGCTCCGGCCACGAGTGGACGGGCGAACGGCTAACGGCTGGCGTGCACCGATTCCCCGCGGTCGCCGGCGAGATCGGTCGCCGGTCGGGGGCTCGCGCCGAGCCCGACGACGATCCAGGCGGCGTACGACGAGAGCAGGAACACGTCGTGCCACGGGTCCATGCCGAAGAGCATCGCCATGCAGACCGAGCACGGCCGTGGCCACGAGGCCCCAACCCGCCGTCCGTCCTGCGGCGGTCCTCACCAGGCTGATGCCCCACATGAGACCGCCGACGAAGAGCGCGAGGAAGCCGAGGAGGAAGGCGGCGAAGGCGGCCTCCAACGGCTCACCGTCGAAGCTGGTGAGGGCGTACACGAGCCCGAAGGTCATCTGGAGCACGCAGCCGATGAGCACGCTCGCTCGTCCCGCGCGGGCGCTGCGGCGGGGTGGGACGGCGACCTCCCGGCAGACGGACAGCAGGAGGAGCCACCCGACGATCTGCGACAGGGCGAAGATCTCCAGCCCCGGGGTGTGGTCACCGAACGGCGACCACACCAGCTCGAGGGCGACCGGGACGATGAGGATGGTGGCCGCGGCTGCGGCGCGGATGGATGTGGACATGGGCATGGACCTCCGTTGAGCTGGGACTGGACGACTCAGGCGAGGACGCTAGGGATGGCGGAGGGGAGTCGTCGTCGGCCCGGCGACATCTGCCGAAAGACAGACGTACGGCGCTGATCCGGTCTCTACATTGGTCCCCGTGTCGTGGCCCCGGGTCGCTCGCGTGGCGCTGATCATCGTGGTGGTCGTGCTCGCGCTCACGGCCCAGCTCCAGATCTGGTCCTCCCCGGCGGCGTACGACGTGGGTGGGCGGCTCCTGAACGCCGCCGTGGCCTTGCTGTACACCCTTCCGCTGCTGGTGGCCCGGCGCTGGCCACTCACCGTGCTGGTCGTGGTGCTCGGCGCGGTCGCGCTCGACTATGGCCTCGATGGCCACGGTGGGCAGCAGTGGTTCGCCATTCTCATCGCGGTCTTCAGCCTCGGCTCCTACGCCACGTCGATGGCCTCCGCGATCGGGATGGTGCTGGTGGGGGCCGCGACGCTGGCCGTGGACATCCCGCGTCTCCAGCAGGGAGATCCGGTCGACGAGGTGCTGCCCGGGTGGTTCGTGCTGGCCGGCGCCTGGGGGCTGGGCGCCTGGCTGCAGCGGCGGCGCGTGGCGTTGGCGGACCTCACTCAGGAGGCCGAAGCTCTGGCGCGTGACCGCGACGAGGCAACCCGTGCTGCGGTCGCCTACGAGCGGGCCAGGATCGCCCGCGAGCTCCACGACCTGGTCGCGCACAGCATGGCGGTGATCGTGCTGCAGGCTCAGGCCGGCAGCCGCGTGCTGGAGAACGACGTCGATGCCGCCCGGCGGGCCTTCGGTGCCATCGAGTCGAGCGGTCGGGAGGGGCTCAACGAGCTCCGTCGACTGCTCGACGTCCTGGTGGTCGACCCCACGCCGAACGAGATCGACCCTCGCCCCGGCGTCGAGCAGGTCGAGCGGCTCGCCGAGCGAGTCCGGGAGGCCGGTCTTCCCGTCGTCCTCGCCGTGACCGGTGACCCGAGGCCGCTACCGCCCGGCGTGGATGTCTCCGCCTACCGGATCGTGCAGGAGGCCCTCACCAACATCCTGAAGCACGCCGGGCGGGCCACCGCCAGCGTCGCGGTCGCCTACCGTCCCGGAGAGGTGGAGCTGTCGATCTCCGACGACGGAACGGCGACCACCCAGCGCGGGGCGCAGCAGAGCTCACCGGGCCACGGTCTGATCGGCATGAGGGAGCGGGCCCAGCTGTTCGGCGGCTCGCTCGAGGCCGGTCCGGCACCGACGGGTGGCTTCCGCGTACGCGCGGTGCTCTCCACGGAGGCCCGATGATCCGGGTGCTCATCGCGGACGACGAGGAGCTCGTCAGGACCGGGCTGCGGATGATCCTGCAGTCGGAGCCGGATCTCGAGGTGGTGGGCGAGGCCGTCGACGGACAGGACGCGCTGAGCCAGTCAGCGTCGCTCGAGCCCGACGTCCTGCTGCTCGACCTGCACATGCCGGAGCTCGACGGGCTGGGGGTGCTCCGGGGGCTGGCCGGTGTGGGACCGTCGGTCGTCGTACTGACCACGTTCGACACCGACGCCAACGTCCAGGCGGCGTTGATAGCGGGCGCGTCGGGGTTCCTGCTCAAGGACGCCCCCGCGACCCAGCTGGTCACGGCCCTGAGGGCCGCCGCGTCGGGCGATGCAGTGCTGTCGCCGTCGGTCGCGAGGAGGGTCGTGCAGCGGCTGGCAAAGCAACCGGGTGTGCCGCAGCACCGGCTGCTCGATGACCTGACGAGCCGCGAACGAGAGGTCCTGCTCCTCATGGCGGACGGCCTCTCCAATGCAGAGATCGCCGGGCAGCTTCACGTCGTCGAAGGGACGGTGAAGACGCACGTCGCCCGGATCCTCATGAAGCTGGGAGTACGCGACCGACTGCAGGCCGTCTTGGCCGCCTACCGACTCGGACTCGTCGACCTCTCACCCTCATGAACTCGACGACATGAGCGTTGTGGTCGGACAGCCGGATGTTGCTCGCGTGTGAAACACCGGTCGCGGACACCGGCGCGACAGCGCCCCGGGGTCGATCGGGGTGGTCCGGATGGACCGATCGGGTGAGTCGGGCCACAAGGGTGGCTTGGATCTCTCACTTCCCCTGCGGGGGTTGGGCGGGCCCGCCTAGGCTCGACGCGCACAGTTTGTACACCGAGGAGAACACATCAGATGGCCCAGCTCGCACCCGCCGAAATCGACGTGGTGATCGAGCGTGCTCTTGCTGATCTGCCGTTCGACGACTGGAAGGTCGTCGACACCCGGCGAGAGGTCAAGGGTCCGCGCGTGGACTTCGTGGTCGTGGGGCCGCCCGGCGTCTTCGTGATCGCCTGCGGCAAGCGGCACGAGCGGGAGAAGGCCCGCGCCAAGGAGCTGATGAAGCTCATGGCGGCGGCGCACGGGGTGGCCGAGCTGTCCGGCGTACGCCGTGACGAGGTGCACGCCGTGCTGTGCCTGACCGGTGAGCACCCGGAGGACTCCTGGGTCCGCGGCGTGAGCGTCTGCGGGATCGTGAACCTGGCCGACACGCTGGTCTTCAAGCGCGACCGCCTGGAGCGCGACGAGGTCGAGACCGCCGCGCTGGCGGTCGGCCGCGCGATGCGGGGCGGCGGGAAGCACCGACGCTAGCTCGCCGGTGAGGCTCGTCCACAGGGCTGTGGAGAGCCGGTGGCGGCCACGCTGCGACGAGGCAATGCTCCTCGCATGCCAAAGTCTCGGGCCCGTAAGCAACGTCGCCGTCCCTCGCGCCGAACTCAGCGCCGCATGGGTTCCCGGTCAGGGCGAGTGCGTGTGGCCACGCTACGCCCGGGCGAGGACATGACCCATCTCATGACCATCGAGGACATCGAGCACATGGATGCCCACATCGATGCCGCTGCACGAGGCGACGCGCGCGAAGCCCTGTGGCACCTCGACCAGAGCCTGCAGGTCGAGGGCACGCTCACTCCGTACCAGCTGTGGGAGCTCGTGCAGCTGGGGGACGAGGCGCCGGGGTGGATGTACTCCCGCTGGTGCGCCGACCAGGCGTACCGCTGGATGCTTCACCAGGAGGACCAGCTGCCCGTGGACGCCGTCCGGCAGACGATGATCGTGAGCTACCTCCGACAGGCCGAGGAGGCCTCCGCCAACGAGGTGAGCTTCCGTGAGTTGGGCACCCGGATTGCAGCCAGCGACTGGCTGTGCGAACAGCTGGCTGTCTACGACTACGGAGGGCTCACAGAGTTCCTGGCCCGACGCGCCAGCGATGGCCTCGTTCAGCGCTGCGACCACGTACGCGAGTGGGCCGACGCCCGGATGGGAGGCTTCGTCCTCGACGATCTCCATGGTGCGGCATTGCGGGTGCGCGACCTCAGCACCGGAGCGTCATTGGACGTGCTCAACATCGGGGCCCTCACCGACCGGGAGCTCGGCACCCCGGTCATCGGTCGTGTCGTCCCGGTCGACGCCGCGCCGGGGCTCATGTTCGAGTCCCGGCCGGTGACGGTTGATCTGCAGACCGCCGAGGACGTCGCGGCCGCGAGCAGTCATGAGGACCCTGCCTACTGGATCACCGCCATTGGTGATGCCAGGTACGACGAGCGGCTCGAGTACGCGTTCTCATGCCACGGCAGCACCATGTACTCCTCGGACATCATTCCTGTGTCGACCGCCGAAGAGGCTGCCATGGACGAGCTCGAACCGCCCGGACGTCTGGTGGATCTTCTCGAGCAAGGCCTGGACGAGTTCCAGGCCAACGGCGTCCTGGTCGCCGAGGTCGCGCTCACGGCGGTAGCGGTCGCCGGCGACGAAGCGGCCGAGGCCGTGGCGCCGCATGTCGCGGCGGTGATCACGGACGGGCGAGTCTTCGGGGCCATGGTCAAGCACTGCACGGGGCCTGAGCACGCGACAGGCTGGAGAGTGCTGGCCGACTGCTCGACGGAGCCCGCTCGGTCCCGGTGCGCCGAGCTCGAGCGGCTCAGCGCGGCATGAGGGTTTCAAGCCTGTCCACAGGCCGGCTGCGTTCTCAGCCCGGGTGTCGGCGGAATGCTCTAGAGTCGAACGTATGTTCGATCTCGGGAGTGCAGGAGCGACGACGGTGGACGATGTCCGCTCCGTCGTCGCGGCGCTGACCCGGATCGGCGAAGGACACGACGACGTCGAGCGGATCGACCTGATCCGGGCGCTCGAGGAGCTCAAGTGCGCGGCCGAGGGCGCGCAGGCGGCGCTGACCGCGGCGTTCGACCGGTCCCAGCGCGAGGCCGAGGCAGCGGCCGGCGTGCCGGTCGAGCGACGTGGTCGCGGAGTGGCCGCGCAGGTCGCCCTGGCTCGGCGGGAGTCGCCGCACCGCGGGCGGCAGCACCTCGGCCTGGCGCTGGCCCTGAGGGACGAGCTGCCGTGCACGAGGGCCGCGCTGGCCGCAGGTCGGATCACCGAGTGGCGAGCAACGCTGGTGGCGCGCGAGACCGCGTGCCTGAGCCGCGAGGACCGTCTCGAGGTGGACCGACGTGTGGCTGGGGACGTCGACGACCTCGAGGCCCTGGGGGACGGCGAGCTGGTCGGACGGGTCCGAGAGGTCGCCTACGAGCTCGACCCGGCCTCCTGGGTCGAACGCCGCCGCCGCGCCGAGGCCGAGCGGCGGGTGAGCCTGCGGCCGGCGCCGGACACCATGGCGCACCTCAGTGCGTTGGTGCCGGTCAAGGACGGGGTCGCGGTGTGGGCCGTGCTGAGCCGCGAGGCCGACCGGCGCAAGGCCGCCGGAGACGAGCGGTCACGCGGCCAGATCATGGCCGACACCTTGGTCTCGCGCGTCCTGGGAAGTGCAGACGTGCCCCGTCCGGGGCTGACGATCCATGTCGTCGTCTCCGACTCCGTGCTGCTCGGTGACGAGGACGGTTCCGGATGGGTGGAGCACTACGGCCCGGTGCCCGGCGAGCTGCTGCGAGCGTGGATCGCGGAGAACGCCGAAGCGGGCGTCGAGCAGTGGGTACGTCGCCTCTACGCCACGCCCGCCACCGGAGCGTTGGTGGCGATGGACTCGGTGGGCCGTCGCTTCGAGGGGCGGTTGGCGGAGTTCCTCCGCCTGCGCGACCAGCGGTGTCGCACCGCGTGGTGTGACGCACCGGTCAGGCACCTCGACCACGTCGTCGACCACGCGACCGGCGGTCCGACGAGCGCCGCCAACGCTCAAGGACTCTGCGAGGCGTGCAACCACGCGAAGCAAGCCCGGGGCTGGGCGGCCCGACCGCGACCAGGACCACGTCACACGGTCGAGACCATCACCCCGACCGGGCACGCCTACGTCGCCAGCGCGCCTGCCTGGACCGTGGCCGAGCGCGGGCTGCGGATCGCCCTCGACCGCTACGTGTTGACGTCCTGACCTGAGTCCGAGCTGCGATCCCGGCGGCGCTTCCAGGTGAGGTCGAGGGTCAGGCTGAGCAGCACGATCACCACCATGGCGATCAGGGTGCCGGGCTCGTCGACCAGCGTGGTGACCGTGAACGACGCCAGGACGATGACGGTGCAGACGTCCGCCACGATCAGCAGCCAGCCGTGGGCACCGGTCTCGTGGCGGATCCGGTAGTGCCCCAGGGTGACGAGGCTGAAGACGATGAGGGCGACCGCGCTGCCGATGGAGGCGATGGCGTTGAGGTCGAAGAAGACCGCCATCACGATGGCCGCGGCGGCCGTGACCAGGATCCCCATCGGTGCCCGGCCGCCGACCCGGCGGCCCATGACGGGTGGGAACTGGCCGGCCGAGGTCATCTCCTCGGACAGGCCGGTGGCGGGGTAGAGGCCGGAGTTGGTGGCGCCCGCGGTGGCGAAGAGGGCCGTGACGCTCATGAGCCAGTAGCCGGCGGAGCCGAGCACCGGTTCGGCGGCGACCGCGAGCGCGGTGCCGCCGGAGTCGATCACCTCGGTGACCGTGAGGGTGCCGAAGACGCCGATCGCGACCGCGACGTACACCACGGTGGCGATCGTGAGCGCCAGGTAGACGGCGCGGGGGAGCTCGCGCCGCGGGTTGGCGAGGTCCTTGGCGGTGAACGTGATGACGCCGAAGCCGAGGAACGCGAAGAAGGTCAGCGCGACGCTGGCCACGATGTCGCTGAACGCCGGGTAGCCGGAGAAGGCCAGGAGGTCGGGGTCGAGGTTGCTGATGGTGGCGACCGCGAAGACGGTCAGGATGCCGACCACGACGACCACGACCACCGTCTGTGCCCGCGCCACGATGTGGGAGCCCAGGATGTTGAGAAGGGTCATCACCAGGATGACCAGCACGGCGAACGGCTTGACCCAGTCGTCGTTGTCGGCCACCGCTGCGCTCGCGTAGCTGCCGAACGACGCCGCCACCATCGCGGTGATGATCGCGTTGACGGCGAACAGCATCCAGGCGATGACGCCGGTGAAGTGTCCCGGACCCCAGCCCCGGACGACGTACTCCAGGAAGCCGCCGGCCGAGGGGTAGCGGGCCCCGAGCCTGGCGAACGAGTACCCCTGGAGAGCGGCGACGCCGCCCGCCAGCAGGAAGGAGATCCAGACCGCCGAGCCGGCGACCTCACCCGCGGACCCCAGGAGCGCGAAGATCCCCGCTCCGACCATGGCGCCGACCCCGATGAACGACGCCTGGCGGACCGACAGTGTCCGCGCCGGTGCCTCCTCCGCCTGCTCTGCCATGCGCCGAAGTCTGCGTCTGTGCGCCGGGGAGCGGTTCGCCCGGATCAGGTGAGCCGGACGACCGGTGCGCTCAGGCGCTCGGGCTCGCGCTGGCGCGCAGCTCCTGGCAGGCGGAGGAGTCCTGGAAGGCCTTCTCGAGCTCGTCGGCGCCGTCGAGCCCGCCGAGGTTGTCGACGGCGGTGCTGACGTCGGTCAGCATGGCCGCGATCGCCCCGGTCACGGTGGACACCTGGGACAGCAGGTCCTGCATGCTCCCGGCCGACTGCTCGGTGGCGGCGGAGATCGCGGTCCGCTGCTCGTCGAGCTGCCCGGACAGCGTCGACAGCTGGTCCGCGGCCTCGTCGCCGGCCTCGGTGTCCGGCGGTCCGAGATCGCCCAGCTCGGTGATGAGGGCGTCGGTCGCGTCGACGACGCCGTCGAAGGCGCCGCGGAGGGAGTCGGCGCTGAGGTTCGCGGTGTCCGTCAGGGTGGCCTGAGCGTCGGAGATCGCGGCCAGCCAGTCGCCCGCGGTCGAGCACACCTGGCCGGCCCAGGTCTCGGTGGCGGACGGCTCGTCCTCCTGGTCGGCCGAGTCGTTGCAGGCCGAGGTCGTGGCGAGGGTCAGGAGGAGCGCGGCGGTGGCCGCGACCGTACGCCGGTGTGCGCTGCGTCCGAGGGTCATGGCTGGCCCCCGGCGGTGGGTGCGGGCGGCGCGAGCGCCGCTTCCAGGCGCGCGACCGCCTCGTCGAGGTCGAGCGCCCACATCTCCTGGGCGCCGCCCGTGGTGGCTGTCTCGACCCGCGCGCGGGCGTCGCGGAGCGCGTCGCGCAGCCCTCGGGCCCGGGCGGCGGCGAGCTCATCGGGGGCGGACGGCTCCAGCACGGTCAGCTGGTCCTCGGCGGCCGCGACGCGCGGCAGGGCAACCTGCCAGCCGCCCGCCACCTGGTCGACCGAACCGGTGCGGCGCAGCTGGGGCAGGAGCTCGCGGGCCAGCCACGCCACCTCGGCCTCCGCTGCAGTGAGCTGCTCCTGCCAGGCGCGCCGGCGGCGGGACCGCGCGACGAGGAACCACGTCAGGGCGGCTCCGCCCAGCACGAGCGCGGCCAGCAGCCACCAGACCCAGCTGGGCACGCTGTCGTCCTCGGACTCACCCTCGTCGGACGCCTCGTCCTCGGGGGCCGCCGACTCCGACGCCGTGGGCGTCTCGGTCGGACCGGCCTCGGTCGGCGTCTCGGACGGCTCCTCGGTCGGCTTGTCGGTGGGCCGCAGGGTGGGCGTGCGGGTCGGTTCGTCGGTCGGTTCCTCGGTGGGCTCGTCAGTCGGCTGTTCGGTGGGTTCCGGGGTAGGGGTCGGTTCGTCCGTGGGTTCTGGGGTGGGCTCGTCCGTCGGTTCGTCGGTGCCAGTCGGGGTCCGCGTGGGTGCGGGCAGCGTCCGGCTCGGGGAGATCGAGGGCGACAGGGTGGGGCGACCCTCGCCGCCGCCACCGTCGCCGCAGCCCGCGCCGAGGCCGAGCAGTACGGCGCACACGAGTCCAGCAACTGCGACGCGTGCCGTCATCAGCGCACCTCCGGTCGGGGATCTCCGTCGATGCTGGCCGCCCCGGGGAGGGGGGAACTCACCTCATCCGGGTGAGATCGGCACCAGGACCTGCAGCGGTACGTCGACGGGGCTGTCCGGATCCAGGTCGAAGTCCAAGGGCGTGCCGGGCTCGAGGGGACGCGCCCGCTCGAGATCGATGGGCCACGGCATCCAGACGACCTTCGGTCACGTGACGGTACGTGAACTGGTCGTAGGCCGCTGAGCCAGGTCGTGCTTCTGCTCGGCCGTGCGTGAGCCGTCGTGAGGAGCTCCCAGCCCGAGAGGTACAGCGGGTAGTGGTCGAACGCGCCGTAGTACTCCTCCATGTCGTCGAGGAGGTACGTCGACGATCTCGCCGCTCACAGGACCGGGTTTCCGAGCAGCGGGATCTTGACGGGCGGGATCCCGTTCTGCGACACGACGACATACGGACCCTGCGTCATCGGGTCGGGTCGGGTGCCGGGCGGATAGCCGTCCATGATCCGGATCTGACGACCCTGGTGAAGCGGATCGACGCGCACGATCCCTTCACCCCTGGTGCTGTCCCGCACCGGCCAACCCTTGCACAGCGACTCGACGTCGGCCTTCGACAGACCGCGCAGGTCGTGGGGGTTGAAGAGCCCGGGGTGCCTCATGACCGCCCGCAGCCGCTCGACCCGGGCCAACCGCTCGGCCTTGTACGTCGACGCGAGCGTGACCCTCACCGACCGGAAGACAGCGAGCGACTCTCGTACGTCGCGCAACGCCGCGGCCGCCAGCCGCAGCGGCAGCCGCGCAGGTGGAGGCCAGCGACCGCAGCGCCTCGATGACCCGCAGGAACCGGGGTGCGGCGGCGGCAATGCGAGCCGCGTTCAACGCAGTCGCGCCGGCGGTCGTGGTGCCGGCGGTGAACGCGCCGAGGACGATGCCGATCCCCTCGATGATCACGGCGTCGCGCAGCAGGTCGTGGACGAGGTCGAGGATCTCCTCGCGCTGGGCCTCGACGTGGTCGGCGTACGCATCGCAGGCGCGCGCGACGACCGCGCACTGGTCGGCGACGGCGTGGCAGCGGGCGGCCACGGACTCCGCGACCTCGGTGGCGATCGGGAGCTCGGGGGAGCGGAGCGCGCTCCAGGAGCGGATCGCCGTGGCGCAGTACGCCGACAGGTCGGCCACCTGGTACGACGCCGCCCGCCACGCGGCGGCGGCCTCGCGCAGCAGGGCGGTGTCGGCGTCGGGCCAGACGAACCCCTCGACCTGGTCGAGGATCCAGGCGGCCCACGAGGGGATCCCGCCGAGGTCGCCGCCCAGCGACGAGGGCAGCGAGCAGGGCAGCACGGCGACGTACCCCGCGACGCAGGGCGCGCCGGTGAAGACGGTGCGGCCGGAGATGACCGAGCGGTTCTCGGCGTGGCCGTGGTTGTCGAGCGAGGCGGTGGTGAGCCGTCCGCAGGCGGAGAACGCGTCGACCAGGTCGCCGACCGCGGCCAGCGCGGCTGACGCCGCCTCGTCGTAGGCCGCGGCGAACTCCGAGGCCACCGAGGCGTCGCCGGCCATCGCGCCGCACCGTCTCAGCCGCGCGGAGAGGTGGTCGAGGACCAGCGCCGCGCCCTGGTTGCCACGCTCGAAGGCCAGGGCGGCGTCCGCGAACGACGCCGCGTCGACCAGCATCACCGGACCGAGCTCCACATCGAGGTGTTCGCGGAGCCTGCGGCGGCGTAGTTGTCGCGGGCCACGTGCAGCGCGCGCCGCATGGCCACGAGCGCGTCATGCATCTCGGCGTACGACGCCAGCCAGGACGCGTGGGCCGCGAGGTGGGCGGCTGCCGCGGTGCCGGCCCACTGCGACTGCAGGCGCGCGATGCGCCAGCGCAGGTCGACCACCACCTCTGCCAGCGACTCCTCGCAGGCCGCGAGCGAGGTGACGACGTCGGCAGCCCGGTCGAGGTCGACGGAGTAGGTGAACGTCACGAGAGCCTCCGGGTGAGGTGGAGGAGCCCGGACGCGGCGTGGTCGTCGCAGGTGGTGACCTCGGAGTGGAACAGCTCCAGCGAGTCGGCCAGCGCGGACAGCGACCTCCCGACCGCCTCCGCCGCCACCCGCCAGTCGGTCCACGCCTCCGCGAACGCCTCGGCCGCCGACCCCCGCCACGACTCCAGCAGGTCGGCCACCTCGCCCGACGCCCGCGCCCTGGTGGAGGTCAGCGCGGACGCCGTGCGGCGCACCTCCGCCACCGACGCGTGGAACTCGGGGTGCGAGAGCTCGATCGTCATGACCCCACGCTGCCCGCCGCGGACGCGCCCCAACGGGGTCAAGGACGATCTGTGGAGAACGATCGGGTAGCCGCAACCCCCAGTGAGGTCCAGACCGGACAGGCCTGGGCTGTTTCTGGAGGCCCCTCACGCGGTAGACCTCTCTTGTAGTCGGAACTAGCTAGGGGGGCGAACCGACTTGCAGCTCTCATGGAGCGACCCGCGATTGTCCGTGGCCAGTGATTCACGGCGCACGGCGCGCTACCGCCTGCTCCAGTCCTGGTACCGCGAGCAGGTCCTGAAGGCGGAGTACGGCGAGTACTGCGTCAACAACAGCGGCACCAGGCCGCTGGGCAGCCTGCTCGCGCTCGAGGACGTCGTACGGCGTCCCGAGCTCAACTTCCTGACCAGGGACGCGGCCCAGTACGCGCGTGAGCGCGCCGAGATCGTGCACGCCTCGGGCGGGACGATCGACAAGGCGCGGCTGGCCCGCAACATGCTCAGCAGCCTGCCGATGACGTTCTCGATCTTCGGCGAGCTCCGCGCGCGCCCCGACCGGGGTCTCGACGCGGTCCGGGCGTTCCTCGACCCGCAGGCCGTGGCCGTCGAGGTCATGGAGTGCGCCTGGCGGCCGGCGGTCGACGTGCTCGGCGACCGGTCCGGGTTCGACGCGGCGGTGGTCACGCTGCGCGCCGACGGCACGCGCCACCTGGTCGGCATCGAGGTGAAGTACACCGAGCACTTCAACCGCACGATCTACAACAGCGACGGCTACCGGCAGGTGCACGAGACCTGCGGCTGGTTCAAGCCGGCCACGGCCCGACCGCTGCTCGGGCCGTCCACCAACCAGCTGTGGCGCACCAGCCTGCTCGCCGCGGCCTGCGTGCAGCGCAGCGTCATGGGCATCAGCTCGGCCAGCGTCGTCGTGATGTGCCTGGCCGAGGACCCGGACGCCGCTCGCGCCCTGGTCGGGCTGAGCACCGCGCTGCACGACCCGCACGAGCACTGCCGGATCGTCTCGCTGGAGTCGCTGGTGGCCGGGGTCCGCGAGGGGCTGGGGCCGGACGAGGAGTGGGCGGACGCGTTCTCGATCCGCTACCTCGACCCGCCGGCGATCCACGCCGAGCTCCCCGACGACGACACGGAGTCGCTCGAGCTCTGACGTCGTGGATGCTCGGGACCGGCTCGAGGACGAGCGCCGTCGTACGGCGGAGCGGCTGGCGCGGCTCCGGCGCGACCACGACGGCTTCGTCGAGGCGTCGCGGAACTCCAACGCCGACGACGAGCACGACCCCGAGGGCGCCACGATCGCCTTCGAGCGGTCGCAGGTCGAGACGCTGGCCCGGCAGCTCGAGCAGCACCTGGCCGACCTCGACGCCGCGGCCGCCCGGATCGCGGACGGGACGTACGGCGTGTGCCGGCGCTGCGGCGCGGAGATCCCCGAGGCCAGGCTGGAGGCGCGTCCGGCGGCCCTGACGTGTGTGGGCTGCGCTCCCTAGGATGGCCGGAACCCACCGCCTGACCCGGGAGACGACCCCATGCACACTCGCCCCTTCGCCGTCGGCGCCGCCGCGGCCGCCCTGCTGCTCACCGGCCTGGTGACCGCACCGGCCGAGGCCCTGCCACCGACCACCCGGACGGTCACGGACGCCGTCGACGCGGGTGCGGCCTACGACATCACCCAGGTGACGCTGCGTTCGGCGTCCAAGGCCAACCGGCCCGCGGTCGTGGTCATCAAGCACGGGCGTCCGGTGAAGTTCGGCGACGCGGTCGACATCTGGTTCGACCTCGACGGAGACAAGGTGCCCGACATCCACGTGAGCGGCAACGCCTTCTCCGAGTTCACCGTGCACAAGGCCAAGTCGTTCACCAAGGACGGCAAGGACATCTCCAAGAAGGACTGCGCGCGGCTGGCGATGGCCGGCAACACGTCCAAGGTCCGGCTGTTCCCCGCGTGCGTCGGCTCGCCGGTCAGCTTCGCGGTCTCGGTGAAGTCGTCGGCCGAGGGCAAGCCGATCTCCAGCGAGGACTGGGCGCCCCGCGCCGAGAAGTTCACCAAGAAGGTGCTCGCCGCGCCGCTCAGCTGAGGCCGCCGTCGGAGCGCTCTGAGCCGGTGACGAGGGCTCGGGTCATGGGGTCCTGGCGCTCTCCCGCAGCAGCGCCTCGGCCTCGACGAGGGCGCCCTCGCGGTCGTGCTCGCGGGCGCAGCGGAGCGCCGCCTGATCGCCGTACCGCCGCCACGTCGCCGGGTCCGCCGCACCGGCCCGGCGCAGTGCGTCGACCAGCGAGTCGAGGTCGTCGGGCTCGGCCAGCCAGCCGGAGACACCGTCCTCGACCATGACGTCGGCGTCACCCGCGAGGGTGGCCAGCGCGGGCAGGCCGTGGGCCATGCCCTCGACCAGCGCGGCCGAGAGCGCCTCGGACTGCCGGGTCGGGGTGAGCGCGACGCCGTCGGCGGCGGCCCACCAGGTGCCGAGGTCGTCGTGGAAGGGCGCCACCACGACGGTGTCGGCGAGGTCGTGCGCGGCCACGTGGTCGCGCAGGTGCGTCGCGTGGGCGTTCCCGTCGTAGCCCACCATCGCGACCATGAGGTCGGGCACCTCCTCGTGGACCACGCGCACCGCCTCCGCCAGCAGGCCCTGCCCCTTCACCGGCCAGATCGTCCCCGCGAAGACCAGGAGCCGCCGGTCCGACGGGATCCCGAGCCGGCGGCGCGCCTCGGCGCGCGCCGGCGGGTTGCCGACGTCGGGGCGACCCGTGTGCAGGACGCGCCAGGGGCCGTCGTACCCCTGCCGGCGGTACACCCGCTCGACCGCGTGCGAGTTGGTCCAGATCGCGGCGGCGCCGCGGACCGCGCGACGGGCCCGCGCCTCGACGTCGGGGTCGAGGTGGCCCAGGAGCCAGGCGGCGACCGTGGGGAGCGGGGCGGACTCGCCGATCCGCTGCACGGCGGGTACGCCGGCCAGCCGCGCGGCGTCCACGAGCGGGAACGACGTGACCGTGAACGCCACGGCCAGGTCAGCGTCGGCGAGCTCGTCGGCGAGCCCCTTGACGGCGACCCGGTACGCCGCGGCGTCGTCGAACGGGACCGGGTCGACCAGGCGCACGGTGGCCCCGGCCCGCTCGAGCCGTTCGCGCAGCAGGCCGTCGACCGGGGAGAGCACCGTCACCGACCAACCGCCGCTCCTCAGGAGGTGGTCGATCGTCTCGGCCATCCGCAGCTGCGAGCCACCCCGGTCGAGCGAGCGGGCCAGCCAGACCGACCGGATGATGGCCCCGGTGGCCGGTCGGACCGCGGCGACGGGCTCGTCGGGCAGGAGGACGTCCTCCGGGAGGTCGACCCGCACCTCGGGGGTCCGCCGGCGGCGGCCGTCCATGAGCCGGGCCCGGACCGCGACGGTGTGCGGGCCGGGGGTGCGCAGCTCCGGGGGCAGCGTCACGACGCGGTCGAAGCCGCACAGCCCCATCCGCGGGTCGGCGTACCTCTCGGCGACGTCGGGGCGCGCCCAGCCGAGCGTCGCCCGCGCGACCGGGCGGCCGTCGACCAGCACCACGACGCGGCGGACCGGGCTGTTCTCGTCGTACGCCCAGCCCTGCACGTGCAGTGCGGCGCCCCGGATCGCGGCCCCCTCGAGCGGGGTGTCCAGGTGCAGCCGCACGGCCGCGATCGTCTCACGCAGGGATGGGCCGTAGTGTGGGGCGGGTGGCCGAGGAGTACTGCGACCTGTGCGACCTGCCGCTGAGCACCTGTATCCACGGGATGCCCAAGCCCCCGCCGCCTCCGCCGCCCTCGCCCCGCACGCCGCGGGCCCGGACGGTGTCGTCGCCCCGCACGTCAGCCGTCCGTACGACGAGCGCGCCCGCGCGGGCGCCGAGCAAGGTCACCGACCAGTCTGTGTTCCGTCCGCACATCGTGCGGATCCTCAAGTCGGAGGGCAGCCTCGAGACCGAGGACATGCTGCTCGAGCTCGAGATGGCGATGGAGGACGACCTGCGCGAGCGGGATCGTCAGCCCACGCCGACCGGCGAGGTCCGTTGGCACCAGTCCGCGCGCATGGAGCGCAAGACGATGATCGACGCCGGCCTGATGGCGGGCGGCAAGCCCGGCGTCTGGGAGCTCACCGAGGCCGGCCGCTCGGTCACCTACTGACCACTCACCACAGCCGGCCGCGACCGTCGGGCCGGTAGACCTCGATCTCGTCGCCCAGGGTGGCGCCCAGCTCGAGGTCGAGGTCGTCGCCCGACCAGAACTTGCCCGGGTCGTAGTAGTTCGACGGCCGCGAGCCGTCGAGGAGACCCATGGAGGTGTAGGCCTCGGCGACGACCTCGGCGCAGTACGCCAGCTCGGCCGGCGCCCGTCGCCGTACCCGGCCGCGCGCCACCCGGCCGAGCAGGCCGACGGTCGAGGGGAACGGCAGCCCGTCCATCCGGGCGATCGTCTTGAGCAGCCCGTCCTCCATCGCGGGCGTGATCTCGACCGAGAGCTGCCGCATCCAGCCACGCTGCTCGTAGCGCTCCATCCACTGCGTCACCGCGGCCCGCAGGTCGTGCAGCTGTACGCCGCGGTGGTGGGTGCCGGTCCACACGTCCTGCAGCCCCTTGCCGAGCTCGGCGTGCCACATCAGCGGCGGCAGGTCGTCGAGGACCACCGCCATGCCGACGTGGTTGACCGGCGCGTTGGTGAACGCCCGGATCGCGTGGTCGGCGATCGAGCAGGCCGCGGAACAGCCACAGGTCGCCGGTCCGGGTCAGCTCGACCGCCTCGTCCAGCGGTGATCCGGGAGTCCGTCATGGCACGATCATCGCGTGAAGGTGTGGAAGTGGCTGGGGCTCGCGGGCCTGGCCGGGGTGGCGGCCACCGGTGCGGTGATCGCCCGCGACCAGCGCCAGCGCACCCAGATGGCCCCGGACGACGTACGAGCGAGGCTGCACGAGCGGCTGGAGGAGAGCCCGGAGCCCGACCCTGGTGCGTGACGTCCCGGTCGTCTTCGTGACCGCGGGGCGCAACGGCGCGCTGTGGGCGGCGATCGTCGTGAGCGACCGCCAGGGCCAGCTCGCCCAGCTTGTCACGCCGAGATCGTAGGCGGCGAGCCCCACCGGTGAGGGTCGGTGGTCCGTCGTACGGTGCGGTGCGTGGACCTCCGCGACGCCTTCGCGCTGGCCGAGTACCTCCTGGAGGTGCACGGTCTCGACGACTGGGAGGTCGCCTACGACAACGCCAAGCGGCGGGCGGGGATCTGCCGGTTCGGCGAGCGGACGTTGGGGCTGAGCGCGCCGTTGACCGCCGTCCACTCCGACGAGGACGTCCGCGACACGATCCTGCACGAGATCGCGCACGCCCTGGTCGGGCCGCAGCACGGCCACGACGCGACCTGGGCGGCCCGGGCGCGCGCGATCGGCTGCTCGGGGGAGCGGTGCGTGTCGCCGGACGCGCCGACGGCTCCGGCCGCCTGGCTCGGGGTCTGCCCGGCCGGCCACACGCTGGAGCGGCACCGGCGCCCCGAGCGGGTGCTCACGTGCGGGAGTGCTCGTCGGTCTTCGACCTCGCGCACGTCTACGCCTGGACCCACCACGGGCGGCCGGCGATGCTGCACCCCAACTACGAGGCCGAGCTGGCCCGGCTGCGGGAGGGCCGGCACACGGTGCTGCTGCCGGTGGGCGCGCGGGTGCGGGTCACCGTCGAGGGCGAGCACCAGGGCATCGTGGGCCGGGTCGCCAAGCGCGGCCGCACGTCGTACCACCTGCGGACCGGGCGGACCGCTGCTGCGGGTGCCGTTCGCCTGGGTCGAGCGCGCGTGACCTCTGCGGTCACCGCTCGTTGATCACCCCGTCGGACGCGGTGAAACCGCCCGGCCGAACCCTCGTATCGGGGAAGTCCGGACCTGCCTCGACCTTTCCCGGGGAGGCCGAGCCCGGTCCGGGCTCGGGCTCGCCTTGCGCGACCGTCGGCGCGCGGGGTGCGATTCCACTACCTTGCTCCCGTGACCTCGCCCGACGAGCGGCCGGACAACAGCGCCCGCAACGACGCCATCAAGCTGGTCGACGGACGCGCTGAAGGCGGGCCGCATCGTCCAGGCCGACCACGACATGCGGGTCGACCAGGTCCGCGGCGCCCAGACCATGCAGGAGCATCGACCTGCATGGTGCGCGACCTGCGCGCCCCGGGCCCGGCCGCGCCGCCCACCGTGGCACCGGTTCCGCCGATGCCGACGGGCCAGCCGGGCGTCGGGGCGGGGCAGCCGCCGGCCGGGCAGCCGTGGCCGCTGGTCAACTACGGCCCGGGGTCCGCGTCCTCGGTCGAGGTCGCGCACCTCGCCTCGGCGGGTGCGAAGAGCGGCAAGCTGATCGGCGGCGTCATCGCGTTCGTCGTCCTCGTCGCGGTGGTCGTGCCGATCGCCGGGGCGGTCATCGCGTTCTTCGCGGCGCGCGACTCCTTCCCCGACTTCGGGAGCGTCGGGCCGAGCGACGACACGACGTACCTCCCCGGGCAGGCGCCCGGGCGAGAACGGCGTCAACGTGCACACCGTCGACGGCTACGACGACATGGTCGACGCGCTGCGCGACGAGACGGGCGCGACCTACGTCTTCACCGCGGTCCTCTACCCGCGGTACGCCGTCCTCGACGTGCCGACCGGCACGAACCAGCGCTACGAGGACTTCTACTGGGACGGCGCGACCCTGGCGAAGAACATCACGCGGCACCATCGACCAGCGACCAGGTCGACCTCGAGCCTGGTCGACCCCCAGCTGATGATCGACATGCTCGACGTCGTGCGCGGGCGGCTCGACAGCGCCGACTCGTGGTACGTCGTGATCAGCGACTACGGGATCGACCAGGAGGCGCAGATCAGCGCCTACGCCAGCAACGACTTCGGCGAGAGCACCTACATCGTCGAGACCCTCGACGGCGACCTCGTCTACGACTCCGAGGGCACCCCCGCCACGCCGGAGGAGCCGGCGTGACCGCTCGCCGCGGAGTCCAGATCACGATCGGCTGACGCGGGTACCGCGCAGCCATGGCTGCACCTGGGCACCCCGTCGTCGTGATGGGCGTGTCCGGCTCCGGCAAGTCGACGGTCGGCGCGGCGCTGGCGGGGCGGCTGCGGGTGCCGTTCGAGGACGCCGACGACCTGCACCCGCCAGGCCAACATCGCGAAGATGAGCCGCGGCGAGCCGCTCGACGACCACGACCGCTGCCCGTGGCTCGAGCGGATCGGCGAGTGGCTCGCGGTCCACGAGGACGGCGGCGTGATCACCTGCTCGGCGCTCAAGCGGAAGTACCGCGACCAGCTGCGCCACCACTGCGCCGACCGTCGAGTTCCTGCACCTCGACGGGCGGCCGCGACGTGATCGAGCGCCGCCAGGCCGCGCGGCCCGGGCACTTCATGCCGGCCTCGCTGCTGACCTCGCAGTTCGCGACCCTCGAGCCGCTGGCGCCCGACGAGCACGGCGTCGTCGTCGACGTCGACCAGAGTGTCGACGAGATCGTGGAGGGGTACCTCGCGGAGAGCCGCCTCGAGGAGGACCGATGACGCCCGATGCTCGACCGTGCTGGCCGACGACCTCGTCGAGCCGGTCGCGCCGCGGCTGGCAGCTGATCACCGCGACCCTCGTCGGGATCGCGCTGATCGTCGTCCTGATCACGGTCGTCAAGCTCAACCCGTTCCTCGCGCTGATCCTCGGCGCCCTCACCGTCGGGCGTCGTCGCCGGGCGAGAACCTCACCGACGTCATCGCCTCGTTCACCACCGGGTTCGGGACCACCGCCGCCGGCGTCGGGGTCGCTGATCGCGCTCGGCGCGATGTTCGCCAAGCTGCTCGCCGACTCCGGCGGCGCCGACCAGATCGTCGACACGATCGTCGGCCGGGCGTCGCGGGCGGATGCTGCCGTGGGCGATGGCCGCGGTCGGGGCGATCATCGGGCTGCCGATGTTCTTCGAGATCGGCCTGGTGCTGCTGATGCCGGTCATCTACCTGGTCGCCCGGCGGGCGCAGGTCTCGCTGATCACCGTCGGCATCCCGGCGCTGGCCGGCCTCTCGGCGATGCACGGCTTCGTGCCGCCGCACCCCGGCCCGGTCACCGCGATCGAGCTACCTGCGACGCCGACCTCGGCGTCACCCTGGCGCTCGGGCTCCTGGTCGCGATCCCGACGATCATCGTCGCCGGCCCGCTCTTCGGCAGCCATCGCCGGCCGCTGGGTCGTGGTCGAGCCGCCCGACCACGTACGACGCCGCGAGCGGACCGCGAGCCGGTGCCCGAGGACCGCCGCCCGTCGTTCGCGCGTCACGATCGCGACCGTCCTGCTGCCGGTCGTGCTGATGCTCGGCAAGGCGGTCGCCGACATCGTCATCGACGACCCCGAGGACAGCGTCCAGAAGGTCTTCGACGTGATCGGCGAACCCGTTCATCGCGCTGCTGATCGCGGTGCTCGTCGCGATGGTGACCTTCGGCGTCCGGGTCGGGATGGACCGCACGATGCTCTCGGACACGGTGTCGGCGTCGCTGCCGCCGATCGCCGGGCATCCTGCTGATCGTCGTCCGCCGGTGGCGGCTTCAAGCAGGTGCTGGTCGACAGCGGCATCGGCACCCTGCTGGCCGACTGGGCCCGCGACGCGAACATCTCCGTGCTGCTGCTCGCCTGGGTGCTCGCCGTGCTGATCCGGCTGGCCACCGGCTCGGCCACCATCGCCACGATCACCGCCTCCTCGCTGATGTCGCGCTGGTCGCGGGCATGCCGACCGGCGAGGTCTCGCTGGTCGTGCTCGCCGTCGGCGCCGGCTCGCTGTTCTTCTCCCACGTCAACGACGCCGGCTTCTGGCTGGTCAAGGAGTACTTCGGGATGACCGTCGGTCAGACGATCAAGACCTGGTCGCTGATGGAGACCGTGCTGTCGGTGACCGGTCTGGTGTCGTGCTGCTGCTCGTCGCTGGTCGATCTAGAGGTCGTAGACGTAGCGGCTGCTCGGCACCAGGTCGATGTCGTGGTCGGAGCCGATCCGGGCCACGCTGGCCATCAGCCGGTCGAGCCGGTCGTTGAGCTCGGCGTCGTCGCCGCCGCTGCCGTAGAACGCGTGCATGTCGACCATGCCGGCGCTCGGGAACAGCTCCTCGACCAGCGCGTCGACCCGGCGCGGCGGCCGTCGGTCAGCTCGCGGGTCACGATGTTCTGGACGTAGCCGAACGTCGCCTGGGTCGCCGATCGCGATCGGCGTGTGGTCGACCAGCCAGCGGTGCAGCCACTCCTCGCGGGCGAGGTCGTCGGGCCGCCGGAGCACGGCGACGTTGGCGAGCGCGTCCATCCGCTCGCCGTGCGCGCGTCTCCGGCGGCGGGATCGGGCAGCCGCTCGTCGACCTCCCAGCCGGCCAGCGCGGGTCGCCTGCTCGGCCAGGACGCCGGTGACCGCGTCGTCGGTGTCGGCCCACACGCTGATCGATCGCGCCGATGTGGTCCGGGCCGGTGGCGATCCGCATCGCCGGGGCGACGTCCTCGTCGTCGAGGTTGAGCTGGAGCCGGCGTACGCCGGCGCCGGCGAGCCGCTGCGTGCAGGCCCGTCGTCGCGCAGCCGGTCGCGGCAGGTCGTCGCCCCAGGCGGCGTACATCAGCTTCACGAGGCGCTGAAACGTAGCCGGTTGCCGTCCACAGGTGCGCGGTCGCCACCGGCTCGGTCCACAGGGCCGCGCGCCGCGGTCGGGGAGCCGTCGGAGCTCGCGGGCAGGGTCGTCGGTGTCCGACCAACCGCCCGGGAGGTCGCCGTGCTCCATCCCGACGACGAGTCGCAGGTCGTGACCGTCCGGCCGCCCCTCGACGCGCGCGAGGTCGAGCTGGTGGCCGGGCTCGCCGGCGTCGGTCCGGCGGCCGCGCCGCGTCTGGCCGGGGCAGCCCGGCCGGCGGTCGCCCTGGCTGCCCTGCGACCGCCGGCTGCTGCCTCGTGGTCGAGCCGACGGCCGGGCGCCGACCCGGCGGTCGTGGCTGCGGTTCCTGCTCCGCGAGGTGCTGGCGCCGCGTGGCCCGCGCGGCCGTCGGACGCGGGCCCGGCGGCTCGGGCTGCCGGGCGGCCATCGGCGTCGAGGGGCGGGTCCTGCTCGACGGGGTGCTTCGCCCGCGCCTGCTGGTGGCGATCGGCCGGCGGGTGCGGGTGGTGCCGCTCGACGACGACCTCTCCCGGCGCAGCCGCCGGCCCGACGGTGCGAGGAGGCGTGGCCGAGGTCGCTCGACACAACTGAAGAGCGCACGCGCAGCGCGCGGTCAGAGCACCGAGCGGTAGACCTCGACGGTCCGCTCGGCGATCGCGGCCCAGCTGAAGGCGTCGATCGCCCGCTGCCGGCCGGCCCGGCCCATCTCGGCGGCCCGGTCGGGGTCGGTGACGACCTCGGTGAGCGCGGCGGCGAAGTCGGCGACGTAGCTGGTCGGGGTCGAGCGGCGTGCCGGTGCCGTCGGTGGCCTGCTCGATCGGCACCAGCCGGCCGGTCGCCGGTCGTCCCGAGGCCGAGTGCGGGCACGACGACCTCGGGGATGCCGCCGGTGGCGGTGGCGACGACGGCGGTCTCGCAGGCCATCGCCTCGAGGTTGACGATGCCGAGCGGCTCGTAGATCGAGGGGCAGGCGAACACCGTCGCGGCGGTCAGCAGCGCGACGACGTCGGCGCGGGGCAGCATCTCGCGGATCCAGACGACGCCGTCGCGCGACTCGCGCAGCCCGTCGACCAGGCCCGATCGACCTCGGCCTCGATCTCGGGGGTGTCCGGCGCGCCCGCGCACAGCACGACCTGCACCTCCGGGCGGCAGCTGGGCGACCGCGCGCAGGAAGAGCGGCAGCCCCTTCTGCCGGGTGATCCGGCCGACGAACACCACCGACGGGCCGGTCCGGGTCGACGCCCAGCTCGCGCACCCGGTCCGGGGTCGGCGTCGGGCGACCACAGTCGTCGGTGTCGATGCCGTTGTGGACGACGTGCACCCGGTCCGGGTCGATCGCGGGGTAGGACGCGCAGCACGTCGTCGCGCATCGCCGCCGACACCGCGATCACGGCGGCCGCGGCCTCGTACGACGTCTGCTCGACCCACGACGAGACGGCGTAGCCGCCGCCGAGCTGCTCGGCCTTCCACGGCCGCAGCGGCTCGAGCGAGTGCGCGGTGACGACGTGCGGCACGCCGTGCAGCAGCGAGGCGAGGTGACCGGCGAAGTTGGCGTACCAGGTGTGCGAGTGCACCAGGTCGGTGCCGGCGCAGCCGTCGGCGATCGCCAGGTCGACGCCGAGCGTGCGCAGCGCGCGCGTTGGCGCCGGCCAGCTCGGCGAGGTCGGCGTACGACGAGGTCAGCGGCTCGTCGCGCGGCGCGCCGAAGGCGTGCACGTGTGCCTCGAGGTCGTCGCGGGCGCGCAGCGCCCGGACCAGCTCGGCGACGTGCACGCCGGCGCCGCCGTAGATCTCGGGTGGGTACTCCTTGGACAGCACGTCGACTCGCACGCTGCCGAACCTACCCGTGCCCGCGACTACGGTTGGCCTCGCATGGCCACTGCGTCGAGCTCTACCGCAAGAAGGTCCTCGCGATCGTCCTCGCCGGAGGGGAGGGCAAGCGGCTGATGCCGCTGACGGCGGACCGGGCCAAGCCGGCCGTGCCGTTCGCCGGCATCTACCGGCTGATCGACTTCGCGCTGTCCAACGTCGTCAACTCCGGCTACCTCCAGGTCGTCGTGCTGACGCAGTACAAGTCGCACAGCCTCGACCGGCACGTCACCCAGACCTGGCGGATGTCGACGATGCTCGGCAACTACGTGACCCCGGTGCCGGCGCAGCAGCGGGTCGGCAAGCACTGGTACCTCGGCAGCGCGCGACGCGATCTACCAGTCGCTCAACCTGATCCGCGACGAGAAGCCCGACATCGTGGTCGTGGTCGGCGCCGACCACGTCTACCGGATGGACTTCCACCAGATGGTCGACGCAGCACGTCGACGAGCGGCGCCGCCTGCACGGTGGCCGCGATCCGGCAGCCGATCGAGCTGGCCGACCAGTTCGGCGTCATCGACGTGCAGCCCGACGACCCGTCGCAGATCCGCGACTTCCTCGAGAAGCCGACCGACCCGGTCGGGCCTGCCCGACAGCCCCGGCGAGGTGCTCGCGTCGATGGGCAACTACGTCTTCGACGCCGACGCGCTGGTCGAGGCGGTCACCCGCGACGCGACCGAGATCGGCTCCAAGCACGACATGGGCGGCGACATCGTGCCGTCGTTCGTACGCCGCGCAGCAGGCCGGCGTCTACGACTACAAGGACAACGACGTGCCCGGGCTCGACCGACCGCGACCGCGGCTACTGGCGCGACGTCGGGACGCTCGGCTCCTACTACGCCGCGCACATGGACGTCGTCTCGCCGCTGCCGGTCTTCAACCTCTACAACTTCGACTGGCCGATCTACACCTCCTACGGCCCGCAGCCGCCGGCCAAGCTGGTGCAGGGCGCCGACGGCAGCCAGGCCGCGCGTCGACGAGGCCGTGCTCTCGCCCGGCGTCGTGGTCAGCGGCGGCACGCGTGCTCAAGCTCGGTGCTCTCGCCCGGCGGTCTCGGTCGGCGCCGGCGCCGAGGTCGATCGGCTCGGTGCTGATGAACGGCGTCCGCGATCGGCGCGCGGCGCGGTCGTGCGCAACGCGATCCTCGACAAGAACGTCGTGGTCCCGCCGGGCGCCGAGATCGGCGTCGACCCGGACGCCGACCGGGCGCGCGGCTTCGTGGTCGAGGACGGGCTGACCGTGCTCGGCAAGGACCAGGCAGTTCCCCGACGACTGACCCGGCTAGGATCACGCCGGCGGCCCGCGCGGCGTCGGCGTACGCCACGGCCAGCGAGTGCCACGGTCTCGTGGGCGTTGAGCCCGCTCGGGTTGGGCACGACCCACAGCTCGGCGCCCGCCGAGCGTCTCCGGCTGCCGGCCGAGCGACGGCCTTCGCGGCGGCCGAAGGCGGTGCGGTACGCCGTGATGCCGGCGATCGCGACCACGCGCGGGCCGGACGCGCTCGACGAGCGCGACGAGCTCGCTCGCCGCCGGCGCGCAGCTCCTCGTCGGAGAGCTCGTCGGCGCGCGCGGTGGCGCGGCGCACGACGTTGGTGATCCCGATGCCCCGCGCGCGCAGGTGGTCGCGGTCGTCGTCGGTCATCCCGGCCGACGGGTCGATCGGCTCGGTCGATGATCCCGGCCTCGAGCAGCGCGGGGTAGAAGCGGTTGACCGGGTGCGCGAAGTGGGTCTGCGTGGCGGCGGTCCACAGCCCGGGGTTGATGCCGACGAACAGCAGCCGCAGCTCCGGGCCGGGAGCAGGTCGGGCACCTCGGCGTCGCGGAAGGACTCGAGCTCGGCGCGGGTGAAGCGGGGCACGCGCGCAGCCTGCCGGAACCCGGCCGGCGGGCGCTACCGTCCCATGGTCATGCGACCGCCTTCTCGGATCCGTCGTGCCCACCGCGCTGCTCGTGGCGCTCCCCCTGACCGGGCTGAGCGCCTGCGGCGACGACGACGGCGGCGGTGCCGCCACCGACCAGTCCGCACCCAGCGCCAGCCCGGCGCCGTCCGGGACGACGAAGGGCCAGCCCGGCGAGACCGTCGACCACGAGCTCGTCGAGATGATCACCGAGACCGCGGCGGGCGGCGCGACGTCCCCGGTCGCCGTACCGCTCGGCGACGACGCAGCGGTGCAGGCGTTCAACCAGCAGTTCGAGACCGACGCGATGCCGACCAAGGTCGAGGACGCCGTGGCGGCCACGGACGTACCGGACGGCATGCTGCTCTACGGCGCGGTCGTGGCCGTCGGCTGCGACGCCCCCACCGACGTCTACGTGACCGACAGCGACGCCGGCGTCGTGATCATCGCCGAAGAAGGTGCCGAGCCCGATGCAGGAGTGCTTCGCGCCGATGACCACCGTCGCGCTGGTGCTGGTCCCGGCCTCGGCGGCCTGAGACGGGCCGCTCGGGCTCAGCCGGCCGGCGGCGGGGCGTCGTAGGTGACCTCGAGCCCGTTGGCCACCGGCCGCGGACGCCCGTCGGACGGCGTGTTCGCGCACCGCGAGCGAGCCGTCGACCTGGCGCGACCAGCATGATCGAGGAGCCGCCGCCGTCGAGGTTGAGCGCGTCCTCGGCACCGAGCCGCTCGAACAGCTTCGCCATCTCCACCATCGTCGCGCCGCGGCTGATCTCCGAGCGGCCGTCCATGACCACGCAGCAGCAGCTGCCCGGTGTCGCGGTCGATGCCGACCGCCGTGCGCGGGTGCAGGTCGCGGTCGTCCCTCGAGATCCGTGACGCCGTCGCGCAGGATGAACATGTTGCCGGTGAGCGCCATCGCGACGTCCTGGGAGAGCGCGACGTCGGCGGTGATCTTCTGCCCGACCCGGAGCCGCGCGAGCTGCCCGGCCCCGGCGCCACGGCCGACCAGCACCACCCCGCCGCGCACCTTCTTGGTCGCGGGGAACGTGCTCTTGGTGGACACCACCCGGTCGTGGCGGACGACGACCATCCGGACGTCGCGCCGCTGGCCGTCGACGACGCGGTAGCCCGTGAGCGTGCCCCATTCCTTGGTGTAGAGGCCGATCTGGCCCGGCCGCACCGACGGCGAGTTCACGGTGGTGACGTCGAGGCGCGGCCGCTGCCGGATCACCGCGTCGGCGTACAGGTCGCCGATGTGCGGTACGCCGGCCGCGTCGACCCAGAAGGCGCTGTTCCAGCCGCTCTGCACGCCGTTCAGCATCCCGCGCTGCCGGTCCTTGGCCACGCCCAGCGGGGCGTCGGTGTCGCGGATGTCGAAGAAGTCGCCGTTGACGCCGACGATCGCGTTCGGGTCCAGCACGTCGGCCACCAGGTGTCGCGACGCGACGTGCCTCCCCGCCACCAGGTCGAGGCCGAGACCGGGCGTCGCGGGGTCGATGCGCACCAGCTGCCCGCGGAGGGTCTTGCGCGGGCCGGTCAGCGTGAACTGCTCGAAGCTGACGCCCGGCGCGACCGGGTAGGTCTGCAGCGTCGTCCACGTGTCCTGCACCCGGAACGCGTCGGGCAGGGGCAGCGCCCGCTCGCCCCGGACGCCGTCCGAGGTCTGGGGCACGCGCTGGCGGTCGCCGTCGTACGCCGCCGCGCGGGACCGGCTGCCGCTGCCGTCGGCCCATCCGGGCGCCACCGTGAAGGTGGCCGCGCACGCCAGGGCCAGCGACGGGACGAGCGCTGCAGTGAGCGGTCCGAGCCGGGCAGCCATCCCTCGAGGGTAGGTACCGCGAGGCGCCGGGCCGGGGAGCCCGAGCGCCGTGTCGGGAGGGGCGTCAGCGGCAGGGGAGGTCGTGGAGCCGGGCGAGGCCGGTGCGGTCACCGGGGCCGAAGCCGGACTGGCCGCGGTACTCGGCGTTCATGAGCTCGTCGACGTCCTCCACGTGGTCGAGCCCGAGGACGTGCCCGAGCTCGTGGGAGAGGATGAGCACCTCCGAGGCCCGGTCGCCGAGGAGCTCCATCCGGTCGTAGGCCTCGGTGTCGAGGACGACCAGGCCGGTGACGTACTGCACCCGGCGCTGGACCCGCGCCGGCGTGCTGCCGCCGATCCCGGCCGTGGCGCCCTCGAGGTCGGGCACCTCGGCGGAGTCCGCCCACGAGATGAGCACCGGGGGCGGGTCGGCGGTGTCCGTGCGGCGCCGCGAGCTGGACCGGTCGACGGAGGTGCCGGCGTACTGGAACTCGAACCCGCTCGCGTCCGTGACCGTGCCGACCGCCCCGCTCACGACGTCCTCCCAGCCTTCGGGCGCGCCGGTCGGGTTCACGACGTACCGGATCGGCTTGCAGTGGTTCCAGCCCACGGGGTCGCCGCTGGAGGTGGTGGCGACGAACGCGTACGAGCCACCGTCCTCGCCGGTCAGGTGGTCGACGATCTGCCGGAACCGGTAGCCGGTCATGCCCGGGTCGTGGAGCATCACGAGCCCGGCGATGATGCCGCTGATCAGCAGGCCGGGGAGGAGGGGGCCGGTCGTACGCCGGGCGCGGCGGTGGCCCGGCCGGCCGGACACGTGCGTCGGGATGCCGAGCGGCATCGCGCCGAGCCCCTGCTCGCGGTCGACGCGGTCGAGCTCCTCGAGTCGCCGCAGGGCCTGCCGGCGCCAGCGCCGCTGCGCGCGACGTTCGCGTCGGGACCGGTCCACTGGGAGATTCTGGCTGGTCGCACCCAGAACCGCATCAGCGTTGCTCCCACGCCTCCCCGTCGGGGCTGGCCACGGCCACGACGTACCCGTCCGGGTCGCGGAGCCAGACCTCGCGGTGCCCCGGGCCGTTGCCCCCGCCCTCGGGCGGGTTGCGGTGCGGCTCGCGCACGACCTCGACCCGCATCCGGGCGGCCCGCTCCACGACGCCGTCGAAGTCGCTCACCCCGCCGAGCCAGACCAGGACGCCGTTGCCGCGCGGCTGCTCGGGGTCGCCGACCGGGCCGTGGTGGTGCTCGGTGCCCTCGTGGTGGAGCTGGAGGACGAGCTCGCCGTCGGCGAGGAGCCGCTCGTACGCCGGCCCGCCGTGGTCGCTGGTGAGGCCGACGAGCTCCTGGTACCAGCGGCTGCTCGCCTCCACGTCGCGGACCATCAGCATCGTCTGCGAGCGTGCCGTGGTCGCCCGGGCCACGAGGCCGAGCCGGTTGCCGGACGGGTCGGTGACCTCGGCCAGCCACCGTTCACCCTGGTCGAGCACCGGGGGCTGACGGACCGTGCCGCCGTGGTCGGTGACCCGGGCCAGCGTCGGGTAGAGGTCGTCGACGGTGAACCAGAGCACCGGTCCGCCGTCGGACGGGGCCAGCTCGGCGGTCCACTGGCCGATCAGCCCGGGCGCCTCGAAGCTGGCGTACGTCGCCTCGCCGCGCCAGCCGAGCACCGCGTCGTAGAACGCGATCGAGGCGTCGAGGTCGGTGGTCGGGAGCTGGAGGTAGCCGAGCGAACCGCGGGGTGGGTGATGGCCGTCGTTGCTCATGGGTGCTCCTCGGGTCGGTCGGGGTCGGGGTCGGGGACGAGCAGGTGTGCGGCGGACGTGGCGAACCAGCGCTCGTAGCGTCCGCGGCTCCAGCCCAGCTGGCGGACGAGCCGGATGTGGACGGCGGGGTCCATGAGCGTCCAGAGGGTGTCGACGGAGTCCCTCTCGCCGGCTCGCAGCCGGCCGGTACGCCGGAGCCGGCGCACCACCCAGGTGGCGGTGCCGCGCCGTTGCCGCACCAGCTCCTCGGCCAGCTCGGCCAGGCCGTCGTCGGAGGCGGCGCCCTCGAAGACCGCGAGCACGAGGCCGGCCGACCGCTCCTGGGCCGGGCCGATGACGCGCGAGACCACGGCGAGGAGCTCGGCCGGCGTGGTGGCCGCCTCGGCCTCGGCCGTCCACCCGCGCTCGAGGACGGGGACCGCCTCGTCGTCCCCCGCGATGGCCACGTCGATGCACGCCTTGAGCAGCCGGGGCTTGCTCCCGAACTGGGCCTCGACGGTCTGCACCGAGACGCCCGCCTCGCCGGCCACGGCGCGGACCGTCGTGGCGGCGTACCCCTGGCGCTGGAACAGCCCGGTCGCGGCCGCGAGGACGCGGCGCCTGGTCTGCGTGGCCTGGGCGGCGCGCCGGTCGGAGCGGTACGTCCGCGGCACCCTCCGATCATTGACTAGGGACAAGCCCTAGTCAATATCAGTACGCGCAGGGCACGTCGTGGAGCCGCTTGAGCCCGTTGACGTCGCCGCGGCCCAGCCCGTCCTGGCCGTGGTACGTCGGGTACATGAGCTGGCCCGAGTCGTCGACGTGGGCGAGGCCGAGGACGTGGCCGAGCTCGTGCTCGAGGACGAGCTGGGTCTGCTGGGGGTCCCGGACGTTGGTGTCGAGGGTGACCTGGCCGATGACGTAGCGGGGGACACCGTCGATCACGGTCGGCGCGCTGCCCCCGAACCCGATCGTGCTCCCGTCGAGCAGCTGGTCCTGGTAGCGGTCCGACCACACGATCAGGACCGGCTCCCACTCGGTGCCGTCGTACCGTCCCGTCGCGATCAGCCGGGTCTTGGCCGTCGTGCCGCGGTCGGCGAAGACGAACCCGCTCTCGGCCTCGATGTCGTCGATCGCCTGCGTGACGATCTCCTGCCAGTGCTCCGGGGCGCCCTTGGGGTTGACCTGGTAGCGGATCGCCTGGCAGTGGTTCCACGTGACCGGGTACTCGCCCTGCATCGCGATGAACGCGTAGCTGCCGCCGCTCAGGGACCGCAGGGCCAGCTGGCCGAGCACGATGAACGCCACCGCGCCGACGCCGGCCACGACGCCCCAGCGCCGCCACTGCCGCCGCTGACGGTCCGTCGGGCCGTGGGGCCGGACGGGCGCCTCGGCAGGCAGTGTCCCCGGCAGCACCATGGGCAGAAGTATCCGGATCCCCTTGACACCTGTCCCCGGAATCGCACTCTCCACAGGCCCGGCCGAGCGGGTCGTCACGGCGGCCGGGCGGCGGTAGGTTGCGGGTCAAGGTTCTCTTGCTCGGGAAGGGCCGGCATGACTCGTCTGCGGTGCGCGCTCGCCGCCCTCGTCGTGGTGGGCGCCCTCGGCGGTTGCTCCGACGACGACCCGGAGCCCAAGGTCGACGACCCGACCCCGTCGGTGAGTTCGGGGCCGACCGAGTCGGAGTCGGTGAGTACGTCGCCGACGGTCTCGCCTGCGATGAGTCCCGAGGAGCACGGTGCGGGCCTGGGTGGACGGCGCGGAACGAGGCCTTGCAGACGGGCGACACGGCATGCGCTGCGGGCACTTGGCAGCGCCAGACTGTCGAGTCGCTGCGACGACTTATCCGAGCCGATCGAGGAGGTCTACGCGGCGGGAGGCTCGTTACGAGACGCGGCGGGTGGACGCTGATCAGCACGCAATGTCGAGCAAGTCGCCGACTCCGCAGGCGAGTCTCACGTGCCGCTGTCACGATCGCCAGGCGGGCACGACGATCACCCGAGGCAGGCGCCGAGCCGGTCGTCCTACGAAGCCGAGAACCACCTCATGTCCTTCGAGCTCGTTCGAGAGCGGCGGTGGGTGGCGATTCTCGGCCATTGCGTTCGTGTCCTGAGCGCTCCTTGGATCGCAGTGTCGGCGCTTCACGTCCTGGCGCTCCGCGCGCCATGCCGAGTCGTGCCACGACGACAGCGACGGCATGTATGTGAACGGCGTCGTTCAGGTCGTCAGACGTGCTGGTTTGCGAGCCGACATCCGGGTCCGACGCCGGTATCGACGGGACCGATGCGTCCCGTCCGACCGACTCCGGCCTCGACGCGATCTGCGTCAGCACGGCCATCACGATTGGCGACGACCCGTTCGACTTCTGCGACATCCCGCCCGATGAGGCGGCGACCGCAGGTGACTCCCGGGCTGGTCGCCGCAGCACTCGCGACGATTCCGCTGCCGCCAGTCGAACCTGCAGGTCCAGCCACCCAACGGGCGGACGCTGGTCAACTTCGACACGAACTTCTTCACGGACGTCCGAGCCCTTCGACACGTCGGTCACCCTGCTGGGACAGCGGGTCGACCTGCACGTCGTGCCGAGCGCCTTCGGCTGGCAGTTCGGGGACGGGAAGTCGCTGACGACCGACGAGCCCGGATCGCCGTACCCGGACCTCGACGTGACCCACAGCTACCTCGCCAAGGGCCGGGTCGCGCCGAGCGTGGACACGACGTACACCGCGCAGTTCCGGGTCAACGGCGGGCCGTGGCGCGACGTACCGGGCTCGGTGACGGTCGCGGGTGCGCCGGTCGACCTCGAGGTGCTCACGGCCACGCCGACGCTGGTGGGGTACGACCGCCGCTAGGGTCGCGCCGTGGCCGACCCGCCGTGGAACACCTTCATCGAGGGCGACAACCTCGACGTGCTCCCGGGGCTGGCGGCCGAGTTCGGGGCGGTCGACCTGGTCTACATCGACCCGCCGTACAACACCGGGAACGAGTTCGCCTACCGCGACGACATCCGCGGGGAGCGCGGCGGCACGCGGCACGAGGCGTGGGTGGCGATGATGCGGCCGCGGCTCGTGGCGGCGCGCGAGCTGCTGGCCGAGCGGGGCGCGATCTTCGTGAGCATCGACGACAACGAGGCGGCGTACCTGCGGCTGCTGATGGACGAGGTGTTCGGCGAGGCCAACTTCCTGGCCCAGGTGGTGGTGAACCTCAACCCGAAGGGCCGGCAGCTGGGGAGGGGGTTCGCGACGAGCCACGAGTACCTCCTCGTCTACGCCAGGGACGCGCGGCAGACCGTGCTCGACGCGAGCAGCACCGACACGGTGGTCGAGAGCGACTTCCCGCTGGTGGACGACGAGGGCCGGCGGTACCGCCACCTGCCGCTGCGCAACACCAACAAGAAGTTCAACCCGGTGACCGCGCGGACGCTGCACTACCCGCTGTACGGCGACCCCGAGAGCGGGCTGGTGCGGAGCAGGCCGTTCGAGGGTGGCCACGAGATCGCGCCGGTCTTCGGCGACGGGTCGCCGGCGGTGTGGCGGTGGAGCGTGCCGAAGGTCGACGAGCGGGGCAGCGACCTGGTCTGCCGGCGGATCCAGGGCCGGCACGGGGAGCGGGTGGACATCTTCCAGAAGGACTGGCTCCACCCCGGTCGGCGGAAGAAGCTGCGCACCATCTGGCTGGCCGAGGAGGTCGGCTCGACCGACACCGCGGTGGCCGAGCTCAAGCAGATCGTCGGGCACGTCTTCGAGTCGCCGAAGCCGACCGGCCTGGTCCGCCGGATCCTCGCGACGATGCCGGACGACGTCCTGGTGCTGGACTTCTTCGCGGGGAGCGGCACGACCGGTCACGCGGTCGCGCTGGTGAACGAGGAGGACGGCGGCTCGCGCCGCTGCATCAGCATCAACTCGGGCGAGCCGACGCGGGAGGGTTCCAACGCCCGCAACGCCGGCCTGCAGACGGTCGCGGACATCACCCGGGCGCGGCTGCGCGCGGTGGCCGCCCGGCACGGTGGCGGGCTCGACGAAAGACGGTGAGGATGCGGCCATGGGCTCCACGACGAGCGAGGGCAAGGTCGCACTGGTCACCGGCGGCTCCAGCGGCATCGGGGAGCAGGCGGCCCTGCAGCTGAGGGAGGCGGGGTTCGCGACGTACGCCGTGGCCCGGCGTGTGGACCGGATGGCCGCACTGGCGGAGCGGGGCGTGCACACGTTCGCGATGGACGTCACCGATGAGGCCTCGATGACCGGCGGCATCGACCGGATCCTGGACGAGCAGGGGCGGATCGACGTCCTCGTGAACAACGCCGGGTACGGGTCGTACGGCGCGGTCGAGGACGTCCCCCTGGAGGAGGCGCGGCGGCAGTTCGAGGTGAACCTGTTCGGCCTCGCGCGGCTGGTCCAGCTCGTCACGCCGCCGATGCGGAACCAGGCCGTGCACCACAAGGACGGCGGCCGGATCATCAACATCTCCTCGATCGGCGCGGTGATCTACGAGCCGTTCGGTGCGTGGTACCACGCGACCAAGTGGGCGGTGGACGGGTTCAGTGACAGCCTGCGGGTGGAGCTGCGGCCGTTCGGGATCGACGTCGTCCTGGTGCACCCGGCCGGGATCGTCACCGAGTGGAACGAGATCGCGCGGACCTCGCTGGTCGACCGCAGCAAGGACGGCGTGTACGCCGCCAGTGCGGTCAAGGCGGCCAAGGCGATGGAGAGCGTGGACAACCCGCGGCTCTCGAGCGGTCCCGAGGTGGTCGCGCGGACGATCGTGAAGGCGGCGACGGCGAAGCGACCGAGGGCGCGCTACGCGACCGGCAAGGGCGCGAGCACGGTGATGACCACCCGCCGGGTGCTGCCCGACCGCGCCTTCGACGCGATCCTCAGCCGGATGTACCTGGAGTGACCGGAGCGTTCAGGCGACGCTGTTGGTCCGGTAGTCGAAGGACGTCGTGACCGGCTGACCGGCCGAACCGTCCGCGTTCTGGGTGAAGACCTTCTGCGTGACCTTGGCGAACTTGAACCGCACCTGGTCGACGGGGAAGCCGTCCTTCGCGTCGGGGGTGACGTAGTAGCTGCTCGGGAGTACGTCCTCGAACGTCAGGGTGAGGAAGGTGAACGGCCGGTCGCCGGGCCGGACGCAGGTGAGCACGGCGCTCTGCACGTGGTGACCGGTGTTGACCGCGGCCAGGAGCTTCGGGGACTGGATGCCCGTCCGCGCCCGGATCGCCACGTCTTGCGGCGTGGCCTTGCCCGAGCCGGAGCCGGAGCCGGCGCCGCTCCCGGCCGGTCCGAGCACCGAGCCCGAGCTGTCGACACCCCACCCCCACGTCAGGAGCGGGATCTGACCCGCGAACGCCGCCAGCGTGCCCGAGCCCGGGATGCCCGGCAGCAGCAGGAAGTACGACGGGCCCGGCTGGGCCGGGACCACGGGCTCGGTCGCTGCCGTCGTCGGCGCAGTGCTCATGGACACCTCCTGGACAGGTCGAGCATCCGCCGTCACCCCCGCACGGCGCCATGACCCGGACGAGTCATGTCGTCGCGGCTAGACCCCGGCCGCCTTCTCCAGCGCCGTGACCTCGTCGTCGAGATAGGTCAGCAGCCGCTGCAGGTGCGGGACCGTCCGCCGGCAGCCGGTGAGCCCGAAGGCCATGTTGCCGTCGTACGACGTGCAGGTGATGTTGAGGGCCATCCCGTTGATCGGGATCGACAGCGGGTAGGTGCCGACCATCTTGGCGCCGTTCCAGTAGTGCGCGGTGCGCGGGCCGGGGACGTTGCTGATGATCAGGTTGTACGGCGGCCGGACGATCCCCTGCATCCGCAGCATCGGCGTGAGGATCGCCGGCGCCTGGCCGAGCGCGCTCATGGCCAGGATCTGGACCGGCGTCATCCCCTCGAGGGCCTGCTTACCGTCCTTCATGGAGGAGTGGATCGACGTGAGCCGGTCCGCGGGGTCGGTGCGGTCGGTGGCGAGCTGGCACATGACGGCGCCGACGGCGTTCCCGCCCTCGGCCGAGGCGACGTTCGACTGCTTGGCGTTGAGGCCGACGGGCACCATCGCGACCAGTGGGGTCTCGGGCAGGGCGTCGAGCTCGATCAGGTAGGTGCGGACCGCGCCGCTGCACATGGCGAGGACGACGTCGTTCAGCGTGGTGCCGGTGGCCTTGCCGATGGCGCGCAGCCGCTCGATCGGCCAGTCCTGGGCGGCGAAGCGGCGGGACCCGGTGATCTTCTGGTTGAACAGCGTGCGCGGGGCGTAGAGGGAGAGCGCGCTGGTCTCGTTGCGCAGCCCCTTGGTCAGCGTCTTGACCAGGGCGCTGGGCATGCCCGCCGCCTCGGCGGTGACGCCGAGCGCGCCGCGGAGCGCCGACATCGGCACCTCGGAGAGGTTGAGCTCCGGCTTGGCCTTGGTGCTGCGGCCCGAGCTCGCGCCCACGCCCCACGGCGCCGGCATGCCGCGCTTGTCGGGATCGGTGGTGAGCACGCTCTGGAGCAGCCGCATCGCCGAGACGCCGTCGACGAGGGCGTGGTGGAGCTTGGAGTACTGCGCGACCCGGCCGTCGCGGAGCCCCTCGATGACGTGGGTCTCCCAGAGCGGGCGCTCCCAGGCGAGGCGGGTCGAGTGCAGCCGGCCGCACAGCTCGAGCAGCTCGCGCACCCGGCCGGGCTTGGGGAGCGCGCTGTGCCGGAGGTGGTGCTCGATGTCGAACTGGTCGTCGTCCTTCCACACCAGCTGCCCGGCGGTGCGGATCGAGCGGTAGGGGTGCTTGAGGTAGAGCGGCCGGATCTCCTCGACGTCGCGCATCGCCTCGAACATCTCGCGCGTGTACGACCGACCCGCACCCTCGGGCTTCTCGAAGAGCTGGAGGCCGCCCACGTGCATGGGCATGCTGCGGTTCTCGGCCAGCAGGAACGCCGCTGAGGTGGGATCGATCGGAGTGGCCACCGGACTCCTTCGCTCGGATGTGGGGTCCCGGCGATCCTCGCGTGCAGTGTCGGGCGCCACAACCCCGCGCGGCCGGTACCCCGACGGCCACCGTCTCTCCACAGCCCTCGCCCACCCACCCCCTCTCCACAGCCCTCGCTCCCTCCGCCCCTCCCGACCCCGCCTCTCCCTACCGTCGGACCCGACCCACCCCCACCTCTCGGGAGGACCCGTGCACCACCTGTCCCACGCCGCCCGCGGCCTCGCCCTGCTCGTCGGCGGCGTCGCCGCTGCGGCCGCCCTCTGGGTGGCCGCCGCACCGCCCACCACCGCCACCGTCGCTCCCGGCGCCGCGAGCCGGTGCGCCGTGAGCGCCACCCAGCGCCGGGCCGTCTGGCACGATCGACAGCCATGGAGGCCGAGGCGTCGATCGACCGGCTCTGGGCGCGCGGCAAGGTCTCCCTGCGGTCCCGGTTCGCCCGGGTCGGCGCGAAGCGCTGGCAGATCGCCCAGTGCGCGGCCGCCGCCGGCGTCGCCTGGCTGATCGCCGCCGACGTCCTCGGCCACCAGACCCCGTTCTTCGCACCCGTCGCGGCCGTCGTCAGCCTCGGCACGTCCTACGGCCAGCGGCTGCGCCGGGTCGCCGAGGTGACGGCCGGGGTCGCGCTGGGGGTGCTGCTCGCCGACCTGCTGGCGATCTGGATCGGCTCGGGTGCCTGGCAGCTCACGCTCGTGGTCGCGCTGTCGATGTCGCTGGCGATGCTGATCACCAGTGGCCAGATGTTCGTCACCCAGGCCGCGGTGCAGTCGATCATCATCTCCGCGCTGGTGCCCGCTCCCTCCGACGCGCTTGTCCGCTGGAGTGACGCGGTCATCGGTGGCTGCGTCGCGCTGGTCGCGGCCACGCTCGTGCCTGCCGCGCCGCTGCGGCGGCCCCGCGAGCAGGCGTCGACCGTGGTGCGCAAGATCTCCGCGCTGCTGCGTGCCGCCGGCGAGGTGATGGTCGACGGGGTCGCGTCGCGCGGCATACAGCTGCTGGCCGACGCCCGGGCCACCGACCACCTCATCCGCGAGCTGCAGGACGCCGCGGACGAGGGCATGGCCGTGGTGTCGTCCTCGCCGTTCCGGGTCCGGCACCGCAAGGACATCCGGAAGATGGCCGACCTCGTCGAGCCGCTCGACCGGGCCCTGCGCAGCACCCGCGTCCTGGTCCGCCAGACCGCGGTGGCGGCGTACCACCACCGGCACGTCCCCAAGTCGTACTCGCTGCTCGCGCTCGACCTGGCGGACGCCGCCGACATGGTGGCCGAGGAGCTGCACGCCGACCGGATGGCGGTGTCCGCCCGTGACGCGCTGATCCTGGTGGGCGAGGCGTCGGGGCTGGTCGAGCGGGCCGAGGAGATGACCGCCGAGCTGGTGCTCGGGCAGCTGCGCTCGGTGGTGGTCGACCTCCTGCTGCTGACCGGGCTCGACCAGATCGAGTCCACCGAGGCGCTGCCACCACCACCGCGGTGGGAGCCGGCCACGCGGTCCGGTGCCGAGGGCGTCGACCCTGCCGATGAGTGAGGAGGTCGCGACCGGTCCGACCGGTGTGCACCCGATCGAGCACTGGGTCCTGCACGTGGACCTCGACCAGTTCATCGCGGCCGTCGAGGTGCTGCGCCGGCCCGAGCTGACCGGGCTCCCGGTGATCGTGGGCGGCGACGGCGACCCGACCAAGCGCGGCGTGGTGTCCACGGCGTCGTACGAGGCGCGCGAGCACGGCGTCGGGTCCGGCATGCCGCTGCGGCTGGCCAGGCGGAAGTCGCCGGATGCGGTCTTCCTCCCGGTCGACCGCGAGGCGTACGACGAGGCCTCGGCCGTCGTGATGGCCACGCTCCGCTCGCTGGAGTGGGGCGGCCGCCCGGTCGTGGTCGAGGTGCTCGGCTGGGACGAGGCGTTCCTGGCCGCAGGCCCGCTGCCCGACGCCGAGCCGGCCGCCCAGGGCGCGCCGCTCGGCCGGGGCCGCCCGTGGGCCGGCGCCGCCGAGGAGCTCGAGGCGCAGGGCGCCGCAGACGGATCGACAACGGTGGTGGAGGCGGGGCAGGGGAGCCTCCCACCCTTGCAGCAGGAGGCCGGCCGACCGGCCTCCTCGGGGAAGGGGGCCCCGGGTGGGCCCTCTGGCGCCCCCCGCGCCGATCCCGAGGACAACCTGCTGGCGGACCCGCTGGCGGACCCGGTCCGGTTCGCGGCGCACATCCGCTCGCGGGTGCTGGAGGAGACCGCGCTGCACTGCTCGGTGGGGATCGGCGACAACAAGCTGCGGGCCAAGATCGCGACGGACTTCGGGAAGCCGCGGGGGAGCTACGTGCTGACGGCGGAGAACTGGTTCGAGGTGATGGGGGAGCGGCCGACCACGGCGCTGTGGGGCATCGGCAGCAAGACCGCCAAGAAGCTGGCGGCCCTCGGCATCGACACGGTGACCCAGCTGGCGGAGTCGGACGCCCGGGTGCTGGCCGCGGAGCTCGGGCCGACGATGGGGCCGTGGTACCACCGGATCGGGCGCGGGGTCAGCGACAGCACGGTGAGCGCCGAGCCGTGGGTGCCGCGGGCGCACGGGCGCGAGACCACGTTCCAGGAGGACCTCGAGGACTGGGGGCAGATCGCCGAGGAGGTCCGCGCATTGACCCGGCAGGTCGTGCAGGACATCGACAAGGAGGGCCGCCCCGCCGCGCGCGTGGGGCTCAAGCTGCGCTACAAGCCGTTCTTCACGATCAGCAGGAGCCTCACCCTGCCCGAGGCCACCAACGACCCCGACCGGCTGGCCGAGGCCGCGGTCAGCCTGCTCGACCGCGTCGAGCACGACCGCCCGGTGCGGCTGCTCGGAGTGCGGCTGGAGATGGTGCCGCCGGAGGGCGGCTACTGACGCCGCTCAGGTGCGCTGGGCGGCGAGCCGGACGTGCGTGCTCGCGCTGCCGTACCCGTCGGACCCGCTCCACTGGCTAGCAGCGCACGAGGACGTCGCGGCTGAGCTCGGCGATGCTGGCGTACCCGTTGAGGCCCATGGTCAGGTCGGCCTCGGCGAGCAGGCAGGAGAGCACGAACTCGATGCCGGCGGTGCCGCCGAGCACGGCGCCGTACCCGTAGGGGCGGCCGATGCCGACGGCGGTCGCGCCGAGCGCGAGCGCCTTGACCACGTCGGCGCCGGAGCGCACCCCGGAGTCGAAGAGCACCGGCAGGTCGCCCGCCGCGTCGACGACCGCGGGCAGCAGCTCGAGGGCCGGCGCGCTGGCGGCCTGGCGGCCGCCGTGGTTGGAGCAGTAGATGCCGTCGACGCCGGCGTCCTGGGCGCGGCGTACGTCGTCGGGGTGGCAGATGCCCTTGAGCAGCAGCGGCAGGTCGGTCAGCCCGCGCAGCCAGGCCAGGTCGGCCCAGGTCAGCGTGGGGTTGCCGAAGGTCATCGCCCACTGGAAGGTGGCCGCGCCGGGGTCCTCGTCGGGCGGCGCCGCGAGCCGGGAGCGGAACACCGGGTCGGAGGTGTAGTTGGCCAGGCACGCGCCGCGCAGCTGCGGGAAGGTGGCGTGCTGGAGGTCGCGCGGCCGGTAGCCGAGCGTCCAGGTGTCGAGGGTGACCACGATCCCGCGGAACCCGGCCGCCTCGGCCCGGTGCACGAAGCTCTCGGCCAGCTCGCGGTCGTTCGGCGTGTAGAGCTGGAAGAAGCCCGGGGTGTCGCCCAGGGCCGCGGCGACGTCCTCCAGGGGGTCCTGCATCAGGGTCGAGGCGACCATCGGCACGCCGGAGCCGGCAGCCGCCGCCGCGGTGGCGACGTCGCCGTGCTCGTCGTCGGTCATCACGCCGATCACCCCGATCGGGGCCATGAAGACGGGCGAGGGCAGCGTGTGCCCGAACAGCTCGACGGACAGGTCGCGCTCGGCGGCCCCGGCCAGCATCCGCGGCAGGATGCCCCAGCGCTCGAACGCCGCGACGTTGGCCCGCTGGGTGTGCTCGTCGCCCGCGCCGCCCGCGACGTAGTCCCAGAGGCGGTGCTCCATCTTCTCCCGGGCCGCCGCCTCCAGCGCGGCGAAGCCGACCGGGTACGGCGGGAGCTCGCCGCCCAGGCCGGCGAAGTAGAGGCCTAGCTGGAAGTCCGCGTAGTTCGCCATGTCGGCACCCTAGGGGCGCGCAGGGCCCTCAGCCGAGGGTCCGGACCCAGCGCACCTCGCCGTCCTCGACCGCGTCGGTCGGGGCCAGGCCGAGCCGTTCGGCCACCCGCGCCGAGGCGAGGTGGTCGGGGTGGATGTGCGCGACGAGCCGGTCCACGCCTTCCGCGGCCAGCCGGTCGACGACCGCCGCCGCAGCCTCGGTCGCCAGCCCTCGGCCCTGGTGCCGCGGGTCGAGGACCCACGCGATCTCGGCCTCGTCGCCGAGGACGCCGACATCGGTCCCGACGGTCGCCTGGACGTAGCCGACGGGAGCCCCGTCGAGCGTGACGACCCAGTTGAGCCACCACTGGTCACCGGACGGCGAGTGGCCGACGGCCTGGCGCGCGTACCGCTCCGTCAGCTCGGCCAGACCGGGCGGCGAGCCGCCGGTGAACTCGTAGAGCGACGGGTCGGCCAGGACCTCGACCATGGCCGCCGCGTGGTCGACGGACAGCGGCTCGAGCCGGAGCCGCTCGGTGACGACGGGCCCGGCCCTCACCCGAGCTCCGCGCGCAGCTCCTGGACCACCGAGTCGACGACGCCGACCAGGTCGCCGCCGTTCGCCGCGGCGACGGCGCGCTGGCGCTGGTACGACGCGCCGCGGGTCGGGATGTCGAGCACCGAGGCGAGCTCGGCGGAGCAGTCGAGTCGCTCCGCGACCGGCTCCAGGCGGGCGACGAGCGCCGCCAGGTCGTCGGTCATGAGGGCCTCGTTCGACTCGGCGTCGAGGATGATGATCGCGTCGAGGCCGTAGCGCGCCGAGCGCCACTTGTTCTCCTGCACGTGCCACGGCGGCATCACCGGGAGCGTCTCGCCGGACGCGAGCCGGGTGTCGAGGTCGACGACCAGACAGTGCGTCAGCGCGACCAGCGCCGCGAGGTCCGCGAACGTCGAGACGCCGTCGCAGATCCGGTTCTCGAGGGTGCCGAGGTGCGGCGCCGGGCGGACGTCCCACCGCACCTCGCTGAGCACGTCGATGACCCCGGTCGTCAGCTGGTCGCCGACGTAGCCCTCGAACTCCTCCCACGTGGAGAACTGGAACGGCAGCCCCGCGGTCGGGAGCTGCTGGAACATCAGCGCCCGGTTCGAGGCGTACCCGGTGTCGACGCCGGCCCAGATCGGCGACGACGCGGAGAGCGCCTGCAGGTGGGGGTAGTGGTTGAGCAGCGACGACAGCACCGGCATCACCCGGGAGCGGTCCGGCATGCCGACGTGCACGTGCACGCCCCAGATCAGCATCTGCCGGCCCCACCACTGGGTGCGGTTGATCAGCTCCTCGTAGCGGTGTCCCTCGGTGAGCTGCTGCCCGGTCCAGGAGGCGAACGGGTGGGTCCCGGCGCCGAAGAGGTCGATACCCAGGTCGTCGCCGGCCGGTACGACGACCTCGAGGGTCCGGCGCAGGTCGGCCATCGCGTCGGCGACGGTGGGGCAGACCGCGGTCACCAGCTCGACGGTGTTCTTGAGCAGCTCCTTGTGCAGCCGGTTCGGGTCGGGCAGCCGCGCCTTGGCCCGCGCGAAGAGGTGGGCCGCGTCGTTGCGGAGGTCGCGGGTCCGCCGGTCGACCAGCGCCAGCTCCCACTCCACGCCGAGCGTCGGCTCGGCCGAGGGGTGGAATTCGATCCGCACCACGTCAGCGTTTCACAGCGCGCGACGGTGCGAGAGACTCGGCGACCTGGAGGCACCGCGACGACGACGGCCGACGCGGCCGCCCACTGCGAGGGTCGGGGCTAGCGCGGCCCGACGGTGCGGGTGTGCGCGCGGAGGGCCTCGAGCCACCGCCCCGAGTGGCCGTCGAAGGGCCACAGCTGGTCGCGCACGGCGATGAGCACGAGGTCGCGGGTGGCCAGCGCCAGGTCGACGATCTCGCGGGGGTAGCCGAGCTCGACGCGGTGCTCGTCGAACTCGTCCTGGTCGTCGACGTAGGCCACCTCGTCCAGCCCCTTGACGACGTCGAGGTCGAGGTCGACGGCGCGCACGGTGCGGCCGTGCCACTCCGGCACCGTGGTCATGTCGACGTAGGTCCACACGGACCCGCCCGGCCCGTGGAACGTCGCGAGCCAGGCGTGACCCATGGCGCTGGCGGCGGGCACGAGGCACACCTGGTCGTTGCTCGTGGTGACCTCCATCCCCGGCCGCGCCATGTGCGTGCCGGTCGGGAAGCCGAGCCAGGTGCCGGCGTCGTCGCGGCCGAGGAAGACCGCGCCCATCTGCCAGTGCGGCTGGTCGCGCCACTTGGTCATCTCGAGGCGGACCGGGTCGCCGGGCGTCATAGCCACACGACCGGTTCTACCGCACCGGCCGCTCAGACGACGCTGGTCTTGTCCGGCAGTACCCGCTTCGAGGTAAGCGCGACGACGTCCTGGTAGCGCGAGCCGAGCAGCTTGGCGACCGTGTGGACGGCGTGGGCATCGAGGCCGACCAGCACGCGGGCGCGGTTCTTGAGGATGCCGTTGACGATGATCTCGGCCGCCCGCTCGGGCGTCATCTTCGCCAGCTTCTCGTCGAAGAGCCGGGCGGTGTCCTCCTTGCTCTCCTTGGCCGAGACCCGCGCGTTGCGCGCGATCGCGGTCTTGATGCCGCCCGGGTGCACCGCGGTCACGCCCACGGGGTGGCCGGCGATGAGCATCTCCTCGCGCAACGCCTCGGTCATGCCGCGGACGGCGTACTTGGTGGCGTTGTACATCGACTGGCCGGGCATCGAGACGAGGCCGAACAGCGAGGACAGGTTCACCACGTGGCCGTCGCCGGAGGCGATGAGGTGGGGGAGGAACTCCTTGGTCCCGTGCACGACGCCCCAGAAGTTCACCCCGACGATCCAGTCGATGTCGGGGTACTCCAGGTCGGTGAAGTCGCCGGCCAGCGCGACCCCGGCGTTGTTGATGATGACGTTGACCCGCCCGAGCTCCTGCACGACGTCGAGCGCGTAGCGCGCCATCGCATCGCGATCGGCGACGTCGAGACGGTCACTGCGCACCCGCGAGCCGCCGGCCTTCGCCACCAGGTCGACGGTCTCGGCGAGCCCGGTCTCGTCGACGTCGGAGAGCGCGAGCAGCGAGCCGCGGCGGGCCAGGTCGAGGGCCAGCGCCCGGCCGATGCCGGAGCCGGCCCCGGTGATCACCACGACCTTGTCGTCCAGGGACTTCACGCGGGCACCTCCTGGTAGGACTCGGCGTCGAAGGACGACAGCCGGCGGCGGAAGTCGGCGGTCGAGCGCGGCCAGAGCGTGGTGTTGCGGCCGTGCGCGTCGAGGTACCAGCTCTGGCAGCCCCCGGTCGTCCACACGGTGCGCCGCATCCGCTTCTGGATGGACCGGTTCCAGGCGTCGGTGACCTCCGGTGTCGGCTCCACGCTCGAGAGGCCCTCCCGGCGCAGCCGGCGCAGAGCGTCGCGGACGTAGGCGACCTGCGACTCGATGATGAAGATCATGCTCGTGTGCGCCTGGCCGGTGTTCGGCCCCACCAGCATGAACAGGTTGGGGAACTCCGGGATCGTCGTGCCCTTGTACGCCGCCATGCCGCCCGCGCGCCACCGGTCGGCCACCGTCTGACCGGTGCGGCCGGTGACGTGCTCGGTGATGGGGAGCTCGGTCGTGTAGAAGCCGGTGGCCACGACCAGGACGTCGATCTCGCGCTCGGTGCCGTCCGCGGTGACCACCGCGTTGCCGGTGACCTTGGTGATCGGGTCGGTCACCAGCTCGGTGTTGTCCGAGGCCAGCGCGGGATACCACTCGTTGGAGCGCAGCACGCGCTTGCAGCCGAGCCGGAAGTGCGGCGTCACCTTCGCCCGCAGCTCCGGGTCCTTGATGGCCCGGTTGATGTTGGCGGTGGCCGCCTTCACGGCCGGCAGTGCGAGCCTCGGCTGCCAGGTGAACATCGGGACGTAGGCCTCGTGGGCCCAGTAGAGCCCGGTCCGGTAGAGCCGCCGCAGCCCCGGCACCCGCCGGAGCGCGGCCCGCTCGAGCCGGCCGTACACGCGGTCGTTGCGCGGGATCACCCACGGCGCCGTCCGCTGGTAGACGTCGAGGTGGCCCACGACCTTCTGGAGCTCGGGCACGATCTGGATGGCCGAGGCGCCGGTGCCGATCACGGCCACCCGCTTGCCGGCCAGGTCGACGTCGTGGTCCCAGCGCGCCGAGTGGAAGACCTCGCCCTGGAAGGTGTCGATCCCCTCGATCTCGGGCATCCGCGGCTCGGAGAGACCGCCGGCCCCGAGGATCAGGGTCTTGGCCGACCAGCTGCCCTTCGGCGTGCGCACCGTCCAGCGCTGGGCCTCGTCGTCCCAGCGCGCGTCCTCCAGGGGGCTGTCGAACACGAACCGGTCGAGCGTGCCGGACTGCGCGGCCACGCGCTTGACGTAGTCCTGGATCTCCGGTTGCGGGGAGTACGAGCGCGACCAGTCGTGGGGTGCGAACGAGTAGGAGTAGAGCTGGCTGGGCACGTCGCAGGTCGCGCCCGGGTAGGTGTTGTCCCGCCAGGTGCCGCCGACGTCGGGCCCCTTCTCCAGCACCACGAAGTCGGTCTCGCCGTCCTCCTGCAGCGTGGTCGCCGCGCACAGGCCGGCGAAGCCGGCGCCGACGATGAGGTGGTCCACCTCGGTGGGAGCGCTCATGGGCCGACGGTATTGCCGTTGTTGAACAAGTGTCAATAAGATCGGTGGCGTGACCGCGACCACACGCTCCCGGCTGGCGCCGGACGAGCGGCGCAGCCAGCTCCTCGACCTCGGGGTGCGGCTGCTGGCCACCCGGTCCCTGGACGAGCTGTCGATCGACCTGCTCGCCGAAGAAGCCGGCATCTCCCGCGGTCTGCTGTACCACTACTTCGGCAACAAGCACGCCTTCCACGAGGCGGTCGTGCGGCGCGCGGCCGACGACCTGATCGCCCAGACCGCACCGCCGCCGGGCGTCGACCCGCTGGTCCGGCTGCAGGCCTCGGTGGCGGCGTACGTCGACTACGTGCTGGCCAACTTCGAGGGCTACGTCTCGCTGCTCAAGGGCGCGGCCGGCGGCAACGAGGCGCTGCGCGCGATCCACGACGAGGTGCGCGGCGTGCTCTCCGACCGGATCTTCACCCAGCCGAGTCCTTCCGGGGACTCCGACAACGAGCTGGTCGCCGACACCCCGCACAACCGGCTGGTCGTGCGGGGGTGGTCGGCGCTGTGCGAGGAGCTGGTCGTCACCTGGGCGACCGACCGGCGCGAGGGACGCGACGGCGTCGGCAGGGACGAGCTGCTCGAGATCATCGGCGGCTCACTGCCGGCTCTGATCAGGCCGTAGCCACCACGTCGGCGAGCTGGTCGAGGCCCCACATGAGGTCCTCGGGGGTGACGACCAGCGGCGGGGCCAGGCGGATCGTGGAGCCGTGGGTGTCCTTGACGAGGACGCCGCGAGCCATCAGCGCCTCGCAGACCATCCGGCCGGTGCCGATCCCGGGGTCGATGTCGACGCCGGCCCACAGCCCGCGGGTGCGGACGCCGACGACGCCCTGGCCGAGCAGCGAGTCGAGCCGCTCGCGCATGAGGAGGCCGAGCTCGGTGGCGCGGGCCTGGAACTCGCCGGTGCGCAGCATCTCGACGACCGAGAGGCCGACCGCGCAGGCCAGCGGGTTGCCGCCGAAGGTGCTGCCGTGCTGGCCGGGGCGGAGCACACCGAGCACGTCCTGGTTCGCCACGATCGCGGAGACCGGGACGATGCCGCCACCCAGCGCCTTGCCGAGGATGTAGATGTCGGGGACGACGTCCTCGTGGTCGCAGGCGAAGGTCCGGCCGGTCCGCCCGAGGCCGGCCTGGATCTCGTCGGCCGCGAACAGCACGTCGTTGCGGGTGCAGAGGTCGCGGACGCCGCGCAGGTAGCCGTCGGGCGGGATCACCACGCCGCCCTCGCCCTGGATCGGCTCGATGAGGACGGCGACCGTGGTCGTGTCGATGGCGGCCTCGAGGGCCGCGAGGTCGCCGTAGGGGACGGTGACGAAGCCGGGCGTGAACGGACCGAAGCCGTCGCGCGCGTCGGGGTCGTCGGAGAAGCCGACGATGGTCGTCGTGCGGCCGTGGAAGTTGCCGGAGGCCACGATGATCGTCGCCTGGTCGGCGGGGACGCCCTTGACCTCGTAGCCCCACTTGCGCGAGACCTTGATCGCGGTCTCGACGGCCTCGGCGCCGGTGTTCATGGGCAGCACCATGTCCTTGCCGCACAGGTCGCCGAGCGCGGCGGTGAAGTCGGCGAACCGGTCGTGCACGAAGGCGCGGCTGGTGAGGGTGAGCTGGTCGAGCTGGCCGTGCGCGGCCGCGAGCAGCGTGGGGTGGCCGTGGCCGAAGTTGAGCGCGGAGTAGCCGGCCAGCAGGTCGAGGTAGCGGCGGCCGTCGACGTCGGTCATCCAGGCGCCCTCGGCATGCGCCACGACCACCGGCAGCGGGTGGTAGTTGTGCGCGGTGCGCGCCTCCGCCCGCTCGAACTCACGGTGTCCGTGGTCGGTTGCGTGAGTGGTCGGTTCCTGGGTGGCCGTCATGGTCGCCTCCTCCGTCGATCAGGGTCAGACTCTGTCGGAAGATTGTCTGACAATCTGTACGGCGTCAGCGTAGCCGGACCTCGATCGTGGTGCCACCCGGCGCACTCGTCAGCGTGACCGTGCCGCCGTGCGAGTGGATGATCGCCTCCACCAGGGAGAGCCCGAGCCCGGCCCCGCCGGTGCGCTCACGGGCCTCGTCGACCCGCGCGAACCGCTCGAAGGCGTTGTCCACGAAGTCGGCCGGGAACCCCGGGCCGTCGTCGCGCACGTCGAAGCCGTCGGGCCGGCCGGTGACCGTGACCGTGGTGCCGGCGGGGGTGTGCTTGCGGGCGTTGGTGAGCAGGTTGGTGACCACCTGGTGGAGCCGCTGCTCGTCGCCGGTGACCTCGAGCGGCGCCTCGGGGAGCTCGAGCCGCCACTGGTGGTCCGGCGCCACGACCCGGGCGTCCGAGACCGCCTCGAGCAGCAGGCGGGTCAGGTCGACCGGCTCCTGCTCCAGCGGGCGCCCGGCGTCCAGCCGGGCCAGCAGCAGCAGGTCCTCGACCAGAGAGGTCATCCGGGCCGACTCCTCCTCGACCTTGCCCAGCGCGGTCCGGACGTTGTCGTCGTCGGGCCGGCGCCGGGCCAGCTCGGTGTAGCCGGCGATGGTGGCCAGCGGGGTGCGGAGCTCGTGGGACGCGTCGGCCACGAACTGGCGGACCTGCAGCTCGCTGCGGTGCCGCGCCTCCAGCGAGGTCTCCACGTGGGCGAGCAGCGTGTTGAGCGCCGCGCCCACCTGGCCGACCTCGGTGCGCTCGTCGGTGAGGTGCTCGGGCACGCGGTCGGACAGGTCGATGTCGCCCTCGGCCAGCGGCAGCTGGGCGACCCGGTGGGCGGTGGCCGCGACCTCGTTGAGCGGGCGGAGCTGGCGACGTACGAGGAGCAGGCCGCCGCCGGCGGCCAGCAGCGCGCCGACCACGATCAGCAGCGCCTCCCAGCCGATGAGCGCGGAGATGGCGTCGTCGGCCTGCTTCGTGGGCAGGCCGGTCACCTCGGTGACGCTTCCGTCGGTGCGGGCGATGGTCCGGTAGCGGCCCAGGTCGGGCAGGTTGACCTCGTGCACCTCGCCGTCGACGGGTACGTCGGCGAGCACGGCGAGCTGGTCAGCGGTGAGCTGCACCTGGTTGCCCGGCGGGAACCCCACCAGGATCCCCTCGCTCACCCCGTCGGCGAAGTGCGCCAGCACCGTCTGCGCACCGCGACCGCGCTCCTCGAACTCGTCACCGTCCTCGTCGTCGTGGGTCGGCGGCAGGGCGCCGCCAGGTCCGGAGCTGACGATCCGGGCGCCGCGCTGGAGGTCCTCGTCGATCTGGCGGTTGAGCTGGGCGTTGAGGGCGACGGTGGCGGCCGCGCCGATGAGGACGGCGACGAGCACCACCAGCCCCACGGCGGTGAGGACCAGCCTCGAGGTGAGCGAGGCGAAGGCGTTCCTCATCAGGAGGCCGGCTTGAGCACGTAGCCCGCCCCGCGCATGGTGTGGATCATCGGGTCGCGGCCGGCGTCGACCTTCTTGCGCAGGTAGGAGATGTAGAGCTCCACGACGTTGGCCTGGCCCCCGAAGTCGTAGTTCCACACCCGGTCGAGGATCTGGGCCTTGCTGAGCACCCGCTTGGGGTTGCGCATCAGGTACCGCAGCAGCTCGAACTCGGTCGCGGTCAGCGCGATCTCCTCGCCGGCCCGCGACACCTCGTGGCTGTCCTCGTCGAGCTCGAGGTCGCCGACGCGCAGCACCGAGCTGGTCGCGGCTCGCTGCGCCCCCGAGCGCCGCATCAGCCCGCGCAGCCGCGCCACGAGCTCCTCCAGGGAGAACGGCTTGGTGACGTAGTCGTCGCCGCCCGCGGTCAGCCCGGCCACGCGGTCCTCGACCGCGTCGCGCGCGGTCAGGAACACGACCGGTACGTCGGGCATGGTGCTGCGCATCCGGCGCAGCACCTCGAGGCCGTCGATGTCGGGCAGCATCATGTCGAGCACGACGGCGTCGGGCCCGAGCTCGCGCGCCGCGTTCACCGCGGAGCTGCCCGTGTGGGCCATCTGCACCTGCCAGCCCTCGTACCGCAGCGCCATCGAGATCAGCTCGGCGATGTTCACCTCGTCGTCCACGACGAGGACGCGCAGCGGGGAGCCGTCGGCGCGGGTCAGGTCAGCGGTGGAGCTCATGTCGAGAAGCGTGTCCGGGTTCTCTGTGCGTTTCCTGTGAGGAACCTACTCGGCTCCGATGCGCGTTCAGAGGCCAGGCACAGCCTCAGCACAGGTCCCCGCGCCACCCTGCCGAGATGAGCGACACCCAGCCCACGGCGGCGCAGCCGGACCGGCCGCGGCTCCGCGACCGGCTGTTCGGGCTGAGGGCCCTCGTCGCGGTGGGCCTGGCCGGCGTGGTCTTCGGTGGCCTGGCCGGGTTCGGCATCCACGCCGCCACCGACGGCGACGGGCGCGACGGCCGGATGGGCCGGTTCGGTCCGGGCGGGCCAGGGGGGTTCCGCGGCGGGCCGGGCCAGGGGCCCGGCCAGCTGCCCCAGCCGCCGCAGGGCGCCCCTTCCCAGGCGCCCACGGACCAGCCCTCGCAGGACTCCTGACGCTCACCCACCCGCTGATCCCACTTTCTGGGCGCTCCGGCCAACCGAAGCGTGTCCCGCACCGTCTGTACGGGTAGGAACCGACGAGGGCAACCGGACAGCACCGGAGACGGAGCGGCACGTGGGCGGGACACGGGACGACGGCTTCACGGCGTACGTCGCCGGGCGCCGGGCCCATCTGTTCCGGGCCGCGTACCTGCTCTGCGGCGACCCCCACCGGGCCGAGGACATCGTGCAGACCGCGCTGGCCAAGCTGTACGTCGCGTGGCCGCGTGCCTCTCGGGCCGACTCGGTGGACGCCTACGTCCGCCGGGTGATCGTCAACAGCCACCTCGACGAGACCCGCCGCCCGTGGCGCCGCGAGTCGCCGACCGAGGACGAGCGCCTCGACCGGGCGGCGCCGGCCGGCGTGACCCCGGAGGACGCCGATGCGCTGTGGACGGCGCTGCGGCAGCTCGGCCCCAAGCAGCGGCGGGTCGTCGTGCTGCGCCACTACTGGGGCCTCTCGGTCGAGGAGACCGCCGCGGACCTCGGCGTCAGCCCCGGCACCGTGAAGAGCCAGACCTCGGCCGCCCTGGAGCGGCTCCGGGCCACGCTGCTGCCGGACCCCAGCTCTCGAGGAGGACGGCGATGACCGACCCCGCCGACCGTCACCTCGAGGAGACGGCTGCACGCCCTGGCCCGCGGGGTCAGCGCGCCGGTCGTCCCGCCGCGGAGGACGTCCGTCGCGGCCGCCGCCGCCTGCTCCGGCTGCGGCTGACCATGGCCGGCGCGACCACCGGGACGCTGGCGGTGGTGCTCGGCATCACCAGCCTGACGGCGGGCGACCCGCAGGCACACGAGGTCGGGCCGGCCACCGGACCGCCCACCAGCACCTCGCTCCCCGCCTCGCCCGACGACGCGCCGACCGCGGACCCGGGCACGCCGGCGTCCGGGTCGCAGCGCACCGCCGGCTGGCGGCGCCGCCGGCGCCGGGCCGGGCGTGGTCCACGGCACCGACGCGGGTACATCGACGGGCGGCTCGGCGCGGGGCGGCACCGCGACCGGGTCCGCCACCGAGGGCACCCGCGGCGGAACCGCGCCGGGGCACTGGCCCTCGCACGAGCCGGACGCAGTGCCGACGGGGACGGTCACGACGACCGGGTCGCCGACCGGCTCGCCCACCGACGTGCCGACGGACCCGGCCACGGCGACCCCGACCCAGGACCCCACCGACCCGCCGACCACCCCGCCCCCGACGACGGGTCCGGTGCGGGTGAACAAGGTGCTGGGCTACTACAACGACGTGGTGGCCGAGCACCTCGACCCGGTGCGCGACCACCTGCAGGCGTTCGACCCCGCGGTGGACGCCAAGGCCACCTCGCGCCGTGACGGCCGGCTGTTCGCCCTCGGGTCGTCGTACCGCTGGGGCGGCGCGGGAGCCGAGGTCCGGGTGCAGGTCGCGAGCGGCTGGGACCAGGTCGACTGGGGCTGCGGTGCGCCGGACTCCGGCTGGGACTGCCACCCGGCGTCCGGCGCCGAGGTCGCCACCCACGACGGCCTCGTCGAGGTCGCCGTCGAGCACGCGGACGGCCAGGTGGTCGTGGTTGCGGGCGACCTGCCCGAGGCCGACCTCGTGGCCGCGGCCGGCGACGACCGGCTGGTGCTGCCCGGCGACGCGCCTCCGGTGGCCCCGCCGACCCTCGACCCCGAGACGTTCGCGGCGTACGGCGAGGCCGCGCTGGTCCTCGACGGGGAGTCGTTCACCCGCGGCTCGGTCGACCGCACCCCGACGGTGCGCGGCACCTGGGCCGTCGACGGCATCGACCGGGGCACCCTGACCTGGTCGGTGGACCCGATCTACAGCGGCGGCGGGTGGAGCTGCCTCAAGGCCTACCGCACCTGCACCGACGTCGAGGTCCAGGTCGACGGCGGCACCCGCACCGTCCACCTGGCCCGGCTGCGGCCGAGGCTCGGTGGCGGCTGGCTGGTGCAGTACGACGGCCCGTCGTACGCCGTCCGGATGAGCTCGACGGACCGCACGTTCCCCAAGATGCGGGCCTACCTCTTCGTCACCGACGACGACTGGCAGCCGATCCGCTAGCCGTCGGTGGCGGCCATGTCATCGAGGGCCGTGTCGTCGACGGCCATGTCGTCGACGGCCAGCGCGGCGAAGACCATCGCCGAGCCGAGCGGCGCGCCCGGGCCCGGGGTAGACCGAGCCGAAGACCGACGCGGCGGTGTTGCCGGCGGCGTAGAGCCCGGGCGATGGCGGATGCCGTCCTCGCGCGAGCACCCGGCCGGCCGCGTCGGTGACCAGGCCGCCCTTGGTGCCGAGGTCGGAGAGGACGAAGCGGGCCGCGAAGTACGGCGGCGCGTCGCAGCGGGCGTGAGCGCCTTGTTGGGCCCGTTGCCGCCGGCGAAGAACGTGTCGTACTCGTCCTCGCCGCGGCCGAAGTCCTCGTCGACGCCGGTCTCGGCGAACGCCGTTGAACCGCCGACCGTCTCGACCAGGGCGTCGGCCGGGAGCGCCGGCGGCCGCGGCGAGCTCCGTCGAGCGTGTCGGCGGTGCACCCAGGTGCCGGCCTCGAGGTGCGCGGCCGGGTCGCCCTCGGGCATCGCGATCGCCGGCAGCCGGCCGCCCTCGCGGGAGTCGAAGACGAACCAGGACGGGATCCGCTCGGGCGCCTTGGCCATCTCACGGCCGAACCGGTCGTAGGGCAGGCACTCGTTGGCGTAGCGCCGGCCGGTCTGGTCGACCATCAGCCCGCTGCGGAAGCCGAGCGTGAACGAGCCGCCGCCGTCCGGCTGCTCGAGCCCGGGGCAGAACCAGCCGAGCGCGCGGAAGTCGGTGGCCGCACCGAGCGCGACCGCGGCGGCGATCGGCTCGCCGGTGTTGGTGCCGCGCGGCGCCATCGTCCACGCGATGTCGCCGGGGACGCCGTGCTCGCTCGCGCATCGCCTCGTTGCCCTCGAAGCCGCCGGCGGCCAGCAGCACCCCGCGCCGGGCGCCGATCTCGACCGGTCCCTCCGGCGACATCGCGGCGACGCCGGTCACCCGGCCGGCGTCGTCGATGACCAGTCCGGTGACCGGCAGGTTGGTGCGGATCGCGCCGCCCTCGCGCACGCAGGATCGTGGCGAGCCGGGCGATCAGGGACTGCCCGCCGCTGAGCGTGTTGCGGCCGCCCTCGCCGGCCCGGTCCCGCTCGACCGGCGGGCGCACCAGGTCGGCCACCTCGTGCGGCAGGTCGCCGCGCTTGACGTTGGTCGGCTGGATCGAGCGGCCGAACGGGACCCGGCCGGGCGCGTCGTAGTACTCCGAGAACGGCAGCCACTCGAAGTCGAGGTCGGGGTCGTCCTCGAGCTCGGCCACCAGCCGCGGCGCGTGCGCCAGGAACGCCTCGACCTTCGCGGGATCGGGGTCCTCGAGGATCGCGGCGAGGTAGTCCCGCGCGCCCTCGGTCGAGTCCGGGATCCCGGCCCGCTGCTGCACCTGGCTGCCCGGCAGCCAGCAGGCGCCGCCGGAGTACGCCGAGGTGCCGCCGATCAGCGTCGGTCTTCTCGACCACGCACGACCGACAGGCCGGCCTTCGCGGCCAGCGCCGCACCGGTCAGCGCGCCCGCCGCCGGACCCGACCACCACGACGTCGTACTCGCTGCTGCTCCGTCACCGCGCGATGGTCGCAACTAGAACGTGTTCTAGGCAAGGCCCGGTCACGCAGGCCGCGCTCGCGCGCACGACGACCGCGCAGCAGAATGGGTCGGTCATGACCGTCGAGCCAGCTCGAGATCACCTACCCGCCCGAGCTGCCGGTCAGCCAGCGGCGGGAGGACATCGCCGCCGCGATCCGTGACCACCAGGTCGTGATCGTGGCCGGCGAGACCGGCTCGGGGAAGACCACGCAGCTGCCGAAGATCTGCCTCGAGCTGGGCCGCGGGTCGCCAGGGCGGGATGATCGGCCACACCCAGCCGCGGCGGATCGCCGCGCGCTCGGTGGCCGAGCGGATCGCGAGCGAGCTGCGGCACCGAGCTCGGCGACCTGGTCGGCTACCAGGTGCGGTTCACCGACCGCACCTCGCAGGCGCAGCCGGGTCAAGCTGATGACCGACGGCATCCTGCTCGCCGAGCTGCAGCGCGACCGGCAGCTGCGCCGCTACGACACGATCATCATCGACGAGGCGCACGAGCGGTCGCTCAACATCGACTTCCTGCTCGGCTACCTCAAGCGGCTGCTGCCGCGCCGCCCCGACCTCAAGCTGATCATCACCAGCGCCACCATCGACGTGGACCGGTTCGCGGAGCACTTCGACGCGCCCGTCGTCGAGGTCTCCGGGCGCACCTACCCGGTCGAGCTCCGCTACCGCCCGCTGATGGAGCTGCCCGAGGACGACGACGAGGGCGAGCCGATCGTCCGCGACCAGACCGAGGCGATCGTCGACGCGTGCCGCGAGCTGGCCGCCGAGGGGCCGGGCGACATCCTGGTCTTCCTGCCCGGCGAGCGGGAGATCCGCGACACCGCCGACGCGCTGGCCGAGGTCGCTGACCAGCGCACCGAGGTGGTGCCGCTCTACTCGCGGCTCTCGGCCGCCGAGCAGCACCGGGTCTTCGCGCCGCACACGGGTCGGCGGATCGTGCTCGCGACCAACGTCGCCGAGACCTCGCTGACCGTGCCCGGCATCCGGTACGTCGTCGACACCGGCGTCGCGCGGATCATCGCGCTACTCGGTGCGCACCAAGGTGCAGCGGCTGCCGGTCGAGGCGATCAGCCAGGCGTCGGCCAACCAGCGCTCCGGCCGCTGCGGCCGGCTCGGGCCGGGCATCGCGATCCGGCTCTACTCCGAGGAGGACTTCGAGCGGCGCCCGGAGTTCACCGATCCGGAGATCCTGCGGACCAACCTGGCCAGCGTCATCCTGCAGATGGCCTCGCTGGGGCTGGGCGACATCGCGCGGTTCCCGTTCGTCGAGCCGCCCGACCGGCGCAACGTCACCGCCGGCGTGCAGCTGCTCGAGGAGCTGGGCGCGTTCAGCCTGACCAAGGGAGACGCCGGCTGCACCGCAGGTCGGGCGGCGGCTGGCGCGGCTGCCGATCGACCCGCGGCTGGCCCGGATGGTCCTCGAGGCCGAGCGGCCGCGGCTGCGTGCGCGAGGTGATCGTGATCGCGGCGGCGCTGTCGCTGCAGGACCCGCGCGAGCGGCCGGCCGAGCTGCAGGCGCAGGCCGACCAGCAGCACGCCCGGTTCAAGGCCGAGGGCAGCGACTTCCTCACCTGGCTCAACCTGTGGCGCTACGTCAGGAGCAGCAGCGGGAGCTGTCGTCCTCGGCGTTCCGGCGGATGTGCAAGCGCGAGTTCCTCAACTACCTGCGGGTGCGGGAGTGGCAGGACTTCGAGTCGCAGCTGCGCCAGGTCTGCAAGGAGATGGACATCAAGGTCGGCCGGCCCGCCGACGTACCGGACGCGGACGGCATCCACCAGGCGCTGCTCGCCGGGCTGCTCTCGCCACATCGGGCTGCTCGAGGAGCGCGACGAAGGAGACGGCTCGAGCCGGGCGACGGCCGATGCGGGAGTACCTCGGCGCCCGCGGCGCGCGGTTCGCGATCTTCCCGGGCAGCGGGCTGGCCCGGAAGAACCCGCAGTTCCTCATGGCCGGCGAGCTGGTCGAGACCTCGCGGCTGTGGGCCCGGCAGAACGCCGCGATCAAGCCGGAGTGGGCCGAGGAGCTCGGCGGCCACCTGGTGAAGCGCACGCTACTCCGAGCCGCACTGGTCGAAGAAGCGCGCCGCGGTGATGGCGCACGAGCGGGTCACGCTGTACGGCGTGCCGCTGGTCGCCGACCGGCTGGTGTCCTACGGCAAGGTCGACGTCGCGCTGTCCCGCGAGCTGTTCATCCGGCACGCGCTCGTGTACGGCGAGTGGACGAGCCGGCACCGGTTCCTGGAGACCAACCGGCGGCTGCTGGAGGAGGCCGAGGAGCTCGAGCACCGCGCCCGGCGCCGCGACATCGTGGTCGACGAGCACACGCTGTTCGACTTCTACGACGCCCGGGTCGGCGCCGAGGTGGTGAGCGGCGCGCACTTCGACCAGTGGTGGAAGCAGGAGCGCCGGCAGCGCCCCGACCTGCTCACCTTCGACCCCGAGATGCTCACCCACGACACGGCCGGGCAGGTGACCGAGCTGCTCGAAGTCAGCTACCCGGAGCGGTGGGACGAGCGGCGACGAGGGGCTGACCTTCCCGATCAGCTACCACTTCGAGCCGGGCGCGGCCGACGACGGGCTCACCATCGACGTCCCGGTCTCGACGCTCAACCGGGTCGAGGTCCGACGACTTCTCGTGGAACGTGCCCGGGTTGCGCGAGGAGCTGGTCACCTCGCCTGATCCGGTCGCTGCCCAAGAACCTCCGGGTCTCGTTCGTGCCGGCGCCGAACAGGGCGCGCGAGTTCCTCGCCGCGGTGCCGGCCGGCGAGGAGCCGCTGCTGGACGCCCTGGAGCGGTGGATGCGCTCGACGACCGGGGTCGTGGTGCCGCGCGAGGCGTGGGACTGGTCGAAGGTCGCCCCGCACCTGCTGCCGACGTACCGCGTGGTCGACGAGGGCGGGACCGAGCAGGCCCGCGGCAAGGACCTCGAGGCGCTCAAGGCCCCGCTGCGGCCGCAGTTCGCAGCAGGCGCTGGAGGAGGTCGCCTCCGACAGCGGGCTGGCGCGGACCGGCGAGACCACGCTGGACGTTCGGGACGGTCGAGGAGTCGGCGACGCTGACCCGGGCCGGGCACCGGGTGACGGTCTTCCCGGCGCTGGTCGACGAGGGCAGCAGCGTGGGTCTCGGCGTCTTCGGGTCCACGGACGAGGCCGAGGCGCGGCACCGGCTCGGCGTACGACGGCTGCTGCGGCTGGCGCGTGCCGTTCCCGTCCGACGCCGCGCTCCAGGAGCCCCTGTCGCTGAACGAGCGGCTCGGCCTGGCCGGCTCGCCGTACGCCTCGGTCGCCGAGCTGCTCGAGGACTGCCGGACCGCGGTGGTCGGCGGCCTGGTCGACGGCGGGCCGCCGGTCCGGTCCGAGACCGAGTTCGACGCGCTGGTCGCGCGGGGCCGCGCCGGAGCCGAGCCGGCGCTGCGTGACGTCCTCCGAGAGGTGTTGCGGGTGCTCGACGGGTGGCGGACCGCCGACAAGCTGCTCAGCGGGCGGGCCGAGATGGCGCTGCTGCCCGCGCTGGCCGACATGAAGGCCCAGCTCGAGCGGCTGATGAGCGTCGGCTTCGTGGCGGAGGCCGGTCCCGAGCAGCTGCGCCGCTTCCCGACGTACCTGCGCGCGCTGGTCCTGCGTCGCGAGGCGCTCGACCAGGGCGGCGCGGCCGTCAACCGGGACCGCGCGCTGATGGACCGGGTCGTCGAGCTCCAGGAGGCCTACCTGCACCAGGTCGACGGCGCTGCCGGAGGGGCGGCCACCCGGCGAGCGGCTGCGCCGGGCCCGGTGGATGCTCGAGGAGTACCGCGTCTCGCTGTGGGCCCAGCAGCTCGGTACGGCGCACCCGGTCAGCGACGAGCGGGTCCGCAAGGCGCTGGCGACGTGACCTCCTGGTCCGCGGTCAACGCCCGGCGAATGGCCCGGCACGGGCTGAGCGACGACCCGGGGCCGCTGGGCTCGCTGCCCGAGGCCGCGGCGGCGATGGCCGGCGGGCACGCCCAGGTGATGTCGGCGGCCGAGGTGTCACTGGCGCTCCGGGTGGCCGGCGCGACGCGCGCGGACGTGGCTCACGCGCTGTGGGAGGAGCGGTCGCTGGTCAAGACGTTCGGGCCCCGCGGGACCGTGCACGTCTTCGCGACCGCGGAGCTGCCGTGGTGGATGGCGGCGCTGGGCTCGGTCCCCAAGCGAGGCGGGCACGTCGAGGGAGTGCGGCTGACGGCCGGGGAGACCGACGCCGTGGTCGCCGCGCTCGACGCCGCCCTGCGCGAGGACGACCACACGACCGAGGAGCTCGACGCGCACGTCGCCGACGCGTGCGGCCCGTGGGCGGCGGAGCTGTCGATGCCGGCGTTCGGCGGCTTCTGGCCGCGGTGGCGGCAGGCGCTCGGTCCGGCTGCGGTCCGCGGGGTGCTCTGCTTCGGGCCGACCCGGGGCCGGCTGGTCACCTACGCGAGCCCGTCCTGGTGGCTCGGGGATCCCACCCTGCCGGCGGCGGAGGAGGCGCAGCTGGTGCTGCTGCGCGCCTACCTCGCGGCGTACGGCCCGGCGACACCGGAGCACCTGGCCCGGTGGCTGGCGACGAGCGAGACGTGGACCCGCGAGCTGTTCGCGAGGGGGGAGCTCGACGAGGTGGAGCTCGACGGCGCCCCCGCCTGGGTCTGGCGCGGTGACACGGCCTTCGACGCCTCGGCGCCGCCGGCGGTTCGGTTGCTGCCGTACTTCGACGCCTTCCAGGTCGGCTCGCAGCCGCGGGCGCTGCTGTTCCCCGGCCGGGCCGCCGAGCGGGCGCTGGCGGGGAGCCAGGCGGGCAACTACCCCGTGCTGCTGCTCGACGGCGTCGTCGGCGGCGTCTGGCACCAGAAGCGGTCCGGGACGCGCGTGGCGGTCACGGTCGAGCCGCTCGGCCGGATGACGAAAGCCCAGCTCGCGGCGCTCGAGGTCGAGGTCGAGCGCCTCGGCGCGATCCTCGGAGCGCGACCCGACCTCACCGTCGGCACGGTGTCGGTCGGGCCGCACGCCTGAGGTCGCGCGTAGCGTGGCTCGCGTGCCAGACCGTCAGCACCACCGCCCGATGAAGCCGGGCGCCGACTTCTTCGCCGAGATCGTCGGCGGCGAGGACCCGGCTCGGGTGAGCGAGGCCGCCGACCGGGCCGCGAACCTCCTGGTCCGTGGCGCCCGCGCCACCGACGACCCGGCCGTCGCCGAGCGGGTGCTGCGGCTCGCGGAGACCGAGGGCATCGAGACGATCGCCGAGGTGTGGTCGGGGTCCCCGGCGGACTCGCTGGCCGGCTGCCTCTGGCGGCTCTTCGTGCTCCGCTCGTGGGTCTACGCGGACCCGGCCGAGGTCGCGCGGGAGTACGACGCCGGCCGGCGCACCGCCCAGGTCGCGCAGGTGGTCGCCGGGGTGGCCGACCCGCCCGGCCCCGACGAGCTGCGGACGATGGTCGACGAGGTGCTGCGCGGGATCGCGGGCAGCGACTTCGCCGACGTGCTGTTCCGGGCCGCCGCCTTCGCGCGGGTGGTGGCCACCGGGCGGGCGGCGCTGGACGACGCGACCGAGGGGCCGTCGATCGAGCACGTGGCCCGGATGCTGGCCCTGGCCGAGCAGCTCGAGGCGGCCGGCCACCTCGAGCTGCGGCACGAGCTCGCCTGAGCGAGCTGGCCTGAGAGAAGGAGCATGCCGGACCGGGAGCGCCTCACGGCGCGTGGCCGCTCGTAGCGGCTGATTTTGGGACCCGGGGCTGCCGCGGCCCGGCATGCTCGCTCCATTGTAACGAGGGTCCGGCACAAGGCATTCCACCGTTCGGTCATAGATTGCGGCTCGTGACGTCCTACGCACCCGAGGCAGACGGTGAGCCGGACCCGGGCGAGGTGGTCTGGGGCTGGGTGCCCTACGAGGAGGACCCGACCCAGGGCAAGGACCGGCCCGTGCTGCTGATCGGTCGCCAGGAGATCGGCGGGTCGGACCACTGGGCCGGATTGATGCTGACCAGCAAGGACCACGACCGGGACGCCGAGGACGAGGCGCGGTACGGGCGCTACTGGATGGACGTCGGCTCCGGCGACTGGGACGCCGAGCGACGGCCCAGCGAGGTCCGGCTCGACCGGTTGGTGACCTTGCGCACGGACGCCATCCGGCGCGAGGGCGCAGCGGTCCCGCGGGAGGTCTTCGACCGGGTGGTGGCCGCCGCCCGGGAGCACCACGCCGTCGACTGACCGGGCGCCCGGAGCGGCGCCGGACCGTCGGTGGGCGGTGGGTAGGGTGGCCCAGCCGAAAGGAGGCCGGGTGCGTCGGAGCTGGATCGTGGTGCCGCTCGTCCTCGTGCTGGGCGCAGCGGTGGCCGGGTGCACAGATGACGACGATCCCGGGCCGGACCAGCCCGAGCCGAGCACGCCGGTGGCCAAGGTCTCGCTGACCTTCGGCGTCTGGGGCACCAAGCCCGAGGTCGACGCCTACCAGGGCGTGGTCGACAACTGGAACGCCTACCACCCCGAGGCCCAGGTCAAGATCAAGGCCTACGCCACCCACGACGACCTCCTCGCGGCGCTGCAGGCCGGGCAGGTTCCCGACGTCTACCAGGTCAGCCGCGCCGACCTGCCGGTGCTGGCCGACCAGGAGCTCAACCGGCCGATCGGCGACCTGCTCGACGAGCGCAACGTCGACTTCGGCGACGGCTACTCGCGACCGGCGCTCGAGGCGTTCTCCAGCGACCGCAAGCTGCAGTGCATGCCCTACGGCATCTCGCCGATGGTCATCTACTACAACCCCGAGCTCGTCGACTTCGAGGCCATGGCCGAGCGCGGTCTCGACGCTCCCGTCGTCGACGACGAGGACCTCACCAAGCGGCCGACGTGGACCTTCGACCAGTTCCAGGCCGCCGCCGAGTACGCCAGCCGGCCGCGGCGCGGCATCGCCGGCTTCTACATCGCACCGACGCTGCGCGGCCTGGCGCCGTTCGTCTACTCCGGCAGCGGGCAGGTCTTCAACGACGAGGACGACCCGACCTCGCTGGCCTTCTCCTCCGACGACACGCAGTCGGCGCTGGAGAAGGTGCTGCCGCTGCTGCGCGACCCCAAGGTCACGCTCACGCCCGAGCAGCTCGCCGAGAAGACACCGCTGGAGTGGTTCCGCGAGGGCAAGCTCGGCATGATCGCCGGCTTCCGCGACCTGGTGCCCGAGCTGCGGCCGACCGGCACCCTCGACTTCGACATCATGCCGATGCCCGTCGTCGAGGACGCCGCGACGGTCGGTGACCTGACCGGCATCTGCATCGCCCAGGACACCCCGGACGTCGCGCAGTCCGCCGACTTCCTCGTCGACTTCATCTCCGAGGAGTCGGTCGCCGCGGTGGCCGCCGCCGGCTACCTCGCTCCGGCCAACACCACGGTCGCGCTCTCCGACGCCTTCCTGCAGCCGGGCCGGGCGCCGGTGCACTCGGGCGTGTCCAACAACAGCATCAAGAACATGCGGATCCCGCCGCTCATCGAGGACTACCAGGCGCTCGAGGAGGCGGTGGCGGCGCCGATCCGGCAGCTGCTCGAGGTCGAGGTCCTCGACCTCGACGCGCTCACGCAGGAGATCGACGACGCCTCCCAGACGGTGCTCGCGCCCGAGGAGGCGACCGACTCCGAGTCGCCCACCGAGGACGACTCCGACTGACCTGCTAGTCGGCGGTGGGCTGCTCGGCTGCCGGCTCGTGCCGGCTCGGGTGCCGGCTCGCGGTCGGCCTGGTCACCGTCGATGATGGCGCGGGTGACGACCGGGCCGGCCAGCTCGACCTGCCAGGCCCGGGCGCCGAGCGCACTGAGCGCGGCGGCCACCGCGGCGGCCAGCGAGTCGGGGTCGCGGGTGGCGGGCGGGGTCCAGAGCACCCGGCGCAGGTAGTCGGGGGTGAGCAGGTTCTCGACCGGGAGCTCGCGCTCCTCGGCCAGGGCCGTCAGCGCCTCGCGGGCCAGCGTGAGCCGACGGGCCGCGACCGGGTCGCGGTCGGCCCAGGCCCGGGGGAGCGGCGGTCCGTCGGAGCGGGGCGACCGGGTGGGGAGCTCCGCCTCGTCGAGGGCGGCGACCTCGCGCAGCGCGGCCACCCAGCGGGTGGAGTAGCGCTCCGCGCCGCGGCCGTGGAACCCCTTGACGCCGAGCAGCTCGTCGCGGTCCTTCGGGAGCGCCTGCGCGGCGGCGACGATGGCGGAGTCGGGGATGATCCGGCCCGGGGTGACGTCGCGGCGCTCGGCCAGCTCGTCGCGGGTCTCCCACAGCGCCTTCACGGCGCCGAGGCCGCGGCGGCCTCGCACCTTGTGCATCCCCGACGTGCGCCGCCACGCGTCGACCCGCGGGGAGGCCTCGAAGGAGAGCAGGTTCTCGAACTCCTGTCGCGCCCACTCGTCCTTGCCGGTCGCGACCAGCTGGTCCGCGAGCGCGGCGCGCAGCTCGATCAGCACCTCGACGTCGAGCGCGGCGTACTCCAGCCACGGCTCGGGGAGCGGGCGCCGTGACCAGTCGACCGCGGAGTGCTCCTTCTTCATCCGCTGGCCGAGCACCGTCTCGACCTCGGTGGCCAGGCCCACGCGCGGGTACCCCAGCAGGCGGCCGGCGAGCTCGGTGTCGAACAGCGACCCGGGACGCAGCCCGACGTCGGCGAGGCAGGGCAGGTCCTGCGTCGCCGCGTGCAGGATCCACTCGGTGCCGGCCAGCGCCTCGATCAGCGGGGCCAGCGAGTCGAAGGCGATCGGGTCGACCAGCCAGGTGCCGGAGCCCTCCCGCCGCAGCTGGATGAGGTACGCGCGGGAGGAGTAGCGGTAGCCCGAGGCCCGCTCGGCGTCGATCGCGACCGGGCCGGTGCCGCCGGCGATCGCCTCGGACGCCTCGGTCAGCCCGCGCACGGTCTCCGTGACCGGCGGCAGCCCTTCGCGGAGCACGAGCAGCGGACGGGGCTCGGGGGCGTCGGCGTCCGTCTCCTCGACCTCGCCCGGTGTCGGCTCGTCCGTCATGGGGTCCCCGAGCCGCGCTGTCCTCGGCGGCTCGGGATGACGGCCACGCCGTCGGGTACGGGCGGCAACCCGACCGCCGTGCACAGCAGCTCCCCCCAGGCCTCCACGTGTGGAGCGATGTCGAGGTGTGCCTCGACCGGCGTCCCGGCGGCGTGCACCGGCGTCCACGACGCCCTGATCTCGAGCTGGGCGGCGGCGCTGTCGTCCGCCATGCCGCCGAAGCTCTCGGTCGCCACCCGCGTCACCGTCCCCGACGCCATGATGTAGCCCGCCCCGTGCGCGTCGAGGGCGTCGGTCAGCCAGCTCCAGCCCACCGCCGCCAGCATCGGGTCGGTGATCAGCTCGACGTCGATCTCGGCCCGGGCGTAGGCCACGCAGCGGAACTCGCCGTCCCAGGCGTCGTTGCCCAGCGGGTCGTGCAGCAGGATGATCCGGCCGGTCCCGACCTCCTCGCCGTCGACGTCGACGTCGGCCGAGAGGGCGGCGGCGAACGGGGCGATCCGCTGCGGCGCGGGCATCTCCTCGCAGTGGATCTCGGGCCGCAGCCGGGCCGCGCGCATGGTCGCGACAGCCGCCACGAACTCCGGCGGCTCGCCGGCCGCACCCGCACCCGGGCGCGTCTCCTGACGCACGACCATGCCCACACAGTAGGTCGGGGCGCCGATTCTCGATGTGCGAACACGCCGGACCGCCTGTCAGGCTTGGGCGGTGACCGCTCCCGCCGCTGCCTCCGTCAACGGCCCCCTGACCAGCGCGTTCATGCGCGCCGTGCGCGGTGAGCCGGTGCCGCACACGCCGGTCTGGTTCATGCGGCAGGCGGGCCGGTCGCTTCCGGAGTACCGCAAGGTCCGGGAGGGCGTCGGGATGCTGGAGTCCTGCACCGACCCCGATCTCGTCACCGAGATCACGCTCCAGCCCGTGCGCCGCTACGGCGTGGACGCGGCCATCTTCTTCTCCGACATCGTGCTCCCGCTCAAGGCGGTCGGCGTCGATCTCGACATCAAGCCCGGCGTCGGCCCGGTGGTGGCCAGCCCGGTGCGGACCGTGGCCGACGTCGAGGCGATCCCGGACCTCACCCCGGAGCACGTCCCGTACATCACGCAGGCGGTCCGGCAGCTCGTCGGCGAGCTCGGCGGCACCCCGCTGATCGGCTTCGCCGGGGCACCGTTCACCGTGGCGTCGTACCTCGTCGAGGGCGGGCCTTCGCGGGACCACGCGCTGACCAAGGCGATGATGTTCGGCGCGCCGGACGTCTGGTCCGCGCTGATGCGCAAGATCGCCGGCATCTCGGCGGCCTACCTCGAGGTCCAGGTGGCCGCCGGCGCCTCGGCGGTCCAGCTGTTCGACTCGTGGGCCGGCGCGCTCGCGCCCGCCGACTACGCGACGTACGTCCAGCCCCACTCGACCGAGGTGCTGGCCCGGGCCGGGGCCCTCGGGGTGCCGCGCATCCACTTCGGCGTCGGTACGGCGAGCCTGCTCGGCGCGATGGGCGAGGCGGGCGCCGACGTGGTCGGGGTCGACTGGCGGACGCCGCTGGCCACCGCGATCGGCCAGGTCGGCGACCGCGGCGTCCAGGGCAACCTCGACCCGACCCTGGTCTTCGCGCCGACCGAGGTGATGACCGCCCGCGCCGCCGAGATCATCGAGGCCGGCCGCGCCGCCCGCGGCCACGTGTTCAACCTCGGCCACGGCGTGCTGCCGAGCACCGACCCGGACCAGCTCCAGCGGCTGACCGAGTTCGTGCAGTCCTACCCGCTCTGAGCCCTGCGGGCCGACCTCTTCCGCGTGGTCACGGTGTGCCGGGCCGGCTCGGGAGCGGTCGAGGACGCGGGCTCGGCGACGGGCTCGACCACGGGCTCGACCACGGGCTCGACCACGGGCTCGACCACGGGCTCGGCAGCGGGTGCCTTCTTGGCGCTCGACCTCCTCGTGGTCGTGGCCTTCTTGGTCGTGGCCTTCTTGGTCGTGGCCTTCTTGGTCGCGTCCGTCTTGGGCGCGGCCGACTTCGTCGGGGCCGTCGTGGTGGCGGCCGTCGTGGGCGCGGCCGTCGTGGGCGCGGCCGTCCTGGGCGCGGCCGTCCTGGCGGTGGTCTTCTTGGCCGCGCCCCGGTTCGAGCGCAGCCGCACCCGCACGGCGCCGCTCTCGGGCTGCTCGACCTCGAGGTAGCTCTGGGCCCGGACCAGGTCGACGAACTTCGAGGCGCCGTAGTCCTTGACGGAGAACGACGGCTCCACCCGGGTGATGTGGTTGGCCATCGACGACAGCGACGCCCACCCGTCGTCGTGGGCGGTGCCGTTGACGGCGCGCTCGAGGAGCCGGCGCAGGTCGGGGATCCGGCGCGGCTCGGCCTCCTCGGTGTCGTCCGCGCCACCCTCCTGCAGGTCCTCGAGGTAGATGAACCGGTCCACCGCCTGGCGCAGCGCCTCCGGCGTCTTGCGCAGCCCCATGCCGTAGACCGTGCGGCCCGAGCCGCGCACCCGGATGGCGAGCGAGGTGAAGTCGCTGTCGCTGGAGACCAGCGCGAACGCGTCGACGTTGCCGGAGTAGAGCAGGTCCATCGCGTCGATGATCAGCGCGGAGTCGGTGGAGTTCTTGCCCTTGGTGTTGGCGATCTGGAGCATCGGCTGGATGCCGTGCTTGGGCAGGTGGGTCAGCCAGCCGCTCAGGTGGCTGTCGGTCCAGTCGCCGTACGCGCGCTTGACCGTCGGTACGCCGTACTTGGCCACCTCCTCGAGCAACGCCTCCGCGTGCCGGTGCGAGGTGTTGTCGGCGTCGATGAGCACCGCGATCCGGACGTTCTCGGGAGAGGGCACCTACGCAGCCTAGGTCCAGGTCAGGTGGAGGCGACCGGGCGGCGCCGCAGGCGCCGGACCAGCGGCCAGCCCGGCACGGCCAGCAGCAGGGCCAGCACCGCCCAGGGGAGGAGCGCGCCGGCCACGGTGGCCAGGCCGACCAGGAAGCCCTTCATCGCCTTCCAGCCGCCGGAGAGGCCGGTCAGGAAACCGGCGTCGTGGGTGTCGGGATCCGGCGCCGGGCCGGCCTTCTCGGGGGTGCGCTCGACCGAGAGCGTGATCGTGGAGAGCGAGGTCTGGTCGGCGAGGTAGCGCTGCTGGGCCTCGAGGGAGGCGAGGTCGGCCTGGCGGCGCGCCAGCTCGCCCTCGAGGTTCACCACGTCCCCGATCGTGGTGGCCTGGTCGTAGAGCGCCTGGATGCGGGCGATGCTGCGCTTCTGCGCCGCCACGCGGACGTCGGTGTCGAGGACCTGGGTGGTGACGTCGGCGGTCTGCCGGTTGGACGTGACCAGCGTGGCGACCTGCTCGAGCTGGGCCATCGCGTCCCCGAACTCGGCGGTCGGGACCCGCAGCACCATGCGGGACCGCAGCGCCGCGCCGTCCTCGTCGGTCTGGGTCTCGTCCTCGGCGATCGTGCCGCGGTGCTCGGCGACCACGCCTCGGACGTCGAAGATCGTCTTGGTCACGTCGTCGGACCGGACCGCGACGGAGCCGGTCGAGATCACCTGCTGCGGCTCGACGGGCTGACCGGCGTCCTTCTGCGGCGCGTCCTGGGCGACCTCGGCGTCGGCGCCGGCCGCGTCGCCCGCTGCGGGCTCGGCGGCGTTCTCCGCGCCCGAGTCGACCGAGGAGGCCGCCGAGTCGTCACCGGAGCCACCGCCGTCGTCGCCGCTGGAGGAGCAGCCGGACAGGAGGACCAGGACGGCCGCGGCCCCCACCGCGAGCGTCGTGCGCGAGAACCGGGTGGAGCGTCGAGTCGCCATGGCGACTCGGACGGGTCGCCCGACGGGCCGGGTTCCCGCCGTGGCCGAATCGTTACCGCGTGTCCCGGGTGTGCACCGGTGGTCGCCAGGGTCTAAAGTACATGAAATCAGTAGAGTTACATGACAGCGAGCACGGAAGGCGGCGCGATGTCCCAGCTGAAGTTCCACTGGTTCCTGCCCACCAACGGCGGTGACGGCCGCCAGGTCGTCGGCGGCGGTCACGGTGTCGAGGCGGGTGCGTCGAGTCGGGGGGCCACCGTCCCCTACCTCGGCCAGGTCGCGCGCAGCGCCGAGCAGCTCGGCTTCGAGGCGGCACTGACGCCGACCGGCGCGTGGTGCGAGGACGCCTGGGTGACCACGGCGATGCTCAGCTCGGTCACCGAGCGGCTCAAGTTCCTGGTCGCCTTCCGGCCCGGCCTGACCTCGCCGTTCCTCGCCGCGCAGATGGCCGGCACGTTCCAGAACCTCTCCGGCGGCCGCCTGCTCCTCAACGTCGTCACCGGCGGGGAGTCGCGCGAGCAGCGGATGTTCGGCGACTTCCTCGACAAGGAGGAGCGGTACGCGCGGTGCGACGAGTTCCTCACGATCGTGCGCGAGCTGTGGCACGGACGAGACCGTCACCTTCGAGGGCGAGCACCTGCGCGTCGAGGACGCCACGCTGACCCAGCGGCCCGACCCGGTCCCCGGGATCTACTTCGGCGGCTCGTCCGAGGCGGCCGGCCGGGTCGCGGCCCGGCACGCGGATGTCTACCTGACCTGGGGCGAGCCGCCCGCGGCGGTGCGCGAGAAGGTCGAGTGGGTCCGCACGCTGGCGGCCGAGGCCGGCCGGGCCGACGCGCTGCGCTTCGGCGTGCGGCTGCACACCATCGCCCGCGACACCTCGGAGGAGGCGTGGGCGGAGGCCGACCGGCTGCTCGACGGGATCAGCGAGGAGGACGATCGCCCGGGTGCAGGCCGGGCTCAGGCAGAGCGAGTCCGTCGGCCAGGCTCGGATGCTCGACCTCAACGACGGCCTGCGAGGACGCCCTGGAGATCCACCCGAACCTCTGGGCCGGCGTCGGACTGGTCCGCGGCGGCGCCGGCACCGCGATGGTCGGCTCCCACACCGAGATCGCCGACCTGGTCGAGCAGTACGCGACGCAGTCGGCATCGAGGAGTTCGTGCTCTCCGGCTACCCGCACCTCGAGGAGGCGTACTGGTTCGGCGAGGGCGTGCTGCCCGAGCTGGGGCGGCGCGGCCTCTGGTCGCACCCCGCCCCGGTCGCGTCCGCGGCCTCGGTGCCTTTCGGCGCTCCCTCCAGGGCGGCCTCGTGAGCACCGCCGTCGTCGTCGGCAACCCCAAGCCGGCCTCCCGGACCCTCGCCGCCGCGACGTACGTCGCCCGCGAGCTGTCGGGTCGGAGCCGGACCTGGTCGTCGACCTGGCCGAGCTCGGCGCCCGGCTGCTCGACTGGCAGGACCCGGGCCTGGTCGACCTCGTGGCCGAGGTCGGCGCGGCCGATCTGGTGGTCGTGGCCTCGCCGACCTACAAGGCGACGTACACGGGGCTGCTCAAGCTCTTCCTCGACCGGTTCGCCACCGACGGGCTGCGCGGCGTCGCCGTCCCGCTCATGCTCGGCGCCGGCCCGGCGCACGCGCTCGCGCCGGAGCTGACCCTGCGCCCGGTGCTCACCGAGATCGGTGGCACCACGGTGCGGGGGCACTACGTCCTCGACAGCCGCTACGACGACCCGGCGGCGTACGCCGACGTGGCTCGACCAGGTGCGGCCGGTGGCCGGCCTCGCGCGGGGCCGCCGCATGACCTCGACCCGCCCTCACCACCAACCAGGACCTCGACCCCGCGCGGCTGCGCGAGGCGTTCGGGGTCTTCCCGAGCGGCGTCGTCGCGGTGGCGGCCGAGGTCGACGGGCAGCTGATCGGGCTGGCCGCGAGCTCGTTCACCTCGGTCAGCCTCGACCCGCCGCTGGTGTCGTTCTCGGTGGCCAACACCTCCAGGACCTGGCCGGACCTGCGCCGGGCCGCGCACCTCGGGCCTGACCGTGCTGGCCGACCACCACGACGACGTCTGCCGGCAGCTGGCCGGGCCGGTCGAGCACCGCTTCGACGAGCGTGCCGGTCACGGCCACCGACGACGGCGCGGTCACCCTCGACGAGGGGCTGGCCCGCTTCGACTGCACGATCTACCGCGAGGTGGAGGCCGGCGACCACACGCTCGTGCTGCTGCAGCTGCACGCCGTCGACGCCGTGTCCTTCGACGACGACGCCGCCCTGCCGCTGGTCTTCCACCGCAGCGGCTTCGGACGCCTGAGCGCGTCCGCCTGACTCCTCGTACCGCCCCGACCAGCACCCGGCCGGGGCGGTACGAGGTCTGAGTCACGCGCGCCGGTCTGGGAGGCTGGGACCGTGCGGGTCGTGGTGGTCGGCGGTGGCGTGGCCGGCCTGACCGCGGCGTACCTGCTCGACCGACGCGGCGACGACGTCGTCGTGCTCGAGGCCGCGCCCGAGGTCGGCGGCAAGCTGCGCCGGGTCGAGGTCGGCGGGGCCGTGGTCGACGTCGGCGCCGAGGCCATGCTGAACCGGCGGCCGGAGGGGGTCGAGCTGGCCCGCGAGCTCGGTCTCGCCGTCGAGCACCCGGCCGTGCAGGCCTCGCGGATCTGGACCCGCGGCGCGCTGCGCCCGCTGCCGCGCTCGGTGATGGGCGTGCCGGTCGACCTGGCCGGGCTTGGCGCCTCGGGGGTGCTGTCGGAGGCGGGGCTGGCGCGGGTCGCGGCCGAGCGGCCCGGAGTGCCGGTGGACGAGGACGTCTCGGTCGGCGACCTGGTGGCCAGCCGGCTGGGTGACGAGGTGGTCGACCGGCTGGTGGAGCCGCTGCTCGGCGGGGTGTACGCCGGCCACGCGCGGCGGCTCTCGGCCCGCGCGACGGTCCCGCAGCTGGTCGCGCTGGCGGCCCGCGGCCCGCTCCTCGAGGCCGAGCTGCCGGTCAGTGACGTACCGGTCTTCGCGGGGCTGCTCGGCGGGATGGCCGGGCTCACCGACGCGCTCACGGCCCGGGTCGCCGTGCGCACCGGCGCCACCGTGCGCGAGCTGACCCGGACCGACGCCGGCTTCGCGGTCGTGGTCGGTCCGACCACCGCGACGGAGCGGATCGAGGCGGACGCCGTCGTGCTGGCGACGCCGGCGGCGCCGACCGCCCGGCTGCTCGCCGGGATCGTGCCAGTGGCGGCCGCGGAGCTGGCGCGGGTCGAGTACGCATCGATGGCCGTGGTCACGTTCGCGTTCCGGGCCGAGGACGTCACCGGGCTCGACGACTCCTCGGGGTTCCTGGTCCCGCCGGTGGACGGCCGCGCGATCAAGGCCTCGACGTTCTCGTTCGCCAAGTGGGCCTGGGTCCGGGCGGCGGGCGCCGAGCACGGGCTGGTCCACCTGCGCACCTCGCTCGGGCGGCACGGCGAGGAGGCGACCCTGCAGCGGCCCGACGAGGAGCTGGTCGCGGTGTCGCTGGCCGACCTGGCCGAGGCCACCGGGCTCTCCGGCGTCCCGGTCGACGTGCACGTGCAGCGCTGGGGCGGCGGCCTGCCCCAGTACGCCGTCGGGCACCTCGACCGGGTCGCGCGGATCCGGGCCGCGGTGGCCGAGGTGCCCGGCCTCGCGCTCTGCGGGGCGGCGTACGACGGCGTCGGGATCCCGGCGGTCATCGGCTCGGCCCGGCAGGCGGTGTCAGGGCTGGGCGCGTAGCTCCACGCAGCACTCGCCCGCGCGGGGCGACAGGGTGGCGGTGACGGTCTCGCCGGCGTCGAGGCCGTCGAGCAGGCCGGCCAGGTAGGCGTGGTTCAACCCACAGACCAGGGCGGGGGCCAGGCCCGCGACCGGGTGGAACGGGCAGTTGCGCAGACGCACGGCGCCGGCTTCCCGGAACGGCTCGAAGCCCTGTCCGGCCAGCAGCTCCTCGCTGGTGGCGAGCGCGTGCTCCGGGCCGTCGTCCACGCCGGTCCGCGCAGCCGAGCCCAGCGCCACCCCACGTGAGCGGGCGACCCGCACCACGGCGTCCGCGGCCCGCTCGTCCTCCCGTTCGGTGGTCACCGCCTCGACCAGGATCGTGGCGAGCAGCTCCGGGTCGCGCGCGGGCACCCGCACACTGATGTCCTCCGCGACCGGCCAGTAGACCTTCGGGGCCCGCCCGACGCGCCGCTGGGCGGGGCGGTCGGTCCCGGCGCTGAGCACGCCGAGCTCCACCAGCTTGTCGAGGTGGAACGCCGCGAGCCGGGTGGAGATGCCGACCGCGGCCGCCGCGTCCTCGCGGGTCACCGGGGCGCCGACCGAGCGCACGTGCTCGTAGAGCGCGCGACGCACGTCGTCGTCCAGCGCCGCGATCGCGGCGACGGCCTGCCGGTCCATGAGAGTCCTCCCGCGGCTCTTGACTCCCAGCATAATAAAACCAATGATCGTTGGTGAAAAGGACGGAGTACTGACCATGACCGTGACACCCCTGCGCGTGGTGCCGCCCGCCGCCACCGTCGACCTGGCCGCCGCCGAGCGCGCCGCCGCCGACCTGCTGCTGGCCCTCGGCGTCTCCACGGACGACGAGAGCCTGCGCGGCACCCCCGGCCGGATGGCCCGCGCGTACGCCGAGCTGTTCACCTCGACGGAGTTCGACCTGACCACCTTCCCCAACGACGAGGGGTACGACGAGCTCGTGCTGGCCCGGTCGATCCCGCTGCGCGCGGTCTGCGAGCACCACCTGCTGCCGTTCATCGGCGTCGCGCACGTGGGCTACCTGCCCGGCGAGCGGATCCTCGGCCTCTCCAAGCTGGCCCGCGTGGTCGGACACTTCGCCGCCCGCCCCCAGGTGCAGGAGCGGCTGACCACCCAGGTCGCCGGCTGGCTCGAGGAGCAGCTCGAGCCGCGCGGGGTCGGCGTGGTCGTCGAGGCCGAGCACACGTGCATGACGCTGCGCGGGGTACAGGCCCGGGGGACGACCACGGTGACCTCCACGCTGCGCGGCGTGCTGCGGGACGACCCGCGGTCGCGCCAGGAGTTCTTCGCACTGACACGGACGGAGGGTCGACATGGCTGAGGGCGACGCCGGGGTGGTGATCGTGGGCGGCGGCCTGGCCGGCGCCAAGACGGCGGAGGCGCTCCGCGACCAGGGCTACGACGCCCCGGTCACGCTGCTCGCCGCCGAGGACGAGCTGCCCTACGAGCGCCCGCCGCTGTCCAAGGGCTACCTCATGGGTGAGGCCGAGTTCGACGACGCGGTCGTCCACCCGCGGGAGTGGTACGACGAGCACCACGTCGATCTGCGGCTCGGCACCGAGGTGACGGCCATCGACCGCGACGCCCACGAGGTGGAGCTCGCCGGCGGCGCGCGGCTGGCGTACGCCGCGCTCGTGCTGGCCACCGGCTCGGAGCCGCGGGTGCTGGACGTCCCCGGAGCCGAACCGCTCACGCTGCGCACGCGCGCCGACGCCGACCGGATCCGCGCGACGTTCGGCGAGGGCAGGCGGCTGGTGGTCGTGGGCGGCGGCTGGATCGGTCTCGAGGTCGCTGCCGCGGCCCGCACTGCGGGCACCGAGGTGACCGTCGTGGAGGCCTCCGAGCTGCCGCTCCTCGGCGTCCTCGGCCCCGAGATGGGCCGGGTCTTCGCCGACCTGCACCGCTCGCACGGCGTCGACCTGCGGCTCGGCAGCACCGACCTCGGCGACCTCGAGGGCGCCGCAGTGGTCGTCGGCGTGGGCGTCAGGCCGCGCACCGCCCTCGCCGAGGCGGCGGGGCTCGCCGTCGACAACGGCGTGCTGGTCGACCGGTCGTTGCGCAGCAGCGACCCGGACGTCTTCGCGGTCGGTGACATCGCCAACCACGACCACCCCGTGCTCGGCCACCGCATCCGGGTCGAGCACTGGAACACCGCGCTGCACCAGCCCGGGACCGTGGCCTCGGTCATCCTGGGCGGCGACGCGTCGTACGACGACCTGCCGTACTTCTTCAGCGACCAGTACGACCTCGGCATGGAGTACGTCGGCCACGCGACCCGCGAGGCGACCGCCCGGGTGGTGGTCCGCGGCGACCTCGACGGCCGCGAGTTCGTGGCGTTCTGGCTGGACGCCGAGGACCGCGTCCTGGCCGCGATGAACGTCAACGTGTGGGACGTCGTCGACGACACCCGGGCCCTGATCCTGGCCCGCACCCCGGTCGACGTGGACCGGCTCGCCGACCCCGGGACGCCGTACGCCGATCTGCGGGGATGACTGCCCGGTTGTCCCTCCTCGCCGGGACATCGCGCCCGGCACGGTGGTGTCATCGCACACCAACGACCTCGAAAGGGACTCGCGATGACCACCGTCACCACGCAGAACCCGGTCCGCTCCGACCTGGCCTCCACCGGGGCCGGCCTCGCTGACCGCACCTCCACCTCCCGCCTCTGGGCGGTGGCCGGCATCGGGGCCGGGCTCCTCGGCGCCGCCACCATCGTCACCAGCAGCGCCGCCGGCTATGTCTACCAGGACGAGTTCAGCCACGGCTCGGTGGCGGGCGCCGCCGACGCGCTGTCGGACAAGGCGGGCTTGATCTTCGCCTTCCACTCGATCACCGCGCTGGGCGCCGTGCTCATGATCGTGTTCGGGGCCGGGCTGTTCCGCCGGCTCCGCGCGACCATGGGCGACAGCCTCGTCCCGGTCGTCGCCCTGGTCGGGCTGGCCGGCACGGCCGTCGTCTCGATCCTGGGCTCCGGCCTCGACACCGAGTTCATGATGGCCGCGGGCCAGGACGACGTGACCGTCGACGACGGGTCGGCCGCGTTCTACGGCCACTGGATCGGCACCATCCCGTGGCTGTGGACCCTGGTGGGCCTGGCCGGGCTGGCGATCTTCGTCGCCGCCCGGGCGCGCGCGGTGCCGCGCTGGCTCGGTCTGGTCGGCCTGGTGCTGGGCGGCCTGACCGTGGTCCTCGGCATCTCGCCGCTGGAGTACATGTCCGGTGTCACCGGCGTGCTGTGGCTGCTGGTCACTGCTGTCGGCTTCACCCTGGGCGACAAGGCCTACCGCGCCGCCTGATGAGCAACCTCCACCCCGACACGGTCGGCCGGGCCCACCACGGACCCGGCCGGCCGCGTCACGTCCCGCAGAATGTGCCGGTGCCCCAGCCCTGGACCCGCGACCGGTGGCCGGTGCTGGTGCTCCCGGCGCTCGCGGTCGTCCAGCTGGTCGCCACGGTGTGGCTCGACGTCCTGGCCCCGTCGACCGGCCCCGGGGTCGAGCTCGCGGAGGGCTACGGCTGGCCGTACGCCGTCATCGGCCTGGTCTTCGCCGTCTGCGGTGCGGTGGTGCTCGCGCACGACCCGCGCCAGGTGTTCGGCTGGGCCCTCGGCTGGCTCTCGATCTTCTGGAGCACCGACGCGCTCGCCCAGTCCTGGGTGCGCTTCGGCATCCGGGCCGACGAGGCGCTGCCCGGGGCCAACGCGGCGCTGTGGGTGCTGAACCGGTTGGGGGCGTTCCTGCCCATGACCGTCGCGGTGCTGCTGCTGATCTTCCCGACCGGACGGTTCCTGGCGGGGCGCTGGGACACGGTCAGCCGCGCGGTCGTCGCGGTGATGTTCCTGTGCGGCCTGCTCGTCGTGCTGGCGCCGGCGAACGGGCGCTCCGACGTGGTCCTGCCGCCGGGCGTCGACCTCGACCTGGGGGCGATCCCCATGTCCGCGTCGTTCACCGACGTGGCGGTCCCGGTCACCGTCGCGGCCACGGTCCTCGGCCTGCTCCTCTCGATGGTGACGGTCTTCGTGCGCTACCGCCGGGCGAGCGGGTACGAGCGCGACCAGATGCGCTGGCTGCTCTGGGCGGTCGTGGTCATGGCGGTCGTCATGGGGCTCACCTCGTTCAGCCAGCTCACCGCGGTGCGCGACGCGACCATCTTCGTGGTGGCCACCCTGCCCGCGGTGGCCATGACGGTCGGCATCGTGCGGCCCACGCTGGTCCCGGTCCAGCAGCTGCTGAACGGCACCTACGTCTTCGCCCTGCTCTCGGTGGTCCTGGTGGTCGTCGACCTCGCGGTCGTGACCGCGCTCCACGAGCTGATCGGCGACCGGCTCGGGCAGCGCCAGGTCGTGCTCGTCGTGCTCCTGCTGTCGGCGGTGCTCTACAACCCCCTGCGCGGGGCGCTCTGGACCTTCGTGCGGCGGCTGGTCCTCGGCCAGCGCGACGACCCGTACGACGTGGTGGCCCGGCTCGCCACCTCTCTCGAGGCCGCCGACGAGGAGACCGAGCAGCTCACCGCGGTGGCGCAGGCGGTGGCGCTCGCCTTTGGCATCGGCTTCGTCAGCGTCGAGGTCGAGCGGGCCGACGGCGACCGGGTGGTGGCGACGTACGGCACCCGGGTGGCCGAGACCCGGTCGCTCCCGATCACCTACCGGGGCGAGCGGGTCGGCGTCCTGGTGCTGCCGGCGCGCGGGGTCCGGGCGCGGCTCAGCGGGCGCGACGAGCGGCTGCTCAGCGACCTGGTCCGGCAGGCGGCAACCGCGTCGCGCACCGGGCGGCTGGCCGACGAGCTCCAGGAGAACCGCCAGCGGCTCGTCGTCGCCCGCGAGGAGGAGCGGCGCCGGATCCACCACGACCTCACCGAGGACCTCGGCCCCACCCTCGGCGGCCTCGTCCACCAGGTCGAGACCGCCCGGCTGCTCGTCAAGGAGCGCCCCGAGGCGGCCAAGGAGACCATCGCCCGGACCAGCGAGCTGCTGCGCGACGTGGTCGCCGACGTCCGCCGGGTGGTCCACGACCTGCGCCCGCCCGCCCTCGACGACCTGGGGCTGGTCGGCGCGCTCCGCCAGCAGGCCGCGCTGCTCGACGCCGAGCGCATGCACGTCGTCGTCCGCGGTGACGCGGAGGCGGGGTTCCCGGCCGGCATCGAGGTCGCGGCGTACCGGATCGCCAGCGAGCTGCTCAAGCACTGCGCCGCGCTCGACACCGGCTGCGACCTGGTCCTCGACGTCACCGACGGCGCCCTCGTCCTCGGTCTGGTCGGCGCCGACGCCGACCCGCAGGTCTTCCTCGACGAGATCCGCGACCGGGCGACCGAGGTCGGCGGTCGCTGCGAGGTCAGCGCCCGCGGCGCGGTCCGCGTGGCGCTGCCGGTGGGGAGGTCGTCGTGAACCCCCGCGTGGCGATGGCGCCGCCGGCCGTGGCGGCGCTCGTGGTGGCCGTCGCGGGCACCATGGAGGCCACCGCCGACGCCGGCACCTTCGGCCACACGGTGGTCCCCGGTGGCGTGTGGATCTACGGCGTCTACGGCCTGGCCCTGGCCGTGCTGACCGGCGTGCTGCTCGCCACGGACCGCCGGCGCCTGGCCGTCGGCTGCGCGGTCTTCGCCACGTGCGCCCTGGCCTCGTCGCTGCTGCGCGCGCACGTGCACTGGTCCGTCGGCGTACCCCCGGCCGGCTCCGCGGACGCGCTGCTCACCGAGATCTGGGTGATCAAGGTGACCACGCTGGTGCCACAGCTGTTCGCGTCGTGGGCGCTCGTGCTCTACCCCGACGGCCGGCTCCTGCCCGGCTGGTGGGGCCGGCTCAGCGTGGTCAGCGTGGCCCTCTCGACGCTGGCCGGGCTGACGCAGGTCGTGGGTCCCGGCACCCTCGACCCGGTGCCGGTGGTGGGCCTGGATCCCGGTCACTCGGTGCTCGAGGGCAGCCACGTCCTGGTGATGCCCGTGGTCGGCGCACCGCTCGAGCCGTGGATGGCGCTGATCACGGTGGTCGCCGTGGTGTTCGTGTTCCCGGTCCAGCTCGCGGTCCCCGTGGTTCGGTGGCACCGCAGCGGCGGGGTCGAGCGGGAACGGCTCTCCTGGCTGCTCTGGGCGGTGGTGGCCGTCGGCCTGGCCGCCGCGGTGGACGTCATCGTCCGCGAGGGCACGCTGGACGCCTGGGTGATCACGCTCGGCTCCGCGGTCCTCGCCGCGGCCATGGCCGTCGGTCTGCTCGACCAGACGCGGGTCTCGGGCGAGCACCTGTTCACCAACACCCTGCTGTACGGCGGCCTGTGGGTCGCGGTCCTCGCGCTCGACCTCGCCTTCCTCAGCCTGCTCACGTTCCTGCTGGGCGACTCGCTCGGCGAGCAGGACGTGATCCTGCTGGTGCTGTTCTTCTCCGCGGTGATCTACGCGCCGCTGCGCGCGGCGCTCTGGCGGCTGGTCCGGCGCCTGCTGCTCGGGCAGCGGGAGAACCCGTACGACGTCGTCGCCGGCCTGGCCGCCGGGCTGGAGCTGGCCGACGAGGGCCCCGACCAGCTGCTCGCGGTGGCACGGGCGGTGGCCGACGCGTTCGGGGTCGCCTACGTCGCGGTCGAGGTCGAGCGGACCGCGGGCGCCCGGCTCACCGCGGCGGTGGGGACCCGGCCGCCCGAGACCCGGACGCTGCCGATCACCTACCGGGCCCGCGAGGTCGGCCGGCTGGTGCTTCCCGCCCGGGGGCTGCGCACCCGGCTCAGCCGGCGCGACGAGGAGCTGCTCGGCGACCTGATCCGGCAGGCCGCCGTCGCGGCCCGCACCACCCAGCTCGCCGACGCGCTCCAGGACAACCGCGAGCAGCTGGTGCTGGCCCGCGAGGAGGAGCGGCGCCGGCTCCGGCGCGACCTCCACGACGGGCTGGGCCCGTCGCTGGGCGGGGCGGTCTTCCAGCTCGACTCGGCCCGGCTCACCGTGGACCGGGACCCGGACGCCGCCGCCGCGCTGCTGCAGGCGACCGAGACCCACCTGCTCGGCGTGATGGACGACGTGCGCCGGCTGGTCAGCGACCTGCGTCCCCCGGCCCTGGACACGGTCGGGCTGGTCGACGCGCTGCGCCAGCAGGGGGACCTCGTGCAGGGCATCGAGGTCCAGGTCGAGGCGCCGGTCCCGCTGGGGGAGCTGTCGGCGGCGGCCGAGGTCGCGGCGTACCGCATCGCGGGCGAAGCCCTGACCAACGTGACCCGGCACGCCCGGGCCCGCCACTGCACCATCCGGCTGGCCGTCGAGGACGGCTGCCTCCTGGTCGAGGTGGTCGACGACGGCGTCGGCATCGAGGCCGAGCGCGAGGCCGGCGTCGGACTGTTGTCCCTGCGCGAGCGCGCCGACGAGCTCGGCGGCCGCACCGAGATCACCTGCCCCCCGTCGGGGGGCACCGTCGTACGGGCGTGGCTGCCCGCGTCCGTCACCCAACCCGAGGAGTCCCTGTTGTGAACAGCATCCGCGTCGTGGTCGTCGACGACCACCAGATCGTCCGGGACGGGCTGGTCGCCCTCCTCGGCGCCCTCGACGGCGCCGAGGTCGTCGGCACCGCCGAGGACGGCCGGGAGGCCCTGCACGTCATCGAGGAGACGAAGCCGGACGTCGTGGTCATGGACATCCAGATGCCGCGGCTCGACGGCATCGAGGCCACCCGCTTCGTCACCGGCAAGCACCCCGACGTCAAGGTCGTGATGCTGACCATGAACGAGGACGACGACACCGTGCTGAGCGCGATGCGCGCCGGGGCGTCGGGCTACCTGCTGAAGGGCTCCGGTGCCGAGGAGGTGCACAACGCGATCCGGGCGGCGGCGGGCGGCGGCATGATCTTCGGCGCCTCGCTGGCCGGCAAGGTGGCGCAGTACTTCACCTCGATGTCCTCGCCCCAGCAGCACGAGGAGCCGTTCCCCGACCTCACCGACCGGGAGCGCTCGGTGCTCGACATGCTCGCCGCCGGCAAGACCAACGACCAGATCGCGCGCGAGCTGTTCGTCTCCGGCAAGACCGTGCGCAACACCGTCTCGACGATCTACACCAAGCTGCACGCCGCCGGCCGCGGCGAGGCGATCGTCAAGGCCCGCGAGGCGGGGTACGGCCGCGACGGTGGGTGAGAAGGGCGCGGAGCGCCCTCCTCGACCACCGGTACGTCCGGCTTCTTCGGCCGGCCTGACCTCAGCCCCTGAGGCGCTCCTCGAGCAGGTCGTAGACCGCGTCGCCGCCGTCGTGGGTGCCGAGCCCGCGGGAGACGTACGCCGCGGCGTACCGCCCGGTGAAGGAGAACCACGCGCTGCTGCCGCCGGCGCCACCCATCCCGAGGTCGAGCTCGTCGACCTGGAAGCCGAGCGTCCAGGTGACCTCGCGATCGAGCAGGAGGTCGTGGCCGGTGACCTGCGGCCCGACGTACTCGCGGTGCAGCTCGGGACCGATCAGCGCGGCGACGGTCCCGTCCATGAGATGGCCGTAGAAGGTGGCCAGCCCGCGGGCCGAGGCGTGCATCCCGATGGCCGGGAAGGACGTGGTCCGCCACCGCTCGGAGCTCAGCTCGACGGGGTCGAGCAGGCCGCGCGGCCGGGTCATGGCCGGACCCCAGCGCAGGTCCTCGGTGTAGCGCGCCGGCCAGCCCGGCTCGACGGCCACCAGGTCGGCCACCCGGTCGAGGTCGGCCGGCGCCACCCGGAGGTGGGCGTCCCAGCCGTGCGCGGCGGCGATCCGGGCGAACCGGTCGGCGAGCTCCTCGCCGGTCGCGGCGCGGACCAGCTGGTCGCACAGGTGGCCGTAGGTCAGGGCGTGCTCGGCGCAGGCGGTGCCGGGCTCGTGGAGCGGGGTCGCGCCGGCCAGGAGCGCGACGAGCGCCTCGCGGTCGTCGTACGGCACGTCGTCGGCGCGCTCCGGGAACGCCGGCAGCCCGGCCTGGTGCGAGAGCACGTGCCGCACGGTGGTGGCGCCCTTCCCGTGCGCGGCGTACGCGGGCCAGAGGTCGGCGACCGGCTGGTCGAGGGCGAGGGCTCCATCGGCGACCGCGGTGAGCACGGTGAGGGCCGCGAACGGCTTGGCCACGGAGTAGGTCATCACGAGGGTGTCGGTCGTCCACGGGCGCGTGCCGTCGCGGGTGCCGGCCACCGCCTCGTCGACGATCGCGCCGTCACGGACGACGCAGGCGGCGGCGCCCGGTCCGGCCAGCCCGTCGAGCAGCTCCTGCAGGGTCCTGGCCACGAGGCGATCCTGCCGCAGAGGCACAATGGGACGCATGAGCGAGGGCCAGTCGAACGCCTCCCGGATCCGCGAGATCAACGACTCCATCCGCTACACGATGTGGTCGGTGTTCCGGCTCGCCGACCTGCTCGGGGACGCCGACCGGGCCAGCGAGGGCGCCGAGGTCGAGAAGCTGTTCGCCGCGCTCGCCGAGGAGGACGTCGTCGTCCGCGGGGTCTACGACGTCAGCGGCCTGCGCGCGGACGCGGACCTCATGGTCTGGTGGCACGCGGCCGACTCCGAGGCCCTCCAGGCGGCGTACCACCGGTTCCGCCGCACCGCCTTCGGCCGCCGGCTCGAGCCGGTCTGGTCGCAGATGGCGCTGCACCGCCCGGCCGAGTTCAACCGCAGCCACGTGCCCGCGTTCCTCGCCGACGAGGAGCCGAAGCGGCACGTGTGCGTCTACCCGTTCGTGCGGTCCTACGACTGGTACCTCCTCGAGGACGGCGAGCGGCGCGCGCTGCTGGCCGAGCACGGCAAGATGGCGCGCGACTACCCCGATGTGCGGGCCAACACCGTCGCCAGCTTCGCGCTCGGCGACTACGAGTGGCTGCTGGCCTTCGAGGCCGACGAGCTCTACCGGATCGTGGACCTGATGCGTCACCTGCGCGGGTCCGAGACCCGGCGGCACGTGCGCGAGGAGGTGCCGTTCTACACCGGTGCGCTCGCGCCGGTCGCCGACCTGGTCGACCGGTTGCCCTGACGCCGGTCTGGACCGGACGGAACCCCGCGCGGCGCCACGCCGTCCGACGGCCATGCGGACGCCGCCGTCGTTGCTCGCTGCCCTGGCTGCCCTCGTCCTGGCCGGGTCGGCCTGCGGCGACGACGGGTCCGATGACGTGGCCCACGACCCGCCGGGCAACACGACGCCCGGCGTGCTGATCGGGGTCACTCCGGACGGCCCGGTGCGCACCGTCGACCTGGTGACGGTGATGGACACCGGCTCACCCGAGCTCTGCCTCGGCCCGGTCGCCGAGTCCTACCCGCCCCAGTGCGGCGGGCCGGAGCTGGTGGGCTGGGACTGGGCCGCCCACGAGGGCACCTACGACCAGGAGGGTGACGTCCGCTGGGGCACCTACGCGCTGACCGGCACCTGGGACGGGACCTCCTTCACCGCCACCGACGCCGTCCCCGGCGCCCTCTACGACCCGGCCATGCCCACCCCCACCCCGACGCCCGCCCCCGCGACGGCGTACGACGACGCCGAGCTGGAGCAGATCGCCACCGAGCTGCAGGACGAGAAGTGGGTGCTCGGCGCGTACGGCGGCGAGGGCTCCGACGGCCACGTGCTCGTCGACGTCGTCTACGACGACGGCACCCTCCAGGACCGCGTCGACGACGAGTACGGCGCCGGCGTGGTGCTGATCAACCCCGCCCTGGTCGACGCCGGCTGACGCAACCCGTCATCCAGCTCGACCCGCGCTGGTCGAGCCTGTCGAGACCGCCGCGCAGGCGAAGGCGACCGGGGTCGGCTCGCGCTGGTCGAGCCTGTCGAGACCCGCCGCAGGCGAAGGCACCGGGGTCGGCTCGCGCTGGTCGAGCCTGTCGAGACCCTCGCAGGCGAAGGCACCGGGGTCGGCTCGCGCTGGTCGAGCCTGTCGAGACCCCGCAGGGAAGGCACCGGGGTCGACCCGCGCTGGTCGAGCCTGTCGAGACCCTCGCAGGGAAGGCACCGGGGCCGGCTCGCGCTGGTCGAGCCTGTCGAGACCCCCGCAGGGAAGGCACCGGGGCCGGCTCGCGCTGGTCGAGCCTGTCGAGACCCTCGCAGGGAAGGCACCGGGGCCGACCCGCGCTGGTCGAGCCTGTCGAGACCCCCGCAGGGAAGGCACCGGGTCGAGCAACGTCTCCCTGGCCACGAGACATCCACAGGCACGCTGATGACGGCCGTCGTCCACAGCCGCTGAAGACCCGGTCGCGAGGATGCCGACCCGCGCGCCAGTCTCGGGCATGCCCTGGACCTACATCCTCGAATGCCGCGACCGCACCTTCTACGTCGGCAGCACCGTCGATCTCGAACGGCGCGTCAGTGAGCACAACCTCGGGTTCGGCGCGACGTACACGCGCCCACGATCACGACGGCCGGTCCGGCTCGTGTGGTCGTCGGAGTTCAACCGGATGGACGAGGCGTTCTGGTACGAGAAGCAGATCCAGGGCTGGGGTCGCGAGAAACGGATGGCGTTGATCGAGGGTCGCCTCGACCTGCTCGAGGTGCTGGCCCGCAACCGGCAGCTCGCGGACGGACCGCCCGGGCCATCGGTCGGCTGATTGCCTTCCTTGCGGAGGTCTCGACAGGCTCGACCGGCGGTGCTGGGGCGGGTGCCGAGGCTGCGGGGGTCTCGACGGGCTCGACCGGCGGTGGTCGGGCGGGTGCCGAGGCTGCGGGGGTCTCGACGGGCTCGACCGGCGGGGGTTGAGCCTGTGAGAGGGATCGGGTCGGGCGGTGGTGCTATCCGTCGGCCGAGGCGTCGGCGTCGGCCGGCTGGAGGGTGAGGCTGATCGAGTTGATGCAGTAGCGGTCGCCGGTGGGCGTGCCGTAGCCGTCGGGGAAGACGTGGCCGAGGTGCGAGCCGCAGTTGGCGCAGCGGACCTCGACGCGCTTCATGCCGAGGGTGGTGTCCTCGATGTACTCGACGGTGTCGGTGATCGGCTGGTAGAACGACGGCCAGCCGCAGCCGGAGTGGAACTTGGTGTCGGACTCGAAGAGCTTGGTGCCGCACGCCTTGCACGAGTAGATGCCGACGGTCTCGGTGTCGGTGTAGGTCCCCGTGAACGCCCGCTCGGTGCCGGCCTTGCGGAGCACGGCGTACTCCTCGGGGGACAGCTGCTCGCGCCACTCCTGGTCGGACTTCTCCACCGCGTAACCCATGCCTCGAGCGTAATGAAGTCCACAAGGCCGGGTACCGCCTTGACGATTTCGGAGAACACTCGTTCACTGGAACGAACGACCTCTCGGGAGGATGGATGTCGGGGACGATCCCTTGGGAGCGCGTGCGCCGGGCCGGCTCGAAGCTCACGACGCCGCTGCTACCCGACGACTACCTGCACCTGCTCAACCCGCTGTGGAGCTCACGCGAGCTCCGGGGCCGGGTCGAGGAGGTGGTCCCGGAGACCGAGGACGCCGCCACGCTGGTGATCCGGCCCGGGTGGGGCTGGCGGTTCGACCACCGGCCGGGGCAGTACGTCGGCATCGGGGTCCAGGTCGACGGGAAGTTCCAGTGGCGCTCGTACTCGGTGAGCTCCGCGCCCCGCCGCAGCGGCCGGACGATCGCGATCACCGTGCGCGCGATGCCGGAGGGGTTCGTGTCGGGCCACCTGGTCAGCGGCCTCGAGCCGGGGACGATCGTCCGGCTGGCGCTGCCCGAGGGCGACTTCGTGCTGCCCGACCCGCCGCCGCGGCGCGTGCTCTTCCTCGTCGGCGGCAGTGGGGTCACGCCGGTGATGGCGATGCTGCGCACCCTGGACCGCCGTGGCTCGATGCCCGACGTCGTCCTGCACTACTCCTCGCCCACCGAGGAGCGGATGATCTTCCGCGCGGAGATCGAGCGGCTCGAGGAGAAGTACGACGCGCTCACCGTCCACCAGCTCTACACCGACACCGACGGGATGCTGGAGCTGGCCGACCTCGACGACCTCTGCCCCGACTGGCGCGAGCGCGAGACCTACGCCTGCGGCCCGGGGCCGATGCTCGACGCGGTCACCGAGCACTTCGAGGCCGCCGGTCTCGACGAGCACCTGCACCTCGAGCGGTTCTCGCTGGAGCTGGGCGGCGACGGCGGCGAGGGCGGCACGATCACCTTCCGCAACAGCGGCAGGACCGTCGAAGCCGACGGCGCCACCACCGTGCTCGAGGCCGGTGAGGAGGCCGGGATCGGGATGCCCTACGGCTGCCGGATGGGCATCTGCCACACCTGCACGCTCACCCTCGTCAGCGGCACGGTCCGCGACCTGCGCAGCGGCGAGGAGTACGCCCAACCCAACGAGCAGGTGCAGACCTGCGTCACCGCCGCCGTGGGCGACTGCACCCTCGACATCTGACGACAGCGACCACGAAAGGAAGGCACTCATGGCGATCTCGGACGTCCAGGAGTACATGCACCTCACCGACGAGGAGATCGAGGAGCTCGGGCGCGAGCTCGACGCGCTGCGGCAGGAGGTCGAGGACTCGCGCGGGGACAAGGACGCGGCCTACATCAACCGGCTGATCCGGATCCAGCGCGGGCTCGCGGTCGCCGGCCGGCTGACGCTGCTGCTCGGCTCGCAGTCGAGGCGGACCAGGATCCCCGCGGCGGTGGCCGGCGCGACGTTCCTCGGGCTGCACAAGATCCTCGAGAACATGGAGATCGGCCACAACGTCATGCACGGCCAGTGGGACTGGATGAACGACCCCGAGATCCACTCCTCGACCTGGGAGTGGGACACCGCGCAGCCGGCCGAGCAGTGGAAGCACAGCCACAACTACGTGCACCACCAGTTCACCAACGTGCTCGGCTACGACAACGACATCGGGTACGGCATCCTGCGGATGGCCCGCGAGCAGAAGTGGTCGCCGTACAACCTCGGCCAGCCGGTCTACAACTCGCTGCTCGCCACGCTCTTCCAGTGGGGCGTCGCCCTCCACGACCTCGACATCGAGCGGATCCGCAAGGGCGAGAAGGACCCGAAGGAGATGAAGCGGCAGCTGCGGCAGATCGTCCGCAAGGGCCGCAACCAGGTGCTCAAGGACTACGTCGTCTACCCGGCCCTGTCCGGCCGGCAGTGGCGGACCACGCTGGTGGCCAATGCGACGGCCAACCTGGCGCGCAACCTCTGGGCCTACGTGATCATCTTCTGCGGCCACTTCCCCGACGGCGCGATGCACTTCACCGAGGAGGAGATCGAGGACGAGACGCGGGCGGAGTGGTACCTGCGGCAGATCCTCGGGGCCGCGAACTTCGACGGCGGCCCGCTGCTGCACGTCCTGTCGGGCAACCTCGGCTTCCAGATCGAGCACCACCTCTACCCCGACCTCCCGAGCAACCGGTACGCCGAGATCTCGGTGCGGGTGCGCGAGCTGTGCGCGAAGTACGACATCCCCTACACGACCGGCCCGCTGCACCGGCAGTACGGCCAAGCGCTGCGCACGATCATCAAGCTCTCGGTGCCCAACGGCTGGACCTCGAGCGACCAGCCCGAGCCGCCCACGCCGTCGCGCACCCGCCGGCGCCGGTCCGACGCCGAGCGGCCGGCCCGGATCCGCGAGCTCGGCGCCTGGTCGCGGGGCAGGACCGGCGAGCGGCAGGCGTCGTGAGCCTGCGTCCGAAGCTGGCCGAGGCCGAGCGGCTCCACGACCGCGCCTGGGTGACGCAGTGCGCGCTGTCGCGCATCTGCGGCGGCTGCGCGATGTCGCTGGGCCGCCCCGTGGTCTTCGTCGGTACGCCGCAGGAGGTGGGCCGCAACGCCTTCCACCTCCCGCCGATGCACCTGGCGTGCGCCGAGGCCCTCCGCCGGACCCCGGGCGCCGACCCTCGGTGGCAGCTGGTGACCACGTCGGGGTTCGAGTTCGTCCGCCCGACCCGCGACGACCCTGACCGGCAGCCGCGGTTCGAGCCGAACTCGCTGCTCTGACCCCAGACCCGGGGCGGAAACCCTCAGGTGGGCTCCCGCTCCGCCGATGTTGCTCCTCACTCGGACGCCGCCGGCGTCCTGGCGTGCGGAAGGGCGGGGCAGCGGCGTGAAGAACCTGACCATCGGCCGGCGGATAGGCGTGGGCTTCCTGCTGGTCGTGCTCAGCATGGTCGCCGTCGTGGTCGTCGGGATCGTCCAGGTCGACAAGATCGACGACGAGCTCAGCACCATCAACGACCAGAACGCGGTCAAGCAGCGCTACGCGATCAACTTCCGCGGCAGCGTGCACGACCGGGCGATCGCCCTGCGGGACGTGGTCCTCGCGACCACCGACCCGGGGGTCCGGGTCGAGGTCGAGCTGATCGAGAAGCTCGCGGCCGACTACGCGGCGTCCGAGGCGCCGATGGACGAGATCTTCGCCGACGGGACGGCGGTGACTGCCGAGGAGAAGAAGGCCCTGGCCGACATCAAGGCCGTGCAGGAGAAGGCCCTGCCCCTCGCCGAGAAGGTCATCGACCTGGCCCGGGCCGGCGACCAGGCGGGCGCGCAGGCGATGCTCACGATGCAGGCCACGTCGGTGTTCACCGAGTGGCTGCGGGTCATCAACGTGCTCATCGACCTCGAGGAGTCGATGAACCAGGAGGTGACGGTCTCCGCGCGGAGCACCGCCGACCGGTTCGTGCTCTACATCGGCGCGCTCGCCGTGCTCGCGGCCCTGCTGGCCCTGGTCATCGGGTGGCGCACCTCGCGGTCGATCACCCGACCCCTCGCCGAGACCCAGGACGTGCTGGCGGCGGTCGCCGAGGGCGACCTCACCCGGCGGATCGACGCCCGGGGCCGCAACGAGGTGAGACATGGCCCGCCTGCTCGCGCTCAACGCCACCATCGAGGCCGCCCGGGCGGGGGCGGCCGGCAAGGGGTTCGCGGTGGTGGCCAACGAGGTCAAGGAGCTCGCGCAGGAGACCGCCCAGGCCACCGAGGACATCGCCCACCGGGTGCAGGCGACCCAGGCCGACACCGAGGGTGCGGTCGACGCGATCGGCCAGATCTCCTCGATCATCACCTCCATCAACGACCACCACCGCGAGCTCGCCGAGGTCTCCGGCGACCTGCGCACGCTGGTGGCCGGCTTCCGGTTCTGACCGCAGGGCAGGGGCCGCGGTAGCTAGAACCCGGTGATGCAGTGCGGCGTGGGCCCGGCGTCGGCCATGGCCGCGAACGCCGCGACCCCGGCGCCCGACACGCGGCCGGCACGGGCCAGCGTCTCGATGTCCACCCCGCCGAGGTAGAGGGCGCCCAAGGTCTCGGCGGCCATCTGGACGTCCGCGGCCGCGTCGGTGAGCGACACCTCGGCCGCGCCCTCGCGGGTGACGACCCGGAACCGGCCGGCGGCGTGGCCGAGCGGGTCGGCCACCTCGAGGACCACGTCACCGTCGCGACCCCACGGCCGGGCCGCGAGCGCCGCCGGCACGTCGAGGACGCGCACCCAGAGCGCGTCCGTCCGGCGCGTCACCCGGGCCAGGAAGGGGTCGACGAGCGCCCAGGAGATCGGGTCGTCCACCGGCGCGTGGCCCCACTCGACGGTGTCGCTGAGGTCGAGGTCGGCGAGGAACCGCCACAGCCGCAGGTACGCCGCCGGCGTGACCGCCACGAGGTCGCTCACCTTGATCGCGCGGTGGCTGTCCTCGCGGGGACCCGGCCGGTAGGCGACGTACCCGTCAGGTGTGCCGTCGGCGGCGAGGTGGACCGCGATCCGGAGCTTGGTGTCGGCGCCGTCCTCGAAGTTGAAGGCGCCGGTCAGGATCGGCTCGTAGAACGCCGGGCGCTCCACCGATCCGCGGGTCTGTCGGTGGAACGCCGCGAAGACCGAGGACACCGCGGGCCACGCCTCGGCCGGCTCGAGCAGCTCGACCGCTCCGTCGTCGTCGTACTCACGGAGCGCGAAACGGGGGCTCGTCTCCACCGTGAGGCTGTGCTGGAAGACGGCGGGCCCGAAGCCGAACCGCCCGTAGATCGACCCCTCCGACGCCGTGAGGACCGAGAGCGGCACCCGCTGGTCGACGGCGTCCTGGAGGTCGGCCGTCATCATCGCCCGCAGCAGCCCGCGTCGGCGGTGGGTCGGGCTCACGGTCACGTCGCTCACCATCCGCACCGGGTGCGGCCCGAGGCCGGTGTTGAGGGTCTTGTCGAAGCTGCTGTACGTCGCGACCGGGATCGTGCCCGACCCGAGCGTGGGCGCGTCCTGCCAGACCCCCCGGAGCACGACGTCGTCGGCCCGGAGGTGGGCGCCGAACCACTGCCGGAGCTCCTCGCTGGTCCGGCCCTGGTGGAAGCCGCGGGCGTGTGCCTCGTACCAGCCGTCCAGCCGTTCGGGCTGCTCGTCGGCGCGGAAGGTGACGCTGGTCAGGCCGGCGTGCGAGGACTCGATCACGGTCGCCCAACCTACGTCGTGCCGAGTGTCCGACGCGTCCGGTTTACTGGCGGCATGCCGAAGGCCGCAGCTGTCGAGGTCGACGCCGGTGGGCGCGCCGTCCGGGTGTCGAGCCCGGACCGGGTGATCTACGAGGCGACCGACGCGACGCCCGAGGTCACCAAGCTGATGGTGGCGGAGTACTTCGCCTCGGTCGAGGACGGCCTGATGCGCGCGCTGCGCGAGCGCCCCACCGCCCTGGAGCGCTGGACGTCCGGCGTACGACCGGGGATGAAGCTGGCCACCTCGCGGATGGACCGCGACGCCGACGCGTTCTACCAGAAGCGGGTGCCCAAGGGTGCGCCCGACTACCTCGAGTCCGTCGAGATCACCTTCCCCTCGGGCCGCACCGCCGACGAGATCTGCCCGACCGAGATCGCGGTGCCGGTCTGGTGTGCCCACATGGGGACGCTCACCTTCCACCCCTGGCCGGTGCGGCGCAGCGACGTGGACCGTCCCGACGAGCTCCGTATCGACCTCGACCCGCAGCCCGGCACGTCGTTCACCGACGCGGTCCGGGTGGCCGACGGCGCTCGCGAGCTGCTCGAGGAGCTCGGGCTGCGCGGCTACCCCAAGACCTCGGGCAACCGCGGCGTGCACATCTTCGTCCGGATCGAGCCGCGCTGGGAGTTCCTCGACGTCCGGCACGCCGCCATCGGCTTCGGGCGCGAGCTGGCCCGGCGCGACCCCGGCGTCACCGTGGACTGGTGGAAGGAGGAGCGCGGGGAGCGGATCTTCGTCGACTTCAACCAGAACTGCCGCGACCGCACCATCGCCTCGGCGTACTCCCTGCGGCCGATCCCCGGCGCCCCCGTCTCGACGCCGCTGACCTGGGAGGAGCTGGCCGGCGTGACCGACCCCAAGGAGCTCAACCTGTTCACCGTGCCCGAACGGCTGGCCGCCTCCGGCGACGCCTGGGCGACGATCGACGACACGGCGTACTCCATCGAGCCGCTGCTGGCGCTGTACGACGAGCTGCCCGGGGGCGAGATGCCGTTCCCGCCCGACTACCCGAAGATGCCCGGCGAGCCGCCGCGCGTGCAGCCGAGCAAGAAGGTCGAGGAGCACTGGGACGAGGCCGGCAACTGGATCGGGCCCTCGTGAGCGTCCCGGCGACCGACCAGCGGCGCCCGTCGGCGCCGAAGAAGCTCGTGGCCAGCCTGCTGTCGATGGGCGCGATCGCGGCGCTGCTCTACGGCCTGGTCGGGATGCTCACCTCCGAGACGGTCAGCGGGCTGCTGGCCGCCGGGGTCTTCTTCCTCGGCGGCGGGATCGTGGTGGCCCGGCTGGCCTGGCGGCTCTACCGCGGTACCCCGGGCGCCTGGCAGCTGGCCCAGGGCCGCACGCCGGACGAGGTCCGGGCGCTCTCCCGGGAGCAGGCGCGGCGCCAGTGGCTGGCGGCGGCCAAGTTCCTGCTCGGCCTGGCGGTGGCCTACCTGCTCATCGCGCTGCTGCTCGAGGACGGCGAGGCCGGGGTCGGGGCCGCGGCGCTGTCCGCGATCACCGCGGCCGGCCTGGGACTGCTGTCGTGGCTGCAGGGGCGCCGTGCGGGCTGAGCCCGGGCCCGGTCTCGGCGGCGAGGCCGCCCACATCGCGGCGTACCTCCGCTTCTACCGGGCGACCGTGGTCGCCAAGGCGCGCTCGCTGCCCGAGGCCGAGCTGCGCCGACCACTGGTGCCGTCCGGCTGGACGCCCCTCGAGCTGCTCCAGCACCTGGCCTCCATGGAGCGGCGCTGGTTCACCTGGGGCTTCCTGGGCGAGCCGGTCGCCGACCCGTGGGGCGACTCGCAGGGCGCACCGGACGCGGGGTGGCTGGTGCCGCCCGACCGCTCGCTCGACGACGTGGTCGGGCTGCTCGGCGACCAGGCCACGGTCACCGAGCGGGTGTTGGCCTCAGCCGCGCTCGACGACGCTGCCGCCACGGGCGGCCGGTTCGAGGCCGAGCCGCCGGACCTGCGCTGGATCTGCTTCCACGTGCTCCACGAGTACGCACGCCACACCGGCCACCTCGACGTCGCGGTCGAGATGGCCGGTGGGCACGTGGGTGAGTAGCAGTCTCAGCCCTTCGTGAGCTTGACCCAGTCCATCTCGCCGGCCCAGTAGTCGCAGCTGTCCGCGCCGGTGTTCGGGTCGCTCGTGTCGCAGTCGAACTTTCCGCCGATGGTCCACGCCTTGGTGTTGTTGATGTTGCCGGTCGTGTGCCGGATCCGCTTGTTGAAGACGCCGTCGACGTAGAGGTTGACCTCGGTCGGCGTGCGCTCGCAGCGGATGGTGTGCCACGCGCCGTCGCTGGTGAAGATGCTCGACTTGATCGACGCGGTGCCGGCCGGGGACTTGAACATGCAGCTCATGTAGCCCTTGGGCTGCTGGAACTTGACCTGGCCGCCGGCCGTGGTGGCCTGGCCCTTCTGGATCACGTTGCCGAACTTCACCGTGGAGCGGAACCGGAACTCGACGGTGAAGTTGCCGGTGCCCGGGTCGAGCGAGGCGTCCGCGGCGTCCTTGATCATGATCAGGTGGGCGGCGCCGTAGTAGATGCCCGCGTCCGGCGGGTGCCGGTCGATCGTGGCGGTGGCGCCGTTCATCTTGATGTGGCTGCCGATGTCGCCGTCGTGGCCGAAGCCCGACGAGTCCGCGGCGGTCGTCGAGCCGGCGGCCTCGTCGAGCTCGAGGTCGAGCACGGTCACCGGGGCGAGCAGGGCTGCGGTGTGGCCCTTCGCCGCCATGGCGCTGGGCGCGGCCAGAGCCAGGCACACCGAGGCGCCCAGTCCGACGAGCATTCGTGTAGTGCGCACATCTACTCCCAAGAGCTCTCGTGCCGGTGCCTCGCCGGCCTCGGACGCGCTCAGCCTGTACCCGGAGCCCTTCTGGACCACTGGTGCGGACCGGAGATCACCACTATTGGGTGTCTGCTCGGCGGCGGCCGTCGAAGGCCCGAAATGCGAAAGGGCCCGCCCGGTGCATCCCCACGAGCACCCGGGCGGGAACCCTTTGCTGAGGACCTGGTGACTCGTCCCCCGACGAGCCCCGTTGGGTGATGTCCCCCGACACCGCCCGATGGAGGTCCTGCGTTGCTGAGTCCGGTCGAACTGCGCTCCCCCCAGAGATGCGCGGGCCGCCCCTTCCCAGGTCGGGAGCCCGAAGACTTCCGACACCCTGAACGTTAGGCCGACGACCTCACGCCGAGGTCACGTCGACACCACAGCGACTCCAGCGTTCGGTAACAGATCACCCACAGAGCGGCGCGGAGGGGTTGCGCTGGTCCAGACGACCCGGTTGGTTCAACCCTCGCGCTCCCAGGGTGCGGCCACCGGGAAGTAGGTCGCCATGAACTCGGCGAGGGTCCGGTCCAGCCGTTCGGCGCCCAGCGCGTGGTCGTGGTGGTCGGCCAGGCACAGGAAGTCCTGGCGTCGCTCCAGCACGTTCTTGAGCTGCCACTCCAGGTCGCTGTTGCTGATGTTGATGTAGGCGCGCTCGGACTCGCCGGCGTACGCGCGACCGGTGAGCAGCCCGTAGTGCTGGGCGAACGAGGAGAGCATCGACAGGTCGGTGTCGGAGCGGAACGGCGCCTGCGCGGTCGCGGCCACCTCGGCGGGGAAGCGCTGCTCGATCTCCTCGAGCACCGACCGGCGATGGGGGTACGGCGCGTGGGCGAGGTTGTCGGTGACGACGGCGCCGAAGGCGTCGCGAAGCAGGCGCCGGTTGTTCCAGGCCGCCTTGAGGTACGGCGGCGCGTCGGGCGTCTCGTCGAGGCCGATCGTGTTCGGCGAGAACCACACGGCGGCCAGGCCGGCGGGGTTGAAGAACGACTCCGGGCCGAGGGGCCGGCCGAGGAAGAAGTCGTCGTTGAGGTAGACGAAGTGCTCGGCCAGGTCGGGGACCTTGTGCAGCGCCGACTCGATGGCGTGGGAGTTGAACGTCGGCAGCGCGTCGGCCGGCAGGATCTCGCGGTGGTCCACGACGGTCACCTGCGGGTGTGACGGCGTCGAGCCAGGCGGGGACCTGGCCCGCGGTGACGAGGTGGATGCGGCGCACCCACGGGGCGAAGAGGTGCACGCTGCGCAGCGAGTAGCGCAGCTCGTCGCGGGAGACGAACCGCGCCTGCCCGCTCGACTCGCGGGTGGTGGCGGTCCCGGTCAGCCCGGCCAGCCGCTCCAGCCGGGCCCGGTTCCACGCCGGGTCGCGCCCGTCGACCCACGTGTAGACGACGTCCACGGGGAACGTGCACTCGTGGACCGTCGGCTCGGCCATCAGCGGCAGCGTCGGGACGGTGAGCCCGGCGACGGTGGCGGTCGCGGTGGCGGCACCGTGGGGGAGGCGCTGGGCGTAGCGGTTGCGCCGCGGAGCGACCAGCTGCCCGTCGACGTCCTCCTCCCAGAACTCCACCTCAGTTGTACAACCTTGGTTGAGCACCGAGGTGGTGGTGGAACCGGGGTTGTGCAACCAGGGTTCGAGCGCGACGACCGAGGTCCGGCCGCGCAGCAGGTCGGTGGCCAGCTCGGCCACGGTGCCGCGGCGCTCGTGCCAGCCGTTGGCGGCCGGGTCGCGCAGCGCGAGGTAGGACGGCACCCGCGCGGCGGCCAGCTCCTGGAGGAAGCGCTGCCGGGCGGCCATCGGCAGCACGACGGTCGACGTGCCGGTCTCGTGCGGGGGCACCACGAACCACTCGTCCGAGGCGGCCCGGGCGGCGTCCGTGGCGGCGGCGAGCCCCGCGCGTGCGGGCGGCGTCGGGCGTCACCCCCGTGGCGTCGTACGACGGCCCGGACGTCGGCAGCGGCCGGGGCCGGCCGGCCAGGGCGGCGTACCGCGGCCGGCCGCCGCGGCGCTCGAGGGCGGCCTCGAAGATCGCGACCCACTGCCCGGCGATGATGCCGGCGTCCCACTGCGCGGCGGTCTCGAGCGCGCCGGCGCCCAGCCGCCGGCGCAGCTCGTCGTCGGAGCCGAGCCGCAGCAGCGCGGCAGCCATGCCGGCGATGGACTCGGGTGCGACCAGGAGCCCGTTCACCTCGTGGCGGACGATCTCGCGGGGCCCGGACGCGCAGTCGAAGCTCACGCACGGGACGCCGGCGGCCATCGCCTCCTGCAGCCCGAGCGGGAAGCCCTCGGCCCGCGAGGTGAGCGCGCAGATGCTCGCCTTCCCCCACTCGCTGGCCATGTCGGTGGTGCTGCCCGGCAGCTCGACCCGGTCGTAGAGCCCGCGCTTGCGGGTCTCGCGCACCAGGTGCGGCCGCTGGTGGCCCTGGCCGAGGATCCGCAGCCGCCACCCCGGGAGCTGGTCCGCGACGTCGCCGAAGGCGTGCACGAGCTTGGTGAACTGCTTCTCCATCACCAGCCGGCCCGCCGCCACGATCGTGCGCGACTCGAGCAGCGACCGCGGCGCGAAGCCCTGGGGCAGCGCGTTGGGCATCGACACGATCTCCGGCGCCACCTCACCCAGCTCGCCGCGCAGCCACTCCGCGATCGTCGGGGTCAGGAGCGCCACCACGTCCGCACGGGGCGCGTGGACGAGGAGCGGCTCCATCCCGGAGGTGCGTTGCGAGGACGACCTGTGCTCCTGGTGGACCACCACCACACGCTCGGGCGCGAGCTGCACCGCGCAGGCCAGCAGGGCCGGGGTCACCGTGACCAGCACGTCGCCCTCCACCGCGGGCAGCCCGCGCTCGAGCCCGATGTCGGTGAGCGCGGAGAACTGCTTGTCCCACCGGCGCGGGACCAGCACGGACTCCCGCTGGTGGAGCGCCTCGTCGTAGGGGACGGTGAGGTCGACGAGGTGCTCGACCGCGACCCGCGGGTCGATGACGAACGCCGGTACGTCGGCGGTCTTGACCACGCTGAGGATGCGGACGTCGTGGCCGGCGGCCGCGAGGGCGTTGGCCTGGGTGATCGCGGAGCGCTCGGTGCCGCCCTGCTTGTGCGCGGACTGGACGAGGAAGGTGATCTTCACTGGTCACGCACCCTCGTCGGGGTCGATCGACCGGAGCGCGAGCAGGCCGTCGGGGTTCCAGCGCAGCCGGGCCCGCGGGTGCTCCGGCGCGAGCTCGACGTCGGGGCCCTCCGCGAACAGCTCGGGGAGCAGCACCGCACGGTTCGGGTCGGTGAGGTCGTTGGCCGGGCGTCGCACCCGCACCCACGCGTCCTCGGTGCCGAGCGCGACCCGGAGCACGCCGAAGTAGCCGGCCGGGAGGTCGTCCACCCCGATGAGCGTCTCGAGCAGACCGTCGTGGGCCGTCGCCGGCAGCGTGGCGAGGAGCTGGTCGTCGGTGTCGAGCAGGAGCAGGTGGCAGCCGGGCTCGACGCCGTCGGCAGGGCGGATCCGCAGGTGCAACCGGTCGCCGTGGACGTCGGCCGCGTCCAGCTCGGCGCTCGCGGGCACGGACCGGCGCGTCAGCTGCAGCCGGCCGTCGTCGCGGCGCACGACGTCCCACTGGGTGACGCCGTCCGGGGCCAGCGGGGTGCGCGCGAGCGGGTCCGCCGGCCGGCCGGCCAGCTCGACGGTGGCCCGTCCGGCGAGCACGTCGTACGTCGAGCCGGTGAGCGGGGCCAGGTCGTGGGGGTGGTCGCCGAGGGCGGTGACCTCGCCGGAGTCGACCTCGCGCACCGACACCGGGCCGTCCACGTCGAGCCAGAGGTGGACGCCGTCGAGCACCGCGGCGTACGTCGAGACGACCGTCGCCCCGTCGCGCCGCCGGAGCGCCCGGCTCAGTGGGTTCGGCACTGGGGCATGTCTCTCGAGTAGCGGTGGATGCCGGCGTCGGTCCGGCGCGCGCTGGCTAGGCGCCGGCACGAAGGCAGACTGGGTGTCTTTTCAGTGTCGGTAACGACGCCAGCGCGTGATCGGGGCGGCGTCCGGCGCCGCCGGGACTTGGGAGACATGCCCTAGATGAGGGAGACGCCCTCGCCGCCCCCGGCCTGCTCGTCGAAGTTCTCCTGCTCCATCAGGTGCAGGACCGGCACCTGGAGGCGGCGCCGCGCCTTCGAGGTCCAGTCGCGCCGGAGCAGCTCCTTCACGAAGTGCTCCTCGGTGAAGATGATCACCTCGCGGCCGTCGACCTCGCTGACCTTGGCGGCCAGCGCGTCGACCGGGTCGCCGGTCACCAGCTCGCCCACCGCCGTCGGAGCCGGTGGCCTGCAGCACCGCGAGCGCGTTGGCCAGCTCGCGCTCGGCGTCCGTGCGGGCCTCCTCGATGATCTCCTGCGGGTCGATGTCGGGGAGCGGGAGCGGCCGTCCGGCCACCAGGTCGGGTTCGAGGCCCCCGGTCGCGCCCAGGGCGGCCTGGACCCGCGCCGGTCCGTCCGCCAGCGGCATCAGCACGTGGTAGACGACCGGGTCCTCGATCGCCTCGTGCAGCGAGTGGACCCGCGCCGCGTCGTCAGGGGTGAGGTTCTCCTCGACGAGCAGGACGACGGCGTACTGACTGTTCTCGGCCACGGTCCGAGCCTAGTGCCCGCCGCTGAGCACCTCACCGAGGTCGTAGGACACGATCTCCTCGAGCTGCTCGTAGCCGCACGACTCCGGATCGCGGTCGGTCCGCCACCGCTTGAACTGGGCGGTGTGCCGGAACCGCCGGCCCTCCATGTGCTCGTAGCCCACCTCGAGCACCCGCTCGGGGCGCAGCGGCGTGAACGAGAGGTCCTTGCCCTGGCTCCACCGGCTCTGCGTGCCGGGCACCCGGTCCGGGTTCGCGGTCAGGAACTCCTGCCAGCGCCCCCACGGGTGCTCCTCGATCGGGCAGACCAGCGGCTGCAGCTCCTCGATCAGCTCGGCCCGCCGGGCCTCGGTGAAGCTGGCGCTCACCCCGACGTGCTGGAGCTCACCGTCGGCGTACAGGCCGAGGAGCAGGCTGCCGAGCAGCGGCCGCTCGGGCGTGGAGTTCTTGTGCTCGCGGTAGCCCGCGACGACGACGTCGGCGGTCCGGGCGTGCTTGATCTTCATCATCACCCGGCCGTTCTGGGTGTACGGCGCGTCGAGCGGCTTGGCGATGACGCCGTCGAGCCCGGCGCCCTCGAACTGCTCGAACCACTGCTCGGCCTCGGCGGGGTCGCTCGTGGTCCGGGTCAGGTAGCAGGGGCCGTCGGTGCCCAGCCCACCCAGCGCCTCCTCCATCGCCGCCCGGCGCTCGCGCAGTGGCCGGTCGACGTACGACTCGTCGCCGAGGGCGAGCAGGTCGAAGGCCACGAACCCGGCCGGCGTCTTCTCGGCGAGCATGTCCACCCGGCTCTTGGCGGGGTGGATCCGCTCCTGCAGCACCTCGAACTCCAGCCGGTCGCCGATGGCCACGAACACCTCGCCGTCGAGCACCACCCGCTCGGGCAGCTGGCGCCTGATCGCCTCGACGAGCTCGGGGAAGTACCGCGTCAGGGGCTTGGTGTTGCGGCTGGTCAGCTCCACCTCGTCGCCGTCGCGGAACACGATGCACCGGAACCCGTCCCACTTGGGCTCGAAGATCAGCCCGTCGTGCTTGCCGGGGTCGGGGATGCCCTTCACCGACTTCGCGAGCATCGGCCGGACGGGCGGCATCACGGGCAGGTCCACAGCTGGAGCCTAGAGCGGTCGTCCCCGGCTTGCGGAGGTCTGCGTCATACGGATGGAGCACCCGCTTGCTCCATCCGCATGACGCTCGATCTCGGCCACAGGCCGTCCACAGCCGCCCGCGCGGGCCAGCTCCTCCACAGCCGGCCGCCTCGCGCGGACCCGTTCACGGACGGGCGACGAAAGTGACCGGATGGGCCGCATCCCCGTCGACGACGAGCGCTTCCGCCGCGCCCGCGCGCTGGGCCAACCCCAGGGCTGGGTCGTGTCCCGCAAGCAGCTCTACGCCGTGGGCATCAGCCGGTGGGAGATCCGTGGGCAGGTGCGCATGAAGCGCTGGCAGCTCATCGGTGACCAGTCGGTCTGCCTCCACAACGGGCCGATCGAGCCCCACGGTCATCGCTGGGCCGCCGTGTTCCAGGGCGGCCCTCGGGCCATGCTCGACGGAGCGACGTCGCTCGTGGCCAGCGGACTCGAGCACTTCTCCGACGAGCGCGCCCGCGTCTCGGTCCCGCGCGGAGCCCGGGTGCGCCGCAACCAGCGGTACAACATCCGACAGACCAGGCGATGGAGTGCCGACGACCTGGCGCCGTCCGGCATTCCGCGTACACGTCCTGACGTGGCTGCCGTGCGCGCCTTCCTGTGGGCCGCTTCCGACAAGCAGGCCGCGTACCTGCTCACCGCGACGGTCCAGCAAGGGCTGGCACCTGCCGATGCGGTGGGGCGCGAGGCGCTGCGGATCCGCCGTGACAAGCGTCGAGACCAGCTGTTCGCCGTCGTCGGTGATCTGCTCGGCGGCGCCCAGTCACTGGGTGAGCTCGACGTCGTCCGCGAGCTCGGACGGCGCGGACTCCCGGCCCCCGAGCGCCAGGTCCTGCGACGGGACGAGCGCGGTCGCTACTACCTCGACCTCTCCTGGCCGCAGTGGCGACTGGTCGTGGAGATCGAGGGGATCCACCACACCTGGTCGACGCGCGTCGTCGATGACGCACTGCGCCAGAACTCCCTCGCCATCGCCGGTGAGACAGTGCTGCGCCTGCCGTTGCTGGGGCTTCGACTCGAGCCCGCCGCCTTCTACGCGCAGATCGAGCAGGCCCTGCGGGCGCGCGGGTGGGCCGTGGCTGCGTGAGCGCGCCGGCTGCTCCAGCGTCATACGGACAGAGCACCCGCTTGCTCTGTCCGTATGACGCACCCCCCACCCGGCGGACCGCCTACCCTTAGGCACCGATCCCCGGTTGGTCTGCCGGCAGGGCCCGCCTGACTTTGAATCAGGACTAGCGACGTAGGTTCGACTCCTACCCGGGGAGCGATGCGATCAGGGGATGGTGGTCCTGGTGTCGCCCTGAGCCCTGTTGTAGTCGGTCGCGGTGTCGGTGCCCGGACCGCCGACGAAGCGGTCCGCTCCGTCCCCGCCGGTCAGGGTGTCGTTCCCGGCTCTGCCCTGGAGGGTGTCGCCGCCAGCGCCGCCCGACAGGTTGTCATTGCCCGCGCCGCCGATCAGCTTGTCCGCCTCACCCTCGCCGCTGACGGAGTCCGCGCCACCCAACGCGCACACCACGTCGGCGCCGCCGCCGGCCGTGATCGCGTCAGCGCCCGTGGTGCCGTTGATGACGTCCGCACCGGCGGTGCCGCGAAGGGTGCCCGTGTACAGCTGGCCGGAGTCCGGTCCGCCGACAACTCGGCCGTTCGCCACGTACACCGTCGCCCTCCGCCCGTCGCAGGTCGGAGCGTTCGACGGGTTGGGGGCTTCGGTGTTGTCGGTGGCGGAGGTGCAGCCGGGGTCGGCGGGGTAGTCGGTGGTCCCGTCACCGTCGTTGTCGAGGCCGTCGTTGCACTGGGCGGGCGGGGGCGGGTTGGGTGACTCGGTGTCGTCGGTGGCGGAGGTGCAGCCGGGGTCGGCGGGGTAGTCGACGAACCCGTCGCCGTCGTTGTCGACGCCGTCGTTGCACTGCGGGTCGGGTTGGGTGACTCGGTGTCGTCGGTGGCGGAGGTGCAGCCGGGGTCGGCGGGGTAGTCGACGAACCCGTCGCCGTCGTTGTCGAGGCCGTCGTTGCACTGGGCGGGCGGGGCGGGTTGGGTGACTCGGTGTCGTCGGTGGCGGAGGTGCAGCCGGGGTCGGCGGGGTAGTCGACGAACCCGTCACCGTCGTTGTCGACGCTCGTCGTTGCACTGGGTCGGGTTCGGTGACTCGGTGTCGTCGGCCGCGGAGGTGCAGCCGGGGTCGGCCGGGTAGTCGGTGGTCCCGTCGCCGTCGTTGTCGAGGCCGTCGTTGCACTGGGCGGGCGGGGGCGGGTTGGGTGATTCGGTGTCGTCGGTCGCGGAGGTGCAGCCGGGGTCGGCCGGGTAGTCGACGAACCCGTCACCGTCGTTGTCGACGTCGTCGTTGCACTGGGTGGGGTTGGGGGACTCGGTGGTGTCGGTGGCGGAGGTGCAGCCGGGGTCGGCGGGGTAGTCGGTGGTCCCGTCACCGTCGTTGTCGAAACTGTCGCTGCACTCCGGGTTGGGGGCTTCGCTGGCGTCGGTGGCGCTCGTGCAGCCGGGGTCGGCTGGGAAGTCGATGGAGCCGTCGCCGTCGTTGTCCCGGCCGTCCGAGCATTGCGGGGACTCGTACAGGCTGATCTCGCCGACGATCGGAATGTTGGTGGGCAGGTTGTCGTCGCAGGCGTTGCCGTAGTACAGGTCGCTGATCGCGTCGCCGGATCCCACGCCGCCGTCTCCCGCCGCAAAGTGCAGGGGTTCCCCGACGGGGAAGACCGCCTCGTTCGTCGCCGTGATCGTGCCACCGATGATGGCCCTGGTGCCGATCAGCCGCATGCACTCCACCGCGCCGCTGAACGTGATGGCGGGATAACCAGTAGGGCTCGCCCCACACGAGAACGAGAAGGTGCCGGTCGCGGCGGGGTCGCCGGTACCGGTCACGGCGATCTCGAAGGACCCGGCGGAGTTCGTTGCGCAGTGCCACGAGTTGGGGCTGATCGTGCCGAAGCCGGTCACCGTGTCGCCCGTGTCGGCCTGGGCCGCGGATGGCCAGAACGCCAGGGCGGTTGCCACCAGGACCAAGGTCGCGGCGGCTCTCGGTGTCAGTCGTCCCTTGCGTCCGGCCTGGCGGTCCGAAGACCTGGACGCGATACCCCACGATCGACCTGTCAGCATGAGCCCTCCCCAAGGCTGCCGTCCCGTCCAGTGTCCGGGAGCGTCAGGATGGCAGCGCTGCTCCGGCGCGGCATCCCCCACCTTGGCGATGCGCACCGGCTGCGCTCAGAGGTTCAGGATGTTGACGGCTCGCGCGATGATCATGACCGCGATGACGAGCGAGATGGCCGACTGGACGAGCATCAGCATCTTGGCCCAACGAGTCAGCGGCAGGGTGTCGGTGGGGCTGAGCGCGGTCGAGTTCGTGTAGGCGAGGTAGAGGTAGTCCGGGTACTGCGGCCACCAGCGCGGAGGAGCCAGCTCCGGGGTCACGTTCTCCGGGAAGGCGAACGCGGCCGCGAACGGCGTACCGGACGCACGAGCGGCCGGGCCGCCCCGGTCGAGAAGCCAGAACCACAGGCTGAACGCGATCACGTTCGTGACCCACAGGGCACCCCCGGTCGCGAGCAGGACCGGACCGTTGTCCTGGTCAGACCCGTCGAGGATGCCCCGGACCAGCTCGGCGACCCCGGCGAGGTTGTCCCACGTCATCACGATGACCAGCGCCATCGTGAGCCGTCTGAGCACCGCGGAGCGCCGGTCGATGCGTCCGGGATCAGCGATGACGAGGGCGACGAGGACCAGCACCTCGACGGTGGGGAAGAGGACGGTCGGGGACAGCACGTGGCGATCCGGTAACGCGAGCTGCATGGCGACGGAGACGAGCACGGCGGTGGCCATCGGCCAGCGTGGCTCCCCCCGCACCGGCTCGACGGGTCGCTCGTCAGTCGGGTCGGGTGCGCCTGCGTCGGGGTGTGGAGACGTCATCGTGCTCGGGACCTAGTGCTTCTCGACGGGGGCGTCGTGGGGATCGGACGTACGCGCGGTGCGGTTGATGGCGACGGCCAGGCCGGGGAAGAGCATCACCGACAGGACGCCCGCCCCGACCAGCGCAGCGGCGTTCTCCGGCAGCATCTCGCCGGCGTCCAGCCCCACGGCGGCGAGCGCCACCAGCAGGGGGAGTGAGGTTGCTGTCAGCAACATCATCTGGACCCGTTGGCGCACCACGAGGTCGTGGCGGTAGAGGAAGAGGGACGGGAGGCCGCGCACCACGAGCAGCAGCACCAGGAAGGCCACCAGCCGCAGCGGCGCCTCCTTGATGGAGTCGATGTCCAGACCCATGCCGGAGGAGACGAAGAAGACCGGGATGAAGAACCCGTAGCCGACCGCGTCGAGCTTGTCCTCCAGGGCGTCGACGTCCCCCGGCGCCCACCGACGCAGGACCACACCCGCCAGGAACGCGCCCAGCACCGCGTCCAGGCCGACGTCACTCGCGAACACCAGGAGGCCGAGCAGCAACATGATCGTCAGTCGCAGGGTCGTCTGCGACGTCGCGTGCTCGCCCTGCCGGGAGATCGCCTGGAACCGGTCGAGGCGGGCGAGTCGCGGCAGCCAGACCAGTCCCAGCGCCACCACACAGACGACCACGAGCGAGATGAGGCCGAAGAGGCGGCCACGGGACCCGAGGAAGACCGCGATGCCCACGATGGGGAAGAACTCTCCGACCGCACCGGCGGGCATGATGAACCGGCCCAGCGGCCCGTTCAGCATGTCGTTGTCGCGCAGGATGGGCAGCAGTGTCCCCAGTGCGGTCGTGGTCAGCGCCAGGGCCACCGGGACGAAGGCGTGCACCAGGCCGGCGGCCGCCAACAGGCCCGTGACCGCGATCGAGATCGCCGCGCTGACCAGCCAACCGGCCACGGCCAGCCGCCCGGCCCGCTCCAGGAAGTGGTCGAGCTCGAGCTCGTAGCCGGCCAGCAGGAAGAGGAAACCCAGCCCGATGTTGGCGACCAGCCCGATGTCCTGCGGCTCCGCCAGCCCGATCACCTCCGGGCCGATGAGGATGCCGCCGACGATCAGCACCACCACCTGGGGGACCCGGAAGCGGGCCAGGAGCGCGCACACGAACGGCGCGGCCGCCGCGATGAACGAGACCACCAGCAGCGCCTGCAGGCCTGTCTCGAGGTCCACCGCCCGCCCTCCCAGCACGAATGGACCCATGCTGGCGCGTCCGAGCACCCGCCGCCAGCCCCGCGAGCTCACCCTTGTCCCCGCCCGCCTCGACCTCCAAGATGGGTGGGAGTCCTCGGTCGGGCCGGACGAATGCCGGTCGGCACACGGTGCGCCGCGACCCAGGTGTGGGCGGAGAGTGCCGATGATCGTGCCGCGGTGGGAGTGGCGGAGCTTCGGAGCGGAGTTCGGCGGTGCCGAGTCCGCGCTCGCGGCACGGACGCCCGAGCAGGTCGTGGAGAGCACCGAGATCTATGTGCTGTCCGAGGCCGGCACGGACGTCGTGAAGGTCCGGGACGACCTCATGGACGTCAAGCACCTCCGGGAGGTGAGTGACGACGGGCTCGAGCAGTGGACGCCGGTGCTCAAGGCCGGCTTCCCGCTGTCGCAGGCCGACCTGGAGGTCGTGAGCAGCGCGCTGGGGCTCGACGCTGCGCCGCCGGCCCGCGACGGCTACCCGCTCGACGTGTGGCTCGAGGAGGTCGTGGGTCCGGACCCGAGGCTCAGAGCGGTCACCGTGCACAAGCGGCGGACCCGCTACCGCATCGGTGGGTGCGCGGCCGAGCTGACCGACGTACGCGCGGGCGGGGCGACGACCCGCACGGTCGCCGTCGAGTCCGAGGACGCAGCCCAGGTCCTCGCCGTGCTCGAGGAGCTCGGGTTGGCCGGCCGGCCCAACGTCAACTACGCGCGCGGGCTCGTGGAGCTGGCGCCGTTCACGGCGGGGCGGTTCGCGGTGATCGACGTGGGCACCAACTCGGTGAAGTTCCACCTCGGCGAGCGGCGCGAGGACCACACGTGGCACACGATCGTGGACCGGGCGGTGGTCACCCGGCTCGGCGACGGGCTGCGGGAGACCGGCCGGCTGGGGGCCGAGCCGATGGCGCGGACCGTCGACGCGATCGCCGGGATGGCCGAGGAGGCCCGGAGCCACGACGTGCGGGCGGTCGCGGCGGTCGGTACGGCGGGGCTGCGCATCGCCGAGAACGCCGCCGACTTCGTCCGCGACGTGGAGGAGCGCTGCGGCGTGCACGTCGAGGTGATCTCGGGGGAGGACGAGGCCCGGCTCGCCTACCTGGCTGCGACGGCGGCCCTCCCCACGCCCGGCTCCAGCGTGGTGTTCGACACCGGTGGGGGCAGCTCGCAGTTCAGCTTCGGCGAGCAGGACCGCGTCGACGAGCGGTTCAGCGTCGAGGTGGGGGCCGTGCGGTTCACCGAGCAGTTCGGCCTGGACGGCGTCGTGTCCGCCGACGTGCTGGACGAAGCACGCGCGGCCATCGCGGCCGACCTCGACCGGCTCGACGACCGGGACCCGCCGGACACCCTGCTCGCCATGGGTGGGGCGGTGACGAACCTCGCCGGCGTGAAGCACGCCCTGGCCGAGTACGACCCCGACATCGTCCAGGGCACCGTGCTCGACCGGGCCGAGATCGACCGCCAGATCGAGCTCTACGGCTCGCGGACCGCCGACGAGCGGCGCGAGATCGCCGGCCTCCAGCCCGAGCGTGCGGAGGTGATCCTGGCCGGGGCCCTCATCGTGCGCACCGTGCTCGACAAGCTCGGCAAGGACTCGCTCACCGTGAGCGATCGCGGCCTGCGCTACGGCGTGCTCGCCGAGCGGTTCGGTGAGCCGGACGCCGATTAGTGTGATCCACCGTGAGTGGTGAGCTGACGGTCATCGTCCTGGCCGCGGGTGGCGGCACCCGGATGAAGTCCAAGACCATGAAGGTGCTGCACCCGGTGGCGGGTCGGAGCATGGTCGGCCACGTCCTGGCGGCGGTCCAGGAGGTGCAGCCGCGCCTGATCGTCGCGGTCGTCGGCCACCAGCGCGACCAGGTGGGGCCGCACATCCACGCGCTGGTGCCGGACGCGCTCCTCGCCGTCCAGGAGGAGCAGCGCGGCACCGGGCACGCCGTACGCATCGCCATGGAGGCCGTCGCCGCGCACGGGGAGTCCCCGGAGGGCACCGTCCTGGTGGCGTACGCCGACACCCCGCTCCTCCAGGCCGAGTCGCTGCGCCGGTTCGCGGCCGAGCACGAGGCCGCCCAGCGCGCCGTGAGCATCCTGAGCGGGCGCGTCGACGACCCGCACGGCTACGGCCGGGTGGTCCGCAACGGCGACGGCGAGGTCGAGGGCATCGTCGAGGAGAAGGACGCGACCGAGGAGCAGCGGGCGATCCGGGAGATCAACTCCGGGATCCTGGCCTTCGACGCGGCGTTCCTCGTCGACGCGCTCCCGCGGCTGGGCAACGACAACGCCAAGGGCGAGTACTACCTCACCGACACCGTCCACCTCGCGCGCGAGGCCGGGCTGCACGTCGGGGCGCACGAGATCGACGACGTGCTGCAGACCGAGGGCGTCAACGACCGCGTGCAGCTGGCCCGCACCGGCCGGGTCATGAACGAGCGGATCGTGACCCGGTGGATGCAGGAGGGCGTCACCGTGATGGACCCGGCCACCACCTGGGTCGACGCCGACGTGGTGCTCCGGCCCGACGTGACGCTGCTGCCCGGCGTCCAGCTGCTCGGCGCCACCGTGGTCGAGGAGGACGCCGTGGTCGGCCCGGACACCACGCTCAAGGACTGCGAGATCGGCGCCGGCGCCCGGGTGACCCGGACCCACGGCGAGCTCGCGGTGATCGGCGCCGGTGCGACCGTCGGCCCGTTCGCCTACCTGCGCCCCGGCACCACGCTCGGGAGCGAAGGCAAGATCGGGACCTTCGTCGAGACCAAGAACGCCCAGATCGGCGACGGAGCCAAGGTCCCGCACCTGTCGTACGTCGGCGACGCCGAGGTGGGCGAGGGCAGCAACATCGGCGCGGGCACGATCTTCGCCAACTACGACGGGGTCGAGAAGAACCGCACCGTCGTCGGCCGACACGCCAAGACGGGCGCCAACAACACGTTCGTGGCCCCGGTGGAGATCGGTGACGGGGCCGGCACCGCCGGGGGCACGGTGGTACGCCACAACGTCCCGCCCGGCGCGCTCGCCGTCAGTGGCGGACAGCAGCGGAACCTGGAGCGGTGGGCGCTCTCCAAGCGTGCGGGCACCGCCCAGGCGGACGCGGCCGCTGCCGCCCTTGACGGCGTGGAAGACTGAGCCCCAACGGCGGGGGACTGACCGCCGCCCAGATCGACCGCCGGGAGCGTCCAAGCGCATGACGGGAATGAAGCGCACCACCGAGAAGAACCTCATGGTCTTCAGCGGCAGGGCGCACCCCGAGCTCGCCGAGGAGGTCACCGCGCTGCTCGGCACCGACCTGGTGCCCCAGTCGGCGTACGAGTTCGCGAACTCCGAGATCTATGTGCGCTACGAGGAGTCCGTCCGCGGCTGCGACGCCTTCGTGCTCCAGAGCCACACCGCTCCGATCAACGAGTGGATCATGGAGCACCTGATCATGGTCGACGCCCTCAAGCGCGCCAGCGCCAAGCGGATCACGGTGGTCATGCCGTTCTACGGGTACGCGCGGCAGGACAAGAAGCACCGCGGCCGCGAGCCGATCTCGGCGCGGCTGATGGCCGACCTGTTCAAGACCGCGGGCGCCGACCGGCTGATCACCGTCGACCTGCACGCCGACCAGATCCAGGGCTTCTTCGACGGCCCGGTCGACCACCTCATGGCGCTGCCGATCCTGGCCGACCACGTGCGCTCGAAGTACGGCGACCAGGAGCTCGCCGTGGTCTCGCCCGACGCCGGTCGGATCAAGGTCGCCGAGCGCTGGGCGTCCCGGCTGGGTGGGGCGCCGCTGGCCTTCATCCACAAGAGCCGCAACATCGACCGGCCCAACGAGACCGTCGCCAACCGCGTCGTCGGTGACGTCAAGGGCCGGATGTGCGTGCTGGTCGACGACATGATCGACACCGGCGGCACCATCACCAAGGCCGCCGAGGCGCTGATGGCCGACGGCGCGGCCGGCGTGGTCATCGCCGCGACCCACGCGATCCTCTCCGAGCCCGCGGTGGACCGCCTCAAGAACTGCCCCGTGCAGGAGGTGGTCGTGACCAACACGCTCCCGCTGACGCCGGAGCGCGAGTTCGACAAGCTGACCCAGCTCTCCATCGCCCCGCTCGTCGCGCGGGCGATCCGCGAGGTCTTCGAGGACGGCTCGGTCACCTCGATGTTCGACGGGCACGCGTAGTCAGAAGCGGCGTGAGACGACCCCGTTCATCGAGCTTGTCGAGATGTCCGCAGGGTCGACCCCCAGCTCCGGTTGCGGTGATCTCGACAGGCTCGATCTCGGCGACTCGCAGCGGTCGCTCGTTCCTCACGACCGGCGCCTCGCCGATCTCGACAAGCCCGACCAGCGGTGGTTGCGTGACGGCCGATGCGTGACCTGCCCATCCGTACCCCTGACCTCGTCGGTCCCCAGGTGGACCCGGCGGAGGAGTTCCTGAGGCTCGCCTGCCTGACCTACGGCGCCGACGACCCGGTCCGCCGCACCAACGCACGAGCGCTGCTCGCGGGCCGGCCGGACCTCGGCGCCGGGAGCGTGCACGTGGCCGCGGCCCGGGCCGATGGGCCGGCCCTGCGCCGGCTGCTCGGCGCCGACCCGGCGCTGGCGGTGGCCGAGGGCGGCCCGTTCGGGTGGCCACCGCTGCTCTACCTCGCGTACGCCCGCCACGACCTCGACGTGACCGCCGAGGCCGTGCGCGACGCGGTGGCCGCGCTGCTGGAGGCGGGCGCCGACCCGGGCGCCGGCTACCTCTGGCACGGCAACGACCCGCCGTTCACCGCGCTCACCGGCGCTTTCGGGCAGGGCGAGGGCGGGGTGACCAGCCAGCCCGCGCACCCACAGTGGGAGGCGCTGGCCCGGGCGCTCCTCGAGGCCGGCGCGGACCCGAACGACGGCCAGACGCTCTACAACCGGACCTTCGAGCCCGACGACCGCCACCTCGAGCTGCTCTTCGAGCACGGCCTGGACGACGCCGACGAGCTCGCCTTCCAGCTGGCCTGGGCGGTGGCGCACGGGATGCACGCGCGGATCGAGCTGCTCGTCGGCCACGGCGTCTCGCCCGACACCGAGGTGGGCGGGCGCTACGGCGTCGCCCCGCGCTCGGCGTACGCCGCGGCGGTCACGAGCGGCCACCCGGCGGCGGGGGAGCTGCTCGCGCGGCTCGGCGCCTCGACGGAGCTCACGCCGGAGGAGACGGTGCTGGCCGCGTTGTTCACCGGGGCCGACGTCGACCCCGGGTCGGTGCCCGCCGCGCTCGCCGCCCGGCCGGGCATCGTGGCGTGGGCGGCCCAGGTCGGCGACCGCGACGCGGTCCGCCGCGCGGTGGGGCTCGGCTGGGACGTCGACCGGCGGGCCCGGATCGACGTGCCGTCCGACCAGGAGTGGGAGACGGGGCTGCACGCGGCGGCCGGCAACGGCGACCGGCCGATGGTCGAGCTCCTCCTCGAGCTCGGGGCCGACCCGGCGGCGACAGACGGACGGTTCGACGCGACGCCGGCGCAGTGGGCCGAGCACGTCGGCCACGCGGAGCTGGCCGGGCTGCTCAGCGGCCGTTCTGGCTGAAGTGCTGGTAGTCCTTCAGCGAGCGCCACGTACCGCCCCAGGTCCAGCCGATGCGCGCGAAGGCCCGCACCACGACGCCGTCCGCCGTGATCATCCCGGGGCGGTGCCGGTCGCGGTCGGCGTACGACGACGCGAGCTCGGGCAGCACCAGGTCGCCCTTCACGTACGGGTTCTGGAACGGGTCGAGGTCGATCGCCAGCCCGTAGGCGTGCTGGCTGTACGCCGAGCTCGAGCCGGTGGTCGGCCGGCAGACGAAGGAGCCGGTGCCGTTGCCGTCACCGGTCGGTGGTGCCTCGAGCTCGTCGCGGCGGGTGACCCGCAGCTCCTCGAGGGGGAACCGCTCCCGGTAGAGGGTGCGGAACACGCTCACGAGGTCGTCCGCCACCGAGGCGTGGACGAGCAGCTCGCCGGTGTGCCGCCGGTCGTCGAAGCCCCAGAAGGTCAGCCGCACGTAGGCCAGCTCGGCGACGGCCACGGGGCAGCCGGGCGCCCAGGTGGAGCGGGCCAGGACGTCCGCGGGCACGGCCGCGACCTCCGACGCGAACCCGGCGCCGGGCAGCGGCGGGAGCGTGTCGGGGAGGGTGAACCGGCGCGGGTCGAGCGCACGCGGGGTCTTCCGGGCCCGTCCGTAGCCGTCGGGCCGCCGTGGCAGCACCCGGGTCCCCAGCCAGGACGGTGGAACGGTCCCGGGTCCGGACGTGGGCGTCGGACCGAGCCCGGGCGTCGAGCTGGAGGACTGTGGAGGCGGAGTGGACGATCCGCCAGTTTCACCGGCCGGCCGGTGAAACCCGCTCGCTCCCGAGGCAGGAGAGGCAGGAGTGGTGGACGACTCCTGGCACCCGGTCAGCGCCAGCGCGAGGAGCAGCCCGACCAGCGGGCTACGAGCGGTCATCGAGCGCGTCCTCCCACGCCCGGCGGAGCACCGTCGGCACCTCGGCGGTCAGCGCAGCGCGCAGCTGCGCGACCTGGGCCGCGTCGAGGAGGAGCCTCTTGCCCGCCTCGCCGACGACCTGGGCGAACGCCGGCCCGCGCCTGGCCAGCCGGGGCGCGACCTCGAGGTAGCGCAGGACGTAGGGCGCCGCCAGGTCGGTGTGCTCGGCCGACCAGAGCGCGGCCGCGACGACCGAGAACCGGCGGTTGGACACGTCCTCGGCGACCAGCTCGGCCCAGGCCGCTTCCTTGGCCTCGACCAGCGGGCGGGCGGCGAGCGCGGCGGCCGCGCCGAGCTCGCCCTCGGCGGAGCGGTCGCGCCGGCGCTCGGCTTCGACACCGCCGGCGTCGAGACCCCCGAGCAGCGCGAGCCGCTGCACGACGGCCCAGCGCAGCCGGGGATCGAGCGCCACGTCGTGGTCGGTGCGCTCGTCGGCCAGCCAGCGGCCGAGCTCGTCGACGTCCCGGGAGGTCCGGGCCAGGCTCCGGGTGAACGCGACCGGGTCGCCACCGCCGTCGAGCCCGGCCCGGCAGGCCGCGGCCAGCCTCTCGTGCACCGAGGCCGCGGCAGCGGCGGACCCGCGGGTGGCCAGCAGCCCCAGCGACACGTCGGCGACCGCCGTGGCCAGGCTGGCGTGCCGCTCGCGGGGGAGGTGTCGCTCGACGAGGCCCAGGTAGGTGTCGAAGGTCAGCGCCCGGCTCGCGACCGCGTCCATGGCGGTGGCCCACAGCACCGAGCGGGTCAGGTCGTCCTCCAGCGAGCTCAGCCCGTCGGCGACGGCGCGCGAGGAGCGCTCGTCGAGCAGCACCCTTGCGAAGGTCTCGCCGTGCGCGTTGGGAACGACGACCAGCCCCGCCCACCCCTCGAGGCGGACGGGGGCGTCCTGCAGGTCGACGACCCGCCGGTCGAGCTCGGCCAGGCCGTCGTCGTACGCCGTGACGAGGAACCGGTGCGGCCGGCAGCCATCCCGCACCAGCACCGGCACGTCACCGTCCCGCTCGACCCGGACCGTGTCGTGGCCGGACCGCCGCAGCCAGACCTCGGCCCACTGTGCGACGTTCCTGGTCGAGGCGCGGTCCAGGGCGCCGACGAGGTCGCCCAGCGTGGCGTTGCCGAAGCGGTGCGCGGTGAGGTGGGCGTTGACCCCGGCGAGGAAGTCCTCGTCGCCCAGCCAGGTGACCAGCTGCCGCAGCGCCGAGGCGCCCTTCACGTAGGAGATGGCGTCGAAGTTCGTGCTCGCGGTGTCGACGTCCGGGACGTCCTCGGGCTCGGGCGCGACCGGGTGGGTCGAGCGGCGCCGGTCGGCGTTGAGGGCCCGCACCTTGTGGGTGACCTGGAAGCCGACCTGGGCGCCGTCGAAGCCGGCGGCGTCCTCGCTGACCCGGAAGCCCATGTACTCGGCGAACGACTCGTTGAGCCAGATGTCCTCCCACCACGTCTGGGTGACCAGGTCGCCGAACCACATGTGCGACATCTCGTGGGCGATCACCATCGCCCGGGTCTGCCGGTCGACGTCGGTGACCCGGCCGCGGGGGAGCAGCTCGTCGCGGTACGTGACGCAGCCGGGGTTCTCCATCGCGCCCCAGTTGAGCCCCGGCACGAAGACCTGGTCGTAGGTGTCGAACGGGAACGGCTCGTCGAACATCGCGACGTAGTGGTCGAAGCACTGCTCGGTGATGCGGCGGAGCTCGTCGAAGTCCCGGTCCAGCTCGGCGGCGAGCGAGCGCCGCGCGTGCCAGCCCATCGGGAGCCCGCCGTGCTCGAAGGTGCGGGAGTGCCAGGGCCCCGCGCAGACGACGAACAGGTCGATCGGGATCGGTGGTGTGGTCCGGAACTCCCGGGCGTTGGCCCGCGTCATCGACATCCGTGCGTTCGACAGCACGGTCCACCCGGGATCGGCCACCACCCGCAACGAGATCGGGGCCTTGAGGTCGACCTGGTCGAAGCAGGCGAAGACCCGTTGGGTGATGTCGATGCCGACGTAGGCGCTGACGTAGCGCGCCCCGTCGGCGGGGTCGGTGAAGGTGTGCATCCCGTCGCCGTCGGTGACGTACGGGAGCCGCGCCTCGACGACGACCTCGTTGCGCCCGGTCATCAGCCCGGTCAGCGCGATCCGGTGCCCGTCGTACGCCGCCTCGACGGGGGCGCCGGCCAGGCTGACCCGGACGTCGCGCCCGTCGTGCAGCTCCAGGAAGGTCTCCGGGCCGCCGGCGGTGAACCGCACGGTGACCCGGCTGCCGAAGGTCTCCTCGTCGGTCAGGTCCAGCTCGCAGCTCGTAGGAGACGTCGGAGAGCTGGGCCGCGCGGGCGCGCGCCTCGGCGAGGGTGAGGGAGGGCACCCGGCCACGCTATGCGCTGGCCGGTGGCTGTGGATTCGCCGGTCGGGGCGCGCGTCGTTAGACTGCTGCGGTTGCCTCGGCGAGGGAGACCGGACACCGGACTCCGTGATCGACAGGGCGGGCGCTCCGACTCACAGGTGGGCGTGCCTCCGCGATCGCGTCGAGGCCCACCGGACCACCCACCAGAGGAGCAGCACCAGCATGGCCACCGAGAAGATCGCCGCCGAGACCCGCACCGAGTTCGGCAAGGGCGCCGCGCGCCGCATCCGTCGCGACAACAAGATCCCCGCGGTCCTCTACGGCCACGGCAACGACCCCATGCACGTGACGCTCCCGGGCCACGACACGATGATGGCGCTCAAGCACGGCGGCGCGAACGCGCTGCTCGAGCTCGAGATCGACGGCAAGGACCAGCTCGCGCTGACCAAGGCCGTGCAGATCGACCCGATCCGCCGGGTCATCGAGCACATCGACTTCGTGGCCGTGCGTCGCGGCGAGAAGGTCACCGTCGACGTGCCCGTGCACCTGTCGGGCGACGCCGCGCCGGAGACCCTCGTCGTCACCGAGAACGCCACCGTCCAGATCGAGGCCGAGGCGACCGCGATCCCCGAGTACATCGAGATCTCGATCGAGGGGCTGCCCGCGGGCACCCAGATCCTGGCCGGTCAGCTGGAGCTCCCCTCGGGCGCGACGCTGCTCGTCGACCCGGAGACGCTGGTCGTCAACGTGACCGAGCAGCAGTCCGAGCAGGCCCTCGAGGCCGAGCTGGAGGAGGCCGAGGCCGAGGCCGGCATCGAGCGCGAGGAGCACACCGAGACCGACGAGGAGGCCGCCGCCGAGGGTGGCGAGGGTGCCGCCGAGGGTGGCGAGACTGCCGCCGAGGGCGACGCCTCCGGGGAGTGACGCAGGAGGCTGTGCCGGACCCCGGGGCCGGGCCCTGGGTCGTCGTCGGGCTCGGGAACCCGGGCCCGGCGTACGCCGGCCACCGCCACAACGTCGGCTACCTCGTGGCCGACGAGCTGGTCCGCCGGATCGGCACGCCGTTCAAGGCGCACAAGGCCAGCCGCGCCGAGGTCGCCGAGGGGCGGCTCGGCGTGCCCGGTGGGCCCGGGACGCGGCTCGTGGTCGTCCGTCCGCGCTCGTACATGAACGAGATCGGCGGCCCGACCAAGGCGCTGCTCTCCTTCTTCAAGGTCGGCCCGGAACGGCTGGTCGCGGTGCACGACGAGCTCGACATCCCCTTCGACACGATGCGGGTCAAGTTCGCCGGTGGCGACAACGGGCACAACGGGCTGCGCTCGCTGCGCTCCTCGCTCGGGACCGGCGACTTCTTCCGGGTCCGGGTCGGCGTGGGCCGGCCGCCGGGCCGCCAGGATCCCGCCGACTTCCTGCTCTCGAACTACACCAGCACCGAGCGCAAGGAACTGCCCTTCCAGGTCGACCGGGCCGCCGATGCGGTCGAGACGCTGCTGACCCTCGGCCTCGCCGAGACCCAGCAGCGGTTCAACTCCTGAGCCGCTTAGGGTGGCGGGGTGACCTTCGAGCCCGGTACGCCGCCCGCTGACGCCGACGACCACCTGCTGGCCGGCTGGCTGGCCGAGACCGCAGGACGCCGCCTGCTCGAGGTCCGGGGGGAGGGGCTCGAGGGTCGCGAGCTGAAGGACGCCGGCGACCTCGCGGCCCACGACCTGCTGATGTCGCTGCTGGCCGAGCACCGGCCCGGCGACGCGGTGCTCTCCGAGGAGGGCAAGGACGACAAGGTCCGGCTCGACCGCGACCGGGTCTGGATCATCGACCCGCTGGACGGGACCCGCGAGTTCTCCGAGCCGCCGCGCGACGACTGGGCGGTGCACGTCGCGCTCTGGCAGGAGGGCGACCTCGTCGCGGGCGCAGTTGCGCAGCCCGCCCTGGGCGAGACCTTCACGACCGCGGCGCCGCCGGTGGTGCCCCCGAGCACCTCGACGCGGCCCCGGATCGCGGTGTCGCGCAGCCGCCCGCCCGCCTTCACCGACGGGCTGGTCGCCGCACTCGGCGGCGAGACCGTGGCCATGGGCTCGGCCGGCGTCAAGGTGATCTCGGTGGCGCGCGACGTGACCGACGCCTACGTGCACGCGGGCGGCCAGTACGAGTGGGACTCCGCGGCCCCGGTCGCGGTGGCGCGGGCCGCCGGCCTGTTCACCTCGCGGGTGGACGGCTCACCGCTGCGCTACAACCAGGACGACGTCTACCTGCCCGACCTCGTGGTCTGCCGACCGGAGCTGGCGGACCCGATCCTGGCCTACCTCGCCGAGCACGCCGTCGAGTGAACGGCCTCGACGCGGCGCACTGAGCGGAGCGTCAGTACGCGCCCTGGTGGGTCACGACGGCGCGGAAGGTCTTGATCGCGATCTTCAGGTCCAGGATCCACGACCAGTTGTCGACGTACTGCAGGTCGAGGCGGACCGTCTCCTCCCACGACAGGTCGGACCGGCCGGAGACCTGCCAGAGCCCGGTGAGCCCGGGCTTGACGGCCAGGCGTCGCCGTACGTCGGGGGCGTAGGCGTCCACCTCGGAGGGCAGCGCCGGCCGCGGGCCGATGAGCGACATCTCGCCGCGGACCACGTTGAGGAGCTGGGGGAGCTCGTCGAGCGAGTACTTGCGCAGCACGCCGCCGATGCGGGTGATGCGTGGGTCCTGCCGCATCTTGAACAGCACGCCGGCCCGGTCGGACTCGTTGTCGTCGGCCAACACGTCGACGACGCGGTCGGCGCCGAGGCACATGGTGCGGAACTTGAAGACCTTGAACAGTTGGCCGTCCCGACCCACGCGGAGCTGGGTGAACAGCGCCGGCCCCGAGGAGTCGCGGCGCACCATCACGGCGAGCGCCAGGAGCAGCGGCGCGAACAGGAACAGGAGCATCGCGGCCGCGATCCGGTCCACGGCGTTCTTCGCGCCGTGGGTCACGCCGGTGATGGAAGCCGGGCGCACCCGGAGGACCTGGAGCCCACCCATCGCCGAGACCGCCACCCGGTTGGGCGCGACGTCGCGCAGGCCGCTGCTGACCAGCAGCTCCGTGCCGTTGTCCTGGAGCCAGGCCGCCCACCGGCGTACGTCGCTGTGGGCGATGCCGCCTCCGGTCGCCACCACGACGGCGTCCGCCCGGTGCTCGCGGACCACCTCGAGCAGGTCATCGGTGCCGAGCCAGATGGTCAGGTCGTCGGCCAGGCCCGCGACGTCGGCGTGGCTCAAGGCGTCCTGGCCGTGCAGGCAGACCGCGACCGGGTGGATGTCCGAACGCGGTGACTTCGCAGCCCGGCGCGCCTCGTGCAGGAGCGGGTGGAGCCCGGCGGCGTCGCCGACCAGGACGACCCGGCGGATCTCGGGCAGGGCCAGCAGCTGGCCGGTGCGCCGGATCACGACCGAGGCCACCGGGGCCAGGGCCACGACCAGCAACACCGAGCGCGCGGCTTCACCGGCCGTGCCGGGCACGAGGTCGGGGGAGATCGCGATCGCGGTCCACGCCACCAGGCCGGCGAGGGCGCCGGCCCGCAGGAGGGTCTTGGGCCGCACGGCGTTGGGGGAGCCGCCGATCGTGGTGTAGCCGCCGCACACGGCGACGGCGAGCGGCCAGACGACGATGAGGGCGAGCAGCTCGAACGGCGACCAGGCGGGCAGCACCATGCCGGCCACGGCCGCGGTGATCGCGGCGGCGAGCACGTCCGCCGAGGCGAGGACCCACGGCGTCCGCGAGGCCCGGACCGGCGCGGGCAGCAGCCGTGCGGGACGCGCCCGCTCGACGGCTTCGCCGAGCGCAGCGGTCACCATCGGCAACCCTGTCGTCGTGGTCATGAGCCCCCCGGTCTCGTGATGTTCCAGCACCCAACCTAAGAACGCTGGGCGACCCGGTCATGCCGCATTTCAGGCATGTTTTCCACCGGGCGTCGGGCGCGGCCCGCGCCTGGAGAGGCGTGCGGGCGCACCGGAGCGGCCGCCCTGCGGCGGCCCCTCGGCGACGCGTTCAGGCCGCGAGCTGCGGCGGCCTCCAGCCGACCTGGTGGGCGAGGCCCACGGCCGCGATCTGGGACGTGACGTCGAGCTTGGCGAGGATCGCCTTGACCTGGGTGCGCACGGTCGCCTCGGAGACGACGCCGACGGTGGCGATCTCGCGGACGGTGCGGCCCTTCATCAGGTGGGCGAGCACCTCGCGCTCGCGCACCGTGAGCTGGTCGAGGCGGGCCTGCAGCTCGACGAGGTGGGACCGCTCCGTCGCCCACGCGGTGAGCAGCTCCTCGCGCTCCTCGCGGGACATGACCTGCAGGCCCTGGTTGAGGCGCCGCACGGTCGAGAGGATGTCGTTGAGCGGACGCCATTGGCCAGCACCTTGCGGGCGCCGCAGCGGACCGCGTCACCCCACCGGGCCCGGTCGAGGGACGCGGTCACGACGACCACGTTCACGCCGGCCGAGGCGAGCGGGCCGATGAGCTTCTCGCCGCTCCCGAACTGCCCGAGGTCGAGGTCGAGGAGGACCACCCGCGGCCGCTGCCGCATCACCTGGGTGATCAGCGCGCTCGGCGACTGCTCACGGTCCGGGATGGTCACGCGGCGGACGTCGTACCCCTCGACCGTCATGGCCAGCTCGAGGGACTCGGCGAACAGGACGTGATCCTCGAGGATGACGATCCTGCAGTTGCTACGCGACGTGGTGGGCTGCGACATGGGCCATCTCGCTCATCGGCAGGCGGGCGACGAACGTCGCACCGGGGTGGGTGGAGTCGGCCAGTTCGAGGCTTCCTCCGCATTCGGACATGAGGCGTTGCGCGATCGACAGGCCGAGGCCCTGTCCGGGGGAGTCGGTCCGGCGGGTGCCGGAGTGGAACAGCTGGGGACGGACGTCGTCGGCGACGCCGGGTCCGTCGTCGGAGCAGGTCACCTCGACGTACCCGTCGGAGCCGGAGACGTCGATGCGGACGGTCCGGCCGCCGTGCCGCCGGGCGTTCTCGAGGAGGATGTTGACCACCTCGGAGAGGTCGTCGGGGTCGCCGACGGCGCGCAGGTCGCTGGGCGTCCAGCGGACGTCGAGGCCGCGCTCGCGGTGGCTGGTGACGAGCGGCTCGACCACCTCGCACACGTCGATCTCGCGGGCGACCGCCGGCTGCCGCGAGGTCATCAGCCGGTCGAGGCGGGCCAGCTCGGCGTTGAGCATCTGCTCGAGGCGCTCGCGGCGCTCGTCGGTGATCGGCGAGCCCTGGCGCATCACCCGTGAGGCCGTGGTGATGCCGGCGACCGTCGAACCGACCTCGTGGAGCAGCTCGCGCTCCTCGAGCACGTCCGCGCGGGCCTGGGCCAGCGTCTCCTGGAGGTTCATCAGCTCGCTCTGGTGCTCGAGGATCGACCGGCGCAGCAGCGACTGGCTCAGCGTGCACAGCACGATGGCGCCCTGGAAGTTGGCCACCACCGCGAGGGCCACGAGCCACCGGTTGTGGACACCGAGGTGGGCCAGGCTCTGCGCCAGCGTCAGGAGGACCACGGCCAGCGCGAGCTGGCCCCGCGCCCAGGCAGAGACGTGGGTGCGCTGCCAGATCGTCCAGGCGAGCAGGACGCCGCCCAGCAGCATCAGGGCGTTGAGCAGCTGCACGCCGGTGCGCGAGGGCACGGCCGGGTCGACGAGGCTCAGGACGACGCAGGTCCCGCCCGTGAGCACCAGCCCGGCGGCGGCGCCGAGCAGGCCCGGGTCCCGGGGCACCTCGACCCGGTCGGCGATGTGGGTCATGAAGATCAGCGCGACCAGCAGCACGAGCTGGGCCACCAGCGGCCAGAAGTCCCGCCAGGCCGCGGGGACCGGGTCGACGAGGGCGACCTGCCCCAGCTTCTGGAGGGCGACGGCCAGGAGTCCGACGGTCAGCCAGCCGGCCAGCTGGCGCGAGCCCTGCGAGGGCGTGACGCCGACCATCCGCCAGTGGAAGTACACGAAGACCGAGGCGGCGAGGACGAGCGCGTAGGTCACCATCTCGCTGCTGCGCAGCGCCTCGTTCGCGCCGCGGGTGTTCATCATCAGCAGCAGCGCGAGGGAGACCGGACCGATCGCCGACAGCCCCACCACGAGCACCGTGCGCACGTCCTTGCGGACGTCGACACCCAGCATCCTTCTGCACCCCCAGTCCGGTCGGCCGACCAGATTGCGTGGCACCCGAAGGGCCCGCAGGTGACCCGCACCCCGTCGCGCGGCTCGACCGACTTTCAAATCCCGACTGAGTGGTCCAGGTGTTTCTCGGAACACTCCCGGTCGGGAGCCAAACGTGAAGCAGGGGGATCGAGAGGGACGCTATCCCGAAAGTTGAGTACGCGTATGACCCATTAGGACTATTTGAACCCCTGCGGATCGACCCAGAGCGGCATCCCTAATTTCAGGTGGGTTCACCCCTTGAGGCGAGATGCACCGTACCGGGGCGGCGAGGATCACACCCAGACAGTCGTAGATCCCCCGCACCGGAAGGACGTCCCATGGAATCGGACGGGATGCGCCTCGCGTTCCCCGATCCCCGGCCTTTCCGCGTCGCGATCGTGGCCGACCAGCGCCTGGTCGCCGAGGCCGTCCGGGAGGCACTGGACGCGCGCGGCCACGACGCCGTCGTGATCCGTTGGCCACCCGCGGAGGAGTCGCTCGGCAGCGTCGCGCCCGGGCCGTTCCGGCTGCGTCGGGTGCGCCGCTCGGCCGGCCCGCCCCCGGACGTCGCGATCCTGCTCAGCGACCTGTCCAAGATCAACCAGGTGCGCGGCGCCCAGATGCTCATCGGGGTGCTGGACGTGCCGTGGCTGGTGCTGGCCGGCGTACCCCAGGGACCCGCCTGGGGGGCCCTGTACGAGCGCGGGGCGGCCCTGGTCGTGTCCTCCGACACTGGTCTGGACGCCCTCTGCACGCTGCTCGGCGACCTCTGCGGCGGCCGTACGCCGAGCGAGGGCGGCCGCCGCGAGCTCATCCACTCCTGGCGCAACTTCGCCCAGCACCGTGGCGAGCTCACCGCCCGCGTCGACAGCCTCACCGGGCGTGAGGAGGAGGTCCTCCAGCAGCTCTACGAGGGCCTGGCCGTGCGCGCCATCGCCGAGCGCGGCGAGGTCACCGAGGCCACCGTCCGCAGCCAGGTGAAGGCCATCCTGCGCAAGCTCGAGGTGAACTCCCAGATCGCCGCCGTCGCGGCGTACCAGGAGGTCAGGGCCAACGACGCCCACCGGACCGCCGTCCTCGCCGGCCGCGAGGCCGTCGACGCCTGAGGCGCCCTCCCGCGCCCCTCGACGGGAGCTGTTCCGTCGCGCCGGTCCAGACCGCGGTGTCCAGACCCCCGCCGGTCGAGCGTGTCGAGACCACCGCAGGGAGGGCTGGGAGCCGACCCGCGGGCATCTCGACAGGCTCGATGAGCGGTGGCCCGGTCCCAGCCCCGGCTCACCGGGCCAGCGAAGGCACCCGGCACGACCACCGCCGGTCGAGCCCGTCGAGACCACCGCAGGGAGGGCTGGGAGCCGACCCGACGGGCATCTCGACAGGCTCGATGAGCGGTGGCCCGGTCCCAGCGCTGGCTCACCGGGCCGGGGAGGCACGGCTGAACGCCCGCCGCCGCAGGGAGGGCTGGGAGCCGACCCTGCGGGCATCTCGACAGGCTCGATGAGCGGTGGCCCGGTCCCAGCCCCGGCTCACCCGGCCGGGGAGGCACGGCTAAACGACCGCCGGTCGAGCCTGTCGAGACCACCGCAGGGAGGGCTGGGAGCCGACCCTGCGGGCATCTCGACAGGCTCGATGAGCGGTGGCCCGGTCCCAGCCCCGGCTCACCCGGCCGGGGAGGCACCCGGCTCGACCCCGCCGGTCGAGCCTGTCGAGACCACCGCAGGGAGGGCTGGGAGCCGACCCTGCGGGCATCTCGACAGGCTCGATGAGCGGTGGCCCGGTCCCAGCCCCGGCTCACCCGGCCGGGGAGGCACCGGCTCGACCACCGCCGGTCGAGCCTGTCGAGACCACCCGCAACGAACGCTGGGAGCCGACCCTGCGGACATCTCGACAGGCTCGATGAGCGGTGGCCCGGTCCCAGCCCCGGCTCACCCGGCCGGGGAGGCACCGGCTCGACCCCCGCCGGTCGAGCCTGTCGAGACCACCGCAGGGAGGGCTGGGAGCCGACCCGCCGGGCATCTCGACAGGCTCGATGAGCGGTGGCCCGGTCCCAGCCCCGGCTCACCCGGCCGGGGAGGCACCCGACTCGACCACCGCCGGTCGAGCCTGTCGAGACCACCGCAGCGAGGGCTGGGAGCCGACCCTGCGGACATCTCGACAGGTCTCGCCCGGTCCCAGCCCTGAACGACAGCTCCGCCGGTCGCTCGGGAGCGAACGGCGGAGCTGTCGTGCTTCGGGTCGGGGCCCCTCAGGTGACCTGGCGGAGCAGGATCGTCCACATGGTGGCGTTCGCCGAGGCGGCGTCCGCGGTGGCGGTCAGGCCGCCGTACGGTCCCGGCGGCCACGCGGGCCGCCGGAGTCGGCCAGCGACGCTGCAGATGCGGCCGGCGTTGGCGCCGCAGATCGCCTGCCGCTGGGTGACCTCGGCCGGCAGCGTGAAGGCGGTCGTCGCCGAGGACTTGTCGGCCCAGTACGACACCGCCCAGTCACCGGCGGCCGCCTCCACGGTCGGCGTGGTGTGGCCGGCCCGGAGGACGGTCTCCGACGCCTTGGCGAACTGCGGGGCCAGCATGTCGCCGGAGTAGGCCGCCACCGTCAGCGTGTACTTCGCCGCGGCGTCCATCGAGAACCGGACCGTCTTGCCGCCGTCGCCGGCCGCAGCGACCTTCGTGTAGACGAAGGTCTGCATGGTGCCCGAGGTCGCCGTGTCGACCAGGGTCCACCCGGTCACTCCGCTGCTCGGGTTCCCCGACGTGCGGGTCGCGTCGTTGAGGCTGAGCACCATGACCAGCCGGTCACCGGCCGCGGTCCCCGCGGGCACGACCGTGTTCGGCGTGGAGACGTTGCCCTGGTTGGCGGTGCTGCCCACGAGGGCGATCGGGCGGACCGCGACCGGCGAGACGTTGCGGGTGGTGTTGCCGGTGCCGCCGTCGTTGTCGGTCACCGTCAGCGTGACGGCGTAGGCGCCGGCCGACGCCGTAGGTGTGGGTGGGCGTCGCCGCCGTCGTGGTGTCGGTCGCACCGTCACCGAAGTCCCAGGCGTACGACGCGATGGTGCCGTCGATGTCCGCCGGAGCGCGTCGCGTCGAAGCTGCAGACGAGGAAGGTGCAGTTCACCGTGAACGACGCCGTCGGCGGCGGCGTTGGTGCGGGTCACCTGCGACCGGGATGACGACCGAGCCCGTGGTGCCCTCGTCGTCGGTCACGGTCAGCGTCACGTCGCGGGTCCCCGAGGTCACGAAGTCGTGGCTCGGCGTCGACCCGGTCGCCGTGCCGCCGTCGCCGAAGTCCCAGGCGTAGGAGACCACGGAGCCGTCCGGGTCGCTCGAGTCCGTGCCGTCGAAGTCGCAGCGGCGCTGTCGCAGGTGAACGTGAACGCCGCCGTCGGCGCCTGGTTCGGCTCGACCGTGCGCAGGATGATCGACCACGTCGTCGCGGTGCGCGTTGGCCGTGTCGGCGGTGGCGACCAGGCCGCCGTACTGGCCGGTCGGCACCGCGCCGCCGGAGTCGGCCAGGGTGCTGCAGATGTGGCCGGTGCCGGTGCTGCAGAGCGCGCTGCCGGCCGGTCACCGAGCGCCGGCAGCGCGAAGCCGGTCGTGGCCGCCGACTTGTCGGCCCAGTAGGAGACGACCCACGACCCGGCCGGTGCGTCGACCGTCGGCGTGGTGTGGCCGGCCCGGGTCACGGTCTCGGCGAGGTCCGCGTAGACCAGGGCCCCGGCGCGGACACCCGGAGTAGTCGGCCACGGTCATCGTGTACTTCGCCGCGGCGTCCAGCGGGCACGGTGCACCTTCTTGTTGGCGTCGGCCGCGGTCGCGATCTTGGTGTAGACGCGGGTCTGCATGCTGCCCGACGTCGTCGTGTCGAGCACCGTCCAGCCGGTCACCCCGGTCGGGGTCGACGATGACCCGGTTGCTGGCGTTGAGGGTCAGCACCATGACCAGCCGGTCGCCGGCCGAGACCGTGGTCGGCGTCGTCACGTTCGGCGTGGCCGACGTTGCCCTGGTTGACCGCGCCGCCGACGTACGACACCGTGCTCGGCGCCGGCGCGGCGACGACGACCTGGGTCGACGTGGCCGTCGTCGGTCGCGCCGTCGTCGTCGGTGACGGTCAGCGTGATCGTGTAGGTGCCGGGCGTCGGCGTAGACGTGGTTCGGCGTGGCGCCGGTGCCGGTCTCGCCGTCACCGAAGTCCCACGCGTAGCCGTCGATGGTGCCGTCGCTGTCGGTCGACGTGCGTGGCGTCGAAGTCGCAGTCGAGGAAGTCGCACGGCGTGGTGAAGTCCGCGGTCGGGCGGCACGTTCGGCTTGACGACCGAGACCTGCTGGGTCACCGAGCGAGGTGAGCCCGCCGTCGTCGGTGACGGTGAGCGTGACGTCGTAGGTGCCGGTCGCCGAGGAAGTCCTTCTGCGGGGTCGGGCCGCCGGCCTCGTCGCCGTCGCTGAACGTCCACTCGTAGGACTGGATGGTGCCGTCGCTGTCGCGTCGAGCCGGTCGCCGTCGAAGGTGCAGGAGATGCCGGTGCAGTCGGAGGTGAAGCGCGGCGGTCGGCGCGACGTTCGGCAGCACCGAGGCGAGGAACACCGCCCGCCCGCGCCAGTCGATGCGTGGTGTCGGCGACCGTCGAGGTGCCCGTCGGGGCGCCGTTGACGAAGCCGATCTTGAGCAGCTGGCCGTTGGTCGAGTTGACGACGTACAGCGTGCTGCCGTCGAGGAACATGCCCTTGGTGCTGCTCCAGGTGATGTTGCCGCCGGTCGACGGTGTTCTCGATGCCGCCGATGATCGCCGCTGTCGGGGGAGAACCAGCGCCAGTACAGGCGAGTTCTGGCCGCTGCGGGTGTAGTAGATCCGGCCGTTGGCGTAGAACATGCCGGTGACCGTGCTCAGCTGGGTGTACCAGGTCGGCAGCACGCCGACGTAGGTCTGGCCGACCGGGCCGCTGCCGGTCTCGACGGTGTTCCAGAGCGGGTCGATGTAGGGGTTGACCGCGACCGGGTCGCCGAAGCTCACGCCGTCGAACGAGCGCTGGTAGAGCATGCCGTCGGTCTGGCCGTAGAACAGCGTGCGGCCGACCATCACGGCGTCGCGGACGTTGGTCCAGTCGAAGGTGCCGGTGCTGACGTTGCTCTGCGAGGCTGACGCTGGTGCCGTCGAAGTTGACGACCTTGGCCAGCGTTGGCGTTCGAGCCGATCGAGTTGTTGACGATCTCGACCGCGTTGATCTCCGGGTTGCCGGCTGACGTGGGTGAAGTCGATGTTGACGGTGCCGTCGCTGGTGATGTCGAAGGACTTCATCGTGCCCTTGTTGACGCCCGGGTCGACGTTCGGGTCGTAGTTCGACAGCTTGGTGACGCCGTCGATCAGCACGTTGAAGCGCCGGGTCGAGCGTGGACCGGCTGGCGAAGTAGAGCCGCACCTGGGTGTTGGTGCCGGCTGGCGACCGGGAACGTCCACTGCATCTCGTTGCCGCCGGTGGGGTCGTTGCGCTCCGAGGTCCAGATGCCGAGCGGCGTGCGAGGCCGGGACGTTGACCAGGCTGGCCGCGGTGAGCGCGCTCAGGGTCGCCGTCGATGCTGCCGGTGTTGTGGAAGGTGCTGGTGGCGCCGTTGTCGGACGACCCAGTCGGGTCCGTTGTCGACCGAGGCGATCGCGGCACCGCCGGCGTTCACGCGGTAGAGCACGTTGCTGCCCGCGAGCGGGGCGCCGACGTAGACGTTGCCGGGCAGCGAGCCGGTGCTCTTCGAGGCGGTGTTGTAGCCCTCGCTGTAGGGGAAGAACGCGATGCCGCGGGCGCTGGTAGCGGCGGTCGCCGATCCAGTCGGTGTCGCTGACGACCCAGACGCCGGCGTCGGTCTCGTAGATCTCGTACGCCGCCTCACCGCGCGGGTTGCGGCCCGGGTTCCACTTGAGCGGGATGCCGGTCTGCGGGTCGAGGGCCGACCAGGCCCGGGCCGCGGGACGGCGCCCTGGGCGGCGCGGTCGGAGCCGTTCGGGTTGTTCATCCAGCGGTTGTGGCCGCCGACGTAGACCGCGGACTGGGTGACCTCGACGCCCCAGAGGGTGTCGCCGCCGGAGGTGTCGGTCCAGGTCGGGGTGAGCGCCGTGCCGACGGCGTAGGTCTCGAAGCGGGCCGCGGTGTCGCACAGCGTGCCGCTGTGCGGGCCACCGGTGGTGGCGACGACGAAGAAGGAGCCGTCGGGCGACATCTCGACGTCGCGCATGTAGCTGTCGAACGCGCCGGGGGAGCAGATCGGCGTGTAGCCGCGTGGTGTACCAGTCGGTGCGACACGGTGGCGTTGGCGCCGGTCAGGTCGATCATCACGATCTGGTCGCGCGCCAGCCCGCCGACGGTCCGGAAGTTGCCGACGACGACCATGCGGTCGCCCGCCGGGGTCACGCCCGGACTCGCGCGGATGCCGATCGGCGCCTTGGCGCCGGAGCCGGTGTTGTGGTGTGCCGGCGACGGTGAGGTCCATGAACGGGTCGAGGGCGCCGGTGGTGGCGTTGAGCGTGGCGAGCTGGCCGTGGGTGACGCCGCCGATCTTGGTGAAGAAGCCGCCGATGAAGAGCCGGTTGTTCGGGCAGCAGCTCCATCGTCTCGATGCCGCCGTTGGTCGACGGCGCCTTGAACGACGTCACCGCCTGGCCGGTGTTGACGTTGAGCAGCTGGATGTGGTTGGGGCCCTTGCCGTTGATCTTGGTGAAGTCACCGGCGACGTAGACCGTGTCGGGCGTCGGGCCGGGCAGCAGCTGCTGCACCTGGCCGTCGACGGTCGGGTTGAAGGTCTGGCTGACCAGGCCGGTCGTCGCGTCGAAGGCGAACAGGTTCTGCCGCGCGTACTGGCGTGCCGTTCATCGGGTCGGCCACCTGGGTGAACAGGCCGCCGGCGATCATCGTGTTGCCGACCTGGACGATCTTGCTGACCTCGCCGTCGAGCACCCACGGCGTCTTCTTGCTGGGGACGTCGCCGGGCATCCGGTCGGCGGCCGGCGGCGCGGCCGCGGCGGCCGCGGCGCGGCCGCCGCTGCGGCGGGCAGCGGCTGGTGCCGCCAGGGCGCCTGCCGGGAGGGCCAGGCGAGGACCCGTGACCAGAGCGAGAAGCTGACGTGGACGCACGGCGTCTCCAGATGTGCAAGAACGGTTCAAGGATCGAGCCGGACGCACCGAGACGCACCCCACGGGACATCTGACGGCATGGAGGCGCCTGCTTCGCCCATCCGGGCGCGGGTTCGCCCAGAAGGGGGATGGCCGCGGCCGGTCTAGTCGGAGCCGCTGGGGACCGGCACCGGCTCCTCGGTGCGCGGCGCGCGCCAGCCACCGGGCCGGTACGTCGGGTCCTCGACCTGCGCGAGCGTGGGCGACGCCGAACATCGGCAGCCCGGTGGTGCGCCGCAGGACCGCCCCACGCCAGGGGGACCAGGACGATCATCGCCGACCCCGACCAGCACGATCAGCATCGGGTGGGTGTCGTCCTCGCCGGCGCCCAGGGGCGCCCAGCCGGCCTTGTCGAGCAGCGCGACGCCGGACATGGTCAGCACGACGACGATGCCGCGCCGGATGATCGACTGCGGGACCCGCGGCGCGATCAGGCTGCCGAGGACCGTGCCCGGCACCGAGCCCGAGGACGAGCGGGATCGGTGAGGTCCAGGTCGAGCCCGTGCAGGGCGATGTTGGAGATCGCGGCGGCCAGCACCAGCGGGACGGCCTGGACCAGGTCGGTGCCGACCAGGCGCACCGCCGACAGCCCGGGGTAGAGCATGAGCAGGGCGATCATGATGACCGACCCCGAGCCGACGCTGGTGATGCCGACGAGCAGCCCGCCGAGCGGCGCCGACGAGCAGCGTCGGGAGCGGCCGGATCGGCCGGGTCGTGGTCGTCGAAGCGCTGACGCCGCTGCGCATCCGCCGCAGGTTCAGGTAGAGCCGCAGCGCGTAGGTCGAGGCTGCGAAGAGCAGGGCGAAGCCGATGCAGAGCTTCAGCACGTCGGTCGAGCTCGCCGGGCGGGGCGAGCCAGTTGATCAGGTGCGGCCCGAGCAGCGCCATCGGCACCGAGCCGAGCACCAGCCACATCGCCAGCCGCAGGTGGGGCGAGCCCTCGCGCTTGTGCACGATGGCGCCGCCGGTCTTGTAGACGGCCGCGGCCGTCAGGTCCGCGGTCACCACGGTCGCGGCGTCGCCGACGCCGAGGAAGATGAGTGCGGGCGTCATCAGCGCGCCGCCGCCCATGCCGGTCAGCCCCACGACGACGCCGACGAAGAAGCCGGCCGCCACGATGGCCAGCGCGGTGGTCGTCAGCGGGTCGCCCATGGCCGGAACATAAAGGCGACCGGGACCGCCGGTGCGCGGGTTCCCGACGGGACCTCACCGTTATTGGGGATAGTCCGTGGACCACCTCGGTTCACCCTCATGGCGTGCCTACTTTCCGGACTGGAGCCACGTGTCGGTGGCTCGACACGTTTCGGCGAAGGCCGTTGTGAGGGAGAGCATGATGATCGGTTCGCGAACGCGAGTCGCCCGGACGCGGAGGCGTGGCGGTAGCGGCGGTGGGCGCCATGGCGGCGTCCCTGCTGGCGTTGCTGGGGGTGGCTGCTGCACCCCCCGCATCTGCGGCCGACAACATCACCTTCCGGGCGGCCACCCAGGCGGCGTGGAACCAGACCACGGCCCGGGTCACGATCCCGAGCACGGTCCAGGCGACCGACGGCATGCTGCTGTTCGTCACCACGAACCAGGACGTCAACCTCACCACGCCCCGGCCGGGTGGACGCTCGAGGGCACCCGGCTCTCCAACATCGACACCGAGACCACGCTCTACAGCAAGGTCGCCGCGGCCAACGACGCCGGCACGCAACGCGGCGGTGACGCTTCTCGCAGACCACCAAGTCCTCCATGACCCTGCTGGCGTACGACGGCACCGCCGCCGACCCGGTCGCGAACTTCGCCTCCGCCGCCGAGGTCAGCCCGGCCAAGAGCGCGCACGCCACGCCCGGCGCGAACGTCGCGACCGCGGGCTCCTACGTCGTCTCCTACTGGGCCGACAAGTACGGCCAGGAGACCAACGGCTGGACCCTCCCCGCCGGCCAGACCCAGCGCAGCATCGTCTCCGGCATCGGCTCCGGCCGGATCTCGGCCGTCGCGTCCGACACCAACGCGCCCGTCGGCGTCGGCGCCAGCCCCAGCCGCACCGCTACCAGCGCCGCCTCGAGCGCGAAGGCGACCATGTGGACCGTCGTGCTGCAGGCCGACCAGGGTGCCAACCCGAACGTCGCGCCGGTCGCGTCCTTCACGGCGAACTGCCCCACCGCGACCTGCACCGTCGACGCCTCGGCCTCGAGCGACACCGCGCCGGGCACCATCACGTCGTACGCCTGGGACTTCGGTGACGGCGGCACCGGCACCGGTGTCAGCACGACGCACACCGTACACCACGAGCGGCAGCAAGACGATCACGCTGACCGTCACGGACAACCAGGGCGCTGACCAACACCACGACCCGCACGGTCAACGTGACCGTCGGTGGCGGCGGGGCCGGCAACCAGCCGGTTCCGGGCCACACCCACCTCGTCCCGAACACGCCGCGCAACAACACCCCGCGGATCAGCAACGGCGAGATCTGGGACATCGAGGTCGTCCCGCAGCTCAACCGGGTCTTCATCGCCGGCAGCTTCACCTCGCATCCAGAACACCGCGGCCGGCAACACCACGACCTACAACCAGGCCAACCTGGCCAGCTACAACCTGACCACCGGCCTGGTCGACGCCAGCTTCCGCCCGACCTTCAACGGCGGCGTGTCCGCGGTCGAGGCCACCCCGGACGGCACCAAGCTGTTCGTCGGCCGGCTCGTTCAACACCGTCAACGGCGTCGCCAAGCAGAAGGTCGCGAGCCTCAACCTGACCACCGGCGCGCCGCTGACCACGTTCGGCTTCACCAACAGCACCAACAACCAGGTGCAGTCGCTGGCGGCCACCAACTCCACGCTGTACGTCGGCGGCCGCTTCACCCGCGTCAACGGCGTCCTCAAGACCGGCCTGGCCGCCGTGAACGCCGCCTCCGGTGCGGTCGACACCGGCTTCAGCAACGACCTCACCGGCGGCATCGGCGTCAACGGCCAGCTCGGCGTCCCGCAGCTCAAGCTGACCCACGACAACAGCAAGCTGCTCGTCGTGCACACCGGCCGGCAGATCGCCGGCCAGGACCGCCTCGGCGTCGGCATCATCGACACCGCGACCAAGCAGCTGCTGCCGTGGCGCACCCGGCTGTGGGACGAGAACCTCGCCCGCGTCGGTGGCGTCACCCGCATCGCCGCGGCCGACGTCGCCCCCGACGACTCCTACTTCGTCGTCTCCAGCGGCTCGGGCGGCGACGCGCCGCCGATCAGCGACACGGCGGTCGCCTACCCGCTGAACGCCGCCTCGCTGCAGAACGACGACGTGCGACGAGCTGTGGATCTCCCGGCACTTCGACCGCATCTACTCGGTCGCGATCACCGAGAACGCGGTCTACGTCGGCGGCCACTTCCAGTTCATCGAGTCGCCGACCTCCTGCACCGACGAGCCCTGCTACCCCGGGCTCGACGAACGTCGGCTACGGCACCGGCCAGGGCCTCGCGGGCTACGGCCTCGGCGACGCCGTCGTCCGTCGCGACCACATCGCCGCCCTCAGCCCGACCACCGGCACGGGCGCTGGAGTGGAACCCGACCGGCGGCTCCAACTCCTTCGAGGGCAACAAGGCCATGGAGGCCACCTCGCGCGGCCTGTTCATCGGCGGTGACGGCATGTTCCAGGGCGGTGTCCGCACCGGCCGGGTCGCGTTCTACGACTTCAACACCGAGACGTTCCCGGCCGCGAGGCCCGACACCGTGATCGACACGCCCGATCGAGGGCCGCGTGGTCGCCAACAACGCGCCGTACACGTTCATCGGGCACCGCGACGGTCACCACCGGCACGGTCGGGCGGGTCCAGGTCTCGATCCAGGACCGCGACTCCGGCCAGTACCTCCAGGACGACGGCACCGCGTTCACGACGTTCGGCAACACCCAGAACACGCTGAACGCCACGCTGTCCGGCTCCGGCACGACGCGGGGCTGGTCGATCCCGGCCACGCATCACGGTCAACCGCAACATGATCGTGACGGCCACCGCCTTCACGGCGGCGACCGGCGGCACCGCCGACTCGACGCCGGCGACCAAGAAGTTCGAGTCGTTCAGCACCGACGACCAGACGCCGACGACCAGCATCTCCGGTCCCAGCGGCGTCCAGACCTCGACGACGTTCACGGTGACCGGCACCGCGATCGACGACAAGGGCGTCAACTCGCTGACCTACTGGTTCCGCGACGAGCAGGGCCGCTACCTGCAGAACGACGGCACCGTGGACGACATCTACAACACCTTCCGCGGCCAGCCCGACGTGGTCGGGGCCACCAACGCCACCTGGTCCTACGAGGTGACCCTCCCGCACGAGGGCGTCTGGCGCGGCAGCGCGACGGCGATCGACACGACCGGCCAGGCCGACCTCCGCAGCGCGACCCGCGACTGGACCGTCGACTCCACGGCCGTGGCCCCGACCGTCGCCGATCGACGCAGCCGGTCGCGATGACCCCGCCGTTCACGGTCCCGGCCGTGACCGTCGACCCGGGCGGCCGGATCACCTTCGCCGGCACCGCCTCCGACGACGCGGGCCTGAAGAACGTCGAGATCTCGCTGCGCAACAGCTCGACCGGCGAGAACCTCGGCAACGACTGCACCTGGGGCGCCGGGATCCAGGCCGGCAACTGCCGGATCTCGCCGGTCGACATCAGCGGGGCCAACTACAACTGGACCTGGACCACGCCGTTCAACCTGTCGCCGGGCACCTACAGCTTCACCGTGCGGGCCACCGACGACGAGGACCTCACCACGTCGTCGACCAACCAGGGCCGGCTGACCATCAACGCCAACTACGCCGGGGACCTCCCGCCGGACACCACGATGGCGTTCACGGCGCCGACGGACGGGTCGCTGACGGTCAACCTCGCGGGCACGGCCACCGACGACATCGGCGTGACCAACGTGCGGGTCTCGCTGCAGGACCGCGACACCGGTCGCTACCTGCAGGCCAACGGCACCATGGCGTCGACGGTGGCCGTACCGGGAGGCCACGCTCGGCACGCCGAACGGCACGAGCGACGACCTGGTCGCTGCCGACGATCACCCTGCCCACGCGGAGGCAACTGGCGCTTCACCGCGACGGCGTACGACACCGCGCGGCCAGCAGGACGCCGAGCCCGGCCACGGCCACCTACGGCGATCGTACCCCGGTGACGGACCGCCCGCGCTGAGCGACACGCTCGGCCAGCCGCAGACCGGTGCCAGCTTCACCGACGGCAAGATCGTCGTCACCGGCCGCGCCGAGGACGCCCCCGACCAGTACGCCAGCATCGCCAGCGTCCAGGTCGGTGTGGTCAACGCGGCCGGGCAGTGGATGAGCTCGACCGGCACGTTCACCAGCACCACGGCGAGCTACCGGACGGCGTTCCTCAACAGCCCCGGCAGCGTCGGGTCGAACTACTCCTACACGACGCCGGTCATCCCGGCCGGGACCTACACCGTGCGGGTGCGGCCGGTCGACGTGCACAACCAGATCGGCGTCGGAGCGCATCTCGACCGACATCGTGGTGACGCAGCCGGCGAACAACCCGCCGGTCCCGAGCTTCACCTACTCCTGCAACCAGAACGTGTGCACGTTCGACGGTCGGGCCTCCACCGACGAGAACGCGGCCTCGCTGACGTACACGTGGAACTTCGGGACGTCGTCGGGCACCACGACCAACGGCAGCGGTCCGCTGCCCACGCGGACCTTCACGCGCCCAGCCCGGCAGGCACGCCGTTCCAGGTGACGCTGACGGTCAAGGACGAGTGGCAGGTCTCGGTCACCTCGGCGCCGCAGTCGGTGACGATCGTCGAGCCGGCGGGCAACAGCGCCCCCGTGCCGACCTTCACCCAGAGCTGCCAGGGCCTGACCTGCTCGGTGAGCAGCGCGGGCACCGCCGACCCGAACACCGGTGACACGATCGCCTACTCGTGGAACTGGGGCGACGGCACGGCGGTCAGCACGGGCGCCTCGCCGGCGGCGCACACCTACGCCGCTCCGGGTGCCTACACGATCACGCTCACGACCACGGACGGCTGGGGCAAGTTCGCCTCGACCACCCGCAGCGTGAACCTGGTCGAGCCGGCCGGCAACACCGCGCCGGTGCCGCAGTTCACCTCGAGCTGCGCGTCGTTCACGACCTGCACGTTCAACAGCGCAGGCACGGTCGACAACCAGGGTGACGCGATCAGGTACGCGTGGACCTTCGGCGACACCGGCGACGAGCACCTCGGCGAACCCGTCGCGGACCTACAGCATCGCCGGGCACCTACACGGTCACGCTCACCGCGACCGACGTCTGGGGCAAGTTCGCCACGGTCAGCCACGACGTGACGATCACCGAGCCGGCGAGCAACAACGCGCCGACCGCGGTCATCGCGTCCGGGACGTGCACGACCTTCACCACCTGCGCGATGAGCGCCACGGGGAGCAGTGACCCCGACACCGCGACCGGTGACGGCATCCGCAACTACGTGTGGTCGTGGGGTGACGGGACGCCCGACACCACGGGCACCTCGGCCAGCCAGTCGCACGTGTTCAACGTGGCCGGCACCTACACGGTGACCCTGCGGGTGCAGGACAAGTGGGGCCGGACTCAGCGCGCCGGTGACCATGAACGTCACCACGCTGGCCGAGCCGGCCGGGAACCAGCCGCCCGCGGTCACGTTCCCGCAGCCGGTCTGCACCGGCCGGTCGTGTGCGGTGAGCAGCACCGGGACCGTCGACAACGACGGCGGCATCCGCGGCTACTCGTGGAACTGGGGTGACGGCACGCGCCGTCTCCACCGGGGCCTCGCCCGCGGCGCACCTCTACGTGGCCGGCCGGGACCTACACGATCACCCTGATCGTGACCGACAACTGGGGCCGCACGACCACCGTCACCAGGAGCGTGACGGTGGCCTGACCGGCCGCACAGCCTGACCAGACCGGCCCGCTCGAGAGATCTCTCGAGGGGGCCGGTCTGGTCGTGTCCGGGACCTCTCCGTCGGGCCGGCGACAGGCTCGGCGGCGGGGCCCGTGTGGCCCGAGGTGCTCGAGTGACTGATGTGACATCGCTACGCCGCGATTGTAGGGCGACGACCGGGCCGATGTGCCGTTGTTGCCGAGAAATGGCGCTGCTGAGCCATTCTTCTCTGTTCTCCTGCCGGACGCCTCCCGCCTCGACATCCTGAGACCTCCTCTCCACTCGGGGGAGAGCGACCGGACCCGCATCCCCCAGCGCGGGCCGGCCGCGTGTCACTGCTCCACCCGGCCCCCGACGGAGGTTCCCCCGTGTACGACCCCAAGCACCGACTCGACACCAAGCCCATCCTGGGCGACGTCCCCCTCGAGCCCGCCAGGCTCGGCCGCCGCGGCATCCTGGCCGCCACCACCGTGGTGATGGTCACCGGTGGCGCGGCCTCGGCCACGACCGTGGTGCCGCGGCTGCACCACGGCCGTCGCAGTGCCTGGCAGAACCCCGGGCGCAAGACCAGGCCGGGCCACCAGCCGTCGCCGTCCCCGACGGCCAGCCCCACGTCGGGCTCCACGTCCGGGCCCACCTCGGGCCCGACCCCCACGCCGACCCCGACGCCGACCCCGACGCCGACCCCCAACCCGACCGGCCGGACCGCGCGGATCGGCATGAGCTCGCCCGCCACCGTGTGGGACGCCCGCCTGGCCGAGGTCGGGCCCGGTGTGGCGGCGCGGCGGATCTTCGCCGACCTCGCCTCCGGCGCCACGAGCCAGATCAAGCTGGTGGAGCAGGCGCACGCGGCCGGCATGCTCCCGGTGATCTCCTACAAGGTCGGCGGTGACGTCGCGGGCGCCGTCAGCGGCAAGTACAACGCCGTGGCCGAGCAGGCGGCCACCCGCCTGGCGTCGTACGGCCTCCCGACCGCGGTGACCTTCTGGCACGAGCCGCACGGCGACATGACGGCCGCGGAGTACGTCACCGCGAGCAAGCAGCTGCTGCCGATCTTCAAGCGCGGGAAGCTCAGGGTCGGGCCGATCCTCAACGGCTGGCTGCTGGACAACCAGCTGGCCACGTTCGGCTCCTACGCACCCGCCGAGATGTTCCAGATCTGGGACTGGTTCGGGATCGACACCTACGAGTCCGGGACCCTCGAGAGCCCCGGGAAGACCAAGCCGGCCGACCGCATCCCGGCCATGGCGGCGTTCCTCAAATCGCGCGGAGCGTCGATACCCATGGGGGTAGGCGAGTACAACGGATACAGCGACACGACCATCTCGGCGGCTGGCGAAATGTTGCTCAGCACCCCCAACGTCTGGTTCGGTTGCATGTGGAACGCCACGGGAGGCAAGGGGTTGACGCTCAGCGGCGACCGTCTTGCCGCGTTCCAGAAGACCCTCGCGGATCCCCGCTGTGTCAGGACCGCCTAGACCGACGCCAAGTCGCTCTGGACGGATCTGGGGCAAAGAGTCACCAATCCACGAAAAACCGACGATTCCGTGGTGGTTCTGAGGGTTAGACCCCCTCAGAAAGGCAATTGGATCCCCATGGAAGTAAGTCGTCGAAATGCCCTGCGCCTGGTCGGCGGTGCAGCAGGCACTGCAGGAATCGCCTCTGCCGGCCTCGTGAGCGGACCCGGTCTGCTCCCGTCGGCCGGTGCGAGCACCGGCAGGAAGATCATCGTCCACCTCGACAGCAGGACCTACCGCTCGGGCCAGCGCATGACGCTGCGGGTCCACGAGAGCTTCGTCGCGGGGCGCAAGCTCCGCATCCGCGACACCAACGGGCACGTCTGGAAGCGGATCGCGAGGTCGAAGAACCTGCACGTCTTCCGCGCCACCGCCAAGAACGCGGGTGTCGGGAGGATCACGGTCATGGCGGTGTGGCCCGACGGCCGCGTCGTCCACAACGCGCGGTTCCGCGACAGCGTGAGTTACGAGGTCTACGGCGCCCCGCACCTGGCCACCGCGGGCGCCTCGATCATCGGCATGAGCTCGCCGTCGGGCGACTGGGACAAGCGCGTGTCGGAGGTCGGTGTGGGCCTGGCCGCCCGCCGCATCTTCGCGGACCTGGGCGCCGGCGCCACCAGCCAGCTCAAGCTGGTCGAGCAGGCGCACAACGCCGGGATGCTCCCGGTGATCTCCTACAAGACCGGTGGTGACCCTGCAGGCGCCGCCAGCGGCCGGTTCAACGCCGTGGCGGAGCAGGCGGCCACCCGGCTGGCGTCCTACGGCCTGCCGACCGCGGTGACCTTCTGGCACGAGCCCTACGGCGACATGACCGGAGCCCAGTACGCCACGGCCAGCAGGCAGCTGGTCCCGATCTTCAAGCGCGGCGAGCTCAAGGTGGGGCCGCTGCTCAACGGGTGGCTGCTCGACAACAAGCTCTCGACGTTCGCGTCGTTCGCACCCGACGACCTCCTGCACCTCTGGGACTGGTTCGGGATCGACACCTACGAGTCGGGCACGATGACGTCCCCGGGCAAGAACAAGCCCGCGGACCGCGTGCCGAAGATGGCGTCGTTCCTCCAGTCGCGTGGCGTCGACCTCCCCCTCGGGGTGGGCGAGTACAACGGCTACAGCTCCACCACGATCGCGGCGGCCGGTGAGGCGCTGATGAGCACCCCGAACGTGTGGTTCGGATGCATGTGGAACTCCAACGGCGGGAAGGGCAACGTCCTGACCGGTGAGCGGCTGACCGCCTTCCAGCGGACCTTGGCCGACCCGCGCAGCGCCGCGCCGCGTACCACCTGATCGAACCCGTCCCACCCACGACCTGGGTGGACCGTCCGTGGCCGCCGGCTCCAGCCGGCGGCCACGCGGCGTCTGCGGGCGGTGCTCTAGCGGGGCACCACGTTGGCCGACCGGGCCGAGGCCGGGCCGGTGCCGACCGCGTTGATCGCCACCACCTCGAAGCGGTAGTTGCCGGCGACCAGCGTGAACTCACGCTGTCGCACGCCCGGCCCGAGGACCCGGGAGTCCGTCCGCGACAGCACGGTCGCGTCCGCGGCCGCCGAGCTCATCCGCAGGGCGGTGACGACGTACCCGGTGATGGCCGAACCGCCGGTACTGGTCGGCGGCGTCCAGCGGGCGATCGCGGTCAGCTCCCCACCCACCGCCCCCTGCGTCGGCGCCCCGATGACGGGCGGACCCGGCACCGTGGCCCCCGCGGTCGGTGTCACGGTGTTCGACGACGCCGAGAACGCACCGATCCCGGCGCTGTTGGTCGCGGCGACCTGGAAGTGGTACGCCGTGCCGTTCGTCAGCCCGGTGACCACCAGGCTCGTGGTGCCGGCGGCCGAGGGCTGCAGCGCGCCGACCTGCTGCTCGGCGTTGTTGAGCACCCGGACCGAGTAGCCGGTCACAGTCGAGCCGCCGTTGTCGCCGGGGGCGGTCCACCGCACCGTGGCGGTGGCGTTGCCCGGGCTGGCGGTGCCGATCGTGGGTGCGCCCGGCACCGTGACCACGGGCCCGCCGGTGGAACCGGGGGTGCCGGAGCCCGCCGAGAGGGCCCAGTTGGCGCCGTTGTCGTTGTCGCCCGCGAGGTCCTGCAGCTCGAGCGACTGTCCGCTCGTCGGTACCGGCCACCCGGCGCCGCCGTAGGTCACCTGGTCGGCGGTGGACCCGTCCGGCCGGCCGAGGGTGAGCGTGCCGGTCGCCGGCAGGGTGCCGGTGAACCGGTCGCCCACGAACACCGTCGAGGCGTACGTCGACGCGGAACGTGGGGTCGTTGGCGACGAGCGTCATCGTCCCCCCGGCCGGGATCACGGTGCCCGGCTGCACGGTCAGGCTGACCGCGCCGGAGATCGTCCACCCGGACAGGTCGATCGCCTGGGCGTTGGGGTTGTAGACCTCGAGGAACTGCGCGCCGGCGCCTCCGGTCGGGGAGTGCTGGATCTCGTCGATCACGATGGTCGGCGCGGCCGGCTGGTTGCCGGGCACCCGCGCGTCGCTCGCGAACACGGTCCGTCGCGACTGGATGTCGCTGAACAGCCGGGTGCGCTGCTGGGCGTAGTTCGGGCTGTTGGGGTAGGGCCAGGCGGCGAAGTCGAGGGCCGCGGTCGACTGCGCGGCGCCGAGCGCGGCGTCGTAGACGCCCTCCATCCGTCCGGTGGCCAGCAGGTCGTTGACCAGCGTGCGCAGCCGGCGGAAGTACATGTCGCGCCACTGCGGCACCGCGAGCAGCGCCTGCATGAGGACGCTGGTGTTGTCACCCGGCTCGGCCGGGGTGACGAACGTGCTGTTCACCTGGCAGCACCCGCTGCCCAGCGTGTGGTCGAGGTCCCAGGGCAGGATCGACCACCGACCCGTCGTCGGCTCCTGGGACAGGTAGAAGTTCTTCGACGACGAGTCGACGTGCTCGACGATCGCGGTGACCGCGGCGTAGTTGATCATCTGCGGGAGATCGGCGTTGGCCAGCAGGCAGTCACGCCGGGCGTTGCCGGAGAGCCGCACGCCGCTGACGAACGCGGAGATGGGCGCGAAGTCGGTCGTGTCCGGCGACTTCTTGGAGAACTGCACGTTCACCGGCCGGGTCGAGAAGGCGCTGGTCTCGGCCTCGAAGAACTGGTCGTCGTCGTACCCCCAGCGATCACGCCAGGTGCCGTCGTAGGTGTCCTGGAGGTTGTAGAGCGCCTGGAAGGCGCCGTTGCGCTGGGTGCGCACCGGGAACATCTGGTGATCCGGCACGGTGCCGGCGCGCTCGTAGGCGTCCCAGGACACGATGGCGCGTCCGTGGGACTTGTCGGCCCAGTCCGCCTGCAGGTCGAACTCGTCGACCGGGTCGATGAGCAGCCCCGGCATCGACGAGGTCGTGGCCCTGCGGCGTGTGGAACTTCCAGCTCACCTTGGGGTTCTGCCGCGAGGCGTGGCCCTTGATGTTCATCTCGACGTTGTCGATGACCTGGCCGTTGTAGGCGATCGCGCCGAAGCGGATGATCTCCTGCTCGGGGTTGGCCACCATGAGGTTGTAGTCGGCGTCGGCGATGAACCACTCGACGACCGGGATGGGGCTGGTGATCCCGTTCGGCACGACGACACCCCGGTAGACGATGGTGTCGTCGACGCGGGGGACCCAGGTCGTGGCGGCCGCGTTGATCGCCTGGACCCGGTAGCGGATCAGGTGCCCGGCGCCGCGCCGGGGATGTTCGCGCTGAAGGTGTCGGGCCCGGTGCTCGTCATCGGCACGGTCTGCTCGGCGGCGAAGTCGATCCGGTAGCGCAGGTTCACCGAGGTCTGCCCGGTGACGGTGGCGCTGACCGTGACCGGCTGGTTGGCCACCGGGGTGGCCGGCGTGACGGCGACGTTGGTCACCCGCGGGCCGAGGCCGACCCGGCGGACCGAGTTCGGCGGCGCCCGGGGTGCGGCCCGGTCCGTTGGTGGCGGCCGCCCAGTTCAGCGGGTCGTTGTTGTCGAGGGTCGCGTCGACCAGCTCCAGGGACGGGCCGCCGCCGTCGGGCGTCACCGGCCACGGGTCCACGTCGAGGTACGCGACGGTGTCGATGGTGGCGGCGGTGGCGTCCTTGAGGGCGATCGTCTCGCCGGAGTTGGACAGGTTGCCGCCGTAGACGGCCGCCGGCGCGAAGCCGTACGTCGCCTGGAACTGCACGGCGTCCTTGGCCACGACCAGGAAGCCGCCGGCGCCGATGGTGGTCCCGCCGGGCAGGGCCAGCGTGATGCCGCTGAAGGTCCAGCCGGAGAGGTCGACCGGGGTGGTGCCCGCGGTTGTACAGCTCGAGGTAGTCGTCGCCGTCGAGGTCCGAGAGGGCGTGGAACATCATCTCGTTGATCACGACGTCGGTCGGCGCCGCCGCGGCGGGCGGCGACATCGCGACCGCCAGCCCGGCGGTGAGGGTCGTGGCCGCGGCCACGAGCCCGGCCAGGGTCTGTCGGCGAGTGGTCACGGGCGGTCTCCTCAGACGATCTTGATCCAGGGCGCCACGGACGGCACCCCGGCACTGTTGACGGCGAAGAGCATGTAGTAGCCCGGCGGCAGCAACGCTGCGGGCGTGCTCGGCACCTGGGCGGTGACGTCGCTCCCCGAGACCGTGAACGTCAGTGGGACAGACCTCTGGTTGGTGTCGATCTCGTGGGTGGTGGAGCCGGGGCGGATCAGCACCACGCGGGTGAGGCTGGCGGCGTCGGCACTGCTGAAGACCAGCTGCCCACCGCGGGTGGCCGTGGTCGGGCTGCTGGAGATGACCGGGCGGGCGCCCTTGAAGAGGTACGGCGGCGAGTAGATCTCGCCGTACCGGGCCAGGGAGCCGTTGTCCTGGCCGGCACTGAGCACCCGACCGTCCGGCAGCAGCAGCGCGGTCGCGTGGTACATCCGGCTGGCCTGGTGCGCCGCCATCGCGGTCCACGTCCCGGTGGCGGGGTCGTACATCTCGGGGATCTTCACCGGGCGCGTGTACTTGAAGGCCGCGCCGCCCCCGATCACGAAGACCTTGCCGTCGGGGAGCACCACCGGCTCGGACAGCATGCGGGCGTAGGTCATCGAGCCGGTCGAGCGCCACCGGGGGGTGGCCTGCGACATGTCGAGCAGCTCCGCCGTGCGCACCGGCGCCCCGCCGCCGGCAGTGACGATCTGCATGGCCCCCGGGAGCAGCGCGACGGCGCCGTGCGAGCGCTTGCCCGAGATCATCCCGGCGACGTTGGCCCAGCGGTTGGTGGCCGGGTCGAACAGGGTCGAGGTCGCGGCCGGCCCGCCGTTGAGCACCTTGCCGTTGGCCAGCAGGAACAGTCGGGGGTACTGGCCCACGCTCTTGTTGGCGGTCGACGGCAGCGTGCGCATCGTGTTGGTCGCGGGGTCGTACTCCTCCACCGTGGTGGAGCTCACGCCCGGGCTGGAGGTGCCGCCGAAGATCAGCACCCGGCCGTTCTCCAGACCGACGCTGGTGGGGTACCACCGCTTCTGCTTCATCGGGGCGACGCGCGTCCACGTGCGGCTGACCGGGTCGAAGACGTCGCACTCGACCACGCCGATCGCGTCCTGCTTCTTGCCGGTGTTGGGGTCGTGGCCGCCGGCGATGAAGACCCGGCCGTCCGGCAGCACGTTGTGGGCCGCGCAGAACATGTCGCGCGGGTCGGTGAAGTTCGCCGGGCGCAGCTGCCCGGTCTTCCAGTTCCAGGTCGCCACGTACGACGTGCGGTCGACGCCGGCCTGCCCCTCGACGTACTGGAAGAACAGCACCTCGTCGGTGTGCATCAGCGTCGCGTGGATGGCGACACCGCCCATGTCGAACGGCGTCCCCCACGCGCCCACGAGGTCGTTGGCCGAGGCCGTGTCGGAGTAGCGGATCGCCGCCGTGATCGGGACCGCGGCCGCGGCGGTGCCGATCAGAGCGCGCCTGCGCAGCCTGGGATCCCTTGCCGTCTTCGCCATACCCCATGAGGCGCTACGGCCGGTCCCGACGTCATCTCCCAGGTTGGGGAAACCCGTGAATCAGGTCACACCTCGGCGAGCTGCGCCTGCCGCGACCCACCGCGGCGCCGGAGTGCCGCACGGAACGCGCCGAGCCCGAGCGGGCCCCGCCACGTCCACACGCCGTAGAGGTAGACCAGCGAGCTCACCGCGAGCATGGCCAGGTCGACGGTCCGGGGGAAGTCGGTCACCGCGGCCAGGAGGTCCACGCCGCCGAAGCAGACGACGGCCCCGAGCGCGACCGTGCCGTGGATCCTGGACAGCGGCCACATGGAGAGGTGTCGCCGGACCTGGAACAGGGGCTGGAGGTTGCGCACCACGATGGCCACCGACCACGAGATCGCCGCGCCGCGGATGCCGTAGAGCGGGATCAGCATGAAGTTGAGCCCGACGTTGACCGCGAGCGCCACCACGCTGTTGCGCAGGCTCAGCCAGCTGTGGCCGGCCATCAGCAGCACCGAGTCGACCGGTCCGCACGCCGTCGCCAGCAGCATGGTGAGCGACGAGGATGAGGACCACGTCGGTCGCGACGTCGTACTGCTCGCCGAAGATGCCCATCAGGGTGGGCGCGAAGCCGGCCAGCACGAGGTACAGCGGCCAGGACGCGATCATGCTCCAGAGCGTCGCGGCCCGGTAGACCGAGTTGGCGGCGCGGGTCTCGCCCCGGGCGAAGAGAGCGGCGATCTGAGGCGACAGCGCCTGCTGGACCGACTGCACGAACAGCTGGCCGAGCACGATGAACCGGGTCGCGGCGGTGTAGATCGCGGCCTCGGCCGGGGAGGCCAGGGCCGCGACCAGCACGATGTCGGACCGCTTCAGGGCGGTCTGGGTGACCCGCGCGATGGCCCGCGGCGCCGTGAAGCTCCAGAACTCGCGGGCGACGGTGAGCCAGTCGGTCACGGTCCGCTCCGCCGACCGCATGCGGGCCACGACCTGCCTGCGCAGCCACACGGTCACGGCGGCCAGCCCCGCGACGTAGGGCAGCGACCACGCGAGCGCCAGCGCCAGCGGTCCGCCGCCGGCGAGCTGGACGACGAGGACGGCCACGGCCTGCAGCCCGAGCCGGCCGATGTTGTCCACGACCACGGTCGGGCGTCATCGAGCCCGCTCCTCGAGTGGCCGCGATGAGCAGGTCGTACAGCGCTGCGACCGGCATGATCACCGCGACGACGCGCAGCATGGTCGCCATGTCGTCCGCGGCCTCGTGGCCGACGAGGTGGCCGCGACACGGACGGCGCCGCGACGTAGAGCCCGACGCCGATCGCGATCGCGAACGTCACGACGGGGAGGATCGCCACGACCAACGTGCGGGGCAGGTCGTGCGGGCGGCCCGAGGCGATCTGGGCGGGCATCCACCGGACGAGCCCGGTGTCGGTCCCCAGCAGGGCGACCGACTCCAGGATCAGGAACGCCGAGGTGGCGGCGAACAGGGTGCCGGCGAGCGTCGGCGTGAACCCGTTGGTGACGACGACGACCAGCAGGATCGCCGAAGATCGCGCTGAAGCCGGCCCCGACGACGCTGGCGGTCCCGCGCCGGGCCAGCTTCTCCAGCTGACCCCGGTGCTCGGAACCGACCTCGGCCGCCTGGGTCACTGGCGGGCCCGGGTGCTGCGCTCGGACTTGGTCGGCACGGCCTGCTCGGCGCCCGTGTCGCGGTGGTCGGCGGGCGCCGACCCGGTCGCGGCGGGTCGGACCGTAGGGGCCCATCACCAGCGCGGTCAGCGGCAGACCCTTGCTGCGGACCAGACGGGCGACGTGCTCGACGGCGCGCGGACGGGTCTTGCCGGCCCGCACGACGACCAGGCTCAGGTCGGCAGCACCGAGGAACGCCTCACCCTCGGCGCAGTCGACGCCGGGGGACTGGATGATCACGAGGTGCCCCTCGGCGACCAGCGGGGCCAGGACGCTGCGGATCCGGTCGGCGACGAGCAGTTCGCGGCTCTGGTCGTCGAAGCCGCCGTCGTTGAGCAGCGACAGCAGCGGCTCGACGCTGGGCTGGAGCAGCTCGACGACGTTGAGCCGCTCGTGGAGGAGGGCCTGGGCCAGTCCCTTGTCGTCCACGCCGATGCCGCCCGTGGTCGCCGACCGGTCGGTCCGCACCAGCACGACGCGGTGGCCGGCCCTGGCGAAGGACTCTGCCACCGCCTCGGAGACCGGTCCGTCGGACCGGCCGGAGCCCACGGGAGCGATCGCGACCACGTCCGGCCTGGGCTCGAGGTCGAGCAGGCTCGCGCGGACGCGCCGGATCGTGGTGTCGATCGCGGCCGCGTCGCCACGCCGGCGCATGCGGTCGCGCCAGTGGCTCTTCGGGACCGAGGCCACCACGGGGACGCCGAGCGCCTCGACGTCGTTCCCGGACCGGACCACGCCACGGGTCCGCTCGAGGAGCGAGCGCGACCGCGCAGCCGAGGGCCAGGCCGACCAGCGCGAAGCCGAAGGGCAGCACGGTCGCGGTGAGGCCGGCCGAGCTCTTCCCGCTCCACGGCCGGGGCGATGACCGAGCCGGACGGCGACTCGCTGTTCTCCAGCGCGGTGCGCTGGGCCCGCAGGCTGACCAGCTCGTTGCGGAGCGCGTCGGCCATCTCCTGCTCGAAGAGTCGCTCGCCGGCCGACTTGGTGTCGTCCTTGGCCGCCTTCGTGTGCTCCTTCAGCTCCACGGTGACCTCCGTGGTGCGGGTCTCGACGCGCGTGATGCGGGCGTTGTTCAGGTCGGTGAACCGCTGGGCGCGGTTGGCGAGGTATGCGCGGCCACGGCGTTGGTGATCGTCTGGGCGGTCTCGGGGTTGGCCGCGGTGAAGGTGATCTCCAGGATCTGCGTGTTCGGCGGACGGACCAGGACCCCGACGTTGCGCCGCATGGTCACGGTGGAGACCTCGGGGTACTGCGTGTGCACCGCGCCGAGCACCTCGTCGGAGCGGGCCACCTGGGCCTCGGTCTCGAGGCTGGTCAGCTCGTCCTGGCGCACCGAGGACGGCGTCGGGACGAACGGGTTGCCGACCGACGGGTTGACCAGCACCCGGGCGGTGCTGGTGTAGGCCGGCTTCACCGACCCGGCGTAGAGGTAACCCGCGAGCGCCCCCAGGACGAGGAACACCAGGACGACCGGCAGGTGGTGGCGGACCGCCCGCGACAGCGAGACGGGCGGGCGGGCGGCGGTGCTGGTCAGACGACATGACGGTCCTCGTGGGTGTTGGTGGGCAACGTGAGGGGGCGGAAGGGCGTGTGGGAGAGCCGGTGGGCGAACGCCGCGGCGCCGGTGAGCTGGCGGCAGCCGGTCGAGCACGGCGCCCACCGTGCAGGCGGCGAGGAAGCCGAGCATCATCCCCGAGACGATCGGGACCTCGGTGTTCGCGTAGTCGGGCTTGACGGGCGGCGTCGCCGGGGCGACCACGCGGGTCGGCTGGGCCGCCGCCTCCTCGAGCTCGTCGAGCTCGGTGCGGAGCTCGCTGGATCTGGAGCGAACAGGTCGTCGCTGAAGGGCAGGATCACGCGCGCCGCCTGGTCCTTGGCGAGCTCGCGCTCCTGCGTGGAGATGAGGAGCCGGAGCATGCTCAGCTGCGACTGCTGCAGGGAGCCCAGCACCTCGCCGCGCTTGTCGGCGAGGGCAGCGACGGCGGCGTTCGCCGCGGCGGCCGCGCGCTGCGGAGAGGCGCCCGTGACGGTCACGTGCAGGACGTGGCTGTTGGCGGACGCGGTCACCGAGATGCGTTCGCTCGCGACCTCCTGGTCGACCCCGAGCGCGTCACCCGACGGCGCCCAGCACCTCGGGGCTCTGGAGCAGCTGGGCGTCGGTGTCGATGGTCACCTCGGGTGCGACCAGGTCGGTGGTCGACGGCGCGACGTACTTGGGCACCGGCGTCAGCGCGATCGAGGCGGTCGCGGAGTAGGTGGACGGTTGCTGCAGCGACCAGACGAAGCCGATCAGGATCCCGGCCAGCATGAACCCGGCGATCAGCAACGCGTGCCGGCGGACGAAACGCGTGTAGTCGGACCAGAGCGGCAGCCCCGGCGGTGTCGTCACAGGCAGCCATGCGGGCTCCCGTCCCAAGCAGCTCGGCCAGAGCGCGGTCGTGGCTGCGGAAGTGCTCGCGCGAGGCGGGCGCGCGTCTCGGGCGTCATCGGGGAGCTGGGCCGGCCGTTCCAGCGGTCGAAGCGGTCGGGCATCGCCGGGGGCAGGTCGAGGAAGTCCAGCACGCCGGCGTACGTCGACTCGGGCTGCTCGAAGAACGACTCGCTCTCGATCACGTGGATCTGCTCGGCCGGGAAGTGGTCGCGCAGGCGCTCCAGCTGCTCGGCGTACTGACCGCGGCGCACGTAGGCCTGGTGCCGGTGGGCGAGCGCTCTGGTAGCTCGCGTCGGCGAGCATCCGCTCGGCCTGGCCCGCGAGCCGCTCGTCCTCGAGGTCGAGGGCCCGCTCGAACGACTCGGTCTCGAACCCGCGCGCCAGCTCGTGCTTGTACGCCGAGAACGCGCGCTCCACGGGGTCGCGGAGCATGGCCAGGATCTTCACGTCGGGCAGGTGCTCGGCGATCCGCGCCGGGGCGCAGGGGTGGAACATGTAGTAGCCGCTCGCCTCGAAGGTGATCGGCTCGCCCGGGACGCTGCTCGGCTGGCGGCGCAGGCCGGCGGTGGTCGGGAAGTGGCCCTGGTACCACGCGAAGTCGCGGTGGTAGTTGACGTCGAAGTAGTTGACGCCCTTGTGGTAGTTGGCCGAGTGGATCAGCGGGTGGGACATCAGTGCGCGGAACAGCGAGGTGGTCCCGGCCCGCTGCGCGCCGACGAGGATGAACGACGGCAGCTGCCGGCGGCCGGCGGTGGCGGTGCCGACGCGTACGGAGACGGCGCGCCCCATCGTCTTGACCGGGTGCGGCATGGCTGCGCGAACGCTCATGATCTTCCTTCCACGAGGGCGTGGTGGGTGTTCTCGAGGTGCTGCTCCAGGAGCGCCGAGCACCCAGTCGGTACGGCGGGTCAGCGCGGGCGTCGCGCCGTGGGTCAGCGCGTCGACGTACCGCGCCGCGATCTCCAGCAGGTAGAGCCGCAGAGTCAGCTCGTGCCGGTCGATCGGGACGCCGAGCGATGCAAGGGTGGCCGGCGACCGAGCGGAGGAACGTCTCCTGCTGGCGGGCTTCCTCGCGCTGGCCCGGGCGGACGGCCTGGGCGGCGAAGTGGAGGCCGTCGAACCCGACCGGCACCTCGGCGTCGAAGCGCTCCCAGTCCCAGACCTTGAGGACGCCGTCGCCGATGCCCATGTTCCAGTGGCCCCAGTCGCCGTGCCACCCACCGAGCTGCACCGCGTCGCCGCCGTGGGCCTCCTCGAGCGCCTCGGTCGAGGCGACCAGGCGGCCGCCCTGCGGCTCGGTGGCCAGCCGGGCGGCCTCGCCTCGGAGCCGGGCCCAGAACCCGCTGTCCGCGAGGGCGGCCTCGGTCGTGCCGGCGAGCCCGGTGACCTCGCGCATCGCGGCCTGGCGGAGGGCGGGACGCACCGGCTGCTGCGGGTCGGTGGTGAGCGCCGACATGACGAGCACCTCGAGGCCGGCCCACTGCCCGTGGTGCAGCACCTCCGGGACCACGGAACGAGCGCGGCCGGCGGTCGCCGACGACGGCGATCGAGCGGGCCTCGCGGCGGACCAGCTCGGCGGTCAGCGGCGTTGTGCCCGACCTTCGCGTAGCCCCGCAGCCGGCCGTCGAGGTCGAAGACCTGGAGCACGGGCTTCTGGTTCACCCGGCGGGTGCCGAGCAGCACGCCGACCCGGACCTCGGTGCCGAAGCACTCGGCGAGGTGGGTCTCGATGGAGTCGCGTCCCGTCGGCCGGGCACGCGCAGCATCGGCCAGCGCGTGAGCGCGAACGCCCGGGACCGGACGCCGCGCTCGAGGGCGGCGCGCGCCGGGCCGGCGAGGAACGAGCGGCCCGACCCGAGCCGGCGCAGCATGCTCGCCGACCTCGGGTACGTCGGCCGGGACCAGCAGCCGCGGCCGCCGCGCGCTCGGGAAGACGTAGGCGTCCCGGTCGCCGCCCGCGGCGCGGCGCCGGGCGCGGGCGAGGTACGGCGGCGTGCCAGGCTCGGGCCACAGCAGCCGCGCCACCTCGACGGCGTACGACGCGGACGGTTCGGTGGTCGTGGACATCAGGCGGTCACCTCCTCGGCCGGGAGGTCGGCGCGGGCCATCAGGCCGATCGCGATCATCGCCGTGAACATGGCCGAGCCCAGCGAGTCGTAGACGAAGAAGCAGAGCACGGCGACGAGCAGCACCGTGCAGCGTCGTCACGTCGATCGGGTCAGGCCCGCGAGCGCGTCGCAGGAACTGAGACCGCGAAGAACGCCAGGCAGAGGATCGTGCCGACGAAGCCGGTGGTGAGCACCAGCCGCCACATGAAGCCCTGGGTGCCGAGCGGCGGCGCCGCGCACTGGTGGCAGGCCGAGGTCTCGCCACCCGCCAGCGAGCTGAAGCTGCCCTGCATCGTGCGGGTGGTGCCGTAACCCGACGATCGGCGACCCCTGCGCGGCCACGGCGACGACGGTCTCGGCGGTGCCGGCCCGCCGGTCGTTGCTGTGCGGGGTCTCGATCCGCAGCACGACGGTGTCGTAGAGCGGGGAGGAGACGAAGACGATGCCCCCGACGAGCAGGGCGGCGACCAGGGCCTGCAGGGCCCGGGTCCGGCCGTTGACGGCGAGCCGGACCGCGGCGTACACGGCGGCGAGCGCCAGGGAGATCCACAGGCCCCGGTTGAGCGAGAAGATGATCGGGAAGACCGCCGCGACCAGCACGACCGGTCCGACCTTCCGGCGCCAGCCGGCGTCCCTTGGCCGAAGCACGCCGAGCATGAAGAACGGCAGGTAGAGCGCGATGTTGTTGCCCCACGCGTTGGAGTAGGGGAACGGCGCGGTCGGTCGTGGCTGGACGTAGCCGAGGAAGTCGCTCGACGACGAGAGCGACGGGTGGACCAGCGTGCGCACGAAGTTGGTCGACACCACGCTCTTCGGGAGCACCAGCTCCATCAGCGAGGGGAACTCCAGCGTGGGCATCAGCACGGCCAGCACGCCGAAGCCGGCGGTGACCACGAACATCCAGCCCAGCAGCCGGACGATCCGCTGGGTGGGCAGCTCCCGTGGCAGTGTTCGCGACGTAGAGCATCGCGATCGTGATGGCGAGGTACCAGCGCGGCCCAGACGCCGAAGTTGAAGACCCGGCCGAGCCCGCCGCCGGGGACGGTGTCCGGCGCGCACGGCCCGGACCATGAGGAGCCCGGCGAACATCCAGATCAGGAAGAGCAGCCACAGCGCGAAGCCGTGCGGCACCCGGAGCGACTCCTTCTGCTTGTGCAGGATCACCACCATCGCGATCGCCATGGCGAAGAAGATGATCTGGGCCAGTCCCAGCGCCCACCAGAGCGGGAAGCCGACGTAGAGCACGGCCAGCGGCCAGCCCGGCTTGAGGAAGCGCGGGGCCGGCGGGGCCGCGGGCGCGGGAGGGGCCAGCAGCAGGCTGGCGGCAGTGCGCCATCAGGCGGTCCCGGTCCGCGCCTCGGGCCGGCGGCCGACGTAGCCGTAGCCGACGAGCTGGGGCAGGGTGACGGCGGTGACCACTCGGCGCGCGCCGGCCGGGAGCGTCGAGCGCCAGGCGTCGTCGAGGTGGAGCTCGATGCGGCCGTGGGTGAACCGGGTCCGGCTGCCGGCCACGCCGTGGCTGGACCCGAGGTCGACGCTGTTCTCGCCGACGTGGGCGAGCGCGCCCTCCACCGGGGGCAGCCCCAGGTCGGTGAGCGCGCGTTCGAGCGTGGGCCGGGGCCGCGCGACCAGGTCCTCGTAGCGCACCCGTGCGGAGTGCGGGGCGGCGGCGCGCAGCACGGAGCACTCGAGCTGGAGGGCCGACCAGAGCACCGCCAGCCGGTGTGGCGCGTAGGTGCCCATGAGGTCGCCGTCCTGCGACTGCGGCTTGACGATCCCCGACTTGTTCCAGGAGTTGGCGACGCCGCGGGAGTCGCGGACCAGGTTGACGACGCGCAGGTCGAGGCCGTCGATGCGGCGCAGCGCGAACAGCTGGGCCGTGGACTTGCTCGCGTCGACGACGACCTCGGCACCGGAGACGGCCGAGACGGCCCGGTAGAGGCGGTGGTGCACGTCGAGGTACTCGTCGAGCTCGCGCGGCGTACGCCGCGCCGAGGGCGCCGGTGGCCAGGCGCGGCACCTGCCGCTGCCGGATGAGCCGCGGCTGCAGCTCGGCCATCCGCGGGGTGACCTCGCCCCAGCCGCCGAACGCCTCGGCGCCGACGGCCGTCCAGAAGGGGCAGGCGGAGAAGGTGGCGCCGCAGCCGCAGCGCTGGTCCTGGCTGGCCACGCGGGAGAAGATCGCGTTCACCTCGCCGGCGTTGACGAACCCCGGCACCGCCCCGAGCACGCGCTCCAGCAGGGTGCTGCCGGAGCGGCCCACTCCTGCGATGTAGAGCACCTTCACGGGTTCCCCACGCATCCTCTGGAAAATGGTCATTACGGTCGCCATCCCACGGCTGGGTGCGACGCTATGGGGACGACGGCGCGGCGACGTGCGGTCTCGGGAGCCATCCCCAATACGGGGTACAAGGGTGGACGAGGAGGGTCGGTGCGAGGAGCCAGAGGTCTGGTCCGGTGGCGCCAGGGGGGGCCTGTCTGGCCCTTTCTGGGGGCGCTGCTCCTGGTCGCGGCGCTCAGCGGGTGCGGGGGAGACGACCCTCCGGGGGAGTCCGACGGCCCGGACGAGGTGGTCGACCTGGCGACCGCGGACCTGTGGCTGTCCTTCGACGACGGGACCGTGGGCACGGACGGGCTGACGGAGTACCCCGACAGCAACGGCGGTGGCTACCTCGGCCGCGTGGTCACCGCCAACGGCGGGCTCGTGCAGCAGGTCGAGGGGGACGACGGCTCGGGAACCGCCGTCGAGTTCCCCGCCCTCTGCGCCGAGCCCAGCGGCTGCCCGCGGGCGATGGTCGAGGTGCTGAACAACCCCGCGCTCGACCCGGCCGGCCTCCCGTTCGAGTACGGCGCCACGGTGTGGCTCGCGCCCGACCAGACCACGACGGGGTCCAACATCGTGCAGAAGGGCCGGTTCGGCACCGACGGTGGGCAGTGGAAGCTGCAGGTGGACAGCGCCGAGGGCGAGCCGAGCTGCGTGGTGCGCGGCGACGAGCAGGGTGCCGAGCCGCTGGTGGTCCGGTCGACGGTGTCGATCTCGGACTCGCAATGGCACCGCGTGGTCTGCCGGCGGGACGCCGACGGGATCACCATCTCGGTGGACGGCTCCGAGGACGAGAAGCACGGGACCACCGGCTCGGTGACCAACGACTCGCCGCTGCGCGTGGGGGCCCCCGGGGTGAGCGAGGGCGACGACCAGTTCCACGGCCGCATCGACGACGTCTACCTGCTGGTCGACGCCTCCCGCTGACAGGTCAGGCCGGGCGGGCCACCCAGTCCGAGTTCAGCAGCTCCTCGAACGCCGCCTCGGTGTCGCCGTGGAGCGCCCAGGTGCCGTCCGGAGCCTGCACGCCGGAGTTGAAGTACGACATCGAGACGAAGTTGTGCTGCAGCCCGTAGGCCGCGGCGTCCCGGAGCCACTCGGCGGCGAGGCCGGGGTTCGACGGGTCGTCGCGGCAGCCGTACTCACCGATGAGCAGCGGCTGTCCCGTCGAACCAGCCCATCACCTCGTCCATCTTGCTGCCGAAGCGAGCGCCACTCCTTGCCGTTGTCGGCGACCCACGGGTTGTAGATGTCGAGTCCCATGACCGGCGCCTCGGGGACCAGCCACACCGTCGGGTCGATGTCGGTGCGCAGCGGGTCGAACGTCCAGTGCTGCAGGATGGGCGCGACGATCAGCTCCGGCGCCCAGGTCGCGGCCCGCTCGAGCAGGCGGCGCTGCATGGCGACGAAGTCGGACGGCTGCCGCCCCGCCGGGTGGACGTCGTTCTCCGGCTCGTGGTGGAGGGTGAAGATGACGGGCGCCGACAGGGCGCCGAGCTCGTCGAGCAGCTCGTCGAGCCAGTCGTCGTGGTCGCCTTCCGCGATCGCGCTCCACGGCCAGGTGGGCTTGAACGAGACGTGCGGGAGCCGGCCGTGCGCCAGGTCGTAGCCTGCACCGGTGGATGAGCTGGGTGGTCTCGTCGTCGTCCGGCTTGAAGAAGGAGCGGTGCAGGGCGAGGGTCGTCTCCAGCTCGGCCTCCCACACCTGCAGCGATCGGCCGTAGGGGACGGACGCGCCGTAGTACATGGTGCCCGGGCGCGGCTGGCCCGGGAAGCCGGTGGCCGGTGGCGGCGTCGACGGCGTGGGCGCGCTGACCGGGCCCGTGACGGCGGGGTCGTCCGACGGGGCGTTGCAGCCCGTGGCGGCCGAGATCACGGCGGCAGCACCGAGCCCGAGCAGGCTGCGCCGTCCGATCTGCATGGCGTGACCGTACGGTCGTGACGGCCCCGCGGCGGCGTCCGACGGGTGCGTCCTCCAAATTGGGGAGCGCCTGACGGTCGCTGGGCCGACCAGGGGGTGTCCGGCGGCCCCAAAATGGGGCATTCCGCGGCCGCGCCCACCTGCCGCCGCTCACTCCTCGCGACGATCGCTCCACCATGAGCAGCCCGAACGACGTCCAGCAGCCGGCGCCTGCCGTTGCGAGCGAGGAGCGTGCGCCCGGCAAGGTGATGATGGTGAGCACGCAGGGCGGCCACCTCGCGCACCTGGTGGCGCTGCGCAGCTGGTGGGAGGCCCGGGACCGGCTCTGGGTGTGTCCCGACACCCCCGACGTGGCCGACCGGCTGGCGGGGGAGCGCGTCGTGCGCTCGTACTCGCCGACCACCCGCAACGTGCCCAACCTCGTGCGCAACTCGGCTGCTGGCGCTGCGCCTGCTCCGGCGGGAGCGCCCCTCGCTGCTGGTCAGCGCGGGGGCCGGCGTCGCCGTCCCGTTCTTCGTCACCGCCTGGCTGCTGCGCATCCCGACGGTGTTCATCGAGGTCTACGACCGGGTCGACACGCCGACCATGACCGGCCGGCTGTGCGGGCCGTTCACGACGCGCCGCATCGTCCAGTGGCCGAGCCAGCTGGAGTTCTACCCCGACGCACACCTCGTGGGGCCGATCCTGTGAGGCCCCTCGTGGTGGCGCTGGCGGGGACCGACCACCACCCGTACGAGCGCATGGTCGAGTGGGTCGACGCCGCGGCCGAGCGCCGACCCGACGTGCGCTTCCTGGTCCAGCACGGGTCGACCACCCGGGCGCCCCGGGTGGCCGAGGGTGCGGAGTTCCTGGCCCACGACCGGCTCGTCGCCCTGCTCCGGGAGGCCGCGGTCGTCGTGTGCCACGGCGGACCGGGCACGATCATGGACGCCCGCGAGGCCGGTCACGTGCCGCTGTGCATGCCGCGCGACCCGGCCCTCGGTGAGCACGTCGACGGGCACCAGCAGCGCTTCGCCGCCCACGTCGGCGACGCCGGCGTGGTCCGGCACGTCACGCTCGCGGCGAGTCCTTCGACCTCGAGCTGGACCGGGCACTGTCGGCGGCGGTCTCGCCGGATGAGGTCTCGCCGGCGACCCTGGCCCGGGACACCGCCCGGGCCCGGCTGGCGGCGGAGCTGGACGACGTGATGGCCCTGCGCCCGCAGCGCCTCGCCCGCCGGTTCCGCTCGCCGCTCTGACCCGCTCGGGGACTGGTCTGGAGCACCCCCGATGCCGTACCCCGTATGAGGGACGTTCGGGCCGCCCGCACCCGGGGGCAGCGGGATCCCGGTTGTCTTCCTCTCGGCAGCACTGTCATCCGTGCTCCCGTGCACGGGGCCGGTCTAGGGGGAGACATACATGTCAGGCGTCACCGTCGTGTACCTGGGCGGCTTCGGCCGGTCCGGGTTCCACGCTGGTCGAGCGGGTGCTCGGCAGTCGCGGACGGCTGGGTGAACGTCGGCGAGCTGGTCGACCTGGCCCGGTCCGTGGCTCCCGCCGACGAGCTCTGCGGGTGCGGCGAGCGGTTCTCGGTCTGCCCGGTGTGGACCCAGGTCGGTGAGGTCGCCTTCAAGGGCTGGACCCCGGACGTGCTGGACCGCCTGACCGCGCTGCAGCGCGCCGCCGCCCGCCAGCGGCACCTGCCCGGCATGCTCGGCTCCCGCCGCAGGCCGTCGACCGCGCTGGTCGACCTGCGCACGGCGTACACGCGGATCTACCGCGCGGTGGCCGAGGTCACCGGCAGCCGCGTCGTCGTCGACGCCTCCAAGGGCCCGGCCCTCGGCCTGGCGCTCGCCGGCGCCCCCGGCATCGACCTGCGGATGCTGAACGTGGTCCGTGACCCCCGCGCCGTCGCGTGGTCCTGGCAGCGCCACGTCGAGCGCCCCCACGCCGACCGGCCGAGCGGCGAGGAGATGTGGCGGATCCCGGCGCACCGGTCCGCCGCCCAGTGGAGCGCCCTGCAGCTCGAGATGTCGGCGATCGCCGGCCTCGGCGGCGTGCCGCACGTCGCGGCTGCGCTACGAGGACTTCGTGGCCGACCCGGTGCGCAGCCTCGTCGCCGCCGACCGAGGAGCTCGGCCTCCCGCTCACCGCGGAGGACCTGCCGGCCGTCGAGGACGGCCGCGTGGTGCTCGGCCCCAGCCACGGGCTCTCCGGCAACCCGGGCCGGTTCCGCTCCGGCCCCCTCGAGCTGCGCCGCGACGACCGCTGGGCGGCCGAGATGCCCGCCACCGACCAGGCCGTCGTCACCTCGCTGACGCTGCCCGCTGCTGTGGGCCTACGGCTACCCCACGACCACCCGCGCGACCAGGACCGCTGGTCGCGCCCAGGGCTCCGCCCCCGAGAGGCCCGACGAGAGACCCGTCGAGACGCATGAGGAGCACCCCGTGACCGGACCCGGACCCACGACGCACGAGAGCCGGGAGGACACGCCCCTGGTCAGCGTGGTCATCCCGACCCGGGGTCGCCCGGCCCTGCTGCAAGGAGACCCTGGAGGCGATCGTCGCCCAGGACTACGCCGGGCCGATGGAGATCATCGTCGTGCACGACCGCGAGGAGATCGACCCGACGCTGGCCCGCCTGTCGGCGCCGGGTCGCGAGATCCGCTCGATCAACAACACCCGCACCGGTGGGCTCTGCGGGGCTCGCAACAGCGGGCTGATGGCGTCCCGGGGCGACTTCGTACGCCAGCTGTGACGACGACGACCTGTGGTACCCGACCAAGGTCCGGCTCCAGGTCGAGCGGCTGCAGTCGGACCCCGAGCTCCTCTGGCGTCGGCACCGGCATCCGGCTGCTCATGGGCGAGCGAGGAACGTCGAGTGGCCGGCCCGCGAGGCCCTGATCAGCCACGAGCGGCTGCTGCTGAACCGGGTCAAGGAGCTGCACAGCTCGACGCTGATGATGCGCGCGGTCGGCGTTCGACAAGGCGGGTCTCTACGACGAGGAGCTGCCGCACGGCTACGGCGAGGACTACGACTGGCTGCTCCGCGCCAGCCGGGCGGGCAAGGTCGGTGCCGTCCAGGAGATCCTGGTCGACATCCGCAAGGACGTGCCGTCGTGGTTCCGCGACCAGCTCGCTCAACACCGCGACCGCGCTGGAGTACCTGCTCGAGAAGCACCCCGACTTCCGGGACCGCCGTCGCGGGCACGCCCGGATCCTCGGGCAGATCGCCTACGCCCGGATCGCCGGGGGCCAGCGGAGCCGTGGCGCTGCGCATCGCGGGCCGGGCGCTGTGCCGCTACCCGGCCGCGCCGCACGCGTGGCTGGCCGCTCGCCAGTCGCCGCGCCCGGGATCGAGCCCCAGCGGATGCTGGCCGCCGCCCGCAAGCTCGGGCGGGGGCTCTCGTGAACCGGCTGCCCAACTTCCTCTACGTCGGTCCCGACAAGGCCGGGTCGTCCTGGCTGCACGAGACGCTGATCAAGCACCCGGACGTCTACCTGACGCCGGCCAAGGACCTCTACTACTTCGACCGCTACTACGACCGCGGCGTCGACTGGTACGCCGCGCAGTTCCGCGACGCCGGGGGCGAGGAGGTCGTCGGCGAGGTCTGCCAGGACTACCTGTTCCACCCCGAGGCGGCCGGCCGGATCCGCGAGACCCTCGGCCCCAACGTCCGCGTCATGGTCTCGCTGCGCGACCCGGTCGAGCGCGCGTGGTCGTCGTACCTCTACATGCGCAAGCACGGCATCGGTCCCGACACCTTCGCCGAGGCGCTGCGCAGCCGACCCGAGCTCCTCGAGCACGGTCGTTACGCCACCGGGCTCGACCGGTTCCTCCAGCACTACCCCCGCGAGAACGATCCACGTCGCGCTCTTCGACGACCTGGCCGAGGACCCGCAGGGCTTCCTGGACGCCGTCACCGACTTCCTCGGCGTCGACCCGCTGCCGCTGTCCGAGAAGGACCGGGAGGCCCGGCTGCCCGCGGCGAAGGCCCGCTCGGTGCGGCTCGCGCACGTGGCGCGGCGCGGTGCCGACTGGATCCGGGAGCACGACGGCGCCCGGCTCGTGGGCCGGGTCAAGCGGTCGCCGCTGGTGCAGCGGGCGCTCTACCGACCGATCGACCGCGAGGCGGTGCGACCCGCCACCGAGGACGTGGCGACGGTGCGGACCGCGCTGGCCGCCGAGATCGAGTCGCTCGAGCGCAGCCTGGGGCTGCGGCTCCGCGAGGCCTGGGGCTGGTGACCCGCCCCGGACCGGTGCGACGTGGCGGAGGGGATCGGTCCGGGCAATCCCCCAACTGCCCCGGCTGACCCCCTCCAGATCCGCATTACAGGACGGGGCGACCGCTTCGCCAGCACCCACGCACACGATTGCCCCGATTTTGGGGAGGTGGGGGCCGGGGCCGTAACTCCGTTGAGGCCCGGCGGCCCGTGAGAGAGGGTGGCGCCGTGGCTTCCTTCGTCTCGCACACGACCATCGACTGCACCAACGCCTACGAGCTCTCGGAGTGGTGGAAGCCGGTCCTCGGGTACGTCGACATCGACGGCGACCCGAACCTGCCGGGCCACGAGGAGTGCATGATCCGCGACCCGGAGAGCGGCCACCAGGTGCTGTTCATCGAGGTCCCGGAGCCGGTCCGGGGCAAGAACTGGCACTTCGACGTGCGGCCCCGCGAGCGCAACCGTGACGACGAGGTGGCGTGGCTGGTCGAGTACGGCGCCACGGTCGTCGCCGACCACCGTGGCATCTACGGACCGGGCAGCGGCTGGGTCACCCTCGCCGACCCCGAGGGGAACCAGCTCTGCGTGCTGCGCTCCCGCGCCGAGCTGGCGGCCCAGGAGCAGGCCCATCAGCAGGCCCAGGAGCAGGACGCCTAGCACCGACCCGCTCGGCCGGCCGTGTCGGCGCGGGCTCGTAGGATCGTGGGCAGCACCCCCACCCGTCCGCGGTTGGGGGCTCTCGTGCTGTGTCCCCTCCTCCGATTGGTGACCCGTGACCCACATCCCCACCCTCGCCGGGCTCGCTGACGCCGTCCTCGCCGACCCCACGCTCGACGAGGCGATCGCCGACGCGCGCGGCGGTGCGGTGCGCGCCCTCGACCTCACCGGGCCGGCCGCCGCGCGCCCGTTCGTGGTCGACGGGCTGGTCCGCGCCGACCGCACCGTGCTGGCGGTCACCGCCACCGCCCGCGAGGCCGAGGACCTCGTCGAGGAGCTCGGCTCGCTGCTCGACCCCGACACCGTGGCGCTCTACCCGAGCTGGGAGACGCTCCCCCACGAGCGGCTCAGCCCGCGCAGCGACACGGTCGGTCGCCGGCTCGCGGTGCTGCGGCGGCTGGCCCACCCCAACCCGGAGGACGCGACCCACGGGCCGCTCGCGGTGGTCGTCGCCCCGGTCCGTTCGGTGCTGCAGCCGCAGGTCAAGGGGCTCGGTGACCTGACGCCGGTCGAGCTGGTGCCCGGCCAGACCGCGCCGATGGAGGAGGTCGTCCAGCGACTGGCCGACGCGGCGTACTCCCGCGTCGACCTGGTCGAGAAGCGCGGCGAGTTCGCGGTCCGCGGCGGCATCGTCGACGTGTTCCCGCCGACCGAGGAGCACCCGCTGCGGGTGGAGTTCTGGGGCGACGACGTCGAGGAGATCCGCAGCTTCTCGGTCGCCGACCAGCGAACCCACGAGAAGGTCGACCGGCTGTGGGCGCCGCCCTGCCGCGAGCTGCTGCTGACCGACGACGTCCGGCGCCGCGCGTGGGAGCTCGGCGAGCAGCACCCCCAGCTCGTCGAGCTCACCGACAAGATCGCGGCCGGCATCGCGGCCGAGGGCATGGAGGCGCTGGCCCCGGTGCTGGTCGACGAGATGGAGCTGCTGGTCGACCTGCTGCCGGCCGAGACCCACGTGCTGGTCCTCGACCCGGAGCGGGTCCGCCGCCGGGCCCACGACCTGGTCGCCACGAGCGAGGAGTTCCTCGGCGCGAGCTGGGCCGCCGCCGCGGGCGGTGGCGAGGCGCCGATCGACCTCGGCGCCGCGTCGTACCAGTCCCTCGGCGACGTGCGCGCGCACGCGCTGGCGGCGGGCCAGAGCTGGTGGACGGTGAGCCCGTTCGGGCTGGCCGACGACGCCGACGCACTGGTCCCCGAGGTCGCCGACCCGGACGACCGCGCGCACTCCGTCCCGACCCGCACCCTGCCGATGCAGGCCGCCGACGCCTACCGCGGCGACGTCGACCGCGCGTTCGGCGACCTGGCCCGGTGGCGGGCCGAGGGCTTCCGCACCGTCGTGGTGCACCCCGGCCACGGCCCGGCCCAGCGCACCGTCGAGGCGCTCGGTGAGCGCGACGTACCGGCCCGTCTGGTCGACCTGCTCGAGGACGCGCCGCCGGTCGACGTCGTCACGGTGAGCTGCGGCGCGCTCACCCACGGCTTCGTCGACGAGGCGAACCGGCTCGTCGTGCTCACCGGCGAGGACATCTCCGGGCAGCGCGCCTCGACCCGCGACATGCGCAGGATGCCGGCCCGGCGCAAGCGCCAGATCGACCCACTGGAGCTGGCCGCCGGCGATTTCGTGGTGCACGAGCAGCACGGCGTCGGCCGGTTCGTGGAGATGAAGCAGCGCGAGGTCGCCGGCGCGGTCCGCGAGTACCTCGTGCTCGAGTACGGCGCCAGCAAGCGCGGCGGGCCGCCGGACCGCCTCTACGTCCCGGCCGACGCGCTCGACCAGGTCACCCGCTACGTCGGCGGCGAGCAGCCGAGCCTCGACCGGCTCGGCGGCGCCGACTGGAACAAGCGCAAGGGCCGGGCCCGCAAGGCGGTCCGCGAGATCGCGGCCGAGCTGATCAAGCTCTACGCCGCCCGCCAGGCCACCCAGGGCCACGCGTTCGGGCCGGACACCCCCTGGCAGCGCGAGCTCGAGGACGCCTTCCCCTTCAACGAGACCCCCGACCAGCTGACCACGGTCGACGAGGTCAAGGGCGACATGATGAAGACGGTCCCGATGGACCGGCTGGTCTGCGGCGACGTCGGCTACGGCAAGACCGAGATCGCGGTGCGCGCGGCGTTCAAGGCGGTGCAGGACGGCAAGCAGGTTGCGGTCCTGGTGCCGACCACGCTGCTGGTGACCCAGCACCTCTCGACGTTCCAGGAGCGCATGAGCGGCTTCCCGATCCGGATCGAGGGGCTCTCGCGGTTCCAGACCGACAAGGAGGCCCGGGTCGTCATGGACGGCCTCTCCGACGGGACCGTCGACGTCGTCGTCGGCACCCACCGGCTGCTCAACCCCGACGTGCGGGTCAAGGACCTCGGGCTCATCATCGTCGACGAGGAGCAGCGGTTCGGCGTCGAGCACAAGGAGCAGATGAAGCGGCTGCGCACCTCGGTCGACGTGCTCTCGATGTCCGCCACCCCGATCCCGCGGACGCTGGAGATGGCGATCACCGGCATCCGCGAGATGTCGACGATCACCACTCCGCCGGAGGAGCGGCACCCGGTGCTCACCTACGTCGGCGCCTACGAGGACCGGCAGATCACCGCCGCCGTGCGCCGCGAGCTGCTGCGCGAGGGCCAGGTCTTCTACATCCACAACCGCGTCCAGTCGATCGAGAAGGCGGCGGCCCGGATCCGCGAGCTGGTGCCCGAGGCGCGGGTCGCGGTGGCGCACGGGCAGATGGGGGAGCACCAGCTCGAGCAGGTGATGCTCGACTTCTGGGAGAAGACCTTCGACGTGCTCGTCTGCACCACGATCGTCGAGTCCGGGCTCGACGTCTCCAACGCCAACACGATGATCATCGAGCGGGCCGACACGCTCGGGCTCTCGCAGCTGCACCAGCTCCGCGGTCGGGTGGGCCGCTCCCGCGAGCGCGCGTACGCCTACTTCCTCTACCCGGCCGAGAAGCCGCTCACCGAGACCGCGCACGAGCGGCTGGCCACCCTGGCCCAGCACTCCGACCTCGGCGGCGGCATGGCCATCGCGATGAAGGACCTCGAGATCCGCGGCGCCGGCAACCTGCTCGGCGGCGAGCAGTCCGGCCACATCGCCGACGTCGGCTTCGACCTCTACGTCCGGCTGGTCGGCGAGGCGGTGCACGAGTTCCGGGGCGACCAGGAGCCCGAGCTCAACGAGGTCCGCATCGAGCTGCCGGTCGACGCCCACCTGCCGCACGGCTACATCCCGAGCGAGCGGCTGCGGCTCGAGATGTACAAGCGGCTGGCGGAGGTGCGCAGCGACGACGACGTCGACCTGCTGCTCGAGGAGCTCCAGGACCGCTACGGCGAGCCGCCGGTCGAGGTGACCTCCCTGCTCCTGGTCGCGCGGTTCCGCGCCCGCGCCCGCCAGGCCGGGGTCGGCGAGGTGACGATCGCGGGCAAGAACGTCCGGTTCGCGCCGGTCACGCTCCCCGAGTCGCGCGTCGTACGCCTGCAGCGCCTCTACCCCAAGTCGATCGTCAAGGCCCCGGTCGAGACGATCCTGGTCCCGCGGCCGCACGTCGGCGGCGTCCTGGGCAAGCCGCTCGCCGGCATCGCCCTGCTGGAGTGGGCCAAAGGGGTGATTGACGCTGTCATAGACCCGGTGACACAGTCGGGAGCGTCCTGAACGGCCTGTCGACGCGCCTCCCCGTGTCGCTGCCGCCTCTGACGGCAGCCCCCTCGGAAGACACGTGACTCGTCCGTCCGATCCGTTTCAGGGGGTATCAGCATGTCGCGGAAGATCCGCACGTTCGTCCTGGTCCTCGTCGCCGCCCTGGCCCTCGTCGTCGTGCCCAGCACGCCGGCCGGCGCCACCGCCGCGGCGCACGCCAAGAAGAAGCCGTCCATCGGCGGCTACAAGCACCTCGTGGTGATCTACGAGGAGAACCACAGCTTCGACAACCTCTACGGCAAGTGGGGCCGGGTCGGCAGCGGGAAGGTGAAGGGGCTCAAGCAGGCGGAGGCCGGCAGGACGCAGGTCGACCAGGCCGGCCACCCCATCACCTGCCTGCTCCAGAACGACGCCAACCTCATCACCACCAGCCAGACGACGCCCTGGATCGACGGCACCACGCACCCCGGAGCGCTGAGCCCGCGGTGCACGGGGACGACCGCGCGCGGCGCGGCGTTCGACAGCTACTTCACCTCGAGCAAGCCGTTCTCGATCCCCGCCTACATCAAGCCCGACGACGCGACCTGTGCGCCGTCGAACAAGTTCATGGCCCTCGGGGTGCAGAAGGGCGACCCGCAGGGTCTGCCCGGCGGCTGCACCCGCGATCTCGTGCACCGCTTCTACCAGGAGCAGTACCAGCTCGACCACGGCAAGCAGGACCGCTACGCGACCGGCAGCGACGCGGTGGGGCTCACCCAGGGCCACTACGACACCAAGCAGCTCCCGGTCTACGAGTACCTGCACAAGAAGAAGGCACCCCACTACGTGGTCGCCGACCGGTTCTTCCAGGCGGCGTTCGGGGGCTCGTTCCTCAACCATCAGTGGCTGATCGCCGCCGCGTCGCCCCAGTGGGACACCAGTCAGGTGCCCGCGCTCCCCGCCAACGCCAACAGCCGCCTCGACACCGCGGGCTTCCCGAACGGGACCGCGAGCTACCCCCTGTACAAGCCCGATCCCGCGGCGGTCTACAACGACGGTCCGCTGACGCAGGCATGCGGCGCGACGGCCGTAGCCGGTTTCGCATGCGGCAACTACGCCGTCAACACCGTTCAGCCGTCCTGGGCGCCGAAGTCGGCCTCTGGAACCGTCCTGCCCGGGATCAACGACGTCGACCCCGCCAAGCCGTTCTACGAGGCCAACATCGGTGACCGGATGACCGAGGCCGGGATCTCGTGGAGCTGGTACGCCGGTGGCTGGGACGCCGCGACCGCCGGCACCCCCGACCCGCTGTTCCAGTACCACCACCAGCCGTTCAACTACTTCCAGAACTACGCCCCGGGCATGCCCGGCCGCGCGCACCTGAAGGACGAGTCCGCGTTCTTCACCGCCGCCAAGCAGGGGAAGCTCCCGACGGTGTCGTTCGTGAAGCCGATCGGCGAGGAGAACGAGCACCCCGGCTATGCCAGCACCCACAACGGCGAGAACCACCTCGTCAAGCTGATCAAGTCGATCCTCAAGGGCCCCGACGGCAAGGACACGCTCATCGTGGTGACCTACGACGAGTTCGGCGGGCAGTGGGACCACGTCGCCCCGCCCGGCCAGGGCCCGCACGCGACCAAGGGTGTGCACGACCAGATGGGTCCCGGCACCCGGATCCCCGCGCTGATCATCGGCGGCAGGTTCAGCCATTCGGGGGTCGACCACTCCTACCTGGACACCACGTCGATCCTCGCGACGATCGAGCGCGCCTTCGGGCTGGACCCGCTGTCCACCCGGGACGCGCAGGTCAACAGCCTGAAGACGGCCCTGAGCATCGGGAAGCGCGGGCACGGCTGAGCCCGCCCGGTCCGCGGACGCCGGCCACCCGGCCGGCGTCCCGGGCCACCGACGGGACCCGGTCCAGACCAGTTCGGGCGAGGCGGTATCAGGACGGCCGGGACCGACTCATGTGGGTCACGTGCTCCCGACGGACAGGCCCGCACATGACCAAGCAGCTTGCCCCGCGTCTCGCTCCCCGTCGTCCGGCCCGTGAGGCCGAGCGCCGAGCGGTGCTCATCGCCCGGGTCGAGCGCGCGGCCAGGCAGCGGCGCCGCGCGCGGATGCTCACGCGGCGAGCCGCCTGAGCCCACCCACGCGGCCGCGGCCGACCCGGGCGGCCGTGGGGGGCGCCCGGGTTCGGCCGCGCGACCGGCCACCGTGTTCAATGGGCCCGTGCGGTTCGTGCGTGCTCTCCCGGTCCTGCCCCTCGTCCTCCTCGCCGGGTGTGGCGTGGCCGGCACCCAGTTCAACCCGGGCGTCGCGGCCCAGGTCGGCGACCAGACCATCACCACCCGCCACGTCGACGACGTGACGACCAACTACTGCACGGCCCTCGAGACCGTCACCAAGGGTCAGGCGGGAGGTGGCGCCCAGCAGACCCCGATGCGCTACTTCTCCCACGAGTTCGCGACCGCGCTGATCGTGCAGGCGGCCACCGAGCAGCTGGCCGACGAGTCCGGCGTCGAGCCGACCGCGTCGTACCAGTCCGACCTGGCGCAGCTCGAGCCGCAGCTGAAGGACCTCGACGACGACGAGAAGGACGCCGTGCGCGAGGTGATCGGCGCCCAGACCTACGCCGACGACGTGCTGACCCAGATCGGTGCCAGCTCGCTGTCCGACCAGGGCACCGACGACGCGTCGGCCGACGACCAGCTCGCCGAGGGCCGCAAGCTGCTCAGCGAGTGGGTCGCCGACAACGACGTCGAGATCAACCCGAAGTACGGCATCGAGTTCGGCACGCCGGAGCAGGTCGACACCGACCTGTCCTACGCGCTCGGCAAGACCGCGAAGGCCGGGCTGAGCCCCGAGCCGGACGACGCCTACACCTCCGCGCTGCCCGACCACCTCGTCTGCCTCGACTGACGTGACGGCCCCGGCCTCCGGCGAGCCGCTGCTGGAGTTTCTGGCGGTCATGCGGCAGCTGCGGGCCGAGTGCCCGTGGAAGCGCGAGCAGACCCATCGGTCGCTGGCGCGCTACCTGCTCGAGGAGACCCACGAGACCCTCGAGGCGATCGACACCGGCGACCTCGACCACCTGCGCGAGGAGCTCGGTGACCTGCTCCTGCAGGTCTACTTCCACGCCGTGATCGGCGAGGAGGAGGGCGCCTTCACCCTCGACGACGTCACCCGCGGGATCACCGAGAAGATGCACCGCCGCAACCCGCACGTCTTCGGACCCGCGTCCGACGACCAGCCGCAGGACGCCGCCGCGGTCAACGAGGTCTGGCAGGCGATCAAGGAGCGCGACACGCCACGGACCTCGCCGACCGACGGCCTGCCCGACACCCTGCCCGCGCTCCTGTACGCCGCCAAGGTGCTGGAACGCGGTGGCAGCACCGCGATCCGTCCGCAACCCGCGGCGGACGACGTGTCGGAGGACAGGCGGATCGGCGAGAGGCTGCTGGAGCTGGTCGCCGAGGCGGTCGCCGCGGGCGTGGACCCCGAGCAGGCGCTGCGCGACGCCGTACGCCGACGGTGACGGGTCAGCGCCGGCCGAGGGTGTAGCGCGCGGCCACCTGCAGCCGGCCGCCCTCGTGGTCGAGGAGCTCCCCGATCCGGTCGAGCAGCCCCTGCCGGCCGTCCGGGTCCAGCTGCTGCCAGGCCGAGGCGAGCGCGCCGCCGAGCATCCACCGCTGCCATTCGCCGAGGTCGCGGAACGGCACGTCGAGCACGGCGTGGTCGGTGGCGACCTCGCGCAGGCCCGCGTCGGTGAAGAGCGCCGCCACGCCCTCGTCGCTGGCGAACGGCCCGGACACGGCGCCGCGCAGGCTGCGCGGGTCCACCTTCCCCTCGAGCGCCTCCTCGAAGATCGTCTCCATCGCGGCCCAGGACGGCGTCGCGGTCGCGAAGGTCGACACCCCCACCACGCCGCCGTCGACCACCAGGTCGCGCCAGCGCTGCACGGCGGCCAGCGGGTCGCGCAGGAAGAAGATGACCAGCGAGGCCACCGCCGCGTCGTACTCGCCGACGGGCAGCTGTGGCTCGCCGGCGTCGCCGACCGCGACCGAGACCTGGGGCAGCCCGCCGGTGGTCTCGGCGGCCAGCTTCACCATCTCCGGTGAGATGTCGACCCCATCGACCCGACCCCGGTCGCCGACCGCCCGGGCGAGCAGCAACGTCAGCGCGCCGCGGCCCGCACCGAGCTCGGCCACCCGCTGGCCCGGCGTGAGGGCCAGGCGCTCGGCCAGCCCCTCGGCGATCGGGCCGAAGAACGGCACCCCGGACTGGTCGTAGACGGGGGAGACCGCGTCGAACACGGCGGCCCAGCTCGGCGGGCCGCCGGGTCGGCCCGGTCCCGGACCTTCGCTCATGGCCGCAGTATGCCGCTCGCCCAGCGGACGGGCCTGCGGCGATCGGGCGCCGCCCGCCACTAGGCTGGCCAGCCCAGACTCATGACCAGCCTTCCCCGACCCAGGAGCACCTTCCGTGGCATCCATCGAAGCTGTCGGCGCCCGCGAGATCCTCGACTCGCGCGGCAACCCCACCGTCGAGGTCGAGGTCCTCCTCGACGACGGCTCGTTCGCCCGTGCGGCGGTCCCGAGCGGCGCCTCCACCGGCGCCTTCGAGGCCGTCGAGCTGCGCGACGGGGGGAACCGCTACCTCGGCAAGGGCGTCCAGAAGGCCGTCGACGCCGTCATCCAGACGCTCGGCCCGACGGTCGAGGGGCTCGACGCCGACGACCAGCGGCTGGTCGACCAGACGATGCTCGACGCCGACGGGACCCCCAACAAGGCCCAGCTCGGTGCCAACGCGATCCTCGGGGTCTCCCTCGCGGTCGCCCGGGCCGCCGCCGACTCGGCAGGGCTGCCGCTCTACCGCTACGTCGGTGGCCCCAACGCGCACCTGTTGCCGGTGCCGATGATGAACATCGTCAACGGCGGCGCCCACGCCGACTCCAACGTCGACGTCCAGGAGTTCATGATCGCCCCGATCGGGGCCCCGACGTTCAAGGAGGCGCTGCGCTCGGGCGCCGAGGTCTACCACGCGCTCAAGTCGGTGCTGAAGAAGAAGGGCCTCTCCACCGGGCTGGGCGACGAGGGCGGCTTCGCGCCGAACCTCGACTCCAACCGGGCCGCGCTCGACCTCATCGCCGAGGCCGTCGAGGCGTCGGGTCAGAAGCTCGGCACGGACATCGGCCTCGCGATGGACGTCGCGGCCAGCGAGTTCTTCGGCGACGGCGTCTACACCTTCGAGGGCGCGCCGAAGTCGAGCGCCGAGATGATCGCCTACTACGCCGAGCTCGTGGCCGCCTACCCCATCGTCTCGATCGAGGACCCGCTCGACGAGGACGACTGGGACGGCTGGAAGGCCATGACCGACGAGCTGGGCGACAAGATCCAGCTGGTCGGCGACGACCTCTTCGTCACCAACGTCGAGCGGCTCCAGCGCGGCATCGACGGCGGCCAGGCCAACGCCATGCTCGTGAAGGTCAACCAGATCGGGTCGCTCACCGAGACCCTCGACGCGGTCGAGCTCGCGCACCGGGCCGGCTTCCGCAACATGATGAGCCACCGCTCCGGCGAGACCGAGGACACCACGATCGCCGACCTCGCCGTGGCCGTGAACTGCGGCCAGATCAAGACCGGTGCCCCGGCCCGGTCCGACCGGGTGGCGAAGTTCAACCAGCTGCTGCGCATCGAGGAGGAGCTGGGCGACGCGGCGCGGTACGCCGGCGCGAGGGCCTTCCCGAGGTTCAATCAGAGTTGATGCCAGCCAACCCCAGCAGCCGCAGCCGCGGGCCGCGCGGGCGCACCGGACCGGGTCGAGGTCCGGGGGCACCCCGGCTCGCCGCCCGTCCTGCCCCGCGACCCGTCGCCGCCCCGGCCGGGGCCGGCGATGGTCGGGAGCGGCCGCGCTCGCGGCTGACCGGGCGGGCGGCCGTGCTGGTGCTGGTGCTCGCGGTGCTGACCGTCTCCTACGCGTCATCGCTGCGGGCCTACCTCCAGCAGCGCTCGCACATCAACGAGCTCAAGGTGTCGATCGCCCAGCGCGAGGCGGCCATCGACCAGCTCGAGGACGAGAAGAAGCGCTGGGAGGACCCGGCCTACGTCGAGCAGCAGGCCCGTGAACGGCTCGGCTACGTGATGCCCGGCGAGAAGACCTACCTGGTGCTGGACGAGAACGGCCAGCCCCTCGAGCCCGCCGCCGAGCTCCAGGACCCGGGCACGGTGCTCGCCAGCACGCCGACGCCGTGGTGGAGCGACGGCTGGGCCTCGGTCGAGCTGGCCGGTGACCCGCCCAAGGTGGGCAAGCCGCCGGCGTCGGAGATCGACGGCACCAGGAAGGGCACCGGCGGCGAGGGCTCCGCGGGGGAGACCCCCGAAGCGCCATGATCACCCCACGAATCGCTGACCGGTCCGCGGGACGAAAAGCGTGACCTCGGGTCCCTCCGACGCCGACCTCGAGGCCGTCGGACGCCAGCTCGGCCGCCCCGCGCGCGGGGTCCGACCACGTGGCGCACCGCTGCCCGTGCGGCCTGCCCGACGTGGTGGCCACCGAGCCGCGGCTGCCCGACGGGACGCCGTTCCCCACGACCTTCTACCTGACCTGCCCCCGGGTCGCGTCGCGGATCGGCTCGCTCGAGGGTTCCGGGGTGATGAAGGAGATGGAGGCCCGGCTCGGCACCGACCCCGAGCTCGCGGCGGCGTACGCCGGAGCGCACGAGCGGTACCTCGCCGCGCGGGCCGAGCTCGGCTCGGTGCCCGAGATCGAGGGCATCTCCGCCGGAGGCATGCCCGACCGGGTCAAGTGCCTCCACGTGCTGGCCGGCCAGGCCCTGGCCCAGGGGCGCGGCGTGAACCCGCTCGGCGACGAGGTGCTCGACGAGCTGGGGGAGTGGTGGGCCACCGGCCCCTGCGTGGACCCGGATGCGTGAGCCGTGAGTGACACGGTCGCCGCGATCGACTGCGGGACCAACACCATCAAGCTGCTGATCGGCACGCTGCCCGACGTCGCCGTGCGCGAGACCCGGATCGTCCGGCTCGGCCAGGGCGTCGACGCCACCGGCCGGCTGGCCGACGAGGCGCTCGAGCGGGCCTTCGCCGCACTCGACGAGTACGCCGCGCTCGTGCGCGAGCACGACGCCACCCGGATCCGGTTCTGCGCGACGTCGGCGACCCGGGACGCCGAGAACGCCGAGGTGTTCACCCGCGGCGTGCGGGAGCGGCTCGGCGTGACCCCCGAGGTGCTGTCCGGCGCCGAGGAGGCCGAGCTGTCCTACGCCGGGGCGGTCCGCCATCTGCGCGACGAGCCGGCGCTCCCGGTGCTCGTCCTCGACATCGGCGGCGGCTCGACCGAGCTGATCCGCGGCGCCTCGCGCACCGCGCCCCCGTCGGCCGCGCACTCGATGGACATCGGCTCGGTCCGCCTGCACGAGCGGCACCTGCGCTCCGACCCGCCGACCCGCGCCGAGCTCACCGCGTGCGTCGGAGACATCGAGCGGCACCTCGACGCCTGCCCCGTCTCGCCGGCCCGGGCCGCGACGGTCGTGGGAGTCGCCGGGACCGTGACGACGGTGGCGGCCGGGGTGCTCGACCTCGCGACGTACGACCGGGCGGCGATCGACCAGGCCGAGCTCCCCGTGGCCGCCGTGCACGTGGTCGTCGACCGGCTGGTCGGCATGACCGTGGCCGAGCGGCTGGCCCTCCCGTGGGTGCACCCCGGACGCGCGGACGTGATCGCCGCCGGAGCCCTGATCCTGTCGCGGGTGCTGCACCGCACGCCGGTCGAGACGCTCGTGGTCTCCGAGGCCGACATCCTCGACGGGATCGCGTGGTCCATCGTGTGAGGGTGGGAGCCCGGGGTACCGCCTCCCCATGAGCAGCCAGCAGACGGACGAGCCGATCGGCGCCGTCGGGCACCGGCTCTCGGAGCAGATCCCGGAGCTGGTCGGCAAGAAGCAGGTCGGCCAGGCCACGCCCCCGGCGCCCGAGCGCGCGATCGCCGGCGTCAAGGAGGACGTCGAGGCCGTGAAGGGGCACCACTGATGACGACGCCCGAGTCGACCCACCCGTCGACCCACGAGCCGACGCACAAGGCCACGCCGGCCGACCTCGAGGCGGACATCGCCCGCCAGCGCGAGGAGCTGGCGACCACCGTCAACGAGCTGACCGAACAGGTGCAGGCGCGGGCCAGGACCACCGCCCGTCAGGCCGCCGTCGCGGCCGGGGTCGCGGCGGTCCTCGCCGTTGCCTACATCGTGATCAAGAGGAGAAGAACGTGAAGAAGCTTCCGCTGCTGGCCGCTGCCGCGGTCGGGTACGTATTGGGCACCCGCGCCGGGCGCGAGCGCTACGAGCAGATCAAGTCCGGCGCCCGCCGGGTCCGCCAGAACCCCCAGGTCCAGAGCGTGGCCCACAAGGCGCAGGACGCGGCGACCCAGCAGGCCACCGCGGCCGCCGAGCTGGCCAAGGACAAGGTGACCTCGGCCGCCTCGACCGCGGCCGACAAGGTGCGGGGCAACGACAGCCAGACCGGCATGCAGGCCACCCCGTAGCGTCCGCGTAGCCTGCATCGCCTGACCGAGCTGCCGCACCCGGCGACCGGGCAGCCGTTCCCCTCGCCGGTTCCGCCCGGCACCGGCTGGCCCGGTGACCCGGCCGCGCCGTCGACGCCGGTGGCCCGGACCGCCGCGCAGGTACGCCGCCTCGCGGCCGGCGTACCGCTCGACGAGCTCGACGCGCGGGTCTCGGTCTGCGCGGCCTGCCCGCGGCTGCTCCGCTGGCGTGAGGACGTCGCGGTGGCCAAGCGGGCGTCGTACGCCGGCGAGCCCTACTGGGGGCGGCCGGTGCCCGGCTGGGGCTCGGCGACGCCGGCCGTGCTCGTCGTCGGCCTGGCCCCGGCCGCCCACGGCGCCAACCGCACCGGCCGGGTCTTCACCGGCGACCGGTCCGGCGACTGGCTGTTCGCCTCCCTGCACCGCGTCGGCCTGGCCACGCAGGGCACCAGCGTGCACGCCGCCGACGGCCTCGAGCTGGTCGAGACCCGGATGGTCGCCACGGTCCGCTGCGCCCCGCCGCAGAACAAGCCGACGACCGCCGAGCGCGACACCTGCGCGCCGTGGATCGAGGCCGAGCTCGCGCTGCTGGTGTCGCACGTGCGCGTGGTGGTGGCGCTCGGCTCGATCGGCTGGGACGCGGCGCTGCGCTCGTTCCGAGCCCTGGGCTGGACGGTGCCGACGCCACGCCCGCGGTTCGGCCACGGCGCCGAGGTCGAGCTGACCGGCCCGGACCGGTCCGTCACCCTCCTCGGCTGCTACCACCCGAGCCAGCAGAACACCTTCACCGGGCGGCTCACCGCGCCGATGCTCGACGCCGTGCTCGGCCGGGCCGCGGCCCTACGCTGAGCCGCGCCCCCGTATCCCAACCGGTAGAGGAAGTCGCCTTAAAAGCGATGTGGTGTGGGTTCGAGTCCCACCGGGGGCACCCGCTCACCCGAACGGGTGAACTCAGAACTCACGTCAGGGTGCGCTGGACCACTGCTGACCCGAGTGACAGGTTGCAGATGACAGAGCGCTCACTGGGGAGCGGCGCGTCGCGCGCATGTGGTCAGAACGGGTGGTGAGTGAAGCCTTTCGTCGACACGCTGCGCGGCGCGGGACAAACCGCGGGTCGGCATGACAGGTTCCGTGTGACCGGGGGGCTCACATGGGGGGCTCGCCTTGCGCGCACCGAGCGCGCGTCGGTCCTGGAGACCGGTGCCAACACGCGAGCAGAGCGGGCTCGGCCGTTCGACGGAACCCGGAACGGGAGCCTGGAACATGCAGTGGAAGAAGCTGGTCGACGGCCGCTTGTCGGTGGTCGTGGCGGGGGCGACGGTCGTCGCCCTCCTGGGCGCCGGGGCGGGCTACTCCGCCTCCACCATCACGTCCAAGGACATCCAGAACAAGACCATCCGGGTGAAGGACGTCAGCCCCCAGGCGGTCAAGAAGCTGCGCGGCCAGCCGGGGCCCGCCGGCCCCGCAGGGCCCGCGGGGCCGGCGGGGCCCGCGCACGTCACGCGGGTCACCGCCCTCGGGGGGCAGTGGACCGCCCGGGCCGGCGACGAGGCCGGGATCAGGATGACCGGCGACGGCGTCCAGTTCGGCCCGTTCGCCGACGGCGGCGACTGCACCCCCGGAACCGGCCTCGCCCGCCTGGACTTCTCGGGGCTGAACGGTCAGCCGCTCAGCGCGCTGAAGAGTCTCGTCTACCGGGCGCAGTACATCGCCGACAACGACACGAGCGGGGTCGGGTCACCGACCATGCGCGTCTTCTTCGAGGGGACGACCGGCGGTACGCCGAACCGGCTGACGTTCTCCCCCAACACCCAGTTCAACAACCCGGTGAACTACGACATCGGCCAGGGAGAGGTGCACGAGTGGATCGTCACGTCCGGCACTGTCCGCTTCAACGACGACGCGGGCAACGACCCGGCCGGTGAGGCGCCGTGGTCGTCGTTCATGGCGGCGCACGGCGCCAAGCTGATCACCAACATCAACATCCTCAACGGCTGCCAGGCCGGCACCAACCTGCGCGGGATCGTGCGCGAGGTGGACGTCAACGGCCAGCACTACGAGTTCGGCGGCTGACCACCTCGCTCACGAGGGCCGCGGCGGGACCGGGACGTACCAGGCCCCGCGGCGCCCAGCGAGGGGGCAGGATCGGGGTGTGCACGAGGCGGACGAGGAAGACATGTTCACCCAGGAGTTCTGGGACGAGAAGTACGCCGCATCCGAACGCGTCTGGTCGGGGCAGCCCAACCTGCGGCTGGTCGAGATCGCGGCGGACCTGCCGCCGGGCAGTGCGCTCGACGTCGGCTGCGGCGAGGGTGCGGACGCGGTCTGGCTGGCCGAGCGGGGCTGGCGGGTCACCGGTGCCGACGTGTCGGAGGTGGCGCTCGGCCGGGCCGAGGCGCACGCCGCCGAGGCGGGCGTGGCCGACCGGACCTCGTGGCTGCACGCCGACCTGGTCGCCGGGGCCCAGCTGCCGGGCGACCAGGACCTGGTCACGGCGATGTTCGTGCACGTGCCGGAGGAGCACTTCGACCGCGTCTACCTGAGCGTGGCGGCCTCCGTCCGGCCCGGTGGCAGCCTGCTGGTGGCCGGCCACCACCCCGACGAGCGGCACACCGACCTGCGCAACCCCCACCTGAGCCACCTGCTGTTCGGGCCCGAGCGGGTCGCCGGGCTGCTGGGCGCCGGGTGGCAGGTGGAGGTCGCGGAGGCGCGCACCCGCGAGGTGGACCACCACCACCACGGCGAGTCGACGGTGGCCACGGACACCGTGGTGGTGGCCAGGCGCCTGGACTCGTGACCTGACGCCGCCCGCTTCGCGGCGGCCCGTCCCGGTCCGGATCCGGGCCCGCTGAGCCGCGTCCGCTGACAGCGAATACACAGCCTCGACGGGAACGCGGGCGTCGGCACCTGCGTTGAACCAGTCGGAGGTCCCTAGACTGGGCCTCTCACCCAGGCCTCCAAGGAGGAGACCATGCAGAGCAACAACCCGATCTTCCGTCGCTCGGAGGAGTTCAACCGCACTGGCGGGAACCCCTCCGGCGGGACCGCGATGACCGACCCGTCGCAGTGGTCGGTCGGCACTCCGGGCGGCACGGGCTACGCGCCGCCGGCCACCGCGGCCCCGATGACGATCGACTCCGTCGTCCAGAAGACCGCGATCACGCTGGGCGTGGTGATCCTCGCCGCGCTCGCGACCTGGGTCCTCACCCCCGAGGTCACCAGCGACTCCGACCCCGCCGACCTCGGCCCGCTGTTCGCGGCGGTGACGATCGGCTCGCTGGGCGCCTTCGCGCTCTCGATGGTCAACTCGTTCAAGCGCATCATCAGCCCCGGGCTGGTCCTGGCCTTCGCCGCCCTCGAGGGCGTCGCGCTCGGCGCGATCAGCAAGGTGTTCAACCTCGCCTACGACGGCGTGGTCACCGGGGCGGTGATCGGCACCTTCGGCGCCTTCGCCGGCACGCTCGCGGCGTACAAGGTGCTCAACATCAAGGTCGGCGACAGGTTCCGCCGCGGCGTCATCGCGGCCGTCTTCGGCATGGTCGGCATCAGCGTGCTGGCCCTGGTCCTCAGCTTCTTCGGCGTCGACCTCGGCATCTACGGCAACGGCGGCCTCGGCATCCTGTTCACCGTCGCCGGCCTGGTGCTCGGCATCTTCATGCTGATCCTCGACTTCGACTTCGTGGAGCAGGGCATCGCCAACCGGATCCCGGAGCAGGAGTCGTGGCGGGCGGCGTTCGCGATGACCGTGAGCCTGGTCTGGATCTACACCAACCTGCTGCGGCTGCTCGCGATCTTCAGCGACAACTAGCCACCGCACTCCGGCAGCCCTCGGTCCTCGGGATCGGGGGCTGTCGTCATTTTCGCGTCGAGGCACCCAGATGGCAGGTTCTCCACAGTGGAAAACCTGCCGTTCGGGTGTCTCGACGGCAACCGTGCCGGACCTAGGAACCCTGCAGCCACGCCAGCACCGCCAGCACCCGGCGGTTGTCGTCGGCGGCCTGGGGGAGGTCGAGCTTGGTGAAGATCGCGTTGGTGTGCTTGCCGACCGCCTTCTCCGAGACGAACAGCCGGGCCGCGATGGCCGCGTTGGAGCGGCCCTCGGCCATCAGCGTGAGCACCTCGCGCTCGCGGTCGGTGAGCCGGTCGAGCGGGCGCGCGGCCGAGCCGCTGACCAGGCCCGCGACCACCTCGGGGTCGAGCACGGTGCCGCCGGCGGCGACCCGGCGTACGGCGGCCACGAACTCGTCGACGTCGGCCACCCGGTCCTTGAGCAGGTAGCCGATCGCGCCCTCGCCGCTGGCCAGGAGGTCGCGGGCGTAGAGCGGCTCGACGTGCTGGCTGAGCACCAGCACGGGCAGGCCGGGCCGCGCCGCGCGGGCGGCCACGGCCGCGGCCAGCCCCTCGGTCGAGAACGTCGGCGGCAGCCGTACGTCGACGATCGCGACGTCGAACCCCTCGCCGGCGAGCAGCTTCTCCAGCTGCGGCGCGTTGTCCACGGCGGCGACGACGCCGATGCCGCTCGCCTCGAGGATCCGGGTCAGGCCGACCCGGAGGAGGGCCTGGTCCTCGGCGAGCACCGCCCTCAGCTGGTCGTCCGGCACGGCACCTCCATGGTCACGACGGTCGGCCCGCCGGGCGGGCTGTCCACCACCAGCGTGCCGTCGAAGGCCGCCAGCCGGCGCGCCACCCCCGCCAGCCCGGAGCCGGACGGGTCCGCGCCGCCGCGGCCGTCGTCGCCGACGACCAGGTGCAGCGCCGCACCGTCGTGACCGACCCGCACCCAGGCCCGCGTGGCGTGGGCGTGCTTGACGGTGTTGGCCAGGCACTCGGCCACCGCGAAGTACGCCGCGGACTCGACCGGAGGCGGCAGCGCGGGCGCGTCCACGGTGACCGTGACCGGCAGCGGGATCGGGACGGCCAGCGCCTCGATGCCGCCCCGCAGGCCGCGGTCGGCCAGCGCCGGCGGGTGGATGCCGCGCACCACCGAGCGCAGGTCCTCCAGGGCGTCGACCGTGGTCTCGCGCGCCTCGCGCAGCAGTGCTGCGGCCGCCTCGGGGTCGGTGGCGATCAGCTTCTCGGCCAGGCCGACGTTCATGCCGACCGACGCGATCCGGGCCTGGGCGCCGTCGTGCAGGTCGCGCTCGATCCGGCGCACCTCGGCGGCGCTGTGGTCGAGGGTCTCGGTGCGCGAGGCGGAGACCTCCTCGACCCGCCGCTCGAGCCGCTCGACCCGGGTGTGGCCGAGGATGTTCCGCTCGGCGAGCGCCCGGGCCCGGACCAGCGCCGGCGTGACCAGCCACCACACGAGCAGCAGCGGCCCGTCGAGCACGAGCAGCAGCCACCACCAGGAGCCGCCGTCGAGGACCGCGCCCAGCACGTGCACGACCGGGGCGACGAGCAACCCCACCGGGATCACCGAGAGGACGAACCCGCCGGTCGCGGAGAACCAGAGGAACCCCACGTCCCGCCACCGGGCCCGGTCGGTCAGCCACCGGACCGGCCTGGTCACGAGGTTGGTCCCCGTGGTGTCGGCGTACGACGCGGGGACCTCCTCGCCCAGGAGGCGACCGCTGACCCGCCGGTGCACACCGGTCAGCGCCGCGGTCGCGGGTACGACGGCGAAGGCGAGCGCGAACCCGACCGTGACCAGCGCGAGCGGGATGCAGAGGAGCGACAGGATCCCGAGGGCCAGCGCGGGCGCCATCGCGAGCGCGTACCCGCACGAGACCGCGGTCAGCCGGAGCCGGTCGAGCAACGCGTCCCCGTCCACCGGCGCGGGCCGGACCGACCTGATCGCCTGGAGGGACATCGCGGGCCAGTCTGTCACCGGACCGGCTCGATCGCGTGCCCGATCGCGGGTGCCGTACGCCGGACCGCGGAGCGCGCCGCGAGCATGGTCAGCGCGACCACACCGGCCACCACCAGGGGCGGCAGCCACAGGTCGCCGTCCGGGACCAGCCCCTCGTGGCGGGCGATCCCGAACGGGACGATCGTCGCCAGCGAGGCCAGCAGCCCCAGCACCACGCCGACCCCGGCGACGACGCCGGCCTCGGCCAGGACGGACGCCTCGACCTGGCGCGGGGTCGCGCCCAGCAGCCAGAGCCGGTGCAGCTCGGCCCGGCGGTGGGCCACGACCGCGGCGAAGGCGTTGACGACGACCACGGCCGCGAACACCACGATCATCCCGACCACGATGTTGTTGAGCAGCGTGACCTGGTCGGCGGTGTCCTGGTCGACCGTGCCCATTCCTTGGCGAGTGGCGGGCAGCGTGCGCCCGTCGGTGCCGACCAGCATCAGCGTGCCCACCGCGGCCGAGGTCAGCACGATCACCGGCGCCAGCACGCCGCTGAGCAGGTGCGCCCGGCGGCTGGTGTTGTACGCCGCGAGGTGGCCCGGTCCGCTCGCGCCGAGCACCGGCCGGGCCAGGACCGACAACCGCCGGAGCAGCCACGGAGCCAGGGACGCGAGGCCGAGGGCGACCAGGATCGAGCACGAGCCGGAGGTCTGCATCGCGGCGTACGGGTCGGAGTCGTGCGCCGTCACGGTGACGGTGACGACGCCCATGCCGACGCCGTACCCGATCAGCAGCACGCCGGCGGCGACCCGCCACCAGCGCAGCCGCTCGTGACCGGCGGTGCCCTCGCTGGGCGTGACGGTGGCGGGGCCGCGGGACGCGCGCCGGCCGGCGATGCCGGAGCCGAGGAGCGCGACCAGCACGACCAGGGCAGCGGTGGCGACCGGAGCGAGACCGGGCTGGTACGACACCGAGCCGGCCACCAGGTCGCCGCCGCGGAGCAGGCCGAGCAGCGCGGCGCCGCCGGCGTACGACAGGGCGGCGCCGGCCACCGCCGCGGCCAGCGAGACGAGGAACGTCTCCGCGCGGACCAGGCGCTTGACCTGGCGCGGGGTGGCGCCGAGCGTGCGCAGCAGTCCGACCTCGACGTCCCGCTGGGTGACGGTGATGCCGACCGTGGAGACCACGGCGAACAGCACGATCAGGCTGCCCCAGCCGCCGACCACGGCGCCGATGGTGACCAGCGCCTCCCGGTCGGTCGACGAGACGTCGCCCGCGGCCGTGGTGACCAGGGTGGCGAAGGAGCCCATCAGCGCGGTCCCGAGGAGCACGGTCAGGAACGTGGCCAGCGAGGCGGTCGCTCCGGTGCCGCAGCGAGGCGAGCGCGAGCCGGTCATGACGCCGCCCCCACGACGAGCTCGTCGAGGTGCGCCATCTGGCCGGCCACGGCGTCGGCGGTGGGCCGCGCCATGGTGCCGGCCACCCGGCCGTCGACCAGGAAGACCACCGTGTCGGCGTACGACGCCGCGACGGGGTCGTGGGTGACCATGACGACCGTCTGGCCTCCCCATGTTCCAGCGGAGTCGTCGACGCAGCCGCGCAGCAGGGCCAGCACCTCGTGCGCGGTCGCCGAGTCGAGGGCGCCGGTCGGCTCGTCGGCCAGCACCACCGCGGGGCCGGTGACCAGCGCGCGGGCGATGGCGACGCGTTGCTGCTGCCCGCCGGACAGCTCCGCCGGCAGGTGTCCCCGGCGCTCGGCCAGCCCGACCCGGGCCAGCAGGTCGCGGACCCGCGCCCGGTCGGGGCGGTGACCGGCCAGCCGCTGGGGGAGGCCGACGTTCTGCTCGGCGGTGAGGTACGGCATCAGGTGGAAGCCCTGGAAGACGAAGCCGATCCGCTCCCGGCGGAACCGGGTCCGGTCGTCCTCGCCCCAGTCGGTGAGGTCCTCGCCGTCGACGAGCACCCGGCCCGCGGTGGGCCGCTCGAGGCCGGCGGCGCAGGTGAGGAAGGTGGACTTGCCCGGAGCCGGACGGGCCCATGACGGCGGTGAAGGTGCGGGCCGGGAAGGTCAGGTCGACGCCGGCCAGCGCGTGGACCGCGGCGCTGCCCTCGCCGTACGTGCGGGCGAGGTCGCGGACCTCGAGCGCGGGTGGGGTGGTGGTCATCAGCTGCTCCTCGGAGCGTCGGGAACGGGTCGTCTCCGACGCTAGGAACGCCGCGGCCCGGCCTCGATGGGGCTGGACCTCCAGTGGGGGTGGGGTTTTGCCTACCTCCCGGTGACCCCGTCGACGAGCTCGCGCAGGATGTCAGCGTGCCCGGCGTGCCGGGCGATCTCGCTGGTCGTGTGGGCGACGACCCAGCGCACCGACAGCTGCCGACCGTCGACGAGCACCGCGAGCGGGTCGTCGAGCTCGGCGCCGGCCATGATCTCCTCGCTGGCTGCGACCGCCTCGTGGAACGCGGCCAGGACGTCGGCCGCGGACCGGTCGTCGGGCACGGTCATGCTGAAGTCGACGTCGGCCCAGCGCTCCTCGCCGGCCACGTGGTGCCCGAACCACCAACGCTCGCCGTCGGTGACGTGCTGCACCAGGCCGAGCAGCGAGGTCCCGGACGGCACCAGCACCCGGCGCAGCTCCTCCTCGTCGAGCCCCTCGGTCTTCTTGACCAGGCAGTGCCGGGCGAAGCGGAGGAACGACAGCGCGGTGTCCTTCTCGCTGGTGTCGACGCGGGGGACGGGCTCGCGCTGGGTCTCGGTCATGCCGTGGTCGTACCCGTTTCCGCGACGACGTCCTCGTCGGTGTCCTGGGGCGCCTCGCCCTCGCTGTGCGGCTGGCGGCGGCGGTGCCGCAGCTCCACCCAGAGGCCGCGGACGCCGCGCGAACGGCCGGCCACCTCGGTTCCGTCGAGCTCGGTGCCGGGGGTGTTCACCGCCTGCAGCGCAGCCGTCGTGATCGGCAGCACGCCCTCGCCGCGGACCGCCTCCGGCGCCGCCTCGTCGTCGTGGATCAGCCCCAGCGCCGCGAGCGTCGAGGGCAGCAGCACCGCGGCCAGCGACCGGTAGCCGGCCGCGGAGGGGTGGAACCGGTCCGGTCCGAAGAGGATCGCGGGAGCCGCCGCGAAGTCCGGACCCAGGATCGAGCCGAGGGACACCGTGCGGCCGCCACCCTCGAGGACGGCGATGGTCTGGGCGGCGGCCAGCCGCCGCGACCAGGCGCGGGCCACCTGCTTGAGCGGCGGCGGGATCGGCTTGACCGTCCCGAGGTCGGGGCAGGTGCCGACCAGGACGGCGACCTCGGCCTCGCTTGCAGCCGGCGGACCGCCTCGGCCAGGTCGCCGCACGGAGGCGGCGGGGCGCACCCGGTGGGTGACGTCGTTGACGCCGATCAGGATCACCGCGACGTCGGGCCTGGTCGGCAGCGCCCGGTCGAGCTGCCCGGCCAGGTCGGACGAGCGGGCGCCGACCCGGCGAACGCGCGCAGGTAGACCCGACGGTCCGCGCGCTCCGCGGCCCAGCTGGCCAGCAGCGCTCCGGGGGTCTCCTCGACCCGCTCGACGCCGTACCCGGCCGCGCTCGAGTCGCCGAGCAGTGCGATCTTGAGCGCCGGACCCGGGCGGCCGCGGCCGTACCAGCCGGTCGCGTCGGGCGGCGGCGCGTCGTGGGCCTCGCCGATGGTGCGCCGGGCGAGCTGCGCCTCGGCCTTCAGCACGCCGTAGAGGCTGGCCCCGAGCAGGGAGAGGCCGCCTCCGCCGTACGCCGCTGCGGAGGCCAGCTTGCGTGCTGCCCCGGCCTTGCCCACGAGGCCATGCTACGGACGGGTAACTGACAGGATCGGTGGGGTGGACTACGCGCAGTACGACTCCTCCTCGACCTGATCGGCAACACCCCGCTGGTCCGGTTGCACCAGACGCTCGACCTCGCCCCCGAGGATGGACAGAGCGAGGACGGACCGCTCGTACTGGCCAAGGTCGAGTACCTCAACCCCGGCGGCTCCGTGAAGGACCGCATCGCGACCCGGATGATCGAGGCCGCCGAGGCCTCCGGCGAGCTGCAGCCCGGCGGCACGATCGTCGAGCCGACCTCCGGCAACACCGGCGTCGGGCTGGCGATGGTGGCCCAGGCAGAAGGGCTACAAGTGCGTCTTCGTCTGCCCCGACAAGGTGAGCGAGGACAAGCGCAACGTGCTCAAGGCGTACGGCGCCGAGGTGGTCGTCTGCCCGACCGCGGTCGCGCCCGGAGCACCCGGACTCCTACTACAACGTCTCCGACCGGCTCGCCTCCCAGCCGGGCGCGTGGAAGCCGGACCAGTACTCCAACCCGCACAACCCGCGCTCGCACTACGAGACGACCGGTCCCGAGATCTGGACCCAGACCGAGGGCAGGATCACCCACTTCGTCACCGGCGTGGGCACCGGCGGCACGATCAGCGGCGTCGGCCGCTACCTCAAGGAGCAGAACCCCGACGATCCAGGTGATCGGCGCCGACCCGGCAGGCTCGGTCTACTCCGGCGGCACCGGCCGCCCCTACCTCGTCGAGGGCGTCGGCGAGGACTTCTGGCCCGAGACCTACGACCGCACGGTCGCCGACCGGATCATCGAGGTCTCCGACGCCGACTCGTTCGCCTTCACCCGCCGGCTCGCCCGTGAGGAGGCGCTGCTCGTCGGCGGCTCCTCCGGCATGGCCGCGTACGCGGCCCGCCAGCTGGCCCACGAGCTCGCGGCGCGCCGAGGGCAGAGGACGCGGTGATCGTGGTGCTGCTCCCCGACTCCGGCCGCGGCTACCTCACCAAGGTCTTCAACGACGAGTGGCTGGCGCAGTACGGCTTCCCGATCGAGGCCACCCGCGACCAGTCGCAGACGGTCGGCGAGGTGCTGCGCGGCAAGGACGGCCGGCTGCCCGACCTGGTGCACACCCACCCCGGCGAGACCATCGCCGAGGCGGTCGCGATCCTGCAGGAGTACGCCGTCTCGCAGATGCCCGTCGTCCGCGCCGAGCCCCCGATCGTGGCCGCCGAGGTCGTCGGCTCGGTCTCCGAGCGGACCCTGCTCGACCCGCTGTTCACCGGCGCACGCCAAGCTCACCGACCGCGTCAGCGAGCACATGTCGCCGCCGCTGCCCGACGATCGGCTCGACCGAGGACGCCCGCGACGCGGTGGCGCGCTCGAGGACGCCGACGCGCTGCTGGTGCACGAGGACGGCAAGCCGGTCGGCGTCGTCACCCGGCACGACCTGCTGGCCTACCTCGCCCGGTAGCCGGGGTCCTGCTCGGGGGAGTTTCACCGGCCAGCCGGTGAAACTGGACGTTCGCCGCAGAAACTTCTGCGCCGAACGTCCGGAATCACCGGCCAGGCGGTGAAACCGCCCCGTGCCCTAGAATGAGAACACGTTCTAGTTCTGGAGGCGGGATGACCGCGAGCCCAGCGGTCGAGGGGTGGTTCACCACCGGGCCCGAGCCGACGCTGCTCGGGTCGCGGTGCACCACGTGCGCGACGGTCTGCTTCCCGCCCACCGGTGCTGGCCAGGGGGCTTCTGCCGCAACCCGGCCTGCGACGGCGACGAGTTCGAGGAGCGCCGCGCTGTCGCGGCGCGGGACGGTCTGGTCCTACACCGACGCGCAGTACCAGCCGCCCGCCGCCGTACGTCCCGCGCACCGACCCCTACGAGCCGTTCGCGCTGGCCGCGGTCGAGCTGCCCGAGGGGCTCGTCGGTGCTCGGCCAGGTCGCCGACGGGTACGGCGTCGCCGACCTGCGGGTCGGCGCCGAGGTCGAGCTGGTCGTCGAGACGCTGTACGGCGACGACGGGGAGCTGCTCGTCTGGCGCTGGAAGCCGGTCACCGAGCTGGGCGAGGAGGCCGACCAGTGAGCACCGACGTCGCCGTGCTCGGCGTGGGCATGCACCCGTGGGGCAAGTGGGGCCGGCCGTTCGTCGAGTACGGCGTGCACGCGGCCCGCGCGGCGCTCGGCCGACGCCGGCATCGACTGGCGCGACGTCGACCTGGTCGTCGGCGGCGAGACCGTGCGCAACGGGTACGCCGGCTACGTGGCGGGCGCGACGTTCGCCCAGGCGCTGGGCTGGAACGGCGCCCGCGTCGCCACGTCGTACGCCGCCTGCGCGACCGGTGCCCAGGCGCTCGACACCGCGCGGGCCCGGATCCTCGCCGGGCTGTCCGAGGTGGCGCTGGTGGTCGGCGCGGACACCACGCCGAAGGGGTTCCTGGCGCCGAACGCGGGGGAGCGGTGGGACGACCCGGACTGGCTGCGGTTCCGGCTGCTCGGCATGACGAACCCGGCGTACTTCGCGCTCTACGCCCGGCGCCGGATGGACCTCTACGGCGCGACCGCCGAGGACTTCGCCCAGGTGAAGGTGAAGAACGCCCGGCACGGCCTGGCGAACCCGAACGCCCGCTACCGCAAGGAGGTCAGCGTCGAGGACGTGCTGACCAGCGCGGTGGTCTCCGACCCGCTGCACCTGCTCGACATCTGCGCGACCTCCGACGGCGCCGCCGCGGTGGTGCTGGCGAGCATCGAGTACGCGACGCCGCACGAAGGCACGGCCGAGCGTCCGGTGCGGATCAACGCGATCTCGACGGTCACGCCGACGTTCCCCAACACGGTCCTCGACATGCCGAACATCTCCACCGACTCGCCAGCGCGGCGGCCGCGCCCGAGCGGACCTTCAAGGAGTCGATCGCGCACGCGGCCTACGAGGAGGCGGGCATCGAGCCCGAGGACGTCAGCCTGGCCGAGGTCTACGACCTGTCCACCGCGCTCGAGCTCGACTGGATCGAGGACCTCGGGCTGTGCAAGCGCGGCGAGGCCGAGAGCGCTGCTGCGGGCCGGCGACACCACGATCGGCGGCCGGATCCCGGTCAACCCGTCCGGCGGGCTGGCCTGCTTCGGCGAGGCGGTGCCGGCCCAGGCGCTGGCCCAGGTCTGCGAGGTCACCTGGCAGCTGCGCGGCCAGGCCGACCGGTCGCCAGGTCGAGGGCGCGCGGGTCGGCATCACCGCGAACCAGGGGCTCTTCGGCCACGGCTCCTCGGTCCTGCTGAGCGTCTGATGAGCTTCGTCCTGGTCGACCGTCCGGTCGCCGAGGTCGCCGTCGTCACGCTCAACCGGCCCGGGCGGATGAACGCGATGGCCTACGACGTGATGGTCCCGCTCCGAGCCGCGCTGCGCGAGCTCGGCGAGGACAACACCGTGCGGGCCGTCGTCCTCACCGGAGCGGGGACGGGGTTCTGCGCCGGTGCCGACCAGGAGTCGGCCGGTACGCCGCCGGGCGTGGCCGGCGTGACCCGTCCCACCTATGCGCTGCGGGCGATGGAGATGCTCGAGGACGTCGTGCTCACCCTGCGGCGGCTGCACCAGCCGGCGATCGCGGCGGTCAACGGCGCCGCGGTCGGTGGCGGGCTGTGCCTGGCCCTGGCGTGCGACCTGCGCGTCGCCGCGCCCGCGGCGTACTTCCGGGCCGCCGGCATCAACAACGGGCTCACGGCATCCGAGCTCGGGCTGAGCTTCCTGCTGCCGCGGGCGATCGGCTCGACCCGGGCCGCCGAGCTGATGCTGACCGGTCGGGACATGGACGCCGAGGAGGCCGAGCGGGTCGGGCTCGTGTCCTCCGTGCACGACGACGTGGTCGCCGCGGCCGTGGCGCTGGGTCGACGGGTGGCGTCGTTCTCCCAGCCGGGCGTCGAGCTGACGAAGAAGTCGCTGCACGCGGGCCAGTCGGCGACCTCGCTCGAGACCTACCTGCCCAGCGAGGGGATCGGCCAGCTCTACCTGCGGCTGCTCACCGACAACTTCGAGGAGGCCACCCGGGCGCGCCAGGAGGGACGGCCGGCGGTCTTCCGCGACGACCGCTAGATGTTCACCGGCGCCCCCTACCGGATGTCGGTGGCACGAGGCAGGGTGGCGGCATGGCCATCCTCAACCCCTACCTCAACTTCGACGGCAACACCCGCGCGGCGATGGAGTTCTACCAGTCCGTCTTCGGAGGCGAGCTCAACGTCATGGCGTTCGGCGACATGGGCATGACCGAGCACGAGGGCCAGCCCCTCCCGGCCGACGGCGTCATGCACGCCCAGCTCACCAGCGACGCCGGCTTCACCCTCATGGCGGCCGACAGCCCCGGCGAGCACACGCCCAACGGCCACATCAGCCTCAGCGGGGACGAGGACGCCCTGCTCCGCGGCTACTGGGACAAGCTCAGCGACGGCGGCCACGTCGACGTGCCGCTCGAGGTGGCGCCCTGGGGCGACGCCTTCGGCCAGGTCAAGGACAGGTTCGGGATCAACTGGCTCGTCAACATCGCCGGCTCCGGCTCCCAGGGCTGACCTCGAGCACGCGGGTCAAGGTGGCCGGGCCCGAGCGTTGAGCGCGCCGCCAGCGCGCCGCTCGGGACCCGCAGTCAAGGGCGGCCCACCCCGCGGCGAAGCCGCCCCCACGGGCCGTCGCGGAGCGAGCGCAGCCCCTTGACGGCGGGTTGCGGCGTGCTACGCGCGCGGCCGCCCGCGGCCGCCCGCGGCCGCCCGAGGTCACCAGGCAGGGCTAGCGAACGTCCCCGTCGACGTACACCCACCGCCCGCGACGGCGCTCGAACCGGCTGCGTTCGTGCAGCCCTCCCGGGCGGCCCGCGCGCTCGTAGGTCGCCTCGAACTCCACCTCGCCGGTGTCGTCGTCGGGGCCGCCGGCGGCGACGTCGAGCACCCGCAGCCCGGTCCAGGTGAGCGCGGGGTCGGGGTCGATGGAGTCCGGCCGGGTGCGCGGGTGCCACGTGCGGAAGACGTGGTCGAGCTCGCCCACGGCGTACGCCGCATAGCGGGAGCGCATCAGCTCCTCGGCGGTCTCGGCGTCGGCCCGGCGGCGGTGGAGCGGGCCGCAGCAGGCGTCGTAGGCCTGGTCCGAGCCGCAGGGGCACGCGCGGATGGGCACGGCCGCACGGTAGCCCGGAGTGGCGGTCCGGGGTTTCCCGATCGACACGCTGGTCACCGGGGTGTGGATGCCCGACCAAGGAGAGGACGACATGAGCACCCCCCACGAGCAGGCCGACACGCAGGCGCTGCTCCAGAACCTGGCCGCCAGCACCGCCCTGCTCCCGCAGGAGATCCCCGAGGGCGCCGAGCCGCCGCCGGAGGGCGCGATCGCGCTGCCGGTGATCGAGCAGGACGGCAACCAGTACGTCCCGGTCTTCACCTCCCAGGAGAGCCTGGTGAGCGCCGGGGCCGACCCGGCGACCGCCGTCGAGGTGCCGCTGGCCCAGCTCGCCGCCGGCTGGCCGTCCGACGAGCTGTGGATGGCCATCGACCCGGCCAGCGAGGGCGGGCTGACGTTGCCGCCGGATGTGGTGCGGGCGCTACCGGGCCTGGTGGGCGCCGGACCCAACGGCACGCACTAGAGACCGCGGCGCAGCGGGCGAAGCGGAGACCTCGTCCAGTTGTTGTGGCGCTGAGTAGCGTGGAGACGTGACCTCCGCTCCCTCCGCCCCGCCCGCTGCCGCGACCCTCGGCGACCTCCGCGCGGCGGGCCACGTCCAGAAGTCGCTGCGCACCGAGCTCCGCGACAACCTCCTCGATGCGCTACGCGAGGGGCGGGACCCGTGGCCCGGGCTGCACGGCTTCGAGGACACCGTGATCCCACAGCTCGAGCGGGCCCTCATCGCCGGCCACGACGTCGTGCTGCTCGGCGAGCGCGGCCAGGGCAAGACCCGCCTGCTGCGCACGCTCGTGGGGCTGCTCGACGAGTGGACGCCGGTCATCGGTGGCTCGGAGCTGGGGGAGCACCCCTACGAGCCGATCATCCACGAGTCCCGTCGACGTGCGAGCGAGCTCGGCGACGCGCTCCCGGTCGAGTGGCGGCACCGCGACGAGCGGTACGCCGAGAAGCTGGCCACGCCCGACACGAGCGTGGCCGACCTCATCGGCGACGTGGACCCGATGAAGGTCGCCGAGGGCCGGTCGCTGGGCGACCCGGACACCATCCACTTCGGGCTGATCCCGCGCTCGCACCGCGGCATCGTCGCGATCAACGAGCTGCCGGACCTCGCCGAGCGGATCCAGGTCGCGATGCTCAACGTGATGGAGGAGCGGGACATCCAGATCCGCGGCTACGTGCTGCGGCTACCGCTCGACGTGCTCGTGGTGGCCAGCGCCAACCCCGAGGACTACACCAACCGCGGCCGAATCATCACCCCGCTCAAGGACCGGTTCGGCGCGGAGATCCGCACCCACTACCCGACCGAGCTCGAGGACGAGATCGCGGTGATCCGGCAGGAGGCGCACCTGCCGGAGGGCATGGTGGAGGTGCCCGACCACCTCGTCGAGATCCTCGCCCGCTTCACCCGCAACCTGCGCGAGTCGTCGTCGGTGGACCAGCGCTCGGGCGTCTCGGCCCGGTTCGCGATCGCCGGTGCCGAGACCATCGCCGCCGCCGCGATCCACCGCGCCACCGCCCAGGGCGAGGACCACGCCGTGGCGCGGGTCGTCGACCTCGAGACCGCCGTCGACGTGCTCGGCGGAAAGATCGAGTTCGAGACCGGTGAGGAGGGTCGCGAGACGGAGATCCTCACCCACCTGCTCCGCACGGCCACGGCCGAGACGGTCCGGCACACCTTCCGCGGGCTCGACTTCGCGCTCCTCGTCGACGCCCTCGAGAGCGGCATGATGGTCACGACCGGTGAGCAGGTCACGGCGCGCGACTTCCTCACCGGGCTGCCGGTGCTCGGCGAGTCCGAGCTGTACGACGAGATCTGCGAGCGGGTGAGCGCGCGCAACGACGGCGAACGGGCCGGCGCGATCGAGCTGGCCCTCGAGGGGCTCTACCTGGCCCGCAGAATCAGCAAGGAGACCGGCGGCGGGGAGACCGTCTATGGCTGACACCCCCGAACAGCATGACGACTTCGCGGTCCGCCTGACCGCCGGCTCGCTGCGCGCCGACGGGGCCACGTTCGCCCTTCCGCACGCGTGGACGGACGCCGGCGTCGCGGTCGATGGCGCCGGGACGGGCGCGCACCTGTTCCACGTCGCGGTGGCCGTCTGCGTCCTCAACGACGTGTTCCGCGAGGCCCGCACCGACGGCCTGCTCGTCGACGGAGTGGCGGTGTCAGCCCGGGGAGGGTTCGGCGACGACTGGAGCTCCACCGGGGTGTCGTACGCCGTCGAGATCGACAGCACCGAGGACGAGGCGCTGCTCGCCGGCCTGCTGGCCCGGGTCGACGCGGTCGCCGAGATCCCGCGCGCCGTCCGCGCCGGCGCACCCGTGGAGCGGGTCGATGGCTAACCGGCACACCTCCAGGCAGGTCCGGTCGCGCTACGGCCGGTACGGCGGCGGCGACCCGCTCGCGCCGCCGGTCGACATCAGCGAGGCGCTGGACGCGATCGGCCAGGACGTGATGGCGGGCTACTCGCCCGAGCGCGCGATGCGGGAGTTCCTGCGGCGCGGCGGGCGCGAGCAGCGCGGCCTGGACGACCTGGCCCGCCGGGTGGCCGAGCGCCGTCGCGAGCTGCTCCAGCGGCACAACCTCGACGGCACGCTCGACGAGGTCCGCGAGCTGCTCGACCGCGCCGTGCTCGAGGAGCGCAAGCAGCTGGCCCGCGACGTCGAGATGGACGACGGGGACCGTGCGTTCCGGGAGATGCAGCTGGAGGCTGCGTACCCCCAAGAAGGCCGGCCCAACGTGGCGGCCGCCGTGAGCGAGCTGTCGTCGTACGACTGGCAGAGCCGGGAGGCCCGCGAGGCGTACGAGCAGATCAAGGACCTGCTCGGTCGCGAGCTGCTCGACCAGCGGTTCGCCGGTATGAAGCAGGCGCTCGAGAACGCCACCGACGAGGACCGGGCGGCGATCAACGAGATGCTCACCGACCTCAACGAGCTGCTCGAGAAGCGGGGCCGGGGTGAGGACACCCAGGAGGAGTTCGACGAGTTCATGGCCAAGCACGGCGAGTTCTTCCCCGAGAACCCGCAGGACCTCGACGAGCTCCTCGACGCGATGGCAGCCCGCGCCGCTGCCGCCCAGCGGATGCTCAACTCGATGTCGGCCGAGCAGCGCGCGGAGCTGATGCAGCTTTCGCAGCAGGCGTTCGGCTCGCCGCAGCTGATGGACTCGCTGTCCCGCCTCGACGGCAACCTGCAGGCTCTGCGCCCCGGCGAGGACTGGGGCGGCTCGGAGCGGATGGACGGCGAGGAGGGGCTCGGCCTCGGAGACGGCACCGGCGTGTTCCAGGACCTCGCCGACCTCGACGAGCTCTCCGAGCAGCTCTCGCAGTCCTACGGCGGCGCGCGGATGGACGACCTCGACCTCGACGCGCTGGCCCGCCAGCTCGGCGAGGACGCCCGGGTCGACGCCCGCACCCTGCAGGAGCTCGAGCGGGCCCTGCGCGACGGCGGCACCCTGCGCCGCGGCTCCGACGGCAACCTCCAGCTCACCCCCAAGGCGATGCGCCAGCTCGGCAAGGCCCTGCTGCGCGACGTCGCCGAGAAGATGTCCGGACGCCAGGGCCAGCGCGAGCTGCGCCGGGCCGGCGCGGCGGGCGAGCTGTCGGGCGCCACCCGGCAGTGGGAGTTCGGCGACACCGAGCCGTGGCACGTGCCGCGCACCATCGCCAACGCGGTCGTGCGCACCGCCGGCGAGGGCCGCGACCCGCGCGCCGGCGTGCGGCTGACCGTGGAGGACATCGAGGTCCAGGAGACCGAGGCCCGGACCCAGGCGTGCGTGGCGCTGCTCGTGGACACGTCGTTCTCGATGGCGATGGACGGCCGGTGGGTGCCGATGAAGCGCACCGCGCTCGCGCTGCACACGCTGATCCGGTCGCGGTTCCGCGGCGACGCGCTGCAGCTGATCGGCTTCGGCCGGCACGCCGAGGTCATGGAGATCGAGGAGCTGACCGCGCTCGACGCGATGTGGGACAAGGGCACCAACCTGCACCACGCGCTGCTCCTCGCGAACCGGCACTTCCGCAAGCACCCCCACGCGCAGCCCGTGCTGCTCATCGTCACCGACGGCGAGCCGACCTCCCACCTCGAGGCGGACGGCGAGGTCTACTTCAGCTACCCGCCGCACCCGCTGACCGTCGCGCACGCCGTCCGCGAGCTCGACAACGCCCGCCGCCTCGGCGCCCAGACGACGTTCTTCCGCCTCGGCGACGACCCCGGGCTGGCCCGGTTCATCGACTCCATGGCGGCCCGGGTCGAGGGGCGCGTCGTCGCGCCCGAGCTCGACGACCTGGGGGCCGCGGTGGTCGGCTCCTACCTCGGCTCGCGCGCCCCGGGCGACGCCATGCCCTACCGCGGCGGGTACGGCGACTGGTTCGGCGGCCGGGGGTTCTGGGTCGGCGACTGAACCCGATCAGCCACGGGCGGCGACGGGCCTGAGCGCGCGGGCAGCGAGGCTCGCTGGTCAGGTGACCGCACCCGTTCTGGGCCGGGGTTCGTTCAACCTTCGGGCGACCCTCGCGCGTCTAGGGGGTGGAGGATCAAGGCGAGCCTCGTTGCGGAGGAGGAGTGCCATGGGCGTGCTGCGCAAGCCCGATGCCGAGGCGTTCTCCGCGTTCGCCTCCGCCAGGTCGGGGAGCCTGTTCCGGATCGCCTACGTGGTTGTGGGGGACTACCAGCTCGCCCAGGACCTGGTGCAGGAGTCGCTGATCAAGACCTACCTGGCCTGGCCACGGCTGCGCGACGTGAACAACGCCGAGGCCTACACCCGCCGGGTCATCGTGACGACCTCCATCTCGTGGCGTCGTCGGCGGTCCTTCGGCGAGCGACCCGCGGCGAGTCTCCCCGACCGGGGTGTCCCCGACCCCACCGCGCTGTTGCCCGAGGATGACCAGCTCTGGTCCGCAGTCCGTGGGCTCCCGCCCAGGCAACGGACGGCGGTCATGCTGCGCTACTGCGAGGACCTCTCCGAAGCGCAGACCGCGGAGCTGATGGGCTGCTCGGTCGGCAGCGTCAAACGCCAGGTCGCCGTCGCCCTCGGCAAGCTCCGCCTGGCGATGGGCCCCCGATTCATCCTTCCGAACATCGACGAGCAGGCGGTGACCTCGTGAGTGCCTCACTGCGTGATCTCCATCGCCGCGTGGACGAGCTCACGCCTCCGTCCTTCGACATCGACGACGTCGTCGAGCGCGGCGATGCTCGCCTCGGTCGGCGCCGTGCTGCCCTTGCCGTCGGCACCGTCGGCGTGGTCATCGCGGCCATCGCCGCCGGCACGACGCTCGCGGCGTCGGACGAGCGGTCCAACCCCCCGTCGAACGCCCCGTCGCCGTCGGTGACGGAGACCTCCGTGGCCACCCCCACGCGTCGGCTCACGTACGCCGACGTGCCCGGCGCGCAGGCGCCGAACTGGCGGATACACACCATTCATTTCGGCGACCAGACCCTGCGCCTGGGTGAGGTCCTGCACATGGACGTCACTGACGACGGGCTGGCCGTGGTCGCCGAGGACGGCACGGTCTACTTCTCCGACGGGTCGTCGGTGGAGAGGATCGGGGTGACGTCCATCGAGGTGAGCTTCACCGACGCGGGCGTGAAGGCTGCGAGTGCCGGTTCGCTGGTGGCGTGGTTCACGCCGGCCGATCCGGACCGCTCCCTCGTCGTCTACGACACCCACGAGCGCGAGGTCGTGGCGCAGATCCCGGTCCACGGTTGCGTTCAGGACCAGTGTCGTCTCGTGACCGTGGTCGGCGACCGCGTCTACTGGTCCGAGTCGGACCTTCCGCCGGCTGGTCAGCCACTGAGGGCGCTCGACGTGTCCACCGGCACGGTGTCCGAGACCGATGCGGCAGGTCTCATCGCGTACCTCCGGGCCTTCCCGCGAGGGTTCGTCAAGGGCGACTCCTTCGCCGTCGGAGAGGTGGTCACGCAGGACGTCAACCAGGAGGCAGTCTTCTTCGCGCCCGTCGGCGCGTCGTTGGAGCTGCGCCGACTGGTTCGCGAGACCAGCGACGACGAGGCGGTCTACGGCTACGGCGGCTTCGACTCCACCGGCAGGCGGCTACACCTGCGACTGCCCGCCGGGTACACGCCCGCCGCCTCCGACTACGTCCTGTTCCAGTGGCTCGACGACGACAGGTTCGCGGTGATGGCCGGGGCCGCGCACAACGAGTTCGGCTGGAACGGCTTCCCGGGCTACGGCGACATCCTCGTGTGCGACATCGCCAGGGAGCGCTGCACCCTGGCGGCCGAGGGGCCGAGCGACGACGGATACAGGATCGTTCCGCATCTCGACGTCCCGAACTGACCCGAGCACCACGGGTCTCCCCAGGGACTCGAACGACGAGCCGGCGGCTGCTCTGGCCTTCGCGAGTGCGTCACCAGCCGCGAGTGGGTCAGTGCGCCGCGCTCGCACGGCCGCGGGGTAGTCCCGCGTCGATCAGGTTCGTCCAGCAGGTGAGGAAGTCGTCGTTGAGCCGAGGGTTGGTGTCGAGGGCACCCGAGACGACGGCGCCGGTCCGGACCATCATCAGCTGTTCCGCGGTCGAGCGTGGGTCCCGGTGTGCCAGCTCCCGCAGGAGCTGCTCGAGCCGATCGGTCACCCACTTCCGGATCTCGCGGGCGTGGCTGCGCGCGGGGTGGGAGCCGGTGAACTCCGCAGAGGCGTTGATGAAGGGACATCCGCGCCTGACGGCACCGAAGTCGTCGCGCGTGAGTGCGGTCGCGAGCTCGTCCAGGGCGCGACGCGGGTCGTCGGGGTGCGCGGCGATGATCCCGTCGATCTGGTCGTGGTCGTACGCGGCCCGTCGCTCGAGGTAGGCCGAGATCAGGTCGTCCTTCGAGGGGAAGTGTCGATACAGCGTCACCCGGGTGACCGCGGCCTCGGCGACCACGCGTTGGATGCCCACGGCGTGGATGCCGTCGTTGTAGAACAGCCGGTCGGCCGTGGCCAGGATCCGCTCCCGCGCCGCGGACGGTCTGCCGCTGTCCGCTACCGCAGTCCCCTCGCTCATCGCGTCTCCTCGTGACTCATCGGGGTCGCGGCTCCTCTCCGTTCCCGCTCCGACCTGACCCTTGCCAAGGTCCAGACCCTGGCCCTAGGTTAGCCACCAGGTGGGTAGATCGATCGGTCTACCATGAACGAGAGGTACCAGCCCATGAGCGCTCCCGTGCTGTTCATCCACGGTCTCTGGCTGCACGCGCGGTCCTGGGACTCGTGGGTCGACCACTTCAAGCAGGCGGGGTACGACGACAGCTCGGCGCCCGGGCTGGCCCGGGGACCCCGACAGCGTGGAGGCGGCCCGGAAGGACCCGGACGCCATCGCCGACCACGGGATCGACGACGTGGTCGCGCACTTCGCCACGCTCATCGCTGCGCTGCCGACGAAGCCGATCCTGGTCGGGCACTCCTTCGGCGGGATGATCGCCCAGCGGCTCCTGGGTGAGGACCTCGCGGCCGCCGCGATCGCGATCGACGCCGCCCAGATCAAGGGGGTGCTGCCGCTGCCGCTGTCGGCGCTCAAGGCGACCCTGCCGGTGTTCAAGAACCCCGCCAACAGGCACCGCGCCGTCTCGCTGACCGCCGAGCAGTTCCGCTTCGCCTTCGGCAACGCCATCCCCGCCGAGGAGTCGGACGAGCTGTTCGAGCGCTGGGCGATCCCGGCGCCGGGGAAGCCGCTCTTCGAGGCCGCCGCGGCGAACTTCAACCCGCACTCGCCGGCCAAGGTCGACACCGACAACTCGGGTCGGGGCCCGCTGCTCCTGATCATGGGCGGCAAGGACCACACGGTGCCTGAGGCGGTCACGAAGGCGACCCTCAAGCAGTACCGCCACAGCGACGCGGTGACCGACATCTTCGAGTTCCCCGACCGGGCGCACTCCCTGACCATCGACCACGGCTGGCAGGACGTCGCGGACAAGTCCCTCTCCTGGCTGGCGGAGCAGGGACTCTGAGCATGGAGCTCGCACTGGCGGGACGCACTGCGGTGGTCACGGGTGCGAGCAAGGGCATCGGACTGGCCATCACCCGTGCGCTGGCGGCCGAGGGAGCGACGGTGGTGGCCGGGTCCCTGACGCGGGAGCCGCGAGCTCGACGAGCTGGCTGCGCGGGCCGATGTCCGATCCGTGCTGATCGACCTGACCACCCCGGACGGCCCGGCAGCGCTGATCGAGGCGGCGACCGAGCAGGGCGGCGGCCTCGACGTCCTGGTCAACAACGTCGGCGCCGTGCGACCCCGGCTGCACGGCTTCCTCGACGTCACCGACGCCGACTGGGACTGGACGCTGACCATCAACTTCCTCGCCGCTGTGCGCACCATGCGAGCCGCGATCCCGCACCTGGCCGGGCGGCCCGGCGCCAACATCGTGACGATCAGCTCGGTCAACGCCTTCCTGCCCGACCCGGGAGTGATCGACTACAGCGCAGCCAAGGGGGCACTCAGCAACCTCTGCAAGTCCCTGTCCAAGGAGCTCGGCCCCGACATCCGCGTCAACACCATCAGCCCCGGGCCGGTCCGAACCGACCTCTGGCTGGGCGACAGCGGAGTCGCAGCGACGGTCGCGCACGGCAACGACGTCACTCCTGAGGACGTCGTACGTCGTCAGGAAGCGGCCGCTCCGACGGGCCGCTTCACCCACCCCGAGGAGATCGCCGACCTCGTGGCCTTCCTCTGCAGCGCCCGCGCAGCCAACATCACCGGCAGCGACTTCGTCATCGACGGCGGCCTGGTGACCACCCTCTGACAGGCCACCGCCTCCTCGCTAGCGGTCCACGGGCGTCATGATCTCCCGGTGGAGGTCGTGATCGTCAACGTCGTCGGCTGGATCGGGATGGCGCTGCTCATCAGCGCGTACGCCCTCGTCACCACCGGGCGGCTCCTCGGCCCGAGCCTGACCTTCCAGCTGATGAACCTGGTCGGCGGCGCGGCGCTGATGGTCAACTCCGCCTACTACGGCGCCTGGCCCTCGGCGGCTCTGAACCTGGTCTGGGTGGTGATCGGCGTCGTCGGCCTGGCCCGCGCGCGGCTGCGGACCGCCTCAGCTCCCCTGCAGGACTGAGGCCAGCTCCTCGACGCCGTCGACGAGCCGCGGGCCGGGCCGGGCCCACATGGCGTCGGCGTCGACCGCGTGCACGCGCACGTCGGTCGGCAGGAGGTGGGCCACCGCGTCCGCCTGGGCCTGCGCACCGGCGCGGTCGTACCCGCACGGCGCCACGACCACGACGTCGGGCCGGGCGGCGGCGACGTCGGCCCACGTGACCCGCACCGACTTCTGGCCCGCGGTGCCGAGCACGTTCTCGCCACCGGCGAGCTCGACCATCTCGGGGATCCAGTGGCCCGGCGCGTACGGCGGGTCGGTCCACTCGAGCACCGCGACCCGCGGCCGGCGCCGGCCGATCGAGCCCCGCCACACCTCCGACATCCGCAGGCGCAGTGAGCGGACCAGCTCGGTCGCGGCCTCCTCGCGACCGGTGGCCCGGCCGAGCAGCACGACCGAGTCGAGCACCTCGTCGAGGGTGTGCGGGTCGACGGTCAGCACCTCCGCCGAGCAGCCGAGGTGGGCGAGCGCCTCGTCGACGGTGGTGACGTCGACGGCGCAGACCGCGCACAGGTCCTGGGTGACGACCAGTGTCGGGTCGAGGCCGCGCAGCGCATCGGCCGAGAGGTGGTAGAGGTCCTCGCTGCGCGCGACCGCGCCCGCGACGTACGCGTCGATCTCGGCGGGGCCGAGGCCGGACGGCAGCGCCGAGGTCGAGACGACCGTGCGGGTCCGCGCCTCGGGCGGGGTGTCGCACTCGAAGGTCACGCCCACGACCGAGGGCCCGGCGCCGAGCGCGAACAGGATCTCCGTCGTCGACGGGAGCAACGACACGATCCGCACGACGCCAACCTAGGGTGTGGCCGGTGGACGACCCGACGACGACCGTGCTGGTCCTGCTCGGGTTGGCCGCGGTGGCGGCCGGGTTCGTCGACGCGGTGGTCGGCGGCGGCGGCCTGATCCAGCTGCCGGCGCTGCTGCTCGGCCTGCCGCACGCGGCGCCGACGCAGATCCTGGCCACCAACAAGCTGGCCAGCATCTGCGGGACCACGGTGAGCTCCGCGACGTACTACCGCCGGATCCGGCCGGACCCGAGGACGTTCCTGCCGATGATGCTGCTCGCCTTCGCCGGCTCCGTGTGCGGCGCCCTGGTGGCGAGCAGGATCCCCCGCGAGGCCTTCGAGCCGATCGTGCTCGTCGTGCTCGTCGTCGTGGGCGCCTACGTGCTGTTCAAGCCGCAGCTCGGCGAGGTCACCGCGCTCCGGTACGCCGGCCACCGCCACCTCGCCGCCGCGCTCGCGGTCGGGTTCGTCATCGGCTTCTACGACGGCGCCCTCGGGCCGGGCACCGGCAGCTTCTTCGTGTTCTCGCTGGTCGGGCTGCTCGGCTACTCCTTCCTCGAGGCCTCGGCCAAGGCGCGGCTGGCCAACTGGGCCACCAACCTCGGCGCGCTCGTGGTGTTCGTGCCGCAGGGGGTCGTCCTCTGGAAGGTCGGCCTGGTGATGGGGCTCTGCAACCTCGTCGGCGGGTACGTCGGCGCGCGGGTGGCCGTCTGGCGCGGCGTGCGGTTCGTCCGGGTCTTCTTCATCGTGGTGGTGAGCGCGTTCATCGTCCGGATCGGTGGCGACGTGGTCGGCGTGTGGTGACTAGCCTCGGGTCATGAGCATCCCCGTCGACGTGGCCGACCTCGCGCGGGCGCTGGAGGGCTTCGGCGCCGGCTACCTCCTCACCACGGCCGACGGCCGGGTCAAGGTGGTCACCGTCGAGCCGACCGTCACCGACGGCCTGGTGCTGGTCGCGGGGCCGGGCAAGGGCACGCTGGCCAACCTGGCCGAGAACACCGCGGTCACGCTCGTCTTCCCGCCGCCCGAGCCGAAGGGGTTCACGCTCCTCGTCGACGGGACCGCCGAGGTCTCGGGGGACGACGTCCAGGTGTCGCCGACCGGCGCGGTGCTGCACCGGCCGGCGAGCCACGCGGACGGCCCGTTGCCCCCCGACGGGTGCGGCCACGACTGCGCGCCTGTCGGAGGGTGACCCCGCTGCGGCTGACCGCGTTCCTCGACTACCCCGCGCACGCCTTCGAGGCGGGCGCCGGCTTCTGGTCCGCGGTGACCGGCTGGCCGAGGTCCCCGCAGCGCGGCGAGCACGGCCAGTTCGCGACGCTGGTGCCGCTCACCGGCACCGACTACCTCCGGGTCCAGCGCCTGGGGTCGGGCGGGCCGCGGGTCCACGTCGACGTGCACGTCGCCCAGCTGGAGCCCGCGGTGGCCGAGGCGCGGGACCTCGGCGCCACCGTCGTCGGCACGCCGTACGACGACGTGACGATCCTGCGCTCACCCGGCGGCCTCGTCTTCTGCCTGGTCCCGGGTGCGGCGGGGGAGCGCCCCGAGCCGGCGCGCTGGCCCGACGGTCGCACGTCGTACGTCGACCAGGTCTGCCTCGACATCCCGCCCAGCCGGTACGCCGCGGAGCTGGACTTCTGGTCGGCCCTGACCGGGTGGCGGCGCCGCGATCCCCGGCCCGGGTCGGAGTTCGGTCGGCTGACGCCCTCCGCGCACCAGCCGCTCCAGCTCCTGCTGCAGCGGCTCGACGACGAGCAGGACTCGGTCACCGCACACCTCGACTGGGCGGCGGGCGACCACGAGGCCGAGGTGGCCGCGCACGTCGCGGCCGGCGCCGAGGTCCAGAAATCGTTCGACCACTGGACCGTGCTCCGCGACCCTGCAGGCATGACCTACTGCATCACGCGCCGCACGCCCGGAGACCGGCCCGAGTGACCGACGAGATCGCCAACCTGTCCCGCTTCCTCGACGAGCAGCGCGAGGTCCTGCGCCACAAGGCCGGGGGACTGGACCCCGACGGGCTCCGGCGCACGCTGCCGCCGTCCGACCTCACGCTCGGCGGCATGGTCAAGCACCTCGCGTTCGTCGAGGACTGGTGGTTCCGGCGCACCCTCCTGGACGACCAGGACGCCTTCTGGGCGGCCGTCGACTGGGACGCCGACCACGACTGGGAGTGGCACTCCGCCGCCGACGACGGCCCGGACGAGCTCTGGGCGCGCTACGACGCGGCCGTCGCGCGCTCGCGCGAGGCGGTGGCCACCGACCCGCGGGGTGAGCGGGAGTCGGTCCACCCGCGCCGGAGCGGCGAGCCGTTCACGCTGCGCTGGATCCTGGCCCACATGGTGCAGGAGTACGCGCGCCACAACGGCCACGCCGACCTGATCCGGCAGTCCGTCGACGGCCAGGTCGGAGACGCATGACGATCCGCCCGATGACCGAGGCGGACTGGCCGCAGGTCTGGCCGTTCTTCGACGAGATCGTGCAGGCGGGTGAGACCTACGCCTACCCGCTCGACCTCACCTCCGAGCAGGCCCGCGCGTTCTGGACGATGAGCCCGCCCGGCGTGACCGTCGTGCTCGAGGAGGGCGGGACCGTGCTCGGCAGCGCCACCATGGGTCCCAACCGCCCCGGTCGCGGCCGGCACGTCGGCACCGGGTCGTTCATGGTCGCGGCCGCGGCCCGCGGGCGCGGCGTCGGCCGCCGTCTCGGCGAGCACGTCGTGCAGTGGCACCGCGACCAGGGCTACCGGGCGGTCCAGTTCAACGCCGTGGTCGAGACCAACACTGCCGCGGTGCACCTGTGGCAGTCGCTCGGCTTCCAGGTCCTCGGCACCGTGCCGAGGGCCTTCGACTCAGCCGAGCACGGCCTCGTCGGGCTGCACGTGATGCACCTCGCGCTGGACTGACCGCACCAGCGCCAGCGCGTCGTCGACGCTGCCGGTGACGTCGCGGATCGGGAACAGCGTGCCACGCACCACCCGCTGCTGGTCGACCACCAGGGTCAGGCGCTTGAGCCGGGTCACGCCCTGGAGGCGGAAGGTCGGCAGCCTCAGCGCCGCGGTCAGCGCCAGGTCTGCGTCGGAGGCCAGCGGGAACTGGATCCGGTTCCCGGCCGCGAACTCCGCCTGCTCCTCGGGCAGCTGGGTGCTGACACCGACGACCCGCGCCCCGAGCGCGGCGAAGTCGTCGAGCCGGTCGCGGTAGGTGCACGACTCGAGGGTGCAGCCGGGGCCGCCCGGCACGTCGTCGATCCCGGCGAGCGCGGTCCCGGGGTAGCAGTAGAGGACCGTGTACGCCGACCCGTCGAGCGGGTCGGCGGGCAGCGGCCGACCACCTGGTCGGGCAGTACCAGGGGCTCTACTCCGGCGCCTCCACCAGCGGCAGCCTGCTGGCCGCGCCGGTGGGCGGGGCGCTGTACGCACTGCCGAGGTCACGGCGCAGCGAACCCCGGGAGGTACTCGGTGAGGATCGCGCGGAACGGCGCCTCGGCCTCGAGCTGGCTGAGCACCCCGATGCCGCCGAGCCAGGTGCGGTGGATGAGGAGGTAGGACGGCGGCAGGTTGAGCTTCATCGCCACCGTGTACGACGGCTCCTTGGGGTTGTTGATGCGGCTGAACTGGCTGCGCATCCACTCCCTGCTGAACCTGAACCGCTCGACCTTGGTGGGCTCGACGAACGGGCTCAGGTAGTCGAGCAGCAGGTCGGGGTCGATCCGGGTGCGGTCCTTGATGAAGCCCTCGGCGCGCAGCCCCTCCACGAGCCGCTCGCGGTCGCTCTCGGACGCCACCCGGATCAGCCGTCCCATCGCATCGGGCAACCCCTTGCTCTCCAGCCGGGCCACCGCGCCGTAGTCGAGGATGCCGAGCCGGCCCGGCGAGCCGTCGTCGTTCGGGAGCACCCGGAAGTTCCCGGGGTGGGGGTCGGCGTGCAGCATGCCGGTGCGGCTCGGGCCGGCGAACAGGAAGCGGACGAGCAGCTCGCCGTAGTGGTCGCGCTCCTCCTGGGTGCCTTCCCGGATGATGCTGGCCAGGCTGGCCGGGCTCTCGAGCCACTCGGTGACGATCACGGGTCCACCCACGGCGACCACGCCGGGTACGACGATCTCCGGGTCGCCCGCGAACGCCTCCGCGAACGCGCGCTGGGCCTCGGCCTCGAGCTGGTAGTCGAGCTCGTCGACCGCGCGGTCCTGCATCTCCTGGATGAGCGGCTTGAGGTCGACGCCGGGCACCAGGGGCGCGATGGTCCGCCCCAGCCGGGCGATCTGCCGCAGGTCGCCCATCAGGGCGTCGCCGGCGCCGGGGTACTGGACCTTGACCGCGACGTCGCGTCCGTCATGCCAGCGGCCCTTGTGCACCTGCCCGATGGATGCCGCAGCGGTCGGGCCACCGTCGAGCCAGACCAGCTGCTCGCGCCAGTCGGGGCCGAGCGCGCTCTCGATCTGGTCGCGCACCGTCTGGGTGGGCATCGGCGGCGCCGCGTCCTGCAGGCGGGTGAGCTGTTCGCGGTAGGGGCCGGCCACCTCCTCGGGCAGCGCGGCCTCGAGCACGCTCAGCGCCTGGCCGAACTTCATCGCGCCGCCCTTGAGCTCGCCGAGGGTCCGGAACAGCTGCTCGGCGGTCCGCTGCTGGATGTCGGTCAGCACGGTCTCGGCGGGCGCCCCGCCCAGCCGCTTCCCGAGCCCGAGCGCCGTGCGGCCGGCGTAGCCGAGCGGCAGTGCGGCCAGCCGCGCCGTCCGGGCGGCGGCCTTGCGCGGGAGGTCGCGGTCGGGCACGGACCCCATTCTCCCTGACCGTCCCAGCGGGCCCTGTCCGGGCCGACGGCGGGCATGACCCGGGGAGAACCCCCCGTGGTGGCCGGAAGGACGACATTCCGGCATTTCGGGGACAGGCCGAGAAGACCGCGCACACACTGAGAAGCACGCACACATCGCAACGGTGTGAACTGCACCCTCGGCGACACGGGGCGACCGGGTCGGAACCGTGTGCCACCACCCGTAGGGGGAACGATGACCAGCACCTCTGAACACCTGGAAGACCTGGTGCTCGAGCCGGTCGCGGACGGCGAGGCTTCCGAGGAGCCCACCGACGAGTCGACCGTCGAGTCGACCAGCGAGGCGACCGACGAGTCCACCGACGAGTCCACCGACGAGTCCACCGAGCCGACCGACGTCCCCGGGGACGTCGAGAGCGCGCTCGACGACGACGCGGACGACTCCGACACGAGCGACGCCGGCGACGAGCCGACCGACGAGCACGAGGACGCCCCGGCGCCCAGCCTCTCGACGACCGACCCGGTGGCCCGGATCCTCGAGCTCGCGGCGCGCAACGCCGACGAGCTCGTGGCCGAGGCCGAGGCGCAGGCCGAGGAGACGCGGGAGAACGCGCGTGCCGAGGCCGACCGCGTGCTCGACGAGGCCCGCACCGAGGTCGAGCGCGTCCGCGCCGAGCTCGAGGCGACCCGCGAGAAGCTCAACGCCGAGATCGAGCGGCTCCGCGAGGCGGAGCAGGAGCACCGCGACCACCTGCGCGAGCACCTGCACGATGTGCTCACCAAGGTCGAGGCCACCGTCATCGTCTGAGGCCACCTGCGGGGCGGCGTGCTGCCCCGTCCGGGCTGACCCGATCGGGCCATTCCCTGCCAAGACGAGCCAGGCATACGCTCGTTCGGGGGTATCCACCCGGAGGGCACCCGTGGACTGGTCGCAACGCGTGCGTCGTTCAGCTCTCCCGACCACGGCTCGGGAGCCGGGCATGCCCTGGCTCGACCGCCGCCTGGTGTGAGCCTTGACGGCCGGCGCGGATCCTGAGCGCGGCGAGTCCTGGGTGCGCTACCTGCGGTGGGTGCACAGTCCCAACTGGCCCGCGGACGTCGGCTCCGGGCTGGTCGCAGGACTGCTGGCGAGCTTCATCGTCGTGGCGGTGCTGGCGTGGCGGTCCGAGTGGGTGGCGGACCGGACGCTCGAGGCCAACCCGTCCTGCGCGGCCCCGCGTGGTGTCGTGCCGGTGAAGGTGGACAGAGCGTCGGGAGCAGAGGCCCCCAACGACGGCGCAGCGCGCAAGGAGTTCGGTTACCGCGCGAGCAACGCCGTCGACGACGCCAGCGAGTCGATGTGGATCCCGCCGCTGGTGCCGATGAGCACCGCGGACACAGAACTGGCGGGTCGGTCGCCCAGATTCGTGAAGGGCCAGAACGCCAACGTCCTGACCCTGCGGCTCGACCACGAGGCGGACATCCGGCTCGTGTGCGTGGTGAACGGGGCCAGCCTCTGGTTCACCAGCTACCAGAACTGGGGGCGGGTGCGCACCGTGGAGGTCTGGGGCCACGATCACGACGACGCCCATTTCGGGATCCTGCGGTCGCTGGGGTCCGACGACTTCCCCAACGCCCAGCTGGCGGCGCGGAACCTCGGCACCACCGACACGGTGCACATCGCGCTGGTCGACAGCTACGCCGGGCAGCGCGTCGAGACGTTCAACCTCGCGGCGTGCCTCAGCGGGGCGACGAGCCAAGCCCATCCAGACGTCGAGGCGCGGAGTGAGTACCGGTCGGAAGAGCCGTTCGACCTGGCCGACGGGGTCGGGTACCGCTACGAGCCCGGCTGCATCCTGGAGCCGAAGGCGAAAGCCGGGCTCACCGAGGTCTATGTCTACGCCGACGACCGCGAGTGGTGCCCGGCGGTGGGAGTGCTCGGAGTCGCGTTCTGCGCCAGCCGCGGCTGACGGCTTGAGTAGGGTCCCCGGAATGCGGTCCCTTCGCCACGTCACGCTCGGGGCGCTCCTGGTTGCGGCGCTCGCGCCCGGTTCCACGTCGGCCAGCGGCTCCGCGGCCGCGGCCGACGTCCCGCTCGGCGCTGCCCTCGGTCCGGGGGTCGCGAGCCGCGCGCCCGCGACCTGCACCGCCCAGGGCGGTACGGGCGCGGTTGCGGCGCCCCGGCGGGTGCGGAACCTCCCGACCGGGGAGACGGGCTGGTTCTCGTCGCCGGGGCTGGTCGACCTCGACGGGGACGGCCGACTGGAGATCGTCGCGCCGTTCTACTCGACGTTCGTCTTCGACGCGGCCGGCAGGCTGCTCGGCAAGGGCCGGGCGAGCAAGGGCCGGGTCTACGCGCCGTCGGTCGTCGCCGACCTCGAGGGCGACGGCGTGCCGGACATCGTCGTGGGTGGCAACGAGGGCACCGTGGCGGCCTACGAGCTCCGCGGTGGCCGGCTGCAGCGCAAGGCGGGCTGGCCGGCGTCCACCAACAGCGGCGGCCAGTCGCCCGAGGTCCGCGGCCTGGCCGCTTCCGACCTCGACGGTGACGGTCGGGTCGAGGTCGTGGCCACGACGACCAACACCGCGCGCAAGGGCGCGCAGGTCTTCGTGTTCGCCGCGAACGGGCGGCTGTTCCAGCCCGGTGGCCGCGCGCACGCGTGGCCCCGCAACCGCGGCTACGGCGCGTACGGCGAGAACGTCGGCATCGGCAACATCGACGACGACCCGCAGCTGGAGATCCTCGCGACCTTCGACAACCACCAGATCCACGCCTTCAACCTCGACGGTACGTCGGTGCTCGCCTCGCCATGGTTCACGAACCCCGAGTCCGGGGCAGCGCAGGGCAGGCGGATGGCGTGGGGCGACTTCATCCGTTGGGCGAGTGCGAAGGTCGAGCGACGCCACTACCACCTGCACAAGGGCGCGTGGCCCAGCCCGGCCCGCCAGCCCTGGCTGCAGTGGACCGCCTCACCGCCCTCGGTGGCCGACCTCGACGGCGATGGCCGCAACGAGGTCATCGGGCTGCCCAACGTCGAGAAGCACATCCCCTACCGCACCCAGGCCTACGCCTTCATGGTGCTCGACGGGGCGTACGGCGACGGCAGCCGCTCGGCGATGCGGCACCCGGGCTTCGTGAAGCTCCCGATGTCCAACCACCCGGTCCACCGGCCCGACGGCGACTGGTACCCGCCGTCCGGCATCCCCGCGCCGACCGTGGTCGACATCACCGGTGACGGCCGTCCCGAGATCGTCGCCTCGCTCCCCGGCGGCAAGGTGTACGCCGTGGGCCCGGACGGCCGCCGGCTCTGGACCAGCACGTACGCCCCGCCGCGCGCCAAGACCTTCGCCTCCGAGGTGGTCGCCGCCGACCTCAACAAGGACGGCACGCCCGAGCTGGTCTTCGGCACCTACGCGCTCCGCAAGGGGTCCGGGCGGCTGTGGGTGCTCAACGCCCAGGGCAAGAAGCTCTCGGTCACCCGGCTGAAGCACCAGGGCCGCGACGGCAACGGCATCGGCGTCGCCGCGGCGCCCTCGATCGGTGACCTCGACGGCGACGGGACGCTCGAGATCGTGCTCACCACGTTCGACCACGGCATCGACGTCTACACCGTCCCCGGCTCCGGCACCGGCTGCCTGCCGTGGCCGACCGGCCGGGGGAACCTGCTGCGGAACGGCGCGGGCCCGGCCACGGCGCCATAGGCCTCAGCCGAGGGCACCCGACCCGTCCGGCCAGGCGGCGATGCACACCTTGTTGCCGGCGCGGTCGGCCAGGATCCACGCGGCGGGCGCCTCCGACTCGTCGACGACCCGCCCACCGGCCGCCAGCGCCGCGACCAGGCGGGCCTCGGCGTGCTCGCGAGCCAGGGACACGTCGACGTGCATCGCGTGCCGCAGCGGCTTCGCCGGATCGAGGTCCTGCACCCAGAACGTCGACCCGTGGCCGAGCGGGTCGGCGCCGTTGTCGTCGGCCAGGACGTCGTAGCCCAGCACCGCCCGCCAGAACCCGATGTCGAGCTCGTCGGGGCGGGCGGCCACCGCCACCTGGACCTCCTGGACGGCGCCGCGGTCGGCGGCCGCGCCGTGCTGCCGGGCGACCTCCGAGACGGCGCGCGCCAGGTCGACGTGGTGGGGCTCGATGAGCTCCACGCCCCGGGTCAGCCGGACCGACAGCCGCGTGTCGCCCACGGTGAGCAGCGCCCCGGAGCCGGCGAGCCCCGGGACCTCCGCCACCGCCTGCGCCAGTGCGGCCGCCGCGGCCAGCGAGTCCACGGCGTACGCCGCGGCCGGGCCGCCGTGCAGCACGACCCAGTCCTCGACCCCGTCCGCGGCGAGGAACGCGCGCCACGCTTCTCTGCTCATGGCGCCACTACAGCACGAGAACCGGACGGCAGCCGTCCGGTTCTCGCGTGCGTCACTGCTTCGCGGAGCCCGGCTTGAACCGCCGGACCTCCTGCGGCCAGCCGCAGCCCTCTGCGATCCTGCCGGCCCACATCCGGGCCGTCTCCTCGTCGGGCACGTCCACGATGGTCAGCCCACCGAGGTACTCCTTGGTCTCGACGAAGGGCCCGTCGGTGAACAGCACCTCACCGCTCGTCTGGTCCGCGCTGAACGCCTCCTCGACCTCTTCGACCAGGCCGCCGGCGAACACGAGCTGGCCGGCGGCCTGCAGGTCGGCGATGACCGCGCGGGACGGCGCCACGCGCCCCTGGTACCACTCCTCGTCGTGGTCGCCCACCCACTGCTGGTTGAAGTAGATGAGGTACTCGGGCATGGCTGCTCCTTCGGCTCGGGCGGACCGAGTGTCCACCACACCTACGCTACGAACGGCGCGCGGCCGATACGACAGCGTCCGGCGGGGAATTTCACGCCGGGCTGGCGTGGTGGCGGTAGCCGAACGGGCGTTCGCGAGGTACTGCTGGCGGGGGACCCTCGTCAACGGACGGAGCAGGAGCAGGGTGCTCCATCTCAGGCATCGGCTGGTCTCGGGAAGGTTGAGAGCGGGTAGTGCGTCCGGTGCGACGAGCACCAGCACCCCGAGGGCAACGAGCAGCAGCGCCGTGCCCCAGGTCGCTGTTCGGCGCCACGGGACTGTCTTCTCGGTCGCGATGACCCCGGACGATGGCATCCAGGTCACACTCATGACGCCAGTGCGAGTGAGGCGATGAGGGCCCAGCAGCAGCCGACGCACCCGCGCCGTTCCTGGCACCCAGCGCGCGCGCCGACCATCCGCCGCGCCATGAGCCGAGCAGGGCACCGAGCGGGCTCGGCACTTGCCAGGGGCGTTCATCGCGTAGTCAGCTGGTGATCGCGGTCAGGCGTGCTCCTTGTGGCGGCGTGCCGGTCAGGTGGCGAGGACCGCGCCCCGTCGGAAGGCAACGACGCGCGGCCCACGTGCGAGTCCAGCGGGATCGACAGATACGGACGAAGCGGCTCATTGGCGCTCGGCGACGCCGGGGCGGAGCATCGATCGCCACTGGCTGACCGTCCTGGAGAGGGTCCACCCGACTCCGGCCGGTCTCGGACGTTCTGTACCGGGCGGGACCGTACCACCAGCGACGCCCGCGGCGCGAAGCGGAGGGCAGAATCCCGAGGTGCGGCGTTGATCGCCCGGACGATCACCTGCCCGGAGGGCAGGGTGCGGATGGACATCACGCCCGACGTGTCGCAGCTGGAATGTCGCAGGACCTGACTCAGACCGGCTCGTGGACGATCGTCAGCGGCACCGGCGCGTTCGAGGGTCTGCACGGGAGCGGGCAGATGGAGATCGTGTACGACCCCGACCCCGCCGCGCCGGCGCGCGGGACGTACACCGGGACGGCCACTCGCTGACTCCGCCACAACCGGGCGCGCAGGGGAACGCCGCGCTCGGAGGCCAGCACGTTTCGCAGATCAGGCGAGCGACGGCTTCGGCAACCAGCCGAGCCGGCCGCTGGAATCAGAGACAGTGGGCGGACGATGCTGAGCGAGTGGCGCTCGCCGTCTGCTTGCTCTTGGACCCCCGGTGCGGAGGGCGGCGGCACGTGCGAGGAGCTCCGCGTCCAGAAGACGCGGAGCTCCTCTGTGTCTGCGGATCAGGCGGGGAACTTCACGCCGGTGTTGGCGTGGCAGCGGTAGCCGAACGGGTTCTTCGCGAGGTACTGCTGGTGGGCGTCCTCGGCGTAGTAGTACGGCGTCTCGCTGGCCGGCCGGATCTCGGTCGTGATCTCGCCGAGCCGGCGCCGCTCGAGCTCCTGGCCGTAGACCGCGGTCAGCTCGCGGGCGACCTGCTCCTGCTCGGGCGAGGTGTAGTAGATCGCCGAGCGGTACTGCGTGCCGACGTCGTTGCCCTGGCGGAACCCCTGGGTCGGGTCGTGGACCTCGAAGAAGGTCTTGACCAGGTCGGCGTACGACACCACGAAGGGGTCGAAGACGACCCGGACGGCCTCGGTGTGGTTGGTGCGGCCGCTGCAGACCTCCTCGTACGACGGGTGCGGGGTGGTGCCGCCGGCGTACCCGACCGAGGTCGACCAGACGCCGGGCGTCTTCCAGTAGATCTCCTCGGCGCCCCAGAAGCAGCCGAGGCCGAAGACGGCGACCTCGTAGCCCTCGGGGACCTCGTCGGTGACGACGGGTGCGTCGAGGACCTTGTGCCGGGCGGCGATGGGGAAGGTCCGCTCGGAGCGGCCGGGCAGCAGCTGCTCGGGGTCGACGAATGCGGACTTGTGGCGGGAGAAGATGGACACGGACTCTCCTTCTGTTCTGCAGGACCCTGGATCGGGCCCCGCACAGTGTCCAACACCCCCGGTGCCCGTTACGTTCCCGCTCACAGGGCGCCCACAGCCACCCCAGGGAGGGCCACGGATACCCTCGCGGGATGAGCCAGGAACACCGAGAGAAGTCCGGGTTCGAGACGCGTGCGATCCATGCGGGCTACGAGCCGGACCCGACGACCGGAGCGGTGATCCCGCCGATCTTCGCGACCTCGACGTACAAGCAGGACGGCGTGGGCGGGCTGCGCGGCGGCTACGAGTACAGCCGCTCGGCCAACCCGACCCGGACCGCGCTCGAGGCGACGATCGCCGCGCTGGAGGAGGGGGAGCGCGGATACGCGTTCGCCTCCGGGCTGGCCGCCGAGGACACGCTGGTGCGCGGCCTGCTCGACCCGGGCGACCATGTGGTGCTCCCCAACGACGCGTACGGCGGCACGCACCGCCTCTTCGACAAGGTGCTCCACCGCTGGGGCGTCGCGAACACGCCGGCCGCACTCTCCGACCTCGACGCCGTGCGGGCGGCGATCAACGACCAGACCACGATGATCTGGGTCGAGACGCCGACCAACCCGCTGCTCGGCATCGCCGACATCGCCGGTCTGGCCAACCTCGCCCACGACGCCGGGGCGCTGCTCGTCGTCGACAACACCTTCGCCACGCCGTACCTCCAGCGCCCGCTCACCCTCGGCGCCGACGTGGTCGTCCACTCCACGACCAAGTACGCCGGCGGCCACAGCGACGTCGTCGGCGGTGCGGTGGTGGTGCGCGACCTCGAGCTCGCGGACAAGGTGCAGTACCACCAGAACGCCATGGGCGCGGTGGCCGGGCCGTTCGACGCGTGGCTCACCCTGCGCGGCCTCAAGACGCTGGCGGTGCGCATGGAGCGGCACTGCGACAACGCCGAGCGGGTCGTCGAGTTCCTCACGCAGGACGAGCGCGTCGAGCACGTCTACTACCCGGGCCTGGCCGACCACCCCGGGCACGACGTGGCCGCGCAGCAGATGGACCGCTTCGGCGGCATGGTCAGCTTCCGCGCCCGCGGCGGCGAGGAGCGTGCGCTGCAGGTGTGCGACCGGGCCCAGGTGTTCACGCTGGCCGAGTCGCTCGGCGGGATCGAGTCGCTGATCGAGCATCCGGGCCGGATGACCCACGCCAGCGTGGCCGGCACCGACCTCGAGGTCCCGGCCGACCTGGTCCGGCTCAGCGTCGGCATCGAGACCGTCGACGACCTGCTCGCCGACCTCGACCGAGCCCTTGGGTAACGGCCTGGCGGTCTGCGTCGACTTCGGCTCGACGTTCACCAAGGCGCTGCTCGTCGACCTCGCCACCGGTACGGTCCGCGCCGCTGCCGAGCACCGCACCACGATCGACACCGACGTGCTGGACGGGTACGACGCGTGCCTGGAGAACCTGGCACGTGTCCACCCCGGGGCACGGGGGGCCGAGGTGCTCGCCTGCTCCAGCGCCGGCGGCGGGCTGCGGATCGCGGTGGTGGGCAACGAGGAGCTCGTCACCGCCGAGGCCGGCCGCCGGGTCGCCCTCTCGAGCGGCGGCAAGGTCGTGGCGGTCATCGCCGAGGCCGAGGTCGCGGGTCGGGTGCCCGACGTCGCGCCCTACCGCGACCTCAGGCACACGACCCGGGCGGACGTCGTGCTGCTGACCGGCGGGACCGACGGGGGCAACACCGAGGTCCTCCTGCGCGCGGCCAGGAACCTCGCGGCGAGCGACTGGGACGGCCCCGTGGTCGTGGCCGGCAACCGCGAGGCCGCCCACGACGTGAGCGCGATCCTGGCCGGCGTACCGCACGTGGTCGCCGACAACGTCGTGCCGCAGATCGGCGTGCTCGCCCCGGGCTCGGCGCGGGCGGCGATCCGCGAGGTCTTCCTCTCCCACGTGATCGGCGGCAAGCACCTGAGCCAGCGCGCCGACTTCACGGCCATGGTCCGGGGCGCCACCCCCGATGTCGTGCTCACCGGCGTCGAGCTGCTCGCCACCGCGGCCGGTGAGGTCGTGGTCGTCGACGTCGGCGGCGCCACCACCGACGTGCACTCGGTGGTCGAGGTCGACCCCGAGCAGGCCCAGCTGGCCCGCGACGTGGTCGCGCCCACGCCGGTCACCCGCACCGTCGAGGGCGACCTGGGCATGCGCTGGTCGGCGATCTCGACGGTCGAGGAGGCCGGGCTGCCCGACCTCCGCGCCGCGGCCGAGCGTCGGCGGGCCGACCCCGGCTTCCTGCCGAGCACCGAGCAGGAGCACGACGAGGACGAGGCGATCGCGCGGGCCGCGGTGGCGCTCGCGCTGCGCCGGCACGCCGGTCGGTCCAAGGTCGTGGTCAGCCCCGAGGGCCGGGTCGTCGAGCGGACCGGGGTGGACCTGCGCGAGGTGCACCTCGTCGTCGGCTCGGGCGGCGTGCTGCGCCACGGCCGCGCCGGCGTGGCCGACCGGGTCCTCGGCTCGTCAGTGGGTCGCGACGGGGACTGGCAGCTGCCCGAACGGGCACAGGTGGTCGTGGACCACGAGTACGTGCTGGCCGCCGCCGGGCTCCTGGCCGTCGAGCACCCCGACGCGGCGTACCGGTTGGTGACCGGTCTGCTGGATAGATTGACGGCGTGAGCGACCACGACGGTGCCCCGGGTGGCCTCACCGACGCCGCCGACGTGTCCGAGCGCGAGCGCCGCGAGGACGAGCACCGCGAGGGGGTGGCCGCTCGGCTGGCCCACCAGTGGGCGGCGATGCGGCGCCAGGAGCGCCGGCCGGAGCCGGTCGAGATCGCGGCCGGCACGTCGAACTTCAGCCGCGCCGAGGTGCCGTACGGCGTCGACCTGGCCGCGGCGTGGTCGTGGCGCTTGCTGGTCATCGCGGCCGCGGCCGCGCTGCTCGGCTACCTGATCTCGTTCCTCGCGGTGATGGTCATCCCGGTGGTGGTCGCGCTGCTGATCTCGGCGCTCGTGGTGCCGATCGTCGACTGGCTCGAGCACCTCGGCATCCGCCGCAGCATCGGCTCAGCGCTGGTCGTGGCGTTCACGATCGCCATCGTCGCCTCGCTGCTCAGCTTCGCGGGCCAGCAGGTCGCGGCCGGGGCCGACGACCTGGCCGACCAGACGGTGGCCGGCCTGCAGGAGATCAAGGACTGGCTCCGCGACGGCCCGCTGAACGCCAGCGACTCGCAGATCAACGACTACATCAAGAGCATCCAGGACGCCATCAGCTCGCAGACCGGTGACAGCGGCATCCTGACCCGGGTCACCGAGGTCGGCGCGGCGGTGGGCCACGTCCTGGCCGGCTTCTTCATCGTGCTGTTCTCGACGTACTTCTTCCTGGCCGACGGCAACCGGATCTGGGCCTGGGTGGTCCGGCTCTCTCCCCGGGCCGCGCGCGAGCGGGTCGACAGCTCGGGCCGGGTCGCCTGGATCTCGCTGACCCAGTTCGTGCGGGCCACCGTCATCGTGGCCGGGACCGACGGCATCCTGATCGGCGCGGGAGCCGCGATCATCGGCGTGCCGTTCTCGCTGGCCATCGGCGTCCTGGTCTTCCTCGGCGCGTTCGTGCCCATCGTCGGTGCCACCGTGGCGGGCACGGTCGCTGTCCTGGTCGCCCTGGTCGACCAGGGGCCGGTCACGGCCCTGATCATGCTGGGCATCGTGATCGGCGTGCAGCAGCTCGAGGGGCACGTGCTCCAGCCGTTCCTCATGGGCCGCTGGGTCTCGGTGCACCCGCTCGGCGTGATCCTGGCCATCGCGGCCGGCGTGCTCACGGCGGGCGTCGCGGGTGCGCTCGTCGCCGTCCCTCTGGCAGCCGCGGTCAACGCCGTGGTCCAGCACCTCGCGACCTACACCGACCCGGGCGACGACCCGGTCGAGGAGCTGGCCGAGGACTACGAGGAGACGGGGGAGACCTCGCCCGTCGAGGGCGAGGGCGAGCCGGCGCCCCCGGGCGACTCCGACGACCCCGAGGACGGTGCTGTCGGTGGCTGAGCTGACCGTGGCCGACGTCGAGGCCGCGCGCGAGCTGATCCGCGACGTCGCGATCGAGACCCCCATGGAGCAGTCGCGCTGGCTCTCCGCGCTGGTCGGCGGTCCGGTCTGGCTCAAGTGCGAGAACCTCCAGCGCTGCGGCTCCTTCAAGATCCGCGGCGCCTACGTGCGGCTGTCCCGGCTCAGCCCCGAGGAGCGGGCGCGTGGCGTCGTCGCGGCCTCGGCCGGCAACCACGCCCAGGGCGTCGCGCTGGCCGCGCAGATGCTCGGCATCCACTCGACGGTGTTCATGCCCGAGGGGGCGCCGATCCCCAAGGAGCGCGCCACCCGCGCGTACGGCGCCGACGTGGTCTTCGAGGGCTCCGTGCTCGAGGAGTCGCTGGCCGCGGCCCGGCGGTTCGCCGAGGACACCGGCGCGGTGCTCATCCACCCCTTCGACCACGTCGACATCGTGGCCGGCCAGGGCACGCTCGGCCTCGAGGTGCTGGAGCAGGCCCCCCAGGTGAAGACCGTGCTCGTGCCCACCGGCGGCGGTGGCCTGCTGGCCGGGGTGGCGCTGACGGTCAAGGAGCTGCGTCCCGACGTGCGGGTCGTGGGCGTCCAGGCGGCCGGAGCCGCGGCGTACCCCGCCTCGCTCGAGCAGGGCCACCCGGTGCCCCTGGCGTCGATGAAGACGATGGCCGACGGCATCGCGGTGGGGCTGCCCGGCGACGTGCCGTTCGCCGAGATCCGCGACCACGTCGACGAGGTGCGCACGGTCTCCGAGGAGTCCCTCTCGCGCGCCCTGCTCGCCCTGGTCGAGCGGGCCAAGATGGTCGTCGAGCCGGCCGGGGCCGCCGCGGTGGCCGCGCTCCTCGACGACCCCCAGGCCTTCGAGCCCCCGGTGGTCGCGGTGCTCTCGGGCGGCAACATCGACCCGCTGCTGCTCGGGAAGGTGATCCGGCACGGCCTGGCCTCGGCCGGCCGCTACCTCAACCTGCACGTGACCATCCCGGACACCCCGGGCGGCCTGGCCCGGCTGCTCACCGAGGTGAGCGCGGCCGGCGCGAACGTGCTCGAGGTCGCCCACGAGCGGATCTCACCGCAGCTGCTCCTCGACGAGGTCGAGGTCCAGCTGCAGCTCGAGACCCGCGGCGCCCAGCACTCCGAGCAGCTGATCAGCCGGCTGCGGGAGCGGGGCTACCGGGTCCTGGAGTGAGGCAGTTTCACCGGCCAGGCGGTGAAACTGCCGCTCAGGCGCAGAAACTTCGGCGCCTCACGTCCGGTTTCACCGGCCAGCCGGTGAAACCGGACCACGGACCTCAGCCCGTGTACGGCACCGCGTCGAGGATGGTGACCTCGAGGGTCTTCCCGTTGGGCGCCTCGTAGGAGACGGTGTCGCCCTTGCTCGCACCGTTGATGGCGGTGCCCAGCGGGGACTGCGGCGAGTAGACCTTGAGGCCGTTCGCGACGTCCTCCATCTCGCGGGCCCCGAGCAGGAAGGTCTCGGCCTCGTCGTCGGAGTCCCCGACGAACTTGTAGGTGACCTTCATGCCGGGCTCGACGATGCCGTCGTCGGGCGGGGTCTCGCCGACCTCGGCGCGCTCGAGCATCGCCTCGAGCTGGCGGATCCGGCCCTCGTTCTTGCCCTGGTCCTCGCGGGCGGCGTGGTAGCCGCCGTTCTCGCTGAGGTCACCCTCCTCGCGGGCGGCGCTGATCCGGCTGACGATCTCCTGCCGGATCGGGCCCTTGAGGTTCTCCAGCTCGGCCTGGAGCTTGTCGTAGGCCTCCTGGGTCAGCCAGACGGTGCCCTGCTCGGTCTGCTGGGTCATGGGTGTACTCCTGCGATGGGTCTCGATGTGTCTCGATGGATCTGGTGGGCGTCGTGCGATGCGTGGAGCGACGACGCCTGTCGCCGCGGGCCGGGCCGGGCTGCCGGGAGCGGCTCGGTGGGACGACCAGACAGAAGAGTCTAGCCCCGATGCCACCGAGGGCTAAGTCGAACCGGGTACGCCGAGGTCAGCGGGGGTGCGCCTCGGTCACCGGGGCCGGTCCTGTCCCGGTGCGGTGCAGCCCTGGCTCTCGACCGAGGTGGCCCGGCGATCGGTGCGGATCGTCTGCACCTGGCGGCGGCCCTCCGTGGGGTCCGGGGTGAACGTGAGCTCGCCCACGGTGGTGTGGTCCTCGGCGTACGCGCGGAGCGTGCAGGAGGCCTGGACGTCGGAGTCGGCCAGCGTGACGACGAGCACGGCGGTGACCGTGTGGTCGTCCTCGACCGAGAACGTCTCCAGCTCGGAGGTGACCTGCGGCGTCGCGTGCTCGTAGACCGTCCAGCCGAGCCAGACCGCGAACACGACGGCCACGGCCACGATGACCCCGATCAGCGCCCGGCGGCGCCCGGGCGAGGGCGCGCCGTACCGGTCGGCCATCCGGCCGGCGGACGTGTCCTGCGCGCTCACCCGCCAAGGGTCGCACCTAGGCTGGAGCGGTGAGCGCAGCACCCCGGGCCGGACGGTCTCGAACTGGTTTGCGGCTGATGCACGTCCATGCCCACCCCGACGACGAGTCGAGCAAGGGTGCCGCGTCCACCGCGAGGTACGTCGCCGAGGGTGTGGACGTCCACGTCGCGACCTGCACGGGCGGCGAGCGCGGCTCCGTCCTGAACCCCAAGATGGAGCGGCCCGACGTCATCGAGAACATCACCGAGATCCGCCGCCAGGAGATGGAGCGGGCCCGCGACATCCTGGGCATCCGGCAGGACTGGCTGGGCTTCGTCGACTCCGGCTGGCCGGAGGGCGACCCCAAGCCGCCGCTCCCGGAGGGCTGCTTCGCGCTGGTCCCGCTGGAGGAGGCGGCCGCCCCGCTGGTCGGCACTGATCCGCTCGTTCCGGCCGCACGTCATGACGACGTACGACGAGCGCGGCGGCTACCCGCACCCCGACCACATCAAGTGCCACGAGATCTCGGTGGAGGCGTTCGCCGCCGCCGGCGACCCCGAGCGCTACCCCGAGCTGGGGGAGCCGTGGCAGGTGCAGAAGCTCTACTACCACCACTCCTTCAACCGCCCGCGGATGCAGGCGATCCACGACGCGATGCTCGCCCACGGCCTGGAGTCGCCCTGGGCGGAGCGGCTCAAGGAGTGGAAGGAGGAGCCCGACTGGGACGCCCGGATCACCACCCGGGTGCCGTGCGCCGAGTACTTCGGGGTCCGTGACCAGGCGCTGCTCGCCCACGCGACGCAGATCGACCCCGACGGCTTCTGGTTCGCCGTGCCCCGCGAGATCCAGGCCGAGGTGTGGCCGACCGAGGACTTCGAGCTGGTGACGTCGTACGTCGACAGCCCGGTGCCCGAGGACGACCTCTTCGCCGGCATCACCCCCTCCGAGCCGCAGCCGTCCGCCTGAGAGAATGGGGCCCATGTCCGTCGCAGCCGTCCTGTTCCCCGTCGCAGAGCTGATCGTGCGGGCGGCGGACAAGACGCCCAAGGACGAGGACGTGAAGGCCGGCTGGACGGCGTTCGTGCTGTTCCTGCTGCTCATCGGCGCGGTCGTCGTGCTCGGGTTCAGCCTCGTCAAGCAGCTCCGCAAGGCGCAGGCGGCCAAGGACGCCGGGGTCTACGGCGACGAGCCGGAGCCCGAGTCCTCCGAGTCCTCCGGGTCCTCGGAGCCCGAGAACCACTCGGCCTCCTGACGAGCCGCGTGGAGTCGTCCCCGCGGCTGGTGCCGGTCCGGGAGCCCGCCGCGCCGGCGGGCGTGGTGCTCGTGCTGCACGGCGGCGCCTCGCGCGGCGACCGGGTGGTGGTCAGCCCGACCCAGCTCTCGGTGGTCCGGATGGTCCCGACCGCGCGGGCGGTGGCCCGGGCCGGACGCGGCCGGCTGGCGGTCTACCGGCTGCTCAACCGCTACCGCGGCTGGGACAGCGAGCACACCCCGGTCGACGACGCGGACTGGGCGATGGCGGAGGTCCGGGAGCGGTTCCCCGGCGCGCCGATCGGGCTGGTCGGTCACTCCCTCGGCGGCCGCGCGGCCATCCTGGCCGGCAACGAGCGCGGCGTCCGCTCGGTGGTGGCCCTCAACCCGTGGGTCTACCCGACCGACACGGCGGACCTCTCCGGCCGCCGGGTCCTGGTCGTGCACGGCCTCCGCGACCGGATCGCCTCACCGGACCGAGCCCGAGCGGTGGTCCGCAACCTGTCCCGCACGGCCGACGTCCAGTTCGTCGAGATACCGGAGGGCAAGCACGCCATGGTCCGCCGCGGCCGCGAGTTCGACCGCCGGGCCGCGGAGTTCACCGCGGAGGTCCTGCTCGCGCGGGTCTAACCGGTCTCGGCCACCGCCGCCCGGTAGCGGTCGAGCAGGTCGCCCCAGTCGCCGTACTTGTCGCGGTACGACGCGTTCTCGTCGTTCCACCCGCCGTGCTCGAACTCCACCCGGGTCCCGGGACCCTCGGCCGTGAACGTGACGCCGAGGGTCGAGGGGTGCGCGGGGTCCATCGCGAGCCAGAACGTCTGCGCGTAGCGCGCCCCCGGCTCCCAGACCGTCACGCTGCCCCACGGGTGGCTCGAGTCCCCGTGCACCATCGACACGGGCGCGCCGACCTCGGGCCCGATCGCGATGCCGTCGAAGGAGTCCGGGTCGGGCGTGTAGGCCCGGTCCCACCACGAGCCCATGCCGAGCGTGAAGACCTCGAAGGCCAGCTCGGGGGAGGCGTCGACGACGAAGGAGCTCCTGATCGGATCCACGTGGTCATTCGACCACGCGACGGGGTCAGGCGGCCCAGCGCGTGGCGTCGGAGATCAGGTCGGCCAGCTTGGACACGCCCTGCAGGTCGGCCCGGCGGTCGAGCAGGTCCTGGACGTGCCGGCGGTAGCGCACGTTGGCCTCCCGGCGGCGCTCCTCGCGCGCGGCGGTGGTCTCGGTCATGGACTCCGGGGTGAGCATCTCGCCTCCAATAGTGCAGTGAATTAATAAACAAACAGTACTAGATGGATCAGGTCGCGCGCACCCGGTGCCCGGTCGGTCGGCCCGGCTCACGCCTGACGGGTCGCCGTCGCGGTCCCGGGCCGCCCGGGAGGGGCGGGCGTGCGCGACCGCCGGCGGCGCAACGAGCCCGCACCGGTCGGGACTCCCGCCTCAGGCGCCGGGCCGGGCGCGGAGGCCACGATCGGTGCCCAGATCGACGGGCCGCCTCCGGCTGATCAGCAGGGGAGGCCAGGGCCCACGCCGTCCACGTGCCGTTGCCTGCGCGTGCCCACAGGAGGTCGCCCGATGTTGCTGCGCCGCGAATCGAAGGTCCTCGGTCTGGCCGGCCTGGCGGTGCTGGCGACCGCGGCCACCCTGACCGTTCTGCCGTCGCTCCGGTCGGACCCGGCCGCTGCCGGGCCGGGGCGGGCCGAGCCGACGGCGGGCCGGGTCGTCCCGGGACCCCGGGGCACCCGTGGCGCCGAGGTCGGGACGGCGGACCGCCCCAACGTCCTGCTCATCACCGCCGACGACGTCGCGATCGGCGACCTCGCGCACATGCCGCAGACCCGGCGGCTGATCTCGGAACAGGGCACGACCTTCGACGACGCGCTCGCACCCACACCGATCTGCGCGCCCTCCCGGGCCTCGCTGCTCACCGGCCAGTACGCCCACAACCACGGTGTCCTGACCGTCGAGGGCGACGGCGGCGGCGAGCAGGCATTCGATGAGCGGAACACGCTGCCCGTGTGGCTCCAGCGCGCCGGCTACGAGACCCTCTTCCTCGGGAAGTACCTCAACGGGTACGGCGACGACGACGACCCGGTGGTCGAGCCAGGGTGGGACGAGTGGCGCCCCACCATGGGACTGTCGACGTACGACTACCTGAACCCGGTCCTCAACATCAACGGGCGGCTCTCGCCGCGCCACCAGTACAGCACCGACCTGCTCGCCGACCAGAGCACCATGCTGCTGGACCGGCAGGCGCACGCGGGGAACCCGTGGTTCATGTGGGTCAACTACATCGCCCCGCACCACGGCGAACCGGGCGACTCCGACGACGGCGACCTGCTCGCCGCGGGGATCCCGACGCCGTACGTCGCCCCGCGGTACCGCGGGGCCATGGCCGGGGTCCCGCTCCCGGCGAGCCCGAACCTGTTCCGCGGCAACGCGCACGGCACCCACCAGGCCGGGGAGCCGCTCACCGCCGGTGAGCGGGCGGCGGTGCGCTCGGGGTTCCGGCAGCGGCTGGAGTCGCTGCAGTCCGTCGACGACGCCGTGGCCCGCACCATCGAGACGCTGCGTCGCAACGACCAGCTCGACGAGACGATCGTCGTCTTCACCTCCGACAACGGCTTCATGACGGGCCAGCACAACGTGTACGGCAAGCTCCTCCACTACGACGAGTCGCTGCGGATCCCGGTCACGATGCGCGGTCCCGGGATCCCGGTGGGTGAGGTCGTCGAGACCGCGATCACCAACCCGGACCTGGCCACCACCATCGCCGCGATCGCCGGCGCCCGCCCGGGACGGCCCCAGGACGGGATCGACATCCGGCCGCTGCTGCACACCGGCCCCCGGCTGCGCATCGTCCCGATCGAGGCCTACCCGGTGCACGGCGGGTTCCGCCCCGTCTACACCGGGATCAGGTACGGCCCGTACACCTACGTCCGGCTGCTCGGCGGGGCCGAGGAGCTCTTCGACCGGGACCGCGACCCGTACGAGCTCACCAACGCCGCGACGCTGCCCGAGAACGCTCGCATCCTCGCGACCCTGCGGGCCTGGGACCGCCGCTACCGCGACTGCGCGGGCGCGACCTGCCCCCGGGCGCTGCGCGAGCCGGAGGGCGTGGCCACCCCGGTGCCCGGCTGACCTCACGCCTGACAGGGTGGGTGGCATGGCCAACCGGCTCGCCCACGCGACCTCGCCGTACCTCCTCCAGCACGCCGACAACCCGGTCGACTGGTGGGAGTGGGAGCCGGCGGCGTTCGAGGAGGCGCGACGGCGGGACGTGCCCGTGCTGCTGAGCGTCGGGTACGCCGCCTGCCACTGGTGCCACGTGATGGCGCACGAGTCGTTCGAGGACGACGCCACCGCGGCGTACCTCAACGAGCACTTCGTGAGCATCAAGGTCGACCGCGAGGAGCGGCCCGACGTCGACGCGGTCTACATGGACGCGACCACGTCGATGACCGGGCACGGCGGGTGGCCGATGACGTGCGTGCTCGACCACGACGGCAACCCGTTCTTCGCCGGCACCTACTTCCCGGACCAGCCGCGGCACGGGCAGCCGAGCTTCCGCCAGGTGCTGCGAGGCGCTCGTCGGACGCCTGGGAGAACAAGGCCGAGGACGTGCGGCGGGTGGCCGGCAAGCTCCGCGAGCACCTCGGCCGGAGCACCGCCCTGGCCGGCGGGACGATCACCGAGGAGACGCTGGGCGCCGCGGTGCACGCTGCTGGCCGGCGAGTACGACGCGGCCCACGGCGGCTTCGGCGGGGCGCCGAAGTTCCCGCCGTCGATGGTGCTGGAGCTCCTGCGCCGGCGCCGGCGAGTCCAGCGATGCTGACGGGCACGCTCGAGGCGATGGCGCGCGGCGGGCTCTACGACCAGCTCGGCGGCGGCTTCGCCCGCTACTCCGTGGACGCGCCGTGGGTGGTGCCGCACTTCGAGAAGATGCTCTACGACAACGCGCAGCTGCTCGGGCTCTACGCCCGGGTCGGCGGTCCGCTGGGCGACCGGGTCGCCCGGGAGACCGCGGACTTCATGCTCCGCGAGCTGCGCACGCGCCGAGGGCGGGTTCGCCTCCGCGCTGGACGCCGACAGCGAGGGCGTCGAGGGCAAGTTCTACGTCTGGACCCCCGCGCAGCTGGTCGAGGCGCTCGGCGCCGACGACGGCGCCTGGGCGGCCGAGGTCTTCGCCGTGACCGAGGCCGGCACCTTCGAGCACGGCAGCTCGACGCTCCAGCTGCTCGGTCGACCCCGAGGGCCCCGGTGCGGCGCGGCTCGACCGACGTGCGCCGGCGGCTGCTCGCGGCCCGTGCGCAGCGGGTCCGGCCGGCCCGCGACGACAAGGTGGTCGCCGCCTGGAACGGGCTGGCGATCACCGGGCTCTGCGACGCCGGGCTGCGGCTCGGCGAGCCGGCGTACGTCGACGCGGCGGTCGCCGCCGGCGAGCTGCTGTGGCGGGTGCACGTGGTCGACGGCCGCTTGCGGCGGGTCTCGCGCGACGGCGTCGTCGGCGCGCCCGCCGGCGTGCTCGAGGACCACGGCTGCGTGGCGTCCGGCTTCCTGTCGCTGGTGCAGGCGACCGGCGACGCGGTCTGGCTCGACCGCGCCGATCGCGCTGCTCGACGCAGGCGATCGAGCGGTTCCGGGCCGAGGACGGCGGCTTCTTCGACACCGCGGACGACGCCGAGGCGCTGGTGGCCCGGCCCCGCGACCCCGCCGACAACGCCTCGCCGTCCGGCCTCTCGTCGATGGTGCACGCGCTGGTCGACGCGCACGCGCTCACCGGCGAGGGCCGCTACCGTCCAGGTCGCCGAGGAGGCGCTGGCCACCGTCGCGCCCCTGGCCGAGCAGGCGCCGCGCTTCGCCGGCTGGTCGCTGGCCGCGGCGCAGACGCTGGTCGCCGGCGGGCCGCTCGAGGTCGCGGTCGTCGGGCCCGCCGGCGAGCTGCGCGACGCCCTGGCGCGACGGGCCCGGCAGCACCCGGGCGCGGTGGTCGTCGAGGCCGACGGCCCGCGCGACGACGTACCCCTGCTGTCCGGGCCGTACGCCGCTCGACGGTCGCGCCCGCGGCGTACGTCTGCCGAGGCTTCGTCTGCGAGCGGCCGGTGACCAGCGTCGAGGACCTGGACGGACTGCTTGGCACGTACCAGTGTCCGACCCACTACCGAGGTGGTGTGACACCCAGGTAGCGAGCTGGACACTGAGCTACTGACGCCCGCAGCCCGCGCCTGGCCCGCCTCGATCTCCTCGAGCAGGTCGACGCAGTAGCGGCCGAAGTCGATCTGGATGGTGTGCCGCGGGGCGGCGTAGTACTGCTCGAGGTGGAAGGCCTCGTCGGCCCGCATGATCTCGCTCCTGCTCCTCGACCGGCGGCAGCGCGTAGGTGCCGTCGAGCAGCCCGACGAGCAGCTTGGACTGCTGCTCGGCCAGGTTGACGATCGTCGGCGACGACTGGGCCAGCCCCATGAAGAAGAGGTGGTCGACGCCCGGCTTGATCATCCGCTTGAACAGCGGGTAGCGGTGCTCGTCGTCGGGGTGCAGCGACGACCTCGTCCGGGTCGAAGAACGGGAACGACATCTCGTAGCCGGTCGCGCAGATGATCACGTCCGCCTCGACCGAGGAGCCGTCCACCAGCGTGCACGGTCCGCCCGGCCATCGAGGCGATCGCCGGCAGCATGTGGATGTCGCCCGACCCGGCCTTGGTCAGGAAGTCGGCCGAGACCGACGGGTGCGCCGCCAGCGGCTCGTGGTCCGGCTCGGGCAGGCCGTAGTCGCTCATCGTTGCCGACCAGCCCGCGGATCAGCTCGCGCGAGGCCGCCAGCGCGACGTCCTTGGGGATGTCCGGCGGCGCCATCACCTTGTCGGCCGGCTGGCCGTTGCGGTACTTCGGCAGCACCCAGACCCCGCGCCGCGCCGACACGTAGAGGCGCGACGGCCATCCACGGCGACGACAGCTCGCTGGCGATGTCCATCGCCGAGTTGCCCATGCCCGACGACGATGACGGTCTTGCCGCGGATCTCGACGGGCTCGAACGGCGAGACGTACGCGTGGCTGTGCATCAGCACGCCGTCGAAGCTGCCGGGGTAGTCGGGCAGGCGCGCGGCTTCCAGTGGTGCCCGTTGGCGACGACGAGGTCGGTGTAGGAGCGGGTCTCGCCGGTCGACAGCGTCACGTCCCAGCCGTCCGCCGTGCGGCGGGCCGCGTCGACGCCCGACCCCGAACTCGATCCGGTCGCGCAGCCCGAAGTGCGTCGACGTACGCGCGGAAGTAGTCGTGCATGAGCCGGTGGCTCGGGAAGTCCGGCCACTCGTCGGGGACCGGGAAGTCCTCGAACTGCAGCCGGGTCTTCGACGTGTCGATGTGCAGCGACTCGTAGACCGCCGAGCGCCCGTTGGGGTTGCGGAAGTACCAGTTGCCGCCCACGTCGTCGGACAGCTCGAACTGGTCGTAGTCGATGCCGTGCTCCTCGAGCCGCTTCGCGGTGGTGATGCCCGAGCAGCCGGCGCCGATGATGCAGACCTTCGTCACCGCAGGGCCTCCAGGCACTCGAAGGCGGTGCGCACGTAGGCGTCGGTGCGCTCCGAGGACGTGAAGTGGTCGACCATCTTGTTCATCGCGTAGGCGACCGTGATCCGGCGGTCGAGGTCGTTGACCACGATCGAGCCGCCCCACCCGGTCCACCAGCAGACCCGCCGTCGGGCACGGCCGGCGCCGAGACCGGCGTTCGGCAGCGCGTAGCCGATGCCCCACGTCAGCGGCACGAACAGCACCAGGTCGGGGCCGTCGGCCTGCACCTCGAAGATCCGGTCGAGGGTCCGCGAGCGAGAGCAGCCGGACGCCGTCCACCTCGCCACCGTGCGAGACGACCGACTGCGCGCGGGCGATCGAGCGGGCGTTGCCGTGGCCGTTGATGCCGGCCACCGAGACCCGCGCGGAACTCGGCGCTGTTGCAGCCGATCTCCGACGTCGAGCAGCGGGTTGATCACCGTCGGGACCAGGAAGTTGCCCTCGGGCAGCGACGAGTAGTCGAGGCCCGAGTCCGGTCGGCGGGATGAGGTCCGCGCACCGCGCCAGCACGTCGTCCGGGCACGCCGAGGTGGAAGTCGGCGCCGAGCGGCTCGGCCACCAGGGTCCGGAACTGGTCGGCGAGCGGGACGCCGGTCGCGGCCCGCACCAGTCCGTCGAGCAGGTGGCCGTAGCAGATCATGTGGTAGCCCGACGCCGTGCCCGGGCTCCCACCACGGCTCCTGCTCGGCCAGCATCCGCTCGGACCGCTCGAGGTCGAGCAGCCCGGCTGCACGTCGAGCGGCTCGGTCCACCCGGCGTACCCCGAGGTGTGCGCGAGCAGGTGCCGGACCAGCACGTCGTCGCGGCGGAACTCCGGCCAGTACGACGACACCGGGGCGTCGAGGTCGAGCTCGCCCCGGTCGGCCAGCACCAGCGTGGTCAGGGCGGCCATCGTCTTGGTGACCGACCAGACCATGACCAGCGGTGTCCTCGCGCCCACGGCTCGCCCGGCCGGGCCTCGACCACCCCAGAGGTCGGCGACCAGCTCGCCGTCGTGGACGACGGCGACCGACGCCCCGGCGTCGCGTGCCGTCGGCCAGGTTGCCGGCCAGCAGGTCGCGCAGCGGCTCGAAGGCGTCGACGCAGGTCCCGGAGACCTCGGTGCTCATGGAGACGCAGAATAGGAACACGTTCTAGTTCCCGGCTAGGGGGCTCGACAGCGCGAGTAGGTTCGAACCATGCCGGGCGACAGCTACGACTACGTCATCGTCGGCGCCGGGAGCGCGGGGGCGGTGCTGGCCGCGCGGCTCTCCGAGGACCCCGGCACGTCGGTGCTCCTGCTCGAGGCCGGCGGCGAGGCCGACGCCGACGAGGTGATGATCCCGGCGGCGTTCGCGAGCCTGTTCAAGACCCGCTGGGACTGGAACTACTCGACCACCGAGCAGAAGCAGCTGCACGGGCGCCGCGCCTACTGGCCGCGGATGAAGGCGCTCGGCGGCTGCTCGTCGATGAACGCGATGATCTACATCCGCGGCAACCGCGCCGACTACGACGCGTGGCGCGACCAGTACGGCGCCGACGGCTGGGGCTTCGACGACGTGCTGCCCTACTTCGTCAAGGCCGAGGACAACACCCGGCTCGGCGCACCGCTGCACGGGCAGGGCGGCCCGCTGCACGTCGAGGACCGCGTCTACACCCACGACGCTGAGCCACGCCTTCGTCGACAGCGCGGTCAGCGCCGGGCTCAAGCCGACCGACGACTTCAACGGCGTCACCCAGGAGGGCGCCGGGCAGTACCAGGTGACCTGCCGCAAGGGCCGGCGCTGGTCGACCAACGAGGCCTACCTCAAGCCCGCGCGCTCGCGGTCCAACCTCACCGTCGACGACCGGCGCGCTCGCCTCGCGCGTCGAGCTCGACGGGTCGCGCGCCACCGGCGTCACCTTCCGGCAGGGCGGCCGCGAGCACACCGTGACGGCGACGCCGCGAGGTGCTGCTCTGCGGCGGGTCGATCAACAGCCCGCAGCTGCTGATGCTCTCCGGCATCGGCCCGGCCAGCCACCTCGCCGAGGTCGGCGTCGGACCCGAAGGTGGACCTCGCCGGGGTCGGCGCGAACCTGCAGGACCACCCCGTGGTGCCGCTGCTCTGGCACACCCACGGCATCACCGACCTGGCCCAGCTCAACAACGTGCGCAACTTCGCTCGCTGGAAGGCCCGGGGCACCGGTCCGCTCGCCTCCAACATCGGCGAGGCGGGCGCGTTCTTCGCCAGCCGCGACGGGCTCGCCGGCGCCGGACCTGCAGATCCACATGGCGCCGGCGGGCTTCTACGACAACGGGCTGCACGAGCCGACCAGCGCGATGGTCACCGCGGCGCCGACGCTGGTCTCGGTCGCCAGCCGCGGCCACCTGCGGCTCCGGTCGGCGGACCCGTCCTGGCACCCGGAGATCGAGGCGGCGTACTTCGACGACCAGGCCGACCTCGACGCGATGCTCGCCGGGCTGCGCCGCACCTGGGAGATCTGCACCCAGGGCGCGCTCGCGGCGTACCTCGACCGGCCGTGGCAGCTGCCCGGACCGCCCGACCGACGAGGACTTCGTCGAGCACGCGCGGACCTGGGCCCAGACGCTCTACCACCCGACCTCGACCTGCGCGATGGGCAGCGGCGAGGACGCCGTGGTCGACCCCGACGCTGCGGGTCCGCGGCGTCGAGGGGCTGCGCGTCGTCGACGCGTCCGTCATGCCCGCCGTCGTCCGCGGCAACACCAACGCCCCGACGATCATGATCGCCGAGAAGGCCGCCGACCTCATCAAGGAGCAGCGATGACCGCCACCGAAGCCCGACCGCACGACGTTCGAGTCGCTCGACCCGCGCACCGGCGACGTCGTCGGCACCCACCCGGTGCACACCGCGGAGGAGGTGCGGGCCGCGGTCGCCCGGGCCCGCGAGGAGGCGGCCTGGTGGGGCGCGCTCTCCTTCGACGAGCGCGAGACGGCACCTGCAGACCTGGAAGGGCGCGATGACGCGGCGGATCGCCCAGCTCGCCGAGCTGATGCACCAGGAGACCGGCAAGCCGCACGGCGACGCGATGCTCGAGTGCGCGCTGGCGATCGACCACCTGTCCTGGGCGGCGTCGCACGCGGAGAAGGTGCTCAAGCGGCGCAAGGTCGCCGAGCGGGCTGGTGATGGCCAACCAGGCGGCGTACGTCGAGTACCAGCCGCTCGGCGTGATCGGTGTGATCGGGCCCTGGAACTACCCGGTGTTCACGCCGATGGGCTCGATCGGCTACGCGCTGCGGCCGGCAACGCGGTGGTCTTCAAGCCGTCGCGAGTACACGCCCGGCGTCGGCGAGTGGCTGGCCCGGACCTTCCTCGAGACCGTCGGCCGCCCGGTGCTGCAGGTGGTGACCGGCTTCGGCGAGACCGGGGCACGCGCTGTGCACGGCCGGCGTGGACAAGGTCGCGTTCACCGGCTCGACCGCCACCGGCAAGAAGGTGATGGCGGCCTGCGCCGAGACGCTGACCCCGGTGGTCATCGAGGCCGGCGGCAAGGACGCGCTGCTCGTCGACGAGGACGCCGACGTCGAGGCCGCGGCCGACGCCGCGCTCTGGGGCGCCTGCGCCAACGCCGGCCAGACCTGCACCGGCGTCGAGCGGGTCTACGTGCACGAGCGGGTCTACGACGAGTTCCTGTCGACCGCTGACCGCGAAGGCCGCGGACGGTGACGGCGCACGAGGGGCTCGGACTCGCAGATCGGCCCGATCACCATGCCGAGGCAGCTGGACGTGATCCGCCGCCACATCGAGCGACGCGCTGGCCCGCGGCGGCCGGGCCGTCGTCGGCGGCGCCGACGCCGTGGGCGAGCGGTTCGTGCAGCCGACCGTGCTGGTCGACGTACCGGAGGACTCCGAGGCGGTCCAGGAGGAGACCTTCGGGCCCACGGTCACCGTGGCCAAGGTGCGCGACATGGACGAGGCGGTCGAGCGCGCCAACGCGACCCGCTACGGGCTCGGCTCGACGGTGTTCTCGAAGGCGCGCGGCATGGAGCTCGCCTCCCGCATCCGCTCCGGCATGACCGCCGTCAACGGCGTGATCACCTTCGCGGCGGTGCCCGTCCCTGCCCTTCGGCGGCGTCGGCGACTCCGGCTTCGGCCGGATCCACGGCCCCGACGGCCTCAAGGAGTTCACCTTCGCCAAGGCCATCGCCCGGCAGCGGTTCAAGCCGCTGCTCGCGCTGACGACGTTCGGCCGCACCGAGAAGGCCGACCAGCAGCTCGCCTCGATGATCACGATGCTGCACGGCCGGGGGACCACCATCCCGAAGTGAGCGAGCAGTCGACCGTGAGGAACGAACGGTCGACGTGGGCGAGCGAGGGTTGAGCAAGCCTCGCGGCTGAGGGACGACGCCGCGACAGGCGCGTCGAAACCACCGCAGCGTGGGCTGGAACCGGCCCACCGCCGATCGAGCCTGTCGAGATCGCCGCAGCCCTTGCCGGAAGGCGCGGGTGGTCGCGTCCGGTGCCTTCGCTGCGGAGGTTTCGACACGCTCCGTCGGACCCGTCCTCGTTCCTCGGACGGCTCCGGTCGCTGCTCAACCACCGATGACGTACAGCCTGAGGTGGCCGCCTCGTTCCTCGCCCGGCTACCTCAGGCTGTACGTCGCCATCGACACGCCGACGTAGTGGGCGGCGAAGGCGAGCACGGTGAACGAGTGGAAGACCTCGTGGAAGCCGAAGGAGCGCGGCCACGGGTTGGGGCGCTTGAAGCCGTAGACGACGCCGCCGAAGGTGTACAGCGCGCCGCCGGTGAGGATCATCACGAAGATCGCGATGCCGATGCCCAGGCCGAGGGCGGTGGCGCCGTGGAGGAAGCCGGGGATGAAGAAGATCGCCGCCCAGCCCAGGGCGATGTAGATCGGCGTGTAGAGCCAGCGCGGGGCGTCGGTCCAGAAGATGCGGAACAGCACGCCGAGGATGGCGCCGGTCCAGACGGTGGCCAGCAGCGCCACCCGGGCGGTGCCGTCGAGCAGGAGCAGGCTGAACGGCGTGTAGGAGCCCGCGATCAGCACGAAGACGTTGGAGTGGTCGAAGCGGCGCAGGAACGCCCAGACCCGGGGCGACCAGGTGCCGGTGTGGTAGATCGCCGACACGCCGAAGAGCAGCACGGCCGACGCGGTGAACACCGCCGACCCGGTCTTGGTGATGGCGTCGGGGGAGAGGCAGATGAGCACGATGCCGGCGGCCAGCGCCAGCGGGGCGGTCCCGAGGTGCAGCCAGCCGCGCAGGCGGGGCTTGAGGTCGTCGAGCGTGTCGCTGACGACGTCGTGCAGCGACTCGACTCCCGCGCGTACCGCGTCGCCCATGCCGTTGCTCATGTCCGCGACGGTAGCGACCCGAACCTGACGAGCGACGCGAAGGCGGCCAAGATCACCCGAATTGCTGGTTACCATCAACCGTGTGGCGGATTGGAAGCGTGGGCTGCGCCGGGTCGTCTACCCGGTCTACGAGGCCCGGGTCCTCCGCCGGATGCCCGACAACCTGCCCAAGCACGTCGGCGTCATGCTCGACGGCAACCGCCGCTGGGCCAAGTCGGTGGGCCGGGACAGCGCGCACGGGCACCAGGCCGGCGCGGACAACATCGAGCCGCTGCTCGGCTGGTGTGACGAGGTCGGCATCGAGGTCGTCACGCTCTGGCTGCTCTCGACCGACAACCTCAACCGGCCGCCGGCCGAGCTGAACCAGCTGCTCGAGATCATCGAGACCACCGTCGAGTCGCTGGCCGAGCGCCGGCGCTGGCGGCTGCACCCGGTGGGCGCCCTCGACCTGCTGCCCTCCTCCACCGCCGAGAAGCTCAAGGCGGCCGAGGAGGCCACCCGCGACGTCGACGGGATGCTGGTCAACGTCGCCGTGGGGTACGGCGGCCGCCGGGAGATCGCCGACGCCGTCCGGTCCCTGCTCAGCGAGCACGCCGCCCGCGGCACCTCGCTCGAGGAGCTCGCCCAGATCATCGACGTCGAGCACATCGCCGAGCACCTCTACACCAAGGGCCAGCCCGACCCCGACCTCGTGATCCGCACCTCGGGTGAGCAGCGGCTCGGCGGCTTCCTGCTCTGGCAGAGCGCCAAGTCGGAGTTCTACTTCTGCGAGGCCTACTGGCCCGACTTCCGGCGCGTGGACTTCCTGCGCGCGATCCGCGCGTACGCCCTGCGCGAGCGCCGCTTCGGCGCCTGACCGGTCAGCGATTCGCCTGCGGAGGGACCGCTCGTTCGCGGTGCGCGGGCGCAGCCGGATCGGCGGGCGCCAAGCGGTCTGTACGTCACCCGCTCTTCACCTCGGCGTCGGGCGTGTCGCACCGGTCCGCAGCCCTCCGCGGCGTACTTTCGCACCATCGGCGAGTGGGGAAGCTTGCCGTATCGGGAGGCCCGAATCTTGCGTGATGCATGATCCACAACTGACCAGCGGTGCGCTGCGGGTCACGCGTGGGGGCCGGCACTCCGGCCTTCGGGCTCCCTCCCGGTCCGTGCGTGTGAGCTAGGGCCGGGGCGAGGAGTGCGCGCGCCGGTTCGTGTGGGGTGACCCGTGCCGACCAAGGCCAGAGACATCTCGCCTGCTCGTCAGGCTGTCCGCACCTACGTCCTCGACACCAGCGTCCTGCTGGCGGACCCCGGGGCGCTGCGGCGCTTCGAGGAACACGAGGTGGTCCTGCCCGTCGTGGTGATCACCGAGCTGGAGGGGAAGCGCAACCACCCCGAGCTCGGCTACTTCGCCCGAACGGCGCTGCGGGGGCTCGACGAGCTGCGGATCACCCACGGGCGGCTCGACGAGCCGGTGCCGGTCGGCGAGCTCGGCGGCACGATCCGGGTCGAGCTCAACCACACCGACGCCGAGTCGCTGCCCTCCGGCTTCCGGCTGGGCGACAACGACACCCGGATCCTCGCGGTGGCCATCAACCTCGCCAACGAGGGCTGCCGGGTCACCCTGGTCAGCAAGGACCTCCCGCTGCGGATCAAGGCCTCGGCCGTCGGCCTCGACGCCCAGGAGTACCGCGGCGAGTCGATCAGCGAGTCCGACCCTGGCTACTCCGGCATGGCCGAGCTCGAGGTGGAGGCCGCCGAGCTCGACGAGCTGTACGACGACGGCACCATCGATCTGGAGGCCGCCCGCGACCTGCCCTGCCACTCCGGGCTCGTGCTGCTCTCCGAGCGCGGTACGGCGCTGGGCCGGGTCGGCGCCGACAAGCAGGTCCACCTCGTGCGCGGCGACCGCGAGGCGTTCGGCATCCACGGCCGCTCGGCCGAGCAGCGGATCGCGCTGGAGATGCTGCTCGACCCCGAGGTCGGCATCGTCTCGCTCGGCGGCCGGGCCGGCACCGGCAAGTCCGCACTCGCGCTGTGCGCCGGGCTGGAGGCCGCGCTGGAGCGCGGGCAGCACAAGAAGGTCGTCGTCTTCCGGCCGCTGTTCGCCGTCGGCGGCCAGGAGCTCGGCTACCTGCCGGGCTCGGAGTCGGAGAAGATGGCGCCCTGGGCGCAGGCGGTCTTCGACACCCTCGGCGCCATCACCTCCCGCGAGGTCATCGAGCACGTCCTCGACCGGGGCATGCTCGAGGTCCTCCCGCTGACGCACATCCGCGGCCGCTCGCTGCACGACTCCTACGTGATCGTCGACGAGGCCCAGTCTCTGGAGCGCAACGTGCTGCTCACCGTGCTCTCCCGGATCGGCGCCGGCTCCAAGGTCGTGCTCACCCACGACGTCGCCCAGCGCGACAACCTCCGGGTGGGCCGGCACGACGGCGTGGTCGCCGTGGTGGAGAAGCTCAAGGGGCACCCGCTGTTCGCCCACGTCACGCTGACCCGGTCCGAGCGGTCCCCGATCGCCGCCCTGGTCACCGAGATGCTGGAGAACGTCACGCTCTGAGGTTTCGGACCACCCTGGACCGGACACCACTCTGGTGAAGAACCACATCATGGGGCTGGTGTGGCACGTGTGACTCGTGAGTCACCCGAACGCATCGGGTTTCGTCGTTCGGTTTGCAACCACTTGGCGTCTCGGGCAGGGTAGCCGGGATTCCCGAGCGCTCCTCGTCACCTTCGGAAGGTCATCCCCCACTCGTGTCGTCGTCCCACGCACAGGCCGGTAAGCACCGGGCCTCCAAGGCTCGACGTGCGCCCAAGGCGGCCCTGAAGACCTCGCTGACGCTGTCCTCCATGGCGGTGGTCGCGACCGGTTTCGCGGTGGGCACGGGATCGCTCTCGCTGAGCGCGGACGGTGGCACCGACAGCCCCGCCAGCGCCAGCATCTCCGACCTGGCCGTCCACACCGGCAGCGACGCGGCGGCCGCGCTGGGCGTGGGCGCCGAGCCCGCGGCGGCCGACCCCGCCGGGACCGACGCCGGGACCGACGCCGCGGCCGCCGAGCGGTCGCAGCAGGTCGTGACCCGGTCCGACAGTCGCGCCAAGGCCGACCCGCTCAAGAAGGACACCCTCTCGCTCGGGACCGGCAACACGATGTCCCGCGTCGAGGACCTCTCCGACGAGGACCCTCGCGACATCGCCCGCGCGCTGCTCGCGGAGTTCGGCTGGAGCGAGGACCAGTTCGGCTGCCTCGACTCGCTGTGGACCCGCGAGTCCAACTGGAACGTGCACGCCGACAACCCGCACTCCTCGGCCTACGGCATCCCGCAGGCCCTCCCCGGCTCCAAGATGGCCTCGGCCGGCGACGACTGGGCCAACAACGCCGTCACCCAGATCCGCTGGGGCCTGGGCTACATCCAGGACCGCTACGGCTCGCCCTGCTCGGCCTGGGGCCACAGCCAGAGCCACGGCTTCTACTGAGCCGACCCGTCGTTACTGATGACGAGTAACGACGGCTGGGCACGGTTTCGACGCCGACCCGTCGTTACTCATGACGAGTAACGACGGCTGGGCGATGGCTACGACGCCAGGAAGACCGTCACGTGGCCGGCGTACTCGCGCGGCCAGCCGTCCTCGGGCAGCGACCAGTCGACCGGCTCGTCCGACGAGCGCAGGTAGGCCAGCGCCGCCTCGCGGTCCGGGAGGACCGCCCGGGTCTCGACGTCGCGGCGCTCGACGGAGTCGAAGTGCCGGCGCAGGGACGCCTCGCCGTTCTCGCTGCTGAACGTCGTCACCACCGCCGACCCGCCGCCCTCGCGGCGCAGGTCGGCGACGTGCTCGTCGCCGTTGGTGACCGCCACGAGCCTGCCGCCGGGGCGCAGCACCCGGCGGAGCTCGGCGAGCCCGCGGTCGAGGTCGGGCACGTGGTAGAGCATCCAGAGCGCGAGCACCACGTCGTACGCCGCGTCCGGGGCCAGCAGGTGCTGGGCGTCCTGCACCTGGGCCGGTACGCCGCGCGCGCGGGTCAGCTCGACGAAGCGGGGCGACTGGTCGACCGCCAGCAGCGCGACGCCCGGGAGCTCGGCGGCCAGCCGGGCGGCGAAGACACCGGTCCCGCAGCCGACCTCGAGCACGTCCGGCATGCCGCGGTGCGCGGGCAGCGCGCTGCGGACCTCGTCGAGCACCAGGTCGAGCGGGTCGACGCCGGAGGGACCCGGCCGCCACACCGAGCGTCGGGTCTCGAGGTTGTCCTCGGCGGCGTACTGCCGCTCGACGTCGTCGGGACGGTTGCTCACGGGTGCGTCATCGATTCGACGTCGAGGGCCTCGTCGAGCTGTTGCTCGCTCAGCTCGCCCCGCTCGACATAGCCGAGGGCGAGCACGGTCTCGCGGATGGTCGCCCCGTCGGCCAGCGCCTGCTTGGCGATCTTGGCGGCGGCCTCGTAGCCGACGTACTTGTTGAGCGGCGTGACCACGGAGGGCGAGGACTCGGCGTACTGGCGCATCCGGGCCTCGTCGGCGGTGATGCCCTCGACGCAGCGCTCGGCGAGCAGCCGCGAGCAGGCGGCCAGCAGCCGGACCGACTCGAGCACGTTGCGGGCGATGACCGGCATCGCCACGTTGAGCTCGAACGAGCCGCTGGCGCCGGCCACCGTGACCGCCGCGTCGTTGCCGATGACCTGGGCGCAGACCATCAGCGTGGCCTCGGGCAGCACCGGGTTGACCTTGCCGGGCATGATGCTCGACCCCGGCTGGAGGTCGGGCAGGTGGATCTCGGCCAGACCGGTGGTCGGCCCCGACGACATCCAGCGCAGGTCGTTGCAGATCTTGGTCAGGCCCACCGCGTAGGTCTTGAGCACCCCGCTCAGCTCGACGAGCGAGTCCCGGGTCCCCTGGGCCTCGAAGTGGTTGCGGGCCTCGGTGAACGGCTCGCCGGTCGACTCCGACAGCGCGGCGATCACCCGCTCGGGGAAGCCGGCGGGCGTGTTGATGCCGGTCCCGACCGCGGTGCCGCCCAGCGGCAGCTCCCGCACGCGAGGCAGCACCGACCCGAGCCGCTCGGCGGCGTACCGGACCGTGGCGGCGTAGCCACCGAGCTCCTGGCCGAGCATCACCGGCGTCGCGTCCATGAGGTGGGTCCGGCCGGACTTCACCACCCCGGCGAACTCGGCCGCCTTGGCCTCCAGCGAGCCGGCCAGGACGTCGAGCGCCGGCAGCAGGTCGCGGGTCACCGCGCGGGACGCGGCGACGTGGATCGCGGTGGGGAAGGTGTCGTTGGACGACTGGGAGGCGTTGACGTGGTCGTTGGGGTGTACCTCCACACCGGCCCGATCGGCCAGCGAGGCGATCACCTCGTTGGCGTTCATGTTCGAGCTGGTTCCCGACCCGGTCTGGAAGACGTCGATCGGGAAGGCGCCGTCGTGGTCGCCGGCCGCCACCTCGCGGGCCGCCCGCTCGATCGCCTCGGCGGGGACGCCGTCGAGGACCCCGAGCTCGGCGTTGACCCGCGCCGCGGCCGCCTTGACCTCGCCGATGGCGTGGATGAGGGCGGGCTCGATCGGCGTGCCGCTGATCGGGAAGTTCTCCACCGCGCGCTGGGTCTGCGCCCGCCAGAGCGCCTCGCGAGGCACCTGGACCTCGCCCATGGAGTCGTGCTCGGTCCGGTACGCCGCGTCGTCGCTCACCCCTCGAACGTACCCACGAAAACCGCGTTGCCGGTCGGCCCTGCATCCGTGACGCTCGTCGCATGGATGTTGAAGGCGAGCTGGTCCGGCTGTGGCCCCCGTTCGGTCTCCGCGTCACGTGCGGCCCGCTGGTCATGCGGCCGCTGCGGGACGCTGACTTCCCCGAGGTGCTCGCGGTCGCACACGCCGGCATCCACGACCCCGACCGGATGCCGTTCTCCTTCCCGTGGACCAAGCCGAAGGGCGCCGACCTCGAGCGGGCGTTCCTGCAGTACCACTGGGGGAAGCGCGCCTCGCTGCGACCCGACGAGTGGTCCCTGGACCTCGGTGTGTGGCGAGACGGGCGCTTCGTCGGCGTCCAGGGGGTCAGCACCGAGAACTTCCCGGTGACCCGCACGGGCGAGACCGGGTCGTGGCTGGGCCAGCAGTTCCACGGCCGGGGCACCGGCACCCTCATGCGGCAGGCGATCTGCGTGCTGTGCTTCGACGACCTCGGCTTCGAGGAGGTCACGTCGGGTGCGTTCAGCGACAACCCGATGTCCCTCGCGGTGAGCCGCAAGGTGGGCTACTGCACCAACGGCGAGCAGCGGTTCGCGCGCGACGGCGCTGCGGCCACCATGGTCCAGCTCGTGCTGCGGCCGGGGGACCTGGTGCGGCCGCCCCACGACGTCGTGGTGGAGGGCGCGGAGGAGTTCGTCGAGTTCGTTCAGGAGCGCGCCACATAGAGCCAGTAGTGCTCGTCGCGCTCCTGCAGCCGCACGTCGTGCCGCTCGGCCGCGACGCTGCCGAACACCGTCGTCAGCGACTCCTCGAGCTCGGGCGCCTCGGCGGCCGACCAGACGACGAGGGCACCGCCCGGGCGCAGCACCCGGCGGGCGTCGGCCAGGGCCGGGGGCTCGTAGAGCGCGGCGTTGGCGGCGTGCACCAGGTAGCCCGGGCCGTTGTCGACGTCGAGCAGCACCAGGTCGTACGACGCCTCGCGGGCCTCCCGGAGCGCGGCGAGGATGTCCGCCTCGACCACGGTCACCCGCTCGTCGGCCAGCAGCGCCGGCCCCTCGGGCACCAGCCCGGCCCGCATCCACTCGACCAGCGCCGGCTCGATCTCCACGACCGCGCACTTCTCGACCCGGGAGTCGGCCAGCACCTCGTGCATCGTGTAGCCGAGGCCCAGCCCGCCGACCACGACGGCCCGCGGCTCGTCGACCACGGCCAGGGCCGCGTGCGCCATCGCCCGCTCGGTGCTGACCTCGACGGTGTCCATCACGAACACGCCGTTGGCCCGCAGCTCCAGCGACGTCGGGCCGCCGTCGACGGGCCGCCGCTCGCGCAGCACCAGCTCGCCCCGCTCGCTCTCGGCGCGCGCGACCTCGACGTACTCCAGCTCTGTCACCACGCCACCCTCTCAGGCGGCGTCGGTCGGCCGGCTGGACCATCATCGACCACGTCCGCCGGCGCGGCCGTGATCAGTCGAACAGCTCGCTGAGCCAGCTCTCCTTCTTCTTGCGGTGGGGCTGCTGGTGGGGCTGCTGGTGCCGCTGACCCTGGTACGGCGCCTGCTGCGGCTGGGCGGGGGCCGGCGCGGGCGCCTGGTGGGCCAGCGAGCGCTCGATGATCTTGTCGAGCTCGCCGCGGTCGAGCCAGACGCCGCGGCAGCTGGGGCAGTAGTCGATCTCGATGCCGCTGCGCTCGGACATGGTCAGCGTGGTTCCGTCGGTAGGACACTGCATGCCCCGTCAACGGACGCCCTCCGTCGAGGGTTCCGGCTCGAGGTCCCCACTCCCGTCCACGACCTGCCCGACGTGGATGTGGCCGAGCGCGAGCGGGACCGCGTACTGTCCGGCAGGTGAAGCGACTCGCCCTCGCACTGTCCCTCGCCCTCGCTGTGCTCACCGTCGCCACGCCGGCGCAGGCCGGCAAGGATGACCGCATCGTGTGGCTGGGGGTGACCTGGTACCGCAGCGTCCAGATCGCCACGAGCTACCCGACCGTCGACGACCCCTACCTGCACGCGCGGTTCAAGCGCGTGGCCGGCGAGGGGCAGCGCCAGGTGCGGATGGGGGAGCGCACGAAGAAGCCGGGCACGCACCAGTGGGGGCGGTACCACTACACGAAGCCGGTCAAGCTCCAGGTCGGTGAGAAGGTCGTCTTCACCAGCGAGCACGCGCTGCCGTGCGAGCCGGCGGTCGAGCCGGTCGGCATCGTCGCCGACATGCGGGTGAAGCTGCCTGGTAAGCCCTGGTCGAAGTGGGAGACCTGGATCGGCGACGACCAGCGGCTGCTGGACTGCACCGAGGTGCTGCCCTAGCTCGTCACTCGGCGGAGCGCACCCGGATCCCGGTGACCGGGACGGTCACCGTCCCGGACGGGTCGGTGAAGAAGTCGTTGCCCTTGTCGTCGACCACGATGAACGCAGGGAAGTCCTCGACCTCGATCTTCCACACCGCCTCCATGCCGAGCTCTTCGTACTCGAGTACCGACACGGACTTGATGCAGTCCTGGGCCAGCCGCGCGGCCGGGCCGCCGATCGAGCCGAGGTAGAAGCCGCCGTGCGCGCGGCACGCCTCGGTCACGACCTTGGACCGGTTGCCCTTCGCGAGCATCACCATCGAGCCCCCGGCCGCCTGGAACTGCTCGACGTAGGAGTCCATCCGGCCCGCGGTGGTCGGGCCGAACGAGCCGGACGCGTAGCCCTCCGGGGTCTTGGCCGGGCCGGCGTAGTAGACGGCGTGGTCGCGCAGGTACGCCGGCATCTCCTCGCCGGCGTCGAGCCGCTCCTTGATCTTCGCGTGCGCTATGTCGCGGGCCACCACGAGCGGGCCGCTGAGCGAGAGCCGGGTCTTCACCGGGTGCTGGGTGAGCTCGGCCAGGATCTCCGCCATCGGCCGGTTCAGGTCCACGTGGACGACGTCCGACTCCTCGGCGGGCTGGGTGGCCGCCGTGGCCGGCAGGTACTTCGCCGGGTCGGTCTCCAGCTGCTCGAGGAACACGCCGTCGGCGGTGATCTTGCCGAGCGCCTGCCGGTCCGCGGAGCACGAGACCGCGATCGCCACGGGACAGGAGGCGCCGTGGCGGGGCAGCCGCACCACCCGGACGTCGTGACAGAAGTACTTGCCGCCGAACTGCGCCCCGATCCCGAAGGACTGCGTGAGCCTGAAGACCTCCTCCTCGAGCTCGAGGTCGCGGAAGCCGTGCGCGGCCAGCGTGCCCTCGGTGGGGAGGTTGTCGAGATAGTGGGCCGAGGCGTACTTGGCGGTCTTGAGCGCGAACTCCGCCGACGTACCGCCGATCACCACGGCGAGGTGGTACGGCGGGCACGCGGCGGTGCCGAGTGAGCGGATCTTCTCGTCGAGGAACTCCAGCATCCGGGTGGGGTTGAGGACCGCCTTCGTCTCCTGGAAGAGGAAGGACTTGTTGGCCGAGCCGCCGCCCTTGGCCATGAAGAGGAACTTGTATGCCGGGCTCCGTCCGTCGGGACCGTCGTGGTCGGGGGTCGCGTAGAGCTCGATCTGGGCGGGCAGGTTGGTGCCGGTGTTCTTCTCCTCCCAGGTCGTGAGCGGCGCGAGCTGGGAGTAGCGCAGGTTGAGCCGGGTGTAGGCGTCGTAGACCCCGCGCGAGATCGCCTCGCCGTCGTCGGCGCCGGTGAGCACGCCCTCGGACTTCTTCCCCATCACGATCGCCGTACCGGTGTCCTGGCACATCGGGAGCACGCCACCGGCGGAGATGTTGACGTTCTTGAGCAGGTCGAGCGCCACGAACCGGTCGTTGGCCGAGGCCTCCGGGTCGTCGATGATGCGCCGCAGCTGGGCGAGGTGGGCGGGCCGCAGGTAGTGCGCGATGTCGTGCATCGCTTCCGAAGTCAGCCGCTGGATCGCCTCGGGGGAGACCTGGAGGAAGGTGCGCCCACCGGCCTCGAAGGTCGACACGCCCTCGGTCGTGACGAGGCGGTACGGCGTCTCGTCGGGGCCGATCGGCAGCAGGTCGGAGTAGCGGAACTCTGGTTCGGAACTCACGAGCGTCGAGCGTATCCGGCGGTGGCCGTGATGGCCTCTCCGAGTGGGACGTGTGCACGTGCGTCCCGGGCGGCCCGGGTGAGCAGACGTCCGGCGACGGTGCCCTCGCCCTGGGCGATCGCGACCTGAGCGCCGCGCCAACGACAGTAGGCCGCATCGTGCGGCCACCCGAGCGCGTCCCACTCCGCCGCCGCCGAGGCCCAGTCGACCACCGTGGAGGAGTGGTTCGACCGGTTCAGCTCGGCACCCCAGGCGGCGGCGTACGCGCGGACCTGGACGCCGACCGCCCGCGGGCCGAACGGGTCGTCCGCGGCGCCGGCGAGGAGCTCACGCAGCCGGCGGGCGGCAGGAGCCCTGGCCTGGTCGGTACCGAGGCAGTCCGCCGTGGCTCGGGCGGCAGCGACCAGCACCGGTGCGGCGGCCCGGGCCCCGTCCGTCGGGAGCAGGAACTCCAGTGCCGCGGTCAGGTGGGCCCGGGCCTCCTCGGCCCGGCCGACCCAGAGCTCGGCGTCGGCGTACCGGGCCGTCTCCTCGACATGACCCACCGACAACGGCGGCCGGCCGGACGACGCCAGCAGCCGCCGCACGAGGTCGAGCTCGCCGCGTCGGACCTCGACGGCGGCGAGGTAGCACCGGAGCCGTTGGTTCACGGGGGTGTCGGTGATGGACGTGTAGGGCTGAAGCAGGGCGTCGGCGGCCGGCACGTCGCCGGCACGGAGGCAGGCCTCGACCAGGTTGCGGCGGACGAACTTCGGGAAGGTGGACTCCATGCCGAGGCGGGCCGCCTCGGCCAGCGCCGGCTCGGCGATCGCCCGGACCTCGGCGAGCGGAGCGCCGGCGAGGAGCATCACGTCGGTCTCTTCGGCGGCCAGGCGGACGGTCCGTATCGGGTCGTCCCTGAGTCCGGGTGCGGTCCGGGCCCGGTCGAGGAGCGTCCGGGCGTCGTCGTACCGCCCCTCCACGGCCCGCTGCGAGGCGGAGGCGCCGAGGACTCGTCCGGCCAGCTCGGGATCGCTGACGGCGGGCAGCAGGTCGAGGGCGGTGTCGAGGTCCGCGGACCCATCGTCCCAGCGGCCGAGGCCGGACCAGTTCTGCGCCCGCACCATCAGCGCCTCGGCGAGCGCTGGTCCCGAGGAGAGTGAGACCGCTTCGTCGAGCTGGGCGAGGCCGAGCTCGGGCTCGTCGAACGCGAGCCACCAGTCGCCGGTCCTGACGAGGACGGCGGCGCGACCGTCCGGCGGCAGCTCGGCCGCACCGGCGGCCCGGGCGATGCGCGTGCCGGCCTCGATGTCGGGGACCCGTTCGGCGCCGCGCATCGCGCGGACGTACGCCTCGGCGAGCGGCGTGTTCTCGCTGCCGGCCGTGGCCCGGCCGGCCGGCCACAGGTCGAGCACGCGCTGCCACGCGTTCAGCTCCTCGCGCGCCGCGAAGCGGGTCCGCGCCGCATGCGCCGCGCGGATCTGCCAGTCCAGCTCGTGGCCCCGGTCGCCGGCTGCGCGCCAGTGGCGCGCCACCTCGCCTGCGATGCCGCTCCCGTTCCGGCCCAGCTCCGCCGCCAGCCGCGCGTGCACCCGGATGCGCCGTCCGGGCAGGAGCCGGGCGCGGACCGCCTCGCTCAGGAGGGGGTGGCGGAGGGCGACGGCCGCGGCATCGGCGACGGCCACCAGCCGCGCCCCGTCGAGCTCGTCGAGCGCGGCGTCGACGTCGGTGGCCGGGTCGCAGACCTCGCGCAGCACCTCGACCGTCAAGGGTCGCTCTGCCACGGCCAGAGCCCCGGCCACCTCAAGTGCGGGACCCGACAATCCTGCCGTCCTCGTGTCGAGGACGTCGCGCAACAGGGTCGGGAGCTCGCCGCGGTCGTGGTCGGCGAGGTGCTCGGTGAAGAGCGGGTGACCCAGCGTGCGGGCGAACACCCGGTCCACGGTGGCCGCCTCCGGCGAGCGGGAGAGGAGCAGCGTCAGCTGGTCGCGGGTCTCGTCCTGGCTCAGCGGCCCGAGCTCGAGGGTGCGGGTGCTGGCGTGGCGACGGATCCGGGCCGACCACGCAGCGGGTCCCGTCGCGGCGTGCGGGTCGTCGGTGCGGAAGGTGGCGACCAGCGGCACGGGCAGCCCGACGGCGACCAGGTGCTCGAGCACGTCGAGGGTCGCAGGGTCGGCCCAGTGCAGGTCCTCGACCAGAAGCGCGAGCGGTCGCCGGCGGCGTACGGCGTCGACCGTCGCCGCGACCGCGGTGGAGACCGGTTGCTGGGACACCTGGGTCTCGGCGTGCTCCGAGCCGTCGTCGAGCTCGGGCAGGAGTCGGGCCAACGTGCGGAGCACGTACGACGAGAGGTCGCCGAGCACGGCCGCTCGCCACTGCCCGGTGTCGAGGTCGAGGCAGCCCCGCAGCAGGTCCACGAGCGGGAGCAGGGGAACCTCGGTCGAGAGGGGGAGACAGTGTCCCGACGGCACCGCCACCCGCGTCGCGGAGAGGTCTCGGGCAGCCACCACGAGCGCGGTCTTCCCGATCCCGGCCTCGCCGACGACGAGCAGCAGCCCGCTCCCTGATTCGAGGTGCCGACACACGGTCGCCAGCTCGGGCCGACGCCCGGCGATCGGGGCCGCAGGAACTGTGTTCGTCTCAGCAGACGTCGACGCAACCAGCCAGAGCCGGCGCGCCTCCTCGACGTCGCCGCCCATCGCCTCGACCAGCAGCTCCACGTTGCCCCAGGCCGGCAGCTGCGGCGACGAGAAGACCTTCGACACCGTGGTGTGGCTGCAGCCCGCCTGCTTCGCCATCGCACGCAGGCTCGGCCACCCGGCGCGGTGGTGAAGGTCGTGCAGCGCGTCGACGAGGTCGCGCTGCGGTCCTGGCGGGAGGTCGGGTCGGGGCAGAGCGCTCACGAGACCTCCCACCCCGTGCACGGCTGGTCTCAGGATGCTCGCCCGTCGGCTCGGGCGTCCACAGCGATTCGGCTGGCCAGTTCTGTCAACCATCGTCAACCGGGGTGCTGGCGGATCGACGGTCGTGGTGTCCAGACAGAACCGGCTCCGGATCTCCGGGGCCTCCACCAGGAGGAAACGCCATGACCACCACGACCATCACCCAGACCACCCGCCTCGCCTGTGCTGCGACCTTCGCGGCGCTGTGCCTCGGCGCCACCGCCTGCGGCACCGAGGGCAACGGCGCCACCCCGGCCGCCTCGATCAACCAGGCCGGCGGCCAGAAGGAGTCGCGGATCTCACCGCGGGCCGCCGAGCACCAGGCCGAGCTCCAGGAGCAGGCTCGGAAGCTGGCGGCCGAGCACGCCGCCGCTGAGCGCGCGGCGCAGGGCCACGAGTCGGTGGAGCACCCGCCCGGCTCATTCCACTCGGACACCCAGTGCCGGCGCCAGGGCCACCCGAAGCAGCGCGCGAGCACGTGCTCCGAGCAGGCGTCCAGCGCGGCCCGGCCGGGCGCCTTCAAGTTCGCGGAGCTGCTCCCCTGAGCGGCCGACCGACCGCTCTTCCGCCCCGGCGGCGCCGGTCCGGTGTATTCGCGCGCCGTTCGACGGGTCTGCAGGACACCAACCCCCACCCGGCCTCGGGGCCCACTCACGACAGGAATCAAACCGATGAACACCTTGAAGCACAGCACCCGAGCCGGCCTCGCCGCGACGTTCGCCGCGCTCACCCTCGCCGCCACCGCGTGCGGCACCGAGGACGGCACGGCCAACCCGGCCGCCTCCATCAACCAGGCCGCCCCGCAGAAGGAGTCCCGGATCTCGCCCCGCACCGCCGAGCGCCAGGCCGAGCTCCAGGAGCAGGCCAGGAAGCTGCAGGCCGAGCGGGCCGAGGCCAAGCGCTGGGCGCAGGGCCAGGACACGGCGGAGCACCCGCCCGGCTCGTTCCACGCCGACACCCAGTGCCGGCCCGAGGGTCACCCCACCCAGCGCGGGACCGACTGCGGCGCCGCGCCGCAGCAGGCACCGACCGCGGCCCGTCCGGGCTCGTACAAGTTCCCGGACCTGCTCCCCTGATCGGCGCGGCGTCCGGATGCACCGGATCCGGTGTATCCGGACGGCGTCCGACGGGTCTGCAGGAAGAACCACCCCACCCCACACCCGGCCTCGGGGCCTCACACGACAGGAAGAGCAGATGACCAGCACCATGAAGCACACCGCCCGAGCCGGCCTCGCCGCGACGCTCGCCGCCCTCGCTCTCGCCGCCACCGCGTGTGGCACCGAGACGTCGGCCGAGCCCGCGAAGGCGGCTCCGGCCGCGCAGCAGGCCAAGCCGGCGCCGCAGGCCCAGCACGCCCCGATGTCGGCCGACGCGACCGAGCGGATGGCGCGCGACCTCGCCGAGCAGAAGGCGCGCGCCGAGCGCGCCGACGCGAAGCGGTGGGCCCAGGGCAACGAAACCCGCCGGCACTGACCCGGCGAGGAGATGTGGCTGCCCAGCCGCTGATCCACCACCCGACGAACGGTGGAGGGCCGACCCGGCCCTCCACCGCTCTCACCCCGATCCGAACCATGAGGAACCCGTCATGACCACCACCACCCGACTCGCCCTCGCTGCCGCCATGGCCGCGCTGTGCCTCGGCGCCGCCGCGTGCGGCACGGAGACGGCCACCCCGGCCGCCTCGATCAGCCAGCCCGGCGGACAGGAGAAGTCCCGTACGTCGCCGCGGGCCGCCGAGCAGCAGGCCGAGCTCCTGGCCCAGATCCGGAAGCTGCGCGCCGAACAGGCGAACGGCCAGTGTCGGCGCCTGCGCCGCGCAGAACACGGGGCGTCCACCTGCGCGACAGCGCCGCCCGCCGAGGCGCCCAGGTCGGGTGCGCGGAAGTTCCCGGGCCACCTCTCGTAGGCGCCCTCGTCCTGGTCGAACCCCGCGGATCTAGGCTTGGCCCATGGCAGGCGAGCTGAAACCGCAGGGTGGCGGCCACGACCCTGCCCAGCTGCGGATCTCCGACGCCGAGCGGCACCAGGTCGCCGAGATCCTGCGGGAGGCGGCGGGGGAGGGCCGGCTCGACATCGACGAGCTCGACCAGCGCCTGGAGGCGACGTACGCCGCGCGGACCTACGCCGACCTGGTCCCGATCACGTTCGACCTGCCCAGCCACCCGCACGCCCGGCCGGTGGCGAAGCCGGTGGCCGCCTCGCCCGAGGTGGTGCCGGGGGCCGATCGGGAGAGCCACTTCGCGATCCTCAGCGGGCTGAGCCGCAAGGGTGTGTGGGTCGTGCCCCGGCAGCTGACGATCCTCGCGATGATGGGCGGCGCCGAGCTCGACCTGCGCCGGGCCAAGTTCGCGGCCCCCGAGGTGACGATCACGATCAACGCCTTCATGGGTGGCGCCCAGGTGATCGTCGGCCCCAGCACGCGGGTGCAGATGGAGGGCACCGGGATCATGGGCGGCTACTCCGGACCCTCCGGCCTGGTCGAGGCCGAGCTCGACGAGGCCTCACCGGTCGTGCGGATCAAGGGGTTCGCGATCTGGGGCGGCGTCTCGGTGGAGCGCAAGCACCTCTGACCCGGGCCTACGCCCCGCGGTCGACGGGGCCCGTCGAGCCCCGGTCGACGAGCCGGACGGCGAGATCCACGTCGGCTACCTCGTCGGCGCCGCGCAGCAGCCGGACGGCGAGCTCGGCGGCCAGCCGCCCCTGGCCCGCGACGTCCTGGTCGACGGTCGTGAGCCCGAGCAGCTCCCCGAGCGGGTGGCCATCGGTGCCGACCACCGAGAGGTCGCCGGGCACCGCGAGCCCCTGTGCCCGGGCGTGGGCGATCGCCGCGAAGGCCAGCTCGTCGGAGTAGGCGAACACCGCGGTCGGCGGCGCCGACAGCGCCAGGAGCCGGGCCATCGCGCGGGCGCCCGCGTCGACGCCGTACGTCTCGGTCACCAGAAGCTCGTCGGCCGCGTCGAGGCCGGCCGCGGCCAGGGTCTCGCGCCAGGCACGTAGCCGCTGCAGATCCGAGGACCACGTCGTGCCGTCGGTGTCGCTGGTGCGGATCATCGCGATCCGGCGGTGCCCGAGGTCGACGAGGTGCTGTACGGCGGTCCGCCCGGCCTCGAAGTCGTCGACCTGCACGTGCGGGTAGTCGCGCACCTCGCCACCGGCCACCACCACGTGCACGCCCATCAGGTCGAGCCGCTCCACCTCGGCCTGGGCCATCGGCAGCGCGGTGAGGATCACCGCGTCGGCCTTGCGCCGGGCCGGCAGCTCGCGCAGGAACCGGGTGCGCTGCTCCTCGCCGTCGACCTGGTAGACGAGCATGTCGAGCTCGGCGCCGCGGAGCACCGGGGCCATGCTGGCGAGCATGGCGCTGTAGAACCACGCGTCGAGCCGGGGCATGACGATCGCCACCCGGCCGGTGGAGCCGCGCGAGAGCGCGCTGGCCTCCGGCGAGACGACGTAGGAGAGCTCCTGCGCGATCTGGCGGATCCGTTCGCGGGTGGGCTGGCTGACCCCGGGCACGTCGCGGAGCGCTCGCGACACAGTGGCGATCGAGACGCCGGCACGCTGCGCGACGTCGGCCATGTTGACCTCACCGGACCCCGGCTGCTGCTCCCCGACCACCCTCGGACAGTAGCGATTGCAGCAAACGTTTGCCGACGGCTCTTGACTCCGGCGTGTGAGGTGGGTCACGATGCCGCACAGCTCTACGCAAACGTTTGCAAAGGGGGGCCGGTCGCGGATCGGGACGCATCGGCTGTGACCTGTACAAACGCGTGCACAGTGAGTAGAGAGGGGTACAGCACTGTGACACCAATCACGCAGCGGTATCCGGGATCCGTCGTGCGCGGCTCCCGCCCATCATCCGAGCAGGGGAGATGAGATGGCAGTAGCTAGACGGCGCCTCGTGGCGCTGGGGCTCGCAGTGGGGCTCGGCCTCGGGATGTCGGGCTGCCTCCAGGATCCGGATGAGGGCGGGGGAGGCGCCGGCGGGACGGCCGGGTTCGCCGACAACTCGTCCAGCGACGGCGACGGAAAGGTCACGATCCTCGGCGCCTACGGCGGCGACGAGAAGGCGAACTTCGAGAAGGCGCTCGCGCCCTTCGAGAAGGAGTCCGGGATCGACATCGAGTACACCGAGGACACCGACTTCACGACGACGATCAAGACGCGCGTCGCGGCGGGCGACGCCCCCGACATCGGCTTCTTCCCACAGCCCGGAGGCCTCCTCGAGCTGGCTGCGAGCGGCGACATCCAGCCGATCGACACCTTCCTCGACATCGGCACCCTCCAGAAGACCCTCGTGCCCGGCCTGCTCGAGTCGGTCGTGCTCCCCGGTGACCCCACCGGCGACAACGCCGTCGCGGGCGCCGGTCGCATGTACGGCGCACCGATGCGCTTGGCCAACAAGAGCCTGGTCTGGTACCCGAAGAAGGCCTGGGACGCTGCGGGCTACAAGGTCCCGACCACCCTGGACGAGCTCGCTGCCCTGACCGCCCAGATCAAGCAGACCGGCATCGCGCCCTGGTGCATGGCGTGGAACGCCGACCAGGCGACCGGATGGGTGGGCACCGACTGGATCGAGCAGGAAGTCCTCTCGCTCTACGGCCCCGACATCTACAACGAGTGGACCTCCCACGCGATCCCGTTCGACGACCCGCAGATCGTGGGTGCCTTCGACGAGTTCGGCAAGATCGCCAAGACCGACGGTGAGGTGTACGGCGGTGTGCAGACGGTGATCAACACGCAGGTCGCCGAGTCGATGGTGCCGGCGTTCCGCAACCCGCCCGAGTGCATGCTCGAGCGGCAGGGCTCCTTCGAGATCTCGTTCCTCCCGGCCAAGATCCAGGCCGACCTGGACAACGAGGTGGGGGTCTTCCCGTTCCCGGGCAAGGAGGCGTCCGCAGAGGCCCCACCGATCCTGGGTGGTGCCGACCTCGCAGCCCTGTTCAACGGCAACGACGAGGACGCCATCAAGGTGATGCAGTTCCTGACCTCCGACAAGTTCGGTGCCGAGTGGGCCCAGGCCGGAGGGTGGCTCTCGCCGCACAAGACCTTCGACCCGGCCAACTACCCGAACCAGACCACCAAGGACATCGCGACGGCCGCGGCCGGCGCGTCGCAGGTCGTCTTCGACGGCTCCGACGTGATGCCCAAGGAGGTCGGTTCGGGCACGTTCTGGACCGGGATGGTCGAGTGGATCCAGGGCAAGAGCTCCGCGGACACCACGGCTGACATCGAAGCGAGCTGGCCCCAGTGACCGCGGGCACTGACGACACCGTCGGTGTGGAGGCCCGCGAGCCCGGGGAACCCACGCCGCCGGAGCAGGGCCGGGTCAGCGGCGGCGGCGACCCGGGGGTCAACCCCGAGGCCGCCAGACCCGCCAGGATCGTGCTCGGGCTGGTCGGCTTCGTCATCGTCGGCTGGTTCATGTGGAACGCGTGCCTGTCGTTCGCCTACTACCCGGAGTGGTACGCCGACAGCAAGATCCTCATCGGGCTGCTGGCCCTGGTGGTCGGGGTCGGGGGCGCGTACTTCCTCTTCTACTTCCTCAACATGTTCGTCGAGGGGTTGCCGGGACGACTCTCGCGTGGACTGATGCCGTACGCCTTCCTGGCACCGGGTTACGCGTTCATCGCTCTGATGCTGTTCTACCCGGCGATCCAGACGATCAACTACTCCTTCGCCAACGCCGATGCCACCGAGTACGTCGGTCTGGACAACTACCGCACGGTCCTGACCTCGTCGTCCTTCCACGAGGCGATCTTCAACAACATCCTCTGGTTGATCGTCGTACCGGCAGCGACCGTGTGCTTCGGGATCGTGGTCGCGGTGCTGGCCGACAAGCTGTCGACCAACGGCGAGAAGGTCAGCAAGAGCGTGATCTTCCTGCCGATGGCGATCTCGTTCGTCGGTGCGTCGACGATCTGGCTGCTCGTCTACCAGTACGACCCGCCCAACGAGGACCCCACCGGACTGCTCAACGCGATTTGGCGCCTGTTCGGGGGTGAGCCGCAGACGTGGCTGCAGAACTCCACGCTCCGTCTCAACTCCTTCCTCATGATGGTGATCCTGATCTGGCTGCAGGTGGGCTTCGCCATGATCCTGCTGTCCTCGGCGATCAAGGGAGTGCCGGAGGACACCATCGAGGCGGCCCGGATCGACGGTGCCACCGAGCTCCAGATCTTCTTCCGGGTCGTCATCCCCCAGATCAAGGGCACGATCATCACCGTCTTCATCACCGTCGTGATCCTCGTGCTCAAGGTCTTCGACATCGTCTACGTGCTGACCGACGGGCGTGACAAGACCCAGGTCATCGCCAACGAGTTCTTCGCCAAGCTCTTCCGGGACAGCCAGTCCGGACAGGCCTCGGCGATCGTGGTGATCTTGCTGATCGCGGTCACCCCGGTGCTGATCTACCAAGTCCGCCACTTCCGGAACGAGGAGCTGAGCCGATGAGCGACCAAGCGACAGCGGCTACCGACGCGATGGCGTCGGGCTCCGCACGCGTCGACGACACCAAGACTCCACGCGTGCGCGGCTTCATGGCCGACGGCCGGCAACGCAGCTGGACGGCGATCATCGTCATGATCGTGCTCTGCGTGCTCTGGACGCTGCCCACCGTAGGCCTGCTCGTCACCTCCCTGCGCGACCGCGACAGCCAGGCCGAGACCGGCTGGTGGACGGCGCCGTGGACCGGGGGCTGGACCTTCGACAACTACCGAGGGGTCTTCGAGAAGGCCGAGATCGGCACATCGTTGCTGAACAGCGTGATCGTGGCGATCCCCGCCACGGTCATCCCGATCATGTTCGCCGCGTTCGCGGCGTACGCGTTCGCGTTCATGGACTTCCGGGGGAAGGACGTGCTGTTCATCGCCATCGTGGCGGTGATGGTGGTGCCGATCCAGGTGGCGTTCCAGCCCCTGCTGAACTTCTTCGGCCCCAACGGCCTCGGCATCTCCGGACAGTTCATCGGCGTGTGGATCCTGCACACCGGGTTCGGCATGCCGCTGGCCATGTACACGTTGCGCAACTACATGGCGACCCTGCCCAGGACGGTCATCGAGTCGGCGAAGATCGACGGTGCGACGCACTTCCAGACCTTCTGGAGGCTGATCGTGCCGATGTCTGTGCCGGTCATCGCCGCGTTCGCGATCCTGCAGTTCCTGTGGGTCTGGAACGACCTGCTGATCGCCAAGCTCTTCCTCTCGACCGACAACAGCACGGTGATCGTGAAGCTCCAGGGTCTGCTCGGCGCTCAAGGCCAGGGCAGTGAGCTGCTGCCCGCGGGTGCGTTCATCTCGATGTTGATCCCGATGATCGTGTTCTTCTCCATGCAGCGCTTCTTCGTCCGGGGCCTGACCTCCGGAGCTGTGAAGGGATAGGACGATCCATCAGGTAGACGCACCTGTCCACCTGACGCGGGAGGGCGTGAGCATCGTGCTCGCGCCCTCTCTCGTGGGTGACCCCGCGCTCCTGCACTGGGGCGCCGCGCTCGGCCCCGCGTCCCTCGACGGTCTCGTCGAGGCGCTGGTGCCGGCGGTCCCGCACTCGGCCCTCGACGCGCCCCGGCAGCGCGGGCTGCTCGCGCAGGCCGCCGCGGGGTACACCGGGCTGCCCGCGCTGGAGGGGCTGCGTCCCGCCGGTACGCCCGGGCCCTGGGCGCCCCGGGTCTCCCACTGGAGCTGGCAGGTCGACGACGAACACGACGACGCGTACGTGACGCTGTCCGGGCACGACCCCGAGGCCGGCTGGTCCGTGGACCTCGAGCTGCAGCTGACCGCCGAGGGGCTGCTCCTCCTGCGCACCTCGGTGACCAACGACGGCGGCCGAGCCGCTGGTGCTGGCCGCGGTCCGCTCGGCGCTGCCGGTGCCGGCCCGGGCGACCGAGCTGGTCGACATGACCGGCCGGTGGTGCCGCGAGCGCACCCCGGTCCGGCGTCCGTGGCCGGCCGGCACCCACCTGCGCGAGGGCCGGCACGGTCGGACCGGCCACGACGCCACGCTGCTGCTGGCCGCGGGGGTGCCCGGCTTCGGCTTCGGCCACGGCGAGGTCTGGGCCACGCACGTGGCGTGGACCGGCGACCACGCGGCGTACGCCGAGCGCACGCCGGAGGGCGAGTGTGTGCTCGGCGGTGGCGAGCTCCTCGGCCCGGGCGAGGTGGTGCTCGGGCAGGACGAGCGCTACGACTCGCCCCTGCTGGTCGGCGCCTGGTCGGCCGCCGGCCTCGACGAGGCCTCGGCGCGCCTGCACGGCTGGCTGCGTCGTCGCGTGCCCCGGCCGCAGCGGCCCCGCCCGGTGCTGGTGAACACCTGGGAGGCGGTCTACTTCGACCACGACCTCGTCGGGCTGACGGAGCTCGCGGAGGTGGCCGCCGAGGTCGGTGTCGAGCGGTTCGTCCTCGACGACGGCTGGTTCCGCGCGCGGCGTACCGACGCCGCCGGACTCGGCGACTGGGAGGTCGACCCCGACGTCTGGCCCGACGGGCTGCACCCGCTGGTCGAGCGGGTGCATGCGCTCGGGATGGACTTCGGGCTCTGGGTGGAGCCGGAGATGGTCAACGAGGACTCCGACCTCGTGCGCGCTCACCCCGAGTGGGTGCTCCGCGGGCGCAGCACCCCAGCTCCGGAGTGGCGCCACCAGCAGGCCCTGGACCTGCAGCACCCGGACGCCTACGTCCACGTGCGGGACCAGCTCCTTGCACTCCTGGCGGAGTACCCCATCGCGTTCCTCAAGTGGGACCACAACCGCGACCTGGTCGACGTCGCGCACGACGGGCGACCGGCCGTGCACGGGCAGACCCTGGCCTTCTACCGGCTGCTCGACGAGCTGCGCGTCGCGGCACCGCGACCTCGAGATCGAGTCGTGCGCGAGCGGGGGTGGCCGGGTCGACGCCGGCGTGCTCGCCTGGACCGACCGGGTCTGGCCCAGCGACACCATCGACGCGGTCGAGCGGCAGCGGGTCCAACCGCTGGACCTCGCTGCTCGTGCCGCCGGAGATGCTCGGCGTGCACATCGGCGGGCCGGTCGCGCACACCACCGGGCGCACCCTGTCGACGGGGTTCCGCGCCGCGACGGCGCTGCTCGGCCACCTCGGCATCGAGTGGGACCTGCGCTCGGCCACGCCGGAGGAGCGCGCCGAGGTCGCGGCCTGGGTCGCCCTGCACAAGGAGGTCAGGCCGGTCCTCGCAACGGGCCGCCTGGTCCGGGGCGACCACCACGACCCGGCCGTCGTGGTCACCGGCACCGTCGCCGCCGATCGCTCCGAGGCGTGGTACGTCGTGGCGACCGTCGACATGCCGCTGACCCAGCACGTGGGCCCGGTCCGGCTGCCGGGGCTCGACCCCGCGGCGGTGTACCGCGTCGTGGACCGCACGCCGCCCGGCGACCGGCACCGCGCCCACCTCGGCGAGCACTGGCTGGACCGTCCCGACGGCGTCCTCGTGGACGGGCGGGCGCTGCGCGAGGTCGGCGTCGGTCTCCCGCCCCTGGCGCCGGAGGTCGCGCACGTGCTGCACGTGACCAGTCGGTGAACGCGACCTATCGGCGGCGGGTACTGCCCCCTAGGGTGACGTGCGTCACTTCACTACGGATCGTCCGGCACGTACCTGCCGGTGGAGGGAGCAGTTCAGCATGGCCACAGTGACTTTCGACAAGGCACAGCGCTGGTATCCGGGGGCGGACAAGCCCACGGTGCCGGGGATCGATCTCGAGATCGCCGATGGGGAGTTCATGGTGCTCGTGGGCCCCTCGGGCTGCGGGAAGTCGACGACCCTGCGGATGCTGGCGGGGCTGGAGGAGATCAACGCGGGGAAGATCTTCATCGGGGACCGGGACATCACCCACACCCCGCCCAAGGACCGCGACATCGCGATGGTCTTCCAGAACTATGCGCTGTATCCGCACATGACGGTCGCGGACAACATGGGGTTCGCGCTGAAGATGGCCAAGGTGTCCCCGGAGGAGCGGAAGAAGCGGGTCGCCGAGGCGGCCCGGATCCTGGGGCTCGAGGACTACCTCGAGCGCAAGCCGAAGGCGCTCTCGGGTGGGCAGCGGCAGCGGGTGGCGATGGGGCGGGCGATCGTGCGCAACCCGCAGGTCTTCTGCATGGATGAGCCGTTGTCCAACCTGGACGCGAAGATGCGGGTCCAGACCCGCACCGACATCGCCAAGCTCCAGGCCGACCTGGGCGTCACGACGGTCTATGTCACCCACGACCAGGTCGAGGCGATGACGATGGGCGACCGGGTGGCGGTGATGCAGCTCGGGGTGCTCCAGCAGGTCGACACCCCGCTGAAGCTCTACGACAAGCCGGTCAACCTGTTCGTGGCCGGGTTCATCGGCTCCCCGCAGATGAACCTGATCAAGGCCACCGCCGTCGACGGCCAGGCCAAGATCGGCACCTACCTGGTGCCCGTGGACCCGACCGCGTCGAAGAAGATGCAGGGCAACATCACCGTCGGGGTCCGTCCCGAGGCCTGGCGCCTGGTCTCGGAGACCGAGGGTGGCCTGCCGATCACGGTCACCGTGGTCGAGGAGCTCGGCGCGGACGGCTTCGTCTACGGCACCTGCGACGTCGAGGGCACCCCCGGCAACGTCATCGTGCGGGTCAGCGGCCGTGACAAGGTCCAGAAGGGCGACACGATCCACGTGACCACCGACCCGCACAGCGTGCACGTCTTCGACACCGAGTCCGGCGACCGGCTCTCCGACTAGGACCAGGAGCACCACCCGCGCGTCGGCGTCACTGCTGGTCGGTGGCGCCGACGCGCCGCCTCCGGGCGCGGTCGGCGGTCCGCCGGATGCCGTCGGCGAAGGTCTCGAACAGGGCGGGCGGCAGGTCGTGGCCCATGCCGTCGATGAGCAGCAGCTCGGCACCGGGAATCGCGGCCGCGGTGGCCCGGCCGCCCGAGACGTGCACCATCTTGTCGGCCAGCCCGTGCACCACCAGGGCCGGCACCGTGAGCGCGCGCAGCCGCGGGGACCGGTTCGGCTGGGTGAGGATCGCGATCATCTGCCGCAGCGTCCCGCTGGCGGTCACGCCCCGGTCGTAGGTCTCGCCGGCGTCGCGGCGGGTCCGCTCGACGGGCTCCGGGTAGCCCGGTGAGCCGATCAGCTTCCAGGTCCGGACGCTGGCCTCGATGTAGGCCTCCCGCCCGGCCTTGTGGCCGAGCAGGTTCGGCAGCAGGCTCGGGTGCTGCCAGCCGACCGTGCGCTTGCCGGTGGTCGACATGATGCTGGTCAGGGAACGGACCCGCTCGGGGTGCTCGATGGCCATCGTCTGCGCGATCATCCCGCCCATCGAGACCCCGCAGACGTGCGCGGACTCCAGCCCGAGGTGGTCGAGCAGTCCGAAGGCGTCGTCGGCCATGTCGACCAGGGAGTACGGCGCGCGCACCCGGCGGCCGGCGAACGCGCGCACGAGCGTGGCCTTCGTGACCCGGCCCTGGCCCCGGCTGGACCGCCCGGAGTCGCGGTTGTCGAACCGCACGACGTAGAAGCCCTTCCCGGCCAGCTGCCGGCACAGCTCTGCGTCCCACCAGGTCATCGGCCCGCCCAGCCCCATCACCAGCAGCAACGGCTCGCCGTCCGGGGTACCGAAGGTCTGGTAGCAGAGCTCGACCTCCCGCCCCACGGGGGCGAACAGCTCCTCCGAGACCGTGACCGTCATACCGAAAGTCAACCAAATGAGCAGATGTGCGGGGAGTGCGGGTTACCAGCACGTAACCTCGGTCCGGTGAGCCAGTCGACGACGACCAGCTCCCGGCACGAGCCTCCACCCGACTCGGGTGGGCCGCTGGGCTCCTTCCTCCTGCCGGAGGGGTTCGCCCGTCCGCGGCTGCGCGACGTGCTCCGCGAGACCAGCGTGGTGGCCGAGGCCGGCCGGTACGCCGTCGAGACGCTGGACGAGCGGCGCCGGCGGTGGGCCTCGTCGTACGCCGCTCGCGCCGTGCAGGAGAGCAGCGACCCGGTGATCCTGGTGCCGGGCTTCATGGCCGGCGACGCCACGTTGCGCGGGATGAGCCGCAGCCTGCGCCGGCGCGGGTTCCGCACCTACCGCTCCCACATCCACGCGAACGTCGGCTGCACGCTCACCGCCGCCGCCGAGCTGGAGACCCGGATCGAGTCGATCGCGATCAGGCGCGACAGCCGGGTCCGGATCGTCGGGCACAGCCTCGGTGGGCTGCTCGCCCGCGGCCTGGCGGTCCGCCGGCCGGACCTGATCTCCGGCATCGTCACGATGGGCAGCCCCATGCTCGCGCCCGGCGCCCACCACCTGGCCCTCACCGCCAGCGTCGAGGCCCTCGTCCGGCTCAGCCGGGCCGGGGTGCCCGGGCTGATGTCGGAGGACTGCGTGGCCGGGGGCTGCGCGCGGCAGAGCTTCGACGAGAGCCGCGAGCCGGTGCCGGACGGGGTGTCGTTCACCGCGATCTACTCCCGGCGCGACGGCATCGTCGACTGGCGGGCGTGCATCGACCGCGAGGCCCACGCGATCGAGGTGACCTCCTCGCACGTGGGCATGGCGCTCGACCCGCGGGTGGTCGACGTGGTCACCGGCGCGCTGCGGCTGCCGGCCTCCGGCGTCGGGTCAGTGCTCGAAGTCGACAGCGGCGAAAGCGCGTAGCTTCGAGAGCTGGTGCTCGCTCTTGATCGAGCGGATCGTGCCGCTGCGCGAGCGCATCACCAGCGAGTCCGTCGTGCAGCCGCCCGAGCGGTAGCGCACGCCGCTCATCAGGTCGCCGTCGGTGATCCCGGTGGCCACGAAGAAGCAGTCGTCACCGGTGACCAGCTGGTCGGTCGTGAGGATCGCGTCGGGTTCGAGGTCGTGCCCGGCGTCCAGCGCCTTCTGCCGCTCCGCGTCGTCCTGGGGCCAGAGCCGGCCCTGGATCACCCCACCCATGCACTTCATCGCGCAGGCCGCGATGATCCCCTCGGGCGTGCCGCCGATGCCGAGGAGCAGGTCGACGCCGCTCCCCGGGCGGGCCGCCGAGATCGCCCCGGCGACGTCTCCGTCGACGATGAACTTGATCCGTGCGCCGGTGGCCCGGATCTCCTCGGTCAGCTTCTCGTGGCGGGGCCGGTCGAGGACGACCACGGTCACGTCGGAGGGGTTGGTGCCCTTGGCCTTGGCCACCTGGTGGATGTTCTCCGCGACCGGGTAGCGGATGTCGACGACCTCGGCCGCCTCCGGCCCGGTCACGAGCTTCTCCATGTAGAAGACCGCGGACGGGTCGTACATCGAGCCGCGCGGCGCGACCGCGAGCACCGCGACCGCGTTGCTCATGCCCTTGGCGGTCAGCGTCGTGCCGTCGATGGGGTCCACAGCAACGTCGCACTCGGGCCCGGTGCCGTCGCCGACCCGCTCGCCGTTGTAGAGCATCGGGGCGTTGTCCTTCTCGCCCTCGCCGATCACCACGATCCCGTCCATGCCGATCGTCGAGATCATCACACGCATCGCGTTGACGGCCACCGCGTCGGCGCCGTTCTTGTCGCCTCGGCCGACCCAGCGTGCGGCCGCCATCGCGGCGGCCTCGGTCACCCTGACCAGCTCGAGGGCGAGGTTGCGGTCTGGCGACTGGGGGGAGGGGACCAGACTGTCGGGCTCCATGGTCGGAGCCTAACGGGATACCAGCGCGAGCGTTCCCACCCCGAAGCAGAGCGCCACGGGCGTGATGGCCAGCGAGACGCGGTGGAAGTCGGCGCTGCTGACCCTCCGGCCGCAGCGGACCAGCGTCCGGCGCCACAGCAGGTTGGCCAGGGAGCCGGTCCAGGTGAGGCCGGAGCCGATGTTGAGGCCGAGCAGGGCGGCCAGCACCGCGGTCGTGCCCAGCGGGGCGACCAGCGGCACCAGCAGGATCGTGGCGGACAGGTTCGTGAGCAGCGCGGCGAGCGCCGTGGCCAGGACGGCCAGCCCCAGCAGCGCCAGGAACGACGTCCCGTCGGGGACCAGCCGGGCCACGAGGTCACCCAGGAACCCGGTCGCCACCCCGGCGACGGTCACGCCCAGGGCCAGCACGAGCAGGGCGAACGACGGGTGCGCGGCGCGGGCCACGTCCCGCGCGCCGACCAGCCCGCGGGCGGCGGCCCAGGCGACCAGCACCAGTGCCGCCGCGGACGACACCCAGGCCGGGGCCAGGTCCCAGCGGGAGCCCACGGCGAAGCCGACCAGCATCAGCGTGACCACCACGACCGGTACGACGGGGACCGGGGGCCCCTCGACGTGCCCGGGGTGGTCGGGCTCGGCCGCCAGCTCCCGGCGGAACAGCAGGCGCAGGCCGACGTACTCGACGACGAGCACGACGAGCAGCACCGGCGCCATCCTGGCGGCGAAGCCGACGAAGTCGAGGTCGAGGTAGGGCAGGGCCAGCAGGTTGGTGAGGTTGGAGACCGGGAGCAGCAGCGAGGCCGAGTTGGCCATCCGCAGGCAGGCGAAGGCGCCCGGACGGTCCGACGTGCCGAGGGTCGCCGCCGCGCCCACGACGATCGGGGTGAGCAGCACGACGGTGGCGTCGAGGCTGAGCACGGTGGTGACCAGCGCGGCGAGCAGGAAGACGCCGAGCAGCAGCCGGGTGGGGCGGCCGCGGCTCGCCGTACCGACCACCCGCGCCGCGGCCGCGAAGAGCCCGGCCCGGGCGCACACGTCGGAGACGACGAGGATCGTGACGAGGAAGACCACCACAGGCAGCAGGGCGCGGATCGTGTCCTCGAGCTCGTCGCGACCGACCAGCCCGGTCGCCAGCACGACGGCCGTGGCCCCCAGGGCGACCGCGGCCTCGCGCCGCCACGGCAGGTGCAGCGTGGCCGCGACCAGGAGCACCGCGAGGCACCCGAGGGCGACCGCGTCGGCCAGGCCGGCGGTCAAGGGCCGGTCGTGGCCGTGATGTCGTCGAAATCGCAGCTGGCCGTGTCGCCGTGGGTCGCCACGCCGACGGCGGTCGGCGGTCGGAGGCCGGCGTCGGCGACGGTGGCGAGCCGTCGTCCGCCCAGGAGCACCGCGATCACGCCTCGATCATCCACGAGGGAGAGGTCGCCGGTGGCACCGGCCGGCAGCGTGAACGTCTCGTTGTGCGTGTTGCCGAACTTGCTGAACCACCCCAGCGTGCCGGTGCCCGCGTCGCGGTCGACCGTCACCGTGACCTGGGTGACGCTGTCGGTGGCGTAGAGGCCGCACCCGCCGCGCGCCCGGCCCTGGGTGGCGGTCACCGCCCACGTGTCACCCGTCCCGGAGACCGGGACCGAGACCCAGGTGGTGTACCCGTCGCCGACGCCCGCGACCTCCATCCGGTAGCGGCCGCCCTTGACCGAGGTGGTGACCTGGCCGGTCGAGACCGCCTGCTGCCCCGTGCTGAAGGACGTCGCGCCCTCGAAGGTGTCGGTGTAGACGACCGTGCCCGGGGTGGTCACCTCCGGCACCGAGCCGACGTCGGCCGAGCTCGAGACCGTGAGCGGCGGCGCCTCGTCGTACGTCGGGGCGGGGCACGGCAGGTCCACCTCGTCCGCGCCGAACGCGAGCTCCCAGCTGTCCGCGTCCATCCGCCCCGCGAACACCGAGCAGAGGTCGTCGGAGAGGGTGTCGGAGAGCTCGAGCGCCGCGGAGCGCGGGTCCCACAGCCTCAGGGAGCCGTCGACGCTGGCGGTGACGAGCAGGCCGGCGTCGTTGAAGTAGGCGTCGGACACCAAGGACGTGTGGCCGCCGGTGAGCGAGCTGAGATAGCTGCCGGTGTCAGCGTCGAAGACGAAGCCACGCCCGGCCAGGTCGAAGGAGGCGACGGTGCGGCCGTCCTCGGACAGGCTCGAGGTCCAGCTGACCGGCGGGAGGCTCGAGGGGGGAGCCGCGGGGTCGGAGGCGGTGAAGGAGCCGACGGTGGCGCCGGTCGCGATGTCCACCACGGCCACGGTCTCGAAGCTCGGGTAGTCGATGAGCACGTGCTCACCCGCCGCGTCGACCGACAGGTGCTGCACGCCGGTGTCGGTGCGTCCCTGGCACCAGCGTCGTGGTGCTGCCGTCGCCCAGCGCGTCCCACACCGCGAGCCGGACGTTGTTCGACGCAGCCAGGACCCGTCCGTCGTCGAGGACGGCCAACGCCGTGGGGTCGCCGGAGGGGCTGTGCCACGTCGCCAGCCTCTGGGGCGAGGACGGGTCGCGCATGTCCCAGAGCGCCACCCACGAATGACGCCCCTCCGCGACGAGGGAGCCGTCGTGCGAGAAGGCGAGCACCGGCACCGCCTTGTCGTTGGCGCTGAACACGGTGAGCGGCTCGGGCTCGTCACCTTCGGAGGTGAGGTCGTAGACGCTGAGCCCGTCCGCGTCGTCGGCCGCGACGTAGACCCGGCCGTCCGGGCGGACCACCTGGCCGCCGGACTGGGGGAAGGTGCGGACCGTCTCGCGGTCGGTGTCCCAGAGCAGCGTCTCGTCGCCGGTCGTCACGGCGGCGACCGGTCCTCCGACGCCGAGCTGGAAGAACGTCGCCTGCCCCGGAGCGCGGTAGACGTCGCGGGCGGGGGAGCGCAGCAGGGTCCGTGACAGCGTCAGCAGCTCCCGGTCCCCGGAGTCGATCTCGAGACCGCGCAGCAGGGCGGCGGCCGCGGCCGGCGGATCGTGCACGAGCTCGCGCTCGGCGATCGCCGCGAGCTCGCCGACCCGGGCCTGCTCGGCCCGGCGCCGGTCGGCGCGGGCGTTGACCAGCAGCACGACCACGAGGCTGACCGCGAGGGCCGCGACCACGATCGCCACCCCGGCCCGGACCACGCGGCCCTGGCGGCGGCGGGCGACCGAGGCGTCGACGTACGCCGCGACGTCGGGGGTCGCCATGTCCGCGTTGCGGGTGCGCCACGCGCCGGCCTGCACGAGCTCGAGCCCGGACAGCAGCCCCGACTGGGTGCCGCCCCCCTCGCGCCAGTCCGCCGCGCGGCGCTCGAGCCGGGCGCGCAGCACGAGGTCGTCGCGGCGGCTCTCGATCAGCGCGACCAGCGGTGGCCAGGCCGAGAACAACGACTCATGAGCGGGCGCGTAGACCTGCTGGTCGTCGGCCTCGTTGACCACGACCAGGCGGGCGTCGACGAGGTCGTCGAGGATCTCGCGCTGCCGGGGCGGTACGTCAGCCGCCCGGGCCAGCCGCTTGTGCGGGGTGGCGTCGGTGAGGCTGACGAGGTGCAGGATCGCCTCGGCGACCTCCTGCTCGGTGCGACCGCCGGAGGCCACCTCGCTCGCCCGCGACGCGATCGCCCCCTTGACGCCTCCGATCGCGTCGTACTCCGCGTGGGTGAGCCGCCCGCCCTCGGCGTCGGCAGCCATCCGCGCCAGCGTGAAGGCCAGCAGCGGGAGCGCGTCGCCGGAGCCGGTGTCGTCGACCAGCCGCTGGACGAGGCCGTCCTCGATGGTCAGGTGCGAGCGGCGCGCCGGCTCGCTGATCACCTCGGCCAGGTCGGTGCGCGACAGCGGCGGCACGTGCAGCACGGTCGGCGCGACCGTCATCGCGAACTTGCCGGTCTCGGCCGCGACCCGGTCCCACATGTCGGTGCGCGCGGTCATCACCACGCGCAGGGGCGACGGCGCGGCACAGCTGGTCGTGAGCGCCTCGAGGAACGCCTGCCGCTCCGTCTCACCGGTCATCGTGACCAGCTCCTCGGCCTGGTCGACGACCACGAGCACCTTGGTCTCGGCCGACGCGGCGCCGCTCTCGCGCAGCGTGCGGACGTACTCCGCCATCCCGCCCGGCGTCGTCAGCAGGTCCGCGCAGCGGTCCGCGTCGAGGTCGGCGTCGTGCAGCTTGGCCGCGTGTGCGAGGGAGAGCGACATCTCGGCCAGCGGCACGTCGGAGGGGGTCCAGGGGTCGGTGATCACCCAGTCCGACGAGACCCGCAGCGCCGGCACCAGCCCGGCGCGGACCAGCGAGGACTTGCCGCTGCCGGAGGGGCCGAGCACCGGGATGATCGCGCCCTCGCGACTGCGGCTGGGCGGGTCCACCAGCTGGCGGAGCTGGTCGATCTGCCGGTCCCGGCCGAAGAACACCGCGGCGTACGACTCGTCGAAGGCGCGCAGCCCCGGGAACGGCGAGCGGTCCGGGTCCCAGCGCGCCTCCTGGTCGAGGCCGAGGGACATCAGCGCGGCCCGGACCCGGTCGCGGTCGATGTGGTCGGAAGTGACCTTGAGGCCCTGCAGATCCGCGGTGAGCGGGTGCGGGTCGCTGCCGTCGACGAGCAGCGCGAGGATCGGCTTGCGCAGCCAGCGGGTCAGCGCCAGCTCCGAGTGGCACCACTGGCTGGCGATCGACGTGGGGGTGGTGAGGAAGACGACCGCGTCGCACGCGTCGAGGTTCGTGAACAGCTGGTCGCGCCACGCCTGGCCCGGGACCAGGCCACCGGTCGGGTCGAAGTCGAGGAAGACGGACTCGTAGCCGAGCGTGGCGAGGACGTCCTTCACCTTCGCCGCGAGCGCGTTGTCGGCGGAGGAGTGGGACACGAACAGCTGGGCCACTCCACCCTCCCCACTCATGGACGACCTGTGCCAGCCCGAGCGCGGCCGGGCAATATCATCACGCTCCCGGCGCGCCTGTGAAGATCGTGCTTGTGAGGATGGGCCAGTGAGCGAGCAACCGGCGGGGACACCCGAGCCGACGCCCGAGGCGGGCGAGCGACCCAGCCGGTACAACCGCAGCTTCGGCGGGCTGCTCGGGGCGATGATCGTGACGGTGCTGTTCGTCGCGGCGTACATCGGGTTCCGCGCGTTCACGCGCGACCAGCCCGAGGTCGTCGAGAAGGTCGACTACGTCGCCGCGGTCCAGGAGCTCCAGGCGGCCGGCGTCCAGGTCGTCTACCCGTGCTCCATCCCGGACGGGTGGCGTGCGTCGAGCACGACGTTCGACCGCGGGGACCCGCCCACGTGGGCGGTCGGCTTCGTCACCGACGACGACGAGTTCGTCGGGGTCCGCCAGGAGGAGAGCGACGTCGACGACCTGCTCAACACCTACGTCGACGAGCAGGCGCGGCAGGGCGGCGACGCCACCGTGCCCAACCAGCTGGGCGTGGCCACGTGGGAGACCTGGTCGGACTCCGGGGAGACCTCGCGTACTCGGCCACCCTCGGCCCGCCGCTGGACGGGCAGACGCTGCTCGTCTACGGCTCGGCGTCGGCGGCCCAGCAGGAGGCGGTGATCGCGCAGCTGACGACCGCTCCCGTCGCCGGCTGCTGAGCCGGCTACGCCTCCTCGTCCTCGAGCGTCTCGTCGAGCCGCTTCCGGACGCCGTCGAGCCACTGCTGGCAGATGGTGGCCAGCTGTTCGCCGCGCTCCCACAGCGCCAGCGACTCCTCGAGGGTGGTGCCGCCGGCCTCGAGCCTGCGGACGGTCTCGACCAGCTCCTCCCGGGCCTCCTCGTAGGACGGGGTCTCGGCGTCGGGGTCGGGCTCGTGGTCAGCCATCGCTCTCCTCGAGGAGCTCGGTGCGGGTCGTGGTCGCGTGCACCCGGCCATCGGCCACGCGCACGCTGATGGGGGTCTCCGGGGCCAGCCCGGCGACCGAGGTCACGACGTGGCCGCCGTCGTCCTGCAGCACGGCGTACCCCCGCTCCAGGGTGGCGAGCGGGGAGAGCGCGCGGGCGCGGGCGCGCTGGTGGGCGATGTCGTCCTCGGCGCGGTCGAGCCGGTGGCCGAGCGTACGGCGGGCGCGGTCGCGCAGCTCCCGGACCTCGGCGCCGCGCTCGTCGAGCAGGCCGCGCGGGTCGCCGAGCACCGGTCGCGAGCGGAGCGCGTCGAGCCCGGCCTGCTCACGGGAGAGCCAGCCGCCGAGCACGTGCCGGAGCCGGTGCCGGGCCGCGTCGACGAGGCGCAGCTCCTCGGCGACGTCGGGAACCACCAGCTTGGCGGCATCGGTGGGCGTCGAGGCCCGGACGTCGGCCACCAGGTCGAGCAGCGGCTGGTCCTGCTCGTGGCCGATGGCCGAGACGACGGGGGTGCGCAGCCGGTGGACGGCACGGACCAGCGCCTCGTCGGAGAACGGCAGCAGGTCCTCGACCGAGCCACCGCCGCGGGCCACCACGATCACGTCGACGTCGGGGTGGCGCTCGAGCCGGCCGAGCGCCTCGATCACCTCGGCGGCCGCCCGCGGACCCTGCATGGTCGCGTGCGCGACCTCGAAGGCGACGTTGGGCCAGCGGCGGCGGGCGTTGTCGAGCACGTCGCGCTCGGCGGCCGACGCCGGCGCGGTGACCAGCCCGACCCGGTGGGGGAGGAACGGCAGCGACCGCTTGAGCTCGCGGGCGAAGAGGCCCTCGGCGGCCAGCAGCTGCCGGCGCCGCTCGAGCCGGGCCAGCAGCTCGCCCAGCCCGACCATCCGGATCTCGCGGACCGCGAGGGAGAACGAGCCGCGGTTGGCGTAGTAGGACGGCTTGGCCTGCACCACGACGCTGGCGCCCTCCACCAGCGGGGTGGCCAGGCTGTCGACCGTGCTGCGCTGCACGGTGAGCGGGACCGAGATGTCGGCCACGGCGTCGCGCAGCGTCATGAAGACCGTGCCGAGCCCCGGCCGCCGGTTGATCTGGGCGATCTGGCCCTCGACCCACACCGCGCCCAGGCGGTCGACGTACTGGGAGATGAGGTTGGCGATCTGGCGGACCGGCGCGGGCGACTGCGCGGAGGTCTCCAGGGGCATGGTCGGACTTTAGGGGGTGGCACCGACCGCCCGTAGGCTTGGCGGCATGACCACCGACCTCGGTACGCCGCGCGTGCTGCCCGCCGACGAGGACGAGCGCGCCGTGCTGCTGGCCGCCCCGCGCGGCTACTGCGCCGGCGTGGACCGCGCCGTGGTCACCGTCGAGAAGGCGCTCGACCTCTACGGCGCGCCGGTCTACGTGCGCAAGCAGATCGTCCACAACAAGCACGTCGTGGCCGACCTCGAGGCGCGGGGTGCCGTCTTCGTCGAGGAGGTCGCGGAGGTGCCCGCCGGCGCCACCGTGGTCTTCTCCGCACACGGGGTCTCGCCCGAGGTGCACCGCCAGGCCGAGGAGCGCGAGCTCAAGACCATCGACGCGACCTGCCCCTTGGTCACCAAGGTGCACCACGAGGCGAAGCGGTTCGCCAACGACGACTACGACATCCTGCTCATCGGCCACGCGGGCCACGAAGAGGTCGAGGGCACCGCGGGCGAGGCGCCCGAGCACATCCAGCTCGTGGAGGGTCCCGCCGACGTCGCCGGGATCGTGGTCCGCGACCCGGCCAAGGTGGCCTGGCTCTCCCAGACCACGCTCTCGGTCGACGAGACGCTGGAGACCGTGGCCGCGATCCGCGAGCGGTTCCCGCAGCTGCTCGACCCGCCCAGCGACGACATCTGCTACGCCACCCAGAACCGCCAGCTCGCGGTCAAGGAGATCGCCCGCGACGCCGACCTCGTGATCGTGGTCGGGTCCGGCAACTCCTCCAACTCGGTCCGCCTGGTCGAGGTCGCGCTCGAGGCCGGCGCGGGTGCGTCGTACCGCGTCGACGACGCCTCCGAGATCGACGAGGCCTGGCTCGACGGGGTGCGCACCGTCTCGGTCACCTCGGGTGCGAGCGTGCCGGAGTCCCTGGTGGAGGAGGTGCTCGCCTACCTGCGCGAGCGCGGCTACCCCGACGCCCGCGCGGTGCACAGCGCCGAGGAGTCGCTGATCTTCGCGCTGCCCAAGGAGCTCCGCCGCGACCTCAAGGCCGCCGGTCGCAGCTGACCCCTCACCCTCCTCGAGGCAGGCTCGGACCTAGAGTCGACGACGTGGCTCGGTACGTGGACATCCACCCCGACAACCCGCAGGAGCGGCTGCTCCAGCAGGTGGTCGACGCATTGCGCGACGACGACGCGCTGATCGCCTACCCGACGGACTCCGGGTACGCCCTCGGCTGCCGGATCGGCAACCGCGAGGGCCGCGACCGGATCCTGCGCATCCGCGGCCTCGACGAACGGCACCACTTCACGCTCGTGTGCAAGGACTTCAGCCAGCTCGGCCAGCTCGTGCACGTCGACAACGCCGCCTTCCGCGCGGTCCGCGCCTCGACGCCGGGGCCGTACACGTTCATCCTCCCCGCCACCCCGGAGGTGCCGCGCCGGCTGCTGCACCCCAAGAAGCGCACCGTCGGCGTCCGGATCCCCGACCACAAGGTGGTCCAGGCCCTGCTCGACCTCCTGGGGGAGCCGCTGCTGAGCAGCACGCTGATCCTCCCCGGCGAGACCGAGCCTCGCACCCTGGGCTGGGACGTCAAGGAGGAGCTCGACCACGTCGTCGACATCGTCATCGACGCCGGCGAGACCCCGGCCGAGCCGACCACCGTCATCGACTGGTCGGAGGGCGCCCCGGAGGTGCTGCGGTACGGCGCGGGCGACGTCAGCCGCTTCGTCGCCTAGCGGCGCGTGCGGGTGAACTGGTCGCGGATGGCGAGCACGGCCAGGCAGAGCGCGTAGCCGACCACGAGCGCGACCGCGTGGTGGGAGAGCCCGCTCACCACGGCCTGGACGGCGCTGTCCCCGCGGTCGCCGATCGCCCCCGGGCGAGAGACCGCGACGAGGGCGAAGACCACCAGCATCACCAGCGGCGGCAGCACCCCCACGGTGAAGAAGTCCTCGGGCCGGACCAGCAGCGCGACCAGGAGGCAGACCCCGACGAAGGCCAGGTCGAAGGCGCGGCCGATTTCGCCGCCGATGGTCATGTCGAGCGAGGCCACCGTGAGCGCCAGCGCGAAGGCCAGGGCCGCCATCTGGTGGCCCAGTTCGTGACCCTCCTCCCAGAGGGTGCGAGCACCGCTCACACCGCCACGGTACGACCGCTCTCGGGGCCGTCGTCGGAGCCGCGCCGCTCGACGGCGTGCAGCTCCACCGACCGCGGGCGGGGCAGCTCGTCGTCGGTGACCGCCAGGTCCTGGAAGCGGCGGGCCGCCACGAGGACCCGTGACTCCAGGGAGCCGACGGTCTGGTTGTAGTGCCCCACCGCGGCGTTGAGCGACCGGCCCACGTGGTCGAGGTGGCCGACCATCGTGCCCAGCCGACCGTGCAGGTCCCGGCCCAGCCGGTGGATCTCCCGGGCCCGGTCGGCGAGCACCTCGTGGCTCCACCCGTGCGCCACGGTGCGCAGCAGCGCGATCAACGTGGTCGGCGTGGCCAGCACGACCTGGCGGCCGGCGGCGTGCTCGAGCAGCCCGGGGTCGGCCTCCAGCGCCGCGGCCAGGAACGACTCGGCAGGCAGGAAGAGCACGACGAACTCCGGCGTCTCGTCGAGCGAGCGCCAGTAGGCCTTGCCGCCGAGCTGCTCGACGTGGCTGCGGACCTGGCGGGCGTGCCGGGCCAGGTGCCCCGAGCGCACGGCGTCGTCGTCGGTCGACGTGGCGTCGAGGTAGGCGTCGAGCGGCACCTTGGCGTCGACGACCACCGACCGACCGCCGACCAGGTGCACCACGAGGTCAGGACGGCGTGCGCCGTCGTCGAGCCGGGCCTGCTCGGTGAAGTCGCACCGGTTAACCAGCCCCGCCAGCTCCACCGCCCGCCGCAGGTGCAGCTCGCCCCAGCGGCCGCGGACCTGCGGCTTGCGCAGCGCGGTCGACAGGGACTGGGTCTCGCGGCGCAGCGTCTCGGTCGAGCGCCGCATGTCCTGCACCTGCTCGTGGAGCTGGCCCTGCCAGGTCGCGCGCTGGTGGTCGAGGTCGCGCATCTGGTCGCTGAGCCGGTCGAGCCCCATCACCAGCTCGGCCTGGTCGACCGGCTGGCTGCCCACGCCGGCGACGTACGACGGCCGCGAGCGCGCCCAGAGCACGCCGACCACGACCCCGAGCCCGAGACCCAGGGCCAGGCCGAGCGCGAGCACCGCCAGCAGCGAGATCGTGTCCATGCCCACAGGGTGGAGCAGCCCACCGACAGCGGTCCGCGTGCGCGCCCCAGCGCCGGCACCCGCTACTCGAGGTCGACGAGCACCGGGGCGTGGTCCGAGGCGCCCTGGCCGGCGCGCTCGTCGCGGTCGATGAACGCGTGGGTCACCCGCGCCGCGAGCGACGGCGTACCGACGACGAAGTCGATGCGCATCCCGCGGTTCCGCTCGAACCGCTGCCGGTAGTAGTCCCAGTAGGTGTAGACGTCCGGGCCGGGCGCGTACGGGCGGACGACGTCGACCCAGCCGTCGTCGAGGAACGCCTGGAACGCCGCGCGCTCGGGCGGCGTGACGTGGGTGTCGTTGGCGTAGGCGGCCATGTCGAAGACGTCCTCGTCGCGCGGGGCGATGTTCCAGTCGCCGACCAGCGCGACGTCCTCGCCGAGCCAGCCGTGCGCCGTCTCGCGGAGCCGGGCGAGCCAGTCGAGCTTGTAGACGTAGTGCGGGTCGTCGATCTTGCGGCCGTTCGGCACGTACAGCGACCACACCCGGACCCCGCCGCAGGTGGCGCCGACGGCCCGCGCCTCGGCCGCGACCGGGTCGCCCCAGCCGGGCATGCCCTCGAAGCCGACCTGGACGTCCTCGATGCCGACCCGGCTCAGGACGGCGACGCCGTTCCACTGGTTGATCCCGGCGTACGCCAGCTCGTAGCCCATCGACTGCAGCCCCATCAGGGGCAGCTGGTCCTCACGGGCCTTGGTCTCCTGGAGGGCCAGCACGTCGACGTCGTGGCGCTCGAGGAGACGCTCCACCCGATCGATCCGGGACCGCAGTGAGTTGACGTTCCAGGTGGCCAGCCGCACGACCCCAACCTAGTGACCCCGTAGCGTGTTCCGACATGGAGCGGGTGTGGGCGTGGATGGTGCATGCCTACACGACCGCAGGCGTGGTGCTCGCGCTGCTGATGGTGCACTTCGCCTACCAGGGCGAGGTCCGCACCGTGCTGTGGCTCTTCCTGGCCGCGATGGTCGTCGACGGCACCGACGGAATGCTGGCGCGGCGGTGGCGGGTCAAGGAGCTGGTCCCGTGGTTCGACGGTGCGCTGCTGGACAACATCGTCGACTACATCACCTACGCGTTCGCGCCGATGGTGTTGCTGTGGGCCACCGGCTACCTGCCCGGCGACCCCTGGGGGGCGATGGTGGCGGCGCTGCCCCTGGTCGCCTCGTGCTTCCAGTTCTGCCGTACCGACGCCAAGACCGACGACCACTTCTTCCTGGGGTTCCCGAGCTACTGGAACATCGTGGCCTTCTACGTCGTCGTCTTCGATCTCGGCGAGGTCGCGACCACCGCGGTCCTGCTCTCGCTGACGGTGCTCATCTTCGTGCCGATCAAGTACGTCTACCCCTCCCGCACCGAGACGCTCTGGTACACGAACATGGCCCTGGCGACGGCGTTCCTCGTCCTCTTCGGAGCCATCACCTCCCAGCTGCCCGACGTACCCGTCGTCCTCACCGGCCTGTCCATCGCGTACCTGGCCTACTACGTCGGCATCAGCCTCTGGCTGACGCTGCGCACCGGGAGCTCGGTGGCCCCAGCGGTGGTGGAACCGGCACCGTGATCGCTGGTCCGTCGTGGGGCCGCCCCGGCGCTCCGGGTCAGCGCAGCGTGAGGCACCCCGAGGTGGCCGGCGCCCAGCCCAGCGCCGCGTGCTCGGCGATCCGGGCGTCGAGGTTGGCGGCGATGTCCGCGGGCCAGGGCTCGGAGCCGCGCGGGTCGAGCCGGACGCACAGGATGATCTCCTCGATCACGGTCGAGAGCTGCCCGCGGGTGTCGTCGAGCACGTAGACCAACGCGTGCACGGCCCGCTCGGAGCGGCCGAGGAGCCGCACCCGGACCGACATCTGGTCGCCGGTGCGCAGCTCGTGCACGTAGGTCAGGTGGTGCTCGGCCGAGAGGTGGGCCAGCCCGAACTTGGTCGGCCAGTTGCTCGGGATGCCCACGCCGGCCAGCGACTCGTCCAGCCCCTCGCTCCCGATCCCGAGGTAGTGGCGGACGTTGAGCTGCCCGTTGTTGTCCTCGAAGGCCAACGGGACGACCTGGACGGAGAACGCAGGCATGGCCGCGAGCTCCTCATAGCTGGGGGCGGGCATGTCGTCGACATTAGGGCGTGGCTCCCAATTCTCGGCGCCCTAGATTGCGCTCATGAAGCGCACCATCGAGGTGATGCTCGTCCTGGCCCTCGCGCTGGACGTGGCCTACTGGTCGATCTGGTTCACCTCCCGCGACACGCTCGCCAGCGAGCACCGCGCGGCGTACTACGAGTTCGAGAACGCGTTCCCGCTGGCCGACCTGTGGCTCGGCCTGGCCTGTCTGCTCGCGCTGGTCTCGCTGCTGCAGCGGCGCCCGGCGGCGTACTTCTGGCTGGTCTGCGCGGGGTCGGCCGGGCTCTACCTGTTCGGGATGGACGTCCTGTACGACCTGGAGCACGGCATCTTCGCCAAGGGCGGCGGTGGGGCGGCGGAGGCGGTCATCGTGGCGGTGACGCTGGTCTTCTCCGTGACCGTGCTGCGGTTCGCGTGGACCCGTCGCGATGCGTTGCTGGCGGGCGATCCGCTCTAGGGTTCTCGGTTGTGGCTCTCACGATCGGCATCGTCGGACTCCCCAACGCCGGGAAGTCCACGCTCTTCAACGCGCTGACCAAGAACGACGTGCTCGCGGCGAACTACCCGTTCGCCACCATCGAGCCGAACGTCGGCGTGGTCGGCGTACCGGACGAGCGGCTGCCGCGCCTGGCCGAGCTGTTCAGCTCCGAGCGGGTCGTGCCCGCCACGGTGGAGTTCGTCGACATCGCCGGCATCGTCCGCGGCGCATCGGAGGGGGAGGGGCTCGGCAACAAGTTCCTCTCCCACATCCGCGAGTCCGCGGCGATCTGCCAGGTCACCCGGGTCTTCCGCGACGCCGACGTGACGCACGTGGACGGCGAGGTCAACCCCGCCAACGACATCTCCACGATCCAGACCGAGATGATCCTGGCCGACCTCCAGACCGTCGACAACGCGCTGCCGCGGCTGGAGAAGGAGGCGAAGATCAAGAAGGAGACGCAGGCCAGGGCCGCCGCCGTTCGCGAGGCCAAGGAGGCGCTCGAGGCCGGGACGCCGATCATCGCCACCACGATCGACCGCGACCTGCTGCGCGAGCTGTCGCTGCTGACCGCCAAGCCGTACATCTACGTCTTCAACTGCGACGCCGACGAGCTCCAGGACGAGGAGCTCAAGGCGCGCATGCAGGCGCTGGTGGCGCCGGCCGAGGCGATCTTCCTCGACGCCAAGTTCGAGGCCGAGCTGGTCGAGCTCGACGACGACGACGAGGCCCGCGAGATGCTCGCCGAGATGGGCGTCGACGAGCCGGGCCTCGACGTGCTGGCCCGAGTCGGCTTCGACACCCTCGGCCTGCAGACCTACCTGACCGCCGGCCCCAAGGAGTCGCGCGCCTGGACGGTCCGCAAGGGCGCCACCGCACCCGAGGCCGCCGGCGTCATCCACACCGACTTCCAGCGCGGCTTCATCAAGGCCGAGATCGTGTCGTACGACGACCTGATGGCCGCCGGCTCGATGCTCAAGGCGAAGGAGCTCGGCCAGGTCCGCATGGAGGGCAAGGACTACGTCATGCAGGACGGCGACGTCGTGGAGTTCCGCTTCAACGTCTGACGCAGGGTGGTCCTCACCGTCAGAGCCTGTTCGGCACCCCCCTGGGGGCAGAGCTCGGTGCAAGGTCCACGGCATGGCACTCCGCCGAATGTATGAACCAACGCCCTCTGGCGCCCTGAGCCCGCGCTCAGTCGGCCCGGACATGACGCGATCGTTCATACGTTCGGACCGCTCGAGGCTGACGCCACCCGTACGTCGAACGTCAGGAGCGCGATCGCCGGTCCACTCCGGGCTGGTGCCGGCGGACGACGTCGTCGGTAGTCTCGAGTCGTGGCGGGCGAGCCATTGAGCATGTTCGAGGCGATCTACACCGGGGCCGAGGCCGGTGCCGCAAAGCCGCCCTGGGACTACGGGGCTGCTCGTCCACAACTCGTGGAGTGGGCCGAGGCGCAGGACCTTGTGGGGGGTGGACGCGAGGCGCTGGTGGTCGGCTGCGGCTACGGGGCCGATGCCGAGCTCCTGGCGTTGCTGGGCTTTCGCACCACTGGGTTTGACTTCGCGCCGACGGCGATTGCGGGAGCGAGGCGGAAGCATCCGGACACCCAGGTGACATACCTCGTAGCCGACGTCCTGGACCTGCCTCGCGAGTGGCAGGGCCGGTTCGACCTGGTTGTCGAGAGTCTGACCGTGCAATCGATGCCGCCCGAGCAGCACACCGTCGCGGCCCGGAACATTGCCGGGCTGGTAGCTCCGCAGGGCACGCTGCTGGTCCTGGCGTCCACACGCGAAGAGGACTCCGAGGTGACGGGACCGCCGTGGCCGCTGACCCGTTCCGAGGTCGAGGTGTTTGCGAGCGGCGACCTCGTCCTGCGCCGACTCGAGCGGATCGAGAACGGGTCGTGGTGGAGAGCCGAACTAGCTCGCGGAGCAGAGGGCTCGACGAAGATCTCGCCCTGATCGTGGTCCGTCCTACTCCAACAGCTCGCGGCCGGGCTGCTGTGCCGCGGACCCGAAGGGTAGTGGCGGCGATGTGACGCGCCTTCGAGGAGCCTGGGATGAGGCAGCCCGGCCACGCGACCGCGTCGGGTCGTCACGGATTCGTCAGAACTCCAACCTGCCAGCGGGGATCGTCTCGCCCTACCCTTCATGGGTCGAGCCACTGTTCGGAGGCAGCCGTGAGGGAATCCTGGGAGCTTCTGACCGCGGGACCGGCAGATGCGGCGCACTCGGTGCTTCTCCTCCCTGGCGGAGCCAATGCGGCCCGCTCGTTCACCCTCGTGATGGCTGACCCGGCGCTCTCCGGTGTTCGCTTGGTGGCTACGACGCTGCCGGGCATGGCGGGCGCCCCTGTGTCCGAGGACGTGTCCATCCGCGCTCTGTCGCGTCGGGCTGGGGAGCTGGCCGACGAACACGGGTGCGATGTGGTCGTAGGCTTCTCGCACGGCGCGACAGTGGCTCTGGACATGGTCCTGTCAGGGCACTTCCAAGGCCCGGTGGTGCTCCTCGGCATCAGCTTGACGACCGAGGATGAGGCGGCGTTCTTCCGCGCGGTCGTACGGGCGTCGCAGAAGGTGGGTAGGTGGCCGCTGGCGGCCCTGCTCCGGCTCATGCCACTGATGGCCAGATCCGCCAAGACGCCTGAGGTGCACAAGAAGGAGCTGATCGAGGACTTGCAGCAGAACCGGGCCGGCGAAGCGCTTCCGGCGTGCGTCGAGTACCTCGACTACATCGCCGAGGACCGGGACTTCGCCGCCGAGCTGGCCGCGTCCGGCAGTCCCGCCTGGGTGGTCCACGCCGAGAAGGGGGACGGAGGCCTCACCGACGCCGAGCGTGTCACCCTCCAACAGGCACCCAACGTGACCCTGGTGACGATTCCCGGCTCGGTGTTCCTCCTCCCGGACGAGGCTCCGCAGGAGACGGCGGCGGCGATCGCAAGCGCTCTGTCGCCGGCATCCTGACTGTCGACACCTGGAGCGGGAGTGTGGTCGACAAGCGGCTGTGACGCAGGACGGATCGCAGAAGATCGCATCCGGGCCGCGTGCCGCGCTCCCACCCCATGTCCCGGCTTCTCAGGTGACGGGAGGGCCCTCCCAGGTTGAACGGGTGAGCGGCGCCGGTCCTGCCGTCACCTCGCCGGCCGCGTGAGGCGCGGCCTCAGCGGCCGAACAGTCGGCTGAGCAGCCCTCCGCCGCGCTGGTCGGGGTGGCCCGGGCACCACTGGCCGGCGGGGACGGCGGCCTTGACGGCGGCGACGTGCTGGCCGCAGCCGGCCCAGGTGGTCTTGCCGCAGGTCTTGCAGCGAGCGGGGCGACACATGGTGGCTTCCTCTCGTCAGGGTTCAGGCGGACTGGTCGCCGGCCTCGAGGGCGTCGGCGAACTCGCAGAAGGCGTCGTAGGCGCGGGCGCCGTGGATGGTGGCGGGACCGCCGTGCATGAGGAAGGTGACGCCGATCGCCTCGGCGGCCTCCTGCCGGGTCGCGCCCGCGCGGGCGGCGGCCTGGCCGTGCGAGGCGATGCAGCCGTCGCAGCCCTCGACGACGCCGATCGCGAGGGCGATGAGCTCCTTGGTCTTCTGCTCCAGCGCGCCTTGGGCGAACGCGGCCCTCGAGAGGGCGCCGAAGCCCTCGTAGACCTGGGGGATCGCGCGCCGGAGGTTGCGGTGCAGCGGCGTGAGCTCGCGCAGGACCTCCTTGCCGTGCGATGCGGTGGTGTCCTGGGTGAGGTGGGTCATCACGAGCTCCTTTCCGATATCCCCCTGGGGGGATGATGTGGCGATCGTACACAACCCCCCGGGGGGATGTAGAATCGACGCAACACACCGGCACCTGGAGGACACGCATGCGGCTCGAACCCGACGAGATCAAGGCGATCGTCACGCGCCTCAAGCGCGCCAACGGCCACCTCGCCTCCGTGATCCGGATGCTCGAGGAAGGCGCCGAGTGCGAGGACGCCCTGATGCAGCTCGCGGCCGTCAACAAGGCCGTCAGCCGCGGCGGCTACGCCCTGGTGGCCACCGGCCTGCACCGCTGCCTCAGCGAGGGCGGACCGGACAGCGTCGACACGAAGAAGATGGAGAAGCTGTTCCTCTCCTTCGCCTGAGCTCGGTCGGATCGAGATCGCGCCTCAGCGCTCGTCGAGCTCGGTGATGAGCTTCTCGACGCGCTTCCTGATCTCGTCGCGGATCGGGCGGACCGCCTCGACCCCGAGGCCGGCCGGGTCGTCGAGCACCCAGTCCTCATAGCGCCTGCCCGGGTAGAACGGGCACTCGTCACCGCAGCCCATCGTCACGACGACGTCGGAGGTCCGCACGGCGGAGTCCGTGAGCAGCTTCGGCTGCTCGGAGGCGATGTCGATGCCGACCTCGGCCATCACCGCGACCGCGGCGGGGTTGACCTGGTCGGCGGGCTGGGACCCGGCCGAGAGCACCTCGACGCGGTCGCCCGCGAGGTGCTGGAGGTAGCCGGCGGCCATCTGGGACCGGCCGGCGTTGTGCACGCAGACGAACAGGACGGTGGGTCGGTCGGTCATGAGGCGGCGGCCCTTCGGGTGGTCGGGTGCAGGAGTGCGACGAGGCCCAGGCCGACGGCGCCGCCGACCACCTGTACGAGTACGAAGGCCGGCGCGGACGACGGCGCGATCCCGGCGAAGGTGTCGGAGAGCGTGCGGGCCAGCGTGACCGCGGGGTTGGCGAAGCTGGTCGAGCTGGTGAACCAGTACGCCGCCGTGATGTAGCCGCCCACCGCGTAGGCGACGGTCTCGAGCCGGCCGGCGCGCAAGCTGCCGAAGACGACGACCACGAGCCCCGCGGTGGCGACCACCTCGGCGAGCAGCGTCGCGGACGTCACCCGGTGGTGCTCGGACAGCGTGACGGGGTCGAGGTCGAACATGAGGTTGGCGAGCACGCAGCCGACGGCTCCGCCCGCCACCTGCGCGGCCACCGACAGCACGGCCTCGCGCGAGGTGACCCGCCCCAGCACCCTCTCGATCGCGGTGATGACGGGGTTGAAGCTGGCCGAGACCGGCTGCAGCGCGAGGATCAGCGCGACCAGGGCGGCGCCGGTGACCAGGCTGTTCTCCAGCAGCTGGAGGCCGGCGTCGCCGGGGGAGAGGCGTTGCGCCGCGATCCCGGACCCGACCACCGCCATGACCAGGAAGGCGGTGCCGACCGCCTCCGCGACCACCCGCCGGGTCAGGCTCACCCGGCGACGCCGCCGATGAGGGCGCCCAGGTCGGACAGCGCCTCGGGCTTCACTCGGTAGTAGACCCACACGCCACGCTTGGTGCGGTCGAGCAGCCCCGAGTCGTGCAGCACCTTGAGGTGGTGGCTGATGGTCGGCTGGGAGAGGTCGAAGGCGTCGTTGAGGTCGCACACGCAGGCCTCGCCGTCCTCGTGCGACGCGACCAGCGACAGCAGCCGGAGCCGGACCGGGTCGGCCAGCGCCTTCAACAGCGGCGCGATCCGGTCGGCGGCTTCGGCGCTCAGCGGCTCCGTGGTCAGGGGAGCGCAGCAGGCGACCGTCTCGACCGGTGTCAGCTCGAGCAGGGACTTCGACATGCATCAATATTGACAGTTGTCGATGTCTGGGGCAACATCCGTTGAGACATAGACAAACATCTATCTCTTGGAGGAGCGCCATGTCCCGAGTCCAGCTCGCCCTCAACGTCGACGACCTCGAGGCCTCGATCGAGTTCTACCGACGCCTGTTCGCCACCGAGCCGGCCAAGGTCCGCCCCGGCTACGCCAACTTCGCCGTCGCCGAACCGCCGTTGAAGCTCGTGCTCATCGAGAACCCCGGCCAGGGCGGCTCGCTCAACCACCTCGGGGTCGAGGTCGAGGACGTCGACACCGTCGACGCCGTCCAGACCCGGCTCGCCGGTGAGGGGCTCGCGTCGGTGGACGAGCGCGACACGACGTGCTGCTACGCCAAGCAGGACAAGTTCTGGGTCACCGGCACGCCGAACGGCGAGTCCTGGGAGGTCTACACGGTGCTCGCCGACAGTCAGACGCCGAACGGCGAGGCCGAGGGTCAGGAGTGCTGCACCCACCTCCTGGTCGAGCCCTCACCCGCCCAGGAGGCCGCGTCGGCCGCCTGCTGCTGAGCGCGACGAACCCCAGCGCCGGGGCTAGCCCGCACATGACCCGTCGGGACCACGTCCACCACGCGATGGGATGACCGAACGGCCGGACTTGGGTGGGAGCCCTCCCGCTCGTACGCACGCGCGGGGATGCTTTCCCGACACGGGCGGGCTGCCACAGGGGCCGGCCGACGGCAGGACGGGAGACCGGTGAAGGCTCGACACCTGGCGTTGGCTGCCGGCACCCGCTCCGCGGCGGGTCGCGCCGGCGTGCCTCCGACACTGGCGTTCGACGTCCTGACATGACGGGTGAGACCGGGGCGTCCCGGGCCGGCGGCGAGCCGGCGTCCGAGCACCGCCGGATCTGGCTGCTGACCTCGGCGATGGCCGGAGCAGCGGTGCTGATAGCGGCGCCCGGGCTGCTCCGGGACCCGGCCTCGGGCCTTCCCGACCTGGCCTGGCTCGCGCTCGTGCCGGTCTTCGCCCTCGCCGAGGTCGTGGTCATCCACCACCCGACGAAGCGCACCGCGCACGGGCACAGCCTGCGTGAGGTCCCTGCGGTGCTCGGCCTCACCTTCCTCGACCCGCCCCAGTACGTCACGGCGTACGTCGCGGGTGCGGTGCTGGGCCTCGTGGTGGCCGGGCGTCTGCGGGGGTCGAGGCTGGCCTACAACGGTGCGTTGTTCGCTGTGGAGGCGGCGCTCGGCGCGGTGACGTACCAGGCGCTCCTGCAGGGTGGGGACCCGCTGAGCTTCCGCGGCTGGCTGGCGGTCCTCGTCGCGGTGCTGGTCGCCGACCTCGGTGCCGCGGCGGCCGTCACGCTGACCTTCAGGCTGACCGACGGTGCCGTGGGCCGGGAGGCGCGCGAGCTGGGGCTGCGCTGGGCCGTGGTCGCCGCGTTCGTCAACACGTGTGTGGCCCTGCTCGTGGCGACCCTGGTCCAGGTACGGCCCGCGTCCCTCCCGCTCCTCGGCGTGGTCATCGTGCTGCTGGTACCCGCCTACCGCGTCTACGCGTCCCTGGCCCGGGGTCACGCGCGGACCCAGCTGCTGTACCGCTTCGTCGACCGCACCTCCTCGGCGGACACGTCGGAGGCGGTCATCGAGACCGTGCTGGCCGAGGCGGCCGCCCTGATGCACGCCGAACGTGCCTACCTCGTGGAGCGGCTCGACGACGGGGCGGGCTTCTCCTACCTCGCCCTCCACCACGGCGTGCTCCACGCGGAGACGTCCGAGCTCGACGGGCCCTCGGCCTGGTGGTGGCGAGCGTTCGAGGGCAGCGTGGTCCGGCACGAGCCGCGCACCGCGCTCGGTGACGGAGACCCGGCCTCGAGCGACGCGACCCTGCCGGCGGTCGCGCGCGACGGCCTGGCCGCCCCCCTGCGGGCCGCCGGCTCCACCCGGTTCGTGCTCGTGGTGTGCGACCGGTCGTCCGACAGCGACACCTTCGACGCCGACGACGTCCAGCTCTTCGAGGCGCTGACCGTCCATGCGGGCGTTGCCGTCGAGCGGGCCCGCAGCGTCAGCGAGCTGGAGGTGGTGGCTGCCGAGCGGACGCTCGAGGCGCAGCACGATCCGCTCTCCGGCCTCCTCAACCGCCGGGCCTTCAGCGACGCCGTCGCCCTGGCGATGCGGCCCGCCGACGCGCCCGTCGGCCCCGGCTCCGGGGTGGTGCTGCTCCTGGACCTCGACGACTTCAAGGACGTCAACGACACCCTCGGCCACAGTGCCGGGGACCGGATCATCGTCGTCACCGCCGAGCGGCTGCGGGAGGGAGCGCGCGGCACCGTGGCCAGGCTGGGCGGGGACGAGTTCGCCGTCCTCCTGCCCGGGCTGACCCTCGAGGACGGGCTGCGCCACGCCCAGCGACTGCACGACTCGCTCTGCCGGCCGGTCCCGCTGGGCGACGTGCAGCTGGTCGTCTCGGCCAGCATCGGCGTCGCGCAGTTCAACGTGCTGACCGAGTCCGCGGAGGACCTGCTGGCCCAGGCCGACGTGGCGATGTACACCGCCAAGGCCGACCGGACCGCCGTCGCGTCGTACCACCCCGAGGCCGGCGACTCGACGGCCAGGAGGCTGACCCTGGCGGCCGAACTGCCCGGGGCCGTCGAGTCGGGCGAGGTCGAGCTGTGGTTCCAGCCGCAGGCCGCGGCCGACGACGGCCGGATCACCGGGTTCGAGGCGCTCGTGCGCTGGCCGCACCCGACCTTCGGGATGGTCACCCCGCCGGAGATCATCGCCGTGGCCCAGCGCACCGGGCACATGCGCCGGCTCACCGACACGATCATCCGCCGGGCGCTCGAGGCCCGGTGTACGTGGGCCGAGGCCGGCCACGACGTGGACGTCGCGGTCAACGTCACCCCGCGCGACGTCTCCGACCCGACCCTGGTGCACCGGGTCCGGCAGTCGCTCGCGCAGACGGGCACCCGGGCCCGGTCGCTGGTCCTCGAGATCACCGAGAGCGACGCGATGAAGGACCCGGAGCGGAGCCTCGAGGTGCTCGGCGCCATCCACGAGCTCGGCGTCCAGCTCTCCATCGACGACTTCGGGACGGGGTACTCCTCCCTGGCCTATCTCGACCGGCTCCCCGTGACCGAGGTCAAGATCGACCGGTCCTTCGTGGTCCGGCTCGAGCGGGACGCGGGCGACGCCACGATCGTCCGGGCCACCGTGGGGATCGCGCACGACCTCCGGCTCCGGGTCGTGGCCGAGGGGGTCGAGAACGAGCTGGCCCGCACGCTGGTGCAGGGCGTCGGGGTCGACGTCTACCAGGGCTACGGCCTGGCCCGCCCGATGCCGGCCGACGAGGTGCTCGGCTGGCTGGCCCGGTACGACGAGGTCGGCACGCACAGCGCCGGCACCCACGCGGCCCGCCCGGACCGACCCGCGGTCCGCGCGGTCGAGCCGGTCTCACGTCACGTCGGGTAGTCAGCCCTCGACTCGACCACCTCCCGCAAGCTCCAGGGCCGTGGTGGCGACGCCCGGGACGGATCCCGCCACACTGGGCTGACCCCGCGCAGGAGCGAAGGAGGCGCAGGCCCGCGGAGTGCGCGCACGAGGTTCCTCGCCCGGACGAACCGGATGAGACCGCCACGGCGTTACAGGGCTGAACCGACCGGCAGGGGGTGAGAGATGGGCATCGACGAGGACTTCGCCGAGTTCGTCGGCGCCCGCTGGGGGTCGCTGTACCGGCTGGCCTACCTCCTCACGGCGTCGCCGACGAGTGCGGAGGACCTGTTGCAGACCACCCTGGAGAAGGCGTACGTGAACTGGGGACGGATCGGCCGGATGGACTACGCCGAGGCGTACGTCCGGCGGATGCTCGCCACCACCCTGATCTCGAGCCGCCGACGGGCCTGGACGCGCGAGCGACCGACCGACCGCCTGCCCGAGAGCGCCGGGGACTCGGCCGAGCTCCCCGTGCTCGACCGGTCGCTGCTGTGGCCACTCGTGTGCGCGCTCCCGGACCGCCAGCGGGCGGTGATCGTGCTGCGCTACTACGAGGACCTGTCCGAGGCGCAGATCGCGGACGCCCTCCAGTGCGCGCCCGGCACCGTGAAGTCCCAGGCGTCGGCCGCGATCGCGGCGCTCCGACGAGCTGTGGCCGGGGCGGGCATCAGCGAGGTGGTGGAGGAGTCATGACTCTCGATGAGCAGCTGCGCGCTGCACTCAACCAGGAGGCAGACATGGTGCAGGCACCCGCACCGGACGTGGACAGGCTGATCAGCGGGGGCACGGTGCGTCGGCGCCGCCGCACCGCGACCCGGCTCGGTGTCGCCGCGGCGGTGGTGGCCGTGCTCGTCGGCGGCGGCGTGTACGCCGCCACGCAGCTCGAGTCAGACAGCGCGGTCGAGCCGGCTCAGCCTCCGTCCACGCCGACGCCCTCGGTGTACCGGGACACCGACGGGGGCCTGATGGACCCGGACAGCACCTACCGGATGCTCGTCGCCATCGACGACGGTGGCGTGGCGATGAACGCCGACCTCAGCTTCGACGGTATCGGCTGGCACAGCTACAACTTCCCGGTGCTGAGCGCGAAAGGCGGCGTGGCCGTCTTCCAGCCCCTCGCGCTGGCCGCCGGCACCGGGTGTGTCAGCGAAGAGCCGAACCGCGAGGTGGCCGAGACCGCCCCGGCGATCGCGCAGCAGCTCGCTCAGCTGCCACGGAGCACCGTCGAGCAGGCGCCCACGCCCGTCCAGGCCTTCGGGCACGACGCCGTCCACCTCCGGGTCCGGATCGACAAGGACTGCGGCGCGGAGGGCTACCGTCTCGCCGAGACGGTGCGCGGCAGCCACGGCATCAGCTACGGCTTCGGCTCCAACGAGGCCGTCGTCGACTTCTGGGTCGTGGATGTCGACGGGGTCCCGGTCGTGGTCGACGCGTGGCACGACGGCGACACGCCGGACGAGCTGGTCGACCAGATCGCTCGAGCCGCTGAGTCGGTCACCTTCGTGGCCGACTGACGAGCCACCGGTCGGTCAGCGCGACCATCGTTCCGGGTCAGCGCTGACCAGGTGGGCGATCTCGGCCTGGCGCACCAGGAACGCGGCCTCGTCCATCCGCTTGCGTCGCAGCCACGTGGTCACCTCGGTGTTGCACTTGCTGGCGTTGCACGAGCCGCACGCCGGGACGACGTTCGCGAGCGTGTAGCGGCCGCCGCGGGAGATCGGGAGCATGCAGTCCTTCTGCAGGGCGGCGCCGTCGCCACCGCAGTACGCGCACCCGCCCCACGCCTCCATGAGGGCCAGCCACTGCTCGTCGGTGAGGTCGTGGGTGACGCGGGCCATCCGGCGCTGGCGGCGGCGCGCGTACGTCGCGGCGCGGGTGCGGGAGGCCACGAGGTGAGGGTAGGAGCGTGGCGACGCCGAACGCGGCTGCCACGCTGCTCGTAGCGCGGGGGAGCGAGTGGTCTCGATCGACGACTTCCACCGCGGGCCGTACCAGACCGCGGTCGGCCGGGCCGAGGTGCTCACCGAGGTGCGGATCCCCGTCCGGGCGACCACCGTCAGCGCGATCTCGTACACGACGACGAGGCTAGGTGCGAGCGGGCCTCCGCGGCCCGTCCGGCTCAGCGATGGCTGAAGTGCCCCCGACACCGTGGCGAGTGACGACGATCACTATTGGTTGTTGTCTGCAACTACATGTAGCCTACACAAGTGGCTGACTCGTCGACCGTCGTACCGACCCGGCTCCTGCGTGAGCACCCGGCGCTCCCGGTGGTGGTGCTCTGCTTCGGTGGCCTCGTCGCCTCGCTGACCCAGACCCTGCTCATCCCGATCCAGGGCGAGCTCGGGCTGCTGCTCGGCACCAGTCAGGCCAACGCCGCATGGGTCATCACGATCACGCTGCTCGCCGGGGCCGTGGCGATGCCGGTCGCGGGCCGCCTCGCGGACCTGTTCGGGAAGCAGCGGGTGATCGCGGTGAGCGCCGCGCTGCTGCTGGTCGCGTCGGTGATCTGCGCCCTCTCCGACTCCCTCGCACCGATGCTGGTCGGCCGCGCCATGCAGGGCCTGGCCATGGGCTTCATCCCGGTCGGCATCTCGCTGATGCGCGAGGTCACCCCGCCGCGCCTGACCGGTACGGCGATCGCGGCGATGAGCGCGACCCTGGGTGTCGGCGGCGCGATCGGGCTGCCGCTGTCGGCCTGGATCGTGGACGGCCGCGACTGGCACACGCTCTTCTGGGTGGCCGCCGCGCTGGCCCTGGTGGTCCTGGTCTCGGTCTGGTTCCTCGTCCCGCACGTGCAGGACGCCGCCCCGGGCCGGTTCGACGCCGTCGGTGCGGTCGGGCTCGCGGTCGGGCTGGTCACCTTCCTCGTCGGGATCTCCAAGGCCAGCACCTGGGGCTGGACCGATCCGCGGACCGTGGGTGCGATCGTGGTCGGGCTCCTCGTGCTGCTCGCGTGGGGCTTCCACCAGACCCGGCGGGCCGAGCCGCTGGTCGACCTGCGGACCACCGCACGGCTGCCCGTGCTGATGACCAACATCGCCGCGGTCGCGGTCGGCTTCGGGATGATGGCCCAGGCCATCGTCGTGCCGCAGCTGCTCGAGCTCCCCGAGATCACCGGCTACGGGCTCGGCCAGTCGATCCTCGCGGCCGGCCTCTGGATGGCCCCGTCCGGCCTGATGATGCTGGTCTTCGCCCCCGTCTCGGCCCGGCTGATCCGGACCGTCGGCGCCAAGCACACGCTGATGCTCGGCGCCGCCGTCCTGGGTGCCGGCTACGTCGTCGCGTTCTTCCTGATGGACGCGCCCTGGCAGCTGATGGTCGCGTGCATCGTGGCCAGTGCCGGCGTGGGCATCGGGTACGCCGCGATGCCGACCCTGATCCTCGACGCGGTGCCCGCCACCGAGGCGGCGTCCGCGGTCGGCGTGAACGCCCTGATGCGATCGGTCGGCACGACCACCGCGGCCGCAGTGATGGCGACGGTCCTCACCAGCAGCACGATGCAGCTAGGGGAGTTCGCGCTGCCCACCGAGTCGGCGTTCCGCTGGTGCTTCGCGCTCGGGGCGCTGGCGGCGTTCCTCGGCGTGGCCATCGCCGCGTTCATCCCGAAGCGGGACTCCTCGGTCACGGAGGTGGCGGCTCCGGTCGCAGTTGAGAGTGCGCCCGGTCCAGCCCGTCGTTGAGCTCGCGCAGCTCGGCCACCAGCGCCTCGGCGCGGTCGATGCCGAGCTCGTCGAGCACCGCGCCGTAGAGGTCGGCCCGCAGCGTCCCGTCGTGGACGTACGCCGCCCGCCCGGCCTCGGTGGGCCGCAGCAGCCGGCTCGGGCTGTCCGGCACGGCGTACCGCTCGACGAGGCCGTGCTTGATCGCGGCGTTGACCTGGCGGTTCACCGTCGACTGGTCGAGCTGCAGCTCGTCGGCGAGCTCGCGCAGGGTGCGCGGCGGCCCTTCGGTGAGCAGCCACAGCAGCCGGAACGCGGAGGTGTCCAGCACCGAGCCGGGGTAGGCCTGCGAACGCCGGCGGGACAGCCGCATCAGCTCGTCGCCGAGCTCGCGGAGCACCCGCTCGTCCATGGGCCCAGAGGCTAGTGCCCCCGGCTCGTGGGACCGGCGGACAACCTGGGGGAGGTCGGGGTATCATGGGTCCGCAGACATCGGCCGTCGCACGGCCGGTGAGGCGCCGATCAGGCGCTGCATCGCGTCGGGGGGCCGAGCCAGGTCCCTCTCGACGTCGGCAACGCCCCGAGGCCCGGGCACCGTCCCGAGGGCCAGGCGCGATGCCACAGAGGGCCCGACCAGTGGGGGTCGCGGCAGCGGAAAGGGAGCTCCTTGGCCAGACGAGGCCAGCGCCAATCCGGCAACAACCGGAACCAGGCCAGCCAGCGCAGCGGGCGCAGGCACGGTGACAACGAGGGCATCATCCCGGTGCTCGCGCGGGCCGTGCGCGAGGTCGAGGCGCGCGCCCAGCGCGGTCCGGTCTCGCCGTCCGCGCGCACCAAGTTCCAGGTCGTCGCGCTCCTGGTCCGCGAGGAGCGGGCCCGGATCAAGGCCGACACCGAGCTCACCGAGGCCCGCAAGGCCGACCAGCTCAAGCGGCTCGACGGCGTGGCCACCATCCTGGCCAAGACCGCGGCCAGCGACACCACGCTGCTCTCGCTGCTCGCCGAGGACGCGACCGTCTCCGACTCGGCCAAGGAGCTGCGCCGCGAGATGATCGCCTCGGCCGGGATGGAGCTCGAGGAGGAGCCCGAGCCCGAGCCCGACGAGGCCGAGCTGCTCGCGGTGCCCGACCGGCGTGTGGTTCCGCAGTCGGTGATCCAGCGCCAGCTCTCCAACCCGTTCCTCGTGCCCGACTTCTCCGCCGCCGAGGACCGCCGCCCGCGGGCGCGCCGGCTGGCGACGTGGGAGCTGCTGGGTCCGCTGTTCCGCTCCTTCGAGTACGGCGGCAGCCAGGCCGCGTGCATGCCGCTGCCCGAGCCCAACGGCACCAAGGTCCCCGCGGGTCTCGAGCTGATGCGGCACCAGTCCCAGCTGATCCAGTCGGCCGCGGAGGGGCACCGCACCTACCTGCTGGCCGACGAGCCCGGCCTGGGCAAGACCGCCCAGGCGCTGTTGGCGGCCCAGGCCGCCGACGCCTTCCCGCTGCTGGCCGTCGTACCCAACGTCGTCAAGACCAACTGGGGCCGCGAGGCGAGCATGTGGACGCCCAACCGGCCCGTCACCGTGATCCACGGCGACGGCGGCGACGTGGACGGCTTCGCCGACATCGTCGTGGTCAACTACGAGATCCTCGACCGCCACGTCGGCTGGCTCGGTGACTTCGGGTTCCGCGGCATGGTCGTGGACGAGGCGCACTTCATCAAGAACAAGCAGTCCCAGCGCTCCCAGAACGTCCTCAACCTCTCCGAGCGGCTCCGGGCCCGCATCGCCCGGCCGCTCCTGATGGCGCTCACCGGCACGCCGCTGATCAACGACATCGAGGACTTCCAGGCCATCTGGGAGTTCCTCGGCTGGATCGACGACAAGAAGCCGCTGGCCAAGCTCATGGACAAGCTCGAGGACACCGGCCTCACCCCGGCCGACCCCGGCTTCTACCCGGCCGCGCGCAGCGCGGTCGTGGACATGGGCATCGTGCGACGCCGCAAGGTCGACGTGGCCGCCGACATCCCGGCCCGCCGGATCGCCGACCTGCCCGTCGAGCTCGACGACGAGATCGGCCGCTCCATCCGCGAGGCGGAGCGCCAGCTCGCCCGGCACCTGCTCGAGCGCTACGACATGGCCATCGCCACCCGCCGCTCGGGGGCGCCCGTCGAGGGCATCGACCACGAGCTCGTGCGCCGGGTCGCCACGTGGGAGCGCGAGGACACCACGACCACGACGGCCGACGGCGACAACGTCTTCACGATGCTGCGCCGGATCGGTCAGGCCAAGGCCGGCCTGGCCGCCGACTACGCCGCCCAGCTGGCCCGGTCGGTCGGCAAGGTCGTCTTCTTCGCCAAGCACGTCGACGTCATGGACAGCGCCGGCGAGACCTTCGAGAAGCGCGGCATCCGCTACTCCGAGATCCGCGGCGACCAGACGCCCAAGGCCCGCGAGGCCAGCATCAAGGCGTTCCAGGAGGACCCCGAGGTCCAGATCATCGTCTGCTCGCTGATGGCCGCCGGTGTCGGCATCAACCTCCAGGTCTCCTCCAACGTCGTGCTGGCCGAGCTCTCCTGGACCGACGCGGAGCAGACCCAGGCCATCGACCGCGTGCACCGCATCGGCCAGGCCGAGCCGGTCACCGCCTGGCGGATCATCGCCTCGCAGACGATCGACACCAAGATCGCGGAGCTGATCGACAGCAAGGCGGGCCTCGCCGCCCGCGCCCTCGACGGCTCCGACGAGGAGGTCGGCTCCTCGGTCGACATCCAGCTCGAGGCGCTGGTGGCCCTGCTCACCGCCGCGCTCGAGGAGCGCGAGGGGCTGCTCGCCTAGACGCTCTGCCGGGTGGTGCCCGCGCGGACGCCACCGCGTCTCGCCGTCCAGGCCGCCCGCACGCACGAGGATCCCCGGCCTCGCTACCGTTCCGGTCATGCACCGCTCCCGGATCGGCCTCGTCCTGATCGACCACCCGGAGGAGGTGTGGGACCAGGGCGTGGCCTTCTGGGGCGCCGTCCAGGGCGTCACGCCGACCGGTGAGGACAGCGGGATGCCGGAGTACCGCTCGCTCGGCACGACCGGCACGGTCGCCCTCGAGTCCCAGCGCACCGGCGCCGGGACGCCGCCGCGGGTGCACCTCGACATCGAGACCGACGACGTCGCCGCGGAGGTGGCCCGGGTCGTGGCCCTCGGCGCACGGGTCGAGGAGGAGCGGGACGGCTACACGATCCTCCGCGACCCCGGGGGCCTGGTCTTCTGCGTCGTCCCCGTCCAGACCGGCGCCGACTTCGAGCGCGAGGCGCTCACCTGGGATGACTGAGTCGTTCGAGTTCGACCGCCTCACCGAGGTCCGGCCGGTCGACGGTGCGACGTACGCCGTCGAGCTCTCGCCCGGCTGGGTGGTCGGTGGCGGGGTCAACGGCGGGTACCTGCTCGCGGTCATCGGGCGGGCGCTGCGCGCCGCCGTGCCGGCCAAGCCGGACCCGGTCGCGCTGAGCGCCCACTACGTCTCGGCCTCCACGCCCGGACCCGCGACCGTCGCGGTCGACGTGCGCCGGGAGGGTGGCTCGGTCGCCACGGCCGCGGTCGAGCTGGTCCAGGAGGGCACCACCCGGATCACCGCCCTGGCCACCTGCGGCGACCTGGCCCGGTTCGCCGCGCGGGCGCCGGACGTGCGGACCCGCGCCACCGAGCCCACGATGCCGCCGCCGGAGGAGTGCATCAGCTCCGCCGACTCGCCGCCCGAGGTGAAGGCGTTCGTGCCGATGCTGGACCGGTTCGACCTGCGCCTCGACCCGGCGCACGCCGCCTGGGGCGCCGGGCAGCCGGGGATGACCGGCGTGATCGCCGGCGTGGTTCCGGTTCCCCGACGGCCGCGCGCCCGACGCCCTCTCGCTGCTCACCGTCTGCGACGTGCTGCCGCCGGTGACCTTCGACCTCGGCATGCCCGGCTGGGCGCCGACGCTCGAGCTCACCGTGCACGTCCGCGCCCACCCCGCCCCGGGCTGGCTCAAGGTCCGCCACGAGACCCGCAACCTGGCCGGCGGCATGTTCGAGGAGGACTGCGAGATCTGGGACTCCGCCGGCCGCCTGGTCGCCCAGAGCCGCCAGCTGGCCCTCGTCCCGCGCCAGTGACGATTCGTCTGCGTCGCTGAGCGGTAGAACCCCCGTCGGACCGCAGACGAATCGGCAACTACCCGAACCACGAGCGCCGCATCGCGTAGACCCACCGGCGCCGGGGGTGCTCGGTGACCGACCAGAGCAGGTCGGTGGCGGCGTCCCAGCAGATGTCCTCCGGGCCCATGGGCGTGGCCCAGCGGTAGGTGCGGAAGGCGCCGGGCCGGCCGACGTACACCGACCCGGGCGTCCACGGGCCGTGGGAGCGAGGTGACGTACCAGCTCCCGGCCGCGATCGCGGCGCCCTGGGCGCGGACGACGCCGTCGTCGTCGACGGCCAGCGGGCGGGAGACCCGCTCCTCCTCGCTGAGGAACATGGTCGCCGGGTCGACGGTGAAGCGGGCCAGCCGGCGGGTCTGGCTGCTGGTTGCCGTACTCGCCGACCACCAGCTCCGGCGGGTCCGCGCCCTGGTCGAGGGAGAGGAACGAGTAGCGCAGCCGCTCCAGCCCCTCGTCGGTCGTACGCCCGGTAGGCGAAGCGGACGGGCAGCACGTAACGGTGGCCGAAGGACTCGACCAGCCCGCCGTCGGGGAGGCGGAGCAGGTCGTCCACCCGGCAGGTGAAGACCCCGCGCGCGGTGCGCCGCCACGTGCAGGTAGGGCCCGTGCCAGACGATCCCCCCGGCGTGCACCTTCAGCGGCTCGACGCCGGCCACCCCGCCGCGCAGCGTCGGCTCGCACGAGCAGCACGTGCCGGTAGCGGCGGGTGCGCAGGTCGAGGAAGGTGAGCCGCGACCCCTGGCCGTGCTTGGCGTACCACGACACCACCGACGACCGACGGACCGGCGCCCCGGCGTCGACGGAGGTGCTGATCCCCTGCGGCCACCACTGCGGGTCGCGCCGGTCCGCGGCGTCCCACGTGTACGCGCGGTGCACCGCCCGGCCCGGCGCCCAGGTCCGGCGCGCGCGGCGGTTCAGGTCGCCCAGCAGCGCCGGCCAGCCCGACCCGGCCGCCGAGGCGGGCGGCGAGCGCGTCGATCTCGTCGACGTTCTCGTCGGTGCGCACCAGGTGCACACCGACGGGCTCGCGTCACCCGCACAATCTAGGCGTGGACAGACAGGTCGTGGTCGGCGCCGCCATCGTCCGCGACGGCCGGGTGCTCGCCGCCCGGCGCACGACGCCGGCCGAGCGCCGCCGGCCGCTGGGAGTTCCCCGGCGGCAAGGTCGAGCCGGGCGAGACCGACGCCGACTCGCTGGTCCGCGAGATCGCGGAGGAGCTCGGCGCGCGGATCGCGGTCGAGCGCTGGCTCACCGGCGAGGTGCCGATCGGGGAGCGGTACCTGCTGCGGGTCGCGGTCGCGGCGCTCGTGGCGGGCGAACCGGTCCCGACCGAGCACGACGAGCTCCGCTGGCTGGGCGCCGACGAGCTCGACGACGTCGACTGGCTGGAGCCGGACCGACCCTTCCTGACCGAGCTGTCCCACCTCCTCCCTAGGCTGGCGGGGTGACCGAGTCCCGCCCCGACCAGCGCCTGCTCCTCGTCCACGCCCACCCCGACGACGAGTCGATCGGCCAGGGCGCCACGATGGCGCGCTACGTCGCGGAGGGCCGCGGCGTCACGCTGGTGACCTGCACGGCCGGCGAGATGGGCGAGATCCTGGTCCCCGAGCTCGAGCACCTGGCCGCCGACCAGGAGGACAAGCTCGGCGAGCACCGGCGCGGCGAGATCGCCGACGCGATGACGGCGCTCGGCGTCACCGACCACCGCTGGCTGGGCGGCTTCGGCACCTACCGCGACTCCGGCATGCAGTGGCACGAGGACGGCTACGCCGTCGCCGCCGACGACCATCCACGACAACGCGTTCTGGCACGCCGACCTCACCGAGGCCGCCGACCACCTGGTCAGGGTGATCCGCGAGGTGCAGCCGCAGGTGCTGGTCACCTACGACCAGTTCGGCGGCTACGGCCACCCCGACCACATCCAGGCCCACCGGGTCGCGATGTACGCCGCGCAGCTGGCCGCCGTGCCGTCGTACCGCCCGCGACCTGGGCGAGCCGTGGGAGATCGCCAAGATCTACTGGGGCGCGATGTCGGAGAGCCGGATGCGCGCAGAGCCTCCGCGCGCTGCGCGAGGCCGGCGACACGACGACGCTTCGAGGGGATGGACCCCGACGGGCCGCTGCCGCCGTTCGTGACGTCCGACGACAACCTCGCCGCCGCGGATCGACGGCGTCGGCCTACGTCGAGCAGAAGATGGACGCGCTGCGCGGCGTACCCCACCCAGATCACCCTCGACGGGCCGTTCTTCGCGCTCTCCAACAACGAGGGCAGCCAGATGTGGGGCGTCGAGTACTTCCGGATCGTCAAGGGCGAGCGCGGCGCGCTGGGCGCCGACGGGCTCGAGACCGACCTGTTCGCCGGCCTCGAGCCCTGAGCCGGCCGGCACCGACCGATGGGCGTGCGGCTGGTGCCGGTGACGTTGCTGGCGGGCATCGCGCTGGGCGTCGCGACGGTGGCCGTCTACCAGTGGTGGTGGGGGCTGCTCCTGGGCGCGGCCGCCACGCTGGCGGTGGCGCTGGCCACGCCGGCCGGCTGGGGGACCCGGCTGCCGTTCGCGCTCGGCTTCGACGGCGTGGTCGGCGCTGATCGCGGTGCCCCGCGGTGAGGGCGACTACCTGCTCGCCTCGACTCGGCCGCCGGGTACGCCGTGCTCGGCCTGGCGCTGGTCGTGCTGATGCTGGCGATCGCCACGCTGCCGAAGCCCGGCGCGGACAAGTCCGCGGCCAGCCGGGGAAACTGCCACGCTGGAGTGACTGGAGTTCCTACAGTGAACCCGTGAGGCGTACCAGACGACGCGGGATCGGCCACGAGGCCGAGGGCGGCACCGCGGTGCTGCTCGTCGTGGTCGTCGTGCTCGTGATGGGCGTCGGCGGCTGGGTGACGGCGTACGCCGGCGCCGACGGCAAGGTCCCGCGCGGGACCACGGTGGCGGGCGTCGACATCGGTGGCCGCGACAAGTACGCCGCCTCCGCCGCGCTGGCCCGCGGGCTCGCAGCGCCACGACCAGGACCCGATCACCGTCACCGTCGGCACGGTCACCACCCAGGTCGACCCGGCCGACGCCGGGCTCACCGTCGACTACGGTCGCCACGGTGGCGAAGGCGCTCGGTCCGCGCAGCTGGGACCCGCGCCGGCTGTGGCGCTACTACACCGGCGGCGACGAGATCGCGACCGGTCGTCGACGTCGACGAGGGCCGGATGGACCGCGCTGCTCGACGCTGCTCGACCAGCAGGCCGGGCAGCCGCCGCGCAACGCCGGCATCTCGCTCTCCGGCGGGCAGGTCACGCTGACCAAGCCCCGTGACGGCGCCCAGATCGACCGCGACCAGGCCGCGGGCGCGCTCGTGGACGCCTACGCGACCGGCGCCACCTCGGTCCACCTCCCGCTGCGACTCGTGCCGCCCGACGTCGACGACGCCGACCTCGACACGGCCGTCACCACGCTCGCCAACCCGGCGATGTCCGGCCCGGTGACGCTGGCCTTCGCCGGGTCGCAGGTCACGCTGCAGCCCCGCCAGTACGCCGACCTCCTCAGCATCGTGACCAAGGACGGCGCCCTCGCCCTCGACGTGGACCCGATGGGCCTCGCGGCCCTCGTGGACCCGACGGCCCAGGACACCGAGCCCGTCGACGCCACCGTGCGCTGCAGCAGGGCGCGCCCGCCGTGGTCCCCGCCAAGCCGGGGCGAGACCTACGACGCAGGCGGGCGTCACCCGGCGTTCCTGCAGGGCGTGACCGCGCGAGGGCGCCGCGCGGACGGTGCCGGTGACCGGCTCCGAGACCAAGGCCGAGTTCACCGACCAGGACGCGGCCCAGCTCGGCGTCATCGACCCCGGTCTCGTCGTTCACGGTGCCGGTGCCCGGCAGCAGCCGGTCCGTCGTTCGCCGACGCGGTCGGCCCGGCTCTCCGGCGCCCTGGTGCGGCCCGGCGACACGTTCTCGTTCAACGCGACGCGTCGGCGCAGGTCAACGGCTCGGCCACCCGGCTGGCCACCGCCACCTGGAACGCCGGCTTCCTGGCCGGGCTCACCGACGTCGCCCGCACCGGCCTCGCCGACGTACACCGCGGGGCTGCCCGAGGGTCGCGACGCGATGGTCGGACGCCGGTACCGACCTGCAGATGCGCAACGACTCGTCCTACGGCGTGCTGCTTCTGCCCACGTCGCCCGGCTCGCGGGCAGCCCCGGCTCGGTGGTCGTCGACGTGTGGTCGACCAAGGAGTTCGACGTCATCGCGACCACCGGCGCTCCGTACGCGCACACCCCGCGCGACCACCGTCGCCGACAGCCGACCCCGGCTGCGTCGGCAGCCCCGGCGCAGGACGGGTTCGCGGTCGACCTGGTCCGCACCGTGCACCCGGGTCGGACGACCCGACGCCGGTGCGCAGCGACACGGTCACCACGATCTACCAGCCCGAGCAGGCCGTGGTCTGCCAGGCCCCCGCCCGGCAGTGAGGCGCCCGGCGGGTCGAGGAGTCCCGGCCCCCACCCACCTGCGTCACCGGGTGGTCCGGGCGTAGGTTGCCTCTCATGATCTCGGGAACCTCGCCACGAGGGCGTGCGCTCGGCCGCGTCCTCACCACGCTCCTCGTCCTCGCCCTGGTCGGCTCGCTCGCCGCCCTCGTCCCCGGCGCCGGCTCGGCGCGGCACCGGGCTGTCGGTGGCGCGACGTCGCACACCGGCTCGGACGCGCAGTTCCGCGGCCTGGCGCCGGTCGCAAGCAAGGTCGCCTGGGTGAGCGGCACCGAGGGCACGGTGCTGCGCACCACCGACGGTGGCCGGCACTGGCAGGACGTGTCCCCGGGCGGGGACACCGGCGACCTCGAGTTCCGCGACATCGAGGCGTGGGACGCCACGCACGCGGTGATCCTGTCGATCGGCACCGGCGGCGACTCGCGGATCTACCGCACCGACGACGGCGGCAGGCACTGGACGCCAGGGCTTCCGCAACCACTCCGAGCAGGACGCGTTCTACGACTGCCTCGGCTTCTGGGACCGGCGGCACGGCCTGGCGATGAGCGACCCGGTGCACGGCAAGTTCCGGGTCATCGTCACCAAGGACGGCGGCCGATCGTGGACCAAGCGGAAGTCGTCCGGGATGCCGCCCGCCCTCGACGGCGAGTTCGGCTTCGCCGCCAGCGGCACCTGCCTGATCACCGCCGGCGAAAGCGACGCCTGGATCGCCAGCGGCGGCGCCGCCGCGCGGGTCTTCCACACCGACCGACCGCGGGGTGACCTGGACGGTCACCGACACCCCGATCGTCCGCAGCGACGCCGGCGGCATCTTCTCGCTGGCCGTCCGCGACACACAGACCCTGGTCGCGGTCGGTGGCGACTTCGAGAAGCCGAACGCGCGCAAGCACACCTCGGCGATACTCCGAGGACGGCGGGGCCACGTGGACCAAGGGCGGCAAGCTGGGCGGCTACCGCTCCGGCTCGGCGTTCCTGCCCCGGACCGCGGCCACCGGCTCGCCGTCCACCGGTGTGATCGCGGTCGGCCCGACCGGCACCGACGTGTCGTACGACGTCGGGGTCACCTGGAAGAGCGTCGAGAAGGGCGCCTCGACGCGGTCGAGTGCACCGAGGACGGCGCCTGCTGGGCCTCCGGCTCCGACGGCCGGGTCGCCCTGCTCCGCGGCCTGAAGTAACCGGGTCGGATCAGCGGGCGGACCGGACCGCTGAGCGGGACTGCACCGGAAATTCGACCCACGTGCGACAAGTTCCTGCACTGTCCCCGCGACGCGGGCCGGAACGCGCGGCTGCCCGACTGCACCGGAAGTTCGACGCCGGAGCGACAATTTCCTGCACTGTCGACGAGCGTGGCCCTGCTACGGCGCCAACCGGTGCAGGTCGCGCGGGAACAGCGTGACCTCCCGGATGTTGGCCGCGCCGGTCAGCCGGGCCACCCAGCGCTCCAGCCCGATCGCGAAGCCACCGTGCGGCGGGATGCCGCGCCGGAACGCCTCGACGTACGACGCGTACGGCGCGTAGGGGTAGCCACGCTCCTCGAGGGTGCGCACGTAGTCGGCGTACCGGTGCAGCCGCTGCGCGCCGCTGACCAGCTCCAGGCCGCGGAAGATCAGGTCGAAGGAGCGCGACCAGCGCGGGTCCTCGGGGTCGGGGTGGCTGTAGAACGCGCGGTGAGCGGTGGGGTAGCCGTGCACGACCACGAAGTCGCTGTCGTGCTCGGCCCGGGCCCACTCGCCGAGCGCCCGTTCGTGGGCCGGGGCGAGGTCGGGCTCGTCGGCCGGGGCGCCGGCGATCTCCAGCGCCTCGCGGAAGTGCAGGACCGGGAACCGCTCGGGCACCCGTGGCACGTCGAGACCGAGGAGCTCCACCGCGTGGCCGGCCCGCGCGTGGATCGCGTCGACCATGCCGGCCACGACGTCGCGCAGCGCGTCGATGACCTCGTGGTGGTCGCGCACGAAGCCGAGCTCGACGTCGAGGCTGACGTACTCCGCGAGGTGGCGCACGGTGTCGTGCGGCTCGGCGCGGAAGACCGGCCCGATCTCGTAGACGCGCTCGAAGACCCCGACCAGCACCTGCTTGTAGAACTGAGGACTCTGCGCGAGGTACGCCGGCCGGCCGAAGTAGTCGACCTCGAAGACGTTCGCGCCGGACTCGGTCGCAGACTCGACCAGCTTGGGGGAGTGGACCTCGGTGTAGCCGCCCGCGTCGAGGGTCGCGCGGAAGCCGTGCAGGCTGGCCGCTGCCAGCTCCCACACGGCGCGCTGGCGCGGGTGCCGCCAGGTCGTCGCCGCGTGGTCGAGCAGCGTGGGCAGCCCGGTGTCGAGCCTCGGTCGCCACAGCTCGACCGCCGGGGTGTCCGCCGGGTCGCCCAGCGCGGTGATCGTGGGTGAGGTGACCTCGACGCCGCCGGGCGCCTGCGGGTTCGCGGTCGCCGTACCGACCACTTCGACCGGGGTCTCCTCGGGCGGCAGCGACGTGTGGTCCTTGACCACGACCTGGGCCAGCCCGGTCCGGTCGCGCACGACCAGGAACGAGACGGCCGCGAGCTCGCGGCGCCGGTGCACCCAGCCCTGCAGCAGCACGGGGTCGCCGGGCTCGGCGTGCTGCAGCTCGCGGGCGGGCGTGCGGGGTGGACGGGTACTCATCTGACCTCCAGGTGGTGTGGCTGCCCTGGAGGTGTGGGCGGGGGCAAGGTCGCGGTGCCACCACACCTTCGCCGAGCCTGGGATGTGGCGGCTCGGCCTCGTGGTCCCGGCGGGCGTCGTCACGAGGGTTGTCAGGCCTCACGCGCGCCGGGACGGCAAGGGTACGGCGCCGCCCCGCGGGGGCGGCAAACCCTTATCGCGGTACGGCGAGGTAGCGGTAGCGGTGGTGCTCGACGAAGCCGAGCCCGTCGTAGAGGGCGTGCGCGCGGGTGTTGTCGCCGAGCACCTGGAGGTACGCCGTCGTCGCGCCGAGCTCGGCACCCCACGCGAGCAGGTCGCTCATGACCAGGAGCCCCAGCCCGCGGCCGCGCTCGGTCGGTTCGACCTCGATCCCGCGGAACCCGACCCAGTCGTCGGCGTACGCCGCCACGCCGGAGGCGACGACCCGGCCCTGGTCCGTGACCCGGGCGGTGACCAGCCGGTCGTCGCCGTGGAGGCTGACCTCGGCGACCGGCAGCGCGACGCCGGAGAGCGTGCGCCGGGCGGCCGCCACCCCGGCGATCTCGAACACGGTGTGGTCGTCGTCGCTCTCGAGGACCCACCCGTGCTCGGCGAACAGCGCGTCCTCCGCGGAGTCGGGGAGCACCGCGGCGATCGGCCGCCGGCCGAGGCCCTCGTAGAAGGCCACCACCCGCTCGTACCCGTCCGCCAGCCCGGACGGGGCCATCGCCAGCACGGAGTTGGCCCGCCGCGCGGTCGCGGTGCGCGAGCGCCGGAGCAGCCAGTCGCCGAGCGGCTCGGTCTCGAGGTCGGGCCACAGGGCCAGCGCGCGCCGCTGGGCCTCCGCCGGCGTGACCCGCAGCCGGGGCGAGGCCCGTGGGGGCACCGGCTTGCCCGAGACGATGTCGGACAGCGGGATCACCACCGGGTCGTGCGGGCCGTCGCCGTCCGGCACCACCACGCAGACACCGTCGCCCCAGGCCGTGCAGGTGCCGAGGACGTCGGTCATCGCCGGGCCGCCGCTGGGCCCGGTCTCACCCGGCAGCACCCGCCGGACCACCACCCTGTGACCCACGACATGGGCACCCAGGGTGTGGGCGGGCTGACGCGACGACACGCCGGGATACTAGGCTGGACGTAGTGGCTCTCCCGCCGCTGTACCAAGCTCTGGCCGAGACCCAGGAGGACCCCGAGTGACCTACGTGATCGCGCAGCCGTGCGTCGACCTCAAGGACCGGGCCTGCGTCGACGAGTGTCCGGTCGACTGCATCTACGAGGGCAAGCGGATGCTCTACATCCACCCCGACGAGTGCGTCGACTGTGGTGCCTGCGAGCCGGTCTGCCCGGTCGAGGCGATCTTCTACGAGGACGACACGCCGGAGCAGTGGAAGGAGTACTACGACGCCAACGTGCACTTCTTCGACGACCTCGGCTCTCCCGGCGGTGCCGCCAAGATGGGCGAGATCGACCACGACCACCCGCTGGTGGCCGCGCTGCCGCCGCAAGAGCACGACGAGTAAGTCCCGCTGAGCGTCTCCTCGCGGCTCCCGGACTTCCCCTGGGACAAGCTGGCCGCCCACGCGGCGCGGGCCCGGGCCCACCCGGGCGGCATCGTCGACCTCTCGGTCGGTACGCCGGTCGACCCGACGCCAGCGGTGGTCCAGCGGGCCCTGTGCGGTGCCGCGGACTCCCCGGGCTACCCGGTGACCATCGGCCTCGAGTCGACCCGCCAGGCGGCGCTCGACTGGATGGCGTCCTCGCACGGGGTCAGCGGGCTCGGCCTCGACCAGGTGCTGCCGGTGATCGGCTCGAAGGAGCTCATCGCGTCCATGGCGGTGCACCTCGGCCTCGGCGCCGGTGACCTGGTCGTCTTCCCGGAGCTCGCCTACCCGACGTACGAGGTGGGCGCGGCGCTGGCGGGCGCCCGCGCGGTGGCGACCGACTCACTGACCTCGCTCGGCCCCGAGCGCCCCGCGCTGCTGTGGCTGAACTCGCCGTCGAACCCCACCGGCCGGGTGCTGCCACCCGAGCACCTGCGCAAGGTCGTGGACTGGTGCCGCGAGCGCGGCACGGTCCTGGTCTCGGACGAGTGCTACCTCGAGTGCGCGTGGGAGGCCGAGCCGGTCTCCGTGCTGCACCCGTCGATCTGCGGCTCGTCGACCGAGGGGCTGCTGGCCGTGCACTCGCTGTCAGCAAGCGGTCCAACCTCGCCGGCTACCGCTGCGCGTTCGTGGCCGGGGACGCCCGGCTGGTCGGGGAGCTGCTGGCGGTGCGCAAGAACCTCGGCCTGCAGATGCCCGGGCCGCAGCAGGTCGCGATGGCCGCCGCGCTCTCGGACACCGAGCACGCGCGCGAGCAGCACGCGCGCTACGCGGCGCGGCGTGCGGCGCTGCGGGGTGCGCTGGAGTCGGCGGGCTTCCGGATCGACCACTCCGAGGCGTCGCTCTACCTCTGGGCACAGCGCCCGATCGAGGGGGGCGACGAGGGGTGCTGGGAGACGGTCGACTGGCTGGCCGAGCGGGGGATCCTGGTGGCGCCGGGCGACTTCTACGGACGGGCCGGGAGCCGGCACGTCCGGGTCGCGTTCACCGCGACCGACGAGCGGGTGGCGGCGGCGGTGGAGCGGCTGGCCTGAGCCAGGCGTCGAGCAGCAGGCGGAGGAGGTCGTTCATGCGGAGAGTGCGACGACCTCGTCGTGGCCGTCGGGCGTCAGGTAGTGCCCGTCGTCGAACAGGATGATGCCGTTGCACAGACGGCACCAGCCCTGACCGCTCTGGTCCGAGACCACGTGGGCACGGCAGCAGTCGGTGTCGTGTACGTCGGGGCACGCCGGGGTGTGGCTGCACATGGTGGTTTTCCTCCCCAAGGGGTCGCGTCCTGCTCGTCAACCATTGGACTCCCCCGATCGGCGGGCCGTACGCCAGGTGACGCAAATGCTGTGGAAATCGTCCGTTCGGACCATGGCTGTCAGGTTCGGCTGGCCCATCCGGGTCCCCGGTCGGCTCACTCGTAGACGTCGACGTGCACGTGGTCGCGGTGCTCGAGGACCGCCGGGTCGCCCGAGCGCTCGGGCGGGTCGTAGTCGCGCCAGCCGTCGCCCGAGCGGTCCCCGGAGGTCCAGATCCGGTCGTCGAAGATCACCGTGCGGATGGAGAGGCGCTGGGCCTGGCTGACGAGGTACGCCGCGATCGCCCACCCGCGGGTCCGGTTGGCGGGGGAGATCGGCCGGACGAAGACGTCGACGGCCCGCCCGTCGTAGTGCGCGGACCCGGCCATGTGGCCGGTCGACACCCCGCCCGGCGCGAACCCGCCGAGGCCCTGGTCGGGGAAGGTCGCGAGGAGGTCGCGGCGCACGGCGTCCGCACGCGCGGTCAGCCCGGAGCCCTTGAGCGTGGCGGCCCTCTCGTCGGGGTCGTCGCCGAGCCGGCAGCTGAACGCCTCCGGCGAGTTGCCCGTCAGCGCCGAGGCGAGGGCCCGGGCGTCGGCCTCGTGGTCGGCGTACGCGTCGGGGAACCCGGAGCGCTGGACCTCCTGGGCGGCCACGGTGATCTGGAGCTGCTCGTAGCCGTCGACCTTCTCCAGCGCGTCGTAGAAGGCGTTGGCCGCGTGCACCGGGTCGCGGATCTCCTCCAGCGTGCCCCAGCCCTGCGAGGGACGCTGCTGGAACAGCCCGGCCGAGTCGCGGTCCCCGCCGCGCAGGTTGCGCAGGTTCGACTCCTGGTACGCCGCGGCGAGGGCGATCGAGGCGGCTCGCGCCGGCATCCCGCGCTGGACGGCGATCGCGGTGATCAGCCCGGCGTACCGCGCCTGCGACGGGTCGAGGACCACGGAGTGGTCGCCGACCTCGGCGGTGCACTGGTCGGACGCCCGGAACGGGCCCACGTCGCCGCGGATCGCGAACCAGCTCACGCCGGCGATCACGGCCACGCCGACGACGCACGCGACCAGCACCCCCCGACGCCTCACGGAGCCAAGTGTCGGGGATCGGACCAACCGGTCCGCGACAATCGGCTCGTGAGCACCGACGCGTCGTCCGTGGCCCACCGGCGGCGGTGGCCGGCCTCGCTCGCGGTGCTGCTGGTGCTCGCGCTGCAGGTGACGCTGCCCGACCAGGTCGGGCTGGGGCCCCGCTGGCTGGTGCCGCTGGTGCAGCTGGTGCTGCTGGCCCCGCTCGTGGTGGCCGACCCGGTCTGGCTCGACGAGGGCGACGACCCGTGGCACCGGGTGCTGGGGCTCACCGTCGCCTTCGTGGTGCTGGGCGTGAACACGGCGCGCCTGGTCCACCTCGTCTACCTCATCGGCGACGGGAGGCAGTTCGGCGCGGGCGACCTGGTCCACGCGGCGGTCGTCGTGCTGGTGACCAACGTGGTCGCGGTCGCGGTGGTGTTCTGGGAGCTCGACCGGGGCGGCCCGCAGGCCCGCGACCCGCAGCACCCGGCGGTGGAGGAGGACCCCGACCTGTTGTTCCCGCAGATGACGGTCGACGGGTACGACGCGTGGCGGCCGTCGTTCGTGGACTACCTGTTCGTGGCCTTCACCGCGTCGACGGCGTTCAGCCCGACGGACGCGATGCCCCTGAGCCGACCCTTCAAGCTGCTCTTCATGCTGGCCTCGGCGACCGCGCTCACGACCGTCGCCGTGGTGGCGGCCCGCGCGGTGAACCTGGTCTGACTCAGTTGGCGTGCAGCGCGGCGTTGAGCGCGACACCGTCGCTGCGCCACGGCACGGCCTCGACCGTCCCGGTGACGGAGTTGCGGCGGAAGAGCACGTTGTCGGCCCCCGAGAGCTCGACGGCCTTGACCACCTGGGGCGTGCCGTCGAGATCCTTGACCGTGACCTTGGTGCCCGCGGTGACGTAGCAGCCCGCCTCGACCACGCAGTCGTCGCCGAGCGAGATGCCGAGGCCGGCGTTGGCGCCGACCAGGCACCGCTTGCCGACCGAGATGACCTCGGTGCCGCCGCCGGACAGCGTGCCCATGATCGAGGCGCCGCCGCCGACATCGGAGTCCGCGTCGACCACGACGTGCGCCGAGATCCGGCCCTCGACCATCGAGGTGCCGAGGGTGCCGGCGTTGTAGTTGACGAACCCCTCGTGCATCACGGTGGTCCCTTCGGCGAGGTGCGCGCCGAGCCGGACCCGGTCCGCGTCGCCGATCCGGACCCCCGTCGGCAGCACGTAGTCGACCATCCGCGGGAACTTGTCGACGCCGTACACGGTCACCCGGGCTCCGGTCGCCATCAGCCGGGCGCGGGTGGCCTCGAAGCCGGCCACCGCGCACGGTCCGGCGCTGGTCCACACGACGTTGGTCAGCTGGCCGAAGATGCCGTCGACCGAAATGGTCCGCGGCCGGACCAGCCGGTGGCTGAGCAGGTGCAGCCGGAGCCAGGCGTCCTCGGTGGAGGCCGGCGGGACCTGGAGGTCGGCCACCTCGACGAGGCGGACCTCCCGGCGCACCCGGCGCACGTCGTCCGGCCCGGCCAGCGCCACCAGCTCGGCCGGCGCGTCGCTGCCGTCGTGGTCGCCGAGAGCGGGTGCGGGGAACCACGCGTCGAGGACGGCGCCGCCCTCGTCGAGAGTCGCCAGTGCCCAGCCCCAGGCCTTCGCGGGTGCGTCGCTCACGGCTCACGACACTATCGACGCCCCTGTCGGTCCGGCCGCCTAGGGTCACGGGGTGGTCCACCAGCTCTCCCGGGCGGACGCCCGCCGGATCTGTCTGCAGGCGCAGCTGCTCACCGAGCCGCGCCCCGACGACCTGCTCGCGGTCGTCCGCCACCTCGGCGTGCTCCAGACCGAACCGACCGCTCCGCTCGGGGCACCGAGCGCGGACCTCGTCCTGTGGAGCCGGCTCGGGTCGTCGTACGACCGGGCGGAGCTGGTCGACCTGGTCGACCGGCAGGTGCTGCTGGAGCACCAGGGGTTCGTCCGGCCGGCCGAGGACATCGCGCTGTTCCGCGCCGAGATGTCGATCTGGCCGGGCCGCGAGCCGCTGCGCGAGTGGGAGCGGGACACCGCGAGGTGGGTCGAGGCCAACGACGGCTGCCGGCTCGAGATCCTCGACCTCCTCCGCCGCGAGGGGCCGTTGCCCACCTCGGCCTTCGACGACACCTGCGAGGTGCCGTGGCCCTCGTCGGGGTGGAACAACAACCGCAACCTCACGATGCTGCTCAAGCACATGGTCAACCGCGGTGAGGTCGCGGCCGCGGGCCGTGAGGGCCGCAAGACGCTGTGGGACCTCGCCGAGCGGATCTACCCCGACGACCCGGTGCCGGACCCCGACGAGGCCCTCGCCCTCCGCAACGCCCGCCGGCTGCGGGCGCTGGGCGTGGCCCGGGCCCGGTTCACCGACCAGGGCGGCGAGCCGCACCACGTGGGCCAGGCCGGCGAGCCCGCGGTGGTCGAGGGCGTGAAGGGCGAGTGGCGGGTCGAGCCGACGCTGCTGGACCGGCCGTTCCGCGGCCGGGCCGCGCTGCTCTCGCCGTTCGACCGGCTGGTGCAGGACCGCAAGCGGCTCGACCAGCTCTTCGAGTTCGACTACCTGCTGGAGATGTACAAGCCTGTGGAGCAGCGGATCTGGGGCTACTACGCGCTCCCGATCCTCCACGGCGACCGCCTGGTCGGGAAGCTCGACGCCACCGCCGAGCCATCCGAGGGCGTGCTCCGGGTGGACCGGGTCCACGAGGACTTCGACTGGCCCACCGAGACCCGCGACGCGGTGGCGGCCGAGATCGAGGACCTCGCCCGCTGGCTCCGCCTCGAGGTCATGTACGTCTGATCCGGCGGGCTACTCGCCGGTCTGCCCGTCGATCGCCTCGCGCAGGAGGTCGAGGTGGCCCGCGTGCCGGGCGTACTCGTAGAGCACCTGGGTGAGCGCGCCCCGCACCGAGCCGACCCTGTCCTCCGGGTCCCAGACGAACTCCAGGTCGCCCGGCTCGAGCCCGTCCAGCACCGCGTCGGCGCGGGCGCGGACGGTCCGCCAGGTCTCGAACGCGTCGGCGACCACGGCCTCGTCGGCCACGGCGTCGCGGAACTGCGCGTCCCAGTCGCCGTCGGGGACGTAGAGCTGGGGTTCGTCGGCCCGGGACAGGGTCCGCACGAACCAGTGGTGCTCCATCTGCGCGAGGTGGCGCACCAGCCCGAGGACCGACAGGTCGGACGGCGGCACCGCCCGGGCGGCCAGCTGCTCCGGCGTGAGCCCCTCGGCCTTGCGCTCGACCGTCGCCCGCAGGTCGCCCAGCCAGCGGCGCAGCGACTCCAGCTCGCTCACTGGCCCGTCCTCCCGTCGATGCACTCCCGCAGCAGGTCGGCGTGGCCGCAGTGCCGGGCGTACTCCTCGACGAGGTGGACGACGATGTCGCGCACCTCGATCTCCTGGCCGTCCAGCGGCACCAGCCGGTCGAGGTCGTCGCGGTCGAGCCAGGCCTCGGCGTCGGCGACCTCCTGCCGCCACGACGCCCAGGCCTGCGCCACGAGCGCGTCGTCCGCGACCGCGCCGTTGAAGTCCCAGTCGCGGTCCGCGTGGTCGCGGTGGAGGCGGGTCAGCTCCATGTGCTCCTGGAGCACCCGCTTGTTCCACGAGTGCTCGACGCCGGCCAGGTGCCGCAGCAGCCCGAGCAGCGACATCGTGGACGGCGGCACCGACCGGCGGGCGAGCTGCTCGGCGTCGAGGCCCTGGAGCTTGAGCTCGAAGGTCTGTCGGTAGAACCGCAGGTAGCCCGTCACCACGTCGCGCTCGCCGCGGGGCGGCTCCTGCTCCTCGCGGGGGTCCTCACCGGGCGGCAGCCACATGTCGCTCATGCGGACCACCCAACCACCCGGGGCTCCGTAGCCCGCGCGGCCGGTCAGTCGGCCGTCCCCGACCGCGCGAACTCCACCGCCTCGGCGAGCAGCCGCCGCCACAGGTGCCGGTGGGGGCCGGGGACCGCCACCCACTCCCGGAAGACCTTGCCGGCCGGCGCGAAAGGCCGACCCTCGCCCCGCTCGACGAGCTCACCGACCCGCTCGCGGGGCAGCTTGACGACCAGACAGCCCTCCTGGACGTCGTAGGACGCCAGGAACCGGCCGGCCAGCCGCACGCACGGGTGGCCCATCATCGTGGCCCGGCCGACGGCCGGGTCGTAGAGAAGGTCGTCGGTGAGCTCGTCGTAGAGGTCGCGGGCCTCGTCCGCGCCGGGCGGGGTCATCAGGCCGCCGGTGGGCTGAAGACGCCGAACTGGTTGCCGGACGGGTCGCGCAGGTAGGCGAACGCCGGGGCGCCCGGTCCGGGGTCGAGGTGCTTGCTGACGACCGAACCGCCGAGCTGCTCGGCGTCGGCGCAGGTCGCCTCGACGTCGGCGACCAGGATGTAGAAGACGGCGTGGCCCGGCGCCTGCCCGCCGGTCCCGAAGAGGCCGCCCATCGGCCCGTCGGCGCCGGAGGCGGTGATGTTGCGGTAGTCCATGCCCCCGGAGGCCGCGGGGCCGTCGGCCTGGAAGGACCAGTCGAACAGGCTGCCGTAGAACTTCTCGGCGCTGTCGGGGTCGTCGGTGGCGACCTCGAACCACGCGAGGGTGCCGGGGGCGGGGGTGCTGGTCATCGTGACTCCTCCTGTCGGGTCAGCCGCCGCGGTGGCGGCCTGCGACCACGGTCTCCCGGCCACGCGACACCCCTGTGTCGGTGTTTGCGAGGAGCTTCTCCGGGTGGAGCACGGACTGCGGCATCCGGATCGGGCGGGCCTCCATCACCGGCGCCGTCTCGGGCCGTGGCCGCGCCGGGACCCGGTCGGCCACGGTGATCCGGTCCATCCGGAACACCCGGTCGTCGCGGCGCAGGTGGCACCACGCGGTGAGGTAGGAGCCGGCGGGCCCGACCACGACGTGCTGCGGCTCGACGATGCGCTCGCTCTGCAGGCCGCCGACGTCGGTGTAGCGGATCCGCAGCGTGTGGCCGTCGCGCACCGCGTGCCAGACCGTCTCGCCGACCGCGGCGTCCGGCTGCGAGGTCGGCTCCACGATCAACCGGACCTTCTCGGCGGTGGCGTGGGCCTCCCGGAGCGCGTGGTCGGGCATGGCGGCGACGATCTTCTGGAGGGCGCTGCGGGCGTCGCGCGCGAAGAGGACGTGCTCGCTGCGGCTCAGGGCCACCGCGACCGCGGCCGCCTCGCGTGGCGTGAAGTTGAGCGGCGGCAGGGTCATGGACCGGTCGAGGCTGTAGCCGCCGGTGCGGCCCTGCCGGGTCGCGAGCGGGACCCCGGCCTGGCCGAGCGCGCTCAGGTCCCGCTCGATGGTGCGGACGCAGACCTCGAAGTGCCCGGCCAGCTGGCGCGCGGTGCGGCCCCGCGGGCCGGCCGCCCGGAGCTCCTCGACCAGCGCGTAGAGCCGGTCGGTGCGGTTCATGCCCGGAGCGTAGGAGCGACCGGGGACAGTCGAATCCGATTCGCCGTGGCCACGGGGGCGCCGTACGCTGGAGCCACAGGCGTTCGAGCCGTCATCAGCGGCGAGCCTCCGGAAGAAAGCCCCGGTCGCGAGGCAGGGGCAAGTAGAACCGGACGGGTGGGCCCGTCACAGCCTTGAACGAGTGGTCGCTCCGGGCAGCAGGGAGCGGCAATCGAGGTGGTACCGCGGCAGCCCTGTCGTCCTCGTGAGTGGACCGAGACGACAGCAGGAGCCCCGCATGACCTACCCGAAGGCCTCGACCTCCGGCGCCCCCGGCGTCCCCTCGAGCCCGAGCTTCCCGACGATCGAGGAGCAGGTGCTCGCCTACTGGGAGCAGGACGGCACCTTCCAGGCCAGCGTCGACGCGCGCGATGCGGGGGAGGACGGAGCCAACGAGTTCGTCTTCTACGACGGCCCGCCGTTCGCCAACGGGCTGCCGCACTACGGTCACCTGCTCACCGGCTACGTCAAGGACATCGTCCCCCGCTACCAGACGATGCGCGGTCGCAAGGTCGAGCGCCGGTTCGGGTGGGACACCCACGGCCTGCCCGCCGAGCTCGAGGCGATGCGGCTCAACGGCATCAAGACCACCGACGAGATCCTCGAGCTGGGCATCGAGAAGTTCAACGAGGCCTGCCGGGCGTCGGTGATGAAGTACACCGGCGAGTGGCGCGACTACGTCACCCGGCAGGCCCGCTGGGTCGACTTCGACCACGACTACCGGACCATGAACCCCGACTACATGGAGTCGGTGATCTGGGCGTTCAAGCAGCTCTACGACAAGGGCTTCGTCTACGAGGGCTTCCGGGTCCTGCCGTACTGCTGGAACGACGAGACCCCGCTGTCCAACCACGAGCTGCGGATGGACGACGACGTCTACCAGAACGTCCAGGACCCGGCGGTCACCGTCGGCTTCCGGATCACCTCGGACGGTCCGCTGCGCGACGCCAGGCTGCTGATCTGGACGACGACCCCCTGGACGCTGCCGAGCAACCTCGCCGTCATGGTCGGTACGGCGATCGACTACGTCGCGGTCGACCACGACGGCGAGCGGCTGCTGCTGGCCGAGGCGCGGCTCCCGGCGTACGCGCGGGAGCTCGCCCCCGACGGGCACGGTGAGCCGAGCGTCGTCTGGCGCGGCACCGGCGCGGACCTGGTCGGCCTGCTCTACGCGCCGCCGTTCACCTACTTCGAGGGGCACGCGAACGCGTTCCGCGTGGTGGCCGGCGACGAGTTCGTGACCACCACCGACGGCACCGGGCTGGTGCACAGCGCCGGCGCCTTCGGTGAGGCCGACAAGGAGGTCACCGACCGCGAGGGCATCGAGGCGGTCATGCCCGTCGGCAAGGACGGCCGGTTCACCCACCCGGTCGACGACTACGCCGGGATGCTCGTCTTCGACGCGAACCTCCACATCATCGACGACCTCAAGGCCGCGACCACCGGAGAGGGCGAGACCGGCTCGGTCACCCCGGGCACGGTGCTGCTGCGCCGCGAGACCTACGACCACTCCTACCCGCACTGCTGGCGCTGCCGCGAGAAGCTCATCTACAAGGGCGTCTCGTCGTGGTTCGTCCAGGTCACCGCGTTCAAGCAGCGGATGCTGGAGCTCAACCAGCAGATCAACTGGGTGCCCGAGCACACCAAGGACGGCCAGTTCGGCAAGTGGCTGGAGAACGCCCGCGACTGGTCGATCACCCGCAACCGCTTCTGGGGCTCCCCGGTGCCGGTGTGGAAGAGCGACGACGAGGCCTACCCGCGGCTCGACGTGTACGGCTCGTTCGAGGAGCTCGAGCGCGACTTCGGACGGCTGCCGCGGAACAAGGACGGCGAGCCGGACCTGCACCGCCCGTACGTCGACGACCTGACCCGGCCCAACCCCGACGACCCGACCGGGAGGTCGACGATGCGCCGGGTCTCCGACGTGCTCGACGTCTGGTTCGACTCCGGCTCGATGTCGTTCGCGCAGGTGCACGTCCCGTTCGAGAACGAGGACTGGTTCCTGCACCACTTCCCGGCCGACTTCATCGTCGAGTACATCGGCCAGACCCGCGGCTGGTTCTACACGCTGCACATCCTGGCCACTGCGATCTTCGACCGGCCGGCGTTCGAGAACTGCATCAGCCACGGCATCGTGCTCGGCTCCGACGGCAACAAGATGTCGAAGTCGCTGCGCAACTACCCCGACGTGCGCGAGGTCTTCGACCGCGACGGCGCGGACGCCATGCGGTGGTTCCTCATGTCCTCGCCGATCCTGCGCGGCGGCAACCTCGTGGTCACCGAGGAGGGCATCCGCGACGCGGTGCGGATCGTGATGATCCCGCTGTGGAACAGCTGGTACTTCTTCCAGCTCTACGCCAACGCCTCGGGGTACGACGCGACCCGGCGCACCGACTCGACCGACGCGCTCGACCGGTACCTCCTGGCCAAGTGCCGGCAGTTCGTCGAGCAGCTGACCGCCGAGATGGACGAGTACGCCGTCGCCGATGCGTGCGAGACGACGCGCGGCTTCCTCGACGTGCTCACCAACTGGTACATCCGGCGCTCGCGCGACCGGTTCTGGGGCGACAACAGCGAGGCCTTCGACACCCTCTACACGGTGCTCGAGACGGTCTGCCGGGTCACCGCCCCGCTGCTGCCGCTCACCACCGAGGAGGTCTGGCGCGGGCTGACCGGCGAGCGCTCGGTGCATCTGGCCGACTGGCCCGCCGCCGACGAGCTGCCGGCCGACGACGACCTCGTCGCCGCCATGGACAAGGTCCGCGAGGTCTGCTCGGCCACCTCGGCGCTGCGCAAGGCGCGCCACCTGCGCACCCGGCTGCCGCTCGCCTCGCTCACCGTGGTGAGCGCGGACGTCGACCGGCTCGCGCCGTTCGTGGGCATCGTGGCCGACGAGGTGAACGTCAAGGAGGTCCGCCTGCTCGACCCGGAGGCGCCCGAGGCGGCGTCGTACGGCGTCTCGCAGAAGCTCACGGTCAACGCCCGGGCCGCCGGCCCGCGGCTCGGTCGCGACGTGCAGAAGGCCATCCAGGGCTCGAAGTCCGGCGACTGGTCGGTGGCCGAGGACGGCACCGTCACCGCCGGCGGCCTGGAGCTGGCCGAGGGGGAGTTCACCCTCGAGACCGTGGCCGGCTCGGCCGACGACTCCGCCGCGGTCGGGGTGCTGCCCGCGGGCGGCTTCGTGGTGCTCGACACCGCCGTGACCCGCGAGCTCGCGGCCGAGGGGCTGGCCCGCGACCTGGTCCGCGCGGTCCAGCAGGCCCGTCGCGCCGCCGGCCTCGAGGTCTCCGACCGGATCGCGCTGACCATCGGCGGCTCGGAGGTCGTCCAGGCCGCCGCCCGGGCCCACGAGCAGCTGATCACCGAGGAGACCCTCGCGACGTCGTACGTCGTGACGGACGGCGCCGACGGCGACGGGGTCGCGGTCGGCGAGGGCGAGAAGGCCACCGCTCTCGCGCTCGAGCGCGGCGCCTGACGCTCGCGCCGCCGACCCGTCGTTACTCATGAGGAGTAGCGACGGGTCGCGGTCAGGCGGGGGAGAGGCCGAGCCGGGCGGCGTGCTTGTCGAGGTAGGCGAGGACCTCGTCCTCGGACTTGTCGGGCACGCCCCAGATCAGCTCGGACACCCCGGCCTCGGCCCAGGCGGCCAGGTCGGCCGGGTCGGGCCGGAACGCGATGAGCACCCGGATGTCGGGGATCCCGTCGCGGCCCTCCTCGGCCCACGCGGCCTTGAGCGCCGCGATCTGGCCGCTGATGTCCTGCTGCGTGGGCGTGGTCATCCAGCCGTCGGCGTGCCGGGAGATCCACCGGAACGTCTGGGGCCCGCCGCCCGCGCCGATGATGAGCGGTACGTGCGCCTGGACCGGCTTGGGGTAGGCCCACGACGGGCCGAAGCGCACGAACTCGCCGTCGTAGGACGCCTCCTCCTGCGTCCAGAGCGCACGCATCGCCTCGACGTACTCCTTGAGCACGGTGCGGCGCTTGCCGGGCGGGACGTGGTGGTCCTCGAGCTCGTCGGTGTTCCAGCCGAACCCGGCGCCGATCGTGACCCGGCCGCCGGAGAGGTGGTCGAGCGTGGCGATGGTCTTGGCCAGCGTGATCGGGTCGGACTCGACCGGGAGGGCCACGGCGGTCGAGAGGCCGATCCGGGTGGTCACCGCGGCGGCGGTGGCCAGCGAGACCCAGGGGTCGAGGGTGCGGGTGTAGCGGTCGTCGGGCAGCGTCTCGTCCCCGGTGCCCGGGTGCGCCGCGGTCCGCTTGACCGGGATGTGGGTGTGCTCGGGCACGTAGATCGTGTCGAAGCCCCGCTCCTCACCCGCCCGGGCCAGGCCGGCCGGCGTGATCCCGCGGTCGGAGGAGAACAGCACCAGACCGTTGCGCATGCCGGCAGCGTAGGCGAGAACTAGAACAAGTTCTAGTTTCGACAGGCTCAACCCAAGAGTTTCGACAGGCTCAACCCAAGAGTTTCGACAGGCTCAACCCGAGAGTTCCTAGAGTTGGGTGGATGTATGCCACCACGACCACCGGACTGATCCGCGCGCCGCGCTCGGAGGTCTACGCCGCCCTGCTCGACCCGGACGCCGTGCAGCGCTGGCGAGTGCCGGACGGCATGACGGCCGAGGTGCACGAGTGGGAGGCCCGCGAGGGCGGCCGCTTCCGCGTGTCCCTCACCTACCGGGGTGACGAGGCCGGCAAGAGTGGCGCGCACACCGACACCTACGCCGGCCGCTTCGCCCGGCTGGTCGTGGACCAGCAGGTGGTCGAGGTCCTGGCCTTCGAGACCGACGACCCCGACCTCGCCGGGGAGATGACGATGACCACCACGCTCCGGGACGGCGCCGGCGGCACCGAGGTCGAGCTGGTCCACGACGGGGTCCCCGACGCGGTCCGCCCGGAGGACAACGAGGCCGGGAGCCGGATGGCGCTGGCGCACCTCACCGAGTACGTCGAGCGGGGACGGGCTGGTTGACTACCGACGTGCATCTCGACCTCACCGCGGACGCCGTCGACCTGACCGTGCAGCTCGTCGACATCGAGTCGGTCAGCCGCAACGAGCAGGCGATCGCGGACGCCGTCGAGGAGGCGCTGCGCGCCCTGGGCCACCTGACGGTGAGCCGGCACGGCCACACGGTCGTGGCCCGCACCGAGCTCGGCCGCGGCGAGCGGGTGGTGATCGCGGGCCACCTCGACACGGTGCCGGTCAACGACAACCTGCCCGCGCGGCGCGACGGCGAGCTCCTGCACGGCCTGGGCACCTGCGACATGAAGGGCGGCGACGCCGTGATCCTGCGGCTGGCCGCGACCGTTCCGGAGCCCGTCCGCGACGTCACGTACATCCTCTACGAGGCCGAGGAGATCGACTCCGAGTTCAACGGCCTCAACCTGCTCAGCCAGAGCCACCCCGCGCTGATGGAGGCCGACTTCGCGATCCTCATGGAGCCCTCCAACGCCGAGGTCGAGGCGGGCTGCCAGGGCACGTTGCGGGTCGAGGTCCGCGCCACCGGCGAGCGCGCCCACTCCGCGAGGAGCTGGAAGGGAGTCAACGCGATCCACCGCGCGACGCCGATCCTCGAGCGGCTGACGGCCTACGAGCCGCGCAAGCCGCTGATCGACGGCCTGGAGTACCACGAGGGGCTCAACGCCGTGGGCATCCGCGGCGGGGTGGCCGGCAACGTGCTGCCCGACGAGTGCGTGGTCGAGGTGAACTACCGGTTCGCGCCCGACCGCAGCGAGGCGGAGGCGCACCAGCACGTCCGCGAGGTCTTCGAGGGGTACGACGTCACGGTCACCGACAGCGCGCCCGGCGCGCTGCCCGGGCTCGACCTGCCCGCGGCCAAGGCGTTCATCGACGCCGTCGGCCGCGAGGTGAACCCCAAGTTCGGCTGGACAGACGTGGCCCGGTTCACCGGCCTCGGGATCCCCGCGGTCAACTTCGGCCCGGGTGACCCCATGCTGGCCCACAAGCAGGAGGAGCACGTGCCCGTGGAGCACATCGAGCGCTGCGAGCGGCAGCTCAGGGAGTGGCTCACCACATGAGGAGCAAGTTCAAGGGTCCGGTCATCCAGCGGCGCGGACAGGTCGACGGCAGCACCACCGACCAGCGGCTGCTCGACTCGCGCGGCCAGACCGACTGGGTGCACACCGACCCGTGGCGCGTCCTGCGGATCCAGGCCGAGTTCGTCGAGGGGTTCGGGGCGCTGGCCGAGCTGGGGCCGGCGATCGCGGTGTTCGGCTCCGCCCGCACCCGGCCCGACCACCCGACGTACGCCCTGGCCGAGCTGCTCGGCCGCAAGATCGTGGACGCCGGGTTCGCGGTCATCACCGGTGGCGGGCCCGGGACCATGGAGGCCGCCAACAAGGGCGCCAGCGAGGCGGGCGGCGTGAGCGTCGGGCTCGGCATCGAGCTGCCCTTCGAGTCCGGCCTCAACGACTGGGCCGACGTGGGCATCAACTTCCGCTACTTCTTCGCCCGCAAGACGATGTTCGTGAAGTACGCACAGGGCTTCGCCGTGCTCCCCGGCGGGTTCGGCACCCTCGACGAGCTGTTCGAGGCGCTCACCCTGGTCCAGACCCGCAAGGTGACCCGGTTCCCGATCGTGCTGATCGGCACGGAGTACTGGTCGGGGCTGCTGACCTGGATGCGGGACGTCGCGCTGGCCGACGGCAAGCTGACCGAGGCCGACCTCGACATGCTGCTGCTCACCGACGACATCGACGAGGCGATCCGGATCATGGTCGACGCGCGCGAGGGGCGGTGACGTCACGATGATGTGGTTCCTCGCGGCCCTGGTGGTCGTGGTGATGGGCGGCGTGGCCGCGCTCGCCGCAGGGCGCGGCGCCCCGATGTCCGACGCGTACGACGACCGCCCGGACGCCCTGGTGCCCCGCGACCGTGCGCTCCAGGGTGACGACGTCCGCCGGGTCCGCTTCTCGCTGGCCTTCCGCGGCTACCGCATGTCCGAGGTCGACGCCCTGCTCGACCGGGTCGCCCGCCAGCTCGACCCGACCCCCGCGGAACCCGTCGAACCCCCCGCGGACGACTCGCCCTGGACCCGCCCGCCGGGCGCCCACGCGGGCCCTCCGGAGGCCGTCGACGCCCCGCTCGCCACGGACGCTCGTGGCGACGACCACACGACGTAAGGCACACTGCGGCCCGTGTCGGTGCCCGTGATCGTCTACGTCCTGACCGCCCTGGCGGCGGTGGTCGTGGTCCTGACCCGGCTGCGGATGCGGGGCGGGCAGGGGGCCGGGCGGTTCCACGTCGGTGGCCGGCTCCTCGACGTGCACACCGTGTGCGGGACCCTCGCCGTCGTCATCTGGACCGCCTTCCTGATCGCCCCCGAGAACTCACCGGCGGGCAGCTCGTCGGTCGGGATCATCGGTCTCGGGCTGTTCTGGATCACCACGTTCGCCGGCCTGCTGATCCTCGTCCGGTGGCTGCCCAGCCACGGCAAGCACGCCTCCGAGGCGCAGCAGGACACGTGGTCGGAGGGGCCGGGTCTCTCCGTGCTGGCCCACGTCGGCATGCTGGTCGGCGTGCTGGTCTTCACCTTCGCCTACCTGACCAACCTCGTCTGATGCCCTCTCGTCACCCACCGGCTCGTCCGGAGCCTTCCTGTCGTCGCGCTCATGGCCGCTGCGGTCGGCGTACCCACCGGGAGCGGGTCCGCCGCGCCGGCGCCGGCCGTCGAGCGGGCCAACCACGTTCTCGAGCAGCGGGTCCTCGGCCACTCGGTCCGGGGCCGGGCGATCCGGGCCTGGCACATGGAGAACGCCGAGGAGGGGCGCAACCCGGGCCCGACCGTGGTGCTGATCTCGGCGATGCACGGCAACGAGGGCGCGCCCCGGCAGATCCTGCGCTCGCTGCGCGGCGGCAAGGCCCTCCACGGCGTGGACCTGTGGCTGGTGCCGGTGTACAACCCCGACGGGCTGGCCGCGGCACAACCGCCGCAACGCCCACGGCGTCGACCTCAACCGCAACTACCCCTACCACTGGGCCGACCTCGACGGCAGCTACGAGTCCGGCCCCCGTCCGGCCTCCGAGCCGGAGACCCGGGCCATGATGCGGTTCCTCGCGGACGTGAAGCCCGACTACGTCCTGAGCTTCCACCAGCCGCTGCACGGCGTGGACACCGACAACAAGCGTCCGGGCTTCTCCCGCCGGGTCGCCCGCACGCTGCACCTGCCCGTCCACCCGGCTCGACTGCGGCGGCGTCTGCCACGGCACGATGACCGGCTGGTTCAACCACCACTTCAAGGGGTTCGCGCTCACCGTCGAGTACGGCGCCCGCCCGCCCCGGAAGCTGATGGCCAGGACCGCACCGCGTCAGGTGCTGGACATCTTCAACGCCTACGCCGGGCCTGCGCGCTAGCGCCCCCTCACCCCCGTTCCGGCGCAATCGCCCGGGTTGCGGGGTGGTTTCGCGCGGGAGACGCCCCCTTTCGGCGCGATTGCGCGGATGTGGGCGGCCTGGGGCGGCTAGCGGCCCTGGAAGACCGGCTTCTCCTTGGCCACGAACGCCGCGACCGCGGCGCGGTGGTCCTCGGTCGCACCGGTCCTGGTCATCATCTCGCCCTCGAGCTCCAGCGCCTCCTCGAAGGTGTGCGAGGCGGCGTACGCCACCGACCGGCGGATCGAGCCCAGGGCCACCGTCGGTCCGGCGGCGAGCCGGCCGGCCAGCTCGGCCACCACCGCGTCGAGCTCGTCGGCCGGGACGACCTGGGTGGCCAGGCCGAGGGTGAGCGCCTCGTCGGCCTTGACCGTGCGCGGGAAGTACAGGAGCTCGAGCGCCTTGGCCGGCCCGACCAGCCGCTGCAGGGTGTAGCTGGAGCCGGTGTCGCAGGAGAGCGCGACGTTGGCGAAGGCCAGGTTGAAGCCGGCCGTGTCCGCGACGATGCGCACGTCGCAGGCGAAGGCGAGGGACGCTCCGGCGCCGGCCGCCACGCCGTTGACCGCGGCCACCACCGGCTTCTCCATCGAGGCGAGCGCGGTGACGATCGGGTTGTAGTGCTGCTCGACGGTCGTGAACAGCTCGTCGCTGCGAGCCGGTCTCCAGCAGCTGGATGTGCTCCTTGAGGTCCTGGCCGGTGCAGAACGCGCGTCCGGTCCCGGTCAGCACCACGCACCGGGCGGCCGGATCATCGGCCGCTTGCAGCACGGTCTCGCGCAGCAGCTCCTTGGTCGCGATGTCCAGGCTGTTCATCGCCTCGGGCCGGTTCAGCCGGATCGTGGCCACCCCGTCGGTGACGTCGTACAGGACAGCGGAGTTCTCGGCGTGCGACGCGGTCATGGAGGCAGTGTGCCCTCTGGCCCCGTCTCATGAGGGATAATGGTCCTGCGCCGAAGGCGTCCTCGGGTCTTCTGGCCCGAGTCTTGTGCGTACGGAAAGGCAGGGTGCCGCATGGCGGCGATGAAGCCGCGGACCGGCGACGGTCCGCTGGAGGTCACCAAGGAAGGCCGCGGCATCGTGATGCGCGTGCCTCTCGAGGGCGGTGGCCGCCTCGTCGTGGAGCTGAACGCCGAGGAGGCCGGTGCGCTCGGTGACGCCCTGAAGGACGTCGTCGGCTAGTGGTCGGCTGATGCCCGACCGGTCTCTCTCGGGGGACCACGGACCCGCCGGCTCCCCGCCAGCGCTGCCGCCCCAGGTCTCCCCGCCCGAGTTCGCCGTCACCGCGACCCGCCCGCACGCGCTGGCGGGTGTGGACGTCATCGCGCTCCCGGTGCTGCCGGACGAGGACGGCGAGCTCCGCTGCTCGGTCCCGGCGCCGACGAGGTCGGCGCGCTGCTCGGTGTCGACCTGCTGGCGCGTGCTCGACGCCGAGAACGCCACGGGCGCGGCCGGCGAGGTGACCGCCCTCCCGGTCCCGTCGGGCGCCTCGGACAACGCCGAGCTGCGCCAGGTGCTGCTCGTCGGGCCTCGGCGCCGGCCGGCCCCGATGACTTCCGCCGCGCCGGCGCCGCGCTGGCCCGGGCCGTCCACGACCGCGCCGTGCGTGGCCACCACGATCCCGGCCGTCGAGCCCTCGGTCGGCCTCGAGCCGTTCGTGGTCGGCACGATCCTCGGCTCCTTCGCCTTCGCCTGGCGCTCGGCGACGCCCGAGCACGTCCCGGTGGCCCGGATCGTCCTGGCCGGCCTGTCCGACGCACGACCGGCCCGCCCTCGACCGGGCCGTCGCCATCGGCGGGGCGAGCTGGCGCTCCCGCACGCTGGCCTCGGTGCCCTCCAACCTCAAGAACCCGCCCTGGCTGGCCGACCAGGCGGTCGCGCTGGCCGAGCGAGGCCGGGCTCGAGGTCACGGTCTGGGACGAGCAGCGGCTCGCCGACGAGGGGTTCGGCGGCATCCTCGGCGTCGGGCAGGCCTCGGCCACCCCACCGCGGCTGGTCCGCCTCGACTACACGCCGGCCAGGGTGTCGCGGCGCACGCCCACGGTGGTGCTGGTCGGCAAGGGCATCACCTTCGACACCGGCGGCCTGTCGATCAAGCCCGGCGAGGCGATGGTCAACATGAAGCGCGACATGACCGGCGGCGCCGTGGTCATGTCGGTCGATGGCCGCGCTCGCCGACGTCGGCTGCCCGGTGAAGGTCGTCGGCCTGGTGCCCGGCGGCCGAGAACGCCGTCGGGGGCAACGCGCTGCGCCCCGGCGACGTGATCCGCCACTACGGCGGCCGCACCACCGAGGTCACCAACACCGACGCCGAGGGCCGGCTGGTGCTCGCCGACGCGATGGCCTAGGCCGTCGAGCACCTCGAGCCCGACCGTGCTCGTCGACGTGGCCACGCTCACCGGGGCGATCAAGGTGGCGCTCGGACAGCAGGTCGGCGGGCTGTTCGCCAACGACGACGCGCTCGCCGACGCCCTGCTCGAGTGCGGCGACGCAGCGCGGGCGAGCCGCTGTGGCGGTTCCCGCTGGCCGCGGTCTACGAGGAGAAGCTCTCGTCTCGGGTCGCCGACTCCGACAACGCCGGCAGCGGCCCGGGCGCGATCATCGCCGCGCTGTTCCTCCAGCACTTCGCCGGCGACGTGCCGTGGGCGCACCTCGACGTCGCCTCGACCGGCGACGCCCCCGCCGACTACTACGAGTAGACCAAGGGGCCGACCGGCTTCGGCGCCCGGCTGCTGCTCGACTGGCTCGGCTCGCCGACCCGCTGGCCGGCATCGGCCAGTGAACGGCTCACCGTCCGCTGGTCGCTGCGACGCGCCCGCGGCGTCGAGGAGGCGCTCGCGTCGTACGTCGCGGAGACGTCGCACGCGCGGTTCAGCGTGATGGAGGGCTGCGCTTCAAGACCTGGCGCTGCGTGCCGGGGAGTGGTTCGAGGGCTGCTACGTCTTCGCGGACGACGCCGCGCGGCGGCGTTCCAGGAGACTTCACCGCGGCGCGGCGAGTCGCCCGGGTCGCAGATCATCGGAGCCCGCCGATCCTCATCGAGCCGTGCTCGATCGTGGCGGTGGCCGAGGGCGGTCCGGCTTCGTGGCCGCGCCGCGAGTCGGAGTACCGCTACTCGGGCGCCCACTCCTTCTTGGCCAGCAGCAGCCCGTCGCCGACCGGCAGCAGCACCGGCACCAGGCCGTCGTCGTCGCCGACCTCGCGGATCAGCTCGCGGATCGCGAGCGTCTCCTCGTCGCGGACCGCCGGGTCGGCGACCCGGTCGTGCCACAGCGCGTTGTCGAAGGCCACCACGCCGCCGGGGCGGAGCAGCCGCAGCGCCTCGCGGAGGCAGGCGGTGTACTCGGCCTTGTCGCCGTCCACGAACACGATGTCGTAGTGGCCGTCGGTGAGCCGGGGGAGGACGTCGAGCGCGGCGCCGGCGATGGTGCGGGCGCGCTGGGTCGGGATGCCGGCCTCGTTGAAGGTCTCGCGGGCCAGCCGCTGGTGCTCGGTCTCGATGTCGACCGTGGTCAGGACGCCGTCGGAGCGCATCCCGCGCAGCAGCCAGAGCCCGGAGACGCCGGTGCCGGTGCCGATCTCGACCACCGCGCGGGCCTCGAGCACCGAGGCGAGGAAGCGCAGCGCGGCCCCGCCACCGGGGCCGATCGCGACCACGCCGACCTCCTGGGCGCGCTCGCGGGCACGGGCCAGGATGTCGTCCTCGGCGACGAAGGCCTCCGCGTAGGACCAGCTCTGCGTACTGATCGGGTCCGTCACGCTCAGAAACGTAGCGCGATCCGGAACGGCGATCAGCGGGAACACCGCCGCCGCGGTCGTCTCGTTCAGCCCACTGACAGCTCACAGGGTTCGTTCAGGAAGACGGCGTACCGTCACGATCCCCGAGCACGAGGAGACCCGAGGACACATGGACGACGTTGCTGGCACCGAGCCGGACGCCGTACCGACCTGGGACGAGATCGTCGAGCGGCACTCCGACCGCGTCTACCGGCTCGCCTACCGGCTGACCGGCAACCGGCACGACGCCGAGGACCTCACCCAGGAGGTCTTCGTCCGGGTCTTCCGCTCGCTGTCGACCTACACGCCCGGCACCTTCGAGGGCTGGCTGCACCGGATCACCACCAACCTCTTCCTCGACCAGGCGCGCCGCAAGCAGCGGATCCGCTTCGACGGACTCACCGAGGAGCGGGCGGACCGGCTGACCAGCGCCTCGCCGAGCCCCGACGCGGCGTACGCCGACCAGCGGTTCGACGACGACGTGGAGCGCGCGCTCGCAGGCGCTGCCGCCGGACTTCCGCGCCGCCGTGGTGCTGTGCGACGTCGAGGGGCTGTCCTACGAGGAGATCGCCGAGATCCTCGGCGCCAAGCTCGGCACCGTCCGGTCGCGGATCCACCGCGGCCGCGCCCTGCTGCGCAAGGCGCTGGCGCACCGCGCGCCCGCCTCCGGCCGGGCCCGCTACTCCGGCCCCGTGACCGGACCGCTCCGCACCGCTGCAGGGCCGCGCATGATCGGTCACCTCGGCGACCGCGTCAGCGCGCTGCTCGACGGCCAGCTGCTCCGCTGCGGAGGAGGAGCGGGCCTGGGCGCACGTGCACGCCTGCCACCAGTGCCGCGACCTCGTCGAGCGCGAGGGCTGGGTCAAGACCCGGCTGGCCGGGCTGTCCTTCGACTCCGCCTGCGCGCCGTCCTCGCTCAAGGGGTCGCTGCTGTCGTCGCTGTCGCCTCGGGCCTGCCGCCCGGTGACGTCTACCTCGCCTCCGCCTCCGACCCGCGCCCGCGCCGGGTCTCCCTGGTCGCGCTCGGCGGTGGCGCCGCGGGTGCCGCGGTGATGGGGGTGCTCGCGCTGGGCGCCGCGCCCGCCGACGCCCCGACGTTCGACCGCCGCGCCCCGACCACGTCGATCACCACCCCGGCACCCGGCCGGGCTCAACCTGCCAGCAGCCGCCGCGCCGTGCCCGCTGCCCTGATGCGGACCCCTTCCGGTGTGCGATTTCGCCGCACCGGGAACAATGACCGTGTGAACGACGAGCACGGCGCCGCCCCGGGCTCCGAGGAGACCCAGCCGCTGGGTGCGCCGCTCGGGCCGCGGCCCTCGTGGACGCCGCCCTCCTCGGCCCCGGACTACCCGCCGCCCGGCATCGCACCGCACCGCCGACCGGCGCGTCGCTCGTCGCCGGCCCACCTGCGGCCCGTCGCTCGGCCCGGCCCAGCCGGCTGGATGTGGCCGGCGATCGCCGTCCTCGCGCTGGTGCTCGGCCTGGCCGGCGGCGTGGCCGGCAGCGTGGTCTACGACCGGACCAGCGACTCGGCGTCGGCGTCCGACGGCGGCACCGGCGCCGGGCTGGACTCGACCGGCGTCCAGACCGCCGCGCCGATCAAGGGCGGCAAGACCTCGGTCGCGGCCGTCGCGCAGGAGCTGCTGCCGAGCACGGTCCAGATCTCCGCGGAGTACGAAGGCCAGGAGGGCGGCGCCACCGGCTCGGGCTTCGTGCTCGACCAGCCGGGCCACATCATCACCAACAACCACGTGGTCGAGCAGGCCGCCGAGGACGACGGCCCGATCGAGATCGTCGACCAGGACGGCAACCGCTACGACGCCACCGTGGTCGGCCGCTCGCCCGGTCTACGACCTCGCGGTGCTCTACTGCGACGAGGCCAAGGAGATGAAGCCGGCCGCCCTCGGGCGAGTCGCGGGCGCTGCACGTCGGCGACCCCGTCGTGGCGTTCGGCTCGCCGCTCGGCCTCTCGCTCCACGGTGACCGCCGGCATCGTCTCGGCGCTCGCAGCGCCCGGTCACCACCGGCGACGCGGCGAGCGAGTCGTCGTACATCAACGCCGTCCAGACCGACGCCGCGATCAACCCCGGCAACTCCGGCGGCCCGCTGGTCAACCTGCTCGGCCAGGTCGTCGGCGTCAACTCCGCCATCGCCACCACCGGCGGCACCACCGGCGGCGACCAGGCCGGCAACATCGGCGTCGGCTTCGCGATCCCGATCGAGCAGGTCAAGGTCACCGCCGACCAGATCCTGCGCACCGGCGAGGCCCGCTACCCGGTGATCGGCGCCAAGGTGCAGACCGGCCAGCGCGACGGCTCCGGCGCCGAGATCGACGAGGTCATCGACGGCACGCCCGCCGACGACGCCGGCCTCGAGAAGGGCGACGTGATCGTCGCCCTCGAGGGCCAGAAGGTCACCGACGGCATCGCCCTGATCGTCTCGATCCGCTCCCACCAGCCCGGCGAGACGCTGACGTTCACGGTGCGTGCGCGACGGCGACGAGAAGGACATCGAGGTCACGCTCGACTCCGAGGTCGGCTGACCATCGGCGGTTGAGGAGGTGCGCAGCAACCGTCTCGAAACCGGCTGAGCCGGGGCTGGAACCCGACCGGCGGTGATCCAGCAGGTGCGTTTGTCGCGGAGGTTGCGAGACAGGCGCCAGCGCGCTTCCGTCAACCAGGTCGGGAGAGCCGGCTACGCTCGACGTCCTCCGGCTGGGCCTCCTCGGCCGGGTCGAACGGGTGCTGCGTCGATGAACTTGCTGTGTCTCGACGTACTGCTGCGGCGATGTAGTCTCGAGGTCGGCCTCGCTGCACCCGCCACTGGCCGCGGCCGCCGATCTTGATCGCGCGGCAGGTCCTCGCGGCGGACCATGGCGTAGACCTGCGCGACCGAGGTGTTCAGGATCTCGGCGACGTCGGCCAGCGTGAGGAAGCGCGGGAGGTCGGCCATGGCGCTCATCGTGGCACCTCATGCGAACTCACGCGCCTCACGGATCACGATCTGTGGATGAGCGCTGGCACGCGTCAAGGCCTCGCTGGGCATGATGAGCCCGTGGCTCGCAATCTCGGGGATGCCACGGCAGCCGCATCCGCCAGCGGGACGGCGCCGCCGGGTCAGACGTGCCGCCGGCGCTGCGCGGCCACGCGGCCGGCGTGGCGCGACCCGCGGCTCTGGATCGGGATCGTGCTGGTCGCGGCGAGCGTGGTGGTGGGCGCGCGGGTGCTCGCGGCGGCCGACGACACCGTGCAGGTCTGGGCCGCCGCCGCACGACCTCGGCGCCGGCCAGCGGGTCGAGGCCGACGACCTGGTCGCGCAGCGGGTGCGGTTCGCGGACGCCGACGCGCTCGCGGGCTACTTCACCGTCGACGACGAGCTCCCGGCCGACCTCGAGCTGACCCGCAGCGTCGGCGGCGGGCGAGCTGCTGCCCCGGCGGGCGGTCGGTACGCCGGACGAGACCGGCCTGGTCGAGGTGCCGGTGGCGGTCGAGCCCGAGCTGGTCCCGCCCAGCGTCGGGCCCGGCGACGTCGTGGACGTCTACGTCGTCGCGCCGCTCAGCGCCGACACCCGACCGGCCAGACGCAGCAGCCGCCGCCGGACGGGCCCGGCGCTCACGGCTGCCACCGTCGTCGACGCGCCCGAGCTGGCGTCGTCGTTCGGCACCAGCGGCAAGCGCCAGCTCGTCCTCGCGGTGCCCGAGGCGGACGCGCCCGGCGTTCTTCGCGCTCCTGGCCCGCTACGACGCCCCCAGCCTCACCGTGGTCCGGCGCGGATGAAGGTCGTCCTGCTGCTCGCCGGCCGGCGCGAGCTGGGAGACCCGGGCGCTCGGGCTGCTCAGCGGCCGGCGCGACCTCGTCGTGCTCAAGCGCTGCGTCGACGTCGACGACCTGCTGGCCACCGCGACGTCCGGCCAGGCCGACACCGCGGTGGTCGCGCTCGAGGCGCCCGGGTTCGACCTCGCCGCGGTCGACCACCTCGCGAGCCACGGCGTCCGCGCGCGTCGCCGTCGTCGCGACGACGAGCTGAGCCGGCACGGTGCGGGCCGCCCGGATCGGCGTCCGCGCCACCGTCGCCGACGACGACCTCGAGGCCCTGCCCGAGGCGATCACCGCCGACCACGCAGCCGCGCACCCGAGCCGCCGCCGACGCCGCGGCGACCCAGCGCCGGCCAGGCGGGCGGGTGCTCGCCGTGTGGGGCCCGGCCGGCGCACCCGGCCGGACCACGGTCGCCACCGCTCTGGCCGCGCCGCTCTGCGCCGGAGCCAGCGAACCACGCTGGTCGACGCCGACCCCTACGGCGGCACGCGTGGCCCAGGTCGCTCGGCGTCCTCGACGAGGTGTCCGGGCTGCTGTCCGCGGCCCGGCTCGCCGGCAGCGGGATGCTCGAGGAGCGGTTCGCCAGCGTCCAGCGGGCGCTCGACCACGCGGTTCACGGTGGTCACCGGCCTGCCCCGGCCCGACCGCTGGACCGAGGTCCGGCCCGGCACCATCGAGCTCCTCGCCGAGACGCGGCCCGGCACGGCCACGTCGTGGTCGACACCGGCTTCGGCCTCGACGACGACGACGTCAGCGGCCGGCCCGGCCGGCACCAGCTCACCCTGGCCGCCCTCGACGTCGCCGACGAGGTGCTCGTGGTCGGCACCGCCGACCCGGTCGGCCTGTCGCCGGCTCGTCCGCGCCCTGGTCGACCTCCGCGAGCGGCGACCCGATCGACGCCCGATCCGGGTCGTCGTCAACCGGATGCGCCCGACCATCGGCTGGACCGAGCGCGACGTCACCCAGATGCTCGCCGACTTCGCCCGCCCGGTCGGGCTGCACTTCCTGCCCGAGGACCGCGCCACGGTCGACCGCGCCCTGGTCACCGGCCGCACCCTGCTCGAGACCGACGCCGAGAGCCCGCTCGCCGTCGCGGTCGGCGGGGCTGGCCGAGCCTCGCCGCGACCGTGGCTCCGGCCCGGGAGCAGCCGTCCAAGGTGCGCCGCCGGGCCGGGCTGCTCGGAGTGAGAGCGGCGCGGTCGACACCAGGGCCGGGCCCGGGACGCCCTCAGGCCGCGAACAGCAGGTAGAGACCGCCGGCGGTGAAGCAGATCATCGCGACCAGCAGCGGCAGCTGGCCGGTGAGCTGGTGCTTCTTCGGCAGCAGCTGGATCGCCCGGTCGTGCGCGGCGATCACGCCGACGCACGTGACCGGTCACGACGGCGAGCACCTTGATCGTCGGCCAGCAGCGTCGGGTGGTAGGAGAAGTAGTAGGAGACCGTGCCAGTTCGCGGTGCCGAACCAGTTCGACCCGTTGCTGAACGGGTCGCTGATGTAGACGATCGTCTGCTGGCCGACCTCGAGCAGGTAGGTCAGGTAGTGCGCGAACACGTAGCCGATGACGATCGGCACGATCGAGTGCGCGAACTGGCCCGGCAGCTCGCGTCGCGGCTGGTCGGGTCCGACGCCGGTGAGCATCGTGCCGACCGTGAAGATCAGCGCCACCGCGAGCACGAAGGTGAGCAGGCCGACGTTGGTGAACAGCGCGTGACGCCCGTCGTGCCTGGCACGAAGTCGCCCTGGATGAACTTCACCCAGCGCGTCGAGTCCTTGAACGAGTCGAACGCGGTGCTGCCGAACAGCACCGCCGTGACCGCGACCAGGCCCGGGCGCGACCGGCGTGGTCGCCAGGTTGGCCAGCGGGCTGCGGACCACCAGCTGCTTCGCCGCGCCGGCCCCACACCGACATCCGGGCGACCAGCGTCGAGTAGACCTCGAACGGGTCGGCGAGCTCGTAGAACCGGTTGCCGAACAGCGCGCCGCCGAGCAGCATCGCGGCGACGTACGACCGCGCAGCCACAGCCGCACCGGTCCGAGCTCGGTCGCGAACGGGTAGACCAGCTCCATCCACACGAACGCGTAGAGACCGATCGCCGCCGGCCAGTGGCCGAGCCACTCGGGGTAGGTGAACACGCCGTGGTCGGGGTCGCTGCCGGTGAGCCTGGCGAACGCCGCGTTGATGGTGCGCACCGGGCTGATCGCCTTGTAGGCCGGCCCGAACAGGAGCGAGACGCGGGACGAAGCCGACCCACAGCAGCACGTAGAAGATCCCGAAGAGCGGGTTGATCAGGCTGTCCTCGCCCGCCACCGCGACCATCGCGGTGTAGCCGAAGGCGAGCATGCCGAAGGCCCGCAGCACGCAGAACCACGGGCGCGAGTCGACCAGCGCGCGCCAGCCGGGCGGGCGCCGGGCGGCCCGTCTGCTCTCGTCGTAGCGCGGCGTCCGCCACGCGACCGCCAGCACCGTGAAGCTGACGGTCAGCGCCGCCACCGCGCCGGCGATGGTCAGCTCGAGCGGGATCGGCAGGTCCTTCGAGCCGCCGATCCCGTGCGCGAAGACCTCGCCCCAGGACGGGGAGATCGGGTCCACGCGCGGGCTACTTCACCTCGAGCTGGACGATCGTCTTCTCCAGCGCGTGCGACTCGACCTCGACGATGCCGGGCTTGTCGATGGTGAACGACGGCAGCGTGGTGGTGCCGGAGCCGTACTCGAGCTCGTGCTCCGGGTCGGAGTGCACGTGGATCTCGCCCTCGGCGTCCGCCTTGACCACCAGCTCGATGGGCTGGTCCGACCTTCACCTCGACCCGGTCGCCGTTCGGCGTGACGCCGTCGCCCTCGATGGTGACGTCGATGGTCTTGGTGGGCAGGTCCTTCCCGCTGCCGCCGTCCGCGACGAGTCGTCGTCGCCACAGCCGGCCAGGCCGACGGCGCAGACGACGAGGGCGAGGACCGCGAGCGCACGGCGCATCGAGACCGACCTCCTGGGTGTTGGCGAGTGGTGGGCTGGGTGCACACGTACGCACGATCGTGACGGACGCATGCACGGGCGTCCTGAGACCTCTGTAAGAATCCCATGTCGAGCCAAACGACGACGGATCGGGGGTGCGAGCGTGATGAGCGAACGACTGCGCCCGCGCGACCTCGCGTTCCTCGAGCAGGAGACGCCGACCGCGCCGCGCCACAACGCCACGGTCGAGGTCTTCGACCCGGGCGACTCGGCGGGGCTTCGACTACGAGCGGTTCGTGGCGCTGATCCTCGACCGGATCCCGTTCGTGCCGCGCTACCGCCAGCGGGTCCAGCCGTGCCCGGCGGCACCTGGCCAACCCGGTCTGGGTCGACGACGACCACTTCGACATCGGCTACCACGTACGCCGCTCCGCGCTGCCGCGACCGGGCAACACCGAGCAGCTGCGCGAGCTGGTCGTCGCGGATCGTCTCCCGGCCGCTCGACCGGGCCCGCCCGCTGTGGGAGATCTACTTCGTCGAGGGGCTGGCCGACGGCCGGGTCGCGCTGCTCTACAAGACCCACCAGGCACTCGTGGACGGCGTCGAGACCGTCGACCTCGGCCAGGTGCTGCTCGACAAGGACCCGGCGGTGAAGATCCTCGGCGGCGACGAGTGGCACCCGCACCGGCACCCGTCCTCGGCCGGCCTCGTGGCCGAGCGCCCTCCACGACAACCTCACCGAGCGCGAGACGGCGCTCGACACCGCCCGGCACGCCGCCGGCTCCGTGCTCCGCACCGCGGACCGGCTCGCCTCCGGCGCGGCTCGCGTGGTCGTCCGGGCTCACCGGCCGTCGCCCCGACCGCGGCAACGCGCTCTCCGGCGAGCTGTCGCAGCAGCGCCGCGTGGTCGGCGTCGAGACCAGGCTCGCCGACTACCGCACCATCCGCGACACCCACGGCGGCACCATCAACGACGTCATCCTGGCCACGCTGACCGGGGCGCTGCGGGCCTGGCTGATGACCCGCGCGGAGTCGATGGGCGGGCTGCGCCAGATCCAGGCCGTGGTCCCGGTCTCGGTCATCGACCGCGAGCTCGAGGCCACCTCGCTGGGCAGCCAGATCGCGCCGCACTTCGTGACCCTGCCGATCGCCGAGGCCAGCCCGGTGGTGCGGCTGCACCAGGTGTCCTACTCGTTCCAGGCCCACAAGGAGACCGGCCGCGCGGTGGCCGCCAACCGGCTGGCCGGGATCGCCGGCTTCGCGCCGACGACCTTCCACGCGATCGGCGCGCGGGTGGCCGCGGCCGAGGTCGCGGCGCGACTTCCAGATCACGATCACCAACGTGCCCGGCCCGCAGTCGCCGCTGTACGCCGCCGGCGCGCGGATGCTGCGCACCTTCCCGATCCCGCCGCTGCTGCCGGACCAGACGCTGGCGATCGGCGTGACGTCGTACGACGGCGCGGTGTTCTACGGCATCACCGCCGACCGCGACCTCGTCCCCGACGTCGAGGTGCTCGGCCAGTGCGTGACCGAGGCGCTGGTCGAGCTGCTCGACACCGCGACCGGCGGCCGGCCCGAAGATCCCGCGCGGCCGCCGCAAGAAGCCCGTCCCGAAGCCGTGAGGGTCTACGTCCCCACCACGCTCGCGGGCCTGGCCCGGCTCCGCGACGACGGGTCGCTGCCCGCCTCCGCGGAGCGGTACGTCGCCGACGGCGACGGCGAGGAGCAGGAGTACGCCGCGCTGATGGCCGCGGCGGTCGACGCGGCCGCGCTGCTGGCCGGGCCGGGCCGGCGGGTGGTCGTCGTCGCCGACGTGGCCGACCCCGACGGCGCCGTCCCCCTGCGCGAGGTGGTGGCCGTGCACGCCGACCCGGAGGACCGGCCGGCGGACGCCGACCCCGAGGACGACCTGGGTTGGTACGCCACCCAGGAGATCGACGCGCTCCTGGGCCGACAGGGCCGATAAGTTGGCGGGATGGACGCCATCACGTTCCCCCCGGCTCCGACGAACGAGCCGAACCTGACCTACGCGCCCGGCAGCCCCGAACGGGAGGCCCTGCTCGTGGAGATCGAGAGGCTCGAGCGCCGCGAGAAGGACCTGCAAGGCTCACGTCGGCGGCCGCCGGAAGGCCGGCGGCGGCGCCGAGTTCGCCGTGGTGCAGCCGCACGACCACCAGCACGTGCTGGGCCGGTTCAAGGGCGCGACCCAGGCCGACGCGCGGGCCGCGATCAAGGCCGCCGGTGACGCCGCGCCCGACTGGCGCTCGCTGGACATGGACGACCGGTGCGCGATCCTGCTCAAGGCCGCCGACCTGCTGGCCGGGCCCGTGGCGGCAGCGGATCAACGCCGCCACGATGCTCGGCCAGTCGAAGACGGCGTTCCAGGCCGAGATCGACAGCGCGTGCGAGCTGATCGACTTCTGGCGCTACAACGTCCACTACGCCAAGCAGATCCTCACCGACCAGCCGATCGCGAACAGCCCCGGCATCTGGAACCGCACCGACCACCGTCCGCTCGAGGGCTTCGTCTACGCGATCACGCCGTTCAACTTCACCGCGATCGCCGGCAACCTGCCGACCGCACCGGCGCTGATGGGCAACACCGTGATCTGGAAGCCCTCGCCGACCCAGCAGCTCGCCGCGTCGCTGACCATGGAGCTGCTCGAGGAGGCCGGGCTGCCGCCGGGCGTGATCAACATGCTCCCCGGCGACGGCATCGACGTCTCCGAAGGTCGCGCTCGCGCACCCGGACCTGGCCGGCATCCACTTCACCGGCTCGACGCCGACCTTCCAGCACCTGTGGCGGACCGTCGGCGAGAACATCTCGACCTACCGCTCCTACCCGCGGATCGTCGGCGAGACCGGCGGCAAGGACTTCGTGCTCGCCCACCCGACCGCCGACCCGGAGGTGGTGCGGACCGCGCTGATCCGCGGCGCCTTCGAGTTCCAGGGCCAGAAGTGCTCGGCCGCCTCCCGCGCGTACGTCGCGAAGTCGGTCTGGAACAAGATGAAGGACTCGTTCCTCTCCGAGGTCGAGGCGATCTCGATGGGCGACGTCACCGACTTCTCCAACTTCATGGGCGCGGTGATCGACGACCGGGCCTTCGCCAAGCACAAGACCGCGATCGCCCGCGCCAAGCGGCAGGCCAAGCTCGACGTGGTCGTCGGCGGCCAGACCGACGACAAGGTCGGCTGGTTCGTCCGGCCCGACGGTCGTGGTCTCGACCGACCCGACCGACGCGATGTTCACCACCGAGTACTTCGGCCCGATCCTGGTCGTCCACGTCTACGACGACGGCGACTTCGAGAAGGTCGCCCGCCAGCTCGAGGGCATCGCGCCGTACGCGCTGACCGGCTCGATCATCGCCCGCGACCGCCGGGCCATCGCCTGGGCGCAGGAGGAGCTCCGGTTCGCGGCCGGCAACTTCTACATCAACGACAAGCCGACCGGCGCCGTCGTCGGCCAGCAGCCCTTCGGCGGCGGCCGGGCCTCCGGCACCAACGACAAGGCCGGCGCGGCCGTGAACCTGCTGCGCTGGACCTCGCCGCGCTCGATCAAGGAGACGCTGGTGCCGCCGACCGACTACCGCTACCCCTACATGGGCTGATCGACTGTCGCCCGACGGGCGTCGGCGCAGACTGGGCCGTGACCCCGGACCTGGTCGCGCTGCACCTCGGCGCCCTGCACCCGCCGAGAAGGTGCTCACGCTGCGTGCTCGCCTTCGGCCCGTTCCTGGTGCTCGGCGCGGTCATCGCCTTCCGCCGGCGGCACGACGGCGAGGAGCCGAGGCCAGCACGAGGTCCAGCACGAGGTCCAGCACGAGGCGACCGTCTAGCCGACCCGCCGGACTGCACGGCGAACGCCTCGCGCAGCCGGTCGAGGTCGATGTCGAGGACGCGCAGCGAGTAGCGCATCCCCGCGCTGGTCGACGACCTCGACCAGCCGGGGCGGCACGTCGGCTGACGAGCCCGGCGCGCCGCGGGTCGCCCGGCGGCACCAGCCGGATCCGGAGCCGCCGGCCGTTCCACGCGCGCTCGAGCGCCACGGACGGCGATCGCCTCCCAGGGCGCCACGAGCTCACCGAACTGTGACGCGCGCGATGCAGCCCGAGCGGGTGGTCGACCCTGCGCATCCGGCTCCAGGTGAAGACGTAGAGCCCGGAGCGGAACAGCCAGAACAGCACCAGCCCGGTCAGCACCACGCAGCAGCGCGACCCCGTCGAGGAACGCGAACGTCGCGACCACCAGGGCGGTGAGGACCGCGGCGTACGCACGAGCACGAGCATCGCGAACAGGTCGAACCGCGTCCGGGCCAGCGGGATCTCCACCGAGCGGGGCTCAGCCGGCCAGGTAGTTGCGGCCGACGGCGTTCTCGGCCCTCAGCGCCTTGCGCAGCAGGTCGGCGATGAGGGACTCGATCTTGCCGCCGACCAGCGGGATGCTGACCTTGATCTCCATGTCGACCGTCTCGGTGGTGGTGCCGCCGGACTCGCGCAGCATGATGGTGCCGCTCATCTGCCCGGGCTTGCCGGGGATGTCGACCTCGACCGTGCCGGTCTCGATGTCGGACCACAGCTCGGTCTGGACGAGGTTGATCTCGTCGCCGACGAACTTCTTGGCGAAGCCGGGGATGCCCGGCCGCGGGCTGCACCTGGTCGATGACGACCTTCATGCCGCCTCCGCCCGGCCCGACGCTGACCTCGGAGCGCAGCGCGCGCTGGGCGTCGCACACCTGCTCGCGGAACGACGGGTCCATCAGCATCTCGCCGACAGCGGTCAGCGGCGCCTCGTAGGTCAGCTCGTAGGTGAGCGTGGTCGCCATGTCAGTGCTCCTCCAGCCAGGCCACGCCATCGGCGGGCTCGACGTCATCCCCGAGGTCACCTTCCCGGCCATCATGGACCACCCGGGCCGGACCCGCCCGGCGCCCCCGGGGGCGTGCGGTGCCCGGACGCGGCGGACGTGGCAGGTTGGGCCCATGAGCAGCGACACGTCGGGCACCGCGGAGGACCAGGAGCAGTTCGTCTCCTTCGGCGAGCAGGGGGCCCAGCTCACCTACGGCAGCTACCTGCGGCTGCCGCAGCTGCTCGACTCCCAGCACCTCGAGTCCGACCCGCCGGCCCACGACGAGCTGCTGTTCATCACGATCCACCAGGTCTACGAGCTGTGGTTCAAGCAGCTCCTGCACGAGGCGGCGGCGGCCCGGGACGCGATGACCGAGGGCCGGCTGTGGTGGGCCCAGCACCTGCTGCAGCGGGTGCACGTGATCGAGCGGGTCCTGGTGCACCAGGTCGACGTGCTGGAGACGATGACGCCGCAGGACTTCCTGGAGTTCCGGCAGCGGCTCGCGCCGGCCAGCGGCTTCCAGTCGGTGCAGTTCCGCGAGCTGGAGTTCCTCTCGGGGGCCAAGGACGCGGCGTACGTCGACCGGTTCAAGGGGCTGACCGAGCGAGGAGAACCAGCGGCTCCGACAGCGCCTCGACGAGCCGACCCTGTGGGACGCCTTCCTCGACGTGCTCCGCGCACCGCGGGCTGCCGGCGGGCACCGACGAGGAGGTCCAGCAGTCGCTGCGCACCGTCGCGCACAACCGCGAGCAGTACGCCGACGTGTGGGCGGTGAGCGAGGCGCTGCTGCAGCACGACGAGCTGGCGGCCAACTGGCGGGCCCGCCACGTGACCATGGTCGAGCGGATGATCGGCTCGAAGTCCGGGACCGGCGGGTCGAGCGGGTCGACGTACCTCCGGAGCCGGCTCCCGCTGCGCTACTACCCGTTGCTGTGGGGACTGCGCTCGGAGCTGTGACCGGTCGATTCGTCTGCGTCGGGAGCGCGGAATCCCCTGTCGCCCCGCAGACGAATCGTGGCCTTCGAGTACTAACGTGGCCGTGTCAACGACGACGCAGCAGACGTCCGAGCAGTCCAAGGCCGAGCTGATCGACAAGGCGATCGCCCTGGCGAAGGCCGGCAAAGGGCACCGGCGGCCCGCCGCACGACCAGGTCGCCGAGCTGGTCCGCGCCTACTACCGGCACGTGGCCCCCGAGGACCTGTCCGACCGCAGCGAGTGGACGTGTACGGCGCGTTCGCGGCCCACTACAAGCTGGCCGCCCAGCGTCCGCAGGGCACCGCCAACGTCCGGGTCACGACGCCGACGCTGGCCGAACAGCGGCTGGTCGGCCGGCCGGGCACAGCGTGGTCGAGGTGGTCGTCGACGACATGCCGTTCCTCGTCGACTCGCTCACCATGGAGCTGTCCCGCCAGCTGCGCGACGTGCACGTCGTGATCCACCCCAACTTCGACGTGGTCCGCGACATCACCGGCGTGCTCCAGTCGGTGGTGCCGGTGCCCGACGGCTCGCCTCGAGCCCGAGGGCGAGGCGGTCCGCGAGTCGTGGATGCACGTCGAGATCGACCGGCTGCCCGAGGGCGACGACCCCGACGCGATCGTCGAGGACATCCAGCGGGTGCTCCGCGACGTCCGGGAGGCGGTCGAGGACTGGCAGAAGATGCACGCCGCAGGTCGACGCGATCGTCGCCGGCCCTGCGCAGCGACCCGCCGCCGCTCGACCCGGAGGAGGTCCGGCAGGCCGCCGAGCTGCTCGAGTGGCTGGCCGACGAGCACTTCACCTTCCTCGGCTACAAGGAGTACAGGCTCGAGGCGCACGACGGCGACGACTACCTCCGCGCGGTCCCCGGCACCGGCCTCGGGATCCTGCGCGCCGACCAGGAGATGTCGGAGTCGTTCGGCCGGCTGCCCGACGCGGTCAAGGCCAAGGCCCGCGAGAAGACGCTGCTGGTGCTGGCCAAGGCCAACTCCCGCGCGACCGTGCACCGGCCGGCGTACCTCGACTACGTCGGCGTGAAGACCTTCGACGAGAACGGCGAGGTCGACGGCGAGCGCCGCTTCCTCGGCCTGCTCGCCAGCGCGGCCTACACCGAGTCGCTGATGCGGATCCCGCTGATCCGGGAGAAGGCCAAGGCGGTCCTCAAGCGCAGCGGCTTCGACCCGCGCAGCCACGCCGGCAAGGCGCTGATGGACACCCTCGAGACCTACCCGCGCGACGAGCTGCTGCACACGCCGGTCGACGAGCTCGCGCCGATGGCCGAGGCCGCGATGAGCGCCCGCGAGCGGCGCGCGGTGCGGATGTTCATCCGCCGCGACACCTACGGCCGCTACGTCTCGGTCCTCGTCTACCTGCCCCGCGACCGCTACAACACCGGCGTCCGCGAGCGGTTCGAGCGGATCCTCCAGGACCAGCTGCACGGCGAGTCGGTCGAGTTCACGGTCCGCATCAACGAGTCCACGACCGCGCGCGTGCACTTCGTCGTCCACCTGCCCAAGGGCGACAGCATCCCCGACGTCGACACCGCCGACCTCGAGCGCCGGCTCACCGAGGCGTCCCGCTCCTGGCGCGACGACTTCATCCAGGCCGTCGATCGCGGAGTACGGCGAGGAGGTCGGCACCATCCTCGGCCGGCGGTACGCCGAGTCGTTCCCCGAGGCCTACAAGGAGGACTTCTCCGCCGCGCACCGCCGCGGTCGACCTCGGGCCGGCTCGAGGCGATCCGCACCGACGGACGCCCACGACAGCGGGCTCGACCTCTCGCTCTACGAGCACCTCGACGCCGGCCCGGGCGAGGCCCGGCTGAAGGTCTACCGGATCGGCGACGCCGCTCTCGCTCTCCGAGGTGCTGCCGATGCTCTCCTCGATGGGCGTCGAGGTCGTCGACGAGCGGCCCTACGGGCTCGAGGGCCTCGAGCGGCCACTCGATGATCTACGAGTTCGGCCTGCGCTACGGCGAGCAGATGCCCAGCGGGTCGCGCGAGCTGTTCCAGGACGCGCTGCGCGCGGTGTGGGACGGCTACAACGAGATCGACGGCTTCAACGGGCTGGTGCTCGGCGCCGGGCTGACCTGGCGGCAGGCCACCGTGCTCCGCGCGTACGCGAAGTACATGCGGCAGGGCAACAGCCCGTTCGCGCAGGACTACATCGAGGACGCGCTGCGCGGGAACGTCGACATCACCCGGCTGCTGGTCGCGCTCTTCGAGGCGCGGTTCGACCCGGCCGGGTCGGCGACGGCGGCGCGACGACGGAGGAGGAGCGGCTCGAGCAGCGGATCCTCGCCGCGCTCGACGACGTGGCCAGCCTCGACCACGACCGGATCCTGCGCTCCTACCTCACCCACATCAAGGCGACGCTGCGCACCAACTACTTCCAGACGCGACGGCGCGACCGGCGGCGCCGCACACCTACATGTCGTTCAAGCTGGAGCCGTCGGCGATCCCGGACCTGCCGCAGCCGCGGCCCAAGTTCGAGATCTTCGTCTACTCACCGCGGGTCGAGGGCGTGCACCTGCGCTTCGGCCCGGTCGCGCGCGGCGGCCTGCGCTGGTCGGACCGGCGCGACGACTTCCGCACCGAGGTGCTCGGCCTGGTCAAGGCGCAGATGGTGAAGAACACCGTGATCGTGCCCGGTGGGCGCGAAGGGCGGCTTCTTCTGCAAGCAGCTGCCCGACCCGAGCGACCGCGACGCGTGGCTGGCCGAGGGCGTGGCCTGCTACAAGACGTTCATCTCCGGCCTGCTCGACATCACCGACAACCTGGTCGACGGCAAGACGGTGCCGCCCGCGCGACGTGGTCCGCCACGACGGCGACGACTCCTACCTCGTGGTCGCCGCCGACAAGGGCACGGCGACGTTCTCCGACATCGCCAACGGCGTGCTCGCAGGACTACGGCTTCTGGCTCGGCGACGCGTTCGCCAGCGGCGGCTCGGTGGGCTACGACCACAAGGCGATGGGCATCACCGCCCGCGGCGCCTGGGTCTCGGTGCAGCGGCACTTCCGCGAGCGCGGCATCGACTGCCAGACCGAGGAGTTCACCGCGGTCGGCATCGGCGACATGAGCGGCGACGTGTTCGGCAACGGCCTGCTGTGCTCCGAGACCACGCGGCTGGTCGCGGCCTTCGACCACCGCGACATCTTCCTCGACCCCACGCCCGACGCCGGCGACGTCGTACGCCGAGCGCCGGCGGCTCTTCGACCTGCCCCGCTCGAGCTGGCAGGACTACGACAAGAGCCTGATCTCCGAGGGCGGCGGCGTCTACCCGCGCTCGCTCAAGTCGGTCCCGCTCAACGACGCGGTCCGCACGGCGCTCGGCATCGACGAGTCGGTCGCCAGGCCATGACCCCGGCCGAGCTGATGAAGGCGATCCTGCAGGCGCCGGTCGACCTGCTCTGGAACGGCGGCATCGGCACCTACGTCAAGGGCGAGGACGAGACCCACGCCGACGTCGGCGACAAGGCCAACGACGCGATCCGGGTCAACGGCTCCGCAGCTGCGCGCCCGTTGCGTCGGGGAGGGCGGCAACCTCGGGCTGACCCAGGCCGGCCGGATCGAGTACGTCCTGTACGGCGGCGACGCCGGCGGGTGCCAGCGAGGAGGGCGGCCGGATCAACACCGACTTCATCGACAACTCCGCGGGCGTCGACACCTCCGACCACGAGGTCAACATCAAGATCCTGCTCGACCGGGTCGTCAAGGACGGCGACCTCACCGCCAAGCAGCGCAACGCGCTGCTCGCCGAGATGACCGACGAGGTCGCGGCGCTGGTGCTGCGCGACAACTACGAGCAGAACCTCGCCCTCGCGAACGCCGTGGCCCACGCGCCGTCGCTGCTGCACGTGCACGAGGACTTCATGCGCCGCCTCGAGCAGGCCGGCACGCTCGACCGCGAGATCGAGGGGCTGCCCTCCCGGCGGGAGGTACGCCGGCGGCTCGACCGCGGCCGCGGCCTGACCCCGCCCGAGCTGGCGGTGCTGATGGCGTGGACCAAGATCGTGCTGGCCGACGAGCTGCTGGCCGGGGACCTGCCCGACGACCCGTACCTCGACCTGGACCTGAAGGCGTACTTCCCGACGCCGATGCGCGAGTCGTTCCAGGCGCAGATCGAGGCGCACCCGCTGCGCCGGGAGATCATCGTGACCCAGGTGGTCAACGACCTGGTCAACGGCGCCGGCATGACCTACTGGCCGCGGCTGGCCGACGAGACCGGCGCCACGCGTGGCCGACCTGACCCGGGCCAACTTCGTGGCCCGCGAGATCTACGCGCTCGCTGCCGCTACGCGACGAGCTGAAGTCCTGGGACAACCAGCTCGACGCCGGGTTGCAGACCTCGATGCGGATCCAGATGCGCACCCTGGTCGAGCGGGCCTCGCGCTGGCTGGTCAACAACCGGCGTCCGCCGCTGGACAGCCAGGTCACGGTCGACCAGTTCGCCGGGCCGGTGCAGGCGACGATGGCGCAGCTGCCCGAGCTGATGTCCGGGCCGCGAGCTGGAGACGTTCCAGGAGCGGCTGGCGGCGTACGAGCGCGCGCGGGGTGCCCGAGGAGCTGGCCCGCCGGGTGGCGGTGCTCGACCCGGCGTACATGCTGCTCGGGCATCGTCGAGATCGCCCAGCGGGAGGAGCTGGCGCCCGAGGAGGTCGCCCGCGTGCACTTCGCGCTCGGCGAGCGGCTCGGGCTGCCGGTGCTGCTGCAGCGGATCGTGGCGCTGCCGCGCGAGGACAAGTGGCAGACCATGGCCCGGGCCGCGCTCCGCGACGACCTGCACGACGTGCACACCGCGCTCACCGCGCAGGTGCTGCGCGGCACGTCGTCCGAGGACAGCGCCCCGGCCCGCATCGCGGCCTGGGAGGAGGGCGAGGCCGAGCTAGGTGGCCAGGGCGGCGGAGACGCTGGAGCAGATCTGCGCCGAGGAGGAGGCGGACCTGGCCCGGATGTCGGTCGGGCTGCGCGTCGTCCGCGGCCTGCTGTCCGGCTGAGCTCAGCCCGCGCGCCAGCCGGGACAGGGTCTCCCAGCCGATGGGGTGCACGAGGGCGTCGGCGTGCCGGTGCACGAGGCGCCACGCCGCGTCGTCGCGCCGGAACGCCAGCGTGACGCGCAGGGACCACTCCTGCTCCGGCAGCGCGCCCACCTGGCCGTGCTGGCGCTCGACGACCGCGAGCACGGCGAGGTCGTCGGTGACGTAGGCCGCGTCGATCTCCACGGTGACCTCGCCACCGCGGAACGTGGCCCGGGTGGCCCCCCGCGTCTCGTCGTCCAGCACGAAGCCGTGTCGCGTCGGCCCGCCGAACGGCGGCATCAGGGTGAAGTCCTCCGCGTGGGGGAGGACCCGGGCGTAGCCGTCGAGGTCACCGGCCAGGTAGACCTCGGCCGACTCCTGGGCGATCCGCGTCAGCTCGGCCAGCGCGGGGTGGTGATCGGTCATCCCGGCACCGTAACCACGGCCACCGACACCGAGAAAGCGCTTCTCGGGAGGCAACCTCCGGGCGGGCTCGCCGCATCATGAGGACGTGCAGCCCCTCGGCCGACCCGACGAGCAGGAGTTCGCGGAGCTGTTCCGCGCCTCCTGGGCGCGGCTCTACCGGCTGGCCCTGGCCGTGTCGGGCGACCCGGCGACGGCCGAGGACGACCTGCAGAACGCCTTCGCGAAGGTGTACGCGCACTGGGGCCGGGTCCACCGCGCGGAGCATCCGGATGCCTACGTGCGCCGGATGGTGCTCAACGAGGTGCTCGGTGGTCGCCGGCAGGGCTTCCGGAAGCGGGAGTCGCCGCGGTCCGCGATCGAGCCCACGCAGTCCGTCGCCTCGCCCGAGGGTGGCGTGGTCGAGCGGGACGCGGTCTGGGCGGCGGTCTGCGCGCTCCCGCCCCGCCAGCGAGCCGTGGTGGTGCTGCGCTACTACGAGGACCTCTCCGAGGCCGAGATCGCCGACGCGATGGGCTGCTCCCGCGGCACGGTGAAGTCGCAGGCCGCCGCGGCCATCTCCGCCCTGCGGCGGTCCGCCCCCGACCTGGTGAGGGAGGAGCCATGACCGAGCTCGACCTGCGCGAGACGCTCGAGCGACACGTGGGCGGGGTCGAGGTGCCGCCCGGTGACCCCCTGGTGGCCATCGACCGCGGCCGGAGGCGCCGCCGCCGGCGCCGCGTCCTGAGGGTCGGCGCGGCCGTCCTGGCGGTCGTCGCCGTGGCCGGCTCCGGTGGCGTGCTGCTCGTCGGCGGGGACGACGGCCCGGACACGGCGCACTACGAGTCCCTCGGGGCGCTGGACTTCTCCCACGGCGCCCGCGCGTACGCCGATCCGGGGGAGGAGCTGCACCTGGCCGGCCGGACCTTCCCCGCCCGGGACCTGGACTACCTGGACACCGACGCCGTGGCCACGTCGTACGGGCTGGTCTTCTTCGACGACGGCCGGCCCATGCTCCTCGGCACCGACGGTGACGTGGTCGCGCTGGTGGACGGCCCGGTGGACGACGGCTTCCGCGCCACGGCGAAGGCGGACTCCCGGAACCCGTGGGTCGCCTACGCCACCCGCCGCGGCATCACCAGGACCGTCACCGTGCACGACCTGGCCACGGGGCGCGACGTCGCCTCCACCCCCATCGACTGCCCCGGCTGCACGGACTTCGCCATCGACGCCCTCGACGACGGCGTGGTCTACGTGCGCACCGACCAGCTGACGCGCGCGTGGGACGTGGCCACCGGCCGCTGGAAGGAGGTCAGCGACGGGGACAGCCGCGTCGTCGACGTGCGGGGCGGCGTGATGCTCTACGAGGGGAAGCCGCCGGCGGACCTCGGCCTGACCCGGGTCGAGGCGCCGATCGACGCGACGCTCACCTTCGACGGACGCTACGTGCTCGACTGGTCGAGCCGGCTCCGCTCCACCGACGGCAGCCCGGACCTGGTGCTCGAGCAGGGGCCGACCAAGCAGTACGCGCTCGGCTTCTGGGCCATCGACTCCGACGGCTCGGTGCTGGTGGCCCGGCCGGACGAGGCGAGGGGCTACCCGCACTACCGGGTCTACGACTGCGCGGTGCCGACCGGAGCGTGCGAGGAGCTGGGCCCGTTGGTGACCCGGGGCGGTGACCCGGAGTTCATCGGCGTCGACGAGTGAGGGGCCGGGCTCAGGTGCCGGGCGGCACCGGCAGGCAGAGCTCGTTGCCCTCGGGGTCGGTCAGCACCACCCACGCCTGGGGTCCCTGGCTGCCCTGGCCGATGCGGGTGGCACCGATCGCGAGCAGCCGGTCGAGCTCGGCGGTCGTCGCGTCGACTCCGGGGCGCAGGTCGAGGTGGACGCGGTTCTTCACCGTCTTGGCCTCGGGCACCTGGACGAACAGGATCCGCGGCGCCCGGTCGGTGCCCTCGGGGTGGTTGATGGCCGCGCCGGAGGCCCACACGAGCCGGCCGTGGTGATGGGTGGTGTCGTCGTCGGTGGCGAAGCCCTGGTCGACCATCGACCGGATGAACTCCTCGTCCTGCGGCTCGACCTGCCAGCCGAGCGCCGCCGCCCACCAGTCGGCCAGCGGGTGCGGGTCGGCGCAGTCGACGACCACCTGGACGGCGTACACGGGGTGTGAGTCGGTCATGGAGACAGTCTGATCGGGCCCGCCGACAGTCCGCCGCCGAGCCCGTCCAGGCGGGTGGCGTAAGCACCAGATAACGATTAGCCCCTGTCGGTGGTCCGACCTACGATCGTTGACGATGACAACCTCGGAGCGCACCGACCCCCCGGCAGGGGTCCACTCGCTGTGGCGGCTGCGGGGGTACCTGAGGCCCCACGTGCGCGCGCTTGTCGGTCATGGCGGCTGCCGCGGTGGGTGCCGTCGGGCTGACCATCACCATCCCGCTGGTGACCAAGGCGATCATCGACGGGCCGATCGCCGACCGCGACCTCGACGCGCTGCTCCCGCTCGGCCTGCTGGCGCTCGGGCTCGGCGTGCTCGAGGCCTTCCTGATCTGGGTCCGCCGCTGGGTGCAGTCCGACGCGGTCCTCGGGCTCGAGACCGAGATCCGGCACGACCTCTACGAGCGGCTCCAGGAGCTGCCGATGAGCTTCCACACCAAGTGGGAGTCCGGCCAGCTGCTCTCGCGCGCCACCCAGGACCTCTCGTCGATCCGGCGGTTCGCGGGCTTCGGGCTGCTGTTCCTGGTGCTCAACATCCTCCAGGTCAGCGTGGTGACCGGAGTGCTCCTCAAGCTCTACTGGCCGCTCGGGCTGGTCGTCGCGGCCACGGCGCTCCCGGTGATCTGGCTGTCGATGCGCTTCGAGAAGACCTACGTCGTGGTCTCGCGCCGGGTCCAGGACGAGCAGGGCGACCTCGCGACCCGGGCCGAGGAGGGCGCGGTCGGCATCCGGGTGATCAAGTCGTTCGGCCGCTCCGACCACGTCTCCGGGCCAGTACGAAGCGGCCGCCCGCACAGCTCTACGGCACCTCGATGGACAAGGTCCGGCTCTCGGCGAAGTTCTGGACCTTCCTCGAGGTGATCCCCAACCTCGCCGTCGTCATCGTGCTGCTGACCGGCGCGATCGGGGTCGGCAAGGGGCTGCTCACCACGGGCGAGCTCGTGGCGTTCATCAGCCTGCTGCTCTCGCTGGTCTGGCCGGTCGCCTCGCTCGGCGTGATCCTGGCCATGGCCCAGGAGGCGATGACCTCGAGCGCCCGGATCCTCGAGATCTTCGACATCGAGCCCGACATCGTCGGCGGCGAGCCGGCGTCATCGAGCCGCCGCGCGGGCCACCTGCGGTTCGAGGCCGTCGACTTCGCCTTCCCCGACTCCGACGGCTCGGTCCTGCGCGGGCGTCGACCTCGAGATCCGCCCGGCGAGACCGTCGCGCTGGTCGGCGCGACCGGCTCCGGCAAGACCGTGCTGACCGCCCTGGTCCCGCGGCTCTACGACGTCACCGGCGGCCGGGTCACCATCGACGGCGTCGACATCCGCGAGCTCGACCTCGGCCACCTGCGCTCGCTGGTCGCGACGGCGTTCGAGGAGCCGACGCTGTTCTCGATGAGCGCCCGCGAGAACCTCACCCTGGGCCGCGCCGACGCCACCGACGCCGAGATCGAGCAGGCGCTCGAGATCGCCCAGGCCGGCTTCGTCCACGAGCTGCCGTGGGGGCTCGACACCCGGATCGGCGAGCAGGGCTTGGCCCTCTCGGGCGGCCAGCGCCAGCGGCTGGCGCTGGCCCGCGCCGTCCTGGCCCGGCCCAAGATCCTGGTCCTCGACGACACCCTCTCCGCGCTCGACGTGCACACCGAGAAGCTGGTCGAGGAGGCCCTCCAGCGGGTGCTGGCCGACACCACCGGGCTGATCGTCGCCCACCGCGCCTCGACGGTGCTGCTGGCCGACCGGGTCGCGCTGCTCCAGGACGGCCGGATCACCCACGTCGGCGACCACCGCGAGCTGCTGGCCACGGTGCCGGCCTACCGCGACCTGCTCGGCTCCGACGCCGAGCGTCGCCGAGGAGGTGACCGCATGACGACGCGCCGAGACCCGGAGACGCCCGAGGTCCCGGTCGACGAGACCACGTCTGGCGCGGGCTGGCCAAGGTCGACGCCGACGAGGCCGCCGAGCGGATGACCGCGGGCACCCTCGGCGGCGGCTCGAAGCGGCTGCTGCGCGAGCTGCTGACGCCGTACAAGCAGCGCCATCCAGCTGCTCATCGCGATCGTCGTCGTCGAGAACGCCGCCCGGCTGGCGCATCCCCTTCCTGGTCAAGGAGGGCATCGACACCGGCATCCCGCCGATCCGCAGCCGACGACGACCTCCAGCCGCTGCTGGTCATCGTCGGGATGATGCTGGTGGCGACGCTCGATCCAGGCGGTGGCCCGACAGCTGTTCCTCGTGCGGTCCGGGCAGGATCGGCCAGGACGTGCTGTTCGAGATGCGGCGCCGGGTGTTCCGGCACTTCCAGGTGCTCAGCCCGGCCTTCCACGACGGCTACACCTCCGGCCGGGTGATCTCGCGGCAGACCTCCGACGTCGACGCGATCTACGAGATGCTCGAGACCGGCTTCGACGGCCTGGTCACCGCCGCGCTGACCCTGGTCGGCACCGCCGGGCTGCTGCTGTTCCTCGACGTCAAGCTCGGGCTCGTCGCGCTGCTCTGCGGACCGTTCCTGGCCTGGATCACCGCGTGGTTCCGGCGCGAGTCCGCGCAAGTCCTACAAGGTCACCCGCGAGAAGGTCGCGCTGGTGATCGTGCACTTCGTCGAGTCGATGGGCGGCATCCGCGCGGTGCAGGCCTTCCGCCGCGAGCCGCGCAACCAGGAGATCTTCGACGACGTCAACGACCAGTACCGCCGCGCCAACCTGGTCGCGTTCCGGCTGGTCGCGTGGTTCATGCCCGGCATCCGGCTGATCGGCAACGTCACCATCGCGGTGGTGCTGATCTACGGCGGCTACCGCGCCTACCACGGCGACGTCACCGTCGGCGTGCTCGCGGCGTTCCTGCTCTACCTGCGGCAGTTCTTCGAGCCGATGATGGAGATCTCGCAGTTCTACAACACCTTCCAGTCCGCCTCGGCGGCGCTGGACAAGCTGGCCGGTGTCCTCGAGGAGGAGCCGTCGGTGCCCGAGCCCACCGCCCCGGTCGCGCTCGGCGCGGTCGCGCGGCGAGCTGCGCTTCGACCACGTCGGCTTCGAGTACGTCGAGGGCCGGACCGTGCTGCCCGACCTCGACCTCACCGTGCCCGCCGGGCAGACGCTCGCCCTGGTCGGCACCACCGGCGCCGGCAAGACGACGCTGGCCAAGCTGGCCACCCGCTTCTACGACCCGACCGCGGGCCGGGTCCTGCTCGACGGCACCGACCTGCGCGACCTGCGCTCCACGCGACCTGCGCGACGCCGTCGTGATGGTGACCCAGGAGAACTACCTGTTCTCCGGCACCATCGCCGACAACATCCGCTTCGGCCGGCCCGACGCCACCATGGACGAGGTGGTCGCCGCCACCACCGCGCTCGGCGCCCACGACTTCATCAGCGCGATGCCCGACGGCTACGACACCGACGTGGCCAACTCCGGCGGCCGGCTCTCCGCCGGCCAGCGCCAGCTGGTCGCCTTCGCCCGCGCGTTCCTCGCCGACCCGGCCGTGCTGATCCTCGACGAGGCGACCTCCTCGCTCGACGTACCCTCCGAGCGGCTGGTCCAGCAGGCGCTGCCGCACCGTGCTCGCCGGCCGGACCGCGGTGATCATCGCCCACCGGCTCTCGACGGTGGAGATCGCCGACCGGGTGCTCGTCATGGAGCACGGCCGGATCGTCGAGGACGGCTCCCCGGCCGACCTGGTCGAGGGCGGCGACGGCCGCTTCTCCGACCTGCACCAGGCCTGGCTCGAGTCGCTGGCCTGACAGGCTGGGTCCGTGTTCGAGGGCTTCGAGACCGTCGACGTCGACGTGGACGGCGTCCGCATCCACGCGCGGGTGGGCGGCGACGGGCCGCCGGCGCTGCTGCTGCACGGCTACCCCGAGACCCACGCGCTCTGGCACGAGGTCGCGCCCCCGCTGGCCGAGGACCACACGGTGGTCGTCGCCGACCTGCGCGGCTACGGCGACAGCGACCGACCCGCGTCCGACGCCACCCACGCGGCGTACGGCAAGCGAGCCATGGCCGCCGACCAGGTCGGGCTGATGCGGACGCTGGGGCACGAGTCCTTCGCGCTGGTCGGCCACGACCGCGGCGCCCGGGTGGCGCACCGGATGGCGCTGGACCACCCCGAGGCCGTGCAGCGACTGGCCGTCCTCGACATCGCCCCGACCCGGCACGTCTTCGCCGACGTCGACAAGGTCCTGGCGCTGACCTACGACCACTGGTTCTTCCTGGCCCAGGAGAACGACCTGCCCGAGGTGCTCATCGGCGGTGCCGCCGAGCACTGGCTGCGCACCAAGCTCGACCAGTGGTCCGGGCCGGGCGCGCGGTTCGCCGAGGAAGCTGTGCGCGAGTACGTCCGCTGCTTCGACGAGGCGAGCATCCACGCCACCACCGAGGACTACCGCGCCGGCGCCACCATCGACCTCGTCCACGACGAGGAGGCCTGGGGGACCGGACAGCGGGTGACCTGCCCGGCGCTGGTCCTGTGGGGGGCCGAGGGGCTGGTCGGACGGCGCTACGACGTGCTCGGCGTCTGGCGGGAGTACGCCGCGGACGTGCAGGGCCACGCGGTGCCGGGCGGCCACTTCCTACCTGAGGAGGCCCCGGACGAGACCTTGGTAGCGCTGCGCCGGTTCCTCGGCGCTGCCTAGGGTCGGAGCATCCGTCGGCGGCCCTGTGGCCGATCGTCTTCCTGCTCGGCTTCGCGGCCGTCGTCACCCTGGTCGCGGCCAAGCTGTTCCGCTGGGAGAGCTGACCGGCCGCCCTCAGCCGCCCGCGATCCGCGACAGCAGCACCGCGCGGCTCGGGGCGTCGCACTTGGCCAGCACCGCGCGCACGTGGTCGTTGACCGTGTGCTCGGAGAGCGCCAGCGCCCGGGCCGCGGTCCGCGAGTCCGCGCCCGTGGCGAGGTGCCCCAGCACCTCGCGCTCGCGCGGGCTGAGCCCGTGCGCCAGCGCGAACACCTCGCGCCGCTCAGCCACCGTGCTCACCTCGATCGTGACGGCCAGGTCGACCGCGCCGGTCATCCGCTCGGCGCGCAGGGTCACCCAGCGGCCGGCACCCAGGTGCACGCGCGACCACGCCGGCCCGACCGGTACGCCGGCCTCGGCCGCGAGCAGCGCCGCCGCGACGTTGAGCGCCGCTGCGGGGATGGGGTCGGTCAGCGGCTCCTCGCCGGGCGGGTTGAGCTCGCGCAGCGCCACGTCCGCGGTGGCGGTCCGGCTCACCACTCGGAGGCCCGCGTCGAGCAGCACCACGGCGGGGCCGGCCAGGTCGACCGGCTCGGCGTCCTCGACGAAGGTGCGGGCCTGCGCGGCCCGGAGCGCCTCGGTCAGCGGTCCGGTCAGCGCCCGCAGGAGCGCGACCTCGTCGGTCGAGAACGTGCCCCCGCACCGCCACAGGTCGAGCCAGGCCCAGCACCCGAAGCGGTCCGCGAAGACCGACGACGCCACGTCGGTGACGCCCATGCCCTCGAGCACCTCGCGCCACAGCGGCGACCGCGCCAGGTCGCCCGCGGTGGCCGCGTGCAGGGACGCCGCCGCGGTGCCGGCGCGGCGCAGCTCGGTCCAGCGGTTCAGGGTGGTGACGTAGCGCTGCCGTCCGAGCTCGGGCAGCCGCGGCCAGGCCAGCATCGGCACGTCGGCGAGCGGGGAGGTCCCGACGCACGTGACCGGGTCGGTCAGCAGCCACACGTGCGCGTCGAACGGCACCGCGCGCCGGACCACCTCGAGCGCCGCCTCGCGCAGCGCCTTCGGCGTGCGCGGCTCCCGGCAGAGCCGCTCCACGCGGTCGAGGACGCCGGCGGCGGACACGCGGCGAGCGTACGGCGGGCGCGGCCGCCGCGGACCCCTCAGAACACGGGATGTCGCTGGGCGCGGTGTCGGGGGAGTGTGGCGCCATGGCAACCCTCCACGTAGAGAACACCGTCCACGACTACGACGACTGGAAGGCCGTCTTCGACAAGTTCGACAGTCAGCGCCGCACCCGCGGCGTCCGCTCCTACCGCGTGGTCCGCGGCCACGACGACCCGCACCAGGTCATCGTCGACCTGGAGTTCGACTCCACGACCCGGGCCGAGGAGTTCCGCGAGTTCCTGCGCGGGGTCCTCACCACCCCGCAGTCCCGGGCCCAGCTGGCCGACCACCGGCCGCCGACGATCTTCGAGGTGGTCGAGGAGCAGTCCTTCGCCTGACCGATCCGGCTGCGCTCCGACGTGGAGTCCTCCGCGCGGGGACGCGGACGAACCGGGGGGCTGGCAGACTCGCGAGGGTGGGCCTGCTGCTCCAGACACCGCGTGCGCGGCTGCGCCGGCTGCGCGGCGGGCCGAGCCCGCTGACCGACCGGACCGTCCTCGTGACCGGGGCCTCGTCGGGGATCGGCGAGGCCACCGCGCGGGCGGTGGCCGCCCGGGGCGCGACCGTGCTCCTGGTGGCCCGGCGCGCCGAGGAGCTCGAGCGGGTGCGGGGCCGCCATCGAGGCGGCCGGTGGCCGCGTCGCGGCGTACGCCTGCGACCTCACCGACACCGCGGACGGCGGCGCGGTGGACCTGCTGGTCAAGCGGGTGCTCGACGAGCACGGCACGGTCGACTACCTCGTCAACAACGCCGGCCGCTCGATCCGGCGCTCGCTGAGCCTGTCCTACGACCGGTTCCACGACGTCGAGCGCAGCACGGCGATCAACTTCCTCGGCCCGGTCCGGCTGACCCTCGGGCTGCTGCCCGCGATGCGCGCGCAGAAGTTCGGCCACGTGGTGAACGTGGTGACGTGGGGGGTGCAGATGAAGGCGCCGAAGTACACCGCCTACATCGCCTCCAAGACTGCGCTGGACGTCTGGAGCCGGGTCGCCGGGCGCGAGACGTACGGCGACAACGTGACCTTCACCAACATGCGGTTCGCGCTCGTGCGGACCGCCATGAGCGCGCCCACCGAGGCCTACGCCAACCTGCCCGGCCTCAGGCCCGAGCAGGCGGCCGCCAAGGTGGTGCGGGCCCTGGAGGACCGTCCCCTGACGACCGGCACCGTGCCGGGCCGACTGGGCGAGTGGTTCAACCTGGTCGCACCGCGGCTCAGCGACGCCGCCTTCCACCGGCTCGACCGGCGGGTCCCGGACTCGCGGGCCGCCCGAGGCTCGGCGTCCGACCCGGGGCCGCCGCGGTGACCCACCGCTGGACCGCGCAGGAGCTGCTCGACCTCGTGCTGGACGAGGGCTCGTTCGAGTCCTGGGACGAGCCGATCGACATCTCCGACGCGCCGCCGACTACCGCGCGGCGCTCGAGGCGGCGCGGGAGAGGGCCGGCACCGACGAGTCGGTGCTGACCGGGCGCGGGCTGGTGCACGGCCGGCCGGTGGCGGTGGTGGCCAACGAGTTCCGTTTCCTGGCCGGCTCGATCGGCCTGGCCGCGGCGCGCCGGATCACCGCCGCCGTACGCCGCGCGACCGCGGAGCGGCTCCCGGTGCTGGCCACCACGGCCAGCGGCGGCACCCGGATGCAGGAGGGCACGCCGGCGTTCGTGCAGATGGTCGAGATCTCGCGGGCGCTGATGGAGCACCAGGCCGCCGGGCTGCCGTACCTCGCCTACCTGCGGCACCCGACCACCGGCGGGGTCTACGCCTCCTGGGGCTCGCTCGCGCACGTGACGGTGGGGGAGCCCGGGGCACTGATCGGGTTCCTCGGGCCGAAGGTGTTCGAGGCCCTCAACGGCGAGCCGTTCCCCGAGGGGGTCCAGACGGCCGAGAACCTCTCGCTGCACGGCGTGATCGACGGGGTGGCCACGGCCGAGGAGCTGCCCGCGCTGGTCGACGCGGTGCTCGCGGTGCTGGTCGACCCGCCGTCGGAGCCGCGGCTGGCGCGGCGTACCGGCGCGCCCGACCCGGACCGCGACGCCTGGGCGGCGATCGAGGAGACGCGCAGGGAGGAGCGGATCGGTGTACGCGACGTGCTGCGGCAGCGGCACCGAGGTGCTGCTGCCGCTCTCGGGCACCGAGAAGGGCGAGCGGGACGCGACCGTGCTGGTCGTGCTGGCCCGGCTCGACGGCGAGCCGTGCCTGGTCGTCGGGCAGGACCGCAGCAGGCAGGGCGCGGCGAAGCCGATGGGACCCGGCGCCCTGCGCACCGCCCGCCGGGCGATGCGGCTGGCCAACGAGATGCGGCTCCCGCTGGTCACCGTGATCGACACCCCGGGCGCCGAGCTGTCGCGCCGGGCCGAGGAGGGTGCGATCGCCGGCGAGATCGCCCGGTGCCTGGCCGGGCTGGTCGACGATGACCGTGCCGACGGTCTCGGTGGTGCTGGGCCAGGGCTGCGGCGGCGGGGCGCTCGCGCTGCTGCCGGCCCAGCGGGTCATCGTCGCCGAGAAGGCGTGGCTGATGCCGCTGCCTCCGGAGGGCGCCAGCGTCATCGTGCACGGCGACACCGCCCACGCCGACGAGCAGGCCCGCGGCATGCGGGTCCGGGCCGTCGACCTGCTGGCCCAGGGCATCGCGCACCACGTCGTGCCCGAGCCGGACGGCGACACCGGCGACGCGCTGGCCGAGGCGGTGGCCGCCGAGATCGCCGCCGCGATCCGCCTCTGCCGCGGCTGACCGGTCGGCCGACTTCACCCGATTTGCCGAGCCCGGGCCGTTTCGCGGCCTACCCTCGCGGGGTGACCGAGCTGCAGTGGCTGGGCGTGACGGAGGGGTGGCGCCAGGACCCCTACGGCCGCCACGAGCTGCGCTTCTTCGACGGGAACCGGTGGACGCCGTACGTCCGCGACGGCGACGAGAACGCGCTCGACGAGCCGGCCGACCTGCTGAGCCCCAGCCCGCCCGGAGTGCGCCGGGCGCTGCTCGACGAGGACGTGCTCGTGGTCGAGCGGTTCACCGACCTGCGGCCGCCGCTGGTCCGACCGCTCCGTGCACCGTCCCGACGGCACCACGGACCGGCATGCTGCGCCGCGCCGCGCTGCTGCCGGACCGGCCCGGCTCGGGTCGGCGCTCGGTGCGTCCGCGACCACACCAGTCAACGACATCGTCGAGCTCGTCGACGACGCGGACCGGCCGTGCTGACCCTGATCCGATCCCGATCGGCGTCCGCCAGGACTCGGTCGAGGTGCGCGACAGCGACGGGCGAGCGACGCCGGCCGGATCGTGCAGCAGATCCGTGCGCGGCGACGCACGACGTACTCGCCTTCCTGTCCCCAACCGGCACCGTTCCTCGGCGAGCTCCAGGTCCGACAACTGGATCGGCTGGGACCTGCGGATCGTCGACAGCCCGGCAACGCGGTCGCCACCATCACCCGGGACTGGTCTCGGCCTGGACCTGAGCCGGATTCCCGCGGCCCGACGACTACGTCGTCCGGATCAACCCGCCACTGCACGAGCCGCTGCGCACGCTGGTCGTCGCCTGCGCGCTCAGCCTCGAGGTCGTCGTGCGGCCCAACGAACCGGGGCTCTGACCTCAGCTCGCCTTGCGCGCGGCGGTCTTCCGGGTGGTGGTCTTCTTGGCCGCAGTCTTCTTGGTGGCCGTCTTCTTCGCGGCGGCCTTCTTGGTCGTCGCCTTCTTGGCCGCGGCCTTCTTCGTGGTCGTCTTCTTGGCGCTGGTCTTCTTCGCCGCGGTCTTCCTGGCCGGCTTCGTCGTCCTCGTCCTCGAGGTCGTCGAAGATCTCCGAGCCGGTCTCGCCGCGCCCCTTCTTGGCCGCGTCGACCGAGCGCTGGAGCGCCGCGAGCAGGTCGACCACCTCGCCGGAGGTCTTGGTCGAGGTCGGGGTGCGCTTGATCTCGCCGCCCTCGATCTTGGTCTTGACCAGGGTCTCGACGGCCTCGGCGTAGTCGTCCTCGAACTCCTAGGCGTCGAAGTCGCCGGCCAGGGTCTCGACCAGCATGTGCGCCATCTTGACCTCGGCGTCCTTGACCTCGCCGATCTCGACGGAGAAGTCGGGGGTGCGGACCTCGTCGGGCCACATCATCGTCTGGAGCACGATCACGTCGTCCTTGACCCGCAGCACCGCGATCGTGGTGCGCTGGCGCAGCGCCACGGTGACCACGGCCATCCGGTCGGCGTCGAGCAGGGCCTGGCGGAGCAGGCCGTAGGGCTTGGCGCCCGACTTCTCCGGCTCGAGGTAGTAGGACTTCTCGAGCAGCATCGGGTCGATCTGCTCGGCTGGGCACGAACTTCTCGACCGCGATCTCGCGCGAGGACGTCGAGGGCAGCTCGCTCCATGTCCTCGTCGGTGAGGATGACCATCTCGCCGTCCTCGGTCTCGTAGCCCTTGGCGATGTCGGCGTAGGCGATCTCCTCGCCGTCGATCGAGCAGACCCGCTGGTACTTGATCCGGCCGCCGTCCTTGGCGTGCACCTGGCGGAACGAGACGTCGTGCGACTCGGTCGCGGCGTACAGCTTCACGGGCACGCTGACCAGCCCGAACGAGACCGCACCCTTCCAGATCGCGCGCATCCGTCACTCCTCCTCTGTCCCGGGTCCCCCCTGCCCGGGGTGCGACCAGTGTGACCGGTGGGACGGCGAGAATCCATCGGTCAACCCGATCGGCAAGGATGGCGCCATGCGCCCGATGCTCGCCACGACCGGTACCCACGTGCCGACCGAGCCGGGCTGGTCGCACGAGGTGAAGTGGGACGGCGTGCGGGTGCTGGCCGACACCACCCGCAGCGGCACGACCCGGCTGCTCAGCCGCAACGAGAACCCGGTCACCGTGGCCTGGCCCGAGCTCAACCGCAGCCCGCTCGGCGACCGCGACCTGCTCGTCGACGGCGAGGTGATCGCGCTCAACGAGCGCGGGCTGCCCGACTTCCGGGTGCTCCAGGACCGGATGCACGTGCGCAACGCCGCGACCGCGGCCCGGCTGGCCGACCGGCTGCCGGCGACGTACATGGTCTTCGACGTGATGCGCGTCGACGGCAAGGACGTCGCCGACGCAGCCGCTGGGGGAGCGGCGCAAGATCCTGCGCGGCCTCGGGCTCGAGCACTCGACCTGGCAGGTGCCCGGACGCCTACGACGACGGCCCGATGCTCTACGAGGCCACCCTGCAGCAGGGGCTGGAGGGCATCGTCAGCAAGCGGCTCACCTCGCGCTACGTCTTCGGCGAGCGCACCAGGAACTGGCTGAAGTTCGCCCACCGCCACCGCCGCTCGTACGTCGTGGGCGGCTGGCGCCCGCAGGAGGGCACCGCCGACCGGCTGGCCGCGCTGCTGGTCGGCGAGCTCACCGAGGAGGGGCTGGTCTACCGCGGCCGGGTCGGCAGCGGGATCGGCGGCGCCGCCAGCCGGGCGCTGACCCGAGCTCGTCACCCCGCATCGCCCGGGCGGACAGCCCGTTCGACGACGAGGTCCCGGCGGTCGACGCGCGCGGGCACGTTCTGGGTCGAGCCGGTCCTGGTCGTCGACGTCGAGACGCACGGTGTCGGCTACGACCCGGCTGCGCCAGCCGTCGTACCGCGGCGTCCGCAACGACCTCACGCCCACCGACCTGCTGGAGACCCCGTGATCGCCGAGCTCCTGGTCGCCGCCGCCCTGTCCGCCGGACCGGCGGCGGCCCCGGTCACCCTCGACGGCGTGACCGTGCAGCTGCGCCCGGGCACCGAGCAGGTGGTCACCGTCAACCACACCGACGGCTACCGCGCGCGGGTGACGTTCTGGAAGCTCACCGACACCGGCTGGCAGGCGCGGTTCGACGCCGACGACGGCCGGATCGGGTACGGCGGGCTGGTGCGCGGCACCCAGCGCAAGCAGGGCACCGGCACCACGCCGCTGGGCACCTACGCGCTGCCGTGGGCGTTCGGCATCGGACGCCGGCGACGACCGGCGTGGCGGCTGCGCTACCGCGAGGTCGCGGCGCGGCGACTTCTGGGTGCAGGACAACGAGTCGGTCTACTACAACCGCTACCGCAACCAGGCCGAGGGCGGCTTCCGGTGGTGGCTGCCCACGCAGCGACCCGGACAGCTCCGAGCGGCTGACCGACTTCCGCCACCAGTACCGCATCTCGGTCGTCACCGACTTCAACGTCCGCCAGGTCCGGCACCGCGGCGCCGGCATCTTCCTGCACGTCAACGGCTCCGGCGCCACGGCCGGCTGCGTGAGCGCGCCGGGCCGCGTTCATGGACAAGCTGATGCGGGTCCTCGACCCCGAGCGGGTCCCGGTCATCGCGGTGGGGCGGTAGCGGTGCGCGAAGCAGGGAGGCTCGAGAAGGAGGAGGTCTTCGTCGACGTCGAGGGCCGCACCCTCAAGATCAGCAACCTCGGCAAGGTCCTCTACCCGCGCACCGGCACCACCAAGGGCGAGGTGCTCAACTACTACGCCCAGATCGCGCCGGTGCTGCTGCCGCACCTCAAGGACCGGGCGGTCACCCGGATCCGCTGGCCGCACGGCGTCGAGGACATGAGCTTCTTCGAGAAGAACATCCCGGGCGGTACGCCGTCCTGGGTGCACACCGTGACGGTGCCGACCACCGGCTCGCGCACGGCGTCCAAGGAGGACGGCACCCTCACCTTCCCGATCGTCGACGACCTGGCCACGCTCACCTGGCTGGTCAACCTGGCCGCACTCGAGCTGCACGTGCACCAGTGGACGGTCGGCCGCAACGGCCGCCCGCGCAACGCCGACCGGCTCGTCATCGACCTCGACCCCGGCGAGCCGGCCGGGCTGCACGAGTGCTGCCAGGTGGCGCTGCTCGTCTCCGACGCCCTGGAGGAGCGCGACCTGACCGCCAAGCCGGTGACCAGCGGCAGCAAGGGGCTGCACCTCTACGCCGACCTCCCGAAGCGGCTGCCGTCGCGACGAGTCGACCGCCCTGGCCAAGGAGGTGGCCGAGGCGCTCGAGAAGGCGCACCCCAAGCTGGTCACCGCGACCATGACCAAGGCCCGCCGGTCCGGGCAAGGTCTTCCTCGACTGGTCGCAGAACTCCGGCTCCAAGACCACCATCTCGCCGTACTCGCTGCGCGGGAAGGAGAAGCCGTACGTCGCCACGCCGCTCGGCTGGGACGAGGTCGAGGCGGGCGCGGAGGACCCCGACGCGCTCGAGCAGTTCCGCTTCGACCAGGTGCTGGCGCGCGTCGAGGAGTACGGCGACCTGTTCGCGTGAGCCCGGGACCGGCCCGATCCGGCTCCGGACAGGTGTTACCCAACGTTGGCGCAACGGTGGACGCGGCGTGGACCCGGCTGGACACCGTCGCCCCTAGCGTGGCGACGACGGGCCGCTCGGGACGGCCCGTCACTGCAGGGGGGTGCAGGTCATGGAGATCGCACCGGTTCCGCACCGGTCGACCCGCGGCGAGTGGCGGCGGCTCGCGCTCGGTCTGCTGGTCCTTGCGCCCGTGGTGCTGCTGGTGCTGCTGCCCGGCGGTGCTCGGCCTCGACCGCTACGTCGTCACCGACCGGTCGATGGACGGCTCGTTGGCCCGCGGCTCGGTCGTGCTCGCCCGCGAGGTGCCGCCGTCCGACCTCCGGGTCGGCGACGTGATCACGTTCCGCCCGGCCCGACGGCGACTCCGACGAGCGGGTCGATCCGCCGGATCGTCGGCGCATCGACGACGGCGTGGCGACCACCCGGGCCGACACCGCCGGGCGCACCGACCCCTGGACGCTCCCGCTGACCGACACCGACGTACGCGCGGGTCTCGGTGGGCGTGCCCTGGATCGGCTACCCGTTCGTGATGGACGGCGGCTGGGTGCTGCTCGTCCTGGCCGCTGCCGCGGCGCTCGCCCTGGCCTGTCGCCAACTGGCGCCGGGCCCCGGCCGCCAAGGCGGCCCGGCCCGGACCCGGGACCGGCCTGCCGGTCGGCTGAGCCGGCGGTCTCGGTTCGGGGCGTTGCGGCACGCCGCATCGCGCTGATCCGTCCTATCATCGCGACATGCCGCAGAGAGTCCTCGTCGTCGAGGACGAGGAGGACATCGCCTTCCCGCTCGTGCGCACCCTCGAGCGCGAGGGGTACGACGTGCACTGGGTCGACTCCGGCCAGAAGGCGCTCGACGACGTCTCTGCGCGCCACGCCGACGTGGTCATCCTCGACCTCGGGCTGCCCGACATGGACGGCCTCGAGGTGTGCCGCAAGGCCCGCGACACCGGCTACGACGGCGCGATCATGATCGTCACCGCGCGGGCCGGCGAGCTCGACCGGGTGGTCGGTCTCGACTACGGCGCCGACGACTACATGGCCAAGCCGTTCGGCCTGGCCGAGCTCCAGGCGCGGGTGCGCGCCCTGCTGCGGCGTACCAACAACAGCCGCCGCGGCCGCCGACAACGGCGCCGAGGGCGGCCTCCGCATCGACGTGGCCGCCCGGCGGGTGTTCTCCGGCGACGACGAGGTGCCGCTGACCGGCAAGGAGTTCGAGGTCCTCAACGTCCTGGTCGCCAACAAGGACAAGGTCGTCTCCCGCACCCGGCTGATGGCCGACGTGTGGGACGAGAACTGGTACGGCTCGACCAAGACCCTCGACGTCACGATCGGCCGGCTCCGGCAGAAGCTCGAGAGCGTCGGGGTCCAGGAGAAGGTCGTGGCCGTGCGCGGCGTCGGGTTCCGCCTCGAGGGCAGCCCGTCCGACTGACGACGGCGGGTGTCACCTGTGCGGCCGCGGCTGACGGCGTCCTTCGTCGTCCTGAGCCTGGTGCTCGTCCTCGGCGCGCTCGGCGTGCGCTCGCTACACCGCGCACGACGCTGCTGCGCACCCACGAGAGCCGTGAGCTGCGCGGCCGAGGCCATCGACCCTCGCGCTGCTCATCGAGCAGCGGCAGGCAGCTCGGCCGGCCGGTCGACCGCGGGTTCCTGTCCGGGCGGGTCGACGACTCCGACCAGCTGACCTTCGACGCCGGCGACGGCAGCGAGCCGGTCGTCGTCGAGGGCACGGCGTTCGTCGACGGCGACGACGCGATCGAGACCACGGTCGACGCGGCGACGGCGGCACGCTCACGCTGACGCCAGTCGGGCGTCGGTGGTCGACGAGCTGGCCGCCAACGACCTCGAGCTCGCTGGGCTTCCTGGTGCTGCTCATCGGCCTGCTGGCCGCGCTGGTCGGCTACGTGATGGCCCGGGTGCTGTCGCAGCCGTTCCGGCAGCTCGCCGGGGCGGCCGGGCAGCTCGGCCGCGGGCGCTTCGACCTCGACCTGCCGCGGACCCAGATCCCGGAGGCGAAGGCGATCAGCCAGGCCCTGCTCACCTCGGCCGGCCAGCTCCAGGAGCGGCTCACCTCGGAGCAGGCCTTCGCCGAGCACGCCTCGCACGTGCTGCGCACCCCGCTCACCGGTCTCCGGCTCGAGCTGGAGGACCTGGCCGCGCGCGACGACGTACCGCCCGACGCGCGGGAGTCGGCGGTCCGCTCGGTCGGGCCGGATCGAGGCGATGGACGCGGTGGCCGGCGACCTGGTCGCGCTGGCCCGGCGCGGCGCGCTGGTCGCCGGCGCCGAGATCCCGCTGCGCGACCTGGCCACCCAGTGCGCCCAGACCTGGGCGGACGCGCTGGCCGAGCAGGACCGCGCGCTGACCGCGGCGGTCGAGGGCAGCATCGACACGACGTACACCCCCGGCCCGGTCGAGCACATCCTCGACCTGCTGCTCGCCGACGTGCTGCGGCGCGGCAAGGGGTCGGTGCGGCTGGTCTTCGACGCCGACCCCGACGGTCACCTCTCGATCGAGGTGTCGTGCGAGGACGTCCGCGACCTCACCGAGCCGCACGCCGACGTCGCGGTCACCCAGGCCCGCGCGGTGGTGACCGCGCTCGGCGGCCGGCTGACCGGGGACACGCCCGAGCACCTGTCGATCCTGCTGCCTCGGCGCTAGGGCATGTCTCTCAAGTGGGGGTGGATGCCAGCGCGTGATCGGGGCGGCGTCCGGGGCCGCCGGGACTTGGGAGACATGCCCTAGCTAGCAGGCCAGCACGACAGTGCAGGTTCGCCGGCGCCTGGAGGGGCGAACCGGTGCAGTCTGGGACGGCCGCCGGCAGGTCGGCGGTCGTGTGCACCGGATCGTCGGCTCCCCGTGCCGAGAAGGGGGTGCAAATGGCCCGGATGCAGGTCGTGCGTCAGCGCGCCGGTTTGGGCGGCGGGACCGGGCTGGGCCGGAAGCGGCCGGCGTTCCCGTGGGGCCGGGTGCCGTCGAGGTCGTCGATCCCGTAGTGCTCGGCCAGCTCGCCGACGTCGACCACCTGGCCCGTGAGCCGCATCGCCTCGGGGTCGGCGGCGATGGCGGTCATCACCTTCGCCGCGAGGTGCGGGGTCTCGGTCCTGCCCGCCAGCTCCTTCTCGGTGTGGTGGGTCATCATCAGCTCGGTGCGCATCCAGCCGGGCGCCACGGCGATCACCGGCACGCCCCGGTCCTGGAGGTGGTAGCCGAGCGCGTAGACCAGCCGGTTCTTGGCGGCCTTGCTCGACTCGTACGGCACCCACGCCGGTGGCTCCGGCGTGTGCCACGTCGTCGTGAGGATCAGCCCCTTCTCCCTCGGGCCCATGTCGAGCCGGAGCGCGAGCATCGAGGTCACGAAGTCGCTGTACGCCCCGGCCAGCAGCATCGCCCGGAACTGCTCCATCGGCTCGTCCCAGACCTCCTCGCCGCCCGGGTCCTCGTGGTGGTCGTGGCCGCCCCACGCGTTGTTGACCAGCACGTCCACATGACCGTGCTGCTCCAGCACGTCGCGGAGCAGGGCCTCGACCTGCGCGGGCTCGGTGTGGTCGCACTCGTGCCACTCACCGTCCCCGCCGGCCGCGCGTACGGCGTCGAGCGTGCCCTCCAGCGTCAGGTCGTCGACGGACGTCTGGGTCGTGCGCTCGCGGGTGCTGCGCCCCGTGCCCACGACGTACGCCCCGGCCGCGGCCAGCTCGACCGCCGTCGCCCTCCCGAGCCCCCGCGACGCGCCGCTGACGAGCGCCACCTGTCCTGACAGAGGTCGGTCGTCCACCCCTCGATCCTGCCCCGTCGTGCCCGGGTCGGCTTGACCGTCCTTGCGCTGGCTCGTCGAGGGCGGGGCGAGGAGGATCCAACGATGGACCACATCGACGCCCCCGACCTCGAGTCGGTGCCCGTGCTCAGCCACGCCGCGCGCGTGGGCGACGTCATCTACTGCTCCGGCCAGGTGCCGCTGCTCCCGGACGGGACGCTCCTCGACTCCGACGTCGGTGCGATGACCCGCCAGGTCGTCGCCAACCTCGAGCGGGTGCTCTCGGCGGCCGGGGCGACCATCTCGGACGTCGCCCGCACGAACGTGTACCTCGCCGACATGGCCGACTACGCGGCCATGAACGCCGCCTACGTCGAGCTCTTCCCCGACCGGCCGGCCCGCACCTGCGTCCAGGTGGCGGCGTTGCCCCTCGGTGCGCGGGTCGAGATCGACTGCATCGCGGTCCGCGGCTCCGCCTGAGCCGGCGGGTCCCGCGCAGCGCCGATCGCTCCTGTGCTCGGCAGATGAGGATGCGGCTCGCCGCGGTCAGTGTCCTCGGTCTCGGGGGGCGGGGTCCTCACCGCCTGCCGGCACGGCCTGCTCGTTCCGGTGGTCGCCCGACGGCTGAGACCTGGAGGACGATGTGGCCCATGCCCGACTCCGCGCGCAGGGACCCGGTGATCGCACGCGCGGCGCCGGGTGTCCACACCCTGCTGACCTACCAGCGCAGGTGGCTGCGCCAGGACCTCGTGGCCGGACTGGTCCTCACGGCGCTGCTCGTGCCGCAGGGCATGGCGTACGCCGAGCTGGCCGGTCTGCCGCCGATCACGGGGCTGTACACGACCATCCTGTGCCTGGTCGGCTATGCGGTCTTCGGGCCGTCGCGAGTGCTCGTGCTCGGGCCCGACTCCGCGCTGGGGCCGATGATCGCGGCGACCGTCATCCCGCTGACCGTAGCCGAGGGGGATCCCGACCGCGCCGTGGCCTACGCGTCGGTGCTGGCGCTGATGGTCGGCGCGATCACTGTCCTCGCGGGGCTCTTCAAGCTCGGGTTCGTGGCCGAGCTCCTGTCCAAGCCGACCCAGATCGGGTACATGAACGGCCTGGCGCTGACGATCGTCGTCAGCCAGCTGCCCAAGCTGTTCGGCTTCTCGATCGACGCCGAGGGGCTCCGCGACGAGACCGCCGCGTTCGTGCGTGGCCTCGCCGACGGAGAGACGGTGGCGGCGGCGCTGGGGGTCGGTGTGGCGAGCCTGGCTCTCATCCTGATCTGCCAGCGCGCCCTCCCTCGCGTTCCGGGGGTCCTCGTCGCCGTGGTGCTCGCGATCGCCGCCGTGACCCTGTTCGACCTGCAGGACCGTGGCGTCAGGGTGGTCGGACCGATGCCGGAGGGCCTGCCGCCGTTCACGGTGCCCTCCGTCGCGCTCGACGACGTGTCGCTGCTGCTCGCCGGCGCAGCGGGGATCGCGCTGGTGTCGCTGACCGACACGATCTCCACGGCGTCGGTGTTCGCCGCCCGTGCTGGCGCCGAGATCGACGGCGACCGCGAGATGGTGGGCGTGGGCGCAGCGAACATCGCCGCGGGCCTCTTCCAGGGGTTCCCGATCAGCACCAGCGGCTCCCGCACGGCGGTGGCCGCGCAGAACGGCGCCAAGACCCAGGTGACGGGGCTGGTGGGCGCCGTGGCCATCCTGGTCCTGCTGGTCGTCGCGCCGGGGCTGCTGCGGAACCTGCCCCAACCGGCCCTCGCCGCCGTCGTCATCGCCGCCTCGATGTCCTTGGCCGACATCGGGGGGCTACGTCGGTTGCGGCGACAACGGAGGTCGGACTTCCGACTGGCCCTGGCCGCCTTCCTCGGGGTGGCCTTCCTCGGCGTGCTGCCCGGCATCGGGATCGCGGTCGGACTCTCGATCCTCAACGTGTTCCGGCGGGCCTGGCGGCCGCACGACGCGGTGCTGGGGCGGGTCTCGGGCATGGCCGGCTACCACGACTCCCGGTTCACCCCCACCACGCACCACCTGCCCGGGCTGGTCATCTACCGGTTCGACGCGCCGCTCTTCTACGCGAACGCACGGACCTTCCGCGACCAGGTCCGCCGGCTGGCCAGAACCGAGCCCCACCCGCGGTGGATCGTCGTGGCCGCCGAGCCGATCACCGATGTGGACACCACCGCGGCCGACGTCCTCGAGGAGCTCGACCGCGAGCTGGAGGCCGCCGGGACCAGCCTGGTGTTCGCCGAGCTCAAGACCCCCGTGCGGCAGAAGATCGAGCACTACGCCCTCAGTGACACCCTCGACCCGAGCCACTTCTTCGAGACCATCCGCGAGGCTGTCGACGCTTTCTCCGAGGAGACCGGGACGGAGTGGACCGAAGGCCCCGGCCCGTTCACCCTGCAGTGAGCGCTCGGAGGTCGAGGAAATGTACGTCGGACGATTTCCTCACCCGAATGAGGTGAGGTCGTCGGACCGCCGATCGTGCATAAGTTTCGACACGGGGAAACCACTGCCACCACGGACGAGGAGGGCGGATGGATTCCAGGCAACGAGGCATCGCCGCCGTCGCGATGGTGATGACGGCCTCCGGGCTGCTCGTCGGCTGTTCGGCCGACGCGAGCAGCAGCGACACCCTGAACTGGTACATCAACCCCGACAACGGTGGCCAGGCCAAGGTCGCCGAGAACTGCAGCACCGACGACTACACGATCAAGGTGCAGGTCCTGCCGCAGAGCGCCAGCGAGCAGCGCGTCCAGCTCGCCCGGCGGCTGGCGGCGGAGGACCCCGAGATCGACATCATGAGCATCGACCCGCCGTACACGGCCGAGTTCTCGAACGCCGGGTTCCTGGCCGCGATCCCTGACGACCTCCAGGGCCGGCTGGAGCAGCAGTCCTTCCAGGGGGCGGTGGATGCCGCGACCTGGGACGGTCAGCTGGTCGTCGCGCCGTTCTGGTCCAACACGCAGGTGCTCTGGTACCGCAAGTCCTTCGTGCAGGCCGCCGGTCTCGACGTGAGCCAGCCGGTGACGTGGGACCAGATCATCCAGGCCGCCGCGGACAACGGCGGCAAGGTCGCCGTGCAGGCGAACAAGTACGAGGGCTACTCGGTGTGGATCAACGCGCTGATCGCCGGCGCCGGCGGTGAGATCGCGACGGACACGGAGAAGGGCATCGACGCCACTCTCGAGATCGACTCTCCCGCCGGCGAGACCGCGGCGAAGATCATCGAGGAGCTCGCCGGCTCGCCCGCCGCCCCGGCCGACCTGTCCGTCTCCAACGAGGGCACCGCCGGTGGCACGTTCGGGTCGGACCAGGGCGCGTTCATGGTCAACTGGACCTACATCTGGACCAACTACGACAAGACCCAGCCCGAGGTGAAGGACGACCTCGGCTTCACCATGTACCCGCAGTCCACGCAGGGCCAGCCCGCCCGCCCGCCGTACGGCGGCATCGGCGTCGGCGTCAGCGAGTTCTCGAACCACAAGGACGAGGCGATGGCGGCGATCGAGTGCATCACCTCGCCCAAGAACCAGGGCGTGAACGCCGAGATGACCGGCAACATGCCGGCCAGCGCTGAAGGCTACGACTACCCCGCACTGGCCGAGATCTACCCGCCGGAGCTCCTCGACCTGTTCCAGGCGAGCCTGGAAGTGGCGGCACCACGCACGGTCTCGCCGTACTGGAGCGACATCTCCGGCGCACTCCTGAGCACGTGGCACCCGCCGGACGCGGTCAGTGACCAGACACCGGCGGACTCCCAGCAGTTCATCGAGGACGTGCTCCACGGACGGAGGCTGCTGTGAGCGCCGTGACCGCCACCGCGGGGACGAAAGCCAGCGGGACGACGACCCGCAAGAAGCGGAGCGACCGCTCGCGGGCCGAGAACCGGCTCGGCCAACGCCTGGTGGCGCCCGCCGTGATCGTGATGCTCGCCGTCACGGCGTGGCCCATGATCCAGGCCCTGTACCTCTCCCTGTTCCGCTACCGGCTCACGTCGCCGGACGACAAGGAGTTCATCGGTCTCAGCAACTACGGGACGGTGCTCACCGACCAGCTCTTCTGGCAGGACACGTTGAACACCGTGCTGATCATGGTGGTGACGGTCTCGGTGGAGCTCGTGATCGGCTTCGCGTTCGCGATGGTGATGCACCGCATCGTGTTCGCGCGGGGGGCCATCCGCACGTCGATCCTGATCCCCTACGGCATCATCACCGTCGTCTCGGCCTACGCCTGGCAGTTCGCCTTCAGCCTCAACAACGGCTGGGTGAACTCGTGGTTCTCGTGGCTGCCGTGGCTCGAGGCGGACACCAACTGGTTCGGCAGCCACTGGCCGGCGATGTTCGCGATCATGATCTCCGAGATCTGGAAGACGACGCCGTTCATGGCGCTGCTCCTGCTCGCGGGGCTGGCCCAGGTGTCCGAGGACATGATCGAGGCCGCGCAGGTCGACGGCGCCACGTGGTGGCAGCGGCTCTGGAAGGTGATCCTCCCGAACATGCGGGCCGCGATCATGGTCGCGGTGCTGTTCCGGGCGCTCGACGCCTTCCGCATCTTCGACAACATCTACGTGATGACGAGGGGAGCGCAGGACACCGAGTCCTCGTCGTTCCTGACCTATCGACAGGTGATCGAGCAGATGCAGCTCGGTCTCGGGTCCGCGCTCTCGGTGCTGCTGTTCTTCTCGGTGCTGCTGCTGGCGTTCCTCATCGTCAGGCTCTTCAAGGTCGACCTGGCGCAGGCGAGGGGTGAGGGCTGATGAGCAGCGCGACACGGACCAAGATCGGCACGTGGGTGGGCTTCCTGTTCATCCTCGTGTGGTGCCTGCTGCCGGTCGTCTGGATCATCTCGCTGTCCTTCAAGGGGCCGACCGAGACGGCCGCGGGCAGCCCGCAGTTCCTGCCCAAGGAGTGGACGACCCAGAACTACAGCGACATCTTCAATGACTCCGACTTCAAGGACTCGCTCATCAACTCCTTCGGGATCGCCGCGATCTCGACGTTCCTGTCCGTGATCCTCGCGACGCTCGCGGCGTACGCGATCGCCCGTCTGGAGTTCAAGGGCAAGCGGCTGGTCCTCTCGCTCGCCCTGGCGATCGCGATGTTCCCGGTCGTGGCCCTCGTCGGGCCGCTGTTCGACCTGTGGCGGACACTCGGCCTGTTCAACACCTGGCCGGGGCTGATCATCCCGTACATGTCGTTCACCCTGCCGCTGGCGATCTGGACCCTGTCGGCGTTCTTCCGCGAGATCCCCTGGGAGATGGAGCAAGCCGCCCAGGTGGACGGCGCGACCTCGTGGCAGGCCTTCCGCAAGGTGATCGTGCCGCTGGCGGCACCGGGCGTCTTCACCGCGGCGATCCTGACGTTCTTCTTCGCCTGGAACGAGTTCGTGCTCGCGCTCTCGCTGACGTCGACGACCCGGGCCCGCACGGTGCCGGCCCAGCTGTCGTACTTCGTCGGGCCGGACCCGTTCAACCCGCCGTACGGGCAGCTGGCCACCGCCTCCGTGGTGGTCACCGTCCCGATCATCATCATCGTCCTGCTGTTCCAGCGAAAGATCGTCGCCGGCCTCACCTCCGGCGCGGTGAAGGGGTGACCCATGGCGGCCATCGACATGAAGAACATCGTCAAGGAGTACGGCGACGGGTTCCTGGCGGTGAACGACGTCAGCATCGACGTGAAGGACGGCGAGTTCATGATCCTCGTCGGACCGTCCGGCTGCGGGAAGTCCACGCTGCTGCGGATGATCGTGGGCCTCGAGGACATCACCTCGGGTGAGATGGTGATCGGCGACAAGCTGGTCAACGACCTCGCGCCGCGGGACCGCAACCTCGCGATGGTGTTCCAGAACTACGCGCTGTACCCGCACCTGACCGTCTACGAGAACATCGCGTTCCCCCTGCGGTTGGCCAACGAGAAGGAGGCCGAGATCGACCGCAAGGTCCGGGAGGCGTCGAAGACCCTGGAGCTCGACGAGCACCTCGAGCGCAAGCCGGGCAACCTCTCCGGCGGTCAGCGGCAGCGCGTGGCGATGGGCCGCGCGATCGTCCGCGAGGCCGACGCGTTCCTCTTCGACGAGCCGCTCTCGAACCTCGACGCCAAGCTCCGCGGACAGATGCGCACCGAGATCACGCGACTGCAGAAGAGGCTCGGCATCACCACGGTCTACGTGACCCACGACCAGACCGAGGCGATGACGCTCGGCGACCGGGTCGCGGTGCTCAAGCGTGGCCTGCTGCAGCAGCTGGCGACGCCGCGCGAGCTCTACGAGAACCCCTGCAACCTCTTCGTCGCCGGCTTCATCGGGTCGCCACCGATGAACTTCCTGCCCGCGACCATCGAAGGCAGCTCGGTGAAGCTCCCGTTCGGCAGCGTGCAGCTGCCGCCCGAGCGGGCTGCGGTGGCGGCCGACAAGGGCCTCCTCATGGCCGGCATCCGACCGGAGCACTTCGAGGACGCGTCCGTGCACGCCTCCCCCGGCACCGGCTCGACCTTCACTGCCGAGGTCGACGTCGTGGAGTGGCTGGGCAACGAGACCTACGCCTACATCCCGTTCGAGGCACCCCCCGAGGTGGAGAACCAGCTCCGTGAGCTCGAGCGCGACCTGGACGGGGAGTCGTTGCACACCCAGCTCGTCGTCTCGCTGGACGGCGCCAGCCGGATCAAGGCGGGCGAGGAGGCCGAGATCTGGGTCGACGGGTCGAAGATCCACCTCTTCGACCCGAGCACCGGCGAGAACCTCACCCTCGACCACGAGCACGCCGGCCGGATCCCCGGGCGGGAGGCCGCCACGGCCGCGGAGCCGAGCGCTGCCGGCTGAGTCCACGTGGCTGCGCCGTGCACCGGGGACACCCCAACAACCGGTCCAACCCACGGCACCGGTACTCCGCAGACATGACACCCGTGGGCATTGATGGACGTCAGACCTACGAGACCGAGAGTTCCGCCTGCAACTGAGACGACTCTGTGCGCTGTTCCGCGCCGCGCGGCTCAGTGGCGTCATGCGGACGGAGCCGACGGGGGCTCCGTCCGTACGACGTAGGCCCGCCCGTCCAGAGCTGCGGGCCGCCGAGCCCGACCGGTTGCCGCCCGCCTGACACGGTCCGGCCTCACCCGGTCCGTCCGGTCAGCCTGACACTTAGCCCATATCGGGGCTGCGTCCCGGGCCGCCGCACACCTACGCTCCACGGCACGTGGCAGCCGGCTGTCACGACCCCGACCCCCAGGAGCGCCTGTGAGGACCAGTCTGCTCGGCGCCGTCGCCCTCGCGTTCGCCACCGCGCCCGTCGTCGTCGCTGCCGCGCCGGCGGCCGCGGCGGCCGAGACCTGCACGCCGTCCGTCGCGATGCTGAAGCCGTTCCAGGACCCGGGCGGGTTCGTGATCTTCCCGGCCGACTACACGGTGTGCGACTCCACCCGCATCACCGTCAAGTTCCGGGACCGCGACACCGCCGACGGCTGGGCCGGCGGCTCGAGCACGACGGGTGGCCCCGCGGCCGGCACGACCTACGCGGGGACCTGCTACCCCGACGGCAAGGTGCACCGGTGGGTGGCCTACGCGACGCTCAAGGTGCCCAAGGGCGGCGTGCTGATCACCCAGTCCGCCAAGGTCTACTTCAAGTCGAAGGCGGTCAGCGGGAACTGCGCCCCGTGGAACCCGCCCGCCACCTGAGCCTCGCGCCCCTCGGTCCCACGGGCCTCACCAGACTCGTTCTCCACAGATTGACCGCACCGTCTTCCCAGTCGCCAAGGTGAGGTTTACGGTCGCTGTCAGCAGGGCTCCTTCTCGGGAAATCTGGGGTCTCGATGACGACGACGCACGCCACGGCGCACGCGGCGACGCAGGACACCGCGCACGACGCGCTGGTCGAGCGGCTCGACGCGCACGTGCGTGAGGTGGTGCGGCGCGAGGGCGTGGACCCGCAGGCCGACGCGGGGGTGGTGCGGCGGATCGCGGAGTCGGTGGTGCGCGACCACGACGAGCGCAGCCTGACCGGCGTGGTGGCGCCGGTGGCCGACGTACAGGCGGTGGTCGGGGAGCTGGTGGCGCGGGTCAGCGGGTTCGGGCCCCTGCAGCCGTTCCTCGACGACCCGGCCGTCGAGGAGCTGTGGATCAACGACCCGGCCCGGGTCTTCGTGGCCCGGCACGGCCGGCACGAGCTGACCAACCTGGTGCTGACCCGCGCGCAGGTGCAGGAGCTGGTCGAGCGGATGCTCAAGAGCTCGGGGCGGCGGATCGACCTGAGCCAGCCGTTCGTGGACGCCGTGCTGCCCGAGGGCCACCGGCTGCACGTGGTGCTCGAGGGCATCAGCCGCGGGTTCAGCGCGGTCAACATCAGGAAGTTCGTCGTCCGGGCCCACCGGCTCGAGAGCCTGGTCGAGCTGGGCAGCCTGAGCCCCCGCGCCGCGGCGTTCCTCGAGGCGTCGGTGCGGGCCGGCCTCAACATCCTCGTCGCCGGCGGGACCCAGGCCGGCAAGACGACGATGCTCAACTGCCTGGCCGCGGCGATCCCCGGCGGCGAGCGGGTGGTCAGTGCCGAGGAGGTCTACGAACTGCGCTTCACCCACCCCGACTGGGTGGCGCTGCAGACCCGGCAGAGCGGGCTGGAGGGCACCGGTGAGGTGCGGCTGAGGGACCTGGTCAAGGAGTCGCTCCGGATGCGACCGAGCCGGGTGATCGTGGGCGAGGTGCGGGCCGAGGAGTGCCTCGACCTGCTGCTGGCGCTCAACGCCGGGCTGCCGGGGATGTGCACGATCCACGCCAACAGCGCGCGCGAGGCCCTGGTGAAGTGCTGCACCCTGCCGCTGCTGGCCGGCGAGAACATCTCGGCCCGGTTCGTGGTGCCGACGGTGGCGGCCAGCGTCGACCTGGTGGTCCACCTCGGCATCGACGAGCACGGCGTACGCCGCGTCAACGAGGTCGTCGGCGTACCCGGCCGGGTCGAGAACGACGTGATCGAGACCGAACCCGTCTTCGTCCGGCACGGCACCGAGCTGCGCCGCACCGGCGGGCTGCCGCCGCGGCTCGAGCAGTTCGAGCGGCGCGGCATCGACGTGCACCGCATCCTGACCGGTCCGCTGGAGGGCTGATGGGGGCGCTGGTCGGGCTCGGGTTCGGCATCGGTGTGCTGCTGGTGTGGTCGGCGTTCTCCGTTCCCGTCCAGCCGCGGCGCGAGAGCCGCGCCGGTCGCACCGCCGACCTGCTGGCGCGGGCCGGCCTCGGAGAGGTGTCGATCACCGGCTTCCTCGTGCTCTGCGTCGTCTGCGGCAGCGTGAGCGCGGTCGCCGTCCAGGTGGTCAGCGGTACGCCGCCGGTGGCGATCGCCTTCGGGCTCATCGGGGGCTACCTCCCGGTGGCGGTCGTGAGCGGCCGGGCGCGCCGGCGGCAGCGCGAGCTCGCCGAGGTCTGGCCCGAGGCCGTCGACAACCTCGCCAGCGCGGTGCGCGCCGGCATGAGCCTCCCCGACGCGCTGGCCGCGCTCGGCGTGCGCGGCCCCGAGCCGTTGCGGTCGGCCTTCGACGCCTTCGCGCTCGACTACCAGGTCACTGGGCGGTTCGGGGAGTGCCTCGACCGGCTCAAGGCGCGGCTGGCGGACCCGGTCGGCGACCGGGTCGTCGAGGGGCTCCGGGTCGCCCGCGAGGTCGGCGGCGGCGAGCTCGGCCGGCTGCTGCGCAACCTCTCCGGCTACCTCCGCGAGGACGTCCGCACCCGCGGCGAGCTCGAGTCGCGCCAGGCCTGGACGGTCAACGGCGCCCGGCTCGCGGTGGCGGCGCCGTGGCTGGTGCTGCTGTTCATGTCGTTCCAGACCGAGGTGATCCGCCGCTACGCCTCACCGGCCGGTGCGGTCGTGCTCGCGACCGGCGCCGGGCTCTGCCTGGTCGCCTACCGGCTGATGATGCGGATCGGCCGGCTGCCCGTCGAACGGCGGATCCTCCAGTGACCCCCGCCGCCTGGGGTGCGCTGCTCGGCGCGACTCTCGCCGCCGGACTGCTGCTGGTCGCCGCCCGCGTCGCTGCCGTGCGCCGGCCGCGGCTGGAGACCCGGGTGCTGCCCTACGTCCGCGACCTGCCGCGGCTCACGGCCGCCCGCGCACCCAGCACCTCGGCCACCCGCGGCGTGTTCGGACCGGTCTTGGTCGCCGCCGCGGACGGTGTCGAGCGGGTGCTCGGGGGAGCGGCCTCGGTCCGCCGGCGCCTCGAGCGCGCCGGGCTCGCGACCACGGTGCCGGAGTTCCGGGTCCAGCAGGTCGTCTGGGGGCTGGTGGCCTTCGCCCTCGCCGCGGCGTACTCCCTCCTGCGCGCGCTGACCCACCCCGGCGGCGCGCTCGTCGCGGTGCTGCTCTGCCTCGTCGCCTTCGCGGCCGGCGTGCTCGCCCGCGACCAGCACCTCACCTCGCAGGTCAAGCAGCGCGAGCGGCGGATCCTGGCCGAGTTCCCGACGGTCGCCGAGCTGCTCGCGCTCGCGGTGGCCGCCGGCGAGAGCCCGGTCGCCGCGCTCGACCGGGTCGTACGCCGCAGCGGCGGCGAGCTCTCTGCCGACCTCGCGCGCGTCCTCGCCGAGGTGCGCACCGGGGAGCCGGTCGCGTCGGCGTTCGACCGGATGGCCACCACGACCGGGCTGCCGCTGGTGGCCCGGTTCGCCCAGGGCATCGCGGTCGCGGTCGAGCGGGGCACGCCCCTGGCCGACGTCCTGCACGCCCAGGCCGCCGACGTCCGCGACGCCGGCCGCCGCGAGCTCATCGAGATCGCCGCCCGGAGGGAGGTCGCGATGATGGTCCCGGTCGTCTTCCTGGTGCTGCCGGTCACCGTCCTGTTCGCGTTCTGGCCGGGCGTCGTCGGACTCTCGCTCACGACCCCGTGAGCGAGTCTCGGGAAAGGAAGCACGATGTTCGAATCCGCACTGCTCCGGCTCTGGCTCGAGGTCACCGCGCCCCGGGTCCGTGACGAGCGCGGCGACGTGCCTGGCTGGGTCCTCGTCACGGTCATGACCGCCGGGCTGGTGATGGTGATCTGGGGTGTGGCCGAGGGCCAGCTCCGCTCGATGCTGACCAGCGCCCTGGGCTCCGTGAAGTAGTGGCGGGCCGCCGCACCGAGCGCGGAGCGGCGGTCGTCGACGCGGTGCTGGTGATGGTCGTGCTGGTGCCGCTGGTGCTCGGGATCATGCAGGTCGCGCTGGTGCTCTTCGTCCGCAACACCCTGGCCGCGGCGGCCTCCGAGGGCGCCCGGCTCGCCGCCACCGCCGACCGGGGACCGGCGGACGGGGCCGCGCTGACCCGCGCGCAGATCGCCGCCGCCGTGTCCGGCCGGTTCGCGCAGGACGTCTCCGCGCGGCAGACCCCGGACGGCGTCGAGGTCACCGTGCGCGCCCGGGTCCCGGCGCTCGGGCTCGGGGGTCCCGGGATCGACCTCGCGGTCACCGGGCACGCGGTCGAGGAGCCCCGGTGAGGTCAGGCCAGCAGCCGGTCGAGCCGGGTCAGTCCCAGCGTCCAGCCCTCCTCGTGGCCGCCGTCCGCGCCCGTCTCCTCGTGCGCGAGCACCAGCCGGGTCAGCTCACCCTCCGGCGTGATCGCCACCGTCACGGTCGTCGGCGGGTCGTCGTCGTGCTCCCAGTCGAAGGTGAAGACCAGGCGGGACCGCGGCTCGACCTCGACGTACTGCCCGCCCACGACCCACTCGCCCATCACCACCCGCCACTCGCCGCCGGGCTGGACGTCGAGGTCGCAGGTCGTGGGCAGGTCGGGGTTGGGGCAGAACCACCCGGCCATCAGCTCCGGGTCGGTGAAGTGCGCCCAGACCCGCTCCTGGCTGGCGGCGTACGTGCGGTCGAGGGTGAAGCCCAGGTCGGACAGCGTCATCGGTCGTCCCTTTCGAGTGCGGTGTCGAGTGCGGTGTCGAGTCGGTCGAGCGCGGAGGTCCAGAACGTGCGCCGGTCGGTGAGCCAACCCTCGAGCTCTCCCAGCGGCTCCGGCCGGAGCCGGCAGGTGACCACCCGGCCCTGCTTGCGCCGCTCCACCCAGCCGGCGTCGACGAGCACGCCCACGTGCTTGCGCACCGCCGTCAGCGTCATGTCGTACGGCGCCGCGAGCTCCGAGAGGCTCGCCGGGCCGCGGGCCAGCCGCTCGACCAGGCCGGCACGGGTCGGGTCCCCGAGCGCCGCGCACAGGACGGCGATGGTGGTCACGGCAACAGTGAACCATTTAGTTCAGTATTGGCGCAAGCGGTGAGCAGGGGCGAGCGAGGGAGCGCCCTGGTCGAGCTGACCTGGCTCGGGGTGCTGCTCCTCGTCCCGATGCTGTGGATCGTGCTCAGCGTCTTCGAGGTGCAGCAGGGCGCGTTCGGCGTGAGCAGCGCGGCGCGGGCGGCCGGCCGCGCCTACGCGCTGGCGCCCAACGACGCGCTCGGGCGGGCGCACGCCGAGCAGGCGGCCCGGCAGGCGCTCGCCGACCAGGGGCTCCGCGGTGCGCCGGTCACGGTCACCGTCACCTGCACGCCGTACCCCCACGACTGCCACCAGGGCACCTCGGTGATCACGGTGCGCGTCGCCTCGCGGGTCGACCTGCCGCTGCTGCCCGAGGTGCTCGGCGGCCAGGCGCCGACCTTCGCCCTCGACGCCACGCACACGGTCCCGGTCGGTCAGTACCAGGAGGTGGCCCGTGCCGCCCCGTAGCCACGACCGCGACGAGCGCGGCCAGTCCAGCCTGCTCATCGTCGGGTTCGCCGTCGTCCTCGCGATGCTGGTGGCGGTCGTGGTCGACACCTCGGCGGCGTACCTCCAGCGCCAGGGCCTCGACACCCTCGCCGACGGTGCCGCCCTCCGCGGCGCCGACCTCGGCGCCACCGGCGAGGACGTCTACCAGGGCGGCGTCCCCGCCGAGACTCTCGCGCTGACGCCCGCCCGGGCCCGGGCAGCTGTGGGCGCCTACCTCCACGACGTCGGCGCGTACGCGCGCTACCCGGGCCTCTCCTACACCGTCCGCGTCGAGGCCGACCGCGTCCTCGTCCACCTCAGCGCACCCCTCGACCTTCCCCTCGACGTTCCCGGGTCGCCCGGGCACGCCACGGTCGGAGCGGAGGGCTCAGCGATCGTCGGCGTCGACGGCTGACGTCGACGATGACGCGTCGATCCGGACCAGCTGGTTGGTCTCCGCGCGCAGCACCCACAGCGAGCCGAACGCCCACAGGAGTCGGTTGGAGGCGGCACCGCCGAGAAGGCTCAAGGTGGGGGTGAGAGTGCCGTTCGCGACGTCGACGCGGTACAGCGTGTGGTCTCGGTCGCTGGCCCACACCTCGGCCCCGAAGTCCGCGAACGTCGACAGTCCGGCGCCGTAGTCGATGGACGAGACCGTTCCAGTGCGCGGATCGAGCCGTCGGGTGCCGTCGTGGCAGCCGAAGTCCTCGACGTCGATGCTCGTGTACCACAGGTCGTCACCGGCACCGGACGACGCGGCGCAGGCGCCGCTGTCCAGGTGGATGGGGGCTCCGTCGACCTGTCCAGTGGTCGGGTCCACCCGGTCGACCATGTTGCCCTTGGTCATCGCGATCCACAGCGCGCCCGCGGCCACGAGGGGCCCGGCCGGCTTGTGACCCGGCAGCCTGGTGATGCCGTCCACCGCGCCGGTGACGGGGTCCATGCGGACCAGCGTCGAGGAGTTGTGGTTGACCACCCACAGGTCCCTGCCGGTCGAGGCGAGCCCCACGGGCCCGTCCCACGGAGCGGAGGGAGAGCGCTTGATCGTGCGCAGCACCTCGCCCGTCTCGGCGTCGAGCTGCAGGACGACGTCGTTCATGAAGCTCGCGACCCACAGGAAGGGTGGCGCGTACGTGCCGAACCCCACCGGGTACGGCGGGGTCACCACGCTGGTGATCGTGTTCGTGGCGGGGTCGACCCGGGTGATCACTCCGCTGGGCCCGCCCAGGAGCCACAGCCCCGTCTGCGTGACGACCGCCTGGTTGGGGGAGGTGACCTCGAGGGTCGCGACGACGTGGGCGCTGATGGATGTCGCCTCGGATGGGCCAGCGGCGCCCGGGCCGTGCCCTGCGCTGCTGCCGCCCATTCCACAACTGGCGAGCGCCAGCGCCGCGGCGACGCCGACCAGGCATCGGGAGGTGCGGGTCATGCAGGGATCACGCTCGTGGGAAGTCCGCGGTTCCAGACCACCCGACTGCGCCATACCAGTTCGCGGCGAACGAGCGCAGACTGCAGAAATGTCCGCCACCGACGGAACCGAGCCGCCACCTCGCGCGTGAGAGGTAGTAGCAAGCGGGAGGCGATCATGGGCGACCAGGCCGCGTTCGACGAGTTCTACATCGGCACACGCCTGAACCTGCTGCGCCAGCTGACGATGATGACCGGCGACCGGGAGCAGGCCGCGGACGTCCTGCAGGAGGCGTACGCCCGGGCGTGGCAGCGGTGGCGTCGGGTCTCGAGGCTCTCTGACCCTGCGGCCTGGGTCCGGACGGTTGCCTGGCGGGTCGCCATCAGCCAGCACCGGCGATCGCTGGTGGCCTCCGACAGGCTGCGCCGCTACTTCGCCCCCGAGGTGACCGCGGATCCCACGTCGGTCAGCGACCGAGCCCTCGACCTCCGGGCCGCGCTGCAGCTGCTCTCCCCGGAGCATCGGAGAGCCTTGGTCCTCTACGAGATGTGCGGGCTGTCGATCGCCCAGGTCGCCGCAGAGACCGACGTGGCGGAAGGCACCGTGAAGAGCCGGCTGGCGCGCGCCCGGACCGCCCTCGTTGCGGTTCTCGGGCCGCAGTACGACGCGGTGCCCGCCGACGTGGGGCCAGAGGGGAGGCCGCTGTGAACCTCGCGGACCTGATGAACGAGCTGGCCGACGACGTCGACACCCGGTCCATGCCGGATCCCGACCGCGTGCGCCGCATCGGCGACGAGGTGCGTCGCCGACACCGCAGCCGTCTGGCGGTGGGCGCCGCCGTGGTCGTGGCCGTCGCGGTGTCCGCCGCGGCCGCGCTCGCAGCGAGGGATCCCCGATCCGCTCCGGAACCGGTCCGCCCGGTCGAGGGCGTGCGAGTCGTCCGGACTGTCGACATCCCGGGCTCCGGGGCCGCGTTCGTCGGCGACGGCTCGCTGTGGGTGGTGGACATGGCCGGAGGCCGCCTGACCGATGACGGTACGGCGCCCGCGGGCGATCTCTACCAGCTCGATCCCGAGTCGGGTGAGGTCCTCGACCGCATCCCCGGAGCCGTCGGGGGCTGGCCCGCCGTGGGCGGCGGGGCGGTCTGGCTGAGCACCGCCGCGGGCGACCTCGACGTTCTCACCCGGGTCGACCTCACCACCCATGAGGTCACCCGGATCAGCACCTCCCACCCCCGCACCCTGCCCCACGGCGTGGCCGTGGTCGGGGACACGCTGTGGATCGCGAGCTACGGCACCGGCGAGCTGCTCCTGATGGACACGGACAGCTTCGCCGTGCGCCGGAGGATCCACCTCGGCGGGCAGCCCTCCGACCAGGCGCCTCAGGGCCTGGTCACCGACGGGAGCAGCGTGTGGGTGTCCGACGACAAGGGCGTCGTCACGAGGTTCGACGGTGCCACCGGCACGGTGACCTCGCGGCTCGAGCTGCCGGCCCACGAGGTCCGCCTGGACGGAATCGACGCCCGGGGCATTCTCTACGCCAACGCCGTCCGCGGGAACACGGTCTTCGAGATCGTGACGGGAGCCGGCGGCGCACCCGATGAGATCGGCAGGGAGCTCCCGCTGACACCCGAGGTGGACAGCATGCTCGGTGGTCTCACCCTCGGTGCGGGGGCGATGTGGGTGGCCACGCTGAACCCCGACGACTTGGTGCGCGTGGATGCGGAGTCGTTCGAGGTCACCGGGCGAACCCCGCTGGCCGGCCTGGACCACGAAAGCAATGTCCCGGTCGCCATCGCCGCCACGCACGATGCGGTCTGGGTCCGGATCGACGGCAAGGTCGTCGAGCTGGCTCCCTGAGCCGACCGGACGGGCTGGTCAGCTCGGCGGTCGTCGCGGTGGACGAGTGAATAGCCCGTCCGAGTGGATTGCCCGTCCGAGTGGATGGCCCGTCTGGGTGATGGTGTCCATGACGGATGTCTGGTGCCGTGGAGGGGTCCCCAGTGCTGGTGCGTGACCCACGCATCGCGCGTGTGGGGTAGGGACATCCGGTTGGCCCCGAGGGGCGGACGCGGCAACGGTTCCCGGGCATCCCCCCTCAACCGAGGGAAGGAACAGCCCATGCGCACGTGGCTGAGTCTCGTCTGCGCCGTCGCCTTCATGCAGGTTCTCGCGCCTGCCCCGGCCGCCCAGGCGGCCGTCTCGGGACCGAACATCTTCTTCTACAACCTCGACGACCTCAGGGACCAGATCCCGAACGGCGTCGACCCCCTGAAGTTCATGCCGAAGCTGCGCCAGTGGATGGCCGACGGCACCCGCTACAAGAACACCTTCGTCACCGACCCCTCGTGCTGTCCGTCGAGGTCGTCGCTGATGACCGGGCGCTACCCCCACAACAACGGGGTGCGGCTGCAGTCGCAGGGGCCGAGCTTCGACTACGCACACTCGATGGGCTGCTACCTCCAGAACGCCGGCTACTCGACGTACGTCGACGGCAAGTTCCTCACGACGTGGCCCAAGTCCAGCCTGCCGCCCTGCTTCACCCACTCGACGGTGATGTGGGGCGGTTACAACAACGTCTCGGTCAAGGTGGACGGGGTGTCGAAGACGGCGTCCGGTTACTCCACCACGTACCTGGGCAACCAGGGTCGCTCGTACATCCAGCAGGCGGTCGGTCTCGGCAAGCCGTTCCTCCTGTACGAGACGCCGCAGGCGCCGCACGAGGTCGACGTGACCAACCCGGACGGGACCGTGTCCAAGCTCGCCGTCCCGGAGACCAAGTACGCCACGGCGAACGTGGGCTCGTGTGCCGGGATCGCGGAATCAGACCGGTCGGACAAGCCCGCCTACGTCCGCAACCAGAACCACACCGCGGCGGAGAACCAGAGGTTCTGCGAGAGCGGGCTGCGGGCCATCATGAGCGCCGACGACCAGTTCGGCGCCACGATGCAGCTGCTCTCTGACCTCGGCGTGCTCAACAACACCCTGGTCATCTTCTCCTCCGACAACGGGCTCATGTGGGGCGAGCACGGGCGGCAGTCGAAGTTCGTGCCCTACGAGCCCTCTCTGCGGGTGCCGCTCTGGCTGCGTTGGCCCGGACACGTCACGGCGGGCACCAACACCGCCCGCACCGTGTCGTACCTCGACCTGCTGCCGACGATGCTCGAGGCGGCAGGGGTGACCCTGCCCGCCAATGCCCCCGTGCTGGACGGCGAGTCGCTGCTGCGGGCGTCGACGCGGACCACCATGTTCTCGGAGTACTACAAGGACTCCGCCAACGGGAACGTGCCGACCTGGCGGATGGTCCGGACCCCGACCGCGAAGTACATCCAGACCTACAACACCGATGGCGGCGTGTCGTTCCGGGAGTACTACAACCTCGTCGCCGACCCCGACGAGCTCACGAACCTCCTGGGTGACGGTTCGAGCGCGAACGACCCACCGGCCGCCACGATCACGACGCTGACCAACCGGTTGAACCAGATGGCCTCCTGCGTGGGAGCGGCCTGCATCAAGTGACGGTCCGCCCGACCCGGGTGGGGCCATGCCCCATCCGGGTCATTGCCGCGGGGGTGCGCGGTTCCTAACGTCGTGAGATGGACCACGACCGACTCAGCGTCGCCACGTTCAACCTCTACAACTTCCAGCTGCCCGGGCTCGCCATGAACCCGAACCAGAAACCCTGGACCAAGGAGGAGTTCGGGCGGAAGGTGTCGTGGGTCGCGCGAATGCTCGACACCATCGACGCGGACGTCGTGGGCCTGCAGGAGCTCTGGCACGCCGAGGCCATGGAGGCGGTGCTGGCCCGGGAGGCGCTGGAGGGGCGCTACGACCTGCTCGCCGAGCCGGCCGACGGCTCGAAGATCGTCTGCGCCGCGATCGTCCGGAAGGGGCTGCTCAGCGGGACGCCGAAGTGGATCTCGAAGTTCCCGCAGGCGGTCCGGCTCGACTCCAAGGACGACCTCGACCCGCAGGCGCCGGGGATCAGCGTGCACATCCCCGGGTTCTCGCGGCCGGTGCTGCACTTCCGGTTGAGCCTGCGCGACGACCCGCCGCTCACCGACGTCTTCGTGGCGCACCTCAAGTCCAAGCTGCCCACGCAGGTCAACGGCGAGGACTGGTACGACGCGAACCCCGACCTCTACCGCGACCACCGCAACGCGCTCGGATCGGCCATCTCGACGATCCGGCGCACCGCCGAGGCCACCGCGCTGCGGGTGCTGCTCACCGAGGAGATGAAGGGCACCGACACGCCCGTGCTGGTGCTCGGCGACCTGAACGACGGCCAGCACAGCAACACCATCAACATCCTGACCGAGCAGCCGAACTACCTGGTCGGCGAGTCGCTGGGTGGCGCCGACATCGGGCTCTACACCGCGCAGACACTGCAGGAGTACCGCGACACCCGCGACGTCTACTACACCCACATCTACCAGGACCTGCGCGAGTCACTGGACCACGTGTTGGTGAGCGAGCAGTTCTACGACCACAGCCGACGCCGCCTGTGGCTCTTCGACGGGCTGTCGATCAACAACGACCACCTCAACGCGGAGGACCACCGGGAGACCGGCACCGGCGACCACGGGGTCGTCAAGGTCTCGTTCAGGTGGAAGCCCTTCGCGGCCTGAGCCGACCGCCTAGCATCGGGGGATGCGTCGACTCGTCGTCCTGCTCCTCACCGCGGTCGTCCTCGTCGGGACCGGTGCGCCGCCCGCCCACGCCCAGACCCGGGCCGGCAAGTACGCCCAGCAGGCGTTCACGGCGACCAACGCCAACCGCGTGCACCACGGCCTCAAGGTGCTGCGCGCCAACAGGTGCCTCAAGCACGCGGCGGTCCGGCAGGCGAAGCTGATGGCGCAGCGCGAGCAGATGTTCCACCAGGACATCGGCAAGGTGATGCAGGACTGCGGGCTCAGCACCGTCGGCGAGAACGTCGCCTACGGCTACCCCAACGGCAAGTCCGTGGTGAACGACGGCTGGATGAACTCCGAGGGCCACCGCGCCAACATCCTCAACCCGTCGTACCGGCTGATCGGGATCGGCGCCCGCAAGGGCCACGACGGCCGCTGGTACGTCGCGCAGGTCTTCGGCCGCAAGGCCTGACGAGCCGCCGCGCACCCGCCGCGAACCAAACCGGCGGCGCGAGCATCGGACGGGGTGCACACCACCTCGTCGAAAGGCACCACGATGCACGTCCGCACCCTCACCGCAGCCGCCGCGCTCGCCCTCTCCCTCGCCGGTACGGCGGCCCTCGCCCCGGCCGGCGCCGCTCCCGCGGCCCACGCACCGCGCCCCACCGAACGCCCCACAAGGCCGGTGTCTTCACCGTCACGGCGTCGGTCGACGAGACCGCGCCGCTGGTCGGCGACAAGGTCACGATCAAGGGCAAGGTCAGGCCCGCCGTACCCGGCGCCCAGGTCAACCTCCAGGTCAAGTACGACGGCCGGAAGGGTTGGAAGACCATCGGCCACGACCGGCTCAACGGGGCCGGGAAGTTCCGGTTCGAGGACAAGGTCGGCAGCGTGCGCGAGCGCCGCTATCGCGTCGTCAAGCCGGCCGGCGGCCACCGCGCCGCGGGCCAGGCCAAGACCGAGAAGGTCACCGTGTTCGGCTGGCGCGACCTGACGTCGCTGGCGCCGGCCACCACGTCGTCCATGTACGAGCTGGACGCCGTGATCAACGGCGTCGCCTACCCGCGCTCGCTGCGCGCCACGACGGCGGCGTCGTCGTCGGTCGACTACAACCTCAACCGCGACTGCACGGCCTTCCGCGGCACCGCCGGACTGGACGACAGCTCGCCCTCGACCGGGTCGGCGGTGGTCGCGGTGACCGCCGACGGCGTCCAGAAGTACTCCGGAACGTTCGCGCTGGCGCAGTCCGCCCCGGTGACGATCGACACCACCGGGGTCTTCCGGCTCACCGTGAGCGCGGCGGCCACCAACGGCGGTCTCGGCGCCGTCGGCACCCCGCAGGTGCTCTGCAGCTTCTGACGATCAGGGTTCCTGCCACGAGGCGCAGTAACGTTGCCCCTCGTGGCAGGACCCGACTTCGACTCCGAGATCAAGCAGCTCCGGGCGACCATGAGCACCATCGAGCAGGTGCTCGACCTCGGCGCCATGCGCCGGGAGATCGAGGATCTCGGCGAGCAGGTCGCTGCCCCCGACCTCTGGGACGACCAGGACAACGCCACCCGGGTCACCGGGCGGCTCTCGGCCCTCCAGGGTGAGGTCGACCGGGTCACCGCCCTGGCCGGCCGGATCGACGACCTCGAGATCATGGTCGAGCTCGGCCAGGAGGAGGGCGACGCGTCCACCCTGCCGGGACGCCGAGGTCGAGCTGGCCCGGATCCACAAGACCGTCGAGGCACTCGAGGTCCGCACCCTGCTCTCCGGGGAGTACGACGTCCGCGAGGCGCTCGTGACCATCCGCTCCGGCGCCGGGGGCGTGGACGCCGCCGACTTCGCCGAGATGCTCATGCGGATGTACACGCGGTGGGCCGAGCAGCACAACTACCCGGTCGAGGTCTTCGACACCTCCTACGCGGAGGAGGCCGGGCTCAAGTCGGCGACGTTCGCCATCCACGCGCCGTACGCCTACGGGACGTCGAGCGTCGAGGCCGGCACCCACCGGCTCGTGCGGATCAGCCCGTTCGACAACCAGGGCCGTCGGCAGACCAGCTTCGCCGCCGTCGAGGTGGTCCCGGTGCTCGAGCAGACCGACGAGATCGAGATCCCCGACGAGGACATCCGCGTCGACGTCTACCGCTCGTCCGGCCCGGGCGGTCAGTCGGTCAACACCACCGACTCCGCGGTCCGGCTGACCCACATCCCGACCGGCACGGTGGTGAGCTGCCAGAACGAGAAGAGCCAGCTCCAGAACAAGGCCAGCGCGATGGTCATCCTCAAGGCCAAGCTCCTCGCGCTGAAGAAGGCCGAGGAGGCCGCCCAGATGAAGGAGCTCAAGGGCGACGTCCAGGCCAGCTGGGGCGACCAGATGCGCAACTACGTGCTCAACCCGTACCAGATCGTCAAGGACCTGCGCACCGGCTACGAGGTCGGCAACCCGTCGGCGGTCTTCGACGGCGACCTCGACGGCTTCCTCGAGGCGGGCATCCGGTGGCGCCGCGGCCAGGACCGCGCCGCCGAGAACTGAGTCACCGAGCGCTGACGATCCTCGTCCGCGCGCTGCGCTGTCCCTCGCCGAGAGCGTTGACGGCGACCACGACGAACACGTAGCGACCGCGCGGGAGCCGGGCCACGCGCGAGCGCGCCCCCGCCCCGACGGCGAAGGACTTCACCACGCGGCTGCCCTGCAGGGCCAGGACGCGGTAGCCGGTGATCGCCGAGCCACCGTCGGCTCCGGCGGACCAGCGCACCGACGCCGTGGTCCGCCCGCCCTTCGCGCCGCTCTTCGCGCTCACAGCAGTGGGCGCGCCCGGGGCGGCGGCCGCGGCGGGTGGGGGAGAGGTCGGCGGGGGCGTGGCCGCCGGCACCGGCATCGTCCGGGACACCGAGGCCACCGCGCCGGTCCCGACGCCGTTCGTGGCCGTGACGGTGAAGGTGTACGTCGCGCCGGGGGTGAGTCCGGTCCAGGTGGCGCTGGTGCCGGTCACGCCCTGGTCGGTGGTGCCGCTGCGGCCGGCGGTGTAGCCGGTGATCGGGCTGCCGCCGTCGCTGGGGGCGGTCCAGGTCACGGTGGCCGACTGGCCGTTCGCGGCGGGAGTGACGGTCAGCCCGCTCGGCGTACCCGGGAGGGTCGGCATCGTCCGCTGCAGGGCGGCCGCGGCGCCGGTCCCGGTGGCGTTGGTGGCCCGGACCGTGAACGTGTACGACGCCCCGGGGGTGAGCCCGGTCCAGGTCTTGCCGAGCCCGTTCTGGGTCGCGTCGGCCGCGCCCGTCCGGCCCACGGTGTAGCCCGTGACGGCGCTGCCGCCGTCCACGACCGGCGCCGCCCACGACACGGTCGCGGACCGCCCGTCCGCGCCCGCGGTGACACTGAGGTCGGTGGGCTGGCCGGGCGCGGAGGCACCGGCGACGCAGCCGGTCTCGGTCAGTGTGTAGGCGCCGACGCTGGCGTAGTCGGTGTAGCCGGTCGTCCCGGTGCCGTCGCCGACCCCGTCGACGCGCGCGAAGTAGAGGCCGCCGGCCACGCTCTGGGAGATGGCGGCGCTCATCCCGGTGGCGATGTCGCCCGAGCCGCCGGACGCGGGGTCGTCGGTGGCGACGACGGCGCCGGTCGAGTCGAGCAGCTCGAGCTGGATGTCGAGGTTCGGACTGGTCGGCGCCGGCACGGCCGAGACGCTGATCGGCCCTGAGCAGGTGCCGAGGGCGAAGGTGTCGAGGTCGGTGCGGTCGGTGACGTACCCCGGCCCCGGGAGGGTCGCGGACGCGGTGGCCACAGTGGCGCCGGCCTCGTCGGCCCGGTACGGCGCCTTGGCGGCGATGAGGGCGACGTCGTCCTGGGCGGTGTTGTTCGCGCCGGTGTACTCACCCTTGCTCCACTGCACGACCGGACGGCTGTAGCCCACGCCCATGATCGGCGCCCAGTTGGCGTGACCGCTGTAGTAGCCCAGCGTCGACGTCCCGTCGTGCTGGAGCCCGAAGTTGTGCCCGACCTCGTGGCTCACCGCCTCGGCGATGCTCTTGGTGGAGTTGCCGAGCTTCTGGGGGAAGACCCACGCCGGCTGGTAGTAGCTGTGGCTGGAGGGGTTGTCGAAGACGTTGATGTAGGCCACGCCGCCGCAGCCCGACGGGCAGATCTTGTCGTGCGCCTCGGTGCTGGGGGAGATGAGTGCCCGGGTGCCGTACACGGTGTCGCCGGAGCCGCTGCGGGTGATCCCGGCGTCGCCCGGGTCCTCGGTGGTGACGTCGACGTCGAAGGGTGCGTAGTCCTCGGCGACGCGCTGCCAGACGCCCTGGACCGCGGTGCGCTCGGTGTCGCTGAACGTCGTGGCGTCGCCGTCCAGGGTCCACGCGGGCTGCGGGGTGGTGGCCACGCCGTTGGTGGCGTTCCACGCGGTCCCGCTCACCGTGGCGCCGTCGAAGTCCAGGAAGATCGTGCGCGACGACCCCGGCTTGCTGTGCAGCGTGAACGTGTCGCCCAGGGGGTACGGCGCGACGCTGTCCACCTCGGGCTCGTCGGCGGCCGCGCCCGCCGTGTCCAGGGCCGGCTCGACGTAGAAGACCCGCCCGTCGCGGTCGACCCACGCGGTGTCGTCGTGCGCGAGCACGGCGCGCAGCTGCGCCGGCGTCCAGCCGTTGAGCGCGGCCGCCTCGTCGAGGCGGTCGCCGAGGCGCGCGATCGCCCGGTCCCCGTGCACCGGGCGGCTCGCGTCCTGTGCCTGGGCCGCCGGCGGCAGCGCCACACCCAGGCTCGTCGTGAGGAGGGCAAGCGTCAGCAGGCGTACGGAGGGCACCTCGGCAGCGTCCCAGCGCGCTCGGCCCCGCACAGCGGATTGCCGGAAGACTGGCCGATCGGTCAGGGAGCCGTGGCCTGCAGCACCCCGACGCACCAGCGTCCCGCGGCGTCCACGACGTCGTCGGTCGCGCCCGCGGGCAGGGCCACCTCGCAGACCAGCCAGGCGTCGCCGAACAGCCCGCGGTACGACGCGCGCCGGGTGCCGTCCTTCGCCGTGCAGGTGAGGGCCACCGTCGGGCTGCCGAACGGCGGCCCGTCGCCTGCGACGCAGCCCGCCCCCTTGGCGGCGCCCGCGGCGAGCCGCTGCGCCCGCTCGGCGGTGACCGGGGGTGCGAACACCCAGGCCCGGGCCTCGCCGACGTCCTGCACGGCGTACGAGCAGCCGAACTCGTGCACGACGTCGGGTCCGCTGCCGACGTCGATCGTGTCGCCGTTCTCCCAGGTCACGGCGGCGGGGACCGCCCCCAGGACGGCGTCGACCTGGCGGTCGTCGATCGCGTCGCAGAACGGCTCGCGGGCGACCACCGCCGTGGTCGTGTCGTAGCCCGCGAGCGGCGTCGTGGTGAAGGGTTCCTCGTCGGGGGTGCCGGACCCCTCCTCCGAGCCGCCGAGCACGAGCACGCCCGCCACGACCGCGGCGACGGTCGTCAGGGCCGCGGTCACGGCCAGGACGACGGGGCGACGCACGGACCCAGCCTAGGGAGCCCCTCGGCGACCGGGGACGGCGCGGATGCCGGACGGGTGCGATTGAATGAAGGGGATGAGCGCACCTCGCGAGATCCATGCCGCCGCGGCCGCGCAGCTCGAAGGGGCGCCCGGTCTCGACGCCCTCATGGGGGTGGGCGGGTTGAGCCCCGACCGGCGGCAGACCTTCGCGCTCCGGCTCGACCGCTACTGGCCCGACCTGGCGTCGGCGGTGGCGGAGATCCACCCCGACCCCGAGGTGGCGGGCCCGCTGCTGACCCGGCTCGCCGAGGCCGCGGCCGCGGCGTACGCCCAGCGACCCGACGACCTGCACCAGCTCGACCAGCGCCGACTGCTCACCCCCGACTGGCTGCAGCAGCCGGGCATGTTCGGCTACGCCTGCTACACCGAGCGGTTCGCCGGTGACCTCAAGGGCGTGGCCAAGCACCTCGACCACCTCGAGGACCTCGGCGTCACCTACCTGCACCTGATGCCGCTGCTGCAGCCGCGCGAGGGTGACAACGACGGCGGGTACGCCGTGCAGGACTACCGCGCGGTCCGGTCCGACCTCGGCACCACCGAGGACCTGCGCGACCTCGCCACCACGCTGCGCCACCAGGGCATCAGCCTGGTCGTCGACCTCGTGCTCAACCACGTGGCCCGCGAGCACGAGTGGGCCGAACAGGCTCGGGCCGGCGAGGCGGCGTACCGCGACTACTTCCACGTCTTCCCCGACCGGGGGGTGCCCGACGCCTACGAGCAGACGCTGCCCGAGGTCTTCCCCGAGTTCGCCCCCGGGAGCTTCACCTGGGACGCCGACCTCGACGGCTGGGTCTGGACGACGTTCAACGAGTGGCAGTGGGACCTCAACTGGGGCAACCCCGCGGTGCTCATCGAGTTCGCCGAGATCATCCTGTGGCTGGCCAACCTGGGGGTCGAGGTGTTCCGCCTCGACGCCATCGCCTTCCTCTGGAAGCGGATGGGCACCAGCTGCCAGAACCAGCCCGAGGTGCACGCGATCACCCAGGCGCTGCACGCGCTGACGAGGGTCGCCGCGCCGGCGGTGGCGTTCAAGGCCGAGGCGATCGTGGGCCCGCGCGACCTGGTCCAGTACCTCGGCACCGGCCCCCACGCCGGCCGGGTGAGCGACCTCGCGTACCACAACAGCCTCATGGTGCAGACCTGGTCGATGCTCGCGACCGGCAACAGCATCCTGGCCCGGCACGCCCTGGCCGCGCTCCCGGCCACCCCCGGCACCGGCACCTGGATCACCTACGTGCGCTGCCACGACGACATCGGCTGGGCCGTCGACGACTCCGACGCGTACGCCGCGGGCGTGACCGGCCCGGGGCACCGCCACTTCCTGTCCGACTGGTACGCCGGCGAGTTCCCCGGCTCGTGGGCCGAGGGCCTGGTCTTCCAGGCCAACCCCGAGACGGGCGACCGGCGGATCAGCGGCACGACGGCCTCGCTGGCCGGGCTGCACGAAGGACAGCCGGTCCCCGACGAGGAGGCGGCGCTCGCCCGGGTGTTCCTGGCCCACGCCATCGCGGCCGGCTGGGGCGGCGTACCCGTGATCTGGAGCGGCGACGAGCTGGCCCAGCCCAACGACCCCGCGTGGGCCGCCGAGGAGGGCCACGAGGAGGACAACCGCTGGGCGCACCGTCCCCGGCTCGACTGGTCGCGCGCGGCCGCCCGCCACGACACCCGCACGGTCCCGGGCCGGGTCTTCGCCGGGCTGGCGCACGTGGCCCGGGTCCGCGCCGGCCTGCCGCAGCTGCACGCCTCGGCGACCACCTCGGTGCTGCCGGACACCGACGACGGAGTGCTCGCGGTGGTCCGCCGGCACGCTTCGGGCAGCTTCGTCGGCCTCTACAACGTCTCGGCCCGGCGGCGGCCCTTCCACCTCCACCGGCTCCGGGCGGCCGGCCTCACCACGCCGTACGACGCCCTGGGTGGGCACCTGCTCGAGGTCGGGGGCGACGGGGTGCTCTGGCTCCCGCCGTACGCCGCGTGGTGGGTCGTGGACGCACCGCGCTGACCTGACGATTCGTCGGCGGTCCAGCTGCCTTCTCGAGCGGGCGAAACGCAGACGGATCGGGGTTTGCCGAGGTCAGCCACTGGTCCCGTACTCTCGATCCACGTGATTCGCTTCGAGAAGGTCACCAAGGCCTATCCCGGAACGGGCGACCCCGCTCTCGACCAGGTCAGCATGGACATCGAGAAGGGCGAGTTCGTCTTCCTCGTCGGTCAGTCAGGGTCGGGCAAGTCGACCGCACTGCGGCTCGTCCTGCGGGAGACCCGGTCCACCGGTGGCCGCGTGCACGTGGCCGGGAAGGACCTCAACCGGCTCGCCGGCTGGAAGGTCCCGCGGCTGCGCCGCCAGATCGGGACCGTGTTCCAGGACTTCCGGTTGCTGCCCAACAAGACCGTCTCGGAGAACGTCGCCTTCGCGCTCCAGGTGATCGGCAAGCCGCGCGCGGAGATCAAGAAGGTGGTCCCGCAGACCCTCGAGCTGGTCGGGCTGCAGGGCAAGGGTGAGCGAATGCCCGACGAGCTCTCGGGTGGTGAGCAGCAGCGGGTGGCGATCGCGCGCGCGTTCGTGAACCGGCCGATGATCCTCATCGCCGACGAGCCCACCGGCAACCTCGACCCGACCACCTCGGTCGGGATCATGAAGCTGCTCGAGCGGATCAACCGCACCGGCACCACGGTGCTGATGGCCACCCACGACGCCGGTGTCGTCGACCAGATGCGCAAGCGGGTCATCGAGCTCGACCACGGCCACGTCATCCGCGACGACGCCCAGGGCGTCTACGGAGCGAGTGGCTGATGCGGCTGAGGAACGTCTTCTCCGAGCTCGGCCAGGGGCTGCGACGCAACGTCTCGATGCACGTCGCGGTGGTGCTCACCCTCTTCGTCTCCATGACCCTGCTCGGCCTCGGCGTGCTGATGAAGCAGCAGACCGACATCGCGACGCGCTACCTCGGTGACCAGCTGCAGGTCACGGTCTACCTCTGCCGCGACGGCGACACCAACCCGGCCTGCGCCGGCGAGGTCACCGACGAGCAGAAGGACCGGATCGAGCAGGCGATCACGGACAACCCCGAGACGGCCGACGTCCGGTACGAGTCGAAGGAAGAGGCCTTCGCGAAGGTCAAGGAGCTGTACGGCGAGGACCAGTTCAACGGTCCGAACCCGGCCCTGACCGCCGACGACATGCCGCAGTCGTTCTGGATCACCCTCGACGATCCCGAGAAGTACGAGGGCGTGACGAGCGCCGTGACAGACGCTCGACGGGGTCTCGCAGATCCGTGACCTGCGCGAGACGCTCAAACCGCTCTACGAGTGGCTCGGCGCGCTGAAGTACGGCTCGTGGGCGATCGCGGGGTTCCTGCTGCTCGCCGCGCTGCTGCTGGTCGCGAACACGATCCGGCTGGCGGCGTTCGCGCGCCGCAAGGAGATCGCGATCATGCGGCTGGTCGGCGCCTCGACGCTCTACATCGCGCTCCCGTTCCTGCTCGAGGCGCTGGTGACCGCGGCCATAGGCGTGGCGATGGCGGCCGGTGCGCTGGGTGCGTTCATGTACTTCGGCGTCCACCAGCGGATCGCCGCCTCGATCTCCTTCATGCCGTGGATCGGCGTGGAGGACTACACGAGGGCCGTCGTGGTCATCGCGATCCTCGGGCCGCTGCTCACGCTGGTCCCGACACTCCTGCTGACGCGCAAATACCTCAAAGTCTGACCGCGGGCCTCTACCGTCGGGGTCGTCCGAACCAGTTACTTCCCCGACTGTGAGGAACGATGTTGCGCGCCTTCCCCAGCGCATCCCATGGCCCTGCCCTGGCGAGCCTGCTGCTCGTGGCGACCCTGGGCGCTGCTGCCCCCGCGGCGCACGCCGGCGAGCGCGACGACCTGAAGGACAAGCAGCACCAGGTCCAGGCCCAGATCCAGCAGGTCCAGCAGGAGGCCGAGGACGCCAGCAAGGCGGTCAACCAGGCCAAGGCGGACCTCGCCGACGCCGAGTCCCGGCTCGTCGCCGCCCAGTCGGCGTACGCCGGCGCGCAGGCGCACGTGGCCGACGTACGGGCCGAGCTGCAGGCCGCGCAGGCCAAGGACGCGGAGATGCAGGCCGCGCTGGCGGTGGCGCAGGCGAACCTCGAGAAGGCGCGGGCCGACGTGGTCGCCGGCCAGGCCGCCCTCGACGCCCAGCAGACCGAGGTCAAGAACACCGTGGTCGACGTCTACCAGCAGGGCTCGCCCCAGCTGATGGCGTGGACGGGCTACCTGCAGTCCCAGACGCCGGCCGACCTGATCCGGAAGATGGAGTACGCCGACACGCTCATCGAGGACCAGAACACGGTCTTCCAGCAGCTGCACGCGGCCGAGGTCGCGCTGCGGGACGAGCGGGCCCGGGTCCGGGACGCCGAGGCGGCCGCCGACGAGCAGGCCGACCTGGCCGCCCAGCAGCTCGCCAACGTCCAGCGGCTCGAGCAGGAGGCGGAGACCGCGGCCAACGACGCGCTGCTCGCCCAGAACCAGGTCACGCTCACGGTCGCGGCGCGCGAGAAGGCGCAGCGCAAGGCCGAGCGGGCCCGGCGCCACGACCTCGAGGAGCTCGCGAAGCTCAAGAAGCAGGAGAACAAGATCAAGCAGCAGATCATCGCTGCTGCCGCCGCCGACCACAGCGTGGGCTACATCGGCAACGACGACGGCTTCCTCCTGCCGCCGGTCGACGGCTCGGTCACCTCACCCTTCGGCTACCGCGTGCACCCGATCTACCACTACTGGGGCCTGCACGACGGCACCGACTTCGGCGTCTCGTGCGGCGAGGGGATGCGGGCGGCCGCCGACGGCAAGGTCATCTCGCGCTACTACTCCTCGGTCTACGGCAACCGGCTCTACATCGACGTCGGGAAGGTCAACGGCCACAACCTCACGGTGGTCTACAACCATGCGACGTCGTACCGCGTGGGCGTCGGCGACCACGTGACCCGCGGCGAGATCGTCGGCTACGTCGGCTCGACCGGCTGGTCCACCGGCTGCCACCTGCACTTCACGGTGCTCCAGGACGGCACCGCGGTCGACCCGATGACGTACCTGTAACGCTCGGATTCGTCCGCGACAAAGGGGAAGTGGCGCTGGGGCCAGCTCGGCCCTGCGTCACCTGACCCAAGGAGTGGACATGCGAGCACGCTTCCTCGCCGTCGTCGTCACGCTGTTGACGGCACTGGCGATCGGCGCCGGGCCTGCCGCCGCCAGCACGGGCGGCACCCCGGACGGCAACACCCATCCGAACGTCGGACTCATCCTCTTCTACCAGCCGGACGGCCGCTTCCGGTGCAGCGCGACGCTGATCAGCCCGACGGTGCTGCTCACCGCCGCGCACTGCACCGACGCCGACCTGGGCAGCGTGCTGGTCGACTTCCGCAGCGTGGTGGCCCTGCAGCCGCCGAACGGCTACCCGGTGGCGGCCGACGCCGCAGTGGGCTACACCGACGCCGAGATCAACGCTGCCGGCTTCCTGTCGGGCACGGCGTACACGCACCCCGAGTACTCCCACTTCACCGACCTGGACAACTGGAACGACGTCGGCGTCGTGGTCCTCGACCAGCCGGTCACCGGCATCGCGCCGGCGTCAGCTCGCCTCGGTGCCGACGCTGGACGCCATCGGCCAGAACAACCTGCGCAAGACGCTCTTCACCGCGGTCGGCTACGGCACCGAGGTGCGCAAGCCGGACTCGGGCCGCAGAAGCCGACGCCCATGAGCTACCCGCTCATCCGCCGGTACGTCGACATGCCGGGCCAGAAGCTGACGCCGCAGATCCTGCAGACCAACGGCAACGAGCACGACGTCTTCGGCACCGGCGGCACCTGCTTCGGTGACTCCGGTGGGCCGGTCTTCTACCAGGGCAGCATCGTCGCGGTGACCAGCTACGGCTACACCGACAACTGCCGCTACCTCGGCGGCTACCAGCGGGTGGACATCGCGGTCACCCAGGACTGGGTCCGCTCCTTCCTCTGAGGGCCGGGCTGACGGGGTTTCGAGACGCTTGCTGCGCAAGCTCCTCAACCATCGGGACCGGTGGTTGAGGAGGGCGCGCTGCGCCCGTCTCGAAACCTGGTGGGCCGAGGCTGGGACGCGACCCGGTTGCCCCCTCTTGCGAGAATGGTGGGATGGTCAGGGAGCAGGGGCGCAAGGTCGTCGCGCAGAACCGCAAGGCGCGGCACGACTACGCCGTCGAGGACACCTACGAGGCGGGTCTCGTGCTCCAGGGCACCGAGGTGAAGTCGCTGCGCGAGGGACGGGCCTCGCTGGTCGACGGGTTCGTCGACATCGACCGCGGCGAGGCGTGGCTGCACGGCGTGCACATCCCGGAGTACTCCCAGGGCACCTGGACCAACCACTCCGCGCGGCGCAAGCGCAAGCTGCTGCTCAACCGCGAGGAGATCGACAAGATCGAGCGCAAGGTGAGCGAGAAGGGGTTCACGATCGTGCCCCTGTCGCTCTACTTCCTCAACGGCCGGGCCAAGGTCGAGATCGCGCTGGCCAAGGGCAAGAAGTCGTGGGACAAGCGGCACGCGCTGGCCGAGCGACAGGCCAACCGCGAGACGGAGCAGGCGGTGGGGCGGCGGCTCAAAGGGATCGAATGACCGGACCCCCGCTGATCGAGCCTGTCGAGCTCACCGCAGCGGAGGCACCTGACCGGTCCGAGGACGTCGGGCCGGTCCGCGCGTTCTGGGAGGGGCTCGGGTTGCCCGGGCTCTTCGACGCGCACGTGCACTTCCTGCCGCCGAGCATCCAGAAGGCGGTCTGGGCCGTCTTCGACTCCGCCGGCCCCAAGATCGGCCGGGAGTGGCCGATCCGCTACCGGGCCCCGCACGAGGACCGCGTCGAGCTGCTCCGGGCGATGGGCGTGCGCCGGTTCTCGACGCTGCCCTACGCGCACAGGCCCGGCGTCGCGGCGTACCTCAACGACTGGTCGCGCACCTTCGCCGCGGAGGTGCCGGAGGTGCTCTGGTCGGCCACCTTCTTCCCCGAGGACGGCGTCGCGGCGTACGTGGAGGAGCTGGTCGGCGCCGGGGTGGAGGTGTTCAAGCTGCACCTGCAGGTGGGGGAGTTCCACCTCGACGACCCGCTGCTCGACGACGTGTGGGGGCTGCTCGAGGACGCCGACGTGCCGGTGCTGGTCCACGCCGGCTCCGGGCCGGTCGGCAACGACTTCACCGGGCCCGGCTCGATGCAGCGGCTGCTCGAGCGGCACCCGCGGCTGCCGATCATCGTGGCGCACATGGGCGCGCCGGAGGTGGCGCGGTTCCTGCGGCTGGCCGAGGCCTACGAGCGGGTGCGGCTCGACACCACGATGGTGTTCACCGACTTCTTCGGCGCGCCGTACCCCGACTGGCTGCTGCCGCGGCTGGTCGAGCTGCAGCCGAAGATCCTGCTCGGGACCGACTTCCCGACCATCCCGTACCCCTACGCGCACCAGCTCGAGGGGCTGGCCCGGCTCGACCTCGGCGACGACTGGCTGCGCGCCGTCTGCTGGGAGAACGGCGTCGAGCTGTTCGGCGAGCGCCGTCCAGATGCAGGGTGAGTGCCACGGATGTCGTGGCCCGGGGCGTCGAGCGCAGCCCGGACGGACGTGCGTCGACCGTGGCCTGTCCTGGTCACCGCGTCACTCCTGGGCGTCGACCTGCACACCGGGAGCCGTGACGGAGGCCAGGGCCTCCCGGATCACCCCGACGACCTCGGTCGGGTGGGAGAGCATCACCAGGTGGGACGAGTCGATCTCGGTCACCTTCATCTGGGCACGTTCGTAGCCGAACCGCTCGACCTCCGGGTTGATGGTCGTGTCGGAGCTGGAGACGATCCCCCACGCGGGCTTGGCCTTCCAGGCGGCCGCGCTGGCGGGCTCGCCGAACGCGACGGCCGCCAGCGGCCGTTGGGAGACCGCGAGCACACGGGCGAGGTCGGGGTCGAGGTCGGCGGCGAAGATCCCGGGAAGCCGGTCGATGTCCACGGAGATCTCCGTGCCGGGCTCATCGGCACCGGCGACCGGGAACTGCGTGTAGACCAGGGCGTCGGCCAGTGGGGAGTCGGGGAAGCGCCCCTGGAGCTCTCCCAGGGTCTCGCCCTCGTCGAGGGCGTAGCCCGCGAGGTACACCAGGCCCACGACGTTCTTCTCGGCGCCGGCCACGGTGATGACCGCGCCACCGTAGGAGTGCCCGACGAGCAGGACCGGACCCTCGATCTGTCGGACCACCGACGCGATGTAGTCCGCGTCGCCGGAAAGGCTGCGGTTGGGCACCGGCGGAGCGAGCACCTTGGTGCCGTCTGCCAGCAACTCGGGGATGATGCGAGCGAAGCTGGACGCGTCGGCGAACGCTCCGTGGACGAGGACCACGGTGGGGGAATCTGACATGACTACTCCTCTGGCGAACAATGGCTGAGTGGCTGTGACAGTGCCCGCGGGCACACGATCATCGTCGTGACCCGGCAGGCGACCCGGTATCAGTCGGGTGACCTAGATGTAGCGCGAGGCCGCCTCCGGGGTCAGCCCTGGCGCAGCTCCGCCACCACGTCGCGGAGCTGGGTCCGCGAGGTCACTCCCAGCTTCGGGAACGCGTTGTACAGGTGGGCGCCGACCGTCCGACTCGAGAGGAACAGCGCCTGCCCGATCTCCTTGTTGCTCAGCCCGTCAGCGGCGAGCAGGACGATCTCGCGTTCCTGGCCGGTGAGACCGGTCCACCGCGCGGCCTCGCGGTCGTCGATGTCCGGGCGTACGCCGGCCGCCCGGAGCTCGGCGTCAGCGACCGCCACCCACGGCCCGGCCCCGATCCGGGCGAAGACCTGGCGAGCCGAGCGGAGGTGGTCGCGTGCGTCGGAGGCGCGCTTGTGGCGACGCAGCCACACGCCGTGGTCCAGCTGCGCGTTCGCCCACTCCAAGGGCCAGATCGGTGCCCCGACCGTGTGCGTGGCCCGCTCGAACAAGGCCTCGGCCGACGAGTCGTCGGCCAGGTGTGCCTGCGCGCGGGCCAGCACCCGCGTCATCCGCTCCCCGGGGCGGGCGGCGAGCCGTTCCCGGGCCGCGCGGACCAGAGGCTGGACCTCCTCGACGCGGCCCAGGCGCACCGCCGCCGCGGCCAGGTCGCCGAGCGATCGGTAGGCGATGTGGGGGTGGCGAGGGGCCCCGTCGCCGTCGAACAGGTCGCGCAGCTGTTGGTAGGCAGCCTCGTGGTCGCGCAGCGCCGCAAGGGCAGAGGCACGTCCAGTGGCGAGGTGGGCCTCCAGGGCGACCGACTGCCCGGGCTCGATCTCGGCGCGCAGCGCGTCGATCTCCTTGAGCGCGGCATGATGGTCCCCGCGCACAGCGGCGACGCGCGCCCGCAGATGACGTCCGACGGTCCGGTAGAAGAGCAGGCCGTGCGCCTCGCTGAGATCGACCAGCAGACGACCCGCATGGTCGGCCTCGTCGTAGCGCCCCATGTCGAGATGCACATGGCCGAGCGCCATCACCGCCTGGGGGAGCCCTTGGGTCGCCCGGGTGCGGTTCATGACCCCGGCAGCGCGCTGAAGGCGCTGCAGGGCCGCAGGGTGCTCGTCCAGCAACCAGGCGGCCGCGCCCAGCAGCACGTCGTAGACCACGAGGTGATAGCTGGGCCGGTCGCCGCGAGGAAGGTCCGGTGCGGTGCCGATGAGCTGCAGCAGTCCGACGGGTCGCGCCAGGGGGTCCGCGGCGGCCGTGACGAAGGCCCAGGCTGCGGCGTTCACCGGGTGGTCCTCCAGGTCGTGGCTGGTGGTCGCCTCGTAGCGCGCCAGCCACTGGGCGAGGACGTCCTGGCCGCGACAGGTCTCGTAGGTGAGCAACGCCAACGTCGTGAGTGAGGCCCAGCCGCCTTCGTCGTTGACCCTGATCGACTCCTCCAGCGAGACCTGGAGCATGTCTCGTGCCAAGGCCTGCTGCCTGGTCTGGGCGAGGGCGTAGGCGTGCAGCTGGGCGGCGCGAGCGCGCACGACCGGGTGGGACGAGCTGCGGCGGAAGTGCTCAGCGAGACTGAGGATCTTGTGCACGTGCCCGACGGCGGAGGACATGCCGACGCCGATCAGCATCCGGTCGTCGCGGACGTCAGGATCCGCAGTGAGCTCCGCAGCCCGCACGATCGCCTCGGCCGCCTCCTCTTGGGCACCGCGGCGCTGCATCCGCTCGGCGCTGGCCATCAGCTCAGCGGAGACGGTCTCGTCGGGACCGTCGGCGGCGGCCGCCCGGTGCCACACGTGTCGGTCGTCCTCGGCGTCGTACAGGCCTGCGAGTGCCGCGTGTGCCTGTTGCCTCTGGGTCGCGCTGGCCAGGTCGTAGACGGTCGACTCGATCAGCGGATGACGAAAGACGATCTGCCGGCCGCTGACGCGCACCAGCCCGGCTCGTTCTGCCGGTTCGAGGTGTCGCGCCAGGTGGCCGGGCCGTCCGGCAGCACGGGCGAGCACCGTCAGGTCGTCGCCGCCGGCCGCCGCCAGGAGAAGGACCTTCCGCGTCGCTTCCGGCAACCTCGGCAGGTCGGCTGCGAAGGCCGCCTCGATCGACGCAGGCACGGTGTGGAGGGCGGTGGCGTCCGACGATGCGGCGCCGCCGGGGTCCCGCCCGAGCTCGAGGAGGGCCAGCGGGTTCCCGGCCGCGCGGTCCACGATCGAGGCGCGGACCAGCGGATCCAGCGTGGGTCTGGCGCTGTCCAGGAGCTCGGCGGCGTCCTGCGGCCTCAGGGCGGTGAGGTGCACCACCGGGGTGTCCTCCAGCCCCGCCGGTGCGGTGCCGGCCCGGGAGGCGAAGAGGAAGGAGACCTGGGACTGAGCAACGCGATTCGCCACGAAGGCGAGCACCAGCCAGGACGTCGGGTCCACCCACTGCACGTCGTCGACCACCACCAGCAGGGGAGCGTCGTGCGCCAGGCCGAGGAGCCACTGGTGCACGTCTCGCCGGAGGGTCAACGCCTCGGGCGTCCCGCCCCCGCCATAACCGAGGACCCGCCGCCGGATCGAGTCGGCGAGCGTCGCGACCTCACCGTCGGGCACCTCGCGTGAGTCGATGAGATCGAGCAGGGTCGCGAAGCCCAACATCGTCTCGGTGGCGCGACCGCGCACTCGGATCACGCCCCAGCCCTGGCTCGCCGCGGAGCTCGCCGCGGTGGACAGCAGCGAGCTCTTGCCAGCGCCGGCGACGCCGAGCACCGTGACGGCCCGAGCCTCGGTCGAGAGGTGGTGGCGGACCGACGCCAGTTCGACATCCCGAGCAACCAGCGCATGCGCCACGGCGTCCCAGGCGACGTCGGTTCGCCGCCCGTGCCCCTGCCTCGCCATCGGCCCTCCGGCGCTCGTGGTGCATTCACGCGACCCGCGTGAACATCATGCGCACGGGCTCCACGTCGGAGCCAACCGCCTGTTCAGCACTCAGACCGGTTCGAGGGGTGGCGACCGACCTCGCAACGACTGGCTGCGGGCGGTCTGCTGGGAGAACGGCGTCGAGCTGTTCGGGCTCAGCCGGTGAGTGGCTGCCAGGCCAGCGCGGCGTACAACCCGATCTTCACCCGCTCCGCGTGCGAGCCGTCCGGACGGACGACGTAGACCCCCGTGGACTTCCCGCCGTCCGTCGTCGTCGTCACGGCGATGACGGTCCCGTCGGGGCTCCAGGTCAGGGAGGGCGCAGGCACACTGGCGCAGAAGCAGTGGCCGGCGTCCAGCAAGGGGGTGGTCGCCCCCGTCGCGAGGTCCACGGCCGTGGCGGTGTACGCGGTCTCGTCGTACCCGTCGACCCGCTCCGGCCGTGCGACGAAGTAGGCGACCGTGCCGCTGGCGGGGGACCAGCTCACCGGGCCCGTCACCGTGCCCGGCAGCGGGTTCGACACGACCAGACGTACCTCTCCTGAGCTGACGGTGACGACGTAGAGACCCTGCGCACCCACGAAGGCGAGTGCCGTGCCGTCGGGGGACCACGCCGGTGCCCCCAGGAGCCCGGAGCCCGGCGCGGCGAGGTAGCTGACGACGCCGCTGGTCGCCGACTGGAGCCGCACCTGCTCCCCGTCGGTCGAGGCGATGGTGCTGCCGCTGGGCGACAGCGCGGCCGCGCAGATGTCGTCGAGGCAGTCCCCCAGCTTGCGCTTGTCCCCCGTGGAGAGCGAGAGGGCCGAGATGTTGCCCCAGCGGTCGGGGTAGACCACCTCGTCCCCCGACGAGGTGAACTGGTACTGGGCGAACCCCGCCGGTTCCAGGGGCAGGTGCCGGGGCTGTTCACCGTCGACGGGACGCCACGCGCTGGCGGGGTCGTCCACGTGGGCGGCCAACCCCAGGAGGACGCCGTTGCGGACGGAGCCCGGCTGCGGCGCCGGCTCGACGGGCCGGTTCTGGGGGCCGAGGAGCTGCCAGCCCCCGACCGTCAGACCGACCGCCGCGGCGACGGCGACGAGGCTGGTCGTCGTCCGCCGGATCCTGGTGCGGCGCAGGTCGGCGTACCACGATGTCGTGTCGGGCACCGACCGCTCCAGCAGCTCCTGCGTCGCGGCCCTGGCCAGCGTGTCGAAGTCGGTCACAGCTCCTCCTGTGTCGTGGCTGCGAGGCAGACGGCCAAGGAGTGGCGCGCCCGGCTGAGGTGCTGCTTCACGGTGCCTTCACTGCAGCCCAGCGTCGCGGCGATCTCCGCGACCGGCATGTCGTAGACGTAGCGGAGCGCGGCCGACTGCGCCTGCCGCTGCGGCAGGGACCGTACGGCCGCCCAGAACTCCTCGCCGGCCTCGCTGAGCTGGGGCATCGGTTGGCGGCGTCCCGCCAGGCGGGCGGTGGCCCGCAGCTCGACCATCCGGCGTCGGAACTGCGAGACCGCGAGGTTCGCGCAGGTGCGGCGTACCCACAGGTCGGGACGCTCCAGCTCGATCACCTCGCGCCAGCGCCGGTAGGCCACGAGCATCGCCTCCTGCGCGACGTCCTCGGCGAGGTGCGCGGGGCACAGTCCGCGGGCCAGCGCGACGAGCCGCGGCAGCTCCGCGGCGTAGAACTCGTCGAACCCGGCCCGGCGCACGGCCGCGGCCGGGCGCTGCGGCGCCGCGACCTCGATCCGGGACATCTCGCTCATGACCACTACCTCGCACGAGAGCCCTGTCAGGTTGACACAGCGCGGTGGATTCGGCACCCGGCCGCCGACCTGCAGGAATACCGAGTGGGGTCTGTCGGTTCGAACCCCTAGAGTGGAAGCACAACTCAAGAGGGGCTGATCGGTTTCGACTTGGGACGTCAGTTCCAGGGGAAGCGGGTCGAGGAGCCAGCGACATCTCGTAAACGACCGCTGGAAAACACAACTGCCAACGCTAAGCGCAGTTCCTTCGCTCTCGCCGCCTGAGCGGTGATCGAAGCGTCAGACCGGGCATCCGTCTCCGTCCCGGACCCTGGCGTCATCTAGGAGACTTGCTGGTCACCTCCAGTCAGGAGGGGTGACCGGGACTCAAACCTGACTGAGTCTGTCGGCGACGTGTCTGTGCGAGCGCCGAGGCTGAGAACACGACATCGCAGACTGCACCCGGAGAAGACCTGGTTCGACGCTCGAGGACGCGGGTTCGATTCCCGCCAGCTCCACCAACCAAGGGGTGTTCGCGAAATTTGCGGGCACCCACTTCGCGAAGTTCCGGGCTGGCGCGGATGGCGCCGGCCACGGCTATTCGAGCAACGCTTGCGTTGCCGTGGCCTTGTTCTTGAAGGGAACACGATCCTGCCGCCGTCGGGTGTCAGGACCGTCGTCTGCCCTCGGCAGCGTCGGTCCGGGGCAGGTCGAGCTGAGGACCCGCCCGGCGACGAGGTTTCATCGAAGTTCTTCGCGGTCATTGCATCGCCCGGTTCGAGGCGCCAGAGACCGCGCCACGACCCAACGCAAACGGCGGTCGCACAGCGGTAGATCCGGACGTGCGACCAAGTGTCATCTGCTGTCGCAGCCGGGACCGTGCTCAGTGACGCCGACCGCGACCAACTCCGAGGCGCGTCGGTAGCCGCAGCGACGGCAAATGGGATGACCGTGGGACGGCTGCGAGCGCGGTGACAGAGGGCGCTCGCTCGTCGGAGGTGCGGGCGAATCGGTTGCGTTGACGTTCTGGGCGCCGCTGCTGTGCTCGCGGTCATGGGGACGGGAGGTTGCTCAGGATCAACGCGGCGTCGTCGTTCTCGGGGTCGAGGTCGAGGGCTCGTCGGAGGAGGGTCCTGGCCAGGTCGAGCTGGCCGTCGACCTGGTGGCCCCACCCGGTCATCGTCAAGGCGGCGGAAGAGTCGGGGCGCACTTCGGTCCACAGCATGAGTAGGGGCCAGACCAGGCTGGTGCGGTGCAGCTCGATGGCTCCCCATACGGCGTCGATGAACCCCTCGTCGTCGAAGTCGAGGTCGGCAGGCTCGGCCGCGGCGAGCTCGTGGAATCTCGCTTTGGCGGCCTCGGGCCCCGACGTCGTCAGCGTTCGTGCGACGGGGCCGACCACCGGAGGCAACAGGGCACGCATCGCCGCCACTCCTTCGCCGGGTGCTTCTGGCGTGGGGCCGGAAGCACCCGAGGGGGGTACGTCGGGCAGGGCGACATCGAGCGCTGCCCTGGCGATCAGGCCGGTGGGGACAGTGTTGGAGTTGGCCAGCACGACCACGCCGGTTCCTAGTTCGGGCACCAGGGCGAGCCTGCACCCGAACCCGGGGTCCGCGCCGCTGTGGCTCAGGGTCTGGTGTCCCCGGTGAGTGCCGAGACCCCACCCGAGGGATACCGCTTCCTCCCATGGAGGCTCGTTCACGGACACCGCTGACTGCCCCATCACATCGAGCAGGGCGGGGTCTAGCCGTGCCCAGGGCTCGCGTCGCCCGCCCAGGCTCACGTGTGTCGGATGGAAGTGGGCCACCATGAATTGGCACAGCTCCACGAGGCTCGAGTGCAGCGTCGAGCTCGGAGCATGGCGCCTCGTGTAGGGATAAGCGCCGTCCGGCACCGACAGGGGCATCCCTACGTGTGGCGAGGCAGCGACGTCTCGGGGTACCTCGGCGCGTAGGAAGCTGCTGTGGCGCATCCCGAGCGGGGCGAGGACCTGCCGCCGGGCGGCCTCTTCAAAGGTCGTGCCCGTAGCCCTGGACAACAACAGCCCGAGGAGCTCATACCCGGCGTTGGAGTAGGAGTACGCCGAGCCGGGCTCGGCCTGGAGGCGCCAGCTCTCGAGGCTTCGAGCGAACGCGCTGAGGGCGTCGTCGCCGAGCTCAGGTTCGTGCCAGCCGTAGTCCGTGACATCCGAAAGCCCGCTGGTGTGGCTCAACAGGCGTCGGGCTGTGACCTCCGAGGCCCGGCCGTCGGCCAGTGTGAACTCAGGAACCCAGTCCGTGATCGGGGCATCCAGGTCGAGTACCGGCTCATGAGTGTCCAGGGGCATCGCCAGCGAGAGGATCGCGGTTGCGACGAAGGGCTTGGACAGCGACGCCAGGTGGAACATCGTCTCGGCGGTGACCGGCGCGCCGGTGCCGATGTCGCGGACGCCGAACCCGCGCTGCACGCTCTCCCCGTCGCGCACCACCGCAACAGCCAGACCTGCCACCTCATGCGAGCCGAGAAGGGTCTCGACAAGGGGCCACAGACCTTCCTCGACGTCTTCTTGGAGCGTCATCTGACCCGCTCCCACTGCCGCAGCGTCACCTTGTCCTGCGGGAGGAACGTCGGCTCCGGCACTCCTTCGACCCCATTGCTGAACTCAGAGGAGCCAGCCGGGAAGGCTGTCACTTCCACTTCGGTGAACTCCAGAGAATAGGTCGACCAGCGGAAAGTCACAGTGATTCCTTCCAGCCCGTGGGCAACCGTGTCGGACTCCTGGTCCCTGGCTCGAAGTCCGCAGGCACAACGGTGCACCCCCGCAGCCGGCCGTCCTTCGTCGTCATCGTGTCGTCGCCCTCATTCCGGTCGATGAAGTCCTGGTCGTGGATGCCGAGCCGTCCCAACGCATTCACTGCAACGCGATGGTCTGAACCGACCGAAGGTCTCGGGCGAGGGCTTCGCGGCGGCCTACCGCTCCTCGACTCCGCGGGCGTGGCGGCCACGATCTCTCGGCATGGTCGGACGGCGGTCCGCCCACGTCGTGAAGCGAGTTGCGGCGTCATGGCGTGCTGGGCCTCAGCTCGGCCACGTTGCCCGTGCCGTAGGGATCCACACGGACGGCGCCGGCGTCGCCTTGCGCCTCCCAATGACCGAGCTCGTCGGTGGGGTCGCACCAGTTCGTCTGTGCCCCTGCAGCTTCGGTGAGGGTCCATGTCCGGCCGTCGGTTGAGGCCCAAGCCACTCCATGGCCCGCGCGAGTGCCTGATGGGGCTTCCACGCCGGTTGCCTGGAGCTTTCCGGCGGTGTCCCGCACTGCGCAGATGGTCTCGGTCTGGGGAAGGTCGAAGACGGACTGGTCGGCGACCGGCTCCCACGCCGAACCGTCGTCGGAGCGCCACATGTGTGCAGTGCCCCCCACGAAGCCCCAGGCGAAGTAGCCGAGACGGGTCTCGGTGATACCCCACAGAGCACCCTTGCTGGCGGCGGGCGAGCTGACGGGGGACCCCACCCAGGTCTGACCATCGGCGGAGTGCCAGGCTGCCGGCTTCCCGCCGCGTCCGACCCCGACGGCGAGAAGGCTTCCGGACGTCGCGATCAGGTCCGTGACGTTCACGGACTCCGGCGCGTTCCCGATTGCGGGAGCGTGCCATTCCACGCCGTCGTCGGACCAGTAGATGGCAGGACCGGGGTTCTCGAAGTCGCTGCTGTCGCCGACCACCACGTATCGGCTGTTGAGGACCGCGATCGCGTGCGCGCTGAACCGCTGCGACCCGGTGGCGATCGGGTGGCTCGACGATCGAAGGCTGGGATCGTCGGTCTGAGGTGTGCCAGGTGAGCTCGGCACCGGGGTGACCGGGTCCGTGGAACGGTCGGAGGGGCTCACCGTGGCCAGCACGAGCACGACCACCGAAGAGGCGACGGCGACCAGAGCAAGGAGGCCCAGCGCCGTGCGGCGACGACGACGGTCTCCGTTCGTGCGCAAGGTCTCGGGCGTGGACAGCCGACTGACGTCTGCCCCGTCGGCGATGTTCTGGAGGACGTCGCTGAGTGGACTGGTCATCGTCGTTCCTCCCAGCGCGCGACTCCCACAGCAGGAGCCCCGTCACCCGTGAGGTAGTCCGGTCCCAGTACGGCGCCCAGACGTTCGCGGCCACGCGAGAGTCGGCTCTTGATCGTGCCCTCGGAGAGACCCGTCTCGACTGCGATGTCCCGGACCGGCATCCCCACCATCTCGTGCAGCACCAGTACGCGCCGGTGGTCGTGGCTCAGGGCGCGGAGCGCGGCGATGACGTCGAGGCCGATCTCCGGGACCCCCTCGGAAGCGGTGGGCTCGGGTTGCGCCCTGGGAAGGAACTTGTTGGCCACGGCCTTGCGCCGGAACTGGCTGACGGCGATTCGCCACGCGACGGTCCGGACCCAGGCGGTGGGATTGTCCAGCTGCGAGACCCGCGCCCAGCGCTGCCAGGCGCGCGTGTACGCCTCCTGCACCGCGTCGGCCGCGAGCTCGCGGTCCAGGGTCATGGCCGTGAGCTGGCCCAAGACAGTCTCGCGCGTAGCCACGTAGAAATCGTCGAACGACGCCTGGTCCGGCACGACCCACCTCCTCGAGGTGAACACGCGCAAGCACGCGATCCGGTTCCCTCCAGTGTCGTGCGACCTGTCGGGCTTGGCCAGATGCCGTCGCGATGCTTCGCCGGCCCCTCGTGATCCCGCCCTGTGACACGCGATACGGCATGGTCGTGTGGCGGCGGAACAGCGCGCCGATCGCGGCTGATCCTTGAGCCCTGCTGGCGACAGGAATCGGCTCGCCACGCGTCACGACGGATGGGCGGATGCCTCTGGCTCTCCGCGGCCGACTGTCGTGATCGGCGCTCTGCGAGCGCCGCGCATGGTGCCAGGGCGGAGCGCGACCGATGCGATATGGCAGGGCGTAGTCTCCAGCGCATGAGCGCCGACCAGGTGCCCGCGACGCTCGGGGTCGACTTCCCGTTGAGCGGTGGGGCGGGGACGCTGCGGCGGAGCACGGCGGCGTTCGGCCGCTCGGTGGTCGCTGCGGCACTTGACCGTGTGGACGCGGTCGGCGCTGCGGCGGCGGCCCGCGAGACCTCCTGGCGCTCGGGCTACGTACCGCACTTCGCGCGTCTGGTCGAGGCCGGGCTCGTCAGTCCCGAGGCGGCGGTGAGGATCGCTCGGCAGGGCGCCGACGCCGTCACCGGCGGGATGCGGTGGGTCGAGGACGGTCAGGAGGTGGCGCTGGGTGACGCGCCGGGGTCGGCTGCAGCCGCCCACGAGACGGTGGAGGTGAGCGGGAACGCGTCACCGGTCACGCGGCTCGAGCTCCCGGTCCGGGGTGAGCTGCTTGCCGGGGATCGGCTCACCGCCCAGCTCGATGCCTGGGTGTCCGCAGGCATCGTCGAGCCGTCCGTGGCGGCCTCGGTGGAGACGGTCGCCGCCAACCCCGAGTGGCTGCGGCTGCCGGGTCGTACTCTCGTCGCACTCGGCGCGGGCTCGGAGGTCGGCCCCGCGTCGGTCCTCCTGCGGTGGGGTGCGACCGTCGCGGGAGTCGACCTGCCCCGTCCCGACATCTGGGAGCGCGTGCTGGCCGGCGCGATGCAGAGCGCCGGGACCCTGCTCGCGCCGGCCCGCCCCGGAGACGCGCCACTGGCCGAACGAGCGGGCATCGACCTGCTCACCGAGCTGCCCGCGCTCGCCGTGTGGATCTCCGCGCTGGACGGGCCGCTGGTGCTCGGCAACTACCTCTACGCCGATGGCGGCCTCAACGTCCGGCTCTCCGCAGCGTCCGACGCCGTGGCGAGCCGGGTCCGGGAGCGTCACCCGGACCTGGTGCTCGCCTACCTCGCCACCCCGACCGATGTGTTCGCGGTGCCCGGCGAGGCGGTTGCCGCGTCGGTCGCGGCATACGACGGCCGCTCGCGACTCTCGAAGATCCCCGGTCGCGGCCTGCGCACGCTCAGCGGTGGCCGACTGCTGCGCCGGGCCTACCTCCCCGACACAGACCCCGGGCTGTGCGACGCGCTGGTGCCACAACAGGGTCCCAACTACGCGCTCGCCAAACGCCTGCACCGCTGGCGTGCTGTCGTCGAAGCCGCTGGGGGGCGGCCGGTCTCCATGAACATCGCGCCGCCCACCCGCACCCGGTCGGTGGTCAAGAACCGCGCGCTCGCCGCGGCCTACGCCGGCGCACACCGGTTCGGGATCGAGGTGTTCGAGCCGGAGACCACGCGGGTGCTGATGGCCACGCTACTGGTGCACGACCTGTACGCCGGCCGCCCCGAGGTCGAGCATCCGTGGCAGGCAGAGGCGCACCAAGCCTGTCACGGCGGGCTCTGGCGAGCCGCCTTCGCGCCCCGCTCCGCGCTCGGGCTGGCGGCGCTGTTGGGCTACGGCGCGAGCCGACCCTGACCTCACCGGCTGCCCCGGCCCCGAGCAGTGCACGACATCCAGCACGCAGCCGGCGCTCCCGACGGAGGAGGCCTCCGCTCGCGTGACGAGTTGTCCTGGTCGGAGGGGGCGGGCGCGTTCCCACGCCGTCGCGGCCACGGCCCTTCGACCCGCGAGGCGCGGGCCTTCGGCCGTGGCCTCTCTCCGCCGGAGGCGAGAGCGTGGGGGCGGAGGTGATGGCGATGCGACGAATCACGCTCTCTCTCGCCGGATCGGCGATGGCCGGCTACGCCGCACTCCAGGTGCTGGGCCGCCGCGCCGGGTCCACGTCGTCGGAGCGCCGGGCCGCGCTGCCCGGCGACGAGCTCGTGCCGTCGCCCCAGATGACGATGAACCACGCCGCGACGATCGAGGCCCCCGCCGAGCGGATCTGGCCCTGGCTGACCCAGCTGGGCTGGCACCGGGCGGGCTGGTACACCCCGCGCTGGGTCGACCGTCTCCTGTTCCCCGACAACTGGCCGAGCCTCGACCGGTTGGATCCGCGCCTGGTCCGCGACCTGTGCGTGGGTGACTCGATCCCGGACGGGCGACCGGGTACCGCCGAGTACATCGTCGACCGGGTGGAACGCCCGCACGTCCTCGTCCTGCGTTCGACCACCCACGTTCCGCCCGGCTGGGACGTCCGGTACGGCGCCCGGTTCTCCTGGACCTGGTGCTTCCGGCTGACCGAGCTTCCGGACGACGGCCGCACCCGCGTGCACCTCCGGGTCCGGGGGCGCGGTGCGCCCTGGTGGTTCATCGCCTTGTACGTCGCAGCGCTCATCCCAGCCGACTACGTCATGTCCACCGGTATGTTGCGTGGGCTGCGAGAGCGTGCCGAGGGCTCACAGGCGCCCCAGGACTCCGGGCGCGCGGTGACCCACGGGTCGTAGTCCCTCGAGGCGGCAGGCGTCGAGGCGTGTACGGCGTGGCTACTGTGGTGCCCTGTCCGTCTCGGGGGTCCTCGTGGTGCAACGCCGTCCGTCCTTGCTCTGCGTGGCCGCTGTCGCCGCCTCGACACTCGCTGCGCTGAGCCCGGCCGGTGCCGCCGAGGAGCAGTGGAGTCCCCTGCAGGAGGCGGGCGGCAGCACGCTCGCCGTCGCCGTGGACGCCCAGAGCACCGCGCTGATCAGCGTCGGCGGCCCGGACGACGCGACCATCTACGACCAGCGGCGTACGGCAGCGGGAGCGCTGGGGCCGACCACCGTGGTCACGACCGTCGAGGGCGTGACGGCGTGTCGGCCGGTCGAGGCCGTCACCGCGGTGGGCAATGTCGCGGTGGCCGTGGAGTGCCAGGCGAACACCGGGCTCGAGGACCCGCCGACCACGCTCGCCGAGCTGGTGTGGACCGGCGACGACGGCTGGGTGTGGCACGTGCAGCCCGAGGGAGAGCTCGGGTCGCTGGACTACTCGTCGCACGGCCGGTACGTCGTGTTCACGACCAACAGTCAGTACGGGCGTGCGCACCACGTCACCAGCTACCACGCCGACCTCGGCTGGCGCGACCTCACGCGGCGCGAGCTCGGGTCGACCGGCGACGACCTGGTCGCGGCCATCAACGACGCAGGGAGCGTGGTGGCCCTGCGCGGCGCCGGGTTCGAGGACGAGCCGGGCTACTGGTTCGGCGGTCGGCTCCTGGTCGAGAGCTACGACGCCACGACGGGGACGTGGCGACAGCGGTTCAGCCGTCGCTACCCCGACGGGGGCGTCGACCCGGCAGGCATCGACCTGGCCGCCGGGCGCATCGTGGCGACCCTGGTCCGGTCGCGCTCGACCGGCAAGCTCAACGGTCTCGCGGACCAGGTCGTGCTGCTGTCCGGCCGACCGAGCAGCCCGCGGTTCTGGTCGTCGCCTCGCTGGAGTCGCCAGGTCCTCACCGCATCCGTGGCGATCACGGGGGCCGGGGTCGGCGTCGCCGCCTGGCAGGCGGTCGACGATCGGCGCCATGCCCGACCGTGGTTCGCGACGTGGGCCCCGAAGCGCGACCAGCCGGCGGTGCACGACCTGGAGTGGCGGACCAACCTCACCGACGCCGCAGCGTCCGGCCGAACCCTGGACCTGTCGATCAGCGCCAACGGCCAGGGCGCCATCGCCTACGTCCGGCACCGGCCCGGTGCCGACCACTCGACGGTCGGCGGCGCGTCGTTCCGCGTCGGGCGCCACGGTGGCCTCGGGCGGCAGGTCGACGTGACCTGGCGGCAGCCGGTGAACACGACCGTCGACGTGACGGCGAGCGCCGGCTCGACCAGCATCACGCTCGGCCGCCTGGACGGCCCGTTCGTCGCGTCGCCGCTGACGCGGTACAGCGTCGGACCGTAGCGGCCGGGCAAGGCAAACGCCCTCCGCCTAAGCGGAGGGCGCTCGAGCTCGCGACGTTCGGATCCCCCGATCCCCCATGCGAACTGAGGTCAGTCTACCGGGCACGCGGCGAGGCCGTGCTTGAGGGCCCACAGGATCGCCGCCGGCCGGCTGTTGACGTCGATCTTGCGGTAGGCGGTGCGGACGTAGGTCTTGACGCTGTTCGTGCTGATGAACAGCTCGTCGGCGATCTGCTGGTTGGACCTGCCCTCGGCGATCAGTGTGACCACCGTGAACTCCCGCTCGGTCAGGCCGCCAGGCAGCTGGGCTCCGGGTCCCGTCGCGACCCGGCCGATCGTGGCCCGCTCGAGGGCGAGGCGGAACTCCTCGGGCCTGATCGAGAGGGTGATGGCGAACGGCGTCAGGTGGGCCGCGTGGCAGCGGTGGGCCGCGTCGTAGAACAGGGCCACCACCGGGGTCCCCGCCTCCCGCAGGGCCCGGAGGGCGGCGCAGGCCTCGTCCTCGGTGACCCCGCCCATGTCGTAGACCACCGCGTCGCGGGGCTCGCCGTCGTCCTCGACACCCGAGGAGTCGAGGACGACCGCACCGCCGTGCATCTCGGCGATCAGGGCCACGAGGCCGGCGCGCACCAGCGGGTTCGGGCTGACCACGGCCACGCGGAGCGGTAGGTCAGCCATGAGGGAGTTGTAGTCCGCGCCGTGGGCCCGCGGTTCCCCCGTGGGGGTGATACGTCCGGGGGTACGGGAGAGCCGGTGTCGGCGTGGCCGGAGGTCGCCGCCACCGTGGGAGGCTGCTGCGATGGAGCCGGCCACCGTCGCGACCACCGACTACCACACCGGAGGGGAGCCGTTCCGGATCGTCGCGGAGCCACCCGTGCGCCTCGAGGGTGACTCGGTGGCGGACCGGCGGGCGCGCGCGATCGAGGACCCCGACGTCCAGCACCTGCGGGCGCTGCTGTGCTCCGAGCCGCGCGGCCACGCCGACATGTACGGCGGCTTCGTGGTGCCGCCGGACGACGATGGCGCGGACCTCGGCGTGGTGTTCTGGCACAAGGACGGGTTCTCGACCGCGTGCGGCCACGGGACCATCGCGCTCGGCACGTGGGCGGTGGAGACCGGTCGGGTGACGGCCCCGGAGAGCGGCGCGGTGGACGTCCGGATCGACGTACCGTCGGGCCGGGTGACCGCACGGGTGCACCGCGAGGCCGGCCGGGTGGTGGCCGTCGACTTCGTCAACGTGCCGAGCTGGGTCGTGGCGCGGGACGTGCCGGTGACGACCTCCCGCGGCGACGTCCGGGTCACGGTGAGCTACGGCGGCGCGATCTACGCGACCCTCCCGGCCGCGGACCTCGGGCTGTCGGTGGCACCGGAGCACGTCGCAGACCTGATCGCGGTCGGGCGCGAGATCAAGTGGGCGCTCAACGACAGCGAGGTGGCGAGGCACCCGTCCGACGGCCGGCTCGACGGCATCTACGGGACCATCTGGTTCGACGACCTCGGCACCACCGCGGACGGCCAGGTGCACCAGCGCAACGTCACGGTGTTCGCCGACGGGGAGGTTGACCGGTCGCCGTGCGGGTCGGGTACGTGCGCGCGGCTCGCGGTGCTGGCGGCCGACGGCCGGCTCCCGGACGGGACGACCCTGCGGCACGACTCGATCGTCGGCAGCACCTTCACCGGTGTGGTCCTCGAGACCGTGGACGTCGACGGGCGGACCGCGGTCGTCCCGCAGGTCACCGGGGCGGCGTACCGGACGGGGGAGCACCGGTTCGTCGTCGACGCGCACGACCCGCTCGTCCCCGGGTTCGTGCTGCGGTGAGGTTCTTCGACGCCGCCGAGGTCGCCGCCCTCGGACCGGCCGCGGCGGTCCGCGCGATCGGGGACGCGCTCCGCGCCGGTCTCGACCCGGCCGCCGACCCGGCCCGCACCGCCGTGGAGCTGACCAACGGACAGTTCCTCCTCATGCCCTCCGAGACGACGTCGGCGACCGGCGTCAAGATCGTCACGGTCCACCCCGGGAACGCCGACCGCGACCTCCCGCGGATCCAGGGCACGTACCTGTTGTACGACCGCGACACGCTCTCCCTCAGAGCCCTCCTGGACGGCACCGCGCTGACCACCCTGCGGACGCCGGCCGTCTCGGTCGCGGCGGTCCTCGACCACCTGCCCGACCGCGCGCTGAGGGTCGCGGTGGCGGGCACCGGCCCTCAGGGCACGGGCCACGTCGCGACCCTGGCGGCGTTCCGCGAGCTCGCCGACGCGACGTACCTGGTGCGGAGCCCGACCGGCCGACCTGACACCGTCGTGCTCGGCTCCGGCGCCGCCGACGACGTCCTGCGCCGCGCGGACGTGGTCGTCTGCGCCACCTCAGCGCGAGAGCCGCTCTTCGACTCCGCGGTGCTGCGCGACGACGTCGTGGTCGTGGCCGTGGGCTCGCACGAACCGGACGCCCGCGAGCTCGACGCCGCCCTCCTCACCCGCGCCAGCGTCGTCGTGGAGGACGTCGGGACGGCGCTGCGGGAGGCGGGCGACGTGATCCAGGCGATCGACGAGGGCGCCCTGACCCGCGCCGACCTGCTCGGCCTGAGCGACGTCGTGACGGGGCGGGCCCGCATCGGCGCCGGTCGCCCGCTCGTCTTCAAGAGCGTCGGCATGTCGTGGGAGGACCTCGTCGTCGCCGAGGCGATCGTCGGGGCAGGTAGGAAGGAGTCACCATGACGGACCTGGACCTCACGGCCCCCAAGGCCCTCAGCTTCGATTGCTACGGCACCCTCATCGACTGGGAGGCGGGGATCGCGGCCGTCCTCGCGCCCTGGGCCAGGGAGCAGGGGCTCGACCGTTCCGACGAGGAGCTGCTGCTCGCGTACGCCGACAACGAGGCTGCCGTCGAGCGGGAGACGCCGACTGCGCTCTACCCCGAGGTCCTCGCCGCCGCCTTCCGCAGGACCGGCGACGTCCTCGGCCGGCCCGTCGCTGACGAGTGGGCCCGGAGGCTGGGCGACTCGGTCCCGGACTGGCCCGCGTTCCCGGACTCGGCCGACGCCCTCGCTCGGCTGGCTCGGCACTACCGGCTGATCATCCTGTCCAACGTCCACCGCGAGGGCTTCGCCGGCAGCAACCGGCACCTGCGCGGCGACTTCGCGGCCGTCATCACCGCCGAGGACGTCGGGGCGTACAAGCCCGCCGAGAACCACTTCCGAGCGCTCGACGCCACCCTGCCCACGCTCGGTGTCGACCGCGCACAGCTCCTGCACGTCGCCCAGAGCCTCTTCCACGACCACGTCCCCGCCCAGCGCGAGGGACTCCCGTCGGTGTGGATCAACCGGCGCCACGACCGGCCCGGCTGGGGCGCGACCCCGGAGCCGTCGGGGGAGTGGAGCTACGACCTGGAGTTCGCCTCGATGGGCGACTTCGCCGACGCCGTCGAGGCGGCGTTCGCCTAGACGGCCCCCGGCCACTGATTCCCGAGACGTCAAGGCGACGCTCACGGTCTCCGCCTAGGATCGTTTCGTGGCTGCCGCCGGGGGCGCGGCGCCCGGGAGCCTGGCAGGGCGCTCCTCGGCGCTGCTGAGCTCACTGCTCGCGATGTCCGCAGCCGAGGCGGCGGACGTCGTCGTGGAGCGCCACCTGGAGCTGACGGCCACCCTGCTCGGCCGCGACTGGATGACGCTGGTCCGGCACGTGCTGGACGACGACGGCACCGCACCGGTCGGCGTCGCGTGGCGGGCCGGTTACGCCCTGCACCACCTCGGACACCTCGGCGACGCCCTCCGGGTCGTGGGGTACGCCGACCCGGGCCGGTCGAGCGAGGCCGACTGGGCCCGGCTGGCCGGGATGCGTTCCTCCCTCGCGTGGGGACGCGGGGACGTCGAGACCTGCCGGACCAGCGCCGAGGAGGCGCTCAAGTACGCGCGGGCCGCGGGCGACCCCGGTGCCGAGGCCAGCGCCTGGGTGACGAACGCGATGCTCGCGACGTTCGACGGCGACCGCGACCTGAACCTGCACTGCTACGAGCGCGCGCTGGTGCTGGCCGAGGAGGCCGGTGACCTCCAGACCCAGGAGCGGACCTGGAACAACCTGGGCTCCCGGTGCCTCGACGAGGGCCGCAGCACCGAGGCGCTCCAGCACCTCCAGCGCGGGCTCGAGGTCAACGAGCGGACCGGCCACCTCTCCGGTCTGGCCATCCTGCGCCACAACGTCTCGGAGGCGTTGCTCGGCCTCGGCCGGCTCGACGAGGCACTGGTCGAGTCCGACACCGCCCGGGACCTGTGGACCTCGCTGGAGGCTCCCAGCGCCTCGGTGTCCTGGCAGCTGCGCGGCGACGTCCAGCTGGCGCGCGGGAACGCCACCCAGGCGGCGATGGCCTTCGCCCACGCGGCGCGGCTCGCGGCCAGCGAGAACAACGCCCAGTTCCACGCCGGGGCCCTGGCCGGTGAGGCGGTGTCGCTGGTCGGCACCGACCCCGCGCGCGCGGCCACCCTGGCGGAGGAGGCGCTGCGGATCTCCCCGCCGGTCGGGCACGCCACGCCGGTCGTCGCCGCCGGCTGGGTCCGGTTCTTCGCCGGCGACGCCGACGCGGCCAGGGCGCTCGCCGAGCGGGCGGTGGAGCTGGCCACCCTGCACCGCGACCTGCCGCGGCTCGCCGACGCCCTCGAGCTCGGGGCCCTGGCCCGGGTCGGCGCCGACACGCGCGAGGACGACGAGCGGGTCGACGCCCAGCTCCGGGAGGCCGGCGACATCTGGCGCCAGCTCGGCAACCCGTTGCGGGTGCTGGTCAACGAGATCGTCGTGGCCTTGCGGCGTCGCGACCGGTTGACCGCGACCGTGGCCCGCGACGAGCTGCGGTCGCTGGGCGTGCACGACGACATCTGGCGCGTCGGTGGGCCGCTTCGCGCGATCGCGCGCCCGCCGGGCGCCGACGAGATCCGTGTCCACGTGCTCGGCCAGTTCGGGGTCGAGCTCGGAGGTGAGGCGCTGCCCGGCTCGGTGTGGCCCTCGCGGAAGGCCCGCGACGTCCTCCGCCTGCTGGCCTGCCGCGGTGCCCGCGGCATCGGCCGCGAGCGGCTCGGCGCCCTGGTCTGGCCGGACGTCGAGTCCGTGGGCAACCGGCTGTCGGTGGCCCTGTCCCACGTGCGCTCGGTGCTCGACCCCGGGCGCCGGCTGGCCGAGTCCGTGGTGGTGAGCGACGGGGGCGTCGTCCGGCTCGACCTGCGCCACGTCTCGGTGGACCTCGTCGACTTCACCGACGCGGCCCGGGCGGCGCTGGCGGCGGCGAAGGCCGGCTCGCCCCGCGCCGTAGCCATGCTCGAGGGGGCAGCCGCCATGCACACCGGCGAGCTGCTCGAGGACGCCGACGGCGTGGACCGCGTCGACTGGCTGCTGGCCGAGCGCGAGGGGGTCGAGCTCCTCGGTCGCCAGGTCCTGCACACCGTTGCCGGCCTCCTGGCCGCGGGCGACGAGCCCGCCGAGGGACTGCACTGGTACGCCCGGCTCCTCGCGCACGACCCCTACGACGAGGCGACGTACGGCGCGCTGATCACGCTGCTCGTCCGCCTCGGCCGGTACGGCGAGGCGCGGCGCCACCACCGCACCTACGTGCTGCGCATGGACGAGCTCGGCGTGCCCGCGACGAGCTGGGAGGAGCTGGCCGGCGGCTGAGCGTCAGGCGCTCCGGGCCCCCGCGAGCTCCTCGGCCTCGCCCACCTCGATCCGCAGCTCGCGCACCTCGCGGACCGCGTGGCTGCGGGTGTGCCGTCGCTCGAGCCGCAGCGTGGCCGGGGCCCCCTCGAAGACGAGGAAGGTCAGCTCCGACTCGTCGCGGACCAGGGGCACCAGGTTGCCGGGGTGGTCGGCGAGGTGCCAGCTGCTGGAGCTGAACCCGGAGCGGAGCCGCAGGCGCAGCCGGCTGCCGGGGGCCAGCCCCACGACGGTGCCGGGGCGCGGGTCGGCGAGGGTGACGACGGGGAGGGAGGTGGCCATGCCCGACAGGCTGGACCCGCGTCCTTTCAGGTTTCTTTCACCGGGTCCGGTGGCGACGGGTGGGTGCGCTCCCACGCGCGGAACCCGTCCAGGGCCGTCGGCAGCGTCAGGAAGATGCGCTCGGGGCCGACGCGGTCGAGCAGCCCGGTGCGGGCCAGCTGGTCGCGCAGGTCCTGCTTGAGCCGGGCGAGCGCGAAGACGATCCCGCGCTTCTCGAGCTCGGCGCGCAGCTGCTCGAGGGCGTCGGCGCCGGTGATGTCGACCTCCACGTTGGCCTCGACGTTGAGCAGGAACCACCGGATCGGCACGGTCGCGTCGTCGACCGCCGCCAGCGCGCGGGTGCGGAAGTTCTCGGCGTTGGCGAAGAAGAGCGGCGAGTCGTAGCGATAGACGAGCAGCCCCGGGATCACCTCGGCCGACGGGTAGTCGTCGACGTCGTGCATGCCCGCGAGGCCGGGCACCGTGCCCTCGATCGCGTCGTGCGGCCGCGCCACCCGGCGCAGGAGGTCGAGGACCGAGAGGCCGATCGCCACCACGATGCCGAGCAGCACGTCCAGCAGGAGCACGCCGGCGGTGGTCGCGAGGGCCAGCACCAGCTCGCTGCGGCGGAACCGCGCGAACCGCACCAGCTCGGGTACGTCGACCAGCCGGGTGGCGGCGTACACGACGACGGCCGCGAGGGCGGCGACCGGGAAGGCCTCGAGGACGGGTCGGAGGGTGAGCAGCGCGAGCAGGGTGCACGCGACCGTCACCAGCCCGGCCAGCTGGGTGCGGCCGCCGACCGCGTCCGCGATCGCCGTGCGGCTGCCGCTGCTGCTCACCGGGAACCCGTGCAGCAACCCGGACCCGACGTTGGCGGCGCCGAGGGCGAGCAGCTCGCGCTGCGGGTCGATCGTCTCGCCGTGCCGCGACGCGAAGCCCCGGCCGGTCAGGATGTTGTCGGTGTAGCCGACGAAGGCGATCCCCAGAGCCGGGGCCAGCATCGCCATCAGGTCGGCGGTCCCGACGTCGGGGAGGCCCGGCGCCGGTACGCCACCCGGGATCCGGCCGACCAGGCGCACCCCGTGGTCCTCGAGGCCCAGCACCGCGGCCGCCGCGGTCGCGCCGACCATGCCGATGAGGGCCACCGGTGCGCGCGGGAACAGGGCGGCGAGGACCAGCATCGCGGCCAGCGTGGTCAGGCTGAGCGCGGCCGTCGGCCCGTGCACCTCGTCGAGGTGGCCCAGGACCTGGCGCAGCTCGTCGACGAAGCCGTCGGCGTGCTCGGGGATGCCGAGCAGCTTGCCGAGCTGGGAGGCCACCATGATCGCGGCGATGCCGGCGAGGTACCCGACCAGCACCGGCCGTGAGAGCAGGTCGGCCAGTGCTCCCAGCCGGAACACCCAGCCGAGCAGGCAGAAGCCGGCCACGAGCAGCGCGAGCGCCGCGGCCGTGTCGAGTCTGCTCGGTCCGGTGCCGGCCAGGGTGGCGAGCGCGGCAGCGGTCATCAACGCGGTGGTCGACTCCGGGCCGACCGACAGCTGCCGGGAGGAGCCCACGAACGCGTACAGCGTGAGCGCGCCGACGGCGGCCCAGAGGCCGGCCTCGGCCGGGACGCCGGCCAGCTCGGCGTACGCCATCACCTGCGGCACCAGGTAGGCCATCACGGTCACGCCGGCGAGCAGGTCCCCGCGCAGCCACGAGCGCTCGTAGCGGCGTACCCATCCGGGCAGCGGCGCTCTCACGAGCGACAACCTAGTGAGGAATCAGCGAACCGGGATGATGTACCCGTGCAGGTGCGCCCGGCCCGAGCGGCTGACCTCGACGACGTACGCCGGCTGTTCCGGGCCTTCGTGCAGTGGCACCACGGCCGGCAGGGTCCCGACCTCGGCCGGGTGCTGAGGTACTTCGACGAGACGGCGTGGGAGGCGGAGCTGGCCGGGCTGCCCGGCGCCTACGCACCGCCGGGGGGCGCGCTGCTCGTGGCCACGCTCGACGAGGCGGTGGTCGGCTGCGTGGCGCTGCGCCGGGTCGACGCGGAGCGGTGCGAGATGAAGCGGATGTACGTCGACGACGCGGGGCGCGGGCACGGGGTCGGCCGGGCGCTGGGCGAGGCGATCGTCGAGGCCGGCCGGGCCGCGGGCTACCGGGAGATGTACCTCGACACGAGCCCGAAGCAGCAGGAGGCGATCGGGCTCTACCGGAGCCTGGGCTTCACCGAGACCGAGCCCTACTACGACGTGCCCGAGGAGCTGCGCGACTGGCTGGTGTACTTCAGGACGGCGCTGTGAGCAGCCCGAGGGTCGCGGCGTGCCGGCGTACGGCGTCGGAGTCCGCGGCCAGCACGAACGGCACCGTGTCGTCCCACGCGTCGCGCACCTGCTCGACCCGACCGTCGCCGGGGTCGAGCCGCACCTCGCGGATGTAGACGGCCAGGATGCGGTCGGGGTACTCGCGCACGATGTCGGCGTAGATCTGCGGGTCCTCCTCGCCGGAGTCACCGATGAGCACGAACGGCAGGTCGGGGTGCAGGTCGAGGACCTCGCGGATCCGGCCGTGCTTCGGCTCGCGGCCCACGCCGTCCCCGAGCAGGTCGCGCAGCAGCACCGGACCGAGCGGGAAGTCGCGGTGGTGCAGGAAGCCGAGCAGGAACGCGTGCAGGTTCCAGGGGCTCGAGGAGACGTAGAAGAACGGGTTCCCCTCGCCCGCGAGGTCGCGGTAGAGCTCGGGCGCCCCCTCGAACGGCGTCCGGGTGAGCGCCGAGCCGGTGAACGTCTGGCGCAGCATGTGGCCCAGCCGCTGCACGCCGGTCTCGAGGATGGTGTCGTCGACGTCCGAGATGACCCCGAACCGGGCCTCCGCACCCGGCACCCGGACCTGGACCGGCGTGGTGTGCGCGGCGGTGAGGCCGCGGAACGGCGCCGCGAGCTCGACCGTGCCGTTGGTCCACGGGCTCTCGAGGTCGTCGGGCCGCAGCCGGACCAGGAAGTACCCCTCGCGGTCGCTGGTGACCTCCGCCGTCGTACCGGTCACGGTCACCCGCAGCGGCACGTCCGGGAGCTCGTCGGTCACGAAGCCGCGCAGCGTCCGGAGCAGCGCCGCCCCGACCCCCTCGCCGACGACCGCGTCGCTCGGCGGTGGGTCGTCGAGGACCCGGCCCCGGACCACCACGCCATGCGGCCCGCCGTGGCCGAGGTAGCTCTCGATGCGGAAGTCCTTGGGCGCCTGCTTGCGGCGCAGCCGGGCCGTGTCCCACACCTTCTCGGCCCCGACGGCCCAGCGACTCGCGCGCACGGTGACACCGTAGAGAGTCAGTCGCAGTCGAGGTGCGGCCGCGCCCGAAGCACGTCGTCGCGGACCCAGATCAGTGGCCCGCATCGCGGCACGATCAGCCGGTACCGCTGCATGAGCAGGTCGCGCAGCCGGCGGTCGGAGTCGATGTGCCACGAGTCGAGCGGGAGCACGCCGACCACCCAGGTCGGCGCCCGGTCGCCGGCGAGGACGGCGCGCAGCTCGTCCTGGTCCGGGTCGAGGGTGCGCATCGGCAGCGACCACAGGTGCGGGTACGGCGAGGACAGGCCGGACGCCTCGACCAGCTCCGCGCTGCCGTAGAGGCTCACGACCGTGTCGTCGCGCCCGGACACCTCGGCGATCGCCCGCCCCACCTGCCACGGACCGGAGGGGGTGGGGGAGACGAGGCGGTCGCGCGCGAAGCCGGCGTACGACGCGACGGTGGCCACCACGGTCAGGGCGGCGGCGAACCGGGCCAGCGAGCGGACCGGAGGTGCGCACGAGGCGGCCACGCCGGCGAGCAGCGCGACGTCGGGCACGAGCGGGACCAGGTAGGCGTGCCAGAAGCTGCCGCTGGCCACGACGCCGAGCAGGTCGACGAGCGTGGTGGCGAGCAGCGCGCACGACAGCGCCGGCCAGCGCAGGAACCAGCGCCGGACCGACGCCACGGCGAGCAGCACGACAGGCCCCATGCCGCAGGTGACGAAGAGCCGGGCGAGCTCGTGCGCGCGCTCGACCGGCGCCCGGGAGTCGCTGGCCGCCAGCACCGCCGACGCGTCGGCCCGGAAGCCGACCACCTGGTACCAGCCCGAGGCCAGCGTCGCCGGCGTGACCGCGAGCCAGGCGACGCACACCAGCACGGGGAGGGCCGCGCCCACCGCGAACCGCAGCCCGACGTCGACCACCCGGCGCAGCGGTCGCCGACCCACGAACAGCGAGACGCCGAGCAGGACCACCGCGAAGACCAGCCCACCGACCAGGCTCTGCTTGAACCCGCACGCGGTCATCGCGCAGGTCCCGGCGAGCACCGCGAGGCGCGTCGAGCCGGTGTCGAGGGCGCGGACGACGCACAGCCACGACGCCACGACCAGCGGGGTCCCGAGCACCTCGCCCTTGGCCGTCCACGCCGACAGCTCCGGGTCGGCCAGGAGGGCCACCGCCACCACGGTCGCCACGCGGGCCGGCGCCGGGCCGAGCAGCCGGACGGCGAGCAGGTGCACCGCGACCACCAGCACCGCCGCCAGCACCAGCGCCAGCAGCCGTGGCCCCGGCTCGCCGAGGAGCGCGTCGCTCCAGCGGAACGCCGCGAGCAGGACCGGCGGGCGGTCCACCCAGTACCGCCCGTAGAGGGAGTCGGCCGTCGGTGCCCACGACCGCGCGACGAGCGTGAACCCGGCCTCGTCCGGGCTCGGCGTGGCCAGCAGCCCGGGCAGCCGCAGCGCGCTCGAGACCAGCACCGCGGCCACCAGGAACCGGTCGGGCCGGACCCGCTGCCGCGGGACGGAGCGGACCGAGGGCCACAGCGCGGGGGCAGGCGTCATGCCCTGCGTGATGCCGCGCCGGCCGGTGCAGTTCGGGCCGAGCCCGAATCGTTACCCGGCCGGGGTCAGCGCCGGACGGTGTCGCCGGAGACGGCGACGATCGCGTCGGCCGCGGCCCGGCGGGCGTGGACCGACTCCGGGTCCGCGACCAGGGACACCGCGCCGCGGACCGGGATCTGCCCGGTCTCGACCGGCGCGACCCGAGCCCCGACCCGGCGCAGCACGGCGTACCCGCCTTGGCGGTCGACGTGGCAGGTGGTGCCGGTCTCTGTATCCATCCAGTCGACCGACACCGCGGAGGAACCGACGACGACCAGGTGGGGGGCGAGGGTCCAGGCCCTCTGGTCGTCGGTCATCAGGTCCACGAGCGCAGACCTCCTCCTCGTCCCTGCGGGGGACGATCCCCGTGCGAGCGGCCGACACTAAATGAAGAAGTCTTCATGTGCCAAACTGACCGCCTCGGACCGCACCGGGGGCGCGGCCCGCGAAGGGGGCCGCGACCGCATGTCCGTACCGCTCTACAACGCCAAGGCGGAGCTGTTCCGCACGCTGGGCCACCCGGCGCGGATCCGCATCCTCGAGCTGCTGTGCGAGGGGCCGCGCGCCGTGCACGAGTTCCGCCAGCACGTCGAGATCGAGCCGAGCAACCTCTCCCAGCAGCTCGGCGTGCTGCGCCGCTCGCAGATGGTGGTCTCCTCCCGGCGCAACGGCGAGGTGGTCTACTCCATCTCCGTCCCCGAGGTGCGCGACCTGCTCCTCGCCGGCCGCCGGACCCTGGCGCGGATGGGCCCCGACCTGGAGCCCGACCGGGACGACGGGCCCGACCGCCGCTAGGGCAGGGCCCAGGACGCCTGCGGCACCGGCCGGAGCGCGCCGAGGAACACCGTCCGGCCACCGGGCAGCGGCTGGGCGGTGATGGTCAGCTCCACGAGCCGCTCGGCGCCGTCGGCGCAGAGGACGGGCACGGTGACGGGGGCCCCGAGCAACGGGCTCCGCCCGTTCACCTGGTGCAGGGTGAACCCGGCCAGGTGGGCCTGGCGGTACCGCGTCGGGATGATGGCCAGCATGCGCCGGCCCACCAGGCTGCCTCGCGCATGGCCGAGCAGGTCGAGCGCCGGCTGGCTGACCGCGACGATGACGTCGTAGTCGTCGACGGCCACCACCGGCGTGGTCGCGGCCGCGACCGCCGACTCGTCCCAGGGCAGACCCGTGACCTCGAGCGAGGCCCGGCTCGACATCGAGGTCAGCCACGGCCTGGGCGAGCCGCCCGCCGTCTGGCGCGCGACCTCGCCGGTCAGCCAGTGCCGCAGCTCCTGCATCTCCGGCTGCGTGGGCGGGGTCAGCAGGGCACCGGAGACGGCCAGCTGCCGGGCCCGGTCGAGCGCGGCGTCGAGCACGGGGAACCGGTCCACCTGGTCGGTCGGGATGCGGAGATCCACCCGCTCCGCGGTCACCAGCGGCTCGGTGGCGCCGTCCATCAGCTCCTGGGGCGCCGTGCCCAGGTCGAGCCGGGGCAGCTGCTCCTCGACCAGCGCCAGCAGCTCGCTCGCGACGGCGTGCCGCTGGAGGGCCTCGCTCACGTCACCGCCGGCCACCTCGAGGTCGAGCAGGAGGCAGTCGCGGAGCAGCGCGCCCGCGTGCTCGAGCCACGCGGACATCAGCAGGAGGGGTACGGCGAACAGCTCGACGTGGACGACCTCACCCTCGGGTGCCGGCGTGGAGGCGGGCACGACGGGGTCGGCCCCGGTCCGGCCGCCGAGCTCGAACCACACCACCTTGCCGTCGTCGCGGAGCTCCGCGCCCCAGCGGGTCACCGTCTGGTCGAGCACCTTGAGACCGCGCCCGGTGCCCGAGACGGTGTCGAAGTCCCGGGTGCGCGGGAGGTGCGAGCTGCCGTCGGCGACCTCGACCCGCACGAACCCGGTGCGGATCCGGGCCGACAGCTCGACCGACGTCCCGGCGTGCACCAGCGCGTTGGTCACGACCTCGCTCACCGCCTGCTCGGCCTCGTCGACCAGGTCGACGAAACCGGCCTCCGTGAGCCAGGTGCGGATGGTGCGCCTGGCGTCCGGGACACTCGACGGCTCGGCAGGCAGGAGACGGCGAGACTCGCGCGTGTCCCCGTCCACGGCACTGTTGTACCCCATGCGCGCCCCCCTCCACGGTTGATCTGCGAACGTGGACCCCATGCGCGAGCCGGGCTGTGTCTTCTGCTCCATCGTCGCGGGTGAGACCGAGGCGGAGCGGGTCCTGGAGGACGACACCTTCGTCGCCTTCCTGGACCAGCGCCCGGTGTTCAAGGGGCACGTCCTGCTGTTGCCCCGCGACCACGTGGTGACGCTGCCGGACCTGCCCGCCGAGCTGCGCGACGGCTTCCTCGCCGCGGCCCAGCGGATCGCCACTGCGGTCGTGACCGGGCTCGGGGCGCAGGGCAGCTTCGTGGCGGTCAACAACGTGGTCAGCCAGTCGGTGCCGCACCTGCACCTGCACGTCGTGCCGCGCACCAAGGGCGACGGGCTGCGCGGCTTCTTCTGGCCCCGCACCACGTACGCCGACGGCGCCGACCGCGCGTCGTACGGCGAGCGGCTGCGGGCCGCGCTGGCCTGATCCCGCGTTCCGGGGACGGGCGCGCGAGGGCGACCTACCCTGTGCCAGTGACCACGGGGAAGCGGGCGTTGACGGCTGCCCTCGTCGTGCTCGTCGCGCTGCTCTCCGGCTGTGGCGTGACCGACGGCCTGAGGTCCGACGACGGGACGCTGCCGCCGCCCTCGGCACCGCCCACCACACCGAGCCCGCTGTCCGCCCCCTCCCCGGCGCCTTCGTCGGAGGCGCCTCCCGGCCCGCGCCAGCCGACCGGCCCGACCCGCCGCGTCGAGGCGAGCGGGATCGCCATGCGGGTCCCCGCCGGCTGGCTCGCGCTCGACGCGGGGGACCTGGCCGCCGGGGCGGCCGGCGCACCGGAGCTCGCCGACCTGGCCGGACGGTCGGGCGTGACCGTCGACCAGCTGCTGGCCGGGCTCGCGGGGGCGGACCTGGCGCTGCTGGACGACCACGATGCCGTCGGTGGCTTCGTCGACAGCCTGACCGTGCTCAGCCTCCCGGGACCGAAGCCGACCGGGACCCGCGTCGAGTTCGGCCTGCTGCAGATGGGGGCCCGAGGAGTGCTCAGCACCCACCTCGACACAGCAGTGGGGGACGCGGTCTCCACGACGTTCGAGCTGACGACCGGTCCGACCACCCTCCACGGCGTCATGGTCGTCGTGGAGTCCGGCGGCCGGACCGCAGCGATCACGGTCAGTGCCCACGACGACGCCACCGCGCAACGGCTGGCCCGGCTCGTGACCGACACGGTGGAGGCCGCGTAGCCGCTGGCCGGCCACGCGCTGCCGAATCGGTGCTGCGGGGCGGTTCCCCCTAGGGTGCTGGGCCATGGGTCGATACGACGGACGCGTGGTGGTGGTGACGGGCGCTGCCCAGGGCATCGGTTTCGGGTGTGCCACCCGGTTCGCCGAGGAGGGCGCCTCGGTGGCGGTCGTGGACCTCGACGAGGCCGCGGCGTCGGCGGCGGCCGCGAAGCTGCCGCTGCAGGGTGGGGCGAAGGCGATCGGCGTCGGCGCCGACGTGAGCGACGCCGAGGCCGTGGAGGCCGCGGTCGCGCGTGTGGTCGAGGTGCTCGGCGGGATCCACGTGCTGGTCAACAACGCCGGCATCACCCGCGACAACCTGCTGTTCAAGATGACCGACGAGGACTGGGACCTGGTGATGGGCGTGCACCTGCGGGGTGCCTTCCTGATGACCCGGGCCGCGCAGAAGCACTTCGTGGAGCAGAAGTACGGCAAGGTCCTCAACCTCTCCAGCGTCAGCGCGCTCGGCAACCGCGGCCAGGCCAACTACTCCGCGGCCAAGATGGGGATCCAGGGCTTCACCCGCACGCTGGGCATCGAGCTCGGCCCGTTCGGGGTCAACGCCAACGCCATCGCACCGGGCTTCATCGCCACGGAGATGACCGACGCGACGGCCCGCCGCCTCAAGATGGAGCCCGAGGAGCTGCGTCGCCTCAACGCCGAGGCGAACCCGGTCCGCCGGGTCGGTGAGCCGGCCGACATCGCGGCAGCCGCGGCGTTCCTGTGCAGCGACGAGGCGTCCTACATCACCGGACAGACGTTGTACGTCGACGGGGGCGCCAAGCTCGGTTGACGCAGATCACCCGGCGTGCCTCCTCAGGACGTCGGCGCGCCTCCCGATGAGGTGAGGTGGGTGGGCGCACCATCGAAGTCCACCAGTTCAGTAGAGAACTACCCAGGGCCGTTCAGAGCCCCGATCGGAGTGCACTGTGCGAACCCGCGCCGTGACCGCCAAGACCGCGGTGGCCGTCCTGGCCACCTCTCTCGTGCTCGCCGCGTGCGGCGACGGCGACGGCTCGGACGAGTCCTCCGCCGACGGCCCGGAGGCGCAGAACGTCGCCGCCGGCTCGACGCTCGACTCGACCTGGCCGCTGACCGGGCTGCCGGTCACCGGTGACGACGAGGCCGCCCAGGAGCACCCGGTGATGGTGCTGAAGATGGACAACACCTACGCCAGCGCGCCCCAGCAGGGCCTGGGCTCGGCCGACATGGTCGTCGAGGAGCTCGTCGAGGGCGGGATGACGCGCCTCGCGGCGTTCTACTACTCCACGATCCCGGGCGACGTCGGGCCGGTGCGGTCGATGCGGGCCAGTGACATCGGCATCGTCTCGCCCGTGAACGGCGCGATGGTGACCTCCGGCGCCGCGAACGTGACGATCAACCGGATCGAGGCCGCGGGGATCCCGTTCTTCTCCGAGGGCGACAAGGGCTTCTACCGCGACTCGAGCCGCTCGGCGCCGTACAACCTGTTCACGAACATGGCCGAGACCGCGACGCTGGTCGACCAGGACGGCCCCGAGCGGCCGGACGACTACCTGCCCTGGGGCGCCGAGGAGGACTTCCCGCAGGGACAGCCCGCCCGCACCCTGGCGGCGTCCTTCTCGGGTGGCCACACCACGAACTGGACCTTCAAGAACGGCACGTACGTCAACGAGAACTCCAACGCCGGGGCCGGCGACGAGTTCCCGGCCGACACGGTGCTGGTGCTGCGGGTCAAGGTGGGCGACGCCGGCTACCGCGACCCGGCCGGCAACCCGGTCCCGGAGACCCACTTCACCGGCCAGGGCCAGGCCCTGATCTTCCACGACGGCCGGCTGGTGCGCGGCCAGTGGACCAAGGACTCGCTGGACGCGCCGCTCGACCTGCGCACCGAGGCGGGTGAGCTGAACCTCCCGGCCGGCCACACCTGGATCGAGCTGGTGCCCGTGACCGGCGGCAAGGTGACGTACGGGAAGTAGGGCGCCCTCGGCGCCTACGCCTCGTCGACCGCGGCGAGGGTGTCCGGCAGCCCGACGCCGGCGTCGGCCAGGGACCGGAACCCGGCGATGATGAAGCCGATCGCGGCCTCGACCCGGTCGGCGGCCTCCTCGGGGTCCTCGGCGGTGGCCACCGACTCACCCGCCGAGCTCATCGCCCCGAAGAAGATCCGCGCGAAGGTCTGCAGCATCGGCTCGTCGAGCTCCCAGGCGCCCGCGCCCAGCACCGAGCGCACGATGTCGAGGACCGTGGCGAACGTCGAACGCTCCTCCTGCTCGCGGTACCGCTCGTGGCCGAGCACCGCAGGCCCTTCCTGGATCACGATCCGGCGGTAGCGAGGCTCCTGCACCACCCCGAGGAAGGCCCGCAGCCCGGCGCGGGCCTTCTCCCACGGGTCCCTCTGGCCCTTGAGCGCCTTGTTGATGGTCCGCGAGGCGTCGCTCTCCACCTGCTCGAAGACCGCCTCGAACAGGGCCTGCTTGCCGCTGAAGTGGTGGTACAGCGCGCCCTTGGTGACCCGGGCGCCCGCCACGATCTGGTCGAGCGAGGTGTTGGCGTAGCCGTGCTCGGTGAACAGCCCCTCGGCGATCTCGACCAGGGCGCGCTTGGTCGAGGCGGAGTACTGCTGACGCCGGCTGGCGCCCGGCACGGCCGGCACCTTGGGCACCAGGCGGGTCACCGACTTGGGCATTCCGCGAGGCTACTCACCGACCGCCGGTATGGCGAGAATCACCATGCCTGAGATCACAGCGGCCGCGCTGGCATACCGAGAGTATGTCTGCGTACCGTGGGTACGTACTCACGGTATGTGAGCGCCGGGCCCCACCGGGCCTCCCAGTCGAGAAAGGACCTCGCCCATGACCTGGACGTCCTTCCACCGTCGCGGGGACGTGCTCCGCGACGTCATCGTCGCGGCCGACCGACGCCGCGACGGCGTGCTGCCCAGCGACGTCGCAGGCGTCGCGGCCGTCTTCGCCGACGACCTCGAGCTCCTCGGCACCCTCCAGCTGAAGTGGCACACCCGCCTCGCGGGCCGGATCGAGCGCGAGCAGCTCCACCAGCCGATGGACCTGCGGGCCGCCGTGGTGCGGGCCTGGCACCGGACCGCCGACGAGCTGCCCGGTGTCCGCGCCGTCCTCGACGCGCAGCGGGCCCACGCCGCGGACGAGGCCACCGCGGAGGTGGTGCGGAAGTCGGCGGCCAAGGAGCACGTGCTCCTCGCGGTGATGGCCGGCCTGGCCAGCGCGCACGACGCGCGCGCCGCTGCGGTCGGCGCCGACATCGAGCGGGAGGCCCAGGCCACCTGGTCGGCGTACCCCGCGGCCGGTGGGGACGCACCCACCCACCGCCAGACCCTGCTCGGTCGGTTGAAGGCGGCGCTGGCCGCCTGACCCGGGCGCAGGACCGGGCGGGGCTCACCAGATTTCGGTAGACCCCGGTGTGGGGCGATGGGCGCCACCGGGCGCCCCCAGGATGGGGCCGGAGGAGCTCGACCCCACGCCACGGAGGAACCTGGTGCGTACCGCCTGCGCCGTCATCGCGGCGGGAGCCGTCACGACCCTGCTCGCCGGCCTGCCGTCGGCCGCGTCCGGAGCCGCGTCGGCCTCGGCGGTCGCGCCGGCCGCCCTCGCGCTCGCGCCGGGGGTGACGGCGTTCTACGAGATGGACGAGCCCGCCGGGACCACGGTCATGCGCGACAGCGGCCCGCACGGTCTGGACGCCACGGTCGACCCCACCGGTGTCACCTCCGGGTTCGGCTTCGACGGGGCGACGGGCTACAGCTGGTCCCGGCGTCCGCCGGCGGAGCCACCGGCGGAGCCGCAACGGGTCATCCAGGTCCCCGACGACTCCGACCTCGAGCCCGGGAGCGGCACCTTCACGATCGAGCTCCGCTACCGCACCCAGGAGAGCTACGGGAACATCACGCAGAAGGGCCAGGCCCAGACGCCCGGCGGACAGTGGAAGATCCAGGCGCCCGGAGGAGTCCCGTCGTGCCTGTTCAAGGGGTCCGGCGGCCAGGTGGCGACCGGGGCGCTGACTGCGTTGAACGACGAGCAGTGGCACAACCTGACCTGCACGCTCACCCCGACCGGGGTGACGATGTACGTCGACGGGGAGTTCCGCAACCGCAAGAACGGTCCCACCGGCACCATCGACAACAGCTTCCCGATGACCGTCGGCGGCAAGATCGACTGCGACCAGATCAAGGTGACCTGCGACTACTTCACCGGCGAGATCGACTACCTCAAGATCACCAAGGCCGCGAACCTCACCCCGACCGCCGCCTGGACCCGCTCCTGCTTCGGGCTGAGCTGCGCGTTCGACTCCTCCGCCTCCGCGGACCCTGACGGCAGCCTGACCCGCTACGCCTGGGACTTCGGCGACGGGCAGACCTCGACGGCGGCGAGCCCGTCGCACACCTATGCGGCGCCGGGCTCCTACGACGTCCGGCTCACGGTGACCGACAACCAGGGCGTGACCGACCGCGAGAACGGCGACCGTCACCGTCGAGGACACCGGCCCGATCGAGAGCCCGATCGAGTTCGTGGCCTCGGTGACGTCCGCCGCGAACACGAGCAGGCCGACCGTGACCGTGCCCGCGACAGCGACTCCCGGCGACCGGCTGCTGATGCTGCTGAGCCACAACAACCTGGCCCGCACGGTGTCCGCCCCGACCGGGGTGACGGGCTGGACCCAGCTCGACAGCGTCGCCGCCGCCACCATGGGGACGGTCGCGTGGACCAAGGTCGTCGAGCCGGGCGACCCCGGGCAGCCGGTCACGGTGCCGCTCAGCGGCAACGCGAAGTACACGTTGACCCTGGCCGACTACACCGGCACCGCCACCACCGCGTCGGTCCCGTTCGCCAGCTCGAGCTTCGTGGCGACGACCAGCTCGCGGCGTACGCCCGTCGTGGCCGCCGCCGCGGGTGACTGGGCGGTGTCGTACTGGACCGACAAGTCCAGCACCACGACCGCCTGGACGCCGGCCTCCTCCGTCACGTCCCGGGCCAGTGCCTGCGGGGCCGACGGTGGTCGCATCTGCAGCCTGCTGGCCGACACCGGCGCCGCGCTGCCGCCCGGCCCGTACGGCGACATCGAGGCCTCGACCAACGCCCCCTCGGACATGGCGACGATGTGGACGTTCGTGCTGCGGCCCGCGACGGACGGCCCGCAGCCCAACGAGCCGCCCACCGCCGCCTTCTCCTCCGACTGCACGCTGCTCGACTGCTCCTTCGACTCCTCCGGGTCGGTCGACCCGGACGGCACGATCGCGTCGTACGCCTGGGACTTCGGGGACGGCGACACCTCGACCGATGCGAACCCGGCCCACTCGTTCGAGGCCGCCGGCTCCTACGACGTGGAGCTGAGCGTCACCGACGACGACGGTGACTCCGACGTGGTGACCGAGCAGGTCGTCGTGGAGGGCGCACCCCCGGCGAGCAACGTCGCGTTCGTCGCGTCGGCGGCGACGCAGGCCAACAGCAACGCGCCGCGGGTCTCCGTGCCTGCCGCCGTCGCAGCCGGTGACCGGCTCCTCCTCGCGCTGAGCTACAACAACTCGGACCGGACCACGGGCACACCGACCGGTGTCACCGGCTGGAGCGAGCTGGACAGCATCGTCGCCGGTGACATGCGGACGGTCTTCTGGACCAAGGTCGCGCAGGCGGGTGACGCGGGCGCGCAGGTGACGATGCCGCTCAGCGGCTCGGCGAAGTACACCGCCACGGTCGCGGCGTACTCGGGAGTCGACCCGGCAGCGACCCTGACCACGGCCCGGGCCGCGGACACCGCCAACCACGCCAACCGGGTCACGCCCGCGGTCACGGCACCCGAGGGTGCCTGGGTGGTGTCGTACTGGGCCGACAAGTCCAGCACGACCACCGCGTGGACGGCGGCGGCCTCGGTCACGGGTCGCCAGCAGGTCTGCGGCGCCGACGCGGGCCACGTCTGCAGCCTGTTCGCCGACTCGGGACAGGTCGTGGCCGCCGGTTCGTACCCGGGGGTGACGGCGACCACGAACGCGCCCTCGAACAAGGCGACCACCTGGTCGATCGTGCTACCGACCGCCCCCTGACCGTCCGGCATGATGTCGTCATGGCTGACCCGACGCCCGACGTGCACGCCGGGATGCTGCTCGTGGCCACGCCTCAGCTGCTCGACCCCAACTTCGTCGACACCGTCGTGCTCCTGCTCGACGTCGACGAGGGTGGCGCGCTCGGGGTGGTGCTGAACCGTCCCTCGGGGGTCCCGGTGGCCGAGGTGCTCGAGACCTGGGGCGAGATCGCCTCCGAGCCGGAGGTGCTCTTCCGCGGCGGGCCGGTGAGCACGGAGGGCGCGCTCGGCGTGGCGCTGCTGCGGGACGGGGACGACGTCCCGGTGGGGTTCCGCGCGGTGGACGGCCTGCTCGGACTGGTCGACCTCGACACCCCGATCGAGCTGGTCACCGGGTCGCTGGCCGGCATGCGGGTCTTCGCCGGGTACGCCGGGTGGGGCGCCGACCAGCTGGCCGCCGAGATCGAGGAGGGCAGCTGGTACGTCGTCCCTGGCGAGGCCGTGGACGTGTTCCGGCTCGACCCCGCCGAGCTGTGGCGCGACGTGCTGCGCCGCCAGCCCGGCGAGCTGGCCTGGCACTCGACCAGACCCGTCGATCCCGAGCTCAACTGACGCGCCGGTGGTCGGGGAGGGCGCTCTGCGCCGGGCTGGGACTGGCCGGGTGCCTTCCCGGCTGGGGTTTCGGGACCGTGACGGCGCGACTTCCTCGATCGTCGGCGGTGGATGCGTCCGATGACGGCCCCAACTCGTAGAGTGGGCGGGTGAGCAGCATCGGGTTCGGCACCGGGACGGCCGTCGACACCGACGTCCGCCACGAGGAGCGGACCGTCCCGACCGACGAGGGCGACCACGAGCGGTTCTCGCACTTCGTCGACAAGGACAAGCTCACCGAGGCGATGGTCATGGGCACCCCCGTGGTGGCCCTGTGCGGCAAGGTCTGGGTCCCCAGCCGCGCGCCCGAGAAGTTCCCGGTCTGTCCCGAGTGCAAGGAAGTCTGGGAGTCGCTCAACGACGACCAGGGCGGCGGCTCAGCCGGCTCGGGCTCCGACGGGTGACCCGCGGCGACGACGCCGCCGCGCACCTGGCCGCCGGTCTCGGACCGGCGTGGCCGGAGCGCGCGGCCTGGGGCACCGCGACGCCGCTGCGCGCCTGGCAGTCCGCGGCGATGACGCAGTACTTCGACGCGCTGCCGCGTGACTTCCTCGCGGTCGCGACACCGGGCGCCGGCAAGACCACATTCGCGCTGTCGGTGGCCGCCGAGCTCCTCGGGCGGCGCCAGGTCGACCGGATCACGATCGTCGCGCCGACCGAGCACCTCAAGCTCCAGTGGTCCGAGGCCGCCGCCCGGGCCGGCATCCCGATCGACCCGGCGTACTCCGCGGGCAAGGGCAAGACCTCGACCGACTACCTCGGCATCGCCGTGACGTACGCCGGGGTGGCGGCGAACCCGCTGGCGCTGCGGATCCGCACCGAGCGGTTCAAGACCCTGGTCATCCTCGACGAGGTGCACCACGCGGGCGACGCACTGGCGTGGGGCGAGGGCGTGCGCGAGGCGTTCGAGCCCGCGCACCGGCGGCTGGCGCTGACCGGCACGCCGTTCCGCTCCGACGTGAACCCCATCCCGTTCGTCTCCTACGCGCCGGGCTCGGACGGCGTCCCGCGGTCGGTGGCCGACTACACCTACGGGTACGCCGAGGCGCTGGGCGACCGTGTGGTGCGACCGGTGCTGTTCATGGCCTACTCCGGCGAGCTCCAGTGGCGCACCCGCGCCGGCGACGAGATCGCCGCGCGGCTCGGCGAGCCGCTGACCAAGGACCTGACGGCGCAGGCGCTGCGCACCGCCCTCGACCCCGAGGGTGCGTGGATCCCGTCGGTGCTGTCCGCCGCGGACAAGCGGCTCTCGGAGGTCCGCAGGCACGTCCCGGACGCGGGCGGGCTGGTCATCGCCACCGACCAGGACTCGGCCCGCGCGTACGCCAGGACCCTCAAGGCCGTCTCGGGGGAGGCGCCCACGGTCGTGCTGTCCGACGAGAAGCAGGCGTCGAAGAAGATCGCCGACTTCTCCGCCGGCGACAGCCGCTGGATGGTCGCCGTCCGGATGGTGTCCGAGGGCGTCGACGTGCCCCGCCTGGCGGTCGGGGTCTACGCCACCACCACCTCGACGCCGCTGTTCTTCGCCCAGGCGGTCGGGCGCTTCGTCCGAGCCCGGGGCCGCGGCGAGACGGCGTCGGTGTTCCTGCCGTCGGTGCCCGGCCTGCTGACCTACGCCGCCGAGCTCGAGGTCGCCCGCGACCACGTCCTGGGCCGCAAGGTCGTCGACGAGGGCGACATCTTCGCGGCCGAGAACGAGCTGCTGGCCCGGGCGCAGGCCGGCGAGGCCGCCTCGGCCGAGCTGGAGGCGGTGCCGTTCGAGGCGCTCGGCTCGCAGGCGCACTTCGACCGGGTGCTCTTCGACGGTGCGGAGTTCGGCCACGAGGGCCAGGTGCACGTCGGCTCCGAGGAGGAGATGGACTTCCTCGGCATCCCCGGCCTGCTCGAGCCCGACCAGATGCGCCAGCTCCTGGCCCAGCGCCAGAGCGACCGCCGGATCAAGAGGCAGCGGCCCGACCCCGAGGCCGATTCGATCATCGGGGAGCTCACCACCCACGAGCAGCTCGCCGTGCTCCGGCGCGAGCTCAACGGGCTGGTCGCGGCCTGGCACCACCGCACCGGCCAGGCCCACGGCATCACCCACGCCGCGCTCCGCAAGGAGTGCGGCGGCCCGGCGGCCGCGGTCGCCGGCGCGGACGTGCTGCGCAAGCGGATCGACCGGCTGCGCGAGTGGGCCGCGACGCGGAAGACCTCCTGACCGACGGCCAGGAGGTCCCGCGTCTGCTCCCTCGCAGTCAGTAGGTGAAGCGGCCGACCAGCTGCTGCATGTCCGCAGCCATCCGGGCGAGGTCCTCGGCGGCCTCGCTGGTGCTCGACGCGGCCTCGGTGTTGTCGCTCGCGGCCTGGGCCACCCCGGCGATCGTCTGCGCGATGCCGCTCGAGCCGTCGGCCGCCTCCGCGACGTTGCGGCTCAGTGCGCCGGTCTTAGGCGTCGGACCCCACGTGGTCGAGAGCGAGGGGGAGCACGCGGAAGGGCACCTGGGTGGCCAGCGCGATGACCGTGGACGAGCGCACGATGGCGGGGTTCGCCAACACCAGGTCGATGACCCGCTGCAGGTCGGTGTTGGAGCGCGCGACCACCCGGGCCATGAGGTCGCCGGCGCCGGTGATCGTGTGCGCCTCGAGGACCTCCGGGATGGCGGCGAGGTGGGCGCCGACCGAGTCGTGGCCGCCGCCGGCGCGCTCGTCCTGGCGGATCTCGAGGGTGAGGAACGCCGTGACCGGGTAGCCCAGCGCGGCGGGGGACAGCTCGGGTCCCCACGAGGTGACCACGCCCGACGAGGCCAGCTTGTCGAGCCGGGCCTGGACGGTGCCGCGGGCGACGCCGAGCCGCCGGGACGCCTCGAGCACCCCCACGCGCGGGTCGGTGGCGAACAGGTCGATCAATCTGCGGTCGAGGTCGTCCATGGGTGGCTCCGTAGTGGACAAGTTGCTCAGTGCGTCGGCGTACTGTTGCACAGATTGCGCTGAGCCGCGGAGGATAGGCCCCATGAGCGAGTCGACCCTCACCGCCCTGACCAGCGAGGAAGTCCAGGCCGGACTCTCCCTCGAGCAGCTCAAGCAGCTCGTCGGCCTCGTCGAGTACGACGCGAGCAACGACCCGTTCCCGGTCGTGGCCCAGGACGCCGTCTGCTTCGTGGTCGGCAACGCCACGCAGACCGCGCAGTTCTACCAGCTCGCGATGGGCATGGAGCTCGAGGCCTACCGCGGCCCGGAGAACGGCCACCGCGACGCCAAGTCCTACGTGCTGCGCTCGGGCAGCGCCCGCTTCGTCTTCACCGGCGGCGTCACCCCCGACAGCCCGGTCCTCGACCACCACCGCAAGCACGGCGACGGTGTCGTGGACCTCGCGATCGAGGTGACCGACGTCGACAAGTGCATCGAGCACGCCCGGGCCATGGGCGCCACGGTGCTGGTCGAGCCCCACGACGAGTCCGACGAGCACGGCGCGGTCCGGCTGGCCGCGATCGCGACGTACGGCGAGACCCGGCACACCCTCGTCGACCGCTCACGGTACGACGGCCCCTACCTGCCCGGGTACGTCGCCGCCGAGACGAAGGTGACCCGCCGCGAGGGCCACCCGAAGCGGCTCTTCCAGGCGATCGACCACTGCGTCGGCAACGTCGAGCTCGGCCGGATGGACGAGTGGGTCGCGTTCTACAACAAGGTGCTCGGCTTCACGAACATGGCCGAGTTCGTCGGCGACGACATCGCCACCGACTACTCCGCGCTGATGTCGAAGGTCGTGGCCAGCGGCAACCACCGCGTGAAGTTCCCGCTCAACGAGCCGGCGGTGGCGAAGAAGAAGTCGCAGATCGACGAGTACCTCGAGTTCTACGACGGCGCCGGCTGCCAGCACATCGCGCTGGCGACCAACGACATCCTGCGCTCGGTCGACATCCTGCGCGACAACGGCATCGAGTTCCTCGACACCCCCGACTCCTACTACGACGACCCCGAGCTGCGGGCCCGGATCGGTGAGGTGCGGGTGCCGATCGAGGAGCTGAAGAAGCGCAAGATCCTGGTCGACCGCGACGAGGACGGCTACCTGCTGCAGATCTTCACCAAGCCCATGGGCGACCGCCCGACGGTCTTCTACGAGTTCATCGAGCGGCACGGCTCGCTGGGCTTCGGCAAGGGCAACTTCAAGGCGCTGTTCGAGGCCATCGAGCGCGAGCAGGAGGCTCGGGGGAACCTCTGAGCTGCTCGGTCCTGTTTCACCGGCTGGCCGGTGAAACAGGACGTTCGGCGCAGAAGCTTCTGCGCCTCAGGTCCGGATTCACCGCCTGGCCGGTGAAACCTCCTCCGGCGCCGGGCTGAGAGGATCGACCCCGTGACCTCACAGCCCGGGTGGCACCCGGACCCCGTCCCGCAGCAGCCCGGGCAGCCCGCCCAGCTGCGCTACTGGGACGGCGCCCGCTGGACCGAGCACACGGCGCCGGCCCCGGCGCCAGCGGCCGTCGCGGCGTACGGCACCGCGCCGGCCTACCCCGGGACGTACGGCACCGCGGCGTACGGCGCGCCGTACGCCGGCGCCAAGCCGCCGGCCACCACGCCGGACGGCGTTCCGCTGGCCGGCTGGTGGGTGCGCGCGGCCGCCTACCTCCTCGACGCGATCGTGGTCGGGATCATCGCGACCGTCCTCGCGCTGCCGTGGGTGCGGGACGCGTACCAGATCTACCGCGACTGGTTCGACGAGATCCTCCGGACCACCGAGGCGGGCACGAGCAGCAGCGTCGACACCGGGCAGCTGCAGCGCGACCTGGTCCGGCCGCTGGCCTTCATCGTCGGCATCCAGCTGGTGGTCGGCTTCTGCTACCACGTGGGGTTCCTGATGTGGAGGCAGGCGACGCCCGGCAAGCTCGTGGTCGGCCTGCGGGTGCGGCTGCGCGAGCGGCCCGGCCCGATGCCGCTCGGCACGGTGGTCCTGCGCTGGCTCGGCCAGTTCGGCGTCGGCATCCTCAGCCTGGTGCCGTTCGTGGGCTCGGTGACCGGCCTCTACTCGCTGCTCGACGTGCTCTGGCCGCTGTGGGACGACAAGAAGCAGGCCGTCCACGACAAGATCGCGAGCACCAACGTGGTGCGGGTCCGCTGACCCGCACCACGTCGGTTCACTCGCCGGCCCGGACGTCCCGGCCCAGCGCCAGCTCCAGGGTCGTGCCCATGGGCAGCGCCTGGACCAGCTTGAGCCGCGCCAGAGCCGGGTGCTCGTCGAGCAGCTTGGCGCCGTTGGCCAGCGACCGCAGCGCGGCCGTCTCGGCCCGCGCCGTCTCGAGCTGCGCCTGGCCACGGGTGCGGGCCGTGACCAGCTCGGCGTAGGCCGAGCGCAGCTCGAGCGGGAGGATCACGTCCTTGACCACGACGTCGACCACCTCGACACCCACGCCCGCGCCGGCCCGGCGGCCCGCCTCGACGAGCGCCACGCCGGCCAGCCGGCGGCCGTCACGGACGAGCGCGTCGACCTCGACCGCGGCCAGGACCTCGCGCAGGGCGACCTGGACGGCGAGGTAGACCACGGCCGACGGGTCGGCCACGGTCTCGACGTAGGCCCGCGGGTCGGCGACCTTCCAGCGGATGGCTGCGGTCACCCGGACCGAGACGCCGTCGGAGGTCAGCACGTCCTGCGGTGCGGTCACCTGGAGCTGGTCGAGCACGTGCACGCGGTGGTACGTCGCGCGCCGGGCGGTGCGGTACCGGCCGGGCTCGAGCACCCGGGTGCACACGCCGTCGACGTACTCGAGGGCGCGCTCGTGGGCGAACACGGTGATGGTGGTGAACAGGGACATGGCTGCCTCCTTCCTGGGTCTCGTGAGCCTTGTCCTGGTGGATCAGTGGTGGTGGAGCGGGCGGGCCGCGACACGCGCGGACACGGGGCGCCGGCCGTCGTGCTGACCGGCCGGGCCGCAGAGTGACCGGGCGCTGACGCCGCGACCCGCCCACCCGTGGGAGAGGAGTCGAACCTCGGACGCCGTGTCCTTACCAGGGACGCGGTCGACGCCTGGAACATGCAGGACCGGCACGGGTACCCCCGGCAGGCTGCGTGGTCGTCGACGCGCAGACGACGGTAGGGAAGTACGTGCGTCGCCGCGACTGGATTACCCGGCGTGGGCGATCGCAACCAGCTCGATGGCCGCATCGTGGTCCGTTCGGTGGCCTCGGTGCGACAGTCCTTGTATGGCTGGCTGTGATCTCACAGACGCCGACCTCATCAACGCGATGGCCGGGAAGGACGAAGGCGCCCTCCGCGAGCTGTACGACCGGCACGCGACCTGGATCCAGGCCCGCCTGGCTCGCCGCTGCGCCGACCGCGATGCGGTCGCCGAGGTGCTGCAGGACACGTTCATCGCGGCCTGGGACGGCGCGGACCGGTTCCGCGGCGACGGCGCGGTGCCGGCCTGGCTCTGGGGAATCGCGATCCGGCGCTTGATCAGCCGGCTGCGCCGCCGCCACGACGTCCTCCTCGGGCCGGCTCTGCTCGACCGGGACGAGCCCGAGCTGTCCGCCGAGGAGCAGGTGCTGCTCCGGCTGGAGAACGTCGACGTCGGCACCGCCCTCTCCCGGATCTCACCTGAGCTGCGGGTCGTCCTGCAGCTGACCGTCATCGACGGGCTGAACACCCGGGAGGCCGCGGTGCTGCTCGACATCCCGCGCGGCACCGTGAAGTCGCGGTTGCAGCGGGCTCGGGCCACGTTGAGGGAGGAGATGGCATGAGTGCGACCTGGCACCTCGACACGTCCGTGCTCGAGTCGTACGCCGCCGGCCGGAGCACGCCGGTGGGCGGCGCGTCCGTCGAGGCACACCTCATGGAGTGCCGCGAGTGCGGGGCGGTGCTGCGTGAGCTGATGCCGCACGAGCCCCTGGACCAGGCCTGGCGCGCGATCCGCGCCCACGTCGAGGCGCCGCGCGCCGGACTGGTCGAGCGGGTCCTCGCCTCGCTCGGCCTGTCCTCGGAGTCCGCCCGGCTGCTCGCCGCCGTGCCCGCCTTCCGGGGCGCGTGGCTGCTGGGCGTGTTCACGGTCCTGGTCTTCGCGGGCGTGGCAGCCGCGCTCGCCGACGACACCGGACTGACGCTCTTCCTCGTCGTCGCGCCCCTGATCCCGGTCGCCGGCGTTGCGGCCTCGTTCGGCGGCGACGCCGATCCGGCCCACGAGCTGGTGACGGTCACGCCGTACTCGTCACTGCGCCTGCTCCTGCTCCGGACGGGCGGCGTCCTGGCATCGTCGGTCCCCGTCACCGTGCTGCTCGGTCTGGTGCTCCCGGGTCCCGCGTGGCTCGGGCTCGCCTGGCTGACTCCCGCCGTGGCCGGCATCGCGCTCACGCTGGCCGTCTCGCCGCGCTTCGACACCACCATGACCGCGGCCGTCTTCGGCGTCGGCTGGTCCTTCGCCGTCCTCTCGGCGTACCACCTCGGCGACCCGATGGCGGTCGTCGAGCCGCTCATGCAGCTCGTCCTGGCAGCGGTGGCCCTCCTGGCCCTCGCCGTCGTGGTGCTGCGCAGTCCGTCTCTCGACCTGTTGGGGAGGAACCCATGAACACCGTCACGTTGACCGAGGTCGGCAAGTCCTTCGGCCGCACCGATGCGCTCGCCGACGTCTCGCTCGCCCTTGCGCCGGGCATCACCGGGCTCCTCGGCCCCAACGGCGCCGGCAAGACGACGATGCTGCGGATCCTGGCCACCGCGCTGGCCGCCGACCGCGGGACCGTGCGAGTGCTGGGTGCCGATCCCAGCACGTCGTCGGGGAGGACCGAGGTGCGGCGCCACCTGGGCTACGTCCCTCAGGAGACCGGCTTCCCCCGCGGCTTCACCACCTTCTCGTTCATCGACTACATGGCGATCCTCAAGATGTGGTCGGATCCGACGCAACGGCACGCCGAGGTACGCCGCGTCGTCGACCTGATCGGCCTCTCCGATGTCGCCCCGAAGCGGCTCGCTGCCCTCTCGGGAGGGCAGCGGCGCCGGGTGGTGCTCGCCCAGGCGATGCTGGGGGAGCCCGACCTCCTCGTGCTCGACGAACCGACCACCGGCCTCGACCCCGCCCAGCGCGGTCGGCTCCGCGACGTGCTCGGTCGGGCGGGGGAGTCGGCCACGATCCTGATCTCGACCCATCAGACCGCCGACGTCGCGGCGCTCTGCGAGCGGGTGGTCGTGCTGGACGGAGGCCGGATCCTCTTCGACGGCACCGTCGTCGACCTGGTCCGCCAGGCCGAGGGGCGGGTCTGGCTGGCCCAGGAGCGGCACCCCGCCGCCCGCCACGCCTGGCGCACGGGGACCGGCCGGGTCCGCAACGTCGGCGACCCGCCCCCGGGCGTCGAGCTGATCGAGCCCGATCTCGAGGACGCCTACCTGCTGCTCGTCGGCGAGGCCGGGACCGACTCGGAGCTGGAGGCCGTGTCATGAGCACCGCACTGGGTCACGCCCTGCTGCCGTCCCCCTCGACGCCGGTCGGCGAACGGGCGACGTTGCTGGCACTGGCCCGCGCCGACGCCCGGCGCTTCGCGCTGCACCCGCTGTTCGTGATCGCGTGCGTGGTCCTCCTGGTGTCGGCCGTCGCCGACCAGGTCCAGGACAACGACGGGACGAACCCGCTGATCCCCACGATGAGCACCGCCTTCCTGATCGGGGTGCTGGGCTTCGTGGTGGCGCACCGGCTGACCACCGCCCTCCGCCGGACCCGCGAGCTGGCGGGCACGGTTCCGGTCGACCAGCAGACACGCACACTCTCCCTGTGCCTGGCCTGCCTCGTGCCCTTCACGGTGGGGATCGCGGGCGCGGTGTACATCCTCGTCACGAACGCGATCTCGCCGCCCGACGGGATCCCGCCGAGCGCTCCGGTGACCTGGTTCGGCGACTACCCGGCAACCGACGTCCTCGCCACCCTCTTCCTGATGGGTCCCTTGGCGACCTTGGGCGGACCGCTCCTCGGAGTCGCCGTCGCCCGGTGGGCGCCGTTCCGGGGCTCGGCTCTGCTCGGCGTCGTGGTGCTCGTGGTCGCGACCGCCATCCCGGTGAGCGACGCGCACGGGAGCGCTGTGCGACTCGCGTCGGCGTGGCCGGTCCTGACGGACGAGCACGTCGTGAACGGTCGGAACCTCAGCTCGACCTTCGTGCCTGAGATCGAGCCCATCTGGGCGATGGGGTGGGTGCTGTGCCTGTGCGGCCTGGCCGTGGTGGCGGCCCTGCTCCGTGACCCGGGCCATCGGCGCCAGCTGCTCGTCGCAGGCGGTGCCCTGACGGTTGCCGCGGCGACGTGCTTCGTGCTGGCCCTGTCGTGACCACTGCGGCCAGGACCGCGTGGCCGCTGGCGATGACGGCCCTCGTCACGATCGCGTTGGTCGTGTTCGCGGCCGCCTTCCAGCAGACGGCCGGCGCCCTCCCGTTCGTCGGGCGGGTGGCGGAGCTCGCCCTCGCCGGCGGCGCGGCGTACCTGCTCGACGATGCGGCGGCCCCGCTGACCACCGTCGCCCCCCAGGGACAGTGGCGGCGCCGGGGACCCGTCCTGGCGGCCGGCGTAGCGGTGCTGGCCGGTGCCTGGCTGGGCGTCCTCATGATCCTCCAGTGGCGCGATGCCCGGCCGCCCGTCGCCGAGTCGTCGGGAGAACTGGTCGTGATGGCCCTCGTGGCCGTCGCGGCGTCGTCGATGCTGTTCCGCCTCGGCGACCCCGAGCCGGGGGTGGTCGTCGCCCCGCTGGTGGTCGTGCTGGGGCTCGGCCTGGTCGTCGTCGGTTCGGTGGTGGGCTCCCCGATCTACCTGGCCGACGCAGAGCCGAGCCTGGCCCGTGGTGCGGGCTGGAGCGTGGCCGCCGCGCTCGCCGTGCTCACGATCCTCGTTGCCGGACGTGACGTCGCCCAGCGGGGCGTGCTGCCGAGCCTCGCTCCGCGGTGACGTGGAAGGCGGCCTCCCTCTGATGCCGTGTCGCGGGCGAGCCCGAACGTGTCATGCGCCGGCCGCGGGCGCGGGTCTAGCGTCGTGACGACCCCAACCCGAGCAAAGGAGCTCGTCATGAAGTACGTCGTCACGTGGGAGAACCGGCCCAGCTCCACGGAGGAGACCGCCGCTCGGGGGCTCCAGGTCTTCAGCAAGTGGGCGCCCCAGGAGGGCAGCAACTTCCGGGAGTTCCTCGGTCGGGTCGACGGCCGGGGCGGCTTCGCGGTCGTGGAGACCGACGACGCGGCGAGCATCGCCAAGGACGTGGCGCCGTTCGGCGGGTTCTTCGACTTCACCGTCTACCCGGTCCAGGAGATCGCCGACACGGCGACGATCGGCGCCGAAGCCGTGGCGTTCCTGCAGTCGGTCCAGTAGCGCCCGGCAGCCCTACCCGGCGTCGGCGAACGCGACCAGCTCGCCCTCGGCCCGGCTGTGCTCCGCCGGTGTCCGGGCGCCCTCGACGTACCGGCGACCGACGGCCAGCACCACCACCGCGACCCCGACGGCGGCGGCACCCATCCAGAACGGCGCGTGCACGCTGACCTCCTCGCCGAGCCGGCCGGCCGCCCACGGGGCGACCGCACCCCCGGAGAAGCGCACGAAGGAGTACGCCGCGGAGGCCACCGGCCGCTCGACCGGCGCCGCACCCATGACCGCCTCGGTGATCACCGTGTTGTTCACACCGAGGAAGGCGCCTGCCACCACCACACCGGCCACCAGGACCTCCTTGTGGTCGGTCCACACGGCCATCGCGACGAGGTCGAGGCCGAACAGGACCAGGCTGGCGAGCACCGTCGGGACCGACCCGAACCGGCGCTGCAGGATCGGTGCCACCCACACCGACGTGATGGCGAGCAGGACGCCCCAGCCGAAGAAGATCAGGCCGACCTGGTGGGCGGTCATGTCCAGCGGGAACGGCGTGAACGCGAGCAGGGTGAAGAAGCCCACGTTGTAGAAGAGCGCGGTGAGGGCGATGGTCAGCAGCCCCGGGTAGCGCAGCGCCCGGAACGGGTCGGCCAGCGACGTCCGGCGCCCGGCGGGCGGGGTGTGCGGCAGCAGGATCGCGGTGGCCACCAGGGCGATGCCCATCAGCACCGCCACGCCGAGGAACGGCGCCCGCCAGGAGATCGAGCCGAGCACACCCCCGAGCAGCGGACCGGTGGCGATGCCGAGGCCGAGCGCGGCCTCGAACATGATGATCGCCTGCGCGGTCGAGCCGCGCGCCGACATCACGATCGTCGCCAGCGCGGTGGCGATGAACAGCGCGTTGCCGAGCCCCCAGCCGGCCCGGAACCCGACGATCGCGCCGATGGTGTCCGACATCCCGGCCAGGGCCGAGAAGACGATGATCAGCGCGAGGCCGAGCATCAGCGTCCGCTTGGCGCCGATCCGGGTCGAGACGACGCCGGTCACGAGCATGGCCACGCCCATCACGGCCATGTAGCTGGTGAACAGCAGCGAGACCTGGCTGGGCGTCGCGTCGAGCTGGTCGGCGATCGGCTTGAGGATCGGGTCCACCAGGCCGATGCCCATGAACGCGATGACGCAGGCGAAGGCGACGGCCCACACGGCGCGGGGCTGGCGGAAGAAGCTGCCCTCGGTCTCGCCGTGGGTCGCGCTGGTGTCGATGGAGGGAGCGGTCACAGGTCGTGGTCCTCGGGGTCGGGTACGGCGAGGAGCTCGCGCAGCACGGCGACCGTGGTGCGGAGGTCATCGGTGGTGAGGGAGGGGTGCTGCTCGAGCCGCGCGCGGATCGCCTCGCCGTTGAGGCGGCGCGCCCGGGCGAGCTCGTCGGCGCCGGCCGGGGTCACGACGACCAGGCTGGCGCGGGTGTCGGTGGGGTGCGGCTTCTTGGTCGCCAGGTCCTGCTCGAGGAGCTGGTTGACCAGGCCGGTCATCGTCGGCTGGGAGCAGGAGTACGCCCTCGCGAGCTGGGTGACCGTCAGCGGTCCGAGCTCGTCGAGGACGGACAGGACCCGGATCCCGGCCGGCAGGTCGAACCGGCGGCGCATCGCGCGCACGAGGCGCGCGGCCTGGGTGACCAGGTCGCTCGCAAGCTCGGTGACGCCGGCGGAAGCGTTGACCACGTCAACCACTTTACATAGGTTCCCTATGCATATCTAGCGGGGGTGCGATGATCCGGCGCGTGGCGACGTACATCGGGTTCCTGCGGGCGATCAACCTCGGTCCGACGCGGAAGTTCCCCAAGGCATCGATCGTCAAGGCCGTGGAGGCGGCCGGGTTCACCGACGTCGCGACGTACATCAACACCGGCAACGTCCGCTTCGACACGACCCTGCGGTCGCGGGCGAAGATCGAGGCCGCCCTGGAGGAGGCGTTCGAGGCGGAGGCCGGCTTCGCGGTGCCCACGATCGTCTTCACCCAGAAGGAGCTCCGTGCGATCGCCGAGGAGGCCGCGTCGTTCGGCCACGGCGGGCGGCACTACGTCTCGCTGTGCAAGGACGTCCCGACCGCGGCCGCGATCTCGAAGCTGGAGGACGCCAGCTCCACCGACGAGGTGGCCAAGGTCGGGGGTCGGGCGGTGCACCTGCTGCTCGGCGCGAACTACCACGAGGCCAAGCTGACCAACGCGGCCGTGGAGAAGTACCTGGGCGTCGCCACCAACCGCAACCTCACCGTGATCAGCGCGCTCGCCGAGAAGTGGTGCTGACCCACCTGGGTGAGGCGTGGATCACGTCCGGGTGATAGGAACGTCGGGCCGCCCTGACCGGGCCGGCCACCTCGGAACCATCACACCTCGGAGGCTTCGTCATGCCCACCCGTCCCCATGACCACGACCACGCTCCGCTCGAGCAGCACGAGCCGCACCCGGACGTCGAGGCCTTCGGTTCGATGCCCGGCCGTCGCGGCGTGCTCACCGGTGCGGCCGCCCTCGCGGCCGCCGGCATCGCCGCCCCGGCGTTCGCCGACGACGACCTCGACGAGCTCGGGGACGAGCGGCGCGGCAAGAGCCCGCACCGCGTCCGGGTCACCGTGCTCGGCACCACCGACAGCCACGGCAACGTCTTCAACTGGGACTACTACAAGAACAAGGAGTACGACGACGCCGCCCACAACGACATCGGGCTCGCGAAGGTCGCGACCCTGGTGAAGGCGGCGCGCAAGAAGTTCCGCAAGCGCGGTCCGGTGCTCCTCCTCGACGCCGGCGACACCATCCAGGGGACGCCGCTGGCCTACTACTACGCCAGGGTCGCGCCGATCACCGCCGGCGGCACCCACCCGATGGCCGCCGCGATGAACAAGATGCACTACGACGCCGCGGCGCTCGGCAACCACGAGTTCAACTACGGCCTCGACACGCTGCGCGCGTACCAGTCGCAGCTGGAGTTCCCGCTGCTCGGAGCCAACGCGGTCGACCCCGCGACCAAGCGCCCGGTCTTCCCGCCGTACGTCATCAAGAAGTACCGCGTCGCCAAGGGCCGCAAGCCGCTCAAGATCGGCATCCTCGGCCTCGTGACCCCCGGCGTCGCGATCTGGGACAAGGCCAACGTCGAGGGCAAGGTCGAGTTCCCCGGCCTGGTCGAGCAGGCCGCGAAGTACGTCCCCGAGATGCGCAAGAAGGGCTGCGACCTGGTCATCGTCTCGGCCCACTCCGGCGCCGACACGTCCTCGTCGTACGGCGACGCGCTGCCCTACCCGGAGAACGCCGCGTCGCTGGTTGCCGAGCAGGTGCCCGGCATCGACGCGATCCTCGTGGGCCACGCGCACAAGGAGATCCCGCAGCGGTTCGTGACCAACGCCAGGACGGGCAAGCGGGTGCTGCTCTGCGAGCCCTACTACTGGGGTATGCGGCTGGCCGTGATGGGGCTGACCGTCGAGTGGCAGCAGCGCAAGAAGCGCTGGAAGCTGGTCCGCTCGCACAGCCAGCTGCTCAACTCCAACACCGCCAAGGAGAACGGTCACGTCTCCAAGGTCGTGCGGGCCCAGCACGACAAGGTCGTCGCCTACGTCAACACGCCCATCGGCACGTCGACCACCGCGCTGTCGGCGGCCCGGGCCGTGGTCGAGGACACCGCGATCATCGACTTCGTCCAGTTCGTGCAGGCGGACGCGATCAAGAAGGCGACCGGGGCACCGCGCTGCCGGTGCTCTCCATCGCGGCGCCGTTCAGCCGGACCGCGTCGTTCCCGTCGGGTCCGGTGAGCGTGCGCGACGTCGCCGGCCTCTACATCTACGACAACACGCTGCTCGCGGTGAAGATCACCGGTGCCGAGCTCAAGGCGTACCTCGAGTACTCGGCGCGGTACTTCAAGAAGGTCGGCGTCCAGGCGTCGTACGCCATCAACGACCTGACCAACGCGGTGACCACCGCCGCCCCGAACGGCACCCCGGACTACAACTTCGACTCGGTCGCGGGCCTGGACCAGCCGCTCACCTACCGGATCGACGTGGACCAGGACGCCGGCAGCCGGATCGCCGACCTCGAGTACGGCGGCGTGGCGGTCGCGGACGGCCAGGAGTTCGCGCTGGCGATCAACAACTACCGTCAGTCCGGCGGTGGCGGGTTCCCGGCGGTCAAGACCGCACCGGTCCTCTACAACGGGCAGGTGGAGATCCGCCAGCTGCTCATCGACTGGGTGACGGCCAACCACACGATCGACCCGACGACGTTCGGCAGCCGCCCCGACTGGTTCCTCGCGGTCGGCGGCGCGGACATCACGCCGAAGATCAGCTGACGGTCACCGCAGCCTCGGCCCGCTGGAGGTCGCGCACCGAGCGCGACCCCAGCGTGGCCAGGCAGATCACCACGTAGAGCACGCCGCAGGCCACGATCGTCTCCCGCGTGCCGAACGCGACCGCGAGGGGCCCCGCAGCGAGCTGGCCGATCGGGATCGCCACGAACGAGCCCAGCGCGTCGTAGGAGTACGCGCGGGAGAGCATGTCGTCCGGCACGTGCTCCTGCATGGCCAGGTTCCAGCCCAGCCCGAACAGCTCCATGCCGATGCCGGCCGCGAAGAAGGCCGCCATCAGCACGGCCACCTCGGGGTCGAGCCCGAGGACGAGCATGGGCAGGCCGAAGAACGCGACGCCGACCATGCCCCACAGCAGGGGGCGTTCCAGCCGGACCCGGATCATGACCACCGACAGCAGGAGGAAGCCGGCGGCCTGCGCGGACAGGCCCAGCCCCCAGCCGGTCTCGCCGATCGCGGCGGTGCCCTTGGCGAGCACCGGGCCCAGCGTGTCGATCGCGGCGCTGTGGATCGCGTTGAGGACCCCGAAGGCCAGCACGACCACCCAGAGCCAGGTGGTGCCGCGGAAGTAGCGCCAGCCCTCGCGCAGGTCGGCGACCATGCCGGTGCGCTCCTCGCGCGGCGGCGCCGGCGGGATGCGGACCAGCGACAGCGTGGCCGCGGCGAGCAGGTAGGTCACGCCGTCGACCGCCAGCGCCCAGCCGGCTCCCACGGTCACGACCAGGATGCCGCCCACGGTCGGCCCGATGACCGCGAGGACCCCGCGCTGGACCGACATGAGGACGTTGGCGGGCTGGAGCTGCTCGCGGGGCACCAGCTGCGGCATCACGCTGGCCAGCGCCGGGAAGCTGATCGAGGCGACGATGCCGTTGGCCGCGCTGAGGACGGCGATCAGCCAGAGCTGGCCGGTGCCGCTGATCACGAGTCCGGCGATGGCCAGCTGCGTCAGCCCCGCGAGCACGTTGCTGGTCTGGATGATCAGGGTCCGGCCGAACCGGTCGGCGATCACGCCGCCGGCGAGCAGGAACAGCACCATGGGGATGCTGTGCGCGGCCAGCACGATGCCCAGCGCGGACGGCGAGCTGCTCACCTCGAGCACCGCGAAGGCCAGGGCGATGCCGGCCATCGTCGAGCCCGCGCCGTTGATCAGGCGGGAGAGGAAGTAGTAGCGGAAGTTCGGTTCGCGCAGGGTGGCGACCGCCGAGGCCTGCCCGGTCACGCCGGACCCATCCGGAACGCCCAGGCCGTGAAGCTGACGTGCACCGTGTCGGGGGCGTGCGGTGGCTGGTTGGCGTCGTGCAGGAGTCGGGACGCCTCCTGCAGCAGCCCCACGGCGCGCGCCCACGCGTCGGGGTCGACCCAGCCCTCGAGGTCGCTGACCAGCCCGGGCCGGCCGGGCTCGCGTTCGACGGTGCGGCGCTCGAGCTCGGTGCCCACGGCGCGCACGTAGAGCAGCCGGTCCTCGACCGTGGCGTCCGGGCCGTCGGCTGCTCCTCGTGCGGGTAGCGGTAGAGCTTTGCCACCCCGCCGCGGATCTTGCGCTCGCCGGCTTCGACCACCTCGCCCGCATCGGCGAGCCGGCGGAGGTGGTAGGACGCGTTGGCGTGGCTGATCCCGAGCTCGCGGGCCAGGTCTGCGGCACTCATCGCGGTCCCGGTCAGGATCGAGAGCATCCGCAGCCGGACCGGGTGCGCGATGACCCGCAGTGCGCTGACGTCGGACACCAGATCCACCTCCCAAGAACTCTTGGGGAGTCAGTCTGTGATGCGGCGGCGCCTACTGTCAAACAGTTCTTGGGGGGTCTACTCGCCCCGGAACCCGGGCCGGCGACCCTCACCGAAGGCACGCATCCCCTCGGCGGCGTCGGCGGTGCGCAGCAGCACCGTCTGGCCGGTCCGCTCACGCTCGAGGGCGGGCTCGAGCTGGTCGAGGGTGGCGGCGTTGACCGCCTTCTTGGTGGCGGCCTGGGCCAGCGGGGCACCCCGGCCCAGCCGGCGCACGATGGCGTCGACGAGCTCGAGGTGCTCGGCGTCCGGGGCGACGTGGCTGACCAGCCCCGCGTCGTACGCCTCACGACCGGAGAGCGGCTCGGCGAGCAGCGCCATCCGCATCGCACGGGCCCGCCCGATGGCCGCGGCCACGGTCGCGGAGGTCCCGCCGTCGGGCATCAGCCCGATCCGGGCGAAGGCCAGCAGGAACGTCGCTGACTCCGCGGCCACGACCAGGTCGGCGGCCAGGGCGGTCGAGCAGCCGACGCCGGCGGCCACGCCGTTGACCGCGGCCACCACCGGCTTGGGGCAGCCGGTGACCGCGCGGATGATCCGGTTGGCCGCGTCGAGCGCGCGGACGTCGAACCGCTCGACGGCGTTCTCGCCCGAGATGTCGGCGCCGGCGCTGAACGCCGCACCGGTCCCGGTCAGGACCACGACCCGCACGTCGCCGTCGGACGCGGCGGCCTCGAGCCGCTCGGCCAGCGCCACCGACAGCTCACCGCTGAAGGCGTTGAAGACCTCGGGGCGGTTGAAGGTCAGCCAGAGCGCGCCGCCCTCGCGCAGCTCGACCAGGAGGTCGTCAGTCTCCAGCAAGACCCACGCCCGCCTCGCGCATCGCGTCCAGCGCGGCCTCGGTCGTCTCGGGAGCCACCCCGGCGCAGAGGTCGAGCAGCACCGTCGTCTCGAAGCCCTCGCGCGCGGCGTCCAGCGCCGTGGCCCGCACGCAGTGGTCGGTGGCCAGCCCGCACACGTCCACGCGGGTCACCTCGTGGGCGCGCAGCCAGTCGGCGAGGGGCTGGCCCTCGTGGCTGCCCTCGAACCCGGAGTACGCCGCCCGCGTCCTCGCCCTTGAGGAAGATCGCGTCGAAGGGCTGCGGGTCGAGGTTGGGGTGGAACGCCTCGCCCTCGGTCCCGACCTTGCAGTGCACCGGCCACGAGTCCACGAAGTCGGGCTCCTTGGCCCAGTGGTCACCCGGCGCCACGTGGTGGTCCTTGGTCGCCACGACGTGGTCGTACGCCGATCCGCCGCGCAGCAGCTCGGCGATGTCGGCCGCCACCTGGGCGCCACCGGTCACCGGCAGCGACCCGCCCTCACAGAAGTCGTTCTGCACGTCCACGACGACGAGCGCGCTCTTCATGGGGCCAACTTAGCGGGGTGTGTCGCCTCGGAAATTGTTCGACTGTCGACCTTTCTCCGAGGTCCCTCGGCCGGCCCGGCATCTGCCGAGCATCCTCGGCACCAGCTGCCGACAGCGCTCGGCAGACCGCCACGACCTCGGAAATTGTTCGACTGTCGACCTTCCTCCGAGCCCGCCTACGGCCCCGCAGCCGGCACCGGCAGCCAAGCGATCACGTCCTGGATCTGCGCGTCCCAGAGCCTCCACTCGTGCACGCCGGGCCGGAAGTCCGCCGTGACGTCGACACCCTTGGCCTCGGCCGCCTCGACCAGCAGGCGGTTCTGTGGCAGGAGCAGCTCCTCCTCGGTGCCGCAGCCGACGTAGAGCCTCGGCATCGTCGCGGGGTCCGCCGCCTCGAGGAGTGCGAGCACGTCGTCGGCGGGGGCGATCTCGCCGCCGAAGACCCGCTCGACGATCTCGGGTCGCGGCAGGTCGCCGAGCAGGGCCTGGATCTCCGCCACACCGGAGAGGGACGCGGCGGCGGCGTACCGCTCGGGGTGGGTGAGCGCCAGCTTGAGGGCGCCGTACCCGCCCATGGACAGGCCGGCGACGAAGGTGTCGGCGGGGTCCTGGGAGACCCGGAAGAAGTCGCCGACGAGCCGCGGCAGCTCCTCGGAGACCCAGGTCCAGTAGCGGTGGCCGTGCGCCTCGTCGGCGTAGAAGCTGCGACCCACCGCCGGCATGACCACCGCGAGGCCGCGCGCGGCGGCGTACCGCTCGATCGAGGTGTACCGGGTCCACGCGGTGTGGTCGTCGGAGAGGCCGTGCAGCAGGTAGAGGACCGGCGGCGGGCCGTCGAGCGGCTGGTCGATGAGGCCGATCTGCTCCTCGGTCTGCTGCGGCAGCACGACGGTGATCGTGGTGCCGACCATCAGTGACTCGGAGAAGAGGTCGCAGGTCAGGACGGCCATCAGGGCTGCTCGCCTTCGAAGAGGGTCGGGATGACCGGGTCACCCTTGGACATCTGCTGCGCCGCCGGCGGCAGCTCGGCGCGGGCCGCCGCGTGCCGTTCGCGGGCGGCCGTCCAGCGGCTCACGGCCGACGACCTCGCCGGTGCGGACGAGCGGGACCAGCAGCTCGCGGTCGTCGCCGTCGTTCTCCGACGGGGTGCCGATGCCGATCACCTCGGCCTCGGCGACCCCCGAGGCCGAGCGCCGGCGCAGGGCGTACTTGCGGCCACCGACGGAGATCTTGTCGACGCTCTTCTTGGCCACCGACTGGAGGACGCCGTCGTCGTTCGCGCGGGCGACGAGCTTGTAGACGAAGCCGCACGTCGGGTGGCCGCTGCCGGTGACGAGCTGGGTGCCGACGCCGTACGCGTCGACCGGTGCCGAGGCCAGCGCGGCGATCGCGTGCTCGTCGAGGTCGCTGGTGACCACGATCCGGGTGTGCGCCGCGCCGAGGGAGTCGAGCTGGGCGCGGACCTGCTCCGCGAGCAGGCCGAGGTCGCCGGAGTCGATCCGGACCGCGCCCAGCTCCGGCCCCGCGACCTCGACGCCGAGCCGGACCGCCTCGGCGATGTCGTAGGTGTCGACCAGCAGCGTGGTGCCCGTGCCGAGCGAGGTCACCTGGGCCCGGAAGGCGTCCGCCTCGGAGTCGTGCAGCAGCGTGAACGAGTGCGCGCTGGTGCCGGTCGTCGGGACGCCGTAGCGGTGCCGGGCGGCGAGGTTGGAGGTGGTCGTGAACCCCGCGACGTACGCCGCGCGCGCGGCGGCCACCGCCGCCTCCTCGTGGGTCCGCCGCGACCCCATCTCGATGCACGGCCGGTCGCCGGCGACCAGGGTCATCCGGGAGGCCGCCGAGGCGATCGCCGAGTCGTGGTTGTAGATCGAGAGCAGCACCGTCTCCAGCACCACCGCCTCGGCGAAGCTCGCCTCCACGATGAGCAGCGGGGAGTGGGCGAAGTAGGCGTCCCCCTCGGCGTAGCCCCAGATGTCGCCGCCGAACCGGTAGCCGGAGAGCCACTCGAGCGTCGGCGCGTCGACCACGCCGTCGAGGGCCGCGAGCGCCTCGTCGTCGAACCGGAACGCCTCGATCGCGTCCAGCGCCCGCCCGACGCCGGCCACGATGCCGTAGCGCCGTCCCTCGGGCAGCCGGCGGCCGAACAGCTCGAACACCGAGCGGCGCTGCGCCGTACCGCCGGCCAGCGCCGCCTGCAGCATGGTCAGCTCGTAGTGGTCGGTCAGCAGTGCGGTGGATGCCACGGCACGAGCCTAGGGCTGTGACACGATGGAGACGTGTCCGCTGCAAGTCCCGTCGAGGTCGAGCCGGACCTGACTCCCGACGAGATGACGGTCCTCGCCGTGCCGTGGGTGACCATCGTCTGGAACGACCCGGTCAACCTCATGTCCTACGTCACCTACGTCTTCCAGAAGTACTTCGGATACGACAAGAAGAAGGCCGAGAAGCTGATGCTCGAGGTGCACGAGGACGGCAAGTCGGTCGTCAGCTCGGGCAGCCGCGAGGAGATGGAGCGCGACGTGCAGGCGATGCACGAGTACGGCCTCTGGGCGACCCTGGACAAGCAGCAGTGACCGGCGCATGAGCGGGTTCACCCGTCACCGCCGCAGCAAGCACCTCATCGCCACCTTCACCGGCCTCGAGGCCGACCTGCTGCGTTCGCTGGCCGCGCAGCTGGTCGAGCTGCTCCGCAACGAGGCCGCGATCCCGCGCGACGACGTCGACCCGCTCGAGGCGATGATGGACTTCACGGGCCCGACGACCGAGCCCGACGACCCGGTGCTCGCGCGGCTCTTCCCCACCGCCTACAGGCACGACGAGGAGGCCGCGGCGGAGTTCCGGCGGTTCACCGAGGGGTCGCTGCGCGACGGGAAGGCGAACGCCGCGATCACGATCATCGACGGGCTCGAGGAGGCCGGGCTGCCGCCCGAGCTGACCGAGGACGGGCTGATGATCGACGTCGAGCTGGACCAGCCGACCGCCGAGACCTGGATGCGCTCGCTGACCGACCTCCGGCTCGCGCTGGCGACCCGGCTCGAGGTCGAGGAGGGCGACGAGGCCTACTGGCACGCGCTGCCCGACGACGACCCGCGCGCGCAGGCCCATGACATCTACGAGTGGGTCGGCTACCTGCAGGAGACCCTGGTCCAGGCGCTGTCGTCCCGCTGACGGCTCAGCCCCCGGGTCGGACCTGCTTGCGGCGCTGCGGGCGGACGTGGGACGGCGTCTCCAGCGGACCACCGTCGCCGGTCAGCCAGGTGAGCGCGCTGACCAAGCCGTGGCGAGTGTTCTGGTCGAGCATCGAGAGCACCTCCTCGGTGACGTCGTCCACGATCACCCGGCCCCGCTCGTAGGCCGCCCGACCGGCCTCGGTCACGTGCACCACCCGGGCCCGCCGATCCGTGGCCGAGAGTCGTCGCTCGGCGAGCCCGGCACGCTCCAGCCCGTCGAGCGTGACGACCATCGTGGTCTTGTCGAGGCCGGCCAGGGACGCGATCTCGGCCTGGCTCCGCTCCGCCTCGGCCGCCTTCCACAGCACGCAGTACTCGCGCACCGTCACCCCCGCCTCGGCCAGGGACTCCCCGAGCCGCGCGGCGAAGGCGTACGACGCCTGGTTGAGCAGGAAGGACAGGTCCAGATCGCCCATGATGAGATCGTATACGTCCGTACTAGATTGTCCCGTACGGAACTATTTGCTACGGTCGCATTCATGACGACGCGGAGGACCTGGGCGCTGGCCGTGCTGCTGGCCACCCAGCTGATGGTGATCCTCGACGGCACGATCGTGAACGTCGCACTGCCGTCGATCCGGGAGGGGCTGGGGTTCGGCGACGCCGGGCTGGCGTGGGTGGTCAACGGGTTCTTCGTGGCCTTCGCCGTACTGCTCCTGCCCGCGGGGCGGCTGGGCGACCTGGTCGGCAGCCGCCGGGTCTTCCTGGCCGGGCTGGCGGTGTTCACCGCCGCCTCGGCGCTGTGCGGGCTGGCGACCGCCCCGGCGTTCCTGGTCGCGGCCCGGCTCGCGCAGGGCGCCGGTGGCGCGCTCACCACCGCGGTGGTGCTCGGCATGGTCGCCAGGCTGTACGACGACGAGGCGGGCCGGGCGCGCGGGTTCGCCCTCATGGCGTTCGTCGGCTCGGCGGGCGCGTCGATCGGCGTGGTCGCCGGCGGCGTGTTGGTCGACCTGGCCTCGTGGCGGTCCGTGTTCTGGGTCAACGTGCCCCTGGGGCTGCTCACCCTGGCCGCCGCGCTGGTGTCGCTGCCCGCCGATCGGGACGTCCCGGGGCTACGGCGCGGCCTGGCACAGAGCCGAGCCCTGGTCCCGCGGGCGCTGCTCGCGAGAGCGGCGTTCCTGCTGCCCAACGCGGTGCTGTTCACGATGACGGTGGCCGGGTTCTCCTTCCAGTTCCTGACCGCGCTCTACCTCCAGGACACGCTCGGTCTCGACGCCCTGCACACCGGGCTCGCCTACCTGCCCGTGACCCTGGCGATCGCCGTCTCGTCGTTGGCGGTGAGCGGCCGCCTGGCCGGGCGCTACGGCGCCGAGCCGGTGCTCCTGGCCGGCATGGTGCTGTTCCTCGGCGGCCTGCTGCTGATGGTCGCGCTGCCCGACGACGGCAGCTTCCTGCGGCACGTCGCGCCCGGGTTCGTCGTGATGGGCGCCGGCTTCGGCCTGGCGATGCCGCAGGTCACCTCGCTCTCGATGCGGGCCGCGCCGCAGGAGCACGCCGGGGCGGCCTCGGGCTTCGTGGGCACCACCCAACAGGCCGGCGGTGCGCTGGGGCTGGCGGTGGTGGCCACGGTGGCCGCGGGCAGCGGCCGCACCGCGGGCTTCCTGGTCGCAGCCGGCGCGCTCCTGGCCGGCGCGCTCGTGGCCCTCTACCTCACCGCGCAGGCCCGCCCGCGCCACCGTCCGGACGTCGGGCCGCGCCCGTCCGCCGCGCCGCGCACCCCTACCCTTGAACGGTGCTGACCCTCGACCAGGCGACCTACGACGCGATCGTCGCGCACGCCAAGCGGGACCACCCCGACGAGGCCTGCGGCATCGTCGCGGGGCCGGAGGGCAGCGACCGCGCGGAGCGGCACGTCGAGATGGTCAACGCCGCCGGCAGCCCGACGTTCTACGAGTTCGACTCCACCGACCTGCTCCGGCTCTACCGGGAGATGGACGCGAACGACGAGGAGCCGGTGGTCGTCTACCACTCCCACACCGCGACCGAGGCCTACCCGAGCCGCACCGACATCGGCCTGGCCATGGAGCCGAACGCCCACTACGTGTTGGTGAGCACACGCGAGCACGGGAACAACGACGGCCCTGTGGAGTTCAGGAGTTATCGGATCATCGACGACGAGGTCACCGAGGAAGAGGTCTCCGTCGTCTCGTCACTACCCGCAAGGAGCACCACCTGATGGCCATCGAGGTCCGGATCCCCACCATCCTGCGCACCTACACCGGCGACCAGAAGTCCGTCACCGCCGAGGGCGCGAACCTGTCGTCGCTGATCGACGACCTGGAGGCGAAGCACGCCGGCATCAAGGACCGGCTCATCGACAACGGTGACCTGCGACGGTTCGTCAACGTCTACGTCAACGACGAGGACGTGCGGTTCCTCGGCGGCCTCGAGGCCCCGCTGAGCGACGGCGACCAGGTCGTCGTGCTGCCCGCGGTCGCCGGCGGTTAGATGACCCGCTACGACAACCTCCTCGCCTCGGTCGGCGGCACGCCGCTGGTCGGGCTCCCGAGGCTGTCGCCGGCCCCCGACGTACGCCTGTGGGCCAAGCTCGAGGACCGCAACCCCACCGGCTCCATCAAGGACCGGCCGGCGCTGCGGATGCTCGAGGAGGCCGAGAAGGACGGGCTGCTCCGCCCCGGCTGCACCATCCTCGAGCCGACGTCCGGCAACACCGGCATCTCGCTGGCCATGGCGGCCAAGCTCAAGGGCTACCGGATGGTCTGCGTGATGCCGGAGAACACCTCCGAGGAGCGCCGGCAGCTGCTGCGCATGTGGGGGGCCGAGATCATCACCTCGCCGGCCGCGGGCGGCTCCAACGAGGCGGTCCGGGTCGCCAAGCAGGTGGCCGCGGAGCACCCCGACTGGGTGATGCTCTACCAGTACGGCAACGAGGCGAACGCCCTGGCGCACCAGGAGGGCACCGGACCCGAGATCCTCGCCGATCTCCCGAGCATCACCCACTTCGTCGGCGGGCTCGGCACCACCGGAACCCTCATGGGCGTCTCGCGGTTCTTCCGCGAGGCCAGGCCGGAGGTGCGGATCGTCGCCGCCGAGCCCCGCTACGGCGAGCTGGTCTACGGCCTGCGCAACCTCGACGAGGGGTTCGTCCCCGAGCTCTACGACGCCGCGCTGATCGACGCGCGGTTCTCGGTCGGCCCCCGCGACGCCGTGCGCCGGGTGCGCGAGCTGCTCGAGCTCGAGGGCATCTTCGCCGGCATCTCGACCGGCGCGATCCTGCACGCCGCGCTGGCCCAGGCCGCCAAGGCGGTCAAGGCGAGGGAGCCGGCCGACATCGCCTTCATCGTGGCCGACGGCGGCTGGAAGTACCTCTCCACCGGCGCCTACGAGGGCACCATCGACGAGGCCGAGGAGGCCCTGGAGGGCCAGCTCTGGGCCTGATCGAGCCTGTCGAGACGCTCCGCAGCGAAGGCACCCAGCCCACCCCGGGGGTCGCCCTCGGCAAGGTCGACCGGCGGTGCTGCGGTTATCGTCGGGCGCGATGAGACGTCTCGCTGATCGCCCTCGTCCTCGCCCTCGCCGGCACCACCCTGCTCGCGGCGCCGGCCCAGGCCGCGCCGACGGTCGTGGTGGCACCGACGGTCTCCGGCACGCCGGCGTACGCCGCCACCCTGACCGCCGACCCGGGCCAGTGGACGCCGGCGGCGACGTCGTACGGCTACCAGTGGCTGCGCGACGGCCAGCCGATCGCCAAGGCGACCGCGCAGACCTACCGGGCGGGCCTCGACGACCTCGGGCACACGCTCGCCGTCGCCGTGACGGCCGGCGACGACGTGGGCGGCACCGGGACCGCCACCTCGGCCGCGGTCGGGCCGGTGCAGAAGGCCACCCTGGTGGCCAAGCGGGGCCAGAAGATCGCCGGCGAGGCGCGCTGGACGCACACGCTCGATCGCGCGGCCAGGCCGGTACACCGCGAAGCCCTCGAAGGTCACCTACCAGTGGCTGCGCGGGCAGCAGCCCGTCGAGGGCGCGACGGCCCGCAAGTACGCCATCCGGCCCGAGGACGTCGGCGCCCGGCTGCGGGTGCAGCTGACCGTGCTCGTCGCCGGGCTACCAGCCGCTGGTGCTGCTCACGAAGCCGACGCCCGTGGTGCGGCACCGGGTCGACGTGCGACGCACGGTCCGCTACCACGTGGAGACCCGAGGCCGGATCACCACGAGCCTCCAGGAGTTCCGGTCCCAGGCCCAGCAGACCTACGACGACCCGCGCGGCTGGCGGGCGGCCGGCATCCGGTTCGTCCCGGTCGAGCAGCGGAGGCGCGTTCACGCTGGTGCTCGCGCAGGCCAGCTACGTGCCGCGGCTTCTCGTCGAGCTGCAGCGCGATGTGGAGCTGCCGGGTCGGCCGGTTCGTGATCATCAACCAGGACCGGTGGAAGAACGCCTCGCCGGCCTGGAACGCCGCGCACCTGGCGCTGCGCGACTACCGGCACATGGTGGTCAACCACGAGACCGGCCACTGGCTCGGCCTCGGGCACGCCCAGTGCCCCGGACCCGGCCGGCTCGCGCCGGTGATGCAGCAGCAGTCGAAGGGGCTCCAGGGCTGCCGGTTCAACCCGTTCCCGACCCGGCACGAGATCGCCAGCCGGACACCGCACGGACGGGCCATGGCCTATCTCATGGCCCGCGGTTACAGTCCCGAGGTCGAGTAGCCCCACCGGCCCGGGAGAGCCCAGTTGCGCGAGATCGTGGTCTTCAGCGGCAGCGCTCACCGTCCGTTCGCCACCGCGGTCTGCGAGTCCCTCGGGGTCGAGCTGAGCTCGGTCGAGCTGACCCGCTTCAGCAACGACTGCCTGCAGGCGCAGCTCCAGGCGAACTGCCGCCAGCGCGACGTGTTCATCGTCCAGCCGCTGGTGCCTGCCGACCCAGGAGCACCTCATGGAGCTGCTGCTGATGATCGACGCCGCCCGTGGCGCCTCGGCCGCGCAGATCACCGCGGTGATCCCGTACTACGCCTACGCCCGCTCGGACAAGAAGGACGCCTCCCGGCTCTCGATCGGCGGCCGGCTGGTCGCGGACCTGCTCGTGACCGCGGGCGCGAACCGGGTGATCACCATGACGCTGCACGCGCCGCAGGTGCACGGGTTCTTCTCGGTCCCGTCGACCACCTGACCGCGCTGGGAGTGCTGGCCGACCACTTCCTGGGCCAGGACCTCAGCGACGCGGTCGTGGTCTCGCCGGACTTCGGCAACGCCAAGACCGCGACCCAGTTCTCGCGGCTCCTCGGCCTCCCGGTCGCGGCCGGCTCCAAGAAGCGGCTGGCCGACGACGAGGTCGTCATCGACGCGATCGTCGGTGACGTCGAGGGCAAGCGCGCGATCATCCTCGACGACGAGATCGCCACCGGCGGCTCGATCATGGAGCTGCTCGAGCGGCTCGCCGAGCAGGGCTGCACCTCCGCCGCGGTCGCGTGCACCCACGGGCTCTTCGTCGGCAAGGCGGTCGAGCGGCTTCGCGAGCACCCGATGATCACCGAGGTGGTCACCACCGACACCGTGCCCGCCCCCGAGGACTGGCCGGAGCTCCGGATCCGCTCGGTGGCGGGGCTCTTCGGCGCGGCGATCGAGCGGATCCACGCCGGCGAGTCGGTCAGCAGCCTGTTCGAGGGCGTCGACCCGGCGCACGGACCGCCGCAGCCGCGCCTCTTCGACTGACCGTGACCCGTCGCTACTCATGAGGAGTAGCGACGGCTCGGCGCGACGTCAGCCGTGACCCGTCGTTACTCGTGACGGGTAACGACGGGTGGGCGTCAGTCGCCGAGTGAGACCCGCGAGGTGCGGACCAGGTCGCCGGGGCGACCGGGCCCTGGATCGGGCCGACCAGGTCGGTGATGATGGCGCGCGCCGAGTCGAGCGTGCGACGTACGTAGTCGCGGACCGGCGTCGGTGTCCTCGAGCTCGAGGGCGTAGAGCGCGGCGGTGAGTCCCTGGATCACCGAGTCGTTGATCTCGAGCGCGGCCTGGCGGCGGGTCTGCTCCTGGCGGACGCGGGCGGCCTGGCGCTCGCGCTCCTCCTCGGCGCGCAGCCGCTCGGTGATGTCGATGCAGGTGCCGCGCATCCGGACCGGGCTGCCGTCCTCGTCGGTGACGACCTGGCCGTTGGTCGCGAGGTAGCGGACCTCCCCGTCGGGCCGCACGATCCGCTCGGTCATCTCCCAGGGCTCGCCGGTGGCGTAGGCCTGCTGGTGGACCTCGCGGACCCGGTCCCGGTCGTCGGGGTGGATCATCGAGAGGAAGCGTTCGTAGTCCGGTGAGAACGACTGCGGCTCGTGGCCGTAGATGCGGAACAGCTGGTCGGACCAGCGGTTGATGTCGGTGGCGATCTCCCAGTCGTAGTCGCCCATGTGGGCCAGCTGCTGGGCGTTGTCGACGCGAGCCTGGAAGTCGCGGAGGGCCTGCTCGGCGGCCTCCCGGCTCACCAGCGCCTGCTCGAGGAGCTCCTGAAGCTGGTCGGTCACGCTCCCAACCTTCCTCCTGCCGGGGGCCCGTTGTCCCGGAAATGCCCCACTGTGCCACGGGGCCACGGGGCCACACCCGAGCGGCCGGGGAGCGGTGCCGGCGTGACGTGGGCGACGACACGGTGCGGCGAGGCGGTCCGGCGCCTACCCTTGCTGGTCGTGCCCGCCGTTGACGCCCCGATCGGGATCTTCGACTCCGGGTTTCGGAGGCCTGACCGTGGCCCGGTCGGTCATCGACCAGCTGCCGCACGAGTCGGTCGCACTACCTCGGCGACACCGCCCGCCAGCCCTACGGCCCCAAGCCGATCGCCGAGGTCCGCGAGTACGCCCTCGAGTGCCTCGACCACCTCTACGCCCGGGGCGTGAAGGCGCTCGTCATCGCGTGCAACTCGGCGAGCGCGGCGATGCTCCGCGACGCGCGCGAGCGGTACGACGTGCCGGTGGTCGAGGTGATCCTGCCGGCGACGCGGCGCGCGGTCGCGGCGAGCCGGACCGGACGGATCGGCGTGATCTGCACCCGGGCGACCGCGGAGTCGCAGGCCTACGAGGACGCGTTCGCGGCGGCGCCGCACGTCGAGCTGACCACCCGGGCCTGTCCCCGGTTCGTCGACTTCGTCGAGGCCGGGGAGACCGGCGGCGACGAGCTGCTCGAGGTGGCGCACAGCTACCTCGACCCGCTGACGCAGCGCCGGCGTGGACACCCTGATCCTCGGCTGCACGCACTACCCGCTGCTCACCGGCGTCATCTCCTACGTCATGGGCGACGAGGTCACCCTGGTCAGCAGCGCCGAGGAGTGCGGCAAGGACGTCTACCGGATGCTCACCAGCACCGGGCTGATGCGCACCGCGCGGCGACCCGACGTACACCTTCGCCACGACGGGGGCGCCCGAGGAGTTCGAGACCATCGGCCGCCGCTTCCTGGGCGCCGAGATGATGGCCGCGAGCCAGTTCGCGGGCGGGCTGACGTGAGGCTGACCGTCGTCGGGCTGCTCCGGCTCCTACCCGGGGCCGGACTCGCCCGCGTCCTGCTACCTGCTCGAGGCCGAGCACGGGGGCGCGCACCTGGCGGGTGCTGATGGACCTCGGCAGCGGCGCACTCGGCGCGCTGCACCGGTACGTCGACCCGCTGTCGATCGACGCGGTGCTGCTCAGCCACCTGCACGCGGACCACTGCCTGGACCTGTGCGGCTACTACGTGCTGCGCAAGTACCACCCCGAGGGCCCGCAGCCGCGGCTGCCGGTCTACGGCCCGGCCGGGACCGCCGGCCGGATGGCCCGCGCGTACGACCTGCCCGAGGACCCGGGCATGGGCCTCGAGTTCGACTTCCGGACCTGGGCGCCGGGCGAGCCGGCGCGGATCGGGCCGTTCACGGTCCAGCCGATCCCGTCGAGCACCCGGTCGAGGCCTACGGCCTCCGGGTCTCGGCCGGCGGGGGGCTGGTGGCCTACACCGGGGACAGCGGCCGGTGCCAGCAGCTCGAGGCGGTGGCCCGCGGCGCCGACCTCCTGCTGGCCGAGGCGTCCTTCCACGAGGACGCCGACAACCCGCCCGGCGTCCACCTGACCGGCAGCGACTGCGGCCGGCTGGCGGCGCGCGGCGGGGGTGCGCCGGCTGGTGCATCACGCACGTGCCGCCGTGGTACGACCCCGGCGACATGCTCGGCGCCGCCCAGAAGGTCTGGGACGGGCCGACGGACCTGGCGACCGCGGGCGCGACGTACGAGGTCTGAGGCGCCGTCCCCGTCGAGACACCCGCTCCGCAGGTTCTCCACAGTGGACAACCTGTCATTGCGGCTTCTCGACGCCCGTGGCTCAGACCAGCCCCGCGTCGTGCACGCAGATCGCGATCTGCACGCGGTTGGTCACGTGCAGCTTGTCGAAGAGCCGCGACACGTGCGCCTTCACCGTCGGCACGGACAGGTGCAGCTCGCGGGCGATCTCGGCGTTGGTGAGGCCGCGGCCGACGGCGCAGCGCGACGTCGTGCTCGCGCTCGGTGAGCACGCCGAGCCGGCGTCAGCGCGACGTCGGCCCGGTCGTCGCCGGAGTCGTCGCGGATCCGGTCGATGAGGGTCCGGGTCACCGAGGGGGAGAGCATCGGGTCGCCGTCGGCGACCGCGCGGATCGCCTCGAGGATCTGCGGCGGCGGGAGTGTCCTTGAGCAGGAAGCCGTCCGCGCCGGCGGCCAGCGCCTCCACGACGTGCTCGTCGGCGTCGAAGGTCGTCAGCACGATCACGTGCGGCGGGTCCGGCCGTCCGTGCAGCGCGCGGGTCGCCTCGAGCCCGCTCATCCGCGGCATCCGGATGTCCATGAGCACGACGCCCGGGCGCAGCTCGGTCGACCAGGCGCAGCGCCTCGTGGCCGTCGCCGGCCTCGCCGACCACCTCGAGGTCGGGCTGGCCGCCCAGCATCAGCACCAGGGCGGAGCGCACCAGCGGGTCGTCGTCGACGACCAGCAGCCGGATCATGCCGCCCACGGGATCCAGCCGTGCAGCACGAACAGGCTGCCCTCGCGGCGGTGCTCGAGCCGGCCGCCGCGCAGCTCGGCCCGCTCGGCGAGGCCGACCAGGCCCAGGCCCGGCGCCGGGGGTGGCACTGCCGAAGCCGAGCGGGTTGCGCATGCGTCACGTCGAGGCCGTCCTCGGGTGACCCGCTGAGCTCCACGGTGAGCAGGCGCCGGGGGCGTGCTTGCGGGCGTTGGTGATCCCCTCCTGCACGATCCGGTAGAGCGTCCGGCCGGCGGCGTCCGGCACCGGGTCGTCCGCGCGCACCCGGTCGCGGAACTCGACGTCGAGCCCGCCCTCGCGGGCCTCGGCGACCAGCTCGCCGCAGGTCGGCGTACGTCGGCTGCGGGGCGAGGGTCAGTCTCGCCGTCGCCGTCGCGGAGCACGCCGAGCACGCCGCGCAGGTCGGTGAGCGCCTCGTGCGCCTTCTCCCGGATCACCGCCGCGCTGGTGCGCACCTCCTCGGGGGTGAGGTCCTCGCGGAAGTCCAGCGCGCCGGCGTGCATCGAGACCTGCGAGATGCGGTGCGCCAGCACGTCGTGCATCTCGCGCGCGATCCGGGCGCGCTCGTTGGCCCGCGCCTGCCCGACCCGCAGCTCCTGCTCGGCCTCGGCGCGTCTCGGCCCGGTGCCGCAGCGTCCAGATCAGCTCGCGCCGCGAGCCGATGTACATGCCCCAGCCGAGGATCGCGATCGTGAGGATCGCGTTGATGGTGAGGTCGCAGCCAGAACGGGTCGCGTGTTGCCTGGCTGGTCGACGGTGAAGAGCTGCGCCGCCGCGAAGCCGACCGAGCCCGCGACCGCGATCTCGCGCCACCGCCGCCGGGTGGCCAGCGACACGGTCGCCAGCACCGACGGGCCGCTGGCCAGGCCGGACCCGGCCGCCATCAGGTTGATCAGCACGGCGACGGCGAAGCGGCCAGCGTCGCCGGTAGAACACCAGGACGTACGACGCCAGCCCCAGCACCACGTCGAGGACGAACAGCGGCTCGGCCTGGCGGTCGGCGCTGGGCAGCCAGCCGACGGCACTGATCGACGAGCATCGCGAGGAGCCGCCAGCTGTGGCCCCACAGCTGCAGCCGCGGCTGGTACTCCTCCGGGTCGGGGCGGTCGCAGTCCTCGGCCACGGCCAGGCTAGGCGGCCGGCCGCTCTCGACGCAGGGTGCCCCGGTCGAGACCGACCCCTACTTTGGTCGCGACGCGACTCATGACACTTTGCCGATGCGACCGGGGTGGCGGGCTCGGGCAGGCTGTCCCCATGATCAAAGTCGAAGGACTCACTCGGAAGTACGGCACCTTCACCGCCGTCGACGACGTCAGCTTCGTCTGCCAGCCCGGCCGGGTGACCGGGTTCCTCGGCCCCAACGGCGCCGGCAAGACGACCACGATGCGCGTCATGGTCGGACTCACCCCAGCCACCGCACGGACGGGTCACCATCGGTGGCCACCTCTACCACGACATCCCCAACCCCGGCCGGCACGTCGGCGTCCTCCTCGACGCCTCGGCCCAGCACGCCGGCCGCACCGGACGCGAGATCCTCACCATCGGCGCCCAGACCATGGGGCTGCCCGAGGTCGCGCGTCGACGAGATGCTCGACCTGGTCTCGCTCGACAAGACCGAGGCCAAGCGCCGGCTGCGCAACTACTCGCTCGGCATGAAGCAGCGGCTCGGCATCGCCCACGCGCTGCTCGGCGACCCGTCGGTGCTGATCCTCGACGAGCCGGCGAACGGGCTCGACCCGGCCGGCATCCGCTGGATGCGCGGCCTGCTCAAGGGCGTACGCCGACCGCGGCGGCACCGTGCTGCTCTCCAGCCACCTGCTGCACGAGGTCGAGCAGATCGCCGACGAGATGATCCTCATCGGCCGCGGCAAGATCGTCGCGAGCGGCAACAAGGAGGAGCTGCTCGCCGACACCGACCACAAGACCTCGCTCGTCACCGCGCTCGACAACGACGCTGCTGGCCACGGCGCTGCGCGACAAGGGCGTCGACCGTCGACGCCCGCCGGCAGCGGGCTCCGCGTCGAGACCGCGCCGGTCGAGGTCGGCCGGCTCGCGGTCGAGCACGGCATCGTGCTCACCGACCTGCGCTCGGCCGACGGTGGCCTCGAGGACCTGTTCCTCACGCTCACCGAGGACACCCAGCGCGACGACCTCTCCGCGGCCGGCGTGCCGGCGGCGGCACCGACCCCAGGAGCCCAGGCATGAGCGCCACCACCGCCCCCATGACCCTCGACGTCGCCGGGACCCCACGGGTCCCGATGAGCCGGCTGGCCAAGGTCGAGCTCCGCAAGGCGCTCGACACCCGGGCCGGTCTCTGGTTCACCCTCTCGATCCTCGCGCTGGTCGCGGTGGTCGAGCTGATCTACAGCTTCGCGGCCGACGACGACCTCAAGGACTTCGCACGACTACCTGCCGATCGCCGATGGGCGTCCTCGGCTACTTCGTCCCGATCCTGATCATCATGCTGGTGACCAGCGAGGGGAGCCAGCGCAACGGGCTGGTGACGTTCACCCTCGAGCCCCAGCGGTCCCGCGTGGTCATCGCCAAGTTCCTGGCCGGCCTGGGCCTCGCCGTCGGCGTCATGGTGGCGGGCTTCGCGCTCGCCGCGCTGGGGACGCTGCTCGCACGGCCACCGGCGGCACGGCGGACTGGTCGGTGGACGGCAACCTCGTGTTCAACGGCTTCGTGCTCGCGAACCTGATCGGCATCTTCATCGGCTTCGCGTTCGCGATGCTCATCATGAACACCGCGGGCGCGATCGTCGTCTACTTCGTCTACAGCCTGATCCTGCCGATCGCGGTGGGCATCCTGAGCGCGCTGAGCAGCTCCTTCGAGAAGATCGCGCCCTGGATCGAGTTCAACACCGCGCAGACGCCGTTGTTCAGCGGCGACTACACGCCGACCGGCGAGGAGTGGGCGCAGATCGCGGTCTCCGGCACCGATCTGGCTGATCGTGCCGCTGGCCCTCGGGATCTGGCGGCTCCTGCGGATCGAGTTCAAGTAGGGCGTGACCGTGACCGAGACCGAGACCGAGACCCTGCCCAAGCCGGGCGAGCTGCACCTGGGCGACACGAGGCCCGTGCCGTTCGCCCGGCTGGTCCGGGTCGAGCTGCGCAAGTCCTACGACACCCGGGCCGGGTTCTGGCTGCTGGTGGCCATCGTCGGCCTCCTGGTCGTGGTGCCCGGCATCGCCGTGGTCGTCACGCTGGTCAAGAACGACCCGGTCCTGCTCGACGACTTCGTCGGCATCGCGGCGTTCATGACGTCGTTCCTGCTGCCGTTGCTGGCGATCATGCTGGTCACCACCGAGTGGAGCCAGCGCAGCGCCCTGGTGACCTTCGCCCTGGAGCCACGCCGGTCGCGCGTGATCTCGGCCAAGCTGGCGGCCTCGCTGCTGCTGACCGTGATCAACCTGGTCGCGGCGATGGTGATCGGGGTGCTCTACACCGGCGTGTACGAGCTGGTGCAGCCGGACCAGACCGCGTGGCAGCTCAACGGCGGCAACGTCGCCGGCTTCTTCATCACCTCGTCCCTGGCGATGCTCGGCGGCTTCGCGATCGCCACGCTGCTCCTCAACACGCCCGCCTCGATCGTGGTCTTCTTCGTCTACAGGTGCGTGCTGCCCGGTGTCTTCGCGGCGTTCTCCGCACTGAGCAGCTGCTTCGAGAAGATCGCGCCCTGGCTCGACTTCCAGGCCGCCCAGGGGGACATCTACGACTGGACCCTGTCCGGCGCCGAGGCGTGGGCCCACCTCGTCGTGTCGGGGGCCATCTGGCTGGCGCTTCCGCTCGCCTTCGGCATGTGGCGGATCCTGCGTGCCGAGGTGAAGTAGGTCTTCACCCGACCGTGGCCGACACGACACCTCCCGGTGGGCGGCGGTGGGCTGACCGGGTCAACCCACACCCTGCTGGGCGCCGGAGCCCACGTGCACCCCGGCCAGGAAGTCGAGCATCGTCTCGCGGGTCCACCCGGCGTCGCGAGGGGTACTGGATCCGGACCACGCCGGCCGGCTCGTCGGGCCGGGTGCGGGTCGCGATCGTGGTGTAGTCCTCGCTCGCGCTGACCCGGAACGCGCGGCCGTCGAGCTCCACCTGCTCCCCGCCACCGAGGGGGTTGCCGTCGAAGAGGATCACGAGCTTGCCGACGAAGGACAGCGGCTCCTGGTCGGGGAAGCCGACCGGGGCGATGGTGACGGCGGTCGGGTTCGCGCCCTGCACCTCCCAGCCCTCCGGTGTGGCGTCGAAGGTGTAGGGGCCGGCCTCGAAGGGCTGGGCCAGCAGGGAGACGCCCGTGGACCGGTCGCCGTGGTCGACGCCGACGGCCGGGACCGGCCTGGCGTCGTCGGCGGCGAACCGCCCGATCCCGACGCCCACGACTCCGGCGGCGGCGACCCCCACCAGGCCGGTCGCGGCGCGCCGGCGCCGGCGTCGCGCCAGGGCGCGGTGGCCACGGGTGAGGTCGGTCCCCGCGTCGACGGGGGCGGCGGCCGGGCCGGCGGCTCGTTCGAGGAGGGTGTTGAGGTCGTTCATGCGTGCTCCTGGATGGTGATGGCCGGCTCGAGGACGTCGCGGAGGTGTCCGAGCGCCTTGGCGTTCTGCGACTTGACCGTGCCGGTGCTGCAGCCGAGCACCCGGGCGGTCTCCGCGACGTCGAGGTCGAGGAAGTGCCGGAGCACGACCACCGCGCGCTGCCGGGGGGCGAGGGTGCCCAGTGCCGCGAGCACGGCCTGGGCGAGGTCGGTGTCGGCGTCGTGCGTCGTGTACACCGTCGTGGCCCCCGTCGTGGACGGTGTCCGTCGGGGTCTCGCGGCGCCGGTGCGCCCGGCGCAGCTCGTCGACGAAGGCGTGGGTCAGGCTGGTCCGCGCGTACCCGACGGGGTTGCCCGCACGGCGTACCCGCGGCCAGTGCAGGTAGAGCCGGGTGAGCGTGGTCTGCACGAGGTCCTCCGCCAGCCCGTCGTCCCCGGCCGTGAGCAGCCTGGCCATCCGCACCAGCGCCGTGCGCTGCGCGGTGACGAACTCGACGAACTCCGCGTCGCGCTCGGTGCCCTTCATCTCACCTCCTCCCACCCAGCCTGACGGGTGCGGGTGGGCGAGCGGTTGCCTCGCCCATAGGGTCTGGGCCATGACGCGTGCTGACGGCCGGGCCGACGACGAGCTCCGCCCGATCACGATCACCCGCAACTGGCTCGACCACGCGGCGGGCTCGGTGCTCGTCGAGTTCGGCCGGACCAAGGTGCTGTGCGCGGCGTCGGCGTCCGCGGGCGTGCCGCGCTGGCGCAAGGGCTCCGGGCCTGGGCTGGGTGACCGCGGAGTACGCGATGCTCCCCGCCTCGACCAACACCCGCTCCGACCGGGAGTCGGTCAAGGGCCGGATCGGCGGCCGCACCCACGAGATCAGCCGGCTGATCGGCCGCTCGCTGCGCGCGGTGATCGACTACCAGGCGCTCGGCGAGAACACGATCCAGCTCGACTGCGACGTGCTCCAGGCCGACGGCGGCACCCGCACCGCCGCGATCACCGGGGCGTACGTCGCGCTGGCCGACGCGGTCGCGCACCTGCGCGTCCACCGGGGCGCTGACGGGCGAGCCGCTGACCGGCTCGGTGGCCGCGGTCAGCGTCGGCATCATCGACGGCGTCGCCGCGCCTCGACCTGCCGTACGTCGAGGACGTCCGCGCCGAGACCGACATGAACATCGTGATGACCGGCGACGGCAAGTTCGTCGAGGTGCAGGGCACCGCCGAGGGCGCGGCGTTCGACCGCGCCGAGCTCGACGCGCTGCTGGCGCTGGGCGAGAAGGGCTGCGTCGACCTGACCCGGCTCCAGCAGGAGGCGCTCGCGTCGTGAAGGGTCTTCCTGGCCTCGCGCAACCCCAAGAAGATCGAGGAGATGGAGCGGATCCTGCGCGAGCACCTCCCCGCGGTCGAGGTCCTCGGCATCGACGACGTCGACGGCGTACGACGAGCCGGTCGAGGACCAGCCGACGTTCGAGGGCAACGCGCTGCTCAAGGCCCGCGCCGGGCTGGCCGCCACCGGCCTGCCGTCGCTGGCCGACGACAGCGGGCTCTGCGTCGACGCCCTCAACGGGATGCCGGGCGTGCTCTCGGCGCGCTGGTCCGGACCGCCGAAGGCCGACGCGCGCAACAACGAGCTGCTGCTCGCCCAGCTCGCCGACGTGCCCGACGAGCGCCGCGGCGCCCACTTCACTGCGCCGTCGCGTTCTGCCACCCCGACGGCGAGGAGCTGTCGTCGAGGGCCGGATGCCGGGCCGGGTCATCCGCGAGGCCCGGGGGACGGGTGGCTTCGGCTACGACGTGCTGTTCGAGGCCGACGACCGCCCTGGCCCCACCACCGCCGAGCTGCCGGTCGAGGACAAGGACGCGATCTCGCACCGCGGCTGGGCGCTGCGGCGGATGGCGCCGATCGTCGCTCGGATCCTGCGATGACGCCGCCACTTCTTCGTCCGCCGCAACCTGCGCCCGGCTGCTGCTGAGGCTGTCGCGCTGGAAGACGGTCGGCGAGGTGCCGCGCAAGGGCATCCTGGTCGGCGCGCCGCACACGTCCAACTGGGACTGGGTGCTGACCATGCTGCTGGCGTGGGACAACAACGTGCAGATCCGGCTGCTGGTCAAGGACTCGTTCTTCAAGGGCCCGCTCGGCTCCGATCATGCGCGCCACCGGCGCGGTCGAGCTCGACCGCGCCAACCCGGGCGCCACGATCCGGGCGCTGCTCGCGGACGCCGAGACCGACGAGACGTTCCTGCTCGGCATCGCGGCCGAGGGCACCCGCAGCAAGGGCGAGTACTGGAAGTCCGGCTTCTACCGGATCTCCCAGCAGACCGGGCTGCCCGATCACCCTGGCCTTCCTCGACGCGCCCGTCGCGCACCGTCGGGTGGGGCCCGACCTTCCACCCGACCGGCGACGTGCGCGCCGACATGGACCAGATCCGGGCGTTCTTCGCCGACAAGACCGGCATCAAGCCCGAGCACACGACCGTGCCGCGGCTCAGGGAGGAGGATCGACCCCCGGGTGCCGGAGGGGGGATTCGAACCCCCACGCCCTGAGGCACGGCATCCTAAGTGCCGCGTGTCTGCCAGTTCCACCACTCCGGCAGGAGCGCCACGAGGTTAGACGATGGAGATGCCGCCCGGCTCGCGGCCGGTGACCAGCCGCAGCAAGAGCGCGCCGTCGCCGCGGAGCAAGGCGACCTCGCCGGCCACCTCGACGGCGGTGCGGAGGGCCGCGGCCGGCGGCGTCCAGCGGGCCGGGACGGCGGCAGCGATGTCGAGGCCGTGGACCACGAGCTCGAAGCTGCGGGTGGGCAGGTAGTCGCGCAGCCGCATGCCGCCGGCGATGGTGGTGACGAGCTGGTCGGGATCGGCGGCGCCGAGGTCGGCGGTCACGGTGTCCACCAGGCCGCGGACGTACGCCGCGGGGTCGGCGCCGAGCGCCTCGCCGGCCGCGACACCGCGCTGGGTGACGGCGGCGGGGTCGGCGGCCACCAGCTCCGCCGCCGCGGCGACGTACGCCGCGGGGGAGTCCAGCACGGCCGCGTCCGCGGGGCGCTGGAGGTACTCGACCACGGTCACGAGCGAGCGGGTGGTGTGGCCGACCAGGGCGCGCAGGTCCCACTCGCCGAGGCCCGGGCCGGTCAGCGCGGCCGGCAGCGACGCGACCAGCTCCGCGAAGGACCCGGCCGCCTCGAGATAGGTCGCCGACCAGGACTCAGGCGGCAAGCCCGAGGTCCTTGCGCAGCTTGGCGACGTGGCCGGTGGCCTTGACGTTGTACTGCGCGAGGAAGACCTTGCCGTCCTCGTCGACGACGACCGTCGAGCGGATGACGCCCTCGACGTCCTTGCCGTAGAGCTTCTTCTCGCCGAACGCGCCGTACGCCTTCATCACCGACTTGTCCGGGTCGGAGAGCAGCGTGATGGTCAGCCCGTCGCGCTCGCGGAACTTCGCGAGCTTCTCCGGCTTGTCGGGCGAGATGCCGAGCACCTCGTAGCCGGCGGCCTTGAGCGAGTCGAGCGAGTCGGTGAAGTCGCAGGCCTGCTTGGTGCAGCCCGGGAGTCATCGCGGCCGGGTAGAAGTAGACGATCACCTTGCGCCCGAGGAGGTCCGCCAGCGAGACCGTCTCGCCGGTGTCGGAGGTGAGCGTGAACTCCGGCGCGGTGTCGCCGGGGGAGAGTCGGTCGGTCACGATTCGGGTCCTGTCCAATCCGGATGGGGAGTTGTTGCGAACAATTTGCAATAACGTAGAGTGCGCGTCAGTGCGATCATGTCCAAACCTAGCAGGAGACGGCGCATGCACGTCCCCGACGGCTTCCTGGACGCTCCGACCTCCGTCGCGCACCGGCGCGGTCGCCGCGGTCGCCGTCGGCGTCGCGCTCGGCGGGCGCACGCCGCGAGCTCGACGACAGGACCGCGCCGATGGCCGGCCTGGTCGCGGCGTTCGTCTTCGCCGCCCAGATGCTCAACTTCCCGGTCGCCTCCGGCACCAGCGGCCACCTGATCGGCGGCGCGCTCGCGGCGGTCCTCGTCGGACCGTTCACGGCGTTGCTGTGCATGGGCACGGTCTTCCTCGTCCAGTGCCTGCTCTTCGCCGACGGCGGCATCACCGCGCTCGGCACCAACATCACTGCTGATGGGCGTGATCACGGTCGTCGTCGGCTGGCTGGTCTTCAAGCTGCTCCAGGCCGTGCTGCCCAAGCGGCTCTCGCTCGTGGCCCCGGCGGCCGGCATCGCGGCGCTCGTCTCGGTGCCGGTCGCCGCGCTCGTCTTCGTGGCGCTCTACGCGGTCGGCGGCACCGCCGACATCTCGCTCGACACACCTGGCCACGGCGATGGTCGGCGTGCACGTGCTGATCGGCATCGGCGAGGGCGTCATCACCTTCGCTCGCCGTCGGCGCATCGTCGCCGTCCGCCCCGACCTCGTGTACGGCGCCCGCCCGGTGCTGGCGCAGCGCGAGCTCGTCGTCCGCACCAGCGACGGGGCCGCGGCATGAGGCGCCCGGCACCAAGGTCCTGGTCGCCGCCGGCCTCCTCGTGGTCGCCCTGTCCTGGCGGGCGTCGTCAGCCGCTTCGCCGACGGCGACCCCGACGGGCTGACCAAGGTCTCCGAGGACCACGGCTTCGCCGACACCGAGGCACCACGCCACGACGGCCTGCTCGGCGACTACGGCAGCCTGACGCGGCGGTCATCGGCGTCGCTGGTCGTGCTGGGCGTGGCCGGCGGGCATCGCCCTACGTCGTACGCCGGCGCGACCGCGAAGACGAGCAACTCCTGAGATGGGCGCCGGGCACGGCCACAAGCTGCACTTCCACGGCCACTCGCCGGTGCACCGCGATCCCGGCGCACCTGAAGATCCTGGCGCTGCTCGGCGTTCATGCTCGTCGTGGTGGCCACGCCGCGCGACTGGTACGCGGCCTACGCCGTCTACCTGGCCGCGATCGCGCGTCGTCGTCGGCGATCTCGCGGGTGCCGCCGACGTACCTCCTCAAGCGGACGGTCGTCGAGATCCCGTTCGTGGTCTTCGCGGTGCTGCTGCCGTTCGTCGCGCACGGCCCGCAGACCGAGGTGCTCGGCGTGAGCGTCAGCCAGCACGGGCTCGAGGCCGGCGTGCGCGCTGCTGGTCAAGGGCACGCTCGGCGTGCTGGCCAGCCTCACCCTGGCCGCGACCACCGAGCCGCAGGAGCTGCTGGTCGGCCTCGAGCGGCTGCGGCTGCCGCCAGCTGCTCGTGCAGATCATGGCGTTCATGGTCCGCTACCTCGACGTGGTCACCGGCGAGATGCAGCGGATGAAGGTCGCCCGCGAGTCCCGCGGCTTCACCGCCCGCAACCCGCGGCACTGGCCGGTGCTGGCCCGGTCGGCCGGGCGCGCTGTTCATCCGCTCCTACGAGCGCGGCGAGCGGGTCCACCTGGCGATGCTGTCGCGCGGCTACACCGGCAGGATGCCGCGACGCCATGACGCTCCCGTCCTCGACGTCCGCGGCCTGGCCTACGCCTACCCCGACGGCCACCAGGCGCTCTTCGGCGTCGACCTGCACGTCCACCAGGGCGAGCGGGTCGCGCTGCTCGGCCCCAACGGCGCCGGCAAGACGACGCTGGTGCTGCACCTCAACGGCATCCTCACCGCCGGCGCCGGCAGCGTCGCCGTGAGCGGGCTGCCGGTCGAGAAGGCGAACCTCCCCGAGATCCGGCGCCGGGTCGGCATCGTCTTCCAGGACCCCGACGACCAGCTGTTCATGGGCACGGTGCGCGCCGACGTCGCGTTCGGGCCGGCCAACCTCGGGCATCAAGGGCGCCGAGCTCGAGCCGCCGGGTGCATGCACGCGCTCGACCAGGTCGGGCATGGCCGAGTACGTCGACCGGCCGCCGCACCACCTCTCCTTCGGCCAGCGCCGCCGGGTCGCGGTCGCCACCGTGCTGGCGATGGAGCCGGAGATCCTGGTGCTCGACGAGCCGTCGTCCAACCTCGACCCGGCCTCGCGCCGCGAGCTCGCCGACATCCTGCGCTCGCTCGACGTGACGGTCCTGATGGTCACCCACGACCTGCCGTACGCGCTGGAGCTGTGCCCGCGCGCGGTCGTGCTCAGCGACGGCACGGTGGTCGCCGACGGGACGACGTACGACGTGCTGACCGACGACGCGCTGATGCGGGCGCACCGGCTGGAGCTGCCGTTCGGGTTCGACCCGCGCACCGTCGGCCCGCCGCCGGTGCGCGGTTGATAGCCTCCGCCGACCGTCGACGAAGGAGAACCTGTGGGACAAAGGGCAGCGACCGCTGTCCGCTCTCGAGCGCGAGATCGAGGAGACCCGGGAGCGGCTGGCGACGACGATCGACCAGCTCCTCTACCGGGCGCACCCCAAGACGATCGTGAGCCGCGAGGTCAGCAGACATCAAGGCGCACTTCGTCGACCCGGCCACCGGCGCAGCCGCGCACCGACAACATCCTCAAGGTCGTCGGCGGCGTGGTCGGCGCGATCGCGCTCTTCGTCGCTCATCCGGAAGGTCGTCCGCTGAGCCTGCGACTGACCGACAAGACCCCGATCAAGATGCTCCACGACCGGGTCCTGGTCGAGGTCGACCGGGAGGCCGGCGAGCGCCGCTCCTCCGGCGGCATCGTCATCCCCGCGACCGCCGCCATGGGCGCCCGCCGGCTGGCCTGGTCGAGGGTCGTCGCGGTCGGCCCGCACGCGCGCGCCGTCGAGGTCGGCGACCGGGTGCTCTTCGACCCCGAGGACAAGTCCGAGGTCGAGGTGCACGGCGAGATCTACGTCGTGATGCGCGAGCGCGACGTGCACGCGGTCGCCGCCGAGCGGCTCGACGACGGCGAGTCGACCGGCCTCTACCTCTAGTCCGGTACGCCGCAGCCCGCAGACCGCCGGACCCTCCAGGACCGGGCCCTCCCGGTCGAACCGCGACCCGTGCAGCGGGCAGTCCCAGCTCTGCTCGGCGTCGTTCCAGCGCACGATCCCACCGAGGTGGGTGCAGACCCGGCTGAGGCCATCCTGGTGGAGCGAGCGGTCGGTCAGGGCGCCGATCCACCCGCGGGTGATCTCCAGGCCGACCTCGCCGTTGAGCAGCGCCGCCGTGCCCAGTCCGGTCACCTCGTGGCGGTTCCACGTGCCGAACGCCGCCGCCCAGCCGATCTGCCCGCCGAGCAGCCGGGCGCTCAGCGCGAGCGCGGCGGCCACGGCGTTGGTCATGCCCCACTTGGAGTAACCGCCCGCGACCAGCACGTCGTCGCTGCCGGGGAGGACAGGTCCGGCGAACGGCAGCTCGTGGTGCGGCTCGTAGTCCTGCGCAGACCAGGCGTGCGTCTCGGTCGCCTCCGGCCAGTGCTCGAGCGTCCAGCCGCGCAGCTCGTCGAGCCGCCTGGCCGTGTCCACGTCCGCCCCGACCTTGTGCCCGTTGCCGCCCACGAGCAGCAGCGAGCCCTCGACGTCGGCCGCGTCGCGCAGGGACCGCGAGGGCTGGTCGACCGAGAGGTACATCGCGTCGACGACCTGCGTCGGCGTGCGGAACGCCAGGCAGTACGAGCGCTGGGGCTTCATCCGGGCGAAGAACCCGCCTCGGTCGAGCACGGGCATGTTCGTGGCCACCACGACGCGGTCCGCCCGGACCTCGCCGGCCTCGGTCGTGACGCGCACCGGGGCCGAGCCCCGGACCTTGGTCACCCGGGCGTGCTCGACGAGGCGGACGCCGTGCGCGGCGGCCTCGAGGGAGAGCGCGTCGAGCAGCTCCATCGGGTCCACCTGGAGCTGGTCGGCCAGGCGGACGCCGCCGCGGGCCGGGAACGGCAGCGGCAGCTCGTCGGTCCACGTCACCGGCAGCCCCGCACCCTGGGCCACCTCGAGCTCGCGGCGCAGGGTCTGTTCGCCCTGACCGCCGTGGGCGTAGCTCACGGCGTCGCGGCGCTGCACCGGTACCTGGTGGTGAGTGCAGAACCCGTCGAGCCAGGCCAGCCCCTCCCGCTGCGCCTCGACGTACTGCCGCACGACGTCGCCGCTGTGCTTGCGCGAGATCGTCGAGAGCCGAGAGCCCTGCAGGCAGCTGATCTTGGCGGTGCTGCGCCCCGTGGTGGCGTAGCCGACGGTCCCGGCCTCGAGCACGACGACCGAGCGGCCGGCCCGGCCGAGCAGCAGGGCGGTGGTCAGGCCGGTGAGCCCGGCCCCGACGACCGCGACGTCGTACTGGCCGGACGCCTCGGGGGCGATGTCGACGTCCGATCGCGGGTGCCGGTCCTGCCACAGGGAGCTGAGCGCCACGTCAGTGCCTCCGCCCGTGCCGACCGGCCAGGTGCCGCAGCTCGCGGCCACGCCGGATGTCGTCCTCCTCCTTGGCCGCCGCCTTCTCGAGGTTGCGGTCGTCGCGCACGGGCAGCTGGATCTCCCGCTCGGCCTCGATCCCGGACTGCAGCTCGCGGCCCCGCTCGAGCTCGGCGTCCAGCTCGGCGCCGAAGAGCAGCGCGAGGTTGGTGAGCCAGAGCCAGAGCAGGAACACCACGACGCCGGCCAGTGCGCCGTAGGTCCTGTCGTAGGACGAGAAGCCGGCGACGTAGAGGCCGAAGGCTGCGGACGCCAGGGCCCACACGACGATGGCGAGCGCTGCGCCGACGCTGACCCAGCGGAACCTGGGCTGGCGGACGTTGGGCGTGAAGTAGTAGAGCAGCGCCACGATCACGACCACCACGAGCGCGATGACCGGCCACTTCACGATCGAGAACACCAGCTGGACGGTGGACCCGAGCCCCAGGGCGTCGCCGATCGCGCTGGTCACCGGGCCACTGACGACCAGGCCGGCCAGGGCCACGGCCACGAGCACGACCAAGGCGGCGGTGAGCAGCAGCATGGCCGGCCGCAGCTTCCAGACGGGTCGGCCCTCGCCGCGCTCGTAGATGCGGTTCATGGCCCGGCCGAACGCGCCGACGTAGCCGCTGGCGGACCAGAGGGCGCCGGCCAGCCCGAGGACCAGCCCGAGCCCCGCGCGCTGTGACGCGGCGAGGTCGTGCAGCGTGGGTCCGATGCTGTCCGCGACGCCGCCGGCCCCGATGTCACGCATGATCGACAGCACCTGGTCGACCGCCTCGGTGCCCTGCCCGACCAGGCCGAGGAGCGAAGTCAGGGCGATGGCGGCCGGGAACAGGGCGAGGACGGCGTAGTACGTCAGGGCCGCGGCCAGGTCGGTGCACTGGTCCGAGGAGAACTCGCGGACCGTCTTGCGCAGGACGTAGGCCCACGAGCGCTTGTCGAGGTCGGTCGGGTCGTCGACCTTCTCCGGCGCGTCCGGGGCGGGGCAGTCGTGTCGGGGGCGGGTCTCGGGCGCGGCCATGTCTGGGCGGTGCCCGGGCAGCCGACGGGGACACCTCACCCCTCGGGGTGGCGGGTCAGCGCAGGGCGCCGTACGCCCGGGTCGGCGTCAGGCGGACGACGACCCGGCGGTCGCGCACCTGGGCGGCCCTGAACTCCTCGAGATCATCGTGTTGGCCGCCCGCGCCGTGGTACACCTCGACCAGCTCGTCGGTGACCGAGTCGTGCGGGTCGGCGGCCACCTCGGAGAGCGACACGTCGCCCTCCAGCACGGCGTACCCCCAGAAGGTGTCGCCGTTGACGTGCAGCGCGGCCCAGGGGGTGCGCCTCAGGTTGGCGTACTTGGCCCGGTCCGCGGTGGTCGAGATCCGGATGACGCCGTCCTCGCCGACGGTGTGCAGCACGTTGGACAGCTGTGGCCTCCCGTCCGACCTCAGCGTGACGAGGATCGACTGGTTCGTGTTGCGCGCGGCCGCGAGGGCCTGCTCGATCTCCATGACCGGTGCAGCGCACGACGGCCGGTGGTTGTTCCGGTCAGCCGCTGCGCGGAGGTACGGCGCCGGCTCCCGGCACCAGCCCGAGCTCGCCGTCGGCGGCGTCGGCCAGCGCTCCGCCGGTGGCCAGCGCGTGGCTGTCCGGGATGCGCAGGGCGGCGAGTGCGGCCAGGGCCATCACCACGCCCAGGACCAGGAAGCCGATCACGTAGCCCCGCTCCGCGGGGTAGCCGGCCAGGCCGGTGTGCGCGGTGATGATCCCGGCCATCACCGCCGAGCCGATCGAGCCGCCGATGGTGCGGATGTTGGCGTTCATACCGCTGGCGACACCGGTCTGCTCGCGCGGCACGGAGGCCACCACGACGCCGGCCAGGCTGGAGAAGACCATGCCCGAGCCGATGCCCTGCACGGTGGTGGCGGCGTACAGCTGCCAGGTCTCGTCGTGGTACAGCGCGATCGAGATGAACGACGCCCCGGCGATGAGCAGCCCGGCCGTGATCACCGCGCGAGCGCCGAACCGGCGGATCAGGGTTGCGGTCGTGAAGCCGACCAGGAAGCTGGCCACCGCCGAGGGGAGCAGCAGCCGTCCGGACTCGCTGATGGTGGCGCCGAAGCCGTAGCCCGCCTCGGGCGGGGTCTGCAGCAGCTGCGGGAGGAAGCCGAACGACGCGAAGATCGAGAAGCCGACCCCGCCGGCGACGACGTTGGATGTCCACACGCCGCGGCGCTGCATCATGTGCATGTCGATCATCGGGACCGGGACCCGCAGCTCGACCACCACCCAGGCCACGAGCAGGACCAGCGCGACCGCGAACAGGCCGAGCACCTTCGGCGACCCCCAGCCCCAGTGGTTGCCCTGGCTCAGCCCGAGCAGCAGCGCGACCAGCCAGCCGGCCAGCAGGACGGCAGGCAGGACCGGCAGCCGGGCCGGCGTGCGGACGGGCGACTCGGGGACGAACACCCGCGCCACGACGGCGACCACCAGCGTGACGCCCATCGGCAGCCAGAACAGGCCACGGAAGCCGAAGGCGTCGACGATGGGTCCGGCCACGACGATCCCGACGCCGAAGCCGACGGCCGTGAGCGAGGCGATGATGCTGAGGGCCAGGGTCATCCGCTCGCGGAACTCGTCCCGGATGATCCCGAAGGACAGCGGCAGCACCCCGCCGCCGACGCCCTGGAGCACCCGGGCGGCGATCAGCCAGCCGATGCTCGGCGCGAGCGCGGCGGCCAGCGAGCCCAGCGACAGCGCCAGCAGGCACGCCACGAGCACCCGGGTCTTGCCGACCACGTCCCCGACCCGGCCCAGCAGCGGGGTGCAGATCGAGGCCGACAGCAGGTAGGCCGTGAGCACCCAGGTGACCGTGGTCTGGCTGGTCGCGAACTCGGCCTGGATCGTGGGCAGCACCGGGACGATCAGCGACTGGAGCAGCGCGAACGCCGAGGCGGCCACCGCGAGCACGGCGAAGGTGATCCCGCGTCGGTCGCGGAGCCGGCTCGGTGATGGTTGCATGGGACAACGATGGTCCCACGCCGGGCTCAGGCGCTGAGCAGGAGGACGAGCGTCGAGACGAGCACCGCCACGAGGAGCACCGCCGCGGCGATGGTCGGGCCGTTGGCCGCGCTGATGCCCTCGCTGTCGCCGCGGACGATGGCCGAGCTGACGCGGCGGTAGCGGCTGGTGCCGTACACGACCCCGACCGCGCCGACGAGGATGAGCACTCCACCGGCGACCAGGCTGGCCGCGGTCACCTCGCCGCCGTCGGCGAACCGGGCCACCGCCAGCCCGACCACGACCACGTTGGCGCTGGTGCGCAGCCAGGCCAGCTGGGTGCGCTCGTTGGCGAGGTGGTCGCGGACCCGGTCGACGCCGTCGGACATCCGATCTCCTGATTCTGCCTAGGTATTGCCTAGGTCATGTGGTTCGATGCATCCCGTGAGCCCGCGACCCGCCGCCGCCCTGACGACCATCCTGCTCCTGCTCGGCACCACCGCGGCGTGCGGGGACTCCGACGACTCGGGAGACTCGGCTGGAGGCGGCGGCGGGGACACCACGCTGACGGTGTTCGCCGCCGCCTCCCTGACCTCGACGTTCACCGAGATCGGCAAGGACTTCGAGAAGCAGCACGACGGGGTCACGGTCGAGTTCAGCTTCGGCGGCTCCTCCGACCTGGTCGCCCAGATCCAGGAGGGCGCGCCTGCGGACGTGTTCGCGTCCGCCGACACCGCGAACATGGACAAGCTCACCGCCGAGGACCTCCAGGCCGACGACCCGCAGGACTTCGCCTCGAACACGCTGGAGATCGCCACGCCCCCGGACAACCCGGCCGGCATCGCGTCCTTCGCCGACCTCGCGAAGGACGGCGTCAAGGTCGTGGTCTGCGCGCCCGAGGTGCCGTGCGGCGCCGCGACCGTCACGGCCGAGGAGGCGACGGGGGTGACGCTGGACCCGGTGAGCGAGGAGCAGTCGGTGACCGACGTCCTCGGCAAGGTCACCTCGGGCGAGGCCGACGCGGGGCTGGTCTACGTCACCGATGTGACGGCAGCGGGTGACGACGTGACCGGCGTACCCTTCCCCGAGTCCAGCAGCATCGTGAACACCTACCCGATCGTGGCGCTGAAGGACTCCGACCACGGCGACCTGGCCCAGGAGTTCGTCGAGCTCGTGCTCGGCGACACCGGGCAGTCCATCCTCGAGGAGGCCGGCTTCGCGAAGCCCTGACCAGACCCGGCAGCCCGGGTCCGTCACCGCGCAGCGCCCCGTCGGACTGCCCCGCTGGGTCTACGTCCCGGCCGTGGTCGGGGCGGTCTTCGTGCTGCTCCCGCTCGTCGCGATCGTGGCCCGGGTCGACTGGCCGGACTTCGGCACGCTCATCACGTCCGAGAGTGCGCGGGACGCCTTCTGGCTGAGCCTCAAGACCTCGTCCGCGAGCACCCTGCTCTGCGTGCTGTTCGGGGTCCCGATGGCGCTGGTGCTGGCGCGCCGCGACTTCCCGGGACTGGGGGTGCTGCGGTCGCTGGTGCTGCTCCCGCTGGTGCTGCCGCCGGTGGTGGGCGGCCTGGCGCTGCTCTACACCTTCGGCCGGCGGGGGCTGCTCGGCTCGGAGCTGGACGCGCTCGGCCTCCAGATCGCGTTCTCGACGATCGCGGTGGTGATGGCGCAGACGTTCGTGGCGATGCCCTTCCTCGTGGTGTCGCTCGAGGGGTCGCTGCGCACGGCCGGTCAGCGCTACGAGGTGGTCGCCGCGACGCTCGGCGCCGGCCCCACCACGGTCTTCCGGCGGATCACGCTCCCGCTCGTGCTGCCCGGGCTGCTCTCGGGGGCCGTGCTCTCGTTCGCCCGGGCGCTCGGCGAGTTCGGCGCCACGATCACCTTCGCCGGCAGCCTCCAGGGTCGGACCCGCACGCTGCCGCTGGAGATCTACCTGCAGCGCGAGACCGACCCGGACGCCGCGGTCGCCCTGGCGCTGGTCCTCGTCGTGGTCGCCGTGCTCGTGATCGGGCTGGCCCGGCAGAGCCGGGGCGTGCTGTGACCTTCTCGCTCTCCTTCACCGTCGCGGAGCGGGGTGCCGACGTCGCCTTCGACGTGGCCGCGGGGGAGACCCTGGCGCTGCTCGGCCCCAACGGCTCCGGCAAGTCCACGGCGCTCGCCGTCACCGCCGGGCTGGTGACCCCGGACACCGGCCGGGTGGAGCTGGACGGCCGGGTGCTCACCGACGTCGCGTCCGGCGTCCAGGTGCCTCCGCACGCGCGCCGCACGGCGCTGCTGGGGCAGGAGCCGCTGCTGTTCCCGCACCTCGACGCTCTGGAGAACGTCGCCTTCGGCCCGCGCAGCACCGGTACGCCGCGGGCCAGCGCCCGGGCGCACGCCCAGCGCTGGCTGGACGAGGTCGGGGTGGGCGAGCTGGCCGCGCGTCGCCCCGCCCGGCTCTCGGGTGGTCAGGCGCAGCGGGTCGCGGTGGCGCGGGCGCTGGCCGCCGAACCCGCCCTGCTGTTGCTGGACGAGCCGCTGGCCGCCCTCGACGTCGCCGTGCTGCCCGCGCTCCGGCAGACGCTACGCCGGGTGCTGGCCGACCAGACCGCGGTGGTGGTGACGCACGACCCGCTCGACGCGCTGCTGCTGGCGGACCGCGTCGTGGTGCTGACCGACGGCCGCGTCGTCGAGCAGGGCCTCAGTGCCGACGTGCTCTCGCGACCCCGCAGCCCGTTCGCCGCCCGGCTGGCCGGGCTCAACCTGGTCTCCGGCACCTGGCAGGACGGCGGCGTGGTGGATCGCGAGGGGTTGGTCGTGCACGGGCTGGTCACCGGGGACGACCCGGCCGCCGGCGCAGCTGCCATCGCGACCTTCCGCCCGACGTCGGTGTCGGTCTACCAGGAGCCCGTGACCGGCAGCCCGCGCAACGCCTTCGACGTGACCATCACCGAGATCGAGCCGCTCGCGGACCGGATCCGGGTGCACGCCGGGACGCTGCACGCCGACGTCACCGTCCAGGCCGCCGCCGAGCTCGCTCTCGAGACCGGTCTTCGGGTGACGTTCTCGGTCAAGGCGACCGAGGTCACGGTGTACGGGTTCTGAGTCAGGCCGCCACCACGACGTACGCCACCGCGAGCGCGATGCAGATGCCGCCCAGCAGGAGCCGCAGAGGCGCCTCGGGGATCCGCGGGGCGAGCCGGGCGCCCCAGTAGCCGCCGACCAGGCCGCCGAGCCCGGCGGCCACGCCCAGCGTCCAGTCCGGGGCGACCGAGCCGTCCGCGCCGAGGGCGATCACCGCGAAGCTGACGGCGCCGACCAGCGAGGTGACGAACGTCGACGCGAGCGCGGCCGGCGCCACCTCGGCGACGCGCATGCCCCGGCCGACGAGGACCGGCGCCAGGATCGACCCGCCGCCGATGCCGTACACGCCGCCGATGACGCCGACCGCGAAGGCGAGCGCGACCAGGGCCGGCGTACGCATGGTCGCGGCGTCGGGGTCCGTCGGCCCGGGCCGGAGCGTGCGCGTCACCAGCCAGACGCCCAGGCCGAGCAGCACCGCGGCCGCGACCAGCCGGAACGTGCGGGCGTCGGGCACCAGCCAGACCCGGACGCAGGCGCCCACCACGACGCCGGGCAGCGTGCCGGCGAGCAGCCGGCCAACGAGCGGGCCGCCCAGCCTGGCCCGGTGTCGGACGAGGGCGCCGGGGCCGGCGACCACGTTGTAGAGCAGGTTGGTGGGGGTGACCGATGGGTTGGGGACCTTGAGCACGTCGAGCTGGACCGGCAGGAGCAGCACGGCACCGGACACCCCGACCGGCGTGGTGACCAGGGCGATGACCAGACCGCAGCCCAGCGCGATCAGCGGTTCGGTCACCGCGTCATGGTGCCAGCCCTCCTAGGATCGGCGGATGGCGGAGTACCTGCGCATCGGCGAGGTGGCCCAGGCCGTCGGTGTCAGCGTCGACACCCTGCGGCGGTGGGAGACCGAGGGCCGGGTGAGGTTCGAGCGGCACGGCAACCAGCGAGTGCTGCCGGCCGATGACCTCGCGCCGCTCATCGCGTCGCTGGCGGGGTCGTCCTCGACGTCGAGCGCCCGGAACCGGATGACCGGCATCGTGATCGCGGTCAAGCGCGACGGCGTGATGGCGCAGGTCGAGCTGGCCTGCGGCGACTACCGGATCGTGTCGCTGATGAGCCGCGACGCGGCCGACGACCTCGGCCTCGAGGTCGGCAAGCCGGCGACCGCGGTCGTGAAGGCGACGAACGTGATCGTGGAGGTCGCGGACTAGCCCCGGTTCTGTCTAGACCTCGAAGACCCCCTGTTGACGGCCGCCCGCGGTCCCGGGCTTGATCGGCGGGTGCATCGAGCCAGCCAGTTCCTCCGTCAGCACGTCATCGCCCTGCTCGCCCTGACCCTGGTGGTCGTGGGCGGGGGTGCCGCCTTCGCGGCCGGCACGAAGCTGCCGAAGAACTCGGTGGCCTCGAAGCAGGTGAAGAACAACTCGCTCCTGGGCAAGGACCTCAAGGACCGGTCGGTGACGGGCGCCGACCTCGGCGACGGCAGCGTCACCGGGACCGACCTGCAGGACGGCAGCGTCACCGGGACCGACCTGCAGGACGGCAGCGTCAGCGGGACCGACCTGCAGGACGGCGGAGTCGGAGCCGCGGACCTCGCGCTCGACGCCGCCGACGAGGTCAAGGTCTTCTACTACACCGGGGGCACGGCGACGGTGTACGAGGTCCCCGGCCTGCTGAAGGCCACGTTCAGCTGCTCCGGGAACAGCGTCAGCGCGTTCGCCGCGCTGAGCCTGTCTCCCGGCCGGGCGGGCTCGTACGGCGTCGAGGACGTCAACGCAGGCACCGAGCCTGCCGGTACCTCACTCGTTGTGGGAGCCGCGACGGTGAGCCGGCTCGGCGACGTCGGCATGCCGGTGGGCGGAGCGGGCATCGGCGGGGTGTTCGGCTTCGGCCAGGTCGTCATGTTCTTCCAGACCCCGAAGCTGGACGTCTACATCGACATCCGGGTCTCCCTGTGCGGGGCGCGCGGGACGGTCACCATCGACCACAAGCCGCAGGGCTCGACGATCACCCGGCCGGGGCCGGGCGAGGCGAAGGTGGTCTGCGACGAGTCGGGCGCGGCGTTCTGCCGGGAGCAGACCGCCTGAGCCGAACCGGAACCGGGCGACCGATCAGTCCTTGACGCCGAGCCCGACCTCCGTGGACTTGATGAGCGCGACCACCTTCGAGCCGGGCGCCAGGCCGAGGTCCTCCGCCGCCTCACGGGTGGTCGCGGCGGTCGCTCGCCGGAAGCCGCGCCTGCGACCCCGGCCGCTTCGATGCCTGTCTCGGCAACCCGATATCCGAGTGTCTGGACGCTCCCCGGGGCTGTCAATCTGGGTTGCCCCTCCTTGCGGTTGGTGGGGCGGGTTGACAGCCCCGGCGAGCGCCAAGGGCGGGCTGGCTATCGGGTTGCCGCGAGGGTTCTGGCTGCGTGAGCGCTGGCTTGCGTCCGCGGGCAGGGCTGCACGCCGGGCGCCGCTGCGGTCCTGGTCGCGCTCGGTCCGTTCAGTCGGGTCGGTCGGTCGGGTCGGTCGGGTCGGTCGGGTCGGTCGGGTCGGTCGGGTCGGTTCGGTCGGTTCAGGTGCGGCGGGTGAAGGCGATCTTCCCGCCGGGGAGGTGGGCCATGGTGAAGGCGGGGTCGTGGGCGCGGGCGTGGTGGCGGGGGCAGATCATCATCCCGTCGCGGTTGGTGCCTCCGCCGTCGGCCCAGCGGACCGGGTGGTGCAGGTGGCACAGGCCCGGTGGCCAGTCGCAACCCTCGACCTGGCAACCACCTGCCTCGATGGCCTTGGCGATCCGTTGGGCCTCGGAATAGAAGCGCCGCCTGCGACCCAGGTCGAGGACCTGCGACCTGTCGCCGAGGACGGCGGGGATGATCCCGGCCTCGCAGGCGAGCTTGCGGGCCAGGGAGGCGGAGATGGTCTCGCCGGTGTCGAGCCGGGCGGCTTTGAGGCCGCCGAGGAGGGAGTCGAGGGTCATGGTGACCACGACGGTGGCGTTGACCCCACCGGCCTTGGGGAGGTCCTTGGTGGGGTAGCGGTGGATCAGCTCGGTGAACGCCCGGCCCAGCCGCTCCGGGGTTGGGCGACGTTCCCCCAACGGACCCGAGGCGGCGCGGTGCTTGGGGGCGGCGAGGGCTAGGAGGGCCTTCTTGAGCTTCGCGCCGGTGAGGGTGTCGAGGGTGAACCGGCCGTGGACCTTGCCGTGTCCGTCCTCCCACATCGTCAGCCGGCAGGCGGCGGCTGCGTCGCGTTCCTCGCGCTCCAGCAGCTGGGCTTCGTGGGCGTCGGCGGCGTCGGGAGCCACGACCTCCAGCAGCCGGCGTCCGAACCGCGTCAACGCACGGGCGTCGAAGTGCTCGGCCTCGGCGAGCAGGTGAGCCTCGGCGTGCTGGACCAGGTCGGGGTCGAGGTCGTCGGGGAGGTCGTCGAGGGCGCGGAGGATGACCTCGGCCTGCTCGACATGGACCCGACCGCCTGCGAGCGCCTCCCGGGTCTGGTCGTGGGACTCCAGTCCGGCACCCAACCGGACGGCCCGGTGCGCGGCGGCGCGGGTGGTCTTGGTGTGGTGGGCCAGCCAGCTCGCGGTCGAGGTCGCACCGGACTGGGCTGGGATGTCGAGCGCCTCGGCGTGGGCCAGCAGCCGGGTCTTGAGCTCGGTCAGCTGGGCCTCGGCCTTCAGCACGTCCTCGAGGGCCCCGACCGTCTCGGTGGCGTCCATCGACCACAACGGAACCCCGGCCACGGCACCGAGCTGGTCGCGCACGCCAGCCGCCGCCCGGGTGACTCGGTGCGGGTGGTGCGCGATCGCCGTCATGACACCTATCCAAGCAGCGACCACCGACAGTCCGATCGGTCCGGAAGCCCTTGTCCACAAGGGGAAAACGGGTCACGTCCGGGGTTGGGTCAGGGGCTGCTTGCGGTGGTCTCGACGGGCTCGACCGGCGGTGGTCGAGCGGGTGCCTCCCGGCCAGGTGACCCGGGGCTGGGACCGGGCCACCGCTCATCGAGCCTGTCGAGATGCCCGCCGGGTCGGCCTGGTCTCGACGGGCTTGACCGGCGGTGGTTCAGCGGGTGCCTGCGTGGCGGTGGTCTCGACAGGCTCGACCGGCGGGGGTCGCCCGGGTGCCTGCGTGGCGGTGGTCTCGACGGGCTCGACCGGCGGGGGTCGCCCGGGTGCCTGCGTTGCGGGGGTCTCGACGGGCTCGACGGGCGGGGTCGCCCGGGTGCCTGCGTTGCGGTGGTCCCGACCGGGCTCGACCGGCGGTGGTCCAGCGCGTGCCCTCTCGCTGGACCTGACCACTGCGCGCACCGCAGCCGAGCCGGGCGTACAGGCGGGCGCAGTTCCGGACGGCGGGGCTGCTAGCCCACCACGAGGTACCGCTCGTCCCGGATCGGGCCACCCCAGTAGACCGGGTCGTCCAGCCGGTACGTCGTGGGCGTGCGGCCCGCGTCGCGCAGCAGCGCCGTCGTGCGGGTCGCGGTGAGGCCGGCGCCGGTGTGCCAGAAGCCCTCGACGAGGAGCAGCAGCCCGCCCGGACCGAGCAGCCGGACCCAACCCCCCAGGGCCGCGGGCTGGTCGGGCAGGGCCCACAGCACGTGCCGGCTGAGCACCACGTCGTACCCGCCCTCGGCCAGGGGTGGCTCGGCCGCGTCGGCCACGACGAAGGCCAGGCCGTCCCGGTCGCCCGCCTTCGCCCGGGCGCGGGCCACCATCTGGGAGGAGAAGTCGACGCCGTCCACGGCGTACCCCTCGTCGGCGAGCAGCACGCTGAGCGTCCCGGTCCCGCAGCCGAGGTCCGCGATCCGCGCGGGCGGCCCGGGCAGGTGCCGGCGGAGCAGGGCCCGCCACGCCTCCCGCGTGGCCGGGTCGCGGAGCCCGTGGTCGGGTTCATCGTCGAAGGCCGCTGCCTCGGCGTCCCAGAGCTCGCTCACCGGGTGGATCCTAGGCGGCGGCCCATGAGCTCCGAGAGCTGTCGTTCCAGCTCGACCAGCGAGTACGGCTTGACCAGGTAGGAGTCCGCGCCCGCCGCCAGCCCCGCCGCCCGGTCCTCGTCGGAGTCCCGGGCCGTGCTCAGCACCACGGTCACGCTCGGGTGCAGCAGCCGGATCCGCCGCAGGACCTCCAGCCCGCCGTACCCCGGCAGCATCAGGTCGAGCACCACCGCGTCGGGCCGCCGGTCCGCGGCCCTGGCCACGCCCTCGGGCCCGCTCGCCGCCGTGGCCACGTCCCACCCCGCCGGCTCGAACCAGATCCGCAGCAGCTCGGCGATGTTCGCCTCGTCGTCCACGACGAGCAGGTGCGGGCGGTGCGCGGTGAGGGCGGTCGCGGTCATGGGTCCACGGTCGCCCCGCAACCTGTCGTCCGGCTGTGCCCCGGCTCAGAACCCGATCGGCAACCCCGCGTAGTTCTCCGCGAGCCCGGTGGCGCCGGCCTCGCTCGAGGTGACCCAGCGCAGCTGGGAGAGCTGGAGCTGCTCGTCGAAGGGGTCGCCGGTGGCGTGCAGCATCGTGGTCATCCACCACGAGAAGTGGGTGCAGCGCCAGACCCGGCGCACGGCGGTATCGGCGTACGCGTCGGCGAGGGAGGCGTCGTCCTTGCGGAGCCAGGCGACCAGCGCGGGCGCGAGCAGGGCGACGTCGGCGGCGGCGAGGTTGAGCCCCTTGGCGCCGGTGGGCGGGACGATGTGGGCGGCGTCCCCGGCGAGGAACAGCCGACCGTGGCGCATGGGGGTCTGGACGAACGAGCGCATCGGCAGCACCGAGCGGTCGGTGATCGGGCCGGTGTCGAGGGTCCAGCCGTCGAGCGCGAACCGGGTCGTGAGCCCGTCCCAGATCCGGTCGTCCGACCAGTCGTCGAGCGAGGTGTCGTTCGGCACCTGGAGGTAGAACCGCGACACCGAGGACGAGCGCATCGAGTGCAGCGCGAAGCCCTCGGGGTGCCAGGCGTAGATCAGCTCGTCGGTGGACGGCGCGACGTCGGCCAGGATCCCGAGCCAGGAGTAGGGGTAGGTCCGCTCCCACGTCCTCGGCGCCGGTACGGCGGACCGCGAGGGGCCGAACGAGCCGTCACAGCCGACCACCACGTCCGCGCGCAGCCGCACGTCCACGCCGGCCGAGGAGGTGAACGTGACCGAGGGCCGGTCGGTGTCCAGGTCGTGCAGCGCGGTGTCGGTGACCTCGTAGTGCACCGCCTGGCCGCGCGCCCGGGCGGCGGCGACCAGGTCCTTCTGCACCTCGGTCTGCCCGTAGACCCACACCGACCGGCCGGTCAGGTCGACGAAGTCGACGTGGTGCCGCTCGCTGCGCCCGTGGTCGTGCCACTGCAGGTGGATGCCGCGGTGCTCGTCGCCCTCCCGCTCGAGCCGGTCGGCGAGCCCCACCGAGCGGAGCAGGTCGACCGTGGACTGCTCGAGGATGCCGGCCCGGATCCGGGAGGCGACGTACTCCTCCGAGCGGGTCTCCACCACGACCGACTCGACGCCCTCCGCGGCCAGCAGGTGCGCGAGCAGCATCCCGGCCGGCCCGGCCCCGACGACGGCGACCTGGGTGCGCTCCTCCTGCATGCCGGTAGTCAACCGCGCCGGCCGGACCGCGGGAAGCGCCGTGGTTCCGCTGACCGGAAGTCGAGCATCCGTCGCGGTGATCCCTCCCATCGCCACGCCCGGCGTTCCCGACCCCGACCGGCCTTGGTTGGCTGTCCGGGTGGCCCACCTCCCGCCGACCCTGCCGGCGACCTGGCAGGCCGTCTGGGTCGCGCCGACCGCCGACCCGACCCCGGGTGGCCGGCGTCCGGCGAACCGCCTGCGCGGGAGGTTCACCGTCTCCGGGCCGGTGCGGCGGGCCACGCTGTTCGTGACGGCGCACGGGCTCTACGAGGCCGAGGTCAACGGCGTCCGCGTCGGGGACGAGGAGCTGACGCCGGGCTACACCGAGTACCAGCACCACACCCAGGTCCAGTCCTACGACGTCACCGCGCTGCTGCGCGAGGGCGAGAACGACGTCGAGGCGCTGCTGGCCGACGGCTGGTACCGGGGGCAGGTCGGCGTCGGCCGCGCGGTCGACCAGTGGGGGACGGAGACCGCCCTGCTCGCGCAGCTCGATGCCGACGGCGAGGTCGTGGCGGCCACCGGCGCGGACTGGGCGTGGTCGCGGAGCCACATCATCCTGGCCGACCTGATCGAGGGGCAGCACGAGGACCGGCGGCTGGTGCCGGTCCGCGCGTGGGCGCCGGTGGCGGTCGTCGACCACGGGTTCGACTCGCTCACCACCTCGCCGGCGCCGCCGGTGCGGGCCGTGCAGGAGGTCCGGCCGGTCTCGGTCACCGAGCTGCGGCCCGGCGTGCACCTCGTCGACCTCGGTCAGAACATCAACGGCCGTCTCCGGCTCACCGACCTCGGTCCCGCGGGCACCGAGCTGGTGCTCACGCACGCCGAGTGGCTCGGTCCGGACGGTGACGTGACCACCGACCACCTGAGGCCCGACCTGCCGTTCCTGCCCGAGCCGCTGTCGGCCGGCATGGTCGACCGGGTGGTCTCGGCCGGCGTCGAGGGGGACGTGTTCGAGCCGCGGTTCACCACCCACGGCTTCCAGCACGCCCGCATCGAGGGCCATCCCGGCCCGCTGACCGCGGACGACGTCGCCGGCATCGTCGTGCACACCGACCTCGAGCCGCGCGGTCGGTTCCGGTGCAGCGACGAGCGGTTGAACCGGCTGCACCACGCCGCGGTCTGGAGCCTGCGCGGCAACGTCTGCGACGTCCCGACCGACTGCCCCACCCGCGAGCGGGCCGCGTGGACGGGCGACTGGCAGCTGTTCGTGCCGACCGCGTCGTACCTCTACGACGTCGACGGCTTCTCCCGGAAGTGGCTCCGCGACCTGGTGGCGACCCAGTGGGAGGACGGCACCCTCTGCAACATGGCGCCGATGCCGGTCGCCGAGCGCACCGGCTTCATGGCCACGCTCAACGGCTCCGCGGGCTGGGGTGACGCGATCGTGCTGGTGCCGTGGGAGCTCCACCAGGAGTACGGCGACCCGGCCGTGCTGCGCGAGCTCTGGCCGGCCATGGTGCGGTGGCTCGACCGGGCCGAGCGGATGGCGTCGACGGCCCGGCACCCCGACCGTGCGGCGGCCCATCCGGAGCCGCGGCCGCACGACCGATACCTCTGGGACACCGGCTTCCACTGGGGCGAGTGGCTCGTCCCGGGCGAGGACCCCACCGACTTCCCCGCCTTCGTCTCCGCCGACAAGAGCGACACCGCGACCGCCTTCTACGCGTGGTCGACCCGGCACGCCGCCGCCATCGCCCGGCTGATCGGCGAGGACGCCGCGGCCGAGCGATACGTCGACCTGTCCGCGGCCGTGGTCGACGCGTGGCGGGCCGAGTACGTCGTCGACGGTCGGGTCGAGCCCCACACGCAGGCCAACCTGGTCCGCGCGCTGGCCTTCGGCCTGGTCCCGGACGACCTCCGCGAGCGGACCGCCGACGACCTCGTCGCGCTGGTCCGCGCCGCCGGCACCCACCTGGGCACCGGCTTCCTCGCGACGCCGTACCTCCTGCCGGTCCTGGCCGACCACGGCCACCTCGACGTGGCCTACGAGCTGCTGCTCCAGGACAGCACGCCGTCGTGGCTCGCGATGGTCGACCGCGGGGCCACCACCGTGTGGGAGCGGTGGGACGGCGTCGACGAGCACGGGGTGCCGCACGAGTCGCTCAACCACTACTCGAAGGGCGCGGTCGTCTCGTTCCTGCACCGGTACGTCGCCGGCCTCCAGCGCCTCGAGCCGGCCTGGCGCCGGTTCCGCGTCGCGCCCCGCCCGGGCGGCGGGCTCACCCGCGCCTCGACCGAGCACGTCACGCCGCACGGACGGGTCGCCGTCTCGTGGACGGTGTCCGACGGCGAGCTCACCGTCGACGTGACGGTCCCGGACGGGTGCGTCGCCGAGCTGGTCCTACCGGACGGCAGCGCGACCGGGCTGGGGACCGGCCGGCACCGGTCCGGGTGCCACGTCTAGGCACACGAGGATCAGGCGGCGACCAGGACCGGCTGCGGACCGGTCGGCGGCTCCGGGTCGTGGTCGATGACCGGGAGCGAGGTGACCACCGCGATGCGCTGGGTGCGGCGCTCGCGCAGCGTCGTGAACGCCACGTGGCCGGCGATCGCCGCCCAGAGCAGGTTCGAGGTCACGCTCGGCCAGGCGCCGTACACCGCGCTCGCGGTGGCGGCGAGGATCCCCGCGACGCCGTTGAGCCCGGAGTAGCGCAGCGACGTCGCGTGCCAGGTCCCTCGACTCAGCAGGAGGTACGCGGCAATGCCGCCGACCGTCCCGATCCACCCCATGGCTGCCGCGATCATCCCGTGTTCCTCGTGTCTCTGCGCTGGGTCCGACCGTCGGTCCCGAGAGAAATGGTGGATCCGAACGCGAATTAGCGCAATTGCACTCTGATTGACTCTGGATTTAGCATTCGTGAAATGACAGTCGACCCGAGACGGCTCCGTTTCCTGCTGGCCGTCGCCCGGTACGGCGGCGTCCTGGCCGGCGCCGACGAGCTGGGTGTGACCGCCTCGGCGGTCTCCCAGCAGATCACCCGGCTGGAGGCCGAGACGGGCCACGCGCTGCTCAAGCGGACGCCGTCCGGCAGCGTCCTGACTCCCGCTGGTCTGGCCCTCGCCGAGGCCGGGGAGGACATCGAGCGCGCCCTCGCGGTGGCCCACTCGAGGCTCGAGGAGCAGGACGCGGACGTGACCGGCACGGTGCGGATCGGCGGCTTCCAGTCGTTCCTCGCCTCGGTCCTCGCGCCGGCCCTGACCGAGTGGCGCGAGCGGCACCCGGCGCTGCGGTTCGAGACCGTCGAGGCCGACGAGCCGGACCTGCTGCGCGCGCTGCGGGCCGGCTCGCTGGACGCGGTCGTCGTCGAGCTGGACGCCGGTGAGAACTACACCCCGCCGCGCGGCACCACCGACATCCCGCTCCTCGACGAGCCGTGGAAGCTGGTCGTGCCCTCGGGCGCGCTGCTGACCTCCGACGTCATCGACCTGAGCCGCCTCGGGTTGCCGTGGCTGGGCCTGGACCCCACCGCCGCGAGCGCGAAGGCCATCCGCCGCGTGCGCCGCGAGCTCGGCGGCGAGGAGTCGACCCAGCACTCCTACTTCAGCTTCCAGTACGCGCTCGCGCTGGTCGCCGCAGGGGAGGGCGTGACCCTCGGCCCCGCGCTCGCCCTCGAGTCGCTGCCCACCGAGGGCGTCGACCTGCTCGACGTCCCCGGCCTGGGCATGCGCCGGGTGGTGCTGCGCCACCTGGTCCGCAGCCGCACCCCCGACCCGACCCTGGCCATGACCACGTCCCTCGTCCGCGAGGCGGCGGCCGCCTTCTCCTACGAGCCGTCCGGCCTCTGAGCCGCCGAGCGGGGCCACTCGTCGTCGAGGATCGCGTAGCCGACGGTGTCGAGCCATTCGCCGGAGCGGTGCAGCGACTCGCGCACCGCGTGGGTCTCGCGGCGCATGCCCACGCGCTCCAGGAGCCGCCAGGAGCTGTCGTTGGCGAGGAAGCAGGTGGCGACGACCCGGCGCACGCCGAGCTCCTCGAAGCAGTGGCGGAGCAGTCCGCGCACGGCCTCCGTGGCGTAGCCGTGCCCGGTGTGCGCCGGGTCCAGCACCCACCCGAGCTCGGCCTGCCGGCCGCGCGCGGACCCGGCCGGCTCGACCTGGCCCCACGCGTCCTCGCGGCGCAGCATGAAGTCGCCGATGACCGCACCCCCCGCGATCTCGACGACGACGGTGGTCGCGAGCCGGCCCGGCCTGGTGAACAGCTCCCGGTAGCCGTCGAGCGTGTCGGGACACCCGGTGAGCCACTCGTTGACCGAGGGGAGCTGCCGGAAGGCCCAGGTCGGCTCGGTGTCGGTCGGGCCGGCGTTCCGGAGGGTGAGCCGGTCGGTGCGGAGCGGGCGGGTGAGCACGGGGCGGCACCCCGGCGCGGGGCTGCGCAGGGAGACGAGGGGCGCGTTGACGTCGCGGAGGCCGGCGAGCAGGCCGTGGAGCTGGGCCTGGTCGGCGAGCGGGGCGGTGAGGGTGGTGGTGTGGTCGTCGTTGCGCCGGATCTCGACGCCGCCGAACCACGCCGACCACCGGTCGTCGAGGTGGCCGCCGACGGTGATCTCGTACGCCGTGGCCGCGCTCACGCCGACGCTCCTGCCGCGACGAGGGCCCGCGTCCGGGCCGGTCGCCGGATCGCCCACTCGGCGACGGCGAGGTTGATCAGCCAGCCGGCCCCCTTGGCCAGGTCGTCGCGCACCACGCCCGAGCCGAGCACCGCGCCGCTGACCCCCTCGGTGAAGGCCTGGGTCCCGGCGGCCAGCCCGACGGCGTACGCGCGGATCATCCAGGCCCGGTGCGCGGGGAGGTCGCGGCGGCGGATGGCCGCGAACCCGAGGACGAGGGCCGCCGCCATGAACGACGCGAAGCTGAGCCTCAGGACGTAGAGGAGGTCCCCGGTCCCCGGCTTCGGCGGGTAGGCCAGCGTGAGCCACAGCGCGGACCCGGCCACCGCGAGTCCCGCCGACCGCCAGCAGCCGTCCCGCCCGCCGGTGCCAGCCGAGGTGCCGGCGACGGAACCGCGGCAGGAACTGGAACGCACCGACGACGGCGTACAGCGCGGCGCCGAGGATGTGCACCACCAGGGCGAGCGGGAGGCCGGTGAACCGGCCGTCGGCGGGCATCGCCGACGGTCCGCCGGCGAGCTGGACCAGGCGCAGGGTGCCGGCCGCGAGGGGGATGGCGCTGAGCACGATGAGCGAGGTGGGGACGGCCCACGACGGGTCGCGATCTGTCATGCCGGCGACGGTAGGGACCGGCGTGGTGAGCGGTCGTCACCACGTGATGTGACCGACGTGGTGATCCTGCGCCGCGGCCGTCAGGCGCTGGCCGACCGGGAGAGCAGCCCGAGCTGGTGGGCCCGGCTGACCGCGGCGCGCCGGTTGGTGACGCCGAGCTTGGTGTAGATGTGCTTGGTGTGGGTGCGGACCGTGTTCAGCGAGACCACGAGCTCCCGGGCGATGGCGGGGCCGTCGAGGTCCGAGCCGAGCAGCCGGAGCACGTCGAGCTCGCGGTCGCTGAGCGGGTCGAGCAGGGCCTCCCGGGCGGCGCCGCGCCGGGGCCGGCGTCGGACGGCGTGCCCGCGGCTGGTCAGGGTCGCGGAGGAACGCCGAGCCGGGGCGGCGGGCGGCCAGCCCGCGCAGCTCCGGCACGAGGCGGGGGCCGGCGTCGACGAAGAAGCGGACCCACCCGTCGGGCTCCGCCAGGTCGACCGCGTGCTCCAGCGCGCCCGGCCGCCGCCTCGGCGTTCCCGGCCGCGCCGTGGCCGAGCGCCCGGAGCACCTCGACCTCGATCGCGCTGCCGAGGCGTTCCCCGTCCTCCGCGGCTGCGAGGAGCCGGTCGAGCAGCCCGGTCGCCTGCGCGAGGGCGTCGGGCGAGCCGCCCCTCAGGTGCTGCGCGAGCAGGACCCGGGCCAGGGTGAGGTGCTCGTACTCGCGCAGGTAGGACAGGTCGTCGTCGCTCCGGACCTCGTGCCGGCGCGCCCACTCGGTCGCCCCGGCCACGTCGCCGGAGCCGAGGAGGACCCGGGCCCGGGTGGCGTGGACGGGGTGGACCTGCGGGCGAGAAGTCGCCGACGTACACGCGCTCGGCCTCGTCGAGGAGCTCGAGTGCGGCCGGCGTGGTCGCCCGCGGCGGCCTGGAGCCGGGCGAGCGGCGACCCGCCAGCGGTAGGGGTTCTGCGGGCAGGCCGGCCGAATCGCCGAGGTCGTCGGCGCGGCGCAGGAGCTCGGCCGACGGCCTCGAGGTCGTTGCGGTGCCAGGCGGCGCGGCTCAGGCCGACGAGCATGTCCGCCGTGCCCCGCATGACCTGAGGCGGCGCGGGACCGTGCTGGGCGGCGAGCTCCAGGGCGCGTCCTCGAGGGTGCGCTCGGCGTCGCCGAGCCGCCCCAGCGTCAGCTCCATGTCCGCGAGCGTGATCGAGCAGCCGAGCACGTCGGCGATGTGCCCGGCCCGGATCGAGCCCCTGCCAGCGCAGGCCGTGTAGCGCGCGGTGCGCGGCCGCGAGGTCGCCGATGGCCCAGGACGCCAGACCCGACGAGCCCGGCGGCGGCCGCGCTCGGTCAGGTCGTCCCCTTCCGCGCCAGGGCGCAGGCGCGCTGCGGCGTGCGCGATGGCGCCGGCGGGGTCGCCGCCGACGAGGGCCAGGGCGGCGCGGTACATCTCGATGCCGGCCGGGACACGGGCGAGCTCGTCGCGGTCGAGGACGACCAGCTCGTCGTCGGGCCGCGCGAGCTGCCGCTCGATGTCGCTCAGCCGCTCGCTCGACGCCGTCGAACTCGTTGCTGGACATCAGCCCGCCGACCAGGCCGATGGCCAGGACCGGGCGGTCGCCGGACGCACCGTCGTCGGGGAGCACGTCGGCCCAGCGCGCGGATCACCGCCTCGCGGCGGTCCCGGCGCAGCGCCGGGCATCGCGAGCTCGACCAGGTCGGCCGCCCGGTCGACGTCGCCGGCGGCGAGCGCGTGCCGGACGGCGTCGCTGCGGGCTCGCTCGGCGTCCGCGAACCACGCGCTGGCCCGCCGGTGCAGCTCCGGCGACCTGCTCCGGGCGCTCGGCGAGCAGGTGGGCGCCGCAGGACGTCGGCGAACAGGTGGTGGTAGCGGTACCAGCGGCGCTGGTCGTCCAGCGGCACCACGAACAGGTTCCGGCGCTCCAGCGACTCGAGCACCTGGCCGCTCCCGGTCGTCTCGGTGACGGCGTCGCACAGCGGGCCGGTGAGCCGGTCGAGGATCGCGGTGCCGAGCAGGAAGTCGCGGACGCTCCTCGGGCTGGCGGTCGAGCACCTCCTCGACCAGGTAGTCGACGACGTACCGGTCGTCGCCGGCGAACCCGGCGATGAACGCGCGACGGGTCGTCGCGGTCCCGCAGCGAGATCGCGGCCAGCTGCAGGGACGCGATCCAGCCCTCGGTCCGGGCACCGAGGGCGGCGACGTCGGTCGCGGCGAGGTCGAGCCCGGTCGCGTCGGCGAGGTAGCGCGGCCGCCTCCTCGTCGGTGAACCGCAGGTCGGCCGCGCGGACCTCGGTCAGCTCACCCCGCGCCCGCAGCCGGGCCAGCGGGAGCGCCGGGTCGGCGCGGGTGCTGAGCACCAGGCGCACCTGCGGCGGCAGGCGCTCGAGCAGGAACGCCACCCCCGGCTGGATCTCCGGGCTCTCGGCGAGGTGGTAGTCGTCGAGGACGAGGTCCACGTCGTCGGACAGGACGCTGAGCTCGTTGAGGACCGTCGGCCAGCACGGCCTCGATCGGCTGGCCGGCCCCGAGCAGGCCGAGCCCTGCGGCCCCGGTGCCCGGTGCGGCGCGCTCGAGGGCGGTCAGCACGTAGGCCCAGAACGAGGCCGGCTCGCGGTCCGACTCGTCGAGCGACACCCACGCGACGCGCGGGTCCCGACTGACGTCGGTGCTGCCGGCCAGCCAGGTCGCCAGCAGCGTCGTCTTGCCGAAGCCCGCCGGGCGCCGAGACCAGGGTCAGCCGGCGTCCGCCGGGTCCCGAGCAGCTCGTCGAGGCGTGGCCGCGCGCACCAGCCCGGCGCGCGGCCGCGGGCAGGAAGAACTTGGTCTCGACCAGGGCGAGCCGGCATCAGCCCTCGCCCTCGCCCGCGCCGCGGAGGCCCGCACGTGCATCCGCTCGCCCGGGCGGCCGAAGATGCTCAGCACCTCTGCGGGACCCTCGCCCGGTGCTGCCGAACCAGTGCGGCAGCTGGGTGTCGAACTCGGCCGCCTCGCCGACCTCGAGCACGAGGTCCTGGTCGCCCAGGATGAGCCGCATCCGGCCGGTCAGGACGTAGAGCCACTCGTAGCCGTCGTGGGTGCGCGGGTTCGGGCGTCGACTGGTCCGCCGGGATGACGATCTTCCACGCCTGGACGCCGCCCGGGTGCCGGGTCAGCGGCAGCACGGTGCGCCCGTTGACGCGCCGCGGCTTGAGCCGGATCCGCGGGTCGCCGACCTCGGGTGCCCCCACCAGGTCGTCCAGCGGGACCCGGTAGACCTGGGCCAGCGGGCAGCAGCAGCTCCAGGCTCGGGCTTGCGCTGGCCGTTCTCGAGGCGCGACAGCGTGCTCTTCGAGATGCCGGTGCGCTCGGCGACGTCGGTCAGGGTGACGCCCCGCTGCTCCCGCACCTTGCGCAGCCGCGGACCGACCAGGTCGAGCGCGGCGGCGATCGGGGTCGGCGTCCGTCATCGGCCCATTGCACCGCGCGATTCCCGGAAACAGCAACCTTTGTTGTCGCCAGTCGGCCGCGCGGGCGACGCTCGAGGCATGAACGAGTACGACGTAGCAGTCATCGGCGGTGGCGCCGCCGGCCTCTCCGCCGCCCTGGTCCTGACCCGGGCCCGCCGCCGGGTCGTCGTCATCGACGCCGGGCGAGCCGCGCAACGCACCCGCCGCCCACATGCAGGGCTTCCTGTCGCGCGACGGCCTGCCGCCCGCGGAGCTGCTGGCCGCCGGTCGCGACGAGGTCGCGTCGTACGGCGGGCACCTCGTGCCGCGGCACCGTCACCTCGGTGCGGCCCGCGCGACCGCGGCGGCTTCGAGGTCGGCACCGCGGACGGCGACGTCGTCACGGCCCGCCGGGTCCTGGTCACCACCGGCCTCCGCGACGAGGTCCCCGACGTGCCCGGCGTCCGCGAGCGCTGGGGCCGCGACCTGCTCCACTGCCCCTACTGCCACGGCCACGAGGTCCGCGACCAGCGCGCTCGGCGTCCTCGGCGGCACGCCCGAGGCCGTCCAGCACGCGCTGCTCGTCCGGCAGTGGTCCGAGCGACGTCGTGTACTTCAGCCACACCGGCACGCTCACCCCGACCGAGCGCGAGCGGCTCGTCGCCCGCGCGATCGGCGTCGTCGAGGGCCCGGTCGCCCGGCTGGTCGTCGAGGACGACCGGCTGCGACGGTGTCGAGCTCGACGACGGCCGGGTCGTCCGCCGCGACGCCGTCTTCGTCCGGCCCGCCTTCGTCCCCCACGACGACCTGCTCACCGGGCTCGGCTGCGCGACCCACGACAACGGCTGGGTCGTCGCCGACCCGACGGGGCGCACCAGCGTGGCCGGCGTCTGGGTCGCCGGCAACGCCGTCAACCCGCGCGCCCAGGTCATCACCGCCGCCGGCGAGGGCTCCGCGGCCGCCATCGCCATCAACAACGACCTCGTCGAGGACGACGTACGCCGCGCCGTCGCACGACTTCCGGGCCGGCCTGCCGGCCTGATCCCCGTCCAGACCCACCCCGAACGAAGGAGCAGCACCATGTCGCACCGTACCCGCCGCCCACCAAGCACCAGCTCGCGCTCATGATCTGGGTCGCGGTGTTCCCGACCCTCACCGTCCTCAACCTCGCCCTCGGCGACCGCCTCGCCGACCTGCCCGAGCGTGCTCCGGACGTTCGTGCTCGCCACGGTCGCGGTCCCGATCGTCATCTACGGCCTGATGCCGCGCCTGCACCGGGTTCGCGCCCGCCTCCTCACGCCGCCCGCGCGCCGGCTAGCAGCGGATCACCCTCCGGCTCACCACCTGTGGTGACGACCGCTCACCACATCCCTTCCTAGCTTCGCGTCCATCAGACCCACCACAGTCCGAAAGGCCCCACCATGAACAGGTTCACCCGAGCGGTCGCCATGGCCAGTGCGAGGCACCCGTGGCGCACCGTGACGAGCTGGGTGCTCGTCCTGGTCGCCGTCGGCTTCCTCGCCGTCAGCGGCGGCGGCACCTTCACCGACGACTTCTCCGCCAAGGGCAGCCAGAGCGACCGCGCCAGGCACGCTGCTCGACGAGAGCTTCCCCGAGGCGGCCAAGGGCACGGCGCTCGTCGTCTTCGGCCGCGGACGGGCACGACGCTCGACGCGCACCGGCCGACGTCGACCGACGGTCCTGGACGACGTGGCCGGGCTCGACGCACGTCGCGTCCGTCGCCGACCCGTTCGCCGCCGGGACCGTCTCCGCGGACGGCCGGATCGGGTACGCCGAGCTCACCCTCGACGTCCCCGAGCGCGAGATGGGCAAGCCGGCGTTCACCGTGCTCTCCGACGCCGTCTCCGGCGATGGGTGAGCCCGGCGTGCGCGTCGAGCTCGGCGGCGACGCCGTGTTCCTCAACGCCGAGGACAAGAGCTCGGGCCACACCGGCATCGGCCTGCTGGTCGCGCTCGTGGTCCTGCTCGTCGTCTTCGGCACCGTGGTCGCGGCCGTCCTGCCGATCGGCCTCTCGCTGGTCGCGGTCGGTGCCGGCATCGGCGCCATCACGCTGCTGGCCGGCGCGATGGACGTCTCGGCCTCGGCGATCCCGGTCGCCGGGCTCGTCGGCCTCGGGCGTCGGCGTCGACTACGCGCTCTTCGTGGTCGCCCGCTACCGCGAGAACCGCGCCGCCGGTCAGGACAACGACGGCGCCCTGGCCGACGGCCATGGGCACCTCCGGCGCGGCGGTCGTGTTCGCCGGCGGCACCGTCATGATCGCCACCGCGGCGCTGGCCATCACCGGGCTCGGCGTGCTCACCTCGATCGGGCTGTCCACGGCGCTCATGGTCCTCTTCGCGGTCGCGGCGGCGATCACCCTGCTGCCCGCGCTGCTCGCGCCTCCTGGGCGACCGCATCGACAAGGGCCGCGTGGTGCGTCGGCACCGCCCGGCCAAGGCGGCCGAGGACACCGCCTGGTGGCGGTTCGGCCACCGGGTCTCCGGTCGGCCCTGGCCCTACCTGGTCGGCGCGGTCGTCACCCTGGTCGCGATCGCGGTCCCGGCGTTCTGGATGCAGACCGCGTTCCCCGCGGCCGGCGACGCTCCCGCCGAGACCACCCACCGCCAGGCCTACGACCTGCTCGCCGAGGGCTTCGGCACCGGGATCAACGGCCCCGCTGCATGGTGGTCGCGGACCTCGACGCCGCCGGCGTCGACGCCGCTGGCGTCCCGGCGCTCGTCGACGACATCGCCGCGGTACCCGGGATCGCCTCGGTCGGTGCGCCGCAGGTCTCGCCGGACGGCGACACCGTGGTGTTCACCGCGATCCCGACCACCGGCCCGGCCGACCCGGACACCTCGGCGACGATCGACCGCGTCCGCGACGTCATCCCCGGCAACGTCTACGTCTCCGGCATCACCGCGGTCACCGACGACCTCAACGCCCAGCTCAGCGACACCCTGCCGCTGTTCATCGGGGCCGTCATCGCGGTGTCGTTCCTGCTGCTGATGCTGGTCTTCCGCTCGATCGCCGTGCCGCTCAAGGCGGCGGCGATGAACCTGCTCTCCATCGGTGCCGCGTACGGCGTCATGGTCGCGGTCTTCCAGTGGGGCTGGGGCGCCGAGCTGCTCGGCCTCGAGGGCCCGACGCCGATCACCTCGATCATCGTCGTGATCATGTTCCCGATCCTGTTCGGGCTCTCCATGGACTACGAGGTGTTCCTGCTCTCGCGGATCCGCGAGGAGTACGACCGCACCGGCGACAACACCGAGTCGGTCGCGCGGGGCCTGGCCGGCACCGGGCGGGTGGTCACCTCGGCCGCGCTGATCATGATCGCGGTCTTCCTCAGCTTCGTCGCCAGCCCGGTGCCGTCGCTGAAGATGCTCGGCCTCGGCCTCGCCATCGCGATCCTGGTCGACGCGACCCTCGTCCGGATGGTGCTGGTGCCCGCCACGATGGCACTGCTCGGCAGGGCCAACTGGTGGCTGCCCGCCTGGCTCGACCGGCTCCTGCCGGTGGTGAACCTGGAGGACGACGACCAGCTCGCGTCCGAGTCCGTCGAGACGGGTCCGGAGGCTGAGCTCGCCCGGCGGTGAGCGATTCGTCTGCGGTCCGACCGGGGTTCTGCTCCGGCGGGCCGCAGACGGACGGATCGGCGTGGGTCAGTCCCGCGGGCCGCCGTGCATGAGGCCGTCGAGGCCACCGGGCAGCGTGCGGGCGAGCTCGTCGTCGAACTCACCGTCCACGAGCACGAACACCACCCTGGCGACGGTCTCGCCGCGGTTGGCCCAGGCGTGGTCGGTGCCGCGCTGCACGACGATGTCGCCGGAGCGGAGGGTGACCTCGGAGTCGTCGAGGACGAGGGTGATCTCACCCTCGAGCACGATGCCGTAGTCGACCGAGGCGGTCCGGTGGACCGGCGACTGGAGGCCGCGCTCGTCGAGGTGGCCGGGGGCGAACTCGTTGATGCGGATCTTGGTGCCGCGCGGGGGCGGGGGTACGGCGAGGGTCCGCCCGGTCGGCTCGTTCGGCTCGGCGGCGACGATCCGGACCGGGGCGCCCTCGGTGTTCCAGATCTCGTGGAACTCCACGCCGTCCTCCGGCAGCGAGCGGGAGACCGGGACCGGGCCGTCGGAGAGGACGACCGAGACGCCGTCGGCGGTGTGGCCGGTCACCACCCGGCGCGGGACGCTCACGCGTGGGTCTCGATCGGCCGGCCGCCGTTGAGCTCGACCATCTCGGGCCACAGGCTCGGGATGGTCAGCGGGAACGGCGCCTCGTAGTCGGTCAGCTCGACGTACGCGCGGTGCAGGTTGCAGACCACCCGCTCCGCCTCGGGCCAGTCGCGGTAGGGACCGTCCTTGTGCTTCTGGGCGGCCTCGAGCGGGGTGAGGCCGGCGGCGTACGACTCGAGTGCGAGCTGCTCGATGTGGTCGGCGTACGCCTCGAGGTCGTCGAGGACCCGCCCGACCTCGTCGCCTCGGCACGCCGGGCCGTGCCCGGGCAGCAGCGCCGCGGGGGCGAGGTCGCGCATCCGGCGGGTCGCTGCCCGGAACCCGGTCAGCGAGCCCTCGAGGAAGATCGGGTGCCCGCCCGAGAACGCCAGGTCGCCGGCGAACATGACCTTCTGCTCGGGCAGCCAGACCCCGACGTCGTGGGTCGAGTGGGCCGGGCCCATGACCATCAGCTCGACCGGGAACCCGTCCAGGTGCAGCGTCAGGTCGTGGTCGAAGGTGACGTCGGGCGGCCGCACGGTGAGGTCGCCGTAGTCGGCCGGGAGCTCGTGGGTCGCCAGCAGCCCGGCGCGCAGGACGCCCGCGCGGCAGAGGTGGTGGCCCAGGATCGTCGTGGTCTCCGGCAGGAAGCCGTTGCCGTAGGTGTGGTCGGGGTGGCTGTGCGTGTTGACCGCGATCCGCGGGCCGCGGGCGGCGACCCCGGCGACCTCCGCGAGCAGGGCGCGGTTGCGCTTCTCCGTCGAGGTGGTGTCGACCAGCACGGCGTCGCCCGACCCGTCGGTGACCACCCCGCAGTTGTTCACCATCCAGCCGCCGTCCGGCTGGACGTAGGCGTACACGCCCGCAGCCAGCTCCTGCAGGTAGGCCGCACCGTCGTCCCACGTCATGGCCCCAAGTGAGCCCCAGCGAGGGCGTCCACAACAAGGGATGCGGGCATCGCGGGAGCCGATCACAGGCATGTGCGATGGCTCGTTCCGTCCGGGCATGCCCCGTTGGTTGACTCCGTCGGTGACCGCCCTGGCCGAGCCGCGCACCACCGTCCGGTGGCCGCTGATCATCGTGCTGGCCACGCTCGCGGCGGTGGCACCGGTGGCGACCGACCTCTACCTGCCCGGGTTCCCCGCGATGGGCGAGGAGCTCGGCGCCTCGGCCAGCGAGGTGCAGCTCACGCTGACCACGTTCCTCGTCGGGCTGGCCGTCGGTCAGCTGGTGATGGGTCCGCTCTCGGACCGGTACGGACGCCGTCCGCCGCTGGTCGTCAGCACCGCGGTCTGCGTCGTCGCCGGGGCGGTGTGCGCCCTGGCGCCGAACGTCGCCGTGCTCGCGGCCGCGCGCCTCGTGCAGGGGTTCGCGGGCGCCGGCGGCATGGTGATCGGCCGCGCGGTGATCGCCGACCTGGTCACCGGCCGGGCCGCGGCCCGCGCGTTCACGCTCATGGTCACCGTCAGCGGTGTCGCTCCGGTGCTGGCGCCGCTGGTCGGCGGTCTGCTCTCCGAGCCGGTCGGCTGGCGCGGCATGCTCTGGGCCGTCACCGGGCTGTGCGCGGTCATGTTCCTCGGTGTGGTGCTCGTGCTCCGCGAGACCCGGCCGGCGGAGCTGCGCTCCGCGCACACGTCGTACGCCGCGGCACTGCGCCGGGTGGCAGTCACCCGCGGCTACTGGCCACCCGTCGCCACGATGGCGCTGTCGTTCGCGGTGATGATGGCCTACATCTCGTCCTCGCCGTTCGTCTACCAGAACGTCGTCGGGCTCTCCGCGGTCGGCTACGGGATCGCGTTCGGCGTCAACGCCGTCGGGCTCGTCGCCACCGGCTGGGTCTCGAGCCGCCTCGTCGAGCGGGTCTCACCCGTCCGGCTGGTGCGGGCGGCGCTCGCGGTGCAGCTCACCGCCACCCTCGTCCTGGTCGCGCTCGCGGTCGGCGGCGCCCCCACCTGGCTGCTGCCGGCGCCGATCTTCGTCGCCGTGGCCTGCAACGCCGCGGTGATGGGCAACGCCGCGGCGTTGGCGATGTCCAGGGTCCGCGAGGTCGCCGGGACCGGCTCGGCGGTGCTCGGCTTCAGCCAGTTCGCCCTCGGCGCGCTGGTCTCGCCGCTGGTGGGGCTCGGCGGCGAGCACAGCTCCGTGGTGCCGGCGCTGGTGATGGCGACCGCGTCCGCGCTCGCTTTCACCGTCAGCCGGGTCGGGCTGCGTCAGCCACGCGCGTCCTCGAGCGTGACCGCGACGTCGTAGAGGAGCCGTCGCAGCCACACGACGGCAGGGTCCTTCTCGCGGCGCGGGTGCCAGTGTGCGGCCTCGGTGATGGTGACGGGGTCGAGCGGGGTCTCGGCGATCGTCAGGTCGAGGGACTCGAGGCAGCGTCGGGCCAGCCGGGACGGGACGAAGGCGCACATGTCGGTGCCGGCCACCGCGAACGGCAGGGTGAGCAGGCTGGTCACCTGCACCAGCACGTTGCGGTCGCGCACCCCCCGGGCGTCGAGCTCGACCTCGAGCGGCCGGCGCCGGTCACCGGCAGCCGCGAACTCGGCGACCGCGTGCGGCATCGCCTGGAGGTCGTCGAGGGTGAGCGCGCCGCGCTCCAGCCGCGGGTGGTTGCGCGCCACCAGGCAGACGAGCTCATCGGTGAACACCGGCTGCAGCCGGCCCGGGAACTCGAAGCCGAGCGGGCCGACGATCAGGTCGCGACGCATCAGCTGGGCCTCGAACTGGTCGGCGCGCACGTCGACCGGGTCGAGAGCGACCGTGCACCGCGGGGCCTGCTCGGCCAGGACCCGGATGAGCGGCTCGGCCAGCACCGTCATGGCGTACTCCGACATGCTCACCGCGAACCGTTTGCTGCTGCTCGCGGCGTCGAAGTCGCGCTGGTTGCCCAGCAGCGCCTCGGCGGCCTCGACCGCCTCGGCCACCACGGGTCGGAGCTCCTCGGCCACAGGGGTCAGCTCGAACCCGCGGCCCACGCGGACCAGGAGCTCGTCGTCGAAGTGCTTGCGGAGCCGGGCCAGGGCCCCGCTCATCGCCGGCTGGCTCATCGTCATCCGCTCGCCGGCGTGGGTGAGGTTGCGCTCCTCCAGGAGCGCGTGCAGGGACAGGAGCAGGTTGGCGTCGACCTCCCGCAGCCGCTCCTTCACCGTGCCTCCTCTCGGTGTGACGGCCCTCACCCTAGTGTTGGGTCCATGGCGCTCGGCGGCACCGACCTCAACCTGCTGCTGCCGCTCAAGGTCCTGCTCGAGGAGGGCAACGTGACCCGGGCCGGCCAGCGGCTCGAGCTCAGCCAGCCCGCCATGAGCGCCGCGCTGGCCCGGCTGCGGCGCCGCTTCGACGACGAGCTCCTGGTGCGGGCCGGGCGCGACTACGAGCTGACACCCTTCGCCCGCGACCTGCTGCCCGAGGTGCAGCACGCGCTGCGGCTGATGGGCTCGGCGCTGCACCTCGAGGACGAGTTCGACCCAGCGACCTCCCGGCGCACCTTCCGGCTCGCGATGAGCGACTACGCGATCGCGGTGGTGCACGAGCCCCTGGTCCGGCTGGTGGAGGCCGAGGCCCCCGGCGTCCGGCTCTCGATCGCCCACCTCGGTCCCGGCGTCCGTGAGTCGCCGACCGCGCTGATCGAGCACGACGCGCTGGTCGCACCGCTCGGCATCGGCTTCCCCGGCGAGTCCCGGCCGTTCTGGCGGGACCGGATGGTCCTGATCGCCGACCGCGGCAACCCCCGCCTGGTGGACGGCCGGCTCACGCTGGACGACCTCGCCACGCTCCCGCACGCCGCGGCTTCCTTCGGGCCGGGCGTGCTCACCCCGGTGGACCGCGCGTTCGGCGAGCTCGGGATCGACCGGTGGATCGCGCTCCAGGTCTACGGCTTCCTGCCGCTGCCGTTCGTCATCGAGGGCACCGCCATGGTGGCGATGGTCCCCGAGCTGCTGGCGCGCAGCCACGTCCGCGACGGCGGGCCGCTCGTGGTGGTCGAGCCGCCGTTCGACGAGCTGGTCCTGGCCGAGGGCTACTGGTTCGCCGCCGACCGGCTGAGCGACCCCGCCCACCGCTGGCTGTTCAGCCGGCTCGACGCCGTCCGGGAGGAGCTGGCGGCCGGCGCCTGAGTGACGGCGCGGCTGCGTCGTGCAACCCATCGGCGACTGACGTCGTTCAATGGGGCATGGGGCGAGACGCGGCCGCGGAGGCCGCCTTCACCGAGTTCGCGGCCGCGAGCCGAGCGAGGCTGCGCAGCACGGCGTACCTGCTGTGCGGCGACTGGGACCGGGCGTCGGACCACGTGCAGGAGGGCCTCATCCGCGTGTACGTCGCGTGGCCCCGTCTGGTCCGCCACGGCAGCGAGCTGGCCTACGCCCGCAAGGCGGTGGTGAGCGCGTTCCTCGACTCGACCCGCAAGCGCTCGAGCACCGAGCGGCCGGCGTCGGAGCACCCTGACCGCGCCTCCGGTGAGGACGTCGCCTCGGCGGTCGCCGACCGGGCCGCCCTGATGGCAGCCCTGGCCCGGCTGCCGGGTCGGCAGCGGGCCTGCGTGGTGCTGCGCTACTTCGAGGAGCTCGACGTCCGCGAGACGGCCGCCGCACTCGGCTGCGGCGAGGGCACCGTCAAGAGCCAGACCTCACGCGCGCTGGCATCGCTGCGAGCCATGTTCGAGGACGGGTCCCGCGAGGAGCTCGTGGTGGCCGGGGAGAGGAGCCTGCCGTGGTGAACGACCTCAAGGAGCTGATGCGGGAGAACGTCGCCGCGCCCCCGCCGGACCGCGCGGACCTCCCGTCCCTGGTCCTCGCGGGCCGCCGCCGGGTCCGGCACCGGCGGGCGGCGGCCGGAGGTGTGGCCGCGGTGATGGCCGGCGTCGCGACCGCGGCGGTGCTGGGCGGGCTGCCCGGGTCCGGCCACGTCGACGCGGCGGACCACCCGCCCGCACCGGACGCACCCACGATCACGCTGGCCGACGCCCGGCGGGCCGTCGAGGGGCGCGACTACGCCCTGCTGGCGTCGTACACCAACCGGGACCTCGACGCGGACAACGGGCAGTACTTCGACGGGGTCACCGACGACGGCCTCGTCCTGTTCCGGGACGGCCCCCGCATGGACCAGCTCCGGCCGCGGTTCGCGCTCCTGGATCCGGCGACCGGGGCGAAGGACTGGCTGCCGGACCTGCACGTGGGGCAGAGCCAGACCTGGCCGGTGCGGCTGGGCACCGACCGCCTGGTGCTCCTGGCGGCCGGCGACGACACGGGTGAGCGCGCCCACGTGATCGCTCACGTCTTCGACCGGGCCACCCGGCAGTGGACCACCATGCGGTGGCCGGGCCTCCCGGCACTGGCCTTCCCGAGCGGCGAGCTCGGTCCCGACGGGCGCCTCTACGTGTCCGTCCCGGCCACCCAGGGCCGGCCGCCGGAGGGCGGCTGGCCGACCGGACCCGACGGCGAGGCCGACGACGCCGACTATGAGGGCGACACCTTCCACCTCTGGTCGGTCTCGCTGACCGACGGCTCGGACGTGCGCGACGAGGGGCTGACCGTGGGCGACCTGGCCTTCACCGACAGCTCGATGGTGTGGACGGAGTCGACGAACGGCCAGGCCGTCGTCCACGTGCGCGACCTGGCGAGCGGCGAGGAGCACTCCTTCGACACCCACGCCGGCGACAAGTGCAACCTGCTCTCGTTCGGGGCGACCGACGACCGGATCGTGATGGGCCAGTACTGCGGCACGTACGCCGGCGGGGTGCGCGACGACCGCGTGCAGATCCTCACCACGGACGGTGAGCAGGTGGTCACGCTCCAGGACAGCGGGATCGACGGGGCGCTGGCCGGCTCGGGAGGGGCGGGCGACGTGGTCACCGTGTCCGCCTTCGGCGGTCCGGGCAGCGGCACCTACGTCTACGACCTCGACACCGACCGGTTCCTCCGGATCTCCGACGCCGTGTCCAACTTCGGCGTGGGCGGGCCGACGCCGGACGGGCAGTTCCTCTGGCACACGCCGGTCAACCAGCGGCACGGGGCCACCCAGTGGCTGGGGCGGCTGCTGCCCTGAGCCGGGCCCGGGTCACCCGATGCGGGTGACGCCGGTGACGCCTCCGCGGGGGACAGTGGCGCCGGAGAGGAGCAGCTCGATGGTCGACGGGACGGTCCGCGCGCCCCAGAAGGGGCTTATCGGGCGCGTCGCCGGGGCGGTCACCGAGCGTGTGGTCGACGTGGTCGACCCCGACATCGTGCTCGACGCGGTCGACCTCAACTCCCTGCTCGACAAGGTCGACCTGCAACGTGCTCTCGAGCGGGTCGACCTCGACCCGGTGCTGAGCGGGCTGGACATCGATGCGTTGCTGGCCCGGGTGGACCTCGAGGCGTTGCTGGCCCGGGTGGACATCGACGCGCTGGTCGGCCGGGTGGACATCGACGCGCTGGTCGGCCGCGTGGACATCGACGCGCTGGTCGGCCGCGTGGACATCGACGCGCTGGTCGGCCGGGTGGACATCGACGCGCTGGTCGGCCGGGTGGACCTGAACGCCCTGGTCAGCGAGGTGGACCTGAACGCCGTGCTGGCCCGAGTCGACGTCAACGCCCTGGTGGACCAGGTCGACATCCAGGCCGTGGCGCGCCGTTCGGGAATCGCCGACATGGTGGCCGAGAGCACCAGCCAGATCGCGGGGTCGACGCTCGACGTCGCCCGTCGTCAGATCGCGGCGCTGGACTTCTGGGTCAACCGCGCCGTCGATGCCCTGCTGCGCCGCCCGGCCGGCTCGCTGCCGACCGGTCCGGCCAGCCTCGTCGCGACGGCTGACCCCGGCGAGGAGGGCGGACGCCGCGAGGTCACCGGCCACTACGCCGGGCCGGTGGGCCGGACGTTGGCCTTCGCCCTCGACAGCCTGGTGGTGGTCCTGGCCTACACGGGCGCCGGGGCGACGATCGACTGGCTGGCGAAGGTGTTCCTCGACCGGTCCGTTGTCGGCGGGGCGAGCGGGTGGGTGAGCGCCGCCCTGTACCTGACCTGGGCGTTCGTGTACTTCTTCGGCTCCCTGGCCGTGGCCGGCCGCTCGCCCGGCCAGGGCGTGGTGGGTCTCCGCGTCGTCGCCCGTGACGGGTCGCCGCTGACCCCGGGAAGGGCTCTGGTACGCACGCTCTGCCTGCCCGTGAGCTTCATGCTGTTCGGGCTCGGCCTGATCGGCATCGTGATCGGTCGCGAGCACCGGGCGCTGCACGACGTGGCCGGCCATTCTGCCGTGGTCCTCGACTTCGGCGACCGCCCTGCCGAGCTGCCCGGCCCGCTGTCCCGGTTCCTGGACCGTCGGGACGCCTGAACCTCGGCGTCGTTCTCCTCGCCGCCGACCCGATGTCTCACGTCCGTCAGGTGAAGGCGATCTCTCCGCCGGGAGCTTGGTCATGGTGCACGCATTCGTGGGCGACGATGCCCGGCTGAGTGGGCCCAGGGTGTGGGGTTCACCCCTGGGGGTACTGCACCGGCAGCGACCAAGGGGGACAACCTATGAAGACCGTCATCGTCGTCGTCATCGTCGTCTGGCTGGTGATCGGCGCGATCGCCGCCGGCCAGCGCGGCTACTTCGGCAACGACCAGGACGTCAGCTGCAAGTCGTTCAGCGACACCGCGCTCACGATCATCGCGGGCCCGCTCAACTACGTCGGGGTCAACCCGAAGGTGAAGTGCAAGGCGCCCCAGCCCTCGGCGTGACGCCTGACGTGGACGGGCGTCAGTGCGGGACGGACCCGGTCCATCCGGTCACTCCCAGTGATTGCGGTTGGTGGCGCCGTCCGGCCCGGCCAGGTAGCCGACGAACAGGCCGTCGGGGTCGCGGTCGGCGCGGACCGCCCGGAGGCGTGCCCACGCCTCGTCCGACAGGAACCGCACCTGGCGACGGGACAGGTCGCTGTCCCCGAGGTACTGGCCCACGGTGACGGGCTCCAGGTCGGCCATCGCGCCATCGAGCCAGGAGATGTTGTGCTCGTCGTCCGCGGCGTCCGCCCAGCAGACGTACGACGCGAGGTAGATCTCCGACTGCACCGAGAACGCCATGTCGGGCAGCGTGCGCAGCGGCGCCATCGAGAACCAGATCGTGAACGCCTTCGGGTTCGGGAGGGTCGTGTACGCCCGTCGCATCGCCGGTACGACGGACGAGGCGGGGCCGGAGAGCCAGGCGTTGTCGACCGCCCAGCGATGGCCCTCGGGGTTGTCCTCGAGCTGCCGAGCGCGCTCGGCCTCCAGCGTCGTGGGCTCGTTGTCGATGGCCAGGAGCGCGCGGTCCAGCGCCGGGTTCTTGCGGAACGGCGCGAGGGCCTGGTCGGCGTCGTGCTCGTCGTCGACCATCGCCAGCGCGGTGACCAGCAGGACCGGGTCCGGCGCGAGGCGCGGGTCGGTCCTGGTCAGCGCCACGATCTCGACGGTGTCGGCGACGGTCGCATGGGTCTCGTGCAGCCAGGTCATCACCTCGTCGAAGTCGTCGAGGTGGAAGGCCTGGACGGTGTGCGCGAAGTGCCGGGGGAGCGGGAGGGTCCGGAGGTGGAACCGGGTGACCACGCCCGGGAAGCCGGGGCCGGCGCCGCGCGCGGCCCAGTAGAGGTCGGCGTTCTCGTCGGCGGAGCACCGCACCAGCTCGCCGGTCGCAGTGACGACGTCCACGGCCTCGACGTACTCCGCGGCCCAGCCCCAGCCGCGGGCGTTCCAGCCCTGGCCGCCCTGGAGCAGGAAGCCACCGATACCGACGGTCGGGCAGTGCCCGCCGACGAAGAAGCGGCCGCGCTCGGCGAGGAACGGGCTGAGCTCCGAGCCGCCCCGCACCGCGGGGGAGGCGGTGGCGCGGCCGGTCGTCTCGTCGTACGTGAGCTCGTCCAGCAGGCCGAGGTCGATGACCAGCGCGTCGTCGCGGACCGACCACTGGGCCCACGAGTGCCCGCCGGAGCGGACCGCGACCGGCCAGCCGCGCTCGCGGGCCAGCCGGACGGCCTCGACCACCTCGGCCTCCGTCGTGGGGCGGACCACGGCCGCCGGCTGCCGGTCGCTGAGCCGCCGGTTGAAGATGCGGTCGACCCGCGCCTCCTCGAAGCCGGGCTCGCCGTGCCTCAGCATCAGGCGGGTTCGACCAGGGCGTGCAGCGTCTGACCCATGATCCGGCCGGGGTCGGCGCCGGGGGTGTCCGGGTGGATCTCCCACTCCGCGAGCGTCAGGCTGTTGTCGAGCACCATCTTCACCCGCGGGAAGCGGCGCTCCATGAACGCCGGCAGCACGTCCTCGACCTTGTCGCCGGAGGTCAGCATCTCGGCCAGCACCACGGCGTCCTCGGCGCACATCGCGGCGCCCTGGGCGATCAGCGGCGGGCAGGCGTGCGCGGCGTCGCCGATGATGATGGAGCGGCCGCGGTACCACGGGGAGTCGACGCAGATCGCCTCGATCCACTGGTAGTTGACGACCGCGTCGTCGGCCAGGCTGTCGCGGACCTGGCCCCAGACCCCGCCGTACCCCTGGCCGCGCTCCTTGAGCTCGGCTCCGCGCGGGCCCTCTCCGACGTACGAGCGGTCGAGGTTGCCCTCGAGGAGGAAGGCGTAGCAGAGCTCCTCGGAGATCGGCGTGTAGCCCGCCTTGTACTTCGGGCCGCCGTAGTAGAGCTCGGAGCAGTCCATCTCGGCCGGGCGCTTCGCGATGGTGCGCCAGATGCCCATGCCCACCGGGTCGGGGCTCCGCCGTGATGCCGAGCATGCCGCGCACCTTCGAGCGGATCCCGTCCGCGCCGACGAGCAGGTCGACGGTCTCGGTGCTGCCGTCGGACAGGGTGGCGACGACGCCGTCACCGCGGTCGTCGATCTCGGTGACGGTGGTGCCGAGCCGTACGTCGACGCCCGCCGCGACCACCTCCTCCGCGAGGATGTCCGCGATGTCGCCCCGGACCGCGCCCATCGTCCCGGGCAGGTCCGGGCCGCCCATCGGCGGCGTCGGGATCTCGGCGATCACGTGGCCGTCGGCGGTCTTGAGCCGCAGGTGGCTGAACGGGAAGCCGCGCTCGGCCAGCCGGTCGTAGATGCCGACCGATGCGAACGCCTTGAGCGCGTTGCCCTGGAGCGTGATGCCGTGACCCACGCCGCCCAGCTCCGGGCGCAGGTCGACGAGGACGACCTCGACGCCCTTCTGCGCGAGGGCCAGCGACAGCACGCCACCGGTGATGCCGCCGCCGACGACGAGGACGCGGTGGACTGAGGACTCGGTCATGGGGTCTCCTGCCCAGGGGTGTGCAGAGCGGGTACGGCGGCCACGGTGCGGGCCACCAGGTCGAGGACGTCGTCGACCGGGCCGAGGGACGCCGAGAGGTTGAGGAAGCCGTGCAGCATCCCGTCGGCCTGCACGAGGCGTACGTCGCCGCCGGCCTCGCGGAGCAGCTCGGCGAACGCCTCGCCGGTGGTGCGGAGGTCGTCGTACTCCGCGGTGACCACGAGCGTCGGGGCCACCCCGGTCAGGTCGGCGAGCGCGGGGAAGGAGTAGCCGTCGGCGGCCTGGCCGCCGAGGTAGTTGGCGTTGATCCCGGCCGTGCCCTGCGGGGTGAACCGGAGCGCCGGCGGCACCTCCTCGAGCAGCGCCGCCACCTCGGTCGACGGCTCCGGCAGCGCGGGGTGCAGGACGGGGTAGACGGGGATCAGCGCGGCCGGCTGCCAGGCGTCCTCGTCACGCAGCCGGAGTGCCGTCGCGGTGGCCAGGTTGCCGCCTGCGCTCCCGCCGCCCACCGAGATCCGGCCGCGGTCGACGCCGAGCTCCTCGGCGTGGTCACGGACCCATCGTGCTGCGGCCACGCAGTCGTCCAGCGGCACCGGGTGGTGCACACCACCGACCGCGAGGCGGTAGTCGACGCTGACGACGACCGCGCCGGACCGGGCGCAGACCTCGCGCGCGGTCCAGTCGGCCTCCGGCATGTCGAGGTCGCCGAACATGAAGGCGCCGCCGTGGATCCACACCAGCGCGGGACGGTCGGTGCCGTCCGGGTCGCCGTACACCCGTACCGGGACCGGGCCGTGCGGGCCGTCGACGACGAGGTCGCGGGTCGGCACGACAGGTGGCGGGTCCATCGGGGGCTCCATGAACTCCCGCACCCGCCGGTCCTTGTCCGGATCGCCCATCGCCTCGTGGAGGGACGCGATGCCGTCGAGGAGGGGGAACCGGGAGGCGACCTCGTCGTGGATCGGCACGGGTCAGACCGTCTGATCGGCGTACATCGACGCCCTGGAGCCGGTGATCCAGCCGACCACGTGGTCGCGGTCGGTGCCCGCAGCGGGCACGTCGGCGACCTTCTTGCCGCGGTTGAGGATCACGATCCGGTCGGCCACCTCGTAGCAGAGGGGGAGGTCGTGGGTGACGAGCACGATCGCGATGCCCTCGTCGGCCATCCGGCGGATCAGCGCCTCGACGTTCTTGGTCTGCTCGTAGCCGAGCGCCGCGGTCGGCTCGTCGAGCAGCAGGATGCCCTGCGACTCGCCGTTGACCCGGATCGCGCTCCGGGCCAGGGCCACGACCTGGCGCTGGCCGCCGGAGAGCATCTCGACCGGCCGCGTCATCGGTGCGGTCCGTACGCCGAGCCGGTCCAGCTCCGCCTCGGAGCTCTTGCGCATCGCCTTGCGGTCGACGAAGCCCAGCCAGCCGAGCGGCCCGCGACGCAGGGTCTCGGTGCCCATGTTGAGGTTGGTGGAGATGTCCTGCGGCTCCACGAGGGCCAGGTCCTGGTAGACCATCTGGATCCCCGCGGCGGCCGCGTCGCTCGGTGCGCTGAAGCTCTGCTCGACGCCATGCACCCGGATGGCGCCGTGCGAGGGGCGGTGCGCCCCGGACATCACCTTGAGCAGCGTGGACTTGCCGGCGCCGTTGTCGCCGAGCAGGGCCACGACCTCGCCCGGCATCACGTGCACGTCGATGCCGTCGAGGGCCCGGACGAAGCCGTAGTGCAGCTCGATGTCGCTGAGCGCGAGGGCGGGGATCCCGGAGGTCGGTGTCGTCATCGTTCAGCCCTGCTTCGCGTGGACGGAGAGGTTGGCGGACATCAGCCGCTCGGACACCGCGGTCTGCAGCATCTTCTCGAACAGCAGGGAGCCGAGCAGCAGCAAGCCCGTCACGACGGTGGCCCAGTAGGGCTGGACGCCGCGGATGATCAAGCCGTTGGCGATCGTGGCCAGGATCAGCGCACCGACCAGGACCCGCGGCAGGCTGCCGCGACCGCCGGTCAGCGCGACACCGGCCAGGGCCACCGCAGTCAGGGCGGTGAAGATGATCGCCGGGCTCGCAGCGGGGTTCGCCTCGGTGGTGTTGGCCGTGTTGACCAGGCCACCGACGGCGGCCAGGACACCCGAGATCACGAAGCCGAGCACCTTGTAGCGGTTGGCCGGGATGCCGGCGCGGCGGACCGCCTCCGCGTTCGCTCCGACCGCCATCAGGCGGAGGCCGTCACGGGTCCGGGTGAGGAAGACCGTGCCGACGACGAAGACCGCGGCCACGATGAACACCGGGGCCGGGATGCCCGGGAAGGTGTCCCCGGTCGCACCGATCTTGAGGTAGCGGTGGGTGCCCATGAACTCGAGCTGGGTCAGCCCGGGGAAGGTGTAGCCGCCCGCCACCAGCGACGCGAGGCCGGTCAGCACCGAGAGGGTGCCGATGGTGACGATGATCGGGTTGAAGCCGCGCAGCGAGATGAAGCCGTTGACCAGCCCCACGGCCACGCCCACGCCCAGGCCGGCCAGCAGGCTGAGCCAGGTCGCGTGCCCGTGGGTCAGCAGCCAGCCGCACACGCAGCTCGAGAGCGCCGCCGTACCGGGCAGGGAGAGGTCGAGGACCCCGGTCATCACGCCGATGCCGACCCCGGCCGCGAACAGGGCGGTGAGCGCACCCGCGTTCGCGATCAGGATGGCGTTGTCCACGGTGAAGAAGTAGGGCGAGCACCAGACCGCGAAGACCAGGATCAACAGTCCCCACAGCATGAAGATGCCGCGGTCGCGCAGGAACACCAGCACCGAGACCGTGCGCGGGACGTCGTGCCCGGTGGGGACCGGGCCGGGGCTGGTCGCCCCGGCCTCGGCCACCTCGGGGCTCACTTCGGAGCTCGTCACAAGAGTCACCCGTCGGCCTTCACGACTTCCTGAGGAACGGTCAGCTGCACGCCGGTCGCCTCCGGGTCGTCGATCATCGTGACCAGGGCGTCGAAGGACTGGGCCATGTCGGCCGCGAACTGCAGCGCCACGGAGGCGTAGATCTTCCCCTCCTTGACCAGGGCGAGGACCTCATCGTTGCCACCGGTCTCGGTCAGGCACGGGAGCTCCTTGCCGGCCGCGGCGAAGGCGCCGAGCGCGCCCAGGGAGCCCTCGTCGTTCTGGCCCATGACGGCGTTGATGCCCGGGTTGCCCTGGAGGGCGCTGCCGACGTCGGTCTGTGCGGCGCCGCGGTCGGTGATGGTGATGTGGGCGACGATCTCGGCGTCGGGAGCGGTGGCCTTGAGCGCGTCCATCGCCGCGGTCTCCTGCTCCTCCTTGCCGGCGGTGCCGGGTGGGTTGTCGCCCCAGAGGACCTGGGCCTTGCCGTCGAGCTTCTCGTTGATGCAGTTGCCGAGCTCCTCGCCCATCGCCTTGCCCTGGGCCTCGTAGTCGATGGTCGAGAAGGAGACGCCGGGCTCGAGACCGTCCAGGCCGTAGTCCTCGGGCGTGCCGTTGAGGATCAGCGGGACGCCCTTGTCGAGGGCTGACTGCACCATCGGCGCGGCGGTCGGCGGGGCGATCATGATCGCCCAGGCGCCGGCGACCTTGCCGGACTCGATCACGGTCTGCAGGTCGGTGACCTGCTTCTGCGGGTCGAGCTTCGGGTCCTGGACGAGGACCTCGTAGCCCTTCTCCTTGCCGTAGGCGGTCACGCCCTCGGAGAGCTGCTTCATCGCGGGGATCTGGAGGCCGATCGGCGAGAACGCGATCGTCTTGTTGTCGCTCGATCCGGAGCCCGAGCCCGAGTCACTGCCCGCGGCAGGCTTCGGGTCGTCACCGCACGCGGCGAGCAGCGCGAGGCTGCTGACGGCCACGACGGCCAGCGCCGCCCTGCCCTTGGAGATGGAACGGGAGGTCATGTGGTTCTCCTGCGCTCGGTGGCGGCCCCCCTCGGACCGCCTGTGTGGTCGGTCACAGGAAACCGCCGGGGCCAGATGTCGGGAACCCCGATCGCGGTGATGCCAGCCATCGGCCTCCGCTCTTTCCGCGCTGCCCGCGCGCCGACCTAGCGTGATCGAGCCGTGGACCGCACGGACCCGACCTGCCCCCCACCCCGGCACCACCCTGGACCTACTCCGAGGAGCCCCTCATGGCTTACGTCGTCAGCGCCACCTGGACCGCCCAGCCGGGCCAGGAGGACGTCGTCCGCGACGCGATCGACAAGCTCGCGCCGCCGTCCCGCGAGGAGGCCGGCAACCGCTTCTACCAGGCCTACCAGGACCCGGCCGAGCCCGGGATCTTCCGCCTGTTCGAGATCTACGACGACGAGGACGCCTACGCCGCGCACGGGGCCTCCGACCACTTCAAGCAGTACGCGCTCGAGCAGGCCATCCCGGTGCTGGCCAACCGCGAGCGCGCGTTCTTCCAGACGATCGCCTGACGGGGACATCCGATGAGACTGGCCGCCTTCCGGCGTACCGACGAGGCCGAGGGCACCCGCCGGACCGGGCTCGTCGTCGGCGACGGCCCGCAGTGGTTCATCCACCCGTTCCCCGAGGGCACCGAACTCGTCGAGCTGCTCGCCGCGGACGCCGCCGACCGTGAGGCCGAGGCGGACGTCGCGGCCCAGGGCGACGGCCTGCAGCCCGAGGAGGTGGTGCTGCTCCCGCCCGTCTACCCGGTGGCGATGCGCGACTTCCTCACCTTCGAGGCCCACGTGGACGGCATGGAGCGGGGTCACGGCAACCCCGGCCCGCCCGAGGAGTGGTACGACGCGCCGGTCTTCCTGTTCATGGCGCCGCACGCGGTCACCGGCGCGCACGACGACATCGCGATGCCGCCCGAGACCGAGCGGCTCGACTTCGAGCTCGAGATCGCCGCCATCGTCTGCCGCGACGTGCGCAACGTGACTCCGGAGCAGGCCCGGTCGGCGATCGGTGGCTACTGCGTGATGAACGACTGGTCCGCGCGCGACGTGCAGGGCAAGGAGATGAAGCTCAAGCTCGGGCCGTCCAAGGGCAAGGACTTCGCCACCACCATCGGCCCCTGGGTGGTGACCGCCGACGAGCTGGACGACTGCCGCGACGCCGATGGGTTCCTGGACCTGGAGATGACGGTCAAGGTCAACGACCAGCGGGTGGGAGGTGACCGGTCGGCGCACATGGGCTGGTCCTTCGAGCAGCTGGTCTCGCACTCCTCGCGCGCCTCCTGGGTGAAGGCCGGCGAGGTGCTCGCCTCCGGCACCTGCGCCTCCGGGTCGCTGGCCGAGTCCTGGGGCCGCACCGGCAGCCTCACCCCGCCACCGCTGAAGGTCGGCGACGTCGTCGAGATGACCATCCAGCGGCTGGGCACGATCCGCAACACGGTCGTGGCCGACACCGAGACCGTCCCGCCGGTGGTCCCAGCCCGGCGCCGCGACCGAGCGGGAGCCCCGGCGTGACCACTGTCGTCACCCGCAACCCGGCCACGGGGGCGGAGCTGCACCGCTACCCGGCCCACGACGCGGCCGGCGTCGAGCAGGCACTCGCCGACGTCGCGACCGCCTCCGTGACGTGGGGAGCGACGCCGCTCGACGACCGGCTCGCCCTGCTGCGCCACGTCGGCAAGCTGCTGACCGAGCGCCGCGAGGAGTACGCCGCCCTCATCACCGCCGAGATGGGCAAGCCGGTGACCGAGGCGCTCGGCGAGGTCGACAAGTGCGCCTGGAACTGCGAGGTCGTCGCCGACCTGGCCCCCGGGTGGCTGGCCGACCACGAGGTGGCCTCCGGCGCCTCGCGCTCCTGGCTGTCGTACGAGCCGCTCGGTGTCGTCTTCGCGGTGATGCCCTGGAACTTCCCGTTCTGGCAGGTGCTCCGCTTCGCCTGCGCGGCACTGGCCGCCGGCAACGCCGCGCTGCTGAAGCACAGCCCCGACGTGACCGGCAGCGCGCTGGCGCTCCAGAACCTGTTCGCGGACGCCGGCGCCCCGGCCGGGCTGTTCCGGTCGTTGGTGGTCGCGGCGGAGGACGTCCCGGCCGTGTCCCGGCGCGTGGTCGAGGACCCGCGGGTGGCCGCGGTGACGCTGACCGGCAGCGAGCGGGCCGGCTCCTCGATCGCCTCGGTCGCGGGTGCCGCGATCAAGAAGACCGTGCTCGAGCTCGGTGGCTCCGACCCGTTCGTCGTGCTGGCGGACGCCGACGTGGCCGCGGCCGCGGCCGCCGCGGTCCGGTCCCGCTTCAACAACACCGGTCAGAGCTGCGTGTGTGCCAAGCGGTTCATCGTCCACCAGGACGTTGCCGACGAGTTCGTCGAGAGGTTCGTGGCAGGCGTCGCGTTGCTCCAGGTCGGGGACCCCTCCGACCCCGACACCACGATCGGCCCGATGGCCCGGGCCGACCTGCGCGACCAGCTGGTGGCCCAGATCGACCACAGCGTCGAGCAGGGTGCCCGGGTGGTGGCGGGCGGCCACGCGATCGACGGACCCGGCTGCTTCGTCGAGCCCACCGTGCTCGACGAGGTCCGCCCGGGGATGACGGCGTTCGTCGAGGAGACCTTCGGCCCGGTCGCGGCCGTGGTCCGCGCCCGGGACGACGATGACGCGGTCGAGCTGGCCAACGACACGACGTTCGGGCTGGGCGCCTCGGTCTGGGGGACACCCGAGCGCGCGCTGGCCGTGGGCCGCCGGATCCGCTCGGGCGCGCTGTTCGTCAACGCGATGGTCGCCTCCGACCCGCGCCTGCCGTTCGGCGGCACCGGCCGCAGCGGCTACGGCCGCGAGCTGTCGGCCGAGGGGATCCGGGAGTTCACCAATGTCCGCACGGTGGTCGTGGCGTGAGGTTCGACCACGTCGGGGTCAACGTCGCCGACCTGCCGGGGATGACCGCCTGGTACGTCGCGGCGCTGGGTCTGGAGCTCGAGTTCGAGTTCGCGCTCGGGCAGTTCGACTTCAGCGGGGCCATGCTCCGCAGTCCGGACGGGTATCGCATCGAGCTCCTCCACCGGGTCGGCAACACGGCCGGCATCCAGGTGGCCCGACCGCTCGACGCGGCGCTGACCCGAGGTCTGGGGCACCTCGCGCTGACCGTCGACGACCTGGAGGGCGTCCACCGCGGCCTGCTCGCGGCCGGTGCTACGGAGCGGATGCCGCCCAGCCGGTCGCCGGAGCCCGGGGTCAGGATCGCGTTCGTGGCCGATCCCGAGGGCAACCTCATCGAGCTGGTGGACCGGAGCGCGTCGTGACGGGCCGACTGGCCGGCAAGGTCGCGCTGATCACCGGCGTCGGCGGCGGGATCGGCGCCGTCGCGGCCGCGCGGTTCGCGGCCGAGGGCGCTCGTGTCGTGGGCTGCGACCTGGACCCCGACAGCGCGGCGGCCACCGAGTCCGTGGTCCGTGCCGGTGGTGGTGAGATCACCGTGATGGGCGGGGTCGACCTCGGTGACGCCGAGTCCGCGCGCGAGTGGGTCGACGCCGCGGTGGCGACGCACGGCGGGATCGACGTGCTGTACAACAACGCCTCGACCCAGCGGTTCGGGGCACTGGACGAGCTGAGCATCGAGGACTGGGACTTCACGATGCGCAACGAGCTCGACCTCGTCTACTACACGGTCCGCGCCGCGTGGCCGCACCTGAAGGCGCACGGCGGCGGGTCGATCATCAACGTGGGCTCGATCGCGGCGATCCGCGGGGTGGAGTTCATGGCGCAGAACGCGCACTCCACCGCCAAGGGCGGCGTCCTCGCCCTGACCCTGCAGCTGGTGGTCGAGGGCGGTCCGCACGGGATCCGGGCCAACGTGATCAGCCCCGGGCTGGTCGAGACCCCGAACACCGCGCCGATGCTGGCCGACCCGCCCGAGCGGATGCGGACGGTGGTGCTGGACCGGATCCCGCTGGGCCGGCACGGACAGCCCGAGGACGTCGTTCATGCCGCGGTCTTCCTCGCCAGCGACGAGTCCTCCTGGATCAGCGGCACCAACATCGTCGTCGACGGCGGCGGCTCAGTCTTGGGATGAAAGGGAAGAAACGATGACCAACAGCCACCTGAACGAGCACGGCATCACCCACCTGCGCCACGTCGACCTCGCGGTGCCGGACTACGAGACGCAGCGGACCTTCTACCGCGACACCTGGGGGCTCACCGAGGAGGGCAAGGACGGCAACCTGTCCTACTTCGCCGCCGAGGGGTCGCCCGAGCAGTACATCGTGCGGCTGCGGCAGTCCGACGAGAAGCGGCTCGACCTCATCGCCTTCGGCATGACCGACGCGGCGGCGGTGGACGCGTTCGCCCAGAAGCTCGGCTCCCAGGGGGTGCGGCTGGTCGGAGATCCGGGTGAGCTGCAGACCGCCGGCGGCGGCTACGGCTTCCGGTTCTTCGACCTCGACGGCCGGACCATCGAGGTCTCCTCGGACGTGGCCGTCCGCCAGCACCGCGAGATCGAGGAGGAGGAGGCCATCCCCGTGCGGCTCTCGCACGCGGTGATGAACTCCAACGACCCCAACGCCACCCGCGACTGGTATGCGAACGTGCTCGGCTTCAAGCTCTCCGACACGCTCTGGGGGGCGCACATGGGCGAGATGATGCACTTCATGCGGTGCAACGACTGGCACCACAGCCTGGCCATCGCGCGCGGCCCGCACACCTCGGTCCACCACGTCTCGTTCGAGATGCGCGGCCTGGACGAGTACATGCGCGGCACCGGCCGGGTGATGCGCGCGGGCATCAAGAAGGTGTGGGGCCCCGGCCGGCACAACGCCGGCAACAACACCTTCTCCTACTTCCTCGACCCCAGCGGCAACACGATGGAGTACACGACCGAGCTCGAGCGGCTCACCACCGACGAGTGGCACCCCAGCGTGTACGACATCGCCGACCCGATGACCCAGGACGTGTGGGGCACCTCCGACCCGATGAGCGAGCTGATCGCCCGCGAGTCGTTCAACGACCCCGACAAGGGCGTCTTCGTCGCACCTCCGGTGTGATCGCTTTGCCGGGGTTTCGAGATGGTCGCAGAGCGACCTCCTCAACCACCGGCGTCGGTGGTTGAGGAAGGCGCGCAGCGCCTGTCTCGAAACCTCGCAAACAAGGGCTGGTACTGACGTGGGAAAGCTGGACGGCAAGGTCGTCGTGGTCACGGGCGCGGCCCGGGGCCAGGGCGAGGCCGAGGTCGCCGCGCTGCGGGCGGAGGGCGCCACGGTGGTCGCCACCGACGTCCTGGACTTCGACGGCCGCCACCTCGACGTGACCTCACCAGAGGAGTGGGCCTCCCTGGCGGACTGGCTGCGCACCGAGCACGGCCGCGTCGACGCGCTGGTCAACAACGCCGGCGTGGCCGCCCGTGAGCGGCTGCCGCACGTCTCCCTCGACGCCTGGCAGCGGACCTTCGACATCAACGTCACCGGCCCGCTGCTCGGCATCCAGGCGCTGGTGCCGCTGATGCCACTCGGCTCCTCGATCGTCAACATCTGCTCGGTGGCGGCGCTGTCCGGCCACGCCGCGGCGGCGTACACCAGCTCGAAGTGGGCGCTGCGCGGGCTGACCCGGTCCGCCTCGCTCGAGCTGGGGCCCCGGGGGATCAGGGTGAACGCCGTGATGCCCGGCCTGGTCGACACCCCGCTGATGGCCTCCGCGTCCCCGGCGTTCTTCGACGCGGCCCTGGCCGAGATCCCGCTCGGCCGGGTCGGGGTACCCGCCGACATCGCGCCCACGATCGTCTTCCTCGTCGGCGACGACTCGTCCTACTACAACGGTGCCGAGCTGGTCATCGACGGCGGCCTCACCGCCCACGTCTCCCACAAGGGCATCGCCGACGCCACCCGCCCCGCGGGGGAGCAGCCGTCGTGAGGCTCGCCACCGTCTCCGTGTCCGGTACGCCGACCGCGGTGGTCGTCGACGGCGACGCGGCGTACCCGCTACCCACCTCACTGCTGCACCTCGTCGAGCTGGGCCTGCCGCGGGCCCTCGAGATCGGCGAGCAGGCCCGGCACGGGCCGCCGATCCCGTTCGCCGAGGCCGACCTGCTGCTGCCGTACAAGCCGCCGAGCGTCCGTGACTTCGTGACCTTCGAGTCGCACGTCGAGGGGGTGCGGCTGGCCATCGAGAGGTCGGCCGGCGTCCCCGAGGCGTGGTACGACGCCCCGACGTTCTACTTCACCAACCCGCACGCCCTCTACGGCCCCGGTCAGCCGATCCCGCGACCGGCCACCTGTCGGGCCCTGGACTTCGAGCTCGAGGTCGCCTGCGTCCTCGGCGCCGGAGGCACCTCGCTCGACGAGGAGGCGGCGGCGGAGGCGATCTTCGGCTACACGATCCTCAACGACTGGTCGGCCCGCGACATCCAGGGCCGCGAGATGCAGGTCGGGCTCGGCCCCGCCAAGGGCAAGGACTTCGCGACGTCGTTCGGCCCCTGGATCGTCACCGCGGACGAGCTCGCCCCGGGGAACGACGGTCGCCTGGACCTCGACTGCCGCGTGTACGTCAACGACGGGCTGATCGGCCACGACCGGCTCTCGAGCATGCACTGGACCTTCCCGCAGATGGTCGCCCACGCCTCCCGCGACTCCGTCGTGGTGGCCGGCGACCTGCTGGCCTCGGGCACCACCGGTGGTGGCGGCTGCCTGGCCGAGCTGTGGGGCCGCCGCGGCGAGCAGAGCCCGCCGCCGCTCGAGCCTGGCGACGTGGTCCGGATGGAGGTCGACGGGCTCGGCACGCTCACGGGCAGCGTTGCTTAGGGCATGTCTCTCAAGTAGGGGTGGATGCCGGCGTCGTCCCGGCGCGCGCTGGCGAGGCGCCGGCACGAAGTCAGACTGGGTGTCTTGCGAGGGTCGGTAACGACGCCAGCGCGTGATCGGGGCGGCGTCCGGCGCCGCCGGGACTTGAGAGACATGCCGTTGGCCAGGACGTGGGAGGCTGCAGCCGTGCGGTTGGTCCTGAACGTCCTCTGGCTCGTGCTCGCGGGATTCTGGATGTGCCTGGTCTACCTGGTCGTCGGCCTCCTGTGGTGCATCACGATCATCGGCATCCCGTTCGGCATCGCGTCGTTCCGCATCGGGCTGTTCGCGCTGTGGCCCTTCGGCCGGACCATCGTCGAGAAGCCGGGGGCGGGCGCGGGCTCGGCGATCGGCAACGTCCTCTGGTTCATCTTCTCGGGGATCTGGCTGGCGATCGGGCACGCGGTCACCGGCGCCCTGCTGTGCATCACGATCATCGGGATCCCGCTGGGGTTGGCGAACTTCAAGCTGATCCCCATCTCCCTGTTCCCGCTGGGCAAGGACATCGTCCCGGCCGACAGCGTCAACGCCGCGTTCGCGGCCACCAGGTAGGGCCGGCGGGCGCCCGCCCTGACCGATCGGATGGCTTTGCGGCGTTCGGCCTCCACGGGGGACGCCCGCGCCCTTTACTTGCGCCATGCAGTCCAGGACGGGCGTCGACGCCATCCCGCAGCACCTGATCGACGAGATCGCGGCCGGCCGGTGCGTCGCCTTCGTGGGGGCCGGGTTCTCCGCGCCGGCGGTCCCGGCCTGGACGGGGCTGCTCGAGGGTCTGGCCGAGAAGGCGCTGCTCGACGACGACACCCGCACGTGGCTGGCTGAGCTGATCAGCCACCGCGGCGCCCGGGACCTCGAGGCGGCCGCCCAGGTCCTGCAGGTCGCGATGGGGCCGGAGTTCGACCCGGTGCTGGCCGAGGTGCTGGTCGAGCGCGGTCACCCGGAGCGGATCGCGGAGCGGCGCCAGCTGCTGGCCGGCATCCCCTTCGATGCGATCCTCACCACGAACTTCGACCACTTCCTCGTCGGTGAGGTGCCCGGCCCGGACGCCTACCGCCGCATCCTGCGCGACCCGGCCCACCGCTGGTGGGAGCCGCGGTACTGGCAGGGCGACGAGGGCGCGCCCGTCCTCAAGCTGCACGGCGAGGTCGGCCCGGTCGGTGACGACGTGGTCTTCACCCAACGTGACTACCGCGAGCGGCTCTACGGCAGCCCGGCGTACATGACCTTCCTGCGCTCGCTGTTCGCCACGAGCACCGTGCTGTTCCTGGGGGTGTCCTTCACCGACGCCTACCTCAACGAGCTGCGCAGCGAGGTGCTGGCGATGCTCGACCACCGCGGCGGCGACCAGCCGGTCGCCTACGCCGTGCTCAACGACGTCAAGCCGCACCAGGAGCGCTACCTGGCCCAGCACGAGGGGCTGGGCGTGATCGGCTACGACACCGCCGGCGGCTCCGACTGGAGCGGCTTCGAGGAGATCCTGCGGGGGCTCCACGACGCCACCAACCCGCGCGCCCTGCTCGGCCGGGCGATCGCCGGGCGGCACCTGGTCTGGGTGGACTCCGAGCCGGACGACACGTCGTACGGCGCCAAGCTGCTCACGGACGCGGCCGAGGGCACCGGCGCGGTCACCCGGGTCGACCAGGTGCGCAGCGTCCCGGAGGCCACCGCCGTGCTGCGCTCCTCCCGCGCCGACCTCGTCATCGTCGACCCGCCGCTGGCCGAGGAGCTGCTCCGGACCATGCGCGCCGGGGACCTGCGCGCGCCCGTCGTGGTGTTCGCGCGCGACCAGCACGACCACACCGACCGCCGCCGGTGGATGTCACTGGGCGCCACCGACAGCCTGCGCGAGTGGGGCGACCTGTTCCGGGAGATCGAGCGCGTCCTGGGCTGACGACGGGTCGACCGCGACGAGGGATGCCGGTGGGGCATCGTCCGAGCGGATGGCGCCCATCACCACCTCGGTGGTTCTCGTTCGCTGCCGATGCCCTCAGGGTGAGGCCGTGACCCACCCGCACCCGCTCCCGCCCCCGCGCCGCTTCGAGGGCCGCACCGTCCTGGTGACCGGTGCCGGCACCGGCTTCGGCGCCGAGATCGCCGTACGCGCGGCCCAGGAGGGCGCCGCGGTCGTCGGCCTCCACTACCGGTCGTCGCGGGAGGGGGCAGAGCAGACCGCCGCCCGGGCGCGGGCCGAGGGTGCGCGGGCCGAGCTGTTCCGGGCCGACATCGCGTCGTGGGCGGCGGTGACGGCGTTCGCGGACGAGGTGTTCGAACGCCTCGGCACCGTCGACGCCGTCATCAACAACGTCGGCGACGTCGCCCGCGAGCAGATGTCGTGGCGCGAGGTGACCGAGGAGTCGGTGGACCACGTCCTGGCCGTCGACATCAAGGGGACGATGGCGTGCACCCACGAGTTCGGCGCCCGGATGCTCGACCAGGGGCACGGCGCCATCGTCAACATCGGCTCGACCGTGATCGTCCGGGGCAGCGCGCGGGCGCCGCAGTACGCCGCCGCGAAGTACGGCATCCTCGGGCTCACCAAGTCCTATGCGCACGCGTTCGCGCCGACCGTGCGGGTCAACGTGTTCGCGCCCGGCTTCATCGAGACCACGGCCACGCTGGCCCGCGCGGACTGGCAGGGCGGCCGCGGCGACGAGATGCGCTCGAGGACGCCGATGGGCCGGATCCCGGGGCCCGAGGAGCTGGCCGGGACCGCGCTGTTCCTCGCCACCGACGACGCCGCGCACATGACCGGCGGCTACCTGGTGGCCGACGGGGGCTTCAACATGGTGGGCGCGTGACCGACATCGGGCTGGCGGTGGCGCGCGAGCTGGTCCGGCGCGGGGTCGACAAGGCCGAGCAGCTCGGCATCGCGGGCGCGATCGCGGTCGTGGGCGCCTCCGGTGCGCTCGTGACGGCGTCGCGGATGGACGAGGGCGGCGCGGGCGGGCTGGGCCGGGCCCGCTCGAAGGCCTGGATCGCCGCCACCCAGCGGATCCCGTCGACCGAGCACCTGCACCGGATGACCACGCTGCCGCCCGCGATCGCGGCCGGCTTCGTCGCGGTCTCGCCGGAAGCGGTCTTCCCCGGCGCGGGCGGGCTGCCGGTGCGCGACGAGGACGGCCGGGTCATCGGCGCCGTCGCCGCGTCCGGCGCCACGGTCTCGCCGTTCTTCCCCGCCGAGCTGGACCGCGCGCTGTCCGTCGTCGACGGCCGGCCCGCCAACCCCGAGGACCAGGTCATCGCCCACGCCCTCGGGGTGCCGTACGTCGGCCAGCACGGCGACGACCTGCCCCGCTGGGAGGCGCGGTACGGCGCGTGGGAGGACGGGCCCGCGGAGCAGCCCCGGGAGCCCGGCGCCGCGGTGGCCCAGCCGGTCCTCGCGCGGGCCCTCGAGCTCGCCGAGCGGGTGCTCTCCGTCGGCGGGCCGGTCGCCGTCGCGGTCGTCGACCGCCGCGGAGAGGTGGTGCACGCTTCCTCGGCCGACGCGGCGCCCACCGGGGCGGCGTACCTGGCGGAGGGCGTGGCCGCCGCAGCGGCCCTCTTCGACCGGCCCAGCGGCGAGGTGGCGGACCTGGTGGCCGCGGGCCGCCACGTGCTGCCGGTACCGGTCGTCGCACTGGGCGGTGGCCTGCCGCTGCCCGGCGGCGGCGCGCTGGGCGTGGCCGGGGTGGACCCGGCCCGGTGCGTCGGGCTCGCCGCGGGGGCCCTCGCATGATCCGTATCTGTGTGGTCGGCTGCGGCGCCATCGGGTCGCTGTACGCCGCCCACCTGGCTCGGCTCGACGACGTCGAGGTGTGGGCCGTCGACCCGTGGGCGGAGCACGTGACCGCCATCAACGAGGCGGGGCTCCGGGTGGTCGGCCACGACTCGTTCCTCGCCCCGGTGCGGGCGACCGTCACCGCGGCCGACGTACCGCCCTGCTCGCTCGGGATCGTGGCCACCAAGGCCGAGCACACCCGGGCCGCGGTCGCCGCCTGCGCCGAGGTGTTCGCCGACGCGGCGGTGGCCAGCGTGCAGAACGGCCTGGGCAACGAGGAGGTCCTCGCCGAGCTGGTGCCGCGGGTGATCCGGGGGACGATCCTGCCGGCCGGCGTCGTCACCGGGCCCGGCGTCGTGCGCTACGACGCACCGGGGGACACCTGGCTCGGACCGTTCGAGCCGCGGCCCGCCTCGATGTCCGAGGTCGAACGCCTCTCGACGCTGCTCACCAGGTCCGGGCTGGCCTGCCACGCCCTCACCGACGCCCGCGGGCCGCAGTGGGACAAGGTCGTGTTCAACTCGGCGACCTCACCGCTGGCCGCCCTGACGGGGCTGCCGATGGGGCCGCTGTGCTCCGACCCCGCGCTGCGGGTCCAGATCGACGCGCTGGTCGCGGAGGCGCGGTCCGTCTGCACCGCGCTCGGTATACCGCTCTCGGACGTGGCACACCGGATCGACGAGGCCGTCGAGGTGGCCTACCAGCACCGGCCGTCGATGCTCCAGGACGTCCTGGCCCGGCGGTGCACCGAGGTCGACGTGCTCAACGGGGGCATCGTGGCGCAGGCATTCCGAATTGGCATACCAACGCCGCTCCACGACGCGATGGTCGCGCTCGTGCACGGACTCGAGAGGTCGTGGGAGTCGTGAAGCTGGTGACGTTCGACGCGGGCCGGGTGGGCTTCGTCGACGACGACGTGGTCGTCGAGCTCGAGTGCGGGTCGACGCGGGAGTTCTTCGAGCGCGGCGGCGTCGGGGCCGGGATCGGCGAGACGGGGGAGCGGCTCGCGCTGGCGGACGTCCGGCTGCGGGCGCCGATCGTGCCCAGGAAGTTCTTCCACACCGCGGGCAACTTCGCCGCGCACCACGAGGAGCTGCAGGCCGTCGACTGGTCGCACCCGGTGCACAAGGGGATCGTGTTCTTCCAGAACGTCGACGCGATCATCGGGCCCGACGACCCGATCGTGTACCCCGAGGGGCTGACCCGCGAGCTCGACTACGAGCTCGAGCTGGCCGTCGTGATCGGCCGGTCCGGGACCTTCTTCGGGCCCGACGAGGCGGCGTCGTACATCGCCGGCTTCACGGTGTTCAACGACATCACGGCACGCGACATCCAGCGCCGGGAGATGGAGTCGGGAGTCTTCTCGTTCTCCAAGGCGATCGACACCTTCTGCCCGATCGGGCCGTGGATCGTCACCGCCGACGAGGTCGACGACCCGCACGCGCTGGCGATGGAGCTACGCGTCAACGGCGAGGTGCGGCAGTCCGGCAGCACCTCCGATCTCCTCATCTCGCTGCCGCACCTGGTCGCCTACCACTCGCCGCAGGGCTACTCGGCCGGCGACCTGATCACGACGGGCACGATCTCCGGCGTCGCAGCGATCCAGCCCGACCCGTTCGAGTTCTACCTGCGGCCCGGTGACGTCGTGGAGGCGTACGTCGAGGGGGTCGGCACCCTGCGCAACCCCGTGGTGCCCTGGAGCGCGGCGCACGACACCGCGCCGTACTCGACGGACCTGTACACATGAGGATCGGCACGCTCCGCGGCCGGGCCGTGCTCATCGACGGCGAGCGCGCCCTCGACGTCGGGCCGTCGGTGCGGGACCTGCTGCCGCGCCTGGACTCGCTGAGTGGGCTGGACTGGTCGGACGCGGCGCAGTTCTCGGTCGACGAGCTGTCGGCGCCGGTGACCGACCCGCGGCAGGTGTTCGCGATCGGGCTCAACTACGCGCCGCACGCCGCCGAGGCCGGCTACACGGTGCCGACCGAGCCGATGGTGTTCACGAAGTTCCCCTCGTCGATCACCGGACCGGTCTCGACGGTCGTGCTGCCGCCCGATGGGCACACCGACTGGGAGGTCGAGGTCGTCGCCGTGGTCGGGCGCGGCGGCCGGGACATCGCCGAGTCGGCCGCGTGGGACGCGCTGGCCGGAGTCACGCTGGGCCAGGACCTCTCCGAGCGGCTCCTCCAGCTGGCCGGCCGGCCGGCGCAGTTCTCGCTCGGCAAGTCCTTCGCCGGCTTCGCCCCGATCGGGCCGTGGATCGTGACCCCGGACGAGCTCGACGACCCGGACGACATCGCCTTCTCGTCGACCCTGGACGGCGCACCGCTCCAGTCGGGCCGCACCGCGGACCATGATCTTCCCGATCCCGCGGCTCGTCGCGCACCTCTCCGCGGTGTGCGAGCTGTTCCCCGGCGACCTCATCTTCACCGGCACCCCGGAGGGGATCGGCAACCGGCTCGACCCGCCCCGGTTCCTCCTGCCCGGCGAGACCCTGGTCTCGCGCGCGGAGGGGATCGGCGAGATCACCCAGAGGTTCAGCACGTGACCATCGCGCACCTCGGGCACGCCTGCGTGCTCTACACCACCGGCTCGGACCGGGTGCTGGTCGACCCGGGCACCCTGTCGCAGTTCGCTGACCTGACCGACCTGACCGCCGTCCTCGTCACCCACGAGCACGCCGACCACGTCGACGTCCCCGCCGTGCTCGCCCTCCTCGAGGCCAACCGGGCGGCCAGCCTGGTCTGCGACGAGCGGACCGCTGCGTCGTTCCCCTCGGCCCGCGTCACCCGCCCCGGCGACACGTTCGCCCTCGGTGCCGTCTCGGTCACGGTCCACGGCGGCACCCATGCCCCGGTGTACGGCGACGTCCCGGACTGCCCCAACCTCGCCTACGCCCTCGACGACGGCGCGCTGTTCCACCCCGGTGACTCGTTCGTCGTACCACCGATGCCCGTCCAGACCCTCGCCGTCCCCATCGACGGACCCTGGCTCAAGCTGGCCGAGGCCGTCGACTTCGTGAAGGCCGTGCAGCCCGAGACCGTCCTGCCGATCCACGAGGGAGAGCTGACCGACGTCGCGAAGTACGTCGGGATGCTGGCGGCGTTCACCGCCTGACGCCACGATGGCCGCATGGCCCGCCTGCAGCCCGAGGACGCCGACGGGTTCCGCGCGGTCTGGGCGGACGCGCAGCAGCGGTGGGCGGAGACGATCGCGCGGGCGCGCACGCTCCCCGAGGAGCTGCTCCACGAGCGGGTCGACGGCGAGTGGTCGCTCGTGCAGACGTTGCGGCACCTGCTGTTCGTCACCGACTCGTGGGTACGCCGCGGGGTCCTGGGGGAGCGGGAGCCGTGGCACCACCTGGACCTGCCGCCGACGGGGATGACGCGGGTCGGGGGGCTCGACGACGCGGACGTGCGGGCGTCGTTCGACGAGGTGCTCGCGCTGCGGGCCGAGCGGACGGCGGTCGTGGACGCGGTGATGGTGGAGCTCACCGACGCCCGGCTCGACGAGGAGGTGCGTGCGGTCGGTGCGGGGCACCCGAAGGCGGGGCTCTGGCCGGTCCGCCGCTGCCTCGAGGCGCAGGTCAACGAGGAGTGGCGGCACCGCGACTACGCCGAGCGCGACCTGACGAAGCTCACCGACCGGGGGTCATGACCCCGCCTGGTGCAGCGGCCGGGCCGGCGTCGTGCTCATCCGCGGACGGCGCGGGCCTTCGCGATCGCGGCGTACACCCCGGCGCTCGGCTTGGGCGTGCGCTCGAAGGTCTCGCGGTCGACCTCGTGCAGGCCGAGCTGGTGGCCGTAGCCGAAGACCCACTCGAAGTTGTCGAGCAGCGTCCAGTGGCAGTAGCCGACGACCGGGACGCCGTCCGCCATCACGTCGAGGAGCCCGGCCAGTGACGGCTCGATGAACGCCGCGCGCTGCCGGTCGTCCGCCGTGCTCATGCCGTGCTCGGTCACGAGGACCGGCACGCCGGTGGCCTCGTACGCGTAGCGCACCGCCCCGCCGAGCGACAGCGGCTCGATGACCGAGCCCATCTGGTTGACCTCGGCGCCCTCGGGCGGCGGCACTGCGCCGTGGCCGTCGTACGGGACGCGCTCGTAGTTCTGCACGCCGACGAAGTCGTCGCCCCGTGCCAGCTCGAGCCAGCGCTCGTAGACCTCGGCCCGCTTGCGGTCGCGGACACTCGGGTCGTCCCCGTCGACGACGTCGTCCACGATCGCGAGGCTCAGCCCGACCGGCAGGTCGGGCCGCACGGCCTTGATCGCCGCCCGCGCCGCGACGTGGCCGGCCGTCATGCCGTCGGCGAACGAGTCCATCTCCTCCGGGAGCATCACGTTGGACAGGCGGTACCGCTCCACGCCCGCCTTCTCGCTCGCGGCCTCCAGGGTGGCGCGCTCGACCTGCCGGACGAAGTCGGGCAGGTCGAGCCAGCTGAGCAGCCGGGTCAGGTTGGGCTCGTTCATCGTCACGGCGTACGCGATCCGGTCGCCGAACCGCTCGGTGACCTTCGTGCAGAAGCGCGCGAACAGCTCCGGCGCCTCCGGGTCGAGCCAGCTGGCGCGGGCGGCGAACCAGTGCGGCGAGGTGAAGTGGTTGTACGTCACCAGCGGCGCCAGCCCCCGGGCGTGGCACTCGTCGACGATCGCCTCGTAGTGGTCGAGCTCGCGCTCGTCGAAGACGCCCTCCTCGGGCTCGACCCGCGCCCACTCGACCGAGAAGCGGTAGGCGTCGAGCCCCATCGACTCGGCCAGCGCGACGTCCTCGCGCCACAGCACGTAGCTGTTGCAGGCCTGGCCGGACGGCTCAGCGAAGACGCTCGGTGTCACCAGCTCCGCGAACCAGGTGTCGCTGCGGCTGTTGTCGCCCTCGGTCTGGTGGCCGGCTCCGGCCACGCCCCAGAGGAATCCGTCGGGAAAGGTGCGCTCGGTCACCCGGCCATGGAATCGCTGCACGCCGCACGGCGGAAGCAGCCCGTGCGGATACCTCGCATCAGGTCGTGGGGGTGGCGCCGCGCCTGGTCATCCGGGCCAGCTTCTTCAGCTGGCTGCCGAGGTTGCGGCGGTTGGTCTCCTCGAGCCAGCCGTTGGGCAGCGAGAGCCGGAAGACGCGGTGCCACGCGGAGGCGACCTGGGGGACCAGCGGGCGGGCGTTGTAGCTGAGGCCGTAGCGCTGGAAGAGGTCCTCGACCTGCGGCGCGATCTCGCCGTACCGGTTGCTGGGCAGGTCGGGGAAGCAGTGGTGCTCGATCTGGTGGGAGAGGTTGCCGGTCATCAGGTGCATGAACCGGCTGCCCGAGATGTCGGCCGAGCCGAGCATCTGCCGCACGTACCACTCGCCGCGGGTCTCGTTCTCGTCGAGCTCCTCGAGCTCGAAGGTCTCGACGCCCTCGGGGAAGTGGCCGCACATGATCACCGAGTGCGACCACACGTTGCGGACCAGGTTGGCCACGGCGTTGGCGGCCAGGGTGCGGCGCCACCCGCTCCCGGAGAGGGCCGGGTGGACGACGTAGTCCTTGGTGACCTGGTGACCGGCCTTGCGCAGCGCCTGGCGCATCCGGCGCCTGGTCTCCGGAGGCATCCCGCGCTTGCCGCGGATCGCGTCGCCGAGGTCGGCGTCGTACATCGTGATGCCCCACTCGAAGATGCACGCGGTGATGAGGTTCCACAGCGGCTGGACGAGGTGGCGGGGCTGCCACGGCTGCTCCTCGGCCACGCGCATGATGCCGTAGCCGAGGTCGTTGTCCTTGCCGACGATGTTCGTGTACTTGTGGTGGACCTCGTTGTGGGCGCGCTTCCACTGCTCGGGCGGCGAGGAGTGGTCCCAGTCCCAGTTGGACGACTGGATCTTCGGGTCGCGCATCCAGTCCCACTGGCCGTGGAGCACGTTGTGGCCGATCTCCATGTTCTCGAGGATCTTGGCCAGCGACAGGCTGGTGGTGCCCACCACCCACGCGGTCCGGGAGCGACCGACCAGCAGGACCGCGCGGCCACCCAGCTCGAGTCCGCGCTGCACGGCGATCACCCGGCGGATGTACGCCGCGTCGCGGGCGCCGCGACTCGCGAGCACCTGCTCCCGCAGCTCGTCGAGCTCGCGGCCGATCGCCTCGACGTCCTCGGGACTGAGGTGTCCTGCGTAGGACGGCCGGCCGGGCTGGGTGGTCGGTTGGGTGATCGTCACGGGGCCTCCGGGGTCCGGGCGGTCAGGTGCCGTCAGCCCCCGTCCGACAGCGTGCGGTCAGCATGACAGGTCTATGTGAACCGGTACCCATCATCGCGAGATCGACCGGTACCTCGCCGCGCGCCCGGTTCCCTTGACGCCCAGGTCGGCGTACGGGTTGCGCGGTCCCTCGGGCACCACCCGCCACAGCCGGTAGAGCGTGGGCAGGAAGACCTCCCAGTTGGCGATCTCCTCGGCGGCGTGCGCCGCCCAGACCCGGCCCGCCTCCGCGTCCTCCGGCTTGCGCCGGCCGATGCCGCTGCTGCGGCGCGTTGTGGACCGCGCCCAGCGGGTCGCCGTGCCGCGGCGGGACCGGCCACTCGAGCGACTCGTGCTGCTCGGGGTGCCAGAGCACGAAGCCCTTCTCCATGTTCTGACCAGTTCCAGTCGACCATCCGCGGCGTGACGCCGTCGAGCTCCCAGTCGAAGTGGGTGCCGAGGTCGTCGTGCTCGACCGTGATGTCCATGGCGCGACGGTAGGGACTTCGCGCGAGCGGCAGCGGGCATCGCCGACGACGATGGTCGCCATCACGACGTCGCGCTTCCGCGCGCGCGGAGCGACCGGCACAGTCGGCGGCATGTTCGAGTACTTCACCGGGCCCAAGTACGTCTGGAACCTCGGGGTGTGCGCCACGCTCAACAACGGCGGCGCCATCGACGAGGTGGACCGGGCCTGCCGCCCGGCCCGCGAGGCGGCGGACGTCGACTCGGGCAGCACGATCTTCATGCAGTCGTGGAAGGCCGTGGCCGACCAGCTCGCCGACCAGGCCCGCGCCTCCGAGGCGGCCGGCCACCTGCGCACGGCCGGCCAGCAGTGGTACCGCTCGGGCCTCTACGTCTGCCAGGCCGAGCGGATGCTCAGCAACGCCGACCCGGGCCGCCGGGCGTTCTACCAGCAGGCGCTCGACGCCTTCGCCAAGGTCTTCGAGATCGCCGACCCGGCGACCACGCCGGGTCGAGGTGCCGTTCGAGGACACCACGTTGCCGGCGTACTTCTCCGACGCGAGCCGGGACGGCGAGCCGGTGCCCTGCGTGATCATGTGGAACGGGCTGGACTCGACCAAGGAGCACATGTACACCTCCGGCTGGCCGCAGGAGATGCGCGAGCGCGGGAGTCTCGGTGCTGATGGTCGACTGCCCGGGGTCGGGCGAGGCGCTGCGCTTCCAGGACCTCAAGGCCCGGATCGAGACCGAGGACCTGGGCGACGGCCTGCGTCGACTACCTCGAGACGCGCCCCGACGTGGACGCCGACCGGATCGGCCTGGCCGGCTGGTCGCTGGGCGGCTACTACTGCCCGCGGGCCGCGGCGTTCGAGAAGCGGCTCAAGTTCGTCGCCGTCTGGGGCGCCAACCACAACTGGGGCGAGGTGCAGAAGCGGCGGCTCCAGCGCGAGGGCGAGAACCCGGTCCCGCACTACTGGGAGCACGTCCTGTGGGTGTGGGGCTTCGACGACGTCGAGAAGTTCATCGAGTACGCCGAGGGCGTCAACCTCAACGGCGTGGTCGACCAGATCACCGTCCCGTTCCTCATCGCCCACGGCGCGAACGACCGCCAGATCCCGGTGGAGTACGCCCACCAGTCCTACGACCAGGCGGTCAACTCGCCCAAGCGGGAGCTGCGGATCTTCACCGTCGAGGAGGGCGCCGCCGAGCACGTCGGCCTCGACCACATGCCGCACATCAACGCGTTCGTCGCCGACTGGGTCGAGGACACGCTGGCCGGCCGATGAGGTCGCGCTGGACGGCAAGGTCGTCCTCATCACCGGTACGGCGGGCGGCCAGGGCGCCGCCGCGGCCGGGCTGTTCGCCGACGCCGGGGCCACCGTCGTCGGCTGCGACGTCAAGGACGCACCCGGCGTAGCACGGGTCGACCTGACCGACGAGGACGCCGTCCGCGCGCTGGGTCGACGCGGCCGCGGAGGAGCACGGCCGGATCGACGTGCTCTACGCCAACGCCGGGGCCACCCGCTTCTCGCCGCTGGAGGAGACCATCGAAGCAGGAGTGGGACTTCGTCCTGCGCCACGAGCTCGACGTCGTGTTCTTCCCGGTCAAGCACGCGTGGCCGCACCTCAAGGCGACCGGCGGCAGCGTGGTCCTGGTCGGCTCCACCGCCGGGCTCACCGGCTCGATGACCAACACCCGGGTCGCGCACACCGTGACCAAGGGCGGCGTCATCGCGCTCACGAAGCAGCTGGCCGCCGAGGGCGCCCCGCACGGCATCCGGGTCAACTGCGTCAGCCCCGGCATGATCGAGACCCCCGCCACCCGGCAGGACCTGCTCGCCGACGACCACCCGATGCGCCGGATCGCCGGCGCCATCCCGCTCGGCCGGGTCGGCCAGCCCGAGGAGGTCGCCCGCTGCGCGCTCTTCCTGGCCAGCGACGCCGCGTCGTACGTCACCGGCGCCAACCTGGTCGTCGACGGAGGCTGGTCGCGCGGTGCTTCCGGGTACGAGTTCCTCGTGGACAAGAGCGGAAGGCAACGCCTCCGCGACGTGATGTGGCGGCACCCGCGCGGGCTGCTGGCGGCGAAGACCGCGGTGGCGGCGGCGCTCGCCTGGCTGTGCGTCCAGCCGTTCGGCGGCTTCCTCCACGAGTACCCGTACTACGCACCGCTCGGCGCGGTCGTCGCGATGTCGACGACCGTGGTCGACTCGGTGCGGGCGTCGTGGCAGGCGGCGGCCGCGGTGTGCCTCGGCGGCGCCGTCTCGCTGGGTGTGCAGCTGCTGTCCCTGCCCGCTCCGGCGGCGATCGGGCTGGCCGTCCTGATCGCCACGCTCCTCGCCGGCGCCGAACCGCTGGGCGCGATGGGTGGGTGGGTGCCGACGGCTGCCCTCTTCGCCCTGGTGCTGGGCAGCGAGCACCCGTTGGACTACGTCGCCGCGTACGCCGGCCTGCTCGCCTTCGGCGCGCTGGTGGCGGTCCTCGTCAACATGGCACTGCCCCAGGTCCCGATCACCCCGGCGGCGCGCGCGGCCGAGCGGCTCCGCGGCGACGTGGCCGACCAGCTCGAGGACCTCGCGGACGGGCTGGCCGCCGAGGCCTGGCTGACCACCGAGCAGTGGGAGGAGCGCTCGCGCGCACTCGTGCGCCACTCCCGGCACGTCGACGACCTGATCAGCCAGGTCCGCGAGGGCCAGCGAGCGAACTGGCGCTCGACCCGGTGGGCCCACGAGGCGGAGCGCCAGTTCCGGCTCGCGCACGCGCTGGTCAGGCTGAGCGACTGCGTCGACGACGTCGTCGAGCTGGTGGGCGACGAGCGGACGAGCGTGCACGCGGACGATGCCCACAGCGCCCGGCTCCGAGCCGGGCTGGCGCAGGCGATGACCGCGGTGGCCGAGCTGCTGAGGGACTCCGAGCCGGGCGCTGCCCAGGAGTCGGAGCAGGCGCGGGTCGCTGTCGGACGGGTGCGCGAGCTGCTGGCCCGCACTCCCGACGAGGCCGGTCCGCACCTGGCGGCCACCGCGATCACGGTCAACCTGCAGCGCGCCGTCGACGCCTGGAGCTGAGAGGCGTCAGCAGGTGGTGACCGCCGTGCCTGGCCCGAGCTCGCGTCCCGACCCGTCCGGCAGCGACAGCACGCCGGTCACGCCGGCGGCAGCGTCGTCTCGACGGTCAGCACGTCGTCGGCGCAGCGACCAGCGGATCGCCACCCGCCCGTGCCGGGTCTCGAGCGACGCCGCCGCCCAGGTGAGGTCGCCGCCGGGCCGGGGGGCGAAGCAGCACCTGCCCGTACCCCGGCTCCAGCGGCGCGATGCCGGCCACGGTGCGGTGCATCCAGTCCGCGACCGCGCCCAGCGCGTAGTGGTTGAACGACGTCATCTCGCCCGGGTTGATCGAGCCGTCGGGCAGCATCGAGTCCCAGCGCTCCCAGACCGTGGTCGCGCCCATCGTCACCGGGTAGAGCCACGACGGGCACTCCCGCTGCTGCAGCAGCGCGTAGGCGTCGTCGAGGTGGCCGGTGCGGGCCAGCGCCTCGCAGACGTACGGCGTCCCGGCGAAGCCCGGTCGAGATCCGGTGGCCGCTCTTGGCGACCAGCTCGGCCAGCCGGTCGCCGGCCAGCGCCTCGAGCGCGGGGGCGAGCAGGTCGAAGACGATCGCCAGCGTGTACGCCGTCGTGCAGTCCGAGCGCACGGTGCCGTCGGCGGCGACGTACTCGGCGTTGAAGGCCGCCCGGGTCCGGTCGGCGAGCCGGCTGAACTCGGAGGCGTCGCCGTCGCGCCCGAGCAGGGCGGCCACCTCGGCGAGGATCCGGGCCGAGCGGTACAGGCAGGCGGTCGCGACCACGCCGGGGTCGGCCTTGGCGCGCCACGGCTGGTCCGGCGGCGCGTCCGGGTCGAGCCAGTCGCCGAACTGGAAGCCCTCGTCCCACACGCCCGGCGGGCGACAGCTTGCGCGCCACCCGGCGCACGTGCGCGCACATCGAGTCGTACTGCCGCTCGAGCACCGCAGGGTCGCCGTACGCCTCGTAGAGCGCCCACGGCACCCACACCGCCGCGTCGCTCCAGACCGCCGCGGTGTCCACCGGCGGCAGCCCGGGCGGGGGCGGCATCCGCTTGAGCACGTCGGGCACCACGAACGGCACCAGCCCGTCCGCGTGCCGCTGCTCCAGGTCGAGGTCGACCAGCCAGTCCTCGAGGAAGGCCGACACGTCGTAGAGGTAGGCCGCCGACGGCGCGAACACGGCGAGGTCGCCGGTCCAGCCGAGCCGCTCGTTGCGCTGCGGGCAGTCGGTCGGTACGTCGAGGAAGTTCCCGCGCAGGCCCCAGACGACGTTGCGGTGCAGCTGGGTGAGCAGCGGGTCGGAGCACTCGAAGGTGCCGGTCCGCGCGCAGGTCGGAGTGGACGACGACGGCCTCGAGCGACGTCGGGGTCGAGCGCGGCCAGCCGGTCACCTCGGCGTACCGGAACCCGTGGAAGGTGAACGTCGGCTCGAAGGAGTCCTCGCCGCCGCTGAGGACGAACCGGTCGGTCGCCTGGGCGTCGCGCAGCGGCCGCGACGCCGAGCTCGCCGTCCTCGAGCACCTCGGCGTGCCGGATCCGGATCTCCGCCCCGCGCGGCCCCCGCACCGTGAACCGCAGCCAGCCGACCAGGTTCTGCCCGAAGTCGACGAGCGTCGCGCCCGGACGGCGAGGTCCAGATCCGCTCCGGCCGCCGCGTCTCGTGCCGCACGACGGGCGGCCCGATCGCCGGGACCAGCACCGAGGTGTCGAACTCCATCGGCACCGCGGCCAGGGACTGGTCGTCCCAGTCGGGGTCGCGCCGCCGCGCGTCGATGGTCTGTCCGTCGTAGAGGTCGTCGGCGATCGTGTCCGACGGGCCGGCCGTCCACGTCGCGTCGGTGCCGACCACCTGCTCGTGCCCGTCCTCGAAGACGCATCGACAGCTGGGCGATCAGCCCGAGCCGGTCGCCGTACAGCGCGCGCCCGCCGAGGAAGCCGAGCCGCCCGCGCCACCAGCCGTTGCCGAGCGCCACGGTCAGCACCGAGCCGTCGCGCAGCAGAGCGGTGACGTCGTGCGAGCGGTACCGCAGCCGCCACTCGTACGCCGACCAGCCGGGGGAGAGGACCTCGGGCGAGACCGGTACGCCGTCGAGCGAGCACTCGTGCACGCCGAGGCTGGAGACGTGCAGGACCGCGGACGCGACCGCGCCGTGACCGGCGTCGAGCGTCGACCGTCGCGGCGGAAGACCGGCGCGACCAGGTCGACGGCGGGCGTGATCATCTGCGCGTCCACGCCACCTCGACCATGCCGCCACGTAGGGCGACGCCGGTCCGCCGGAGACCGCGGAAGCAGCCGCTGGTGATGGTTGGTATGCCGCGGGGTCGACACCTGTTGTTTCCGGCGGGTAACGTCACCGCGATCGCGGTCAGGGAGTGGTGACCGCGATGGAACACCTCGTCATCACAGAAAGGCATGACCTCATGAAGTTCGCCCGTCTCACCTCGCGAGTCGCCGTGGGCGGCGTCACCGCTGCGCTGGCGACCGCCGGCCTCGTCGGCGTCACCGGCACGTCGGCCTCGGCCGCCCCGGTCAGCACCACCTACACCTGCATCACCCCGCTCGGCCCGACTTCCCGGCCGCCGGTCACGGTCGACATCGCGCTGCTGCCGAGCACCGCGCCGGCCGGCTTCCCGGTCCCGGCCGGTCTGCTTCGCTTCAAGTCGACCCTCACCATCGCCAACGCCACGGCCGCCGGCTCTCGCGGGCGTCGGGCGTCACCGGCGCCAAGTCCGACGACTTCGGCACCGCCTTCGGCGACACCGTCGCCAAGGCGCCGGTCGTCTGGACACGGCCCGCCGACCAGCGACGGCCACCAACACGACGTTCGCGGGCAAGGGCGCCAACGCGGCGTTCCGCTGCCCAAGGCCGGCACCTACACGGTGACCATGCCGAAGACGTTCACCCTGCTGGCCACCAACGCCAGCGGCGGCACGGTCGCCACGGCCCCCTGCACCACCGCGGCGCCGACGCACGATCGGCACCATCACGCTGACCAAGCAGGCGTCGGACGGTCAAGGCCAAGGCCCCCAAGTCGGTCAAGGACGGCACGGTCGTCACCGTCAAGGGCAAGGTCACCAACGACTACGTCAAGACCGGCGGCCCGGCCGCGACCGGCAAGCTCATCGTCAAGGACGGCAAGAAGACAGGTCGGCAAGGGCAAGCTGCAAGAACGGCAAGTTCAAGATCAAGGTCAAGGGCCTCACGGTCGGCAAGCACAAGCTGATCGTGACCTACAAGGGCGACGACTACACCGCCAAGGGCAAGAGCAAGAAGCGTCAAGGTCACCGTCACCAAGGTGACCCTCAGCACCACCTAGCAGCAGCCACGGGCTGTCGGTCCCTCGCGGGACCGGCAGCCCGTGCTGCATGTCGGGCTCAGCGCGTCGACTCCCGCGCCACCAGCTCGGGGGTGAACAGGATCTGCCGGTGGTGGTGGGCGGGGTTCTGGGCCTCGTCGAGGGCCAGCTCGGCCGCGGCCCGGCCGAGCTCGTGGCGGGGCTGACGCACCGAGGAGAGCGGTACGGCGGCGGCGGCCGCGAACTCGATGTCGTCGTAGCCGACGATCGCCAGGTCCTCGGGCACCCGGGTGCCGTTGCCGATCGCGTGCTGGAGCAGGCCGAGCGCGGTGAGGTCGTTGGCGCAGAACGCCGCGGTGGGGCGGCGTGACGGACGGCAGCCCGGCCAGCCGCGCCCCGGCCTCGCGACCGGCGGCCACGTCGAGCGACGCCGTGGTGATCACGGTCAGGTCGTCGGAGGCCGGCCGGCCGGCGGCCGCCCATGCCGCGCGCGCGCCCTCGAGCCGGTCGCGGACCTGGCCGAGCGCCATCGGGCCGCCGACGAACGCGATCCGCTCGTGGCCGCGGTCGACGAGGTGCTCGACCGCGAGCCGGCCGCCGAGCAGGTCGTCGACGGCGACCGAGCAGAACGTCGAGTCGTTGCGGGTCCGGTCGACGATGACGACCGGCGTACCGCGCCGCGCGGATCTCGTCGAGGGTCGGTCGACTCCGGGTCGACCGGGGTGACCAGGATGCCCTGGACCCGCTGCTGCTGGAGCAGGTGCAGGTGCTGCTGCTCACGCTCCTCGCGCTGGCCGCTGTTGCAGAGCAGCAGGGAGAGGTCGACCGCCTCGGCGGCGGCCTCCATGCCCTGGGCGACGTCGGTGAAGAACGGGTTGCTCGCGTCGAGCATCACGTAGGCGAGGGTCCGGCTGGTGCCCGGCGCGCAGCTGGCGGGCCGACTCGTTGCGCACGAAGCCGAGCTCGGCCATCGCCTGCTCCACCCGGGCGCGGGTCGGCGGCGCTGACCCGGTCGGGCCGGTTCAGCACGTTGGAGACCGTGCCGAGGGAGACGCCGGCGCGCGCGGCGACGTCCTTGACCGAGCGCGCTGCGAGCCACGACCACGAGCCCTCCCTTTGAAACGTTGCCGGGCGTCACTCTAGCGACTTTTTCCGCTCACACCCTTGCCACGTGTGACTGCCGTCACCTACTGTCCGGGCCGATGAATGAAACCTTTCAATCCGACGCCGAGCAGCCCGCTGCTCGAGCTCGAGGACGTGCAGAAGTCGTTCGGCGCGGTCCGCGCCCTGCGCTCCGGCACGCTCCGGGTGGAGCCCGGCTCGATCCACGCGCTGGTCGGCGAGAACGGCGCCGGCAAGTCGACGCTGGTCAAGATCGTCGCCGGCGTGCACCGCCGCGACGCGGGCACGCTGCGCTTCCGGGGCGAGGACGTCGACTTCGGCTCGACCGCCGAGTCCAAGGCCGCGGGCATCGCGGTGATCTACCAGGAGCCGACGCTCTTCCCGGACCTCTCGGTCACCGAGAACATCTTCATGGGCCGCCAGCCGCTGCGCAGCGGGCGCCGGATCGACCGGGCCGCGATGTACGCCGAGGCGACGGCGCCTCTTCGAGCGCCTCGGCGTCGACCTCGACCCGCGCCGCCCGGCCCGCGGTCTCTCGATCGCCGACCAGCAGATCATCGAGATCGCCAAGGCCATCTCGCTCGACGCGAGCCTCCTCATCATGGACGAGCCGACCGCGGCCCTGAGCGGCGTCGAGGTCGAGCGGCTCTTCGCGGTCGCCCGCAGCCTGCGCGACGAGGGCCGCGGCCTGGTCTTCATCTCGCACCGCTTCGACGAGGTCTTCGCGCTCTGCGACACGGTCACCGTGATGCGCGACGGCGAGTACGTCTCCACCCAGCCGATCGCGGAGACCACCGTCGACCAGCTGGTCTCCCGCATGGTCGGTCGCGAGGTCGGCGACCTGTTCCCGAAGACCCCGGCCGAGATCGGCGAGGTGGTCCTCGAGGTGGACGGGCTCGAGTCCGCCGGCACCTTCCACGACGTCAGCTTCACGGTCCGCGCCGGCGAGATCGTCGGCGCTCGCCGGTCTGGTCGGCGCCGGGCGCAGCGAGATCGCGCGGGCCGTCTTCGGCGTCGACTCCTACGACGCCGGCAGCGTGCGGCTGTCGGGCCGCACGATCCCGCCGCACAACCCCCGCGCGGCCATCCGGGCCGGCATGGCGTTCGTCCCGGAGGACCGTCGCAAGCAGGGCCTGGTCACCGAGAGCTCGGTCGCGCGCAACGTCGCCGGGGTGATCCGCGAGGGGCTGACCCGGTTCGGGCTGCTCACGACGGGTGCCGAGAACCGGGCCGCGGCGCCGTGGGCGAGCCAGGCTCGAGGTCAAGACGAGCGCCCTCGACATGGCGGCCACCACGATGAGCGGCGGCAACCAGCAGAAGGTGGTGCTGGCCAAGTGGCTGGCCACCCGAGCCGAAGCTGCTGATCATCGACGAGCCGACCCGCGGCATCGACGTCGGCACCAAGGCCGAGGTGCACCGGCTGCTCTCGGACCTGGCCGGCGACGGCCTCGCGGTGCTGATGATCTCCTCCGAGCTGCCCGAGGTGCTCGGCATGGCCGACCGCGTCCTGGTCGTCTCCGAGGGCCAGATCACCGCGGACATCGACCGCGCCGACGCCACCGCCGAGAACGTCATGTACGCCGCGACCCACCGCGACCAGGGAGCGGTGGCATGAACACCCCACGAAATCTCTCGCGGCGCTCGCGCTTCCGCGGGGACCCCGAAAAGCCATGAGCGACACCCTGCTCGTCGAGCCGAGCACCGTCAGCCCCGCTCGGCGGGTGATCGGCGGACTGCTGCGCTCGCGGGAGATGGCGGTCTTCAGCGTGCTGGTCGGCGTGGTCGTCGTGACCACGATCAAGCGCCCCGGCTTCCTGTTCGGCGGCGACAGCTGGCGCGACCTGCTGCTGTCACCGTCCATCCTGGTGCTGCTGGCCGTCGGCCAGACGGTCGTGATCATCACCCGCAACGTCGACCTGTCCGTCAGCTCGATCCTCGGGCTGACGGCCTACCTGACCGGGCGGCTGTTCATCGACCACCCCGGGCTGCCGATCGTCGCCGTGGTCCTGGCGGGGGTGCTGGCCGGCGCGGTGCTCGGGGCCGTCAACGGCCTGCTGGTCGCCATCGCGCAGGTCCCGGCCCTGGTGATCACCCTCGGGACGCTCTACATCTACCGCGGCATCGTCCTCAGCTGGGCCGGCAGCGACCGGATCAACGCCGGCGACATGCCGCGGGAGTTCCTCCGGCTCGGCACCCGGTCCGTGCTCAGCATCCCGGTCCTGACGATCGTCGCCGTGGTGGTGCTGGTCGCGGTCGGCTACTACCTGCACTCCCACCGCGGCGGCCGCGAGCTCTACGCGATCGGCTCCGACCCCGACGCCGCGGTCCTCTACGGCCTGCCGGTCCGGCGCCGGGTGATCGCGGCCTTCGTCCTCAGCGGTGCGATCGCCGGCCTGACCGGCGTGATCTTCGCCGCCCGCTACGGCACGGTGAGCTCCGGGGCCGGGACCGGCCTCGAGCTGCAGGCCGTGGCCGCCGTCGTCATCGGTGGCGTGGCGATCTTCGGCGGCAGCGGCACCGTGTGGGGCGCCGCCATCGGCGCGGTCCTGCTGGTCACGATCAACCGCGCGCTGCCGGTCCTCGGCATCCCGGACTTCTGGCAGCGAGCCGTCGTCGGCGCGCTGATCATCAGCGCGGTCGTGCTCGACCGGGTCCTGTCCGCACGACAGGAACGCAAGCTCGTGGAAGCGAGGGACCAGCCATGAGCGCCACCACGTCGACCCCGCCCCAGGCGCCGGCTCGCACCTACCGCGCGCTACGCGCAGCCCTGGTGGCGCCGGGTGCTGCTGACCCGCGAGTTCGCGGTCATCGCCCTGCTGGTCGCGGTGTTCGTCTACTCCAACGAGAACGTCGCGAACTTCGACGGCCCGCTGACGCTGTACTACCTGTTCCTCGACACGGCACCGATCCTGCTCATCGCGCTCCCGATGACGCTGGTCATCATCACCGGCGAGATCGACCTGTCGGTGGCGAGCGTGGTGGGGCTGTCCAGCGTGCTGGTCGGGATCCTCCACCAGGACGCGGGGCTCTCCATCCCCGTGGCCGCCCTGCTCGCCATCGCGATCGGTGCGGTGGCCGGCGCCTTCAACGGCTTCCTGGTCGCCTACGTCGGTCTCCCGTCGCTCGCGGTCACCATCGGCACCCTCGCGCTCTACCGCGGGATCGCGGTCGGCCTGCTCGGCACCAAGGCCGTCACCGACTTCCCGGAGCGGTGGACCGACCTCGCCAAGGAGCGGATCTGGGAGGGCTCCAGCTACCCGATGATCCTGCTGCCCGTTCCTCGTCCTGCTGGTCCTCTTCGTGCTGCTGCTGCACTTCTCGTCGTTCGGCCGCGGGATCTACGAGATCGGCCTCAACGCCGAGGCCGCGCACTTCACCGGCGTCAACGTCGAGCGCACCAAGTTCTGGCTGTTCGTGCTGGCCGGCGCGGTCTCGGCGTTCGCCGGCGTCTACTTCACGCTCCGCTTCGGCACCGCGCGCGGCGACAACGCGACCGGGCTCGAGCTGCAGGTCATCGCGGCCGTGCTGCTCGGCGGCGTCTCGATCTTCGGCGGCCGCGGGGCGCTGCACGGCGTCGTCGCGGGCGTCCTCCTCATCGGCGTCCTCTCCAGCGCGATGCGGCTGGAGGGCATCACGGTCAACATCACCAACATCGTCATCGGGCTGCTCCTCGTGGCGTCCGTCGTCTCCACAAGTGTCCTGGCCTGGGCCTCGGGTCTCAGAGCCAGGCGTAACCCCAGGGGCGCGAGCCCCCGATCCGCGCCGGGCGGCGTGGGAACCCAAGGAAGGTGAACATGAAGTTCCACTCAAGGAGGGCCTCCGCCCTGGCGGCCCTGGTGCTCAGCGGCGCGATGGTCCTCACCGCATGTGGTGACGACGGCGACAGCGGCGGAGCGGACGGAGGCGGCGGCGGCGACAAGACCTCCGTCACCTTCCTGCCGAAGAACCTCGGCAACCCCTACTTCGACGTCACCGCGCGCGGCGGCGAGGCGGCCGTCAAGGAGTTCGGTGGCACCTTCGACCAGGTGGGGCCGCAGGAGGCCACTCCCGACGCGCAGGTGCAGTACATCAACACCGCCGCGCAGCAGGGCGTGAACGCGCTGGTGATCTCGGCCAACGACCCGGATGCGCTCTGCGACTCCATCCAGGAGGCGCGCGACGCCGGCACCAAGGTCGTGACCTTCGACTCCGACACCAACCCGGACTGCCGCGACCTCTACATCAGCCAGGCCACCAGCGAGGGCATCGCGAAGACCCAGGTCGACATGATCGCCGAGCAGATCGGTGACGAGGGCGAGATCGCGATCCTCTCGGCCACGGCCAACGCCACCAACCAGAACGCCTGGATCGACATGATGAAGGCGGACCTCGAGGCGAACCACCCGAACATCAAGCTCGTGGACACGGTGTACGGCGACGACGACGACCAGAAGTCGTTCGACCAGACCGCGGCGCTGCTCCAGAACCACCCCGACCTCAAGGGCATCATCTCGCCGACCACGGTCGGGATCGCGGCGGCGGCGCGGTACCTGTCCGACTCGGCGGTCAAGGGCCAGGTCAAGCTGACCGGGCTCGGGTTCCCCAACGAGCTCCGCGACTACGTCAAGGACGGCACCATCGACGCCTTCGCGCTCTGGGACGTCGAGGACCTCGGCTACCTGGCGGCCTTCACCGCCAAGGCGCTGGTCGACGGCGACATCAAGGGCGACTCGGGCGACACCTTCGACGCGGGCAAGCTCGGCTCGTTCACCGTCGGCGACGACGGCGTCGTGCTGCTCGGTGACCCGACGGTCTTCAACGCCGACAACATCGACGACTACGACTTCTGAGTCGTCAGCCGAACCGAGGACCAGACGTGCGCGTGTGCTTCCAGCTCCAGGTCAAGCCCGACCGGCTGGCGGAGTACAAGGAACGCCACGCGCACGTCTGGCCCGACATGCTGGCCGCGCTGCACGAGACCGGCTGGCACAACTACTCGCTCTTCGTCAGGGACGACGGGCTGCTGATCGGCTACTTCGAGACGCCATCGCTCGAGGCGGCCCAGGCGGGCATGGCCCGCACCGAGGTGAACGGCCGCTGGCAGGCCGAGATGGCTCGAAGTTCTTCGAGGAGCTCGACGGGCGGGCGCCCGACGAGGGGTTCCTCGTCCTCGAGGAGGTCTTCCACCTCCCATGAACCACCACAGCGACCAGCTCCGCACCGGACGACACGAGACGAGTGAGATGACGACGTTCGAGCAGATCGCCCCGCTGCTGGAGGGCCAGGCGCATCGAGGTCCCGTCGTGGGCCTACGGCAACTCCGGCACCCGGTTCAAGGTCTTCGGCACCCCGGGCACCCCGCGCACGGTCGAGGAGAAGATCGCCGACGCGGCGACCGTGCACCGGTTCACCGGCCTGGCGCCGAGCGTGGCGCTGCACATCCCGTGGGACCTGGTCGACGACTTCGCCGCGCTGCGCGCGTACGCCGAGGAGCAGGGCGTCGCGCTCGGCACGATCAACTCCAACACCTTCCAGGACGACGACTACAAGCTCGGCGCGCTCACCCACACCGACGCCAAGGTCCGGCAGAAGGCGATCGACCACCACTTCGAGTGCATCGACGTCATGGCACGCGACCGGGTCGCGCGACCTCAAGATCTGGCTGGCCGAGGGGTCGAACTACCCGGGCCAGGCCGACATGCGCGGGCCGCCAGGACCGGCTGGCCGAGAGCCTGGCCACGATCTACGAGCGACTGGCTGCTCGGCGACGACGCAGCGGCTGGTGCTCGAGTACAAGTTCTTCGAGCCGGCGTTCTACCACACCGACGTGCCCGACTGGGGTACGGCGTACGCCCACGTCAGCGCGCTCGGCGAGCGGGCCGTGGTCTGCCTCGACACCGGCCACCACGCGCCCGGCACCAACATCGAGTTCATCGTCGCCCAGCTGCTCCGGCTCGGGAAGCTCGGCTCCTTCGACTTCAACAGCCGCTTCTACGCCGACGACGACCTGATCGTCGGGGCGGCCGACCCGTACCAGCTGTTCCGGATCCTCTTCGAGTGCGTGCGCGGCGGCGCGTTCGGCCCGGACAGCGACGTGGCCTACATGCTCGACCAGTGCCACAACATCGAGAAGAAGATCCCCGGTCAGATCCGCTCGGTGCTCAACGTGCAGGAGATGACCGCGCGGGCGCTGCTCGTCGACCGCGACGCGCTGACGCAGGCCCAGGAGGACGGCGACGTCCTGCTGGCCAACGAGATCTTCATGGACGCGTTCTACACCGACGTACGGCGCGACCTCGCCGCCTGGCGCGAGGAGCGGGGCCTCCCCGCGGACCCGATGCGGGCCTACCTCGCCAGCGGCTACCAGGAGCAGATCGAGGCGGACCGCGTCGGCGGCACGCAGGCAGGATGGAACTGAACCCCTCATGACAAGCAACTCGACGGCAGCCGAGCTGATCGCACGGTCGAACCGGCTCGGCGCCGACCCCAAGAACACCAACTACGCGGGCGGCAACACCTCGGCCAAGGGCACCGAGACCGACCCGGTCACCGGCGAGCCCGTCGAGCTGCTCTGGGTGAAGGGGTCCGGTGGCGACCTCGGCACCCTGACCGAGACCGGCCTGGCCGTGCTCCGCCTGGACCGGATGCGTGCGCTGGTCGACGTCTACCCGGGCCTCGACCGCGAGGACGAGATGGTCGCGGCGTTCGACTACTGCCTGCACGGCAAGGGCGGCGCCGCGCCGTCGATCGACACCGCGATGCACGGCCTCGTCGACGCCGCGCACGTCGACCACCTGCACCCCGACTCCGGCATCGCGATCGCGACGGCCGCCGACGGCGAGCAGCTGACCAAGGAGATCTTCGGCGACAAGGTCGTCTGGGTCCCGTGGCGCCGCCCCGGCTTCCAGCTCGGCCTCGACATCGCCGCGATCAAGGCGCAGCAACCCGCAGGGCGATCGGCTGCATCCTCGGCGGCCACGGCATCACCGCATGGGGCGAGACCAGCGACCGGAGTCGAGAAGAACTCGCTCTGGATCATCCGGACCGCCGAGCGGTACATCGCGCGAGCACTCGCAAGAAGAACCCGTTCGGGCCCGGCCGTCGAAGTGGGAGCCGCTCAGCCCGCGCCAAGCGCCGGGCGCGCGCCGCCGAGCTCGCGCCGACCTGCGCGGCGTCGCCGTCGCAGGACCGGCCGATGGTCGGCCACTTCACCGACGACAAGGTGGTGCTCGACTTCCTGGCCAGCCGCCGAACCACCCGCGGCTGGCCGAGCTCGGCACGTCGTGCCCCGACCACTTCCTGCGCACCAAGGTCAAGCCGATGGTGCTCGACCTGCCGGCCGACGCTCCGATCGAGAAGGTCAAGGCCCGGGTCGCCGAGCTGCACGAGGCCTACCGCGGCCGACTACGCCGGGCTACTACGAGCGGCAACGCGACCACGGACAGCCCCGCGATGCGTGGCGCGGACCCGCTGGTCGTCCTGGTCCCGGGCGTCGGGATGTTCAGCTACGGCAAGGACAAGCAGACCGCGCGCGTGGCCGGTGAGTTCTACGTCAACGCGATCAACGTGATGCGCGGCGCCGAGGGGCTCTCGACGTACGCCCCGATCGACGAGGCGGAGAAGTTCCGCATCGAGTACTGGGCGCTCGAGGAGGCCAAGCTCCAGCGGATGCCGAAGCCGAAGCCGCTGGCCACCCGGATCGCGCTGGTCACCGGCGCCGCGTCCGGCATCGGCCAGGCGACGGCCGAGAAGCTCGCCGCCGAGGGTGCCTGCGTCGTCATCGCCGACCTGTCGCTGGAGAAGGCGTCAGGCCGCCGCCGCCGAGATCGGGTCGTCGGACGTCGCCGTCGGCGTCCAGGTCGACGTCTCCGACGCGGACGCCGTGCAGGCCATGGTGGACGCGGCGGTGCTCGCCTTCGGCGGCCTCGACCTCGTGGTCAACAACGCCGGGCTGTCGCTGTCCAAGTCGCTGCTCGAGACCACCGAGCAGGACTGGGACCTCCAGCACGACGTGATGGCCAAGGGCTCGTTCCTCGTCGCTCGGGCGGCGGCGAAGGTGCTGATCGAGCAGGGGATGGGCGGCGACATCGTCTACATCTCCTCGAAGAACTCGGTCTTCGCCGGCCCCAACAACCTGGCGTACGGCGCGGCGAAGGCCGACCAGGCCCACCAGGTGCGGCTGCTGGCCGCCGAGCTGGGCGAGCACGGCGTCAAGGTCAACGGCGTGAACCCCGACGGCGTCGTCCAGGGCTCCGGCATCTTCGCCGGCGGCTGGGGCGCGCAGCGCGCCGCGGTCTACGGCGTGGAGGAGAAGGACCTCGGCGCGTTCTACGCCCAGCGGACGATCCTCAAGCGCGAGGTGCTGCCCGAGCACATCGCCAACGCCGTCTTCGTGCTCTGCGGCCCGGACCTGACCCACACCACCGGGCTGCACGTGCCGGTCGACGCCGGTGTCGCCGCTGCGTTCCTGAGGTAGCGATGGTGATGCGAGGCAGGGACCGGGCCACCGCTCATCGAGCCTGTCGAGATGTCCGCGGGGTCGGCTCCCGGCCCTCGCTGCGGTGGTCTCGACGAGCTCGACCGGCGGCGGGCGAGTCCCCGCGATGACGATCTCCGTCGCCGCGGTCGACCTGGGCGCCTCGAGCGGCCGGGTCGTCCGCGGCCGGGTCGGGCCGGACGCGCTGGAGATCGAGACGGTCGCGCGGTTCCCGAACGGCCCGGTCGAGCGCGACGGACGGCCTGCACTGGGACCTCCCGGCGCTGCTCGACCACGCGCTGGCCGGGCTGCGGGCGGCCGGGCCCGGTGTCGTCAGCATCGGCGTCGACTCGTGGGCGGTCGACTACGGGCTGCTGCGCGGCGGCGAGCTGCTCGGGCTGCCGTGGTGCTACCGCGACCCCCGGACCGCGGCAGGTGTCGAGCGCGGTGCACTGCACGGGTCGGCGTCCGGACGAGCTCTACCGCCGCACCGGCCTGCAGTTCCTGCCCGTTCAACACGATCTACCAGCTGGCCGCCGAGCAGCCGGCTGGCCGAGGCCGACCGGCTGCTGCTGGTCCCCGACCTGGTGACCTACTGGCTGACCGGACGAGCCGTCTGCGAGCGCACCAACGCCTCGACGACCGGGCTGCTCGACGTCCGCACCGGCGACTGGGACCCGGAGCTGCTCGACCTGGTCGGCCTGCGGCGCGACTCAGCTCGGCGAGCTGGTCGACCCGGGCACCGTCGTCGGTGACCACGCACGGCGACACCCGTCGTGGCGGTCGGGTCCCACGACACCGCGTCCGCCGTGGTCGGCGTCCCGATGACCGAGCCCGACGCGGCGTACATCTCCTGCGGGCACCTGGGGGCTGGTCGGCGTCGAGCTCGACCGGCCCGGTGGTCACCGAGGCGAGCCGGCGCCGCGAACTTCACCAACGAGGGCGGCGTCGACGGGCGGGTCCGGTTCCTCACCAACGTGATGGGCACCTGGCTGCTGTCGGAGACGCTGCGCACGTGGGGTACCGAGCGACCTGACGCACGCTGCTCGCGCAGGCGGCGGCGTACGACGGCCCGGAGGTGGTCTTCGACGTGCAGGACCCGCGGTTCATCGCTCCGAACGACGAGCGCGGCGACATGCCGGCCCGGATCGGGGACGTGGTGCCGCGAGCACGACGTGGCGCCGCCGGAGGGCCGGGTCGCGCTGGTGCGCAGCATCGTGGCCAGCCTGGCCGCGGGCTTCGCCGCCGCCGTCGAGCGGGCCGCGACGCTGTCCGGGCGCGACGTGCGCCGGGTGCACGTGGTCGGCGGCGGCGCCCAGAACGCGCTGCTGTGCCGGCTGCTCGCCGACCGGCTCGGGCTGCCGGTGCTGGCCGGCCCGGTCGAGGCCACCGCGCTCGGCAACGTGCTGGTGCAGGGTCGCGCGCACGGCGCCCTGTCGGGCAGTCTCGAAGACCTGCGGGCGCTGGTCGCCCGCACCCAGCCGATCGTCCGTCCACGAGCCGCACGGAGCCGTCCGATGAAGCGTCAGATGCCCGAAGGCCCATGACCTGCGCGCCGCTGCTGAGGTTCAAGAAGCCGGTGCTGTCGCCGCGGGAGCGGCGGCTGGCGAAGGCGCTGACGATCGAGGACCTGCGCCGGATCGCGAAGCGGCGTACGCCCAAGGCGGCGTTCGACTACACCGACGGCGCGGCGGACGGCGAGGTCTCGCTGGCCCGGGCCCGGCAGGCGTTCGCGGACGTGGAGTTCCACCCGGCGATCCTGCGCGACGTCTCGACGGTCGACACCAGCCGGGAGGTGCTGGGGCAGACGGGTGGCGCTGCCGTTCGGGATCGCGCCGACCGGGTTCACCCGGATGATGCAGACCGAGGGCGAGATCGCCGGCGTGACGGCGGCGGAGGCGGCCGGGATCCCGTTCAGCCTCTCGACGATGGGGACGACCTCGATCGAGGACGTCGCGGCGGCGGCGCCGGGGGCGCGGAAGTGGTTCCAGCTCTACATGTGGAAGGACCGCGACCGGTCGATGGCGCTGGTCGAGCGGGCGGCGAAGGCCGGGCTTCGACACGCTGCTGGTCACCGTCGACGTGCCGGTCGCCGGCGCCCGGCTGCGCGACGTCCGCAACGGGATGACGATCCCGCCCACGCTGACCCCGCGCACGGTGGCGAACGCGATCCCGCGGCCGGCGTGGTGGTTCAACTTCCTGACCACCGAGCCGCTGGCCTTCGCCTCGCTGGACGCGTGGTCGGGCACGGTGGCCGAGCTGCTGGACACGATGTTCGACCCGACGGTGACCTACGAGGACCTGGCCTGGATCCGCGAGCAGTGGCCGGGCAAGGTCGTCGGTCAAGGGGGTGCAGACCGTCGCCGACGCCGTCCGGCTGGCCGACGCGGGCGTGGACGCGATCGTCCTGTCCAACCACGGCGGCCGGCAGCTGGACCGGGCGCCGGTGCCGTTCCACCTGCTGCCCGAGGTGGTGCAAGGAGGTCGGCTCCGACCTCGAGGTGCACCTCGACACCGGGATCATGTCCGGCCAGGACATCGTCGCCGCGATCGCGCACGGCGCCCGGTTCACGCTGGTCGGCCGCGCCTACCTCTACGGCCTGATGGCCGGCGGCCGGCCCGGCGTCGACCGGACCATCGAGATCCTCACGGGCCAGGTCGAGCGCACCATGCGACTGCTCGGCGTCCGGTCGCTCGACGAGCTCGAACCCGGCCACGTCACCGCGCTGCGCCGCCTGGGCTGACGGTCGAGTGCTCGCGGGCGGCGACCCGCAGCGCGGCGGCGCACTGTCGGTGGATCGCGACGGTGACGGGCATGGGCTCCCAGTAGTGCACGCCCTGGGCCTCGTGGGCGGCCGCCTCCTCCTCGTGCTTGGCCAGCCGCAGGAGCTCCCTGCCGAGGGCCCGGTCGAGCTGGTCGGCCAGTGCGATGTCGGTGCTGTACATGGCGGGCTCCTGGTGGATCGGGCTGGTTCGGTGCACCGATCCTGGGTCCGCGGGGCGAGATCATCTGTTCGCTCGCTGACACCTCATGGGACCGGTGCCGGACCCCCGCCGGCCGGACGCAGGCCAGCCGTCCGAGTCAGGAGATCGCGCGCCCGATGCCGCGGGCGGCGACCTGCAGTGCGGAGACGAGCCGGGCCTTGTCGCGCTTGAGGCGTCGGCACGACGATGCCGAGCGCGGCGACGACGTCGTGGCCCCGGCGCACCGGGACGCCGACCGAGCAGGCGCCGAGGCTCATCTCCTCGACCGTGGTGGCGTGGTCGTCGCGGAGCACCGCGGCGAGCTGGCGCTGGAGGGTGCCCGGCTGGGTGATCGTGTACGCCGTGATGCGGGTCAGGTCGGCGAGCACGGCGCGCTGCACGTCCGGCGGGCGCGTGGGCCAGCAGCACCTTGCCGACCCCGGTCGCGTGCATCGGCAGCCGGCTGCCGACGGTGCTGACGATCGGCACCGACGTGCTGCCGCGCAGCCGGTCGACGTACAGCACCTCGGTGCCCTCGCGCACCGCGAGGTGCACGGTGGCGAGCGTGGCGCCGTACAGGTCGTGGAGGTACGGCGAGGCCAGCTCGACCAGCCCGGCCTGGTGCGGCGCCAGCAGCCCGAGGTCCCAGAGCCGCCGGCCGATCACGTAGTCGCCGGCCGAGGTGCGGGCCAGCGCGCCCCACTCGACCAGCTCGCCGACCAGCCGGTGCGCGGTCGGCACCGGCAGCCCGGCGCGCTGGGCGAGCTCGGTGAGGGTCAGCCGGCGGTGCTCCTCGTCGAAGGCGCCGACCAGCGCCAGCGCCCGGCTGGTGACCGTGGCGCCGGGCGAGGACACGTTCCCGGCCACTGGGCCAGTCTGTTCCACTGGACGGACGCGCGCCCACGATTCCGTTCAGTGGAAGCTTCGTCGGTTCACAGGTCGGTCCCGTACTGTCGGGGCACGCCGGCCTGACGCTCGCGCGGCGCCTCTCGCCCCCACGACCGCTCGGGAACGGTCAGAACGGGTCACATGTCACTCGACCTCCTGCCGCCGGTCCCCGCGCCGGTGCACCGGCCAGCGCTCGGCACGGTGCTCCGCCGGGTCGGCCTCAGCCTCACGCGTCGCCTGCGCGGTCCCGGCGGCGCTGTTCCTCGCCTGCTACGAGGTCTTCGGGGTGTGGCCGGCCATCCTGGTCGCCCTGGCGTGGTCGTACGGCGCGATCGCGTGGCGCGCGGTGACCGGCCGGCGTACATCGGGCCTGCTGGTGCTGACCGCGATCATCCTGACCGGGCGGACCGTGATCGCGCTGGTCGCGCACAGCACCTTCTTCTACTTCCTCCAGCCGATCATCACCGACGGCGTGGTCGCCGCGACGTTCCTGCTGTCCCTCGCCACCGCCCGGCCGATGGTCGCCCGGCTGGCCGGCGACTTCTACCCGATGGACGCCGAGCTGTCGCTGCGGCCGCGGATCCGCACGTCTGTTCTGGCACCTCACCGCGATGTGGGCGGTCGTCTGCCTGGCCAAGGCGGTCGCGATGTTCTGGGCGCTGAACTCGCTCTCGCTGGACACCTTCGTGCTGGTCAAGAGCATCTCCATGCCGGCGTCGCAACCTGCTGGCCGTGGCCGCTCACCGTCGGCGCCGCCGTGCTCGTGGCGCGCAAGGAAGGGCTGCTCGGCGCCGGCCGCCCAACCGGTGCCCGCTGCCTGCCTGACCGAGGCCCAGTTCGGGCACCGTGGAGGGGGTGCCCGAACCCAGCGACTGGCTGCTGACCGCAGTCCGAGCGCGGCAACGCCTGCGACCCGGCTCGACGACGACCACCCGGGGGAGCAGGCCTGGTCGGAGGGCAACCTGGTGCGCCCGCTGGTGCACGGGTCGACGTACTTCGCCGAGCTGTACGAGCGGCTCGAGGCCACCCGCGCCGGCGACCTGGTGTTCTTCACCGACTGGCAGGGCGACGCCGACGAGCGGCTGACCGGCGAGCCGGGCAGCGAGGTGGCCGAGGTGCTCGGCCGGGCCGACGAGCGCGGCGTCGACGTCCGCGGGCTGGTCTGGCGCTCGCACTCCGAGCGCGATCGGGCTTCACCTCCGACGAGAACCTGCACCTGGGCCGGGTCCTGCAGCGCCGTGGCGTCGAGGCGATCCTCGACATGCGGGTCCGCATCGGCGGCTCGCACCACCAGAAGCTGGTCGTCATCCGGCACCGCGACGACCCGACCCGCGACATCGCCTACGTCGGCGGCATCGACCTGTGCCACTCGCGCCGCGACGACGCCGACCACGGCGGCGACCCGCAGGCGCAGGAGAACCTGGCCCGCGGAGTACGGCGACACGCCGCCGTGGCACGACATCCAGGCCGCGATCACCGGGCCCGCCGTGCACGACGTCGAGACGGTCTTCCGGGAGCGGTGGGAGGACCCGACCACCCTGCGCCGCAGCCCGATCGATCCTGCTGCGCGACCGGCTGCGCGGCCTCGACACGATGCCCGACCCGCTGCCCGAGCAGGCGCCGCCACCGCCGCCGGTCGACGGCGGCCCGCCACGTCGTCCAGCTGCTCCGCACCTACCCGAACCTGCGGCAGGGCCGCGACTACGCGTTCGCGCGCGGCGGCGAGCGGAGCGTCGCCCGCGGCTACACCAAGGCCGTCCGGAACGGGCTCGTCACCTCGTCTACGTCGAGGACCAGTACCTCTGGGGCCACCACGTCGGCAACGTCTTCACCGAGGCGCTGCGCGCCCACCCCGATCTCCACGTGATCGCCGTGGTGCCGCTGCACCCGGACGTCGAGGGGTTCAACCGCACCGCCCAGCTCCTCGGCCGGCGCCGGGCCATGCTCGACATGACCGACGCCGCCCCGGACCGGGTGGCCGTCTACGGCATCGAGAACCACGCCGGGCGTGCCCGGTCTACGTGCACGCCAAGACCTGCCTGGTCGACGACACCTGGGCCACGATCGGCTCCGACAACTTCAACCGCCGCTCCTGGACCCACGACTCCGAGCTGTCCGCGGTCGTGCTCGACCCCGAGCGGGAGTACGCGCGGGACCTCCGGCTGGCCCTCGCCGCCGAGCACCTCGACCGCGACCCGGGAGCGCCCTGGACGACTGCGTCGACGGTGCCGGGATGTTCGCGGCCTACGCCGCCAGCGCGGCGGCCCTCGACGGGTGGCACGCCGACGGCCGGGTCGGGCCGCGACCACCCGGCCGGCTGCGCCGGCTCGAGCCGCCCCGGCTCGGCCGGCTGACGCGTGCGATGGCCGTCGCGCCGTACCTCTGGTGCACGACCCCGACGGACGCCCGACGCCGCTGCGCCGCAGCGACGAGTTCTAGGAGCCCCGGACCGCGATCGCGACCTTGCCGCGGACCCGCCCGGCGACCAGGTCGCGCATCGCCTCAGGCGGCCTCGTCGAGCGGGTACGTCGCACCGACGCTCGGCGTGACCTGGCCCGACTCGATCAGTGCCGAGAGGCGCGCGAGGTCGCTCGCGCTCTCCTGGGGGACGCGCATCGTCAGTCGCTGCCGGGTGAACAGCGAGACCACCAGCGCCCGGAGCTGGCGGCCCATGCCGATGATCCGCCCGGCGTCCTCGCCGCCCACGAGGACCGCGGTGCCGGTCGGCGTCAGGGCCCGCCGCAGGCCGGGCGAGCGAGGCGTTCCCGGCGATGTCGATGATCGACGTCGTAGCGGGTGGTGCCGTCGGCGACGTCGTCGCGGGCGTAGTCGAGCACCCGGGTGGCGCCCAACGAGCGGACGAGGTCGGCCTTCGCGGCGCTGCACACCCCGGTCACCTCGGCGCCGGCGGCCACCGCGATCTGGACGGCGTAGCTGCCGACCCCGCCCGACGCGCCGGTGACCAGCACCCGCTGTCCCGCCCGGACGTCGGCGATGTCGGTGACCGCCTGGAGCGCGGTGATCGCCGAGACCGGGACCGTCGCCGCCTGCTCCGCCGTGAGCGTGGCCGGCCGCGGCGCCAGCTTGTCCTCGCGTGCGACGGCGTACTCGGCGAACGTGCCGGAGCCGATGACCGTAGACCTCGTCGCCGGGGGCGAAGCGGGTCACTGCGGCTCCCACCGCCGTGACCGTGCCCGCCAGGTCGAGGCCGAGGACGGGCTGCCGCGGCCGCCGGAGCCCCATGACGAGACGGACGGCGTACGGCGTCCCGGTCATCAGGTGCCAGGTGCCGCGGTCGAGACCGGCGGCGCGGACCCGGACCAGGACCTCGTCGTCCCGGACCACCCGGGGGACGGGGCGCGCGTCGGTCCGGAGCACCTCGACACCGCCGTAGCCGTCCTGGACGACGGCTCGCATCGTCGTGGTGGTGGACGCGGTGGCGGTGGTGCGGGTCATGGCGGTCTCCTGGTTGTTCGTACTAAGTACGGCGAGGCTATCGTACAATGTACGACATGTCCAGGGAGCCGCTCAGCCGCGAGCGCGTGCTGACCGCCGCGCTGACCGTCGCCGACGAGGGTGGGCTGGACGGCCTGACCATCCGTTCGCTCGCCCAACGCGTCGGGGCCAGGCCGATGTCGCTGTACCACTACGTCGCCAACAAGGACGAGATCCTCGACGGCCTGGTCGACCTGGTGTTCGCCGAGATCGACCTGCCGGAGCCCTCGGGTGAGTGGCGCCGCGAGATGACCAGACGCGCGCGGTCGGCCGGTCGAGGTGCTGCGCCGGCACCCGTGGTCGATCGGGCTGCTCGAGTCGCAGGACCTCGCCGGGGCCGCGACGCTGCGCCACCACGACGCCACGATCGCGGCCCTGCGGGCCGGTGGCTTCACCATCGAGCAGACCGCGCACGCCTACGCGCTGCTCGACGCCTACGTCTACGGCTTCGCGGTCCAGCTGGCCTCGCTGCCGTTCGAAGGGCCGGACGGTGCGGCCGAGGTCGCGGAGCCGATCATGGCGTTGATGAGCACGGGTGAGTACCCGCACCTCGTCGAGTTCGCCGAGCAGCACGCCCTGCTTCCGGGCTACGACTTCGCCGACGAGTTCGAGTTCGGCCTCGATCTCGTCCTGGACGCCCTGGCGCGGATGCTTCGTGGCTGAGCCGTGATTCCACTGGCCGGAAACGCGGAGGGTCGTGGTGCCCCGCAGGTGGCCTACGTTCGGAGGGTGACCGCCGCCCCCTCCAGCCCGGACGCCGCCGCGAGCAGCCAGGCCGACGTCAGCGCGGAGATCGAGGCGATCTCGACCCGGTACGACGACCGGCCCGACGGCACCGCGGAGACGCAGCCGCGGCTCGACTACCCGCCGTACCGCTCGAGCCTGCTGCGCCACCCGACCAAGGCGCCGCAGCAGGCCGACCCGGAGGGCGTCGAGCTGTGGGCGCCGGTCTTCGGCGAGCGCGACGTCGACGCGCTCGAGGCCGACCTCACGATCCAGCACCGTGGCGAGCCGCAGGGCGAGCGGATCGTGGTGACCGGCCGGGTCCTCGACGGCGACGGCCGCCCGGTGCGGCGCCAGCTGGTCGAGGTGTGGCAGGCCAACGCCGCCGGCCGCTACATCCACCAGCGCGACCAGCACCCCGCGCCGCTCGACCCCAACTTCACCGGCATGGGCCGCTGCCTCACCGACGCCGACGGCGGTCTACCGCTTCACCACGATCAAGCCCGGCCCCTACCCGTGGCGCAACCACCGCAACGCCTGGCGCCCGGCGCACATCCACTTCTCGCTGTTCGGCACCGAGTTCACCCAGCGGATGGTCACCCAGATGTACTTCCCGGGCGACCCGCTGTTCGCGCTCGACCCGATCTACCAGTCGGTGGTCGACCCCGCGGCGCGGGCCCGCCTGGTCGCGACCTACGACCACGACGTGACCGAGCCCGAGTGGTGGATCGGCTACCGCTGGGACATCGTGCTCACCGGCCCGCACCGCACCCTGATGGAGGCGAGCGACCAGTGACCCCAGCCGCACAGCAGCCCGCGCTGACCCCGACGGCCGGCCAGACGGTCGGCCCGTTCTTCGGCTACGCGCTGCCGTTCCCCGACGACGAGCACCTGGTGCCGCCGGGCACGGCCGGCGCGGTCCGCCTGCACGGGACCGTGTACGACGGCGCACGGCGACCCGGTGCCCGACGCGATCCTCGAGCTCTGGCAGACGGACGCGGCCGGCGAGGTCGTGCAGCGAGCCCGGGTCGCTGCGCCGCGACGGCTGGACCTTCACCGGGTGGGGCCGGGCGTCGACCGACGACCAGGGCCACTACTCGTTCACGACCCTGACCCCGGGGGCGCCGTTCTTCGCGCTGACAGTGTTCGCGCGGGGTCTCCTCAACCGGCTCTTCACCCGGGTCTACCTCCCGGACGCGGCCGACGACCCCTTCCTCGCGACGGTGACGCGGACCGTCGCTCGACGCTGCGTGACCACCCCGGACGAGACCGGCTTCGTGTTCGACGTGCACCTGCAGGGCGACCGGGAGACGGTCTTCCTCACCTACCCGCGACACTGAGGTCGATGACCGACGACTTCTGGCCCGGCGACCACCGCGCCGGCGACCACTTCACGCAGGAGACCTTCCGCGAGGCGATGATCGCCGTCGAGGTGGCCTGGCTCGACACCCTGGCTCGCCACGGGATCGCGCCGGCAGCCGCGCGGGCCGACCTCGGCGGCCTCGTCGAGCCGTACCACGAGGAGTACCTCGTCGAGGAGACCGAGGCCGGCGGCAACCCGGTCATCGGGCTGGTCGACCTGCTCCGCTCGGCGCTGGAGGACGAGCAGCCGGCCGCCGCCACGTGGCTGCACCGGGGGCTGACCAGCCAGGACGTGCTCGACACCGCGGTGATGCTGCATGGCCCAGGACGCCGTCGGCCAGCTGCAGGCCGAGATCCGGGGCCAGGCCGAGCGGCTGGCCGCTCTGGCCGTCGCGCACCGCGGCACCGTCATGGTCGGGCGGACCCTCACCCAGCACGCGGTGCCGACCACGTTCGGGCTCAAGGTCGCGCAGTGGCTGACCGGCGTCCTCGACGCGTACGACGCGCTCGAGTGCGCTGAGCTTCCCGGTCCAGGTCGGCGGGGCGGCGGGGACGCGTGGCGGCCCTGGCCGAGCTGGGCGGCGACCCGACCACGCTCATCGCCGACGTCGGCCGGCAGCTGGGCCTGGACCGCCGCGGTCGCCCTGGCACACGGTCCGCACCCCGGTCACCCGGCTGGCCGACGCCCTGGTCGCGCTGCACCGACGCCTGGGGACACATCGCCCGCGACGTGCTGGCGCTGTCCCGACCCGAGATCGGCGAGCTCAGCGAGGGCGGCCGGCGGCGGCTCGTCGACGATGCCGCGACAAGCACAACCCGGTGCTGTCGGTCCTGGTACGACGCGCGGCGCTCACCACGCCGCAGCTCGCGGCCACCCTGCACCTCGACCGCCGCCGCTGCAGGTCGACGAGCGGGCCGACGGCGCGTGGCACGCCGAGTGGGCCACCCTGCGCGACCTGGTCCGGCGCACCCTGGTCGCGGCGTCGCACGCGTTCGACCTCGCCGCCGAGCTCCAGGTGCACGCCGACCGGATGACCGCGACGCTCGGCGCGGCCCGCAACACGGTGCTGGCCGAGCAGAAGAAGATGGCCGAGCTCGCCGGGCACACCCCGACCGCGGCGTACGTCGGGGAGGCGGGCACCTTCGTGGACGCCGTGGTCGACCGCGCCCGCCGGACCTTCGCGGGGTCGGCGTGACCACGCTGGTCCTCGGCCCGTCGCTCGGCACCTCCGCCGACGCGTGCTGGGGCGCCTGTCGCGGCGCTGCTGCGCGACGAGCTCGACGTCGTCGCGTGGGAGCTGCCCGGCCACGGCACCGACCGCGGGCCGATTCCCGACGGGCTCACCATCGCCGACCTCGCCGCCCGGGTCCTCGACCGCGTCGACGGCCCGTTCCTCTACGCCGGCGACTCGGTCGGCGGTCAGGTCGGGCTGCAGCTGCTGCTCGACGCACCCGACCGGGTGCGCGGGCGCGGTGCTCTGCTGCACCGGCGCGAAGATCGGCGACGACACCGTGTGGCGCGACCGCGTGGCACAGGTCCGTGCGTCCGGCACCGCGTCGCTGGTGACGGCGTCCGCGCAGCGCTGGTTCGCGCCGGGCTTCCTCGAGCGCGAGCCGGAGCGCGCCTCGGCGCTGCTGCACACGCTGCGGGACGCCTCCGACGACGGGTACGTCGCGGTGTGCGGGGCGCTCGCGGCGTTCGACGTCCGCGACCGGCTCGCGCGAGATCGCCGACCCCGGTGGTGGCGGTGGCCGGCGCCGACGACCCGGTCTGCCCGCCCGAGCTCGCTGCGCGAGATCGCCGACGGCGTGCAGCACGGCCGGCTCGTCGTCCTCGAGGACGTCGGCACACCAGGCGCCCGCCGAGCGGCCCGACGAGGTCGCCACGATCATCCGCGAGCTGGCCCGAGAGGAGGTGGCATGACCAAGTACGACGACGGCATGGAGGTGCGCCGCGAGGTGCTCGGAGCCGAGCACGTCGACCGCGCGACCGCGAACGCGACCGAGCTCACCCGGGACTTCCAGGAGCTGATCACCGAGTACGCCTGGGGCACCATCTGGACCCGCCCCGGCCTCGACCGGCGCAGCCGCTCGCTGATCACGCTCACCGCGCTGGTCGCCCGCGGCCACCACGAGGAGCTCGCCCTGCACCTGCGGGCCGCCCGGCACCAACGGGCTGACCGTCGACGAGATCAAGGAGACCCTCTTGCAGACCGCGATCTACTGCGGCGTGCCCGCCGCCAACACGGCGTTCCGGATCGCCCAGGCACGTGCTCGAGGAGGACTCCGATGAGTGACGCGTTCCTGTACGCCGCGGCGCGGACGCCGTTCGGCCGGTTCGGTGGCGCGCTGGCCGAGGTGCGTCCCGACGACCTGGCGGCGACGGCGATCACCGCGGTGCTGGCCAAGGCTCCGGCGCTGGACCCGGCGGCGATCGGCGACGTGGTGTGGGGCTGCGCCAACCAGGCCGGCGAGGACAACCGGAACGTCGGCCGGATGGCGGTGCTGCTGGCCGGGCTGCCGGTCTCGGTGCCGGCGGTGACGGTGAACCGGCTGTGCGGCTCGTCGCTGGACGCCGCGATGCAGGCCTCGCGGGCGATCGAGTCCGGGCGACGCCGACGTGGTGCTCGCCGGCGGGGTGGAGTCGATGACGCGGGCGCCGTGGGTGCTGCCCAAGCCGTCGCGGGCGTTCCCGGCCGGCAACGTCACGGCGGTCTCGACGACGCTGGGCTGGCGGCTGGTCAACGAGCGGATGCCGGCGGAGTGGACGGTCTCGCTGGGCGAGGCCAACGAGCTGCTGGCCGACCGGTTCTCGATCTCGCGGGAGCGGCAGGACGAGTTCGCCGCCCGCTCGCACAACCTGGCGGACGCGGCGTGGGAGGCGGGTTTCTACGACGACCTCGTCGTGCCGGTCCCGGGCGTCGACCTGACCCGGGACGAGGGCATCCGGCCGGGCTCGACGGCGGAGAAGCTGGCCGGGCTCAAGCCGTCGTTCCGCCCGGACGGCACGATCACCGCGGGGAACGCCTCACCGCTCAACGACGGTGCGTCGGCGCTGCTGCTGGGCGCCGAGGGCGCCGTGACCGGACCTCGCGCCGCTGGCGCGGATCGCCGGGCGGGGCACGCACGCGCTGGCGCCGCAGGACTTCGGGTTCGCGCCGGTCGAGGCGGCCGAGAAGGCGCTGGCCCGGGCCGGGATCGCGTGGGCCGACGTGGCGGCGGTGGAGCTCAACGAGGCGTTCGCCGTGCAGTCGCTGGCCTGCGTGGACGCGTGGAAGGTCGACCCCGAGATCGTCAACGCCAAGGGCGGCGCGATCGCGATCGGCCACCCGCTGGGCGCCTCCGGCGGCCGGATCCTGGGCACGCTGGCGCACCGGCTGCGCGAGTCCGGCGACCGGTGGGGCGTGGCCGCGATCTGCATCGGCGTCGGCCAGGCGCTGGCCGTCGTGCTGGAGAACGTCGCGTGACGGGCACGCCGTCTTCTACGACGACCCCGCAGGCGCCGACGAGGCGGTCGCCGACGTACCGGACGGCGCGACCGTGCTGGTCGGCGGCTTCGGGCCGGCCGGGATGCCGTACGAGCTGATCGACGCGCTGATCCGGCAGGGCGCGACGGACCTGACGGTCGTCAACAACAACGCCGGCAACGGCGACACCGGGCTGGCCGCGCTGCTGGCCAAGGGGCGGGTGCGCAAGGTGATCTGCTCGTTCCCGCGGCAGAAGGACTCGTGGGTCTTCGACGGCCTCTACCGCGAGGGGAAGATCGAGCTGGAGCTGGTGCCGCAGGGCAACCTGGCCGAGCGGATGCGGGCCGCCGGGGCCGGGATCGGGGCGTTCTTCTGCCCGACCGGGGTCGGCACGCCGCTGGCGGAGGGCAAGGAGACCCGCGAGATCGACGGGCGCACGTACGTGCTGGAGTACCCGATCCACGGCGACGTCGCCCTGATCGGCGCCCACCGGGCCGACCGGATGGGCAACCTCGTCTACCGCAAGACCGCCCGCAACTTCGGGCCGGTGATGGCCACCGCCGCCGACCACCGTCGTCGCCCAGGTGACGCGAGGTCGTGGACGTCGGCGGCCTCGACCCCGAGGCGGTCGTGACGCCGTCGATCTACGTCGACCGGGTGGTGACCGTATGACGCCGTCCGAGCCGTCGTCGAAGCCGTTGTCGCAAGGAGGAGATGGCGCGGCTGGTGGCCCGCGACATCCCGAGCCGGGCTCGTTCGTGAACCTCGGCATCGGCCAGCCCACGATGGTCGCGGACTTCCTGGAGCCGGGCTCCGGGGTGGTGCTGCACACCGAGAACGGCATGCTCAACATGGGGCCGGCCGCGCCGCCGGGTGAGGAGGACCTCGACCTGACCAACGCCGGGAAGGAGCCGGTCACCGAGCTGCCCGGGGCGGCGTACTTCCACCACGCGGACTCGTTCGCGATGATGCGCGGCGGCCACCTCGACGTGTGCGTGCTCGGGGCCTTCCAGGTCTCGGCCGCCGGCGACCTGGCCAACTGGCACACCGGTGCGCCCGACGCGATCCCGGCGGTGGGCGGCGCGATGGACCTGGCGATCGGCGCCAAGCAGCGTCTTCGTGATGATGAGCCTGTTCGCCAAGGACGGCACGCCCGAAGCTGGTGCCCGTCGTGCACCTACCCGCTCACCGGGGTCGGCTGCGTGGACCGGGTCTACACCGAGCACGCGGTCTTCGAGATCACGCCGGAGGGTGTCGTCGTGCGCGAGACGTTCGGGACGTCGTACGACGAGCTGGCCGAGCGGCTCGACGTGCCCCTGCGGAGCGACGGGCACGCGACCTGACGGCGGGGCGGTGCGCCGCCCCGCGGGGCGTTGACACCCGGGGGCGGCGCGCCTACCCCCAGGTCCCGAAGGCTAGCCCCACCGCCCGTGGGCTCGCGAGTCGGTCTAGAGAGCCAGCCCACGCTGCGCGGGAATGCGGAGAGTGTCTCCGTCGTCGTATGCCACATGACCGTGGGCGCACCGACCACCGCGTGACCATCGACGGCGAGACCATCACGACGCCCGCGGCTGGTGCTGCGGCCGTGGTCGGTGGCCGACGCCCCCGCGGCGCTGCGGGTCTTCGGCGACGAGTCCGTGACCCGCTGGTTGAGCCCGGCGATGACCCGGTCCCGTCCGTCGAGTCGATGAGTCGAGTCATCTCGCCTGGCTCGACGCCCCGCCCCCGGCCCCGGCCGGCCGGTGGGCGGTCACCTCCGCCTCCGACGGCCGCCTGCTCGGCGGGGTCGCCGTCCTGCCGCTGCCCGCCGCGAGCGCTCCGACCTCGAGGTCGGCTGGCAGCTCGACCCGGCCGCCTGGGGGCACGGGTACGCCGCCGAGGCCGGCCACGCCGTCGCCCACCACGTCTTCGAGTCGGGCGTCGACGAGCTGTTCGCCGTCGTCCGTCCCCGCAACACCCGCGGCGTCCGCACCGCCACCTCCATCGGCATGGAGTGGGTCGGCGAGACCGAGAAGTACTACGACCTGCGCCTGCAGGTCTACCGGCTGCGCAAGGGCGAGCTCGACGTGCCGAAGCTGCCGGGCGCCTGACGAGCGCCGGACGCCCGGCTAGTCGCCTGCCGTGGGGCGGTAGCAGAGGTGCACGACCCCGTTGTCGTAGACGTCGCTGGCCGCCAGCTCGAGCCGGGTGGTGGCGTCCTCGGACCAGAAGCGGTCGCCCTGACCCAGGGCGATCGGGTAGACGAAGAGGTGCACCTCGTCGACGAGGCCGTCGGCGATCAGGCCGCGGACGAGCTGTCCGCTGCCGGAGACGTAGATCGTGCCCTCGCGCTCGTCCTTCAGCCGGCGGATCGCGTCGGCGTCGTACGCGCCGAGGCGGGTGGTGTTGGCCCACTCCTCGGCGGGCTCGTGGGCGCCGACGACGAGCTTCTCGGTCTCGTTGAAGAACGGCGCGCCGGGATCGTCCTCGACGGTCCGCTCCCGCCAGGCGGGGGCGAACATCTCGTGGGTCTTGCGGCCGAGCAGGATCGCGGTCGCGCTGCCGGTGACGGCGCCGATGGTCTCGCCCATCTTCGGGTCGAAGCCGAACTCGAAGGTCCAGCTGGGCGACTCGAAGACGCCGTCGATGGAGATGAACTCGTGCACTGCGATGGTGGCCATGGGGTGATCCTTCCGGGTGGGTGGCTGTCACCCTCACCACGAACGGACCTGGCGCCGTACGACACCGACGCGCCGAACCCGCCCCGCAGCCCGATGTGACTCGCTCGTAGCCTCGTGGCGTGGCAGTGTCGCGCCGACGGCACCTGAGCGCTGTCCGGGCTGGAGGAGCACGGTGTTCTCTCGACTGGCGATCGTGAATCGCGGCGAGGCTGCGATGAGGTTGGTCCACGCGGTCCGCGACCTGAACGCGCAGGGGGACCGGGAGCCGATCCGCACGATCGCGCTCCACACCGACGAGGAACGTACGGCGATGTTCGCGCGGGAGGCCGACGAGGCCTACGCGCTGGGCCCCGCCTCGGCCCGCCCCTACATCGACCTGGCCGTGCTCGAGCGGGCGCTGGTCGGGTGTGCGGCGGACGCGGTCTGGGTCGGGTGGGGATTCGTCGCGGAGGACCCGGCGTTCGCGGAGCTGTGCGCGCGCCTGGGCGTCACGTTCATCGGTCCGAGCGCCGACGCGATGCGCCGGCTCGGCGACAAGATCGGCTCCAAGCTCCTCGCCGAGGAGGTGGGCGTGCCGGTCGCACCGTGGAGCGGGGGCGGCGTCGACACGCTGGCCGACGCGCTGGCCGCCGCCGAGCGCATCGGCTACCCCCTCATGCTCAAGGCGACCGCCGGTGGGGGCGGCCGGGGCATCCGCCGGGTCGACTCCGGCGCCGAGCTCGAGGACGCCTACCAGCGCACCCGTGACGAGGCCGAGCGCGCCTTCGGCAGCGGTGTCGTGTTCCTCGAGCGCCTGGTGACCGGGGCCCGCCACGTCGAGGTCCAGCTGATCGCCGACGCCCACGGCACCGCCTGGGCGGTCGGCGTCCGCGACTGCACGATCCAGCGGCGCAACCAGAAGGTGATCGAGGAGTCGGCCTCGCCCCTGCTCGACCCGAGCCAGACCGACGAGCTGAAGGCGTCCGCCGAGCGGCTCGCGATCGCCGTGGGGTACGTCGGAGCCGGGACGGTCGAGTTCCTCTACCACCCGGGTGAGCGGTCCTTCGCGTTCCTCGAGGTCAACACCCGGCTCCAGGTCGAGCACCCGATCACCGAGGCGACGACGGACCTCGACCTGGTCAAGGCGCAGCTGCACGTCGCGGCCGGCGGCCGTCTCGAGGGGGTCAAGCCGCCGGAGAAGGGGCACGCCGTGGAGGCTCGGCTGAACGCCGAGGACCCCGACCGCGACTTCGCCCCGGCGCCCGGCCGGATCGTGCTGCTCGAGCTACCGTCCGGCCCCGGTATCCGGGTCGACACCGGTGTCGGCGAGGGCGACACCATCCCGGCTGACTTCGACTCGATGATCGCCAAGATCATCGCCTACGGACGCACCCGCGACGAGGCGCTGGCGCGGCTGCGGCGCGCGATGCGCGAGACCACCGTGGTGATCGAGGGCGGCGCCACGAACAAGAGCTTCATCCTCGACCTCCTCGACCAGCCCGAGGTGGTCGACGGGAGTGCCGGGTGGGCCGACACGGCCTGGATCGACCGGGCTCGAGGCGAGGGACGCCTCGTCGTCCACCAGCACTCCGGGATCGCCGTCGTGGCGGCGGGCATCGAGGCCTACGAGGACGAGAAGCAGGTCGAGGTCGCCAGGCTGCTCGAGAGCGCCCACGGCGGGCGGCCCCAGGTGCAGCACCAGGTGGGCCGGGCGGTCGACTTCAAGCTCCGCGGGACGTCGTACAAGGTCACGGTGCTCCAGAGCGGCTCGCGCCGGTTCCGGGTCGTCGTCGCGGCCGGAGGCAGCACCTCGGTGGTCGACGTCGACGTCGAGCGGCTCGACCGGTTCCACAGTCGGCTGACGGTCGGTGACCGGGTCCACCGGCTGGTGACCGCCACCCACGGTCCGGTCCACTTCATCGAGGTCGACGGCGTCGCCCACCGCGTCAGCCGCGACGAGGGAGGCGTGCTCCGCTCGCCGGCCCCGGCGCTCGTCGTGGCCTCCCCGGCGGCCGTCGGTGATCTCGTCGAGGCCGGGGCCCCGGTGCTGGTGCTCGAGAGCATGAAGATGGAGACGGTGCTGCGCTCACCGTTCGCGGCGCGCGTCCGCGAGGTGCTGGCGGCGACCGGGAGCCAGGTCGAGACCGGCGCCCCGCTGGTCCGACTGGAGCCCGTCGCCGACCTCGACGCCGACCAGGACGCCGCTGACGCCGACGGCACGGCCGAGCCCGAGGGGGCCGGCCCCGACCTCGACCTCCCGCAGGCCGCGAACGCCGCGAGCGCACGGGCGCGCGCCACGCGCGGCCGCGAGGACCTCGCCGCGATCCTGATGGGCTACGACATCGACGCCCAGACCAACGGCTCGGTCATCGACGACTACCTCCTGGCGCGCGACGAGCTCCTCGCGGCGGGCGAGGACGTCGTGACCGACGAGCTCGAGCTCCTCGGGCTCTTCGCCGACTTCGCCGAGCTGAGCCGCAACCGCCCGGCGGGGGAGGAGCTCCAGACCGAGCTCCGGGTGCACAGCTCCAGGGAGCACTTCCACACCTACATGCAGACCCTGGACGTCGACCGCGGCGGGCTCCCGGAGCAGTTCCGCGACCGGCTGGCCCGGGTCCTCGCCCACTACGGTGTGACCGACTGGGACCGGACGCCGGAGCTGGAGGAGGCCGTCTTCCGGATCTTCCTGGCGCAGCAGCGGTCGACGTACGAGGTGCGGTTGGCGTCCGAGCTCCTGCAGCGCTGGATCGCCGAGCCGCCGCCGAGCGAGGAGCTCGCGAGCGCGGTGCGCGACCTGCTCGAACGGCTCGTCCGCTCCACGCAGCTCCGGTTCCCGGCGGTGGGCGACCTCGCGCGCAGCACCCGCTTCCGCTGGTTCGACCAGCCGCTGGTCGACGCCGAACGCTCCAGCGTCCTGGCCGGCGTGCGCGACGAGGTCGCGGCCCTCGCGGCCGATCCCGACGCTCCCGACCGCACCGCACGTCTGGACGCGCTGGCCGCGATCCCGGAGCAGATCGTGCGGTTCCTCGCGGAGCGGCTCGAGAACGGCGTCCCGGAACGGGAGCCGATGCTCGAGGTGCTGGTGCGTCGCCACTACCGCGAGCACGACCTCCACGGGCTGCGGGCGTCGGTGCGTGCGGGTCGGACCTTCGCGGTGGCGGACTACGTCCTGGACGACCGCCCCACCCGGGTGGTCTCGACCGTCGGCACGCTCGCCGAGCTCGCCGACCCGGACAGTGCCATGGTCAGCGCGGTCGGCGACGAGGTCGCGGGGCGTCCGGCCGGGCACGACGTCGTGGTCGACCTCTACGTGCACTGGCCCGACGTCCCAGAGGCGCCGGAGCTGGCCAGCGACGACCTCGCCCGCGTCGTCGCCGCCCTGCCCTTCGCCCGCGACGTACGCCGGGTCGCGGTGGCGGTGTGCCCCGGCGAGGGGAGGCCGGTCACCTACTTCACCTACCGTCCCCTCGCCGGCGACGGGACCGTGGAGGACGACCTGGTCCGCGGCGTGCACCCCATGGTCGGCCGCCGCCTCGACCTGTGGCGGCTGCGCGACTTCCACGTCACCCGCATCGAGGCGCCCGAGGACGTGCTCCTCTACGAGTGCGTGGCCCGGGAGAACCCCGCCGACCGCCGGCTCGTGGCCCTGGCGCAGGTTCGTCAGCTCGCCGTCGTCCGCGACGAGGAGGGCCGGGTCACCGGTCTGCCCCACGCGGAGCGGGCCGTGGAGAACTGCCTCGAGGCGATCCGCCGCGTCCGCGCGTCGCGCGGCGCGGCCGGGAGCAAGCTCGACACCAACCACGTGTGGGTCCAGGTGTGGCCGATCGTCGAGGCCGACATCGAGCAGCTGACCGCGCTGCAGGACAAGATCACCCCGCTCACCGACGGTGCGGGCATCGAGGAGGTGCTCGCGCAGGGCCGGGTGCTCGGCCCCGACGGCACCCCGACCCCCATCGCGATCCGGTTCCACGCCCGTCCGGGGGCCGGCGTCACCTCGTCCATCGAGGGTCCGCCGACCGAGCGGCTCAAGCCGCTCGACGAGTACGCCGGCAAGGTGGTGCGCGCCCGCCGGCGCGGGCTGGTCTACCCCTACGAGCTCGCGAACGTCCTCACCGGACCGAACGGCGGGTTCGTCGAGCACGACCTCGACGACCTCGGTGCGATGGTGCCCGTCGACCGCTCACCGGGGCAGAACAAGGCCGGCATCCTGGTCGCCGTGGTCACCACCCCGACCACGCTGCACGCCGACGGTGTGACCCGCGTGGTGCTCTGCGGTGACCCGACCATGGCCCTGGGCGCGGTCTCGGAGCCCGAGTGCTCACGGATCATCGCCGCCATCGACCTCGCGGAGCGGATGCAGGTGCCCGTCGAGTGGTACGCCCTCTCCGCGGGCGCCCGGATCTCGATGGACTCCGGCACGGAGAACATGGACTGGGTCGCGGCGGGGCTCAAGCGGATCATCGAGTTCACCCAGACCGGCGGCGAGATCAACGTCGTGGTCGCGGGCATCAACGTCGGGGCGCAGCCGTACTGGAACGCCGAGGCGACGATGCTCATGCACACCAAGGGCATCCTGGTCATGACACCCGACAGCGCGATGGTGTTGACCGGCAAGCAGTCCCTCGACTTCTCGGGAGGGGTCTCGGCCGAGGACAACTACGGCATCGGCGGCTACGACCGGGTGATGGGCCCCAACGGGCAGGCGCAGTACTGGGCTCCCAACCTGGCCGGCGCGTTCGGGGTGCTGATGGCCCACTACGACCACACCTACGTCGCGCCCGGCGAGACCCGGCCGCGCCGGGCCGCCACGACCGACCCGAGCGACCGCGACGTGTCGGGCTTCCCGCACGACGTGGCGGACAGCGACTTCACCACGGTGGGCGAGATCTTCTCCGCGACCGCGAACCCCGACCGCAAGAAGGCGTTCGACATCCGCACGGTGATGCGCGCGCTGTCGGACCAGGACCACCCGACCCTGGAGCGCTGGGCGGGGATGGCCGACGCGGAGACGGCGGTGGTGCAGGACGCCCACCTCGGCGGCTACCCGGTCTGCCTGCTCGGCATCGAGTCGCGGCCGGTCCCCCGACGCGGCTTCCCGCCGACCGACGGGCCCGACGTCTACACCGCGGGCACCCTCTTCCCGCGGTCGTCGAAGAAGGCGGCCCGCGCGATCAACGCCGCCAGCGGCAACCGTCCGCTGGTCGTGCTCGCCAACCTGTCCGGCTTCGACGGGTCCCCGGACTCGATGCGCAACCTGCAGCTGGAGTACGGCGCCGAGATCGGCCGGGCGATCGTCAACTTCGACGGACCGATCGTCTTCTGCGTCATCTCCCGCTACCACGGCGGCGCGTTCGTGGTCTTCTCCAAGGCCCTGAACCCGAACATGACCGTGCTCGCTCTCGAGGGCTCGTACGCCTCGGTGATCGGCGGTGCCCCGGCTGCAGCGGTGGTGTTCGCCGGAGAGGTCGAGAAACGCACATCGGCCGACCCCCGCGTCCGGGCGCTGGAGGCCGGCCTCGCCGACGCCATCGGACCGGACCGGAGCCGCCTGGTCGTCGAGCTCGCGGACGTGAGGGCTCAGGTGCGGCCCGAGAAGATCGGCGAGGTCGCCGGCGAGTTCGACGGCGTCCACGACATCCACCGCGCCGTGCGGGTGGGCTCGGTCGACGAGGTGATCTCGATCGCCCGGCTCCGTCCGCGGGTCATCGAGGCCATCGAACGAGGCCTCGACCAGGGCATGGACTAGGAGCGGTCTCCGCCGCGCAGCAGCTGCGACAAGGACGTACGGCGCAGGCGGGCGACGTCGACCTGGGCGATGGCCAGGGCGACCACGACCGGGAGCAGGGCGGGCCCGGGTGTCCACCACGGGACGGCCAGGCCGGGCGGTGCCGCCTGGCCGGTGACGAGCTCCAGCGACAGGTCGCGCGTGGTGAGCAGCGCGGCGGTGGTGCCGAGGGCGAGGCCGGTGAGCGCGGCAAGGGTGACGGGGACGAGGAGCTCGCCGGTGAGGACCCGGCGCAGGTGGGGGGTGCTCAGGCCGTGCGCACGGAGGCGGCCGAGCGACTCCGAGCGGGCGGGCGCCGCGACGGCCGCGGAGAGGAGGACGGCGAGCGCGGCGAGGAGGAGCAGGAGGGCGGCGGAGGCGCTCGCGAGGAGCACGAGGGCCGAGGGGAGGGGAGCGTCGCGGCGCGCGGTGAGGGTGTCGGTCAGCAGGGTGAGGGTGGCGCCGTCGTCAGCCGCGGCGCGGAGCGCGGTGCGGGCGCCGGGGCCGACGGCCCAGACCGTGTCGGGTGGTACGTCGAGGCCGTGGGCGGCGAGGACCTCCGCGTCGACGACGACCACGGGATCGGGCGAGGCGTCGACGCGCGGGGCGGTGCCGACGACGGTGAGGGGGACCGGGTCGGCGTCCTGGTAGCGGATCTGGAGGTCGTCGCGGAGGTCGGGGTCGCCGCCGCTGAGGAGGGCGGGGACGCGGTCACCGGGCGCGGAGCCGAGGAGGGCGAGGTCCGGGGCGTTCGGGAGCGCGCTCGCGGCCAGCAGGCGCTGGTAGGCCTCAGCGTCGACGACCACCAGGCGGACGGTGGCGGCACTGCCGCGGGCGGAGGCGCGGACGCCGTCGGCGACGCGTCCGGAGGCAGCGGCGCGGACGCCGGGCTCCGCCGCGACCTCCCGGGCGACGTCGGCCACCGCGGCCGCGGGGGTGGTGGTGAGCCGGGCGTCGCCACCCACGGCGAGGAGCGCGCCGGCGCGCTGACCGTCGCGTTCGGTGGTCGCGAGCGCCGCCCCGACGGTGAGCTGGGCGACGGCGACGGCGACGACGAGGAGCGGGAGCGCGCGGCTGCCGGTGGCGGCCACGCGGCTGGCCACGAAGAACGCCGTGCCGCCGGCCGCGCGCCGGGTCGCCCGCAGCGCGCGGCGGCTCAGCGCCGGTACGGCGCGCAGCACCAGCAGCGACCCGGCCAGCGCCCACCACGTGGTCACGCTCGCGGCGGTCAGGTCGGTGTGGCCGTCGACCACGACCCCGCGCTGGCGCACCGCGACGAGGGACAGGACCGCGGCGGCCACGACCGCGGCCTCGACGAGGAGTCGACGGATCCGCCTGGCGCGCTCGTTCGTGCGCCGGGCGCTGCGGTTGGCGGGCACGCGTCGTACGTCGGTCACGGTCGCCGCGTGGAGGGCGCCGAGGACGGGCGTGGCGAGGGCGGCGACGATCACCACCGGGAGCGCCCAGCGCCACCCGACGTCGCCGACCACCAGCCAGACCACCCCGAGGCCGAGGGCGCCGCCGACCACGGCGACGCCGAGGGCCTCGACGAACAGCTCCGCGGCGATGCCGAGCAGGGTGGCGCCGCGTTCACGGGCCGAGGCGACCGGCCCGGCCCGTCGGGTGACCAGCAGCTGCGCCGCCAGGACGAGCAGCAGCAGCGCGGTGACGAGCAGTCCGACGAGGAGCACGGCCGCCTGTCCGCGCGCGGACTCGACCTGTGCGGCGCCCTCGTCGAGCACCCGGTCGAGCAGGCTGTCCCACGAGAAGTCGCCCCCGGCCCCGGACGACGTCTGCAGCGCAGCCAGCGCGCGGCTGAGCTCGTCGATCCGGTCGTAGCGGAGCCGCTCGGGCCGCGGCTCGAAGACGACACGCTGCGTCAGGTCGTCGGTCGGCACGGCGAGCCGCAGGTCGGGCAGCGAGTCGGCGGACACCAGGGCGGTGGCCGCGGTGTGAGGGGTGCCCTGGGTGATGCCTCGGGACGGGTGCAGCAGCTCGGGGATCGTCCGCCACGTGGCGTCGCCGGGGTCCTCGGCGACGAAGACGCCGCTGACCACGACCGCGACCCGCCGGGCCTGTTCGTCCTCGGCGGGGAGCCGGTCGCCGGGCGCGAGCCCGAGCGCGTCCGCCGTCTCCTGCGAGACGCCCACCTGGACCGGCCACTCGGCTCCGGCCGGCACCCCGACGCCGGACTGGTCCTCGCCGACGCTCCCGACCGGGGCGCCACCCGCGACCCAGCGGACGGACGGTCCGTCGCCGGGCGGGTCGACGTACGCCAGTCGCAGGTAGCGCCCGGCCCCGGCGTCCAGCAGGTGCAACGACGGGGTGCTGAGCGTGGCGACACCCGGGCGCACCACGTCCGCGAGCGCGGGCGGCATGACGTGCTGGGCGTAGTCGATGTCCTGCGCGAGCTCGACCGCCGACTGCGGGTCGCGGGTCTCGCCCCGCGGGTCGTCGTACCCCCGGCCCGCGGTGGCCACCACGACGCCTCGGTCGCCGGCGTCGCGCACCGTGGCCGCGATCGCCTCGTCGGCGGTCCGGTCGGACAGGGGCGCCACTGCCGCCAGCAACGCCGAGGTGAGCGCGACGACCAGCGCGGTGAGCGCCAGCAGGCCGGGGTCGGACCGGACCCTGCCCACGACCGTGGGACGGTGCACGCTCACCACTCGTCCGTCCGCAGCAGGGCCGGGTCGGCCCGGCGGACCTGCAGGGCGGCCGCCAGCGCGGCGGCTCCGGCGGCGAGGGCGAACAGGCCCCCGACGAGCAGCAGCTCGGCGAGCCACGGCCACACCACCACCGCGCGGGGCACCGGCGCGGCCCCGAGGTCGGAGCGGACCAGGAGTGGCCCCAGCGCCCAGGTCGCGGCGGCCCCCACCAGGGCACCCGCGAGCACCAGCGGTGCCAGCAGGAGGGCGTGCTCGGTGAGCAGGAGCCGCCGGGCCTCGGACCGGGTCAGGCCGAGGGCGCGCAGCCGCGCCACCTCCGTGGCTCGGCGTCGCTGGTCGGCGCCGAGCACGAGGACCGCTCCGGCCAGCAGGAGCACGACGCCCGCTCCGGTGAGCAGCACCAGTGCGGTCGGGGTGGTGACCCGCAGCGGTCCGTGGGTCAGCTGGCCGGTGACCTCGGCGCGGGTGGCGACGGTGCCCAGGTGCCGCAGGGCCTCCTGCGTCGCGGGCGCGGGGTCGGCGATCCACCACCCGTCCACCACGGGGTCCAGGTGCCCGGCGCCGACGAGCGCGCGCGACAGCGTGTCGACGTCGGCGAGCACTGCGGCCCGGCCCGGCTGGGACGGCACGGTCGGAACCACCGCCACCACCCGCAACGGCAGGGCGACGCCGCCGACGGTGGCCGAGAGCCGGCCGCCCACCTTCGTGCCGGTGGCGTCGACCAGCCTCTGGGACACCACGACCGGGACCTCGGTGGGCGGGTCGAACGAGGTGGCCAGCAGCACCGCGTCGCTGTAGGCGAGGTACGTCAGGTCCACCCGCGCGGTGGTCCGCAGCACGGCGTCGCCCCCGCTCCCCGACTCCTCGACCGTCGCCCTCCGCACGGGTGTGAACTGGCCGAGCGGCGCGACCCGCCACGCCTCGCCGTCGGTCCCGGCTCCGGCCACGCGCAGGGTCAAGGAGAGCGACGCGGCGGCCTGTACGGGGGTGTCGGTCGGTGGCCCGCTGACCGTCAGCCGTACGGCGACCAGCCGCCCGGCCCCGGGCGGGCTCAGCCAGCGCAGGCGGTGGCGGGCGCCGTCGAGCGGTACCGGCACGGCCGACGCGTCGGTGCGGAACCCCGCGTCATCCTGGACGACCACGGTCGGGGTGACGGTCAACGTCGTCCCGGCCGGCGCCCGGCCGCTCAGGTCGACCGCGGCGCCGTCGGGCCACGGTGTGCCGGCCGCGGCTGTTCGCGGGGCCAGCTCGGCGCCGATGTCGGCCCAGCTCCGGTCGTCGAGCCGCCCACGCAGGAGCGCGCCCGACTCGGTCGACTCCAGCGCCACGAGCACCGGCGGAGACCCCGCCGCGCCGACGAAGCGGCCCAGGGCCAGGGCGGAGACGGCGACCGGTGACGCGACGCCCTCGGGCACGGCGGCGGCCACGGCGCGCGCGTCCGCCGCGGTCGCCGGGCCGGGCAGCGTGAGCGACAGGTCGGTGCCGACGCGCAGGTCCGCCTGGTCGCGCTGCGACCGCTGCCAGGTGGCCTGCAGCCCGACCGCGAACGTGGCCGCGGCCACGGCGGTGGCGAGCAGGACCAGCGCCACGCCGGGGTGCGGCCGACGCGCGGCCTGGGCGGCCGCGAGCGGTAGGACCAGCGAGCGGCGCCCGCGCCCCGGTCCGGGCCACGAGGGCCAGCAGCCGCGGGACCCGGCGCACGACGACGGTCGCCACCGCCGCGAGGCACACCACCGGGGCGAGGGTCAGGAGGAGGTCGCCGGTGGACTCGGCCGTGGCGGGCTGCGCGTCGAGCTGCCACCAGGCCACCACTGCGGCGGCGACCAGGAGCACGTCCAGGCTCGTGGCGGCGACCGCGCGCCGGCGGCTCCGGGCGCGTGTCTCCTGGCCGCGGCCGAGCGCCGGCACGACGAGGGCCGAGGCCAGCAGGACCGCGCCCACCAGCACGGTGAGCACCAGGCCCGCGGTGATGGTGGGGGACCGGGTCAGCCCCGCGGCGGCCATCGCCGGGAGATGCGTGAGGCGCGCGTGGACCAGCGCCGCCGCCGGCACCGCCACCACGACCGCGACCAGCGCGACGAGGAGCGACTCGACGACGGCGGCCGTGAGCTGCTGGCCGGGCGAGAGCCCGAGGCTGACCAGGAGTGCGCGTTCGTCGTCGCGCAGCCCGGCCACCAGGTGGCCGGCGAGCAGCAGCGCCGCCAGGGCGAGCGCCGTACCGAGCAGGAGGACCACCAGGACGGTCGAGCGGGTGGTGTCCACCTGGGCGTGCAGCCGGGTCAACGTCGACGGCAGCTGGGAGGCGAGCCGGGTGATCCGCGCCCGGTCGCCGATCCTGGCCGAGAGGAGGGCCGACCCGTCGGTGAGCTCGGCGGCGGCGGCGCTCAGCGCGTCGTCGTCCGCGTCCGGGAGGGAGGGGTGGCCGGTCACCCGGAGCCCCGTGACGTTCGACCCCGAGCCCAGGAACGTGGCGTCGTCGACCACGAAGGGGCCGTACGCCGGAGCCGTCACCGAGCCGTCGCTGTACGCCGGGTCGAAGCCGGCGCCGGACAGCGGGTCGCCGGCCCAGCTCGCCGGGTCGGTGGTGCGGAAGGTCCCCACCACCCGGACGGTCACCGGCTGGTCGGCGCCTCCCAGGCCGGTCTCGGCGCCGAGGGTCACCTCGTCGCCGAGGGAGAGGCCGAGCCGCTCGGCGGCCGCCGCGGGGAGGGCGGCCTCCGGGGCCCCGGCCGGCCACCGGCCATCGACCAGCTCGGCCTCGTCGTCGAGGTCGCCGGTGGCCAGGTAGCCGAGCCCCTCCGGGTCGGGCAGCCGGCGCATCCGCGAGGTCGCGGTGCTGGTCAGGGACGGCTGGAGGGGGGCGAGCACCTCGCGGACCAGCGTCGCGGCGTCGTCGCGGGACGACTCCAGGTCCGCGCCGGCCAGGTCGACCACGTAGGCCGTCACGTCGACGTCCGCGGGTCCGAGCTGCTGGACCCCCGTCCGGAACGCCCGGTCCTGGGTCGGGCCGAGCAGCAGCGCGCAGACCCCGAGCAGCGTGGTCGCGGCGGTGACGAGGACGACGACCGCCGCGAGCAGCCGGCACTGCGCGCGGGCACGCCGTACGACGAAGGTCAGCACGCGCCGTCAGCCGTCGACCCGGCCGTCGGCCATGGTGAGCACCCGGTCGGCCAGCGACATCATCACCGGGTCGTGGGTGGCGACGACCGCGGTCACGCCCTCGGACTCGACCACCGCGCGCAGCAGCGCCATCACCGCGAGGCCGGTCTCGGCGTCGAGCTGTCCGGTCGGCTCGTCGGCGACCAGCAGCCGCGGCGACCCGGCCAGCGCCCGGGCGATCGCCACCCGCTGCTGCTGGCCGCCGGACAGCTCGGCCGGACGCTGCCGGCGTGCTCGCCCAGCCCGACGAGGTCGAGCAGCAGCTCGACGCGTCGCTCGCGCTCGGCGACCGGCGTACGGCGCAGCCGGAGCGGCACCCCGACGTTCTCCGCCGCGGTGAGGGCGGGGATCAGCCCGAAGGTCTGGAACACGTAGGACACCGAGTCCCGCGCGCAGCCGGCTCAGCCCGTCGTCGTCGAGCCCGGTGACCTCGATGCCGTCGACGTGCACCGTGCCCGGCGTCCGGGCGGTCCAGCCCGCCGAGCATGTTGAGCAGGGTGGTCTTGCCCGAGCCGGAGCGGCCGACCACGGCGACCATCTCGCCGGGCGCGACGTCGAAGGAGACGTCGCGCAGCGCGTGCACCGTGCCGGGGCCGCTGCCGTAGGTCCGGCTCAGCCCCTGCACCGCCACCATCGGGTCGGAGTCGCCCGACCTCACTCCGCCTCGCCGCGGTCCGAGCGGATCTCGACGTGGTCCTCGGCCAGCGCCAGCCGCACCCGGCGGGTCAGCGCCAGCGCCTCGCGGAACTCGCGCGGCACCTGCACGCGGCCGGCCCGGTCCATGACGGCGTACTCCTCGGCCACGGCGATCGCCCTGCGTCGCCGCTGCGCAGCACCTCGCTGCTGGTCCGGCCGTCGCGGATGGCGACCGTCCGCGCGACCTGGCCGCTGACCGCGGCGTCGTGGGTGACGACCACGACGGTCGCGCCCAGCTCGCGGTTGGCGGTGCGCAGCGCGTCGAACACCTCCTGCGCCGTCTCGCTGTCCAGCTCGCCGGTCGGCTCGTCGGCGAGCAGGACCCGCGGCTGGTTGGCCAGCGCGACGCAGATCGCCACCCGCTGCTGCTCGCCGCCGGACATCTGGTCGGGCCGCCGGTCGGCGCAGTGCGCGACGCCCGACGGCCTCGAGCAGGTCGCTCGTGCGCGTCGGCCCGCTCGCGGCGCGGCACGCCGGCGATGGTCATCGGCAGGTCGACCACCTGGCGCGCGGTGAGGTAGGGCACCAGGTTGCGCGCGGTCTGCTGGCGCACGAAGCCCGACCACGTGCCGCCGGTAGCGCACGCGTTCGGACCGCGACAGGTCGCAGCAGGTCGTGGCCGGCCACCACGGCCCGCCCGGCGGTCGGTGCGTCGACGCCGGCGAGCACCTGCAGCAGGGTCGACTTGCCCGACCCGGAGGCGCCGACGATCGCGACCATCTCGCCGTCGTGGACGAGCAGGTCGAGCCCCTGCAGCGCCTGCACCTCGATGCCCTCGGCCTGGTAGATCCGCACGAGGTTGTCGCAGACCACCAGCGCGTCGTGGCCGTACTCGGGCTGGTGCGGGGGCGCGGCCGGGAGCGTCAGACCTGCACCCGTCACGTCCACTCCCGTCCGATCGGAGACCCCGCAGGATCGTAGACCTGCGTCCCTCGGACCAGGAGACCTCGAGCCGCCGGACGAGCCGCCATGTCCTCTGGTGCCGCGGATCGGCACCTGCGGGGGAGGTCCCCGCGCCCGTGGGTTGCGACCGTCGAGGACGTGCCCCTCTCCCACCACAGAACCTCTGGCTGGCCTCGACCCCGCGGCGGCCTGCTCGTCACGTCACTCCTCGCCCTCGCCGTGCTGGCGGGCGGCTGCGGTGACGACGAGCCGGCGTCGGAGCGGCTGCTCCCGGTGCGGTCGGCCGGTGACCACGCGCCGCACGACGAGCCGGGCACCCCTCCCGGCGGCGACCGACCGTCCACCGGCAACCTCGACCCCGACCTCCTCGAAGCCGTCCGGGCCGCGACCCGCGACGCACGGGCGGACGGGGTGGAGCTGCACCTCACGAGCGGCTGGCGGAGCCGGGCCCACCAACAGCGCCTGTTCGACGAGGCGGTGGCGGAGTACGGGAGCGTGGACGAGGCGCGCCGGTACGTCTCCACACCGGACACGTCGGCCCACGTCACGGGCGACGCCGTCGACATCGGGCCGACCGAGGCCGACGACTGGCTCATCCAGCACGGGGCCGACTACGGCCTGTGCCAGGTCTTCGCGAACGAGATCTGGCACTTCGAGCTGGCCACCACCCCGGGCGACCCCTGTCCCGCCATGCTGCCCGACAGCAGCTACCGGGGCTAGGGCATGTCTCTCAAGTGGAGGTGGATGCGGGCGGCGTCCGGCGCCGCCGGGACTTGGGAGACATGGCCTAGCGGCGACCGGACCGTCCGGCCCACGGGACCCTCTGACACGCCCACGGCTCAGGGCGAGGTCGTCTCCGCGGGTGTCGGCGCCGTCGAGCCGGGGGGCACTGTCGACGCGGCCGGGGACGCCGGGTCGGTGGGGGTCGGCTCCTGGCTCTGCGCGGGCGACGCACTGTCCGACGGCTCGTCGGACGGCTCCGATGTCTCACTCGGGTTGCTGGATCCGGTCGGACCGTTGTCGGGATCCTTCCGGTCATCGCTACCGGAGTCGTGCCCACTGACCTGCCCGATCGTGGTCTCCCCGGAGCCGGACCCGCCGGTCATCGACGAGACGCTGCGGCCGACGACAAGCTCCACAGCGGTGATCACCACCAGTGCGACCACGAACAGCCCCACGGTGACGAGCAGGACGCGCTTCCACGGCAACTGGGACAGCCGCTCTCTCCATCTGACCGGCGCCGCCGCCACGATCGCCTCGTCGAGCTCCTGCTGGGCTTCCTCGAGCCGCTCCCCGGCACGGTCGATATGCCTTCCCTGGGCAGCGCTGTCTTCAGCGCGTGTCGCACGCACGACCTCGGCCTGTGCGACGCCGACCCTCTCGGCCGCGCCCTTCTGCTTCTTCGCCAGCGAGCGCTTGCTCGTCGAGAGACCCTGGGCGAACCAAGCGCTGCCCACGGACACCACGAGACTGCCGATCGCGGCGCCGATGATCGTGCCGGCCGCCCCCAGCGTCGAGAGCAGCACCGCAGACGCCACGGCCGCCAGGGCTCCCGCGACCGCTCGGGTCCAGTCGATCTGGACCGTCTCCGTGGCGTCCGGGTTGTCGGTCATCAGGGATCAGTATGCGGGATCTGGGGCGGCCGCAAGCATGCGTGGTTGGCTGCAGCGGCCCCATCGACCGTCGACGGAACGCTGCAGCGAAGGGCGTGGGGACACGCTTCACCAGTGGTTGCAGATGGCCTCGCGGAGCTGTCTAGCGCAGGGGACCTCGGGGGGCGGCACCTGTGACGTGGGCCGGCTCACCCTTGCCGACCTGGCTCGCGTCCGCGAGATGGTCCACCTCGCGGACGGCTCGGGCGATCTGGCCGGGCACGGCCGCCTCCATGAAGTGGGGTGCGTCGACCCAGATCAGCTTGCCGGGGGCGAACCGGTTGACAAAGGCCGCCAGGTAGTCGAGCACGCGTGCGTCGTACTCAGGGGATCCGTAGTCGTTCTCCGTGCGGGGCTGGTCCCGACCGGTGCTTCGAGTTCCGCGCAGGCAGCGAGATCGCCTCGCTAGTCGACAGGGAAGTCCTCAACGGCCCGATCGACGACCCTGATGTCGTGGTGACGGGCGGCCCGGACGGCATGTACTCCCCGTTGGTGGACAGGTGCTTCGACCTGGTCTCGGTCGACGGGGACCGGGCGCTCCTGGAATGCCTTCTAGAGGTGGCTCTCCCACCAATCGAGGCGCCGACCCGGCCCAGGAGCTGGCGCGGGCGCCGGGCGGCGTCACGCTCGATCGTGACAACGAAGAACAACCCCCTCGTACCTGTGTCTAGACTCCACCGCATGCCTCGCGGCGAAACTGGATCCCGTCGCACGAGCGGTGGGGCAGTTTCGATCATCGGTCTCCGCAAGGAGTTCGACGGCGTCACCGCCGTCGACGGCATCGACCTCGAGATCGAGCCCGGTGAGTTCTTCACGCTCCTGGGCCCGTCGGGCTGCGGAAAGACCACCACGCTGCGCATGCTGGGCGGGTTCGAGCAGCCGACCGACGGCCAGATCTTCCTCGACGGGGTCGACGTCGCGCAGAGCCCTCCTCACAAGCGCCCGGTCAACACGGTCTTCCAGAGCTACGCGCTCTTCCCGCATCTCGACGTCCACAAGAACGTCGCCTACGGCCTGCGGTGGCGCAACGACCTCGATAAGCGGACCCGGGAGGCACGCGTCGCGCAGGCGCTGGAGCTGGTCCGGCTCACCGAGTACGCCCGGCGTCGCCCCCACCAGATATCGGGAGGACAGCAGCAGCGCGTCGCCCTGGCCCGGGCACTGGTCCTCGAGCCGTCGGTGCTGCTCCTCGACGAGCCGCTGGGCGCGCTCGACGCGAAGCTCCGCCACTCGCTGCGGGCGGAGTTGGCCTCGCTGCAGCGCGAGGTAGGTATCACCTTCGTCTTCGTCACCCACGACCAGGAGGAAGCCCTCGAGATGTCGACCCGGCTCGCCGTCATGGACCGTGGCCGCGTCGTCCAGCTCGGGACACCGCAGGAGGTCTACCAGGAACCGCTGACGGAGTTCGTCGCGGACTTCCTGGGCGTCGCCAACTTGTTGGACATCGAGTGCCTCCCGGGCAGCGCGGCGACCCGCACGGTTCGGTATGGCGACTTCACCCTCGAGGCGCAGGCTCCGGCCGGCGGCGACTCGACGGCACGCCGGGCAGTGATCCGTCCGGAGTGCGTCGAGGTGCAGGAGCCCGGCCTCACCGGCGCCAACCGGCTGCCAGGCATGGTCGACGGCGCTGTCTTCCTGGGATCGACGACCCAGTTGATGATCCGTCTCCCGCACGGTGCGGTGCTGCAGTCCCTGGTCACGAACAGCTCGGGACGCCACAGCCTGGCCACCGGGCAGCCCGTCACCGTCCACCTGCCGTCGGAGTCGCTCCGGGTGCTGGCTGCCTCGGTCGACCAGTCGCCGGCCGCGCTCGCCGGCGACGGCTGATTCGTCGTGGGTGACGGTCAGCCGTAGTCGGCGAGGTCCTCGAGGGCCGACCGCGAGCCGCGCCGCCTCGCCGCCCGCAGGCCGACGTACGCGAGGATCAGCGCGAGGAACGAAGCCACAAGAAGCAGCGTGGCCAGGGCGTTGAGGGCCGGGGTCGGGGCTGACCGGACCGCGTTGTACAGCTTGATGGGAACGGTGACGTTCGCCGCGTCGCCGAACAGGAACTGGCTGACCACGAAGTCGTCGAGCGACGTGGCGAACACCAGCATCGCCGACGCGAAGATCGACGGCAGCAGGAGCGGGATCAGAATCGTGCGGATTGCCTGAAGGGGGCTCGCGCCGAGGTCTTGGCCCGCCTCCTCGAAGTCCCCGCCGATGGCCAGCAGCCTCGACCGAACGACCACGAGTACGTACGAGACCGAGAACGTAACGTGGCCCAGCAGCATGGCCGGCCGCCCCAGCGGGACGAACTGGTACAGGTTGACCATCACCAGGTAGAGCGCCGAGCCGACCACCAGCTCCGGGGTGACCAGCGGGACCAGGGCGATGCCGTTGGCCACCTTGCTGCTCCGCGAACGCCACCGGGTGAGTCCCATCGCGAGCATCACGCCCAGGGGTGTGGCCACCAGGACTGTCGCCACACCGAGGATCAGGCTGTTTTGCAGGGCCAGCAGCAAGCTGGGGTCCTCGCCGACCGACCCCTCCGCGCAGCAGTACCACTGCGTGGAGAAGCCCTGCCAGGTGCTTCGCGACCGGCCGTCGTTGAAGGAGAACTGCACCGCGATCAAGACGGGCAGGAGTGACCACATGATGTACAGCCACGTGAGCGTGGCGAGCACATAGGGACGGCGCCAGGGATTGCGCCACGGGGGCACCCACTTCCTGGCTGGAGCAGGTCTGGTGGCGGCGCTGCGGGGGACCTGCGTGAGCGTCATCGGGCATCCCTGCTCGCGCGTTGGGTCAGGACGAGGTAATAGCCCATGAAGAACATCAGGACGAGCGAGAGCAGCAGCACGAGGGCGGCGCCGAAGTTCTTCTGGGGGCCCTGCAGGAGGAACAGCTCGATCTGGTTCCCGATCATGGTGGTGCTCGGCGATCCGGACACGATCGTGTTGGTGTAGTAGTCACCGGCCAGGGGAAGAGCCGTGATGACGATCGCGGTGATCAACCCCAGCTTCGACAACGGCAGGGTCACGTGCACGAAGGTGCGGACCGAGCCCACTCCGAGGTCGCGCGATGCCTCGAGCAGCCGCTGGTCGATCCTGTCCAGCGATGCGAACAGCGGAATGATGAAGAACGGCAGGTAGCCGTAGGCGAGCGCGATCACGACGGTGAACGGGTTGCCGGCCAACCAGGAGACCGGCGCGACGTTGAAGATCCCGAGCGCCTTGTTCACGTAGCCGTCGTCCTGCAGCAGGTTGACCCAGGCGAGCATGCGGGTGATGTAGTTGATCCACCAGGGTGCGAGGATCAAGGCCAGGACCAGGCCCCGCCTCTTTCCGGCAAGGCGGGCCGTGTAGTACGCGACCGGATACCCGACGACGATGCAGATCAGCAGCGCCCAGAACGTGTACAGCGCGGTGCGGATCCACACCTCTCGGTACGGTCCGGATATTGAGTCCGAGACCACCTGGTTGAACGTGGCGAACTGCCAGTCGAGCGGATTCCACGCCGGGATCGGCTCCCCGAAGATGTTGATGCTCCCGCTGAAGGCGACGGCCATGACGGCGTAGAAGGGCACCACGAACAGCGCGATGAGCCAGAACGTGCCCGGGAGTGCGAGCGCCGGCCACAACCGCCGTGTCGCGCGGGTGTGGTCGGCTTTCGGTTCAGCCACCGGCCTTGAACTCGGACCAGGACTGACGCCAGAGCGCTTCGGTGCTCGGGCTGACCTCGTAGAACGTGAGTCCGGTTGCGAAGTCCTCGGGCAGCACCACGGCGTTCATCAGGTTCTCCGGTATGTAGCCCTGGTCGATCAGGTATCGAGCGGACAGCTTGGTCAGCGGCGGCTGGTAGCCGTTCCACCCGAAGTTGCGAAGGGCGATCTCGTTGTCGAGCAGGTCGTTGATCAGCAGATGTGCGAGCACGGGCTTGGTCGCACTCTTGGGAATCGCGATGTTGTCGCTTCCGACAACGCGCTCCGCGGGCTCATCAGGCCGCCAGTAGGCCAGGACGTCGGTGGTCTCACCCTTGGGCAAGTAGTACTGACCGGCAATGGGGTCACCCGACCACGCCTGGTGAATCGTCGCGGTGCCCTCGGGGACTTCGGAGTAGGCGTTGACGTCCGACTTGATCTTCACCAGGTCGATCAGCTCCTTGAGCGAGTCGGTGGCCGCGTGGACGAGGTCGGGGTCACTCGTGTTGATGTCCGTGCTGATCTTGTTGCGTAGCAGCGACATGCCGATCGCTTCCTGCATGTCGTCGAGCAGATAGACCTTGCCCGAGTACTGCGAGTCCCACATCAGGTCGTAGCCGTTGTCTGGAACGCTCGACACCCTGTCTGCGCGATAGAACACGCCCGTGCCATAGATCGTGTACGGCACGGTGTACTGCGCCCCCAGGTCGTACCAGGGATCCTGGTACTCCGGCCAGACGTTTTGGAGGTTGGGCACGTACGAGTGGTTGAGCGGCTGGAGAAGCTCGGTGTACACCATCTTGCTCATCACGCTAGGACCAGGAAAGACGAGGTCGAAGGACTCACCGGGCGCGCGGATCTTCGCAAGCATCTCGTCGTAGTTGCTGTACGGCGTCACCTGCACCTCGACGCCGTGCTGTTGACCGAAGGACTTCATGACCCCCGGGGCCATGTACTGGTCGTAGTTCAGGATCTTGAAGGCACCACCCGTCTCGGGACCGAGTCCGTCATCGATGGGTGGGTTGCTGTCCTTGATCGGCAAGGTCACCGGACTGTCGGGCCGAGCGAGCGGATAGGGGGCGGCGCCGTTCTGTGCCTGCTGCGAGTCGTCGCCTCCACAGGCAGCGAGAAGCGGTGCCGCCCCCAGCCCGACGCTCAGCCAGAGGCCGCCCCGCAGCACGTCCCGGCGGGCGAGCTGTGGTCTCGGTGCCCTGCGACGCGGGGCCCGATCGGTCGGGTCGAAGTTCATGCCAAGCCCCGTTCACGCTCCACCCAAGACGTCACGTGGCCCCCCCGGTGGATCTCTTAACTGACTGTTCAGCCAGTTGCCTGGATTCTTCCTCGCGGGGTGGCAGGGTGTCGAGCCTTGCGCCCCTCCTGGCTGCTGGCCGGCGGCTCCGACATCAAGTCCGTCATGGACCCCCTGAGGGGCTCAACCACTTGACTTGAAGTAGCAATAGCCAGGTCCTGGTCGATGAGTGCTTCCCTCCAGGCAAGGACGTCGCGACTGCTCGTCGACCTTGTCACACCTGGCGAGTCATGCAAGCTGGGACGGCCGATGCGCCGGATTCAGATCTAGCGCCGTCCCTGTCGATCGCGTCTCACCGACGCGAGAGGGCGCACAGATCTGCTGAGATGCAGGCCCCTCGACCGAGACCCTTGGCTAGGTAGACCTGAGTACTCGTGGGCCTTTGTCGGTGGTTGAGGGGAGGATCCGTACATGGCGGCCGATCCTCCCCAGCTGATCGTGCGCGACGCTGCGGCGTGGCGGACCTGGCTTGCCGAGAACGTCGACGAGCAGGCCGGCGTGTGGCTGGTCCTGGCCAAGAAGGGGACGACGGATCCGACGAGTCTGAGCTATGCCTCTGCGCTCGAGGGGGCGCTGTGTCACGGTTGGATCGACGGTCAGGCCCGTCGCCGAGATGAGGGCACGTACGTGCAGCGGTTCACGCCGCGTCGACGTAGGAGCATGTGGTCGCAACGCAACGTCGGCATCGTCGAGCGGCTCACGGCTGAGGGCCGCATGCATCCTCAGGGTCTGTCCGAGGTGGCGCGGGCTCAGGCCGACGGGCGCTGGGAGGCGGCGTACGCCGGACCGGCCAACGCACAGATCCCGGCGGACCTAACGGAGGCGCTAGCCGCGCGGCCGGAGGCGCAGGCGATGTTCGAGAATCTCACCAGCCAGAACCGCTTTGCCGTACTGCACCGTCTCGGTGCCGCCAAGCGGCAGGAGACGCGAGCCCGGCGGATCGAGCAGTACGTCGACATGTTGGCTCGTGGCGAGACGTTCTACCCGCAGCGCAAACGCTCGGATCCGGGGCTAGGGGGATCGAGTCGACGATGCGGTGGGGCTCCAGGGCGCAAACCCAAATGAGATGGGCCTGCGCGTTTCCGCTCATGCTTGGGTCGAACACGTTCGCGAGCTGCGTCTTATCCGCGAATCACCCGAGTAACGCGGACGCTCTCGATCCGAGCTCCAGATGCGCGTGGATCCTCATTCGCCCGATTGGACGGACACCTCGTAGTCGGTCCGAGCGGTGTGCGCCGCGTTGGGTGCCCCCTGTCCGTCGGTGAGCACAGCGGCCAAGCTGTAGCCGATGTAGTGATCCCAGCCCTGGCTGCAGACGTCGTAGCAGGAGAGGTGCGGATACAGCCCGTCGTGGGTGAAGCGGAGGACCGTGCTCCCCTCACCTGGCACGAGATCGAACACGCACCGGGTGCCGACCCATTCGTCTTCGCCGTCGACGAACCCGAATTCGTTCTCGAGGATCTCCCACACCACTCGTTGCGGCCCAGATTCGGCTATGCGAACCCGGCAATGGTGAACGGTGCCGTAGCGGTAGTCGAACTCGTCTCCCCGCAGCGCCGGCACTGCCGGTGATGCCTTCGGACCACCAGCTCCTCGGGTTGTGAATCGTGGCGAGGATCTCGTCCGGGGAGGCGGCCACGGTGATTTCGGTGCTGTAGGACGTATTCATTGCGCTTCCTTCGGCTCGATGGTGTGCGGGCGGAGGGCTGCCAGGGCCGTGACGGCCCCGGCCAGTGCGAGCGCGGCGACGATCCAGTAGGCGTGTCGGAATGCATCGTCCAGACCTGTCCCGGAGGGACCCGCGGACGCGAGCGCGGTGGCGACCGCGGCGATGCCGACCGAGCCGCCGAGGTCGCGCATCGTCTCCAGCAGGCCGGAGGCGATCCCCGCCGCATGGTCCGGCACCCCGGTCAGAGCACCGAGCTGAACGGCGGGTGCCGCGAGTCCGCCGGCAGTGCCCGCGAGGATCAATGCCGGCATCACGCGAGTGATGTAGTGCGCGTCCGCTCCGGCGAGGCCCGCGACCAGTGCTGCAGGCCGCCAGCAACACCATCCCGGCCAGGATCAGCGGACGTACGCCGACCAGCGGTAGCAGCTTCGTCCCGGTCAGCGCAGCGGCGACGAATGACGTCGCCGTCATCGCGAGCCAGGCGAGACCGGTGGTGGCCGAGGAGTACGCAAGCAGCTGCTGCATCAGCAGCGAGCCGAGGAAGATGAACGAGAGGAGAGCCGCGAACAGGAAGAACGCGGTCGCTGCTGAGCTCAGGACGGGCCGCCGGCGGATCTCGTGCGGCACCAGAGGGGTGGGGTCGCGACGTTCGAGCCAGCCGAAGGACGCCAGCAGCAACAGGGCCACCAGCAGCGGGGCAATGCTCGCGATCCGCAGCCAGCCGTGAGCGCTGCCCTCGGAGAGTCCGAGGATGAGCAGGAAGATGCCGGCCGAGACGGCCAGGCTCGATGCGACCCCGTTCGCCAGGGGCCCGACCCGCGGTCGCTCTCGCGGGAGCAGAGCGGCCGCTGCCACGGCCAGGGCGATACCGATCGGCAGGTTGACCAGGAAGACCCAGCGCCAGCCGAGGTGCTCGGTGATCAGGCCGCTGGCGATGACACCGACTGAGGCGGACATGCCGGTGACGGCGCCGTACAGACCCAGCGCTCGGCTCCTCGCTGCCTGGTCGGTGAAGGTGATGGCGATCGTGGCCAGTGCTGCCGGCGGGATCAGCGCCGCACCCAGGCCCTGCACCGCGCGAGCGGCCAGCAGCACCGTTTCGTTCGGCGCGGCGCCGGCCCCGGCGGAGGCGAGGGTGAAGACCACCAGCCCGAGGGTGAGCGCCGTACGACGGCCGAAGGTGTCGCAGATCCGCCCGCCGAGCAGCAGGAAGCTGCCCAGCAGCAGGGTGTAGGCGACGACGACCCAGTGCAGGGCGTCGGCGCCGAGACCGAGATCGGCCCGGATCGACGGGAGGGCGACGTTCACGACGGCCACGTCGAGGACGACGACGAACTGCGACGCACAGGCCAGCGCGAGCACGGCGCCGGCGCGGGTTCCCGTTGATGGGGTGGCGACGGTGGTCGTCATCAGGCCGCCTCGACGTCATAGCGCAGGAAGACCAGCGAGGTGCCGAGCTGTCTGGCCTCGCGAAGCGACAGACAGGCACCGACGTCGTCGAAGAGTCGTCCGCCGCCGCCGTTCACGGAGGGGAAGACGACCAGCCGAAGCTCGTCGACCAGCTCGTAGGTGAGCAAGGCCCTGACCAGCTGGTAGCTCGCGTAGACCACGATGTCGCCGTCGACGTCGGACTTCAGGCCGCGCAGCGCGGCCTCGAGGTCGCCGTCGAGGACCGTCGTCGGTCCCCAGTCGCTCCGGCCGGGACTGGAGCGGACGACGAACTTCGGCACCGCGTTGAGCGATGTCGCCCACGCGTCCTCGCGGTCCACCCAGCGCTGTGCGAACCACTCATAGCTGCGCCCACCGAGCAGGAACGCCGCGGTGCTGTCCGCCTCCGCGCTCTCGAGGGCGGCCCAGGCATCGCGATCGCTCGCGCTGATCCGGAGGAACCAACCGCCGACACTCGTACCTTCCTCGCCGGTGGGATCCTGCGACACGCCGTCGAGGGTCACGTTGGTGCTGATCACGATCCTGCCCATTGGCTGACTCCTGCTGGTTGTGGTGTTGTCGCAGGTACAGACACCGCCCGCAGGCACGAATTGGGCGCGGAACGACCGCCCAGTTCCTGTGCTCCGTGGTGTCTGTACCAGCGGAGGTGAGTCGTGACCGATCAGTCAGAGTCCGTGGACGCAGCGGCGTTCGCGGAGATGGTGGGGCCGTTCCGGCGCGAGCTGCTCGTGCACTGCTACCGGATGCTCGGGTCCGTCCAGGACGCCGAGGACGCGCTGCAGGAAACCCTGGTCTCCGCGTGGCGGAACCTGCCCGAGTTCGAGGGCCGCTCGTCCCTGCGCACGTGGCTCTACCGGATCACAACCAACCGCTGCCTGAACGTGCGGCGCTCGACGCTGCGCCGGCGGGAGATGGAGTGGAGCGTGCCCGACTTCCTACCCCCGGAGCCTTCTCGACTGGGCGAGGTCGTCTGGCTCGAGCCGATGCCGACGAGCGAGCTGGTCATGGATCCGGACCAGTACGTCGAGCAGTCCGAGTCGATCTCGCTCGCGTTCCTGACCGCGCTGCAGCTCCTGCCACGGCGCCAGGTGGCGGTGCTGCTGCTGCGAGACCTCCTCGGCTTCTCTGCGGCCGAGGTGGCCGAGATGCTCGGCACGACCGATCAAGGGGTGCACAGCGCCTTGAAGCGAGCCCGGGCGAGCATGGATCGAGCACGTGCAGACCTGCCCGTGCACGACCCGGACGTATCTGCCGAAGCGCGAGAGACCGTCGCGGCGTTCGCGCGTGCCTACGAGCGCTCCGACCTCGAGGCCGTCCTGCACCTGCTCACCGACGATGTCTTCTTGTCGATGCCGCCGATGCCCCTGGAGTACGTCGGCCGTGGCGTCGTCGGCGAGTTCTTCCACCTGTTCTTCGCGAGCGGGCGTCGCTATCGCCTGGTCGAGACCGAGTCCAACGGCCAGCCTGCCTTCGGTGTGTACGTGCGCGGAGCCGACGACTGCTACCACGCCACCGGACTGTTCGTCCTCGCTCTACGGGCAGGCCGGGTCAGCGCGATGACCCGCTTCGAGTCATCCCATCTCGCGGCTTTCGGGTTGCCGCGGTGGCTCCCCGACTGACGCGTTGGCCGCTTCGACGGCTCCGGATAGCGCCGTCCTCCCGGAGACGTGGCTGCCCCACTTGCGCCTCGCGACGCCCAGAATGACGCGGCCGTCCTGAGCCGCGCGCGGTCCTGGGTCAATGCAACAAGCGGCCGACGTGCGGGCAGGCCCGGCCATGCCGACTTGAGGATGCGACACCGGCGCGCTCGCGCCCCCCGGTCCTCGGCGTCATGCGGTGCGCGGCCGGTCGGATGCCTTACTGTCGGCATGGCAGTGGACCGCGCACAGTGCCCTTCTTCTTCGGCTAGTCGCCCGGGTCGCGTCGATCGCTTTCTGCACGCGCACGGCTCAGTGCCAGTCCGTCCACAGGGCACGGCCGTAGCCGTCGACGGCGTGGTGATGCTCCTGGCCGCAGATCAGAAGCTGGTTGACGGCGACCATGGACTGGCCTGCCGAGAGCCCCGCGATCCGGTGGTCGGCGTCACGGAACGGGACGTGGAAGCGGCCGGTCGTGGCGGGGACTTCGGCGGGCGAGACTAGTCACTTCGGGTGATGGTGCGTTCGGCTGCGCGTGCGAGAACGTCGCACGACGCCCATCTGGTAGCACCTAACTTCTCGCGAGGTCACGACATGAGACTCATTCGTCCTACCCCGTCCCTCGTCGTGGCCACGGCCGCGCTGTCACTGGTCATCGGCGGCGGCGTCGGCTTTGCCGCCGGCGCCCTCCCGAAGAACAGCGTGGGCAGCGCCCAGATCAAGAACAGCGCTGTCAAGGGCAAGGACCTCAAGAACAACGCCATCAGCGGGGACAAGGTCAAGGACGCCAGCCTCAGCGGAGCGGACGTCGCGGCCAACAGCCTCAGCGGAGCGGACGTCGCGTCCAACAGTCTCACGGGCGCCCAGATCGACGAGAGCACGCTGTCGATCCCGGGCAAGGCAGGGTCGATCCTCCTCACCGGCTTTGACTTCGTGCAGAAGAGTTCCGATACGACCTACAACTACGCGAGCTTCGGCTTCGACATGTACCTGACCTCAGGCGGTACGGCTGTCCCCGCGGTCCTCAACCTGCCCGCTGGCGCGACGGTGACATCGGCCGACGTCTACGTGATCGACAACGGCCCGCTGGCCGTTGGGGCCGTGATCACGCGCTGCACCCCGAGCCTCTACAGTGCGCACGACTACGAGTTCATGGGGACCGATGGCGGCGTCGCCTCGCCGGGCGTGCAGACGCTCAGGCTGACGGAGGACATCGTGACCGACGCTCAGTCGCAGCTCGTCCTCAACGTCATTCTTCCGGGCGGCGCCGACTACCGCATCTTGGGGGCCAAGGTGAACTACACCTACAACGCCCAGATCGGTGGGGCCAGGCCCTAGGTGGGAGGCCGCAGCACTGCTCGCTGAGCGCCACCGATTTCGGGGGGCCCGGCCATGCCGCTGACCGAGTGCGACACTCCCGCCGCGAAGCGGCCAGCTGGGCGCCCACGGCGAAGGCCTCCCTTTGAGCCTTGTGGGTTTCTCCCGATCGGAACCGCTGCGAGAGTGATGGCCGTGCGCCGCTATGTCGGGACCATGTACGACAGCAACCGCTGGGACGGCTTCGAGCTTCGACCCGGCGACATCATCATCGCTGCGCCACCGAAGTGCGGGACGACATGGGCGCAGATGATTTGCGCGCTGCTCATCCTGCAGGAACCGGAGCTCTCGCTTCCATTGGACAGGCTTTCGCCGTGGATCGACATGGTGACCCGGCCCCGCACGGAGGTGTTCGCGGACCTGCAAGCCCAGTCGCACCGCCGGTTCATCAAGACCCACACGCCGCTCGACGGGATACCCAACGATCCGACCGTCACCTACATCTGTGTCGGGCGTGACCCCCGCGACGTCGCGTTGTCGATCGACCACCACATCGACAACATGGACATCAGCGCGTGGCTCAGCGCGCGCGAGCGGGTGGCGGCGATCGACGGAATCGAGCTTGGACTGTTGCGACGACAGCCGCCTCGGCCCGACGGCGAGCGGAACCGCTTCTGGCAGTGGGTCGACGACGAGACACCGTCCACGCAGATCGGGTCGTCGCTGCGGCGAACCCTCGAGCACCTACAGACGTTCCGCGACGCGGCCGACGAGCTCGACGTCGTCCACCTGCACTACGACGACCTGAAAGACGACTTGCAGGGCCAGATGCGGCAGCTGGCCCCCCGGCTCGGCATCCACGTCGACGGTCACCGGTGGCCACGTCTGGTCCAAGCGGCGACGTTCGAGTCGATGCGCCGGAGAGCCGACACGATCGTTCCGGGCGGTGGCCCGGAGTACTGGATCGACCCCGCCGCATTCTTCAGCCGCGGCACAAGTGGCCAGTGGCGCGACCTCCTCGACAACGCCGACCTCGCCCGGTACGCAGCGCGCGTGCACGCACTCGCGTCCGACGACCTCGTCGACTGGGTGCACCGCCAGACGATCGACTGAGATCTCACCTCGGCGTGTGACCCGCAGCGCCGGAGCTGACCCGTCAGCGCCTCAAGGACGTGAGTCCCCCAACCACCCGCGCGGTGAAGGGCTGTACCGGCTTCCCATGCCGTGCGGCCCCGTGTGGGGATCCTGCGTGGCGGCGGAAGCCTGGGCCCGGTGCGATCGTCCTCACGCTTGCGTGGGGCGTCCTTCTTCCTCCAGGACCTCCTCGATGCGGGCGTAGGGGGTATATGCCTCCAGCTCGGCTCGGACCTGGGCGACCCGAGCCGCGTAGGACGGGTCACCCAGTACCGTGTCGACCGCCCTGCGGATCGCTGCCGCCTTCGGTCGCTCGTTCCGCAGGTCGACCCCGAGGCCGTTGTGGTCGACGCGGGCGTTGACGTCGTTCTTGCCCTCTCGCTGGCCGGCGCCGATCACCGGCACGCCGTGGCGCAGGGCAGCGAGCATGCTCCCGAAACCTCCGCTGCTGACGAACACGTCGGTGTGGGGGAAGAGGGCGTCGTAGTCGACGTAGTCCTCGACGACGACGCATGGGGAGCCGCGGAACCGGGCCCTGAGCTCCGAGGTCTGCACCCCTCCGGTCGTGGCGACGACGACGTGGGGGCCGTCGGCCAGCGCCTCGAGGGTGGGGACGATGAGCTTCCCCGGGTCGGTGTTGTCGACCGTGCCTTGTGAGACGACCACCACGCGCGCGTCGTCCCTCAGCACGGTGGGTGGGAGCGTCGCGATGGCGCCCGGTGTGCGGGCGGTCGTGAGGTCGCCGACGAACTCCGCGTTCGCCGGCGGCTGGTAGCCGGGGAACTCCAGGCTGGGCGAGCCGTTGAGGAAGACCCGACGGGCACTCGCCATCGGGATGTGCGGGAACCCGTCGAGGGGGATCGGCGCCACGCTGTGGCGCTCCAGGATGTCGTTGTACGCGAGCACGCCGCGCTTGCTGGTGGCCCGCACCATCCTGCGGATGACACGGTGGACGGCGCGGTCGACTGGGTGCCGGGCGGGGCGCAGCCCGAAGAACGGCGGGGGGCTCTTCGGGTCGGGCATCACCGTGCTCAGGCCGACGGCCAGCACCGGGACACCCAGCCGCTCGGCGACCAGCTTCTCGACGTACATGGCACCGTCGCAGAAGAAGACCTCGAAGGGGAACTCCTCCCGGATCTCCACGAGGTCGGTGAAGTGGTGATCGACCTGGGACACGAAGAACTGCTCGAGGTCGAAGGCGATCAGCTTCGGTCCCTTGAGGCGCGCCCGTTGGGGGAACAGGTCGTTGATGTTGCCGGCCATCACCTCAGTGGCCGCGCGGTAGGGGATACCAGGTCATGTCGAGGCGGTCGAGTCGGGCGCCGTAGTGGGGGCCGGCGTACCACCGGACGTCGTGTCCGCGCTGGGCAAGGTGTGCCGCGATGCCGGTCAGCGGATTGATGTGGCCGTCGGCCGGCATCGATGCGAAGAGGATCTTCACGACTCCACGCCGATCAGCCCGGCATGCATGCAGCGGAGCTCGTCATGCATTGTCACTATAGTATCACTATAGTGAAATCGGAAGGTGGCCGATGATGACGACGACGACGCGGGCCGAGCGCGCGCTGGCCACTCGCCGCCGGATGGTGAAAGCGGCCTACGACCAGTTCTGCGCCCACGGATACGCCGGCGCGACGGTCGTCTCGATCGCCCGGGCCGCGGAGGTCGCCGTACCCACGATCTACTACACGTTCGGAACCAAGGCCGCGCTCCTCGCCGAGGCGCTCGGCGCGGCCGTGTTGGGCTTCGACCACTGGCGCCAGCCGCCGCCCGACCCGGAGATCGGCGAGCTGCTGCCCTGGCACCGCTGGTGGGAGGACTTCCGGGCGGCGCCCACCTCCGATGCCGCCTTGGAGATCTTCCTCGTGAACGGCTCGAGGACCCTCCAGCGGGTCGGCGCCCTCTCGCCGGCACTCCAGGGCGCGGCCAGCGACCCCGAAGCGGCCGAGGTGGTGCGGGTCGCCGAGCAGCGTCGACAGGTGGCCTACCGCGAAGCCTTGCGCGTGGTCGCCGCCAAGCCCGGCGGCCTGCGGAAGGGTTTGACGCTCGCGGGGGCCACCGACATCTTGATGGTGCTGTTCAGCTCCGATGTGTACCAGGCGCTCCGCGCCGGGCGCGGCTGGTCAGCAGCGCGCTGCACCGATTTCCTGGTCGAGCTGGTGAAGGCACAGTTGCTGGGGCCCTCCCTCATAGGCCCCTGAGCACGAAGTAGCCACGTAGCCAGGTCCAAGATGGCGACGGGCCACTCGCGTGAGCGCACGTCACGAGAGAGGAGGCCGAGATGATGAGCGAGTGGGAGATCCGTCACCGGTCCGGGGCCGAGGTCGGGCACGTACGTCTGGCCAAGCTCACGCCGGCTGACGGGGAGCGCATGAGTCGCTCCCTCCGAGGCGCGCACGAGCGTTGATCGACTCGCCAGACGGCACGCCTGCTGCAGCGCGTCCACCAGCCCGGATTGACGCTGGCCCGCCTCCCGCGGCGATGGCGAAGAGCGCGGAACCTGAGGAGTCGACGTCCTCACACTCCGGGTGGGGAGGAGAGGCCAGCGTCTCTGGCGCGTAGTGCCGCGGAAGTGCGATCGGGGACGTGGAGCTTCAGCAGCACTTGGGAGACGTGGTTGCGCACGGTCTTCTCGGACATCCCCAACCTTCGTGCGATCTCGTGGTTGCGAGTGCCGGTGGCCAAGAGGTCCAGGACCTCGCGTTCGCGGGGGGTCAGCTCCGGGAAGGCCCGGGCGGTCGGTGATTCGTCGCCTTCGCCCGCGTAGAAGGCGACGATGCGTCGGGCGACCGCGCCGCCGTAGATGGCGTCGCCCGACGCCACCGCCAGCACCGCCCGGACGATTTCCTCTCCGCCCGAGCCTTTGACGAGGTAGCCCCGCGCTCCCGCGCGAACGGCTGCGAAGACGTGCTCGTCGTCCTCGTGCATCGTCAGCACGAGAACCGCGAGGCCAGGCTGGGTCTTCAGCAGCAGCCTTGTCGCCTCCACGCCGTCGAGGTCGGGCATCGACAGGTCGGTGATGACGACGTCGGGACAGAGTTCGGACGTGGCTCGGACAAGCTCTTCACCATCACCGACACTCGCGACGACCTCCACCGATTCCGACTGCTCGAGGACCGCGCGCAGGCCGTAGCGGTACATCGGGTGGTCGTCGGCCACTACGACTCGGACGGTCATGATGAGGTCCGCAGAGGCAGTGCGGCCGTGACGGCCGTGCCGTGCGGATCGATGGGCGCGACCGCGAACCGCCCGTCGATGTCGGAGGCACGTTTGCGCATGGAGGCGAGTCCGTGACCCGTCGACCCCACACGGGCAAAGCCATGGCCGTCGTCGGTCACCTCGATGTTGAGCTCGCCGTTCGTCTGGTTGATCTGCACTCGGCAATGGTCGGCTCCGGAGTGTCGCGCCACGTTCGTCATCGCCTCGGCGACGATCCGGAATGCTGACTCCTCCACCTCGGAGGAAAGCCGTGGCAGCGTGTCGACACGCAACTCGAAGTGAGGCGTCCCGGTGACCCCCATCCCCAGCTTGTCGGCAGCATCACGGACGGCGCCCACGAGACCATGACGGTCCAGCGCCGCAGGCCGAAGGCCCGCGAGTACCCGTCGTATCTCGCGGACGGCCCCATCGGCTTCGAGCCGGGTGCGTTCCAGCAGCTCCGGCACCGAGGCCGGGTCGCGCGCCAAGGCCGTGCTGGCCGCCTCCAACCCCAGGGCGATACCGGACAGTGATGGTCCCAGGCCGTCGTGCAGGTCCCGGCGAAGCCGGTCCCGCTCGGCAACAGTGGCGGCGGCGATCCGCTTTCGTCCCTGGGCCAGCTCCTCGGTCAGCCGACTTGACCGCACGACGACCGCCAGATGGGGCGCGAGGGCGAGCACGAGCCGAGCATCGCGGACGGTCACGTGCGGCTCGCCGCGGCGCGGGCCCACCCTGAGCACGCCCAGCTCCGCGCCGCCGTGCACCAGCGGGACATCGAGGGTGTCTCCCTCGGGTTCGCCCACACAGGCGAGTTCGCGCCTATCGGGCCCGTGCACGACTGCGTACGACGCCCCGGCCGCTGCGGCGACCGCCTCGAGCATGGAGGCCACCGGGTCGTCAGTGGCGATCTCCAGACCTGCCCCGACCCTGTCGACGAGGCTCAGCGGATCTGCTCTCTCGCCCAGCACCAGCCGGTCGGCCAGCAACCTGAGTCGCCCCGCCAAGGGGATGACCAGGATCGACACGACCGCCGAGGCCGCCACGAGCGGCAGCGGACCCGCCGGGAACAGCAGTGCGAGGCCGGTGGTCAAGCCACCGATGATGAGCGCGACGACAAGTGCCAGCGGGGCGTAGAGAAGGGTCCGTCGCAGGACCAGCTCGATCCCGAGCAGTCGGTACCGAAGCACCCCGACCGTCACAGCCAACGGGATGAGAGCGAACGTCACCATGAACGGGATCTCCGTCGCGGGGAGGAAGATGGTGGCGACCAGCATCCCGACCACGCAGACCAGCCAGAGCAGCTGCTGTCGCTCGGGGCGCTGGGACCGTGACACCCGGACCAACGTGCCGACTACCACCACCCCGGCCGCGCTGACCAGCAAGGCCGCGCTCGTGCCTGCGGTTGCCCATGCCCACCACTGCGGGGTCTCCCAGGGGAGTCGGGCTCCGACCACGATGTCGTTGCTGACGCCGTTCACTGTCGCCGCCGCGAGCGTCAACAGCGCGATGCCGAACCCACACGCCCCGATGTACCAGCGCCAGAAACGCGACGGTGCCCGGCCCGTCGGGTAGAGAGCGGGCAGCACAAGCGTGGGCAGCAGGAACGCCGGGACGGCGGCGCACGATCCCAGCCACGTCGCGAACAGGCCGAAGGGCAACAATCTGTCCGGGTCTGTGAGCGCGCGCGCCCCGTAGGCACTCGCGCTGTTCGACACCGCGTGAAGCAGGCCGACCACCAGCAGCAGCCAGCCGATGACGTTACGAGGACGCAGGTGGACGAGGGCCGCGCCGGCTGCCGCGAATCCGACAGCCACGGCGCTTCCCAGCAGCAGGCCCACTTCCGCACGAGGCTCGGCACCCGGCCGGGCCAGCACGTCGCCGGCGAGCGTCCCCGGAACGGTCGTCACTATGAGGACCGACAGAGTCGCCAGGCTCCAACCCACCACCTTGGGTGCGCGATCTCCGGCCACAAGGGCGCTCATCACCGAAGTGTGACCCCAATCGACGCCGCTGTCAGGGGACGGGCGTCACCCCCGACCCGGGACGTCCTCCCGGGTCGACCGGGTCACGTGACACATCCGCAATCGACCTACGCGTGGTCACGTCGTCACGCATCAAATCCTCATCGGGCTGAGCCCGGACGTCGGCTGACGAACTCAGTGGACCGGACCCCAAGGAGACCACCATGAAGCACTCGATCCGCAGCAGGCACATCGCCGTCGCCGCACTCACGCCACTGTGCCTGACCGTGGCCGGGCCGGCGACCGCCCGGCCGGCCCCTCCCGACCAGACCAGCCTCCGAAGGGACGACCCAACACGGCACGAGCACACCGTCGTGACCGCATCAGTGCGCGGAGACACGTACGTGTGTGGCGACCTCACGCTTCGTGCCACCCGGGGCTGGATGACAGAGACCAACGATGCCGACCTGCGCAATGGAGTCGCCCGCATCTCGATCAGCCGCATCTACCACGGCGTACGCTTCCACGGGTCGGACGGCCGGACCTACCGTGCATCCGCCGTGACAGCGGCCTGGTTCGTGCTTCACGCCCCGGACTTCGAGACGCCCGTGCACGGGCTTGAGATCAGCCAGGTGATGTTCCGAGGCGGACCGGACAAGAGCCCCGGTTGGCTTCGTGAGCAGATCAAGTGGGTTGACAAGCACGAGACGGAGAACGTGCAAGGCCCTTGCGACTTCGGCGATTGAGAGTGGGAGCCGAACTGCTCAGCGAGCCCCCGAGAGGGCAGCGGCCGCTGTGTGATCCAGCGTGAACCCTCGGTCCGCGTCGCGCGCCTTGACCTGTGGACAGCCGGCCCGTGTCCACAGTCGGCCGAGAATGGTCATCGACGTCGGGCCGACCGTGAGTGGTGAGGCCGATGGTGAGCCGGGTGGTGAGGCCTCTCAGGACGTCGTGACCCGAGTGTGGCCACAAACTCGGCTTCAGCGCCGGGAGGCAAGACTCCACAATCAGCGTTTCCGCAGGTCAGAACATGAATGTGTACGCCATCAGGGACTCGAACCCCGAACCCGCTGAGTAGGCCTGCGGGCTTCATCGAGGATCACCAGAAGTCCAGAAAGCCAGCGTTTGAGCGGGATCTGCGCTTCTGGACCGCATCTTCGATCATCCGAAATCCCCGGTTCTCATCCGCAAAGTGGGGAGTTTCTGGGGAGCGCTCAGAGCCGTAGATGTGACTGTGGAGTCGTGCTACGCCGCCAGTGGGCCCGATTCGCCTAGGGCCATACCGACCGGAAACGCGAGGCGCCTCGTGCCATCCGGCTGCGTGAGCAAGTGGTGAGGCGCCTCGCGAAGTACCTGACGTCTACTCCGCGGGCTCCGGAACCGCAACCATGGTTGCAGGTAGCAACGCGGGCGCCCACCGCCTGAGCGAGTTGAGGCCGAAGAGGCGCCGTGCTCGGCTGCGTCGTAGCTGTCCGCGGCGCATTCGCGGCTAAGACGCGTGTCTTAATGGGCAAGAGTCGTGGCAGGTCGATGCGCAGTCGTTCGGCGCAGCCGCAGGCTGCTGCCGACATGGGGCCGCTGCTGAACTGTTGGGATCCTCTCGCTACTCACTCACGGACGTGCCCCAGGACCATGCCGTCGGGGTTCATCGCCAGCACCGAGTCGGCGATTGCCGCGGGTCGTCGCTGCGGACACGGCTGAGTCGCCTTCTTGGCGTGCGTCGCCTCAGCGGGGGCGCACGCCTGCACACTGGAACTCCACCCAGACGCTAGACAAGCACGAATCGGAGCGGCCCTATGCGCCCTGCCCACCTCGTCACCGCCATGCTCGCGGCGGCGAGCCTCTTTCTCGCCGGATGCGGGGGTAACGAGTCCCCCGCGGCCCCGAAGACCCCGTCCATCTGGCCGATGACCGGGCTGCCCGTCTCCGGCGACGAAACCGCCGAGCAGTCCTACCCGGTGCTCGTCACCAAGCTGGACAACACATCCTCGAGCGCACCGCAGATAGGGCTTGGCGAGGCCGACCTGGTGGTCGAGGAATTGGTAGAGGGCGGGCTCACTCGGCTCGCGGCGTTCTACTACTCCCTGCTGCCGACCACGGTCGGTCCGGTCCGCTCGATGCGAGCCAGTGACATCGGTATCGTCGCGCCGGTCGACGCGTCGATCGTGACCAGCGGCGCGGCGCCGCAGACGATCGCGCGGATCGAGGATGCTGGCATCACCTTCTACCCCGAGGGCTCGGACGGGATCTCCCGCGACAGCTCGCGCACCGCTCCGTACAACGTCTTCGCCGACCTGACAATGATCGCCGAGTCCGCCGAACAGGACGAGGCGCGGCCCCCCGACTATCTCCCGTGGAGCAGCGAGGACAACCTGCCGCAGGGCCAGCCCGCAACGAAGATCGCGGCATCGTTCGGTGCCGGCCACACCACGAACTGGACCTTCGACGGCGACCGCTACGTCAACGAGAACACCTACGCCGCCGACGGCGACGAATTCCCGGCAGACACCGTGCTGGTGCTGCGAGTGGAGATCGTCGACGCCGGCTACCTCGACCCGGCGGGCAACCCGGTGCCTGAGACGAATCTGACTGGCACCGGAGACGCGATGATCTTCCACGACGGCCGGCTGGTACGAGGCACTTGGAAGAAAGACAGCCTCGACGCACCGATCACGCTGTCGAACAAGTCAGGCGACCTGACCGTCCCCGCCGGGCACGTGTGGATCGAGCTGGTCCCGGCCGGCAACGGCGATGTCACCTTTGACAAATGACCTCGCCGCGCCATGCCATCGTTGCCCTCCCAGATTTCGCATCGCGAGCGCGCATCCGAGCAGTTCACCGACCGAACTCGCCAAGTGGTCATACTTGCCCGGGAAGAGGCCCGAAGCCTTTCGCGGCGGTGTGACGCAAGTCCTTGCGACCGGATCGCGGCGCGCATGGTTCGTCAACGCAGTCGATGGCGGAACCATTGAGCTCCTCGGCGTGGGCGGTGGCCGGGTGGCCTGCTCCCCACCACGAAGCCCCCAAACGAGCCAACGCACGGCGACGAGGCGAGCACCCACGACGTGGTCACCGCGATGCTGCGCCAGCGTGGGTTCTCAAGGGGGCACAAGCACTATGGTCCACGGCGACCCGATGCTGACGCACCGTGTCGCCGTGGTCTCAGCTGTCTCGTGGTGTTGACCCCGTGAGACCCTTGGGCGGGCTCGACGTGACCTCACATACCGGCGATGTTGTTGGTCGCCATCCAGTCGAGCATGTAGATCGCCACGTAGCCGATCATCGCGAGCGCGCCGATCGCCACGGCGGCGGTGGCGACCCCGCTTCGACGAGTCCGCCGGGCCGCGACGCCGAGCACGACGCCGCCGGCCCCGAGCACGGCGGGTAGGCCGGACCAGAACGCCGGGACGAGCAGCAGCAACCCTGCGGTCGCGAGGCCGAGCCCGACGCCGGCCGAGCGCCCGGCGTACCGGGGAACGACCAGGCCGAACACGACGGCCGTCGCGACCGCGATCAGGCCACTGATGACCCAAAACTCACCACCGCTGTACTCTGCGCCGTCGGAACCGTCGCCGAAGATGCCGAGTGCGTTGAATGCGATGGCGCCGACTGCTGTCGCCAGAGCGACCGGCAGGATGCGGACCGTTCCGGACGTGGTGCCGAGGGCCTGGGTGTCGATGCTGGACATGGAATCCTCCTGGGTGGGTGTGTTGAACCTCAGTCCAGTCCCCGGAGCCGGTCCCTGTCGTCGTGCCGACCGGTGACCCGGGTCATCCCTACGGGCGACACGGCGAGGTCATCACCGAGAGTGACTGCGGACGCCGGGTCGCGCACGTACGGTGTGCGCCATGCAGGCGCGCGAACTCATCACCACCTACCGCGACCCGGTGCTCGCCGGGATGCTCACGGTGGCGATGACCGTCGAGCTACTGCTGAAGGAAGGCACCGACCTGGCGACCGCGATCCCCGCGACGCTGCTCGCGTGCCTGCCCCTCGCCGCGCGCCGTACCTACCCGGTGGCCGCCTTCGTGCTGACCTGGCTGGGGCTACTGCTGCTCAAGATGTCAGTGCCCGCCTTCGACGAGGTGTCGGTCGTCTTCGTGATCACGTTCTTCGTGTCCTTCTACTCCCTGGGTGCGTACGCCGTGGGCCGCGAGCAACCCATCTCCGTCGTGCTCGCCATCTTGGGCGTGGCGTACTTCGTGGCCACCGACGCGGACCCCTTCCAGATCGGCGATGTCGTCTTCGGGTTGTTCCTGGTCGGCGGGCCCTGGGCCGCGGGCCTGGTGATCCGGCTCCGCCAGCAGCGGGTACGCGAGCTGCAGCGCGGAGAACGCCAGGATCCAGGAGGAGCAGGCGGAGCAGACCCGTCGCGCTGTCGCAGCGGAGCGCTCCACCATTGCGCGCGAGCTGCACGACGTCGTCTCGCACGCGATCTCCGTCACCGTCTTGCAGTCTCGTGGTGCGCGTCGGATGCTCGGGACCGACGACGAGGCGGTGCGCCACTCACTGGACGCGATCGAGCAGACCAACACTGCGGCGCTGAGCGACATGCGACGGTTGCTCGCCGTGCTGCGCGACACCGAGCCCGACGGCCAGAGGGAGGACCACGATCATGCCCCGCAACCGTCTCTCGCCCACCTGGACCGGCTCTTGGAACACGTGCGAAGCTCCGGGGTCGACGTGGACCTGCGGACCTCAGGAGAACCCGCCGGCCTCCCGCCCGGCGTCGACCTGTCGGCGTACCGGATCGTCCAGGAGGCGCTCACCAACGTGCTCAAGCACGCAGGGACGGCACGGGCCACCGTGCGCCTGCACTACGACGACGACGCGCTGGAGGTGCACGTCGTCGACGACGGCACGGGCACGACCCAAGGCCCAACGGGGCACAACGGTCACGGGCTCATCGGCATCCACGAGCGGGTAGCAGTCGTCGGTGGGCACGTCGAGGCGGGCCCGGCCCCTGACGGCGGATTCGCGATCAAGGCGTGGCTGCCCTACTCGCTGGAGCCGTCATGATCCGGGTCGTGATCGCAGACGACCAGCCGCTGGTGCGCACGGGCCTGCGGATGATCCTGAGTTCCGAGCCGGACATGGAGGTGGTCGCCGAGGCTGCCGACGGGAGCGCCGCGATCGAGGCCGTCGGCGAGCACCGGCCGGACGTCGTCCTGATGGACGTGCGGATGCCCGGCACCGACGGGATCGAGGCCACTCGCGTGGTCACGGCCGGCGACGACCCGCCGCGCGTCCTGGTCCTGACCACCTTCGACCTCGATGAGATCGTCTACGACGCACTTCGTGCCGGAGCCAGCGCGTTCCTCCTCAAGGACGCCCCCGAGGAGCGGTTGACCGCCGCGATCCGTGTCGTCGCCGAGGGCGGGTCACTGTTCGCGCCGAGCGTGACCCGCCGACTGATCGAGGAGTTTGCTCGTCGCGGTCCCGAGACGACCGTCGACCTCGGCGGTCTGACCGACCGCGAGACCGAGGTGCTCCGACTGGTCGCGCGCGGGATGAGCAACCAGGAGATCGCCGCGCACCTGTTCGTCACCGAGAACACCGTGAAGACCCATGTTGCCCGGTTGCTGATGAAGCTCGGGGTCCGGGACCGGGTGCAGGCGGTCGTGGCAGCGTACGAGTCCGGCCTGGTGCGGCCTGCCGCCGGCGCCTGACAACCGGGCGGATCGATTCGACAGCGTTGATCGTTTAGTTTGGTTGCTCGGTTGTGTCCATCTGGGCGGTGTGCAGCACCTTCGCAGCAGTCCCAAGCTAGGGGCGACGGCGGCAGACCCTTCGATCCAGTTCAGATTGGTCCGGACCTTCGCGGTCATCCTCAGGGGCACTCCACCTCGCGAGGGCCCGATCAAGGCGCGGCACTGCGCGCGGTCTCCTAGGGATTGGAGACCCGGACTTTCAACAATGTCTGTCAGCTTTAGAGGTAGGCGCTGGCCCCGGTCGTTGTGGCGTCGATCCACACATGGACGGCCCGCCCTCACAAACCAGGTCTCACCTCCGACGGCAAATCCAGCTGCACCTGGATCACCCGCAGGAGAAATCCGCGGCGACCATGACCGAAACGGCGAGCTGACAGTTGCCTTTCAACGGCAGACGAGGATGTTGGCGGAGGTGTTGGCATGGATGACGTATCGGCGGATCAGCTGCCGCAGCTCCTGACTTCTGCCGAACTGGCCGAGCGTTGGGGCTGCTCCACGGGTTGGCTGGCGAACATGAGGAGCGCTGGAGTGGGACCGACCTTCCTGAAGCTGGGAAGCAATGTTCGATACCGAGTGCCTGATGTCATCGCCTACGAGGACTCCTGCTTGACGGCCGTATAAGTGTTCCCCACTTTCGGCTAGCGTGACCTGATGCCGCGCCCGAAGACCATCCTCAACACCGCGGGTTCGATCAGGCTGAGCGCACAGGTGCGCGATAGCCAGGGACGGTGGGTGGCGGCTCCCGCCGGGATGAAGGCGGAGCGCTGGAAGGCCCGAACTCGGCACCGGGACTCGGACGGTGTCCTTCGCGAAGTGACGCGCTTCGCCTCGACCAAGTCGCGTGCGGAATCGGTTCTGAAGGCTGCTCTGGTCGAACGCTCCGCGCCGACCAGAAACACGGTCATCCGCCCGGACATGTCATTGAAGGACGCGGCGACACTCTGGCTGGAGAAGGTTGATCGACGCGACAGCAAGCTCAGCGACAACACGCGAAAGCAGTATCGCGACGCCTACCGCCGCTATGTCGATGGCAGCTCGATCATCGGGCTCACCCTCCGCGAGATGAACAGCGTGTCGGTGCTGGAGTCCTGGTTGCAGGAGACGGCGGACTCTCGCGGGACGGGTGCTGCGAAGACAGCTCGTTCGGTGGTGTCGAGTGTGATCGCCCTGGCAGTGCGGTACGGGGCGCTGCCGTACAACGCCATGCGCGAGGTCAGGCCGGCCAAGGCCAGCGCGGCCAAGACGAGCGAACGCGACTCGACGCGAGCGCTCAGCCGAGCCGAGAGGCAGCATGTACTCGAGGTCGCGGACACGCACCACAGCGCGATTGCTGCCGACGTGACCGACATCGTCTACTTCCTGGCCGGCACGGGCGTCCGCATCTCCGAGGCGCTGGGGCAGTTGTGGGAGGACGTCGACCTTGAGGCCGGCACCGTCCTGGTCCGGGGGACTAAGACGGTGCACTCCCAGCGACTGTTGTCGCTGCCCGAGTGGCTGCTGCTCAGGCTCAAGGCTCGCGCGACTGTGAAGCGTCCCACGGGGCTGGTTTTCGCGTCGCCGGGCACACGGGAGCGACTCAAGCAGCGGGATCGACGCAATGTCGCCCGCGTGTTCCGTCAGGTGTTGGACGACGCCGGGTTCCCATGGGCGACGCCCCACACGTTCCGGCGAACGGTCGCCACGCTGCTGGACGAGGCTGGGCTGCCCATCGCGCTGGCCGCGAGTCAGCTCGGCCACGCGGACCCTGCGATGACGGCACGCGTCTACCTAGGCCGAAAGGGCTCGACGGCGGCCGCTGGGGCAGTCCTTTAGCCACCAATCCGGGGAGGGGTACCCCGGATTCGATTGTCAGGGCCTCCAGCCGGGGTTCGTGCGGCCCGACCTGCGCAAACGCGCCTGACGACGGGCGGTCGCGAGATTCTCAATCTGGGGAGTTTCTGGGGAGTTGCGCCGAAATCGCAACAGCCCTTGATCCTGTTTTCGCAGGTCAAGGGCTGTTTTGGTACGCCATCAGGGACTCGAACCCCGAACCCGCTGATTAAGAGTCAGCTGCTCTGCCAATTGAGCTAATGGCGCTCGCGTTTCCGCGGGCTCCAAGATACCAGCGCGGGAGGTCGGCTCGAAATCGGGAACCGTCACCCCCGAGCGGGTTCCGCGTTGACCCTCGCAGTGACTCGTCCGACCTGGAGGCACCCCATGACCACCGTCGCCCGCCGGTCCCGGCTCGGCTCCTTCGTGCTGGCCGGAGCGCTGGCCGTCGTCCTCGTCGCCGGTGGCCTCTCCGCGCCGGCGCGGGCCGCGATCCCCCTGCCGCACGAGGACCCGTTCTACCGCTACGACGGCGCGACGCCGCTCGCGGCGGTGCCACCGGGCACCGTGCTCAAGACCCGGTCGGTGACCGTCGGTGTTCCGGGCACGGGGGCGGGCGTGGTGCCGGCGACCCAGCTGCTCTACCGCACCCAGGACGAACGGCGCCGCCCCAGCGTCACGGTGACGACGGTGGTCAACCCCACCGGACCCGCGAACGGCGGGCTGGTCGGCTACCTCAGCTTCTACGACGCCCTGGGCGACATCTGCTCGCCGAGCTACACCCTGCAGGGCGGCGACCCCGGCCAGTCCAACGCGCAGCTCGCGTACGCCGAGACCGGGCTGGTGCTGGCCCTGGCGGCCCAGGGGTACGCCGTCACCGTGCCCGACTTCGAGGGCACCGATCTGCACTGGGTGGCCGGCCACGAGTCCGGGTGGAGCTCGCTCGACGCCATCCGCGCGACCGAGGGCTACCTCGGGATGAGCAGCACCCAGAAGGTCGGCCTCTTCGGCTACTCCGGCGGCTCGATCGCGGGGGAGTGGGCCAGCGAGCTCGCGCCGGCGTACGCACCCGAGCTCAACCTGGTCGGTGCCGCGGTCGGCGGCCTGCCCGTGCACCTCGCGCACAACCTGGGCTACGTGAACGGCAGCCCGACGTGGTCGGGCGTGATCCCCGCGGTGCTGGTCTCGCTCGGCCGCGCGTTCGGCATCCCGGTCCGGAAGTTCACCAACCGCCACGGCAAGCAGGTGATGGCCGAGGTCCAGGACCAGTGCATCGGCTCCTTCAACGGCAACTACCCGGGCCTGCGGGTGCAGCAGCTGGTCAAGAAGAAGTACCGCGCCTTCCTCAAGGTGCGGCCGTTCGCGAAGACCATCAACAAGCTGATCATGGGCAGCGTGCCCGGCCACCCCGAGCTGCCGATGTTCATGGGCGTCGGGAACCACGACGGGACCGGTGACGACGTGATGATCGTCAAGGACGTCCAGGGCCTCGCCCACCAGTACTGCGGCCAGGGCGTGCCGGTCCAGCTGAAGGTCTACCAGGGTGCCGCGCACTCCGAGGCCGGGCTGCAGTTCTTCCCGGAGGCGATGGCGTTCCTCGGCCAGCGGTTCGCCGGCGTGCCGTTCACCGGCAACTGCTCAGAGATCCCGCCGGGGAGCTCCCTCGCCCCGCTGAAGGTCCGCAAGAAGCACCACCACCACCAGCACGGGCGCCACTAGCGGGCCTCCAGTACCGCCTGGGCCGCGTTGTGTCCGGCCACGCCGGAGACCCCGCCGCCGCGCCGGGCGCCCGCGCCCGCGAGGAACACGCGGGGGAGGCCGGTGGGCACGCCCCACCGTTGGTCCGGGGTGTCGAGCCGGGCGCGGTTGTTGGCCCACGGCCAGTCGAGGTCGCCGTGGTGGGGGTGGCCGCCGGGCATCGCCAGGTCGGCCTCCACGTCGAGCGGGGTGCGGACGTCGAGGCACGGCTGGCCGAGCGCGTCATGCGCGACGACCGACTCGATGGGGTCGACGAGGTGCTCGTCGAGCTCGGCGAGCACCCGCCGCACCGCCTCGTCCCGGCGCGCGTCCGGGTCGGTCGCGAACACCGACGCCGGCGTGTTCATCGCGTAGACCGCCAGCGTCTGGGTGCCGGGGGGCGCGTCGCCGAGCACGGACGGGTCGACCAGCGAGGGGCTCGTCACCTGCGCCGGGATCACCGAGGGCAGCCGGCCACCGGCCGCCTCCTCGTACGACGCACCGAGCCGGTCGTACGACGCGCCGAGCAGCAGCGTGCCCGCGAACGCGACCTCCGGGTCGGCACCGGACCTGAGCCGCGGCAACCGGTCGAGCACCAGGTTGAGCTTGAGCTGCGCACCCTCGGGCTTGGTCTCCGGGTCGTCCGGCTCCCCGAGCAGGATGTGCAGCACCCACGGCGCCACGTCGCTCAGCACGAAGCGCGCCTCGACGGTCTCCGCGCGGCCGGCGGTGTCGAAGTCGACCTCGTTGAGCTCCTCACCCGGCCGGATCGCCGAGACGCCCGCCCCGACCCGGATCTCCGCGCCGGCCGACGTCGCCGCCCGGACCAGGGCCTCCGTGACGGTCCCCATGCCGCCGAGCGGCACGAGTCCCTCGCCGCTGCCGTGGCCGAGCGCGTGGAAGAGGAAGCTGCGGTTCTGCGCCAGCGAGGGGCTGCGCGTGCTGGCGAAGGCACCGGCCACGCCGGCGCTCGCGACCAGGCCTCGCACGGTGTCGTCGGCGAACCGCTTCTCGATCACCTCGCCGAGGGGAGTGGTCACGAAGTCGCGCCAGGTCGCGTCGTCGACCTGCGCGGCCAGGTCCTTCTCCCACGGCAGCGGCTGCAGCAGCGTCGGCTCGACCGCGCGGGCCATGGCCGCCACCTCGGACCAGAAGGCGCACCACGCGCCGTACTCCCGTTCGCCGTCGGTCAGCTCGGCGAACGAGGCCCGGGTGGCGCTCCCCTCCGGGTTCTCGACGAGGAGGCCCCGGTGCCGGCCGTCGCGGACCACGGGCACGTACGCCGTGACCGGACGCGAGGCCAGCCGCAGGTCGAGGTCGAGGTCGGCGGCGAGCCGCCGCGGGAGCAGCGAGACGACGTCGGCGTACGGCGAGACCCGGACCTGCCGCCCGGTGAACGGCTGCACCGAGACCGCCGCGCCGCCGAGCCGCTCCAGCCGCTCGAGGACGACCACGGAGAGCCCGGCCCGGGCGAGGTACGCCGCCGCGACCAGCCCGTTGTGGCCGGCGCCGACGACCGCGACGTCGTAGCGGCCGGAGCCGGACGGTGAGGTCGTCACGTCCCTCAACCTAGTCGCCGGGGAGCGGCGGAACATACAAGCTTCAACTAGTGTTGAGGGCGGTACCGAACTACCCGAGGAGATGGGTGCCATGCCCGCGATCACCGTCGACGACCTCACCGTCCTGCCCCGGCTGCGCGAGCCCGGGCTGGGGGACCAGCCGCGTCCGGTGTGGCAGGTGACGACGGCGCCGTCCGGCTACGAGGGCGAGGGGTTCCCGGTCCGCCGCGCGTTCGCCGGCATCGACCTGCAGCACCTCGACCCGTTCATCATGATGGACCAGATGGGCGAGGTGGAGTACGCGCCCGGTGAGCCCAAGGGCACGCCGTGGCACCCGCACCGCGGTTTCGAGACCGTCACCTACATCATCGACGGCGTCTTCGACCACCAGGACAGCCACGGCGGGGGCGGCTCCATCACCAACGGCGACACCCAGTGGATGACCGCCGGGTCCGGGCTGCTGCACATCGAGGCGCCGCCGGAGTGGCTCGTCCAGCAGGGTGGGCTCTTCCACGGCATCCAGCTCTGGGTGAACCTCCCGCGCGACGCCAAGATGAACAACCCGAAGTACCAGGACATCCGCTCCGGCGAGGTGCAGCTGCTGACCTCCGCCGACGCCGGGTCGCTGGTGCGGGTCATCGCCGGCACCGTCGACGGCCACGCCGGCCCCGGCTCCACGTTCACGCCGATGTCGCTGGTCCACGCGACCCTCGAGCCCGGCGCCCGGCTCGACCTGCCGTGGGACGTCGACTTCAACGCGCTCGTCTACGTCCTCAACGGCAGCGGCACCGTCGGCACCGACGCCCGCCCGGTCCGGATGGGCCAGACCGCCGTGCTCGGCGCAGGCGACTACCTGACGCTCACCGCCGACGCGAGCCAGGAGAGCCGCTCGCCCCGGCTCGACGTGGTCGTGGTCGGCGGCCGCCCGATCCGCGAGCCGCTGGCCTGGGCCGGGCCGTTCGTGATGAACACCAAGTCCGAGGTCATGCAGGCCTACGAGGACTTCCAGAAAGGCCGGTTCGGCGTTCCGGCCGAGGCACGAGGCCGGTAGCGCCGAGACGGCCTCTCATCGGTGGTTGAGCAGGCCGTCGGACCGAGGAACGAGGTCCGAACCGGCCGTGTCGAAACCTCCGCAACGAGGGCAGTGACTCACCCGAATGCCTCCCCCAGCGGAGATCTCGACAGGCTCGATCAGCGGTGGTTGCATCCAAGGTCACCGGGCGGCCCGGATCTGCGGTGGTTACGTCTAGGGTCTGCTGGTGGCCCGGATCTACCGCGACGCGTACGGCGTCCCGCACGTCCGGGCCACCGACGTGCTCGACCTCGCGCGCGGGCAGGGGTACGTCACCGCCCGGGACCGGGCCTGGCAGCTGGAGTACCAGCGCCGCCGCGCGACCGGGACGGCCGCGGCCGTCCTCGGCCGGCCCCAGCTCGGGTGGGACGTGTGGGCTCGGCGGACCCGGGTCGTGGACACCGCCCAGCGGGCGCTGGCCGGCCTGGGGGACGAGGCGCGGGCCTTCGTCACGGCGTACGTCGAGGGAGTGAACGCCGGGCTGCACGCGGACGCACCGGAGCTCGAGCGGCTCGGGATCGAGCCCGAGCCGTGGGCTCCGTGGACCCCGCTCGCCGTCTTCCACGCCCAGCACCTGCTGTTCGCCAGCGTCCCGTCGAAGCTCTGGCACCAGCGGGCCCGCGACGTGCTCGGCGCCGACGAGGCGCTGCTCTCCCGCGACCCGGCGTACGGCTCCGGGAGCAACGCGTGGGCGGTCGGCGGGCTGCGGACCCGCAGCGGCCGGCCGCTGATCGGCGGGGACCCGCACCGGGTCTTCGAGTCGCCGGGCGTCTACGCCCAGGTGCGGCTGGCCACCGACGGTGCTGCTGACACCTTCGACGTCTTCGGCTTCACCTTCCCCGGCGTGCCCGGCGTGCAGCACTTCGCGCACGCCGGCGAGGTCGCGTGGGCGATCACCAACGCAGTGGGCGACTACCAGGACCTGTTCGAGGAGTCCCTCGACGACGTGGTCGACGGCCGCGAGGAGGTCGTCGAGGTGCGCGGGGCCGACCCGGTGACCGTCGAGGTGCTGGCCACCGAGCGCGGGCCGCTGTTCGAGGTGGACCGCGAGCGTGGCCGCGGGCTCGCGCTCCGCGACGCCCCGACGGTCTTGGGCGACCTCGGCTTCGACGCCCTGCTGCCGCTGCTGCGCGCCCGCACCGTCGACGACGTGGACCGCGCGCTCGACGCCTGGGTGGCCCCGGTCAACAACGTGGTCATCGCCGACGCCGGCGGGACGGTGCGGTTCCGCAACGTCGGCCGGGTGCCGGTCCGCGACGACGCCAACCGGCAGGGCATCGTGCCGGGCCGGGGCGCGGACACCTGGTCGGGCTGGGTCGACCTGCCGCGCCACGAGGTGCCGGCGGACGGCCAGGTGGTCACCGCCAACGAGCGTCGCGGCAGCGAGAGCGAGCTGCTCGGCAACGAGTTCGCGCCGCCGCACCGCGCGGCCCGGATCCACCAGCTCCTGCGGGGCCGCGACGACCTGACCGTCGACGACTTCGCCGAGATCCACGGTGACTCGTTCGCGATCACCGCGCTGCCGCTGTGCGCCATGCTGCGCGACCTCACGCCCGGACCGGAGGGCGAGGCGGTGCGCAAGGCCATCCTCGACTGGGACGGCGTGATGGGGGCCGACTCCCGCGGCGCCGCGGCGTTCGCTGCCTGGCGCACCGCGCTGACCCGGCGGCTCTGTGCCGAGCCGGTGCTCGCCCCGCTGCTCGACGACGCCGGGCACGGGCCGCTGTTCGCGCCCTACCTCTCGCTGGTGGGCAGCGTCGGGCTGGCCCTGGAGCCCCTGGCCGACGCCCGGACGCCGTTCGGGATCGACGTACGGCGGCACGCGACCGACGCGCTGGCCGATGCGGCCGGACACCCGGCGGCCTGGGGCGCGACCCACGTGTTCGGGCCGACCCACGGCTTCGACGTCGCCGACGCCGACCTCGACCCCCCCGACGTGCCGGAGACCGCGGTGTCCGGCGACATCGACACCGTGCGCTGCACGGGGTGGCTTCCGGGCGTGACCGACGAGGCGTACCGGGGCGCGGTGGCGCGCTACGTGTGGGACCTCGCCGACCGCGCGGACAGCGGCTGGGTGGTGCCGATGGGCGCCGCCGGGGACCCCCGCTCAGCGCACCACCTCGACCAGCACGAGGCGTGGGCCGAGGCCCGCCTGCTGCCCGTGGAGCTGGACTGGGAGCGCCTCACCCCCGAGGGTGGTTTCGGTCCCGGACCGGCGTGACCGGGCACCCGCGGGGTAGTGCATGAGGGTGAGCCAGCAACGGAAGTCGCGCGCGACCACCCTCAACGACGCGGCGGACACCGCGTTCGCGATGGCCCTGCTGTGGGCGATCCCGGCCATCGCGTTCCTGCTCGCACTCACCCGGATGTGAGGCTCTTCTCGAACCACGCCTGGGCGTAGGGGTTGTCGTTGTAGCGCTCGATGTGGTGGTAGCCGGCGCGCTCGTACATCGCGATCGCCTCCACCAGGGTGCCGTTCGTGTCCAGCCGCACCGTGTGCTGGCCGAGCTCCCTCGTGACCTGCTCGAGGTGGCGCAGGAGCCGGGACCCGAGACCTGCTCCGCGCCACCCCGGGTGCACCCACATCCGCTTGATCTCACCGACGCCGGGCGCCAGGGCCTGGACGCCGCCACACGCCACCGGCTCGCCGTCGCTGGTCGCCACCACGAACGCGCCGGCGCCGGGGGCCATGTGCTCCTCGTCGTGGTGGTCGCCGGGGTCGAAGCCGGTGGGGAACCGGACCGCGAGCTCGTCGAAGTAGTGCTGCACGGCCCGCTTCGCCTCGGGGGAGCCGGGGTGCACGGCGCGGAGGTCGACGGTGGCCGCCCGCACCAGCAGGTCGGCCGTGGCCAGCGCCTCGGTCAGCCGCTCGCGCTGCCGGGTGGTCAGGGGCGCCACCAGCCGCCGGGCGAGCTGCTCGGAGCGGTCGTCGAGCCGGTCCCGGAACCGCAGCCCCTTGCCGGTCAGCCGCACGGTCCTCCGGCGGCGGTCGGCGGCGTCGGGGGCGACGGTGACCAGGCCGTCGTCCTCGAGCCGGCGCAGCTGCCGCGCCAGCTGCCCGGAGTCCAGCCCCAGGCGGGCGCGCAGGTCGCGCACGGTGCTCCCGGCCGCGCCGATCTCGAAGACCAGGCGGGCGGCGCCCAGCGGCAGCCCCAGCCCGAGGAACGACTCGTCGAGCGCCCCGATCCGTTGGGTGTAGGTGCGGTTGAACCGGCGCAGCACCTCGGTGTCGGTCATTCTCTGACTTTAGTCAGAGAATTCCCCGGCCGGTAGGGCCGGTTTGGGTCGCCGCCGGCGCGGGCACTGAGGGCCATGACGTACCCGGCCCTCCCGGGTGACCACCCGGCGCCCGCTGCCTGGCCCCGGCCGCCGATGCCGTCGATCGCCGCATCCGCGCTGCAGGAGTCCCTGCTGCTGGTGGCCGCCACCAGCCGCGCGGTCGCCGCCTGGCTGGCCCGCGGCTGACCGACGCCTGACCGGCGCCTGACCCGCGCCTGACCTACTCGAGCAGGCCGAGCGCCCGGGCCAGGTCGAGGTCGAGGTTGCCCTGCCCGTCGAGCGGGAGGAAGGGCAGCGCGAGCGCCTCCTCCATCGTCGCGACCGAGACCACCTTCGAGCAGCCGCCGCGCTGCAGGGCGGCGTCCGCCTCGGCCCGGTCGATCTCGCCGATGTAGATCAGGTAGCCGGCACCCTGGTCGTGCTTGGTGTGCCGGCAGAAGAAGTTCTCGGGGACCCGGCGCACCGTGGCGTCGTAGGTCGCGATGATCTTGTTCGACCCCTCCTCGGCGTACACGTAGTCGAAGCCGTCGCCGGGGACGAGGGTGTCGTTGCCCGCGTCGCCGGTGACGCTGTCGTCGCCGGCGCCCATCAGGATCATGTCGTCACCGTCGCCGCCGTCGCCGATGTCGTCGCCGTCGGCCAGGTCGAGATAGTCGTTGCCCGGTCCGGCCGAGAGGTGGTCGTTCCCGCCCTCGCCGTAGAAGGTGTCGTTGCCCGCCACGCCGATGAGCTTGTCGTCGCCGTCGCCGCCGTGCGCGACGTCGTCGCCGATGCCGCCCATGAGGCGGTCCTTGCCGGGCCCGCCGTCGAGGGAGTCGTTCCCGCCGCCGCCGTTGAGGTTGTCGTTGCCCTCCCCGCCGACCAGCACGTCGTTGCCGGCGTTGCCCTGGGCGGCGTCGTTGCCAGTGGCGCCGTCGATCGCGTCGTTGCCGCCGCCGCCGCTCAGCACGTCGTCCTCGTCCTGGCCGAACAGCTGGTCGGCACCCGGGCCGCCGCGGGCGTGGTCCCGGCCGCCGCCGGCGTAGACGGTGTCGTCGCCAGCCTGTCCCCGGATGGAGTCGTTGCCGCCCCTGGCCTCGATCACGTCGTTGCCGGGGGTGCCCTTCACCGAGTCGGCGCGGCCGCTGCCGGACATCTTCTTGGCCTCGGCGGAGGGGGCCCCGAGCGCGAGCGCGAGCGCCACGACGGTGACGCCGGTGGCCAGGGTGGTGGGGATCCGGGGGTGCACAGTGCCTCGCGGGGGATCGGGGCGTGAACAGGGTGGGGGGACCCTGATAGGGGTGGGGGTATTCGCGACAGTACCCAGCGCCGCCGCTGTGCGTACGCGGAACGGGAAAAATGCTGGGGGCGCGAAATTCGACCCCGGGGAGGCAGCCCCGCGATGGCGGACATCGAACGCGGGATCACCGTGGCCGCGCCGATCGACCTGCTGTGGCCCTCACCTCGAGGACCGCCTGGGGCGACTGTGCCCCTTGGGGTGAGTGGCGTCGAGCGGGTGGCGGGGTACCCGGAAGGTGTGAAGGTTCCCTGTCGGATGTGCGGCACCCGCAAGCCGGAGGGCATGACGTGCCCGAACCCCGCGTGCCCGAGCCACCGTCGGCGGCCCGCCCGGCCGACCCGGGTCCGTCGAGGACGTGGGCCGGGGCCGATCCCCCTCTTCGGGGTGTGAACGCCGTCCGCCCCGCTGGCTTACCGTCGGAGGGCCGTGGCCACCACTTTCGGGCGAACCGTCACCCGCACAGGGGACCTGGCGGGGTCACCGTCTCCGCTGGCTCGGGGGCGGTGATTCCCTCGTACCCACTCGTGGAGCCCTCACACCGGACTGCGTTCCACGGGCCTGGCCACCGAGGACTCGTCGTTCTCGCACGGCGCCCCTTCGTGGCCGACGGGGCTGGACGATCCGGTAGCGCGCGGTCGCCGAAACCCCGGACCCACGCCCCATGGCGTACTGTGGTCCTGTTGAAGGGACGCTCCGAGAGCGTCCTGGCCGCGCAAGAGTCGCGGCTTGTGTCTTGTACCTCTGGTTCCCGGTTCGCTGGACATCAGCACAGGTGGATGTCTTCAGCAGCTCGAGGGCACCGTGCCCTCGGCAGGAACAAAGGTAGAGATCATGGCTCAGGGAACCGTCAAGTGGTTCAACGCTGACAAGGGCTTCGGCTTCATCGCGCAGGACGGCGGCGGCGAGGACGTGTTCGTCCACTTCTCCGCGATCCAGACCAGCGGCTACAAGTCGCTGGACGAGAACCAGAAGGTCGAGTTCGACGTCGTGGCCGGCCCGAAGGGCCCGCAGGCCGAGAACGTCCGCGCCTCCTCCTGACTTCACGACACAGGGCCCCGACCGCGCACGCGGTCGGGGCCCTGTGTCGTGCTACGCCCGCGTCATGCCTGACCGAGGCCGCGGAGGTCGCCGCGGTCGCGACGTTCCTGGCCTCGGACCTCTCGTCCTACATGACGGGTGCGTGCTCGAGGTGACCGGCGGCCGGCACATGTGAGACCGCTCGCCCGGGAAGCGCTCGAGCCCCGGACCAGCAGGTCTGGGGCTCGATGTCGTGGGGTGAGTGACGGGACTTGAACCCGCGACCACCTGGACCACAACCAGGTGCTCTACCAGCTGAGCTACACCCACCATGCGGCCCCGGGAGCCCCGGGGCCGACGTGCAGTCTAGGGGAGTCAGGCAGGTTCCGTGGAATCGGTATCGGCGCCCGGGACCGGGTCGGGGCGGGCCTCCGTGGCCTCGACGGGCGGGGCCGGCGGCAGGCCGGTGAGCGCGCCGCCGTGCCGCTCCGCGATCGCCCGTGCCGTGTCGCTGTCGGGCCCGGGTGGCGGGACGAAGACGGCGTCGCGGTAGTAGCGCAGCTCCTCGATGCTCTCCTGGATGTCGGCCAGCGCGCGGTGGTTGCCGCGCTTGGTCGGCGCCTGGAAGTACGCGCGGGGGTACCAGCGCCGGGCCAGCTCCTTGATCGAGGACACGTCCACGATCCGGTAGTGCAGGAACCCCTCGAGCGTCGGCATGTCCCGGGTCAGGAACGAGCGGTCGGTGGCCACGGTGTTGCCGGCCAGCGGCGGGCGGGAGCCGTCGGGGCAGTGCTCCTTGACGTAGGCGAGCACCTGCTGCTCGGCCTCGTCGAGGGTGAGGCCGCCGTCGAGCTCGGCGAGCAGGCCCGACTTCTCGTGCATGGTCCGCACGAAGTCGCCCATCTGGTCGAGCGCCTCGGCCGGGGGCTTGACGATGAGGTCCACGCCCTCGCCGAGCACCTCGAGGTCGTAGTCGGTGACCAGCGCGGCGACCTCGATCAGGGCGTCGGACCCGAGGTCGAGGCCGGTCATCTCGCAGTCGATCCACACCAGTCGTTCCTTCACGACCCCAACCCTAGGCCGTACGACGGGAGCGGGGCCGTGCGCCGGGACCAAGGCCCCGGCGAGAGGGGCCGATCGCCTCTCAGGCTCGGTTCAGGGCCGCCACCTAGAGTGCTGGCGTGAAGGAGTGGCTCGGCACTGTCGCGCGCCTGGTCACGGGCGGGGTCTGGATCTGGGCGGCGCTGCTCAAGCTGCCGCACCCGGACCAGAGCGTGCTGGCCGTCCGCGCCTACCAGCTGCTGCCCGGCGACAGCGCGACCACCGTGGGCCACCTGCTGCCGGTGGTCGAGATCGTCGTGGGGGTCTGCCTCGTGCTCGGTCTGCTGACCCGGTTCGCGGCCGCGGTGTCGGCGTTGCTGTTCGCCGCGTTCATCATCGGCATCGCCTCGGTGTGGGCGCGCGGCATCGAGATCGACTGCGGCTGCTTCGGCGGCGGCGGCGTCCAGAAGGGCGCCTCCGCGCAGTACCCGTGGGAGATCGCCCGCGACGTGGGGCTGCTCGCGCTCTCGCTGTTCCTCGTCTGGTTGCGCCGCACCCGGCTCGCCCTCGACAACCTGCTCTTCCCGCCGCGCACCGCCGGCGAGGACCTCGCCCTGGACGAGGACCTGGACGCGGACCTCGACCCGGAGACCGACCCGCACCGATCAGGAGTCTGACCATGGCCACCGTGACCAACAAGGAGAAGCAGCGGCTCCGGGCCGAGCGGGCCGCCGCCGCCCTCAAGGAGAAGCAGCGTCGCGAGCGGCGCCGGCAGGTCCTGACGGTGGTCGGGGTGGTCGCCGCGATCGCCCTGATCATCGGCGCCGGCTTCTTCATCAACTCGATGCGCGACGACACCAAGGCGAACGCCCAGGCCGCGCCGACGACCGGCAGCGAGTTCGGCCTCACGATCGGCCCGGACTCGGCGCCGCACAAGGTGGTCATCTACGAGGACTACCTCTGCCCGTTCTGCGGCGAGCTCGAGAAGCAGACCCACGAGGAGCTGGCGACGCTGGCCGACCAGGGCAAGGTGCAGGTCGAGTACCGGCCGATCGTGATCCTGAACGGCGCCGGGCCGTACTCCGCGCGGGCCGCCGTGATCTTCACCCTCGTCCAGCAGAAGTACGGCGACGAGGCGGCCAAGAAGTTCCACGACCTGCTCTACGCGAACCAGCCCAGCGAGGAAGGTCCCTTCCCGAGCCGCGACGACCTCTACGCGCTGGCCGCCCAGGCCGGCGCCGACCCGACGGCGCTGAAGACCGCCATGGAGGCGGGCGACGGCGCGGAGTTCGTGGCCGCGGGCACCAACGCCGCCAAGGCCCTCGGCATCAAGAGCACCCCGACGATCATCGTCGACGGCGAGGCCTTCACGAACGGCCGGACCATCGACGAGTTGGCACAGAACCTGCTGGACACGCTTCAGTGACCCTGTGACCTCCGCTCCAGACTCTCCCCACGCGGGCTTCATCCGGGGCCTGCCCAAGGCCGAGCTCCACGTCCACCACGTCGGGTCGGCGTCCGCGCGCATCGTCAGCGAGCTCGCGACCCGCCACCCCGGGACGGTCCCGAGCGACCTCGACGAGCTCAAGGCGTTCTTCGCGTTCCGCGACTTCGCGCACTTCATCGAGGTCTACCTCGCCGTCGTCGCGCTGATCCGGACCCCGGAGGACATCCACTACCTGACCTACGAGGTCGCCCGCGAGATGGCCACCGAGCAGCGGCTGCGGTACGCCGAGCTGACCTGCACGCCGTACACCTCGGTGCGGCCGGACCAGCCCGACCTCGGCATGCCGATCGAGGCCTACACCGAGGCGATCGAGACGGCCCGGGTCGAGGCCGAGCGCGACTTCGGTCTCGTGCTGCGCTGGATCTACGACATCCCCGGCGAGTTCGGGGTGCCGTCGGCGGACGCCACCCTCGACTACGCACTGCACCACCGTCCCGAGGGCCTCGTCGGCTTCGGGCTGGGCGGGCCCGAGCTGGGAGTGCCGCGGCCGCAGTTCCAGCCGCACTTCGAGGCGGCCCGGGCCGCCGGACTGCACAGCGTGCCGCACGCCGGCGAGACCACCGGCCCGCAGACCGTCTGGGAGTCGCTGACGCTGCTGCAGGCCGAGCGGATCGGGCACGGCACGTCCTCCGCGCAGGACCCCGCGCTGCTGCGGCACCTCGCCGAGACCGGGATCCCGCTGGAGGTCTGCCCGTCCTCCAACATCGCCACCCGGGCGGTCCGCACCCTCGACGAGCACCCGATCCGCGCGTTCCGCGACGCCGGCGTGACGGTGACGGTCAACTCCGACGACCCGCCGATGTTCGGGACCACGCTCAACCGCGAGTACGCCGTGGCCGGGGGGCTGCTCGGCCTGGACGAGGACGGCCTGGCCGAGCTGGCCCGCACCGCCGTGCGTGCGTCGTTCGCGCCCGAGGACGTGCGGACCCGGGTGCTGGGCGAGATCGACGCCTACCGCGAGGGCGCCGGAGAAAAGTAATAGGCCCCGCAACCTCATACGCAGCGGGGCCACGCTCTTTGTAACCGTTTCCCGGTCCGAAGTGGGGGATTGAGACGGCGTGTCGAGGGACACCTAGTGTGGAGACCATGAATCAGCCAGGGGGCCCGGTGCGGGTTGCGATCGTCAACGACTACGAGCTCGTAGTCGTGGGCGTGGCTGCGCTCCTGCAGCCCTACCAGGACCGCATCCAGGTCGTGGAGCTCGACAGCAACCTGCCCGTCGTCCGCGAGGTCGACGTGATCCTCTACGACACGTTCGGGCAGGTGCAGGGCCGGGGCGTCGACGTCGACTCGCTGGTCAACGGCGGTGGGGCCAAGGTCGCGATCTACAGCTGGAACCTGCAGCCGGAGCTGGTCCGGGACTCCCTCGAAGCCGGCGCGTCCGGATACCTGTCCAAGGGCCTGGAGGCCGAGGAGCTGGTCCGGGCGATCGAGGAGATCCACGCGGGACGGCGGATCGTGCCCACCGGCACGGGGCCGGTCAACCCCAAGCCCGACAGCGCGTGGCCGGGCAAGGCCCAGGGCCTGACCGTCCGGGAGTCCGAGATCATCGCGCTGATCACCCAGGGCCTGTCCAACCAGGAGATCGCCGACCGGAGCTACCTCAGCATCAACTCGGTGAAGACCTACATCCGCACCGCCTACCGCAAGATGGGCGTCGAGCGCCGCTCGCAGGCCGTGCTCTGGGGCGTCCAGCACGGGTTCCAGCCCGACGTGGTCCGGCACCTCGACCGCCGCGAGGGCTCGCAGGACCGGTAGGGCGACAGGCAGCCGAGCCCGAGCAGACGTCGGCCCCGGTCCGACGACTGTGGGACCGGACCAGGACCGACACTCCCCCCGGCAGCTGTCGAGACGTCGACGGTTGTCGTGGAGGGAGCAACGCGACGCGCAGGCGCACGGGGGCTTGGCCTCGCGTCGTTACTGGAGGGCTACCCAGCGCGGTGTCAAGGCACACCTCACCCGCCGGGGTGGGAAGAGCCGAACGGTCACACTTCCGCCAATCCGCGAACAGCGACCCCGCCCGACTCCTACCGTGCACGCATGAAGCAGACCACTCGGGTGTTGAGCGTGCTGGCGACCGCGTTCGCGGTCGCGATCCTGGCCGTCGCTCCGCCCGCGAGCGCCGCCTCACCGTCGTCCACCGCGCTGGGCTCGAGCCAGAACCCCTCGACGTTCGGGCAGGCGGTCACGTTCACCGCGACGGTGACCGGTGACTCGCCGACCGGGACGGTGAGCTTCGCGGACGGCGCCACCCCGCTCGGCGCCCCGGTGGCGGTCGACGGCGGCGGTGCGGCCACGTACACGACCAGTGCGCTGACCGTGGGCTCGCACACCATCACCGCGAGCTACGGCGGTGACGCGAACAACGACGGGTCGACCTCGAGCGACGTCGTGCAGGTCGTCGACGTCGTGACCACCTCGACCACCCTGGGCTCCGACGCGAACCCGTCCACCTACGGGGAGGCGGTCACGTTCACCGCGACGGTGTCCGGTGACTCGCCGACGGGCTCGGTCTCCTTCGACGAAGGGTCCATGCACCTCGGCGACGGCACCGTCGCCAGTGGGGTGGCGACCTTCACCACGAGCGCGCTGGCGGTCGGCTCGCACACGATCACCGCGAGCTACGGCGGTGACTCCAACAATGGTGTCTCGACCTCGAGCGACCTGGTGCAGGACGTCGACGTCGTCGCGACCTCGACGGCCCTTGGCTCCGACGCGAACCCGTCGACGTTCGGGCAGTCGGTCACGTTCACTGCGACGGTGACCGGCTCGTCGCCGACCGGGACGGTGACGTTCAAGGACGGCGCCACCACGCTCGGCGCCCCGGTGGCCGTCGATGGCAGCGGTGCGGCCACGTACACGACCAGTGCGCTGGCCGTGGGCTCGCACACAGTCACCGCTACCTACAGCGGTGACTCCAACAACGGAGTCTCGACCTCGAGCGACCTCGTGCAGGACGTCGGTGTCGTGAGCACCTCGACCGCCCTCGGTTCGAGCGCCAACCCGTCGACGTTCGGGCAGTCGGTCACGTTCACCGCGACGGTGACCGGTGACTCCCCGACCGGGACGGTGACGTTCAAGGACGGCGCCACCACGCTGGGTGCCCCCGTGGCGGTCAACGGCAGCGGAGTGGCCACCTTCTCGACGAGCGCCCTCACGGTCGGCTCGCACACCGTCACCGCGAGCTACGGCGGTGACGCCGACAACGGCATCTCGACCTCGAGCGGCCTGGTGCAGGTCGTCGGTGTCGTGACCAGCTCGACCGCGCTGGGCTCGAGCGCCAACCCGTCGGCCCTCGGGCAGGCCGTGACTCTGACCGCGACGGTGACCGGCTCGTCGCCTACCGGGACGGTGACGTTCAAGGACGGGGGCACCACTCTCGGCGCCCCGGTGGCGGTCAACGGCAGCGGCGTCGCGGCCGCGGTGGTCAGCAGCCTCACCGCAGGCGCCCACGCGCTCACCGCGACGTACAGCGGCGACGCGCACAACGGCGGTTCCTCCAACTCGCTCACGCAGACCGTGACCGCGCCGGCGCCGCCCACGACCCCGACCACGCCCACCCCTCCCGCGCCGGTCGCGAAGCCGACCATCAAGCTGAGCGCCTCGACCACGAAGGCCTCGGTCGGCGACAAGGTGACGCTCAAGTGGAGCAGCAAGCACGCCGAGAGCGTGACCGCCTCCGGTGAATGGGCCGGCCCGCGGCCGACCAAGGGCACCAAGAAGGTGCGGGTCACCGAGCGCGGCAAGCACGTCTTCAAGCTGACGGTGGCGAACGCCAGCGGATCACAGACCGCCAAGGTCGTGGTCGTCGCGGCCCGCAAGGCCAAGGAGCTCGAGCTCGTGGTGACCGAGGAGCTGGTGCTCGTCGGTGCCGAGGTCGCGGTCAACGCGGACGGCCTGGCCGCGGGGGAGACCTACACCGTCCGCCTCGCGGGCAAGCCCGTGCTCTCCGGCAAGGCGGACAAGAAGGGCGACGTGCACCGCAGCTTCGTCCTGGCCAAGACCACGACGGAGGGTGCCCTGGCCCTCACGATCACCGGCAGCAACCCGGGCCGGATCGGCGAGGCTGTGCTCAACGTGATCAAGCCCAAGACCTTCGACGTCGCGCTCCTCGCCGACGAGCTGAGCAAGAAGGACACCCAGACCATCACGGTGACCGGGCTCGCCGCCGGCGAGGCCGTCTCGGTGATGTATCTGGGCAAGAAGCTGACGACCGGGAAGGCAGACGCCACCGGCACGTTCACCTACGACTTCAACGTCGGGACCCAGGCCGGCGAGCGCACCGTGAAGGTCATCGGTGCGGTCCCGACCCGCTTCGGCGTGGCGACGTTCACCATTCTCGACCCGAACGCCCCTAGTGGTGGCGGTGGCGGCGGTGGCGGCGGTGGCGGTGGCGGCGGTGGCGGTGGCGGCGGTGGCGGCGGCGGGCCCAGCGCCTAGGAGCCCTGTCGGGTGACCCCGCTCACCGGGCCACGACGCTGACCGTGGCCAGCGTCGGGTCGGCGGCGTAGGCGATGCGCACCCCGGCCGCCCGCGCCCGGTCCAGCGCCTCGACGGTGTCGGCGGTGATCTCCTCACCGGGGGCGAGGACGGGGATGCCTGGAGGGTACGGCGCCACGAGCTCGGCGCTGACCCTGCCGACGGCGCGGTCGAACGGGACGGTTTCCCGCGCGGCGAAGAAGGCCTGCCGGGGCGGAACGACCATGACCGGGTCGACGCGGTAGGACGCGGCGCCCACGACCGTCCGCGGCTCGCCGCGGTGCCGGGTGACCGAGCCGACGACGGCGGTGACCAGCGCGTCGAGGTCGGCCTCCGTGTCGGCGAGCGTCACCACGGCGACGAGCACGTCGCGGTCCGCGGACTCCACCGGGAGGCGGTCGGCGAGCAGGTCCCGCTCGACCGCGTTGCCGTCGGCGCCGGTGCCCGGCAGCAGCAGCGTCAGCTTGAGCGGGTCGACGTCCGGCCCGTCGAGCACGACGAGGCCGTCGACGTCGCGGAGCCGGTCGCGGGCCGCTCTCGCCGCCACGATGGCCGCGCCGAGCAGCTCCTCGCCGTCACGCTCGAGCAGGGCGCGGGCGGCGTCCGTACTGGCCAGGACGGCACCGGCGGGGCTGGTGGTCGCGGTCGCCTCGACGCCGGCGTCCAGCCGCGCGGGGTCGACCCGCTCGGTGCGGGCCAGAACCAGCGCGGCCTGGCTCCAGGCCGGCAGCGTCTTGTGCGCGCTCGTCACCACGACGTCCGCGCCGAGCTGGAGGCCGTGGCGGGGCAGGTCGGGGTGGAAGCCGAAGTGCGCCGCCCACGCGGCGTCGACGACCAGCGGCACGCCGTGGGCGTGGGCCGCGTCGGCGAGGCCGGCCACGTCGCCCACCGTGCCGACGTACGACGGGTCGCCGACGAGCACCGCCCGGGCCCGCGGGTGTGCGTCCAGGGCCCGGCGCACGGTCTCCGGTGCGACGCCCAGCGGGAGGCCGGTCGCGGCGTCCACCTCGGGGCGGACCCACACCGGCGTCAGCCCGGCGAGCACCAGGCCGAGCAGCAGCGAGCGGTGCAGCGTCCGGCTCACCACGACCTCGTCGCCGTCACCGGCGACCGCCAGCGCCACCGCTTGGTTGGCGTGCGTGGCGCCGCCGGTGGAGAAGCGGCAGACGTCGGCGCCCCATAGCCGGGCGGCCCTGGCCTCCGCCTCGGTGAGGACGCCGGTCGAGAGCTTCATGGTGTCCAGCCCGGCGTAGAGCGGGACGTCGCCGGCCACCACGTCGCCGACCAGGTCGAGCCGGTGCTTGTGGCCGGGGATCGTGAAGGCCGTCGGGGGCCGCTCCTGGAAGCTCAGCCAGGCGTCCAGCAGCGGCGCGTCCCCGCGCAGGTCGCGCGGGTCAGTGGCCACCGGGACCCCACTCGGCCAGCACCGCGCCGAGTGCGCCGGCCAGCGCCCGGACCTGACCGAGGTCGACCCACTCGTCGACCGCGTGCAGCCCCCCACCCGACGGGCCGCAGACCACCGTCGGGCACAGGCGCTCCCACAGCGGCGCCTCCATCCAGTACGGCGCGTCGAAGGAGCCCGCGGTCCCGAGCTCGGCCGCCAGACGGGCTGCGAGGCCGGCGGCCGCCCCGGTGTCGGCCTGCCGCCACCCGTCCCGGTGCGCGACGAGCTCGGCCTCGGCCTGCCACTCCGGCTCGAGCAGCGACTCCACCTCGGCCAGCGCGCCCGCGCTCGCCTCGTCCGGGCCGGTGCGCAGCTCGACCAGGCACTCGGCGCGGTCGGGAACCACGAACGCGGACTCGCCGCCGCGGACCCACGTCACCATGAGGTCCCCGCCGCTCGCGCGGACCGACGGAGCCCGCTGGTCGACCGCGTGCAGCAGCCCACCGAGACGGGTGACCGCGTTGACGCCGAGCTCGGCCTGGGAGCTGTGGACGGCCCGGCCGGCGAACCGCACCCGCACCACGGCGAAGCCGCGCAGCGACCGGCACAGGGCGAGGTCGGTGGGTTCGGCGACGAGGCACGCGTCCGGTCGCACCCGGAGCCCGGGGAGCGCCTCGATGACCGCCTCGCTGCCGAGGCTCGCGTCCTCCTCGTCCGCCACCAGGGCCAGGACCGGCCGGGTCCGGGCTCGGTTCGCGACCAGTTGCTCGGCCGCTGCCACGATCGCCGCCACGCCGCCCTTCATGTCGGCCGCGCCGCGGCCGTACAGCCGGTCGCCCTCGACCCGCGGCGTGAACGGGTCCGCCATCCCGGCGACGCCGACCGTGTCGAGGTGCCCGTTGAGGACGACCGTCGGCCGGTCCGCCGGGCCCGGTCCTACTGCCACCAGGCTGGGCCGGTCCTCGTGGCCGCGCGCCGGGACCATCGTCACGGTGAAGCCCGACCCGTGCAGCCGCTCGGACAGCAGCTCGACCACCCGGGTCTCGCCGGCGGCGCCCGGCACCAGCCCCGGGTTCACGCTGTCGACCGCGACCAGCTCCGACAGCAGTGCGACGGCCTCGGCCCCGGGGTCGACCATGCGGCGAGCCTAAGGCGCGGCCCCGGGGCGCAACGGACGGCGTTCGTCCGGAATCGGTGGGATCCTGCGCGCATGGGCACGCGACCGGAGGTCTCGACCACCTGGGCGACCGCGCTCGGCTGGCGGATGGATCGGCACCTCCTCGACCCCGTCGGCTCGGACTCCGTGGCCGGCGTCGTCCGGCGCCTCGGTGCGGTGCCGTCGATGGACCAGTCCCTCGCCGAGCTCGCCGTGCGCACCCGCCGGACGACCTCGCGGCCCGGCGAGCTCGCGGAGGCGCTCGAGCGCGGCGAGGTCGTCAAGGCGTTCGCCTTCCGAGGGGCGGTGCACTACCTGTCGCCCGAGGACGGTGGGGTCTACCTCGCGCTGAGAGCCGCCGGGCGGCAGTGGGAGCTCCCGAGCTGGGTCGAGCACTACCGGCTGGGCGCCGAGGACTGGCCGGACTTCCGGGCCGCGGTGCGCGAGGCGCTGCGGGACGGACCGCTCACGCTCCCGGAGCTGGGTGAGGCGGTGGTGCGGCACCGGGCCTACCGGCACCTGCGTCCCGTCTTCGACGAGGGGGCGGCCACGCTGATCAAGCCGCTGACCTGGCAGGGAGACATGGGCCTAGGACCGGCTCGCGGGCGACAGGCCACGTTCCAGCGGCTGGACGGCAACCCGCGCTGGCAGGGCGTCCCCGACCTCGAGGACGCGGGGCCTCGGGCGATCACGGCCTACCTGCGGACCTACGGGCCGGCGACCACCGACCAGGTCCACCACTGGCTGGGCGACGGGCTGAGCGCCGGACGCGCGCGGCTCGACCGCTGGCTCGCCGCCCTGGGCGACCGGCTGGTGGCGGTGGACGTCGAGGGCACCGAGGCGTACGTCGTGCAGGAGGACGCCGAGACCCTGGCCGCCGCCCGGCCCTCGGCCGCCGTGCGGCTCCTGCCCGGCCACGACCAGTGGGTGATGGGACCAGGCACCAAGGACACCCGCGTCGTCCCCGCGGACCGGCGCGACGCGGTCACCCGCAAGGCGAACCTCGTGGTGGCCGGCGGCGTGGTGCGCGGGACCTGGAAGGTCGCGGGGGACGTGCTCAGGGTCACCTGGCTGGACGACGCCCGGCGACCCCGGACGGCGATCGAGGAGGAGGCGGCGCGACTGGGCGGCCTCCTCGACTCCGAGCTGCGGCTGGAGGTCGCGGGAGCGCGCTGACCGGATCTCGACGGTCGCTGTCCGTGGTCCGCCTCGACGGGTCGGGCCTGGTGGGCGAGTCTCTGGGTCGTGCGCACCGTGCTCGAGGCTCAGTACGCCGCGCTCGCCGACTGGCTCGACGAGGTGCCGGTGAGTGCCCACCTCGGCGAGCCGGTCGGGCTCGGCGACTGGACGGTCCGCGAGCTGGTGGCCCACCTCGGCCTCGGCATCGGCCTGTCCCGGTACGTCGCCGCGGCCGCCCCCGACGCCGTGCCGCTGTCCCTCGGGGAGTACGTCCGCGCGTACCCGCCCGCCGCCGACCAGATCTCGCAGATGACCCACGACCTGTCGACGGCGTTCGGCGACGACCCGGTGGGCGGCTTCCGGCGGACCGCGGTGGAGGCGTTCGCCGCGCTCGACGCCACGCCCGGCGCGGTGCTGCAGGCGCGCCGCGGACCGATCGCCCGCGACGACTACCTGCTGACCCGGCTGCTCGAGCTGGTCGTCCACGGCGACGACCTGCAGCGGGCGCTCGGCCGCACCGACGCGCCGCTGCTGCCCGAGGCGGTCACCACGGTGTCCGACGCCCTGGCCGCGGCGTACGAGGCGCGGTCCGGGAGCACGCCGGCCGCGGTCGGGCTCACCTGGATCCGGCTGGCCGCCGGGCGGATCCCCTCGGAGGACCCGCACCTGCCGCTGCTCTGATGAGCCGCACGACCTCAGCGGCGGTGGCCGCCAGCTCGTCGAGGGTGAGGGTGGGGTCGAGCGCTTCCGCGAGGGGTCGCGGGCGCCCGTGCACGGGGAGGACCGCGTCGAAGTCATCGGGCGCCGGGCGCTCCACCCGGCCGCCGAGGCCCACCACGAGCGCGCCGGCCCGGCGCCCGAGCCGGGCCACCCCGTCCGGAGCCTTGCCCATCGTGGTCTGCCGGTCGAGCGAGCCCTCGCCGGTGACGACCAGGTCGGCGCCCCGGACCGTCTCGGGCAGGCCGATCAACGCAGCGAGCCGCGCGAACCCCGCGACCACCGTGGCGCCGCCGGCCAGCAGCGCGCCGCCGATGCCGCCCGCGGCGCCGGCCCCGGGCCGCGCGGCCACGTCGCCCAGTCCGGTGGCCCACCGCCTCATCTGCGTCTCGAGGTGCTCTACCTGCTCGTCGGTGGCGCCCTTCTGCGGCCCGAAGACCCGGGCCGCGCCGTCGGGGCCGAGCAGCGGGTTGACCACGTCGGACAGCACCACCACGCGGGACAGGTCGGGCAGCGGCCCGGCCAGTCGGTCGAGCTCCCACAGCGGGTTGCCCTCCGCGCTCGTCGACCGGACGTCGACGCCCAGCGCGCGCAGCAGGCCGGTGCCGCCGTCGGTGCAGGCGCTCCCGCCCAGCCCGACCAGCACCTCCCCGGCCCCGGAGGCCAGCGCGTGGGCCAGCTGCACACCCACGCCGTACGACGACGCGCGCGGCGGCAGGGTGTGGTCGACCCGGTCGACCGACCCCAGTCCCACGCTCCGCGCAGCCTCCACCACCGCGGTGCCGTCGCCGAGGACGGCGTACGGCGCGATGAGCGGGCGTCCCACCGCATCCACGGTCTCCACCTCGACCCACGACGAGACCCGGTGCGCCAGCGCCTCCAGGGTCCCCTCTCCGCCGTCGGCCACCGGCACCACGACGACGTCCGCGTCGGGGACGACACGGAGCACGCCGTCCCGAACCGCCTCCCCGGCCGCCCGGCTGTCGAGCGACCCCTTGAACGAGTCCAGCGCGACGACGACGCGCATCAGCCGGGTCGGACCCACGCGGTGCCCCACGGACCCAGCACGAGGGGGTCGACCCGCACACCGGTGAGCACGTCGGTGCCGACCACGTCAGGCAGCTCGACGCTCTGGCCGCTGACGTTGGTGACGCAGCGCAGCTCGTCCGGCGTGCCCTCGCCCCGGCGGAGCGCGAAGACCCGGTCGTCGAGAAGCTCGACCCGCTGGGTGCCGAACGGCGAGAACGCCTGGTGCCGCCGTCGTACGCCGAGCAGGTGCCGCATCCCCTCGAAGACCGCACGTCGGCGCGGGTCGGCGGCCAGCTCGGCCGCGAGCCGGTCGGCGTCGAGCAGGGCGCGGTTGATCCGCCGGTTGATCCGGCTGCTCACCATGCCCTCGAGGTCAGGCGGCGAGCCGACCAGCGAGTGGTAGTAGACGGCCGGCACGCCGAGGAACGAGAGAAGGATGCTGTGCGCGGCCAGCGCCTTCGCGGCGAGGATCTCCGGGTCGTGTGCCTGGTCGACGGTGCACAGCGCGTCGAGGTAGCTGAGGTTGAGCTCGTAGACGCTGCGCGAGCCGTCCGGTCGGCTGGCCCACGACACCTCGCCGCCGTGCGAGCGGGTCCGCTCCACCAGGGCCTCCCGCTCGGCGTCGTCGAGGATGCCCTCGGTCGCCCGGAGTCCGATGCCGTCGTGGCTGGCCAGGAAGTTGAACCAGGTCGCCGTGTCGCTGACCGGCCCGACGCCGGCCGCCCACGCGCTGAGCCGGGCCGTGGACTCCGCGACGAACGAGTGCAGCACCAGCGGCGGCAGCGCGAACTGGTAGACGAGGTGCGCCTCGTCGTGGCCGTCGCCGAAGTAGGAGATGTTCTCGTGGTGGGGGACGTTGGTCTCGGTGAGCAGCCGCGCCCCCGGGGCGACGTGGTCCACCAGGGCCCGCCAGAGCTTGATCACCGCATGGGTCTGGGGCAGGTGGAGGCAGGCGGTGCCGGACTCCTTCCACAGGAAGCCGATCGCGTCGAGCCGGATCGCCGACGCGCCGCGGGCCAGGTAGCCCAGCAGCACGTCGGTCAGCTCCAGCAGCGTCTGCGGGTGGCGGACATCGACGTCGACCTGGTCCTCGCCGAACGTCGTCCAGGTCCAGGCCTTGCTGCCGTCCGGTCGCGGGAACACGTGGTAGAGCGGGCTGGTCCGGGGCCGGACGACGTGGGAGTCGTCGAACCCGGGGTCGCGCTCGACGTAGAAGCCGGCGTAGCGCGGGTCGCCGGCCAGCCAGCCCGTGAACCACGGGCTGCTGCTGGAGGTGTGGTTGGCCACGAAGTCGAACATCAGCGCGTGGTGCCGCGCCAGCTCGGCCACGTCGTCCCACGAGCCGAGCGCCGGGTTCACTGCCCGGTGGTCGACGACGGCGAAGCCGTCGTCGGAGGTCCAGGGGAAGATCGGCAGCAGGTGCACATCGCTGACCACGTCGCCGACGTGCCCGTCGAGGAACTCGGCCAGGGTGTGCAGGGGGGCCTCCCCGGGCCGCCGGATGCCGTCGCCGTAGGTGATCAGGCAGGTGGTGCGGTGCGTGGGCGCCTCGACGGCCCGCGCGGACAACGTCACGGCGTAGCGCTGGGCCAGCGCGACCAGCTCGGCGCCCACCTCGGCCTGCCGGCCCGGGTAGAGCAGCGCGACGTACGGCGCGATCCGCGCGGCCAGCTCCGTCGCTCCGGAGGTCTCGCTCATCGCGCCTCGTCCTGGGCGACGCGGGCCGCCGCCCGCACCCGGTCCTCCGGCAGGACGGCGGCGGTACCACCGTCGGCCAGCAGCTCGCGGACGGTGGTCAGCCCCCACTCGTCCAGGTCGGCGACCCGGTCGGAGAACGACCGCAGCCCGCCGAGCTCGCGGGCGGCGTCCGCCCACCGCTCGCGCTGGGCGTACGTCGGTCGGCCGACGAGGCAGTCGGGGTCGTTGACCCACAGGCGGCCCTGCTGCCACGCCCGCGCGGCCAGCGGCATCAGCCCGCGCAGCCCGTCGGAGCCGTCCTCGCCGCCCTCGTGGAAGGTGTCCGGGGAGACCCGCATGGCGTCGACCAGACCGACGCTGGGCAGCAGGGGAGCGCCGCAGCCGACCAGCTGGACGCCTTGCCCGGCCGCCTCGCGGAGGAGCGCCAGGCCGTCGCGGTACGACGCCACGGGGTCGACGTCGCGGTGCCGGTGCCCGGGCACGGCGCCGGCGTAGAGGAAGTCGAGCTTGAGGTAGGTGATGCCCAGGTCGACCAGGCGCCGCACGTGGCCGGCAAGGAGCTCCTGCACGCCGGGGTGGGTCAGGTCGAGTCCGACCAGGTCCTGGCCCCAGTTGCGGCCGGCCGGGCCGACCAGCCAGTCGGGGTGCGCGCGGGCCAGCGTGGTGTCGGCACCGACGAGGAACGGGGCCAGCCAGATGCCGGCCCGACGCCCGGTCCCGCGCACCGACTCGACGACCGCGGGCAGCGAGCCGAACCGCTCGGACTCGACCAGCCCCTCGCCCAGGCCGGGGCTCCACCCGTCGTCGACCTGGACGACGTCGACGGCCAGGTCGTGGGTGTCGAACGCAGCCAGGTTCTCGAGGACGTCGTCGGCGGTGACGTGCTCGAAGTACCGGTACCACGAGCACCACACGGTCGGCGGCGTCGAGACGCGCCCGCCGAGCCCGTCGCCGTACGCCGCCAGCGCGGCCTCGGCGGTGTCGTGCGTGGTCGAGGTCGACGGGGCCGGTCGCGCTGACCACCACCTGGTCACCGACGTGCCGCGCGCGCACGGTCGGGACCGCGACGAGGTCAGTGGCGGCGTACCGGCGGACGGGCTCGCCGGTCCCGGGGTCGACCACGAGGAGTCCCTCGCCCTGCAGCGCGTCCGTCGCCACCGATGTGCCCGGACGGAACCGCATCAGGTGCTGCCACTCCTCGGCGGGGCGCAGCCCGGTCGCGCCCACGGCGTACCAGGTCGCCGGACTCCACGACTGCCAGCCCTCGGCGTAGACCCGGGCGGTGGCGGGGTCCACGCGCACCTCGTCGACCACGTCGTCCGGCTCGCTCACGCGGTCACCGTCACGGGCACCCCGCCCCGCTCGGCGGACTGCGCGCGCGGCGAGGACGAGCGCGACCGAGCGCGCCGCGTCGGCCGCGGAGTTCTCCGGCTCGCGGCCCTCGGCCACCGCGCACATCAGCTCGCCCATCGCCGCGGCGAAGCCGTCGACGAACCACGCGCCGTCCAGCTCGACGGGCGTGCGGGTGGCGCCGTCGTCCAGCTCCAGCCGGTCGGAGTCGAGCAGCACGCTGCCGCGCAGCGTGCCCGCCGTGCCGTGCACCCAGAACGGGCAGCCCGGGCTCCGCGGCCACGTTGCTGCCGGTGATGCGCAGCGTGGCGCTGGCCCCGGAGACCGTGGCCAGCGACAGCGTGGCCGACCACGGATTGCGAGCCTCGGCCGGCTGCCCCGGGACCCGCGCGTCGACCGCCTGCACCGACGTGACCGCGCCGGCCCCGCCGTCGGCCAGCCAGCCGCGGGTGATGTCGACCCAGTGCAGCAGGTAGTCGGTGAGGAGCATGTGGGGTACGTCGTCGAACGGCGTCCCGGCCAGCGGCGGCAGCGCCTTGTCGTGCAGGTGCGTGACGCCCACGACCTCGCCGACGGCCCCCTGCCGGACCAGCAGGGTGGCGGCGCGCCACGGTGGTGCCCACCGCCCGTTGTGGTTCACCGCGACCCGGACCCCGGCGTCCGCGGCGCGGGCGAGCACGGCGGGCAGCCGGGCCAGGTCGTCGGCGGACAGGGTGACCGGCTTCTGGGCGAGCACGTGCTTGCCGGCCTCCACCGCGGCCTCGATCCACGCCAGCCGGCCCTCGGGCCCGGTGGCGATGTCGACGTAGCGGACCTCCGGGTCGGCCAGCAGCTCCTCGGCGCTGGCGTAGACCCGGCCGACGCCGGGGAACCGCTCCCTGACGTCCGCGGTGGTGGCCGGGGTCCGGCTCCACACGCCGGTGACGCCCACGCCGTACTGCGCGTAGGCCGGCAGGTGGGCGGACTGCGCGATGGTGCCGCAACCGAGGACGGCGACGCCGGTACGGGCGGCCGCGTCGTCGGGGAAGCGGGGGGCGGTGTCGATCCTCACGCGGGCTCCGGGGCGGCGGGGAAGCGGAGCACGGCCTGGAGGATCTCGGCGTCGCCCCGGTCGAGCCGCTCGAAGATCGCGGCCACGTCGCCCGCCTCGACCACGTCGGTGACCAGCGAGCGCACGTCGACCCGGCCGCGCCGCACCTGCTCCATGAACGTGCGGACCAGCCGGGGTTGGTCCCAGCGCGGACCGAGGGCGACCGGGGTGCCGGAGATCTGGCTCGCGACGATGCGCACCCGGTTGTGGTGGAACTCCTCGCCGAGGCGGAGGTGGGCCGCCCCGCCCTGGTAGAAGCCGGACGCGACGACGGTGCCGTCGACGACGACCGAGCGGGTCGCCTCGTGCAGGCCGCGGTCACTGCCGCTGAGCTCGATCGCGCTGTCCACCCCGGTCCCGCCCGACCAGGCCCGGACCGCGGCGCCGGCGCCCCCGTCGACGTCGGCCCGCAGCACCTCGACGGCCCCCATCGCGCGGGCCGCCTCGAGCCGGCGGGGCACGGTGTCGACGGCGACGACGTCGGCCCCGGCCAGCGTGGCCAGGCGGGTGGCCAGCAGCCCGATCACCCCCTGCCCGAAGACCGCGACGCGGTCACCGAGCCGGACCTCGCCGGCCAGGACGGCGTTGAGGGCGATCGACCCGACCCGGGCGAACGTGCCGGACAGTGCGTCCTGCCCGTTCCAGGCCCGGGCGCGCACCGCGGCGGCGGGGACGACGGCGTCGCTGCGGTGGCCCCAGATGCCGTGCACGACGTCCCCGACCGCGGGGCCGCCTTGGCCCGGCACGTCGTCCGCGACCTCGACGACCTCCCCGACCTCGGAGTAGCCCCAGCCCTCGACCGGGTAGCCGAAGGTCGGCACGCCCTCGACGAAGAGCCGCCGGTCGGCGTCCCAGGTGCCGGTGAGGTAGGGGTTCGAGCCGCGGTACGCCGTCAGCTCGGTGCCGGCGGAGATGCCGGAGAACCACGTCCGCACCCGCACGGAGCCGGGGACGAGGGGCTGCGGCTCGCACGGGACGAGTGCGACCTCGCCGGGCGCGGTGAACGAGACGCAGTACGAGAACGGGCCGGGCACAGGTGTCCTCCTGACGGGGGTGGGTGGGTCAGCCCTTCTCGGCGCCGGCGGTCAGGCCACCGGCCAGCCAGCGTTCGCTGAGGAAGAAGAGCACGATGATCGGCAAGGTGAGGATGACCGAGCCGGCCATCAACACGGTGGTCGGCACCTCGATGCTCCCGGACAGCTGCGAGAGGCCGAGCGAGACCGTCCACTTCTCGCGGTTCTCGACCAGGAACAGCAGCGCGAAGAGGAACTCGTTCCACGCGATCATGAACACGAACAGCGCGTTCGACGCGATGGCCGGGAGGGCGAGCGGCAGGCTGATGTGCCGCATGGCCTGGAGCCGGGTGCAGCCGTCGATGGCCGCCGCCTCCTCCAGGCTGGCCGGGATGGTGTCGAAGTAGTTGCGCAGCATGTAGATCGACACCGCGGCCACCTGCGCGACGTACACGATCAGCAGACCGGTGAGCGTGCCGCGCTGCCCGATCCGGGTGAAGAAGACGAACAGCGGGATGGCCAGCAGGATGGCCGGGAAGAAGTAGACGCCGAGGAACAGCGCGCTGATCTGCCGGCGGCCGAAGAAGTCGAGCCGGCTCACGGCGTAGGCCCCGGGGACGGAGACCAGCAGGGTCAGCACCACCGTGCCGATCGCCACCAGGAAGCTGTTCTTCATGAAGTTGAGGAAGCCCTGGCCGCCGTCGGACTGCGAGGCGAGCACGTCGCGGTAGGTGCCCCACTCGATCTCGCCCGGTTTCGGCCACAGTGCCCCGGGGTCCTGCAGCACCGCGTCCAGCGGCCGGAACGACAAGATCACCATGTAGTAGAAGGGGAACAGCGTGATCACGAGCAGGAAGGCGATGACCAGCGGTCGCAGCGCGCCGAAGACCCGTCGCTCCACCGCGTCCCGGCTGATGGTGCTCGCTCGTGTCGAGGTGGTCATGCCACCTCCTCCGAGCGGCCGAACAGCTTCAGGTAGACCGTGACCAGCACCGCGAGGATCGCGGCCAGCACCAGCGCCTGGGCGGCGGCGGCGCCGATGTCGCCCCGGTTGATCAGGTAGTCGTAGACCCGGACCGCGACGACCTGGGTGCCCGAGCCGCCCCCGGTGAGCAGGTAGATGTCGTCGAAGTTGTTGAAGGTCCAGATGAAGCGCAGCACGGTCAGCACCGCGATCGTGGGCAGCAGCTGCGGCAGCACGATGTAGCGGAACCGCTGGGTCGGCGTGGCGCCGTCCACGGTCGCGGCCTCCTCGAGCGAGTCGGGGATCGCCTGCATGCGCGCGGTGAGGAACAGGAACGCGAACGGGAAGGACCGCCACCCCTCGAACAGCACGACCGTGAGCAGAGACTTGCTCACGTGCAGGTCCACGCCGAAGACCGAGACCGGCTGACCGGAGCTCAGGAAGGCGATCGGCTCGTCCCAGCCGAGCAGCGTGGTGCCGTAGTGGTTGACCACGCCGAACTGCGGGTTGAGCATCGTGCTCCAGATGAACGCCGCGGCCACCACGGGGGCGACGTACGGGATGAGCATGCAGGCGCGCACCAGCCCACGGCCGCGGAACGGCTGCCGCAGGGCCAGCGCCGCAACCAGCCCGAGGCCGATCGCGCACGCCGTGCCGGCGACCGAGTAGACGAGTGTGGTGACCAGCGCGTCCACGAACCCGGGCGAGGTGAGGACCTTCTGGAAGTTGTCGAGGCTGTAGTCCCCGATGACCCCGGTGGTGCGCAGGTTGAGCAGCCGCACGTTCTGGAAGGCCAGCGACAGCGTCCACAGGATCGGGAGCACCACCATCGTGAAGACGATGACGAAGGTGGGCGTGATCAGCAGGTAGCCGGTGCGCCGGTCCTCACGGGCCCGGGCCGAGCGCCCCCGCCGGTACTTCTGGTCGTGCTGCACCGGGTCCGGTGCCTCGAGCGTCGCCCCGGCGGGGGCCGAGGGTCCGCTGACCGTCACAACGAGTCAGCCGCCTGCTGGATCGCGTCGGCGGCCTGCTGGACCGCGTCCTCGGCGGAGGTGCCGTTGGCCACCTCGTTGACCGCGTTGGCCACGGGCTGCTCACCCTGGATAGCGCCGAGCAGGTCGCCCTGGCCCTGCGGGATGGCCCAGCGGCTGAGGGTCTCGGTGCCGGTCGTGAGCGCGTCGATGACCTCCGCGCCGTAGAAGTCCGACAGCGGGGCCTTGGTGTCGACGCCCACGTCCATCCCCGCCCAGGCGTCGGCGTACTCGGTCGACCCGGACTCGTTGCCGGCCCGGACCGGGATCTTGCCCTCGGGGGCGATGGCGATCCACGGCTCGTAGCCGTCGGTCAGCATGTACTCGACGAACTGCTTGGCCGGGTCGGTGCTCGCGCCGGCCGGGATGGTCCACGAGGTGACCTCGCCGAAGGTGGCGGGCTCGTCGCCCGAGGGGCCCTGGAGCGCCGTGACCATGCCGGTGTTCTTGGCCAGGAACGCCGGGTCGCCCTTGCACTCGGGGCAGGTGGGCAGCGCGTCGTTGCGGAGCCCGGCCAGCTCGTCGAGGATGAAGCTCGACCAGATGGTCATCGCGGCCTGGCCGGCGAAGTACGACGCCCGCGTCGTGTCGACGTCCTGGGCACCGTCGACCGAGTAGTCGGTCAGCAGCGTGCCGTAGAAGTCCATCGCCTCGACGCACTCGTCGCTGCCGAAGGTCACCTCGCCGTCGTCGTCGACCAGCTCGCAGCCGTTGCCGAGCCCGATCTCCTCGAAGGTCTGCTCGGTGAAGGCGTCGCCGGCCACGTTGGCGCCGACGAACCCGGCCACGTCGGAGCTGTCCAGCGCCTCGGCCGCGGCGAGCACGTCGTCGTAGGTCTGGGGCGCGGCCAGCCCGGCGGCGTCGAAGAGGTCCTTGCGGTAGAGCAGGAGCTGCACCCAGGACTCGCTGGGCACGGCCAGGGGGGTGTCGCCGTCGGAGGTGAGCTCGAGCGCGCTCTCGCTGAAGGTGTCCGAGCCGAGGCTGTCGATCACCTCGGACACCGCGCCGGTGTCGATCAGCTCGTTGGAGGACAGGGTGCGGATCTGTCCGAGCGGGATGCCCCCCATGACGTCGGGCAGGTCGCCGGCCGCGGCGTTGGAGGTGAGGATCTGGTTGAACTGGTCCTCGGCGACCGCGGTCAGCTCCACGTCGATGCCGGTGTCGGCCGTGAACTGGTCGACGATGGCCTGCGTCGCGGCCACGCGGTCGGGGAGGTCCTCCTCGATCCAGACGGTGATCTTGTCGGCGTCGCCGCCGCCGTCGCCGTCCCCGCTGTCGTCGGAGCTGCAGGCGGCGAGCGAGGCGGCGAGCGTGGTCGCCGTCGCGATGAGGGCGGCGGCCCGAGCGCGGCGGGTGCGGTGTGTGGACATGGAGCCTCCGGGTGTGAGCGCACTTTTGTCCAGAGACTGGACCTAAGTCACACGACTGTCAAGCATTTGATGTCCAGTCGTTACACATCTGGCTATCATCCTTGGCGTGCCCACCGGTCCCGGCGACATCCTCGAGCTGATCCGCCGCGGCCGCGCGACCACGCGGGGCGACGTGCTCGAGACGACCGGGCTGTCCCGCATGACGGTGGCGCAGCGGCTCGACGCGCTGCTCGCGGCCGGGATGATCGTCGAGGGCGAGACCGGCGAGGCGACCGGCGGCCGGCGCCGCCGCAGCCTGGGCTTCAACACCGCCCAGTCGTGGGTGCTGGCGGCGGCCGTCGACACCACCCACACGCGGATCGCGGTGACCGACCTGGGCGGGGCCGTGCTGGGCGAGACCGAGATCGTCGTACCGGTCGAGGCCGGGCCGTCGGTGGTGCTCGACCAGATCGCGACCGCGATGGGGTCGCTGCGGGACAAGCTCGACATCGCGGCCCACGACATCTGCGGGGCCGGGCTCAGCCTGCCCGGCCCGGTCGACCCGGTGTCCGGGCGACCCAGCCAGCCGCCGATCCTCCCGGGCTGGGACGCCTACCCCGTGGCCGAGCACCTGCAGGGGACGCTCCCCGGGGTCCCGGTGCTGACCGCGAACGACGCGGACGCGGCGGCGATGGGGGAGTACGCCGCCGGCCACGAGGGGTGCCGCTCGCTGATCCTGGTCAAGGTGTCCACGGGCATCGGCACCGGCATCGTCATCGACGGCCAGCTCTACACCGGCGCCGACGGCGGCGCGGGCGACATCGGGCACGTGCGGGTCTCGCCACCGAGCGCTGCCCTGTGCCAGTGCGGAATGCAGGGCTGCCTCGCGGCGGTCGCCAGTGGTCGCGCGGTGGCCGCGGAGCTCACGGACCTCGGGCACCCCGCCGCCGCCGGGCACGAGGTCCGCGACCTGTTGCGAGCCGGCGACGCGGACGCGTCCCGGCTCACCCAGGAGGCCGGTCGGCGGATCGGCGAGGTGATGTCGACGGTGGTCTGCCTGCTCAACCCGGAGGTGGTCCTGATCGGGGGCGCGCTCGCCTCGGCCCCCCTGCTGGCCGGCATCCGCGAGACGCTGTACCGCTCGGCACTGCCGCGAGCCACCCGCCACATGACGCTGCAGCTCGGCGCGCTCGGGGAGGACGCCGCGGTGGTCGGGCTGACCCGGCTCGTCGTCGACCATGAGTTCTCCCCGGGCGCGGTGAACCTGCGGCTCCGGGCCTGACGTGTGCCCTCCGGGCTCGTCGTCGCGTGCGAGGATGCCCGCTGTGCGGCACTCGTTGGCAGGGCGGGCCGAGAGCCAGCTGCAGGCCCGCCTCCTCGCGGAGCTGCGCGACGAGGGCCCGCTCTCCAAGGCCCAGCTGGCCGACGCGCTCCAGGTCTCGCGGACCACGGTCGGCGCCGAGGTCAGCCGGCTCGGCGAGCTCGGCCTGGCGGTCGAGGCGGGCCCGGCGGCCTCGCGCGGCGGACGGCGCTCGACGCTGGTCGACCTCTCGCCCGGACATCCGGTTCGCCGGGATCGCGATCGGCGCCACCGGGCTCTCGGTCGGCGTCACCGACGGCCGGCTGACCACGCTCGCGCGTCGCGCACCGCGCAGTGCGACATCAAGCAGGGTCCCGAGCAGGTGCTCGCGCTGGCCCTCGAGATGATGCGCGAGGTGATGGCCGAGGTCGGCGTCGACCCGGCTCAGCGGGGCCGGTGTCGGCGTGCCCGGGCCGGTCGACTTCCACCGCGGGGTCTCGGTCTCGCCGCCGATCATGCCGGGCTGGGACGGCTACCCGGTGCGTGACGCCGTCTCCCGCGACCTCGGCTGCCCGGTCGTGCTCGACAACGACGTCAACGTGCTCGCGGTGGGGGAGCAGCACGCCGGCGTCGCCGCAAGGCGCCCGCGACTTCCTCTTCGTGAAGATCGGCACCGGCATCGGCTGCGGCATCGTCGTCGACGGCGAGCTCTACCGCGGGGTGGACGGCTGCGCGGGCGACATCGGCCACATCCGGGTCGACGACTTCGGCCCGACCTGCGCGTGCGGCAACACCGGCTGCCTCGAGGCGTTCGCCGGCGGCGCGGCGCTGGCCCGCGACGCGACGGCCGCGGCTCGCGTCGGGCCGCTCGGAGGCGCTGGCGGCGATGCTCGCCGAGCAGGGCGAGCTGACCGCCGCCGACGTCGGGCTGCGCGGTGCGCCAGGGCGACCCCGTCGCCGTCCAGCTGATCCGCGACTCGCGGCCGCCGGGTCGGCCAGGTGCTGGCCAGCCTGGTCTCGTTCTTCAACCCCGGCCTCATCGTCATCGGCGGCGGGGTGACCGGCCTCGGCCACTCCCTGCTCGCCGAGATCCGCGGGGTCACCTACCGGCGGTCGCTGCCGCTGGCCACCGGCAACCTGCCGATCGTGCTCAGCGAGCTCGGAGACGAGGGCGGCGTGATCGGCGCCGCGCGGCTGATCAGCGGCGCGATCTACTCCTCCGACCCGAGCCGCGCGGCCTGACCCGCCCCGTCACGCGGACGTTGGCGTGCCACATCTGACGCAACTTTGTCCACACGCTGGCGAAAGTTTCGACGCCCACTCAGCACTGTGGCTCGGAGGCTTGCCTCCGCTCGTGAGCCCCTAGTTTGTGCAGCGCCCTGACAAACAAGTGACGGCGGTCACGCGGCGCAGGGTCGGAGGTGGGGCGAGGTGCGGACGATCGACGCCGCCGACGGCACCCTCAGCGCCGACCAGCTGACCCTGCGCCGGACCAACCTCGGCCTGGTCCTGCGCCGGCTGCGCGACCACGGACCCCGGTCCCGCGCCACGCTGGCCACCGAGCTCGGGCATGACCCGGTCGGCGGTCTCGACGCTGGTCACCGAGCTCGCCGAGCGCGGCCTGGTCCGCACCGGCGGCGTCGAGCGCGGCGCCGTCGGCCGTCCCGGCACGACCGTCGAGCTCGACGGCCATGCGCGTGGCGGGGCTGGGCGCCGAGGTCAACGTCAACCACGTCTCGACCATGGCCCTCGACCTCACCGGCGAGGTGGTGAGCGAGCACAAGCTCGCCCTCGACGCCCGCGCGGTCCCGGCCGAGGAGGTGCTCGACCGGCTGGCCGAGCTCGTCCGGCGAGACCGATGGCCGACCTCGGCGCACCGCGACATCGAGCCGGTCGGGCTGACCGTGGGCGTGGCCGGACTCGTCGACCGCGAGCGCGACGTGCTCACCCTCGGTCCCAACCTCGGCTGGCACGACGTGCCGGTCGGCGACCTGCTGCGCGACCGCCTCGGGTCGTCGTACCCGATCACCGTCGACAACGAGGGCAACCTGGCCGCCATCGCCGAGGCCACCCCGGGCGACCCGAACCGCCAGGACGTCCTCGTGATCTTCGGCGAGGTCGGCGTCGGCGGCGGGATCGTCGCGGACGGCCGGCTGCTCCGCGGCCGACAGGGGTACGCCGGCGAGTTCGGCCACATGATCGTCGAGCCGCAGGGCCGCCGCTGCGGCTGCGGCCGGGTCGGCTGCTGGGAGACGGTGGTCGGCCTGCGGGCGCTGCTCGACCTCGCCGCCGACCCCGACGACCCGGTGCGCGACCCCGCCATGGCCATCGACGACCGGCTGGCCGAGCTCAACCGTCGCGCGTCCCTCGGCGACACCCGCACCCTCGACGCGCTGGCCCAGGTCGGCGGCTGGGTCGGCGTCGGCGCCGCGATGCTGGCCAACGCGCTCAACCCCGCCGCGATCGTGCTCAGCGGCTACTTCGCCGCGGTCGGCCAGCACATGCGCCCGGCCATCGAGACCCGGCTGCGGGCCGGCGTGCTCGCGCCCGGACGCCGGCGGCACCCGGGTCGAGCTCTCGACGCTCGGGCTTCACCGCCGCCGTCCGCGGCGGCGCCGGCCCTCGCGGTCGACGACCGTCTTCGCCGACCCGACCCGGGTCGACGCGCCGTACCGTCGCCGAAGGAGCCGTCACGGTGACCGACGCCCTGCTGCAGATGACCGGCATCGTCAAGGAGTTCCCTGGCGTCCGCGCCCTGGACGGCGTCGACCTCGACGTCCGCGCCGGCGAGGTGCACTGCCTCCTGGGCCAGAACGGCGCCGGCAAGTCGACGCTGATCAAGGTGCTCTCCGGGTTCCACCAGCCCGACGACGGCACGCTCGTCTGGGACGGGCAGGAGACGTCGTTCTCCACGCCCGCGAAGGCGATCGAGCACGGCGTCGCGACGATCTACCAGGAGCTCGACCTGGTGCCGCACCTCGACGTCACCGAGAACGTCTTCCTCGGCCACGAGGTCTCGCGCGCCGGCTTCAGCCAGCGCGGCCGGGCGCGCGAGCTGGTGCGCGCCCTGCTCAGCGCGGCTCGGCCACTCGGAGATCTCGACGACCCGGATCGTCGGCGACCTGTCGCCGGCCAACCAGCAGATCGTCAGCATGGCGCGGGCGCTGTCCCACGACACCCGCCTGCTCGTCCTGGACGAGCCCTCGGCCGTGCTCGACCAGCAGGAGGTCGACAACCTCTTCCGGGTCATCCGCGAGCCTGACCGCCGAGGGCGTCGCGGTCGTCTACATCTCCCACCGCCTCGAGGAGATCCGCCAGATCGGCGACCGGATCACCGTGCTCAAGGACGGCCGCACCGTCGCCACCGGGCTCGCCGTGGCCGACACCCCGACCGCGGACCTCATCAAGCTGATGACCGGCCGCTCGATCGAGTACGTCTTCCCGCCCCGCCCCGAGACTGCCCGCGACCGCGGGGAGCCGGTGCTGGAGGTGCGGGACCTCAGCCTCGCCGGCGTGTTCACGGGCGTCGACCTCACGGTGCACGCCGGCGAGATCGTCGGGCTCGCCGGCCTCGTCGGCGCCGGACGGTCCGAGATCGTCGAGACGATGTACGGCGCCCGCCGGGCCACGACCGGCACCGTCACCGTCGACGGCAAGCGGCTCCGGCGGGGCTCGGTCACCTCGGCGGTGCAGGCCGGTGTCGGCCTGGCGCCGGAGGAGCGCAAGAGCCAGGGGCTGCTGCTCGACGAGGCGGTCTACCGCAACATCACGATGTCGTCGATGACGCGGTTCTCCCGCTTCGGCTTCCTCGACCGGGGCGAGGAGCGGCGCCGCGCCGCCGAGCTCACCGCGAGCCTCGACGTACGGCCCGACGGCGTCACCCGCGCCGTCCGCACCCTGTCGGGCGGCAACCAGCAGAAGGTCGTGCTCGCCCGCTGGCTGCTCCGCGACTGCCGGGTGCTGATCCTCGACGAGCCCACCCGCGGCGTCGACGTCGGCGCCCGCTCCGAGATCTACCAGCTCGTCCGGTCGCTCGCCGACCGCGGCGTCGCCGTCGTGGTCGTCTCCAGCGAGATCGAGGAGGTGCTCGGTCTCGCCGACCGGGTCCTCGTCGTCCGCGAGGGCGAGGTCGTCCACGAGTCCGCCGCCACAGACGATCGACGAGGCCACGGTCCTCGACCTCGTCATGGAAGGAAAGGTCTCCGGCATGAGCCAGGACAGCGTGCGGGTCGAGAAGGCCGCAGCTCGAGACCGACACGGGAGCCCAACCCGGTCCTCGCCGTGCTGCGCACGAGCGTCGGCCGCAACGCCGGACTCGTCGTCGCGCTGCTGCTGATCTGCATCGTCGGCGCGATCACGGCGGGCGACCGGTTCGCGTCCACCGACAACGCCCTGACGATCCTTCGCGCTCGCCGCGATCGATCGGTGTCGTCAGCATCGGGATGACGTTCGTGATCATCGGCGGCGGCATCGACCTCTCGGTCGGCGCGATCGTCGCGCTCTCGTCGGTCTGGTGCACCACGGTCGCCACCCAGACGATGCCCGAGGACATCCACTGGGTCTGGATGGTCGCCGTCGCTCTGCTGGTCGGGTCCGCGTGCGGTCTGGTCAACGGGTTGCTGATCGCCTACGGCCGGATCGTCCCGTTCATCATGACGCTGGCGATGCTGGCCAGCGCCCGCGGTCTCGCCGAGATCATCAGCGACAAGAAGACCCAGATCGTCACGGTCCAGGGCTTCACGGACTTCTTCAACCGGGACATCCTCGGCGTCAGCGTCCAGATCTGGCTGTTCGCGCTGGTCTCGGTCGTCGGCTGGGTCCTGCTCAACCGGACGACGTTCGGCCGCCGCACCGTCGCGGTCGGCGGCAACCCCGAGGCCGCCCGCCTGGCCGGCATCAACGTCAAGCGGCAGACGGTCTACCTGTACGTGCTGATCGGCTTCTGCTGCGGCATCGCCGCGCTGATGCTGGTCGCGAAGACCACGACCGGCAGCTCGACGCACGGCAACCTCTACGAGCTCGACGCGATCGCGGCGGTCGTCATCGGCGGCACGCTGCTCACCGGCGGCCGCGGCACGATCGTCGGCACCGTCCTCGGCGTCCTGATCTTCACGACGATCACGAACATCTTCATCCTCAACAACCGCTCCTTCTCGGAGCAGTCGCTCTTCAAGGGCGCCATCATCGTCGCCGCCGTGCTGCTCCAGCAGCGGTTGGCGTCTCGGAACAGCAGCACCTGACGCCTTCGGCGTACCTCTCCATCCCGGCACCATCCCTCTGCACCAAGGAGCAGCACGATGAAGTCCCTGCGTCCCATCCGCTCGAAGATCGGCACCACCATGGTGGCCGGCCTCTCGGTCATCGCCCTCGCGGCGTGCACCAGCAACGACTCCAACGACGACAAGGCCGACCTCGGGCGGCGGCACGTCGCAGGCCGACAACGGGTCCAACGACGAGGCGGGCGACAAGGTCGTCATCGGCTTCTCGGCCCCGGCCGCCGACCACGGCTGGATGGGCTCGATCACCCAGTCCGCCCAGGACGTCGCCGACCAGTACGACGACGTCGAGCTGCGCGTCGCCGAGGGCACCAACGACGTCAACGTCCAGATCAGCCAGGTCGAGACTTTCATCAACGACAAGGTGGACGCCATCGTGCTGCTGCCGTTCGACGGCGCCGCGATGACTCCGGTCGCCCTCGAAGGCGATGGACGCCGGCATCCCGGTGATCAACGTCGACCGTGAGTTCGACGACCCCAACGCCGCCCGGGTCACCGTCCTCGGCGACAACTACGGCATGGGCGTCTCGGCCGGCACGTGGGTCTGCGACCAGGCTGGCGGCAACACCGACGCCGTCGTCGCCGAGATCGCCGGCATCGACTCGCTGCCGCTGACCCAGGACCGCAGCCAGGGCTTCAAGGACGCGCTCTCCGAGTGTGGTCCGAACGTCGACAACCGCGTCGCCGCCGACTTCACCGTCGAGGGCGGCGAGGAGGCAGCGACGAACCTGCTCCAGGCCGCACCGAAGATCGACTTCCTGTGGAACCACGACGACGACCAGGGAGTCGGTGTGCTCGCCGCGATCGACAACGCCGGCCGCGACGAGTTCCAGATGATCGGCGGCGCCGGGTCGAAGAACGCGATGGAGGCCATCCAGTCCGGCGACAGCGTGCTCAAGGCGACGGTCATCTACCCCTCGACCCAGGCGGCCGACGGGATCAAGCTGGCCCGGCTCCTCGTCCAGGGCAAGTCGATGAGCGACCTGGTCGAGGTCGAGGTGCCGCGCACGGTGCAGCTCTACGCGCCGGTCGTCACGGCGGACAACGTCGACCAGTTCATCGACACCGCCTTCAAGTCCTGATCGACTCCTGAGCCCCGGTGGGCCGGGGCCCCTGCAAGATCCCGGCCCACCGGCATCAGGACGACCCGACCCGACGTCCCGAGCCCGGAACGGAGCAGCACCGATGACCGACCCCCGTCCCACCCTCGCGGTGGGCATGGTGGGCTACGCCTTCATGGGCAACGCCCACTCCCAGGCCTGGCGCACCGCGCCGCGCTTCTTCGACCTCCCGCTGACGCCGACCATGCAGGTGCGTCTGCGGCCGGGACGCCGGCCCGGGCCGCCGAGGCGGCGCAACGGCTCGGCTGGGCGGAGACCGAGACCGACTGGCGCCGCCTCGTCGAGCGCCAGGACGTCGACCTCGTCGACATCTGCACCCCCGGTGACACGCACGCGGAGATCGCGATCGCGGCGCTCGAGGCCGGGCAAGCACGTGCTCTGCGAGAAGCCGCTGGCGAACTCCGTCGCCGAGGCCGAGGAGATGACGGCCGCCGCCGAGCGGGCGGCGGCGAGCACGGCGTGCGCGCGATGGTCGGCTTCACCTACCGCCGGGTCCCGGCGATCGCGCTGGCCCGCCAGCTGGTCGCAGGAGGGCCGGATCGGCGAGATCCGGCACGTCCGGGCGCAGTACCTCCAGGACTGGATCGCCGACCCCGAGGCGCCGCTGTCGTGGCGGCTCGACAAGAGCCAAGGCCGGGCTCCGGCGCGCTGGGCGACATCGGCGCCCACGTCATCGACCTGACCCAGCACATCACCGGTCGAGCGGATCACCGAGGTGTCCGGCCAGCTGGAGACCTTCGTGAAGGAGCGCCCGATCGCGGCCGAGCACGCCGGCCTGTCCGGCTCGGCGGGCGACGGGTCGCGGCCCGGTCACCGTCGACGACGCGGCGGTGTTCATCGCCCGGTTCACGGGCGGCGGCCTGGGCGTCTTCGAGGCCACCCGCTTCGCGACCGGCCGGAAGAACGCCATCCGGATCGAGATCAACGGCTCGGCCGGCAGCCTGGCCTTCGACTTCGAGGACATGAACGTCCTCCACCTCTTCGACGCCTCCGAGCCCGGCCGAGACCGCCGGGTTCCGGCGCATCCTCGTCACCGAGCCCGGCCACCCGTACGTCGCGGCGTGGTGGCCGCCTGGCCATGGCCTCGGCTACGAGCACGGCTTCACCCACCAGGTCGTGGACCTGGTGCCGGGACATCGCCGCGGGCCGCCAGCCCGAGCCGTCGTTCGCAGACGGGCTGCAGGTACAGCGCGTGCTCGCGGCCGTGGAGACCAGCTCCGACACCCGCACCTGGCAGGCCATCGAAAGGACATCGACCTCATGACCCGACCGATCACCCTGTTCACCGGCCAGTGGGCCGACCTGCCCCTCGAGGAGGTGGCCCGACTCGCGTCGGAGTGGGGCTACGACGGCCTCGAGATCGCCTGCTGGGGTGACCACCTCGACCCGTGGCAGGCCGAGGACGACGGCTACGTCCAGGGCAAGCTGGACCTGCTCGAGAAGCACGGGCTGTCCCTCTACGCGATCTCCAACCACCTCAAGGGCCAGGCCGTCTGTGACGACCCGATCGACGCCCGCCACGAGGCGATCCTCTCCGCGCGCGTGTGGGGCGACGGCGACCCCGAGGGCGTGCGGCAGCGCGCCGCCGAGGAGATGGGGCTGACCGCGCGGCTCGCGCAGAAGCTCGGCGTCAAGACGGTCATCGGCTTCACCGGCTCGGCGATCTGGAAGTACGTCGCGATGTTCCCGCCGGCCTCGGAGGAGATGGTGGCCGCCGGCTACCGCGACTTCGCGGACCGGTGGAACCCGATCCTCGACGTCTTCGACGAGTGCGGCGTCCGGTTCGCGCACGAGGTGCACCCCTCCGAGATCGCCTACGACTACTGGACGACCGTCGCGGCGATGGACGCCATCGGCCACCGCGAGGCGTTCGGCCTCAACTGGGACCCCTCCCACTTCGTGTGGCAGGACCTCGACCCGGTCGGCTTCCTGTGGGACTTCAAGGACCGGATCTACCACGTGGACTGCAAGGACGCGAAGCGCCAGACGGGCAACGGCCGCAACGGCCGGCTCGGGTCGCACCTGCCCTGGGCCGACCCGCGCCGGGGCTGGGACTTCGTCTCCACCGGCCACGGCGACGTCCCCTGGGAGCAGTGCTTCCGGATGCTCAACACGATCGGCTACGACGGGCCCATCTCGGTCGAGTGGGAGGACGCCGGTATGGACCGCCTGGTCGGCGCCCCGGAGGCGCTGGAGTTCGTGCGTCGGCTCGCCTTCGACGCGCCGACGGCTGCCTTCGACGCGGCGTTCGCGACGAAGGAGTAGTTGCTACATCCCCACACATGTCCATCTCGGGAAAGGAACCACCTCATGTGTTTCGGCTATGACGGCGAGCGCGCGCTGCGCGACTCGCTGGACCAGAAGGGCGCCAGCCGCCGCGCGCTGCTGCGGGGCGCGGCGGGCGGTGCCGCCGGCGCGGCGGTGCTCGCGGGCGCGACCGCACCCGCCTCTGCACACGGGCACCGCGGCGACCCGCGCGGGCGCCGTGCCATCCCCCACGAGCGCATCTCGATCCAGATGTACACGTTGCGCGACGCCACCGGGACCGTGGCCGAGGCCGACCTGGTCCTGACCCGGCTCGCGCAGTACGGCTACGAGCGCATCGAGCTCGCCGGCCTCCTCGGACGCACGGCCAAGGAGCTCCGCCGCACGCTCAAGAGGCTCGGGATCCGGGCATCGTCGAGCCACGACGGCATCAGTGCCGACTCCGCCGCGCTGCACACCAAGCTCGAGAACGCGCTGGTCCTGGGTCAGGACTACGTCAACGTGCCCTACCTCAACTCCACGTCGCTGTCGGACTGGCAGACGTGGGCCGACCAGATGAACGCCGAGGCGGCGGTGGCCAGTCGGTACGGGCTGCGCTACGGCTACCACAACCACGCGCACGAGTTCACGATCGACCTCGGCGGCGGGCTGACCCCGTGGGAGGTCCTGACCTCACGGCTCGACCCGAAGCTCGTGCACCTCGAGGTCGACCTCTATTGGGCCTACACGGGCGGGGTGAACACCGGGGCCGCCGACCCCGACCGCTTCGCGATCGACGTCATCCACGACGCGCCGCAGCGGGTCCGGCAGTTCCACGTCAAGGACCGCGACGGCAGCACCGGGGACATGTGCGACCTCGGCACCGGTGTCGTGGACTTCCGGCGGATCTTCCGCAGCCACCAGGTGGAGGAGTACATCGTCGAGAACGACACCCCCGACGTCACCCCGCTGACCACGGCGGCCGTGGGCCACCTCTACCTCGACCACCTCGAGTACTGACCGCTCCGCCCCCTCGCTTTCGGCGCGGCCAGCCCGACGCCCCGGTCCTCTCGGGCCGGGGCGTCGGGGTACGCACGGTCACCGGATCCGCCGGTCACAGCACCCGGGCGAGAAAGGCGTTGTCGAACTTCCGGGTGGGATCGTTCCGGTCCCGGAGCTCCCCGAACCGGTCGAGCAGGGGATAGGCGAGAGCCAGCTCCGGCCGGGTCGCGACGAAGCACTTGCCCCAGTGGGGGCGCGCTCCGAGCGGGAGGAGCAGCCGCTCGAGCTCGGGCAGCACCGTGTGGACCCCGTCCCAGTCGCGGTGCCAGGTGAAGTGCAGCGCGACCACGTCGGTCCCGAAGGCGCCGCTGAGCCACAGGTCGTCGCCCGCGACCGTCCTGATCTCACTCACCTGGAGAAGCGGGGCGAACAGCGCGGCGAGGCCCCGCAGCCCCTCGATCGCCTCAGCGGCACGGCCGATCGGGACGAGGTACTCGCTCTGCAGCTCCGCACCGCTGCTCGGGGTGAACGCCGCCCGGAAGTGCGGGAGCCGCGCGTGCCACGGGCCCACGACCCCGAGCTGGTCGGTCACGGCCCGGGCCGACATCCCGGGGATCATGTGCACGGTGGTCCCTGCCGGGTCGGCCCCCCGGAGCTCCGGCGGCGGCTCGTCGGCCAGCCCCTTGACCCACACCTGCGGGATGGTGGAGCCGGTCCAGGTGGTGAACAAGCTGACGCTGTAGCCGCTGCCGAGCACGGTCGCGGGGTCGGCGGCCACGCTGCCCCACGGCAGGTCCAGCCAGACCCGCTGCCACATGTCGAAGGCCGGCACCAGGTCCAGCTCCAGCGTGGTCACCACGCCCAAGGCGCCGAGCGCCACGACCGAGCCGGCGAAGTCGGGGTCGCCCCGCTCGATCCGGCGCAGCTCGCCGTCGGCCCGGACCACCTCGAGCGCGCGCACCATCGAGGCGAGCGCCTGCACCCGCCGACCGGACCCGTGCGTGCCGGTGGCGACCGCGCCCGCCACCGAGATGTGGGGGAGGGACGCCATCGTGGGGAGGGCCCACCCGGCGCCGTGCAGGTGCTGGCTCAGCGCGTGGAAGGTGGTGCCGCCGCCGACGGAGACCGAGCGCCGGTGCTCGTCGACCCGGAGTGCGGGCGGGACGTCCTGGAGCGAGACCAGGACGCCGTCGGTGTCCGCGATGTCGGTGAAGGAGTGGCGGGTGCCGAGGGCGCGGACGCGCGGCTCGCGGGCCACCAGCGCCCGGAGCTCGTCCACCGACCGTGGGCGCAGGACCCGTCCCCGGTAGGTGTGGTTGCCCGCCCAGTTCTGTTCCGCCACCCGCCCATCCTCGCGCGGCGTCCGACCGGCGGTGCGAGAGTGTGGTCGTGAGCGAGGAGACCGTGGCCGCCCTGGACGACGCCGTACGCGAGCAGGTGCAGCGGTACGTGGACCGCAACCCGCTCAGCGCGCTGCGCCACGAGCGCGCGGCCAAGGCGATGCCCGGTGGGAACACCCGCTCGATCCTGCACTTCGACCCCTTCCCGCTGGCCTTCGAGCGCGGCGAGGGCGCGCACCTGTGGTCCCTCGACGGACACCAGTACGTCGACTTCCTCGGCGAGTTCACCGCCGGGCTCTACGGTCACTCCGAGCGGGCGGTCCTCGACGCCCTGCGCGACACCCTCGACCGCGGCCTCAGCTTCGGCGGCGTCAACGACCTCGAGCCGCGCCTGGCCGAGCTGGTCTGCGCCCGGTTCCCCAGCGTCGACCTGGTCCGCTTCACCAACTCCGGTACCGAGGCCAACCTCATGGCCCTCGCACTCGCCGTCGCCACGACCGGCCGGCGCAAGGTGCTCGTCTTCCGCGGCGGCTACCACGGCGGCGTGCTCACCTTCGGCGAGGCGCCGAGCCCGGTGACCGTGCCGCACGAGTGGGTGCTGGCCGACTACGACGACGTGGCCGGGACGCGGGCGCTGCTGCGTGAGCACGGCCGCGAGCTGGCCGCGGTGCTGGTGGAGCCGATGCTGGGCGCCGGTGGGTGCGTACCCGCGAGCCAGGAGTTCCTCGAGCTGTTGCGAGCCGAGACCGCGGCCACCGGCGCCGTGCTGGTCTTCGACGAGGTGATGACCTCGCGGCTCTCGCCGGGCGGCCTCCAGCAGGTCACCGGGGTGCTGCCGGACCTGACCACGCTCGGCAAGTACCTCGGCGGCGGCCTGTCGTTCGGCGCCTTCGGCGGCCGGGCCGACCTCATGGCGGCCTTCGACCCGACCCGGCCCGGCGCGCTGTTCCACGCCGGCACCTTCAACAACAACGTGCTGACCATGAGCGCCGGCATCGCGGGGCTCGAGCAGGTCCTCGACGACGCGACCTTGACCGGGGTCAACGACCGCGGCGACCGCCTGCGGGTCGCGCTCGACGCGGTCGCGCGTCCGGCGGGGCTGCACGTCTCGGGCCGCGGCTCGCTGATGACCATCCACGCCGGCCCCCCGCCGTACGTCCCGGCTGCTCCCGTCCCCCCTGCGCACGCCCTGGTCAAGGAGCTGGTCTTCTTCGGCCTGCTGGAGCGCGGGTTCTGGCTGGCGCGCCGCGGCATGCTGACCGTGAGCATCCCCGTCACCGACGCGATGTGCGACGACCTCGTCGCGGCCTTCGACGACGTGGTCCGCTCCCACCGGGGCGCGCTCGCGGACGTCGCGGAGCAGGCGTGAGCCCGGGGGAGCGGACCAGTGGGCTCAGAGGTCGACCGGCAGCAGCACCCGGTCGATGGCGTGGCCCACCTGCTTGTTGCCGCGGTTGATGTCGATCCCGTTGAGGATCACGACCGGGTTCGCGAGGTCAGGGTCCTTGTCGACCAGGGTGATGTTGCCCTTGCGCTCCTTGACCTTGACCGTGCCGCCCTGGGCGGTCGTGAGCTTGGTGCCCGCCTTCGCCGCCTTGATGACCTTGGGTGAGGTCAGCGTCTTCCCGGCGACGACGTGGTAGAGCAGCACCGCCTCGATGGTGTCCACGTCCGCCAGCTTGAGCAGCTTGTTGACGACCTTCTGCTCCGTGCCCGGGCGCTTCCCGGTCAGGTCTCCGACCAGGTCGCGGAAGGCGTTGTCGGTGGGCAGGAACGCGGTCAGTCGCACGTCGCCGTCGGTCAGCAGGGCCACCGGGCTGCTCGGCTTGGCTCCGACGACCGTGAGCACCGCGGCCTCGAGGATGTCGAAGTCCTCCCAATTGTGGTCGAGCCGAGTGCCGTCCTTGGCCAGGACCTGGGCCAGGCTGCGGTGCCCGACCTTGTCGTGGCGGGTGGTCGCGTCGGCCGGCACGGCCAGGCCGACCCCCGTGGCGACGAGGGCGCCTGCCGTCGCGACGGCGAGGCGGGTGACGAGGTGGTTCTTCATCGGTTGTTCCTCTCTGTGGTGGTGATCTGCTCGGGTTCGTAGGTGCCGCGCAGCACGGACGTGACGCTGTGCTGGGGATCGCCGTCGTCGGTCTCGAGGCTCACGTCGACGGCGGAGTACGACGCGACGAGGCCGTCGTCGAGCTCGAACGTCGCGCCGGTGTCGGGGTCGACGAGCCCGAGCGCGAGCATCTTGTTCGTGTCCGGGTCGAGCAGCCAGGCGTAGTAGAACTCGCCGCTCGTGGCGTCGGGCAGGTCGTGCACCGCCACGGTCATGCGCGTCCGGCCGTCGTCCTCGACCATGCGCACGCTGCCGTCGCCCGGCTCCGCCTCGGACAGCGGGGCGAGCGCGGCCTCGACGCCGCGACCGGGCTGGTCCCCGTCGGAGTGCCACCACACCGCGGCGGTGGCGCCGAGAGCGAGCACCACGGCGGCGGCGCCCGCGAGGAGCGCGCCGCGGCGCCGGCGCGAGGGCGGCAGCACGCCGAGGGGCGCGGGTCGGGACGTCTCCGTCTCCGGGCCCAGCGTGCGGGCGGCCCTCGCGAGAAGGGCATGGCCCACCACGGCGTCGACCAGCTCCTCCTGGCAGGTGGGGCAGCCGGCCAGGTGCGCACCCGCCGCGACGGCCTCTGCGTTGCCGAGCTCCCCGCGCAGCAGCCCGAACAGGTCCAGGTGCTCGCTCATGACCGTCCTCCTCCGAGCTCCCCGTCCGCGACGGCGATCAGGTCGCGCAGCCGCCGCGTCCCGCGCGCGGCGCGCGCCTTCACCGTCCCCAGCGGCGCGTCGAGCCGCTCGGCGATCTCCCGCTGGGTCAGCCCGGCGAAGTAGGCGAGCAGCAGGACCTCGCGCTCGTGCTCGGGCAGCTGCTCGAGCCCCGCCCGGACCTCGGCGGCGTCGGCGTACCGCTCCACGGTCTCTCGGCCGTCCTCACCCATCAGCTCGCGCATGGTGTCGACGTCCACGACCGCGTGCCGCCGGGCTCGCAGGGTGTCGACCGCGCGACGGTGGGCGATCGTGAACAGCCAGCTGCTGAACCGCTCACCGGCGTGGAAGCGTCCCGCGCTCCGCCAGGCGTCCAGGAACGTCCGCTGCAGCACGTCCTCGGCCTCGTCCGGGCCCACGTACCGGCGCAGGTAGGACAGCAGGCTCGCCCCGTAGGTGGCGTAGGCGTCTTCGAGCGCCTGCTCGTCGCCACGGGCCCAGCGCTCGCCGAGAGCGTGGCCGGGGTCCATGTCAGGTAGTTCGGAGCCGGTGTGCCGATCGGTTGCACTGATGCCGCCGTGGCTCGCAATCGACCGCTCGCCGACCGTGAAGAGAGACCCGCCGGCCGGACCCGCTCGGAGGCGCTGGCGGGCCGGGCCCGGCTCTATGTCGTTCGTGACCGGCCCGTCGTCAACCTGACGGTGCGACGGTGAGCCTCGTGTCGACAGCCCCCGACCCATCGAGGTCGGGGGCTGTCAGACCGGTCGCGGTCCGTCGCCTCAGGCGGGGGCCTCGCGAGCCGTTCGGTCGGCCGGGCCGGTCAGCCTCCGTAGTTGCTGACCGCGCTCAGCCACGCGGTTCCGTTGGGGGAGCCGACGCCGGTGACGTCGTCGTAGCCGGGCCTGACATGGATCGTCAGCGGCTCGTCCCAGTCGAAGGTGCGGGTGAGGTAGGTGTACCCGTCCGAACCGTTCTCGGAGTTGACGAAGTTGACTCGAATGGCTCCGGGATAGGTCGGGCGCAGGTCCTTGGTCACGTCGTACGACGCCTCGCGCGCCGCATACAGGGCGGGGTTCGCAAGCCCGTAGCTGCCGTGGTTCTGCACGGCCAACGCGAACATCCCGGCGTAGAGCGGCGAGGACAGGCTCGTACCACCGATGCGGTACTCGTCGTAGTAGGTGCCATCGGAGAACCGCTGGGTCTGCCCGACCAGCATGCCGGTGTTCGGGTCACCGACCGCCGAGACGTCGGGGACGACGCGAGCGGGCGGCCGGGTGCCGTGGTAGGTCGCGATGTCGTTCGGGACCACACCGGCCTGGTACGACGGCTGCGCGAACAGCCGGCTGGTGCCGCCACCGCCGCCGTAGAGGTAGGACAGCGGTCCCCACGTGGAGGTCGTGCGGTCCCAGGTGCTCGTCCCGGTCTCCCAACCGAGCTCGAAGAGCCGGCTGTTGGCCTGCGTGACACCCAGCGAGGTGCCGCCGACCGCGGTCACCCACGGGCTCGAGGCCGGCCAGTCCGGCGTCGGGCTCGCGGTGGGGTCGCCGCCGGTCTCGTCGCCGTCGTCGCCCGACGAGAAGAACAGGCTGATGCCCTCGGCCGCCGCCTGGATGTAGGTGTCTTCCTGCGGCTTGATGTAGCCCGGGGGCAGGGCCTCGCCGCCGTAGCCGTAGGAGTTGGTGACGATGTCGGCCAGGTGCCGGTCGACCACCCGGTTCATGATCGCGTCGAGGTCGCGGTAGTTGTTCGGCGCGCCGACGTAGACGATGTCCGCACCGGGGGCCATCGTGTGGACCGCCTCGACGTCGAGGGTCTCCTCGCCGCTCCAGCCCTCCGGGTCCTGGGCCGGGTTCTCGGGGCGGTTGAAGGTGCCGGGGGCGACCACCTGGCGGAAGTGGCCGGTGATCGGCGGCAGGCCGTGCCGAGCGGAGTACTCCGTCACGTCCTGGACGATCGTGCGCGAGGCGTAGGCGTCGATGACGGCGACGGTCACGCCAGTGCCGTCGTTGCCGGCCTGGATGGCACTCGTCAGCCCGTAGGCGCCCTGGAGCTGCCCACCGGCGTACCCGCACGGGGCGTAGGCCGTCACCGAGTGGGCGGTGACGGTGCCGGCCGCGTTGTCCGACCAAGGACCCGCGGTCAGCTTCGTGCCGTCCGGCGTCGCGGTGTTGTCGATCGTCTTCTCACCCCAGTACCGCGAGCAGGGCGGGGCGTTGCGGAAACCTGCCGGCGCCGATGCGTGGGTGCGCACCAGGTTGGCGGACTCGTCGAGACCGATGACGGCCTGGACCTGGGACAGGGAGGCCGGCACCTTCAGTGCGCTCGTGTTGGAGCGCATCCGCTGACCGTGGTAGCGGTAGGTGGCGAAGGAGGTCTTGAACGCCTTCGCCGCCCTCCCGAGCGTGCCCGTGGCTTCGACGTACTTGTTGTTGGCCGGGACCACGCCGATCGCGAAACCCTGGCCGCGGAGCCAGCTCTTCACGCGGGTGACGGCCGCGTCGGTGGGACTGAACCTCGAGCGGTACTGAGCGGGCGTGAGGAACTTGCCGTAGAGCGCGCTGCCCTTGGTCGACACGGCGCGGGCGTAGGCCGCGGCCCCAGCCGCGTCGCGATTGTGCAGGTAGACCCGGAACCCGACCTTCTTGGACCCGTTCGCCGGACCGACGCGATGGGCCGTCGTCGCCCAGGACGGCTTGCTGCCGGACAGGGCGATGCTGGTACTGCTGGCACTTCTGGCGGTGCTGCCGCTGGTGGAGCCGGCTGCCAGGGCGACGATCCCGGTGCTCAACACCAAGGCCGTCGCCGCCACCCCGACCAGCGGGGTGCGAGGAAGCAATCGCACGGTAGTGCTCCTTCCGAGGGGCCACGTCCGCAGGGTTGCCGCGGACGTGTGGGATGAATGCCTCAGTCGACGCCTGATTCGACGCGATTGCTACACCCCTGGGTGAGAACTTCATCGGCAGCCCGGATCGCCTTGACGGTGCCGCACCCGTGCGGCGTGCGCCGGTCGGAAGCCGATTGCCTCGATGCTGCTTCGTGTCCAGTGACGCGCCGCCGGTCGCGGCTGCGCGACGACCGATTCGTCACGTGGCCAGGACGACGTCGAGGTCGGATGAGCCAGGCTCAGCCGGCCGAGGAGTGGTGCACGCCGTGACTCCCGCCGAGGGTCCCCTCCTCCTCGGTCACCTTGTCGTCACCCAGGTCGCGGACGATGAGGACGAGTGCGACCAGCACGCCGATCGCGATGAACGCCGCGATCGCCCACCGGGTCCTGGTCCACTGCCTCATCCGTCTCCCGTACCCGACCGCTCCGCGGCCTACGCCCGGCCGGTCCGGTCGAGTCGCGACATGACCGGCGTCGCGAGCACCCCGTGGAGGAGCACCGAGGCCACGATGGTGAAGGCGACCGTGGACCAGAGCCAGTCCTGGGCGAGCACCGGGTCCTCGCCGGAGGCGTAGGCCAGGTAGTAGATCGAGCCCACGCCGCGGACGCCGAAGAAGGCGATGGCCGCCTGCTCGCGGCGCGAGACCGCGTCCGAGCGGTTGAACGCCCGGAGGGCGAGGAAGGCGGTACCGGGCCGCACGACGAGGAGCAGGGCCAGGCCGATCGCCACGCCGCGCCAGTCGAGCGCCGTCAGCAGCCCGCGGGTCAGGGCGATGCCCAGGACGAGGAGGACGAACAGCGTCAGCAGCCGCTCGAGGCGCTCGGCCACCTCGTGCATGGCGGCGTGGTAGTCGTGGTCACGCTCGGCCGAGCGGAAGGTCATGGCGCAGGCGAAGACGGCCAGGAACCCATAGCCGCCCACCACCTGCGCGGCGCCGTACGACGCGATGAGGGCGGCCAGCGCCAACAGGGACTCGCCCCGCTCGGCCACCCGCAAAGAGCGGCTGCGCGACCGGAAGGCCGCGAGGGCCAGCAGCCGCCCGATCGCGATGCCGACCACGACCCCCAGCGCCACCTTCCCGACCAGGTACCAGCCCAGCCAGGTCAGCCCCCAGTGCGCGACGGCACCCTCGGTGGCCAGCAGGATCGCGGCGTACACGAACGGGAAGGCCAGGCCGTCGTTGAGCCCGGCCTCCGAGGTCAGCGTGAAGCGCACCTCGTCGGTCTCGTCGACCTCGTGGTCCCCGGTCTGGGGGCCGGCCACCTGCACGTCCGAGGCGAGCACCGGGTCGGTCGGCGCGAGGGCCGCCCCCAGGAGCAGCGCCGCGGGCGCGGCCAGGCCGGCCGCCCAGCCGAGCGCGGCGATGGCCGCGATGGTCAGGGGCATGGCCACGGCGAGGAGCCGCCAGGTCGGCGCCCAGCGCCGCCAGCTTGTCCAGCGCCGCAGGTCGAGCGGGCGGTCGAGGGCCAGGCCGACCCCCATGAGCGCCACGATCACCACGAGCTCGGTGACGTGCTCGATGGCGGCCCGGTTGGCCTGCGGGTCGAGCGGCAGGTCGTCGGGCAGGGGTGTGAGCCCCAGGCCCATCCCGACCGCCACGAGCACCATGGGCGCCGAGATCGCCCACCTGTGCAGCAGGTCGGGCAGGACGATCGCCAGCAGCAGGCTCGCGCCGGCCACCAGGTAGACGAGGTCGGCGGTCACGCGACCTCGGCGGGCACGCCATGGGCTCGGGTCATGAACGCAGGTACCCGTCGACGGGGTGCGGGGCCCCAGGGACCGGTCTTCGTCGGGTCGCACCAACCCGACCCGTCGCGGTTGTTCGCCGCGACGAACCGAGCGGCGACGCCGCTTCCTAGCGTGGGCCGCATGAGCGATCTCGAGGGTGTGCAGCAGTGGGTGGACGAGCAGCTGCCCCTCCTGCTGGAGAAGTACGACGTCCCGGCCGCCGCGTGGGCCGTGCTGCACGACGGCGAGGTGGTCGACGGTGCCGCGGGCGTGCTGAACAAGGCGACCGGGGTGCCCGCGACCGCCGACTCCGTCTTCCAGATCGGCTCCGTCACGAAGCTGTGGACCGCGAGCCTGGTCCTGCAGCTGGTGGACGAGGGCAAGGTCGACCTCGACGAGCCGGTGCGCACCTACCTCCCGGAGTTCCGGATCGCCGACGAGGCGGCCGCGGCCGAGATCACGGTCCGCCAGCTGCTCAGCCACACCTCGGGCTTCGAGGGTGACATCTTCACCGACACCGGCATGGGCGACGACTGCATCGAGAAGTACCTCGGTGTGCTCGGCGAGGTGCCGCAGCTGTTCGCGCCGGGGGAGCGGTTCTCCTACAACAACGCGGGCTACTGCGTGCTCGGCCGGCTCGTCGAGGTGCTGCGCGAGAAGCCGTACGACGAGTGCCTGCGCGAGCACCTCTTCGCGCCGCTCGGGCTGACGCACGCCGCGACCAGCGCGTACGACGCGATCCTCTTCCGCGCCGCGGTGGGCCACATCGAGCTCGAGCCGGGCACCGGCCACCAGCCCGCGCCGGTCTGGGCCATGGCCCGGTCGAACGCCCCGGCCGGCTCGATGCTGTCGATGCGCCCCCGCGACCTCGTCGCCTTCGCCCGGATGCACCTCGAGGACGGCCGGGCCGCGGACGGCACCCAGGTGCTCGCCCCGGGGACCCCGGCGCGGATGCACGAGGCCCAGGTCGAGCTGCCCCCGATCGGGATGATGGGCTCCGCGTGGGGGCTCGGCTTCGAGCGGTTCGACACCCCGGGCGGCGAGGTCATCGGCCACGACGGCAACACCATCGGGCAGGCGGCGTTCCTGCGCATGGTGCCCGGCACCGGCCTGGCGGTCGCCCTGCTCACCAACGGCGGCGACTCGTTCTCGCTCTACCGGGACGTGATCGGCCACGTGCTCGAGACCCTGGGCGGCGTGCACCCGCCGGAGCTCCCGGTCCCGCCCGCGCACCCCGAGCCCGTCGACGCGTCGCGGTACCTCGGCACCTACTCCGCCGAGGTCGCCGACCTGACCGTCAGCCAGGACGACGAGGGGCGAGTCTGGATCGAGACCGTTCCCAAGGGGATGTTCGAGGAGCTCGGCGAGCAGCCGGAGCGCAAGGAGCTCGTCCACTACCGCGACGACATGCTCATCCCGCTGCAGCCCGACCGCGGCATGCACCTCCCGCACGCCTTCCTGGGCGACGACGGCGAAGGGCGCGCCCTCTACCTGTTCGTCGGTCGCGTCATCCGGCGCGCCGGCGCCTGAGCCACGAGCCACGAGAGCAAGGAACCGCCCATGAAGCTGAAGGCCGCCCTGAGCGTCTGCGCGACCCTCGCCCTCCTCGCCGCGTGCGGTGGCGGGGGCGACGACAACAACTCCGGCTCCAGCTCCGGCTCCGGTGGAGGAGGTGACAGCGAGTACGTCGACGGCGGCACCTTCACCATGGCGATCGCGGGGGACCCGGGCAAGCTGGACCCGCACTCGTCCGCCAGCACCCAGCTGTTCGCCGTCAACCAGCTCGCCTACGACAACCTGGTCTCCGTCGACGCGGAGACCGGTGAGATCCAGTCGCAGCTGGCGACCGAGTGGAGCGTCGACGGCACGACCGTCACGCTGACCCTCGCCGAGGGCATCACCTGTTCCGACGGGAGCGACTTCACCGCGAGCGCCGTCGCCGACAACATCGCCTACGTCGGCGACCCCAAGAACAAGAGCGCCTACCTCGGCACCTTCCTGCCGGTCGGAGCGACCGCGACGGCCGACGACGCCGCCCGCACCGTGACGATCACGCTGGAGCAACCGGCACCGTTCGTGCTCAACGGCCTCGCCAGCCTGCCGATGGTCTGCGAGTCCGGGATGCAGGACCGCGCGTCACTGGCGGCGACCACCGACGGGACCGGCCCCTACGAGCTCACCGAGGCCGTCCCGGGCGACCACTACACCTACCAGATCCGCGACGGCTACACCTGGGGCCCGAACGGCGCGACGACGGCGGAGGAGGGCATGCCCGACACCGTGGTCATGAAGGTCGTCCAGAACGAGGGCACCACCGCGAACCTGCTGCTCTCCGGCGAGATCAACGCGGCCACGATCCAGGGCCCGGACGTCACCCGCCTCGAGGGCGCCGACCTCTTCTCCACCACCACGCCCGCGCTCGTGGGCGAGCAGTGGTACAACCACGACGCCGGCCACGAGACCAGCGCCGCCGAGGTGCGGATGGCGCTCACCCAGGCGCTGGACCTGGGCGAGCTCGCCTCGGTCGCGACCGCCGGAGCGGGTGGTCCGGCCACCACCCTCGCGGCGATCGAGCCGGTCTCCTGCCCGGGTGACTCGATCTCCGGGGCGCTCCCGGCCCAGGACGTCGACGCGGCCAAGGCCGTGCTCTCCGGCAAGCAGCTCACCTTCCTCTACTCGAGCGCCGCGGGCAGCGCCGTGGCCGCCGCCGCGGAGCTCGCCGTGCAGGAGTGGCAGGCCGCGGGGGCCGAGGTGACGGCCAAGGGCGTGGACGAGACCGCGCTCCAGGGCACCATCTTCGGCAGCGGGGACTGGGACATCGCCTGGGTGCCGCTCAACGTGAACAGCCCCGACCAGCTGGTCCCGTTCCTCTCCGGGCCGGGCCTGGCCGACGACGGCACGAACTTCTCGGGCATCGACAACCAGGAGTACGCCGACGGCGTGGCCGCGGCGAACGCCATGAACGGCACCGACGGGTGCGAGACCTGGCTCGACGCGGAGTCGAAGCTGGTGGCCGCGGCCGACATCGTGCCCTTCGCCAACAACGAGGTGAAGACGTTCGGCAACGGTGCCGAGTTCGACTACCCCGGCACCTTCATGCCGACCAGCATCCGGATGGTGGCGAAGTAGTCGATGGCCCTGGCGAGCTCGGTCGCCCCGGCGACCCCACGGGTGGGGGTGGACTCCCACCCGTGGGTGCGGTTCGGCGTACGACGCCTGGGACGGCTGCTCGTGTCCCTGTGGGTGCTCGTCACGGCGTCGTTCCTCATGATCCACCTGATCCCCGGCGACCCGGTGCGGGCGGCCCTGGGGCCGACGGCTCCGGCGGACCTGGTCGCGGCCAAGCGCGCGGAGCTGGGCCTCGACGACCCGCTCCTCGTGCAGTACTGGCACTACGTCCAGCACCTGTTCACCGGTGACCTCGGCACGTCCCTGGTCTCACAGCTCCCGGTCTCGCAGATCGTGTCCCAACGGCTGCCCGCGACCCTGTCGCTCGCGCTGCTGGCCTTCGCCGTGGCCGTCGCGGTCGCCGTGCCGGTGGGTGTCGCGATGGGCGTGCTCACCCGGCGCGGCCACGGCCGGCGCACCGAGCTCGCCTTCACCACGACCAGCGTCGTGCTGGGCATCATCCCGGACTTCCTCCTCGGCGTCGGGCTCGTCTACGTGTTCGGCGTCACCCTCGGCTGGCTCCCGGTCGCGGGGAACGACACCCCGAGCGCCTACGTGCTCCCGGTGCTCTCGCTCGCGATCGGCCCGGCCGCGATCCTGGCCCGGATCATCCGGATCGAGATGGTCACGGTGCTCGGGGCCGACTTCGTGCGCACCGCCCGCGCCAAGCGGCTGCCGCGGACCACGGTCTACCTGGGCCACGCCCTGCCCAACGCGCTCACCGCGTCGCTCACGCTGGGCGGCCTGATCCTGGGTGCGATGGTGGCCGGCACCGTGCTCGTCGAGAACGTGTTCGCCTGGCCCGGGCTCGGCAGCACCATCGTGTCCTCGATCCTCAACAAGGACTACCAGGTCGTGCAGGCGATCGTGATCGTGTACGGCGTCGGCGTGCTCCTCGTGAACACCCTGGTCGACGTGGCGCTCGCGCTGCTCGACCCCCGCTCGATGATCCGGGAGGACTGACCGTTGCGCCGCTGGATGAGCGTGCTCCGCACCCCGCTGGGCCTGACGGCCTCGGTGCTGACCGTCGGCGTGCTGGTGCTCGCCGTGGTGGCGCCGGTCCTCTGGAGCGACGAGGCGGACGCCGTCGACACGAGCAACATCCTCGCCGGACCGTCCGCCGACCACTGGGCCGGCACCGACAACCTCGGACGCGACATCTTCTTCCGCACGCTGGTGGCGACCCGCCTCTCGGTCGAGCTCGCGCTCGCCGCGACCGTGATCGCCGTCGTCGTCGGCCTGCTGCTCGGCACGGCGGCGTTCCTGCTCGGCCGCCGGTCCGGCCGGCTGGTCAGCGCCGGCATCAACATCGCGGTCGCGTTCCCCGGCATCCTGCTCGCCTGTTCTTCGCGGTGATCTTCGGCGTCGGGGCGACCGGCGCGGTGCTCGCCATCGGCTTCGCCGGCGCCCCGGCGTTCGGCCGCCTCACCCAGACCCTCGTGGCCGGCGTGGCCGCCCGCGACTACGTCTCCGCGGCGCAGGTCGCCGGCGTCGGCCGGGTGCGCATCCTGTTCCGGCACGTGCTGCCGAACGTCTCGGAGCCACTGGTCGTCAACGCCACGATCAGCGCCGGCAGCGCGCTGCTCGCCTTCGCCGGGCTGTCCTTCCTCGGCCTGGGCGTGCAGCAGCCCCAGTACGACTGGGGACGGCTGCCTGTACGACGGCATCGGCTCGATCTACGTCAACCCGGCCGCGGCGCTCGCACCCGGCACCGCCGTCCTCCTCGCGGGACTCGCGTTCAACCTGTTCGGCGAGTCCGTCGCCAAGGGGCTGGGGCTCGACGACGTCGCCGGGATCCCGGCGCTGCCACCGTCCCGGGTCACCGCGGAGCGGGAGGTGGAGCTCCAGGAGACCCACCACGAGGGGTCCGACAGGGTGCTCGACGTCCGGGACCTGGAGGTCACCTTCGCCGGGCCGAGCGGTCCGATCAGGCCGGTGCGTGGCGTCTCGTTCTCTGTCGACCGCGGCGAGGCGGTCGGGATCGTGGGCGAGTCCGGGTCCGGCAAGTCGCTCACCGCGCTCGCGATCTCGCGGCTGGTGGACGACACCGGTCGCGTGGACGCCGGCCGGCTCGAGCTGGGCGGCCACGACCTGCGCGGGAAGGACACCCCCGTGCGGCGCCGGCTGCTCGGCACGTCCCTGGCCGTGGTCTTCCAGGACCCGATGACCTCGTTCAACCCCACCCGCCGGATCGGGGGCCAGCTCGCCGAGGTGGCCGTCCACCACCAGGGGCTCAGCCGCCGCGAGGCGCGGGCCCGGGCGGTGGACCGCCTCGCCGCCGTCCGGATCCCGGCCGCCGAGGAGCGGTCCCGGCAGTACCCCCACGAGTTCTCCGGCGGCATGCGGCAGCGGGCCATGATCGGGATGGGGGTCATGGGCACGCCGGCGCTGATCGTCGCCGACGAGCCGACCACCGCCCTCGACGTGACCGTGCAGCAGCAGGTGCTCGACCTCCTCGCCGCGATCCGCGCGGAGGACGACGTCGCGCTGGTCCTCATCAGCCACGACGTCTCCGTGGTCAGCGAGGTCTGCGACCGGGTGCTGGTGATGTACGCCGGCCGGATCGTCGAGGACCTGCCCGCGAGCGAGCTCGCCACGGCCGCCCGCCACCCCTACACACGGGCCCTCACCGCCGCGGTCCCGGACATGGAGACCGACCTCGACCGGCCGCTCGCGACCATCCCGGGCCGGCCCGTCGACCCGGCCGACGTACCGGCCGGCTGCGCGTACGCCGCCCGGTGCCCGCTGGCCGACGCGCACTGCCGCGCCGAGGACCCGCCCCTGGTCGAGGACGGAGCCGGGCGCCGGGTCGCGTGCTGGCACGCCGGCGAGGAGCTGCCCGACCCGGTCGTGGTCCGCCTCGCCGACGAGCTGGTCGAGGCGCCATGACCACCCCACGAGATCGCGCAGAGCGCGCTTCACGCGATGGGAGCGCACATGCGCAGGGACCCCGGAAGAGCATGAACGAGCTCCGCTTCGACGACGTCACCGTCCGCTACGGCCACCACACCGCGGTCGACGGGGTCAGCCTCACCGTCCCCGCGGGCGAGGTGCTCGGCCTGGTCGGGGAGTCGGGTTCGGGCAAGTCCACGCTGGCCCGCGCCGCCCTCGGCCTGGCGCCGCTGGCGGGCGGGAGCATCACGCTGGACGGCCGCCCCGTGCCGACCCGCGGCCGCAACCGGCCGCTCCAGATGGTCTTCCAGGACCCGTACTCCTCGCTCGACCCGCGGATGACGGTCGGCGAGAGCGTGGCCGAGGCGATGCCGCCCGGCAGCACGCGGGCCGAGCGCCGCGCGGAGGTCGGCCAGGCTGCTCGACCTGGTCCACCTCGACCCCGGCCTGGCCCGCAACCACCCGGCCCGGCTCTCCGGCGGCCAGCGCCAGCGCGTCGCGCTGGCCCGGGCCCTGGCCGGCCGCCCGCAGGTGGTGATCGCGGACGAGATCACCTCGGCGCTCGACGTCTCCATCCAGGGCGCCGTGCTCAACCTGGTCCGCGAGCTCCAGCGCGAGCTCGGCCTCTCCATGCTCTTCATCTCCCACAACCTCGCGGTGGTCCGGTACGTCGCCTCGCACGTCGCGGTGATGCACGCCGGGCGGATCGTCGAGCAGGGCCCCGCAGGCCAGGTCCTCGCCGACCCGGCGCACGACTACACCCGCGAGCTGCTGGCCGCCGTACCCGGAAGAAGGAAGTACGACCCATGACCCGTAGCCCGCGCATCGACGACCTGACCGACCTCGCCGTCCCCTCCCAGCCGGCGCTGTCCCCGGACGGGTCGCGGGTCGCCTACGTGCTCCGGACCCTCGACGTCGAGGGGGACCGCAACGTCGACGAGCTGTGGCAGGTGGCGGCGACCGGAGGCACGCCCCGCCGGCTCACCAGCGGGCCGGCCGACGTGGCGCCGGCATGGTCGCCGGACGGCTCCCGGCTGGCGTTCCTCCGCGAGGGTCAGGTGCACGTCCTTGCGTCGGACGGCGGCGAGCCCGAGAAGGTCACCGACCTCCCGCTCGGCGCCGGGGCACCGGTGTGGAGCCCGGACGGCCAGCGCATCGCCTTCGCCTCCGCGGTCGACCCGACCGACGGCGACGGGGCCGCTGGTCACCGAAGGCGTCGACTACCAGGCCGACGGCGCCGGCACGTTCGGCGCGACGCGCAGCCAGCTGCACGTGGTCGACCTCGCCTCCGGCGAGTGCCGCCGGCTCACCGACGGTGACCACGTCGGCCAACCCGCCTGGGCGCCGGACGGCCGCACCGTCGCCTTCACGCGCCGGGTCGGTGCCGACAGCGACCTCACCTTCCGCACGGCCGTCCACCTGCTCGACGTCGACGACCCCAAGGCCGATCCGCGGGTGGTCGCGTTCGAGGAGGGGATCGCCGGCACCGTGTCGTACGGCCGGGACGGCGCGAGCCTGCTGGTCGTGGGCCATCCCGGCCTGGCGCTCGGGCACGCCCACCTGCTGCGGGTCCCGCTCGACGGCAGCGAGCCCGTCGACGTCACCGGCCACCTCGACCGCAACGTGATGCCCGGCGGTCCGGCGTACCCCGGCGCGCTCCCCGTCGAGACCGAGGACGGCCGGCTGCTCTTCGCGATCCGGGACCGCGGCTGCTCGCACCTCTGGGACGAGGAAGGCCCGGTCCTGGCCGGCGCCGGGCCGGGTGGTGTCCGGGCTCTCGGTCGCGGGCCGCACGGCCGTCGTCGCGCTGGCCACGCCCACGTCGTACGGCGAGATCGTGGCGCTCGACCTCGGCACCGGCGCCGAGACGGTGCTGACCGACCACGGCGCCTCCGACGTCGCGCCGTTCGTGCGCGAGGAGCGCACCTTCACGATCTCCGACGGCACCGAGGTGCAGGCCTGGCTGGTGCGCGACCCCGAGCGCCCGGGGCCGCTGCCGCTGCTGCTCGACGTGCACGGCGGACCGCACAACGCGTGGAACGCCGCGGCCGACGAGATGCACGTCTACCACCAGGAGCTCGCCGCGCGGGGCTGGGCGGTGCTCCTGGTCAACCCGCGCGGCAGCGACGGCTACGGCGCCGCGTTCTACGACGGCGTGCAGGGCGCGTGGGGGGTGGCGGACCACCTCGACTTCCTCGAACCGGTCGACGCGCTGGTCGCCGAGGGCCTCGCCGACCCGGACCGGCTCGCGGTCACCGGCTACAGCTACGGCGGGTTCATGACGTGCTGGCTGACCGCGCACGACGACCGGTTCCAGGCCGCCGTGGCGGGTGGCACCGTCTGCGACCTGGTCAGCGAGTACGGCGCCAGCGACGACGGCGCCCTGATGGGTCGCTACGAGCTCGGTGGCCCGCCGTGGGAGCACCCCGAGGCGTACGCCGCGATGTCGCCGATCACCCGGGTCGGCCGGGTCACGACCCCGACCCTCGTGCTGCACGGCCGGGACGACCTGACCTGCCCGGTCGGCCAGGCCCAGCAGTGGCACACCTCGCTGCGGGACCGCGGCGTCCCGACCGAGCTCGTGCTCTACCCGGGGGCGTCGCACGTGTTCATCCTGCTCGGCCCGCCCTCGCAGCGGATGGACTACGGCCGCCGGGTGGTCGACTGGGTGGAGCGGCACGCCGTCCACGGCGGCCGGCCGCGCCTGGACGTCGCCCACTGGCAGCGTCGCCTGGCGAAGCTGGCGGCCGAGCACGGCGTGCCCGGCGCGCAGCTCGGCATCCTGCGGCATGACCGGACCGGCGACGACGAGCTCGTGGTCGCGACGTACGGCCTGCTCAACATCGACTCGCAGCAGCCGGTCACCGCCGACTCGATCTTCCAGATCGGCTCGATCACCAAGGTCTGGACGGCGACGGTGGTCATGCAGCTGGTCGACGAGGGTCTCGCCGACCTGGACGCCCCGGTGGTCGAGGTCCTGCCCGAGCTGCGCCTCGCCGACCCCGACGTCACCAAGTCGGTGACGCTGCGGCACCTGCTCAACCACACCAGCGGCATCGACGGCGACGTCTTCACCGACACCGGGCGCGGCGACGACTGCATCGAGAGGTACGTCGAGCTGCTGGGTGAGCAGACCCAGAACCACCCCCTCGGCGCGACCTGGTCCTACTGCAACGCGGGCTTCTCGGTGCTCGGCCGGGTGATCGAGAAGCTCACCGGGAAGACCTGGGACGAGGCGCTGCGTGAGCGGCTGTTCACCCCGCTGCAGATGGAGCACGCGATCACGCTCCCCGAGGAGGCGCTGCTGCACGCCGCCGCCGTCGGCCACGTGACCCAGGACGGGTCGAAGTCGGTGGCGCCGGTCTGGCAGCTGCCGCGCTCGATCGGACCCGCCGGCCTGGTCACGGCCAACGCCGCGGACGTGCTCGCGTTCGCGCGGCTGCACCTGACCGGCGGCCTCGGACCCGACGGCACTCGGCTGCTCAGCGAGGAGAGCGCCGCGGCGATGGCCGACCACCAGGCCGACCTGCCGGACAAGTACTCGCTCGGTGACTCGTGGGGGCTGGGCTGGATCAGGTTCGGCTGGGACGGCCAGCGCCTCTACGGCCACGACGGCAACACCATCGGGCAGGCGGCGTTCCTCCGGGTGCTGCCCGAGGCCGGCCTGGCCGTGACGATGCTGACCAACAACGACGGCAGCCGCGACCTCTACGAGGACCTCTTCCGCGAGCTCGTCGCCGAGCTCGCCGGCGTCGACATGCCGCGACCGCTCACGCCGCCGCAGCCGCCGCTCGACGACCCGGCCGGGGCGATCGCGCCGTACGTCGGTCGCTACCGACGTGCCGGCGTGGACATGGAGGTCTTCTCGGGGGACGACGGGCCGATGCTGCGCACCGAGGTCACGGGGCCGCTCGCCGAGCTGGTCCCCGACCCGGTCGACGAGTACCCGCTCGTGCCCTACGGTCCGGCGCTGTTCCTGACCAAGCCCCCGGAGGCCGAGACCTGGTTCCCGGTCACGTTCTACGAGCTGCCGACCGGCGAGCGCTACCTGCACTTCGGCGCTCGAGCCACGCCCAGGGTGGACACGTGACCGAGCTGCTCGCGGACATCCGCGCCCTCGTCGAGTGCGAGTCGCCGTCGGCCGACCTGGCCGCGGTGGCCCGCTCCGCCGACGTGGTCGCCCGGGTGGGCGCCGCCCGGCTCGGCGTCGCGCCCGAGCGGATCGTGCTCGACGGCCGCACCCACCTGCGGTGGCGGCTCGGTGCGGGGCCCTCGCGGGTCCTGCTGCTCGGGCACCACGACACGGTGTGGCCGCTCGGCTCGCTGGACCGACGCCCGTGCACGGTGGAGGGCGGCGTGCTCCGCGGCCCGGGCTGCTTCGACATGAAGGCCGGGCTGGCGATGGCCTTCCACGCCGTGGCCGACCTCGACGGCGTGACGATCCTGGTCACCGGGGACGAGGAGCTCGGCTCGCCCAGCTCGCGCGGGCTGATCGAGGAGGAGGCCCGGCGCGCCGAGGCGGCGCTCGTGCTCGAGGCCTCCGCGGACGGCGGTGCGCTCAAGACCGAGCGCAAGGGCGTCTCGCTGTACGACGTCCGGGTGACCGGCCGGGCGGCGCACGCCGGCCTCGAGCCCGAGCGAGGCGTCAACGCCACCCTCGAGCTCGCCCACCAGACGTTGCTCGTCCAGGCGCTCTCCGACCCGGCGCGGGGCACCACCGTGACGCCGACCGCTCGCCGGCTCGGGGACGACGACCAACACCGTGCCGGCCGCGGGCTCGTTCGCCGTCGACGCACGCGTGCGCACGGCCGCCGAGCAGGAGCGGGTCGACCGGGCGATCCGCGAGCTCGGGCCGGTGCTCGCCGGCGCCGCGATCGAGGTCGTCGGCGGACCCAACCGCCCGCCGCTCGAGGCCGCCGCGTCGGCCGCGCTGTTCGAGCGGGCGCGTGCGATCGCCGTCCGGCTCGGGCTGACCCCGCTCAGCGCGGCCGCGGTCGGCGGCGCCTCCGACGGCAACCTCACCGCGGGTGTCGGCACGCCGACGCTCGACGGGCTCGGCGCCGTCGGCGGCGGCGCCCACGCCGACGACGAGCACGTCCTCGTCGACGCGCTGCCGGGCCGGACCGCGCTGCTGCGCGCCTTGGTCGGCGAGCTGCTGGCCGACTCGACCAATCAGGTCGCCACTGCTGGTGCGGCTCGACCATGACCGCGCCCGAGGAGCTGAGCAACATGGACGTCGTGACGGATCAGGCGACCGAGCGGGCGACCCGGCTGAGGCCGGCGACCGACGTGGACCGAGCCGTGCAGGCGGCGGACGCCGCGGCGCGCGCGGCCGGGGTGTCGGTCCGCGACCTGGTCGAGCTCGCCGACCTGGAGCAGGTCGTCGAGCTGTTCAGCGACATCTGGGGACGCTCGTCGAACCCGCCGGTGACCCTGGAGCTGCTGCGCGCCTTCACCAAGGCCGGCAACTACGTCGGTGGCGCCGTCCGAGGACGGGCGGCTGGTCGGCGCCTGCGTCGCGTTCTTCCACGCGCCGGGCGAGGACGCGCTGCACAGCCACATCGCCGGGGTCGCCGGCCGCCGGCCGCAGCATCGGGTTCGCCCTCAAGCTCCACCAGCGTGCGTGGGCCCTCCTGCACGGGGTGTCCGAGATCGCCTGGACCTTCGACCCGCTGATCGCGCGCAACGCCTACTTCAACCTGGCCAAGCTGGCCGCCACGCCGGCGGAGTACCTGCCCAACTTCTACGGCCCGATGCTCGACGCCATCAACGGCGACGACGACTCCGACCGGCTGCTGGTGCGCTGGCAGCTGCGGGACCCCGCGGTGGTGCTGGCGTGTGCGGGGGAGAGCGTCGGGGCCGACGCGGCCGCCGAGCGCGCGGCCGGCGCGGTGGTTGCGCTCGGCGTGGGCGAGGACGGCGGCCCGGAGCCGGGCCGGCTCGACGGGGCGACCGCGCTGGTCGCCGTACCTCCCGACATCGGGAAGCTCAGGGCCACCGACCCGGCGCTGGCCCAGCGCTGGCGGCTCGCGGTGCGGGAGGTGCTGACCGCGCTGGTCGGTGCCGGCGGCCGGATCGACGGCTTCGACCGGGACGGCTGGTACGTCGTGCGGAGGGACCGGTGAAGCTCACCGGCGTCGAGCTGCGGCGCATCGCCATGCCGCTCGTCGCGCCGTTCCGCACCTCGTTCGGCACCGAGACCGCCCGCGACGTCCTGCTCGTCCGTGCGGTCACCGACGACGCCGAGGGCTGGGGCGAGTGCGTCGCGATGAGCCGACCCGCTCTACTCCTCGGAGTACGTCGACGCCGCGGCCGACGTGCTGCGCCGCTTCCTCGTCCCGCGCGCTGGTCGCGACCGGCGCCGTGCGCGGCGCACGAGGTGGCCGAGCGGCTCGAGCCGATCAAGGGCCACCGGATGGCCAAGGCCGCGCTGGAGATGGCGGTGCTCGACGCGGAGCTGCGCGGCGAGGGCCGCTCGTTCGGGCGCGAGCTCGGCGCGGTCCACGAGCGGGTGCCCGTGCGGCGTCTCGGTCGGGATCATGGACAGCATCCCCGAGCTGCTCGACGCGGTGGGCGGCTACCTCGACGAGGGCTACCTGCGGATCAAGCTCAAGATCGAGCCCGGCTGGGACGTCGAGCCGGTGCGCGCGGTCCGCGAGCGGTTCGGCGACGACGTGCTGCTGCAGGTCGACGCGAACACGGCGTACACGCTCGCCGACGCGCCGCACCTCGCGCGGCTCGACCCGTTCGACCTCCTGCTGATCGAGCAGCCGCTCGACGAGGAGGACGTGCTCGGCCACGCGGACCTGGCCCGGCTGATCCGGACGCCGGTCTGCCTCGACGAGTCGATCACCTCGGCCCGGGACGCCGCGGCCGCGATCCGCCTGGGCGCCTGCCGGATCGTCAACATCAAGCCGGGGCGGGTCGGCGGCTACCTCGAGGCGCGGCGGATCCACGACGTGTGCGTCGCCGCACGGCGTACCGGTCTGGTGCGGCGGGATGCTCGAGACCGGCCTCGGCCGCGCGGCCAACGTCGCGCTCGCCGCCCTGCCCGGCTTCACGCTGCCGGGGGACACCTCCGCCTCGGGCCGCTACTACGCGCGCGGACATCACCGAGCCGTTCGTCCTCGACGACGGACACCTCGCACGTGCCGACCGGCCCCGGGCTGGGGGTGGCGCCGGTGCCGGACCGGCTCGCCGAGGTGACCACCGGCGACGGAGTGGCTGCCCCTCTGACCTTGTCGAGGTCGACGAAAACCTGGCCCGTGCTGGTGCTGACCGACTAGTGCGGCGGCCGGGCCCTCGCCTAACGTCTGAGGGTGCAGCACGCCATCGCGCCGCGGCCACGCGCCAGCCTGGGCCGGGTCCTCGACGACCTCGGGGCCACCCTCCTCGACCTCGCCCACGGCGACCCCGAGCACCCCGGCGAGCTCGGCGGGGTGGTGATCTACGACCCGCTCGACCAGCCCGTGCTGCCGCCGCAGGCCCTCGTGCTCGGGGTCGGCGTGGACACGCCGGAGCGGGTCGTCGAGCTGCTCGGGGCGCTCGGCCGGCAGGGCGCCGCCGGGCTGGTGCTGCGGGCGCCCGTGCCGCTCACGAACGACGTCCGCACCGCGGCCGACGCGGGCCGGCGTGGCGGTGCTCGGCCTCAGCCGTGGCGCGCCGTGGGGCCACCTCGCCGAGATGCTGCGGTCGGTGCTGGCCGAGGGCGACGTCGGCGCGGCGGAGCCCGAGTCGCTCGGCGGGCTGCCCGTCGGGCGACCTGTTCGCGGTCGCCAACGCCATCGCCTCGCTGCTCGACGCGCCGGTCACCATCGAGGACCGCAGCTCGCGGGTGCTGGCCTTCTCCGGTCGCCAGGACGAGGCCGACCCGTCGCGGGTCGAGACGATCCTCGGTCGCCAGGTGCCGGAGCGGTACGCGCGGCACCTCCAGGAGAGCGGCGTCTTCCGCGACCTGCACCGCAGCGACCTCCCGGTCTACGTCGAGCCGGTCGACCACCGGGGCGACGGGTTCTCACTCCCGCGGGTGGCGATCGCCGTCCGGGCCGGCGACGAGGTGCTGGGCTCGATCTGGGCCGCGGTCACCGGGCCGCTCAACGACGAGCGGACCGAGGCGCTTCGCGAGTCCGCCAAGCTGGTCGCGCTGCACCTGCTGCGGGTGCGCGCCGGCGCCGACGTACAGCGGCGGCTGCGGGCCGACCTGCTCAGCTCGGCCCTCGAGGGCGGAGCCGGCGCGCACGAGGCCCTCGAACGGCTCGGCCTCGCCGGCCAGTCCCTGGTCGTGGTCGGGATCGCCTTCGACGAGCGGGACCGCCCCGACACGGACGCGGACAGCGCCGCCCTCGTGCACGAGCGGCAGCGGCTCAGCGACGCCTTCGCGCTGCACCTCGCGGCGGTGCAGCCGCGCTCGGCCGCGGCCGCGATCGGCGGCGTCACCTACGGGCTGCTGCCGCACCTCGGCTCGGCCGAGGAGGGCGAGGCGCGGTCGGTGCGGATCGTGCAGGACTTCCTCGACCGCGTGGGCGACCGGCTCCCCACCATCGCGGCCGTCGGACCCGTGGCCCCGGACTTCACCGGCGTCGCGCACAGCCGCTCGTGCGTCGACCGGGCGCTCCGGGTGCTGCGCGAGAGCCGCAGCGACCGGCGGATCGGCCGGCTCGACGAGCTGCAGGGCGAGGCGCTGATCCTCGAGCTGCGCGACCTCGCCGCCTCACGAGGCGACCAGTTCAGCGGCCCCCTCGCCCGGCTCGTGGACTACGACCGGCAGCACCGCAGCAACCTCGTGCAGACCCTGCAGGCCTGGCTCGACGCCTTCGGCGACGTCGTGGTCGCGGCGGACTCGCTGTTCGTCCACCAGAACACCTTCCGCTACCGCCTGCGCCGGGTCGCGGAGGTCGGCGAGATCGACCTGGGCGACCCGGACCAGCGGTTCGCCGCGATGCTGCAGCTACGGGTGCTGCGTCTCGACGGGCGGCCTGCGGCGGACGCGTAGGCGGTCCGCTCGGCTCGGTGCCCCCGGCAGGATTCGAACCTGCGACCGGCGGATTAGAAGGCCGCTGCTCTGTCCAGCTGAGCTACGGGGGCGCGCGGCCCATTGTGGCCCAGCGGCGGCGGCTCAGCGATGCCGGCCGACCCGGACCACGGCACTTGGCCGAAAGGGTGATTCCGCCGTGAACCGCCACGCGGGCCGCGGGGCGCGTGGTGCCCTGTTGCGGTGTCGGGGAAGTCCTCGCGGCGTACGGCCGCGCTGTCCGCATTGTCCGTGCTGGGCGCGGGAGCGCTCACGTGCGCGCTGGTCGTCGCCGCTCCCACGTCCGCGATCGGTGAGCAGGCGCCCGCGCCGGCGACCATCGTGCAGCGCACGCCACCGGAGACCAACCCGCTGGCCAACCGGACGTGGGGCGTCTACAAGGGCAGCAGCGACCAGGCGTGGACGCCGTACCTGCGGGCCTCCGGCAGGAAGAAGCAGCTGCTGGCCAAGATCGCGCTGGCCCCGAAGGCCAAGTGGTACGGCCAGTGGATCCCGACCAACCAGGTCGCGGGCAAGGTGCGCGACCACATCGCCAACGCGCAGGCGGGCGACCCCGAGGCCCTCGTCCAGATGACGGTCTTCCGGCTCAAGCCGTGGGAGGAAGAGGCGTGCAAGCGGCTCCCGACGGCCAAGGAGCAGAAGACCTACACGAAGTGGATCGACCAGTTCGCCCTGGGGATCGGTGCCGCGCACGTCGCCCTGGTCCTGCAGCCGGACGGACCGTTCGCGCTGTGCGCCCCCCACGGCTCGCCGCTGCCGTCGCAGCTGGTCGGCTACGCCTCGCACGTCTTCAGCGCACTGCCGAACACCAGTGTCTACATCGACGCCGGCGCCTCGGACTGGCTGCGCAAGGACCCGGCGAAGGCGCTCAAGATCCTGCTGCCGGCGGGCATCGACACCGCGCGCGGCTTCGCCCTGAACTCCACGCACTACGCCGCCACCTCGGACGAGGTCGCCTACGGCACCGCGGTGGTGCAGGCGCTGGCCGCGGCGGGGTACGCCGACAAGCACTTCGTGGTGAACACCGCGGCCAACGGGGCGCCGTTCAACGGCTACGACTACCGCGGCCCGAACTTCGACAACGCCACCACCTGCACGAAGAGGGGGCAGCAGGCCTGCGTCACCCTCGGCATCCCGCCGACCTACGACGTGGCGAACCCGGCCTGGGGGCTCTCCGCGACGGACGCGGCCAACGCGGCGGCGTACGTCGACGGCTACCTGTGGATCGGCCGCCCGTGGCTGTACATGCAGGCCGACCCGTTCGACCCGAAGCGGGCGCTGGCGGTCGCGCGGACCACGCCGTACTGACAGGTCTTGCCTGCCGTCGGCGCGGGGAGCAGTCTGCCTCCAACACCCCGACGAGATGGAGGCACCGATGGTTGACCTGCTGCTGGAGGCCGTGGTGATCCCCGTGGCCGACGTGGACCGGGCGAAGTCGTTCTACGTCGGACTGGGGTGGCGGCTCGACGCCGACTTCCCCTTCGACAACGGGTTCCGGGTCGTCCAGCTCACGCCCCCGGGCTCTCCGTGCTCGGTGCAGTTCGGCACCCGGATCACCACCGCCGAGCCCGGCACCGCCGAGGGCCTCTACCTGGTGGTGTCCGACGCCGAGGCCGCTCGCGACGAGCTGCGCAGCCACGGTGCCGACGTCAGCGAGGTCTTCCACCCGGCGAGCCCCGGGGGGCAGTTCTCGACCGACCCGGGCGAGCACGCCTCGGGGCCGGCGGACGACCGGGCGAGCTACAGCACGTTCGCGACCTTCAGCGACCCCGACGGCAACCGGTGGCTGCTCCAGGAGGTGACCACCCGGCTCCCGGGCCGCGTCGACGCGGCGCCCGCGTCGTACGGACCGGCGGCGGAGCTGGCCCAGGCCCTGCGCCGGGCGGCCGCGGCCCACGGCGAGCACGAGGCGCGCGACGGCGGTGCCTACGACGAGAACTGGCCGGACTGGTACGCCGAGTACATGGTCGCCGAGCAGGCCGGGACCGAGCTGCCCACCTGAGCCGCTCCGACGGGTCAGCCGAGGTGCTGGCCCATCCACTCCTCGACGTCGGCCGAGGTGCGGGGGAGGGACGCCGAGAGGTTCACCGGAGCCGTCGGCGGTGACCAGGATGTCGTCCTCGATCCGGATGCCGATGCCGCGCAGCTCCTCGGGGACGAGCAGGTCGTCCTCCTGGAAGTAGAGGCCCGGCTCGACCGTGAGCACCATGCCGACCTCGAGGTCGCCCTTCGGATAGATGTCCGGTGAGGTCGCCGTTGCAGTCGTGGACGTCCATGCCGAGCATGTGGCTGGTGCCGTGCAGGGTCCAGCGCGCGTAGACCTTCGACTCCGGGTCGAGCGCCTCCTCCGCGGAGACCGGCAGCAGGTCGAGGTCCTCGAGGCCGTGCGCGAGCACGTCCATCGCCGCGTGGTGCGCGGAGAGGAACGGCTGCCCGGCGATCGTCGCCTCGATGCCCTTCTGCTGCGCGGTGTACACGAGGTCGTAGAGGTCGCGCTGCAGCGGCGTGAACCGGCCGTCGACCGGCAGCGTGCGGGTCACGTCGGCGGTGTAGAGGTTGCGGCCCTCGACGCCCATGTCGAGCAGCACCAGCTCGCCCGGCGTGATCGGTCCGGTGTTGTCGATCCAGTGCAGGGTCGTCGCGTGGCGGCCACCGCCGACGATCGGGTCGTAGCCGATGTCGTTGCCCATGGCGCGGGCCCGACGGTGGAAGGTGCCCTCGATCCAGCGCTCGCCGTACTCGAGGACCTGGCGCCACTCGCGCACGCAGTCCTCGAAGCCCAGCGTGGTGATGTCGCAGGCCTCCTGGAGCTCGGCGACCTCCCAGTCGTCCTTGACCAGCCGCAGCTCGCCGACCACGCGCTGCAGGTCGGCGTCGAGCGACTCGTCGGCGGCCACCATCCGGTCGACCTCGGCCGAGATGCCGCGCAGCACGCGGGTCTTGGTGGCGCCGTTGGTGGAGGTGATCGCGTCCTGGAGCCGGTCGATGTGGCGGCACTCGATCCCGAGCGAGGACGAGAGCTCGTGCAGCGACGGACGGCGGCCGACCCACAGCTCGCCGTACTGGCGGTCGCGGAAGAACTCGTCGGTGTCGCGCGCGGACCGCGGGCGCGCGTAGAGGACCGCCTCGCCGTCCTCGAGCACCAGCACGGCGTCGCTGGTCTGGTTGCCGGAGAAGTAGGTGTGCGCGGTGTCGGAGCGGAACTTGTAGTCGGTGTCGTTGGCCCGGACCTTGAACGTCCCGGACGGGAGCACCACCCGCTCGCCGGGGAACATCGAGGCCAGCCGGGCCCGCCGCTCGGCGGCCCGGTCGGCGACCGGCTGGCGCGGCAGGTCGAGCTCGCGGTCGCCCCAGCCGGTGCGCATGAACGCGGCGTAGGCCTCGGGGACCGCGGGGTCGTGGGACTCGGTGTGCAGCTCTCGGGCGGTCTTCATGTCGTCCTCACCGGGGGCGTCCAGGTTCTCCTCGCTCACGCTCGTCACTGTACGCCGGGGCGCGGGGTGGGGGTCTCTTCGACCTAGACTCCCGGCCATGGCCGCCGGACCACGTCGTGACAGCCGGGTGTTCACCGTCGTGGTGATCATCCTGGTCTGCCTCGGCGCGCTGCCGATGCTGCTGATCATCGCCCTCTCCAGCGCCCCCGCGATCGCGATCCTCGCCACCGTGCTGGCGGCGGTCCCGGTGGTCCCGCTCGTGCTCTGCTACCTGTGGCTCGACCGCTACGAGCCCGAGCCCCGGCGGCTGCTGCTGATGGGCCTGCTCTGGGGCGCCTTCGCGGCGACCTTCGGGGCGCTGGTGGTGCAGGGCATCGGCGGGCTGTTCGCCGGGGTCACCGACGACGTGAGCCTGGCCCTGCTGGCGCCTGTCACCGAGGAGGCCAGCAAGGGCCTGTTCCTGTTCCTGCTGCTCTGGTGGCGCCGGGCCGAGCTCGACGGGATCCTCGACGGCATCGTCTACGCGGGCATGGTCGGGATCGGCTTCGCCTTCACCGAGAACATCCTCTACCTCGGCGCGGCGTACAACGGCACCGACGGGCAGGGCCCCGGCGGGGTCGCCGGGGTGACCGCGACCTTCGTGGTGCGCTGCCTGTTCAGCCCGTTCGCGCACCCGCTGTTCACGGCGTTCACCGGCATCGGCGTCGGGATCGCGGTGACCACCCGGTCGCGGACCCTGCGATGGCTGGCCCCGCTGGGCGGGTACCTGCTGCGCCGTGCTCGCCCACGCCATCTGGAACGGCTCGACGATCTTCGGCTTCAAGGGCTTCGTGGGCGCCTACTTCCTGCTCATGGTCCCGGCCTTCGCCGGCCTGATCTGGCTCGGGGTCTGGTCGCGTCGCTCCGAGCGGAGGATGCTGACAGCAGCGCTTGGCGACGCCGCGCAGCGCGGACTCTTCCCGGCTACCGACATCGGCTGGGTGGTGGACCTCCGGGCCCGGCGCGCCGCCCGGGCGTACGCCAAGCAGATCGCCGGCAAGCCGGGGGAGGACGCGATGCGCGACTACCAGCAGGCCGCGATCGAGCTCGGCTTCCTGCACCACCGCTACCTGCGCGGCACCGCGCCCAAGGACTACGCCGTCCGCGGCCAGGACTTCCTGGCGCGGATCAACGCGATCCGCCCGGGCATCGCCTTCCCCGGTCAGGTGGTCCCCGTCCGATGACGACCGTCCCCGGCCCGGCCAACCCGTTCAACCTCGCCCACGGCGGCGGGACCCCGACCGCCGGCTCCTACGGCACCGTGATGCTGACCGCGCTGGTCCGGCTGCACCACGCGCTCCAGGGCGTCCGGCTGCCCCTCGAGCTCCCCGGCACCGCCGAGCAGCGCGCCGGACTCAAGGAGATGGTCGACCAGCTCGAGGACTACGTCATCCCGCGGGTCACCACCCTCGAGGCCCCGCTGCTCGCCGTGGTCGGCGGCTCGACCGGCGCCGGCAAGTCGACCCTCGTCAACTCGCTGGTCGGCCACAAGGTGACCCAGCCCGGGCTGCTCCGCCCGACCACGCGCTCACCGGTGCTGGTGCACCACCCCGACGACGCCCCGTGGTTCGGTGCCGACCGGCTGCTGCCTGACCTCGAGCGGGTCGACCACTCGACCACGGACCCGGAGGCGCTCCAGCTGGTGGCGGCCGAGTCGGTGCCGCAGGGGCTGGCGATCCTCGACGCCCCCGACGTCGACTCGGTGGTCGAGGAGAACCGCGAGCTCGCCGCCCAGCTCCTGGCCGCCGCCGACCTCTGGCTGTTCGTGACCTCGGCCGCGCGCTACGCCGACCAGGTGCCCTGGGAGTTCCTGCGCCAGGCCGCCGAGCGCTCGACGGCCGTCGCGATCGTGCTCGACCGCACGCCGGAGGAGGCCGTGCAGACCGTGGCCACCCACCTGGCCCGGATGCTGGCCAGCCGCGGGCTCAAGGACTCACCGCTCTTCATCGTCCACGAAGGCCCGGTCAGCGACGACGGGCTGTTGCCCGCCGACCACGTGGCCGAGATCCGCACCTGGCTGAACACCCTGGCCGGCGACATCGCGGCCCGCCAGCAGGTGGTGATCCAGACCCTCGACGGTGCGGTGCGGACCCTGACCCGGCGCACCTACCCGGTCGCCGACGCGGCCGCCGAGCAGATCGCCGCCGCCGACCGGCTCCGCGCGCGACGCGATGGCGGCCTACGACGAGGCGGTCGGCGCCGTGATCGCCGGCATGGAGGACGGCACCCTGCTGCGCGGCGAGGTGCTGGCCCGCTGGCAGGAGTTCGTCGGCACCGGCGAGCTGCTCAAGGGGCTGGAGAGCCGGGTCGGCCGGCTCCGCGACCGGTTGGTCAACACGGTCAAGGGCAAGCCCCAGCAGGCCGAGCGGATCACCGTCGCGGTCGAGTCCGGGCTGGAGATGCTGATCCTCGAGCACGCCGAGGCGGCCGCCGAGCGGGCCGAGGCGTCGTGGCGCCAGGTGGCGTCCGGGCAGGCGCTGCTCAAGGACGCCGGCACCGAGCTCGGCCGGGCCTCGCGCGAGCTGCGCCGCAACGCGGAGCGCTCGGTGCGCGAGTGGCAGGCCGACGTGCTGCACGATGGTCCGCACCCAGGGCCAGGACAAGCGCACCACCGCGCGGTTCCTCGCCTTCGGCGTCAACGGGCTCGCGGTGGCCCTGATGATCGTCGTCTTCTCCTACTCCTACGGGCTCACCGGCGCCGAGGTCGGCATCGCCGGCGGCTCGGCGGTGCTGGGCCAGAAGCTGCTCGAGGCCGTCTTCGGCGACCAGGCCGTCCGCAGCCTCGCCGAGCGGGCGCGCACGTCGCTCGAGGTGCGGGTCCGCGAGCTGTTCGCGGCCGAGCAGGCCCGCTACACCGACCTCGTCGACAGCCTCGGCCTCGACCCGGAGGCTCCCGAGCAGCTGCGCCGGGCCTCGCGCCGGGTCGAGGACGCCCGCTACGCCGGGCAGCGCGCCGACTGACCGCGCTCCGGCCACCGATAGGGTGATCGGGCTGGCCAGCCCAGCTCCTGCCAACACGCGCTAGACCGAGGGAGACGATGACGTCCTTGCTCGAGGGTGCCCGCAGGCTGGTCGGCCCGCGGGTCCGACCTCGGTGGCCGCATCGAGGCGCTGCAGTCCGCGGTCGAGGCGGCCCGAGGCCGGCTCGACGACGAGGTCGTCGACGAGGCCCAGGAGGTCGTCGAACGCGCCGCGGCCCGGCTGCGGCTCTCGGCCGACCACACCGTGGTCGCGATCGCCGGCGCCACCGGCTCGGGCAAGTCGTCGACGTTCAACGCGCTGACCGGGCTCGAGCTCTCCGCCGTCGGCGTCCGCCGCCCCACGACCTCCTGGGCCACCGCGTGCGTGTGGGGGAGCGAGGGCGCGCAGGAGCTGCTCGAGTGGCTCGGCATCCCGCCGCGCCACCAGATCACCCGCGACTCGATGCTCGACAGCACCGGGCTCATCGCCGGCCCCCGGGAGGACCGGCGAGATGGAGGGCGTGGTCCTGCTCGACCTGCCCGACCACGACTCCACCGAGGTCGCCCACCACCTCGAGGTCGACCGCATCGTCAAGCTCGCCGACCTGCTCGTGTGGGTGCTCGACCCGCAGAAGTACGCCGACGCCGCGATCCACGACCGCTACCTCGCGCCCACTGGCCAGCCACGCGGGCGTGATGCTCGTGGTGCTCAACCACATCGACATCGTGCCGGAGGAGCGCCGCGGCCGCGATGCTCGACGACGTCCGGCGGCTGCTCGACCAGGACGGCCTCGCCGAGGTACCGGTGCTCGCCACTCAGCGCCCGCCACGGGCAGGGCGTCCGCGAGCTGCGCACCGAGATCGCCCAGCGGGTCGCGGACAAGAAGTCCACCCGGCACCGGATCGAGGCCGACCTGCGGGCGGTCGCGAGCCGACTGAACGAGGAGTGCGGCAGCGGGAAGCCCCGGTCATTGGCCTCGGGTCGCGTCAGGCGCCATGGAGGAGGCGCTCGCCGAATCGGCGGGCGTCCCGACCGTGGTGCCGCGATCGAGCGGTCGACCCGGATGCGGGCGCGTCAGGCCACCGGCTGGCCGGTCGTCTCGTGGCTCTCCCGCCTCAAGCCGGACCCGCTGCGCCGGCTCCACCTCGACCTGGGCGCCGCGGGCAAGCACCTGAGCGGTCGGGCCCGGACCTCCATCCCCGAGGCCTCGCCGGTGCAGCGTGCCAAGGTCGACACCGAGGTGCGCGCCCTCGCCGACGACGTGTCGGCCGGGATGACCCGGCCGTGGGCGGAGTCCGTGCGGCGGGCCTCGACCTCGCAGCTGGGCGACGTGAGCGACCGGCTCGACGCCGAGATCGCCGGCACCGACCTCGGCGTGGCCCGGATCCCGGTCTGGGCCAGACGCCGTGCGGGTCCTCCAGTGGGTGCTGATCCTGGCCGCCCTGGTCGGTGGCGGCTGGACCCTCGCGCTGGCCGCTTCTGGTTCGCTGGGCGACGACTCGGTCCCGGCCTATGGAGGCATCGACCTGCCGATCCTGCTGCTCGTCGGCGGGGTGGTCGTGGGCCTCCTGCTGGCCCTGCTCTGCCGGGCGCTGGTCGAGCTGACCGCGCGCAACCGGGCCGCCGCGGCGGACCGGAGGCTCCGCGACGCGGTGCACCGGGTGTCCGCGGAGATGGTCGTGGCGCCGGTCGAGTCGGAGCTCGAGGCCTTCCGGATCGTGCGCACCGGCCTCGACAAGGCGCTGGCAGGCTAGCCTGCGTTCGCTCACGCGGCCGGCGCCTCGGCCGCCACCTCCTCGATCGGCTCGACGGGCTGCGCCGCGGTGTCGCCCGAGGCCGGCCGGACCTTGGTGAAGGTGCTGCGCCCGCGGTTGAGGTCGTGGCCCACGAAGCTGGCCCGCACCTCGAGGTCGACGCCCTGGTTGCCGTTGTTGGCCCACGAGCGCTGGCTCAGCCGCCCGTGGACGACGACCGGGTCGCCGCGCCGCAGCGAGTCGGCGCAGTTGCGGGCCAGGCCGCGCCACGCGGTCACGGCGTACCACGTGGTCTCGCCGCTGACCCACTCGCCGGTCTCGCGGTCGAGCCAGCGGGGTGAGGCGCCGACCCGGAAGTGGGCGACCTGCCCCTTGGCGGTCTCGTGGAACCGCACGTCGCCGCCCAGGTTGCCCTGGAGGGTCACGAGGGTGTCGTGCATGGATCTCTCCTGTCGTGTCGGTGATGACGGGCACGACGCTCCGGTCCGGCACCGACAGCGGGCCGGACGGGGCCGAGGGGCTGTGGACGACGCCGTGGAGCGGCGCTCCTGTGGACGGTTCGTGGACGCGGAAGGGGGTCGCCGTTTTCAGCGACCCACCGGGCCGCAACTAGGCTCGGGCACCATGGCGGACTATGTGTTCACCCTGCGGAACGTGCGCAAGGCCCACGGTGACAAGGTCGTCCTCGACAACGTCACCCTCTCGTTCCTGCACGGTGCCAAGATCGGCGTCGTCGGCCCCAACGGCACCGGCAAGTCGACGCTGCTCAAGATCATGGCCGGTCTCGAGCACGCCAACAACGGCGACGCCATCCTGGACCCCGACGCGACCGTCGGCATGCTCCAGCAGGAGCCGCCGCTGACGGAGGGCAGGACCGTCCTCGAGAACGTCGAGGAGGCGGTCGGCGACGTCAACGCCAAGCTGCACCGGTTCGACGAGGTCTCCGAGGCGATGGGCGACCCCGACGCCGACTTCGACGCCCTGATGAAGGAGATGGGCGACCTCCAGACCGACCTCGACAACGCCAACGCCTGGGACCTCGACAGCCGCCTCGACCAGGCCATGGACGCGCTGCGCTGCCCGCCGTCCGACGTGCTCGTCGACAACCTCTCCGGTGGCGAGCGCCGCCGGGTCGCGCTGTGCAAGCTGCTGCTCCAGCAGCCGGACCTGCTGCTCCTCGACGAGCCCACCAACCACCTCGACGCCGAGTCGGTGCAGTGGCTCGAGGGTCACCTCAAGAGCTACCCCGGCGCCGTCCTGGCCATCACCCACGACCGCTACTTCCTCGACAACGTCGCCGAGTGGATCCTCGAGCTCGACCGCGGCACGACGCACCCCTACGAGGGCAACTACTCGACGTACCTCGAGACCAAGAAGGACCGGCTCAAGATCGAGGGCCAGAAGGACGCCAAGCGCGCCAGGATGCTCGAGAAGGAGCTGGAGTGGGTCCGCTCCAACGCCAAGGCCCGGCAGACCAAGAGCAAGTCGCGCCTCGCGCGCTACGAGGAGATGGCCGCCGAGGCCGACCGCGCCCGCAAGATCGACACCTCCGAGATCAACATCCCCGCCGGCCCGCGGCTGGGTGACGTCGTCCTCGAGGCCAAGGGGCTGACCAAGGGGTTCGGCGACCGGCTGCTCATGCACGACCTGTCGTTCTCGCTGCCCCGCGCCGGCATCGTCGGCGTCATCGGCCCCAACGGCGTCGGCAAGACCACGCTGTTCCGGATGATCACCGGCGACGAGAAGCCCGACAGCGGCGAGCTCGTCGTCGGCCAGACCGTCAAGCTCTCGTACGTCGACCAGAGCCGCGGCGGCATCGACCCCAACAAGAACGTCTGGGAGGTCGTCTCCGACGGGCTCGACTTCATCAAGGTCGCCAACTTCGAGATGAACTCGCGCGCCTACGTCGCGTCGTTCGGCTTCAAGGGCCCCGACCAGCAGAAGAAGGCGGGCGTGCTGTCCGGCGGTGAGCGGAACCGGCTCAACCTCGCCCTCACGCTGAAGATGGGCGGCAACCTGCTGCTGCTCGACGAGCCCACCAACGACCTCGACGTCGAGACGCTGTCCTCGCTCGAGGACGCGCTGCTCGACTTCCCCGGCTGCGCCGTCGTCACCTCGCACGACCGGTGGTTCCTCGACCGCATCGCCACCCACATCCTGGCGTGGGAGGGCGACGAGGAGGACCCGGCCAAGTGGTTCTGGTTCGAGGGCAACTTCGCGTCGTACGAGGAGAACAAGATCGAGCGCCTCGGCGCCGAGGCGGCGCGGCCGCACCGGGTGACCCACCGCCGGCTCACCCGCGACTAGGTCCCCGCGACTAGGTCCCCGCCCTAGCGCCGGGGCCGGATCTCCATCTCGGGGTGCGCCGAGATCAGGTGGTCGGAGACGGCGTCGAAGACCCGGCCAAGGCGGCGAAGTCCTCGTCGGAGGCGAGGTCGACGAGGTGCGCGCGGACGCCCTCCACGTGCGTCGGCGCGGCCCGTTCGAGCAGGTCGTGGCCCTTGTCGGTGAGCGTGCAGAGGATGCCGCGGCCGTCGTCGGGGGAGCTGGAGCGCTGCACCAGCCCGGCCTTCTCCATCCGCGTCACCGTGTGGGTGACCCGGCTGCGGCTGTGCGCCAGGGCGTCAGCGAGGGCGGCCATCCGCATCTGGCCGTCGCGCTCGGAGAGCCGGACGAGGATCTCGTACTCGACCAGCGAGATGTCGTGCGCCCGGCGCAGGTCGTCGTCGAGGCGGTCGAACAGCAGCGTGGTGCCCATCACCAGCGCCCGCCACGAACGCTGCTGACCGGCGTCCAGCCACCGAGCCGACTCCTCCTCCACAAGAGCCGAGTCTAGATCTCCTGACGCCCCCGGGCGCGTGCATCAGCGCGCGCGTTGCGCCCCGCGCAGGCCCGGCGAGCGGTCAGGAGAGCCGCTCGAGGATCAGCGCCATGCCCTGGCCGCCGCCCACGCACATGGTGATCAGCCCGGTGGACTTGTCGTGGAAGTCGAGGGAGTTGAGCATCGTGTTCTGCAGCCGGGCGCCGGTCATGCCGAAGGGGTGGCCGACCGCGATGGCGCCGCCGTTGACGTTGAGGCGGTCGAGGTCGATGCCGAGGTCCTGGTAGGACGGGACGACCTGCGCGGCGAAGGCCTCGTTGATCTCGACGAGGTCGATGTCGCCGATGCTCATGCCGGCGTGGGCCAGGGCGCGCGTGGAGGCCTCGACCGGGCCGAGACCCATGATCTCGGGCGAGAGGCCGCTGACGCCGGTGGCGACGATGCGGGCGAGCGGGGTCAGGCCGAGCTCGGCAGCGCGGGTGTCGGACATGACGATGACCGCTGCGGCGCCGTCGTTGAGGGCGCAGCAGTTGCCGGCCGTCACCACGCCGTCGGGCCGGAAGACCGGGTCGAGCTGGGAGATGGCCTCGTAGGTCACGCCGGCCCGCGGCCCGTCGTCCTTGGTCACCACGGTGCCGTCGGGGGTGGTCACCGGGGTGATCTCGCGCTCCCAGAACCCGTCGGCGATCGCCTTCTCGGCCAGGTTCTGGGACCGCACGCCGAACTCGTCGAGCTCCTTGCGGTCCAGACCGCGCAGCCGGGCGACGTTCTCGGCGGTCTGGCCCATCGCGATGTAGACGTCCGGGACCGTGCTGCCGACCGGGTCGTCCTGGCGTGGGTCGTGCCAGTCCTGGCCGCCCTGGGCCTGCTCGTCGGTGCGCGCCTTGGCGTCGTCGAAGAGGTGGTTGTGGGTGTCGGGCCAGTGGTCGGAGGTGCCCTTGGCGAACCGGGACACGGTCTCGACGCCGGCGGAGATGAACGCGTGGCCCTCGCCGGCCTTGATGGCGTGGAAGGCCATCCGCGTGGTCTGCACCGAGGAGGAGCAGTAGCGGGTGATCGTCGCGCCGGGCACCTCGTCGAGCCCGAGCAGCACGTTGACGACGCGGGCCATGTTGTTGCCCGACTCGCCGCCGGGCAGCCCGCAGCCGAGGTAGTGGTCGTCGATCGTCGTCGGGTCGAGCTCGGGCACCTTGGCCAGGGCCGCCTGGATGATCGTCGCGGTCAGGTCGTCGGGACGCAGGTCCTTGAGGGAGCCCTTGTTGGCGCGGCCGATGGGGGAGCGGGCAGCGGAGACGATCACGGCTTCAGGCATGGTTCGAGCCTAGATGAGAGCAGGTTCCGCCGGGATGTGGGCGACGTCACGCCTCGGGCTGGGTGAGCGCGTGCAGGACCAGGGACAGCGAGCTGGACAGGAACGGCCGGCGTTCGCGCGGCGGCTTCTGCAGGGCGCCGATGAGCAGCCCGTCGAAGGACGCCACGAGGGCCTCCGCACGGCCGTCGGCGTGCTCCTTGTCGGCCCGGGTCAGGATCCCGTCGACGACACCCACCAGCCGGGTGCGGGACGCGGTGAGGGCCTCGGCCACGGCGGGGTTGCGTGGTGCCTCGAGGGACAGCTCGAGCTTGGCGACGATCAGCTCGCGCTCGTCGAGCCAGCGCTCGAAGAGCGCGAGGGTGAGCGTCCACCGCTAGGGCCTCGTCGCCCGAGCACTCGACCAGCTCGGCCGCCAGCTCGTCGACGTCCGTGGCCAGGGTCGCGGCCACGTGCTCGGTGACGGCGAGCTGGAGGGCCTGGCGGGTGCGGAAGTACGCCGAGCAGGTGCCTTCGGGAAGTCCGGCGCGGCGGTCCACGGCCCGGTGGGTGAGACCGCGCAGCCCCTCGTCGGCCACCACGTGCAGGGCCGCCTCCATCAGCGCGCGGCGGCGCGGCGTGAGCGCCGGCGGGCTCGCGGAGGCTGTGACGGAGGGCACGTCGACCGAATCTACCCAAGGAGTTGCGCTCCGGAGGCGCGGAGCGTACTTTCTACACACGTAGAAGAATTCTACAGAACGTAGAAAGGAATCGGTCATGTCGTACGACCTCAGCGCAGTCCTCCCGTTCGCCGTGATCGTCGCCCTGCTCGCCCTCGTCGGCAGCATCGCCTCGGTCACCGTCATCGGTCAGTCCGCGGTCCGCCACCACCGCCTCCGCGTGGCCCGGCACCAGAGCATCCCGACGTACTACCGCCGGCTCGTCCTGGCCCACTGACCCGGGCACCCTCCCGCCCGGCCCCGCACGCCCCGGCTCCGCCGCTCTGGCAGAGTCGGGGCGTGCGCCACCGCTACGAGTGCCCGATGCGCTGGGCCGACCTCGACCAGCTCGGGCACGTCAACAACGTGGTGTACGTCGACTACCTCCAGGAGGCCCGCGTCGACATGCTGCGGGCCCTCGGCCGCGGCCCGGAGTCGCTGGCGGAGGGGCTCGTGGTGGCGCGCCACGAGGTCACCTACCTCAAGCCGCTCACCTACGACTTCCGGCCGGTATCCATCGAGTGCTGGGTGACCGACGTCAGGGCGGCCACCTTCACGATGGCCTACGAGATCTTCCACGACTCCGCCGAGGGCGACCGGGTGGTCTACGTCCGGGCGACCACGCTGCTCACGCCGTTCATCTTCGCCGAGGAGCGGCCGCGCCGGATCACCGCCGAGGAGCGTGCCGCCCTCGAGGTCCACCTCGAGCCCGACGGCCAGCCCCGGCGCCGCACGCCGGCGCTGCCGGAGCAGGTGACCGGCCGCTACCCGATCCACGTGCGGTTCTCCGACGTCGACGTCTACGGCCACGTCAACAACGTCAAGTACTTCGAGTACCTGCAGGAGGCCCGGATCTCGATGGTCAACGAGCTGGTGCCGCGGCGCCGGTTCAGCGTCGTGGTGGCCCAGACCGACGTGGACTACGTGCGGCCGCTGCTGTTCCGCGCGGCGCCGTACGACTGCCGCTCGACGATCACGCGCGTCGGCGCCCGGTCGATGACCGTCCAGTCGGAGTTCCGCGACGGCGACGTCGTGCTGGCCCGGGCCATGGTGGTCGTCGTCTTCTTCGATCTGGCCAGCAGCCGCTCGACCGAGCCCGACCCCGAGGTACGCGAGGCGCTCCTCGCCGCCTCCCACCCGCGCTGACGGGCGGTACGCCGCTCAGGGGACGGTGACGGCGAGCAGCGAGGTCCGCGCGTCGCGGCGCAGCCGCCGCAAGGCCCGGTGCCGCGCCACGCGCACGGCAACGGGCGTCATCCCGAGCGCCCTGGCCGCGTCGGCGACGCTGAGCCCCACGACGTCGATGCACGCGACCACGTCACGCTCGCGGGGTGAGAGCCCGGTCAGCAGGTCGCGGACCCACTCGCTGCCCGGCACGGTCGCCTCGGGGCCGTCCACCGCGGCGCTGGGCGCCTCGGCGACAGGGTCGGTACGACGACGACCGCTGCGGCGCCGGGCGTTCGCGGCCACCCGCCGCGCGATCCCGAACAGCCACGCGCCGAACTCGTCGGCGCCCCCGTCGTACTCGACGACCTTCTCGGCCGCGGTCAGCCAGGCCTGGGCCGCGATGTCCTCCGCGGCCACCGCGCCGTCGGTGCCGGAGCGGGTCTCCAGCCAGACGACCAATCGCCCGGCGTGGGCTCGGTAGAGCTCTCGCCAGGCGTCCTGGTCGCCGCGCTTGGCCGCGGCGACGACCGCGTCGTCGGTCACTTCACGTGGCCGTTCGCATTCCCGTTGTCCTGCGGTGTCGCCGTCGGGCCGGTGTGGTTGCCGTTGTCCTCGTGCGGCTTGGTCTGACCGGTCTCGTCGCCGGTGCCCTCGTCGGGCTTGGTCTGGCCGGTGTGGTTGCCGTTGTCGGTGTGGGGCTTGATCTGGCCGGTGTGGTTGCCGTTGTTGGTGTGCGGCTTGATCTGGCCGGTGTGGTTGCCGTTGTCGGTGTGCGGCTTGATCTGGCCCGTGTGGTTGCCGCTGTCCTGCTGGCTGGGCGCGGCGCCGTCGGGCTGGTGCGGCCTGGTCTGGCCGGCGTGGCTGCCCCGGCCGGAGTGCACCTCGAGCGGGCCCGGCGCGCCCGGGTCCCCGGCCGGGTCAATGCCGTCCTGACCCGGGTCGGCGGGGGCGTGCTGCGGTGCAGGCCCGCCGTCGCCGTCGAAGGGCGAGGCCACCCCGGGCAGCGTCCCGGTCAGCCACGAGAAGCCGCCGACCACGACGACCGTGACCGCGGCCACGAGCGTCCGGACGGGGCCGCCACCCGCGGGCGCGACCGATGTGGCGCTCAGCTGGGCGAGCTGCTCCAGCAGCACGGGGTCCGGCTCCAGCAGGGGGATGTCCAGCTCGAGGTCCGGCAGCACGACGCACGTCCTTTCCTGGGCGACCTGTCGGAAGGGGCTGCCCGGCGGTGACGCGGGGGCGTGACCGCCGGGCAGGCCCCGTCCGCACTCGTCTGGGTCGAGGCGGAGGTCTCCCGGTCACCCGCCTCCTGTCACGGGCAGCCGGGAGCGTTACACCGCTCCGAGAGGCATTCTCCCTCAGACGGGCTCGTCGTCGAAGGGGTTCACCATGGATTGATCTCCGCGGCGCCCTGATCTGCGGTGATACCCACGAACGCCTCTGACCTGCGACGACGTCCCCACCCAGTGCATGCGTGCCTCAATGCGGCGGACGCGCGACGAGGGCAGGGTCGATGCTGCGCAGGGTGTCGGGTCTGAAGCCGTTGTCGACCCCCCACAGCACCGCTTGCGAGCGCGAGGAGACGCCGATCTTCCGATAGGCGGTTCTGATGTGCGTCTTCACCGAGTTGATGCTGAGGTACGCGCGCTGGGCGATCTCATCGTTGGACAACCCCTGGGTGATCAACGCGATGATCTCTGCCTCACGGGGAGTGAGCCCGATGGCACGTCCGGGCCAGTCACCCGCGCCGTTGACGCTCGACTCACGCAAACCGGGGAGGATGACTGTGTCGCCAGTCATGACTCGCTCCAGAGCGGCGACGATCTGCGGTCCGGTGAGCACCTTGGACAGGTAGCCGCTCGCACCGCGCGCCATCACCTCCTCGATCAGCCTCGGTTCAAGGTTCCAGCTGTAGACCACCACCTTCGCTCCGCCGCTGTCGCGCACGAAGTCCTCGAGGTCGAGGCCCGTGCCCTCGATCTGAGCGAACGTGTCGTAGAGGACGATGTCCACGTCGCTGAGCACGGACGTCAGCGCCCCGGTCTCGACGACGTCAATGTCCTCGGATGCGAGAAACGAAGCGACGCCGGCGACCACCACGGGGTAGTCGTCAACGATGGCCAGCCGGATGCGTGGCCGCGCTTTCATTGCCTGACGGTACCCAGAGAGCATCAGGGCGGTGAGCGAGTACCTCGGGCGTGCGGGCCGGCTTCACGCTACGGACGTACCCGCATCTCATGCCGTCGAGCGGTGAGCCGACCCGTCGCGCGGTCGACGACGCTGTCGCAGGTTGCATGACTTGGGATCGAGCGCCGGGCCCCGATTCACACTCTGACCTGCTGATTCACGTCGTCGAAGGTGTTCACCATGAACTGATCTAGAGGGTTCGCTGACCTGGGCAAATTCGGGGAAATCGGTCCTGACCTGCGGAGATACGGCCGGTGGGTTCTTAACCAATCCCGCCGAATCTCATCAGTCCAGTTGGCGCGTCAACGCCCTACTGTTCGGTCATTGTGACTATTGCGAACGGGGGTACCTCGCGGATCGCGGCATGGTCGGGCGGTGGCTGCCACCTGAAGTGGCTCACGGTCGGAGCGCTGGTGAGTGGCGCGAGGTTCTCCTGCCGATAGCAGACCGCCCAGCGGTCACGGCACTAGCCGCACCCCGCCGGGCGGTCTCGCTGAGCGGTGCCTCAACGTCTGTTGCTGGTCAGGCGACCTTGGTGACGAGCAGGTTCGCTCCGCCCTGAACCGTGCTCGGGCCAGCAGCACCGCCACGCAGCCGCGCGCGCAGGGTGATGGTGGTGGCCGTGGTCAGGTTGATCTCCACGCTGGCCGAGGCCAGCGCGCCGACCCCACCGAGCATCGCGGGAGGGACCGCGCCCGAGAAGATGGAGCTGCCCTGGGGCGTCCCGTCCGCGGTGAACAGCCGTGCCTCGCCGTACTCCCCGCCGTCGCCAGCCACGTCGAAGAACAGTGCGGAACCGGACACGATGTAGTGGCCGGCGGGGAGGGTCGTGCTGATGAGCGGGACGCCTCGCGCGGCCGTGAACACGCTGGACTCCTCGATCGGGACGGGGACCAAGCCGGTTGTCGGGTTGGCGCCGGGCGAGCTGGCGCTCGTGGTGACGTTGGCGGCGACGACGTCACCGACGCGGTCGCTGCCCTTGTCGGCGATCTTCTCGTTGAGCCCGGCGGACAGGTCCTTGCCCTTGACCGTGCCGTTGTGGATGTCCTTGGACTTCAGCGAGTTGTTGGTGACGTCGTTGGAGCCGATCGTGTCCGCGGCGGTGGCGACGCCACCGAAGGCGAGCGTCGCGACGGCGATGGTCCCCAGGACCACCTTGAGTCCTTGCTGCATTGGGTCTCCCGTTGTGCCAGTTGGCACCCCCCGCTGGTGCGGGGAGCGTGTTCATCTGCGGTGACGTTACGTGGTGCAACGCGATTCAGGTCAGAGACCAACCGCCTTGACGCCGGGCCTCGGCCTGCTCGCGGGTGGACTTGTCGCCGTTGACCAGGCTGGTCCATTAGCCCCTGGTGGGAGAACCCGGTGAGGTCGAGCCATTGCCTCGCGGAGAGCGTGGCCAGCTGTTGTAGTCCGCCCCGACAGCGGCATGGTCGGGCGCTCTGCCCGGGATTCACCATGAGAGGGCTGAGTGGGGTGCACCCCGAACCCACCGAGGCGCCTAGCATGCGGCTCGTGCTCCCCGCGTCGACAGACCGCCTCCGCTTCCGTGAGATGACGGAGGCTGACCTTGACGAGATCGACGCCGTGCTTTCCGCACCCGATCCGGCGCGGCCGGGCCGGCGGCAGCGGACCCGAGCTGATGCCGAACGCTGGATCGAGTGGAACCGGCAGAGCTATGCGGAGCACGGGTACGGCTTGTGGGTCATCGAAACCCACGAGGGGCGATTCGTCGGCGACTGCGGACTCACGGTGCAGGACGTTGAGGGTGAGCCGCACATCGAGGTGGGCTACCACGTGCACTTGGCGCTGCGCGGTCAAGGCTTCGCCTCGGAAGCCGCAGCGTCGGTTCTAGATGCTGCCCGCGCGGCCGGGGTGCCATCGTCATCGCCATCATTCGCCCGGAGAACATGCCGTCCCAGCACGTTGCGCAGAAGATCGGGCTTCAGCTCGAGCGGCGCGTCTTCAAGAACGGCGGCGACGCCCTCGTGTTCGGCGCTGTTCTGTAGAGCGACCACCTTCGCCCGCTCATCGGCAACGTCGGGCTCCGCCCGACCATCGGCGGTCGGGCGGATCGTCTAGTAGACATAGAACGCCATCGGCTCCTCGAGCGCCGCGGTGAGTGCCTGCACTGCCCAGGCGGCCGCGCGCGCCAGGTCGGTGCGTCCCGACCGGGTGGACACGGTCAGCCCGCCGACGGGCGAGGGCACCTCGCCCTTGGACGTTGATTTTCCGCGGGGGACCGTCGAGGTGCGGCGGCAGGTGCGGCAGGTCAGCAGCCGTCTCGTGTTTGCGCCGCCGAAGGGCAACAAGGTCCGGGCGGTGCCGCTGCCCTCTTCGGTGCGCGACCTGCTCGCGGCCTATCTCGCGGCATACCCAGCCAGAGAGGTCACACTCCCGTGGGCCGACCTCGACGGGGAGCCGACCACGGTGTCGCTCGTCATGTCCGGCATCAAGGGCGGAGCTTTGAACCGCAACCACATCAACCACTACGTGTGGAAGCGGCGCTGGCGGAGGCCGGCGTCGAGTCCAAGCGCGAGAACGGAATGCACGCGCTTCGGCGCACCACTACGCCAGCGTCCTGCTCGACGCTGGGGAAAGCATCAAGGCTGTCAGCGAGTACCTCGGTCGCACGGACGCAGGATTCACGCTCCGGACCTACACGCACCTCATGCCGTCGAGCGACGAACGGACCCGCCGCGCCGTCGATGACGCTTTCGCGTGCTACATCAGCGCTACGTCGGAGCCAGAAGGAGCGGTTGAATCACCCTCTGAACTGCGCTAATGAACCTCATCGAACGTGTTCACCATGAACTGCGCGGCGTGCGTCACGTAGTCCCAGAACTGGGTGTCCTGCTCCGCGGTGAGCGTCCCGTCCGCGACGACCTCGTCGAGCGCGGCCCGGAAGTGGGTGAGCCAGTGGTCCTTGGCTCGCGGCGTGACCGCGAACGGTGCGTGCCGCATCCGGAGCCGGGGGTGGCCGCGGGTGTCGGAGTACGTCGTGGGACCGCCCCAGTACTGGACCAGGAACAGCCGGAACCGCTCCTCGGCGGGGCCGAGGTCCTCCTCGGGGTACAGCGGCCGGAGCACCGGGTCGGTGGCCACGCCCTCGTAGAAGCGGGCGACGATGCGGCGGATGGTCTCGTAGCCGCCGATCTCGTCGTAGTAGGTGCTCACCCGTCCATTCTGCCGGTCGGTGGGTCTGCCAAACTCAGCGGTATGGCGACCACACGCAACGCGACCACGCACTGGGAAGGCAACCTGTTCGAGGGCGCCGGCCAGGTGACCCTCCGGAGCTCCGGACTCGGTACCTACGACATCTCCTGGGCCTCGCGGGCCGAGGAGGCGAACGGCAAGACCAGCCCGGAGGAGCTCATCGCCGCAGCGCACTCCGCCTGCTTCTCGATGGCCCTCTCCAACGGGCTGGCGAAGGCCGGCACCCCGCCGACCGCGCTCGACACCTCGGCCGAGGTCGACTTCGTGCCCGGCACCGGCATCACCGAGATCCGGCTCACCGTGCGCGGTGCCGTCGAGGGCATGAGCGAGGCCGACTTCGTCGCCGCCGCCGAGGACGCGAAGGCCAACTGCCCGGTCAGCCAGGCGCTGACCGGCACCACGATCACGCTCGACGCGGCCCTGGCCTGAGCGGTCGAGGTAGGCCGCCGGGGGCGGCGAGGGGCTAGGCCTTCTCGTCGCCCACCGGCGCCGGCTCCGGCATGTCGTCCGGGACCGGGTGCTGCTTCCCCTCGCGGTGCCAGATGACCCGCTGCGCGAACGGGATCTCGATGCCCTCGTGGTCGAAGCGCGCCTTGATCCGCTGGCGCAGCTCGCGGGCGACGCCCCACTGCTCCATCGGCGCGGTCTTGACCAGCACCCGCAACGTGATGGCGTCGGCGGTCAGTGCCTCGACGCCCGTCACCTCGGGCTCCTCGATGATCACGCTGCGGTAGTCGTCGTCCTCCCACAGGTCGTGGGCGACCTCGGCGAGCACGCGCTTGGCGCGGGCGATGTCCTCGTCGTACCCCACGCCGACGTCGACCACGGCGCGCGCCCAGTTCTGGCTCTTGTTGCCGACCCGCAGGATCTCGCCGTTGGGCACGTACCAGACGGTCCCGTCGAGGTCGCGCAGGCGGGTGACGCGCAGGCTCACCGCCTCGACGGTCCCGGTGGCCTCGCCGACGTCGACCACGTCACCGACGCCGTACTGGTCCTCGAAGATCATGAACACGCCGGACAGGAAGTCCTTGACCAGCGACTGGGCGCCGAAGCCCAGGGCGATGCCGATGATGCCGGCGCTGGCGATGATCGGCGCGATGTTCACGCCGAGCTGGCTGAGGATCATCGTGCCGAAGATGGCGACCAGGACGCCGGTGATGATGCTCTTGAGCAGGTCGCCCATCGTCTTGGCGCGTTGCACGCGCCGGGTGGCGGCGGCCAGGTCGCGCAGCTCCTGGGTGTGGGTCACCTCGACGCCGCGGCGGCGCCGGGAGAGCAGACCCTTCTGGGGCAGCACGCCCCCCTCGGCACGCGACACCAGCCGGTCGACCAGACGGTGGAAGACGAAGCGCAGCACCAGGCCGAGGGCCAGCAGTCCGAGGATGGCCAGCGGCAGACCGATCAGCCGGTCCGCGACGTTGGCCGCGGTCTGGTTGTCGGTCCGGTCGTAGACCCAGTTGCAGAGCGACTCGTCGTTCTCGCACGGGTTGCTCAGGAACATGGGTCCCAACGTTCTCACACCGGGCAACCTCGATAGTGTGAGGGCGTGAGCATGTCGTCGGCCCTCGTGACCAACCTCGTCCCGCTGGACGTACCCGTCGGTTGGAGCAACCCGAGCGAGGTGAACATGGTCGAGGCGCTGCTGCTCCTGGTCGGCGTCCCGCTGCTGCTGTTCATCCTGATCACCGTGGCCGTCTACCTGCCGTCGCTGATCCGCGGCGAGAGCATCGCGCCGGGGCAGCCGCCGGTCGAGAACCAGTGGCTGGGCGGGCCGCGCACCGGCACCGCCGAGCTGAAGGGCCGCGAGGCCGAGGACGCCGACGCGGGAGGCGCCAGTGGCCGCTGGTGATCGTTCTCACGGCCGGCTGAGCGCCCGCTTCAGCGGCAACGACCGGGTCGCCCTCGACGAGACGATCCGGCGGGCCGAACGGGTCTCGCGGGTCGAGTTCTCCGTCTTCGTGGGCCACGCCGAGGGCGATGCCCGCGCGTACGCCCGCAGCCTGCACGCCTCGCTGGTCGCACCCGCGCGGAGCATCCTGGTCCTCGTCGACCCCGACGCCCGCGCCCTCGAGGTGGTCACCGGCAGCGAGGTGCGCCGCACCCTCCGCGACCCGGAGGTCGAGCTGGCCGTCGTGCAGATGCAGTCGCTGTTCGCCGAGGGCGACCTCGTGGGCGGGCTGCGCCGGGGCATCCAGATGCTGGCCGAGCACGCGCGGGCGCCCCAGACCCTCCACGCGCAGTAGCCATGACCCTCGGGCTCGTCGTCGCCGCGGTGGTCGCCCTGGTCGCGGTCGTGCTGGTGGCGTTCTTCCGGGCCCAGGCGCGCGAGCAGGTGCGCGCCGCCGAGGCCGACACCGCCCGGCTGCGGGCGGTCCTCGACGACGTCAAGGACATCGCCTGGAGCAACCGTGAGATCGCGCCGGACCTCTCCACCATCGTGATCGACACGATCCGCACCGGTGAGGAGCGGATCGGCCGCCGCGGGCTGCCGAAGTGAGCGAGCAGCCGGCCGCGACGAACGAGCGGGCGGCGTGGGCGAGCGAAGGTCGAGCGAGCCCTGGGGCTGAGGAACGAAGCCCCGACGGGCGCGTCGAAACCCTCCGCAGCCTGCGCTGGGACTGACCCGGGCCAGTCCCAGCGTCGGCTGCGGCGATCTCGACAGGCTCGATCAGCGGTGGTCGGCTCCCAGCGTCGGCTGCGGCGATCTCGACAGGCTCGATCAGCGGTGGTCGGCTCCCAGCGTCGGCTGCGGCGATCTCGACAGGCTCGATCAGCGGTGGTCGGCTCCCAGCGTCGGCTGCGGCGATCTCGACAGGCTCGATCAGCGGTGGTCGGCTCCCAGCGTCGGCTGCGGCGATCTCGACAGGCTCGATCAGCGGTGGTCGGCTCCCAGCGTCGGCTGCGGCGATCTCGACAGGCTCGATCAGCGGTGGTCGGCTCCCAGCGTCGGCTGCGGCGATCTCGACAGGCTCGATCAGCGGTGGTCGGCTCCCAGCGTCGGCTGCGGCGATCTCGACAGGCTCGATCAGCGGTGGTCGTCTCCCAGCGACGGCGAGCTCAAGCAGAGCCGTCCTTCTTCTGCGCCCGCAGCGCGCGGGCCACGTCGTCGCGACCCTCCCGCACGTAGCGCTTGGCCGCCGGGTTGGCCGGCGAGGACTCGAGCCAGGCGTCGACCCGGTCGAGGAGCTGCTGGCTGGCGAGGGTCTTCGGGAAGATGAACTCCAGCGCGGTCGAGGCGCGCTGGGTGCCCTTCTCCTCCCACATGGTGTCGGCGGCGGCGAGGTACTTCTCGACGTACGGCTGGAGGACCTCGTCCTGGCCGAAGGCCTGGAAGGCCAGCACGATGTTGCGCTGGGTCTCGTTCGGGACGTCGTCACGCACCATCGCGAGCTCCCACGCCTCGGCCTTGGCCTCCGCGGTCGGGCGCAGCGTCTTGGCGGCGGCCGCGTGCTCCTTGCCGGAGATGGTGTTGTCGCGGGCCAGCTCCTCGTCGATACGCGAGCCGTCCGCGCGGCCGTTCTTGGCCAGCCCGGACAGCAGCGTCCAGCGCAGGTCGGTGTCGACCGCGAGGCCGTCGATCGCGAGCGAGCCGTCGAGCAGCCCCTCGAGGTCGGTCAGGGCCTGCTCGCTGTGCGCGGCACCGGCGTACGCGCGGGCGAAGGAGAGCTGGTGGTCACTGCCGGGCTCGGCGGTCATCAGCAGCTCGCGCAGCCCCGACTCCCACGTCGCGCGCAGCTCGGCGCGGTGCTCGGGCGCGGAGTACTGGGTCGTCGCGAGGGCGGCGTACCCGGGGATCCGGGCCACGCCGAACGCGTCGGTCTCGGACGCGATGCCCGAGAGCACCAGGGTCACGAAGTCGGTGGCCGACATCTCGGCGTCGCGGGTCATGTCCCATGCGGCGCCCCAGCAGAGCGCCCGGGCCAGCGAGTCGTCGATGGTCTCGATGCTGGTCACCACGGTGTCCAGGGACCGCTCGTCGAGGCGGATCTTGGCGTAGGCCAGGTCCCCCTCGTTGAGCAGCAGCAGGTCGGGCTGCTTGGTGCCGAGCAGCTCCTTGACCTCGGTGAGCTCGCCCTCGACGTCGACCTCGAACGAGGTGCGCCGGACCAGCCGGCCGTCCACCTTGTCGTAGAGGCCCAGGCCGAGGCGGTGCCGGCGCAGCGTCGGGTAGTCGGCCGCAGCGGTCTGCTTGATCGCGAAGGACGAGTAGCCGCCGTCGGCGTCCAGCTCGAACTGGGCCGCGAGGGTGTTCACGCCGGAGGTCTGCAGCCACTCCTGCGCCCACGACTCCAGCTCGCGACCGCTGGCCTTCTCGAGCGCCATCAGCAGGTCCTTGAACTCGGCGTTGCCGAACTCGAAGTCCTGGAAGTAGCCGCGCAGCCCCTCGAGGAAGCTCTCGAGGCCGACCCACGCGACCAGCTGCTTGAGCACCGAGGCGCCCTTGGCGTAGGTGATGCCGTCGAAGTTCACCTCGACCGCCTGCAGGTCGTAGTTGTCCGCGGCGATCGGGTGGGTGCTGGGCAGCTGGTCCTGGCGGTAGGCCCAGTTCTTGCGGGCGTTGGTGAAGCCGGTCCAGGACTCGGTGAACTCCGTCGCGTTGACCGCGGCGTGGTAGCAGGCCCACTCGGCGAACGACTCGTTGAGCCAGAGGTCGTCCCACCACTTCATCGTCACGAGGTCGCCGAACCACATGTGCGCCATCTCGTGGAGGATCACCTCGGCGCGGAACTCGTAGAACGAGCGGTCCTGGCGGCTGCGCGGGAGGTACTCGTCGCGGAAGGTCACGCAGCCGGCGTTCTCCATCGCGCCCATGTTGTACTCCGGCACGAACAGCTGGTCGTACTTGCCGAACGGGTAGGGGTAGCCGAACTGCTCCTCGAAGAACGCGAAGCCCTGCTCGGTGAGCTTCCAGAGCTCGTCGGCGTCGAGGTGCTCGACCAGCGACTGGCGGCAGTAGAGGCCCATCGGGATCTCGCTGTGCGCGCCGCGGTAGGTCTTGAAGACCGAGTGGTACTCGCCGGTCACCAGCGCGGTGATGTAGGTCGACATCGGCGCCGTCTCGGGGAAGCGCCACACCAGGGTCTCGCCGACCTGCTCGGCCTCGGGGGTCGCGGCGTTGGAGGAGGCGACCCAACCGGCGGGCGTGGTCACCGTGAACGTGTACGGCGCCTTGAGGTCGGGCTGCTCGAACGTCGTGTAGACGCGGCGGGCGTCGGGCACCTCGAACTGCGTGTAGAGGTAGACCCGGTCGTCGGCGGGGTCGACGAAGCGGTGCAGCCCCTCGCCGGTGTGGGAGTAGGTGCAGTCGGCCTTCACGACCAGGGTGTTCTCGGCCTGGAGCCCGCTCAGCGCGATCCGGTTGTCGGCGTACGCGCCGACGTCGACGGGCTCGCCGTTGAGCGTGATCTCGTGGACGGTGGCGTCGACGAGGTCGGCGAAGGTCGACGCCCCGGCCTCGCGGCTGCTGAAGACGATCGTGGTGGTCGAGCCGAAGTGCGTGTCACCGGTCGTGAGGTCCAGATCGATGGAGTACGAGGTGACGTCCAGGAGGGAGGCGCGGGTGGCGGCCTCGTCCCGGGTGAGGTTGGTTCCAGGCATGTCGGTGATCCTGCCACCCGGGGTGTGAGCACGGCCACGCGGTCGGGCGCGAAGAATGCACTCGTGACCGGATCGGAACCTGAGCCGGACCCTTCGGTTTTCGGCCTGGCCCGAGAGGTCGCGGGTGGCTGCGCTCGTGGGACCGGACCTCGGCGCTCCTCGACGGGCTCGACACCACGGCGCCGGCGCTGACGGCGGGGGTCTGCTGGACCCTGGGGCGCAACGCGCTGGTCGACCACTGGCCGGTGGCGCCGTGCGCGGTCACCCTGCTGCTGAGGCGGACCCGGCTCAGCTCCGAGGGGTACGTCGCCGGGGAGCGGTGGCCGGAATATCCCTCGGCCTGGTCGGTTACTGACTCACATGACCAATGTCGATTTCTGGTTCGACCCCCGTTGTCCGTTCGCCTGGATCACCTCTCGCACGATGCTCGAGGTCGAGAAGGTGAGAGACATCGACGTGACCTGGCGCATCATGAGCCTGGCCTACCTCAATCAGGACCGGGACGACATCGACGAGAAGTACCGAGCGGGGCTGCAGGACGCCTGGGGTCCGGTCCGGGTCTGCATGGCGGTCGAGCAGGAGTACGGGCAGGAGAAGCTGGCCGACCTCTACACCGCGCTCGGCACCAAGAAGCACACCGAAGGCCGCGAGAAGATGGACCGGGCGCTGGTGGAGGAGGCGCTGGCGGAGATCGACGTCCCGGTCGCGCTGGCCGATGCGATGGACGACGACTCCTTCGACGACGCGATCAAGAAGAGCCACCACCTCGGCATGGACCAGGTCGGCATGGACGTCGGCACGCCGACCATCGCGATCGACGGCAACGCCTTCTTCGGGCCGGTGCTGAGCAAGATCGCCCGCGGCGAGGACGCCGGGAAGATCTGGGACGGCGCCGTCGCGCTCTCGTCGTTCCCGTACTTCTACGAGCTCAAGCGCACGCGCGACAGCAAGCTCGACTTCAGCTGACTCTCGGGCGCGCGGTGATCGGGCGGTTGCCCGGGCGCGGTGACGTCATACGGACCGAGCACCCGTCGGCTCGGAACGTTTGACGCCACGGTGCAGCCCGACGCCAGTCAGCTGCCCGACGACGCCGCCGCCGCCGCGGCCACCGCGCCGACCATCGCCGCCGTGGCCGCGTCGACGGCCTGCTTCACGGCCTTCGCGGCCCACTGGCCCTCGGCGATCTGCTTGGCGCGCTTCTCGAGCTCCCGCTTCCTGGCGCCGGTGCCCTCGGTGACGGCGCGGTGCGCCTGGTCGATGGCGGCGAGCAGCGCGATGAGGGCGCCGGTGCGCTCGTCGGGCTGGGCACCCTCGACCAGGCAGGCGGTGACCGCGCGGCGCAGCTCCTCCTCGCGCGCGGTGTCGGCCACCGGCCACGTGGTCCGCTTGAACAGCCCGAGCACCTTGCCGTCGCGGCGCTCGAGGACGCCGCGCTCGGCCAGGCGGGCGGCCAGCCGGTCCTCGAGGCCCTTGCCGATCCGGGTGACCAGGGCGCTCGCCGTACGGTCCTTCTCGGCGATGGTCGTCAGCGCCTCGGCCAGCAGCGGGTCGAGCTCGGCGGGCGCGGGGTCGGCGGCGTGCACCTTGGCGGTCCTCCAGATGGGCGTCTTCTCGTCGACGGTGACCAGGCCGGCCACGGCCAGCTCGGCCAGCACCGCACCGCCCAGCACCACGTCGGTCTTCCCCCACGTCGAGACCGTGCCCAAGGTGTCGTCGAGCAGGAGGAGCAGGAGGTCCTCGGCGATCAGGGTCATGCCCAGAACCTAACTGCGTCGCAGCGCCGCGGCAGCCCCTCCTAGGCTGGCCCCCGTGAGCAAGATCTTGTCCGCCGTCGCCTGGCCGTACGCCAACGGCCCACGCCACATCGGCCACGTGGCCGGGTTCGGCGTGCCCTCCGACGTGTTCAGCCGCTACATGCGGATGGCGGGCCACGACGTGCTCATGGTCTCGGGCACCGACGAGCACGGGACGCCGATCCTGGTCGCGGCCGACAGCGAGGGCGTCGCGGCGCGCGAGCTGGCGGACAAGAACAACGTGCTGATCGTCAACGACCTCGTCGACCTCGGCCTGTCCTACGACCTGTTCACCCGGACCACGACGGGCAACCACTACAACGTGGTCCAAGAGCTGTTCCAGGGCGTGCACGCCAACGGCTACATGGTCGAGCAGACGACGTACGGCGCGATCTCGCCGAGCACCGGCCGGACCCTCCCGGACCGCTACATCGAGGGCACCTGCCCGATCTGCGGGTACGCCGACGCGCGGGGCGACCAGTGCGACAACTGCGGGAACCAGCTCGACCCGACCGACCTGATCAACCCGCGGTCGAAGATCAACGGCGAGACGCCGGAGTTCGTGGAGACCCAGCACTTCTTCCTCGACCTGCCGGCCTTGGCCACGGCGCTCCAGGAGTACCTCCAGGGCCGCGAGGCAAGCGGCACCTGGCGGCCCAACGTCATCAAGTTCTCGCTCAACCTCGTCGAGGACCTCAAGCCGCGAGCGATGACCCGCGACATCGACTGGGGCATCCCGGTGCCGATCGAGGGCTGGACCGAGCAGACCTCGAAGCGGCTCTACGTGTGGTTCGACGCGGTGATCGGCTACCTGTCCGCCTCGATCGAGTGGGCCCGCCGGACCGGCGACCCCGAGCGGTGGCGGGACTGGTGGAACGACCCCGAGGCGCTGTCCTACTACTTCATGGGCAAGGACAACATCGTCTTCCACTCGGTCATCTGGCCGGCCGAGCTCATCGGCTACAACGGCGAGGGCGACCGAGGGGGCGAGCCGGGGCGGCTCGGCAGGCTCAACCTGCCGACCGAGGTCGTGTCGTCGGAGTTCATGACGATGGAGAGCAAGCAGTTCTCCACCAGCCGCGGCCACGTGATCCTCGTCGGCGACATGCTCTCGCGCTACCAGCCCGACGCGCTGCGCTACTACATCTGCGCGGCCGGGCCGGAGACCTCCGACGCCGACTTCACGTGGGCCGACTTCGTGCTGCGCACCAACTCCGAGCTGGTCGCCGGCTGGGGCAACCTGGTCAACCGCACCGCGACCATGGTGGCCAAGAACTTCGGGGAGATCCCGCCCGCCGGGCCGCTCGAGCCCGAGGACGAGGCGGTGCTGGCCGCCGTGCGGACCGGCTTCGACATCGTCGGTGACCTGCTCGCCCGGCAGCGGCTACGCCACGCGATCGCCGAGGCGATGCGGGTCGTCGGCGAGGTGAACAAGTACCTCACCCTCACCGAGCCCTACAAGATGAAGGACGAGTCGCAGCGCGACCGGCTGGCCACGGTGCTGCACGTCGCCGCACAGTGCGTCGTGGACTGCAACACGCTGCTCTCGCCGTTCCTCCCGCACTCGTCCAACCAGGTGCACCTGGCGCTCGGTGGCGAGGGCCAGTTCATGCCGATGCCGCGGATCGAGACCGTCGAGGAGCTCGACCCCGACAACGGCGCGGGGCTGGACTTCTACCCGATCATCACCGGCGAGTACTCCCGCACGCCCGCCTGGGAGTCGCGGCCGGTCACCGTCGGCGCGAAGGTCGAGAAGCCGACGCCGATCTTCACCAAGCTCGACCCGGGCATCGTGGACGAGGAGCTCGCGAGGCTCGATGGCTGACCGCCCGCGGGTCGCCCTGCTGGGCGACCGCGGCGGTCACCGCAGCCACCGTGAGCTCGACGCGTTGCGACCGGCGCTCGCGGTGGACACCGAGTGGGTGGCGACCGGCTCGGGGTTCGACGCGACGGCGTACGACGGCGTCTGGCTCGTGCCCGGCTCGCCGTACGCCGACGACGACGCGGTGCTGGCGGCGCTCGCCGTGGTCCGGGAGCGGGAGGTCCCGTTCCTCGGCACCTGCGGCGGGATGCAGTACGCCGTCCTCGAGCTGGCCAGGTCGCTGATGTTCCAGCCGCACGTGGGCGCGCTCGCGGGGCAGCCGGTGCACCCGCTGGTCACCGCCTTCACCGACGCCGTGGGAGCGCGCGTCGGTGCGTGAGGGCGAGCCCAGCCGGACCGCCTTGGGAGCGGCGCTGCTGCGCGCCGTCCACCCCGAGCTCGACGACCCGGTCCTCTACCGCGACCCGCTGGCCTGGTCGGTCCTCGGGCTGGACCGGGAGGCGGTCCTGGCCGAGGCGCGGCCGGTCTCCCGGCTGCGGCTCTTCGTGGCGGCCCGGCACCGGTTCGCCGAGGACACCGTCGCGGCGGCGTACGACCGCGGCACCCGGCAGGTCGTCGTCCTCGGCGCCGGGCTCGACACCATCGCCTACCGCAACGAGCACGCCGACCTCCGGGTCTTCGAGGTCGACCACCCGGCCACCCAGGGGTGGAAGCGCGAGCGGCTGGCCGCGGCCGGGATCGAGGTGCCGGCGACGGCGACCTACGTCGGCGTGGACTTCGAGCGCGACGACCTGATGTCCCGGCTCGCCGAGGAGGGCTTCGACCCCACCGCTCCGGCGGTCTTCGTCTGGCTCGGTGTGGTGCCGTACCTGACCCACGCCGCCGTCGAGGCCACCTTGCGCGCGGTCGCGGCGGTGCCGGGCGCCGAGGTGGTCCTCGACTACGCCGGCACCGACCGGGACGCCGAGAGCGGCCCGAGGATCGAGCGGCTGGCCGGTCGGGTCGCCGAGCTGGGGGAGTCGTTCACCGAGCTCTGGGAGCCCGAGGCCCTCGCTGCGCTGCTGGCCGCGACCGGCTTCGGCGAGGTCGATGAGCTCCCGCTGCCGGCCGGCTCCGGCGGGCACATCCTCCGGGCCAGCCGCCCGGCGCGCGGCTGACCCGCGCTGGATGTACCTAGCCGTCCTCCCGGCCGAGCACGGCCCGGACGCCGAAGACGCCGTGCAGCTTCAGCTTCAGCACGCCGAGGTTCACGGTCTCGCCCGCGGTGAGGGAGGGCTTCCGCAGGCCGGCGGTGAACCAGTACGACGTCCCGGGCTCGAAGCGGGCGGAGCTGACCAGCTCGTCCGGGATGAGGACGTCGGGGTGGTCGGCGTAGATGGCGTCGAGGTCGGACAGCCGCACGAAGGCCGGGCCCGCGTGCAGTCGCTCGATGACGAACGGCTTGCCGTACCTCTTCTGCGTCGAGACCGTCGGGAAGAGCCACGACTGGTCGCCGCTGTCGGCCGCCCGGACGCCGAACGGCGCGATCGCGGGACGGTTGGTGCCGTCGTAGCGGAGCTCCCCGCGGATCTTGGCCCCGACCGGCGCGGTGAACGCCTGCGTGGGCGCCGGGCCGGCCACCAGCACGGTCGAGTGGGTGGTGGCGAGGTTGCCCCCGGTGCGGGTCGGCTTGCCGTCGGGCTGGCGGTAGGCCGTGGTGACCGCCGCCGTGTAGGTGCCGGGGACGATGCCGCGGACGACGTACTGGCCGCCGGCCTCCTGCTCGGTCCAGTTCAGCGCCATCGGGGTGACCTGGTCACCGTCGATGTGCGAGGGACGGAGCCAGCTGTCCTCCGGGACCGCGGTCAGCTTGACCTGGCCGCCCTTGGGCAGGGTGCCGGTGAGGTTCACCGTCGGCTGGTCGAGCGGGACCGTGCCCAGGGACAGCGACGGGGTGACCGTGAGGTCGACCGACCTCGAGGCCCACGGGAAGTCGACCTGCTCGGCCACGTCGGACGGCATCGCCGAACGGCGCACGTAGAGCGTGTACTGCGCGGCCGGCAGGCCGCTGAACACGACCGCCGCGCCCGGCAGCGCCGCCGGGTCGCCCTGGAAGACCTTGACCACGCGGCCGTCGGCGTTGCGCAGCTCGGCGTCGATCGAGCCGTTGGCGCCCGGGAACGTGGCGTCCTGGGGCGCGAAGGAGACCGAGCGGCCCGGGTCGAGGGTCAGGTCGGCCGTGGCGACCGTCTTCTGGTCGACGGCGACGAGCTGCGCCTTCGGGACGTACGCCGAGGCGGCGAACGAGGTGGTGACCGTGTAGGGACCGGGCTTCAGCGAGGTGACGACGTAGCGGCCGATCTCGTTGGTGACGACCCCGGCCGCGAACTCGCCATCTTTGTCGAGGATGGCGAGGAACTGACCCGCCAGCGGCGCGCCGTTGCCGGTGACGAGGCCGCGGACGATGCCGGCGTGCCGGGTGCGGAACGAGTCGTGGACGGTGCGGCCCGCGCGCAGGAGCAGCCGCTTGGACCGATAGCCGGGGACGGTCGAGTCGGTGCGCAGCCCCTCGTCGCGGTCGGCCTCGATGCGGTACGGGCCGGGCGCCACCTCGAACCGGTAGCCGCCCTTGTCGTCGGTCACGGTCTGCGCGGCGATGCTGTGGTCGGTCCGGGTCAGGTACAGCAGCCGGTTGGCGCCGTCGCCCTTCCAGGTCCCGGTGACCACCGCGGTCGGTTGCACCACGACCCGGCCCAGCGACCGGCGGGGCTGGACCGGCTTGAACATCCGGGTGTGCCGCATCCAGCTGTTGAGGGTGCCGTCGGGCCCGACGTACGACGGCGTGAACCGCTTGCTGCTCGCCTGGTCGCACTCGCCGGAGCGCTGCGCGCGGTGGCCGCCACCGCTCGACACCGACTCGCTGCAGATCCGGACGAGGTACGGCTCCTTGAGCTGCTTGAGCGTGAACCGGCCTTGCCCGTCGGTCCGGGCCAGCACCCGCCGCTCCTCGGTCAGGTCCACCGGGAGGCCGAGGTCGGAGAACCGCACCCCGGTCACCAGCGCGCGGGGGATCGGGGTGCCGTTGGGGCCGACCACCTGGCCCACGATCGTGCCCTTGGTCGGCGGTGGCTTGGGCTTCTTGCCGTGGGCGGGCGCCGTGCGCTCCGCGCCGAGCAGGTCGGGTGGGGTGCTGAAGTACGTGTTGGGTCCGCCGTCGTCCTGCGCGGACGGCGCCCGGGCCGCGCGAGGCCGGGCCTCGGCGCCCTGGGGGGCGACCAGCAGCAGGGTGCCGGAGAGGGCGAGGGCGAGGGAGGTGGCCAGGGCCACCGGCCGGGTCCGCGTCATGGCGTGGATCATCGCTGGTCGGGGCGGACCCGCCAAGGGGATCCTGCGCGCGTCCCGACCTTCGGGCGATTTCTCGACGCCGTCGCGGCCGTCACACACGCCGTCACACGCCTGCCGGGTCCCATGGGTGCACCGCGTCCGGCGAACCGCGCCGGACCGGACACCGAGAGGGACAGAGATGACACTCTTCATGGACGCGCACACGATCACCGGCGGTGTCTCGGCGGCGGACGTCGCCGCGGCGCACGAGGCGGACGTGGCCACCCAGGGCGCACACGGCGTCGAGTACCTGCGCTACTGGGTCGACGAGGCGGCGGGCAAGATCTTCTGCCTCGTGGAGGCACCCGACGCGGAGGCGGCCAACGCCGTGCACCGCGAGGCGCACGGGCTGCTGGCCGACGAGATCTTCACCGTCGTCGAGGGGACGTGAGCCGATGAGCTCGATGCAGAGAGATCTGGCGCGCACGATGATCCAGGCCCGCCAGTCAGCAGCGCAGCGTGAGCACCTCGCGGACCGGGCCTCGCGGGAGAAGCGAGACGCACGGCGGGTGGAGCGGTCGGAGCGGCGAGCCGTTCGGACCGATGAGCGGGCTGCTCGCCGGGCCGCTCGCCGGGCTGCTCGGGAGGCCGCCCTCGGTGCCGGGTGGTGGCCGCGGTGGACCAGGCGGACGACGGCTCCCGTCGTACCCGCCCTGGCGACCGCGGCCGGGCCGACACCCGACACCGTCGCGAGCGAGCTGGACGACCGGCTGCGCCGGCTCGCCGACCGGATCGTCGAGCACGGGACGGAGGTCGAGCGCATCGCCCTGGAGACGGTGGCGGACGCCACGCGATGGACGGTGCCCGGGGCCGCGGCCGCCCTGGTCGACTGGGACGGCACGGAGATCGCGCGACTGCGCGCCTTCGGCGTGCTCCACGGGTCGGTCGGGCGCCTCGGACCCGAGGACCAGGCGTGGCTGCTGGACCGGCTCCGGGACCCCTCGGCGGCCGAGCCCGGCACCTGGGTCGCGTGACGGCCCGGCCGAGCGGGGACGGCGACCGCCCGCGCGACCCATTCCGGTCGCGGGGGCGGTCGTCCGTCCCGGGTCTGTGCCACGCTGACGGCCGGGCTCACGCCGGAGCCCTCCTGTGGAGCGGGTGCGCGATGAACGTGTCGTCTGGGTTGGTCATCCACCTGCTCGGCCGACCGCACCTCGAGGTCGACGGGGACGCCGGGTACCGGTTCCGCAGCCGCAAGAGCTGGGCGCTGCTGGCCTTCCTGCTGCTGGCCGAGCGGCCCGTGACCCGGTCGCGCCTCGCGGGCCTGCTGTTCGCCGAGGCCGACGACCCGCTGCGCGCCCTGCGCTGGAGCCTGGCCGAGCTCCGGCGCGGGCTCGGCCCGGCGGTGGTGCTCGACGGCGACCCGGTGCGACTGACCCTGCCGCCGGGCTCGACGGTCGATGTCGACGTGCTGGTGCGGGGGCACTGGAACGAGGCGATCCGGCTGCCGGGATTGGGGCTGGAGCTCCTCGACGGGCTGGTGCTGTCGAACGCCGAGCCGTTCGAGTCCTGGCTGCTCTCCCAGCGCCGCCGGCTCTCCGCGGCGGCCGAGTCCATCGTCCACGAGGCCGCCCTGGGGCTGCTGTCCCGCGGTGAGCTGGATCGGGCGCGGGAGCTCGCCGTGCGGGCCACCGAGATGAGCCCCCTGGACGAGAACCACCAGGCGCTCCTCGTCCGCGTCTACCGGCTCTCCGGCGACGACGAGGCGGCCGACCGGCAGCTCGGGGCCTGGACCGCGACGGCCGAGCGCGAGCTCGGCACCGGCCCCGGCGCCGCCGTGCTGCTGGCCGCACAGGAGCGGCCGGCGTTGCCCGGGGCGGTCGACCCGACCTCGATCCGGGCCGTGACGGAGTCGGCCACCGCGGCCGTCTCGGCCGGCGCGCTGGCCGCCGGCGTGGCGTCGTACGAGACCGCGGTGCGGATGGCGGACGCCGCCGGCGCCGACAGCCTCCGGGTCGAGACCCGGCTGGTGCTGGCGGAGGCGCTGATCCACACCCTGGGCGGCCTGGACGAGGCGGGGGTCGCCACGCTCAGCGACGCGGAGCGGATCGCCACCGCGAGCGGCGACCGGGAGTCGGTCGGGCGGGCGCGGACCGAGCTCGGGTACGTCGACTTCCTGCGTGCGCGCTACGACCGCGCCGAGCACTGGCTGGACCAGGTGCTGACCGAGGGCGTCGCCTCGCTGTCGACGCGCGCGAAGGCGATGGTCTACCTGGGCTCCGTGGCCAGCGACCGGGCCGACTACCCCCGGGCCACCGCCCTGCTCGAGGAGGCGGTCCGGGCCTCCCGGACCAGGGGCGAGCACCGGCGCGAGGCGTACGGGCTCTCGATGCTGGGTCGGATCGAGCTGCTCCGGGGCGACCTCACGGCGGCGGCCGACCACCTCGTGCAGGCCGTCGCCGTGGCCGAGCGCGAGCACTGGCTCTCGTTCCTGCCCTGGCCGCAGGCGCTCGTCGGGCACGTCTGGCTGGCCCAGGGCGACGTCGGGGGCGCCTCGGCGTGCCTGGACCAGTCGTTCGCCCGGGCCTGCCAGATCGGCGACCCCTGCTGGGAGGGCATCGCGGCCCGCGGGGTGGCCCTGGTCACCGAGGCGTCGGGGGACGTCGACCGGGCGGTCGCGGACCTCCTCGACGCCCGAGCACGCACCAACCGGCTGGCCGATCCCTACGTCTGGCTCGACGTGTACATCCTCGACGCACTGTGCGGGATGGGGGTGCGCAGTGGTCACCCGCTGACCGGCGACTGGGTGGAGGAGATGCACGAGCGCGCGTCCCGAGCGGGCATGCGCGAGCTGACCGTCCGGGCCATGGTGCACGGTGCGGCGCTGGGCCGGCCCGGAGACGCCGAGGCGGCCGCCCTGCTGGCCGCGGACCTCGACAACCCGGTCCTCGGGGACCTCGTGCCCGCCGCCGCCGTCAGCTGAGCACCCGCTCCTCCACCGCGCCGTACTCGGCGACGCTGGCGCTCCGGATCGCGGCCGCCTGGTCGTCGCCGACGCCGTCCCCACGGAACGCCTCGACGGCCTCCTGGCTCTCCCAGCGCTCGTAGACGTTGATCCGGCCCGGATCGGTCAGGTCGGCGCCGATCGCGAAGTCGAGGCAGCCCTCGGCCCGCCGGGCCTGCTCGACGACCGCCACGCACGTCGCGAGGTAGCGCTCGCGCTCCTCGGGGTCCACGACCAGGTGGCCGGCGACGATGACCATGCCCATGGTGACCATGGGGGATCCGACCCGGGCGCGACCCCGGACTCATCGCGTAGCGTCAGCGCGGTGAGCTGGTCGTTCCTGGTGACCTCCTTCGTCATCTGCGTGACCCCGGGCATCGGCGCGCTGTACACGATGGCCGCCGGACTGGCGCGCGGGACCCGCGCCGGCGTCCTCGCGGCGTTCGCCTGCACGCTCGGCACCGTCCCGCACGCGGTCGCGGCGCTCACGGGCCTCGCAGCGGTGCTGCACGCCTCGGGGGTGGCGTTCCAGGCGATCAAGTACGCCGGCGTCGCCTACCTCCTCTGGATGGCGTGGTCGACCTGGCGCGACACCGGAGCGCTGCACGTCGACACGGCGGCCTCGCCGGCCTCGGTGCGGTCGGTGATCGGCACCGGCATCACCGCCAACCTGCTCAACCCCAAGCTCACGCTGTTCTTCTTCGCCTTCCTCCCGCAGTTCGTGCCCGCCGGCAGCGACGGCACGCTCGCCCGGATGGCGGCGCTCTCCGCGGTGTTCATGGTCATGACGTTCGTGACCTTCGCGGCGTACGCCGTCGCGGCGGGCGCGCTCCGCGACCGTGTGCTCACCCGTCCCCGGCTGGTCACCCGGATCCGGAAGGTGTTCGCGACCTCGTTCGTGCTGCTGAGCGCGCGGCTGGCCGTGCAGTCGCGCTGACCGGGCCCGGGCTCGTCGACCTCCTCCGCCTGCTGGACCGCTACCTCGGCTGACTCCCGGCGGCGGCGGGCCCCTCGGCCGCGAGCTCCCGGATGCCGGGCAGTATCGCGAGCGCGTTGACGACGACCGAGAAGACCAGCAGTGCCACGGCGAGGGTGTGGTGGCCGGCCGCCCACAGCCCGGCCGAGGCGAGGCCGAAGACCAGCACCTTGACCACCGGGCGCACGACGGCGGAGCCGTAGCGGGCCTTGGGCGAGGCGAACAGGAACCACGCGAGCATGCCGAGCAGCGGCAGCAGCCACACCATGAGCCAAGGGAGCGACGTGGACCAGCCGTACACCCCGAGCCCGGCCATCGCCAGCAGCTCGTCGAGGAACACCAGGGCGAGCACGATCCAGCCGAAGGCAGCCACGCGGAGATTCTCTATCGTCTGGGCATGGTGCTGTTCCCCGAGGCGCGCGCGTGGGTCGAGGCGGCCGCGGACGAGCTCCCCGTCTGGACCGACGGGTACGACGTCGCGGCGGCCCGCGACGCCAACCGCGCCGCGGCGCTGCTCGAGCAGCCGGAGGACGTCGCCGACGTCTCCGACCACGACGCCGACGGGGTCCGGGTCCGGCTGTTCCGGCCGGACGGGGCGGACCCGGGCCTGGTCGTGCACCTGCACGGCGGCGGCTTCGTCTTCCACGACGTCGAGGTCCACGACCGGGCCTGCCGCCGGTTCGCGAACCGGCTCGGCCTGGCCGTGCTGAGCGTCGACTATCGGCTGGCCCCCGAGCACCGGTTCCCGGCCGCGCCCGACGACGTCGACACCGCGCTCGGCTGGCTCGACCGCGAGGCCGGGCGGCTCGGGCTCGCCGGGCCGACGTACGTCCACGGCGACAGCGCGGGCGGCAACCTCGCGCTCGTGGCGGCGCTCCGCCACCCCGGGCGGTTCCGGGCTGCCGTGCTGCACTACCCGTTCCTCGACCCGACCGCGTCGGGTGCGTCGTACGCGCTCGGGGCCGCCGCGGGCTTCGACCCCCGCGAGGCGGCGTGGTACTGGCAGCAGTACGCCCGAGGCGACGACGACCTGACCCACCCCGACCTGGCGCCGCTGCTCTCCGACCGGCTCGGCACGCTGCCGCCGACCCTGGTCACGACGGCCGAGCACGACCCGCTGCGCGACGAGGGCGAGCTGCTGGCGGCCCGGATCGCCGACCAGGGCGGCCAGGTCACCGCGACCCGCTACCTCGGCCAGGTGCACGGCTTCTGGCGGCACCCGGTCTTCCCGGCGGCGGCACAGCTGGTCCGACACACCTGCAGCTTCGTCAGGAGCCACTGAGAGGATGGCGGCCATGCGCGTGCACCTCGGCTCGGACCATGCCGGGCTCGACCTCAAGGCCCACCTCGCCGGCTGGCTCACTGACCACGGCTACGAGCCGGTCGACCACGGCCCCTTCCAGTACGACGCGCTCGACGACTACCCGGTCTTCTGCCTGCGCGCCGCCGAGGGCGTCGCCCTCGACCGCACGCAGGGCCTCGACAGCCTGGGCGTGGTCATCGGCGGCTCCGGCAACGGCGAGCAGATCGCCGCCAACAAGGTGCCGGGGATCCGCTGCGCCCTGGCCTGGTCCGAGGAGACCGCGAGCCTGGCCCGCGAGCACAACGACGCCCAGGTCGTCTCGGTCGGCGGCCGGATGCACCCGATCGACGACATGACCCGCTACGTCGAGGTCTTCCTGAGCACGCCGTTCAGCGGGGAGGAGCGCCACGTCCGACGGCTGGGCCAGATCGGCGACTACGAGCGCACCCGCGAGCTGCCCGCGCTGCCCGAGTCCGCCCGCGGGCCGGTCGAGGGGTCGGATGCCTGAGGGACACACCCTCCACCGCCTCGCCACCGCGCTCGACGACGCCTTCGCCGGCCAGCCGCTGCGGGTGAGCAGCCCGCAGGGCCGGTTCGCGGAGTCGGCCGCGCTCCTGGACGGCCGGGTGCTGGACGGCGCGGACTCGTGGGGCAAGCACCTGTGGCTCCGCTTCGAGTCCGAGGACCTGGTGCACGTGCACCTCGGCCTCTACGGCCGCTTCGACGTGACCAGGGAGGCGACGGTGGTCCCGGCGCCGGTCGGCCAGGTGCGGCTGCGGCTGGCCACCGCCGACGCCGCCGGCGAGCACGCGTCGTACGCCGACCTGCGCGGCGCGACCGCCTGCGAGCTGCAGACGCCGGAGCAGCGGGCGGCGCTCGTGGACCGGCTCGGGCCGGACCCGCTGCGGTCGGACGCCGACCCCGACCTGGCCTGGCACCGGATCTCGCGCAGCCGGGCCCCGATCGCCGGGCTGCTGATGGACCAGTCCGTGGTGGCCGGCATCGGGAACGTCTACCGCGCCGAGCTGTTGTTCCGACACCGTGTGGACCCGTTCCGAGCGGGTACCAGTCTGCGCCGCAGTCGCTGGACAGCCATGTGGGAGGACCTCGTGGAGCTGATGGCGGACGGCGTGCGGACCGGGGTCATCCGCACGGTCCGGCCCGAGCACCTGACCGACGCCGAGCGTGCCGACGGCGGCCGGGTCTCCTACGTCTACCGCCGCGCGGGTGAGCCCTGCCGGGTCTGCGGGTCCGCGGTCCGGGTCCGCGACCTGCAGGGACGCAACCTCTACTGGTGTGCACGGTGCCAACCCCGATTCCGTTCGAGGGCCCTACAGTGAGCGCGACCACCCCCCGCGTGAGCACCTGGAGACGCTGATGACGACCGACGTCCAGCTCTCGCGCGCGCGCTCGGGCGACGTACGTCCGGCGCGGCACACGGTGCGCAGGTTCGCCCGCCGCGGCGCCTACGCGGACACCAAGGTGCTGGTCGTGCTGGTGCTGCTGGCGCTGGCGATCGTGGTGGCGGTGGTGCTCGCACCGGCCCGCACGCCGTTCACCAGCCTGATGGTCCCGCTCCTGCTCGGCAGCCTCCTGCTCAACCCGCGGCACCTGCCGTGGTTCGTCCTCTACCTCTTCGTCCTGCTCGTGATCTGCGTGTTCGCCCAGGAGACGCTCTCCGGGCGCACGTACGCCGCGGTGGGCATCCAGGTGCTGATGCTGCTGATCGTGCTGGCTGCGTCCCTGCGGCGGTCCCGGCTGGGCGTGGCCGGCGCCATGGGTGAGTCGATGTTCGTCGACCTGCGCGACCGGATCCTGCAGCAGGGCGGCATCCCCGAGCTCCCCGCGGGCTGGCACGCCGAGTCCGCGCTCCGCTCGGCCGGTGGCACGCCGTTCGCCGGCGACTTCGTGGTGGCCAGCCGCGGCGACGGCCGGCTCGAGCTCGCCGTGGTCGACGTGTCCGGCAAGGGCGAGGAGGCCGGGACCCGCGCGCTGCTGCTCTCGGGCGCCTTCGGGGGTCTGCTGGGGGCGCTGCCGCCCGACCGGTTCCTCCCGGCCGCCAACACCTACCTGCTCGCCCAGGAGTGGGAGGAGGGGTTCGCCACCGCGATCCACCTCTCCCTCGACCTCGGCGACGGACGCTTCGAGATCCGCACCGCCGGCCACCCGCCGGCCGCGTTCCGGCACGCCGGCACCGGCAAGTGGTCGGTGCTGCCCAGCGAGGGCCCGATCCTCGGGCTGCTGCCGCAGGCGGTCTTCACCGTGGCCCCGGGCCGGGTCGGCCACCACGACGCCCTGCTGCTCTACACCGACGGCATGGTCGAGGAGCCCAGGCGCGACATCGACCTGGGCATCGACCGGATGCTCGGCGAGGCCGAGCACCTGCTCCGGGGCAGCTTCGAGGGGGCCGCCCGGCGGCTCGTCGACGCCCTCGGATCGCGCGACGACGACCGCGCCATGGTCGTCGTTTCGCGGAGCTGACACTCCGACCGGTAGATTTCCGGGGTCCTCGGGCATCGCCTCGTGGACGCGCGGATGTAGCTCAATGGTAGAGCCCCAGTCTTCCAAACTGGCTACGCGGGTTCGATTCCCGTCATCCGCTCCAAGCTTGGTCCAGGGTTGCCGATCAGCGGCCCGGGGCCTGGTTTGGCGGGGCGTAGCGTAGTGGCTAGCGCGCCTGCTTTGGGAGCAGGAGATCGCAGGTTCGAGTCCTGTCGCCCCGACGAGACACCAGCCAGATGAGACTGCAGGACCACCAGAAGGAGAAGCTGTGAAGAGCGCCGTCGAGACCTTGAGCCCGACCCGGGCCAAGCTGACCGTCGAGGTGCCCTTCGAGGAGCTCAAGCCGAGCCTCGACGCGGCGTACAAGCAGATCGCCAAGCAGATCAACGTGCCGGGCTTCCGCCGCGGCAAGGTGCCGCCGGCGGTCATCGACCGCCAGGTCGGTCGCGAGGCGGTCCTCGACCAGGCGATCAACGACGTGCTTCCCGAGAAGTACATGGAGGCGCTGCAGAGCAACTCCCTCGAGCCGCTGGCCCAGCCCGAGATCGAGGTCACCAAGCACGGTGAGGAGGGGCTGGAGTTCACCGCCGAGGTGGACGTGAAGCCCGAGATCACCCTGCCGTCGTACGACGGCCTCGCGGCCACCGTCGACGACCTCGAGGTGAGCGACGCGGACGTCGAGGAGCAGGTGCAGGCGCTGCGCGAGCGGTTCGCCACGCTCTCCGACGTCGAGCGGCCCGCCGCCGACGGTGACTTCGTGGTCATCGACCTCACCGCGACCCGCGAGGGCGAGGTCGTGGACGGCGCCGAGCTGACCGGCATGAGCTACCAGGTCGGCCGCGGCGGCATGATCGACGGCCTCGACGAGGCGCTCGTCGGCATGGGCGTCGACGACGAGAAGACCTTCCAGACCGAGCTCGTCGGTGGCGACCTGGTCGGCCAGGAGGTCGAGGTGCAGGTCAAGGTCACCCAGGTCCAGGAGCAGGAGCTCCCCGAGTTCGACGACGACTTCGCCCAGGAGGCCTCGGAGTTCGACACCGTGGCCGAGCTGAACGACGACGTCCGCGACCGCCTCAGCCGCGGCAAGCGGCTCGAGCAGGCCGCCGCCGCGCGCGACGCCGTCCTCGAGGCGCTGCTCGACAAGATGGAGGTGCCGCTGCCCGAGACCATCGTCACCGACGAGCTCAACGCCCGTCGCCAGTCCATCGAGCAGCAGCTCGTGTACTCCGGCATGACGATGGAGGCCTACCTCGAGGAGCAGGGCCAGACCCAGGAGGAGTTCGAGGCCGACCTCGACCGCCGGGTCCGCGACGCGGTGGCCGCCCAGTTCGTGCTCGACGCGATCGCGAAGAAGGAGGAGTTCGGCGTCGACCAGAACGAGCTCTCCCAGCACCTGGTCCGCCGCGCCCAGCAGTCCGGCCAGGACCCGCAGGAGTTCGCGAACCACATGTTCGAGCACAACCACATCCCCGAGCTCGTGCAGGAGATCCTGCGCGGCAAGGCGCTCGCGCAGATCGTCGAGGCCGCGACCGTCACCGACGAGTCCGGCAACCACGTGGAGCTGAAGAACCTCCAGCCCGACGGCACCATCGGTGAGCCGGCCGACGAGGACGCGCCCGCCGACGACGCCGCCGACGACGCCGCCGACGAGGCGCCTGACGAGGCCACCGACGAGGGCACCGACGAGGCGGCTGACGAGGCGGCGGACGAGGCCACCGACGAGCAGGGCGACTCGGAGAAGCAGCCCGGCTGACCTCATCGGGCGCCTCAGGGGTCGAAGGACCACGGATTCCGCAGATCTGACGGGGCGTCCGGACGGTCGACCACCCGTCCGGGACCGGCAGCCGACACGCCCGCGCAGGCGCCTGGCACCCAGTGAGTGCACATGCGTTCACTGATGCGTAGGCTCGGGCCATGGCCCAGGTCGCGACCCCCGGTCCCACGGTGCTCGACGCGCTCTCACTGCTGGCCCAGGTCGGCGACGAGCTGGTCGTCCGGACCGTGCGCGACACCCACCTCGCCGTGCTCGACCGGACACCGGCGGGACGCGTCCACCGCGGCATCGCCGGCGCCGTCTACCGCGGGCTCACCGGGAGTCTCGCCGGCGCCGGTCGCGCGCTGGACCGGGTCGCCGCGACCCGGGTCGGGCCGCGGCTCGAGGCGGACCCGTACGGTCGCTTCGTCAGCGCCGCGGTGAACGGGCTGATCGGGGACCGGCTGCTCCGCGAGCGACCGCAGCTGGCCATCCCGATGGCGGTGCGCCGGCACGGCGCGGACGTCGCACCGGAGCAGGAGGCGCTGGCCCAGGCGTTCCCGGACGCGACGGGGCGGTTGGTGCTCTTCCTGCACGGGCTGTGCGAGAACGAGTCCTACTGGGACCGGCACCGGGATCGCACCGGGACGACGTACGCCGCCATGCTGGCCGAGCGCGGGTGGACGCCCGTGATGCTGCGGGCCAACACCGGCCTGCCGTTGCGCGAGAACGGCGCCGCGCTGGCGGGGCTGCTGCAGCGGCTGGTCGACGAGTGGCCGGTCGAGGTCACGCGGATCGCCCTGGTCGGGCACTCGCTGGGCGGGCTGGTGGTGCGCGCGGCCGGTGCCGTGGTCAGTGACCTGGAGGCGCCGTGGACCAGCCTGGTCACCGACGTGGTCACCCTCGGCACCCCCCACCTGGGCGCGCCGATCGCATGGGGCATCGGCCACGGCAGCCGGGGGTTGTCGATGTTCGAGGAGACCGCGGCCTTCGGCCGGATCCTCGACTGGCGCTCGCGCGGCGTGCACGACCTCGTCCACGGCCTCGCCGAGGACGTGCCGCCGCTGCCGCACGCCCGCTACCACCTCGTCGCCGCCACGCTGACCCGCAGCCAGCGGCACCCCGTCGGCCACGTCGTGGGGGACCTGCTGGTCCGGCCGCGCTCGGCGTACGGCCGGGAGCGGGGCCGGACGCTGTTCCCGGACGCCGACGTGCTCCACCTCGGCCGCACCGGCCACTTCGGGCTGCTCAACCACCCCGAGGTGCACCGCGCTCTGCAACAGTGGCTCGCATGACCGACGGCGTGGCGGGCGCGGGCCGCGAGCTGCGGGCCGAGACGACGATCGACGCCCCGCCGGAGGCGGTCTGGGCGGTGCTGGGCGACCTACGACGGATGCCGGAGCTCTCGCCCGAGCTGGTCCGGATGGTGCCGCTCAAGCCCGGCGGCCTGCGGCCGGGGCAGTGGTACCTCGGCGTCAACCGGCGCAAGGCGGTGCTCTGGCCGACCCGGAGCGTGGTCGCCGACGTCGACCCGGGGCACGCCGTGGCGTGGGACACGCGGTCCAGCGGCGCCCGCTGGATCTGGGAGCTCACGCCGGAGGGCTCCGGGACCCGCGTCGTGCACCGCCGGCCGGTGCCGCGCCGGCTGACCGGGCTGAGCTGCGCCTTCGCCCGGGCGTTCCTGGGCGGCGTCGACGGCCACGCCGACGAGCTCGAGAAGGGCATGGCCGTCTCGGCCGCCCGGCTCAAGCGGGCGGTCGAGGGCTCGTGACCCCGGGTTTCATCTGCCCAGAGCGAACAAGGCGGGACACGCCGTGGAACTGGCCCTCACCCCGGCTATGGTCGGGCTCGTGACTGCTCAGACTTCCGCCCCGTCGGCCGGCGGTGGCGCCGGTATCGCCGTCCTCGACGACCACATCTACCAGCGCCTGCTGCGGGAGCGGATCGTCTTCCTCGGCTCCGAGGTGCGCGACCAGAACGCCAACGCGATCTGCGCGCAGCTGCTGCTGCTCTCGGCCGAGGACCCCGAGGCGGACATCTTCCTGCACATCAACAGCCCGGGTGGCTCGGTCGACGCCGGCATGGCGATCTACGACACCATGAACTACATCCCCAACGACGTGGCCACCGTCGGCATGGGGCTCGCCGCGTCGATGGGGCAGTTCCTGCTCTGCGCCGGCACCAAGGGCAAGCGCTACGCGCTGCCCCACTCGCGGATCATGATGCACCAGCCCTCCTCGGGCATGGGCGGCTCCGCGTCCGACATCAAGATCCAGGCCCAGCAGTCCCTGCACATCAAGAAGGTCCTGCTGGAGCTGATCGCTCAGCACACGGGCCAGACGGTCGAACAGATCGAGCAGGACGCCGACCGCGACCGCTGGTTCACCGCCGACCAGGCCAAGGAGTACGGCCTCGTCGACCAGGTGGTCACCAGTGCCCGCGAAGCTGCTGACGACGGCCGCCCCGCGCGGCAGAAGGACTGACCCCGACATGAACGACCTGAGCCCGTCGATGAACTACTACATCCCGCAGTGGGAGGAGCGGACGTCGTACGGCTTCCGCAGGATCGACCCCTACGGCAAGCTGTTCGAGGACCGCATCATCTACCTCGGCACCCCGATCTCCGACGACGTCGCGAACGCCGTGATCGCCCAGCTGATGTGCCTGGAGTCGATGAACCCCGACCAGGACATCCAGATCTACATCAACAGCCCCGGTGGGTCGTTCACGGCGCTGACCGCGATCTACGACACCATGAACTTCATCAAGTCCGACGTGCAGACCGTGTGCATCGGGCAGGCGGCCTCCGCGGCGGCGATCCTGCTCGCGGCCGGCGCCCCCGGCAAGCGGCTGGCGCTGCCCAACAGCCGGATCCTGATCCACCAGCCCTACACCGAGGGCACGTTCGGCCAGACCTCCGACATCGAGATCCAGGCCAACGAGATCCTGCGGATGCGCGAGCTGCTCGAGAAGATGATCTCCGACCACAGCGGTCGTTCGATCGAGCAGGTCAGCCGGGACATCGAGCGCGACAAGATCCTCACCGCCGAGGAGGCCGTCGACTACGGCCTGATCGACGCCGTGATCGAGTCGCGCAAGGGGGCACCGGCACTCACTGCCGGCTGACACGCGGCCCCGTGTCTCGCCACGAACGGGCGAGGGACGGGGTACCGTTCGGGACGCACCACGTGGATGAGGAGGAACACCGTGGCACGCATCGGTGACGGTGGCGACCTGTTGAAGTGCTCCTTCTGCGGGAAGAGCCAGAAGCAGGTCAAGAAGCTCATCGCCGGACCCGGCGTCTACATCTGCGACGAGTGCATCGACCTCTGCAACGAGATCATCGAGGAAGAGCTCAGCGAGGGCACCGAGGTCAGCCTCGACGAGCTGCCCAAGCCGCGGGAGATCTTCGAGTTCCTCAACTCCTACGTGATCGGCCAGGAGCAGGCCAAGAAGTCGCTCGCGGTGGCGGTCTACAACCACTACAAGCGGGTCCAGGCCGGCATCCAGCCCGCCGGGGGACGGCACTCCAAGGAGGAGGTCGTCGAGGTCGCGAAGTCCAACATCCTCGTCATCGGCCCCACGGGCTGCGGCAAGACCTACCTCGCCCAGACCCTGGCCCGGATGCTCAACGTCCCCTTCGCCATCGCCGACGCGACCGCGCTCACCGAGGCCGGGTACGTCGGTGAGGACGTCGAGAACATCCTCCTGAAGCTGATCCAGGCCGCCGACTACGACGTCAAGAAGGCCGAGACCGGGATCATCTACATCGACGAGATCGACAAGGTGGCCCGCAAGGCGGAGAACCCCTCGATCACGCGCGACGTCTCCGGCGAGGGCGTCCAGCAGGCGCTGCTCAAGATCATCGAGGGCACCACCGCCTCGGTGCCGCCGCAGGGGGGCCGCAAGCACCCCCACCAGGAGTTCATCCAGATCGACACCACCAACATCCTCTTCGTGGTGGGTGGTGCCTTCGCCGGGCTCGAGCACATCATCGAGCAGCGGGTCGGCAAGAAGACGCTCGGCTTCACCGCGGAGGTCCGCGGCAAGGAGGAGCGCGACGCCGACGACCTGCTCGCCCAGGTCCGGCCCGAGGACCTCACCAAGTTCGGCCTGATCCCCGAGTTCATCGGCCGGCTGCCGCTGATCGCCTCGGTCTCCAAGCTGGACCAGGAGGCGCTCGTCCAGATCCTCACCGAGCCGCGCAACGCGCTGGTCAAGCAGTACCAGAAGCTCTTCGAGCTCGACGGCGTCGAGCTCGAGTTCACCGCCGACGCCATCGAGGCGATCGCCGACAAGGCCATGGAGCGCGGCACCGGCGCCCGCGGCCTGCGCGCCATCATCGAGGAGGTCCTCCTCCACGTGATGTACGACGTCCCCTCCCGTGGCGACGTCGCCAAGGTCGTGGTGACCCGTGAGGTCGTCCTCGACGACGTCGCCCCCACCCTCGTCCCGCGCGAGTCCGAGGCGAAGAAGAAGAAGTCGGCCTAGCCGCCTCGTCCGCCTGGCTGAGCCTGGAACAGGCGGTCACGGCACGGACGAATCGCTCACGGGATCAGCGGCATGGCCGGGACTCCGGCGCGTCGCAGGTCGGCCATGACCTCCCAGGGCTCCAGGCGCAGCTCGATGGAGGCACAGCGCAGCACGGTGCTGCGACTCAGCACGACCGATCGCTCGCGCTTCATGTCGCGCCACCAGTTGCCCACGCGCAGGTGGAAGGAGCCGTCGACCTCCAGGATCACCACCCGGCCGTCGGGCAGCTCCCACTCGCAGTCGAGGTACCGACGCCGGCCGTCGGTGTCGGTCCGCACCGCCTGGCGGACGGGCGCCGCCAGCCCGGCGCGCTGGCAGAGGACGCCGACCTCGATCTCCGCGAACGACTGTGCGCCGCCGTCGATGTCCCCCAGCGCGAGCTCGAAGACCGCGCCGTTGCGGAGCTTGCGGATCCCGGGCTTGGTGGCGAGGAGCCGTTCCGCCGTGGTCAGCCGCTGCTGGACACACGCCGCGAGCAGGCCGATCGCGCGGCGTACGAATCGGTCCCGTTCGGCCGTGAGCAGGGCCGCGTGCTCGATCGGCAGCCGTGGGGGACCGGGCGAGACCGGGCGCAGCCAATGTCGGTAGGGCCGGCGGGTCTGGTGGAAGAAGAAGCCGTCGAGCGGCTCGACCAGGTCTCCCTTGGGGGTCAGCACGTCGATGGTGTCGTCATCGCCCCTCCACTCCAGCCCGGCGCGCCGGCAGGCGGTGAGGTGGGTGAGCACCGCGCCGTCGCCTGCGTGCAGGACGCCGAGCCACAGCCTCTGGTCGTGGGTCAGGGGAGCGTTCTGGAGCGCCACGACGCCGGTCGTGGGCGCGTGCCAGCGGTCGTACCTGATCTCGTGGTCGATCTGGTTGTCGCTCCAGCCGAGCTCCTTGAGCTGGGACCGGGCCACGACCTGCTCCTGCGCGGCCGCGAGCGACGCGATCCGGGCCACCCGCGCCGCCCGATTCGTCTGCGGTCCGACCGCCTTTTCGAGGCTGAGGTCGACAGACGAATCGTCGGCGGGGAGGGCACTCACGCCCCGAGCCTGCCCGAGCGCCACCGTCTCGCGAGCGGGCCGTCCACAGCCCCGATTCGTCTGCGTGGCTGAGCCTGGAAATGGCGGTGAAAGCGCAGACGAATAGGCTCAGTCGCCGAGCAGCCGCTCTCGGTGCGCGGTGGCCACCAGCTCGGAGCGGCGGCCGGCGTCGAGCTTGGCGAGCAGGTTGGAGACGTGCCGCTCGACGGTGCGGTGGCTGATGTAGAGCCGGGCGCCGATGGCGCGGTCGGTGAGGCCCTCGGCGACGAGCCCGAGGACGTCGAGCTCGCGGCGGGTGAGGCGGTACGGGTTGACGTCGTCCGGTACGGCGGCCAGGACGCGGAGCCGGGAGCGGCGGCCGAGGTCCGCGACGAGCGCGAGGAGGTGCTCGGCGCCGGCGCGGGTGGCGTCCTGGACGGCGCTGGCGAGCCGGTCGGCCGCGGCGTCGCGGTCGCCGTCGGCCAGCAGCGCCCGGGCCTCACGGATCCGGTACTCGGCCGAGCGGTAGGGGTCCTCCAGCGCGTCGTGCAGCGCGGCGGCGGCGGCCCAGTCCGCGGCCGAACCGGAGAGCTCGGCCGCGGCGGCGCGGAGGCCGGCCTCGACGTGCGGCGGCCGCCAGGGGATCGAGTCGGCGGAGGCCTCGGCGCGCGCGAGCAGCGTCTCGGCCTCCTCCCGCCGCGGCGGGTCCTGGGCCATCGCCGCAGCGATCCCGGCGGTCAGGAGCGGGACCTCGAAGAACGGGTGCCACCGCTCGGGGAGCCGGGTCAGGCCCTCACCGACCAGGGCGTACGCCGCGGCGGCGTCCCCCTGCGCGCTGAGGCACTCGGCCAGGCCGGTGTAGAGCGGGCCCAGGAGCTGGGGGTCGAGCAGCTTGTCGCCCTCGGTCCGGGCGCGCTCGAGGCAGGCCTGCGCCTGCTCCAGCGCACCCCGGCGCAGCAGCAGCTCGCCGGCGGTCAGGTCGACGCGGATGCTGTCCACTCCTTGTGGGTCGAGCTCGCGGGCCTCGCTCACCAGGTGCTCGGCCTCGTCCACCCGCCCGAGCAGGGTCAGCATCTGCGCCGCGTCGCAGCGGCACCAGACCCCCTTGCGCCGGCGCAGCCCGAGCTCGTCACCGACCCGGACGCTCTCGAGGGCGACGTCGGCGGCCTCGGCGATCCGACCGGCGATCATCAGCACGCTGCCGAGGTTGACGAGCGCGCGGGCGTTCTCGTCGACGTCGTCGAGCTCCTCGTCCGCGATCACGATGGCCCGCCGGAGCTCCGCGATCCCCTCGTCGACGCGGCCGAGGAGGGCCAGGTCGACGCCGAGGTTGCAGCGGGCGTGCCCCTCGATGGACCGGCCGTCCGGGACCTGGCGCGCGACCTCGATGGCCTGCCGCGCACGGTCCTCGGACTCGGCGTACCGGTCGGCCAGCATGAGGATCTGGGAGAGGCCGCTCAGCACCGCGGCCCGGGCGCGGGTCGGGGGCTGCTCCGGGACCAGGACCACCGCCTGCTCGTAGGCGGCCAGCGACCCGTGGCCGTCGCCGGCCATCCAGAGGTAGCGGCCCAGCCGCTCGTGCAGCCAGCCGCGCAGCGTGGCGTCGTCCGGGTCCGCGCACTCGATGGCCTCGCGCACGAGGCGGGTGGCCAGCAGCGGGTGCGCGGCCAGGTGGGCGACCTCGGCCGCCCACCGCAGCAGCCGCGGGCGGGGTACGTCGAGCACCCGCTCGCCGCCGGGGACCGAGTCGAGCAGCTCCAGGGCCCGCTCGTAGTGGCTCAGCGACTCGACGAACGCCAGCGCGTCGCTCGCCTCCCGGCCGGCCGTCACCGACCACACCAGGGCCTGCTCGGGCTCCCCGGCGGCGTCCCAGTGTCGGGCGATCCGCCCGGCCACGCCGACGGTCCCGCGGCCGGCCAGCTCGGGCGACGCGGTCAGGGTCTCGGCCAGCCGGCGGTGCGCGCGGGCGGTCTCACCGGGCAGCATGCTCGCGGCGATGGCCTCCTGGAGCAGCGCGTGCCGGAAGACCAGCGCGTCGCCCTCGGTCTGCAGGACGTGGGCGCCCACGGCGTCGCGGAGCGCGGACTCGAGCCGGTCGCCCTTGACGTCGACGACGGCCTCGAGGAGGCGGTACGGCACCACCCGCCCGGCCAGGCTCGCGGTGCGCAGCAGCTGGCGGGTGGCCGGCTTGAGCGCCTCGAGCCGGGCCAGCAGCAGGTCGCGGATCGTGCTCGGGAGCTCACCCGGCTCCGAGCCGAGGGCGAGGAGCTCCTCGGCGAAGAAGGGGTTGCCCTCTGCGCGGGTGTAGATGTCGTCGAGCAGCTCGCGGCGGGGCGGCAGCCCGAGGATGTCGCTGATCTGCAGCGCCTGCTGGTCGCGGGTGAGCGGGTCGAGCCGGACCCGCTGCTCGCCGCTGCGCGCGAGCTCGGCGACGTACCGGGCCAGGCCGGTCGGCGCCGGCGACTCGTCGGAGCGCAGCGTGAGCAGCAGCAGGATCGCGCCGGGCTGCTGGCGGGCGAGCGCCGCGAGCAGCTCGCGGGTCGAGGTGTCCGACCAGTGCACGTCCTCGACGACCAGCACGAGCGGCCGCACGGCGCTGCGCCGCTGCAGCAGGGTGGAGAGGGCCTGGAGCAGCCGGCTCGACCCGTGGGTGAGGGGCGCGGGCTCCTCGCCGGGCTCGAGCAGCGCCGGCACCAGCCGGCCGAGCTCGACCGCGGCCGGCCCGGCCTCCCGGCGTACGGCGAGCACGCCGTCGCGCCGGACGAGCGCGGAGATGGCCTCGACCAGGGGCGCGTACGGCAGCGTCAGGGCGCCCTGGGCCACGCAGTGCCCCACGAGCACGTCCACGTCCCGGTCCGCCAGTCGGGTGGTGAGCTCGCGGACGACGCGGGTCTTGCCGATGCCGGCCGGCCCCTCGAGCAGGGCAGCCGTCAGCCGCTCGTCGGCGACCGCCGCGTCGAGCAGCGCCTCGAGTCGGGCCAGCGCGTCCTCGCGCCCGACCAGCCTGCGGCTGGCCGAGCGGGCGGCCGAGCGGCCGCCGGCCTGCGCCGCGGACGTCATGGCAGATCAGTATGGTCCGCGACGGGGGCCGGCGGCAGTCCGCTCGTCGGTGCGGTCAGTGGCCTTCCTGCACCTGCACCAGCTGGTCGGCGACCAGCCCGTGCGCCTCGCGGTGCACGCGGATCGCCGACTCGGCGTCCGGGGCCTCGACGAGGCAGAAGACCTTGCCCGTGGCCTCGTCGAACCAGTACTGCTTGTAGTCCACGCCGTAGGCGCCCTGCGTCTCGAGGTCGGCCTTGTGGGCGTTGCCCACGGCCTCGGCGGTCAGCCCCTCGACCTTCTCGTGGACATCCATGAACAGCGGCATGTCAGCCTCCTTCGTCGGTGGTGTTCTGTTCACCGACGAGGTTGCTCCGGACGGGCGCCGGCCACGTACGGGTAACCACGTAGATCTCGCGGTGGGTGACCGCCGCGGGACCGACCCCTACGGCGCGTCGACCGGCGCCAGCTCGGCGTCGACCGAGAGCTCGGTGGCGCCCTCGTCCACCGAGAACTTGAGCTTGCCGGTGATGCGACCGGTGTTGCGCAGGTCGTCGGCGGCCAGCTCGGCCGCCCGGACCATCGCCTCCGGGCCGGTGATCTTGACCTTGGTGAGCTCGTGGCGCATCGACACCTTCGCCTGCGACTTCGCGCCCCGGATGCCGATCAGCGCCGCGGCGACCGCGTCGATCGTCGACGGGTCGGCGGCGGCCGCCGCGCCCAGGTCGGTCTCGGTGGGCCAGGGGGCGCACGTGGATCGAGCCCTCGCGCCACCACGACCACACCTCTTCGGTGACGTAGGGCAGGAACGGCGCCAGCAGCCGGAGCTGGACCTCGAGCGCGAGCGCGAGCGTGGCCCGGGCCGAGGCGGTCGCGGTCCCGCCCTCGGCGTCGTACGCGCGCTCCTTGACCAGCTCGAGGTAGTCGTCGCAGAACTCCCAGAAGAACCGCTCGGTCACCTCGAGGGCGGAGGTGTAGTCGTAGGCCTCGAACGCCTCGGTGGCCTGGGTGACCACCACGGCCAGCCGGCCCAGCAGCGCACAGTCGACCGGCTCGGAGACCTCGAAGGCGTTGAGCTCGGTGGCGCCGACGCCGCCGAGGACGAACTTCGAGGCGTTGAGCACCTTCATCGCCAGCCGACGGCCGACCTTCATCTGGGTCTCGTCGAACGGCGAGTCCATGCCCGGTCGCACGGCGGCCGCGCGCCAGCGGACCGCGTCGGCGCCGTACTTGTCCAGGATCTCGGTCGGGACGACCACGTTGCCCTTGGACTTGGACATCTTCTTGCGGTCGGGGTCGAGGATCCAGCCCGACAGCATCGCGTGCGTCCAGGGCGTCGCGTGGTTCTCGTAGTGCGCCCGGACCACGCGCGAGAACAGCCAGGTGCGGATGATCTCGTGGGCCTGGGTGCACAGGTCCATCGGGAAGACCCGCTGGAACAGGTCGTCGTCGACGGTCCAGCCGCCGGCGATCTGCGGGGTGAGCGAGGACGTCGCCCAGGTGTCCATCACGTCGGGGTCGCCGAGGAAGCCGTGGGGCTTCCCGCGCTGGTCCTCGCCGTAGCCGCGCGGGGCGTCGGTCGACGGGTCGACCGGCAGCTCGGCCTCGGTGGGCAGGAGCGGGTGGGCGTAGTCGGGCTCGCCGTCGCTCGTCGAGGGGGTACCAGACCGGGAACGGGATGCCGAAGAAGCGCTGCCGCGAGATCAGCCAGTCGCCGGTCAGCCCCGAGACCCAGTTGTCGTAACGGACCTTCATGTGCGTCGGCAGCCAGGTGATCTCGGCGCCGTGCTCGAGCATCTCGGCGCGGACGTCCTCGTCGCGGCCGCCGTTGCGGATGTACCACTGGCGGGTGGCGACGATCTCGAGCGGCTTGTCGCCCCGCTCGTAGAAGTTGGCCATCCGGGTGGTCGGCTTCGGCTCGCCGTCGAGGTCGCCGGTCTCGCGCAGCATCGCGACCATCTCCTCGCGGGCGGAGAAGACGGTCTTGCCGGCCAGCCGCTCGTACGCCGCCGAGGCCTGCTCGCTGCCGAGCCAGTCGCGGCGTCTCCCGGGCCAGCCGGCCGTCGCGGCCGATGACGGTGCGGACCGGCAGGTCCAGCTCGCGCCACCACAGGACGTCGGTGAGGTCACCGAAGGTGCAGCACATGGCGATGCCGGCGCCCTTGTCCATCTCGGCGAGGTGGTGGGCGACCACCGGGATCTCGACGCCGAAGACCGGTGAGGAGACGGAGGACCCGACCAGCGACTGGTAGCGCTCGTCGTCCGGGTGCGCGATCAGCGCGACCGACGCAGGGGATCAGCTCGGGGCGGGTCGTCTCGACGTGCACCGGCGTCGCCGTCGGGGCGGTGGTAGGCGACCCGGTGGTAGGCGCCGGGGTACTCGCGGGCCTCGATCTCGGCCTGCGCCACCGCGGTGCGGTCGGTGACGTCCCAGACCGTCGGTGCCTCGGCCAGGTAGGCCTCACCGCGCGCGAAGTTGCGCAGGAAGGCGCGCTGGCTGACCTGCCGGGCGTGGCTGCCCGCGGTGGTGTAGCCGTGCGACCAGTCGACCGAGAGGCCGAGGGTGCGCCAGAGCGACTCGTAGACCTTCTCGTCCTCCTCGACCAGCTCCTCGCAGAGGTCGACGAAGTTGGGCCGGCTGATCGGGACCTGACGCTTGGGGTCGGGCTTCTCCGGCGGGGTGAAGTCCTCCTGGTACGGCAGCGACGGGTCGCAGCGGACGCCGTAGTAGTTCTGCACGCGGCGCTCGGTCGGCAGGCCGTTGTCGTCCCAGCCCATGGGGTAGAACACGGCCTTGCCGCGCATCCGCTGGAACCGCGCGATGAGGTCGGTGTGGGTGTAGGAGAAGACGTGCCCGACGTGCAGGGACCCGCTCACGGTGGGCGGCGGGCGTGTCGATCGAGTAGACGTTCTCGCGCGGCTGGGTGCGGTCGAAGGCGTAGGTCTGGTCCTCCCGCCACCGGGCCACCCACTTCTCCTCGAGCCCCTCGAGCGCAGGCTTCTCGGGTACGGCGACGGCGCGCGGGGCCGTCGACGTCTCCGGTGCCTGCTGCTGCGGGTGCTCGCTCATGAGGAAATCCTAGGTGTGCGGGCACCTGGCCCGAAAACGGGACACCGCCCCGACCTGCGCCGATGCCGATCCACCCCCGGCGCGCCGTCGGCCCGGAAGGGGCCGCTAGCGTCGCTCCGGTGAGGTTCGCGCTGGAGTTCACCGAGGACCCGAACGCGTTCCTGCTCCGCTCCGGCGGGCTGCTGGAGGCGGACCCGGTGCTGTCCACCGTCGTCGCCACCGCGACCGCCCGGGCCGTCGAGGAGGACGAGGCCGGCCGGGCCGCCCCGGAGCACCCGCGCTGGTGGCTGACCGTGGCGGACGGACGCACCGGGGAGCCGGTCGGGCTGGCGATGCGCACCGCGCCGTTCGCGCCGTACCCGCTCTACGTCCTGCCGATGCCCGAGACCGCGGCCCGCGAGCTGGCCGCGGCGCTGGTCGAGCGGGGCGAGGAGGTCAGCGGGCTGAACGGCGCGCTGCCGGCCACCGAGGTGCTGGCCAGCGAGCTGGCCCGTCGGACCGGACGCCAGGCCCGGGTCCACGAGCACATGCGGCTGCACGTGCTCCAACGGCTCGTCGAGCCCGCGGTCGCCCCGGACGGGCGGGCGCGGGTGGCGGTGCCGGCCGACGCCGACCTCGCGCTCGCCTGGTTCCGGGCCTTCCACGCCGACGCCGCCGCGCAGGCGGGCCGGCTCGAGCCCGACCGCGGGGGAGAGGAGTTCGACACGGCCGACGTCGGCGCCCGGATCGCCGAGGGCCGGATCTGGCTCTGGGAGGACGGGCTCGGTGTGCCGGTCAGCCTGGTCGGGTTCAACGCGCCGAGCTTCGGGGTGGCGCGGGTGGGGCCGGTCTACACGCCGGGGAGCCACCGCGGGCGCGGGTACGCCAGCACCCTGACCGCGCACGTCTCGAGGCTGCTGCGCGACACCGGGTCGCAGGTCTGCCTGTTCACCGACCTGGCCAACCCCACGTCGAACAAGATCTACGCGGCGATCGGCTACGTGCCGGTCGTGGACATGGCGAACCTGGTGATCACCACACCAGCACGGGCTTGACGACCGCGCCGCTCGTCACGTCCTCGACCGCCCGGTTGACCTCGTCGGCCGGGTAGGTCGTCACCAGGTCGTCCATCGGGAAGGTGCCCGCCGCGCGCATCGCGAGCAGCCGCGGCACCATCTCCTGCGGGTCGGAGTCGCCCTCGATCGAGGCCATCACGGTCTTGCCGCCCTGGAGGAGGTCGATGGCGTCGATGGCGTACTCCTCGGCGCCGAGGCCGAGCGCCACCAGCGTGCCGCGCACCGCGAGCGACTGCTGGGCCTGCTTGACCACCGCGGGGATCGCCGTGGTGTCGATCGCGTACCGCGCGCCGCCGCCGGTCAGCTCCTTGACCCGCTCGACCACGCCCTCGACCTCGGTGGGGTCGACGGTGGTGGCGCCGAACCGCGCGGCCACCTCGCGCCTGCTGGCCAGCGGGTCGACGGCGACGACCGACTCCACCCGCTCCGCCGCGGCCGCGGCGAGGGCGGCCAGGCCGACCGCGCCCACGCCGTACACGACGAGGCTGTCCTCGCGGCGCGGGCGCAGCACGTTGAGCACGGTGCCGGCGCCGGTCTGGAAGCCGCAGCCGTACGGCGCGAGCAGGGTGAGGTCGAGCCCGGGGTCGACCTTCACGCAGTTGTCGGCGTACGCCAGCGCGTGCGCGGCCAGGCTCGACTGCCCGAAGAAGTTGCCGAAGACCTGCTGGTCGCCGCGCTTGAGCGAGGTCGAGCCGTCCATGCGCATGCCCATGTAGTTGAGCAGCAGGGTCTGGTCGCAGTAGCCCACCAGTCCGGCCTGGCACGTGGCGCAGCTGCGGCAGGAGCGGAAGCTCATCACCACGTGGTCGCCCGGCTCGAGGCCCCGCACCTGCGAGCCGACGGCCTCGACGACGCCGGCGCCTTCGTGGCCGAAGACGTTGGGGAACATCTCGGGCGGCAGGAAGTGGCCCATCGTGATGTCGGTGTGGCAGATGCCGGTGGCCACCATCCGCACCAGCACCTCGTCCTCGCGGGGCTCGTCGAGCTCGACCTCGGCGATGGTGAACGGCTGGCCCTGGCCCTCGACGACGGCGGCTCTGGTCTTCATGGCGGACAACCTAGAACGTGTTCTATTCCTTGTCACGAGTGCGGCTCCCGGGTCTCGAGACGCGCCCGGTGGTTGAGGAGGTCGCGCTGCGACCGTCTCGAAACCCCGGGCCCTACGCTGGGACCGCCATGGAGAACCTGCCCACCGACGCCGCCGTGCCCCGCCTCGCCCAGACCTTCGAGGAGGCCGAGGACGCACTGCTCTCGCGCTGGCCGGAGACCAAGCTCGACCCGACGCTCGACCGGATCACCGCCCTGCTCGACGTGCTCGGCGACCCGCAGTCGGCGTACCCGGTCATCCACCTCACCGGCACCAACGGCAAGACGTCGACGAGCCGGATGATCGACACGCTGCTGCGGGCGCTGGAGCTGCGCACCGGCCGGTTCACCAGCCCGCACGTCGAGAAGATGAGCGAGCGGATCTCGGTGGACGGCGAGCCGCTGGGCGACGAGGAGTTCGTGGCGGCCTTCAACGACGTCGCGCCGTACCTCGCGATCGTCGACGCCGACCAGGAGCACCCGCTGTCGTTCTTCGAGACCGTCGTGGCGATGGCCTACGCCAAGTTCGCCGAGGCACCGGTCGACGTCGCCGTGGTGGAGGTCGGGATGGGCGGCTCGTGGGACGCCACCAACGTCGCCGACGGTGCGGTGGCGGTGGTGCTGCCGATCGCGGTCGACCACGCGCGCTACCTCGGGAGCTCGCCGGCCGTGATCGCGGTCGAGAAGGCCGGCATCATCAAGCCCGGCGCGGTCGCGGTGCTCGCGGAGCAGACGCCCGAGGTCGACGCGGTGCTGCAGGAGCGGATCGCCGAGGTCGGCGCCAGCGTGGCCCGGGCCGGCACGGACTTCGGCGTGCTCTCCCGCGTGCCCGCGGTCGGCGGCCAGGTGGTCTCGCTGCGCGGGCTGCGCGGCCAGTACGACGAGGTGTTCCTCCCGCTGTACGGCGCGCACCAGGCCGAGAACGCCGTGGTGGCGCTCGCCGCGGTGGAGGCCTTCCTGGGCGCGACCGAGCCGCTGGACGACGAGCTCGTACGCGCGGCGTTCGCGCAGGTCACCTCGCCGGGCAGGCTGGAGATCGTCCGCACCGGACCGACCATCGTGCTCGACGCGGCCCACAACCCGCACGGCGCCGAGGCCGTCGCGGCTGCCCTCGAGGACTCCTTCACGCTCGACCCGCTCATCGGCGTGATCGGGGTGATGGGCGACAAGGACGCCGAGGGGCTGCTCGCCGCGTTCGAGCCGCACCTCGAGCACGTCGTGGTCACCCAGAACTCCACCGAGCGCGCGCTGCCCGCCGCCGAGCTGGCCGAGGTCGCGGTCGAGGTGTTCGGCGAGGACCGGGTCACGGTCGAGCCGCGCCTCGCCGACGCGATCGACCTCGCGGCCGGGCTGGCCGAGGCCGGGGGCAGCGCCTCGATCGGCTCCGGCGGCGTGCTCGTCACCGGCTCGGTGGTCACGGTCGGCGAGGCGCGCGCGATGCTGCGGCGGCGCGCGTGAGCGCGTCCGACCAGGCCGAGCGCGGCCGCTCGCCCCGGCGCGGCATGTGCGCCGCGACCCTCAGCCTCGAGGCGATCACCCTCGGCCTCACCACGCCGGTGCTCATCACGATCGCCGACGTCGACGTGCCCCTGGCACTCATGATCGGGCTCGGGCTGGCCGTGCTCTGCCTGCTGACGGCGGGTCTGCTGCGCCACGAGTGGGCCTACGGCCTCGGTTGGCTGATCCAGGTCGCCGCGGTGGCGCTCGGCTTCGTGGTGCGGCGTCATGTTCTTCCTCGGTGGCGTGTTCGCGCTGCTGTGGGCGACCGCGTACCTGCTCGGCCGCAAGATCGAGCGCGAGCGGGCCGCGGCGTACGCGGCGCTGGACGCGGCACCGAGGGGCGAGGACGAGCCGTGACCGACCTGTCCCCGACCGCCCGCACCCGGCTGACCCGGGAGAAGGAGCGCGCCCGCAATGACCGCGCCGAGCTGATGGCGCTGCTCGACGAGGCGATCATCGCCCACATCGGCGTCGTCGCCGGCGGCCACCCGGTCGTGGTCCCCGTCGCCTTCGCGGCCGACCCCGACGGACCCGACGAGGGCGGCACGCTCTACGTGCACGGCTCGGTCGGGGCCGGCTGGATGCGCCGCGCGCCCGGCGGCGACGTGTGCGTCACGGTCACCGCCCTCGACGGGCTGGTGCTGGCCCGGTCGGCGTTCAACCACTCGATGAACTACCGCTGCGCCGTCGTGATCGGCCGGGCCCGCCTGGTGGAGGACGAGGCCGAGCGCGCCCGCGCGATGGAGCTCACCGTCGACCACGTCGTCCCCGGCCGGGCCGCGACCCTGCGCCCGAACACCCGCAAGGAGCTGGCCGCCACCGCGATGCTCGCCGTACCCCTGCACGAGGCGTCGCTCAAGACCCGCACCGGCGGCGTCGAGGACGAGCCCGAGGACGTCGAGGCCGGCACCTGGGCCGGCGTGGTCCCGCTGCGGATCGTCTCCGGCGAGGTCGAGACCGACCCGGAGACCGCCGAACCGGTGCCGCAGGACGTGCGCCGCCGGGCCGCGCAGCTCCAACCGTAGGGCGTGGCTCTCCATTCTCGGCGGCGCCGGACGCCGCCCACATCACGCGCTGGCGGCGTTGCCGACCCTTCGAAGACTCCCAGTCTGCGTGCGTGCCGGCGCCTGGCCAGCGCGCGCGTGGACGACGCCGGCATCCACCGCCCATGGGGAGCCACGCCCTGACCCGTCGATAGGGTCTGACCCATGTCACGCACGCTGGTCCTGCTCAAGCCCGACACCGTCCGCCGCGGGCTGGTGGGGGAGATCCTGGCCCGCTTCGAGGCCAAGGGGCTGCGGATCGTGGCGCTGGAGCATCGGCACATCGACGCCACCCTCGCCGACCAGCACTACGCCGAGCACGTCGCGAAGGACTTCTACCCGCCGCTGCGCGACTTCGTGACCAGCGGGCCGCTGGTCTCCCTGGTCCTCGAGGGCGACGAGGCGGTCGAGGTGGTCCGCCTCCTCAACGGCGCCACCGACGGCCGCAAGGCCGCTCCCGGCACCATCCGCGGCGACCTCTCGCTCTCCAACCGCGAGAACCTCGTGCACGGCTCCGACTCGCCCGAGTCGGCCCAGCGCGAGATCGCGATCTGGTTCCCGCAGCTCGTCCTGTAGCGGACGGCGGTCTCTCCCCGCCAGTCACATCTGTCACACCAGCCTCGGCGTGCCTGCCGAGTTGTCCGGTCGTTCTTGCCTAGCCTTCAGGGGCCGGGAGCGGCGTGTCCTGCCGCTCTTCCCCACGTATGGGCAGAGTCCCGCACGCTTCCCCGCACCAAAGGACTAAGGATGGCGACCAATCTCGTCGGCCGGGACATGGCCGTGGACCTGGGCACCGCCAACACGCTCGTCTACGTGCGTGGCAAGGGCGTCCTGGTGGACGAGCCGAGCGTGGTCGCGGTCAACGAGAAGACCGGCGAGCTGGTCGCCGTCGGGCAGGACGCCAAGCGGATGATCGGGCGCACGCCCGAGGACATCACCGCGATCCGCCCGCTGCAGGACGGCGTGATCGCCGACTTCGAGGCGACCGAGCAGATGCTGCGCCACTTCATCGCGCAGGTGCACCGCCGCCGCTACCTGGCCAAGCCGCGGATGGTCGTCTGCGTGCCGAGCGGCATCACCGCCGTCGAGCAGCGGGCGGTCAAGGAGGCCGGCTACCAGGCCGGCGCGCGCCGGGTCTACATCATCGAGGAGCCGATGGCCGCCGCGATCGGCGCCGGGCTGCCGGTGCACCGCGCCACCGGCAACATGGTCGTCGACATCGGGGGCGGCACCACCGAGGTCGCGGTGATCAGCCTCGGCGGCATCGTGACCAGCCTGAGCGTGCGTACCGCGGGCGACGAGATCGACCGAGCCATCACCAGCTGGATGAAGAAGGAGCACGCGCTCCTGCTCGGCGAGGCGACGGCCGAGGAGGTCAAGATGACCCTCGGCTCGGCCTTCCCCGGCCCCCACGACCGGCAGGCCGAGATCCGCGGCCGCGACCTGGTCTCCGGGCTGCCCCGCTCGGTCACGCTGACCAGCGCCGACGTACGCGCGGCGATGGAGGAGCCCCTGCACGCGATCATCGACGCGGTCCGGGTCACCCTCGACCAGACGCCCCCCGAGCTGGCCGGCGACATCATGGACCGGGGGATCGTGCTCACCGGCGGGGGAGCGCTGCTGCGCGGCCTCGACGACCGGCTGCGCCACGAGACCGGGATGCCCGTGCACGTGGCCGACGACCCGCTCACCTCGGTGGCGCTGGGCGCCGGCCGCTGCGTGGAGGAGTTCGAGGCGCTGCAACAGGTGCTGGTGACCGAGCGACGCAGGCTGGCCAGGACGGCGTGAGCAGGGGATGACCGATCTCCAGACCCGACCGGCGCCGCGGCGGGCCCCCGTCGAGGACCGGCTCAACCGCCGCGGCAGCCTCGAGCCCCGCGAGCCCGGCCGGCCGCGCCGTTCGCTGGTGCTCGCGCTGGTCCTGGCCTGCGCAACGCTGATGACCCTCGACCACGTCAACGACGGTGCCGCCGTCGACCCGCTGCGCCGACTGGTGGGCGAGGTCTACGGGCCGGCCGAGTCGGCCGTCGAGAGCGTGGTCGAGCCGGTCATCGCCGTACCCCACTGGCTGCGCAGCCACCACGACATGGCTGGAGACATCGACCGGCTGCAGAACGAGAACGACCAGCTCCGCTCCGAGCTCGCGACCAGCGACTACGACCGCAACCGGCTCCAGGAGTACGACGACCTCACCGCGACCGCCGACTCCATCGGCCACGCGCTGGTCCCGGCCCGGGTGGTCTCGATCGGCCCCGCGCAGTCGTTCTCCCGCACGGTCACCATCGACGCCGGCTCGCGGGCCGGCCTGGCCCCCGACCAGACCGTGGTCAACGGTGACGGCCTCGTCGGCCGGGTCCTGCGCGTCACCTCGACCACCGCCACCGTGCTCCTGATCGTCGACGCCGACTCGACCGTCGGCGGGCGCGTCGGGCGGAGCATGCAGGTCGGCTTCCTGCACGGCCGGGGCGACCTGGGCCAGGAGGGTCGCCTCGACCTCGAGCTGGTCGACCAGACCTATGTCCCCGGGAAGGGCGAGACCGTCGTGACCTGGGGCAGCCAGGACGGCGCGCCGTACGTCGCCGGGGTGCCGGTCGGCCGGGTGACAAGCGTGTACTCCAGCCTCCGCGAGACCACCCAGCGCGCGGTGATCGAGCCGTTCGTCGACTTCGCGGCCCTCGACCTCGTGGGCGTGGTCGTGCCGTCGGGCACGCAGAGCGACCGCGGCGTCATCGAGGTGGACGGGAGCGTGCGGTGACCACCCCGCTGTTCCCGCTGCCCCGCGCGGTCGCCGCGATCCTCGCGGTGTCGGTCGCGCTGGTCCTGCAGGCCTCGCTCTTCTCGCACCTCGCCATCGGTGGGGTGGTCCCCGACCTGGTCCTGCTGGTCGTGGTGGCGGCGGCGCTCGCGCACGGCTCGGAGGTCGGGCTGGTGCTCGGCTTCGGGGCCGGGCTGCTGCTCGACCTCGCGCCGCCGGCCGACCACGTGGCCGGGCGCTGGGCGCTGGCGCTGATGGTCGTCGGGTACGTCGCCGGGCGGCTGGCCGCCTCCGGCCACCCGCGGGTGTCCCAGTGGCTGCCGGTCGCGGCCGCGTCGGCCTTCGTCGGGACATCGGTGTTCGCGCTGTCCGGGCTGGTCCTCAGCGACCCCGCCGTGGGCGTGGGCGAGCTGCTGCGCGTCGAGGTGATCTCGGTCGCCTACGACGTCGGGCTCGCGCTCCTCGTCGTACCCCTCACCCTCGCCCTGTTCGCAAAGGTCGAGCCCGACCGGGTCCTGGTGTGATCACCGGAGACACGCGGAGCCGGCTCCGGCTGGTGGTGATCCAGGCCCTCGTCTTCTCGCTGTTCGCGACGCTCCTGGTGCGGCTCTACTACCTGCAGGTCGTCGGTGGCGAGCACTACGCCGAGCAGGCCGCCTCCCAGTCGCTGCGCGAGGTCGTCGTGCAGCCGCAGCGCGGCCTGATCGTCGACGACATGGGCCGCCCGCTCGTCGCCAACCGCACGTCGTGGGTGGTCTCGATCGACCGCGGCACGCTGGCCAAGCTCTCCGAGGAGGAGCAGCGCGCGCTGCTGCACCGCGTCTCCCGCGTCACCGACGTCGCGGTCGCCCGGATCCGCCGGCTGCTCACCACCTGCGGCGACGACAAGAGCGTGGTGGGCGACTGCTGGAACGGCTCGCCGTTCCAGCCGGTGCCCGTCGCGGTCGACGTGCCCCAGCCGATGGCGCTGCGGGTGCTCGAGCAGCCCGAGGACTTCCCGGGCGTGACCGCCGAGCAGCAGAGCCTGCGCGCCTACCCGCAGCCGTTCGGCATCAACGCCGCGCACCTGCTCGGCTACCTCAGCCCCATCACCGGCGACGAGTACGACGCTGCGGAGGACGCCGGCGACACCTCGGTCAACGGCGCCTCCGTGGTCGGCCGGGCCGGCGTCGAGAAGCAGTACGACGCGTGGCTGCGCGGGATGCCCGGCTACAACGAGGTCGCGGTCGACTCGATGGGCCGGGTGATCGGCGACGAGGACGAGGTCTCCGCCCAGCCCGGTGACACCCTCGTCACCTCGATCGACGCCCGCGTGCAGTCCGTCGTCGAGCAGCAGCTCGCCGCCACGATCCAGACCGCGCGGCAGAGCTACGACGAGGTCACCCACAAGAACTACGTCGCCGACTCCGGCGCCGCGATCGTCATGGAGGCGAAGACCGGCCGGATCGTGGCGATGGCCAGCCAGCCGACGTACGACCCGTCGGTGTGGGTGGGCGGCATCTCCAAGAAGGAGCTCGCGACCCTCTACTCCAAGGCGGCGGGCGAGCCGCTGCTCGGCCGGGCGACGCAGGGGCAGTTCGCGCCGGGCTCGACGTGGAAGCCGATCATGACCGTCGGCGCGCTCAACAACGGCTTCTCCGAGGACACCCGCCTCGACTGCTCGGCCGGGCTGCAGGTCGGCAACCGGTGGTTCAAGAACTACGAGTCCGCCTCCGAAGGGCTCATCGGCTTCGACAAGGCGCTGCAGCTCTCCTGCGACACGTTCTTCTACCGGGTCGGGCTCAAGTACTGGCAGCAGTACGGGACCGACGAGACGGACGTGAAGGCCAAGGACCCGCTGGTCGCCGAGGCCAAGGAGTTCGGCTTCGGCACGCGCACGGGCATCGACCTGCCGGGGGAGGCGCCCGGGCGGATCGCGGACCGGCAGTGGAAGTACGACTACTGGAAGTCGATGAGGTCCTACTACTGCGAGATGGACCGCAAGGACTCGGCGCCCAACGACTTCCTGCAGCTGTTCGCGCACGAGTTCTGCCTCGAGGGGAACCACTACCGCGCCGGCGACGCGGTGAACTTCGCCATCGGCCAGGGCGACACCATCGTCACCCCCCTGCAGCTGGCCCGCGCGTACTCCGCTATCTCCAACGGCGGCACCCTCTACGAGCCGCGGGTCGCGAAGGCGATCGTCTCGCCGGACGGCACGCTGCTCAAGCGGATCCCGCCGAAGGTGGCCGGCCACCTCGACGCCTCGAAGGCCTCGCTGGAGTACGTCGACCAGGCGCTCCAGGGCACCCCCAAGGTCGGCACGCTCTACTGGCGGTTCACGGACTTCCCGCTCGACAAGGTGCACATCCGCGGCAAGACCGGTTCGGCCGAGGTCTACGGCAAGCAGTCGACGTCGTGGGTCGCGACGTACGACGAGAACTACGTCGTCATCATGATGGTCTCGCAGGGTGGCACCGGCTCGGGCACCTCAGGGCCTGGCGTCCGCGCGATCTGGGAGGCGCTGTACGGCGTCTCCGGTCAGGACGTGGACCCGGCGAACGCCGCCATCCCCGGCACCACCCCGCCCGCCTCGCTGCCGACCTTCATGGACGACGGCTCGATCCTGCCGCCCGGCCGGAAGGAGTAGCCGTGGTCTCGCTGCGTCGCCTCGACTGGGTGCTGATGGGCGCCGTCCTGCTGCTGGTCGCGCTCTCCGCGCTGCTGGTGTGGTCGGCCACCGCGCACCGCGTCGACCTCACCGACGGCGACTCGACGGCCTACCTGCGCAAGCAGCTGGTGAACATCTCGATCGGGCTCGTGCTGCTCCTCGGCGTCACGTTCGTGGACCACCGCTGGGTGCGGATCCTCGCGCCGCTGGTCTACCTGCTGTCGGTGGCCGGGCTGGTCCTGGTGCTGATCATGGGCTCGACGATCAACGGGTCCCGTTCGTGGCTCTACGTCGGCGGGCTCTCCGTGCAGCCCTCGGAGCTCGCGAAGCTGGCCGTGGTCATCGGGATGGCCCTGGTGCTGGCCGAGCGGGCCTCGACCCGCTGGCGCCACCGGGTCGGCACGGTCGAGGTGCTGCTGATGCTGGCCATCGCGGGCGTGCCCGCCGTGCTGATCCTGCTGCAGCCCGACCTCGGCACGATGCTGGTGCTCTCGGCCACGGTGTTCGGCGTCCTCGCGGTCTCCGGCGCGCGCCGCCGCTGGTTGGTGCTCGTCCTGCTCGGTGCCGCCTCGGTCGCGGTCGTCGCGCTGGCGGGCGGCGTGCTCAAGGCCTACCAGGTGGACCGCTTCCTGGCCTTCGTCGACCCCGATCTCGACCCGCGCGGGGCCGGGTACAACGTCGAGCAGGCCCGCATCGCCATCGGCAACGGCGGCCTCTTCGGTCAGGGGCTCTTCCACGGCTCGCAGACCCGCTCGGGCTTCGTCCCCGAGCAGCAGACCGACTTCGTCTTCACCGTCGCGGGGGAGGAGCTCGGCCTGGTGGGGGCCGGGCTCCTCATCGCGCTGCTGTGCGTGGTGATCTGGCGCGCGCTCGTCATCGCCCGGCACGCCGAGGACGTCTTCGGCCGGGTCGCCGCCGCCGGCATCGCCTGCTGGTTCGGCTTCCAGGCCTTCCAGAACATCGGCATGTGCCTGGGCATCATGCCGGTCACCGGCGTACCGCTGCCGTTCGTGTCCTACGGCGGCTCCTCGCTCTTCGCCGGGATGCTCGCCGTCGGGCTGCTGCAGAACATCCACGTCCGCGCACAGACCCGGACCTACGTCGCGCCGTACGAGGAGCGCCGGGTGCTCGTCGGCCGCTGAGCCGTGCCCGTTCGCGTGGGTTCGTGCCCGCATGGCGCCACGTCGGGATCGGGTGCGCTGCGGTTCTGTGCAGTTGCCACAACTTGTCCCTAGGTTGTCGGTAGGGTTGCCTTGGCGGGCCCGTTCCGGGCCCGTTCGGGGGTTCACGAATCGGGGGATCTGTGAACGTCCGGGGACCGCGGCGGCGGCCCCCGTCACGGGGGTGCGCTGTCGCGGTCCTGCGAGGCTCTCCCGTCAGGTGAGCGCGGGCGAGGTCGTGCGCGCCAGGTGCCGTTCGGCCGCGTGCGCCGCGGGGTGGATGACCACCGCCGCGACCACCACGATCGCAGCGATCACCGCCCACCCGGGGCCGCCCCACTCCATGGCGAGGAACGTGTACGCCGCGGGCGCCCACACCGAGCCGAGCGTGAACCCGAGCTGGGTGACGCCCTGGTACTCGCCGCGGCGGGCCGGGTCGGACAGCTCGGCCTGGAGCCCCCACTCGCCGGCGGACTGGAACAGCTCGGCGCCGGTCACGGTGACGTGGCCGACCCACACCAGCACGATCGTCACCCAGCCGATCGTGTCGTGGGTGAACGCCACGATCCCGCAGGAGAGCACGAAGAACGCCGCTCCCCGGCGCTGGGCGCGCAGCGAGTCGCCCACGCTCACCACGCCGCGCGCGGCCGCCACCTGGAGCAGGACGGCCATCACCGTGTTGGTGCCGAACAGCCACGCCAGCAGCACCCGAGGTGCGTCGGTCTCCTCGACCAGCCAGAGCGGGATGACCACGTTGAGCAGCACCTGGTGGGTGCTGAGCACGCCGCCGCAGACGGACATCAGCACGAAGCCCCGGTTGCGCAGCGCACTGTTGCGTCCCTTGGCCTCGGCCATCTCCTCGAGCGGCGCCTCGGTCTCCACGTGGGCCCCGGTCGTCGGGAGCCGGGAGACCAGGGTCGCGTTGAGCAGCAGCAGGACGGCGGTCGCCAGCGGGACGGCGCGGATCACCGCGTCGCTGTCGGTGGCCAGCGCGACGCCGGCCAGGAGGGCGCCGAGCGTGTAGCCCACGTTGCGGGCGGCCCGGAAGTAGGCGTTGGACGAGACCCGCTCCTCGCGCGGGAAGACGTCGAAGCGGTAGGCGTTGCGGGCCGAGCGGCTGGTCGTCGAGACCAGCTCGAGCACGACCATCATGGCCACGAACGCGGCCAGGCCGCCGACGACCAGCCACGCGACGTACAGCAGCGCCTCGACGAGGGAGCACAGCGCCCAGACCCGCCTGGCGCCGAACCGGTCGCTCAGCTTCCCCAGGGGTACGGCGGTCGCGAAGGTGATGACGCCGGCGATGGTCAGGCCGAGGCCGACCTGGGCCGCGGACAGGCCGACGATCTGGGTGAAGTAGACCGCGCTGCCGGTCAGGAACACCCCGTCGCCGAACGCCGAGAGCACCGACTGCACCGACAACCGCCGGACGAGGGACGTCGGGCCGGCCAGTCGGACGAGGCGCTCGGGCAGGTGTCTTGACATCAAGATAACTCTACTCCCGCGCCCCGTCAGGCGAGTATGTCGGTTGCGCTGATAGCCCTTGGCGACTTAGCGTCGAGCGACCACCGGGCATCACCCAGCGGGGTTCCAGAGAGGTCTCGGCCATGTCCCTCGTCCCGTCCCTCACCTCAGTCCATCGCGTCCGAGCGGCCGTCGTCGCGTGCCTCGCGCTGGTCGCGGCCGTGCTGGCCGTGCTCACCGCGAGCCCACCCGCGCAGGCGGCGTACCCCGGCGGCGACGGCCGGATCGCCTTCGTCCGCGGGGGCGAGATCTACACGATGACCCAGCAGGGCAACGACATCACCCGGCTGACCGACCGCGGCACGAACAGCGACCCGACGTGGTCGCCGGACGGGCAGCGGATCTCCTTCGTCCGCGAGCTCGGCGGCCGGACGGACGTGTTCGTCATGAACGCCTGGGGCCACCAGAAGCGCAACGTCACCAGGTCCGGCGACGTCACCTCGGCCGGCGCGAGCTGGTCCCCGGACGGCACCCGGCTGGTGTTCGCCCGCGGCACGCTGCAGACGATCAGGTCGACGGCGCCGTTCGGCCAACCGACCGAGCTGCTCGGCCGCTCCACGGGCGGGACGTGCGAGGACGACGAGGCGCACCCGATGTTCATCGACCGGTTCGCGGCCTGGTCGCCCGACGGCGCCACGATCGCGGTCTTCAGCCACTCCGACTGCGAGTACGACGACCGCATCGACCTCTACGACGTGGCCAGCGGCGAGCAGCGGCTCTTCGACGTCTCCGGCGCCGACTGCTGCGGCTACCTCCGCTGGACCGACCTGTTCTGGGGGCCGGACGGCTCGTTCGGCTACACCGAGCGCAACACCGGCGAGTTCGGCGAGGACGAGGACGCGCCGACCCGGATCGTCTACGCGGGCTTCGCCTCCGTGGACGGCGACTTCCAGGCCGCGCCGTCGCCCTCTGGCCGGTTCCTGGCGCTGGTGAACGCGTCGTCCGGCGCCAACAAGATCATCCGCGCCCGGGCGGACGGCTCCGGCCGCAAGGTGCTGGCCACCGGCTCGCAGCCGGACTGGCAGCCGCGTCCCTGACCCCGAGGAGGTCTCAACCCACGGGGGTCGGGGCCGCGACGAGCCGGTTGCGGCCCGCGTTCTTGGCGGCGTACAGCGCCTCGTCGGCGGCGGCGTACAGATCCGGCAGGTCGGCGGCGTGTGTCGGCGCGTGGGCGAGGCCGACGCTGACCGTCACGTGGATGACGTGCCCCGGCGCAGCCGGCCGCGCGCCGAGGAGTCCGCCCCGATCGGGACGACCTCGGTCGCCCTGGCCAGCCCGTGCGCCGGCATGTTGCCGTACACCGCCTCGTACTCCCCGGCCCGCACCAGGAACGTCTCGTGCCAGATCCCTGACCGCGGGTCCTTGCCGACCCGCTTCCAGTAGCTGCGCCAGACCGCCAGGTGCGGGTCCGCGTCGTCCCGGGCGAACCGCTCGAGGTCCTCGAACGAGCGCCAGTACTGCACGTTCATGGTCAGCCCGTACGTCTCGTAGCCCAGCAGCCCCTTCTCCGGCCGCTCGCTGAGGTACTTGAGCATGTACGGCATCGACCGCATGCCGCCGAGGTCGCGCAGCGACCGGAACAGGTGCAGCTTGTCGAACTTCGCCCCGATCAGGAAGACGACGAAGTCTCCCTCGATCCGCGCGCCCCGACGGCCCTGGTTCACCTCTGCCATCTTGGGAGTCTCCGCCTCGGGGCGGTGGCGGTCCAGTACACGTTCGCTACCGGGTCATGGACGTCGCTTGCCGCGAGAGCTTCGGGCTTGCGCGACCGCAACGAAGGCACCCGCTGAACCCCGCCGGTCGAGCCTGTCGAGACCACCGCATCGAAGGCATCAGCTGGACCTCCGCCGGTCGAGCCTGTCGAGACCACCGCATCGAAGGCATCAGCTGGACCTCCGCCGGTCGAGCCTGTCGAGACCACCGCATCGAAGGCATCAGCTGGACCTCCGCCGGTCGAGCCTGTCGAGACCACCGCAACGAAGGCAACCAGCCAGCGCGCAGCCCAGGCGCGGCTGAGCGCCGGTCGAGCCGTCGAGACCGCAACGAAGCACCGCAGTCAAGGCACCCGCTCGACCAGCGCAACGCGGGCACCCGATGAAACTCCGCCGGTCGGGCCTGTCGAAACCCCGCACTGGTTCGGTCAGGCGGGTTGACAGCCCCGGCGAGCGCCACAGGCGGGCTGGCTATCGGGTTGCCGCGAGGGGTTCTGGCTGCGTGAGCGCTGCCTTGCGTCGGCGGGCACGGGTGCACGCAGGACGCCACTGGGCTCCTGGTCCGTTCGGTCGGGTCGGTCGGTTCAGGTGCGCCGGGTGAAGGCGACCTTCCCGCCGGGCAGGTGGGTCGTGGTGTAGGTGGGGTCGTGGGCGCGGGCGTGGTGGCGGGGGCAGAGCAGCAGCCCGTCGTTGTCGGTCCCGCCGCCGCGGCTCCAGGGGATCGGGTGGTGCAGGTGGCAGAGTCCGGGTGGCCAGTCGCAGCCCTCGGCGGTGCAGCCGCCTTGTTCGAGGGTCTTGGCGATGCGTTGGGCTCCGGTGTGGAAGCGCCGGGTGCGGCCGAGGTCGAGGACCTGGGACTTCCCGCCGAGGACGGCGGGGATGATCCCGGCCTCGCAGGCGAGCCGGCGAGCGAGGGAGGCGCTGATCGACTCGCCGGTGTCGAGGTCGGGCCGCTTGGAGGCCGCCGAGGAGGGCGTCGAGGGTCATGGTGACGACGACGGTGGCGTTGACCCCGCCGGCCTTCGGGAGGTTCTTGGTGGGGTAGCGGTGGATCAGCTCGGTGAACGCCCGGCCCAGGCGTTCCGGGCCGGGCTTCCGCTCGCCGAGGGGCCCGGAGGCGGCCTGGTGTTTGGGGGCGGCGAAGGCCAGGAGGGCCTTCTTGAGCGCGGCGCCGGTGAGGGTGTCGAGGGTGAACCGGCCGTGGACCTTGCCGTGTCCGTCCTCCCACATCGTGAGCCGGGTGGCGGCGGCCGCGTCGCGTTCCTCGCGTTCGAGGAGCTTGGGCCTCGTGGGCGTCGGCCGCGTCGGGGGCCACGATTTCGAGGAGCCGGCGTCCGAACCGTTTCAGCGCGCGGGCGTCGAAGTGCTCGGCCTCGGCGAGCAGGTGGGCCTCGGCGTCCTGGACCAGGTCGGGGTCGAGGTCGGCGGGGAGGTCGTCGAGGGCGCGGAGGATGACCTCGGCCTGCTCGACGTGCACCCGACCCTCGGCGAGGGCGTCGCGGGTCTGGTCGTGGGACTCCGAGCCGGCGGCGAGCCGGACGGTGCGGTGGGCGGCGCCGCGGGTGGTCTGGATGTGGTGGGCCAGCCAGGTCGCGGTCGACGGTGGCACCAGTCTGGCCGGGCATGTCGAGCGACGTCGGCGTGCGCGACCAGCCGGGCCTCGAGCTCGGCGAGCTGGGCCTTCGCGGCCTGCACCTCGCTGATGGCCGTGGTCGTCTCGGCGGCGTCCATCGACCACAACGGCACCCCGGCCACCGCGCCCAGCTGGTCGCGCACGCCCGCCATCGCCCGGGTGACCCGGTGCGGGTGGTGCGCGATCGCCGTCATGACACCTATCCAAGCAGCGACCACCGACAGTCCGACGGGCCCGGAAGCCCTTGTCCACAAGGGGAAAACGGTCACGTCCGGGGTCGGGTCAGCGGGCTGGCTGCGGGGGTCTCGACAGGCTCGACCGGCGGTGGTCCAGCGGGTGCCTGCGTTGCGGTGGTCTCGACAGGCTCGACCGGCGGTGGTCCAGCGGGTGCCTGCGTTGCGGTGGTCTCGACAGGCTCGACCGGCGGTGGTTCAGCGGGTGCCTGCGTTGCGGTGGTCTCGACAGGCTCGACCGGCGGTGGTCGAGCGGGTGCCTCCGCTGCGGTGGTCTCGACAGGCTCGACCGGCGGTGGTTCAGCGGGTGCCTCCGCTGCGGTGGTCTCGACAGGCTCGACCGGCGGTGGTTCAGCGGGTGCCTTCGCTGCGGTGGTCTCGACAGGCTCGACCGGCGGTGGTCGAGCGGGTGCGTTCGCATCGGAGCCAGCACTCTCCGGCAACCCGACAGCCCTACGGCTGCAACGACAGGAACACGAACGCCGCCAGCAGGACCAGGTGCACCCCGCCGTTGAGCGGCTTGGAGCGGCCGGGGACGACGGTCAGCACCGATACGACCGAGGTGATGGCGAGCAGCACGATCTGCATGGGCTCGAGGCCCAGCAGGAGCGGGTCGTCGATGAAGATCGTCGCGACGGCGATGGTCGGGATGGTCAGGCCGATGGAGGCCATGGCGGAGCCGTAGGCGAGGTTGAGGGAGATCTGGACGTCGTCGCGGGCGGCGGCGCGGACTGCGGCGATGGACTCGGGGAGCAGGACGAGCAGCGCGATGACGACGCCGACCGAGGCGGCGGGGAAGCCGGCGGCCTCGACGCCGTGCTCGATGGAGGGTGACTCGACCTTGGCCAGGCCGACCACGGCGACCAGGCCCACGACCAGCAGGGCGATCGAGGTCCAGGCGTCGCGCGCCGAGGGTGGGTCGGCGTGGCCGTCGCCGTCGTCGTCGTGCGGTCCCGGCCGGTCCGCGGGGACCGCGAGGAAGAAGTCGCGGTGCCGCACGGTCTGGGTGAAGACGAACAGGCAGTACAGCGCCAGCGAGCAGGTCGCGGCGAACGCCAGCTGTGAGGAGGAGAACTCCGGCCCGGGGGTGGAGGTCGTGAAGCGGGGGAGCACCAGCGTCACCGACGCCAGGGTGATGACGGTGGCCAGTGCGGAGCCGGTGCCCTCGGCGTTGAAGTTGGCGAGGTGGTGGCGCAGCGCACAGACGAGCAGCGCGAGCCCGACGATGCCGTTGCAGCTGATCATCACGGCGGCGAAGACCGTGTCCCGCGCGTACGTCGACGCGCCGGACCCACCGGAGACCATCAGCGTGACGATCAGCGCCACCTCGATCACGGTGACGGCCACCGCCAGCACGAGCGAGCCGTACGGCTCGCCCACCCGGTGCGCGACCACCTCGGCGTGGTGGACGGCGGCGAGCACGGCGGCGATGAGGGGCACGGCGATCAGCACCGCGACCCACGTCGACGGGTGCCGCCCCCACGACGCGAGGAGCACGAGCAGCCCCACGAGCGGTGCGACGAAGGTCCACGACATGCGGCCTCGGGTCGCTGCGCTCATGCCTGCACCCTAGGGAAGCCGGACAATCGGATGGTCCGCATCGGGCCACCTCTAGACTCGTTGTCGATGGCAACCAGTCAGGCGAGTCCCGTGGAGACCGGCGAGTACACCCACCGGCAGATCCTCACGATCCTGTCCGGGCTGATGCTGGGGATGTTCCTCGGCGCGCTCGACCAGACGATCGTCAGCACCTCGATCCGCACGATCGCCGACGACCTCCAGGGGCTGAGCGTCCAGGCGTGGGTGACCACGGCGTACCTCATCACCGCCACCGTGACCACGCCGATCTACGGCAAGCTCGGCGACCTCTACGGCCGCAAGAAGCTGTTCATGTTCGCGATCTCGGTCTTCATCGCGGGGTCGGCGCTCTGCTCGGTGGCGTCGTCGATGTACGAGCTCGCGGCGTTCCGCGCGGTGCAGGGCATCGGCGCCGGCGGGCTCTTCACGCTGGTGCTCGCGATCATCGGCGACATCGTCAGCCCGCGCGAGCGCGCGAGGTACAGCGGCTACTTCATGGCGATGTTCGGCACGTCCAGCGTGCTCGGCCCCGTGATCGGCGGCTTCCTCGCCGGCCAGGAGGTGCTGCTCGGGATCTCCGGCTGGCGCTGGGTCTTCCTCGTCAACGTCCCGATCGGGATCGCGGCGCTCTTCGTCGTCTCCCGCACCCTGCACATCCACCCGGTCCGGCACGGCGTGATCCGCATCGACTGGTGGGGTGCGGTCGCGCTGGTCGTCGGGCTGGTGCCGCTGCTCATCGTGGCCGAACAGGGCCGCGAGTGGGGCTGGGACTCGGCGCGCTCGGTCACGGCGTACGTCGTGGGCGCGCTCGGACTCGTCGCGTTCGTGCTGATCGAGCGGGCCATGGGGGAGGCCGCCCTCATCCCGCTGAAGCTGTTCCGGATCCGGGCCGCCGCGATCACGATCACCGCCAGCGTCATCGTCGGCATGGCGATGTTCGGCGGCATCATGATCCTGCCGCTCTACATGCAGATCGTGCACGGTGCGAGCCCGACCGCGTCCGGGTTCCTGATGCTGCCGATGGTCGTCGGGATGATGACCGGCTCGATCGTGGCCGGCCGCATCATCTCCAGGACGGGCCGGATCCGGGCGTTCCCGATCTTCGGCTCCGCGCTGATCGTGGTCGGGCTGCTCGCGCTGTCCTTCACCTCCGCCGACACCTCGCTGAAGGTGGTGGCGCTGCCGATGGTCGTGCTGGGCCTCGGCCTCGGCAACTGCATGCAGCCCCTGCTGCTCATCGTGCAGAGCGCGGTCCCGCCCTCGAACATCGGCGTGGCCACCAGCTCGGCGACCTTCTTCCGGCAGATCGGGGGCACCCTGGGCGTCGCGGTGTTCCTGTCCGTCCTGTTCAGCACCGTGGGCGGCAACATCGCCGACCACATCCGCGAGGACTCCCGGACCGAGGCGTGGCAGCAGGTCGCGCACAACGCCGACCCGGGCTCGCTCGACGGGCAGGTGGTCGCCTCTCTGGCCGGCCGGGCCGGCCCCGACGGCGGCGTCCTGGCCAAGGTCCAGGACGACTCCTCGATCATCGACCAGATGCATCCCGTGCTCGCGCACCCGTTCAAGGCCGGCTTCGCGGACTCGATGGACCAGGTGTTCCTGTTCGCGGCCCTGGTCGGGGTGCTCGCCTTCCTGGTGCTGCTCTTCATGCCGAAGGTCGAGCTGCGGGCCACCTCGGCCAGCGTCGCGGCGCGCGCCCAGGCGGGCGGTACGCCGGCCGCGCCGGCCGAGCGTGAGCGCTGACGCGCACGTCCCGCTCAGGGCAGCCAGGCGATGGCCTCGACCTCGATGAGGCAGTCGGGCCGGAACAGCCCGGCCACCTGCACCAGCGTGCTGGTCGGCGGGGCCGAGGTGTCGACGTACTCGTCGCGCACCGAGCGCACCGTGGCGATCTCGTCGACGGACGTGACGAAGTAGCTCAGCCTGACGACGTCGGTCCACGCCGCGCCCTGTGCGGCCAGGGCGCGGCCGAGGTTCTCGAAGACCAGCCGGGTCTGTGCCTCCCAGCCGTCCGGCACGGCTCCGGCGGTGTCGACCGGTACCTGGCCCGAGGTCCACACCAGCCGGCCGGCGGGGATGCCGACCACGTGCGAGTAGCCGAACGGCGCGGGCAGGTCGGCCGGCGACGCGAAGTCGGGGGAGGTCATGCCGAGAGCGTAGGGACGGACCCGCGCACCCACACCGCCACCGGCCGGTGCAGCGCGCCCGGGTCGGCGGCCAGGTCACCGGCCACGGCGAGGAGGTCGGCGGCCAGGCCCGGCCGCAGCGCCCCGGTCACGTCGGCCAGGCCGCACGACGCCGCGGCACCCGAGGTCGCGGTGGCCAGCGCCTCGGTCACCGGGTAGCCCGCGTCGACCAGGTCGAGCACGGCGAAGGACACGCCGCCGTGCGCCTTGGGCGGGCTGATCCCGGCGTCGGTGCCGCTCACGAGCCGGAGGCCGTGGGCGCGCATCCGCGCCACGTGCTCGATGCGGGTCGCCCGGAACGTCGGGAAGTCCAGGCCCAGCCGCTCGAACGTCGCCCGCAGCCCGGGTGCCAGCTTGTCCGGGGGCGGGAAGCGGTCCGGGTCGGCCCCGAGGGTCGGGCAGACCTGGACGTCCGCGGCCGCGACCTGCTCGAGGACGTCGTCGGGCATCCGCAGCCCCTCGTCGGTGAGGCCGGTGAAGTGCTCGATGCCGTCGACCCGGGCGGCCAGGGCGTGCCGCACCCCGGCCAGGGAGTGCGCGTGGGCCAGCACCTGCAGCCCGGCCTCGTGCGCCGCCTCGACGGCCGCGCGCAGCTCGTCCTCGGAGAACTGCACCCCGAACGAGTCGCTGCCCGGCGTCAGCATCCCGCCGCTGGCCATCACCTTGATGACGTCGACCCCCCGCTCGGCGTGATCGGCGACCGCACGGCGCATGCCGTCCACGCCGGAGGCCGCGCCGCCCAGGTAGTGACAGTGCCCGTCGGGCACGGTGACCGGTGGGCCGGCCGCGACGACGCGGGGGAGGCCGGGGAGCGCGCGGGCGGCCAGGGTCCGGTAGCGCCGGTCGCCGAGGTCGCGCACCGTGGTCACCCCGCCCGCCGCCTCGGCGGCCAGGCCGTCCCGGATCCGCCCGTCGAGCGCGTCGTCGTCGAGCTGCCCCGCCTGCTCGAGGCTGCCGACCACGGACGTGGCGACGAGGTGCACGTGGCAGTCGAACAGCCCCGGTAGCAGCGTGCCGTCGTACGTCGTGACCTCGGTGTCGACCGGCAGGTCCGGGTGGCCGCGCTCGACGCCGACGATCTCCTCGTCGTCGACGAGGACGGTCCCGGGCCCCAGGAACCTGACGCCGTCGTAGACCTGGGCCGCGCGCAGTGCCCGCATGACGAGCCAGTCTGGCCCGCCTGCGCATTCGGCGCGAGGCTCGCGGGCGCCGTACCCTTGAGGGTCGACCCGCCCCCGATGCCTGGAGTCCCGCATGCCCGCCCCCGCGAGCGCCCCCGAGTCGCTGTTCACCCGTCTCGAGCCGCTGCTCCCGACGGTGTCGAAGCCGATCCAGTACGTCGGCGGCGAGCTCAACTCCACGCTGAAGGAGTGGGACTGCGCGACCGACGGGGAGACCGTGCGCTGGGCGCTGATGTACCCCGACGCGTACGAGGTCGGGCTGCCCAACCAGGGCGTGCAGATCCTCTACGAGGTGCTCAACGAGCGGGACTGGATCGTCGCCGAGCGCACCTACGCGGTGTGGCCCGACATGGAGAGGGTGATGCGGGACAACTCGATCCCGCAGTTCACCGTCGACGCGCACCGGGCGGTGCGTGACTTCGACGTCTTCGGCCTGAGCTTCTCCACCGAGCTCGGCTACACCAACATGCTCACCGCGCTCGACCTGGCCGGCATCCCGCTGCACAGCGTGGACCGCACCGACGAGGATCCGATCGTGCTGGCCGGCGGCCACGCCGCGTTCAACCCCGAGCCGATCGCCGACTTCCTCGACGCGGCCGTGCTCGGGGACGGGGAGGAGGTCGTGCTGGCGATCTCCGAGGTGGTCCGAGAGTGGAAGGGCGAGGGCCGGCCCGGCGGTCGCGACGAGCTGCTCCGGCGGCTCGCGGTCAGCGGCGGCGTCTACGTGCCGCGCTTCTACGACGTCACCTACGCCGCGGACGCCACGATCGAGGCCGTCGTGCCGAACCGGCCCGGCATCCCGTTCCGGGTCCGCAAGCACACGCTGATGGACCTCGACGCCTGGCCCTACCCCGCCAAGCCACTGGTGCCGCTGGCCGAGACCGTGCACGAGCGGTTCTCGGTCGAGATCTTCCGCGGCTGCACGCGCGGCTGCCGGTTCTGCCAGGCCGGGATGATCACCCGGCCGGTCCGGGAGCGGTCCATCGAGACCATCGGCGACATGGTCGAGAACGGCATCCGCAAGTCCGGCTTCGAGGAGGTCGGCCTGCTGTCGCTGTCGTCGGCCGACCACACCGAGATCGCCGAGGTGGCCAAGGGGCTGGCCGACCGCTACGAGGGCTCGAACGTCTCCCTGTCGCTGCCCTCGACGCGCGTCGACGCCTTCAACATCACCCTGGCCAACGAGTTCTCCCGCAACGGCCGGCGCTCCGGCCTCACGTTCGCGCCCGAGGGCGGCTCAGAGCGGATGCGCAAGGTGATCAACAAGATGGTCACCGAGGAGGACCTGATCCGCACCGTCGCCACGGCGTACGGCAACGGCTGGCGGCAGGTGAAGCTCTACTTCATGTGCGGCCTCCCCACCGAGACCGACGACGACGTCCTGGCCATCGCCGACCTCGCGCGCGAGGTGATCGCCAAGGGGCGGGAGGTCTCTGGCCGCAACGACATCCGCTGCACGGTCTCGATCGGCGGCTTCGTGCCCAAGCCGCACACGCCGTTCCAGTGGGCTGCCCAGCTCGACCACGACACCACCGACGAGCGGCTGCGCAAGCTGCGCGAGGTGGTCCGCGCCGACAAGCGCTACGGCCGCGCCATCGGCTTCCGCTACCACGACGGCAAGCCCGGCACCATCGAGGGACTGCTCTCGCGCGGCGACCGCCGGGTCGGTGCGGTCATCGAGGCGGTCTGGCGCGACGGCGGCCGCTTCGACGGCTGGAGCGAGCACTTCTCCTACGAGCGCTGGGCCGAGGCGTGCGACCGGGCGCTCGACGGCGTCGACCTCGACTGGTACACCACCCGCGAGCGCGACTACGACGAGGTGCTGCCCTGGGACCACCTCGACTCCGGCCTCGACAAGGACTGGCTGTGGGCCGACTGGGAGGACGCCCTCGCCGTCGCCGACGGCAGCGCCGACGTCGAGGTCGAGGACTGCCGCTGGACGCCCTGCTACGACTGTGGCGTCTGCCCCGAGATGGGCACCGAGATCCAGGTCGGCCCCACCGGTCGTCAGCTGCTGCCGCTGTCGGTCGTCTGAGCGCTCGTGCCCGAGCTCGGACCCGTGGCGTGGCCACCTGCCCCGATCCGGACCGAGCGGCTGGTGCTGCGGGCGACCGAGGCGCGGGACCGGGCGGCGTACGTCGACCTGCTGTCCTCCGAGCAGGTCCACGCCCACCTGGGTGGCGCGCGCTCGCGGGACGAGCTCGAGCGTGTCGTGCCGCGGGTGCCGGGCAGCCGCGCGGGCGTCTTCGCGGTCGAGCTCGCCGGCGCGATGGTCGGGACGGTGACCTTCGACCGCCGCGGCGCCGAGCGGCCGGGGCACGTGCGCGTGGAGGGCGACGAGGTCGAGGTGGGCTACCTGTTCCTGCCCGAGGCGTGGGGCCACGGCTACGCGACGGAGGCCGTGGGCGCGGCGCTGGGGTGGCTGCGTGAGGAGCTGCCGGGCGAGCCGGTCCTGCTGTGCACCCAGGCCGCCAACGCCCCGTCGGTGCGCGTCGCGGCCAGGCTGGGGTTCACCGAGGTGGGGCGGTTCGAGGAGTTCGGCGCGGAGCAGTGGCTCGGGGTGCTGCGCCCGGCGTGATGGAGGGGGCGGCGACCACCCGATTCGGGGGATCGGGGCGCACCGCGGCGACTCCTACCGTGGCTGACCACTCGCCCGAGGAGTCCCCATGACGAGCTCGCCCTCATCCACGTCGGCACCGGAGACCGACGACCGGTCGTGGCCGGCCCGGAACGCGCGGGCGCTCGGCATCGGGCTCGTCGTGGTGGTGGCCGGCGCGGTGGTGCTGAGCCTCGTCCTCGGGCTGTTCGGGGACTCCCCGGCCAAGGCCGGCAGCATGGCGACGGTGGGGATCATGAGCCCCGCCGGCGGTGACGACGCGGACGGCAGCGCGGTGCTCGAGGCCCGGAGCCTCGCGGCCGGCGCGACAGCGGACGGCGACGTCGTGCTCGAGAACGTCGGCGACTCCGGCGGTGCGTTCACGCTGAGCGCGGGTGAGGTCACCGACACGCCTGCGGACCCGGCCTTCTCCGAGGTGCTCACGCTGCGGGTGCTCCGCGACGGTGCCGAGATCTACAGCGGCCCGCTGTCGGGCTTCGCCGAGCAGGACCTCGGGACGTGGCAGCCGGGCGAGAAGCAGCACTTCACGTTCACCGTGACCGCCGCGGACACCGCGGGCACGGAGTACGCCGACGCGAGCAGCGAGCTCACCTTCACCTGGGCCGCTGCGGACGGCTGAGCCGACGGGTCAGCGCGGCCGCACGTGCCCCTCCAGCCGGGTGCCGTCGGCGGCGAAGCCGAAGCAGGCGAGCTCCTCGCCGGACGACGGCGTCGCGGAGTCCGCGACCCCGGCCACCAGGAGCCGCTGGTCGTCGACGGCGACGTCCGCCCGGCCGTCGAGGGCGTCGAGGCAGACGAGGTCGGGCACGACCGGGCGGTACGCCGCGGCCTGGTCGTCGTCGAGCTCCAGCATCAGCAACACCTCGGCGTCGTGCGGGTCGTCGCAGTCGGCGCGCGCCAGGTCCGCCAGGGTGGGCTGCTCGCCTTCGAGGAACGGCGTGCCGTCGACGCAGTCACCGCGGTCCAGCCCGGCCACGGAGTCGAGGTCGGCGTGCTGGCGCAGCACCACGACGACCGCGACGGCCACGGCGGCCAGGGCCACCGCGACCGCCACCAGGACGGCCCTGCGCAACGCTCAGCTACCGAGCTGCGAGGTGAGCTGGGAACCGTCGACGTTGTACGCCACGCACGCCGCGGTGTCGCCCGCCTCGGGGTCCGCCACGGTGAGCGCCGTGTAGGTGACCGTGTCGGAGAGCAGGCCGGTCTTCCCCTCGTCCGCGATCGCCGGGTCGCAGATCGTGTTGAACGGGGTCGTCGAGTAGTTGTCCGCCTGGTCCTGGGTCAGCTCCACGGTGGCGAGCACCTCGCCGTCGTGGTCGTCCGAGCAGGAGACGGTCTTGATGTCGGTGACGCTGTCGGAGCCGCTGTCGGTGAGCCCCGTGGCCGTGATGCAGTCACCGGGGTCGAGGTCGTTGACGTCGGTCAGTGAGCTCACGTAGCTCACGCCCGCGGCGACCAGGATGACCGGGATGGCCAGCGTGAGCAGGCTGACGACGATCGCGGAGATCGCCAGCCCCTTGCCGTGGTTGCGGCCGTCGCGGCCGCTGCGCACGAGCACCACGATGGCCAGCGGGATCGCGATCAGCGCGCCGAGCACCACGCAGCCGAAGAACGAGATGATGAGCGCCGCGATGGCCATGCCCTTGCCGGGCTCGTTCGAGGCGGTGGCGGGGAACGCCGGCTGCCCGTAGGCCGGCTGCGGGTACGCCTGCTGCTGGTACGCCGGCTGCCCGTACTGCGGCTGCCCGTAGGCCGGGGCCGCTGGAGGCGGCGCGGCCGCGGGGTCGCCGTACGGCGGTGGCGGGGTCGGCGCGCCGGTGGGCTCGGTCCCGTAGACCGGCGGAGCCGGCGGGATCGCGGTGGTCGGCGGCTCGCCCTGCGGGGGCACGCCGGCCGGCGGCGGTGGCGTGCCGTAGGGGTTCTGGGGGTCGGCGGGGTCCTGGGGCGTGTCGCCGCTGCCCGGGTCCTGCGGTGTGGTCATCGGGTCCCCCTCGGGTGCCGCCGTCGTCCTTGCGCGACTGCAGCGTTCCACATCGCGCGGCTCCGCGCGGGCAGGGGGCGCGTCACGCAGCGGTCGGGCTCGGTGCGGCCCGCTGCTCCAGCTCGTCCTCGATGTGGGCCGGCCGGCCGACGTACAGACCCACGAGGAAGAGCGGCACCGAGAGCGCGAGCAGGGCGATCAGCGGCACCGTCCAGCCGCCGGTCGCCTCGTGCACCACGCCGACGCCGAACGGCCCGATCGCCGCCATCAGGTAGCCGGTCGACTGAGTCCAGCCCGACAGGGCGGCCGTGGCGCCGGCGGTGCGCGTGCGCAGCCCGATGAAGGTCAGCACGATCGGGAAGGTGGTGAGCGCGGTGCCGAGCACCAGGGCCCACAGCACGGCCAGCGAGTGCGGCGCGATCAGCAGGCCGATGTAGGCGACCGGGTAGCAGGACATGACGGCCACCAGCACCAGCCGCTGGTCGCCGGGGCGCGCCACGGCCTGGGGCAGCACGAAGGAGAGCGGGATCGACATGGCCGCCACGATGCCCACGAGCGCCGAGGCGGTCCCGGCCCCGAAGCCGGCGTCGCGCCACAGCGTCGCGAACCAGCCGAAGACGGCGTACGCCATCAGCGACTGCAGCCCGAAGAACAGCGTCATCGCCCACCCCAGCCGGGTCCTGGCGATGTCGCCGAAGCCGACGTCGCGCACCGGCACCTCCAGGGCGTGGTCACGGCGGACCAGCCCGAACCACGGGACCGCCGCGACCGCGGCGAGCACCGCCCACACGCCGATGCCGTACCGCCAGCCGCCGAGCGCGTCCGCCACCGGCACCGTGAGCAGGAACGACGCGGTCAGCCCCACGGCCAGGAAGGTGGTGTAGAGGCCGGTGACCAGCCCGATCCGGTCCGGGAAGTGCAGCCGGACCAGCGAGGGGATCAGCACGTTGGCCATCGCCATCCCCGCGGTCGCCAGCAGGGAGAGGGCGAGGAACGCCGCCTCCTGCCGGACCACGGCCCGGGCCGCCAGCCCCACGACGACGGCCAGCAGGGCCAGGAAGGTCACCCGGTGCGGGCCCAGCCTCCGCGCCGCGGTGGGGGCCAGGGCACCGAAGACCGCGAAGGCCAGCACCGGCAGCGAGGTCAGCAGCCCGGCCGAGGCCGGGCCCATGTCCAGCCCGTCGCGCAGCTCGTCGAGGACCGGGCCCACGCTCACCGCCGCCGGACGGAGGTTGGTCGACAGCAGCAGGATCGCCACGAGGACCAGGACGGTGGAACGGCGGGACACTCCGTCGACCCTATTCGGGGGAGACTGGCCGGCGTGAGGCACGTCCACGACAGCGAGCGCCGCTCCCGGCTCGCCCGGCGCCACGCGCTCGCCCCCGACCACCGCGCGGCCGATCCCGAGGCGGCGACCCGCGCGGTGACCGTGCTCCACTCCACCGAGCCGCGCGAGCGTCTACCTCTCGCTCCGGGCCCGGGTCGACGAGGTGACGGTCGCCGACGTGGACCGGGCGCTGTACGACGACCGCACGCTGGTCAAGCAGCTGGCGATGCGGCGCACGCTCTTCGTCTTCCCGCGCGACCTGCTGCCCGCGGCGTGGGGGAGCGCGTCGGCGCGGGTGGCCGAGCAGCTCGCGGCGCGGCTGGCCAAGGAGGTCGAGGCGGCCGGGCACGCGGCGGACGGCGCGGCCTGGCTCGCGGAGGCCCGGGCGGCGGTCCTCGCGGCGCTGGCCGGCGGCCGGGCGCTGACCGCCCAGGAGATCCGCGAGGCGGTGCCCGCGCTCGAGGCCCGGCTCGACCTGGCCCCCGGCAAGAAGTACGCCGCCAACGTCTCCGATCGCGCCGCGGGTGCTCACCCAGCTCGGGGTCGAGGGGCAGCTGGTCCGCGGCGAGAACGCCGGCCACTGGCGGGTCTCCAAGCCCCGCTGGACCCTGATGGCGGACTGGCTGGGCGACGTACCGCCGGCGGCCAAGGCCGACGAGGGGTACGCCGAGCTGGTCGCGCCGCTGGCTGCGCTCCTTCGGTCCCGGCACCGAGGCCGACCTCGTGTGGTGGCTCGGCGCGACCAAGGGCGCCGTGCGCGCGGCGCTGGCCGTCGTCGGCGCCGTCGAGGTCTCCCTCGACGGCGGGGGCACCGGCTGGGTGCTGCCCGACGACGAGCGAGCCGGCCGACGACGGTCGAGCCGTGGGCCGCGCTGCTGCCGGTGCTCGACCCGACGGTGATGGGCTGGAAGGAGCGCGGACTTCTACCTCGGCCCGCACGCGCCGCAGCTCTTCGACACCAACGGCAACGCCGGCACCACCGCCTGGTGGGACGGCCGGGTGGTCGGCTGCTGGGTGCAGGACGACGACGGGGTCGTGGAGGTCCGGCTGCTGGAGGAGCGCCGCGCGGCCGCGCAGGCGGCGCTCAAGGCCGAGGCCGAGCGGCTGACCGCCTGGCTGGACGGCGTACGGGTCGGCACCGTCTACCCTTCGCGGCGATGAAGGTCGTCGACTGGGTGCACGCATGACCCGAGAACAGCCCAAGCAGGCGCCGCCGCCGGTCCAGCGGCTGCGGGTCCGCTACGCCAAGCGCGGCCGGCTGCGCTTCACCAGCCACCGCGACTTCAGCCGGGCCTTCGAGCGGGCGGTGTTCCGGGCCCGGCTGCCGATGGCCTACTCCTCGGGCTTCAACCCGCACCCGCGGATCTCGTACGCCGGCGCCTCGCCGACCGGTTCGGCGAGCGAGGCGGAGTACCTCGAGATCGCGCTGGCCGAGGTGGTCGACCCGGCCGCGGTGCACGCCGCGCTCGACGAGGCGCTGCCCGACGGGCTGGACGTGGTCGAGGTGGTCGAGTCGCCCGGTGGTGGGTCTCGCCGACCTGCTGCAGGCCAGCCGCTGGCAGATCGACCTCCGCCGGCCCGTCGACGCGGCCGCCTCGGCGGTGGCCGCGTTCCTGGCGACCGAGGCGGTGCCGGTCCAGCGGATGACCAAGAAGGGGCTGCGCGAGTTCGACTGCCGGGCCGCGGTGCTCGGCCTGACCGTCGACGCCGCGTCGACGAGGGCGCCCGCCTCGACCTGGTGCTGCGACACGCCGTAGCCGGCCGTCCGGCCCGACGACGTGCTCTCCGGACTGGCCGCGGTGGGCGGGCTCGAGCTGGTCGGCGTACCCGCTGCTGACCCGGCTGGCCCAGGGGCCCTCGACGAGGCGACCGGCGAGATCGGCGACCCGCTCCGGCCCTAGGGCACGCCCTCGCCCTCAGCAGACTCGCCGGTGAAATGAGTTGCTCACGGGGCGGCTGTGCGATACTCGCCACAGGTCGACCACGTCGACCCGACGACCTTCTCATGAGCGAGGCTCGTCGTCGCCAGACCGCGACGCGGCCGGCCGGTCGGTGACAGCGACCAGAGCCAGGCCCGGCGACCGCGGCAGGGGTCGGCCGGCGCCCGGTGTGACACCACGGAGGGTGTCGTCGCCACCGAAGGCTTGACGCCGCGCGCCCGGAGTACCGGGTGACGGCGTCGACCACCCGGCGCGCAGCCGGGTCGAGGAGCAGTACATGCCCGACGACGAGACCACCACTTCGCCGGAAGCCACGACGGACGCCTCGACCGGCGCCGCCGGCCAGTCGGACACCACGGCGGAGGCGGCACCGGCGAAGAAGGCCACGGCCAAGAAGGCCGCCGCGAAGAAGCCGCCGCCAAGAAGGCTGCCGGCGAAGAAGGCGGCCGCGAAGAAGACGCACCGCCAAGAAGACGACCACCCGGAAGACGGCGGCCAAGAAGGCCGCCTCGGACGACGCGCCCGACGCGGAGCCGCAGGCCGCCCCCGCGCAGGAGCCGGCCGCCACCGCGGTGCTCTTCCAGGTTCCCGACGCCGTCGAGAAGCCCAAGAAGACGGCGACCAAGAAGGCCGCGGCCAAGAAGCAGGCCGCCGCCTGACGCCCCGGCCGCCGACGAGGCGGCTCCGGAGCAGCCGGCCGACGGCGAGGCGACCGTCGAGAAGCCGGCCCGGAAGACCGCGAAGAAGTCGGCCAGGAAGACCGCCAAGAAGACGGCCGCAGAAGACGGCCCAGAAGACGGCCCAGAAGGACGCCACCGACCGAGGAGCCGGCCGCCGAGGAGCCCACCGCGGCGGAGCCCCAGGACCAGCCGGAGACCGACGGACGGCGAGCAGGGCGACGGCGACGGGCCCGGTACCGCTCGCCGGCGCCGCCGCCGCGGTGGCCGCCGCCGCCGCAAGTCCGGTGACGGCGACGCGACGGTGCCGACGGCGACACCTCCGACGGACGACGACGAGTCCGACGCGGGCCGACGGCCGACGACGACGAGTCCGGGCGACGGCTCGTCGCGCCGCCGCCGGCGCCGCCGCCGGGCCGGTGACGAGGGCGGCCGGCAGCGCCGACGACCCGGAGAACACCGTCACCCGGGTCCGCCGCCGGCCGCTCCGCCGAGGACGAGATCACCGCGGTCTCCGGCTCGACCCGGCTCGAGGCCAAGAAGCAGCGCCGCCGCGAGGGCCGCGAGGCCGGCCGCCGCCGCGCCCCGATCGTGAGCGAGGCCGAGTTCCTGGCCCGCCGCGAGTCGGTCGACCGGGTCATGGTGATCCGCCAGCGCGACGAGCTCACCCAGATCGGCGTGCTCGAGGACAAGGTCCTCGTCGAGCACTACGTCGCCCGCGAGTCGCAGACCTCGCTGATCGGCAACGTCTACCTCGGCCGGGTCCAGAACGTGCTGCCCTCCATGGAGGCGGCGTTCATCGACATCGGCAAGGGCCGCAACGCGGTCCTCTACGCCGGCGAGGTCAACTGGTCGGCGCTCGGCCACAAGGACGGCCAGGCCCGCAAGATCGAGTCGGTGCTCTCCTCCGGCCAGTCGGTGCTGGTGCAGGTCACCAAGGACCCGATCGGCCACAAGGGCGCCCGGCTCACCAGCCAGATCAGCCTGGCCGGCCGGTTCCTGGTCTACGTGCCCGACGGCACCACCAGCGGCATCTCGCGCAAGCTGCCCGACACCGAGCGCAACCGCCTCAAGACGCTGCTCAAGGAGATCGTCCCCGACACCGCCGGCGTCATCGTGCGCACCGCGGCCGAGGGCGCCAGCGAGGACGAGCTGACCCGCGACGTCGAGCGGCTCAAGGCCCGCTGGGAGGACATCGAGAAGAAGTCCAAGGGCAGCGCCCCGCAGCTGCTGTACGGCGAGCCGGACCTGACCCTCAAGGTCGTCCGCGACCTGTTCACCGAGGACTTCAGCAAGCTCGTCATCCAGGGCGACGACGCCTGGGAGACCGTGCAGGACTACGTCGCAGCACGTCGCGCCGGACCTCGAGGAGCGGCTCGAGCGTACGACGCCGACGAGCACGGCGGCACGGACGTGTTCGCGACGTACCGCATCGACGAGCAGATCGCCAAGGGCCTCGACCGCAAGGTCTGGCTGCCCTCGGGCGGCTCGCTGATCATCGACCGCACCGAGGCGATGACGGTCGTCGACGTCAACACCGGCAAGTTCACCGGCTCCGGGCGGCAACCTCGAGGAGACCGTCACCAAGAACAACCTGGAGGCGGCCGAGGAGATCGTCCGCCAGCTCCGGCTGCGCGACATCGGCGGCATCATCGTCGTCGACTTCATCGACATGGTGCTCGAGTCCAACCGCGACCTGGTGCTGCGTCGCCTGGTCGAGTGCCTGGGCCGCGACCGGACCCGCCACCAGGTCGCCGAGGTCACCTCGCTCGGCCTGGTGCAGATGACCCGCAAGCGGATCGGCACCGGCCTGGTCGAGGCGTTCAGCGAGAACTGCGACGCACTGCCAGGGCCGCGGGGCTGATCGTCCACGAGCACCCGGTCGAGCCGAAGCGCGCCGACGACGAGGGCGGACGCGGTCGCGGCACCGGCCGGCGCAGCCGCGGTGGCCGCGGTCGTGGCGCGGGCGGCGACGGCACCGGCAACGGCAACGGCAGCGGCAACGGGAACGGGAACGGCGGCGGCAAGGCGCCGTCGCCGCAGCGACGTCGCCGCGATGGCGCGACCGCCGGCCGAGGACCAGCAGGTCGACGAGGCCGCCGAGGACCTGGCCGAGGACCTGGCCGAGGACCAGGCCGGGCACGACGATCGAGGACCAGCTCGACGACCTGGTCGCCGAGTCGACCGAGACCGTCGAGCCGACCGAGGAGGCCGAGGTCGTGGAGGTCGTGGCAGGTCGCCGAGGTCGCCGAGCCCGAGTCGCCGGAGCCTGCGCAGGAGCCCGAGGCCGCCGCCGAGCCGGAACCGGAGCCGGAGCCGGAGAAGCCCACGGTGGTCACCCGGACCCGGCGCCGCAGCGCCAGTCGCCCGGCCGGCCCGCCCGCCGGACCCCCCATGGACGAGGCACCTACCGCCATCGGCACCGACCGCGACGGATCGGTCGGAGCGCCCGCCGGCCGACGGGGTCGTCGAGCCCGGCACGGCGGACGCCGCGGACCCCGGCACCGGCACGCCGGGGGAGGAGCCGGCCGCCGCGCCCCACGTCGAGCACGTCCCGATCAAGAAGAAGGGCTCGCGCAAGCGCTGACCGGCCCGCGGCGAGGTTTTGCCGCCCACCCCGTGGATCCGTAGTATTGACCCTCGGTGCGCGCTCTGGCGCGCCCGCGTCTGTGCGGCGCCGCCCACGGCGCGCGCCCCAGACCCAGACATCCCACGAACCGACGAAGGAGACCGCGGTGTACGCGATCGTGCGCGCAGGCGCCAAGCAGCAGAAGGTTGCCGTCGGCGACGTCATCGAGATCGACAAGGTCTCGACCGGCGTCGGCGAGACGGTCACGCTGCCCGTCGTCCTCGTCGTCGACGGCGAGACCGTCACCTCCGACGCCAAGGCGCTCGACAAGGCGTCCGTGACCGTCGAGGTCCTCGGCGCCACCAAGGGCCCCAAGATCATCATCCAGAAGTACAAGAACAAGACCGGCTACAAGAAGCGCCAGGGTCACCGCCAGAAGTACACCCAGGTCAAGGTCACCGACATCTCGGCCTGAGCGCGCCGACCCTGACCACGGAGGACACAGACATGGCACACAAGAAGGGCGCGGCGTCCACCAAGAACGGCCGCGACTCGAACTCCCAGCGCCTCGGCGTGAAGCGCTACGGCGGCCAGGTCGTCAACGCCGGCGAGATCATCGTGCGCCAGCGCGGCACCCACTTCCACCCGGGCGCCGGCGTCGGCCGCGGCGGCGACGACACCCTGTTCGCGCTGTCGCCGGCGCCGTCGAGTTCGGCACCCGTCGCGGTCGCCGCGTCGTGAACATCGTCCCGGGCGAGTGACCTGACGCTCGTCCCACACGCTCATCGACGAAGGGCGTCCCGGTGCCGGGGCGCCCTTCGTGATTTCGAACCCGCCGGGCGGCGCCTGTCCACAGCTCACAGTTCAAGCCGCACCGCAACCGCGAGGAGACCACCCATGGCCGTCCCCACCTTCGTCGACCGGGTGACGCTGCACGTCAGCGCCGGCCGCGGCGGCAACGGCGTGGCCTCGGTGCACCGCGAGAAGTTCAAGCCGCTCGGCGGCCCCGACGGCGGCAACGGCGGCCCCGGCGGCTCGGTGATCCTGCGGGTCGACCCCGACGTCACCACGCTGCTCGACTACCACCACAGCCCGAAGCGCAGCGCCGAGTACGGCGGCCACGGGGCGGGCGACCACCAGAACGGCGGCCACGGCTCCGACCTGGTGCTCCCGGTCCCCGACGGCACCGTGGTCACCGACCGGCAGGGCGACGTGCTGGCCGACCTGGTCGGCCCCGGCACCGAGCTGGTGGTCGCCCAGGGCGGCCGCGGCGGCCTCGGCAACGCCGCGCTGGCCTCCTCCAAGCGCAAGGCGCCCGGCTTCGCGCTGCTCGGCGAGCCCGGCGACGAGCTCGAGATCGTGCTCGAGCTCAAGGTCGTCGCCGACATCGGCCTGGTCGGCTTCCCGAGCGCCGGCAAGTCCAGCCTGATCGCCGCGATCTCGCGGGCCCGGCCCAAGATCGCCGACTACCCGTTCACCACCCTGGTGCCCAACCTCGGCGTGGTCACCGCCGGCGACACGACGTTCACCGTCGCCGACGTGCCCGGCCTGATCGAGGGCGCCAGCGACGGCCGCGGCCTCGGCCACGACTTCCTGCGCCACATCGAGCGCTGCGCGGCGCTGGTGCACGTCGTCGACACCGCCAGCATGGAGCCCGGCCGCAACCCGGTCGACGACCTCGACGTCATCGAGAACGAGCTGTCCCGGTACGGCGGCCTCGAGGACCGGCCCCGGCTGGTGGCGCTCAACAAGATCGACGTGCCCGACGGCCGCGACATCGCCGACTTCGTCGTCGACGAGCTGCGCGAGCGCGGCCTGACGGTCTTCCCGGTCTCGCGCCGCCTCGGGGGAGGGGATGCGCGAGCTGACCTTCGCGATGGCCGAGATCGTCGCGGCGGCCCGCGCCGCGAGGCCGGTGGTCGAGGCCACCCGGATCGTGCTCCGCCCGCCGTCGGCCGACGGCAGCGACGAGTTCACGGTCACCGCGACCGACGACGGCTGGCGGGTGCGCGGCGAGAAGCCCGAGCGCTGGGTCCGGCAGACCGACTTCAGCAACGACGAGGCCGTCGGCTTCCTCGCCGACCGGCTCAACCGGCTCGGCGTCGAGACCCGGCTGGTCGAGCTGGGCGCCCAGGAGGGCGACGCCGTGCTCATCGGCCACCCCGACAACGCGGTGGTCTTCGACTTCAAGCCCGGCATCGACGCCGGCGCCGAGATCCTCAGCCGCCGCGGCGAGGACCAGCGCTTCGACGAGAAGCGCCCGGCCGCCCAGCGCCGCCGGGCGATCGACGAGGCGCATGGACGACCGCGGCCGAGGGCGAGACCCGCGCCGACGTCGCCCGCCGCTTCGACCAGGCACGCGCGAGCGACGGGCGCCGGCCGGACCCACGTCGTACGAGATCGGCTCCGAGGACGACCCGGATGCAGTCCAGGACCGAGGTCACCGACGCCCGCCGGGTCGTGGTCAAGGTCGGGTCGTCGTCGCCTGACCACGGCCGCCGGCGGCATCGACCCGGGTCGGGTCCGGCACCTGGTCGACGTGCTCGCGGCCACCCGCGCCCGGCGGGGCCGAGGTCGTGCTGGTCTCCTCCGGCGCGATCGCCGCCGGGCTCGCCCCGCTCGGGCTGAAGCGCCGGCCCCGGGCGCTGGCCGCCCAGCAGGCCGCCGCGTCGGTCGGCCAGGGGCTGCTGGTGCACCGCTACACCGAGGAGCTGGCCCGGCACGGCGTCATCGCCGGCCAGGTGCTGCTCACCGTCGACGACGTCACCCGGCGCTCGCACTACCGCAACGCCTACCAGACCTTCGCCAAGCTGCTCGAGCTCGGCGTGCTGCCGATCGTCAACGAGAACGACACGGTCGCCACCACCGAGATCCGGTTCGGCGACAACGACCGGCTCGCCGCGCTGGTCGCCCACCTGGTGCACGCCGACCTGCTGGTGCTGCTCTCCGACGTCGACGGGCTGTACGACGCCGACCCGGCCGCGCCGGGCAGCACGCTGCTGCCCGAGGTCCGCGACCCGGCCGACCTCGCCGACGTGCAGGTCGGCAAGACCGGCGCGGCCGGCCTCGGCACCGGCGGCATGCAGACCAAGGTCGAGGCCGCCCGGATCGCCACCGGCGCCGGCATCCCGGTGGTGCTCACCGCCGCGGACCGGGCGGCCGACGCGCTCGCCGGCGCGCCGGTCGGCACGCTGTTCCACGCCACCGGCCGGCGCCGCCCCACCCGGCTGCTCTGGCTGGCGCACGCGACCGAGCCGAAGGGCACGCTGGTGCTCGACGCCGGCGCCGTCGCCGCGGTGATCGAGCGCCGGGCCTCGCTGCTGGCGGCCGGCGTCACCGGCGTCCGCGGCACCTTCGTCGCCGGCGACCCGGTCGACCTCGTCGGCCCCGACGGCGTCGCCGTCGCCCGCGGCCTGGTGAACTTCGACGCCGAGGAGCTGCCCGCGCTGCTCGGCCGCTCCTCGCACGACCTCAAGCGCGAGCTGGGCGCGGCGTACGAGCGCGAGGTCGTGCACCGCGACGACCTCGTCCTGCTCTGATGCGGCTGGTCCTCTGGCTCTGCGCGGCTGTGCTCGCGGCTCCCGCGCTGCTCCTGACCCTGGCCCGGGTCGTCGACAGCGACAACGGGTCGCTGATCCGCATCGAGGCGTTCACCCCGCTGGCGATCCCGCTGTACGCCGCGCTCGTCGTGCTGCTGGCCCTCGGCGCCGCCCGCCGGCCCGGCGGGCGGCGGCCCCTGGTGGTCGCGACCGTGCTGGCGCTGGCCGGCCTCCTCCTGCACGGGTGGTGGTTCGCGCCTCAGGTCGTCGGCGACCAGCCGCGGCCGGCCGAGGGGGCGGCGCGGATCACCGTGATGAACGCGAACCTCTTCCAGGGCCGCGCCGAGGCGCAGGACGTCGTGGACGCGGTGCGCGAGAACGACGTGGACGTCCTCGTGCTCGAGGAGACCACGCCCGGGCTGCTCGCGGAGATGGACCACCTCGGCCTGGCCGACCTGCTGCCCGAGCGGGTCGGGCAGCCCGACGAGCTGGTCGCGGGGACGATGATCCTGGCCGACCAGCCGCTCACCGGCGACGTCCGGCTGCCGCACCACGTTCGAGGGCTGGCAGGCGGCGTACGGCGGGCTGACGGTGTTCGGCGTGCACCCGGTCGCGCCCACGGAGCCCGACCTGTGGGCGGCGGACCATCGCGCGATCCTCGCCCAGGCGGTGGCCTCGGACGCCGACCTGGTGGTGGGCGACCTCAACGCCACCGCCGACCACGACGTGATGCGCGAGCTCGACGCCGCCGGATTCCGCGACGCGGGCGAGGAGGCCAACGAGGGGTGGCAGCCGACCTGGCCGGCGAACCACGTCGGTGTCTTCCCCTTGCTGCCGCCGTTGGTGAGGATCGACCACGTGCTCATCGGTGACTCGCTGGCCTCGCTCGGCACCAGGACCGTCGACATCGACGGCACGGACCACCTGGCGGTCGTCGCGACGGTGGCCCGACGGTGAACCGCACCGACAGCCCCGAGGCGGAGGACGCCGAGTTCCTGCGCTGGTACGGCGTCTGGGCCCCGCTCGACCCAGCCGGGCTGGCCGCGCTGATGGCCGGCTTCGACCGGCCCTGGTGGGTCGTGGGCGGCTGGTCGCTCGAGGCGTTCACCGGTGTGCACCGCGAGCACGAGGACATCGACCTGTCGTTCCTGACCCGCGACGTCCCCGCGTTCCGTGCGCACCTCGGGACCGACTGGACACCGTGGAGCAACGACGGCGGGACGCTGCGCCCGCTGAGCGACCGCTGGCCCGAGACGCCGCACCCCGACAGCCAGATCTGGGTTCGCCGCGACGCCGTCTCGCCGTGGGTGCTCGACGCACCCATCACCCCGGATGCGGACGGTCTCTGGACCAACAAGCGGTGGGCTGCGCACGTGTGCCCGGTGGAGGAGGCGACCTGGGTCGCCGACGACGGCATCCGCTACCTGCGCCCCGAGATCGCCCTGCACTTCAAGGCGCGGCAGCGACGCGAGAAGGACGTCCGTGACCTCGACGCTGCCTGGCCGCTGCTCTCCGAGGAACGGCGCCGCTGGCTGCTGACCGCGATCGAGGAGACCGAGGGATCGGACCACCCGTGGCTGGCGCGCGGGGCCGTCTGAGGTGGCGTCCGGGAGATCTGAGGTAGCGGGCGGGTTCGGCGGTGTCCGGAACCTGACGGGCGGGCCGTACGCTGGGAAGGCTATGCACCCTGCCCAGCGCACCGTCTACCTCGACCACGCCGCCACCACGCCGATGGTGCCGGCGGCCGTCGAGGCGATGACGAAGCACCTGCTCGAGGTCGGCAACCCCAGCTCGCTGCACGCGTCCGGTCGGCACGCCCGGCGGGTGGTGGAGGAGTCGCGGGAGACCATCGCGCAGGCGCTCGGCTGCCGGCCCGGCGAGGTGGTGTTCACCTCCGGCGGCACGGAGGCCGACAACCTCGCGGTCAAGGGCATCCACTGGGCCCGGCTGGCGCAGGACCCGCGGCGTACCCGCGTGCTGGCCAGCGCGATCGAGCACCACGCCGTGCTCGACCCGCTCGACTGGCTCCGCGACGCAGAGGGCGCCGAGCTCGAGCTGCTGCCGGTCGACGACAAGGGCCGGCTGGTCGTCGCCGCGCTCCGCGAGGCCATCGAGCGGGACCCCGCGTCGGTCTCGCTCGTCTCGGTGATGTGGGCCAACAACGAGGTCGGCACGCTGCAGCCGGTCGACGAGGTCGTCGCGATCGCCAGCCGAGCACGGCATCCCCGTCCACACCGACGCCGTCCAGGCGGTCGGCGCCGTGCCGGTCGACTTCGCGACCAGCGGCGTCGACGCCCTCACCCTCACCGCCCACAAGGTCGGCGGCCCCTACGGCGTCGGTGCACTCGTCGTGCGCCGCGAGGTCGAGGTGACCGCACTGGTGCACGGCGGCGGCCAGGAGCGCGACATCCGCAGCGGCACCATCGACACCCCGGCGATCGCCGGGTTCGCTGCTGCGGTCGAGCTCGCGGTCAAGGAGCAGGCCGAGCTACGCCACCCGGGTCGGCGCCCTGCGCGACGACCTCGTCCGACGGGTCATCGACGTGGTCCCCGACGCGCACCTGCACGGCGATGCGCTCGACCCGCTCGGTGCGCACCGGCTGCCCGGCAACGCGCACCTCGGGTTCCCCGGCTGCGAGGGCGACTCGCTGCTGATGCTGCTCGACGCCAACGGCATCGAGTGCTCGACGGGCTCGGCCTGCTCGGCCGGCGTACCGCAGCCCTCGCACGTGCTGCTCGCGATGGGCTGCGACGAGGTGCAGGCCAGGCACTCGCTGCGGTTCTCGCTCGGCCACACCTCGACCCAGGCCGACGTCGACGCCGTCGTCGAGGCGATCGGGCCGGCGGTCGAACGGGCCCGGGCGACGCGGGCGCGGTGACCCGGGCATGAAGGTCCTCGCCGCCATGTCGGGTGGCGTGGACTCGGCGGTCGCCGCGGCCCGGGCCGCCGAGGCGGGCCACGACGTCACCGGCATCCACCTCGCCCTCTCGCGCAACCCCGCGTCGTACCGCTCGGGCGCCCGCGGCTGCTGCACGATCGAGGACTCGAACGACGCGCGCCGGGCCGCCGACGTGATCGGGATCCCGTTCTACGTCTGGGACCTCTCCGACCGGTTCCACGAGGACGTGGTCGAGGACTTCATGGACGAGTACGCCGCCGGCCGCACGCCCAACCCGTGCCTGCGGTGCAACGAGAAGATCAAGTTCGCCGCGGTGCTCGACCGCGCTCTCGGGCTCGGCTTCGACGCGGTCGCCACCGGCCACTACGCGCAGCTGCGCACCGGCGCCGACGGGGCCGTCGAGATGCACCGGGCCGTCGACGACGGCAAGGACCAGTCGTACGTGCTCGGCGTCCTCGACCAGGACCAGCTGCGGCACGCGCTGTTCCCGCTCGGGGGCTCGACCAAGGCCGACGTGCGCGAGGAGGCGGCCCGGCGCGGGCTGCTCGTCGCGGACAAGCCGGACAGCCACGACATCTGCTTCGTCGCGAACGGCGACACCCCGGCCTGGCTGCGCGAGAAGCTCGGCGACCGCGCACCCAACCGGGGCGGGTCCATCGTCGACGAGGCCGGCGAGGTCGTCGGCACGCACGCGGGGTCCTACGGGTTCACCATCGGCCAGCGCCGCGGGCTGCACCTCGGCCGGCCGGCGCCGGACGGCAAGCCGCGGTTCGTGCTCGACATCGAGCCGGTCTCCGGCACCGTCACCGTCGGCCCGCACGAGAGGCTGGCCGTGCACCGCCTCACCGGGACCAGGCCGCGCTGGTGCGGGACCGCGCCGTCCCGGCTGGCCGGCCCGGACGTCACCGTGCAGCTGCGCGCGCACGGCGCCGAGCACCGCGCGGTGGTCACCGTCGAGGGCGAGGCCGTCGACGTCGAGCTCCTCGAGCCGGCGTACGGCATCGCGCCCGGCCAGGCGGCCGTCGTGTACGACGGCACCCGGGTGGTGGGCTCCGCGACCATCGCGGCGACTTCCCGGGAGCCGCTCCTGCCGCAGGAGTCCCCGGATCCCCGGTGACCCGCCCCGGCCGGACCGCGCCCCCACCTAGGCTGAACGCGTGCGTGACGTCGTCGGGGTCTGGCTGGGCGGCCTGGACGGCACCACCTGGTGGGAGCAGGACGCGGACGAGCCGGTGCTCGCGGCGAGCCTGATGAAGGTGCCGGTGGCGATGGCGGCCGCCGCGCTCGACCTCGACCGCGAGGTCACCGTGCACCCGGACTTCGACTCGGTGGTGGCGGGGGAGCGGTTCGAGCTCGACGAGGACGGCGACCAGGACCCCGACACGTGGGCCGAGGTCGGGCGCCCGCAGACGCTGCGCGAGCTGCGCCGGCGCTCGGTGGTCCTCTCCGGGAACCTCGCCACCAACCTCGTGATGGAGCAGACCGGGGTGTCCGCGTGCACCGCGGTCATGCCCGAGGTGCGCCGGATGATCAGCGACCTGCCCGCCACCGACCGCGGCATCGTCAACGCCGCGTCCGCGCGGCAGTGGGGGGAGCTGCTGACCCGGGTGCCCGAGGACGTCGAGGCGGTGATGCGCGGGCAGGTATACCGAAGTGGTATCCCAGCCGGGCTGCCCGGCGGTATACCAACGGCCAGCAAGACCGGCTGGATCGACGACCACACCCACGACATGGCGATCGTGCGGCCCCCGGGCGGTATACCGTTCGCGCTCGTCGTCCTCACCCGCCTCGCCGGTATACCAACCGAGACGGGATACCAACGGATCGCCGCGGTCGCCGCCGAGGCCTGGGCGCGCCGCCCGTGACCACCGTCGTGCGCGTCGACGTCGAGGTGGTCAGCGTGCCGCTGCACTCGCCGTTCGTCACCGCCCTGCGCCGGGCGACGACCGTCGACAGCGTCGTGGTGCGGGTGACCGACAGCGACGGCCGCACCGGCCTCGGCGAGGCGCCGCAGAACTGGCAGGTCCTCGGCTCGTCGGTGGCCGGTTCGGTGGCCTGCCTCGAGGGGCCGCTGCGCGACGCCGTCCTCGGCCGGAGCGCCGACCCGGGGGAGACCTGGCCGGTGGTCGACCGCGCCGTTGCGGGCCACGGCGCCGCCAAGTCCGCCCTCGACTGCGCCCTGCACGACCTCACCGGTACGCCGCTGCGGTCCCTGCCGACGCTGGTGACGGTCTCCGTCGGCGAGCCCGACGACGTCGCGGAGGCGGCGCGGGCCCGGGTGGCCGAGGGGTTCACCACCCTCAAGCTCAAGGTCGGCACCGACGCGGCCACCGACGTGGCCCGGGTGCGCGCCGCGCGCGAGGGCGCCGGACCGGACGTGGCCCTGCGGGTCGACGCGAACCAGGGCTGGGACGCCTTCGACGCGGTCCGGGTCGTCCGGGCCATCGAGGACGCCGGGCTCGACGTGGAGCTGGTGGAGCAGCCGGTGCCGGCCCGCGACGTACCCGGCCTCGCCCACGTACGCCGCCACGTCGCGACGCCGGTGATGGCCGACGAGTCGGTGTTCGGGCTCGACGACCTCGTCGAGGTGATCCGGTACGACGCCGCCGACCTGGTCAACCTCAAGCTGGCCAAGGCCGGCGGCCTCACGCCGGCCCTCGAGCTGGCCCGGGTGGCCCGCGCCCACGGTCTCGGCGTCACCGTCGGCTGCATGCTCGAGTCGCACGTCGGGGTGGCCGCCGCCGCGGTCCTCGCGGACCGGGTCGGCTGCGACGTGGCGCCCGACCTCGACGGCGCCTGGTGGCTCGCCCCCGGCGCGCCGTACGCCGACCGGGTCCGGTACGCCGACGGTCACGCCCTGCTCGGCAGGATGGACCCATGACCACCCGACGAAACCGCCCGGAACGGGCGCTGCGCGCGGAGACCGGACGCTTCCGCGGGGACCCCGGAAAAGCATGAGGTCAGTGCGCGAGGCCGCCGTCCACCGCGACGCCGACGAGTCGTCCGAGCGGGTCACGTCGCTGGCGCTCGGCGAGGAGGTCTTCGTCGTCGAGCAGCGCGGGGAGTGGACCCGCGTCCTCGCCCCGGACCAGCCGACCCACCTCGACCCCGCCGGCTACCCGGGCTGGGTGCGCACCGACGCACTCGCCGACGACGACCCGCTCGCGGTCGCGCGCGGCCTGCTCGGCACTCCGTACGTCTGGGGCGGCCTGAGCCGCGACGGCATCGACTGCTCCGGCCTGGTGCACCTCGCCTACCGCAGCACCGGGGTCCGGGTCCCGCGGGACGCGGCGGACCAGGCGGCCGAGGCCGTGCCGGTCCAGGACCCGCAGCCGGGCGACCTCTACTTCTTCGGTCGCGAGGACGAGGCGGTCAGCCACGTCGGGTTCGTGACCGAGCACGGCATGCTGCACGCGAGCGACGGGGTCGGCGTGGTCGAGGAGCCGATGCCCGAGGAGCGCCGGACCACCCTGCTGGGCGCCGGCCGGCTGCCGCGATGACGCTGGCCACCGGCGTCGGCTCCCATCCCGGCGAGGACCAGCACGCCTACGACGAGGCGCTGAACCTGGTGCTCGGCGAGCTCGGCGTGGGCGGCGCGCTGCCGTACCTTCCCGAGGTCCCCGGGCGCGGGGCCACGGCCACCATGACCGGCCGCGCCCTGGCCGTCGTCGCCGAGCTCGGCGCGGACCTCCAGCCGGCCGGCTGGCGGCTCACGGGGCTCGGCGGGACGCCGGGCGTCGACCAGCGCCGGGCCCGGAGCCTGCTGGCCCAGGACCTCGACGGGCTGGAGGAGCAGGCGCAGGAGTACGCCGGCCCGTTCAAGGTGCAGGTCGCCGGGCCGTGGACGCTCGCGGCCACCGTCGAGCGGCCGCGCGGCGACAAGGTGCTGGCCGACTTCGGCGCTCGCCGGGACCTCGCCCAGGCGCTGGCCGAGGGCGTGGCCACGCACGTCGGCGACGTGCGCCGCCGGCTCCCGCGCGCCGACCGGCTGGTCGTGCAGGTCGACGAGCCGGCCCTGGCCGCGGTGCTGTCCGGCACCGTGCCGACCGCGTCCGGGTTCCACCGGCACCGCTCCGTGGACCTGCCGGAGGCCTCGCAGGCCCTCGGCTGGGTCCTCGACGCGATCACCGCGGCGGGCGCCGAGCCGTGGGTGCACTCCTGCGCCAAGGACACGCCCCTCGACCTGCTCCGCGGTGCGGGCGCCGGTGGGCTCGCCGTGGACCACGCCGCGCTCTCGGCCCGCGACCACGACGAGCTGGCCGCCACGCTGGACGCCGGTCAGACCGTCGCGCTCGGCGTCGTCCCTTCCACCGACCCGGCCACCGCCCCCACCGACGGCCAGGTCACCGAGGCGGTGCTCCGGTGGCTCGACATGCTCGGCCTCGACCCCGACCAGGTCGGCGACCGGCTGGTGATCACGCCGGCCTGCGGGCTCGCCGGTGCCACGCCCGCGTGGACGCGGACCGCACTGGACCTGGTGCGGCGGGCCGCGACGCAGGTCGGCGGCTGAGGTTCACGACGGCGCGATCGGCCCGGTCCCGGTGGGTCGCCGTACGTCGTCGTTCGTGACCGTGCAGACCACGGTGTCGCCGTCCTCGACACGCACTTGGTGTGGTCCGGTCATGGTGCCGCCGGTGCAGGTCCAGCCCCGGCTGCGGTAGCGGCCCGGCCCGTCGGTCTCCCGCAGGTCGTAGACGCCGTGCCGGACCGACACGGACGTGACCGCGTCGCTGCCGCTGCGCCCCTCCAGCGGGGTCGCGCCGTCGGCGTGCAGCACCCAGTCCCGGGGGAGCGCGCTGCCGCCGTCGTCGTTCACCACCTGCTTGACCAGGGTGAGGCGCGCGTCGGCCGGTCTGGCTCCGGGCCGGTCGTCGTTGGTGAGCGTGCACGTGACGTCGTCGCCGTCGACGAGCGTGAGCTGGTCGCCGACCAGGGTCCCACCGTCGCAGGACCAGCCCAGGCTGTCGTACCCGCCGGGACCGTCCTCGGTCAGCACGTAGGTGCCGGGGTCGAGCCTCTCCTTGCGCACCGCGCGCGACTTCCGCCCGCCCGGGCCGGACATCGGGGTCGTACCCTCGGCGCTCAGCGTCCAGTCCGACGGCTCGGCGGTGCCGTTGTCGTCGTTGATGACCTTCTTCTGCAGGGTGAGCGTCGCCGTCGGCGGCGGGATCGGGGAGGCCTCGCACGACAGCTTCGCGCTGAACGGGAAGTCGTGGATCTCCCGGACCGCCCTCCGGCCGGCCTTCGGGTTGCCGTGGTTGAAGTAGCTCGCGATGACGTTCCCCTCGATGTTCTGGCTCGGCGCCCAGGTCAACGTCGCGTGCGGTGCGTAGATCGTGCCCTCGAGCGAGTCGCCGCCCGTGACCTTGATGGTCTCCGCCGTGGGGAAGTTCCAGAGGATGTACGGCGCCTGGCTGCCGCCGATGCCGGCCTGGTTGGGGATCTGGCCGTTGAACGGGTCGCCGACCACGTTGATCAGCAGTGGTGTCGAGGCCGACGGCTGGTTGGCGTAGGTGATCTCCGACAGGTTCGCCAGGTCGGCGGTGGTCATCGTCAGCACGTTGGTCACCCCGGGCGTGAGGGTGAGCTTCCCGCGCGCGCCGCTCGGGAAGGGGCTCACCAGCGGGGCGTTGGGGGCGTCGGGGCTGACCAGCTGGGCGTTGGCCGGGCAGGCCCCGAGCTCACGGGTCAGGAGTCGGTAGACGTCGAACGCCGCCTCCACGTTGATCAGCTCCTTGCTCGGCTGGTGCGCGATCGAGGCGACGCTCTGCTGGTTGCTGCGACCGTCGATGAGCGGCTGGCTGTTGTACGACGCGCCCTTGCGGGTGAGCCGGTAGTTCACCTTCGCCCCGTTGTTGTCCTGCGTGTGGGCGGTGTAGGTGCGGGTGTCGGCCACCTTCGTGAAGCCCTGCTGGACGTAGACGGTGGCGTTGTCGTCGTCCCAGCTGATCCCGCCACCGACGAACAGGGAGGTCGGCTGGCTGTCGCCCTCGTCGGTGAACGTGTTGTTGATGGTGGAGGCGCCCGCGATGTTGTAGTTCTGCTGGATCCGGAGGTTCCCGCCCATGGCCATGGTGCCCTCGGACTCGTCGTTGCGCAGCGTGACGTCGTGCTGGACGAAGACGAGGAAACCGCTGTTGGCAGGGTGCCCGCCGATCGGAACCCGGACCGGGTTCACGGGGACGGGCAGCGCGTGCGCCGCCGGCGCGGCAGCGGTCTGGAGGACCAGCACTCCCGCGGAGACGACAAGGGCCGTCGCGATCGGCGCCGCGACCTTCCCGAGCAGGTTCGACATCGACGGCTCCCTCGCCAGTCGTGGTGGGTGTCCCGGATCCCCGCTCGAGCCTCGGCCCGCTGTCACGGTAATCCTGTCGGCCGACCGGGCCGCCTCACCCCTTTCGGGCGAGAGCCCCTGAAATGACGATTCGCCTGCGACTCACCCGCTCGGAAGCAGGCGAGACCGCAGGCGAATCGACAGGGAGGGGTCAGACCCCGGCGTGCACGACCTCCGGGCCGTCGGTGGCCAGCTCCTGGTGCTTCACGGTGAGGAAGATCCAGGTCACCAGCGAGGCGACGACCATCAGTCCGGCCGCCAGGAGGAACGCGTCGGTCGCGCCCTCGGTGAACACCTGGTGCTGGGCGATCGGGTCGGCCATGGCCGCACCGAGCTCCTTGCTCCGGTCGGTGATCGTCTGGGTCGCCAGCGTGGCCAGCAGCGAGAGGCCGAGCGCACCGCCGACCTGCTGCATGGTGTTCAGCACACCCGAGCCGATGCCCGTGTCCTCGGTCCGCAGGTGGTGCACGGCGGTGAGGGTCAGGGGCACGAAGGTGAGGCCCATGCCGAACGACATCATCAGGATGAACGGCAGCAGGTCGGTCGCGTAGCTACCGGTGACGCCACTGATCGGAGCCGTGGTGTCGTAGGGCAGCTGGGAGAACCCGTAGAGCGCGGTCGCGGCCATCAGCGTGCCGACCCCGGCCAGGTAGCGCGGGTCGATCCGGTTGACCAGGTTCGACGAGATGCCCGCCGCGGCCACCAGACCGAAGCAGAACGGCAGGAACGCGACGCCGGCCTTGAGCGGGCTGTAGCCCATGACCGTCTGGATGTACTGGCTGAGGTAGAAGAACATCGCGAACATCGCGGCCGGCGCGAAGAACATCGCGACGAAGCTCGCGGCCCGGGTGCGGTTCAGGAAGACCCGAACGGGCAGGAGCGGGTGCGCGACCCGCGACTCGATCAGCACGAAGGCGCCGAGCAGCAGGACTCCGGCAGCCAGGCTGGCCAGCGTCCAGGTGTCGCCCCAGCCGTCGGTACCGGCCCGGCTGATGCCGTAGACGATGCCGAGCAGGCCGGTGGTGCCGGCCACGGCGCCGGGCAGGTCGAGCTGGCCCGGGTGGGACTCGGACTCCGCGAGGAAGCGCGGGGCCAGGAACGCGGTGGCGATGCCGATCGGGGTGTTGATCAGCAGGGTCAGGCGCCAGCCGTCGATCTCGGTGCCGAAGAGGTTCAGCTCGGTGCCGGTGAGCCAGCCGCCGAGCAGCAGGCCGACGGCCGCGCCGACGCCCGACATCGCGGCGTACACCGCGAAGGCGCGGTTGCGAGCCGGTCCGGCCGGGAACGTCGTGGCGATCAGGGCCAGGGCCGCGGGAGAGGCCAGGGCGGCGCCGAGGCCCTGGAGGCCACGGGCGGCCAGCAGCAGCCCCTCGCTGGTGGCCAGGCCACCGAGCAGCGAGGCGATGCCGAAGATGACGAGGCCGGTCATGAAGACCTTGCGTCGGCCGTAGAGGTCACCGAGCCGGCCGCCGAGCAGCAACAGGCTGCCGAAGGCCAGCGCGTAGCCGGTGACGACCCAGCGCAGGTCCGCGGTGGCGATCCCCAGGTCGCTCTGGATGTAGGGGAGCGCGATGTTCACGATCGTGCCGTCGAGCACGACCATGAGCTGTGCCACCGAGATCAGGACGAGCGCCCAGCCGAGGTGCTTGCCCACCCCGGTGGCGCCGGTCTCCGCCTCGGCGGGAGTGCGGGTGTCAGTCATGAGTATCTCTCTCTGGGTGGGAGGGTCAGGGGCGACCAGCGGCCTTGGCGGCCGGCAGGATGATCTGGTCGATGACGTTGACGACGAGGTCCGCGGTGGGCGGCTCGCCGACGAGGAAGAAGCGGTGCAGCACGATCCCGGCCAGCGCCGGGGCGAGCAGCTCGATGTCGACGTCCTCGGGGATCTCGCCGCGCTCCTTGGCGCGCTCGAACAGCGCCTTGGTGCCGGCCAGCTTGGGGGCGAGCACCTCGCGACGGAACGCCTCGGCGAAGTCGGCGTCGCGGGTGATCGCGGTCAGGATCGCTCCGAAGGCGTCGACCTCCGGCTTGTCGGTCAGGCCACCATGGCCGCAGAACGCGGTGATGAGGTCGTCGCGGAGGTTGCCGGTGTCGACCGGGGCCTCGACGGCGGGGTGGTGGTGGCCCTGGTGCAGCGCGTCGATGACCAGGCTGACCTTGCCGTTCCAGCGGCGGTACAGCGTCGCCTTGGAGGCCTTGGCCCGGGTGGCGACCGCGTCCATGGTGAGGCGGTCGTAGCCGACCTCGGCGAGGACCTCGAGAGTGGCCTCGAGGATCTCCGCCTCGCGGTCGCCCTCGACCCTGGGACGGGTCGTGGTGGCCTCTGGCTGCGGTGACATCTGCGCGTTGCTCCTGGTTCACATACATGAAACGAAACGGTTTCGTTTCATCGGGAACAGAGTGGCACGACGGGGCATTCCGACCAAATCGAGTTTCCGGGAGTGGTCTGGACCACTCGGCCGGAGCGGTCCCGGCGCCGTCGTGCGCCGCTGCATCCACTGTCGGCGCCGACGGGCAGAATGAGCCCGTGAGCGACCCCAGCCCGGCCACTCCCGCCGCCCGTGAGGAGCACCAGCGGCTCTCGGAGCAGATCGAGGAGGCGCGCTGGCGCTACTTCGTGCTCGACGACCCGACCCTCGACGACGCCGACTACGACACGCGGATGCGGCGGCTCCAGGAGCTCGAGGCGGAGTTCCCCGAGCTCCAGACGCCCGACTCGCCGACCCAGAAGGTCGGGGGCGCGGTCTCGACCGAGTTCACCGCGGTCGACCACCTGCAACGGATGGAGAGCCTCGACAACGTCTTCTCCGTCGAGGAGCTCCAGGGGTGGTACGCCCGGCTCGGCCGCGACGGGATCACCGACCCGGCCCTGCTGTGCGAGCTCAAGGTCGACGGGCTGGCCATCAACCTCCTCTACGAGGACGGTCGGCTGGTCCGGGCGCTGACCCGGGGCGACGGCCGCACCGGCGAGGACGTCACCCCCAACGTCAAGACGATCGACGCGATCCCGCACCGCCTCGCCGGCACCGAGGAGTTCCCGGTGCCGGCCCAGCTCGAGGTGCGGGGCGAGGTGTTCCTGCCCAAGGAGGCCTTCGAGCGGCTCAACGAGTCGATGACGGAGGCGGGCAAGCCGGTCTTCGCCAACCCGCGCAACGCCGCCGCGGGCTCGCTGCGCCAGAAGGACCCACGGGTCACCGCGAGCCGCGCGCTGGGGATGGTCTGCCACGGCATCGGCGCCCGGCAGGGGTTCGAGCCCCAGGCGCAGTCCCACGCCTACGAGGCGCTGCGCACCTGGGGGTTGCCCATCTCCGACCAGGTCAAGGTGCTGCCCGACCTCGACCAGGTGGAGAAGTACATCCTCCACGCCGGTGAGCACCGGCACACGATCGTCCCCTACGAGATCGACGGCGTCGTGGTCAAGGTCGACGACGTGACGCTCCAGCGCCGGCTCGGTTCGACCAGCCGCGCGCCGCGGTGGGCGATCGCGTTCAAGTACCCACCCGAGGAGGTCAACGCCAGGCTGCTCGAGATCCGGGTCAACGTCGGCCGCACCGGCCGCGTGACGCCGTACGGCGTCATGGAGCCCACCCGGGTGGCCGGGTCGACCGTCGAGAACGCGACCCTCCACAACGCCCACGAGGTCAAGCGCAAGGACGTCCGGCCCGGCGACACGGTCATCCTGCGCAAGGCCGGCGACGTGATCCCCGAGATCCTCGGTCCGGTGCTGGCGCTGCGGCCCGACGGGCTCGACGAGTGGGTGATGCCGACCGAGTGCCCGGCCTGCGGCACCGCGCTGGTGCAGCAGAAGGAGGGCGACAAGGACCTGCGCTGCCCCAACTACCAGCGGTGCCCCGCGCAGGTGCGGGAGCGGGTCTTCCACGTGGCCGGTCGCGGCGCCTTCGACATCGAGGGGCTGGGCTACGAGGCCGCGGTCGCGCTGCTCGAGGCCGGCGCCATCGACAACGAGGGCGACCTGTTCGACCTCGACGCGACCAAGCTGCTGACCGCACCGCTGTTCACCCGGGCCCCCAAGAAGGGCGAGGACGGACCCCAGCTGTCCGCCAACGGCGAGCGGCTGCTGGGCCACCTCGACCAGGCCAAGCAGGTGCCCCTGTGGCGGGTGCTGGTCGCCCTGTCGATCCGGCACGTCGGTCCGACCGCGGCTCGCGCGCTGGCCCAGGAGTTCGGCTCGATGGAGCGGATCCGGGCGGCGTCCGAGGAGGAGCTCGCCGCGGCCGAGGGCGTCGGCCCGACCATCGCCGAGGCGGTGATCGAGTGGTTCAAGGAGCCGTGGCACGTCGCGATCGTCGACACCTGGACCGCCGCCGGTGTCTCGATGGAGGACGAGCGCGACGAGTCGGTCGCCCGGACCCTCGAGGGGCTGACCGTGGTGGTCACCGGCTCGCTGGTCGACTTCTCCCGCGACTCGGCCCGGGAGGCGATCCTGGCCCGCGGCGGCAAGGCGGCCGGCTCGGTCTCCAAGAACACCGACTACGTCGTCGTCGGCGAGAACGCCGGCTCCAAGGCCGACAAGGCCGAGCAGCTCGGCGTCCCCGTGCTCGACGAGGACGGCTTCAAGGCGCTGCTGGAGGGCGGGCCGGTCTGAGTCGGGCGGACCGGGCCTGAGGCATTCTTGAGGCGTTCGACCTCCGCGGGCGCGCTCGTGCGGGTCTAGCGTCCTCGCCATGACCAGCTCGCTCACCGCCCCCACCACCACCGGTCGGCTCACCCCGGCCGACGTCCGCCTCGAGGACTTCGTGGCAGTCGTCGAGCAGACCACGGACCTCGCGGCGTACCCCCGTGCCGACCGGGTCGAGAGCAACGTCCTGGTGTACGACGCCGACCGGCTGCGGGCCACGACGGCGACCGCGGCGGGCCGCGACGACGTGTCCGCCGAGCTGGTCCGCGCGCTGAGCGACGGTCCCGGCGTCGTGGTGTTCGAGGGCGCCTTCCCCGACCACGGGGTCATCGACCGGGTGACCACGGTCTTCGACGCGATCATCGCCGAGGAGGAGGCTGCCGGTGGAGAGCACGGCGACCACTTCGCCGCGCCCGGTGCCAACAGCCGGATGTGGAACGCGCTCGAGAAGCTGGCGGTCCGTGACCCGGAGGCGTTCGTGGCCTACTACGCCAACGACGTCATCGCGCTGGCCTCCTCGGCCTGGCTCGGCCCGGCGTACCAGGTCACCTCGCAGGTCAACGTGGTCCGCCCCGGCGGCCGGGCCCAGGAACCGCACCGCGACTACCACCTCGGCTTCCTCGCCGACGAGGCGATCGCGCAGTACCCGGCCCACGTGCACGCGCTCTCCCCGGTGCTCACCCTCCAGGGCGCGGTGGCGCACAGCGACATGCCGCTCGAGAGCGGGCCGACGCTCTACCTGCCGTTCTCGCACCAGTACCTGCCCGGCTACCTGGCCTGGCGCCGCGACGACTTCAAGGCCTACTTCGCCGACCACCACGTCCAGCTCCCGCTGCGCAAGGGCGACGCCGGCTTCTTCAACCCGGCCCTCTTCCACGGCGCGGGCTCGAACGTGTCCGCCGACATCCAGCGGATGGCCAACCTGCTGCAGGTCTCGTCCGGCTTCGGGCGGGCCATGGAGCAGGTGGACCGGGCCCGGGTCGTGGCCGCGGTCTACCCGGCGCTGCGATCGGCCGGGCTCGACGCGGACGGCGTCGCCGCGGCGGTCGCGGCCTCGGCGGAGGGCTACCCCTTCCCGACCAACCTCGACCTCGACCAGCCCGTCGACGGGCTCACCCCGCTCTCGCAGGCCGACCTCGTGCACCGCGCGCTGGCCGAGGACTGGGAGCCGTCGGCCCTCGCCGCCGCCCTCGACGACCACACCGCGCGCCGGCGTACCTGAGCTCAGTCGCGGTCCACCAGCAGCGAGGCGGGCTCGTTGTACGGCGTCACCACCTGCACCTGCGAGGCGACGCTCGCCGGGCTGCCCGGCAGCACCCCGCGGGCCTGGAGCAGCAGCCGGCACGCGCGGCGCATGTCCGCACGCAGGTCGTGGTGGAGGACGGCGGAGAGGCGCCCCTCGCGCAGCAGCCGTCGGTTGTCCGCGTCGAGGTCGTGGGCGACGAAGACCGCCGGCGGGTGCCCGAGCTCGGCCCAGACGTCGAGGATGGCCCGGTTGCCGCCCCCGATCGAGTAGCAGGCGTCGATCCCCGGGTGCGCCTCGAGCACGGCCCGCACCCGGTCGCGGATGGTGGCGTCGAGGCCATCGGTGTCGGTCACCTCGTGCAGCGGCCGCTCCGGCGCCCGCTCGCTCATCGCGGCGCGGAAGCCGGCCTCCCGCTCCTCCTCGCCGTGGAACGACGAGCTGCTCAGCGTGACGAGCACCGGCCCGGTGCTGCCCGCCCAGTGCGTGACCAGGTAGGCAGCGGTCGCCCCGGCCGCCCGGTTGTCGACCCCGACGTACGCCGCGCGGCGGCTGCTCGGGAGGTCGGTCACGAACGTGACGACCGGGACGCCCGCGGCCGCGAGCCGGGCCACCGCCTCGACCACGACCGGGTGGTCGGGGGCCTTGAGGATCACGCCGTCCGAGCCGCGCTGCACGATCCGCTCCAGGACCTCGGCCGCGGCCTCCGGGTCGCCCTGCTCGCTGAGCTGGGCGCGGCTGCGCAGCACTGCCGGCCGGACCGAGGCCAGCTCGGCCTCGAGGGCCTGGCGGGAGGCCGAGGAGAACCGCTCGGGCGCCTGCATCACCAGGTCGAGGATGAGGGTCCGCCCGGCCAGCTGCACCTGCGAGCGCTGCCGCTCCAGCTCGGCCACGGCCCGCTCGACCTGGGCGACCGTCTCGGGCCGGACGCCGTCGCGGCCGTGGAGCACCCGGTCCACGGTGGCGCGGCTCAGCCCCGACTGCGCGGCGATGTCGGCGACGCGGGGTCGTCTGGGGGCGCGGGCCACGAGACAGGTGTACCGCAGCCCGCCGGGTGGCCGTCCTGTCGCCGTGCCGCGCCCGCCGTTCACGCTCGGCTGAGGCTCCCGCAGGTCAGGCGGCGTCGGAGCCGCTGCGCGGCGGGCAGGTGGTGCGCCGTTCGACCAGCGTGGTCTCGATGCGCCGGACCACCCGTGGGGTGTCGGGGTCGTCGATCCGGGTCACCAGCAGCTCGATCGCCGCGGAGCCGAACTGGTCGACGCCCTGGCAGATGCTGGTCAGCTGGACCAGGTCGAGCCGGGCGATCTGCGAGTCGTCGTACCCGACCACGCTGATCTGCTCGGGGACCCGCAGCCGGAGCGACTCGAAGACGCCCATCGCGCCGACCGCGATCAGGTCGTTCGCGGCGACGACCGCGGTCGGCAACGGCGACATCGCGGCGATCTCGCGGGCGGCCCGCTGGCCGGCCTCGTGGGTGAACGCCCCGGCGACCACGCGCGGCTCGAGACCCCGCTCGCGCATGGCGGCCCGGTAGCCCTTGGCGCGGTCCTTGGCCGGGCGGTTCGAGCCGCCGCTGATGTGGACGATGTCCCGGTGGCCCTGCGCGATGAGGTGGTCGAGGACCAACCGGGCCGCGTGCAGCTCGTCCGTGGTGACCACGTCGACGCCGGCGATCGACGTGTCGCGGCCGACCAGGACCGTGGGCCAGGAGTGGGTGAGGCCGCGCAGCTCCTTGGTCGGCATGAGCGGGCTGAGCAGCGCCAGCCCGGCCACGCGGTGCTCGAGCAGCGTGTGCACGAGCGCGGGCTCCTTGGTCGCCGACCGGGTGCCGGGGGCCACCAGCAGGTCGAAGCCGGCCTCCTCCGCCGCCGCGGCCAGTGAGGAGTAGACCCCGCCGAAGTAGGGGTTGGTCACGTCGTTGATGAGCACGCCGATCGTGTGCAGCCGCTTGCTGGCCAGGGACCGGGCGTAGGCGTTGGGCCGGTAGCCGAGCTCCTCGGCAGCGCGCAGCACCCGCCGCCGCCGCTGCTCGGAGACGTTGGGGGAGCCTCGCATCACGAGCGAGACCAGGGCACGCGAGACCCTGGCCTTCCTGGCGACGTCCTCCTGGGTGGGACCCAACGCGGTACCCCCTCCCCGTGAGAATGTTAGGACTTTGTGTAACGGTTTGGTAACGGGCCCTTGTGGCCGCGGTGTGATCGGCACCACAGTACCCGATTAGCGCGCGCTAACAAGTAGAGCGCGCTAATGCGCAAGGCGCGCAGAGCGGGCCCGGCCCGCAGCCAAGGAGGAAGCATGAAAGCTCCGAAGTTGGGTCTGGCCGTCGCGGTGGTCGCAGCCCTGGTGATGTCCGGGTGCGCAAGCGGCACCGATGACAACAACGACGACGGCGACAGCAACAGCAACGCCGACATCAAGATCTGCATGTACACCCACGGCGACGGCGGCGGCTTCTGGTCGGTGGCCAAGAAGGGCGCCGAGCAGGCCGCCGACGACCTGGGCGTCGACCTCGACTACCAGGAGTCGAACAACGACCCCGAGGCCCAGGCCCAGTTCATCGAGGCGGGCATCGACGCCGGCTGCGACGGCATCGCGGTCTCGGCCCCGAACCCCGACGCCATCCAGGGCGCGATGGACAAGGCCAACGAGGCCGGCATCCCGCTGGTGACCATGAACTCCGGCTCGGACGTCTTCCAGGACCTGCACGCGTTCACCCACGTCGGGCAGGACGAGTTCATCGCCGGCCAGGCAGCAGGTGAGAAGTTCAAGGAGCTCGGGGCGACCAAGGTGCTGTGCCCGATCCAGGAGGCCAACAACATCGGTCTGCAGCAGCGCTGTGACGGCGCCAAGGACACCTTCGGCAACGTCGAGAACCTGCAGCTGTCCGCCGGTCTCGCCGACCTGTCCAAGAGCGAGGCCGAGATCCAGGCCAAGCTCGAGTCCGACCCCTCGATCGACGGCGTCTTCTCGCTGAACGCCGACATCGCGACGGGCTCGTCGATGCCGGCCTCCGAGGCCGCTGGCCGCGACATCATCAACGGCACCGTCGACCTGTCCGGCGACGCGGTCCAGTCGATCGCGGACGGCGACCTGGCGTTCGCGATCGACCAGCAGCAGTACGCCCAGGGCTACCTGCCCATCGTCCTGCTGTACCTGAACAAGATCAACGGCCACGTCCTCGGCGGCGGCAAGCCGATGTACACCGGCCCCGGGTTCGTCACCCAGGACAACGCCGAGCAGGTCCAGAAGCTGGCCGAGGAGGGCACCCGCTGACTCCCGGGTCCGGGGTGGGCGGCAGCGCCGCCGCCCACCCCGGACCGTCCCGCCACGGCCGGCCCCGCCTGCCGCGGCGCTCCGCCCGGGCCCTCCGGGCGACGCACACACCCCACTCAGGAGGAACCGTGACCGCAACAACCACTGCGGCACCGACCGACGAGCGCATGGTGTCGGCCTCGCGGCTGACGCGCCTGCTCAGACGTCCCGAGCTCGGCGCACTCATGGGCGCCGTCGTCATCTATGCGATGTTCGCCATCGTCGACGAAACCGGCGTCTTCGCCACGATCAACGGCACCGCCCGCTGGACCGACGTCGCCGCCACCACCGGCATCGTCGCCGTACCGGTGGCCCTGCTGATGATCGCCGGCGAGTTCGACCTCAGTGCGGGCGTGATGGTCGGCACCTCCGGCCTGCTGTGCGGCCTGCTCACCACCGAGTACGGCTTCTCGATGTGGCCGGCGATCCTCCTCACCTTCGCCTTCGCGGCCTGTATCGGCCTGATCAACGGCTGGCTGGTCATGCTGACCGGCCTACCGTCGTTCATCGTCACGCTGGCGATGTTCTTCTCCTTGCGAGGCATCAACCTGGGCGTCACCAAGGCGCTGACCGACACCGTGCGCGTCTCCGGCGTGGGCGACGTCGACGGCTTCGACTCCGCGGTCAAGGTCTTCGCGATCACCTTCTGGAACCCGTACGACTACCGGATCGCGGTGGTCTGGTGGATCGGCATCACGATCGTGGCCACGATCGTGCTGACCCGCACCCGCTTCGGCAACTGGATCTACGCGGTGGGCGGCGACAAGAACGCGGCCCGCAACACCGGTGTCCCGGTCCGGCGGACCAAGATCAGCCTGTTCGTCTGCACCTCGATGGCGGCCGCGCTGGTCGGCATCATCAGCCTGACCCGGCTCCGGTCCATGCAGGCCGGACAGGGCATCGGCGAGGAGTTCACCTTCATCATCGCCGCAGTGGTCGGCGGTTGCCTGCTGACCGGTGGCTACGGGTCGGCCATCGGTGCCAGCATCGGTGCCAGCATCATCGGCATGGCCTTCATCGGCATCGCGTACGCCGGCTGGAACACCGACTGGACCTGGCTCTTCCTCGGCGTGATCCTCTTCGCCGCGGTGCTGGTCAACACCTTCATCGGCAAGCGGGCGGCGGGAGCGAAGAAATGACCGACGAGACCGTCTTCGACGAGATCCCCGAGCCCGAGCTGACTCCGCCGCCACCCGAGGGGACCGTGGTCCCGGCCCTGCAGCTCAAGAACGTGGGCAAGAGCTTCGGCAGCGTGATCGCGCTGCGCGACATCTCGCTGCACGTCGACCCCGGCACGGTGACCTGCGTGCTCGGCGACAACGGTGCCGGCAAGTCGACGCTGATCAAGATCCTCAGCGGCGTCCACCAGCCCAGCGAGGGCGAGCTCCTCGTGAACGGCGAGCCGACGACCTTCTCCACGCCGCGCGACGCACTGGCCGCCGGCATCGCGACCGTGTTCCAGGACCTGGCCACTGTCCCGCTGATGTCGGTGTGGCGGAACTTCTTCCTCGGCAACGAGCCCCAGGTTGGATTCTGGCCGGTCAGGTTCCTCGACGCGCGCAAGGCCAAGCGCGTCTGCCGCGAGGAGCTGCTGGCGATGGGGATCGACCTGCGTGACATGGAGCAGCCGGTCGGCACCCTGTCCGGCGGTGAGCGTCAGGCGGTGGCGATCGCCCGGGCCGTCTACTTCGGTGCCAAGGTGCTGATCCTCGACGAGCCCACGAGCGCCTTGGGCGTCCGGCAGTCCGGCGTGGTCCTGAAGTACATCCTCCAGGCGCGGGAGCGCGGGATCGCGGTCGTGTTCATCACCCACAACCCGCACCACGCGCACATGGTCGGTGACCGGTTCTACCTGCTCAACCGGGGCCGGATGACCAACGAGTTCGAGCGGCAGACCGTGACCCGCGAGGAGCTGGTCAAGGCCATGTCGGGCGGGGCCGAGCTCGAGGCCCTGGCCCACGAGCTGGAGGGCTCGACCGCCCGCTGACCCGACACCCGGTCGGCACCCGCATGCGCCCGGGTGCCGACCGGCCCTGCCCGCACTTCCCCACAGCCCAGACCCGGAGAAGACATGGAGACCCTCAAGGTCGGCATCATCGGAGCCGGCTGGATGGGCCACGTGCACGCACGTGCCTACCAGCGCCTGGCCCAGCACTGGCCGGACCTCGCGGTGCGTCCCGAGCTCGTCGCGGTGGCCGACTCCTCGGCCGCGGCCGCCGAGACGTTCGCGCGGGCCCACGGCACGGCGACGTACGCCGACTGGCGCGAGCTGCTCGCCGACCCGGACATCGCCGCGGTCAGCGTGACCGCCCCCAACTTCCTGCACCGGGAGATCGGGGTGGCGGTGGCCGAGGCCGGCAAGCACCTGTGGATCGAGAAGCCGGTCGGGCTGACCGCCGCCGACGCGGTCGCCGTCCGCGACGCCGTCCACGCCCACGGGGTCGTCGACTGCGTCGGCTTCAACTACCGCCACGTGCCCGCGGTCGCCCGGGCTCGCCGGGTCATCGCCTCCGGCGAGATCGGCGTACCGACGCACGCGAGGGTGCAGCTGCTGACCGACTACGCCGCCCACCCGGGGAGCCCGCTGTCGTGGCGGTACGCCGTCGACCGCGGCGGCCACGGGGTGCTCGGCGACCTGGCCTCGCACGGCGTCGACCTGCTCCGCTTCGTGCTCGGTGACGTGGCGGCCGTGATGGCCCAGACGGCGATCCACGTCCCGCAGCGGCCGGTGGCCGACGCCGCCCAGGGGCACTACGCCGTCCTCGACGTCACCGATCCGGACCTCACCTTCGGAGCGGTCGAGAACGAGGACTACGTCATCGCGATCCTCCGGATGGCCGGCGGCGCACTCAGCGTCTGCGAGGCGAACCGGGCGGCCGTGGGGGAGCAGAACAACTACGCGCTCGAGGTGCACGGCACGCGGGGCCTGGTCCGGTGGGACTTCCGTCGACCGGGCGAGCTGCAGGTCTCGTCGGGCGACCAGTACGCCGGGCAGCCGACCAGCACCGTCTACAGCGAGCCGGGCGACGGTGAGTACGCCGCGTTCCAGCCGGGCGCCGGCATCGCCATGGGCTACGACGACACCAAGGTCGTCGAGGCCAGGAACTTCGTGCGGGCGATCTCGGGCGAGGCCGCCGAGCTCGCGACCCTCGACGACGCCGTCGCGTCGGCGAGCGTGCTCGACGCGATGGTGGCCTCGCACGACACCGGGGAGTGGGTGGCGCTGTGAGCAAGGACGCGGGCTTCACGATCGACACCGGGCCGGAGCTGCCGGTCCGCAGGATCGGGGTGCTGGGCTGCGGCCGGATCGGCCGGATGCACGCCGACCTCCTGGCCCGCGAGGTGCCCGGGTACGCCGTCGCGGCCGTCGCGGACGCCGTACCGGAGGCGGCGCTCGGCGTCTCGGCGACGATCGGCGCTCCGGTGCTGAGCATCGAGGAGCTGCTGGCCTCCGACGACGTCGACACCGTGGCGATCTGCACCAGCACCGACACCCACGTCGACCTGGTGATCGCGGCGGCCGAGTCCGGCAAGGCGATCTTCTGCGAGAAGCCGGTCAGCCTGGACCTCCGGCAGGTCGACCGCGCGCTGGCCGCGGTGGAGGCCGCCGGGGTGCCGTTCATGATCGGCTTCAACCGGCGCTTCGACCCGGGCCACAAGTCGGTGCGGGACCGGGTGGTCGACGGCTCGGTCGGCGACGTGCACGTCCTCCGGATCACCAGCCGCGACCCCGCGGCCCCGCCGCCGGAGTACGTCGCCGTCAGCGGCGGGATCTTCCTCGACATGGTCATCCACGACTTCGACATGGCCAACTACGTGGTCGGCAGCCCGGTCGTGGAGGTGTTCGCGCGGGGCGCGGTCCGCGTCGACCCGCGGATCGGCGACGCCGGCGACGTGGACACCGCGGTCACCGTGCTGACCCACGAGGACGGCACGCTCACCACGATCGACAACAGCCGGGAGGCGGTCTACGGCTTCGACCAGCGCGTCGAGGCGTTCGGCAACGCCGGCATGGCGGTCTCCGACAACCCGGCCCGGCACGCGGGCTGGCACATCGGCCGCGAGGCGCGCACCGACGAGCCGTTGCCGTGGTTCTTCCTGGACCGCTACCTCGAGTCCTACCGCCAGGAGTGGAGGGCGTTCCACACCTACCTGACCGAGGGCGGCCCGTCCCCGGTGGGCACCGCCGACGCGCGGGCCTGCACGACCGTCGCGCTCGCGGCCGGGCTCTCGCTGCGTGAGGGCCGGCCGGTCCGGGTCAAGGAGATGGGGTGACCACCCCCGGCACTGCCGTGCGCTTCGCGCACACATGGCACGCACCTCGCGGCGTTGCCGTCGCTCGCGAGACAACCCCGGTATGGCTTCGCTCCGGCGCCTTGCGATGCACGCACCCTGAGCACGCCCAGCGGTACGCCAGCACCAGGGGTGGTCACCGGTGACCACGATCGCGGTCACCGGCTCCACGGGCTTCGTCGGCGGCACCGTCGCCGCCGTGCTCGCCGGCAAGGGGCACGACGTGGTCTGCCTGGTCCGCCGCGACCCCGGCGCCGGCTTCCCCTGGCCGACCCGGGTCGTGGACACGCAGAGCACGGAGTCGTTGACCGCGGGCCTCGACGGCTGCGAGGCCGTGGCGCACCTGGCGATCATGAACGACTTCCACGGGATGTACGCCGACCGCAGGGCGGCCCAGGACGGGTACGTCGGGCTGACCCGCCGCGTCGTGGACGCCGCCAACGAGACCGGCACCCGCGTCGGCTACGTCTCCTCCGACTGGGTCTTCGACGGCACCGGCCACCTCGTCGACGAGCAGGAGCCGCCGAACCCGGTGAACTTCTACGGCTTCATGAAGGCGGCCTCCGAGCTCGTGGTGCTCGAGCGGGCCCGGGCCGGCTTCGTGGCCCGGGTCGGCGGAGTGCAGGGGCTGCACCAGACCCAGGAGTCCGGCCCGCGCTCGCAGGACGTCGGCTTCGGTTACTTCGTGCTCTCGCTGGTCGACGCGCTCCGCGCCGGGGGTCGGTTCACGGTGTGGGAGGACCCGACGATCAACTCCGTCGCCACCCCGATCGTGGCGCCGGAGATCGGCGCGCTGCTCGGGCTGGCCGTGGAGCAGGGCGTCGACGGGGTGCTGCACTTCGCCGGCGGGACGGTGGTCACCCGCCGCGAGCTGGCGCTGGTCTCCTGCGAGGTGTTCGGGCTCGACCCGGGGCGCCTCGACTTCGGTCCGCCGCCCGAGGAAGCGCGGCTGCCCGCTCCGGTGCCCCACGACACCAGCATGTCCGCGGACGCCACGATGTCGCGGCTGGGCGCCCGGGCCCACCCGATCGAGGCGCAGCTGCGGGCCCTCAAGACCGAGCTGGAGCAAGGCGCCCCGGCGCCGATCAGCTGAGCGCCGCTCAGGGTCGGACCAGGTTGATCTCGAAGCTGTAGCGACTGGCGGCGTACAGATGACTCGCGAACTCCACCACGGTGCCGTGGTCGTCCAGCGTCTCGCGCTCCATGGTGAGCAGGGCGCTGCCGCGCGGCTCGCCGAGCTCGCGGGCCTCCGCCGCGGTGGCCGTGCGCGCGCCCACGGTCTGGGTCGCCGAGTGGAGCTGCACGCCCGAGCGGCGGAGCAGCTCGTAGAGGCCGCTCCCCGCCAGCGCCGCCTCCTCGAAGGACACCGCGGACGCCGGCAGCCAGTTGGTCATCCGGGCGATCGGCTGCTCGAGCGCGCTGCGGAGCCGCTCGATGCAGACGACCGGCTCGCCCTCCTCGAGCCGGAGCCGGCCGGCGACCTCGGCGTCGGCGCCCACGGTCTCGAAGCGGAGCACCACCGTGCTCGGCTCCTGCCCGGTGGTCGACAGGTCGTCGTGGAGGCTGGTCAGCTCCAGCGGGCGGCGCACCTTGGGCTGCACGACCCGGGTCCCGATGCCGCGGCGGCGGACGACCAGCCCCTGGTCCACGAGCTGCTCCATGGCCCGGCGCATCGTCGGGCGGGAGATGCCGAGCCGCTCGGCCAGCACGATCTCGTTGTCGAGCAGGGCGCCCTGGGGGAGGGCGCCCGACGCGATCGCACGCTCGAAGTGCTGGGCCACCTGGAACCACAGGGGGACCGGGCTGCCCCGGTCGACGGTCAGGGCATCGAGCGGCTCGTGCGGCGACGACTGGCGGGCGGACATGGCGGCGAGTATGTCACATGATCTAATGTTAGGACAAAGCATTGACAGGCGTTGGCACACTTCGATTGGATTTGGATCGTGAGCACTTCACTCCCCGTTGACCGCATCGCTGGCGCGCCCATCTCGTGGGGGCTCTGCGAGGTGCCCGGCTGGGGCCACCAGCTGACGCCCGAGCGCGTCCTCTCCGAGATGCAGGGCCTCGGGCTCGCCGCCACCGAGTTCGGCCCGCCCGGCTTCCTCGAGGCCGACGCCAACGCCCGCGTCGCCCAGCTCGCCGAGTACGGGCTCGGCGCGGTCGGCGGCTTCCACGTCGCGGTGCTGCACGACCCGGCCCACGACCCGCTGCCCGGGGTCGACGCGTTCATCGACGAGTGCCTGGCGGCCAAGGCCGGCATGGTCGTGCTCGCGGCCGGCACCGGCCGGGACGGGTACGACGCCCGGCCCGAGCTCGACGACGCCGGCTGGGCGACGCTGCTCGGCAACCTGGACCGGATCGCGGACCACGCGCTCAGCCGCGGCGTCGAGGCCTCCCTGCACCCGCACATGGGCACGATGATCGAGACCGGTCCGGAGACCGAGCGGGTGCTCGCCGGCTCGCGCATCGGGCTGTGCGTGGACACCGGTCACCTCGCCGCCGCGGGCGCCGACCCGGCCGCGGTCGTCGCTCAGGACCCGTCCCGCGTCCGCCACGTCCACCTCAAGGACGTCGACAGCGCGCTCGCCGCCCGGGTGGTGGCCGGCGAGATCACCTTCGCCGAGGGCGTCAGGGCCGGCCTGTTCGTGCCGCTCGGCACCGGCAGCGTCGACGTCACCGGCATCGTCGACTCGCTCGAAGGCGCCGGCTACGAGGGCTGGTACGTCCTCGAGCAGGACGTGATGCTCCCCGGCGAGCCCGACGGCGACGGCCCGGTGGCCGACGTACGCGCCTGCCTCGCCTACCTGACCGGCTCCGCCGCGGGAGGTGCCGCGTGAGCACCATCCAGCACTGGATCGCCGGCTCCCGCACGGACGCCGGCTCGACCCGGACCTCGCCGGTCTACAACCCCGCCACCGGCCAGGTCGCCGCGGACGTGCTGCTCGCCGAGACGAGCGACGTCCAGCAGGCCATCGACGCCGCCTGGGACGCGTTCCCCGGTTGGTCCCAGACCTCGGTGAGCGCCCGCACCAAGATCATGTTCGCCTTCCGCGAGCTGGTGAACGCGCACGCCCAGCAGCTGGCCGAGGTGATCACCGACGAGCACGGCAAGGTCCTCTCCGACGCGCTCGGCGAGGTCCAGCGCGGTCTCGAGGTCGTCGAGTTCGCGTGCGGCATCCCGAGCCTGCTCAAGGGCGACTACTCCGACCAGGTCTCGAGCGGCGTCGACACCTTCTCGTTCCGCGAGCCGCTCGGGGTGTGTGCCGGCATCACGCCGTTCAACTTCCCGGCCATGGTGCCGATGTGGATGTTCCCCGTGGCCATCGCGTGCGGGAACACCTTCGTGCTCAAGCCCAGCGAGCGCGACCCGTCGGCCTCCCTGCTGATCGCGGAGCTCTGGCGGCGGGCCGGTCTCCCCGACGGCGTGTTCAACGTCGTGCACGGCGACAAGGTCGCGGTCGACGCGATCCTCGACTCCTCGAAGGTCGCCGCGGTGTCGTTCGTCGGGTCCACCCCGATCGCGCGCTACATCCATGAGCGGGCCAGCGCCACCGGCAAGCGGGTCCAGGCCCTCGGTGGTGCCAAGAACCACGCGATCGTGATGCCCGACGCCGACCTCGACTTCGCGGCGGACCACCTGGCCGCGGCGGCGTTCGGCTCGGCCGGCGAGCGGTGCATGGCGATCTCCGCGGCGGTCGCGGTCGGCTCCGGTGCCGACGCGGTCGTCGAGGCCGTGGCCCAGCGGGCTCGGGCGGTCAAGGTCGGCCCCGGCCGCGACGAGTCCAGCGAGATGGGTCCGGTCGTCACCCGCGACGCCCAGCAGCGCATCCTCGGCCTCATCGACACCGGCGAGAAGCAGGGCGCGAGCATCGCGGTCGACGGCCGCGACCTGGTCGTGCCGGGCCACGAGGAGGGCTTCTTCGTCGGCCCGACGGTGATCGACCGGGTCAGCACCGACATGGACGTGTACCGCGAGGAGATCTTCGGGCCGGTGCTCTCGGTCGTCCGCGCCGACGACGTCGACGAGGCGATCGCGCTGATCAACGCCAACCCCTACGGCAACGGCACCGCGATCTTCACCTCGTCCGGCGACGCCGCGCGGCGGTTCCAGCGCGGGGTGCACGTCGGGATGATCGGCATCAACGTGCCGGTCCCGGTGCCGATGGCCTTCTACTCGTTCGGCGGGTGGAAGGACTCCCTCTTCGGCGACAAGCACGTGCACGGCCCCGAAGGCGTCGGGTTCTACACCCGGGCCAAGGTCGTCACGGCGCGCTGGCCCGAGCAGTCGCACGCCAGCGACGCGAGCTTCCACTTCCCGACCTCGAAGTGATCGGGGAGCGCTGACCATGCTGGAGCTGCTGACCGTCGGCCGGGTGGGGGTCGACCTCTACCCGGAGCAGTCGGGCGTGCCGCTGAAGGACGTGGCGACGTTCGCGAAGTCGCTGGGCGGTACGGCGACCAACGTCGCCGTCGGGGCCTCCCGTCTGGGCCGTCGCGCCGGGGTGCTCACCAAGGTCGGTCCCGACGGGTTCGGCGACTACGTGCGCGAGGCGCTCACGGGCTTCGGGGTCGACCCGTCGTACGTCGGCACCGCGCAGGGGCTGCAGACGCCGGTGGTGTTCTGCGAGCTCAACCCGCCCGAGGACCCGCCGCTGACGTTCTACCGAGCGCCGATCGCCCCGGACCTCACCCTGACCCCGGACGACGTCCCCTGGGACGTCGTCGTGGACGTGCCGGTCCTGTGGGTCACCGGGACCGGGGTGAGCGTCGAGCCGGCCCGCGGCACCCAGCTCGAGATGCTGGCCCGGCGCCCGCGACCCGAGCCCGGCTCCGGCCGCTGGACGGTCCTGGACCTCGACTGGCGCGAGATGTTCTGGCCCTCGCCGGAGGAGGCCCGCGCCGAGTACGACGCGATGCTCGACCACGTGACCGTGACCGTCGGGAACCGCGCCGAGGTCGAGGTCGCGGTCGGCACCAGCGACCCGCACGAGGCCGCCGACCGGCTACTGGCCCGGGGGGTGGAGCTCGCGCTGGTCAAGATGGGCGGCGAGGGCGTGCTGGTCGCGACCGCGGCCGGGGCCACCGTCGTACCGCCCCACCCGGTCGAGGTCGTGTGCGGCCTCGGCGCCGGCGACGCCTTCGGCGGTGCGCTGGTCCACGGCCTGCTGTCCGGCTGGGAGCCGGCCCGCTGCGCGGAGTACGCCAACGCCGCCGGCGCCCTGGTCGCCAGCCGGCTGGCCTGCGCCGACGCGATGCCCACCGCGGCCGAGCTCGACGAGATGGTCGCCCACCGAGGAGCCCGAGCATGAGCGTCCCGACCCTTCCCGACGACACCTGGCGCGAGCTGCTGGCCACGCGGGCCGCCGATCCCGGCGCGGTCGCCAAGGCGTACGCCGCGCGCCGGCGCCCCGGCCGCATCGTCAACGACCGCGGCACGCTCTTCCTCGTCGCGGCCGACCACCCGGCTCGCGGGGCGCTGGCCTCGGGCAGCGACCCGACCGCGATGGCCGACCGGCGCTCGCTGCTGGCGCGCCTGGTCGAGGCGCTCAGCCACCCCGACGTGGACGGCGTGCTCGGCACTCCCGACGTCGTCGAGGAGCTGCTCCTGCTCGGTGCCCTCGAGGACAAGGTGGTCATCGGGTCGATGAACCGCGGCGGCCTCGACGGCGCCACCTGGACGATGGACGACCGGTTCACCGGCTACGACGCCGCGAGCATCGCCGAGTGCGGCCTCGAGGGCGGCAAGATGCTGCTGCGCATCGACGACGCGGACGACGGCACCGCCGACACCCTCCAGGCGTGCGCCGAGGCGGTGACCGAGCTGGCCGCCCGCGGGCTCGTCGCGATGGTCGAGCCGCTGCCCTACCACCGCGAGGCCGACGGCTCCCTGCGGATGCTCCGCGACGTGACGTCCCTGGCCCGGGCGGTCTCGATCGCGAGCGGGCTGGGCACCACCAGCGCCTACACGTGGCTGAAGATGCCGTCGTGCGACGACCCCGAGGCGGTCTTCGCGGCGACGACGCTGCCGTGCGTGGTGCTGGGCGGCGTACCCGCCCCCGACCCGGCCGAGGACCTGCGGTCCTGGGGGCGGGCACTGACCCAGCCCGTCGTACGAGGGCTGGTCGTGGGCCGGGCGCTGCTCTACCCGCCGGACGGCGCGGTGTTCGCGTCGGTGGACGCGGCCGCGGCGGTGCTGCGCGCGGCCGGCCAGGAGCCGGGGGAGTCGGCATGAGCCTGCTGCGCAGGGCCTCCGACACCGGCGCCCCGGGCGCGGTCCTGGACATCACGCCCGAGGGCGCCGGGTGGGACTGGACCGGCCTCCGGGTGCTCCGGCTGGCGCCGGGTGAGCCCACCACGTTCCGGACCGGGGACTCCGAGCTGTTCGTGCTCCCGCTGGCCGGCTCGCTGGACGTGGTGGTGGGCGGGCGCGAGTTCCACCTGCGGGGCCGGGAGTCCGTCTTCAGCCGGGTCACCGACTTCTGCTACGTCGGCCGCGACAGCGTGGCCACGCTGCGCTCCGAGGCGGGCGCCGAGGTCGCGCTGCCGTCCTCGCGCTGCGAGGTCGCCTTCCCACCGGCGTACGGCGCGGCCGAGGACGTCCCGGTCGAGGTGCGCGGGGCCGGCCCGGCCACCCGTCAGGTCGCCAACTTCGGAGTTCCCGGCGTGTGGGACAACGCGGACAAGCTGATCTGCTGCGAGCTGCTGACGCCCGAGGGCAACTGGTCGAGCTACCCGCCGCACAAGCACGACGCGAGCGAACCGTGCCGGGTGGTGAACGAGGAGATCTACTACTACCGGATCCGGGGCGAGGGCGGCTTCGGCTACCACACGACGTACACGGGCGCCGAGCACGAGGCCGCCGGCCTGGCGCCGATCGACGAGACCCATCGGGTCCGCGACCACGACGTGGTGCTGGTGCCGCACGGCTACCACGGGCCGTGCGTGGCGGCGCCGGGGTACGAGATGTACTACCTCAACGTCATGGCCGGGCCCGGCGCGGAGCGCGAGCTGGCGTTCTGCGACGACCCCGCCCACGGCTGGGTCCGCGACAGCTGGACCAACCAGCCCACGGACCCCCGCTGCCCGATGACCTCGGCGGCGGGGCGGAGGGAGTCCCGATGACCACGATCCGGCTCAGCACCGCGCAGGCGCTGGTGCGGTGGATGTCGGCCCAGCGGTCGGAGCTGCTCGGCGGGGCCGAGGTGCCGATGTTCGCGGGCGTCTTCGCGATCTTCGGCCACGGCAACGTGCTCGGCCTCGGTACGGCGCTGCACGAGGCGGCCCACGACGAGCAGAGCGCGCTGCCGACCTGGCGCGGCCAGAACGAGCAGGGCATGGCGCTGGCCGCGGTGGCGTACGCGCGGGCCACGGACCGCCGCCAGGTGATGGCCGCGACCAGCTCGATCGGCCCGGGCGCGCTGAACATGGTCACCGCCGCCGGCGTCGCGCACGCGAACCGGCTGCCGGTGCTGCTGCTGGTCGGCGACACCTTCGCGGGCCGGGCGCCGGACCCGGTGCTCCAGCAGGTCGAGCACTTCGGCGATCCCACGACGACGGTCAACGACGCGTTCCGGCCGGTCTCGCGCTACTTCGACCGGATCACCCGGCCCGAGCAGCTGCTGGCGTCGCTGCCGCAGGTGGCGCGCGTCCTCACCGACCCGGCCGACACCGGACCGGTCACCCTGGCGCTGCCCCAGGACGTGCAGGTCGAGGAGTGGGACTTCCCGGTCGCCTTCTTCGAGCCGCGGGTGCACCGGGTGCCCCGCCCGCGGGCCGACCGCGACGCGCTGACGCAGGCGGCGGCCACGATCCGCACGGCCGAGCGGCCGCTGCTCGTCCTCGGCGGCGGGGTGCGCTACTCGGGGGCCGCGGTCGAGGCGCTGGCCTTCGCCGAGGCGCACGGCGTACCGGTCGTCGAGACCGTGGCCGGCCGCACGCTGGTGCCGCACGACCACCCGCTGTACGGCGGCCCGCTGGGCATCGTCGGCTCGGCCTCCGCCAACACGCTGGCCGCGGAGGCCGATGTCGTGGTCGCCGTCGGCACCCGGCTGCAGGACTTCACGACGTCGTCGTGGACCGGGTTCTCCGGCGACGTCCGGATGGTCACCGTGAACGCGGCGCGGTTCGATGCGGTCAAGCACGGCGCCGTGGCCGTGGTCGGCGACGCGCGGGAGGCCCTCGTCGAGCTCACCGACGCGCTCGAGGGATGGGCGGCGCCGGCGTCGTGGGTGGCCCGGCCCGCGGCGGTCAAGGGGGAGTGGGACGCCGAGGTGGACCGGCTCCGGGCCGGCGTCGCGCCCGGTGTCCTCACCTACGCGCAGGTCACGGGCGCGGTCAACGACGCGTCCGGTCCGGACGACTACGTGCTCACGGCCTCGGGTGGCATGCCGGGCGAGCTGCACGGCGGCTGGCGGACCGGGAAGGTCACGCCGGGCCCGACCTCCGGGGCGACGATGGACCTCGAGTACGGCTTCTCCTGCATGGGCTACGAGATCGTCGCGCCGTGGGGAGCGGCCATGGCCCGGGCCCGCACCCACCCCGGTGGAGTCGTCACCTCGATCTTCGGCGACGGCTCCTACCTGATGCTGAACTCCGAGCTCTACTCGGCAGCGTTCGCCGGGGTGCCGTACGTCGCGGTGCTCTGCGACAACGCCGGGTTCGCCGTGATCCACCGGCTCCAGACCGGCCAGGGCGCGGACGGGTTCAACAACCTGCTGTCCGACTCCCGCGGCCCGGGCGCCGCCGCGGGCCTCGCCGTGGACTTCGCCGCACATGCCCGCTCCCTGGGCTGCCACGTCGAGGAGGTCGCGGACGGGGACCTCGACGGCTTCCGGACGGCGTACGCCGACGCGCGCGCGGCCGCCGTGGCCGAGCAGCGCCCCGCCGTGGTGGTCTGCCGGGTGGCGCAGTCCGCGTGGACCGAGTCGGGCGCCTGGTGGGAGACCGGCACGCCGGCCTCGCTGTCCGGGCGGGCGTCGTACGAGGAAGGCAAGGAGCGCCAGGTCCGCTGGCTCTGACAGGCTCCCTGCATGGGGACGTCGGTCGCGGGGCGCGAGGAGCCGCTGCGTGACCTGGTGGGGTTCGCCGCCTTCCTGCTCTCGCTGCTGCTCGCGATCATCCTGGTCTGCGGCTTCGGGGTGCTGAGCGCGATCGCCGGCACGCCCGGGACCTGAGACGCTGGCGCCATGCTCGAGCTGCGTCCCAACTGCGAGTGCTGCGACCGCGACCTGCCGCCCGAGTCGCCGGACGCGGTGATCTGCACCTACGAGTGCACCTGGTGCCGCGCCTGCGCCGAGCACGTCCTGCACGGCGTGTGCCCCAACTGCGGCGGCAACCTCGAGCGCCGCCCGGTCCGGCCGGCCGCCCTGCTGGTGACGGACCCGGCGTCCACCGTGCGGGTGGTGCGTGAGCACTGTCCCTAGGAGCCGTCCTCGAGCGGCCGCGAGTGCAGCCGCGTCGTGAGCAGCCGGCGCTCGGCGTCGTTGGTGGTCAGGCCCAGGGCGGTGCGGTTGGCCGAGCGGGCCTCGTCGTGGCGGCCGAGCGTGGTGAGCAGCTCGGCGCGGGTGGCGTGGAACAGGTGGTAGGTCGCCAGCCGGTCACCGAGCCCGTCGAGCCGGGCCAGCGCGGCGGCCGGCTCGCCGTACTGGGCCCGGGCGACGGCCTGGTTGAGCTGCACCACGGGGGAGGCGTCGTGGCGGGCGAGCTCGTCGTACAGCAGCACGATCTGGAGCCAGTCGGTCTCCTCCCACGAGGGCGCGGTCGCGTGCACGGCGGCGATCGCGGCCTGGAGCTGGTAGCGCCCAGGACGCCGCAACGCAGCCGCTCGCTCGATCAGCCGCTCGCCGTCAGCGATCGCGGCGTGGTCCCAGCGGGTGCGGTCCTGGTTCCGCAGCAGCACCAGCCCGCCGTCGTCGTCGAACCGGCCCGCGGCCCGGGCGTGCTGGATCGTCAGCAGCGCTGCGAGGCCCCACGCCTCGGCCTCGCGGGGCACCGCGGTGGCGACCACGCCACCCAGCCAGACCGCGTCCGCGGCCAGGTCGCGGTCCTGGGTGGCGCCGGAGGACGAGACGAAGCCCTCGTTGAACATCACGTACACCACGGCCAGCACGTCGCCGAGCCGCTCCTCGAGCCGGTCGGGTGGAGGTACGGCGAGCGTGATGCCGGCGTCCACGATCTTGCGCTTGGCGCGGACGATGCGCTGGGCCAGCGTGGCCTCGTTGACCAGGAAGGCGCGGGCGATCTGCGGGGTGGTGAGGCCGACCACCGCGCGCAGGGTGAGCGCGAGCCGCGCCTCCGGCGCCAGCGCGGGGTGGCAGCAGGCGAACAGCAGGGCGAGCCGGTCGTCGGTGCCGGGCCGCGCGGGAGCGGGGGCGTCCGCCCGCGCGGCGAGCGCGCGCTGCCGCGTGCTCCGGCGTACGGCGTCGACGGCGTTGCGCTGCGCCGCCACCTGGAGCCACGCGGCCGGGTTGTCGGGTGCGCCGTCGCGGCGCCACGCAGTGAGCGCCTCGGCCACCGCCGACTGGACGGCCTCCTCGGCGAGGTCGAAGTCGCCGTACCGCCGGGACAGCCGGGCCACGAGCGGACCGGCCTCCTCGCGCAGGGTGCGCGCCAGGAGGCCGTCCGTCGGGGCGTCGCTCAAGGCTGGGCGCTCACTCGAACTGCGAGTAGTCCTCGACCATCGGCCGGATCTCGACGGCCACGCCGGGCACGTCGAGCAACGGCCAGGTCCTGGTGACGGCGATCGCGCTGTCCATGTCGGGGACCTCGATGACGCTGAAGCCGCCGATGACCTCCTTGGCCTCGTTGAACGGGCCGTCCACGACCACGGCGCCGCCGTCACCGTGCCTGACGGTGGTCGCGGTCTCGATCCCGAGCAGCTCGGCGCCGGAGTCCGCCATGATCTCGGCGTTCTCCTGGAACCACTCGTAGACCCGCTTGTAGATCGCCTGCGCGGCCTCGGGGTCGGTGTGCGCGGCGAGGTCGGGGCGCGTGGTGTACATGAGCACGTACTTCACGGTGTCTGCCTTCCGTCGGTGGCCCCGGTGCGGGGCTCGGTCTCACACTCGTCGCCGCCCACCGACCGGAATCGACAGCCCGACGGAAAGATCTTGGCGCGTCGCTCAGCCGGCGGCCAGCACCTGCTCGCGCAGGATGTCGCCGTGGCCGGCGTGCCGGGCCAGCTCCTCGACCATGTGCACGTAGATCCAGCGCAACGTCAGCGGCCCCCGGCGGTTGTGGGTGGCCAGGTCGTCGAGGTCGTACGGCGCGGCGATCTCCTCCGCCTCGGCCCAGGCGGCGCGGTACGCCGCGCGCACCGACTCGATCGTGTCGGCGTCGTCCAGCTCCCAGCTGTCCTCCGCGGCCTCCGGGATCCCGACCTCCGCGCGGCTGCGACCGGCCAGGGAGACGTGGAACCAGACCTTCTCCACGAACGCGCAGTGCTTGACGATGCCGAGCAGTGTGGTCGCCGAGGGCACCAGCCGGGCGCGGGCCTGCTCCTCGGTGAGGCCGTCGAGCAGGGCCGCGACCTCGGTCCGGTTGTCGTGGACGAAGGCGAGCAGCTGGGCACGCTCGCTGCCGATGAGGGTCTGCTCGCTGAGGTAGGGCTCGGGGGAGGGGGAGGTCACGGCCGAGCAGCCTAGAGGGCCACGGCGGCGGCCCGAACGGCGCCAACCGGGTCTTGACGACGGGAGCCGGCCCGGCCCGCCCGCCAGAGGGCGCCGGGACCGGTTCCTGGACGTCCGAGGGCACCGACGCGCCTCGCCGGGGTACCGGGTAGCGCGGCTGGGGGGTCCTGGATGAAAGAGTGGACCCGACGCAAGGTCATCGAGAGGAACTGGAATGAACAAGGGACAGCTCAAGGACGCCATCGCCGAGGCCGCGGGCCTCAGCGGAGCCGACGCGGAGCGCGCGCTCGACGCCGTGCTCGACACCATCACCAAGACGGTGGCGGCCGGCGACAAGGTGACGATCCCGGGCTTCGGCACGTTCGAGCGTCGCGAGCGCTCGGCGCGTACCGGCCGCAACCCGCAGACGGGCGCCGAGATCCAGATCGCCGCCAGCAAGGTGCCGGGCTTCAAGGCCGGCGCGGCGTTCAAGGCCGCCGTCGACTCCTGACCACGGCGCGGGGTCGAGGGGCGCACGCGCGCCCCTCGACCCCGCCAGGTCAGGCGGTGCTGAACCAGTGGCCCAGCGCCGGCACCCGGCGCAGCAGGAGCTGGTCGAGCAGCAGCACCGCCAGCAGCGAGACAGGCCGATGTCCGTGACGTTTCGGCTGTGGAGAACGGTGTTTCCACTGGTCGTTTCGTCACGGACCATCCCGACGGGGGACCGGGACGCTCAGAAGTCCTCGTCGAACCCGACCGCGCCACCGACGCCGACCTGGTACGCCGACACCTTGCGCTCGAAGAAGTTCGAGAGCTCCTGGACGTCCTGGAGCTCCATGAAGGCCAGCGGGTTCGAGGAGCCGTAGATCCTCGGCAGCCCGAGCCGCTGCATCCGCTGGTCGGCGACGTACTCGAGGTAGCTGCGCATGTCGGCGGTCGACAGCCCGGCGACGCCCTGACCGAGCAGGTCCTCGGCGAACTGCGCCTCGACGTCCACGCCCTCGACCAGCATCTGCCGGATCTGCTCGCCGAGCTCGTCGTCGAACAGGTCCGGCTCCTCCTCGCGCACGGTGTCGACCACGTCGAAGGCGAAGGCCATGTGCATCGACTCGTCGCGGAAGACCCAGTTGGTGCCCGAGGCCAGCCCGTTGAGCAGGCCGCGGGAGCGCAGGAAGTAGACGTAGGCGAAGGCGCCGTAGAAGAACAGCCCCTCGATGACGGCCGCGAAGCAGATCAGGTTCAGCAGGAAGGCCCGACGGTGCTCGCGGGTCTCCAGCCGGTCGAGCTCGAAGACCGAGTCGATCCACCGGAAGCAGTAGTCGGCCTTGGCCTTGATGGAGGGGATGTTCTCGACCGCCGCGAACGCCTGGTGCCGCTCGACCTCGTCGGGGACGTAGGTGTCGAGCAGGGTCAGGTAGAACTGCACGTGCACCGCCTCCTCGAAGAGCTGGCGCGACAGGTACAGCCGGCCCTCGGGCGAGTTCACGTGCTGGTAGAGGTTGAGCACCAGGTTGTTCGCCACGATCGTGTCGCCGGTCGCGAAGAAGGCGACCAGCCGCGAGACCAGGTGCCGCTCGGCGTCGGTGAGCCGCTGCAGGTCCTTGAGGTCGGAGTGCAGGTCCACCTCCTCGACCGTCCAGGTGTTCTTGATGGCGTCGCGGAACCGGTCGTAGAAGTGCGGGTAGCGCATCGGCCGCAGGGTCAGGTCGAGCCCGGGGTCGAGCAGGTCTTCGTGGTCGTGGTCGTGGTCGTGGCTGGTGCGTCGGTGGTGGTGGTCACTGGCAGGCCTCGCAGCTCTCGGGGTTCTCGAGCGAGCAGGCGACGGCGTCGACGGGCTCGCTCATGGGGATGGCGGGGGAGACGGGGGCGGAGACGGTGGTCTGCTGGATCCGGGTCGCGGGACGCGAGCGCAGGTAGTAGGTCGTCTTCAGCCCGGACTTCCAGGCGTGCAGGTACATCGACGAGAGCTTCCCGATCGAGGGTCCCGCGATGAACAGGTTCAGCGACTGGCTCTGGTCGATGTACGGCGCCCGCGCGGCGGCCATGTCGATCAGCGCCCGCTGGGGCAGCTCCCACGCCGTGCGGAACAGCACCCGGACGTCCTCGGGCAGCGCGCCGATGCCCTGCACCGAGCCCTCGGCCCGCTTGATGGCGTCGCGGACCTCGACGGTCCACAGGTCCCGGGACTTGAGCTCGCGGACCAGCGCCGAGTTCACCTGGAGGAACTCGCCGGACAGGGTCTCGCGCTTGAACAGGTTCGACACCTGCGGCTCGATGCACTCACAGCACCCGGCGATCGAGGCGATGGTCGCGGTCGGCGCGATCGCGATGAGCAGCGAGTTGCGCAGCCCGTGCTCGGCCACGCCCTCCCGCAGCGCCGCCCAGCGCTCGGTCTGGGTCGGCTCGGTGCCCACCCACAGGTCGGGCTGGAGCGTGCCGGAGGCCGCCCTCGTGGCGGCGTACGCCGGGTGCGGGCCGTGCTCCCTGGCCAGCTCGACCGAGACCTCGAGCGCGGTCAGGTAGACCTCCTCCTGGATGCGCGTCGACAGCTCGCGGGCCTCGGCCGAGTCGAAGGGCAGCCGCAACGCGAAGAACACGTCCTGCAGCCCCATCAGGCCGAGGCCGACCGGCCGCCACTGCGGGTTGGACGCCGCGGCCTCCGGGCTCGGGTAGTAGTTGACGTCGATGACCCGGTCGAGCAGCGGCAGCGCCGTCCGGACCGTGGTGCGCAGCTTCTCCCAGTCGACCGCGCCGTCGCGCACGTGCTGGGCGAGGTTGACCGAGCCCAGGTTGCAGACGGCGGTCTCGGCGTCGCTCGAGACCTCGATGATCTCGGTGCAGAGGTTGGACAGGTGCACGACCGGCCCCCCGCCCGAGCCCAGGACCGGGTCGCTGGTCTGGTTGCAGGTGCGGTTGGCGGCGTCCTTGAACGTCATCCAGCCGTTCCCGGTCTGCGCCAGGGTGCGCATCATCTTCCCGTAGAGCTCGCGGGCCTTCACCCGCCGTACGTAGCGGCCCTCCTCCTCGGCCCGGCGGTACGCCACGTCGAAGGCCTGGCCCCACAGGTCGGGCAGCTCGGGCGCCTGGTCAGGGTCGATGAGCGACCACTCCTCGTCGGCCTCGACCCGGCGCATGAACTCGTCGGGGACCCAGTTGGCCAGGTTGAGGTTGTGCGTGCGGCGTGCGTCCTCGCCCGTGTTGTCACGCAGCTCGAGGAACTCCTCGACGTCGGGGTGCCACGGCTCGAGGTAGACGCAGGCGGCGCCCTTGCGGCGGCCGCCCTGGTTGACCGCCGCCACCGACGAGTCGAGCGTGCGCAGGAACGGGACGATGCCGTTGGACGCGCCGTTGGTGCCGCGGATCAGCGCACCCCGCGAGCGGACCCGCGAGAAAGCGATGCCGATGCCGCCGGCGAACTTCGAGAGCCGGGCCACCTGCTGGTAGCGGGAGTAGATCGAGTCGAGGTCGTCGCGCGGGCTGTCCACGAGGTAGCAGCTCGACATCTGGGTGTGCTGCGTCCCGGAGTTGAACAGCGTCGGGCTGCTCGGCAGGTAGGCCAGCGACGACATCAGCCGGTAGAACTCGACCGCCTCGGCGGGTGTGTGGGAGAGGCCGCAGGCGACCCGCATCAGGAAGTACTGCGGCGTCTCGACCACCAGCCGGCTCGACGGGTGCCGCAGCAGGTAGCGGTCGTGGACGGTGCGCAGCCCGAAGTACTCGAAGCGGCGATCGGCTTCCCCGTCGATCGCGAAGTCGAGCTTGCGGGCGTTGTCCTTGACGAACCGCGCCGTGTCATCGCCGATCAGCCCCTCGGCGTGGCCGAGCGCGATGGACTGGCTGAACGACATGACGCCCTGGTTGCGGACCTCCTTGTCGATGTAGCCCGCGAGCAGCCGCGCCGCGAGCCGCGAGTACTGCGGCTCCTCGCCGATCATCTCCGCGGCGGTCTGGATCGAGAGCCGGTCCAGCTCGGCGGTGGTGGCCCCGTCGTAGAGGCCGCTGATGGTGCGGGTGGCGACCCGCATCGGGTCGACGTCGGCCAGGTCGTCGCAGACCCGGTCGACGGCGCGCACGATCTTGTTGACGTCGACGGGCTCGTCGTCGCCGTTGCGTTTGCGCACCTGCATGGTCCTGCTCGGTGCAGTGGTGACCGTCATGTCTCTCTCCTCGCGAGATCGGTCCTGGGAACCGGTCCGAGGTCACGCGGGGGGACGGTCGTACGACGAGGAGTAGGGGCCGCGCCGTACCAGCCGTCGGCCGTCCCACGCGGCCTCGGACCACCGCGCCCGGCGGGCACGGTGCGCTGGCAGGTCTTCGGACTCGTGGGCACGCCAAGCCTCGAGGCTTGACCCCTACTGGCCGTCGCTTCCCAGACCTGGCTCGGTCCAGTGCCGTTGACGGCGGTCGTTCCCACTCACCGCTGCGGGGCAGTCCCGGACTCACACCGGGTTCCCTCTTGCCTCCCGACGCCTGGATGGCGCCGGGAACCAGCTGCGGTCAGCACCATATGTAGGGGTGTTCGGCGAATGTGGGACCAGATGTTGTGTCGGCGTGTCGGGTGGGAAATGGCACGAACGTGTCGTTGTCGTCCTGTCCCCACGCGCGGAGAGTGGATCCGGGTGGGGGATCCCGAGAGGGAGGACCGCCATGCTGCGCGGTGGCGAGCAGACCAGCCGCTGGCGCCCCACCGTGTCCGGTGTCGTCGCGGTGCTCGCCCTCGTGATCAGCGCCTTCACCCTCTGGCACGAGTACCAGCGGGACGAGGCTGCTCGCGACAGTGCGGCCAGGGCTGCCCGGCACGACGTGGTCGCGGACATCCTGCAGATGGGCGAGTACGACGAGGACGGCGGCGCGAGCAACCAGGGCGAGATCCTGGTCCTGGCCGGCGACGCCGCGCAGCTGATCGACGACTTCGGACAGGAGCGGCTGCGGCTCAGCGCGATGGCCTACCGGAAGCTCGCCGAGTACGTCACGTACTCGACCCGGGAGGCAGGGTTCGCACGGCGACTCGTCGACTACCTGCTCGACGCCGCAGAGCCGGGGTCGAACGAGCACGTGTTCGCTCACCGCGTTCTGGGCGACCTCGCGGCACAGAGTCTCGAGCCCGACGAGCTGGAGCGGGAGTACGAGGCAGCGTTCCGCCTCAACAAGGACTTCCGCGAACGGGAACCTCAGCTGGGCCGCGAGGTGGACGACTACACGACGGCCCACCGTCTGCTCAGCGCCTACATCGGTGCCTCGCTGAGCCGAGACCTGCCGTCTGTGCACGCAGCGTTCTGCGAACTTGCCGACCGCTGGCAGGGCGACCGGGCACTGGTCCAACAGCTGGCGCGCAACGACCGCATCGACGGCCAGCTGCGACGCCTGGACGCCCGGGACCTCACGCGGCTCGATGACGTCTGTGTGCAGGGCACAGGGGAGGTCACGGACCAGGCTCCCTAGGATTGAGCGCATGCCCGAATCGCTGTCCCGCGAGGAGGTGGCCCACCTGGCCGACCTCGCCCGGATCGACCTGTCCGAGGCCGAGCTCGACCACCTGGCGCCCCAGCTGTCGGTGATCCTCGAGTCGGTCGCGTCGATCCAGGGCGTGGCGAGCGCCGACGTGCCGCCCACCTCGCACGCGCTGCCCCTGACCAACGTCTTCCGCGAGGACGTCGTCGAGGACTGCCTGACCCCCGAGCAGGCGCTGTCCGGCGCCCCGGCGCAGGAGCAGCAGCGGTTCGCCGTCCCGCGCATCCTCGGGGACGAGCAGTGAGCGCCGGGCTCCGCCGGACGGCGGCCGAGCTCGCCGACGACCTCGCGTCGGGCGCGACGACCAGCGTCGAGATCACCCAGGCTGCCCTCGACCGGATCGCCGAGGTGGACGGCGCGGTGCACGCGTTCCTCGAGGTCGACACCGAGGGCGCGCTGGCCGCGGCCCGGGCGTCCGACGAGCGGCGCGCGGCCGGCAGCCCGGCCTCGAAGCTCGACGGCGTGCCGATCGCGGTCAAGGACGTGCTCGCCACGAAGGGGCTGCCCACGACCTGCGGCTCGCGGATCCTCGAGGGCTGGGTGCCGCCGTACGACGCCACCGTGGTGGCCCGGGTCCGGGCGGCCGGCCTGCCGATCCTGGGCAAGACCAACATGGACGAGTTCGCGATGGGCTCCTCCACCGAGCACTCGGCGTACGGCGTCACCCACAACCCGTGGGACCTGAGCCGGATCCCGGGCGGCTCCGGTGGCGGCTCGGCCGCGGCCGTGGCGTCATTCGAGGCGCCGATCGCGCTCGGCACCGACACCGGCGGCTCGATCCGCCAGCCCGGCGCGGTCACCGGCACGGTCGGCGTGAAGCCGACGTACGGCGGGGTCTCGCGCTACGGCCTGGTCGCGCTGGCCAACTCGCTCGACCAGGTCGGCCCGGTGACCAGGACGGTCCTCGACTCGGCGCTGCTGCACGAGATCATCGGCGGCCACGACCCCAAGGACTCCACCTCGATCGACCAGCCGCTGCCCGCGCTGCTCGAGGCGGTGCAGCAGGGCGCCTCCGGCGACCTGACCGGCGTCCGGATCGGCGTGGTGACCGAGCTGGGCGGCGAGGGCTACCAGCCCGGCGTGCTGGCCCGGTTCCACGAGTCGGTGGAGCTGCTGACCAAGGCCGGGGCCGAGGTCGTCGAGGTGTCGTGCCCGCACTTCGTGCACGCGCTGGCGACGTACTACCTGATCCTGCCGGCCGAGGCGTCGAGCAACCTCGCCCGCTTCGACGCGATGCGCTACGGGCTGCGGGTGCTGCCCGAGGGGATCGAGGCGCCGTCGGCCGAGGAGGTCATGCGGGCCACCCGCGAGGCCGGCTTCGGCGACGAGGTGAAGCGCCGCATCATCCTCGGCACCTATGCGCTCTCGAGCGGCTACTACGACGCCTACTACGGTCAGGCCCAGAAGGTCCGCACGCTGATCTCGCAGGACTTCGCGAACGCCTTCGAGCAGGCCGACGTGCTGGTCTCGCCGACCGCACCCACGACGGCCTTCCCGATCGGCGACAAGGTCGACGACCCGATGGCGATGTACCTCAACGACCTCGCCACCATCCCCGCCAACCTGGCCGGCGTTCCTGGCATCTCGGTGCCGAGCGGGCTCGCCGACGAGGACGGCCTGCCGGCCGGCTTCCAGATCCTTGCGCCCGCGCTGGCCGACGACCGGGTCTACCGCGTCGGTGCCGCGCTCGAGGCGCTGCTGCTGGAGCAGTGGGGTGGCCCCCTGCTGGACCAGGCCCCCGCACTGGACGGAGAGAGCCGATGACGACCACGGCCGACAACGACGCCCTCGTCCCCTTCGACGAGGTGCTCGAGCGCTACGACCCGGCCCTCGGGCTCGAGGTGCACGTCGAGCTCAACACCGCGACCAAGATGTTCTGCGGGTGCCCGGCGACGTTCGGCGGCGAGCCCAACACGCACGTCTGCCCGACCTGCCTGGGGCTGCCGGGCTCGATGCCGGTGGTCAACCGCAAGGCGGTGGAGTCGGCGATCCGGATCGGGCTGGCGCTCAACTGCGAGATCGCCGAGTGGTGCCGGTTCGCCCGGAAGAACTACTTCTACCCGGACATGCCGAAGAACTTCCAGACCTCCCAGTACGACGAGCCCATTGCTTACGAGGGCTGGATGGACGTCACCCTGCCTGATGCGGGGGGCGACGGTGAGACCTACCGCGTCGAGATCGAGCGCGCGCACATGGAGGAGGACACCGGGAAGTCGACCCACGTGGGCGGCACCACCGGCCGGATCCACGGCGCCGACTACTCGCTGGTCGACTACAACCGCGCCGGGATCCCGCTGATCGAGATCGTCACCAAGCCGATCACGGGCGCGGGGGAGAAGGCGCCCGCCGTGGCCCGCGCGTACGTCAGCCAGCTGCGCGACCTGATCGTCGCGCTCGGCGTCTCCGAGGCCCGGATGGACCAGGGCAACCTGCGCGCCGACGTGAACCTCTCGCTCGCGCCGAAGGGCAGCGACGTGCTCGGCACCCGCACCGAGACCAAGAACGTCAACTCGTTCCGGTCGGTCGAGCGCGCGGTGCGCTACGAGATGCAGCGGCACGCGGGCGTCCTCGACGCCGGCCGCACGGTGCTCCAGGAGACCCGGCACTGGCACGAGGACACCGGCGTGACCACCAGCGGTCGCGAGAAGTCGGACGCCGAGGACTACCGCTACTTCCCCGAGCCCGACCTGGTGCCCGTGGCACCGTCGCGGGAGTGGGTGGAGGAGCTGCGCGGCACGCTGCCCGAGAACCCCACCGAGAAGCGCACCCGGCTGCAGGCCGAGTGGGGGTTCAGCGACCTCGAGATGCGCGACACCGTCGGAGCCGGCGCGCTCGGCCTGGTCGAGGACACCGTGGCGGCCGGTGCCGCTCCGCAGGCGGCTCGCAAGTGGTGGCTGGGCGAGCTGGCGCGGCGGGCCAACGACTCCGGCGTCGAGATCACCGAGCTCGGCGTGACCCCGGCCGACGTGGCCCGGGTGCAGGCGCTGGTCGACGAGGGCGCGATCAACGACAAGCTGGCCCGGCAGGTCTTCGACGGGCTGTTCGCCGGCGAGGGCTCTCCGGACGAGATCGTGGCGGCCCGCGGGCTGGCGATCGTCTCCGACGATGGCGCCCTGTCGGCCGCCGTCGACGCCGCGATCGGCGCCAACCCCGACGTCGCCGACAAGATCCGCGACGGCAAGGTGGCCGCGGCCGGCGCGCTGATCGGCGCGGTCATGAAGGAGATGAAGGGCCAGGCCGACGCCGGCCGGGTCCGGGAGCTGATCCTCGAGAAGCTGGCCTGACTCGGCGTCCGGCCGGGCTGGGGGTTACGCTGCCCGCGCAACAACTCCATTCATCACGCCCGCCGTGGGGGAAGCCGGTCCAAGTCCGGCGCTGACCCGCAACCGTAGGCGCGCTCCCTGCAGGTCCTCGGGAGGAGAGCGCGCGAGCCGGAGCACCTGCTGCGTCGCGTCCTGACCTTCGCTGTCGAGGAACAACAGCGGGTCGGCCCCGACGGCCTTCCCGGTGTGTGCAGCGGGAAGGAAGCTCATGAGCACCACCTTGCGCCGGTTCGCGGCGCTGTCCGTCGGCTCCGCCCTTGCCCTGACCGGGCTCACGGCCCTGACGCAGTCGCCGGCCTCCGCCGACGCGTCGCCGCCTCCGGGACCGCCGCCGACACCTGGCTGACCGGCGAGCTGACCAACGGACTGTTCCACTTCATCGACCAGGACCGACCGACTTCGAGTACGACGACTACGGGCTGAGCATCGACGCCGGCTTCGCCGAGCTGGCCATCGGGCAACACCGCGGTCGCGACCCAGGTCCGCGACGCGGTCGCGACCCACATCGACGAGCAGATCACCGGCGAGGCCTTCGGCGACGCCGGCAGCACGTACGCCGGCCCGACGGCCAAGGCGCTGGTCTACGCGCAGGCCACGCGGAGCGGACGCCGACGTCGTTCGGCGGCGTCAACCTGGTCACGCGGCTCGAGTCGGTGGTCGGACCGGTCGGCCGCCTCGACCGACGTCAGCACCTTCGGCGACAACGCCAACACCATCGGCCAGTCCTTCGCGGCCCGCAGGCCTGACCACCGCCGGCAGCGCCAAGGCGGCGGACGTCACCGTCGTTCCTGCTCAAGCAGCAGTGCCCGGCCGGCTTCTTCCGGCTCGCCTTCGGCGACGCCGCAGTGCGCGGCGAACACCGACCCGGACACCGACGTGACGGCGTTCGCGTGCTCAACCTCCAGAACCAGAGCCAGCAAGCCCGAGGTCGCCACGGCCGTCGCCAAGGCCGTTGCGTGGCTGACGTCGACCCAGGCCGCCGACGGTTCGTTCGCGGCGGCGGCGTGACCGCTGCGCCCAACACCAACAGCACGGGGCTCGCGGCCTGGGCGCTCGGTGAGTCCTGCCGCGACCTCGTCGGCGCGCAAGGCCGCGACCTACGTGCGCGGACTTCCAGGTCCCTGCCGGCCAGACCGGCGCGCTCGGCACGGCGAGGTGGGCGCCATCGCTTACGACGCCGCGGCCGCGGACCGCGGGACCAGGCCGAACGGCATCACGGACGAGACCAGCGACCAGTGGCGCCGAGCCACCGCCCAGGCCGCGCCCGGTCTGGCCTGGGACCCGACGGCCCCCGCGACCGTGACCGTGTCCGCGCCGGGCACGTTCATCAAGGGCGGCACGACCGCCAAGGTCACGATCACCGGCGCCAGCGCCGGCGAGCGGGTCTGCGTCACCGACTCCGAGGGCGGCGCCAAGGCGCTGACCGGCACCGGCGGCCCCCTGACCTACGACGTCCCGACCAGGAAGAAGCAGACCGGGGCCGTCACCGTCTCGGCCACCACCGGACCCGGGTCGGCCGGCGACGAGGTGCAGGTCCTCGGCAAGAAGCGGCTCAAGCCCAAGGTGGCCACGCCTGTCCACCGGGGCGCGAAGGCCACGGTGAAGCTCAAGGGACTCGGCGCCAAGGAGAAGGTCAAGGTCCTCGTCGACGGCAAGAAGGTCGACCAGGGCAAGGCCACCAAGAAGGGCGCCTTCACCGGCCGCTTCCTGGCCAGGCTCGAGCCCGGGAAGCACAAGCTCAAGGTGGTCGGCCAGTTCGGCAACCGCGTGGGCGTCGTGACCTTCCGGGTGGTCCGTTAGGCCATGTCTCCCAAGTCCTGGCGGCGCCGGACGCCGCCCCGATCACGCGCTGGCGTCGTTGCCGACCCTCGCAAGACACCCGGTCTGCCTTCGTACCGGCGCCTGGCCAGCGCGCGCCGGGACGACGCCGGCATCCACCCCTACTTGAGAGACATGACCTGACCGTGCGTCACCTCATCACCCGCCTCGCCGCCGCGGCCGTCACGGTCGCGGCGGCGGGGGCCGGTGTCGTCGGCACCTCCACCCCAGCCGCGGCGGCCGCCTGCTCGGGGGCGACCGGCGTGACGGTGGTCGTCGACCACGGCTCGCTCGGCGGCGGCATCGACCAGATCTGCAGCGCTGGGGGCGGCGGCAAGTCCGCGACCTCGCTGTTCACCGGCGCCGGGTACGCGCTGACCTACGTCCAGCGGCAGCCCGGGTTCGTGTGTCGCATCAACGGCGCGCCGGCCTCCGACCCCTGCGTCAACACGCCACCGGCCGACGCCTACTGGGGGCTGTGGTGGTCGGACGGGAAGTCGGGCTCGTGGACCTACTCCTCGATCGCCGCCGGCTCGCTGAACGTCCCGGACGGCGGGTACGTCGCGTTCGCGTGGCAGAGCGGGAGCAAGGCCGCGCCCGGCGTACCGGCGACCGCCCACCCTGCCTCGGCCACGCCCACGGCCACCCCGACGTCGGGCGGCGGGGGAGCAGGCTCTGCCACGCCGACCACCAAGCCGACCTCCAAGCCGAGTTCGAAGCCCTCGGACAAGCCCTCCACCAAGCCCTCGAGCAAGCCGTCGAGCGGGCCCGCCACGGCGCCGACCACCGCCGGCCCGACCGCGACGAGCGGGTCGACGAGCGCCGCACCGGACCAGACCGGTTCGGCCTCGCCGTCGGCGACGGAGGACGCCTCCGACAGCGCCTCCCCGACCACCCCGGAGTCGGCGACGGAGTCGGCCGACGTGACCGCCACGGACACCTCGGAGACCCCGGATCCCACGGCGCAGGCGGGAGAAACGGCCGCGGTCGAGGAGGACAGCGCCCTGCCGGCCTGGGTGGTGCCGGCGGTGCTGGTGCTGCTGGCGATCGGTGGCGGCGCGGCGTACCTGCTCAGGAGACGTGACCGGCCCGGACCATGATCCTCGGTTCTGCCCTTCCGCAGGCTCCCGCTCCTGTATTTTTCGAGACCGGATCGGACCCCATCCCCCGTCGTGGGCCTGCAGGAGGACGTGGTGAGCAGGACGAGGACCAACCTGGTCCGCGTCGTCGTGGCGGCGATGCTGGCCCTGTCCGCCGGCATGGTCGCCTGGTGGCCCCAGAGCGCCGCCGGCTCGGACGAGGGATCGTTCCTGCCCGCCCGGGTGCTGGCCACCCAGAAGACGCCCACCGTGACCAGCCAGCCGACGGCCACCGTGGCTCCGACGACGCCCGCTCCGCCGCCGCCCGCGCCGCCGCCGGCCTCGCCGACCAAGAAGCCCACCAAGCACCCGACGCACAGCGGCGGTGGGTCCGGCAGCGGCGGCAACAACAACGGCGGCAACCACGGCGGTGGTGGCAACGGGGGCCAGGGCGGCGGCTCGCCGGCGTCCCACAACAACCACAACGGCGGTTCCCACTCGGGTGGCGGCTCGTCGGAGAACCAGCACGCCGCGCCGCCGCCGAGCAGCACGCCGACCACGGTGCACACCCAGGCGCCGGCGGCGTCGGACACCCCATCGCCCTCCACCGAGCCCGTCCGGCCGACCGAGGCCGTGTCCACCGAGGCCGTCGCGCCGGTGCCGGAGGCGCCGTCGGAGGAGCCGACCGCAGTGAGCACGGACGACGTCGACGCGACGCAGTACGACGGCTACCTGGCCGGCTCCGGGCCGGTGGCCTCCCGGAGCGCGCCGGTCTGGGTGGTGCCCGGCATCCTGCTCGTCCTCACCTCGATGCTGGCACTGCTCGGCGGCGTCCTGGGTCGCGGCAACCGCGCGGTCCCGGCGACCGCCGCGGTGCCGGCCGACGAGGCCTGACCGACCCCGACCGCACCGACCGCACGGCCCGCACCCCCCGACCCGCCCGGTCGGCGAGGATGGTCCGGTGAGCCTCACGCGGCTGCCCCGTGACCTGCACCCCGTGGCGTGGTGGGTGTGGGCGCTCGGTCTGGCCACGGCCGCGTCGTTCACCACCAACCCGCTGGTGCTGCTCACGATCGCCGGGGTGGCGAGCGTGGTGGTCATGGCGCGGCGGTCGGCGCAGCCGTGGGCGGACGCTTTCCGGGTCTACGTCGTGGTCGCGATCGTGATCGTGGTGATGCGGGTGCTCTTCCGCGTGCTGTTCGGCGGCGGCGCCGACGGAGGCGTCGTGCTGCTCGCCCTGCCGGAGGTGCCGCTGCCCAGCTGGGTGCTGGGTGTGCACCTGCTCGGGCCGGTGACCCGCGAGTCCGTGCTGGCCGGCCTGTACGACGGCCTGCGGCTGGGCACCATCGTCATCTGCGTCGGCGCGGCCAACGCGCTGGCCAACCCCAAGCGGCTCCTCCGCTCGGTCCCGGCCGCCCTGCACGAGGTCGGTACCGCGCTGGTCGTCGCCGTCACGATGCTGCCCCAGCTGGTCGAGAGCGCCCGTCGGGTGCGGGCCGCGCAGGCCCTGCGGGCGGGGGAGGCCGGGCGGGGCGGGCGGCTCCGGCGCTACCTGGTGCCGGTGCTCGAGGACTCGCTGGAGCGCTCGCTGCGGCTCGCGGCCGGCATGGACACCCGGGGCTACGGCCGCTCCGCCGGAGCCCCGCCGGCCGAGCGCCGGCTCACCGGTGGGCTGATGCTGGTCGGGCTCTGCGGGGTTGCGGTCGGCGTCTACGCGGTCCTCGACCACACCGCCCCCCGGCTGCTGGCCACCCCGATGCTGGTGCTCGGTGTGGTCGCCGCGCTGGCGGGGCTGACCCTCGCCGGGCGCCGGGTCGGGCGGACGTTCTACCGGCCGGACCCGTGGGAGTGGGCCGAGGTCGGCGTGATGCTCTCCGGTGTCGCCACCGCCGTCGTGGCCTGGTGGGTCGCCGGCCACCAGCTCGTGGTCGCCTACCCCGACCTGGTCTCGGTCCCCGAGGTCACGCTGGTCGCGCTGGCCGGCTCGCTGCTCGGGCTGCTCGCGATCGCGGCCGCCCCCGAACCCCGGGTGGTGGCGACATGACCACCCCACAGAGTTCTTCGTCTCCTCCGCTCCGCTCCTCCGCCGAACAACTCCGCGGGGAACCCGGAAGGACGAGCCTCCTCGAGCTGCGCGACATCACCTTCGGGTACGACGACCACGCCGGTGCTGCGCGACGTCGACCTGACCGCCGAGGAGGGCGAGCTGGTGCTCGTCACCGGACCGACGGGCTCGGGCAAGTCGACGCTGCTCGGGATCGTCACCGGGCTGGTGCCTCGCTTCTCGGGTGGCGTCCTCTCCGGGGACGTGCTGCTGGACGGCGTCTCGATCCGGGCCGCGGCGCCGCGGGAGCGGGCGCACGCGATCGGGTACGTCGGCCAGGACCCGCTGGCCGGCTTCGTCACGGACACCGTCGAGGAGGAGCTGGCCTACGGCATGGAGCAGCTCGGGCTGCCACCGGAGACGATGCGCCGCCGCGTCGAGGAGACGCTCGACCTGCTCGGCATCGCGCACCTGCGGTCCCGCGACCTGCGCACGCTGTCGGGGGGCGAGCAGCAGCGGGTCGCCATCGGCTCGGTGCTGACCATGCACCCGCGGCTGCTGGTGCTCGACGAACCCACCTCCGCCCTGGACCCGACCGCCGCCGAGGAGGTCTTGGCCACCCTGACCCGGCTGGTCCACGACCTCGGCGTCACCGTGCTGCTGGCCGAGCACCGGCTGGAGCGGGTGGTGCCGTTCGCCGACCGGATCTGCCTGGTCCGCGACGGCTCGCTGGTGGTCGGCGACCCGGCCGACGTGCTCGCGACCTCGCCCGTCGTACCACCCCTCGTCGAGCTGGGCCGGGCCGCCGGCTGGTCGCCCCTGCCCCTGAGCGTGCGCGACGCGCGACGCCGGGCGAGCGGCCTGGCGCTGGCGCCCCCGCCCCCGGACCCGCTCGCCGCGGCGGAGGCGGAGGCGGGGGTGGTCGTGAGCGGGCTGACCGTGACGCACGGCCGGACGGTCGCGGTGCGCGCGGTGTCCCACACCCTGCCCCGTGGCCGGGTGACCGCGCTGATGGGCCGCAACGGGTCGGGCAAGTCCTCGCTGCTCTGGGCGCTGCAGGGCAGCGGCGCCCGGCATGCGGGCTCGGTCGCGATGGAGGGCGTGGACCCGGCCGGGCTGAAGCCCGCCCAGCGGCGCGCGGTCGTCGGGCTGCTGCCGCAGCAGGCCGCCGACCTGCTCTACCTGGAGACGGTCGACGAGGAGTGCGCGGCTGGTGGGCCGGAGACCCGGGCGATCCTCGACTCGCTCGCGCCGGGCATCCCGGGCGACCAGCACCCGCGCGACCTCTCCGAGGGGCAGCGGCTGTCGCTGTCGCTCGCGCTCGTGCTGGCGGCCCGGCCGCCGGTCGTCCTGCTCGACGAGCCGACCCGGGGCCTCGACTACCGGGCCAAGCACGTCCTGGCCGACGCCCTGCGCCGGCTGGCCGCCGAGGGCCGGTGCGTGCTGGTCTCCACCCACGACGTGGAGTTCACCGCGCTGGCCGCCGACGAGGTCGTGGTGCTGGCCGAGGGGGAGATCGTCTCCTCCGGGCCGGTACGCCGCGTGGTCGCCGAGTCGCCGGCGTTCGCCCCGCAGGTGACCAAGGTGTTCGGGGCGCCGTGGCTGCGGGTCGACGAGGTCACCCGGGCGCTGGAGGCGGTGTCGTGACCGGCCTCGACCAGCACCGCGCCGTACCCCTCTCGCGCCGCGCCGTCGTGGTCCTCGCCCTCGCGTCGGTCGGCGGCCTGATGATGCTGGTCTGGCCGCTGCTGCTGCGGGTGCAGCCGCACGAGCGGGTGGACCCGCCGTTCCTGTTCCTGGCCCTGCTGCCGGTGGTGATCGCGGTGATGCTCGCCGAGCTGTCGCAGGGTGGCCTCGACACCCGGGTGCTCGCGGTGCTGGGCGTGCTCTCGGCGGTGATCGCGATCCTGCGCGGCCTCTCGGCCGGCACCGGCGGCGTCGAGCTCGTGTTCTTCCTGCTGATCCTGGCCGGGCGGGTCTTCGGCCCCGGGTTCGGCTTCGTGCTCGGCGTGACCTCGCTGTTCGCCTCGGCCCTGATGACCGCCGGCGTGGGCCCGTGGCTGCCGTTCCAGATGCTCGTCTCGGCGTGGGTCGGCATGGGCGCCGGGCTGCTGCCACGGCGGGTCACCGGCCGGGCCGAGGTCGTCATGCTGGCGGTGTACGGCGTCTTCGCGGCCTACGCCTACGGCCTGCTGATGAACCTGTCGGGCTGGCCCTTCCTGCTCGGCATCGTCGTCCCCGGCCACGAGCAGACGGCGCTCTCCTTCGACCCGTCCGCGGCGATGGCGGAGAACCTCCAGCGCTTCGCGGCGTACACCCTCATCACCTCGACCGGCTCCTTCGACACCGGGCGCGCCATCACCAACGCCATCGCGATCATGGTCGTCGGCCCCGCGGTCCTGACCACGCTGCGGCGGGCGGCCAAGCGGGCGACGGTGGTCGGCACCGTGGCGCCGACCGCGGTGACTGACTGATCGATCGGTCCCGGGGGACGGGGTCAGCCGGCCGGGCTGACGAGCAGGATCTGGTCGTCCTCGTCGGAGGGGTCGCCGCGGCCGTCCCGGTTGCTGGTGGTCACCCACAGGTTGCCGTCGGGCGCGGCGACGACGGTCCGCATCCGGCCGTACTGGCCCACGAAGTACGCCTCGGGCTCGCCGGCGGACTGGTCCTCGCCCACCGGGATCTTCCACAGCCGGCTCCCGCGCAGGGCGCCCATCCAGAGCGCCCCGTCGAGGTAGGCCAGGCCGGAGGGAGAGGCGACATCGGTGCTCCAGGTGGCGAGCGGGTCGGTGTAGCCCTCGGCAGCGCCGCCGGTGCCTTCGTACTCCGGCCAGCCGTAGTTGGCGCCGGCGTCGATGCGGTTGAGCTCGTCGAAGGTGTTCTGGCCGAACTCGGAGGCCCAGAGCTGGTCGCCGACGAAGGCCAGCCCCTGGACGTTGCGGTGGCCGAACGACCACACCTCGGAGTCGAACGGGTTGCCCGGGGCGGGCTTGCCCTCCGGCGTGAGGCGCAGGATCTTGCCGCCGAGGTTGTCGCGGTCCTGGGCGATCTCGCCCTCGCCGGTCTCGCCGGTGGAGGCGTAGAGCATCCCGTCCGGGCCGAAGGCCAGCCGGCCGCCGTCGTGGATCCCCCCGAGCGGGATGCCGGTGAGGATCGGCGTCGTCGGGCCGAGCCGGCCGTCCTCGAGCCGCGCGGTGACGATCCGGTTGTCCTTCGCGCTGCTGACGTAGAAGTACAGCGTGTGGTCCCGGTCGTACGACGGCGAGACCGCGACGCCCAGCAGCCCGCCCTCGCCCTGCGGTGCCGCCTCGCCGATGGTGCCGACCTCGGTGACCGTGTGGTCCGGCCCGGAGATGGTGAGCACCCGGGCCGAGTCGCGTTCGGTGACCACGGCGGCGCCGTCGGGCAGGAACGCCAGCCCCCACGGCACCTCGAGGCCGGTCGCGATCGTGCCGACGACCTCCGGAGCCGGGCCGGACGCGCCGGCGGTGGCCGTCTGGACGGGGGCGGAGCCGTCGACGTTCACCGTGACCTCGTCGCCGCCCTGGGAGCAGCCGGCGACCAGCGCGAGGGCGGCGACGGCGAGGGCGGCGCGCTGCATCAGGGCGAGACCCGGTCCAGGAACTCGAGCAGCAGGTCGTGCACGCGGTCGGGCTGCTCCATCTGGATGAAGTGGCTGCCGTCGAGCTCGACGTACGTCGCCTCGGCGATCCGCGCCGCGGCCGAGGCCATGTCGCGCGAGCCGGCCAGCACGTCCCACCGCGCCGCCACGAATGCGCTCGGCACCCGCACCTTGCTCAGCGAGACCCGGCCGTGCTCGGACGTGGCGATGGCGAGGTGCATGTACCAGTCGATGGGCGTGACCAGGAACTCGCGCACCGCGTTGGCCGCGCCCTCGGCGTCGGGGACCGGGAGCATGAACCCGCTGTGGCTGAGCACCGCGATGGCCTTGGGACCCACCGGCAGCCGGGTGCTCACCGGCGTGATGACCCGTCCGGCCAGCTCGAGGACCCGCGCGACGTTGACCGTGAGCCCGCGGGCGACCGCGCGGGGCAGCCTGAGCGGGGCCAGCATGGTCGCGAACGTGTCACCGGGGACCCCGGCCACCGCGAACAGGCCGGTGACCCGCTCGGGGTGCCGGAAGGCCAGCTCGAACATGGTGTTGACGCCCATCGACCAGCCCATGACCGGGGCCCGGTCGATCCCGAAGTGGTCCATCACCGACAGGGCGTCCTCGACGAAGGCCTCGATGCCGCAGTGCGACGCCTCGGCCGGCCGGTCCGAGCCGCCGGTGCCGCGGTGGTTCCAGGACACGATGCGCACGTCGCAGTCCTCGGCGAGGAACGCGGGCCAGGTCCACGGCCCGGTCCCGAGGCCGTTGCAGAGCAGGACCGTCGGGCCGTCGATGGTCCCGTCCGGGTCGTTGGTCCACGCGGTCAGCCGCGTCCCGTCGTCCGAGAGCACGTCGCGGTAGGCGATGCTCGGTGCGGGAGCGACCCGGGCGGCGGAGGTCGGCATGCCCCGATTGTGCCGGAGCGCGGGTCACCGGCCGGGGGGACCTGCCGATGCGTGATCGGTCAGCGTCGCGCCGCCACCGCCACCCTCAGCACCTGGTCCCGCGGTTCCAGGGCCGCCAGGTAGCGCGCCACGTCCTCGCGTTCAGCACGTCGGGCGGCCAGCGCGGTGCTCGCGACCATCGCGTTGCGGCGAGCACCCAGCTGCGAGTCGACGGACCAGGTGTGCACCCGTCCGAGGACGAGCGACACGGGGTTGAGCGGGGCCATGACGGCACTCCTGACTTGGGGGCAACGAGGAGTGGGTATGACGCTAGCCACCTCACCGACCCGCGTCATCACCCCGATGTGAAGAGATCGTGAACAAAAGCGTGAGGCGAGCCTGAGAGGTGGTCAGTCCGGGGCGGGCTCGGAGATGGTCGCGCCCGACCGGGTGGCGCCGACGCTGGCGACCACCACGCAGGCGATCGCCACCAGCTGCAGCGGCTCGAGCACCTCACCGACCACCACGAAACCGGCGAGCGCGGCCGCGGCGGGCTCGAGGCTCATCAGGATGCTGAACACGGCCGGTCGCAGCGAGCGCAGCGCGACCAGCTCGCAGGTGTACGGGATCACCGAGCTGAGCAGCCCGACCAGCGCTCCGAGGACCAGGACCCGCGCGTCGTCGAGCTGGTCGGCGTACCGACCGAGCGTGACGGGGGTGAGCAGCAGGGCGGCCACGACGCTGGCCAGCGCGAGGCCGTCCACGCCCTGCCAGCGGCGGCCGGTCTGGGCGCTCAGCAGGATGTACGCCGCCCACGTGGCCGCGGCGAGCAGCGCGAAGCCCACGCCGGCCCAGTTGAGGTCGCCCGGCTGCACGCCCAGGAGGAGGACGCCCACCCCGGCCAGGGCCACCCAGACCAGGTCGCGGGGCCGCCGCGAGCCGAGCACCGCCAGCGAGAGCGGTCCGATGAACTCGATGGTCACCGCCAGCCCGAGCGGGATCCGGGCCAGGGCCTGGTAGAACGCCCAGTTCATCAGCCCCAGGGCCAGGCCGAAGGCGAGCACCACCTGCCAGTCGACGCGCGCCCGCCCGCGCAGCCGCGGGCGGGCGATGGCCACCAGCACGACGGCGCTGGTGACCAGGCGCAGCCACACGATCGCGGTGGGCGAGACGTCGTCGAAGAGGGTCTTGGCGACGCCGGCGCCGAACTGCACCGAGAGGATGCCGACGAGCACCAGCCAGACGGGCGAGAACGGCACCGATGAGTCCCGATCCGCCACCGGGTCAACCTATCGACGGCTGGCTGCGACGAGACGAGGATGCCCACCATGACAGGAACCGTGCTGATGGTCGGGACCCGCAAGGGTCTCTGGGTCGGGAGCTCCGACGAGGCCCGCGAGGACTGGACCTTCAGCGGACCGCACTTCGACATGGAAGAGGTGTACAGCTGCCTGGTGGACACCCGGCACGGGTCGCCGCGGCTGTACGCCGGCGCGTCGTCGAGCTGGCTGGGCCCGCGGGTCCGGCGCTCCGACGACCTGGGTGCGACCTGGCAGGAGGGGACCGACGGCGGCATCCGGTTCCCCGAGGGCAGCGGGGCCAGCGTCGAGCGGATCTGGCAGCTGGCCCCCGGCGTCGAGCGCGACACGATCTGGGCCGGCACCGAGCCGGCCGCCGTGTGGCGCTCCTCCGACGCGGGCCGGACCTTTGCCCTCGAGCAGAAGCTCTGGGACCACCCGCACCGCGTCGAGTGGGGAGCGGGCTTCGGCGGTCAGGCCTTCCACACGATCCTCCCGCACCCCGACGACCCCGACTCGGTCACCGTCGCCATCTCGACGGGCGGGGTCTACCAGACCTCCGACGGCGGCGACTCGTGGGAGCCGCGCAACCAGGGGATCCGGGCCGAGTTCCTGCCCGAGGGCCAGCAGTACCCGGCGTTCGGGCAGTGCGTGCACAAGGTGACCCGGCACCCGCTGCGCCCGGAGCGGCTCTACCTGCAGAACCACGGCGGCGTCTACCGCTCCGACGACCACGGCGAGTCGTGGAGCTACATCGGGGACGGGCTGCCCGCGGACTTCGGCTTCCCGGTGGTCGTGCACCCGCACGAGCCGGACACGGTCTTCCTGTTCCCCATCAACGGCGGGGACCGGCGCTACCCGCCGGAGGGCCGGGCGCGGGTGTGGCGCTCGCGCGACGCCGGCGAGAGCTGGGAGGAGCTCGGCGACGGGCTGCCGGACCAGTTCTGGGTCGGCGTGATGCGGGACGCCATGTGCGCCGACGCCCACGACGCCGCCGGGATCTACGTCGGCGCCCGCAACGGGTCGGTGTGGGCCTCGGCCGACGACGGGGAGACCTGGCGCCAGGTCGTCGCCAACCTCCCCGACGTGCTGGTGGTCCGGGCCGGGACGGTCTAGCCGCGCGGGCGCCGGCGGGTCACATCGTGACGGCCGGACCGGAGGCCGCCTCCGTACGTCGTACGCTCGCCGCATGAGCGACGCTCCGGACATCAAGCCCCGCTCCCGCGACGTGACCGACGGCCTCGAGCGGGCCGCCGCCCGCGGCATGCTGCGGGCCGTCGGCATGGGGGACGACGACTTCGCCAAGCCCCAGATCGGCGTCGCCTCGAGCTGGAACGAGATCACCCCGTGCAACCTGTCGCTGCAGCGGCTGGCGCAGGCGGTGAAGAACGGCGTGCACGCGGCCGGCGGCTACCCGCTGGAGTTCGGCACCATCTCGGTCTCCGACGGCATCTCGATGGGCCACGAGGGGATGCACTTCTCGCTGGTCAGCCGCGAGATCATCGCCGACTCGGTCGAGACCGTGATGAACGCCGAGCGGCTCGACGGGTCGGTGCTGCTGGCCGGCTGCGACAAGTCGCTGCCCGGCATGATGATGGCCGCGGCCCGGCTCGACCTGGCCAGCGTCTTCCTCTACGCCGGGTCGATCATGCCCGGCCAGGTGGACGGCCGCGACGTCACGATCATCGACGCCTTCGAGGCCGTCGGCGCCTGCCTGGCCGGGAAGCTCAGCCGCGAGGAGGTGGACCGGATCGAGCGCGCGATCTGCCCCGGCGAGGGTGCGTGCGGAGGCATGTACACCGCCAACACGATGGCCGCCGTGGCCGAGGCCATCGGCATGTCGCTGCCGGGCTCGGCGGCGCCGCCGGCGGTCGACCGGCGCCGCGACGGCTTCGCGCACCGCTCGGGCGAGGCCGTGGTCGGGCTGCTGCGCCAGGGCATCACCGCCCGCCAGATCATGACCCGCGAGGCGTTCGAGAACGCCATCACCGTGGTCATGGCGCTCGGCGGCTCCACCAACGCCGTGCTCCACCTGCTGGCCATGGCCCGCGAGGCCGAGGTCGAGCTGACCATCGACGACTTCAACCGGGTGGGCGACAAGGTGCCGCACCTCGGCGACCTCAAGCCGTTCGGCCGCTACGTGATGAACGACGTCGACAAGGTCGGCGGCATCCCCGTGGTGATGAAGGCGCTGCTCGACGCCGGGCTGATGCACGGCGACGTCCTCACCGTGACCGGCCGGACGATGGCCGAGAACCTCGCCGAGCTCGCCCCGCCCGCCCTCGACGACGACGTGCTCCGCTCCCTCGACCGGCCGATCCACGCCACCGGCGGCCTGACCATCCTCAAGGGGTCGCTGGCCCCCGAGGGCGCCGTGGTGAAGTCGGCGGGCTTCGACGAGTCGGTCTTCACCGGCACCGCCCGGGTCTTCGACGGCGAGCGCGCGGCGATGGACGCCCTCGAGGCCGGCACCGTCACGGCCGGCGACGTCGTGGTGATCCGCTACGAGGGCCCCAAGGGCGGCCCCGGGATGCGCGAGATGCTGGCGATCACCGGCGCCATCAAGGGAGCCGGGCTCGGCAAGGACGTCCTGCTCATCACCGACGGCCGCTTCTCCGGCGGCACCACCGGCCTCTGCGTCGGCCACATCGCCCCCGAGGCCGTCGACGGCGGCCCGATCGCCTTCCTGCGCGACGGCGACCAGATCACCCTCGACGTGCTCAACCGCTCGCTCGACGTCGAGGTGGGGGAGGACTGGGAGTCGCGCCGCGACGGCTGGGCGCCGCCGCCGCCGAAGTACACGACCGGCGTCCTGGCCAAGTACCGCAAGCTCGTCTCCTCCGCCGCGGACGGCGCCGTCACGGGCTGACGCTGCGCCCCACCTCGCCCACGGATCCCCAGGGGATTCCTCCACGTCTTCAACCGAATGGTTGACAACGGTGGCGCGGCCGTGCCACGCTCCTCGTATTCAACCGAACGGTTGAACACGAGAGGAACGGATGCCCGACCGGCTGTCCCAGGTGTTCGCGGCCCTGGCGGACCCGACCCGGCGTGACATGGTCGCCCGCCTCTGCGCGGGGGACGCGACCGTCGGCGAGCTCGCGGCGCCGTACGACGTGAGCGTGCAGGCGGTCTCGAAGCACCTCAAGGTGCTCGAGGGCGCCGGCCTCGTCACCCGCGGCCGCGACGCGCAGCGGCGGCCGGTGCACCTCGAGGCGGAGGTGTTCGACCTGATGACCAAGTGGATCGAGCGTTACCGACGCGAGGCCGAGGCCCGCTACCAGCGCCTGGACGCCGTCCTGGCGGAGCTGAACGACACCCGGCAGACCCAGCAGACCCAGCAGCAGACCCCACAACAGACCCCACAACAGACCCGGCAGCCGAGCCGGCGAGGAGAGATCGCATGACCACCACGACGACCACCACGACGACCACCCAGGACGGCACCACCACGATCGAGGCGCCGGCCGACGTGCCCATGATCCGGATGACTCGCGAGTTCGCCGGAACGCCGGCCCAGCTGTTCCGCGCCCACACCGAGGCCGACCTGTTCGCCCGGTGGGCCGGCCCCGACGGCACCGAGGTGCGGATCGAGCAGTGGGACGCGCGCACGGGCGGGAGCTGGCGCTACGTCACCGTCATCGACGGCGAGTCGTACGGCTTCCACGGCTGCTTCCACACCGTGCGCGAGGACCGGCTCGTCCAGACCTTCACCTTCGAGGGCGTCCCCGACGGCGTGGCCCTCGAGACGATGTACCTGGAGGACCTCGGGGACGGCCGCACGCGGCTGGTCGCCGAGTCGCTGGTCGACAGCTTCGAGGGTCGCGACGCGATGCTCGCCTCGGGCATGGAGGTCGGTGTCAACGACGGGTACGCGCGGCTCGACACCATGCTCGCGACCGGCGTGGTCTGAACCTCGCGGCCGGTCCGCCGCGGCGACTCGGATGACGGGGGTGGCTCCCCGTATCCTCCCTGCCGATGCAGAAGACCGAACGCACCGCCCTCGTCGCCGTCCTCGTGGCCCTCGTCGCCCTGATCGGGACGGCCGCCGTGGTCCCCGACGCGACCGCGCTGCCGGCCTGGGGCGCGATGCGGGAGAACGGCACGAACGTCTCGTCGGCGTCGGGCCTCTCGGGGGTGGGCCACACCACGCTCGAGGACGGCGCCTCGCCGCCGCCGTCCGCCCCGGCCGCCCCGGCAGCGCCCACCGCCCCGGCGACCCCGGCAGCGCCGGCCGCGACCCTGCCGGGCGGGGCGACCAGCATCTTCGGTGGCGGGAAGTTCCTCGTCGCCTACTACGGCACCGCCCAGACGGGCGCGCTCGGCGTCCTCGGGGAGACCTCCCCGGCCCAGATGGCCCGGCGCGTGGAGCGGGCGGCCGAGCCGTTCGCGCGGCGCAGGCAGCCCACCCAGATCGTCTTCGAGCTGATCGTCAGCATCGCCGACCGCTACGCCGGCAAGGGCGGGGACTTCTCCCACGACATCCCGCGCGCCGAGGTGCAGAAGTACATCGACGCCGCGCACCGGCACGACGCACTGCTGCTGCTCGACATCCAGCCCGGTCGATCGGACTTCCTCACCCTGGCCAAGCGCTGGGCGTGGGCGCTCGAGGACCCCTACGTCGGCCTCGCCCTCGACCCGGAGTGGCGGATGGGCAAGCACGCCGCCCCGGGCACCCGGATCGGCTCGGTCGACGCCTCCGAGGTCAACCGGGTCTCGGCGTGGCTGCGCGACCTGACGGCGCGGCACGCGCTGCCGCAGAAGCTGTTCGTCCTGCACCAGTTCCGCACCGACATGATCGACCGGATCGGGAGGATCAAGCCGCGCCGCGGCCTGGTCATGGTGCAGCACGTCGATGGCTTCGGCACACCCGGGCAGAAGCTCGACACCTTCCACGCCGTGGCCCGGCCCGGGCAGTTCTTCATGGGCTTCAAGCTGTTCTACGACGAGGACGTGCACCGGATGTCGGCCGCCGACGTGCGCCGGATCAACCCTCGCGTGCGGTTCGTCAGCTTCCAGTGACGCGGCGTCCGTCGGCTGTGGTCACCACCGGAAGTTCCTCGGGTGCTACGCACCCCGAGCACGCACCTCGCGGCGTTGCCGTCGCTCGCTGGACGCACAAGTAGAGCGTCGCTCCGCGCCTTGCGATCCACGCACTGAGCCGTCACCGACGAGCTGCGGACCACGCCGCGCGACCCGCTCGACCGCGGACCCGCTGCGTACCGCGACCGGTTCGTCGGCGCCGAGACCCCGCTGGTCTACTTCGACGGCAACTCACTCGGGCGCCCGCTGCGGGTGACCGGGCCGAGGCTGGCCGAGTTCGTCGAGCGCGAGTGGGGCGGCCGGCTGATCCGGGGGTGGGACGAGCGCTGGTTCGACCTGCCCCGCACCCTCGGCGACCGGCTGGGCGAGGTCTGCCTCGGCGCCGCCGCGGGCCAGGTGGCGATCGGTGACTCGACGACCGTGCTGCTCTACAAGCTGATGCGCGCCGCGGTCGCCGCCCAGCAGCAGACCGGGCCGGGTCGCACCGAGATCGTGCTCGACCGTGACCAGTTCCCCACCGACCGGTACGTCGCCGATGGCGTGGCCCGCGAGACCGGCCTCACCCTGCGGTGGATCGAGGTGGACACCACGACCGGCGTGAGCGCCGAGCAGCTGGCCGAGGTGGTCGGGCCGCAGACCGCGCTGGTGGTGCTCAACCACGTGGCCTACCGGTCCGCGTGGCTCGCCGACGTGCCCGAGCTCACCCGGATCGCCCACGACGCCGGCGCGCTGGTGCTCTGGGACCTGTGCCACTCCGCGGGCTCGGTGCCGGTCGAGCTCGACGCGTGGGACGTCGACCTCGCTGTCGGCTGCACCTACAAGTACCTCAACGGCGGCCCCGGGTCGCCCGCCTTCCTGCTACGTCGCCGAACGGCACCTCGCCGATCTCGCCCAGCCGATCCAGGGCTGGATGGGCGCCGAGGACCCGTTCCTCATGGGTCCGTCGTACGTCCCCGCCACCGGCATCCGCCGGTTCCTCTCCGGCACCCCCGCGATCGTCGGGATGCTCGCGCTCGCCGACATGGTCGAGCTCGTCGCGGAGGCGGGCATCGTGGCCGTGCGCGACAAGTCGATCGGGCTGACCGACCACGCGATCGAGGTCGCCGACGAGCTGCTGGTGCCGGCCGGGGTGACGGTCGCCTCGCCGCGCGACGCCGGCCGCCGCGGCGGCCACGTCACCCTCAACCACCCCCTGATGCGCGAGGTCACCGCGGCGCTGTGGGAGCGGGACGTGATCCCCGACTACCGCGATCCGCACGGCCTGCGGATCGGGCTCTCGCCGCTCTCCACGTCGTACGCCGAGGTGCGGGCCGGGCTGGAATCGGTTCGCGAGGTGCTGGCGGGGCTGACAACCTCCCCGTCATGACCCAGCGATGACCCAGGCGATGACCCAGCGATGACCCAGGCGATGACCCAGCGATGACCCAGGCGATGACCCGCTTCCCACGACCGCTCGTCCCCGGTGACCGGATCGCGGTCACCTCGCCCTCGAGCGGGGTCGACGACGCGCTGCGGCCACGGCTCGAGGTCGCCCTCGCGACGCTCCGGGGCCGCGGCTTCGAGGTCGTGGTGGGCGAGTGCATGTCCGCGGACAGGGTCCGCTCGGCGCCGAAGGAGGAGCGCGCGGCCGAGCTCGTCGACTTCCTCTGTGACCCGTCGGTCGCCGCCGTCGTGCCGCCGTGGGGCGGCGAGCTGGCCATCGACCTCCTCGACCAGCTGGACTGGGACCGGCTCGCGGCCGCGGAGCCGACGTGGCTGGTCGGCTGGAGCGACCTGACCACGGTGATGGTCCCGCTGACGCTGCGGCTCGGCTGGGCGACCGCCCACGGCTGGAACCTCATGGACACTCCGTACGCCGCGCCGGACGGCCTCCTGCACTGGGTCGACCTGCTGGCGAGCACGGGCGAGGTGACCCAGCGCAGCCCGGGGCGGTTCCGCGCGAAGTGGGGCGACTACCGGGAGACCCCCGAGATCGCGACGTTCCGGCTCGACCGGAAGACCGACTGGACCGTCCTCGGTGCCCGCCGTGACGACCGTGACCAGCAGGGCGTGGACGTCTCCGGTCGGCTGATCGGCGGCTGCCTCGAGGTCCTCGGACCGATGGCCGGGACGCCGTACGCCGACGTGGCGGCCTACGGCCGCGCCCACGCCGACGAGGGGCTGCTGGTCTACCTCGAGGTCGCGGAGTACGGCGCCTACGAGGCGTGCCGGATCTTCCACGGGCTGCGGTACTCGGGGTGGTTCGAGCACGCCAACGCGGTGCTGGTCGGCCGCACGTCGGGCGAGGACATGAAGGACCTCACCCAGCTCGAGGCGGTCGAGGACGCCCTCGGCGACCTGGGCATCCCGATCATCGCCGACATGGACATCGGTCACACCCAGCCGTTCCTGCCGCTGGTCAACGGCGCCTCGGCGCGGGTCGTGGTGCGCGACGGCGTGCGCGAGGTCCGGCAGCGGCTGGGACACCAGTAACTCAGTGTCCAGCCCACTACCTCAGGGTTACAGCACCGAGATAGTGGGTCGGACACTGAGTTACTGCTGCTCCAGCGACCCAGCCTCAGTGCACGTGCTGGCGCCAGTCGGCCGGCACCCGGCCGGCCGGCCCGGGCACCGACTGGTCGTCCGGCCGTGCCGTCGGCGGTGCGAGCTCGGGGCCGTCGAGGCCCTCCTCGGCCGCGTAGTCCCAGAACCAGTCCTCGCCCGGCTCGAAGCTCTGCACGACGGGGTGCCCGGTGGCCCGGAAGTGGGCGGTGGCGTGCTGGGCGGGGGAGGAGTCGCAGCAGCCGACGTGGCCGCACCGCGCGCAGCGGCGCAGGTGCACCCACCAGCCGCCAGCGGCCTCGCAGTCGGCGCAGCCGGTGCCGCTGGGAGGGACGCTGGGGTCGATGCTGGGGTCGGGGCCGGCGGTCATGCCGCGACGCTACCGGCTCGTCGGTGACGCTGGGCCGGGGTTGCGGTAGGGGTCCCAGGCCTCGGGCTGGGGGCGGGACCGTCGGTCGAACGCCGTCGCTGCGGCGATGAAGACCAGGAAGAGCAGCGTGATGCCGGCCGCGGCGACGAGCACGTGTCCCCAGCCCTTCTCGTCGACGTCCAGGAACGGGTACGGGTACCACCCGCTGGCGGCGCCGACGACCAGGACGTAGCAGAGGTAGGCCAGCGGCCACGCCACCGACCAGATCGCCGCGGGCCGGTCGACCCGCGGCCGCGGCCCGAAGACCGCCCAGCCCACGACCGCCAGGACCGGCACCGCCATGTGCAGCAGCTTGTCCGCGACGTAGTCCGCGCCCTCCAGATCCAGCAGGGGCCGGAGCAGGAAGAAGTGCACGATGCCCGTGATGGCGATGCCGATCGTCCCCGCCAGCCGGAGCGAGCGGAACCCGGCGCCGTCGCGCGCCGGATCGCGGGTCAGCAGCACCACGGCCACCGCGACCAGGACGTTGCTCTGGATCGTGAAGTAGGAGACCAGCCGGCCCAGCCGGATCGCCAGGCCCGGCTGATCGGTCTCATCGAGCACCCGGCCGCCGTGCAGCACGAGGGCCAGCTGCAGGACCAGTGCCGCGATCGCCACCACCGCGGTCAGGCCGTGCCAGAGCCGAGCGCTGCGGATCGTCACGCTGCGCAGCGTAGAGGACGCGAAGGAGGTGGAAGAGCGGCGTCGCGGAGCGGGTCATCGGCTCACCAGCCGCGTCGCGTCCCGGTCCCCGAAGGCGAACGCCACGCCCAGCAGGAGCACCAGCACCGGGCCGAAGAACCCGGCCATGTACTGCAGCGGCGACAGCCCGGCCAGCAGCGTGAGGCCGCCGAGCCCGGCCGCGCCCAGGCCGATCCACCGCGGCAGGGCGCCGTGGCGGAACGACGCGAGCGCGATGCAGACCCCGCTCACCCCCGCGCCCACCCAGAGCCACGGGATGGTGCCCATCCAGTGCCCGACGACGGCGGCGAACTCGGGGTCGAGCGCGACCTCGTCGTCGGTCAGGCCGAAGACGATCTCGGTGGTGAACCCGACGCCGAGCAGGGCGACCACCGAGGTGACCACGAGCCCGGCGGCGGCCACGTTCGGCAGCAGGCTGTCCGACGGCAGCCGCCCGGCGAGGCGGCGGCGCAGCCCGGCCGCGAACACCAGCAGCAGCACCGAGGCGGCCATCATCGCGAAGTGCAGTACCAGGATCTCGGGGACGAAGTCGCCCAGCCGGTCGGCGATCCGGTCCGCGTCGCCGGCGTAGTCCTTGTTGTAGACGGCGTCGATCTGGAGCGAGGCGTAGATGCCGACGACGCCCCCGAGCCCGGCCAGGGCGCCCGCGACCGCCCAGGCCCGTCCGGGCGGAGGCATCGGGCGGCTGGGGGCCCCGTCGAGCGTGTCGGTGGTGCGGCTGGTCATCGGCGTGGTCACGGCTTCTCCTCGGTCGCCTGGCGACTGGTGGGGGGACGCGGGGTGCGTCCCGCGGATGCGCTCTCTGGGCACGAGGGTGCGCGGCGCGACGGCCCGTGCGTCAGGGCTGCGCGTCCCGACCCCGCGGGCTGCCCGGTCGGGCCCGTCCGGTGGGCGCGTCCTAGGGTTCGGTGCGTGCCCGAGACCAACGAGTTCGGCCAGATCGTGGGCGACCGGGTCGACTCGTGGTCGCCGCGGCCGCGTCCGGATGCGGTCACCCTGGAGGGGCGGTACGTCCTCGTGGAGCCGCTCGCGGTCGACCACGCGGAGGCGCTGCTGGCCACGGTCAGCGGCCCCGACGACAGCTCCTTGTGGACCTACCGCGCCACCGAGCCGCCGGCCGACCTCGCGGAGATGACCGAGCTCATCGCCCGCACGCTCGCGGCCCCCGACCTGCTCACCTTCGCGCTGGTGCCCCGCGGCGGCCGGCCGTCCGGCCTCGCGTCGTACACGCGGCTGGACCCGGCGACCGGCCAGGTGGAGGTGGCCGGGGTGCTCTTCGCCCGGTCGCTGCAGCGCACCCGGGCCGCCACCGAGTCGGTCCACCTGCTGATGCGGTACGCCTTCGACGAGCTCGGCTACCGGCGGTTCGAGTGGAAGTGCGACTCGCTCAACGAGCCGTCGCGCCGCGCGGCGGACCGGCTCGGGTTCACCTACGAGGGCCGGTTCCGGCACCACATGGTCACCAAGGGCCGCAACCGCGACACCGACTGGTTCTCGGTCACCGATGCCGAGTGGCCAGCGGTGCGCGCGGCGCACGAGGCCTGGCTGGATCCGGCCAACTTCGACGAGGACGGGGTCCAGCTCAGTCGGCTGCGCGTGGCACGGTGAAGGCATGGACCAGCGCATCAGCTTCCTGACCCTGGCCGTGCGCGACCTCGAGGTCAGCCGGCGGTTCTACGTCGACGGCCTCGGCTGGACGCCCGACCTCGAGGTGGCGGGCGACGTGATCATGCTCGTGGCGGGGGAGCGGCTCGTGCTCTCGCTCTGGGACCGCGAGCACTTCCAGGCCGAGGTGGGCACCATCGCCCCAGGACTGGCAGAGGGCGACGGCGTCCCGCCGTTCACCATCTCCCACAACGTCGCCACCGAGGCCGAGGTGGACGCGATCCTCGCGACCGCCCGCGCCGCCGGCGCCGACCCCGTCCACGAGGCCACGCAGCGCGAGTGGGGCGGCTACACCGGCTACTTCGCCGACCCCGACGGCTACCGCTGGGAGATCGCCACCAACCCCGGTCCCATCGGCCAGAAGGTCCTCCCCTGACGGTGGTTGAGGAGGTTGCGCGTCAACCGTCTCGAAACCCCGTCAGCCCAGCCCCGCCAGCCACGGCAGCACCACGAACGCCGTCGGTACGACGAGCACCGCGACGGCGAGCCCGAGGAGCAGGGCCGACTGCAGCCGGTGCGGGCCGCGGTCGCCGATCAGCCGCACCCGGACGAGCAGGTCCGGTCCCGCCGCGGCGAGCGCGAAGTCGGGACCGGAGGCCCGGCCTTCGGCCAGGGTGACCAGGGCCGAGCCGAGGGCGCTCCGGCGGCCGTCGCGGGCGGCGGCCCGGTCGGCCAGCACCTCGACGAGCAGCCGGACCTCGGCGAGCGCGGCCGCGCTGGACACCCAGCGCGGGAACGCGTGGTGCAGGACGCTGAACGCCTCCAGGACGAGGTCGTGCCGAGCCTGCAGGTGCGCCCGCTCGTGGGCGACCACCGCGGTCACCTCGTCGGCCGAGAGCCGGTCGAGGGCGCCGACGGACACGACCACGCGCTCGGCTCGGCGGCCGGGGACGCAGTAGGCGACCGGCAGGTCGTGCTCGAGGACCCGCACCGCCGCAGGTCCGGGCAGCCGCGCGTCGGCGCGAGCGAGCAGGTCGAGCTGGTCGCGGTGCCGGCGGCGCAGGGCGCGCAGGTCGGTCCCGACGAGGTGGCCGCTGAGCAGTAGCCGGCCGAGGACCAGGGCCGCGACCAGCAGCGCCACGCCCGCGATGGCGTACGGCGCGAGGTCGGGCGTTCGGCGCCACGCCGTACCGGTGACCAGCGAGAGCGCGGCGCCGACAGCGGCCAGCACCGCCGCGAGGGCGACCGCCTGCCACAGCACCATGGCCGAGCGGGGGGTCACCCGGGTGCGGTGCAGCCGGGCCAGCAAGGTGGGGGCCGGCCCGGCCAGGAGCACGGCAAGCAGGCCGAGCAGCAGGGGAGTGGCCACGGTCGGTGTCAGGCCCGGTCGAGCTCGGCCAGTGCGAGTCGCAGCGCGGCGACGTCCTCGGCGCTCGCGTCCTCGACGAACGCGGCCAGCGCGGTGCGCCGGTCGTGCTCACCGAAGTCGGCCAGGGTCTCCCGCATCAGCTCCGCGGTCATCGCGGCCCGGCTGGCCCGGGCGCGGTAGCGATAGGCCCGCCCGTCCTTCTCCTGGGAGACGAGCTCCTTGCGCGCCAGCCGGTCCATCACGGTCATCACCGTCGTGTACGCGATGTCGCGGCCGGTGGCCAGGGCGGCATGCACCTCGCGGACCGTGAGCCCCTGGTGGCCCGGGTCGGTGGGCGCGGCCCAGAGCTGCTCCATCACGGAGCGCTCGAGGTCACCGAGGGATCGCTGGGGCACACCTCCACTGTACCTACGCACCGTGTAGTACTACAGTCCGTAGTAGTTACTACGACGCGTAGGAGACCCCGCCCAGGGAGGCAGCAATGGACGTCGTCGACATCGCGCGGTGGCAGTTCGGCATCGTCACCGTCTACCACTTCCTGTTCGTGCCGATCACGATCGGGCTGACCGCCCTGGTCGCGCTGCTGGAGACCCGGTGGCTGCGCACCCGCGACCCGGACGTACCTCCGGCTGACGAGGTTCTTCGGCAAGCTGCTGCTGATCAACTTCGCCATCGGCGTGGTGACCGGCATCGTGCAGGAGTTCCAGTTCGGGATGAACTGGTCGGACTACTCCCGATTCGTCGGCGACGTGTTCGGCGCACCGCTGGCCATCGAGGCGCTGCTCGCGTTCTTCCTCGAGTCGACCTTCCTCGGGCTGTGGATCTTCGGCTGGGACAAGCTGCCGCGGGCCGGTGCACGCCGGCTGCATGTGGGTCGTCCACGTCGGCACCCTGGTCTCGTCGTGGTTCATCCTCGCCGCCAACTCCTGGATGCAGCACCCGGTCGGCTACCGGTACAACCCCGACACCGGCCGGGCCGAGCTCATCGACTTCGCGGCGGTGATGTTCAACAAGGTCCAGCTGGTCACCTTCCCGCACGTCGTCCTCGCGGCCTACATGACCGCGGCGCGTTCATGGTCGGCGTCTCCGGCTGGCTCTACGCCTCGCGCAAGCACGCCGAGCGACCGCGAGGTGCACCGCAAGGCGATCCGGCTCGGCGCCGCGGTCGCGCTCGTCGCCGGGCTCGGCGTCGCGGTCAGCGGCGACTTCCAGGGCAAGGTGATGACCGAGGTCCAGCCGATGAAGATGGCCGCGGCCGAGGCGCTCTACGAGACCGAGGAGACGTGCGCGCCGTTCTCGGTGCTTCACCATCGGCACGCCTCGACGGCAGCGAGGAGAAGTCGCGCGTTCACCATCCCGTGCCTGCTCTCCTTCCTCGCCACCGGCACGCTTCGACGGGCGGGTCGAGGGCATCAACGACCTGCGCGCGCAGTACGCCGAGGAGTACGGCAGCGACCCGGGTGCGGTCTACTACGACCCCGACGACTACGTGCCGAACATCCCCGTCACCTACTGGTCGCTTCCGGCTGCATGATCGGGCTCGGGATGGCGCGGCGGCGCTCGGCGCGGCGCTGGTCCTGTGGCTGACCCGGCGCGGCCGCTCGCCGTCCAGCCGGTGGGTCCGGCTGGCTGTGCGATCGGGCTGCCCCTGGGCGCGCTCGCCGGCAACTCGTTCGGCTGGATCTTCACCGAGATGGGCCGGCAGCCGTGGGTCGTCTTCGGCGCTGATGACCACCGACCACGCGGTCTCGCCCGGGGTCTCAGCGACCGAGGCGATGGTCTCGCTGGTCACCCTCACCCTGCTCTACGGCGTGCTGGCGGTCATCGAGGTCGGGCTGATCCTGCGCACCGTGCAGCGCCGGGCTGCCGCCGTACGTCGAGCCACCCGACCCGGACACCGCGACGAGACCGATCCGACGACGACCGCCGCTGGCGTTCGCGTACTGAGGTCGAGGAGACAGCCATGGAGCTCACCACCGTCTGGTTCATCGCTGATCGCCGTCCTCTGGATCGGCTACTTCACCCTCGAGGGCTTCGACTTCGGCGTCGGCATGCTGCTGCCGGTGCTGGCCCGCGACGGCCGCGAGCGCCGCGTCATGATCAACACCATCGGGCCGGTCTGGGACGGCAACGAGGTGTGGGTGCTGATCGCCGGCGGCGCGACGTTCGCCGCCTTCCCCGAGTGGTACGCGACGCTGTTCAGCGGCTTCTACCTGCCGCTGCTGCTGATCCTGGTCGCGCTGATCGTGCGCGGCGCTGGCCTTCGAGTACCGCCACCAGCGCCCCGAGGCGAGCTGGCACGCGCGGTGGGACCTCGCGCGATCATCGTCGGCTCGTTCGTGCCGGCGCTGCTGTGGGGCGTGGCCTTCGCCAACATCGTCCGGGGTGTCCCGCTCGACGCCGACCACGAGTTCACCGGCTCGCTGCTGACCCTGCTCAACCCCTACGCGCTGCTCGGCGGGCTGGTCACGCTGCTGCTCTTCCTCACCCACGGCGCGATGTTCGTCTCGCTCAAGACCGACGGCGAGATCCGGCACCGCGCGCGGGCGCTGGCCGTCCAGCTCGGTGGCGGGGCCGCCGTCGTCGCGGTGGCCTTCCTGGTCTGGACCCAGATCAAGACCGGCGACCGCGGTCACCGCGGTCCTGTTCGTGGTCGCGGCGCTGTGCGCTGGTCGGCCGGCCTGGCCGCGGTGCGGGCGGGCCGTGAGGGCTGGGCGTTCGCCGGCACCTTCGCCACCATCGCGCTGGCCGTCGCCGGGCTCTTCGTCGGCGCTGTTCCCCGACGTGATGCCGTCGACCACCGACGCCGCCAACTCGCCTGACCACCACCAACGCCGCCGCGACGCCGTACACCCTCGAAGATCATGACCTGGGTGGCGGCGATCGTTCACCCCGCTCGTGCTGGCCTACCAGGCCTGGACCTACTGGGTCTTCCGCAAGCGGATCGCGGTCCACCACATCCCCGAGCACGAGCCCGTGGGCGCCTCGTCGTGAAGCCGCTCGACCCGCGCGTGCTCCCGCACCTGACGCGGGCGCGGGTGCCGCTGACCGTCGTGGTCGCGGGCAACGTCGCGGCCGGGCTGCTGGTCGTCGGCCAGGCGTTCGCCGCCGCCTGGCTGGTCAGCGACCTGGTGAGCGGGGGCGAGGGCTGGCAGACGGCCGCCGCGCTGCTGGTGGGGACGCTGCTGGCGCGCGCGGCCGTCGGGTGGACCGTCGACCTCGCGGCCGCCACCGCGGCGTACCGGGTCGGCGACGGGCTGCGCGCCACGCTGCTGGAGCGGCTGCTCGACCGGCCGACCGACGACCGGCTCAGCGGCGAGGTGGGCGTGCTGGCCACCCGCGGCGTCGCGGCCGTCGAGCCGTACCTGACCCGGTACCTGCCGGCGCTGGTCACCGGCGCCGCACTGCCGGTGCTGACCCTCGCGGCGATGGCGACCCAGGACCTGCTGGCCGCGGGCGTGGTGCTGGCGACGCTGCCGCTGGTCCCCCTGTTCGCGGCGCTCGTCGGCGTCGAGACCGGCCGCCGCGCGCAGCGGCAGTGGCAGGCGATGGCGACCCTGTCCGGTCACTTCGTCGACGTCGTCCGCGGGCTGCCCACGCTGGTCACGCACCGCCGGGCGGTCGCGCAGACCGACCGGATCCGGGCAGTGACCGAGCGCTACCGCCGGGCCAACCGCGACCTGCTCCGCCTCGCCTTCGCCTCCTCGGCCGTCCTCGAGCTGGTCGCCACGGTGTCGGTCGCGCTCGTCGCGGTGGTGGTCGGCCTCCGGCTGGCCGAGGGCGGGCTCGACCTGCGCACCGCGCTGACGGTGCTCCTGCTGGCGCCGGAGGCGTACTGGCCGCTGCGCCGGGTCGGCGCCGAGTTCCACGCGGCCGCCGAGGGGACCGCGACGTTCGAGGCCATCCACGCGCTGACCGCCGACGAGCCCCGCACGCCGACCGGACCGGCGCCCACCGGCCCGCTGACCCTCGACGCGCTGTCGGTCACCTGGCCCGGGCGCGACCGGCCGGCGTTCCTCGACCTCGACGCGACCGTGCCCGCCCGCGGGCTGACCGTGGTCGCTGGGCCGTCCGGCTGCGGCAAGAGCACGCTCCTGGCCGCGCTGCTCGGCGACCTGGCGCCGTCCGCCGGGCGGATCCTGGTCGGCGGTCACGACCTGGCCACGGTCGACCCGGCCGCGTGGCGCACCGGGGTGGCGTACCTGCCCCAGCGGCCGTGGCTGGCCGACGCCACCGTGGCCGAGAACGTCCGCCTCGGCCGCCCCGACGCCTCGGCCGCCGAGGTCCGCGACGCCCTGGCCGCGGTCGGCCTCGACCTCGATCCCGGCACCCGGCTCGGCGAGGACGGCGTCGGGCTGTCGGCGGGCCAGCGGGCCCGCGTCGCGCTGGCCCGGGTCCTGGTCTCCGACCGTCCGCTGGTCCTCCTCGACGAGCCGTCCGCCCACCTGGACGCCGCGACCGAGGAGGTGCTGGTCCGGGTCGTCCGCGAGCTGGCCCGCACCCGCTGCGTGGTCGCGGTCGCCCACCGCCGGGCGCTGCTGGCCGAGGCCGACACGGTGATCGCCCTGCGCGCGTCGGCCCCGTCGGCGTCGAGTGACACCCCAGCGCTCGCTCGCCCCCCGGTCGGAGAGCCGTCAGGTGTCACTCGACGGCCCACGGCGGAGCCCGAGCCCACCCGCCCCCGCTACGGGTACGCCCTCGTGGCGCTGCTCGGGATCCTCGCCGCCACCTCCGGGGTGGCCCTGACCGCGACGGCGGGGTGGCTGATCGCCAAGGCCGCCGAGCAGCCGCCGGTGCTGACGCTGATGGTGGCGATCGTCGGCGTCCGGACCTTCGGACTGGCCCGGCCGGTACTGCGGTGGCTGGAGCGGCTGCTCGGCCACGACCTGGCGCTGCACGAGCTGGCCGAGCGCCGCGCCGAGGTGTACGCCGCGCTCGTGCCCCTCGTCCCCGGCCGGCTGGGCCGGCGCCGCGGCGACCTGCTGGCCTCGGTCGTCGACGACGTGGACGCCCTCCTCGACGAGCGGCTGCGGGTCCGGGCGCCGTTGTGGACCTGGCTCGGCACCACCGCGCTGACCGGTGCGGTGGTGGCGTGGCTGCTGCCCGCCGCGGGAGCGGTGCTCGTGGTCTGCGCCCTCGTCGGCGGCGCCGCGGCGTGGACGACCGCGCTCGTCGGCGCCGGCCGGGTGGCGCGGGCGGCCGTCGCCGCCCGGGCGGCGCTGTCCCGGCGGGTCCTCGAGGTGGTCACCGACGCCCGGCCCCTGAGCCACTGGCAGGCCGCCGGTCCGGCCCTCGACCGGGTGGACGCCGAGTCGCGCCGGCTGGGTCGAGCCGCGCGTCGGCGTACCCGCTGGGTGGCCACCGCGCGGCTCTGGCCGGTGGCCGCGGTCGCCGCGGCCCTCGCCGGGACCTCCGCCGTGGTCGCCCACTCGACGGTGTCCGGCCCGGTGGCCGCGCTGCTGGTGCTGGTGCCGCTGGCCCTGCTCGACGTGGTCGCGCCGGTGGCCGACGCCGGGGCGCTGCACCGCGAGACCCGGGCCGCCGCACACCGCCTCGACGCCCTCCGCACCCTCGCCCCGGCCACCACCGACCCGGTCCGCCCCGTTCCGACCACCGGCAGCGCGGTGGCGCTCACCGCGGCGACGGCGTCGTGGCCGGGGAGCGACCGGCCGGCCCTGGGACCCGTCGACCTCGACCTGCCGCCGGGCCGCAGCGTGGCGGTGGTCGGGCCGTCCGGCTCGGGCAAGAGCACGCTGGCCGCGCTGCTGGTGCGGCATCTCGCGCCCGCCTCGGGCACGTACGCACTGGGCGGCACCGACACGACCGACCTCCGCGGGGACGACGTCCGCGCGGTGGTCGGCCTGCTCGACGACGACCCGTACGTGTTCTCCTCCACGCTCGCCGAGAACGTCCGGCTCGCCCGGCCCGAGGCCACCGACGAGGAGGTGGCGGACGCCCTGGTGCGGGCCCGGCTGGGGGACTGGCTGGCCGACCTGCCGGAGGGGCTGGCCACGCGGCTCGGCGACGGGGCGGCCTCGGTGTCCGGCGGGGAGCGGGCCCGGATCGGGCTGGCCCGGCTGCTGCTCGCCGACCACCCGGTGCTGGTGCTCGACGAGCCGACCGCCCACCTGGACGCGCCGACCGCCAGGCTCGTCGCCGCCGACCTGCTGGCCGAGCGCGGCCGGCGCAGCGTCGTGTGGGTGACCCACGACGGCATCGGGCTGGACGCCGTCGACGCCGTGCTGGAGCTGGACACACCCACCCGGGTTCGAGAGACAGTGGGGGTGTGATCACCCCACGACACCGCGAGAGGAGGGCGCTTCGCGCGGAGCTCACGCTTCCGCGGGGACCCCGAAAGACATGACCGACCCTCAGCAGACCCTCCGCTACTCCGACATCAAGGCCGAGGAAGGACTCGACGACTGGCGGTTCTTCCTCATGCGGCTGCACGGCCGGTTCCGGACCGGGAGCTTCGTCAAGGGACTCGAGCTCGTCACCCGGATCACCGAGGCCGCCGAGGAGGCCAACCACCACCCCGACGTCGTGCTCACCTACCCGCAGGTCGACGTGGACCTGTCCAGCCACGACGCCGGCGGCGTGACCAGCCGCGACCTCGACCTGGCCCGCCGGATCAGTGCGATCGCGGCCGAGCTGGGTGTGGAGGCGGCGCCGCGGGACGTCTCCACCCTCGAGCTGGCCCTCGACGTACCGGACGCGGAGGAGGTCAAGCCGTTCTGGGCCGCAGTGCTCGACTACGACCTCCGCGGCGACTGGCCCGAGGTCTTCGACCCGGGCGGCCGCAACAACACGCTGTGGTTCCAGAAGGCCCCCGACGCCACCGGCGAGGTCCAGCAGCGGTTCCACCTCGACATCGTGGTGCCGCGGGAGGTGGCCGAGGAGCGGCTGCAGGCCGCGCTCGACGCCGGTGGCACCCTCGTCAGCACCGACGACGTGCCGGCCTACTGGGTCCTGGCCGACGCGCACGGCAACAAGGTGTGCATCTGCACCGCCGACGGCCGCGAGTCCTCGGCGGACGACAACTAGCTCTCGATCGTCAGCACCAGCCGGCGCAGCAGGTCCGCCAGCTCCCGCTGCTCCGCGGCCGACAGCGCGGACAGCAGGGCCGCCTCGTCGCGCCCCTCCAGCCGGGCATGCCGGTCGAACGCGCGGCGCCCGGCCGCCGTGAGCCGCACGTGCACCCGGCGGCGGTCGTCGCGGTCCACGGTCCGGGACACGAGCCCGGCGTCCTCCAGTGGGCCGAGCCGCGCCGACAGGGCTCCGCGGCTGAGGCCGAGGTGGTCGGCCAGCTCCGACGGGCTCGCGGTGTACGGCGCCCCGAGCCGGCGCAGGGCCAGCAGGATCTTGAACGCCGGGCGGGGCAGGTCGGCGTCGGCGTGCGCGACCTCGCGGGCGCGGGACAGGTGCCGGCTCACGATCATCAGCCGGGCCACGACCGCCTCGTGCACCGGGTCGAGGTAGGCCAGCTCCTCGCGCCACCGCGCCACGTGCCTGTCCACGGAGTCCTGCACCGCGCCACCTCCGAAAACAGTTTTCTGGAGAATAGTTTTGGTCCAAACTATCTTGCCGCCATGCCTGCTGCCACCACCGACCTGACCCCCGTCCTCGCCGCCGTGACCGCCCTGGAGAACGCCGCGCGCTACGGCGAGGCGCTTGCGCTCGTCGACTCGACGCTGGTGACCGACGACGCTGATCGGCTCGCCCTCCTGATGGCCCGCGCGTCGGTGGTCGCCCGCCGCGACTACGCGCGCGGCGTACCGTCCGGCGACGACCACCCGCTGGACGCCGCGCACGAGCTCGCGGCCGCGATCGGCACCGGCCCGACCACCTCGTGGGACCTGGCGATGCTGCACCTGCGGCGGCAGTACGCCGACCAGCTGGTCTCCGGGATCGGCCCGGCCGGCCGCGACCCGCAGGTGGTGGCCCGGATGGCGACCGAGGCGGCCCGGCTGCGCGACACCGCCCCCGACGACGGCCGCCGGGGCTGGGCGCTGATGTGCCAGGGCTGGATCTCCGACAACCTGCGCGGGGACCGGCTCGAGGCGCCCGACCACTACGCCGCGGCGCTGGCGCTGGCCAGGCGGGTGGACGACCCGCTGCTGGTCTTCGAGGCCCAACGGCACCTCGGCGACCACGCCCACGACGACGGCGACCACGCGCGGGCCACGGCCGCGTGGGAGGAGTCCGCCGCCGCGGCGGCCCGCGGCGGTCACGTGCTCGGCGTGCTGGCCCAGCTGCTGCTGCTCGCGGTGCTGGCGCGCGACGCCGCCGACGAGGCGGGGGCCCGGGCGCTGGCCACCGAGACCCGGCGCTGGGCGAGCGAGCTGGGCGCCGTACGACTGGCCGCGCAGGTGACCGGCTTCCTGGCCGGCGTGGACCCCACCCGCGCGCCCGCGGACGCCACCGCCGCCACGGGATGAGACGGCCGTCCCGTATGCTGGGACGGCCGGACACCGAGATGCCGCTCGTCCGGGCGAGCGACTACCGTGGCTGCATGCGCCAGGACCTTCTCGTACGCATGCGACGCGCCGACTGACCAGGCCACCCGCCGCAGTCAGCGCGTCACCCCTCGTTGCCGAGCGCGACCGAGGGGTTTTTTGTTGGTCGAGGAGCACGGCAGAGATCGAGGAAGAGAGAGACCCCATCGGATGAGCGAGCAGATCACAGGGGCACAGAGCCTGGTCACCTCGTTGGAGGCGGCCGGTGTGACCGACATCTTCGGCATCCCCGGCGGCGCCATCCTGCCGGCGTACGACCCCCTCATGGACTCCAAGATCCGGCACATCCTGGTAAGGCACGAGCAGGGCGCCGGCCACGCCGCCCAGGGGTACGCCGCGGCCACCGGCCGGGTCGGCGTGTGCATGGCGACCTCGGGCCCGGGCGCCACCAACCTGGTCACCCCGATCGCCGACGCGCACATGGACTCGGTCCCGATCGTCGCGGTCACCGGCCAGGTCGGCGCGGCCGCGATCGGCACCGACGCCTTCCAGGAGGCCGACATCCGCGGCATCACGATGCCGATCACCAAGCACAACTTCCTGGTCACCGACCCCGACGAGATCCCGCGCCGGATCGCGGAGGCGTTCCACATCGCCAGCACCGGGCGTCCCGGGCCGGTCCTGGTGGACATCGCCAAGTCCGCGCTGCAGTCGATGACGACGTTCGCGTGGCCGGCCGAGCTGCACCTGCCCGGCTACCGGCCCGTCACCCGCCCGCACTCGAAGCAGATCCGCGAGGCGGCCCGGCTCATGCTCGAGTCGCGCCGTCCGGTGCTGTACGTCGGCGGCGGGACCATCCGGTCGGGGGCGTCGAAGGAGCTGCGCGAGCTCGCCGAGCTGACCGGCATGCCGGTGGTGACCACGCTGATGGCCCGCGGGGCGTTCCCCGACAGCCACCCGCAGCACCTCGGCATGCCCGGCATGCACGGCACGGTGGCCGCGGTCGCCGCGCTGCAGAAGAGCGACCTGATCATCAGCCTCGGCGCCCGCTTCGACGACCGGGTCACCGGCAACCTCGACTCGTTCGCCCCCGGTGCCAAGGTGATCCACGCCGACATCGACCCGGCCGAGATCGGCAAGAACCGGCACGCCGACGTCCCGATCGTCGGCGACGTCCGCGAGGTGCTCGTCGACCTGCTGGTCGCGCTCAAGACCGAGCACGAGGCCGGCCACTCCGGTGACTACGAGGGCTGGGTCAAGTTCCTCGAGGGCGTCCGCGACACCTACCCGCTGGGGTACGACCAGCCCGCCGACTCGCTCGCGCCGCAGTACGTCATCGAGCGGCTCGGCGCGATCGCCGGCCCCGACGCGATCTACACCGCGGGCGTCGGCCAGCACCAGATGTGGGCCGCGCACTACGTCGGCTACGAGAACCCGAGGACGTGGATCAACTCCGGCGGACTCGGCACCATGGGCTTCGCCGTGCCGGCCGCCATGGGTGCGCAGGTCGGCTGCCCGGACAGCGTCGTGTGGGCCATCGACGGCGACGGCTGCTTCCAGATGACCAACCAGGAGCTGGCCACCTGCGCGATCAACAAGATCCCGATCAAGGTCGCGGTGATCAACAACGAGTCGCTCGGCATGGTCCGGCAGTGGCAGACGCTCTTCTACAACCAGCGCTACTCCAACACCGACCTGCACTCCAAGCGGATCCCCGACTTCGTCAAGCTCGCGGACGCCTACGGCTGCGTCGGGCTGGCCTGCGAGAGCCCCGACGACGTCGACGCGACCATCACCAAGGCGATGGAGATCAACGACGTCCCCGTCGTGGTCGACTTCCGGGTGCACCGCGACGCCATGGTCTGGCCGATGGTCGCCGCCGGAACGAGCAACGACGACATCAAGTACGCGCGGGACCTCGCGCCCCAGTTCGACGAGGACGACATCTGATGTCCAGCCACACCCTGTCCGTCCTCGTCGAGGACAAGCCCGGCGTCCTGGCCCGGATCGCGGGCCTGTTCAGCCGCCGCGGCTTCAACATCGAGTCCCTCGCGGTGGGGCCGACCGAGCACCCCGAGATCTCCCGGATGACCATCGTGGTCAACGTCGAGGGCTCGCCGCTGGAGCAGGTCACCAAGCAGCTGAACAAGCTGGTCGAGGTGATCAAGATCGTCGAGCTCGACCAGGACGCGTCGGTGCACCGCGAGCTGGTGCTGGTCAAGGTCGCGGCCTCCGCCGAGACCCGCGGCCAGATCCTCGACGTCGTGCAGCTGTTCCGGGCCAGCGTGATCGACGTCGCCACCGACGCGGTCACGGTCCAGGTGATCGGCAACGCCGCCAAGATCGCCGACGTGCTCAAGATCCTCGAGCCCTTCGGGATCCGCGAGCTCGTCCAGTCCGGCATGGTCGCGATCGGGCGCGGCTCGCGCTCGATCTCCGAGCGCTCCCTGCGCCCGGTGGCCGTCCCCGCCCCGCCGGCGGCGGGATGAATCCCCGGGCGCCCGGGGATGCTGGCGCCTGACGGGCGTGGCACCACCCATCCGGCGCCAGGAACCCCTGCCCGGCTCCACGACGTACCCCCTGAGTTCCCGAGAAGAAGGAGCAGCCCCGTGGCTGAGATGTTCTACGACGACGACGCCGACCTCGCCCTGATCCAGGGCAAGAACGTGGCGGTGATCGGCTACGGCAGCCAGGGCCACGCCCATGCGTTGTCGCTGCGCGACTCCGGCGTCGACGTGCGGGTCGGGCTGCAGCCCGGCTCGAAGAGCCGTGAGAAGGCCGAGGCCGAGGGGCTCCGGGTCCTCACGCCGCGGGAGGCGGCCGAGGAGGCCGACGTCATCGTGATCCTCGCGCCCGACCAGCACCAGCGGAAGCTCTACTCCGAGGAGATCGAGCCCGAGCTCGCGCCGGGCGACACGCTTGTGTTCGGCCACGGCTTCAACATCCGCTTCGGCTACATCACCCCGCCCGAGGGCGTCGACGTGTTCATGGTCGCCCCCAAGGGCCCGGGCCACCTCGTCCGCCGCGAGTACGTCGACGGCCGGGGCGTCCCGGTGCTCGTCGCGGTCGAGAAGGACGAGACCGGCAACGCCTGGCCGCTCGCGCTGTCCTACGCGAAGGCGATCGGCGGGCTGCGCGCCGGCGGCATCAGGACCACGTTCACCGAGGAGACCGAGACCGACCTGTTCGGTGAGCAGGCGGTGCTCTGCGGCGGCGCCTCGCAGCTGGTGATGTACGGCTTCGAGGTGCTCACCGAGGCCGGCTACCAGCCCGAGGTCGCCTACTTCGAGTGCCTCCACGAGCTCAAGCTGATCGTCGACCTCATGTACGAGGGCGGCATCGCCAAGCAGCGCTGGTCGGTCTCCGACACCGCGGAGTACGGCGACTACGTCTCCGGCCCGCGGGTGATCGACGAGCACGTGAAGGAGAACATGAAGCAGGTCCTCGCCGAGATCAAGGACGGCTCGTTCGCGGCCCGCTTCATCGCCGACCAGGACGCCGGCTCGCCGGAGTTCAACGCCTTCCGCCAGAAGTCCGAGCAGCACCCGATCGAGCAGACCGGCCGCGAGCTGCGCAAGCTGATGGCGTGGGTGAAGTCCCACGACTCCGACTACGTCGAGGGGACCTCGGCCCGCGCCTGAGACCCCCGTTCCGTCGCACGTCGCCAAAGTGCTGTCCGCAGCGGTTGCGGACAGCACTTTCGCGTCACTCGACGCCAACGCCCGGCTCGGCTGGACCCCGCCCCCCGTGCGGCGGAGTCCTGAGTCGGCGCTGCAACGGCCGTGGTCCCTCGACAGTAGGAACTCGGCCGCCCGGGCGGGGTCGTTCCGTCGAGGTGGGTCCGTCTGCGCGGGAAGTGGCCCGTTCGGGCTAGAGGGTGACGACCTTCGAGGCCGAGCCGCCGAGGCTGTTGCGGTCCGGTACGACGGCGCGCAGCCGCTGGCCGGGGTGGCCGGCGATGCGCGCGACCGCCCGCCCCTGCGCCGTGGTGAGGGTGAGGCCACGGACCTTGTGCCAGGTCCCGTGCACCAGCCGCTCGAGGCGCACGGGTGCACCGTCGGCTCGCGCGTACCCCTGCTCGGCCTCCTGACGCACCAGCGCGGTCAGGCGGTAGCGCCCGTGGCCCAGCGGCCGGCGGGCGAGGGTGGTCCGGGTCTCGGTCGGGCGGACCGTGAAGGTGGTGTCGGGGAGGTCCAGGGGGAGCTGCACCAGCGGGAGGGTCTCGTAGAAGCCGGTGGCCCGGACCGTCCAGGTGCCGGCCTTCTCGGAGCCGCAGAACTGGTAGGCCACGGTGCCGTGGGCCGGCGAGGTGGCCGAGGTCGCCACCCGCTGCTCGGAGGTGTGCCCGTCGGGGTCGAGGAGCAGCACCTCGAGGTGCCAGAACGCGGTGCCGGGGTCGACGGCGAGGTCGTAGGTGATCGGGTGCTGCTGGCAGTGGGGGTAGAGCACGACGTCGTCGGTCGCGGTCGACCCGGTCGGTACGGCGGACGCCGGGGCGGCCACCGCGAGCGGGGTCGCGACCAGGGCGGCCAGGAGCGCAGGCAGGGCGAAGCGACCGAGAGGGAGCACCGCTCGAACCTACCCAGCCGGCCGCCGGTGCCGCCTCCGACCACGGTCGGAGCGGGGGGTGACGTGGGCCACGGTCGCCTCGGACGGAGCAGGACCCCCGGAGCGGCGTGCTCCGGGGGTCCGTGCTCGGCCCGGTGGGGTTTCGAGGTGCTACTTGACCTCTGACCGCATCACCGTCACCAGGCCGATGGCCAGTGGAACCACGAGCCAGATGAGGCCCGAGGTCCCGAGCTGCGCCCACTCGGTGGCGTTCAGGCTCCCGTCGTACAGCTCGCCCTGCGCCCAGTTGAAGTCCAGCCAGGGGCGGAGGTCCTCCCACCACTGCTGGAAGTTGCCCAGCAGCAGGGAGAGGGTGGGCAGCACGAACGAGTAGACGACGAACCCGACGATCGCGGCGGGGGAGTTGCGGATCAGTACGCCGAGCATGAAGCCGATGAGCAGGTTGAGCACGTTGGCGAAGATCAGGTAGCCGATCTGCGAGCCCGAGATGTCCCACACGGTGTCGACCCCGGCGATCGTGGAACCGACGACGTTGCCGAGGGCGCCGATGGCCAGGGCCACGCCGATCGCGACGGCGCCGAGCACCATCGAGACGACCATCTTCGCCCAGATCACCCGACCGCGGTGCGGCACGAGCGTGAACGTGGTCAGGCCGCTGCGTTGGCTCCACTCGCTGGTGACGGACAGGATCGCCATGACCGGCAGCAGCAGGGTCATCGGGATGCCGATCGCGGCGCCGAAGCTGTCGTAGGTCAGCGCGCTGTCGGGCGCGAAGGCGATCACCGAGACCGTCGCGATCAGTGCTGTGGCGGCGATGCTCACCATGAGCCAGAAGCCGGCCCGGGTGTCGAACATCTTGATGGTCTCGACCTGGAGCAGGCGGGTGAACGGGATCGGCTTCGGCGCGGTGCGGGGGGCCACCTGCGCGGGCGCGCGGTCGACGGTGGCGGTGGCGGCGGTCATGCTGCTGCTCCTTCTCGGGAGGTCTCTGCGGTGAGCTCGAGGAACATCTCCTCGAGGCCGGCGCCGTCGGCGGCGCGCAGCTCGGTGAGGGGTACGCCGGCGGCGAGGGCCACCTTGCCGATCAGGTCGGCCTCGGCCTCCGCGCGGAGGGCGTCACGGCCGGACGCGACGGCGTGGATGCCGTTCTGCTCCAGGGCGGTGGCCAGCTCCTCGATGGCGCTGGAGCGGACCAGGGTGCCCGCGGAGGCGAGCAGGTCGGCCTTGGTCCCCTGGGCGACGATCCGGCCCTGCCCGATGACCACCAGGTCGTCGGCGATGACCTCGATCTCGTGCAGCAGGTGCGAGGAGAGCAGCACGGTGCCACCCTTGTTGGCGAAGCCGCGGAGCAGGTCGCGCATCCAGCGGATGCCGGCAGGGTCGAGGCCGTTGGCCGGCTCGTCGAGGATCAGCACCTCGGGGTCGCCGATCAGGGCGGTCGCGATGCCGAGCCGCTGGCGCATGCCGAGCGAGTAGTTCTTGACCCGGCGCTCGGCCTCCTTGCCGGTCAGCGAGACGGTCTCGAGCATCTCGTCGACCCGGCCCATCGGCAGACCCATGGTACGGGCGGCGATCTTGAGGGTCTCGCGGCCCGTCCGGCCCGCGTGCTGCGCGGAGGCGTCGAGCAGGACGCCGACCTCGCGGCCCGGGTTGGGCAGGTCGGCGTACGAGCGGCCGAGGACGGTCGCCGACCCTGAGGTCGGCGGGGTCAGACCGACCATGACGCGCATGGTGGTCGACTTGCCGGCGCCGTTGGGGCCGAGGAACCCGGTCACCCGGCCCGGCTGGGCGGTGAAGGAGACGCCGTCCACGGCCCGGAGGCCGCCGTACGTCCTGGTGAGTGCGGTCACGTCGATCATGGGCTCCACGCTCTCGTCCGGAGGGGGTCGGCCACATCGGGGACCGGGCCCCACGAACCCCTTGCCGGACCCTGAGGGCCTCTCAGGGGTGACCCTGTGGAGGGGCGGCTCGCGAACGTCGATGTCGTGGAGCACACTGGAGGCGACGCTGAGAACGGAGATGACCCGTGACCCGCACGATCGTCGTCGACCACGAGAACGTCGACGCGGCCAAGGCACTCATCGAGATCATGGGCGGCCCCGAGCACGTCGACCCGCTCATCGTGAAGATCGCGAACGCCAAGCCCAGGACCTCCACGGCGCGAACTCGTCCGTCCTGACCGGGAACACGAGGCAGTCGTCACCGGTTGACCCCCCGTGCGCATCGAAGTCTGGTCCGACGTCGTCTGCCCCTGGTGCTACATCGGCAAGCGGCACCTGGAGTCGGCGCTCGACTCGTTCGAGCACCGCGGCGACGTGGAGGTGGTCTACCGCTCGTTCGAGCTCGACCCGTCCGCGCCGGAGGTGCCGGTCGAGACGACCGTGGAGTCCCTGGCCACGAAGTTCGGGACCGACGTCGCGGGCGCCCGCGAGCTGATGGCGCGGGCCGACGGTGTCGCCGCGTCCGTGGGGCTCGACTTCCACCACGCCGACGCACCGCACGCCCGCACCGTCGACGCCCACCGGCTGCTGCACCTCGCCCTCGAGGAGGGGCGCCAGGCCGAGCTGAAGGAGGCGCTGCTCGCGGCGTACTTCGCCCGCGGCGAGTCGATGGGAGACCACGCCGTGCTCCGCAGGGTCGCGGTCGACGCCGGCCTCGACCCGGCTCGGGTCGACGCGGTGCTGGCGAGTGACGAGTTCACCGACGCCGTGCACGCCGACATCGCGCAGGCCCGCGCGTACGGCGCGAACGGGGTGCCGTTCTTCGTCGTCGACCAGCGGTACGGCGTCTCGGGGGCCCAGCCGACCGAGGTGTTCGCCCAGCTGCTGGACCGCGCCTGGGCCGACAGCCACCCGGCCATCGACGTGCTCGCCGGTGGGGACGCGGGCGTCTGCGGGCCCGACGGCTGCGCTGTGTGATGTCCGGTTTCACCGGCTGAGCGGTGAAACCGGACGTTCGCCGCAGAAGTTTCTGCGCCGAAGCGCCAGTTTCACCGGCTGGCCGGTGAAACTCCCGCCCGGTCGGCCGGAGAGTGAGGGGAACCTCACCTAGGTTAGCCATGCCTAAGTAAGTGGGCGTAGAGTGACCGGCTGTGTTCGCCAACTACCTCATCGGACTGCGTGAAGGGCTCGAGGCCGCGCTCGTCGTGAGCATCCTCGTCGCCTACCTGGTCAAGTCCGACCGGCGACACCTGCTGCCGCGCATCTGGGTCGGCGTCGCGCTCGCGGTCGCGGTCAGCCTGGCCTTCGGGGCGGCGCTGACCTTCGGCCCGCGCGGCCTCACCTTCGAGGCCCAGGAGCTGATCGGCGGCAGCCTCTCGATCATCGCGGTCGGCTTCGTGACCTGGATGATCTTCTGGATGGCCAAGGCCGCCCGCGGCCTCGGCGGCGAGCTGCGCGGCCAGATCGACGCGGCCGCCGAGGCCGGCCGCTGGTCGCTGGTGGTCGTGGCCGTCCTCGCGGTGGGACGCGAAGGGCTCGAGACCGCGCTGTTCCTGTGGGCCGCCACCCAGGCCGGCACCCGCGACGCGGTCGGCACCGTCACCCCGACGTGGGAGCCGCTGCTCGGGGCGGCGCTGGGCATCGCCACCGCCGTCGTCCTCGGCTACCTGATCTACCGCGGCGCGATCTCGGTCAACCTCAGCCGGTTCTTCACGTGGACAGGCGCGTTCCTGATCCTCGTCGCCGGTGGCGTGCTGGCCTACGGCATCCACGACCTCCAGGAGGCCCGGTTCCTGCCCGGCGTCAACGACCTGGCCTTCGACGTGTCCGACACGATCGACCTCAACAGCTGGTACGGCGCTCTGCTCAAGGGGATCTTCAACTTCAGCCCCGCCACCACGAAGCTCGAGGCGGCCGCCTGGCTCCTCTACGTCATCCCCGTGATGACCCTGTTCCTCCTCGGCGTACGCCGACGCTCGGCGCCCGCGCCGGCCGCCGGCGCGACCGCCACCCCGAAGGCACACCAGGCCCACTGAGCCGCTCCGCCCTGCACGACCACCCGAGAAAGAGCCCCGCCATGCGCAAGACCCTCGTCGTGACCGCCCTCCTGGTCGCCGCGCCGTTCCTCGCTGCCTGCACGGAGAACAAGGACAGCAGCGACGGCGCCGCCGACGGCGGCAACCCGCGGGCGCTCACCGTCGAGTCCACCGACGACGCCTGCACCGTCTCGGCGGCCGAGGCGCCGGCGGGCACGCTCACCTTCGACGTCACCAACTCCGGCTCCCAGGTCACCGAGTTCTACCTGCTCGGCGAGGACGGGCTGCGGATCGTCTCCGAGGTGGAGAACATCGGCCCCAACCTCAACCGCGAGATGACCGTCAACGCCCCGGCCGGGAAGTACTTCACCGCCTGCAAGCCGGGCATGAAGGGCGAGGGCATCCGCGCCGACTTCACCGTCACCGGGTCCGACGAGGCCCCCGAGGTCAACGCGGACGAGCAGCAGCTCATCGACCAGGCCGTCGCCAACTACGCCGCCTACGTCCAGGACCAGTCGGACCAGCTGCTCACCAAGACCACGCAGTTCGTCGAGGCCTACAAGTCGGGCGACGACGAGGGCGCCCGCCAGCTGTACGCCGAGGCGCGGACCCACTGGGAGCGGATCGAGACCGTCGCGGAGTCCTTCGGTGACCTCGACCCGATGATGGACGCCCGCGAGGCCGACCTCGAGCCCGGCCAGAAGTGGACCGGCTGGCACCTGATCGAGAAGGACCTGTGGCCCCAGCGCGCCGAGAACTACACGCCGCTGACCACCGAGGAGCGCGCGACGTACGCCGACGACCTCCTCACCAACACCCAGACCCTCGACGACCGGGTCCAGGAGCTCACCTACACCGTCGACCAGATCGCCAACGGCTCGCGCGGCCTGCTCGAGGAGGTCGCCACGGGCAAGGTCACCGGCGAGGAGGAGTACTGGTCGCGCACCGACCTGTGGGACTTCCAGGCCAACGTCGACGGCGCCCGGGTCGGCTACGAGGGTCTCAAGCCGATCCTCGAGCAGAAGGACCCCGAGCTCGCCGGCGACCTCGACGCCCGGTTCGCCGACCTCCAGGCGCTGCTCGATGCGCAGCGCGAGGGCGACGGCTTCAAGACCTACGACCAGCTCACCCCGGACGAGGTCAAGCAGCTGTCCGACGCCGTCAACGCGCTGTCCGAGCCGCTGTCCCAGCTGACCGCGGCCGTGCTCTCCTGACGAGCGCTCGGCACGACGAAGCGATGAGCGAGCAGGGCGACGCGCAGCGCCGGGGCATCTCCCGGCGCGGCCTCCTCGGCGGCGGTGCGGCCGCCGCCGGGGTGGTCGGCGCCTTCGCGGTCGGTCGCTCCAGCGACGGGGCGACGTCCGGGTCGTCCGCCACCACCGAGGCGTCGTACCCGTTCCGCGGCGAGCACCAGGCCGGCATCGTCACGCCGGCCCAGGACCGGCTGCACTTCGCCGCCTTCGACGTCACCACCGACGACCGCGACGCGCTCGTCGACCTGCTCCAGCGCTGGACCGAGGCGGCGGAGCGGATGGCGGCCGGTGACCCGGCGGGCACGATCGGCCCGGTCGGCGGGCCCTCGAACCTGCCGCCCGACGACACCGGCGAGGCGATCGGTCTGGCGCCGAGCCGGCTCACGATCACCTTCGGCTTCGGGCCCTCGCTGTTCCGCACCGACGACGGCCAGGACCGGTTCGGCCTCGCCGACCGCCGGCCCGAGGCGCTGCGCACGCTGCCGCACTTCCCGGCCGACAACCTCGACCCGGCGCGCTCGTACGGCGACCTGTGCATCCAGGCCTGCGCCGACGACCCCCAGGTGGCGGTGCACGCGATCCGCAACCTGGCCCGGATCGGTTTCGGCACGGTTGCGGTCCGCTGGTCGCAGCTGGGCTTCGGCCGCACGTCGACCACCTCCGTCGACCAGTCGACTCCGCGGAACCTGTTCGGGTTCAAGGACGGCACGATGAACGTCAAGGCCGAGGAGACCGACGACGTCGAGAAGCACGTCTGGGTCGCCTCGGGCGACGACGACCGGGCCGACTGGCTGGCCGGCGGCTCCTACCTCGTGGCCCGCCGCTTCGGCATGACCATCGAGGTCTGGGACCGCCAGCCGCTCGGCGACCAGGAGGCGTTCGTCGGCCGCACCAAGGACACCGGTGCCCCGCTGTCCGGCGGCAAGGAGTTCGACCAGCCGGACTTCGACATGCCCGGCAGCAACGACCAGCCCGTCATCGCCCCCGATGCCCACATCCGGCTGGTCCACCCCGACTTCAACGACGGCGCCCGGATGCTGCGCCGCGGCTACAACTTCGTCGACGGCAGCAACTCCCTCGGCGGCCTCGACGCCGGTCTGTTCTTCCTCGCCTTCGTGCGCAACCCCGACACCCACTTCATCCCGATCCAGACCAAGATGGCCTCCGAGGACGCACTGATGGAGTACCTCAAGGTCACCGGCTCCGCCCTGTTCGCCGTACCCCCCGGCGCCGGCGAGGGCGAGTACGTCGGCCAGGCGCTGTTCGACTAGAGCTCCAGCGACCGGTCCACGCCGACGTCCGCGAGGAACCGCTGGTCGTGGCTGACGACCAGCAGCGCCCCTCGGTACGACGTCAGCGCCGAGACGAGCGCGTCGTACGACGCGAGGTCGAGGTTGTTGGTGGGCTCGTCGAGGAGCAGCAGCTGGGGCGCGGGGTCGGCGAGGAGCAGCGCGGCGAGGGTGGCGCGGAAGCGCTCGCCACCGGAGAGCGTGCCGACGGGCTGCTCGGCGGCCGCGCCGCGGAACAGGAAACGGGCCAGCTGGGCGCGGATCGGGTTGAGCTCGACCTCGGGGGCCCGGAGCGCGACGTTGTCGACGACCGACAGGTCGGGGTCGAGGACGTCGAGCCGCTGGGGGAGCAGCGCGGTCGGCACGTGGGTCCGGACCGAGCCGGACCGCGGGGGCACCGCGCCGACGATGGTGTCGAGCAGCGTGGTCTTGCCGGCGCCGTTCGGACCCAGGACCGCGATCCGGTCGGGGCCGCGCAGGTCGAGCTCGACCCTCGCGCCGGTGCGGATGACCAGGTCGTGGGTGGTCAGCACGACGCGGCCGCGCGGCACCTCGGTCGCGGGCAGGGACACCCGGATCGCGCGGTCCTCGCGCAGCCGGGCCTCGGCCGCGTCGAGCCGGTCGCGGGCCGCGCTCAGCCGCTCGTCGTGCACCTTCCGGTACGACGCGGCGTGCTTCTCGGACTTGTTCTTGTAGTAGTCGCGCGCGGCCTTGCCCATGTTGGTCTTGATCGCGTTGCGCTCGCCCTGCCGCTTGCGCTGCGCGACCATCCGCTCGGCCTCGACCCGGTCGGCCTTCTGGCGCCGTACGTCGGCCCGCGCGGTCGTGACCGCCTGCTCGGCCGCCTCCTGCTCGGCCTCGACCTGGGCGCGGTAGGACGAGAAGCCGCCGCCGTACCACCGCACCGACCCGTCGCGGAGGTCGCCGATCCGGTCGACCCGCTCGAGCAGCTGCCGGTCGTGCGAGACGACGAGGAGGGTGCGGCTCCACGAGCCGAGCACGTCGTACAGCTTCGAGCGGGCGCCGGCGTCGAGGTTGTTGGTGGGTTCGTCCAGGAGCAGCACGTCGGGCCGGCGCAGCAGCAGCCGGGCCAGCCCGAGCCGGACCACCTCGCCGCCGGACAGCTCACCGAGCCGCCGGTCCAGGAGCGCGGCGGGCAGGCCGAGCCGCTCGAGCTCGGCGACCGCGCGCTCCTCGACGTCCCACTGGTCGCCGACCGCCTCGAGCTCCGCGGCGCCCCCGGTGCCGGCGTCGAGGGCGCGCAGCGCGCGCAGCGCGGGACCGATCCCGAGCACGTCGTCGACGCGCCGTGACCGGTCGAGGGTGAGGTCCTGCGGCAGGTAGCCGATCTCACCGGCGACCGAGACCGACCCGGAGGTCGGGGCCAGGACGCCGGCGGCCAGCTTGAGCAGGGTGGACTTGCCGGAGCCGTTGGCGCCGACGAGCCCCGAGCGACCGGCGGAGACGAGCAGGTCGAGACCGTCGAGGGCGACGGTGCCGTCGGGCCAGGTGAGGCCGACGGAGGCGAACGACAGCACGGACGGGGTGGGGGCAGGCAACGGTGACTCCTCGACGAGGGCGGGCAGGACGGTCACCGGTTCACTCCACGCCCCGAGACTACGTCGGGCCGCTGGGCAGACGCACCGCAATTACGGCCGCACCCCGGGGTACTGTGAGCCGCTGCACAGCGTCGTGCGCGCCTTGGCCCCGACCCGCGAGGATCCGCTGTGACCGCCGTTCCGCCCGACCGCACGAAGCCGGTCGTCCTGATCGCCGAAGAGCTGAGCCCGGCGACGATCGAGGAGCTCGGACCCGACTTCGAGGTCCGGCACTGCGACGGCTCGGACCGCGCCGCGCTGCTCGCCGCGCTGCCCGAGGCGGATGCGCTGCTGGTCCGCAGCGCCACCGCCGTGGACGCCGAGGCGCTCGCGGCGGCGTCGCGGCTCCAGGTCGTGGCCCGCGCGGGGGTCGGCCTCGACAACGTCGACGTACGCTCGGCCACCCAGTCCGGCGTGATGGTGGTCAACGCGCCGACCTCCAACATCGTCTCGGCGGCCGAGCTCGCGGTCGCCCTCATGCTCGCCGCCGCCCGGCACGTCAGCCCCGCCCACGCCGCACTTCGCCACGGCGAGTGGCAGCGCTCGCGGTTCACCGGCACCGAGCTGTTCGAGAAGACAGTCGGCATCGTCGGCCTCGGCCGGATCGGCGTCCTGGTGGCGCACCGACTCGCGGCGTTCGGCATGGACGTCATCGCCTACGACCCCTACGTCCAGGCCGGCCGGGCCGCCCAGATGGGCGTGCGCCTCGTCGACCTCGACACGCTGCTGGCCGAGTCGGACTTCATGTCGGTCCACCTGCCCAAGACCCCCGAGACGATCGGCCTCATCGGTGACGCCGAGCTGCACCGGGTCCGCCCGCACCTGGTCCTGGTGAACGCCGCGCGCGGCGGGATCGTCGACGAGGCCGCGCTCTACGCCGCGCTCAAGGAGGGCCGGATCGCGGCGGCCGGCCTCGACGTGTTCGCCAAGGAGCCGTGCACCGACAGCCCCCTGTTCGAGCTCGAGAACGTCGTGGCCACCCCGCACCTGGGCGCCTCCACCGACGAGGCCCAGGAGAAGGCCGGGCTCGCGGTGGCCCGCTCGGTGCGGCTGGCGCTCGCGGGCGAGCTGGTCCCCGACGCGGTGAACGTCCAGGGTGGCGTGATCGCCGAGGACGTCCGCCCGGGCATCCCGCTCGCCGAGAAGCTGGGCCGGATCTTCACCGCGCTGGCCGGCGAGGTGGCCCAGCAGATCGACGTCGAGGTCCGCGGCGAGATCACCGAGTACGACGTCAAGGTGCTCGAGCTCGCCGCCCTCAAGGGCGTCTTCACCGACGTGGTCGAGGACCAGGTCTCCTACGTCAACGCCCCGCTGCTGGCCGCCGAGCGCGGCACCGCCGTCCGCCTCGTCACCGAGTCGGAGAGCCCCGACCACCGCAACCTCATCACGATCCGCGGCACCCTCGCCGACAGCACCCGGGTCTCGCTGAGCGGCACCCTCCTCGGCATCCACCAGCGCGAGCGGCTCGTCGAGGTCAACGGGTTCGACGTCGACCTCGAGCCCACCCAGCACCTCGCGTTCCTCAGCTACGAGGACCGGCCGGGGATGGTCGGCACGGTCGGCGGCATCCTCGGTGCCGCCGGGGTCAACATCGCCGGGATGCAGGTCTCCCGCGACAGCAAGGGCGGGCACGCCCTCGTCGCGCTGTCGGTCGACTCGGCCATCCCCGCAGACACCCTGCACGAGATCGAGGCCGCCATCGACGCGGTCTGGGTGCGCGCGGCGGACCTCGACTAGCCGCGCGGGGTCCGGTTCACGCGACCATCACGCGGCCGCGCGGCCGGCTCGCGCTCGTCCGGCGCGCGGCGACCGACCGCCAGGCGTCCGCGATCCCGGCCACCGCTTCCTCGAGCTCCTCGACCCGGAGGGTGTAGGGGATCCGCACGAACCGGTCGAGGCCGCCGTCCGGGGCGAACACCGGTCCCGGCGCCACGATCACGCCGTGCCGCTCGGCCTCGTCGGCCAGGGCGATCCCGAGGCCGCGCCCCGGCCCGGGCAGCTCGCACCACAGCGAGAGCCCGCCGGCCGGCACCCGGAACGTCCAGTCAGGCAGCGCGGAGCGCACCGCGGCGACGAGCGCGTCCCGCTGCTCGCGCAGCCGGGCACGGTGCTGGCCCAACGTGGCCTCGGGATCCTCGAGCAGGCGGACGGTCGCGAGCTGCTCCATCACCGGTACGCCGAGGTCGAGGGTGACCCGCGCGTTGGTCAGCCGCTCCATCTGGTCCAGCGGCGCGCGCACCCAGCCGACCCGCAGCCCGCCCCAGAAGGACTTGCTCACGCTGCCCACGGTGACCGTGTCCGGGGCGTACGCCGCGAACGGGCGCGGCATCTCCTGGCCCTCGAGCGCGAGCATCTGGTGGGACTCGTCGACGATCGCGGTGACGTGCGCGCGGCGCAGCTGGGCGGCGTACCGCTCGCGCTCCGCGTCGCTCATCAGCAGCCCCGTCGGGTTGTGGAAGTCGGGGATGAGGTAGGCCAGCCGAGGCGACACCTGGCGCACCCGGGCCGCGGCCGCGTCGAGGTCCCACCGGTCGGGGTCCACCTCGGCGGTGGCCAGCCGGGCGCCGGCGCTGCGGAACCGCTCGGCGGCGTTGGGGTAGCCCGGGGTGTCCACCAGCACCCGGTCCCCGCGGCCGGCCAGCGCCTGGGCCACGATCGAGACCCCCGACAGCGCGCCGGGCGTCACCATGACCTGGGCCGGGTCGGTCGGCAGGCCGCGGGCGTCGTACAGCGCGGCGATCGCCGCCTGGAGCTCGGGCATCCCGGCGGGGAAGTAGCCGTGTCCGCCGAGGTAGGCCGGGAGCCGCGCCGCAGCGTCGGCGTACGCCGAGGCGATCTGGGGCGGGGCGCACGGGGCGGCGCAGTTGAGGTCGATGGCGGCGCGGTCGCTCTGGCGGGGGAGCAGCGCCCGGTCGTGGGCGCGCGCCGGGCCCCCGGGCACCTGCGTGAACGTGCCCGAACCCTGTCGGGCGTCGGCGAAGCCGGCGTCGCGCACGCTCGCGTACGCGCGGGTCACGGTGGTCCGGGAGACGCCGAGCGCGTCGGTGAGCTCGCGCTCGCTGGGCAGCCGGGTGCCCGCGGGGATCCGCCCGTCGCCGATGAGCAGCACCAGCGCGTCGGCCAGGCCGGCGTAGGCCGGGCTGCGGTCGAAGTCGCCGACCAGGGTGGCCACCCGCCGGGCGGTGATGGAGCGGTCCATGCAGGCCACTGTCCCACGATTGGCTATTTGTTGAAAGGCCACTTGGCCGGAGGATGGTCGGGTGACCAGCACCGCCTCCCCGACCGTCGGCCCGCGGGTCCTCGTCGACCTGGGCCCGATCGCCCAGCTGCGCGCCGGGCGGCTGGGGCGCCGCCTCCCGCAGCTCTACGCCGGCCTCGTGCTCTACGGCTTCTCGATCGCGCTCATGGTCCGCGGGCACCTCGGCGTGGCGCCGTGGGACGTCCTGCACTCCGGCCTGGCCACGCACTTCCCGATCACGCTGGGCGAGGCGCTGGTGATCGTCAGCTTCGCGGTGCTGCTGCTGTGGATCCCGCTGCGGGAGATGCCGGGCATCGGCACCATCTCCAACGCGATCGTGATCGGGTTGTCGGCGGATGCCTTCCTGTCCCTGTTCGGTCAGCCCGACGCGCTGTGGGTCCGCGGCGTGCTCACCGTCGGCGGGGTCGTGGTCTGCGGGCTCGCGACCGCGATGTACATCGGCGCCCAGCTCGGCCGCGGGCCGCGCGACGGCCTGATGACCGGCTTCGCCCGGCGTACCGGCCTCTCGCTGCGCCTGGTCCGCACGCTGCTCGAGATCACCGTCGTCGTCATCGGCCTGCTGCTCGGCGGCGTCGCGGGCCTCGGCACGGTCCTCTACGCCCTGGCCATCGGCCCGCTCACCCAGGCCATGCTCCCCACCTGGATCGTCGACCTCCCGCGACCCGTCGTTACCGGTGACGAGTAACGACGGCTCGGCACCAAGTCGGCGGTGACCCGTCGTTACTGGTGACGAGTAACGACGGCTCGGCGTCGAACGATATATCGCTGAGGGTCAGCGCTTGGTGGCGATGATCGTCGAGGCGTCGGGGGCGACCATCACCTCGACCGCGGTGAACCGCTCGTCGGTGAGCCAGTGCTCGCGGAGGGTGTCGACCCGGCCGCCGGTGATCGGGGGCCAGAGCTCGCAGGGCGTGAAGTCGTCGAGCACCACGATGCCGCCGTCCTCGACCAGGTCGGCGATCGCGTCGACGGTGACCTCGGTGGGCTCGCCGGAGTCGAGGAAGAGCAGGGAGTAGGGGCCGCGGTCGAGGAGCGTCGACCAGTCGGCGGCCAGCACCTCGACCTGGTCGTCGTCGCGGAAGATCTCCGCGGCCGCCTCGGCGAGCTTCGGGTCGAGCTCGGCGGTGACGATCCGGGCCTTCTCGCCGCGTACGCCGGACCGCAGCCACGCCGTACCGACGCCGCAGCCGGTGCCGAACTCGGCCATGGTCCCGTCGCGCGTGGCGGCGAGCATGGCCAGCAGCCGACCGGTCTCGTTGCGGCAGAACGAGACGTAGCCGGCCCGACGGGAGACGTCGAACGCACGGTTGACGACCTCGGGCAGCTCGGGCGGATGGCTCACGGTTCGAGTCTCTCATCTCGGTACGAGCGTCTCGCATCGCGGACGACCTGCGATATCCGCTGCCCACAAGAACCACGGACGTCCTACCATCGAACCACCATGCGGAGCGTGTTCGTACTTATCGAGCGCCGCGGCGAGGCCTGACGAGAGGCCACCTCGCCGCGGTGGTCGGCGTTGCGTGGCTTCTCACAACGAGCTCCATCCGAGCTCAGGTCGAGACGCCCCCGCGACGCGGACACCCTCGCTCCACAGCGTGATCCGCCAGCAGCAGGTCCATCCCTCGTGTGATCCACGAGTCGGTACGTCCCCGTCGCGGGGCGTCCTCGGCCAGACCGACTCCAGTGATCCAGCACATCCACACACGAGGAATGAGACCGATGTACGACATGTATCCCGACTGGGGGCCGTCGAGCCACCACCCGGAGAACCCGCGCAGCCACGAGAACACCAACGAGGCCGTCCAGGCCTCGCTCGACCTGCGGGACAACGGCGGCCAGCGCCCCGACGACAACTAGCCTCGCCCCGTGACCGACCCGGCGACCCAGACTCCCCCCACGTCCGGCTCCGTGCGGCTCGCCGTCATCGGCGGCGACGGCATCGGGCCCGAGGTGACCGCCGAGGCGCTCAAGGTCCTCGAGGTGGCCGCCCCGGCCGGCGTGAAGTTCGAGCAGACCCGCTACGACCTCGGCGCCGAGCGGTACCTCGCCACCGGTGAGGTGCTGCCGGACTCCGTGCTCGCCGAGATCCGCGAGCACGACGCGATCCTGCTCGGCGCGGTCGGCGGCAAGCCGAACGACCCGAACCTGCCGCCCGGGCATCCTCGAGCGCGGGCTGCTGCTGCGGCTGCGCTTCGAGCTCGACCACTACGTGAACCTGCGGCCGTCCCGGATCTTCCCCGGCGTCACCTCGCCACTGGCCGACCCGGGCGAGGTGGACTTCGTGGTGGTCCGCGAGGGCACCGAGGGCCCCTACACGGGCAACGGTGGCGCCCTCCGCGTCGGCACGCCGGCCGAGATCGCCACCGAGGTCTCGGTCAACACGGCGTACGGCGTGGAGCGGGTCGTGCGCGACGCGTTCGCCCGTGCCCAGCGCCGGCCCCGCAGCAAGCTCACCCTGGTCCACAAGACCAACGTGCTGGTCAACGCCGGCTCGCTCTGGTGGCGGCTGGTGCAGGCCGTGGCGCCCGAGTTCCCCGACGTGACCGTGGACTACATCCACATCGACGCGGCGATGATCTTCATGACCACCGACCCGTCGCGCTTCGACGTGATCGTCACCGACAACCTCTTCGGCGACATCATCACCGACCTCGCCGCCGCCATCACCGGCGGCATCGGGCTGGCCGCCTCCGGCAACGTGAACCCGGACCGCACCGCCCCGAGCATGTTCGAGCCGGTGCACGGCTCGGCCCCCGACATCGCCGGCCAGCAGAAGGCCGACCCCACCGCCGCGATCCTGTCCGCGTCGCTGCTGCTCGACCACCTCGGGTACGCCGACGCGGCCGCCGACCGTCGAGCGCGCCGTGCTCGCCGACCTGGCCGAGCGCGCGCCCGGCACCACCCGTCGTACCGCGGAGGTCGGCGACGCGATCGCCGCCCGAGTAGCCGGCTGAGGCGCTGCGGTTGGTTTCACCGGTTAACCGGTGAAACCCGCGCTTCTGCACCGAAGTTTCGCTGTAGAAGCGCACAAGTCCCCGGTTAACCGGTGATTCCTGCAGCCGACGCCACCGCCTACTGTCCACACCTGAAAGCGACTACTTTGATGTCCATGCAGATCAGCACCACCGCGCACGGAGAACCCGGTCGACGACGCCCGGCTGGCCGAGATCCTGGCCAACCCCGGCTTCGGCACGCACTTCACCGACCACATGTTCACCGTCGAGTGGACGCCCGACGACGGGCTGGCACGACGCCCGGATCGAGCCCTACGGGCCGCTCACCCTCGACCCGGCCACCGCGGTCCTGCACTACGCGCAGGAGACCTTCGAGGGGATGAAGGCCTACCGGCACGAGGACGGCTCGATCTGGTCGTTCCGGCCCGAGGAGAACGCCGCCCGGATGGTGCGCTCCAGCCACCGGCTGGCGCTGCCGGTGCTCGAGGTCGAGGACTTCGTGCAGGCCGTCGACGCGCTGGTCGACCGTCGACCAGCGCTGGGTGCCCGGAACGCGACCGACGCGGGGGAGAAGAGCCTCTACGTGCGGCCGTTCATGTTCGCCTCCGAGGCGTTCCTCGGCGTCCGGCCGGCCCAGCACGTGACGTTCATGGTGATCGCCAGCCCGGCCGGCGCCTACTTCAAGGGCGGCGTCAAGCCGGTCACGCCTCTGGCTCATCGGAGGAGTACACCCGCGCCGGCCGCGGCGGCATGGGCGCGGCCAAGACCGGCGGCAACTACGCCAGCTCGCTGCTCGCCGCAGCCGAGGCCATCGAGCCAGGGCTGCGACCAGGTGGTCTTCCTCGACGGCGAGGAGGGGAGGTACGTCGAGGAGCTCGGCGGCATGAACATGTACTTCGTCCTCAAGCGACGGCCGGATCGTCACGCCCGGCCCTCGGCACCATCCTCGAGGGCATCACCCGGGCCTCGATCATCGAGCTGGCCGGCAAGATGGGCCACCAGGTCGAGGAGCGGCGGTTCTCGATCGACGAGTGGCGCGACGGCGTCGACCAGCGGCGACATCGTGGAGATCTTCGCCTGCGGCACCGCGGCCGTGGTCACGCCGGTCGGCGAGCTCAGTGGGAGGGCGGCTCGGCGCCCGCGCCCGGCCTCGACCGACCTGACCATGCGCGATCCGCAAGGCGCTGGTCGACGTGCAGTTCGGCCGCGCCGAGGACACCTTCGGCTGGATGCACCGGATCGTCTGACCCGGGGCTCTGTAACGGTCGGGCCGTGGGCGCCCAATACCAGTTGTGAGCGCTCCTCGAGATCCATCGCCGTACGACCCGCTGACGCGGATCGCCTGTGAGCCGGACGCCCTCGAGGCGTTCTACCGCGACCACGTCGAGGCGGTGCAGCGGTTCGTGGCCCGTCGGGTCTCGGACCCGCACCTGGCCGCGGACCTGACCGCCGACGTCTTCCTCGCCGCGGTCGACAGCGCCGCGTCGTACGACCCGCGGCCGGGGTCCCGTGATCGCGTGGCTGTACGGCGTGGGCCGCAACGCCATCGCCGCCGAGGCGCGGCGCCGGGCCCGCGAGCTCCACACGGTCCGCCGGATCGAGGGGCGCCGCCTGCTCGATCGGGCCGCGTTGGCCAGGATCGAGGAGCGCCTCGACGCCGAGCGCGAGTCGCGCCGGCTGCACCGGGCGATCGCCGAGCTGCCCGAGGAGGACCGCGCCCTGCTGGAGCTGGTCTCCCTCGACGGGCTCTCGATCGCCGACGCGGCCCGAGTGCTGGGGGTGAAGCCGGCCACCGCGCGGGTCCGGCTGCACCGCAGCCGGGCCCGGGTCAACGCTCCCTGCCGAGCCCGAGCCCGGGCCCGACCTGCACCTGGAGGTACACCCATGACCCAGACCCCTCTGGACTCCTTCGAGTCCGCGCTGCTGGCGCGAGCTGCGCCAGCAGGTGGCCGAGCACCCGGCCCGGCGTCGCCTGCGCGGCCGCGCCGCCGGCTCCGGCTGGCCGCCGTCGGCGCCACGGGCGTCGCCGCGTCCGTGGTCGCCGTCTTCGGCCTCGGCGGCTCGGGCGGCTCCCCGGCGTACGCCGTGGACAAGAACAGCGACGGCGACGTCGTCGTCACCGTGCACCGCCTCGACGACGCGGCCGGGCTCGAGGACGCGCTTGCGCGACACGGGGCATCGACGCCGACGTCAGCTATGACGCCGACGGCCTCGGCGGCACCTTCGGCAGCGGCCCGGACGGACAACCCCTGCCCGAGCCCCCGCCCGCGGGCGAGGGCGGCGGTGACGCAGGGTCAGGTCGAGGTGCACGGCGGCGAGGACGCCGGCGCCGGGCCCACCCTGTCGGGCCCGGCGGGCACCCGGCGACGGCGAGGACGACCCGTGCGGTCTCGGGCGACGACCCCGCCACGCTGACCCAGCAGGGCGACCGACTGGGTGCTGAGCATCCCGGCGGACTCGCCGCTGCAGGACCGGCACGTCGACCTCGGCACGGGTGCCGACGGCGCGCTGGCCGTGCAGTACGCCGGCGACCAGCCCGGCTCGGCGGCGGTCACCGTCCACCGGGCACCGACAGGAAGCCGTGCGGCCTGCTCGCCCCGACGGCAGCTCCGATCACGGGCGCGAGCGACCTAGGCGCAGGCCTCCTCGAACAGGGTGATCTGGAGATCGGCCGGCGCCTCGAGCCGGCTGTTGAGCGACTCCCACGGGGTGCGGGTCGGCGGCGCGACCAGCTGCGGCGCCCGCCGCCACGAGCGGCGTCGGTGGCGGTCGCGGCGTCGTCGACCTCGAAGGCGACGCGCAGCCGCGGTGCCACCCGGCGGCCGACCTCGACCTCGTCGATCATCGCGACCTGGGCCGGGTTGGACAGCTCGAGCGTGGCCCGGCCGGCGTCGAGGATCAGCACGTGCTCGCCGCCGTCGCCCTCGAGGTCGAGCTCCACGGCCAGGCCGAGGGCGTCGCGGTAGAAGGCGGCGGCCGCCTCGAAGTCCGGCGGCCTCGACGACCAGCCGGAGCTGGCCGACCCGGGGTCGTGCGCCGGCCTCCCCGAGCGTCGTGCCAGGGGCGAGCCAGTGGTACTCGGCGCCACCCTCGGTGGCCAGCCAGTGGTTGGTGCCGGACCGGGCCCGGTCGTTGACCATCCCGTCGTGGATGCCGACCGCGCGCTCGGGCCCTACGGCGCGGACGAACTCGATCGCCTCGACGGTCTTGAGCCAGTTGCCCTGCATCGGCACGAGCAGGGTCGTGACCGGGACGTCGGGCCGCGCGAGGGCGTCGCCGGGGTGGTAGACGGACTCGCCGTCGGCGGTCACGACGTACCCGAGGTTCGCGCAGACCTCTTGGTCCGGGACGATCGCCGCGTGCCGGCCGCCGACCGCGCGGACGGCGAACCCCTCCACGGTGAACGACTGGTCGGGGTCGACCGGCGTGAAGGGCACTGCGCCGAGGTCGGCGCCGCGGGGCGCCCAGACCGGCAGCCCGCTGGCGCCCAGCCGCTCGGGGTCGGCATGGTCGCCGTGCTCGTGGGTGACCAGCACCGCGTGCGCGCCCTCGAGGGCGCGCGGCTCGCTCCAGATCCCGGGGTCGACGACCAGGACGCGACCGGCCGACTCGAGGGTGACGCAGGCGTGGCTCCAGCGGGTGAGGCGCATGGCGCGAGGCTAGCCGCGCCCCCTCCGCAGCTCGGTCGCCAGCGCGTCGAGCCGCTGCTCCCAGAACGCGCGGAACGGGCTGAGCCACGCGTCGACCTGGGCCAGTGGCGTCGAGTCGATCGCGTAGAGCCGCCGCCGGCCGTCGGCCCGGACCGTGGCGAAGCCGCTCTCGCGCAGCACCTTGAGCTGCATCGAGACCGCCGGCTGCCCGATCCCGAACTCCTCGGAGATCACCTCGACCACGTCGCCGGAGGCCCGCTCGCCGCTCGGCGAGCAGCTCCAGGATCCGGCGCCGGACCGGGTCGCCGAGGACGTCGAAGGCGTGCACCAGTGCCTCCTCCGGCAGGGTCGTGTACGCCGCGAAGCAGCGCTCGGCCGCGGCCCGGGCCTGCTCCGGGTCGGCGCCCGCCGCGACGTCGGCGGCCTCCCAGCCCTGGCCCGGACGGCGCGGACGAACGCCGGGTAGGCCGGGTCGCGTCCAGTCGGGCTCGCCCGGCGCGTAGCCCGGGTCGCGCGAGGTGCTTGGCGCAGGCCGCCGAAGGCCATCTCCCAGCCGATGCCGACCGCGCCGGGGCCGAACTCGGCCGTACTTCTCCTGGTCGACGGCGGCCGCGTGCTCGAGCCGGAGCCGGGTGCCGGCGCCGTCCTCGGTGAGGGTGAGCGAGCACCCAGGTGACGTCGCCGCCGAACTCCCAGGTGACCTCGAGCCGCTCGGGCTCCTCGCACCTCAGCACCGTGCCACCGGCGTTGCCCTCGACCTGGTAGCGGCCGCCGAGGCTCGAGGTCGCCGGAGACCGGGCCCGAGCCAGCGGGCGATCCGCTCGCCGGTCGGTGACCGCGTGCCAGACGTCCGGGCGCGGGGCGTCGTACCGCTTCTCGACGACCAGGACCCGGACCTCCGCGCCGTCGCGGGTGTCGGTGCGCAGGCTGCGGTCGGCGTCGCCGAAGCGCATTCCACATATCAGGACTCATTGATACGACGATGCCGCACCACACGCCCGGCCGTCAAGCAGGTGACCGGGAACCCGGGGGGTCGCCATCTAGTCTGATCTGCGTGACCAGCACGCCGCGGACGCCGGCGCGAGGCACGCCCGTCGTCCCGGCCGCTGCCCCGTCGCCGCGCACGCCGCGACCGTGGGCGGCTACACGCTGCTGGCCAAGATCGGCGAGGGCGGGATGGGCGTGGTCCACCTGGCCCGCCGCGGCGACGGCCCGCGCGTGGCGCTCAAGGTGCTGCGGCCGCACGGTCGTCGGCGACGACGAGGCGCGGCGCCGACTGGCCCGCGAGGTCGGGTCGCTGAGCCGGGTGCACGAGCAAGTGGGTCGCCGAGATCGTCGACGCCGACCCGTGGGCGCCCGTCCCGTACGTCGCGACGCGCTACGTCCCCGGTCTCTCGCTGCACGACTACGTGCACGAGGAGGGGCCGATCACCGGCAAGGACCTCACGTGGTTCGCGGCCTGCCTGGCCGAGGGCGTCGCGTCGGTGCACGCGGTCGGGGTGCTGCACCGCGACGTGAAGCCGTCCAACGTGCTGATGGAGGGCCGGACCCCGATCCTCATCGACTTCGGGCTGGCCCGGGTCGCCGACGACCCGAAGCTCACCCACACCGGCTGGCTGCTCGGCACGCCCGGCTACCTCGCGCCCGAGATCCTCTACGGCGACGACGCCACCCCGGCCTCCGACGTGCACTCGTGGGCAGCGACGGTGGCCTTCGCGGCGACCGGCCGGCCGCCGTTCGGCCGCGGCCCGTCGATGGCGATCATGGACCGGGTCCGCCGCGGCGAGCACGACCTCACCGGGATCCCGGACCCGCTGCGCCAGCTGCTGGCCGAGGCGCTCGACCCCGAGCCCGAGCGGCGGCCCTCGCTCGCCGCCATCCTGGGCTGGCTCCGGCCGCAGGTCGCGCCCACGGCCGCGGCCGCCCGCCGCCGCCGCCGGTCCCGGACAAGATGACGCTGCCGTACGCCGTCGCCGCTGCGACCGCCTCGCCGGACGCCCGGCCGACCGACGTGCTGCCCGGCGCGCTCAGCCGCCCGGGCGCGACGGCACCCGGCTGCTCACCGAGCACCAGACCGTCCTCGAGCGTCGACGCCCGCCTGCGCGTCCGGCGCTCCGCCGCCGCTGCCGGTCGAGCAGGGCCGGGCCGCCGTTCGCCGAACGGACCCGGCGCGCGACGCTGCTCGTCGTCGGCCGCGCTGCTGTGCGGCGGCCTGGTGGCGGCGTACCCCTGGTTCGGCTCGGCCGCCCTGCTGCTCGCGGTCTGGCTGCTGCGCAGCGGCTCGCTGGCGGCCAGCGCCGCCGGCGACCGTCGGCGGGTGCGCGGACGCAAGTGGTACGACGGCGCCCAGCTGCTCGTCCGCAGCGCCCTGGGACCTGCTCCGCTCGCTGCCGGGCACGGTGATGCTGCTGCTCTGGAGCGCCGGGATCGCGGTCGCGGCGGCGCTGCTGTGCTACGCGTTCGTCGCCGGCGAGTCGATCACGCTGTTCGTCTGCGGCGCGGTGTTCGCCGGCGTCGGTGTGGACCGGCCCGGGCGGCTCGCGGGTGCGCTCGCCGCTGGCGCCGGGTCGTCGAACCCGGTCTCGCGGCGGTGGAAGCCGTGGCTGGCCGTGACCTTCGTGCTGCTCGTGCTGGCCACCGGGCTCGGTGGGCTCGCGCGAGGCCGCGCGGGGCGTCGTGGACGCCGGGCCAGGACCGTCCGCTGAGCGGACCGACCCACGGACACCCGGCCGCGAACCGTGGCAGCGATGGTCGCTCGTGACCACGCTCACGTCGATCATCATTTCCTAGCGCGTCGACCCGTCGACGCGCCCACCTCTCGTACCCCGAGAGGTTTTTTTGTGCCCGAACGATCACCGACCAGAGAGACCCCGATGGACCTGCACGGCGCCTTCCACGTCTACGACACCACCCTGCGCGACGGCGCGCAGCAGGAGGGGCTCAACCTCTCGGTCGCCGACAAGCTGACGATCGCCCGGCAGCTCGACGGGCTCGGCGTGGGCTACATCGAGGGCGGCTGGCCGGGCGCGAACCCCAAGGACACCGAGTTCTTCCGCCGCGCGGCCGCCGAGCTCGACCTCAAGCACGCCAAGCTCGCGGCCTTCGGCTCGACCCGCCGCGCCGGCGTCGCGGCCGCCGACGACCCGCAGGTCGCCGCGCTGCGCGACAGCGGCGCCTCGGTCGTCACCCTGGTCGCCAAGTCGCACGACCGGCACGTCGAGCTCGCGCTGCGGACCACGCTCGAGGAGAACCTCGCGATGGTCCGCGACACCGTCGCGCACCTGCGCGCCGAGGGCCAGCAGGTCTTCCTCGACGCCGAGCACTTCTTCGACGGCTACCGCGCCAACCGCGACTACGCGCTCGAGGTGCTGCGCACGGCGTACGAGGCCGGCGCCGACGTGGTCGCGCTCTGCGACACCAACGGCGGGATGCTGCCCGACTGGGTCTCCGACGTGGTCCACGACGTCATCGAGCACCACCGGCGTCCGGGTCGGCATCCACGCCCACAACGACAGCGGCTGCGCGGTCGCGAACTCGCTGGCCGCCATCGACGCCGGTGCCACCCACGTGCAGGGCTGCATCAACGGCTACGGCGAGCGCACCGGCAACGCCGACCTCGTCTCGGTGGTCGCCAACCTCGAGCTCAAGCTGGACCGCTCGGTGCTGCCGTCCGGGCTGCTCCAGGAGGCGACCCGGATCGCGCACGCGGTCGCCGAGGTCACGAACGTCCCGCCGGCCTCGCGGCAGCCGTACGTCGGCGTCTCGGCCTTCGCGCACAAGGCCGGCCTGCACGCCAGCGCGATCAAGGTCGACCCGGACCTCTACCAGCACACCGACCCCGTGCACGTCGGCAACGACATGCGGCTGCTGGTCTCCGACATGGCCGGCCGCGCCTCGATCGAGCTCAAGGGTCGCGAGCTCGGCTTCGACCTCGGCGCCGACAAGGAGCTGCTCACCCGGGTCACCGAGCGGGTCAAGGCAGCTCGAGGCCACCGGCTACACCTTCGAGGCCGCCGACGCCTCCTTCGAGCTGCTGCTGGAGGAGATGGTCTCGGGCCACCGGCCGTCGTACTTCGACGTCGAGTCGTGGCGGGTCATCACCGAGACGCTCAGCAATCGGGTGGCCGGCGACGAGGCCGTCTCCGAGGCCACCGTGAAGCTGAGGGCCCAGGGCGAGCGGCACGTCGTCACCGGCGAGGGCAACGGCCCGGTCAACGCGCTCGACCAGGCGCTGCGCACCGCGATCGGCCAGGCCTTCCCCGAGGTCGTGAAGTTCGAGCTGATCGACTACAAGGTCCGCATCCTCGACCAGGGCCACGGCACCGACGCGATCACCCGGGTGCTGATCGAGACCACGCGACGGCGAGTCCTCGTGGGTCACCGTCGGCGTCGGCCACAACGTCATCGAGGCGTCGTGGGGCGCGCTGGTCGACGGGCTCACCTTCGGGCTGCGCCGCCAGGGGCTCTGACGCCCCGGCACTCAGCGCTGGGTGATGCGGTGCGCCAGGTCGACCCAGACGTCGTAGATCCGGTCGACGTCGATGCCCTCGATGCGGACCTGCTGCTCGAGGATCGGCACCTCCAGCGGTGCCAGCAGCGCGGTGGCGAGCAGCGGCGATGTCGCCGGCGCACCTCGAGCTCGCCCATGCAGGTGGCGGGTGTGCATGGCCACGAACGAGTACGCCGCGTAGCGACCGCGACCCCGCCGCGCCCGGCCGCCCGGATCAGGTCGGCGAGCAGCAGGTTGAGCTCGAGCCGGGACCGGCCGAAGGCCAGCAGCCGCTCCATCGGCGGCGCGCCCGGCCCGAGCGGGGGAGGGCCGGAGATCACCGAGGCCTGCCACTCGGTCTCGGAGAAGTTGAGCAGCGCCGCCATCAGCCCCTCGCGGGAGCCGAACCGACGGAACACCGTGCCCTTGCCGACCCCGGCGCGGGCCGCCACCGCGTCCATCGTCACGCCCGTCGATGCCGCAGTGGTCGATGAGGGCCTCGGCCGCGACCAGCAGCGCCTCCCGGTTGCGGGCAGCGTCGCGACGCTCGGGGGCGGCGTCCCCGAGCAGCGGCAGGAGTGGTCGCTCGCTCATCGGTGAGGGCAACTGTAGGAGCGGGAGCCCTGTGGTCCAGACCACTCGACGGGGCGCGTCGAGCCGGAATAGAAAGCGGACTGCAGTCCGTTTCGACCATGACCAGTTCCTCCCACTCCACAGGAGCACGCATGTCCGAGACCCGCGTCGCCGTCCTCGTCGGCAGCCTCCGCGCCGACTCCGTCAACCGCAAGCTGGCCGAGCTGCTGCGCGACCAGGCGCCCGACGGCGTCACCCTCGACCTCGTCGACGGCCTCGGCGAGCTGCCGTTCTACAACGAGGACCTCGACCACGGCGACCGACGTCCCGCAGGCCGCGGCCGCGCCTGCGCGAGCGGGTCGGCCGGCGCGGACCGCGTGCTCGCCGTCACCCCGGAGTACAACGGCACCATGCCGGCCGTCCTCAACAACGCCATCGACTGGCTCTCACGGCCCTACGGCGCAGGGCGCGCTCGTCGGCAAGCCGTTCGGCGTGCTCGGCGCCACCCCGACGCCGTACGGCGGCAAGTGGTCGCACGCCGACGCCGCCCGCTCGGCCGGCATCGCCGGCGCGGTCGTCGTCGAGGACGTGACTGTCTCGCAGTCCTCGATCGACGTCGACGTGCTGACCGACCCGGAGGTGCTGGCCACGCTGCACGGCGCCGTCGACCGACTGGTCGAGTTCGGCCAGGAGACCGCCGCGGCCTGAGCGGGCTGGTCCTCGCCCGTCCCGAGCCCAGCCACCACCTCCACCACCGTGGGCGTGCCGGAACGGCACGCGGTGCCGGCTAGGTTCGGCGCGTGGCCGAGCTGCACGACCTGACCGCCCTCGAGCAGGGCGAGCTCGTCCGGCGGCGCGAGGTGTCGCCGCTCGAGCTCACCGAGCACTACCTCGACCGCGCCCACCGGATCGACGACGACCCGTCGACGACGGTGGGCGCGTTCGTCACGCTCACCGACGACCTGGCGCGGGCCCGGGCCGGCCAGCTCGAGACGCTCGAGCGCGGCGCGGCCTCGCCGCTCTACGGCGTGCCGACCGCGATCAAGGACCTCAACCTCACGGCCGGGCGTCCGCACGACGTTCGGCTCGCCGGTCTTCGCCGACTTCGTGCCGGACGTGTCGGACGCGGTCACCCTGGCGCTCGAGGCCGCGGGCATGGTCAGCCTCGGCAAGACGGCGACGCCGGAGTTCGGGTCGCCCTGCTACACCGAGCCCGAGGGCAGGCCGCCCTCGGTCACGCCGTGGGACCGGACCCGGATGGCCGGCGGCTCCTCGGGCGGCGCCGCCGCGGCGGTCGCGGCCGGGCTGGTCCCGGTGGCCCAGGGCTCGGACGGCGGCGGCTCCATCCGGATCCCGGCCTCCTGCTGCGGGCTGTTCGGCCTCAAGCCCACGCGCGGGCGGATCAGTGGTCACCCCATGTACGGCGACCCGGTGGGTTTGGGCGACGGCCGGGCCGATCGCCCGGACCGTGCGCGACGCGGCGGCGATGCTCGATGAGCTCGCCGGTCGTCGGGCGGGGGATCCGTCCTGGGCACCACCTCCTGTCGGGACGTTCCTCGCGGCGTGCGACCGCGATCCAGGCCATCTTCGGATCGCGCGGTTCACCGAGCCAGTGATCGCCGAGACGGCTGTGGACACGGCGTGCCTGGACGCGGTTGTGGACGTTTCGCGGCTGTTGGAGTCGCTCGGGCACGAGGTCGTGGACATCGCGGTGCCCCTGCCTCCCGAGGCGGTTCCGGTCTTCGAGACCTGCTGGGCGGTGCTCACCGCGCTCTCGGTCGTGCCGCCGGAGCAGGAGCACCTGCTGCGGCCGCTGACCCGCTGGCTCACCGAGCGCGGGCCGGGCGGTCAGCGGCCCGGACTTCGGTCTCGCGATCGGGGCGATGCGCCGGTTCGCGGCCGGCGCGCTCACCGCGCTGGCGCCGTACGACGCCGTGCTCACCCCGACCCTCGCCGTCCCCGCCGCTGCCCGTCGGGCGCGATCCGCGACGACGCCGACCCGGCCGCCGACTTCGAGGCGCAGAAGCGGTTCACGCCGTGGACCAGCGCCTGGAACGTCACCGGCATGCCCGCCGCCTCGCTCCCGCTCGCCTGGACCGACGACGGGCTGCCCGTCGGCGTGATGCTGGCGGCGCGGCCGGCCGAGGAGGAGCTGCTGCTCTCGCTGTGCGCCCAGGTGGAGGCGGCCGCCCCGTGGCGCCACCGCACGCCGCCCGGCTGGTGATCGCCTGACGTTTTGACCGGCCCGGGGCGGGGCAGGTCTCAGCCATGCCAGGACCGGGCGGCGGCCTCAGCGACATCGACCACCTGACCAACGCTGCCATCTCGGCCGCGATGGCCGAGGACCGCTTCTACGGCGAGAGCCCGAACATCGGCTACAAGGACGTCGGCAACTACGTGAACCCCGACGGCGTGCTCCGGTGGGCGGACGGCCAGCCGTTCGACCCGCCGTACAACTACACCGGCGACTGGGAGTCGTGGCGGGCCGCGATCCAGACGCTCGTGGCGCCCTGGGACGACCGGCCCACGCTCGGGCCGTTCTACGACCAGGTCGAGGCCCTGACCGACGCGGCCGACAAGCTGCCGCCCGGGTGTCGAGACCAGCGGCGACGGGACCGACTCGGGCATCGTCGGCGGCGGCCAGCTCCGCGACGCGGTCAACACCCTGACCGGCGACCTCTCCGGGATGGACGGGCAGACGATCTACACGTTCCGGAGCCAGTACGCGGACCGGCTGCACACGATCAACGAGGGCCAGTTCGCGCTGGCCTACGTGCTGGGCCAGTGCGTCTGCGCCGAGCAGGCGATCTGGGACAAGGCCGACCTCGACTACCGCGAGCTGATCAGCCAGGGGACCGCGGCGTTCCTGGCGGCCCGCGACTACCAGCTCTTCGGTGGGGGCGGCGGCGACTTCTCCACCGAGCTCAAGGTGGCCGGTGCGATCCTCGGCGTCGCCGGGATCTTCGCCACCGGGGGAGCGGCCACGGCCGTGGGGATCGCGTCCTTCGGTGTCGGCCTCCTCGAGGACTTCGCCCCGGCCGACGCGAAGCCGAAGCCGAAGATCACCGGCGGCAGCGCCAACGAGGTGCTCCAGTCGCTGTCCGACGCGCTCGACACGCTGCGCGACGAGATCCAGAAGCAGGAGGCCGCGATCGGGGAGTGCCTCCAGGCCAACCTCGGCAAGCTCACCGAGACCCCGCACCTCTTCGACCTGAGGTCCCCGGCCATCCTCGACGAGGAGCGACCCGAGGCCATCGGCTTCGCGGTCGACCAGACCCGGATGCGGCTGTGCGGGACGGTCACCTGCCCGCGCGTGGGCGGCCTGTTCGACGACGCCGCCTCCGCCGCCCACCGCGGCTTCGGGTCCGGCCCGTGGGTGCGGCCGGGCTACTTCGGCGCCTCGACCGGCTCCTACCCGAGCTACGCCGAGCTGCTCGGAGAGCTGGAGTACGCCGCCCGCAACACCGGCTACGAGATCACGCAGGCCGGGAAGCTGCTCGCCCTGTCGGCCGACTACTTCGACAACGCGGACGGCAACGCCCAGGAGGCGCTGGCCAAGATCCACCAGCTGGTGCGCACCAACGACGAGAACTACCCCGAGCGCCCGCCGCAGGCCGACCCGACCCCCGTGATGGACGGCTGGGCCATGAGCATGCACGGCCCCCGCTGAGCCGACGGCTCAGGGCGCGGGTGGACCGCCTCCACCCGCCGGGAGTGGGTACCGCCAGTCGGAGCGGGAAGGACCGGGAGGAGAGCCGAGATGAGCGAGCTGACGCCGTACGTGTGCGTGTCCGACAGCCGGGCGGCCATCGAGTGGTACGTCGCCGCGCTCGGCGCCGAGGTGGTCTTCGAGCCGATCGTCATGGACGACGGCCGGGTCGGCCACTGCGAGCTCGCGGTGGGCGGCGCGCGCTGGATGATGTCCGACGAGTTCGACTCGGCGGGCGTGGCCGCCCCGGACCCGGCTCGGGGTGCGAGCGTCAGCCTCCACCTCACGGTGGCCGACTGCGACGCCGCGGCCGCGCGCGTGGTCGAGCACGGCGTCACCCTCGACCGTGGCCCCGAGGACAGCCCCCCGGCCGGGCGGGTCGCCGTGTTCCGTGACCCGTTCGGCCACCGGTGGTTCCTCAACCAGCGGCTGCCGGACCAGGACTAGAGCGAGATCGTCGCGGTCGCGGTCAGATCCCCGAGGGCCCCGCTCATCGCGATGACGACCGCCAGCTTCTGCCCGTCCTCGGTCACGGTCACCGACGACTGCCCGGCCTCGGTGTAGAAGTAGAACGACGCGTCGTCGGCGTTCGCGAAGTCCATCGACCACTCGAGGTAGTCGGGGGCCCCACCCGCGGCCTCGCGTTCCCGGGCGATGGCGCTGAGGTCGTAGGTGCCGTCGCCGTGGTAGCCCGGGACCTGGAAGCCCCAGTGCGTCAGCAGCAGCCCACCGAGGTCGGGCCGAGCGGTCTCCCCGGAGAACAGCTCGAACCACGCGAGCGGCCGGTCGGCGTACGGGTCGGACGAGTCGGGCTCACCCGGCTCGACGTCGTTGCGGGACCAGGTGCAGCTGCCCGGCCCACTGGGCGGTGACGTGGCCCGTGACCGACAGCTGGACCGACGCCAGCGGCAGCGCGGCGATCTCGTCGCGCCGCTCCTGCTCCTCGGCCTGCTCGCGGGCCACCCGGTTGGCCTCCTGCTGGTCGGCGAGCTCGCCGAGCTGGGGGAACGCCGCGCGGACCAGCGTCTCGCCGAGATCGCTCCTGGCCTGCGACTGCGCCGCGTCGGCCGAGGCCGCGGCGTCCGAGCGCGTCTGGCTGTCGGCGGTCAGCATCTCGGTCGCCTTGGACTGCGCCCACTTCTTCAGGCTGTCTCCGAATCCCATGTCTCCCTCGTCTCCTCGCGGCGGGAGCACAGTAACGACGCGGCGGTCCCGGTCACCACGGACAGGTGTCCCGGCTCGGGGTACACGTCCGAGTCAGCCGAACCAGCCCGGCGCCGCGGCCACGAAGGCCGCGCGGTCGAGCCCGCCGGCGCCGGCCGGCAGCACCGCCAGCAGGGGCGCCACGCGCTGCAGGTCGTCGAGGTTGCACAGCTCGGCGAGCCCGGGGTAGTCCGGCCACGCGCCCACGACGAGCCCGCGGACGGTGAGGCCGCGGCGATGGAGCGCGTCGACGGTCAGCTCGGTGTGGTTCAGGGTCCCCAGCCCGGCCGCCACCACCACGACGACCTCCACGTCGGTGGCGGCGGAGAGCAGGGCGGCCAGGTCGAGCAGCGTGCCGCCCTCGGCGTCGAGCCGGACCAGCAGCCCGCCGGCGCCCTCGACCACCACGGCCTCGGCGGGCAGCGCGAGGATGCGTTCGGCGTACGCCGCCACGGTCGGGATCCCGACGCCCTGCCGCCGGGCCGCGGTGTCGGGTGCCAGCGGCTCCTCGAGCGTGGTCCACTCCTGGACCTCGGCGCCGGTGAGCCGGTGCACCTCGCGGGCGTCGGAGTCGCCGTCGGCGGCACCGGTCTGCACGGGCTTGACCACGAGGGCGCCCGGCGTCGTGACGGCCAGCGCGGCGGTGGCCACGGTCTTGCCGACACCGGTCGACGTCCCGGTGACGACCGTGATCACGCGTGCTCCTTGACCACCGCCACGAGCACGTCGACCGCGCGGCCCCAGTCGGCCTCGGACACGCCCGCACCCACGGTGACCCGCAGCCGGGAGACGCCGTCCGGCACCGACGGCGGCCGGAAGCAGCCCACCGTGACGCCCTGGGCCAGCGCGGCGGCCCGGGCGGCGACCGCGGCCTGCGGCGAGGGCATCGGCACCGACAGCACCGCCCCGGCGGAGGGGGCGACCCCCAGCGCGGAGGCCAGGTCCGCCATCCGTCGCCGCACGACGTCGGAGAGCTCGGGCCGGGCGCGCAGCTGCCTCAGCGCCTCGAGCGCACGCACCCGCGGCCGCGGGCGCCAGGCCGGTGTCGAAGATGAACGGCCGGGCCCGGTTGACGAGGTGGTCGACGACGGTCTGGGGCCCGAGCACCGCCCCGCCCTGGCTGCCCAGCGACTTGGACAGCGTCGCCGTGACCAGCACGTGCGGGTGGCCGGCCAGGCCGAGCTCGCGGACCAGCCCCGGCCCCCGGACGCCGAGCCCGTGCGCCTCGTCGACGACCAGCAGGGCGTCGTACCGCTCGCACACGTCGGTGAGCGCCACCAGCGGCGCCTCGTCGCCGAGCACGGAGTAGACCGACTCGGCCAGCACCAGCGCGCGGCGCTCGCCGGCGGCGGCGAGCGCGCGCTCGACCGCGGCCACGTCGTGGTGCGGGACCACCTCGACCGGCGACCGCGAGAGCCGGACGGCGTCCACGAGCGAGGCGTGGATGTGCGCGTCGGAGACGACCAGCGCGTCGCGGCCGCCCAGGGCCGCGACCACCGCCAGGTTCGCGTGGTAGCCGGTCGAGAAGACGAGCGCCGCCGGCTGGCCGAGGTACGCCGCGAGCTCGCGCTCGAGCTGGGCGTGCAGCTCGAGCGTCCCGGTGACGAGCCGGGAGGCGCCGGCGCCGGCCCCCCAGCGTTGCGCCGCCGCCGCGGCGGCCGGCCACGACCGCGGGGTCGCGGGACAGCCCGAGGTAGTCGTTGCCGGCCAGGTCCGTCGTCGCGCCCTCGGCGGGCCGCGGCCGCAGCGCGCGCTGCAGCCCGGCCGCGTCGCGGGCGGCGGACTCGGCGGCGAGCCAGTCGGACCAGCGGGTCATGCTTTTCCGGGGTCCCCGCGGAAGCGTGTGGCCTCCGCGCGTAGCGCCCCCGTCACGCGCTTTCGTGGGGTGATCATGCCACGGTCACCGCCCGCTCGACCGCCCGGCAGATCCGGGCGAGGTCCTCGTCGGAGGTGACGTACGGCGGCATCGTGTAGACGAGGTCGCGGAACGGCCGCAGCCACACACCCTCCTCGACGGCCGCGTCCGTCGCCTTCGACCATGTCGACGGGGTGGTCGAGCTGGACCACCCCCACGGCGCCGATGGTGCGCACGTCGGCCACCCCGGGCAGGCCGCGCAGCGGCTCGAGCCCGTGGCGCAGGCCGGCGCCCGACCCGCGCGACGTTCGCGCTCCAGTCCGAGGACTCGAGCAGGTCGAGGCTGGCCAGTGCGACCGAGCAGGCCAGCGGGTTGCCCATGTACGTCGGCCCGTGCATCAGCACGCCCGACTCCGAGGCCGAGAGGCCGCGGGCCACCTCGCCGGTGCAGAGCACCGCGGCGAGCGTCAGGTAGCCACCCGTGAGCGCCTTGCCCACGCACATGACGTCGGGCGTGACGCCCGCGGCCTCGGCGGCGAAGAACGAGCCGGTCCGCCCGAACCCGGTCGCGATCTCGTCGAAGACCAGCACCAGCCCGTGCTCGTCCGCGACCTCGCGCATCACGTGCAGGCACGCGGCGTCGTAGATGTGCATGCCGCCGGCGCCCTGGAGCAGGGGCTCCACGATGATCCCCGCCAGCTCGTCGGCGTGGGCCTTGGCGTGCGCCCGGAACGACATCGCCCACGCCGCCACGTCACCGCCGCGTGCGGGCGGCTGCGGGGCGAACACCTGCGGCAGCAGCACCTCGCTGAACATCGAGTGCATCCCGCCCACGGGGTCGCACACGCTCATGCAACCGAACGTGTCGCCGTGGTAGCCGCCGCGGACGGTGAGCATCCGGGTCCGCTCGGGGCGGCCGAGGCCGCGCTGGTGCTGGAGCACCATCTTGAGCGCGACCTCGACGCTCACCGAGCCGGAGTCGGCCAGGAAGACGTGCTCCAGCCCGTCCGGCGCGAGCCCGACGAGCCGCTCCGCCAGGCGGACGGCGGGGGCGTGGGTCAGACCGCCGAACATCACGTGCGCCATCCGCGTCGACTGGTCGACGAGCGCGGCGTCGAGCTCGGGCACGGCGTACCCGTGCATCGCGGCCCACCACGACGACATGCCGTCGACGAGCTCGGTGCCGTCCGCGAGGCGCAGCCGGACGCCCGACGCGGACTCGACCACCCGCACCGGCGTCGGCTCGGTCATCGAGGTGTAGGGGTGCCAGACGTGCTCGCGGTCGTACGCGAGCAGGTCGCCGGGGGCGTCGGTCATGCAGGGCTCACGCGTTGGGGGCGACCGCGGTCCCCGCGCCGCGACGGCGCTTGGCCGGGTCGTGGCTCGCGGCGGCGTCGTCCTCGCCGGCCGCACCCAGGACCGTGAAGCCGTGGTCGCGGATCAGCTCGAGGTCGGCCTCGGCGGCCTGGCCCTCGGAGGTGAGGTAGTCGCCGAGGAAGATCGAGTTCGCCACGTGCAGCGCCAGCCCCTGCAGCGTGCGCAGGTGCATCTCGCGGCCGCCGGCGATCCGGATCTCCCTGTCCGGGCACACGAAGCGCGCCATCGCCAGGATCCTCACGCAGCGCATCGGGGTGAGGTCCCAGACGTTCTCGTAGGGGGTGCCGTCGAAGGGCATCAGGAAGTTGACCGGGATCGAGTCGGAGTCGAGCTCCTTGAGCGCGAACAGCGCCTCGACGAGCTGCTCGTCGGTCTCGCCGAGCCCGGCGATCAGGCCGCTGCACGGCGAGAGCCCGGCCGTCTTCACCTTCTCGACGGTGTCGACGCGGTCGGCGTACGTGTGGGTCTGCACGATCTGGTCGTGGTGGGACTCGGCGGTGTTGATGTTGTGGTTGTAGGCGTCGACGCCGGCCTCGCGCAGCCGCTCGGCCTGACCGTCCTTGAGCAGCCCCAGGCAGGCGCAGATCTCGACGTCGGGGTGCTCGGCCTTGATGGTGCCGACCATGTCGGCCACCCGCTCGACGTCCTTGTGGGTCGGGCCGCGGCCGCTGGAGACCATGCAGACCCGGGTGGCGCCGCCCCGGAGCCCGGCCGCGGCCTGCTCCAGCGCCTCGTCGGTGCTCAGCCACTTGTACTTCAGGATGTCGGCGGTCGAGCCCAGCGCCTGGCTGCAGTAGTTGCAGTTCTCCGGGCACAGGCCGGACTTGAGGTTCACGAGGTAGTTGACCTTGACGGTGGCGCCGAAGTGCTCGCGGCGCAGCCGCCCCGCGGCGGCCACCAGGTCGAGCAGCTCGTCGTCGTGCGCGCGCAGCACGGCGAGCGCGTCGTCCTCGGTGGCGGGCTTCCCGTCGAGGACGGAGTCGGCCAGCTGGTCGAAGTACGACGAGGTCATGCGGCTCAGTATGCCGACCGGGCGGGGTCAGCTCGGCGAGACGTCCACCACAGCGCCGGTGAGCTCCGCCAGCAGCACCGCGCCCGCCAGGTCGACCCGGGCGCCGCGCAGCGTGGCGGCCCCGAGGTCGCTGCCACCCAGGCTCGCGCCGCGCAGGTCGGCGTCGGTGAGGTCCGCCTCGCGCAGCTCGGCACCCCCGAGATCCGCGCCCCGCAGCGTGGCCCGCGCCAGCACCGCCATGGACAGGTCCGCCTCGCGCAGGTCGACGCCGGAGAGGTCCTGCCCGGTGAGGTCGGCGCCCCTCAGCAGCACGCCGCGCCACTGGCCGCCACGCACGCGTGATCGGCTTGAGGGTGCAGCGCGTGAAGGTCGACCCGGTGAGCTTGCAGCCGTCGAGGGTGGCGTCGAAGAAGTTGGTGCCGCTGAAGGTGCAGCCCACGAACGCCGTGGCCTGGTGCACCGAGGCGTTGAGCCGGCACCGGTCGAAGGTGCACCCCTCGAACAGCGCACCGGACGTGCGCACCTCGGTGAGGTCGACCTCGACGAACCGGACGCCCTCGTGACGCGCGTCGGCCAGGTCCTCGCCGTACCAGTCCTCGCCGCGGACCTCGGTGCCGGTCATACGTCGAAGGTCCCGCCGCTGCGCCAGTAGTGGCCGTCCTCGCGGGTCATGAAGCCGTTCTCGACCAGGTAGCGACGCAGCGCGGCGTGGTCGGGGTGGAACCGGTGCAGCACGTCGTTGACCTCGGTCTCCGGGTAGGTCTGCCCGGGCGCGAACTCCTGGGCCAGCCGGTCGAGCACCACCAGGAGCTTGGCGTGCTTGCTCGGGATCGTGTGGAGCCGGCCGTCCGCACCCAGGAAGCCGCGCAGGACCCGGTCCTGCTCGGGGGTGGTGCTCACCGCGGCGCCAGGGCGAGGAGCGGGCGGGGCCAGCGCGCGGTGTCGAGGCCGCCCCCGATCGCGCGGACCTCGAAGTGCAGGTGGCAGCCGTCGGGGGCGCCGCTGTCGTTGGCGCGGGCGAAGATCTCGCCGCGGCGGACCCGGTCACCGGGCTCGACGAAGACCTTGCGGGTGTGGCCGATGACCAGGTCGAAGCCGAGCTTGCGGTTGCGGAGCAGCACCGGGTTCTCGCCGTACGCCGGCCCGAGGCCGGAGTGGTCGACGACGCGGACCCGCTTGCCGGCGTAGAGCGGGGTGCCGCACGGCATCGCGATGTCGAGTCCGTGGTGGAACCCCTGCACGCCGGGGCAGCGCGGGTCGTGGTCGTAGTAGGGGGCGGCGGTACAGCCGTACGGGACCATGATCCGGTGCGCGCCGGCGAACCACGGCGAGGTGTAGAAGGTCTTGTCGTTGGTCCAGAAGTCCCAGCGCGGGTCCTGGGCGTCGGCGGCGGGCGGGGTCGCGCCGAGCAGCACCGCGACCAGCACCAGGACCCCGAGCACGCGCATGGCTCCACTCTCACACAGGGCGCTCCCGGCATGATGGCGGGCGTGAGGCTCCTCCCTGTCGCAGCGGTCGTCCTGGTCCTCGGCGTCACACCGGCCTGCAGCTCCGACGACGGGAACGACGGGGGGAAGGACCCCGGCCTGCCCTCCGACGCGAAGCTCGCGACGTACTTCGACGCGGTGGCGTCCTACGACCCCGAGCAGCTCGAGGCGGCCCAGCAGATCGCGGCCGACGGTTCACCGGCGCAGGGGTACGCCGCCTACCTGGAGGCGTTCTCGTCGTCCGCGATCGCCGCGGGGCAGGCGGTGGACGCCGCGGATGCCGAGGAGGTCGACGGTGGCTTCGAGGCCTGCGGCGGCACCGGCAAGGCCGACGAGTGCGTGACGTGGTCGGACCTCGAGGGGGAGGACGGCGAGCTGACGGACTTCACCGTGGCCGGCACGCCCCTCGACGACTCCCTCGTCGACCTCAGCGACCAGCCACCGATCGAGTCGCCAGGGCTGTACACGGTGCAGCCGGAGTACGCCTACCGCTCCCCGCAGAGCGGCACCCTGTTCGTCCTCGTGACGATCACCGCGGCCGACGTCCCGCTCGGCCCTCAGCCGGGGCTCTACATCGACCAGGACCACACCATCAAGGGCGTCGAGACCCGGGCGCCCGCGTCGATCGAGCCCGGCGCCAGCACGCCCGTCGTGCTGGCCTTCCCCGACGCCGAGGACGCCGGGCTCGACGGCTCGGTCACCTTCGGGATGCGGGTGGGGGAGACCAAGGAGTCGATCGGCTTCGGGCTCGCCGAGCCGGCGGCCTAGCCGACCTCCATCCGACCTCCATCCGACCTCCATCCGACCTCGAGGAGCCGCTCGCACTCCGCGGCGAGCCGGGCGCGCAGCGGCGCCCCCCGCTCGGCGAACGCGCGCTGCGCGGCGGCGTACTCCTGCTTGCCGGTGGTCGTCTCGATCAGGACCGGCTGGTAGCCGAGGTCGGACAGGTCGTACGGCGAGGCGCGCATGTCCAGGACCCGGATGTCGCGGGCCAGCTCGAAGCAGTCGGCCACCAGCTCCGACGGGACCAGCGGGCTCAGCCGGAAGGCGTGCTTGTAGAGGTCCATGCCGGCGTGCAGGCAGCCCGGCTGCTCGTAGGCGGGCCGGTCGTGCGAGGCGGGGCTGAGCGCGTTGAGCGGGCGGGCCTCGGCGGTGAAGAAGCGGTAGGCGTCGAAGTGGGAGCAGGCGATCCGGTGCCCCTCCACGACCCGGTCGGTGCCGCCAGGCCCCAGCCGGAGCGGGTACGCCGCATGCCGGGTCCGGTCCTCGGTGAGGCGGTAGACCATCGCCCACTCGTGCATCCCGAAGCAGCCGAAGTTCGCCGGACGCCCGGCCGTGGCGACGAGCAGGGCGTGGGTGCCGGCGACCAGGTCGCGTCGGGCCAGGACCTCCGCCGCGGGGACCGGGTCCGGCCCGCGCTCGAGCGCGACGCCGTACCCGGGCGACCAGCGCCGTAGCTGGGCCGGCCGGAAGGAGTAGTAGGTGAACAGGAAGTCGTGCACCGGGTGCCTGGTGCCCTCGCGCCGCCGGGCCAGGTGGTCACCGACCAGCGCGTCCACCCGGGCCTCGTGGGCGGTGGCGCGGGCGCGCCAGACGGCGGCTTCGAGGACCACGAGGTCGGTCAGGACAGGCACGACGCCATTGTCCCCGAGGGTCCGTGGGACCTCGGGGAAAGGTAGACAGTCGAGCATTTTCCGAGGGGTGGGGCCGACTGCCGAGCACGATCCGCACGTGGTGCCGAAATGTGTCGGCAGTCGCCCCGTCCGCCCGAGCCGAGCCCGGAAAGTCTCGACTGTCGACCATTGTCCGAGGGACGGCGGGGCCGACGGCCAACGGCCACCCCAGGCGGAGCGACGCCAGCCGCCTCAGGACCCCGCAGGCGCGAAGCTGACCAGCCCCACGGTGTTGCCCTCGGAGTCGGTGACGAACGCCTGCCACTCGGCGGTGCCGGCGGGACCGAGGGCGTCGTCCTCGTGGCTGAAGATCTGGTGCGGTTCGCTCACCACCTCCACCCGGTCGCGCAGCTCCTCGATGCGGGTCCGGACGTCGTCGACCTCGAGGTAGAGCATCGACGAGGGGGCGTTGGCGTCGAGCAGCAGCCGGGTGCCGGCCAGGTCGAAGAACAGCAGGCCCGGTGGGTCGAAGCGGCCGGTCGGCTCGGCGCCGAGCAGGTCGCCGTAGAACGCCGCCGCGCGGTCGAGGTCGGTGGCCCGGAGGGCGACCTGCACGAGTCTCATCCGCGACACTCCTTTGTCAGTGATGCTAACGCTTGTTCGGCAACCTGACATGGCCCCCGTGGGCACGGAAGAGCTGACCGAGGCCGGCCGGCGGCTGAACTCGTTCGCCATCCACCTGCTGCGCGCGATGCACCGGGTGGACGCCGAGTCGGGGCTCACGCCGGCGCGGTTGAGGGCCCTGTCCGTCCTGCACTTCGGGGGTCCGCGGACGCTCGGCCGGCTGGCCCGCGACGAGGAGGTGACCAGCGCGACCATGTCCCGCCTCGTCGACGCGCTGTGCGACCTCGGGCTGGCCGAGCGCGGCCCGGACCCCGACCACGGCGGCATGGTCGTGGTCTCGGCCACCGACGACGGCAGCGTGCTGATGCGCGCGGCCGCCCAGCGGCGCAGCGAGGTCATCGCGGGGGCCCTCGACGACCCGCCGGCGAGTGAGCGACGCTCGGTGCTCCGGGCCACCGGCCACCTCGGCGGGCTGGAGGAGCGGGTCCGGGAGCGGGTGCGGCACCGCTAGCAGCCGCGGCAACCTGGCGGGGCGCCGCACCCGTCAGGCGGGTGTGGGCACATCGCTGATCGGCTGGATCGTCGCGCTGGTCACGGCGGTGGTGGGTGGAGCGGGGACGACGGCCACCGTCGCGTCCGCACCCGCGCCGTTCGACCGATCCGCCCACTCGACCACCGACCCCTCGAGCATCTGGGTGGTGGTCAACAAGACCCATCCCGTCACGCCGGCGGACTTCCGGCCGGAGGTCGCGCTGGTCCGCGGCTACCAGGTGGCCACGGGGGCGGCCCGGCCCCTCACCCGGCTGCTGGACGCCGGCGACCGGCGCGGGCTGGGCCTCAAGATCGCCAGCGCCTTCCGCTCCTACGACTACCAGCTGCACGTGCACGCGGCGACGGCCGCGACCCGCGGGCAGGCAGCGGCCGACCAGCTGTCGGCCCGGGCCGGCCACAGCGAGCACCAGACCGGCCTGGCCGTCGACCTGGTCACGCCGGCGGACCCCGGCTGCGACTTCGAGGCGTGCTTCGCGCGCACGGCGGCCGGCCGCTGGCTGGCGCGGAACGCGGCCCGGTTCGGCTTCGTCGTCCGCTACCAGCCGGCCACCACGGCGTTCACCGGGTACGCACCGGAGCCGTGGCACCTCCGGTACGTCGGCCGCCCGCTGGCCGCGGAGCTCCGGCGGACCGGGGTCGCGACGCTGGAGGAGTTCTTCGGCATCCCCGGCGGGGACTACCCCGCGGGGTGATGGGCCCTCAGACGACCGCGGCCGCCGGCCGGGCTCGGCGGGCACGGGTCTCGCCGCCGCTGAGCGCCCGGGAGCGCGGGCGGTGGCCGACCTGGTGGCCTCGGGGGAGACCAACCGCGGCATCGGTGGACTCCTGTTCCTCTCGGAGGAGACCGTCGAGGCGCACCTGCGGAACGTCTTCACCGACCTCGGCGTGACCTCGCGTGTCGCGGTCGCCGGGGCGGTGCAGCAGGAACGCGCCGCGTCGGCGTCAGAGCCCGCTGGCTAGGCTCGGCGGGTGCGCATCGCCCGATTCACCACCGGCGAGGACCCCCAGTACGGCGTGGTCACCGGAGAGCTCGACGAGTACGGCCAGCCCGACCAGGACGCCGTCGTGGTCGCGCTGGCCGGCGACCCCCTCTACGTGGGGATCAAGCTGCTCGAGCAGGAGCACCGGCTGGCCGACGTACGGCTGCTCGCGCCGGTGCTGCCGCGGAGCAAGGTGGTGGGCATCGGTCGCAACTACGCCGCGCACGCCGCCGAGATGGGCAACGACGTGCCGAGCGAACCGCTGATGTTCCTCAAGCCCAACACCAGCGTGGTCGGCCCGGGGGACCCGATCTTCTACCCGCCGCAGACCAGCAACCTGCACTACGAGGGCGAGCTCGCGGTGGTGATCGGCCGGATCTGCCGCGACGTGCCGCCCGAGCAGGCCACCGACGTGATCCACGGCTACACGATCGCCAACGACGTCACCGCGCGTGACCTCCAGAAGAGCGACGTGCAGTTCACCCGGGCCAAGGGGTTCGACTCCTTCTGCCCCCTCGGTCCGTGGATCGAGACCGACCTCGACCCCGACGACTTCGCGAAGGGCCGCCGCGTGCAGACCCACCTCAACGGCGACGTGGTGCAGGACGGCACCACGGCCGACCTGATCTTCGACATCCCGACCCTGATCGCCCACGTGTCGAGCGTGATGACCCTGCTGCCCGGTGACGTGATCCTCACCGGGACGCCCGAGGGGGTCGGTCCGATGGAGGTCGGCGACGAGGTCGAGGTCTCCATCGAGGGCCTCGGCTCGCTCGCCAACCCGGTGGCCAAGCGATGAGCACCACCAGCCCGCCGGTCCGGGTCCGGTTCTGCCCGTCGCCGACCGGCTCGCCGCACGTCGGCTTCGCCCGCACGGCTCTCTACAACTGGGTCTTCGCGCGCCACCACGGCGGCACCTTCGTGTTCCGGATCGAGGACACCGACAAGGAGCGCAGCACCGAGGAGTCGTACGACGCGATGCTCGGCGCGATGCGCTGGCTCGGCCTCGACTGGGACGAGGGGCCCGAGGTCGGCGGGCCGCACCCGCCGTACCGCCAGAGCGAGCGCGGCGACCTCTACCGTGACGTGCTGGCCAGGCTGTCCGACTCGAGCTTCACCTACGACTGCTACTGCACCACCGAGGAGGTCGACGCGCGGCGCAAGGCGTCGGGCTCCAAGGTGCAGGGCTACGACGGCTTCTGCCGCGAGCTCACCGGCGAGCAGGTCGCGGCGTTCGAGGCCGAGGGCCGCCGGCCGGTGGTCCGCTTCCGGATGCCCGACGGCTCGATCACCTGGCACGACCTGGTCCGCGGGGAGATCACCTTCGAGACCCGGTTCGTCCCCGACTTCGCGCTCTGCCGGGCCAACGGCGACCCGCTCTACACCCTGGTCAACCCGGTCGACGACGCGCTCATGGAGATCACCCACGTGCTGCGCGGGGAGGACCTGCTCTCGAGCACGCCGCGGCAGATCCCGCTGCACCGCGCGCTGGTCGAGCTCGGGATCTCCGAGGTGGTGCCGGAGTTCGGGCACCTGCCGTTCGTCATGGGCGAGGGCAACAAGAAGCTGTCCAAGCGCGACCCCGAGTCGCACCTGTTCATGTACCGCGACAGCGGGTTCCTGCCCGAGGGGCTGATCAACTACCTGGCGCTGCTCGGCTGGTCGATCGCCGCGGACCGCGACGTCTTCACCCTCGAGGAGATGGTCGAGGCCTTCGACATCAAGGACGTGAACCCCAACCCGGCCCGCTTCGACATGAAGAAGGCCGAGGCGATCAACGCCGACCACATGCGGATGCTCTCGCTCGACGAGCTGACCCACCGGGTGCTGCCGTTCCTGCGCGAGGCCGGCGTGGTCGGCGACCCGATCTCGGAGGCCGACAGCCAGCTGCTGGAGCAGGCGATGCCCCTGGTCGCCGAGCGGATGAACAAGCTCACCGAGGCGGCCCCGATGCTGGGCTTCCTGTTCGCCGAGGAGGTCGAGCGGGTCGACGAGCTCGACGACGCCGGCCGTGACGTCGTACGCGCGGCGCGGGACGCGCTGGAGCCGCTGGAGTCCTGGTCGACCGCCGACATCGAGGCGGCCCTGCGCGACGCGCTCATCGAGGGCCTGGCCCTCAAGCCGCGGGTCGCCTTCGGGCCGGTCCGGATCGCGGTGACCGGCCGCAAGGTGTCGCCGCCGCTGTTCGAGTCGCTGGAGCTGCTCGGCCGCGAGCGTTCGCTGGCCCGGCTCGCTGCGGCACTGGCCTGACGGACGCCCGATGGAACGCGCCGAGTACCACCTCATCCAGCGGACCGTCGGCCTCTGGGGGCGCGAGGGCTGGTGGCGCCCGCTGGTCGGGATCCTGTCGCTGGTCGTGATGATGCTGATCGTCGTCCAGGTCGGTCTCATCGTGGCGCTGACCGTCGTCTTCCTGCTGACCGGGTCCGACGACGTGCAGGACGACGTGCAGCGGGTCCTCGACACCGACCACGTCACGCCCGGCGGCCTGGCCTACCTCAACCTCTCCCTGGCCGCCGCGATCCCCGTGGTGATCGTGATCTCCCTGCTGCTGCACCGGCTGCGGCCGGGCTGGGTGGCCTCGGTGACCGGTCGGATGCGCTGGAAGTGGCTGCTGGTCTGCCTCGGGCTGTCGGTGGTCGCCCTCGCCGCGACGCTGGTCGTGTCGTCGTTCCTGCCGGCCCAGGGTGAGGGCACCGACATGAACAGCTCGGTCAACGCGTGGAGCACCGAGATCCGGAACTTCCTGCTCGTCATCGTCTTCCTCACCCCGCTGCAGGCGGCGGGGGAGGAGTACGCCTTCCGCGGCTACCTCACCCAGGCCTTCGGCGGGCTGTTCCGCAGCCGGGCCGCTGCGATCCTCCTGCCGGCGCTGCTGTTCGCGCTGGCCCACGGCGCCCAGGACCTGCCGATCTTCTTCGACCGGTTCGCCTTCGGGCTGGTCGCCGGCATCCTGGTCATCGCCACCGGCGGGCTGGAGGCCGGCATCGCGATGCACGTGCTGAACAACTTCCTGGCCTTCGGCCTGGCCCTGGCCTTCAGCGACATGAGCTCGGCCCTGAACCCGACCGGCGGCAGCTGGTGGAACATCCCCGTCACGCTGACCCAGTCCCTGGTCTACCTGGCGCTCGCGATCTGGGTGGCCCGCCGGATGGGGATCGCCACCACCGTGGGCAGGGATCCGAACGTTTTGGAGGGCTCGGAGCCGCGCGTGTAAGGTTTCTCTCCGGCCCGGTGCCCGTGGAACGATCTCGCGGAGACCGGGCCGAACACCAGTAAGACAGTGGGATATGGTGTAATTGGCAGCACGACTGGTTCTGGTCCAGTTAGTCTAGGTTCGAGTCCTAGTATCCCAGCGAGGTCGCGGTCCCTGTCGATCAGCAGAGCGCCGCGATTTCATGCGTCTGAGGGACCTCCAGTAGAGTTCCGCAGGTTGCGCCCCCGTTGTGTAGCGGCCTAGCACGCCGCCCTCTCAAGGCGGTAGCGCCGGTTCGAATCCGGTCGGGGGTACGGAGTTCCACCGGTCGAGCGGCGTCGTGCAGAGCACGCCGCCGCTCTGTCATTTCTCGCGCGATCGACTTGGTCCGCCCGGGCCCGGACCACAGAGCGGTGATCAGGGCCAAGGTGGTCGGGTAGGCCATGCCGGCAGCGAACCCACCGAAGATCCGGGCAACCACCAGCACCTCGTCCGACGGGGCGTAGGCAGCGAGCAGGCAGGCGGGCACCGACAGCAGGGTGCCGAGCATCATCAGCAGCTTGCGGCCGTACCTGTCGCCCACGGCCCCGAGGTAGAGGACGGAGCCGGCGAGACCCAAGGAGTAGCCGACCGCGATCAGGTTGAGCGTGGTTTGGGAGGAGTCGAAGGCGTCGCCGATCGACGGCAGGGCGACATTGGCCACCGACAGGTTGAGGTTGGCGACGCCGGAGACCAGGATCAGGGTCCCGAGCACGAGGGGTGCCCGCGCGGGGGCGCTCGTGGACTCGATGCCTGCCGCCGCCGGGCTATCAGGCATCGGTACCTCCCGGACAGTCGCGACGCGGGCATGGGACGTCGTTGTGACGCTACTCCCGTGTGGGCGGCCGACACCTCATGAGAGCTCACGCATGTGCTCGGCGGCGATGATGCGTCCCGCTGCCTCGATGAGAGCGAGGTGTGAGAACGCCTGCGGGAAGTTCCCGAGGTGTCGACCCGTCTCGACGTCGAACTCCTCGGCGAAGAGCCCGAGCGGTGAGGCGATCCGGAGCAGGCGCTCCATCAGGTCCTGGGCCCGTTGCTCCTCGCCGATGATCGACAGCGCGGACACCAGCCAGAACGAACAGATGAGGAACGTCCCTTCCTTGCCGGACAGCCCGTCATCGGTCTCGTCGGTGCGGTAGCGGAGCACGAAGCCGTTCTCGGTCAGCTCGTCGGCGATCGCGAGCACGCTGGCGCGGAGTCGCTCGTCCGTCGCAGGAAGGAAGCCGAAGAGAGCTGCCAGCAACGTGGAGGCGTCGAGCGCGTCCGTCTCGTAGTGCTGGCGCAGGACGCCCCGATCGTCGACGCCGTTGGCCAGGATGTCGGCCTTGATCTCGTCGGCGGTGTCTCGCCACGCCGCCGTGAGCTCCACGTCGCCGCGGATCTCCGCCAGCTTCGACGCACGGTCCAGGGCGACCCACCCCATCAGCTTGGACGAGACGTAGTGTTGGGGCTTGCCGCGGGCCTCCCAGATTCCCTGGTCGGGTTCGCGCCACACCTCGCTGGCGCACCGGGCCTGCGTCTGGACGATGGGCCACAGCCGCCGAGGTAGGCGTTGGCTGCGTCGCGTGTGCAGGAGGACGGAGTCCAGGACGGCGCCGAACACGTCGTTCTGGCGCTGGTCGAACGCGCCGTTGCCGATCCGCACCGGTCGGGCACCGGCGTAGCCGGACAGATCATCGCGGGTGGACTCCGTCAGGTCGCGCCGGCCGTCGATCCCGTACATGATCTGCAGCGCACCTGTCTCGGTCGGCTCGAGGTCGGCGACGAACTGCATGAACTCGTCGGCTTCCCAGTCCAGGTCCAGGAAGTGCAGCGCCTGCAAGGTGAACGTGGAGTCGCGCATCCAGGTGTAGCGGTAGTCCCAGTTCCGCTCGCCGCCGGGCGTCTCGGGCAGCGAGGTCGTGAGCGCCGCCACGGTGGCCCCGGTCGGCATGTAGGTGAGGCCCTTGATGGTCAGGGCCGAGCGCTGGATCGGGTCGCGCCAGCGGTGGTCGGGCATCCGCGCCCGTCCCAGCCACGCACGCCAGAACCGCGTGGTGGCGTCCAGCCGGGCACTCGCCTCGTCGACATCGACCGGCGCGGCCAGCCCCTCGGCCCACGACAGGGCGCAGAAGCACTCCTCGCCGGCGGAGAGCACGTGCCGGGCCCGGACCCGATTGCCCTCCACGCCGAGTGCGAGGTCGGTCTGCAGCCGCATGGTCTGTCCACCCGCCGTTCGCGTCGGCGGCATGCCGCCCGCCGTCGACCAGCGTCCAGTCCGCGGACGTCCGGCCGTAGTCGAAGGCCGGCTCGCACACGAGATCGATCTCGACGCTGCCCTCCAAGCAGCGGACCGTTCGCACCAGCAGGTGGTCGGCGTCGTCGTCGGCCGGAGGCCGGGTGTGCGGCGTCACCACGTCCTCGGACCCCCGCGGACCCATCGTCAGCGCGTCGCGGACCAGGACCCAGCCCGACGGGGTCTTCCACGTCGTCGCAGAGCACGTTCGAGCCGGGCTCGTAGACCCGCGAGGTCGGGTGGTTGATCCCGAACGGCCCGAGCCTGAAGTGACCGGCCTGCCGGTCGAGCAAGGTGCCGAACACACTGGGCGAGTCGAAGCTGGGGAGACAGAGCCAGCCGATCCCACCGTCCGGCGCGATCAGGGCACCGGTGTGGCAGTTGGACAGGAACGCGTAGTCGGCAATCGGCGGGAACGGGGAGGGCGCCGCAGCGCTCTGGGGCATCTCGTCGCTCATCACGCGCTCCACGGGCTGTGCCACCCGCCGTGCTCCGCCGTCAGCCGATCGGCTTCCGCCGGCCCCCAGGACCCCGGGGCGTACGGGTGGACCGGAGGTGGCGCGTCGAGCAACGGCTGCATGACGCGCCAGGTCTCCTCCACCCCGTCCTGCCGGGTGAACCGGGTGCTGTCCCCGCGCAGGGCAGCGTGCAGGAGCACCTCGTACGGCGTGGCGCCCTCACCGCCCTGCTCGGCGAACTCCATGTCCAGGTCGATCCTCCCGACCGCCGAGATGTCAGTTCGTCGTGCGTCCAGGATCACCCTGATCCCGGTCGTCGGATCCAGCTTGACGACGACCTGGTTCGCTTCGGTCTGCGGCCCCATCACCCCGAAGCCCAAGGGTGGTGGACGCTTGAAGATGAGTCGCAGCTCCGTCTGTGTGACCGGGAGCCGCTTCCCGGTTCGGATGAAGAACGGGACGCCCGACCACCGCCAGTTCTCGATCTCGAGCCGCATCGCGGCGTAGGTCTCCGTCGCCGAGTCCGGGGCCACGCCGTCGATGTCGAGGTACCCGTCGTACTGGCCCCGCACGTAGTGAGCCGGGTCCGCCTCGACGACCGCGTTGAACAGGGCGACCTGGGCATCCTTGATCGTCTTCAGGTCGCCGCGAGACGGCGCCTCCATCGCGGCCGCGGACACGACCTGCATCAAGTGGTTGACCACGACGTCGCGCATCGCACCGACGGGGTCGTAGAAGTGGCCCCGGTCCTCGACCCCGAAGTCCTCGGACATGTTGATCTGCACGCACGAGACGTAGTTGCGGTTCCACACCGGCTCGAGGATCGAGTTCGCGAACCGCAGGTGCAGGATCTCGTCGATCCCCATCTTCCCGAGGTAGTGGTCGATCCGGAACAGCTGGGACTCGTCGATGTACTGGTGCAGCTCGCCCGCCAGCTCGCCGGCGGAGATCTGGTCGTGCCCGAACGGCTTCTCCACGACCACGCGAGCCGATCCGGTCAGATCAGCCTCGGCCAAGCCGTGCACGACCCTCCCGAAGAGGAACGGCGGTATCTCCAGGTAGAACACAGGGCACTCGGCGCCCTTGATCGCGTCGGCGACCCGCTGGTAGGTGTCCGGGTCGGTGAAGTCGCCGTGCACGTACGACAGCCGTGCGGTGAACCGGTCGAACACGTCTGGGTCGATGGCCTCGCCCGTGCCCTCGATCGACTCGCGGGCGCGCTGCCACGAGCTGGTCCTGCGTCCAGTCGTCGACGGCGACACCCACGACCGGACAGTCCAGCAAGCCGCGGGCCTCCAGACGGTACAACGACCGGAACGTCATCACCTTCGCCAGGTCGCCGGTGATCCCGAAGACCACGAGGACGTCCGCCGGGCGCTGATCGGAGCTCTGCGTCTGTGCCACCGTCATTCTCCTCAGCTCTGCGTCGACGAACACCGTCACGTGGTGCGCCGGCAACACCTACGATCGCAGCCCTGCCTCCACCGATCCGGACGATCCGCCCTTCGTCCGCGGCGGGCATCCTCCAGATCGGGTGAGGACGAACGCGCGTCGGTGGGCGATCTTCGAGTAGGAGTGTTCGCCTGCGCGCCGACGAGGGGTTCAGCCATGACAGATGACCAGCACTACGACGTCGTGATCATCGGGACGGGAGCCGGAGGGGGGACCCTCGGGCACCGGCTCGCCACGAGCGGCGCGAAGGTGCTCTGGCTGGAACGAGGGGACTTCCTGCCCAGGGAGCGCGACAACTGGGACGACCCAGGCGGTGTTCGTCCGAGGCAAGTACCTCGCGCCAGAGGTCTGGTACGACGGGCACGGCCGCGACTTCCAGCCCGAGGTCAACTACTACGTCGGCGGCAACACCAAGTTCTACGGGGCGGCACTGTTCCGGCTGCGACCGGAGGACTTCGGCGAGCTGCGTCACCACGGCGGCATCTCCCCGGCCTGGCCCATCTCCTACGACGAGCTCGAGCCCTACTACACCCAGGCCGAGCACCTCTACCTGGTGCACGGCGACCACGGCGAGGACCCGAGCGAAGGCCACGCCAGCGCGCAGTACGCCTATCCGCCCGTGTCCCACGAGCCTCGCATCCAGCAGCTGAGCGACGACCTGGAGAAGCTCGGGCTCCACCCGTTCCACCTGCCGGTCGGGGTCAACCTCGACGAGGCAGCAGCCTGGCCAGCCCAGCCGGGCGAGCGCCTGCATCCGCTGCGACCGCCTCGACGGCTTCCCGTGCGTGCTCGATGCGAAGTCGGACGCGCAGGTCATCTGCGTGGATCCGGTGCTGTCCCAGGACAACGTCACTCTCGTGACCGGCGCCCACGTGCAGCGCCTCGAGACCGACGCCTCCGGGCGCACCGTCACCGGGGTCGTGACGGCCCTGGACGACGGATCGACCACCACGTTCACCGGCGACATCGTGGTCGTCGCTTGCGGCGCGGTGAACTCCGCCGCACTGCTGCTGAGGTCTGTCGGTGATCGCCACCCGGACGGGCTGGCGAACAGCTCGGGCGTGGTCGGCCGGCACTACATGCGGCACAACAACATCGCCCTGATGGCCGTCTCGCGGGAGCCCAACCCCACCCGGTTCCAGAAGACGCTGGCCATGAACGACTGGTACCTGGGCGCCGACGACTGGGACTTCCCCCTCGGCGGCATGCAGATGCTGGGCAAGTCCGACGACGCGGAGATCCACGCGCAAGCGCCCCGGTGGGCGGGTCGGCTGTCTCCGGACCTGCCGTTCGAGGTGCTGGCACACCACGCCGTCGACTTCTGGCTCTGCGGGGAGGACCTGCCGCAGGCCGACCAACCGGGTGACCGTGGACCGCGACGGAGCGATCCACCTCAGCATCGATGAGCAGAACAACGTCGAAGGGGTCAAGCGCCTGCGCCACAAGCTCGACGGCATGCTCGACCACCTGGGGATGCACAAGCACCACCTGCTGGACCGCAGCCTGTACCTGCACAAGAGCATGCCCATCGGCGCGACCGCCCACCAGGCCGGAACGGTCAGGTTCGGCCGCGACCCCGCGTCGAGCGCTCTCGACGTGAACTGCAAGGCCCACGACGTGGACAACCTCTACGTGGTGGACACCAGCTTCTTCCCCAGCATCGGAGCCGTGAACCCGTCGCTGACCGCCATCGCCAACGCCCTACGGGTCGGCGACCACCTGACCGAACGCCTCGGCTGAGACCGCTGCGCGATGGCCGACACTGCGGTTCACCGGGTTGTCATCGTCGGAGGCGGCTTCGGCGGGCTGTTCGCGGCGAAGTTCCTGCGTCGGGCACCCGTCGAGGTCACGCTCGTCGACGCCAGGAACTACCACCTCTTCCAGCCGCTGCTCTACCAGCTGGCGACCGGCATCCTGTCGGCGGGGGAGGTGGCGCCGCCGATCCGGGACATCCTGCGGCGACACTCGAACGTGACCGTGGAGATGGCCACGGTGCACGGCTTCGACCTGACTGCCCGGACCGTGACCGCCAGGCGCCCCGACGACAGCGTGCGCACCTATGAGTACGACAGCCTGGTCGTCGCCGCGGGAGCGGCGCAGTCGTACTTCGGGCACGACGAGTTCGCTCGTTTCGCGCCGGGCATGAAGACGATCGATGACGCCTTGGAGCTGCGCGGCCGGATCTTCGGTGCCTTCGAGATGGCGGAGAACGAGGTGGACCCGGAGGCGCGTCGCTCGTGGCTCACCTTCGTGGTGGTTGGCGGTGGTCCGACCGGGGTCGAGGTCGCCGGGCAGATCGCGGAGCTGTCTCGCACGGGCCTCAAGGGCAACTTCCGTCGGATCGACCCGGCCGAGGCCAAGGTCGCTGCTGGTCGACGGCGGCAGGGAGATCCTCGCGATGTTCGGCGACCGTCTCTCGGAGAAGGCGGCGAGCGAGCTACGCCGGCTCGGGGTGACGATCCGGACCGGTTCGATCGTCACCGGCAGTGGACCCGTTCGGAGTCGACGTTCGCGTCGCGGACGGGTCGACCGAGCGGATCGTCTGCCGGACGAAGATCTGGGCCGCCGGTGTGCAGGCCTCGCCCCTGGCTGGCCTGCTCGCCGAGGCCAGCGGGGCGACCTGCGACCGTGCAGGCAGGATCGCCGTGCTCGAGGACTGCACCCTGCCCGGCCACCCCGAGGTCTTCGCGATCGGAGACATGATGGCGCTCGACGACCTCCCGGGGGTCGCCGAGGTGGCGATGCAGTCGGGGATCCACGCCGCCAACACGATCAAGCGCCGGCTGCACGGCAAGGAAGCGGCGAAGTTCACCTACCGGGACCTCGGCAGCATGGCGACCATCTCCCGCTTCCACGCCGTGGTCAGCTTCCGGCAGGTCCGGCTGTCCGGGTTCCTCGGGTGGTTGATGTGGCTCCTGGTGCACATCACGTTCCTGACCGGCTTCAAGAACCGGCTCTCCGCGATGTTCCACTGGACCGGGACGTTCGCGGCCGGTGGACGCGCTGAACGCACCATCACCGTGCGTCAGACGGTCGGTCGGGTCGCCCTCGACCAGGCGGGCGGCGGCGACATCGAGGGTGTCGTCGCGGCGTTCGAGCAGCACGACGATGCCGGTGACGCGACCGCGTCGGACGAGGGATGACCATGGTGATCGATGCCCTTCCGGGTGTCCTGTCGAGCGTGGCCCTCGCCGTGGATCCGGTGCCGTGGGCGCGGTCCCAGATGGCCTTCACCCTCGCGTTCCACATCATCCTGGTGCCGCTGGGGGTGTCATGGTCGGTGATGACGCTGATCGCCAACTACCGCGGCATCAAGCGCGACGACCAGGACGCGATGCTGCTGGCGCAGCGCTGGTCGAAGTACATGGCGGTCACCTTCGCCGTCGGAGCCGTGACCGGCACCGTGCTCTCCTTCGAGTTCGGCCTGCTGTGGCCCAAGTTCATGGGCCAGTGGGGCGCGGCATTCGGGGTCCCGTTCGCCTTCGAGGGCATCTTCTTCTTCACCGAGGCCGTCTTCATCTCGATCTACATCTTCGGGTGGCGCCGGCTGAAGCCCTGGACCCACTTCTGGACCGGCGTGCCTATCGCGATCGCCGGTATCTTCGGCAGCATCTCGGTGGTGGCAGCCAACGCCTGGATGAACTCTCCCCAGGGCGTCACCCTCGACTCGTCCGGCAAGGTGACCGACGTCGACCCCATGGGCGTCATCTTCAACGACGCCATGCCGCTGATGGCGGCCCACATGGTCGTGGCGGCGTACGTCGTCGGCGGCTTCATGATCGCGTCCGTCTACGCCGCTGGCATGCTCCGCGGGCGCACCGATCGATACCACCGGATGGGCTTCGTCATCGGGTTCACCGTCGCGGCGATCGCGACACCGATCCAGATGGGCGTGGGCGACGCGCTGGCGCGCTGGGTCTACCAGGAGCAGCCCACCAAGTTCGCCGCGATCGAGATGGTGCCGAAGACCAGCAGCGACGTGCCTGAGGTGCTGTTCGGGCACCTCAACTCGAAGGGTGAGGTGGTCGGCGGCCTGCCGATCCCAGGGCTCGCCTCGATCCTGTCCGATCCCGGCACTGGGACCTCCACGGTCATCCAGGGACTCGACGAGACGCCTGCCGCCGATCGTCCGACCAACCACGAGGTCAACGTCACCCACCTCGCCTGGGACCTGATGGTCGGCCTGGGCACGCTGCTGTTCCTGCTCACCCTGTGGTGGTGGGCGTCGTGGATCTTCCGAAGAGACATGCCCAAGAGCAGGTGGTTCCTCCGGATCTCCGCCACCACCGGGGTGCTGGCCGTGGTCACCCTGGAGGCGGGATGGACCGTCAGCGAGGTCGGGCGCCAGCCCTGGATCGTCTACGAGAAGATGAAGGTCGAGGACGCCGCCACCGCGAACACCGGCATCTGGATCACTTTCATCGGCGTGCTGCTCCTCTACCTCGGACTCGGCGTGACGACGATCCTGGTGCTGCGCATGATGAGCCGCAGGTTCCGCGAGGGCAGCGGTGTCGACGACGCCGACGTCCCCTACGGGCCGAGCGAGCTGGACATCTCGTCCGGGTCCGAGGACGACCGGGCGGTGCTCCGCTGATGGCCACCACTGCCGCCGTCATCCTCTTCGCGGCGATCACCACCTACGCGATCTTCGGCGGTGCCGACTTCGGTGCCGGCTTCTGGGATCTCGTGGCGGGCGGCACCAAGCGCGGCGAACGGCCCCGTGAGGTCATCGACCACGCCATCGCCCCCGTGTGGGAGGCCAACCACGTGTGGCTGATCTTCATCTTCGTGGTGCTGTGGACCTGCTTCCCCGAGGCCTACGCCTCGATCACGCTGACCCTCTTTGTCCCGCTGACGCTCGCCGCGCTCGGCATCGTGCTGCGAGGGGCGAGCTTCGCGTTCCGCAAGGCGGTGCTCCGCACCCGTGACCGGCGCAACTTCGGTGCAGTCTTCGCGATCTCCTCGGTCCTGGTCCCCTACTGCTTCGGCGCGGTCGTCGGCGGCATCGCCTCCGGTCGGGTCCCGGCCGGAGGCAAGGCAGGTGACCCTTGGGGCAGCTGGGTCAACCCCACCTCGGTCGTTGGCGGGGTGCTCGCCGTGTGCGCGACGGCCTACCTCGCCGCGTTCTTCCTGGTCACCGACGCCCGTCGGCTCTCCGACGAGGCGATGGTGGGCTACTTCCGACGTCGGGCGAACGCAGCCGCGGTGGCCGCCGGCCTGGTGTCGGCGGGCGGGATCTTCGTGCTGTCCAACGACGCGGAGTACCTCTTCGAGGGACTCACCTCACGAGCCCTGCCGCTGGTGATCCTCTCCGCCGTCTGCGGCCTGGCGGCCCTCGCGCTGCTCACCCGGAAAGCGCGGCACGGCGCGCGCCTGGGCGCCGTCGGGGCGGTCGCCAGCGTCATGCTGGCCTGGGGCGTGGCGCAGTGGGACTACCTGCTTCCCGAGTCCCTGACGGTCTCTGCGGCAGCCGCGCCATCGGGCACCGTCACAGCCGTGCTGGTCGCCACGTGCCTTGCCGTTGTCCTCGTAGGGCCCGCCTTCGTGCTCCTCTACATGCTCGATCAGAAGACGCTGCTGCCCGAGGAGGGCATGCCCGAGCCCGCACGCCTCTCGCCCAGGCCGGATCCACCCGTTTCGGCTGATCCAGGCGCTCGCTCGACGTAGTACAAGGCCTCGACCTAGCCTTCGAGGCGGCGGATCGGAGCACGGTCGACTCCTTGCATTCAACCGCGGCGGTGACCGGCGGCACCTGCCGGGGCGAGCCGCCACGTCGGCCGCGTTCAGGGCCAACACCTGCGGCGCAACTGCCACCAGTGCCGTCCGGACCGCGTGAGCATGGGGACGGCCGGTCGTCGACGATCTCGGGCGGGCAACCCATGCACGACAGAAGCCGGTTGAGCTAGCCGGTCTCGGTTGATGCTCTCAGGCAACACTGGGGAAGCACGAGGTCCAGAAGCAGCATGACAGCCAACCCAGCCCGTCGCCGACTGTGGCTCTGACCTGCGGTTTCAGTGATTTTCAATGTCGCCCGACGACCCGTCAATCGCTCTCTCAAGGCGGTAGCCCCGGTTCGAATCCGGCCGAGAGGGTGCGGGAGGTTCTCGGCGAGGTCGACGGCCTCGGCCCGCAGGTCGCGGGACTGCGGCCACCACGCCCCGTCGACCGGGCCGGACTGATGACCGTGGTGCAGACGGACGCGGAGATCGACGCGCCGCACACACCGCGCCCTACGGATACTGACCCGGTGCGGTCTCGTCGACGTGCTCTGTCTCGGCGCCGAGGATCACCGCCGAGACGACGTGGCGCCAGGCCACGACCAACGTGGTCTCTGCGTCGGTGCCCGGGTCGATCACGCGCAGGTGACCCACGTCGTCGTGTCCCAGTCGATCCAGTTCGTGGGTGAGCGTCGTCTCACTACCGTCGACCAGGCGCCACCGCTGCGTCCAGCCCACGCCGAACAGCATCAGGTAGGCGGCCATCGCTCAGGTCGGGTCGACGGCGCTCGCCCGCCCGGACGGCGCCTCCTCGGACGACGTCTTGAGCAGCTGGTGCGCCTCGGCGTCGTCGGCGTTCGACGGCACCACGAGGAGCCGCAGCTGCCGGCCCGAGGCCATGGCCAGGATCATCTGGTGGGTGTCATCGCGGGGGAACGAACCGACCTTGACCGGCCCGCGCGCGGCTTTGATGCGACGGAGGCCGCGGCCGTCCACCACGCCGTCGTCCCAGTCGGGGCGGGAGAACAACAGCCTGTTGATGCGACCCGCCTCGGTGGGGAAGTGGTCCACGAGATCTGCCGCCTCGACCTGGAGGTCACGCGACTGTGGCCACCACCCCCCGTCCACGGACCCGGCGGCGCCGGCCGGCCGCAGCTCGAGGCGTAGTGGAACTCTGGCTGGTACCGCGTCAGAGGCGGTCGAGGAACCCGGTGACGTCGTCATGACGTCCACCCTTCGCGCTGCCCTCGCGAGCTCGGCGAGCCCGACTCGGAAGCTGGTTGCTCTCCACGCTACGCGTCACCTCCAACTGCGCTCGGGCCTGCGCTCGGGGCTGTGGGACACCGCGGACCACGACGAACGCCCTCCGCTGCTCGCGGAGGGCGTCCGCTCTGAGCGAGCGACTGTGTCCTTGTGGTCACGCCACCCGGACGCCCCCCGACGCGATCGTTCCGAGTCGGCCGGAATGACGGCCCCCCATCGCACCTCGGCGATCCCCCGAAGGCCGAGGCAGCGGTCGGTACGTGAAGTAGAGCACGCAGCGCCAACCCGGTCCCACCTCGAGGGGTCGAGCACGAGTCATCGGGTACCGGGTGGTCACGGTTCCCGACGAAGGGCAGAGCGTGAGCGAGCCGGAAGCGGGCACCTCGTTGTCCTTCGACGAGCGACTGCCGTACGACTCCACGGCACCGGGCGTGGCCCGTCGCCTGGTGCGCGACCTCCTCCACAGATCGGGCAACTCGTCGAACCAGGTGGTCGACTCCGGAGAGCTCGTGGTGCACGAGCTCGTGATCAACGGGTTGACCCACGGCCTCCCCGACGGGCACCACCGGATCGACGTCTCGGGGAAGCTCACCGAGGACCACCTCGTCATCAGCGTCCGCGACGCGGGCCGCGCGGGCACTGTCGCCGCGCTACCGCCCACCGAGGATCGAGCCGGAGGGCGCGGGCTCGCGATGGTCGCCGCACTGAGCTCCTCGTGGACCGTCGACCGGACGCGAGGCACCAGGGTCTCCGCCTGGCTGGAGCTCTGACGCGGACCGACGGCGTCCGGTGTGCCATGCCCGGGACGCGGCAGCCAGATCTCGCGGCCACGGCCGGGCCCCGTTGCCAGGTGCGCGTGCGGCCCCGAGACTGGGGCGTCTCGGCTCGGTGTCGCGGTCCCCAGTCCCCGGAGGCGAACATGTCGCAGGTAGCGAGACACCCCGCGGCCACGGCGCCGGGGCGACCCACGGTCGAGACGTACGACGACCACCTCGCGCTCCGGCACGCCGCGGGGACGTCCGCGTTCCACCACGTCTGGCTGCGCGACAACTGCGGCTGCGGTGAGTGCCGGGTCGCGCAGTCCGGCGAGCGGCGGCTGTTCACCCCCACCATCCAGGACGACATCGCGCCCGTGGGCGTCGACGTGGACCCGGACGGCTCGGCCCTGGACATCGACTGGAACGACGGTCACCACACCCGGTTCTCGGTGGCGTGGCTGCTCGAGCACGACTACTCCTCGGGCCCACGGAGCCGGTCCGAACCGCTCCTCTGGGACGCCGCCGGTCTGGCCGAGGTGCCGACGTTCGACCACGCCGACGTGGTGGGCACGACCGCGGGCCAGCTCGCCTACCTGCACGCGGTCCGCGACCGCGGCGTCGCCGTGGTCCGCGGGACCCCGTCCCGGGAGGGCGAGGTGGAGCGGTTCGCCGAGACGATCGGGCACGTCCGCGAGACGGCGTTCGAGCGGGTCCACAACGTCCGGCACGACCCGCTCGGCTACAACGTCGCGCACACCTCGTTCGAGCTGAAGCCGCACACCGACCTGCCGAGCTACCACTGGCCGCCGAGCATCCAGCTGCTCCACTTCCTCGTCAACGAGGCCACGGGCGGAGAGAGCACCGTCACCGACGGGTGGGCCGTGGTCGCCGACCTGCGCCGCGAGGACCCGGAGGCCTTCGAGGTGCTGACGCGGATCCCGGTCACCTTCCAGCTGTTCTCGGCCGACGAGGACACCTACGCGACCGCGCCGATCATCCAGCTCGACACCGAGGGGCGGGTGACCACCTTCCGGTTCTCCAACCAGCTCGCCCAGCCGCTCCACGCGTCGTTCGAGGACGTCGGCGCGTTCTACCGCGCGTACCGGGCCCTGGGACGCCGGATCGACAGCGACCGCTACAAGGTGGCGTTCAGGACCCGGTCCGGCGACCTGCTCACCGTGCACGGCCACCGCGTGATGCACGGCCGGCTCGCCTTCGACCCCGCCAGCGGCGACCGGCACCTGCAGGATGTCTACATGGAGTACGACGACCTGATGGCCCGGCGCCGCGTGCTGATGGGCGGCCACGTGCCGGCCCCCGCGACCGGAGGTGACGCGTGAGCGAGGTGGTCTCGTTCACGCAGATGAAGGACGGCACGGCCGAGGACTACGCCCTCCTCGGCCGCCTCGAGGCCGAGGAGATGAAGTCGTTCCCCGACCGCGTGCTCGGCTGGCTCCGGACCATGGAGGACTCCGCCGGCTACCAGGTCAGCCGGCTCGAGCACAGCCTCCAGGCCGCCACCCGCGCGCACCGCGCCGGGGAGGACGAGGAGACGGTCGTGTGCGTGCTGCTGCACGACATCGGCGACCACCTCGCGCCCGCGAACCACTCCGAGGTGGCCGCCGCGGTGCTCCGTCCGTACGTCAGCGACAAGAACTACTGGATCGTCAAGCACCACGGCGTCTTCCAGGGCTACTACTACTTCCACCTCACCGGCCAGGACCGCAACGCCCGCGACCAGTGGCGCGACCACCCCTACTACCAGGCCACGGTCGACTTCTGCGAGAACTACGACCAGAACTCGTTCGACCCGGCCTACGACTCGGAGCCGTTGAGCTTCTTCGCGCCGATGGTCCGGCGGATCCTCGACGAGTCCCGCAGGAGGACGTGGGCCTGACCTCGTCAGCAGGTGGAGGCCGTGCCGCCGTCGCTGGTGGTGACGGTGGTGCAGTCCTGGAACACGCCGGACACGGTGCCGCCGAAGGCGAAGACGCCGATGACGAGCACGGTCACGAAGGCCGACCACAGGGTCCCGATCACGCCCGTGACCAGGCCGGCGGTGGCGACGCTGCGGCCGCGGAGCCGGCCCTCCGAGGCGTCGATCTCGCGCTGCGCGCGGCGGCCGAGGACGATCGCCGGGATGCCGGTGAACAGACCGCAGAACAGGATCGAGACGATGCCCAGGACCAGGGCCGTGGTCGCCCGGCCGCTGTCACCCCGCACCTCCGAGCCGGGCTCCCAGGTCCGCGGACTGCGGTGCGCGGTCCAGCCGCTGCCGTCCCAGTAGCGGTCCTCGGCGGGCGCGTCCGGATCCGGGTACCAGCCGGCGGGGGTGGTGGTGGTCATGCTCCCAGCATGCGGCCGAGCCCGGCGCTCCCGCAGGGGAACGCCGGGCTCGGCCCGCCTCGAGGTTGCGTGAACCTCAGGCGGTGCGGCGGCGCAGGGCCACGTCGGCGAGGGCCGGCGGGGCGTAGCCGCGGTCTGCTTCGTTGATGGTCGTGCCGGGCGGGACGATCTCGTCGATCCGGTCGAGGACGTCCTTGGCCAGCGACACCTTCACCACGTCGAGCTGCGACTCGAGGTGCTCCATGGTGCGCGGACCGATGATCGCGGACGTCACCGCGGGGTGCTCGAGCACGAACGCCAGCGCGAGGTGGACCAGGGAGACCCCGGCCCGGTCGGCCAGCTCCTGGAGCTGGTGGACCTTCTCGAGCTTGACGGCGTTCTCCGGCAGCGAGGGGTCGTGCCGGGCGGGCTGCCGCTGGAGGCGGCTCGACTCGTGCGTCGAGGCCTCCCCTCGGCGGTACCGCCCCGACAGCCAGCCGCCCGCCAGCGGGCTCCACGGCAGCACGCCGAGGCCGTACTTCTGCGCGGTCGGCAGCAGGTCGCGCTCCACCTCGCGGACCAGGATGGAGTACGGCGCCTGCTCGGTCACCGGCCGCTCGCGGTGCCGCCGCTCGGCCACCCACTGCGCCTCCACGACCTGCGAGGGCAGGAAGGTCGTCGTACCGATGTAGCGGACCTTGCCCTGGTGGACCAGGTCGGAGAGGGCCGACAGGGTGTCGTCGATGTCGGTCTCGGGCCGGGGCCGGTGCAGCTGGTAGAGGTCGATGTAGTCGGTGCCCAGCCGGCGCAGGGAGTTCTCGACCTCGCGGATCACCCAGCGGCGCGAGTTGCCCTGCTGGTTGGGGTCGGCGTCGGACATCGCGCCGTGCACCTTGGTGGCCACGATGACGTCGTCGCGGCGGCCCTTGAGGGCCTTGCCGACGATCTCCTCCGACTCGCCGCGCGAGTAGACGTCGGCGGTGTCGATGATGTTGATGCCGGCGTCGAGGGCCCGGTGGATGATGCGGACCGAGTCGTCGTGGTCGGGGTTGCCGATCTTGCCGAACATCATCGCGCCCAGGGTCAGGGGGCTGACCTTGAGCCCGGTGGTGCCGAGCAGCCGGTAGTTCGAGGTGTCGATCGTCATGAGGCCTTCCTGGTGTGGGTGTCGTGGGTGTCGTCGGTCTCGAGCGCCTCGTGGTCGTCCTCCACGCCGAGCTCGGCGAGCAGCCGGCTGCGGAGCGCGGCGAAGCGCGGGTCACCCGGGGAGCGGCGCTCGCCGAGGTCGATCCGGATGTCGGAGGAGACGATGCCGTCGACCAGCACGATGACCCGGTCGGCCAGCACGATCGCCTCGTCGACGTCGTGGGTGACCAGCAGGACCGACGGCTGGTGCGCGGCGCACAGCTTCTTGAGCAGGATGTGCATCCGGATCCGGGTCAGGGCGTCGAGCGCCCCGAACGGCTCGTCGGCCAGCAGGAGCTCGGGGTCGCGGACCAGCGACCGGGCCAGGGCGGCCCGCTGCTGCTCACCACCCGAGAGCTCGTGCGGCCAGGCCTTCTCGCGGCCGGCCAGGCCGACCTCGGCCAGCGCCTGCTCGCCGCGCCGCCGGGCGTCCTTGCCCCGCAGCCCGAAGGTGACGTTGTCGAGGAGCCGGCGCCACGGCAGCAGCCGGGAGTCCTGGAAGACCACCGACACCCGGTCGGGTACGTCGATGGACCCGTGCCCGGCCACGTCCCGGTCGAGCCCGGCCAGGGCTCGCAGCAGCGTGCTCTTGCCGCTGCCGCTGCGGCCGATGAGGGCCACGAACTCGCCCGGCGCGATGTCCAGGTCGAGCCCGTTCAGAACGCCGCCCGCCTGGCTGAAGCTGCGGTGCAGGTTCTGCACCCGAACGGCGGTGCGGGGGGTCAGCTGCCCAGCGTGCGTCGCCATGCCAGTGCCTTCCTCTCGATGAGTCGGACGAAGCCGTCGGCCGCCAGCCCGAGCAGGGCGTAGACGACGAGGCCGACCACGATCACCTCGGTCTGCCCGTAGTGCGAAGCGAGGGTGATCATGTAGCCGATGCCGCTGGTCGAGTTGATCTGCTCGACCACGACCAGCGACAGCAGCGCGGTGGTGACCGCGAAGCGCATGCCGAGCAGGAAGCCCGGCATCGCGCCCGGCAGCACCACCGCGCGGATGAACTCCGGGCGGCCGATGTCGACGGTCTCCGCCAGTTCGGCGTACCGGCCGTCGATGCTGCGCAGCCCGTTGTGGGTGTGGATGTAGACCGGGAGCATCACCGCGAGCGCGATGGTGATGATCTTCATCTCCTCGGAGATGCCCAGCCACAGGACCAGCAGCGGCAGCAGCGCCAGCGTGGGGATCGCCCGCTTGACCTGGACCGGCCCGTCGATCACCGCCTCGCCGACCCGGCTCAGCCCGGACACGAGGGCCAGGGTGGTACCGATCAGGGTGCCCAGCCCGAGCCCGGCGAAGGCCCGGACCGCGGAGGTCTGCAGGGCGTCCTGCAGCCGACCGGACTCGATCAGGTCGCGGGCGGTCTCGAGGACCACCCACGGCTCGGACAGCGTCCGCGGGTCCAGCCCGCCGGTGGCCGAGAGCAGCCACCACAGGCCGACCAGCAGGATCGGGCCGATCGCGAGCGAGAAGGGGATGCGCCGTCCCGGGCCAAGCCGGCGCCGTACGACGCGCTTGTCGACCATCGGTGCGTCGCCGGCCGTGGTCGGCCGCTCGAGGACCGTGGTCATCAGGAGCCACCGCCCAGGCCGTCGGCGATGACCTTCTCGTAGCGGCGGTCGTAGAGGCCGGCCACGTCGAGCTCGTCGTGGTCCTGCTCCTTGGCGAGCAGGTCGGCGGTCGCCTGGTGCGCGGCGATCGTCTCGTCCCAGTCGAGCGGCACCTCGAGCTGGCCCTGCTGCTGGAGCAGTGCGAGTCCATCCTCGAGGGTCAGCCCCTCGTGGTCGACGTAGAACGCCTGGGCGTACTCCTCGGGGTGCTCGTTGATCCACTGCTTGGCCTTGGCCCAGACCACGACGTACTTGGCCAGCGCGGCCGCCTTGCCGGGGTCCTCGGTGGTCCCCACCGGCGCGTAGAGCAGGCTCTGGTCGTCGCGGATCCCGGTCGGGATCGACGTGCCGCCGTCGTCGCCGTACTTGGCGAGGTACGACGTGAGCAGCGTGCCGCCGAGCGGCGCGACGTCGACCTCCTTGCTGCCGAGCACGTTGACGTAGACGTCGTCGACGCTCTGGATCTCGACGAGCTCGACGTCGTCCTGGCTGAGCCCGGCGGCGTCGAGCGCCCGGAGCACGAGCGCTCCCTGGGCCTGGCCCGGGGAGTAGGCGATCTTCTTGCCCTTGAGGTCCTCGAGCGACGTCACGTCGACGCCCGGCGCCACGCCCAGCGCGTAGACGGGGTGGTTGATCGCGTCCACGCGGCTGGTGGTGGCCACGATGGTGATGTCGGTGCCGGTCCACTGCGCGAACAGCGGCGGGATGTCCTGCGCCGAGCCGACGTCGATGGCGTCGGCCCGGAACGCGTCGAGGGTCTTGGGGCCACCGCTGATGTTGGCCCACTCGATGTCGACGCCCTCGTCCTCGAGCTCCTGGTCGAGGCCGGCCGCCTCGATGGCGGTCTGGGTGGCCGGGTCGCCGACGCGCAGCACGGTGCCGCTGGGGACCTTGTCGGGCAGCGTGGCATCGGCGGCCAGCTTCGGACCGTTCTCGCCCGATGCACTGTCACAGGCAGTCAGGCCGGCCATTCCGAGGGCCACCACGGCGGCAGCCACGGCGGCTCGGCGGGGTCCGGCGGAGGACCTCAGGCGTGCGAAAACTGAAGGACGCAAGGTCATCGGGTTCCTTCCCGAGTAGGAGAGTGAGTCAGTCAAGCAACTATTGTTTGTACACGGCTAACTCTACTGACATGGTAGACATTAACCCAATCGGCTCGCCACAGGGGCGTGCCGTCCATCACGACGCACTCGGGAGGCGCTCGTCCATGAGCTCGCAGTTCCTTTGGTACCTGCCCAACACGGTCGAGCCCGGCCACCGCGGTGACACGGGGTCCGTCGACGACGGCTACGGCACCCTCGACTACCAGGTCGACCTGGCCCAGCGGGTGGAGGACCACGGCTGGTCCGGCGCGCTGCTCGGCACCAGCTGGGGCCGGCCGGACACCTTCACCGTGGCCGCCTCCATCGCGGCCCGGACCACGACCTTCAACCCCCTGATCGCGATCCGGCCGGGCTACTGGCGACCCGCCCACTTCGCCTCGGCCGCGGCCACCCTCGACCAGCTGTCGGGCGGCCGGGTCCGGGTCAACATCGTCTCCGGGCAGGACAACCTGCACCAGTACGGCGACGTGGAGGGCGACCAGGCCGAGCGCTACGCGCGCACCAAGGAGTTCATGCGGCTGGTCAGGCGGCTCTGGACCGAGGAGGAGGTCACGTTCGAGGGCGAGCACTTCTCGGTGCGCGAGTCGACGGTCTCGCCGCGCCCGGTGGTGCACGGTGACCGCATCCACCCGCGGCTCTACTTCGGCGGCGCCTCCGAGCCGGCCGAGCGGGTGTCGGCGACCGAGTCCGACGTCCAGCTGTTCTGGGGCGAGCCGCTCGACGGCGTGGCCGAGCGGATCGCCCGGCTGAAGGGGCTCGAGCAGTCGCTCGAGCGGGACCTGCCGCCGCTGGAGTTCGGGCTGCGCATCACCACCCTCGTGCGCGACACCACCGACGAGGCGTGGCGTGACGCGGAGGCGAAGGTCGCCCAGATGGCCGAGCAGCAGGCCTCCGACGGCACCTTCCAGAAGCGCTTCCAGCGCAGCGGGTTCAAGGCGACCGGCCAGCAGCGGCTGCTCGACCTGGCCGAGCGCGGCGACGTGCTCGACACCTGCCTCTACACCGCTCCCGGGCGGTACGGCGGCGGCGGGGCCGGCACCACGTGGCTGGTGGGTTCGGCCGCGGACGTGGCGGCCGCGCTGCGCGAGTACCAGGAGCTCGGGGTCAGCCACTTCGTGCTCTCGGACACGCCGTACCGCACCGAGATCGCGCGGGTCGGCGACAACCTCCTGCCGCTGCTGCGGGAGGACGAGCTGGTCGCGCGGACGGCGTAGGGCCGGCAGCTCAGATGAGCTTGTCCACCCAGGCCCGCGGGGTGCTCGCGGTGGCGATCTCGAGGTCGCGGTCGTAGACGAAGTCCCGCGGGCCGCGGCGCTCGATCCACTCGACCATCGAGGCCAGGCCGTCGCGCAGCGACGTCCTGGTCTCGTAGCCGAGCAGGCGGCGGGCCTTGTCCGCGCTGCAGGTGGCGGTCTCGACCTCGCCCGGCCGGTCCGGCAGGAAGATCGGATCGAGTCCGAAGTCGAGCAGGTCGGCGATCTCCTCGGCCAGCTCGAGGATCGTGACGGTGCCCTCGTCGGGGCCGATGTTGATGACCTCACGGGTGGCCGAGGGCGAGGTGGCCATCTGCTCCAGGCAGTAGATGACGTCGTCGACGAAGCTGAAGCACCGCCGGTGCGAGCCGTCGCCGTAGATGACCGGCTGCAGCCCCTTGAGCATGCGGTTGACCATGATCGCGGCCACGTTGCGGTACGGGTCGTCGAAGCGCTGGCGCGGCCCGATGATGTTGTGCGGCACGGCGACCGCCCACTCCCCGCCGTGGCTGTCGAACAGGTTCGCCACCACCAGCTCGGAGACGCGCTTGGCGTGCCCGTACGGCGTGACGGGCGCCACGACCTGGTCCTCGGTGTAGGGCGACGGCACGTCGCCGTACCTCGCCATCGACGAGCAGTGCACGAACCTGCGCACGCCGCTCGCGACCGCGGCGCTCGCCACGTCCACGGTGGCCTGCGCGGTGTTGAGGAAGACGTAGGAGGGCGAGAACAGGCTGAGCCCGTCGTAGGCCGCTGCGGCGCAGTGGTAGACGACGTCGCTCCCGGCCATCGAGTCCACGTACGACGCGCGGTCGAGGCAGTCGACGGGCCGGAACTCGACGCCGGCCGGGACGTTGCCCACCTCGCCGCCCGCGAGGTTGTCGATGCCGCGGACCTCGTGCCCCAGGTCGCGGAACCGCTCGGCCAGGTGGCTGCCCAGGAAACCGGCCACGCCGGTCACGAAGACCCTCATGGTCCCTGGGGGCAGTCACGTCGCACCACCTCCCCAGCAAACGCGTGCCGGTCCGGGAAGTGCCGTCTTGCGCGGTGAACTCGTCAAAGTTCGGTAAAGGCTGCGCGCTCCGCGCCAGCGCCCGGCGCCTGGGTGAGGGTGGAGGTCCGACGGGGGCCGTGGTCTGTTCACCAGGAGGTGGAGGCGTGAAGTCACCGCGTCGCGCCCCGGTCACGGGCTGGGGCGACAAGGTCCGCCTCGCGCGGTTCTTCGCGCAGCTGGCGGTCAAGGAGCACGTGGCGCCGCGCCTCCGGGTCCGGCCGCTGGTGGCCGAGCTGTTCCTCACCGACAACTGCAACCTGAAGTGCGTCAGCTGCGCCTGCTGGCGCAAGGTCACCCGCGGCGAGCTGACCGAGGACGAGTGGCGCACCGTCATCGACCAGCTCGCCGACTACGGCATCGTCAAGGCCAACTTCACCGGCGGCGAGCCGCTGCTGCGCAGTGACGCGCCCCGCCTGATGGCGCACGCGCGGAGCCGGGGCATCCACAACCTGCACGTCAACACCAACGCCACGCTGCTCGACGAACGACGACGCGAGGCCGTCCTCGAGGCCGGGGTGCGCAGCTTCAACATCTCCGTGGACGGCCCCAGCGCCGAGGTCCACGAGCGGGTCCGCGGGGTGCCGGGGTCCTTCGCGAAGACGGTGGCGAACCTCGAGAGCGTGCTCGAGCAGCGCGAGCGTCTCGGTCTCCGGGTCCGGATGAACTTCACCGTGATGCGGTCCAACGTGGACGACCTGCCGGAGATGATGCAGCTCGCGCAGCAGCTGCGCGTCCAGCTCTACCTCAACGTCGCCACGGACCGGACCTTCCTGTTCCGGGACGGTCAGGTCAGCATCGAGTCGCGCGTGGAGGGCGCGCGCATCGCCGCGGTGATGGCGCGGGTCGAGGAAGGACTGCGGCGCGACCGCCGCTTCCTGCCGCGCTACTCCGAGCTGGCCTACCTGCAGCGCCACTTCGACGACGTCCTCCAGGGCGCCCTGCCCTGTGCGGAGTCCCAGCTGAAGGTGATGGTCCACTCCACGGGGGAGCTCGGCGGCTGCTGGGGACACGATGCGAAGCAGAACGTGCGCGACGTGCCCCTGAAGGAGATCCTCGGGGCCGAGGCCTATCGCGACGAGCACGCCCGCTTCTTCCGCAAGGAGTGCGTGGGCTGCGGCAGCAACTACGCGTTGAACCTCTCGTGGCGGCCCACGACGTACGTCGACGACCTCATGTGGCGGCTGGGCAGGCGCCGGCTCGCCACCGCCCCCGCGTGATGAGGTCCAGCGCCCCGCTGTACGACTCGCTGGCGCCGGCATACGAGGAGCACTTCGCGGTCCCGCACCGGAGGGCCTACGACGACCTGGCGTGGGAGATCTGCACGGCGGCCCTGCCGACGCCGCCCGCCGAGGTCGTGGACGTCGGCTGCGGCGTGGGGCGCTGGGCCGAACGGCTGCGGGACGCCGGGTACGTCGTCACCGGCGTCGAGCCGGCCCCCGGCATGGCCGAGCGGGCCGCCCGGCGATTGGGCCAGCGGGAGTCGGACCGGTTCTCGCTGCTCCGGCAGCGGGTGGAGGACGTCGAGCTGCGGCCCGGCTCCGTCGACGCGGTCGTGGCGATGGGCTCCCTGCAGTACACCGAGGACCCGCTCCACCAGGTGGCCCGGATGGCTGGCTGGCTGCGACCCGGTGGGGTGCTGGCGGTCCTGGTCGACAGCCTGCACGCGCTGGTGCTGGAGCTGGTCGCGGCTGGCCGGCTCGACGAGGCGCTGCTGCGCATGTCCACCCGCCGTGGCGTCTGGACCCTGGACGGCGTCGACGCCGACCTGCACCTGCTCGACGTGGCGACGCTCCGCGCGGCCTGCGCCGACGCGGGGCTCGAGGTGGTGCGGGTCGCAGGCCTTCTCGTGGGCGCCACTGCCCACGGACGCGACGGTCTGCGGCGGCGGCTGGAGTCCGACTACGCAGGCACCCTGGACGTCGAGCGACGGCTCGCCGCCGAACCGGGTCTGGCGGACGCGGGCAAGCAGCTGCTCATCGTGGGTCGACGCCCAGCTCGTTGAGCGCGCACAGGACCGACCAGAAGACGCGCTCGGCCTCGCCGACGCTGAGCTCGGAGGACATCGGGAGCGCCAGCGCCTGGTCGTGCAGGGTGTCGGTGACCGGCAGCTCCGTGCCCGCCTCCGCGGCACCGGGCCACGACAGCCGGTGCAGCACGGGCGCGTAGTAGGGCTTGGTGCCGATGCCGAGCGCCTCCAGCTTCTTGGTCAAGCGGTCGCGGTCGACACCCTCGAAGCGCGCCACCCAGTGGACCCAGGCGTGCTCGCCGCCCCCGGTGGTCCGCTGCGGCACGATCCGGCGGTCCGCGGTCTCGAGCTCGGCGTAGACGGCGGCCACCGCCCGCCGCCGCGCCACGAGCACGTCCAGCTGCTCGACCAGGTCGTACGCCGCCGCCGCGTGGACCTCGCCCATCACCGTCGAGCGGATCCAGTCGACGTCGGTCCGGAGGCGCTGGACCGCGTCGAGGGGCAGCACCACCGCGCCGCCGCTGCCGGCGGCCGACACCACCTTGGCGAAGCTCATGGAGAACGCGTGCGCGTCCGCCTGGGACCCGACGGGCCGTCCCCGGTAGGTCCCGCCCAGGGACGGCGCGGAGTCGCCCACCAGCGGCACGCCGTGCCGTCGGCACACGGCGGTGACCGCGTCGTAGTCGGCCGGTCCGCCGAGCGCGTCGACGGCGACCACCACCCGCACGTCCCCGGGGGCCAGCGCGTCCGCCAGCCGGTCCGGATCGAGGGTCCAGGTGTCGGGCCGGACGTCGCAGAAGCGCAGGCGGTAGCCGAGCTGAGCCAGGTACTCGCCCGTCGCCGCGAACGTGAACGAGGGGAGCACGGCCACGTCGCCGGGGCGGGCCCGACCCGCGACGGCCACCGTCGCGAGCCTCAGGGCGGCGGTCCCGGACGAGGTGAGGAGGACGGTGCGGTCGTCGGGGAGCTCGAGCCGTTCGTGGAGCTCGCGGGCCACGCCCGCGGTCCACGGACCGTCCTTCAGCGCCCCGGTCCACAAGCTCCGCTGGATGCGGTCGGCGAGGAGCTGGGGCCGCTCGGGCCGCGGCGGCACGACGACCGGGATGGGCGGCCCCAGGGGCGGTGCCTGCGCGTCCCTGATCCGGAGCACGAACGTCCCGATCGCCTCACGCAGGGATGCGTCGTCGAGCCCGGTCGACTCCTGGAAGCGGGAGCAGTCCACGACGCCCACCGCGTCGCTCGCAGGAGCGTCGACGACCCGGAGCGGTCGGTCGAGCCCGAGCCGGTCGAGCACCATCGTCGCCAGCTCGGTCAGGTCGAGGCACCCCGCACCGGCGTTCAGCACGCCTGGTGGTGGACCGGCCGCGAGGGCGTCCGCGAGGTCCTCGACGGCGAGGAACGTGCGGCGGGAGCGGGTCACGGTCAGGGGGAGCCCGGCCAGGGCGCGACGGGCCAACCGGGCCACGACTCGGTCCTGCCCGGCTCCGAAGAGGTTGGTCACCCGCACCACCGACAGCCGGTCGGCCGGCACCAGGTCGGCGGCGAGAAGCTCCTGCGCCCGCTTGGCCACGGCGTAGATCCACCTCGGCTCGGGGACGGCGTCGGCCAGGCGGCGACAGAGCTCCTCGGCGCGCCACGGGGGGCACGGCCCGGCCCCCAGCGAGACAGCCTCGTCGTTCCACGCCCTGAGCGTCGCGTCGTCGAGCGGCAGCTGCGGGACCGTCTTCTCGGTCTGTGGTCCGGGGGCCGTGCCGTACACCTCGACCGACGAGACGAGGGTGACGGTGCGGTCGGCCAGCGAGGGCAGCACCCGCGCCGCCGTGAGCGCATTGTCGAGGACCAGCTGCCAGCCCCGGACGCTGCGCGGGTCGCTGTTTCCCGCCAGGTACGCGACCGGTCCCCTCGGGAGGTCCTCGAGGACCTCGGGCAGCGGGTCGGTCAGCAGGTCGATGGGCAGCGACAGCACCCCGTCGAGCGGCTTGTGCCGGCTCGCGACGCGGTCGACGGACACGACGTCGCGTCCGCGGACCCGGCACCGTTCGACGGTGGCGGAGCCGACGAACCCGGCGCCGCCGACGACGACGAGTGGCTCGTGGACGGTGGTGATGACGGCCTCCCATGGTCGGGGGTGTCCTCTGGCGTGCCAGTCAAGGTCCTCGGCGGGCGGCCGTGCGTACGGGCGTCGCTCGATCCCCAATACCGGTGAGTGGGCACCGGGCCGGGGCCTCCGGTGGGTCCGGGCTGCCTAGCCTGCGGTGGTGTCTGGGCCCGGACGCCGGATCCTCCTGGTCTCCAGCAGCGGCGGCGTCCTGCTGGACCTCATGGGGCTGCGCCCGTGGTGGTCGCAGCACGAGGTCAGCTGGGCCGCCGTGCCAGCGCCGGACACCGCGGAGCTCCTCGCGGGCCAGGACGTCACCTGGACCGACGAGCTCACGCCGAGGCAACCGCTCGCCGTGGCCCGCGCCTTCGCGGCCGCACGGCGGCAGCTGCGCCGGGACGGCATCGAGCTGGTGGTCTCGGCCGGCACGGGCGTGGCGGTGCCCTACTTCCTGGCGGCCCGGTCGCTCGGGCTGGGGGCGTGGTGGGTGGAGACGCTCAACGTCATGGCCGGGAGCGGGATCGCCGCTCGGGTGTGCGCGCGGGCGGGCGACCTCGTCCTGGTCCAGCACACCAGCATGCTCGCCGACCACCCCCGTGCGCTGTTCGTGGGAGAGCTGTATTGACCGCCGCCACCCAGCCCCGCCGCCCCGCGCCCGCGGGCCGCCCGCCCCGACTCTCGGTCTTCGTCACGGTGGGCATGGGGCCGTGGCCGTTCGACCGGCTGATGACCGCTCTGGGGGAGGTCTGCGAGCGCCACGACGTCTTCGTGCAGAGCGGCACGTCCGAGGTCGAGCCGCCCTGCCCCCACGTGGCGTTCCTCGGCTTCGAGGAGACCCAGCGGCGCCTCTCGGCTGCGGACGTCGTGATCACCCACGGCGGCAACACCGTCCGACTGGTCCAGCGGATGGGGAAGGTCCCGATCGTCGTCGCCCGCGAGGCGGCGCGCGGCGAGATGCGCAACGACCACCAGGTCCGGTACGTGCAGCGCGAGCTCGCGGCCGGCCGCGTCGTCGCCCTGGACGGCTCGCTCGCCGGGCTGGAGCGCACCGTCGCCCGCCACCCGGCGCGGGAGCGGGAGCTGGTGCGGTCGCTCACCCTCCTGAACGATGTCGACGCCGAGCGGCTCGTGGACGCTCTCGAGGAGTCCGCCCGTGGCTACGACACCCGGGATCAGGATCCCTTCGGCCGAGACCCCACCGCGAGGTACCGCTGGGCGTTCGACCAGCTGCGGCACCGGTCCGGGCGCCATCTCGACCTCGGGACCGGGGAGGACGCGGTGTTCGTCGGAGCGCTGCACCGCCGGACCCGGTTGGACGTCGTCGGCGCGGACCCGCACGCCGGCTACCTCGCCACCGCGCGTCGTCACCACCCCGGCCTGTCCCTGGTGCGGGTCGAGGACCGCCTGCCGTTCGCCGACGGCGCCTTCGACTCCGTGAGCATGCTCGACGTCCTCGAGCACACCAGGGACGATCATGCCGCGCTGGCCGAGGTGCGCCGCGTGCTGCGGCCGGGCGGCCTGCTGGTGCTGACCGTCCCCGCCCGCCACGTGTTCTCGGTCCTGGACCCGGACAACGCCAAGTTCCGCTTCCCGAGGTTGCACCGGGCCGTCTACTCGGCGCGGTTCGGCCGGACGACGTACGAACGCAGGTTCTGCGACGACTCGGACGGTCTGCGGGGCGACATGGCGTGGGAACGGAACTGGCACACCAACTACGAACCGGCCGCACTGCTGTCCCTGGTGGAGGAGGTGGGTCTGGTGCCCCGGAGCAGGGACGGCGCCAACCTGTTCTGGCGCTTCTTCCAGGTGCCGGCGCTGCTCGCGCCAGCGGCGGCCCGCAAGCTGTTCGACGCGCCGCTGCGGGCCGACGGGCGGGTGTTCCGGCGCGCGAACCTGTTCCTGACCGCCGTCCGCCCCGGCCACCGCGAGCCCGGAGGCGAGGGTCGTGGGCACGCCTGACTTCGTCTACATCGGACCGGACAAGGCCGGCTCGACCTGGCTGCACGACGTGCTCGGCCGGCACCCCCAGGTCTACCTCTCGCCGGCCAAGGGGCTCTACTTCTTCGACCGGTACTACGACCGGGGGCTCGGCTGGTACGCCGCCAAGTTCGACGACGCCCGGCCCGAGCACCTCGTGCGGGGAGAGATCTGCACCGACTACCTCGCCGCTCCGCCGGCCGCCGAGCGCATGGCGCGGGACATCCCCGGGGCCAGGCTGATGGTGATCCTGCGTGACCCGGCGGAGCGCGCCCACTCCTCCTACCTGCACATGGTGCGGTCGGGCTGGCGGGCCGGGACCTTCCTGGACGCCCTCCGCGAGTACCCGGAGCTGCTCGAGCACGGCCGGTACGCGACCCAGCTCGAGCGGTTCCGTCGCCGGTTCCCGCGCGAGGCTCTGCACGTGGCGGTCTTCGACGACCTCCGTGCCGATCCGCAGGCTTTCCTCGACGAGGTCACGACGTGGCTCGGTGTCGACGCGATGCCTCTGGACGCGTCGCTGCGAGAGGCCCGGCTCCCAGCCGGGCGGGCCCGCTCCGCGTCGGCGTCGCGGGTGGTGAGCTGGGGGGCGCACGTGCTGCGACACAGTGACCACGGCGAGCTCGTCGGGCGGGTCAAGCGGGTGCCGCTCGTGCAGCGGATCCTCTACCACCCGTTGGGCGAGGAAGCCCCGCGCCTCACCGAGGAGGGCCGGGCCGCCGTCGTGGCCGCGCTGGGCGACGAGGTGTCGAGGCTGGACGAGGCCTTCCACCTCGGCCTGGTGCGCAGGTGGCACTGGCCGGCCTGACCGGGTCTCCTCGCGCGCTCAGGCGCAGAGGCCGTTGGCGTCCGCCTCCTGCTCGCCGTCGGCGCCGCCCTCCGGGGTGGCCGTCGACGGTGCGGCGGGCGACTCGGACGCGCCGGCGGGAGAGCCGGAGGCGGCCCCCGACGCGGTGCCCGACGCGGTGCCCGACGCGGTGCCCGTGCCGCCGTTCGGCGTCTGGTCGGCCGAGATGACGTCCTCCTTGTAGCGCGCCGGCAGCGGCTCGTCGTTGAGGATCACCTGCCAGAGCCCCTTCGCCGAGGCCGACCACTGCAGCCGGTTGGGGTCGGGCGCGTACTCCTCGAACGGGACCGTGATGAAGGTGATGTGGTCGAGGTCGGTCTTGCGGAACTGGTAGGCCAGGTTGACCAGCTTGCTCAGCGAGCTGAGCCCGGGGTCGGTGACGATCGATCCGGTGGCCGCCTTGAGGAACGAGTACACGCGGCTGGGCCGGGTCAGCGTGCCGGCGCTGACCACCTTGTTGATCATCGAGGCGATGAACGCCTGCTGCCGCTTCATCCGGCCGATGTCGGAGTTGGCCGAGAGCACGTACCGCTCGCGGACGTAGTTGAGCGCCTGCTGGCCGTCGAGCTCCTGGGTGCCCGCCTTGAAGGTGATGCCGTGCGCACTGTCGTCGACGTCCTCGGGGATGCAGACGGTGACGCCGTGCACCGCCTCGACCATGTCCTTGAAACCGTTGAAGTCGACCGTCACGTAGTGGTCGATGTAGATCCCGGTCAGCGACTCGACCTGCTCGACCGTGCACGTCGGCCCGGCCAAGGAGAAGGCGTCGTTGAAGATCACCGGGTCGGCGCCGGGCACCGTCTCGCCCTCGTCGTCCTCGCAGTCGGGCCGGGCCACCATCGCGTCGCGGGGCAGCGAGACGCCGTACACGGTCTTCCGGTCGGCCGAGATGTGCACGAGGATCGTGGTGTCCGAGCGCTGGCCGATGTCGGTCTGGCCGTCGACGTCGTTGCCGGACCCGACGCGGGTGTCCGAGCCCATGACGAGGATGTTGAGCGGGTCGCCGCCGATGAGGTGCTTCTTCTTCACCCGGTGCTTCGGATCGCGCCCCGGGTTGATGTTCGTGTCGAGGTTCTTGTACGCCGTGGTGATGACCAGGACGGTGGCCAGGGCCACGACGAGCTGGGTCACGACGATGACGATGAGCACGCGACGGCGGTCCCGCGGCTCCAGCCGTCCCTCGCTCACGTCGTGAATCGTGGCAGACACGCTCAAGAAGTACCCTCAACACCCCATCTGAACTGCACGGACACCATCACGATGCCGGTGTCCGATTCCCGCCAGATACTGTCGGTGCCGTGGGTCAGGATGGGGGCATGAGCAGCACCGAGCCCCGTCACCTCGATGTGGAGTCGTGCTACCGCGCGGTGAAGTCCCGGGACCGTCGCTTCGACGGCGTCTTCTACACCGCGGTGCGGACCACCGGCATCTACTGCCGCCCGTCCTGCCCGGCGCGCACACCGGCCTTCCACAACGTGACGTTCCACCCGAGCGCCGCCTCGGCCCAGGCCGCCGGCTACCGCGCCTGCAAGCGTTGCCTTCCCGACGCGACCCCGGGCAGCCCCGACTGGGACGTCGCCGCCACCGCGGCCGGCCGCGCGATGCGGCTGATCGCCGACGGCGTCGTGGACCGCGAGGGGGTCGAGGGGCTGGCCCGGCGGGTCGGGTACACCCCGCGGCACCTGACCCGCTTGCTGACCGCCGAGCTCGGTGCGGGCCCGCTCGCGCTGGCCCGGGCCCGACGCGCCCAGACCGCGCGGGTGCTCGTGGAGACCACCGACCTCGGGTTCGCCGACGTCGCGTTCGCGGCCGGCTTCTCCAGCATCCGGCAGTTCAACGACACGGTCCGCGAGGTGTACGCCGCGACGCCGACCGAGCTCCGGGGTCGGCGCAGGGGGGCGCCCGCGCAGGGCACCGTGACGATGCGGCTGGCCGTGCGCACGCCGTTCGCCGGCCGGGCGCTCCTCGACTTCCTGGCCTTCCACGTCGTCCCCGGCGTCGAGGCGGCCGGCGTCACCGGGGGGCGCGGCTGGTACGCCCGCACCCTCGACCTCCCGCACGGGCCCGGCACGGTCAGGGTCGAGCTCGACGACGCCCCGGCCACCGGGCAGACCGCGTTCGTGCAGGCCGAGTTCCGGCTCCACGACCTGCGTGACACCACGGCCGCCGTCGAGCGCGCGCGCCGGCTGGTCGACGCCGACTGCGACCCGGTCGCCGTCGACGACCAGTTCCTCGGCGACCCGGTGATGGGGCCGCTGGTCCGCGCCACCGCCGGGCTGCGGGTCCCGGGGCAGGTCGACGGCGACGAGACGGCGGTCCGCACGGTGATCGGCCAGCAGGTCTCGGTGACCGGCGCCCGCACCGTGACCGGACGACTGGTCGCGGCGTACGGCACGCCGGTCGAGACCGACGTGCCCGGGCTGACCCACCTCTTCCCCTCGGCCGCCACGCTGGCCTCCGTCGACCCCGAGGCGCTCCCGATGCCGCGGGCGCGCGGCCGGGCGCTGACCGGGCTCGCGGCGGCGCTGGCGTCGGGCGAGGTGGCCCTCGACCGCGGCGCCGACCGCGACGCCGTGCGCACCACGCTGGTCGAGCTCCCGGGCATCGGCCCCTGGACCGCCGACTACGTCGCGATGCGGGCGCTCGGCCACCCCGACGTCTTCCTGCCCACCGACCTCGGCGTCCGCAACGCGCTCGCCGGGCTGGGCCACGACCCCGCGGCCGTGGTCGCCGACAGCGACCGGTGGCGACCGTGGCGCTCCTACGCGCTGATGCACCTCTGGAACACCCTCATGCCACCTCTGCCCGACCTCGATCTCCACCCCGCTCCCCAGCACAAGGAGGACTGACATGTCCTGGACCGTCATCGACAGCCCCGTCGGCGAGCTGCGCCTCGTCGAGCACGACGGCGCGCTGACCGCCATCGAGTTCTCGCCGTTCCGCGACCACGACGGCCGCCCCCGCGGCGCGCGTGACGACGCGCAGCCGCTGCTCGTCGAGGCCGCGCGCCAGCTCCGCGCGTACTTCGACCGCGACCTCAAGGAGTTCGACCTCCCGCTGGCCCCGGTCGGCACCGACTTCCAGCGCCGGGTCTGGCAGGAGCTGTGCGAGATCGGGTACGGCGACACCTCGTCGTACGGCGAGCTCGCCCACCGGCTCGGCAAGACCAACGCCGCCTCGCGCGCCGTCGGGCTGGCCAACGGCCGCAACCCGATCCCGATCGTCATCCCGTGCCACCGCGTGATCGGCGCCAACGGCACCCTCACCGGCTACGCGGGCGGCCTCGACCGCAAGCAGAAGCTGCTCGAGCTGGAGCAGGACGCGCTGTTCTGACCGGCCGACCGACGGCACCGGGTTCAATGGCCGGGTGAGGTGGCAGCAGCGGTCGACCCGCGAGGTGTACGCGAACCACTACATCCGGGTGCTCGAGGACGAGGTCACCCGGCCCGACGGCAGCGCCGGTATGTTCGGCCTCCTCGAGGTGCGCCAGCCGGCCGTGTTCGTCGTCCCCGTCACCGCGGACGACCGGGTGGTGCTGGTGCACACCGACCGGTACACCACCGGTACGTCGTGGGAGGTGCCGGCCGGCGGCAGCGACGGCCAGGAGCTGCGGGTGGCGGGGGAGCGCGAGCTGGCCGAGGAGACGGGGTACGTCGCGGCCCGGTGGGACCACCTGGGCGGCCAGTGGGGGCTCAACGGCGTGGCCCGCTCCCGGATCGAGGTGTTCCTCGCGCGTGAGCTGACCCGCGCCTCCGAGACCCACGACGAGGGCGAGGGGATCAGCGCGGTGGAGGAGTTCGCGTGGGACGAGGTCCGCAGCATGCTCCGCGACGGCCGGATCAACGACAACGAGAGCGCGGGCGCCCTGCTCCTGGCGGCTATCGAGGTCGGCTGGGCCTGACGTCAGGAGGCTCCTAGGCGGAGTCGGCGGCGGCCGCGCGGCGCAGCGACTCCGAGAGCCGCTCGGCGGCCGCGAGCACGGCGGGTGCGTGCATGCGGCCGGGCTGGCGGGAGAGCCGCTCGAGCGGACCCGACACCGAGACAGCGGCGATGATCTTGCCGCTGGGGGAGCGGACCGGCGCGGAGACCGACGCGACGCCCTGCTCGCGCTCGCCCACCGACTGCGCCCAACCGCGCCGGCGGATGCCCGAGAGCGCGGCGGCCGAGAAGGCGGCGTTCTGGAGGCCGCGGTGCATCCGCTCCGGGTCCTCCCAGGCGAGCAGCACCTGCGCGGCCGAGCCGGCCCGCATGGTCAGCTGCGAGCCGACGGGGATGGTGTCGCGTAGCCCCGAGGGCCGCTCGGCGGCGGCCACGCAGACCCGCACGTCGCCCTGGCGGCGCCAGAGCTGGGCGGACTCGCCGGTGATGTCCCGCAGTCGGGCCAGCACCGGGCCGGCGGTGGCGAGGAGCCGGTCCTCACCGGCGGCGGCGGACAGCTCGGCCAGCCGCGGGCCCAGGACGAAGCGGCCCTGCATGTCGCGGGCCACGAGCCGGTGGTGCTCGAGGGCCACCGCGAGCCGGTGCGCCGTCGGCCGGGCCAGACCGGTGCCGGCGACCAGGCCGGCCAGGGTGGCCGGGCCGGCCTCGAGGGCGGTGAGCACGAGCGCGGCCTTGTCGAGCACGCCGACGCCGGATCCGCCGCTTCCGTTGCTGTCCATATGGCAATACTGCCGTCTCAGATCATGGGACGCAAGGTCTACACTGGGCCGAGTCAGAAGAACGGGTCACGAGGGAGTGGCAATGGGCAAGACGTTGAGCGAGAAGGTCTGGGACGAGCACGTCGTCCGTTCCGTATCCGGAGAGCCGGACCTCCTCTACATCGATCTCCACCTCATCCACGAGGTGACGAGCCCCCAGGCGTTCGAGGGGCTCCGGCTGAGCGGTCGCACCGTGCGCCGCCCCGACCTCACCATCGCCACCGAGGACCACAACGTCCCGACGCTCGACTGGGACAAGCCGATCCAGGACCCGGTCTCGCGCACCCAGGTCGAGACGCTGCGCACCAACGCCGCGGAGTTCGGCGTCCGGCTGCACCCGCTCGGCGACCTCGACCAGGGCATCGTGCACGTCGTCGGTCCCCAGCTCGGGCTCACCCAGCCGGGGATGACGATCGTCTGCGGTGACAGCCACACCAGCACCCACGGCGCCTTCGGCGCGATCGCGTTCGGCATCGGGACGTCGGAGGTCGAGCACGTGCTCGCCACCCAGACGCTGCCGCAGGCCCGGCCCAGGACGATGGCGGTCACGGTCAACGGCAGCCTCCCCGAGGGCGTCACCGCGAAGGACCTCGTGCTCACGCTCATCGCGCACACCGGCACCGGCGGCGGCCAGGGCTACATCGTGGAGTACCGCGGGCAGGCCATCGAGGAGCTCTCGATGGAGGGCCGGATGACGGTCTGCAACATGAGCATCGAGTGGGGCGCGAAGGCCGGGCTCATCGCGCCCGACCAGACGACGTTCGACTACATCGAGGGCCGGCCCGAGGCGCCTCAGGGCGAGGAGTGGGACGCGGCGCTGGCGTACTGGAAGACGCTGGTCACCGACGACGACGCGGTCTTCGACGAGGAGATCGTGCTCGACGCCTCCACGATGGCCCCGTTCGTCACGTGGGGCACCAACCCCGGCCAGGGCGTCCCGCTGAGCGCGCAGGTGCCGAACCCCGAGGACTTCGACGACGCACAGGATCGCGTCGCCGCCGAGAAGGCGCTGCAGTACATGGCCCTCGAGGCCGGTACGCCGATGCGGGAGATCAGGGTCGACACCGTCTTCGTCGGCTCGTGCACCAACGGGCGGATCGAGGACCTGCGCGCCGCGGCCGCGATCGTCCAGGGCCGCCACGTCGACAAGGACACCCGCCTCCTCGTCGTACCCGGCTCGGTGCGGGTGCGGCTCCAGGCCGAGGACGAGGGGCTCGACGTCATCTTCAAGGAGGCGGGCGCCGAGTGGCGCGGGGCGGGCTGCTCGATGTGCCTCGGCATGAACCCCGACACGCTCCAGCCCGGTGAGCGCAGCGCGTCGACGTCCAACCGCAACTTCGAGGGGCGCCAGGGCAAGGGCGGACGGACGCACCTGGTCTCGGTGCCGGTCGCCGCGGCGACCGCGATCCGCGGCACGCTCTCCTCGCCCGCGGACCTCGAGCCCGTCGGCACCGGAAGCCAGGAGGCCTGAGATGGAGCCGTTCACCTCGCACACCGGCGTCGGCGTCCCGCTGCGCCGCAGCAACGTCGACACCGACCAGATCATCCCTGCCGTCTACCTCAAGCGGGTCAGCCGCACGGGGTTCGAGGACGGGCTGTTCTCGGCCTGGCGCAACGACCCCGGCTTCGTGCTCAACCGTCCCGAGTACGCCGCGGGCACCGTGCTCGTCGCCGGCCCCGACTTCGGCACCGGCTCCTCGCGCGAGCACGCCGTGTGGGCGCTCATGGACTACGGCTTCCGGGTCGTGATCTCGCCGCGGTTCGGCGACATCTTCCGCGGCAACTCCGGCAAGGCCGGGCTGCTCGCCGCGCGCGTGGACGAGAAGGTCGTCCAGCGGCTGTGGGACTTCCTCGAGGACAATCCGGGCGGCGTGATCACCGTTGACCTCGAGTCGCGCACCGTGAAGGCCGGCGACGGTGTCGACGCGATCGAGGACTCCTTCGACATCGACGACTACACGCGGTGGCGGCTGCTCGAGGGGCTCGACGACATCGGCATCACGCTCGGGCACGAGGACGACATCACGGCGTTCGAGGCGACGCGCCCGTCGTTCAAGCCGGCGACCATCCACGCCTGACCGCGAGCTGGGTCGCATAGGGCTCGAAGCCGAGCCGCTCGGCGTCGCGCCACTCGTCGAGGCTCGCGACGGCGACGGGCGCCCTCGACGACCATCCCGAACGCGACCGCCGGCCAGAAAGCCGCATCGCGCAACGCGATCGCGGCCTCGTTCGCGAGTGACGCGACCTCGTGCGCCTCGGCACTCGACGGTGCGGACACGTGCACGCCTCCGTCACGCGACGCGACGAACCAACCCTCGTGGTCGCCGAGTGATTCGTGCGGGTGCGACACCGTCACCGACGACCACCGCTCACGGTCGACGTCGAACACGTCGCGCCACCAACGCTCGATCTCGTCCCGTGTCGACTCCTGCACGATGTCACCCCAAGTGGTCGATTTCCCAACCCTGCAAGGGAAATCGACGACCCGCGCGATCGTTGCCACGGCGACGATCGCGTCGTCGTGCGTCGTCCACGGGCTGGAAAAGCGCGTACCCGCGCGTCGGAACGCCTTGAAAAATGTGTGCTTTCATGCGGCGTGGTGATTGTGACGGCCGCTCGACTTTCCTAAGTTGCTTTGTGATGAACCGGTGCACCAGCTCCAGTTCTAGAAGAGACATCCGAAAGGGAAGCTCGTGAACAAGAATCAACTGATCGACGCGCTGGCTTCGCGGTTCGACGGCAACAAGAAGGCCGCCCGCCACGCGCTCGAGTCGGTCCTCGACACCATCACCCGCGAGGTGGCCAAGGGCGAGAAGGTGGCCATCACGGGCTTCGGCTCCTTCGAGAGGCAGATGCGGAAGGCGCGCATGGTTCGCAACCCGCGCACCGGTGAACGCATCAAGGCGAAGAGCACGCACGTGCCGAAGTTCAAGGCTGGCCAGGACCTGAAGAACGTCGTGTCCGGTGCCAAGAAGCTGCCGGCGCTGGTCGTCGTGGCCGCCGCCCCGGTCACGACCCGTGTCGCCGCCGCGGCCGCTCCGGCCAAGAAGACGACGACGAAGAAGACGACGGCCAAGAAGGCTCCGGCCAAGAAGGCCGCCGCCAAGAAGGCACCTGCGAAGAAGGCCGCAGCCAAGAAGGCTCCGGCCAAGAAGGCGCCCGCGAAGAAGGCTCCGGCCAAGAAGGCACCTGCGAGGAAGGCACCGGCGAAGAAGGCACCGGCCAAGAAGGCACCGGCCAAGAAGGCACCGGCGAAGAAGGCGCCCGCGAAGAAGGCACCTGCGAAGAAGGCGCCCGCGAAGAAGGCACCTGCGAGGAAGGCACCGGCCAAGAAGGCACCGGCCAAGAAGGCACCGGCCAAGAAGGCGCCCGCGAAGAAGGCGCCCGCGAGGAAGGCCCCGGCCAAGAAGGCCGCCAAGAAGTAGCACGGCCCGCGAACGGGCCGCCTCCCACTACCGGGAGGCGGCCCGTTCGGCCGTCCGGGGCCCGACGCCGAGCGCCAGCGCTGCGTCGAGGTCGGACGTGTCGTCGACGTCGCGACGCAGCCGGGGGAGCGGCGCGGTGATCGGGCGGGCGCCGGTGGCGTCGTGCGCGAGCGCGGACGCCGGACCGAACCGCGGATCGAACGCGTCGTGGGCCGCGGTGTAGAGCGTGGTGCCGAGGCCCTCGCTGTCGGCGACGTACGCCGCCTCGCCCGGCACGACCTCGGCGAGCGCGGCGTCGAGATCGCTGCCCCGCACCGCGGGCAGGTCGGCGGTCAGCGCCACCGGCACGAGGTCGGGCCAGCGCCGGCGCGCCTCGGCGGCCGACTGGCGCAGGGTGCCGTTGAGGTCCATGGCGACACCGTCCGGGATGGTGATGGCTCCGAGTGCGGCCAGCTCGACCGAGAACGACGCGTCGTCGGTCGCCACGAGCACCTCGGCGATCGCCTCGGCGTCGACGCACGCCGCGACGGTGTCCAGGGCGAACGCCGCGGCCAGGGCCTGGCGGTCGGCGTCGGGCAGGCCGACCAGCCGCGACTTGCCCAGCGCGGGTGGCTTGACGGGGACCAGCGCGACGTACCTCTTCATCGCGACCCATCCTCTCAACCCGCTCGGGCGACCGCGTCGCGGTGACCAGCCAGTAGCCTGTCGCGGGTGAAGGTCCGGCACCTCCAGGAGGGCAGACGCGGGTGGGCGTGGGGCATCGGCGTGCCCATCGTGAAGCCGATCCTGCTCGCGACCACGAAGCGGCGCTGGATCGACGGCGAGAAGATCCCGGCCGAGGGTGGCTTCCTGCTGGTGCTCAACCACATCTCGGAGGTCGACCCGCTGATCGTGGCGCACATCGTCTGGGACCACGGCCGGATCCCGCGCTACCTGGCCAAGGCCGGGCTGTTCAAGAACAGGTTCCTCGGCGTGTTTTTCCGCGCCGCCGGCCAGATCCCCGTCTACCGCGCGTCCAAGAACGCCGTCGGCGCCTACGACGCGGCGGTCGCTGCGGTCCGCGCCGGCCAGTGCGTCGTCGTCTACCCCGAGGGCACCATCACCCGTGACCCGGACCTGTGGCCGATGGTCGGCAAGTCCGGCGCCGCGCGGATCGCGCTGGCCACCGGTGCCCCGGTCGTGCCGATCGGGCAGTGGGGTGCGCAGGAGCTGCTGGCGCCGTACGCGAAGCGTCCCGACCTGTTCCCGCGCAAGCTGATCACGATGAAGGTCGGCGACCCCGTCGACCTGGCCGACCTGGTCGGCGACCAGTCCTCGGCTGCGGTGTCCCAGGCGACGGCCCGGATCATGGCCGCCGTCACCGCGCTCGTGGAGGACGTGCGCGGCGGGACCGCCCCGGCCGAGCGGTTCAACCCGCGCACCGCGGGGGTCTCGGAGTTCGGCAACCCGAACAAGGACGGACGGCGAGGAAAGGCCTCATGACCAGCCCACGACATCGCTCGCTGCACTCGCGGTCCCGCGGAGGCCTCGGAGGCCTCGGAGGAAGAGCATGAGCAAGGTCGCAGTCTTCGGAGCCGGCTCGTGGGGCACCGCGTTCTCCATCGTGCTCGCCGACGCCGGCAACGACGTCACCGTGTGGGCGCGGCGCGAGGAGGTCGCCGAGTCGATCAACGAGCGGCGGGAGAACGAGGAGTACCTCCCCGGCATCGAGCTCCCGCCCGCCGTCTCGGCCACCCACGACGTCGAGAAGGCCGCGCACGACGCCGACGTCGTCATCTTCGCGACGCCGTCCCAGACGTTCCGGGGCAACCTCACCGAGTGGGCGCCTTTCCTGGCCGACGAGGCGGTGCTCGTCTCGTTGATGAAGGGCGTCGAGCTCGGCACCCTGAACCGGATGAGCGAGGTCATCGCGCAGGTCACGAACGCAGGACCCGAGCGGATCGCGGTGATCAGCGGCCCCAACCTGGCCAAGGAGATCGCCCGCCGCGAACCCGCCGCCTCCGTCGTCGCCTGTGCGGACGAGGACGTCGCCCGGACGCTGCAGGACCGTGTGCACGCACCGGCCTTCCGCCCCTACACCTCCGTCGACGTGCTCGGCTGCGAGCTCGGCGGCGCGTACAAGAACGTCGTCGGCCTGGCCGTCGGCATGGCGGTCGGCCTCGGGTTCGGTGACAACACCACCGCGTCGGTCATCACCCGCGGACTGGCCGAGACGGCCCGGCTCGCCACCAGGCTCGGCGCCAACCCGCTCACGCTGATGGGTCTGGCCGGCCTCGGCGACCTGGTCGCCACCTGCTCCTCGCCGCTGTCGCGCAACCGCACGTTCGGCGAGAAGCTCGGTCAGGGCATGACCACCGACGACATCATCGCCTCGACCCGACAGGTCGCCGAGGGGGCCAAGTCGTGCGAGTCGCTGCGTGCCCTCGCCGAGCGCACCGGCTGCGACGCCCCGGTCGCGCAGTACGTCGACGACGTGGTCGCGGGCCGGATGACCGCCCAGGACATGATGGACGCGATCCTGGCCCGGGAGACCAAGGCCGAGTCGGACTGAGCGGAGACCCGCGAGGTACGAGCGGGAATCCGCTCGATGGTGGTTGAGCAGCGACCGGAGCCGCCGGAGGAACGAGGGCGGATCCGACGGAGCGTGTCGAAACCTCCGCAGCGCCCACTGCGACTCACCTGGGTGCCCGCGCGTCGGAGGCTTCGAGGCTCGTCGCTGGCGCTCCCCGCTCAGCCACGGTTGCTCATCGCGATCCTCGGGCCTCAGCCGCCGATCCGGTCCAGTGCCGTTGACAGGTCGGCCCAGAGGTCCTCGACGTCCTCGATGCCCACCGACATCCGGACCAGGCCCTCGGGGATGGTCGAGGGCTCGGACTTCCAGCGGCGGCGGCGCTCGAACGTCGACTCGACGCCGCCGAGGCTGGTGGCGTTGACCCAGAGGGCGGTCGAGCGGACGAGCAGGTCGGCGTGGTCCGCGGACGGCAGCACGACCGAGACCATGCAGCCGAGCCCGGGGTAGCGCACCTCGGTGGGCAGCGGGTGGTCGGCCAGCCGACGGGCCAGCTCGGCGGCGTTCGCCTGGGCGCGCTCGACGCGCAGGTGCAGCGTGCGCAGCCCGCGCAGCGCCAGCCACGCCTCGAACGGTCCGGGGCCGTTGCCCTGCACGTCCCGGCGGCCCTTGAGGACGGCGTACACCTCCTCGTCGCGGGTCACGACCGCACCCATCTGGACGTCGCTGTGCCCGGCCAGGTACTTCGTCGCCGAGTGCAGCACGAGGTCGGCGCCGAGCTCGAGCGGCCGCTGCAGGAGCGGGGTCAGGAAGGTGTTGTCCACGACGACCCGGGCGCCGGCCGCGTGCGCGCCCTGGATGATCGCGGGCACGTCGGCCACCTCGAGGGCGGGGTTGGTCGGCGACTCGAACCACACCAGCGCGGCGTCCTCGCACGCCGCCACCACGGCCTCGGTGTCCGTCACGTCGACCAGCGTCGTGGTCAGCCGGCCGCGGAGCTCGAGGTCGCCGAGCTGGGCGAGGGTGCCGTTGTAGGAGTGCCGGGGGACGACCACCTTGTCGCCCAGCGCGACCAGGTCGAGCAGGCTCGTCACCGCCGCCATGCCCGAGGCGTACGCGAGGCAGCGGGCCGGGTCGGTCGGCCGCCCTCCAGCACGCCGAGCGCCTCCTCGAACGCGGTCCACGTCGGGTTGCCGTAGCGGCCGTACTCCAGGTCGCCGCCCGCGACGTACGTCGACGCCATGGTGATGGGCACGTTCAGCGGCTGGTCCGGCTCGTGCGGGGGTCGACCGGAGTGCACGACGGTGGTGGCGGGGCGCAGCGGATCAGCCATGTCGTCCACCCTAGGGTGGCGGGATGATCGCCCTGTCCCTCGACCAGGTCGCCGAGATCGTCGGCGGACGGGTCGAGGGAGACCGCGGCGTCGTCGTGACCGGCTCCGTCGTCATCGACGGCCGCGAGGCCGAGCCGGGGAGCCTGTTCGTCGCCTTCGTGGGCGAGCACACCGACGGGCACGAGCACGTGCCGCAGGCGGCCGCCAACGGGGCTGCTCGCCGTGCTCGGCACCCGCACGACCTCGCTGCCCACGGTGGTGGTCGATGACCCCCAGGACGCGCTCCAGAGGCTGGCGGCGCACGTCGTCGCGCAGGTCCGGCGCGACGACCGGCTCACGGTGCTCGCGCTCACGGGCTCGCAGGGCAAGACGTCGACCAAGGACCTGCTGGCCGCCGTCCTGGCCGCGGACGGACCGACGGTCGCCACCCGCGGCTCGTTCAACAACGAGCTGGGCATGCCGCTCACCGCGCTGAGGGTGGAGCCGGGGACGCGGTACCTCGTGCTGGAGATGGGGGCGCGCGGCCGCGGCCACCTCACCGAGCTCACCGACCTCGTCGCGCCCGACGTCTCGGTCGTGCTCAACGTCGGGACCGCGCACCTCGGTGAGTTCGGCTCGCGGGACGCGATCGCCGAGGCCAAGGGTGAGCTGGTCACCGGGCTGCGGCCCGGCGGGGTCGCGGTTCTCAACGCCGACGACGAGCGCGTCGCCGCGATGGCGCGGCTCGCTCCGGGCCGGGTGGTGACCTTCGGGCAGGCGGACGGCGCCGACCTCCGCCTGGCGGACCTCGAGCTCGACAGGCTCGGCCGGCCGGGGTTCCGGCTGGGCGACCAGCAGGTGCAGCTCCAGCTCGTCGGCGCGCACCAGGCGCTCAACGCCGCGGCGGCGGCCGCCGCCGCGACCGCCGTCGGCCTGGAGCTCGAGCGGGTCGTGGCGGCGCTGGACGGGGTCACCTCGCTCTCGAAGTGGCGGATGGAGCTGCACGAGCTGCCCAGCGGGGTGATCCTGCTCAACGACTCCTACAACGCCAACCCCGAGTCGATGCGCGCGGCGATCGACGCGCTGGCCTCGCTCAGCGGCGTGCGCAGGCGGGTCGCCGTGCTCGGCGTGATGCTCGAGCTCGGCGCGGACAGCGACCCGAGCCACCGTGCCCTGGGGGAGTACGCCGCGCAGCGGGTCGACCAGCTCGTCGTCGTCGGCCAGGCCGCCGAGGGGATCCACCACGGTGGCGGAGGGGTGCTCGTCGGGGACAACGACGAGGCCGTCGCCTGGCTGCGGGAGCACCTCCAGGAGGGTGACGCAGTTCTCGTCAAGGCCTCCCGCGGCGCGCGCCTCGACGAGGTCGCCGCCGCCCTTCAGTAGCGTAGGACCACATGAGCAAGGCCAAGGTCCGGGTGGCGCTGTTGTTCGGTGGACGCTCCGGGGAGCACGCGATCTCCGCCGCGACCGCGGCGGGGGTCCTCAAGGCGATCGACCGCGAGAAGTACGACGTCGTCCCGGTCGGGATCACCCGCGAGGGACGCTGGGTCGTCGCCTCCGACGACCCGACCGTGTGGGAGCTGCGCTCGGACCGGCTCCCCGAGGTGACCGCCGCGGCCGGCTCGGAGGTCGTCCTGTCGTCGTCCGTCGACGGCCCGCAGCTGCAGGTCCTCGAGGCGGGCTCGGTGCCCGCTGTCCTCGGCCAGGTGGACGTGGTCTTCCCGGTGCTGCACGGCCCGTTCGGCGAGGACGGCACCGTGCAGGGGCTGCTGGAGCTCGCCGACGTCCGCTACGTCGGCTCGGGCGTGCTGGCCTCCGCGGTCGGCATGGACAAGCACTACATGAAGCTGGTCTTCGCCGCCCACGGGCTGCCGGTCGGACCGTACGTCGTGATCGCGCCGCGCGACTGGTTGCAGCGGCGCGAGGACGTGCTCACCCGGGTCAAGGAGCTGCGGCTCCCGCTCTTCGTGAAGCCCGCCCGGGCCGGCTCCTCGCTCGGGGTCACGCGGGTCGACGACCTCGCCGACCTGGAGCGCGCCATCGAGGACGCCCGGGTGCACGACCCGAAGGTGCTCGTGGAGGAGGGCGTCGAGGGCCGCGAGATCGAGTGCGCCGTGCTCGGCGGCCGCGGTGACACGGCTCCCCGCGCCTCGGTGCCCGGCGAGATCGTCGTGGACCACGCGTCCCACGACTTCTACGACTTCGAGGCCAAGTACATCGAGGAGGGGCCGGCCCGCCTGGAGATCCCCGCCGACCTGCCCCCGGCCCTCAGCGAGCGGGTCCGCGACCTCGCGGTGCGGGCCTTCGAGGCAATCGGCGGTGAGGGCATCGCCCGCGTCGACACGTTCGTGACGCCCGAGGGCGAGGTGCTCCTCAACGAGATCAACACGATGCCCGGCTTCACCCCGATCTCGATGTACCCCAAGATGTGGGAGGCCTCCGGGCTGTCCTACCCCGAGCTGATCGATGAGCTGATCCAGCTGGCGATGGAGCGGCCGACCGGGCTGCGGTGACCCCTGCCCGGTGGCCGTGGGCGGCCGCGCGCGTAGCGCACCGCTCCCCGCCGTCAAGGGGCTGCGCTCGCTTCGCGACGGCCCGGTGGGGGCGGCTTCGCCGCGGGGTGGGCCGCCCTTGACCGCGGGTCCCGAGCGGCGCGCTGGCGGCGCGCTCAACGGCGGGGCTCCGCCCCGCCGCCGCATGCGCGGCCGCCCCGAACGCGGCCGCCCCGAACGCGGTGGCGTCATGCGGACCGAGCACCCGTCGGCTCAGAACGTATGACGAACCGCTGCAGTCCGGCCGCCGGATGCCGCGGGTGAGGAGGGCATCACCCGGCAGTCAGACGGGCGCGCCGGCCGCGATCGCCCGGGCGAGCAGGTCGCGGGCGACCTCGCCGAGCGACGTACCGCTGGCGGTGCAGGCGAACGGGAAGACGGAGGTCTCGGTGGTGCCGGGCGTGATGGCGGTCTCGAGGACCACGAACGACCCGTCGGCGGCGACGATGAAGTCGGAGCGGGAGACGTCGCGCAGGCCGAGGGTGCGGTGGGCCTGGCGGGAGACCTCGCCGAGGCGTTCGAGCTGCTCCTCGGACAGGTCGGGGCGGGAGAGGGAGACGAACTCGGCGGTGTAGCGGGCCGAGAAGTCGAACTCGTGCCCCTTCTCGTACTCGATCGCCGTCGGCTCGAGGGAGCGGAGTCCGTCGTCGGTCTCCAGCACGATCACCGACACGTCGACGCCGTCGTGGAACCGCTCGACCAGGGCGTCCTCGCAGTAGGCGTAGGTGCCGACCAGGGCGGAGGGCAGGGCGGCCAGGCCGTCGACGCCCGCGACGCCCAGGGCGGAGCCCCCGCGGGCCGGCTTCACGACCACCCGGGTGCCGAGCCGGTGCATGACGTGCTCCATGAGGGCGGCGGCGCCGATGTCGCGGAAGGTCTGGGCCGAGAGGCCGACCGAGTCGGGCACCGGGATGCCGTCACGACGGAGCAGCTCGCGCGCGCTGGCCTTGTCGTAGGCGAGCCGGCAGGCCCGGCTGCGGGAGCCGACGTACGGCATCCCGATCAGCTCGAGGAGGGTCTGGATCTCGCCGTCCTCGCCGAACTGCCCGTGCAGCGCCGGGAGCGCGGCCACGACCTTGTCGCGCTCGAGGGTGTGCAGCAGGTTGCGGTCGAAGTCGTAGGCGTGCGCCTCGACGCCGAGCCGCCGCAGCTCCCGCACCAGGTTGCGGCCCGAGGCCAGCGAGATGTCGCGCTCGTGGCTCAGCCCGCCGGCGATCACGGCGACGGGTCCCGGGAACTCCTCGACCATGGCCGAAGCCTCGCACACGGCCCGTGCGCCCCCGACAGCACAGCGCCCCGCACCGGACCGGTGCGGGGCGCTGCTACGCGTCGGTCAGATGTGCACCACGGGGCACGTCAGCGTGCGGGTGATGCCGTCGAGGGTCTGCACCTTGGCGACCACGAGCTTGCCGAGCTCGTCGACGTTGCGGGCCTCGGCGCGCACGATCACGTCGTAAGGACCGGTGACGTCCTCGGCCATCGTGACGCCCTTGACCTGGGCGATCGCGTTGGCCACCTCAGCGGCCTTGCCGACGTCGGTCTGGATCAGGATGTAGGCCTGCACCACCATGTGCGAACACTCCCTGCTGCTGTGCGGTGTGGGGACTCTGCGATCTGGGAACGGGGTCAACCTATCGCGCCCCCCCGGCACGTCATAGACGAGGTCGCGACCGGATCTGCTCTGATGAGGCCATGCCGTTCCCGCCCGAGGCCACGCTGGCGGAGGTGGGCGAGTTCGCCCTGATCGGCGAGCTCACCCCGTTGTTCGGCCAGGGCGACCAGGTGCTGGTCGGCCCCGGCGACGACGCGGCGGTGCTGCGCATCCGCCAGGGCCACGTCGTGGTCTCCACCGACCTCGTGGTCGAGGGCCGGCACTTCCGCAAGGACTGGGCCGGGGCGGCCGACGTGGGCCACCGGGCCGCCGCCCAGAACCTGTCCGACATCAACGCGATGGGTGGCCGGGCGCACTCGCTCACCATCGGGCTGGCCGCGCCCGGTGACCTGCCGGCCCGGTGGGCGCTCGACTTCGCGGCCGGGTTCGCCGCCGAGTGCGACCTCGTCGGCGCCAGCGTCGTGGGCGGCGACCTGACCGGCAGCGACCAGGTCGTCATCGCGGTGACGGTCATCGGCGCCTGCGCCCAGTCACCGGTGCTCCGCTCCGGCGCCCGGCCGGGCGACGTCCTGGCGATCGCCGGCCGGCAGGGCTGGTCGGCCGGGGGACTGGCGGTCCTGTCCCGCGGGTTCCGCTCGCCGCGGGTCCTGGTCGAGGCCTACCGCCGCCCCGAGCCGCCGTACGCCGCGGGTCCGCAGGCCGCCGAGGCCGGCGCCACCTCGATGATCGACGTCTCCGACGGCCTCCTGGCCGACGCCGGGCACCTCGCGCACGACTCCGGCGTCGCGATCGACGTGTGGACCAGCGCGCTCGAGGTCCCCGAGCCCCTGCACGCCGTGGCGGCGGCCACTGGCGCCGACCCCCTGTCCTTCGTGCTCGGCGGCGGCGAGGACCACTCGCTGCTCGCCACCTTCCCCGGCGACGCCACGCTGCCGGACGGCTGGGCGGCGATCGGGGCCGTGGCCGAGGGCGAGGGGGTCACCGTCGACGGCGAGGCGTACGACGGCGAGACCGGCTGGACCCACTTCTGAGGGCCCGGGAAATGCGGAAGGCCGCCACCCCGGCAGGGTGACGGCCTCGGCGGTGGGCGGGGGTCAGCGCGTGACCTTGCCCGCCTTGATGCAGCCGGTGCAGACGTTGAGCCGCTTCGGCGTACCGTTCACCGTCGCGCGGACCCGCTGGATGTTGGGGTCGAAGCGACGCTTGGTGATCTTGCGCGACCACGGCCGGTTGTTGCCGAAGCCGGGCTTCTTGGCGCAGATGTCGCAGACGGCGGCCACTGTGAGCTCCTGGAGAATGGTGTCAGTTCAGTTCGTGGGTGCCCGTGCTCCGGGCAACCGAAGAAGAATATCCGAACTGGTCGCTCCCACCCAATTCGAACCAACCCCTCTAGTCTCGCCCCCGTGAGCGAACCGGGCACCGTCGGGAGCGGCATCCAGCTCGCGACCGTGCTCGGCTTCCTCGACATCGCGGTCGACGCCCTGGCCGGCGCCCGCGAGGAGATCGACGCGCTCAACGTCTACCCGGTGCCCGACGGCGACACCGGGACCAACATGTACCTCACCATGGCTGCTGCCCGCGACGCCGTGCGCGAGAAGACCGGGGGAGACCACGACCGCCGACCGGGCCACCACGTTCGAGGCCTTCACCCGGGGCGCCCTGCTGGGGGCGCGGGGCAACTCCGGGGTCATCCTCAGCGAGATGCTGCGCGCGATCATCCGGCGGATCGCCGAGGCGCGGCCGGACGAGCGCAACGGCGCGGTGATGGTCGACGCGCTGCGGCGCGCGACCGAGGCGAGCTACGCCGCGGTCGGTACGCCGGTCGAGGGGACCATGCTCTCGGTGTGCCGGGCCGCCGCCGAGGCGGCCCAGGCGCTGCTGGACGCGGACCCGACCGTCCGCTCCCGCGACGTGCTCACGACCAGCGCGGCCGCCGCTCGCGAGGCGCTGGCGCGCACGCCGGACCAGCTCGAGGCCCTGCGCGCCGCCGGGGTGGTCGACGCCGGTGGCCGGGGCGTCGTGGTCATCCTCGACGCGGCCGAGACCGCACTCACCGGCCGCCGCCCCCCGCAGGTCGAGGCGGGCCGCCGGATCCCGCAGCCGGTCATCGCCGAGCCGGGTGGCGACCTGGTCGACGGCGGGCCGGCGTACGAGGTGATGTACCTGCTCGACGCCCCGGCCGATGCGATCGCCCGGCTCCGCACCACCTTGACCGGTCTCGGTGACTCACTGGTCGTGGTCGGAGGCGAGGGGCTGTGGAACGTGCACGTCCACGTCGACGACGTGGGCGCCGCCATCGAGGCGGGCATCGAGGCCGGCCGCCCGCACCGGGTGCGGGTGACCCACTTCGCCGAGCAGATCACCGCACGTGAGCCCCGGCCGCGCGTCGGCCGCGCCATCGTCGCGGTCGCCGCGGGGCCGGGGCTGGCCGGGCTGTTCGAGGAGGCCGGCGCGGTCGTCGTCATGGGGGGCCCCGGCAACCGGCCGTCGACCGGGATGCTCCTCGAGGCGATCGCCGGGTCGGGTGCCCAGGAGGTGGTCGTGCTGCCCAACGACCACGACTCGGTCCGGGCCGCGCAGGTGGCGGCCAGCACCGCCGAGGCCGACCACGGCGTGCGGGTCGCGGTGATCCCGACCACCGCCCAGGTCGAGGGGCTCGCGGCGGTCGCGGTGCACGAGCCGGGCCGCACCTTCGACCAGGACGTGCTGGAGATGACCGCCACCGCCCGCCACGCCCGCCAGGGCGCGGTCACGGTCGCGGCCAGGCAGGCGATCACGATGGCCGGCCCGTGCGAGCCCGGCGATGTCCTCGGCGCCATCGGCGGCGACTTCGTGGTCGTGGGCAGCGACCTCACCGACGTGGCCGAGGACGTCCTCGGCCGGCTGCTCGGAGGTGGCGGCGAGATGGTCACCCTGGTCTCCGGCCGCGACGACGCGGACGGCACGCTGGCCCGCGCCTGCGCCGACTGGCTGGAGGAGCACCACCCCGCTGTCGACGTCGTGGTGTACGACGGGGGCCAGGAGCGCTACCCCCTCCTGGTCGCCGTCGAGTAGCAACGAGGAGCCTGACCGTGATCGACCTCGACTCACCCGTCGAGACGGTGCTCGGCGAGCCCAAGGACAAGCGCTCGCGCACCCGCAACGAGCGGATCGTCGAGGGGCTCGGCCTCGAGACGGTCGGCGACCTGCTCCACCACTTCCCGCGGCGGTACGTCGAGACCGGTGAGCTCACCTCGCTCGGAGACGCTCGAGAAGGGACAGTTCCTCACGCTCGTCGGAGAGATCGCGAGCTCCCGCGTCAACACCTACATGGACCGGCGGACCCGCCGCACGGCGTACCGCCTCGACGCGACGCTGCGCACCGACGGCCCCTCGCTGCGGATGTCGTTCTTCGCCAAGAACAAGGGCGTCGCCGACTGGCAGGCCGGCCGCCTCCGGGCCGGCCGCCGCGGGATCTTCCTGGGCCAGGCCGACACCTTCCGCGGCGAGTGGCAGCTGACGAACCCCCAGATGGTGCTGTTCGGGAGCCCCGAGGAGGACTCCGCGCAGCTCAGTCCTGGAGTCGATCGGCGCGTTCTACCCGATCTACCCGCTGACCAAGGGCGTGGAGTCGTGGGACCTCCAGCGCGCGATCAGCTTCGCCCGGGCGGTCGTGGAGCGAGGTGCCCGAGCCGCTGCCCGACGGCGGTCCGCCGGCAGTACGACGTGCTCGACGCGCGCCAGGCGCTGGACTGGATCCACGCACCCGGACTCGTGGGGACAGATCACGCGGGCCCAGCACCGCTACCGGTTCGAGGAGGCCCTGGTCACCCAGCTCGTCCTCGGCCGGCGCCGGCGGGCGCTCCGGGCCATGGGGGCCCGGCCGCGCGACGGCGGCGACGGTGGGCTGCTCGCGGCCTTCGACGCGCGGCTGCCGTTCGAGCTGACCCGCGGCCAGCGCGAGGTCGGCGCCCAGATCGACCACGACCTGGCGCAGCCGCACCCGATGAACCGGCTGCTCCAGGGCGAGGTCGGCTCCGGCAAGACGCTCGTGGCGCTGCGGGCCATGCTGCGGGTCGTCGACTCCGGCGGCCAGGCCGCGCTGCTCGCGCCCACCGAGGTGCTGGCCCAGCAGCACCACCGCTCGATCACCGCGATGCTCGGCGACCTCGCCGGCGGCGGCGATGATGGGCGGCACCGACCGTCGAGCTGCTGACCGGCTCGATGACCAAGGCCCAGCGCACCGAGCCGCTGTCCCGGCTGGCGATCGGCGAGGCCGGCATCGTGATCGGCACCCACGCACTGCTGGAGGACCAGGTCCAGTTCTTCGACCTCGGCCTGGTCGTGGTCGACGAGCAGCACCGCTTCGGCGTCGAGCAGCGGGCCGCGCTCACCGACAAGGCCGGCACCCCGCCGCACGTCCTGGTCATGACCGCGACGCCGATCCCGCGCACGGTGGCGATGACGGTCTTCGGCGACCTGGAGACCTCGACGCTCTCCGAGCTGCCCGCAGGACGGGCGCCCATCCAGACCACCGTCGTCCCGCTCGCCGAGCAGCCGCAGTGGATCTCCCGGGTCTGGGAGCGGGTGCGCGAGGAGGTCGCCAAGGGGCACCAGGCCTACGTCGTCTGCCCTCGGATCACCGGCGACGAGCTCGAGCAGGGCGAGGCCGACCCGACCTACGACGAGGACCCGGAGAGCGACGCGCCCGCGCCGGTGCCCCACGGCCTCAGTGCGGTCGAGGAGGTGGCCGCCGAGCTGTCCGAGGGGCCGCTGGCGGGGCTGCGCGTGGCGATCCTGCACGGCAAGCTGCCGCCGGAGGAGAAGGACCGCACCATGCGGGCCTTCGCGGCCGGCGAGATCGACGTCCTCGTCTCCACGACGGTCATCGAGGTCGGCGTCGACGTCGCCAACGCGACCACGATGGTGCTCATGGACGCCGACCGGTTCGGCATCTCCCAGCTGCACCAGCTGCGCGGCCGGGTCGGCCGGGGCGGCCTGCCCGGGCTCTGCCTGCTGGTCAGCCGGGCCGAGGCCGGCAGCCCGGCGCGCGACCGGCTGGAGGCCGTGGCCGGCACCACCGACGGCTTCGAGCTGAGCCGGGTCGACCTCGAGCAGCGCCGCGAGGGCGACGTGCTCGGCCGGTCCCAGTCCGGCTTCCGCTCGACCCTCCAGAACCTCCGCGTGCTCCGCGACGAGGAGACGATCCTGGCGGCGCGGGCGGCCGCCGAGGCCCTGCTCGACACCGACGAGGGCCTCGCCGAGCACGACCTCCTCCGCGGGCGCCGTGGTGGCGATGGAGGAGTCGGCCGAGGGCGAGTTCATCGAGAAGTCCTAGGCTCCGCTCCCAATGACCCGCATCATCGGGGGCAGCGCCGGCGGGCGCCGGATCACCGCCCCTTCCGGCCAGCTCACCCGCCCGACCACCGACCGGGTGCGTGAGGCGCTGTTCTCGAGCATCGAGGCGTGGTGCGGGTCGCTCCAGGGGCTGCGCTTCCTCGACCTGTACGCCGGCTCCGGCGCGATCGGTCTCGAGGCGTGGTCGCGCGGCGCGGGCGTGGTCACGCTCGTCGAGTCCGACCGGCGCACCGCCCGGCTGATCGGCGACAACGCCCGGGCCCTGGGCTTCGCCCGGCCGCCCAGGTGGTCGCCGGGCCGGTCGCCGTGACCCTCGGCCGGCCGCCCTCGGCGCCGTACGACGTGGTCTTCCTCGACCCGCCGTACCCCCTCGACGAGGAGGCCCTGGCCGCCGACCTGGCCGGCCTCGACGACCAGGGCTGGCTGGTGCCCGGGGCGATGGTCGTGGTCGAGCGGTCCTCCCGGAGCCCCGAGCCGACCTGGCCGGCCGGGATCGAGGGCCGGCGCAGCAAGCGGTACGGCGAGACCACGCTTTGGTACGGTCACGCGCTGTGACCACCCCACGAAAGCGCGCGGGGGACGCGCTGCGCGCGGCGCAGCACACTTCCGCGGGGACCCCGGAAGAGCGTTGAAGCGCGCCGTCTGCCCGGGCTCCTTCGACCCGGTCACCAACGGGCACCTCGACATCGTCCGGCGCGCCGCCGACCTCTTCGACGAGGTGGTCGTGGCGGTCGGCGTGAACAAGTCCAAGAACCGGCTGTTCAGCCCCGAGGAGCGGTTCGCGATGCTGGAGCAGGCGACCGCCGAGCTGCCCAACGTGAGCGTCGCCGGGTTCACCGGGCTGCTCGACCACCTTCTGCGAGGAGCGCGGCGCGCACGCGATCGTCAAGGGGCTGCGCGCGGTCAGCGACTACGAGTACGAGCTCCAGATGGCCCAGATGAACGCCTCGCTCACCGGGATCGAGACCGTCTTCGTCCCGACCAGCCCGGAGTGGTCGTTCCTGGCCTCCAGCCTGGTCAAGGAGGTCGCGACCTTCGGGGGCGACGTCTCCGCGGCTGGTGCCCGACTTCGTGCTCGGCCCGCTGATGGACAGGTTGGCCGCCCGCCGGGCCGACGGCGGGGAGTAGGCCTGCGGTCGGAGTTTGGCCCCGGCGACACCGCCCGCGTACGATTCTCGACTGGATCTGTATGCCCGGATACCGGAAGTGAACTCCTGAACAGCCTGGACCCGAGAGCGCCGCTCGTGCTCGACACTCGCGAGCTCGGCCGCCGCCCGGGGTCCCAGCGTCAGGTGTCACGGACGGTGCCCGCGCCGGCAGATCTGGGCATCGAAGTCCTCCAGGTCCCCGAAGGGTCGCCGGTCGAGCTCGACCTGCGCCTCGAGGCGGTCATGGAGGGGGTGCTGGTCACCGGGACAGCGCACGCCTCGCTCGTGGGGGAGTGCGCACGGTGCCTGGAGCCGCTCACCGCCACGAGATCGAACCAGCGTCACGGTGGACGTCCAGGAGCTGTTCGTCTACGAGGACCACGCCCTCCCCGGGGAGGACGACGAGGTCAGCACGCTCCAGGACGACCTGGTCGACCTGGAGCCGCTGCTGCGGGACGCGGTGGTGCTCGCACTGCCGTTCCAGCCACTGTGCACGGACGACTGTCCCGGCCTGTGCCCCGACTGCGGGGCACGACTGGCCGACGACCCCGACCACGCACACGAAGCCGCGGTGGACCCGCGGTGGGCGGCGCTGACCGAGATCCCCCTTGTCGAACAACCTGTCCAGACCGAGCAGAACTGAGAGTAGGAACCATGGCTGTCCCGAAGCGGAAGATGTCGCGCAGCAACACGCGTCACCGTCGCTCGGCCTGGAAGACCACCGCGCCGACGCTGGTGACCTGCGCCAACCCGGCCTGCGGCGCCAAGCACCTGCCGCACCGTGCGTGCGGCAACTGCGGCCAGTACGGCGCCCGCAACGACCGTCGCCAGGTTCTCTGATCCGCCTGCGCTGCGGAGCAGTCCGCTGAGCGACACTGCGCTGTCCGACTACGCGGCAGCTCCGTGCGGCCCTCGGGGACCCGGTCCTGGACCCCGAGCTGCTCGAGCGCGCCCTGACCCACCGCTCGTACGCCTACGAGAACGGCGGGCTGCCCACCAACGAGCGCCTGGAGTTCCTCGGTGACTCCGTGCTCGGCGTCGTCGTCACCGAGACCCTCTACACCACGCACCCCGACCTCTCCGAGGGCCGGCTGGCCAAGCTGCGCGCGGCCGTGGTCAACGCGCGGGCGCTGGCCGAGGTCGGCCGCACCATCGGCCTGGGCGAGCACGTCAAGCTCGGCCGCGGCGAGGAGACCACCGGCGGCCGCAACAAGGCCTCGATCCTCTCCGACACCGTCGAGGCCGTGATCGGCGCCGTCCACCTCAGCGGCGGCATCGAGGTGTCCGCCCAGGTCGTGCACCGGCTCTTCGACCCGCTCATCGAGGCCGCGTCGGCCCTCGGCGCCGGGCTGGACTGGAAGACCTCCCTCCAGGAGCTCGCGGCCGAGCACAGCCTCGGCGTCCCGGAGTACGTCATCGCCGACGAAGGCCCCGACCACATGAAGACCTTCACCGCCCAGGTCCGGGTGGCCGAGACCCTCTACGGCAACGGCGTGGGCCGCTCCAAGAAGGAGGCCGAGCAGGCCGCCGCGGAGACGGCGTACGGCGACATCGCCGCCCGGCTCGGCATCGCCGACCCGCTGGAGGAGGCGGCCGAGCACGCCGCCGAAGACGTCTGACCCGGACCTGACCCGGACCTGACTCCCATGCCTGAGCTGCCCGAGGTCGAGGTGGTCCGCGCCGGTCTCGCCCGGCACGTGCTCGGCGCCACCGTCACCGCCGTCGAGGTGCTGCACCCGCGCCCGGTGCGCCGCGACCCGCGCGGCCCGCAGGGGTTCGCCGAGGCCCTGACCGGCCGCCGCATCGAGGACGCCCGGCGGCGCGGCAAGTACCTCTGGCTGCCGCTCGACAACGGCGACGCCCTGCTCGGCCACCTCGGCATGAGCGGCCAGCTGCTGGTGCAGCCGCCGGGCGCCGAGGCGGAGCGGCACCTGCGGGTGCGGCTCGTGCTCGAGGGCGCCGCGGAGGGGCGCGAGCTGCGGTTCGTCGACCAGCGGATGTTCGGCGGGCTGTCGGTCTCGGCCGGCGGGGCCGAGCTGCCGCCGGAGATCGCGCACATCGCCCGCGACCCGCTCGACCCGGAGTTCGACGACGACGCGTTCGTGGCCAGGGTGCGCCGGCGAGCCTCGGGCATCAAGCGGCAGCTCCTCGACCAGAACCTCGTCTCCGGCGTCGGCAACATCTACGCCGACGAGGCCCTCTGGCGGGCCCGGCTGCACGGCGAGCGGGCGGGGGAGCGGCTCACCGCGGCCCAGGTCCGCGAGCTGCTCGGCCACGCCCGCGACGTGATGAACGAGGCCCTCGGCCAGGGCGGGACGTCGTTCGACGCGCTCTACGTCAACGTCAACGGCGAGTCCGGGCTACTTCGACCGGGCCCTGCACGCCTACGGGCGCGAGGGCGAGCCCTGCGACCGCTGCGGGGCGCCGGTCCGGCGGGTCGCGTTCATGAACCGGTCGTCGTACTTCTGCCCGGTCTGCCAGCCGGTCCCGCGACGCCGCCGCCCGCCCGTCCCCAGGGCAGTCGCGCGCGGATTGACCGGAGGCCTCTGTGGTGGGACTCTTGAAGACGGTCCACCCCTCTTGGGCCCACCGCCATGACACCTGGAAGGTCCCCATATGGCCAAGGCGCTGATCGGCTACATGAACAGCGACCTGCGTGACCCCCGGCTCGCCGCCGACAACACTCGGTTGCGTGCGCGGGTGCGTGAGCTGGAGGCCCTGGTCCTCCGGCTCAGCGAGGAGAACGACAAGCTCGTGGCCGCTCGGGCCGAGGAGCTGCTCGTCGACACCGCTCCCCGCATGCAGGAGATGCAGCCCGCCTGACACAGGCACCCCGCAGCCCGCCTGGTGCTGCCGGCTCGCGGCCGGGAAACCAGGTGAACGGGGCCGAGCCCGGCGCTAGCCTGCCGTCCTTGTGAGCCGACTGCTCGACGCCCTCGCGCCGCCCCGCCTGGGGCACGGCTTCCGGCTGCTCATGGCCTCGTCGTGGACGAGCAACGTCGGCGACGGCATCGCGCTCGCGGCCGGGCCGCTCCTGGTGGCGTCGAAGACCGACCAGGAGTTCCTCGTCGCGCTCGCGGCCCTGCTGCAGTGGGCGCCACCGCTGGTCTTCGGCGCTGTGGGCCGGCGCGCTCACCGACCGGCTCGACCGCCGCCTGATCATCGTCACCGTCGACTCTGCTCCGCGCCCTGGTCGTCGTGCTGCTCGCCGTCGCCATCGCCTTCGACGAGGCCCCGATCGCGCTGGTGCTGGTCACGATGTTCCTGCTCGGCACCGCGGAGGTCTTCGCCGACAACACCGCCCAGACGCTCCTGCCGATGCTCGTGCCGCGCGACGACCTCGCCATCGCGAACGCCCGGATCATGACCGGGTTCGTCACGATCAACCAGCTGGTCGCGCCGCCGATCGGCGCCTTCCTGTTCACCATCGGGCAGGCCATCCCGTTCCTGGCCCAGGGACTCGTCGGGCTGCTCGCCGTCGCCCTCGTCGCGAAGCTCCACCTGCCCGAGCACCGCCGTGCCCCCGAGGAGGCGACCCCGGTCTGGCACGACATCGTCGAGGGGTTCCGCTGGGTGTGGCACCACGCCGCGGTGCGCACGCTGGTGCTGACCATCCTGATCTTCAACGTCACCTTCGGCGCCGCCTGGTCGGTGCTGGTGCTCTACGCCACCGAGCACCTCGGCCTCGGGAGCGTCGGGTTCGGGCTGATCACCACGGTCAGCGCGCTCGGCGGGCTGCTCGGCACGGTCTGCTACGGCTGGCTGACCCGGCGGATCAGCCTCGGCAACCTGATGCGGATCGGGCTGATCATCGAGACGATCACCCACCTGGTCGCTCGCGCTGACCACGTCGGCGTACGTCGCGCTGCCGGTGTTCTTCGTCTTCGGCGCGCACGCGTTCGTCTGGGGCACCACGTCGATCACCATCCGGCAGCGGGCGGTGCCTACCGAGCTGCAGGGCCGGGTCGGTGCCGTCAACCTGATGGGCGTCTTCGGCGGACTGGTCGTCGGCGCCGCCATCGGCGGCGTCCTGGCCCAGCACTGGGGCGTGACCGCGCCGTTCTGGTTCGCCTTCGTCGGCTCCGCGGTGTTCGTCGTGCTCATCTGGGGCCAGCTCCGCCACATCGCCCACGACGACGGACCTGTCCCCGTCCGTCGCCTGACCGCGAGAGGATGGGGTCATGTACGTCCCGCGCTTCAACGCCCTCGACGACGCCGCCGCGATCCGCGCGATGGTGACCGGCATCGGCTCGGCCGAGCTGGTGACCGTGGGGGAGGACGGCTACCCGCTGGCCACCCGGCTGCCGGTGGTCTGGGACGGCGACCGCCTCGTCTTCCACATCGCCCGGGCCAACCCGCACTGGCGGTCGGTCCCGGTCGAGGAGTCGGTCGCGGCCCTGGCGGTGGTCACCGACGCCGAGGCGTACGTGTCGCCCGGGTGGTACGCCACCAAGGCCGAGCACGGCCGGGTGGTCCCGACCTGGAACTACTCCGCCGTCCAGATCACCGGCCGGCTCCGCCGCGTCGAGGACCCGGCCTGGCTGCGCGAGGCGGTGACGATGCTGACCGACCAGCACGAGGCCGCACGCGCCGAGCGCTGGGCCGTCACCGACGCGCCCGCGACGTACGTCGACAAGCAGCTGCGCGCCATCGTGGGGCTGGAGCTGGCCATCGAGCGGGTCGAGGGCAAGGCCAAGCTGAGCCAGAACCGCTCCGAGGAGGATCGCGCCGGCGTGGTGCGCGGGCTGCGCGCGGAGGGCGCCGCCCGCGAGTCCGTGATGGCGGACCAGATGGAGCGGCTCCTCTAGATCTAGAGGGCCAGCCGGGTCGTCACCTGCTCCCAGACGTCCCGCTCTGCGTGCTCGTCGAGGAAGGCCTGCGTCTCGGGGTCGAGGCTGCGCTGCTTGGGCGCCACCTTCTCGACGTACTGCCGGTGGACGCGCTGGAAGGCGGCGTCGATGCCGGCCGACCGGTCGAGCCCGAGCCAGGCGAGCACCCGGTCCAGGCTGGCGCCCGCGGGGTCGCCGAAGAACCGGTCGTACTCGACGACGGCCGCATGCTCGGGGCGCTGCTTGACCGCCCGGCGCACCCGGCGCAGCGAGCGGTTCCAGCCGGCCACCGCCTTGGTGGCGTCCTGGTCCGCGCTCCATCCGAGGTCCTCCGGGTTCCGCGCGCGCGCCTCCCAGCTCGCCGCGACCGGCTCGAGGTCGCGCACGATGCAGACGAACCGCGCGCCGGGCAGGGTCTCCCACACGTGCTGGAGCCGGATCGCGACCATCTTGTCGCCGACGTAGCGGGCCGCGCCCCACTTGGCCCGCATCTCCTCGTAGTGCGGCGCCCACTCGGGCGCCTGCTCGGGGGTGAGGTTGGTCAGCCCGTCGGTGAAGTCGAAGAACCGCCGCTCCTCGAAGAGCTCCGCCGTGACCGGCTCGTCGTCGCGGGGGTAGAGCCGCTTGTACCGCTCGACGCCCAGCGCCACCTCCGGGTGCGCGACCAGCACCTCCATCAGCGCCGTGGTGCCGGAGCGCCCGAGTCCGGCGATGAACAGGAGCTCAGGCACAAGAGGTGAGCGTAGTTGGGGGTCTGGGCCTGCGCTCGTGGCACCGTCGAGGTGGGCCTCCGGACGCGGTGCGCGTGCGGGCGATCCACCCCTCCGCTCATTCCTCGCTCCGGGGGGCCAATCCCATCCACCCCCGCCAGGCACCCCGTCCTCCCACCCTCACCGTGATGACGCAGCGAGGGGTGATGCGCGGGAGGGCCGGAGGACGGGGTGCCCGGCGGGGGTGGATGGGACTGGCCCCCCGGAGCGAGGAACGAGCGGAGGGGTGGATCGCCCGCCGGGCACCCCGGCCGTAGGCCCACCCTCACGGCGCCCCGAGCGCAGGCCCAGCCCACTCACTACGCCAGCTCGGCGCCCTCGCGGGCCTCCTTGGGCAGCAGGAAGGCCACGAGGAAGCTGACGGCATAGCAGGCCAGGCTCACCCAGACGATGCCCTTGGTCGAGTCGGTCCAGCCGTCGACGGGCAGCCACTGGAAGAACACCGTCCCGATCACGGCCACGCCGAGCGCACCGGAGAACTGCTGGGCCGCGTTGAGGACGCCCGAGCCGGTGCCCACCTCGTGGTCGCCGAGGTCGGCGAGGATGATGTCGAACAGCGGGGCGAAGATGGCGCCGCTGCCCAGGCCGGCCACGAACAGCGCCGGCGCCAGGTCCCAGCCGGTCGCCGTCGTACCGACCCGGTCGATCGTCCACCACAGGCCGAGCATGCCGAGCCCGATCACGATCAGCCCGCCGTGCAGCACCCGGCGGCCGAACCTGGGGCCGAGGGCGGCCCCCGACGTGGCCGCGCCGATGGCGAGCCCGACGGCGAGCGGGGTCATGGCGAGGCCGGTGTGCATCGGGGTGAACCCCAGCCCGACCTGGATGAACAGGTTGACGATGAGCATCACGCCGTTCATGGCCACGAAGAACGAGGCGAGGAAGACCACGCCCGCGACGAAGCCTCGGTTGCGGAACAGCGACTGCTCGATGACCGGGTGGGCCGAGCGGCGCTCGCTCACGACGAAGCCGGCGAAGAGCACCACCGAGGCCCCCATCATCACGAAGCACCACGCGGGCCAGTCGTGCTCGCGACCCTGCACGAGCGGGTAGATGAGGAGCGCGGACGCGGCGGCCAGCAGGATCGAGCCCCGGACGTCGAGCTTCATGCTCCGGTCGCGCGGGATCTCGGGGAGGTACCTGACCGCGAGGACGGTGCCGACCACGCCGACCGGGATGTTGATGAGGAAGATCATCCGCCAGCCGGTGCCGAACAGGTCGGCGTCGATGAGGAACCCGGCCAGGATCGGGCCGAGGACGGCGGCCAGCCCCATGATCGGGCCGAACGGGATGAACGCCTTCTGCAGGTCGTCGGGGTGGAAGGACTGCTTCACCATGGCCAGGCCCTGGGGGATCATCACCGCCCCGAAGGCGCCCTGGAGGACCCGGAAGGCGATGAGGGCCCCGGCCGTGGGCGCCAGGCCGGACAGCAGCGAGGCCACGGTGAAGCCGGCCATGCCGATGATGAACATCCGGCGCCGGCCGACCAGGTCGCCGGCCCGGGCGGAGACGACCAGCCCGATCGCGAAGGCCATCGTGTACGCCGCCAGGACCCACTGCAGCGTGCTCTCGCTGCCGCCGAGGTCGGCGCGGATCGAGGGCCCGGCCAGATTGGCGATCGTGGCGTCGAGCAGGTCCATGACGTCGGCCACGATGACCACGGCCATGACCATCCAGCGGTACTGGTAGCCGCGGGACCCCGGCGACGAGGTCTCTGCGGGGGAGGGAGAGGTGACGGACACGGCGGGCTCCTGGATCGGTCGGACGAACACTGTTCGTGAATGCGAACACCGTTCTAAACCCGAACGGTGTTCGTGTCAAGTACACTGTTCGACGTGCCCGACCCGCCGACCCCTCCGCCCGCCGAACGACCGGCGCGCGAGCGCACGTGGCAGGCCGGCCCGGTCCGGGTCCGGGTGACGCTCCCGAGCGGGCGGGGCGACCGCCCCGAGCCCAAGGCCCGGCTGACGGTCGACCGGATCGTCGATGCGGCCATGGAGCTGATGAAGCGCGACGGGTACGACAACGTCTCGATGCGCTCGCTGGCCCGCGAGCTCGACACCGGCCCGGCCTCGCTCTACGCGCACGTGGCCAACAAGGACGAGCTCGACCAGTACGTCATCGACCGGATCTCGGCCCTGCTCGAGCTCCCCGAACCCGACCCCGGGCGCTGGCAGGAGCAGCTCAAGGACGTCCTGCGCGAGACCCTCCAGCTCTACCGGGACCACCCGGGCGCGGCCCGGGCGGCGATGGGGATGATCCCGACGATGGAGGGCGGCCTGCGCGCCGCCGACGGGATCATGGCGATCTGCCTGGCCGGCGGCACCGCGCCCCAGGCGGCCGCCTGGTTCTGCGACCTCGCGGCGGCCTACGTCGGCGCGACGGCGTACGAGGAGTCGATCTGGACCTCCCGCGAGAACTCCACCCCGGCGGGCGAGGAGCCGGACCACCCGGCGATCGACGAGCAGCTGCGCCAGCTGATGGAGGCGGTGGCCGACCGGTTCCCGACGCTGAGCCGCTACTCCGCGGAGATGACCGCCGGGGACGGCGACGACCGCTTCGAGTTCGGCCTCGACGTGCTGGTCTCGGGGCTGGCCGCGGTCTCCGAGCGCTACCGCTGAGCCCGGTGGTCGAGACGGCTCGCCCCGTCCCGAGCGAGCGCGGTCCGGGGCTCGGGAACACGCCCGTCCCGCTGGAGCCGCGGATTCACGGTCCGGGGGGTGTGCGCCGGTAGGGTTCGACGGGCTGAGCTTCCCCCGCGTCAGCCCGCCCCCAGTGGGCCAAGCGCCGCCATTTGCGAGGGAGACCTGCGTGTACCTGAAGAGCCTGACCCTCAAGGGGTTCAAGTCCTTCGCCTCCTCGACCACGCTCCAGCTCGAGCCGGGCATCACCTGCATCGTGGGGCCGAACGGCTCGGGCAAGTCCAACGTCGTGGACGCCCTGGCCTGGGTCATGGGCGAGCAGGGGGCCAAGTCGCTGCGCGGCGGCAAGATGGAGGACGTCATCTTCGCCGGCACGTCCGGGCGGCCGCCGCTCGGCCGCGCCGAGGTGCTCCTGACCATCGACAACACCGACGGCGCGCTGCCGATCGAGTACTCCGAGGTCACGATCAGCCGGACCATGTTCCGCAGCGGCGGCTCGGAGTACGCCATCAACGGCACCCCGTGCCGGCTGCTCGACGTCCAGGAGCTGCTCTCCGACTCCGGCATCGGCCGGGAGATGCACGTGATCGTCGGGCAGGGCCAGCTCGACTCGATCCTGCATGCGACCCCCGAGGACCGCCGCGGCTTCATCGAGGAGGCTGCCGGCGTCCTCAAGCACCGCAAGCGCAAGGAGAAGGCGCTCCGCAAGCTCGACGCCTGCGAGGGCAACCTCACCCGCCTCGGCGACCTGCTCACCGAGATCCGCCGCCAGCTCAAGCCGCTGGGCCGGCAGGCCGAGGTGGCCCGTCGCGCGGCCGGTGTGCAGTCCGCGGTCCGCGACGCGAAGTCCCGCCTGGTCGCCGACGACCTGGTGACGGCGCGCGCGGCGCTGGAGCAGGAGCTGGCCGACGAGTCGGTGCTGGTCGCCCGGCGCGAGGAGGTCGAGGGCCACCAGGCCGAGGCCACCCGCCGCGAGAGCGAGCTCGAGGCTGCCCTGCGCGAGGACCTGCCGGCGCTGGCGCAGGCGCAGGAGACGTGGTTCGCCCTCTCCGGGCTGCGCGAGCGGCTGCGCGGCACCCAGTCGCTGGCCGCGGAGCGGGTCCGCAACGCCGACGGCGTCGCGACCGGCGAGGTCGGCTCCGGCCGCGACCCCGAGGCCCTCGAGGCGGAGGCCGCGCAGGTGCGTGAGCAGGAGACCGCGATCGAGGCCGAGGTCGAGGAGCACCGGGTCGCGCTCGAGCAGGCCGTGTCCGCTCGGCGCACCGCCGAGGACGCCGTGGCCGAGGAGGAGCGCCGGGTCGCCGGCCAGCACCGCGCCGCCGCCGACCGCCGCGAGGGGCTGGCCCGGCTCACCGGCCAGGTCAACGCGCTGCGCTCGCGCGCCGCCGCCGCGGACGACGAGATCGGCCGGCTCACCCAGGCCCACGAGGACGCCCAGAGCCGCACCGCGCGCGCCCAGAAGGACTTCACCGCGCTGGAGACCCGGGTCGCCGGGCTCGACGCCGGCGAGGAGGGGCTCGACGCCGAGCACGAGTCCGCCGCCGCGCTGCTCGACGACCTCGAGGAGCGGCTGGCCAAGGCCCGCGAGGAGATGCAGCGCGCCGAGAGCGACCGCACCGCTCTGGGCGCGCGCAAGGACGCCCTCGAGCTCGGCCTCAACCGCAAGGACGGCGCCGGGGCGCTGCTCGCCGCCTCCGACCAGGTCTCCGGCCTGCTCGGGTCGGTGGCCGCCCTGCTCACGGTCCGCAGCGGCTTCGAGGCGGCCGTGGCCAGCGCGCTCGGCTCGGCCGCCGACGCGGTGGCGCTCGAGAACGCCGACTCCGCGATCGCCGCGATCGGCCACCTCAAGGACCACGACCTCGGCCGCGCCGGGCTGGTGCTCGGCTCCGGCCCGGCGTACGACGTCTCGGCGTGGCCGACGCTGCCCGAGGGCACCGCCTACGCCCTCGACGTCGTCTCGTGCCCCGACGCGGTCCGCCCGGCGCTGGCGCGGCTGCTCGACCGGATCGCTGTCGTCGACGACCTGGCCGCGGCTCGTGCGCTCGTGGCCCGTGACGCCTCGCTGACCGCGGTGACCCGCGACGGCGACCTGCTCGGGGCGCACGTCGCCGCCGGCGGCTCGGCCAGCCAGCCCAGCCTCATCGAGATCCAGGCCGCGGTCGACGAGGCGGCCCAGCAGCTCTCCGAGGCCGTCGCCGCCACCGAGCGGCTCGGCTTCGACATGAGCCGGCTCGAGCGGGAGCGGCACGAGGCCCAGAAGACCGTCGACGTGGCCCTGGCCAAGCTGCACGAGTCCGACGCGACCCTGGCCGCGGTGGCCGAGGAGCTCGGCCAGTTCGGGGCGCAGGCCCGGGCCGCGCGCGGCGAGGCCGAGCGGCTCGAGCGGGCGATCGCCGAGGCGCGGCAGGCCCGCACCACCGACCTCCAGGGGCTCGAGGAGCTCGAGGCCCGGCTGGCCCGCGCCGAGGAGGCCCCCGAGCTCGAGGAGGACGCCGACGACCGCGAGCAGCTCGCCGAGGCGGCCCGCACGGCCCGCCAGGGCGAGATGGAGTCGCGGCTGGCCCTGCGCACCGCCGAGGAGCGGTCCCGCGCCCTGCACGGCCGGGCCGACCAGCTGCTCCGCGCCGCCCGGGAGGAGCGCGAGACCCGCGCCCGCGAGCTCGAGCGCCGGCAACGGCTGCTCCGCGAGGGCGAGGCGGCGCGCGCCGTCGGCCTCGCGGTCGGCTCCGTCCTGGAGCGCCTCGAGCTCTCGATCGGCCGGGCCGCGGCGGCCCGCGCCGAGGTCGAGCGGGCCCGCAAGGGCCGCGAGGAGGCGCTGCTCGCCGTTCGCGCCCGCCTCCGCGACCTGGCGCGGGAGCACGACGAGCTCGTCAACTCCGTGCACCGCGACGAGATGGCCCGCACGCAGCAGAAGATGCGGATCGAGCAGCTCGAGGAGCGCGCCCTCGAGGAGCTCGGCCTCGACGCCGACGCGCTGGTCGCCGAGTACGGCCCCGACCAGCCGGTCCCGGTCGACCGCAAGCTCCCCGACGGCGCCGAGGCTGCCGACGAGGGGCCCCCACCGACGTACCCCTCGAGCCCGAGACCGTGCCGTTCGTCCGCGAGGAGCAGGCCAAGCGGCTGCGGGCCGCCGAGCGCGAGCTCGCGATGCTCGGCACCGTCAACCCGCTGGCGCTGGAGGAGTTCAGCGCCCTCGAGGAGCGGCACCAGTTCCTCGGCGAGCAGCTCGAGGACCTCAGGAAGACCCGCCGCGACCTGCTCGACATCGTCCGGAGGTCGACGCCCGGGTCGAGCAGGTCTTCACCGAGGCCTACGCCGACGTGGAGAAGGCCTTCGACCAGACCTTCGCCCGGCTGTTCCCGGGCGGCGAGGGCCGGCTGGTCCTCACCGACCCGGGCGACATGCTCAACACCGGCATCGAGGTCGAGGCCCGCCCGCCCGGCAAGAAGGTCAAGCGGCTCTCGCTGCTCTCCGGTGGCGAGCGCTCGCTGGTCGCGGTCGCGTTCCTGGTGGCGCTGTTCAAGGCCCGCCCCTCGCCGTTCTACATCCTCGACGAGGTCGAGGCCGCGCTCGACGACACCAACCTCGGCCGCCTGCTGGAGATCTACGAGGAGCTGCGGGAGAACTCCCAGCTGCTCGTGATCACCCACCAGAAGCGGACGATGGAGGTCGGCGACGCGCTCTACGGCGTCTCGATGCGCGGCGACGGTGTCTCGGCGGTGATCAGCCAGCGGCTGCGCGAGGCCTCCTAGGCCGTGGCTCCCCATTCCCGGCGGCGCCGGATGCCGCCCACATCACCCGCTGGCTGCGTTGCCGACCCTTCGAAGACATCCAGTCTGCGTGCGTGCCGGCGCCTGGCCAGCGCGCGCGTGGACGACGCCGGCATCCACCGCCCATTGAGAGCCACGACCTGATGCCCGCCGTCCGGCCGACCCGTGACCAGTACGTCCACTGGGAGCAGGTCACGACCCGCTGGGCCGACATCGACGTCTTCGGGCACATGAACAACGCCCGCTACTTCGAGATCATCGACACGGTCGTCAACAACCACATGGACCGCGCGCTCGGGGTCGACATCCGCACGCTCCCCGCCGTCGGGGTGGTGGCCGAGGTCGGGTGCCGCTACTTCGCCGAGGTCGGCTACCCCGACCCGGTCGACGTCGGCATCGTCGTCGACAAGATCGGGAACTCCTCGATCGTCTACCGGGTCGGGATCTTCCAGGGGCCGGGTGACGAGGCCTCCGCCGAGGGCACCTTCGTGCACGTGTACGTCGACAACACCGACCCGGCCCGCCCGGTCACGCCGATCCCGGCCGAGATCCGGGCCGTCGTCGAGCCGCTGCTGCGCGCACCCGGCTGAGCCGGCGCCGGAGCCCGTCCCGGAGCCGGCGGGGCCACGGCGGGGCCGGCGGCACCGGTTTGCGCAGCACGACGACGTCCTGGACCTCGGGACCGGGCCCGTGCGCCCACGTCCCGAGCTCGATCCGCTCGACCTCGAGCCCGGCGTCGCGGATCAGCGCGCGCATCCGGTCGCTGTGGTGGGCGATCGCGAACAGCGGCCGCTCGGGGTCGGCGTACAGCACGTGCTCGTCGGCCTGGTGGAGCATCGGGTAGTCCCCGGTCTCGACGTCGTGGCGGCGCTGCTCGTCCCAGAGGAACCAGGTGACCACGGCCCGCCCGCCGGGCGCGAGCACGCGGTGCAGCTCGTGGAGGTACGTCGCGATGTCGTCGGCGTCGAAGTGGGTGAAGACCGAGAACAGGCACGCGGTGTCGAACGCGTCGGCCCGCACGGGGAACCGGACGGCCTCGCCGGTGACCGCGCCGCCCGGGTTGTACCGCTCGTTGTGGACGTCGACCAGGCGGAAGCGGAACCGCGGCGAGAGGGGCCGCAGGTTCCGGCGCGCCCACCGCACGTGCTTGGCCGAGACGTCGAACCCGACGTACCGGCCGCGGAACGTCGTCGCGTCCAGCAGGCCGATGGCCAACCGGCCCACGCCGCAGCCGACGTCGAGCAGGGCGTCGTCGTCGCCGAGCCCGCACCGGTACAGCACGCCGGCCAGGTGGCCGGCCATCATCCGGAAGTTGTCGTCGCTGTCCTTGTGCAGGCGCAGCCGCATCGGCGGCAGCGGCACCGCCGTCCCGGGATCGCTCGACACGTCAGCATCCAAGCGGACCGCCGTCCTGCCGTCACCCACCGGCCCCCGCGGCGTTGACCGGTCATGACCGTGATCGTGGTCGGCATGGTGCTGGTCGTGCTGGTCGCGCTCGTCGTCCTGTCGGTGTTCTCCGAGGAGGACGACGGAGCGAGGCGTCCGGCGGGTCGGCGGCCCTGAGCCGGACGAGGGCTCCCTGGACGACCTGCTGCACTGACCCCTGATTGGATGGGGGGCATGTCCTCCGTGGCGCTGCTGATCCTCCTCATCGCCGTCGTCGCCCTGGTGCTGATCGGCGTGGTGATCGGCCTCGTGGTCCGCGGGCGCAAGCCCGCGCCGTTGCCGGACACCCACACCGACGTGCTGGTCCACCCGCCGGAGACGGCGGCCGACACCGAGGCGCCGCCGGTCGAGCTGAGCGCACCGCCGGCGACGATCGAGAAGCCGGAGTCGACCGCCTCCCGCCTGGTCCGGCTGCGGCAGCGGCTGGCCGGCTCGCAGGGCGGCTTCGGCCGCGGCCTGCTCGCGCTGCTCAGCCGTGAGCGGCTCGACGAGGACACCTGGGAGTCGATCGAGGACGTGCTGCTCACCGCCGACCTCGGGGTCGCCCCGACCCAGCAGGTCGTCGAGGGGCTGCGCACCCGGCTCCGCGTCGAGGGTGCGCCCGTGGACGCCCGGGCGGCGCTCCGCGAGGAGCTGGTGAGCGCTCGTCGACCCGGCCATGGACCGCCGGCTCCAGGTCAGCGGCGCGGACGGCCACCCCGGCGTGGTGCTGGTCGTCGGCGTCAACGGCACCGGCAAGACCACCACCGTCGGCAAGCTCGCGCGGATCCTGGTCGCCGAGGACCGCCGGGTCACGCTCGGCGCGGCCGACACCTTCCGGGCGGCGGCGGTCGACCAGCTGGCCACCTGGGGCGAGCGGGTCGGCGTCGAGGTGGTCCGCGGCCCCGAGGGCACCGACCCGGCGAGCGTGGCCTTCGAGGCGGTCCAGCACGGCGTCGACCGACGGCGTCGACACCGTGATCGTGGACACCGCCGGCCGGCTGCAGAACAAGGCCGGCCTCATGGACGAGCTCGGCAAGGTCAAGCGGGTGATCGAGAAGCAGGCGCCGGTCACCGAGGTGCTGCTGGTCATCGACGCCACCACCGGCCAGAACGGCCTGATCCAGGCCCGGGTCTTCTCCGAGGTCGTCGACGTCACCGGCGTGGTGCTGACCAAGCTCGACGGCTCGGCCAAGGGCGGCATCGTGGTCTCGGTCCAGCGCGAGCTCGGCGTGCCGGTCAAGCTGGTCGGCCTCGGCGAGGGGCCCGACGACCTGGCGCCGTTCGACGCCGAGGCGTTCGTCGACGCACTGCTGGGCTGAACCGTGACCCGGGTCTCGGTCGTCTTCGACCCGGGGTACGACGAGGAGCTGCGGGCGGTCTCGCTCGCGAGCCTCGAGAACCAGACGCTCACCGACTGGGAGCTGGTCGACCGACCTCGCCGAGGCGACGGGCACGTACGTCGCGTTCCTCGACGCGGGCGACTCCTGGGTGCCCGACCGGCTCGAGCGGCTGGTGGCGCTGGGCCAGGACGCGTGGCCGACCTGCTCGAGGGTGAGCGCGGCAACGGCGAGAAGGTGGTGTTCCGCACGCCGGCTCCCGACGTCGAGCCCGTCCGGCTGCTGCTCCGGCGGGCGCTGGTCGACTCCGCGGATCGACCCCACGGCCGGGACCTCGTGGCTCCTGGACCTGCTGCTGCGCGACCGCCCAGGAGGTCGCGCCGTCGACGAGGTCGGCGTGCGGCGCCGGTTCCCCGACCGCCGTCGGGCCGTACGGCCCGCCGCCCGGTGACCGGCGCAACGCCGTGCTCAACCGGCACCTGGTCGACTGGGCGGCCGTCGGGGCCCGGCCGGACGTCGTCGGGCTGACCGTCGGTCCTCGTCCCGACCTACGACGACGCCGAGCTCACGACGGCCTGCGTCGAGTCGCTGCTGGCGGCGGGCGGGCGACGTCGAGGTCGTCGTCTGGGACAACGGCTCCGCGCCACGAGGTCGCCGCAGCGCTCGACGCCGCTCGCGGCCCACGACCGCGTGCGGGTCGAGCACGCCGGGAGAACCACGGCTTCGCGCTCGGGCAACAACCTGGCCCTGGCCCACGCGACCGGCGACGTCGTGGTCTTCCTCAACAACGACACGACCGTCCCGGCCGGGCTGGCTCGCGCCGCTGCGCGAGGCCCTCGCGGACGACCGACGTCCTCGGCGCCCAGCCGCTGCTGCTCTACCCGACGCGGCTCGGTCCAGTCCGCGGGGATCGCCTTCCCGACGACCGGCGGGCTCCCGCACGCGTTCCTCCAGGGCTTCCCGGTCGAGGACGCCGCGCGGCGTCGACGGCCTGCAGCTTCCACGCGCTCACCGGCGCGGCGCTCGCCCTGCGGCGCGCGGACGCGGTGGCGCTGCGCGGCTTCGACCCGATCTTCACCAACGGCATGGAGGACGTCGACCTCTGCCACCGGCTGGCCGAGCTCCGGGCCGGCCACTTCCGCGTCGTCACCGAGGCGCCCGTCGTGCACCACGAGTCCCGCACGCCCGGCCGCTACGACAAGCACCTCGCCAACCGCACGGTCTACCTCGACCGCTGGCAGCGGGTCGTCGAGCCGCGCGACGACGCCGCGCTCTGGGCCACCCGCGGGCTGCGCGTGGTCGACCACGACGTCGGCCGGTCACGGCACGGCGAGCAGCCCCGCCTGCGCGTCCCGCAGCCGGTGCTGGTCCGCGAGCCAGCGGACGGCACCCGGCTGCGCTGGGCCATCAAGAACGCCGCTCCCGCCGGTGCCGGGCGGCGAGCGTTGGGGCGACACCCACTTCGCCGCGGCGCTGGCCGCGGGCGCTGCGCGCCTCGGCCAGGAGGTCGTCGTCGACCGGCGGCCCGAGTGGGACCGCGCGACCGGCCGCCACGACGACGTCGTGCTCGTGCTGCGCGGGCTGGTGCGCCACGACCCCAGCCCCGAGCAGGTCGTCGCTGCTCTGGGTGATCTCGCACCCCGGCGACGTGACGCCCGAGGAGGCCCGCGGCTACGACCGGGTGCTGCGCGCGCCTGGGCCGACGACCTGCCGACGATCGGCGACGTGCCGGTCGACGCCCCTGCTCCAGGCCACCGACCCGGAGCGGTTCCACCCCGACGCCGGCGACGCCCGGCACGGCGGGCACGACGTCCTGTTCGTCGGCAACTCCCGGCGGCGTGCTGCGGCCGGTGGTCCGCGACGCGCTGGCCGCCGACCTCCCGCTCGCGGTGTACGGCGACCTCTGGTCGGGCCTGGTGCCCGACGAGGTGGTCCGCGGCCGGTCGATCCCCAACGACGCCCTCGCCGCGGCGTACGGCTCGGCGGGGGTGGTCCTCAACGACCACCACGACGCGATGCGGGCCGAGGGGTTCGTCTCCAACCGGCTCTTCGACGCGGTCGCGTCGCGGCGCCCGGGTGATCAGCGACCCGGTCGACGGGCTGGCCGAGCTGTTCGGGCCCGTCGGTGCAGGTCTACGCCGACGTCGACGACCTGCGCCCGGCTGGCCACGCTGCCGGACCCCGACGCCGTCTTCGGCGACGCCGGCCGCCCGCCGGGCCACCGCCGACCGCGTCCGGGCGGAGCACTCCTTCGGCGCCCGCGCCGCCCGCCTCGTCGAGGTCGCGCTCGAGGCTCGAGCGGCCCGGACGCGCTAGGACCTGATCGCGAAGGAGCGGGCCAGCTCCTCGGGGTCGGCGACCCGGAGCAGGTTGCGCTCGAAGCACCTCGACGTCCGCGGACGGTACGGCGGCCAGGACGCGCGCCTTCCAGTCGGCCAGGTCCGGGGTGTCGTAGGGGTTCGCGACCAGGAAGCGCCGCTTGAACAGCGGGAAGCCCTCGGCCAGGAGGTCGAAGACGCCCGGCCCGTAGACGGGGTGGTTGGGGAGCAGGTCCGGCACCCACGTCGAGAAGTCGAAGCCCTGGCCGACGAGGTACTGCGTCGTGCCGGTCTCGTACTTCTGCACGAGGTTGGCCGCGGTCGCGCTGGGCGACCACCGCGTCGAGCCGGCGCCGGAAGCCCGGGTCCTCGAGGACCGGGCGGCGCAGCGCCAGGAAGTACGAGCCCACGTGCACGAGCTCGGGGTAGCGGAACGCGGTGGCCGGCAGCCAGGACCGCTTGACCTCCTCGAGCGGCACCGCCTGGGGCTGCGACGGCTCGGGCTCGAAGCGCCGGGCGGTCAGCTGCAGCCCCCAGAAGTCGGCCGTTCGCGCGTCCATCCGCGCGAAGACCTCGTCCAGCGGCCGGAGCAGCCAGCACGAGTCGTTGGCCAGCAGCACCTCGTCGTACGCCGCGAGCGCCTCCCACCCGACCAGCTCGCGGGCGAGGACGCTCCACGAGCCGAAGTCGTGGGCGCCGTGCCCGCGCACCCAGGCCCCCGCGACGTCCGGCGCGAGCCGGTCGAGCTGCCCCGGCCGGAGGGAGCCGTCGAAGCAGACGAACACGTCGGCGTGCCGCGCCAGCTCGGCGACGTACGCCACCACGGTGTCGTCGACGAGCCCGTCGGCGTCGTACCCCGCGAAGAGGCAGGCCCGGCGCGGCCGGTCGGGCAGCGCGTGCGCCGCCCGCCGGGTCCGGCGGGGGAGCGGCAGCAGTCCGCGGTGCCGGCCGTCGAGCAGGTAGTGCACGAGCGGGTTGGTCGCCGTCTCGGACTCGTCGGTCGGGTCGAGGTACTCCGCCCAGTACCACCACACGTCGAAGTCGAGGCTCGGGTTGCGCAGCGCGCGCCAGCCCCGCCGGCAGAAGTGGTCGACCGGCTCCGCTCCGCGCTCGGCCTGGGGCGGGTTGTGCGCGAGGTAGCCCGCCTCGTCGACCGCGCCCGCCAGGCGCACGACGGCGACCTCGCAGCGGCGGCCCTGCCCGACGGCCACGGGCCCGGCGTCCGGCAGGTCGAGCGCGTGCAGCGCCCTCGTCGAGCGCGCGGCGCAGCAGCGCCTCGCCCTCGGCGCCGGTCTCGCCCGCGGCCAGCCACGCGGTGACCAGCCGGGCCCAGGCGGACTCGAAGGGCGGCGGGGTCACCGCCCCATCATCGCGGAGGGGGTCGCCGAGCCCGCGCCGTAACACCGAAGTAACACGAGGCGGGAACCCGTTGCACGCCCGCAACACGGATCGGAGGGCGGCGAAACCTGCCGCCACGAGGGTTCTGGCAACGCAGCGGGCCCCGGCAACGACAGCGACGTCATCCCGAGCGCCGCGCCCGCTCCCTGGTCCCGATGGAGGTTCTGTGGACGGCTATTACGCCTTCATGCTGGTGGCGACAGCCCTCGTCCTGATGATGACGTCTCCGGCGCTGGCGCTGTTCTACGGCGGCATGAGCCGCTCCAAGTCCGTGCTGAACATGATGATGATGTCCTACGTCGCCTTCGGCGTCGTCGGCATCGTCTACGTGCTGTGGGGCTGGTCGATGGGCTTCGGCGGAGACACCGGCACGGCGGGCTGTTCGCCAACCCGTTCGACATGTTCGGCCTCGACGGCGTCGCCGCGCGACGGCTACATCGCCGTCGTGTTCCAGCTCGACCTTCGCGGTCATCACCGTCGCGCTGATCTCGGGCGCGATCGCCGACCGCGTCAAGCTCGTCCGCCTGGGTCGTGTTCGTCCCGCTCTGGGTGACGCTCTCGCTACTTCCCGATCGCCCACATGGTCTGGGGCGGCGGCTGTCATCGCCGAGCCACCTCGCCGCCCAGGACTACGCCGGTGGCACCGTGGTGCACATCAACGCCGGTGTGGCCGGCCTGCGTGCTCGCGCTGGTCATCGGCAAGCGGATCGGCTTCGGCAAGGAGCCGATGCGGCCGCACAACCTGACGCTCACGATGATCGGCGCCGGCCTGCTGTGGTTCGGCTGGTACGGCTTCAACGTCGGCTCGATCGTGCTTCACCGGCGACAGCGACGAGGCCAACACCGCCCAGTTCATGTCCGAGACCGGGCTGACCTTCCTCAACACCACGATCGCCACCTGCGCGGCGATGCTCGGCTGGCTGCTGATGGAGCGGTTGCTGCACGGCAAGGCCACCTCGCTCGGCGCCGCGTCGGGCATCGTGGCCGGCCTGGTCGCGATCACGCCCGTCCTGCGGTGCGGTCAACCTGGTGGGCGCGATCGCCATCGGCGCCGTCGCCGGCGCGGCGTGCGCCTGGGCGGTCGGGCTGAAGTACAGGTTCGGCCTCGACGACTCGCTCGACGTCGTCGGCGTCCACCTGGTCGGCGGCCTCATCGGCACCGTCCTGATCGGCCTCTTCGTCGACCTCCGAGCGCGCCGGCGGCGATCGACGGCCTCTTCTACGGCGGCGGCTTCACCTCGCTGGGCGACCAGGCCGGCGCGGCGGCTGTTCGCGATCGTCTGGTCCGGCGTCGCTGACCCGATCATCGGCCTGGCCATCAAGTACACGATCGGCTGGCGGGTCTCCGAGGAGGCCGAGGTCGAGGGCATCGACTTCGACCAGCACGGCGAGACGGCGTACGACCTGCACACGGGGCTCAGCGGCGGCGGCACCAGCGCCACCTCGTGCTCGCCAAGTCGACCGTGCCGGTGTCCGGAGCGAAGGAGCCAACGCGTGAAGCTCGTGACCGCGGTGATCAAGCCGCACAAGTGGGAGGACGTCCGGGAGGCGCTCGAGACCTTCGGCGTGACCGGGATGACCGTCAGCGAGGTCAGCGGCTACGGCCGGCAGAAGGGCCACACCGAGGTCTACCGGGGCGCGGAGTACGACATCGCCCTGGTGCCCGAAGATCCGGATCGAGATCGTCGTCGACGACGACGACGCCGAGGACGTGGTCGGCATCGTGGTGAAGACCGCGCAGACCGGCCGGATCGGCGACGGGAAGGTCTGGGTCAGCCCGGTCGAGACCGTGGTCCGGGTCCGCACCGGCGACCGCGACACGGCCGCCCTCTAGCAGCTCTCGGTCACCGGCCCGGCTCCCCGCCGGGGGGCCGGGCCGGTGACATGATCGGACACACGTGTCCCACGCCGGCCTGACCTCGGGAGGACCCATGAAGCTCGTCACCGCGGTGGTCAAGCCGCACAAGTGGGAGGACGTCCGGCGTCGCGCTCGAGGCGGTCGGCGTGACCGGCATGACCGTCAGCGAGGTCAGCGGCTACGGCCGCCAGAAGGGCCACACCGAGGTCTACCGGGGCGCGGAGTACGACATCGCCCTGGTGCCCAAGGTCCGCATCGAGATCGTCGTGGACGACGCCGACGTGGACGCCGTCGTCGACACGATCACCTCGAGCGCGCAGACCGGCCGGATCGGCGACGGCAAGGTGTGGGTCGTGCCCGTCGACTCCGTGGTCCGGGTGCGCACCGGCGAGCGCGACGAGGCGGCGGTCTGACGGTCCGGCGTGACCGCTGACGAGCGGGCCCGGCGTACGACGGACGCCGACACGCTCTGCGCGAAGGCGTGGAGCGACGTCGGCGCGCCCGACGTCGGGCCGGCGCTGGTGGCGGTCGGCGGCTACGGCCGGGCCGAGCTGGCGCCGCACTCCGACCTCGACGTGGTGCTGGTGAGCGACCCCGACGGGCCGGTGGAGGCCGACCAGCTGCGCCGCGTGGCCGAGCAGGTCTGGTACCCGCTGTGGGACTCGGGCGCCAAGCGTCGACCACTCGGTGCGCACGCTGCCCGAGATGGTCGCCGCCGCCGACGCCGACCTGCGGGTCGCCACTCGGCCTGCTCGACGTGCGGCACGTGGCCGGCGACCCGAACCTGACCCTGCGGCTGCGGACCACGATGCTCGCCCACTGGCGGCGGCACGCCCGCGAGCGGCTGCCCGAGCTGCACGAGCTGGTCCGTCAGCGGCACGAGCTGATGGGCGAGCTGGCCCACGAGTCGGTGCCCGACCTCAAGGAGGCCGAGGGCGGGGTCCGCGACGCGACCGTGCTCAAGGCGCTGGTCGCGACCTGGCTGGTCGACGTACCGCACGTCGAGCTGGAGCGCAGCCGGCTGGCCCTGCTCGACGTGCGCGACCACGTGCAGGACTGGCCGGCCGGGCCACCGACCGGATCGCGCCGGAGCTGTGGAGCGAGCTCGCCCACCGGCTCGGGCGTCGCGGACGCCCGGGCCGCCCAGGTGCACGTGCGCGAGCTCGGCCGCCGGATCACGCACCTGTCCCGGCTGACCTGGCGCCGGGTCGACGACGCGCTGGCCCGGCCCGCGCACGTCGGCGCACGCCGGCCCGCGCTGACGCCGGTGGCGCCGAGGGCGTGGCGCTGGCCGGCCGGCGAGATCGTGCTCGACCGGCACGCCCGGCCGGCCGAGGACCCGGCCCTGCTGCTCCGCGCCGCGGCCGAGGCCGCCGAGCGCGACGTCGTCCTGGCCCCGCCGACCGCGGCCCGGCTGGCCCGGGAGTGCGCCCCGCTGCCCGACCCGTGGCCGCCCGGAGGCCCGGCGGCTGCTGGTGCGGCTGCTCGCCTCGGGTCGCGGGCTGCTCGGCACCTGGGAGACGCTCGAGGAGACCGGCGCGCTGGCCGCGATCCTGCCCGAGTGGGAGCGGATCCGGCTGCTGCCGCACGCCTCGGCGATCCACCGCTTCACCGTCGACCGGCACGTCGTCGAGACCTGCATCGAGGCGTCCGCGCTGATCCGGCAGGTCGCGCGGCCCGACGTGCTCATGGTCGCGGCGCTGCTGCACGACATCGGCAAGGGCAGCCTCACCGAGCACAGCGTCGCCGGCGAGCCGATCGCCCGGACGATCGCGACCCGGATGGGCTTCGACGCCGACGGCGGTCGAGCTGATCGCGCTGCTGGTCCGCTGGCACCTGCTGCTGGCCGAGACCGCCACCACCCGCGACCCCGACGACCCCGCCACCGTCGAGGTGCTGGCCTCGCGGCTCGGTACGGCCGAGGCGCTGGAGCTGCTGACCGTGCTCACCGAGGCCGACGCCCGCGCCGCCTCGCCGAAGGCGTGGTCGTCGTGGCGCTCCGGGCTGATCCTGCGACCTCTCCCGCCGGGCGCGGGCCGCGCTCGACTCAGCGGCGCCGCGCTGCCGCCGATCGCCAACGACGAGGTCGCGATGCCGAAGGCGGTGCGCCGCGGCCGGATCTCGATCACGGTCGAGCCGGCCGCCGACGGCACCCGGGTCACCGTCATCGCGCCGGACCGGGTCGGGCTGCTGGCCGACTTCGCGGCGATGTTCGCGCTGCAGCGGATCGGCGATCCGGGCGGCGCGGGTGTGGTCGCAGGACCACTACGGCGTCTCGGTCTGGGAGGTCGGCGACGAGCACGTCGACGCGGCGGTGCTGCGCCAGCGCTACGACGCCATCGAGGAGGGCCGGCTCGACCCCGCTCCGCGGCTCGCCCCGCGCGAGGGCCAGGGTCTGGCACCGACGGTCGCCGTCCGGCCCGAGGCGTCGTCGCAGGCCACCGTGCTGGAGGTCCGTGCCGCCGACCGACCCGGCGTGGTCTACCTCGTCTGCGCGGCGCTGGCCGGGCTCGACATCGCGGTCCGCTCCGCGCACGTGGACACGCTCGGCCCGCAGGCGGTGGACGTGTTCTACCTGCAGGAGGCCGCCGCGGGCGTGCTCAGCGACACGCGGGCCGCGCAGGCTGCCCACGCCGTCCGGGAGGCCCTGACCGCCTAGTGCTTCCGGATCCGGGCGGTCCCGGACTCCAGGTCGACCCGGACGGGCAGGTCGTCGTCGTCGGGGGAGGGGAGCGCCTCGCCCTGGTGCTCGCGGGAGTCGAGGTCGCGCTCGGCCCGGGCCCGCGCCGGGTCGAAGACGTCGATGAAGTTCCCCAGCGCGCCCGCGGTCGCGGTCGTCGTACCGCTGCGCCGCTCGGAGACCATCCGGTGCCCGGCCCGGAGCACCAGACCGAGCACCAGCAGCGCCACGGCGCCGAACACGAGGGCCGTCACGTCGTCCAGCGTAGGGGTGCGCGGCTAGGCTTGGGCGGTTGTCTGTCGCCGTCCCCGTGCTGAGGATCCCCTTGTTCGCCACACTCTCCGACCGCCTCGCCGACACCTTCAAGAACCTGCGCGGGAAGGGTCGGCTCTCCGAGGCCGACATCGACGCGACCGCGCGCGAGATCCGGATCGCGCTGCTCGAGGCCGACGTCGCCCTGCCGGTGGTCAAGGAGTTCGTGGCCGCGGTCAAGGAGCGGGCCCGCGGCGAGGAGGTCAGCCGGGCGCTGAACCCCGCCCAGCAGGTCGTCAAGATCGTCAACGACGAGCTCGTCGCGATCCTCGGCGGCGAGACCCGGCGGCTGCGCTACGCCAAGTCCGGCCCGACCGTCATCATGCTCGCCGGCCTCCAGGGTGCCGGCAAGACGACGCTGGCGGCCAAGCTCGCGCTCTGGCTCAAGGAGCAGGGCAAGAGCCCGCTGCTCGTCGCGGCCGACCTCCAGCGGCCCAACGCGGTGCAGCAGCTGCAGGTCAACGGCGAGCGCGTCGGCGTACCCGTCTTCGCCCCCGAGCCCGGCAACGGCGTCGGCGACCCGGTCGCGGTCGCCCGGGAGTCGATCGAGGAGGCCAAGCGCACGCTGCACGACGTCGTCATCGTCGACACCGCCGGCCGGCTCGGCGTGGACGCCGAGCTGATGAAGCAGGCCGCCGACATCCGCGACGCCGTCCAGCCCGACGAGGTGCTGTTCGTCGTCGACGCGATGATCGGCCAGGACGCCGTCACGACGGCCCAGGCGTTCCTCGACGGCGTCGGCTTCGACGGCGTCGTGCTCACCAAGCTCGACGGCGACGCCCGCGGTGGTGCCGCGCTGTCGATCGCCTCGGTCACCGGCCGGCCGGTCATGTTCGCCTCCGCCGGCGAGAAGATGACCGACTTCGACCTCTTCCACCCCGACCGGATGGCCTCGCGCATCCTCGACATGGGCGACATGCTCACCCTGATCGAGCAGGCCGAGAAGACCTTCGACCAGGCCGAGGCGGCCAAGGCCGCCGAGAAGCTGATGGGCGGCAGGGCGGCGAGTTCACGCTCGACGACTTCCTCGAGCAGATGCAGCAGGTCCGCAAGCTCGGCTCGATGTCGAAGATCATGGGGATGCTGCCCGGGATGGGCCAGTTCCGCGACCAGCTCGACAACTTCGACGAGCGCGAGATCGACCGGATCCAGGCGATCATCCAGTCGATGACGCCCGGCCGAGCGGGCCAACCCGAAGATGATCGACGGCTCGCGCCGGGCCCGGATCGCCAAGGGCTCGGGCCGCCAGGTCTCCGACGTGAACAACCTCGTCGACCGGTTCTTCGAGGCCCGCAAGATGATGCAGCAGTTCGCCAAGGGCGGCATGCCCGGCGTCCCGGGGATGCCGGGCATGGCCGGCGGCGGCAAGCGCGGGAAGCAGAAGGCGCAGGCCAAGAAGGGCAAGGGCCGCCGGGTCTCCGGCAACCCGGCCAAGGCCGCCCAGGAGGCCGCCGCGGAGAAGGAGAAGGCGGCCGCGCGGCGGCAACCCGTTCGGCGACCCGAACGGCGAGGAGATCGACTACGAGAAGGCCGCCGCCGCGCTCAACCTGCCCAAGGACTTCTCCAAGTTCCTGAAGTAGACGTCGTCGGTCGGAGGCCCCGGACGGTCTGCGCACGACGTCCTGCATGACCCGACCGGGCGGCCGCGGGTGGACTAGGCTGGGTGGTCAACGCGTCTCGCTTCCCGCGCACCCGGCGCTCGCCGCGGACACGATGGGGGAGGCACGCAGTGCCGAGGAACCGTGATGACGATGCTCGCCTGACCAGGTTGCTCGCGGAGGTCAACCGTGCTCGGATCGGCGTCCGGGTGCAGCGCGCCGTCGTCGCGAACTCGACGAACCGGCACGTGCTCGCCCAGCGCTACGGCGACCTCGCGGATGCCCTCGAGGCCTATGCCGAGGCCGCGGAGAGCTCGGGGGCGCCACTTCCGTACCGGTACCGGGACGAGATGCGGTTGAGCCGGTCGATGAGCGTGCTGCCCGGGGGCAGCCCACGGTGACCTCCCGTCACGGGCCCGGTCACGCTTGACAGTCGTGTTCCACTGGACGCACCGATCGAGAGAGTGGGCCATCGGGGGAGGGCCACCCTTCCGCTTGGAGGACACGTACCGGCCGCACGCCAGCGGAAGGCACGTGAACCGGAAGGGCGAGACCGTCGGATCGGGTCGAGACCTCGCACTGCTTCTGGCGCCGCGACTGCCCTCCGCACCTCTTCAGCGGAGGGCATTCGTGACGAGAGGGGCCACGGGCCGCCGCGGTCCCGTCGACGGTGGTCGAGCCCGGCTACGGTCGTCGGTGTGGCCCACGTCCTCGTCGTCGACGGCGCGAACGTCGTCGGCAGCCGTCCCGACGGGTGGTGGAAGGACCGGCCCGGCGCTGCCCGCCGGCTCCACGAGCGGCTCCTCGTCGCCGACCTGTCCTACGACGTCGTGCTCGTCCTCGAGGGCGCGGCGAAGGGCGGCGTGGCGGCGGGCCGCGACGGCCACGTGCGCACCGTGCACGCGCGGGGGAGCGGCGATGACGAGATCGTCGCGCAGGCCGCCACCGCGACGGCCCGGGGCGACCGGGTCACCGTGGTCACCGCAGACCGGATGCTCCAGGCCCGGGTCGCCGCCGCCGGCGGGCTCGTCACTGGGCCCCTCGTGGCTGCTCGACCAGCTGTGAGGGGTCAGCCGGCGGCGACGCGCGCGATGGCCAGCGCGACGGCACCGACCACGTCGGAGCGGTCCCCGAGGGCGCCGGGGACGACCTCGAGGGCCGCGGCGGTGTCCGGCTGGGCGTAGCGGTCGATCGAGTCGCGCAGCCCGTCGACGAGGGACGGGGACCCGCCGAGCGAGCCGCCGAGACCACCAGCTCGGGGTTGAGGCTGTTGGCACAGGTCGGCCACGGCCCGGCCGATGGTGCGGCCGGCGTCGGTGAGCACCCGGCGCACCCCGGCGTCGCCCTCGACGTCGAGGGCCAGCACCTGCTCGATCGTCAGCGGCGTCGTCGTACGCCGGCCGGAGCAGCTCGAGCAGGCGCGGCGGCGGAGACCATGGTCTCGAGGCAGCCCCGGTTGCCGCAGCGGCAGACCTGGCCGTCCTCGCCGACCTGCACGTGGCCGATCTCGCCGGCGATGCCGCTGGCCCCGCGGTGCAGCCGGCCGCCGAGCACGATGCCGGCGCCCACGCCGCTGGCGACCTTGAGGTAGACGACGTCGTGGCGGCCCCGGGCGATCCCGTGGTGGAGCTCGGCGAGCGCGCCGAGGTTGGCGTCGTTGTCCGCGTGCACGGGGACGCCCGAGCCGCCGTTCGAGCTCCTCGCCCGGCAGCAGCCCCTGCCAGCCCGGCATGATCCCGGTCCGGATCCGGGAGGAGCGCCGGTCCAGGGGCGCGGGCACGCACATCCCGACCGCCTGCAGCTCGTCGAGGCGCAGCTCGGCCCGGGCGGCCAGCGCCCGGACCATCGTGGCCGCCCGGTCGAGCACCTCGGCGCCGTGCGTCGTCGACGTCCACGAGCGCGAGGTCCTCGGCCAGCACCGCCCCTGCCCGGTCCGCCACCGCCACCCGGACGTGGCCGTGGCCGACGTCCACGCCGGCCACGCCGCCGCTCGGGGCGCTGAGCGCGGACCAGCACCGGCGGACGGCCGCTGCCGCCCTTGTGCGGACGGCCCGGTCGGCGGTCTCGGTGACCTGCCCGGCCCGGATCAGCTCCGCGACGAGGCTCGAGACGGTGGTGCGCGACAGGCCGCTGGCCCGCACGAGGTCGGCGCGGCTCATCGGTCCCTCGCCGGCCAGGAGGCCGATGATCGCGCGCTGGTTGCCGTCGCGGAGCCGCTCGAGGGCACCTGAGCTGGCATGCCCGCGAGCCTAGGTCCATTAGTGCGGAAAGTGGACGAACTACACCCCGCAGAGCGCGGATTCGGCATTGACCGGGATCAATGGTCGTTCCTAGGTTGCAGGAGCGGGTCACTCCGCCCGGCTCGCCCACGACGGACGGCCGGCTTCTTGATCGGGCAAGGAGAAACTGCGATGTTGCGCACCCCTCGCGTCGCCGCCCTCGGCGCCGCTCTCGTCACGGTCCTGGCCGTCGGACTGCTGCAAGCACCCGGCCAGGCCGCCCCCACCGCGGACCGGAAGGCCGAGCCCGCCTACCGGAACGCCGGGCTGACCACCCAGCAGCGCGTCGACGACCTGCTCGCTCGGATGACGACCGGCCGAGAAGATCGGCCAGATGACGCAGGCCGAGCGGATCGACGTCGACGCCGACCCCTCGCTCATCACCACCCACGGCTTCGGCAGCATCCTGTCCGGCGGCGGCTCGACGCCGACCGGCAACACGCCCGAGGCGTGGGCCGACATGGTCGACCGGTACCAGGCCGCAGCGCTCGAGACCCGGCTCGGCATCCCGCTGCTGTACGGCGTCGACTCCGTGCACGGCCACGGCAACCTGCAGGGCGCCACCGTCTTCCCGCACAACATCGGCCTCGGCGCCACGCGAGACGCCGCCCTGGTCGAGAAGATCGGCCACATCACCGCGATCGAGACCCGGGCCACCGGGCCGCAGTGGGCGTTCGCGCCGTGCGTGTGCGTGGCCCGCGACGACCGGTGGGGCCGCACGTACGAGTCGCTTCGGCGAGAGCCCGCGGCTGGTCACGCGGCTGGAGACCGTGATCGACGGCCTCCAGGGCGGACCGGGCGACCTCGACCGACCCGACCGGGTGCTGGCCACCGCCAAGCACTTCGCCGGTGACGGCCTCACGACGTACGGCACGCCGACCGGCGACTACACCGTCGACCAGGGCATCGACCAGGTCTCGCGCGAGGAGTTCGAGGCGCTCGCGCTGTCGCCGTACGTCCCGGCGGTCAGGAAGCACCACGTCGGTTCCGTGATGCCGTCCTTCTCGAGCGTCGACTGGACCGAGGACGGCCTCGGCAACCCGGTCAAGATGCACGCGAACAAGGAGCTCATCACCGACGTGCTCAAGGGCCGGATGGGCTTCGACGGGCTCGTCATCTCCGACTGGCGGGCCATCCGACAGCTGCCGGGGACCTACACCGAGCAGGTCGAGGCCTCGGTCAACGCCGGCGTCGACATGTTCATGGAGCCGATCCAGGCCCCGAACAACCCGAACGGCTGGGACGCGTTCATCCCGACCCTCACCTCGCTGGTCGAGGACGGCTCGGTGCCGATGAGCCGGATCGACGACGCGGTGTCGCGGATCCTCACCGCCAAGTTCGAGCTCGGGCTGTTCGAGCACCCCTTCACCGACCGCCGCAACATCGACACCATCGGCAGCCGCGCGCACCGCCGGGTCGCGCGCCAGGCCGTGGCCGAGTCGCAGGTGCTGCTGAAGAACCGGCAGGGCACCCTGCCGCTCAGCAGCGGGAAGAAGCAGCCGGTGTACGTCGCGGGCAGCAACGCCGACAACATCGGCAACCAGGCCGGCGGCTGGACGCTCACCTGGCAGGGCGGCTCGACCAACGTGATCCCGGGCCAGACCGTGCTGGACGCCGTGCGCGCGACCTCGAGGTCGCGGGTGCAGTTCAGCGAGACGGCCAGCGACCCGGTGCCCGCGAACGCGACCGGCGTCGTGGTGGTCGGCGAGACGCCGTACGCCGAGGGTTTCGGCGACGTGAACGGGCCGCAGTGGGCCTACGACCCGGGCGACCAGGGCGTCCCGCGGCCGAAGAAGACGATGCTGCTCAGCGACGCCGACCAGCTCGCCGTCCGGCGGGTCTGCTCGCAGGCCGCCTCGTGCACGGTCCTCGTCGTCTCGGGCCGGCCGATGATCGTGCCGCCGGAGCTGCTGTCCCAGATCGACGCGCTGGTCGCCTCCTGGCTGCCCGGCAGCGAGGGGATGGGCGTCGCCGACGTGCTGTTCGGCCGCAAGCCGTTCCGCGGCAGGCTCCCGGTGACCTGGCCGCGGTCGGTCGCGCAGGAGCCGATCAACGTCGGGGACGCCGACTACGACCCGCTCTACCGCTACGGGTTCGGGCTCCACACCTGATGGGGGAGGACCTCGCCGGGGGGCAGTAGCGGTACGGTCCGGAGGCGTGGCTGCCTTGCACGTCTCCGGACCGGTCCTCCCCGACGGTGAGCCCCGCGACCTCTACGTCGTGGACGGCCGGGTCACCCACGAGCCACAGGCGGGTGCCGAGACGGTCGCGAGCGGTTGGGTCGTGCCCGGCCTGGTCGACGCGCACTGCCACATCGGGCTCGACGAGCACGGCGAGGTCGGCCGCGACGAGACCGAGGCCCAGGCCGTGGCCGACCGCGACGCCGGGGCGCTGCTGCTGCGCGACTGCGGCAGCCCCGCCGACACCCGCTGGGTCCAGGACCGCGACGACCTGCCCCGGCTGATCCGGATGGGTCGGCACATCGCCCGCACCCGCCGCTACATCCGCGACTACGCCTGGGAGGTCGAGCCGGACGACCTCACGACGTACGTCGAGCAGGAGGCCCGACGCGGCGATGGCTGGGTCAAGCTGGTCGGCGACTGGATCGAGCGCGACCGCGGCGACCTGGCGCCGTCGTTCCCGGCCGACGCGTTCACCGCCGCGATCGAAACCGCCCACGCGCTCGGCGCCAGGGTCACCGCGCACTGCTTCGGCACCGAGGTGCTGCCGGTCCTCATCGACGCCGGCATCGACTGCATCGAGCACGGCACCGGCCTCACCGAGGACCTCATCGACGGAATGGTCGCCCACGGCACCGCGCTGGTCCCGACCGCGATGCAGCTCAACAACTTCCCGCAGTACGCCGAGCAGGCGGCCGACAAGTTCCCGGCGTACGCCACCACGATGCCGCGACCTGCACGCGCGGCGGCGCGACACGATCATGGCCGCCTACGAGGCGGGGGTGCCGATCTACGCCGGCACCGACGCGGGCGGCGTGCTGCCGCACGGCGGGATCGCCGGCGAGGTGGCCGAGCTCGCGGCGTACGGCATCCCGGCAGCGGACGCGCTCGGGGCCGCTTCGTGGCGGGCGCGGGAGTGGCTGGGCCTGAACGCCACGCTCGACGAGGGGGCGCCGGCCGACTTCGTCGTCTACGACGCCGACCCGCGCGCGGACCTCACCGTGCTGGCGAGGCCCGCGCGCGTCGTCCTGAGAGGCCGGATCGTGCGCTGACGCGCCGGACGTCCGGTCGGCATCAGCGGGGGCACGCCCTCGCCCCGAGCCGCTCGGCGGTGTCGGCCGAGACGCGGCACGATGCCTCCTCCCGGCTCGCCGCGAGCCTGCGCTCGATGCTGTCGGGCGAACCCTGCGGAACGTCGGCGTGCGCGGCGAGCCTGTGCTCGATGCTGTCCGGCGATCCGTACTGGACGACCGTGGACGGTGCCCGTTCCACCTGCCCCTGGTCCCGGGACGCCTCGGTGCCGCAGGCGCCCGCGAGGGTCACCAGTCCGACCGTGGCGGCGGCAGCCGCGAGACGGATCGTGCGGGTCGTGGTGGTGCTGCTCATGAGGTGCTCCTCTCGTCGGGCCAGGAGGATCCGGGCCTCGGCACGACCGTGGGACCAGCCGGTATCAGCGCTCCGCCGCGCCGGTATCAGCCCGGTATCAACCCCGTTGACGCTCCTTCGCGGGCCTCGCACACTCAGCAGATGCGCGTGCGGCTTCTCGGGCCGACCGAGGTCGAGGAGGGCGCCCCTCTTGGACCTCGTGACCGCGTCGTGCTCGCCGCGCTATTGGTCCGGTCCGGTGACCCGATCTCGTCGGAGCAGCTGGCTGATGCGCTTTGGGGCGAGGAACCGCCCCCGAGCTGGCCGAAGGTCGTGCAGGGCTGCATCAGCCGCCTTCGCCGGGTGCTCGGCGCCGAGTCCATCGCCACCGTGCCCGGCGGCTACCGGGTGCGCGCCGAGGCGATCGACGTCGACCGTGAGGAGTTCGAGGCGCTGGTGGCGCGGGGCCGCGACTACGCCGACTCGGATGCCCCCGAGCGGGCCGTCGCGCTCTTCGAGCAGGCCCTGGACCTGTGGCACGGGCGGCCGTTCACCGAGCTCGAGGAGTGGGCAGCCGGGCGGCTGGAGGCCGCCCGGCTGACCGAGCTCCGGCTCGCCGTGGTGGAGGACCTGCTCTTGGCGCGCCTCGACGCGGGGGACCACCGCGGCGTGGCGGCAGGGGCTGCGGTCGCGGCGGGGGAGGAGCCGTTCCGGGAGCGCCGGTGGGAGATCCTGGCGCTCGCCCAGTACCGCGGTGGCCGGCAGGCCGACGCGCTGGCGTCGATCCGGACCGCGCGCCGGATGCTGGGCAACGAGCTCGGACTGGATCCCGGCTCCGACCTGGTGGTGCTCGAGCAGTCGATCCTGTCCCAGGATCCGTCCCTGGCCTCCGAGCGCGACCTCCTGGTCTCCAGCTCGGACTGCCCCTGGAAGGGCCTGTCGTCCTACGACGCCAGGGATCAGGACGCGTTCTTCGGGCGCTCGGCCGAGATCGCGGAGGGTCTGGCGCGACTGGAGCGGCACCCGTTGCTGGTGCTGACGGGACCGTCGGGCGGCGGCAAGTCGTCCCTCATGCTCGCCGGGCTCGCACCGGCCCTGGCCCGCCGCGGCCGGCCGGTGGTGGCTTTCACGCCTGGTGTCGACCCCGCGGTGGCGATGTCCACAGCCCGGCTCGGTGTGCCCGGCGACGCGATCCTGCTCATCGACCAGTTCGAGGAGACGTTCACGCTGGCCGGGCCGGCGAACGACTCGGTCGCGTGGCTGGCCGAGCTCGCGTCGTACGCCGAGAACAGGTCACCGGTGGCGATCACCCTGCGGGCGGACCAGATGGCTCACCTCACCGTGTCGCCCGACTTCGCCCGGATGGCCGGGCAGGGCATCCTGCTGGTCGCCCCGCTCCAGGGGGAGGCCCTGCGCGAGGCCATCGAGGAGCCGGCCCGTCGAGCGGGGTTGCGCCTGGAGCACGGCCTGGTCGACCTGTTGATCCGGGACGCCGAGGGACAACCCGGCGCTCTGCCTCTGCTCTCGCACGCGCTCGTGGAGACCTGGCAGCGTCGGGACGGTGGGCTGCTGACCGTCGAGGGCTACGTCGACTCCGGCGGGCTCCGCGGCGCGGTCGCGGCGTCCGCGGACCGACTCTACGAGAGTCTGTCGGATGTCGAGCGGGTGCAGCTGCGCCGGCTCATGTTGCGGATGGTCAGTCTCAGCGATGCCGGTGAACCCGTGCGCTCGAGACTCCCGTCCGCCGCAGTCGCCGACGACCCGGCCCGCCTCCGGGTCCTGGAGCGCCTGGCCCGCGCCCGTCTGGTCACCACCGACCAGAGGTCGTACGAGCTGGCGCACGAGGCACTCGCCCGGGCGTGGCCGCGGCTGCGGTCCTGGCTCGACGAGAGCGTGGAGGAGCAGCAGCTGGCTCGCCACCTCGCGGCGTCGGCCGCCGGATGGGACGCACTCGGCCGGCCCGACAGCGAGCTCTACCGTGGCGCCCGGCTGCAGGGCGCCACCGAGTGGCTGGCCCGCGACGACGCGGACCCCACGCCGTTGGAGCGCGACTTCCTGGCCACCGCGCAGACCCGCGCCGACGACGCTCGCCTCGCGACCGAGCGACAGGTCCGGCACGAACGCCGACAGAACCGTCGGCTCCGCGTCCTCCTCGCCGGCGTCGTCGCACTGCTCGTCGTGGCCGCCGGGGTCGGCGCGCTGGCACTCGACCGCGGCCGTGAGGCGGCCCGTGGTCGCGACCTGGCCGAGCAGGCGTCCGAGGCCGCCGCGCACGAAGCTCTCGTGGGTCGCTCGCTCACGCTCCGGTCGACCAACCGCAGCGTGGCCGCCCTGCTGGCCGTGCAGGCCTACCGCGCGCGACCGGACGACCTGTCCCAATCGGCGCTCCTCGCCTCCTTCATCGCGTCGCCCGGGTTCCTCGGTTACCGGTACCTCGAGGGCGATGACCGGCTCAACGCCGCAGGGATCCCGAACACGCAGCGAGCCGTCGTGGCTGGGACCTCCAGCCACCTCGGTCTCCTCAGCATCACCACCGGGACCCTGACCCACCCCTTCGGCGCACCGGTGCCCCGAGCCCTGGACTACTCCGTGCTGCGGGTCAGCAAGGACGGGAACCGGGTGGCCCAGCTGCTCTTCACACCGCGCGACCCCGACCGGTGCGGCACCCTCGAGTCGCTCGAGGACCGGGACGGACGAGGGTGCTCCAGCCTGGTGGTCCACGACATCGCGACCGGCGAACGGCTGCTCGGTCCGGTGGAGCTGCCCTTCAGCGGCGCAGACGTGGCCATCAGCGACTACGGGGACCTGGTGGCGGTCGCGGGCGGGTACGACGGGGACCTGGCGACCTATGACGTCGCGACCGGTCGCCGGCTGGGCCGGCTCCCCGGGCTGCCGCGACCCGTCGGCGTCGACGAGCGGCGGGACACCGCCGCCGTGGCCTTCGACGCCGCCGGCGACGTCTACCTGGGCTCGATGGCGGGGCCGATCCGCGAGGTCGACCCGCGGACGCTCGAGGTGCGCCGGACCTTCCCGGCGCCGCGGCTGGCCTCACAGGTGGGTCTCGTGGTGCTCACCGGGGCCAACGAGCTGGTCGCCGCCGGCACCCAGGCCCTGCTGGCCGTCGACCTCGTGTCGGGACGTCGGCGCTGGGTCGCGGACCTGCGCGGGGAGCTGTTGCCCGAGCCGTGTCCGTTCTTCGCCGTCGCCGACGGGGTCGGCCGGCTCTACTGCGGCAACTACTTCGGGCAGGTGGAGGAGCGCGACCTCGCCACGGGTCAACGGACCGACATCCGTCTCGATCCTCAGCTCGGCAGCGTCGGTGATCTCGTGGTCGCCGGTTCCCAGAGTGCGGAGCTCGTGGGGTTCGCCGCCGGCGAGGCGGCGTACTCCCGCTGGCGGCTCGACGGCTCGAACCTGGTCGCTCACCTGCGCGTCGACGCTGCGGCCGCCACCATCGGCTACGACCCCTCAGGGTCCTATCTCCTCGTGGAGGGCAGCCTCGGGGTCTCGGCGCCCGGCATCGCGGGTCTGGCGACGGGCGTCGGCGTCGTCGAGGCCGCCTCCGGCGACCAGGTCGTGGAGGCCCCGGCTGCGGACGGGTTCGCGTGGGTCGACGACGGGCTGCTGGCCTATTGGGGGCAGCGCGGCGGAGGGCTGCTCGACGTCGAGAGCCAACACGTCGTCGAGCTCCCGGCCCTGGGGGCCGGGACGGAGAGCGTCTACGCAGATCCGCGTGGTGCGACTGCCTGGGTCACCTCCGTGGCGGGTGATCGAACCGTGGTCCGGGAGCTCGACGTCGGGATCGGGACCGACCCTGCGCCGTTCGTCGAGGTGACCGGGGAGGTCTACGGCGTGACCAGCGCCGCGCAGGGACGCGTGCTCGTCACCCACGATTCGGACGACGGAGTCGTGACCACGGCGTTCGACCGGGAGACCGGCGCGCCGGTGGGCTCGGGGATGCCGGGTGAGGTCGTCACGGCGTTGAGCTCCACCGGGCGACTCGTCGGCGCGGACCCAGCGGGGGACGTGACCGAGTTCGACGTCGAGACACTTCGACCGGTCGCGAGCCTGCCGGGCGCACGGACCCTGCCGTCGACACTCCAGTTCGACGACAGCGGATCGCACATGCTGGTCACGGCGCCCGACCAGACCGTGCAGGTCTACGACACCGCCAGCCGGACCCGCATCGGGGACGCGATCCCCGCGGACGCCGCGGAGGGCATGGTCGAGGGCTGGCTCCGGCCGGACGGTGCCGCGGTCGCGGTGAACGGACCCTTCGGCGTGCTGGAGTGGACGCTCGACCCCGAGGCCCTGGCCGCCGCTGCGTGCGTGATGGCCGGACGCAACCTGACCTTGGCCGAGTGGTCGACGTACCTCGGGGACGAGCAGGCGTACCAGCCGACGTGTCCAGGGTTCCCGTCCGCCGACGAGGACGCGGGTCCGCGATAGCCGGTGCTACCCGGCGGCCAGCTGAGCCGGGCGCGGGACCACCAGCCCGTCCTCGTCGAGCTCGACCACGAGGTGCTCGGGCGGCGGGTACTTCACCACCGCGCAGTTGCGCTTGACCAGCTCCTCCCCGACCACGGCCCCCGTGCGCCGATCGACCAGGCTCCGCCAGATCTCGTTGCGGCGCCAGGTGCGCGGGCCGACCCGCACGAACTCCTCGTGGCGCGCCTCGACCTTGTAGGAGTGCTCGACCGGCCGGTCGGCCCGCAGCTCGCCGCGCAGGTGCTTCTCCTCGACCCACGTGTGCACCTGGAACGTGACGTCGGTGTCGTTGCGGACCACGAGGTCGACGTAGTTCCAGACGATGGAGCAGCCGACCCCCCAGGGGAGCACGCGGAACTTGTCGGGGAAGGGGTCGAAGCTGTGCTCGGAACGCTCGACCACGGTGAGCGGCGAGTGCAGGAACATCCAGTGCAGCAGGTTCGCGAGCTGGCAGATGCCGCCGCCGACCCCGGCGCTGGCCTCGCCGTTCGACAGCCGCATCCCGACGACGTACCCCTTGCGTCGGGTGCAGTTGCCAACCAGCTTGTTGAACGAGAAGGTCTCGCCTGGCCGGATCACCACGCCGTCGGTCCGGGCGCTGGCGAGCCGCAGGTTCACGACCTTGTTGTGCTGGAGCGCCATCTCGTCGGGGGAGAGCTCGCGGAGCAGGAGCGAGCCGTGCTTCTTGACGCGCACCGGGAGCTCGGGTGTGCCCTTGGCCCGCGTGGCCCACCGGTTGCCGGAGGTCAGCCAGTCGGCGTGCCGCCGGGCCTGGTGGGCCTTGACGGCCAAGGGGTAGAGCCACGGGTGCCGCTCGGTGACGCGGCGGCGGGTCAGGGTGCGCACGTCCGTGGGATGCGCCACGTGGGCGGCTGGTTGCGGGACGACCACCGATCGAGTCTGGCCCCGTGGGGACGCCGGGCGGCAGAGCCCACCTGGGTGGCCCGGCATGGCCCACCGGGAGGGTGTCCGGACGATTCGGCCACCGGGCCACCGTCTGGCAGACTTGCCCGTCGAGTCCTGCGCGCTGCGGACCCTCTCACCCGCGGCGAGGCAGTGCCCATCGGAGACCGTGGCTCGGTGCCCCACACGTGCGTCGCGACCTCCACCACCACTGAACATCAGAGGAGACACCACAGCTGTGTCCGTCAAGATCCGTTTGAAGCGCCTGGGCAAGGTCCGGGTGCCGCAGTACCGCATCGTCGTCGTCGACTCGCGCAAGAAGCGTGACGGCAAGGTGATCGAGGAGATCGGCAAGTACCACCCCAAGGAGGACCCGTCGTACATCAGCGTGGTCTCCGACCGGGCGCAGTACTGGCTCGGCGTCGGCGCGCAGCCGTCCGACGCGGTCGCCAAGCTCCTGAAGATCACCGGCGACTGGCAGACCTTCAAGGGCTACCAGGGCACCGAGGGCACCCTCCGCACCGCTGAGGCCAAGCCCGACAAGCTCGACGCCTTCAACAAGGCGCTGGCCGACGCCCACGGCACGGGCTCCAGCGACGCCGTCACCAAGAAGGCCGCGAAGAAGGCCGCTCCCAAGGACGAGGCTCGCAAGGACGAGGCTCCCAAGGACGAGGCTCCCGAGGACGAGGCTCCCGAGGACGAGGCTCCCGCCGAGGAGGCGCCCGCTGCCGAGGCGCCCGCCGAGGAGGCCGCCCCGGTCCCGGCCGACGAGACCCCCGAGGGGGCCGCCGCCGACGCCGAGGAAGCCGAGACCGCCGAGGCCTCGGCCGACAAGGCTGACAGCTGACCGCCGTGCTGGCCGACGCGCTGGAGCACCTGGTCCGCGGGGTGGTCGACCACCCCGACGACGTCGTCGTGCGCGACAAGCAGCTACGTCGCGGCTCGATCCTCGAGGTCCGGGTGCACCCCGACGACCTCGGCAAGGTGATCGGCCGCGGCGGGCGCACCGCCACCGCGTTCCGGACCGTCATCTCGGCCCTGGCCGGCAAGGGCGGCGCCCGGATCGACTTCGTGGATGTCGACCGACGCCGCTGACGGCGCTGGACGTCCCGACGTCGACGTCGTCGTGGGCCGGATCGGGAAACCGCACGGCTTGCGCGGCGAGGTCACGGTCGACGTACGCACCGACGAGCCCGAGCGGAGGTTCGCGCGCGGCAGCACGCTGCGCGCCGAGCCTCCGCCGGGCTCGGCGTCGTCCCTGCGGCAGGTGACGGTCGCGGGCTCGCGGTGGCACCAGTCGGTGCTGCTCCTCCGCTTCGAGGAGGTGCCCGACCGGGCCGCGGCCGAGTCGGCCCGCGGCATCGTCCTGCGCGCGTCCATCCCGGCCGACGCGTCGCCCGACGACCCGGACGAGTACTACGACCACCAGCTCGTCGGGCTCGCGGCGTACGACGAGGAGGGCATCGCCCTCGGCACGGTCGCCGGCCTCGTGCACGGCGGTGCGCAGGACCTGTTGCGCATCACCACTCCTGACCGGCGCGAGGCGCTGGTGCCGTTCGTCAAGGCCCTCGTGCCCGAGGTCGACCTGGCCGGCGGACGGGTCGTCATCGCCGACCGCCCCGGGCTGGTCGCGCCGCTCCCGGACGACGACGCGGGGGACGCGGGAGACCCGGCGTGAGGCTCGACTACCTGACGATCTTCCCCGACTACCTCGCGCCGCTCCAGCAGTCGTTGACCGGCAAGGCGGCCGAGAAGGGGCTGCTCGAGCTGCACGTGCACGACCTGCGCACGTGGACCCACGACCGGCACCGCACCGTCGACGACGCGCCGTTCGGCGGGGGAGCGGGCATGGTGATGACGCCGGAGCCGTTCGGCGAGGCGTTCGACGCGCTCGCGATCGACGGCGCGACGGTGATCGTCCCGACCCCGTCCGGTGCGCCGTTCGACCAGGCGCTGGCCCGCGAGCTCGCCACGCGCGAGCGGCTGGTCTTCCTCTGCGGCCGCTACGAGGGCATCGACCAGCGGGTGCTCGACCACGCCGCGACCCGCGCCGAGGTGGTCGAGGTGTCGCTCGGTGACTACGTGCTCAACGGCGGCGAGGTCGCCGCGCTGGCCGTGACCGAGGCTGTGGTCCGGCTGCTGCCGGGCTTCATGGGCAACGCCGCCTCCCTGGTCGAGGAGTCCCACGAGGACGGCCTGCTGGAGTACCCCGTCTACACCCGGCCCGCCGCCTGGCGCGGCCTCGACGTACCCCCCGTCCTGCTGTCCGGCGACCACGCGGCGATCGCGGCCTGGCGACGGGACGAGGCCCGGCGGCGCACGGCGCAGCGGCGGCCCGACCTCCTGCACGCCAGCGCCGTCGCCACCGAGTGGGAGATCGTCCCGGCCGCACCCGGCGACGCCGGCGAGCTGCTCACCCTCCAGCGCGCCTGCTGGGTGCAGGAGGCGCTGGCCAACGACAGCCTCGCCGACATCCCGGCGCTGCACGAGTCGCTCGACGACGTGCTGGGGTGGATGCGGACCTGGTCGACCTGGGTCGTCCGCAGCGAGGGCCGGCTGGTGGGCGCGGTCCGCGGGCGCCTCGAGGGCAGCGCCTGGGACATCGGGCGGGTCATGGTCGCCCCCGACCTGCAGGGCCGCGGCCTGGGCCGGGTGCTGCTCGCCCACATCGAGGCCGTCGCCACGCCGGAGGCCACGTCGTACCGCCTGTTCACCGGGGCGCGGAGCGCCGACAACATCCGGATGTACAAGAAGGCCGGCTACCGGGTCCGCACCGACCTGGAGGCGCCGCCGCTCGCCGTGATCCTGACCAAAGCGCGCCGCTAGAGCGCCCGCCCCGGCGGATTGGGAGCGGTCGCTCCCGCTGTGGCAGACTCTCTCCTTGGCCCCGTGGTCGAAAGGACGGCTCCGAGAACGCGTCGGGGAGTCTGCGTCGGGCCCCTGCCACAGGGGAGGTCCGCGCCGCCGGCCGGGCCGTCGAGAGACGGCGCTGGAGCCGACAACAGCACAGCACCACCCAATCCGATTCCGCGGCTGACCTGTGGCACTCGCGAGGAGCAGCACATGAGCAACGTGATTGCCGAGCTCGGCAACGCCTCGAAGCGCGACGACGTCCCCGCCTTCCGCGCCGGCGACACCATCAAGGTCCACGTGAAGGTCGTCGAGGGCAACCGCTCTCGTATCCAGGTCTTCCAGGGCGTCGTGATCCGCATCCACGGTTCGGGCGTGGGTCGCACCTTCACCGTCCGGAAGGTCTCCTTCGGCGTCGGCGTCGAGCGCACCTTCCCCCTGAACTCCCCGATCTTCGACCAGATCGAGGTCGTGACCCGCGGCGACGTCCGCCGGGCGAAGCTCTACTACCTGCGCAACCTGCGCGGGAAGGCCGCGAAGATCAAGGAGCGCCGCGAGGCCTGATCGCGGCCGACCTACACTGCGACCGTGACGATCGAGGACGCCGACACCGGCGCCGCGGCCAGGCCCGAGGCACCGGCGAAGGGGTCCCGGGCGGCCCGACCGCACATGCCGGTCTGGCAGGAGACGCTGATCCTGCTGGTCGTCGCCGTGGTGCTGGCCGTGGTGCTGAAGGCCTTCTTCGTGCAGGCCTTCTACATCCCCTCGGAGTCGATGGAGCCCGGGCTGGTCAAGAACGACCGGATCCTGGTCCAGAAGGTCTCCTACTGGGGCGGCGGGTCGCCCGAGCGCGGTGACGTCGTGGTCTTCGCGGACCCGGGCGGCTGGCTCGGCACCACCGACGCCACCGGTCCCGACAACGCGCTGACCCAGGCGCTCGAGAAGATCGGGCTCTACCCCTCGGGCGGCCACCTCGTGAAGCGGGTGATCGGCGTGGCGGGCGACACGATCACCTGCTGCGACGACGCCGGCCGGCTCTCGGTCAACGGCGTACCGATCGACGAGAGCGACTACATCAAGGACGAGGAGAACCTCGCCTGTGCGGGCCCGATGACGGGCAACTGCTCGTGGACGGCCGGCCCGGTGCCCTTGGGCCACGTCTTCGTCATGGGCGACAACCGCGCCCACTCGGCCGACTCGACGGTGCACATGTGCATCGAGGGCCAGACCGAGTGCGCGCCCGGTCGCGAGTTCGTCTCCACGGACCTCATCGTCGGCAAGGTCTTCGCGCTGGTCTGGCCGCTGTCGCACTTCGGCGGCGTGGGCGGCAGCGACGCCTTCGACAAGGTCCCCGACGGCGGGTAGCCCGTGAGCGCACTGCCTCGGGGAGCGACCGTCCGGCGGGACGCCGGGCTCTACGGCTACGAGCGCGCCCTGCGCCGCCACGGCATCGACCCCATCGCGGGGGTCGACGAGGCCGGCCGCGGCGCCTGCGCCGGGCCCCTGGTCGCCGGCGCCTGCATCCTGCCGCCGGGCAAGGCCGGGATCGTCCCTGGTCTCGCCGACTCCAAGCTGCTCACCGAGAAGGCGCGCGAGCGCTGCTACACCCAGATCACCCGCCGTGCGCTGGCCTGGTCGGTCGTGGTCGTCTCGCACGAGGAGTGCGACCGGCTCGGGATGCACGTCGCGAACGTCGAGGCGCTGCGCCGCGCGGTCGCGCTGCTCGACCTGTCCCCCGCCTACGTGCTCACCGACGGCTTCCCCGTCGACGGCCTCGGGACGCCCGGACTCGCGGTGTGGAAGGGCGACCGGGTCGCCGCCTGCATCTCGGCGGCCTCGGTCCTGGCCAAGGTGACCCGCGACCGGTTGATGACCGAGCTGGACGCCGAGTGGCCGGCGTACGACTTCAAGACCCACAAGGGGTACATCACCGACGTGCACAGCGCGGCCCTGACCGAGCACGGTCCGTCGCCGGTGCACCGGATGCGGTTCGTGAACGTGCGGCGGGCCGCCGGGCTCGAACCGCTGCCCGACCTGCACAATGGCGACAGCCAGGTGGAGCACGCGGAGACCCTGGACCGGGTCGAGCAGCTGGAGGAGGCACTGTGAGCGCCGAGGATCTCGAGAAGTACGAGACCGAGATGGAGCTCACGCTCTACCGCGAGTACCGCGATGTGGTCGGCATCTTCAAGTACGTCGTCGAGACCGACCGGCGCTTCTACCTGTGCAACCAGGTCGACGTGAAGGCCCGGAGCGAGGCCGGCGAGGTGTTCTTCGAGGTCTCGATGAGCGACGCCTGGGTCTGGGACATGTACCGCCCCGCGCGGTTCGCCAAGACCGTCAAGGTGCTGACGTTCAAGGACGTGAACGTCGAGGAGCTCAACCAGGCCGACATCGACCTGCCGAAGGCGCCCTGACCCGAGTCGTCGCGACCCGTCAGGCCCGCGGGTGCGCCTGGCGGTAGGCCGCGCGCAACCGGTCGGTGGTGACGTGGGTGTAGAGCTGCGTGGTGGCCAGCGAGGCGTGGCCGAGCAGCTCCTGGACCGAGCGAAGGTCGGCGCCGCCCTCGAGCAGGTGGGTGGCCGCGGTGTGCCGGAGCCCGTGCGGCCCGATGTCGGGTGCGCCCGGCACGTCGGCGATCCGGCGATGGACCAGCGTCCGGACCGCGCGCTGGTCGATCCGCTTGCCGCGCGCGCCCAGGAACAGTGCCGCGCCCGCCCCCTCCACGCGCAGGGCCGGACGGCCCTCGGCCAGCCAGCGGTCGACGGCCCGGGCCGCCGGGTGGCCGAACGGCACGGTGCGCTCCTTGCGCCCCTTGCCGAGCACCCGCACCACGTTGCGGTCGCGGTCGAGGTCGTCGACGTCGAGCCCCACCAGCTCGCCGACCCGGATGCCGGTGGCGTAGAGCAGCTCGAGCATCGCCACGTCGCGCAGCCCGGTCGGGCTGCCGTCGTCGGCCAGCCCGGCCGCGGCCCGGATCAGGTCGCTGGCCTCGTCGGTCCGGAGCACGGGCGGTAGGGTCCGGCGCGCCTTGGGCGAGCCCAGGGTCGCGCCCACGTCGCGCGGGGCCAGCCCGGACCGCTGCAGCCACGCCGTGAACACCCGGGCGGCGGTCGCCCGCCGCGCCAGGGTCGTGCGGGAGAGACCCAACGTCTGCTGCTTGGCCAGCCAGCTCCGGAGCGAGCGCAGGTCGAGCTCGGCCACGTCGACCAGGCCGAGGCGGTGCGCGTGGTCGAGGAGCCCGGCGACGTCGCCGATGTAGGCGCGCACGGTGTGGACCGTCAGGTCGCGCTCGGCGGAGAGATGGCGCTCGTAGGCGCCGAGCACGCGCGCGAACGCCTCGGGCAGCTCGTCGGGGCCGGTCTCGGCCGCGGGGTCCGCGGTCACGGGTCAAGGGTAGGAACACCACGGCCTCTCATCCCTCATCCGCGCTCTCGGCGAGCCGCCAGCCGGTGGGCAGCTCCTCGACGAGTCCGCGGCGCCGCAGGCCGTCGAGCGCGGCCAGGACCTCGGTGACGGCCAGCCCGGCCGTGCGGGCCACCGATTCCGGCGGTGCCGGGCGGACCAGCGGCACCGCCTCGAGCACCCGCTGGTCGCGCCGGCCGAGCAGGTCGCGGGGCCGGGCCGGCGCCCTGGCCACCTCGACCAGGTGGTGACCCGCCGGACTGGTGAGCTCGAGGACGTCCTCCGCCCGGGTCACCAGCGTGGCGGCGCCCGACCGGATCAGCTGGTGGACCCCCTCGGACGGTGCGCTGGTCACCGGCCCGGGCACGCCCATCACCGGGCGGTTGAGCCCGGCGGCCCAGCTGGCGGTGTTGAGGGCACCGCTGCGGACCGCGGCCTCGACCACGACCGTGCCGCGGGCCAGCGCGGCGATGACCCGGTTGCGGGCCAGGAACCGGAGCCGGGTCGGCGCACACCCGGGAGCCAGCTCGGAGACCACGGCGCCGTGATCGGCCAGGTGGTCGAGCAGCCGCTTGTGCGCGGCCGGGTAGGCGCGGTCGACGCCGCACGCGAGCACCGCGACCGTGGGCCCGTCGCCCGCCAGGGCGCCGCGGTGGGCGGCCTGGTCGATCCCGAACGCCGCCCCGGACACGACCGCCGAGCCCGCGCGGGCCAGGCCGGCCGAGAGCTCGGCGGCGACGTCGGTGCCGTAGGTCGTGGCCGACCGGGCGCCGACGACCGCGACGGGTGCGGGGAGCTCGTGCAGGCGGAGCGGGCCACGCACCCAGAGGCCGAGCGGTTGCCGGCCCATCCGGTGCAGCGGCTCCGCGTCGTCGAGGTCGCGCAGTGCGACGGGCCACTCGGCGTCGCCGGGCACGACCCAGCGGATGCCGAGCCGGGCGGCGCGCTCGAGGTCACGTGCGGGCTCGATGTCGGCCAGCCGGGCGGCCACCTCCGCGCGGAGCCCGCGCAGCTCGGCGCCGGCGCGCAGCTCGTCGTGGAGCGGCACGGCCCCCAGCTCGCTCACCATGCCGGCCAGCCGGAGCCCGCCGGGCTCGCCCAACCGGCTCAGCGCCAGCCGGGCCAGCCGCTCGTCGCTCACCCGGCGGCCCTGCGCAACGTGGCGGCCAGCAGCGGCTCGCCGCTGCGCAGCCTCAGTGCGACGGCGGCCTCGGCCACGCCGGGCTGGTCGACCCCGGCGAGGTCGGCGACCGTCCAGGCCAACCGGTGCACCCGAGTCACGCCGCGGCGGGTGAGCCGCCCCTTCCAGAGCTGGTCGTCCACCAGCGTGACCGCCGCGGGGGTCAGCGGCCACCGGGTCGCCAGCGCGGGACCGGGCGCGTGGCCGTTGAGCCGCCACGCCTCGTCGGCGTAGCGCTCGGCCTGGCGCTCGCGCGCTGCGGTGACCCGCGCCCGGACCTCCGCCGTGCCCTCGGGGACGGCCAGCGGGTCGCGGGACGCCGTCGGCCTGATGGCGGTGAGGTGTCGGGTGATGTCGATCCGGTCGCTGATCGGACCGGTGACCTTGCGGCGGTAGTCGCGGCGCTGGACCTCGCGGCACGTGCACCCGTCGACCCTGGCGTCGGAGTGGTAGTCGCCGCACGGGCACGGGTTGGCGGCCAGGACCACGATCGAGCGCGCGGGCAGGACCACGGACTCCTCGGCCCGGGCCACGCTGATGTCCCCGCTCTCGAGCGGCTGCCGCAGGGCGTTGATGACGTCGGCCCGGAACAGCGGGAACTCGTCGAGGAGCAGCACCCCGCAGTGGGCCCGGCTGATCTCGCCGGGGCGCACCGCCCCCGAGCCGCCACCGACCAGGCTCGCCGTCGACGCGTCGTGGTGGGGCGCCGCGAACGGCGGCCGGGTGCGCAGGCCGTCGCCGGGCTCGAGGGCGCCGGCCAGCGAGTGGACCGCGGTGAGCTCGAGCGCCTCCTCGCGGGTGAGGTCGGGGAGCAGCCCCGGGATCCGCTCGGCGATGCTCGTCTTGCCCGAACCCTTGGGCCCCGACAGCATGAGGTGGTGGCCACCCGCGGCCGCCACCTCGACGGCGTAGCGGGTGTCCTCCATGCCGGCCAGGTCGGCGAGGTCGACCTCGTCCATCCGGCCGGCGCCGCGCCAGGCGAGCAGCCTGCTGCTCGACATCGCGGCCACCGGCGCCGCCTCGGGCACCGGCTCGTCGCGCAGCTCGGCGACCACCTGGGCCAGCGAACGCATCCCGAGCACCTCGACACCCGGGACCATGGCCGCCTCGTGGGCCTGCGGCTCGGGGACCACGACGTGGTCGAACCCGCGCCCCGCGGCCGCCATCACCATGGGCAGCACCCCGGGCACGCACCGCAGGCCGCCGGCCAGGGTGAGCTCGCCGATCACGACGAGCCCGCGCAGCGAGTCGGTGGGGACCACGCCGGTGGCGCCGAGCACGGCCACGGCGATGGCCAGGTCGTAGTGGGTCCCGCGCTTGGGCAGGTCGGCGGGGGAGAGCAGGACCGTCGTGCGCCGGGAGGTGGGCCAGTCGAAGCCGCTGTTGAGGATCGCCATCCGGCAGCGGTCGCGGGCCTCGTGGAGGGACGCGTCGGGCCGGCCCACGAGCACCGTCGCGACCTGGCCGGGGGAGACGTCGGCCTGGACGTCGATGAGGTGGCCCACCGCGCCGCTGAGCGCGACCGTGTGGCTGGTGGCGAAGGGCATCAGACCAGCCCCCGCACGTGCTCGACCACGGCGGCGCCGCGCCGCGGCCGCAGGACGGCCACGAGGTCGACCCGGGTCCCGGACGGGCGGACGTCGTGCGCCTCGGCCCACCGCCACACCAGCCGGTGCAGCCGCTCGAGCCGCACCGGGTCGACCGCCTCGTGCGGGGAGCCGCAGCCCTCGCCGCGCCGGGTCTTGACCTCGCAGGCGACCAGGACGTCGCCCTCGCGCAGCACCAGGTCGAGCTCGCCCTCCGAGCAGCGCCAGTTGCGGTCGAGCAGCGTCATGCTGTGCTCGGTGGTGAGCAGCCGGGCGGCGATCTCCTCGCCGTAGGCACCCAGCGCCCGGCGGCTGGCCGCTGTCGTCGTCATGTCGTGCACCTCCTGCTGAGGAGCATCGCGAGCCGCGCGGACCGGACCGGCCCGGACCGGGGCGGCCTGTGGACGACGCATGACTACCCATGGGTTGTGTGGTCCACGTGGACTAGACGATCGGATGAGGCCTCCCCGTTCGCCCGCGCGGGGTCGTTGATCTCCATAGCCTGTGGACTGGTGGTTTTCGGCGAAAGGTGGTCGCACATGGCTGGGCGTCGACGGTTCGGTGCGCGCACCGAACGCGGTGCTGTGGTCGTCGAGGCTGCCCTCGTGACCCCGCTCCTCATGGCACTGCTCCTGGGCATCATCGAGATGGCCCTGCTCATGAAGGACGACGTCGCGCTCAGCTCCGCGGTCCGCAACGGCGGCCGCACCGCATCGGCCAACGCCGGGGCCGGTCCCGGCGGTCTCAACGAGGGCGGCGACTGCGTCTCCCCGTGCTCACCGGCCAACGCGCCGATGTTCGCGCAGCTGGCCGCCAACGCGATCCAGACGGCCGGCAGTGCGCTCCCCAAGGACTCGATCCAGGAGCTGTGGGTCTACAAGGCCAACGCCAAGGGCTTCCCGTGCACCCTCACGACCGGCTGCGAGACCAACACCTCGACGGCCATGACCTGCGGTGCGAACTGCGTGAAGTACAAGTGGAACGCCACCAAGGACCAGTTCCGCTACAGCAGCGGCACCTGGACCTCGTCGACGGTCAACGCCTGCGCCAACAACAACCCTGACTCCGTCGGCATCTACATGGTGGCCAGGCACGACTTCCTCACCGGCTTCTTCACCAACAACGTGAACATCGATGACCGGGCGGTCTTCACCTTCGAGCCGTTGGCCACCCTGACCTGTGCCCCGGGCGCCCACTCGTGACGACCCGGCAGCGCCGCAAGACCTGGCGCCAGGTCCGTGACGAGGCGGGCTACGCCGCCGTCGTGACCGCGCTGCTCGCCTCCGTGCTCTTCATGGGCATGGCGGCGATGGGTGTCGACACCGCACGCTGGTACGTCGAGGTCGAGCGGGTCCAGAAGGCGGCCGACGCCGCCGCGCTGGCCGGCGTGACGTACATGCCCAACGACCTGCCGAGTGCCACCACCGCCGCGATCGCCTCCGCCACGAAGAACGGCTACCCCAACTCCGGGACCACCTCGGTCACCGTCGAGGTCGGGGACAAGCCGAGCGAGCTGAAGGTCACGATCCGCAGCTCCATCGACAACACCTTCGGCGCGATGATGGGCGTCAAGAAGGCGGTCATCACGAGGTCGGCCGTTGCCGACTACACGGCGCCCGCACCGATGGGCAGCCCGTGCAACACCTTCGGCAACGAGCCGCCCAGCCAGCCGGTGCCCGCGGCGCAGCCCGCCGGGTCCGCGCTGCCGGCCTCGCCGTTCGCGAACTGCAGCACCCAGCCCTTCTTCTGGGCCGCCATCGAGGGCCCGAGCACGGACAAGGTCCAGGGCGACCGGTTCATGAACTACACCTGCTCCGGGTCGTCCAACGCCGGCACCACCTTCGACTGCGGCTCGGGGAAGAACAACGAGTACCGCCCGGAGGGCTACTTCTGGGCCGTGCACGTCGAGCCCCAGGCGGTCGGCACCGCGATCACCCTGCAGGTCTACGACCCGGCGTACATCAAGACCGGGATCGACTGCTCCAGCCTGTACTCCTCCGGCCTGAGCGCGTACATGAACGACTACGCCTCGACCGACGCGTCGTCGCGCTACTCCAGCACCTCCTCCGGGTCGAAGTACTGCTCGGGCGACTACATCCCGGGCTCGAGCACCGTCGACCCGCCGGTGACGAGCTTTGCGCTGCGGCACCAGAACGACACCTTCAACCCGAAGACCGCTGTGGTGATCGACCCGAACAACTGCACCAAGCAGTTCGTGGGCCTCAACGCCCCGCCGACGGTGACCCAGCTCTCGCAGTACACGGACTCGACGAAGACCACGGGAAACCTCAACTACAACCTCCAGATGGCCCAGCTCTTCCACCAGTGGGTCAACCTGTGCACCTTCACCCCGGACACCGCCGGTGACTACTACGTGCAGGTCAGGACCAACGTGACGACCTCGGGCGGCGTCGGAGTCACCAACACCAACGCCCGCGGTGTCAACTCCACCTCTCTCATCTACACCGGCAACTCGGCCGTCACCGCGGCCACCGGCAACACGACGAGCGGGGTCGGCCTGAACTCCTTCGCCCTCCGGGCGGTGCCGAGCGACCCGACCAAGAAGCAGTACATCGCGGTGGCGGGCAACGAGAGCATGCCGATCCTCCAGAACTCGACCGGGTCGACGGCGAGCTTCAACCTGATCCGCGCCCTGCCGGGGACGCGCGGGCAGTATGTGGCGTTCGACTTCTACGACCCGGCCGATGGTGCGGGCAGCACCGGCGCCACGGTCAAGATCATGCCCCCGACCGACGCCACCGGCACCGTGAAGACCGGCACCGGGGGCACGCCACCGAACTGCAAGCACTCGCTCAACGGCGGCTCCTACAGCGTGGCCACCAGCTGCACGGTGACGGTCAAGAACAGCACCCACGACGGCCAGGTCGAGCACATCGTCATCCCGATCCCGAACGACTACAACTGCGACCCGTCCACGCTGGGCGGCTGCTGGTTCTCGGTGCAGATCACCTTCCCCAGCACGGTCACCGACTTCACGACCTGGACGGCCAACATCGGTGGCGACCCGGTCCGGCTCATCGAGTAGGGCGGCGCCCGGCTGACCGGAGCGTCGCGCCACAGCGGGCAGCAGGCGCACCGGGCCGGCGCCGACGAGGCGGAGCGGGTCGAGGTAGGTCTCGCCCTCGATCCAGCCCCAGTGCAGGCAGGCCCGCGGGAAGCAGTGCGAGCCGGCCAGCTCGAGCGTGCCGAGCGGGCCGCCCGCACGCCACGGCCGCGCCGACGGCGACGGTCGCCGCCACGGGTTCGTAGGTCGTGCGGGTGGCGCCGTGGTCGACGACCACGACCCCGCGCCCGGCCAGCGACCCGGCGTAGGTCACGGTGCCCGGCAGCGCGGCCAGCACCGGCTGGCCAACCGCTGCCGAGCAGGTCGACCCCGCGGTGGCCGGCGCCGTAGGGCGAGTCGGGCGGGTCGAAGGGCCGGACCACCTCGGGCTCGGGCTGCAGCGGCCAGACGCCCACCGGGTCGGGGGTCGCTCCGGGCGGCCACGCCAGGGCGGCCAGCGAGCGCGAGCGCAGCGGTCAGGGGGCCATGCCGGACACCATCGCGGCCGCCGCGGACCGCCCGGGTGCGACGGGGGCGCTCGCTGTGGACGGACCGGCCGATCGCGGGGCCTGTGGACGATTCGCGGCTGCGCACAGTGGTCGACTACTCTTGACCGGCAGCCCTCCGGGGCTGACTTCGCACGCAGGCAGACCGCGACGGGCACTCTTGTGGGGCCCGACCACCCGCGGGCGTCGACCCTCGGTCCCGACCATCAACGGTCGGGTCGGGTCGCGCGCAGGCGTCAGGACGCACCGGCTCCGTCACCCAGGGGCCGGACCGCGTGAGCAACTGAAAACCCGACCGGACCCCGACCCCGGCGTGCCCTGCAGCAAGGGCACGCAGACGGCGGCGCGGGTCCACCACAAGGAAGAAGAACCACATGGCAGTCGTGACCATGCGCCAGCTCCTCGAGAGCGGCGTCCACTTCGGGCACCAGACCCGTCGCTGGAACCCCAAGATGAAGCGCTTCATCATGACCGAGCGCAACGGCATCTACATCATCGACCTGCAGCAGTCGCTGGCCTACATCGACCGGTCCTACGCCTTCATCAAGGAGACCGTCGCCAAGGGCGGCACGATCATGTTCGTCGGCACCAAGAAGCAGGCCCAGGAGGCGATCGCCGAGCAGGCGACCCGCGTCGGGATGCCCTACGTCAACCAGCGCTGGCTCGGCGGCATGCTCACCAACTTCCAGACCGTGCACCAGCGGATCAACCGCCTCAAGGAGCTCGACGAGATCGACTTCGACGACGTGGCCGGCAGCAGCCGCACCAAGAAGGAGCTGCTGCAGATGCGCCGCGAGCGCGACAAGCTCAACAAGTCGCTCGGCGGCATCCGCGAGATGAGCCGTACGCCGTCCGCGGTGTGGATCGTCGACACCAACAAGGAGCACCTCGCCGTCGAGGAGGCCCGCAAGCTGCGGATCCCGATCATCGGCATCCTGGACTCCAACTGCGACCCCGACCTGGTCGACTTCCCGATCCCGGGCAACGACGACGCCATCCGCGCCGTCGGGCTGCTGACCCGCGTGGTCGCCGACGCCGTCGCCGAGGGCCTGATCGCCCGCTCCGGCGTCAAGGCCGGCGAGGGCACCGAGGCCGTGGGCGCCGAGGAGCCGCTGGCCGAGTGGGAGCGCGAGCTGCTGGGCGGCGACGCCGAGCAGGCCGCCGAGGCCGCCACCGGCGCGCCCGCGGACGCCGAGGAGGCCGCCTCCGAGGCGACCGGTGCGTCCACCGAGGGCACCGAGGCCGCCGAGGCCGCCGAGGCCGCCGCCGAGGAGCCGGCCGCCGAGGCCGCCGCCGAGGAGCCCGCTGCCGAGGCCGCCGCCGAGGAGCCCGCTGCCGAGGCCGCCGAGGCCGCTGCCGAGGCCGCCACCGAGGAGCCCGCTGCCGAGGCCGCCACCGAGGAGCCCGCTGCCGAGGCCGCCACCGAGGAGCCTGCTGCCGAGGCCGCCACCGAGGAGCCGGCCGCCGAGGCCGCCGCCGAGGAGCCGGCCGCCGACGAGGCCAAGGCCTGAGCCACCCCACCCACCCACGGACGACAGGAAGAAGAAGCACCCCGACATGGCTAACTTCTCCGCTGCCGACGTCAAGAAGCTCCGCGAGCTGACCGGCGCCGGGATGATGGACTGCAAGAAGGCGCTCGACGAGACCGACGGCGACCTCGACAAGGCGATCGAGCTGCTCCGCGTGAAGGGCGCCGCCAAGGCGGCCAAGCGCGGCGCCGAGCGCGAGGCGATCGGCCGGCCTGGTGGCGCACGCCCCCGGCGTCCTGGTCGAGCTCAACAGCGAGACCGACTTCGTGGCCAAGGACGACGACTTCGTCGCCACCGCCCAGAAGATCGCCGACGCGGCCTCGGAGGCCGAGGTCGACGACCTCGAGGCGCTCAAGGCGGTGCCGCTCGACGGGCCAGACCGTCGGCGACGTCGTCGAGAGCCTCGCCATCTCCATCGGCGAGAAGATCGAGCTCGGCCGGTTCGTCCGGTTCGACGGCGACGTCGTCGCCTACATGCACAAGCGTGCCGCCGACCTGCCGCCCGGCCGTGGGCGTGCTCGTCGAGTACACCGGCGACGCCGACGCGGCCCGCGGTGCGGCGATGCAGATCGCCGCGATGCGCCCGCAGTACCTCACCCGTGACGAGGTCCCGGCCGACGATCGTCGAGCAAGGAGCGCGAGATCGCCGAGCAGACCTCCCGCGAGGAGGGCAAGCCCGAGCAGGCGATCGCCAAGATCACCGAGGGCCGGCTCAACGGCTTCTTCAAGGACGTCGTCCTGCTCGAGCAGCCCTCGGTCACCGAGAACAAGAAGACGGTCAAGGCGGTCCTCGACGAGGCCGGTACGACGCTGACGCGGTTCGCCCGCATCGAGGTCGGCGCCTGATCGGCTGACCGATACCCTCACCCCGACCACCTCCACGGAGGAGTCCCAGTGCCCGGCTACCAGCGAGTCCTGCTGAAGCTCTCCGGTGAGGTGTTCGGGGGAGGCAAGGTCGGCATCGACCCCGATGTCGTCCAGGACGATCGCCCGCGAGATCGCGGCGGTCACCACGCGCCGGCGCCCAGATCGCCGTCGTCACCGGCGGCGGCAACTTCTTCCGCGGCTCCGAGCTCCAGCAGCGCGGCATGGACCGGGTCCGCGCCGACTACATGGGCATGCTCGGCATCGTCATGAACTGCCTGGCGCTCCAGGACTTCCTGGAGAAGATGGGCATCGAGACCCGGGTGCAGACCGCGATCACCATGGGCCAGGTCGCCGAGCCCTACGTCCCGCGCCGCGCGATCCGGCACATGGAGAAGGGCCGGGTCGTCATCTTCGGCGCCGGCATGGGGCTGCCGTTCTTCTCCACCGACACGGTCGCCGTCCAGCGGGCGCTGGAGACCAAGTGCGACGTCGTGCTCGTCGCCAAGAGCGGCGTCGACGGCGTCTACAGCGCCGACCCGCACAAGGACCCGACGGCGACCAAGTTCGACGAGCTGACCTACGACGAGGCGATCTCGCGCGGGTCTGCGGATCATGGACCAGACGGCGTTCACGCTGTGCAGCGAGAACAAGCTGCCGATGATCGTCTTCGGCATGGAGACCGAGGGCAACATCCTGCGGGTCGTGCAGGGTGAGAGGATTGGCACGCTCGTCAGCGCCGGCTGACCGGCGCTCGAGACCAGGCAGGACAGGGGATCAGCGGTGATCGACGACATCCTCAACGAGGCCGACGGCAAGATGGACAAGTCGGTCGAGGCCGCGCGCGAGGAGTTCGCCGCGATCCGGGCCGGCCGGGCCCAGCCGAGCATGTTCAACAAGATCCTCGTCGACTACTACGGCACCCCGACGCCGCTCCAGCAGCTCGCGTCGTTCACCGCCCCCGAGGCCCGGATCATCCTGATCCAGCCCTACGACATGGGCGCGATGGCCAACATCGAGAAGGCGATCCGCGACTCCGACCTCGGCGTGAACCCGTCCAACGACGGCAAGGTGCTGCGCTGCGTGTTCCCCGAGCTCACCGAGGAGCGCCGCAAGGAGTACATCAAGGTCGCCCGCACCAAGGCCGAGGACGGCCGGGTCGCGGTGCGCAACCTGCGCCGTACGGCCAAGCAGGGCCTCGAGAAGCTCGAGAAGGACGGCGAGGTCGGCAAGGACGACGTCACCGGCGCCGAGAAGCGGCTCGACGGCATCACCAAGAGGCACACCGACGCGATCGACGAGATGCTCAAGAACAAGGAAGCCGAGCTCCTCGAGGTATGAGCTGACATGACATGGAACCCGCGCCGGCACCGGCCAAGGACCACGGCCGGGCCGGTCGGGACCTGAAGGCCGCGATCGGCTCCGCCGTCGTGCTGCTCGCCGCGATCGGGCTGTCGCTGTTCTTCTGGAAGCCGGCGTTCATGTTCATCGTCGCCGCCGCGGTCTGCGTCGCGATCTGGGAGCTGCACAAGGGCTTGCTCGCCAAGGCGATCGACCTGCCCGAGCAGCCGCTGATGCTCGGCGGCGTCGTCATGGTCGTGGTCGCCTACTTCTGGGGCGCCCCCGCGCTGGTCACGGCGACCGCGGTGACCGCGCTCGTCACGATGCTGTGGCTGCTGCGCCGCGGGATCGACGGCTACGTCCAGAACGCCACCGCCTCGGTCTTCACGCTCTTCTACGTGCCGTTCCTCGGCTCGTTCGTCGCGCTGATGCTGGCCGAGGGCGGCCGCACCGGCGCGGGGCTCGACGACGACGGCGTGGCCGGGATCATCACCTTCATCCTGGTCACCATCGCCTCCGACACCGGCGGGTACGTCGCCGGCGTGCTGTTCGGCAAGCACCCGATGGCGCCGGTCATCTCGCCCAAGAAGTCGTGGGAGGGCTTCGCCGGCTCGGTCGTCTTCACGATCGCCGCCGGCGTCATCCTGGTCGTCTACCTGCTCGACGGCGACTGGTGGGTCGGCGTCGCCCTCGGCGTGATCGCCGCGGTCATGGCCACCCTCGGCGACCTGTGCGAGTCGGTGATCAAGCGCGACCTCGGCATCAAGGACATGAGCCAGGTCATCCCGGGCCACGGCGGCCTGATGGACCGGCTCGACTCGCTGCTCGCCACCATCGCGCCGATCTGGCTGCTGCTGCACTACGCCGTCTTCAGCTGACGCTCTTCCTGGTCCGCCACGGCCGGCCACTGGTCGACCGCTCGCGTGCCCGCGCACGCAGTGGGAGCTCGACCCCGCGGCGTACGACGACGTCTGGGCGCTGCGCGAGTCGGGACGGCTGCCCGAGCGGGCGCGTGGTTCGCTCGCCCGAGCCCAAGGCGCTGGCCACCGCCGAGCTGCTACCGACGCGAGGTGGCGTCGTGGACGACCTGCGGGAGCTGATGCGGACACCGCACGTGGATCGAGGCCGTCGACCGGTGGCGACCCGTCTGCTTCGAGGAGCCCGGCCGATCGGCGCACCCGGGCTGGGAGCCGCTCGACGCCTGCCGCGAGCGCGTCCTGCGGGCCGTCGAGGGCATCCTCGCGGCGTACGGCGACGACGACGTCGTGCTGGTCGGCCACGGCACCGCCTGGACCGTGCTGACGGCGGCGCTGACCGCCACCGAGCCGGATCTCGACCGGTGGCGCGCGCTGCCGATGCCCGACCTCGTAGTCGTCGAGCGCCTACGATCGAGGTGATGAGCACCGAGAAGCAGGCCGTCGACGAGCCCGTCGACGAGTCTCGACCGTCGACGACTCTGTCGCCGACGAAGCCCGTCGCCGACGAGCCTGCGGCAGACGAGCCTGCCGCCGACGAGCCTGCCGCCGACAACGGCGAAGGCGCCGGACGGCCGTCGGCGACGAGCGCCAGCCGAGCTGGTGGCACCGCGACCACCCGACGTTCTCCGCGCTGACCGGCTTCTTCACCGGGCTCGCTCTTCGTGGCGCTCGTCCCGGCCGCGTTCTTCGGCGTGCTCAGCCTGCTCTTCGACAACGACCGGGCCGAGGACCTGTTCCCGTTCGTCCTGATCACGCTGGTGGTCCCGCTGGTGCTGGTCGCCAACAAGCGCACCCGCCGGTTCGGCACCTACTTCTGGATCGGCATCGTCCTCACCGCGATCGTCGTGGTCGGCGTCGGCGCGCTCGTGCTGTGGTACCTCGTCGAGCACCAGGCCTGATGTCCGACCCCAAGCCCCTGCCCCTGGTCTTCGACGCGCCGCAAGGGCCGCGAGAAGCCGCCGCGCCACCTCGCCGACCTCTCGATGGACGAGCGGCTCGCGCTGGCGAAGGAGGCCGGCCTGCCGGCGTTCCGGGCCCGCCAGCTCTCCGCGCACTACTTCCAGCGGCTGGTCGACGACCCGGAGCAGATGACCGACCTGCCGGCCGGCCAGCGCGACGAGCTGGTGTCGACGTTCCTGCCCGACGCTGATGACGCCGCTGCGCACCCTCGAGGCCGACCGGGGCACCACCCGCAAGACGCTGTGGAAGCTGTTCGACGGCGCGCTGGTCGAGTCGGTGCTGATGCGCTACCCCGACCGGGTCACGATGTGCGTCTCCAGCCAGGCCGGCTGCGGCATGGCCTGCCCGTTCTGCGCCACCGGCCAGGGCGGGCTGCAGCGCAACATGTCCACGGCCGAGATCGTCGAGCAGGTGCTGGCCGGCGCCCGCGCGCTCGACCGCGGCGAGGTCCCGGCGGGCCGGGCCGGGTCTCCAACGTGGTGTTCATGGGCATGGGCGAGCCGATGGCCAACTACAAGGCCGTCATCGGCGCCGTACGCCGCCTCACCGACCCCGCGCCCGACGGGCTCGGCATGTCCGCGCGCGGCGTCACCGTCTCCACGGTCGGGCTGGTGCCGCGGATGCGGCAGCTCGCCGACGAGGGCATCCCGGTCACGCTGGCGCTGAGCCTGCACGCGCCCGACGACGAGCTGCGCAACGAGCTGGTGCCGATCAACACCCGCTTCTCGGTCGCCGAGACCGTCGAGGCCGCCTGGGAGTACGCCGAGCAAGACCAAGCGCCGGGTCTCGATCGAGTACGCCATGATGCGCGGCATCAACGACCAGGGCTGGCGCGCCGACCTGCTCGCCGACGTCCTCCACGAGCACGGCGACTGGGGCTGGGTGCACGTCAACCTGATCCCGCTCAACCCCACGCCCGGCTCGAAGTGGACCGCCTCCGACCCGGCCGACGAGCGCGAGTTCGTGCGCCGGCTCGAGGCGCAAGGGCATCCCGACCACGGTCCGCGACACCCGCGGCCGCGAGATCGACGGCGCCTGCGGCCAGCTGGCGGCGATCGAGACCTGAGCCGCGGCTGCCGCACCGGTCACGGGCGTCACCGAGGGTTCACGCGTCGTTGCGCGTGCGCTCGGCTGTCCGTTGCCGTCCGCTGCCTAGCGTCCGAGCCATGACGGACGCAGCGCTGCGTGTCCTGGTCGTCTCAGAGTCGTTCCTCCCGCAGGTCAACGGCGTCACCAACTCGGTCCGCCGGGTGCTCGAGCACCTCGCGCTGCGAGGGGCACGAGGCCGAGCTGGTCGCCCCGACCGGCCCCTCGTCGTACGCCGGCTTCCCGGTGCACACCACCGCGCGGCGCCTGCCTGCCCGTTCTACCGGCGACTTCCGGATCGGGCTCGAGACGCCGGGCCCGGCTGCGCGCGGAGATGCTCCGGTTCCGGCCCGACGTCGTCCACATCGCCTCGCCCGCGACCCTCGGGCTGCAGGCCGCGCGCGCGGCCGAGGAGCTGGGCATCCCGAGCGTCGCGATCTACCAGACCGACCTGATCGGCTTCGCCGAGCGGTACGCCGCGCCGGGCTCGGTGCCGGCGGCGTCCGCGCGATGACCTACCTGACCCGCCGGATCCACACCCTCGTCGGACCGCACCCTGGCGCCGTCGACGGCGAGCCTGCGCCAGCTCGAGGACGCTCGGCGTCCCGCGGCTGGCGCCGCTGGCCGCGCGGCGTCGACCTCGACGGCGTTCCACCCCGGGCTGCGCGACGAGGGGCTGCGCCGGCACCATCGCCCCGGACGGCCGGCTGCTGGTCGGGTACGTCGGCCGGCTCGCTCCCGAGAAGGAGCTCGAGCTGCTCACCTACCTCTCCGGCGACCCCCGCTACGCGCTGGTGGTCGTCGGAGGGGGCCCCGAGGAGGGCCGGCTCCGGCGGCTGCTGCCGGAGGCCCACTTCCTCGGCGTGCTGCACGGCGCCGAGCTCGGCCGCGCGTACGCCTCCCTGGACGTGTTCGTGCACACCGGCCGCCACGAGACCTACTGCCAGTCCGCCCAGGAGGCGCTCGCCTCCGGCGTACCCGTCGTCGCACCGCGGTCCGGCGGCCCGGTGGACGTCGTCGCACGACGGCGTGGCCGGCTTCCTCTACGAGCCCGGCGACGGCGACGACCTCGGCGGGTACGTCGACCGGCTGGCCCGGGACGCCGACTTCCGGCGCCGGATGGGCCGGGCGGCCCGGCGCAGCGTCGAGGGCCGGTCGTGGCAGGTCGGTGAACGAGGCGCTGGTCGCGCACTACCGCGAGGTGGCGGCGACCATGACCGGCTACCGCGAGCTCGCCGCCTGACCGACCAGCGCGACGGCCTCGTCGACCTCGTCGACGAGGTGCACGCGGTCCTCCATGGGCCGGCCGCGGGCCAGCGACCGCAGCAGCGGCCAGGCGGGCAGCGTCTCGGTCCAGTACGTCGCGCCCGACCAGCACCATCGCGCGCGACCGACGACTCGTCGGCGTAGTAGTTCTCGCAGGCGTCCTGGAAGACCTCCTGGACGGTGCCGCCGGCGCCGGGGAGGAAGACGATGCCGGCGTCGCAGACCTCGAGCAGGATCGCCTCGCGGGTGGCGTTGCGGAAGTACTTGGCGATGCCGGTGGCGAAGACGTTCGACGGCTCGTGGCCGTAGTGCCAGGTCGGGATGCCGAGCGAGTCGTGCGGCGTCGGCGAGCCGCGCGCGCACGACCTCGAGGGCGGGCCGCAGCCAGGCGTCGACCGAGGGCCGGAACGCGGCACCTCGGCCAGCGCGGCGACGGCGTCGTCGACGCGCGGCCGTGGGACGCTCGGCCAGCGCAGCAGCCCGAGGTTGGCCGCCTCCATCGCGCCGGGGCCGCCGCCGGTGGCGACCACGTGGTGCGCGCCGAGCGCGTGGCCGAGCCGGGCGGCGTCGAGCGTACTCCGCGTCGCCGCGGTGCGGCCGCGTGGCCGCCCATCACGCCGACCAGGTGCCGCGCCGCGACCCACGCGGCGAGCGCCTCGTCGATGGCGTGGTCGTGCAGCGACCGGGCCAGCGCGTCGTCGGCACCGCCGCGGGTCTGGGACCAGGCGTAGGCGCGGCGCGTCGAGCGAGCGCTGGTACGGCGTCGCGTCGTACAGCTCGTCGGCGGTGTAGAGCCGGGACCGGTAGACGTCGACCGGCGCGATCGTCAGCGCGGGCAGCACCAGCGCGCCCGCCTCCTCGACCCGCTCCTCGTCGCCGGCGGCGAACGTGCAGCCGAGGAACGTCGCCCCCGCGACCCGCAGCCCGGCCAGCACCGGCGCCGCGGTCGGTGAGGTCGACGCCGCGCACCCGCCAGCCGGTCAGCCGGGTGGCGCCGGCCGCCACCCGGCGGTCGAACTCCTCGAGCGACTCGACCTGGACCACGCGCCCGCGGCTGCGCCTCACGCCGGCGCAACCTAGCGGCTCAGTCGAGCGTGCCGCAGGTCGTCAGAACGCGTGCGCCATCAGCTCGCCGAACAGCGCGTGCTCGTCGACCTCCAGCCCGCGGGAGCGGAACCAGCGCGCAGATGTTGGCGCAGTCGCGCTGGAGGAAGTCCATGCCGTTGAGGTTGCCGACCAGGTCGACGATCTGCGGCAGGTCGATGATCACCAGCCGGTCGCCCGCGGCCAGGATGTTGTACGCCGAGAGGTCGCCGTGCACGACGCCGTTCTGCACCATCGTGGCGAGCGCGTCGGTGAGCTGCTCGAAGTACGACCGCGAGCAGCTCGGGGTCCGGGCCGGGTCTGGGCGAGCCGGGGCGCGGTCTGCGACGGTGCCGTCCTCGTCGACGACGGTGATCCACTCCATGAGGATCTCGGTGCTCGTCGATCTGGACCGGGTAGGGGACCGGCAGCCCGAGGTCCCAGAGCCGCACCAGCGCGCCCCACTCGGAGACCGCCCACTCGCCGGCGGCGACCAGCCGGCCGAAGGTGCTCTTGCGCTTGAGGGCGCGCTCGTCGCGGGAGCGCTTCATCGAGCGGCCCTCGGTGTAGGACGCGGCCCGGTGGAAGGTGCGGTGCTCGGGCGAGCGGTACCGCTTGGCCGCCATGACCACGCCGCCGTCCGGGTCGAGCGGGTCGGCGCGCTCGACGAGGTGGACGTCGGCCTCCTTGCCGGTCTTGAGGATGCCGAGCTCGGTGTCGATCGCGCCCTGCGAGGTCACCACCCAGTCCGGGCGCGGCTCGGGGCCGCGGCTCAGCGGCTCGACGCTGAGCCAGGTCGACCAGCGCTGGCCGTCGTCGAGGTCGTCGTAGGAGCGGAAGTCGAAGACGAACCGCTCGTCGACGTCGCTCAGGTCGTCCTGCGGCGGGACGTAGCGGTAGGCGTCGGTGATGAAGTCGTCGGGAAAGTCAGGGTGCTGCGGGTGCTGCGTGAAGTCGTGAGACATCGCTGGAGGTGCTCCATGAGGTGAGAGAGGGATCGGTCTGCGGACAGGCCGAGGACAGTGGTCGTCACGTCACGCCTCCTCTCGTGGAGCACCGGGCGAGCTCCCGGCGCCGGGCCCATGGTGGGGGCCGGAGCCCGGCCGGCGGCAACCCGAATTAACGCCAGGCCGGTCCGATCAGGCCGCGTCGAGCGGCCACACCTGCTCGGACGCCTCCTCCGCGGCCAACTCGGGGGAGTCGGTCAGGAAGACGATGTCGTCCTCCCAGTCGACCAGCCAGCCGGCCCGGCCGGCCGCCCGCGGCGTCGCGTCGTACGTCGACCACCCAGCGTGCCGGCGAGCTCGAGGTCGGCCACCTCCTGCGGTCGCGAAGCGCGTGCGCGCCGGGCGCCGCCGGGCCTCCCACGACGTGCATGGCGGTCCCTCCCTTTATGAATTAACTGAAGTCTAGTGAATCACTAGAGTATCAGGCTCGACGACCTGCGCGGTGACGTAGGTTGCGCGCGTGATCGTCCGCACCCGGCTCGTCCCGGTCGTCCTGGCCCTGGTCCTCGCGGCTGGGCTCGTCGGTGCTGGCCCGGTCTCGCAGGCGCGTCCCGCCCGCGCCGCGCAGCGGGCCCGGCGCCGGCGCGGCGGGCATCGGCGACCCGTACTTCCCGCAGGACGGCAACGGCGGCATCGACGTGCTGCACTACGACGTCCGCGACAGCTACGCGTTCGGGTCCGGGCGGCTCACCGGCCGGACCAGGCTCGACGTGCGCGCCACCCAGGACCTGTCCCGGTTCAACCTCGACTTCCTGCTGCCGGTCCGGTCGGTGACGCGTCGACGGCGGCGCGCCCGCGTTCCGGCCAGGCCGGCGACCACGAGCTGCGGATCACGCCCGCCGCGCGCGCTCGCCGACCGGCAGCCGAGTTCCGCGTCTCGGTGCGGTACGCCGGCGTACCGGCCGCGCGAGACGCTCGCGCGGCGAGAGCAACTGGCTGGCCGACCGACACCGAGGTCGTCACCATGAACGAGCCGCACATGGCGACCTGGTGGTTCCCGGCCAACGACCACCCGCGCGACAAGGCGTCGTTCGACATCCGGATCACGGTGCCGCGCGGGCAAGGACGTGGTCGCCAACGGCGTCCTCGTCGCCGGCGCAAGCGGCACGGCCGCGCCACCACGCACTGGCGCGCGGTCGAGCCGATGGCGCCCTACCTCGCGTTCTTCGCGGCCGGCGACTTCGAGACCCGGTCGGCGAGCTGCAACGGCATCCCCAACTACGTCGCGGTCTCCAGGCAGCCGCCGCCGGCACCCGCGGCGCGGCGGCCAAGGGCTGGCCGACCAGACCTGCACGATCGTCACCGCGCTCGCCGAGCGTGCTCGGGCCCTACCCCTTCTCCGCCACGGGCGGACTGGTGACCAGCCTCCCGGTGGCTTCGCGCTGGAGAACCAGACCCGGCCGACCTACCCCGCGCTGGCCCGGCGCGACGCCCGCGCTGGTGGTGCACGAGCTCGCCCACCAGTGGTTCGGCGACTCGGTCTCGGTCAGCAGCTGGCGCGACATCTGGCTCAACGAGGGCTTCGCACAGTTCATGCAGACCTACTACCTGACCGAGGTCGCTCGGCGGCGCGCTCGACGCAGACCTGGCTGACGCGACACCTACGACCGCTTCGCGTCGGACGACCGGGCTTCTGGGAGCTCGCCATCGACGACCCCGGTCCCGGCCACCTCTTCGACGGCGCCGTCTACGACGCGCGGCGCGATGGCCGTCCAGGCGCTGCGGCACCGGATCGGTGACGACCGCGTTCTGGACGCTGCTGCGCACCTGGGTCGACGCAGCGCCGCTACGGCAACGGCTCGGTCGCCGACTTCGAGGCGCTGGCCGCGACGGTCAGCGGCCAGGACCTCACGGCGTTCTTCGACGCCTGGCTGCACGCGCCCGGCGCGCCGGCCAGGACGGCCGCCAACGGCCTGGTCTGAGCCTCAGCCGCGCAGCCGGATCGACAGGCAGGTCACGCAGCCCTCGAGCTTCTCGTACTCGGAGATGTCGACCGCGACCACGCGCAGCCCGCGCGACTCGAAGAGCTCCTGGGTCCGCGGCGCGCGAGGTGGACATCAGCACGGTCGACGCCGTCGAGCAGGACGACGTGGGCGCCCGGGCTCCTCCGGGACCGAGAGGTAGGCCGGGAACGCGGTCGGGTCGTCGACGAGCGGGTCGTAGCCGATCACGGTGCCGTCGGGCAGCGCGGTGACCGCGGACTTCAGGTGCAGCACCTTGGTGACCGGTACGCCGACCACGGTGGCGCCCAGCGGCGCGAGGTGGCCGCGCAGCTGGTCGACGCCGGCCTGGTTGGTGCGGCCGCCGAGCCCGACCCAGACCGTGCCGCCGTGCTTGAGCACGTCGCCGCCGTCGAGGGTGCCCGGCGCCTCGATGTGGGCGATCCGGTAGCCGAGCCCGGCCAGCGCCTGCCTCGGTGCCGGCGGTCTCGGGCTTCCGCTCGTCGGCACCGGGCCGGGTGATGACGGCGAGGTCGCCGTAGACGACCGCGGTGTCCTCGACGAAGACCGCGTCCGGGCAGTCGTCGGCGGGCGTCGACCTCGAACGAGCTCCCAGCCCTCGGCCTGCAGCGCCGCGACGTACCCGAGCCACTGGTGCGCGCGCCTTCTCGACGTCGACCGGCTGCGGTCGAGGTGGGTCAGCAGCCCCTCGTCGAGGCGGGGCCCGGGGCGGCGGACGAGGGCACGCTTCTGCACGAGACCATCATGCCCGCCCGCAGGCCGAGTGTCCGCCGACCAGCGGCGCCATCAGCCGGCCGATCACCGAGGGCCGCCCGGTCAGCCGACTCCTCGGCGTCGGCCAGCGTCATCGCCCGCAGCCCGGCGTTGATGCCGAGCCAGCGCAGCGGCTCGGGCTCCCAGGCGCGGCGACCGGTGGCCGACCCAGGGCAGCGCGGTCAGCTCGGTGTCGCGGCCGAGGACCAGGTCGCGCAGGGTCCGGCCGGCCAGGTTGGTGGTCGAGACGCCGTCGCCGACGTAGCCGCCGGCCCAGGCCAGCCCGGTGTCGCGGTCCAGCCCGACCGAGGCGCACCAGTCGCGCGGGATGCCGAGCGGGCCGCCCCAGGCGTGGGTGAACCGGGTGCCGCGCAGCACCGGGAACAGGTCGAGCAGCGTGGCGTGCAGCGCCGCGAAGACCCGCGTGGTCGCGGTCGAAGGCCGGGCGAGATCCGCGAGCCGCAGGTGGTACGGCGCGCCGCGGCCGCCGAAGACCAGCCGGTCGTCCGCGGTGCGCTGCCCGTAGATGATCAGGTGCCGGTGGTCGGAGAACGTCTCGCGCCGCGCCAGCCCGATCTCGTCCCAGATCGCGGCCGGCAGCGGCTCGGTGGCGATGATCAGCGAGTAGACCGGCACCACCGCCCGCGCCAGCCCGGGCAGCCGGGGCGTGAACCCCTCGGTCGCGCGCACGACGTACGGCGCCCGCACCGCGCCGCGCGGCGTGCGCACCACGCCCGGGCTCGATCGACGAGCGCCGGCGTCCGCTCGTGGAGCGCGACCCCGCGCCGCTCGACGGCGTCGGCCAGCCCGCGCACCAGCCGCCCCGGGTGGATGGCCGCGCAGTCCGGGGTGTACGTCGCGCCGAGGGTCCGGGTCGGCGCCGCAGCCGCTGCGCCGGCCTCGCCGGCGGACAGAGCACCGTGCGTCGCCGTACTCCGGCCCGGGCCCGCGCGAGCTGGGCCCGGCTCCGGGCCAGCACGATGGTGCCGCCCTTGGCGACGTGGCAGTCGATGCCCTCGGCGCGCGGCGACCGCGCAGCACCTCGTCGACCGAGGCGCGCATCGCGGCGTGCTGGGCCTGCGCGCCGTCGCGGCGCCGGCCAGCGAGCGTCCGCGAGGCGGGGAACAGCGCCGAGCACCAGCCGCCGTTGCGCCCGGAGGCGCCGAAGCCGGCGACCTCGGCCTCGACCACGACGATCCGCAGCGACGGGTCGGCCTCGGCGAGGTAGTAGGCGGTCCACAGGCCGGTGTAGCCCGGCGCCGACGATCGCGACGTCGGCCTCGACGTCGCCGTCCAGCGGCGGCCGCGGCGTCCAGTCGGTCGGCGTGGTCTCGTGCCAGAGGGAGAGCCGGCGTACGAAGTCGGGCGTGCTCAGCGCACTCCCCACGAGTACGTCTGCTTGCGGAGGTGGAGGTACATGAAGGTCTCGGTCGAGAGCACGCCCGTCGATCGAGCGGATCCGGTCGCTGATGATCTCGAGCAGGTGCTCGTCGCTCTCGGCCACGACCTCGGCGAGCAGGTCGTAGGAGCCGGCGGTGACCACGACGTAGTCGACCTCGTCGAGCGCCGGCGATCGCGTCGGCGACCGGCTCGATCGCCCCGGTCACCCGGACGCCGACCATCGCCTGGCGGGCGAAGCCGAGCTCCATCGGGTCGGTGACCGCGACGACCTGCATCACGCCGCCGTCGGTCAGCCGCTGCACGCGCTGGCGGACCGCGGCCTCGGACAGGCCGACCACCTTGCCGATCGCGGCGTAGGAGCGGCGGCCGTCCTGCTGGAGCTGGCTCGATGATCGCCTTGGAGACGTCGTCGAGGACCTGGCGCTCGCCTGGTGCGCTTACTCCTCATGGCGCGCAACGTACTCCGGTCGCATGCGTGTCCGCCTCTCATCGCGCGTGATTCACGAGGGATTTCGTTGCGCACGAGGTTACGACACGGCGGGATCCCTTGTTGAGCGGCCCGCTCGCGTGCACGATCCGCAGAATGTGGGGGATCTCGCGGAGAGGCGTCGGATGAGTCGGATGACGCCGGACCAGATGCGGCCGGTCCCGCCCACCGGGCGCGGGCTGACCCGGCGGGGTGTGCTCAGGGGCGCGGCGGCGGTCGCCTTCGTCGGGCTCAGCGCTGCCGCGCTCAAGCTGCCGTTCTTCGCGGTCGACGGCGCGCACGGTCGACTCGGCGTCGTGCGTCGGCGACGGACATCTCGGCGACCGACAAGCGGCTGATCATCTCCAACTGGCCGGCCTACATCGACCCGCGGCGCAAGAAGCACCTCGACCGCGACGGTCTTCCAGGACACCGACCGGGATCACGGTCGACTACACCGACGACGTCAACGACAACTCCGAGTTCTACGCCAAGGTCAAGAACCAGCTCGGCGCCTGCGAGCCGATCAAGCGCGACATGATGATCCTGACCGACTGGATGGCCGCCCGGATGATCGACCTCGGCTGGATCCAGAAGCTCGACGCCTCGAAGATCCCGAACTGCACGACGAACCTCATCGAGCCGCTGCGCGAACCGGCAGTGGGACCCGGACCTCGAGCTACCACGTGCCCGTGGCAGAGCGGCCTGACCGGCATCGCCTACAACGCCGACGAGACCGGCGAGGTGAAGAGCTTCGAGGAGCTGCTCACCCGCTCCGACCTCAAGGGCCGGATCACCCTGCTCACCGAGATGCGCGACACGATGGGCTTCATGCTCAAGGTCGATCGGCGCCGACCCGAGCAAGTTCACCGACGACGAGTGGCACAACGCGATCGACAAGCTGCAGCAGGTCGGTCGAGCGCCGGCCAGGTCCGCGCGTTCACCGGCAACGAGTACATCCAGGACCTCGCCGGCCGGGAACATCGTGGCCTGCGAGGCGTGGTCCGGCGACGTCATCCAGGCGCAGTTCGACAACCCGGACATCAAGTTCGTCGCGCCCGAGGAGGGGCTGATGCTCTGGAGCGACAACATGCTCGTGCCGAACCTCGCCGAGCACCAGGCCAACGCCGAGACGTGGATGAACTACTACTACGAGCCCGACGTGGCCGCGAAGCTCGCCGCGTGGGTCAACTACATCTGTCCCGTCGAGGGCGCCCGCGAGGAGATGGAGAAGATCGACCCCGTCGCTGGTCGACAACCAGCTGATCTTCCCGGACGACGAGACGCTCGTCGAAGACGATGACTTCATGCCGCTCGACGAGGCCCAGATCACCCAGTACGAAGGAGAGTTCGCCGATGTCACAGGTGGCTGAGGCTCAGCCTCCGGTAGCGACGCATCGGCCGACGCGACGTCGTACGACGGGCTGGCGCTGCGCAAGCTGACCAAGCACTTCGGGTCGTTCTACGCGGTCCGCGACGCTCGACCTCGACGTACCCCGCGGCTCGTTCTTCGCGCTGCTCGGCCCGTCCGGCTGCGGCAAGACCACCACGCTGCGGATGGTCGCCGGCCTGGAGACGCCCGAGCTCCGGGATCGATCACGCTGGCGGGCAGGACATCACCTACGCCAAGCCCTACCAGCGGCCGGTGAACACGGTCTTCCAGAGCTACGCGCTCTTCCCGCACCTCGACATCTACGAGAACGTCGCCTTCGGGCTGCGCCGCCGCAAGAAGGGCGACGTCGACACCGCAGGTGCGCGAGATGCTCGACCTGGTCGAGCTCGGCAGCCAGGCCCGCAAGAAGCCGGCCCAGCTCTCCGGCGGCCAGCAGCAGCGGGTCGCGCTGGCCCGGGCGCTGATCAACAGCCCCGAGGTGCTGCTGCTCGACGAGCCGCTCGGCGCCCTCGACCTCAAGCTGCGCCGCTCGATGCAGATCGAGCTCAAGCGGATCCAGGACGAGGTCGGGCTCACCTTCATCCACGTCACCCACGACCAGGAGGAGGCCATGACCATGGCCGACACGGTCGCGGTCATGAACGCCGGCGTGATCGAGCAGATGGGCGCCCCGGCCGAGCTCTACGAGAACCCGCGCTCGACGTTCGTGGCCAACTTCCTCGGCCAGTCGAACCTCATCGAGGGCACCGATCAAGAGCCGCGCCGCCGACCTGGTCACGGTCGACATGCACGGCATCGACGTCTCGGTCCCGGCCGACCGGGCGCACGCCGACGGTGACCGCGGCTGGATCGGGATCCGGCCGGAGAAGGTGCTGATCGGCGAGGTGGGCGAGGCGCTCGACGCCCCCGGCAACACCATCCCCGGCGGCGTGGTGTCAGCGACGTCAGCTTCGTCGGCGTGAGCACCCAGTACCTCGTGCGGATGCCCTGGGGCCAGGAGCTGCAGGTCTTCTCGCAGAACACCGGCCGGACCCGCATCTTCCGGGTCGGCGAGCAGGTCGAGCTCTCCTGGCGGCCGGAGTACGCCTTCCTCCTCGACGCCTCCCAGGACGCCTCGGCCGGCGCCCAGCGGATGGACGCGGATGGCTAGCGCGGCGCGGCACCGCGCCAGCGGTCGCCGGACCGGCTCGAAGCTCGCCGACCACCGACCCCGACACCGGCCGGCGCCGCGGCCGCACCGGCTACCTGCTGCTGCTGCCGGCGGCGCTGTGGCTGGGGATCTTCTTCGTCATCCCGTTCTACTCGCTGGTCGCGACCAGCCTGTTCGACCCCGCGGGCTCGGACGCCAGGGGCTACGAGATGACCTACCACTTCGCGAACTACTGGCACGCGCTCCAGGACTACTGGCAGCCGCTGCTGCGCTCGCTCGTGTACGCCGCGCATCGCGACGTGTCCTCTGCCTGGTCCTCGGCTACGTGCTGGCCTACGCGATCGCGTTCAAGGCCGGGCGCTGGAAGAACCTGATGCTGGTGCTGGTCATCGCGCCGTTCTTCACCAGCTTCCTGGTGCGCACCCTGTCGTGGAAGCTGATCCTGGCCGACGACGGGTTCGTCGTGAACACCCTGCAGACCCTGCACATCCTGGGCGCGGACGGCCGGCTGCTGGCCACCCCGGTCGCGGTGGTCGCCGGGCTGACGTACAACTTCCTGCCGTTCATGGTGCTGCCGCTGTTCGCCAGCATCGACAAGATCGACCACCGGCTGATCGAGGCGGCCAGCGACCTCTACGCGAACCCGGTCGATCGGGTTCTTCAAGGTGACCTGGCCGCTGTCGCTGCCCGGCGTGGTCTCCGGGACGCTGCTCACCTTCATCCCGGCCGCCGGCGACTACATCAACGCCCAGCTCCTCGGCAGCCCGAACCAGCGGATGGTCGGCAGCGTCATCCAGAGCCTGTTCACCGACGCCAACAACTACCCGACCGCGGCGGCGCTCTCGATGATCCTGATGTTCCTCATCGTCGCGATGGTGCTCGTTCTACGTGCGCCGGGCCGGGACGGAGGAGCTGCTGTGACCTGGCTGCGCAAGAACCTCGTCCTGATCCTCGGGCTGCTGGTCCTCGTCTACACGTTCATCCCGATCTTCGTGGTCATCCTGATGAGCTTCAACGACCCGACCAGCCGCCTGATCTACCAGCTTCGACGGGTTCACGCTGCACAACTGGCTGAACCCGTGCGAGGAGCCCGACATGTGCACGGCGCTGAAGACGCAGCATCGAGATCGGGCTCCTGGCCACCCTCGTCGTCGACCGTCCTCGGCACGCTGGCCGCGTTCGCGCTGGTCCGGCACGAGTTCCGCGGCCGCTCGGCGCGAACCTGCTGATCTTCCTGCCGATGGCCGCGCCCGAGATCGTGCTCGGCTCCTCGCTGCTGGCGCTGTTCGTGGCCGCCGGGTTCGCGCGGTCAGCTCGGCTTCGGGACGATCCTGATCGCGCACATCATGTTCTGCCTGTCGTTCGTGATCGTCACCGTCCGCTCCCGGCTGGCCGGCATGAACGACAACCTCGAACAGGCGGCGATGGACCTCTACGCGACGCCGCGGCAGACCTTCTGGCGGGTCACCTTCCCGCTGGTCTTCCCGGGCATCCTCGGCGCCGCGCTGCTGTCGTTCTCGCTGTCCTTCGACGACTTCATCGTCACCAACCTGAACGCCGGCCAGACCACGACGTTCCCGATGTACGTCTGGGGCGTCGCGCAGCGCGGCGTACCGATGCAGGTCAACGTCGTCGGCACCGTGATGTTCCTGATCTCGGTCGTGATCGTGGTCGGCGGCGAGCTGAACTCGCGGCGGCGGGCCCGCGCCCTGGCCTGAGCCAGGGCGCGGCCGGCCGGCTACTTCTTGGTCGGCAGGGTGTAGGCGATGCCGTCCATCGAGTAGGTCGGCGGTGATCCCCATCGCCTGGAGGATCGTGGGCAGGATGTCGACCGAGCGGACCTCGGCGCTGGAGGTCCTTGCCGGAGAGCCCGGCGCCGGCGAAGACGATCGGGATCTGCTGGGAGGCGCGCTGGATGCCGCCGTGGTCGCCATGGATCGAGTACGTCGTGTCGTCGGGCAGGGTCGCGATCAGGTCCGGCCCGTAGACGGCGGCCTCGGTGTCGACCAGCTCCTGGGCGTGCTCGCGGAACCACCTGCCGCTCGCCGCCCGACCTCATCAGGTCCCACCGCACCGGGGTGACCCGCGTGTAGTGGTCGCCGTCGCGGCGCCACACGGCGGTCACCGCAGCCATCGACTCGGCACGCCGCCACCGCCGCGGCGACGCTCGTCGCGGACTGGTCCTTGAGCCAGACCCGCAGCATCGAGTCGCTGTAGGAGAGCCCGACGTTGTTCGGTGGCGACCAGCGGGAGCAGGGCGTCCTGGGGCAGGTTGTAGAACTTGTCGTTCTCGGCGTCGCCGTAGTACCAGTTGTTGTAGCCGTAGTCCTCGGTCGCGACGTGCTTGCCGTAGAAGTGCTTCCCGGCCACGGAGCCGTGGTCGGCGGTGAGCACGACGAGGGTGTTGTCGAGCTCGCCCTCCGCCTTGAGCTCGGCCATGATCTTGCCGACCTGGGCGTCGGCGGTCGCGGCCGCGGCGGGCAGGTGGGTCATCGCGTCACCGTCGGCACCGGTCGGACCCGGGTCGGTCACGCCGCCCCACATGTGCGCCGCCTTGTCGACGCCCGGGCAGCGTCACGAAGATGCCGTTCCAGTTCGCCTCGTTGCGCATGATCTCGATCGCCGCGTCCGCGGCCCAGACGTCGCCGCCCGGGTGGGCCGGGTCGTGGCCGGTCACGTAGCGGTCGCTGTCGAGCGGGTAGAGCACCGCCGGCAGCTTGGTCGTGTCGTAGGCGTAGTCGGTGTTCACCGTCGGGTCCGCCGGGTAGCCGTTGTGGACCCAGAACCTGCTGCACGTCGCCGCCGACGATGTACGGCCGGCGGCGTTGATGCCGCCCGGCTTGCGCAGCTGCTGGTGCCGTCGCGCGCAGGTGGCGCTGCTGAAGGTGATGATCGAGTCGATCTTGGCACTGCCGTACGCGTAGGCGGCGTACCCCTTGGGGCTGACCACGAAGCGTCTTTGCCGTGGGGTCCGCCGTCTCGAGGTACTCGTCGAGCTTGGGGTAGCCCGGCCGCGCCTCTGCAGCGCGAACATCTCGGGGCTGCCGAAGTCGCTGGTGATGTAGATGTTGGTCGGGGTTCGCCGGGTCCGGGTCACCGAGGACCCCGGCGACGTCGCGGTAGCCCTCGTCGGTCCAGCCCATGTGCTTGGGCAGCTGGCCGGAGGTGATCACGTTGTGGGTGACCACGGTGACCGAGCCGGTGTGGCCGAGGTAGCCGTGCGGGGTGTCGACGCCCTGCTTCATCAGCTTCTCGACGTTCTTCATGTGGTACTTGTCGACGATCTGCTTGCTGAGCGCGTCGACGACGATGATGACGACCTTGGTCGGCTTCGGTGGACGCGGTTGTCGGCTTCGCCGCGGCCTGGCCCGATGGGCCTCCGGCGGCGGTGACCGCGATCGCCGCGGCGACCGGCGGCGATGGTGAGCAGAGGACGACGACGATCCATGACGGTTCCCTCCCGCCGCGGCTCCGTTGCCGCGGACCCGTGCCCGGCAACCTAGCCGCAGAGGGGCACCGGCGGCTAGCGTGACCGGACTCCGCGCCCGGACAGGTCGCGGTCGACGTCCGGGAGGGGGCGCCGTGCACCTGCTGCTGGCCGACAAGCTGCCCGAGCAGACCGTGGCCGACCTCGAGGCCCGGGGGCACACCTGTGTGGTGGAGCCGGACCTGACCGCGGACGACCTGCCCGGGCGGATCGCCGGGTTCGACGCGCTGGTGGTGCGGAGCACCAAGGTGAAGCGCCCGGTGTTCGAGGCCGCCGACCGGCTGGCGCTGGTGATCCGCGCCGGGGCCGGCACCAACACCATCGACACCGACGCCGCCGCCACGCGCGGGGTCCTGGTCTCGAACGTGCCGGGCCGCAACTCCGCCGCAGTGGCCGAGCTGACCCTCGGGCTGCTGCTCGCCGTCGACCGCCGGATCGCCGACAACGTCGCCGACCTGCGCAACGGGCGGTGGGAGAAGAAGCGCTACAGCAAGGCCGGTGGGCTGCTCGGCTCCACCATGGGCATCGTCGGGCTGGGCTCGATCGGGCTGGGGGTGGCCGAGCGGGCGGCGGCCTTCGGGATCCAGGTCCAGGCCGTGGCCAGGTCCGGTCGGAGGGCACACGTGGTGGCCCGCGCCGAGGAGATCGGGGTGACCTGGTGCGAGTCGCTCGAGGAGCTGGTCAGCTCCTCCGACATCGTGAGCCTGCACGTCCCGTCGAACGACGCCACCAAGCACCTCGTCGACGCCGACTTCCTCGGCCGGATGAGGCCGGGGGCGATCCTGCTCAACACCTCGCGCGGCGACGTCGTCGACGAGACCGCCCTGCTGGCGGCCCTCGACGAGGGCAGCGGTCCGCGCCGGCCTCGATGTGTACGCCGACGAGCCCGGCTCCAGCCACGGCTCGTGGGACTCGCGCCTGGCCAAGCACCCCGAGGTCGTCGGGACCCACCACATCGGGGCCTCGACCGAGCAGGCCCAGCGGGCCATCGCCGCCGGGGTCACCGAGATCATCGACGCGTTCATGACCGGCGAGACCCGGCACTGCGTCAACCTCGACGAGCGGACCCTGGGCTCCTTCACGCTCACCATCCGGCACCTCGACCGGGTCGGGGTGCTGGCCGGGATCCTCGACCGGCTCAGCGGCGCGCGCCTCAACGTCGAGCACATGGAGAACCGCATCTTCCGGGGCGGCGAGGCCGCCGTCGCGACGATCGACGTCGGCGGGAAGCCGTCCGCGGAGCTGCTGGACGGGCTCCGCGCGATGCCCCACGTGCTGAGCGTGTCCGAGGGGGCCCTGGGCCCCGAGGACGAGGCTTCGTGAGCATCGTCCGTCCCTTTCCGGCCCTCGTGGTCCGGCCCGGAGTGGGCCCGGCGTCTGGTCGTCGGGCCTGGCCGAGCTGCCCGAGGACACCGGGACGCTGCCGCCGGTCGCGCCACCCGACCCCGCGGCGTACGACGAGGCGGGGGCCGCGCTCTACGTCTACCGCCAGGGTGACCACGTCGGCGTCGTCTGTGAGGTCGACGTCCGGGCCTTCGTGGACGGCCGGGCCCGCGGGCACGAGGCCGTGCAGGCCCAGCGGGTCGAGAGCCTGGTCAAGCACATGGAGACCGACGCGGCGCCGGCGCTGGTCGCGCTCCTGCACGAGGCCGGCCCGGTGTACGCCGAGACGGTGGCGGCGCTCTGCGCCACCGATCCGCTGCTCGACTTCGCCGGCCCCGGCTCGCTCCGGCAGCAGGTGTGGCGGGGTGGCCCGGGCACGGCGGCGCTCGCCGAGGAGCTGAGCGGGGCGGTCCTCTACATCGCCGACGGCCACCACCGCGTCGCCGCGGCGCTCGCCTCCTGGCGCCAGGCGGGCGAGCCGACGGGTGCCGGCGTGCTGTGCGTCGTGCACCCGATGGACGGGCTGCACGCTCTCCGCGTTCCACCGCAGGGTGCTCGGCCCGGTCGACCAGGCCGAGCTCATGTCGCTGCTCGGGCCCACGTTCGCGGTCCGGCCGGTTCCGACGGCGTCAGCTCCCGCCTCGGGCTCGTTCGGCCTCTACGCCGACCGCCGCTGGTACGACGTCACGCCGCACACCACCGGACCCGGCCTGGACGTCGACAACGCTCCAGGCGCACGTCCTCGACCCCCTCCGCAACGGGGTGGAGATCGCCAACGCGCGCACGCCCGTCGACGAGCTCACCCGCCGCTGCGACTCCGACGGGGGAGTGCTGTTCACGCTCGCCCCGCCGCCGCTCGTCGGCGCTCACCCGGCTCGCCGACGCGGGCGGCGTGATGCCGCCCAAGACGACGTACTTCGAGCCGAAGCCCTGCGCCGGGATCTTCCGGAGGCCCTGACCGCTCGCTGAGTCATGGCCCGGTCCGTGCCTCGGCCCACCAGGCTCGAGTCCACCGCAGCGAAGACGCTCGAGCCGACCACCGCCGGTCGAGCCTGTCGAGACCACCGCAGCGAAGGCTGGGAGCCGATCCTGCGGGCATCTCGACAGGCTCGATGAGCGATGGCGCGGTCCCAGCCCCGGCCTACGGGCGTCGAGACCGGGTCAGATCAGCGTGCCGGCCTTGTCGAGGACGACGCGGAGGATCTGCTCCATCTCGTCGAAGTGCTCCTGGGTGCAGATCAGCGGCGGCGAGAGCTGGACGACCGGGTCGCCGCGGTCGTCGGCGCGGCAGTAGAGGCCCTCGGCGTAGAGCTGCTTGGAGACGAAGCCGAACAGCAGCCGCTCGCACTCCTCGTCGGTGAAGGTCTCCTGGTGGCCTTGTCCTTGACCAGCTCGATCCCGTAGAAGTACCCGTCGCCGCGGACGTCGCCGACGATCGGCAGGTCCTTGAGCCGCTCGAGGGTGGCGCGGAACGCGGCCTCGTTGTCGCGGACGTTCTCGAGGATCTTCTCGTTCTCGAAGGCGTCGAGGTTGGCCAGCGCGACCGCGGTCGAGACCGGGTGGCCGCCGAAGGTGTAGCCGTGGGCGAACATCGCGCCGTCCTCCAGGAACGGCTCCATCAGCTTGTCGCTGGCGATCATCGCGCCGAGCGGGGCGTAGCCGGAGGTGATGCCCTTGGCGCAGGTGATCATGTCGGGCTGGTAGCCGTAGCGCTCCGAGCCGAACATGTGGCCCGAGCCGGCCGAAGGCGCAGATGACCTCGTCGGAGACCAGCAGCACGTCGTACTCGTCGCAGATCTCGCGGACCCGCTGGAAGTAGCCGGGCGGCGGCGGGAAGCAGCCGCCGGCGTTCTGCACCGGCTCGAGGAAGACCGCGGCGACGGTGTCGGGGCCCTCGTTCTCGATCTGGACCGCGATCTGGTCGGCGGCCCAGCGGCCGAACGCCTCGAGGTCGTCGGCGACGTGCTCGGGAGCGCGGTAGATGTTCGTGTTCGGGACCCGGAACGTCGAGGGCACCAGCGGCTCGAACTGCTGCTTGAGCCCGGGCAGGCCGGTGATCGACAGCGCGCCCTGGGTGGTGCCGTGGTAGGCGATGGTCCGGCGAGAGGACCTTGTGCTTCATCGGCTTGCCGGTGAGCTTGAAGTAGTTCTTGGCCAGCTTCCACGCGGTCTCGACGGCCTCGCCGCCGCCGCTGGTGAAGAAGACCCGGTTCAGGTCACCGGGCGCGTAGGCCGCGACCCGCTGCGGCGAGCTCGATCGCGTTCGGGTGCGCGTAGGACCACAGCGGCATGAACGCCAGCTGCTCGGCCTGCTTGGCGGCCGCCTCGGCCAGGTCGGTCGCGGCCGTGGCCGAGCTGGCTCACGAACAGGCCCGGCCAGCGCGTCGAGGTAGCGCTTGCCGTTCGACGTCGTAGATGTAGGCGCCCTCGCCGCGCACGATCACGGGCACGTCGTTGTCCTTGTACGAGCCGTGCCGGGTGAAGTGCATCCACAGGTGGTCCTTGGCGGCCTGCTGGAGCTGGGCGGGGTCGAGTGCCATGTGCCCATGATGCGCTGCTACGCGCCGAATCACCACTCGGAAACGACGGAATCCGTCGTCGATCTGCGATCTCGCCACGAAATCGACGTCAGGATGGGTTGCTCCGGGGGAGGGTCGCGCTGGTAGACCTACCCCCATGACCCGGTACGGCGCGCAGTTCGGCCCCGACATCACCTTCCTCGGCGTCGATCCGGTCGACCTCGAGGACACCGACGCGCTGGCGGCGGCCGACGTCGTGGTCGTGGGCGCGCCGTGGGACGGCGGGACCTCGCACCGGCCCGGCACCCGGTTCGGGCCGCAGGCGATCCGGCAGACCGACTACCTGCCGCACGACGGCTCGCGGCCGCACCTCGCGCTGCGGGTCGACGCGCTCCAGGACCTCCGGGTCCTCGACGCCGGCGACGTCGAGATGCCGCCCGGCGAGCAGGAGCGCTCGCGCCAGGCCCTCGAGGAGGCGGTGTACGCCGTCGCCAGCCAGGGCACGGTCCCGCTGGTCCTCGGCGGCGACCACTCGATCACGCTCCCGGACGCGACCGGCGTCGCCCGGCACCTCGGCTTCGGCAGGGTCTCGATGATCCACTTCGACGCGCACGCCGACACCGGCGACATCGAGTTCGGCTCGCTGTACGGCCACGGCCAGCCGATGCGCCGGCTGATCGAGTCCGGCGCGCTGCGCGGCGACCGGTTCCTCCAGATGGGGCTGCGCGGCTACTGGCCCGGTCCCGAGACCCTCGGCTGGATGGCCGAGCAGAACATGCGCTCCTTCGAGATGACCGAGATCGGCAAGCGCGGCCTCACCGCCTGCCTCGACGAGGCGTTCGAGATCGCGCTCGACGAGTGCGACGCGGTCTTCCTCTCCGTCGACATCGACGTCTGCGACCCCGGCCACGCACCGGGCACCGGCACCCCCGAGCCCGGCGGCCTGTCCGCGCGGGAGCTGCTCGACGCCGTACGCCGGATCTGCGTCGAGCTCCCGGTCGCCGGGCATCGACGTGGTCGAGGTGTCGCCGCCGTACGACCACGCGGAGATCACCGCGTTCCTCGCCAACCGGGTCTGCCTCGAGGCGCTGTCCGGGCTGGCGGTGCGCAAGGTCGGCATCACCCACGACCCGGCGGGCCCGCTGCTGGAGGGCCGGTGACCGTCCTCTTCCGCGGCGGCACCGTCTTCGACGGCCACCGGTACGTCGGGCGCGCCGACGTCCTGGTCGACGGCGGTCGGGTCGCGGCGGTCGGGCCGGGCGTCGACCGTCCGGGCGCGACCAGGTCGTCGACGTCGAGGGGCTGCTGGCGCCCGGCTTCACCGACGCCCACGTGCACCCGATCCAGGGCGGGCTGGAGCGGCTGCGCTGCGACCTGTCCGAGCTCGAGACCCGCGAGGAGTACCTCGCCGCCGTCCGCGCGTACGCCGACCAGCCACCCCGACGCCGAGTGGATCCTCGGCGGCGGCTGGGCGATGCCGGCCTTCCCCGGCGGCACGCCGCTGGCGACCGACCTCGACACCGTGGTGCCGGACCGGCCGGTGTTCCTGCCCAACCGCGACCACCACGGCGCCTGGGTCAACACGCCGCGCGCTCGAGATCGCCGGGATCGACGCAGCACACCCCGGACCCGCCGGACGGCCGGATCGAGCGCGACGCCGACGGCCGCCCGACCGGCACCCTGCACGAGGGCGCGACCGCGCTGGTCTCGCGGCACCTGCCCCGCACCACCGGCGCCGACTACCGCGCGGCGCTGCTGGCCGGCCAGCAGTACCTGCACTCGCTCGGCGTCACGAGCTGGCAGGACGCGATCGTCGGCTCCTACTCCGGCATGGACGACCCCGGCGTCGACCTACGTCGACGCGGCGGCCACCGGTGAGCTGCGCTCGCACGTGGTCGGCGCGCTGTGGTGGGACCGCCGCCAGGGCGTCGAGCAGGTCGCCGACCTGGTCGGCCGGCGGGAGGCGCTGACCGGCGGCCGGTTCCGCGCCACGACGGTCAAGATCATGCAGGACGGCGTTGCCGAGAACGGCACGGCCGCGCTGCTCGAGCCGTACCTCGACCGGTGCGGCCACGCCACCGACAACCGCGGCCACTCGTTCGTCGACGCGCAGGCGCTCAAGGACGCGGTGCGCGCGCTCGACGCGGCCGGCTTCCAGGTGCACGTGCACACCATCGGCGACCGCGCGGTCCGCGAGACGCTGGACGCGCTGGTCGGCACCGACCCGGCCCGCCGCCACCAGATCGCCCACCTGCAGCTGATCCACCCCGACGACGTGCCGCGGTTCGCCGCGCTCGGCGTCGCGGCCAACATGCAGGCGCTCTGGGCCTGCTACGACGACCAGATGGTCGACCTGACGCTGCCGTTCCTGGGGGAGGAGCGGTCCGGCTGGCAGTACCCGTTCGGCGACCTGCACCGGGCCGGCGCCCGGCTGGTGGCGGGCAGCGACTGGCCGGTCTCGCACCCCCGACCCGCTGGCCGCGATCCACACCGCCGTCACCCGCACGGCGTACGGCGAGACCGGTCGGGCGGGCACCGACCCGTTCCTGCCCGAGCAGGCGCTCGACCTCGAGACGGCGTTCGCGGCGTACACCTCGGGTAGCGCCTGGGTGAACCACCGCGACGACGCCGGCGTGGTGCGACCGGGCGCCGTGGCCGACCTCGTCGTGCTCGACCGGGACCCGTTCGCTGGTCCGCCGCGACGAGATCGGCGCGGCCTGCGTGGTGTCCACCTGGGTGGACGGCGAGCCCGTTCACGACTGATTCCGCACCAGATGTGGACGCAGCCCTACCGATTCCGTTGCCGGAGACTTAGGCTCCGGCCATGGCCGACCAGCGCTTCAAGAACGTCATCAACGGTGAGCTCGTCGACGCGGTGTCGGGGGAGACCTACGACGTCATCGACCCGACCACCGGGGAGGTGTACGCCGCGGCGCCGATGTCGGGCGCCGAGGACGTCGACCGCGCGTACGCCGCCGCGGCGGCGGCCTTCGAGTCGCTGGGGCGACACCACGCCGCAGGACCGCGCCGCCGCGCTGCTCAAGATCGCCGAGGCGATCGAGGCGCGCGAAGGACGAGATCAACGAGGTCGAGTGCAAGGACACCGGCAAGCCGCTGCACCTGACCATGTCGGAGGAGATGCCCTACGCCTCCGACCACTTCCGGTTCTTCGCCGGCGCCGCGCGGGTGCTGCAGGGCAGCTCGGCCGGGGAGTACATGGCCGACCACACCTCGTGGATCCGCCGGGAGCCGGTCGGCGTGGTCGGCCAGGTCACGCCGTGGAACTACCCGCTGATGATGATGATCTGGAAGATCGCCCCGGCCCTGGCCGGCGGCAACACCATCGTCCTCAAGCCCAGCGACACCACCCCGGCCAGCTCGACGCTGCTCGCCGAGCTCTGCCAGGAGTTCCTGCCGCCCGGCGTGCTCAACGTCGTGTGCGGCGACCGCGACACCGGGCGGGCGCTGGTCTCGCACAAGACGCCGCAGATGGTCGCGATCACCGGCTCGGTGCGCGCCGGCATGGAGGTCGCCGAGGCGGCCTCCGCCGACCTCAAGCGGGTGCACCTCGAGCTCGGCGGCAAGGCGCCGGTCATCGTCTTCGACGACGCCGACATCGAGACGGCCGCCGAGGGCATCGCCGGGCGCCGGCCTCTTCAACGCCGGCCAGGACTGCACCGCCGCCACCCGGGTGCTCGCCGGCCCGGGCGTCCACGACGAGTTCGTCGCCGCGCTCACCGAGGCGGCGAAGGGGATGCCGACCGGCGCGCCGGACAGCGAGGACACCTACTACGGCCCGCTCAACAACCAGAACCAGTACGACCGGGTCTCCGGCATGGTCGACCGACTGCCCGACCACGCGAACCTCGAGACCGGCGGGGCCCGGCACGGCTCGGTCGGCTACTTCTACGAGCCGACCGTGGTCTCCGGCCTCCAGCAGGACGACGAGCAGATCCAGACCGAGATCTTCGGCCCGGTGATGACCGTCCAGAAGTTCACCGACGAGGCCGAGGCGCTGCGCTGGGCCAACGGCGTCGAGTACGGCCTCGCCTCGAGCGTCTGGACCAAGGACCACGCCCGGGCGATGCGGATGTCGCAAGCAGCTCGACTTCGGCGTCGTGTGGATCAACACCCACATCCCGTTCGTCTCCGAGATGCCGCACGGCGGCTTCAAGCACTCCGGCTACGGCAAGGACCTGTCCATGTACGGCCTCGAGGACTACACGCGCATCAAGCACGTCATGTCCTACATCGGCGAGTGAGCGGCGATGCGTCGAGGATCCTGCTGGTCGGCGCCGGTGGCGTCGGCGGGGCGTTCACCGCCATCGCGGCTCGACGCGACTTCTTCGAGACCATCGTCGTCGCCGACTACGACCTGGCCCGGGCCGAGAAGGCCGCGGCCACCGACGAGCCGGTACGTCGCGGCGCAGGTCGACGCGTCGTCCGCGGACGTCGGTGAGCGCGCTGTGCCGCGAGCACGGGATCACCCACGTGATGAACGCCGTCGACCCGGTCTTCAACATGCCGATCTTCGACGGCGCCTTCGCGGCCGGCGCCGACTACCTCGACATGGCGATGTCGCTGTCCAGGCCGCACCCCGAGGCGCCGTACGAGAAGACCGGCGTGAAGCTCGGCGACGAGCAGTTCGCGGTCGCGGACGAGTGGGAGTCGGCCGGCCGGCTGGCGCTGGTCGGCATCGGCGTCGAGCCCGGGCTGTCCGACGTGTTCGCGCGGTACGCCGCCGACCACCTCTTCTCCGAGATCGACGAGCTCGGCACCCGCGACGGCGCCAACCTCGTGGTCACCGACGACGACGGCAACGAGATCTTCGCGCCGTCGTTCTCGATGTGGACCACGATCGAGGAGTGCCTCAACCCGCCGGTGATCTGGGCGGGACGGGTCCGGAGCGGGCGACTGGCACACCACCGCGCCGTTCAGCGAGCCGGAGGTCTTCGACTTCCCGGAGGGGATCGGCCCGGTCGAGTGCGTGAACGTCGAGCACGAGGAGGTCCTCCTCATGCCGCGCTGGGTCGACTGCAAGCGGGCGACGTTCAAGTACGGCCTCGGCGACGAGTTCATCAACATCCTCAAGGTGCTGCACACCCTCGGGCTCGACCGGACCGAGAAGGTGCGGGTGAAGGGTGTCGAGGTGAGCCCGCGCGACGTGGTCGCCGCGGTGCTGCCCGACCCGGCCACCGTCGGTCCGCGGATGAAGGGCAAGACCTGCGCCGGCCTCTGGGTCACGGGCAAGGGCAAGGACGGCGCCGCGCGCTCGACGTACCTCTACCACGTGGTCGACAACGAGTGGACCATGCAGGAGTACGGCCACCAGTGCGTGGTCTGGCAGACCGCGATCAACCCGGTCGTCGCCCTCGAGCTGCTCGCCCGCGGCACCTGGTCCGGCGCCGGCGTGCTCGGGCCGGAGGCGTTCGACGCCGTCCCCTTCCTGGAGCTGCTGACCGAGTACGGCAGCCCGTGGGGGATGAAGGAAGTCTCGGGATAGACCGGGTCGGTGCGCACAGCCGTGGGGGGATGTGCGCGCCGGCCCGCGTCACCTGCCCGTGGTGATCAGCTGGCGTCGCTCCAGCGCGCCTCGTCCCACTTCAGGATCTGGCTGACCTGCTCGCCAAGGGTCATCGGGTCGTACGGCTTGGCGATCATGCCCCGGATCGCGTAGTTCTCCCACGGCTGCTTCTCGCCGACGCGGCCCTTGGCGGTGAAGAGGATCACCGGGATGTCGCGGGTGACCGGGTCGGCCTGGAGGTGCTCGAAGGTCGTGAGGCCGTCCATGTCGGGCATCATCATGTCGAGGAGCACGGCGTCGGGCCGGTGCGTCCGGCACATCTCGATGGCCGCGAAACCGCCCTCCGCGGTCACGATGTTCCACCCGCTGACGGTCTCGAGGGCGAGCTGGGTCAGCTCACGGATGTCGTCGTCGTCGTCGACCACGAGCACAGTCGGCTGGGACACGGCGGGCCTTTCGTCTGGGGAAACCCTCCCAGACTAGGGCTGCGCGGGCTCGTTCGGGGGCGTTTCCCGAGGTCCGTGGAAAGTCATCGTGTAGTAGTTCTGGCGGTCGATCGGCTCGATCGTGATGTTGGCCAGGGTGCTGAGCAGCCGCCCGGCGCTGCCCCCGAGGCCGGCCTCGTCGTTGGCCAGGCACATGTCGTAGCCCACGATGCCCTGGTTGTCGATCACCGTCTGGCACATCGCCTGGAGCATCGCGTGGAAGACGTGCGTCCCGCGGTAGTCGGGGTGCACCAGCGTGAAGCCCAGGTAGTAGACCGCTCCCCGCGCGGTGTGCTCGGGGTAGTGGTGCGCGAAGTAGGTCGGGCTGACCCACGGCACCGTCTCGAGGTCGGTCGTCAGGGTGGTCATGCCGATCGCCACGCCCTCGGCGTCCCACGCGACGTACTTGTGCACGCGCGGGTCGAGCATCTCGGCGAGGAACTCCGACTCGTGCAGGAGCTGGCGGCCCGCCGCCAGGGTGTCGAGGTCGCCGAAGGTCCGCACGTAGAGCTCGTAGTAGCGCTTGGCGGTGACGTAGTCGACCTCCTTCTCGATGCTCACCCGTTCGACCGGGCCGCCGACCGACGCGAGCTCCGAGAGCTTCTGCGCCAGCGCCTCGTCGCTGGTGGAGATCCACTCCTCGATCACCTGGGTGTGGGTGCCGCCGGGGCCGGACGCCGGGGTGGGGGAGGCAGCCGGCGGCCCGGTCACGAGGCGGTCCTCGTGGGGGTCGTCCTGGTGCTGCGGCTCGCCGCCGTCGTGCCAGTTGGAGACGCGGTACGCCGCGAGCACGAGGGCACAGACCGGCTGTTCGACGCACTCCGCGGACGCCAGGGTCATCTGGACGTCGCCGTACCCGCCGCCGCGGTTGCGCGTTCATGTCACTGAGGCTGTCCTCGATCAGCTCGATGACGGGCGTCCTCGCTGTGGGCGTGGTGCTCCACGAACAGGCCGCCTCCGGTCTCGTCGACGACCCAGCCGAGCCCGGCCCACGCCACGTCACCGGGCTGGTCGGCGAAGGCCTCGGCGCGCACGCAGAACAGCAGGTCCCCGTGGCCGCCCGGCAGGGTGCCGTCGACGTGCCGGATCCGGCTGGCGGTGGGGATCACCGAGGACAGCGTCACGAGGTTGAAGTCGCCGACGCCGGCTCCCATGAGGGCGTGGTCGAACGCCGAGAGCAGGGTGCGGCCCGACCCCGACCCCGGTGCGGATGGAGATGTCTGAGCCCGACGGTGTCCTCGCGGGTGTCCGTGGTCTCGGGAGCCGTCGACCCGGCGAGGTGCTTCTCAGTCTGTGTCAGAGCCATCTGGCACGTCCTCTCTGATGGTGTCGCTTGCCCCGGTCACAGCCTTCACCAGATCGAGCACCTGGTCGCGGAGGCCCTCCGGAGCTGGTGTGGCCCTTGGTCAGGAAGACCGTGGTACCGAGTTGCAGCTCGTCGCGCTGCTCGGCGGCGACCTCTACGACGCTGTAGACGACGACCGGGGTGTGGGCGAGCGACCAGCGCTGGCTGAACGCGGCCACCACGTCGCTGCCGCTCCCGTCGGGGAGCCGGATGTCCAGGACGATCACGTCGGGCCGCAGCTCCTCGCCGCGGGCGATGGCCTCGGCCGCCGAGCTGGCGCGGACCACGGTGAAACCCTCGTGGGCGAGCAGCGTCCCGACCACCTCGGCCAGGCCGTCGTCGTCCTCGACGAGCAGCACCGACCTGGCCCCGGAGCTGCCGTCGAGCACGACCGAGACGGCCTGCACGAGCCGGTCCTCGCTGACCGGCTTGATCAGCCAGCCCTCGGCCGACCGGGCGACGTCCGCGTCGGCCTCGGGGCCGAGCCCCGAGATGACCACGATCGGGATGCTCTCGGTCGCCGGGGAGCTGCGCAAGGCGGTCATCACCTGGGCGCCCGTGGTGCCGGGCATGACCAGGTCGAGCACGACGGCGCTCGGCCTGCTGGGCCGTGGCCAGCTCGATGGCGCGCGCGCCGTCGGTGACGCCGATCGGGTGGTAGCCGCGACCGCGGAGCAGCGTGACGAACTGGTCGACCACCGCCGCGTCGTCGTCGCAGACGAGCACCGTCGGGGCCGCGCGGGTCGGTCGGCGCCGGCCTCGACGCTCCGGCTGAGCCGGACCGCCGCGGGCAGCGTGAAGTGGACGGTGGTGCCGACGCCGAGCTCGCTCTCGGCCCAGATCCGGCCGCCGTGCCGCTCCACGATGCTCTTGCTGATGGCCAGGCCGAGCCCGGTGCCGCCCTTCTGGCGGGTGTCGGAGGAGTCGACCTGCTCGAACCGCTCGAAGACCGACTCCAGCTTGTCGGCCGGGATGCCGCGACCGTCGTCGCTGACCCGGAAGTGCACGTTCCCGGCGTCCTCGAGCGCGTCGAGCCGGACCGTGCCCCCGCGCTCGGAGAACTTGATCGCGTTGCCCAGCAGGTTCAGCAGGGTCTGGATGATCTGGTCCTCGTCGGCCAGGACCCGGCCGTGCGCGTCGAGCGACCGCGACCTCGACGCCCATCGACGCCGGCCGAGGCCCTCGATCTGGTGGACCGCGGCAGCTCGAGCAGGTAGCGCGCGTCGAGCGCGGTCGGTCTCCATGGGCCGGGCGCCCGGACTCCATGCGCTCGATGTCGAGGAGGTCGTTGATGAGCCGGGTCAGCCGCTCGGTGCTCTGCACCGCCACCCGCACCAGCGAGGCGGCCCTCTCGGGCAGCTCGCCCACCCGACCGCCGGCGAGCAGCCCCAGCGAGCCGCGGATCGAGGTGAGCGGGGTGCGCAGCTCGTGGCTGACCACGGAGAGGAACTCGTCCTTCATGCGGTCCACCTCGCGACGCTGGGTCACGTCGCGGAAGACCACGACCGCGCCGCGGACCTCGGCCTCGTCGAGCAGGGGCGCGGCGGTGATCTCGACGGGGAACGAGGTCCCGTCGGCGCGGACGTAGTCGTCCTCCTCCGCGCTCGCGACGAGCCCGTGGGTGATCGCCTCGTAGATGTAGCAGCGCGACCACGGGAAGGGCGAGCCGTCCGCGGTCCGGCGCGTGGAACACCTCGTGCGCGCGCAGCCCCTGCAGGTCGTCGGCCGCGTAGCCCAGCATCGCCACGGCGGAGGGGTTGACGAAGGTGACCCGGCCCTGGTGGTCGACGCCGTAGACGCCGTCGCCCACGGAGGTCACCAGGACCTCGTTCTGCCGGGCCAGCCGGCGCAGGTCGGCGGTCTGCTCCTCGACCCGGCGCTCGAGGCCGCGGCGCAAGGCGTGGTTGTCCGCGGTGAGGATCGTCTGCCGGACTCCGGCCGCGACGACGATGCAGCACCCAGAGGGCGGCCTGGACTCCCTGCAGGCTGCCCTGGCCGCCGAACAGGACCTGGACGACGGTCGCGACGACGAGGACCGAGAAGACGAGGGTCGTGCCGGCTGCGTCGGCCACGCTCTCGCGCAGCGGGTCCGTGCCGCGCACCTCGCGCTCGTGCTCCAGCGGCGTGAAGGCGGCCAGGGCCAGCAGCAGGTAGCCGATGATCCAGCCCAGGTCGAGCAGGGTGCCGAAGTAGAAGGTGCCCTGGGCCGTCCGCACGGCGTAGGACAGGTCGGCGGCGGCGTAGAGCAGGAAGCCCACTGGCCACCAGCGACGAGCATCAGGCGGTCGACCGCGGGACGCGCGGACGACCAGGAGGACCGCCACGGTGGCGAGCAGCACGTCCAGGGCCGGGAAGGCGATGCCGGTGACGCGGTCCGCGGTGGTGGTGCGGGTGGACTCGAGGAGCTCGGAGTAGGCGAGCACCGAGGCGATGAGCAGGAAGGCGCCGCCGGCGACGAGGCCGTCCAACAGCATCACGAAGAGCTCGGCACCCCGGCGCCGTGGCACGGGGAACAGCAGCAGCGCGACCACCGACAGGATGAGTGCGATCGCGATGGTGACGATGCTGATGAGGCTGGGGTCGGTCGGGTCACTGCCGGTGGCAGCCACCCACAGGTTGCCGAGGATGGCCACGAGCGCGGCGATGGTGAGCAACCACCACGGGCGGCTCGCGGCCCCGGTGGTGATCCGGGCCCGGCGGAAGCCGCTGGCCACGCCGACCAGGCCGGCGAAGAGCAGCCCGACCGCGGTCACGCTCTCGCGCACGGAGAGCGGGACGACCGGGAGCAGCAGAACGGTGAAGACGCAGAAGACCACCGCCAGTCCCACCGCGGCCCGACGGAAGCGGCGTTGGGCTCGTGCGGGCGCGCTCAACGCCATGGCCGAACGCTACCGTCGCGCAGGCCCCCAGCCGCGGAGTCCCGCGGCGTGGTCGCGCACCAGTTTTGGCTAGGGTGCGGGGCGACAGAGGTGGGGGACAGGCCGCGGGAGAGGTTCAAGGAAGCGACGGATGTTGAGCGAGCAGACCGGCATCATCTGGTCCAACACCGACTACCCCTACCTGTGCCTGGTCGACCGGAAGCGCACCTTGGCGTTCCGGGCAGCCATCGAGGCGGTGGTGCGGCCCGGCGACGTGGTCGTCGAGGTGGGCGCCGGGACCGGCATCCTGTCGCTGTTCGCGGCGGCCGCGGGGGCCGCGCGGGTGATCGCGGTCGAGGTGGACCCCGTGCTGGCCCGGACGCTGCGCGACACCGTGCGCGCCAACGGGCTCGAGCACGTGATCGAGGTCGTCGAGGGCGACGCGCTCGAGGTCGAGCTGCCACGCGCGGACGTCGTCATCGGGGAGCTGGTCGAGACGGGCCTGCTCGACGAGATGCAGGTGGCGGTGATGAACAGCCTGCACGAGCGCGGGATCATCGGCACCGGCACCCGGCTCGTCCCCGAGAGCTACCGGACCTCGGTCCAGCTGGCCGCCACCGACAGCACCTACTTCGGGTTCACGATCCTCGCGCCCAAGCACGAGTGGCCCTACTACGCCCTCGACGGTGACCAGTGGGAGCACCTGCGGTGGACGCCGGTGAGCGAGGTCCGCACGATCTGCGCCGTCGACTTCACCTCGGGCCCGGTCGACCCCGTGGTGGACACGACGGTGCGGGTCGCGGTCGCCGACGGCGCCACGGCCAACGCGCTGGTGCTCAGCGGCGTGGCCGGGCTGACCGAGGGGATGGCGCTCGGCGCGTGCAACTCCTTCAGCGGCGACAAGGTGCTGCCGCTCCCGGACTGCTCGGGCGAGGTGGAGCTGCGGATCCGCTACGAGATGGGCAAGGGGCTCGACAACATCTCCGTGATCGTGGTCTAGGTCCGGCGGTCGGCGAGCACCCGGAACGGGAGCCCCTCGAGCGGGTGCACCCGCGCGTACGACGCCACGGCCACCTTCTGGCCCGAGCGCAGCAGCGGGTCCGCGGCCACCACGCACCGGTCGTGGCTGTTGACGAGCACCACGTCGCCGCCGTTGCGCAGCGGCTCGCGCATCAGCTGCTCGAAGGTCTCGAGCCGGGTGTCGGCGCCGGCCACGCCGGCCATCTCACCGTGCACGTGGACCGGCACCGTCGCGGTGAGGACGTACTCGTCGGTGCACACGTAGTCGACGTACGGCCCGGTCACGTGGCGCGCGCCGGTGGCCCGCGGGTTCTCGAACCACTCGTGCCGGCTGTAGTCGAAGACGTGGTGCCCGATCGGGACCCCGCGCTCGGCGAGCGGCTGCTGCTCGTCGCCCTGCCACCAGGCGAGGTAGAGCTCGCGGTCGGCCAGCCAGTGGGGGTGGGCGACGAACCCGGCGCCGACCACGGGGTGCTCGGCCAGCGTGGCCGCGGCCAGTGGCTCGACGACCTCGGTGAGCGCGGCCGCGGTCACCAGGCGCCGCTCGGCGAAGGCCTCGGTCACCCGGTCGCCGATGGCCTCGAGGGAGCCGAAGAGCGCACCGAAGTACGCCGCCACGTGCAGGGCGCACCGGCCCAACGCGTCGGGCACGGTGGCGGGGAGAGTGGTCATGAGGCGCTCCTGGGCATCCGGTGACGGTCGTGGATCTCGGCCTGGGTGCGGGCGACCCGGTCCAGGGTCTCCTGGAGGTGGGTCTGGGCGAGCTTGCGGGCGGCGGCGGGGTCTCCGGCCGCGATCGCGTCGACCAGGCGGCGGTGGCTCGGCCCAGGTCTCCTCCCGGAACGGCTCGTCGCCGAGCGGGATGCGCACGATCATGCCGAAGTCCGCCTCGAGGCGCACCACCTCCCGGGTGACGCGGGAGGACTGCGTGAGCGCGGCCAGGGAGAGCCAGAGCTCCGCGTCGGCGTGCCGCCACGCTCCGACGCCGCCCTGGGGCCGTCCCTGACCGGCGGGGTCGCTGTCGAGCAGGCGGTGCAGCGAGTCCGCCTCGTCCTCGTCGGCGCGCTCGGCGGCGAGCTCGGCGCAGCCGGCCAGGACCAGGGCGTAGTGGGTGCCGCGGTCCTGGAGCTCCGCGCGGGACATCGCGCCGAGCCGCTCGGCCAGCGCCTCCTCGTCGACGGTGGCCCCGGCCGCGACGAACGTCCCGCCGCCGCGGCCCCGGGTGGTGGTGACCAGGCCCTGGGCGCGCAGCCCGATCAGGGCCTCGCGCACCGTCACGACGGCCACGCCGAACCGGCCCGCGAGCTCGGCCTCGCTGGGCAGCCGCTCGCCCTCGACGAGCACGCCGGAGCGGATCGCCTCGGTCAGCCGCTGCTCGACCTGGCCCGCCCGCCCGACGTCGCTGAGCGGCGCGAAGATCGCGTTCCGTGCACGGCTGCCGTGCCGGCGCATCTCGCTCATCCCGTTCCGTCCCTCCGGCTCCGCCTCGCAACACGATCGTGACAGGACGGGGCTACCCAAATAACCTCTGGTTCCATAGGTTATGCCCGTACGACCGTGTGGAACAGCGTCGATCGGGGAGTCCATGACCGCGCCGGCCATCTCGCTGCGAGGGCTGAGCAAGCACTACGACCAGGTGCGCGCCGTCGACGAGCTGGACCTCGACATCGAGGACGGCGAGTTCTTCTCGATGCTCGGCCCCTCCGGGTCCGGCAAGACCACGGTGCTGCGGCTGGTCGCCGGCTTCGAGCAGCCCACCGCCGGGCACCGTCCGGCTCGGCGACGACGACGTGACCGGGCGCGCGCCGTACGACCGCGACGTGAACACGGTCTTCCAGGACTACGCGATCTTCCCGCACATGAGCGTGCTGCAGAACGTCGAGTACGGCCTGCGGGTCAAGAAGGTCGGCAAGCCCGAGCGCCGCCAGCGGGCCGAGCAGGCGCTCGCCACCGTGCGGCTCGAGGGGTACGCCGAGCGGCGGCCGCACCAGCTCTCCGGTGGCCAGCGGCAGCGGGTCGCGCTGGCGCGGGCGCTGGTCAACCGGCCGAAGGTGCTGCTGCTCGACGAGCCGCTCGGCGCCCTGGACCTCAAGCTGCGCCGGGAGATGCAGGTCGAGCTCAAGCAGATCCAGCGCGAGGTCGGCATCACCTTCGTGTTCGTGACCCACGACCAGGAGGAGGCGCTCACGATGAGCGACCGCATCGCGGTCTTCAACGAGGGGCGCATCGAGCAGCTGGCGACGCCGGTCGAGCTCTACGAGCAGCCCGAGCTCGGCGTTCGTGGCCGGCTTCGTCGGGACCTCGAACCTGCTCGCAGGGCGCGGTCGCCCGTGCGCTCGTCGGGGAGGAGGGCACGTTCGTGATCCGGCCGGAGAAGCTGCAGATGCACGCCGAGGCCGACGCACCCGCCCCCTCCGCCGACACCTGCGTGGCCCCCGGGGTGGTGCGCGAGGTCGTCTACCTGGGGGCGAGCACGCACTCCGTGGTCGGGCTCGACGCCGGCGCGACGCTGACCGTCGCCCACCAGAACACCGACCGTTCCATCGACGCCGCCCTCGAGCGGCGCCACCAACGTGTCGCGCTGACGTGGCGACGCGACCACCTGGTGGCCCTGACCGGGTCCGCTCCCGACCCGGCGGCGCCACCACCTGAGGAGGAAACATGAGGAGAACGACAAGCAAGCGGCTCGTCACCCTCGCCAGCGCAGCACTGCTGGTGGCGGTGGCGGGGTGCGGAACCGACTCGGGTGGCGACGACGAGGGCAGCGACACGCCCGGTGCGGAGGGCTTCACGCCGCCCGACGTGCCGATGGCAGGAGTCGATCGGCGACATGGAGGGGCAGGTCAACATCCTGGCCTGGCCGGGCTACGCCGAGGACGGCACGAACGACCCGTCGGTCGACTGGGTGACCCCGTTCGAGGAGCAGACCGGCTGCCAGGCGAACGTGAAGTACGTTCGGCACCTCCGACGAGGCCGTGCAGCTGATGAAGACCGGCGAGTACGACGTGGTCTCCGCGTCCGGTGACGCCACGCTGCGGATGATCGCGGCCGGCGACGTGGCGCCGGTCAACACCGACCTGATCAAGAACTACGCCGACATCGTCGACTTCCTGAAGGACCAGGCCTTCAACTCCGTCGACGGCCAGATGTACGGCGTCCCGCACGGCTGGGGCGCGAACCTGCTGATGTACAACACCGACGCCGTCAGCCCGGCGCCGACCAGCTGGTCCGCGGTCTTCGACGACGCCTCGCCAGTACGCCGGCAAGGTGACGGCGTACGACTCGCCGATCTACATCGCCGACGCCGCGCTGTACCTGATGAACACCCAGCCCGACCTCGGGATCGAGAACCCCTACGCGCTCGACGACGACCAGCTCGCCGCGGCCGTCGAGGTCCTCAAGTCGCAGAAGGAGAACGTCTCGGAGTACTGGTCGGACTACCTGAAGGAGATCCAGGCCTTCAAGACCGGTGACACCCAGATCGGCACGACCTGGCAGGTCATCGCCTCGCTCGCGCAGAGCGAGGGCGCGCCGGTCGAGGCGTTCCTGCCCGAGGAGGGCTCCACGGGCTGGTCGGACACCTGGATGATCAGCGCCAAGGCGAAGAACCCCAACTGCGGCTACGCGTGGATGGACTACATCGCCAGCCCCGAGGCCCAGGCCGCGGTGGCGGAGTGGTTCGGTGAGGCACCGGCCAACCCGAAGGCGTGCGACCTGACCTCCGACACGACGTTCTGCGACACCTACCACGTGACGGACAGCCGACTACGCCGCGCAGATCCACTACTGGACCACGCCGATCGAGCAGTGCCTGGACGGTCGCACCGACGTGAAGTGCACCGACTACGGCGACTGGACGACCGCGTGGACGGAGATCAAGGGCTGAGGCCAGTCGCTTGTCGGTCCTGAGTCGTCGCCCGGGCCTCCGGGGAGGCCTGCTCCTCACGCCACCGATGCTGTGGCTGGGAGTGGCCTACCTGGGGGCCCTGGGCGCGCTCCTCATCACCTCGCTGTGGACCCAGAACGACTTCACGGGCAACATCGAGCGCACCTGGACGCTGGAGAACTTCCAGGACCTGTTCACGATCGACGTCTATCGGACCATCACCCTCCGCACGATCGGCATCGCCGTGCTCGTGACGCTGATCGACGCGGTGCTGGCCTTCCCGATCGCGCTCTTCATGGCCAAGGTGGCCTCGCCGCGGCTCCAGCGGATCCTGGTGATCGCGGTGCTCATGCCGCTGTGGGCGTCGTACCTCGTCAAGGCCTACGCCTGGCGCGGCATGCTCTCCACCGGCGGCCTGCTCGACGCGGTGCTCTCGCCGTTCGGGCTGAGCACGCCGGGCTACGGGCTGTTCGCGACCATGCTGACGTTGTCGTACCTGTGGCTGCCCTACATGATCCTGCCGCTCTACGCCGGGCTCGAGCGGGTGCCGAGCTCGGTGTTCGAGGCGTCGGCCGATCTCGGCGCCAGGTCCGGCACCACGCTGCGGCGGGTGGTGCTGCCGATGGTGTTCCCGGCGTTCGTGGCCGGCTCGATCTTCACCTTCTCGCTCACGATGGGTGACTACATCGCGGTGAAGATCGTCGGCGGCACCTCGCAGCTGCTCGGCAACGTCGTCTACGACAACCAGGGCGCGGCCAACAACCTGCCGTTCGCGTGCGCGGTGGCGACGCTGCCCATCGTCGTGATGCTCGCCTACCTCGCCGCCGCCCGCCGGGTCGGCGCCCTGGACCAGCTCTGATGCGGCCCCGCTCATGAGACTCCCCGCCGGCCTGAGGGTCCCGCTCACCGTCATCACGGTCCTGGTGCTGGTGTTCATCTACGTGCCGCTGCTGCTCGTGCTGATCAACTCCTTCAACGTCGACCGCACCTTCACCTGGCCGCCGCCCGGCTACACCACGCACTGGTGGAAGCTGGCGTGGAGAGTCCGAGGGGGCCCGCGACGCGCTGTGGACCTCGGTCCGGGTGGCGATCGCGGCCACCGTCATCGCCCTGCTGCTGGGCACGCTGGCGGCGATGGGGTTGCGGCGGACCCGCTTCTTCGGCCGCAACGTGATCTCGCTGCTGATCATCCTGCCGATCGCGCTGCCCGGCATCGTCACGGGCCTGGCCTTCCAGAACGGCTTCCGCACGATCCTGGGCATCCCGCTCTCGCTCTGGACGATCGTCATCGCGCACGCGACGTTCTGCATCGTGACCGTGTTCAACAACGTCCAGGCCCGGTTCGCGCGGCTCGGCGCCAACTTCGAGCAGGCCTCGATGGACCTCGGCGCCGGCCCGTTCACGACGTTCCGGCTGATCACCCTGCCGATGCTGCGCTCGGCGCTGCTGGCCGGCGCGCTGCTCTCGTTCGGGCTGTCGTTCGACGAGATCGTGGTCACCCAGTTCACGGCCTCCTCGACCGACCAGACGCTGCCGATCTGGATCTTCCAGAACCTGTTCCGGCCCAACCAGGCGCCGATCGTCAACTGCGTCGCGGCCGCACTGGTGGTCTTCTCGGCGATCCCGATCTACCTCGCCCAGCGGCTCTCGGGCAACGCGTCGGAGGCGATGACAGGAGCGCGCTGACCCCGGGGCCCTAGGCGGCGCGGGACGCGGAGAACCGCGGGTCCGGTCGCCCGGTGCCCGTGACGAGGTCGGCGAGGATCCGGCCCACCGAGGGCACGAACTTGAAGCCGTGGCCCGAGAACCCGGCGCCGACGACGACCGGACCGACGCGGTCCAGCACGAAGTCGCTGTCCCGGGTCGAGGTGTAGGTGCAGCTGATCGGCGTCAGGGCGTCGGCGTCGACCCCGGGGAGCCACTCGCGGGCGTACCGCTGGAGGGCCGCGAGCTGGACCGGCTCGGGGGCGAAGGTGCGGGCGTCGGGGTCGGTCACCGGCCCCGCGGCGTGCCAGCCGGCCTTCACGCCCTCGCCCGGCGTCAGGGTGCCGTACGTCGGCGCGTACCAGTAGTCGTAGCGCGCGGTCCCGGGCTCGGGCAGGTGGTTGTAGCTCGGCCAGACCGCGGCCGGGTCCGCGACCGCGAAGTGCGCCGGCTGCTCCTGCGTGACGACGAGCCGCGGGAGCGTGACTGCGGTGCCCAGCAGCCGCTCCGTCCAGGCGCCGGCCGTCACGACGACGGTGTCGGCGACGTAGGTCGTGTCGGCGGTGGTCACCTCGGCCCGGTCGTCGGGGCGCACGTGGATCGAGGTGACCGGCGTGTCGAGGAGGACCTCGGCACCGTGGCGCGCGGCCTCGGACTGCAACGTCGCGACCGCCTCCTCCGCGTCGAGCCGGCCGCCGTCCGGGCTGAACAGCACTCGCGTGTCGAAGCGGATGCCGGTCCACCGCTCCTGCGCCTCCTCGGGCGGCAGCATCGAGGCCCGCACTCCGAGCGCCCCCAGCACCTCGGCGAGGTCGGCCGGGACCCCGGCGCCGTGGTTGACGATGCCCACCAGGTCGAGCAGCGCGACGCCGCTCTCGTCCTCCAGCACGCGCCACAGGCCTGCCGCCTCGTGCAGCATCGCCTGGTACGCCGGCTCGACGTAGGTCACGTTGAAGTTGCGCGACCGCCCGTGCGAGGCGCCCATCGCGTGCCGGGCGCCGAAGCGCTCGAGCAACGTGACCCGGCGACCGCGCCGGGCCAGGTGCCAGGCGGTCGCCGACCCCATGGCACCGCCCCCGACGACGACGGTCTCGCGAAGCATGGGGAGCAGGCCGATCAGAACTGGGGCGGGGAGCCCACTGCGGGCTCCGACGCGAAGAGGTTGAGACCGAGCCGCTCCGCGAGGTACTTGGTCGCCAGCTGGCCGCGGATGCTGTTGCCGGCCTCGTCGAGCGGCGGCGAGTACGTCGCCAGCCCACCCTTGCCGGGCGAGACCGTCACGATGCCGCCGCTGACGCCGCTCTTGCCCGGGACCCCGATCTGGTAGAGCCAGTCACCGGACAGCTCGTACAGACCCGCGCTCGCCATGACCGCCAGCACCCGGCGGCACACGCCGGGCCGGATCACCGTCACGCCGGTCGTCGGGTTCACCCCGCCGTTGGCCAGCGTGGCCGCCATGACAGCGAGGTCGTGGACGGTCACGTCCAGGGAGCACTGGCGCGTGTAGATGTCGGTCGCCTCGTCCGGATCGAAGTAGAGCCGCCCGTAGCTCCTGAGGAGGTGGGCGATGCCCTGGTTGCGCAGGTTGGTGGCTGACTCCGAGGCGTAGACCTCCGCGTTGACGGTGAGCTCGCGCCCGGCGAACAGCGACAGTCGCTCCCGGATCGACGCCCACTTCTCGTCGGCCGTGGCGCCCGGCGCGAGGCTGGTGGTGGCGATCGCGCCGGCGTTGACCAGCGGGTTCATCGTCCGCTCGGTGTTGAGCTCGACGGCCATGAGCGAGTTGAACGGGAAGCCCGTGCTGTTGACGCCGAGGCGCTCCCGAGCGAGCTCGTACCCGATCGTGTCGCAGACATGGGCGAACACGAACGGCTTGGAGACGCTCTGGATCGAGAAGCGGGCCTCGACGTCGCCGATCTCGAAGGACCGCCCCCACGGTCCGACCACGGCGATCCCGAACAGGTCGGGCGATGCCTGCGCCAGCACGGGGATGTAGTCGGCGACGGTGCCGCTGTCGTCGCCGCGGTACCGCTCGTAGGCGTCGGTGACGATCTGGCGGATCTCCGCGTGGAGCGGGAGGTCGCCCGTCGACACCCGCGGCGGCGCCGTCGTCTCGTCGAACGGGAGATCCTCGTGCATGGAGAGCTTGGTCATGGGGTCTCCGATCGACATGTCGTGGCGGCGGGCCAGCCGACCGCCGCGCGGACCTTCTCGATGAATCTCCGCCTCCGGCCCGCGCCGCCCGGGTCGGCGAGCGAGAAGGCCATCCCGACCCCTTCCGTGGTCGGGTGAGGTCCCCCAGAACGTGTCAGACGCGGTCCGCGGGTGCAACCACGGCCGCGCTGGCTCGCCCGGTCGTGGACGTCACCAGACCACGCTGACCGTGGTCGACCTCGACACCTGCCGACGCGGTCCCAGCCAGGGTCGTCAGGGGCGGACGTCGATGATCGTCTTTCCCCTGAGCCGCTCCCGGGAGCTGAAGGTTGCGACGGCATCGTCGAGGGTCGCGGTGGTTCCGATGTTCGTGCGCAGCCGTCCGTCCTGCACGCGCGTCACGATCTCGCCCAGCTGGTCGCGGTCGGCCTCGACCACGAAGTCGATCGCCCGGCCGTTCACCGGGTGGGCCTCGACCGGGCCCACGACGGACACCAGGGTGCCTCCGGGCCTGAGCAGGGCCGCGGAGGTCTTCTGGACCTCGCCGCCGATGACGTCGAAGACCAGATCGACCTCGCCGAGGTCGTGCAGCGTGTCGTTCTCGAGGTCGACGAACTCCTGCGCGCCGAGGTCGAGCGCCTTCTCCCGGTCGGCGGAGCGTCCGGTACCGATGACGTGGGCGCCGGCCTCGGACGCGAGCTGGGTCACCATCGCGCCGACCGCGCCGACCGCGCCATGCGCGAGGACGCGCTGCCCCGACCGGAGTCCGCCGTGGACGAACAGCCCCTGCCACGCGGTCAGGCCGGAGATCGGCAGGGAAGCGCCGACCGTGAAGTCGACGTCGTCCGGCAAGGGCGCGAGGTTGCGCGCCTCGATCGCGACGTACTCCGCGAGGGTGCCGTCGCGATGCCAGTCGGCGAGGCCGAACACGCGCTGTCCCACCGACAGCCCCGTCGTGCCGTAGCCGAGCGCGCTGACCGTTCCCGCCAGCTCGTGCCCGGGGATCGATGGCGTCCGGTCACGGTGGGCCCGATCGGTCCAGGTCGACGGCCACTCGAGCTCCGTCGAGACCCATCCCGACGCATGCACCTCGACGATGACGTCGTTGATCGCTGCCAGCGGCTCGGGCCGCTCCACGAGGGTCATCCCGGCTGTTCCCGCAGCCCGGTCCGTCACCACGATCGCCTTCATCTGCGACACCTTCTCTCGACGCCAGACCCTGTCTGAGCGGACCATTCCGTTACGAGCACTGTATGTAACCCAATGAGTTACGGCAAGTGTCCGTAACGGAACTGGATAGGATGCAACGCCACCCACGGATGCGAGGTGTACATGCCCCGGGCGCGCGCAGGATCGACGAGGACCGCCGACACCACCGGGTCACGTGCCGGCGGGCGTCCGCGCGACCCCGCCCTCGACGAGGCGATCATCCTGGCCACCCGCGCCCGCCTCGTCCGCGACGGCTACTCGCGCATGACCCTGGGCGACATCGCGGCCGACGCGGGTGTCAGTCGCCCCACCCTCTACCGCCGGTGGGACACCAAGCTCGAGCTCGTCGCCGACGCACTCGACTACGGCTTCCGCAAGCAGCGCGACCAGTACGACATCGACCTGAGCCGCCTGGCGCCACGCGAGGCGTTCGTCGAAGCGGTCCGCCGACTGGATCCGGCGTACTTCAACCCGGACGCCATGGTGCTGATGGGCAACTTCGCCGGCGAGGTGATCCACACACCGGAACTGCTGGAGATGCTGCGCGAGCACGCAGTCGAACCACGCGTCACGCTCGTCGAGAACGTGCTGTCCCAGCTGCAGCTGCACGGGGCCGTGTCCGAGGACATCGACAAGCACACCATCGCCACCATGTGCTTCGGAAGCTACTTCGGTGCGTTCTACCGAGGCGACCGCAAGGAGGAGATCCCCGAGAGTGTCGTCGCCGTGCTGTGGCCGGTGATCGCCACCTGACGGACGGGCACGCGAGCAAGCCCGGTACGCGCAGGACCGGTCGATGGCGTCACCGGTCCAGGTCTGGGGCTGAGGGGACGTCGCCTAGATCCGGGTCATCTTGCGGAACGGGCTGGTGATGCGCACCGTCAGCGGCCGGAAGTCGACTGTCACTGCCGTCGCTTCCACGTGGATGACGCGACCCATCCCGTAGGAGTCGTGGGACACGAGATCGTCGACCGCGAACTGCTCGATGATCGGCTCGGGATCCGGCTGGAAGGGGCTCGTGGCCAGGTGGCGTCGTGGCCCAGGTGACGTGGTCATCGCCTCAAGCATCCCTGATGGCCGGCCCACGATCCGGGATTCGGCCGTTCCGTTGCGCAAACGTGTCCGCTCACGGGGACGTGCCAGGCACCACCGGCTCACGACCCACGGCGGCTGGTGCTCCACAGGTGGGCCATGAACGCCGGGTTGGTGACTACCCAAGGGCCGCCGGCCGCAGGCACCGCGCGGATGGCCTCCTCGGCGGGCCGGACCGCACCGTCGAAGCGACGTGGACGCGCGTCACGTGCCGGTCAGGCCGGCGGCAGGACCAGCGTCCACGCGATGGCCTTCGCGGACGAGATGCCCGACGTGGCGCTCAGCGCCGGGACGCTCCCCGCCGCGACCTCGGACTGCTCCCCGGCGGCCACGGTGACGAAGCCGCTGCCGCTTCCCGTCGAGGTGGCCCGCGTGGTCAGCGTGGGAGACAGCGCCCAGGTGTGCGCGGTGGCGCCCTTGTCGACGTAGTAGCGGAGCACCGTCGCGGGGCCGGCGGCCACCGTCGCCGCGGGTGCCGCGTGCGTGCGGGTGGCGGCGGCGGTCTCGACCCGGCTGGTGGGGGCGCCCGGAACGCCCGCCCCGCTGTAGGCGAGCACGGCCAGCCCCGCCTTCGTGGTGGCGTCGAAGGTGAGGGTGAGGTTGCTCCCGGCGGAGGTGGAGGTGGCCGCGCGGGTGAAGACCCAGGACCGCACCTCGGTCCCGTCCGAGGCGGTGCTCAGCAGCGTCCAGCCCGTCGGGGTGGTCAGTGTGGCGGCCCGGTTGGCCGAGACGAACAGCACCAGCCGGTCGTCGGCCTGGGTGGCCGCGGGCAGCGTGATGGACGGGCGCGCGGAGTTCACGTCGACCGCGGTCCCGGCGCGCCACTGGGGTCCGACCGGCGGCGGGGTGTCCTCGGCGACGACCTGGCGGGTCGTCGTGTCGGTGGCCCCCGTGTTGTCGGTGACGGTCAGCGACACGGTGTAGGTGCCGGTCAGGGTGTAGTCGTGGTGGGCGGCCGACGTCGACTCCGAGGAGGTGACGCCGTCGCCGAAGTCCCAGTCGTAGGCGACGACGGTGCCGTCGGGGTCGCGCGAGGCGCTGGCGTCGAACGAGCACGAGGTGACCGCGCAGCCCGCCGTGAACGACGCGACGGGGTCCTGCGGCGGCGGTGGTCCGGAGGAGACGAGGATGACCGAGTACTCCGCGCCGCCGCCGGCCGCGAGCAGTCCGCCGCTCACGCCGGGGACGACCACCGGGGTGCTGCGGTCGGTGGTGGTGCCGTCGCCGACCTGGCCGGTCGAGTTGTGGCCCCAGGCCATCACCCGGCCGTCGGCCAGGACCGCCAGGCCGGTGTCGCGACCGGAGCCGATCGAGACGACCGAGGAGAGGTTGCGGACCGTGACGGGGCGGGTCCGCGTGGTCGTCGTACCGTCGCCGAGGTTGGCGCGGTAGTTGCGTCCCCACGCGGCCACGGTGCCGTCGGTGCGCAGGGCGTAGGAGTGCTGCGCGCCGGCGATCACCTGGGTCGCGCCGCTCAGCACCATGACCGGCGACGTGCGGTCGGTCATGGTGCCGTCACCGAGCTGTCCGTAGTCGTTGGAGCCCCAGGCCCACACGGTGCCGTCGCTGCGCAGCGCGAGGCCGTGGTCGCGGCCGCCGGCGATGTCGACGACGTTGGTCAGGGTCCCGACCCGGACCGGAGTGGTACGACGCACCGTGGTGGCGTCGCCGAGCTGGCCCTCGTCGTTGCGGCCCCACCCGACGACCGTGCCGTCCGCGCGGATGGCGTAGCTCATGTCGCGGCCGGCCGCGATGGAGACGGCGTTGGTGAGCCCCGAGACCGTGACCGGGCTGCGGCGCAGGGTGGTCGTGCCGTCACCGAGCTGGCCGTCCGCGTTGAGGCCCCAGGTCCGGACCGTGCCGTCACCCATCAGCGCCAGCGACGAGTTGTGCCCGGTCTCCACGGCCTGCACGTTGCTCAGCCCCGGGACCTGGGTCGGCGTGGGCCGGTTCGCGGTGGTGCCGAGGCCCAGCTGGCCCTCGCCGTTGCTGCCCCAGACCCAGACCGTGCGGTCGCCGCGCAGGGCGATGACGTGCTCGCGCCCGCCGTGCATGTCGACCACGTCGCTGAGCCCCGTGACCGGACCGGGCGTGGGCCGGGCCGTGGTGCTGCCATCGCCGAGCTGGCCGAAGGAGTTGGCGCCCCAGGTCCAGGGCACCCCGCCCGGGCTGACCAGTGTCTCCGGGGCCTTTGCGGCTCCGGGGGCGGCGTCCGCGGTCGGGCTCGTGCCCGTCGTCGCGGCCACCCCGAGCGCTGCGACGAGCGCAGCAACAGCACCAGTCCGCCAGGTCACCACAGGCACCCCCGCCCTCCGCTGTCGACGGTAGGAACGACGCGAGGCGGCGTCACCACCGAAATCGGTGATCCGGGCTCCGACCGGACGGCCGAGTCCACCCGACCTCCGAGTGTCAAAGGCAGCTGGCTGTCGGGTTCCCGCGGGAGCCGGCTGACGTGCCGCGGTGGCTGAGGTGTGAGGAGCGCCAGCGACGGGCCTCGAAGCCTCGGCAGCGGAGGCACGCGCTCGACCGCCGCCGGTCGAGCCTGTCGAGACCACCGAGGTGGTTCGGCGCTGGTCGGCTGCGGCAACCCGATATCCGAGTGTCTGACGCTCCCCGGGGCTGTCAAGCCTGGGCGCCTGCGCTGCGGTTGGTGAGGCGGGTTGACAGCCCCGGCGAGCGCCAAAGGCGGGCTGGCTATCGGGTTGCCGCGAGGGTTCTGGCTGCGTGAGCGCTGCCTTGCGTCGGCGGGCACGGGTGCACGCAGGACGCCACTGGGCTCCTGGTCCGTCCGGTCGGGCGGGTGGTCTCAGGTGCGCCGGGTGAAGGCGACCTTCCCGCCGGGCAGGTGGGTCGTGGTGTAGGTGGGGTCGTGGGCTCGGGCGTGGTGTCCGGGGCAGAGCAGCAGCCCGTCGTTGTCGGTCCCGCCGCCGCGGCTCCAGGGGATGGGGTGGTGCAGGTGGCAGAGTCCGGGTGGCCAGTCGCAGCCCTCGGCGGTGCAGCCGCGTTGTTCGATGGTCTTGGCGATCCGCTGCGGCCCGGTGTGGAAGCGCCGGGTGCGGCCGAGGTCGAGGACCTGGGACTTGCCGCCGAGCACGGCGGGGATGATCCCGGCCTCACAGGCGAGCTTGCGGGCCAGGGAGGCGGAGATGGTCTCGCCGGTGTCCAGGTTCGCCGCCTGTGAGGCCGCCCAGCAGGGACTCCAGAGTCATGGTCACCACGACGGTGGCGTTGACCCCACCGGCCTTCGGAAGGTTCTTGGTGGGGTAGCGGTGGATCAGCTCGGTGAACGCCCGCCCCAGGCGTTCCGGGGTTGGGCGACGTTCCCCCAGAGGACCTGAGGCGGCCTGGTGCTTGGGGGCGGCGAACGCCAGGAGGGCCTTCTTGAGCGCGGCGCCGGTGAGGGTGTCGAGGGTGAACCGGCCGTGGACCTTGCCGTGTCCGTCCTCCCACATCGTGAGCCGGGTGGCGGCGGCCGCGTCGCGTTCCTCGCGTTCGAGGAGTTGGGCCTCGTGGGCGTCGGCCGCATCGGGGGCCACGACCTCCAGGAGCCGGCGTCCGAACCGCTTCAACGCGCGGGCGTCGAAGTGCTCGGCCTCGGCGAGCAGGTGGGCCTCGGCGTCCTGGACCAGCGAAGGGTCGAGGTCGGCGGGGAGGTCGTCGAGGGCCCGGAGGACGGCCTCGGCCTGCTCGACGTGCACCCGACCCTCGGCGAGGGCGTCGCGGGTCTGGTCGTGGGACCCGACCCCGGCGGCCAACCGGACGGTGCGGTGGGCGGCGCCGGGGGTGGTCTTGGTGTGGTGGGCCAGCCAGGTCGCGGTCGAGGTCGCACCGGACCGGCCGGGGATGTCGAGCGCCTCGGCCTGGGCGACCAACCGGGCCTCGAGCTCGGCGAGCTGGGCCTTCGCGGCCTGGACCTCGCTGATGGCCGTGGTCGTCTCGGCGGCGTCCATCGACCACAACGGCACCCCGGCCACCGCGGCCAGCTGGTCGCGCACGCCCGCCATCGCCCGGGTGACCCGGTGCGGGTGGTGCGCGATCGCCGTCATGACACCTATCCAAGCAGCGACCACCGACAGTCCGACGGGCCCGGAAGCCCTTGTCCACAAGGGGAAAACGGTCACGTCCCGGGGCCGGGTCAGCGGGCTGGCTGCGGGGGTCTCGACAGGCTCGACCGACGGTGGTCCAGCGGGTGCCTCCGTTGCTGCGGCTTCGATCTTCGTCACTGGCGCTCCGCATACCTCAGCCACCGTCGGACCGCAGCCAGCACCCTCGCGGCAACCCGATAGCCAGCCCGCCTTTGGCGCTCGCCGGGGCTGTCAACCCGACCCCCGAACCGCAGCGCAGGCACCCAGGCTTGACAGCCCCGGGGAGCGTCAGACACTCGGATGTCGGGTTGCCACAGCCGACCAGCGCTGAGCCGCTGCGGGGGTCTCGACAGGCTCGACCGGCGGTGGTCGCCCGGGGGTGGTTCAGGGGGTGCCTCCGCTGCGGTGGTCTCGACAGGCTCGACCGGCGGTGGTCGCCCGGGGCTGGTTCAGGGGGTGCCTCCGCTGCGGTGGTCTCGACAGGCTCGACCGGCGGTGGTCGAGCGGGTGTCTTCGCTGCGGAGGCTTCGAGCCTCGGCCATCAACGGCCTCGTCCTCGGCGACCGCCCGACGTCAGCCAGGGCTTCAGCACGCAGCTGCGGTCAGCGCTCGGCCAGGTGAGCCACGAAGGCCGGGTTGGTGAGCGCCCAGGGTCCGCGCGCCGCCCGGACCAGCCGGACCGCGTCGTCCGGGGAGTGGCCGAGGTCGACCAGCGCCTCGGCCACCACGACGCCCGAGCGGTTGAGGCCGCCGGAGCAGCGGACCAGCACCCGACGGTCGGCGCGGACGGCGGCGGCCACGACCGCGCCGAGCTCGCGCACGCGGGCGGTGCCCGGCGCGTCGAGGACGGCGTCGGCGAGCCGGGCGACCACGTGCTCGACCTCGGGGGAGGGTCCGTAGCCCTCGCGCGCGGTCAGGCTGACGACCAGGTCGAACTCGTCGGTGACCACGCAGGCGGTCGGTGACTGGGAACGCACGTCGTGGCCGCCCATGAACAGGCCGGGGACGACCTCGTTCCAGGCGTCGTCGCACAGCGGCATCCGCGTCGCCCGGCCGGTGCCCCGGCAGGCGGGACAGTCGGCGACCAGCGCGGGGGCGCCGTAGCACTCGTGGCAGAGCACGGGTCAGACGAGCCCGGTCGCGTCGAACAGCCAGCTCGTGTCGGCGGTGGCGAGCGCCCTCGAGCCAGGCGGCCGGCGCCGCGGTCGTGATCGCGTCGTAGTCCCAGTAGTCCTTCCAGAGGCGACACCTTGCCGTCGCGGACCCGGTGCACGGAGACGAACGGCAGCTCGAGCACCTCACCGGTCGCGAACGTCCAGGTCTCGGAGTGCTCGTACATCACGTGCGTCGCCGTCGGCGACGAGCAGGCCGTCGTGGTTCTCGTACGCCGCGAGGTCGCCCCAGCCGACCTGGAGCCGCTTCGCGATGTCGGCCGGCCCGCGGGCGGCGAACGCCGGCCCGAGCGGCACGTCCAGGTAGATGCAGTCGTCGGTCACCCAGTCGGCGATGCCCGTCGTAGTCGCGGCGGACGAGGTCCGCCCAGAGACCGCGGACGGCCTCGGCGGGGGAGCGGGTCATGCGACGGGGACCGTGCGACGCGGCGCGGGCGCGACCTCGCCGTGCGCGCAGGAACTGCCCGGTCCGCTCGGCGCCCAGCAGCGGCGTCGGCCGCGCCGGCGCGCCAGACGGCCCGGCCGCCGACCAGGACGAGCGAGACGGTGGCGTCGTTGCGGTTGACCATCCGCGACAGGCCGCCGTACTGCTCGACCGGCGCCTCGGCGTACTCCTCGAGCGAGGCGTCGAGCCGGTCCGGGTCGAGCACGAGCACGTCGGCGCGCGAGCCGACGCGGAGGTGACCGGCGTCGAGGCCGTACCAGTCGGCGAGCTCGCCGGTGAGCCGGTGCACGGCGTGCTCCGTCGGTCATGAACGGGCGGCCGGCGGCTGCGGCGTCCCGGACGTGCTTGAGCAGCCGCAGCCCGAAGTTGTAGAAGGCCATGTTGCGCAGGTGCGCGCCGGCGTCGGAGAAGCCCATCTGGACGCCGGGCTCGCGCGCGATCTTCGCCAGCAGCTCGGGGCGGTGGTTGGAGATCGTGGTCCGCCAGCGCAGCGCCGGTGCCGTGCTCGAGGACCAGGTCGAGGAAGGCGTCGACCGGGTGCTGCCCGCCGCGCTCGACGCCGACCGCGCCGAACGACTTGCCGACCACCGACGCGTCCGGGCAGGCCACGATCTCGGCGTCGAAGAAGTCGCGGTGCCAGACCCGCGGCCCGTACTTGCTCTCGTAGTCCTTGCGGAACGCCGCGCGGTACTCGGGTCGCGCATCAGCGCGTCGCGGGCCACCTTCTCCTGCAGGTGCAGCGCGGCGGCACCGGAGCCGAACTCCTCGAAGATCACCAGGTCGATGCCGTCGGCGTAGACCTCGAAGGGCACCGGCAGGTGCTGGAAGCGGAAGTCCGCCGCCCAGCCGGTTCACCAGCGCCGAGAGCCCGCGCAGCAGGTGGATGACGAACGGGATCGCCTTGATGTCGGCGGCCGACAGCAGCGAGGTCTTCAGCGGAGCGCGCCGCCGCCAGCCGATCGAGCCGAACGCCTGGGTGACCAGCGATCTGCGGCCGCTTCACGTCCGGGCCGGCCTGGAGGACGCGGCCGCGGCGGCGCAGCTGGTCGCGCAGGCGGCTTCAGCTCACGGCGCCTGGCGAACGTCGAGGGCAGGGTCCGCGAGCGGCACAGGTCGCCGTCGAGCTTGTCGAAGAGCAGCTGCTGGGCCGACATCCCGACGAAGCCGGCGTCGAGCGCCTCGCGCAGCATCTGCCTCCATCCGCGCGACCTGGCGTCGCGAGGGCCGGACGTCCTTGCGGGTGGCCCGGTCGAGGCCCATGCACCGCGGTGCGCATGTCGGAGTGGCCGATGAACGCCGCGAGGTTGGGCCCGAGCGGGAGCGCCTCGAGCGCCGCGACGTACTCCTGCGCGGACTGCCAGGTCTGGTGCTCCTCGACGGCCCGGATGACGTGCTGCCGGGGGATCGCCTCGACCCGGCCGAACAGGTCACCGGCGTCGACCGGGCCGACGTGCACGGTCGAGAGGGAGCACGAGCCGAGCAGGATCGTGGTCACGCCGTGGCGCACCGACTCGGCCAGCGCCGGTCCGTCGAGCACCTCGACGTCGTAGTGCGTGTGGATGTCGACCAGCCCCGGCAGCACCCACTGACCGGTCGCGTCGACGACGTCGGGGCAGCCGGTCTCGTCGAGCGGCTCGGCCGAGACGGCGGCGACGTGGCCGTCCACGATCCCGAGGTGCCGCACGGCGGAGGGCCCGCCGCTCCCGTCGAACCAGCGGCCGCCCTTGATGATCGTGTCGAAGGTCACGGCGTCATCGAAGCGACGGATTTGACGCGCGTCAAGTACCTGTCGGGAGCGGGACGGCGGCGATCCCGAGGTCGCCGTAGACCTCCAGCACCGGCCCGTCGACGACGTACCGCACGCGCTCGCCGTGCCACGGCAGCTCGACCTCGTGGGGTCCCGCGGTCAGCAGGAGCGAGCCCTCGAGGGCGGTGAGCGTGAACCCCGGCCCTGCGAGGGCCGCCCCGACGGCCGCCTCCCAGTCCTGGGTCGGCGTCGGCGGGGAGAGGACCAGCCGGCCGTCGCGGAGGGAGACCAGCGCGGGGAGGCTCGTGGCGCCCGCCCAGCCCGCATCGAGGTCGGCCACCTCGCGCAGCCAGGCCACGACCCCGGGTCGCCCGTCGCGGTCGGTGAACGTGGACGCCGCGTAGTACGACGGGCCGAAGGAGAGCCGTTGGAACGGCGCGGGGTGCAGCCCGGTGTCGTCCGGGGAGCAGAGGGCGTAGGCCAGGAAGTGCAGCGTGTCCGGCTCCCACACGCTCACCAGCAGGACGGTGCTCCCGTCGACCTCGACCAGGACCGGGCACTCCCATCCCTGCCCGGTCCACTCCGTGCCGGGCCGCGAGGCCACGACCCCGTCCGGCCGCCACCGCTCGAGGTCGTCGGAGCGGTAGGACCACAGGGCCGGCCCGTCCGCGGTCGCCCCGCCCACGACCATCCGCCACCCGGCACCGTCACGGTGCACGAAGGGGTCGCGGAACTGGGTCGCCTCCGGCGGCGGCGTCACCACCACGTCCTGCTTGGCCCACGTCGTCCACGTGTCGTCGGCGGGGACCGCTCGGCGGACGCGACCGAGCTCGAGCGCGCCCGCGGACACCGAGGTGTAGAAGATGACGCCCCCGGCCAGCGAGCCGGACCAGCAGCCGTCGTCCCCGTCGCCGGGCGCCAGCGCCACCGGGGCCGGCGACCAGGTCAGGAGGTCCGGACTGGTCGCGTGCCCCCAGTGGCAGCCGAGGTCCCAGGTGGTCCGGCCGGGGACGTACTGGAAGAACAGGTGGTAGGTGCCGTCGTGGTGGACCAGGGTGTGCGGGTCGTTGACCCATCCGCTGCCCGGGGTGTGGTGCAGCCGCGGCCGCATCACGCGGTGGCCGCGAACGCCTCCGCCACCACGTCGAACGCCTCGTCGAGCAGCTCGTCGGAGATCGAGAGCGGCGGCAGGAAGCGGAACACGTTGCCCCAGGTGCCGCAGGTGAGCGTGACGACGCCGTGCTGGTGGCAGTACGCCGAGACCGCGGCGGTGCGCGCCGCCTCCGGGGTGAGCGTCCCGGGCGTGGTCAGCTCGATCGCCATCATCGCGCCGCGACCGCGGACGTCGCCGATCACCGGGTGGTCGGCCGGCGAGCTTGCGCAGCCGGTCGCTCGATCCGCTCGCCGATCTGCGCGGGCCCGGGCGGCGAGGTCGTGGGTCGCGCATCTCCTCGAGGGCGCCGAGGCCGGCGGCGCAGGCGACCGGGTTGCCGCCGTAGGTGCCGCCGAGGCCGCCGACGTGCACCGCGTCCATCAGCTCGGCGCGGCCGGTGACGGCGGCGAGCGGCAGCCCGCCGGCGATCCCCTTGGCCAGGGTGACCAGGTCGGGGACGACGCCCTCGTCGTCGCAGGCGAACCAGTCGCCGGTGCGGCAGAAGCCGGTCTGGATCTCGTCGGCGAGGAACACCACGCCGTTGTCCGTCGCCCAGGCGGCCAGGGCGGGCAGGAAGCCGGGCGCCGGCACCACGAAGCCGCCCTCGCCCTGGATCGGCTCGATCGCGATGCAGGCGAGGTTGGCGGCGCCGACCTGCTTGTCGAGCACGTCGATCGCGCGGGCCGCGGCCTCCTCGCCGGACAGCCCGTCGCGGAACGGGTAGGACATCGGCGCCCGGTAGACCTCGCCGGCGAACGGGCCGAAGCCGTTCTTGTACGGCATGTTCTTGGCGGTCATCGCCATCGTGAGGTTGGTGCGGCCGTGGTAGGCGTGGTCGAAGACGGCGACCGCGTCGCGGCCGGTCGCGACCCGGGCGATCTTGACGGCGTTCTCGACCGCCTCGGCGCCGGAGTTGAACAGCGCCGACTTCTTGGCGTGGTCGCCCGGCGTCAGCTCGGCCAGCTGCTCGCACACGTCCACGTAGCCGTCGTACGGCGTGATCATGAAGCAGGTGTGCGTGAACGCCGCCACCTGCTCCTGCACCCGCGCGACCACCGACGGCGCGGCGTTGCCGACGCTGGTCACCGCGATGCCGGAGCCGAGGTCGATCAGCGAGTTGCCGTCCACGTCGACGAGGACGCCGCCGCCCGCCGCCACGACGAAGACCGGCAGCGTGGTGCCGACGCCGTCGGCGACGTGCGCCTTCTTGCGGTCGAGCCGCGCCAGGGACTCCGGGCCGGGGATCTCGGTGACGAGGTTGCGCTGCTGGGGGAGCGAGGGGCCGCCGTTCATCGGGCTCGAATCGATGGGCGAGCACGTGTCGACGACGTCACCACGCCGCAGCCGGAAGCCGGCCGGCCGCGCTCGTCGAGCGCCACGAGCAGTAGCCGCGGTGCGCGCGACCGGACGACCCGGGGACCGCGCGATGAGGCGGCGAGCCCGGGCGCGTCGTGCTGGAGCCGGACCGCTGGTCGAGCGCGCGGGCCGGCCGCGCAGCCAGCGGACGTCAGCGGGCAATGCTGGCGCCGGAGCACGGTCCGCAGCGGCGGCGTCACCGAGGGCGCGGCATGCACGCGAGTCTCGGCAAGGCGCTGCCGACGGAGGCCCGCGCACCTCGGCCGGCGCTGGTGGCCGGGGGTCACGAGCCGGACTCGAGGCTCAGTGCTCGGCCATCGGGCCTGCGGGGAGACTGGCGTGCGTGCGCGACGTCGTGGTGCTCGGGTCGACCGGATCGGTCGGCACCCAGGCGCTCGACATCGTGCGCGCCAACCCGGACCGGTTCCGGGTCGTCGGGCTGACCGCGGGCGGCAGCAACCCCGAGCTGTTCGAGCGGCAGGTCGCGGAGTTCGCGCCGGCGTACTCCGGTCTGGGCGAGGACGGCCTCGACGCGAGGCCGCCGGCCGGCCGTGCGACGTGGTGCTCAACGCGCATCACCGGCGCGGTCGGGCTGCGCCCGACCCTGGCCGCACTCGACGCCGGCAACACGCTCGCGCTGGCCAACAAGGAGAGCCTGATCATCGGCGGCCCGCTGGTCGTCGAGCGCGCCAAGCCCGGCCAGATCGTCCCGGTCGACTCCGAGCACAGCGCGCTGGCGCAGTGCCTGCGCGGCGGCACGCCGGACGAGGTACGCCGGCTGGTGCTGACCGCGAGCGGCGGCCCGTTCCGCGGCCGGACCGGTCGAGGAGCTGCACGACGTCACCGTCGAGCAGGCGCTGGCCCACCCGACCTGGGACATGGGCCCGGTGGTCACCATCAACTCGGCGACCCTGGTCAACAAGGGGCTCGAGGTGATCGAGGCGCACCTGCTCTTCGGCATCCCGATCGACCGGATCGAGGTCGTGGTGCACCCGACCAGCGTCGTGCACTCGATGGTCGAGTTCGTGGACGGCTCGACGCTGGTCCAGGCCAGCCCGCCGACCATGCTGATCCCGATCGCGCTGGGCCTGAACTGGCCCGACCGGGTGCCCGACACGGCGCCGGCGGTCGACTGGACCAGACCGGAGACCTGGGAGTTCTTCCCGCTCGACGACGACGCGTTTCCCGCGGTGGCACTGGCGAAACGGGCCGCGACGATGGGCGGCACGGCGCCCGCGGTCTACAACGCCGCCAACGAGGTGTGTGTCGAGGCGTTCCGACAGGGGCAGGCTGGCCTTCACACAGATCGTGCCAACGGTCGCCGCCGTGCTTTCGCGTCACGACGTACCCTCGACCCCGGGACGTCGTTGACGGTCGAGGACGTCCTCGCCGCCGACGCGTGGGCCCGGGCGGAGGCCGCCCAGGCGTGGCGCGGTCGAGCAGCACGAAGGGGGGAACAGAGGGTGACCAGCCTCTACTACGCGCTCGGCGTCGTCATCTTCGTCGGCGCGATCCTGGCCTCGATCGGGCTCCACGAGCTCGGCCACATGATCCCGGCCAAGACGTTCGGCGGGAAGGTCACGCAGTACTTCATCGGCTTCGGCCCGACGGTGTGGAGCAAGCAGGTCGGCGAGACCGAGTACGGCGTCAAGGCGATCCCGCTCGGCGGCTACGTCAAGATCGTCGGGATGCTCCCGCCGGGCGCCGAGCAGCTCGGACGAGGTGACCTACGACGAGCACGGCAACCAGGTCATCAAGATCCGCAAGTCCAACACCGGCATGTTCACCCAGCTGATCTCCGACGCCCGCGCGGCCGAGTGGGAGACGATCACGCCCGAGGACGATCCGACCGGCTCTTCTACAAGATGGCCTGGTGGAAGAAGGTCATCGTGATGGCCGGCGGACCGTCGGTGAACATCGCGATCGCGTTCTTCCTCTTCTGGGGCGTCTTCGCGACCTACGGCAACCCCAACGAGCCGCCGACGACTCGGGTCAGCCGGTGATCGCCGCGGTGTCCGACTGCGTGATCCCCGTACGCGGAGCAGCGCACCGATCTGCGAGGCCGAGCGACCCGATCAGCCCGGCCGCCGAGGCCGGGCTGCGGCCCGGCGACGTGATCATCACCTTCAACGGCACCGCAGGTCACCCGCTGGGACCAGCTGCGCGACGCTGATCCGCGACAACGACGACGGCGAGGCGGTGATCGGCTGACGAGCGCGACGGCGCACGGATGCACGGCGACGACCAACACGACCGTCGAGCTCGCGTCCCGACTCCGAGGACGACCAGACGCTGCGCGAGGTCGGCTTCCTCGGCGTCACCCCGACCACCCACTACTGGTCACCGGCGGCCCGCTCTACACGCTCGTGCAGATGGGCTACACGGCCGAGCAGACCGTCGAGGCGCTGGTCCGGCTGCCGGAGAAGGTCTGGGGCGTGGCCAAGGCGATCGTCGGCGTCCAGGACCGCGACCCCGACAGCCCGGTCAGCATCGTCGGCGGCAGCCGGCTCGCCGGCGAGACGGTGTCGCTCGACGGGCTTCCCGGTCACACGAGAAGGCCGTCTTCCTGCTGATGCTCATCGCCGGCTTCAACTTCTTCATCGGCATCTTCAACTTCATCCCGCTGCTGCCCGCTCGACGGCGGCCACATCGCCAGCGCGCTGTGGGAGGCGGTCCGCCGCGGGTTCGCCCGGCTGCGCGGCCGGCCCGACCCGGGCTTCGTCGACGTCGCGCAAGCTGCTGCCGATCGCCTACGTCATGGCCTCGTGCCTGCTCGTGATGAGCCTGGTGCTGATCGTCGGCGACTTCGTCGTACCCCTGCACCTCCAGACGCTGACGCACGCCGCGCCTGATTCGGGGGCGGCGCCGCGCCGCGCCGTACGCTGCAAGCCATGACCGAGATCAACCTGGGGATGCCCGCGGCACCCCCGCCGGTGCTCGCGCCGCGCCGCAAGACCCGCCAGATCCAGGTGGGCAAGGTCGGCGTCGGCAGCGAGTCCCCGATCTCGGTCCAGTCGATGACGACGACGCTCACCTCCGACGTCAACGCCACGCTCCAGCAGATCGCCGAGCTGACCGCGACCGGCTGCGACATCGTGCGGGTGGCCTGCCCGTCGCAGGACGACGCCGAGGCGCTGCCGGAGATCGCGCAGCACTCGCAGATCCCGGTCATCGCCGACATCCACTTCCAGCCGAAGTACGTCTTCGCCGCGATCGACGCCGGCTGCGCCGCGGTCCGGGTCAACCCGGGCAACATCCGCAAGTTCGACGACCAGGTCAAGGAGATCGCGGCGGCCGCGAAGGACCACGGCACCTCGATCCGGATCGGCGTCAACGCCGGCTCGCTCGACCCGCGGCTCCTGGAGAAGTACGGCAAGGCCACGCCCGAGGCGCTGGTCGAGTCGGCGGTCTGGGAGGCCTCGCTCTTCGAGGAGCACGACTTCCACGACTTCAAGATCTCGGTCAAGCACAACGACCCGGTCGTGATGGTGCGCGCCTACGAGCTGCTCGCCGAGGCCGGCGACTGGCCGCTGCACCTCGGCGTCACCGAGGCCGGGCCGGCGTTCCAGGGCACCATCAAGTCGGCCACCGCCTTCGGGGCCCTGCTCTCGCCAGGGCATCGGCGACACCATCCGGGTCTCGCTGTCCGCCCCGCCGGTCGAGGAGGTCAAGGTCGGCCTCCAGATCCTGGAGTCGCTCAACCTCAAGCCGCGCCGCCTCGAGATCGTCTCCTGCCCCTCGTGCGGCCGCGCCCAGGTCGACGTCTACAAGCTCGCCGAGGAGGTCACCGCCGGCCTCGACGGCCTCGAGGTGCCGCTGCGGGTCGCGGTCATGGGCTGCGTCGTCAACGGTCCGGGCGAGGCCCGCGAGGCCGACCTCGGCGTCGCCTCCGGCAACGGCAAGGGCCAGATCTTCGTCAAGGGCGAGGTCATCAAGACCGTGCCCGAGTCGCAGATCGTGGAGACCCTGATCGAGGAGGCCATGCGGATCGCCGAGGGCATGGAGTCCGTCGACGGCGCCGCGGCCACCGTCACCGTCAGCTGAGCGCACTCGGGCGTCGCTTCACCGTCGAGGTGACGCTACTCCGGTGTGCCGCGCAGATGACGACGGCGCGGGGTTCATCGCCACCGACGACGGCTTCGACATCGCCGGCGAGCCGCACGTCGCGGCCAGCTGGTTCCCGGTCAACGACCACCCGACCGACAAGGCCGCCTACACCTTCCACGTGACCGTGCCGCAAGGCCGGCAGGTGATCGCCAACGGCCACCTCGTCTCGAAGCGGACCAAGGGCGGCTGGTCGACGTGGACCTACGACGCGCCGAGCCCGATGGCCAGCTACCTGACCACCGTGGACGTCGGTGAGTGGAGCTACACATCTACCGGAAGCGGAACGGGCTGCGCTTCCTCGACGCGGTCGACCCCGACCTCTACGACCCCGTCGCGGGCCCGTCGACCGGCAGCCAGTTCGCCATCTCCCAGGCCGCCGACCTCTCGTACAAGCGGCTGCGCACGCGATCACGGTGCCCGGTCGGCGGCGCCACCGTCGGGTTCACCGTCACCCGCGACACGGAGACCGACTGGGACTACGCCTTCGTCGAGGTGCACACCGTCGGCCAGGACGACTGGACGACCCTGGAGGACCAGAACGGGCACACCAGCCAGGACACCGGCAACTCGTGCCTCGCACTGGCCGGACCTGCACCCGTTCATCTCGCTCGCACTACATGACCGTGGACCAGGCGGCCGGGACCTGCAGCCCCGACCGGGGCCACCGGGCAGTGGTGGGCGGCGACCGGCACGAGCGACGGCGCGGAGCAGTGGCTGGTCGACCTCGGCGGCGTACGCCGGCAGGAACGTCGAGGTCTCGATCAGCTACGCCAGCGACGACGTCGTCCAGCGCAACGGCGTGTTCGTCGACGACGTCGTCGTCTCGACCGGCCAGGGCTCGACGTCGTTCGAGTCCGGCGCTCGACGGCTGGACGGTGCCCGGCCCGCCGCCCGGCAGCCCCGGCAACGACAACGACTGGATCGTCGGCACCGTCGCCGACACGCCTCCGTCGGTCGGCGAGGTCGTGGACGCGTCGTTCGCGCGGGAGCCGGAGATCATCCGGTTCGAGTCCCAGCAGTTCGGTCCGCTACCCGTGGCGCGACGTCGGCGGGATCGTCGACGACGTCGAGGGCCTGGGCTTCGCGCTGGAGACGCAGACCCGACCGATCTACTCCCGGGACTTCTTCAGCGACCCGGTCAACGGTGCCTTCGTCGTCGTCCACGAGCTCGCCCACCAGTGGTTCGGCGACTCGCCTCGCGGTCGCCCGGTGGAAGCACATCTGGCTCAACGAGGGGTTCGCGACGTACGCCGAGTGGCTCTGGTCGGAACGTGAGGGCTTCGGCACCGCCCAGGAGAACTTCGACTTCTTCTACAACGACTTCATCGCCGACGACGACCCGTGGTGGGACGTGGTCATCGGTGATCCCGGGCCGTACCTGCTGTTCGAGTTCCCGGTCTACTTCCGGGGCGCGATGACGCTGCAGGTGCTGCGCAACACGGTCGGCGACGAGGACTTCTTCCGGATCCTCCGGACCTGGGCACAGTCGCGGGCCGGCGACAACGTCACCACCCAGCAGTTCATCAACCTCGCGGAGCGGATCTCCGGTCAGCAGCTCGACCAGCTGTTCCAGACCTGGCTGTTCACCCCCGGCAGGCCCGTGCTGGACAGCGCCCGGGCCCAGCGGAGCAGCGCCGCGCCCCCCGCCGCGGCCCGGGCGACCCTGGCGATCGCCCGGAGCGAGGGGGTGCTGCGCCGCTGAGCTCGCGACCGGACTCGTCTCCCCGCTCCGCCCGGCGCGGTGCATCGTAGGCTCGCCCCGTGCTCACGACGCGCCACGGCGTCCGTCCCCTCGGGACGCCCGACCTCGACGCGTTCCTCGCGCTCACCGAGCCGGGACCCGGTGGTCAACGTGTTCGCCGACCACCGGGCCCGGACCACCAACCTCGAGCCGCGCTGGCTGGGCGGGGAGATGTGGGGCCGGTTCGACGGGCGGAGACCTGGTCGCGGCCTGCCACGTGGGCGCCAACCTGGTGCCGGTCGAGGCGACGCCGGACGACGCGCGGGCCTTCGGGGAGCGGGCGCTGACCCGCGAGCCGCAGCGTCTCGACGATCGTCGGCCGGCACGACGCGGTCGAGGTCTTCTGGAACACCGTCGCGGCCGCGTGGGACCGGCCGCGCGAGCTGCGCTGGCAGCAGCCGCACCTCGAGATCGACCACGACCCGCTGGTCGAGGGGCACCCCGACGTGCGCCGGACCACGCGCGCCGACCTCGACCTGCTCTACCCGGCGTGCGTGGCGATGTACACCGAGGAGGTCGGCGTCTCGCCCGAGGTCGGCGGCGGTGCCGAGCTCTACCGCGCGCGCGTGCAGCAGCTGATCAGCCGCGGCTGGTCGTTCGCCCGGTTCGAGGGCGACCGGCTCGTGTTCAAGGCCGAGGTCGCCTGCGCCTCGCCGTACGCCGCGCAGATCCAGGGCGTCTTCGTGCCCCCGGACCGCCGCGGCGAGGGGCTGGCGGTCGTCGGGCATGGCCGCCGTGGTCGACCTGGTCCGGCGCGAGATCGCGCCGACGGTCTCGCTCTACGTCAACGACTGGAACGTCCCGGCCCGGCGGGCCTACGAGCGGGTCGGCTTCCGGGAGACGGCCCGGTTCTCGACGGTGATGTTCTGAGGCACTCGCGGTACATCCGCTCGTGCTGCTCGACGGTGATCGCCCGCAGCACCTGCCGCCCAGGCGGCCAGGGCCGCGACCATCACGGCCGCCGTGATGACCGACATCTGCCGGGCGGACACGGCGTTCTCGAGGTCGCACGAGCGCGTCGCCCTGGAGGTTGAGCGAGGTGCGGCCACCGATCTCGGAGGCCAGGAACAGCGCCCACCAGAAGCCGATCAGGGCCGAGGACTCCATCGGGGGCAGCGCCCGGCGCACGTCGCGCACCACCTGGAACGGGAACCACAGCGCCACGAACGGGGTCACCCAGCCGCCCCACGCCCAGCCCGCGCGCCGGCGTGTGGACGCCCGTCGGGCACCAGGGCCTCGGCGTTCTTGCGCGCGCGGTGCAGCCACATCGAGCCGGTGACGAAGCCGGCCACCAGGCCGATCAGCGCGAGCACGGTGGCGGCGTAGTAGACGCCCAGGCTCCAGTCGACGGCGTCGAGCCCCTGCTCGGCCCGGATCCGGGCGGCCCGGCGAGGACCAGGGCGGACGACGCAGGTGCAGACCGTCGCGATCGCGGCGGTCACGAAGGCCAGCACGCCCAGCGCGGTGAGGTCCTTGGCGGGCTGGCCGGCGCGCCGGTCGCCGGCGCGTAGTACGCCGCGGCGGGGTGCGTGCTCCGCCTGCTGCTCGGGCGGGTGCGTCATGCCGGTCTCCCGACGTCAAGGACTGGGTGGGCCATCATCAATCGACGCCGGTACCCCGCCCGCTAGCGTGTCGGACGTGCCCCTCCGTCGCAGCTCCAAGCTCCTCGTCGGCCGCGTTCGTCGCCAGCGGCACCGTCCACCTGGTCCAGGCCCGAGGTCTACGAGCCGCTGATGCCCTCGTGGGTGCCGGCCCACCGCGAGGTGATCCTGGCCAGCGGCGTCGCCGAGCTCGCCTGCGCGCTCGGCCTGGCCGTGCCGCGGACCCGTCGGGTCGCCGGCTGGGCCAGCGCCGCGCTGCTGCTCGGCGTCTGGCCGGGCAACCTGCAGATGGCCCTGGACAGCAACCGGTCGTCCAGCACGGCGTTCAAGGTCGCCGCCTGGGGCCGGATGCCGCTCCAGCTGCCGATGATCCGGGCCGCCCTCGCGGCGGCCCGGTCATCGGACTGACGCTGGTCCGGTCAGGACGCCGTCCGCGGGTGCACGGTGGCCTCGAGGTCGCTGGCCCGCTCGCAGCCGGTGTCGGTACACCGGACCGTGGCCGCCTTGCGCGCGCCGTTGGTCTCGAGCAGCAGCGCGGTGGGGGTCTCGAAGTCGATGCTGCCGAACCAGCCCCGGTTCACGGTGTAGGCGCCGAGCCTGTGGCCGGCGGTGTCGCGGACCGCGACGTAGCCGGGGCCGATGCCGTCGCTGAGGAGGTCGATCGTCGCCATCCGGGTGCCGTCGGCGTTGAACTCCGCGACCCGCTTCCTTGCACGACTTCCAGAGCCTGCTGGCCGGTCGAGACCTTGCGCACCACGGTGCAGCCGTTGCGGTAGGGGTCTCCGGTGTACGCCGCGAACAGGTCGGCCGAGAGGTCGGCGGCGTACCCGGCGTTGCGCGCGACCACGGCGACCGAGTCGGTGCTGGTGGTCCAGAGCCAGGTCTTGTGCTCGCCGCCGACGAGCACCTCGTCGCCCTTCGCGTCGAGCGCCGAGGAGTAGCCCTTGAAGGTGCGCGAGGCGACGGTGGCGCCGGTGGTGGCCGACCAGACCGTGACGATCGGTGCGGCGGCTCCGGATCCTGGTGGAGACGAGGTTCTGGCCGTCGCCGGACAGCTCGGTGAGGTACACGTTGGCCCGGCCGAGCCGGGTGCGGGTGCCGTCCGGTGCGACCCGGAAGAACTGGCCGTGGGCGCCCTGCCGGTCGGCGGTGCCGACGACGTACGACGTGCCGGACGTGCCGAGCAGCCGCAGGGTGGGCGCCTTGATGCGGATGCGCACCGTGCCGTCGACGATCGTCTTGCCCTCGAGGTGGGGGATCGCCACGTCGGCCCCGCGGGGCAGCTTGGCCGGCTGGAGCGTGGTGGTCGCGGCGGAGGCCGGTCCGGAGACGAGGGTCGCGGCGAGCGTGCCGGCGGCGGCCACGGCGAGCAGGGCGGGGAGGGGGCGCATGGTGCGTCCTTTCGTGACGTTCGTGGTGCGTGGGCCGTCGGTGGCCCGTCTGGTGTGAGGAAGACGCACGGCGCCCGGCAATGGTTGCATCGGTCTCACGAGCTTCTCACCGGACCGCCGGCGAGCACGCACGTCGTGCCGCTGCACCGCACCGTCCCCGACCGGTGCGGCCCGTCGAGGGTGATGAGCAGCCGCTTCGTGGTCTCCCAGCGGGTCTCGCCGACGGCCAGGGAGCGAGTGGAGCGGTACTGGCCCAGCACCCGCCCGGCGACGGTGCGCGCCCGGACCACCGAGATCGGGCCGTCGAGGTACCGAGAGGTGGTCACCATCCGGCTCGCGTCGGCGTTGAACGCGAGGACCAGGTCGTCGCACAGCGTGGTGAGGAGCCTCCGCGTGCTGACCCGCAGGATCCGGGTGCAGGCGCCCTCGTCGGTGCGGGTGGAGCGGTCGAAGACCGCGACCACGTCGGAGCCCAGGTCGCCGCGGTAGCCCTGGTCGCGGCTGACCACCTCCAGGGTGTCGGGGCCGGTCCGCCAGAGCAGCGTCCGCCTGCTGCCGCCGAGCAGGACCCGGTCGCCGTCGACATCCAGGCCGGCGAGGTCGCCGCGGAACGTGCGCTGGGCCAGTGGCGCCCCCGTGGAGGCCGAGCGGACCGTGACGGTGCTGGTCCGGTCGCGGCGCAGGCGGGTGGTCACCATCCGCTGGCCGTCGTCGGACAGGCCGGGCAGGAAGTCGTACGCGCGGGCCAGCCGGGTCGCCGTACCGTCGCGGCCCACCAGCACGATCCGGTTGTGGCTGCCGTCCGAGTGGCCGGTCTCCACGACGTACGACGGGCCGGACCGGCCGACGTAGAAGGCGTAGTCGGCGTCCAGGGGGATCCGCAGGTCGCCGTCGACGAGCGTCGTGCCCTCGACGTGGGGCACCACGACGGCGGCACCGCGGGGGAGGCCGAAGCCGATGGTGGTCTCGTCGACGGCCTGGGCCGGGGCGGGGAAGAGCGTGGCCGACAGGAGCCCGGCGGCGAGGGCGAGCAGGGTGCGCATGCCCGGGGGACGCCGTGCGCGGCCCGGGAGTTGCGAAACCGCGTCGAAGTCGCCGGTGGGGCGCCCGTACCCTTCTCCGCATGATCTTGCGGATGTCCAGCCTGTTCGTGCGCACCCTGCGTGACGACCCCGCGGACGCTGAGGTGCCGAGCCACCGGCTGCTCGTGCGCGCCGGGTACATCCGGCGCGCCGCGCCCGGGATCTACACCTGGCTGCCGCTGGGCCTGCGGGTGCTGCGCAAGATCGAGAACATCATCCGCGAGGAGATGGACGCGATCGGCGCCCAGGAGCTGCTGTTCCCCGCGCTGCTGCCCCGCGAGCCCTACGAGGCGTCGCGGTCGCTGGACGGAGTACGGCGACGGCATCTTCCGGCTCAAGGACCGCAAGGACGCCGACTACCTGCTCGGGCCGACGCACGAGGAGATGTTCACGCTCGTCGTGAAGGACCTCTACTCGTCGTACAAGGACCTGCCGCTGGCGATCTACCAGATCCAGACCAAGTACCGCGACGAGGCGCGGCCCCGGGCCGGGCTGCTGCGCGGCCGCGAGTTCGTGATGAAGGACAGCTACTCCTTCGACGTCGACGACGCCGGGCTCGACGCCAGCTACCAGAAGCACCGCGACGCCTACATCCGGATCTTCGACAGGCTCGGCTTCGAGTACGTCATCGTCAAGGCCGAGGCCGGCGCGATGGGCGGTTCGAAGTCCGAGGAGTTCCTGGCCAAGGCCGCGGTCGGCGAGGACACCTACGTGCGCTGCACCCGCTGCGACTACGCCGCCAACGTCGAGGCCGTCGACACGCCCGCGCCCGCCCCGTCGTCGTACGACGACGCGCCCGCCGCGCACGCCGAGCAGACGCCCGACACCCCGACGATCGACACGCTGGTCGACCACCTCGACGAGGCGTTCCCCCGCACGGACCGGCCCTGGACCGCCGGCGACACGCTCAAGAACGTCGTCTTCTCGGTGCGCCACCCCGACGGCACCATCGAGGCGCTCGCGATCGGGCTGCCCGGCGACCGCGAGGTCGACGCCAAGCGGCTCGAGTCCAAGCTGGGCGAGGGCGTGGTCTTCGAGCCCTTCGGCGAGGCCGACTTCGCGGCCCGGCCGAGCCTGGCCAAGGGCTACATCGGCCCCGGCGCGCTGGGCGAGAAGAAGCCGGCCGGGCGTGCGCTACCTGCTCGACCCCCGCGTGGTCGAGGGCACCGCGCTGGGTCACCGGCGCCGACGTGCTCGGCAGCCACGTGCTCGACCTGGTCGCCGGCCGCGACTTCTCCGGCGACGGCGTGATCGACGTGGCCGAGGTGCGCGACGGCGACCCCTGCCCGGTGTGCGGCGCCACCGACGGCGGCGTCCTCGAGTCGGCGCGCGGCATCGAGATGGGCCACATCTTCCAGCTCGGCCGCAAGTACGCCGACGCGCTCGACCTCCAGGTGCTCGACGAGAACGGCAAGCTCGTCACGGTCACGATGGGCTCCTACGGCATCGGCCCGTCGCGGGCCGTGGCCGCCATCGCCGAGGGCACCCTCGACGAGCTCGGCCTCTCCTGGCCGCGCAACGTCGCGCCCGCCGACGTGCACCTGGTCGCGACCGGCAAGGACCAGGAGGTCTTCGCGGCCGCCGAGCGGATCGCCACGGAGCTGTCGGCGCGCGGGCGTCGAGGTGCTCTACGACGACCGGCCCGGCAAGGTCAGCCCGGGCGTGAAGTTCAAGGACGCCGAGATGCATCGGCGTGCCGACGATCGTCGTGGTCGGCCGCAACCTCGCCGAGGGCACCGTCGAGGTCCGCGACCGGGCCTCCGGCGAGCGCGAGGACGTCGCCGGCCGAGGCCGTCGTCGACCACGTGGTCCGGGTGGTCAAGGCCTAGACTCGACGGGTCGCGGCGCGTACGTGCGCCGCCCCGGACGAGTCGCGTCGTACCCGGTCTGCGAAGACGACGTGGTCCGGGAGGACACGTGTCCATCGAGAGCCTCGTCCAGATCGCCGGGTCGCTGCTGATCCTGGTGCCGTTCGTGCTCGTCCAGCTCGGCCGGCTGCGCACCGACAGCGGTGGTGTACGGCGCACTCAACCTCGCCGGCTCGGCGGTGCTGGCGGTCGACGCGCTGCACGGCCGGCAGTGGGGGTTCCTGCTGCTGGAGGGCACGTGGGCGCTCGTGTCGGCGTACGGCCTGGTCCGCCGGCGGCCGGCCGCGGCGCACTAGTACCGGCCGCGGCGCACTAGTTCCGACCCCGGTAGGACGACGACGCAGACCCCGGTCGGACAGGATCGGGGGATGGAGCGCCGGGACGTCGTACTGCCCGCCGGGACGGTCCGCTACCGCGAGAGCGGACCCGCGGACGGACCGCCGGTCGTGTTCGTGCACGGGTTCCTGGTCGACGACACCCTGTGGTCCGACGTGCCCGAGCGGCTGGCCGGGCGCGGCTACCGCACCTACGCGCCGACCTGGCCGCTCGGGTCGCACACCACCGCCGATGCGCCCCGACGCCGACCTGTCGCCGCGGGGCCTGGCGCGGCTGGTGGCGGCGTTCCTCGAGACGCTGGACCTCGACGACGTGCTGCTCGTCGGGCAGCGACACCGGGGGTGCGATCAGCCAGCTGCTGCTCGACGAGGCACCGGAGCCGGGTCGGCCGGCTGGTGCTGACCAACTGCGACGCGTTCGACACCTTCCCGCCGTTCCCGTTCGACTCGCTGTTCCGGCTGGCCCGGCACCGAGGGCCCGAGCCGGCTCCTGCTGCAGGCGATGCGGCCGGCGGTCCTGCGGCACAGCTGGCTCGGCTTCGGCGGGCTGGTCCGCCGCGACCTGACCGCGGCGGAGAGCCGCCGCTGGGTCGACGCCGTACCTCACCGACGCCGGCGTACGCCGCGACGTGACGACGCTTCGCCCTCGACTGGACGGGCGCCGAGCTGGCGGACGCGGCGCCGGTGGCTGGCGCGCTTCGACCGGCCGGTGCTGCTCGCTGGGCGCCGCGCGACCCGTTCTTCAGGCACGGAGCTGGCCGCCCGGCTGCTCGCGACGTTCCCGGACGCGACGCTCGTGGAGTTCCCGGACGCGCGCACCTTCGTCTCGCTCGACGAGCCCGCGGCTCTGGCCGACGCGATCGTCGCCTGGGCGGCCCCCACCGGCTAGCGTCCGAGCACGCCGAGGACTCCGGGAGCCTCACGAGGGCGCTGGATCCCGAGCCCCCACGACTGGTGCTGCGGCTGGCCGCCAAGCGGTCGGCCCGCAAGTTCAGGAAGGAGGGTGGGCGCGGCTAGGTTGCCGCCCATGCCGATCGACGCCGTGATCTTCGACTGGGGCGGCACCCTCACCGCCTGGCACGACATCGACTTCCACGCCGAGTCGCTCGCGCTCGCCCAGGCCGTGGTGAACGCCGACCACGAGGTCGAGGTGTCCCAGCGAGCTGCTGCACGCCGCCGGGCAACACGATCTGGGGCCGCTCCCGCGACCACCAGCAGAGCGCGACGGTGGCCGACCTGTTCGCCGAGGCCGGCCTCGACCACGACCCCGCGCTGCTGACGGCCTACTACGAGTTCTGGGAGCCGCACACCTACACCGACCCGGCCGTGCGGCCGACGTGGGAGGCGCTGCACGCCGAGGGCATCAAGGTCGGCGTGCTGTCCAACACGATCTGGCCGCGGGCGCGGCACGAGCGGATCTTCGCGCGCGACGGCGTGCTCGACCTGGTCGACGGCGCGTCTACACGAGCGAGATCCCGTGGACCAAGCCGTCGCCCCGGGCCTTCGCGGCGGCGCATGGAGGCGGTCGGCGCGACCGACCCGGCTCGCTGCGTGTACGTCGGCGACCGGCTCTTCGACGACATCTGGGGCGCCCACAACGCCGGGCTCCGGGCGATCCTGCTGCCGCACAGCCGGATCCCCGCGGAGCAGGTCGGTCACACCGAGGGCGAGCCGGACGCGGTCGATCCAGTCCCTCGACGAGCTCCCGGGATCGTCCGCAGCTGGCGCTGAACCTGCAGCGAAACGGTTGCGCGTGGACCCGATACCCCCTGGGGTACGAGTTTTGCAGGATCTTGCAATGCAGACTTGTGCAGGATACGCGCGCGCTCGCGCCTGCCGGGCGCCTGCGCTGCATAGTCGTGACCAAGGACGAAGCAGGTGGGGAGGCCCAAGCCAGGGCTCCCAAGCGTTCGCCTCAGCGGTCCGCGTACTCGTCGGCTCCGGGGAATATCTCGGGAGTTCCCCGGAACGACAGTTCGCGGGCCGCTGCGTCGTTGAGCAGGTCGATCGCCTCGCGCCGCGCCGCGTCGCCGGTCGTGCGCCCCGACCAGGGCGGCGTAGGTCGACCGCGCAGGCGCGCTCGAGCTCGAGGGCCGCCGGCGTAGCGGCCGTCGGTGGTGTCGAGCCCGGCCGGGCGCGGTGTACGCCGACGCGGCGGGCGCCGGCACCGCCGTCCAGCGCCGGCGATCTCGCCGATCAGGGTGTCGCGGCGCTCGCGGTGGGCCTCGTAGGCCGCCCGCAGCGCGGCGTACAGCTCCGGCTCGCCGGCCTGGGACGTCCGGGAGCCGAGCAGGCCGTAGACGTAGACCGCCGCGTGCTCGGCCTCGAGCGTGGTCTGGAGGGCGTCGAGCTCGGTCACGGCGTCGGCGCCGGTCGGGAGCACGGACGAGGTGCTGGGTCGATCGAGGCGGACATCGACGCCAGCAGCCGGGCCAGCGCGCCGCTCTCGGCGCGCCCGGCGGCGTCGACGAGCGTCGCCTGCAGGTCGCGTTCCTCGCCGGCGGACCAGCCGCAGCGCCACGGCCGCGGCCGGGGCGGGACCCGGCGGCGGCTCGCGGGTCAGCTCGCCCTCGAGCACCTCGACGTGCCGGCGGTGGGCCTTGATCAGGGGAGCGACCTCGGCGCGGAGCTCCCGGCTCTTCCGGGCCTGGCCGAGGACACCGAGGGCCGCGGTCAGGCCGGCCAGCACGTCGTCGACCAGGACCTCGTCGGGCGAGCGCTGGTCCTCGGTGGCGCTCGCGGTGGCGCTCGCGGTGGCGTCGGCGGTGGTCGGGCTCGTGGACGGCGAGCCGCTCGAGGTGCTCGAGGCGCTCGAGGTGCTCGGCGCGATGTCGTCGCCGGTGTCGCAGCCCGCGGCGAGGACGGTCGCGGCCAGTCCCGCCAACGGTGCGCACAGCGCCGCGCGGCGGCCGAGGACCGGTGGAGCGAGCGGACGGTCGGGCACGGCGCGACCTTAACCGGCCGCGCTCGACGCGAGCCGCTATGGTGACGACAGCTGCACAGCACACAGCCAGCACCACACAACAGCACACAGGAGGTCGCCGCCGTGGCCAGCGCAGCAGGACGCCGTCCGGGACCGGATCGAGCAGGAGCTCGCGACCCCCTTGGGCGCCCTCGGGCTCGACGTCGAGGCGGTCGAGCTGACGCCCGCCGGCAAGCGCCGGATCCTGCGGGTCGCCGTGGACGGCGACGACGGCGTCACCCTCGACGACGTCGCCGACGCCACCCGGACGGTCTCCGAGGTGCTCGACGCCAGCGACGTGATGGGCGAGCAGCCCGTACACGCTCGAGGTCACCTCCCGCGGCGTCGACCGACCGCTGACGCTGCCCCGGCACTGGCGTCGCAACGCCGACCGGCTGGTCAAGGTGACCACCACCGACGGCGAGACCGTCACCGGCCGGATCGTCGGCTCCGACGACGACGCCGCGACCGCTCGACGTCGACGGCACCCGCCGCGAGGTGCCTACGCCGACGTCGCCAAGGCGCTGGTCCAGGTCGAGTTCAACCGCAAGGACCAAGCCCGACGACGGGGAGGACTGACCGCCATGGACATCGACCTCAGCATCCTGCGCAGCCTCGAGCGCGAGAAGGAGATCTCCTTCGACGTCCTCGTGGAGGCCATCGAGCAGGCCCTCCTCACGGCGTACCAGAAGACGCCCGGCGCGGCCGAGCAGGCCCGCGTCGTCCTCGACCGCAAGACCGGCCACGTGACGGTGTTGGCCGCCGAGCTCGACGACGAGGGCGAACAAGGTCGGGGAGTTCGACGACACGCCCGAGGGGTTCGGCCGGATCGCCGCCACGACCGCGAAGCAGATCATGCTGCAGCGGCTGCGCGACGCCGAGGACGACATCCGGTACGGCGAGTTCTCCGGCAAGGAGGGCGACATCATCTCCGGCGTCATCCAGCAGGGCCGCAACCCCGACGACGTCATGGTCGACCTCGGCAAGCTCGAGGCGCTGCTGCCGGTGGCCGAGCGGGTGCCGGGGGAGAAGTACGAGCACGGCACCCGGATCAAGTGCCTGGTGTTCTCGGTGCGCAAGGGGATGCGCGGCCCGCAGATCACGCTGTCCCGCTCGCACCCCAACCTGGTCAAGAAGCTGTTCGCGCTCGAGGTCCCCGAGATCGCCGACGGCACGGTCGAGATCGCGGCGATCGCGCGCGAGGCCGGCCACCGCACCAAGATCGCGGTGCGGTCGACCGCGCCCGGGCGTCAACGCCAAGGGCGCCTGCATCGGCCCGATGGGCCAGCGGGTCCGCAACGTGATGTCGGAGCTGCACGGCGAGAAGATCGACATCGTCGACTGGTCCGACGACCCGGCCGAGCTGGTCGCCAACGCGCTGTCGCCGGCCCGGGTCACCTCGGTCGAGATCGTCGACCTCGAGGCCCGCTCGGCCCGCGTGGTCGTTCCCGACTTCCAGCTGTCCCTCGCCATCGGCAAGGAGGGCCAGAACGCCCGGCTCGCCGCCCGGCTCACCGGCTGGCGGATCGACATCCGGTCCGACGAGGCGACCCCCGAGAGCTGACCCGTGTTCGAGGAGGGTTCGTCGCGGGCGACGGACCGACCGGCGTGCTCGTGCTCTCCGGCTCGAGCGGCCGGGTCGAGCAGGAGCGCTGCCGGGTGCTGGCCGGGTTGGGCGCCACCGCGGCGTCGTACCGCTGGTTCGGCGAAGCCGTCGACCGGGTGCCGCTCGAGTCGTTCGACGAGCCGCTGGCCCGGCTGCACGAGCGGTGCGAGCGGCTCGTGGTGCTCGGCACCGCCGGGGCGCCGAGGCCGGGCTGCTGCTGGCCGCGCGGCACGTCGAGATCGACGCGGTCGTGGCGATCTCGCCCAGTGACGTGGTGTGGGCGGCGCTGTCGAGCGAACGGCCGCAGCGGTCGTCGTGGACCAGCGCCGGCGAGCCGCTGCTCGTTCGTCCCGTACGACGACGACTGGGACCCCGAGACCGACCCGGCCGAGTTCGTGGGCATGTACGAGCAGAGCCTCGACACGTACGCCGACCGGGTGCCCGCCGCGCGCATCCCGGTCGACCGGATCTCCGGCGAGGTGCTGCTCGTCGCCGGCGGTGACGACCGGCTCTGGCCCTCGTGCGACTTCGCCGAGCGGTCGTGGATCGGCGCAGCGCCGCCGGCCTGCGCACCGAGATCGTCAGCCACCCGCGGGCCGGCCACCGGGTGCTCCTGCCCGGCGAGCGAGCCGCCGCGCGCTCGCACCTGGTGCACGGCGGGACCCCGGAGGCGGACGCCGCGCTCGGCGCGCTGGTGTGGCCGTCGCTGGAGGCGGCTGGTGGCTGCGGTCTGCGGAGCCCGGTCGACCGGTCGGCCGCACCGGATTGCCGAACCGTCGACCGGTTGCCTGCGCGTCTGCTGCTCGGCGGGGTCCAGGCACACCGCCGGCAGGTCGAACCAGCGCAGGTGCTCGAAGTCGGCGCTGACCCGGTCGCCGACGCCCTCCTCGCGGTGACGTCGGGCAGCGACGCGAACAGCTCGACGGCCTCGGCGAGGTGGTCGGCCAGCGCGGTCTCGGGCGCGGTGTCGTGTGCGCGCGGGTAGGTGAGCACGCCGTCGGCGTCGTAGGAGAGCGAGGTGAGGCGCAGCGGGGGTTCGACCGGGCCGGCGCGGTGCTGCCAGAGGCCGGTGGCCGGGTCGAAGCGGTACTGCCGGCGCCAGCTTGTGGCCGTGGTCGGCGACCAGGGCGACCGCGCGGACGACGTACTCGAAGACCGGTTCGCTCACGAAGTAGTTGAAGTTGATGCGCACCCAGCCCGGCTTGATGCCCTCGCAGCCGCCGGCGATCTCGCGCTCGAACTCGTGCGAGCGCTCGAGGTCGATGCCGAGCAGCCGGTGGCCGTAGGGGCCGGCGCACGAGCAGCCGCCGCGGCTCTGGATGCCGAAGAGGTCGTTGAGGATCGAGACCACGAGGTTGTGGTGGAGGTAGCGGCCGCCCGGCCGGCGGATCACGAAGGAGACGATCGAGAGGCGTTCGGCGTCGAGGTTGCCGAGCACCTCGATCGCGGGGTGCTCGTGCCAGGCGCTCACCGCGCGGCGCAGGAAGTCCTCCTCGTGAGCGCGGATCGTCGCCACGCCGACGGCGTCCTTGAGCGCGAAGACCAGCCCGGCGCGGATCGACTCGACGATCGCGGGCGTGCCGCCCTCTTCGCGGTGCGCCGGGTCGAGCACGTAGCGGTGCTCCTGCGGGTTGACGTAGGAGACCGTGCCGCCGCCCACCACGTCGGGGACCGAGTTGGTGAGCAGCCCGCGCGACTGACGACCAGGACGCCCGGCGTCCCGGGGCCGCCGATGAACTTGTGCGGCGACAGGAAGATCGCGTCCTTGCGGGCGCCGGTGTCGGCGGGGTCGCGGGGGTTCATCTCGATGTCGACGTACGGCGCGCAGGCGGCGAAGTCCCAGAGCGCGAGGGCGCCGTGCTCGTGCAGCAGCCGGGTGATCCGGTGGGTGTCGGTGACGATGCCGGTCACGTTGCTGGCCGCGCTGAAGGAGCCGATCTTGAGCTCGCGGTCGACGTACCGCTCGAGCTCGGCGCGCAGCTGGTCGACGTCGATGTGGCCGTCGGCGTCCTCGTGGATCGTCACGACGTCGGCGATCGACTCGCGCCAGGGCAGCTCGTTGCTGTGGTGCTCGTAGGGGCCGATGAAGACCACCGGCCGCTGCGTCGCGCGGGATCTGCGCGGAGAGCTGGTGGCGGTGGTCGAGGTCGGCGGGGATCCGGATGCCGAGGATGCCGACCAGCTTGTCGAGCGCGCCGGTCGATGCCGCTGCCGCAGAAGATCACGACGGTGTCGTCGTCGCCGTCCACCGAGCGGTGGATCTGGGCGCGGGCGTCCTCGCGCAGCCGGGTGGTCTGCAGCCCGGTGCCGCTGCTCTCGGTGTGGGTGTTCGCGTAGCGGGGGAGCACCTCGTCGCGGATGAAGTCCTCGATGAAGGTCGAGCGCCCGGCCACTGGCCGTGTAGTCGGCGTAGGTGACCCGGCGCGGCCCGAACGGGCCGTGCATCAGCTGGTCGTCACCGATGACGGACTCGCGGATCCGACGCAGGATCGGCGGCTCGGTGAGCGCCGGGTCCCGCGGCGGGATGGCGCACCAGTCGGCAGAATCCGCGATCGGGCGGGCACCCATGGTTGGACCCTAGTCCGGCGGGCCCCACCGCGTGCAGACCCAGCGCGTCGGCGTCGGCCAGCACCTCGACGGTGTCGCAGTTGTCGAGCCGGCGCTGCTCGCACGTCCATCCGGGCGAGCGTCGGGTACGCCGATCCCGATGGCGCCGCCGTGCGAGACCACCAGCACCGTCTCGCCCGGGTGCGCGTCGGCGACCTCCCGGAGCACGCCGGCGAACCGGTCGGCGATCTCGCGGCCGCTCTCGCACCGGGCACGCGGTCGTCGAGGTGGCCGGCCAGCCACCGCCCGTACGTCTCGGCGAACGGGTCCTCCTCCAGCGGTACGCCGCGGTGCTCACCCACGTCGAACTCCCGCAGGCCGAGCCGCGTCGTGACCCCCACGCCCAGCCGGGCCGCCACGATCTCACCGGTCTGCACGGCCCGGGCCAGCGTGGAGGTCCACACGTGGGACACCCGGCGCGAGGCGAGCGACTCGGCCAGCTCGGCCGCCTGGAGGCGGCCCCGCAGGGTCAGCGAGCCACCCTCCTCGGCCCAGGTCGGCGCCTCGTACTCCGCCTCGCCGTGCCGCGCGACCACCAAGGTCGTCGCGCACTGGAGGGCCGTCACGCGCCCCACCGTACGGCGACCCGGTCGGCCCCCTCGACGCGCACCTCGACGGTCGCCGTGTTGTCGAGCTCGGCCGGCTCGACCTCCATCCGGCACAGCGGCGGGAGGCCGATGCGCACCGTGCCGCCGTGCGAGACGACGAGGACGGTCTGGCCCGGATGGGCCGCGGTGACCTCGTCGAGGACCGACCGGAGCCGGGCCACGACCTCCGTCGCCGACTCGCCGTCGGGGACCCGGGCGTCGAGGTCACCGGCGATCCACCGGTCGTACACGGCGAGCACCGGGTCGAGGTCGAGCGGCCGCGCGGCCAGGTAGCCGGGGTCGAACTCGCGCAGCCCGAGCCGCGTCGTGACGTCTATCCCGAGCCGGGCCGCCACGATCTCCGCGGTCTGCACGGCCCGCGCCAGCGTGCTCGTGTAGACGTGGGCGATCCGCGCGCCGGCGAGGGTGTCTGCGAGCATCGCCGACTGCCGGCGTCCGAGCGCGGTGAGGCTGCCGCCCTCGGTCCACTCGTCGGCCTCGTACTCGGCCTGGCCGTGGCGCGCGACGACCAGGGTCGTCGCCGTCACGGGCGGGTGCCCGCGATGCGGTCGACCACGAGCCTGGGCACCAGGTGGTCGTCGTCGCCGACCGACCACTCCGGGAAGTCGAAGACCGCCGAGCATCAGCTGGAGCGGGTACGTCGGCGGGTGCGGGCAGCGGCGCAGCACCATGCCGTCCACGCTGAACACCGCCTCGGCGCCGTCCCACTCCACGGCGTACAGGTGGGGCTCGACCACGTCGATGCGCACCCGTGGGGCCGCGAAGTCCTGGGTCAGCGCCGGGTCGCGGAACGCCTTGATGCCCACGCCCACCTCGGCCCGTGGTCGGCACCGTCGTCGACCGGGCCGATGGTCCGGCCGAACACCTCGAAGACGCACAGCTCGCCGCAGCGCTCCTGGCCCTCGTCGTCCTCGAAGCCGCTCATCCACAGCGCCGCCATCGAGCGTGGCGAGAGGTCCATCCGCGCCGAGATCTCGACCCGGCCCCCACCCGCCTCGGCGGACGGCAGCCACCCCTCGAACCGCTCCTGCTCCTCCAGCACCACCTGCCCCTCACGGAACCGCTGCTGGCCGTGCATCGAGCCCACTGGGCCGGACCAGTTGCCGCTCTGGATCACCGAGACGCGCAGCGGCGGCTCGTGGTCGCCCTCGCACCACAGGGGGTGGTCGACCGGAATGTCGAGGACCAGCGCGGCGTTGATCAGCTGGTAGTGGGCGCGGGAGCGCTCGCGCGACGACCACGCGGGCAGGTAGTGGGCGAACCACGTGCCCGGGTCGAGGTCGGGACCGGTGAACCGGTCCTCGAACCAGTGCGGGTCTCCGGCTCCGGGTGCCACGACACCACGCTAGTGAACGTGCCCGGTTCGGGGAACACGGCCTCTGAGCGGTAGTGTTGACCCTTGGTGGCGAGCGAACCGGTCCGGACCTGCGTCGGATGTCGAGCGCGAACCGCCAAGCGTGAGCTGGTGCGGGTGACCGTCGGCTCGGACACGCACGGCCACGCGGTCGTCGTACCCGATCCGCTGGGCACCGCACCCGGCCGCGGGGCGCACCTGCACCCCACGACCGAGTGCTACGAGCTCGCCGTGCGCCGCAAGGCGTTCGGCCGGGCCCTCCGGGTCCAGGCCGGGGGCGTCCCGGGCGGGCTGGACAGCGCAGCGGTGGGGGAGTACGTCGCCCGCGCGAGCGAGCAGCACGAGCAAGTGACCGAAGACCGAGAAGAAGGCTGGAGCAGCAGCTCATGAGCACTCGATGAGTAACTTCCCGATGAGTTTGCACAACCACTAACGCCTCCCCGGCTCCAGAGACGGAGCGCCCGAACCGGGTCTCGAGGCCAGAAGGAGAAATGTGGCCAAGACCCGAGTTCACGAACTCGCGAAGAAGTACAACGTCGAGAGCAAGTTCGTTCTCGAGAAGCTCAAGGAGATGGGCGAGTTCGTCAAGTCGCCCTCGTCGACCATCGAGCTCCCGTCGAGATGAAGTTCGAGAAGGAGTACGGCGACCAGCTGAAGGCTGCCGCCGAGACGGCAGCCCCGGCCGCTCCGGCCGAGGAGAAGCCCGCCGCCAAGAAGGCTCCTGCCAAGAAGGCCGCCGCGGCCACGAAGGCCGCCGAGCCCGAGCCGGAGGTCGTCGAGACCCCGGCCGCGCCCGTCGCCGAGCCCGAGGCAGCCCCCGTGGTCGAGACCGCGCCGACGCCCCAGCCCCCGGCCGAGCCGGAGGCCGAGCCGGAGGCCCCCGCGGCGTCCGCCTCGACGACCGACGACGCTCCCAAGCCCCCGGCCCCGCGGCCCGTGGGCCGTCCCGGCGCGCCGCGCCCGGGCAACAACCCGTTCGCGTCCAGCCAGGGCATGGGCCGCCGTCCGGCGCCGCGTCCCGGCACCGAGGCCGCGGGCGGCAGCGACGACCAGCGTCCGCCCCGCCCGCCGGCGGCCGGCGGTCGCCCGGGCATGCCGCGCCCCAACCCGGCGATGATGCCCAAGTCCCCGGCCGCCTTCGGCGCCGGTCCCGGTGGCCGTGGCCCCGGTGGTCCCGGGGCCGCGGTGGCCCCCGGTCGCGGTGGTCCCGTGGCCCGGTGCTCCGAGTCGCGGTGGCGCCGCACCCGGTCGCGGTGGCGTCGGCGCCGGTGCCCGGGTCGCCCCGGTGCGTCCCGGTGGCTTCGGCCCCGGGCGGCGGTGGCCGTCCCGGTGGCGGTGGCCGTCCCGGCCAGCGCGGCTCCACCCAGGGTGCCTTCGGTCGCCCCGGTGGTCCCTCGCGCCGTGGTCGCAAGTCGAAGCGGGCCCGTCGCCAGGAGTTCGAGGCCATGGAGGCCCCGACGATCGGCGGCGTGCGCGTCCGCAAGGGCAACGGCGAGACCGTCCGGCTGCCCCGCGGTGCGTCGCTGACCGACTTCGCCGAGCGGATCGGCGTCGACGCGGCCCAGCTCGTGCAGATGCTGTTCAGCCTCGGCGAGATGGTGACCGCGACCGAGTCGGTCAACGACGCGACGCTCGAGCTGCTCGGCGAGGAGCTCAACTACGTCGTCGAGGTCGTCTCGCCCGAGGACGAGGACCGCGAGCTGCTCGAGTCCTTCGACCTCGAGTTCGGTGAGGACGAGGGCGACGAGTCCGACCTCGCCATCCGGCCGCCGGTCGTCACCGTCATGGGTCACGTCGACCACGGCAAGACCAAGCTCCTCGACGCGCTGCGCAACGCCAACGTCGTCGACAAGGAGGCCGGTGGCATCACCCAGCACATCGGTGCCTACCAGGTCACCGCCGAGGTCGACGACAACGAGCGACGGATCACCTTCATCGACACCCCGGGTCACGAGGCGTTCACCGCCATGCGTGCCCGCGGCTGCGCAGTCGTCCGACATCGCGGTCCTCGTGGTCGCGGCCGACGACGGTGTGATGCCGCAGACGGTCGAGGCGCTCAACCACGCCAAGGCCGCCGGTGTGCCGATCGTGGTCGCGGTCAACAAGATCGACAAGCCGGACGCGGACCCGACCAAGGTCCGTGGCCAGCTGACCGAGTACGGCCTGGTGCCCGAGGAGTACGGCGGCGACGCGATGTTCGTCGACGTCTCGGCCAAGTCCGAGCTCAACCTCGACAAGCTGCTCGAGGCGATCGTGCTGACCGCCGACGCGTCGCTGGACCTGCGGGCCAACCCGCACCAGGACGCCCAGGGCATCGTGATCGAGGCGCACCTCGACCGCGGTCGTGGCCCGGTGGCCACGGTCCTGGTCCAGCGCGGCACGCTGCGCGTGGGCGACTCGATCGTCGCCGGCGCCGGCCACGGCCGGGTGCGGGCGATGCTCGACGAGCACGGCGAGAACATCGAGGAGGCCGACCCGGGTCGTCCGGCGATGGTGCTCGGTCTGACCGCGGTGCCCGGTGCCGGCCAGACGTTCATCGTCGTCGAGGACGACCGGATGGCCCGCCAGATCGCCGAGAAGCGCGAGTCCCGCGAGCGGGCGGCCATGCAGGCCAAGCGCCGCGTGCGCCGTACCCTCGAGGACTTCATGGCCTCCATGGAGAAGGGCGCGAGCCAGGAGCTCAACCTCATCCTCAAGGGCGACGTGTCCGGCTCGGTCGAGGCGCTCGAGGACGCCCTGTCGCAGATCGACGTCGGCGACGAGGTGGGCATCCGCGTCATCGACCGCGGTGTCGGTGCGATCACCGAGACCAACGTCGACCTGGCCGCGGCCTCCGACGCGATCATCATCGGCTTCAACGTCCGCCCGCAGGGCAAGGCGACGGAGCTGGCGGACCGCGAGGGCGTCGAGATCCGGTACTACTCGGTCATCTACCAGGCGATCGAGGAGATCGAGGCGGCCCTCAAGGGCATGCTCAAGCCGGAGTTCGAGGAGTCGACCCTGGGCCAGGCGGAGATCCGCGCGATCTTCCGCTCGTCCAAGCTCGGCAACATCGCCGGCTGCATGGTCACCAGCGGCGTCATCCGTCGCAACGCGAAGGTGCGGGTCATCCGCGACGGCGCCGTCGTGGCCGACAACCTCGACCTGGCCTCGCTGCGCGCGAGAAGGACGACGTCGACCGAGGTCCGCGAGGGCTTCGAGTGCGGTCTGGTGCTGCGCAACTTCCAGGACATCAAGGAAGGCGACGTCGTGGAGGCCTTCGAGATGCGCGAGATCCCGCGCGGCTGAGTCGCGGAGCGAGGCGGAGGCGGTTTCACCGGCTGGCCGGTGAAACGCCCCTTGGCCGCAGAAGTTCCAGCGGCGAACGTCCAGTTTCGCCGCCTAGCCGGTGAAACTGGACCGGGAGAGCAGGAGACATGGCAGCCCACGGGTCAGGAAGATCGCCGACCGGATCCAGGAGATCGTCGCCGAGATGCTCGAGCGGCGGCTCAAGGACCCGCGGCTCGGGTTCGTGACGATCACCGACGTGCGGGTCACCGGCGACACCCAGCACGCGACGATCTTCTACACGGTGCTGGCCGGTGCGCCCGGTGCGAGCGAGCGACAGAGGCGGCGCTGGCCGCCACCGCGGCCGCGCTGGAGTCGGCCAAGGGGCTGATCCGCTCCGAGGTCGGCAAGCAGCTCGGGATGCGGCACACGCCGTCGCTGGACGTTCGTGGCCGACGCGCTGCCCGAGACGGCGCGCCACCTCGACGAGGTGCTGGCCAAGGCCCGCGCCCTCGACGAGGAGGTCGCGGCCCGGCGCGTCGCGGCGTACGCCGGCGACGAGGACCCCTACAAGAAGCCCCGCGAGGTCGTCGCGAGGACGACCTCGACGAGGACCTCGACGAGGATGACTGAGTCCGGGCTGGTCGTCGTCGACAAGCCGGCCGGGATCACCTCGCACGACGTGGTCGCCCGGGTCCGGCGGCTGGCCGGCACCCGCAAGGTCGGCCACGCCGGGACCCTCGACCCGATGGCTACCGGTGTCCTCGTGCTCGGCGTCGACCGCGCCACCCGGCTGCTCGGGCACCTGATGCTCACCGAGAAGGCGTACGACGCCACGGTGCGGCTCGGCGTCGCGACCACCACCGACGACGCCGAGGGAGAGGTCGTGTCGACCGCCTCCGCCGGCGGCCTCGACGAGGCGGCGGTCCGCGCGACGCTCGGCCGAGTTCGTCGGCGACCTGCTCCAGGTGCCGACCGCGGTCTCGGCGATCAAGGTGGACGGCAAGCGCGCCTACGCAGCGGGTCCGGACGGCGAGGAGGTCGCGCTCGAGCCGCGTCCGGTCACCGTCCACGAGCTGGTGGTGCACGACGTCCGCCGCCACGACGAGGTCGTCGACGTCGACGTCTCGCTGCGCTGCTCCAGCGGCACCTACGTGCGGGCGATCGCCCGCGACGCCGGCGCCCGGCTGGCGTCGGAGGTCACCTGACCGCGCTGCGGCGCACCGCCGTCGGGCCCGTACGGCCTCGACGTCGCCCGCACCCTCGACCAGCTGGCCGAGCAGTTCGCCGTCCTGCCGATCGCCGACGCCGCCCGCGCGGCGTTCCCGTCGCTGGACCTCGACGAGGCCGCGGCGGGCGACGTCCGGGTCGGTCGGGCGCTCGACGTCGAGCTGGCCGGGCTGACCGCGCTGTTCGCGCCCGACGGTGTGTTCCTGGCCCTCTACGAGCCGCGCGACGGGAGCGCCCGTCCGGTCGCGGTGTTCGTGTGAACTAGAGTGCCGCGCGTGCAGATCTGGCGCTCGCTCGCCGACGTCCCGGCCGACCTCGGTCCGACGGTCGTGGTGATCGGCAACTTCGACGGGGTGCACCTCGGCCACCGCACGTGCTGGCGCGCGCCCGGGAGCTGGCCGACGAGCGCGGCCTGCCGGTGGTGGCGGTGACCTTCGACCCGCACCCGATGGCGGTGCTCCGGCCCGAGCACGCGCCGACCCAGCTGACCACCGTCGAGCGCCGCGCCGAGCTGCTGGCCGAGGCCGGCGCCGACCACGTGCTGGCGCTGCCCTTCGACCGCGACATGGCGTCCTGGACGCCCGACGAGTTCGCCCAGCGGGTCCTGGTCGACACGGTGCACGCCGCGGTCGTCGTCGTCGGGGCCAACTTCCGGTTCGGCAGCAAGGCCGCCGGCGACGTGGCCACGCTCGCAGGCCTTCGGCCGCGAGCACGGGTACGACGCCGAGGGGATCCCGCTCGACGGCGGCCCGATGGTCTGGTCGTCGACGTACGTCCGCACCTGCCTGGCCGCCGGCGACGTGGCCGGTGCCGCCGAGGCGCTCGGCCGCCCGTACGCCGTGCGCGGGGTCGTGGTGCGCGGCGACCAGCGCGGCCGCGACCTGGGCTTCCCGACCGCCAACGTGCCCACCGACGGCATGACCGCCGCGCCCGCCGACGGCGTGTACGCCGGCTGGCTGCGCCGCCTGGACACCGGGGAGACCTACCCGGCCGCGATCAGCGTCGGCACCAACCCGACCTTCGACGGCGTGCGCGACCGCCGGGTCGAGAGCTACGTGCTCGACCGCACCGACCTCGAGCTCTACGACGTCGAGGTCGAGGTCTCGTTCGTCGACCGGCTGCGCGGGATGGTCGCCTTCGAGTCGGTCGACAAACTCGTCGCGCAGATGGCCGACGATGTCGTCCGGGCCAGCGAGATCCTCAGCTGAACGTCGCGCTGGCGAGCATCGTGTCGAACTCCGCGAACCGCTCGGCACGGTCGGTCGCGTCGCCGTTGAGCGAGAGGTAGAAGACAGTCGGCGGGGTGCCTGCCCCCTGGTCGACCACCGCGATCCGGGCTCCCCGGCCCTCGAGGAGCGGCATGCAGTCGACCGCCGGGTCGCTCTCCCTCGCACACGCGAGCGCCCCCGGCGCATCGAGCAGCACCGACAGGGACATCACCGTCCCCGGCCGGCCCCCGACCTCGACGTCTGACCGGTCGGAGATCGTGGCGATGCCATCTGGCTCCAACCCGTCGAGATGAGCCAGGTAGGCGGCGTACGACGGGTCATGCGTGACGACGCTGTCGCCCGTGCCGAAGAAGTAGTGCACCGAGACCAACCGCAGTTTGAGGTCCTGGTCCGCAGCGCAGGGCGATGCGCCGTTCAGCCCTGCGCAGCCCCCCTCATCGAATCTAGCGACGCCGGCGACGCTCCCGTCATGGCTCGCGTCCTCCGTCCAGGACGGCAGTTCCACGTTGACTCGCGGGTTCAGGGCCGATGCCGAGTAAGGGATCGTCGGTGCCGAAGACGGATCGTCGGCAACCTTCGCGCTGTCGGGCTGTCCGGAGGACCGGGCGAGCACGGCCCAGAGGATCAAGCCCACGACAACCGCCGCGGCGGCAGCGCCGGTGTACCAGACGTGTCGTCGTCGATCGCTGTTGTCGAGCCGGGTGCGCAGCTCTTCCGCCGCGCTCTGCTGGTCGGTGCTCATGGAGATCTCCTTGGCTTCGTCGCGCAGCGCACTGGCGAGGGCGAGTTCGAACTCGGTCATGCCCATGCCTCCATCCGCTTGCGCAGGGTGTCGGTGGCTCGGGAGGCATGTCGCTTCACTGAGCCCGTGCTGACGCCGAGCCAGTCCGCGATCTCGACCTCGGAGAGGTCAAGGAAGTACCGCAGCACCACCACTTCGCGCTGCCTTCGGGGCAGGTGACGCACCGCGGCGATCAGGTCGTGTCGTCGGCTGATCTCGATCCCGCCGGTCTCGGCGGAGGGCTCGACACCGGCCGCGGGCAACGTGAACGCCCGCGCGGTCACCTGACGGCGGACCCTGGACCGTGATCCGTTGACCACGCTCCGGTTGAGGTACGCGATCGCGGCGTGCGGGTCCCGCAACCGCGACCAGCGGCGGTAGAGCGCCTCGAAGGAGTCCTGGACGATCTCCTCCGCGGTCTCGCGGTCGTCGACCATGAGGCCGGCCAGCCCGACGAGGCGTCGGTAGTGGGTGTGGAAGAGCTCGCTCACCGCGGCACGTGGAGAGGATGGGAGGCGAAGAGGCTCCGCCTGCTCCTCCTTCTGCGCCATCTCGGCTCCCATCGCTCGGTCGTCAGGGGATAGGACGCATGAGTACCGATCAGGTTGACACCCGTCGCGCAGAAACTGGTATGCATCTGGTCGACCGATCTGACCGGCTACTGTGCCCGCGTGCCGCTCCGGACCGACGCCCGCGCCCGGGCGGAGGCGTGGTTCCTCGAGCACGGGCTGCCCTACTTCGTCGACGACCTCCGGGCCGACGTGCGCCGGCGGCTGCGCCGGTCGCGCGTGATCGTCGTGCTGGCCGTCGCGCTGGTCCTCGGGGTGGTGGCCGGGGCCGTCGTCGCGCTGGCGACCAGCGGTGACGAGGGCGCCAACGGCTTCACGACGGGCGCCACGGTCGGGCTGGTCGTCGTCGCGGTGTACGCGCTCCGCGCCCTCAAGACCGGGACGATCGCGCGCTGGGCCGGCGGCCGGGCCCTCGGCAGCCTCGGGCTGCTGGTGCCGCTGGCCACCCGGGCCCTGCCGATGCTGCTGCTCTTCATCACCTTCCTGTTCATCAACACCGAGGTCTGGCAGGTCGCCGACGCGCTGAGCCCGGGCGTGCTCGGCGGTTCGGTGCTGTTCTTCGGGCTGGCCGCCGTCTTCTTCCTGGTCTCCCGGCTGGGCGAGGAGCTCGACGACGTCGACGACCTGGACGACGTGGCGGCGGTGGTCAGCGCCTGCGGCGGCACCCCGGTCGAGGACGACGCGCGGGCCCTCGCCGAGCGCGGTGACCAGCTCGACGTCGACTCCCGGGTCGTCGGGCTCGAGAAGGCCAACCTCGTGCTCGCGCTGGTCGTCGCGCAGGCGGTGCAGGTCTTCCTGCTCGCGATCGCGGTGTCGACTCTTCTTCGTCGTCTTCGGGGCCGTGGCGATCGACGAGGACGTCATCGAGAGCTGGATCGGCACGGCGCCGACCTACCTCGTCGGGCACCTGGTCAGCGTGCAGCTGCTCAAGGTGGCGATCTTCCTCGGCTCGTTCAGCGGCCTCTACTTCACCGTGTACGCGATCACCGACGCGACGTACCGCCAGCAGTTCTTCACCGAGATCCTGCGCGAGCTCGAGCGGGCCGTCGGGGTCCGCGCGGTCTACCGCGACCTGCAGGACCGGCCAGACCCGGGGTCACCGACAGCACGTCACAGGCGCAGGTAGGCCAGCACCGCCTGCACCCGCCGGTTGACCTCGAGGTCGACCGGCAGGTCGAGCTTGGCGAAGATGCTGTTGATGTGCTTGGCCACGGCCTTCTCGGTCACGTGGAGGGTGGCGCCGATCGAGGCGTTGGACCGGCCCTCGGCCATGAGGGCGAGCACCTCCTGCTCCCGCGCGGTGAGCCGGTCCAGCGGCTCGTCGCGCTGCCGGGCCATCACCGTGGCGACCACCTCGGGGTCGAGCACGGTGCCGCCGTCCAGCACCTGGCGGACGCCGTCGACGAACTGCCGCACGTCGGAGACCCGGTCCTTGAGCAGGTAGCCGACCGCGCCCTGCGCCGCTGGCCAGCAGCTCGCGGGCGTAGAGCTGCTCGACGTACTGCGAGAGCACCAGCACCGGGAAGCCCGGCCGCTGCGCCGCGCACCGCGATCGCCGCGCGCAGCCCCTCGTCGGTGAACGTCGGCGGCATCCGGACGTCGAGGACGGCGCCGTCCACGTCCGGGTCGGCCAGCGCGACGTCGAGCTCGACCGCGTTGTCGACGGCGCGGGCGACGACGAACCCGGACGCTCTCGAGCAGCTGGATCAGGCCGGCGCGGAGGAGGGCGTTGTCCTCGGCGAGGACGAGCGCGAGGACGCACGGCACCTCCAGGGTGACGATCGTGGGGCCCCCGTCGGGGCTGGACACCGACATCGTGCCGTCGAAGGCGGCCAGCCGTCGCATCACCCCCCGCATCCCGGTGCCCGGCGTCGACGTCGGCGCCGCCCCGGCCGTCGTCGCCGACCACGACCCGGAGCAGGCCCGTCGCTCGTGGGCCAGCTCGACCCAGGCCTGGTGGTGGCCGGCGTGCTTGGCGGAGTTGGCCAGGCACTCGGCGACCGCGAAGTAGACCGCCGACTCGATCGGCGCGGGCGGCCGGCCGGGCAGGCCGCCCGATCACCTCGACCGGCACCGCCATGTCGAGGGCCAGCGCCCGGATCGCGCCGTCGAGGCCCCGGTCGGCGAGCACCGGCGGGTGGATGCCGCGCACCACCGAGCGCAGGTCGGCGATCGCCGCGCTGGTCGCGGCGCGCGCCTCGCTGACGGTACGGCGGGCCGCCTCCGGGTCGGTCTCGAACAGCTCCTCGGCCATGCCCAGGCTCATCGACACCGCGACCAGCCGGGCCTGGGTCCCGTCGTGCAGGTCGCGCTCGAGCCGGCGCAGCTCGGCCGCGGAGTGGTCGACGGCCGCGGCCCGGCTGCGGGTCAGCACCTCGACCCGGCGCTCGAGGGACTCGGTGCTGCCGTAGGTGAGCAGCGCCCGGTCGACCTGCGAGCGCATCCACAGCAGCGGGTAGCGTGCCGAACCACCAGAAGAAGACGGTCACGACCGCCAGCAGCAGCACCACGACGAGCAGCGAGATCGCCCAGCCGAAGGTGATCGCCCAGAGGATCCAGACCAGGTCGCGCCAGGTCATCGGGTCGGCGAGCACGATGCGCAGCCGGACCAGCGGGCCGCCCTCCGGCGATCGGCCGGTACGGCGGCGGCAGGTCGACGCCGAGCACGCGGCCGGCGATGTGCCGCTGCCGGTTGGCGATCAGCCGGATCAGCGGGTACGGCGGCGATCACGAGCAGCGATGCCGACCCAGACGATCACCAGCAGCCCGCCGACCACGAAGAGCACGAGGCCGAGGAGCAGCGGCACCATCCAGAGCACCTGCTCGGCGGCGTACCCGGTGAGCAGGAGGCGGCCCGGGCTGGTCGCGCTCCTGCGGTCGTCGGGGCGGGGGAGTCGGTCACGGCTCCATCCTCTCCGAGCCGCGCGGTCCGGACAGTGGTGCCAGCACCACCACGGGTCGGGTCCTGCCACCCCTGACCCGGAGCCGCTCACGGTCGAAGGCTGGAGCCATGACGAACCCGCTCTCCTCCTTCGCCCACCGCACCGCTCGCTGGTGCGCTCTCCACCCATGGCGCGCGATCCTCGGCTGGGTCGCGTTCGTCGCCTTCGCCGTCGGACTGGCCACGATGATCCCGACCCAGGAGACCACCGACGCCGACTACCGGCTCGGCGAGTCCGGTCGCGCCGACGCGATGGTCTCCTCCGCCGGCTTCGACGAGCCCGACACCGAGCAGGTGCTGATCACCGGCCCAGGTCCGGCGAGCACGCTCGACCAGGCGCTCGGCCCAGCAGGCCGCCGCCGCCGTCGTCGCCGGCATGACCGACGCTGCCCGCGGTCGACGAGGTCGCCGAGCCCCAGGCCAGCCCGGACGGGACGGCGTACCTCGTCTCGGTCCAGCTGGCCCGCGACCAAGACGGACGTCGTCGGCCCTGCAGGACGTCACCGAGGCCGTGCAGGCCGACTTCCCGCAGCTCGAGGTCCGCGAGTCCGGCGACGTGAGCCTCGACGCCGCCATCGACGACCGGGTCGCCGACGACCTGTCCTCGGCCGAGACGCTCAGCCTGCCGATCACGCTGATCCTGATGCTGCTGGCCTTCGGCGCGCTCATCGCCGCCGGGCATCCCGGTGCTGCTCGCCGGCACCAGCGTCGCCGCCACCGTCGGCATCCTGGCGCCGGTCTCGCACCTGATCCACGCGGACTCCACCGTGACGAGCATGATCGTGCTGATCGGCATGGCCGTCGGCGTCGACTACTCGCTGTTCTACCTCAAGCGCGAGCGCGAGGAGCGGGCCAAGGGCCACTCCACCCGCGACGCCGTCGAGATCGCGGCCCAGACCTCCGGGCACTCGATCCTGGTGTCCGGTGCGCGCGGTGATCTGCTCGATGGCCGGGCTGTTCGTGATCGGCGACTCGACGTTCAACTCGCTCGCCGTCGGCTCGATCATCGTCGTCGCGGTGGCCGTGCTCGGCTCGATCACCGTGCTGCCGGCGCTGCTCTCGAAGCTCGGTCGCTGGGTGGACCGCCCCCGCGTGCCGTTGCTGCACCGGGTGCTCGCGCCGGACGCGTCGCGGTTCGATCAGCGGCCGGGTGCTCGGCCCGGTCGTGCAGCACCCGCTGGTCTCGCTGGCCCTGGCCACCGTGGTCGTGGTGCTGCTCGCCGATCCCGGCGCTCGGCATGAAGACGCACAGCGCCAACCTCGAGACCCTGCCGACCTCGATCCCCGAGGCGCAGACGATGCAGGACCTCAGCGCGGCCTTCCCGTCCGAGGGCACGACCGCCGACCTGGTCGTGCGGGCCACGGCCGGCCAGCAGGACGAGGTCGCCGCCGCGCTGGCCGAGGTCGAGTCCGCGGCCGAGGAGTCGCCGCTGTTCCGCCCGTCCGGCACGCCGGTCGAGGTCTCGGCCGACGGCACCGTCTCGGTGCTCACCCTGGCCATGCCGTTCGACGAGTCCGACGACCGGGTCGACACGCGCCATCAAGGAGGTCCGCTCCGAGCTGGCGCCGCCGCGCTGGACGGGCTCGGGCGTCGAGTACGCCGTCGGCGGTGACGCCGCGGAGTCGCTGGACTTCGTCGAGCGCGAGCAGTCGCGGCTGCCGCTGGTGATCGGCTTCGTGCTGCTGCTGACCCTGCTGATCATGGGCGTGACCTTCCGCAGCGCTGCCGATCGCGCTGATCTCGGCGGGGCTGAACCTGGCCTCGGTCGGCGTCGCCTTCGGGCTGATGACGCTGGTCTTCCAGCACGGCTGGTTCGAGGGCGCGCTCGACTTCAGCAGCCCGGGCTTCATCATCGACTGGCTGCCGCTGTTCGTGCTGGTGGTCCTGGTCGGGCTGTCGATGGACTACCACGTCTTCGTGCTGAGCCGGGTGCGCGAGCACGTCCAGCGGGGCCTGCCGACCCGGCTCGCGGTCCGGCAGGGCGTCGCCGACACCGCCGGCGTCGTGACCAGCGCCGCGGCGGTGATGGTCTCGGTGTTCTCGATCTTCGCGACGCTGTCGATGCTCGAGATGAAGATGATGGGCGTCGGCGCTCTCGGGCGCGATCCTGCTGGACGCGACGCTGATCCGGCTGGTGATGCTGCCGGCGATCCTCTGCCTGCTCGGTGACCGGGTCTGGTGGCCGACCCGTCGGCCCCGTCCGATGGGGGAGCGGGTGGTCGAGGCCGAGCCGGCGTACGAGCTGGCCGGGCGGTAACCCTGTTCACGTTGACCGAACGTTCGTCCGACGGACGAACGTTCGGTCAACGCGCACGTCAGTCCGCGTCCAGGTCCTGTTCGACCATCCCGGCGATCTGGTCGACGGCGGCCTCGTCGTCCCCGGCCACCTCGACCGTGTCGCCGCACTTCGCGCCCAGGGTCATGATCATCAGCGAGGAGCTGGCGTCGACGCCGTTGATCGTCACCGTGCTCCCGAGGCCGCCGGCGGCCTCGGCGATGAGGGCGGCGGGCCGGGCGTGCAGGCCGACGGACGAGCCGACGATGACGGACTTGCTGGGCATGCGTTCTCCTCGGTGAGGTGTGGGGGTGGGGGTGGGCGGGGTCAGGTGGAGCTGGTCGCGACGAGGCTCTGGATGGCGACGCGCTCGGGGTGCAGGTCGGCGGGGCCGGGGATCGTGGTGCCGGGCAGCCCGGCGGCGGCGCTGCCGTAGGCGACGGCCAGCGCCAGCCGGTCGGGCGCGGGGAGGCCGCGCTGCTCGGCCAGCAGGTAGCCGAACAGCGTGCAGTCGCCGGCCCCGACCGTGCTCACCACCGTGGTCGGCGGTGCGGGCGCGTGCCACGCGCCGTCGGCGTCGACCAGCACGGCACCGTGGCCGCCGAGAGTGGCGAGCACCGCGCGGACGCCGCGGTCGACCAGGGTGCGCGCGGCCTTGGCCGCCACGCCCGGGTCGGTCTCGAGCCGGCCGGCGTCGGCGCCGGTGACCGAGGCGAGCTCCTCGGCGTTCGGCTTGAGCAGGTCGGGTGCGGCCTCGGGGAGCCGGTCGACCAGCGCGGCCAGAGGCCCCTCGCTGGTGTCGACCGCGACCCGGCTCACCCCGCGCAGCCGGGCGACCAGCTCGGCGTAGAAGCCGGCCGGTGCGCCGGGCGGCAGCGACCCGGCGAGCACCGTCCAGGCGCCGCCCTCGGCGGTCCGGACCAGCGTGTCCGGCCAGGTCCTCGAGGTGGGCCGAGTCCACGGTCGCTCCGGGTCCGTTGAGCTTGGTCGTCGTGCCGTCGGGCTCGGTGAGCGTGAGGTTCACCCGGATGGCGCCGGCGGGCCTCGAGGTCCGGCAGTCGATGCCGGCGACCTCGAGCTCGTGGACGAACGGGTCGTCGGCCAGGGCGGGCAGCACCGCGACCGTGCCGAGCCCGGCGCCGACCGCGGCCCGGGAGATGTTCACGCCCTTGCCGCCGGCCTGCGAGGTCATCGCCTCGACGCGCACCACCGCGCCGCGCTCCAGGGGTCCGGGCAGCGCGACCGTACGGTCGAAGCTCGGGTTCGCCGTCAGCGTGACGATCGGCCCGCGCGGTCACGTCCGGACCACCTCCAGTCCGGCGGCCTCGAACGCCTTCACGTCCGCGGCCTCGATGCTGTCGTCGGTCACCAGGACGTCGACGTCCTCGAGCGTCCGCGAACCGCACGGTCCGCTCCTGGCCGACCTTGGTGGCGTCGGTCAGCGCGACCACCTTGCTCCGCGCTCTCGATCAGGGCGCGCTTGGTGGCGGCCTCCTCGGGGTCCGGGGTGGACAGGCCGTGCCGGACCGAGATGCCGTTGGTGCCGACGAAGGCGAGGTCGGCGCGGAAGCTGCCGGATCGCCTCGACGGTCGCGTGCCCGACCGCCGCCTGGGTGGCCGGCCGGACCCGGCCGGGCAGCAGGTGCAGCTCGACGTGGGGGAGCGGAGCCAGCAGAGCCGCGATCGGGACGGCGTGGGTGATCACCGTCCACTGGTCGGTCGGCGGGAGCAGTCCGGCCAGCCGGATCGTCGTGCTCCCGGCGTCGAGCAGCAGCGTGCAGCCGCCCTCGGGCAGCAGCGTCACCGCGGCCCGGGCGATCCGCTCCTTCTCGGCGGCCTGCGCGTGGTCGCGGTCGGGGAGCTGGGCCTCGAGCATCGTGACCGAGCGCATCGAGACCGCGCCGCCGTGGACCCGCCGCAGCAGCTTGAGCCGCTCGAGCTGGGACAGGTCGCGACGCACCGTCTCGGTGGTCACGTCGAAGTGGGACGCCAGCTCGGTCACCGCCACCCGGCCGCGGCTGGCGACCAGCTCGGCGATGGCCTGGTGCCGCTCCTCGGCGTACATTGCGCTCCTGACTCCACCGCAGCCCGCCGACCGCGTCGGTGGGGATCTGTGAGTATGTTGTTTTAGTCCCGAATGTGTTGACTGTCAAGGAGTCCGTGGTCTTGGATGTGGCCATGGTCACGTCTGCACCGCCCGCCGGTCCACTCGTCCCCGACGGCGCGTTGCGGGGCACGCCGGTCGTGCCGGGGCTCGCCTACGGGCCCGTCGGTCCTGGTGGCGCAGGAGGTCTCGCCCGCAGCGGTGGCGGCGTACGGCGATGGCGGGCACGCCGACACCGAGTCCGCGCTGGCGGCCTACGACGTCGCCGCGGAGGCGGTGGCCGACGGCTTCGCGGCCAAGGCGGCCGGCGCCAGCGGCGCGGCGACCGAGGTGCTGACCGCCAGTGCCGGGCTGGCCCGCGACAAGGGGCTGCGCCAGGCGGTGGCGACCCGCGTCGAGGGCGGCGCCGGGCTGCTCGACGCCGTGCACGAGGGCGTCGGCCAGTTCGTCGACGTCTTCACCGCGATGGGCGGCCTGATGGCCGAGCGGGCGACCGACCTGCTCGACATCGAGCGCCGCCTCGTGGCCCGGCTCGTGGGTGAGCCCGAGCCCGGCGTGGCCCGGCCCGACGTGCCCTCGGTGCTCGTGGCCGCCGACCTGGCGCCGGCCGACACCGCCGGCCTCGACCCGCGACTCGTCGTGGCCCTGGTGACCGAGAAGGGCGGGGCCACCAGCCACACCGCGATCATCGCGCGCCAGCTCGGCATCCCGTGCGTGGTCGGCGTGGCCGGTGCCCTCGGGCTGGCGGCCGGCGCCGGCGTACTGGTCGACGGCACGGCCGGCACCGTCGACCCTGCCGTCGACGCCGAGGACGCCCGGCGCCGCGTCGACGCGGACCGCGCAGCCCGCGCCGCCCTCGACTCGTGGACCGGCCCTGCCGAGACGACCGACGGCGTCCGGATCAAGCTGCTCGCGAACGTCGCCGACGGTGACTCCGCCCGCTCCTCCGCCGGCGCGCCGGTCGAGGGCGTCGGGCTGTTCCGCACCGAGCTCTGCTTCCTCGACCGCCGCGACGAGCCGACGGTGGACGAGCAGGCCGCGATCTACGGCGAGGTGCTGGACGCGTTCGCGGGCCAGGGCCGGTACGTCGTCGTCCGGACCCTCGACGCAGGCTCCGACAAGCCGATCGCGTTCGCCACGCTGGAGGACGAGGAGAACCCAGCGCTCGGCGTACGCGGGCTGCGGCTGGCGGTCCACAACCCCGGCCTGCTCGAGCGGCAGCTCGACGGGATCGCGGCCGCCGCCCGGGCCAGCGGCACCGAGACCTGGGTGATGGCGCCCATGGTCGCCACGGTCGCCGAGGCCGCGCGACTTCGCCGCGCAGGTGCGCGAGCGCGGCCTCAAGGCCGGCGTGATGGTCGAGGTGCCGAGCGCCGCGCTGCTCGCGGACCGGATGCTCGAGGTCGTCGACTTCCTGTCGATCGGGACCAACGACCTGACCCAGTACACGATGGCCGCCGACCGCCTCGCCTCCGACCTGGCCTACCTCACCGACCCCTGGCAGCCCGCGGTCCTGCAGCTGATCGCCACCACCGCGGTCGCCGGCCAGCGCGTCGACAAGCCCGTCGGCGTCTGCGGCGAGGCCGCCGCCGACCCGCTGCTCGCGGTCGCCCTTGTCGGCATGGGCATCACCTCGTTGTCGATGGCCGGCGGCCGCCGTCCGCGCGGTCGGCGCGCAGCTCTCCGCCGTCAGCACCGAGACCTGCGCGGCCGCCGCCGCGGCCGCCCTCGCCGCCGCGGACCCGATGGCGGGGCGGGACGCCGTGCGGGCCGTCGTCGGGGGCGCCTGACGGTGTCGGTTTCACCGGTTATCCGTTGAAACTTGCGCTCGGCCGGGTAGGTCATGCGGACAGAGCCCCCGCTTGCTCGGGACGTATGACGCAAGACCCGCCGCGGGCAGGGCTACGGCTCGACGGTCACCTTGATCGCCTCGCCGTTCTTCACGATCGAGAACGCGTCGAGGACGTCGTCCAGCGGGACGTGGCGGGTGATGAGGTCCTTGACGGGGACCTGGCCGGTGGAGATGTACTCCAGGGCGCGCTTGTTGTGCTCGGGCGCGGAGCCGTTGGCGCCGTGGATGTGCAGCTGGCGGTAGTGGACGAGGTTCGAGTCGCACTTGATGAACGGGTCGGTCTTGGGCAGCCCGCCGAAGAACGAGATCCGGCCGTTGCGGGCGGCCATCGAGATGGCCTGCTCCTGGGTGATGTTGGCGGCGGTGGCGGTGATGACGATGTCGGCGCCGCGGCCGCCGGTGAGCTCCATGACCCGCTCGACGACGTCCACCTCGGAGCCGTCGATGGTCTCGTCGGGCTGGACCGCGTCGGCCGACATCTTCAGCCGCTCGGCGTTGACGTCGACGAGGTAGACCGGGCCGGCCTGGTGCACGCCCCGGGCGATCCGGATGTGCATGCAGCCGATCGGGCCGGCGCCGAAGACGACGACGCTGTCGCCCGGCTCGATGCCGAGCAGCTCCTGGGCGTTGATCGCGCAGGCGAACGGCTCGGCGGCCGAGGCCTCGTCGTACCCGACGTTGTCGGGGATCCGGTTGAGGCCGTCGACCTTGAGCACCTGGCGCGGCACGATCATGTACTCGGCGAAGCCGCCGTCGTACTGGTAGCCCATCGAGGTCTGGTTCTGGCAGACCGCCATCCAGCCCTTCCGGCACTCGTAGCACTCACCGCAGGGGACGGCGGCGATGACCTGGGCGCGGTCGCCGACCTGCCAGTTCGTGCCGTACGTCGCGTTGACGTCGGCGCCGACCTCGACCACCTCGCCGGCGATCTCGTGGCCGATGGTCCGCGGGGGAGTGAGGTTCTGGTGCCCGTTGTGGAAGATCTTCACGTCGGTGCCGCACGTCGAGCAGTTGCGCACCCGCAGCTTGACCTCGTCCGGGCCGCAGCTCGGCTCGTCCACCTCCTCGAGCCGGACGTCCTCGGGAGCGTAGAAGCGCAGTGCCTTCATGGCGGCGGGGTTCCTTTCGGGGGGTCGGCGGGCCGGCCCGGCGGCCCGGCACGGGTGGCTGCCCTCGTGACGCTAGTGCGGCTCCGGCGAAAAGACCACATCAACGGGCAAGAAATTGTGCCCGGATGCTTGGCAACGTGTCCGATTGTGTGCAGACTGGCGGCAACGCGGCCGTGACGCGCGTCACGTCCTTGGGTTACGAGAGGGAAACCAGATGGCCTCGACCGCCACAGCTCCAGCGCCCCGCACGCGGGGCCCGCGTCCGGGTGCAGCAGTTCGGCACCTTCCTGTCCAACATGGTCCTGCCCAACATCGGCGCCTTCATCGCGTGGGGCTTCATCACCGCCCTCTTCATCCAGAGCGGCTGGATCACGCTGGTCGGCGACAAGATCTTCGGCTTCGCCCCCGGCCTCGAGGCCGGGCAGTACGACTACGGCTTCATCTCCTCGCTCGGCGGCTGGGACGGCCAGCACGACGGGATCGTCGGCCCGATGATCCGGTTCCTGCTGCCGATCCTCATCGGGTACACCGGCGGCCGGATGGCCTACGGCGAGGACAACATCCGCGGTGGCGTGGTCGGCGCGATCGCCACGTTCGGCGCCATCGCCGGTGCGGACGTGCCGATGTTCCTCGGCGCGATGATCATGGGACCGCTCGGCGGCTGGTCGATGCGCAAGTGGGACGAGGTCTGGGAGGGCAAGATCCGGCCCGGCTTCGAGATGCTCGTCAACAACTTCGCCGCCGGCATCTGGGGCATGGTCCTCGCGATCGTCGGCTACGCCGTGGCGGGACCGTTCGTCGAACAGTTCTCCAAGGGCGCGGAGAACGTCGTGAACTTCCTCGTCGACAACCACCTGATGCCGCTCACCTCGATCTTCGTCGAGCCGGCCAAGGTGCTCTTCCTCAACAACGCGATCAACCACGGCGTGTTCACGCCCCTCGGCACCACCGAGGCCGCCGAGCAGGGCCACTCGCTGCTGTTCCTGGTGGAGGCCAACCCCGGCCCCGGCTTCGGGCTGCTGCTGGCCTTCGCGGTCTTCGGCAAGGGCTTCGCCAAGGCCTCGGCGCCCGGCGCCATGGTCATCCAGTTCCTGGGCGGCATCCACGAGATCTACTTCCCGTACGTGCTGATGAAGCCCAAGCTGATCATCGCCGTGATCCTCGGCGGCATGACCGGCGTGGCCACCAACGTCCTCTTCGACTCCGGCCTCCGGGCGCCGGCCGCGCCGGGCTCGATCATCGCGGTCTGGCTCCAGGCGCCGGCGTCGAGCCTGGTGGGCGTGACCTGCTCGGTGCTCTTCTCCGCCGCGGTCTGCTTCCTGGTCGCGAGCTTCCTGCTCAAGATGGACCGCAGCGAGGACGAGGGCGACCTCGGCGCCGCCACCGCCTCCATGGAGGCGATGAAGGGCAAGAAGTCGATGGCCTCCTCGGTGCTGGCCAGCGGCCGGACCGGGCAGATCCGCTCGATCGTCTTCGCCTGCGACGCGGGCATGGGCTCCTCGGCGATGGGCGCCTCGGTGCTGCGCAAGAAGATCCAGCAGGCCGGGCACCCCGAGGTCACGGTCGTCAACAAGGCGATCTCCAACCTGCGTGACGACTACGACCTCGTGGTCACCCACCAGGACCTCACCGAGCGGGCCAGGGAACGGACCCCGTCGGCGATCCAGGTCTCGGTGGACAACTTCATGGGCAGCCCGCGGTACGACGAGATCGTCGAGCTGATCGACCAGTCCGCCGCCGGCGGTGCGGCCGCCCCGGTGGCCGCGGCGGCCCCGGCCGAGGCGTCGGGCGAGGTGCTCGCCCGCGGCTCGATCGTGCTCGGCGGTGCGGCGAGGGACCGGGACGCCGCGATCACCGAGGCCGGGCAGCTGCTGGTCGGCGCCGGCGCCGTCGACCCGACGTACGTCGACGCGATGCACGAGCGGGAGCGGTCGGTGTCCACCGCGATGGGCAACAGCCTGGCCATCCCGCACGGCACCAACGAGGCCAAGGGGCTGATCCGGCACACCGGCATCTCGTTCGTCCGCTACGACCAGCCGATCGACTGGAACGGCAAGCCCGCGGAGTTCGTGCTCGGCATCGCCGGGGCGGGCGACGACCACCTCGCTCTGCTGTCGCGGATCGCCGAGACGTTCACCGACGCGGAGGCCGTGGCCCGGCTGCGGGCCGCCACGACACCGGACGACGTGCTCGCGGTCCTCGACGTCGTCCGCGTCTGAGGGTGGTGTCCGACCGGTAGGGCTCAGACAGGTTGGACCGTCACGGGAACGCCGTTCAGCGCGGCGTTCCCGCTGACGTCCAGCCGCTCGGGGTCGGTGAGGTCGTTGATCGAGACCCCGACCACGGTCGCGGCGTGCCGCATCCGGGTGCCGGCGACCTGGTGGCCGTAGCCGTGCGGCAGCGAGACGACACCCGGCATCATGTCGTCGGCGCCGCTGACCTCGACGTCCACGGTGCCGACGCGTGAGCTGACCCGGACCACCGAGCCGTCCTCGATGCCGCGGTCCGCGAGGTCGTCGGGGTGCATGAGCAGGTGGTGCCGGGGCCGCCCACGGGTGAGCCGCTCGGTGTTGTGCAGCCAGGAGTTGCAGTCCTGCTTGTGCCGACGGCCGATGAGCAGCAGCTCGCCCCGGCCGACCGGCAGCCCGGCGTCGACCGCCGTGCGGACGCGGTCGAGGTCGGCGACCACGAGCTCGGGCGCCAGGTCGATCCGCTTGTCGTCGGTCTGCAGCCGCTCCGGCATGGTCGGGCGCAGCGGGCCGAGGTCGACCCCCTCGGGCGCCTTGCGCAGCGCCCGCATCGACGTCCGGCCGCCGGTCCTGAGCAGCCCGGCGATGATCGTGGCCGGGCTCGGCCGCGAACCGCGCCTTGGTGGCCAGCCGGTCCTTGAGCCCGGCCCCGAGCCTGGCCTGCACCCGCTCGGCGAGCGCGCCGAAGATCTCCCAGTCGTGCCGGGCGTCGTCGGGCCGCGCGAACACGCGCCGGCGTGAAGCGCGCGGTGTTGCGGACCGCGAAGCCGTGGAAGACCAGGTCGTACTGGTCGCGCTCGAGCGCCGTGGTCGGCGGCAGGATCACGTCGGCGTGCCGGGTCGTCTCGTTGAGGTAGATGTCGATCGCGACCATGAAGTCGAGGCCCTCCAGCGCGGCCGCGAGGCCGCGGCCATCGGGCGTGGAGAGGACCGGGTTGCCGGCGATCGTGACCATCGACCGGAGCCGGCCCTCGCCCGGCGTGGTCGATCTCCTCGCATCATCGTGGCCGCCGGGAGCTCGCCGGCGAACTCCGGCACCTGACGGACCCGGCTGCGCCACACGTCGTGGTGGCCGGGCCCGACGATGCGCCGGCCGACGATGTCGACCGCCGGCTCGGGGAACAGCACGCCACCCTCGCGGTCGAAGTTGCCGGTCAGCAGGTTGAGCAGGTGGATCGCCCACTGGCACACCGAGCCGAAGCCCTGGGTCGACAGGCCCATCCGGCCGTACGCCGCGGCGCGGTCGGCCGCGGCGAAGTCGCGGGCCAGCGCGCGCACGTCTCGGCGGGCACCCCGCTGGCACGCTCGGCGCGCTCGGGCGTGAAGTCGGCGACCAGCTCGCGGACCCGCTCGACGTGGTCGACGTACGCCGGGGGAGTGGTGAGCCCCTCCTCGAACAGCACCTGCACCATGCGCCAGCAGGACGGCGGCGTCGGAGCCCGGCCGCACGAAGTGGTGCTCGGTCGCGACCTTGGCGGTCTCGGTCCGCCGAGGGTCGAGCACGACCATCCGGCCGCCACGGGCCTTGAGGTCGCGGACCCGCTGCGGGAAGTCGGGCACGGTCATGAGCGAGCCGTTGGAGGCCATCGGGTTGGCGCCGAGCACCAGGAAGAAGTCGGTGCGGTCGAGGTCGGGGATCGGCAGCAGCAGCTGGTGGCCGAACAGCTGCCAGGCCACGAACTGGTGGGGGATCTGGTCGACCGTCGAGGCGCTGAAGCGGTTGTGCGTGCGCAGGCTCTTCACGAACGGCACGCCGTGGGTCTGGAACCCGAGCGAGTGCGCGTTCGGGTTGCCGAGGTAGACGCCGACCGCGTCCGCGCCGTGCTCCGCGATGGTGGCGGCGAGCCGGTCGGCCACGAGGTCGAACGCCTCGTCCCAGCCGAGCTCCTCCCAGCGCGTCGTGCCGACGCGGCGCACGGGACGACGCAGCCGGTCGGGGTCGGCGTACACGTCGGCCATCGAGACGCCCTTGGGGCAGATGTAGCCGCGGGAGAGCGGGTCCGCCTCGTTGCCCCGGATCCCGGTCACCTGCACCGTCGGTGAGCGTCAGCTCGATCCCGCAGATCGCCTCGCACAGGTTGCAGACGCCGATCCGCGTCCCGGTGAAGCCCGGCGGCACCGGGTCCTCGGTGAGCAGGCCCATGCGGCGATGCTCCCACGCGCCGCGGACGGCCGACGATGACCCGCGAGGTCAGTCGGGCAGCGACCCGGGTGGCTTGCAGATCACCGTGTCCGACGGGATGTAGGTGGTGTGCATCTTCTCGGTGCGCTCGACCTCGTCGGAGCCGACGCGGCGCCAGTAGCGCCAGATGTCGATGTCGAAGCCGCCGTACCCGGTGTTCGGGTAGCAGTCGGGGGTGTCGAGGGTCCGGGTCGCGGGGGAGGTGAAGTTGTGGCGGGAGCCGGTCTCGGTGGTGATGTCCCAGTACTTCGTGGAGAACAGCCGCACGGTCACGACGCCCTGCGCCGAAGGGGTGCTGGGCGTGAGGTGGGCGTGGACCAGGACGCCGTACGGCGTGTCGTTGCGGAACCGCATGTCGACGGTCGGCCAGGCCACCGTCGCCTCCCGGCCGACGGGGTAGCGGTCGATGTAGAACGAGTGCGGCTTGTGCTCGACATCGGTCATGCCCGCGAAGAAGGCCGCGTTGAACGTCGTGGTCGCCATCTGCGAGACCCCGCCGCCGAGGTCCTCCTTGAAGATGCCGTTGCTGATGATGAAGCCCTTGGTGAACCCGTTCTCCGCGGTCCGTTCACCGACGGTGCCGTTGAGCGAGAACGTCTCGCCGGGCGCCACGATCGTGCCGTCGATGAGCTCGGCGGCCCGGCCGATGTTGGTGTTGCGGTACGCCGCGTAGGGGAAGTACGTCGTGAACTCCGAGACCTGCTCGGTGATGGCGAGCGCCTCGGCGTCCTCGGTGGTGAACTCCGGCTCGACCACCTGGGCCGGGACCTCCATCACCCGCTCGCCGTCGGGCCGGACCACGAGGTCGAGGAACTCGGCGTCCACCTCGGCCTGGTCGAACGTGACGCCGGGCTTGGCCGGGACGACCCGCGGCTTGCCCGCGAGGAGCCGGACCTCGGCGTCGACCGGCGCAGCACCGTCCTCGGCCACCAGCCCGGAGAGCTGCCGGGCCAGCGCCTTCGGGCGCAGCTCGGGGACCAGCGCCCCGTCCTCGGCGACGAGCCGCAGGGCCCGTGCGTACTGCCGCGGCTTGAGCACCACCGACGACTCGCCGAAGCGGAGGGTGACCGGCGCGGACATCGCTGGCTCGGCGAACCCGGACCGCGCCTCGGCCACGTCGTCGGCATCGATGTCCGGCTGGGTCTGGGTGAGGTCGAGCTCGGCCGTGCCGTCGTCGGCGAGGTACGCCGCCACGAGGGCCGTGCGCGCGGCGTCGCGGTCCAGCGCCTCGCCCACGACCGGGTCGGTGACGCGGATGCCCTGGGGCTTGAACGCGATCGCCCCGTCGACGGGCTCGGTGCTGACGTCCTCGTCGAGCCCGTCGAGGTAGCCGGCCAGCGCCTCCTCGTCGACCGCGACCACTGGTGCGACGTCGTCGCCGCCGGCGAGGCGGTCCCACAGCCAGCCCGGGTTCCAGCGGCCGCCCGCCCCGGCCTCGGCCGCGGTGGCGGCGTAGTCGACGGAGAGCCCGGCCTCCTCGGGAGCCACCTGGCGCTCCCGGCCGTGCACGGTGACCACGACGTCGGCCCCGGCCAGCTCGCCCAGCTCCTGCTCGAGCCGCGCGGTGGCCTCGTCCTCACTCAGCCCGCCGATGTCCACGCCCGCCACCGAGGTGCCGGCGGGCACGTCGTCGCCGGCGAGCAGGGCGCCGGCCGCCCACGCCGCGGCGGCCAGCCCCACCAGCGCGCCGACGACCGGGCCCGCCCGGCGCAGACCGCGCCGGCTCGCCGGGGGGGTGCCCTCCGGCGGGTCCATCGCCGGCGCGGGCGCGGTCTCCACGGGCTGCAATCTACGGACGACGCGCGGGGTGGGCGAGGCCGCGGGCGCCACGCTGGGATCAACAACACAAAGTGCAGCAACTAACTCTTGTTATGCTCCGACCATGACCCGCCTGCCCCATTCGGCCGTGACCCGCCGCACCGTCGTGGGTGCCTCCATCGCCGGCGGTGCGCTGGCCGCGACCACCGGCCTGGCGCCCGAGGCCGGGGCGGCGTACCCGGCGATCCGCAAGCCCACGCCGCCTGACCGGTTCGTCGACTTCGGGACGAACGCCGAGATGCGCTGGGACTCGGTGGACCCACGCCGCTACCTGACGGGGCAGGGACGGCTGTTCGTGCGCAACCACACCGCCACGCCGATGATCGACCGCAGCACGTGGCGGCTGCGGGTCTTCGGCGACGGGCTGGCCACGCCCCGGACGGCCGGCGAGGCTCTCAGCCTGACCTGGCGCGACCTGCGCCGGATGCCGCGGACGACGGTGCTGTCGGTGCACGAGTGCACCGGCAACGGCCGCAGCTTCTACGGCACCCAGCAGGGCAAGGCGGCCGCCGGGCACGGCCTGGACCCTCGGCGCCGTCGGCACCGTGCTGTGGGAGGGCGTCCGGCTGCGCGACGTGCTCAAGGCGGTCGGCCTCGTCCGAGGAGGCGGTGTCGATCCAGGCGACCGGGCTCGACTCGGAGTACGTCACCGGGGGCGTCAACTACGGCTCGGTCCGGCGGCCGTTCCCGGTCTACAAGGCCCTCAAGGACGCCGTCCTCGCCTGGGGCGCGAACGGCGCCGACCTGCTGCCCGACCACGGCTACCCGGTCCGGCTGGTGCTGCCGGGCTGGGTCGGGATCGGCTCGATCAAGTGGCTCGGGTCGCTGGAGGTCTCCCGCTCGGAGCTGTACTCGCCCTGGAACACCAAGTGGTACCGGATGACCGGCGCCGACCTACTCGGCCACCGAGCCGCCCCTGACGGTCAACCCGGTCCGCTCGGCCTGGGAGCTGCCCGCTGGGGGCCACCCTCCCTGCCGGGCGCAGCCGCACGCTCACGGGCCGGGCCTGGAGCGGCGCGGCGCCGATCCGGAAGGTCGACGTGAGCCTGGACGGCGGCGCGAGCTGGCAGCGGGCGGACCTCGTCGACGAGGACGGCCACGGCGCCGGGGTCTCCACGGTCCGCGGCCACGGCTGGTCGCGGTTCTCGGTGGAGTGGCGCCACCCCAGGCGCGGTGCGCACGTGCTCCTCGCCCGCGCCACCGACGCGCAGGGTCGCCGCCAGCCCCTGGTGTCGCCGTACAACGACAACGGGTACTTCTTCGACGCGGTGGTGAAGCACCCGATCACGGTCTCCTGACGTTTTGGGCGCCCGTCGAGCGCGCTGTTACTCTTCATCGGTTGCCCGCGAGGGCGACGTGACACTGTTGAACCCGCCGTGCAACGGCCGCGGATCCAGAGTGCCCGGGTGGACAGGCCCCGGCGCGCCGCGCAGACGAGAGAACCGAAGGAGCCCGCATGTCAGTCGGAACCGACGCGGAGACCAAGAAGCAAGATCATCGCCGAGTACGCCACGACCGAGGGCGACACCGGTTCCCCCGAGGTGCAGATCGCGCTGCTCAGCCACCGCATCGCGCACCTCACCGAGCACCTGAAGCAGCACAAGCACGACCACCACAGCCGGCGCGGCCTGCTGCTGCTGGTCGGCCAGCGCCGCCGGCTGCTCAACTACCTGAGCAAGACCGACATCGAGCGCTACCGCGTCGATCATCGAGCGCCTCGGCCTGCGCCGCTGACCTCCCGGAGGACCCGCTGGTGCGGGTCCTCCGCTACATTTCACAACAGAACAGACGACAGAATCACCACACCAGGAGCGACCCGCCGTTCTGGCCCGGTCCTCGGTAGTGGCTCTCAGAACTCGCCCCTCGCGGCGCACCGCTCTGCGGGCCTCGATCGAAGACCGGCCTCGACCACTGGGCATGCGGGACGCTGCGGATCGCTCCGCGACAGACAGGTACACCCCTTGAGTGAGAACTCCTTCGAGCCCGTGATCTCCGCCGTGGAGACCGTGCTCGACAACGGCTCCTACGGCACAGCGCACGATCAAGTTCGAGACCGGGCTGCTGGCCCGGCAGGCGGCCGGCGCCGTCACTGCCTACCTCGACGACGACACGATGCTGCTCTCGGCCACCACGGCCGGGAAGCACCCCAAGGACCAGTTCGACTTCTTCCCCCTCACCATCGACGTCGAGGAGCGGATGTACGCCGCGGGCAAGATCCCGGGCTCGTTCTTCCGTTCCGAGGGCCGCCCGGGCGAGGACGCGATCCTCACCTGCCGCCTCATCGACCGCCCGCTGCGCCCGACCTTCAAGAAGGGGCTGCGCAACGAGGTCCAGGTCGTCATCACCGTCCTGGCGCTCAACCCCGACGCCCCCTACGACGTCCTGGCGATCAACGCCGCGTCGATGTCCACCCAGCTCTCCGGCCTGCCGTTCTCCGGCCCGGTCGGCGGCGTCCGCGTCGGCCTCATCGAGGGCACCTGGGTGGCCTTCCCGACGCACACCCAGCTCGAGGACGCCGTCTTCGACATGGTGGTCGCGGGCCGGGTCACCGAGACCGGTGACGTCGCGATCATGATGGTCGAGGCCGAGGCCACCGAGCAGGCCTTCACCCTCGTCGAGGGTGGCGTCCAGGCGCCGACCGAGGAGGTCGTGGCCAGCGGCCTCGACGCCGCCAAGCCGTTCATCAAGCAGCTCTGCGAGGCGCAGAGCGAGCTGGCCAAGCAGGCCGCCAAGCCGGTTCAGGACTTCCCGGTCTTCCTCGACTACGAGGACGACGTGTTCGCCGCGGTCGAGTCGGCCATCAAGGACGACCTCGCCGCCGCGATGAAGATCGCCGACAAGACCGAGCGCAACGACCGGACCGACGAGCTCAAGGACCAGGTGCTGGCCCAGCTCGGCGAGCAGTTCGAGGGCCGCGAGAAGGAGATCGGCGCGGCGTTCCGCTCGGTCAACAAGGGCCTCGTGCGGGAGAGCATCCTGCGCGACAAGGTCCGCATCGACGGCCGCGGCCTGGCCGACATCCGGCCGCTGCACGCCGAGGTCGGCGTCCTGCCCCGGGTGCACGGCTCGGCACTGTTCGAGCGCGGCGAGACCCAGATCCTCGGCGTCACCACCCTCGACATGCTCAAGATGGAGCAGCAGCTCGACACGCTCTCCCCGGAGAAGCACCGCCGCTACATGCACAAGTACGTCTTCCCGCCGTTCTCGACCGGTGAGACCGGCCGGGTCGGCTCGCCGAAGCGCCGCGAGGTCGGCCACGGTGCGCTGGCTCGCCGCGCCCTGCTGCCGGTGCTGCCGACCCGCGAGGAGTTCCCCTACGCGATCCGCCAGCTCTCCGAGGCCATGGGCTCCAACGGCTCCACCTCGATGGGCTCGGTCTGCGCCTCGACCCTGTCGCTGCTGCAGGCCGGCGTGCCGCTCAAGGCGCCGGTCGCCGGCATCGCCATGGGCCTGGTGTCCGGCGAGCTCGACGGCCAGACCCAGTACGTCGCGCTGACCGACATCCTCGGCGCCGAGGATGCCTTCGGCGACATGGACTTCAAGGTCGCCGGCACCCGGCAGTTCGTCACCGCGCTCCAGCTCGACACCAAGCTCGACGGCATCCCCGCCGAGGTGCTCGCGCAGGCGCTGCAGCAGGCCCGGGACGCCCGGATGACGATCCTCGACGTCATGGCCGAGGCCATCGACGAGCCCGAGGAGATGTCGCCGACCGCGCCGCGGATCATCAGCATCAACATCCCGGTCGACAAGATCGGCGAGGTGATCGGTCCCAAGGGCAAGGTCATCAACCAGATCCAGGACGACACCGGCGCCTCGATCTCCATCGAGGACGACGGCACCATCTACATCGGTGCCACCAGCGGCGACTCGGCCGAGGCCGCTCGCTCCGCGATCAACGCGATCGCCAACCCGACGATGCCCGAGGTCGGCGAGCGCTACCTCGGCACCGTCGTGAAGACGACCAACTTCGGCGCCTTCGTCTCGCTGCTCCCGGGCAAGGACGGCCTGCTGCACATCAGCAAGCTGCGTCCGCTGGCCGGCGGCAAGCGGGTCGAGAACGTCGAGGACGTCGTCAGCGTGGGCCAGAAGATCCAGGTCCAGATCGCCGAGATCGACGACCGCGGCAAGCTCTCGCTGGTCCCGGTCGTCGAGGGTGACAGCGACGGTGCGGCCGACGCCGAGGACTCGGAGTCAGAGACCGTCGAGGCCTGACCCTGACCCCTCACACCAGTCCGCGGCGCGGCTCGACCCGCACGCTGCAGACCGAGACGGACGGCGCCGGACGCGTGACCTCACGCGTCCGGCGTACCGTCCTGCCCGGCGGGCTCCGGGTCATCACCGAGCAGCTGGCCGGCGTCCGCTCCGCGAGCATCGGCGTGTGGGTCGGGGTCGGCTCGCGCGATGAGTCCTCGACCCTGCACGGCTGCTCGCACTTCCTCGAGCACCTGCTGTTCAAGGGCACCAGCGAGCGCTCGGCGCTCGACATCTCGATCGCGCTCGACGCGGTCGGCGGTGAGTTCAATGCCTTCACCGCCAAGGAGTACACCTGCTTCCACGCGCGGGTCCTCGACGAGGACCTCCCGCTCGCGGTCGACGTGCTCGGCGACATGATCACCTCCTCGCTGCTCACCCCCGAGGACGTCGAGGCCGAGCGCGACGTGATCCTCGACGAGATCGCGATGCACGACGACGACCCCGACGACGTCGTCCACAACCTCTTCGCCGAGCAGGCCTACGGGCCCACCTCGCCGCTCGGCCGCCCGATCGCCGGCACCGTCGGCTCGATCGAGGCGCTCAGCCGCGCGCAGGTCGCGCGCTTCTACCAGCGCCACTACCGGCCCGCGAACATGGTCGTGGCCGCCGCCGGCGGACTCGACCACGCCGAGGTCGTGCGGCTGGTCCGCGCGTCGTTCGGCCGCCGGGACTGGCTCAAGCGCGACGAGGCGCCGGTGGCGCCGCGCCACGGCGCCAAGCGGGTGCGTGTGCACCCGGGGGTGGTCGAGGCGACCCGCCCCTTCGAGCAGGTGAACGTGGTGCTCGGCATGGAGGGCGTGCACCGCAACGACGACCGCCGGTTCCCGCTCGGCGTGCTCAACACCGCGCTCGGCGGCGGTACGTCGTCCCGGCTGTTCCAGGAGGTCCGCGAGCGCCGCGGGCTGGCCTACTCGGTCTTCTCCTTCGCCAGCCACCACGCCGACTCCGGCCTGGTCGGGGTCTCGGTCGGCTGCCTCCCGAACAAGCTCGACGAGGTGCTGGCGGTGGTCCGCACCGAGCTCTCGCGGGTCGCCGCGCACGGCATCACCGACGAGGAGCTGGCCCGCGGCAAGGGCCAGCTCCGTGGGGGACTGGTCCTCGGCCTCGAGGACTCCGGCTCGCGGATGTCGCGGATCGGCAAGGCCGAGCTCGTCCACGACGAGCTGCTCGGCATCGACGAGGTCATGGACCGCATCGACGCGGTGAGCCTCGACCAGGTCCGTGACGTCGCGGCCCAGGTGTTCGGCAAGCCGGAGATCCTGGCCGTCGTCGGACCCGCGTAGAGCCACGACCCGCGTGTCCGGAGCGCCACGAGACCGGGCGGGTCAGCCTAGTCTTGACCCCGTGGACTGGTTGACGACGCTCGACAGCGAGCGCGTCGGCCGTCTCCTGGACGCCGCTCCGGACCCCACCGTCGTCGTCGACGGCTCGGGAGCGCTCCGGTTCGCCAACGAGCGGGTGGCCGAGGTCTTCGGCCACCGGCGCGAGGAGCTGGTCGGCCAGCACGTGCGCACGCTGGTCCCCGACTGGAACCTCGCCGATCTCCGGCGCGGGACGGCGCAGCAGCTGGTCCCGACGACGGTGGCGCGGCACCGCAACGGCCACACGCTGCCGGTCGAGGTGACCGTCGTACCCCTGGACGGGATGGACGGCCAGGTCACGGTCTTCCTGCGAGACATCAGCGCCCGGCTCCGGCTCGAGCAGGAGGCCGACCGGATGCGCGACGAGCTCATCGCGAACATCTCCCACGAGCTCCGGACGCCCCTGACCTCGATCGTGGGCTACCTCGAGCTGCTCCACGAGCTCGACGAGTCCGAGCTCGGACCCCAGGCCCGCCGGCTCCTCGACGTCGTGGCCCGCAACGCCCACCGCGAGCTGCGGCTGGTCAACGACCTGCTCGCGGTCTCGTTCGTCGACGAGGACCGCGCCCGGATGCAGTTCGAGCCGGTCGACCTGGGCGTGCTGGCCGCCCAGGTCGTGGAGGACCACCAGGTCTTCGCGCGCGGGGCGGGGCTCCAGGTCACCCACGAGGTGCAGGAGTCCGTGGTCGTGCGCGGCGACGCCGACCGGCTGACCCGGCTGCTGGAGAACCTCGTCGTGAACTCCTGCAAGTTCAGCCCGCCCGGGGGCGTCGTCCGCGTCGTCGTGGGCGCCGACCGCTCGGACGCGCTGCTCACCGTGGTCGACACCGGCATCGGCGTGACCGAGGCCGAGCGGGCCAGGATCTTCGACCGGATGTACCGCGCCCCGGGAGCGATCGTGCGGCAGGTCGACGGAGCCGGGCTCGGCCTCTCGATCGCCAAGGGGATCGTCGACGCCCACTCCGGCACCATCGCCGCTGGAGAGCGCGCCCGGTCAGGGCACGACCGTGCGGGTCACCCTGCCTCGGTCAGCGCAGCGTCCCGGGGACTGAGGGGTCCTCGCCGCCCGGCGGGGGCACCGCCTCCTCCGCCCTGGGCTGCGGTGCGTCGCCGACCAGGGCCGCGACGACCGACAGGGCCACCCAGACGACGAGCACGGCGACCAGGTAGCGGGTGAGCGTGACGTCGAGGGCGAGCTCGCCGTTCAGCCCCTGCCAGAGCGCGGGGGAGGAGACCACGGCCGCGAGGCCGAGCACGGTGCCGGACGCGAGCCTCATGCCGAGGCCGCCGCGACCATCGGGTCGGCGCTGATGACGCCGACCGACCGGACCTGGGCGCTGCCCGAGAGCTCGTGGTACGACAGCACGGGCAGCCGCTCGATGGCCGGCCGCACCATCCGGCGGACCGCGAGCCGGATCTGCGGCGCGCACGCGAGGACGGGTCGCACGTTGCGGTTCCGCGTCGATCAGCAGCTGGGCCAGCGTGCTGATCACCCGCTGTCCGAGGAGGGGGTCGAGGACGAGCACCGGCCCCTCCTCGCTGGGCCGCATGGCCTCGAGCATCCGCCGCTCGAGCCCCGGCTCGAAGGTGATCACATGGACGACGCCGTCGTGGACGTGCGGTGCCACGATGGCCGGGCCGAGCGCGTTCCGCGCCGCCTCGACCAGCACGTCGTGGTCCTTGGTCACCGCGGCCCGCAGCGACAGCGCCTCGTAGATGCGCACGAGGTCGCGGATGGAGACGCCCTCCTCGAGAAGCGCCTGGAGGACCTGCTGGACCTGGCCCAGGCTGAGCTGGCTCGGCGTGAGCTCCTCGACGACGACGGGGTGGTTGCGCTTGACCACGTCGGTGAGCAGCCGCACGTCCTCGCGGCCGAGCAGGCGGGCGGCGTAGTTGCCCACGATGTGTGCGCCAGCTCAAGAAGGCCGGCCGCCGGTGGAGGTCGAGAGCTGGGTGCTGGGGACCACGCACGGGCACATCGCCGACAAGGGAGCCGGCAATCCCGAGGTCAAGGTCTTCAACTGGTTCAAGGGGCAAGCCGCTGGCAAGCAGCCCGTCGGCGACTCCGACATCCTCATCACCAGCCACTTCCACCATGCCCGCCTAGCGGACTGGGGCGGCGGTTGCGGGTGGATGCAGGCCCGGCTCTCGACGGCGGCTCCCCTCAGCACCGTGACCTGACGGGGCAGGAGGCGGGGTCGGGAGTCCTCACGTTCCGCGTGACCTCAGAGCGACGGTTCCGGACTACGAGGTAACGCCGCTCTAGTAGGTCCAGAAATGACGCTGGCCCGGAGGCTTCATGCGCCCCCGGGCCAGCGTGTTCAGGTGGTGCGGTGCTACTTGGCCGCGACCTTGACGGTCTGGACCTTGGTGCCGTTCTTGTAGATCTGCACCTTGTGCTTCTTCCCGTCGGGGAAGCGGATCGACCACTTGTCGGTCTCGCCGGCCCCCTGCGTGATCTTGCCGCCCGGGACGGCCTTGCCGTCGACCTTGACCTTCCACACGAGGGCAGCACCCTCGGCGGAGCCGGCCGGAGTCGGGTTGCTCGTGAACTTGAGCTTGACCTTGCGGCCCGGGTGCTTGACCACGACGTCGCCGGTCACGTCGACCTTGGTCGCGGCGGGTGGGGTGACCGTGGCCGGGGTGTCGGTGAACTCGTAGGAGTCCGCACCGAGGTTGATCGCGCGGATGGTGCCGTTGCCCTGCACGCCGGAGCCGAGCGAGAAGCCAGCGGCGACGACCCTCTCGGACGGCAGCGCAGCGGCCCACTGACCGAGGGTGCCGTGCCACGCGGAGCCGGAGCCACCAGTGGTGGACGGCGCGACCGCCTTGGCGTCTGCCGACGAGGCATTGGTCAGCCACCAGTCGGTGTAGTTGCCGGAGCCGTCGACGCCGTAGACCTCTTCACCCACGAGGATGTTGAAGTCGTTGCCGTTGCCGGTGGTCTGGTCGAAGTCGAAGACGAGCTGCACACCGGGCTGGTGGGTCAGGTCCGCGTCTGAGCCCAGCCACTCGAGGTTGCCGGTGGCGGGCAGGGTTGGGCCGTAGGCGAAGTACTCGGCAACCTTGTCGGTGGGGGTCGCGCCCTCGGTCCAGATGTGTACACCCTCCCGCAGGAAGTCGACGTGCCCCGTGGCGCGGGTGTCGGACAGGGCCGGGATGAAGTCGGCCTGACGCACGGGCTTGACGGCGGCGGTGGCCGGTGCGGCGGCGACGCCGACGGCCAGGGCGGCAGCGGCGAGTGCAGCTCCGCCCTTGATGACTTTCTGCATATTGGTTGGTTCCCCTGTTCGTTTCTATGTTCCCGTAGTGAGACCGTCAATGTAACCCGGCACGGCGGGATGCGGTGAATGCGAGTCCGGGTGGCCGACACCTCCCGCATGCGCGGTTTCACGGTGTTCCACGACAGCGGCGGGTGGGACCGGCTCACGTCGCGGCTGCTGCCCAGTGCGCGGAGGCTCCGGAGCCTCCCGGGCATGTCGGTGGGCACCCGCACCGAGGCGGGCACGCAGGCGCAGCACCCTGCGCACGTGACGCTCGAGGACACGTGGTCCGTCTAGCACCCGCTGACGGGTACGGCAGGAGGACTGTGCCGTGGAGTGGGACTCGAAGGCATGGGAGCTCGAGGACACGGGCATGCAGGCTGCCCTCTCTCGCCCGTGACCGTCGGGGGTGGTGACGTGGCTCTCCCTCGGTTCGTGGCCGGGGGAGTGCTCGTCAGATCGGCACCACGCCGGGGGATGTGAGGCGAACCGCACATGTGTGCGCTGGGTCAGCGCAGCACCAGCGCGACCATGCCCGCGCAGGCCGCGGCCCAGAGCACGCTGGCGAAGGTGCCGATGATGAACCGCTCGGTTGCGGCCGCCGCTGCCGCCGTCCGCCGCGGAGGTCCGGGAAGCGGCCCACGCCCTTGAGCGCCAGCACCACCGCGACGCCCTCGGGGAACCCGGCCGCGAGCCCGGCGAAGACCGCGAGCCGCTCCAGCGCACCGATCCAGGCGCCGCCCCGGAGCACCCGGCCGGCCTCGTCGAGGGTCTCTCGGTCGGGCCGGCCGGACTGGCCGGGCTCGCTGGCCGGCTGGCCTGGCTGGTCTGGTCGGCCCGGTCGACGATCGCGAAGATGCGGGTGGTGAGCGGCCCGCCGCCGACGACCGCGAGCAGCCCGGCCAGGGCGACCAGGACGGTCGTCGTCCGCGACCCGGTCGCTCGAGCTCGTCGGCGACCGCTGCGACGTACGGCGGCGGCCGCCAGGGCGAGCAGGGCGAGCGGGGGACCAGATCGTCCGGCCGTACGGCGACCAGCCGAGAGGCGCCGACGACCAGGGCGACGCCGAGCAGGGCCAGCACGAGCTGGGTGGTGTTGTCGGCGTTCATCGCTCCTCGATCCTGCAGGAGACCACCGACGAGCTCGGTGACCAGCTCGCGGGCCCGCCGGCCCTCGACGATGCCGGCCGCCTGGGCGCGCTGGCTGACCGCGGACTGGGTGATACCGAGCCGCTTCGCGGCCTCGTCGTACGACGCGCCGGCGTCGACCAGGTCGGCGACCTCCCAGCCCCGCGACGTGCGCCGGCCCAGGACGTGCGGCCCACAGCCACAGTGTGGTCTCGAGGGACCGCACGCCGGGGTCGTCGCCGACCACCCGCAGGCGCCAGGGCGCGGACTTGGCCGCGGTCACCGCCTCCCGGGCGTGGACGGTAGGCCGGCCCGCGACCGGCCCGGGTGCTCTCCGGCAGCGGGCTGCGTCGACCTCGCCGATGCCGATGCCGATGCTCCAGGCGTCGTCGCGCAGCAGCCGCTCGACGACCGCGGCGAGCACGGCGGGGTCGCGAGCGACTCCCTGGAACTCGTCGCCCGCCGTGCGTTCGAAGGGCGGCGTGCATCCCGACTCGGCCAGGCCGGCGATGGTGGCGGGGACCCGGTCGGTGCGCGGCCGTCCTGGTGGAGCCGCGCTGGTCGACGGTGAGCACCGCGACGCGCATGGGGCGACCTCCTCCCGCGATCCAGGGAAAAACCTGAAGTCAGGATACATCAGGAAATAGCCTGATGTGTGGGCGATTCAGGAAATATCCTTCAACGCTTGCCCGATGATGCCCGACGACCGCGGGCGCCTTCTGCTCCACCACCGAGATCCGGAACCCGGCCTGCTGCAGCGCGGCTGAGGACTTCTCGACCATGGTCGGGACCTGCTCGGGGCGGGAGGCGTCGTAGAACAGGTAGACCGAGCCGCCCGGCAGCACCCGCTCGTGCAGCAGCGCCACCTCGTCGGCGCACTCGCGCACCCAGAACAGGTTGACGTTGAAGGCGAAGACCTTGGTCAGCCGCTTCACGGGGACCCGCAGCGTGGCCAGGTCGATCTGGCGGACGGTGAGCCGGCCGGCCTCGATGAACTTCGCGCAGCGGCGCCGGGTGCGGTCGACCCCGGACTCGGACCGGTCGATGGCGAACAGCTTGCCGCTCACGAGGCGCGAGCAGATCAGCTCGGCGCCGGCGCCCGGTCCGCAGCCGATCTCGAGGATGTGGTCGTTCGGCTGGACGTCCATGAAGTCCACGGCCCACCTGATCCGGGCCGGGATCGTCTGCACCGCCATGGCTCCACCCTGCCAGATCCGAGCGCGGTCGGGCCGGGCGGAGCCCGGGCCGAACGGTCAGCGAGGAGGTGGAGGAGGCTCGGCGCGGGGGCGAGCTCGCTCGCCAACGCGCGAGCCGTCTCGAAACCACCCCGCCGCAGGTCAGCCGCCCTCCCGGTAGGTTCTTGCGACGTGACGGCGGTACGACGGGTCGGCGTGCTCGGTGCACAGGGCAAGGTCGGCACCGAGGTGTGCCGCGCGGTCGACGCGGCCGACGACCTCGAGCTGGTGGCGGCCCTCGACGTCGACGACGCGCTGGAGTCGCTGGTCGAGGCCGGCGCGCGAGGCGGTCGTCGACTTCACCCACCCCGACGCGGTGATGGACAACCTCGAGTTCTGCGTCGGGCACGGCGTCCACGCGGTGGTCGGCACCACCGGCTTCGACGCGGACCGGCTGGCCACCCTGGAGGGCTGGCTGGCCGACGCGCCCGAGGTCGGCGTCCTGGTCGCCCCGAACTTCTCCATCGGTGCGGTGCTGATGATGCGGTTCGCCGCCGCGGCCGCGCCGTTCTACGAGTCGGTCGAGGTGGTCGAGCTGCACCACCCCGACAAGGCGGACGCGCCGTCCGGCACCGCGCGGCGTACGGCCGAGCTGATCGCGGCGGCCCGCCGCGAGGCCGGGACTGCCGCCGGTGCCCGACGCGACCACGCACCGGGCTCGAGGGCGCGCGCGGCGCCACCGTCGACGGCATCCACGTGCACGGGCTGCGGGTCCGCGGCCTGGTCGCCCACCAGGAGGTCGTGCTGGGCGGGGTCGGGGAGACGCTCACCATCCGGCACGACTCCCTGGACCGGGTGTCGTTCACCCCCGGCGTGCTCACCGGGCTGCGCGCGATCGGCGACCGGCCCGGCCTCACCGTCGGCCTGGAGCACGTGCTCGGCCTCGACTGAGGGACTCGTAACTTCTGCAGGTTTGTGCAGTTCAGATTTCTGGCAACGCCCGTTGCTGCTCCGGGGCGGCCGCATGCGGAAGCCTCGGCACCACGACTCGCCCGACTCGGGGCGTGCGGGAAGAAGAGGTCGACCAGATGCACGAACGAACCACTCGAGCCTGGGGCGCCGCCACAGCGGTGCTCCTGGCCGCCGGAGTCCTCGGAGCACAGGCTCCGAGCGCCTCCGCAGGGTCCGGGGCCACGGGCCGGACCGACTCCCAGAAGGTCGTCGCCGGCGCCGTCACGGCGCTGCGCCAGCACTCGACCGAGCTCCGGCTGACCACGGGTCAGTCGTTCCGCGCGACCGACACGGTCCGCGACCGCACCGGCGCCACGCACGTCCGGATGGACCGCACCTACCGCGGCCTGCCCGTCCTCGGCGGCGACCTGGTCGTCCACCAGGACGCGAGCGGCGCCTGGGCCGGCGTGAGCCGCACGCTCACCGCGCCGCTGCGGATGAGCACCCGCCCGCGGCTGATCAAGGCCGACGGCCAAGGCCCGGGCACTGAGGCCGACCCGGCCACCGCGGCATCAGTCCGCGGTGTCGTGGCCAAGGGCAGCCCGCGCCTGGTCGTCGACACCATCGGCCACCGTCCGCGGCTGGCCTGGGCGGTCACCACCGGCGGCCGGTACGCGGACGGCACGCCGAGCCGGATGACGTCGTACGTCGACGCGCGCACCGGGGCGGTGCTGCGCCGCGAGGAGAGCATCGAGACCGTCGACGGCTCCGGCCAGAGCCTCTACAGCGGCACCGTCCCGCTGAGGGTCACCCAGTCCGGGTCGACGTACCAGCTCAAGGACCCGACCCGCGGCAACACCTACACGACCGACCTCAACAACAAGACCGACTCGATCTTCTGCCAGATCTTCGGCGGCGGCTGCCAGACCGGCACGACGTTCACGAGCTCGACCACCAGCTTCGGCAACGGCACGACGAGCAACCGGGCCTCGGCCGGCGTGGACGCGCAGTACGGCACCAACGAGACCTGGGACTACTACAACCAGGTGCACGGCCGGAACGGCATCTTCGGCAACGGGACCGGGTCCTACAACCGCACCCACTACGGCTCGAACTACGTCAACGCCTTCTGGGACGGCACCAAGATGACCTACGGCGACGGGGACGGGGTCAACTACGGCCCGCTCGTCTCGCTCGACGTGGCCGGCCACGAGATGTCGCACGGCGTCACCGAGAACACCGCGGGGCTGACCTACTCCGGTGAGTCCGGCGGCCTCAACGAGGCCACCTCGGACATCTTCGGCACCATGGTGGAGTTCTTCGCCAACAACACCAACGACCCCGGCGACTACCTGATCGGGGAGGAGTTCGACCTCAAGAACCACGCGGGCTTCCGCCGCATGGACAACCCGATCGCGGACGGCTCGTCGCCGAACTGCTACAGCTCGAACACGAAGAGCCTCGACGTGCACTACTCCTCGGGTGTGGGCAACCACTTCTTCTACCTGCTGGCCGAGGGCTCGGGCGCCAAGACCATCAACGGCGTCGCGCACAGCTCGCCGACCTGCAACGGCTCGACGATCACCGGCATCGGCCGGGACGCCGCGCAGAAGATCTGGTTCCGGGCGCTGACGGTCTACATGACGTCGGGCACGACCTACGCACAGGCCCGGACAGCGACGCTGAACGCCGCGCGCGACCTCTACGGCACCGGCTCCGCCAACTACAACACCGTGGCCGCCGCCTGGAGCGCCGTCAGCGTCGGCTGACGACACCGGTCGACAGCCTGCGCCAAGCCGCCCCGCGAGGGGAGGCCGTCCGTGTCGGACGGAAACGACGCGGGCAGCCGCTCGGAGGGGCCCGCACCGGTTCTCCGGTGCGGGCTTCTGCGGCTACAGGAGCCGGAGCAGCCCGGCGGTCAGCGCGGCGCCGAAGACGACAGCGAGGAACGGCGCCCGCAGGAGCAGCAGGCCCACGGCGGCAGCCAGCCCGGCGGCGCGCTCGTCGACCACCAGCCGGTGGCCGGTGCTGAAGACCTGGACCGCGACGAGCGCGGAGAGCAGGGCGACGGGGATCAGCCCGGCGATCCGGCGTACGACGGGGCGCTCGAGCACCCGCTCGGGCACCGACAGGCCGGCCAGCTTGAGCAGGTAGCAGCCGACCCCACCCACCACGATCGCCGCCCAGGTCACGCCGGGTCCTTCCAGAGGAGCCCGACGAGGAGGGCGACGCCACCGGCGGCGAGCACCGGTACGCCGGCGGGGACGACCGGCACCGCGCCGAGGGCGACCGCGACCGCGAGCACGGCCACCACGCGGCTGCGGGTGTCCTTGACCTGCGGCCAGAGCAGCGCGAGGAACGCGCCACCCACCGCGGCGTCGAGACCGTAGGTCCGCGGGTCGCCGATCGCGGCGCCGCCGATCGCGCCGAGGAGGGTGAAGAGGTTCCAGAGCACGAAGATGCTGCCACCGGTGACGAGGAACCCCGTCCGCGCACCCGTCCGCGTGGTCCGGTTCACCGACATCGCGGTCGACTCGTCGATGAGCAGGTGCGCGGCCCCCACCCGCTGGGCGGCACGGAAGCCCAGGAGCGGCGCGATCCGCAACCCGTAGAGCGTGTTGCGGGTGCCGAGCAGCAGGGCGGTCGCCGACGCCGACAGCGCCGAGCCGCCGCCGGCCAGCACGCCGACCAGGGCGAACTGCGAGGCGCCGGTGAACATCAGCAGCGACAGCACGCACGTCTGGAGCACCGAGAGCCCCGAGACGACCGCGACCGCTCCGAACGAGACGCCGTAGAGCCCGGTCGCGATGCCGACGCCGAGGCTGTCCCGGACGATCGCACGGCGGTCCTCGGTGGGCGGTGCCGTCACGTGAGCCGGGTGTGCAGCCGCACCTGCTTGACCCGGGTGGCGCCGGAGCCGTCGAGGTCGAGCTCCCGGTGGGCCGAGTCCGCGGCCCACCCGCCGCCGGTCAGGAAGCCGAGGAGCGCGTCGTCGCCCGCGACGACCCAGGTCACCGCATGGTCGAACCGGTCGGCCGTCATCGTGTCCGCGGCCGCCTGGAGCAGCCGCGAGCCGTGGCCCTTGCCACGCTCGTCGGGGTCGACGGTCAGCTCGCCGAGCTCGGCGTCGGCGACCGGGTCGCGGTCGGGGTCGGTGGCCGGCCCGGTGATCGCGAACCCGACCACCCGGTTGCGCTCGAGCGCGACCAGCACCCGGTTGCGGGCGTCGCCGGGCTTCCGCAGCGACTCCGCCCAGGCCGCGGCCGCCGCCTGCTCGGCCTCGGGGCCTGCGGGGATGGCCTCGGGCGGCAGCAGGTCGCCGTACATGGTCGGCCAGGCCCGGAGCTGGACCCGCGCGATGGCCGCGGCGTCGTCGGACCACGCCACGCGCACGGAGACGTCTGCACCCGGGCTGCTCATGGTCGCCATCCTCTCAGCCACCGGATTTGAGCGACTGCTCAAGGCGGTGCTACGGTGTTGAGCAGTCGCTCAAATCGAGGGAGATGGCCGATGGTCATGACGTTCCTGCGCGGCTGGCTCGCGGGTGGGGTCAGCGGCGTCCTCGCGGGCGTCGTCGTCGGCACGGCGCAGTTCCTGGTGGCCGACCCGGGTGTCGGAGCGCTCGTCGCCGGGGTCGTCCTGGGCGGCTTCGCCGGCGCGGCCGTCGGCATCTGCGTCGGCTTGGTGGCCGCCGTGGTCCTGGCGCTGCTCAGCCTCGCGGTCCGGCGGGTCTGGCAGGCCCGGCTGGCCGGTGCGGTCGCCGCCGTGGTCGGCGCGGGTGCCCTGCTCTGGCGGCTGGGTCTCGGGCTCGGCCTCGACCTGGCCGCCGTCGTCTTCTTCGTGATGTGCGCGGCGATCGGCGCCGGGGTCGGGCGGATCGTGGTGTTCGGGAAGACTCAGCCGGTGTGAGCACCCGCGACAAGCTGCTGCTGGCTGCCCAGGAGGCGTTGGTCGAGGACGGCATCACGCACGTGTCCGCGCGCACGGTCGCCACCCGGGCCGGGGTCAACCAGGCGCTGGTCTTCTACCACTTCGGCACCGTCAGCGAGCTGGTCGCGGCGGCCGCCCGCGCGCGCACCGGGGCGAGCCTGGACCACTACCGCGAGCAGTTCGCGGCCGTCGACTCGCTGACCGGGCTGCTCGCGCTCGGCGAGCGGCTGCACGCGCGCGAGCGCGAGGAGGGCAACGTCGCGCTGATGGCGCAGCTGATGGCCGGTGCCCAGCGCGACGAGGTGCTGGCCGGGGCGGCCCGTCACGCCATGGACGTCTGGCGCGCGGAGGTCGAGTCCGTCGTCCGGCGGGTGCTGGCTCCGAGCCCGGTCGCCGACGTCGTCGACGCCGACGGGCTGGCTCGGGCGATCAGTGCGGCGTTCATCGGCCTGGAGCTCTACGACGGCGTCGACCCCGACGGCGCCGCGGCCGCGGTCACCGCGCTGGAGCGCCTCGGCGTCCTCCTCGAGGTGGTCGAGGACCTCGGCCCGGTGGCCAGGCGCGCGGTGCGCGCCCGGCTCCGCCGGGTCAAGCGTTGACGAGCCGAACGCGGCGAACTGGGCCGTCGAGGCCGTTGAAGAAGAGCTTGTCGAAGACCAGCCGGCGGCGGTGCCGTAGAGGAAGAAGTCGTACCACTCGATCGTGGCCCCCACTGCCGAGGCCAGCGCCACCTTCCGCGGCGTCGGTGGGGTGGTGCTCGCGTGCGCGGACATGCATCACTCCTGGTTCCCGAGAAAAACAAGACCAAATCACGTCACTAACTCGACTTGGCTCCGTCCAACCGTCGGCGGGTGACGCGCCTCTCGCTAGGGTCCGAGGCATGGAGATCCGCAACCTCGGCTCGAGCGGCCTGAAGATCTCGGCCATCTCGTACGGCAACTGGCTCACCCACGGCTCACAGGTCGAGGAGGACGCGGCGCTCTCGCCTGCGTGCGCCAGGCGCTCGACGAGGGCATCACGACCTTCGACACCGCCGACGTGTACGCCGACACGAGGGCCGAGAGCGTGCTCGGCAAGGCGCTGGCGGGGGAGCGGCGCGACGGGCTGGAGATCTTCACCAAGGTCTTCTGGCCGACCAGCCCGGCGGGCACAACGACCACGGGCTGTCGCGCAAGCACATCCTGACCGCGATCGACGGGTCGCTGCGCCGGCTCGGCACCGACTACGTCGACCTCTACCAGGCGCACCGCTACGACTACGAGACGCCGCTCGAGGAGACGATGGAGGCCTTCGCCGACGTCGTGCGCTCCGGCAAGGCGCTCTACATCGGCGTCTCGGAGTGGCGGGCCGAGGACATCCGGCGGGCGCACGCGCTGGCCCGCGAGCTGCACATCTCGCTGGTCTCGAACCAGCCGCAGTACAACATGCTGTGGCGGGTGATCGAGGCGGAGGTCGTGCCCGACCTGCGAGGAGCTCGGCATCGGCCAGATCGTCTGGTCGCCGATCGCCCAGGGCGCGCTCACCGGCAAGTACAAGCCGGGAGAGCAGCCGCCCGAGGGCTCGCGCGCCACCGACGACAAGGGCGGCGCGGACATGATCAGCCGCTGGATGCGCGACGACGTCCTCGAGCGGGTGCAGAGGCTCCAGCCGATCGCCGACGAGGCCGGGCTGAGCCTGGCCCAGCTCGCGGTCGCGTGGGTGCTGCAGAACCCCAACGTCTCCTCGGCGATCGTCGGCGCCAGCCGCCCCGAGCAGGTCACCGAGAACGTCAAGGCCGCCGGGGTGACGCTCGAGGACGAGCTGATGAAGAGGATCGACGAGGTGCTCGGTGACGTCGTCTACCGCGACGCGTCGTTCAACGCCTCGCCGGAGACGCGCGACTTCTGACCGGCCCAGCCCGAGCGCGGCGGCGCCGGCGGTCGAGAGCAGCAGCCCGAGCGACCACCGCCGGCCACCAGCCGTCGCGGACGCCGTCGCCGAGGAGGGCGACGCCGACCGCGGCGGGCACGAACGTCTGGGCGACGATCAGCGCCGCCGTGGTCGACGGCACGGCGGCGCGGTGCATGCCGAGCGAGTAGAGCCAGAACGCCACGAGGCTGAACGACGGGACGGCCAGCGCGGCGAGCACCACGACCGCGCGTCGACGGGCGTCCCGATGCCGCGGACCGAGATCGCCGAGCCGGCGTACCCGAGACCGGCCAGCAGCCCGAGCAGCGGCGCCGGGCAGGTGGCGGCCGCCGATGGAGGCCAGCGCGAGGGCGGCGACGCCGACCCAGAGCGCGACCACGAACGGCGTGCGTCGTCTGCACCTCGCCGGGCTCGCCGGCGCCGAGCGAGAGCAGCACGAGCCCGAGCGTGACCACGCCGACCGCGACCCAGCCCGTGCGGCTGCAGCGCGTCCTCGACCCGGCGCGAGACGAGCGCGGTCACCGGCAGCGACATCGCGACCAGGGCCTGGGCCAGGTAGAGCGGGAGCAGCCAGATCGCGGCGGCGTGCAGGACGAAGCCGACGAGGTACGCCGCGACGACGAGCATGGTGCGGACGTCGCGGACCGAGCGGGCGACGAAGCCCCACAGCCCGTCGGGCGAGGTCTCGAAGCCGCGGACCGCCTGGGCCTGGACGACGGCGGCGACGCCGAAGACGGCCGCGGAGAGGAGACCGAGGGCGATCCCCGAGCCAGGTCATCGGCGCTCACCGGCGGCTCATCGGTAGTGCTCGGGGAGCTCCTGACCGATCTTCACCTTCGGCTTGGGCAGCCGCATGAACTTCATCTGCATCGCCCGGGTGACCGCGTAGTAGGTCGTGCCCTTGATCGACTCGTCGGGGAACCGCGCGGCCAGCTGGCGGCGCAGCCGGAACCGCAGCATCAGCATGTCGACGATCACCAGCAGGATCGAGCCGAACAGCAGGGCGTTGCCGAAGCTGGCGAGCGTGTCGTTGCCGGAGTAGCCGAGCACCATCGTGACCACCAGCAGCGGGATGATCAGCTCGACGAAGCTGAACCGGCTGTCCACGAAGTCGCGGATGAAGCGCCGGACCGGCCCCTTGTCGCGGGGCGAGGAGGTACTTCTCCTCGCCGTTCCGCATGCCCTGGCGCACCCGCTGGCTCGACTCGCCCTTGGTCGGCGCGCTGGGCCGCGGCCTGCTCCTTGCGGGTGCGCGGCGGCTTGGCCCGCGCCTTGGCCGCGGCCTCGGCCTCCTTGCGGGCTGGGCGTCGGGCGCCCCTTGCCGGACGGCTTGGACTCCTCCAGCGGCGGGGTGGTGACTTCTTGCTCTGGTGCGACGGAACAACGTGGGCCTCGACCGGTGCGGGTCGGTCAGCGGGCGGCGAGCGCTACCGAGCCTACCGGCGTCTTGCCGTGCCGCCGTAGGGTGAGGTCACCAAGCAGCCTTGACCGTGACGACCTGCACGCGCACGAGAGGGACCCGACCGCATGAGCCTGATGAAGCGGATCAGCCTGATCTTCCGGTCGAAGGCCAACAAGGCCCTCGACCGCGCCGAGGACCCGCGCGAGACCCTCGACTACAGCTACCAGCGCCAGCTGGACCTGCTGTCCAAGGTGCGCCGCGGCGTGGCCGACGTGGCCACCAGCCGCAAGCGGGTCGAGCTCCAGGTCACCCAGCTCGAGCAGTCGGCCGCGAAGCTCCAGGCGCAGGCCGAGAAGTCGCTGCAGATGAACCGCGAGGACCTCGCGCGCGAGGCGCTGACCCGCAAGTCGGCCCTGGCCACGCCAGATCACCGACCTCAAGACCCAGCACGCCCAGCTCCAGGGCGAGGAGGAGAAGCTCACCCTGGCCCAGCAGCGGCTGCAGGCCAAGGTCGAGTCCTTCCGGACCCGCAAGGAGACGATCAAGGCGACCTACACCGCCGCCGAGGCGCAGACCCGGATCAACGAGGCGATGTCCGGCATCGGCGAGGAGATGGGCGACGTCGGCCTGGCCATCCAGCGGGCCGAGGACAAGACGGCGCAGATGCAGGCCCGCGCCGGCGCCATCGACGAGCTGATCGCCTCCGGCGCCCTCGACGACGCCAGCGCGATCAACAGCGGCGACGACATCACCCGCGAGCTCGAGTCGATGAGCTCCCAGGCCGACGTCGAGGCCGAGCTGGCCCGGCTCAAGGGGCTCAGCGCCCCGGACCAGCCCCGGAGGCCATCGAGGCCGCACCCGAGCCGGGCGAGATCCTCGCCGACGAGCCGGAGAAGCAGGAGTCGGCCTCCGACGCCGAGCAAGGACGGCGCAGCCGTGATCATCCGGATCCTCGGCGAGGGCCAGTACGACGTCGCGGACCACGCGCTGGACCGGCTCAACGAGCTCGACACCGCCCTCGAGGCGGCCGTCGAGGCCGGCGACGAGGCGGCGTTCGCCGACCGCGCTCGACCGAGCTGCTCGACGGCGTACGCACGGTCGGCGTGGCCCACCCCGCCGACAGCCTCGACGAGTCCGACCTGATCCTGCCGCCGGCCGACGCGACCATCGACGCAGGTCCGCGAGATGCTCAACGAGGACGGCCTGATCCCGGGCTGACCGGCCGACTCCGCGCCAGCGCAGGGTCGCTCTTGGACCGCCGGGCCAGACTGGAGGCATGGCACGTTCTCGGTTCGTCGGTGACGCCGGGCTGACCGTCCGGATGACCACGGTGATGTTCCTGCTCGGCGCGCTCTTCGTGGCGCTGGTCGTCGGGCTCGCCTTGGCCGGTGCCGGGTTCGGCCCGGCCTCGGGCTCCTGATCGGCGTCGTCGGCGATCGGCGTGGCCGTCTACCAGTGGGCGAACTCCGACAAGGTCGCGATGCGGGCGATGCGGGCCCGCGAGGTGACCCCGGAGCAGGCGCCCGAGCTGCACGGCATGATCGACCGGCTCTGCGCGCTGGCCGACATGCCCAAGCCGCGGGTCGGCGTGGCCGACACCCCGGTGCCCAACGCGTTCGCGACCGGCCGCTCGCCCGAGCGCTCCGTGGTCTGCGTGACCACCGGCATCCTCGGCCTGCTCACCGCCGAGGAGCTCGAGGGCGTGCTCGCCCACGAGCTGTCGCACGTCGCGCACCGCGACGTGCTGGTGATGACGGTGGCGTCCAGCGCCGGCATCGCCGCCGGCATGCTCACCCAGGGCGCGCGGTACGGCGCGTTCGGCTTCTTCGGCGGCCGGCGCGACAACAACGGCGGGCTGCCCGGTCTGGCTGCGTGGTGCTCCTGGTCAGCCTGGCCGTCTACGCCGTCAGCTTCGTGCTGCTGCGGCTGCTCTCGCGCTACCGCGAGCTGGCCGCCGACCGGGCCGGCGCCTACCTGACGATGCGGCCGGACGCCCTCGCCTCCGCGCTGCAGAAGATCACCGGCGGCATCAACCAGATCCCGCAGCGCGACCTGCGCCAGGTCGGCGCCGCCAGCGCGCTGTGCATCGCGCCGGCGATCAGCGGCGTCTCGCTCGGACGCTCGACCTCGACCCACCCCTCGCTGGAGCAGCGGCTCGAGCAGCTGGCCCGGATCCAGGCCGAGCTCAGCCGGCCCACCGGCTGAGCGACGTACCGTCTCACCGTGGGTCTCTGGGAGACGATCACCGGCCGGAGCCGGCCCAAGCGCGCCAACCTGGACGCGCTGTTCCTGGTCCCGAGCGCGGCGATCACGCTGCAGACCGCGGCCGGGCTGACGCCCGACCGGCGACGGCTCGGTCTGCTACCGCGCGGCCACCGGTGCCGGCTTCCACCAGACCCAGGACGACGTCGTCGCGCTGCTGCGAGGGCGTCGCCGACGCGCCCGGAGGTCCAGACCAGCACCGACGAGTTCGGGTTCACCTGGCTGCAGGTGCACCGCGACCCGGACGACCCGAGCGTGGGCGGGCTCTGCACCGACCTGCACGCGGTGAACACCACGCTCGAGAGCGACGGGCTTCGGCCCCGGGCTGCTGTGCTCGCTGATCCCGTTCGCGGACCCGTCCGGGACGCCGGGTCGGGCTGGTGTACCTCTACAAGAAGGGCACCTTCTACCCGTTCGCGCCGACCGGCCCGCAGCGCGCGACAACCTGCTCGAGCTGCAGGTCCGCGACACGCTCGCGCGCCGAGCTGCCGATCGAGCCCGAGCTGTCCGGCTGGCTGGCGCTGTGGGGTGCGCCCGGGCCTGCTGAGCGCCCCGGGCCTCGCGACCCGTGCCGTTCGGCCGCGAAGTCGGATCGCCGGTCCCTATCCTGAGCTCGGTGAGAGTCGCCGAGATCGACGACCAGCGCCGCGTCGCCGCGATCACGGCGTACGACGCGGTGCGGATGCCACCGCGCGGCCGAGCTGCAGTCCGTGGTGGAGCTCGCGGCCCAGATCGCGGACGTCCCGATGGCGACGATCAACATCATCACCGACACCGAGCAGCACCAGATCGCCACGGTCGGCTTCGAGGCCGCCGATGTGCCGACGCGAGGACTCGATGTGCGCGGTGACGGTCCGCGAGGGGGCGCCGGTCGCGCTCGCCGACGCCTCGACCGGACGCGCGGTTCGCGCGCAACCCGTTCGTGACCGGGGAGCTGGGCCAGGTCCGGTTCTACGTCGCGCACCCGCTGGTGACCCGCGAGGGCGTCGCCGTCGGCACCCTGTGCGTCTTCGACGAGCGAGCCCCGCGACCTCGAGCCGAGCCAGGTCGCGGCCCTGGCCACGCTGGCCGAGCGCGTCGTGGACGTCTTCGAGCTGCGGCTCCGCAGCCGCGAGCTGGCCCTCAGCCTCATGGAGAACCAGGCGGTGCAGGCCGAGCTCGAGCGGTCGAACGAGCGACTCGCGTCGTTCGCCGGCCAGGTCAGCCACGACCTCAAGACCCCGCTCACCACGCTCTCCCTCTCGCTGTCGCTGATCCGCGAGCAGCTCGAGGACGGCGAGCGTCGACGCCGAGTCGATCGGCCTGCTGGACCGGGCGATCAACGGCACCGTCCGGATGGCCGACCTGATCGACGACGTCCTCGACTACGCCCGCCTCGGCGGCACCCTCAAGGCGACCGAGGTCGACCTCGACTTCGTGCTCGGCGAGGTCCTCGACGACCTGGCGTCCGGAGCTGGTCGACGCCACCTTGCACATCGGCCGGCTGCCCACCGTGCTCGGCGACCGGGCCCAGCTGCGGGCGGTGCTGCAGAACCTGCTCGGCAACGCCGCCAAGTACCGCTCCGACGAGCGACCCCTCGAGGTGCACATCGCCGCGCGGCACGTCCAGCGGGCCTGGCGGATCGAGGTCACCGACAACGGTCGCGGCGTACCGCCGGCCGACCGGAACCGGGTCTTCGAGCCGCTGGCGCGCGCCGACGACTCGGTCGAGGGGTCGGGCATCGGGCTGGCCACCTGCCGCCGGATCGTCGGCGCCCACGGCGGTCGGATCGGCATCGACCCGGGCGTCGTCGAGGGCGTCGCGGTTCTGGTTCGAGCTGCCGGATTGAGCGCTCCGGGAAGAGATCTTCCCCTCGGGTGGTTTGGGCTTCGCCCCCAGCGGCAAATGCAAGGCATCCCATCCTCGCCGCTGCCACCCCTCCGGAGGAGCACCCCACCATGACCGTCCCGCTCGGCACCGACAGCCACACCCTCCTCACCGAGCGTCTGCAGGTCCTGCAGGCCGAACGGGAGTCCCTCCTGGCCGACACCCTCATCGAGGCCACCGGTGACGTGGCCGACCGGGCGGCGAACGTCGAGGCGTCCATCCGGCTGCAGCTGCTCGACGAGCGGATCGCGGGCCTCGAGCTCGAGATCGCCGACAGCCGCCAGCGCGAGCACGTGAGCGGCGTGGTGTCTCTCGGCGACGTGGTGACACTCGACCTCGGGGACGGTGACGAGACCTACCTGGTCGGCTCCGTGGAGCAGGCGTTCGCCGGCGTCGACACCATCACCCCGCTCAGCCCGCTCGGGCGGGCCATCGTCGGCGCGCAGGTCGGCGCGACCGTGAGCTACGAGCCCCGCCCCGGCGTCACGATGACCGCGACGATCCGGACCGTGGGGGAGTCGCTGGCCCCCTCCGCCTGACGGCTCAGCCGCGCCGCGCGTACGTCGGGGCGGGTCGCCAGCCGTCCTCGTCGCGCCAGCGGCGCAGCGTGGACGGGAGGGTGAGCACCAGCCCGAGCAGGATCCCGACCACGGCGCCCACCGTGTTGGCGGCGATGTCGCGCTCGTCGGAGACCCGGCCCGGCACCGCCTGCTGCGCCGTCTCGATGAGCGAGGTCAGGGTGATCGCGGCCGCCAGCGCCAGCCACCACAGCCGGGTCCCGAACAGCAGCAGCAGGAACACCCCGACCGGCACGAACAGCGCGACGTTGGCGAGCTGCTCGGCGCGGTGGTAGGTCAGCCAGGTCAGCTCGTCGTACCGCTGCAGGCGGGCCAGCACCCGCAGGACCAGGTCGCTCGAGGTCGGCGCCTCGGAGCCGGGCGTCAGCGTCACCCAGCCGATGAAGGCCAGGTAGGCCAGCGTCGCGAGGCTCAGGAAGGGGTGACGGTGCAGCACCCGTCAAGTGTGCGAGAACGGTGGTTGAGGAGGTTGCGCAGCAACCGTCTCGAACCCGGAATCTGTGGTTCAGGTCCCAGCACCGGCTGCGGAGGTTTCGACACGCTCCGTCGGACCCGCCCTCGTCCCTCGGGCGGCTCCGGTCGCTGCTCAACCACCATCGATCTGCCCGTCCTCGTTCCTCGGACGGCGCAGATCAATCCTTGTGCGTCTTGCCGGGCAGGGCCAGCATCCGGTCGAGGGCGACCTTGGCCCACTTCTCGGTCTCCTCGTCCACCTCGATCTGGTTGACCACGACACCGTCGACGAGCGACTCCATCGCCCAGACGAAGTGCGGCAGGTCGATGCGGTTCATCGTCGAGCAGTAGCAGACGGTCTTGTCGAGGAAGACGATGCGCTTGTCGGGGTGCTCGGCGGCCAGCCGCTTCACGAGGTTGAGCTCGGTGCCGATCGCCCAGGCCGAGCCGGCCGGCGCGGCCTCGATCGTGTCGATGATGAACTCGGTCGAGCCGACCAGGTCGGCCTTCAGCACGACCTCGTGCGTGCACTCGGGGTGCACCAGGATCTGGACGCCGGGGATCCCGGCGCGCAGGTCGTCGATGGTGTCCTCGGAGAAGCGGCCGTGCACCGAGCAGTGGCCCTTCCACAGGATCATCCGGGCGTCGCGCAGCTGCTCGGCGGTCAGCCCGCCGTCGGGGCGGTGCGGGTCCCAGACCACGCAGTCGTCGAGTGACATCCCCATCTTGAGCACCGCGGTGTTGCGGCCGAGGTGCTGGTCGGGGAGGAAGAGCACCTTCGAGCCCTGCTGGAAGGCCCACTCCAGAGCGGTCTCGGCGTTGGACGACGTGCAGACGGCGCCGCCGTTGCGGCCGCAGAACGCCTTGATGTCGGCGCTGGAGTTCATGTACGTGACCGGGACGACGTCCGCCGCGACGCCCGCCGCCTCCATCGCCGCCCAGGCGTCCTCGACCTGCCGGAGCCGGGCCATGTCGGCCATCGAGCAGCCTGCGGCGAGGTCGGGGAGGATCACCTGCTGGCGCGTCGGACGTCAGGATGTCGGCGGACTCGGCCATGAAGTGGACGCCGCAGAAGACGATGTACTCCGCCTCGGGCCGGGCCGCGGCCTCGCGGGCGAGCTTGAACGAGTCGCCGGTGACGTCGGCGAACTCGATGACCTCGTCGCGCTGGTAGTGGTGGCCGAGCACGAACACCCGCGAGCCCAGCGCCTCCTTGGCCGCACGGGCCCGCGCGACGAGCGACGGGTCGGAGGCGGACGGCAGGTCGCCCGGGCACTCGACGCCGCGCTCGGACCCGAGGTCCACGCCCCGTCCGAGAGGGAGCAGCGGCAGGTCGACAGTGGTCATGTACCGATCCTATTCGCGCTAGAGCAGGGCACCGTTGTGAACGTACGGCGCGGGCGGTTTCATCCCGCGCAGTCCCAGGAAGCCCTCCGGTGTGCAGGGTCAGCCGGGCCGCGAAGCCCACGTCCAGCGACCCACTGGTTGGCCCCCGTCACGTGTGGCACCGTGGCCCGCTCGGGACCCTCCGCCAGGGCCGCCCAGAGCAGCCGGACGGCGGTACGCCGGTTGCTCGCGGCCAGCAGGCCGACCTGACCGCGCTCGTTGAGGTAGACGTAGCCGGACCCGGTGCTGGTGTCGGACACCAGGAGCCGCCAGGTGCGCAGCATCAGCTCGTGGTCCGGGCCGTGCGCGGCGCCGCGGGTGGCCCGGTCGAGGGAGTCCATCAGCTCCACGTCGCCGGTGCCGCCGTCGCGCACCTTCTCGATCACCGGGATCGCGGACCGGTCGACGGTCCCGGTCAGGACCATCTGCGGGTGCAGGTCGAACCCGACCTGCCGGTAGATCCGCACCGCCTTGGCGTCCGAGGAGGCCGAGAGCATGCCGCGGGTGCAGGCCCGGCCGTGGTCGAGCGCCGCGGCGAGCAGCGGTTTGCCGATGCCCTGGCCCTGGCGGCCCGGCAGCACGGCGTACGTCGCGAGGCACCACAGCGTCTCGCGGCGGAAAGAGGTGACCATGCCCACCAGCCCGGACCCGTCCTCGACCACCCAGCAGCCGCCGGGGTCGGTGCCGACGAGGTGGCGGGTCCGCTCGATCCACACCTGGCGGTGCCGATCGGAGCGCCGCTGGGGCGCCGGGTCCGAGGCTCGCTGCAGCCGGGTGTCGAGCTCGAAGAAGCCCTCGTCGCTGACCCGCTCGGCCGCGGGCACGTCCTCGGGGCGCATCGGCCGGATCACCGGGTTCATCGGGCGCTAACTTAGCCGGGTGCCGCAGTTCGAGTACGGCGTGGCGAGCGGCGAGGTCACGCGCAGCTCCGTCCGCCTCTGGACCCACTGGACCGGAGCCGGTCCGCTCCACCTCTCCGTTCGCGACGGCGACCACGTGGTCACCGAGACGGACGTCGCCGAGGAGCCCGGCCAGCCGCACGTGTTCCGGGCCCTCCTCGACGGGCTCGACCCCGACGTGCGCTACGACTACGTCTTCGCCTCCGAGGTGAGCCAGGCGGCCGGCAGCTTCCGCACCTTGCCGCCCGACGGCGTCCCGCTGCGGTTCGCGGTGGTCTCCTGCGCGAAGTACAACGCCGGGTTCTTCAACACCTACCGGGCCGTCGCGGACCGGGAGGACCTGCACTTCGTCCTGCACCTCGGCGACTACATCTACGAGGCGGGCCAGGTGCCGCGCGGGACCCAGACCCCGAGCAAGGACATCGGGCGGCCCTTCGAGCCGTTCGAGGAGTGCCTGACCCACGAGGACTACATGACGCGGTACGCGCAGTACCGCAGCGACCCCGACCTGCAGGCCCTGCACGCCCGGCACGCCGTCTGGCAGACCATCGACGACCACGAGCTGGCGGACAACGCGTGGTCCGGCGGCTCGGAGGACCACGACGAGGAGACCGACGGACCGTGGACCGAGCGGCTCGACGGCGCGCTCCGGGCCTGGGAGCACTGGACGCCGAGCGCGGTCCGGCCGAGCCGCGGCGAGCCGCTGGCGCGGACGTTCTCGGTGGGGGACCTCGTGCGGTTCGTGCTGCTGGAGACCCGCACCCACCGCGACGGCCGCGACGTCCCGCCCGAGCGGCGCAGCGCGCTCGGGCCCGACCAGCGGCGCTGGGTCGAGCAGGCGCTCCGCGAGTCGCCGGCGACCTGGACCTTCGTGGCCTGCCCCTCGATGCTCTCGAGCATCCACCGCGAGGACGTGCCGGAGGACGTCGCCGATGCGCTCCGCGTGCTGAAGCTGCGGCACCCGACCGAGGCCGCGCCGTACCACGACCGCTGGGACAGCTTCCCGGCCGAACGGGACTGGCTGTACGCCGAGATGGGCGAGTCCCGGTCGGAGGTGGTGGTGCTCAGCGGTGACGTGCACATCGCGGTGGAGGCCGACCTCGAGTCCGCGGGGACGGTCGTGGGCCACGAGTGGACCACCTCGTCGATCACCTCGCAGAACCTCGCCGACAAGCGGGGTTGGGCCAAGAACGTCGAGTCCGCCCCGATCGTCCGGCACCTCGTCGAGACGTTCCCGGACCTGCACTGGGCCGACACCGACAGCCACGGGTTCATGGTGGTGAGCGTGGACGGGGACGCGGCATCGTGCGAGTGGTGGAGCCTGGAGACGGTCGCGAGGCCCTCGGGCGCGGCCGAGGTCGGGCACACCACGACCCTCCGGGTCGGGCGCTGACGTGCGGGTCCTGGTCGCACCCGACAAGTTCGCCGGGACACTGTCGGCGGTCGAGGCCGCGGAGGCGATCGCCACCGGGTGGCGTTCCGTGGCCCCCGACGACGAGCTCGACCTGGCGCCGATGTCCGACGGCGGGCCCGGGTTCGTCGACGTGCTGCACGAAGCGCTGGACGGCGAGCTGCTCGCACTGACCGTGCGCGGTCCGCACGGGGCGCCGACGCCGGCCGCGGTCCTCGTGTCCGGCGCCACGGCGTACGTCGAGAGCGCGCAGGCCTGCGGGTTGCACCTGACCGGGGGTGAGGGCGCCGAGGGCGCCACGACGTACGGCGTCGGCGAGCTGGTCGCCGCCGCCCTCGACGCGGGGGCGACGACCGTGGTCGTCGGGCTCGGGGGCAGCGGCACCAACGACGGGGGAGCCGGGCTGCTGGCCGCCCTCGGCGCCAGCGCCGACGTGCCCCTCGATGCGGGTGGCGCCGGGCTGGACGGGGTGACCTCGGTCGACGTCACGGCGGCGCGGGAGCGGGTGCGGGGCGTCCGGCTGGTCGCGGCCAGCGACGTGGACAACCCGCTGACGGGGCTCTTCGGCGCCACCAAGGTCTTCGGGCCGCAGAAGGGCATCGCGGAGGAGCGGCTGCCGACCGGCGATGCCTGGCTGGAGCAGTACGCCGCGGCGCTGGACCGCCGGATCGCCCTCGAGAAGGGCGCGGGGGCGGCCGGCGGGCTCGGCTACGCGCTGCTGGCACTGGGCGCCACCCGCGAGCCGGGGATCGCGCTGGTCGCGGAGGCCGTCGACCTCGCCGAGCGGGCCCGGGCGGTCGACCTGGTGCTCACCGGCGAGGGCGCCTTCGACTTCTCCAGCCGGGCCGGCAAGGTCCCGCACGGCGTGGCCACGGTGGCCGAGGAGGCCCTGCGGCCGTGCGTGGTGCTGGCCGGCCAGGTGCTGGTCGGCTCCCGGGAGATGCGGGCGCTCGGGATCGAGTCGGCCTACTCCCTGGTCGACCTGGTGGGGGAGGAGCGGGCGTTCGCGGACCCCGCGGGCGCGCTCGCCGAGCTGGCCGGGCGGACCGCGCGGACCTGGTCCCGCTGAGCCGCGCTCAGCTCCGCTCGAGGAGGGCGTCCGCGACCACGTCCGACAGCCACGTCTCGTACTGGTCGTGCGTCCACCCCCGGCGCTGGACCAGCTGGGCCCAGGTCTCGGGGGAGATCAGCACCCACAGGTGGTCGCGCGCCCGGTCCGCGTCGAGCCCGGCGCGCAGGCCGCCGGCCTCGGCGAGGTGGCCCACGAAGGCGGTCGCGCCGTGGAGCCGCTCGCCCTCGATGGTCCTCGCGAACTCCTCGACCTCGGGGTGCGCGCCCCGGCTCTCGAGCACGCGCGCGGTCACCGGTCCCGAACGCTCGGACATGAGCCGACCCAGCGCGGCGTACCGCCGTACCTTCTCGTGGGGCTCCTGCGCCTCCGCGATCGCGAGGTACTCCGGCCGCTCGGCGATCGGCACCGGCTCGTCGTCGCCGGCCATCCTGATGTCGTAGACCGCCTTGAGCAGCCCGCCCTTGTTGCGGAACTGCTTGTAGACGGTCTCCACCGACACCCCGGCGGCCTCGGCCACCTCGCCGAGCCGCATCCCGGCGAACCCGTGCTCGACCAGGAGGTCGTGGGCCGCCTCCACCACCCGCCTCCGGCTGGCCCGGGCGCGCTCGTCTCGGCGGCTGTTGTCGTAGGGCTTGACGCGCGGTACAGGCATTCCTTACAGTCTCCCGTATTCAATCCAACTACCTGTAAGGAATGTAGCGCATGACCACCCAACCGCACATCGACACCCAGGGCGACGTCGCCGTCGCCTCCATGCACGCGATGGCGGTCGGGACCCTGGCCGACCTGGCCGCGGTCGTCCACCCGGACGCCGTCAACCGGGAGGCCGTCGACGAGCCGCCGCACGCCGCCGTTCCCGGACCGGATGGTTTCTGGGCCACCGCGCTCTGGCTCCGGGCCGCCTTCTCCGACCTGGCCTTCGACATCCACGAGACCGTGACCGACGGCGACCTCGTCGTCGTGCACAACACGATGTCCGGCCGGCAGACGGGGGAGTTCACCAGCTACGAGGAGGGGCGGGTCAAGATCGTCATGCCGCCCACCGGGCGGGAGTTCGCCACCACCCAGACCCACTGGTTCCGCTTCCGCGACGGGCTGGTGGCCGAGCACTGGGCCAACCGCGACGACCTCGCCACCGCCGAGCAGCTGGGCTGGGTGCCGCCGACCCCGGCGTTCCTGCTGCGGCAGGCGATCGCCACCCGTCGGGCGCGTCGCCGCGCCGCCCGTGCGGTGCGGGTCGGCGACGACCACCGGGAATAACCCGTCGTGTGCGAAACTTGAGGCAGGCAGAAGCACACGCCTGTACTCAGACCCGGGAGCCTGGACCACATGACCGAGCAGCTTGAGACCGAGCGCCGCACCGACAGCATCAACCTCAGCCCGGTGGCGGCCGGCAAGGTGAAGAGCCTCCTGGAGCAGGAAGGCCGCGACGACCTCTCGCTGCGCATCTCCGTGCAGCCGGGCGGGTGCTCGGGCCTGCGCTACCAGCTCTTCTTCGACGAGCGCAGCCTCGACGGCGACGTCGTGACCGACTTCGACGGCGTGTCCGTGGTGGTCGACCGGATGAGCGTGCCCTACCTCAACGGCGCGATGATCGACTTCGTCGACACCATCGAGAAGCAGGGCTTCACGATCGACAACCCCAACGCCACCGGCTCCTGCGCCTGCGGCGACAGCTTCCACTGATCGAGTGAGCAGTCGGGTCGAGGCACACCGCGGCCCAGGCTGGAACTGAACATACGAAAGGCCCCCGCCGACGGCGGGGGCCTTCGTCTTCTCCGGGGCTGTGGCCGGCCGGAGGGATCAGTCCAGGTGCAGGTGGAGCGCGTTGGCGATCCGCTGGGCCGCCTCGGTGACCTCGATCTCCCGTTTGGGCAGGTCGGTCGGGTAGCCGGTGTAGAGGTCGGCGTAGGCGAGCCGCGGGGCGACCACGGGGAGCCGCTCACCGGCCATGGCGGCGTCGGCCCGCATGTCCTGGGGGCTGTCGAGTTCGTGGTACGCCGTCACGTCTTCGACGCTACGGGCTACCGACCGGTAGTCCCACAACTACGCGTGGGTAGCAATTCCCCTTAGTCTTTCCCGACGTGCCTGACACTGCTTCCGCGCCGGGTGGCGCCCTGCTCATCGCGGGTTCCATCGCCACCGACCACCTCATGAACTTCGGCGGGAAGTTCGAGGACTCCCTGGTCGTCGAGCAGCTCCACAAGCTCTCGGTGTCCTTCCTGGTCGACGACCTCGAGATCCGCCGCGGGGGAGTCGCCGCCAACATGTGCTTCGGCCTCGGGCGGCTCGGGCTGCGCCCGGTGCTCGTCGGCTGCGCCGGCGACGACTTCGCCGACTACCGGTCGTGGCTGGAGCGGCACGGCGTCGACTGCGACCACGTGCGGATCTCCGACACCCACCACACCGCCCGGTTCGTGTGCACCACCGACACCACCGGCGCCCAGTTCGCGTCGTTCTACCCGGGCGCGATGAGCGAGGCCCGGCTGGTCGAGCTGGCACCGATCGTGGCCAAGGTCGGCTCCCCGTCGTACGTGCTCATCGGCGCCGACGACCCCGACGGCATGCTCCGGCACACCGAGGAGTGCCGCCAGCGCGGCTACCCGTTCATCGCCGACCCGAGCCAGCAGCTGGCCTTCGGCTCGGGCGAGCTGATCCGCGACCTCATCGACGGCGCGGCGTTCCTGTTCTCCAACGAGTACGAGTCGGCGATGATCGTCCAGAAGACCGGCTGGACGGCCGAGGAGGTGCTCGACCGGGTCGGCATCCAGGTCACCACGCTCGGCAAGGACGGCGTGCGGGTGACGAGCAAGGACGGCACCGGGATCGAGCGTCCGGCCGCGGCGAACGTCGCCGCGCTCGAGCCCACCGGCGTGGGCGACGCCTTCCGCGCCGGCTTCCTCGGGGCGCTGTCGTGGGGGCTGAGCCTCGAGCACGCCGCCGAGGTGGGCTGCGTGCTCGCGGCGTACGTCGTCGAGACCGTCGGCCCGCAGGACTACAAGTTCACCGCCGCGGACTTCCTCGGCCGGCTCGACGAGTCCTACGGCGGCGACGCGGCCGACGCCGTCCGCCCGCACCTCACGGTCTGACGGTCGCGGTACTGCTAGACACCTGGTTGTCGTGTCACCGACACCAACCCCGGGTGTGAGGTTGAGCTGCGACGGAAAGATCCGCAGCCGATGAGCGGTCGCGCCGCGCGTGGTGGGACCGCGGCCCGGCAGAACGGGTCGCGGCTGCCTGAATGGCTACCGTCACGCGCGACGTGGAACCGCATCAGGATGTGTGAAGGAACACGCCATTGGGCTCGAAGTCGAACGTGTAGGTGTTGAACACGAACTTGTCGACCGCCGTCGTGGCTGCCGGCGAGGCTTGCACCGAGGCCGAAGTAGACACCGCTGCTGATCGCAGGCGGCGCCGGGTCGTTGTCGACGTGCGCCGCCCAATCCTGCGATCAGATCGGGTCAAGGTGCACTTGGTCGCCTGCACACACCCTGTCTGCGTCCCAGCAGCACCGGTCGCGAACCAACGAGGGTCATCCTGGATGTTCGAATGGGTCACCCATCCCGTGACACCGGGCGCCGGCGACGTAGATCACCGTGGTGAACTCGAACACCCCGCCGGCAGTCGCGTCGTCGGCCAGGTGCGGGTTGACCTCCAGCCGAAGCGAGGGCCGCACCGCTGGCGTGGCATCCGGGTTGTACGACGAGTAGCTCAGGCTGGTGATGCTCTCCAACGGGATCCCGGCGAAGTCAACCGAGTCCCCGAAGGCGGCCAGGTCGGTAGTGACGGTGGTGAGAAGTCTCAGGCTGCCCGTCCCCATGGGCACCGGCGCGGGGCCCGTCTGCAGGTTGCTCTGCGCTGCGCCTTGCTGGTTGCGGATCATGGGGCCCCACAACGTCTGGGGGAACGCGACCGCTCCCGGCGGCCCAGCCGGGCCCTGCGGCCCCGCCGGACCTTGCGGCCCGGTGGGGCCCCCTTGGTTGATCTTGTCCTGCGTCGACTGGTCCAGCCGGTTCAGCTTGATGGTGGACTTCTTGATCTTCTTGTTCGTGACCGCGCCCTTGTGCATGTCCTTGCTCTGGATCGTGCCGTTCTGGATGTCGCTGCTCGTGATGAGGTTGGCGGCAGTAGCGGTACCACCGGCGACCAACAGAGATACGACGGCACAAGCCAATATCGTTGCCTTGCTCATGGCGAACCCCTTCCGGGGAATGATGCGGGGTTCGACCGGAATGGCCGAACGCCCTTCCGCCCGTGACGTTACGCCTCTGACAAGACCAATGTGACAGCCCGCCGGCGGCACCGCCGGCACCGCCGTGGTCAGAGGGCAGGCGCTAGGCGAGCCGCCGCACCACGTAGCGCGGCACGCCGTCGGCGGCCGGCTCGACCCCGACGTACTCCTGCCCGCGCATCCGGCACCAGGCCGGGACGTCGTGGGCCGCGGCGGCGTCCGTCGAGGCCACGGCGACGGTCTGACCCACCTCGACCTCGCCGATCCGCTTGCCGAGCTCGATCACCGGGCCGCGGGCAGACCATCCCGCGGCAGTCGAGCTCGAGGTCGGCGCTCGTCACACCCCTGCCTCCTGCCGGATCTCCCGCACCACCTCGGGCAGCGCGGCGAGGAACCCGTCGACCTCGGCCTCGGTGGCGCCGCGGCTCAGCGAGACCCGGACGTTGCCGTGGGTGAGCGCACCCATCGCGGCCAGCACGTGGCTGGGCTCGAGGGTCGAGGCGGTGCAGGCCGAGCCGCTGGCCACCTCGAACCCGCGCCGGTTCAGCGCGTCGACGATCGCCTCGCCGTCGACGTAGAGGAACGAGAACGTCACCAGGTGCGGGAGTCGGTCGACCGGGTCGCCGACCACCTCGGTGTCGGGGATCTCGGCCACCCGGGCGCGGATCCGGTCGACGAGGGCGCGCTGCCGCGCGTCCACCTCGGCGCGCTCGGCCACGACGGCCTGGAGCGCGGCGGCGGCGCCGAGCGCGGCCGGGACGTTCTCGAAGCCGGCGACCCGCTCGTCGACACGGTCGTCGTCGGGGAACGGGTTGCGCCAGCGGACCCCCTTGCGGACCAGCAGCACGCCGACCCCGGCCGGGCCGCCCCACTTGTGCGCCGAGCCCGCCGCGACCGACCACCCTTCGGGGAGCGGGAGCCGACCCATGGACGCGCACGCGTCCATGAACAGCGTGCGCCCGGCGACCTGGTCCACCGGCTGGACGGTGCCCACCTCGTGGTTGGCGTGCTGGAGCGCCACGACGTCCGGGTCGCCGAGGTCGCCGAGGTCGCTCAGGTCGACCCGGGCGAGCCGGTCCACGGGGAGCGGCCGGACCCGCAGGTCGGTGCGCCACGCGAGGGCGTGCAGGACCGCCGAGTGCTCGACGGCGCTGTGGGCCACCGTCGCCCCGGGGCCGGCCAGCCCCAACAGCCCCCGGTGCACGGCGTCGGTCCCGGAGGAGGTGAAGGAGACCTCGTCGCGACGTACGCCGAGAGCCTCGGCCACCGCCTCGCGGGCGTTCTCGAGGACCAGCCGGGCGTCGCGGGCGGCGGCGTGGAGCCGCCGCGGGTCGGCGTACCCCCGGTCGAGCGCGGCCAGCACGGCCTCACGGGCCGCCGGGTGCAGCGGCTCGGAGGACGCGGTGTCGAGGTACACGCCGCGAAACTACCCCGAAGGAGACCCCACCCACCCGCTTCCTCAGCCTGCGCTTGGGCTAGGGTCAGCCATGTCCGAGGAACGCGTCCGAGAGGGGCACTTTCGTGGGTCTGCAGCGCCTGTGGCGATGGGGCGTTCCCCTCGTCGGCGTTCTGCTTCTGGTGAGCGGGTGCGCCGACGACACCGAGGGGGGTCGCTTGGCGATGCCCGACCCGGCGTCCGAGCAGGGCACGCACGTGCTCAACCTGTGGCAGGGCGCGTGGATCGCCGCCCTGATCACCGGCGCCGTGGTCTGGGGCCTCATCTTCTTCGTCGTGATCCGCTACCGGCGGCGCAGCGACGACGAGATCCCCGTGCAGACCCGCTACAACCTGCCGCTCGAGATCTTCTACACCATCGCGCCGGTCGTGATGGTGGTCGTGTTCTTCAGCCACACGGTCCGGACCCAGAACATCGTCCTCGAGGACGAGACGCCGCCCGACAACATCATCGAGGTCACCGGCCAGCAGTGGTCCTGGACGTTCAACTACGGGATCGGTGAGATCGACCAGTCCGCCGACGACGACCGGTTCGACGACCACTTCTCCTACTCGTCCTACGTCCACGACGGCGGCACCGGCTCCTACATCCCCACGCTGTGGCTGCCGGTCGGCGAGACCACGCGGTTCAACCTGCACAGCCCCGACGTGATCCACGACTTCGGCGTCCCCAGCTTCCTCATGAAGATGGACGTCGTCCCGGGCCGGGTGAACCACTACGTCATCACGACCACCCGCGAAGGCACCTTCAAGGGCAAGTGCTACGAGCTCTGCGGCGTCTACCACTCGCGGATGCTGTTCAACGTCAAGGTCGTGAGCCGCGAGGACTACGAGCAGCACCTGCAGGACCTCGAGGACGCCGGCCAGACCTCCGACCTCCCGCTGCTCGGCGGTGAGGACGCCTACACCCAGGACGGTCTCGAGTCCGAGGGAGAGTCCGAGTGACCGCCACCGCTTCCCACCCCAGCGCCGTCGTCGGCAGCCGCCGGCAGCTCGGCCAGAAGGTCGTCCGGGTCCTGACCACGACCGACCACAAGGTGATCGGCAACCTCTACCTGACGACGTCGTTCTGCTGGTTCCTGGTCGGCGGCGTCATGGCCATGCTGATGCGCTCCGAGCTCGCCTACCCCGGCCAGCAGGTCGTGAACGACGAGCTCTACAACCAGCTGTTCACGATGCACGGCACGATCATGCTGCTGCTGTTCGCGACCCCGCTGTTCTTCGGCTTCGGCAACGCGATCATGCCGCTCCAGATCGGGTCGCCCGACGTCGCGTTCCCGCGGCTGAACATGTTCAGCTACTGGCTCTTCCTCATCGGCGGCCTCATCGCCGGCTCCGGCTTCCTGACCCCGACCGGCGCCGCCGACTTCGGCTGGTTCGCCTACACGCCGCTGTCCGACGCGGTGCGGTCGCCGGGTGTCGGCGGTGACCTCTGGATCATGGGCCTGTGGATGGCCGGCCTCGGCACCATCCTCGGCGCGGTCAACTTCATCACCACGATCATCTGCATGCGCGCGCCCGGCATGACGATGTTCCGGATGCCGATCTTCGTCTGGAACACGCTGGTCACCAGCCTGCTCGTGCTCATCGCGTTCCCGGTGCTCGCCGGCGCGCTGCTCTCGCTCGAGGCGGACCGCCAGCTCGGCGCCCACGTCTTCGACGCGGCCCACGGCGGCGCGATCCTGTGGCAGCACCTGTTCTGGTTCTTCGGCCATCCCGAGGTCTACATCATCGCGCTGCCGTTCTTCGGCATCGTGACCGAGATCCTGCCCGTCTTCAGCCGCAAGCCGATCTTCGGCTACATCGGCCTGGTCGGCGCGACCCTCGGCATCGCGATCCTCTCGGTGGCCGTGTGGGCGCACCACATGTTCGTGACCGGCGCGGTCGACCTGCCGTTCTTCTCCGGCATGACGTTCCTGATCGCCGTACCGACAGGCGTGAAGTTCTTCAACTGGATCGGCACGATGTGGGGCGGAAGCCTGTCCTTCGACACCCCGATGCTGTGGTCCATCGGCTTCCTGGTGACGTTCCTGTTCGGCGGCCTGACCGGCATCATCCTGGCCAGCCCGCCGCTGGACTTCCACGTGTCCGACTCCTACTTCGTGGTCGCGCACTTCCACTACGTCGTGTTCGGCACCGTGGTGTTCGCGATGTTCGCCGGCTTCTACTTCTGGTGGCCGAAGCTGACCGGCCGGATGCTCGACGAGCGGCTCGGCAAGGTGCACTTCTGGCTGCTCTTCGTCGGCTTCCAGACCACCTTCCTCGTGCAGCACTGGGTCGGCGTCGAGGGCATGCCGCGCCGCTACGCGGACTACCTGCCCTCCGACGGGTTCACCACCCTCAACCAGGTCTCGACCATCGGCGCGTTCCTGCTCGGCGCCTCGACGCTGCCGTTCCTCTACAACGTCTGGATCTCGCGCAAGGGCCCGCTCGTCGAGGTCGACGACCCGTGGGGCTGGGGCCGCTCGCTGGAGTGGGCGACCTCCTGCCCGCCGCCGCGGCACAACTTCGTCACCATCCCGCGGATCCGCTCGGAGTCGCCGGCCTTCGACCTGCACCACCCGGAGATCGCGGCCATCGAGCTCGAGGAGAACGAGGCCGCGGCCGACGGCCGGTTCGCCGACGCCCCCAACATGGAGGGTCGCGACACCCTGGTGCAGGAGCGCACCGAGACGGAGACCGAGACCCGCACCGAGACCGACCGGGAGGACGAGGACCGATGAAGGCCGAGGCCTGGATCTTCGCCTCCTGCACCATCTTCCTGGTGCTGGTCACGCCCGCCTACTGGCTGGTCACCGACGCCAGCGTGCACGGCGGCGACTGGACCGGCACGTCTGCGCTGGTCATGACCACGCTGCTGACCCTGATGGTCACCATCTACCTCGGCTTCCACGCCAACAAGATGGACCCGCGCCCGGAGGACCGGAAGGACGCCGAGATCGCCGACGGCGCCGGGGAGCTCGGCTTCTTCCCGCCGTACTCCTGGTGGCCGCTGTGGACCGCCATGGCGCTGGGCACGGTCGTCTTCGGCGTGGCGGCCGCCGCGTGGTGGCTGGTGATCATCGGGTTCGTGCTCGGCGGCCTGGCCCTGGTGGGCTGGATCTACGAGTACTACCGGGGTGAGCACGCTCACTGAGCGGTGCCTGCGGGGAGGCAACTTCCCGGCTCGCCACGCCGTCCCACGGGCATGCGTGGTTTCGTGGGTTCTCAGCGTCGGCCCGTACTCTTGAGGGGTCTGGACCGGTCGGTCCGGGTCCGTCCGCGGCAGTCCTTGGAGTCCAGCATGTCCTCGCCCCACGCCCGTCTGCGCGGCCCCGTGGCGCTGCTCGCCCAGCTGGTGGCCCTGCTGCTCTGCGCCTCGGTGCTGACCGCCTGCGACAACGGCGACGACCTGCCCGGGTCGGGCTCGGCGGACGACACCGCGGGGGCCTCCGAGGGCTCGTCGACCGACAACGGTGACTCCGGCTCCTCCGACGACGAGGAGGACGCTCCCGTCGGGTCGATCACGACGAACGTCAAGAAGAAGACCGGCGTACCCGTGTCCACGCTGCTCACGGTCTCCGCGGAGAACGGCCGGCTCAGCACCGTCGACGTCGCCGGGTCCGGCGACGTGGGTGCGCTGACCGGCGCCATCTCCGGCGACGGCGGCACCTGGGAGGCCGCCGACCGGCTCGAGCCCGGCACGACGTACACCGTGAAGGCCAAGGTCAGCGGCGACGACGGCGAGCTGGTGACCAAGCGCCAGAAGTTCTCCACCCAGGACCTCACGCTCGACCAGCAGACCTACGCCTCCGTCGCACCGCTGCCCGGTGAGACCGTCGGCGTGGGCATGCCCGTCATCGTCACCTTCGACATCCCGGTCACCGACCGCGCGTCGATGGAGCAGCACATGAACGTCACCACGACCCCGGCCCAGCCCGGAACGTGGCACTGGCTCAGCGACACCGTCGTGCACTACCGGCCGAAGAACTACTGGCAGGCCGGCACCACCGTCGATGTGAACCTCGACGTGAACGGCGTCGACGCCGGCAACGGCATCTACGGCCAGGAGGACCGCCAGGTCGCCTTCACCATCGGCGACGCGCACATCTACAAGGTGGACATGAAGACCCACCAGATGAAGGTCACCTCCAACGGCAAGCTGCTCCGCACGATCCCGATCACCACCGGCCAGCAGCCGAAGTTCACCACCCGCTCGGGCATCAAGGTGATCATGGAGAAGTTCGACGCCAAGCGGATGAACTCCGAGACCGTCGGGATCCCGGTCGACAGCGCCGACGGCTACGACCTCGACAACGTCCAGTGGGCGATGCGGGTCACCAACTCCGGTGAGTTCATCCACGCCGCCCCGTGGTCCGTGGGCTCCCAGGGCTACGCCAACGTCTCCCACGGCTGCACCGGCATGAGCACCAGCAACGCCGACTGGCTGTACCACATGACCGTCCGCGGCGACGTCGTCACCTACACCGGCACCGACCGCTCCATCGAGCCGGGCAACGGGTACGACGACTGGAACATGTCCTGGAAGGACTACAAGGCCGGCTCCGCGCTGGCCTGACACGCGCTGGCCCGACACGCACTGTCGCTGTGACAGGCACTGTCGCTGACGGGCTCTGTCGCCGGGCGAGCTCGGTGCCCGCGCGGCTACCCCATCGCGTCTTGCCGTCAACGACCGCGCTACGCGCGTCCGCTGCGCGGCGGCCTGCGGCGGGCTACGCGCGCGGCCGCGCTGCGGCGTCATCCGTTCGGAGCCAGCGGGTGCTCGGTCCGTATGACGTCAGGGCCGCTCAGACCCACAGTCAAGGGCGGCCCCGACGCGGCGAAGCCGCCCCCACCGGGCCGTCGCGGAGTGAGCGCCTGCCCCATCGCGTCTCGCCGTCAAGGACCGCGGCGCCACATCGGGGTTACTCTCGCTGGGCCGACGCCCCCGCCCGAACACCCAGGAGGACCCATGTCCGACGACGCACAGCTGGACCAGCTCGAGCGAGGGCTGGCGATCGCGGCCATCGGGTTCGGAGTGGTGGCGACCGTGGCGCCGCGGGCGTTCACGGGCGTCTACGGACTGGGCCGAGACCCGCGGCTCCTGGCGATCACGCGGCTGTGGGGGACCAGGACGGCCGTGCTCGGGGGCTTGGCGCTGGCGGGCGGTGAGGAGGTGCGGGCCCGGATGATCCCCTGGATCGTGGGGCTCAACGCCGCCGACACCGTGCTGACCGCGCGGGCGGACGGCATCTCCGCGCGGACCCGCACGCTCGGGGCGCTGAGCTCGGCGGCGTTCGCGGGGGCCTTCGGCTACCTGGCGGTCAAGCGCCGCCGCTGACGGACCCGCAACGACACCGAGGCCCGCCTCCACCTGGGAGCGGGCCTCGGCGTCGTTGCTACGTGCGGTCAGTCGTCGGCGCGGAGCTTCTCGCCGTCGACCGAGTGGTGGCCGTCGAACTGGTGGCCGTCGGCCGCGTGGCCCTCCAGCGGTGCCTGGAGCTCGTGCTCGTGCTCCGCATGGTGGTGACCCTCCTCGAGCTCCGACGCGGTCGGCTTCTGCACGTTGTCGGCGTACATCAGCTTCCGCAGCCGGTGGCGTACGCCGGCGAGGCGGGCGCCGATGCCGCTGCGCGGCTCGACACCGTTGGCGTCGGGGCCGCTCGGCAGCTCGTCGAGCACCTCGGGGTCCCGGTCGCGCGCGGTGAGTCGGTACGCGCGGGCCGTGGACAGCGGCAGGTGCCGCTCGGCGTAGCCGCCCTCGGGGGACCGCATGATGATGCCGGTCTCGTAGCCGTGCAGCAGGTCGTCGTTGTCCTTGCGCTGCAGCGAGATGCACCAACGCTTGGTGATGAGGAACGCGATGACCGGGCCGATGAACACAGCGACACGCATGAAGTACGTGATCTGGTTGATCGACAGGTGCAGCTTGATGGCCATGATGTCGTTGCCGCCGGCCGCCCAGAAGAGGCCGTACATCGTCATCAGCGCCACCATCGTGGCCGTGCGGGTCGGGGCGTTGCGCGGTCGCTGGAGCAGGTGGTGGTCGCGCTTGTCGCCGGTGATCCAGGCCTCGATGAACGGCAGGAGCAGCAGGATCGTGAACATCAGCATCGGGAGCACGATGATCGGCAGGAGCACGTTCCAGCTGATCGTGTGACCCCAGATGTGGGTCTCCCAGTTGGGCATGATCCGCAGCGCGCCGTCCGGCCAGCCCATGTACCAGTCGGGCTGGGAGCCCGCGGTGACCTTGGACGGGTCGTAGGGGCCGTACATCCACACCGGGTTGATCGACAACAGGCCACCCATGAGGGCGGTGACGCCGAAGACGATGAAGAAGAACCCGCCGGCCTTGGCGGCGTACACCGGCAGCATCGGGAAGCCGACGACGTTCTGCTCGGTGCGGCCGGGGCCGGGCCACTGGGTGTGCTTGTGGTAGACGAGCAGCAGCATGTGGGCGGTGATCAGCGCGAGCAGGATGCCCGGGATCAGCAGCACGTGCACGATGTAGAGGCGCGGGATGATCGACTCACCCGGGAACTCGCCGCCGAAGAGGAAGAACGACATGTAGGTGCCGACGATCGGCTGGGACTTGACGAAGCCGTCCGCGGCCCGGATGCCGGTGCCGGAGAGCAGGTCGTCGGGGAGCGAGTAGCCGGTGAAGCCCTCGAGCGTGCCCAGGAGCAGCAGCAGCGCGCCGATGGCCCAGTTGAGCTCGCGCGGCTTGCGGTGCGCACCGGTGAAGAAGACCCGCAGCAGGTGGATCATCATCGAGGCCACGAACAGCATCGCGGACCAGTGGTGGATCTGCCGCATGAGCAGGCCGCCGCGGACGTCGAAGGAGAGCCGCAGCGTCGAGGCGAAGGCCTCGGACATCTCGACACCGCGCATCTGGGCGTAGGTGCCTTCGTACGTCGTCTCGCCCATGCTCGGCGTGAACCACAGGGTGAGGAAGACGCCGCTGAGCAGGAGGATCACGAAGCTCCACAGCGCGATCTCGCCCAGCATGAACGACCAGTGGTCCGGGAAGACCTTCCGGAGGTTCTTCTTGGCCATCGTGGCCAGGCCGAGCCGGTCGTCGGCCCACTCGGCGACGGCCCCGATGCGGTTCGGTCCGGATGCGGTGGCCGCGGTGGTGTTCGTCGTGGCGACCTTGCTGGTGTCGATGCTCATGAGTTACTCATTCGCTCGTGCTCGCCTGGGAGTCGCGCTCCCAGAAGCTGGGTCCGACGGGTTCCTTGAAGTCGCTCTGGGCGACGAGGTACCCCTCGTCGTCCACCATGAGGGGCAGCTGGGGGAGGGCCCGGGCGGCCGGTCCGAAGACCACCTTGGCGGCGTCAGCCAAGTCGAACGTCGACTGGTGGCACGGGCACAGCAGGTGGTGGGTCTTGCGCTCGTTCAGCGAGATCGGGCAGCCGACGTGAGTGCAGATCTTGGAGTAGCAGAGGATCCCGTCGACCGCCCAGTTCTCACGGCCCGGGGCCGGCTTGTTGTCGTCGGGGTCCATCCGGACCAGGACCACGGCGCCCTTGGACTTGGCGATCTGGAGGGTGACCCCCTCGAGGACCGGATGGCCGTCCTCGTCGACGGCGAAGACCATCTCGGGCTCGGCGTTGAGCAGGTCGCCGATCTCCATGTCGCCGGGGCGGATCGGGGTGCCGACCACGTCGCGGACGACCCGCATGCCTTCCTCCCAGACGGTGTTCTCGATGCCGGCACCGGGGTAGGCGTCGGACTCGGCCACCTGGTTGGGCGTCGGGCCGAGGTCACGGAGCAGCACCACCACCGGGGCGAGCAGCACACCGACCGCGCCCAGCAGCGAGTTGCGGACCAGCGGGCGGCGGGCGATGCCGGACTCGTCGGCGCCCAGGGCCAGGACCCGCAGCGTCTCCTCGCGGTCCTCGTCGGAGGAGCGCGCGGGGTGCCGCATCTCGACGATCTCGTGGTCGCCCATCAGCTTGCGCGCCCACTGGATCAGCCCGACGCCGATGAGCAGCAGGGCCAGTCCCAGCGAGGCGCCCAGGGCGACGTTGGAGGCACCGAGGCCGAAGATCGTCTGGACCGTCTCGCCGTCGGCGCCGCCGTTGATGTCGAAGACGAAGTAGGAGACGACGAAGAGGATCGCGCAGATCGAGGACAGCCCGAACAGCGTCGCGATCTGGCGTTCGGCCCGCTTCTCGGCGGCCGGGTCGACGTCCGTGGGCCGCCAGACGTGCTCGGGCAGCCCCGGGTTGGGGATCGGCTCGTCGTGGACCAGCTCGCCGCCGTGGTGGGCGTCGTGGTCGCCGGGCAGCTCGGGGAGGTGGGTGTGGTCGTCGCTCATGCCGCGACCTCCTCCTTCTTCCTCGATGAGCGGGCGGTGTGCGCAGCGATCCAGGTGGCGAAGGCGACGCAGGCGCCGATCCCGACCAGCCAGGCGAACAGGCCCTCGCTCACCGGACCCATCCCGCCGAGGTCGAACCCGCCGTAGTCGGGCTGGTCGCGCAGCGAGTAGAGGTAGGCGATGACGTCACGCTTCTCCTCCGGCGAGAGGTTGCCGTTGCTGAAGTTGTCCATCTGGCCGGGGCCGGTCAGCATCGCCTCGTAGATGTGGCGGGCCTCGGTGTGGCTGAGGTCGGGCGCGTAGCCGCCGCGCGGCATCGCGCCGCCCTTGCCGGCGAAGTTGTGGCAGGCCGTGCAGTTGGTCAGGAAGATCTGCCCACCGCGGGCCACGGCCTCCTGGCGCTCGTCCTCCGACAGGCCGGCCAGGCTGTAGTCGGAGGGGTCGGGGATGGCCGGGCCGGGCGCCAGGCTCGCGACGAACGCCGCCAGCGCCTCGATCTCGTCCTGGGTGTAGGACTCCGGCTTGGTGGGGTTCTGCGCACCCGGCTGGACCATCGGCATGCGGCCGGTGCCGACCTGGAAGTCGACGGCGGCGGCGCCGACGCCGGCCAGCGACGGGCCGAGCTGGTTGCCGTCCTGGGTGAGCTGGCCCTCGCCGTTCTGGCCGTGGCAGAACGAGCAGCCGACGAGGAAGAGCTGGCGGCCCTCGGCGATCAGCTCCTCGTCGTTCGCGGCCGAGTCGGCGGACGACGAGGGCGCCAGCGTGGCGTAGAGGCTCCCGGTCAGCACCAGGCCGAGCAGCAGCAGCAGGAGCCCCGCCACGGGGCGGCGGCGCTGCCGGGAGACCCGCCCGGCGGAGCGGTTCAGGAAGTCCCGAACTGAAGTCACGAGCGTTGTCCTCACAGACCCGGTTACTTGATGAGGTAGATCGTCGCGAACAGACCGATCCACACCACGTCGACGAAGTGCCAGTAGTAGGAGACGACGATCGCGCTGACCGCCTGCTCATGGGTGAACCTCTTGGCCACGTAGGTCCGTCCGAGCACGAGCAGGAACGCGATCAGACCGCCGGTCACGTGGAGTCCGTGGAAGCCGGTGGTCAGGTAGAACATCGAGCCGTACGCCGAGCTGGAGATCGTGGTGTCCTCCTGGACCAGCGAGGTGTACTCCGTCACCTGGCCGGCGATGAAGATCGAGCCCATGACGTAGGTGAGGATGAACCACTCGCGCAGCCCCCAGCCGCGCACGTCGAACAGGGAGCCGGAACGGCCCACCTGGCCGCGCTCGGCCGCGAACACGCCGAGCTGGCAGGTCAGGGACGACAGCACCAGGATCGTGGTGTTGACCGCGGCGAACGGGATGTTCAGCTTCTCGGTGTTCTGCGCCCAGAGCTCCGGGCTCACCGACCGGATGGTGAAGTAGCTCGCGAACAGCGCAGCGAAGAACATCAGCTCGCTCGAGAGCCAGATGATGGTCCCCACGCTGACCATGCTCGGTCGGTCGTGGTGCCCGTGGAGGCGCGAGGCCGGGATGGTCTGTGCTGTCGCCACGGGCTCATTATGTCCCGACACCTCCCCGGGGGCAGCCCCGGGTGGCGTGTCGGATCCCACGCCGTTCCCGGCAACCGTCGCCACCTAGGATTCGAACGTGCCGCCGTTCGACGCAGGCCGTCTGCTCACGGGGTGGGAACTGGCTCCCGTGCCGCTGGTGGCGACCGTCTGGGCGGCCGGTCTCTACCTGCTCGGCGTGCGCACCCTGCACCGCCGCGGCGACGCCTGGCCGGTCGGCCGGACCATCATGTTCGTGGGCGTCGGGATGGGCTCGTTCTACCTCGCCACGTCGTCGGGGCTCGCGGCGTACGACACCACGCTGCTCAGCGTGCACATGGTCCAGCACATGGTGCTCTCGATGCTGGTCCCGCTGGCCCTGGCGCTGGGCGCGCCGGTCACGCTGGCCCTGCGGACCCTGCCGCCCGGGCCGCGCCGCACCCTGCTGGCGGTCCTGCACTCGCGGGCGGCCAAGGTGCTGTCGTTCCCGCCCCTCACGCTGCTGCTGTACGTCGTCTCGCCGTGGGCGCTCTACTTCTCCGGGTGGTACGACGCCACGCTCAGCCACGTCTGGCTGCACGAGCTGATGCACCTGCACCTCGTCGTGGTGGGCTGCCTCTTCTTCTGGCCGATCGTGGGCATCGACCCCGTGCCGGGTCGGGTCGGCTACCCGGTCCGGATGCTGCTGGTCGTCCTGACGCTGCCGTTCCACGCCTTCCTCGGCGTCACGATCATGGGCCAGGACACGCTGCTCGGCGGCGACCACTACCTCGCCCTGCGCGAGCAGCCCGGCTACGGCTGGCTCCCCGACGCGATGGCCGACCAGCACCTGGCGGGCGGGCTGCTCTGGTCCTCCGGCGACCTCGTCGGGCTGGTGCTGGTCGGGGTGTTGTTCGTGCAGTGGGTCCGCTCCTCGATGAGGGAGGCGGCCCGAGAGGACCGGCGCCTCGACCTGCTCGAGGCGCGGGCGCGGGCACGGCCGGCCGCCGAGAGCGCCCATGAGTCGGACCCGACGGTCGAGCGGTAGCATCCTCGGCGTGTCCGACCCGAAGGCCGATCCGAAGAACCGCGTACGGGTCCTCGTCTACTCCGACGACCTGAACACCCGCCAGCAGGTCATCCTCGCGCTGGGTCGACGGGTGCACCCGGACCTCCCCGAGCTGGAGTACGTCGAGGTGGCCACCGAGCCGGTGGTCATCCAGAACATGGACGCCGGCCGGATCGACCTGGCGATCCTCGACGGCGAGGCGGTGCCGGCCGGCGGCATGGGCATCGCCAAGCAGCTCAAGGACGAGATCTACCAGTGCCCGCCGCTGCTGGTGCTGACCGGCCGGCCGCAGGACGCGTGGCTGGCCACGTGGTCTCGCGCCGACGCGGCCGTGCCGCACCCGATCGACCCGATCCAGCTGGCCGAGGCGGTGACCGGGCTGTTGCGGTCGCGGGTCCCCGCCACCAGCTGACGTCCGCACGGAACGCGCAGACCGCCGTGTCGAGCTGGCCCGAGGTGCTCTCGGCGCTGGTCGCCCGCACCGACCTGACCGCCGAGCAGGCGACCTGGGCGATGGGCGAGATCCTCGCCGGCGAGGCGACGCCCGCCCAGATCGCCGGGTTCGCCGTGTCGCTGCGCGCCAAGGGCGAGACCGTCGAGGAGATCAGCGGTCTGGTCGCGGCGATGTACGAGCAGGCCACCCGCATCGAGGTGACCGGCCGGCTGCTCGACGTGGTCGGCACCGGCGGCGACCGGTCGATGTCGGTGAACATCTCGACGATGGCCGCCATCGTGGCCGCCGGCGCGGGCGCGCGCGTGGTCAAGCACGGCAACCGCTCCGCCTCCTCGCAGTCGGGGTCGGCCGACGTGCTCGAGGCGCTCGGCGTACGGCTCGACCTGCCGCCGGAGCGGGTGGCCGCGCTGGCCGACGAGGCCGGCATCACCTTCCTGTTCGCCGCCGCCTTCAACCCGGCGATGCGGCACACCGCGGTGCCCCGGCGCGAGCTGGGCATCGGCACGACGTTCAACTTCCTCGGCCCGCTGGCCAACCCGACCCGCCCGGCCGCGAACGCGGTCGGCTGCGCCGACCCGCGGATGGCGCCGGTGATGGCCGGGGTCTTCGCCGCCCGCGGTGCCGACGCGTGGGTCTTCCGCGGCGACGACGGGCTCGACGAGCTGACCACGACCACCACCTCGTCGGTGTGGGTGGTGGCCGGGGGAGAGGTCACCACCGCGACCGTGGACCCGGCCGCGCACGGGCTGGCCCCGGCGACCACCGCGGACCTGCGCGGTGGCGACGCGACCCACAACGCCGAGGTCGTGCGCCGGCTGCTCGCCGGCGAGCCCGGCCCCGTCCGCGACGCGGTGCTGCTCAACGCGGGGGCGGCGCTGGCCGTGTACGACGCCCCGGGCAGCCCGCTCGACGAGGCGCTGGACGCCGGGATCGCCCGGGCCCGGGAGGCCGTCGACTCCGGGGCGGCCCGAGCCACCCTCGACCGCTGGGTCGCGGCCAGCGGCACCTGAGTGCGCAGCGGCACCGAGCCTGGCTGCTTCGTCCGACTGCAGGTTGAGCGTTCGGCCACGGCCGGCATCCCGGATCTGAGGCGCTGCCGGCCCTACATTGCTGGCATGGCCGACATCCTTCTGGGCATCCTCGCGATCCTTGCCGGGGGTGCGATGCTCCTCGCCGGCCAGTTCGTGCTGAGGCTCGTGATCCCCATCTGGGGCTTCTTCGCCGGGTTCGCCTTCGGCGCCGGGCTCGTCTCCGGCTTCGCCGACGAGCACTTCCTCGGGTCCGTGCTCGGCTGGGTGCTGGGACTCGTCTTCGCCGTGGGCTTCGCGCTTCTCGCCTACCTCTACTTCTACGTCGCCATCGTGATCGCCATGGGCGCGTTCGGCTTCGCGATCGGCTCGGGCCTGGTCGTCGCCCTCGGGGTCAGCTGGAACTGGCTGGCGGTGGTGGTGGGCGTGGTCGTCGGCCTGGTGCTGGGTCTGGCGTCGGTCCTCGCGAACATGCCGATGATCGTGCTTGTCGTCTTCGGCTCCTTCGCCGGTGCCGTGGGCGTGGTCGGCGGCCTCATGTTGCTGGTGGGCTCGCTGGACTCCGCCGACTTCAGCAGGGGCGACTTCACCGACACCGTCTCGAACGGCTGGGCCTGGTCCCTGCTCCTGCTGGCGCTCGCCATCGCCGGGATCGTCGTCCAGGCCCGGGAGCGGGCCCTCATGCGCCAGAACATCCAGGAAGTCTGGTACGCCTAGGGCATGCCCAGGGCAGCGCCGTGGCCCCGCCGACGGCTGGTCCTCCCAGCGCGACCCGGACCGCAGCCGCACCTGGACCGACCGCGCGCGGACGGACCTTCGAGCGGCGCTATGGGGCGTGCTCCACCCAGCCGGGTGGCGCCTGCAACAGCTCGAGGTCGGGGCTGCGCTCCAGCACCCGCCAGTGCTCGATCTCGCGCAGGTCGTAGGCGAGCGGTGAGCCGGGCGGCAGCACGGCGTAGTGCGCCCCGGTGCCTCGGAGCAGCTCGCGCCAGCCGCCGCGCGCGCTGTCGAGGTCGGCGTTCCGCTCGAGCTCGGTGTCGGTGAAGGTGTCGCCGTACCCGTGGATGACCAGGTCGAGCTGCGGGAAGCGCCACATCAGGTAGCCGCCGAACGCGGTCTCGTCGACGACCGGCGTACCGGCCGGCAGGTCGCCCAGGGCGCCGTCCAGCCAGGCGGGCGTCGCCAGCGGCTCGTCGGCCGTGTGGGGTACGGCGAGCGCCAGGACGACCAGTGACAGCGCGTAGCCCGCCGCCACCAGCAGCCGCTCCAGCCGCGGCACGGGCGGCCGGACGCCCACCAGGGACTGCAGGCCGAGGGCGGCGAACGGGGCGACCAGGCAGGCCGCCACCGGCACGGTGCGCTGGGAGTAGACCGCCGAGAGCGCCGCGAGCCCGATGAGCAGGAGGTCGAACCACGGCACCGGTGCCGAGCGGAGGCGCGGGACGACGGCGAGGGCCAGCAGCGCGAGCAGCACGATGCTGGGGAACTCGGTGAAGTCCGGGGGACCCCACTCGTAGAAGTACTGCCTGCGCGAGCTCACCCGCAGCACGGCCCCGAACAGACCCGGGCCGACCGGGGTCAGCAGCGACGCGGCCGCCGAGAGCAGCGGCACGGCGAGCATCCGCAGCAAGACCGGGCGCGGCTGCTCGCGGTCCAGCGCCAGCCCGGCCACCGCCACGAGGCCGATGACGATGCCGATCGGCCACATGCCGTGGCACATGGTCCACACCCAGGTGAGCGGCACGAGCCACCACGGCACCCGGCCGCTCTCCCGGGCGCGGAGCCAGGTCGCGGTGGTGACCACCACGAGGAGGTAGCTGATCTGCTGCGGTCGCATCGACATGCCGGACGTGCAGGCCTCCAGCGCGAGGGCGACGACGATCGCGGCCACCAGCGGCTCGGCCTGCCGGCGGCACGCGACGTACACCGCGAGCGCCAGGGTGAGGAACAGCAACCCGGACAGCCAGGCCACGCCCGGGAGCCCCAGCCACTCCTCGACCCGCGCCATCACCACCTGCGGCAGCCACTGGGTGGGCACCCAGTCGGCGGTCGCGAAGGTGCTCACCGAACCCGGGTGGCGCAGCGACCACGCGCCGGTGCGGAACTCGTGGCCGAAGCGCAGGTGGAAGTAGGTGTCGAGGTTGTCCAGCGGCTGCGCCGCCCGGTGCACCAGCACCACCGCGGCCGCCGCGAGCACGGCGTACGCCGCCAGCGTGCGGGCCCGGGCGAGGTTCACCTCGCGAGCGTGGCAGGCGGAGCGCCGGTCGGCACTCCAACACGCTCATGGCCCGAACGGACTAGGCGCGGGTGGCCCGATCGGACCCAAACACCCGGAGTCACCACGGCGGGGCACCGGGGCTGGGACCGTGCCAGAGTGGCCACGTCGCTGACGGTCGACCCTGTCGCGGAGCCGGGCTCGGTCCCGACCCGCGCGCTGCCGCGCGCGCCGTTCGTGGTGGCGACCTTCGTCGGCTCGTTCCTGCTCTTCCAGGTGCAGCCGATGGTGGCCCGGATGGCGCTCCCGGACCTCGGCGGCGCGCCCGCCGTATGGAACAGCGCGATGCTCGTCTACCAGGCGCTGCTGCTGGCGGGGTACGCGTGGGCGTTCTGGCTGGCCCGCCTCCCCGTCCGCCGCCAGGTCATCGGTCACCTCGCCCTGCTCGGGTTCGCGTGCCTCTGGCTGCCCATCGGGCTGGCCTCGATGGAGCCGCCCACCGGCAACCGCGTCGTCCTCTTCGTCCCGCTCCTGCTGCTGGTCTCGGTCGGGCCGGTCATCCTGGCCGTCTCGGCGCAGGCGCCCCTCGTGCAGCAGTGGTACGCCGCCGGCGGCGGCGCCAACCCGTACCCCCTCTACGCGGCGTCCAACCTGGGCAGCTTCGCCGGCCTGATCGCCTACCCGCTGGTGGTCGAGCCGCTGCTCCGGCTGGACACCCAGCGCCACGACTGGACGATCGGCTACCTCGTCCTCGTCGGCCTGGTCGCGGCCCTGGGGGTGCTCACCGTCCGGCACGCCGCGGCCGCACCGCCCCGGCCGGTCGAGGAGCGGCCCACGAGCCGCGTGCGGATCAGCCGGCGCCAGCTGGCGACGTGGATCGTCCTCTCGGCCGTCCCGTCGGGGCTGATGCTCTCCACGACGACCCACCTGAGCACGGACATCATGGCGATGCCGCTGCTGTGGGCGATCCCGCTCGGCCTCTACCTGCTCAGCTTCACCGTGGCCTTCGCGGACGGCCGCCGGGCCGCCCGGTGGATCACCCGCGTCGCGCCGGTGCTGCTCCTGCTGTTCGGCGCCAGCGCCCTGATGAGCGGGGGCAGCGCGAACTACCGCGCAGCCACGCTCTCCCTGGTGACGCTGTTCGCCGTCGCGGTCGCGCTGCACTCGCGGCTCTACGACGCGCGACCGCCCGTCGAGAAGCTCACGACCTTCTACCTCGTGACCGCGGTCGGCGGAGCCCTCGGCGGGGTGTTCTGCGGCCTGGTCGCCCCCCTGGCCTTCGACTGGGTCTACGAGCACCCGCTGCTGGTGCTCGCGGCCGGCGCGCTGGTCCCGTTGCGGCCGGTGGCGAAACGGTTCGACCTCGCCGCGCTGCCGCTCCCGCGGCAGCGCACGGTCCGGGTCGCGCTGCTGGCGCTCGTGGCCACCCTCGGGACCGCGCTGATGTTCGCGACCACCGTCGACGCGCAGATGCTCCTCCTGCTGGCGCTCGTCGCGATCGGCCTGCTCACCTGGTCGTTCCGCAGCGTCTACGTGCTCGTCCTCCTGGCCCTCATGTGCGGGATGGGCGCGCGCGGAACGGTGCCGCCGTCGCTGTCGGGGGACCGGACCCGCAGCTACTTCGGCGTCTACACGGTGCTGGACGACACCACGAACCACGCGACGGTGCTGGTGCACGGCGGGACCGCGCACGGGATCGAGCTGACCACACCCGGCCTGGAGCGGACCCCGACGGCGTACTACGGCGCGACGTCCGGCGTCGGCCTGGTGCTCGCCCACGCGCCCGACCTGTTCGGCGACGACGCCTCGGTCGGCGTCGTGGGGCTCGGGGCCGGCACCCTGGCCTGCTACAAGCAGCCCGGGCAGACCTGGCAGTTCTTCGAGATCGACCCGGTCGTCGTCCGGATCGCGCGCGACTCCGGGCGGTTCCACTTCCTGAGCGAGTGCGCGCCCGACGCCACCATGACCGTCGGCGACGCCCGGCTGGAGCTCGGCGGCGTACCCGACGACACCTACGACGTGCTCGCCGTCGACGCCTTCTCCTCCGACGCCATCCCGATGCACCTCATGACCCGCGAGGCCTTCGACCTCTACGACCGGGTCGTGCGGGAGGACGGGGTGCTGCTCGTGCACATCACGAACCGCTTCATGGACCTCCAGCCCGTGCTCCGGGCCCTCGTCACGGACGGCGGCTGGAGCGCGGCGGTGCGGGCGGACCAGCCGTCCGCCGAGGACGCCCGGACCAAGCAGAGCCAGTTCTCGATGTGGGTCGCGCTCTCGCACACCCCCGGCGTGCTGGACGAGCGGCTGGAGGCCGTCGGCGGCTCCTGGAAGCCCCTGGACGACTCCCGCGGGTCGCGGCCGTGGACCGACGACTTCGCGTCGGTGCTGCCGCTGCTCAAGTAGCCGGCGCGCCGGCCGATTGGCCGGCGGAGCGCGACAGCGGTCCCCGGGTGTCCGGTGATCCAGCCCGCGGTGAGCCGGGGCTCAGCCGCCCTGCGTCATCCAGCCCGGCGGCGGCGCGAGGAGCTGCACGTCCTCGTCGTCCTCGACCACGGTCCAGCCCTCGGCGTGGACCAGGGCGTAGCCGAGCGGGGTGTCCGGGTCGACGAACGCGTACGCCGGCGCGGCGTCCCGGATCAGGTCGTCCCAGCCGGGCTGCAGCTCGTTGATGTCCGACATGTCCTCGAGCTCGCCGGTCGTGTAGATGTCGCCGTACCCGCTGAACATGAAGTCGATGTCGGGGTAGCGGTACATCAGGTAGCCGCCGAAGACGGACTCGTTGAGGACGCGGGTGCCGGCGGGCATCGACTCGAAGCTGTCGGTGACCCAGTGCGGCTGCGGGGGAGTGTGGTCGCTCGTCCGTGGCACGAGGACGGCCAGGACGGCCAGGCTGACGGCGGCACACCCGAGCAGGAACGCCCGCTCCGCCCTCCGGAGCCGCTGGACCGGGCCCACCACCCGCTGGAGCTGGTAGGCGGCGACGGGCACGAGGAGCGCGGCGGCCACGGGGACCGTCCGGCTGGAGTACACGGCGAAACCGGCGGCCAGGCCGACGAGGACGATCGAGGTCCAGTCCGCCCCGCGCTTGACCATGACGAGCACGGCGACCAGCAGCATGGCCAGCAGGGCCAGGCAGTTGGGCATCGTGAAGTTCGGCGGCTTCCACTCCGAGAAGTACTGGCCGCGCGAGTTGACCAGGAGCACGGCCGGGAGCAGCTTCGCCCCGACCGGCGTCACCAGGCCCGCGACCAGGCCGGCGACGACCGGTACGGCGGCCAGCGTGGCCGCGCGGCGGCCCCGGACGGTGCCGTCGAGGACCAGTCCGGCCACCGCGACGAGGGAGATGATCACGCCGAGCGGCCACATGCCGTGGCACATGGCCCACACCCAGGTGAGCGGGACCAGCCACCAGGCGGAGAGGGAGGACCCGTGCCGGATCGCCAGCCACAGTCCCGCGGTCAGGGCGGTGGCGATGTAGCTGAGCACCTGGGGCCGCATCGAGATGCTGGGGGCGCAGGCCAGGAGCGCCGCGATGACCAGGGGAGCGGCCACCACGCGGTCGGCCCAGCGCCGGGCGACGAGGATGAAGGTGAGCGCGAGCCCGACGAACTGGAGTCCGGCCAGCCAGGCCACGCCCGGCAGGCCGAACCACGCGTCGAACTTCGCCATGACCTCCTGGGGCAGCCACTGGGTGGGCACCCAGTCGGCGGTGGCCCACGAGGTCACGTGGCCGGGCTGGCGCAGCGACCAGCCGTCGAGGAACTCGCGGCCGAACCGCAGGTGGAAGAAGGTGTCGGGGTTCGAGAGCGGTGCGGCCGCGGTCCGCACCATGACGACGAACACGACCGCCACCATGGCCAGCGGTACGACGGTGCGGGCGACCAGCGTGACGGGGCTGGCCGACGACCCGGGTGCGGGGTCGGGTGCCACCTCTGTCGCGGTGCTGTCCGTGGTGATCGCCATCTCGCCTCCCCTTCGCGTCGAGGCTACGGAGACGGCGGACCCCAGTCTGGGAACTGCGCGGAGAATGGCCCGTTGGGACTAGTCAGCGCTGGCCGATCGGTGGACGGCGCCGCGGGTGGCTACTCCAGACCGAGGGAGAACGCCGCCTCGAGGTCGTGGCGCGAGTAGGTCCGGAAGGCGATGTGGGTCTCGGTGGACTGGACGCCGGGCACCTTGTTGATCCGGTCGGCCACCACGTCGGCGACGTCCTCGTGCGCCTTGACCCGGACCAGCACGATGAGGTCGATCTCGCCGGTGACGGAGTAGACCTCGCTCACCCCGTCGAGGGCGGCGATCCCCTCGGCCACCTCGGGGATCCTGGCCACGTCGGCCTTGACGAAGCTGATGGCGGTGATCACGGTCCGAATCTAGGCCATGGGCGGCGACGTCCGCCGCCGCCCACGGCCAGAGGTCCCTACGGAGCCCGGACCACCTTCACGACCAGCGGCTTGGCCTGCGAGGCGATGGTGGCCGCGCTGCCCGTGTAGCTCACGACCAGCTTGTGCTTGCCGAGCTTGAGCTTCTTGAGCCGGATCGTCAGGTGACCGTCGCCGTTGACCTTGAGGGCGGTGTTGCTGATCACCTTCTTGCCGTCGGTCACCGTCACCTTGCCGAGGTCGGCGTCGAAGCCGACCATCTCGACGAAGGCATAGATGACGGCGCGGTCGCGCGGCGTGATCTTCCGGGCCGACACGGTCGCGGTCGTCTTCGAGGACATCTTGGCGACCGTGAGCGGGGCGGAGAACGCCTCGCCGGACACGTAGCCCTGCGCCGCCGCCGTGACCCGCACCTTGACGGGCAGGTTGGCGTCGCGGGTCCGGACCACGTAGCTCTGCCCGGTCTCCCTGGCCACGGCCTGGTCACCGACGAACCACTGGTAGGTGTAGCTGAGCGGCGAGCTGCCGTTGCCGGCCCAGCTCCCCGGGTCCGCCGTGAGCGTCTCGCGCGGCGCCGCCTTGCCGGTGATGCCCGGCGCCCGGCTGACCGTCGGCGAGCTGCCGGCCTGCACGGTGATGGCGTTCGACACCGAGGTGCCGTCGACGTACCCGAAGAGCCGCCCGGTGGCCCGCAGCGTGATGCTCTTGTCCTGGTCGTCGAAGGTCGTCACGTACGACGTGCCGGTGGCGCCGCCGATCGGGTCTCCGTTGCGCAGCCACTGGTACGTCGTCGTGACGTTGGCCTGGCTCCACGTCGGCGGGGTGCTGTGCAGCGTCCGACCGACGCCCGCACCCTCGGTCGCCTGGATCTGCACGCCGGCGGTGGGCGACACGGCTCCGTCGACCACGAACGAGCGGGTCTCGCTCACGCCCATCACCTGGTTGCCCGGGTCGTAGGCGGTGACCGTCCAGGTGTAGGTGCCGTTCGGGAACGCGCTCGCCGGCGCGTACGCCGTCGCCGACGTCGAGCCGATCGAGTCCCACGACGTGCCGTTGCTGTTGCGGATGTCGATGGCGTACCGCGTCGCCTGGGTGCCGCCGGCCGCGAACGGCGACCAGGTCAGCAGCGGCCCGTTCGGCGGCTGCGTCGCGCTGTTGGCCGGCCCGAGCAGCGACACGGCCTTGTTGTCGACGTAGAACCGGCCGAGGTCCGACCAGCGGCCGCTGGTCACGGCGCCGCTGGCGTCGTACCGGCGGACGCGCCAGCGGTAGGCCTCGGAGGACGGCGGCAGCGCCGCGGGCGGGACGAACGCGGCCTGCTTCACGTACGCGTTGAGCACGAGGTTGGCGTTGGACAGGGTGGTGTCGTCGTTCTTGTACACCTCGAGCTGCCACGCCACGTCGAAGTCCTTCGGGGACCACCGGAACGCGAACTCGCCGCTGTTGACGTGCCGCGGACCGCCCGCCCCCGAGATCGGGAACGCCGTCGGGTCGAGGTCGCCGGCGGACTCGCCGCCGTCGAGGTAGAGGTTGTCCGGCGCGGTGAGCTTCGTCAGCTTCCGGGTCTCCGACCAGGCCAGCCGGTTGCCGTTCTCGTCGATCGCCTGGACCCGCCACCACAGGTCGCCCTCGGGGTAGATGCGGTCCGGGGCGGTGAAGGTCGTCTGGTCGACGGTCACGTCGTTGATGGCGTTGTTGTCGTTGATCGTCGCCGACTGGGCCACCTGCAGCCGGTAGCTGCGGGCCGTCTGGTCGGACGGGTGGTCGCCTCCGGCGAAGTACACGCCCGGGGCCGCGGCGTTGCCGGGGACCCCCTGGTTGGTCTCGGCGTAGTCGGTCCACGAGAACGTGATGTCCGTCTTGCCCTCCACCGCGCCGGCCGTCGGAGCGAGCAGCTGCACCCGCGGCGAGATCTTGCGGAACGCGTTGCTCGCCGCGTCGGTCTGGGAGATGGGGTCCGGCCCGCAGTTGACGTCCGAGACCCGGATGCAGGGCCGGACGAACCAGTAGTAGGCCTGACCGGACTGGTTGTCAGGCAGGTTGAAGGTCGGGTTCCAGCGCGAGCTGAAGACCGCGGTGGGCCCCGTGACGAGGTTGGTGAAGTCGGGGTCCTCGGCCAGGTAGACGAGGTAGCCGTCGGCGCCCGGCACCGGGTCCCAGTCCAGGACCGGCGTCGAGGGCACGTTGTCGCACGGGGGGTCGCCGGCCGCGATGGCGTTGGCGCACGCGTGGCCGTTGTCGAGGTCCCGGCCGTTCAGCGCGATCTGCTGCCCGTCCACGACCATCGGGTCGCCGACCGTGAACGTCGACGTCGAGCCGGCACCGAGGTACGCGTTGAGCTCGTCGTAGGCGAGGACGCGCCAGGTGTAGGTGCCGGGCCGAAGGAAGAACGTGTCGTCGTCGGTGGCCGTCGGGTAGACGTTGCGCTGCTGGAGGAGCCCGGCCGAGCCCTCGTCCAGCCAGTAGCCGGGCGCCTCGGAGACCTGGACCTTGTAGTACGACGCCCCGGCCATCGGCTGCCAGCGCAGCTGGGGGAAGCGGCCGGCGACCGGCTCGGCGACCCCCGGCAGCGGGGCCAGCGGAGTCCCGGTCGGCGCCGGCGTCAGGCCGGACAGGGTGAAGGTGCGGCCGGCGTACTCGACGCCGACCCGCCCGTCGGCCTTGATGCCGCGCACGGTCCACCGGTAGTTGCCGGCCTCGATCTTGAAGTCCGGCGTCCAGGACAGGGCCGGGGTCTGGGCCCGCGAGTACAGGTCCCCGTTGGACTTGTAGATCGAGACCTCGTAGGACCTCATCTCGTCGGCGGGCTCCCACCGGAAGGTCGGGATGTCGATGGTCGCGCCCTCGGTCGGGCTCACCTGCTGGATCGCGCCCGGGTCGTAGACGAACCGGCCGCCCTGGTTGCCGGTCGTGGCCGGATCGGTGTCGCTGTAGATGCCCTGCACGCCGCGGGGGCCGTCGAGCGCGCGGACCCGCCAGTACGTCAGCTGCCCCGGGCTGGGGAGGCAGGCGTTGGTCAGGGTCGTCGACGTCGTGAAGCACGTCGACCGGATGGTCGTGAAGTTGGCGTTGGTGCTGGTGTCGAGCTGGTACTTCGAGGCGTGCCGGACCGGGGACCACTGGTAGTAGAAGTCGTCGCCGACCACCGAGGGCGAGGCACCCACCGACGGCCAGACGAGCGTCGGCTGGTCCGGCCAGCGGCGTTGGAACACGTTCGGCTGGCTGGGCCACGGCGCGGGCTGGTCGGCCGCGTTGATCGGGCGGACCTTCCAGAAGTAGTTGTTGTTGTCGTAGGTCGTCGCGGGGGAGTACCGCGTCCCGTAGACGTAGGTGCGGTCGACCTGGTTGTTGAAGTCGCCGTCGAGGGCCACCCAGATCTCGTAGTACTTGGCGCCCTGGACCGGGTCCCAGTCGAAGACGACGTCCTGCACCGTCTTGCTCGAGCGCGGGCCGGAGCCGGGGGCCGGCGCGCAGACGGCCTCCGCCGGGCAGCTGGCCGAGGTGACCTCGGGGAGCTGGGAGACGTCGTACTTCACGTACGGCGACCAGCTGGTCTGCAGGTTGTTCTCGAACTTGGCCCGGACCCGGACGTAGAAGTCCTCGTTGCCGGCCTTCTCGCCGACGCCCTGGGGCTCCGGCCAGACGTAGGTGGTGGTCAGGATGCCGTTCTGGACGGCGCCCCCGACCCCGTCACCCTCGTTGTCGACCTCCACGTCGTAGCTCGTCGCGCCGGCGACCGAGTCCCAGCGGATGACCGGCGGCGAGACCGGCGGGAGCACCGCACCGCCGGTGGGGCCGGTGATGGTGATGCCGGTCGGCGCGGGGTAGCTCGCGATCGTGGTCTGGCTCGTGGTGAAGTCGCTCGACCCGGAGTCGTCCTTGGCCTGCACCCGCCAGTAGAGGATGCCGTCCCTGAGCATCCGCGTCGGGACGTAGGAGATGTTCACGGTGTCGAGACTGAAGACGAACGACGAGAAGGTGGAGTTCTCGGAAGCCTGGACCGTGTAGCGCGTGGCGCCCGGCACCCGCGTCCAGCTCAGCGTGGGGATCGGGCCACCGGTGGCGGTCAGCCCGGTGGGGGCGACCGGTGCGGCGTGCGCCACCGTGGGCGCGGCGACCAGGAGTCCCGCCGCCAGCACGGGGGCGACGAGGGCGGACACAAGGCGAGAGACCAATCGGCCTCGGTTCACGGGGGCTCCTTCGGGCGCGCGACAGGTCGAGACACGGTAGGTCGGTCTTGGGGCCCCGGACCGGCGAATGAGGGACCCGTGGCCCGAAAGGACTACCCCTCGGGCCGAACGGTCAGGGAGGTCAGCGGGCGGGCTGGTGCACGGTCGCCAGGTCGCGGCGCTCGCCGAACGGCACCAGGGTGCGTCGGGACTCCGAGACCGCGTCGTGCAGGGCGAGGTGCCGGCTGGCGCCGGCGACCGGGCAGGCCCACTCGCCCTCGACGTCGACGAGGCGGACGCCCTCGGACTCCAGCCAGCGGAGCACCTTCTCGGACTCCTCGGCCGTCGCGGCCGGGACCGGGCCCGGGGCGTCGCCGACGGTCTCGGCGGACATCCGCAGCTCGGCGACGTACTGGTGCGCGTCGGCGCCGGGCGGGATCACGCCGGCCGCGGCCAGCCGCCCGTGGCGGACGACGTGGACCGCCCACCGGTGGTCGGCCTCGCGCCGGGTGGCCACGATCTCGGGGCAGCGCGAGAGCGCGCTGAGCCGCTGGGTGCGGGCCGCGGCCCGGACGAACGCCGCGAGCCGGTCGCGGTGGACGCCCGCCTCCTCGAACCGCTCGTCGGCCGCGAGCGACTCCATCCGCCGGTTGATCGCCTCGACCACCTCGTCGGGCCGGCGCAGGAGGGTGTCCTGGAGCAGCCGCACGACGGCGGCGTACGTCGCGGCGTCGACACTGCCGTCGCAGGGCGAGAGGCAGCGGCCCAGCTCGGCCAGGACGCACGGCGAGCGCGACGGCACCTTGCCGAACCGGTCGCTGCACTGCCGCACCGGGAAGGTGTCGTGGAGCGCGGCCAGGCACTTCTCGGCGGCCTTGCGCGAGGAGAACGGGCCGAGGTAGTCGGCGTCGTCCGCGAGCACCCGGGTCACCAGCGAGAGCCGCGGCCACGGCTCCCGGGTGAGCTTGACGAAGTGCATCCGCTCCGGGAACCGGGAGCGGCGGTTGTAGCGCGGCTTGTGCTCGGCGATCAGCCGCAGCTCGCGCACCTGCGCCTCGAGCGCGGTGCTGCAGACGATCCCCTCGACGGTGGTGGCCAGCCCGACCATCTCGCCCATCCGCGACCGGGTCTCGGAGGCGGTGAAGTAGGTGCGGACGCGGGTGCGGAGGTCGCGGGAGGTGCCGACGTAGAGGACCCGCTTCGCGTCGTCGCAGAACAGGTAGACGCCGGGGGAGTGCGGCAGCCCCTCGGCGAGGTGCCGCTTGCGGCGCTGGGCGGTGGAGACCCGCGCCGAGAAGGTCTGCAGCTCCTCGAGCGTGTGCACGCCGAGGCCGCCCAGCCGCTCCATCAGCCCGTGCAGCACGTCGACGGTGGCCCGCGCGTCGGAGAGCGCCCGGTGGTTGGGCGTGGTCGAGGAGCGGAAGACCCGCGCCAGCGAGGACAGCTTGCAGTTGGGGGCGTCGTCGCGGGTGATCACCCGCCGGGCCAGCTTGGCGGTGTCGACCACCTCGAACGCCGGCCAGGCCCGGCCCTGGAGCTCGTTGAAGTGCTTGAGGAAGCCGACGTCGAACGGCGCGTTGTGGGCCACCAGCACCGTGCCGGCCGCGAACTCGAGGAACGCCGGCAGCGCCGACTCGATCGCGGGCGCGTCGGCGACCATGGTGTTGCTGATGCCGGTGAGCACGGCGATGAACGGCGGGATCTCGGTGCGCGGGTTGACCAGGGTCTGGAACTCGCCGAGCACCTCGCCGCCGCGCACCTTGACCGCGCCGATCTCGGTGATCATCGAGCCGGCCTCGGCGGAGCCGCCGGTCGTCTCGAGGTCGACCACGGTGAAGGTGATGTCGCGCAGCAGCCGCCCGAGCTCGTCGAAGCTGCGCTGGCTCTCCCACCGGGAACGCCCCGGTGTCGAGGCCTCGCGCAGCGTCGTGCTCACACGGCTGACGGTAGGTGCGCTCGCCGACAGTCCGGCGGAGCACACGCCCGCGGCGGTCAGCCCGCGCGGGCTGAGTAGGCTCATCGAGATGCCACGGATCGACGAAGAGCCACCCCCGCTGCCGCCCGGCTTCCTGCGGGTCATCCCGCTCGGCGGAGTCGGGGAGATCGGCCGCAACATGGCCGTCCTCGAGTTCGAGGGCCGCCTGCTCATCATCGACTGCGGCGTGCTCTTCCCGGAGGAGCACCAGCCCGGCGTCGACCTGGTGCTGCCCGACTTCACCCACCTCCAGGACCGCTGGGACGACATCGAGGCGGTGATCCTCACCCACGGGCACGAGGACCACATCGGTGGCGTGCCCTACCTCATCCAGGCCGGCCTGCGGGCGCCGCTGGTCGGCTCGCGGTTCACCCTGGGCCTGCTCGACGCCAAGCTCACCGAGCGCCGCCTCGACTCCGACGAGACCGAGGTGGCGGCCGGCCAGACCCTGCGGTTCGGTCCGTTCACCTGCGAGTTCGTCGCCGTCAACCACTCGATCCCCGATGCGCTCGCGGTCGCGGTGACCACCGAGGCCGGCACCCTGTTCCACACCGGTGACTTCAAGGCCGACATGACGCCGCTGGACGGCCGGCTGACCGACATGGCGGCGTTCTACCGGCTCGGCGACCGGGGTGTGGACCTGCTCCTCAGCGACTCGACCAACGCCGACGTGCCGGGCTTCGTCGCGACCGAGCGGGACATCGGGCCGGTCCTCGACCGCGTGATCGGTGACGCGTCCGGGCGGGTCTTCGTCGTGTGCACGTCGAGCCACGTGCACCGCATCCAGCAGGTGCTCAACGCGGCCCGCAACCGGCAGCGGCACGTGGCGATCATCGGGCGCTCGATGGTCCGCAACGCCGGGATCGCCGACGACCTCGGCTACCTCAGCGTCCCGCCCGGGCTGGTGCTGTCGGTGGAGGACGTCGACAAGCTTCCCGACGACGGGATGCTCGTGCTCTGCACGGGGTCGCAGGGCGAGCCGGCCGCCGCGCTGAGCCGGATGGCGCGAGGGCAGCACAAGGACTTCACGCTCGGCGAGGGCGACCTGGTGATCTTCGCGAGCTCGCTCATCCCGGGCAACGAGAGCGCGGTCTACCGGCTCATCGACCGGCTGGCGTACTCCGGGGTCGACGTGATCACCCGCCAGCAGGCACCGATCCACGTCAGCGGGCACGCCGCGGCGGGCGAGCTGACCGGGGTGCTCAACGCGCTGCGCCCACGCAACTTCATGCCGGTGCACGGCGAGGGTCGGCACCTGCGCGCCCACGCCAAGATCGCGATGGGTGTCGGCGTGCCGGAGGACCGCATCCTCGTGGTGCGCGACGGCGCGGTGATCGACCTCGGTGACGGCAAGGCCTCGGTGGTCGGGCGGGTCTCGGCCGGCTACACCTACGTCGACGGCGGTGGCGTCGGCGACGTGGGGGAGGAGAGCCTCCGCGACCGGCTCATCCTCGGCGACGAGGGGTTCATCTCCGCCGTCGTGGTCGTCGACTCGCGGTCGGGCACGGTGGTCGCCGGGCCGGAGATCTCCGCCCGGGGCTTCGCCGACGACGAGGCGCCGCTCGACGACATCCGGCAGCGGGTCACCGACGACATCGCCAACGCCTCGCTCGCGCAGCCCGTCGACCCCGACGAGCTGCGCCGGGTGATCCGGCGCTCCATCGGTTCGCAGGTCAACCGGGTGCACCGGCGCCGCCCGATGATCCTGGTCTACGTCGTCGAGACCTGAGCCCTCCGAGGAACGAGGAGGGGTCAGGTCATCGGTGGTTGAGCAGGCCGTCCGGCCGCGCTTGCGCGGACGGAACCGGCCGTGCCGAAACCTCCGCAGCCTGCGCCGGGACTCGATCACGAACTCGGATGTGGCGTTCCCACCACTCTGAGAATGTTGAGCCCATGGATCTTCCCGAGCCGGTGCGCAGCCGGCTGGTGACCCTCGTGGCCGCCAGCCTCGGCGACGTGGCGCCGCTGCCGGCCGCGCTCAAGCAGGTGGCCGGCTTCGCACCGGCGCGCCGCGCGCGCCTCGGGGCCAGCGCGATCATGACCGAGCTCGAGCGGGACGACGAGCTGCGCAAGCGGGTCGCGGTGCAGGTCGGCACCCGCGCGGGCGACGAGGCGACCGACGTGGCCGCGCTGGCGTGGCTGGAGCGGTCGGAGGGCTGGGAGGACGCCGTACGCCGGGTCGCGGACCGGGCGCCCCAGAAGGCCCGGCCGGATCAGCAGGAGCGCGAGCAGCGGCTGCGGGAGCGGGCCGAGGAGGCCGAGCGGGCCCTGCGCGACCAGCGGCGGGTGCACAAGGAGGCGCTCGACGCGCTCAAGGCCGAGGTGACCACGCTGCGGCGCACGCTCGGCGAGACCCGCGCCAAGGAGCGGGCCGCGCGGGAGGAGGCCGAGGCGGGGCGCACCCGTGTCGAGGAGGTGGAGGGCCGGCTCGAGCGCGAGCTGCGCCAGACCCGCAGCCAGGTGGCGCGGCTGACCGAGGAGGCGGCCCAGCAGCGCCGGGTGGCCCGCAGCGACCGCGACGAGGTGACGGTGCGGGCGCGGATGCTCCTCGACACGCTGGGGGAGGCGGTGGTCGGGCTGCGCCGCGAGCTGGCGCTGCCGGCGGCCTCCGGCACGCCCGGCGGGCGGGTCGAGGAGTCGCACACCGACGACGCACCCCCGACGCCCGGCCCGCCGCTGGTGGAGGACTCGGCGCGGCTGGCGCAGTACCTCGCACTGCCGCGCCCGCGGCTGATCGTGGACGGCTACAACGTCACCAAGACCGCCTGGCCCGCGCTGAGCCTGGAGGCACAGCGGGGCCGGCTGCTGACGCTGCTGGGGGCGCTCACGGCCCGGACCGGGGCGGAGACCACGGTCGTCTTCGACGGCAGCGACGCCCGCTCGCCGGTGGCCCCGCCCCGCGGGGTGAAGGTGATCTTCAGCCGGGCCGACGTGATCGCCGACGACGTGATCCGTGAGCTGGTCGCCGCCGAGCCGGCGGGCCGGGTGCTGGTGGTGGTCACCGACGACCGCGAGCTGGGCGGCGACGTACGCCGGGCGGGGGCCACGGTGGCCGGGGCGCGGGCCCTCGCGGGCTGACCCGCGGGCCGGCGCCCGGGTGAGTGTCGGTGGTCGCTGGCAGCGTGCTCCTCATGACGACGCGAATCGACTGCGACACCTGCGTGGTGCGCGGGCTGGCGTGCCACGACTGTGTGGTCACGGTCCTGCTGGGGCCGCCGCCCGAGCTCACCATCGACGACGACGAGCGTCGGGCCCTCGACGTGCTGGCCGAGGGGGGTCTGGTGCCCCCGCTGCGGCTCGTGGAGCCGGTGGCCGGCCCGGAGGTCGAGTCGGCGTGACCGCGCCGCGCCACGGCGGTCAGGCGGGGCCTGACGACGCCGCGGCGGCTGTGACGGATGTGACGTGTGTGACACGGGAGGTGACCACCGCGCCACCCGCTCGAAAATTCCCGTGGACACGGACGATTGAGGTTTGGACGACCCGTGGTCCGACCCACTACGGTGCTGTTCCAGGTGCTCGTGGAAGTGGTCCACCAGGTCCGCGCGAGCGCTGCGTCGAGCTCCAGGTCGCCCTCGGGTGACCAGGGGGCCGGGGAACCACCGTTGGCCGGTCGGCACCGCCGATCCGGGCAGCACCTGGGGTGAATCTCCAGCGAGAAGCCGATCACGGCGAGGAGCTGGAGTAGGGCCAGTCGTGCCCGAACCCGTCAGCTCACCCGGTAGGCGTACGACACGCAAGGAGACCTCCGCCTCGTGCCTCACGGACGGAAGCGACTGGCCGCAGCCCTCTCGGGTCTGGCTCTGGCCGCCACGGTCATCGTGGTGGGACTGGTGCCCGCCACCCCGGCGCAGGCCGAGCCGGACATCGATGACGTGCAGCAGCGCGTCGACACGCTGTTCCACGAGGCCGAGCAGGCCTCGGAGCGGCTCAACGACGCCAAGCTCGAGCTCGCGGACCTCCAGCGACGACCTGACCTCGCTCAAGGCCGACCAGTCCCGGCAGGACAACCGCCTCGAGGCGGCCCGCGAGGACCTCCAGGACTCCATCGTCAGCCAGTACGAAGGCCAGCACCTCTCGGCGCTCGGCGCGGTCGCGGTCTCCGACGACGCGAACTCCTTCGTCTCCAGCCTCTCGACGATGTCGGCCTACAACGACCTGCAGGCCCAGCTCTTCGACTCCTTCGCCACCGAGGCCAAGGCGCTCGACATCCGCCGCAAGGCGACCGAGCGTCGCACCGCCGAGGTGCAGCAGAAGCGAGGATCAGCTCGCCGCGGAGAAGAAGACGATCGACACCAAGCTCGCCGAGGCCGAGGGGCTGCTCGACAAGCTCAAGGCCGAGGAGCGCGAGGCGCTGCTCAGCCGCGGCTCGGTGCGGCTGCCGTCCGGCATCGACGCCTCGGGCGCGGCCGCGACCGCGATCCGCTACGCGATGGCCCAGGTCGGCAAGGCCTACGTCTACGGCGCGGCCGGCCCCAACGCCTTCGACTGCTCCGGGCTGATGATGATGGCCTGGGCGCAGGCCGGCATCTCGCTGCCGCACTCCTCCAGCGCCCAGTACGGCGTGGGTCGGCACGTCGCCTCCGGTGACCTCCAGCCGGGCGACCTGGTCTTCTACTACTCGCCGATCAGCCACGTGGCGATGTACATCGGCAACGGGCTGATCGTCGAGGCGGCCAACCCCGGCGCGGGCGTCCGCGTCTCGGGCGTCTTCTCGATGCCGTACGTCGGCGCGACCCGCCTCGTCTGAGGCGCTCCGTCCCCACCCGCCTGACACACTTCGGCCCATGGCCAAGGGGCGCGTCTGGCTGCTCGGCAGCGCGCTGACGGCTCTCGTGGTCGCGGTCGCCCTGGTCACCTGGCTGCTGGTCCGACCCGACCCCTACGTCGCCCCCGCGCCGTCGGGCAGCACGCCGTCGGCGGACCCGGCCGGGGCCACGCGGGCGCTGCACGCGCTCGAGGACGCCGTCGCCGCGGGCGACCGGGCCGGCGCGGCCGGCCTGGCCCCCGACTCCGACCAGCAGGCCGGTGTGCTGCTCAGCGCCGTGGTCGACAACGCCGGGCAGCTGCGGGTCGAGGACTTCTCGATGCGCTACGTCGACGCGGTCGGCGCGGTGGACCCGACGGGCAGGTGGCAGGCCGCGGTGGACGTGACCTGGCGGTTCGCCGGGTTCGACCGCGAGCCCGTGCACGAGGAGGTCCTCGTCGGCTTCGACGGCGACGACGGCGGCTCGGTCGCGATCACCTCGTTCGGCGGCGGCGACCGGCGCACGCCCCTGTGGCTGACCGGCCCGGTCGAGGTCCGGCGCTCGGACCGGTCGCTGGTGCTGGCCGGCACGGCCGCGGAGGCCGATCTCCTGGCCGGGCGCGCCGACGCCGCCGTTCCGGTGGTGCGCGACGTGCTCCCGCAGTGGCAGGGCGAGGCTCGTGGTGGAGGTGCCCGGAATCGGAGGACGGACTCGACGCCGCGCTGGCCGCCGAGCCCGGCACCTACGCCGACATCGCCGCGGTCTCCGCCTCGGTGGACGGCACCCTCACCCCGGACTCGCCGGTGCACGTCTTCGTCAACCCGGCGGTCTACGACGGCCTCGACCCGGTCGGGGGCCAGGTGGTGATGAGCCACGAGGCCACGCACGTCGCCACCGGCGCCCCGCTGACCAGCGGCGTGCCGCTGTGGCTGCTCGAGGGGTTCGCCGACTACGTCGCCCTGCACGACGTCGACCTGCCGATCGACGACCACGGCCGGCCAGATCATCCAGCAGGTGCGCCGCGACGGCGCTCCGGACCACCTGCCCGGGCCAGCCCGAGTTCGACCAGACCGCGACGCCACCTCGGAGCGGCGTACGAGAGCGCCTGGGTGGCCTGCCTGGTCCTGGCCGACGCCGGCGGGCAGGAGGCGCTGGTGCGGCTCTACGAGCGGGTCTCCCGCGGTGGCGAGCTGGCCGGGCCGCTCCAGTCGCTGTTCGGGCTCACCGAGGCGCAGCTGACCCAGCGATGGCGCGAGCGGCTCCGGGACCTCGCCGCGGCCTCGACCGACGGGACCTGACGGCCGGGCCGCAGTCACCGGCCGACTGCCACACTGACGTCGTGCAGGAGGGCAGGCGGGTCGCCGCGGTCGTGGCGGCGGCCGGAGCCGCTCGCCTTCGTCGTCCTCGCGGTGCTGCTGGTGCCCTGGGACCCGGTGCCGGGGCCGGCGCTGCACCCGGCCGTCGGCGTCGAGCGTGTTCACCGCCGAGGAGATCCGCCGGGCCGAGGACTTCAGCTCACTGGCCCGGGTCTGGAGCTGGTGCTCGCTGGCGGTGTCGCTGCTGCTGGCGTGCGTCCTCGGCTTCACCGAGCTCGGCGCCCGGCTCGTCGACCGGGTGCGCGGGCCGTGGTGGTGGCGGGTCGTGGTGGCGGTCGTCGGGCTGGCCGTGGCCGGCCGGGTGGTCACGCTGCCGTTCGCGGTGCTGCTGCGGCGCCGGGTGCTCGAGTACGGGCTGTCCGACCAGGCGTGGTCGGCGTACGCCGTCGACCTGCTCAAGGGGCTGGGCGTCGACGTGGTGGCCACCTCGATCGTCATGGTCGTGCTGGTCGGGACGCGCCCGCCGCTGGCCGCGGGCCTGGCCCGCCGTGGCCGGCCTGCTGCTCGCCGGCCTGGTGCTGCTCGGCTCGTTCGTCTACCCGCTGCTGGTCGAGCCGCTGTTCAACCACTTCGAGCCGCTGCCCGACGGTCCGCTGCGCACCCAGATCCTCGCCCTGGCCGACGAGGAGGGCGTGCACGTCGACGACGTGCTGGTGGCCGACGCCTCCCGACGCACGACGACGCTCAACGCCTACGTCTCGGGCTTCGGCTCGTCGCGCCGGGTGGTGGTCTACGACAACCTCGTCGACGACGTCGACGACCCGCAGGTGGTCTCCGTGGTGGCCCACGAGCTCGGCCACGCGCGACACGACGACGTGCTCATCGGCTCGCTCCTCGGGCGCGGCAGGGGCGCTGCTCGGCGTCGGCCTGCTCGGCCTGCTGATGGGCGGCGGGGTGGCCGAGCCGCGCCGGGTGCCCCGGGTGCTCGCGCTGGTCGCGGTGGCCACCCTGCTGGCCAGCCCCGTGCAGAACGGCGATCAGCCGCCGGATCGAGACCCGGGCGGACGTCGACGCGCTGCGGGCCACCGGCGACCCGGCGGCGTTCGTCGAGGTGCAGAAGGCGCTGGCCCGCAAGTCGCTGGCCGACCCCACCCCACCGGCCTGGTCGCAGCTCTGGTTCGGCAGCCACCCGACCGGGCTGACCGCGCATCGCGCTGGCTGAACGGTTCGCCGAAGGCCCCTGAAGACACCGTCACCCCCCGGAGCGGTGCTCCGAGGGGTGATGAGGGGGTCAGTGGATCAGGTGCAGGATCCCGTGGACGTGTCCACGAGGATGGTCTTGCAGCTGTCTTGGAACATCCCGGTCGATCCGCCACCGAAGGCGAAGACGACCGACAGCGATCATCGCCGCGATGCCCGCGATGAGGAGCCCGTACTCGACGGCCGAGGCGCCACGCTCCGTGCGCCGCGAGCTCGTCCAGCGGATGGGCCTCCCGTCAGGCACCGAGTCGCCTGGGCTCATCTGGACTCGCGCCACGTCGATTCCCGTCACTGGTTCCTCCTGTTGAACCTGAGATGCGGGCCGACAGGCAAAGGGCTCCGGCAGGACGTGCCACGCACGCCGCCGGAGCCCCCGCCGTACGGTCAGCTGCAGGACTTGGTGGTCGCGCTGGCGGTCACCTTCGAGCAGGTGTCGGTGAAGATGCCCTTGAGGCTGCCGCCGAAGGCGAAGACGACGACGACGATCAGCGCGGCGATGCCGGCGATCAGGAGGCCGTACTCGACGGCGGAGGCGCCGCGCTCGTTCATCTTGGCGGTGCGGGCGTTCAGCATGATGCGGAGGTAGTCCAGCATGGGTGTTTCTCCTTCAGGGTGGGTCCCACGAGTCGGGGCGGGGGTGCCCCGGTGAGGTCAATCTTGGAGATCCCGTCAGGTGTTCGAAGCAGAATCCTCGGAGTCCAGCCGAGCGGACTGGGGCCTAGTCATTTCGGACTATGTGCGGACCCCCCGGTCGCGGACTGGCGCCCGGCGTCGCGGCCGCCCACTGGACCAGGAAAACCGCCTCTGAACAGGCATTTCACGCTGGAACGCGGCCCCGTGAAGGCCGACTCGCCGCGCCCCCCGGCGGGGGACGCGGCGAGCCGGTGGCAGCTGGCTGGTCCGGTCAGTTGTCGACGGGTCGGACGCCGAGCTTCTGGGTCAGTTGTCGACGGGTCGGACGCTGGAGAGCAGCCCGATCCGCATCGCGGTGACCAGGGCCTGGGCGCGGTCCGAATGATGACGGAGTGCGCCGAGCTTCTGGCTCAGTTGTCGACGGGTCGGACGCTGGAGAGCAGCCCGATCCGCATCGCGGTGACCAGGGCCTGGGCGCGGTTGGAGGCGCCGAGCTTCTGGTAGATGCGGGCGATGTGCGACTTGGCGGTCGACTCGCTCAGGTAGAGCTTCTCGCCGATGGCGGCGGCACCCAGGCCGTCGGCCAGGAGCAGCAGCACCTCGTGCTCGCGGTCGGAGAGCCGGGTCGACTCCGCGGCGCTGCGGCGCATCATCGCGCCGACCAGGCCGGTGCAGACGAACGAGCGCGGCGAGACGGCGGCGTGCCGGGCGGCCCGGATCACCTCGCCGGAGGGGGCGTCCTTGCCGACGAAGCCGGAGGCGCCGGCCTGCATGGCCGCGAAGATCTGGTCGTCGCCCGAGTGCATGGTGAGCACCACCAGGCCGGTGGTGTTGCTGACCTTGCGGATCGAGCGGACGATGTCGAGCCCGGTGCCGTCCTGGAGCTGCAGGTCGGCGACGACGACGTCGGGCCGCAGCTCGTCGAACTTCTTGAGCGCCTCGACGACCGAGCCGGCCTGGGCGACGATCGTCATGTCGTCCTCGAGGTCGAAGACGCCGGCGAGGCCCTCGCGGATGAGCTCGTGGTCGTCGACGAGGAGGACCGTGGTGGGGGTCGCGGTCATGCGGTGACCTTTTCCTGGATCGGTGGTCCGGAGCTGGGGTCTCGGACGGCGGGCTTCCGGGAAGTCGGACGGTGACGGAGAGGCCCCCGGACGGCGGTCTCCCCGATCTCGAGCGTGGCGTCGATGAGCAGCGCACGCTCCTTCATGATGTGCAGTCCGTGCGAGGTGGAGCGGGCGGCCTGCAGCCCGCGTCCGTTGTCGGTGACGGTGATCACCGCCTGCGGGTGCGTGCACCTCGCAGTGGACGTCGATCGCCGAGGCCTGGGCGTGCCGGACGGCGTTGTTCATCGCCTCCTGGGCGATGCGGAACAGCTCGGCCTCGACCTCCGGCCGCAGCCGCTGGGTGCGCTCGTCGAGGGTGACGTGGATCGGCACGCCGGACACCTCGGACAGGTTGCGGGCGATCGAGCCGATCGCCGTGCCGAGGCTCTCGCTCTGGCCGACGCTGGTGCGCAGGGTGACGACCGAGCGGCGGATCTCCGCGACCACGGCCGAGATCCGGTCGCGCAGCATGTCGATGCGCTCGGCCTGCTCGGGCGAGGTGACCCCGACCCGCAGCGTGTCGACGAGGTAGCCGAGCGAGGCGATGTCCTGGGCCACGCCGTCGTGCATCTCGCGCGAGAGGCGGCGCCGCTCCTCGGCGGTGGCCGCGTCACGGAACGCCGAGAAGAGCAGGGCGGTGTCGAGGTGGACGGCGCTCGGGCCGAGCCGGCGCATCAGCTTGCGGATGCGGTCCTCGACGCCGATGCGGGCCGGGTCGACCCGGGCCGAGAGCACGCCCGCGACGATCGCGGTGGTGCCGGCCTCGGTGTTGAGCGGGAAGGCGAAGACGTGGTCGTGCAGGACCGGGAGGCCGACCGCCCAGGCCTCGACCGCGATGTCCTCGCACTCGGTGACGTTGACCGAGGTGCCCATCGCCTTGGTGACCAGCGGCGTGAGCGTGTCGCCGCGCGGCACGCTGATCACCAGCGCCGAGCACGGGCAGGTCGTCGCGGACCGCGCTGAGGATCGCGCCACCGAGCGCGACCGGGTCGAGGCCGTTGTCGAGGCCGCCCGAGATGTCGATCAGCTGCCGGATCAGCCCCTGCGCGTAGTGGTACGGCGCGAGGGGGTCCGGCTTCTCGTTGAGAGCGGAGTGCAGGAAGGTGCCGACCAGGCCGAGGCCCAGGCCGGTCATGCTCCAGCTGAAGGCACCGAAGCCCTGGTCGGTGGTGAGGCCGTCGAAGGAGACGAACGAGATGATCACGACCGCGGTGAGCTGCGCGGACAGGGCCAGCGCCACACCCTGGAGGGAGCGGTAGAGACCGGCGGTGAACGGCGGCACGGCGAGCGCGCCGAGCACGGCGAGGGTGCTGTGGATGGTGAAGCCGCAGATGGCGCCGACCATCGCGGCCTCGACGGTGATGACGAGCATCACGGGCAGCCGCTGGCGCCAGTCGGCGAGGGTGGCCAGCGCCCAGACGGCACCGATGGTGATCAGCGAGATGAGGGCGGCGGTGTCCTGGGCCCAGAGGACCGGACCCAGGAGCGCGACGAGCACGAAGGCCCGCGCCGCGGCGGCGAGCCGGACGTGCTGGCGTTCGCGAACCCTCATTTGCTGAAGCTGTCCATGATGCTCAGCACGGCTGGTCCCATGACCGCGATGAACAGTGTCGGGAGGATGCAGAAGATCAGGGGGATGGTGATCTTCACGGGGACCTGCTGGGCCTTCTCCTCGGCTCGTTGACGACGCTTGACCCGCATCTCGGCGGACTGTACGCGCAGCACCTGCGCGATGGGGATACCGAACGAGTCCGCCTGCACCATGGCGCCGACGAAGGTGCGGACGTCGGGGACGTTGGTGCGCTCGCCCAGCGCCCGCAGGGCGTCGGCGCGGCCCTGGCCGATCTGCATCTCGCGCAGCACGCGGGAGAACTCGTCGGCCAGCGGGCCCTCGGTGTTGCGGGCCACCTGCTGGACGGCCGCGTCGAAGCCGAGGCCGGACTCGACGCTGATGGTCAGCAGGTCGATGGCGTCCGGCAGCTCGCGCTGCAGCTGCTCGGACCGCTCGTGGGTCCGCTGGTAGAGGTAGAGGTTCGGGGCGAAGAAGCCGACCACGGTGAGCCCGACGATCGACGATGATCTTCATCATCGGCGAGTTGAGCATCAGCGAGAACGCCGATGCCGACGACCAGGCCGACCGACGGCGCCGATCACCTTGCCGGAGAGGACCCGGTCGACGGTCCAGCCGGCCGGGTTGCCGGCGAGGTCGAGCTTGCGGCGGATCCGCTCGGCGGTGTCGGCGCCGGAGATGCGGCGCCCGACCGACAGGGCCCGCTGCTGGAGCGGCTCGATGACCCGGTCGCTGAAGGACCGGTCGAGCTCCTCGGTGAGCTCCTCGGGCGCGTTGGTCATCGCCTCGAGCACGGCCAGCGAGCGCGAGACACCCGAGTCGGCTGCTCGTGCTGAGCGCCGAGCCGATCAGGACGATCGCCAGCAGCACGAGCAGGCACGCCGAGGACGAAGAGGATGATCATCTCAGACCTCCACCTTGACCAGTCGGCTCATCCAGAAGACACCCGACGGCGAGGATGGTGGCGGCGCCCGCGAGCATCGCCCAACCGAGAGGCTCCTGGAACATGACGATCACGTAGTCGTAGTTCGTCAACAGAAGGTAGATCATGAAGAGCGGCGGAAGGCCGCCCAACACCCATGCGGAGAGCTTTCCTTCTGCGGCGAGTGCGGCGACCTGGCGGCGCACGTACTCGCGCTCGCGCATGGTGGCGGCCACGGTGTCCAGCAGCTCGGCGAGGTTGCCGCCGACCTGACGCTGGATCTTGATGGCCATGACGACCCACTCGAAGTCCTTGCTGTCGAACCGCTCGGCCACGCCCTCGAGCGCGTCCTCGAGCGAGACGCCCGAGCCGGGTCTCGACCAGCACCCGCCGGAACTCCGACGGCGATCGGCTCGGAGCCCTCGCGGACGATCGTGTCGATCGACTGGGCGAGCGACAGACCGGCCGCCAGCGAGCCCGACATCAGCTGGAGCGTGTCGGGGAGCCCGGAGTTGAACGCCTTGCGCCGGCGCGTGCGCCTGAATGCCGAGGTACATCCAGGGCCGAACAGCGCCGGCGGCGAGGAACAGCGAAGCCGATGAAGAGGTTGCCCCCACCGATCAGCAGACCGATCAGGCCGAAGACGAAGAACAGGCCGCCGTGCACGAGCAGCCACTCCGAGGACTTCAGCTCGCTGCCGGCCGCCTGGAGCCGCGAGCTGATCTTGGCGTCCAGGTCCTGGTTGCGGCGCAGCACGCTGGCCGCGGTCTCCTTCGCGGAGGCGAAGGTGACGTCGGTGTCGAGCAGGTTGCTGGCACCTTCGGCGGTCGCGCCGCCCTGGGACTCGGTGTACTTGGTGACCCGGTCCGCGGCGCTCCGCGCCTTCTGGCGGCGGGGCGACCAGCACGACGAGCAGGACCAGCACCCAGGCCGAGCCCGAGCGGCCCGGCGTACAGCGCCCAGGCCGGCGGCGTCCAGGCGGTGTCGCGGACGAGCGCCGGGTGCGCCGCGGCTCGACCGACGAGAACGCCTCGGCGGTGACCGAGCCGGCGGAGGTCGGCAGCGTGACCTTGATGGTGGCCTCGGACTTCTGGAAGCCCGCGGGCAGCTTCGCGGTGACGAGGACCTGGCGGGCCAGCACGTCGGCCTCGGCCGCGAACGCCGCCTGCAGCGCTGCCGGGTCGGTGGAGATGACCTGGCCCTCGCCCGGCGCGGCGAGCTGCTGGAGCGCGTCGAGGTCGGCGCGCGGGCCGGAGCTGCTCGAGGGCGACGACGTCGACGAGCACGTCGGCGTCCTCGATCGCCGTGGTGGCGTCCTCGATCGGGGTCTCGCTGGTGTCCGCGCCGTCGGAGAGCACCAGCAGGCTGCGCTGGCCCTCGTCGCCGGCCACGTCGACCGCCTGGATCACGCCGTCGTAGAGCCGGGTCTTCTTGGTCAGCGTCGAGACCGTCGAGCACGGCCGTGGCCGCGGCGCGGTCCTCGGTGGGGGTGAGGGCCGTGGTCGACCTCACTCGGCGAAGGTGACGATGCCGACCGTGACGTCGTCGGGGACCGTGTTGATGAACTCACGCGCGGCACCCTTGGCCGCCTCGAAGCGGTCCGCCCTGCATCGACTTGCTGGTGTCGATCGCGAGGACGGCGGTGCGCTGCAACGTCGCTGTCGCTGTCGGCGGGCTCGGCCGTGGCGTCGGCGGCCTTGCCGTCGACGGTGACCTCGACGCCGTCGAGGTCGACGTCGGCGTCGGCCGGCACCGAGACGAGGACCTGGACGGTGCCCGGCTTCGGTCTCGACGTGGGCGATGGTGCCGTCGGCGGCCAGGGCGGCCGACGGCGCGAGCGCCAGACCGCCGCCGCGCCGAGCGCGGCCAGCGGTGCGGACCAGCGGTTCGGGTCAGGCGGTTCATCCGCGCTCCGGGGCGAAGATCAGCGGGTCCACGGTGACGTTGGCGTAGGCCATCTTCTCGAGGAACTTCGGGCGCAGGCCGGTGGACGCGAGGCGGCCGAGCGTGCGGCCCTCGGTGTCGAAGCCCCGGCTGTCGTCCCAGAGGAAGACGTCCTGGAGGGTGATCACGTCGCCCTCCATCCGCTCCACCTCGGTGATGTGGGTGATCCGGCGCGTGCCGTCCTTGAACCGGGTCTGGTGCACGATCAGGTCGACCGCGGAGGCGACCTGCTCGCGGATGGCGCGGACCGGGAGGTCCATGCCCGCCATCAGCACCATGGTCTCCATGCGGGCGAGCGTGTCGCGCGGACCGTTGGAGTGCAGCGTGCTGATCGAGCCGTCGTGACCGGTGTTCATGGCCTGGAGCATGTCGAGCGCGGAGGCGTCGCGGACCTCACCGACGACGATGCGGTCGGGACGCATGCGCAGGCTGTTCTTCACCAGGTCGCGGATGGTGACCGCGCCCTTGCCCTCGATGTTGGCCGGGCGGGACTCGAGCCGGACGACGTGCTCCTGCTTGAGCTGGAGCTCGGCGGCGTCCTCGATGGTGACGATCCGCTCGTCGTTCGGGATGAACGACGACAGCACGTTGAGCGTGGTCGTCTTCCCGGCGCCGGTGCTGCCGGAGACGATGATGTTGAGCCGGCCCCGGACGCACGCGTCGAGGAACTCGGCGGTCTTCGCGCTCAGCGAGCCGAACTCGATCAGGTTCTTGACGGTCAGCGGGTCGGTCGCGAACTTGCGGATGGTCAGCGCGGAGCCGTCGACCGCCAGCGGCGGCACGATCGCGTTGACACGGCTGCCGTCGGGGAGACGGGCGTCCACCATCGGGCTGGACTCGTCGACGCGGCGGCCGATGCGGGAGACGATCTTGTCGATCGTGCGGCGCAGGTGCGCCTCGTCGGTGAACTGGGCGTCGGCGGGCATCAGCCGTCCGCTCTTCTCCAGCCAGATGCTGTGCGTGGCCGTTGACCATGACCTCGGAGACGTCCGGGTCGCGCAGGTACGGCTCGATCGGCCCGTAGCCGAGGATGTCGTCGCTGATCTCCTGGGTGACCCGGGCCCGGTCGCTGCTGCTCAGCGGCCGGTCCTGCGAGCCGAGCACGTCGGCGAGGACCTTGCGGACCTCGTGGTCGAGCTCGTTCTGGTCCATGTCGGAGTCGTAGAGGCGCGGGCCCATCTGCTGGAGCAGCTGGACGTGGACGCTGCTCTTGAGCTCCTCGATGCGGTCCGACTGCGCGGCCGAGGCGCGGGTGCGCGTCGGCGCCGGCTCCGGGGCGGACGGCGGTCGCGGCGCGGGGCCGCGGTCGTCGTAGCGGCCGACGGCGCGTGGCTCCGGCGTCCGCGCGGCGTTTGCCGCCACCGCGAGGCAGTCGGTGGCCGCAGCGGGGGAGGCGGGCTCGGGGAACCGGTGTGGTCTGCCGGCCGGCAGCCCCTCAGCCGGGCTCGCGGTCGTCGGCGGGCAGGGCGGCGTCGCCCGCGGGCCTCGCGGGCGGCGGCCAGACGGTCGGCAAGGCTCATGGCTTACTTGCGCCTCCTCGATCGGCGGCTCTTGGCCTCCGCCTCGCTCTGCGGGGTGAGGTTCTCCGGCGCGCAGGCCGCCGACCATCTCGCCGGCCAGCGTCGCTGGCCAGCTGGCGGACGACGGCGCTGAGCTGGTGCTCGGGGTCGCTGACGATGACCGGGCTGCCGGCGTTCGTGGCGGCCGCGATGTCGAGCGAGCTGACGATCTGGGCGTCGACCGGCATGCCGAGGATGCCCTCGACCTTGTCGGCGTTGATCCCGACCTCGTCGTCGGCGCGGTTGAGCACCAGGTGCCGGTTGTCGCGGGCGATGTGCAGGGCGTCGAAGGTCTCGACCGCGACCTTGACGTTCTTCAGCGTCGGTACGTCGAGCGTGGTCACCAGGACGCACCTCGTCGGTCTCGTCGAGCGCGGTGAGGACCTGCTCGTCGAAGGCCGGGGCCGTGTCGATGACGACGTAGTCGAAGGTCTCGCGCAGGGTGCGGATGATCCGCGACACCAGCAGCGGGGTGACCCGCTCGCGGGTGTCGGGGTGCGGGGGAGCGGCCAGCACCATGAGCGAGTCCTGGTGCCGGGTGAGCAGCTCGTCGAGCATCTCGACGTCCAGCGCGTCCTCGGAGCCGATGGCCTGCTCGATCGAGTGCGTCGGGAACAGCTGCATGGTGATCGCGACGTCGCCGAAGGCGAGGTCGAGGTCGACCAGGCAGACCCGGCGGGCGCCCTTCTCGGTCAGCGCCAGCGCGAGGTTGACCGAGATCGTGGTCTTGCCGACGCCTCCCTTGGGGGAGAAGACGGCGATGACCTTGCTCATGTGCATCGCGCCGGCGGGGCCGCGCAGCGCCACGAAGAGCTCGTAGGCGCGGTCGAGCGCCTCGCTGATGGAGGCGGCGTCGGCGTGGTGCACGACGTCGCGGGCGCCGGCGCGCATCGCGGCGCCCAGCAGCTCACCGTCGAGCGTGCTCGCGGGCGAGGATGGTGCTGATCGTCGGGGCGTTGGTGCGCAGCACCTCGCAGGTGATGACCGCTTCCTCGTCGGTGAGCGTGGGCCCGAGGACGACGACGTACTCGTCGGAGTGCGAGCTGAGCCACGCGTTGAGGCGGTCAACGGACTCGACACCGTGGGACCCCGCCGGCATCGAGGCCAGCAGGGACTCCACGACCATCGGGTCGGGGTCAACGACGACAGGCATCGTGCCTCACTCGAAGAGGTTGTCGAAGGTGGTCGCCGGTCGCCTGGCGCGACGGTGCTCTTGTCGGTCAGCAGGCCGAAGGCCAGCTCACCGTTCGCCTTGGCGTAGCAGCACCTTCTGGGCCTGGTCCTGGTTGAGCGGCCAGCGTCAGCAGCGTGCGGGGCAGCTGCTCGGTCGTCGAGGCGCCGGTCTCGTCGGTGGTCGTGGTCGACACCGCGGTCGTGGTCGACCCGACACCGAGGACGAGGACCTTGTCGAGCAGCAGGCGGGTGAACTGGATGTCCGGCCCCGCTCCTGGCCCTGCTGGTCGACCGGCTTGGCGGTGCCGCTCATGAAGATCGCGACCGTCGAGCCAGGGTTGACGAAGCCGGCGACGCGGGCCGGGTCGGTCAGGTTGACGGAGATGGCCATCATGCCGTCCGGGATCCGAGCGACGACTGCACCGCGGCCGAGGCACCCCACTTCGCCGAGATGATCTGCTCACCGGGGTAGATGGTGCCGAGCGAGACCGTGCCGCCCAGGGAGTCGGTCGTGGTCTGGTAGCCGTCGAGCAGGGAGTCCTGGGAGACGGCCTGCAGGGCGAGCTTGCCCGCGGCCTGCGCGTCCTCGATACTTCTCGCCCGGGTTGATGACCGCGGTGGCCTTGAGCACCTCGACGGTGTCGAACTTCTCCTCGGCCCGGGTGTCGGCACCCTTGGTGTAGAGGAAGACCAGGGCCGAGCCGAGTGCTGCCACGAGCACGGCCACGACCAGAAGAATCCTGCGACGGTCCATCGAAACGAGACCTTTCCGTCCCTAGGGGGAGACAGGCCGGTGTGCCCGCCAGCCCTGTCCCACGAGTGCTGTCCCTCGGTCTAGAACTGTAGGAACGCGCGGAGGTCGCTCGTACGCGTTTTCGCGGAACTCGTGTGACTAGGGGGGAACCGCTGCGCAGGTGTGTTGACGCGTGCTACCAGCACGTGGCCCGGGTCGGCCATGCGCATCGTCCGAACGGACGATGCGCAACCCCGCTCAGCCCCTCCGGGAGGGTCATTGGTACAGCGCGGCGACGTCGTCCTTGTTCTCGCGCATCACGACGTTGCGCTTGAGCTTGAGGCTGGGGGTGAGCTGCCCGCCCTCCTCGGTCCACTCGTCGGGGAGGATGCGGAACTTGCGGATCGACTCGGCCTTCGAGACCGCCTTGTTGGCGTCCTCGACGGCCGACTCGATCTCGGCCGCGCAGGTCGGGGTCGTCGACGAGGTCCTCGACCTTGGCCGACTTGCCGTGCTGGCTCGGCCCAGGCGGCGACCGCCTCGCGGTCGAGGGTGACCAGGGCGGCGATGAACGGCTGCCCGTCGCCGACGACCAGGCACTGGTCGACCAGCGCGTGCGCCCGGACCCGGTCCTCGAGCACCGCCGGGGCGACGTTCTTGCCGCCGGCGGTCACCAGGATCTCCTTCTTGCGGCCGGTGATCCGCACGAAGCCCTCGTCGTCGACCTCGCCGACGTCGCCGGTGTGGAACCAGCCGTCGCCCTCGATGACCTCGGCGGTGGCCGCGTCGTTGTTCCAGTAGCCGGCGAAGACCTGGCCGCCCTTGAAGAGCAGCTCGCCGTCCTCGGCCACCCGGACCGACGTGCCGGGCAGCGGCCGACCGACGGTGCCGATCTTGAGGGCCTCGGGCAGGTTGACGGTGAGCGCCGCGGTGGTCTCGGTCAGGCCGTAGCCCTCGAGGACGGTCACCCCGATGCCGCGGTAGAAGTGGCCGAGCCGGTCGCCCAGCGGCGCGCCGCCGGAGACGGCGTACTGGCACCGGCCGCCGAGGGCGTCGCGCAGCTTGCCGTAGACGAGCCGGGAGAAGACCGCGTGCTGGGCCCGGACCGCCAGCGACGGCCTGCCCCTCTCGAGCCCGCGCGAGTAGGCGATCGCGGTCTCGGCCGCACGGTCGAAGATGGCGCCGCGGCCGTCGGCGGTGGCCCGCTGCGAGGCGGTGTTGAACACCTTCTCGAAGACGCGGGGCACGGCGAGCACGAACGTCGGCCGGAACGCCTGGAGGTCGGCGACGAGGTTCTTGATGTCGGCGCTGTGCCCGAGCCGGGTCCGGGACTTCACGCAGCCGACCTGGATGATCCGCGCGAACACGTGGGCCAGCGGCAGGAACAGCAGCGTCGAGGCGTCGCTCGACGAAGAGCTCCTCGAGCTCGTCGACGGCGACGCCGAGCTCGACCATGAAGTTGCCGTGGGTGAGCATGCAGCCCTTCGGCCGGCCGGTCGTGCCGGAGGTGTAGATGAGCGTGGCCAGGTCGCCCGGGCCGGCCGCCGTGCGCCGCCGCTCGAGCTCCTCGTCGGAGATGTCCTCGCCGAGCCGGCCCAGGATGTCGACGGCGTTGTCGGTGAACGACCAGACGTGGTTGAGCTCGGTGAGCTCGCCGCGGACCTCGGTGACGCGCGCGACGTGCTCCGGGGTCTCGGCGACCACGGCCCGGGCGCCGGAGTCCTCGAGGATCCACTGCATCTGCTCGGCCGAGGAGGTCTCGTAGACGGGCACGGTGACCGCGCCGGCGAACCAGATCGCGTAGTCGAGCAGGGTCCACTCGTAGCGGGTCTTGGAGATCAGCGCGACCCGGTCGCCGGCCTCGATCCCGGCGGCGACCAGGCCCTTGGCCACCGCCCGCACCTCGTCGTGGAACGCGGCCGCGGTCACGCCGGCCCAGCCGTCCGCCCCGGGGCGGCTGAAGACCTCGACGGCCCCGTGCTCGCGCGCGTTGGTGACGACGTCGTCGGTGAGGTTGCCGGTGGCCGGGAGCTCCATGGTCGGTGGCGTGGAGTACTCGCGCACGGCGGCACGTTACCGCCGGACGGTCGGGTGGCGACCGATCCGGTACGCTCGCTGACCGGGTTCCGGACCGCGGTGAGGCTGCGGCGGCGGGACGACGGAGGACGAGCGCAGGAACACTGCAGGGGGTTGGAATGGCCGAGCAGACCACGTCCTCGATCACCGTCGACGCACCCGCGTCGGCCGTCATGGACGTCATCGCGGACTTCGACGCCTACCCCCCGTGGGCCAAGGGCGTGACGAAGGCCGAGACCCGCTCGTCCTACGACGACGGGCGGGCCCGCGAGGTGTTCTTCGCCCTCGACGTGAGCCCGATCAAGGACGAGTACACGCTCGCCTACGAGTGGGACGGCGACCGCGAGGTCACCTGGACCCTGGTCGAGGGCAAGATGCTCCGCGCGCTCGACGGCGCCTACGTGCTGCGCGAGCTCGGCAGCGGGTCCACCGAGGTGACCTACCGGCTGGCCCTCGACGTCTCGATCCCGCTGATCGGCATGCTCAAGCGCAAGGGCGAGAAGATCCTCATCGACACCGCGCTCAAGGGGCTGAAGAAGCGCGTCGAGTCGCTCGGATAGCCCATGGCCGTCCCCCCGGCCCCTGGGCCTGCTGCGCGCCGCCCCGCGGGCGCTCCGCGGCGTTGCCGTCGCTCGATGATGGGCCAACAGCGTCGTCGCTCCGGCGCCAAGCGCCCACCCCACGAAGGACGCTCGCTGCGCTCGCGCCTTCGCGGGGACCCCGGACAAGCTTGCATCCCGCGGATGCGACGCTCGCGACGCCCCATGGACCGAGCGGGACAGCCTGTGCGGATCCTCCTCTTCACCGGCAAGGGCGGCGTCGGCAAGTCCACCGTCGCCTCGGGCACGGCCGCGCTCGCGGCGGCCGCCGGACACCGCACGCTCGTGCTGTCCACCGACGCGGCGCACTCGCTGGCCGACGCCTTCGGCACGCCCGTCGGCCCCGAGCCGACGCCGGTGGCCGACAACCTCTTCGTCCAGCAGGTCGACGCCCAGCTGCGCTTCGAGCAGTCGTGGGCCGAGATCCAGGGCTACCTGCTCTCGGTGCTCGACACGACCGGCATGGACCCGGTGGCCGCCGAGGAGCTGACGGTCATCCCCGGCGCCGAGGAGGTGCTGGCGCTGCTCGAGCTGCGGCTGCACGCGCTCTCCGACGACTGGGACGTGGTCGTGGTCGACTGCGCGCCCACCGCGGAGACGCTGCGGCTGCTCGCGCTGCCCGAGGCGCTGGGCTGGTACATGCAGCGCGTCTTCCCGGTCCAGCAGCGGGTGGTCAAGGCGCTGCGCCCGGTGCTGACGCGCGCGGCCGGCGTCCCGATGCCGGGCGGCGGCGTCTTCGAGGCCGTCGAGCGGCTGCACGCCGAGCTCGACGAGGTCCGCGCCCTGCTGTCCGGTCCCGACGCCAGCGTCCGGATCGTGCTCACCCCCGAGGCCGTGGTGCTGGCCGAGGCGCGGCGCGCGTACACGACGCTCTCGCTGTTCGGCTACCGCGTGGACGGCGTCGTGGCCAACCGGGTCTTCCCGGCCGAGGGCGCCGACGACTGGCGGGCGGGGTGGGTGCTGGCCCAGGACGAGGTGCTCGCGCAGGTGGAGGAGTCGTTCGCCGGCGTACCCCTGTGGCGCTCGGAGTACGGCGCCGCCGAGCCGGTCGGCGTCGCAGGCGCTGGAGACCCTGGCCCGCGAGCTGTACGACGGGACCGACCCCGTCGCCACCTCGGGCGTGCGCGGCCCGTTCGAGGTCGTCTCGGTGCGGTCGGGAGTGCAGCTGCGGCTGCGGCTGCCCTTCGTCACCCGCGACCAGGTCGACCTGGCGCGGAGCGGGGACGAGCTGGTGGTCACCGTCGGCTCCCACCGTCGGCTGCTGACCCTGCCCGGCGAGCCTGGCCCGGCTCCGGGTGGCCGGCGCCCGGGTCGACGACGAGGGCGTGCTCCGGGTCTCGTTCAAGGACACCGCCACCACAGCGAAGGAGCGGGTCGGATGACGCCCCCGCAGGATGAGCCGGTCGGCAGCGTCGGCGACGAGGCCGCCAAGCTGCTGGGTGCGCTGGCCGACTGGGCCGGCGACCACGCGCGCGACGTCGACGAGCACCTCGCCACCGGCGACGCCGAGTGCCTCTACTGCCCGGTCTGCCGCACCGTGCACGCCGTGCGCCAGGCCAGCCCCGAGGTCGAAGGCCCAGCTCGCCTCCGCGGCGTCGACCTTCCTGCAGGCCGCCGCCGGGCTGCTGGCCGCGGCCGGCAGCGCCGAGTCCCGGGCCGACTCCCGGGTGCAGCACATCGACCTGGACGAGACGACCCCGACGACGACTGACGACCGCGACGAGGACGCTCCCGTGACGCCTGTCCTGCGGCATCGACGTCGGCGGCACCAAGATCCTCGGCGGTGTCGTCGACGAGGACGGCGCCATCGTCGAGGAGCTGCGCGTCGAGTCGCCGGCCACCGACGCCGAGGCAGATCGAGAAGGCCATCGACGACGCTGGTCACCGAGCTCGCTCGCGCCACGAGATCGAGGCCGTCGGCGTCGGGGCGGCCGGCTACGTCGACAAGGCCCGCGCGACGGTGATGTTCGCGCCCAACATCGCGCTGGCGCAACGTCAACCTCAAGGCCGAGCTCGAGGCGCGCATCGACCTCCCGGTCGTGGTCGAGAACGACGCGAACGCCGCGGCCTGGGGCGAGTTCACCTACGGCGCCGGCCACGACGTCGACGACCTGCTGCTGGTCACCGTCGGCACCGGCATCGGCGGCGGCATCGTCCACGACGGCGAGCTGCTACCGCGGCGCCTTCGGCGTCGGCGGCCGAGATCGGCCACATGCGGGTGGTACCGGACGGGCTGCTGTGCGGCTGCGGCAACCGCGGCTGCTTCGAGCAGTACGCCAGCGGCAGCGCGCTGGTCCGCGAGGCCCGGGCCGCGGCCCGCGCCGGCTCCCTGCTCGCGCAGGCCGCTGCTCGAGCGGGCCGGCGGCGACCCCGACGAAGATCACCGGCCCGCTGATCACCGAGGCGGCCCGGGCGGGCGACCCGTTCGCGGTCGAGCAGCTGGCCTCGCTCGGCCGCTGGCTCGGGCGAGGGGATCGCCTCGCTGACCGCGGTCCTCGACCCCGCGGTCGTCGTGATCGGTGGCGGCGTGAGCGAGGCCGGCGACCTGCTGCTCGATCCCGGTGCGCGCCGCGTTCCAGACCCAGCTGACCGGGCGCGGGCACCGGCCGGTCGCTCGAGATCCGCAAGGCCCGGCTCGGCAACCGGGCCGGGCTGATCGGCGCGGCCGACCTGGCCCGGCGCTGAGGTAGCCCCGTGTCCGACCGTTCCAGCCGAGCCGCCGCCCGCGCCGGCCGCCGCGCCCGGGTCAACCTGTGGGACCCGCTGACCATCGGCATCGACATCGGCGGCACCAAGATCCTGGCCGGCGTGGTCGACTCCAGCGGGAACGTCGTCGAGCTCCGGCGCCGCCCGACCCTCGGCCACGACGTGGTCGGCGGTCGAGAACACGATCGTGGAGCTGGTCCAGGAGCTCCAGCAGCCGTACGACGTCGCCGCGGTCGGCATCGGCGCCGCCGGGTTCGTCGACGCCAGCCGGTCGACGGTGATGTTCTCGCCGCACCTGGCCTGGCGCGACGAGCCGCTGCGCGCCCGGCTGGCCGCGCCGGATCCCGATCCCGGTCGTCGTGGACAACGACGCCAACACCACCGCGCTGGGCGAGAGCCGGTTCGGCGCCGGCGCCGGTCACCGCGTTCGTCCTCGTGCGTCACGCTCGGGCACCGGCATCGGCGGCGCGATCGTCATCGACGGGCGGGTCTTCCGCGGCGCGCAACGGGATGGCCGGCGAGTTCGGCCACATGCAGGTCGTGCCCGACGGCCACCGCTGCCCGTGCGGGCAACCGCGGCTGCTGGGAGCAGTACGCCTCCGGCAACGCCCTGGAGCGCGAGGCGCGCGAGCTGGTCGCGGCCCGCTCGCCGGTCGCGCACCGGCTCGAGCGAGATCTGCGGCGGGAGACCCGGAGCAGCTGATCGGCCCGCTGATCACCGAGGCCGCCCAGGAGGGCGACCCGCTCTCGATCGAGCTGCTCGCCGACGTGGGCCGCTGGCTCGGGATCGGCGTGGCCGAGCTGGTCGCGGCGTTCGACCCCGACTGCGTGATCGTCGGCGGCGGGGTCTCCGACGCCGGCGACCTGCTGCTCGGCCCGACCCGCGAGTCGATGCTCCGCGTCGCTGGTCGGCCGCGGCTACCGCGTCGGAGCCGCCGGTCCTGCTGGCGCGGCTCGGCCCGCAGGCCGGGTTCATCGGCGCCGCGGACATGGCCCGCTCGGCCGCCCGCCGGTCCCGCCGGGCCGACCGGCGCCGCGCCCGTCAGCTGGAGCGCCAGCAGCTGCGCCAGCAGCTGCGCGAGCAGCGCGGCGAGGGCTGGTTCCGGAGGTCCGACACCAAGGAGTGACCCGCGGCGCTACAGCCGCGCGCCGTCGTCCCAGGGGTCGATGTCGGTGCCGCGCGGCATCTTGCACGACGAGGTAGACGAAGCCGCCGATGAACGACGCCACGAGCAGGTAGCCCAGCCACGGCGGCAGGTGGACGCCGAGCACCAGGCAGACCAGCAGCACCGTCGGCGAGCCGAACAGCCCCGACCAGGCCAGGAACCGGTCCGGTGGCAGCCTGGGCAGCGGCGGGGGAGTCGGCGGGACGAAGCTCGTCCTCGACGTCGTCGTCGGGCTCGGGCGGCTGCGGCGAGCGGTCGGAACAGCCGGTCGAGCCGCTCGCTCGGAGCGCGGTCTCGGTCGCCGGCTCGGACGCGGAGCGGCTCGGCGGCGGGCTCGTCGTCCAGCTCGACCCGCTCGCCGTAGTTCTCGACGATCGCGCGCCAGGCGTCCTCGTCGCTGTCGCGCTGCACGGGACCGAGCGTACGCCGGTTGCGGGTAGCGAGAGCTAGGCACTAGGCTGCCGGCGACGGGCGGTCACCGACCAGGGGGTCTCAGGAGGTCAGCGGAGTGTTCTACTGGTTCCTCAAGTGGGTGGCCCTCGGACCCATCGCTCCGGCTCGTCTTCCGGCCGCAGGTCAGCGGGTGCCGAGCACGTGCCGGCCACCGGCCCGGCGATCCTGGCCAGCAACCACCTGTCCTACGCCGACTGGCTGTTCATGCCGCTCACCCTGCCCCGCCGGGTCACCTTCGTGGCCAAGGCCGAGTACTTCAACACCCCCGGCATCAAGGGCTGGTTCCAGAAGAAGTTCTTCTCCGGCGCCGGCCAGGTGCCCATCGACCGGTCCGGCGCGACCGCCGCCGAGGGTGCGCTCAACGGCGGCCAAGAGGATCCTCGAGGAGGGCGAGCTGTTCGGGATCTACCCCGAGGGCACCCGCTCGCACGACGGCAAGCTCTACCGCGGCAAGACCGGCGTGGCCCGGCTGGCGCTCGAGTGCAAGGTCCCGGTGATCCCGGTCGCCGTGGTCGGCACCGACGTCGTCGCCCCGCCCGGCCAGACCTTCGGCAAGTTCACCCGCCCGATCGTGCGGTTCGGCAAGCCGCTGGACTTCTCGCGCTACGAAGGCATGGAGAACGACCGCTACATCCTGCGCTCGATCACCGACGAGATCATGTACGAGATCATGCGGCTCTCCGGCCAGGAGTACGTCGACATGTACGCCAACCGGGCCAAGGAGGAGTCCAAGAAGGCGGCCGACGACGGCCTCCGACCGGCTCGCGGCCCTGCCGGACGAGCAGAAGAAGGCGTCGTAGCCGCGGTCGGTCGGCGTACCCGGCGCCGATCCGCCGCGCCGCGACGTGGTGGTTCGGCCCGGCCGGGACCGTCGAGGACCGGCTGTTCTCGTGGCTGGCGGTGCTGCGGCTGGTGCTGCTGGTGCACGCGGTGGCGCTCAACGTCTACCGGCGCGACAACTTCGTGCACCCGGTCGGCGGGGCGGTCTGCCTGACGCTGATGGCGGCGTGGACGGTCTTCGCCGATCTGGGCCTACGACGACCCGCGCCGCGAGGGTCCCGCTGCTGCTGGTGGCCGACCTCGCCGTGGCCGTCGGCCGCGATCCTGCTCTCGCCGGTGCTCAAGGGCGACGGCCTCTCGGCCACCGTGCCGGCGTTCTGGGTGATGGGCGCGCTGCTGGCGTGGGCGATCCACTGGCGCTGGCTCGGCGGCCTGGTCGCCGGGGTCGCGCATCACGGTCGCCGACCTCTGCGATCCGCGACCACGTCACGCAGGCCAACTACGGCAACGCGTTCCTGCTGCTGATCGGCGGGCCGATCGTCGGGCTTCATGGTCGAGTCGCTGCAGCGGATGGCCGCCGAGCGGGACCGCGCCCAGCGCGACGCGGCGGCGGCGGCCGAGCGGGCCCGGCTGGCCCGGGCCGTCCACGACGGCGTCCTGCAGGTGCTCGGCCTGGTCCAGCGGCGCGGGCACGAGCTGGGCGGTGAGGCGGCCGAGCTGGGCCGGCTGGCCGGGCGAGCAGGAGGTCGCGCTGCGGACCCTGATCCGGGAGCAGGACCAGGTCGGCGGCGGCGACCGGCCGGCCGCACCGACCTGGCGACCGCGCTGGTCCACCTCGGGAGCCGGCCCGGGGTGGACGTCGTCGACCGGCGGGCTCGGTCGAGCTGCCCGGCCGAGGCGGCGGCCGAGCTGGTCGCCGTGGTCGGCGCCTGCCTCGACAACGTGCGATCGGCACGTCGGGCCGGACGCCCGGGCGTGGGTGCTGCTCGAGGGCTGGCCGGACCGGGTCGAGATCTCGGTGCGGGACGAGGGACCGGGCATCCCCGAGGGCCGGCTCGAGGCCGCCGCGGCCGACGGCCGGCTCGGCGTCAGCCAGTCGATCCGGGGCCGGATCGCCGACCTCGGCGGTACGGCGCGGCTCACCACCGGACCCGACGGCACCGAGTGGGAGTTCGTCGTTCCCGTCAGCTGACGGTGGCGGGCCGGGCGACCTGCTCGCCGACCTCGGCGCCGGGGCCGCCGAGGTCCGCACCAGCCGCACGACGAGGAGGAACAGCAGCACCAGCAGCACGGCGGTCATGCGCAGCGCGGGGGAGCCGGCCACCATCGCGTCGACGAACGCGTTGTGGGTCCAGGCCAGCCGGTAGTCGAGGGCCACCCGCTCGACGACCGCGCCGAGCGCGATGACGACGAACTGGACCGCCAGCACCGGGGCCAGCAGCTCGCGCGCGACCGGGCCGGCGTGCGGAGCCGCCAGGGCGAAGGCCGGGGTGGCGCACGCGAGGAACTCGAGGCCGTAGCGGTAGCCGTAGATCGGGTCGCCGCCGGTGAAGCCGATCAGCGCGCCCTGCAGGAACGTGTACACCAGCCCGCCGAGGAGCAGGGCCGTCGACCACGCCGGCAGCTCCTTCCAGGAGCGGACCAGCGCCGGCAGCAGGACGAGCAGCACCGGCGTGAAGACCAGGATCCCGCGGTCGGGCGAGACCCAGGTGCCGAGCTGGTTCTCGACGTCGAACAGGCTCTTGTCGACCTCGGAGAACGCGCCCGCGCCGTACAGGGCGGTCGGGTTCCACGAGCCGTAGACCCAGTGCGTCCAGAACGCGAGCAGGACCAGCGAGACGAGGCCCGGGGTGCCGACGCGCAGCGCGATGCCCGGGCGGCGTTCGCGCCAGGCCAGCACGAGGCCGAGGATCGCCACGATCAGCGCCGCGTGCGGACGGGCCCAGAGCAGCAGGACGCCGCCGACGCCCATGGCCCACCACTTCTGGTGGGCCGCCGACCAGGCGATCAGGGCGATGCCGAGCACGCTGATCGTCTGCGGCCAGATGCCGTTGGCGGCGATGCTCCACACCGGAGTGGTGAAGGCGAACGCCGCGGCCGCCGCGACCGCCTGCCAGCGCCGCATCAGCGGCACCAGGGCGAGGTAGACCAGCAGGACCGCCAGCGCGGTCAGCAGCGCCGCGGTGACCGCCGCGGGCAGGACCGTCATCGAGTCGGGCTGGGTGAGCCAGTACGCCGGGAGCCCGGCGAGCACGACCGCCGGCGACCTGGTGATCACGATGTGGCCGTTGGGCGCGTGGTCGTCGACGCACACCCACCGCAGCGCGGAGCCGTCCAGCTGCGGGCACGCTCGACGCCGTCGAGGTACGGCGTCCCGGTGGTCGCGAGCTGGTACGACGCGAGGTTCGAGCTCCAGACGTCGAGGCAGAGGTAGCCGCGGCTGGCGGTGGCCAGGAAGACGAGGAAGGTGGCCAGGAACAGCACGGCGCCGACCCGTCGGGCGCCGCGCCGCTGCTCCGCTGACCGCGTGACCGCGGGCGTCAGGCTGGTCACCCGACCATGGTGCCTGCGCGACCCGGGCCGCGTCCGCGATTCACGGGAACTCCCCGGTTGGCATGCTGGGCCTCGATGACCATCCATGACAGCCACCCGTTCGCCGACCCCGACCCCGACCCGGCGCGACGGTTCCGCGGCCGGCTCGGCGGCAGCGTGACCCTGTGGACCTCGGGCGCCGGCGCCGACCGGGCCGGGCTCACGCTGACCTCGATCATGGTGGCGCTCGGCGAGCCCGCCCGGGTGCTCGGGCTCGTCGACCCCGACTCCGACCTCGCCGACGCGGTCGAGATGACGGGGACGGCCGTGGTGCAGCTGCTCGGCTGGGCCGACCGGGACCTGGCCGAGGGGTTCGCCGGGACGGCACCCGCGCCGGGCGGGGTCTTCCGTCAGGCCGCCTTCGTGGACACCGCGTGGGGGCCACGGCTCGAGCACGCGGACACGTGGGCCGGCGTACGCCTGGAGAGCGCGGTCGACGTCGGGTGGTCGCGGCTGCTGACGGGCACTGTCGAGCACGTCGAGGTCGGCGCGGACACCGACCCTCTCGCCCACCGGCGCGGCCGGTGGGTCCGGGTCAGCCCTCGGAGCGAGCCGGGCTGAGCTCGGCGGCGAGGCTGGGTTCGGCCGGTGCCGGCGCCGCGAGCTGGGCCCGCGTCCACATCCGGACGAGGAGGAACGAGGTGCCCCACACGGCGGCGGCCATCACCGGCGCGGCCGGTCCGCCGTGGACCAGCGCGTGCACGAAGGCGTTGTCGGTCCACCCGTCGGTGTCCCACAGGGTCACCCGGTCGACGACCGCCCCCAGCAGGATCACGGTGAACTGCAGCGAGAGGACGGCAGGCAGGCTGCGCCGCGCCCAGCCGACCGACCGGGCCGCGGCGAAGGCGTACGCCGGGGCGGCGCAGGCCAGGAACTCCAGGCCGTACCGGTAGCCGTAGATCGGGTAGCCCCCCGAGTAGCCGATGATCGCGGCCTGGACCAGCGTGTAGACCAGGCCGGCGACCAGCAGGTCGGTGGACCAGCGCGGCAGCTGGCGCCAGGTGCGCACGACCGTCGGCAGCAGCACCAGGAGGACCGGCGTGAAGACGAACAGGCCGCGGTCGGGCGCGACCCACATGGCCGCCTGGTTGACCGGGTCGAACAGGCTCTGCTGCACCTGGGAGAAGGCACCGGAGCCGAACAGCGGCATCGGGCTCCACGAGCCGTAGATCCACTGCGTCCACAGGCAGAGCAGGGGGAGCGAGAGCAGTCCCGGGAGGCCGGCGCGCAGCGCGATGCCGATGCTGCGGGCGCGCCACGCGGCGGCGAGCCCGACCACCGCGACGATGACGGCGGCGTGCGGCCGGGCCCAGAGCAGGAGGATGCCGGCGAGGCCGACGGACCACCAGCGATCCACGGTCACCGCCCAGGCGACGATCGCGATGCCGAGGACGGTGATGGTCTGCGGCCAGATGCCGTTGGCCGACACGCTCCACACCGGCGTGGTGAAGGCGAAGGCGGCGGCGGCCGCGAGCGCCTGCCACGGCACCAGGACGGTGCGCACCGCCCGGTGGAACAGCACGACCGCCGTCGCGGTGAGCGCGGCCGCGGTGAGGGCGGCCGGGATCACGGTCATGTGGTCGGGCTGGCTGATCAGGTAGGCCGGCAGTCCCGCCAGGACGGCGGCAGGGGCCCGGGTGACCACCGTGTGCCCGTTCGGGGCATCCTGGATCCAGACCCACTTGATGGTGTTGTTGTCGAGCTCGGGGATCGAGACGCCGTCGATGTACGGCGTGTGCGCGGTCGCCAGCCGCCACGACGCGTAGTTCGACGTCCAGACGTCGAAGCAGAGGTGCGCGCGGCCGGCGGTGACCGCGAAGACGCCGAAGACGACCACGAAGAGCCACAGCTCGCGCCGGCCTCGCAGGGCGTGCACGGCGCGCAGGAGTGCCAGTCCGCTCTTCTCGCTCACACCCACCATGGTCGCCGCGCGGCCGCCCGCCTGTCCGGCGAACGGGGAACCCGGACACGGTCTCTTCGCGTGATTGGATGCCCGCGTGGAGGACCAGCCGCGGATCAAGGTCATGGTCGTCGACGACCACCCGATGTGGCGCGACGCGGTCGAGCGGGACCTGCAGGACCACGGCTTCGACGTCGTCGGCGTGGCCGCCAACGGCAGCGAGGCACTGGCCCGGTTCCCGGCCTGCCGTCCGCACGTGGTCGTGCTCGACCTCCAGATCCCGGCCCCGAACGGCGTGGAGGTCACCGCGGAGGTGATCCGCCAGGACCCCTCCGCACGGGTGCTGATCCTGTCCGCGTCGGGTGAGCAGGACGACGTCCTGGCCGCGGTGAAGGCGGGCGCGACCGGCTACCTGGTGAAGTCGGCCTCGCGCTCCGAGCTGCTCGACGCCGTGCGCCGGGTGGCCAACGGCGACACGGTCTTCACCCCCGGGCTGGCCGGGCTGGTGCTGGGGGAGTACCGCCGGCTCTCCGAGCCCGAGGTCGCCGACCCCGGCCAGCCGACGCTGACCGAGCGCGAGACCGAGGTGCTCCGGATGGTCGCGAAGGGGATGTCCTACAAGCAGATCGCCGAGCGGCTCGTGCTCTCGCACCGCACCGTCCAGAACCACGTGCAGAACACCCTGCGCAAGCTCCAGATGCACAACCGGGTCGAGCTGACCCGCTACGCGATCGCCCAGGGCCTCGACGAGGACGACGATGCCGAGGAGTGAGGCCACGGGGGCCTACCTGCGCCGGGTCGGGCTCGACGCCGACGCCCCGCTTCCCCCGACGTACGACACGCTGCTCACGCTGCACCGCGCCCACCTCGACGCGGTGCCCTACGAGAACCTCGAGATCATGCTCGGCCGCCCGCCGTCGGTCGACCCGGGCGCCAGCCTGGCGCGGGTCGGGTCGGTGGGCCGGGCGGGCTACTGCTTCCACCAGAACGGCGCGCTGGGGACCGTGCTGGCCGAGCTGGGCTTCGAGATGAGCCGTCGGCACGGGCACGTGTGGACCGACGGGGCGGCGCGCGACGACACCTCGCTCAACCACCTCGTGCTGGTGGCCGACGGGCTGCCGACCGACACCAACCCCGGCGGCCGGTGGTGGGTCGACGTCGGGCTGGGCGACGCGTTCCGCGACCCGCTGCCGGTGGTGGTCGGCCACCAGGAGCAGGCCGGTTTCGACTACGAGATCACCGAGGTGCGCGAGGACGGCTGGTCCTTCCGGCACGACCGCGCGGGCACGTTCTCGGGCATCGAGGTCTCGTCCCGGCCCGTGGACCAGCCGGCGGTCGACGCCGCGCACGCGACGCTGTCGGCCCCCGAGGACGGCCGTTTCGCGAAGATCCTGGTGGTGCAGCGGCGCGACGAGACCGGCATCGACACGGTGCGCGGCTGCCTCTGGCTCCGGATCCGGGCCGAGGGCCGCACCGAGACCGACCTGGCGACGTACGACGCGTGGCGGGCGGCCCTGGTGGACGGGACCCGGCTCTCCCTCGAGGGCGTCGACGAGGCCGAGCTCCGGGCGCTGTACGCCGCCCTGTGGGCCGCGCACGAGGCGTGGACGGCTGCCGGCCGGCCGTGAGCTGGCGGCGCGCCACCCCGGACGACGCGGTGGCCCTGCGCGACCTCGAGCGCGCGGCCAACCTGGTCGGGCTGGCGCACGTGTTCCCCGCCGCGGAGTTCCCGTTCCCCGACGAGGCCGTCCTCGCCCGCTGGCGGGCGACCCTGGTCGAGCCCGGGGTGAGCGTGCTGCTCACCGACGGCGCGTTCACGTCGTGGGACGCGGCGGGGCGGCTGCGGCACCTCGCGGTGCACCCCGACCGGTGGGGCACCGGGCTCGCCCGGCAGGGGATCGAGCTCGCCGTGGCCGCGATCCGCGCCGCCGGCCGCACGCCGTCGCTGTGGGTCCTGGTCGCGAACCACCGGGCCCGCGGGCTCTACGAGCACCTCGGCTGGGAGCCGACCGGACGGGCCCGCGCGGCCGAGTGGCCGCCGTACCCGTCGGAGATCGAGCTAGCGCACCAGCCCTGACCCACCAGCCTTGCGACCGCCGCCATGCACGCACGCTGGCGGCGTTGGCGTCGCTCGCAAGACACCCAGTCTGGCCACACTCCGCCGCCCTGCCATCGCACGCGCCTGACGACGCTCGCGGCGGCCATGGGCCAGGGCTGCTGCTCGCCTGCCAGAATCCGCGCATGGGCGCTGACCTGCTCGAGATCGCCGACGAGCTCTACGCCCTCGCGCTCGCGGACTTCACGCCGGCCCGCGACGCGAAGGCGAAGGAGCTGAAGGGCACCGACCTGGCCAAGGAGGTCAAGGCGCTCAAGAAGCCGTCCCTGGCGGCGTGGGTGGTGAACCTGCTGGTCCGGCACGAGACCGAGCAGGTCGAGCAGGTGCTCCAGGTGGGCGCGGCCCTGCGGGAGGCCCAGGCGTCGATGTCCGGTGACGACCTCCGCCAGCTGACCCGCCAGCGCCGCCAGCTCACCGCCGCGGTGACCACCCAGGCCCGCCGGCTGGCCCGCGAGCACGGGCAGAAGGTCACCGACGCGGTGGCCGAGCAGGTCGAGGCCACCCTGACCGCGGCCATGGTCGACGAGGACTGCGGCCGGGCGGTCCGGAGCGGGCTGCTGGTGGCCGCCCTCTCGTCGACGGGCGTCGACGCGGTCGAGCTCGACCGTGCCGTGGCGGTGCCCGACGCGCTCGGCTTCGAGCCCACCGTCCGCGAGTCCGAGCCGGCCAAGCCCGACCTGCACGTCGTCCCCGACCCGGACCGCGACGAGAAGGCGCTGGCCGCCGCCCGCGAGGAGCTCGAGGAGGCCGAGGGCGAGCTCACCGAGGCCACCGAGGCCCTCGACGAGGCCGCCTCGGCGCTGAAGGACCTCGAGGCGCGCTCCATGCAGGTCCAGGCCGAGATCGACGAGCTCAAGCGCAAGATCGCCGAGCTCGAGGAGGCGGCCGACCAGGTCGACGACGAGATCGCGGAGGCCGAGGAGGCCCGCGACGAGGCGCAGCAGGTCGTCACCGAGGCCACCGAGTCCCGCGACGCCGCGGCCGCGAAGGTCGCCAGGCTCGAGCGGTAGGCCCGCCCGTCCACCCTGTGACCGGGCCGTCCGGCGGCGTACCGTCGGGGGCGGCGACACCTGCCCGATCCGGGCCTCGCCGCCGAGAAGTGGGGGACGCCGATGGCCGCCAGCACCGTCCGATTCGAGTCGCACACGCGCATCGACCGTCCGATCGAGGACGTCTTCGAGCGACTGGCCGACCTGCCGGGCTACGCCCGGTGGATGCACCACGACGGCCTGTTTCGCACCTGCCGCCTCACCTCCGAGGGCCCGGTCCGGGAGGGCGCGACGTACGCCGACGTGACCCGGATGGGCACCTTCGAGGGCGAGGTCACCGAGTACGCCGCCCCGACCCGGCTCGCGTTCCGCGAGACGCTGCGGTGGTTCGGCAGACCGGTGTCCGAGGCCCGGCCCGAGTACACGCTCGAGCGGGACGGGACGGCGACCGTCGTCCACCACGTCGCCGTGGGCGAGCTCTACGGCGGGATGAGGCTCATGAAGCCGGGCGCCGCCTGGATGGCCCGGCGCGAGCGGTCGCACACGCTGCGCTCGCTCGAGCGGTCGTGGCCCTCGGGCTGAGTCGCGGGGAGTCGGGCCGGATTCGCTGATGGGGAGGCCGTGGCTGCATGACGATTTCGGCGTACAGCACTGCCGACCCCGTGACGAAGGAAGTGGAGTCAGCCTTCTCGACTTCCGACGTGGCCAACGGCTTCCAGGACATCCTCGCGCCCGTGACGCTCCGCCTGGACCTCCCCGACGACGCGAGTGCCGAGGTCGCCAGCCCTACGGCCCGGTCTGGCTGCTGACTCCGGTCGGTGCGGCGGTGCGCGACCAGCGCCGGCAGTACTTCCGGATCCCGCTGACCCTGCCGGCCACGCTGACGCCGGTCGTCGACGGTGAGGTGGACGGGGCCGAGCACCTCGCCGAGGAGACGGCCGTCCGGGCCACGATGATCGAGATCAGCGAGGGCGGCGCGCTGATCCGCTGCGAGACGGGGCTGCCCGAGGTGGGCACGTTCCTCCGGCTGTCGTTCACCCTCGACGACAAGGCCATCACCGCCGAGGCGGAGGTGCTGCGCCACAAGACGCTGCCGAACGGCCGGCCCAGCGCGGCGCTGCGCTTCCTCGACCCCGCGGCGTACGGCGACCACATCCGGCGGTACGGCTTCGCCGCCCAGCGCACCCTCGCCCGCACCCGGCTCGGCTGAGTCCCCGTCCGTCGGCCGCCGACGGTGTGACTGCGGTTGGTGCCCTGCCACACGTATGAACGAACGCGCCCACTCGTCGCCCGGTCACGCTCTGGAGCGCGGTTGGCAACGGCGATCGTTCATACATTGGGCAGAGTCCCCGCCCACCGGTGGCCTTCTACCAGCAGTACGGCTTCCGGCTCACCGGCGACGTGCACGACGGTGAGCCCGTCCTGGAGCTGGACCTCCACCCGTGAGGTCTGCGCTACCCGGCCCGAGTACCGGGTGACGGGCGCTCGCCGACAACAGGCCGACGAGCCCACCCACGAGGGTGCTGGAAACCCACCCCGAACGGGGCGGCCACCTCCACCCCAGGAGCGGTCAGCACGATCGCGGGGAGCCGGCCCGGCGACGACGATCGTCGGTGTCGGCAGTCGCCGGCCAGACCGGGAGGAGACCGATCATGGACACCTTCACCACCCGCACCGCACGATCCGCCGGTGTGCACCGCCACCATTCGGCCCAGGGGTTCTGCACGGTGTGCGGGACCGCCTGGCCGTGCTGGCGGGGGCTCCGTGGCGAGGCCAGCGCCGCTACTTCACGCTCACCACGTCGATGACGAACCACAGCGTCGAGTTCGGGGGGATCGACTCGCCGCTGCCCTGCTCGCCGTACCCGTACGCCGGCGGGATCTGCAGCAGCACCCGGCTCCCGACCTTCACGCCGTCGAGCCCGATGCTCCACCCCTGGATCAGCCCGCTGAGCGCCGAGGTGAGTGGCGTCGCCGAGTAGCTCTCGTCGAAGGGCTCCTTGGCCTGGTAGGTCTCGCCGAGGTAGTTCACGGTCACGGTGTCGGACGTCTTGACGGCCGGTCCGGTGCCCTCCTCGAGGACGACGCGCTGCACGGGGGTGTCGAGCGCCGGCTCGTCGATGCCCGTCCAGTCCAGGCCCGTCGGCTTGCCGTCCTTCTCGACGACGGCGGGCTGCTCGTCCGGTGACACGTCGTGCGCGGCGTCGTCCGTCGGCGTGGGGGAGACCTCGGCCTTCTCCACGAAGTCGGCCACGACGACCAGGCTGTCGTTGGCGCCGATGCCGAGCTGGTTGCTCTCGGCGGAGGCGCCGAGCAGCTCGGTCGGGGTGGTCACCGCGACCACCCGCGAGCCGTACGTCGCGCCGTCGAAGAGCTGGGTGAACACGTCGCCGAGCTGGTCGTTGTTCGGCAGCGACTCGGGAGCCCCGTTGGTGTAGTCGCTGTAGGCCTCGGTCTTGGTGGTGCCGTTCCCGAGCCAGAGGTAGGTGCTCACGGTGTCGCCGTCGGCGATCTCCTCACCGTCGCCCTTGACCAGGGTGGTGACGGTGGTCGACTCGGGCGCCGCCACCTCCGAGTGCCACTCCGCGGTCAGGCTCTTGCCGACGTCGCCGCTGAACGTGACCTCGTCGAGCTCGCCGGTGGCGGCGGACGAGGCGGAGGCGTCGCTGGAGGACGACGAGTCGGAGCTCTTGTCGGAAGCGCTGTCGGAGTTCCCGCCGCACGCGGCGAGGGTCGGGATGAGGAGTACGGCGGCCACGGTGGCCGCAGGGCGACGGAAGCGTCGGTGCACGATGTGGAGCTCTCTGGTCGAAGACAGTGCCCGCCACGCTAACCGTCGACCCTGAGCGGGACCTGTGTGGCGTCTCGCTACGAGGGCGAGAGCAGGGTCCACGTCCCCTCGGAGACGACGTCGACGGCGCCGTCGCTGGTCACCCGGATGGCGCTCTGGTCGTCCATCACGTACGCCGGACCCGAGATGCCGGCCGCCCACTGCTCCGCCTCGGCCATCGAGTTGCCGGGCATCCCGTCCGGCGCCAGGTGCGGACAGATAGAGAAGTCGACCAGCCCCAGCGTGCGGTCGTCGCCGGACGGCGGCTTCCACCCGACGAAGTCCTCGCCGATCCGGGGGGTCATCACCATGCTCCCGGCGCTCAGCCCCACCCAGACCGTGTCGCCCAGCGACGGCAGCAGGTCGACCAGCCCGGACTCGCGCATCCAGTGGCACAGGTACAGCGCGTCACCGCCCGAGGCGAGCAGGACGTCCGCCTCGCGCACCAGGGGGACCCACTTGTCCTCGTCGATGCTGGGCAGCGCGGTGAGCTCGAGGATGCCCACGGACGCCCACCCCAGCTCGGTCATGGGGTTGGTGGACCGCCCGCTGACGAACTCCCACGCCCCCACGCCCGGACCGACGTGGGGGTGCCCGTACATCGCGGTGGGGATGCACAGGGCGCGGCAGTCCTCGATCGGTCGGCCGAGGAGCTCGGTCAGCGCGTTGCGGATGCTCGGGTTCGTGACGCCGCCGGAGGTGAGCAACAGGTGCACGGTGGACTCCTGATCTGGCACGGGAAGGGCGTGCCGCGAGTACAGACCGGGACGGAGCGCAGACTCATCGGCGGAGCAGGCTGCCGGCACTGACGGCGAGCGGGACCGGCGTGCGCCGGCTCCGGCTCGGCTCAGGACAGCCGCCGCCGCAGCCACCAGAACGATGCGCCGGCCAGCAGCCCGGACGCGGCGAGGTACACACCGAGCTCGGTCCACTGCAGGCGCCAGAAATGGGTGCGGGGCTGGTAGACGACGCGCTGGCGGTAGCCCTCGTCGGTGAGCCGGCTCAGGCACTGGTCGAGGGAGCCGGGGCCGGCGTTGACGTGGACGGTGCCGCCGTCGGCGGCGCCCTGTGGGGGAGGCAGGCAGTCGGCGAACCAGGCCGGGAGACCGGCGGCGTCGCCGTGGGCGTCGACCGTCTGGTTGCTGAGGATCCAGTCGCGCGGGTCGGCGGTGTGCACGGTGATCCGGAACGGGTCGCCGCCGTCAGAGGTGACGCCGTCGAGGGTCTCCTCGGAGATGACCACCGACGCCGTGGTCGGCGGCGCCAGGTGCGGTCGCACCCACAGCGGCACGGCGACCTGGACGAGCGTGTAGATCGCCAGGGTCAGGGCCATGGCCGCGATGGATCGCCTCAGCACCAGCCCGACGAGGACGCCGAGGAGCAGCGCGAACACGGCGTACCCGACCGGTACGACGCCGCGCATGGCGAACGAGATCGGCGTGATCCGCGCCGGCAGGCTGCCGCGGGTGCCGCTCTGGGCGCCGTCGATCGGGTCGGCCCACCAGGTCACCGCAGCCGTGAGCACGCCCGCCGCGGTCGCGGTGGCGAGGGCCGTGACGCCGAGCTTCACGGCCAGCCAGCGGGCCCGCGTGACCGACTGGTTCCAGACCAGGCGTTGGGTGCCGGTCTCGAGCTCCCGGGCCACGAGCGGCGCACCCCAGAAGATCCCGAGCAGGGCGGGCGCCACCGCGAGCACCGCGATGCCGCCGTTGTAGAGGAGCCGGTCGGTACTGGTCAGCAGGTCGTAGACGTCGTCGTTGCGGCGGGCCAGGTCGGCCAGCCGCGGGCCGGTGAGCGCGAGCCAGGCGCAGGCCGCGGTGACCACGACGAGGACCACGAGCAGCTGGGCGCGCAGCTGGCGCCAGGTCAGCCAGATCACCGGATCACCGCCAGGGCCGGTCCGTCGGGCGCGGAGGAGGAGGTGCCGCCCATGTAGGCCAGCGCCAGGTCCTCGAGGCCGAGCGCCGAGGTCGTCCAGGTCGGGTCGAGGACCGGCGCCGCCGTGCGGACGACGTACGTCGACTGGCGGTCGGTGTGGCTCGCACACACCACGAGCTGGTCCCCGGGAAGCGAGTCCGGGTCCCGCCGCAGGCCGGAGAGCCGGTGGTGCGTCGCCAGCAGCTCCTCGACGTCGCCGGCGACCCGCACCTGCGAGTCGACGAGCACGACCACGTGGTCGCAGACCCGTTCGAGGTCGGACACGACGTGGGAGGAGAGCAGCACGCTGATCTCCTCCTCGGCCACCGCTTCCATGAGGACCTGGAGGAACTCTCGCCGGGCCAGCGGGTCGAGGCTGGCCACCGGCTCGTCGAGGACGAGCAGCTCGGGGCGCTTCGCCAGCCCGAGGGTCAGTGCGAGCTGGGCGCGCTGGCCGCCGGAGAGCCGGCCGGCCTTCTGCTCGGGGTCGAGGCCGAGGCGGTCGATCCGCCGCTGCGCCGCGGCCTCGTCCCAGCGCGGGTTGAGGTGGGCGCCGAGCCGCAGGTGATCGGCCACCGTCAGCCCGGCGTACGTCGGTGTGTCCTGGGCGACGAAGCCGACCTTGGCCAGCTGCGCGGCGTCCGCGGCCGGAGCACCGCCGCAGACCTCGATGGTTCCCGTCGTGGGGGTGAGCATCCCGACGGCCAGGCTCAGGAGCGTCGTCTTGCCGGCGCCGTTCGGACCGACCAGGCCGGTGACTCGGCCCGACGGGATCTCGAGGGTGCAGTCGCGCAGCGCCCAGCGACGGCGGTACTGCTTGCCCAGGCCGCGGGCCGCGACCACCGCGCTCATGCGATGTCCTCGTTCACGGCGCGAAAGGTGCTGGTGAAGAGCGCCTCGATGCTCTCCTCGTCGAGCCCGGCCAGCCGGGCCTTGCTCAGCCACCGGGTCAGCTCGCGGCGCAGCGGCTCGTGCGCGGCGAGCGAGTCGTCGGTGAGCGTGCGCGTCACGAAGGTGCCGACCCCGGGCCGGGCCGCGACCAGGCCGTCGCGCTCGAGCTCGCGGTAGGCCTTGAGCACGGTGTTGGGGTTGATCGCCAGCGACGCGACGACGTCCTTGACCGTCGGCAGCTGGTCGCCCTCGGACAGCAGGCCGAGGCGCAGCGCGCGGCGTACCTGGTGGACGAGCTGGAGGTAGGGGGAGACGCCCGAGCGGGCGTCCAGCGAGAACTCGATCATCGAGATACCTCATTGTACTAGTTAGTTAGCACATTAGAGTCCTGCGTGAGGGGCTCTGTCAAGGCCGGGGCAGCCTCAGAGCTGGGACCGCAGCACGTCGATCTCGCAGCCGCGGGCGGCCGGGTCGAAGCCGTGCTCGACGAGCCATCGGATCGCGGTCAGGCTCCGTAGCGACCACCAGCCGCGGATCGCGTCGAGGTCGACGTCGGCGCCGTACCCGGCCAGGACGTCGCCGAGGTGCTCCCGGTGGCCGAGGGTCAGGCTGGCGAGGTCGTACAGCGCGTCGCCCCGCCCCGCCTCGGACCAGTCGAGCACGCCGGTGACCTCGTCGCCGTCGACGAACACGTGGGCGACCTGGAGGTCGCCGTGCGCGAACACCGGCGGCGACGGCCGGAGCGCAGCCTCGGCGAGCCGCCGGTTGCCGGTGACGAGGTCCGCGGGCAGCACGTCGTTCGCGAGGAGCCACGCGCACTCGCTGTCGAGCTCTGTGGCCGTGGCCGCCAGGCTCCGGCCGGACCACGGCGGCAGCGGCGCGTCGTGCAGCCTCCGTACGGCGGCGCCGGCCGCGGACCACGCCGCCGGCGACGCGGTCGACGGCTCACCGAGGCGGCCGAGGGCACGACCGCGGAGGGCGGCGAGCGCGAGCACGGGCGGCTCCCGCCACAGGACCTCCGGGGTCGGGACCGGCGCCGCGGCCATCGCCGCGATCTCGGTGTCGGTGCGGGTGCCGTCGGCATCGACCTTGAGGAAGACGTCGCCGACGCGGAGGGTCGCGCGTTCGTGGTGGGCGACGACGACCTCGACCTGGTCCACGCCGGTCATCGTCACCGGAGTCCCGCCGTGGTCTCCACCGATTTTGGGGCGCGGCTACCCGTCGCCGAGGTGGCCCACGTAGCCCAGGAAGCCGCGGGTCAGCTCGCGGCGCAGCTCCGCGTCGCGGACCCCGAGCGGGCCGCCGCGGTCGGTGGCGAAGAGCACCGCCTCGCGGGTGCTCGCGTCGAGCATCAGCAGGCCGACCCGGGCCGCCCGCTTCGGGCTGGGGTGCGTGAACTCGGCGGACCGGGCGCGCAGCAGCCGCTCCAGCGCGTCGCGGACGTGTGCGTCGAGGTCGTCGGTCATCCGCTGGAACTCACCACCCGGCTGCTGCCGGGCCTCGATGGTCAGCGCCCGCATGACCGGCCCGTCGCTGCCGCGGTAGTCGGCCACGAGGTTGCGCACGAGCTCATCGATCACCTCGTCGAGCGGCCGGCCGGCGGTCCGCTCCGGGTCGAGCAGCTCCGCCCACGTCGCCTTGGCGCGGGCCAGGCACTCGCCGCCGAGGTAGGCGAGCAGCGCCTGCTTGTCCGCGAAGCGCGAGTAGAACGAGCCCTTCGACGATCCCGCCCGCGCGACGATGTCGTCGACGGTCGCCCCCTCGAAGCCGCGCTCGGCGAACAGCTCCTCGGCGGCCCTGACGATCCGGTCGAGGGTCGCCGCGCTGCGCTGCTGCCGCGGCGGGCGGAACGTGGACGACACCGCGCCATTCTGTCGTGCCGTCGGTCCGGTCAGGGGACCAGGACGAGCTTGCCCACGTTCTGCCGGGCGTGCAGGCGGCGGTGCGCCTCGGCGGCGTCGGCGAGCGGGAGCGCCGTCACGCGCGGCGCGATGTCCCCGGCCGCGTGCAGTGCGAGCAGGTGCTCCCACCATCGGTGCAGCATCGCGGTGGGAGCGGCGAGGTGCACGCCGATGATCCCGCGGGCGTCGGAGAGCAGGTCGTAGAGCGGTACGCCGGCCGACAGCGTCGTCTCGAGGTCGCGGTCGGCCTCGGTCTCGCCGGTGACGCCGGCCGTGTAGCCGTAGGCCACCACCCGACCCCCGAAGCGCAACACCGACAGGCTCCGCCGGAACCGGTCCTCGCCGACGCCGTCGACCACGACGTCGACGCCGTCGCCGCTGACCCGGCCCACCTCGGCCACCCAGTCGTCGTACCCGAGCGGGTGCGCGACACCTTCGGTGCGGAGCACGTCGTGCTTGCCGGGAGACGCGGTCGCGTACAGCTCCACACCGTGCCGCCGGGCGAGCTGCACCGCGGCGAGACCGACGCCGCCGGCACCCGCGTGGACCAGCACCCGCTCGTCCGCGCCGGGCCGGGCGGCGTGCTCGACCGCGGCGTACGCGGTCAGGAAGTTGAGCGGCAGCGCGGCACCCGTGGTGGCCGGCAGGTCCGCCGGCATCGGGAAGCACAGGTCGGCCGGGGCGCGGACCAGCTCGGCGTATGCGGCGGACGTGGCGTACGGCGTGGCGGCGACCCGCCGGCCGACGGCAGGCGCCGTGACGCCCGGCCCCAGGGCCACCACCGTGCCGGCGACCTCGATGCCGGGCCGGTACGGCGGCTCGCCGTCGACGCCCAGCCGGGCCCACACGTCGGCGAAGTTGACGCCCACCGCCTCCGCGGCGATGAGCACCTCGCCCGGCCCGGGCTCGGGGTCCGGCGCGTCGACGACGCGCAGCACCTCCGGGCCGCCGGCCTGTTCAGCAACCACCTGTCGCATCGCAACCTCCAACTAGAACTAGACGTCGGAGTCTAATAACGCGATGCGCGGTCCGCCAACGGTTCGGCGGTGGCCGGAGCGTCTACTGGAGGGGGAAGTCGACGCCGCGCTCGGCCTCGGGCCGGGGGCCGAAGATGCGTCGCTCCGACTCGTCGATGCGGAGGTCGTTGATGCTCGCCTCGCGCCGGGCCATGAAGCCGTCGGCGTCGAACTCCCAGAGCTCGTTGCCGTAGCTGCGCCACCACTGCCCGTCGGCGTCGTGGCACTCGTACTGGAAGCGCACGGCGATCCGGTTGCCGGAGCAGCTCCACAGCGCCTTGCGCAGCGCGTAGTCCAGCTCCCGCTCCCACTTGGCGGTGAGGAACGCGACGATCTCGGTCCGTCCGTGGACGAAGGCGTCCCGGTTGCGCCACACCGAGTCGGGTGTGTACGCCAGGGCCACCCGCTCGGGGTCGCGGGTGTTCCACGCGTCCTCGGCGGCTTGCACCTTCTGCGCCGCCGTCTCGGGCGTGAACGGCGGCAGCGGTGGACGGGGCTCGACCATGACGGCTCCTTCGACGAGGGCGTTGCGCACTGGCTCGTCACGGTAGGCAACCCGCGCGGCGGCTGACTACCCGGCCACCGCACCGGCACCGAGGCCGCCGCGGCGCCCGGCTTGCGCCGCGAGCACCGCCGCCCGGTCGAGGCGGGTCGGGGTCGGCAACCGGAGCTCCGACGTCCCCTCCAGCAACCCGTCGACGGCCCGCAACCGGACGCCGACGTGGTGCAGCAACCGGACCGAGGCGTGGTTGCCGGGGTGCACCGTCGCGCTGAGCCGCCGTACGCCGTGGAAGGCCGCGACGGTCGTGACGGCCTCGAGCAGCAGCGACCCGATGCCGCGCCCGTGGTGCGCGTCCACCACCTCGAACGCGACCTCGGCGGTCCCGGGCTCGTACTCCACGGAGCGCGCCACCCCGGCCGGGCACCCGTCGACCGACGCCAGCCACGCGACGTGCCGGCGCCCGTCGATCGCCGCCAGCGCCTCCTGCGCCGACCTGGGGAGCTGGGCCGGCATCGCGGTCAGGAACCGCTGCCACCTGGACTCGTCGGACATCCGCTCGAGCACCGCGACCTGCGGAGCGACCTCGCCGGCGTCGAGCGGGCGCAGCACCGCGATCCCGCCGTCCCGGAGGACGGCGACGACGTCGCCGTAGAGAGTGGGCAGCGCCTCGGTGCGGAGGTCGTCGGCGCACAGCGTGCTGGTCATGGTGGTGCTCCTGATGGAGGTGGATCGGTTCGACCATCAGGTTCCGGCGGGAGGGGGCCTCCCTACATCGGGGACGGACCCCATATAGGGACGCTGTCGTCCCCTACGAACGGTGCCGAACAGCTGCGACGTGGGGCGTTGGTGACCGGGTCGTTCGCCCACTTCGCCGGTCGGCAAACCTACGATGCGGGGATGACGGGGTGGCGGCGCTCGGCCGCGGTTGGCTGCTGGGTGGTCGCGGGTCTCGGGGTCGTCGTGGTGACCGCCGCGTGAACGGGGCCGGGGCTGGGACGACGACGCACGAGGTGCCGGGCTCGGCCTGGGTGCTGGGGTGGGCCTGTCTGGCCGGTCAGGTGGCGAGCTTGTTCCAGCGCGGCCCGACCGACGTCCTGTCGGCGCTGATCTCGGTACCGCTGAGTGCGCTCGTGGTGGCGTGGGTGTCCTCGGGCGTGCTGCGGGCCCGGACGGTGCGCACGTGCCTGGCCGTGATCCTGCTGCTGCTGATGGCGCTGTTCGGAGTGCTCGGGCTGGTCGTCGACATCTCGTTGTCCGCCGTCGTGGTGGCGGTCGCCGCTGTGGTGGCTGTCGTCGCGCTGGTCGCTTACGCGCGCAGCGACTGGTACGCCGGGCTGCGCGGGGAGACGCGGCAGGCGGTCCCCGCGCTCGGCGGGCTGGTGGCGCTCGCCTTCGTGGTCGGGGCGCTCGGTGGGCTGACGGCGGCTCCCGCAGACGACGGCCGGTCCGGGTTCCACATCAGGGTCGGGCTGTAGCCGCGGCTGTTCGAACGACAGCCGAGGGTGACGACGGCGCGGCTCAGCAGCCGACGCGCACCTCGGCCGCACACGTGTCGCGCCCGGCGCCACCCTCCGCGCGGTCGCGGCCGCCCCTGCTGCGCGGCCCCGACGGCGACGACCGGATCGTCGGCCCCAGTCGTTGTCGCTGCCGAGGTCGATGACGTCGGCACGCGGCTGACCGCGCTGACCGCGTCGTCGCCGGGGCCGGCGCAGATGGTGTCGTCGCCCCCTCCGGGCCAGATGGGATCCGCGGGTGGCGCAGGTCAGAGCCCGAGGTGCTTGAGGGTCTTCGCGGCCATCGCCTCGTGGCCGAGGACGTTGGGGTGCAGGCTGGTCGACCGGGCGCCGACGAGAGGCTCGATCCACCGGGTGCCGATGGGCTGGCAGGCGTCGTGGCCGACGGAGATCCGCGACATGTCGACGAACTCGACGCCGGTCTTCTTCGCGGCCCGCTCGATCACCCGGTTGAGCACGCGCTGGGTCCGGTCGAGGTAGGGGACGTCGCCCATCGAGATCGGGACGCTGGAGTAGCAGGCGGGTACGCCGGTCTGGGGCAGGATTCGCGGGTAGCCGAGGATCGCCACGGTGGCTCGGGGCGCGGCCTTGCGGACGGCCTCGAGGGCGTGGATCACGTTCGGGTAGGTCTGCTTCTGCACCTTCTGGCGGAAGGAGCCGCGGTACTGCTTCTTGCACGGCGAGCCGCTGATCGACCCCGTCGTCTGCCGCTCGGCGGCAGAGGCGATGGCGCACGCGGTGACCAGCCCGCCGAACACGTTCTCGTCGTTGCCGCCGATGGTCATCGTCACCAGCTCGGTGCGCTTCCTGAGCGCCGTCAGCTGGGCCGGGATGTCGGGGTGCTGGGGGTGGAAGTAGTCCGAGGTGTCGGCGCCCCCGCAGGCAGCGTCGCGGAAGGACCTCACGCCGAGCTGCGTGGCGATCAGGTGGGGGTACGTCGCGTCCGACCGCCCGCACTCGCTGCCGCCCGGGCCCGGGTCGAGCGGCTTGATGCCGGTCGCCGAGTAGCTGTCGCCCATGGCGACGTACGGCGTGACCTTCGTGGGCTCGCCGCGGTGGGAGTCGGCCGGCGCCGGGGCGGCGGTCGCGGACGAGGCGGCCAGGACCGTCGTTGCCACCAGGGCCGTGGCGGCCAGCGCGGAGGAGAGCCGGCGCATGGGACTCCTATCGGTTCGCGGCACGGTGGTACCGCCGTCGTGCAGTGTGCATCACGTCACCTGAGGTCGGGGCCGCCGGGGCCTCGCGACACCCAGGCTGACCAGGGCAGGGGCGGCTCGCCGCGCTCGATCTGCGCGACCAGCTGGTGGGTCATCCACGCCCGCAGCTCGCTCAGCTCGGAGCTCGACGCCAGGGCGAGCAGCTCGTCCTGCCGGCAGAGGTCGTCGGCGCGGCGGACCGCGGTGTCGAGCTGCTGGACCAGGGAGCTGAACTCGCGCGGCATCGCCATGTCGATGTCGACGACGTCGAGACCGCGGGCCCGGGCCTGCTCGGCGGTGCGTCGTCCGGTCAGCCGCGCGTGCGTGGGCGAGGACAGGAGCGCGCTGATCTGGCCGGCGATGTCGCGCGAGCGCGAGGTGCCGATGTCCGAGGCCATCAGCTGCAGCTCCCGGACCAGCTCGTCGAGGTGCTGGTCCTGCTGGAGGCTCAGCTCGACCGGGCACCCGGCGAGCCGGACCAGCACCCAGCCCGGTGGCAGTCGGCTGTCGGTCGGCTCGTCCGCGACCGGGCGCTCCCCACGGGACGGTGGCCGCACGCGGTTGTCCGCGTCGGGGTCGACGATGTCGGCCCAGACCCGCTTGCCGCGCGTCGTGACGTCGACGCCCCACGCGGCGGCCAGCACCGAGACGATCGCGAGGCCTCGGCCGGTCGTGGCCTGTGCGCGCCAGTCCGTCGGGCCGTCGGTGGCCGCCGGTGCCCGTGGCGACACGGCACCCGAGGCGACCCCGCCGTCGTCCTCGACCGCGACCCGGACGCCGCCTCCGGACAGGGCGGTCAGGTTCACGTACATGAACCGGGCGCCGCTGTGCAGGGCGGCGTTCCCGGCCAGCTCGCTGACGACGAGCTCGGCGCTCTCCGCGAGCGGGTCGAACCCCCAGGCGTTGACGCCTTCGACGACGAAGCGACGAGCCCCTGGCACTCCGCCCGGATCCGCCGCTAGACGGACAGACCAGCTGTCCACTGATGCACCGTCCATCAGAGCGCAGGCTACCCGCGGCTCACGGGGCCAGGACGCGGAACCGGGGCGTCTCGGCGACCGCCCGGTAGCTGTCGTCGACGAGCAGCCGGGCGACGTACTCCCCGGGCGGCAACGGCCACGGCGGCGCGCCCTCGCCCGGGTCCGCGGTGCGACCCAGGGTCAGGGAGCCGACGATCCGGGTGTGGGTGTAGCGGTAGGCCAGGTAGCCCCCGGGGTCGTCGCAGGTACGACGGCACCGGTACAGCCCGATCCAGTCGAGGTGCTCGCCGGGCGCTCCGTCCCACGACACCCGGATTCGCTCACCGGGGCGATAGGTGCGGGCGTCCGTCGACATCGTGGCCCCGCTGCCGCGCTCGTAGACCCAGATCGGCGAGCGGGCCAGCGACTCGCCGGTGGCGACGTCGCGGAGCACCACGTCGTACCGGCCGGCGGCGAGCCGCGCGGTCGGCAGCGACACCCCGCCGGAGGTGCGGCCGCCGGTGGGCCGCGCGGTCAGCGAGTCCTCGGCTCCGCGGCGGGTGATGGCCACCTGCGCGCCGGAGGGGGAGTGGAACCGCACGCGCAGGGTGCTGCCGGCACCGACGACCACGCGGCGGGTGACCGGGGAGGCGGCCGGCGGCGCCTCCGGGGCCGCGACCTGGAACGTGGAGACCACGCCGCGGTGGTCGGTCGGGAACCGGCCCGGGGTGGCGATGTCCACCTGGGGGTTCCCGGTCTCGCCGACGACCTTGCTGGCGACGGCGGTGGCCGGCCCCGCCGCGAGCACCCAGTCGATCCGGTCGAAGACGTCGTGGGTGCGCGCCTCCGGGCCGCCCGGCGTCCAGGTGAAGCCGGGGTCGGCGAGCGGGTCGGGGTGCACCGCGCGGTAGGAGTCCACGAAGCCGGCGCCCGCCAGCGTCGCGCTGGCCGGCCAGAGGACGGGGTACGGGACGTCCGCCCGCGCCTGCGCGACGGCGGGGGTCCAGTCGAGGTGCGAGGGGCTGTTGAAGTCGCCGGTGAGGAACACCGGGATGCCGCGCGCGGCCAGCCCGGGCAGCACCCGCAGCACGTGGTCGAGCGCGGCCACCCGGAGCCGGCGCTCGAGCCCGAGCACGTGCGAGCGCGGCGCCCCGCGCTGGACGCGGTAGGGGCCGTACGGCGTGGACGGGAGGTGCGTGTTGGCCACGGCGACGATCCGGCCCGGCACCGGCTCCACGAACGTGTAGAGCCCCTGCCCGCCCGTGGGCCGCAGGAGCGGGAACCGCGAGATCACCTGCGCGCGCGGGTCCGCGTGCCAGCCGAGCAGCCGCGCCAGCGTCCGGGTGTTGCGCTCGGCCTCCTGCAGCCCGACCACGTCGGCGCCGCTGGCCCGGATGATGCGGGCCAGCTTGCGCAGCCCCTGCGGGCACCCGTCCGCGACCGGGCACCAGCCACCGGTGGCCAGGTCGTAGTCGTCGCCGCCGTAGAAGATGTTGAGGCTCATCACCGACAGGCGCACCTCGGCCGCCGCTCGCGCGGCGGGCGCGGTCGGCGCTGCGGTCGGCACCGCCGTCGACGCCGGGACGAGGACGAGCCCGAGGGCCACGGCGAGGCCGAGGGCCGGGCCGAGCAGTCCGTGGGACAGCCGCGAGGGCGTCGTGGCGGTGGCCGGTCGACGACGTCGACCTGGCCCTCGACGGCCGCGACCTGCCCCCGTTCCTGCCGCGACCCCTCGGGCGCCCGGTGCCCCCTGTCCGTCACCCATCGTGCTGTCCCCCTCCGTGAGGCCCCCGCCCCACCGTGCCTCAGGTTGTCGCTGCCCAGCCCTTCGAGCGCTCCACCGCGTCGATCCACCGGGCGTGCGCCGCGTCGGCCGGGCCGCGGTCGGCCGCGGGCGTGAACGCGCGGTCGAGCTGCCAGGTCTCGCGCAGGTCCTCGGTCGACGACCAGACGCCGGTGCCGAGCCCGGCGAGGAACGCCGCCCCGAGGGCGGTGGTCTCCACGAGCCTCGGCCGCTGCACCTCGAGCCCGACCTGGTCGGCCTGGAGCTGGCAGAGCAGGTCGTTGGCCGAGGCGCCGCCGTCCACGCGGAGCGGGGCGCCCTGGCCGGGCATGGTCTCGAGCACGTCGCGCACCTCGAAGGCGATCGCCTCCAGCGTGGCCCGGACGATGTGCCCGCGCGTCGTGCCGCGGGTGATGCCGATGATCAGGCCGCGCGCGTGCGGGTCCCAGTGCGGGGCGCCGAGCCCGGTGAGCGCGGGCACGAAGACCACGCCCTCGGTGTCGTCCACGGTCGAGGCGATCGCCTGCGTCTCGGCGGCCGAGCCGACGATCTGCAGGCCGTCGCGCAGCCACTGCACGGCCGCGCCGGTCACGAAGATCGCGCCCTCGAGCGCGTAGGTCAGCACGCCGTCCGGGGAGCGCCAGGCCGCCGTCGACAGCAGCCCGGCGTCCGAGCGCTCGAGCGTGGTGCCGGTGTTGGTGAGGATGAACGAGCCGGTGCCGTAGGTGCACTTCGCGTCGCCGGGGTCGAAGCAGGTCTGCCCGAACAGCGCCGACTGCTGGTCGCCCGCGATACCGGCGATAGGCAGCGACAGGTCGAGGAACGACGCCGGGTCGGTGGTGGCGATCTCGCCCCAGCTGGGGACCAGCTCGGGCAGCGCGTCGCGGGGTACGCCGAACAGCGCGCAGAGCTCGTCGGACCAGTCGCCCGTGCCGAGGTCGAACAGCAGCGTCCGGCACGCGTTGGAGACGTCGGTGACGTGGTACGTGCCTCGTGTCATCCGGGCGATCAGGTAGGAGTCGACGGTGCCGATCGCGTAGCGGCCCGACTCCACGAGGGCCCAGGTGTTCGGCTCCTCCTCGGCCAGCCAGACGAGCTTGGTGCCGGAGAAGTAGGGGTCCAGCCGGAGCCCGGTGAGCTCGGTGACCCGCGCCTCGTGACCCTCGTCCTTGAGCCGGGCGCAGATGTCGGCGGTGCGCCGGTCCTGCCAGACGATGGCCCGCCGCGGCGAGCCCAGGGTCTCCCGGTCCCAGAGCATGACCGTCTCGCGCTGGTTGGTGATCCCGACGGCGCGCAGCTGCGAGGCGTCGACCTGTGCCAGCGCGGCGCGGCCCGCGGACAGCGTCGCCTGCCAGATCTCCTCGGGGGAGTGCTCCACCCAGCCCGGCCGCGGGAAGTGCTGCTGGAACTCCTGGTAGCCCTTGGCCGCGATGTCGCCGTCGTCGGTGACGACGACCGCGGTGACGCCGGTGGTGCCGGCGTCGATGGCCAGGACGCTCACGGCTGCTCGGGGGACTGCTCGGACGTCGACCGGACGATCTCGAGGATCTTCTCGTCGATCCACGCCAGGTCGGGTGCCACCCGCATCTCGTAGTTCTCGGTGCCGACCCAGGCCTGGAAGTCGCGCGCACCCTGCGCCTGCGCGAACGCCTCCAGCTCGGCCTCGATCTCGGGGGTCACCGGCACCTGCTCGTCCTCGGTCGACGCGGTCAGGTAGAGCTCGCTGAGGCCGAGGAGCCGTTCGAGCTCGGGGATCGGGCTCTCGTGGTCGTCGACCCGGAGGTCGGTCGCGATGTCGTCGAGGCCGCCGTACCCGGCGCCCTCGCGGACCACGAGCAGCGCCGCGGACTGCCGCCCGCGCGAGTCGCCGCCGGCCTGGTCGCCGGCGGTCAGCGCGTCGAGGAGCCGTCGGGCCAGGGGCGCCTCCGGGTCGGACGCCAGCCACGAGGTCTCCATGGCCTCCACGACCTCCTCGCCGGCGAGGATGTTGCCCTGGATGGCGTACCCCTCGCCGGTGAGGCTGCCCGCCCACTCGAGGCAGGCGTGCCCGGTGTGCGAGGCCGCGCCCCCGTCGACGTCGACGATCCCGACCTGCCGGTGGTCGCGACCCTCGTCGTCCTCGAGCAGCCGTTGCAGCGCGACCGACGCCGTCGCGCCGTCGTCCATGTGCGCCAGGGCCTGGCCCTTGTACGCGACGTTCGCGTCCGCCTGGGTCGCGATCGCGCCGACGCCGGCCACCGCGGCCGGCACGGCGGAACCGACGGCCAGGAACTTCGACGCCACGGCCACCCCCCACGACTCTCCGTCGGCGGACCTGGCCACGATCGAGAAGGTCATGGCTCGCACCCTAGCGATGACCGGGGCCGACACCCGCTTGCCCTCAACCCGACGTGCGGTCGGACGATCGACCGGTGCCGCACCGCCTGGGCTTCCCGTCCGTCGGCCGCCACCGCCGTTTCGTCACGGCGATCGGCATCGACGCGATCGGGAGCGGCGTGTTCATGCGGATCACGACGCTCTCCTTCCTGGTCGCCGCTCCTGGGGCTCACCGCGGTGGGCATCGCACTGTCCGCGCTGCCGGGTCGGGTCATGCCGCTGGCCGCCTCGGCCGTGACCAACGCCGCGGCCGAGGAGCCGGTGACCGCTCAGGGAACGGTGAGCACCACCTTGGCCCGGGCGTGCTCGGTCTCGAGGTAGGTCATCGCCGCGGCCGCCTCGGCCAGCGGGAAGGTGCGGTCGAGGACAGGACGCACCGTGCCGGCCTCCACGAGCGCGGCCAGGTCGGACAGCTGCTCGGGCGAGTGCGGTGTCTGCGGGACCCGGACCCGGAACGGCAGCGCCGGGGCGGCGAGCTTGCCGCGGAGCATCAGCCACGCGGGACCGAGGAGTCGGCGCTGCCCGGTCGACGTGCCGCCGCCGGAGAGCACGAGCACCCCGCCGGGGGAGACCAGCCGGCGCAGGTCGCGCAGGGACCGGTTGCCGACCAGGTCGAGCACCACGTCGTACCGCTCTCCCGAGGCGGCGACGTCCTCGCGGGTGTAGTCCACGACGTGGTCGGCTCCGAGCGAGCGGACCAGGTCGACGTTGCGGGTGCTGCACACGCCTGTCACCCGGGCGCCCAGCGCCTGGCCGAGCTGGACGGCGAACGTGCCGACCCCGCCGGACGCGCCGTTGACCAGCAGCCGCTGGCCCGCGCGCAGCCCCGAGGCCTCGCGGAGGCAGACCAGGGCCGTGCGGCCGGCCAGGGGCACGGCGGCGGCCTGCTCGAAGGTCAGCGCCGCCGGCTTGGCCACCAGCAGCGCCTGGTCGACCAGCGCGTGCTCCGCGAAGCCACCGCCGGCCAGCCCCAGCTCGCCGTACACCTCGTCGCCCGGCGCCCAGCGGGTCACGCCGGGCCCGACCGCCTCGACCACCCCGGCCACGTCGCTGCCCCGGACCCGGCCGCGCGGGGCGCGCAGCCCGACCGTGAGCCGCGCGAAGAGCGGCAGCCCGCGCATCAGGTGCCAATCGGCGGCGTTCAGGGCGGCCGCGCGAACCGCGACCAGCACCTGGCCCGCCGCGGGCTCGGGCCGGACGACGTCGCGGACCGCGAGCACCTCCGGTCCGCCGTACCGCTCCTGGACCACCGCCGTCATCTGCGCCATGGCCCGACGCTAGGGGTCGGGTCCGGGAGCGGCCATCGGGGAGAGCCCTGACCGCGCCCCGGTCGGGACGCTTGGCACCGCGGCTACGGCCCCACTACTGTCGACCGGGCCTTGAACGATCCAATCCAGGAGCACACACATGCGTGTCGGTGTCCTGACCGGTGGCGGCGACTGTCCCGGTCTCAACGCGGTCATCCGGGCGGTCGTCCGCCGCGGCGTCCGCGGCCACTCCTTCGACTTCGTCGGGTTCCGCGACGGCTGGCGGGGTCCGCTCGAGGGGCTGACGATGGAGCTGGGCATCGAGCAGTGCCGCGGCATCCTGCCCCGCGGCGGCACCATCCTCGGCTCCTCGCGCACGAACCCGTTCAAGATCGAGGGCGGGGTCGAGCGGATCAAGCAGAACCTCGCGGACAACGGCGTCGAGGCGCTGGTCGCGATCGGCGGCGAGGACACCCTCGGCGTGGCCACCAGGCTCTCCGAGCTCGGCGTCGACGTGGTCGGGGTGCCGAAGACCATCGACAACGACCTCTCCGGAACCGACTTCACCTTCGGCTTCGACACCGCGGTCAACATCGCGACCGAGGCCATCGACCGGCTGCACACGACCGCCGAGTCCCACCACCGGGTCCTGGTCGTCGAGGTGATGGGCCGGCACGCCGGCTGGATCGCGCTGCACGCCGGCATCGCCGGCGGCGCCAGCGCGGTGCTGATCCCCGAGCAGCCCTTCGACATCGAGAAGCTCTGCGAGCACGTCGAGACCCGGTTCGAGACCCACTACGCGCCGATCATCGTCGTCTCCGAGGGCGCCATCCCGGCCGAGGGCGGCGACATGACCCTCGTCTCCGGCGAGAAGGACGCCTTCGGCCACGTGCGGCTCGGCGGCATCGGTGACCGGCTGGCGCACGAGATCGAGACCCGCACCGGCAAGGAGGCGCGGGCGGTCGTGCTCGGCCACATCCAGCGCGGCGGCACGCCGACGGCGTTCGACCGCTGGCTGGCCACCCGGTTCGGGCTGCACGCGATCGACGCGGTCGCCGACCAGGAGTTCGGCACCATGGTCGCGTTGCGTGGCACCGACATCGTGCGGGTCCCGCTCAGCGAGGGCACCTCGGAGCTCAAGCTGGTCAGCCCCGAGGAGTACGCCGAGGCCGCGGTCTTCTTCGGGTGATGACGCTCCGAGGCACGAGGAGCGGCATCACCATCGGTGGTTGAGCAGGCCGTCCGACCGAGGAACGAGGTCGGAACCGGCCTTGCCGAAACCTCCGCAGCCTGCGCTGGGAGCCGGCCCGGCGGTGATCTCGACAGGCTCGGTCTGCGGTGGTCCGGTCGTGCTCTCAACCTCGCGCTCCTCACCTGCGTAGAGACTGGTGACGACACACGACGGGGGTGCTGGTGATCCGGAGCTCGGGACACGACGGGTTCGACGAGTTCGCGACCGCGGCCTGGCCGCGGCTGCTGCGCTCTGCGTACCTGTTGACGGGTGACCACCACCTCGCGGAGGACCTGACGCAGACGGCGTTGGTGCGCACGTACGCGCACTGGCGCCGGGTGCGCCGGGCCGACGCGCTCGCCTACAGCCGGCGGGTGCTGGTGAACCTCAACATCGACCGGATCCGGCGCAGGCACGGGACCTTCGAGGTGGGGGAGCAGCTCCTCGAGAGGGTGCCGTCGCGACCCGACACCCGGGTCGACCAGCGTGACGAGGCGGTCCGGCTGCTGCGCACCCTCACCGCCCGCGAGCGGCAGGTGGTCGTGCTGCGGCACTACTTCGACCTCAGCGAGGCCGAGGTGGCGCACGAGCTCGGCGTCACCAAGGGGACGGTGAAGAGCACCCTGGCCCGCGCGCTCGCGAAGCTGCGCGTGACCGCGGAGAACGGCGCGCCCGACTACGAAGAAGCGGTGGGACAGTGAACGACGTACGCACGGTCGACCAGCTCGAGCGAGCGCTCAGGACCGCGGAGCCCGAGCCGCTCCAGCCCGCCCGCCTCTCGGAGATCCGCACCCGCGGCCGTCGCCGGCAGCGGGGCCGGCTCGCCGCCGTCGCCCTCGGGAGCGCCGCGGCGGTCATCGCCGCCTCGGTGGGCGTCGCCGCGGTGACGGGCGGGATCGGCGACCGGGCCGACGACAGCCCGCCTGTCGTCCACCAGCCGCCGCACGAGCTGTCGGCCATCGCCGAGCGCGCGCTGGCCGAGATCCCCGGCGCCGTCCAGGTGTCGAGCTGGCAGGTGGTCATCCCGCTGCCCGCGGGCGCGAGCGCCGGCCAGATGGGGCTGGACGGCGTGCCGTCGTCCGACCTGAAGGCCGGGCCGGTCGACCTCGGCACCCGCTGGTACACCGGGGTGACGACGTTCCGCAAGAAGGACTTCCCGGCCTGGCTGTACGACGGCATTGCCGACTACGAGCAGCACGTGCTCGGCGACGAGGACGGCTACCCCGTCGGCTCGACCGACATCGGCGTCATCGTCGACGGCGGACCGCTCCGGCTGGCCTGCACCAGCTCCAACAGCCGGCCGTGCAGCCCCTCGATGCTGAGCGGCGAGGACGCGGACCTGGTCTACCAGTGGGGGATGGGGGCCGAGGGCTTCCTCGAGCCAGGCGAGGACCTGCAGCTGTTCCACACGAACACCTACGTCGACGGCTCGCCCGCCACCGTCTGGATCGGGGGCACCGACGGCACCGATGTCGCCACGGTCGACCTGGTGGCCACGGACGGCACCACGGTCTCGGCGCACGTCGAGGCGGGCACCTTCGTGCCGGGGGACACCATGTTCTGGGGCACCGTCGACGGCCAGCTGGCCAAGGCGGTCACCCGCGACGCCGACGGGAACGTCCTGGAGGAGCACGAGGTCGAGCCGTGCGACTCGCCCGTCGCGTGCGAGGTGCGCTGACCGCACTCAGGGCCGGTCGCGGAGGGCCAGGTCGGCGACCAGCGCCCGGTGGTCGCTGAGCGGCAGGTGCGGCGCGCTCGACGCGGTCGCCGTGAGCGCGCCGTCGAGCAGGATGTGGTCCAGCTGCTCGCGCGGCGTGTCGCTGGGGAAGGTGCGCCAGGTGGCCGCCGGGGTCATCCGGCTGAGGGCCACCGCGCGGCGCTGCCCCATGTTGAGGTCGCCGGTCAGCACCAGTGGCCGTTCGGCGGGGGCGAGGGACCGGACCAGGTACCGCAGCTGGCGCCCGTTCCACCACGGCACGAACGACAGATGGGTGCCGACCACGGTCACGGGGCCCTCCGGGTGGGCCACCCGCGCGGCCAGCGCGACCCGCGCCTCGTCGCGCACCAGAGTCGGCAGCCGCTCGCCGTGGAACCAGAAGGGCGTCGGCGCCTTGAGCACGGGCAGCTTGACCACGGTCCAGGCCGTGACGGGGTGCCGGCTCAGCACCGCGACGCCGTACGTCGCCGCGTCGGGCTGCTCCTCCCCGGTGGCCGCCACCCAGGTCGCTCCGGGGCTGCCGGACATGGCGGCGACGAACCGGTGCTCGTCTGCGCCCATCGCCTCCGCCGCGACCGCGGTGAGGTCGGCCATGTGCGAGCGGGGCTGGTTGAGGTCGACCTCCTGCAGGGCCAGCACGTCGGCGTCGAGGCCGGCGATCGCCGAGGCGAAGGCGTCCACGTCCACCTGGTAGTCGACAGGGTCGTCGGCGGGGTTGCGGCCGTGCAGGATGTTGAAGGTCGCCACGCGCATCGGCGGTGCGGTACCCACCGGCGCGGGTACCACAGCCGCATGACCGACGAGCAGGACCGGCTGCGCGAGGCGCTCAAGCTCGTCGCCGTGGCGCTCAAGGGCGGCGGGGTGCCCTTCGCGCTGGCCGGCGGCTACGCCCTGTGGGCCCGGGGCGCGCCCGAGCCGCACCACGACGTGGACTTCGTGGTCGCCGAGGAGGACCGCGACCGGGTCACGTCGCTGCTCTCGGACGCCGGCATCGAGGTCGTGGACCCGCCCGAGGACTGGCTGGTCAAGGTCTTCGTCGACGGGGCCATGGTCGACCTGCTGTTCCGGCTCAGCGCCGCGCCCGTCGTCCCGGCCGACCTCGACGACGCCGACGAGCTCGAGGTCGAGTCGGTGGTGATGCCGGTGCTCGGCGCCACCACGCTCATGACCGCGAAGCTCAACGCGCTCGACGAGCGGGCGTGCGACCTGACCAAGGTCATCCCCGCCGCCCGGGCGGTGCGTGAGCAGGTCGACTGGGCGGACGTCGCGGCCGCCGTCGAGGGCAACGACTTCGCCGAGGTCACGCTCCTCCTGCTCGCGCGGCTCGGCGTCGCACCTGACAGGAGCGGCTGACGAATACAACTCACCCGTTCGGGTAGGAGTAGGGCAGATCTTCTCGCCCGGACCCGGAGGACCGAGATGACCAGCACCGCGACCGACCCCACCGACGTCAACGGACCCGAGCCCGACCTCAAGCGGGTGATGGGGCCCAAGCTGCTCCTGCTCTTCATCGTCGGCGACATCCTCGGAGCCGGCATCTACGCGGTGACCGGCCAGATGGCGCTCGAGGTCGGCGGCATCGTCTGGCTGCCGTTCCTCGTCGCCTTCTTCGTGGCCACCCTCACCGCCCTGTCCTACCTCGAGCTGGTGACCAGATACCCGCAGGCCGCGGGCGCGGCGCTGTACACCCACAAGGCGTTCGGCATCCACTTCGTGACCTTCCTCGTCGCCTTCGCGGTGGTGTGCTCCGGCATCACCAGCGCATCGACCGCCTCGAACCTGCTCGCCTCGAACCTGCTGGCCGGGTTCGACGGCCTCGGCTGGCACGTCTCGCAGGGCAACACCGCCATCACGGTCGTGGCCCTCGCGTTCATGTTCGTCCTGGCCGCGATCAACCTGCGCGGTGTGGGCGAGAGCGTGAAGTTCAACGTCGTCCTGACGCTGATCGAGATGTCCGCCCTGGTCATCGTGATCCTGATCGGCTTCGTGGTGCTGGCTCGTGGCGACGGCGACCTGAGCCGGATCACGGTCTTCGACTCCCAGTCCGACCGCGGGCTGTTCCTCGCGGTGACCGTGGCCACCACGATCGCGTTCTTCGCGATGGTCGGCTTCGAGGACTCGGTGAACATGGTCGAGGAGACCGAGGAGCCGGAGCGGATCTTCCCGAAGGTGATGCTGACCGGGCTCGGCATCGCGGTCCTGTTCTACGTCCTGGTGGCCATCTCGGTGGTCGCGGTCATCCCCGTCGGCCAGATCGACGAGATCGCCAACAACGAGGGCCAGGTCCTGCTCAACGTCGTCAAGATCGGCGCGCCTGACCTGCCGATCGACAAGGTCTTCCCGTTCCTCACCGTGGTCGCGGTGGCCAACACCGCCCTGCTCAACATGCTGATGGCCAGCAGGCTCCTCTACGGCATGGCCAACCAGGACGTGCTGCCGCGCGTGCTCGGCAAGGTGCTGCCCGGTCGCCGCACGCCGTACGCCGGCATCGCCTTCAGCACCGCCCTGGCCCTGGGCCTGACCATCGTGATCACCTACGCCTCCGACACCTCGGTGATCGGTGCGCTCTCCGGGACCACCGCGCTCCTGCTGCTGGCCGTGTTCGCGGTCGTCAACGTGGCCTGCCTCGTGCTGCGCCGCGCCCCCGACTCGCGCCGGGGCTTCACTGCCCCCGGCTGGACGCCGTACGTCGCGGCCGTGGCCTGCCTCTTCCTGGTCGGGCCATGGGCCCGTGACCGCGACGACTGGATCCAGTACAAGATCGCGGGCGGCCTGCTGGCCATCGGGATCGTGCTGTGGGCGCTCACGTGGGCCACCAACCGGGGCGTCCGCGCGAAGAAGACCGGCTTCCGCGACATCGAGCACCTGGAGGACTGACCGCCGCGAGGTGAGAACGATGCGGGGCGGTGGTGGCTGCGCCCGTACCCTTGACCGGTGAGCAGTCCTGTCCCCGACCTCGAGGCCCTGCGCGCGCTCGGACCGGCCCAGCAGCCGGACTACCCCGACCGCGCGGCCCTGGACGCAGCCGTCGCCCGGCTCCGGACCATGCCGCCGCTGGTCTTCGCCGGTGAGTGCGACGAGCTGAAGGACAAGGTCGCGGCCGTCTCGCGCGGCGAGGCGTTCATGCTCATGGGCGGCGACTGTGCCGAGACGTTCGCCGGCGTCACCGCCGACAACGTCCGCAACAAGCTCCGGGTGCTGCTCCAGATGGCCGTCGTGCTCACCTACGCCGCCTCGGTGCCGGTGGTCAAGGTCGGCCGGATCGCCGGCCAGTACGCCAAGCCGCGCTCCTCGGACCTCGAGACCCGCGAGGGCGTCACGCTGCCGGCGTACCGCGGCGACGCCGTCAACGGCTTCGACTTCACCGAGGCGGCCCGGGTCCCCGACCCGCAGCGGCTGGTGGACGTCTACAACTCCTCGGCCGCGACGCTCAACCTGGTCCGCGCGTTCGTGACCGGTGGCTACGCCGACCTGCGCCAGGTGCACACGTGGAACACCGACTTCGTCCGCGAGTCGTCGGTCGGCCAGCGCTACGAGGTGGTCGCCGCCGAGATCGAGCGGGCCCTGACGTTCATGCAGGCGATCGGCGCCGACCCCGACGAGTTCCACCGGGTCGACTTCCACACCTGCCACGAGGGGCTGGTCCTCGACTACGAGCACGCGATGACCCGCATCGACTCGCGCACCGGCACGCCGTACGACGTCTCGGGGCACTTCGTCTGGATCGGGGAGCGCACCCGCCAGCTCGACGGCGCGCACGTGGAGCTGTTCCGCCACATCCGCAACCCGATCGGCGTGAAGCTCGGGCCCTCCACCTCCGCCGACGACGCGCTGGCGCTGGCCGCGAGGCTCAACCCCGACAACGAGCCGGGTCGCCTCACCTTCATCACCCGCTTCGGCGCCGGCCGGATCCGCGACGGCCTGCCCGACCTCGTCGAGAAGGTCACCGCATCCGGGATCGAGGTCGCCTGGGTCTGCGACCCGATGCACGGCAACACCTTCGAGGCCTCCTCGGGCTACAAGACCCGCCGCTTCGACGACGTCATCGACGAGGTCCAGGGCTTCTTCGACGTGCACCGCTCGCTCGGCACCTGGCCGGGCGGCGTCCACGTCGAGCTCACCGGCGACGACGTGACGGAGTGCGTCGGGGGCGGCGAGGAGCTGGCCGAGATCGACCTCGGCTCGCGCTACGAGTCGGTCTGCGACCCGCGGCTCAACCGGGTGCAGTCGCTCGAGCTGGCCTTCCTCGTCGCGGAGATGCTCCGCACCGCCTGAACCGGAGCGGCCTCTCGCCCGTGCCACGGGCATGAACCCAGTCCGTTCTGCCCGCGGCGCCGTCGTCGCTGCGGTCGCTGCGCTCGTCCTCGTGCCCGGCGGTACCGCCGAGGCGCGCGCCGCCGGTGCCACCGTGACCGTCGCGAACATGGCCTTCGCCCCCGCGTCGGTGACGGTCGGCCTCGGCGAGTCGGTCACCTGGTCCTTCCAGGACGCCGTCTCGCACACGTCCACGTCCGACCAGGGTTTCTGGGACAGCGGCATCAGGTCGAGCGGGGCGACGTACGCGCACCGGTTCAGGTCGGCCGGCACCTACGCCTACCACTGCTCGATCCACGCGATGATGCGCGGTCGGGTGGCGGTGCCGGTGAGGGCCACGGGCTCCCGGGGTGCCGGGTGGGCGCTGCGGTGGTCCACCAAGCGGGCCAAGGGTGCGACCACCTTCGACGTGCAGACGCGGCGGGGGACCGGGCGGTGGCGGCCGCTCGTCTCCAGCGGCACGGTCGCGGGTCAGCGGTTCGACCCGGCTCGGGCCGGCAGGTACTCGATCCGCGCGCGCACGGTGAAGGGTGCGCAGCACTCGGGCTGGTCGCCGCCCGTTACAGTCACCATTTCGTGACGACCGGTTCGATCGACCTCCGTTCCGACACCCTCACCCGCCCCACCGAGGCGATGCGCGCCGCGATGGCGCGGGCCGAGGTCGGCGACGACGTGTACGGCGAGGACCCGACCGTCCGGGCCCTCGAGGAGCGGGTGGCGGGGCTGTTCGGGCACGAGGCCGCGCTGTTCACCCCGACCGGGTCGATGGCGAACGTGCTCGCGGTCGGTTCGCTCGTCGCGCCGGGCCAGGAGGTGCTCTGCGAGTCCTCCGCGCACATCGCGCGGGCCGAGCTCGGCGCGCACGGCGCCATCGGCGGGATCACGATGCGGACGTGGACGCATCCGCGGGGCCGTGCCGAGCTGGCCACGATCCGGTCGCTGTTCGCGCCGGACATGGGCCCGTTCTTCGTCCGCACCGCGGCGGTCTCGGTCGAGAACACCCACAACTTCGCCGGTGGTGCCGTGCTCCCGCTGGCCGAGCTCCAGGACCTGCGGGAGTGGGCCACCGGCGTCGGCACCGGAGTCCACCTCGACGGTGCCCGGGTCTGGAACGCGCACGTCGCCACCGGCGTACCGCTCGCGGAGTACGGCGCCATCGCCTCGGTCCTCGCGGTCTGCCTGTCCAAGGGCCTCGGCGCCCCGATCGGCTCGCTGATGGTGGGCTCGCGGGACGCGGTCGACCAGGCGCGGGTGCGCCGCAAGCGAATGGGTGGCGGCATGCGCCAGGTCGGCGTCCTGGCCGCGGCCGGGCTGCACGCCCTCGACCACCACGTCGAGCGGCTGGCCGAGGACCACGCGCACGCCCGGCTGCTGGCCGAGGCCTGCGGGCTCGACCCGGCCACCGTGGACACCAACATCGTGGTCGTCGAGCGCAGCGACGCCGCGGCGTTCGTGGCGGCCGCGGGTGAGCAGGGGGTGCGGGTGGCCACCGTCGGGCCGACCGCGGTCCGGATGGTCACCCATCTCGACGTCTCGCGGGCCGACGCGGAGCGCGCGGCGGCCGTCCTGGCCAGCTTGTATCAGTCGAGCACGCGCGAGGCGGGCGCCGGAGGTCAGGTCGTCGGCTCGCCCACCAGCGACACCTCGCTGATCGCGGTGAAGTTCCGCGAGGCGGTGCCCTCGCCCGGCGGCGAGACGCGCACGAGCTTGAGGACCACGGTGCCGGTGATGACGTCGTTGACGTCGATCATCTGGAGCTCGCGGGTCTCCGAGAGCTGCTGGCGGACCTTGCTGCCGTCGTCGAACTGCCAGACCACCGCGTTGACCCGGCGGTTGCCTAGGTACCAGTCGAAGGTGCGGTTCTGCGCGTCGGTCGAGGTCTTGGCGTAGCCGTTGATCAGCCCGATGCGGTGCAGCTCGGTGGGCTCGCGCAGGGTGAAGGTGAGCGACATGCCGGTCGCGTCGCCCGCTGTGCGCCAGGCGGTCTCGGGGACGCCGTCGAGCATGTTGCTGGCGTCGTAGGAGACCTGGTCGCCGTTGACGTCCTCGTTCGGGGGCGCGGTGCTGGGGGCCTTGGCCGCGGCCCGGCGGGCGACGTCGACGCCCTCGTCGGCCGCGGTCGGCGACCCCTCGGCCGACTGGCCGGTGCCATCGTCCTGCGCCGTCGAGTCCGCGCCGTCGTCCCGGACCAGGAACCACCAGCCCGCCCCGACGAGCACGAGCACCAGCGCGGCGACGAGGATCCAGAGCACCGGGCTGCGGCGCTCCTCGTCGTACTCGTACTCCTCGTCGTAGCCGAGGTCGTCCTCGGGGATCACCGGCTCGGGGGCGAGCGCCTCGTAGGCCGAGGCCGGCTCGGCCGAGGCGGGCTCGAGCGGGCCGTACGACGAGTAGCTCGGCACCTCGTCGGCGTACAGCGGGTAGCGGGGCGGCGGCGGCGGCGCCACGGCCGCCGGCGGCGTCCGAGGGTCGCCCGGTGCGCTGGCCACGTCGGCCTGCGGGCGCTCGGCGGTGTCGGTGCGCCAGTCCTCGGCCGCGGGCGGCGGGGTGACCGGGGTGCTGACCGGGGTGCCGTCAGGGGTGGAGGGGTCCACGGCGGCGCCGCAGTTGGTGCAGAACCGCCCGACGCCGAGCTGGTGGCCGCACGACGTGCAGCTGCTCATGGGGTGACCTCCACGGAGCGGATCGTAGTCAGCCCCGGGTGTAGCCGCAGGTCAGCGGGTCCGTACGACGGACGACGCGTCGACCCGGCCCACCAGCGGGGGCAGCCGGCGCACCGCGGTCGCGAGCTCGCGCAGCTCGCTGCCGACCAGGGCCTGCGGGCCGTCGCACAGCGCCGCCTCGGGATGCGGATGCACGTCGACGAGCACCCCGTCCGCGCCGACGGCGATGGCCGCCCGGGACAGCGGGACGACGAGGTCCTTGCGGCCGGCCGCGTGGCTGGGGTCCACGATGACCGGCAGGTGGCTGGTCGCCTGCACGGCCGGGACCGCCGAGAGGTCGAGGGTGTTGCGGTAGGCGGTCTCGAAGGTCCGGATGCCGCGCTCGCACAGCACGATGTCGAGGTTGCCGCGCTGGGCGACGTACTCCGCCGCCATCAGCCACTCCTCGATGGTCGCGGTCATGCCCCGCTTGAGCAGCACCGGCCTGCCGCACGTGCCCACCGCCTGGAGGAGCGAGATGTTGGCCATGTTGCGGGTGCCGACCTGGAGCAGGTCGGCGTGCTCGGCCACCACGGGTACGTCGCGGGCGTCGACGACCTCGGTCACCACCGGCAGTCCGGTGGCCGCTCCGACGTCCGCGAGGATCTCCAGGCCGGCCAGGCCGAGGCCCTGGAAGGCGTACGGAGACGTGCGCGGCTTGAAGGCCCCGCCCCGGAGCAGCGTCGCGCCGGCGCTGCGGGCCATCTGCGCGGCCTCGAGGGTCTGGTCGCGGCTCTCCACGGCGCAGGGGCCGGCGATCAGGGTGAAGGTGTCCGGCCCGATCGGGACCTGCGCGCCAGTGCCGACCCAGACCGTCGACCGGTCCGGGTGGTGCTGGCGGCTGACCAGCTTGTAGGGGTCGGAGATGCGGTGCACGTCCGCGACGCCCTTGAAGGTGCGCAGGTTGAGGTGGTGGAAGGAGTCGATGTCACCGACGAGCCCGATGATCGTGCGGACCAGCCCCTTGGAGACGAACGCCTCTCCGCCCACCGACTCGACGCGGGCGACGACGGCGGCGATGTCCTCGTCGGTCGCGTCGGGTGCCATGACCACGACCATGGCCGCGAATCTAGGCTTCCGCGTCCGGATCCGAGACGTGGAACTCAGAGTGCGGACAGACGTGACCAGATCGTGACGGTCAGCCCTCGGTGGAACCAGATCGCAGGGTCGTCAGGACGCCGTTTCCGCGTGCAACAGGCGGCCACCTCCGCCTCGAGCCGTCACACGGTGAGGTGCTGGACCTCGCCCTCGACCGGGCGGTGCGGGCCGAGCTCGACCACGAGCATCGCGGCGAGCACCATCGCGCCCCCCACCAGCATCCGGGCGGTGACGTCCTCGCCACCGAGCAGGACCGCGAAGAGCGCCGCGAACACCGGCTCCATGCTCATGATGATCGCGGTCCGGGTGGGGGAGAGCTGCGACTGCGCCCAGGTCTGCGCGAGCAGCGCGAGCGCGCCGGCGACCAGCGCCATGTAGATGATCGCCGCCCAGTCCCGGCCCTCCTCGGGGAGCACGACGCCGTCGGGGGCGGTGGCGACGAGGCAGATCAGCGCGATCACGATGAGCTGGACCACCGACATCCCGAGGGCGTCGCGCGCGGTCGACCAGGCGCCGAGGGCGACGATGTGCAGTGCGTAGAGCACGGCCGCGACGAACGTGAGCGCCTCGCCGTACCCGACCGAGAACCCGTCGAGGGTGAGCACGCCGAGCCCCGCGGTGGCCAGCGCCACCGCAGCCCAGGTGAGCGAGGTGATCCGGGTCTTGAGCAGCAGGGCGGCCAGCAGTGGGGTGCAGACGACGTACATCCCGGTGATGAACCCGGAGACGCTCGCCGCCGTGTGGGCCAGGCCGGTGGTCTGCAGGATCTGGGCGACGCCGTAGATGCCCCCCACCACGACCGCGCGGCGCAGCACCTCGCGGGGCAGCGCGAGGACGGCCCGGTGCGCCACCGCGAACATCACCAGCCCGGCGATCGCGAACCGCACGGCCAGGAAGTCCAGGGTCGGCACCCGGTCGAGCAGGTCCTTGATCATGAAGAAGGTGCTGCCCCAGCTGGCGGTGACCAACAGCAGCGCGCCGGTGGCGAGCAGGGCGGAGCGGCGACCGGTCACGGACGCATCCTCTTGACCAGCGCGATCTGGTCGCTGCCCGGGTCCCGCGATCCGGGCGTCTCGAGGATGAACGGCACCCCGGCGGTGGCGGGGTGCCCGAGCAGCTCGGCGATCGCGCCGGTCCCGATGTGGCCCTCGCCGAGCCGCTCGTGCCGGTCGCGCATCGAGCCGCGCGGGTCCAAGCTGTCGTTGGCGTGCACCAGCCGCAGCTTCCCGGGCCCCGCGATCTCGACCAGGCGGTCGACGGTCCGGGTCGTCCCGCCCGGCTCGTCCAGCGGTGCGCCGGCGGCGAACGCGTGGCAGGTGTCGAGGCAGAGCCCGGCCTTGGGGTGGTGGTCGAGGGCGGCGAGGTAGGGCTCGAGATCCTCGACCCCGGCGCAGAGCGATCGGCCCTGGCCCGCCGTGGGCTCCAGCAGCAGCCACGGCAGCTGCTCGTCCTCGATCGTGTCGAGGATCGGCAGGAGCCCCTCACGCACCCGAGTCAGCGCGGCCTCGAGCAGGCCGTCGGCGCCGGTGGCGTCGACGTACGACCCGGTGTGCACGACCACGCCCTCGGCCCCGATCTCCACCGCGCGCCGGACGTTGTGGGCCACCGAGGCGATCGACCGCTCGTACGTCGCCGGCGTGGGCGAGCCGAGGTTCACCAGGTACGGCGCGTGGACGACCACGCGGATCCCGCTCTCGGCGCAGCCCTCCCGGAACGCCGCGTCCTCGGCCGGCCGACCCTCGCTCAGCGCCCAGCCGCGGGGGTTGCCGGTGAACACCTGGACCGCCTCGAGCCCCAGCTCGCGCGCGCCCTTCAGCGTGCCCTTGACCAGTCCCGGCCCGACCTTGACGTGGGTGCCGACGGGGTTCCGCGGCCCGGTCACACGAGGTAGATCGTGACCGTCGAGCCCTTGGGCAGCTCGGTGCCCTCGCCCGGGTCCTGCGAGAACACGTAGCCGAGGCCGATGTAGCCGGGGGCGTACTGGACGTCGACGTCGAACCCCGCGCCCTCGAGGGCGGCGGTGGCGTCGTCGACGCCGGCGGCGACCACGTTGGGGACCGCGACGAGCTCGGGACCGAGCGAGACGAGCAGCTGCACGGTGTCGCCCTTGAAGAGCGTGCCGCCGGTCGGCTGCTGCGAGATGACCACGCCCTCGGGGACGTCGTCGGAGTACTGGTGGGAGACGTCGGGCTTGAGACCGCGCTTCGTGATCGTGCTCTCGGCCTCGTCCGCGCTCTTGCCGACCCAGCTCCCGACCTTGATCGGCTGCCGGCCCTTGGAGACCACGAGGTCGACGATGGTGCCGAACCGCAGCGTGCTGCCGCCCTTGGGGTCGGAGGAGATCACGATGCCCTCGGGCACGGTCTCGGAGAACGCCTTGGTCGACTTGCCGAAGGCCATGTTGGCGCTCGCGATCCGGTCCTGCGCCTCGTCCTCGGTGATGCCGGTCAGCTTGGGCAGCTGGGCGACGGCGCGGCCCAGGGAGACGACGATCGTCACGTCGGTGCCCTTGAGCACGCGCTTGCCCGCGCCCGGGTCGGTGCTCAGCACCAGCCCCGCGTCGACGGTGTCGGAGTACTTCGCCTCGCCCACCGCGACGTCGAGACCGGCGTCCTCGAGCCTCTGGGTGGCGTCCGCCTCGGTCATCTGCGAGCACCGCGGGCGTGGTGGTGTACCGCTCCCAGCCGAAGTACCAGGCGCCGGCGCCCACCGCCGCCGCGACCAGCAGCGCGAGGACCAGCAGGATCGGACCCCGGCGGCGCCGCGGTCGCTTGGTGGCCTTGGCCGGCTTCTTGGCCGGCGGTTCTTCGGAGGCGACACGGGCCGCGGCCGCTCGGTCACGGTCGTCGGCACCCGCCCGCGCTCGACCGTCGTGGTCGCCTCGCGCGGCGGGGCCAGCAGGGCGGCCATCTCGGCGTGGTCCCACGGCTCCGGGTTGGTGTCGCCGCGGCCCGGACCCTGCCGGCGCAGCACCTCGGCGGTGTCGGCGTGCTTGCGGGGCACCAGGTCCTCGACCAGCTCGCGGTCGGACCGGACGCCGGAGGTCACGGCCTGGTTGACCCGGCGCAGGTGGTGCAGCAGCACCCCGGCGTCGGCCGGCCGCTGCTCGCGGTCGCGCGCGGTGGCCCGCGCGACCAGCGCGTCGACGTAGTCGGGTACGTCGGGCGAGGTGTCCGACGGCGCCGGCACGTCCTCGTGCACGTGCTTGTAGGCCACCTGGATCGGGGTCTCGCCCTCGTGCGGCTTCGTGCCGGTGAGCAGCTCGTAGAGGATCACGCCGACGGCGTACACGTCCGCCCGGGCGTCGGAACGGCCCTCGACGACCAGCTCCGGCGCGACGTACGAGACGGTCCCGATGAGCACCCCGGTGGCGGTGTGCTGGGTGGTGGCGCTGACCGCCTTGGCCAGGCCGAAGTCCGCCACCTTGATCCGGCCGTCGTCGGCGATGAGCACGTTCTCGGGCTTGACGTCGCGGTGGATGAGGCCGGCGCGGTGGGCGGCGGCGAGCGCGGAGACGACCGGCTCGAGCAGCGCGAGCGCCCGTGCGGGGGAGAGCGGGGCCTCCTTGCCGATCGTGTCGCGCAGCGTGTGGCCCGGGATCAGCTCCATCGCCAGGAAGACCGTGCCGTCGTCGTTGCCCTGGTCGAAGACGGCGACCACGTTGGGGTGCGAGAGCTTGGCGGCGGCCCGCGCCTCGGCCACGAACCGGGCCGCGAACTCGTCGTCGTCGCCGAGCCCGGGGTGCATCACCTTGACCGCGACGGTCCGGTCGAGACGCAGGTCGGTGGCCTCGTAGACGGTGGCCATGCCGCCGCGGGCGATCCGCGACCCGATCAGGTAGCGGTTGTCGAGGACCCGGCCGGTGAGGTGGTCGGAGCCGTCCTGTGCGGGGTCGCTCGGTCGCTCGGCGCCGCCCTGGGGGGCATGCCGGTCAGACGTCACGGCGACCTCCTGCACCCGGACGGGGAAGGAATCCGGATGCTCCATCGTACGGACGAGCAGCGAGATACGGCATTTCCGACGCTCCGGCGAGCCGTCCGGCTCCCTCGGGGCGGCCACGCCGTGCCATGCCCGGCCCCCGGGTGTCAGCATGGGGCCATGACGCTCGCCGAGACCGACCTGTCCGCCCTGGTCGACGAGTGGCTGGACTGGAGCCAGGCCGCCCAGCGGCTGGGCGTGACTCCCGCCAAGGTCCGCACCATGATCCGCGACCACGAGCTGGCCGCGGCGGTGCCCGCCCCGGGCGTCGGCCCGCAGGTGCCGGCCGACCTCATCGGCGAGGACGGCCTGCCGGTCAAGGGCCTCGGCGGCCTGCTGACCCTGCTCCACGACGGCGGGTACGACGACCGCGAGATCATCGCGTGGCTGCACCTCGACGCCGACCTCCCGGGCCGACCGATCGACGCGCTGCGCGAGAACCGCGGCGCGGAGGTCAAGCGCCGCGCGCAGGCGATGGCCCTGTAGGGACCGGACCACCGTCGTGAAGTGGAACCGCCAGACGGTCACGACGGTGGTGATCGTCTTCGCGACGATCGTGTTCACGTCGTTCATCCTCAAGTTCACGATGGACCACGACGGGGAGACCGTCACGATCTTCGGGGACGACGACCCGACGCCGTCGGCCGTCGGCACCCTCGACGTCAGCGAGGTCGGGAGCGGCGACCCGGATCCGGAGAGCGGGCTGCCCTGGATCCTCGAGGACGAGCTGCCGGTCGAGGGCCAGGCCACCCTCGCGCTCATCGACCAGGGCGGCCCGTTCCCGTACCCGGACAAGGACGGCTCGACCTTCGGCAACTTCGAAGGGCTGCTGCCCGACCACCCGCGCGGCTACTACGCCGAGTACACGGTGGTCACACCCGGCTCCTCCGATCGGGGAGCCCGCCGGATCATCACCGGCGACGGCGGGGAGTACTACTGGACCGAGGACCACTACGCGTCCTTCGCACGGATCGCACGGAGACAGACATGAACACCCCACGAAAGCGCCCGAAGGGAGCGCTCCGCGCGGAGGCGGCACGCTTCCGCGGGGATCCCGAAAAACTATGAGCGGACTCGCGGCCATCCTGGCCCACCACCACGACCCCGGGCTCTACCGCTGGCACGCGGCGTTCCCACCCCACGAGGTGGGGCACGCGGTCGAGCACGCCGGCTGGCGCTTCGGGTACGTCGACGGGTGGCACCACCAGACCCGGCACGAGGTGCTCGCGGCGCTGGGGGAGGCGCTGGCCTTCCCCGACCACTACGGCACGAACCTCGACGCGCTGAACGACTGCCTGCGCGACCTGGACGGCAGCACGGTCCTGCTCTGGGACGGCTGGTGCACGCTCGCCCGCGCGGACGAGGCCGCCTTCGCCTCGGTCCGCACGATCCTGGCCGACCACAGCGGCACCCTGACCACGCTGCTGCGCGGCGAGGGGCCGGACGTGGACGTGCCGTCCCTCGACTGACGGCCGGGCTGCAGGTTTCACCGGTTAACCGGTGAAACCTGCGCTTCTGACACCGAAACTTCGCTGTAGAAGCGCCAAAGTCACCGGATAACCGGGGATTCCGACGCCCCTAGACGACGCGGTGGGTGACCGCCTCGGCCAGTGAGCGCAGCACCTCGCGCGCCCCGTCGTCGATCGCGGCCCGGTCGAGCGCGGCCAGGGCGACGTCGGAGAGCTGGTCGATGACCGCCTCCAGCTGCGCGTGTGCGCCCGAGGCCTCGATCACCTCGCGCAGCCGCGCCACGTCGTCCTCGGACAGGGGCGTGCCCAGCGAGCGGTCGAGGAGCTCCGCGTCGGCGGCCGGCGCGGAGTCGAGTGCGAGGGCGACCAGAACGGTGCGCTTGCCCTCGACCAGGTCGTCGCCGGCCGGCTTCCCGGTCGTGGCCGGGTCGCCGAAGACCCCGAGGAGGTCGTCGCGCAGCTGGAAGGCCTCGCCGAGCGGCAGCCCGAACGCCGACAGCTCGCCGAGCGTGCCCGCGGTCGCCCCCGCCAGCGCCGCCCCGAGGTGCAGGGGACGCTCGATGGAGTACTTGGCGGACTTGTAGCGCAGCACGGTCATCGCCGTGTCGACGTCGGCGTGCCCGCGGGCCTGGGCCGAGACGTCCAGGAACTGGCCGGCCACCACCTCGGTGCGGCACAGGTCGAAGACCTCGAGCGCGGGCGCCACGGTCGCCAGCGGCAGCCCGCAGCGGCGCAGCAGCTCGTCGGACCAGGCGAGGAGCAGGTCGCCGAGGAGGATCGCCCCCGCGGCGCCGTACTGCTCCGGGTCGCCGCGCCACCCCGCCCGGCGGTGCTCGCCCTCGAACGCGCGGTGCGTGGACGGCCGCCCCCGCCGGCTGTCCGAGGCGTCCATGTAGTCGTCGTGGACCAGGGCGCTCGCGTGCAGCAGCTCGAGCGAGGCGCAGGCCCGCACGAGGGCGTCGGAGTCGGCCGGGGGAGCGACGGCGAGGTGTCCCCACCAGCAGAACGACGCGCGGAACCGCTTGCCGCCCGCGACCGACGTACGGGCCTCGGCGACGAGGCGGGCGGCGTCCGGACCCAGCGGCCGCAGCCGCTCGGCCTGCTCGTCGAGGAAGTCGTCGAGCGCACCCTGGACGCGGTTCCGGAAGCCGTCATGGTCCCACGTCGCACCCACGTGGCTGACCCTAGGCCGGGTGCTGAGAATTGGGTGGGCGACCCCCTCCCGAACCTAGAATCGGGTCGTGGCCTCCGTACCGGGACGAAGCATGCGCGAGATCCTCGAGCACGGTGAGCGGTCGTTCTCGTTCGAGTTCTTCCCACCCAGGGACGAGGCCGGCGAGGAGCAGCTCTGGCAGGCGATCGAGGCGCTGGAGCCCTACAGCCCCAACTTCGTCTCGGTCACCTACGGCGCCGGCGGCAGCACCCGCGACAAGACCATCGGCATCACCAGCCGCATCGCCCGGGACACCTTGCTGACCCCGGTCGCGCACCTGACCTGCGTGGGGCACACCCGCCAGGAGCTCGAGCGCATCCTCGACGCGTACGCCGCCGAGGGCATCCAGCACGTCATGCTCCTGCGCGGCGACCCGAGCGACGGCCCGCGCGCGCCGTGGACGCCGACCGAGGGCGGCCTGACCTACGCGGTCGAGCTCGTCGAGCTGGCCCGCTCGCGCGGGGAGTTCCACATCGGCGTGGCGGCGTTCCCCGAGGCGCACCCCTCGGCGGAGTCCCGCGAGGCCGACGCCGACGTGCTGGTGGCCAAGGCGAGGGCCGGCGCGGAGTTCGCGGTCACCCAGATGTTCTTTCGCGCGAGCGACTACTTCGACCTCGTCGAGCGGGTCCGCGCGCGGGACGTCGACATCCCGATCCTGCCGGGCATCATGCCGATCCTGAACCTCAACGCGATCCGCCGGCAGGGCGAGCTGATCGGCACCGACGTACCCGACGACGTCGTCGCCCGGATCGCCGCCCACGAGGGCGACCCGGCGGCGATGCGCGCCGAGGGCATCGCGCTGGCCGCCGAGCTCTGCGAGGAGCTCCTCGACGGCGACGCGCCCGGGCTGCACTTCTACACGCTGAACCGCTCCAAGGCGACGCTGGAGATCTTCGCCGCCCTCAACGTCACCGTCTGACGCGCGTCGTCCCCAGCCGCCGGGCTGTGGAGGGGTCGCGTCCCGGTTCCGTCGAGTGACACGCACGGGCTGCCATTTGCCCCGATCCACAGCACCCGGGTGTCACTCGACGCGAACGACGCCGCCCGGCCTGTGGATAGGTTCCTGACGTGCGCACCCTCACCGTCACCGGCCACGGCCGGGCGTCCACCGTTCCCGACACCGCGTTGATCCGGCTCTCCGCCGTGCACCGGGCGCGGTCCCTGGCCGAGGCCCTGGCCGGGGCCGAGTCGGCCCGCGCCGAGGTGGTGAACGCCGCAGCCGGCCTGGTGGTGTCGACGGTGAACCTGTCGGTGTGGCCGACCAGCGAGCAGGGCCAGCAGCCCGGGTTCGAGGCCCGGCACACCCTGACCATCGCCACGGGCGAGCTCGAGGTGGCCAACGAGCTCCTCTCCAACCTCGCCTACGAGATCGGCTCGCGGGTCCTGGTCGAAGGGGTCGAGCTGACGGTCAGGGACCCGACCGCCGCGCTCGGCCAGGCGCGCGAGGCCGCCTTCGCCGACGCGCGCGCCAAGGCCGAGCACCTCGCCGCCCTCGCCGACGCGACCCTCGGTCCGGTCGAGGCGGTCGCCGAGGGCGGCGGCGCCGGCGCCGGGCCACCGGTGCAGTTCGCGATGGCCAAGGCCGACGTCGGGCTGCAGCCCGGCGAGACCGCTCTCGCCGCCGCGCTGACGGTCACCTGGTCGCTGGCGTAGGCGCGCGGAAGTTTCACCGGCTGAGCGGTGAAACCTCCCCTTCGGCGCAGAAACTTCTGCGGCGAAGGTCCAGTTTCACCGGCTGGCCGGTGAAACCTCTCAGGCCGGCCCGACCACCTGCGCCACCAGCGCGGCGGACAGCCCGACGAAGGGCAGGCCCGCACCTGGCGTGGCGTGCGCGCCCGCGGCGTACACGCCCTCGACCGGGGTCCGCGGCCCGAGCCGCTGCCGGACGGTGCCGCGACCCTGCCACAGGACGCCGTACGGCGAGCTGCGCCACCGCTCGACGAGGTCGCGAGGGGTGCGGTCGACCCGGGTGACCAGGTCGGTGCGGAGGTCGATGCCCTGCCGGGCCAGCGCCCTGAGGATGTCCTCGGCGAGCTGGCCGCGGCCGTGGACCGTGTACGCCGCGCCGCCGGCGGGCGCCCGGCCGCCGGACCGCACGACGAGCAGCGGGTCGCCGTGCAGCACCACCTCGTGGGCGAGGTCGGGCACGGGTGCGGAGACCCCGACGTGGCAGACGACCGGGGGCATGGCGGGCATCGTGCGCTCGACGTACGGCGCCAGCGCGGGCAGCACCCGGGGGTCGACCGCGCAGACGACGGCGTCCGCGTCGACGGTGCCGGTGGAGGTCGCCACGGCGACCACCCGCCCGGACCGGACGACCAGGTCGGCGGCCGTGACCCCGAGCGCGACGGTGACGCGCCGGGTGGCCATCCGGTCGGCGAGCACGGACGAGAGCCGGGCCATCCCACCCGGGATCTCCCACGCGCCGAACCGCTGCTCGAGGTAGGCCACCAGCCCGGACCACGCGGGGACGTTGCGCAGGTCGTGCCCCTCCGCGACGAAGGGGTGGCCGGCCACCAGCCGGACCCGCTCGTCCTTGAACGTCCTCCTCAGCCGCCGGTGCAGCATCTCCCGGCTGTCCAGCCGGGCGGCCACGTCGCGCGGGAGGTCGTCGGGGTCCCAGGGGTTCTCGAAGTAGGCCCGGCGCAGCACCTCCCAGTCGTCGGCGAAGGAGTCGACGTAGGCGACCCAGCGCTGGCCCAGCCCGTCGCCCAGCGCGTCGAAGGCGCGCAGCTGCGCGGCCCGTGAGTGCCCGGGCAGGCCGAGCACGGTGCCGTCCGCGAACCAGTGCTCGCGCACGAGGTCGAGCGGCTCGAGCTCGAGCTCCCGCTCCAGGGGCCGGCCGCTCTTGCGGAACAGGTCGCGCACCACCGCCGGCAGCAGCGTCGTGGTCGGTCCCGCGTCCCACTCGAACCCGTCGGCGGCCACCGTCGACACGGCGCCGCCGAGCGTCTCCAGCCGTTCGAGGAGGGTGACGTCGTGGCCGAGCTTGGCCAGCCGGGCCGCCGCGGCGAGGCCGCCGAAGCCGCCACCGACCACCACGACCCTCACGGGACGACCCGGACGTCGGGGGCGGGCTCCAGGGCGCCGAACCCGACGCCGTACGTCGCGTCGACGTACGCCGACAGCGCGGCGTTGACCGGTGCCAGCCGGCGCCCCGGCACCAGCGCGGAGCACGGGTCGACCTTGGCGAAGAACCCGCTGGCGGTGCTGCCGATCGAGAAGAGGTTGCCGGTCTCCCCGGTGGCCCGGGCGAACGCCGAGCCGTCCCAGGAGAGCGGGTAGGAGTCGTCGTCGACCGCGCGCGTCCCCTCACCGACGCACAGCACCCTGCCGGTGCGCTGTGCGTCCATCGCGGGGACCAGGTCCTCGACGTCGGCGGCGGTGAGCCCGGTGTCGACGCCGGCGACCAGGGCCGCCTGCAGGAAGGTGAAGAACCGGCGGTCGACCTCCGAGACGGTGGTCGCGCCCGCGGACATCCGGGTGTTGAGCTCGGTGGGCCGGAAGCCGTCGGCCGTCAGCACGCCGTCGATCCCGAACGCGCCTCGGTAGTCGTGCGCGCGCTGGAGGTGGGCGCCGACGCGGTGCACCGCCGCCCGCATCGCCTCCCGGTCCGCGGCCGGCGGGTCCCACGTGGTCCCGAGGCCGCTGTACCGGAACGTCCGCGTGGCCGGGTCCCGCAGCACGACGATCTCGACCGGCCGCAGCGCCGCGGTCCCGTCGGGGAGCACGAAACCGTGGATCGAGCACGGGACGCCCTCCAGGAACGGCATCACCCGGACCCGGTCGCACCGCGGCCGGAAGAACGCCTGCGCCCGGGTCCGGTCGTCGTCGTCGCGGAGCCAGCGCACGAAGTTGCCGCCGCCGTTGAAGCCGTCGCGCGCGTCGCCCGTCCACACCACGCCGAGGGGGGTCTCGAGCTCGTCCGAGGCGGCGCCCAGGCCCGCGTCGTCGTCGACCTCGAGCAGGCGGTACGACGCCCGCTCGACCCCCGCGGCGTCCCACACCTCGTCGGCCAGCATCTTGTCCTCGAGGGCGAGGAAGGCGGTCGGCCGGCCGCCGGTGACCGGCCGGCCGTCGATGGGCTCGTCGGTGGTGACGAACGGCGTCGCGAACCACGTGCCCCGGTGCTCCGGGTCGAAGGCGTCGACGGCCGCCCGTACGGCGTCGGGCAGCCGGTGCGCGAGCCGGTCGTGGGTGCGCAGCTCCTCGGTCATCGACGCGGTGGCCGGGGGCGCGACCATCACCACCTCGCAGTCACCCTCGGGCGGCACCGGGCCGGCCCCGCGGGTGGTGGTCACCACGAGGACCGGGCAGCCGAGGTCGCGGAACCACGCGACGTACGGCGTCGCGCCGGCCAGCACGAACGGGCCGAGGACCACCGGCCGGCCCGCCCAGAGCGCGCCGAGCCGGTCGGTGACCTCGGCGCGGACGGCGGGGTCGGTCAGGTCCGTCACGGGACCGTGCCCGCGGGACGGCCCCTGGACTTCCAGCGCCGCCAGCCGCGCCGGACCAGCTTCGCGGCGAAGAACAGGAGCACCAGCCCCGCCACGAGCAGCACCGCGGCGATGGCGGCGGCGAGGCGCGGGTGCTCGACCGCGAACGCGATGACCACGAGGACCGAGACGTCCTCGAGGAGGCTGACGCCGATGTTCGTGGCCGGCTCCGGCGAGGTGTTGACGGCCAGGCGGAGACCGGCCTTGCTCAGGTGGGAGAGCAGCGCCGTCCCGCCGCCGACCGCAGTCAGCACCATCACGTCCAGCGGCGTGTCCTCGGCGACGTTGCCGGCCAGCAGGGCGCCGATCACCGCACCCACCGTGGGCCGGATCAGCGTGGAGACCGCGTCCCACGTCGAGTCGACGTACGGGATCTTGTCCGCGACGAACTCCATCGCGAACAGGAAGCCCGCGATCGCCAGGACGTCCCACCGGGCCAGCACGTCCGGGATGTCGGAGTAGTCGCCGACCCGGTCCGCGATCCCCAGCACCAGCACCACGAGATAGGCGTTGACCCCGCTGGCCCAGCCGCTCGAGAACGCCAGGGCCAGGGACTCCACGCGGCGACTCTAGTCAGCGGAGTCGGCGCTCCTACGACTCCGCGGCGACCCCGCCACGCGTCGGCCCGTACTCAACCCACCGCTGGTCGAGCCCTGTCGAGACCCCCGCAGGGTAGGCACCCGCTGGACCACCGCTGGTCGAGCCTGTCGAGACCGCCGCGGGGTAGGCACCCGCTGGACCACCGCTGGTCGAGCCTGTCGAGACCGCCGCGGGGTAGGCACCCGCTGGACCACCGCTGGTCGAGCCTGTCGAGACCCCCGCGGGGTAGGCACCCGCTGGACCACCGCTGGTCGAGCCTGTCGAGACCCCCGCACCCGCTGGTCGAGCCTGTCGAGCCCGCTGGACCACCGCTGGTCGAGCCTGTCGAGACCCCGCGGGTACCCCGCGGGTCGAGCCTGTCGAGCACCCGCTGGACCACCGCTGGTCGAGCCTGTCGAGACCCGCCGCGGGGTAGGCACCCGCTGGACCACCGCTGGTCGAGCCTGTCGAGACCCCCGCGGGGTAGGCACCCGCTGGACCACCGCTGGTCGAGCCTGTCGAGACCTCCGCAGCGAACGGACTCGGTCGCGCTCGAGCCCAGGCTGCGGTGGTTTCGACGCGCTGTCGCGCCTTCGTTCCTCAGCCGCGACGCTTGCTCAACCTTCGTGAGCGACGGTCATCGCTCGTACCTCGCGATGACTTGCTCAACCTTCGTGAGCAGGTCATCGCTCGTACCTCGCGATGACCTGCTCACTCGCTCACTCGACCTCGATCGTCGACGCTCCGGTCATCGCGGCGAGCTCGTCGTACGTCGTCGAGAACACCGCGGCCGGGTGGCCCGCCGCGGCCCACACCACGTCGTACTCCCGCAGCTGCCGGTCGAGCCAGGTCGGCACCGGCGTCGGGTGGGCGATGGGGGAGACGCCCCCGATCACCTGACCGGTGTGCCGGCGGACGAAGTCGGGGCTGGCGCGGGTCAGCTCCGGTACGCCGATCCGCTCGGCGGTGGCTGCGGTGTTCACCCGGTGCGACCCGGAGGTGAGGATCAGGACCGGCGACCCGGCGGCGTCGAAGAGCAGGCTGTTGGCGATCGCGCCGACCTCGCAGCCCAGCGCCTCGGCGGCCAGTGCGGCGGTGTGGACGGAGTCGGGCAGAATGACGACCTCACCGGTGCCCCCGAGCCGCGCGTGCGCCTCGCGGAACCGGACGATGGACGGGTGCTCGGCGGACGCGGGCTCGGACATGGGGACAGCCTAGGAAGGGGCGCGGGGTGAGCGGACAGCAGCCGTCCTCGGTGACGTGGGCGACCCGGTTGCTCACGGCGATCGTCGTGCTCGGCGCGGTGGTCACGGTGCTGATCGTGGTGCTGCGCGACCAGCTGATCCGCTCGTGGGCCGAGGGTCGGCCCGACATGCGGCGGGTGCTGCGCACGGGCGGGCTCGACGCGGTCAAGAACGGCGAGGTGCACGTGCCGGCGTTCGTGCCGGTGGCACTGGTGCTGTTCGTGGTCGTGGCCGGACTCGTCCTGGTGCTCACCGCGTTCCTGCGCGGCGGCTACAACTGGGCCCGGATCGCGCTCACCCTCACGCTGTTCTTCCTCGCGGTCGGCACCATCGCCGGGCTGCGGACCGGCGCCCCCACGACGTTCATGGTGTTCTCGGTGATCTCGTTCCCGCTCGAGGCCGCGGCCGTCTACTTCCTCTGGCACAAGGACACCAGCGCCTACCTGCGCGGCGCCTGGGTGGCCCGCGACGAGGAGCTCAGCGAGAGCTGATCCGGCCGGTCGAGACCTCCGCAGGGAAGGTGGGGACGGGTGCCTCTCACCCCGCCCCGGAATCCTCTGGATCCGGGGCTTGACCGGCTGTCCGTGGGGCGGTGTACCTTGGTGTTGTTCGAACACGTGTTCGAACGGTTGCTGGAGGAGAGGACACCGCATGAGGCGTTACGCCGACCCCGTCGAGGTCCGCCAAGGTCCTCTCGACGATGCCCGAGACCTGGATGGACAGCGACTCGGGGCACAGGGTGCCACCGAGGGCCCCCAGCAGTTCCTGTGGCGCGGTCGGCTCTGGAAGGTCCGCGCGGTGCTGGCGCACTGGGTCGAGACCGGCCCCTGGTGGCAGTCGACCGGCGTCCGCGCGGTGATCGGCTCCGAGGACGCCGCTCCCGGGGCGGCTCCCGAAGCGGAGTCCCGCGGTCGGGTGCCGATCGGCGACCTGCTCACCGAGCGCGAGCTGTGGCGGGTCGAGGCCGGTCGCGGCCGGCTCACCAGTGAGGGCGACCCCGACGGTGGCGGCGTCTTCGACCTGTCCTTCGACTGGGCCGAGGGGCGCTGGACGCTCGTCGGCTGCACGGACTGAGAGGTGGCGACCGTGACCAGACCCCCCACGCGGAGCGCCCTCCAGCTCAGCCTGCCCGCGACCACCCACTCCTACCTGATGCGCGCCGCCGAGTCCCTGAGCGAGGCGGTGAGCGCCACCGAGGCCACCACCCGCTACGCCTGCGCCCACGTCGCCGCCCTGCGGGCCGCGGCCGCGCTGCTGGCCGCGCGGGCCACACCGGCCGTCCCGACCCGGCGCAAGCCGCAGAAGAACGCCTGGGTGCTGCTCGCCGAGGTCGCCCCCGAGCTGGCCGAGTGGGCGGGGTTCTTCGCCGCCGGCGCCGGCAAGCGGGCGGCCGCCGAGGCCGGGTCCCGTCGGGCGGTCACCGAGCGCGAGGCCGACGACCTGGTCCGCGACGCCGACCGGTTCCTGGCCACCATCGAGCAGTCGCTCGGCCTGGTGCCGCACGCGCCGACGCTTCCCTATCTCGTGCAGCCGGCGGTCGCACCCGTCACACCCCTCTCGAGCCGCCGCGTCGGCTAGCCGGTCTGGAGGACGCTTCCCCATGTCCGACCCGTTCGTGCACCTGCACGTCGCCTCGGGCTACTCCCTGCGCTACGGCGCCTCCCACCCGCACACGCTGGTGGAGCGGGCCGCCGAGCAGGAGATGGACACCCTCGCCCTCACCGACCGCGACGGGACCTACGGCGCGGTGAAGTTCGCCCGTTCGTGCTACGCCGCCGGCATCCGTCCGGTGCTCGGGGTCGAGCTCGCCCACCACCCGACCCAGCCCTGGTGGAACGTGGCGGCGCCGACGCGCACGCCGGTGCGCGGCGGCAGCTACCGCGATCCGGGCCCCGGCGTCGGGGGCGGGCTGCCGCGAGTCACGTTCCTGGCCAGCGCCGACGGCGCCGGCGGCGGTCGGGCCGGCTGGGCCGCGCTGTGCCGACTGGTCTCCGCCACCCACCTGGCGGGGGAGCGCGGCCTCCCGATCCTCGACCTCGACGCCCTGAGAGATGAGGCAGGGTCCGACGGCCGGCTGGGCGGTCTCGAGCAGCAGGTCCGCGACCACGTCGCGGCCGGCCACCTCATCGTGCTGCTCGGCCCCTGGTCGGAGCCGGCCCGGGCCGCCACCCGGCGTCGCGACGACCTCGCCCTGGCCGCCCTGGAGCCGTGGCGGGCGCTGGTGCCGCGCACCCACCTCCAGGTCGAGCTCGTCTCCCACCGGCTGCCGGGCGACCCCGGCCGCGGCTGGGGTCCCGGCACCACCGCCCACGCCGCCCGGATGGCCCGGGTGGCCCGGCAGGCCGGGCTCGGCACGGTGCTCAGCAACGCCGTCCGCTACGCCGACCGCCGCGACGCCGCCACCGTCGACGTCCTCGACGCCGCCCGCCGGCTGGTCGCGCTCGACCGCCGCCACGTCGACCGTGGCAACGCCGAGGGGTTCCTCAAGTCCGGCAAGCAGATGTCCGAGATCGCCGAGGAGATCGTCCGGCTCTCGGGGCTGGCCGCCGACCCCGCGCGCGAGGCGCAGCGGCTCGTCGCCCACACCCGGGCGGTCGCCGACCGGTGCGCGCTCGACCCGCGCCGCGACCTCGGTCTCGGCGAGGTGCACTTCCCGGAGTTCGAGCTCACCGCGGGCGGCATCACCCCGCGGCTGACGCCGGGCGGCACCGAGGCCGACGGGCTGCTCCGAGCGCGCTGCGAGGGCGCGATCGGCGACCGCTACGGCTCGGGGCCGCGGGCGGTGGTGTGGAAGCGGCTCGACGACGAGCTGGAGCTGATCCGCGGGCTCGGCTACGCGTCGTACTTCCTGACCGTGGGCGACGTCACCGACCTGATCCGCGAGATGGGGGTGCGCTGCGCGGCGCGCGGCTCGGGGGCGGGCAGCCTGGTCAACTACCTGCTCGGCGTCTCCGGCGTCGACCCGATCCGGCACAACCTGCTGATGGAGCGGTTCCTCTCCCCGCTGCGCGAGGCGCTGCCCGACATCGACGTCGACGTGGAGTCGGCCCGGCGGCTCGAGGTCTACGAGCGGATCCTCGACCGGTACGGCGGCGAGCGGTGCGTCTGCGTCTCGATGATGGACACCTACCGCGTGCGCCACGCGGTCCGCGACGTCGGTGCCGCGCTCGGCATGCCGCCGAGCGAGACCGACACGATCGCCAAGGCGTTCCCGCACATCCGGGCCCGCGACGCCCGGGTCGCGCTCCGCGAGCTGCCCGAGCTGCGGGCCAGCGGCCTCGACGACACCCGGCTCGACCTGATGTTCCAGCTCGTGGAGCGGCTCGACGGGCTGCCCCGCCACGTCGCGGTGCACCCCTGCGGCGTGCTGCTCTCCGACGCGACGCTGCTCGACCGGACGCCGGTCGAGGCCAGCTTCGCCGGCTTCCCGATGAGCCAGTTCGACAAGGACGACGTCGAGGACCTCGGGCTGCTCAAGCTCGACGTGCTCGGCATCCGGATGCAGTCCTCGATGGCCCACGCGGTGGCCGAGATCCGGCGCACCGACGGCGTCGAGATCGACCTCGACGACGAGGCGCAGGTGCCGCTCGACGACCCCGCGACGTACGAGCTGATCTCCTCGGCCCGCACCCTCGGGATGTTCCAGATCGAGTCGCCCGGCCAGCGCGAGCTCGTCGGCAAGTCCGGGCTCGACTCGTTCGAGGACGTCATCACCGACATCTCGCTGTTCCGGCCGGGGCCGGTGAAGAGCGACATGGTCACGCCCTACCTCGAGGGCAAGCAGGGGTGGAAGGCACCGACCTACCTCCACGACGACCTCCGGCCGATCCTCGGCGGCACCCAGGGCGTGGTGGTCTTCCACGAGCAGGTCATCGAGATCATCGCGCGGTTCGCCGGCATCTCGTTCGCCGAGGCCGACGAGCGCCGGCGCGCGCTCGGCGACGTCGAGGGGATGGCCGAGACCAGGGTGTGGTTCTTCCCGCGCGCGCTCGGGAACGGCTACCCGCTGCCGGTGGTCGAGAAGATCTGGAAGGTGCTCGAGGCGTTCGCGTCGTTCGGGTTCTGCAAGGCCCACGCCGCGGCGTTCGCACTGCCGACCTTCCAGTCGGCCTGGCTCAAGACGCACTGGCCCGCGCACTTCCTGTCGGGCGTGCTCACCCACGACCCGGGGATGTATCCCAAGCGGCTGATCCTCGACGACGCCCGCCAGTTCGGCATCGTGGTCCTCGGGCTCGACGTCAACGCCAGCGAGAAGGAGTACGTCGTCGAGCGGGTCGGCCCCGACGCCGACGGCGCGATGCACGACGGCATCCGGCTCGCCCTGGCCGAGGTGAAGGGGATCAACGACGGCGAGGTCGAGCGGATCGTGGCCGCCCGGCCGTTCCACTCGCTCACCGACTTCTGGCACCGCGCGCGGGTCTCGCGGCCGATCGTCGAGCGGCTGGTGCTGGCCGGCGGGTTCGACGCGGTCTACGGCATCGACCTCGCCGCCGACGGCGTGCACCGCCGCAGCCGGGTGACCCGGCGCGACCTGCTGCTCCAGGTGGCCGGGCTCGAGCGGCACGGCAAGGCGGTCGAGCGCGCCGGCCGGGGGCGGGGGCTGGCCGGCCGCACCCTCCGCGCGTCCGGGAGTCGGGCCGGGTCGGTGGCGCGGGCCAAGGCCGACGACGCGGCGGCCCGCAACAGCACCGACCCGCGGGTCCGCGACACGGTGGCCGACCTCGAGCGGCACCCGCTCGGCCAGGCCGGGGTCTGGGCGCGGGCGGCCGCGCAGTCCAAGGCGACCGCCCCACCGCCGCCGGTCCACTCGGTCCAGCTCGCCCTCGAGCTCGGTGACGAGCCCGCCGAGGGTGAGGTGTCCGGGCTCCCGGAGATGACCCCCGAGGAGCGGATGAAGGCCGAGCTGGAGATCCTCGGCCTCGACGCCAGCCGCCACGTCATCGACTCCTACGCCGCGTTCCTCGACGAGCTGGGGGTCGTGCGCAGCAAGGACCTCCTCCACCAGCGCAGCAAGTCCGAGCTGCTGGTGGCCGGGGTCAAGGTCGCCACCCAGACGCCGCCGATCCGCTCCGGTCGCCGGGTCATCTTCCTCACCCTCGACGACGCCACCGGCCCGGTCGATGCCACCTTCTTCGAGGACGCCCAGGGCCCCTACGCCGCCACGGTCTTCCACTCCTGGCTGCTGGTGGTCCGGGGCGAGCTGCGGCGGACCGGCTACCGGGGCGTCTCGCTGCGCGCGACCGGCTGCTGGGAGCTGCCGGTGCTGGCCGCGCTCTGGCAACGCTCGGGGATCGAGGCGGTTCGCGAGCAGCTCGCCGTCGTACCGGACGGCTTCGGCGCGGTCGGGGTGGAGCTGGCCGGCGCCGGTGCGGCCGAGTCGCGGGCCAGCCGCCCGGTCGTGGCAAGGCCCCCGTCGTTCGGGGAGCAGGGCGAGCGGGCCGGTGCGGCCGGGCAGCGCGGCCACGACACCGCCGGCGGCATGGGCCGGCGCCGGGTGCTGCTGCACTCCAGCGGCTTCGCGATGTCTCCCTACTCCGACATCAAGCCGGCCGGTGAGGACACCAAGGAGGTCGCGCGCAAGCTCTGGCACCGCAGCCCCGGGAGCGCCGGATGACCCACGTCGACGTGGCCCTAGGCTGGTCGCCATGCGAGCCGGGTCTGCCAGCGAACGCCGCGACAGCGCCCGTACCGCCGTCGTCTGGGAGGCGCTCGGCCCGGTCCTCGAGCCGGCCGGACTCGACGTGCTCGACGTCGGCGGCGGCACCGGAGGGTTCGCGGTCCGGCTGGCCGAGCTCGGCCACCGGGTCACCGTGGTCGACCCCAGCCCCGACGCCCTGGCCGCGCTCAGCCGCCGCGCCCGCGAGGTCGGGGTCGACGTCGTCGGTCTCCAGGGTGACCTGTCCGACCTGGCCGGCCTCGTGGCCGGCGACCTCGACGTGGTGCTCTGCCACGGCGTCCTCGAGGTGGTCGACGACCCGGCCGCCGCGCTGGCCACGATCCGCGACGTGCTCCGCCCAGGCGGGACGCTCTCGCTGCTGGTCGCCCAGCGGCACGCGGCGGTCATCGCCCGGGCGATGGCCGGTCACTTCCCCCAGGCCCTGGCCCTCCTCACCGACCCGACCGCCACGGTCACCGGGCGGACCGGCCACCGCTTCACCGCCGACGAGGCCACGGCCCTGCTGGTCGACGCCGGCTTCGACGTCGGCTCGGTGCACGGCGTCCGGGTCTTCGCCGACCTGGTCCCCGGCTCCCTGCTCGACCTCGAGCCCGGCGCCACCGCCGCGCTGCTCGAGCTCGAGCGCGCGGTCGCGGGGCGTGCGGAGTACCTCCCGCTGGCCACGCAGCTGCACCTGGTCGCCACCCGCTGACCGGGGCGCGCCGTGAGCGCGCCGAACACGCGAGCACGCCGATCCTGCACGTCGACATGGACGCCTTCTACGCGTCCGTCGCGACCCGGGACCGGCCCGAGCTGCGGGACGTACCCGTCATCGTCGGCGGCGGGTACCGCGGCGTGATCCTCTCGGCCAACTACCACGCCCGGGCCTACGGCGTCCGCTCCGGCATGCCCTCGACCCGGGCCCGACGGCTCTGTCCGCACGCGGTCCGGGTCTCGGCCGACCACGAGGTGTTCAGCACGGTGTCCGCCGCCGTGATGGAGAACTTCCGCCGGATCACCCCGCAGGTCGAGGTGGTCTCGCTCGACGAGGCGTTCCTCGACGTCCGCGGCTCCACCCGCCGGCTCGGGTCGCCGCTCGAGATCGCCGAGCAGCTCCGGGCCACGATCCACGACGAGCAGGGCATCACCTGCTCGGTCGGCGTGGCGGCCTCGATCTCGGTGGCCAAGCTCGCCAGCCGCCGGGCCAAGCCCGACGGCGTGCTCGTCGTGCCGCCCGACGAGATCACCTCGTTCCTGCACCCACTCGACGTGGGCGAGCTCTACGGCGTCGGCGAGAAGACCCAGGCGATGCTGCACCGCCTCGGCCTGGTCACCGTCGGCGACGTCGCGCACACCCCGCTGCGCACCCTCCAGCGCGCCGTCGGCGAGGGGCTCGGTCACCTGCTCCACGACCTGGCGTGGGGGAGCGACTCCCGCGAGGTCTCACCGGGCCGGGTCAGCGTCTTCGGCCACGGTGGCGACCCCGACAAGTCGATGGGCGCCCAGGAGACCTTCGGCCGCGACATCGACGACCGCGAGGTGATCCTGCGCGAGCTGCTCGCCCTCACCGCCAAGGTCGCGCAGCGGATGCGGGTGGCCGGGGTGGCCGGACGCACGGTGTCGATCACGGTGCGGTTCGCCGACTTCACCACCATCACCCGCGCGCGCACGATCCCCGAGGCGACCGACCTGACCCAGGAGATCTACCGCGCCGCCGTACGCCTCTACGACGCGCTCGGGCTGCAGCGCGCCCGGCTCCGGCTGGTGGGGGTCCGGGTCGAGGGCCTGGTGCCGCGGAGCTCGGTGCACCGTCAAGGTGTCCTCGGCGAACGCGAGCACGGCTGGTCCGAGGCCGACCGGGCCGTCGACCGGGCCGCCCGCCGGTTCGGCACCGCGGCGGTCCGCCCGGCCAGCCTCATCGACCGCGAGGAGCGCCACCACGGAGGGCCCGCGCCGAGCCCGCCGAGCCGCCCTCCCGGCCGGCCCGACCGGGGTGCGGACCACCCGGTCGGGTAGCCCCGAGGTGGTCGGTTCTACCCGCGGGTACTAAATGTTGCGAACACTGCTAGTGCAGCGGGGAGCCCCTGCCTACACTTGACCCACATCCACCCGCCGCGCACCCCGCGCGCCCGGACCCCAGTGGAGGAACAGGTGCCACTCTCCGAAGAGGAGCTGCGACTGCTCGAGCAGATGGAGCGCGCCCTCGTCGAAGAGGACCCCAAGTTCGCCTCCACGCTGCGCGGCACCTCGCTGCGTCGTTCGGCCCGCCGTCGTGCCATCGCCGCCGGCGTCGTCTTCATCCTCGGCATCGCGCTCCTCATGGGTGGCGTGATGAGCGGCAAGGGCGCTCTCGGGTTCGCCATCGGCATCGCCGGCTTCGTGGTGATGCTCGGCTCCGCGACCGTCGCGCTCTCCGCGATCCGCGGCCAGCAGGCCGCCTCGGCCCCGGCCGACCCGCGCAGCGCCATGCACCCCTCGCGCGGCTTCACCGTCATCGACGGCGGCCGCTCCGGCAAGCTCCGCCGCAAGGGCCGCAGCTCCTCCCGCACCTCCGGCACGTTCATGGAGCGGATGGAAGAGCGCTGGCGCCGCCGCCGCGAGCAGGGCGGTTTCTGACCGACACGCTCCGAGGAACGAGGAGCGTGTCGGTCGTCGGTGGTTGAGCAGCGACCGGAACCGTCCGAGGAACGAGGACGGATCCGACGGAGCGTGTCGAAACCCCCGCAGCGAAGGCTGGGACGCAAGCGCGGTGACGCGGCGTGCCCGTGGTCGGGTCTGCGCGTCGGCTGCGGAATGTCTCGACAGGCCGGTTCCGACCTCGTTCCTCGGTCGGACGGCCTGCTCGACCTCGGCTGACGTGCGGCCCTACCTCGTTCCTCGGTAGGGCCGCGTCATCCGACGTGGTCGACGACGCGTCCGGCCATCGCCGACTCGGTGACCTGCTCCGAGAGCGGGCGGCGCACGGCGGGACGGCGGACGAAGACCGAGCGCGGCCACCAGTCCGCCGTACGACGGACCCGCTTGGGGGCGCCGCCGTAGAGCGCCTCGACGCAGGTCTGCATCTCGGCGCGCCAGGTGCCGGGCTCGGTGCCGTCGGCGCGGGCGTAGCGGAGCCGTTCGAGCGCGTGCACGATCTGGTCGAGAGCGAAGACGGCGTCGGGGTTGGTGTCGGGGCCGCGGCGCGGGCGTTCGGGCGTGAACTCGTCGCGGGGCGCGCCGAAGAGCTGGACCAGCGCCTCGCGGGTCTGCCACGGCGAGCGGTGCTGCGGCCACGGCAGCCGCAGGTCGAGGGCGGTGTCGCGCAGCTCCTCCCACGCCTCCTCGGGACCGAGCTGTCCGCGCTGGTCGCGACGGCGCCGGCGCAGGGTCCGCGGCCCGAGCGCGACGGTGGCCACGACGAGCAGGAACAGGAGCCCGCCGCCGAGCCACGCCCAGCGGACGCCGCCGCCGGCGCCGGCCTGGTCGTTGCCCTGGTCCTCGGCGCCGTTGGGCTGGGCCTCGTTGGACTCGCGGGCCGGCAGGTCGTTCTCGGCGCTGTCGGACGTCGTGGGCGAGTCGGTCTCGGAGGGGATGGTGACGGTGGCGGTCGTGTAGTCCGGTACGCCGCTGGCCCGGCCGGGTGGCGTCGGCTCGAAGCGGACCCAGCCGGACCCGGAGAAGAACAGCTCGGGCCAGGCGTGCAGGTCGTGGGCGCTGTACTCCCACTCGTCGTCGCCGACCTTCTCGGGCTCGAGGAAGCCGACCGCGACGCGGGCCGGGATGCCCAGGTCGCGGGCCATCACGGCCATGGAGGCGGCGAACTGCTCGCAGTAGCCCTCCCGGCCGCCGTCCCCGCGGGTGAGGAACCGGGCGAGGTCGTCGGCGCCGTTGCCGAGGCTGACGTCGGTGTTGTACTGGAAGCCGCCGTCCTTGCGGAACCACTGCTGGAGCGCGACGGCCTTCTCGAACCGCGTCGGGGCGTTCGCGGTCACCTCGGTCGCGAGCTGGTGGACGATCGGGTTGATCCCGGTCGGCAGCTCGGTGTAGTCCCGCGAGACGAGCGCGCCGACCGGAGGGGCGGCCGCCATCCGGTTGGCGTCGTAGTCGACCTTCACCCCGGTCAGCGACCAGTTCAGCTGCGAGGTGTCGAGGTCGTCCTGGCTGGCCAGGAAGTCCATGGTGGCCGTGTCGTAGCGCCATTCGCCGGGCGCCACCACCCGCTCGACCAGCGAGGTCGTCGGCAGCCAGGTCGACCGGAAGTCCCGGGTCGCCTCGAGCTGGTAGTCGTAGTCGTGCCGCTCGAGCTGGGCGGAGACGCCGACGAGCCCGGGCATCGTGCCGTCGGCCTTCTGGCTGCTCGGGACCTCGCGGTCACCGGAGCTCCACTCGTTGTCGGAGAAGCGGTTGAGCACGGCGATCCGGAGGTACGACGGGTCGGGGTCGTCGGTGTGCACCCGGACGAGCGCGATGTCCTCGCCGCGGACCAGGTCGCGACGCAGGTCGACCATGGGGTTCTCGATGCTGATCTCGTCGTCGCCGCCGGTCCCCGGACCGAAGCTGAACAGGTGCACGCTGAACGTCGGGATCAGCACGGGCACCACGATCGAGAGCGCGGTGGCCACGCCGCCGATGGCGCGGGCGCCGGTCCGCGGCCAGGCCGTGACCCCGAGCGGCTTGGGCTCGGAGTGCCCGTGGTCCTCGGCCAGGATCGGCCCCCAGCGGGCGATCTGCTCGGACTCGGACAGGAAGATCATCGCCAGGAACCCGATGGCGGTGAGCGTGTAGAGCACCCAGTGCGGGCCGTCGCCGGTCATGCTCACCGGCACGCTGTAGATCGTCAGCAGCGGCAGCCCAGCCAGCGGCACCCGGCGCAGCGTGCAGGCGAGCACGTCCACCAGCAGCAGGCACGCGGCGCCGCCGGCGATGAGGATCGGGTGCACCGGTGGCTCGTTCGAGGGGACCGGGGGAGCGAACCGGTTGGCGCTCTGCGTCGCGTCCTGGAACGCCGTGACCATCCGGTCCCAGGCGTCGCCGATCGGGATCGGCGACCCGCAGATGAACGCGCTCACGACCATCGCGACGAGCAGCACCTGGACCAGCACGATCAGCGGCCGGGGCACCCGCCACCAGCGCATGGCGGAGCCGGAGCCGGCGACGACGACGGCCACGACGAAGAGCGGCCCCAGCGTCCTGCCGAAGTCCTGGGTGAAGCCCTGCCAGGTGAGCAGCGAGACGAGCGTGGTCGCGGCGGCGACGGCCGACAGGCCGACCATCGTCACGGGGTGCGACCGCGCCGAGGCCATCACGCCACGCCCTCGCCGGACGGGAAGCCGGCCGGCGTCGCAGCCGCGGACGGTACGCCGCGCGAGCGCGAGCTCTGCGTGTGCCGCCGCCCGAGCTCCTCCCACACGGTCTCGAGCCGGTCGGCCGGGCCGAGCGCGACCGAGCGCCAGCCCTGCTGGGTCAGCAACCCGGAGGCGTCGCGGCCGGCGGCGTCCGGGGAGAGCCAGGCGTCCACGTCGACGGCGACCGCGAGGGACGAGCCGCTGTGCGCGTGCATCCGGCGCAGCACGGGTACGTCGCGCTGGTCGACGTGGCCGAGCACGGCGACGAGGAGCCCGTCGCCCGCGCCCTCGGTCAGCCAGCCGGTGTCGAGGTTGGGCCGGGGTTGCGGCTGCACGACCGCGAGCGCCTCGAGCAGCGGGCCGGTGTTGAGGTCGGCGGACCGGGTGTGCCAGTCGTTGGCGGTGTCCTCGCCGGTCGCGGTGACCAGCCGCACGGTGAAGCCGCGCTTGCTCAGGTGGACCGCGATGGAGGCGGCCGCGGAGACCGCTGCCTCGAGGGAGGAGGCGATGCCCTGGCCGCGGTGGGCGACCACGCGGTTGTCGAGGAAGAGGGTGGCCCGCGACTCCCAGGGCTGCTCCTCGCGTCGCACCATCAGCTCGCCGACCCGGGCCGAGCTGCGCCAGTGCACCCGGCGCAGGTCGTCGCCGCGGCGGTACTCGCGGACCGTGACGTCCTCGGCGCTGCCCATCGCGAAGGCCCGCGGCCGGTTGTCGCCGGAGCCGGTCCAGGCGCCGCCGAGCGGGATCTGGGAGAGCGGGACGGTCCGCGGCGTGACGGTGAGCGGCACGGTGGTGCGGAAGGCGCGGCCCAGCTCGACCAGGCCGAACGGGTCCTTGACCCGCACGGTCACCGGGCCGATCTCGAAGCGGCCGCGCACGTCGGAGCGGATCTGGTAGGTCACGTCGCGGTGCCAGCCGTGGCCGATGCCCTCGAGCACGAACCGGGGCCGGGTGCCCAGCACGTAGGGGAGGTGGTCCTCGAGGAGCAGGATGCCGCTCGGCGTCCGGCCCTCGTTGGCCAGCGACAGGCTGACGCGAGGCCGGCTGGCCGGCCGCGACCAGCTGGGGGTTGACCGTGCGCACCAGCGCGAGCCGGTAGCGGCTGCGGCCGATGAAGTACGCGCTCACCAGGGGCAGGGCGAGCACGAGCACGCCGACCCGGCTCAGCGACGGCTGGCCGAGCACGATCGCGCAGACGATCGCGGTCACCCCGGCCGCGACGAACGCGCGGCCCCGGACCGTCAGCCCGGACAGCGCCTCGCGCATCGTGATCAACCCCGTCCGGAACTAGGAGCCGGCCGGCACCGGGACGCTCGCCACGATCCCGTCGAGGATCGCGGTGGTCGAGCGGCCGCTCATCGAGGCCTCGACGCTGGGCAGCAGGCGGTGCGCGAGGACCGGACGGGCCAGCCCGTGCACGTCGTCGGGGAGCACGTAGTCGCGGCCCTGGATCGCCGCCATCGCCTTGGCCGCCCGCACCAGGTGCAGGGTGGCGCGCGGCGAGGCGCCGAGCGAGAGCTCGTCGGTACGGCGGGTGGCCGAGGTCAGCGCGACGGCGTACCGCTGCACGGCCTGGGAGACGTAGACCTGGCCGACGATGCCGATCAGCTTGCGGATCTCGGCGGCGTCGGCCACCGGCTCGAGGTCGTCGAGCGGGCTGGACTGCGTGTGCGAGTCGAGCATCGCGATCTCGGCGGCCTCGACCGGGTAGCCCACCGACACGCGGGCCATGAAGCGGTCGCGCTGCGCCTCGGGCAGGGCGTAGGTGCCCTCCATCTCGATGGGGTTCTGGGTCGCGATGACCATGAACGGCGTCTCGAGCTGGTAGGTCGTGTTGTCGACGGTGACCTGCCGCTCCTCCATGCACTCCAGGAGCGCGGACTGGGTCTTGGGAGAGGCACGGTTGATCTCGTCGCCGACCACGATGTTGGCGAAGACGCCACCGGGGCGGAACTCGAACTCGCGGGTGTTCTGGTTGAACACCGAGACGCCGGTGACGTCGGAGGGCAGCAGGTCCGGCGTGAACTGGATGCGGCGCACCGAGCAGTCGATGCTGCGCGCCAGTGCCTTGCTCAGCATCGTCTTGCCGACCCCGGGGACGTCCTCGATGAGGAGGTGTCCCTCGGCCAGCATCACCACGAGCGTGGACGACACGACGTCGGCCTTGCCCTCGATGACCTTCTCGATGTTCGTGCGGACCCGGCCCACGACCCGGGCCAGTGTCTCGAGGTCGGCGCCCCCAGCTGGGGTTGCCGCATTCGGCGTCTCCACGTCGGTCCCTTCCCGCTCCCTGCCTGTCACAGGTCTGTCACAACCGTAAGGCGTCCCGGCAACTTACGCGGTCGAGCGGGAGACCCACTCCCCTTGCACGATCACGAATCCGGCATCGGTTCAGTGGCCGGCCGTCGAGCTGCGACCCCGAGCCGGGGGAAGCGCGCGCCGGGGGAAGAAGGGGGTGGGTTGTGGCGATTTGTGGTTGACGGTGGAGGGAAGTGGAGTAAGTGTGGGGGAAAGTGGAGGATCTAGCCAGGACCGTGGAGGCGCCCGATGTTCTTCATGGGCACCTACACCCCGAAGCTCGACGAGAAGGGGCGGCTGATCCTCCCGGCCAAGTTCAGGGACCGGCTCTCGGAGGGACTCGTGGTGACACAGGGGCAGGAGAAGTGCCTCGACGTCTTCCCCTCCGACGTCTTCATGGAGGAGGCCACCCGCGCCCGCGCCAAGGGCATGACCTCACGCAGCGGGCGTGACCAGATCCGCATGCTCTTCTCCAGCGCGGAGGAGGTCGTGCCGGACAAGCAGGGCCGGATCGCGATCCCGCCGCCGCTGCGCGAGTACGCCGCGATCAGCCGCGACGTCGTCGTGATCGGCGCGATGGACCGCGTGGAGATCTGGGAGCCCTCGCGGTGGCGCGACTACAACGCCGCCGCCCAGGAGACGTTCGCCGAGCTCGACGAGGACGGCGCACCGCAGGACTGAGCAGCACCCGCGCACCGTCACAACTCAAGAGGGGTTCGCAGGGCGAGGTCTCGGCCCGCTCCACCCGACCCGAGGGTCCTCCTGGCACACCTTCCCCGGTGCCAGGCGACTTCCCACCTCGGGCGGATGTCCACCCGGAAGCAACCAGTCACCTTCCCCGGTCCTGGGACCTTCCGACCACCGCCACCTGGAACACCTTCCCCGGTCCCAGGCGGCGCGGAGCGGCCTGAGACCTGGCCCTGCGAACCCTCCCCACTTCCACCACTTCTCCCCACCACGTCTCTCCACCACCGCGCTCCACCCGCCTCCACTTCCCCGCAGCTGCCCCGCAGCACCACGAGTCATCGAAGGGTCGAATCGATGAACCCCGCCACCGAGGCACCGCCGGCTCCGCGCCGGGTGCGCGAGCAGGCCCGCGAGGCCGCCGTGCTCATGGCGTTCTCGGCGTTCACGTCCGTGGCGCTCGCCAGCCGCGTTGCTGGTGCTCACCCACCTCGGGCAGCAGGGCTGACGGGCCGGTCATGGAGACTCCCGCCCACGTCCCCGTCCTCCTGGACCGGGTCGTGGCCCTCCTGGCGCCCGCCCTCGACCACGAGGGCGCGGTCATGGTCGACGCGACGCTCGGCCTGGGTGGCCACACCGAGGCGGTGCTGACCCGCTGCGAGCTGGCCCGGGTGGTCGGCATCGACCGCGACCCCGACGCCCTGGCCATGGCCGGCACCCGCCTGGCCGCGTACGGCGACCGGTTCACCGGCGTGCACGCGGTCTACGACGAGCTCCCCGAGGTCCTCGCCGAGCTGGGCCTCGACGCGGTCGACGCCGTGCTCTTCGACCTCGGCGTCTCCTCGATGCAGCTCGACGTCCGCGAGCGCGGCTTCGCCTACGCCGAGGACGCGCCGCTCGACATGCGGATGGACGGCACCACCGGTCCGACGGCCGCCGACGTCCTCAACACCTACTCGGCCGAGGAGCTGACGCGGGTGCTGCGCGAGTACGGCGAGGAGCGGTTCGCGAGCAGGATCGCCACCGCCGTGGTCCGGCAGCGCGAGCGCGAGCCGTTCACCACCTCGGCCCGTCTCGTCGAGCTGCTGTACGCCGAGATCCCGGCGCCCGCGCGTCGTACCGGTGGCCACCCCGCCAAGCGCACCTTCCAGGCGCTGCGGATGGAGGTCAACGACGAGCTGGCCGTGCTCCGCCGCGCCATCCCCGCCGCGATCGACGCCATCCGGGTCGGCGGCCGCGTGGTCGTGGAGTCCTACCACTCGCTCGAGGACCGGCTGGTGAAGCAGGCCTTCACCGCGGTCACCCGCTCCGTGGCGCCGCCGGACCTGCCGGTGGTGCCCGAGGAGCTCCAGCCGGCCCTCCGGCTCGTCACCCGCGGCGCCGAGCAGGCCGACGCCGACGAGGTCGCCACCAACCCCCGCGCCGCCTCCGTCCGGCTGCGCGCCGTCGAACGCACCAAGCCCAGCAGGGGAGCAGCATGAATACCCACCGAAACCGCTCGCAGAGGCGCTCCGCGCGGGGTGCTCTCGCTTCCGGCGGGGCCCGAGAAGCATGAGCAGTCCCGCCCTCCAGCTCCGCGAGCGGTTCCCGCGCCTGGCCGAGGAGGCCGTCACCCGGGCCCGCCTGACGGTGGCACCGCGGCGCCGCATCCGAGCGGCCCGGATGCCGTTCGTGACGCTGGTCAGCCTGGTCCTGCTCGGCGGCGTGGTCGGGCTGCTCTGCTTCAACACCCAGATGCAGCAGGCGTCGTTCGCGGCCACCTCGCTGGAGGAGCAGGCCCGCAACCTCGGCGCCCGCGAGCAGACCCTGCACGACGAGCTGCAGAACCTGCGCAGCCCGCAGGAGCTGGGCCAGCGGGCGCAGGCGGCCGGGATGGTGGTCCCGGACAGTGCCTGCACGGTGCGGCTGGCCGCGCAGACCACGGAGGCCGGCTGCAGTGCGGCCACGCCCGACAACACGCCGCGGCTGCAGGCCCGGCCGCCGAAGAAGCCGCACGTGCTGGACCCCGACCCGTTCGTGGTCGTCGTGCCTCCGCCGGCCGGTGCCGACGCCGGTCAGCACGGCCACGGCGGTCGCAAGAACCACCAGAACCAGCAGACCGACACGGCCCGCCGCTGACGCGATCCGGCGTACGGGCCGAGCAAGATGGCCCCACGAGTCACACGCACCACACAGACCACACCAGTCACCGCCCAAGCCTCGGGAACGTACAGAGACGAGACCGTGCCCCCCACCTCCTCCCGCACCCGCCGCCCGGCCGCGCTGCAGCGCAGCAGCCGCCGCGGCTCGCCGCAGGTCCGGCTCCGGGCCGGGTTCGTGATGATCGCGATGGTGCTCTCGCTGTTCGGCGCCCGGCTGGTGCAGCTGCAGGGGCTCGACCCGAAGTCGTACGCCGCGATGGCGGCCGCGGAGGGCACCGTCGACATCGTGCTGCCGGCCGAGCGGGGCGACATCCTCGACCGCAACGGTCAGCCGCTGGCCGTCTCGATCGACGGCCTCATGCTCGTCGCGGACCCGCAGCTGACCGAGGACCGGGCCCCCGAGATCGCGCGGTTCCTCGCGCAGAAGCTGGACGTCGACTACATCACCCTGCTCAAGCGGCTGCGCGGCAAGGCCGGCAGCCGGTTCGAGTACCTCGCCCGGCACGTGCCCTCGACGCTGGCCAACGACGTGCTGACGCGAGGCCGAGGACCGCGGCTTCGAGGGCCTCTCGACGCGCCGCGACCCGGTGCGCAGCTACCCGGCCCACGACGTCGGCGCCAACATCGTCGGCTTCGTCGGCACCGACAAGCCCTACGGCGGCCTCGAGGAGGTCTTCGACAAGGCGCTGTCGGGCAAGGACGGCAGCGAGAAGTACGAGGTCGGCGACGGCAACCGCATCCCGCTCGGCGACGAGCACCACCGTGCCGGCGGTCGACGGCCAGGACCTGCGCACCACCATCGACCGCGACCTGCAGTGGTACGCCCAGCGCGTGCTCCGCCAGGCCGTCGAGGACGCACGGGGCGAGTCCGGCATCGCGATCGTCATGGACACCCGCACCGGCGAGGTCCTCGCGATGGCCGACGACCCGACGTTCGACGCGAGCCAGCCCGCGCTGTCGCCGGTCCGGGACCGGCGAGCCCGCTCCCTCAACCTGTCCTACGAGCCCGGCTCGGTCGAGAAGGTGCTCACGCTCTCCGCGCTGATCGACGAGGGCAAGGTCAATGCGCGCACCAAGATGCTGGTGCCCGGCGAGCTGCAGCGGCAGGACCGCGTCATCCACGACCACTGGGAGCACGGCCTCATCAAGCTCACCCTGGCCGGCGTCCTGGCCAAGTCGTCGAACGTCGGCACCGTGCTGGCCTCCGACGGGTTCGGCCCCGGCGAGCTCCGCGCGTACCTCGCGAAGTTCGGCCTCGGCCAGCCCACGAACGTCGGCCTCGGTGCGGAGTCCCGCGGCATCCTGCCCGACCCCAGCATCTGGAACGACCAGGTCGAGGACCGCATCACCTTCGGCCAGTCGCTGTCGGTCAACGCCATGCAGATGGCCGCTGCGGTCAACACCATCGCCAACAAGGGCGTCCGCGTCGACCCGACGCTGATCCAGGGCGAGGCGACCCGTGACGACGGCATGGAGATCGGCACCGACGTCTCCACCACCCACCGCGTGGTCTCCGCCGACGCCGCCCGCCAGATGACGCTGATGATGGAGCGCGTCGTCGACGCCGAGGACGGCGTGGCCCCCAAGGCGAACGTCCCCGGCTACCGGGTCGCCGGCAAGACCGGCACCGCCCAGCGGGTCGTCTCGTGCACGGTCAACGGCGTCAAGCAGGGCTGCTACGACGGCTCCAACACCGTCTCCTTCGCCGGCTTCGCGCCGGCCGAGGACCCGCGGTTCACCGTGTACGTCGTGATCCAGGACCCCAAGGTCTCGGGCGCGGGCGGTGGTGCCACGGCCGGTCCGGTGTTCTCCAAGCTGATGGGCTTCGCCCTCCAGCGCTACGGCGTGGTCCCGAGCCACCGCAAGCAGACGGTCCTGCCCGTCGAGTGGTAGACCTCACCCGATGGTGAGCGCGCAGACCCGGCCGAGCCGGCCACCCGAGACGCCGCTGGCCGCGGTCGCGGAGTGGCTGCGCGCCCAGGGGTACGACGTCATCGCCACCGGCGACCTCGAGACCGTGCGTCACCGGCGTCACGCTCAGCTCCCAGCGGGCCCGCCCCGGCGACCTGTACGCCGCGCTGCCCGGCTCGCGCGCGCACGGCATGACCTTCGCCGCCGACGCGATCGGGGCCGGTGCGGTGGCCCTTCTCACCGACCCGGCCGTCGCGGCCGACGCGCCGGCCGGCGTACCCCTGCTCGTGGTGCCCGAGCCGCGCCGGCTGCTGGGCCGGCTGGCCGCCCACGTGTACGGCGACCCCGCGGCCGCGATGCGGATGATCGGCGTCACCGGCACCCAGGGCAAGACCACCACCACCCGGCTGGCCGAGGGCGGCCTCGAACGGGCCGGCGTACGGGCCGGCGTCATCGGCACCGTCGGCACCCGGATCGCGGGGGAGGAGGTGAAGACCACGCTGACCACGCCCGAGGCACCGGACCTGCACGCGCTGTTCGCGCTGATGCGCGAGCGCCACGTGGCCGCCTGTGCGATGGAGGTCAGCAGCCACGCGCTGGTCATGGGCCGGGTCGACGGCGTGGTCTTCGACGTCGCGGTCTTCCTCAACCTCGGCCGCGACCACCTCGACTTCCACGCCGACGTCGAGGACTACTACCGGGCCAAGGCGTCGCTGTTCACGCCCGAGCGGGCCCGCCTGGCGCTGGTCTCGGCGGACGACGAGCACGGCCGCCGGCTGGCGCGCGAGACCGCGCTGCCGGTCCGCACGTTCTCGGCCGCGGGCGCCGGGGCCGACTGGACCGTCGCGGACGTCCGCCCCGGCACCGAGGGCACGACGTTCCGGGTCCTCGGGCCCGGCGTCGACGTCGAGGCCGGCGTCCCGCTGCCGGGTGCCTTCAACGTGAGCAACGCGCTCGCTGCCGTCGCCGCGTGCGCGGAGGCGGGCCTCGACCCGGCCGCGGTGGCGGCCGGCATCGCGGCGGGCGGTGGGGTGCCGGGACGGTTCGAGCGGGTGGAGGCCGGGCAGCCGTTCACCGTGGTCGTCGACTACGCGCACAAGCCGGACGCCGTCCAGGCCGCCCTCGACAGCCTCCGGCCGCTCACCGCGGGCCGGCTGATCGTCGTGCTCGGCGCCGGCGGCGACCGCGACCCGGGCAAGCGGCCGATCATGGGCGAGATCGCGGCCCGGCTGGCCGACGTCCTCGTGGTCACCGACGACAACCCGCGCACCGAGGACCCGGCGGCGATCCGCGCCGCCGTGCTCGCCGGAGCCCGCCCCGGCCCGGCCGAGGTGCTCGAGGAGGGCGACCGCCGCGCGGCGATCGCCCTGGCCCTGGACCGCGCGCGGCCGGGGGACGTCGTGGTGGTGGCCGGCAAGGGGCACGAGACCGGGCAGGAGGTGGGCGGCGTGGTGCACCCCTTCGACGACCGCGAGGTCGTGCGGGAGCTGCTCGGGACGCGCTAGCAGCGACCCGGAGGGGTACCGACGGCGGGGCGGTTCGGACTGTGGCGCGGCGTACGGAATCATGAGCCAGCGGTCCGGGTCCGACGAGGAGAGGGAGCGGATGAGAGCCATCCTGCTGAGCGGTGCGTTCGCGCTGTTCGTCTCCCTGCTGGGCACCCGAGTGGCGATCAACCAGTTCCGCCGGCTCGGCCTCGGCCAGCAGATCCGCGACGACGGTCCGACCAGCCACCACACCAAGCTCGGCACGCCGACCATGGGTGGCGTCGTCATCATCCTCGCGACGCTGGGTGGCTACTTCCTCGCAAATCTGATCACGATGAGCGCGCCGACCGGCTCGGCGCTGTTGCTCCTCTTCCTCTTCGTGGGCCTCGGCGCCGTCGGCTTCCTCGACGACTACATCAAGATCGCCAAGCAGCGCAGCCTCGGGCTGCGGAGCAAGGCCAAGATGATCGGGCAGACGGCCGTCGCGCTGATCTTCGGCGGGCTGGCGCTGTCGCCGTGGCTGGAGGACGAGAACGGACTCACGCCCGCGTCGAAGCACCTCTCGTTCATCCGCGACTGGGAGAGCTTCGCGCTGCCCACGGTCGTGGTGATGGCGGTGATCTGGCTCATCGTCACCGCGACCAGCAACGGCGTGAACCTCACCGACGGCCTCGACGGGCTCGCCGCGGGCGCCTCGATGATGGTCTTCGGCGCCTACATGCTGGTGAACATCTGGCAGAACAACCAGTCCTGCGCCTCCGACAGCCTCGACCCCGACAACTTGAGCCTCTGCTACACGGTGCGCGACCCGCTCGACCTCGCGGTGGTGGCGGCCGCGCTCACCGGTGCGTGCTTCGGCTTCCTGTGGTGGAACGCCTCGCCGGCCGCGATCTTCATGGGCGACACCGGGTCGCTGGCGCTGGGCGGCGCGGTCGCGGGCCTCGCGGTCCTCACCCGCACCGAGCTGCTGCTGGTGATCCTCGGCGGCCTGTTCGTCCTCGAGACCGTCTCGGTGATGCTCCAGGTCACCACCTTCAAGGTCACCAAACGGTTGACCGGCACCGGCAGACGGGTGTTCCGGATCGCGCCGATCCACCACCACTTCGAGATGCTCGGGTGGGAGCAGGTCACGGTCACGATCCGGTTCTGGATCATCTGCGGCATCTGCGTCGCCGCCGGGCTCGGCGTGTTCTACGCCGAGTGGGTCTCGGGCATCGGATGACCGGAAAGGAAAGCAAAGTTACTTTGCTTCTCGCGCCGGGGCCGACCGGGAAGGAAAGTAAAGTTACTTTGCCTTTCGGGACGGTCAAGGAAAGTTGCTTGTCTGTCCTGTGTGGTCGGCCGTGAGCCCGCTCGGCCTCGGACGGCACGACTCCTGGGACGGCGTGCGCGCGGTCGTCGCGGGCTTCGGCGTCTCCGGCTTCGCCGCCGCCGACAACCTCCTCCACCTCGGCGCGACCGTCACCGCGCTCGACGAGAGGCCGGACGGCAAGGAGGAGAAGGCCGAGCTGCTCGAGGTGCTCGGCGCCAGCATCCGCCTCGGGGAGGGGACGACCGCGACGCTGCCCGACGACGTGGACCTGCTCGTCACCTCCCCGGGCTGGCGACCGGACGCGCCCCTGCTGGCCCAGGCCCGCGACCGCGGCGTACCGATCTGGGGCGAGGTCGAGCTGGCCTGGCGGCTCCGCGACCCGAGCCACGAGACGCCGTGGCTGGCGGTCACGGGCACCAACGGCAAGACCACGACCGTCCGGATGCTCGACGCCATCCTGCGCGCGGCGGGGCTGCGCAGCGTGGCGGCCGGCAACGTCGGGCTACCCCTGGTCGAGGCGGTCATGGACCCCGAGCCGTACGACGTCCTGGCGGTCGAGCTCTCCAGCTTCCAGCTGCACTACACGACCTCGCTGAGCGCCCAGGCGGCCGCGGTGCTCAACGTCGCCGAGGACCACCTCGACTGGTACGGCTCCATGACGGCGTACGCCGCGGACAAGGGCCGCATCTACGAGCACGTCCAGCGCGCCTGCGTCTACAACGTCGCCGACCCGGTCACCGAACAGCTGGTCCGCGAGGCCGACGTGGTCGAGGGCGCGCGGGCGGTCGGCTTCACGCTGGGGATGCCGGGCGTCGGCATGCTCGGCGTGGTCGAGGAGATCCTCGCGGACCGCGCCTTCGTCGAGGAGCGCGAGACCAGCGCTGCCGAGCTGTGCACCCTCGACGACCTGACTGCTCCCGGCACCTCCGGCCCCGCACCGCACACGGTCCAGAACGCGCTGGCCGCGGCCGCGCTCGCGAGGGCGCACGGCGTCAGCCAGGCCGCGGTGCGCGACGGGCTCCGGGGCTTCCGGCCGGACGGCCACCGGATCGCGCTGGTGGCCGAGCAGGACGGCGTCGCGTGGGTCGACGACTCCAAGGCGACGAACCCGCACGCCGCGCTGGCCTCGCTGCTCGCCTACGACCCGGTGGTGTGGGTGGCCGGCGGGCTGGCCAAGGGTGCGTCCTTCGACGACCTGGTCCGGACCGTGGCCGGCCGGCTGCGCGGCGTCGTGCTGCTCGGCCGCGACCGCGACGTCATCGCCGCAGCACTTGCGCGACACGCGCCGGATGTGCCGGTTGTTGTCGTCGGGACCGGTGAGACTTCTGTGACAGAAGGTGACCAAGCGTCTGGTGATGCAGGACCGATGCGACGCGTCGTGGCCGCCGCCGCCGAGCTCGCTCGGCCGGGGGACACGGTGCTCCTCGCCCCGGGCTGCGCATCGATGGACCAGTTCACCGACTACGCCGCCCGCGGGGACGCCTTCGCGGCGGCGGTGAGAGAGCGGCTGACCTAGACGAGGCTCGGGAGGGGAGCGATGACCACCGCCAACCCCGAACGCACCCGGCACCGCCGCTTCGAGCTCCCGCCGCTCTCCGCCCTGCGGCCGCGCCTCGCGCACGTCGTGGCCACCGAGTCCCCGGTCCGCCCGCGCACGTGGTTCGGCGCCCTGCGCGCGGCCCTCGACCGGCCGCTCACGTCGTACTACCTGCTGATCGGCGCCTCGGCGCTGCTGCTCACCATCGGCCTGATCATGGTGCTGAGCGCGAGCAGCGTGTACTCCTACGAGCACTACGACCACGACTCCTACACCGTGATCCGGCGCCAGCTCTTGTGGGTCGCGCTCGGCCTGCCGTTGGCCTGGGTCGCGAGCCGGCTGCCGAACCGCTTCATCCGGCGACTGGCCTACCCGGGCTTCTCGGTCTCGCTCGTCCTGCTCCTGCTCACGGCCTTCCTCGGTGTGCGCATCAACGGCAACCAGAACTGGCTGGCGCTCGGTCCCGTCCAGATCCAGCCCTCGGAGATCGCCAAGCTCGCCCTGGTCATCTGGGCGGCGCACATCTACGCCAACAAGGAGCGTCGCCTCGACAGCACCCACGAGATCATCGTGCCGGTGGTGCCGGGCATGGTGCTGGCCACCGGCCTGGTGGTCTTCGGCAACGACCTCGGTACGGCGCTCGTGCTGGTCGCGCTGCTCTTCGGCCTGCTCTGGGTGGTCGGGGCGCCGGGCCGCTTCTTCACGATGCTGTTCTCGTTCGCCGGCGTCGTGCTGCTGGTCCTGGTCACGACCAACGCCGAGCGGCTCGGCCGGGTGACCAGCTTCCTCGACCCGTTCGCCGACTACGCCGACCGCGGCTGGCAGCCGGCCCACGGCCTCTTCGCCCTCTCGACCGGCGGCGTGTTCGGTGAGGGCATCGGCGCCAGCCAGCAGAAGTGGGGCGACCTGCCCGAGGCGCACACCGACTTCATCTTCGCGGTGCTCGGCGAGGAGCTCGGACTGGCCGGCACGATGCTGGTGATCACGCTGTTCCTGACCGTCGCGTTCGCGGCGCTCCGCGTCGCGCGGCACACGGCCGACCCGTTCGTGCGCTACGCCACGTTCGGACTGGTCGTGTGGCTGGTCGGCCAGATGATGATCAACGTCGGCATGGTGCTCTCGATGCTCCCGGTGATCGGGATCCCGCTGCCCCTGATCTCCTACGGTGGGTCCTCCCTGGTGCCGACACTGGTCGCGCTGGGGCTCCTGGTCGGCTTCGCGCGCCGGGAACCCGAGGCCGCTGCGGCGCTGGCCCAGCGGCGCAAGCTCCGCTCCGCCGGGCTCTCGGCGCAGCGCCGGACCCCTCGGTCCCGCTGATCGCTCGGCGCACTCCTTACTCTGTGCACCGATGCGCATCCTCCTCGCCGGCGGCGGTACCGCCGGACACACCTCCCCGCTGCTCGCGACCGCCGACGCCCTGCGCCGGCTCGAGCCCACGGCGGAGATCACCTGCCTCGGCACGCCCCGGGGCCTGGAGAACCGCGTCGTCCCCGAGGCCGGCTACCCGCTCGAGCTGGTGCCGCCGGTCCCGCTGCCCCGCAGGCCCTCGATGGACCTGCTGCGCGTCCCGGGTCGGCTCCGCGGTGCGGTCCGAGCCGCGGTCGAGGTGCTGGACCGGGTCCGGCCGGACGTGGTGGTCGGCTACGGCGGGTACGTCTCGATGCCCGCCTACCTCGCCGCGCGGCGCCGCAAGCTGCCCATCGTCGTCCACGAGCAGAACGCGCTGCCCGGCCTGGCCAACAAGGCCGGCGCCCGGATCGCGCGGCGGGTCGCGGTCAGCTTCCCCGACACCGACCTGCCCGGCGCGGAGTACGTCGGTCTGCCGATCCGCACCATGATCTCCCGCCTCGACCGGGCCGCGGTCCGCGCCGAGGCCCGGGCCTTCTTCGGCCTCGACGCCGAGCTGCCGACGCTCGTGGTCACCGGGGGCTCGCAGGGTGCCCGCAACGTCAACACCGCGATCTCCGGCGCCGCCCGTGCGCTGGGGGAGGCCGGCGTGCAGGTGCTGCACGTCGTCGGCCCGCGCAACGACGTGGTGCCGCTGCCCGACGTGCCGACGTACGTCCCAATCGGGTTCGTCGACCGGATGGACTACGCCCTCGCGGCCGCGGACCTCATGGTCTGCCGGGCCGGCGCCTCGAGCGTGACCGAGGCCGCGGCGGTCGGCCTGCCGGCGGTCTTCGTGCCGCTGCCGATCGGCAACGGCGAGCAGGTGCTGCACGCGCAGCGGCTCGCGGATGCCGGGGGAGCGGTGTCGGTGCTCGACGGCGACTTCACCGCGTCGTGGGTGACGGCGCACGTTCCCGGCCTCATCTCGGACCGCGACCGGCTGGCGGCGATGGGGGCCGCGGCCTCGGCGCTGATCCCGCGCGACGCCGACGAGAAGCTCGCCCGGATCGTGCTGGAGACGGCCCGGTGACCCTCGAGCGGGTGCACCTCGTCGGGATCGGCGGTGCGGGCCTGTCCGGCATCGCGCGGCTGCTCCTCGCTCGCGGGGCCCGCGTCAGCGGCAGCGACGGCGTGGCCTCGCCGACGCTCGACGCACTCGTCGCCCTCGGCGCCGAGGTGCACGTCGGTCACGACCCGCACCACCTCGACGACCTCGACGCGGGCGACACGGTCGTGGTGACGGCGGCGGTGAAGCCCGACAACCCGGAGTACGCCGAGGCGACCCGGCGCGGCCTCACCGTCCTGTCCCGGGCGGCCGCCATGGCCGCCCTCATGCAGGGGCGGCGCGTGGTCGCGGTCGCCGGCACCCACGGCAAGACCACGACCACCTCGCTGCTCACCGTGGCCCTCCAGGCCGCCGGCGCCGACCCGACGTACACCATCGGCGGCGAGCTCGCCGCCACCGGCGTCAACGCCGCCGAGGGCACGGGCGAGCTCTTCGTGGCCGAGGCCGACGAGAGCGACGGCGCGTTCCTCCACTACGCGCCGTACGCCGCGGTCGTGACCAACGTCGAGGCCGACCACCTCGACCACTGGGAGTCGGAGGACGCGTACGCTCGCGCCTTCGACGACTTCGCCAAGACCGTCGACCCCGCGGGCTTCCTCGCGATGTGCGCCGACGACCCGGGGGCGGCCGCACTGGCTGCCTCGACCGACCGGCGGGTCGTCACCGTCTCGACGCGGGGGCCGGCCGACGTGACTCCTGCCGACCTCGAGGGCGTCGAGCTCTGGTCGCCCGGAGAGCACTTCCTCGCCGACGCGCTGCTGGCGCTCGCCGCCGGGCGGGCCCTCGGCTTCGCCGACGCGGACCTGCGGCGGGGCATCGCGTCGTACGGCGGGACCAAGCGGCGGATGGAGCGCAAGGGCGAGGCCGGGGGAGTGCGGGTCTACGACAGCTACGCCCACCACCCGACCGAGATCGCCGGCGACCTGGCCGCGGCCCGGGCGTTGGCCGGCGCCGGTCGCGTGGTGGTCGCCTTCCAGCCGCACCTCGTCTCGCGGACCCGCGCGTTCGGCCCCGCCATGGGCCGGGCGCTCGGCGCGGCCGACGAGGTCGTGGTCTGCGACGTCTACCTGGCCCGCGAGGACGCCGACGCCGAGGTCACCGGCGCGCTCGTCGCGGACGCCGTGCCCCTGCCGCCCGAGCGGGTGGCGTTCGTGCCCGACCTGGCCGACGTCCCCGCCGCGCTGGTCGCGCGCGCCCGCCCGGGCGACCTGGTGCTCACCCTCGGCGCCGGCAGCGTCACCGAGCTCGGGCCGCAGGTGCTGGCCCTGCTCGGCGGTGCGGATGCCTAGCCTGCGGCGCTCGTCCAGCGACGAGGCCGCCACCATCGACAAGGCCACCCGGCGGAGCCGGAAGCGGTTCGCGCGCCGGCAGTGGCGGCGCCGGTGGCTGGCCTGGCGCCCGCTGCTCGCCCTGGTGCTGGTGCTCGCGCTGGTGGGCGTCGGCGTCTACGCGCTGTGGTTCTCGACGTGGCTGGCCGTCGAGGACGTCGACGTGAGCGGGGCGGAGACCGTCGAGGCCTCCGACATCCGGACCCGCTCGGGCATCGACGTCGGCGAGCCGATGATCAGCGTCGACCTCGACACCGCCGAGCGCCGGATCGGGGCGCTGGCCGTGGTCCGGTCGGTCTCGGTCACCCGGCAGTGGCCGCACGGGATCCTGGTCTCGATCGAGGAGCGCACCCCGATCGCCGTCGTCGAGATCGGGGACCGGCTGCGCGGCATGGACGAGGACGGCGTCGTCTTCCGCGACTACAAGACCGCGCCGCCCGGGCTGCCGCGCGTGGTCACCACGTCGGGCACCACCTCCGACGCGCTCAAGGAGGCCGCCGAGGTCGTCTCGGCGCTGCCCCCGGAGCTCACCCTCATCGTCGACCACGTGCAGGTGTCGTCGGTCGACAAGATCTCGCTGGTGCTCAAGGACGGCCGCGAGGTGATCTGGGGGAGCGCGGACGAGTCGGCCACCAAGGCCGAGGTGCTCGCGACCCTGCTCGCCACCGTCCAGGCGCAGGTGTACGACGTCTCGGTGCCCTCGAAGCCGACCACCCGCTGACGCCGACCCGTCGTTACTCGTGAGCAGTAACGACGGGTCGGCCGAGTTTGTCGACACGCCCCCGCGTGTCTGCGCAACGGGGACGCCACGCGTCCTTACTGTCATGGGCACCGAGAGGTTGACATAACTATAACCCTCAGCCTGAGGGTGATGGTTCAGCCGGAGGGTCGGCCGGGAGAAGGGAACAGTCGTGGCAGCAGCGCAGAACTACCTCGCGATCATCAAGGTCGTGGGCATCGGCGGCGGCGGCGTCAACGCCGTCAACCGGATGATCGAGGTCGGCCTCAAGGGGGTCGAGTTCATCGCGATCAACACCGACGCCCAGGCCCTGCTCATGAGCGACGCGGACGTCAAGCTCGACATCGGCCGCGAGCTCACCCGCGGTCTCGGCGCCGGCGCCAACCCCGACGTCGGCCAGCAGGCCGCCGACGACCACTCGGACGAGATCGAGGAGGTCCTCAAGGGGGCCGACATGGTCTTCGTGACCGCCGGCGAGGGCGGTGGCACCGGCACCGGCGGCGCGCCGGTCGTCGCGCGGATCGCCCGCTCGCTGGGGGCGCTGACCATCGGTGTGGTCACCCGCCCGTTCGCGTTCGAGGGCCGGCGGCGCGCCAACTCCGCCGAGGAGGGGATCGCGAACCTCCGCGAGGAGGTCGACACCCTCATCGTCATCCCCAACGACCGCCTCCTCTCCATCTCCGACCGCAACGTCTCCGTCCTCGACGCCTTCAAGCAGGCCGACCAGGTGCTCCTCCAGGGCGTCAGCGGCATCACCGACCTCATCACCACGCCCGGCCTGATCAACCTCGACTTCGCCGACGTCAAGTCGGTGATGGCCAACGCCGGCTCCGCGCTGATGGGCATCGGCTCGGCCCGCGGCGAGGACCGCTCGGTCGCGGCGGCCGAGATGGCCGTCTCCAGCCCGCTCCTCGAGGCCTCCATCGACGGCGCGCACGGCGTGCTGCTCTCGATCGCCGGCGGCTCCGACCTCGGCCTGTTCGAGATCAACGAGGCGGCCGCGCTGGTGGCCGACGCCGTGCACCCCGAGGCGAACATCATCTTCGGCGCCACGATCGACGACGCGCTCGGCGACGAGGTCCGGGTCACCGTGATCGCGGCCGGCTTCGACGGCGGCATGCCCAAGCGCGCCCACGAGGGCTCGACGCTGCGCAAGCCCCAGCCGCAGCAGACCCAGGCCGAGACCCGGGCCGCGGCCGCCGCGGTGAAGGCCCAGCGCGACGACAAGGAGAAGGTCACCGCCGGCGCCAGCACGCCGGTGCCCTCCACCTCGACCACGCCCGACTCCGCCACCGCCCCGCGCCAGGCGCCGAAGCCGATGCAGTTCGACGACGACGACCTGGACGTGCCCGACTTCCTGAAGTAGGTACAAAGAGGAGCGTGTACTCCTTCCGCGAGACCGTCGACCCGGACTCCCCAGGTGGGGTCCGGGTCGAGGTCGCGTTCACCGACGCCTCCGTCGACCTCCAGGGCCGGCGCCCCGGGTTCGCGGCCGACCTCGCCGCCGTCGTCGAGCGGGCCGGGGTCACCTTCGCCCGCGTCTCGCAGGTGCACGGCGACGAGGTCGTGCACGTCGTCGACGACCCCGCGACCGGGCCGAGCGACGACGTGCCCAGCGCCGACGCGCTCGTCACCTCCCGCCGCGGGCTCGGCCTGATGATCCGCGTCGCCGACTGCGTGCCGGTGCTGCTCGCCGACCCCGTGGCCGGGGTGGTGGGCGCGGTGCACTCCGGCCGGATCGGTACGACGCTCGACGTGACCGGCAAGACGGTCGCCCGGATGCGGTCGCTCGGCGCCGGCGACATCACGGCGTGGATCGGTCCGCACGTGTGCGGCCGGTGCTACGAGGTGCCCGCGCAGCTGCGCGACCAGGTGGCGGCGGTGGTGCCGGCCACCCGGTCCGAGACGTCGTGGGGGACCCCGGCCCTCGACCTGGGCGCGGGCGTCGCGGCCCAGCTGGCCGCGGCCGGCGTACCCGCCGTGCTCGTCGACCGCTGCACGCTCGAGGACGAGCAGCTCCACTCCTACCGTCGCGACGGCGCCGGCTCCGGCCGCCTGGCGGGCCTGGTGTGGATCCCGTGACCCGGCACGACGAGATCGCGGCCGGGCTGGCGCGGGTGCGCGATCGGATCGCCGGCGCGTGCGCCGACGCCGATCGGGACGCCGGCGAGGTCCGCCTGGTCGTGGTGACCAAGTTCTTCCCCGCCACCGACGTCCGGATCCTGGCCGAGCTCGGCGTGAGGGACGTCGGCGAGAACCGACACCAGGAGGCCGAGGCGAAGGCGGCCGAGTGCGCCGACCTCGACCTCAGCTGGCACTTCATCGGCGGGCTGCAGAGCAACAAGGCGGCCGCCGTCGCGGCGTACGCCGACGTGGTGGAGTCCGTCGACCGGCGCAAGCTCGTCGCGCCGCTCTCGCGGGGAGCGCACCTGCGCGACCGCCCCGTCGAGGTGCTCCTCCAGGTCTCGCTCGACCCGCCCGGGCGCGACCAGCGGTCGGGCGCCGACCCGGCCGAGCTCGACGACCTCGCCGCGGCGGTGGTGGAGGCCGGCGGGCTGGAGCTGCGCGGGCTGATGGCCGTGGCGCCGCTGGGGGAGGACCCCGCCGCCGCGTTCGGCCGGCTGGCCGACGTGCGCACGGAGTTCCTCACCCGGCACCCGCGCGCGGACCGGCTCTCGGCCGGGATGAGCAGCGACCTCGAGGAGGCGATCCGGGCCGGCGCGACACACGTGCGCGTCGGCTCCGCGGTCCTCGGTTCGAGGCCCCAGAACTTGTAGTGTCCAAAGCAGGATGGCGCGACCCCGGAGACGGGGTTGCCGGACCCGGAAGGCAACAACCATGAGCGGCGCGATGCGCAGGATCGGCGAGTACCTCGGCCTGCTCGAGGACACCGGCCGTTACGACGACGAGTACGCGCTGGACGACGCGTCGTACGACGAGACCTACGAGCGCCACTACGCCGACGAGACCAGCCCGGTCGCCGTCGCGAAGCCGTCGCGCCGTGAGCTCAAGGAGGCGCGGCAGGCCGGCACGGTCGCCCACCTCGACGAGCACCGACGTGGTGGTGCACCGACCGTCACCGCCCCCCGGCCCCGGGTGGCCGAGCTGTCGCGGATCACGACGCTGCACCCGCGCACCTACAACGAGGCGCGCACCGTGGGCGAGAACTACCGCGACGGCACGCCGGTGATCATGAACCTCTCCGACATGGACGACAACGACGCCAAGCGGCTCGTCGACTTCGCCGCCGGACTCATCTTCGCCACGCGCGGCTCGATCGAGCGGGTCACCAGCAAGGTGTTCCTGCTCTCCCCGCCGAACGTCTCGGTGGCCGCCGAGGACAAGGTCCGGATGGCCGAGGACGGCTTCTTCAACCAGAGCTGACCTGGCGAGGTCAGCACGCTCGGCTGACCCGATCGGTGCGCCGATGCGGACCGAGGTTGGGCGACCCGGCATGATCGTCGCGTGCAGCCCGTCCTCTCGCTCATCCACATCGCGCTGTGGATCTTCATCGCGCTCATGTGGATCCGCTTCGTGGTGGACTGGGTCCAGGTCTTCGCGCGCAACTGGTCGCCGACCGGCTTCCTGCTCGTCGTGCTGGAGATCGTCTACTCGGCGACCGACCCGCCGATCAAGGCGCTGCGCAAGGTCATCCCGCCGCTGCGGATCGGCACGATCGCCATCGACCTGTCGTTCATCATCGTGATGATCGTGGCCTACATGCTGCTCTACGTCGTGGGTGGGTTCCTCTGAGCTGCGAGGCCCGCCGAGCGAAAAGCCAGCCGGTTCGAAGCACCTGTCACACCAGCCCCATGACAGGCGCTACAGTTCCGGGAGAAGACTTACCCGGTCGCACGTCGCACCGGAGCAAGACGACGTCGAAGAACCTCGACACAGATGAATGGGTGGGACTATGCCGCTGACGCCTGAGGACGTGAGTAACAAGCGCTTCACGCCTGTCCGGCTCCGCGAGGGCTACGACATGGGCGAGGTCGACCAGTTCCTCGACGAGGTCGAGGCCGAGCTGGCCCGGCTGACCAAGGAGAACGACGACCTCCGCGCGAAGCTGTCCGCGGCGCAGACCGGCGGTGGCTCCTTCCAGGACAACCCGCCCACGGCGCAGACGCCGGCGATCCAGGAGCCCGCGCCCGCCCCCGAGCCCACCCCGCCCCCGGCGCCCGAGCCCGTGGCCGCCGCCCCGGTGACTCCCGAGGCGCCGCAGACCATCCGGGTGGAGACGGTCCCCGAGGCGTCCAACGCCGCGGCCCGGCTGCTCGAGATCGCCACGCGCAACGCCGACGAGCTCGTGGAACAGGCCAAGGACGAGGCCGACAAGATCATCGGCGAGGCCCGCACCAAGTCCGAGCGGCTCGAGTCCGAGTCCAAGATCAAGGCCGACCGCCTCGAGTCCGACGCCCGCACCCGCGCCCAGATGCTCGACTCCGAGACCGCCGAGCGCCGCCAGCAGATGTTCGGCGAGCTCGAGCGCGAGCGCGACAAGCTCAACAGCGAGGTCGAGACGCTGCGCGCCTTCGAGCGCGAGTACCGCTCCCGCCTCAAGAGCTACTTCACCCAGCAGCTCGAGGCGCTCTCGGGCCCCGGGGAGTCGCCCGCGGTGTCCAGCGACGAGCCGCCGGCTCCCAAGCGACTGCGCTCGATCCTCGGCGAGGACGAGGTCTGAGCCCCTCGGGCACCAGGTGCCCGGGTGGACTGGACGGCCCTGACCTGCGCCTTCCGAGGACGTAAACGTTTGAGTCGTCTGCCCGCCAGTTGAGCGCGCCTGTTTGGAACGCGCGGTCTGAGCCGCTACGGTTCCGGCCAGCAGCCGTGATCATCCCCACGGCCCAGGCAGCCAGGAAGGCCCCGCTCGATGGCGCGCACCAGCACCCGTTCTCTCGCCGGACGGACGGCCACCGCCGCCCGCAAGGCTCTCGGTCGTACGGCGAAGAAGGCGACGAGCGCGGCGGCCACCACCGGCAAGAAGACCGCGGCCAAGAAGGCGGCGACGGCCAAGAAGGCCGCCCCCGCGAAGAAGGCGGCTCCGGCCCAGAAGGCCGCTCCGGCGAAGAAGGCTCCCGCGAAGGCTCCGGCCAAGAAGGCCGCTCCGGCGAAGAACGCTCCGGCGAAGAACGCTCCGGCCAAGAAGGCGGCTCCCGCGAAGAAGGCGGCGCCCGCGAAGAAGGCGGCGCCGGCCAAGAAGACTCCCGCGAAGAAGGCCGCACCGGCCAAGAAGGCGGCGCCGGCCAAGAAGGCGGCGCCGGCCAAGAAGGCGGCGCCGGCCAAGAAGGCGGCGCCGGCCAAGAAGGCGGCGCCGGCCAAGAAGGCGGCTCCGGCCAAGAAGGCGGCTCCGGCCAAGAAGGCGGCGCCGGCCAAGAAGGCGGCGCCGGCCAAGAAGGCGGCTCCGGCCAAGAAGGCGGCTCCGGCGAAGAAGGCTCCCGCGAAGGCTCCGGCCAAGAAGGCCGCTCCGGCGAAGAAGGCTCCGGCCAAGAAGGCGGCGCCGGCGAAGAAGGCGGCGCCGGCCAAGAAGACTCCCGGCGAAGAAGGCGGCGCCGGCCAAGAAGGCTCCGGCGAAGAAGGGGCCCCGGCCACCAAGGCCCCGGCCACCAAGGCCCCGGCCACCAAGGCCCCGGCCGCGGCCACCAAGGCCGCCGCCCCGCTGAAGAAGGCGCCCGCGGCGCGCAAGGCCTCGGTCAGCGCGCTGGTGGTCAAGGCGGGCGAGGAGAAGTGGACCAAGGCCGAGCTCAAGGTGGTGCTCAAGGAGCTGCACGAGCAGCGCGAGCACAGCCTCAGCTTCATCCGGGCGCAGTCCTCGGAGCTCACCGGGCTGATGCGCGACCCGGGCGACGGCGCCGGCCAGGACCAGGCCGACATGGGCGCGACCAGCTTCGAGCGCGACCACGAGCTGACCGTCCTCAACAGCGAGCGCGACAAGCTCCACCAGATCGACCGGGCGCTGGCCCGCATCGACGACGGCACCTACGGCGTCTGCGAGTCGTGCGGGGAGCCGATCGGCAAGATGCGGTTGATGGCTTTCCCGCGTGCCACACTGTGCATGACATGCAAGCAGCGCGAGGAACGTCGCTGAGTCACGACGACTCCAGCCTGACCGAGAGCGGCCACCGCCCCTCGCTCGTCCTCGTCCGGGTCATCCTCGTCGCGGTCTTCGCCTCGCTGTACGCCGCCGACCAGCTGACCAAGTGGCTGGCCGTGGACCGGCTCACCGGGCAGCCCGACCACGCGGTGGTCGGCGACCTGCTGGTCCTGCACCTGACCCGCAACGCGGGTGCGGCGTTCAGCACCGGCACCGGCTACACCGAGCTGTTCTCCTGCCTGGCCATCGTCGCCGTGCTGGTGGTCCTGTGGCTGAGCCGCCGGATCCGCAGCGTCGCGTGGGCGGTGGCCTTCGGGCTGCTCCTGGCCGGGATCGCCGGCAACCTCACCGACCGGCTCCTCCGCGAGCCCGGGCCGCTACGCGGGCACGTGGTCGACTTCCTGATGCTCCCGAGCTGGCCGGTCTTCAACGTCGCCGACATCGCCATCAACGTCGCGGCTGCACTGATCCTGGTGCAGGTCTTCCGCGGCGTCCGGCTGGACGGCACGCGGGTCGAGCGCGGCACCGACGAGCCAGGTACCCCCGCGTCGTGACCCAGGGCGTCGACCACCGCACCCTCCCGGTGCCGGACGGCCTCGCGGGCGAGCGTGTGGATGCCGCGATGGCGCAGATGTTCGGCCTGTCGCGCACCCGCGCCGCCGAGCTCATCGCGCGTGGCCTCGTGCTCGTGGACGGCTCGGGCGCGGCCAAGAGCGATCGGGTGCTGGCCGGCGCCACCCTCGACGTGACGATCCCCGTCGAGGTCGACCCGCTGGTCGTCGTACCCGAGGAGGTCGAGGGGATCCAGATCATCCACGACGACCCCTCGATCGTGGTGATCAGCAAGCCGGTCGGGGTCGCCGTGCACCCCTCGCCCGGCTGGACCGGGCCGACGGTGGTCGGCCACCTGGCCGCGGCCGGTTTCAAGATCGCCACCAGCGGCGCCTCCGAGCGTCAGGGCATCGTGCAGCGCCTCGACGTCGGTACGTCGGGCGTCATGGTCATCTGCAAGTCCGAGCACGCCTACTCGGTGCTCAAGAACGCCTTCCGTCGCCGCGACGTCGACAAGCTGTACCACGCGCTGGTCCAGGGGCACCCGGACCCGCTCGAGGGCACCGTCGACGCCCCGATCGGCCGGCACCCCAAGGCCGACTACAAGTTCGCGGTGATGGCCGACGGCCGCCCCAGCGTCACGCACTACTCGACGCTCGAGGCGCACCGGTTCGCCTCGCTGCTGGAGGTGCACCTCGAGACCGGCCGCACCCACCAGATCCGGGTGCACATGGCCGCGCTCAAGCACCCGTGCGTCGGCGACCTGACCTACGGCGCAGACCCGACGCTGGCCAAGCGGTTCGGGCTGGAGCGGCAGTGGCTGCACGCGGTGCAGCTCGGCTTCGAGCACCCGGAGACGGGGGAGTACGTCGAGTACCGCTCCGACTACCCCGACGACCTGGCCCGCGCGTTGGAGCTGGTCCGTGCCGCCGACTGACCTCCAGCTGCGCCCCGCCACCTCGGACGACCTGCCCGCCATCGCCGAGCTGCACATCCGGGCCCGCGAGGCGGCGTACCCGGCGATGCCGCACGGCATCCACCCGCCCCACGAGGCCCGGGCATGGGTCGCCGGCTGGGACCTCTCGACGTTCGCGGTCTGGGTCGCGCACGGCGAGTCCCTGCTCGGGTACGCGCGGTTCGACGACATCTGGCTCGACGACCTGTACGTCGAGCCGTCCGCCCAGGGCAGCGGCGTGGGCTCAGCGCTGCTCGACGTGGTCAAGGCGCAGCGGCCGACCGGGTTCTGTCTCTGGGTCTTCGAGTCCAACGAGCCGGCCCGCGCCTTCTATCGCGCCCGGGGGCTGGTCGACCTCGAGCGCACCGACGGGGCGGCCAACGAGGAGAAGGCGCCGGACGTGCGGATGGCCTGGCCCGGTCCGGACCCGCTCGCGTTCTACCGCCGGCTCATCGACGCCGTCGACGCCGACCTCGGTGACCTGCTCAACCGCCGCTCCGCGCTGACCCGCGCCGCCCAGCAGGTCAAGGGCTCCACCGAGCGCGACCTCGACCGCGAGCAGGAGATCGCCCGGGCCCTGGCCCGCCGCGCACCGTCCCTCGGCGCCGACCGGTTGACCCGCATCGTGCACGCCATCATCACCGAGAGCCTGGACGCCGCGGACGGGACGATCGAGAAGCCCTGAAAGCAGGTTCTCCACAGTGGAAAACGTGCCGATGGGGCTTCTCGACGCGAAACCGGCCCGATCCCCGGGACTGTCGGCGCGGGATGTCATGGTGACCCCCGACGCGTCGTAGGCTGAGGCCCTTCCCCCAGGAGCATCGGCGTCCCGCGTCGGCCCTGTTGTTCGCACGCCCCGATGACCGGTGAGGAGTCGCCGTTCCCATGCCCGGCCAGGACTCGTTCGTCCACCTCCATGTGCACACCGAGTACTCCATGCTCGACGGTGCCGCGCGGTTGACCGAGCTGACCCAGCGGGCCGCCGAGCTGGGGATGCCGGCGGTGGCGATGACCGACCACGGCAACGTGTTCGGCGCCTACGAGTTCTACAAGTTGGCCACCGCGGCCGGGGTCAAGCCGATCATCGGCATCGAGGCCTACTTCACCCCCAGCATCAGCCGGTTCGAGCGCAAGGGCGTCAACTTCTACGACGGCGGGTCCGACGACGTCAGCGCCCGCGGTGCCTACACCCACATGACCCTGCTCAGCGAGTCGACCGAGGGGATGCACAACCTCTTCCGGCTCACCACGGGCGCCTGGCGCGACGGCTTCTTCAAGCAGCCGCGCGCGGACCGGGAGCTGCTGGCCCAGCACAGCCAGGGGCTGATCGGTACGACGGGCTGCCCGTCGGGCGAGGTGCAGGTCCACCTGCGCTACGGCAACTACGACGCGGCCCGCCAGGTGGCGGCCGACTACCAGGACATCCTCGGCCGGGAGAGCTACTTCCTCGAGCTGATGGACCACGGCCTGCCCATCGAGACCCGGGTGCGCGACGGGCTGCTCCGGCTGGCGAAGGACCTGCAGATCCCGCTGCTGGCCACCAACGACTCCCACTACGTCATGCGCGAGGACGCGCCGAGCCAGGAGCACCTGCTCTGCATCAACTCCGGCTCGACGATGGACATCCCGGCCGGCGACGGCCCCGGTCAGCGGTTCGCGTTCAACGGCGACGGCTACTACCTCAAGTCCGCCGCCGAGATGCGCGAGATCTGGCGAGACCTGCCCGAGGCCTGCGACAACACCCTGCTCATCGCCGAGCGGGTCGACGTCCGGTTCAGCGAGAGCGTCGGCAAGTACATGCCGCGCTTCCCCTGCCCGGACGGCGAGAGCGAGGACTCCTGGCTGGTCAAGGAGGTCGAGCACGGACTCTCCGTCCGCTACCCCGGCGGGGTGCCCGACGAGGTCCGCAAGCAGGCCGAGTTCGAGATCGGCGTCATCACCTCGATGGGCTTCGCCGGCTACTTCCTCGTGGTCGCCGACTTCATCAACTGGGCCAAGGACAACGGCATCCGGGTCGGTCCGGGCCGCGGCTCCGGCGCGGGCTCGATGGTCGCCTACGCCATGCGGATCACCGACCTCGACCCCTTGGTCCACGGCCTGATCTTCGAGCGGTTCCTCAACCCCGACCGCGTCTCGATGCCCGACTTCGACATCGACTTCGACGAGCGTCGGCGCGGCGAGGTCATCAGGTACGTCACCGAGAAGTACGGCGACGACCGGGTCTCGATGATCGTCACCTACGGCACGATCAAGGCCAAGCAGGCGGTGAAGGACTCCAGCCGGATCCTCGGCTACCCGTTCGCGATGGGCGACCGGATCACCAAGGCGATGCCGGCCGCGGTGATGGGCAAGGACATCCCGCTCAAGGAGATCTTCAACCCCGAGCACAAGCGGTTCGGCGAGGGCGGGGAGTTCCGCGGCCTCTACGAGTCCGACGGCGACGTCAAGAAGGTCGTCGACACCGCGATGGGGATCGAGGGCCTCAAGCGTCAGTGGGGTGTGCACGCCGCGGGCGTGATCATGTCGAGCGAGCCGCTCATCGACGTGATCCCGCTGCTCAAGCGGCCGGCCGACGGCGCGATGATCACGCAGTTCGACTACCCGACCTGCGAGAACCTCGGCCTCATCAAGATGGACTTCCTGGGGCTGCGCAACCTCACGGTCCTCGACGACGCGCTGGCCAACATCAAGGCCAACCGCGGCGAGGACCTCGTCCTCGAGGACCTCCCGCTCGACGACGAGCCGTCGTACAAGCTGCTCGGCACCGGCCACACCCTCGGCATCTTCCAGCTCGACGGCGGCCCGATGCGCGCCCTGCTGCGGCTGATGCGCCCCGACAACTTCGAGGACATCTCGGCGGTGCTGGCCCTCTACCGGCCCGGCCCGATGGGCGTCGACTCGCACACCAACTACGCCCTGCGCAAGAACGGCAAGCAGGAGATCCGGCCGATCCACCCCGAGCTGGAGGAGCCGCTGCGCGAGATCCTGGGCTCCACCTACGGCCTGATCGTCTACCAGGAGCAGGTCATGGCCGTGGCCCAGAAGCTGGCGGGCTACACGCTCGGCCAGGCGGACCTGCTGCGCCGGGCGATGGGCAAGAAGAAGAAGGAGATCCTCGACGCCGAGTACGTCCCCTTCTCCGACGGCATGAAGGCCAACGGCTACGGCGACGCGGCGATCAAGGCGCTGTGGGAGACCCTCGTGCCGTTCTCCGACTACGCCTTCAACAAGGCGCACACCGCGGCGTACGGCCTCATCTCCTACTGGACCGCCTACCTCAAGCACCACTACGGCCCCGAGTACATGGCGGCGCTGCTCACCTCGGTCAGGGACGACAAGGACAAGTCCGCGATCTACCTCAACGAGTGCCGCCGGATGAAGATCCAGGTGCTCCCGCCCGACGTCAACGAGTCCTCGGCCAACTTCACGCCGGTCGGCAACGACATCCGCTTCGGGCTCACCGCGATCAGGAACGTCGGCAGCAACGTCGTCGAGGGCATCGTCGTCGCTCGGGGTGAGAAGGGCCGCTACGTCGACTTCAACGACTTCCTCGAGAAGGTCCCCGCGCTGGTGTGCAACAAGCGCGTGGTCGAGTCGCTGGTCAAGGCCGGCGCCTTCGACGACATGAAGCACAAGCGGCGGGCGCTGGTCGCCATCCACGAGCAGGCGGTGGACCAGTACGTCGACATCAAGCGCAACGAGGCGATCGGGCAGGACTCGCTCTTCGGGGGCATCGACGACACCAGCAGCGGCTTCGGTGTCTCGGTCACCATCCCCGAGGAGATCGAGGAGTGGGACAAGACCACGCTGCTCGGCCACGAGCGCGACATGCTCGGCCTCTACGTCTCCGACCACCCGCTCCTCGGGCTCGAGCACGTCCTCGCCTCGAGCAGCGACTGCACCGTGGGCCAGCTGCTGCTCGACGAGGAGCGCGCCGACGGCACCTCGGTGACGGTCAGCGGCCTGGTCACCTCGGTGCAGCGCAAGATCACCAAGCGCGGCGACTCCTGGGCGATGATCTCCCTCGAGGACCTCGAGGGTGCGATCGACGTGCTGCTGTTCCCGAGCGCCTACCAGCTGGCCAGCACCCTCCTCGTCGAGGACGCCATCCTCACCGTCAAGGGCAAGCTCTCGCGGAGCAAGGACCAGCCCGAGATCGTCGGGCAGGAGGTGAGCGTCCCCGACCTGTCCGACGGACCCAGCGGACCGGTCGTGATCAGCCTCCCGTCCACCCGCTGCACCGGCCCCGTCGTGGCCCAGCTCCGCGACGTCCTCGGCACCCACCCGGGGGTCACCGAGGTGCGGCTGCGACTCTTGACGCGTGACGCCACCAAGGTCATGCGCCTCGACGACCGGCTCCGGGTCACCCCGAGCCCGGCGCTGTTCGCGGACCTCAAGCAGCTGCTGGGTCCGGGATGTCTGACGGGCTGACCACCGTAGCCACGCCCGAGCCGCTCGAGTCGGCACCGGAGCCCCCCGGGCACCCGGCCTGGCTGGTCGCCGGCCTGCAGGGGCTCCTGATCGTGGTGGTCTTCGCCGGGGTGGGCGCGCTGTGCGGGTGGCTCTGGTTCCACCTCTGGGACGCCCCGAAGGGCGCCGTCTCCGGCGGTCAGTGGTACACCGGCGAGGCCGGGCTCCGCGCCGAGTTCGCCGGCGTCGCCTGGTACGTCAGCATCTCGGTCCTCGCCGGGCTGGTCCTGGGTGCCCTGGCCGCGTGGCTGCTGCACCGCTCCGAGCTGGTCACCCTGGCCGCCGTGGTCATCGGCTCGGTGCTCGCGGCGTACCTCATGCTGCGGGTGGGCACCCACCTCAGCCCGCCCGACCCGCACGTGCTGGCCAGGACCACCACCGACGGCACCGAGCTGAAGGGCGCGCTCCTGGTGCGGGGGTGGCCGCCGCGCGGTGCCTTCACCTTCGGGGGCCTGGTGGGCCTGGCCGTGGTGTACGCCGTCTCGGTGACGCGGACCCCGACCGACCTGCCGGCCGAACCGGCTCCGCCGGTTCCCGAGCGTGCGGACCCGCCGCCCCAGGGTTGAGCCGATCGCCGGTCCCGGACCGGAACCCGAAGGTAGGCTCCCGCCGTCTCACCCGCGAGCAGCTCGCTCGCCCCTGGCAGACGTCACCCTCGGAGGACCCCTTGTCCAGCACGCTCCCACCGCCGCCACCGCCGCCGCCGGCCGGGCCCCCGAGCGGTCCGCCGAGCGGTCCGCCCAGCGGTCCGCCCAGCGGTCCGCCCAGCGGGCCGCCGGAGTACCTCGAGAGCGGCGGCGGCGCACCCGTGCCGGGGGAGCCCCGCACCGGGTCCAGCCGGCTGAGGAAGGGGCTGCTGGTCGGCGGCGGGGTCGTCGGCCTCGCCGCGGTCTCCGTCGGCGCGTGGGCGGCGTACGGCTTCCTCAGCACCGGACCGCAGCCCGCCGAGGCACTCCCCGCCGCCACTCTGGGCTACGCGAGCATCGACCTCGACCCGAGCGGCGGCCAGAAGATCGAGGCGCTGCGGACGCTCAACAAGTTCCCGGCCTTCGAGGACGAGGTCGGCATCGACACCGACGACGACATCCGCAAGGCCATCTTCGACAGGATCCAGGACGAGGCGGACTGCGAGGGGCTCGACTACGGCGACGACATCGAGCCGTGGCTGGGCGACCGGGCGGCCTTCGCCGCGGTCGACGTCGGCGGCGAGGACCCGGACCCGGTGATCGTGCTGCAGGTCAAGGACGCCGACCAGGCGGACGCGGGCCTCGACAAGATCAAGGCCTGCGACGACTCCGACGACCTCGGCTGGGCGATCAACGGCGACTGGGCGGTCCTGGCCGAGTCCTCGGACATCGCCGAGAAGGTCGTCGAGGCCACCGAGAAGGGCTCCCTGGCCGACGACGACGACTTCAAGAAGTGGACCGGTGAGGCCGGCGACCCCGGCGTGGTCACGCTCTACGCCGGGCCGGAGGCGGGCGACTACTTCGCCGACCACGCCGACTCGATGTTCGGCTTCCCGCTCGGCATGGTCGACGACTACGCCTGCTCGATGGAGCTGCCGAGCGACGCCGGATCGGGACGGCCGACGACGTCGGCTCGGACGACGTCGGCTCGGACGACGTCGGCTCGCGACGACACGTCGGCCCCGACTGCGGCGACCCGTCCGGCCCCGACATCTCCGCTGACCTCGAGAAGAAGCTCCGGGACTTCGGGGGCCTGGCGGTCACCGTCCGGTTCGACGACGGCGCGATCGAGCTGGAGACCGCCGGCGACGCCGGCATCGGCATTCCCGGCCTGTCCGCCTCCGGCGCGACCGCCGACGTGGTCCAGTCGCTGCCGGCCGACACCGGTGCCGTGTACGGCCTCGGCTTCGCCGACGGCTGGTTCGGCGACCTCGTCGACTACGTCGCCCCCTACACGGGCAGCGACGCCGACGAGCTGATGGCCGAGCTGTCCGACATGACCGGGCTCGACCTGCCCGGCGACGCCGAGACGCTGGCCGGTGACTCGGCGGCGGTGGTGCTGGGCTCCGACTTCGACCCGGAGGCGTTCTTCGGCTCGGAGGACGGCTCGGACATCCCCGTCGCGATCAAGATCCAGGGCGACCCCGACGAGATCGAGGGCGTGCTCGACAAGCTGCGCGACCTGGCCGGCCCCGACGCCGCCGTGCTCGAGTCCGACAAGGACGGCGACACGATCGTGATCGGTCCCAACGCCGACTATCGCGCCGAGGTGCTGAAGGACGGCGGCCTGGGCGACGACGACGTGTTCCAGGACGTGGTCCGGGAGGCCGACCAGGCCCACACGGTGCTGTTCGTGAACGTCAACGAGCTCGAGGACGCCATCAAGGACGTCGCGGGCGAGAGCGACGCGGAGCTCGTCGAGAACCTCGAGCCGATCGCGGGCTTCGGCGTCACCGGGTGGGTCGACGGCGACGTGGCGCACGCCGTGGCGAGGCTGACTACCGACTGATGTCCGCGACGATCGCCCCGGTCACCTCGATGAGGTCGGCCGGGGCGATCTCCACGTCGAGGCCCCGGCGGCCGCCCGAGACGTAGACGGTGTCCCACAGCTCGACCGTCTCGTCGGCCACCGTGGGGTGTGGGCGCCTCTGGCCGAACGGCGAGATCCCGCCGGCGACGTACCCCGTCGCGCGCTCGGCGTCCTTCACGTCGGCCATCGCGGCCTTCGAGGCGCCCACGGCCCGCGCCAGGGCCTTGAGGTCGAGCATCCCGCTGACCGGTACGACGGCGACGACCAGCCGGCCGTCGGCGCCGGCCATCAGCGTCTTGTAGACCCGGTCCGGGTCCAGCCCGAGCTCGGTCGCGGCCTCGAGCCCGAACGACTGCCCCTTCTCCTGCAGGCGCGGGTCGTGGGCGTACTCGTGCACGGTGAACGCCACGCCGGCCGCCCGCAGCGCGAGGACCGCAGGAGTCATGCCACCTCACGAAACCGCGAGGAGCGGCGCTTCGCGCGGGGGCCGCGCGCTTCCGCGGGGACCCCGGACGTGCTCAGTTGGGGCTCCAGCGGGTGCGGGCCACGTCGGTGGCCGGCAGCGACGGGAGCGCGTTCATCGCGCGCAGCTCGCTCCGGAGCAGGTCGGTGACCATCCGCAACCGGTGCGCGGCGTCCTCGGCCTCGAGCAGCGCCTGCCGCTCGTGCAGCGGCAGCGGGGCACAGGCGGCCAGCGTCCAGGAGAGGTACGACGGGTCCTGGGGCAGGTCTCCGGTGTAGGGGTCGGCCCGGATCTCGGCCAGCGTGGCCCGGTAGGCGGTGAACACCTCCCGGGCCCGTTCGACGAGGTCGGGGTCCACCGACGCGCCGCTCTCGGGCCGGTCCACGACCTGCCCGACCGGGAAGGTGCCGGTGGTGTCGAGCCGTTCGAGCTGGATCCGGTCCAGCCCGACGGCGACGATCGAGAAGGTCCCGTCGGGGTGCGACTCGACGTCGGTCAGCTGGACCCGGCAGCCGACGCGGAACAGCGACTGCGAACCGTGCTCCCCGACCTCGTACCCCTCGCGGATGCCGACGGACCCGAACAGCCGCTGGGTGGGGTCCTCCACCCGCAGCAGGTGGTGCACCAACGCGCGGTAGCGGTCCTCGAAGACGGTGAGCGGCACACTGACCCCCGGGAAGATCACCGCGTTGAGCGGGAACATCGGCAGCGACGTGCTCACCTTCCCGAGACTAGCCTCGTGCCGTGGTCATCCGCGGAGCCACGCGAGCACGGCCAGCACCCGGCGGTGCTCGTCGGGGGTCTGGTGCAGGTCCAGCTTGGTCATGATCCGGGCGATGTGCGTCTCGACGGTCTTGACGTCGATCACCAGCCGGTCCGCGATCGCCCGGTTCGACAGGCCCTGCGCCATCAGCTGGAGGACCTCGCGCTCGCGGCCAGAGAGCCGGTTCAGCTGGTCGGCGAGCTCGTTGCGGCCGAGCAGGTGGCTGACCACCTCGGGGTCGAGCACGGTACCGCCGGCGACCACGGTTCCGAGGGCGTCCAGCAGCACCTGGACGTCGGTGACGCGGTCCTTGAGCAGGTAGCCGAAGCCGCGGGCGTGGGCCCGGGCCAGGTCGGTGACGTAGCGGCTCTCCAGCGACTGCGAGAGCAGCAGGATCCCGAGCCCCGGCCGCCGTTGCCGGAGCTCGAGGGCGGCCCTGGCCCCCTCATGGGTGTACGTGGGCGGCATCCGGATGTCGACCACGGCGACGTCCGGCCCGTGCTCGTCGACCATGGCCAGGAGCTGCTCGGCGTCGGCCGCCCGGGCGACCACGTCCACGCCGGCCTCGATGAGGAGGCTGGCCAGCCCGTCGCGGAGCAGCCCGGAGTCGTCGGCGATCACGACCCGCACGGCAGCACCGCCTCGACCGTGGTTCCCTCGGCGTCACTGGTGACGCTGAGCCGTCCTCGCGCCGCCTCGACCCTGTCGCGCAGCCCGCGCAGCCCGGGTCCGTCGGGGTTGGCGCCCCCGTGGCCGTCGTCGTGCACCCGCAGCCGCAGGTCGCCGTTGTGCCGGTGCACGTCGACCTCGATCCCGTGGGCCGCGGCATGCTTCTGCGCGTTCACCACGGCCTCGCCGATCACGGACCACGCCGTGAACTCGATCCCGGGGTCGAGCCGGTCACCCTCGACGTGGACGCGGAGCGGCACGGGGGAGTGGCGGGCCATGTCGTCGATCGCGGCGGCCAGCCCGCCGTCGGCGAGCGCGGCGGGGTGCAGGCCGTTCGACAGGTCGCGGAGCTCGCGGACCGCGGCCTGGGCGGCCTCTGCGCCCTCGGTCAGCGCCTGCTGCATCCGCTCGGGCTCGCCGTTCAGCTGGGCGGACCGGAGCTGGAAGGCCAGCGCGAGCAACGACTGCTGGGCGCCGTCGTGCAGGTCCCGCTCGATCCGGCGCCGCTCCCGGCGCTGCGCGGTGGCCAGCCGGGTGCGCGACGCGGCGATCTCGCCCACCTGCTGAGCCAGCGCGGCCCGGAGCCGCGCGTTGTCGAGCTCGGCGGCGGCCAGTGCGGCGGCCCGGCGCACGGTTGCTGCATCCACGCGGTCCGGGTCGAAGCCGACCCGGGCCACCACCCGGCCGTGCCGGTCCACGTCCACGTGTCCCACGGTGGCGGCCGGCGAGCCGTCCGCCCGCACCCAGGCGCCGTCCGGTCCGGGGTAGGCGAGCGTCAGCTCCGGGTCGCGCAGGGCCTCCCGCAACACCGACTCCACGTCGATGCCGGCCTCCTCGGCCGCCAGAGCGGCCTCGATCACCCGGCGGGCGTCGTACGCGCGCCGGTTGAAGCGCCGGTCCACCTGGTCCTGGAGCGCCCGGCGCAGTGGGAAGGCCAGACCGGCCGCGGCCAGGGCGCCGACGGTTGCGGCCAGTGCCGGGGACACCGGCCCGTTCGCGACCGCACGCGCGCCGAGCCAGACCGTGAACGCGTACGTCGCCACCACGATCGTCGAGAGCAGCGCCCAGGTGACGGTGGCCGCGACGATCCGCTCGACGTCGTAGAGCCGGTAGCGCAGCACCGAGAGCCCCGCGGCGATCGGCACCACGGTGATGAAGCCGCCGGTGGCGACGACCGTGACCAGCCCGGCGCCGTGCTGGGAGCTGACGAAGGCCACGACCACGTACAGCGGGAGTGGTGCGACGGCGACCACCAGCCAGAGCAGCTGTCGGCGCTCGTCGCCGACGGCCCGGCGGAACCGCAGCAGCAACGAGATCCCGCTGGCGATCAGGCCGAGCCCGATCGTGAAGACGCAGACGGTGCCCAGCCGGTCCGCCCACGGCTGGATGGCGCCGACCTCCATCGGGTTCTGGAAGTGCTCGTACGGCGGGTCGAGGGTCTTCGCGGACGGGATTGCCAGGAGGAAGGCACCCAGCCCGGCCACCGACTGCACCCAGGCCACCCACCGCCACCGCGGGGACAGGGATCGCCCGGTCGGGGTGAGCAGGAGGATGAGGGCCACGAGCGTGAACCAGAGGATCCACGACGCGTTCGCGAGCACGATGAGCGCTCGGGTGCCCGGGAGGTCGCCCGACAGGCCAGGGCCGTACTGGACGTAGGCGTCCGCCGGAGCCTCGAGGAGGAGCACCAGGCCGAGCGCGAGGAAGAGCCAGCCGACGGGGTTGTCGCGACGAGCGAGCGCCACCACCGCCCCGACGACGAGGTTGACGGACAGCGCGATGCCGACGACGACCGCGAGCCCGACGTCCGCGGCCGACGCGGGTGCGAGGCGGCCCCCGAGGTGGGTGAGCCACAGTGTGACCGCCACCGATGCGACCGCCAGCACGCCGACGGCGCCCACGAGCAGCCGGCTGGTACGGACGGTCATGACTCATGGTGGCAGCGAAATCGGGGTCCGGCGTCAGGGCAGACCCTGAACGAAGGTGCGGGGACCGCTCCGACGCGCATTGCCGGCCCGGCCGCGACCGTGGATCCATGACCACCATCGCACCCGCACCCACCACCTCCACCATCACGTCGAGCCTGCCGCGCCGCCGCACCCTGGTGCTGCTCGCCGTCACGTTCGTCACCGTCTTCGTCGCGGCCCTGGCCACCGGGGCGGACACCAACCCGGACTCTTCTCTGGCCACCATCGAGTCGGCCCACGACCAGAGCTACTTGTTGGTCATGATCACCAGTTACGCCGGGATGGCGGCGTGCGCCGTGCTGGTCTTCCTGGGCGTCGCGGTCCGCTCCGCGCTCCGGGCGCAGCGGCCCACGTGGACCGCGGACGTGGCGATGTTGGGCTTCGTCGTGATCGCGCTCACCATCGCTTCCTGGGTCGTCTCCGGACTGGCCCTGTGGCACGCCGTGGACCAGGGTCAGGACGCCTCGGTGCGCACCCTCAACTTCGTCGACACCTCGAACTTCCTGCCGCTGATGACGGGGATGATCTGCGCGTACGTCGGGGCGGGCGCAGCCGGGCTGGTGTCCGGCGCCCTGCCTCGGTGGCTGGCGGTCGCCTCCATCGTGGTCGGCCTCCTTGCGCCCCTGGGCCCGGTCGCGTTCGTGCCCGCCATGCTGCTGCCGATCTGGCTCGTCGTCGTCTCGGCGCTCGTCCGGGTGGGGGAGCCGGAGTCCGACCCTTCGTAGAATCGACGCCATGATGCGCCGGATCGATTTGCGCGGAGCCGTCCCGGTCAGCCGGGGCGGCACCGTCGACTTCCGAGAAGCCGTGCCGCGCGCCGACTTCGACGTCGAGGCGGCGATCCCGGCGGTGCACGCGATCTGCGAGGCGGTCCGCACCCGCGGGCTGGAGGCGATCCTCGAGATGTCCGCGCAGTACGACGGCGTCACCCAGACCGAGATCCGGGTCGCGCCGGAGGCCCTGCAGGAGGCGTTGGCCCAGCTCGACCCCGACATCCGGGCCGGGCTGGAGGAGTCGGTCCGGCGGCTTCGGACCACCTGCGAGGCCGAGCTGGAGGACGACGCGCGCACCGAGCTCGGCGCCGGCGCCACGGTGACCCACCGCAAGGTGCCCGTCGACCGGGTCGGCCTCTACGTGCCCGGCGGCATCGCCCCCCTCGTCTCCAGCGTGCTCATGAACGTGGTCCCGGCCCAGGTCGCCGGGGTCCGCTCGATCGCCCTGTCCTCGACCCCGCAGAAGGAGCACGGCGGGCTGCCTCACCCCACGATCCTGGCGGCGTGTGCGCTGCTCGGCGTCGAGGAGGTGTACGCCGTCGGCGGCGCCCAGGCGATCGCGATGTTCGCCTACGGCGTCGGCCCCTGCGCCCGTGTCGACCTGGTGACCGGCCCCGGCTCGATCTGGACGGTCACCGCCAAGCGGCTGCTCAAGGGCCGGGTGGGCATCGACTCCGAGGCCGGCCCCACCGAGATCCTGGTCCTGGCCGACGAGACCGCGGACCCGGCGTACGTGGCCGCCGACCTGCTGAGCCAGGCCGAGCACGACCCGCTGGCCTCGGCCGTGCTGGTCACCGACTCCGAGGCGCTGGCCGAGCGCGTCGCGGTCGAGCTCGAGGCCCAGGTGCTCGCCACCAAGCACACCGAGCGGATCCAGACCGCGCTGGCGGGGAGCCAGTCCGGCGTGGTGCTCGTGGACGACCTCGACCAGGGTGTGGCCGTGGCCGACGCGTACGCCGCCGAGCACCTCGAGATCCACACCGCCGACGCGGCCTCGGTCGCCGCCCGGATCCGCAACGCCGGCGCGATCTTCGTCGGGCCGCACGCCCCTGTGTCGCTGGGCGACTACTGCGCCGGCTCCAACCACGTGCTGCCCACCGGCGGCTGCGCCTGCCACTCCTCGGGGCTCTCGGTGCGGGCGTTCACGAAGTCGGTGCACGTCGTCGACTACTCCCGCGAGGCGCTGGCCGAGGTGGCCGACCACGTGGTCACCCTGGCCGAGGCCGAGGACCTCCCCGGCCACGGCGCCGCGGTGCGGGTCCGTTTCGGGGGCTGACGTGGAGGACTTTCCGCCCCTCCGCGACGAGCTGAGGGGACTGGCGCCGTACGGCGCACCGCAGCTCGACGTGCCGGTCCAGCTCAACGTCAACGAGAACCCATACGGTCCCTCGCCCGAGTGCGTCGCCGACATCGCGGCGGCGGTGGCCGAGGCGGCCGCCACCCTCAACCGCTACCCGGACCGCGAGTTCACCGAGCTCCGCACCGCGCTGGCGGCGTACCTCTCGCAGGACACGCCACACGGCATCGCGCCCGAGCAGGTCTGGGCGGCCAACGGCTCCAACGAGGTGATGCTCCAGCTGCTCCAGGCCTACGCCGGGCCGGGCCGGACTGCGCTGAGCTTCGCGCCGACGTACTCGATGTATCCCGAGTACGCCCGGGACACGAACACCTCCTGGGTGGTCGGGCACCGCGAGGAGGACTTCTCGCTCGACCTCGGCCACGCCGGGGCGCTGATCGAGGAGCACCAGCCCGCGGTGGTGCTGCTGCCGAGCCCCAACAACCCCACCGGCACCGCCCTGCCGCACGACGCGATCAGCGGCCTGTGCGACGCGGTCGCCACGAGCGGGCGGGGCGGACTGCTCGTGGTCGACGAGGCGTACGGCGAGTTCCGGCGGGCCGGCGTGCCGAGCGCGCTCGAGCTGCTGCCCGAGCACCGCAACCTCGTGGTCACCCGGACCATGAGCAAGGCCTTCGCGCTGGCCGGCGCCCGGCTGGGCTACCTCGCCGCCGACCCGGCCCTGTGCGACGGGATCCGGGTGGTGCGGCTGCCGTACCACCTCTCCGCGGTCACCCAGGCGGTCGCGCTGGCGGCGCTGCGCCACGAGAAGGAGCTGCTCGGTCGCGTGGACGAGCTGCGGGCCGAGCGTGACGCGACCGTGGAGTGGCTGCGCGCGCAGGGGCTCCGGGTCGCGGACAGCGACGCGAATTTCGTGTTGTTCGGTGTCTTCCGGGATCGTCATGCTGTCTGGCAGGGGCTGCTCGACCGAGGCGTGATCGTCCGGGAGGTCGGTCCCGACGGGTGGCTGAGGGTCTCGATCGGTACCCCTGACGAGATGGCGTCGTTCAGACTGGGTCTCACTCAGGTGATGGAGGAAGCGTCATGACACGCACGGCTCGGATCGAGCGGCAGACCAGCGAGTCCAAGGTGCTCGTCGAGGTCGACCTCGACGGCACGGGTCGTCATGACGTCTCGACCGGCGTCGGCTTCTACGACCACATGCTCATCTCGTTCGCGCGGCACGCGCTGGTCGACCTGGTCGTCCAGACCGAGGGCGACACCCACATCGACGCCCACCACACGGTCGAGGACACCGCGATCGTGCTCGGGCAGGCCCTGCGCAAGGCGCTCGGCGACAAGGTCGGGATCCGCCGCTTCGGCGACGCGACGGTGCCCCTCGACGAGGCGTTGGTGCAAGCGGTCGTGGACGTCTCGGGGCGGCCGTACTGCGTGCACACCGGCGAGCCGGAGGGGCAGCAGTACGTCACGCTCGGCGGCGACTACCTGGGTTCCCTGACCCGGCACGTCTTCGAGACGCTGGCCTTCCACGCCCACATCGCGCTGCACGTGCGGGTGCTGGCGGGGCGCGAGCCGCACCACATCGTGGAGACGCAGTTCAAGGCCTTCGCCCGGGCCTTCCGCGACGCGGTCGCGCTCGACCCGCGCGAGACCGGCGTGCCTTCGACCAAGGGCCAGCTCTGAGCAAGAACGTCGTCGTCCTCGACTACGGCTCGGGCAACCTCCGCTCCGCCGTGCGCGCGGTCGAGCGGGCCGGCGCGTCGGTGTCCTTGACCGGGGACCGGCACGCCGCCGAGGAGGCCGACGGGCTGCTGGTGCCGGGCGTCGGCGCGTACGCCGCGTGCATGGCCGGGTTGCGCGCGGTCGACGGTCCGCGCGCGATCGGGCGCCGGCTCGCGGGCGGCCGGCCCGTGCTCGGGATCTGCGTGGGCATGCAGGTGCTGTTCGAGCACGGGATCGAGCACGGCGTGGAGACCGAGGGCTGCGACGAGTGGCCCGGGCTGGTCGAGCGGCTGCAGGCGCCGATCGTGCCGCACATGGGCTGGAACACCGTCGACGTACCAGCCGGCTCGACGATGTTCGCCGGCGTCGAGGGGGAGCGGTTCTACTTCGTGCACTCCTACGGCGTCCGCCGCTGGGAGCTCGAGACCCACGGCCGGACCACCCCGCCCCTCGTGACCTGGTCCGAGCACGGGGGCGACCGGTTCGTCGCCGCGGTCGAGAACGGCCCGCTCTGGGCCACCCAGTTCCACCCCGAGAAGTCCGGCGACGCCGGCGCCGAGCTCCTCCGCCACTGGGTGGCGACCCTGTGAGTGACAAGTGGCGACCCTGTGAGTGACAGCTGGACTATCCCGGCTGGGCTGTGGACAAGGACCCCCCGGTGAGCAAGGAGCGGCAGCAGAGGCGGGCCGAGCGCGAGGCGGCGGCGGCCGTGGCCGCCCAGCGGCGAGCGGCCGAGGCCGAGAAGCGGGCCCGCCGCGACGCCCGGCGCGAGCGGCTGACCGGCTGGGTGCCGAAGCCGGCCCGGCCCACGGGCCTGCTGGCGGAGAAGCGACGCAGGCAGGCGGGCGGGACGTTCGCGGTGCTGGTCGCCGTCAACCTGCTCGTGTTCGCGTTCACCGAGAACTGGTACGTCACGGGGCTCACCCTGGTCGCCAGCCTGCTGGGCGCGCCGATCGTGCACATGATGCTCTTCCGGAAAGGCTGACCCGTGAGCGACTACCTCGAGCTCCTCCCCGCCGTCGACATCGCCGACGGGCAGGCCGTGCAGCTCGTCCAGGGCGTGGCCGGCTCCGAGAAGCGGTTCGGCGACCCGGTCGAGGCAGCGCTGCGCTGGCAGGAGGCCGGCGCCGAGTGGATCCACCTCGTCGACCTCGACGCCGCGTTCGGTCGGGGGCACAACCGCGAGCTCCAGGCCCGGATCGTCGACACCCTCGACATCAAGGTCGAGATGAGCGGCGGCATCCGCGACGACGAGTCGCTCGCGGCCGCGATGGCCACCGGCTGCCGGCGCGTCAACATCGGCACCGCCGCCCTCGAGCAGCCCGAGTGGTGCGCCCGCGCGATCGCGACGTACGGCGACCGCGTGGCCGTCGGCCTCGACGTCCGCGGTCGCACGCTCGCGGCCCGCGGCTGGACCAAGGACGGCGGCGACCTCTACGAGACGCTGACCCGGCTCGACGCCGAGGGCTGCGCGCGGTACGTCGTCACCGACGTGAACAAGGACGGCATGCTGCAGGGCCCCAACCTCCAGCTGCTGGCCGACGTCTGCGCGGCCACCGACCGACCCGTCGTCGCGTCGGGCGGCATCACCGAGCTCGCCGACCTCGAGGCCCTCCAGGGGCTGGTGACCGACGGCGTCGAGGGCGCGATCATCGGCACGGCGCTCTACGAGGGCCGGTTCAGCCTCGAGTCGGCGCTCGCGCTGACCCGGCCGACGGGCACGGCATGACGCTCGCCGTGCGGGTCATCCCGTGCCTGGACGTCGACGGCGGCCGGGTGGTCAAGGGCATCAACTTCACCGAGCTCCGCGACGCCGGCGACCCGGTCGAGCTCGCGCGGACCTACGACGCGGAGGGCGCCGACGAGCTGACCTTCCTCGACATCTCCGCCTCCCACGAGGGCCGCGCGACCACCATGGAGGTGGTCTCGCGGTGTGCCGAGGAGGTCTTCATCCCGCTCACCGTCGGCGGGGGAGTGGCCTCGGTCGAGGACGTCGACCGGCTGCTCCGCGCCGGCGCCGACAAGGTCGCGGTCAACACGGCCGCCATCCACCGCCCGGAGCTGGTCGCCGAGATCGCGGACCGGTTCGGCAACCAGGTGCTCGTGCTCTCCGTGGACGCGCGCCGGGCCGAGGGCACCGACTCCGGCTTCGAGGTGACCACCCACGGCGGGCGCAAGTCCGCGGGCCTCGACGCGGTCGGCTGGGCGAGGCGGGCCGCCGAGCTCGGAGCCGGCGAGATCCTGCTCAACGCCATGGACGCCGACGGCACCCAGGACGGCTTCGACCTCGAGCTCATCCGCGCCGTACGCCGCGAGGTCACCATCCCCGTCATCGCCTCCGGCGGCGCCGGCCACGTGGACCACTTCGCGCCCGCGGTCGATGCCGGCGCGGACGCGGTGCTGGCCGCCACCGTCTTCCACTTCGGCACCCTGCGCATCGCCGAGGTCAAGGCGGCGCTCGCGGCCGCCGGCCACCCCGTGCGCTGAGAAGTCCGGACGGGTTGCCGGAAATTTCACCCTTTCGTTGACGTTGACAACTCCACCGGAAACCCTGCAGGCTGCGGCGGCCCGCCTCGCACACAATTCCGGCGAGACGGGCGATCACCTTCCACATCTCCGGAGGAACATGTGACTCGAAAGATCGCGGGCGTCGCCAGTGTCGCCAGCGTCGCCGTCGTGGCCGCGAGCCTGGGGCTCGCGGCCACAGCTGTTCCCGGGGCCGCTGCAGCGGACCCCGGGCTCGACAGGCTCTCCGCCAGCAGCGACCCGGTGGCCGCCCAGAAGCCGGACAACCGGCCCGACGCCCTCTCGCGCAAGCAGGCCGCGCTCCGCCAGCGGGCGGTCGACGCGCTCGTCGCCGGCGACGCGAAGACCGTCGGCAAGGGCGCGGACCGGAAGATCGAGCTCGGCGAAGGGGTGCAGGTCGACTACCCGGCCAGCCAGACGGCCCAGCTGCTGACCTTCCTCCTCGAGTTCGGCGACGACGCCAGCAACCCCGCGTTCCCGGACAACACCGCGGGGCCGCTGCACGACGAGATCCCCGAGCCCGCGCGCAGCGACAACACGACGTACTGGCTGCAGCACTTCACCTCGCAGCACTACAAGGACATGTTCTTCAACGGGCTGGCCAGCCAGAACGGCGAGTCGTTCCGCAGCATCTACAAGGAGATGTCGAGCGGCCGGTTCGACCTCGAGGGCGACGTCTCCGACTGGGTCAAGGTCCCCAACGCCGCGTCCTACTACCAGGACGCCGACGGCGAGGAGACCGGCGAGGTGATGACCGACTTCCTGCAGGACGGCGCCGACGCGTGGTACGCCGACCAGCTGGACGCCGGCAAGACCCCCGAGGAGATCAAGACCTACCTGCAGAGCTTCGACGTGTGGGACCGCTTCGACTACGACGGCGACCACGACTACAACGAGCCCGACGGCTACATCGACCACTTCCAGGCGATCCACGCCGGCGAGGACGAGTCCGCCGGTGCTCCGCCGTGGGCGATCTGGGCGCACCGCTCGTCGGTCAACACCAACGGCGACGTCGGCCCCGACGGCAACGAGAACGGCGGCATCGAGATCGGTGACTCGGGTCTCTGGATCCGCGACTACACCACCGAGCCCGAGAACGGCGGCCTGGGCGTCTTCGCCCACGAGTTCGCCCACGACCTCGGGGTGCCGGACTACTACGACACCACCGACGGCGACAACAGCGTCGGCTACTGGAGCCTCATGGACTCGGGCTCGTGGCTGGGTCACGGCACCGGCACCATCGGCACCACGCCCAACCACATGGGCGCGCCCGACAAGCTGTTCCTCGGCTGGTACGGCGCGAACGACCTGGCGATCGTCGACGGCACCGCCGCGTCGAGGGAGCTGCCGCTCGGCCCGTCGTACCACGCCACCACCGAGGGGGCGCAGGCCGTCGCGGTGAACCTGCCGCAGGGCACCGCCACCATCGACGTGGTCGAGCCGGACCAGGGGTCGAAGTACCTCTACTCCGGCAACGGTGACGAGCGAGTGGCCACCGCGACCAGCTCGACGGTCACGGTCCCGGAGGTCGACCCGACGCTGACGGCGCGGGTGAGCTACTCGATCGAGGACGACTGGGACTACGCCTACCTCAAGGTCTCCACCGACGGCGGCACCACCTGGACCTATGTCGAGACGAACCTGTCGACGACCACCGACCCCAACCAGCAGAACGAGGGCTTCGGCATCACGGGCTGCTCGGGCGAGCGGGACGACGACACCGGCGTGTGCGACAACGCGTGGACCGATCTGTCGGCCGACCTGACGGCCTACGCGGGCGACCAGGTCAAGGTGCAGTTCGAGATGTTCAACGACGCGGCCTACCACGAGCTCGGCTTCTCGGTGGACAGCGTCAAGCTCGGCGGCACCCTGGTGACCGACGTCGAGGACGGCGCGCCGACCTGGACGCTGAACGGGTTCCGGGTCATGGACGGGTCGAGCTACAGCTTCGACTACGACCAGTACTACCTGGCCGAGAACCGGCAGTACATGGGCTACGACAAGACGCTCGCCCAGGGGCCCTACAGCTTCGACTACCCCGACAGCGCGCCGAAGAAGGTGGACCAGTACCCGTACCAGGACGGTCTGCTCATCTGGTACGTCAACGGTCGCTACACCGACAACAACACCAGCGGTCACCCCGGTGGCGGCGAGGCGATCCCGGTCGACTCCCACCCGGAGTACAGCCTGTGGACGTTCGAGGGCGACCCGGCCTACTACGCCAGTGGCCGGCTCGAGGCCTACGACTCGACCTTCGACGTGGACGCCACGGCGCCCCTGCACCTCACCGCAGAGGACGCGGGCGACGTGATCAACTACGACGTCGCCGGCGGTCCGGGGGTCCCGGTGTTCGACGACAGCGACCCGGACGCCTACTGGGACGACCTCTGGGGCATCAGCGGCTGGTTCTCCACCAAGGTGGCGGGCGTCGGCACGATGATCCAGGTGCTGTCCTCGGACGAGACCACCGGCAGGATGGTGGTCCGGGCCGGCAAGAGGTTCGTGGCCGTGACCAAGCCCGCAGCGATCACCGGTACGCCGACCGCGGGGCAGACGCTGACGGCCGTTCCGCCGACGTTCTTCCAGAGCGGCGTCGCGGCGTCCTACCAGTGGCAGGTCGGCGGCCAGAACGTCGCCGGGGCCACCGGGTCGACGTACAAGGTCGCGCCCGGCGACGCCGGCAAGGCGATCGGCGTCGTGGTCACCGGCACGCTGGCCGGCTACGACGCGGCGACCAGCACCGCGACCGCGAGCGGAACGGGGCAGGCCGCGCCGGTCACGCTGTCGGTCGACGCACCCAAGAAGGTCAAGGCCGGTCACCGGGCCAAGGTCACCGTCACGGTCGCCTCGTCCGCGGGGGTTCCGCAGGGCACGGTCACGGTGACCGTGGGCGGCAAGAAGGTGAGCGGTGACCTCGTCAACGGCGTCGTGAAGCTGCGGCTGCCCAAGATGTCGAAGCCCGGCCAGAAGAAGATGGTGGTGACCTACGTGCCCGCGACCGGGTTCGCCCCGGCCACCGCCACCCTGAAGATCCGCGTCACCAAGCACTGACGCAGAGCACCACCGGCGGAGCCCGGCACCCGGAAGGGTGCCGGGCTCCGCGCCGTCCCGGGGCCGAAGACGTAGCCTCGAGTGGTGGCGCACGACGGTGACGACTACCGCAGCCTCAACCGGGCCAGCTGGGACGAGCGCGCGCCGGCCCACGCCGCCTCTCCCGGCTACGCGCTCGACTCCTTCCGCGCCGACCCGGAGCACCTCTCGGACGTGGTCCGCTTCGACCTGCCGCTGCTCGGTGACGTGCGTGGGCTGCGCGGTGTGCACCTCCAGTGCCACATCGGCACGGACACGATCAGCCTGGCCCGGCTCGGCGCGCGGATGACCGGCCTCGACTTCAGCCCGGCGGCGGTGGCCCAGGCCCAGGCGTTCAGTGACGAGCTCGGGGCGGGGGTCGACTTCGTCGAGGCCGACGTGTACGACGCCGCGCAGGTGCTGCCCGCGGGCGGGTTCGACCTGGTGTTCACCGGTGTCGGCGCGCTCTGCTGGCTGCCGAGCGTGCGCCGGTGGGCCGAGGTGGTGGCCACGCTGCTCGCACCGGGCGGCCGGCTGTTCATCCGCGAGGGCCACCCCGTGCTGTGGGCGCTGGCGGACCCGCTGCCCGACGGCCGGCTGGAGCTGGACCTGCCCTACGTCGAGCGCGAGGAGCCGCTGGTCTGGGACGACGCCGGCACCTACGTCGAGACCGACCACGTCTTCGAGAACACCGTGACCCACGAGTGGAACCACGGCCTCGGCGAGATCGTGACCGCGCTGCTCGACCAGGGGCTGCGGCTGGACACGCTGGTCGAGCACGACAGTGTCCCGTGGGACCCGTTCCCCGGGTGGACCGAGGAGCTGCCGGGCGGGGAGCACCGGGTCCGGGACCGCCCGTGGCGGCTCCCGCACAGCTACACGATCAGCGCGACGAGACCGCGACCCTGAGCCCCAGCCCGACGAGCACGGTCCCGCTGACCGCCTCGAGGCGCCGGCGCACGGTCGAGCGCCGGAACCACGCGCCCGCCCGAGCCACGAACGCGGCCAGGGTGAGGTAGAAGCACAGCTCGAGGCAGACCTGGAGCAGGGCCAGCACCGCCGTGGTGCGGAACAGCGGCTCCGAGCTCGGGACGAACTGCGGGTAGAACGCGATCATGAACACCGCGGCCTTGGGGTTCGCCAGCTGCACGACCAGCCCCTCGAGGAACGCCTTCACCGGGCCCGGGCCCCGGTCGTCGAGCGGGGCGGCATCGGCGGCCTCGGCGCCGCGCGAGCGCCAGGCGGTCAGCCACGCGCGCACGCCGAGGTAGAGCAGCACGCAGGCGCCGACCGCCTTGAGCGCCCAGTACGCCGCCTCCGAGGCGGCCACCAGGGCGGCGAAGCCGGCCGCGGCGGCCAGGGCCCAGAGATACAGCCCGAGCTCCAGTCCGAGCACCAGTGGCACGGCGGTGCGCATGCCGTGCAGCGCGGTCCGGCGCAGGATCAGCGCCATCGCCGGCCCCGGCGAGGCCGAGATCAGCAGGACCGCGACGACGAACGCCGGCAGCGAGACGGACAGGTGCACGGGGACAGGCTAGAAGCCCTTGTCGGCCTCCTGCAGCCGGGTGATCGCCTCCGGCGGCCCGGCGAAGGTGACCTCGTGCAGCTCGGAGCGGCCGAAGAAGAACAGCACCAGCTCCGAGGGCCGCCCCGTGATCACCACGGGGTCGGCGCCCTTGCGGATCGTGGCCGACTCCGGTGGCAGGTCGTTCCAGACGGTGCGCTGGGCGACGACCGGGACGCCGGCCTTGCGCGTGGACAGCTTGGCCGACCCCTTGACCAGCTTCCAGAGCTCGTCCTCGTCCTCGACGGGGAGCTCGCGGGGCGTCCACCCCGGCCGGGCCCGGCGCAGGTCCTCGTGGTGGACGAAGTACTCCAGCGTGTTCGTGAGCCGCTCCACGCCCGGGAGCCGGTACGGCGTGATGCCCGGGTCGTAGAGCTTCTCCACCATCTCGGCGTACGGCGCCCGCGCGGCCTTGGCCATCGCCTTCTCCGTGACCCCGGCCATGGCGGAGAACATGATCCCGGCCGCGCCCAGCATCGAGTTCTCCCGCACGAGGAGGTGCGCGACGAGGTCGCGCGAGGTCCAGTCGCCGCACAGCGTGGGGGCGTCGGGGCCGAGCTCGAGGGCGGTGTCGCACAGCGCGTGCCGCTCGCGGCGGACGAGGGGGAGGGTCACGTTGCTGAACGGTAACGGGTTGGTCCGCGGTCCCCGGCCGGGAATAGCCTGCGGGGGCGTCCGGGTTGCCCCGCAGTCCGGGACGGACGGGTCGGACGGACGAGGAGAGCGTGGTCGGGTGAGCGAGTCGGGTGCTCTGGCACCGGGTCAGCGGGCCGCGACCACCTCCCAGGGTTTCGCCGTTCTGTGGGTCGCGATCAAGCGCGAGCCCTGGATCTTCACCCTCTCCACGATCGGCAGCCTGCTGTTCGGCGCGCTGACCGTCGCGGACGCCTGGGTGCTCGGCTGGGCGACCGACCACGTGTTGCTGCCGGCGTTCGACACCGGCGAGATCGGGGCCGACCTCCTGGTCGCGGTGCTGGCCCTGTTCCTCGGGGTGGCGCTGCTGCGGGCCGTGGGCATCGTGGCCCGGCGGCTCGGCGCCGGCATCATGCAGTACCGCATGCAGGCGCACAGCCGCCGTGCGGTCACCCGCCAGTACCTCTCCCTGCCGATGGAGTGGCACCAGCGGCACCCGACCGGCGAGCTGCTCTCCAACGCGAACTCCGACGTCGAGGCGGCCTGGGGGCCGATCGCCCCCCTGCCGATGGCGGTGGGCACGGTCGCGATGATGGTCATCGCGGTCGTGCAGATGTTCGCCGCCGACGTCGTGCTGGCCGTGGTCGGCCTGCTGGTCTTCCCCGCGGTGATCGTGGCCAACCTCGCCTATCAGCGGCTCGCCTCACCGCTGATGACCCGCGCCCAGGAGCTCCGCGCCGAGGTCAGCGAGATCGCCCACGAGTCCTTCGACGGCGCCATGGTGGTCAAGACCCTCGGGCGCGAGGGCGAGGAGACCGAGCGGTTCACGGCCAAGGCCCACGAGCTGCGCGACGTCAACATCCGCGCCGGCCGGATCCGAGCGGCCTTCGACCCGACCCTGGCCGCCCTGCCCAACATCGGCGTCCTGATCGTGCTCGCCGTCGGCGTGAGCCGGGTGCTCAACGGTCAGACGCTGGCGGGCGACGTGGTGACGGTCGCCTACCTGCTGACCATCGTCTCCTTCCCGATCCGGTCGATCGGCTGGCTGCTGGGTGAGTTCCCGCGCAGCGTGGTCGGGTTCCGAAGGGTCCGCCGGGTGCTGAAGGCCACCGGCGAGATGCCCTACGGCGCCACGTCGGCGCCGCCCCCGACCCCCGTCGGTGCGCGGCTCGAGGTGGAGCACCTCGGCTACTCCTACGCGCCCGGCCAGCGGCTCCTCGAGGACGTCGAGTTCACGGTCCAGCCCGGCCGCACCATGGCGATCGTCGGCGCCACCGCGTCGGGCAAGAGCACGCTCACCACTCTGCTGACCCGGCTCGTCGACCCCGACCGCGGCCGGATCCTGCTCGACGGCGTCGACCTGCGCGACTTCGGCCGCGGCGAGCTGGCCAAGGTGGCGGCGGTGGTGGCCCAGACGGCGTTCCTCTTCGACGACGACGTGCGCGGCAACGTCACGCTCGGCGCCGACGTGTCGGACGAGGAGGTGTGGGCGGCGTTGCGCGCGGCCCAGGCCGACGGTTTCGTGGCGGCGCTCGCCCACGGGCTCGACACCAAGCTGGGCGAGCGCGGGACCTCGCTCTCCGGCGGCCAGCGGCAGCGGATCTCGCTGGCCCGGGCGCTGGTGCGCCGGCCCCGGCTGCTGCTCCTCGACGACGCCACCAGCGCGGTCGATCCCGAGGTCGAGGCCCGGATCCTGGCCGCGCTCCGTGACGCCGAGACCGACGCGACGCTGGTCGTGGTCGCCTACCGCAAGGCCACCATCGCCCTGGCCGACGAGGTCGTCCACCTCGAGGGTGGCCGGATCGTCGACCGGGGCACCCACGCCGAGCTGCTGGCCCGCAGCCCGTCGTACGCCCGGCTGGTCAACGCCTACGAGCACGGCGACCACCCCGAGTGCGACCCCGAGGACATCGACCAGCTGGCGGGGGAGCCCACATGAACGGCAGAGCGCGATGACCGCGCTGACCGAGGGCACGGTCATGGACTCCGGCGAGGACATCGCCGCCCTCGACACCATCCGCCGCGGCATCGCGGTCAGCCCCGAGCTCACCGAGGGGTTCCGCGGCACCCTCGCGTTGGCCGTGGTCGCCTCGCTCGGCCAGGTCATCGTGCCGGTCGTGGTCCAGCAGACGCTGGACCGCGGGCTCAACGGCCCGGATGGCCCCGACGTGTCGTTCACGGTGCTGATGGGGGTGCTGGCCGCCGGGGCGATCGCGGTGACCAGCGTCGCGTCGTACCTCATGACCAGGCGGCTGTTCGTCACCTCCGAGCGCGGCCTGGCCACGCTGCGGATCAAGGCGTTCCGCCACGTCCACGACCTGCCGCTGCTGACCCAGAACACCGAGCGGCGCGGCGCCCTGGTCTCCCGGGTGACCAGCGACGTCGACCAGGTCAGCCAGTTCCTGGTCTTCGGCGGCCTGTTCTTCATCATCAGCGTCGGGCAGGTGCTGATCGCGACCATCGTGATGCTGATCTACAGCTGGCAGCTCGCGCTGGTGGTGTGGGTGGCCTTCGCGCCCCTGTTCCTGTCGCTGCGCTACTTCCAGCGCAAGCTGTCCGCCGCCTACGGCGTGGTGCGCCGGCAGATGGGCGCGATGCTGGCCGCGATCTCCGAGCCGGTCGTCGGTGCCGCCGTGGTCCGCTCCTACGCGGTCGAGGACCGCACCCAGGCGCGGATCGACCACGCGATCGAGGAGTTCAGGTCCGCCAGCACCACGGCGCAGAAGTACACCGTCGTCTCGTTCTCCCTCGGCGGCATCTCGGCGGGCCTGGCCAACGCGGGCGTGATCATCATCGGCGTCTGGCTCGGCTTCGCCGACGAGATCACCGCCGGCACCGTGGTCGCCTTCGCCTTCCTGGTGACGCTGTTCGTCGGCCCGGTGCAGATGGGCACCCAGATCCTCACCGACGCCCAGAACGCCATCGCGGGCTGGCGTCGCGTCATCGGCATCCTCGAGACGCCCGCCGACCTGGTCGACCCCGGCGCCGACGGCGAGACCCTGCCGCGCGGGCCGATCGACGTCCGGTTCGACCACGTCTCGTTCGCCTACCCCGGCGGGCCGCTGGTGCTCCACGACATCGACCTCGCGATCGACGCCGGGCGGCGGGTCGCGGTGGTCGGCGAGACCGGCTCGGGCAAGTCGACCGTGGCCAAGCTGCTGACCCGGCTGATGGACCCGGTCGAGGGCGCGGTGCTGCTCGACGGCGTCGACGTACGCCGGATCGCGCAGACGTCGTTGCGACGCTCGGTCGTGCTGGTGCCGCAGGAGGGGTTCCTCTTCGACGACACCATCACGGCCAACGTGCGCTACGGCCGGCTCGGCGCCACCGAGGACGACATCGTGGCCAGCGCGGCCGCTCTCGGCCTGGGTGACTGGCTGGCCACCCTGCCCGCCGGCCTTGACACCCAGGTCGGACAGCGGGGCGAGTCCCTGTCGGCCGGCGAGCGCCAGCTGGTCGCGCTGCTGCGGGCCCACCTCGCCGACCCCGACCTGCTGGTCCTCGACGAGGCCACGAGCGCGGTCGACCCCCAGCTCGAGATGCGCATCGGGCGGGCGCTGGAGCGGCTGATGTCCGGCCGCACGTCGGTCACCATCGCGCACCGGCTCTCCACGGCGGAGTCCGCGGACGAGGTGGTCGTGGTCGACCGGGGCCGCGTCGTGCAGCGGGGCCCGCACGCCGAGCTGCTCCGCGACCCCGACGGCGTCTACGCCGGCCTGTACCGCTCCTGGGTGGCTCAACAAGGTCGGTAGTGGTCACCACCGGAGGTTCGTCGGGTGCTACGCACCCCGAGCACGCACCTCGCGGCGTTGCCGTCACTCGCTGGACGCACAAGTAGAGCGTCGCTCCGGCGCCAAGCGACCACCCCACAGAATCGCTCGCTGCGCTCGCGTTTCCGCGGGGACCCCGGAAAAGCATCACGCACTCGGAGCACGGATCACCGTCGATGAAACGTCCCGCAGCAACCACTGGCCGGCTGCGTGCACTTCTCCACGCGGGGTACAGGGAGCTGCCGTGGCACCTGCACAGGATCGGCACACAGATCGGCGCGGGGCTGTCTCGACGACCGCCGAGGGCCCTACGGTGGACAGGCTGACCCGGCATCCAGCGTGCATGGGGAGGTGAGGACATGGACCCGTCCGCACCGGATCGGCCGGTCCGGGCTGTCATCATCGACGACGCCTCGGACATCCGCGACCTCATGACGATCGTGCTGACCCGCAGCGGCATGAGGGTGGTCGGGACGGCGCCCGACGGCAGCGCCGGCGTCGAGCTGGTCCGCGCGGAGCGGCCGGACCTGGTCCTGCTCGACCTCGCCATGCCGGTGATGGACGGCGTCGAGGCGCTGCCGCTCATCCGCGAGCTCGTGCCCGACGGCCGGATCGTCGTGCTCTCGGCGTTCGCCGGCCCGATGCGGGAGCAGATGCTCGCGGGTGGTGCCGACGACTACCTGGAGAAGGGCACGCCGCTGAAGGAGATCGTGGCCCACCTCGAGTCCACGCTCGCGAGGTGAGCGGTCCCGCTCCCACGTGCCGCTGACCGGTCCCGACCGGCACCGGGGACAATGGCCGGGTGAGCCTCGACCCCGACGTCGCCGCCCGGCTGAAGCGCAGCACCGACGGCCTGGTGCCGGCGATCGTGCAGCAGCACGGCACCGGGGAGGTGCTGATGCTCGGCTGGATGGACGACGAGGCCCTGGCCCGGACCCTGACCACCGGGCGCGCGACGTACTGGAGCCGGAGCCGGCAGGAGTACTGGGTCAAGGGCGAGACGTCCGGGAACCGGCAGTGGGTCCGCGAGGTCCGGCTCGACTGCGACGGCGACACGCTGCTGGTCCGCGTCGACCAGGAGGGACCCGCCTGCCACACCGGCGACCGGACCTGCTTCGACGCCGACGTGCTGCTCGGGGCCGATGGCTGAGCGGGCGACCGACCGGCGCACGTTCGGCACGGTCGTCGGCGCCGGGCTGGCGGCTGCCGCACTGGCCGCGGTGGCCGGCCACCAGCCGTGGGCGCAGGGGAGCGCGCCGGGTGGGCTGGGCGAGCTGACGGCCACCCAGGAGGCGGGGCGGGTGCCGGCCGCGAACGCGCTCGCGCTCGTCGTGCTCGCGTGCTGGGGCGTCCTGCTGGTCACCCGCGGCGTGGTCCGGCGGGTCGTCGCGGGGCTGGCCCTGGTCGCGGCCCTCGGCTACGTCGCCTGCGTGGTGGTCGGGTTCGGCAGCGCGCCCGACGCGGTCCGCGACGCCTACCGCGACCTGGGGGTGTCCGACCCGGACGTGAGCCGCACGGCCTGGGTCTGGGTGTCCGCGGCCGCGGGGGTGCTCATGGTGGTGACCACCGCGCTCGCCGTACGGCTGGTGCCCGGCTGGCCCGAGATGGGCCGGCGCTACGACGCCCCGGCCGACGCGGTGCCGGACGCGACGACCGACGAGGTCCCGGAGCCGGCCGCGCAGGAGAACCTCGATCTCTGGAAGGCGATGGACGAGGGGCGCGACCCGACCGCCTGAGACTGTGCAGCATCCCCGTCCATGTGCCGACGTTGCTGCACTGTCGTGGCCACCGTCGCTCGCTGCATCGGTGCAGCATGACCCCCCGCCTGGGGTCGATCTTCCTGCACGAACCCGGGCCGAGGTCCGGTCCCCGTGGGACTGTTCCGCATCACCCCCCGCCTGAGGTCGACGATGCTGCACTGTCGTGGCGGCCGCCGCTCTGAGCCATGCCCTTCCCCCTGCACCCGGCGGCCCCAATGCACCTCTAGACTTCGGGACATGTCAGCGCACCACGGGAACACCCCGGCCGCCTGGACCGCCGTCGTCGTCGGTCTCCTCGGCTTCACCGTCGGAGGGGTCGGGCTGATGTTCGACCCGGCCCAGATGGCCGTGTTCTGGGTGGGCGTCGCCATCACCGTCGCCGCCGTCGTGGTCTTCGTGGTGATGGACCGGATGGGGCTGGGCGACCACTGAGCGCCCCCATGGCCGCCGTCCTCGCCGCGCCCGAGCCGCCCGCGACCCGCGGGCGCCGGATGCTCGCGCCGGCGGCCACGATCGGCGGGCTCGCGCTCGCCACGCTGGCCCTGCACGTGCGCGACCCGCACAGCAGCGGCACCTGGGGCTACTGTCCGACCGCGCTGCTGGGCTTCTCCTGCCCGGGGTGTGGTGGCCTGCGGGCCGTCAACGACCTCACCAACGGCGACGTCGGCGCCGCGCTGTCCAGCAACATCGTCGTCACGACGATGATCCCGGTCGTGGTGCTGCTCCTCGCGCTGTGGTCGGTCGACCGCTGGCGCGGCCACCACAGGCAGGTGGCGTGGGCCCGGCTCCGTCCGGTCGTCATCGCCTTCATCACGGTGCTGGTCGTCTTCACCGTGATGCGCAACACCGGCCCAGGAGCCTGGTTGGCGCCCTGAGCCGGTGTGCGGTGCTGGTGCGGGTCAGTTGAGGTCGTAGAGGCCGTTCCCCGTGGCCGCCAGGATGATCTGGATCACCATGAAGACGATCGCGACGATGCCGAGCACGAACCCAGCGGTCGCCATGCCGCCGCCGCCCTCACCGGAGGTGGCGATCTCCTTCTTGGCCTGCTGACCGAGGATGATCGCCGCGATGCCGAGCAGGCCGCAGCACAGCAGCCCGACGATGCCGGTCACCAGCGACCAGATCGCCTTCTTGTTGGTGCCGGGCACCGCTCCGGGCATCGGCGCGCCGTACTGCGGCGGCGGAGGCGGGGGTGGGTTGTCGTAGCTCACGAGCGCTGCTCCTCGAGTTGGCCGGGTTCGTCTCGGGGACCCTACCGCCGCGGACTGGGCTCAAACCCCAATGACAGACTGGATGCAGACACGCGTTCGCGACGGCAGGAAGGGGAGGGTCGCATGTCCGTGCCCAGCGATGTGCTGAGCGACATCGTCGCGGGCGTCCGGGCCGACCTCGAGGAGCGGCAGGCCACGACGAGCGAGGCCGACCTGAGGGCCGCGCTCGCCGACGTCGACGCGCCCCGCGACCCCATGACGCAGCTGCGGTCGGAGGGTTCGAGCGTGATCGCGGAGGTCAAGCGGCGCAGCCCGAGCAAGGGTGACCTCGCTCAGATCGCCGACCCGGCCGCGCTGGCCCGGCACTACGCCGCCGGTGGAGCCGCCGCGATCAGCGTGCTCACCGAGCAGCGCCGGTTCGGCGGGAGCCTGGCCGACCTGCGCGCGGTGCGCGCCGCGGTCGACGTACCCCTGCTGCGCAAGGACTTCGTCGTCGAGCCGTACCAGGTGCTCGAGGCCCGGGCCGCGGGCGCCGACCTGGTGCTGCTCATCGTGGCCGCGCTCGACGACGACGCGCTTCGCCGACTGCACGACCTGGCCGGGGAGCTCGGTCTCACGGTGCTCGTGGAGGTCCACGACGAGGCCGAGGCCGCCCGGGCCGTGGACCTCGGCGCCGAGCTCGTCGGCGTCAACGCGCGCAACCTCAAGACGCTCGACGTCGACCCGGAGACCTTCGGGCGCCTCGCGCCGCTGGTCCCGCCCGACCGGGTGCTGGTGGCCGAGTCCGGGATCGGCAGCCCGGTCGACGTCAAGCGGTACGTCGCGGAGGGCGCCGGCGCCGTGCTCGTCGGCGAGGCCCTCGTCAAGGACGGCGACCCCGAGGGCGCCGTGCGCGCGATGACCGGGATCACGGGATGACCGGCACGGAGTACGACGCCGACGAGCGCGGCTGGTTCGGCGACTTCGGCGGCCGGTTCATGCCCGAGGCGCTGGTGGCCGCCCTCGACGAGCTCACCGCGGCGTGGCAGGAGGCGACGGCCGATCCGGCGTTCGTGGCCGACTTCGACACGATCCTGCGCGAGTACGCCGGCACCCCGAGCCTGCTCTACGACGCGACCCGGCTGACCGAGAAGATCGGCGGCGCCCGGATCCTGCTCAAGCGGGAGGACCTCAACCACACGGGGGCCCACAAGATCCGCAACGTGCTCGGCCAGGCGCTGCTGACCCGGCGGATGGGCAAGAAGCGGGTCATCGCCGAGACCGGCGCGGGCCAGCACGGCGTCGCGAGCGCCACCGCGGCGGCGTACTTCGGCCTCGACTGCACCGTCTACATGGGCTCGGTCGACACCCGGCGGCAGGCCCTCAACGTGGCCCGTATGGAGCTGCTCGGCGCCAAGGTCGTCCCCGTCGACGCCGGCAGCGCGACGCTCAAGGACGCCATCAACGAGGCGCTCCGCGACTGGGTCAGCACCGTCGACCACACGGCGTACCTGTTCGGCACGGCCGCCGGCCCGCACCCGTTCCCGAGCATGGTCCGCGACTTCACCCGAGGGATCGGCGACGAGGCGCGGGCCCAGTGCCTCGAGCTGACCGGCCGGCTCCCCGACGCCATCGCGGCCTGCGTGGGCGGGGGCTCCAACGCGATCGGGCTGTTCACGGCGTTCCTCGGCGACCGGGACGTCCGGATCTACGGCTTCGAGCCGGGCGGCGAGGGTGTCGACACCGGCCGGCACGCCGCGACCATCCACGCCGGCGACTCGGGCGTGCTGCACGGCGCCCGGACGTTCGTGCTGCAGGACGAGGACGGCCAGACCATCGAGTCGCACTCGATCTCGGCCGGACTCGACTACCCGGGCGTGGGCCCCCAGCACGCCCACCTGGCCAAGAGCGGGCGGGCCGACTACCTCCCGATCACCGACACCCAGGCCATGGACGCGCTGGCCCTGCTGGCGAGGACCGAGGGGATCATCTGCGCGATCGAGTCGGCGCACGCGCTGGCCGGGGCGTTCGACGTGGCGCGCGAGCTCGGGCCGGAGGGCCTGGTGCTGGTCAACCTGTCGGGCCGCGGCGACAAGGACATGGAGACGGCCCGCGAGTGGTTCCACCTGGGTCAGGACGCGTGAGCACCTCGTCGGCCTTCGAGAAGGCCCGGGCGGACGGCCGCGCCGCGCTGGTCGGCTACCTCCCGGCCGGGTTCCCCGACGTCGAGGGCGGCATCGACGCGATCAAGGTCCTGGTCGACTCCGGGTGCGACGTCATCGAGATCGGCCTCCCCTACAGCGACCCGGTCATGGACGGCCCGACGATCCAGGCCGCCGCCCAGCAGGCGCTCGACCGCGGCGTCCGCACCGCCGACGTGCTCCGCACCGTCGAGGCGGTGGCGGCGACCGGCACCCCGACGGTCGTGATGACCTACTGGAACCCCATCGAGCGCTACGGCGTGGAGCGGTTCGCCCGCGACCTCGCGGCGGCCGGGGGAGCCGGGCTGATCACCCCCGACCTCACCCCCGACGCCGACCCGCAGTGGCCGGCGGCGGCCGACGCGCACGGCCTCGACAAGGTCTACCTCGTCGCCCCCTCCTCGACCGACGCCAGGATCGCGATGACCGTGGCCGCGTGCCGGGGCTTCGTCTACGCCACCGCGGTCATGGGCGTCACCGGCGCGCGGGCGACCACCAGCGAGCTCGCCGGCCCTCTGGTCGCGCGGACCAAGGCCGCCACCGACCTCCCGGTCGGCGTCGGGCTGGGGGTCAGCAACGGCGACCAGGCCGCCGAGGTCGCGTCGTACGCCGACGGCGTGATCGTCGGCTCGGCGTTCGTCCGGGTGCTGCTCGACCACCCCGACGACCGCGCCGCGGGGCTGCGCGGACTGGCCGCGCTGACCGAGGACCTCGCCTCGGGAGTACGGCGTGCGTAGGGCGGCGTCCGCCCTGGTCGCCGCCGCCCTCGTGCTCGCACTGGCGGCCTGCGGCGACGACTCCCCGCCCGGGGAGCTGCACGGCAGCATCGTCGACCCGCCGTTCGACGTGGCTCCCGACGCGCTGGTCGGACTCGACGGCCAGCCCTACTCGCTGGTCGACGACACCGACAAGCGGCTGACGCTGGTCTTCTTCGGGTACACCAACTGCCCCGACATCTGCCCCACCGTCATGAAGAACCTCGCCTCCGCGATGACCCGCCTCGACGACGCGGACCGCGACGAGGTCGAGGTGGTGTTCGTGACCACCGACCCCGAGCGCGACACTCCCGACGTGCTCCGCACCTTCCTCGACCACCTCGACCCCGGCTTCGTCGGCGTCACCGGCCCGATCGACGAGATCGCCGCCGTCGGCAAGTCCGTCGCGGTCGGCATGGGGGAGGAGCTCCCGACGGGCGGCTACGACGTCGACGCCCACACCACCCAGGTGACGGGCATCGACAGCGACGACGAGGCCCCGATCTACTGGAGCGCGACCACGTCGTCCGCCCAGTTCGCGGACGACATCCACACCCTCCTGGGGGACGACGCGTGACCCTCCTCAGCATCCCGAGCCCGTCGAACGGCGTCTGGCACCTCGGCCCGGTGCCGATCCGCGGCTACGCGCTCGCGATCATCCTCGGCATCGTCGCCGCGATCTGGATCGGCGAGCGGCGCTGGATGGCACGCGGCGGCCGGGCCGGCGAGGTCCAGGACCTCGCCGTGTGGGCGGTGCCGTTCGGCCTCGTCGGCGGCCGGCTCTACCACGTGGCCACCGACCACGAGCGCTACTTCGGCGCGCACGGCGACGCGTGGCAGATCCTCTACGTCTGGCGCGGCGGCCTCGGAGTCTGGGGCTCGATCTTCCTCGGCGCGATCGGCGCCATGATCGCGGCCCGGCGCCGGCACATGAAGATCGCGCCGATGGCCGACGCCCTCGCCCCCGGCCTGCTCGTGGCGCAGGCCATCGGCCGTTGGGGCAACTGGTTCAACCAGGAGCTGTTCGGCAAGCCCACCGACCTGCCGTGGGCCCTCGAGATCGACCCCGAGCACCGACCACCGGGGTACGAGGGCCAGGCCACCTTCCACCCGACCTTCCTCTACGAGTGTCTGTGGGACCTGACCGTGTTCGGGGTGCTGATCGCCCTGGACCGCCGGTTCAAGTTCGGGCACGGGCGGATGCTCGCGCTCTACGTCATGGGCTACACGCTCGGCCGGGGCTGGATCGAGATGCTCCGGATCGACACCGTGGAGCTGGACGACGTGGGCGGGCTCCGGTTCAACGTGTGGACCTCGATCGTGCTGTTCGTCGTGGCGCTGGTCTACTTCGTGGTCAGCCAACGGCTGCGCCCGGGCCAGGAGACCGAGGTGTACGACGAGGGCTACGGTCCGCAACCGGCGCTCGCCCCTGCGGGTGAGGGCGCCGAGGGCGCCACGCCCGGGCCGGACGAGGCGGACCCGGACCGGGGTGCCCACGACCCGGAAACACGGTCGGGCCCACCTCCCGACGCTTGATAGGCTGAACCGCTCGCTAGGGCCAATGTCGTCCCCTTGCACCCATCACGCTGCACCAGGCGGATCCCCTTCCGGGATCCCACGACGACGACGGGAGATGGACCTGTGCCCTACCAGCACTCGTTCCCGCCGCCCCAGGGGCTCTACGACCCGCGGCACGAGCACGACGCGTGCGGCGTCGCCTTCGTGGCCACCCTGACCGGGGAGGCCAGCCACGACATCGTGGCGAAGTCCCTGACCGCGCTGCGCAACCTCGAGCACCGGGGTGCGGCGGGCGCCGAGCCCAACTCCGGTGACGGCGCCGGCATCCTGATGCAGATCCCCGACGCCTTCCTGCGCGCCGTCGCAGTGGAGGCCGGGTTCGAGCTCCCGCCCTCCCGCGCGTACGCCGTCGGCACGGCCTTCCTGCCCGGCGACGACGAGGCGGTGGCCAAGACCCGGACCCAGATCGAGGAGATCGCCGCCGAGGAGGGGCTCACGGTCCTCGGGTGGCGCGAGGTCCCCACCCAGCCGGGCTGCCTCGGCGCCACCGCGCTCGGCGTGATGCCGCAGTTCGCGCAGCTGTTCGTGACCGGCTCGGGCCAGCGGCTGACCGGCATGGCGCTCGAGCGGGTCGCCTTCTGCCTGCGCCGCCGGGCCGAGAAGGAGACCGACGTCTACTTCCCGTCGCTCTCGTCGCGGACCTTGGCCTACAAGGGGATGCTCACCACCGATCAGCTCGACGAGTTCTTCCCCGACCTGCGTGACGAGCGGATCGCCTCGGCCCTCTGCGTCGTGCACTCGCGGTTCTCGACCAACACGTTCCCGAGCTGGCCGCTCTCGCACCCGTTCCGGTTCATCGCGCACAACGGCGAGATCAACACGGTCATGGGCAACCGCAACTGGATGCGGGCCCGCGAGGCGCTGCTGTCCTCCGACCTGATCCCCGGCGACCTCGAGCGGCTCTACCCGATCTGCACGCCCGGGGCGTCCGACTCGGCGTCGTTCGACGAGGTCCTCGAGCTGCTGCACATGGGCGGCCGCTCGCTGCCGCACGCCGTGCTCATGATGATCCCGGAGGCGTGGGAGAACCACACGGAGATGGACGCCGGCCCAGCGCGCCTTCTACGAGTTCCACTCCTCGCTGATGGAGCCGTGGGACGGCCCGGCGTGCGTGGTCTTCACCGACGGCGACCAGATCGGCGCGGTCCTCGACCGCAACGGCCTGCGGCCCTCGCGCTACTGGGTCACCGACGACGGCCTCGTGGTGCTCGCCTCCGAGGTCGGCGTGCTCGACCTCGACCCGGCCTCGATCGTCCGCAAGGGCCGGCTCCAGCCGGGCCGGATGTTCCTGGTCGACACCGAGGAGCACCGGATCATCGAGGACGACGAGATCAAGGCCGGGCTGGCCGCCGAGCACCCCTACGCCGAGTGGCTGCACGCCGGGCTCGTCCACCTCGACGACATCACCGACCGCGAGCACATCGTGCACACGCACGCCTCCGTCACCCGCCGCCAGCAGATCTTCGGCTACACCGAGGAGGAGCTGCGGGTCCTGCTGACGCCGATGGCCAACACCGGCGGCGAGACGCTCGGCTCGATGGGCACCGACACCCCGATCGCGGCGCTCAGCGACAAGCCGCGGCTGCTGTTCGACTACTTCGCGCAGCTGTTCGCCCAGGTCACCAACCCGCCGCTCGACGCGATCCGCGAGGAGCTGGTCACCTCGCTGCAGGGCTCGATCGGGCCCGAGGCCAACCTGCTCGACCCGACCCCGGCGTCCTGTCGCCAGGTCGTGCTGCCGTTCCCGGTCTTCTCCAACGACGACCTGGCCAAGATCCGGCACATCAACCGCGACGGCGACATGCCGGGCTTCCAGACCCACATCGCCCGCGGCCTCTACGACGTCGAGGGCGGCGGCGCCGCGATGGCGGCGCGCCTCGACGAGATCTGCGCCGAGGTCAGCCAGGCGATCGCCGACGGCGCCCGGATCATCGTGCTGTCCGACCGGCACGCCACCCAGGAGCTCGCCCCGATCCCGTCGCTGCTCCTGACCGGCGCCATCCACCACCACCTGGTGCGCGAGAAGACCCGCACCCACGTCGGCCTGCTGGTCGAGGCCGGCGACGTCCGCGAGGTGCACCACGTCGCCCTGCTCATCGGGTACGGCGCGGCCGCGGTCAACCCCTACCTCGCGATGGAGTCCGTCGAGGACCTCGCGCGCGAGGGCTACTACGTCAAGATCGAGCCCGAGGTCGCGGTCAAGAACCTCATCAAGGCGCTCGGCAAGGGCGTGCTCAAGGTGATGTCCAAGATGGGCGTCTCCACCGTGGCGTCGTACACGGGTGCGCAGATCTTCGAGGCGGTCGGCCTGTCGCAGGCGGTGGTCGACAAGTACTTCACCGGCACCACCTCCAAGCTCGGCGGCGTCGAGCTCGACGTGATCGCCGAGGAGGTGGCGCGCCGGCACGCGACGGCGTACCCGCGCGGCGGTATCGCTCCCGCGCACCGGGAGCTGGCCATCGGTGGGGAGTACCAGTGGCGCCGCGAGGGCGAGCCGCACCTGTTCGACCCCGAGACGGTCTTCCGGCTGCAGCACTCCACCCGGACCGGCCGGTACGACATCTTCAAGCAGTACACCTCCCGCATCGACGAGCAGGCGCAGCGGCTGATGACCTTGCGCGGCTTGTTCAGGTTCAAGGGCGCCGAGGTCACCGGCCGCGACGCGATCCCGATCCAGGAGGTCGAGCCGGTCTCGGCGATCGTGAAGCGGTTCTCGACCGGCGCGATGTCCTACGGCTCGATCTCCAAGGAGGCCCACGAGACCCTCGCGATCGCCATGAACCGGCTGGGCGCCAAGTCCAACACCGGTGAGGGTGGCGAGGACGCCGACCGCCTCTACGACCCGGAGCGCCGCTCGTCGATCAAGCAGGTCGCGTCGGGGCGGTTCGGGGTGACCGCGGAGTACCTCACCAACTCCGACGACATCCAGATCAAGATGGCCCAGGGCGCGAAGCCCGGCGAGGGCGGCCAGCTGCCCGGCCACAAGGTCTACCCGTGGGTGGCCAGCACCCGCTACTCCACGCCGGGCGTGGGCCTGATCAGCCCGCCGCCGCACCACGACATCTACTCGATCGAGGACCTGGCGCAGCTGATCCACGACCTCAAGAACGCCAACCCGCAGGCACGGGTGCACGTGAAGCTGGTCGCCGAGGTCGGCGTCGGCACCGTCGCCGCCGGCGTCTCCAAGGCGCACGCCGACGTGGTGCTCATCTCCGGCCACGACGGCGGCACCGGCGCCTCGCCGCTCACCTCGCTCAAGCACGCCGGCGGACCCTGGGAGCTCGGCCTGGCCGAGACCCAGCAGACGCTGCTCCTCAACGGGCTGCGCGACCGGATCGTGGTGCAGACCGACGGGCAGCTCAAGACCGGCCGCGACGTCGTCATCGCCGCGCTGCTCGGCGCCGAGGAGTACGGCTTCGCCACCGCCCCGCTGGTGGTCTCGGGCTGCATCATGATGCGGGTCTGCCACCTCGACACCTGCCCCGTCGGCGTGGCCACCCAGAACCCCGTGCTGCGCGAGCGCTTCACGGGCCGGGCCGAGCACGTCGTGAACTTCTTCGAGTTCGTGGCCGAGGAGGTGCGCGAGCACCTCGCGCAGCTGGGCTTCCGCACCCTCGACGAGGCGATCGGCCAGGTGGGTTCGCTCGACGTGGTCGAGGCGGTCGACCACTGGAAGGCCTCCGGGCTCGACCTCACGCCGATCCTGCACGCGCCGGACCGGGAGGCGTTCCCCGACCAGGACCTCCACCAGACCAAGCAGCAGGAGCACGGGCTGGAGAAGTCGCTCGACGTCACCGAGCTGGTGCCCCTGTGCCGGCCGGCGATCGAGAGCGGCGAGCCGGTGCGCGCGCAGGTGGCGATCCGCAACGTCAACCGCACCGTGGGCACGATCGTCGGCCACGAGGTGACCAAGAGGTACGGCGGCCAGGGGCTGCCCGAGGGCACGATCGACCTGACCTTCACCGGGTCGGCCGGCCAGTCCTTCGGGGCGTTCGTGCCGCGCGGGATCACGCTGCGGCTCGAGGGCGACGCCAACGACTACCTCGGCAAGGGGCTGAGCGGCGGCCGGCTCGTCGTACGCCCCGACCGGGCGGCGACCTTCCGGGCCGACGAGCAGATCATCGCCGGCAACGTCATCGCCTACGGCGCCACGTCCGGCCGGATCCACATCCGCGGCGGTGTGGGGGAGCGGTTCTGCGTGCGGAACTCCGGCGCGTGGGCCGTGACCGAGGGCGTGGGCGACCACGCCTGCGAGTACATGACCGGGGGCCGGGTCGTCGTCCTGGGGCCGACCGGCCGCAACTTCGCGGCCGGCATGTCCGGGGGCGTGGCCTGGGTCCTCGACCTCAAGGAGCACCGGGTCAACGCCGAGCTCGTCGAGCTCGGGCCGGTCGAGGGCGAGGCCGCGGCGGAGCTGGAGCAGCTCGTCCGCGACCACGCCGAGGAGACCGGCTCCGAGGTGGCGGCCGCGCTGCTCGACGACTGGCCCGCAGCGCTGGCCAGGTTCACCGAGGTGATGCCCACCGACTACCGCGTGGTGCTCGAGGCGAAGGCCAAGGCGGAGGCCGAGGGGCTCGACGACGCCGGCGTGGCGAACGCGATGATGGAGAGTCTGCATGGCTGACGCGATGACGGTTCGGCTGTCGGGCTGTGGTGGCGCGGTGCGTGGCACCGCGATGATGGAGAGCGCGGGTCTTCTTCATGGCTGACCCCAAGGGCTTCCTGAAGAACGGCCGCGAGCTGGCCACCCGCCGTCCGGTCGACGAGCGGGTCCAGGACTGGAACGAGGTCTACCCCGACGGCATCGGCCGTGCACTGCTGCCGATCATCTCGACCCAGGCCGGTCGCTGCATGGACTGCGGCATCCCGTTCTGCCACCAGGGCTGCCCGCTCGGCAACATCATCCCCGAGTGGAACGACCTGGTCTGGCGCGACGACTGGGAGGGCGCGATCGAGCGGCTGCACGCCACGAACAACTTCCCGGAGTTCACCGGCCGGCTCTGCCCGGCCCCGTGCGAGACCGCGTGCGTGCTCGGCATCAACCAGGACCCGGTGACGATCAAGAACGTCGAGGTCTCGATCATCGACAAGGCCTGGGAGCGCGGCTACGTGCGCCCGCAGCCGCCCGAGTGGCTCTCGGGCCGCACGGTCGCGGTGATCGGCTCGGGCCCGGCCGGCCTGGCCGCCGCCCAGCAGCTGACCCGGGCCGGGCACACGGTCGCGGTGTACGAGCGCGCCGACAAGATCGGCGGCCTGCTGCGCTACGGCATCCCCGAGTTCAAGATGGAGAAGAAGCACCTCGACCGGCGCCTCGACCAGATGCGCCGCGAGGGCACCGTCTTCCGGGCCGGGGTCGACGTGGGCTCCGAGCTCACCGCCGAGTCGCTGCGCGACCGGTACGACGCCGTCGTGCTGGCCATGGGCGCCACCGACCCGCGTGACCTGCCGGTCCCGGGCCGCGAGCTGGGCGGGATCCACCAGGCGATGGAGTACCTCCCGCAGTCCAACCGGGTCTCGCTGGGCGAGCCCTTCGACGGGCAGGTCGTGGCCACCGACAAGGACGTCGTGATCATCGGCGGAGGCGACACGGGTGCGGACTGCCTCGGCACGGCCACCCGGCAGGGCGCCCGCTCGATCACGCAGCTGGAGATCCTGCCGGAGCCGCCCGAGGCGCGGCCCGCCGGGCAGCCCTGGCCGACGTACCCGATGGTCTTCCGGGTCTCCTCGGCGCACGAGGAGGCTGCCGAGAAGGAGGAGAACGGCCGCGTCTACTCGGTCTCGACGCAGGAGTTCCTGGGCGACGAGGCCGGGAACGTCCGGGCGCTGCGCCTGGTCGAGGTCGAGCTCAAGGACGGGAAGTTCGCCGAGCTCGAGGGCACCGAGCGCGAGATCCCCGCGCAGCTGGTGCTGTTCGCGATGGGCTTCGTCGGCCCGGAGCGGCCGGGCCTGGTCGAGCAGCTCGACGTCGACCTCGACGAGCGCGGCAACATCGCCCGCGACGCGGCGTACATGACCTCGGTCCCGGGTGTCTTCGTCGCCGGTGACGCCGGCCGGGGCCAGTCGCTGATCGTCTGGGCGATCGCCGAGGGCCGGGCCGCGGCGTCTGCTGTCGACCAGTACCTCACCGGCTCGACCACGCTGCCGTACCCCATCAAGCCGACCGAGCGCCCACTCGTCGTCTGAGCCACGCCGACCCGTCGTTACTCGTGAGGGGTAACGACGGGTCAGCCGCACATCGACGCCGATCCGTCGTTACTCGTGAGGAGTAGCGACGGATCGCCGCACAATGTCGACTTTGTCGGCTGACCCGAGTCGGGACGAATTCGTGGCCCGCCGGGGTGGGACGGTGCCTGTTTGATCGTTCCAAGCCTCGCTAGGGTGTGGTCACGTGAGAAGAGCGAAGATCGTCTGCACCCTGGGCCCCGCCACGTCCAGCGAGCGCCGGATCAAGGAGCTGGTGTACGCCGGGATGGACGTGGCCCGGCTGAACATGAGCCACGGGACCCACGAGGACCACGCGGAGAGCTACCGGCTGGTCCGGCAGGCGGCGGACGCCAGCGGCCACGGCGTCGGCATCCTGGCCGACCTCCAGGGCCCGAAGATCCGGCTGGAGACCTTCTCGGGCGGTCCCGTCGAGCTGCGGCGGGGTCAGCGGTGGACGATCACCACCCGCGAGGTGGACGGCAACGCCGAGATCTGCGGGACGACGTACAAGGGGCTGGCCGGCGACACCAGGGCGGGCGACCCGATCCTGATCGACGACGGCAAGGTCCGGCTGCGGGTGACCGAGGTCAAGGACGGCACCGACGTCGTGTGCGAGGTGCTCGTCGGCGGCAAGGTCAGCGACCACAAGGGCATCAACCTGCCCGGGGTCGCGGTCTCGGTGCCGGCGCTGTCGGAGAAGGACATCGAGGACCTGCGCTTCGCGCTGCACCTGACCGTCGACTTCATCGCGCTGAGCTTCGTGCGCAGTGCGGCCGACGTCGAGGACGTGCGCCGGGTCATGCGCGAGGAGAGCGTCATGCTCCCCGTGATCGCCAAGATCGAGAAGCCGCAGGCGATCGACAACCTCGACGAGATCATCTCCGCCTTCGACGGCTTCATGGTGGCCCGCGGCGACCTGGGCGTCGAGTGCCCGGCCGAGGAGGTGCCGTTCCTGCAGAAGAAGATCATCGACAAGGCGCGCCTCAACGCCAAGCCGGTCATCGTCGCGACCCAGATGCTCGAGTCGATGATCTCCAGCCCCTCGCCGACCCGCGCCGAGGTCTCCGACGTCGCCAACGCGATCCTCGACGGCGCCGACGCGGTGATGCTCTCGGGCGAGACGGGAGTGGGGGAGTACCCCGTGCACACCGTCGAGACGATGGCCCGGATCGTCCAGGCCACCGAGCAGCACGCCCTCGAGCAGCAGGAGGTCGGCACCCTCCGGGAGCTGGCCTGGGACCCGCACACCAAGTCCGGTGTGATCGCCAAGGCCGCCGGCGAGGTGGCCGAGCGCGTCGACGCGAAGTACGTCGTCGCCTTCACCCAGTCCGGCGACTCCGCCCGCCGGATGTCGCGCCTGCGCGGCCCGGTCCCCGTCCTCGCCTTCACTCCCGAGGCCCAGACCCGCTCCCAGCTGTCCCTCTCATGGGGCGTCGAGACGTTCAAGACCGCCTCGGTCGAGCACACCGACGAGATGGTCGCCCAGGTCGACGAGCAGCTGCTCAACATCGGCCGGGTCGAGAAGGGCGACCTCGTCGTCATCATCGCCGGCTCACCCCCCGGCATCCCCGGCTCCACCAACGCGCTGCGCGTGCACCGCATGGGGGACGCGGTGGACGGCGTCGCGCCGGCGTACCGGCGGATCCAGACCTAGGACTTCAGCCCGATCAGTTCGTCGAGCCGGGCCACGCCGGCGCGGGTGGACACGCTGATGACGTAGTGGTTCGACTGCCGCCACGGGACATCAACGAGGTCGAGGGCCCAGCAGCAGAGCTCGCGGATGTCGACCGAGTGGTTCGTGAACTGCCAGCGCGGGTACTCATACCGCTTCCACTCGCCCGCAACCCGCTTGCGCGTCCAGTTGTTCACACGGCAACCGTCCGAGTGGAACAGCCCGCGGAGGAACTCGCCTGCGTGTTCCCGGACGATGGCGCGCTGCCAGTACTCGAGGAGGATCGGGCGCTCGTGCTTGCGTCCCGGCCCGTGCTGGTGGATGAGGCAGCACCAGTGCTTCCGGGACACGGTGGTGACGACGCAACCCGGATGTCTGCGGGTGTGCGGCCGTCCGCCCGGCTTCACGGTCGACATGAGCTCCCAGATACGGGCGTTGTCGTGGATGTAGCGCTGGTCGTTGAACACGTGCAGGTTGAAGACGCCGCGACGCCCACGACTGATGTGCCCGTCACCGAGGTACCAGCCGAGCAGCTCCGAGTAGGCCGCGGTGTCCAGGTCGCCGCTGTCGCAGATCGGGCAGACAGCCACCGCGTTCGCCTGCCCTCGAGGCAGCCCTCGGCGCTGGTACAGCCTCCGCCAGCGGCGCACGGTCCGGACAGTGACCCCGTGCAAGGCCGCGTTCTCGGCGTCGCGCATCCCCGCATCCGAGGCGCGCAGGGCGCTCTCGACAGTCTCGATGGGGCGGATGTGGGGCACAGCCCCATGGTCTGCGGCGTCACCGACATTCAGTGCCGGGTGTGGGACTCGAACCCACATGTCCTTTCGGACAATGCCTTTTGAGGGCATCGCGTATGCCGATTTCGCCAACCCGGCCGGCGCGGAGAGGCTACCGGAGTGACCCTCTCCACTCCGCCTTGTCAAAAGTCGAGTGGATCACTACAGTTTGGGGGTGATCTCGGTACGAGGCGTGTGGCGCTGGGCGGCGGTGAGCAACGAGCGGGCGGTGGCGAACGCCCGGGCGGCCGCGACCGAGTGTTCGCGGCTCCGGGTGGAGCGCGCCGAGGTCGAGCAGTTCCTGGCGGCGTACGCCGCGGCGCCGGTGGGGTCCACGGTCGAGGTGGCGGCGAAGGCGGCGTCGGCGGGCCGTTAGCCTGTCGCCCGTGACCGAACCCCCCAGCGGAGCCGCCCGCAGGGTCGTCGTGGCCGAGGACGAGGTCCTCATCCGCATGGACCTCGCCGAGATGCTCACCGAGGAGGGGTACGACGTCGTCGGGCAGGCCGGGGACGGCGCCACGGCGGTCGACCTGGCCGAGCGGCTGCGCCCCGACCTGGTGATCCTCGACGTGAAGATGCCCGTCCTCGACGGCATCGCGGCCGCCGAGCAGATCGCCAGCCAGCGGATCGCGCCGGTGGTGATCCTGACGGCGTTCAGCCAGCGTGACCTCGTCGAACGGGCCCGCGACGCGGGGGCGATGGCCTACCTGGTCAAGCCGTTCACCCAGCAGGACCTCGTGCCGGCGATCGAGATGGCGGTCAGCCGGTTCGGCGAGCTGTCCCTGCTCGAGGCCGAGGTCGCCGACCTGACGGAGCGGCTCGAGACCCGCAAGGCCGTCGAGCGCGCCAAGAGCCTGCTGATGGAGCAGCTGAGCCTCACCGAACCCGAGGCGTTCCGCTGGATCCAGAAGACCGCGATGGACCTGCGCCTGTCGATGCGCCAGGTCGCCGACGGGGTCGTCGAGCACGGCCCCGGGATCGCCCAGGCCTAGGCCGCGTGTCACGTCCGGGTCACTGTCTGGTTTCCTCGGGCGACCCGCGGCCGGAGGGGTGGCGCAATCGGTAGGTCCCACCCCTAGACTGCCGGGCAGCATCCAGCCGGATGCCGTGGGAGGAGGACCCATTGTTGACTCGAGCCAGCGTCCTCGAGCGAGGTGTCGTCATCAGGACGGCCGCCTTCCTCGGACTGTTCATGCTGGTGGCGCCGCTCCTCCTGCTGCTCTCCAGCCGGTCCGCTCACGGCCTCGAGCTGTGCCTGCCCAAGGCCGACGAGTCCGCGTGCATCGCGGGCACCATGGGCAGCCGGGCCGACCCCCTCGCTGACGTGGACGTCATCCTCACCAAGCCGGACGGCTCCACGGAGACCCAGACGACCGCGGACGACGGCAAGTTCAGCTTCACGGTCACCGAGCCCGGTGACTACCTGGTCGGCGTCGACCCGGACACCCTGCCCAAGGGCTCCGAGCTGCGGCCGCCGGCCAACAAGGCGCTCGAGGGCCCCGACGGCGCCCTCAAGGTCGACAACGTCGTGCTCGGCAAGTCGTACGCCGCGACCCTCACCGTCCGCGCCGCCGACTTCGACGACTCGACGAGCAAGTTCGACGAGTTCCTCCAGTCCAGCGTCAACGGCATCCGTCTGGGCCTGCTGCTGGCCCTGGCCAGCATCGGCCTGAGCCTGATCTACGGCACCACCGGCCTGTCGAACTTCGCGCACGCCGAGCAGGTGACGTTGGGCGGCATGGTCGCCTACGGCCTGATCAACGTGCTCGCGTTCGGCCTGTGGATCGGCGGCGTGCTGACCGTGATCATCTGTGCCTTCACGGGGTGGTTCCAGGACCGGATCCTCTGGCAGCCGCTGCGCAGACGAGGGTTGGGGCTGACCCAGATGATGATCGTGACCATCGGTCTGTCGCTCGCGATGCAGTACTCCTTCCAGTTCTTCGCCGGCGCGGACACCAAGCGCGTCGTGGTGGAGAGCGCGACGGTGCGCACGTTCGGCCCGATCACGATCACGGACCGCTCCCTGGCCGCGATGGCCATCTCGATCGTCGTGCTGTTGCTCGTCGGCTACGCCCTTCTGCGCACGCGGATCGGTCGCGCGACGCGAGCGGTCTCCGACAACCCGGCGCTGGCCCAGGCCTCCGGCATCGACACCGACAAGGTGATCCGGCTGGTGTGGACCGTGGCCATGGGGTTGGCGGGCCTCTCCGGCCTCCTCTACGCACTGGTGGTCAACGGCATCAAGTGGGACACCGGGCTCCAGATCCTGCTGTTGCTGTTCGCGGCGGTGACGCTGGGTGGGCTCGGAACGGCGTTCGGAGCGCTGCTCGGCTCCCTGGTGATCGGGCTCGTGGTGGAGCTCTCGCCCCTGGTGATCCCGGGCGACTTCAAGTACGCCGCGGCTCTGCTCATTCTCATCCTGCTCCTGCTCGTGCGGCCCCAGGGCCTGCTCGGCCGGGCCCAGCGGGTCGGCTAGAAGGGACACGGGAACTCCACGATGGACGACATCCAGGGCATCCTCAACGCGATGGTTCGGGTCGCGGTCGACCCGCAGACCGCGGCCGTCGCGATCGCGGTGATCGGCCTGAACATCCACTTCGGCTACACCGGCCTGCTCAACATCGGCCAGTCGGCGTTCATGCTGCTCGGCGCCTACGGCATGGTCATCTCGATCATGCAGGGCTGGCCGTTGGCCATCGCGATCCTGGTCGGGTTGCTCCTCGCGTTCGTCTTCGCGCTGGTGCTCGGCGTGCCCACGTTGAAGCTGCGCGGCGACTACCTCGCGATCGTCACGATCTCGGCCGCCGAGATCATCAGGTACGTCGGCCGATCGGCTGGTTACGAGAAGCTCTACAACCTCACGAGCGGATCCAAGGGCATTCCGGGGAGCAAGTATCGCGACCCGTTCACCGACCTCTCGTTCCTCGGGAGCGGTGACACCACGCTGCTGGGGTTCAACTACCTCGACGTCAGCGACTCGTTCCTGCTCCGGCTGGTGGGGTGGCTGGTGGTGGTCGGCCTGATCTGGTGCGCAGTGCAGATCGGCCGCGGCAAGATGGCGCTGGAGGGTGCCGGGCGAGTGGGCGCGCTGGTCGGGCTGAGTGTGGCGACCATGCTGGTCGTCCTGTTCCTGGCGCCCGTCAACCAGCGCAACACCGGCGTGGACGGCTGGTGGTTCACGGTGGTCACCTGGGTCGTGGTCCTGATCAGCGTGCTGATCGTGTTCGGCCTGACCACGAGCCCGTGGGGTCGCGCGCTCAAAGGAGTGCGCGAGGACGAGGACGCGATGCGCAGCCTCGGCAAGAACGTCTTCGCCATCAAGATGCAGGCGTTGGTCATCGGCGGCCTGTTCGGCGCCATCGGCGGCATGATGTATGTCCTGCCCGCGACGGTGCAGCCGGACTCGATGGGTCGCAACATCACCTTCTTCGCCTACACCGCACTGCTCCTGGGCGGCGCGGCGACGATCTGGGGGCCGGTGCTCGGCTCGCTGATCTTCTTCGTCGGCCGGATCGCCATCATCGCGATCGCCAACACCTACCTGTCCTCCGACCAGTACCTCAACATCATGAGCGGCCAGCAGACCAGCCAGTTCGCCTTCATCGTGGTGGGCGTGTCGCTGATGCTGCTCGTCATCTTCAGACCCCAAGGCATCCTGGGCGACAAGAGGGAGCTCCGGTTCAATGTCTGAGACCACCACGCCACGAGGACTGGCCGATCCGGCCGCCCGCCGCCAGCTCATGTCCGGGGTCGACCCGGAGCCCGGGTCGAGCAAGCCCGATGCGATCCTCAGGGTGGACAACATCGGCCGTCAGTTCGGTGGCATCACGGCCGTCGACGTCGACCACCTCGAGGTCCAGCGGGGCATCATCACTGCCCTGATCGGCCCGAACGGCGCCGGCAAGACGACGTTCTTCAACCTCATCACCGGCTTCGACCGGCCGACCAGTGCCCGCCAGGGTGCGCACTGGAGCTTCGACGGGGCCACGCTCGACCGCACCTCGGCCTCGAGGGTCGCCAAGTCCGGCATGGTCCGCACCTTCCAGCTCACCAAGGCGCTGAGCCGGATGACCGTGATGGACAACATGATGCTCGGCGCGCAGAACCAGGCGGGCGAGAACCTCGCGAAGTGCCTGTTCCGCCCGTTCTGGACCTCGCAGGAGCAGGACGTCGAGCAGAAGGCGCTCGGGCTGCTGGAGCGGTTCAAGCTGCTCGACAAGCGCACCGACTACGCCGGCTCGCTCTCCGGCGGGCAGCGCAAGCTCCTCGAGATGGCCCGGGCGCTGATGAGTGACCCGAAGATGATCATGCTCGACGAGCCGATGGCCGGGGTGAACCCGGCGCTGACCCAGTCGCTGCTGGGCCACATCCAGAGCCTGCGCGACGAGGGCACCACGGTGCTGTTCGTCGAGCACGACATGCACGTCGTCCGCCACATCTCCGACTGGGTCGTGGTGATGGCCGAGGGCCGGCTCGTGGCCGAGGGTTCGGCCGACACCGTGATGTCGAACCAGGCCGTCATCGACGCCTACCTGGGCGCCCACCACGACACGGACCTGGGCGACGACGCACTCCTCTCCGACGCCACCTTCGAGCAGCTCGAGAAGGAAGTGGCCGAGGAGTCGGCCGAGCGCGAGGAGGAGCGGCATGACCACTGACACCCAGCCCGCCAGCAGCCCGGCGGGCCAGCTGACCCCGGTCATCGAGGCCAAGGACGTGGTCGCGGGCTACCTGCCCGGCGTCAACATCCTCAACGGCTGCTCGCTCGTGGCCTACCCCGGCGAGATGATCGGCATCATCGGCCCCAACGGCGCCGGCAAGTCCACGCTGCTCAAGGCGATGTTCGGGCTGGTGAAGATCCGGTCCGGCAACGTGCACCTCGGGTCCCAGGACATCACCAACCTGAAGGCCAACACGCTCGTGGAGATGGGCGTCGGCTTCGTCCCGCAGAACAACAACGTCTTCCCCTCGCTGACCATCGAGGAGAACCTCCAGATGGGGCTGTTCCTGCGGCCCAAGAAGGTCCGCGAGCGGCTGGACGCGATGTGGGAGCTGTTCCCGGCCCTCCACGAGCGGCGCAGCCGGTCCGCGGGCGCGTTGTCCGGTGGCGAGCGGCAGTCGCTGGCCATGGCCCGGGCGCTGATGATGGAGCCCTCGGTGCTGCTCCTCGACGAGCCGTCGGCGGGCCTGTCGCCGGTCCGCCAGGACGAGACCTTCATCCGGACCCGGCGGATCAACAAGACCGGCGTCTGCGTGGTCATGGTCGAGCAGAACGCCCGACGCTGCCTGCAGATCTGTGACCGCGGCTACGTGCTCGACCAGGGCAAGGACGCCTACACCGGTACCGGCCGGGAGCTCGCCAACGACCCCAAGGTGATCCAGCTCTACCTCGGCACCCTCGCCGAGGACGTCGAGTCCGAGCGTGAGCAGCACCCGGAGGAGGGGTCGGGCGACGCCACGACCTAGGGCTACAGCGCGGGCGCCGGGACCACCTCGTCGGCGGATGAGACCTCGTCGCGCCGCTCGAGGCGGCGTACGTCGGTCGAGGTGAGCGCGACGAGCACGCTCCCGATGATCACCACGCCCACCACGGTGAGCCAGGTCCGGCTGCCGGCCAGGACGGCGAGCGGACCGGTCAGCACCAGCCCGACCGGCCGCGCGATGAACGAGCCGATCATGTCGAAGGAGTAGACGCGGGCCAGCTTGTCCGGGGCCACCTGCTGCTGGATCGAGAGGTCCCAGCCGACGCTGAAGATCTCCAGACCGAAGCCGTGCAGCCAGGCGCCGAGCAGCAGCACCGCGAGCGAGTCCGACCAGGCCATGGCCAGAGGGAACGCCGCGGTGAGGCCCAGGAAGCAGGTGCCGACGAACAGCGCGTGCCGGGGCCGCCAGCGCAGCGTCACCAGCCCGCCGACCACGAAGCCGACCATCATCGCGGACAGCGCCCAGCCCCAGGCCGGCCGCCCGAGCGAGTCGCCGACCACGATCGGGCCGAGCACGCTCTGCGCACCCCCGTAGAAGAGGTGGTAGAGCAGGGCCTGCAGGATCAGCAGCCACAGCCAGGTGTGCCGCATCACCTCCCGGAACCCGGAAGCCACGTCACCCCAGAGCCCAGCCTGGGCGGCCGGGGCCGCGAGCGGGGCCACCCGCACCCTGGAGAAGAGGGCGGCCGCCACCGCGAAGGTGAGGGCGTCGAAGGCCAGCGCCCAGCCGCTCCCGACCCAGACCACCAGCAGGCCAGCGAGGCCCGTGCCGACGATCATCGCGACGTTCTGGGCGATCCGGCGCCAGGAGATGGCGCGCTGGAGCAGGCCGGCAGGCACGGTCTGCTGGGTGATCGCGGACGAGCTGGGGCCGCCGAGGGCGCTGAGGCAGCCGTTGACCATCCCGAGCACGGCCAGCAGCGGGATGCTCGACCAGCCGGCGATCAGCGAGGCCGCCACCAGCCCCTGCACGACGGCCGCCGCGGCCGAGGAGCCCTGCAGCATCACGGTGCGGGGGAGCCGGTCGCCGAGGACGCCTCCGAACAGCACCGCGCCCACGTCGGCGAGGGCGTAGAGGCCGACCACCAGGCCGAGCTCGGAGGCCCCGCCACCCAGGTCGAGGACCGCGAAGGCCAGAGCCACCGGGGCGATGCCGCTGCCCAGCAGGTTGATCGTCGTACCGCTCACCAGCCAGCGGAACGGCGCGTGCCGCAGCGGGTGGTCGGTGCTCGTCGTGCTCACTCGCATAGATTATTCGCTGGCGAAATATTCGTCAACGAAGGACTCGCTAGGATGCGTCCGTGACGAAGGACGAGGCGGACCTCCACGTGGAGCGGTGGCGAGACCACTGGGTCCTCGACCAGGCCTTCGACGACGACATCGAGGCGATGACCGTCCGGATCGCCACGATCCAGAGGTTCTTCAAGGCCGCCACCAAGGAGGCCGTGGCGCGGGTGGGGCTGCAGGACTTCGAATACGACACTCTGCACGCCCTGATGATCCGCGACACCCCCGGCCGCGCCTCGCCCGGCGAGCTCGCCCAGGAGATGGGCGTCTCCGGCGCCGGCGTGACCGGTCGGCTCGACAGCATGGAGAAGAAGGGGTGGCTCAAGCGGATGCCCGGGGCCGACGACCGGCGCCGGGTCGAGGTCGAGGCCACCCGCGAGGGGCTGCGGTTGTGGCGCGAGGCGATGGCGCTGCGCGGCAGCGCCGAGGACGACGTGGCGAAGGTGCTCACGACCGTGGAGCTGGCCACCCTGAACGGGCTGCTGAAGAAGATGACGCTGCACATCGAGCGAGCAGTCGGCCGTGAGGAACGAACGGACGACGTGGGCGAGAGAAGGTCGAGCAAGCGGCGCGACTGAGGCACGAAGTCGCGTCGGCGCGCCGAGACCACCGCAGCCGAGGCTGGGACCGGAACCGCGGCCACCGAGGCCTGAGCCCCGACGGACGCACAGAGCCCCCGGACCTCGCGGTCCGGGGGCTCTGCGTCAGAACTCTGAGTGGTTCAGCCGATCAGTCGATCAGGGCTTGGCGCCCTCGACCGTGCCGCTCAGGACGTTCTTGTTGTTGGCGTCGTACTGGTAGATGCCGATGAACGCCGAGGACGGGTCGTTCTCGTCGTCGAGCGGGCCGATGCCGGACGGGCCGGTGTAGTGGATCTCGGACCCGCCGCCGAGCAGCTCGACGCAGTCGGCGTAGGTCGTGCACTCGGTGCCGTCGGTGGCACCGGAGACGGCCGCGATGTTCTTCTGCACGGTCTGCGAGTCGTTCGAGCCGCCCTTCACCGCGGCGAGCGCGGACAGGATGGTGGCGTCGTAGGACTCGGCACCGTAGGAGAAGTCCTTGAGCTCCTCGCCGTTGGCAGCCTGGTACCAGGCCACGAGGTTGTCCTTGAAGGCCTGGTCGGGGTCCTGGCCGGGCAGGGTGCCCTGCGCGCCCTCGAGGGTGCCGGGCTCGAAGTCCTCGCCGTAGTCGGCCAGGTTGCCGTCCACGAAGTAGGTCTTCGACATGTCGAACCCGGAGGAGGCGAGCTCGGGCACGATCGACTTGGTCTCGTCGAAGGCGACGATGACGATCGCGTCGGGCTTGGCGGCGGTGACCGCCTGGACCTCGGCGGAGAACGTCGTCTGGCCGGCCGGGAACTCGTCGCCGTCTCCCTTGCAGCCGTAGACGCACTTGCCACCCGCGGCCACGATCGTCTTCTCGATGTTGTCGCGCAGCGGGATGCCGTAGCTGTCGTTGAACACCAGGAAGCCGATGTTGGTGTAGCCGTCCTGGCTGATCAGCGTGCCGAGCGCATTGCCCTGGACGGTGTCCGGCGGGGCGGTGCGGAAGTAGAACGGCGAGTAGCCGGACAGCTCAGGGGAGGTGTTGGCCGGCGAGACCTGGGTGATCTTGGCGTCGGTCAGGGTGTCCACGAAGTTCAGGGACACCGTGGAGGACTCGGCACCGATGACGACCGAGGGCTTGCCCGCGACCATGGTCCCGGCCGACGCGGTCGAGATCGACAGGTCGGTGGAGTCGCCGGAGTCGAGGATGTCGTGGCAGGCCTGCGCCCCGTTCACGCCGCCCGCGGCGTTGATGTCGGAGACGGCGAGACCCACACCGGAGACAGCCGGGGGCCCGAGGAAGGCCAGGTTGCCGGTCAGCGGCAGGATGCCACCGACCTTGAACGAGTCGGCGCTGGTCGCCGTACCCGCACACTTGTCGTTGGTGAAGGCGGGAGCGGCGGACTCCGACGAGTCGTCGGAAGGAGCCGCGCTCGAGCTCTCGTCGCCAGCGTTCGAGTCGTCGCCGGAGTCGCCGTCGTCGCCGCACGCGACCAGGCTGAGCCCCAGGGCCGCGCCCAGGGCGACCGTGGCCGTCAGCCGCCTGAACCGCCTGGTGGCGATGGTGGATCGATTCACGTTGTGAACCTTTCTTCTAGTGAGTGCACTTCACCGCATCCCAAACCCCCGGAAGCCGGGCACAGCACGGCAACCGTAATGTCACCAGAGGTCGGGGCGCCTCCGCGAACACTCTCGTTAGCGAACCGTTACGTCAATGCGCCACACGGACCAGACCCTGGGGTAATCGGCTGGACGGGCACCTGGCACCCCGGTCTCGCTGCCCCGGTGTCCGGGTGTGCACCGACCACGCGCGCATCGCCGCAGGTCAGGGCCCGTCAATGCAGCGCGGCGGCCAGCTCGACCAGCAGCGGCGCCACGACGAGGGCCGGCAGCAGGTCCGCGACGGGCAGCTCGCGGATCCGCAGCAGCCGCAGCGCCACGCCGACCAGCAGCAGCCCTCCCGTGGCGGTGATCGCGGCCAGATGCGCATCGGGGAGCACGTCGCCCAGCGCGATCCCGACCAGCGTCAGGCCGCCCTGGACGACGAGGACCGTGATGGCGCTGGCGGCGACCCCCCAGCCGAACGACGCGGCGAACGCGATGGCCGCGAACCCGTCCAGCACCGACTTGAGCAGGATCTGCTCCGCGCCGTTGCCCAGGCCGTCGTTCAGCGAGCCGAGGATCGTGAGCGGTCCGGTGCAGAAGACCAGCGAGGAGACCACGAAACCCTCGATGAACCGGGCCCGCTCGACCGAGTCGGTGTCGCCGGACAGGCGGCGCTGCAACCAGCCGCCGAACCCCTCGACGCGCTGCTCGAGGCGGAGCAGCGACCCCGCGATGCCGCCGAGCAGCAGCGAGCCGAGCACGATGAGCATCGGCGCGCTGTCGCCCACCTCGTCCGAGAGCTCGGGGGAGAGGACGGCCATCGCCGAGGTCCCCGCGATGAGCAGGGTCACCAGGCCGAGGGCGTCGGTGACCAGGTCTCTGGTCCGTACCGGTAGCCGGTTTCCGAGCAGGACTCCGATGGTTGCGCCCAGCAGCACGGTGCTGACGTTGACGAGCGAGGCGAGACCCGGTAACAAGAGAGGCTCCTGTGGTGAGGGAGGGCGAGCACAGTCTCGCTCACGCGGAGTTCCGTGCTGCTCGAGGGACAGGGAGAGTCGATGAGCCGCCAGCCGGTCTCGATGCGTCAGGCGACCATCGGCGATGTCCATTTCCTGGTCGAGCTGTGGAGCCAGGTGCTCCGCAAGGTCGACCGGCAGGAGCAGGTGCAGGACCTCGAGCTGATCGTCAAGGAGGCGGCCGAATCGCCCGAGCAGCGCCTGCTCGTCGCGCTGTACGACGGCGAGCCCGCCGGGGCGGTGATGCTCCGGGTCACGCCGATGACCCCGCTCAACCTCGAGCCGACCGTGATGGCGCTGGCTCCACACGTGACCCCCAGCTACCGCGGCAAGGGCATCGGCAGCGCACTGATGGAGGCCGCGGTGCTCTGGGCCGAGGATCTCGGCATCGCGCACATCACCACGGCCGCCGCGTCGTCCTCGCGCAGCGGCAACCGGTTCATGGCCCGGCTCTCGCTCGGACCGCAGGCGGTGCTGCGCGCGTCGTCGACCCAGCTGGTCCGCGCCAAGCTCGCGGCCCTGCAGCCGAACAGCACCCGGATCAACAACCGGACGGCCCCGCGCCGCCACCACGTGCTGGCGGTCCGGCGGCAGCTGAGCCGGCGTACCGGCCGGGACACCGGCTCCTCCTGACGACGCCCCTCCTGACGACCAGCACCGTCGGCAGCAGTGTCGGGGGTCGTGACTAGGGTGAGGTCGTGACCGAGGGTCCCTCCACACTGCTCCTGCTCGACGGCCATTCGCTGGCCTACCGCGCCTTCTTCGCGTTGCCGCTGGAGAACTTCTCGACCACCACCGGTCAGCCCACCAACGCGGTCTTCGGCTTCACCTCGATGCTGATCAACGTGCTCCGCGACGAGCGGCCCACCCACATCGGAGTCGCCTTCGACGTCTCGCGGCAGACCTTCCGCCTGGAGGAGTACGCCGAGTACAAGGCGGGCCGCAACAAGACACCGGGCGAGTTCTCCAGCCAGCTCCCGCTCATCGAGGAGGTGCTGACGGCGATGCGGATCCCCTTCCTCAAGAAGGAGGGGTACGAAGCCGACGACATCATCGCCACCCTGGTCACCCAGGCGCTCGCGGCCGGCTCGGAGTTCGACCAGATCCTGATCCTCACCGGTGACCGCGACTCGATCCAGCTGGTCACCGAGCGCTCCACCGTCCTCTACCCCATGCGCGGTGTCTCCGACCTGGCCCGGATGACGCCGGCCTACGTGCAGGAGCGCTACGGCGTCCCGCCGGAGCGCTACCCCGAGCTGGCCGCACTGGTGGGCGAGACGTCCGACAACCTCCCCGGGGTGCCGGGCGTGGGCCAGGGCTACGCGTCCAAGTGGCTCACCCAGTACGACGGCCTCGACAACCTCATCACCCACGCCGACGAGATCACCGGCAAGAAGGGCGAGGCGCTGCGCGAGCACCTCGGCGACGTGATGCGCAACCGCCGGCTCAACGCCCTGGTCTGCGACCTCGAGCTCGACGCCGTCCCGGCCGACCTGGCTTGGCCGTCGTGGGACCGGCAGGCGGTGCACACCCTCTTCGACGGCCTGGAGTTCCAGGTGCTCCGCACCCGGCTGATCGAGGCGCTGCCCACCGAGGAGGAGGCGGCGATCGACGACTCCGGCTTCGACGTCTCGATGCGGGTCCTCGACACCGGCGAGCTCGCGGGCTGGCTGGCCGACCACGCCTCCGGGAGCGGGCGGGTCGGCATCCACCCGGTCGGGCACTGGCGGGCCGGCACCGGTGACCTGACCGGCCTGGCCTTCGCCACCGAGGAGGGCGCCGCCTTCGTCTCGACCGACAAGCTCGACGTCGCCGACGAGGAGGCGCTCGCCACCTGGCTCAGGGACGACACCAGGCGCAAGGTGCTCCACGACGCCAAGGGACCGATGCTGGCCTTCGCCGCCCGCGGGATGCCGTTGGCCGGGCTCGAGCGCGACACCGCGCTCTCGGCGTACCTCGCCCGTCCCGACCAGCGCTCCTACGACCTGGCCGACCTGACCGTCCGCTACCTCAAGCGCGAGCTGCGCCAGGGGCCGGCCGACGACGGCCAGCTCAGCCTCGAGGGGCTCGACGACGCCACCGGCCCCGGTCCCGGCGAGACCGAGATGCTGCACGCCCGGGCGGTGCTCGACCTCGCCGCGGCGCTCGACGACGAGCTCGAGGAGCGCGGCGGCACCCGCCTGCTCACCGAGGTGGAGCTGCCGCTGGTCGACCTGCTGGCCCAGATGGAGCGCACCGGCATCGCGGTCGACGGCGACCACCTCAGCGCCCTCGAGGACCACTTCGCCGCCGAGGTGAAGCTCGCCGCCGAGGAGGCGTTCGCGGTCATCGGCAAGGAGATCAACCTCGGCTCGCCCAAGCAGCTGCAGGTGGTGCTCTTCGACGAGCTGCAGATGCCCAAGACCAAGCGCACCAAGACCGGCTACACCACCGACGCCGATGCGCTGCAGGCGCTCTACGTCAAGACCGAGCACCCGTTCCTGCTGCACCTGCTGCGGCACCGCGACGTGACCAGGCTCCGCTCGACCATCGAGGGGCTGCTCAAGACGGTCTCGCCCGACGGCCGGATCCGCACCACCTTCAACCAGCTGATCGCGGCGACCGGCCGGCTCTCCAGCACCGACCCCAACCTCCAGAACATCCCGATCCGCACCGAGGAGGGCCGCCGGATCCGGGAGGGGTTCGTGGTCGGCTCGGGCTACGAGTGCCTGCTCACCGCCGACTACAGCCAGATCGAGATGCGGATCATGGCGCACCTCTCCGAGGACGACCTGCTCATCGAGGCGTTCAAGTCCGGGCGCGACTTCCACTCGATCACCGCCTCCCGCGTCTTCGACGTGCCGGCCGACGACGTCACCGTCGAGATGCGGGCGAAGATCAAGGCGATGAACTACGGCCTCGCCTACGGCCTCTCGGCGTTCGGGCTCGGCGCCCAGCTCGGCATCGACCCGGGCGAGGCCCGCGGCCTCATGGACGAGTACTTCGAGACCTTCGGCGGCATCCGCGACTACCTCGGTGGCGTGGTCGACGAGGCGCGGCGCAGCGGGTACACCGAGACGATCATGGGCCGGCGGCGCTACCTGCCCGACCTGACCTCCGACAACCGACAGCGCCGCGAGATGGCCGAGCGGATGGCCCTCAACGCACCCATCCAGGGGTCGGCCGCCGACCTGATCAAGATCGCGATGCTCAACGTCGAGCAGGCGATCCGGGCGGCCGGGCTCGGGTCGCGCATGTTGCTCCAGGTCCACGACGAGCTCGTCTTCGAGGTGGCCCCGGGGGAGAAGGACGCCCTCGACGCGCTGGTCCGTGAGCAGATGGGCTCGGCGGCCGACCTGCTCGTGCCGCTCGACGTCTCGGTGGGCACCGGCCGCAGCTGGCACGAGGCAGCGCACTAGCGCCGGCCGGCGCGGCGGGCGTCAGGGGTTCGCGCGCACCTCGGCCGGGACGGCCGCGGCGGGCCGGCCCGACAGCAGCGCCACCCCGAGCAGCGCGAGGAAGAGCAACCCGTCGATGACCACGACGACCAGGACCAGCGACTGGGCCGTGCTCACCGCGAGCGCGCCGGCCACCAGCCACACCAGCGCCGTCCAGATCAGGATCACCGCGCGCCCCTGGCGCCGGGCCAGGGCGGAGTAGACGAGCAGCTGGATCATCGCCAGCAGCGTGCCGACGATCGCGAACTTCCAGATGTCGTCCTGGATCCCGGCGAAGTCGTCGCCGCCCACGAAGAGCAGGGCGAGGTCCGGGAAGAGCAGCACGCCGACCACGGCGATCAGGCCGAGGCCCGCCGACATCGCCAGCGCCAGCAGCAGGGTCCGCCGGGTGGTCTCGTCCTTCGACAACGAGGGGAAGGCGTAGACCACGACGAACTGCGGCATGAACAGGACGGCCTTCGCCATGATCAGCCCGGCGGCGTACAGGCCGGCCTGGGAGTCCGACATGGTGGCGCGGGCGACGAGGATGTCGGCGTTGGAGAGGGCGAAGAAGGCGAGCAGCGCCTGGCTGCTGTGCCCGACCTCGCGGAGCAGGTCGAGGCCCGGGTGCCCCTCCGAGTGGGGTACGTCGACCCGCGGGCGCCGCAGCGCGAGCCAGCCGACGAGCACCGGCAGCCAGCACCCGAGCGCCACGCCCAGCATGGCGCTGAACTCGGTGGGGCTGATCAGGATCAGCACCGTGCCGAAGCCGATCCGGCCCAGCCCCTGGGCCAGGTAGACCCCGGCCAGCGGGCCCCAGCGGCGCTCGCCCTGCAGGACGCCGGCCTGGGCGCCCATGAACGTGAGCGGGAAGGTCGCGACGCCGACGAGCAGCGCCGTCGGGAGGCTGTCGAGGTGCAGCACCGTGTTGAGGACGGGGGCGAGCAGCAGGCACAGGGTGCCCAGCACGAGCGCGCTGCGCAGCCCGACGCCGAGCACGACCCGCTCGATGGCGACGACCTGGTCGGGGGCCGCGGAGATGCGGCGGGCCCCCGTGGCCTGCAGCCCCAGCGACAGCACGCTGATCACCAGCAGGGCGCCCATCAGGGCCGAGAAGGCGCCGTACGCCTCCTTGCCGATGGTGTGCGCGGCGATCACGGTGTAGCCGTAGGTCGACAGGTTCATGATGCCCATGGCGACCGCGATGACGGCTCCGCTGCGCAGCCTGCGGCTGGTCTCGGTGGCCATCTTGCTCACGGTGGCGAAGCCTACGGGCCCGCGGCGTGCGGCCCACATCTGCGCAGGCCCGGGTGGTTGGATCATCGCCATGCGGCGCGCGTGGGCACGGGATGCGCCGATCGTGCTCTGGTCGCTGTTCCTCGCGGTGCTGGTGCTCGGGCCCGGGCTCGGCCCCGGCTACCTCTTGGTCCGCGACATGGTCTGGGTGCCGGACCTGGCGCTTCGGGCCGACTTCCTCGGGCTGGGGTCCGGGCTGCCCCGCGCGGTGCCCTCGGACGCCGTGGTCGCGGTGCTCGACCAGGTGGTGCCGGGCATGCTGCTGCAGAAGCTGGTGCTGGTCGCCGCGCTGGCCGGCGGGGGCGTCGGCGCCACCCGGCTCCTGGCCGGGCAGGCGGAGGAGGCGGGGGAGGCCGGGCTGGTCGTGCGGCTGGTCGTCGTCACCGTGTACGGGTGGAACGCGCTGGTCGCCGAGCGGCTGCTCATGGGTGCGTGGCCGGTCCTGGTCGGCTACGCCGTGCTGCCCTGGCTGCTCGTCGCCGGGCGGCGGTGGCGGTCGGACGACCGGCTCCCGCGGTCGCTGCTGGTCCTGGTGCCGATCGGCTGCCTGAGTGCCAGCGCCGGGCTGGCCACGTCGGTCGCGGTGCTCGCCGCGGCGGCTGGGCGCGGACGGACCCTGCGGGCCCTGCTCCTGGTCGCCGCGGGGAACGCGCCCTGGTGGGTGGCCGGCCTGCTGCACGCCTCGTCGGCGACGTCGGACTCGGCGGCTGCCGAGGTGTTCGCCCTTCGCGCGGAGGGCTCGGTGCCCGGCCCGCTGGCCGCGCTCACCCTCGGCGGGATCTGGAACACCAGCGTGCAGCCGGACTCGCGCACTGGCCTCCTCGGCTGGGCCGCTCTGCTCGCGCTGGTCGGCCTGGCCGCGCTGGGCGCGCGCTCGTGGTGGCGAGGCACGCCGGCCCGCGACCGGACGACGCTCCTCGTCTGCTGGGGGATCGGCTGGGGGCTGGCCGTGCTCACCTGGCTGGCGCCCGGAGCGGTGGGCTGGGCGTCCGAGCACGTCCCCGGCGCCGGGGTGGTCCGGGACGGCGCCCGCGCCCTGGTCCTCTGCGCGCCGCTCCTGGTCGTGCTGGTCGGGGAAGGGGTGCGGGTGATCGCCCGGCACGCTCCGCCCGTCACCGCGGCGCGGCTCGCCCTGGCCGTCGGTGCCGTGCTGCTCCCCGTTGCGCTCCTCCCGGAGCTCGCCCTCGGAGTCTCCCGGCAGCTGCGCCCCGCGCACTATCCAGCGGCGTACGCCGAGGCGCGGGCCCTGCTCGAGGACCGGCCGGGCGACGTGCTCGTGCTGCCGCTGTCGAGCTACCGCGCGCCGTCGTGGAACCACGGGCAGCTGGTCCTCGACCCGATCGGGCGCTACCTGACGCCCGACTACGTGGCCAGTGACGTCCTCGTGATCGACGGCCGGCCGCTGTCGGGCGAGGACCCGCGGGTCGCCGAGGCGGCCGAGGCGCTGGCGGAGGAGACGCCCGCGGAGCGGTCGGCGGCGCTGGGCCGGATCGGCATCGACGCGGTGGTGGTGGACCCGACCGCGCCGGGGGAGGCGCCTCCCGAGGTGGCCGGCGCCGTGCTCCTCGACGACGCCGATCTCCGGGTGGTGGCGCTGGACGACGTCACGCAACGGCAGGTCGACCCGTGGTGGTACGTCGCCATGATCGCGGCCTGGACCCTCTTCGCCGCGCCGGTGGTCTGGGCCGCCGGACGGGGCCTCTCCGGGGTGCTCGGACACCGCAGAGAACGCCGTGCCGCGCGGGGTGACTGACGAGTAGCCTTCGTCACACCCCTTCCGCTATCTTTGCCGCGGACCAGGGAGGGGCCACCGAGTGAACATCTTCGCCACCATCGCAGCCATGTTCGTGGGTGCGGGTATTGCCGCAGGTTCGATGTACGGCCTGGTCTCGTCGCAGACCGCCGCGCCGGACGACTCGCCGGCCAGCGTGAACGCCCCCGTGTTCGACTACGGCTCGAACAACTGACCCTGTCCGACTGAGCTCAGTCTCCCGACCCGGTGACCTGGTCGCCGGCCGGGTCGAGGGCGTCGACCTGCCTGCCCGCAAGGGTGGCCCGGACGACGGTGGCGAACGACTCCTGTGCGTGCTCCCAGGTGAACGCGTGGCTGGTGACCTGCGCGCCGCGGCCCAGACGCGACCGGAGCTCCTCGTCGCCCAGCAGCTCCCGGAGCGCGGCGACGAAGCCCTCCCGGTCGTCGACGAGCACGCCCGAGTAGCCGTCGACGACCGACTCCTGGGTGCCGCCCGCCTCCCGGTAGGCCACGGTCGGCGTCGAGTGCATGCCGGCCTCGCCCACGACCAGCCCCCACCCCTCCTTGAGGGAGGGCAGCGCCAGCACCCAGGCCCGCTCGTAGACCTCCTGCTTGCGCGCCTCGTCGACGTGGCCGAGGAACTCCACGGCGTCGCCGGCGCCCCGCTCCCGGGCGTAGTCGTGCAGCCGCGCCTCCCACCAGCCGCTGCCCACGACCTGCAGGACCAGGTCGGGCCAGGTCTCCCGCAGGGTCAGCACCGCGTCGATGGCGTGCTCGACCTGCTTGTGCGGGACCAACCGGCCGACGACGGCCACGGTCGGCGTCGGCGACGGGCCGCCCTCGACCGGCAGCACCGGGTCAGTGCCGTTGTGCACCACCGCGACGCGCGGGCCGCGCACGCCGAGCGCGGCGAGCTCGGATCGGGTGGCCCTCGAGACCGCGACGTACTGGCACCGCCGGTAGAGCAGGGGCGCCAGCCGCCGCTCGATGAACCAGCCGACCCGGCCGGTCAGCCCCGGGTAGACCACCGGCCACTGCTCCCGGTGCACGTGGTGGACCAGCACCACGACCGGCGCGCGGGTGACCAGCCGGGAGAAGAACGGCAGCCCGTTCTGGACGTCGACCACGACGTCCGGCCGCCCGAGGTCGCCGCGGCGCAGCGCCCGCATCCCCTCGACGTAGACCGACACCTTGGTGCCGCGCCGGACGAAGCGGATGTCGTCGACGACCTCCTCGGGTGGCGCGGCGGCGTGTGCGGCGCAGAAGACCGTGACCCGGGCCCCGCGCTCGACCAGCCCGGCGGCGATCGTCTCGAGGTAGCGCTCGGCGCCCCCGCCCTCGGGGTTCCGGGTGTCGCGCCAGCTCAGGAACACGACCTGCTTTCCGCGCAGCGGGTCGTCCTCGGGCACCCGGAGAACAATAGGACCGGACCGGTCACATGGGAGGATCCCCGTCGATGGTGAGCGAGGGCACGGTCGGCGCGTCGGCCACGCCGGACCGCGGCGCGGCCCGGGCGCTGGTGCGCGCCGTACGACCCCGCCAGTGGGTCAAGAACCTGCTGGTGCTGGCCGCGCCGCTGGCGGCGGGAGAGCTCGGCGACCCGGACGTCCTGGTCGCCACGCTGCTCGCCCTGGTCGCCTTCTGCCTCGCCGCGAGCGCGGTCTACCTGGTCAACGACACCGCGGACCGCGAGGCCGACCGGCTGCACCCCACCAAGCGGTTGCGACCGATCGCGTCGGGTGCACTGTCGGTGCCCGTCGCCCTGAGCGCGGCCGCGGTGTGCGCGGTGGCGGCCGTCGCGATCGGCTTGCTGACCGACCCCCAGCTCGGGCTGCTCGTCGCGGCGTACCTGGTCCTCCAGGTCCTGTACGCCGTCTGGCTCAAGCACGAGCCGGTGCTCGACATCTCGATCGTCGCGGCCGGCTTCCTGATGCGGGCCGTGGCCGGCGGCATCGCCGCCGACCTGTTGCTCTCGCAGTGGTTCCTGCTGGTTTCCGGCTTCGGCTCGTTGTTCATCGTGGCCGGCAAGCGGTACTCCGAGCTGCACACGCTGGGCAGCGAGGCCGGCACCCGCCGGAGCCTGGTCCGCTACACCGACACCTACCTGCGCTTCGTGTGGAGCACCGCGGCCGGCGCGACCGTCATCTCCTACAGCCTGTGGGCCTTCGAGCAGACCGGCGGCTCCGACATCCCGTGGCACACGATCTCGATCGCGCCGTTCCTCATGGGCCTGCTGCGCTACGCCGTCGACGTGGACGCGGGCACCGCGGCCGAGCCGGAGGACATCGTCTTCCGCGACCGGGTCCTGCAGCTGATCGGGCTGGCCTGGCTGGTCACCGTCTGCCTCGGGGTGCTGTCCACGTGATCACCCCGCGACGTTCTTCGCCTCCCCCGCCCCACTCCTCGGCCGAACAACGCCGCGGGGACCCCGAAGAGCTGATCACCCTGCTCACCGGCTGGGGCCGGACCGCGCCCACGGCCGCCACGGTGGTCGAGGCGGCTGCGGCCGACGTGCCCGCGCTGCTGCGCAGCCGACCTCACCGCGGGGTGGTGGCCCGCGGCCTCGGCCGGTCGTACGGTGACGCCGCCCAGAACGCCGGCGGCACGGTCCTCGCACCGATCACCGGACCCACGACCCTCGACCGGTCCGGCGACGGGGTGCTCGTCACGGCCGCGGCCGGCACCAGCCTGCACGAGCTGATGGGGACCCTGCTCGCCCAGCGGCTGTTCGTGCCGGTGACCCCCGGCACCCGCTACGTGACGCTCGGCGGGGCGGTCGCGGCCGACATCCACGGGAAGAACCACCACCGCGACGGGTCCTTCGCCGACCAGGTCGTCGCCCTCGACCTCGTCACCGCCGACGGGACCGTGCGCACCATCGGCCCGGACGCCGATCCGGACCTGTTCTGGGCCACCGCCGGAGGGATGGGGCTGACGGGGGTCATCACCTCGGTCACGTTCCGGGCGCTGCCGGTCGACTCGGCGTACGTCCGGGTGCGCACCGAGCGGCTCCCCGACCTCGAGTCCCTCATGCGGACGATGCGGGCCAGCGACCACGAGCACCGCTACTCGGTCGCCTGGATCGACACCCTGGCTCGTGGGCGGGCGCTGGGTCGGGCGGTGCTGACCCGGGGTGACCACGCGCGGACCGAGGAGCTGACCGGCGCCGCCCGCCGGCACCCGTGGGAGCCGCCGCACGACCCTCGGGTCGCCGTACCCCTCACCCCGCCCGCCGGGCTGGTCACGGGGCTCTCGGTACGGGCGTTCAACGAGCTGTGGTTCCGCAAGGCCCCGCGCGACCGCGTCGGCGTGCAGTCGATCGCGTCGTTCTTCCACCCGCTCGACCTCGTCGACGGCTGGAATCGGCTCTACGGTCGGGGTGGTCTGGTCCAGTACCAGCTCGTCGTCCCCGACCACGCCGAGTCCGCGGTGGGCGAGGTGCTGCGGATGCTCTCCGACGCCGGCCAGCCGTCGTTCCTCGCCGTGCTGAAGCGGTTCGGCGCGGGCAACCCCGGGCTGCTGTCGTTCCCGGTGCCCGGCTGGACGCTCGCGCTGGACCTCCCGACCTCGCCCGGTCTCGCCCCGCTTTTCAGGTCGTTGGACACACTGGTGGTCGACGCGGGCGGCCGGCTCTACCTCGCCAAGGACTCCCGGGTCACCCCCGAGGTCTTCGACCGCATGTACGACCGCGCCGAGGAGTTCCGCACGCTGCGCCGCGAGCTCGACCCCGACGGCGTGCTCCGGTCCGACCTCGCCCGCCGTCTCCACCTCTGACCAGAAAGCCCCGCCTCCATGCTCAACGCCCTCGGCGAGCCCCAGTCGCTGCTGCTGCTCGGCGGCACCAGCGACATCGCCCTCGCGGTCGCGGAGAAGTACGCGACCGCCGGCGGCATCCGCGTCGTGCTCGCGGCCCGGCCCGGTCCGCGACGGGACGACGCGGCCGCCCGGCTCGGCGCGCTCGGCCACATCGTCGAGGTGCTCGACTTCGACGCCGCGGACACCGCCGCCCACCCCGGCCTGGTCGAGCGGGCCGCCGCAGATGGCGACATCGACGTCGCCCTGGTCGCCTTCGGCGTGCTCGGCGACGAGGAGGAGGCCTGGCAGGACCACGACGCGGCGGTCCGCCTGGCCCAGGTCAACTACGTCGGGCCGGTCAGCGTCGGCACCGCGCTCGCTCGGCAGGTCCGGAGGCAGGGCCACGGCGCGATCGTGTTCCTGTCGTCGGTGGCCGGCGAGCGGGTACGCCGTTCCAACTTCGCCTACGGCGCGAGCAAGGCCGGCGCCGACGGTTTCTACCTCGGCCTCGGCGAGGCCCTGCGTGAGCACGGCGGCCACGTGCTCGTGGTCCGCCCGGGGTTCGTCCACACCAAGATGACCGAGGGCCGCGACCCGGCGCCGCTGGCGGTCAGCCCCGAGGAGGTCGCGGACGCCGTCGTGGCCGGCGTGGCGGCCCGCAAGGAGCTGGTCTGGGTGCCCGGGGCGATGCGCTTCGTCATGTCCGGCCTGCGGCACGTTCCGCGGCCGATCTTCCGGCGTCTGCCGATCTGAAACTCCTCAGTAACTTGCCCTAAGGTCTGCTCCCATGTCTGCTCTGTCGGCTCCGCTGCGCCCCCGTGCGCCGTGGTCCGCCGACCTGCGCCGGTCCCGTCGGCTGTTCGCCGACTTCCGGGTCGAGCAGACCGACCCGGCCCGGTTCTACCGGGCCCTGGCCGAGGACTCGGTCGGCCAGCTCTCCGGCTACCTGGACCTGTCCGGCGCCACGATGCTCGACGTCGGCGGCGGACCGGGCTACTTCCGCGAGGCCTTCGAGGGCGCCGGGGCGGCGTACTGGGCGCTGGACGCCGATGTCGGCGAGCTCTCCGGGCAGGGGAGCATCGCGACCGGCACAGTCATCGGTGACGGGATGCGGCTGCCGTTCCGCGACGACGCCGTCGACCTCTGCTACTCCTCCAACGTCCTCGAGCACGTCGCCGAACCCTGGCGGATGGCCGAGGAGATGCTGCGGGTGACCAGGCCCGGCGGTGTCGCCTTCATCTCCTACACGAGCTGGTACGGCCCGTGGGGAGGTCACGAGACCGCGCCCTGGCACTACCTCGGGGGAGCGCGGGCCCGCCGCCGGTACGCCGCGAAGCACGGCCACGAGCCCAAGAACAAGTACGGCGAGTCGCTGTTCCCCGTGACCGTGAAGGCCGGGGTGGAGTGGGCCCGGCGGCAGCAGCTGGGCGAGGTGCTGGACGTCATCCCGCGCTACAACCCCCGGTGGAGCTACCCGCTGTCGCGGGTGCCGGGCGTGCGTGAGCTCGTGACCTGGAACCTCGTCGTGGTGGTGCGCGCGTGGTGACGCGTCAGGAGGAGCGCCTGGAGACCGAGCTGCCGGAGGAGCCGGTCGCGGAGGCGCCGCGACCCCCACGGGCGCTCCCGACCGCCGGGCTGCGCCAGGTCGGGTACGCCGCGATCCTGGTCGCCTTCGCGTTCTCGCAGTCGGCGGGGCAGATGGTCGCCGACACCAAGTTCGACCTGCTCAGCGCGCCGCGCCGCTTCCTGGCCAGCGGGCTGAGGCTGTGGGACCCCTCGGCCGCGTTCGGCCAGCTCCAGAACCAGGGCTACGGCTACGCCTGGCCGATGGGGCCGTTCTTCGTGGTCGGCGAGCTGCTCCGCCTGCCGCCGTGGGTCGTCCAGCGGCTCTGGTGGGCGCTGCTGCTCTGCGTGGCCTTCTTCGGGCTCCTGCGGCTGACCCGGGCGCTGCGGCTCGGCAACCCGACGACCCAGGTCCTGGCCGCGTTCGCGTTCGTGCTGACCCCGCGGATCACGACGCTCCTCGGCGGCACGTCGGTCGAGATCTGGCCGATGGCCCTGGCGCCGTGGGTGCTGCTTCCGCTGGTGCGCGCCAGCGAGCGGGGGTCGCTGCGCCGGGCCGCGGCCCTGAGCGCACTGGTCGTGGCCACCTGCGGTGGCGTCAACGCGATCGCGGTGGTCGCAGTGCTGCCGCTGGGCGTGGTCTTCCTCGTGACCCGAGCGCGCGGCCCGCGCCGGTGGCGCCTGCTGGGCTGGTGGACGCTGTTCACGGCGCTGGCGACGGCCTGGTGGTGGATCCCGCTGCTGCTGCTCGGTCGCTACAGCGTCCCGTTCCTCGACTACATCGAGAACTCCACGATCACCACGATCCCCACCGACATGGCCCGCACCCTGGTGGGGGAGTCCGACTGGGTCGCCTACTTCGCCGGCATCGACTACCAGGCCGGGCAGCAGCTGGTCTCGACCCCGTTCCTCATGCTCAACGCCGCGGTGGTGGTCGCGCTCGGCCTCGTCGGGGTCGGGCTGCGCGGCAACCCGGAGCGCCGCTTCCTCACCCTCGCCCTGCTCACCGGACTGGCCCTGGTCGGCTTCGGCTACTCCGGCGACCTGGCCGGCTTCTTCGCCGCCGACCGGTCCGAGCTGCTCGACGGCGCGCTGGCCCCGCTGCGCAACCTGCACAAGTTCGACGTCGTCCTGCGCATCCCGCTGGTGCTCGGGCTGGCGCACGCGATGGCGGCGCTGCCCACGCTGCTGCGCTCGCCCGAGTCGCCCGGGGTCAGCCGCGCCTCGGTCCTCGCCGTCCGGGCGATGGCGGTGCTGGCGCTGGTCTCGCTGGCCCTGCCCTGGGCCCAGGACCGCATCGCGCCCCGTCAGGGCGTCGACGCGGTGCCGGCGTACTGGTACAACGCGGCCGCCTACCTCGACGCCCACGACGACGGCTCGGTGGCCCTCGAGGTGCCCGGGTCGGCTTTCGGTGTCTACACCTGGGGCAACACGCACGACGACGTCCTGCAGGGGTTGGCCGACAGCCCGTGGGCGGTGCGCAACGTCATCCCGCTGGCGCAGCCCGGCAACGTCGAGTTCCTCGACGCGGTCACCCGCACCATCGAGTCCGGCCAGCCCAGTCGCACGCTGGCGGCGTACCTGGCCTCGAACGGCGTCGGCACGCTCGTGGTCCGCAACGACCTCGACCGGTTCCAGACCGGCGCCCCCGACCCGGCGTACGTGCGCAGTGTGCTGCAGCAGTCCGACGGGTTCGAGCTGGTCCGCTCCTTCGGCCCGACTGTCGGATCCGAGCCGTACGCCGTCAACGGCGAGGACCAGGTGCGCGTGGTGGCCGGCAACGGCATGACCACCAAGGTCGGCTCGATCGACGTGTACGCCGTGACGAACCCGGCCGCCGCCATGCTGATCACCGACCCGAAGGTCACCGTGGGCGACCCCACCGCCGGGCTGTCCACGGCCCTCCGCCTGCTGCGGGCGGGGACCTCGGTGCTGGCCGGCGACGCGACGGGCGAGGAGTCGAGCCAGGTGCTGACCGACGGCACCCGGCGCCGGGAGACCAACTTCGCGGCGATCCGCTGGAACGAGTCCGCGACCATGGGCCGCGCCGACCCGTACCGGCTCTTCGGCACCGAGCACTTCCACCGCTTCGACCCCGACCAGGAGGGCCGGGAGACCACCGAGGCGTGGACGGGCGACATCGCGTCCGTGTCGTCCAGCAGCTCGCAGGCCTACGCCGACGGGCAGTACCCGCTGCAGATCGGCTCGCACCCCGGAGCCGCCCTCGATGGCGACCCCGCGACCGCGTGGCGCTCGAGCGCGCAGCTGGACCCGACCGGCCAGTACTGGCAGGCCACGTTCGCTGCGCCGACCGACCTCACCCAGGTCACGGTGGTGATGCCCGAGGACGGTGCCGCGGTCGACCAGCTGGCCTTCGTCGCCGGCGGCCGCGAGGTGGTGGCCGACGCGCCACGGCCGGGCGCCACGAGGACCTACGTCCTCGACCTCGACGGCGTGAGCAGCCTGCGGATCCGGGCGGCCGGCCGCGACCTGGTCCTGCCCGGCTCGTTCGCGCTCGCCGAGGTGCGGATCCCGGGGGTCGAGGCCCAGCGCTACCTCGACCTGCCCCTGCCCGACCCGGAGATCCCCGTGGACGCGATCGCCATGAACCGCGACCCGGACCGCTCCGCGTGCATCCTCGTCGAGAACGCCCTGCCCTGCGACAACCTCTTGGTCTCGCCGGGCGAGGACGGCGACGCGCTGGCGCGCCGCTTCTCGGTCCCGTTCCCCGACACCTACCGCGTCAGCGGCACCATCTCGCTGCGGCGCACCGTCGACGCGTCCTCGCTGCTGCGCAGCCCGGCCGGCGCGTACAGCGACGGAGACCGGCCGGCGGACGTCGCCGAGGGCCCGATCGCGGCGCGCGACGGCGACCCGGCGACGACCTGGCGACCGACGAAGACCGGCGAGGAGCTCCAGGTGCAGCTGTACGCCGAGCGGGAGTTCAGCGAGCTCCAGGTCGAGGTGAACCCGGCCGCCCCGGTCTCCCGCCCGACGATGGTGCGCCTGCGGTCCGGCCGGACCCGGATGGACCTCGCGCTCGACGCGGACGGTCGCGCCGAGCTGCCCCGGACGCTGACCACCTCGCGGTTCTCGCTGGAGATCCTCCAGGTGGACACGGCCTTCTCGGCGCAGGGCCGCGAGTTCGTGCCGCTCGACCCGGGCATCAGCGACATCAGGCTCGACGGCCGCTCGCTCAAGCCCCACCCGGCGCACCTGCGGGTGTTCCCGTGCGGCAGCGGCCCGGACATCCGGATCGGCGAGCGGGTGGTCCGGACGTCGTTCCGCACGAGCACGCTGGCCCTGATCCGCGGTCGGAGCGTCCCGTTCGAGGCGTGCGGCTCCGACGAGGTCGCCCTCGGCTCCGCGGCCACCGACGTGCTGGCCGAGCCGACCTCGCTGTTTCGCGTGGACACGCTCTCGCTGGTGCGCGTCTCGGCCCAGCCGTCGACCATCGCTCCGGTCGAGATCACCCGGGACGCCACCGGGTCACCGGTGAGCGCCGAGCTCCCCGCGCGCTCGGGGCCGTCGGTGCTGGTCCTGCCCCAGAACGTCAACGCCGGCTGGGTGGCGACGGTGGACGGCCGCGAGCTCCGGGCGCAGCGCGTCGACGGCTGGAAGCAGGGCTGGGTGGTGCCGGGCGGGGCCGCGGAGAAGGTGACGTTCGAGTACCGCCCCGAGACCAGCTTCCGGATCGCCCTGGGCATCGGCGTCGCCGGTGTCCTGCTCTGCCTCGCCGCGGCGCTGGTGCGACCGCGGCGCGGACGGCCCGTGCTTCCCCCGCTCACGGCCGGAGGGGTGGGGCTGCTCGACCTGGTCGTGGTGGTGACTGCCGGCGGGCTGCTGGCCGGCTGGTACGGCCTGGCCGCGGTCGGCGCGGCGGTCGCGGCCGGGCTCGCCGTACGCCGTTTCGACGGCTGGGGCGCCCTGTCCGCCGGCGCGATGCTGCTGGTGGGCGCCGGGCTCAGCTGGGACCGGATCACCCAGGAGGACTGGGCCAACGACTGGCGCCAGGCCTGGAGCCTGGTGGCGGTGGCGTGCCTGGTCGCCGCGCTGGCGAGCGGGTGGCAGCGCCGGGGTGGTGCATCGGGTCAGGGGGCGATGTCGGACGACGCCGCGACCGTCCGCGGCGGCTCCATCCGGGCGAAGAACCGCACGTCCTTGAGCCGCAGGATCGGCTTCTCGAAGAGGTAGAAAGACACGGTGGCGAGCGCGATCGTGGCCGCCAGCGTGAGGACCGCGACGGTGAGGAACCGGCCGGTGAAGACGTCGAGGTCGAGGGCTCGGAAGACCAGGTTGAGCACGATCATGTGGATCGCGAAGACGCCGTAGGAGATCTCGCCCAGCCAGAACGGCACCGGGCCGCACAGCTGCTGACGGACCCGCCCCTCGCGCTCCGGCCCGAAGACGAGCGGCAGCACGAAGAACGCCCCCGCCACGGCGTACAGCACGACCTTGGCGCCCGCCTGCCAGCCGTCGGGGGTCAGCAACAGCCGCGGCCCGGCCAGCGGGGAGCAGGCGAGCGCGAACACCGCGGCGGCCAGCACCCAGCAGCCGGTGAGGTCGTGGCCGAGCCGCTCCAGGAGGTGGTCCCGGGGGCGGACCGTGACGTCGGCCGAGACGGCGGCGAAGGCGACGCCGATCATGAACCACGGCAGGTAGCCGGGCAGCCACTGCGCGTAGTGCGCCTCGTACCCGGGGATCTGGGCGACCACGACCTGCCACGCCAGGCCGGCCGCCGCGAGCACAGCGGTCCCGGCCAGCACCCGCCCGAGCCGGAGCCGGGTGGGACGGCGGCCGATGAGAGCCAGGCAGAGCAGCGGCAGCACGACGTAGAACGCGACCTCGGTGCAGAGGCTCCACATCTGGGTCAGCGAGGACGCCAGCAGGTCGTGCCGGTAGAGCTGGGTGAGGGTCAGGTGGCTCAGCCAGTCCTCCCACGTGGCGTTCGCGTTGAGCGGGTCGACGACGAACGCGGTGACGACCACGACCCAGTAGAGCGGCAGGATCCGCAGCGCGCGCTTCCAGAGGTAGTGCCGGGTGGACGGCTCCTGCCGGCCCAGGGCGGCGGCGAGCAACCACGGGCGGCTGAGGAGGAAGCCGGAGAGGACGAAGAACAGGGTCACGCCGAAGTCGAAGCGGGCCAGCATCGCGCCGACCCAGCCGTCGTTGATCCGGCCGGTGTTGAACGCGGCGTGCGTGAGCACCACCATGATCGCGCCGGCGGCGCGCACGGCGTTGAGGGTCGGGAAGCTGCGGTCCCGGAAGGTCACGGTGCCTCCTCCCCGGTGGCGGGCTCGGGTATCCCCGCCACGACGTCGTCGGTGCACATGGTGACACCTGATGCCAGGCCGGAGATCTCGACGGAGTCGAAGTCGTCGCCCGCGGCGACGTACAGCGCGTGCACGCCCGGCTGGATCACGGTGCTGTACGACGCCTGCCCGGCCGTCACCACGACCGGGCTCGACGCGGAGGCGAGGTAGCCGATCCGGACCCAGTGCCCGCCGAAGGAGACCCGGCCGTCGAGCGGGATCGAGACGTCGTCGCCGGTGATCGCGTAGCCGCAGCCCGGGGCCGGGCCGGGCGGGGCCGAGCGCGTGGGCGGCACCGCGACCGGCACCAGCCGACCGTCGTCGGCCGCCGCGAGGAGCGTGTCCGTCGAGTGGGTCGGGAAGGCCGCGCGGCCGGCGTACGACACGAGGAGGTGGCTGAGCTGGTTGTCGGGGTACTCCAGCGGCGACACGATGTACGCGGGCACCGGGCCGTCGACCAGTGGCAGCGGCTCCTTCGCCCGCTCGACGCTCGGCAGCAGCCGGTCGAAGTACCGCTCCGCCTTGAGGTCGTCCTGCCAGCGGGTGACGTACTGGACGGTCGAGACGCTGCCCAGGACCGCGACCAGCGCGGTCAGCGCGGCCACCCGCCACGGGTGGTCGACCAGCCGGCCGCCGGAGCGGGGCTCCACGGTCTCCACCGCACCCACGAGCGGGAGCGTGGCCAGGGCGAGCCCCAGCGCAGCAGCCGCCCCGAGCTCGGCCTCGTAGCGGTAGTCGAGGGCGATCCGCGGCCCCACCAGTGAGGCGCGGGCCGCTGTCACCAGGACCACGTCGGCGAGGAGGAAGTACGCCGGCACGAGCCAGCCGCGCAGGCTGCGCAGCCGGCTGGTGTGCACCTCGACGACGACGAGGGCGATGACGACCAGGGCGGCCAGGACCAGGAGGTTGTCCGGCTCGGGGAGCGATCCGGGCTCGACGGAGGTCCACGCCAACGGGCCGCCGACGAGGCCGGACGCGCCGGACTGGACGACCATGTTGGTGGCCACCTCGCCGAGCGCGTCGTTCCCGCCCTTGCCCGGGTTGAAGTTGAGCCCCAGCACGGCGTACGCCACGCCGTAGGCCAGCGCCAGCGCGCCGAGCACCACGACGCCGAGGCGGTAGGTCGTGAGCACGTGCCGGAACCGGTGCCACAGGCCGCCGGTGGCGAAGTAGGAGAGAGCGACGATCCCGAAGACGCCGAGCACGAGGATCGTCTTCTCGTAGAAGAGCAGCCCGCCGACGGTCACCGCGGTGGCCGCCCACAGGCCGCCCGGCCTGCGGGTGCGCAGGTAGGACACGACGCCCACGAGGCCCCAGAACAGCGCGATCTGCAGCGCGAACTGGTTGATCCCGGCGGCCCACCAGACGGCGAGCGGGGCGGTGAAGATCGTGAAGAGGTAGAGCGTCAGCGGGGGCAGGATGCCCGGCCGTGGGCCGAACAGCCTGAGGAGCAGCACGAGCAGGCCGACGTCCGCGGCCATCTGGAGGAGCAGCAGGACGACCGCGTTGAACCGGTAGTCGTACGGCGAGATCGCGTCGGAGAGCCAGGAGAGGTACATGCCCGCGGGCATGAGGTGCCCGCCGTGCGGCTGGAGGGCGCTGGAGAGCGAGGTCCCGTCCGTGGTCATGTGCGCGATGAACCAGAAGTCGTCCCCGGTGAACCAGGAGGTCCAGGTCGCCCAGGCCCGGAAGGCGAGCTGCAGCACCACCAGGGCGACCGCAACCTGGACGGTGCGGCGCGGGGTCACGAGGCGGGCGTGGGGACGGGAGGCCCGAGGGTGAGTCCGGTGACGCAGAGCCCGGAGTCCTCGGGGTAGTCGCTCAGGCTGACGGTGTCGAACTCGCCCGCGGCCTGCACGAACACGTTGTGCAGCCCGTCGGGGAGGTCGAGGTCGTGCCCCTCCTCACCGGCCTGCAGGTGCAGCGTCACCGGGTCCGGGCTCGCGTAGGAGACCTGCAGCCACCAGCCGCCGCCGATGACCGGCCCGTCGAGCGGGATCGTCGTCTGCTTCCCGGTGAGCGGGAAGCCGCAGCCCGAGCCGCCCTGGTCCTGGCGGGTCGGTGAGATGGAGGCGGGGGAGAGCCGGCCCTGGTCGTCGAAGACGTAGAGCCGGTCCACCGACGAGCGCGGGTACGTCGTCTGGGCCGCCAGGTTCCTGAACACGTGCGAGTAGGTGTTCTCCGGGTAGCGGTAGGACCACAGCAACGTCTGCGGGAGCCCCTGGTCGGCCACCGGCACCGGCTTGTCCGGCGCCTTCGCCAGCGTGCTGCGGACGTGGGCGAAGTACTGCTCCGACGGGTTGCGGTCCTGCCAGAGGTCGACGTACCGCAGGCTGGAGACCATCGCGGCGAGCACGACCGCCGCGGTGATGGCGGCGACCAGGCGCGGGTCCTCGCGGGTCGTGCCGTCGCGGACGGCGTTCTGCTCCGGCGCACCGACCAGGGGCAGGAACGCCAGCCCGACGGCGATGACGAACAGTGCCGCGGCCTCGGTCTGGTAGCGGTACTCGCGGGCGATGTCGGGGCCGATCACGTTTGCGCGCGCCGAGGCGAGCAGCAGGATGTTGCAGATCGTGGTGAAGGCGAGCAGCGACCAGGCCCGTCGGCTCTTGGTCCGGCTGCGCTGGGCGTGCACGAGCAGCGCCGACGAACGCCGCCCACGAGACCAGCACGACCACCTGCGAGGGGTCGCCGAAGGCGCCCACGCTGAGCGGCTCCCAGTCCAGCGGCCCACCCACCAGGCCGGGGAGCAGCGTGGTCCCGATGAGCTGGTAGGCGATCGGGCTCCAGGGTTGGGTGCTCGCGTTGCCGGGGGAGAAGTCGAGGCCGTACTGCACGTAGAGAACCAGGTAGCCGACCCCGAGCGCGCCGTAGGCGAGCACGCCGGCGCGGTAGCGGGACCAGAGCTGCGTGAGCCGGTCGGGGGTGTTCCCCGTGGCGAACCAGGCGAACCCGACGATCCCGTAGACGCCGAGCAGCAGCAGGGTCTTCTCGTAGAAGAGGAGACCGCCCAGCGTCCAGGCGACCGCGGCCGCGAGGGAGCGGATCCGCCGGTGCCGGAGGTACTCCACATGCGCGTGCAGCCCGAAGACCAGCGCGACCTGCATGGGAAGCTGGTTGATGCCCGCGGCCCACCAGATGCCGGCCGAGAGCGTGAAGACCAGCGTCAGGTAGCCCGCCAGCAGCGCGAGGACGAACGGCGTGCGCCCGAAGAGGGAGAGCAGCAGTCGGAGCATGCCCAGCCCGGCCATCGCCTGGAGGCCCAGCAGCACCACCGCCCACGGCAGCCAGGTGTAGACGGCGACCTCGGTGAGGCCCCGGGTGACCAGGAAGCCGCCCGGCATCAGGTGGCCGCCGTACGACTCGAGGAGGTAGGACGCGTCGAGGGGCCGGTTCATCGCGCGGGACATGAACGCGATGTCGTCGAAGTAGAACCACGACCCGGCCAGCGCCCACCCGCGGAACGCGAGCTGGAGCGCGACCAGCCCGACGCCGTACACCACGAGGTGCCGGCTCAGGCGGGCGACGAGGCCTCCCCGGGCCCGGTGGCGCTCGCGCGGAGGGCGCGCCGCGGGCGGTGGGACGGGGTCGGCGAGACCGGCGGTGAGCTGCTCCACCTCGGCGTCCGACACGCCGTGGATTGTGGCACGCGACCCGTGAATGACCCCCGTTGTGACGCTCTCCACAGCGGAAGTGACTTTGCGGTAGGTTTCGGCTCGACTTTCAGGGAGGGAAGTGGATGAAGATTCTGGCGCGGGTCCTGATGGGCCTGGGTGCGTTCCTGCTGATCGCTGGCATCCTGGCCGTCGCATGGGCGCCCGGAATGGTCAAGAAGACCCCGCTGGACGTCGAGACGACGACCGTCTACGAGGGCCAGGCGGCCAAGATCGACCCCGCCACCGGTGCCTTCGACAAGAAGCCGGTCTACGCGATCCGGGAGACCAAGTCGGACTCGAAGAAGTCCAGTGACGACACCGTCCTCATGATCGAGACCGCGTGTGCGGTCTTCGACACCGGTGGCGCCCAGGTCTGCGTCAACGGCAACGACCCCGACCTGATCACGGCCAGCGTCGACATCTTCGCGACCGACCGCGTCACCGCGCTGTCGGTCGACGACAAGAACCTCCCCGAGGGGACCGTGGTCCCGGAGGGACTGATCAACAAGTTCCCCTTCGACGTCGAGAAGAAGTCCTACCCCTTCTGGGACGGTGACATCGGCCGCGCCGTGGACATCGAGTACGACGGCACCGAGGAGCTGTTCGGGCTCGACACCTACCGCTTCAGCTACACCGTGACCGACGAGCCGATCGAGGTCGCCGAGGGCATCCCGGGCACCTACTCCAACACGGTGACGGTCAACGTCGACCCGACGACCGGCTCGATCGTGCGCTCCGGCCAGGACCAGCAGCGCTTCCTCGACGACGGCACCCCGGCGCTGGACATCCAGGTCATCGGCACCGACGACACCGTCAAGGACGCCGTCGACGAGGCCAAGACCGCCGGCCAGTCGCTCTTCATCCTGCTGACCGTCGTCCCGCTGGTCGGCTTCATCGGTGGGGCGCTCTGCCTGGTGGGAGGCTTCCTGCTGCTGCGGCGCCGCTCGGACGAGACCCCGGTCGAGGACCGCGACGGCGACAAGGTGGGCGCAGGGGCCTGAGGGCCTCAGCGTTCCGCACTCGGCTCCCAGTCCGCACCGAAGAGTGCGGTGCCGGGCGTGAGCCTGCCCCGGGTCGCGGACCAGCCACCCCAGACCCTTTCGTGGCCGTCCGGCCACTCCGGCTCGAGCAGGTCGGTGATCCGGAAGCCGTGCCCGGCGAGCAGGGCGACCCAGTCGCCGAGGGTGCGGTGGTGCTCGACGTAGGCCACCGTCCCGGTGCGGTCCTCCACCTCGACGTACGGCGTCCGGTCCCAGTAGGACTGTGAGGCGGTGAGCCCGTCCGGCCCCGGGTCGTCGGGGAACATCCACCGGGTCGGGTGGGTGATCGAGAACGCGTAGCGACCGCCGGGACGCAGCACCCGGGCGCTCTCCGCCACGGCCGTCTCGATGTCGCTGACGAACTGCAGCGCCCCGAACGAGCTGAAGACCACGTCGAAGCTGTCGGCGGCGAAGGGCAGCGCGGTCGCCGTCGCGAGCACCGCCGGCACGGCCACGCCGGTCTCCTCGTCGAGGCGGCGCGAGTGCTGGAGCTGGCGGTGCGACAGGTCGACCCCGACCGCCCGGCCGCCGCGGTTGAGCACCCAGCGCGAGCACTGGCCGGCACCGGAGCCGACCTCCAGCACGTCTCGGTCGCGGACCTCGCCCAGCACCCCGGCCTCGTCCTCGGTGAGCCCCTCCGGACCCCACAGGAACCCGGCGTCGCCCAGGAAGGGCCCGTGCGTGGCCTGGTACTCGTCGGCGTACCGGTCCCAGTCGGGTCCGTTGGCCGCCCGCGACTCGCGCTCGTCGACGGCCCGACGCTCGACCCGCACCGGACGGTCGTACGGCGTGCCCTGGCCGGGGGCGCCCGCCGTCAGGGGGTCGCCTCGATCTGACGGCGACGCAGGGGCAGCCGGCCCGCGAGCTCGGCGAGCGGGGTGACCGAGCGGCCCAGGACCTCGACCGCGCCCTGGAGGTCCGGGATCAGGTCGGCCAGCTCGACCAGGCGCGGCCGGATGTCCTCGAGCGTCTCGCCGAGCTCGACCAGCTGGTCGAGGGTGCCGCCCTCCTCGAACAGCCGCTCCAGGGCGGCCAGCCGGTCGGCGTACCCGCCCGGCCGCAGCACCGGTCCGTCGGGCGCGGTGAGCCGGCCGAGCTGCAACGTCGTCCGAGTGAACGCGAGCCCGAGCCGGACCGGCAGCGTGGCGACGTCGACGACCGTGGTCACGAGGGCCATGGGACGACGGTAGTTGCTCGACCGTCGACTGCGACGATGGCGCCGTGGACTTCTCGTCACTGACGCCGATCGAGGGTGGCTGGTCCGGGCAGACCTTCCTCGCCGAGGTGGCGGGGGAGCGGAGCGTCGTGCGCATCTACCCGCCCGGTGTCCGCGGGCCCAGCGCGGCGGAGGTCGACGCGGCGGTGCTGCGCCTGGTCCGCGGCCTGGTGCCCGTCCCGGAGGTCCTCGAGGTGCGGCCGGCCACCGACGACCCGGACCACCCCGGGCTGCTCGTGACGTCGTACGTCGAGGGGGTGCGGGGCGACGAGCTGCTGCCGACGCTGGACCGGGCCCGGCTGGCCGAGGTGGGCACCAGGCTGGGCGGTCTGCTCGCCGACCTCGGCGGCATGCCGATGCTGCGCGGCGGCCCGTTCGTCGACCCGGACCTCACCGTGGGCGACTTCGGCGTCGACGGGCTGCCGGAGTACGTCGAGACCCGGCTCCCGGAGCTGGGCCACCTGCGGCCCGAGGAGATCGACGGGCTGCGCGAGGTGGCGACCGACGCACAGGTGCTGCTCGACACGGTGACGCGGGTCTGCCTGGTGCACAGCGACCTCAACCCCAAGAACCTGCTGCTCGACCCGGACACGCTGAGCCTCGCCGCGGTGCTCGACTGGGAGTTCGCTCACGCCGGGCACCCGTTCACCGACCTGGGCAACCTGCTCCGGTTCGAGCGTGACCCCGGCTTCGAGGCGGCCGTGCTCGCGGCGTACGGCGCGCGGCGCGGCACCGCTGCGGAGCAGGCACGGGACCTGGCGCGGGCCGCCGACCTGTGGGCGCTGGTCGACCTCGCGGCCCGCCGGCACGCCAACCCGGTCGCCGAGCGGGCGGACCGGCTGCTGCGGGCGATCGCCCGCGAGCGCGACCCCGGCGCGCCGGAACCCTAGGTCAGCGCCGCTCGAGCGCCCGTGCCACCTCGACCTGGCGCTCGAGGACCTCGCCGATGCGGGCCTGCACGGTGTCGAGCCGCCCGATGGTCTCGCTGGTGGCGTGGATCTCGGCGGTCACCGACTGGCTGCTGCCCTGGATCGCGGCGATCTGCTCGGCGACGGTCTGGGTGGCGCGGGCGGTGGCCTGGGCCAGCTCCTTGACCTCGGAGGCCACGACCGCGAAGCCCTTGCCCGCCTCGCCGGCCCGGGCGGCCTCGATGGTCGCGTTGAGCGAGAGCAGCTTGGTCTGGTCGGCGATGCCGGTGATGATCTTGATGACGTCGCCGATCTCGGCGGAGGCCACGGTGAGCGCCTCCACCTCCTGGGTCATCGTGGTGGCCCGCGCGACGGCCTCGCTGGCCACCCGGCCGGCCTCGGTCGTCGACTCCTGCAGCGTGGCCACGGCCTCCAGCAGCTGCCGGGCGTTGTCGGCGTCCGCTTCGGTGCGCCGCAGCGTCTCGAGCCGCTGCCCCACCAGCTGGCTCACGTTGCGCAGCGCGGACGCGCGGGACTCGGAGAGGACGATCTTCTCGGTGACGAAGAAGTCCATCGTCCCGATCAGCCGCCCGTCGACCTTGATCGGGAAGCAGACGCCGGACCGGACGCCCGCGCGCTGCGCGGCCGGGGCCCGCACGCAGTCGGTGAGGTCGGCGAGCTCCGGCACGAAGACGAGCTCGTCCGCGGCCCAGGCCCGGCCGGGGAGCCCGACGGCGCGGGCGAACGACGCCGCCACGGTGACCCTGCGGAACTCCTCGCCCGCGGACCCGGACTCGTGGCTGAACCGGAGCACGCCGGCGGCCTCGTCGAGCTGCCAGAAGGAGCCGTAGGCCCACCCGAAGGCGGCCCGGACGCTGTCCAGGGCGGCATTGAGCGCGGCGCTCTCGTCGGGCGCGGCGCCCAGCTGCGCCACGACAGTGGTGACCGCCTCGCGGTCGTGCAGGCTCTCCTGGCGGGCGAGCTCGTGCAGGGCGCTGCGGTGGTGCCGGGTCAGCAGGCGGACGATCGCCTCCCACTTCTCGCGGCGCGCGCCGAAGAACGGCGGCTCGGTGGTCGAGTAGAACTCCATCAGCGCCGTCACGTCGCCGTTCTCGATGACGGGCAGCGCGCAGCCGAACCCGGCGCCGGCGGAGTGGGCCTGCCGCCACCGGAGGCAGTCGCTGGTGTGCGTCGCGTCGTCGGCCAGCACCGGCCGACGGGTGCGCAGCGCCTCGCCGAGCAGCCCGTCGGCCGAGCCCAGCGACCGGTTCGGGGGCCAGGCCGTGCTCATCGCGGAGGCGAGGTCGCCGACCTCGACCGCGAGTGCGACGCGGCCGCCGGTGTCGGGCAGCCACACCGAGCCGTAGGAGAAGCCGAGCGCCGTCACCAGGGTGCCGACGACCTTCGCGTGGGCGTCCACCTCACCGGTCACGCCCTCGTCGAGGGCGGCCACGATGAGCTCGAGCGTCTCCACGTCGCGAGGCGTCGGCGCGCCGGGGTCGCGCGTCGTACGGGCGGTGCGGAGGTTCATGACGCCTGCTTCCGAGTCGTGGTCCGTCGCCGGGCCATCGGCCACGCCCACCCCGGCCTGAGGCAAACCGCCCAGTAATGTCCGTCCGGGTGAGGTCCGGGTGAGGTCCGGGTGAGGTCCGGGTGAGGTCCGGGCGCCGGGTGCCCGGCCGCGGTCGACGCGGTGCGACCCCCCGCTGAGCAGGGGTTTCACCGTTTGGCTCTCCCGGCCGGGGCAGCGTAGGCTGCTCTATTGCGTAGAGGTCTGCCTGCGTCCCGGACGGAGCGGACTCGAAGGCTCGCTATTGATGCCGGCTCCACTGCACCATTTCGTGGGGGAGCGGGCGGGCACGACAGTCGGTAGTGAAACGGACTCCTGCGCGCGCCCACAACATCTGCCCACCAAGGAATCCAGTTCCCCTATGACGAGCACCATCTCCACTCTTCCGGACTACGACGCGCCCCAGGTGGCGGTCAACGACATCGGGTCCGAAGAGGACTTCCTCGCCGCGATCGACGCGACCATCAAGTACTTCAACGACGGTGACATCGTGGATGGCACCATCGTCAAGGTCGACCGGGACGAGGTCCTGCTCGACATCGGCTACAAGACCGAGGGCGTCATCCCCTCGCGCGAGCTCTCGATCAAGCACGACGTCGACCCCAACGACGTCGTCGAGGTCGGCGACAAGGTCGAGGCCCTGGTCCTCCAGAAGGAGGACAAGGAAGGCCGGCTGATCCTCTCCAAGAAGCGCGCCCAGTACGAGCGCGCCTGGGGCACGATCGAGCAGGTCAAGGAGGAGGACGGCGTCGTCGAGGGCACCGTCATCGAGGTCGTCAAGGGTGGTCTCATCCTCGACATCGGCCTGCGGGGCTTCCTCCCCGCCTCCCTCGTCGAGATGCGCCGGGTCCGCGACCTGCAGCCCTACGTCGGCCAGACGCTCGAGGCGAAGATCATCGAGCTCGACAAGAACCGCAACAACGTCGTCCTCTCGCGCCGCGCGTGGCTCGAGCAGACCCAGTCCGAGGTGCGCCACGGCTTCCTGACCCAGCTCCAGAAGGGCCAGATCCGCAAGGGCGTCGTCTCCTCGATCGTCAACTTCGGTGCGTTCGTGGACCTCGGCGGCGTCGACGGCCTGGTGCACGTCTCCGAGCTGTCGTGGAAGCACATCGACCACCCCTCGGAGGTCGTGACCGTCGGTGACGAGGTCACCGTCGAGGTGCTCGACGTGGACATGGACCGCGAGCGGGTCTCGCTGTCGCTCAAGGCGACGCAGGAGGACCCCTGGCAGCACTTCGCCCGCACCCACCAGATCGGCCAGATCGTGCCGGGCAAGGTCACCAAGCTGGTGCCCTTCGGCTCGTTCGTCCGGGTCGAGGAGGGCATCGAGGGCCTGGTGCACATCTCCGAGCTGGCCGAGCGCCACGTGGAGATCCCCGAGCAGGTCGTCCAGGTCAACGATGACGTCATGGTCAAGATCATCGACATCGACCTCGAGCGGCGCCGGATCTCGCTGTCGCTCAAGCAGGCCAACGAGACCGCGGCCGCCTCCGACGTCGAGGAGTTCGACCCCACGCTCTACGGCATGGCGGCGACCTACGACGAGCAGGGCAACTACGTCTACCCCGAGGGCTTCGACCCCGAGACCGGCGAGTGGCTCGAGGGCTACGACGAGCAGCGCGCGATCTGGGAGGACCAGTACGCCAAGGCTCACGCCCGCTGGGAGGCGCACGTCAAGCAGCAGGAGGAGGCCGCCAAGGCCGAGGTCGAGGCCGGCGAGGCCACGTCCTACTCCAGCGGTGGCGACGCCGAGGAGGGCGAGAGCGACAGCGGCTCGCTGGCCTCCGACGAGGCGCTCCAGGCGCTCCGCGAGAAGCTCACGGGCGGCGCCAGCTGACCCGCAGCTGAACCATCGCGCACGAGCGCGGCCGGCCACGTGCCGGCCGCGCTCTGCATTTCCAGCGCCTCGCCCGCGTGCCGCCGCCGGCGGGTTAGGGTGCGCAGCAGTCATCGGCGGTGGGGGAGAGCGCACACATGGGACGCGTGGGACCTAGGCGCTGGGCGAGCGCTCTCGGCGTCGTGCTGCTCGTGCTCGCGTGCCTGCCTGCCGCGGCCGCGGCTCCGCCCCCTGCCGCGGACCCGGTGCGCATCCTCGTCGTCGGGGACTCGATGACCCAGGGCTCGTCGGGGGACTGGACCTGGCGGTACCGGCTCTGGCAGCACCTCGCCGGGCACGGTGTGCCGGTGGACTTCGTTGGTCCGCGAGACGATCTCTGGGACAACGTCACCGGCCTCTTCGGCTCGCACGCCTACGTCGACCCGGCCTTCGACAGCGACCACGCAGCACGCTGGGGACGGTCGATGACTCTGGTCGAGGCCGACAAGGGGGACATCCCGATCGGGCAGTTGGTCACGGACTACCACCCCGACGTGGTCGTGGAGATGCTGGGCGTGAACGATCTGCAGTTCCTCGGCGAGACGGCTGCCCAGCTCGAGGGCGTCCTGCGGCAGTTCATCGCCGACGCTCGGACCGCCGACCCCGAGGTCGACCTGGTGCTCGGCCGGATTCCGCAGCCCTGGCTCGACAAGGTTCCCGCCTTCAACGACCGACTCGGTCCGCTGGCGGCCGAGCTCTCGACCCAGGCCTCCCGGGTCGTGGTGGCGCAGAGTGATGCCGGCCTGGTCCGGGACGAAGACACGTGGGAGTCGTTCCACCCGAACGCAACCGGTGACGTGAAGATCGCCGCCGGCGTGGGTGACGCGTTGGCTGGGCTGGGGATCGGGCCACCCGTCGAGCGCCCGCTGCCCGACGTGCCTCGCGGGCCGCGCATCCCGCCGGTCCTCTCGGCCACGGCCACGGTGCGCGGGGCGCAGCTGACCTGGCTGCGGTCGCCCGGTGCCCAGGGGTCGGAGATCTTCGTCCGGGACCTCAGTGCCGGCGGACCCTGGCAGCAATGGGCGTCCGACGTCACGGACACGACGTTCGACGTCGGCGGGCTGGCCGGCTGGCACGACGTGCAGGTTCAGGTGGTGCCCACCAAGTGGGACTGGCGGGCTCGTGAGGACGCCTGGTCGAACGTGGTCGGGCTCCAGGTGCTCGACGACCATCTGGTCGCCCCCGCCGCGTCGGTGACGGCCGTGCCCTCCGGCGTCGCCACGGTTGCATGGCACCCGGTCCCCGGCGCGACGTCGTACGCCGTCCAGGCGCGGCCGGCCGACCAGCCCGGAGCCTGGCTCGACGCAGGCACGACGACCGGGACCGCGGCCACGGTGGGGGACCTGCTCAACACCATCGGCTACGTCTTCCGGGTGCGGGCGCTGCGCGGCGAGCTCGCCAGCCCGTTCTCGGCCGAGGCGCCCGTGACCGTGCCGCCGCTGCCGGCCGTCCGCCGGGTGCGGGTCGTCGCGACGAGGAGCGGCGTCCGCACCACGGCGCGCCCGGTGACCGCGGCGACGTCGTACACGCTGCGGGTGGCGACCGGGATGCGGTGCGCCCGGCCGCCCCGCAACACGAGGTTCACGATCGCGGCCTCGGGGCTCACCCGCACCTCGAAGAGGCTGCGGCTCGACGCCCGGGCGGTGTGGGTCCGCTGGGTAGCGGTGCGCAAGGGGATCGAGGGCTCGCAGGCGCGTTCCTCCACGGCCTGCGTCCGGCTCCGGCGCTGAGCACACGCAAAGACCCGGCAGGTCTACCTGCCGGGCCTTCGTGGTGGTGCTGGTGGGAGAGGGGAGACTCCGCTCACCGCGCCGACGGCGCGAGGAAGTCGGGGTCCTGGAAGTGGGAGACCGGAGGCCGCTGCGGGCCTCGGCCGTCGGTGAGCACGCGACGCACGGTGTCCACGCTGAGGAACGCGGCGACCGCCAGGAGGATGATGATGAAGGTCATGGCAGTAATCATGCTTCCTTGAAGATCCTGCCACGAGTGGCAGGAATGCCACCCTACGTTGATTTTCTGCCAAACCTGCGCAACGATGGCTGCATGAAGCCGGAGACGCTGCCCGCGGTCCACAAGGTGGCCGTGATCGTGCAGGACCACGCCGAGCCGTTCGGCCTCGGCTCGCTGGTCGAGGTCTGGGGAGAGCCGGAGCACCCCGAGGACCAGACGCCGGTCTTCGACTTCCAGGTGTGCACGCCTCGCCCCGGCCGGGTCCGTGGCCGCTCCGACTACGACCTCTACGTCGAGCGCGGCCTGGAGGCGACGCTGGACGCCGACCTGGTCTGCCTCTCGCCGCACCACGACTACCTGCATCACGACCCCGCGGTGCTCGAGGCCATCCGGGCCGCGTCCGACCGCGGCGCCATCCTCTACGCCCACTGCTCGGGCGCCTTCGAGCTCGGCGCCGCCGGGCTGCTGGACGGGCGCGAGTGCACGACGCACTGGCGCTACACCGACCAGCTCCAGCGGCTCTACCCCGAGGCGAAGGTGCAGCCCGACGTCCTCTACTGCCACGACGACAACGTGCTCACCGGGGCGGGATCGGCCGCCGGGATCGACGCCTCGCTGCACCTGGTGCGCGACCTCTACGGCGCCCGGGTGGCGGCCTCGATGGCCCGCCGGATCGTCGTACCCCCGCACCGCGACGGTGGGCAGGCCCAGTTCATCGAGCGGGCCGTGCCCGAATGTGACAGCGAGACCTTCGGCCCGCTGCTGGAGTGGATCCTCGGCCACCTCGAGGAGGACCTCGACGTCGAGACGCTGGCCCGCAAGTCGCTCATGTCCCCGCGGACGTTCGCGCGCCGGTTCCGCGCCGAGACCGGCGCCACCCCGCACTCGTGGGTGACCCAGCAGCGGGTGCTGCGCGCCGAGGAGCTGCTGGAGCAGACCGACCGCTCGATCGAGTGGATCGCCTCCGAGGTCGGCTTCGGCAACGCCGCGACCTTCCGGCACCACTTCACGCGCTCGCGCGGGATCAGCCCCCAGCAGTACCGCCGCTCGTTCAGCTCCGGGGTGGCCTAGGGTTTCGCGCGTGACGGGCAGCTTCCTCCTGGGCGTCGGGTGCCAGAAGGGCGGGACCGCCTGGCTGCACCGCTACCTCGAGGCCTCGCCGCAGTGCGATCCGGGGTTCAGGAAGGAGTACCACGTCTGGGACGCGCTCGACCTGCCCGCCGGCCGGCTGGCGCGCGAGCGGATCGAGAAGCAGGGCGGCCAGCGGGCCGGGTTCCTGACCGAGCCCGAGACCTACTTCGACTACTTCGCGGGCCTGCTCGAGCGGCCGGGCACCCGGCTGACGGCCGACATCACGCCGGGGTACGCCGCACTGTCGGCCGCGCGGCTGGCCATGATCCGCGGCGGCTTCGAGGCGCGCGGGGTGCGTGGCGTCGCGGCGTACCTGCTCCGCGACCCGGTCGAGCGGATCTGGTCGGCGGCCCGGATGGACATGCGGCGCCGCGGTGACGAGGCCCCCGAGGACCCCGAGACCCGCGTCAGCCACATGTACAAGCACCCCATGTACGCCGACCGCACCCGCTACGACCTGACCATGGACGCGCTCGAGGCGGCCTTCCCGCGCGCGGACGTGTTCTACGGGTTCTACGAGCGGCTCTTCTCCCCGGAGACCCTCGAGCCGCTCTGCGCGTTCCTCGGCGTCGACTTCCACGAGCCCGACGTGGGCCGCCAGGTCAACGTCTCACCGAAGTCCGAGGGGGCCACGCTGGCCGAGGACACCCGGCGCACCATCGCGCGCCACTTCGCGCCGGTCTACGACGCCGTGCAGCGCCGCTTCCCCGACCTCGACCTGACGACGCTCTGGCCGTCGGCACGCCTCCTCTAGCGCGTCCCGCTGGCGGTGAAGCAGCTGAAGGTCGCGTCCCAGACCACCTGTGGGGCCCCCGAGAACTGCAGGGTCCAGCCCTGGGAGCCGATCCGGAACGTGGCGGCGCCGACGGTGTCCGGAGCCGCGCTGGCGGTCTGCGGTGCCCCGCCCTTGTCCTGGGTCAGCGACACCGACGCGGTGGCCGTGCTCGTCGCCGCCCAGTGGAGGGTGACCGAGGCGCAGGCGGAGTTGGCGAACGTGGCGCTCGGCGTCGAGCCGTCCGCCGTGGCGTTGTAGCTGAACGGCGCACCTCCGACCGTCGCGGAGCCGGCGGCGCAGGCGTGGATGCCCGAGGCGCCGGCGCCGGCGCAGTACTGCTGCAGGGTGAGGTCGCCGTACGCCCGCAGCTGGCTGCCCTTCGACTTGGCGAGCGTCTTGCCCTTCTTCGTCACGATGAGGCGGTAGGTGTAGACGCCTACCGCGGTTCCGGGGACGGTCGAGACCCCGCGACGGGACACCTTCGCGACGTTGTCCCAGCTGCGGGTGCCCTTCTTGCGGTGCTGCAGGAACACCTTGCCCTTCTTGCCGACGTGCTTCGACTGCACGCGCACGTCGAAGGACGCCCCGGCGTCGACGTCCTGGTCGAGGAGCTGGAGCTGCACCGTGGGCGTCTTCACCGGCCTGGGCCGCTCCGTCGGTGGTGTGCCGGCCGCGGCCGGACCGGCCGCCGCGGGCATTGCGATCAGGGCCGCACCCACGGTCAAGGCGGCCCACGTGGTCATCGTCTTCCGGCCGGTGCTCCGGCATGTCCCCCCAGTCATGCGCGAAACCTACTGCGGCAGGTCGCTCCTGAGAACCTTTCCCGTCAGGGTGCGTGGCAGGTCGGGCAGCCGGTGCCAGGTCTTGGGGCGCTTCGGCGGGGCCAGCCGCTCGTGGACGTAGGCGTCCAGGTCGGCGGCGCTCGCGCCTCCGACGTACGCCGCGCAGACCCGCTGACCCCACCGCTCGTCGGCGACGCCGTACACCGCGACGTCGTCGATCCCCGGGTGCTCGAGCAGCACCTGCTCGACCTCGAGCGGGTAGACGTTGACCCCGCCGCTGATCACGAGGTCCTCGCGGCGGCCCTCGAGGAACAGGTAGCCGTCGTCGTCGAGCCGGCCGAGGTCGCCGACGGTGAACGCCGGGCCGTCCGGCGTCTCCCGCCACGCGGCGGCGGTCTTCTCCGGGTCGCCGAAGTAGCTGAACCGGGCGAACTCCGGGACCGCGCACCAGATGGTGCCGTCCCCGTCGACCGACAGCGTCCGGCCGGGCCGGGCCCGGCCCACGGTGCCGGGCCGGTCGCGCCACTCCTCGGACCGGCAGGCGGTGAACTGTCCCTCCGTGGAGCCGTAGAACTCCCACGTCGACCCGGCCGGGAAGGTGTCGACCAGCCGGCGCTTCACCGCCTCGGGACACGGTGCGCCGGCGTGGGCGACGAGGCGGAACGACGACAGGTCGGGCACGCCGACCTCGTCCCAGTGCGCGAACAGCCGCTGCAGGTGGGTCGGCACGCAGAACATCGAGGTCGGCCGCTCCGCCTCGATGGCCGCGCTGACCCGGGCGGGGTCGAACGGGCCGGGCACCACGACCCGGCCGCCGGCCAGGGCCGTGCCCATCGCGAAGCGGAGCGGCGCGGAGTGGTACAGCGGCGACAGCACCAGGTTCACGTCCGTGTCGACAAAGCCCCACAGCGACCTCTCCTCGGCCAGCAGCGCCTCGGCGGCCGAGGGGGACAGCAGTCCGCTCCACACGCCCTTCGGCGTCCCGGTGGTGCCGCTGGTGCAGTGCATCGGCCGGGCGCGGGGGAGTCCCCGGGCGTCCGGGTACGCCGCCCGCAGCTCGGCCACCTCCTCGGACGTCGTCACCCGGAGGGCCGGAGAGAGGCCGGCGAGGATCCGGTCCCGTTCGAAGGTCGTCAGCCGCGGGTCCAGCGGGATGGGCACGACGCCGGCGGCGAGCAGCCCGATCACCAGGTCCAGGTAGTCCTGCGACGCGGGCACGAGCAGGGCGACCCGGTCGCCCTCGCGGAGTCCGGTGCTCATCGGGGACACAGTAGGGAACCGGGTCCGATGACCGGACATAGGTGGGTGTGGAGCGAGGAGGTGCCGTGACGGTCGGCAGTGACGAGCAGGAGCTCGTGGACGGCCTGCACGGCGACGAGCCCGCCGCCCTGGCGGCGCTCTTCGACCGCTACGGCGACCGGATCTACAACCACTGCTTCCGTCACCTCGGCGACTGGGCCGAGGCCGAGGACGCCACCTCGTCGGTGTTCCTCGAGGTCTGGCGGCACCGGCGGCGGGTCCGGCTGCACGACGGGTCGGTCCTCCCGTGGCTGTACGGCGTGGCCACGAACGTGTGCCGCAACGCGGGTCGCTCCCGGCGCCGCCGGCTCCGGGCCGTGGCCCGGCTGCCGCGCCCCGCACCCGAGGCCGACCATGCCGAGGCGGTCAGCGACCGGGTCGGTGCCGAGGCCCGGATGCAGGAGGTGCTCGCCCGCGTCGAGGCGCTGCCGGCCCACGAGCGCGAGGTGCTCGGCCTCGTCGCGTGGGCGGGGCTCAGCTACGACCAGGCCGCTGCCGCGCTCGACGTACCGGTCGGGACCGTGCGGTCGCGCCTGTCCCGGGCCCGGTCCCGGCTCACCCAGGAGGCCTCCGATGACTGACCCGACCGAACTCATCCCGCGGCCCGAGCGGCCGCTGCCGGACCCGTCCAGGGCCCGGATCCGCGCCGAGCTGCTGGCCCACGCCCACGACCACCGCTCGACCGGCCCGCGCTGGGCCGTCCCCCTCGGCGCCGCGGCGGCGGTCGCGCTGGTGGCCGGGATGGGGGCTCTGGGCGGTCAGCGCGGGCGGCGACGAGCCGGAGGCCGCGCCGGCGGCAGGTGCGTCGTCCGCCGCGACGGCCACGCCGAGCGCCGCCCCCTCCGACGGGGGCACGAGCACGCCCACGGCCGCGAGCAGCGAGCCGACCGGCCCGTCGTCGGGCACCCGGGTCGGCACCGGCACCTGCGAGCAGGAGCTGGAGTACGTCCTCGAGGGCGCCACCCTGGCCCTCGAGTTCCCGGCCGATCCCGGAGGCCAGACGTCGATCTGGGTCAAGGGCGACCGGTTCGTCCTCTGCGACGTCCGCGACGGCACCACCACGGTTCACCACCCGCTGCCGATCACGCCACGCGACGGCGTCGACGCGTACGCCGTGAGCACCTCGGTTCGCGAGGGGAAGCGGGTCGACCCGGGTGGCCGGCGGGGCGCAGCCACCGGGGGTGGAGGGCTTCGACGTCGTCTACACCTTCCCGGACGGCCACGGTGCAGCAGGCCGAGCGACGGCCGCGACGCCGAGGGCCGCTGGTGGTGGCGGATCGTGCTACACCGGCGCCCGACCCCGGCGGCAGCGAGCTCGACCAGCCGCCGATCGAGGTCGAGGTGTCGCGACGCCCGTGGGACGCGCGAGCACGTACACGCTGGCCTGGGGCGTCGACACCTGCGCCCAGGCCAACCACGGCTGCTAGGGCCTGCCCTAGAGCCCCAGGTCGTCCGCCAGCTGCCCGACGAGCGTCGTGAAGTGCTCGTCGTAGTCGAGCACGCCGCGTTGTACATGTGGCCGAACAGCTCGAGCGAGACGTGGCCGAACAGCGTCGCCCAGGCCATCAGCCCGCGGACGGCGTGCGCGTCGTCGAGCGGCGGGCTCGACGAAGCCGCGGATCGGCGCCGATCGGCGGCCCGCTCGGCCGGCGAGACCTCGCGGGTCCGGGCGCCGAGCGGGCGGCCGTCGGCCTGCGCGTCCCGGACGAGCGCGAGCAGGACGCGACGGCCACCCGGGTGGCCGAGGCGACGGTGTCCTCGGCGCGGCGTACCCGGGGACGGGGGACCCGTAGGTGAGCGCGTACTCGTGCGGGTGGGCGCGCGCCCAGCCGCGCAGCGCGTGCGCGAGCGCCGGTGCACCGGCCGCGCAGGTCGTCGCGCCCGCGCCGGCCGTCGCCGTCCTCGACCACGTGCGCCCATGTCGTCGAAGGCCCGGATGAGCAGCGCGGTGAGCAGGGCGTCGCGGCTGGGGAAGTAGCGGTAGACCGCGGAGGAGGCCATCTCGAGGTCGCGGGCGATCTGGCGGACCGAGAGCGCGGCCGGCCCGACCTCGGCCAGCTGGACGCTCGCGCGGTCGAGGATCGCCCGGGTCAGCTCGGCGCGCGCCAGGGCGCGGGCGGTGCGGGGCGCGGACGGCATGCGGCCATTCTGACACGGAACGAGAGCACTGCATACAAATGAGAGCAATGCTCTTGATCTTGCTCGTGAGCGGGTCTAGCGTTCGGAAACGAGAGCGGTGCTCTCATTTCGGACACGGACTCTGAGGAGCAGAGATGAACGAGCGTCACGTGGTGGTGGGAGCCGGACCGGTCGGGCTGGCCACGGCCGAGCTGCTGGCCGGGCAGGGCAAGGACGTGCGTGCTGGTGAGCCGGTCCGGCGCCGGCCCCGACCGTGCCGGGCGTACGGCGCGAGGCGGCCGACGTCGCCGACGCCGACCGGCTGGTCGAGCTGGCCGAGGGGGCGGTCGCCCTCTACAACTGCGTCAACCCGCCGTCGTACACGGTGTGGCCGGAGTTCTGGCCGCCGGTGGCCGCGGCCTTCCTCGAGGCGGCCGAGTGGACCGGCGCGGTGCTGGTCACCGCGGCGGCGCTCTACCCGTACGGGCCGGTCGACGGCGCGATGGTCGAGGGGATGCCCGACGCCGCGACCACCAAGAAGGCGCTGATCCGGGCCGGGATGTGGGCCGAGGCGAAGGCGCGGCACGACGCCGGCCGGATCACGGCCGTCGAGGTGCGCGGCTCGGACTACGTGGGCCCGCGGGTCTCGACCGCGACCGGGCACGTCGCCCGGGTCGCGCCGGCGGCGCTCGAGGGCAAGACCGTCTACGTCTTCGGCCGCGCCCGACCAGCCGCACTCGTTCACCGACGTCCGCGACATGGCTCGCGCCCTGGTCGCGGGTGGCCGGCGAGCCCGCGGCGTGGGGCCGGGTCTGGCACGCGCCGACCAACCCCGCCAAGACCCAGACCGAGGTGCTCGCAGGACGTCGCCGCGTCCGTCGGCCGCACCATCGGCAAGGTGCAAGACGATGCCGCACGTGCTGCTCTCGCTCGGCGGTGCGGTGGTGCCGGTGCTGCGCGAGCTGCGGGAGACCGAGTACCAGTTCACCCGCCCCTACGTGCTCGACTCCTCGGACGATCGAGCAGCGGCTCGGCCTGGCCCCCACGCCGTGGGACGAGGTCTGCCGGGCCACGGCCGAGAACGCCTGCTGGCCGGGTGAGTCAATCGCTCTCGACGTCGGCGATCGAGTGCGGGAACCGGGTCGGCGTGAAGTGCACAGCGCCGGCGGGCACCTGCCACGGCATCACGACGACCTCGAACCGCCCGGCCTGCACGGCGGGGTCGGCCTGCTTGAGGGCTCGCGCCTCGTCCACGGGGACCCGCAGGATCGACAGGCCGCGGAACCGGTCGTGGTCCATCGGTCCCGCCGCCACCAGGTGGCCCTGCTCGTGCAGGGTGGCCAGGTGGTCGAGGTGGGCGTCCTGCATGGCGCGGGCCGTCTCGTCGTCCCAGTCGGGCGCGTCGTCGCGGAGCACCAGCAGGGACACGGTGAACGAGTCGAACTCCACACTGGCACGCTAGTCGCGTGCGCGTCGGGCTGACCGGAGGCATCGCCTCGGGGAAGAGCACGGTCGCCTCGATCCTGGTCGAGCTGGGGGCCGTGCTCATCGACGGCGACGCGCTGGCCCGCGAGGTCGTCGCGCGCGGCACGCCCGGGGCTCGCGCAGGTGGTCGAGGAGTTCGGGTCGGACCTGCTGACGCCGGAGGGCGACCTCGACCGCGCCGCGCTGGGCCGGATCGTGTTCTCCGACGAGGCCGCCCGCCGGCGGCTGGAGGGGATCACCCACCCGCTGATCTTCGAGCGGTACGCCGAGCTCGAGGCGGCGGCGCCACCCGGCGCGCTCGTCGTCCACGACATCCCGCTGCTCGCCGAGTCCGGCCGGGCCGACACCTTCGACGCGGTCATCGTGGTCGACGTACCTGCCCGAGCTGCAGGTCGAGCGGATGGTGCGCGAGCGCGGCTGGACCCGCGAGGAGGCCGAGTCGCGGATCGCGGCCCAGGCCTCGCGGGAGGACCGGCTGGCCATCGCGACGTACGTCATCGACAACACCGGCACCCTCGAGGAGCTGCGGGCCCGCGTCGAGGAGGTCTACGCCGAGCTGACGGGACAAGACAAGAGCCCCCGCGCGTGGCGGAGGCCCTCGTCTCTCGTGGGACCGCTGAGTCTCGGGTCTCAGCAGCCCTGCTCGGGTGGCCGGGTCAGGCGGCCAGGTCCGGGTCGGCGATCCGGCGCAGCTTCTGCAGCGCCTCCCGCTCGAGCTGGCGGACCCGCTCGGCGGAGATGCCGTGCTTGGCGCCGATGTCGGCCAGCTTGTGCTGACGGCCGTCGACCAGGCCGTAGCGCGACGCGGATGATGTCCGCGGCCCGCTCGTCGAGGTGCTCGACCAGGGTGTTGAGCCGGTCGCGCGACTCGACGTCGAGGACGGTCAGGTCCGGGCCGGGCGAGGTCTCCTGGGCCATCAGGTCGCCCAGCGAGGTGTCGCCGTCCTCGTCGACGGGGGAGTCGAGGCTGACGTGCTCACGGCCCCACGCCATCAGGTCGAGGACCCGGTCGAGCGTCCATGCCGAGCTCCGCGGCGATCTCCGCCGGCTCGGGGTCGCGGCCGAGCTGGCGCTCCAGGGTGCGGCGGGCGCCGCCGACCTGGTTGAGCTCCTCGACGACGTGCACGGGCAGCCGGACGACGCGGGCCTGCTGCGCGATGCCGCGGGTGATCGCCTGACGGACCCACCAGGTCGCGTAGGTCGAGAACTTGTAGCCCTTGGTGTAGTCGAACTTCTCGACCGCACGGATCAGGCCGGTGTTGCCCTCCTGGATCAGGTCGAGCATCGGCATCTGGGCGCGGCCGTACTTGCGGGCGATGGAGACCACCAGCCGCAGGTTGGCGGTGATGAACGTGTCGACGGCCTTGCGGCCCTCCTCGGCGAGCCACTCGAGCTCCTCCTGGGAGGCGTTCATCGGCGCGCCGCCCTTCTTGCGGCCCACCCGACCCTCACGCGAGCAGGTGCTCGGCCATCAGGCCGGCCTCGATGGTCTTGCGACAGCTCGACCTCGGCCGCGGCGTCGAGGAGGGCGTTGCGGGCGATCTCGTCGAGGTAGAGGCCGACGCTGTCGCGGCCCTCGATCTCGCGAGTCGCACTCGTGGTGCGAGTCGCCATGTGTCCCTCCTTCGGTACCGTGGGGAGTCGCAGTCATCCCACGTCGATCACAACGCCCACGGTGACCGGGGGATTCCCGGCCAAACGTGGACCCTTCGCCTTGACAGACGTGCGAGGGGCCCGCGTAGTTGCATCGTGAGAGAACTCTCAGGGACTTCTCAGGGCCCCGCTGCGGTTCGGCTCCGGCCCCGTCAGGGTTCGTGCCGCGGCGCCGCCGGATGGGGTCGGAACGCGCTCCGCGAGCCCCATCCGGTCGAGGATCCAGGCCAGCGTGAAGGCCCGGTCGTGCCAGGCCTTGTAGCGCCCGGAGACCCCTCCGTGGCCGGCCGCCATCTCGGTGCGGAGCAGCACGTCGTCGCCGTTGAGCGCGGTCGCGCGCAGCTTGGCGACCCACTTGGCGGGCTCGACGTAGAGCACCCGGGTGTCGTTGAGCGAGGTCTCGGCCAGGATCGGCGGGTAGGTCGACCGCCGCGACGTTGTCGTACGGCGCGTACGACGCGATGTAGTCGTAGACCGCCGGGTCGGCCTCGGGGTTGCCCCACTCGTCGTACTCGGTGACCGTCAGCGGCAGCGTGGCGTCGAGCATGGTCGTCAGGTTGTCGACGAACGGCACCCCGGCCACGACCCCGCCGAACAGCTCCGGCGCCTGGTTGGCGACCGCACCCATGAGCAGCCCGCCGGCGCTCGCGCCCTCCGCCACCAGCGTGCTCCGGGCGTGGTCCAGCCGCGTCTCGACCAGGTGCCGGGCGCAGGCGACGAAGTCGGAGAACGTGTGCTGCTTGCGGTCGAGCTTGCCGTCGTCGTACCACCGCCGGCCCATCTCGCCGCCGCCGCGCACGTGGGCGATCGCGAACGCCGCGCCGCGGTCGAGCAGGGAGAGCCGGGCGACCGAGAAGTACGGGTCGATCGAGGTCTCGTAGGCGCCGTAGCCGTAGAGCAGGGTCGGGCACCGGGCGCGTGCCGCCGCCGTCGTCCTCGCGGGCGCCGCGCCGGCAGACGATCGAGATCGGGACCTGCTCGCCGTCCTCGGCGGTGGCCCAGAGCCGGTGCTCCTCGTAGTCGGCCGGGTCGTAGCCGCCGAGCACCGGCGCCCGGCGCAGCAGCGTGAGCTCGCGGGAGCGGACGTCGTAGTCGTAGACCGACGACGGCACCGCCATCGTCGTGTAGCCGAGCCGCACGGTCGGCTGGCGCGAAGCCGGGGTTGCCGCCCGAGCCGACCGTGTAGACCTCGTGGTCGAACTCGACGAGGTAGTCGTCGCGCGACCGCCGTCCGGCGCCCGAGCTCGAGGATGCGCAGCTGGGTGAGCCCCTCGCTGCGCTGGTGCACGACCAGGTGGCCGGCGAACGCGTCGACGTCCTCCAGGCGTACGGCGGGGTCGTGGGGGACCAGCGGCGTCCAGTCCTCGGGCGGGGTCGGGCGCACCGGCGCGGTCGCCGAGCTCGAAGTCGGGCCCGGTGCGCGTTGTGCAGGACCAGGAACACGTCCTCGCCGCCGATCACGGCGTGGTCGAGGGAGTACTCCAGGCCCTCGCGGCGCTCGGAGAAGACCCGGAAGCCGCGCGTCGGGGGCGTCGGCGTCGAGGAAGCGGTACTCGGAGGTGATCTTCGAGCCGGCCGGCGATGATCATGAACCGGTCGCTGCGGCTGCGGCCGACGCCGACGAAGAAGCGGCCGTCCTCCTCGTGGTGGACCAGCTCGTCGTCGTCCTGGCGTGGTGCCGAGCCGGTGCCGCCAGACCTTGTCGGCGCGCCAGGAGTCGTCGACGGTCGTGTAGTAGAGGTGCTCACCGGCGCGGTCCCAGGTCGCGCCGCCGATCACGCCGACGATCTCGTCGGGCGGTGCTCGCGGGTGGCGAGGTCGAGGACCCGGATCGTGTAGCGCTCGTCGCCCGACCACGTCGGTGGAGTAGGCCAGCAGGGTGCCGTCGGGGCTGACGCTCGAGCCGCCGAGCGAGAAGAACTCGTGGCCCTCGGCGAGCGCGTCGAGGTCGAGCAGCAGCTCCTCGCCGGGCAGCGCGGGCTGGTCCGGGCGCGCAGTCCTCGGCCGGGCTGCGGCGGCGTCCAGTCGTCCGGGTCGGTCACCGGGACCCGGCAGCTGGCGCCGTACTCCTTGCCCTCGAAGGAGCGGCCGTAGTACCAGTGGCCGCGGCTGCGGGTCGGCACCGACAGGTCGGTCTCGCGGGTGCGGCCCTTGATCTCGTCGAAGATCGCCTGGCGCAGCTCGGCGAGGTGCGCGGTCCGCTCCTGGGTGTAGGCGTTCTCGGCCTCGAGGTGGGCGGTCACCTCGGGGGTGCCCTTGTCCCGCAGCCACTCGTAGTCGTCGACGCGGGTCCGGCCGTGGTGCTCGGAGGTGACCGGACGGCGGTCGGCGACAGGAGGCTGCATGCCGGCGAACCTATCCGGCCGGCTAGCCTGTCGGGGCCGTGACCGGTACGTCGACCTGAACGCCGACCTCGGCGAGGAGGTCACCGACGACGCGGCGCTGCTCGACGCTCGTGACCAGCGCCAACGTCGCCTGCGGCTACCACGCCGGCAACGCCGAGATCATGCGCGCGGTGTGCGAGCGGGCCGCCGAGCTCGGCGTCTCGGTGGGCGCACAGGTGTCCTACGACGACCGGGCGAACTTCGGCCGGGTCGCCCGCGACGTGCCCCGCGACGTGCTCCGCGAGCAGGTGGCCGACCAGGTCGGGACGCTGTCGGCGATCGCCTCCGCGGCCGGGCACGTCGGTGCGCTACGTCAAGCCGCACGGTGCGCTCTACCACCGGGTGCTCGACGACGAGGAGCAGGCGGCGGCGGTGCTCGACGGGTCCGGCTCGCTGCCGGTGCTCGGCATGCCGGGGCGTTGCTGCGCGGCGCCGAGGCGGCCGGCCGGGTGGTCTGGCGCGAGGGGTTCCCCGATCGCGGGTACGGCGCCGACGGCCGGCTGCTGCCGCGCGACCGCCCGGTGCGCTGCTCGAGGACGGCGCCGCGATCGCCGCCCAGGCGCTGCGAGCTCGGCGACCGCGCGTGGACTCCTGTGCCTGCACGGCGACAGCCCCGGTGCGGTCGACCACGCGCGCCGCCGTCCGCCGGGCTCTGGAGGCGCGCGGATGGACGCTGCGCGGCCTCTGAGCGGTCGACGAGTCTCGTCCTCCACAGGTCGGTCTCGGAATGCTGTGGAGAAGCCGGCGAATCTGTGGAGGTACCCGCGTGTCCTGTGGAGCAATCTGTGGGACCAGAAGAATGTCGAAATTTCTCCGGAGAACCCCTTGCGCAGCTTCCGAAGCCAGGGCATAGAACTCTCCCACCGATCCACCGCGGGAAAGCCGCAAGGCGGAACCGCAGGGAGATCGGGGATCAGACAGGAGCGAAGATCCACACCGCGAGGCGACTTGCGGCGTCGGCCCGGTGACGGGGACGGCGGGGTCGGAGAGCCGGTCAGATCGAGGGGGGCGTCACCCAGCCTCCTCAAGCCGAGGGCCTCTTGGTGCTCATACCATCGAGAGGCCCTCACCTTGCTTCCACCTGGGCCGGCCCTGCCGGCCCACGGGTGGACCGAGTCCCGGCCGGCTTGCCGGACGGGCGCGGGTCTCGATTCCTTCCGACGGTTCTGCCGTGGGACTCGGGAACCCGGATCACCGCCGGTTCGCCGGAGGTGACCTGGACCGGGTCGCAGCCGGTCCGCCGGAGGCGATGCAGGCCCGATCAGCAGACAGACTCCACACCGCGGGGCAACTCGCGGCGCCGGCCCGGTGACGGGGACGGCGGGGTCCGAGCACGGAGCTGGTCGGTGAGGTGGACGTCACCCACCACCTCGACCGAGGGCCCCTTGGTGCTCATACCACCAGGTGACCTTCACAACTCCGATCGCACCGCCGGCTTGCCGGTGGGAGGTCGGGGCCGGACAGGAACGAAGATCCACACCGCGAGGCGACTCGCGGCGTCGGCCCGGTGACGGGGACGGCGGGGTCGGAGAGCCGGTCCGGTCGAGGTGGGCGTCACCATTTCCGCCTCAAAGCCGAAGGCCCTCTCTGATGCTCATACCATCAGAGAGGGCCTTCACCTTTGTCAGGTGACTCGGCGGGCCGCGGCCCGTCCGGGACTCACTCTGGCCATTCCGGGTGACCGGTCGCAAACCGGGACGGCTCACGTGGCCGATCTCTCGGTGAACTCACCGGAGTCGGCGCCGGGCCAGACTGGTCCCGTGGACCCGCTCTCGAGCTGCGACCGGTCGGACGCCACGCGGTGCTGGCCGAGGTCGCCGACAGCGCCGCCGCCCGGTCGCTCGCGGCGTACGCCCGCGCGGCGCGGGTGCCGGCCGACGAGGTGGTGCCCGGGGCCCGGACCGTGCTGTTCGACGGCGTACCGGACGCCGGACGCGCTCGCCGCGCTGCTGGCCGGCTGGACGCGCCGAGTCGCGAGCCCGAGCCGGGCGCGCTGGTCGAGGTCCCGGTGATCTACGACGGCGCGGACCTGGCGGACGTCGCCGCGCGCTGGGGCACCGACGTCGACGGCGTCGTGGCCCGGCACGGCGAGGTCGAGTTCGTCGTCGGCCTTCTGCGGCTTCGCGCCCGGCTTCGCCTACCTCGCCGGCCTGCCGGAGCGAGTACGCCGTGCCGCGGCTCGACAGCCCGCGGACCCGGGTCCCCGCCGGGTCGGTCGGCCTGGCCGGCGGCGTGGTGCGGCGTCTACCCGACCGCCTCGCCCGGCGGCTGGCGGCTGCTCGGCCGCACCGACGCCGCCCTCTGGGACCCCGACCGCAGCCAGCCGGCGCTGCTCGCGCCCGGCACCCGGGTCAGGTTCGTCGCCGCATGACCCTGCACGGTGGCGGACGCCGGCGCGCTGACGACGGTCCAGGACCGGGGCCGGGTCGGGCTGGCGCACCTCGGCGTGCCCGCGGGCCGGCCCGCTGGACGCCCCGGCCGCCGAGCTCGCCAACCGGCTGGTCGGCAACGGCGCCGGACGCCGCGCTGCTCGAGGTGACCTGGCGGCGGCCTCGAGCTGACGCTCGCGACGCCGGGGTCTGGGTGGCGGTCACCGGCGCACCCGGGCCCGGTCGACGTGGACGGCGCACCGCGCGGCGGAGACCGCGCCGAGTGGCTGCCCGCCGGGCGGCCGGCTGCGGCTGGGCGCGCCGGTCGACCGGGGTCCGCGTCCTACCTCGCCGTCGCCGGCGGCATCGACGTCGACCCGGTGCTCGGCTCGCGGTCCACCGACACGCTCGCCTGGGTCGGTCCGCCCCGGGTCGAGGACGGCGCCGACGCTGCCGGTCGGGCGCGCCGACCGGTCCGCCGGCGCCCCTCGACACGCCCCGCCCGCCGGTCCCGGGCCCGCTGCGGGTCTGGCCGGGCCGCGGGCCGACTGGTTCGCCGCCGACGCGCTCGACGCGGCTCTGCGCGACGCCGTACGTCGTCGGGCGCCGACTCCAACCGGGTCGGCCTGCGCCTCGACGGGCGAGTCGCCGGTGCGGGTGCGGGACGACGAGCTGCCGAGCGAGGGGATGGTGCTCGGGGCGGTGCAGGTGCCGCCGGGCGGCCAGCCGGTGGTGTTCCTGGCCGACCACCCGCCGACGGGCGGCTACCCGGTGCTCGCCGTCGTCGCACCCCGACGACCTCTGGCAGTGCGCGCCAGCTGCGGCCGGGGGAGGAGCTGCGGTTCGGCTCAGAGGTTCTTGACGAACTCCGTGGACACCTCGATCGGCCGGAAGCCCATCCGCTCGTTGATCGAGACCATGTAGTCGTTGGTCTCGGCGTTCTGCGTGGTGATCAGCGTGAGGTCGTCGCGGAACGCCTGGACGGCCCGGAGGTTGACCGCCTTGGTGGCCAGGCCGAGCTGGTGGCCGCGGTGCTCGCGGTGCACGAACGTGCCCCACTGGTAGACCGTGGTGCTCTCGCCCAGCGGCACGGCCAGCGTCGACTGCGCGACGACCTGCCGGTCCGGGGTCAGCGCGACGGTCTCGTAGCGCGCGCGGTCCATGGCCTTGACGGTCGTCGAGCATCTCGGCGAACCGCTCCGGCGTCATCGTCTCCTCCTCGAAGTCGACGGCGCCGGTCGGCGCGTCGACGGCGAGCTGGCCGAGCAGCACGCACAGCGACTCGACGAGGTCCGCCGGCACGTCGTGCACGAACGTCTCGATCGTGTAGCCGTGGTGGCGGGGCGCGGCCTCGTCGATCCAGCCCTGGATCTGCTCGTCGGGCACCGGCAGCGGCAGGTGGCGTACCACCTCGTAGTTGGACAGCTCGTAGCCGCACGCGTCGGCGAACTGCCGGTAGCCGTGGGTCTCGCGGTCGTCGTAGGGCAGCTTGCTGTCGGTGAGCAGCAGCTGCGCGGTCGTCGTCCTGGCGATCTTCTCGATCACGCTCGAGCATCGCCCGGCCGATGCCGCGGCGGCGGTCGGGCACGTCGACGTCGAGGCTGAAGCAGGCCTTGTCGGTGTTGTCCAGGAGGAACGACCACAGGACGGCGGCCGAGACCATGCGGTCGCCGTCGTAGGCCGCGAACAACTGCTGGCGCTCACCGCTGTCCTCGGAGCGGAAGCGCGCCGATGAACTCCTCGAAGCTCCAGAACGGCGCCTCCTCGCGGCCGAGCAGCTCGGCGCGGCGCGAGACGTCGTAGAAGTCGCGCATCACCTCGTCGTCGGCGAGGCCGTCGGCGCCGAGCTCCCGGATCTCCACGGCGAACGAGGCTAGGCCTCCCCGTGGACAGCCGCGATCCAATTACTCCTCGGAGCCCGGCTCCGGCCGCCAGGGGTGCAGGGCCGCGTCGTCCACGGCGTACGAGCGCACCGGACCGGCCGGCGTCTCGGCGGTCTCGAACCGGACCGTCACGACGCCGCGTCCCGACGCCCCAGACCCAGCCGCGGCCCATCTCGTCGTGGACGACGTCCATGCCCGGCGACCAGCCGGGCCGGTCGCGGGCCCGGGTGACCTCGGCGTCGGGCGCCTCGGGCTCCTCCTCCTCGGTCTCGCCGAACAGGTCCTCCTGGATCCAGTCGGCCAGTCCGGAGACGCCGACGCCGAGCAGCCGCACTCCGCCGGAGGTGTCGAGGTCGGCGAGCAGCCCGCGGGCGAGCCGGGCGATCGTGGCCGCGCTGTCGGTGGGTGAGGCGAGCGTGGTCGAGCGGTTGAGGGTGGTGAAGTCGTGCAGCCGCACCTTGATCGTGACCGTGCGGCCGGACAGGCCGTGCTTGCGCAGCCGGGTCGCCACGTCGCCGGCCTGGCGGGTCAGCAGGTGCTCCATCAGCGACCGGTCGGTGAGGTCGGTGTCGTAGGTGCCCTCGGAGCTGATCGACTTCGCCTCCCGCTCGGGCTCGACCGGCCGGTCGTCGTCGGCCCGGGCGAGGGAGTGCAGGCCGGTGCCGTGCGCCTTGCCGACGAGCCGCACCAGCTCGTCGAGGCTGACCGACTCGAGGTCGGCCACGGTGTGGATCCCGACCCGCCGCAGCCGCTCGGCGGTGGCCGGACCGACGCCGGGGATGACCGTGACGTGCATCGGGCGGAGCAGCTCCTGCTCGGTGCCCGGGGGGACGACGACGAGGCCGTCGGGCTTGTCGAGGTCGCTGGCCACCTTGGCGATGAACTTCGAGGTGCCGATCCCGACCGCTGGCGGTCAGGCCGCCGGTGGCCTCGGCCACGCGGGCGCGCAGCTGCTGGGCGAAGGCGGTCACGGTCGGCACGTCGAGGTCGGCGAGCCCGGCCGCCTCGAGGTCGACGAAGGCCTCGTCGAGGCGACAGCGGCTCGACCAGCGGGCAGGCCTCGCGCAGCAGCCCCATCACCACGGCGCTGGCGTCGCGGTAGGCGTGGAACCGGCCGGTCAGGAACGCCGCGTGCGGGCAGCGCGACCGGGCCTCGCGGGTCGACATGGCCGAGCGGACGCCGTACTTGCGCGCCTCGTAGGACGCCGTGGCGACGACGCCGCGGCCGCCGACGCCGCCGACCACGACCGGCTTGCCGCGCAGCGACGGCTTGTCGCGCTGCTCGACCGCCGCGAAGAAGGCGTCCAGGTCCAGGTGGAGGACCGAGGCGTGGTCGCGCACGGCCGCAACGTACCCCCCGGCACCGACCGGACGGCTGCGCCGGCCCGGTCCCGTCCAGTTTCCGTCCACAGCTGACCGCACGCCTGCCCCTCTCCCCAGGCAACCCGGAACGGCCGGGGACCGTCGGTGCCGCTGGGCAGCGTCCTCGCCATGACCTCTCCGACCAGGCAGCCCCACCACCTTGACCGCCCGCACGCCCGAGGACGTCCTCGCGGCCGTGCCCGTCGTGCTCGGCTTCGAGCCCCGCGACTCGGTCGTGATGCTCACCTTCGGAGGGGTCGAGACCTTCCACGCGCGGGTCGACCTGCCCCCGCCCCGCGACGCCGACGAGGCGGTGACGCTGTTGCTCGACCCGGCGCGGCACCACCGGGTGGCGCGGGTGGTCTTCGTGGTCTACGCCGACGACGGTCCGGCGGTCCGCACCGTCACCCGTCGCCTGCGCCGGGCCTTCGGCGAGGCGGGCATCGACGTCGTGGAGGTGCTGCGCGCCCACGACGGCCGCTGGTTCGCTCCGGGCCGGCCGGGCGCGCCGCCTGGCGGGGTGCCCTACGACGTGGGCGACCACCGGTTCCGCGCCCAGGCGGTGGTCGAGGGGATCGTGGTGCACGGGTCGCGGGCCGAGCTCGAGGCGGTGCTGCGCCCGCGCCCGGCGGCGGTGGCCGAGGTGGCCCGGGCGCTGCGCCGAGCGGCGCCCAGCCCGCCGGGCGAGGTCGCCGACCTGGTGGACGCCCGGCTCGACGCGGGCCGGTTCACCGACGCCGAGCTGGCCCGGGTGCTGCTCGGCCTGCTCGAGCCCGCGGGCCGCGACGCCGCGTGGGCCGCGATGTCGCACGACGTGGCCGGCGCGCCACGTCCGGCTCTGGACCGACGCGGTCCAGCGTGCTCCCGACGACCTCGTCGCCGGGCCGGCGGCCGTGCTCGCGCTGGCCGCGTGGCTGGCCGGCCACGGCGCCCTGGCCTGGTGTGCGGTCGACCGCTGCACGGCCGTCGACCCGGACAACTCGCTGGCGCGGCTGGTCGGCCGACGTGCTGACGCGCGCCGTGCCGCCGTCGACATGGTCCCGGGCGCAGGCCGGGTGACCCGCTCCTGCCCGGCCCGGCGCTGGGTACCGCCCGCCCGTGCAGACCCGCACCGTCGGTGTCGAGGAGGAGCTGCTGGTCGTCGACCCGGCCACGCGCTCGGTGACCGGGCGCGCCCGCGAGGTGATCCGCGAGCACGACGAGCGCGGCGAGACCACCGGTCCGCGCCGGGCCAGCGACGAGCTCGACCACGAGCTGTTCCGCCACCAGCTCGAGATCCGGACCGAGCCGCAGCGCGACGTCGCCGAGATCGTCCGCCAGGTGCTGGCCGGGCGGCGGTACGGCGGGGGAGGCGGCGGCCGTGCACGACCTCGCGGTCGCGGTGTGCGCCTCGGTCCCGCTCGCCGTGGACGAGCCGGTGGTGACGCGACAACGACCGCTACCGCGACATGGCGGACGCCTTCGGCCAGGTGGCCCGGCGCGGGACGACCTGCGGGATGCACGTGCACGTGGCGATCGAGTCCGAGGAGGAGGGGGTCCGCTGCATCGACCGGATCACGCCGTGGCTACCGGTGCTGCTGGCCGCCAGCGCCAACTCGCCGTTCTCGAGGGCCGCGACACCGGCTACGCGTCGTGGCGGACCCAGCTGTGGTCGACCTGGCCCAGCGCCGGGCCGACCGAGGCGTTCGGCTCGGTGGCCGGGCTACCGGCGGGCCTGCGAGCGGATGATCGCCAGCGGCGCCGCGCGCGACCCGGGGATGCTCTACTTCGACGCCCGGCTCTCCGAGGGCCAGCCCGACCCTCGAGGTGCGCGTCCTCGACGCGGTGACCGACCCCGAGGCGGTCGGGCTGCTCGCCGCGCTGGTCCGCGGCGCTGGTCGAGACCGCGGCAGTGGACGGCTGGCCGGAGGGTCAGCCCCGGTGGCGGGCCGAGGAGCTGCGGGCGGCGCGGTGGCGGGCCTCGCGCTACGGCACCGGCGACCGGCTGCTGCACCCCGTGACGCCACGAGCTGCGGCCCGCCCGCGAGGTCATCACCGCCCTGGTCGGCCTCGTCGCCGCACGGCTCGAGGCCGCGGGCGACACCGAGCGGGTCGCGGCGGGCGTGGAGCGCGTGCTGAGCGCGACGGGGGCGACCCGGCAGCGCGCGGCCTACGAGCGCACCGGCTCGCTGGAGGGCGTGGTGGACGACGTCCTCGCCCGCACTGCGGACTCGTGGGCCTCCCCAGAGCGGTCCTGAGGTCCTAAGGTCCGATCATGGGAGAAGAGGTCGAGGCACAGGAGTTCTCGCGGGCCGACCGCACCCGCTACCGCGAGAAGGTGCGGCGCTGCCTCGACGTCTTCGCCCGGATGCTCCGCGAGGCGAGGTTCGACACCGACGACCCGATGACCGGGCTCGAGGTCGAGCTCAACCTGGTCGACGACGCCGGCGACCCGGCCCTGAAGAACACCGAGGCCCTCGCGGCGATCGCCGACCCGGCCTTCCAGACCGAGCTCGGCCTGTTCAACATCGAGATCAACGTGCCGCCGGTCAAGCTCCGCGAGGGCGGCCTGGAGACGTTCGAGGAGCATGCTGCGCGACGACCTCAACGGCGCCGAGGCGAAGTCGGCCGAGGTCGGCGCCCACCTGGTGATGATCGGCATCCTGCCCACGCTGGCGGCCGACCACATGACCGCGGAGAGCATCAGCCCCAACCCGCGCTACAAGCTGCTGGGCGAGCAGATCCTCAACGCCCGGGGCGAGGACATCTCGATCCGGATCGCCGGCGTCGGCAACGTCGAGCGGCTCGAGACGACCACCGACTCGATCGTCCCCGAGGCCGCCTGCACCAGCACCCAGTTCCACGTGCAGACCTCGCCCGACGCCTTCGCGGACTACTGGAACGCCTCGCAGACGATCAGCGCGATCCAGCTGGCACTGTGCGCCAACTCGCCGTACCTGCTGGGCAAGGAGCTGTGGCGGGAGACCCGGATCCCGCTGTTCGAGCAGTCGACCGACACCCGCGCGGAGGAGCTGAAGGCTCAGGGGGTGCGGCCGCGGGTGTGGTTCGGGGAGCGGTGGATCACCTCGGTCTTCGACCTGTTCGAGGAGAACGTGCGCTACTTCCCGGCGCTGCTCCCGATCACCGACGACGAGGACCCGCTCGCGGTGCTCGAGGACGGCGGCATGCCCACGCTCTCCGAGCTGCGGCTGCACAACGGCACGATCTACCGCTGGAACCGGCCGGTCTACGACATCGCCGGGGGAGTGCCGCACCTGCGCGTGGAGAACCGGGTCCTGGCCGCCGGTCCGACGGTGGCCGACACGGTCGCGAACGCCGCCTTCTACTTCGGCCTGGTCCGCAACCTCGCCGAGAGCGAGCGGCCGCTGTGGTCGCAGATGTCGTTCAGCGCCGCCGAGGAGAACTTCCACGTCGCGGCCCAGCAGGGCATCGACGCCCAGGTCTACTGGCCCGGCGTCGGCCAGGTGCGGGCCACCGAGCTGACCCTGCGCCGGCTGCTGCCGATGGCCCGGGAGGGCCTGGCGTCGTGGGGCGTGGACAACGCGACCAGCGACCGGCTGCTCGGGCATCATCGAGCAGCGCTGCCTGTTCGGCACCAACGGCGCGGAGTGGTTCGTCCGGCGGATGCACCAGCGCTCGGACATGGAGCGCTTCGACGCGCTGCGGGCCACGCTGCTGGAGTACCGCGAGCTGATGCACACCAACGAGCCGGTGCACACCTGGGCCTAGGTCGGCGCCGGACGCACCCGCGCCCAGGTGCGGCCGAGCCCGCTGCGCGGGTCCCGCCAGCCGCGCCGGTTCACCACGACGAACGCGAGCTCGCACTCCGCCTCGGCGTACGCCGTCCGGGCGGCCGAGAGCCAGAGCGAGTCGACGTCCTGCAGCGCGAGGTCACCGCGGCGGGTCAGCCAGACCAGCTGGTCGGGGTCCGGCCCGGCCCGGACCCGCAGAGCGGCCACCACGTCGGTGCGCAGCCCGGGGTCGCCCGGCTCCGCGTCGTCGAGGGGGAGCGCGGCCACCCGGCCGCCCGGGACGCCGACATGCAGGACGGGCGGGTAGGCGCGGCGGCGCTCGCCGAGGGCGTGGTCGTGCACGGCCCGCCGCAGCAGCAGGCGGGTACGACGCGCCAGCGGCTCGCTCAGCCCCTCTCCGACCGGTGCGTCCACGAGGACCACCTGCCCGCTCGGGGCCCGGCCCACCCACGCCGTCCACAGGCCGCCGGAGCGCGGGTTCGGTAGCGTGCTGAGCGGATCCGGTGGGTACCCGCTCACCGAGGAGGAGGGAACCGATGCCGACCGTGGTCCTGGCGTACGTGCCCAAGCCGGAGGGCGAGGCGGCGCTGGCCGCCTCGATCGCCGAGGCCCGGCTGCGGCAGGCCGACCTCGTGGTCGTGAACTCCTTCCGCGCGCACCACGGCGACGCCGACGCCGAGCAGCGCGTCCGCGCGGAGCTCGACGACGTGCGGACCCGCGTCGAGGAGGCCGGCGTCGCCGTCGACGTCCGCCATCCCGAGATCGGCCTCGACGCCGCCGAGGATCTGCTCGCCATCGCCGACGAGGTCGGCGCCGAGCTCGTGGTCATCGGCCTGCGCCGCCGTACGCCGGTGGGCAAGCTCATCCTCGGCAGCAACGCCCAACGCATCCTGCTCGACGCCCACTGCCCGGTCCTGGCCGTCAAGTCCGAGTGACCGCGGGCGGGCCGCGCCGAGCACCGATGAGTCCGTGACACCCGATGGGTCAAGATGGCCACCATGGCCATCCACATCACCGGCGACGCCGCCGCCGACCAGGTGCTCACCGACAGCCCGTTCGCGCTGCTCGTCGGGATGATGCTCGACCAGCAGTACCCCATGGAGCACGCGTTCCGTGGACCGAGCAAGGTGCTGACCCGGTTCGGGACGCTCGAGCCGGCCGCGATCGCGGCCGCCGACCCGGAGGAGTTCGCGACGCTGTGCTCGACGCCGCCGGCCATCCACCGGTACGGCCGCTCCATGGCCGCGCGGCTCCAGGCGCTGGCGGCCCTCGTCGAGGCGGAGTACGGCGGGGACGCCTCGCGCATCTGGACCGGCGTGGCCACCGGCCAGGAGCTGCTGGCCCGGGTGATGGCGCTGCCCGGGTTCGGAAAGCAGAAGGCCCAGATCTTCGTGGCCCTGCTGGCCAAGCAGCTCGGCGTCCGGCCCGAGGGCTGGGAGCGCGCGGTCGGGGCGTACGCCGAGGGCGGCTACCGCTCGGTGGCCGACGTCACCGACCCGGAGTCGCTGCAGAAGGTCCGCGACTTCAAGAAGGCCAAGAAGGCCGAGGCCAGGACGAAGGCCGGCTGACGTGCGCGCGACCATGCTGCTCGCCGACCACGCGGTGGTGGCCGACGGCAAGCTGTACATCAACGGCGGCGGCTGGAGCGTGACCAGCCCGGGCGCCTCGTCGGCCATCGCCATCAAGCTCGACGTCCCGTGGGACCGGACCAACCAGCCGCTGCAGCTGCGGCTGCGGCTGCTCGGCCAGGACGGCGAGCAGGTCACCGTCCCGAGCTCCGAGGGACCCCAGCCGGTCGAGATCGTGGGGGAGGCAGAGGTCGGGCGCCCGGCGGGGCTCCTGCACGGTGCCGCGGTCGACTTCCCGCTGGCCTTCCAGATCGGTCCGCTGCCCCTCCAGCCCGGCCAGCGCTACGAGTGGGTGCTCGACGTCGACGGGGAGACCCAGCAGGACTGGCACCTGACCTTCAGCACGCGTCCGGAGGCGGGCGGATCCGCGACGTACGTCGTCGATCCCTGACGGGTCACGGCTGCGCGTCGCGGGCCTTCTCCGTCCGCGGAGGCTGTCGATGCGTGACCGCCATTGCCCGCGTGGCAGAATGAAGGTCGCGGCTCTTGACGACAGCGGGTCGTGCCGCGCCCAAAGCCAGATCCCCGGCCACGTCGCCGGCCACCCGATTGTGAAGAGGTGTGTGTGTCCTCGAACGCGCGCAAGGTCCCTGAGCAGGTGCTCGCCCACCCGGCCGTGGTCGCCCTGGTCGAGAAGGGCTCCGGGGGGAGCCTCAGTCCCGAGGACGTGCGCCGCGCCAGCGAGGAGGCGCAGGTCGAGCCCCGCCACCTCAAGGGGCTGCTCGAGCACCTCAGCTCGCTCGGCATCTCCGTGCACATCGACGTGACCGCCACCCGCGCGGCCGCGGCGACGACCACGAAGAAGACGGCCACCGCGAAGGCCACCAAGGCGCCGGCCAAGAAAGCCGCCGCGGGCTCCGCCGCCAACGGCGCGGCCAAGGCCGCCCCGGCCAAGAAGGCTGCGGCGCCGGCCAAGAAGGCCGCCGCGGCCAAGAAGACCGCCGAGGCCGAGACGACCACCGACGCCGTGGTCGAGGTCGAGATCGGCCCGGACGGCAAGAAGGTCCTGCCCGACCTCCCCGACGAGCAGTTCGAGAAGGACGTCAAGGTCGACCCGACGATCGAGGAGGACGAGAAGGAGGCCTCGGCCACCTTCGTCGTCTCCGACGCCGACGACACCGGCGAGCCCGAGCAGCAGGTCATGGTCGCCGGCGCGACCGCGGACCCGGTCAAGGACTACCTCAAGCAGATCGGCAAGGTCCCGCTGCTCAACGCCGAGATGGAGGTCGAGCTCGCCAAGCGGATCGAGGCCGGCCTGTTCTCGGAGGAGAAGCTCGGCAAGGGCGGCAAGATCAAGCCCGCCCTGCTCGAGGAGCTCGAGTGGATCGCCGAGGACGGCCGCCGCGCCAAGAACCACCTGCTGGAGGCCAACCTCCGCCTCGTCGTCTCGCTGGCCAAGCGCTACACCGGCCGCGGCATGCTCTTCCTCGACCTGATCCAGGAGGGCAACCTCGGCCTGATCCGCGCGGTCGAGAAGTTCGACTACACCAAGGGCTACAAGTTCTCGACGTACGCCACCTGGTGGATCCGGCAGGCGATCACGCGCGCGATGGCCGACCAGGCCCGCACCATCCGCATCCCGGTGCACATGGTCGAGGTCATCAACAAGCTGGCCCGCGTCCAGCGCCAGATGCTCCAGGACCTCGGCCGCGAGCCCACGCCGGAGGAGCTGGCCAAGGAGCTCGACATGACCCCTGAGAAGGTCATCGAGGTCCAGAAGTACGGCCGTGAGCCGATCTCGCTGCACACCCCGCTCGGCGAGGACGGCGACTCCGAGTTCGGCGACCTGATCGAGGACTCCGAGGCCATCGTGCCGGCCGACGCGGTCAGCTTCACGCTCCTGCAGGAGCAGCTGCACGCCGTGCTCGACACGCTGTCCGAGCGCGAGGCGGGCGTGGTCAGCATGCGGTTCGGCCTGACCGACGGCCAGCCGAAGACCCTCGACGAGATCGGCAAGGTCTACGGCGTCACCCGCGAGCGGATCCGCCAGATCGAGTCGAAGACCATGTCGAAGCTGCGCCACCCGAGCCGCTCCCAGGTGCTCCGCGACTACCTCGACTGAGGGCGTCGGGCTCTCGGACCGTTCTGCAGCTGGACCGGCAGTTCGGGGTCGGTCGGGACGTCACGGGTTGGAGCCTGCGTCGTCCAGGAACGGGACGTGTGGCCGCGCCCAACGGCTCAGCTGCAGGACTTGGTGGTCGCCGAGGCGGTGACCTTCGAGCAGGTGTCGGTGAAGATGCCCTTGAGGCTGTCGCCGAAGGCGAAGACGACGACGACGATCAGCGCGGCGATGCCGGCGATCAGGAGGCCGTACTCGACGGCGGAGGCGCCGCGCTCGCTCATCTTGGCGGTGCGGGCGTTCAGCATGATGCGGAGGTAGTCCAGCATGGCGTTGCTCCTTGAGAGATCCGTGCCGTAGGCCGGGCAGGGTGTCCGGGCATGGCCATCGTGGAGATGTCGTCGCGGATTTGAAGCAAACTCCGCGAGTTCGCCCGACCGGTCTGGCCCACTGGGTCAGCTTCACCAGGGATCTCGGTCGGTGAAATTGCACCCCAGAGAGCTCCTCCTGCACCGACTCCGGAGCGTGTGCGGCACAGCGTTCACGCGTCCGTGGTCCGCGACCACCTCGACCGACCTCTGCTGCTGGCCCGGCCCGCCGGCCGGTCGTCCGGCGCCGACGGAGCGTGCCACCCGGACAACTGGACCACCAGACCGGTCGGGTCCCGGTGTAACGGCCTCGGCACCCGGTGACAGGAACCTCGTGGACCTGTCCCCCGCAGAAGGAGATCCGATGAAGCACGCTCGCACCATTGCTGTCGCCGCCGCGACGGCCGTCCTGTCCCTGGGCGCCGCCCCGGTGGCGCACGCCGACAAGCCGGGCAGCGAGCCCTGCGCGAAGCAGGAGCAGCAGGTCACCAAGGCCGAGGCGGCCCTGGAGCACGTGACGGCGGTCTTCGCCCACCAGAAGACCAAGCTCGAGCGGCTGCAGGAGCAGCTCGCCGCGGCGACGACGGCCGAGGAGCAGGCCGAGATCCAGGCCAAGATCGACAAGACGCTGGCCAAGAAGCAGCACACCAAGAAGGACAAGAAGGCCCAGCAGCAGCGGCTCGCCAAGGCTCAGGCGCGCCTCGCCGCCTGCCAGGCCGCGCAGCCCGTCTGAGGGAGCACGGCCGGCCCGGTCTGCGGGCCTGGGGGGATCGCGTCACGCACCCCGCAGGCAGGCGCCCTCCCCGATGGGGAGGGCGCCGCGCTGCGTCCCGGGCCGGCCGCCCGGCGACCCGCAACCCAGGGGTTGCGAGAAGTCGGATGATGTGCAACTGTTGTATTGCACATCATCGAGAGGACAGTCATGAGCCAGACAGACCAGGAGCTCGACCGCATCGAGCGCAGCATCGACATCGACGCCACCGCCGAGAAGGTGTGGTCGCTGCTGGAGCGGCCCGGGTGGTGGATCAACGAGCACGACGTCGAGCCCGACCCGGTGATCCGGTGGGAGGACGACGAGACCGCCGTCGTGGTCCACGAGAAGTGGGGCGAGTTCCGGCTCCTGCGGCGCGAGAGCGACCCGCCCCATTACATCTCCTGGCGCTGGATCGAGCACGATGACGCCGGCACCTTGGTCGAGTTCTGGGTCGAGGAGCGACCCGGTGGGGTGACCCTGAGGGTGGTCGAGAGCGGCCTGACGAGCCTGGGCAAGGACGCCGAGGCGCTCCGCAAGCACCACGAGGGCAACACCGAGGGGTGGGAGAAGGAGCTCGAGGCGGCCCGGCGGTTCGTCCTGGGCTCCGGGGGCCTCGCGTGACGGCGACCGAGGCGCTGACCCCCGTGTTCGCCGCCCTCGGCGACGACACCCGCTGGGCGATCCTGGCCCGGCTGGGGGAGGCACCGGCGTCGGCGTCGGCCCTGGCGCGGGAGCTGCCGATCAGCCGCCAGGCGATCGTCAAGCACCTCGAGGTGCTCGACGGCGCGGGGCTGGTGGAGTCCGAGCGCCGCGGCCGCGAGCTGGTCTACCGCGCGCTGGGCGGGCGGCTCAGCGACGTGGCCCGCGAGCTCGAGCGGATCGGCCGGGCCTGGGAGCACCGGCTGGCCCGGATCAAGCGGCTGGCCGAGGGCGGCTGACCGGGTCAGCTGCGGGTGCGCCGGACCCGCCGGCGCAGCTGGAGGATCCGCAGCGTCCCCGCCAGCGTGGCCAGGAACAGCCCGGCCACGGCGGCGATCAGGATGGCCACCGCCACGGGGACCTGCCCGTCCCAGGCCAGGAACGACACCGTGGTCTGGCGGGTGTTCTGGGCGATGAAGACGATCAGGAGCAGCAGCACCAGACCGAGCCCGACCACCGCGGCCCAGAACCCGCTGGTCCGCGACCCGCGCAGCGGGTCCGGGCCGTCCTGCCGGTCCAGCTCGTCGCGGAGGAGCCGGTCGCGGTCGTCGTCGGTCATGGGGTGGAGGTACCCAGCGCGGGGCCGAGCCTCAGCCGGCGGCCACCAGGGCGACCGATGCGGCGCACAGGGCGAGGCCGAGGCCCTGGGCGCCGTGCACCCGCTCGCGCAGCACCACGGCGGCGAGCAGCACGGTGAAGGCCGGGTAGAGCGAGGTGATGACCGCCGCCACGCTCAGGTAGCCGTGGTGCACCGCGATCTGGAACAGGCCGGTCGCCAGGGCCCCCAGCACACCGCTGATGATGCCGCCGAGCGCCCAGCCCGAGCGCGGGACCCAGTCCTGGTGCAGCACGGTGGCCACCGCGATGATCGCCACCCCCGCGACGCCCACGTTCACCGCGAGCGGCAGGAAGCCCGCCTCCTCCGGGATCTGCGCGAGGGCCGCGAACAGCGCGCCGAAGCCCAGCCCGGCGAGCACCCCGTCGAGCACGCCGGACCCGCGCGGCGCCGTACCGTCCACCGAGGTCGTCGGCTCCCGCGAGACCAGCCAGATGGCCGGGAGGGCGAGGACCACGCCCGTCCACACGAGGGCGCCCGGCCGCTCGCCGGTGAGGACGCCCACGGCGACGGGGACCAGGACCGCGCCGACGCCGGAGACCGGGGCGACCACGCCCATCCGCCCGGAGGCGAGGCCGCGGTAGAGGAACGCGGTGCCGAAGCCGTTGCCGATGCCAGCGAGCAGGGCCCAGAGCAGGTCGGCCCGCGTCGGGTCACCGCCGTCCACCAGCGCGACCAGCAGCACGACGACCGTCGCGGACAGCTGAGCCATCAACGAGACCGCCCAGGGGCCGCCGCGCTTGGCGAACCAGCCACCGTTGAAGTCGCTGAGACCGTAGGAGACCGCCGCCAGCAGGGAGAGCAGGACGGTCACGTGGCCAGGACCCCGGCGACCCAGACGAGGGTCGCGGCCACGGCGGCCACGAGCTCGATGAGGATGCTGAGCCCGACCGCCCGCAGCGCGTGCTTGGTCGAGGGCCACGCGGCCGCCCCGCCGACGCGGCGGTACTCGGCGAGGTAGACGCCCAGCACGAAGCCGATGAAGAGCCCGACCACCGGCACCACGAAGAAGCCGACGATCCCCACCGCGGCGCCCACCCACTGGGTGGAGGCGGGGACGCCGACCTCCTTGAGCCGCCGGTTGGGCACCAGGTACTTGACCACCGCGCCTGCGACGAGGATCACAGTGGCAACAGCGAAGACGGCCCACGCGGTGGCGCCGCCGACGTACCAGGCCCAGGCCAGGAGCGCGCCGACGATCAGGATCGAGCCGGGGAGGATCGGGACCAGGATCCCGACGAGGCCGACGGCGATGGCCAGCGCGACCAGCAGCTCGACGCCCGACATGGAGCGGACTCTCTCACACCGTGCGGCACCAGCAGAGAGCCCCGGATCCGACCGGATCCGGGGCTCTCGAAGCAGGGGAAGTGGCGGTCAGCGCTCTTCGTCGGGCGCAGGACCGGGCGCCTTGTGCAGCTTGTCGGTCTCGTCGACGACCGTGGCGGCGATCTCCTTCAGCTTGTCACCGTGCTCGCGAGCGTGGTGGGCGCAGAAGAGGAGCTCGCCACCGGACTGGAGCTCCACGCGGAGGTAGGCCTGGGCTCCGCAACGGTCGCAGCGGTCCGCTGCGGTCAGCGGAGCGCTGGGTGCGACTGCAGTGTTCACGACGGCCTCATTTCTAGATCTTGGTGTCGTTGGTGCAACGTAGACGGGGTCACCAAAGATTCCCCTTCGACGCCTCCCCCCGACATCACAATCCAATCACGGATGGTGTTCGCACCCTTCGGGTGTCCCACCTCGCGACCAGTGTGTGGTCTGGGTGGCCATCCTGTGGTGAGAACGGTGAAGCCTGTGTCCCTGTGACGCGATTTCATCATTCTGGTGGTGCTTTCTGGTCACGGTAGACCTGCCTCCGGCAGGCGTGCCTCCATGGTGCTTCGGCGTGTCGTGAGTAGATTCGGTTCCATGCCGGTATCCGGATCGGAACCGGTCCACGCACGTCCGAGGAGCACGTGATCGACACCGCCTACAACGCCGCGCACCTCTTGGTCCTCGAGGGGCTCGAGGCCGTGCGCAAGCGGCCCGGCATGTACATCGGCTCCACCGACACCCGCGGCCTCATGCACTGCCTGTGGGAGATCATCGACAACGGCGTGGACGAGGCCCTGGCCGGCGCCGCGCACCACGTCGAGGTCACCCTCCACCCCGACGACTCCGTCGAGGTCCACGACGACGGCCGCGGCATCCCCACCGACAAGGAGCCCCGGACGGGCCTGCCCGGTGTCGAGGTCGTCGCGACCAAGCTGCACGCCGGCGGCAAGTTCGGCGGCGGCTCGTACGTCGCCACGGGTGGCCTGCACGGCGTCGGCCTGTCCGTGGTCAACGCGCTCTCGGCCCGGATGGACATCGACGTCGAGCGGCCGCCGGCCCAGCAGGGGCTCTCCTTCAAGCACGGCCTCCCGGGGTCTTCGACGGGGAGGGCCCCCAGGCGGCGTTCACCGCCAGGTCGGGCCTGACCCGCAAGGGCGGACGGGTCACCAAGAACCGCTCCGGCACCCGCATCCGCTTCTGGCCGGACCGGCAGGTCTTCACCAAGGACGCGACGTTCGAGTTCGAGGGGCTGCTGGGCCGGGCCCAGCAGACGGCGTTCATCGTCCCGGGTCTCGAGCTGGTGATCCGCGACCTGCGCGGGCCGGAGATGCGCGAGGAGAAGTTCCGGCACGAGGGTGGGATCGCGGAGTTCGCGGAGTTCCTCGCCCACGACGAGCCGGTCACCGAGATCCTGCGGCTGCAGGGCACGGACACCTTCACCGAGACCGTGCCGGTGCTCGACGACAAGGGCCACATGAGCCCGCAGGAGGTCGAGCGCGAGCTCCAGGTCGACATCGCGGCGCGCTGGGGCACCGGCTACGACACCGAGCTGCGCTCGTTCGTCAACGTGATCGCCACCCCCAAGGGCGGCACCCACGTCAGCGGCTTCGAGCAGGGGATGCTGCGCACCTTCAACGACGCCATGAAGGGCGCCAAGGTGCTCAGGGTCAACGACGACGACGTCACCAAGGACGACGTCCTCGAGGGGCTGACCGCGGTGGTCACCGTCCGGCTGGCGGAGCCGCAGTTCGAGGGCCAGACCAAGGAGATCCTCGGCACGCCGCAGGTCCGCACCGCCGTGCGCAAGGTGGTCGCCGGCGAGCTGAAGAAGTTCCTCACCTCGACCAAGCGCGCCGAGAAGGCGCAGGCCAAGCTGGTGATGGAGAAGGTCGCCGCGGCGGCCAAGACCCGGCTCGCGGCCCGGCAGCACCGCGAGACCCAGCGCCGCAAGAACGCCCTGGAGTCCTCGGCCCTCCCGGCCAAGCTCAACGACTGCCGGGCCACCGACGAGCGGTCCGAGCTGTTCATCGTCGAGGGCGACTCCGCGATGGGCACCGCCAAGGCGGCCCGCAACTCCGAGTTCCAGGCGCTGCTCCCCATCCGGGGCAAGATCCTCAACGTCCAGAAGGCCTCGGTCGGCGACATGCTGAAGAACACCGAGTGCGCCTCGATCATCCAGGTGGTCGGGGCCGGGACGGGTCGCACCTTCGACATCGACGCGGCGCGCTACCAGAAGATCATCTTCATGGCCGACGCCGACTCCGACGGCGCGCACATCCGCTGCCTGCTGGCCACGTTGTTCTTCAAGTACATGCCCGAGCTGGTCCGCGAGGGGCGCGTCTACACCGCCGTCCCGCCGCTGCACCGGATCGAGATCTCCAACCCCAAGAAGGGGAGGGACAAGTACGTCTACACCTACTCCGACGACGAGCTGCAGCGGAAGCTCGCGGAGCTGTCGAAGAAGAACGTCTCCTGGAAGGAGCCGGTCCAGCGCTACAAGGGCCTCGGTGAGATGGACGCCGACCAGCTGGCCGAGACCACCATGGACCCGCGCCGCCGCACTCTGCGCCGGCTCACCGTCGACGACGCCGAGGGTGCCGCTGCGGTCTTCGAGCTGCTGATGGGCTCCGACGTCGCGCCCCGCAAGGAGTTCCTGGTCCAGGGCGCCTACGAGATCGACGCGGACGCCCTCGACGCGTGAGCCCGATCGTGGCCGCCGACGTCCGGGCCCTGGTCGAAGCGGCGACCGAGCTGGTCGAGACGCGCGCCGACGGCGCGGTGCACACGGTGGCGGCGGCGGGGCGGACCTCCAGCGGCCGGGTCGTGACCGGGCTCAACCTCTCGCACTTCACCGGCGGGCCGTGCGCCGAGCTCGTGGTGCTGGCCAACGCCGCGGCCGCGGGGGAGACCCCGCTGGAGCTGGTCGTGGCCGTCGGCAACCGGGGGCGCGGCGTCCTCCCGCCCTGCGGCCGCTGCCGGCAGGTGCTCCTCGACCACCACCCGGACGTCGAGGTCGTGCTGGCGGACGGATCCGGCGGGCTGCGGACCGTGGGCATCGCCTCGCTGCTCGCCCACGCCTACGTCTGGTCGGCCCAGCGGCCGCCACCCGGGGACCGCCTCGCGGCGCCGGAGGTCTGAGGCGGTGGGCTCCCGGCCGGTCGGCTCGGTCGCGGACACGGCCGAGCTGTGGCCGGTCTACGACGCCGTCTTCGGCGACCACCCGTCGTACCACGCGTGGCGGGCCGAGGTCTGGGACCGGCACGCGGTGCGCGAGGGGTTCCGGCTGGCCCGGGTGCGGCAGGACGGCGAGCTGGTCGGGTTCGCCTACGGCTACACCGGCCGCCACGGCCAGTGGTGGACCGACCACGTCGCGCGGGTGCTCGACCCCGCCGTGGCCGAGGAGTGGCTGGGCGGCCACTTCGAGCTGGTGAGCATCGGCGTGCTCCCGGCGGCCCGCGGCTCGGGGCTGGGCGGGAGCCTGCTCGAGAGCCTGACCGAGGGACTGCCCCACGAGCGGTGGCTGCTGACCACGACCGCCGACGAGAGCGACCCGGCGCGCCGCCTCTACGCGCGGCACCGCTGGGCGGTGCTGGGACCAGGGATCGGCGCCGGCACCGTGGTGATGGGCCGGCTCAACGCGGCGGGTGGTGGGCCAGCCACGTCGTGACCGGCACCGGGCGGTCCCGCTCGTAGCCGACGGGGAGCCGGACGTCGCCGCGGGAGGTCAGGTAGTAGACGTCCCAGTGGTAGTAGCCGTAGAAGGCGCGCGGGTCACGCTCCATCACCCGCGCCAGGCGGGTGACGCCGCGGACGTAGTGCTGTGAGTTGTTGTAGCGGTAGAGCGCCGCGGCCAGCCGCTGCGGCCGCGCCCCGCCGTCGTGGGCCAGGTAGCGGGCCGCGGCCTGGATCGCGTCGCGGGGGTCCTGGATGTCGCCGCCACCGCCCCACCTCGCCCAGGTGGAGGGCAGGAACTGCATCGGGCCCTGGGCGCCGGCCACCGACGTACCCCGGATCCGTCCCATGGCCGTCTCGACGAGGTTGATCGCGGCGAGGTACTCCCAGCCGATCCCGAAGGTCCGCTCGCCGCGGTGGTAGTAGCGCAGCAGCTCGTCGGCTGGCGCGGGGGCCACGATCCGCCAGGCGGGCAAGGTGTCGGAGAGCTCGCGGTGCATCGCCCGGAACTCGCGCCGGGAGGCGAGGTTGTCGCGGACCGTACGCCGCAGCGAGCGGGGCACGTCGGCCAGCACCCGCTCGTCCCAGCGCGGGCGGGCGCCGAGCTCCCGGTAGGTCAGCTGCTGGCTGCGGGCGGCCCGGACCAGCTCCTTCGACCGGGTCGACGGGTCGAGGATCGCGGCCTCGGCCGCCGCCAGCCGCCGGGCCGCCTGGGCCGCGGTGCGGGGCCGCCCCACGTCGCGGCCGGACGTCGCGGTGGGCGCTGCTGTGGGCGCTGGGGTGGGTGCCGCGGCGGTCGTGCCGGGCGACTCGGGAGCGGCCGACCGGGAGGCCGTGGCGGGACCGGAGGTCCGGGCGGGGTCCTCGGTGCACCCGGCGAGGGCAGCCGCACCCACCACGACCACCGCGGCGGTGGTCAGCCGGAGCGACCGGACGCTGCCCACCCCGTCACCCTAGGTGGGGGGTGGGCAGCCCCGGGGCGGTCGGCTCAGGAGCCTTCCTTGACGAGGTGGACCTCGTCGGCGACGAGGCCGTGCGCCTCGCGGTGCACGGTGTTCGCGGCCTCGGCGTCGGGCGGTGCGCCCGGGTCGCGCGACAGGCCCCGGTCGCCGCGCGGTGCCGCCCCGGGGAACATGGCCCGCCTGGGCCAGTGCGCGACACCGCGACCTGCCCGTCGTACCGACCCGAGCGCACCGACCGGAGGGGGCCGGAAGCGGGTCAGAACAGCTGCTCGAGCAGCCCTGTGTCGACGTCGTACATGAAGCCGCCGACCTGCACCGTCTCGGGGATCAGCGGGTGGCTCCGCACCGCGTGGATGTCGTCGTCGAGGGCGGCGACCTGGTCCGTCACGACGCTGAACATCTGCCAGTCGGCGGACACCCCGGCCGACTCGGTGATCTGGTGCCGCAGCTCGCGCTCCGAGCGGGCCGACATCGCGCACCGGGTGTGCGGGATGACCATGATGCGCTCGACGTTGAGGAGGTGCACGCCGAGGACGAGGGCCTCGAGGGCCTGTTCGGTGACCCGGCCGCCGGGGTTGCGGAAGATCTTGGCGTCGCCGGGCTTCAGCCCGACCATGGCCAGGGGCGAGATCCGCGAGTCCATGCAGGTCACGATGGCCACCCCGGCGTGCGCGACGCCGTCGAAGCCCGCCATGTCGAAGTCCGCGGCGTACTCGCGGTTCGCGGCCAAGAGGTCGTCGAAGTCACCCACGTGCGGGAACGCTAGCGCGTGTCGGCCCGGCCCCCGGCGTCAGCCCACGGACCGGAGCGCCTCGGCGGCGTCGATCGAGCGGGTGGCGACGCCGCGGAACAGGATCAGGGCCAGGACGCCGGCGGCCAGCGCGCACACGACCGCCCCCATGAACACGGTCTGCTCCTGGGCGACGCCGGCGGCCTTCTGCAGGTCGCGGTACGCCGAGCACATCTTCGGCTTGCCACAGACCTCGGTCACGGTCTGGAGGGCGTCCTGCTCGGCGTAGTAGCGACGGAGGCCGATGGTGGTCAGGGCGGAGATGCCGACGAGCATCCCGACCATGCGCGAGACCACGACCATCGCGGTCGAGACCCCGTGCACGCCGGGGTCGGTGCTCGCGAGGACGGCGGCGTTGACCGGGGCCAGCGCCAGGCCGAAGCCGAAGCCGCAGACGACGAGGGCGAGGTTCGAGGACGGGTCGTGCAGCGTCTCGACGTCCCAGCGCGACATGAGCGCGAAACCGAGGGCCGACATCCCCATGCCGACCGCGGTGACCAGCCCGGCGCTGCGGGTCCGGATGAGGTAGCCGCCGACCAGCGCGCCCACGGGCAGCGCGACCAGGAACCGGACCAGCACCAGCGCGGCCATCAGCTGGGAGCTCCGGTAGACGGTGGTCCGGGCAAAGATCGGGATGTCGATCAGCGCCGCGATCAGGGCCGCCCCGACGAAGAAGCTCACGACCACGGCGCCCCAGGCCGGTCGGCGGCGCAGGGCACCGTGGGGGAGCAGGGGCGCCTCCGCGCGGCGCAGGTGCACCACGAACGCCGCGGAGGCGACCGCCGAGCCGAGCAGGTACCAGACCCCCTGGTCGGAGAAGACCTGCGCGGACGGGTCGGCGGTGGCGAAGGCCAGGATCACGCCGCCGAGCGCGACGGCCAGCAGGAGGGCACCGGTCAGGTCGGCCTCGCGCGCGCTGCGGCCCCAGCCGCGCAGGTCGACCAGCGGCCGCCGGGCGGTTACGCACCGCACCACGAACAGCACGAACGCGGTGATGGCCACGAGGCCGACCGGCGTCAGCCAGCGGCCGTCCCCGGTGAACGGGATGAAGTACTCGCCCCAGGTCAGGTCGCGGACGACGGGCGCGGGCCGGATGAACACCAGCGCGCCGAAGACCAGGGTCACCAGGAGCAGGGCCAGCCCGATCGGGTCCGGCAGCTGCCTTCGCTGTCGAGGTCCCGAGACCGGCGCCGGCGCGCCTCCGTCGACCACCGGTGGTGCAGAAGCCTCCGCAGCAGGCGCCTCGAAACCCCCGGTCGAGCTGATGGCGGCGGCCAGCACGAGCCCGACGGCGAGGTTGATGGCGAAGATCGCGGGCCAGTCCGCCACCGCGAGGACGGCCGCACCGAACAGCGGGCCGATGACCGAGCCGAGCTCCTGGACGGCCGAGACGATGCCGAGCGGTACGCCGCGCCGGTCGGCGGGATAGAGGTCCGCGACCAGGGCGAGCGTCGCGGGGACCAGCCCACCACCGCCCACGCCCTGGAGGAAGCGGCCGGCCACCATGCTCGGGAGGTCGTAGGCCAGCGCGGTGACCAGGGAGCCGACGGCGAACACGAGCAGGGCCGCGACGAGCACCGGCAGCCGGCCGCGCAGGTCCGCGATCCGGCCGATGAGCGGCAGCATCGCGACGTACCCGAGCAGGAAGCCGGAGACGATCGGTGCGGCCCGCTGGAGCTGGTCGATCGGGATCCCGGTGCTGCCCATCATCTCGGGCAGCGCGAGCACCACCACGTAGGTGTCGGCCGCCGCGAACGCCACCGCCACCGCGGCCAGGGTGAGCAGCAGCCGCGGCGAGCGCGCCGCCGGCTCGGTCACGGCGCGGTGATCTCCTTCTCGGTGCCGTAGTCGTCGAGGGTCAGCGTGTAGGTGACCTCGCCCTCGTCCGCACCGTAGAAGGCGCCCTTGAGCACCGCCTCGCGGAGCTCGTCGTCGTCGCTGATGGCGTAGGTGAAGTCGAAGTCGCCCTCGGCCGTCGGGACGAGTGCGGCGACCGCGTCGCTGGAGATGGTGCCGGTGTACTCGGTCAGGATCTCCTTGTTGTCCTCGCCGCCGCGGACCGAGTCACCCTTCTCGACGTCTGTGGCTGCGGAGAGCAGCCCCGAGAAGCCGCCGTCGGGGTCCATCAGCTTCGCCGGGTCGGGCGCGCCGTAGTTGGCCGGGTCGATCTCGGTCCAGTCGGGGAGCAGCAGGGAGTTCTTGGCGTAGGTCGTGCCGTCGACGGCGATGACGTCCGCGTCGGCGGGCAGGCCGTTGACACTCAGCTTGAAGGTGCCCTCGAACGCCGACGGGTGCACGCCGGTGCCGTCGGCCGAAGTGATGCCGGTCACGCCACCTGGCAGGTCCTCGGTGGCCAGGGTGACGTTGACCCCGCTGGTCTCGTCGAGCGTCTTCTTGGCCGCCGCGAGCACCTCCTCGGGGCTGGCTCCGTCGTCCCCGCCGCCCTGGTCGTCGCTGCAGGCGGACAGGCCACCGAGAGCGAGGCCGAGCACGAGCGGCGCGGTCAGCAGCCGGAGGCGGCGCCGGAGGGAGGGCTCGGTCACGAGGTCACCCTTGCACACCGGCACCCGTCGAGAACCGGGCCAGTCGGGCCCCCACCGGGCCGGCCACGGCGGCGATCGGCTGGCTGGCCGGCGTACCGGAACCGTCGCGCCTGCCGGTCGCCTCGGGGAGGTCGACGGGGGCACCGCTGGCGGCCGCGGCGCGGGCCGGAGCGTCGCCCGCCCAGGCGGTGACCAGCGTGTCCTCGCCCTTCAGGAACCGGTGGCAGCGGACGCCGCCGGTGCCGCGGCCCTTGGCGGGGTACTCGCCGAACGGCGTCACCTTGACCGCGCCCGGCTCCGTGCCGGGCAGCGCGGTCGAGGAGCCGGAAGCGGTCACGACGACGTTGTCGTCACCGGACAGAGCACCGAACCACACGACCCTCTCGCCCGCGGCCACGCGTACGCCGGCGATGCCGCCGCCGGACCGGCCCTGGGGCCGGACCGCCTCGGCGCCGAAGTGCAGCAGCTGGGCGTCGCTGGTGATGAAGCAGAGCGTCTCGCGGCCGGTGGCCAGCTCGGTGGCGCCGACGACCTCGTCGCCGTCGTCGAGCCGGATGACCTCCCACTCGTCCCTGCCGAGCACCTCGGGGTTGACCCGCTTGACCACGCCGGTGCGGGTGCCGAGCGCGAGGCCGGGCCCGTCGGTGGACAGGCGGCTGAGCGCGATCGCCCGCTCGCCGGCCTCGAGCTGCACCAGCTCGCTGAGCGGGTAGCCGCCCTGCAGGTTGGGGTCGTTGGCCGAGGCAGGCAGCGCGGGCAGGTCGAGCACCGCGAGCTTCACCAGCCGGCCGCGGGAGGTGACGAGGCCGACCTCGCCGCGGGCGGAGGTGGGCACGGCGGAGACCACGACGTCGTGGTTGGCCCGGGCGTCGCCGACCCCGACCGGCTCCGCGCTCGACGTACGGGCGAGCAGGCCGCTGGAGGACAAGAAGGCGAAGCACGGGTCGTCGGCGACCTCGAGCGGGGCGACCGCGGCGGTGACCGTGGTGCCGGCCGACTCGAGGAGGACCGTGCGGCGCGGGGTGCCGTAGGTCTTGGCGACCTCGGCCAGCTCGTCGGAGACGACCTTCCTGAGCAGCCCCTCGTCGGCCAGGATCGCCTCGAGCTCCTCGATCTCGCGCCGCAGGGTCTCCTGCTCCTTCTCGAGCTCGATCCGGCTGAACCGGGTGAGCCGGCGCAGCTGCATGTCGAGGATGTACGTCGCCTGGGCCTCGGAGAGGTCGAAGACGGACATGAGCCGCTCCCGAGCGGCGGCGCTGTCGTCGCTGCCACGGATCACCTGGATGACCTCGTCGATGTCGAGCAGCGCGATGAGCAGCCCGTCGACCAGGTGCAGCCGCTCGGCCTTCTTGTCGCGGCGGTACGTCGAGCGGCGGCGCACGACGTCGTACCGGTGGCCCAGGAACACCTCGAGGAGCGGCTTGAGGCCCAGGGTGCGGGGCTGGCCGTCGACGAGGCAGACGTTGTTGATGCCGAAGGACTCCTCCATCGGCGTGAGCTTGTAGAGCTGCTCGAGGATCGCCTCGGGGACGAAGCCGTTCTTGATCTCGATGACCAGGCGGGTGCCGTTGGCCATGTCGGTGAGGTCCTTGACGTCGGAGATGCCCTGGAGCTTCTTGCCCTGGACGAGCACCTTGATCCGCTCGACGACCTTCTCCAGGCCGACGGCGTACGGCATCTCGGTGACCACGATGCCCTTGCGCCGGCCGACGGTCTCCACCCGCGCGGTGGCCCGCATCCGGAAGCTGCCGCGACCGCTCTCGTAGGCGTCGCGGATGCCGTCGAGGCCGATGATCTTGCCGCCGGTCGGGAGGTCGGGGCCGGGCACGAACCGCATCAGCCCGTCGATGTCGGTGTTCGGGTGGTTGATCAGGTGCCGGAGCGCTTGGACCACCTCGACGAGGTTGTGCGGCGCCATGTTGGTGGCCATGCCGACCGCGATGCCCGTCGAACCGTTGACCACGAGGTTGGGGATCGCGCTCGGGAGCACGACCGGCTCGAGCTCGCGGCTGTCGTAGTTGGGCTTGAAGTCGACGGTGTTCTCGTCGATCGAGGCGGTCATCGCCACGGCCGGCGGCGCCATCCGGCACTCGGTGTACCGCATCGCGGCGGGGGAGTCGTCGGGGCTGCCGAAGTTGCCGTGCCCGTCGACCATCGGCAGCCGCATCGACCACGGCTGGGCCAGCCGGACCAGCGCGTCGTAGATGGCGCCGTCGCCGTGCGGGTGCAGGCGGCCCATGACCTCGCCGACCACGCGCGCGCTCTTGACGTGCCCGCGGTCGGGCCGCAGGCCCATGTCGTTCATCGTGTAGAGGATCCGGCGCTGCACCGGCTTCAGGCCGTCGCGGGCGTCGGGCAGCGCCCGGGAGTAGATGACCGAGTAGGCGTACTCCAGGAACGACGACTCCATCTCCTGGCGGATGTCGGTGTCGAGGATGTGCTCCTCGAAGTCGTCGGGCAGCTCCTGCTGGGTGGTACGCCGTGCCATGGCCCCATCCTCTCCCGTGGGCCGCGGCGTTGCCGCGGTGGCACGCCGCGACGTGCCGTGGTTGAGCGGTTTCCCGCGCCTGCCGGCGATGACGAGCCTCGACGCCTGATGCGGGGCTGAGGCCGGGTCACCGCTCACCGAGCCCGTCGAGATGTCCGCAGGGTCGGCTCCCAGCCCTCGATGCGGTGGTCTCGACAGGCTCGACCGGCGGTGGTCGGGTCGGGTGTCCGGGTTGCGACGGCCGGCGAGATGTCCGCAGGGTCGGGTCCCAGCCCTCGTTGCGGTGGTCTCGACAGGCTCGACCGGCGGTGGTCGAGCGGGTGCCTACGCTGCGGGTGGGCTCCGGCTGGGATCGGGCCACCGCTCATCGAGCCCGTCGAGATGTCCGCAGGGTCGGGTCCCAGCCCTCGTTGCGGTGGTCTCGACGGGCTCGACCGGCGGTGGTCGAGCGGGTGCCTATGCGGCCGGGTGGGCCGGGGCTGGGACCGGGTCACCGCTCATCGAGCCTGTCGAGATGTCCGCAGGGTCGGCTCCCAGCCTGCGTTGCGGTGGTCTCGACAGGCTCGACGGCGGCGGTGGTCGAGCGGGTGCCTAGGCTGCGGATGGGCTCCGGCTGGGGGATGTCCGCAGGGTCGGCTCCCAGCCCTCGTTGCGGTGGTCTCGACAGGCTCGACCGGCGGTGGTCGAGCGGGTGCCTAGGCTGCGGGTGGGCTCCGGCTGGGGCCGGGTCACCGCTCATCGAGCCTGTCGAGATGTCCGCAGGGTCGGGTCCCAGCCCTCGTTGCGGTGGTCTCGACAGGCTCGACCGGCGGTGGTCGAGCGGGTGCCTATGCGGCCGGGTGGGCCGCGGCTGGGACCGGGTCACCGCTCATCGAGCCTGTCGAGATGTCCGCAGGGTCGGGTCCCAGCCCTCGTTGCGGTGGTCTCGACAGGCTCGACCGGCGGTGGTCGTGCGGGTGCCTATGCGGCCGGGTGGGCCGGGGCTGGGATCGGGCCGCCGATCATCGAGCCCGTCGAGATGTCCGCAGGGTCGGGTCCCAGCCCTGCGTTGCGGTGGTCTCGACAGGCTCGACCGGCGGTGGTCGAGCGGGTGCCTACGCTGCGGGTGGGCTCCGGCTGGGACCGGGTCACCGCTCATCGAGCCCGTCGAGATGTCCGCAGGGTCGGGTCCCAGCCCTCGTTGCGGTGGTCTCGACAGGCTCGACCGGCGGTGGTCGGTCCCTGCCCGGGTTGCGACGGCTGGTGAGATGTCCGCCGGGGTCGGCTCTCAGCCTTTGCTGGGATGGTCTCGACGGGCTCGACCGGCGGTGGTCGGGTCGGGTGCCCCGCTTGCGGTGTGAGGAGCGTCAGCGGCGACCGCCCGGGCCTCCTACGATGAGGGGGTGAGCGGGACGGAGGGGGTGACGGCGACCGAGCCGCCGCGGCACTGGGAGGCCGACGTCATCCTGCGCGACGGCAAGACCGCGCACATCCGGCCGATCCGGCCCGAGGACGCCGAGCTGCTGGTGCAGTTCTACGAGCGGGTGTCGGAGCGGTCGAAGTACTACCGGTTCTTCTCGCCGATGCCGCACCTCTCCGACCGCGACGTCACGAGGTTCACCCAGGTCGACCACGACCAGCGGGTGGCGTTCGTGCTCACCCTGCAGGGCCAGATGATCGCGGTGGGTCGCTACGACGTGGTGAAGCCGGGCGAGGCCGAGGTGGCGTTCCTGGTCGAGGACCAGCACCAGGGCCGGGGGATCGCCCAGATCCTGCTGGAGCACCTCGCGCAGGCCGGGCGGGAGCGCGGCGTGGAGCGGTTCGTGGCCGAGGTGCTGCCCGACAACCAGCGGATGATCCAGACCTTCCGCGACGCCGGCTACCGCGTCGTGAGCGCCTACGACGAGGGCGTGCTCCAGCTCGAGTTCCCGATCGAGCCCACCGACACGGCGATCGGGATCATGCAGGGCCGCGAGCACGTCGCGGAGGCGGCCTCGATCCACCGGTTCTTCAACCCGACGTCGGTCGCGGTGATCGGCGCCAGCCGGCGCCAGGACACCATCGGCCAGGCCCTGGTCCGCAACCTCGTGACCGGTGACTTCACCGGGCGCGTGTACGCCGTCAACCCCAGCGCCCGCGCGGTGTCCGGGCTGCCGACCTACACCAGCGTCACCGACATCCAGGACGACGTCGACGTGGCGATCGTCGCGGTCCCGGCCGAGTCGGTCGAGGACGTCGTGCTCGACTGCGCGGCCAAGGGTGTGCACGGCCTGGTCGTGATCTCCTCCGGCTTCGCCGAGACGGGTGAGGAGGGCCGGCAGCGGCAGCGGCGGCTGGTCGGGCTCTCGCGCTCGTACGGCGTCCGGCTGATCGGCCCCAACGCGCTCGGCATCATCAACACCGACCCCGACGTCTCCCTCAACGCCAGCCTCTCGGGCGTGATGCCGCCGCGCGGCCGGGCCGGGTTCTTCTGCCAGTCCGGCGCGCTGGGTTCGGCGATCCTCGAGAAGGTCAACAACCGGGGCCTGGGCCTCTCGACGTTCGTCAGCGCCGGCAACCGCGCCGACGTGTCCGGCAACGACCTCCTGCAGTACTGGGAGGAGGACGAGTCGACCGAGGTCGTGATGATGTACCTCGAGTCGATCGGCAACCCCCGCAAGTTCTCCCGGATCGCCCGCCGGGTGAGCCTGCGCAAGCCGATCATCGCCGTCCGCTCCGGCCGCACCACCCAGGGCGTCCCGATGGGCCACGCGGTCCGCAAGATCGCCGCGCCGCCGCAGGCCGTGGACGCGATGTTCCGGCAGGCGGGGGTCATCCAGGTCGACACCCTCGAGGACATGTTCGACGTGGCCCAGCTGGCCGCGCACCAGCCGCTGCCCCGCGGCCGCCGGGTCGCCATCGTCGGCAACTCCGACGCGCTCGGCCTCCTGGCCGCCGACGCGGCCGCGGCGGTCGGGTTGGTGGTCAACAAGCAGGTCGCCCTGAGCGCCGAACCGACCCCCGAGGACTTCGAGGACGCGCTCGACGACGCCATCGACGACCCGGACGTCGACGCGGTCGTCGTGGTCTACATCCCGCCGCTCAACGTCGCCGGCGAGCACATCGCCAACGTCCTGGCCGCGGTGGGGGAGCAGTCCGACAAGCCGCTGGTCTCGACCTTCCTCGGCGCCGAGGGCATCCCCGAGCTGCTGCGGGTCCCCGACGTGGCGGGCTCGACCGCGGGCCGCGGCTCGGTGCCGTCCTACCCCGCCGTCGAGGCCGCGGTCCGAGCCCTGGCCCGCGTCGTGGACTACGCCGTGTGGCTGCGCACCCCGGACGGCCGCGCCCCGGACCCCGAGTCCGTGGACCTCGCCGCCGCCCAGACGATCATCGGCCGGGTGCTGTCCGGGTCGCCGGACGGCGCCGACCTCGAGGCCGACGACCTGCGCGAGCTGCTGGCGGCGTACGGCATCGACCTGTGGTCGACCAGGCCGGTCGCCACCCTGAAGGACGCGCAGAAGGCCGGCCGCGAGCTGGGCTGGGACGTCATCCTCAAGGCCACCGCCGCGCACCTGCGCGAGCGGCCCGACCAGGCCCACGTCGTCCGCGGCATCGACAGCCCCAGTGAGATGCGGGACGCCTGGGACGACCTGGCCGAGGTGATCGACAACCCGGAGACAGCGGCGTTCGTGGTGCAGAAGCTGGCACCACCCGGGGTGCCGATCGCGATCCGCAGCCTGGAGGACCCGCTGTTCGGGCCGGTCGTCTCCTTCGGGATCTCCGGACCGATCATCGAGCTCCTCTCGGACGTGTCGTACCGCATCCCGCCGCTCTTCCAGCACGACGCCGCCTCGATGGTCCGCGAGATCCGCTCCTCGCCGATGCTGTTCGGCTACCGCGGCAGCGAGGTGGTCGACGTCGACGAGGTCGAACGGCTCATCCAGCGGGTGGCCCAGCTGCAGAACGACCTGCCCCAGGTCCGCTCCCTCGAGCTGTCCCTGGTGCTGGCCGGCGCCCACGGCTCCAGCGTGCTCACCGCGGCGGCGCGGGTGGAGCCGGTCGCCGACCCGCGCTCGGACTGGTTCGTACGCCGGATGCCCGACCTGCCCGGCGACACCCTGCCCGGCTGAGGCCCGCTGGGGTCGCCTGACCGGCCCCGCCTCTCGGGGGCCGTGACAGACTCCACCTCATGCCCCTGCGCACCACCGACGACCAGGACCGCAGCGTCGAGCTGCGGGACGCGATCGACCGCACCGGCTACTACCCCGACGTGGTGGCCGACAGCGTGTCCGCCGCGGTCGCGGGGGAGCGGGTCGTCTCCTTCTACGTCCACCACGAGCCGACTTTCGACCGCGACGAGGTGCGTCGCCACCTGTCCGTCGTGGTGCTGACCCCGAGTCGGCTGATCATCGTCCACACCGACGAGCACGCGGGGGACGACCTGCTACCCGAGCCGTACACGTCGACCTCGTCGGAGGCGATCCGGCTGAGCTCGGTGACCTCGGTGGTCGTGACCCGGATGGTCGCCAACCCGACCAAGGGGATGAGCTCGCCCGCCGAGGCCGTCATCACGCTGGGCTGGGGCGGGGTGTCCCGCGTGGACCTCGAGCCGGCCGGCTGCGACGACCCGCAGTGCGAGGCGGACCACGGCTACACCGGGGTGCTGGCCTCCGACGACTTCTCCCTGCGCGTCTCCGCCGCCGCCGACGGCGCGGACTCGGTGGCCCGGCTGCTGTCGTTCGCCGAGCAGGTCTCCGCCCGGACCCACTCGAGTTGAGCGCGTTCGTCGAACCCGCCTACGGCCGACGTGGGCTCGGGGACGTCGTCCCGGCGGTCGCGCACGCGCTGGGCCACGACGTGCTGCCCGTCCCGACCGGGCTGGTGCTGCCCGAGGCGCCGGCCTACGTCATCTTCCTGGTGGACGGGCTCGGCTCCCGGCTGCTGCAGCGGTACGCCGCGGCCGCGCCGTACCTCGCCTCCCTGGCCGAGACCTCCCTGGCGGGCCGCGAGCCCGGCACCGCCGGCGTACCGTCGACCACCGCGACCAGCCTGACCTCGCTCGGCACCGGCCTGACGCCGGGCACGCACGGGCTGGTCGGCTTCACCAGCCGGGTGCCCGGCACCGACAAGCTCCTCAACGCGCTGTTCTGGGACAAGTCGGTCGACCCGCTGGAGTGGCAGCCGCACCCGACCGCCTTCTCCCGGCTCACCGACGCCGGGGTCCGGGTCGACGTGGTGAACAAGCGCGAGTTCGACCGCAGCGGGCTGACCATCGCGGCCCAGCGCGGCGCCGGCTACATCGGTGCCGACCGGATCGGCGAGCGGATCGCCGGCGCGGTGACCGGGTCGACGCACCGGCCGTCGCTGACCTACCTCTACGACGGCGACCTCGACTGGACCGGCCACAAGTACGGCGTCGACTCTCCGCAGTGGCTCCAGCAGCTCGCTGCCATCGACGCCGAGACCGTCCAGCTGCGCGAGGCGCTGCCCGACGAGGTCCGGCTGGTCGTGGTGGCGGACCACGGCATGGTCGACTCCACGCCCGCGACCCGGCTCGACATCGACCAGCACGACGAGCTCCGCGACGGGCTGGTGCTCCTCGGTGGCGAGGCCCGGTTCCGGCACCTCTACTGCGAGCCCGGCGCGGTGTCGTCGGTGGCCGGCTGCTGGGCCGAGGTGCTGGGCGACCGCGCCGAGGTGCTGACCCGGGAGGCGGCGATCGCCCGCGGCTGGTTCGGCCCGGTCATCGAGACGGTGCTGCCCCGGCTGGGCGACGTCGTCGTCGCCGCGCGAGGCGAGCTGGCGATGTTCTCGAGCAAGGACTTCGGCTACGAGATGAGCCTGGTCGGCCTGCACGGGTCGCTCACGCCGGACGAGATGCTGATCCCGATCCTGGTGGACTGAGCCTGCTCACTCCGGCCGGTTGCCCGGCTCGCCGCCGATCCGGTACGACGACGCGACGCCCATGTACATCAGGTGGCTGACCAGACCCTGCTGCGCGTGGGGCAGGTTGTGGCAGTGGTCCATCCAGATGCCCGGGTTGTCGGCCACGAAGGCGATCTCGTAGGTCTCGCCCTCACGGACCTCGAGGGAGTCGGTCCACCACGGGCTGCCGGTCGAGGGCTTCCCGTCGCGGGACAGCACCAGCGCCCGGTGCCCGTGCAGGTGCATCGGGTGGTTCTCGCCGCTGTGGTTGTCGATCTCGAACACCACGACGTCGCCCTCCATCACCGTGTACATCGGGACGTCGGGGAACAGGTGGCCGTTGATCGTCCACCAGATGCCGGGGCGACCGTCGAGGAAGCCGGGCCGTCTCCCGATGCTGTACTCGAAGTGGCGGTCAGCGGCACCGGGGTCGAAGGGCACGTCGGCAGGCTCGCCGTAGGTCAGGAGGTCGACGGCCTCCTTCGGCGCGCGCGGGTCGTCGCCCCCGGCGGGGTCGTCGCCGAACACGAGCGTGGTCGAGCCGCCGAAGTCGACCCGGACCCCGTCCTCGGGCATCACGAACCCCAGGTCGACGCGGCCGCCGGCCGGGACGCCGTACTTCTCGCCGTCGACGTCCCCGGGACCGTTGACGTCGTTCCCGTCGACGGCGAGCACCCGGTACGGCGCGCCGGTGACCCACAGCGAGGCCAGCCCGTTGTCGGTGTTCACGACCCGCACGCGCACCTGCTGCCCCGGCTGGGCGTCGACCGTGGTCACGCCCTCCTCGCCGTTGAGCGTCGCCCCGCCGCCGTACCGGTGCAGCACCGCGAGCTGCTCGAGCACGTCGGTCTCGGGTGCCGAGGGGTGCACGACGAACGCCCCGAGCAGGCCGCGGCGGACCTGCTCGTGGGAGATCTGGTGCGAGTGGTACCAGTAGGTCCCCGGGCGGTCGACGACGAAGCGGTAGACGAACTCATCACCGGGCAGCACCGCGTCCTGGGTGACGCCGGCGACGCCGTCCATCGCGTTGGGGACGTCGATCCCGTGCCAGTGCAGGGCGGTGCCCTCGTCCACGTTGTCGTTGACCAGGGTCACCTGGACCAGGTCCCCGACGGTCGCCTCGATCGTGGGGCCGGGGGAGGTCCCGTTGACGGTGTAGTCACCCCCGTCCTGCCGCACGGTCAGGGTCGTCTCGACGTCGGCCGCCCGGTCGGTGTCCTCGACCAGGTCCGCCACCGGAACACCGTCGTGGTGCATGTGGTCGGCCCCCGGCCCGCCGCCGTAGTCGGGGTAGCCCATGGCCGCCATGTCGTAGCTGTCCGGCAGCCGGCTGCTGTTCCACAGCACCGCCAGCGGCGTCACCACGACCAGCGTCGCGACGACCGGTACGACGAGGCGCCACCGGGCCCGCAGCAGCCGCCACGCCCGTGCGGGCAGGCCCGCCGCTGGCGCGGTCTCCACGGACTCCTCAGACGGCAGGGATCGTCGCCGGCGCGGCGGCGGGCGCCGCGACCGACGCGCGCCGGCCGGCCATGATCGCGATGCCCAACAACACCATGGCGTTGACACCGTGCAGGGCGCCGAAGCCCGATCCCGCGGAACGGGAGAGGCCGGGCAGCACCAGCACCTGCAGGACCACGAGGCCGACGATCACCGCGGCCATCGTGGTGCCGCGTGGCACCTTGGCGAAGAAGGAGACGACGAGCAGGACGAGCGAGGTCAACGGGATGAGCACCAGGCCGTTGAAGAACATGTGGATGGCGAAGCCGATGTCGGCGCTGCCGATCGACTCGCAGTCCTCCGTGCAGTCGAGGAACTCCTCGTCGATGACCCCGCCGTCGGTGACGAAGTTGCTCACCCCGAAGAAGCCCCACGCGATCGCGCCCGCCTGCACGACGACGAGCACGGCGATCATGTACGCCAGGAATCGGTACGCCTTCAAGGTTCCCCCCTCGCAGCCCGCACGCCGCTGTCGCGGCACGCGGAAGTCTGGCCTTTGGACCGAGCATCGAGGGCCGCGCCGCACCGGGCAATGGTTCGTACGGGCTAGGTGATGACTAGATGTACTTGACTGCTCAACCAAAAGGGAGCGGCTCGGCCCCCAGGGAGACGGCGTGGGCGCGGGCCGCGGTCATCCGGCGGCGGTGGTGCATCCGGCACAGCACCTCGTAGGACACCTCGGGCGCGACCTGCTCGCCCCCGACCTGCTCGACGTCGCCGACGACGATCACCTCGCCCTCGACGACCATCACGCCGTCCTCGGTGCGCGCGTTGTGGGTCGCCCGGCGGCCGCACCAGCAGAGCGCCTCGACCTGGAGGACGTGGGTGCGGTCGGCCAGCTCGACGAGCCGGGCGCTGCCGGGGAACAGCTCGCTGCGGAAGTCGGTGAGGATGCCGAACGCGAACACGTCCAGCTGGAGCTCGTCGACGACCTTGGCCAGCTGGTCGACCTGGTCGCGGGTGTAGAACTGCGCCTCGTCGCAGATCAGGTAGTCGACCCGGGCCCCGCGGGTGAGCTCGTCGACGACGTACCGCCAGAAGTGGAACCTCGGGTCCACCTCGATCGCGTCGTGCTGCAGGCCGAGCCGGCTGGAGAGCATCGCGGTGCCGGCCCGGTCGTGGCTGGTGAAGATCCGGCCCACGAGCCCGCGCTGGGCGCGGTTGTGGTTCGTCTGCAGGGCCAGCGTGCTCTTGCCGGAGTCCATCGTGCCGGTGAAGAACTGGAGCTCGGCCACGCGGACACCCTAGATGGCCCCGGGTCGGTGTCACGGGTGCAGACGCGCGCCCTTCACCGTCTTGTCCACGCCGTTGCGCGGTCCGAACACCGCCAGGCCCACCAGGTCGAGGTCGTCCCGGGCCACCGCGCGGACCACGGCCCGGTTGGCCTCGTCGTGGCCGGTCGAGAACATCTCGTGGGTGTAGACGCTCGTCGCCAGCTCGCGCGACAGCGCCCGGGCGTGGACCTGCTTCACCGTGGCGGCGTCGGCCTCCAGCACCACCACGGGCTGCCCGAGCAGCGGGAGGTACGTCGTCCCGTCCGCGTCCTGGTACGGCGCACCCATCAGCTGCGGGTGCGTCCCGGCGATCCCGCTCACCACGAAGGCGGTCACGTTGAGCCGCTGCCAGGTGGCCAGGTCGTCGCGGACCACGACCGCGATCTTCGTGTCGAACCTCACCGGACCAGCGTGCGCCGGCGACCCGCGGCCGGTCTTGTACGTTCCTGACATGGAACGCGTCCAGGCCTGGCGACCGGACGTCGCCGGGATCTCCGAGGTGCTGCACGCGCACTTCACCGAGCACGCCTACCCGGCGCACGTGCACGAGCACTGGACGGTGCTGCTGGTCGACAGCGGCGGCGTGGACTACGCGCTCGGGGGCCGGCGCCACCAGGCGGTGACCCGCCGGGTGACCGTGCTGCCGCCGTACGTCTCGCACGACGGGCGGGCGGCCAGCCCGGGCGGCTTCGACAAGCGCGTGCTGTACGTCGACGAACGGTGGCTGCCCGAGCGGCTGACCGGCGCCGCCGTGCGAGCGCCCTCGATCGCCGACCCGGAGCTGGTGGGGGCGGTCTCGGCCCTGCACCGGGCCCTGCGCGACCCGCGCGAGGCCGAGGACCGGCTGGCCCTCGTCACCGAGCGGATCACCCGGCACCTCGACCTGAGGGTGCCGTCGGCGCCGGATCGTGACCCGGGCCTGGCCCGGGTGGTCCGGACGCGGCTGGACGAGGACGAGCCGACCCTGGAGGCGCTCGCCCGTGACCTGGGCGTGCACCCGTCGCACCTGGTGCGGGTGTTCCGGCGCGAGTACGGCCTGCCGCCGCACCGCTACCTGGTCGGCCGCCGGCTGGACCGGGCCCGCAGGCTGCTGCTCGACGGCGTCCCGACCGCCGAGGTGGCCGCGGCGACCGGGTTCCACGACCAGTCCCACCTGACCCGGCACTTCCGGGCCCTGCTGGGCACCACACCGGGACGGTTCAGGATGGTTGCGTGACCTCCGCACCGACCTCGCCCCTGATCGCCGCCGCCGAGCTGGTCGAGCTCCTCGACCGCGGCGAGGTGACCGTGCTCGACGTGCGCTACCGGACGAGCGGGCCGTCGGGCCGCCGCCAGTACGACGCGGGCCACGTACCCGGCGCGGCGTACGTCGACCTCGACGCCGCGCTGGCCGCACCGCCCGGCCCGGGTGGCCGGCACCCGCTGCCGGACCCCGAGGTCTTCGGCGCCGCGATGCGCCGCGCCGGGGTGTCGGGCTCGCGCCCGGTGGTGGTGTACGACGACTGGTCCGGCCACGCGGCCGGCCGGGCGTGGTGGCTGCTGCGCCACCACGGGCACCCCGACGTCCGCGTCCTCGACGGCGGCTGGGCGGCTTGGCGCGAGGCCGGGGGCGCCGCCCAGGCCAGCACCCCCCGGGTCGCCGAGGGCGACTTCGAGCCCGGGCCGGGCGTCCTGCCGGTCGTGGAGGCCGACGCGGTGCTCGACGTGCCGGTGCTGGTCGACGCCCGGGCTCCGGAGCGGTACCGCGGCGACACCGAGCCGATCGACCCGGTGGCCGGCCGGATCCCCGGTGCCCTCAACGTGCCGACCAGCACCAACCTGGGTTCCGACGGTCGGTTCCGCGACCCCGCCCAGCTCCGCGCGCTCTACGAGGCGGCCGGCGTTCCGCTCGACGGCACCGAGGTCGCGGTCTACTGCGGCTCGGGCGTCACCGCGATCCACGACGTCCTCGCCCTGGAGCTCCTCGGCGTCCGGGCCACGCTGTACCCGGGCAGCTGGAGCGGCTGGATCACCGACCCTTCCCGGCCGGTGGAGGTCGGGCGGTGACCGGCGCCGTGCGGTCCACCCAGGTGCTGCTCCGCGCCCGGCCCGACGGCGAGCCCACGGCGGACGACTTCGAGACGGTCACCGTCGACCTACCGCCGCTCGAGGACGGCCAGGTGCTGCTCCGGGTCCGCTACCTCTCGCTCGACCCGTACATGCGCGGCCGGATGAGCGAGGCCGAGTCGTACGCCGACCCGGTGCGGCTCGGCCACGTGATGGTCGGCGCCACCGTGGCCGAGGTCGTCGAGTCGCGCTCCCCGCACCGCGCGGTCGGCGACCAGGTGCTGTCGTACTCCGGCTGGCGGACGCACGCCGTGGCCGACGCCCGCCACACCCGGAGGCTCGACCCCGACGCGGCCCCCGTCTCGACGGCGCTGGGGGTGCTCGGGATGCCCGGCTTCACGGCGTACGCGGGGCTGCTGCTGCTCGGCAGGCCGCAGCCGGGGGAGACGGTCGTGGTGGCCGCGGCGACCGGCCCGGTCGGGTCGGCGGTCGGCCAGATCGCGCGGATCAAGGGCGCCCGCGCGGTCGGGATCGCCGGCGGCCCCGAGAAGTGCCGGGCCCTCCTCGACGAGTTCGGCTTCGACGCGGCGGTGGACCACCGGGCGCCCGACTTCCGCGACCGGCTGGCCGAGGCGGTGCCCGACGGCATCGACGTCTACTTCGAGAACGTCGGTGGCGACGTGGCCCGGGCCGTGCTGCGGCACCTCAACCTGTACGCGCGGATCCCCGTGTGCGGCCTGGTCGCGGGCTACAACGCGACCGGGGCACCCGAGGGACCGGACCGGCTGGACGGGTTCATGCGGAAGGTGCTCACCAAGAGCCTGACCGTCCGCGGCTTCATCCAGAGCGAGTTCGAGGAGGAGCACCACGCGGCGTTCCTCGAGGAGATGTCGGCCTGGGTGCGCGAGGGGCGGGTGCGCTACCGCGAGGACGTGACCGTGGGGCTCGAGAACGTCGTCGAGGCCTTCACCGGCATGCTCGCCGGCCGCAACTTCGGGAAGGTGCTGATCCAGGTCGGCGACTGAGCGGTCCGGCCCGTGGCCATCGAGACACCCGATCGGCAGGTTCTCCACAGTGGAAAACGTGCGGATCGGGTCACTCGACGGCGAAGAGCGCTACCAGTGCACGCCCTTGAACACCTTGGCCAGCATGATCTGCTCGGACTCGCGGGTGCCGGAGGAGACCGCCTCGCCCTTGGCGGCCGCCGAGTCGGGGAACACGTGGTAGGCCATGTTCAGCAGCCGGAAGGCCAGCTTGGGGGCGACGGTGTGCGCGATGGCGCCGGCGTTGCCGAGCATCGTGTTGATCTCGTGCGGCCGCTCGACCATCGCCTTGATCACGAGGTCGGCCGCCTGGGCCGGGCGAGATCGTGGGGAACTTGTCGTAGATCTTGGTCGGGGCGATCATCGGCGTCCGCACCAGCGGCATGTGGATGCCGGTGAAGGTGATGCCGTCGCCGACCAGCTCCGAGGAGACGACGTTCGACCAGGAGTCGAGGGCCGACTTCGAGGCGACGTACGCCGAGAACCGCGGCGGGTTGGTCTGCACGCCGATCGAGCTGATGTTCACGATGTGGCCGCGCTTCTGCTCGCGCATCGTGGGGATCAGCCCCATGACCAGCCGGATCGCGCCGAAGTAGTTGAGCTGCATGGTGCGCTCGAAGTCGTGGAACCGGTCGTGCGAGAGCTTGCAGCGAGCGCCGGATCGAGCGGCCGGCGTTGTTGACCACGAAGTCGATCGACGGCAGCTCGCGCGGTCATCTCCTCGCAGAGGCGTGTCGATGGCCTCGAGGTCGGAGAGGTCGCACGGGAAGACGTACGCCGTGCCGCCGCGTCGCTCGATCGCGGCCCGGGTCTCCTCGAGCTTGTCCTTGCCGCGGGCCACCAGCACCGGGATGCCGCCGCACTGGGCGACCTTGAGCGCGGTGACCTGGCCGATGCCGGAGGAGGCGCCGGTGATCACGACGTGCTTGCCCTTGAGCGCGTCGCGGTTGCGCGCGTCGCGGCCGGTGGCCTCGTCGAGGTTCTCCTCCCAGTAGCCCCACAGCGTCCGCGCGTACCCGTCGAGGTCGGGCACCGCGATGCCCGAGCCGGCCAGCGCCTTCTCGGTGCGGCGGGAGTCGAAGACCGGTGCGAACGAGGTGTGCGCGAGCACCTCGGCCGGGACGCCGAGCCGCCCCACGCGTCAGGTCGAGCACCGCCTGGCCGGGCCGGTGCTGCGGATGACGCCGTTGACCAGCGTCGCGGGCCGCAGCGCGCGGGGGAGCAGCGCCAGCGCGCCGCCCGTGGTGCCGGCGGTCGACGGGTGTCGCGAACGTCGGGGCCCCGGCAGCGCGGCAGAACGCGTTGACCATGTCGACGACCGGCTGCGGGTCGGGGTTGACGAGGTGGAACGCCTCCCCGTCGCGGTCGGGCAGGTGCGCGAGGTGGTCCATCGCCTTGGCGACGTAGTCGACCGGCACCACGTTGGTGTCGCCGAGGTCGACGCCGACCAGCGGCAGCCAGGCGGGCAGGGTGTCCCGCATCCGCTTCATCACCGGGAAGAAGTAGTAGGGCCCGTCGACCTTGTCCATCGCCCCGGTCTCGGAGTGGCCGACCACGATCGCGGGCCGGTAGACCCGCCACGGCACCGTCGCCTCGGTGCGGACGATCTTCTCCGACTCGTACTTCGTGCGGTGGTACGGCGAGGGCAGGTGCTGGCCCTCGTCGAACATCGTCTCGTCGAAGACGCCGTGGTGGTCACCGGCGGCCGCCACCGACGAGACCTGGTGGAAGCAGCCCGACCTGCAGCGCCTCGGCGAGCTCGAGGGCGTGCCGGGTGCCGCCGACGTTCAGCTGTCTCGTTGGTGACGTCGTCGGCGGTCATGTCGTAGATCGCCGCGAGGTGGAAGAAGTGGTCGATCGCCGCCGCGGTGCTCCTCGACCCACTCCTCGTCCACGCCGAGCCGGTCGGAGCCGAGGTCGCCGACGACGGGCACCACCCGGTCGGTGCCCCACGCCTCGATCAGGCTCTCCATCCGCTCGAGCGACGACTCGCGGCAGAGCACGAAGACGGTGCCCTCGCGGTGGTCGACCAGCTCCTCGACGAGGTGTCGGCCGATGAACCCCGTGGCACCGGTCACGAAGTACGCCATGGGCGGAGGTTACCGGCAGGTCACCTCCGCCGCAGGGCCCGCGGTGCGGGTGGCCCGGCAGGCTCAGGCGCCGCCGTCGTCGGAGGGGCCGCCGCCGAACATGATCTCGTCCCAGCTCGGGACCGAGGCCCGGCCGCGGGTCTTCTTGACCGGGCGGCGGGGCGCCTGCTCGGGCTCGTCCTCGTCGTCGTGGTCGAGCGCGGCCGCGTCGGCGGCCTCGTCGATCAGCTCGGTCTCGTCCAGCCCGGGCAGGTCGTCGAGGAAGGCCTCGATCGGCTCGTCGGTGATGCCGAGGACGTCGTCGCCGAGCGTGAGCTGGTCGTCCTCACGGGCGGGTACGGCGGAGAGGCGGCGGCCACCGGGCTCCGCGCTCGACCTCGGCGTCGAGCGTCGGCTCCGCGACCGGGTCGGGGACCTCGCCCGACCAGCCAGCGGGCGTCGTCGTTGTCGAGGACCACGAAGTTGCCGGGCTGGTCGAAGGTGAGCTCGGCCAGCCCGTCGTGGCCCTGGACCGTGAACCGTCCGGTCAGCGCCCACCGGCCGTCCTCGCGGCGCCAGGCGTCCCAGGCCACGACGTCGGGGTCGACGTTGCGGGCGTGCAGGTGGACGGTGATCGCGTCGCCCAGCGTCCTCTGCTGATGCGAGGCGGGCGCCTCCCCGGCGGGCCGGCGGATCGAGGAGCGCTGTGCGCGCTCGGCGACGTGCTCGCGCTCGGCGAGGACCGGCGCGGCGTAGGGCATGACCTTCTCGACGGTGGTCTGCGCCGCGGCGGCCACCGCCTCGGGGGTCTCCCCGGCCCGGATCCGGGCCTGGATGTCGCGGGGTCGCAGCATGCTGTCCATCTGGGTCTCCACCTTGTGGGCACCGGGGTTCTTGCGGGTCGGGTCGGGGACTGGACACCCAGGGCGGCGCGCAGCCGGGCGTCGATCTCGACGGTGAACTCGGTCCGCCTGGGTCAGGGGGTCGGCCAGCCGCAGCCGGCGGCCGTCCGGAGTCGACGCCGATGAGGGTCAGGAGCCCTCCGGTCGAGGGCTGCGGGCGCGCTACGACCGGGGGTGGGCTGGGGTGAGCGTTCGGGTGCCGACATTCCTCGTCGTGGTCCTCTGTCCGGATGCGGCGAGCCTACGTCAGCGGACCGCTGCGCCAGCGGCACCGCGACGGCGCGCCACGCCGTGGATCGGGTGAGGAACCTCGCAGGTCAGGCCGACGTCGGTCGCTCAGTCCCCGAGCACGCGGCGCAGGTGGTCGTTGGCGAAGACCCGCTGCGGGTCGAGCCGGTCGCGCAGGGCCAGGAACTCGCTCGAAGCCGGGGGTAGGCCGGCGCGAGGTCGGCGGCGGTCCTGGTGTGCACCTTGCCCCAGTGCGGGCGGCCGTCGTGGGCGCGCAGGATCGGCTCCACCAGCGCGAAGTAGTCGCGGTGCTCGGCGTCGCGGTGGGTGTGGAAGGCGAGGTAGAAGGAGTCGCGGCCGCTGGCGGTGGACAGCGGGATGTCGTCGGCCGGGGCGATCCGGATCTCGACCGGGAAGCTGATCCGCAGGTCGGAGGCGTCCAGCGCCCTGCGGCACTCGCGGAGCACGTCGAGTCCGGCCGCGCGCGGCACGGCGTACTCCATCTCGCGGAAGACGACGTCGCGCTCGGCGACGAAGACGCGGTGGGCGACGTCGGAGTAGGTGCGGGGCTGAGCAGCCGCGCGCCGAGCCGGTTCATCCGCGGGATGGCCGCGGGCGACCCGGTTGACGACGGCGGTGAGCGGCGCCGAAGACGGTGTTCTGGAGGAAGTCGTCGTCCAGCGCAGCCTGCCGGCGGGAGAGCGGCCGGCGCGCGGCGAGGTCGGTGCCGCGGCGGAAGTTGCTGCTTGGTCAGCATCCGGTCGGTGTGCGGGAACCAGTACATGTCGACGTGGTCGGCCGCTCGCGTCATCTCGTCGTACGCCGCCAGCGCCTCGTCCCACGACATCGGCTGCTCGATGGCCTCGAGCACGAAGAGCGGCTCGACCCGGAACGTGATCGTGGTGAGGACCCCGAGGGCGCCGAGGCCGACCCGGGCCACCTCGAGGACGTCGGCGTTCTCGGACGGCGGTCGCCCGCAGCAGCTCGCCGGTGCCGGTGACCAGCTCGAGGCCGACCACCTGGGCGGCCAGGCCGGCCGCGGTGCCGCCGGTGCCGTGGGTGCCGGTCGAGATCGCGCCGGCCAGGGTCTGCTCGGCGATGTCGCCCATGTTGTGCAGCGCGAGGCCCGAGCGCCTCGAGCTCGGCGTTGAGCACCTTCAGCGGCGTACCGGCCCGGGCGGTGACCGTCATGCGCCTCCCGGTCGACCGCGACGATCCCGGTCAGGCCGGCGGGCCGCAGCATCGTGCCCTGCGGGCGCCGAGATCGCGGTGAAGCTGTGCCCGGTGCCGACCATCTTGACGGTGCCGCCGGCGTCGAGGGCGCCGGCGCACCTCGGCCACCACGGCGTCGGCGTCGGCCGGCGTCGCCTCACGCGTCGGGCGTGCCGTCTCCAGACCCGACCAGTTCGTCCACGTGCTCACGCGGCGAGCCTAGCAGAGTCCCGGCTCGCGGCGCGGCTGCGCGCGGGATGGCCTGGGCGGCGAGCGCGGCCACGACGCCCGGCCGCCAGGCTGACGAGGTAGGCCGACGACGCGCCCGTGTGGTCGACGACCAGGCCGCTGAGCGCGGCGCCCGGGGCCACGCCCGGCGACCACGCCGGTCTGCATGATCGCCATGCCCTCGGTGAGCCGCGAGCCGGCGGCACCGTCTGCCTGGGTCAGCGACATCGCCGCCACCATCGTCGGGCGCGATCGCGACGCCACCGATGAGCAGGAAGCAGGCCCATGACGCGGGATCGAGTCGACGAAGTAGAGCGGCGCCATGGCGGCGGCCATGCCGATCGACCCGACCCGCACGCGGAACGACGTCGGGCGCCGGAAGGTGAGCGCGCCGGTGACGAGACCGGCCAGCAGGCTGCCCAGCGCCCAGAGCGCGAGGAGGCCGCCGGCGTACCCCTTGTGGCCCTGCTCGTCGGCGAAGGCGACGGTGGTCGACCTCGGCGGCGCCGAAGAGGATGCCGAGGGCGGCACACACCACGGCGAGCGGGAGCACGGTGCGCCACGGCATCGGCGGCCGGACGCCCCTCCGACGCGGCGTGCGGCTGGGCCGGCGGCTCGGTGCGGCGCTGGGCGGCGAAGGCGAGGCTGCCGAAGGTGCCGGCGGCGGCCGCCGTGGCCAGGCCGAGCACGGGGTCGATGGTCGTGGCCAGGACCGTCACCAGGATCGGACCGACGATGAAGACCATCTCGTCGACCACGGCCTCGAGGGCGAACGCGGTCTGGAGGTCCGGCCGGCCCTGGAGCACGTGGGTCCAGCGCGCCCGCACGCGAGGAGCCGACGCCGGGGAGGGTGGCGCCGGCCAGGGCGGCCGCGACGTAGGTGATCCACCGATCGGCCAGTCGGCCTCGACCGAGACCACGAGCAGGGCGACCGTGGCGCCGAACGAGCACGCCAGGCCGCGGTGAGCACCCGGCCCTGGCCCAGGCTGTCGATGACCCGGCCCTGGAGGATCGCGCACACCGCGTTGGCCACCATGTACGTCGCGGAGACCGCGCCGGCGACGCCGTAGGAGCCGGTGCTCGGCCTGCGACCAGCAGGACGATGCCCAGGCCGGCCATCGAGATCGGCAGCCGTCCCACCAGACCGGTCGCCGAGAACAGCAGCGCGCCGGGCGTCGCGAGGACCCGGCGGTAGGAGGAGAACACCGGCGTGGCTTTCTGTCTCTGGGACTGCAGGCTAGGACCGCCGCACGGCGCCGGACCAATCGGTGACTACGCTCGCGTGGTGCCCGACGTGACGCCGTACGACGCGCTGCTGCTGGTCTCGTTCGGCGGGCCCGAGAAGCCGGAGGACGTGGTCCCGTTCCTCGAGAACGTCACCGCCGGACGCGGCATTCCGCGCGAGCGGCTGGTGGAGGTCGGCGAGCACTACCCGCTGTTCGGCGGCCGCTCGCCGATCAACGACCTCAACCGAGACCTGCTGGCCGGCGATCGAGGCCGACCTGGCCGCGGCCGGGATCGACCTGCCCGTCTACTGGGGCAACCGCAACTGGGACCCGTACCTCACCGACGCCGCTGCAGCAGATGCAGGACGACGGCGTGCGCCGGGCCGCCTGCTTCGTCACCAGCGCCTACTCGTCGTGGTCGAGCTGCCGGCAGTACCGCGAGAACCTGTTCGACGCCGTCGCCGCCGTCCCGGGTGCGCCGGCGCTCGACAAGCTGCGTCACTACTTCAACCACCCGGGCTTCGTGGAGCCGGTCGTCGACGGCGTGCTGGCCGCGCTGGCGGGGCTGCCCGCGGACGTCCGCGAGGCGCGCACCTCGTCTTCGTGACCCACTCGATCCCGCTGGCGATGGCGCGACAGCGCCGGCGCCCGAGGGCGGGGCGTACGTCGCCCAGCACCTCGACGTCGGCCGCCGAGGTCGCTGCGCGGGTCGCCGAGGAGACCGAGGTCGCCCACCCGCACTCGCTCGTCTACTGCTCGCGGTCCGGCGCCGCCGCAGGTGCCCTGGCTCGAGCCCGACGTCAACGACCACCTCGAGGCGCTGGCCGCGGCCGGCGTACCGGCCGTGGTGCTGGTGCCCGATCGGGTTCGTCTCCGACCACATGGAGGTCGTCTACGACCTCGACACCGAGGCGCTGGCCACCGCGGAGCGGCTGGGGCTCCCGGCCCGCCGGGCGGCGACCGCGGGGACCGACCCGCGGTTCGTGGCGATGGTCCGCGACCTGCTGGTCGAGCGGGCCACGGTCGAGCGCGGCGAGGAGGTGGCCCGAGCCAGCGTCGGCGCCCTCGGGCCGCTGTGGGACCGCTGCCCGGTCGGCTGCTGCCCCAACCCGCGCGGCGGAGCGCCCCGCCCTGTGCGGGGAGGACGCATGAGCCTCCACGACGAGCTGCTCGAGCTGGCCACCACGCACGGCCCGCTCGGCCGCCCGGCTCATCGAGTCCGGGGCGGCCCGCGGGCGTCGACGGTCGCCGCGACCAAGTCCAGCGACGTCGACGTGGTCACCGAGTCCGACCGCAGCGCCGAGCGGCTGATCCGCCGTACCCTCCTCGACGCCCGGCCCGACGACGCGGTGCTGGGGGAGGAGGGCGACGACGCAGCCCGGCACCTCCGGCGTCCGCTGGATCGTCGACCCCATCGACGGCACCGTGAACTTCCTCTACGGCATCCCGCAGTACGCCGTCTCGATCGCCGCCGAGGTCGACGGCGAGGTGGTGGCCGGGGTCGTGCTCAACGTCGCGACCGGCACGGAGTACACCGCCACCCTCGGCGGCCCGGCCCACCGCGACGGCGTACCGATCCGGGTCCGGGCCACCGTGCCGCTGGCCGAGCGGCTGATCGGCACCGGCTTCTCCTACGAGGCCGCGCCAGCGGGAGGTGCAGGCGCGCGGCGCTGGTCCGCCTGCTGCCCGCGGATCCGCGACATCCGCCGGTTCGGCTCGTGCGCCCTGGACCTGTGCGCGGTCGCCCAGGGCTCGCTCGACGGGTACGTCGAGGAGGGCGTCAACCTCTGGGACCACGCCGCCGGCGGCCTGGTCGCCCGGTCCGCCGGCGCTCGCGTCGAGACCGACTCGCGGCGTGGGTGGCCGACTGATCGTGATCGCCGCACCGGAGGGCGGTTTCGACGAGTTCAGGACTGCGATCGCGCAGGCTGGGTACCTCGCGGCTCCGGCTTCGTGACGTGCTCCGGGAGCCGGGAATAGCGCCAGGTCACCGAATGTTCACCCCGCGCATCGACCGCCGGTGTGTCCGTTCCCGGGTCGATGGTGCACAATCCTCCCCTGCCGACGGCACGAACACGTCGGTCTCGGGGATGCACAGACGTGAGGAACGGCCGAAGGGAGTGAAGAGACATGGCGACTGATTACGACGCCCCACGCAAGAGTGACGAAGACCAGTCCGAAGAGAGCATCGAAGAGCTCAAGGCGCGTCGCCACGACAAGAACTCCGGCAAGGTCGACGAGGACGAGGCCGAGGCCGCCGAGTCGTTCGAGCTCCCGGGTGCGGACCTCTCGCACGAGGAGCTCGCGGTCGAGGTGAAGCCCAAGCAGGAGGACGAGTTCACCTGCATGAGCTGCTTCCTGGTCCACCACCGGAGCCAGCTCGCGGACGCGAAGAAGATGATCTGCTTCGACTGCGCCTGACGCGCTGAGCGCCGGACGCCCGCTGCGCCGAGAGGCGCACAGCGCCGAAGCGCACAGCGCAGGCGCACTCGGCATCCGAGTCCGGGTGCCACCGAGCCGGATCGAAGAGCACCCGGCACCCGCAGCGTGCCGGGCCGGCTCTGGCGCTCGAGCCGTCGGGCCTCGCATCGGACCGTCCTGCAGCGACCTGGCGTCTGCTCGCTGGAGAGCGCGACTCCGTAGCGGTCCGACCGGGACCTCAGCGGGTGTCGCCCGCCCGCAGCCCGGGCGGCAGGTGGCCGGTGGAGCGCTGGTAGTAGCTGGCGGCCCGGCGCTGGGCGAGCATCCGGGCCAGGGCGACGGCGGCGCCGGTGATGCTGGCCCACATCACGGCCTCGCCGAGGCTCACGTCGGGGTCGGCGGGGTTCTCCGGCGGGTTCTTGCCGGCGGCCGCCTTCCAGGAGTGGTCGAGCAGCTGCCGCGTCAGCGCGGCGGCGCCCAGCCCCGCCACCAGGGAGAAGACGGTCCACACGCTGGGAGTTGTCCGATGCCATGGGAGCAAGTACCCACGCGATCGGTCCGGGGTCGCGCGAGCGGAGCGGAGCGAACCGGCGTCAGACCGCAGACGAATCGGAGAGGGCCTGCACCGCGCGGGCCAGCTCCTCGGGCCGGCGGGAGCTCACCAGCCAGTACGGCGCGGGGTCGGCCGGGTCGGTGATCTCCACCCGGACCGCGCGCTTGAGGTAGGGCCGCAGCAGCAGGTACGCGCGGGCGTCGGCCTCGGGGCCGGCCACCCGGCGGGTCTCCTCGGCGTCAAGGGCCGCTCACCCGACCGAGGTGCGACGCCCTCGATCCGGGCCCGGCCGGCCCGGAACCAGCCGTCGGCGACGCTGACCCGGGCACCGCCGTAGGAGAGGAGCAGCGCCGCGAGGAGCGCCAGCGCGATCCCGCTGCACACCCACGCGGCCGGCCCGGGGAGCGCGACGACGAGGGCCAGCCAGAGCGTCGGCGACGAGCATGGTGCCCTGCACCCACCAGCGCAGCGGCACGCCCAGCCGCTCGTCGTACGCCGTCGCCTCCACGGTGCGGATCCTCCCACCCGGCGCAGGGGCTAGGGTCCGGCGGGTGGAGCTCCCGGTGCCCGTCCTGCGTCTCGACCCCGACCTCCCGCTCCCGGCGTACGCCCACCCCGGCGACGCCGGCGCCGACCTGGTGACCGCCGTCGACGTCACGCTGCGGCCGGGGGAGCGGGCACTGGTGCCGACCGGCATCGCGATGGCCGTGCCCGGCGGGGTACGTCGCGCTCGTGCACCCGCGCTCCGGGCTGGCGGCCCGGCACGGGCTCTCGATCGTGAACACGCCCGGCACCATCGACGCCGGCTACCGGGGCGAGGTGAAGGTGCTGCTGGTCAACCACGACCCCGGCGAGCCGATCGAGCTGCGCCGCGGTGACCGGGTGGCCCAGCTGGTCTTCCAGCGGGTCGAGCAGGCGGCGTTCGCCGAGGTGGAGGTCCTGCCCGACAGCGTGCGTGGGGACGGCGGCTACGGTTCTACCGGAGGTTTCGGGGCCACGAGCCCGGCCACCGAGCCGACACCAGACACAGCAGGGAGCGAAGGCACGTGAAGTTCCGCCGCAAGGCGCAGACCGACCCGGTCGACGAGGACGTCGTCGACGACGTCGCGGAGGAGACCGCGGAGGACCTGCTCGCCGATGGCCCCTACGACTCCGACGACCTGCCGCCGCTGGCCGACGGCGAGCGGGTCGACCTCGGGTCCCTGCTCATCACCCCCGAGCCCGACCGCGAGCTGCGGCTCCAGGTCGACGAGGCCAGCGGCAACGTCCAGTCGGTGGTGCTCGCCGGTCCCGACGGCGCCCTCGAGCTGCGCGCCTTCGCCGCGCCGCGCGACGGCGACCTGTGGTCCGAGGCGCGCCCGCAGATCGCCGCCGAGGTCGCCCAGTCCGGCGGCACCGCCACCGAGCGCGAGGGCCCGTGGGGCACCGAGCTGATCTGCCAGGTCGGCCAGCGCGGCGGCAACACCGCAGGTCACCCGGGTGATCGGCATCAACGGCCCGCGCTGGATGCTGCGCGCCTCGCTGCTGGGCCAGCCGGCCGTCGCAGCCCGAGGAGGCCGCCGGCCTGGGAGGACAGCATCCGCCGGCTCGCCGTGCACCGCGGCGCGCAGGCGATGCCGGTCGGCGAGGCGCTGCCGGTCGTCATGCCACCGCAGGCCCGCCGGGTCGAGCAGAGCGGCCGTTGAGCGGCGGATGACCAAGAGCAGGCTGCGGCGCAACATCAGCCGCTGGGCCAATCCGGGCGACCAGGACGAGCACCACCTCCGCCAGGAGTACGCGCGGTCCGGGAAGGCCGGCGTCGTCTCGATCGCCGACGCCCCCGACCGCGAGCGGGTCACGCTGCGCGGCTCGCTGCGCACGGTGACGCTGCGCCCGCGCGCCGGCGTACCGGCCCTGGAGGCCGAGCTCAACGACGGCACCGGGCGTCATCACGTCGTCTGGCTCGGCCGGCGCCGGATCGCCGGCATCGAGCCCGGCCGGGCCATCGAGGTCGAGGGCCGGATCGGCGCCCACGAGGGCGTCCGCGTCCTGTACAACCCGCGCTACGAGCTGATCCCGTGAGCGATCCCGTGACCGATCCCGTGACCGACGAGCCCACCGGCGAGACGCCGCGCCCGACCGTCGAGACCGTCGAGGCGCATGGTGCGGGCCCAGATGTCCGCCTCGCTCGGCGGCCAGCGCGGCATGCATCGAGGCCGCCATCCCCGACGTCCTGTTCACCGTCATCTGGCTGACCACCAGGAGCATCCAGCTGGCCCTGGTCGTGAGCGTGGCGCCGGCGTCGGCTGCTGCTCGTGATCCGGCTGCGTGCAGCGCTCGACGGTCCAGTTCGTCTTCAACGCGCTGTTCGGGATCGGCGATCGGCTGACGTCTTCGTGACCCGGATCGCGGCCAACGCCGGCGGGGACGCCGACGACCAGGCGCTCGCCTACTTCCTGCCCGGGATCCTCTACAGCCTCGGCTACACGATCGTCTTCGGCGCCTCACCTGCCTGCTCGCTGGCCCGCTGGTCGGCTTCATGGTCGGCAGCGTGACCGGCGACCCGACTCGCCTGGCACGCCGACCCGCAGGTGGTGAAGCTGTGCACCCGGCTCACCTGGCTGCTTCCGATGCCGTGCGTCGTCGGGGTGGCCGCTCCAGGGGCCGATCTGGCTGCTCGGCTGGTCGGGCGCCATCGACACCGACACGGCCGTGCTGATCGTCGGCGTGCTCGGCTCGGCCTCGGCTGGCCGCTGCGGATCGGCTCGTGGTCGCTGATGCTCTGGCTGCTGGCCCGGAACGCCACTCCGATCGAGCCCCGACCGGACGCCCGGCCGGACGCGGAGCCGGCCTGAATCAGCCGGTGCCGTGCTCGTTCGGGGCGAGCAGCCGCTCCAGCTCGTCCTCGCGCTCCTCGGGGACGACGAACAGCAGCTCGTCACCGGACTCGACCGGCTGCTCGGGGTCGGGCACGTAGACCTGCCCGTCGCGCAGGATCGAGACCAGCGCGCAGTTGTCGGGGAACGGGATCAGCCCGGTCGGCTTCCCGACGTACGGCGAGTCGGCCGGCAGCGTCAGCTCGACCAGGTTGGCGTTGCCCTGACGGAAGGTGAACAGCCGGACCAGGTCGCCGACGTCACCGCCTCCTCGACGAGCGCCGACATGATCCGCGGCGTCGAGACGTTGACGTCGACGCCCCAGGCCTCGCTGAACAGCCACTCGTTGTTGGGGTGGTTGACCCGGCCGACGGTGCGCGGGACGCCGAACTCGGTCTTGGCCAGCAGCGAGGTGACGAGGTTGACCTTGTCGTCACCGGTGGCGGCGATGACCACGTCGCACTTGTCGAGCCGGGCCTCCTCGAGGGAGGACAGCTCGCAGGAGTCGGCCAGCAGCCACTCGGCGTCGGGCACCCGCTCGGGCTTGATGGAGTCGGGGTCCTTGTCGATGAGCAGGATCTCGTGGCCGTTCTGGATCAGCTCGCGGGCGATCGAGCGCCCGACCGCACCGGCCCCGGCGATGGCGACTCTCATCTCAGCTCACTGCTCCTCGGGTCCGGAGTCGATGACCTTGAAGACGTGCGCGGCCCGCTCCTCGCGCATCACGAGGTGGATGAGGTCGCCCTCCTGGATCACCGACTCGCGGTTGGGCAGGATCCCCTCGCCGAGCCGGTCGATCCAGGCGATCCGGCTGCTCGGTCTGCTCCTGGAAGTGGATGGTGCGCTGACCGACCCACTGCTCGGGCACCGGCATCTGGTCGACCCGGACGGTGCCCGACGGGTCGCGGAAGTCGGGCTCGGCGCCGGCGGGCAGCATCCGCCGGAGCACCTGGTCGGCGGTCCACTTCACGGTGGCCACCGTGGTGATGCCCAGTCGCTGGTAGACCTCGGCGCGGCCGGGGTCGTAGATGCGGGCCACGACCTGCTGGATGCCGAAGGTCTCGCGGGCCACCCGGGCCGCGATGATGTTGGAGTTGTCGCCGCTGGAGACCGCCGCGAAGGCGTCGGCGCGGCGGATGCCGGCCTTCTCGAGGACGGCCTGGTCGAAGCCGTAGCCGGTCACCTTGTCGCCGTTGAACCCCGGCCCCAGGCGCCGGAACGCGTCCGGCTCGCTGTCGATGACCGACACCGTGTGGTTGCGGTCCTCGAGGCTGCGGGCCAGGGTCGAGCCGACCCGGCCGCACCCCATGATCACGACGTGCACGCGGCCACGGTATCCGTTGTGCGCGCCACGGGCGCCGTTGGCTGCGGATCCGGGTCGTCGGGTGCGTACGCTTGCGGCTCGTGGGTGTCGGCGACGTCTCCAAGCGGATCCTGCTGGGACGCAAGCTGCGCAGCTCCCAGCTGGGCGAGACGCTGCTGCCCAAGCGGGTCGCGCTGCCGGTCTTCGCCAGCGACGCGCTCTCGTCGGTCGCCTACGCCCCGGACGAGATCTTCATCATGCTGTCGCTGGCCGGGGCGTCGGCCTACGTCTGGTCGCTGGAAGATCGGCATCGCGGTCGCGGTGGTGATGCTGACCGTCGTCGCGTCGTACCGCCAGAACGTGCACGCCTACCCGAGCGGCGGTGGCGACTACGAGGTCGCCACCGTCAACCTCGGGCAGACCGCCGGCGTCACGGTGGGCGCCGCGCTGCTGGTCGACTACGTGCTGACCGTGGCGGTGTCGATCTCGTCGGGCGTCCAGAACGCCGCGTCGGCGATCCCGGCGTTCTCCGGGCACGAGGCGGTCGTGGCCGCGATCCTGGTGCTGGTCCTGATGGCGATGAACCTGCGCGGCGTCCGGGAGTCGGGGACGCTGTTCGCGATCCCGACCTACGGCTTCATGATCGGCATCATCGGGATGGCGCTCTACGGCCTGCTGCTGGCCCTGACCGGCGACCTGCCCCAGGTCGAGAGCGCGCACCTCACCATCACGCCCGCGCCCGGCTACGAGGACGAGCTGACCAACATCGGGCTGATCGTGCTGCTGGCCCGCGCGTTCTCGTCCGGCTGCGCCGCGCTCACCGGCGTCGAGGCGATCTCCAACGGCGTCCCGGCGTTCCGCAAGCCGAAGAGCCGCAACGCCGCCACCACGCTGCTCCTCCTCGGCACCATCGCGATCACCATGCTGCTGAGCATCATCGCGCTGGCCCGGAACATGGGGCTGCGGTACGTCGACCCGAGCGACGTCGACCGGCTGCGCACCGCCGACGGCCAGGCGCTGCCGGCCGACTACGACCAGCACACGGTCATCGCGCAGCTGTCCAAGGCGATCTTCACCGACTTCCCGCCGGGCTTCTACTTCGTGGTGGCGATGACCGGGATCATCCTGGTGCTCGCGGCGAACACGGCGTTCAACGGCTTCCCGGTGCTCGGCTCGATCCTGGCCCGCGACGGGTTCGCGCCCCGCGCGCTGGGCTCGCGCGGCGACCGGCTGGCCTACAGCAACGGCATCGTCTTCCTGGCCGTGATGGCGATCATCCTGATCCTGGCCTTCAACGCCGAGACGAGCCGGCTGATCCAGCTCTACATCGTGGGGGTCTTCGTCTCGTTCAACCTGAGCCAGCTCGGGCATGATCCGGCACTGGACCCGGCACCTGAAGACCGAGAAGAACCCCGCGGTCCGCCGCCGGATGTACCGCTCCCGCGCGATCAACACCTTCGGACTGGCCATGACCGCCGTCGTGTTCGTGATCGTGCTGGTCACCAAGTTCTTCGCCGGTGCCTGGATCGCGATCCTGGCGATGGTCATCTTCTTCCTGCTCATGCGCGGCATCCGCCGGCACTACGACAACGTGGCGGACGAGCTGGCCGCCGACGAGGAGGACAAGGTGATGCCCACCCGGGTGCACGCCATCGTCCTGGTCTCCAAGCTGCACAAGCCGACGCTGCGCGCCCTCGCGTTCGCCAAGGCCACCCGGCCCAACGTGCTCGAGGCCGTCTACGTCTCGACCAGCCCGCAGGAGACCAGCCGGCTGCTGGAGGAGTGGGACCAGCGGCGCCTCGACGTCCCGCTCAAGGTGCTGCACTCGCCGTACCGCGAGCTGATCCGGCCGATCGTCGAGTACGCCACGGAGATCCGGCGCGCCAACCCCCGCGGCGTGGTCGCGGTCTACATCCCGGAGTACGTCGTGGGCCGCTGGTGGGAGCAGCTCCTGCACAACCAGACCGCGCTGCGGCTCAAGGGCAGGCTGCTGTTCACCCCCGGCGTCATGGTCACCTCGGTGCCCTACCAGCTGCGCTCGTCCCAGATCGCCCGCGAGCGCGAGCTGCGCGACGAGTACCGCGTCCGCCCCGGCGACCTGCGGCGCGGCGAGGTCGACCCGCGCAGCTCGCGGCGGGACGTGTCCCCCTGACGCCGGCCCGCCGGCCCCGCGCCCGGCGCCCGCGCGGCGCGTCCCGGGTGGGGCAGCGCTACGACGTCGTGGTCGGGCCGGTCGCGCACGGCGGCCACTGCGTCGCCCGGCTGGAGCCCGACGGCGCGGGTGGTCTTCGTGCGGCACGCACTGCCGGGGGAGCGGGTGGTGGTCGAGGTGACCGAGGGCACCGACGGCGACCGGTTCTGGCGCGCGGACGCCGTCGAGGTGCTGGAGCCGTCCCCGGACCGGGTCGCGGCGCCGTGCCCGTTCGCCGGTCCCGGGCGGTGCGGCGGCTGCGACTTCCAGCACGTGACCCTGGCGCGGCAGCGCGGGCTCAAGGCTGACGTGGTGCGCGAGCAGCTGAGCCGGCTGGCGGGGCTGGACCTGGCGGTGACCATCGAGGAGGTGCCGGGGGAGCCGCCGCACGAGCACGACGGCCTCCGGTGGCGGACCCGGCAGCGCTACGTCGAGCTGCCCGGCGGGCGGCACGGGATGCGCAAGCACCGCTCGCACGACGTCGTCGAGGTCGACGACTGCCTGATCGCCGGTGCCGCGGCGCGGCACGTCGTCCGGGGAGCGCCGTTCGAGGTCGAGCAGGACGGCTTCTGGCAGGTCCACCCGGGTGCCCCCGAGGTGCTGGTCGGCACCGTGCTGTCCTTCCTCGCACCGCGCCCCGGCGAGGTGGTGCTCGACCTCTACGCCGGGGTCGGGCTGTTCGCCCGGTTCCTGGCGGACGTCGTGGGGGCCGAGCAGGTGACCCTCGTCGAGGGCGACCGGCGGCGCGTGCGACCACGCCGGGGTGAACGTCCCCGGCGCCACCGTGCTGGCCGGCGACGTCGGCGCGGTGCTGTCGGGGCTGCCGCCTGCTCCGGTCGACCTGGTCGTCCTGGACCCGCCGCGGGAGGGCGCGCGCCGTACGGTCGTCGAGGCCGTCACCGCGCGGCAGCCGCGTGCGGTCGCCTACGTCGCGTGCGACCCGGCCGCCCTGGCCCGCGACATCGCGATCTTCGCCGAGCACGGCTACGTCGTCGAGAGGCTGCGGGGGTTCGACCTGTTCCCGATGACGCACCATGTCGAATGCGTGGCGCTACTGGAGAAAACCGGCTCTGACCTGCGGTGACGCGATTCGCGATGCGCGCGCTGACGTTCAAGAATCCGCCTCAGGGCGCACTTTGGGCGCAATGTATGCCGACCGAGGCTCTGGACGCCGGTGTCAGCGACGGCTGAAAACTGAACCCGGAGCGTCGGGCGAGTTCGAAAAAGGGTCAACTTTCGACCGGCGTTGACAGCCGGGATCCGGTCCACGGAACGGCTGGCGGTTCGGTCGCGTGCGGCAGGCTGAACCGACCGGCCTCGGGCCGGGGGAGTGGCTGGCTAGAAACCGTCAATGCTTACGAACGCATCGACGTCCCATGCTCAATCATCACCCCAGCCCGCACGAGGCCACGACGATGCAGCCGACCTCGCTGCGCTGATCCCGTGGCTGCCCCGGCCGCCACTCCAGCCCCGTCCGGGTCTGACCGACCAGGACCTGGAGCGGATCACCCCCGCCACGGAGGCCGCCCGTGCGCCCGGAACTCATAGGATCTACCAATACGCGTGGGAGCAGTGGGCCAGCTGGTGCGCCGAGCGCGGAATCGAACCGCTCCCGGCCGACCCTGCCGCGATGTGCGCGTTCATGACCCAGCGCGTCGCCGACGGCCTCGCCGTGATCAGCCTCAGCCCCTTCATCAGCGTGATCAACTACGTCCACAGCGCCCACGGCCTGCCCAACCCCAACGAGAACCGTGCCGTCCGCCAGGTCCGCGACGGGCTCCGGCGCACCTACGGCGTCGCGCCCGTCCGGCAAGCCCACCCGCTCTCGGTGGCCGAGATCCGCACGCTCGTGACGAGCATCGACAGGGCAACACTCGGGGGCGCCCGCGACGCCGCCTTCATCCTGGTCGGCTACGCCGGCGCGCTGCGCATCGGGGAACTCGCCGCACTCGCGGTGGATGACCTCGAACCGAGGACCGACGGCATTGTCTTGTGGATCCGCCGCTCCAAGACCGACCGCAATGCCGCCGGCGCGAAGGTCGCCGTCGCGCGTGGCAAGCACCCAGATACCGATCCGATCGCCGCGCTCCACGCCTGGCTCCGACTCCGCGGCACCACACCGGGACCGGTGTTCGTCACGCTCCGCGGCGGCGCAGCGGGTGAACGCGGGCTCGCACCCCACACGTTCGGTCGACTCCTCAAAGCACACGCGAAACTAATGCGCTGAGTGCGCACCAGTGGAACAACTCCGGCTGGACTGAGCGTGGACGCTTACAGGACGGCGCCACGAGGCGCGACTTCCACGACGGCAACACCCCTTGCGTACAGCACCACGAGCCGGTCGCCGTGTCTGCAGCGCAGCACCCCGGAATCCTCAGCCAATGTGGAGACGACGTGGTCGACAACCTGGGCTGCGGTGCTCGCATCGGGATCCTCGTACGAGACATCCATGCTGTCGCCGCTAGTCAGCCGGACACGAAGCACGATGCCTTCCATGCTTCCGAACACTAGACGCGGCGGCCCACCGCTGGGTGGCACCTATAGCCAGGTGCCCCGCGCGCCAGCAGTCCTGGCGGGGTGGGCCGTTCGGCTTCCGTGCGCGCGGATCGCGGCTGATGAGTGCGCATCAGATGCGGGCAGGCTGATCGGGACGTACGCTCACTGGCAGGTGTCCCGATGCTGCGCCCATCTCGATCCAACCGCGCCCGACGCCGCAGGCTAGACCGTCGTTCGGGGTACGGCAGCGAGTGGTTGACGATCCGCCACAGCCGGGAGTGGGTTTGTCGACAGGCGAAGGGACGAACGCTGGAGTTGGGGGCCGGCACGGGGCTCAACTTCCGGTGGTACCCCGGCGACGTTGAACTGGTCGCGGTGGATCTCGACCGCGAGCGTCTCGTGGTAGCTGGGGAGCGTGCTGATGAGTTGGTTCAGGCGGTTCGCGTGGCTGTCGCAGACGGTCACCGGCTCCCATTCGACCACGACGTGTTCGACACCGTGGTCTGCACCTTGGCCATCTGTGACGTGGACGACCGCGCCGCCACCTTGGCTGAGGCCTACCGCGTCGTCCGGCCCGGCGGGTTGCTGCTTCTGCTCGACCACCTTGAACCGCGCTGGCGACACGGACGGCCGGCCAAGCTCGCTGAACGGGTCGGTTTCACGGTGGCGGAGCGTCAGCGCCTATGGGCCGGATACTTCGAACGGGTCCGCCTACAGAAGCGGGAGTGAGGGTCGCGCTCGCCCTCGTGCGCGGCTGCGCATTGTGACGCGCCCTTGGCGCACCGCAGTGACCTGACCCCCGGGCGAGCGTCAGGGGCCCGTGGGTTCCGCCGAGCGGGTCAGCGGCCGGCGTGGGACGATGTCACCCGCTCGGCGACGGGCTGGAACCACCCGGCCACGTGGCACACCAGGTCGGGATCGCCGGCGGCCGTCACGGAGCCATCCTCGAACGCGTCCGACCAGGCGCACCGTCCCCGGGCAAGTGCAAGAAGGGCCGGCAGCGAGGCCTCGATGTACACGTAGCGGCTCTCGTCCAACAGCGGGTCCGTCAGGCAGCCGTAGGGCTGGACGCCGCGTTCGAGCACGAGCCAATACCGATGGTCGAGCCGGTGGGGTAGGCGAAGCTCCAGCACGACCGGCCGGCCAGGCACGCGGTCGGGATCTGCACGCTGGGCGAGCCAGCCGAGCACGACGTCCGGGTCGCGTTCCAACATCTCGGGGTCCTCGGGGAGCCACGTGTCCGCCCAGGTGCGCAACGAGCCGAGCGTCGCCATCAGACCTTGGCCAACGGCGGTCAGATGGTAGGCCGGGTGCGGGTCCTCGCCGTCACCGCGCGACACCAGCCCCAAAGTCTCCAGTCGTCGCAGCCGATCGGCGAGCACGGAACGTGAGATGCGGCCGGGCAACCCCGTCACCAGGTCGTTGAACCCCCGCGGCCCGAACGTCCCGAGCTGCCGCACGATGAGCAGGCTCCACCGGTCCCCCAGGTGTTCGATCGCCTTGGTGTAGGAGCAGTAGCCAGTGAACTCACTCGAGCTCATACCCGCCATTGTCACACCGGCGCACAGGAGGAGGGGTTCGAACTTCGAACTAGCCGCGCTCGCGTGGAGCGGCAGATCGTGGAGCAGGACGAGACCACGCCGAGGGGTCACGATGACGACACAGTCCCATGTGAACGGGCCACAGATACCGAAACACCCGCCGAAGCTCCGCGAGCGATACGACCGGATGGTCCAGACCGTCGGGGCGCGCGGCCGCTTCTTCCCGAGGCCCCGCGGCGGAGCCGTCCACGTGATCGAGGCCGGCGACGGCCCGCCGGTCGTCCACCTGCACGGCAACAACACATCTTCTTTGTCGCACCTGATGCTGCTGGAACACCTGACAGGAGTTCGTACCTACCTCGTCGACCGACCGGGGTTCGGTCTCAGCGACCCCGAGACCTTCCCTTGCAGATCATTTCGGAGTTGCGCGGTCCGGTTCGTGGACGAGGTCCTCGACAACCTCGGACTGGACTCCCCTGTGCTCGTTGGCGCCTCGGGGGGCGGAACCTGGGCCATCTGGTACGCCCTGGACCGTCCGGAGCGGGTGCGCGGCCTTGTCATCCTCGGATCGGTCCCGCTGCTTCCCGGAGCTCGAATCCCCATGGGCATCCGGCTCATGGCGACGCCGCTGCTCGGCGATGTGCTCGGCCGCAGGTGAGGCCAGGCCGGCGGATGCTGCTGCACCTGATGTCGTCGATGGGCGAGGGCGACACCGTCCTGCGACACCCCGACCTGCTCGACTCCCTCATCGACGCAGCCCGCGACCCGGTGGCGACCGCCGCCAACGTGAAGGAGTTCCAGGCCGTCATCTCACCGTTCGGCATCCGATCTGCGACCCGGATCCGGCCCGCGGACCTCCGGCGGGTGGCAGTTCCCACACTGATGATCTGGGGGGACCACGACCCGGTCGTGTCGGTCGCGGACGCGAAGGCGGCGGCGCAGTTGATACCTGACGCACGCCTCGAGGTGGTGCCAGCAGGACACGTGCCGCAGCTCGGCAACCCAGGCCGGGTGGCGGGGCTGCTGGAGGAGTTCGCACGGTCCCTTGCCTGATCGTTGCTCGACGGGCGACGGCGACGTCCACCGCGAGCAGGAGCTGTGGGCCAGGGCCTCAATCTCCGGCTTCGAGGAACGCCTTGGCCTTGGCCAGTCGCTCGTTCCACAGCCGGCGGCCAATCATCGTGATCAGTGGCACCAGCAGCCTCAGCGGACCGGTGGGGTTGGCCTTCCCCGCCAGGCGGACCGTTGTGGCGCCGTCCGACGCTTCGAAGATCAGCTGGTTCCATGGCCGGAGCGCCCCCACCACCCCTTCGAACTGGAGCTCGTGAGGGGGGCGTACGACGGTGAACTGCGACGTCGACTCGTGCACCGGGCCACCCGCGTGCACGAACCGGAAGGTGCTGCCGGGAACCGTGGGTCCGGGCGAGAGGCGTTCCACGGACTCGATGCCCGGCGTGGCACGGGCGATCTCCCTGTCCGGGTTGGCGAAGTACTCGTAGACGGTTTCCACGGGTCTGTTGATGGTTGTCTCGCATTGGATCGTGACCATTGCGGTCTCCTTGTGGTCGTTGTTGACCACGCTAGGAGCGCTGGCGGCGGTCTACGAGTGGGTGTTCTCCCACGTGACGAAGCCGTGCTGCATGGCGTAGACGGCGGCCGCGGCGCGCGTCGAGACGCCGATCTTGGCGTACACCCGCTGGACGTAGTGATCGGCTGTCTTGGGAGTTATGCCGAGCGCTCGTGCGATCTGCTTGGTCGCCCGCCCGCGGGCCAGCAGGGTCAGCGTCTGGCACTCGCGTGCGGTGAGCCCTTCGGGTCGTTCGACGACGCCCGGGCGGTGGCCTGCCGCTTCGAGGACGGCGGCGACGCCGTCGGGGTCGAGACGGCCGGCGGCCGCTTCAGACCGCAGGTGCGCGGCGGCCTGACCGGGTGTGAGGGCCTCTCGGTGCGGCCGGGGCTCGGTCTTGGTGCGGTAGGCGTCCGCTGCCGCGAGGAGGCGGTCGGGCATGCCCAGCCCGGCGGCGGGGAGTCGTCGGTGGTAGCCGCTACCGTCCAGGCGCTCGTGATGACAACCGGCGACCGACCCCAGTGCTGCCAGGAACGGTGACCGGCTCAGCAGCCGCTCTGTGTGGTACGCGTGCAGGCGGATCTTCTCCCAGCCGTCGGCGTCGACCTTGCCCGGCCGCTGCCAGACGTTGAACGGCACGCCGATTCGGCCCAGGTCGTGCAGGTAGCCTGCGCGGCGGACGGCTGCGGACTCCTCGGCCGAGCACCCGCTGATCGCGGCGGCGCTACCCGCGAGCTCACCGACGGCCATGGAATGCCCGGTGAAGTCGGGCGACACCAGGTCCGCGAACGCGCCGGTGGAGAGCAGGGCATCGTCTATCTGGGCTCCTTCAAGAACGCGTGGAGCCCCCGGCTCGCTTCCCAGCACGACGTCCCACAACGAAGCCTCATCCGGCGACCCGAGGATCCCGTTCGGGTCCTCGAGCACGACGTCCACCACGTCAGGATCGAACGCCTTCCCGGCGCGCTTCCCGAGGATCTCCGCGCTGCAGGCGCTGCCCCGCAGCCCCGCCTGGAACACCGCGTCGCGAGCCACATGGATGATGCGCAGCGCCAGTGGGAGGTCGCTGCCCCGCGACAGCCCCCGCGGGCCATCGCCGTCCCACCGTTCGGTGAGGTTCTGGAACAGGCCGGTCACGTCGGGAGGCAAGTTGAACCCGGCAGCGATGAGCTCGGTGACCTCGCACAGCGCGGCGACGTGCTGCCGATGACCGATCACCGCCCCAGGGAACCGTCCGGCTGCCCGGAAGACCCGCTTCGGCCAGGTTCCCTCACCAGCGGCAAGCGCGGTCAGGACACCGACCGTCGCCTCCCGGGAGCTCCCGAACATGACCGGTGTCCAACGCTCCAGCAGTGCACCCTCGGGGAAAAGGATCGCCTGGATCTCCGCGTCCGCCGTGCAGCCTGCGTAGAACAGCAGGCACCCGAAGAAGGTCTGCCGGGCGGTGGCCTCATCCACACCCAGTCGCTCGGCCACCCGCATCGCGACCACCGTGGCCTGCAGCCCCTGCTCGACCGGCAAGCCCATCCCGAGATCCGTCGCGAGACACAAGGCCGCGGAGACCTCGGCAGTGCGGACCCGATCCTGGTCCGGCGAGGGGACCATGACCTCAACCTATCCACATCCGGCGAGCACACGCGGATGCTGACCGGACTGTGCTCGCTCGTCACGCGCTTGTGGGGGCTGCTGTTCCACAGACAGCGTCAGTCTCTGCATCATTCTGGCGGATTGCTCCCGTCCGCCCATCGGCTTTGAGCGTGCACACCGGCGAAGGCAATGGGACCACTGGACGTGACCTCCCAACTGCCGATGAGCGCCGCTAGCAAGACTGTGAACAATTCGTCGTCCTCCGCGATCGGTCAGTTCGAGCACCACGCGCAGACGTGATCACACGTCGTAGATCAACTCGAAGTGGCTGACCGCGGCGGGACTCGGACTCGCGAACCGCACGCCTATGAGATTGAGGGTGAACTGCCGCGTCGGCGTATGGCGCCACTGCGTGGCTCCTTCCTGCGGTCGGCTGTGAACCTCGCTCCTCAATGGCGCGGTTTGGGCGCGCTTTGAATCGCGAACAGTCGCAACCTAGTGCTGGCGCGACGCGGGATCTTGGGCGGTAAATCCGCAGGTCAGCGGCCAGTTTCGCCTGATGAACGCAGCTGACGGCAAAGTACCGCGCTCACGCTCAGGACCATCGGCGTCTTCCCGATGACCCACCACGTCGAGTGCGTCGCCTTGCTGACTCGCGAGTCAGCCCAGGAAGCGGTCCCGGGGAGTGGAGCCACCCCGTAGAGTTCACGGTGCTGTTGGGGCCCAACCACTCTCGGGGGTAGACCGTGCGCATCCTGGCCACCTCGGGTGGGTTCCTGCCCACCGACCTCGGCCCGTTCCACTGGCGGCGCGGCCCGCTCATCGAGCACGCGTTCCACCTGGCCGGCGACCCCGAGCGGCCGCGGTTCTGCTACGTCGGCACCGCCAGCGGGGATGCCCTGAACGGGTCCAGCGCCGTCTACGGCGCGTTCGCCGGGTCGGACGTCCGCGTCTCCCACCTCGAGCTGTTCACGATGCCCAACGTGCCCGACGTGCGCGCCCACCTGCTGGCCCAGGACGTGATCTGGGTGGGCGGCGGCTCGGTGGCCAACCTGCTCGCGGTGTGGCGGGTGCACGGCCTCGACGAGGTGCTGCGCGAGTGCTGGGAGAGCGGCGTCGTGCTCGCCGGCGTCTCGGCCGGCGCGATCTGCTGGTACGTCGGCGGCACGACCGACAGCTACGGCGTCGACCTGCGCCTCTCGCCGCCCGGGCTCGGCCTGCTGCCCTACGGTTGCGGAGTCCACTACGACACCGAGGAGCGGCGGCGCCCGCTGCTGCACTCGCTGGTGGCCCAGGGCGAGCTGCCCACCTCGCACGCCACCGACGACGGCGTCGGCCTGGTCTACGAGGGCACCGAGCTGGTCGAGGCCGTGGCCGACCGGCCCAATGTCGCGGCGTACGTCGTCGAGCGGCAGGACGACGGCACGGTCGAGGAGACCCGGCTCGAGCCGCGGCTGCTCGCCTGACGGTCAGGGGTGGACGTCCCCGGGCCAGGGAGCAGAGGCTGGCAGGCATGAAGCCTCCCCACCTCAGCTATGCCAACGTCGCCGCCACCCTCGCCCTCGTCGTGGCCCTGGGCAGCGGCACCGCCGTCGCCGCGGGACTGGCCAGGAACTCGGTCGGCTCGCCCCAGCTCAAGCCCGGCGCGGTCAAGGCCGCCGACCTCGCGAAGAACAGCGTGACCGGCAGGTCGGTCAAGAAGGACGCGCTCACCGGGAAGGACATCAAGGAGTCGACGCTCGGCACGGTCCCGTCCGCGGCCAAGGTCGACACCCTGCGCCGCGCGGGCGCCACGGCCGGGGTCGGCGCCGGCGCGCCGATCGGCACGGTCGGCCCGTTCTCGGTCGCGCTGCAGTGTGGCGGGACGGCGGGCAGCCCCGACGCGAGGCTGGCCCTGACCACCTCCGTCGACCACGGGCGGTGGGTGAGCAACAACGGGACCGACCCCGACTTCAACATCGCCGACGGTCCGGACACCACGACGACGCAGAACGCCGCGAGCGCGGGACGTCCCATCGGGCTGATGCTGACGGCTGCCGACGGCCGCCAGTTCGCGGTGCTCGGTGCGCTGTCGTCGAACGGGAGCAGCTGCTGGGCCGAGGTGGTGCTCGTCGGCTGACCAGTGGCGTGCGGTACCCGCGCGCGCGGCACTCTCGACGTCGTGTATCTTGATATCAAGACATCTGGTCGCGGACGGGCCCAGGGTTCCGGGTCCCGGGTACCGGCGGCAGGATGGGTGGACGTCCGGACGCGTGAGCGCGCACTCGAGGAGATGGTGAGCAGTGGCCAGCAAGGACAGCTTCGGCGCGAAGGCGAGCCTCGACGTCGGCGAGACGTCGTACGAGATCTTCCGGCTCGACCAGGTGACCGGTGAGGGCCTCGACGTCGCGAGCCTCCCGTACAGCCTCAAGGTGCTCCTGGAGAACCTGCTCCGCACCGAGGACGGCGCCGACATCACCGAGGAGCACATCCGCGCGGTGGCCGGCTGGGACGCCGACGCCGAGCCCGACCAGGAGATCCAGTTCACGCCGGCCCGCGTGATCATGCAGGACTTCACGGGCGTGCCGTGCGTGGTCGACCTGGCCACCATGCGCGAGGCGATGGCCGACCTCGGCGGCGACCCGACCAGGATCAACCCCCTCGCACCCGCCGAGCTGGTCATCGACCACTCGGTGATCGCCGACGTGTTCGGTACGCCGGAGGCGTTCGAGCGCAACGTGGAGATCGAGTACGAGCGCAACCGCGAGCGCTACCAGTTCCTGCGCTGGGGCCAGGGCGCCTTCGAGGACTTCAAGGTGGTCCCGCCCGGCACCGGCATCGTCCACCAGGTCAACATCGAGCACCTCGCCCGCGTCGTCTTCACCCGCGAGATCGACGGCGAGCTCACGGCGTACCCCGACACCTGCGTCGGCACCGACTCCCACACCACGATGGTCAACGGCATCGGCGTGGTCGGCTGGGGCGTCGGCGGCATCGAGGCCGAGGCCGCGATGCTCGGCCAGCCGGTCAGCATGCTCATCCCGCGGGTGGTCGGCTTCAAGCTCAACAACGACCTGCCCGAGGGTGCGACCGCGACCGACCTGGTGCTCACCATCACCGAGATGCTGCGCCAGCACGGCGTGGTCGGGAAGTTCGTGGAGTTCTACGGCCCCGGCGTCTCGGCGCTGCCGCTGGCCAACCGCGCCACGATCGGCAACATGAGCCCGGAGTTCGGCTCCACGATCGCGGTCTTCCCGGTCGACGAGCAGACCATCGAGTACCTCAAGCTCACCGGCCGCACCGAGGATCAGCTGGCCCTGGTCGAGGCCTACGCCAAGGAGCAGGGGCTCTGGCACGACCCGGACGCCGAGCCGCGCTACTCCGAGCGACTCGAGCTCGACCTGGCCTCCGTCGTCCCGTCGCTGGCCGGCCCCAAGCGCCCGCAGGACCGCGTGTCGCTCGTCGAGGCCAAGGAGTCCTTCCGCGGCGCTCTCGTCGACTACACCGACGGCAGCCCCGAGCAGCACACCAACGGGTACGACGAGGCCGTCGAGGAGTCCTTCCCGGCCTCGGACGCGCCGGCCAACGGCCACGGCGAGGCGGCGCCGAAGGAGTACGTCTCGGCAGCGCCCTCCGACGGAGGACGGGCGAGCAACCCCGCGCTGGTCACCCTCGAGGACGGCACCAAGTTCGAGGTCGACCACGGCGCGGTGGCCATCGCGGCGATCACGTCGTGCACCAACACCTCCAACCCGTCGGTGATGATCGGCGCGGCGCTGCTGGCCAAGAACGCCGTCGAGAAGGGGCTGCAGCGCAAGCCGTGGGTCAAGACCACGCTCGCGCCCGGCTCCAAGGTCGTCTCGGACTACTACGAGAAGGCCGGGCTCACGCCCTACCTCGACAAGCTCGGCTTCAACCTCGTCGGCTACGGCTGCACCACCTGCATCGGCAACTCCGGCCCGCTGATCCCCGAGGTCAGCCAGGCCGTCAACGACAACGACCTCGCGGTCGTCTCGGTGCTGTCGGGCAACCGCAACTTCGAGGGCCGGATCAACCCGGACGTGAAGATGAACTACCTGGCTTCGCCGCCGCTGGTGGTCGCCTACGCCCTGGCCGGCTCGATGGACGTGGACCTGTTCAAGGACCCGCTGGGCCAGGACCAGGACGGCAACGACGTCTTCATGAAGGACATCTGGCCCTCGGCCAAGGACGTCGAGGACGTCATCGCGACCGCGATCACCTCCGAGATGTTCACCGACGACTACGCCGACGTGTTCGCCGGCGACGAGCAGTGGCAGTCGCTGCCCACGCCCGAGGGCGACACGTTCGCGTGGGACGCCGACTCGACGTACGTCCGCAAGCCGCCCTACTTCGACGGCATGCCCGACGAGCCCGCGCCGGTCGAGGACATCGAGGGCGCCCGGGTGCTGCTCAAGCTGGGCGACTCGGTGACCACCGACCACATCAGCCCGGCCGGTGCGATCAAGAAGGACTCGCCGGCCGGCACGTACCTCGCGGAGCACGGCGTGGAGCAACGCGACTTCAACTCCTACGGCTCGCGGCGCGGCAACCACGAGGTGATGATCCGGGGCACCTTCGCCAACATCCGGCTGCGCAACCAGCTCGCCCCGGGCACCGAGGGCGGCTTCACCCGCGACTTCACCGGGGGCGGCGAGGTCACGTCCGTCTACGAGGCCTCGGAGAACTACCTGGCCGCTGGCACGCCGCTCGTGGTGCTGGCCGGCAAGGAGTACGGCTCCGGCTCCTCGCGCGACTGGGCCGCCAAGGGCACCGCGCTCCTCGGCGTGAAGGCGGTGATCGCCGAGTCGTACGAGCGGATCCACCGCTCGAACCTGATCGGCATGGGCGTGATCCCGCTGCAGTACCCCGAGGGCCAGAACGCCGAGTCCCTCGGGCTGACCGGCGAGGAGACCTTCTCCATCAGCGGCATCACCGAGCTGAACGACGGCTCCACCCCGCGGACGGTGAAGGTCACGGCCGGCGACACCGAGTTCGACGCGGTCGTGCGCATCGACACCCCGGGCGAGGCGAACTACTACCGCAACGGCGGGATCATGCAGTTCGTCCTGCGCAACCTGCGCAAGGGCTGAGCGCCTCTCGCGTCGTGGCGGCACCCTGTGTCAGGGTGCCGCCATGTCGCTGCGCCGGGCCCTCGTGGCCGTCCTCGTGCCGTTGCTCGCCGTCCTCGCCGCCGCACCGTCCGGTCCGGCGGACGCCCGCCCCGCGGAGCCCGCGCAGCGGGGGATCCCGCGCACCTACGACGCGGCCCTGGCCCACTTCGACGTCTCCAACGACATGCGGGCGCTGAAGAAGTTCGTCTCGCCCAGCGGCAACATCTACTGCAACGTCGGCACGAGCGGGCCGAAGGGCTGCGAGATCAACGCCGGCGCGGTCAAGGACCCCGACGTCTGCTCGGGCGTGCCGGTCTCGGACCGGGTCGGCCGGATCGAGTTCCGGCACGGCCGCGCGACCCCGGTCTGCAACACCGACACGATCCGCAAACGGGGCGCCAAGGTGCTGCCCTACGGCTCGGCGACGACGTTCGGGAAGTTCGCCTGCCTGAGCGAGCGGATCGGCGTCACGTGCATCAACCTCAAGAAGACCGAGGGGTTCTTCCTGCACAAGGGGGAGTACGTCATCTTCAACGCCGGCTGACCCCTCCCTCTCGGGGACTCGTGGCGGGTAGGTGGGTATGACGACCCTGCCCGACCGCATGGCCGACCTGGCCGAGGGAGCACCGGTCTCGCCGCCGCCACCCGACCTGTGGCGACCGGCCTTCTCCGGAATCGTGAGCACCGCCGTGGTCACCCGTGTCCAGGCCGACGTCGAGCCGGCGGGCACCCGGGAGCAGCGGGTGCCGCCCGACCGGTTCTACGTGCCCAGCGGCCGGCTTCCCGTGGCGCACGGGGCCACCGGCCCGCTGGTCAGGGTGGTCCCGGCCGAGCACGTCTCGTGGAGCGGGCGCGGTGAGATGGGCCTCGTCGGTGTGTCGGCGCGGTGGGCACGGTGAAGTCCCAGGTGCGCGACGGCCTGGCCCGTCTCAGGGCACTGCTGCCGGACCTCGACGCGGACGGCGACCCCCTCACCTCCGGCGCTGGAGCTCCACCGCCTCGCTGATGGCCCGGGCCACCGCGGCCGGGTCGGCCCGGTCCAGCTCGACGACGACCATCATGTGGCTCTCGAAGCGCGGCGGGACGCCGAAGGTGTCCGGATGGTCCTCCAGCAGCCGCTCGCGCGCGGCGAAGCCGGCACGGACCACCACCGAGGTGGGGTCCAGCCGGCGCACCACCAGCCGGTCGTCGACGTACCACGCCGGGCGCGCCTCGGTGCCCTTGCGCTTGACCCCCTCGTGGGTCAGCGCCAGCCGGCCGACCTCCTCGAGGTCCACCTCAGAGCGCGTAGGCCGTCTGGTGCCGCGGCTGGTACAGCTGCACGTCGTCGGCGCCCGGCACCTTGACCATCGCGATGATGCCGTAGCCGTGGTCGTCCGGACCGGAGCTGAACTCAGCGCCCCGGTCCCGCAGCTCGGCCATCGTCGAGTCCAGGTCGTCGACGATGAAGCTGATCGCGTGGTGGCGCGGAGAGCTGTACCCCTCGCCCGCGGTCGGGTGGACGCCGAGCTCGCTGGCCCCCGTCCTGAAGATCAGCCAGTTGTGGTCGCCGGTGCCGGCGTCCACGGAGGGGAAGCCGAGCACGTCCCGGAAGAACGCTCGGGTCGCGTCGGCGTCGTCGGAGTAGATGAGCGTGTGGCAGGCCAGGATCATGCTGGGAGCCTGACACCTCCGGGGCCGTGACCGACAGGGCCACGTCGCGGAAGCGCTACGGTGACCGCTCCGCCTTTTCGGGAGGGGGCCCGACCGTTCGAGGGAGCGCCCCAGGTGGTCCACGAGTCACCCGAGGTCCCTGCGTACGTCGGTGCTGCTCGCGGCGATGCTCTTCGCGGCGCGCCTGCTCGTCCCGGTGGCCGCCGCCGGTGCGCCCCGAGCGCCGGCCGCGACTCCCAGGGCCTCCGGGGAGCAGAAGGTGACCATCTGTCACCGGACGAGCTCCCGGACCAACCCCTACCACCAGATCGTCTGTCGACGTCCGCTGCCATCAACGGGCACGCCAGCCACCGCGGCCCGATCTTCGGGCCGGGCGTTCCTCCGCCACGGGTGTGAGATGGAACCGGACGTGGGGCCGATGCTTCGGCCACGACCGGTGACGTGTCGTGCACCGGGCCGGCCGCGGACGAGGCCGTGACCGTGTCGAACGGCGCCGAGGCGACCAGGCCGGCGTTCTTCCGGATCGTCGTCGACGGCGCGAGGGTCCGGGTGGTCGGACCCGTGGCGCCCGCGGTGGGCGCTCGCGCGGCTGGCCGCGCCGCTGTACGGCGGCGAGACGACGACGGTGGTGGCCGACCTGTCGCGCTACGAGGACCGGACCGCCGTGGTCAGCCTGCACGCGAACAGCCGGAAGCTGGGCAGTCGCACGATCACCGTGGACTGCCGGCAGCCGAGTCCCGGCGCAGGCACGGGGCCCCCAGGCGCCCAGCCGCGCGCTATGACCTGGTGCCCGGTTCGTAGAGCGCGTTGACGATGAGCCACCGGTCGCCGAACCGGGCCAGGTGCAGGTACTCGGTGAACGGCGCCGACACCACCTTGACCGTGGCGATGTCGCTCGAGACGTCGAGGACCGTGACGTCCTGGCCCGCCTCGGCGGTTGCGCGCGGACCGCGGCCGACGATCTCGACCATCCCCTCGGCCGTGTCCTCGTCGAGGGCCAGTCCCGGCGCGCCCGGCTCGAGAGCGGTCCGTTTGGCGAGGGCCGGGTGCAGCACCGCGCGCATGCGGTCGGGGTCGCCCTCGAACCACGACTCGAAGTACTGCGTCGCGACCGCCGCCACCGCGCTGCGGTCGTCCTCGGGGCTGCCGGCCATGTCGCCTCCTGCGTGGTCGTGGGTCGATCCTCGCACCGGGCGGATCCGGCGCACCGCCTCCGCCGGGCTCGAGCCGGCCGTCTACGGTGGCCGCATGCTCGTCGCCTTCAGCATCTCCCCCACCGCCGCCAGCGAGGACGGCTCGGTCTCCGAGGCCGTCGCCGCGGCGGTGCGGGTGGTCAAGGAGTCCGGCCTCCCGTGGGAGCTCACCTCGATGTTCACGACCGTCGAGGGGGAGTGGGACGAGGTGATGGCGGTCGTGAAGCGCGCGGTCGACGTCGTCGCCGAGGTCTCGCCGCGCGTCGGGCTGGTGCTCAAGGCCGACATCCGGCCCGGGTTCGACGGCCAGCTCACGGCCAAGGTCGAGCGGGTCCAGGCGCTGCTGGAGGACTGAGGGAGCACGCCGGCGCGGGGCGTGCGTCGGTCCGGCCCTCGGACAGGGTCCACGACAGTGCCGGCTCGTCCCCTCCTGGCGCCGAGGATCCGGGCAGTCCCGGGCCGCGGTTGCCCAGGCACCGGTTCGGGTACGGCTCGGGTGCGGTCCCGCCGGTCGCCGGCGAGGGGCCGCGCCAAAGGGGGGACGCGGAGGAGAGGTGAGCGCTCGTGCGCGGACGGCTGCTGTTCGCGCTGTCGGCGTACGCCGCCCTGGCGCTGCTGGTGGTCGGCTGGGGCTGGCTGCTGACCCACCCGCTCGAGGGTGCGGTCGACCCGGTCGACGACGACATCTCGCGCTGGTTCGCGGGTGAACGCACGTCGTGGCTCGACCCGGTGGCCCAGGCGGGCACCCTCCTGGGCGAGACCCCGGTGGGCCTGGCCGCCGGCGCGGTCGTCGGGATCGTCGCAGCACTGCTGCTGCGGGCGTTCTGGCCGCTCCTGCTCGTCCTCCTCGCCGACGTGGGGAACGGCGGTCTCTACTGGCTCGGCTCGAACGCCGACCCTCGCGACCGGCCCCCGGTGCACATCCTCGACGCGGGCCTGGTGCCGACGCACAGCTTCCCGTCGGGGCACGTCGGCACCGCCGTGGCGGTCTACGGCAGCTCGGCGCTGCTGCTGGCCCTCTGGCTGAGGTCCCGCGGTCGCAGCGGTGGCGCGCTCCGCGTGCTGGTCGTGCTGCTGGCCGCCGTACCTCTCTTCGTGGCGCTCAGCCGGCTCTACCAGGGGGCGCACCACCTCACCGACGTCGGCACCAGCCTCGTCTACGGCACGCTGTGGCTGGCCGCCGTCCTCACGCTGGCCCGGCCGCGCCCGGCGCCCGCGGAGCCGGCCGTGCCACGATCGGCGCGTGGAGACGAGCACACGCCAGTACCGCACCGGTGACCGTGAGGTCGTCCTCGACCTGACCCGCGACTGCGAGGCGTTCGTGGCCGACCGCGGGGACGGGCTGCTCCAGCTGTTCGTGCCCCACGCCACCGCCGGCATCGCGATCATCGAGACCGGCGCCGGCAGCGACGACGACCTGCTCAGCGCGCTGGGCGACCTGCTGCCCGCCGACGACCGCTGGCGGCACGCGCACGGGTCGCGCGGCCACGGTCGCTCGCACGTGATGCCCGCGATCGTCCCGCCGCACGCCACGGTCCCCGTCCTCGACGGCCGGCTCGCGCTGGGGACCTGGCAGAGCGTCTGCCTCGTCGACCTCAACGTCGACAACGACGAGCGCTCGGTCCGGTTCAGCTTCCTCGAGGGCTGACTCGCCCGGAATCGGGTTGCCGCCGGCCGGTCGTCGCTGGGTGGATGGGGTCGTGATCCGCGCGTACCGGGCCGAGGACGAGGCCGCCGTCAGGACCGTCGTCACCGAGGCGTTCGGCGAGGAGGGCGCGACCGTCGCGACCCTCGCCGACGACCTGCGCGCGACGCACGGGCGGGCCGAGCTGGTCGCCGAGGTGGACGGCGCGATCATCGGCCACGTGCTGCTCAGCCGGTCGTGGGTGGACGCGCGACCGACCCTGGTCGAGGTCCTGGTGCTCAGCCCGCTGTCGGTCGCGCCGAACCACCAGGGCAGGGGAGTGGGGACGGAGCTGGTGGGTGCGGCGGTCGAGGAGGCGCGGCGGCTCGGAGTGCCGGCCTTGTTCCTCGAGGGCAGCCCCGCGTACTACTCCAGCCGGGGCTTCGAGCCCGCCACGCCGCTCGGCTTCACCCGGCCCTCGACCCGGATCCCGGAGCCGGCGTTCCAGGTGGCGGTCCTCGACGGACACGAGGAGTGGATGGCCGGCGCGCTCGTCTACTGCGAGCCGTTCTGGCGCCACGACTGCGTGGGGCTGCGCGACCCGGAGCTCACGAGGATCGAACAGATGTTCGAATCCTGACGTAGGATCGGCGACATGGTCACCCACGTCGCCCCGCCCGGCTGGCCGCGCGAGGTGCGCCCGCCCGACGCCCCCGACTGGGAGCGCACGGCCACCAACTGGCTGCTCGACCTGTGCCCGCCGGAGTTCCGCGGCTATCCGGCGCTGCGACGCCACGTGGTCGTGCTGGCCCGGTTCGCGGTGCTGCACGTCGAGGCCTGCCAGGCCGGGGTGAAGCGGGGGCTGAGCGAGGCCCGGGCCGAGCTCCGCGACGTCGCCGCGCTCGACGTGGTCGACGCCGCGGTCGAGACCTGGCTGGCCGAGGAGGCCCGGCTCAGCGGCGTGCGCCGCGCGGTCGGGCTGGTCGAGGAGGCGCTGCGCGGACGGCGCTACGTCGCGCGGCTCTAGTAGGCCATGTCTCCCAAATCCGGGCGGCGCCGGACGCCGCCCCGATCACGCGCTGGCGTCGTTGCCGACCCTCGACAGAACCCAGTCTGCCTTCGTGCCGGCGCCTGGCCAGCGCGCGCCGGGACGACGCCGGCATCCACCCCTACGTGAGAGACATGCCTGGCCGGCGACCGATCGTGGACCTGACGCCAGGCTGTACGCCAGCATGACCGGGTGACCGCCCGCACCCTGACCGTCCTCCCCGTCCCCGGGCCCGGCGCCGAGGACGTCGTCGTCGCCACCCACGGGCCGCGACGAGGGGTCGGTGTTCACCGGCACCGAGGACGGCGCGATCTGGCGGGTCAGCCCCGACGGCGCCAAGATCGACCGGGTGGCCGACACCGGCGGCCGCCCGCTCGGGATCGAGCTCGACCTCGACGGCCGGCTGCTCGTCTGCGACGCGCACCGGGGGCTGCTCCGCGTCGACACCGGCCACCGGCGGCGTCGAGGCGGTGTCCGACAGCGTGGACGGCGTCCGGATGGTGTTCTGCAACAACGCCGCGATCGCCTCCGACGGCACCGTCTGGTTCTCCGACTCGTCGACGTCGTACGGCATCGAGCACTGGCGCAGCGACATCGTCGATGGCCACCCGGACGGGTCGGCTGCTCCGCCGAGACCCCGACGGCGCGACCACGACCGTGCTCGACGGGCTCGACTTCGCCAACGGCGTCGCCCTGGCCGCCGACGAGTCGTACGTCGCCGTGGCCGAGTCGGGCGGCTGCACCGTGGTGCGCCACTGGCTCACCGGCGAGCGGGCCGGCACCCGGGACCTCCTCGTCCCCGAGCTGCCCGGCTACCCCGACAACATCGCCCGCGGCTCGGACGGGCTGGTCTGGGTGACCATCGCCAGCCCGCCCAACGCCCTGGCCACCCGGATCCGGAGCGGCCCGATGTGGCTGCGCCGGACCGCCGACCGGATCCCGACCCGGCTCCAGCCCCAGCCGATCCCGAGCCTGCGGGTGCAGGCCTACGACGACACGGGCCGACTGGTGCACGACCTCGACGCTGCCGCACGACGACTACTCGTTCGTCACCGGCGTGCGGGAGCACGACGGCCGGGTCTGGCTGGGCAGCCTCCACCACCCGGCGATCGCGGTCGTGGACCTCTGAGTCCGTACACTCGCGACCATGGGTGTGCTCGACACGATCGCCGGACCGCGCGACCTGCGCGGGCTGTCCGACGACCAGCTCGAGACCCTCGCGAGCGAGATCCGCGACCGGCTGATCACCTCCTGCGCGCCGGTCGGCGGCCACCTCGGCCCCAACCTCGGCGTGGTCGAGCTGACGATGGCCATCCACCGCACCTTCGACTCGCCGCGCGACCGGGTCGTGTGGGACACCGGCCACCAGGCCTACGTCCACAAGATGCTCACCGGGCGGGCCGGTGAGTTCGACCGGCTGCGGGTCGAGGGCGGGCTGAGCGGCTACCCGAGCCAGGCCGAGTCGCCGCACGACATCGTCGAGAACAGCCACGCGTCGACGGCGCTCAGCTACGCCGACGGGCTGGCCAAGGCCTACGCGATCCGTGGCGAGGACCGGCACGTGGTCGCGGTGATCGGCGACGGCGCGCTCACCGGCGGCATGGCCTGGGAGGCCCTCAACAACATCGCGGTCGCCAAGGAGTCGCGGCTGGTCATCGTCGTCAACGACAACGGCCGCTCCTACACGCCGACCGTCGGCGGGCTCACCACCGCGCTGACCACGCTGCGCACCAGCCCGCGCTACGAGCAGGTGCTCGACATGGTCAAGCGGCGGCTCAACGCCGTGCCCGGCGTCGGGCCCGGCGGCCTACGACGCGCTGCACGCGATGAAGAAGGGCGTCAAGGACGCCGTCGCGCCGCAGGGGCTCTTCGAGGACCTCGGGCTCAAGTACGTCGGCCCGGTCGACGGGCACGACCGGTCGGCCGTGGAGCACGCGCTGGCCCAGGCCAAGAAGTTCAACGGGCCGGTGATCGTGCACGCGCTCACCCGCAAGGGGTTCGGCTACGACGCCGCCGAGCGGCACGAGGCCGACCAGTTCCACCAGGTCGGCCCGTTCGACCCCGACTCCGGCGAGCAGGACCCCAAGGGCAACATCTGGACCAACGCGTTCACCGACGAGATCGTCCGGATCGGCCAGCGCCGCCAGGACGTCGTGGCGATCACCGCCGCGATGATGCACCCGGTCGGGCTGCACCAGTTCCAGGCCCGGTTCCCCGAGCGCACCTTCGACGTCGGCATCGCCGAGCAGCACGCCGCGACGTCGGCCGCCGGCCTGGCGATGGGCGGCCTGCACCCGGTGGTCGCGATCTACGCGACGTTCCTCAACCGCGCCTTCGACCAGGTGCTGATGGACTGCGCCCTGCACCGGTGCGGGGTCACCTTCGTGCTCGACCGGGCCGGCGTGACCGGCGACGACGGCGCCAGCCACAACGGCATGTGGGACATGTCGATCCTCCAGGTGGTGCCCGGGCTGCGGCTGGCCGCGCCGCGCGACGCCACCCGGGTCCGCGAGCTGCTCAACGAGGCGGTCGACGTCGAGGACGCCCCGACCGTGCTCCGGTTCCCGAAGGGCCCGCCGCCCGACGACATCCCGGCGGTCGACCAGCGTCGGCGGGGTCGACGTCCTGGTCCGCAACGGCGCCAAGGACGTGCTCGTCGTCGCGGTCGGCGCGATGGCCGCGACCGCGGTCGAGGTCGCCGACCGGCTCGGCGCGCAGGGCATCGGCGTCACCGTGGTCGACCCGCGCTGGGTCAAGCCGGTCAACCCGGTCGCTGATCGACCTCGCCCGCCAGCACCGCCTGGTCGTGAGCATCGAGGACAACGGCGAGACCGGCGGCTGCGGCGCCGTGCTGCTGCAGACCCTCAACGCCGCCCGGCGTCACCACGCCGTTCCGGCTGCACGCGCATCCCGCAGCGGTTCCTCGACCACGCCAAGCGGGCCCGGATCCTCGAGCAGATCGGGCTCACCCCTCAGGCCATCGCCCTCGGCATCGTCGAGGACATCACCGCCCTCGCCGAGGGTGGCGCCGGTCGGGCGCCGGTCGATGCCGACCGCCCCGTCTAGTGGTCACCACCGGACGTTCGTCGGGTGCTACGCACCCCGAGCACGCACCTCGCGGCGTTGCCGTCGCTCGCTGGACGACCGAGTAGAGCGTCGCTCCGGCGCCTTGCGATGCACGCACTCGGAGCACGGATCACCCACGATGAACTTCCGGCGGCAACCACGAGCGGCCGCACCCTGACGGTCCTGGCGCTGCTGCTGGGACTCACGGCCACCGCATCCGGCGGCTGCTCGCTGCTCGGTGACGACGATGACGCCGCGCCGTCCTCGGTCCTCGCGCCGGCCGACGTCGTCGCGGCGCTGACCGTGGCCCTCGACCAGCGGGCCGAGGCGGTGCGCAACCACGACACCCGCGGACTCCTCGCCGGGCTCGCCGCCGGCGACCGCGCACTGCGCCGCCAGCAGCGCGCGTACGCCGTGAACCTGGCCGAGCTTCCGCTCGGCACGTTCGACTACGAGCTGGACCCGGCCGACGTGGTCCGGGACGGCGAACGACTACCTGGCCGTCGTCGGGCTGCGCACCCAGCTGACCGGCTTCGACACGCAGCCGGTGCTGAGCCGCGACCGGATGCGGTTCACGCCGTCGGGAGAGGCCGGCGGGTACGCCGTCGCGTCCGCGACCGACCCCGACTGGCGGGCCGCCCACGACGTGCAGCCCCAGCCATGGGACCTCGGCCCCGTCGTGGTCCGGGTCGTGCCCGGCGTGCTCGGGGTCTTCGACCGGGACAGCGTCGGCGCCGCGGACCGGCTCCTGGCCGACGTCACGCGCGGCATCTCCGACGTCGCCGCGGTCGTGCCCCGTCGACTGGAGCCGTGCCGTGGTCGTCTACGCGCTCTCCGACCCGGCGTACCTCGCGACCGTCCCGGACCTGCCCGGCGGCGACCCGCAGACGCTCGACGGCGTGGCCTTCCCGGTGACCGCCGAGCCGGGCGAGTCCGACCTCGCCTCGACCCGCTTCGCCCTGCACCCGCGGCTGCTCGACCACGGGGGGCCCGGACGGGCCCGGCTGATCCGGCACGAGCTCACCCACGTCGCCCTCGGCAGCAGCGACGACCACGCGCCGGTGTGGCTGAGCGAGGGGCTGGCCGAGTACGTCTCGGTCCGTCCGCTCCCGCCCGAGCGCCGTGGCATCTCCCAGGGCGCGCTGGACGCCGCGCGGGAGGGCTTCGTCGACCTGCCCGGCGACGCCGACTTCAACGACGCCGCGTCCCGGGCGCACTACGGCGAGGCGTGGTGGGCCTGCGAGTACGTCGCCACCAGCTACGGCGAGCCGACGCTCTGGTCGCTGCTCGACGAGCTCGACGACCCCGACCTCGACGCGACGGGCCGCAACGAGGTGCTCAAGACCTGGCTCGGGATCGGCAGCCGGCAGCTGGCCTCGCGGGCCGGCCGGCTGCTCATGCACACCTACGGCAGCTGAGCCAGCACGGCCTCCACCAGGGTGCGGTAGGTCGAGAGCTGGCGGCGCATGTGGCTCGGGTCGCCGGTCGCCCGGCACAGGAGGAACGCGCCCTCGAAGGTCACGAAGAGGTGGTCGGCCAGGGCGTCGGCGTCGACCCGCGCCGTACGCCGGCCCAGCGCGGCGCGCAGCAGGTCGGCGTACCCCTCCCGCCAGGCCTCCACCGCCTTCTCGATCGGCTCGCCGGTGCCCGCGCCCACCAGCTGCCGCTCGGTGAGCGCCGCGACGTAGAGGCAGCTCGACTGGGCCGACATCAGCTCGTCCGCGGAGTCCTCGAAGACCCGCACGAAGGCCAGCGCCCGCTCCCGCGGGTCGACGACGGATGCGGTCTCGGCCAGCGCCTGCTCGAGGTGCTCGAGGTCGGCGGCGGCGTACCGCTCGACCAGCGCACGGCCGAGGTCGAGCTTGCTGGCGAAGTGGTGGAAGAACGCACCCTTCGAGGTCGACGCCGCCGCGAGCACCTGGTCCACCGACGTCGCGGCGTAGCCGTTCTCGATCACGAGGTGCTCGGCCGCGTCGAGGATCCGTTCGCGGGTGGCGGTTCCGTCCTTGGGCACCAACACCTTGTACCAGACCAAACAGTCTGTTACAAAACGGACCAGACAGTCTGGAATGGAGACCTCACATGGACCTGCTGAACGACCGCCGTTGCGTCACCGACGGCGGCCTCGAGACCGACCTGATCTTCAACCACGGCGTGGACCTGCCCGGAGTTCGCCGCGTTCCCGCTCGTCGAGGAGGCGAGCGGGCGCGAGCTGCTGACCGCAGCTACTACGACGGCTACGCCGACGTCGCGCCGCCGGGCCGGTGCCGGGCTGGTCCTCGAGACGCCGACCTGGCGGGCCAACCCGGACTGGGGCGCACTGCTCGGGTACGACGCCGCCGCGCTCGACCGGGTCAACCGGGGCGCGGTCGGCTTCCTCCACGAGCGTCGCGAGGCGCACGCCGACCTGCACGACGCGGGCGTACTGGTCGGCGGGCACGCTCGGCCCGCGCGGCGACGGCTACGTGGCGGGCGAGCGGCTCAGCGCCGAGGAGTACGCCGACTACCACCGCCCGCAGCTCGCGTCGTTCAAGGCGGCCGACGCCGACCTGGCCACCGTGCTCACCCTGGTCGGCGCCGACGAGGCGATCGGCGTCGTGGCCGCGGCCCGCGACGTGGGCTCCCCGTCGCGGTGGCGTTCACGGTCGAGACCGACGGCCGCCTCGCCGGACGGCACGCCGCTGCGCCGGGCGATCGAGGAGGTCGACGCCGCGGGCGGCCCGGACTGGTTCGTGGTCAACTGCGCCCACCCGACCCACGTCGCGCCCGGGCTCGACGGCGACGGGCCTGGGACCGGATCGCCGGTCTCCGGCCCAACGCGTCGCAGCATGTCGCACGCCGAGCTCGACGAGGCCGAGGAGCTCGACGAGGGCGACCCGGCCGAGCTGCGGGCGTCCTCGATCGCCATCGTGGCGCGGCTGCCCGTCGCTGCGGGTGCTCGGCGGCTGCTGCGGCACCGACGCACGCCATGTCGCGGCCCTCTGGGGCGTGTGGACGCACGAAGGGGTCCCTCGCGCCGTCCCGGCGCTACCCTCGCGCCTCTCTGACAGACTGGCCGGGTGCCCACCGACCGCCTCGTCCACATCGTCGACGAGGTCCCCGAGCTGACGGGGGTCACCGACCTGACGATGGTGCTGGTCCTCGACGGGTTCCTCGACGCCGGCAACGCCGCCGCGCACGCCGCCCGGCACCTCGCCGACCTCGACGGCGGCCCCGAGGGCCAGGGGCCGGTGGTGGCCACCTTCGACGTCGACCAGTTCCACGACTACCGGGCCCGGCGGCCGGCGATGTCGTTCGTCCGCGACCACTACGAGGCCTACGACGCCCCGCGGCTGGTCGTCCGGCTGCTGCGCGACAGCGGCGGCACGCCGTACCTCCTGCTGCACGGCCCCGAGCCCGACAACCGCTGGGAGGCGTTCGCCCGCGCCGTCCGCGAGGTGCTGGAGCAGCTGGGGGTGACCCGTGTCGTGGCCATGGGCTCGGTGCCGATGGCGGTGCCGCACACCCGGCCGATCGCGATCACGCCGCACGCGAACCGCCCCGAGCTGGTGCCCGGCACCAGCCCGTGGCGCGGCGAGCTGCGGATCCCGAGCAGCGCCCAGTCGCTGCTCGAGGTGCGGCTGGGGGAGTGGGGCATCGACATGCTCGGCTTCGTCGCGCACATCCCGCACTACCTCGCCCAGCTCGACTACCCGAAGGCGGCCGCGGTGCTGCTCGAGCAGGTGGAGCTGGCCGGCCGGCTCACCATCGACCTCACCGAGCTGCACGAGCTGGCCCGCGAGCGCGAGACCGAGATCGACCGCTACCTCGCCTCCAACGAGGAGGTGGGCGAGGTCGTCGAGGCGCTGGAGCAGCAGTACGACGCCTTCGAGCGCGCCGAGGAGTCCGGCGACAGCCTGCTCGCCGACGACGAGCCGCTGCCGACCGGGGAGGAGATCGGCCAGCAGTTCGAGCAGTTCCTGGCCGGCCTCGACGCCCAGGACGGACACCGACACCAACGACTCCGGACGCGACGCTGACGAGACGGCTCCGACGCGTGCGCGGACCTCGCTGCACCTGCTCGACCTCGAGACGCTCGACGACGACCTCTACCGCGGCGCCCAGCCGCCCTCGGCCCGGGCCCGGGTGTACGGCGGGCAGGTGGCCGCCCAGGCGCTCGTGGCCGGCACCCGCAGCGTGGACCCGGAGTTCGTGCCGCACTCCTTCCACTCCTACTTCCTGCTGCCCGGCGACTACGCGGTGCCGATCATCTTCGACGTCCAGCGGATCCGCGACGGCCGCTCGTTCCTCACCCGCCGGGTGACCGCCCGCCAGCACGGTCGGCCGATCTACCACCAGACGATCAACTTCCAGCGCCCCGAGGAGGGCTTCGACCACCAGGACGTGATGCCGGAGGTGCCCGGCCCCGACCAGGGCCTCGACCTCGTCGACCTGATGCGCGGCCGCGGCAACGCCGACGCCGACGAGCTCGGCAAGGAGTGGGCCTCGATCGAGGTGCGGTTCCTCGGCAACTCCCGGCACGGGCTCGAGCCCCGATCCGCGGCACCCGTCGCAGGCCCGGATGTGGGTGCGGTTCAGGGAGGGGCTGCCCGAGGACCCGATGGCGCACCTGGCCGCGTTCACCTACGCCAGCGACATCAGCCTGCTCGGCGCCTCGCTCGCGGTGCACGACGTCAACCCGGCCAAGGCGCTGATGGCCTCGCTCGACCACACGCTGTGGTTCCACCGGCCGTTCCGGGCCGACGAGTGGTGGCTCTACGACCAGTGGTCGCCCTCGCGCGCACGGCGGCCGGGGCCTGGCGTTCGGTCACGTCTACACCGACCGACGGCACTCTGGTCGCGACCGCCGCCCAGGAGGGCGTGATCCGGTCCCGACGACCCTAGGGTCACACCAGTCACAAGAGTCACAGGAGCAACAGCAGTCCCATAGACCACACGGGCGGCGAGCGTCAAGACCGTCGCCCTCCTCCGATCGGACATTTCTCGCCGTTCCCCGGACGGCGCAGGTGGGACGAATGTTGACTGCGAGGCATGTACCGGCCGAAGCACCGAGCCCCCACCCGGCGCCGACCGACCCTCACAGCACGCGCGTCGTCCGTGGCGACGGTCGGGGCGGTCGCGCTCGGCGATGGCTGCTGTCCTCGGCCCGTCGGCGTACGCCGACACCGCACTCGCACTTCAGCCACCACGGCCAGGGCCTCGGCACCACGGGCAAGCCGGGCAAGCACGCACAAGCCCGGGCAAGCCCGGCAAGCCGGGGACGACGACGGACGACGACGCGGACGCAGCACGACCCGACGCGCGACCAACGGCGGGCACGCGCTGCCCGGCGACGCGGGGCTGTCGCCTGAGCAGCTCGAAGCCGACCGCGCAGCCGGTCACGCCGTACGAGATGCCGTTCCCGTGCGGCGAGGTGTGGAGCGGCTCCACCCGCGCCGGGCACAGCCCCAGCGTCCGGTCCGTCGACTTCAACTACCCCGGCGGCGACCTCGGCAAGACCGGTCGTCGCGGCCGCCCCCGGCACCGTGGTCACCGCGGTGATCGGCAAGAAGCAAGCCGAGCTACGGCCAGTACGTCGTCATCGACCACGGCAACGGCGAGAGCTCGCTCTACGCGCACCTCGACTCGGTGCTGGTCACCGTCGGCCAGGTCGTCAGCGCCGGGCACCCAGCTCGGCACCGTCGGCGACACCGGCAACGCCTAGCGGCTCCGCACCTGCACTTCGAGGAGCGGCTCGGCGGCGCGGTCGTGGACGCGTGGTTCCACGGCGCGCGGTTCCCGATGAACTCCTCGCAGGCCTCGCAGAACTGCGGCCAGGTCGCGGTCACCGACATCCCGCTCGCCGGCGACATGTACGGCGGCCGAGGCCGCCGAGGTGATGGTCTACCGCAAGCTCGAACCCGGCGGCGTTCCACGTGACCCGGACCGGGCATGAAGGAGCGGGTCATCAAGATCGGCACCGCCGCCGACCAGCCGGTGCTCGGCGACTGGGACGGCAACGGCCGGGTCAACCCCGGCGTCCGCAACCCCGCCAGCCGGGTCTTCACGCTGCAGGTGAAGCGTGCAAGCACCGACGATCAAGTTCGGCAAGAAGGGCGACCTGCCCATCGCCGGCAACTGGGACGGCGTCGGCAGCTGGGAGATCGGCGTACGCCGGCCCGGCCAGCGCCAAGTTCCTGCTCCGCACCGCCGACGGCACCGTCGACCAAGGTCGCGCTCGGCGACGCCGACGACCTGCCGGTCACCGGCGACTGGGACGGCAACGGGATCACCGACCTCGGCGTCTACGACCAGGCCACCGCGACGTTCACGCTGCTGCCAGACCGACCCGCTGGGCACGCCGTACGCCACCGTGATCCCGTTCGGGATGCCCGGCGACGTGCCGGTCACCGGCGACTGGGACGGCAACGGCATCACCGACCTCGGCGTCTGGAACCCGGCCACCGCGACGTTCAACAAGCGCGGCGCCGTCGCCCCGACCGGCGTCACCGGCCGGGTCAAGAAGGTCCAGTTCGGCCGGCCGGCCGCGCGCTGACCGCGCTCAGCTCGGCAGGTCGAAGACGAGGCAGGTGCTGGTCGCGGTCGCGACCGGCGTCCCGGACTCGTCGGTGACGACGCCCTCGCTGAAGGCCACCCGCGAGCCGCCCTTGACGAGCGTGCCGGTGGCGGTCAGCCGACCGCTGCCGGCGGAGACCGCGCGGAGGTAGCTGACCTTGATCTCGATCGAGGTGTAGCCCTTCCCGAGCGGCAGGGTGCTGTGCACCGCGCAGGCGGTGACCGAGTCGAGCAAGGTGCAGACCAGGCCGCCGTGCACGACGCCGATCGGGTTGTACGCCGACTCGTCGGGCACGGCACGCGAACGAGACCCGGCCCTCCTCGACCTCGGTGATCTCGAACCGGAGCAGTCCGGCGATCGGCGCCGGCGGCAGCTCGCCGCGCCGCATCGCGCGCAGGTAGTCGATGCCGGCCATGCGCAGCCCCTGGCTGGCGCCGATGGTCGGGTCGTACCAGGTGACCGTCGCGGGTGCGGGGCTCGCCCCAGCTGGTCGGGACGTCGGTGAGGGTCATCGGGCGGTCGAGCCTTTCCAGGCGTTCGGACGGGGTGGGGTAGTGGCGCATCCGGTCCGGGTCGTCCGGCGCGACCGCGTGCTCGCAGCCCCACGCCAGCAGCGCGTCCAGGACGGGTACCAGGGCCCGGCCGGAGTCGGTCAGGCGCGTACTCGAACCGCGGCGGCTTCTCCTGGTAGGCGACGCGCTCGACCACGCCGGCCTCCTCGAGGACCTTGAGCCGGGCCGCGATCCGGTCGCGGGGCGCGCCGGTGCCGCGGACGATCTCGCGTGAACCGGCGGCTGCCCATGACGAGCTCGCGGATCACCAGCAGCGCCCAGCGCTCGCCGACCACCTCGAGGGAGGCGGCGATGGGACAGGGGCGTCCCGGCAGCTGGGCCAGCGTCGGGAAGGGGGTGGACACGCGTGCTAGCGTCGCACGAGTGAGTTTGGAAATCAAACCTTCTGTGCGCGAGTCGCGCGTCGACACCTCACGGCCGCTGGTGCCGGTCGCTCTCGGCACCGCTCTCGTGCTCGTCACCTACGTGACCCCGATCGCGACGATCCCGGCCACCGCGGCCGACCTGGGCGCCGGCCCGGTGGCCCGGGCCTGGATCCTCAGCTCGATGAGCGTCGGCCTGGCCGGGCTGCTGCTCGCATCCGGCGTGCTCGGTGACACGCTCGGGCGCCGCCGCGTGTACGTCGCGCGGGCTGGTCGCGCACGGCGGTCGGCGCCGTGCTCTGCGCGGTGGCCGTCGAGCCGGGCTGTTCGTGGCCGGCCGGGTCGTCCAGGGCGGCGGTGGCGCCGCCGTGCTGGCCTGCGGGCTGGCCGTGCTCGCGCACCGCTACCCGCTCGGCCCGGAGCGGCTGCACGCCACGTCCGTGTGGGGCGCCTCGGTCGGGCTCGGCATCGTGGCCGGGGCCGTGCTGGCCGCGCTGCTCGACGTCGGCTCCGGCTGGCGGCCGAGCCTACTGGGTCACCGCCGTGGCCGCGCTCGCTGCTCGTGCCCGCCGACCCGCGGTGGGTGGCCGAGTCCTCGGCCGCGGTCGCGAAGCAGCGCGTCGACGTCGCCGGGCTGGTCGCTGCTCGTCGCCGGCGATGACGCTCGCGGTCTCCGCGCTCACGCAGGGGCGCAACGGGATCGACGTGCCCGACGGTGGTGCTGGCGGTGCTGGCGCTCGTCGCGTCTCGCGGCGTTCGTCGCTCGTCGAGCGCCGGGTCGCCGCGCCGCTGCTGGACCCGGAGCTGCTGACGCACCCGCGGTTCCGCGCCGCCACCGCCGGCTCGCTCGTGCTCGGCGCCGGGATGATCGGCATGGCGTCGTTCACCCCGACGATGGTGCAGCTCGGCTACGGCCGAGGCCTGTGGGCGGCCAGCCTCCCGGTGGTCGCCTGGGCGGGCACCGGCGTCGTCGCCTCCCTGCTGGTGCGCACGGATCCCGCACCCGCTCGAGGGGCCACGGCCGGTGGCCCTGTTCCTCGTCGTGGTCGCGGTCGGACAGCTGCTCACCTCGGGACTCGAGCCAGACTCGTCGCTGTGGCGGCTGGTCGCTCCCGTTCGTGCGTGGCCGGCGTCGGCACCGGCGTCCTCAACGCGCTGCTCGGCCGCGAGGCGATCGCGTCGGTCCCGCCGGACCGCGCGGCGATGGGCTCCGGCGCCAACAACACCGCCCGCTACCTCGGCGCCGCGTGCGGCATCACGCTGTTCGTCACCGTCGCCACGCACGCCGGCGACGACCTGTTCGCGGGCTGGAACGCGGCCGCCCTCGTGACGGTCGGGCTGACGCTGCTCGGAGCCGGCGGCATCGCCCTGTCGGGGCGGCGCGCGGGGTAGACCCGGTCGTCTCCCACCCTGACGACCCTCGTGCCCCAGGCGCGGTGCACCGAGTTCCACAAGGATCATTGCACAAGAGTTCTTGTGGAACTACGGTGACCCCATGGACCAGGCGACACCGGTACGGGCCACGATCGAGCAGGTGGCGGCGAGCGGTCACCCGGTGCGCCGCCGCCTGCTCGAGGTGCTGGGCGTCGACGGCCCGGCCACCGCGAGCCAGCTGGCCGAGCGCACCGAGCAGCTGGTGGGCAACGTCAGCCACCACCTCAAGATGCTGGCCCGGGCCGGGCTGGTCGAGGAGGCGCCGGAGCTGGCCAAGGACCGCCGCGAGCGGTGGTGGCGGCGGATCCCGCTGTCGCTGAGCTGGTCGCTGACCGACGTCCGCGGCGACGCAGTGGGCGAGGCCGTCGCCATCGCGGCCGAGCACGAGAACCTCGAGCACCACGTCGGCGCCGTCCGGGGCTGGGTGGAAGCGCGCGACACCGCGCCCGGGCGGTACGACGAGGCGTGGACACAGGCCGCGTTCGCGACCGACGCGTGGGCCTGGGCGACGCCCGAGGAGCTGCACGAGCTCGGCGAGGAGGTGAACCGGCTGTTCGTGGAGTTCGCCGAGACCCACCGCGAGCCGGGGGCCGGCCGGGAGAGCTGCTTCGTCTTCGCCCACGGCGTCCCGCGCCGGCCGTGACCGAGGCACCCCCCTTCCGCGACGACCGGCTGTTCCAGGCCTGGGCGGTGGTCTCCGGCGTCTCGCAGGCCGGCGACGCCGCATGGTTCGTGGCCTTCGCCTGGACCGCCGCCACGGTCGCCGACCCGGCCACCGCCGGCCTGGTGCTCGGGGCGGGCACCATCCCGCGCGCGGTGACCGCGCTGTACGGCGGGACGCTCGCCGACCGGTACGACGCCCGCCGGGTGGTGGTCCTGGCCAACGCCGGACGGATCGCAGCGCTCGTGTGCGGTGCGGTCGCGGCGACGGCGTTCGGCATCACGGTGCCGCTGTTGCTGGCCGTCGCGGTGTCGTTCGGCGTGCTCGATGCGCTGCACAACCCGGCCGCGATGACCCTGCCGCGGCAGCTGGTCCGCACCGGGGACCTGCCGTCCGCGGCCGGGCTGATGCAGGTGGCCGGCCGCCTGGCCCGCTTCGCCGGAGCGCCGCTCGGTGGGGTGCTGGTCGCGGTCGGCGGGCTGCGGCTGGTGATGGTGGTCGACGCGGTCACGTTCGCGCTGGTGGCGGTCTTCGTCGGCCTCGCCCTGAGGCCGCGTTATCCCCGGACGCTCAGCTCGTCCGGTTCGGTGCGTCGCGACCTGGCCGCCGCGGGCGCCTACCTGCGCGCGACGCCGTACGTCCGCGCGCTGGTGGTCTCGCTGTCGGGGCTGAACCTGTTCGTCGGTCCGGCCCTCGCCGTCGGCGTCACCGTGCACGTGCACCGCTCCGGCTGGGGCGCGGCGACCGTCGGCATCGCCGATGCGCTGGTCGGGGTCGGCGCCGCGCTCGGAGCGGTGGTCGCGATCCGGTTCCGCTCCAGCCAGCCGGCCCGGACCGGGCTCCTCATCCTGCTCGGGCAGGCGGCCGCGATCGCGGTGCTCGGGGTGGCCGGCCGACCGGTGCTCTTCGCGGCCACCACGGTCGTCGGGGTCACCGCGGGGCTGGCCTCCACCCAGCTCTCGGGCGCCTTCCAGCAGCTCGTCGACCCGGCGTACCTCGGCCGGATGGGCGCGGTGACCTCCCTCGGGGACGACGTGCTGATGCCGGTCGCCATGGTGGGCTTCGGTGCGCTGGTCGGCGGTGTGGGGCTGCCCGTGACCTGCCTGGTCACCGGCCTCGCCTTCGTCGCCCTCGTCCTCTGGGCGCTCGTCCGGCTGCGGGGTGCGCAGCCGGTGCCGACTCCGGTCGGAATCACCGGTTGACCGGTGAAACCAACGCCCCGGAGCCCCAGCTCGAGGTCAGAGCGCCGTGGTCCGCCCGGCCAGGTGCGGCGCGCCGCTCGTGGGGTTGCTCAGCGAGAACGCGTAGCCACCGTCCAGGGGCGTCGAACCGAAGGCGACCGAGCCGGGTAGCAGCACCGGCTTCTTGAAGGCGACGTCGACGCGGACCGCGCCGGGGAGGCGGTTCTCGAGCGCCGCGACGCAGCGGGCCATGGTCCACATGCCGTGGGCGATCTGGCGCGGGAAGCCGAGCGCCTTGGCGGTCAGCGGGTAGAGGTGGATCGGGTTGTGGTCGCCCGACACCGCGGCGTACCGACGGCCGAGGTCGCCGGGCAGCTTCCAGACCACGCCGTTCGGCTCCGGCGTCGGGGAAGACGGTCCCGGCGGAGGCCGACGCGTCGCCCTTGCCGCGGCGCAGGTACGTCGAGGTCTCCTCCCAGACGTTCTCGCCGTCGGCGGTGACCACGGTGAGGAACTCGTAGACCGTGCCCTTGGGGTGGGGGCTGCGCCGGGACCGACGCTGGCCGTGACGCCGACGGTCTCGCCGATCGCGATCGGGCGGTGCGCGGTGATCGAGTTCTCGATGTGCACGGTGCCGATCGCCGGCGCCGGGAACGCCGGGGTCGCTCATGATCCCCATCTGCAGCTCGAAGGCGAGCAGGTGCGGGTAGGGCAGCGGGACGGTGTCCTTGGTCGGGAAGCCGCACACCGCGGCGTAGGCGTCGACGTGGCCGCGCTCGATCGTCACCGGGTCGCCGGTGCGGCTGAGCCCGGTGAACTCGCCACCCGTCTTGCGGATGCCGGGCAGCTGGTTGACCACGGGCACCGACGGCAGCGCCGCCCGGACCATCGTGAGCGCGGTCACCTCAGGCGCCCAGCATCATCTGGCCGCACACGCGGACGACGTTGCCGTTGACCGCGGAGGAGCCCGGCGAGGCGTACCAGGCGATCGTCTCGGCCACGTCGACCGGCAGGCCGCCCTGGGCCATGGCGTTGAGGCGCTGCCCGACCTCGCGGGTCGCGAACGGTACGGCCGCCGTCATCTGGGTGATGATGAAGCCGGGCGCGACGGCGTTGATCGTGATGCCGTCCTCCAGCTCGTCGGCCAGCGAGTCGACCAGGCCGATGACGCCGGCCTTGGAGGCGGCGTAGTTGGTCTGGCCGACGTTGCCGGCGATGCCCGCGATCGACGCGACGCCGACCACGGCGCCGTTGGTCGTGGATCACCTTCTGGTCGAGCAGCTCGCGGGTGATCCGCTCCGGCGCGGTGAGGTTCACCGCGATCACGGCGTCCCACTTGTCCTCGGCCATGTTGGCCAGCTTCTTGTCGCGGGTGATGCCGGCGTTGTGCACGACGACGTCGACGCCGCCGTGCTTCTCCTGGAGGTGGTGGGCGATCCGCTGCGGGGCGTCCTTGGCGGTGATGTCGAGGGCCAGCCAGTCGCCGCCGAGCTCCTTCATCAGCGTCTGCAGGTCGTCGGCGAGCTGGGGTACGTCGACGCCGACGACGGTCGCGCCGTCGCGGTGCAGCACCCGGGCGATCTGCTCGCCGATGCCGCGGCTGGCGCCGGTCACGAGGGCGACCCGGCCGGCCAGCGGCAGCGTCCAGTCGGCGACCTCGCCGGCGGCCTTCGGTGCCGTGCGCGCCGATCCGGATCACCTGGCCGGAGACGTACGCCGACTTGGGGGAGAGCAGGAAGCGCCAGCGTCGAGGTCGACGGCGCCCTCGGCGCCCTCGGCGACGTAGACGAGCTGGACGGTGCCGCCGCGGCCGATCTCCTTGCCGAGGCTGCGGGTGAAGCCCTCGAGGGCGCGCTGGGCGACCCGCTCGGCGCCCTCGACCTGCTCGGGCGGCGTACCGATGACGACCACGCGCGGGCAGGTGGCCAGGCTGCGCAGCTTGGGGGTGAAGAAGTCGCGGAGCGCGTGCAGCTCGGTCGAGTCGGTCGATGCCGGTGGCGTCGAAGACCAGGCCCTTGTACGTCTGCCCCGTCCGCCGTGGTCGTGGTGCTGGCGATGCCGAGCGACGTCGAGGAGGCCCGGGAGCGACTCGACCAGCCGGCCGGTGCCGCCGACGACGACGGTGCCGTCGACGAGCGGGGCGCCCGCGGTGTAGCGCTCCAGCTGCGTCGGGTCGGGCAGGCCGAGGTTCTTGACCAGCAGCTTGCCGATCGGGGAGGACGTGAAGCCCTGGTAGCGGTCGCTCATGGTCACATGCAACTCTCTGTGTAACTCGGTGTCCACATTTCGTGATCCCCGCCTCACCGCCTTTGCTTTCGATGTTACCCGCGGGAAACTTGACCCATGACTCAGCTGAACGGTGGGACGACCCGTCGCGTCGCCGTCCTCGGCGGCAACCGCATCCCGTTCGCCCGGTCCAACACCGCCTACGCGTCCGCGTCCAACCAGGACATGCTCACCGCGGCCATCGACGGGCTGGTCGACCGGTTCGGCCTCGAGGGTGAGCGGCTCGGCGAGGTGGTCGCCGGCGCGGTGCTCAAGCACTCCCGCGACTTCAACCTGGCCCGCGAGTCGGTGCTCGGCTCGAGGCTGTCGCCCGAGACCCCCGCGACCGACATCCAGCAGGCCTGCGGCACCGGGCTCCAGGCGGCGATCCAGGTCGCGAACAAGATCGCCCTCGGCCAGATCGACGTCGGCGTCGCCGGTGGCTCCGACACGACCTCCGACGCGCCGGTCGCGATCCGCGAGAAGCTCCGCAAGAAGCTGCTCAAGGTGAACTCGGCCCGCGACACCCGCGGCCGGCTCGCCGCGCTGGCCGCCATCCGTCCGGGCGACATCGGGCTGTCCATCCCGCAGAACGGCGAGCCGCGCACCGGCCTCTCGATGGGCGAGCACGCCGCGCTCACCGCGCTCGAGTGGCAGATCGGCCGCGAGGAGCAGGACGAGCTCGCCGCCGCCTCGCACCAGCACCTCGCCGCGGCGTACGACGCCGGGTTCGAGGACGACCTGATCACGCCGTTCCGCGGCCTCGAGAAGGACAACAACCTGCGTCCCGACTCGACGGTCGAGAAGCTGGCGAAGCTCAAGCCGGTCTTCGGCAAGGGCGAGTCGGCGACCATGACCGCCGGCAACTCGACGCCGCTCACCGACGGCGCCTCGACGGTGCTGCTCGCCTCGGAGGAGTGGGCGGAGGCCCACGACCTCGAGCCGCTCGCCTACCTCACGGCGTACGAGACCGCCGCCGTCGACTACGTGCACGGCGGCGAGGGGCTGCTGATGGCGCCGGCCTACGCCATGGCCCGGATGCTCGCCCGCGAGGGGCTCTCGCTCCAGGACTTCGACTTCTACGAGATCCACGAGGCGTTCGCCTCGCAGGTGCTCTCGACGCTCAAGGCGTGGGAGGACCCGGTGTTCTGCAAGGAGCGGCTCGGCCTCGACGCCCCGCTGGGCGCGATCGACCGCAGCAAGCTCAACGTCACCGGCTCCTCGCTGGCCGCCGGCCACCCGTTCGCCGCCACCGGCGGCCGGATCGTGCCGGTGCTGGCCAAGCTGCTGGCGACCTCCGAGGGCGGCACCGGTCGCGGCGTCATCTCGATCTGCGCGGCCGGCGGACAGGGCGTCACCGCAATCCTCGAGCGGGCCTGACCCCCAGCTCCGTCAGGTCGTGCCGGTGCGCTGCTCGACGCTGTCGAGCAGCGCCTCGACCTGGCGGTACGTCGCCGAGCTGTACGCGCCGATGCTGCGCTCGGTCGCGAGGGCGTCGCGCATCGCGTCGAGGTAGCGGCTCTGGATGATCATGGTCTGCTCGATCGAGTCCGGCCGCGCGTCGCGCACCTGTCGGATGCCCGCCAGGATTCGGGGGAGGACCCGCTCCTTCATCGCCTCCGCCAGCCGCGGGTCGATCGGCTCGCCGTCGATGGTCTGCTCCTCGACCGGCCCGACGGTGTCGATCGCCGACTCCCCGATCAGCCGCAGCAGCCCCTGGACCGAGTCGTGCCGCTCCTCGGCGCTCTCGAGCCGGAAGCCCATCCGCGCGATCACCGCCGGCAGGGTGAGGCCGAAGAGCACCAGGGTGATCAGAGCGACGAGGAACGCGGCGAGCACCACGGTGGCGCGGTGCGGCGTACCGGCCGGGATGGTCTGGGCGGCGGCGACGGTGACGACGCCGCGCATCCCGGCCCACGCGATCACGACGATGCCCCGGGTGGTGATCGGCTCCCGCTCCTCGAACGCGATGTCGGCCCGGCCCCGTGCCAGCCGCTTCCGGGCCCACGACAGCCTGGTCTCCTCCCGCTCGTCGGCGGGCGCCATCGCGTCGAGCTTCTCCTCGAACTGGTCGAGCCGCGCGCGCATCTGGTCGCCCTGCTCGTCGCGGGCGAAGACGTCGTTGAGGGCGGGCCAGGCCAGCCCGAGGAACCGCAGCGCGACCAGGAGGCCGACCACGATGAGCACCAGCCCGGTGATCTGGCCGGTGGTCGTCTCCGCGCGGGCGTCGTCGACGAGCCCCGGCAGCTGGTAGCCCATTGCGAGGAAGACGCCGCTCTCGAGGATGAAGCTGATCGTCGTCCACGTCGTGGCCTGGGTCTGCCGGTCGCGGGCGCTGAACCGCCGGCCGCCGAGCGTGCCGGTCACCAGCCCGGCGATGACGACGGCGAGGACCCCGGAGGCGTCCACCTCCTCGGCCGGGAAGTAGGCGAGGAACGGGACCGCGAACGAGATGGTCGTGTTGAGCACCGGGTCGTCGAGACGCTGGCGCAGCCGCACCGTGAGCAGCCCGACGACCAGGCCGATGCCCGCGGCGGCGGCCACCGCCCAGCCGAAGTCCAGGATCGTGTGGCCGAGCGAGAACTCCCCGCTCACCGCGATCGCCGCGAGCGCCGTCCGCAGCACGACCAGCGCGGACGCGTCGTTCACCAGGCTCTCGCCCTCGAGGACAGCCATCAGCCGCGGCGGCAGGCCGACCCGGCGGCCGATCGCGGTCGCCGCCACCGCGTCGGTCGGGCTCACCACCGCCCCGAGCGCGGTGGCCAACGCGAACGAGATGCTCGGGAAGACCCAGTGGACGACCGCGCCGATGACCAGCGCCGAGGCGATGACGAGGACCACCGAGAGCCAGGTGATCAGCACCAGGTTCCGGCGTACGTCGATCACCGGGAGCTGGACCGCCGTGGAGTAGAGCAACGGCGGGAGGACGCCGGCCAGGATCAGCTCCGGCTCGACGTGGATCGCGGGCGCGCCCGGCAGGTAGCTGGCCCCGATGCCGAGGCCGACGAGCAGCAGCGGCGCCGCAACCCCCGTCCGGCGTGAGAACACGGACGCGGCGATCATGATCGCGAGACCCGCCCCGGCGATCAGTACGAACTGGTGGTCCACCGTGCGCAGTGTAGGAGCGGCGACTGCGGCCGGCGGGGCGGCGCGGGACCCGGCCCCGTCACCCCGCGGCGAGGTGCGCCACCTGCGCCACCCGGGACACGTCGACGGAGACTCCGATGCCGGACTTGAGGAGCAGCGGGTGCCGACCCGACCGTGGCACGGTGACGTAGCCGGCCGCGTCGAGGGCGGCGAGCCGCTCGTCGATGGCGAGCAGGAACGCCGCGCAGTCGTCGGCGTCGAGGCCCCGGTCGGGCCAGATGAGGGTGCTGCTCAGGACGTCCTCGCGGCGGTTCTCCAGCTCGCTCGCGGCCGCCTCCAGCAGCTCGCGCATCCGCTCCACCGACGTCTGGTCCATGCCTTCACGGTAGGGGTGACCACCGACAGTCGCCGGTGTGTCTAGACCCTCGGGACACGCAGGGGTGGAGTTGCCGGGTTTCCCTGTCAGCGGGTGCGAAATCGCCAAGGGTGTAGCCACCGTCACCGACACCCGGTCGGTGCGCACGTCTTGGGAGCCATACACCTCATGAGGACTCGATCCCGTTCGCTCGACCTCTCCTGCGGGCTCGCCGCCGCAGCCGCGCTGACGCTGGTGGGCTGGGGCGCCACGGCGACCCCGGCGACCGCCGAGCCCGGCGCCGACCCCGCCGGCAACAACGGCACGGTGAAGATCACGCCGCGCGCCGAGGACGACGGCATCGCGCCGAACACGCCGCACGTCGCCTGCGAGTTCGACATCGAGTGGTACGGCTACGACGAGGGTGCGGACATCGTCTCCACCGTCTCGTTCGCGATGCAGGCGCCGACCAGCGCGGTCGTGCTCTCCGGTGGGGAGCCCGTGCAGGTCTTCGTGGGCGGCGACCCCGCCGGCGGCGCCGGCACCGACCTCGACGGCGAGGCGACGTACCGGCTCGGCTTCGCCGGTGACCCGGACCCGGTCCAGGGCTACCACGTGAAGGTCACCGTCCACACGCCCGGATCGCAGGGCGCGGACAGCAAGTCCAAGGTCTTCTGGGTCTCGCCCTGCGACGACACCCCGCCGGGCGGCGGCGACGACCCGGGGCCCGGCGCCTGACGGCCGCGACCGCCCGGGGACGCCTACCTCGTCGCGAGCGCCAGCGCTGACGCGACGAGGTAGTGGCGGACCTGGGCGGGCGAGATCTCGCCCACGGTCGGGACGCCGGGCGCGGCCTCGGTGACGAGGATGCCGACCCGGGCGAGCTGGAGGGCACCCAGCCCGCTGGCGTAGAGGGTGTTCGCGAGCAGCGTGGGGTCCTCGACCCGGAAGTCGCCCGCGTCGACGCCGGCCTGGAGCGCGGCGACGAGGATGGCCAGGCAGCCGGAGATCCCGCGACCGAGCCGGAAGAGCGCGCTCTCGGAGATCTCGTCGAGCAGCTCGGGGCCACGACGGCGCATCAGGGCCTGGGCGCAGTCGATGAACGCCGGGTGCGCGAGGCCGTAGTCGACGAACGCGCCGACCAGGTCCTCGAGGCGCCGGGGAGCGGCGGCGGCCGGGTCGTCGACCGAGTCGAGCGCCTCCTGCAGCTCCTCGAGGTAGCTCACGAGCGTGAGCGCGAAGAGCTCCTCCTTGCCGGAGAAGTGCCGGTAGACGATCGCCCGGTTGATGCCCACGGCCTGGGCGATGTCCTCGATCTGGGCGTCGCGGACGCCGCGCTCGTCGAACAGCGACCGGGTCGCCGCGATGATCTCCTTCTCGCGGGCCCGGCGCCGGGCCGCGGCCGCGGAACGGCGACCGTCGCCCGCCGGAGCACGAGTGGCCATGGGGCGATGGTAAGGGTTGTGCAACTCGCGAGTTGCACAACTGTGACGGTCGTCCTACAGCAGCTCCGGGGCGCTGGTCAGCTCGGCCTCCGCAAGCGGGACCGGCTCGACCGGCGTGCCCCCGCGCGCGACGTCGTCGCGGATGTGGTCGCGCAGCGTCACCGCGATCTGCGCCGCACCCAGGGCCATCACCGCGGCGATGATCCAGAAGATCGTGCGGTAGTCGAGCAGGCTGACCAGCAGGGAGCCGAGGGCCAGCGAGACGGCCTGCGGCGTGGACAGGAGTACGTCGACCGCGGCCGAGACCCGACCGATCAGGTGGCCGGGGGAGCGGCGCTGCATGAGCGTGGTCAGCGCCACGAACGTCCACGGGATGGCCACCCCCAGCAGGACCGCACCGGCCAGCACCACGCCCATCGTCGGCGCCGCCGCCTCGACCGCCGTGGCGACCGCCATCGTGGTCAGGCCGGCCACGGCCGCTCCGACCTCGCCGAGGCGGCGTACGACCCGGCTGGCGGTGAGCCCGCCGGCCACCGCGCCGACGCCCTGGACGGTCACGAAGACGCCCGCGAAGGTCGGCGCCCTGTCGAACGCGTCGAGCAGCGCGTAGATCGAGGCCTCGAAGAAGCCGATCACCAGGATCGACGCGCCGAAGCCGATCAGCACGTTGCGCAGCACCCGGTCGTGGACCAGGAAGCGCAGCCCGGCCATGACCTCCTCGCGGAACCGGCCCGGCTCCGGGGCCGGGGTCTCCGCGACGCGGATCGTCGCGATGAACGCCGCGCCGGCCACGAACGTGGCCGCGTCGACGACGGCGACCAGCCAGCCGCCCGTGGTCGCGAAGAGCGCCGCCCCGACCAGCGGCCCGAACAGGCGGAACCCCTCCTTGACCGTGGCCAGTCCGGAGTTCGCGTCGACGAGGAGGTCCTCGGGGAGGAGCTCCTTGAGCAGGCCGTTGACCGCCGCGGGGAGCACGACGAACGAGACGCCGTAGAGGAACGCGACGGCCCAGATGATCCAGACGTCGCCCTCGTCGCGCACCAGCACCAGTGGCAGCACGGCCGCGGCGCTGGCGAGGTTGCCCCAGACCAGGATCGGCTTGCGGGGTAGCCGGTCCACCCAGACGCCGAGCAGCGGGGCCCCGAGCGCGGGCAGCACCATGAAGAAGAACGTCAGCCCCGCCATCGCGTTGGAGTCGGTGAGGGTCTTCACCCACATGCTGAGCACGAGCAGCATCACCGAGTCGCCGAGCATGGAGGTGCTGACGCCGGCGAAGAGCGAGGGGAACCCGGGGCGGGCGAACAGCTTCCTCACGACTCCTCGACCCCCGGGAAGTAGGTGAGGACGCCCCACGAGACGACCTCGCAGAGCCGGGAGCCCTCCGGCCGGGTCTCCGGCTGCTCGAGCCGCGAGGTGAAGCGGTCCATGACGTCGTGCAGCGCCTGGTTGACCTCGGCGAGCTCCTCGGCGGTCAGCCAGGCGATGTACTCGCCGCCGTTCGTCGCGTGCCGCCACGGCGCGGGCTCGTCCTCCATCCGCCGGTGTGCCTCGCGCATCCGGTCGAGGGCGCGGCCCATGGTCAGGTCGGCCAGGGCCTCCGCGGCGCGGCGGGTCTCCGCGGTCGCCGTGCCCTCGGCGTCGCCGTAGGAGAAGCCGAGGCCGGGCACCCGCCAGGGCCGCTGCCGGCCCTTGCCGCCCTCGGCCTCCTCGACGAAGCCGTGCTGGGCGAGCTTGCGCAGGTGCCAGGAGCAGTTGGCCGGAGTCTCGTCCAGCCGGTCCGCCAGCTCGGTCGCGGTCAGCGGGCCCGAGATCGAGAGGTGCTCGATGATCGCCATCCGGACCGGGTGCGCCAGCGCGGTGAGCTCACGCGGGTCCTCGAGGCGGCGATGAGGGGTAGCCATCTATCGAAGGTAATCTTTCGAAAGAAGTCTTGCAATAGAAATGTCAGCGTCCGAAGACCTCCCGGACCGTCTCGATGGTGTCGGCCTGGTCGGCGGTCTTGTCGTCGCGGTAGCGGACGACGCGGGCGAACCGCAGGGCCATGCCGCCGGGGTAGCGGGTGGAGCGCTGGAGGCCGTCGAAGGCGATCTCGACGACCTGCTCGGGCCGGACGCGGACGACGTGGTGGTCGCGGACCGCCGCCGGGTCGACGGCCAGCTCGGTGAACCGCTCGGTCTGCCAGGCGAGCATCTCGTCGGTCATGCCCTTGAAGGTCTTGCCGAGCATGACGAAGGAGTCGTGCGTCGCGGGCGCCGAGGTGGATGTTGGAGAGCCAGCCGCGCGCGGCGGCCCGAGCCCCACTCGACCGCGAGCACGACGAGGTCGAGGGTGTGCACCGGCTTGACCTTGACCCAGGCCGAGCCGCGGCGGCCGGCGTCGTACGGCGCGGCGAGGTTCTTGACCACGACGCCCTCGTGGCCGAGCTCGAGCACCCGGGAGGCGAACGCCTCGGCCTCGGCGACGATCGGCGGTGACCAGCCGGGGGACGAGGTGCTCCTCGGACACCAGCCCGTGCGAGCGCGGCCAGCCGCTCGGAGCCGGGGGAGTCGACCAGGTCGCGGCCGTCGACGTGGAGCAGGTCGAAGAAGTACGGCGTGAGGTGGACGCCCTCGGTCATCGCCGTGCGCGACGCCGTCTCCTGGAACGGTCGCGGCCGGCCGTGGTCGTCGAGCGCCAGCACCTCGCCGTCGAGGACGAACCGTCGCAGCCGGGCAGCGACCGGGCCACCGCGACGACCTCGGGCAGCCGGGCGGTGATGTCCTCCAGCGACCGGGTCGCGACGATCACCTCGTCGTCCGTCGCGGTGCACCTGGATCCGGATGCCGTCGAGCTTGGTGTCGACGGCCACCTCGTCCACCGCCGGCCTTGTCGATCGCGGCCTCGACGGTCGTCGCGCTGGAGGCCAGCATCGGCAGCACCGGCCGGCCGACCTGGAGCACGAACTCCGCCAGCGCCGGCTCGCCACCGACGAGCGCGGCGGTCGAGACGGCGACGGTCGAGCCGGCCATCATCGCGGCGCGGCGTACGGCGGCCAGCGGGACCGAGCCCGCCCGGCGCCAGCCCCTCCTGGACCAGCGAGTCGAGCGCGCCCTGGCGGACCTCGCCGGTGACGATCCCGCGCAGCCAGGGCTGCTCCTCGGCGGTGGCGCGCCCGAACAGCTCCGCGGTGGCCGCCGCCCGCGCCGCCTGGGACCCGGAGCCGGAGAGCGCCGCGATGTCGTCGAAGGCCTCGTGCACCTCGAGCGACCGTGAGCGTCGGCTCCGCCGCCGGCGCGGGCAGCGACTGCACCGACCGCCAGCCGAGGCCGGTCCGCCGCTGGCGCAGGGACCCGGCGAGGTAGGACGTGACCGTCTCGATCTCGTCTCGGGCGGCGGACGCGACCTGCGCCAGGAGCTCGGCGAACGCCGCCACCTTCGCCTTGCGCGACCGCGTCGCGGCGACCTCGGTGGACGTGGCGACCAGGTCGGCGAGCAGCATGGTCTGAGATCCCTTCGCGAGGCGTGTCCCGGCAGGCGGGTCCCGTTCGTCAAGAAGATGTCAGACGACACCGACACCGAGGAGTCCACCGTGCACTACGCACTGCTGATCTACACCGACCCGCACGCCCAGGACGGCGACACCGACGAGCGAGCGTGCGGCCGTCACCGCCGAGTACCTCGCGATCCGCGACGACCCCCGCGTGTGGGGCGGCGGCCACCTGACCTCCGGCCGAGATGGCGAGCACCGTGCGGGTCGCCGACGGCGCCGCGCTGGTCACCGACGGGCCGTTCGCGGACACCAAGGAGGTGATGGCCGGCTACTACCTGATCGAGGCCGACGACCTCGACGGGGCGCTCGAGGTGGCCGGCCGCGTTCCCGCCGCGCGCATGGGTGGGGCCGTGGAGGTCCGCCCGTTCGCCCTGCCGCCGCACTGAGCGGGGGCCGCACATCGACCGCGAGCCCGACCCCGCTCTCGACCGGGTCTTCCGGGAGGAGTGGGGCCGGGTCCTCGCCTCCCTGGTCGGGTTCCTGCGCGACTTCGACCTCGCGGAGGACGTCGTCCAGAGCGCCTTCGCGACCGCCGCGGAGCGCTGGCCGCGCGACGGCGTACCGGACAACCCCGCCGGCTGGCTGGTGCGCACCGCCCGCAACGAAGCGATCGACCGGCTCCGGCGGCGGCGGACGCTGGAGGCGAAGCTCCCCCTGCTCGACCGACCCGCCGAGGTGGCGCCCGTGGACCACGACCTGGAGCGGCAGCTCAGCGGCCACACCATCCCCGACGAGCGGCTCGAGCTGCTCTTCACCTGCTGCCATCCGGCCCTGGCCCGCGAGGCCCAGGTCGCGCTGACGCTGCGCGCGGTCGGTGGCCTCTCGACCGAGGAGATCGCGGCCGCGTTCCTCGTGCCCCCGGAGACCATGAAGCGCCGGCTGACCAGGGCCAAGCAGAAGATCACCACGGCCGGGATCCCGTTCCGGGTGCCGCCCGACCACCTCCTGCCCGACCGGCTCGACGTCGTGCTGACGGTCGTCTACCTCGTCTACAACCAGGGGTACGGCGGCCGCGTCGACCTCGCGACCGAGGCGATCCGGCTGGGCCGGATCCTGCTCGCGCTGATGCCGGACGAGCCCGAGGTCCGCGGCCTGCTGGCCCTCATGCTCGCCCACGACGCGCGCCGGGCGGCCCGCACCGACGGCGACGACCTGGTGCTGCTGCAGGACCAGGACCGGTCCCTCTGGGACGCCGGGCAGCTCGCCGAGGCCCGGGCCCTGGCGGACCGGGCGATCGCCGGCCGGGGTCCGTACGCCCTGCAGGCCGCGATGGCCGTGCTCCAGGCCGGCGACCCGATCGACTGGCCACAGGTCGCCGCGCTGTACGCCGAGCTGGCGGAGCGCACCGGGTCTCCGGTGGTCCAGCTCAACCGCGCGGTCGCGATCGCCGAGGCCGGTGACCCGCGGCGGGCGCTGGCGCTGGTGGACGCCCTCGACACCGAGCGACTCGACGGCTACCAGTACCTCCACTCGACCCGGGCCGAGCTGCTGAGCCGGCTCGACCGCCCCGAGGAGGCGCGCGCGGCGTACCAGCGAGCGCTGGCGCTCGCCACCGACGAGCGGGAGCGCAGGTTCCTGCGACGACGGCTGGGTCTCCGGGGGAGCGAGCCCCGATCGTAGGGTGCCCTGTGCACCTCGACCCCGGACCCCTCGTCGTCGTGCTGGTGCTGGCGGCCGCCGTCCTCCACGCGGCGTGGAACGCGATCGCGCACACGGCCGCGGACCGGCTGGTCGGGTTCGCGCTGATCTCCACGGCGACCTTCGTCATCGGCGGGGTCGTCGTGCTCACCCAGCCGCTGCTGGACGCGCACGACTTCGCGCTGGTCGCCTCCTCGGCCGCGATCCACGTCGTGTACTTCGTGCTCCTGCTCGCGTCGTACCAGCAGGCCGACCTCAGCCGCGCGTACCCGCTCTCGCGCGGCACCGGCGTGGCCCTCACCGCGGTGGTGTCGATCTTCCTGCCGCGCGCGCCGCTCGGCCCCGACGTGGTCGTGGGTGTCGGCCTGGTCGTGGTCGGCCTCGTCGGCATCACCCTGGCCGGGCCGCCGCTGTCCGTCCGGGACCGCGCCGGCATCGCCACCGCGCTGGGCACCGGTGTCGCGATCGCGGGCTACACCGTGGTGGACGGGTACGCCGTCTCGGGCGGCGCCCCGGTCCTGGCGTACGCCGGCTGGCTGTTCCTGCTCCAGTCGTGGGTGGTGCCGATGGTCGCCGTCGCCCGGCGCGGACGGCGGCTGCCGGGGCTGGCCCGGAAGCAGGCCCTGGCGGGCCTCGGCGGAGGAGCGGTCTCGATGGCGGCGTACGGCCTGGTGCTGCTCGCGCAGACCAGCGGCGCGCTCGCCGCGGTCGCGGCGCTGCGGGAGCTGAGCATCGCGTTCGGCGTGCTGCTCGGCGCCTTCGTCCTCCACGAGCGGGCGGCGCGCCAGCGGCTGCCGCCGGCGCTGGTGCTCACCTCCGGCGCGGTGGTGCTGGCGCTGAGCATCTGAGACATGTACCATTTGGTACATGCCGAGGTTCTTCCAGACCACCAGACACATCGACGCACCCGTCCAGCGGGTGTGGGACGTTCTCTTCGACGTCGCTCGCTGGCCGGAGTGGACGCCGACGATCAAGAGCGTCGAGCGCCTCGAGGACGGTCCCTTCCAGGTCGGCTCGCGGGCCGAGGTCCGCCAGCCCAAGCTGCCCCGCGCGGTGTGGGAGGTGACCGAAGTCGTCGACGGCCAGAGCTTCACCTGGGAGGCCACGGGGCCGGGGCTGAGGACGATAGCTCGGCACGAGGTGGTCCCCGACGCCGACGGCACCGAGGTCACTCTCAGCATCGAGCAGACCGGCCCGATGGGCGTCGTGGCCGGGATCGTGTGGGGTCGCCTGACGCAGCGCTACATCGAGCTCGAGGCGGAGAGCCTGGGCAAGCGCGTCATCCGCACGCCCGCCGCGTGACGCAGCGGGCCGCTGAGCTGGCCGGTGCGACGCCGCGCGAGCGCCTGCTCGAGGCGGCTGTCGACCACTTCGGCCGCCACGGCATCGGGGACACCAGCCTGCGGGGGATCGCTGAGGCGCTGGGCACCAGCCACCGGATGCTGATCTATCACTTCGGGTCCCGGGAGGGCCTGCTCTCGGAGGTGACCCGGGAGGTCGAGGCCCGGCAGCGCGCGCTGATGACGGCGACGTACGACACGGACCTGCCGCCACTCGAGGCCGCCGCGAGGTATTGGGAGGAGACGGTCGAGGCGACGCTGCGCTACGGCCCGTTGTTCTTCGAGCTCGCGGCGAACGCCATGCAGGGCAAGGAGCACGCCGCCGCCCTCCGCGACGAGCTCATCGCGGCGTGGCTGCCCTCGGTCACCGACCTCTGCCGCGCGATCGGGATCCCCGCCGATCAGGCCGAGACCCATGCGCGCCTGGCGCTCGGCGCTGCCCGGGGACTGCTCCTCGACCTGCTCGTCAGCGGTCAGCGTGAGGAGGTCGCCCGGGCCGCGGACCTGCTCAACCGGCTGCTCCTGCTCTCCGCCGGCGTCGGTGGAGCGGCCCCTGGGTTGACCCAGAACGAGAACACGTTCTAGATTGGACAGGTGTCCAGTCAGGTGTCCACCCGCCGCGGCAGGGGCTGAACGCCCGGCAGGCCGAGACCGTCGAGCGGCTGCTCGACGCCGCGGAGCAGGAGCTCGCCGACGGTCGGCCCCGAGGCGCTGACCATCCGCACCGTGGCGCGGCCGGGCCGGGGTGTCGCCGGCCACGGCGTACACCTACTTCGGCTCGCGCAACCACCTGTTCGCCGAGCTGTTCCACCGCAAGGTGCTGCTCGAGCACCCGGTCGAGATCACCGGGCGCACGCCGCTCGCAGCGGGTCAGCGCGGTCACCCGCACCTCGCCGGCGGTGCTCGCCGCGAAGCCGCACCTCGCCGCGGCCGCCAACCACGCGCTGCTCGGCACCGACCCCGACGTCGAGCGGCTCCGCGTCGTCATCGGCGCCGAGATCGTCGACCGGTTCCGGGCGCGCCCTCGGCGAGGACGCGGACGCCCGAGCTCCTCGACGCGCTGACCCTGGCCCTCACCGGCGCCCTGCTGCAGACCGGCATGGGGCTGATCTCGTACGACGACCTCGCCGACCGCCTCGACGCGGTGATCGCCACGATCCTCAGGGGGAACGCATGACCCTCACCAGCCGAGCCGATCGCGCTCGACCCGTACGACTACGGGTTCCAGGAGGACCCCTACCCGGTCTACGCCCGGCTGCGCGAGCACGAGCCGCTGCACCACAACCCCGACGCTCGACCTCTGGGCGCTGACCCGGCACGCGGACATCGCCGAGGCGCTTCCGCACCGAGGGCACCTACTCCAACTCCTGGGGCGTCGCGATCGAGGAGTCGGCCTGGGGACCGGACGCGCACAAGGTGATGTCGATCCTCGGCATGGACCCGCCGCGCCAGAAGCGGCTGCGCGTCGCTGGTCTCCCGCGGCTTCACCCCGCGCCGGGTCGCACGACCTGCTGCCGCGGATCCAGGCAGCTGACCGACCGCTACCTCGCCGAGTGCCTCGAGATGGGCAGCTTCGACTGGATCACCGACTTCGCCGGCAAGCTCCCGATGGACGTCATCTCCGAGATGATGGGCGTCCCCGAGGAGGACCGCGCGGAGGTGCGCCGCCAGGCCGACATCGTCGTGCACCGCGAGGACGGCGTGTACGACGTGCCGCCGCCGGCGCATGGAGGCGTCGCTGTGGCTGGTCGTCTACTACCAGGACGATGGTCGACGCAGCGGCGCAAGCAGCCGACCGACGACCTGACCAGCGCGCTGATCGAGGCCGAGGTCGACGGCGAGCGGCTCAGCGACGAGGACGTCATCGCCTTCCTCTTCCTCATGGTCGTGGCCGGCAACGAGACCACCACCAAGCTGCTCGGCCACGCGCTGTTCCACCTGACCCGCCACCCGGACCAGCTCGGCGAAGGTGCTTCGGCGGACCCGGACAACGCCGAGCTCGTCGTGCCCGTGGGTCGAGGAGACGCTGCGCTACGACACCTCGAGCCAGCTGCTCGCCCGCTACCTGCTGCGCGACGTCGAGCTGCACGGCGGGTCGCGCCGCAGGGCTCGAAGCTGCTGCTCTGCCTCGGCTCGGCCAACCGCGACGAGCGGGTCTTCAGCCGGCCCGACGGAGTACGACATCTTCCGCGACCCGGACGAGCTGGCCAGGATCCTGTCCTTCGGCGGCGGCCGGCACTTCTGCCTCGGCGCCAACCTGGCCCGGCTCGAGGCGCGCATCGCGCTGACCGCGCTGGTCGAGCGGGTCCGGGCCGTCGAGGTCGACCACGACCGCTGCGTCCGGGTGCACTCGGTCAACGTCCGCGGCTTCGCGTCGGTCCCGACGACGGGTGGAGGTGCGCTGATGAGCGAGCAAGTACGACCAGCCCGACCGCCGGCCCGCCGTCGTCACCGGCGCCGTCGTCCGGGATCGGCGCCGCCACCGCGCTGCGCGCTGGCCGCGGCCGGCTTCCCGGTCGCGCTCGGCGCCCGCCGGACCGACAAGCTCGAGGAGGTCGCCGCCCGGATCCGCGACGGCCGGCGGCGAGGCCGTCGTCGCACCCGCTCGACCTCACCGACGACGACTCGGTCGCGGCGTTCGCCAAGGCGGTGCAGGCCGAGCTCGGCGACGATCGAGGTGCTGGTCAGCAACGCCGGCTCGGTCGCACCCGGGCACGCTCGTCGAGGTCGACCCGGAGCGGTTCGCCCGCGAGCTCGACCTGACCGTGGTCGGTGCGCACCGGCTGGTCCGCGCCTTCGTGCCGGCGATGGTCAGAGCGCCGCCGCGGCGACATCGTCTTCGTCTCCTCCGACGTGGCCGTCCGCGCCGCGGCCGTTCATGGCGGCCTACTCCGCCGAGCAAGTGGGGGCTCGAGGGGCTGGTCGCGCTCGCTGCAGATGGAGCTCGAGGGCACCGGCGTCCGCGCGTCAGCGTCGTCCGGCCCGGCCCGACCTGGAGCGAGATGGGCAGCGACTGGGACGCCGACGAGGCGGCCTTCGTGCTCAACCAGTGGGTGCGGTTCGGGCTGGCCCGGCACCCGCCACTTCATGAAGCCGCGCGGCGATCGCCGACGCCATCACCACGGTCGTGAGCGCGCCGCGCGGCGTCCACCTGAACCTGGTCGAGGTCAACCCCGAGGCACCGGTGGAGGACGCGATGAGCGTCGAGCCGATCCGCGAGGTCTCCTACGCCGTGCCCGACGACGGCTACGGCCACCTCGCCGAGATGCGGGTCGACCCGATCGGGCTGTTCCACCGGGTCCGCGAGGAGTGCGGCGACATCGGCCGGTTCCGGCTGGCCGACCGCGACGTCGTGCTGGTCTCCGGCGCCGAGGCGAACGAGCAGTTCTTCCGGGCGCCGGACTCGACGCTCGACCAGGCGGCGGCGTACCCGTTCATGACGCCGATCTTCGGCAAGGGCGTGGTCTTCGACGCCTCGCCCGGAGGAGCGCCAGCAGATGCTGAAGAACCAGGCGCTCCGCGGCGACATGATGCGCGGCCACGCGCAGACCATCGAGGCCGAGATCAACCGGATGGTCGACCAGTGGGGCGACGAGGGCGAGATCGACCTGCTCGACTGGTTCGCCGAGCTGACGATCTACACGACGTCCGTCGTGCCTGATCGGCAAGCCGTTCCGCGAGGAGCTCGACGCGTCGTTCGCCCAGCACTACCACGAGCTCGAGCGCGGCACCGACGCGATCGCGTACGTCGACCCGTACGCCGACATCGAGTCGTTCCGCCGCCGCGACGCGGCCCGCGAGGCAGCTGGTCGCGCTGGTGCAGGGGATCATCGACCGGCGCAAGGCGCGCGGGCACGGTGCCGCGCGAGGAGCGCGACCTGCTCGACGTGCTCATCTCGATCGACATGAGCGCCGACTACATCACCGGCATCTTCATCTCGATGATGTTCGCCGGCCACCACACCTCGTCCGGCACGGCGGCGTGGGCGCTGATCGAGCTGATGCGGCACCCCGAGGTGATGAAGGACGTCGTCGCCGAGCTCGACGACCTCTACGCCGACGGCGCGGAGATCTCGTTCCAGGCGCTGCGGTCGATCCCGCGGCTGGAGTCGGCGCTCAAGGAGACGCTGCGGCTGCACCCGCCGCTGATCATCCTGCTGCGCGTGGTCGCAGGAGGAGATCGAGCTGGCCGGCCACACCATCCCGCCCGGGACGATGGTCGCCGCGTCGCCCGCGGGTCTCGAACCGGATCGCCGAGGACTTCCCCGAGCCCGGAGCTGTTCGACCCCGGCCGCTACCTCGACCCGCGCCAGGAGGACCTGCAGAACCGCTGGACCTGGATCCCGTTCGGCGCCGGCAAGCACCGCTGCGTCGGCAACGCGTTCGCGATGATGCAGCTCAAGGCGATCTTCTCGGTGATCCTGCGCGACTACGAGTTCGAGATGGCCCAGCCGTCCGAGGCCTACCGCGACGACACCTCCAAGATGGTGATCCAGCTCGAGCAGCCCTGCCGGGTCCGGTACCGGAGGCGGCGCGCGATGACCGTGGGTCGGTGTCGCAGTCACCGGTTAACGCGAGGTTTCGAGACGCTTCTGCAGCGCAACCTCGCTGCAGAAGCGCAAGTCACCGGTTGACCGGTGCCTGCACCCGTGCCGGCGTCGCACCCGGGGCGACGTCCGATGAGGGTGGTCGCCGACCTCGACCTGTGCCAGGGGCACCAGATGTGCCAGGGCGAGGCGCCCGACGTGTTCGGCTTCGACGAGGACGCCGACCAGGTCGTGCGTCCTCGCAGGAGCACCCCGACGAGTCCCTGCGGCCGCAGGTCGAGGCCGCCGTCCGCTACTGCCCAGCCATGGCGCTGTCGATCGACGAGAGCATCGAGGAGAGCTGCATGAGCATCACCCGCGCCGAGATCGAGGAGTTCTGGGAGACCTGGCTCGAGGTCAACCGCGAGGCCGAGCGCATCGGCGACTGGACGATCATGGCCGACTGGTACGCCGAGGACGCGACGTACGGCTGGATGTACACCCCCGACGAGCACTTCATGGCCGTCGGCCGCGAGGAGATCCGCGACCTGCGCCATCGGCCAGGAGATGGCCGGCCTCGACGGCTGGCACTACGACTACCAGTGCACGATGGTCGACGAGGCCAAGGGGATGGTGCTCGGCTTCTGGAAGCAGAAGTCCGGGATCACCGACGACGCGACCGGCCAGGAGTACGAGATCCTCGGCATCGGCGGCTCGTGGTTCGGCGTCGAGCGGCAGGCCGACGGGAGCCTCAAGTTCGCCTGGCAGCGCGACTGGTTCGACCTCGGCTCGACGGCCACGACGTTCCTCGCGATCGCCGGCTCCGGCAAGGCGCCCGCAGGGGCTGCTCGACCGGATGAGCGTCAACGGCAAGGAGCAGCCCGGGCCACTACACCTACGACGAGCTGCCCTCGACGCTGTGGCCGCCGCCGGTCGAGGCGGGCGAGTACGTCACCCAGGAGTCGGCCACGTGACCACGCCGCCGGCACAGCTGCTGCATCGACGGCAAGCTGGTCCCGGCGAGCGACGGCGCGACGTACCCGATCCTCAACCCGGCCACCGGCGCCGAGATCGGCCAGGCGCCCGACGCCACCGCCGCGGACGTCGACGCCGCGATCGCGGCCGCCCGGCGGGCCTTCGACGAGACCGACTGGTCGACGAACGTCGAGCTGCGGGTCCGCTGCCTGCGCCAGCTGCACCAGGCGCTGCTCGACCACGCGGACGACGTTCAGGGCGCTGACCACGGCCGAGGTCGGGATGCCCGACGTTCATGCAGACCGCCGCCGGGTTCGACGTCCCGGTCGAGGGGCTGCGCTGGGTCGCCGACCTGGCCGAGGCCTACGAGTACGAGACCGACCTCGGCGTCGCCGCGCCGATGGGGATCCCGAGCCGGCGGACCGTACGCCGCGAGCCGGTCGGCGTGGTCGCCGCGATCACGCCGTGGAACGTGCCGACCCAGATCAACCTGGCCAAGGTCGGCCCCGCGCTCGCCGCCGGCTGCACGGTCGTGCTCAAGCCGGCGCCGGACACGCCCTGGCTGGCCTGCGAGCTCGGCCGGCTGGCCGCCGAGCACACCGACCTGCCCGCCGGGCGTCCTCAACGTCGTCACCCCGCGGGACAACGCGGTCGCCGCGCTGCTCACCACCGACCCGCGGGTCGACATGGTGTCCTTCACCGGCTCCACCGCGACCGGCCGGGCGATCATGGCCGCCGCGGCGCCGACGCTGAAGCGGGTCTTCCTCGAGCTCGGCGGCAAGTCCGCGGCGATCGCGCTCGACGACGCCGACGTGGCCGCGGTGGCCGGCGCGACGGCGTTCACCGCCTGCATCCACGCCGGCCAGGGCTGCGCGATCACCACCCGGCTCGTGGTCCCGCGCGAGAGGTACGACGAGGCCGTGCAGGTCGCCGCCGCGACCATGGAGTCGATCGGCGCCAAGGACCCGGCCGACCCGGGCGCGATCTGCGGCCCGGTGATCTCGCAGGCCCAGCGCGACCGGGTCGAGGCCTACCTGCGGCTGGCCGAGGAGGAGGGCGGCACCTTCGCCACCGGCGGCCACGTCATCGACCAGGACGGCTTCTGGGTCGAGCCGACCGTCGTCGCCGGGCTCGACAACACCAGCCGGCTGGCGCAGGAGGAGATCTTCGGGCCGGTGCTGGTGGTGATCCCGCACGACGGCGACGACGACGCGGTCCGGATCGCCAACGAGTCGGCGTACGGCCTCTCCGGGCTCGGTCGACTCCGGCGACCTCGAGCGCGCCAAGGCGGTGGCGCGGCGGATCCGGACCGGCACCCTCGCGGTCAACGGCGGGGTCTGGTTCAGCCCGGACGCGCCGTTCGGCGGCTACAAGCAGTCCGGGGTCGGCCGCGAGATGGGCGTGGCCGGCTTCGAGGAGTACCTCGAGACCAAGACGATGGCGGAACCGGCATGAGCACGCGATGCGCACCGGCCACCGGCGGTCACGGGGTTTCGAGGACAGTCGCTGCGCGCCCTCCTCAACCACCGGACGACACGGAGTCACCATGAGATTCGAGGACAAGGTCGCGGTCGTCACCGGCGCGGCGCAGGGCATCGGCGAGGCGTACGCGCGGGCGCTGGCGCGCCGAGGGCGCGTCGGTCGTGGTCGCCGACCTCAACGCCGAGGCGGGGGAGAAGGTCGCCGCCGACGTCGGCGGGCTCTTCGTGCGCACCGACGTCGTCGTCGGCCGAGTCGGCGGCGGCGATGGTCGAGGCGACGGTCGCGGCGTACGGCGGCATCGACCTGCTGGTCAACAACGCCGCGATCTACGGCGACATGCAGTTCGACCTGCTGATCAGCGTCGACTGGGACTACTACCGGAAGTTCATGTCGGTGAACATGGACGGCGCGCTGGTGATGACCCGCGCCGCTACCCGCGAGATGCAGAAGCGCGGCGGCGGCTCGATCGTCAACCAGAGCTCGACCGCGGCGTACCTCTACTCCGGCTTCTACGGACTGGCCAAGGTCGGCGTCAACGGCCTCACCCAGCAGCTCGCGCACGAGCTCGGCGGGCATGGGCATCCGGGTCAACGCGATCGCGCCCGGCCCGACCGACACCGCGGCGACCCGCACCCAGGCCGGCGACGCCGCCAAGGAGCTGGTGAAGGGGATGGCGCTCAAGCGGATGGGCCAGCCCGAGGACATGGTCGGCGCCTGCCTGTTCCTGCTCTCCGACGAGTCCGCCTGGGTGACCGGCCAGATCATCGCGGTCGACGGCGGACAGACGTTCCGGTCATGACACGCGTCGGCTTCGTCGGGCTCGGCAACATCGGCAAGCCGATGGCGCAGCGGCTCGCGTCCGACTGTCGACCTGCGCGTGTACGACGTCGCGCCGAGCCGGTCGCGAGCTGGTCGCGCCGGAGCGACCGCCGTCGACGTCGGTGGCCGAGCTGGCCGACGCCGACGTGCTCTGCGTGATGGTCCGCGACGACGACCAGGTCCGGACGGTGGCGGCGGAGGTGCTCGACTCCGGTGCACGCGCCGGTCCTGGTCGTGCACTCCACGGTCGCGCCGCTCGACGCCCGGCCGAGCTCGAGGCGCTGCGGACTCCGCGTCCTCGACGCGCCGGTCAGCGGCGGCCCGATGGGCGCGGCCGACGGCTCGCTGGCGATCATGGTCGGCGGCTCCGCGGACGGCGTACGCCGTGGCCGCGCCGGTGCTCGAGGCGGATGGGCTCCAAGGTCGTGCACGCCGGCCCGCTCGGCGCCGGCACCCGGATGAAGCTGGCCCGCAACCTGATCCACTTCGTCGCCTTCACCGCGGTGACCGAGGCGCAGCGGCTGGCCGAGGCGTCCGGCCTCGACCTGGTCGCGCTCGGCGAGGTGGTCCGGCACACCGACGCGATCACCGGCGGGCCGGGCGCGATCATGTACCGCGACACCACCGCACCGCTCGACCGCGGACGACTTCTGGTGGGGCGTCTTCGACCACGTGCGGGCGCTGGGGGAGAAGGACCTGTCGTTCGCGATCGAGCTGGCCGACACACTGGGCGTCGACGTACCGCTCGCCGAGCTCGCGCGCGAGCGGCTCGGCGAAGGGACTGGGGCTCTAGATGAGCAAGTTCGACGACCTCCCCGAGCAGCGCCGCCGCGGGCTGGAGAAGATGGAGGAGGTCTACGGCTTCGAGATGACCGACGGCGACCGGCGACTTCTTCCGCTACACCGCCGACCACCTCTTCGCCGACATCTGGAGCCGGCCCGGCCTCTCCGACCGCGACCGCCGGCTGCTGCTGATCGGCATGCTGGCCGGCACCGGCGCCCAGGACGTGCTCAGCGATCCAGGTCCCGGCCGCGCTGGCCTCGGGCGATCTCGACGACGACCGCGCTGCGCGAGATCGTGATCTTCCTGTGCCACTACGCCGGCTGGCCGAACGGCGCCCGGCTCAACTCCCTGGTCGAGGAGACCATCGCCAAGGCCGACGCGCGGACGCGTGACGACGTTCGAGGAGCTGCCGCCCGGCGGAGTCGGGGCTGCTGTCGGCCCGGCCCGGGCCCGGACCTGGCGGGCGTCGGGCTACGTCGAGCGCGAGTACGTCGCCCGCGGCATCGCCGAGTCCTACGCCGGCCACGACCCGGCGCGCGTACGCGACCCGGGTCGCCGTACGTCGTCCGGCCGCGCCGGGCTCGTTCAGCGGCACCGTGGTCGTGGAGTGGCTCAACGTCTCCTCGGGCTCGGACGCCGCGCCCGACTGGACCTACCTGGCGGACGAGGTCGTGCGCCGCGGCCACGCCTGGGTCGGGGTCTCCGCGCAGTACGTCGGCGTCGAGGGCGGAGACGCCGCGGTCGGTGTCGACGGGGTGGCGCCGACCGGGATCAAGGCGCCGCCAGCGGTACGCCGCGCTGGCGCACCCGGGCGACGCCTACTGCTACTCGATCTTCGCCTCCGTCGCGGCCGCCCTGGACACGACGGGGCCGCTCTGTCGGACCTGGTCGTCGACGTGCCGGCTGGCGGTCGGGGAGTCGCAGTCGGCGTTCGCGCTCACCACGTTCGTCAACGACGTGCACGAGCGACCTGCCGGTCTTCGGCGGCTTCCTGGTCCACTCCCGCGGCGGCGCCGCGATGCCGCTCGGCGAGGCCGGGCGCGGCGGTCGACCCGCGCCGGTACCGCGGCGACCGCGCCGATGCCGGTCCGTGACGACCTCGACGTCCCGGTGGTCATGGTCCAGACCGAGACCGACCTGCTGGGGCTGCTCGACTACCTGCCGGCCCGGCAGCCCGACTCGGCCTACGTCCGGCTCTGGGAGGTCGCCGGCACCGCGCACGCGGACCTGTTCCAGATCGGCGAGTTCGAGGAGCTGCTCGGCTGCCCGAGGCCGGTCAACCGCGGCCAGCAGGCGTACGTCGTCCGGGCCGCGCTGCGCCGCCTGGACGACTGGGCGCGCGGCGGCGACCCGGCGCCCGACGGCGGCGCGGCTCGAGGTGGCCGGCGGGAGCTTCGTGCTGGACGAGGCCGGCAACGCCCGCGGCGGGGTCCGCACCCCGGCGGTCGACGCCCCGGTCGAGCTGCTGCGCGGCGACACCGACGCCGGCGCGTCGTACCTCTGCCAGCTGTTCGGCAGCACCCTGCCGATGCCGACCCGCGACTGATCCGCGCGCCGCTACGCCGACCGCGCCGCCTACCTGGCGGCGTACCTGCGGGCGACGGACGCCGCGATCGCCGCGGGGTTCGTGCTGCCCGAGGACCGCGACGCAGGTGCTGGCCGAGGCCCGCCCGACCTGGTGGACGCGGCGCACGCCTGACCCCAGGCCGGACCGGAATGGTCCGGACAGGTCATGTCCGGAGCGGGTCGCGGGGTGCGATGATCCCCGGCGACATGGCTCTGATCCCCACGCGCTTCACGACGTTCTTCTCGATCCCGATCCTGCGCCGCGCCGCCTTCCACGTGAAGCGGCTGACCAGCGGGCTGGACAGCTCGTTCTTCGTCCGGGTCGGCGTCATGCTGGTCGGCTTCCTGCGTCCTCGTCCGCCGCCCTGGTGACGGTGAGCGAGCGCAACGAGCCGGCGACACGAGTGGGACACGTTCAGCGAGTTCCTCCGCGAGTTCGCGGACTGGCTCTACTGGTCGGTCACGACCGTCATGGGTGCGGGCGACGTCCGTCGCAGGTCACCACGGTGATCGGCTACGTCGATCAGCTGGCTGCTGGTCCTCTTCGGCGTCGCGATCGTCGCGTCGCTCACCGGAGCCCTGGTCGGGTTCCTCATCGACTACCTGCTCAAGGAGGGCCAGGGCATGGGTGCTTCGGGTTACCGGGACCACATCATCGTCTGCGGCTGGAACTCGACCGCGCGGGAGCTGATCCAGGAGCTGTCGACCGACGAGTACACGACCAAGATCGTGGTGATCCACGACAGCGACAAGAACCCGGCCGGCGACGGCGTCTACTTCGTCAGCGGCGACATCACGACTGGCCCACGACCTCAAGCGCGCGGGCGATCGAGGACGCCCAGGCCGCGGTGGTCTGCCCGGCGGACGGCTCCAACGAGGCCGACATGAAGTCGATCCTCTGCGTGATGGCGATCGAGTCGCTCGCGCCGCAGGTCCGGACCGTCGTCGAGGTCAACAACCCGGCGCACGTCGAGCACTTCCAGCGGGCCGACGCCGACGAGATCCTGGTCTCCTCGCAGCTGGTCTCGCGGCTGATGGCGCGCTCGTCGCTCTACCCGGGGCTGGCCGACCTGGTCACCGACATCGTCTCCGGCGGCGAGGGCTCCGAGCTCTACCGCGTCTCGCTGCCCGACGAGTACGTCGGCCTCTCGGTCGACGAGCTGTCGGCCAAGCTGCGCGCCGAGCACCGCGCCACGCTGCTCTCGGTCAGCCGCGTCGGGGCAGTCCTACGTCAACCCGCCCGAGGACTTCCGGCTCGCCCACGGCGACGACCTGGTCGTGGTGGCCGAGTCGCTCGGCACGCTGGCGCCGCTGGAGATGGACCACGACCTGACCTGAGGTGGCCTCCGCGGCGTCAGGTTTCACCGGCTGGCCGGTGAAACTGGACCTTAGGCGCAGAAGTTTCGGCGCCTAACGAGGTTTCACCGGCTGAGCGGTGAAACCTCCCGACTCAGCCGGGCCGCACCCCGGCGATCACGACGTCCGTCCCGCCCTTCCACGTCACCGCGAGCGTCTCGGCGGCCTCGACGTACGTGCCGACGACGCGGGCGACCACGACCTCGAGCGGCCCGGCGTTCACGATCGTGAGCGCGCCCTCGTCGTGGCACCCGACCGCGTCGACCTCCGGTACGTCGTCCGCGCTGCCGGTGCCCGCGCACCTGCGCGCTCGTGGGCCGGGACTCCGGGCCGTGGCCGAGGTCGTACTCGTGGTCGACGCCGGTCCCGCCGGTCAGGATCGCCCGGGTCAGCTCGCCGCAGGAAGACCGGGTCGGCGCACCCGTCGTACACCCACCGCGGGCCGAGCTCGGAGTGCTCGTGGTGCCGATCAGGTGCTCCTCGGCGCCCTCGAGCTCGGCGCCGCGGTAGGTCAGCGGCAGGAAGTACGTCGGCAGCCCCTCGCCGCCGAGCAGGAAGCCCTCCAGCCCGACCCGGCCCTCCGGGTCGTCGAAGCGGAACGCGCCCACCGGCTTGCGCTCGGCGTTGCCGTCGAACCACGGACCGGGTCGGCAGCCAGGCGTCCATCAGCTCGCGCTTGGACGGGGTGAGGGTCGCGTTCGGGAAGACGATCGCCATGGCGGCGAGCCTAGGGGCAGCTCCGGTGCCCGACGACGGGCGGGACTGCCGTCGACCCTCGGGAAACGGTCACCACCCGGGCGGCAGCGAGGTGAAGTCGGCCTCGCGACCCTCGGCGAACGCGGCGAGCGCCTCGAGGTTGGCCGGACCGCCCATCAGCTCGGCGAAGGCGGCGTTCTCGCGCTCCCGAGCGGCCGCGATGCCGGCCCGCCGCGGCTCGGTCATGGTCCGCTTCACGGCGACCAGCGACGAGATCGGCTTGGCGGCGAGCACCTCGGCGTGCCGCCGGGCCTCGTCGAGCAGCGCCTCGGGGGAGCAGACCCGCCAGACCAGCCCCATCGACAGCGCCTCCTCGGCCGAGACCCACTCCGAGGACTGGAGCAGCCAGGCGGCGTTCTGGCGGCCGACCAGCAGCGGCAGGAGGTACGACGACGCGGCCTCGGGCGCCACGCCGAGCGAGGTGAACGGGCACTTGAGCCGGGCCTCGGACGACATGAACGCCAGGTCGGCGAAGCCGAGGACCGTGCAGCCGATGCCGAGCCCGATGCCGTTGACCGCGCACCACCAGCGGCTTCGGGAACGCGTCGAGGGCGTCGACCAGCCCGGGGAAGCCGTGCCGGCCGCGCTCGAACGTCGGGTCGGTGGCGATCCGGTGCATCTCGAGCAGGTCGGTGCCGGCCGAGAAGCCCCGGCCGTTGCCGGTCAGGAGCACGACCGCGACCGCCGGGTCGTCGACGGCCGCGGCCAGCAGTGCGTCCGCCAGCGCGTCGTACAGCGCCTCGTTGAAGGCGTTGAGCGCCTCGGGCCGGTCGAGGGTCAGCGTGCGGACCCGGTGGCGGTCGTCGACCTGGAGCGTCATGCCCGCAACGTAGTGGTCGGTGCCCGGCCGTAAGGTCGGTGTCGTGGCGGGTGGACGGGCGCGGGTGTGGCGACCCGACTGGCCGTGTCCGGTCCGCAACGTGCTCGACCAGCAGCGGCACGGCGGTGCCGACCCGACGTACCGCGTCGACGACCACGGGCGGGTCTGGCGCGGTATCCGCACGCCCCAGGGGACGGCGACCCTCGCGATCCGCCCGCTCGACGCCCACGGCGAGGTCCACGCCGAGGCGTGGGGCGAGGGCGCCGAGTGGGCGCTCGACGTCGGTGCCCGGGCTGCTGGGCGCCCACGACGACTGGTCGGGCTTCGAGCCGCGGCACCCGGTGCTGGCCGAGGCATGGCGGCACCATCCCCACCTCCGGCCGGGCCGCAGCGGCCTGGTCCTGGAGTCGCTGGTGCCGGCGATCATCGAGCAGAAGGTCACCGGCCAGGAGGCGTTCGCGGGGTTCCGCCGGCTCGTGCACCGCTACGGCGAGCGTGCGCCCGGACCCGGTCGCGAGCTGCGGCTCTGGGTCCAGCCGGCCCCGGAGACGCTGCGCCAGGTCCCGTCCTGGGAGTGGCTGCGGATGCACATCGACCCGGCGCGCAGTCCGGGCGGTGGTCACCGTGGCCCGCGTCGCCGACAGCCTCGAGCGCACCGTCGCACGGCAGCCACGAGGAGGCCGATCGCAGGCTCCGCACCCTCCCCGGGCGTCGGCGTCTGGACGAGCGCCGAGGTGCGCCAGCGGGCCCACGGCGACCCCGACGCGGTCTCCTTCGGCGACTACCACGTCGCCAAGGACGTCGGCTGGGCGCTGACCGGGACGCCGTTCGACGACGCGCAGCTCGAGGAGTTCCTCGAGCCGTGGCGGCCGCACCGAGGCCGGGTCCCGGCGCTCGTCGGCGCGGCCGGGCTCCGCCGCCCCAGGCACGGTCCCCGGATGGCGCCGCGCACCCACCTCCCGGTGCGGAGGTGAGGGTGTCGGATCCGGCGCGCCCCGTTCGTCGTACTGCGACAACCGACCCACGGAGGCAACCATGAAGTACCTCATGCTCGTCACGCTCGACCCCAGCCGCGACGAGGCAGACACCGACGCGACCGGCACGCTCGACGTCGACGACTGGGTGGCCAAGTACGACGGCTCCGGCGTCCGGCTGATGGGCAACCAGGTGCGGATGGCCGAGGACGCCACCAGCGTCACCCGCCGCAACGGCGAGCTGCTGGTCACCGACGGCCCGTACGCCGAGTCGCGGGAGTGGATCGTCGGCTTCGACGTCCTCGAGTGCGCCGACCTCGACGAGGCGATCACGGTCGCCTCCGAGCACCCGATGGCGGCGGGCGGCCGGCTGGAGCTGCGTCCCTTTGTCGAGGACTGACGACCCGGGGGAGGCCCTCGCGCAGGCACTGGCCGAGCAGCGCCTGCGCATCGTCGCCTCCCTCATCCGCACCACCCGCGACTGGGACCTCGCCGAGGACGCCGTCGCCGACGCGGCCGAGCGCGCGCTGGTGACCTGGCCGCGCGACGGCGTACCCCGCAACCCGGCGGCGTGGCTGACCACGACCGCCCAGCGCCGCGCCCTCGACGTGATCCGCCGGGCCGGCACCGAGCGCACCAAGCTCGCCGAGCTCGGTGCCCAGCAGCAGCTCGACGAGCCGGGAGAGGAGGCCGCCGTGGACCCCGGTGTCGTGACCGACGACCGGCTGCGCCTGGTCTTCACCTGCTGCCACCCGGCGCTCTCGATGGAGGCCCGGGTGGCGCTCACCCTCAAGGTGGTGGCCGGCCTCAGCACCGCCGAGGTGGCCCGGATGTTCCTCGTCGAGGAGTCGACCATGAGCCAGCGGCTGCTGCGCGCCAAGAAGAAGATCGCGAACGCCGCCATCCCCTACCGCGTCCCCGGGGCCCGCGACCTGGCCGAGCGGCTGGACGGCGTGCTCGCCGTCGTCTACCTCGTCTTCACCCAGGGGTACGCCGGCGCGGCGGCGCCCGAGCTGGCCGACGAGGCGATCCGGCTGGGCCGGCTCGTCGTCGACCTGATGCCCGACGAGGACGAGCCGCGCGGGCTGCTGGCCCTGATGCTGGCCCAGCACGCCCGGCGCCACGCCCGGCTGGTCGACGGGCGGCTGGTCACCCTCGAGCACCAGGACCGGTCGCTCTGGGACCGCGAGGCGGTCGCGGAGGCGCTGGGCCTGACCATGCTCCACGGCCGGCTCCCCGGGCCCTACCGCCTGCAGGCCGACCTCGCGCTCGCGCACCTGCGCGCCGCGGACGCCGCGGACACCGACTGGCGGAGCATCGAGCGCCTCTACGACCGGCTCTACGCCCTGCAGCCCACCCCTGTCGTGGCGCTCAACCGGGCCGTGGCCGTCGGCATGGCCGAGGGCCCGGCGCGGGGGCTGCTCGCCCTCGACGAGCTCGCCGACCACCCGGCGCTGCGTGGCCTGCACCTGCTGCCCGCGGCGCGGGCCGACCTGCTCGTCCGCGCCGGCCGCGTCCCCGAGGCGCTCGAGCAGCTCGACCGGGCGCTCGAGCTGGCCCCGACCCAGCAGGAGCGCGACCAGCTGGCGCGGCGGCGGACCGAGTTGGCATGACCCCTGTCTAGACCGGGCCCTGTCGGGTTACCTTGACGATGGGATGCAGTCAGTCCCGTACGCCGAACTGGGGGGTTCCACATGCGTACAACCGTCGTCAGCGCCGCGGTCGCGGCCTCCGCACTGATCGTCACCTGCGCGCTGGCCGGCAGCAGTGCCGCCGGCACGGCCCGGGAAGCGCCGCCACGACGAGCGGCCCTCGTCACGGCGGCCCAGGGCGAGGTCGCCATCGTCCAGGCGGTCCCGAAGCTCACGGTCACGGTCACGGTCGACGGCGACGAGGTGCAGCAGGACGTCGCCGAGGGCGACATCGTCGGTCCTCTCGAGCTGGCGGTGGGGAGCCACGAGGTGTCCTTCGCCGACGGGTCGCAGGAGGTCACCTCGACGGTCGACGTCACGGCCGGCGGGTCCAGCGACGTCGTGGTGCACCGGCCCGCGGAGGTCGGGGGGCCGCCGGTGGTCAGCATCTACCCGACTCCGGACGAACCGATCGCGCCGGGCAAGGCACGGGTGCTGCTGGCCCACACCGCGACCACCGCGCCCGCCGATGTCGTCGTCGACGGGCAGACGGTCTTCACGAACATCGCCAACGGTGAGTTCGCCAGAGCCGACGTGGCGGCCGGGGCACACGAGGTCTCCCTGCTGCCGGCCGGCGTGAGCGCTGCGCCGATCCTCGGTCCCCTCGACGTCACCCTGGCGGAGGGCACGATCACCGCTGTCTACGCCGTCGGGAACCCCAAGGACGGCTCGATGCACGTCATCGTCCGCACCACCGAGGGCACCTCCTCGTCCGCCGAGGCGCCCACCGAGATCGACACCGGCTCGGCGGGGCTGGTCGGACCGGTGCGCGTGTGGACCTTCACGGCTCGCTGAGGGCGCTCGCAGCGCTCGCGGCCCTGCTGGGGATCGCGGGCGGTGCCGGCTGCGCCGTCGGCGGGTCCTCGGGTCCCCGTGCGGGGCCCTCGGAGGCGGCCAACGCATCGACGGCCACCGCATCGACGGCCACCGCATCGACGGCCACCGCACCGGCGGCGCCAGCCCAGGTGGCTCGACGCGTCGGGTCCGTGGTGCCCGAGCCACCGACGGCGATCCGCCTTCCCGGCGGCAGCCGGCTCGTCGTCCGCACGGTCGGTACGACGCACAACGGCGTGCTCGACGTACCGGCCGACGTCGACGAGGCCGGTTGGTGGAGCGGCGGTTCGAGACTGGGTGACCCGTTCGGCAGCACCCTCGTCGCCGCTCACGTCGACTCGCGCAGCCAGGGCCTCGGACCGTTCGCCGCCCTGCTGACCGCGCGCGCAGGCGACCGGGTCGAGCTCTGGTCGAAGGGGCTGCGCCAGACCTTCGAGATCACCCAGCGCCGGCTCCGGCCGCGCGGCACGATCGGGGCCCGGGCCTGGCTGCACTCGCCCCACGGACCACCCCGGCTCACCCTGGTCACCTGCGCCGGGCCGTACGACCCGGCCCGCGGTGGCTACCAGAACCTCGCCGTGGTCATCGCCGAGCCCGTGGACCGCGTCAGGAGCCGGTCGTGACCCGTGGACTGGCGGCGCTGGCCGCGGTGGCCGCGGTGGCCGTCGTGGTCGTGCTGGTGCTGCTGGGCGTCCGGGCGATCCCCGGGGCGGACCACCCCGAGACCGCGGTGCTCCCGGTCCCCATCGCGCCCGCCGTGCCGTCGGCACCGCCGGACGCGCCGGTGAAGGGGCTGTACGTGAGGAGCGAGGTCGGCGCCGACGGCCGGGTCGAGGTCGAGACCTGGCTCCGCAGTGCGACGCCGGTGACCGAGCTGCGCCTCACGACCGGCGACCCGGAGCTCGTGCCGGGTTCGGCCGAGGCGACCGACCTCGACGTTCGCGACCTCGACGGGCGGGTGCTCGCCCACCGCGACTCGGTGGGCACCAGTCCGCAGCGCATCGTCCTCCTCGCACCCGCCACCGAGCTCTACCTCACCTACACCATCGGCGGTGGCACGGACGGCGCCACCGCGACCGTCGAGGGCCGCACCCTGGCCAGGGTGCTGGCCGTGGAGCTGGAGTACGCCGGTGCCGCCGGCCCGGTGCGTCGCGTCGTCACGGCGGCCGGCACCGTCCTCAACGTGGCCTGCGTCAGACCCGGCGACGAGCGGCGACGTTCGCCGAGGCCGTGCGGTCGGGCGACCGACGACGGCGGCTGGGCGGTCGTGCTCCGCGGAGCCCATCGGAACGACCTGCTGCTCGCCCAGCTGGAGGCCTGACCGGCGAGGCGGCCGGCCCACGGGGCGCCTTGACGCCCTTGTGGCCCGCGGGGAGCGTGAGGCCGGTGAGCGCCTCGACAGTGCAGGACCAGGCCAGGATGGCGGAGCTCCGGGAGCGGGGGACCTACCTCGGCGACCGGCTCCGGGAGTGCGACGTCGTCATGAAGGGCGGGATCACGAGCGGCGTCCTCTACCCGCTGGCGGTGTGCGAGCTCGCGACGCAGTACCGGATGCGCAGCGTCGGCGGCACCTCGGCCGGCGCCATCGCGGCCGCCGCGGCCGCGGCCGCTGAGGCCGGGCGCGCCTCCGGCCGGCCGGGGAGCGGCTTCGACGGGCTGGCCGGGCTGCCGCAGTGGCTCGGCAGCGACGACCACCTGCTCGGGCTGTTCCGCCCGCCGTCGACGACCCGTCGGCAGCACGCCCTGCTCGTGACCATGGTGACCCCGGGGACGTCCACCCTGCGCAAGGTCGCGGCGGTGCTCGGCTCCGGGCTCGCCTCGCCGCGGTGGTGGCTGCCCGTGCTCGCGGCGTTGCCCGGGCTGTTCCTCGCGGTGGCCCTGCTGGTGGGCGCGGCCGGGTCGCCCCTGGCGTGGGCCGGGGTGGTCGTGGCCCTGGTCCTCGCCGGGCTCGGGCTCGCCCTCGGGGCGGTGGCCGCGGTCCTCCTGACCGGTGGCCGGGCGCTCGAGGCGAACCACTACGGCGTCGTGGCCGGCTCCTCGTCGTACGACGGCGGCGACTCGTTGTCGGACTGGCTGGCCGACCAGCTCGACGAGCTGGCCGGCACCACCGAGGGTCTGCTCACCTTCGGCGACCTCCGGGCGGCCGGGGTGAACCTCGAGATGATGACCACCAACCTCACCGAGGGGCGCCCGTACCGGCTCCCCCACGACCTCGGCAGCAGGTTCTGCTTCGACGAGCAGGAGTTCCGGCTCTTCTTCCCCGGCCGGGTGGTCGACCACCTCGTGGCCCACGCGCCCGCCGAGCGCACCGCCACCGGGCTGGTGCCCCTGCCGCCGGCCGACCTGCTGCCGGTGGTCGTCGCCACGCGGATGAGCCTCAGCTTCCCGCTGCTGCTGTCGGCGGTGCCGCTGTACAGCGTCGACCGCTCGAAGCTGGCCTGCCGGCCGGAGACCTACGAGCGGTCGTGGTTCTCCGACGGCGGCATCGCCTCCAACTTCCCGATCTCGTTCTTCGACTCGCTCCTGCCGTCGCGGCCGACGTTCGGAATCAACCTGCGGCCGTTCCACGAGTGCCACCCGGTGAGCGAGGACGAGCGACGGAACGTCTGGATGCCGCGCACCAACGCGGGCGGAATCCTGGAGTGGTGGGCGCACTGGCCGGAGCGGAAGGGCCTCCAGAGCGTGGGGCTCTTCCTCTGGTCGATCGTGCGGACGATGCAGAACTGGGTGGACAACACCCAGACCCGGGTCCCCGGCTACCGCGATCGGATCGTGCACATCTCGCACACCGACGAGGAGGGTGGCATGAACCTCGCCATGCCTCCGGAGGTGCTGGAGCGGCTCACCGAGCGCGGTCGGTGCGCCGGGGAGCGGCTGTGGACCTACTACACGACCCCGCCCGGGCAGCCGCTTCCCGTCGAGGCACTTGACGCGCTGGACCGGGCCGAGACGACGCCCCGCGCCGTCTCGTGGGAGAACCACCGCTGGGTCCGGCTGCGCAGCTCGCTCGCGCTGACCGCCGACGCCATCGACTCGATGTCCGATGCGATCGAGCACCGGTACGCCGACGACCTGGCCGCTGGCCTCGGCGCCGCGCCCGGCTACCGGTTCGCGAACAAGGACCAGCAGGAGCTGGCCCAGACGCTCGCCGCCGGGCTGCGCCGGCTCGCGGCCGAGTGCGACGCGATAGGAGGCCGCGGGGACAAGGTGCCGCTCGGCGTCGGGGCGCCCTCGCCGGCGCCCGCGCTGCGGATAGCACCCGGCTTCCGGCAGGCGCCGGAGGCTTCCGACGACGCCGGGCCGTAGCCGGGGCGGGTCAGCTCGCCTCGAGCTCCCCGAACCCGGCGACGACGAGGTCCGTGACCGTCGCGATGGCGCGGTCCGCGTCGGCGCCGGTGGCCGTGACCGTGATCTCGACGCCCTGACCGGCGCCGAGGGTGAGCAGCTCCAGCGAGCTGGTGGCGTCAGCGCGGCGGCCCTCCACCTCGACCTCGACGGCCGCGGCCAGCGCGCCCACCGCGGTGGCGATCTGCGCGGCCGGCCGGGCGTGCAGCCCCAGCGGGTTGACCAGCGTCAGCCGGACCGTGGCGTCCGGTTCAGGTCCGGGCGCAAGGGCCGCGACCGCCGGTGGTGCGGGGTGGTGAGTGGCCTGCTGCGCCGCGTGCTCGGCCAGGGCCGAGGCCTTGGGCGCCAGGGCCGCCTCGGCCTCGCGCGCCACCACCTCGAGGTCCGCGCCCCCCGCGGCCCGGACCACGGCCGCGACCAGGCCCTCCACGAGGGGCGCGGAGCTGAGTCGGACCGGGTACGCGGGCGCCGACAGCTCCAGGGACAGCTCCGCGCTCAGCACCGCCGAGCCCAGGTCCATCAGCACGAGGACGCCGTCGGGCGAGGCGGCCCGCGCCAGGGCCGCCGACACCTCGGTGGCGTCGGTGCCGAGGCCACCGCCGGACCCGGCCGCGACCTCGATGACTGGTCCGGCCCCGTGCACCATCTCGTGCGCCAGCTCCACGGCCGCCGCCGCGAGGGCAGGGCTGTGGGAGACCACCACGATCCCGATCACGTCCGCCCTCTCAGGCCGCGGCCAGCGTGTCGGCCAGCGCCGCCAGCAGCAGCGCGGACGACGCTGCACCCGGGTCGATGTGGCCGACGCTGCGCTCGCCCAGGTAGCTGGCCCGCCCCTTGAGCGCGAGCATCGGCTCGGTCGCGTCCCGGCCCGCCGCGGCCGCGTCGGCCGCGGCCCGGGCCGCGGCCACGACGTCCGCTCCGGACGACAGTGCGCCGTCGTACGCGTCGAGCGCGGGTGCCAGGGCGTCGTACATCGTCTTGTCGCCGGGCTCCGCCTTGCCCCGGGCCACGATGCCCTCGAGCCCGGCGCGCAGCACGGCCAGGAGCGCGGGCCCGTCCAGCACCCCCGCGTCACCCGCAGCGGCCGCACCCCGGAGGAAGAAGGTGCCGTAGAGCGGGCCGCTCGCGCCGCCGACCGAGGTCACCAGCGTCATCCCGACCTTCTTGAGCAGCTCGCTCGGGGCGTCCGGCACGTCGTCCACGGCCGCCATCACGGCGTCCATGCCCCGGATGAGGTTGGTGCCGTGGTCGGCGTCGCCGATCGCCGAGTCGAGCTCGGTGAGGTAGGTGCCGTGCTCGTGGACCGCATCGCGGAACGACGACAGCCACGCCACGAGCTGGTCGACGGATACGGCATCGGTCACGGTCAGAGTCCCCATCGCAGGCCCGCTGTCTTCACCGGAGCATCCCACAGGCGCACCATCTCGTCGTCGGCCCTGAGCACGGTCACCGAGGCCCCCGCCATGTCGAGGGAGGTGATGTAGTCGCCGACCAGGGTCCGGGCGACCTGGACGCCCGCCTTCTCCAGGAGCACCGCCACCTCGCCGTAGAGGAGGTACAGCTCGAGGAGCGGCGTCCCGCCGAGCCCGCTCAGCATCACGATGCTCGGGCCGCCCTGGAAGTCGAGGTCGGACAGGATCGGGTCGACGAGCTGCTCGGCGATCTCCGCGGCGCCGGCGAGCGGCACCCGCTTGCGGCCGGGCTCGCCGTGGATGCCGACGCCCATCTCCATCTGGTCCTCGGGCAGGTCGAACGTCGGCTTGCCCGCGGCCGGCACCGTGCAGCTGGTCAGCGCCATGCCCATCGAGCGGCCCTGGGCGTTGACCCGCGTGGCCAGCTCGAGGATGGCGTCGAGGTCGCGGCCCTCCTCGGCGGCCGCGCCGACGATCTTCTCGAGCAGCACGGTGACGCCGACGCCGCGGCGACCCGCGGTCCACGTGGAGTCCTGGACCGCGACGTCGTCGTCGGTCACCACCGTCTCGACCCGGACGCCCGAGTCGGCCGCCAGCTCGCCGGCCATCTCGAAGTTCATGACGTCGCCGGTGTAGTTCTTCACGATGTGGAGCACGCCGGCCCCCTGGTCGACGACCGTGGTCGCCTCCACCATCTGGTCGGGCGTGGGGGAGGTGAAGACCTCGCCGCAGCAGGCGGCGTCGAGCATGCCGGTGCCGACGAACCCGCCGTGCATCGGCTCGTGGCCCGAGCCGCCGCCCGAGATCAGCGCGACCCGGCCGCTCGCCTTCGGCTGCGCCCGGTAGATCACCCGGTGCTCGTGGTCGACACGGAGCTCCGGGTGGGCGACCGCTACCCCCTTGAGGGCGTCCGCCAGCACGTCCTCGGGCTTGTTGATCAGCTTCTTCACGACTCAGACCTCCGAAGGCACGGCCGCGGCGGGAGCCTCGGCGGGTGGGGCGTCCGTCTCGACAGCATGGTCCTGCTTGGTGTGCGCGATGTACCCGAAGAGCAGGGCCGCCGCCACGCCCGCGAGGAGCTCGGCGCCGACGTAGACCGGCCACTGCTCCCAGCTGATGTCGCCGCCGAGGAACTGCTGGACCAGCATCGGACCGGTGGTCCGGGCCGGGTTGATGGACGCACCGGTGGTGGGCGCGACCGGGATGATCGCGGCGAAGACCACCATGCCGATGGCGAGGCCGGCCCAGCCTGGCGCTGCCTTGCGGTAGATGACGCCGAAGACGGCGAAGACCAGCAGGAAGGTGCCGATGAACTCTGCGAACGCGGCCTGGTACCACGGGATCGCGTCGCCGTACGCCGCGACGCCGAGGCCCATGTCGCTGGCCTTCATGCCGAGTACCCCCACGATCGCGAACGCGCCCGCCACGGCACCGAGGACCTGTGCGGCGAGGTAGCTCGGCACCTCGGACCACGGGAACTTCTTGGTGGCAGCCAGCCCGAGGGTGACCGCGGGGTTGATGTGGTTGCCGCTGATGTAGCCGAAGACGTAGACCGTGACGACCACGATCGTGGCGAACGCCAGCGAGATGATGCCGAGGTCGGAACCGCTGAACGTGGACCCGTTGGCGTCGTTGACGATCAGGAGGGCCGGGACCGAGCCGACCCCGACGAAGACCAGGAAGGCGGTGCCCAGGAACTCGGCCGCGAGCTTCTGCCACCGCGTGTTTTCATCCATCTCAGAGACCTTCCGTGTGATGCGAAGCACATTCGACAATGTCGAATAATTGTCAGAAAACATGCCGAAGGTCAAGGGTGTTCGCGAATATTGCTGTCGGCGTGTCATGCTCGGGTTCCGGTTTCGCGAGGCAGGGGAGGTGGGGTCGGGTGATCCAGGCGATCGACCGCGCCGCGCGGGTGCTGGCCGCGCTCCAGGGTTCGCGGCACCTCGGCATCAGCGAGCTCGGCGCCGCCCTCGAGCTGCCGCCCTCGACCGTGCACGGGATCGTGAAGTCGCTCCAGGTGCACGGCCTGGTGGCCAAGGAGCCGCACGGTCAGCGGTACATGCTCGGACCCACGCTGCTGCAGCTCTCCAACGTCTACCTCGACACCCTCGACGTCCGGGCCAGGGCGATGCGCTGGAGCGCCGACCTGGCCGAGCGCACCGGCCTCGCGGTGCGGATCGGCGTCGAGTTCTTCGCCGACGTCATCGTCATCCACCACGAGCCCCGGCCCGACGGCAGCCGGCAGATGCCCGAGACCGGCGTGACCATCCCCGCGCACGCCTCCGCGCTGGGCAAGGTGCTCCTGGCCTACCGACCGGACTTCCACGCCGCGCTCCCCTCGCCGCTGCGCAGCCTCACCGGCGAGACGGTGACCGACCTCGACGAGCTGGCGAAGACGCTCGCCGAGGTGCTGGCGACCGGGTACGCCGTCGAGGACGAGGAGGCGGTGCTGGGCGAGGCGTCGATCGCCGTACCGGTCGCGGACCGCGACGGCGAGGCGGTCGCCGCCATCGCGGTGGTGCTGCCGGCCAGCGACCAGCCGGTCGCCGACTCGGTGCTCACCCTGCTGCGGGAGGCGGCCCGCAACGTCTCGCGCGAGCTGGGCGCGCCGAGCTGGCCCCCGACGGTGGCGACGCCGGCCGACCCCGCGTAGGTCAGAGGAACGGTCGCAGCGGCCTGAGCACCATCTCGGTGAACCGGCGGTGCAGGTCACGGGCCTCCCACTCGCCCATGGTGAGCTCGATGCAGTTGGACTCGTCCACCGTCCAGATGTCCTCGAGGGTCTTGGCCAGCCCCTGGTCGATCACCTCGACGTTGATCTCGTAGTTGCCGGTGAGGCTCAGCCGGTCGATGTTGGCGGTGCCGACGGTCGACCACGAGCCGTCCACGGTCGAGGTCTTGGCGTGCACCATCGCGTCCTTGAAGCGGAAGATCCTCACCCCGGCCCCGAGCAGCTGGGAGAAGTAGCCGCGCGAGAGCCAGTCCGCCACGACGTGGTTGGACTTGAGCGGCACCAGGAGGCGGACGTCGACGCCGCGCCGGGCCGCGTTGGTGAGCGCCTCCACGAAGTCGGCGTCCGGGATGAAGTAGGCGCTGGTCATCCAGATGTTGGTGCTGGCCCGGTTGATCGCCTCGATGTACATGCCGCGGATCGGGAACATCCACAGGCGCGGCACGTTGCGCTGCAGCCGGATGTGCGGCTCCCACGTGCTCGGGGTCTCGACCAGCAGCGGCCGCTCGCTGGCCCGGAACCGGCGCCGGCGGTGCAGGTTCCAGAAGTCCGCGAAGGCCCGGCGCAGGTCGGCCACACCGGGGCCGGTGATCCGCACGTGGGTGTCGCGCCACTCGGTCTCGTACGCCGCCCCGATGTTGTAGCCGCCGACGTAGGCCTCCTTGTCGTCGACCACCAGGACCTTGCGGTGGTCGCGGCCGTACCGGCGCAGGTCGAAGAACCGCCACCCGGCGCCGTACACGGGGTAGCGGAGCACCTTCATCGACGGTGGGAACCGCTTGAACCGCGGCGAGACGACCAGGTTCGCGAAGCCGTCGTAGATGCAGTAGACCTCGACGCCGCGGTCAGCCGCCGCCGCCAGCGCCGCCTTGAACCGCTCGCCGACCGCGTCGCCCTTCCAGATGTAGGTCTCGAACAGCACCTGGCGCTGCGCGCCCTCGATCGCGGCCAGCATGTCGGCGTACAGGTCCTGGCCGAAGGTGTACGTCGTGATCGTGCCCTCGCCCACGTCGACCGAGGTCGGGGGCGTGGTCGGGAACGGCTTGGGCTTCTTGCCCCGCCGGCGGTAGGAGTCGACCAGGCTCATGCCGATCCCGAGCGCCATCGGGACCCCGAACACCACGGCCAGCGTCCGCCGGACCCAGCGCAGCACCCTCTCGACGGTCCGCGCGCTCACCCCGCCAATCTAGTGAACCCCCGCGACCGCCGGGTGAGCCGTCCCGGACCCGGGTGAGCCGGGCTCGGACCGGGCGGCCGCTCATCGAGCCTGTCGAGAGGTCCGCAGGGTCGGCTCCCAGCCCTCGTTGCGGTGGTCTCGACGGGCTCGACCGGCGGTGGTCGAGCGGGTGCCTACGCGTCCGGTTGAGCCCGTTGCGGGGGTCTTGACGGGCTCGACCGGCGGTGGTCGAGCGGGTGCCTACCGGCCGGGTGACTCGGGGCTGGGGCCGGGCCACCGCTCATCGAGCCTGTCGAGATGTCCGCAGGGTCGGCTCCCAGCCCTCGTTGCGGTGGTCTCGACAGGCTCGACCGGCGGTGGTCGAGCGGGTGCCTACGGGCCGGGTGACTCGGGGCTGGGGCCGGGTCACCGCTCATCGAGCCTGTCGAGATGTCCGCAGGGTCGGCTCCCAGCCCTTGTTGCGGTGGTCTCGACAGGCTCGACCAGCGGTGGTCGAGCGGGTGCCTACCGGCCGGGTGACTGGGCTGGGGCCGGGCCACCGCTCATCGAGCCGGCGGTAGCCGGGCCGGTGCCCTCGTGGCAGGTGAGCCGGGGCTGGGATCGGGCCACCGCTCATCGAGCCTGTCGAGATGTCCGCAGGGTCGGCTCCCAGCCCTCGTTGCGGTGGTCTCGACGGGCTCGACCGGCGGTGGTCGAGCGGGTGCCTACGCGTCCGGTTCGAGCCCGTTGCGGGGGTCTCGACGGGCTCGACCGGCGGTGGTCGAGCGGGTGCCTACGCGGCCGGGTGGGCCGGGGCTGGGATCGGGCCGCCGATCATCGAGCCTGTCGAGATGTCCGCAGGGTCGGCTCCCAGCCCTCGTTGCGGTGGTCTCGACGGGCTCGACCGGCGGTGGTCGAGCGGGTGCCTAGGCGGCCGGGTGACTCGGGGCTGGGGCCGGGCCACCGCTCATCGAGCCTGTCGAGATGTCCGCAGGGTCGGCTCCCAGCCCTCGTTGCGGTGGTCTCGACAGGCTCGACCGGCGGTGGTCGAGCGGGTGCCTACGCGGCCGGGTGACTCGGGGCTGGGGCCGGGCCACCGCTCATCGAGCCTGTCGAGATGTCCGCAGGGTCGGCTCCCAGCCCTCGTTGCGGGGGTCTCGACGGTTGCCCTCGCTCAAGGGGCGTCGAGCTGGGCGACCAGTCGCTTCGGCGCCACCTGGCGGTAGGCGTCCCGCACCACCTCGGCCACCTCGTTCCAGTCGGGCTCACGGTCGATGCGGACGCCCACCCAGCCGCGGTGGCCGACGTACGGCGGGCGGAAGTACCGCTCCGGGTCGGAGCCGACCAGCTCCTCCTGGGCGCCCGGCGGCGCCGCGCACCAGAACGCCAGGTGGTCTGCGCCGTGGTGGTGGTCGTCGACCATCACGAACTGCTTGCGGCAGAAGAACGAGACCTCGCCGTGGCTCAGCTTCTCGGTGACCTCGGGCAGGGCGGTGGCGATGGCGCGCAGGCGGTCGACCGGGTCCATCGTCTCCTCCACGGGGTGTTGTCGGTGGGCCACCGTAGTCTCGACACATGCGTCCAGTCACCGATCTCGAGCGCCGGGTGGCGCCGTTCGAGGTCAAGGCCGACTACGACCCGTCGGGCGACCAGCCGGCCGCGATCGCCGAGATCACCAAGCGGATCAACGGCGGCGAGCAGGACGTCGTGCTGCTCGGTGCCACCGGCACCGGCAAGACCGCGACGGTCGCGTGGGTGGCCGAGCAGGTGCAGCGGCCGGTGCTGGTCATGCAGCCCAACAAGACGCTCGCCGCGCAGTTCGCCAACGAGCTGCGCCAGCTGTTCCCGGACAACGCGGTCGAGTACTTCGTCTCCTACTACGACTACTACCAGCCCGAGGCCTACGTCCCGCAGACGGACACCTACATCGAGAAGGACTCCTCGATCAACGAGGAGGTCGAGCGGCTGCGGCACTCGGCCACCAACTCGCTGCTGACCCGGCGCGACGTGATCGTGGTGGCGACGGTGTCGTGCATCTACGGCCTGGGCACCCCGCAGGAGTACATCGACCGGATGCTGCGGCTCAAGGTCGGCGAGGAGCACGACCGCGACGGCATCCTGCGCCAGCTCGTGCAGATGCAGTACACCCGCAACGACATGACCTTCGCCCGGGGCAACTTCCGCGTCCGGGGCGACACCCTCGAGATCTTCCCGGTCTACGAGGAGCACCAGGTCCGGATCGAGTTCTTCGGCGACGAGATCGAGCGGCTGATGACGCTGCACGCCGTCACCGGCGAGGTGATCACCGAGGACCAGGAGCTCTACGTCTTCCCGGCGACCCACTACGTCGCCGGCCCCGAGCGGATGGAGCGGGCGATCCGCGGCATCGAGCTCGAGCTGGAGGACCAGCTGGCCAGGTTCGAGCGCGAGGGCAAGCTGCTCGAGGCCCAGCGGCTGCGGATGCGCACGACGTACGACATCGAGATGATGCGGCAGGTCGGTTCCTGCGCCGGGATCGAGAACTACTCGATGCACATCGACGGTCGCAGCCGCGGGTCGGCGCCCAACTGCCTGCTCGACTACTTCCCCGAGGACTTCGTGCTCGTCATCGACGAGTCGCACGTCGCGGTGCCCCAGATCGGCGGCATGTACGAAGGCGACATGTCGCGCAAGCGCAACCTGGTCGACCACGGCTTCCGGCTGCCGAGCGCGATGGACAACCGGCCGCTGCGCTGGGAGGAGTTCCTCGAGCGGATCGGCCAGACCATCTACCTCTCCGCGACACCGGGCAACTACGAGCTCGACAAGGTCGGCGGCAACACCCCGCCGGCGGTGGTCGAGCAGATCATCCGGCCGACCGGGCTGGTCGACCCGCAGGTCGTGGTCAAGACGACCAAGGGGCAGATCGACGACCTGATCCACCAGATCAAGGAGCGCACCGCCAAGAACGAGCGGGTCCTGGTCACCACGCTGACCAAGAAGATGTCGGAGGATCTCACCGACTACCTCCTCGACGCCGGCGTCCGCACCCGCTACCTGCACTCCGAGGTGGACACGCTCAAGCGGATCGAGCTGCTGCGCGACCTGCGGCTGGGGGAGTACGACGTGCTCGTCGGCATCAACCTCCTCCGCGAGGGCCTCGACCTGCCCGAGGTCTCGCTGGTGTCGATCCTCGACGCCGACAAGGAGGGGTTCCTCCGCTCCGACAAGTCGCTGATCCAGACGATCGGCCGTGCGGCCCGCAACGTCTCAGGCGAGGTGCACATGTACGCCGACAAGGTCACGCCCTCGATGGAGGCCGCGATCGACGAGACCAACCGGCGCCGGGCCAAGCAGGAGGCCTACAACAAGGAGCACGGCATCGATCCGACGCCGCTGCGCAAGAAGATCGCCGACATCACCGAGATGCTGGCCCGCGAGGACGAGTCCACCCAGGCGCTGCTCCAGACCTGGGCCGGCACCGAGGCCAAGGGCCGGGCCGGCGGGGTCAAGGCCAAGCAGGGCCAGCCGGTCCCGCGGCTGCGCGACGCCGACGCCGGCACCCACGCCGCCGACCTGGCCGGGATGCCCTCGGCCGACCTGGCCCAGCTGATCCAGGACCTCACCGACCAGATGAAGGCGGCGGCCGCCGAGCTGCAGTTCGAGGTCGCGGCCCGGCTGCGCGACGAGATCAGCGAGCTCAAGAAGGAGCTCCGCCAGATGATGGAGGCGACGAAGTGAGTCTCGGCAGGCTCGATCACCGGGGATGGCTGCCCGCAGCGAGGAACGCGCTCGCGAGGCCCTGACAGCCCGACCCCCGCGGCCCGGCCGACGTCGCAGGCGTGAGCTGGAGCTCGCGCTGCTCGCCCGGCCCGAGGCGTTCCGCCGGGCGCTCGGCGTCTACCAGGCGATCCCGTCGCGGCTGCGCCCCGAGATCAACACCGCGTTCCTGCCCGGTGGGAGACGCAAGCGCCGGCGCTGACCCGGCGGTGACCCGGCGCCCCGTCCACCCGGCAGGCCCGGGGCCGCAGTGACCCGGAGCACAGGCATACCGTCACCTCGGTGAGGCGTGCGTGGCTGGTGTGGGGAGTCGCGCTCGCGGCGTACCTCCTCGCGATCTTCCACCGCTCGAGCCTCGCGGTGGCCGGGCTGGCGGCGGCGGAGCGGTTCGACATCAGTGCGGCCCAGCTGGCGACGTTCACGATGCTCCAGCTGCTGGTGTACGCCGCGATGCAGATCCCGGTCGGCCTGCTGGTGGACCGGTTCGGCCCGCGCAGCGTGATGCTCACCGGCGCGGTGGTGCTGACGCTCGCGCAGGCCGGCTTCGGACTGGCCGACTCGTACGCCGAGGCGCTGGCGGCCCGGCTGTTCGTCGGGATGGGCGACGCGATGACCTGGATCTGCCTGCTGCGCCTGGTGGCGAGCTGGTTCACCGGGCGGCGGGTCCCGTTCGTCACGGCGCTGAGCGGGACCCTGGGCCAGCTCGGCGCCATCGCGGCGGCCGCGCCGATGACGTGGGCTCTGGGCCACCTCGGCTGGACCGACGCCTACCTGATCGCGGCCGGAGTCAGCGTCGGGGCGGCGGTGGCGGTGGCCGTCTTCGTCCACGACACCCCGGACGACCGGGTGCTGCGCGGCCCGAGGCTGACCTTCGAGACCGTCCGCGAGAGCCTGCGCGCCAGCTGGGCGCACCCGGGCACCCGATTGGGCTTCTGGATGCACTTCGTGTGCCAGTTCAGCGCGACGGCGATGACGCTGCTGTGGGGCTTCCCGTTCCTGGTGCGCGGCGAGGGGCTCAGCGAGGGCCGGGCCAGCCTGCTGCTCAGCCTCGTCGTGGTGGCCGTGATGTACAGCGGCCCGACGATCGGCTGGCTCATCGGTCGCCACCCGTGGCACCGGTCCACCTGCGTGCTGACCATCGTCTGGTCGATCGTCGTGGTGTGGACGGCGGTGCTCCTCTGGCCGGGCCAGGAGCCGTTCTGGCTGCTGGTCCTGCTGACCCAGGTCGTCGGGATCGGCGGCCCGGCCTCGATGATCGGCTTCGACCTGGCCCGGACGTCCAACCCGATCGAGCGGCTGGCCAGCGCCAACGGGATCATCAACCAGGCCGGGTTCGCGGCCAGCCTCGTCCTGGTCGTCGCCATCGGCCTGGTCCTCGACTGGCGGACCCCCGGCAGCAGCACCGCGTACGACGCGAGCGCCTTCCACTGGGCGATGTGCACGCAGTACCCGCTCTGGGCGCTCGGCCTGTTCCAGGTCTGGCGCTACCGGAGGCGGACCCGGGCCATCCTCAACCGCGCCGAGCTGACAGCCAGTGCGCGAGCAGAGGGGTGAGCGCCAGCACGATGAGCAGCCGGCAGAGCTGGACCGCCAGCACGTAGGTCACGTCCGAGCCCGAGTCGGCCGCCGTCGAGAGCACGGCGAACAGTCCGCCCGGGGTGGTCGCGAGGTACGCCGTCAGCCCGTCGACGGGCGTGGCCCACGCGAGCACCGCCCCGGTCGCGGCGGTGGCGGCGATCATCGCGACGACCAGCGCCAGCACCACGGGCAGCATCCGGGCGATCGAGAAGAGGCTGGCGCGGGTGAACCGGAGCCCGACCTGTGCCCCGATCAGCGCGAACGCCGCCCACTGCAGCGCCGTGGGCACCCGGGCCTCGCCGAGCCAGCCGCTCAGGGCGAGCACCACCGCCACCGCGAGCGGGCCGAGCAGCGTCGCGGTCGGGAACCGCACCAGCCGAGCGAGCAGCAGCCCGACCACCAGCGACACCACCACCAGGACCAGGTCGCGGACCAGGCCCGCGTCGGCGGTCTCCAGCGTCCCCTGGCCGTGCTCGGGGTCGAAGACGATCGCGGTCACCAGCGGCATCGTGAGCAGGACGACGAGCACCCGGAGGTACTGCACCACCGTCACCACCCGGTCGTCGGCGCCGAGGTCGCGAGCCACGGCCACCACGCCGGAGGCGCCGCCCGCGATGAGTGCGAAGACGCCGGTCACGGGGGAGACGTCCCGGCGCAGCGCGAGCAGCCCGCCGCTGCCCAGCGAGATCACCACCGTCGCGACCATCACCAGGCCGATCGGGAGCAGGCTGTGGCCGATCCGCTCCAGCGCCGGCGCGCTGACCAGCGCGCCGATGAGGACGCCGATGACCCCCTGGGCCAGGCGGAACAGCCACGACGGCAGCTCCAGGACCGTCGGCGAGGTGAGGGCGTGCGCCATCCCGCCGAGCAGCGAGGCGAAGAGGACCGCGGAGGGGACATGGAGCAGCGACAGGGCGACGCTCGCCAGGACCGTCACGCTCACCACCAGCGCGAGCGCGGCGCGCGGTGAGCGTTCGGTCATCGGCTCGAGCCTAGGTCACGCCCAACGCCGCGCCCGAGGTTGCCGGACCACCGCCCACGGGTACCGCTCCGCCGTGGCAGACACCCCCATCGACCTCGGCCGCCCCGTGCAGGGCGACGTCATCGAGCTGATCCTGGAGGACCACCGGCGCTTCGAGCGGCTGCTGCGCGACCTGCGAGACAGCACCTCCGACCGCGACGCCGTACGCCGCGCGCTGGCCACCCTGCACACGGCGCACGCCGTCGCCGAGGAGGAACACGTCTACCCGAGGCTGCGGCGCCGCGACGCGATCACCGCGCACGAGGCCGAGCACGGCGAGGAGGAGCACGCCGAGGGCCACGAGGCGATGCTGGCGGTGCTGGAGCTCCAGGGCACCGACACCCAGGCCTTCGACGACGCGGTCGAGGAGCTGGCGCGGGTGATCAACCACCACCTCACCGAGGAGGAGCTGACGATCCTCAACCCGGCGCGCGAGGAGGTCGGCGACCGGCTCCGCAACGAGCTCGGCGAGGCCTTCGCCGCCGAGCGCAACAAGCAGATCGACGCGGGCTGCGGCTCGGTCGACCAGGTCCGCAGGCTCGTCGCCGAGGCCCACCGCGAGGGGCTGCTCGACGAGGACGAGGACGAGGACGAGGACTAGCGGGTCGTGGCGGGGAACTGCTCGCGCTGGTAGCCGCGCAGCGCCGCGAGGTCGCGGGCCAGCTCCTCGGTCAGGGCGGGCAGCGCGGCAGCGGCCTCCTCGAGGCTCCCGCTGACGGCGTGCTCCTCGATGGCCCGGGCTGCCTCGCCGAGCGAGCTGGCGCCGAGGTTGAGCGCGGCGCCGGCCAGCCGGTGCGCGACCGCGCGCAGCCGCGCGAGGTCGCCGGCCTCGACCGCCGCGCCCATGGTGGCGACGTCCTCCTCGGCGTACCCGAGGAAGTTGCGGATGGCCCTCTCGACGTAGGAGTCCTCACCCGGGTCGTCGAGCTCGCGCAGCTCCGTCAGCCGGTCGAGGTCCAGCCGCTCGGCGTACGCCGGCGTCTGCGGCACCCAGCGCTCCAGGGTCTCCGCGAGACGCGCCGGGTCCACCGGCTTCGTCAGGTAGTCGTCCATGCCCGCCTCCAGGCAGCGCTCCCGCTCGCCTTCGACCGCGGCCGCGGTCATGGCGATGATAGGGCGCCGGGGGCCTGTCTCGTGCTCTCTGATGTGCCGCGTCGCGGTGTAGCCGTCCATGTGCGGCATCTGCACGTCCATCAGGATCGCGTCGAAGCCACCGCTGATCGCGGCCTCGACCGCCGCCACGCCGTCCTCGGCGGTGTCGCTGCTGTAGCCCAGGGCAGCGAGCAGCCCGGTGGCGACCATCTGGTTCACCGGGTTGTCCTCGACCACGAGGATCCTCCCGCGCGCTGGGCCCCGGACCGGGAACTCCTCGGTCGCGCTGGCCGCCGGCTGACCGGCCAGCAGGCGCAGCAGCGTGCCGCGCAGCCGGCCGGCGAGGACCGGCTTGCTCAGCACCTCGTCGACGCCGGCCTCGCGCGCCGCGTCGCGGTCGAACGTCGCGCGCGAGGTCGCCAGGAGCACCCGGACCCCCACCCCCGCGGGCTCGGAGCGCAGCTGCCGGGCCAGGTCGAGTCCGTCGGGGTCGGGCCTCGCCACGTCGAGCAGGGCGACGTCGTACGCCGACTCGCGGAGCAGGGGCAGGGCCTCCTCGGCCGAGGACGCGCTGTCGGCGTCCACGCCCCACCACGCGAGCTGCTCGCGGGTGACGAGCCGGCTGGGCTCGGTGTCGTCGACGACCAGGACCCGCAGGCCGGACAGCAGCGCCCGGGCCTGGGCGTCGGCGGACTCCTCCGCACCCGCGCCGCCGTCGCTCTCGTCGAGCGGCACGGTGACCGTGAAGATGCTGCCGCCGCCGAGGTTGGGGGCGAAGCCGATGGTGCCGCCCATCGCCTCGACGATCTCGCGCGAGATGGCGAGCCCGAGGCCGGTGCCGCCGTAGATCCGGGTGGTCGAGGAGTCGGCCTGCGTGAACGGGTCGAAGAGGTGCTCCAGCTTCGCCCGGGGTATGCCGACGCCGGTGTCGCTCACCTCGACGGTCAGCTCGACCCGGTCGCCGTCGCCGGCGGCCGTGGCGCGGATGGTCACGCCGCCGCGCTCGGTGAACTTCACGGCGTTCGACACCAGGTTGGTGACCACCTGCGCCAGCCGGGTGGGGTCGCCCGAGAGCACCGCGGGGACGTCGGGGTGGCACGACACGACGAGGTCCAACCCCCTGTCGCGGGCCGACTCGGTGAGCACCTCGGCCACCTGCTCGAGCAGCAGCCGGACGTCGAAGTCCAGCCGCTCGAGCTCCAGCGCGCCGGCCTCGATCTTGGAGAAGTCGAGGATGTCGTTGATGAGGCCGAGCAGGGTCCGGCTGGCCACCTGCACGCCCGAGGACAGCCGCTGCTGCTCGGGGGTCAGCACGGTGCGGAGGAGGAGGTTGTTGAGGCCGATCACGCCGTTGAGCGGGGTCCGGATCTCGTGGCTCATGGTGGCCAGGAACTCCGACTTCTGCCGGGACGCCTCCATCGCGGCGTCCCGCGCCGCGGACAGCTCGGCCCGGGACCGCTCGCGCTCGGCCACCCGCGCGAGCTGCTCGGTGACCCGCATCGCCATCTTCTCGATCATGTCGTGGCGGTAGAGCGGGGGAGCGGAGGTGATGGCGACGACGGCGTACACCACGTCGCCGAGCACCACGGGGAGGGCGATGGTCAGCCGCCGCTCGTCCCACAGCGGCCGGCGCTCGTCGAAGGCCAGCTGGGCCAGCTCGAGCTCGGCGGCCGCCTGCGGGTCGTCGAGGTCGGCGTCGCGGTCCTCGTCGACCCGGTAGAACGGCATCACCCGGTCGGGGTCCTCGGTGGACGGCACGAACGCACGCGCCCGCTCCCAGTCGTCGTGGATCAGCACCATCGACCGGGCGTGCACGAGGATCTCGCTCAGCGAGGTGGCCTGGTTGGCCGCGCTGGCCACCGCCTGCATGAAGTTGTTCTGGGAGACCTGGTCCTCGAGCGCGTCCTCGCTGGCGCGCAGGGAGTCGATGAGCTCGTGCCGCTCGGTGTCGTCGGAGTAGCGGTACAGCAGGGCCCGCGGGCGCCCCTGGTCGTCGTTCAGCACCGCCTCGCGGCACACCACCCAGGTGACGGCGCCGTCGCTGCGCACCCACTGGACCTCGATCTCGCCGAGGCTGACGTACCCCTGCCGCACCCGCTCGAGGTGGGCGGTGAACTGCTCACGACCGGCCTCGTCGAGGACGTCGAAGACGGTCAGCGTCGCCAGGGCCTCCTCGTCGACGCCGTGCAGGCGCGCGATCGCCGGGTTCGCGTAGATGGTCCGGCCACCGAGGTCGATCACCCAGATCCCGTCCGGGGAGGTCTCGACGATGTCCCGGTAGAGGTCCGAGAGGTCCATGGTCATCTCCTCGGCCACGCTACCTGTCACAGGCGCCCCACGCGGCACGTCGGCGGTTCGTGGACGGACTAGCGGTTGCCGCCGGAAGATCGTCGTGGGTGATCCGTGCTCCGAGTGCGTGGATCGCAAGGCGCCGGAGCGACGCTCTACTTGCTCGTCCAGCGAGCGACGGCAACGCCGCGAGGCGCGTGCTCGGGGTGCGTAGCACCCGAGGAACTTCCGGTGGTGACCGCTAGGTTCGCACCGTGGACGTCGCAGCGCTGCAGGCGCACTGCCTGGCCCTGCCGGGCGCCTGGCCAGACAACCCCTGGGAGCACGACCACCCGGTCATCAAGGTGGGGCCGGGGGAGCGCGGCAAGATCTTCGCCTTCCTCGGCGCGGACTCGGTGGGGGTCAAGGGTGGCGCCACCCGCGAGGTCGCCGACGAGTGGCTCGACCGCTTCCCCGAGGCCGCCTCGGTGATGCGCTACATCGGCCGGTCCGGCTGGAACTCGCTGGCCCTCGCTGGGATCCCGGACGACGAGCTGATCGAGGCGGTCGACGAGTCCTACCGGCTCGTGGTGGCCAAGCTGCCCCGCAAGGACCGCCCGGAGGGCTGGGACCGGGCCTGAGCCGGTCTGGACCCTGACCGACCGATCCTGGCGTTCCGGCCCGCGGACGCGCTCGGCCGGGGACCATGTGCCCGTGGACGTAGAGGACAACCAGTTCGAGACCGTCGGCACCCACCGCGCCGAGCCGGTGGCCGAGGCGTCGTACGACGTCGACGCCGTCGAGGTCGTGCCGGCCGAGGTCGTCGCCGAGGACACGGACGCCCCGGAGCTCGCCGAGCCCGAGGCCCAGGCGGCTCCCAGCGGGGAGCGGCTGAGCGCGGAGCAGCTGTGCGACTACCTCTCCCGCGCCAGCTTCCCGACGGTGCTGGGCCGCCGTGGCTACCAGCAGGACGAGGTCGACGCGTTCCTGGTGCGCCTCGCCGAGTCCGTCCGCCACGAGGAGCCCCTGCGGGACCTCGTCCGCCGCACCCGCTTCACGACCGTGCGCCTCGAGGACGGCTACGACCCGCACCAGGTCGACGAGTTCCTGGCCGCCGTGGTCGACCTCGACCCGAACGGCGCCGAGGTCGAGCCGGCGCCGGTCCGCAACGGACTGCTCAGCAAGCTCTTCGGCTGATCGAGCAGGTCCAGCCCTCCGCACCGAGCGCGCCGGGCCCGACCCTCATCCGTCGGCGCGCCCGGAGGCGCGCACGACCGTCAGCCCGACCAGGCGCGCGATCACGAGTGCGACGTACAGCACGCCGGCCACCTGCTCGACCATGACGAACGAGCGGGCGTGGCCGCGCACCGGCAGCACGTCGGAGAGCCCGACGCTCGTGAGGTTGCTGAACGACAGGAACAGCAGGCTGAACCACTCCTGGTGGTCGCCGTTCGCCCCCACGAACGACCCGGGCCACAGCACCTGTGCAGCGGCGTAGACGTAGGCGAACGCCCACGCGACCACCGTGAACGCAGCGCCGGTGGCGAACAGCTCGTCGCGGGTGACCCGGTCGTCGTGGAAGAGGTACCGGATCATCGCGTAGGAGACGTAGAAGTAGAACGGCGCGTGCACCAGCGCCGAGGTGAGCACGATCCAGTCGACGGTCGGCTCGACCGCCTCGAGCACGGCGAAGACCATGGCCGGCAGCCCGAGCAGCAGGGCGACCCATGACAGCGCGGGGGTCAGCCGCACGGCCGCCACCGCGGTGAGGACCACCACCATCTGGACCACGCCGAGCACCGCGCGCCCGCCGGTCGAGCCGTCGAGGAACGGGTAGGCCAGGATCACCGCCAGCTGGCCGATGAGCAGCACCGCGGACGGGTGGGTGCGCACCGCGCGCACGAGGGGGTTCACAGGCCCGTCTGCCGCTTCTTCTGCTGCGACTCGATCGCCTTGGCCTGCTTGCGCTCGAGCCGCTTCACCTCGTTGCTCACGATCTCGGTGCGGGAGGCGGCGACCCGGAAGAAGTTCATGAGCGCGAACGCGTTGACGATCAGCGGCCACGGGAAGCCGCCCATCATGAAGATCGCCCAGATCGTCCAGGTGACCAGCCCGGACCCGACGAAGCCGACGAAGGCCTCGCGCCGGTCGCTGCGCCACTTCTCGACCGCGCGGCGCTCCAGGTCCGAGTGCGACATCGCCGCCAGCGGCACCTTCGCCGGCAGCAGCGGCCGGTCCGGCACCAGGTCGGCGACCAGCGGTGGCAGCTGGCCCAGGGTGCGCGCCTGGAGGGCCGCCGCGCTGCGCTCGTCGTACTCGTCGCGGTCGAGCCGGCCGTCGGCGAACGCCTCGGTCAGGACCCCGTGCACGACGTCCCGGTCCGCGTCGGAGGCACGCAGTGGAGCCACCGCCGGGTCGCGCGGATCGTGCTGGAACGACGCCCACACGTCCCGGGGCGAGCGCTCATCCACACCCGCGATCCTAGGACGGACATCTCAGCAACTTCGTCCGGTGGGGTAACCCGAAGGCGGTTCACCCGTTGGAAGGGGGAGGGTCCCCCGGGACGGGGGTCGGGGGCCGAGGGAACGAAGCGTGCTCGTTGGGCCAAGACGAGAACACGTTCTATTCTTTGGCGGCCGTGGCACGGATGGGGAGGTGACCGATGGCGTTCAGCGCTGTGTCGGTCATCCGTGGCCCCGGCGAGATCGCCGCGATGGTCGTCGAGGTCACCAAGCGGATCTTCACGCGGCCCTTCCAGTTCCGCGAGTTCGTCGAGCAGGCGTGGTTCATCACCAGCGTCACGTTGATGCCGACGATCCTGGTCTCCATCCCGTTCGGCGCGGTCATCTCGCTGCAGGTCGGCAACCTGACCGGCCAGCTCGGCGCCCAGTCGTTCGCCGGCGCCACCGCGGTGCTGGCCACCGTCCGGGAGGCGGCGCCGATCGCGGCCGCGCTGATCATCGCCGGCGCCGCGGGCTCGGCGATCTGCTCCGACATGGGTGCGCGCAAGATCCGCGAGGAGATCGACGCCATGGAGGTCCTCGGCGTCGACCCGCTCGAGCGGCTGGTCGCCCCGCGCGTGGTCGCCACCATGTTCGTGGCCGCGATGATCAACGGCATCGTGATCGCGGCCGGCATCGGCGGTGGCTACTTCTTCACCGTCATCGTCCAGGGCGGCTCAGCCGGGGCGTTCCTCTCCAACTTCACCGTGCTGGCCAGCCTGCCCGACCTCTACATCTCGATGATCAAGGCGATCGTCTTCGGCTGGCTGGCCGCGATCGTCGGTGCCTACAAGGGGCTGAACGCCGGGGGCGGCCCCAGCGGGGTCGGGCGGGCCGTCAACGAGTCGGTGATCGTCGCGTTCATGCTGCTCTTCTTCCTGAACGCCGTCATCACCGCCATCTACTTCCAAGTCGTGCCGCCGCCGGGTTTGTAGACATGGCGAGCATCGGAGCTTTCGGGAGCGCGATGGTCCAGGGCCCCAGGCGGTCGCTGGAGCACTACGGCGACCAGCTGCTGTTCTACGTCAAGGCGCTGGCGTGGGCGCCGCGGGCGATCCGTCGCTACCCCCGCGAGATCCTCAACACGCTGGCCGAGATCACCTTCGGTGCCGGGGGACTGACGCTGATCGCCGGCACCGTCGGCGTGATCGCGTTCCTCGCGTTCTTCGCCGGGACCGAGGTCGGCATCCAGGGGTACGCGTCGCTGAGCCAGATCGGGGTGGCGAAGTTCAGCGCGTTCATCTCGGCCTACTTCAACACCCGGGAGGTCGCGCCGCTGGTCTCCTCGATCGCGCTCGCCGCCACGGTCGGCTGCGGGTACACCGCGCGACTCGGCGCGATGCGGATCTCGGAGGAGATCGACGCGCTGGAGGTCATGGGCGTCCCGTCGTTGCCGTTCCTCGTCACCACCCGGATGATCGCGGCGTTCATCGCGGTGATCCCGCTGTACGTCGTGGCGCTGTGCGCGTCGTACCTCTCGCCGAGGCTGATCGTGACCCTGGTCTACGGCCAGTCGCCGGGCACCTACGACCACTACTTCATCCAGTTCCTGCCGCCGGTCGACATGCTCTGGTCCTTCGGCAAGCTGATGGTGCTCGCGGTCGCGATCATCCTGATCCACTGCTACTACGGCTACACCGCGTCGGGCGGCCCGGCGGGGGTCGGCATGGCCGTGGGCCGGGCCATCCGCACGAGCATCGTGACGGTCGTGGTCGCCGACTTCTTCCTCAGCTTCGCGATCTGGGGCTCGACGACCACGGTGCGGATCACCGGGTAGGCGGGGCGCGGGGTGCTGGTCAACATCCACCACGACAGCAGGCGGGAGCACAACCGCCTGCTGGTGGCCGGCGTCGTCTTCCTGACGGCCATCGCGCTGCTGATCGCGCTCTCGATCGCGGTGTACCAGAAGACGTTCACCCGGGTCACCATGGTCACCATCCAGGCCGACCGCGCGGGCCTGCAGCTGGCCCGCTTCGGCGACGTGCGCATCAACGGCGTCCTCGTCGGGCAGGTGCGCGAGGTCAGCCAGGACGGCGAGCAGGCCGTCATCAAGGTCGCCCTCCAGCCGGACGCGGCCGACGACATCCCTTCGAACATCGACGTCCAGATCATCCCGACCACGCTGTTCGGGCAGAAGTTCATCTCGTTCGTGCGGCCCGAGCGGCCCTCGTCGACGCCGCTCGCCGACGGCGACGTCATCCCGGCCGCCCGGGTCGAGACCAACGTCGAGCTCAGCAAGATCCTCGCGGACCTGTTCCCGCTCCTCCGCGCGGTCGAGCCCGCCCAGCTCAACTACACGCTCAACGCACTGGCGACCGCCCTCCAGGGCCGCGGCGACCAGCTCGGCCAGACGCTGGACGAGCTCGACTCCTACCTCGGCGCGATCAGCGACAAGCTGCCCACCCTGCGCCTGGACCTCGTCTCGCTGGCGAACGTCGCCGACACCTACGACCTAGCCGTGCCGGACCTGATCGACGTGCTCGGCAACCTCACGGTGACCAGCAAGACGGTGATCGAGAAGGCCGACGACCTCGACGTGTTCTTCTCCGACCTGCAGGGGCTCGCCACCACCTCGACCCGGCTGCTGTCCGACAACGAGCAGAACCTCATCCAGGTCGGACGGGTCACCGAGCCGGTGCTCGAGCTGCTGGCGGTCTACTCGCCGGAGTACCCCTGCCTGATCGAGGGGGCCGCGAAGTACGCACCGCGGCTGGCCAGGACCTTCGAGGGCAACCAGATCAAGCAGTACATCGAGTTCGGGACCGCTCAGTACGACTCGTACCACCCGGACGACCGCCCGATCTACGGCGAGGTCGGCCACGGCCCGTGGTGCGACGGCCTGCCGAACCCCCAGGTCCCGAACGACCCCGCGGCGTTCAAGCAGGGCTCGGACATCGACGAGAACCCGCCCACGTCCGACCTCCCGACGCTGATCAGCGGCGGCGCCTCGCGCAGTGCGTTCGGCGGGAGCACGGCCAGCGGCTACGCAGGGACCGACGCCGAGAAGGCCGTGGTGAACGCGCTGCTGGCGGGCGAGACCGGCCGGGCCGCGGACTCCTACGGCGCCCTCGGGTCGCTGCTGTACGGCCCCGTGGTGAGGGGAGGCGGCGCCCCGTGAGCACGGTCACCGAGGAGAAGACACCCGCCTCCGCACCGGGGCCCGGCGCCCGCAGCAGGTCCACCCGGATCCGCAACAGGCGCAACGCCGCGACGCTGGCCGCGGGCATCAAGCTGCTCGTCTTCACGATCGTCTCGCTCCTCGTGACCGGGCTGCTCGCGGCGATCATGGGCAACGTCGGCTTCGGGTCCGGCACCGAGTACAAGGCGGTCTTCTCCAACGCCTCGATGCTCGGGAAGGGCGACGACGTCCGGGTCGCCGGGGTCAGCGTCGGCGAGGTCAAGAAGGTCGAGCACTACCAGCGGACGAAGGCGCTGGTCACCTTCCGCGTGAAGTCCGACGTCCCGCTGACCACGACCTCCCGGGCCGAGATCCGCTTCCTCAACCTGGTCGGCGACCGCTACCTGGCGCTCGAGGCCGGCGACGAGAACGGCGACGCACTGCCGGACACGCCGGACGGGCAGGCGGTGGGTGCCGACGCTCCCGCCACCGGCGCCCGGCTCGACGCCGGCGACACCATCCCGGTGGAGCGGACCACCCCCGCGCTCGACCTGACCACGCTGTTCAACGGCTTCCAGCCGCTGTTCCAGGCGCTCACCCCCGACCAGGTCAACCAGCTGAGCATGAACCTCGTCCAGGTCCTCCAGGGCGAGGGCGGCACCATCCAGGAGCTCCTCGCCCGCACCGCCTCGCTCACCAACAGCCTGGCCGACCGCGACCAGCTCATCGGCCAGGTCGTCACCAACCTCTCCACGACCCTCGACACGGTCGACCAGCGGCACCAGGAGCTGAACACCCTGGTCAGCGAGCTGCAGCGCTGGATGGCCGACCTGGCCCGCGACCGGTCCACCATCGGCGGCTCGCTCGACAACATCTCCGACCTCACCGTGGTCGTCGCCGACCTGCTCCGCGCAGGGCCGGCCGCTGGTCAAGGACGACGTGGTCGCCCTCAAGAAGCTGGCGAAGCTGCTCAACGAGCCGGCCAACCAGCAGCAGGTGGTCGAGCTGCTCGACCGGCTGCCCGAGTCGATGACCGACCAGACCCGGACCGGCACCTACGGGTCTTGGTACAACTACTACGTCTGCGGCTTCTCCGGACGGATCACCCTGCCCGGCAACCTGGGCACGATCCCCGGTCTCCAGCAGGTCCTCGACGCCATCGGCAACCTCAACTTCCACTCGACCGCGCCGCGCTGCAACGGTGCGCCCGAGGGACCCGCCGGGGGTGAGGACCGATGAGGCGCTACACCGACTCCCAGATCCTCCGGCTCGGGGCGATCACCGTCGTCGTGATGCTCGTGGTGATGGCGGCGGCGTTCAACCTGAGCAAGTTCCCCGGGTTCGGCGGCGACAGCTACCAGGCCTACTTCGCCGACGCGAGCGGCCTGCACAAGGGCAACATGGTGCAGGTCGGCGGCATCCGGGCCGGGCGGGTCCAGGACGTCGCGCTCGACGACGGCAAGGTGCTGGTCACCTTCGAGGTCGACCACGGGGTGGACTTCGGGTCGGACAGCCAGGCCCGGGTCGAGGTGCTCAACCTGCTCGGCGAGAAGTACCTCAACCTGATCCCGTCCGGCCGCGGCCAGCTCGACCAGGACACGCCGATCCCGGTCGACCGCACCTCGTCGTCGTACGACATCGTGGGCGTGTTCGGCGACCTCACCGAGACGACCGAGCAGATCGACACCGGCCGGCTCGACCAGGCGCTCGACGTGGTCGCGGACACGGTCAACCAGTCGGCGCCCGAGATCCAGAGCAGCTTCGAGGGCATCGCCCGCCTCTCGCAGTCGGTGGCCTCGCGGGACTCCGAGATCCAGCACCTGCTGCAGAGCTCGCGCGACGTCAGCGCACTGCTGGCCGACCGCAGCTCCGACCTCGTCGACCTGATGAAGAACAGCAGCCTGGTCTTCGACGAGGTGAAGGCGCGCAAGCAGGCCATCCACCGGCTGCTGGTCAACGCCCGGGTGCTCTCCCGCCAGCTCAAGGGGGTCGCCACCGACAACCAGGCCCAGCTCGCGCCCGCGCTCCGCGAGGTGGACGAGCTGCTCAGCCTGCTCAACTCCAAGGACCAGGAGCTCAAGGCGACGCTCAACGCGCTCGGGCCCTACGCCTCGATCCTCGGCAACATCATCGGCACCGGCCCGTGGTTCGACGCGTACGCCGTCAACCTGGCCGCGATCCCCACGGGCGAGTTCCTGCCCGGGCCCCCGGACTGATGCCGATGAACGCCCTGTCCCGCCTCACCCCTCGTGCCGCCGTCGTCGCGGTGGCGGCCCTCCTGCTCGCGGGCACGTTCCTGCTGGTCCGCCAGCCCGAGGAGACCAAGACCGTCACCGCGCACTTCCCGCGCGCGGTCAGCGTCTACAAGGGCACCGACGTGCGTGTCCTCGGCGTCAACGTCGGCCGCGTCACCGCCGTGATCCCCGAGGGGAACTCGGTGCGCGTCGAGATGGAGTACGACGCGGACGTCGACGTGCCGAAGGACGCGAAGGCCGTGGTCGTCACGCCCACGCTGGTCGCGGACCGGTTCGTGCAGCTCACGCCGGTCTACACCGACGGGCCGGCGCTGGCCGACGGCGCGGACATCCCGCTGCCCGACTCCGGCGTACCCGTCGAGCTCGACCGGATCTACGCCAGCATCCGCGACCTCGCCGAGGCGCTCGGTCCCAACGGAGTCAACAAGGACGGCACCCTCAACCACCTGCTCGAGGCCGGCGCCCACGCGCTGGACGGGCAGGGCCAGCGCGGCAACGAGATGATCCGCCAGCTCTCCGAGGCGGCCGCCACGTTCGGGCAGGGGGCCGGGCCGCTGTTCGACACCGTCGAGGAGCTGGCGCGGTTCACCGACACCCTGGCCACCAACGACAAGCTGGTGCGCGCGTTCGTCAAGGACCTGGCCGGGGTCTCGTCGTCGCTGGTCTCCGAGCGCGTCGAGATCCAGCGCGCGCTGCGCGCGGTGGCCGACTCGGTCGGCACGGTGAAGACGTTCGTGCAGAGCAACCGGCAGGCGCTGGTCACCGACGTCGAGAAGCTCACGACGCTGATGAAGACCATCAACTCCGAGAAGGACAGCATCGACACCGCGCTGTCCGTCGCACCGGTGGCCATCGGCAACCTGACCCTCGCCTACAACCAGGAGTCCGGCACGATCGGCTCCCGGATCGGCATCCAGGGGCAGCTGTGGGACGCCGACGGCTTCCTGTGCGCGATCGTGCAGCAGTCGCAGCTGCCCAAGGCGAGCAAGGACCTCGCCTGCTCGATCTTCGCGCAGCTGCTGGAGCCGGTCGAGAACCAGGTCCCGGCCATCCCGGGCTCGGGGTCGGGCAAGCAGGCCGGACAGGTCGACGACGCCAGCGGCACCGGCCGGCCCGCCGCCGACCACGGGGCGCAGGAGGCCCAGCAGGCGAACCGCACCCAGGCGGCCTACGCCCCGGACGACTCGCCCTCGCTGACCGGGCTGCTCGGGGGTGCCGGATGAGCGTGACGACGACGCGCGTCTGGCGCGGGGTGGTCCTGGCCCTCGCCGGCACCCTGCTCACCTCGGCCTGCGAGTTCGACGGCGCCTACGACCTCCCGCTGCCCGGCGGTCCGGTCGACGCGGACGACGCGATCACGGTCACGGCGGAGTTCGAGGACATCCTCAACGTCGTCCCCAAGTCGCCGGTCATGGTCGACGACGTCACCGTCGGCGAGGTGAGCGACGTCCAGCGGATCGGCTGGCACGCGAAGATCACCATGCTGGTCCGCAAGGACGTCGACCTGCCCGACAACGCGGTGGCCGAGATCCGGCAGGTCAGCCTGCTCGGCGAGAAGTACGTCGCCCTGGTGCCGCCCACCGAGGGTGCCTCCGAGGGCCGCCTCGGCGACGGCGACAACATCCCGCTGTCCGCGACCGGGCGGAACCCCGAGGTCGAGGAGGTGCTCGGCGCGCTCTCGTTCCTGCTCAGCGGCGGCGGCGTGGCCCAGCTCGGGACCATCACCCAGGAGCTCAACAAGGCGATGAGCGGGCGTCAGGAGGACCTGCGCCACCTGCTCGCCTCGCTCACCGACGTGGTCGGGACGCTCGACGACCAGAAGGCCGACATCATCCGCGCCATGCAGTCGGTGAGCAACCTGACCGCCACGCTCAACACGGAGAAGGAGACCGTCACCGGTGCGCTCGACGTCGCCGGCCCGGCGATCAAGGTGCTGGCCGACCAGCACGACGAGCTGATCGCGATGCTCTCCGCCCTCGACCGGCTCGGTGAGGTCGGGACCCGGGTGATCACCGCCAGCAAGGACGACCTGCTCGAGTCGCTGGCCCACCTCCAGCCGGTCCTGTCCCAGCTGCACAAGGCCGGCGACCAGCTGGCACCCGGGCTCAACCTGATCATCAGCTTCCCGTTCCCGAAGGAGGCGTCGGACGTGGTCCGCGGCGACTACGCCAACACCTCGATCCGCGCCGACATCAACCTCGAGAACCTGCTGCCGCCGGGCGCGAGCTTCCCCGACCTCCCGATCCCCGACGTACCACTGCCGGACCTGCCGCCGGCGGGCCAGGTCCTCACCGACGTCCAGCAGTGCCTCCAGAGTGCGGACCTCGCCAGCGCCGCCTGCACGAAGGTGCTGGCCGACGTGGATCTGCTCACCTCGCTCCGGAACAAGTGCCAGAAGGACCAGCACCGCACCAACCCGGTCTGCCAGGTGCTCAACGCCGTGCCCGACGTACCTCTGGACGACCTCGGCGACGCGCTCGGTGGCGTCCTGGGCACCGTCCTCGGCCGCTCGCTGGGCAGCTCGCTGAGCAGCGGCCAGCCCTCCGCCGGCGCCTCGACCCGCTCGCTCTACGGAGGGACGTCATGACCCGCGGCACCCGGATCCGGATCGCGGCGTTCCTCGTGCTGAGCGCCGTGGGGATCGTCTACATCACCGCGGCCTACCTCGGCTTCGTCGACCGCGTGCTCGGGCGCGGGCTCACCGTGCACGCGACGCTGCCGACCTCGGGTGGTCTCTACGAGGGCAGCGAGGTCACCTACCGCGGCGTCAAGGTCGGCAAGGTGTCGGCGATGGCCGCGACCCCGGACGGCGTCACCCTGGACCTCGCCCTGGAGGAGGGCACCCGCCTGCCCCTGGACTCACCGATGTACGTGCACAACCTCTCGGCGGTCGGCGAGCAGTACCTCGACTTCGAGCCGCCCGACGACCAGGGTCCCTACGCCGAGCAGGGCGACACCCTCGCGGGCAGCGCCGACTCCCTGCCGGTCGACGAGGGCGACCTCCTGGTGGAGCTCAACTCGTTCGTGGGCTCGGTCGACAAGCAGGACCTCCAGGTCGTGGTCCGCGAGCTCGGCACGATGTTCCACGGGACCGGCCGGCCCCTGCAGCAGCTCCTCGACAACGGCAGCACGTTCGTCGACGAGGCCTCCGCGCACACGGCCGAGACCCGGGCGCTGCTCGACGACGGGCTCGACCGTGCTGCAGACCCAGGAGGGCCAGGGCGAGAACATCCGCTCCTTCTCCCACGACCTGGCCGCGATCACCCGGTCCCTCAAGGAGAGCGACCAGGACCTGCGCACGACGCTGTCGGACACCCCGGCCACCGCCCGCGAGATCGACGCGCTGCTGACCGATCTCGAGCCGACCCTGCCGGTGCTGCTCGGCAACGCGACGAGCGTCAGCCAGGTGGTCCTCTCGCACATCGCCGGCGTGGAGCAGCTGCTCGTGGTCTTCCCGCACGTGATCTCCAGCGGCTTCACCGGCACACCCGGCGACGGCTACGGCCACGTGAACCTGCAGCTCGACCAGACCGTGCAGCCGTGCACGAAGGGGTACGAGCCGCCGGCCGACTGGCGGCCGCCGTCCGACCTCTCCGACGCGCCGATCTACCCGGCGCAGTGCACCGCCGGCTCGCCGTACGTCCAGCGCGGGACGCCGTACTCGCCCGACGGCAGCCAGGGGACTCCGGGGGCGGCGTACCGCGGGGGGTACGACCCGACCTCCGGCGTCATCGACGGCGTGACCGACGCGAACGGCAACCCCGTGCGCCTGGGCGACCAGGGCAACCTGTCCGTGCTCGGCGACGACTCCTGGAAGTGGCTCCTGGTGGGGCCGGTGGTGGAGGCACCATGAACAGAACTCTCGTCAACGTCCTGTTGTACGTCGTGGTGATGCTGGCCACGGCGGTGCTCGTCGTGGCCGGCGTCCGGGTGCTCGACGACGACCCCGCGCCGACCACGCTGCCGGTCAAGGGCGTCGTCGAGCTCGCCGCGGCGTCCAGCACCGAGCAGCAGCGCTACTCCGACATCCTCGACTCGGCCTCGCAGGAGGCGACCGCGTTCGTGAACATCCGGTACGACGACGCGCAGGCCTCGATCGACGCGGTGATGGCCGGCGCGACCGGGGACTTCCGAGCCCAGTACGCCAAGTCCACCGACGGAGTCATCCAGGTGCTGACCGAGAACAAGTCGATCATGAGCGGGAAGGTCCTCTGGACCGGCGTCGTCGCCCAGGACCCCGACTCCGCCACCGTGATCGTGGCCACCAGCGGCACCGTCCAGAACAAGCAGACCGGCGACAAGCCCGTGGCCCGCTTCTTCCGGCTGCAGCTCCAGCTCGTCTCCGAGAAGGGCAGGTGGCTGACCAGCGACCTGCAGTTCGTCCCGTGACCCGCCAGCACCCGCGCCGGCCCTCGTCGTCGCGCGCGCCTGTCTCCCGCCCGCGCCGGGTCGCGGGGCAGGCGAGTGCAGGCGTGGAACCTTTGTGGGTCGAGCCGGTCGAGACCTCCGCAGCGGAGGCGCTCGCGGAGCCGGCGCCGGTCGAGACCTCCGCAGTGGAGGCGCCCGCGGAACCGCGCCGGTCGAGCCGGTCGAGACCTCCGCAACGGAGCGTCCCGAGCCGGGCACGCGCTCCGGGCTCTCGTCCCTCTTCGACAGCCACCGCGCCACGCGGGTGCTGGTCGTCCTGGTCGTGGCGCTGGGGCTGGCGGCGGGTGGCCTGCTCGCCTGGGACCGGTTCGGCGACGACGCTGCCGCCGAGCCGTCCGCGCAGCCGGTGGTGATCTCGGGCGACGACGCGACCGATGCGGTCTCGGCCGCGGCCAAGGCGGCCGAGACGATCGTCGCGACGTCGTACGACGACTACGACCAGCAGGTCGACGAGGCCACGGCGCTGATGACCGATGCGTTCGCGAAGGAGTACCGCCAGACCGCCCAGGACATCGAGCCGGACTTCGTGAAGGCCAGGACCGAGATCCAGGCCCGGGTCGTGGCGCAGGGGATCGTGCACGCCACCGCGACCGAGGTGCAGGCTCTCGTCTTCCTCAACCAGTACGTCAGCAAGGACGGCGGCGACACCACCTACACGCCGTACCGCGCGCTCGTCACCGTGGTCCACACCGACCGCGGCTGGCTGGTCTCCGGTCTCGACACCAAGTAGCCGGGGTGGGGGAGTTTCACCGGCCAGCCGGTGAAACTGGCGGTTCGCCGCAGAAACTTCTGCGCCGAACGTCCTGTTTCACCGCTCAGCCGGTGAAACAGGACACGCCCCACCACCGGCGACCACCCTTCCCACTCCCGCCGCTCCCGTGCGAAACTAGAACACGTTCCAGTCCGTGGTGGACCGGCTAGATGGAAGGATCGACACCGTGACTGCAGCCGGCACGGTCGTCGAGACCGACCTCCTGATCATCGGCGCGGGCCCCACGGGGCTGTTCGCCACCTACTACGCCGGCTTCCGCGGCCATCGTGTCGCGGTCGTCGACTCGCTGCCCGAGCTCGGCGGGCAGATCACCGCGATGTACCCGGAGAAACAGATCTTCGACGTCGCCGGGTTCCCGTCGGTCAAGGGCCGCATGTTGGTCGACGGCCTCGTGGAACAGGCGGCCACGGCGAAGCCGGAGTACCTCCTCGACCGGACCGCGTCCGGGCTCGTCGAGCACGACGACGGCGTGACCGTCACCTGCGACGACGGCACCGAGGTTCGCGCCAAGGCCGTGCTGATCACCGCCGGCATCGGCAAGTTCAGCCCGCGGCCGCTGCCGGCCGGCGAGGGCTGGCTGGGCCGCGGGATGGAGTTCTTCGTCCCGAGCTTCGAGCCGTACGCCGGCAAGGACGTCGTGATCGTCGGCGGCGGCGACAGCGCCTTCGACTGGGCGCTCAACCTCACCGGCATCGCCCGGACCATCGCGCTCGTGCACCGGCGCGACGCGTTCCGCGCGCACGAGCGGACCGTGCAGCAGGTGAGGGAGTCCGACGTCGAGATCATCACCAAGGCCCAGGTCACCCAGCTGGTGGGCGACGGCGTCCTGGAGAAGGTCGAGATCGAGGTGGACGGCGAGACGGTCGTCCGGCCCTGCCAGGCGCTGGTCGCCGCCCTGGGCTTCGTGGCCGACCTCGGCCCGCTGCAGCAGTGGGGGATCGAGGTCTCCAAGCGGCACGTGCTCGTCGACCCCTCGATGCGCACCAACCTGCCCCGGGTCTTCGCCGCCGGCGACATCACCGAGTACCCCGGCAAGGTGCGGCTCATCGCCGTCGGGTTCGGCGAGGCCGCCACCGCGGTCAACAACGCCACGGTCGCGATCGACCCGAGCGCCCACGTGTTCCCCGGTCACTCGAGTGAAGGAAGCTGACGAGAGATGAAGATCAAGGTCGACTTCGACCTCTGCGAGTCCAACGCCCTGTGTGAGGCGATGGCTCCCGACGTCTTCGAGCTGGACGACGACGACTTCCTCCAGCTCAAGACCGAGGAGACCACCGACGAGAACATCGAGAACGTCAGGCGCGCGGTGGCGGCCTGCCCCCGCGCGGCGATCTCGCTCCTGGAGGACTGAGCGTTGCCGGACCTGTCCCTGGACGGCCGCGTCGCGGTCGTCACCGGTGCCGGCGCGGGTCTCGGCCGGGCCGAGGCGGTCGCGCTGGCCAGGGCCGGCGCCCGCGTGGTGCTCAACGACCTGCCGGGCGCGGTGGACGAGGCCGCCGACGAGCTCAAGGGGCTCGGCGCGGAGGTGGCCATCGTCGAGGGCGACGTGGGGGAGCGGGCCACCGCGGACGCGATGCTGGCGGCCGCGGTCGACGGCTTCGGGTCGCTCGAGGTCGTCGTCAACAACGCGGGGATGACCCGCGACCGGATGCTCTTCAACCTCTCCGACGAGGAGTGGGACGACGTGATCCGGGTGCACCTGCGCGGCCACTTCCTGCTCTCGCGCAACGCCGCGTCGTATTGGCGCTCCCGGGCCAAGGAGACCGACGCGCCGGTCTACGGCCGGATCGTCAACACCGCGTCCGAGGCCTTCCTCGGCGGCTCGCCCGGCCAGGCCAACTACGCCGCCGCGAAGGCCGGCATCGCCGCCCTCACCCTGTCGAGTGCGCGCGGGCTGGCCAGGATCGGGGTCCGGGCCAATGCGATCTGCCCGCGCGCCCGGACCGCGATGACGGCGCAGGTCTTCGGCGAGGACACCTCGGGGCAGGCGGTCGACCCGTACTCGCCCGAGCACGTGGCGCCGCTGGTCGCCTACCTCGCCTCGCCGGCCGCCGAGCGGATCACCGGCCAGGTGTTCGTCGTGTACGGCGGGATGGTGGCGCTGGTCGCGGCCCCCGTCGTCGAGGCCCGCTTCGACGCCTCCGGCGACCTGTGGGACCTGCCGGACCTCGACCAGCAGCTCGGTGAGTTCTTCTCCGAGCGCGACCCGTCCGTCGGCTTCGCCGCCGACTCGATCATGGCCCTCGAGGTCGGCACAGGGGAGGTTTGATGGGACGCATGGAGGGGAAGGTCGCCATCGTCACCGGCGGCGCCATGGGGCAGGGCGCCGGCATCGTCCGCGCCTACGTCGCCGAGGGCGCTCGGGTCGTCGTCGCCGACGTCGCGAAGGAGCCCGGCCAGGCGCTGGCCGACGAGCTCGGGCCCCACGCGCACTTCGCCGACCACGACGTCAGCGAACCGGCGGCGTGGGCCACGCTGGTGGCCGACGCGAACGAGCGGTTCGGCCCGGTCAGCGTGCTCGCCAACAACGCCGGCATCCTCCGGTTCGGCACCGTCGAAGCGATGCCGGTCGACGAGGTGGAGCTGCTCTGGCGGGTCAACCAGCTCGGCTGCTGGCTCGGCATGCAGGCGGTGGTGCCGACCATGAAGGCCAACGGCGGCGGGTCGATCATCAACGCCTCCTCGACCGAGGGGCTCGGCGGGATGGCCAACACGGTGGCGTACGGCGCCACCAAGTTCGCGATCCGCGGCATGACCAAGGGCGCCTCGCACGAGCTCGGGCCGTTCGGCATCCGCGTCAACTCCGTGCACCCCGGCATGATCGACACCCCGATGACCCGCGTGCACGGGGGCGACCTGGCCATGGAGTACGGCGCCTCGAAGGTGCCGCTGCGCCGGGTGGGCCACCCCGAGGACGTCGCGCCGCTCTACGTGTTCCTGGGCAGCGACGAGTCGTCGTACATCAACGGCGCGGAGATCGCGATCGACGGCGGCGTGACCGCGACCCACGCCTTCGGCGGCTGACCGTGGCCAACCAGCGCGGCCAGGTGGTGATGAGCCACGACGAGATCGTGGAGTTCCTCCACCAGCAGCGCTCCTCGACCGTCGCGACGTACGGCGCGCAGGGGCAGATCCACCTCGTCGGCATGTGGTACGCCGTCCGCGAGAGCACCATCTGGATCGAGACCAAGAGCAAGTCGCAGAAGGTCGTGAACCTCCGCCGCGACCCCCGGATGTCGTTCCTCGTCGAGGCCGGCCACACCTACGACCAGCTCCGCGGCGTGGCCATGGAGGGCACCGGCGTGGTCATCGAGGACCCCGACGTGGTCTGGGACGTGTGCGTCGACATCTTCGAGCGCTACAACGGCGAGTACTCCGAGGAGATGAAGCCGTTCGTGGAGTTCATGGCCAAGAACCGCGTCGTCGTCCGCCTCGACGTCGACCGCGTGCGCTCGTGGGACCACCGCAAGCTGGGGCTGCCGGCGATGGAGCTCGGCGGGAGCACGGCAGACTTCATCGAGTGAGCTGGCCCTGAGCCGGGGTCGGTTCGCTCTGCGTGCCCGCTCGCGACGGTGCCCGCTCGCGACGGTGCCGTTCACGACAGTGCCGCTCACGACGGTGCCGCTCACGACGGTGCAGGATCGCCGGCGCTGGGAGCCGGGGGTCCGGTGCAGTCGTCGACCTCGGCCAGGACCTCGGTCTCTCGGCAGGTGACAGACTCGCCGGGTGGGAGAGTCCCCGGACGGATACCGCGACCTCGCCGAGGCGGCGTGGCGGTGGGTGCTCGACCAGGTCCGGTACGACGACGCCGGGGTCTGGATCCCGCTCAGCCCGGACGCGACCGAGCCGAGCTGGGACCGCGACGGCATGCACAGCGGGATCGGCGGGCTGGCACACGCACTGGCCGAGATCGCGCGCTCGCGGCGGTGGACGGTGGCGGAGTCGGAGCTCGCGGCGGCGGTCGCCGAGCGGCTGCGCTCCCGGACCGCCGAGGCCACGGACGCGTCGTACTTCGACGGGCTGGTCAGCGACATCGAGGTGCTCGCCCTGCTGGGGGAGCCCGGGATCGACGCCTGCGTCGAGCGGCTCCTCACCATGGGGCCGGACGCGTGGGAGCACCGCAACGACGCCACGCTCGGCACCGGTGCGCTGGTCCACGGCGGGCTGGTGGCGGCGGCCGCCGGGGTGCCGCGGGGCGTCGACCTGGCGGCCCACGCCTCCGGGCTGCTGCTCGCGGAGGCCGAGGAGACCGAGGCCGGGCTCAACTGGCTGTTCGTCCCGCGCCGGCACGTGCCGCCGGACAAGCTCGAGGACGGCCGCCCGGTCCAGATGCCGAACTGGTCGCACGGCCTGGCCGGGATCGCCGACGTGCTCGCGCGCGCCGGGGTGGCGCTGGAGCGGCCGGAGCTGGTCGAGGCCGCGCGGCTGGGTGCCGAGCACCTGGTCACCCTGGCCTCGCCCGAGTCGCTCGAGGACGGCGGCTTCGCCGTACCGCGGCGCATCCCGCACAAGCCCGACCTCGACGAGTACACGTGGAACTGGTGCCACGGTCCGGCCGGCACCCTCGGGCTGTTCGAGGCGCTCGAGGCCGCCGGCGTGGCCGAGGTGGCCGGCGAGCCGCCCGCGTCGTACGTCGCGCGCTGCGTCCACTCCCTGCGCACGTCCGGCATCCCCGAGCGTCGCCACCCCGGCTTCTGGGACAACGACGGCCGCTGCTGCGGCACCGCCGGCGTCGGGTCGGCGGTCCGGCCCCACGCCCCCGACCTCGCGCGCTCGCTGGCGGACACGCTGGTCGAGCGGGCGTGCGTCGAGGGGGATCGTGCGTACTGGCGCTTCGTGGAGCACCGCAACGACGACCCGCTGCTCCCACCCGGAGTGGGGTGGATGCAGGGCGCCGCGGGGATCGCGGGCTTCCTGTTCGAGGTGTCGCGCTGATCAGTCGTGGAGCAGCAGGTGGACGGCCTTCTCCATGTGCGCGGCGGTGTCGGCGGCCGACGTCCGGCCGGTGACCCAGCCGACCAGCGCAGAGAGCCAGACGTCCCCGATCACCCGGGCGATGGCGATGTCGTCGTCGGTGAGCTCGGTCTGGCCCGGGTGCATGGCCCGGGTGAGCATCTTGGTCAGCAGCATGCCGACCGTGTGGATCTCGGCCTGGACCGAGGCGTCGGCGAACATGAACGCGCGGGTGAGGGCCTCGGTGAGGTGCGGGTCGCCCTGGAGCCCGCGGGTGGTCTTGCGGAGCACGTAGATGACCCGGTCGGAGGCGGTGTCGCCCGGGATCGGCTTGTCGCCGATCGAGGCGTTGGCGCGCTCGAACTCGCGGCCGAGGGCGGAGACCAGCAGGTGGATCTTGGAGGGGAAGTAGCGGTAGAGCGTGCCGAGGGCGACGTCGGCCTGCTCGGCGACCGCGCGCATCTGGACGGCGTCGAAGCCGCCCTGGGTGGCGAGGGAGATGGTGGCGTCGAGGATCCGCTTCCGGCGGTCACGTTGCGCCGCGGACCCGAGCTCCTCGGGGGTCAGGGAGTTGGTGGTGCTGCTCACGCGGAACCTTCCGGCAGGAGATCAGGCCAACCCCTCGTTGGGCCAGGTCTTTAGGCTAACAACGAGTGGTCCATAATAGGAACACGTTCCAGTTTCGACACGCTCAACCCAAGAGTTTCACGCGTGTTGCATGACCATCGAGTACGTCGCAGGGCCGGCCCGCCTCTTCTGTTGGGCACACAGCCTGTTCGGAGCAAAGGGAGGTCCGCGCCGATGCGGATTGCACTGCTGTCCTACCGCAGCAAGCCGCACTGCGGCGGTCAGGGGATCTACCTGCGCCACCTCAGCCGGGAGCTGACGGCGCTCGGCCACAGCGTGGAGGTGTTCTCCGGGCAGCCGTACCCCGAGCTCGACGAGGGGGTGATCCTCACCGAGGTCCCGAGCCTCGACCTCTACCGCGAGCCCGACCCGTTCCGGGTGCCGAAGCTCGAGGAGTTCCGCGACCGCGTGGACGTCGAGGAGTTCCTCACCATGTGCGCGGCCGGGTTCCCGGAGCCCAAGACGTTCAGCACCCGGGTGGCCCGGCTGCTGAAGGAGCGGGTCGACGACTTCGACATCGCCCACGACAACCAGGTGCTGGGCTACGGGATGCTCGAGATCGAGAAGATGGGGCTGCCGCTCCTGACCACGATCCACCACCCGATCACCTTCGACCGGCGTATCGACATGGCCGCGACCAGGAACCCGTGGCGCAAGTTCACGCTGAGCCGCTGGTACGGCTTCCTGCGGATGCAGAAGAAGGTCGCCCGGCAGGCCCGGTTCATCCTCACGCCGTCCGAGGCCTCCAAGCGCGACATCACCACGGACTTCGGCGTCGACCCGGCCCGGATGCAGGTCCTCCTGCTCGGTGTCGACGACGCGTTCCAGCCACCGACCGCCCCGCGGGTGCCAGGCCGGATCCTGGCCATGGCCAGCGCCGATGCCCCGATGAAGGGCATCGCGACCCTGCTCGAGGCGTTCGCCAAGCTCCGCACCGAGCGTGACCTCGAGCTGATCCTCGTCACCACACCGAAGGCCGGCGGCAAGACCGAGAAGCTCATCGACAAGCTGTCGATCAAGGAGCACGTGCGGTTCGTGCACGGCATCAGCGACGCCGAGCTGGTCGAGCTGATGGGCTCGGCCGAGATCGCCTGCGTGCCGTCCCTCTACGAGGGCTTCTCGCTGCCCACCGCCGAGCTGATGGCGTGCGCGACTCCGCTCATCGTGAGCCGCGCCGGCGCGATCCCCGAGGTGGTCGGGCCCGACGGGTACGCCGCCGAGCTCGTGACCCCGGGCGACGTCGGAGAGCTCGCCGCGGCCATCGGCAGCCTCCTCGACGACCCCGAGCGACGCGCCCGCCTGGGCGCCCACGGCCGCCAGCGCGTCGACGAGCTGTTCAGCTGGCGGGCGGTCGCCGCGACCGTCGCACAGGCCTACGAGCAGGTCATCGCCGACTACAAGGAGAACCCGCGTGCTCACCGTTGACTTCGACCGCCTCGGGCTGCTGCCCGGGGACCGCGTCCTCGACATGGGCTGCGGCGCGGGCCGGCACGCGTTCGAGATGTACCGCCGCGGTGCCGACGTGGTCGCCTTCGACATGGACGCCGACGAGCTGGCCGGCGTGAGCGACCTGTTCCACGCGATGAAGCAGGCCGGGGAGGTCCCGGAGGGCGCCGAGGCCGACGTCAAGCAGGGCGACGCCCTGCAGCTGCCGTTCGCCGACGGCGAGTTCGACCGGGTCGTGGCCGCCGAGGTGCTCGAGCACATCCACGCCGATGTCGACGCGATCAAGGAGCTGGTCCGGGTGCTCCGCCCCGGTGGCACCCTCGCCGTCTCGGTGCCCCGCTGGCTGCCCGAGGTCGTCAACTGGAAGCTCTCCGACGACTACCACAACGCCGAGGGCGGGCACATCCGGATCTACACCGACCACGAGCTGGTCGACAAGGTCACCAAGGCGGGCCGGTTCAACGACGGCACCCCGGGTGACGCGATGGTCTTCGAGGGCAAGGGCTACGCGCACGGCCTGCACTCGCCGTACTGGTGGATCAAGTGCGCGGTCGGCGTGGAGAACGACGACCATCCGGCCGCGAAGGCGTACCACCAGCTCCTGGTCTGGGAGATCATGAAGCAGCCGAAGGTGCTCCAGCTCGCCGGCAAGGTCCTCGACCCGCTGATCGGCAAGAGCCTGGTCCTCTACTTCCGCAAGCCGCTCGCCGACGAGGGCGCCGCGTGACCCACCTCGCCCGCATGCCCTACGTCGACGGGGTGCTGTCCGCTGCGCAGGTGGCGGACAGCGCGGCGGCGATCGCGGCGATGCAGGAGCCGTGGGGCGCGGTCCCGTGGACGACCGGCGAGCACGTCGACATCTGGAACCACGTCGAGGCCGCGATGGCCATGCTCGTGGGCGGCCAGGTCGAGGCGGCCGAGGCGGCGTACGCGTGGGTGCCGACCGTGCAGCACGTCGACGGCTCGTGGCCGATGAAGCTCGTCGACGGCGCCGCCGAGGACGCCCGGCCCGACGTCAACATGTCGGCGTACTTCGCGGTGGGGCTGTGGCACCACTGGCTGGTCCGGCGCGACCTGCGGTTCCTGCAGCGCTACTGGCCCTCGGTCCGCGCCGGGCTCGACTGGGTGGTCTCGCAGCAGCTCCCGTTCGGCGGGATCCGGTACACGCCGACCGAAGAGTTCGCGCTCCTGACCGGCTCGTCCAGCATCTACCAGTCCCTGCGCGCCGGCGTCGCGCTCGCCGAGCTGCTCGACGACCCGCAGCCCGAGTGGGAGCTGGCCGGCGGTCGGCTCGGCCACGCGGTCCGCGAGCACCGCGACCTCTTCGAGGACAAGTCGACGTACTCCATGGACTGGTACTACCCGGTCCTCGGTGGTGCGGTCCGTGGTCGCGCGGCCTATGACCTGCTCGAGTCGCGCTGGGACGACTTCGTCGTGCCCGGGTTCGGCATCCGCTGCGTCGACACCAACCCCTGGGTCACCGGCGCCGAGACCTGCGAGCTGGCCATGGCGCTGGACGCCCTCGGCGACCACCGCCGCGCGCTGGCGCTGCTCGCCGACATGCAGCACCTGCGGGAGCCGGACGGGCGCTACTGGACCGGCTGGGTCTACGACGACGGCACGCCCCACGAGGGCGAGCCGCGCGACGTGCACTGGCCGGTCGAGCACACGACGTACACCGCCGCCGCGGTGATCCTGGCCGTCGACGCGCTGGGCGAGGTGGCGGGGCACAGCACCGCCGGCTCGGGCATCATGCGCGGCACCTCGCTGGGTGCGCACTTCGGCGAGCTGGCGCTGGAGTGCGGCTGCTCAACCGAGCGGGTCTCCGGCGTCGCCGGTCGTACGGCGTAGCACCCGCACCGAGCCGAGCGCCTCGACCTCCTCGAAGCTGCCGCCCTCGAGCGCGCGCAGGAACACGTGGTACGGCGGCTGGCCGCCGTCGGCGGGGTCGGGGAAGACGTCGTGGATGACCAGCGCGCCGCCGGTCATCAGCCAGGGCGCCCAGCCGGAGTAGTCGTTCTGGGCGTGGACCTCGGCGTGGCCGCCGTCGATGAACAGCAGTGACAGGGGGGTGCGCCACAGCGCCGAGACCGTCGTGCTGCGGCCGACGACCGCCACGACCTGGTCCTCGAGGCCGGCGCGCGCGATCGTCCTGCGGAACACCGGCAGCGTGTCCATCAGCCCGAACTCCGGGTCCACCAGCGAGCTGTCGTGGTGCTCCCACCCGGCCTGGTTCTCCTCCGAGCCCCGGTGGTGGTCGACGGTGAAGACGGTGCCGCCCACCTCGCGGGCCGCGGCACCGAGGTAGATCGCGGACTTGCCGCAGTAGGTCCCGACCTCCAGCACCGGGCCGTGGGGGAGCCGCTCGCGGGCCCAGCGGTGCAGGAGCAGCCCCTCGTCCGCGGGCATGAACCCCTTGGCGTCGAGGGCGTGCTGCAGCAGGTCCGCGGGGAGGTCCGACACGGCTCAGACCCTAGGGCCGGGGCCGGTCGGGACGTGGAACAGCCCCCCGCAGGTCGCGAGGGGCTGTTCCTGGGGGACCGCGTCAGGGGATGGGGATGGGGCGGTAGCCACGACCCGGCGGGGTGACCGTCTCGGGGCGCTCCTGGGCGGCGTACTGGCGCTCGGCCGCGTCCGCCGAGATGGGCGGGTGGTACGGCGCGCTCTTCACGGTGGGGGCAGGGGCGGCAGGAGCCACGGGCTCGGAGATCTGCGCCCCCGTCTCGGTGCCGCACGCGGCCGCGCCGAAGGCGACGGCGGCGGCGGTGGCGATGGCGGCGGTGGCGATCGAGAAGCGCCGGCGCCGAGTGGTGGAGGTGTTCATGGTAGTGCCTTTCTGGTCTGGTGCTCGGAGGTGTTGGTGCGTCACGGCGGCAGGCTGCGACTGGTCAGACGGACGCCTGGACCGGCCCGTGGATACGTAGGGGACCCGGGAAACAAGTCGGTTGCCGAGCGGCATCGTGGGCTGTCACCGTGGAGTGGTCCGGTGGGGAGGCGGGCGCGATGTATCACGGGGGTGGGGTCGCGCGTCTGCAGGTCATGAACGTCTGCGGAGCGAGCGCACAGAGCGCAGAGGAGACGCGGATGCACCAGCCTCCTGAGGTGCAGGAGCTCGTCGAGGCCGCACGGGCCGGCGACGGCGCCGCGTGGGATGCCCTCGTCGACCGCTACCTCCCTCTCGTGACCGCGGTGATCCGCCGCCTCCGGCTGTCGCCGAGCGACGCCGACGACGTCAACCAGACCGTGTGGCTGCGCCTGGTCGAGCACCTCGACGGGCTGCGCGAGCCGCAGGCCCTGCCCGGCTGGCTCGCCACCACCGCCCGGAACGAGGGGCTGCGCCTGATCAAGCGCCGCGGCCGCGACCTGCCGGTGGACCCGGGTGGCTCCGCCTTCGACGCGCCGGTCGACTCCGACCCCGGCGAAGCGCTGGTCCGGGACCTGAGGTCACACGCCCTGCGCGAGGCGCTGGCGGAGCTGCCGCCCAAGCGCCGCGAGCTGCTGCTCCTGCTGCTGGCCGACCCGCCGCTTTCGTACGACGAGATCAGTGCCCGGCTGGGGATCCCCAAGGGCAGCATCGGTCCGACCAGGGCACGGGCCCTGGAACAGCTGCGCGAGTCTCGGGCACTGCGCAGCTGGTCATCCGACGAGCCCGAGATTCTGGGAGGTGGACGCGATGTCGTTCTCGACTGATGACGAGGGGCTCATGGAGGAGCTGGCGCGAGCGGTGGCTCAGACCGAGGCGGTGCCCGACCATCGTCGCAACGCGGCCCGGGCGGCGTTCACCTGGCGCACCATCGACGAGGAGCTGCTGGCCCTGACCCACGACTCCCTCGAGCTCGCCGACGCCGCCGTACGCGGCGCGCTCGACGTACGCACGCTCGGCTTCGAGAGCGACGGGCTCTCGCTCGAGATCGAGGTCGACGGTGACCGGGTCTTCGGGCAGGTGCTCGACGCCGAGGTCGACGAGGTCGTCGTCGAGTCCACCGACTCCGGCTCGCAGACGTGCGCGGGTCGACGCCTCGGGCGTCTTCTCCGGGGCCGTGCCCGCGGGGCCGGTGCGGTTCGGGGTGCGGGTCGACGGCGTGCTGCGGCACACGCCGTGGATCGTGCTGGTGCGCGAGCCCTGACGGCTAGGGCGGCGGCGGTAGCAGCAGTCGAGAGGGAGGGCGCTCGGACGGTCCTCGGGCCGTCGGCTCTGGGAGACCGGCCGGGAGCAGCCCTGTCGGTGAGCAGGCCGAGCACCGTCGTCCGGGCCCGCTGCGCGCTGCCGGTCCGTCCCGGTCATCGCCGGCCGCGATCAGTCCCGGCGACCAACGGTGCCGAGAACGACGTGCCGCTCCACCGGGCCGATAGTTGTGCGAAGTTCCGCTCGTCCCCTCGGTCTGGGCTCTCGTGGCAGATGTAGTGGCCGTTCGGGAAGGCGTTCACGATGGTTGCGTCCGAGGGCGAACACGTCGACGGAGTCGCCCCAGTTGGAGAAGTCCGAGACCTGGCCGTCATGGTCGAGCGACCCCACGCCCACCGCCCAGTCGAAGGACGCGGGCCAGAACGCCCACGGACTGGCGTTGTTGCCGGCAGCGGCGACCAGGACCAGATCGGCTCGTGCGGTGCGGACACGTCTGTCCCACCAGTTCTCGAAGGCACTGCGCCGGGTGGTCGTTTCGCGTCGGACATCCGGCGGACAGGTTGATGAGGTGGGGCGTCGCTCGAGGGCGTTGTCGAGCTGCGTGATGAGCTCCGACTCGAGGACCCCGCCGTCCGGAAGTTGGGTGTCGACCGTGCAGGCTCAGGACACGTGACCGTGCATGTCGGCGCGACGGCACTGGACGATGCCTGCGATGAAGGTGCCGTGGCCCGCGTACGGATGCAGTTCGGCTCCGACACGCGGGATAGTACACGCCGTTTGGCTCGGGCTCGCCGTGACGTCCGTCAGCCACTGCCAGGGCAGACGGGTCCCGGGCCGCCACGCGGTGCCGTCGGGGTCGTGCCACCCGCCGTCGATGACCACGACGGTGACGTCGTGGCCGTGCGTCAGCGGTCACGGCCGGTGGCCACGGCTCGGGGAGCCCGTCTCCGAGGGCTCGGTCGCTGGGCACTGGGAGCTCCTCGGACAGATGTGCACGAGATGGTCGGGCTGACGATGCCGCCGCCCAGGTCGGATCGGCTCCATCTCGTCCAGCGTACGAGCAGGCTCTTGTCGCCGCCCGGGATCCGGCGCGTGCGGGCGGACGTACCGGACGAAGAGCTCGTCACGCGGTTGCCTTGGAGCCGATGTTCCCGACGTCGCTGAAGACGTCGTCGTTGGCCGTCCGTCCTGTGAAGTACGTCCTGGACGATCCCGATGTCTCCGGGGTTGACCAGGACGTGCTCGCTGCTGCACATGAAGTTGAAGTCGGCGTCGTCGTCCGTGTCGACGAGGATGGCGTCGCCGTGTGCCTCGTCGGAGAAGTGCGATCTGGTCCCGAGTGCGCTGTCGTGTGGTCTCGTTGAGGTCGTCGTCGGGCGTTAGGGTCATGGTCGACTCGCTTTCGCGACAACTCGAGGTTGACTTGTCACGGTAGTGGTCACGGGGCTGGTGGGGAAGGGGCCGCCGATGCCCGACGCAGCGACGAGGCGGCGGAGCCGAAGAGCTGCTGCGGTTGGCCATCGCCGAGCCGTCGCGGGCGTCGAAGCGCGCGCTCGAGTGCTCTCGACGTCCGACCGACCCGTGGATGCTGTCGGTGGCGCGCCACGCCCAGGGAGTCGTGCTGCGCGACCAGGGACGCACCGATGAGGCCGTTCGCGAGCTGCGGTCGGCGGTGCGAGCTGGCCAGGCGCAGCGGGGACCCCGACCGGCTCGCCGACGTCCGGGCCACGCTCGGGGAACTCGCTGGCCTTCGACGGCCGGACCCGGAGCCGGGCTGCGCGAGCTCGACCGGTCGGTGGCCGAGGCCGTCGGCGCGCAGGTCCGGGCGCGCTGCCTGATGCGCCGCGGCTACGTGCTCTCGGTGGTCTTCGGACGACATCGCGAGGCGCTGGCCGACCTGCGAGGCGGCGCTGCGCGGGCGCCGGACCTCGCGGCGACCGGGTCTGGGAGGCGCGCACGCTGAACGCGATGTCCGTGGTGTACCTCGACATCGGGGAGGTGGACCGCGCCGAGCGTGCGCTGGCGGAGGCCCGGTCGATCTTCGAGGTCGAGGGGCAGAAGTTCGAGGCGGTCCAGGCCCTCTACGACCAGGGGTACGTCGCCTTCTGTCAGGGGCGACCTGCCCGCGGGCACTCACGCTCTACGATCGAGGCCGAGGAGTTCATCGCGCGGCTGGGGGGAGGTGCCGGTCGAGCTCGGTCCAGGACCGGTGCAAGGCGCTGCTCGCGGCGGGGCTGCCCGGAGAGGCCTGCGCCGCCATGGTCGGAGCTCCTCGAGCGCGACGACGCTCGACCCCGTCCACCGGGCCGACGCCTGCTCTACCTTGCTCGGCCGAGCTCGCCCGGGGGACGGCCGACGCCGCCCTGGTCGCGGCGCGGGACGCGCGCGCGACCGCTTCCGGCGCCAGGGCGCGTGGCGTGCCGACGGCTCGCGCCGAGCTGGCGGTCGTGTCGCGGCCCGGCGGCGGCTCGGTAACAAAGGCGCCGCGCTGCGGACGCCGCCGCACACGGCTGGCGCGGCAGCTCGAGGCCGCTCGATCGGAGGACGCCCCGCTCGCGTGGCTGCTCGCCGGACGGGCCGCTGCCGACGTCGGCCGCGACGACGCGGTCGAGCTCTGGATGGCGGCCGCGCGCTACCGACGCCATCCGTCGGGGCTGGTGCGCGCCACCGCCTGGCTGGCCGAGGCGCTCGAGCGCGCGCCGACTCGCCGACGTACGCGGGGTGTGGCACGCCTGCCGGCGCGGGCTGGACGCCCTCGACGACCACCGGGCCAGCATGGGCAGCACCGAGCTCCGGGCGTTGGCCTCGCTGCAGGGCGACGAGCTGGCCGAGTTGGCCCTGTCCCACGCGATCGACGCCCGGCCACGGACCCAGCTCTGGTGGAGCGAGCGTTGGCGCGCGACTTCGCTGGCTCTCCCCGCTGTGCGCCCGCCCGACGACCGGGAGCTGGGCCGCCTGCTGGCCGCGCTGCGCGCCAACGACCACCACCTCGCCGAGGCGCGGGACGAGGACGAACCGACGGCCGTGCTGGAGCGCGAGCGGACCCGGCTCGAGAAGGCCATCCAGCACCGGCGTCGACTCGTCGGCGCGAGCGAGGGCACCAGGCCCGCGCACATGGCCCTCGACGTGGGCCGCCTGGTCGACGAGGTCGGCGACGCGACGTTCGTGGAGCTGTTCGAGGTCGGCGGCAGGCTGCGGTCGGTCGTGGTCAACGGCGGCCGGGTGCGGGCGTACGACGTGGGCACTGCCGCCGACGCCTCGGCGGCGGTCGACGCCGCCCGGTTCGTGCTGCGACAGGCGGCGCGCGGGCGGCCCGCCAGGCTCGGTGACCTGGGCGACCGCCTCCAGGCAGCGCTTCTCGGACCGTCGGTCGCCGCGTTCGGTGCCGGTTCCGTGGTGGTCTCGCCGACCGCCGCCCTGCATGCGACACCGTGGGGGTTGCTGCCCGCGCTGGCCGGCGTAGCGGTGACGGTCGTGCCCACGGCCTCGGCCTGGCTCCGGGCGCGGGACTCGCGGGCGAGGCGCCGGGGGAGAGTGCTGGTCGCGGGGCCCAACCTGGCGTCCGGCGGCGCCGAGGTGCCGCTCGTCGCAGCGGACCACCCCGACGCGATCGTCCTGAGCGACGGGTCGGCGACGGTCGAGCGGTGCCTGGCGGCGATGGACGGTGCGGCGCTGGTGCACGTCGCGGCGCACGGTCGGTTCCGGGCGGACAACCCGATGTTCTCGGCGCTCGAGCTGCACGACGGGCCGCTCACCGTGCACGACTTCGAGCGGCTGCGGCGGGCGCCGTACCGGTTCGTGCTGTCGGCCTGCGACTCCGGGGTCCTGGTCCCGGTCGGTGCCAACGAGCTCCTCGGCCTGGCCACGGCCCTCATGTCGATGGGAACGGCCGGCATCCTGTCCAGCGTCGCGCCGGTCAACGACGAGGCCACCGCCGAGCTCATGGTGGAGGTGCACCGCGGTCTGGACGAGGTGGACGACCTCGGGGCGGTGATGCGACGGGTGCGCGAGCTGGCCCGGGGCGACGTCGTGCGTGAGGCGACGGCGGCGGCGTTCGTGCCGCTGGGCGTGTGAGCGGGACCCCGGTCCTCCGCTAGACTGGAACACGTTCTAGTTTTGGAAGGGCGGCCATGTCGATCGGGATCTCCGAGGAGCACGTCGAGCTCGCGCACAGCCTGCGCGAGTGGGCGGCCTCGCTGGGTGGGCGGGAGCTGGCCCGGGTGTCGGACTCGGACGCCGAGGCAGCCTTCGCCGACGCGTGGAAGGCGTGCGTCGCGATGGGCGTGGCGACCATCGCGCTGCCCGAGGCGTACGGCGGGGGCGGCGGCTCGGTGCTCGACCAGGCGGTCGCGCTGGAGGCGTGCGCGCACGAGCTGGTGCCGGGGCCGCTGCTGTCGACCGCGGTCTCCGCGCTGGTGGCGCCGAGCGCCGAGATCGGCGACGGCGCGGCGGTGGCCGTGGTGCACGAGTCCGGGCTGGCCGGTGACCTGGCCGGCGCGACGCACGTGCTGGGCGCCGAGGGGCTGGTCGAGCTCGGCGACGCGACCCCGCAGCTGGGCGTCGACCTGAGCCGGCGGTACGGCCGCGTGCCTGTCGGCCCCGCCGAGCCGCGAGAGCTGGTCCGGCGCACGACCGTCACCCTGGCCGCCGCCGAGGCGGCCGGCGTCGCGCGCTGGTGCCTGGAGACGGCCGTCGAGTACGCCAAGGTCCGCGAGCAGTTCGGCCAGAAGATCGGCGCGTTCCAGGCGGTCAAGCACCTGTGCGCGGAGATGCTGGAGTCCGCCGAGGCGGTGACGGCGGCAGCGTGGGACGTCGCCGCGGCCGCCTCGGGCGACGAGGTGCAGTGGGCCTACGCCGCGGACGTCGCCGAGGTGACCTGCTTCGACGGCGCGGTGGCCGTGGCCAAGTCCTGCGTCCAGGTGCTCGGCGGCATCGGCTTCACCTACGAGCACGACGCGCACCTCTACCTGCGCCGCGCGCTGGCCCTGCGCGGGCTCGTGGGCGACGCCGACGCGGCCGCCCTTCGACTGACCGCGCGCGCCGTCGACGGCGTGCGCCGTGAGGTGGAGGTCGACCTCGCGGGCAGGGACGCCTCGGTCCGGCCCGACGTACGGGCGCGGGCTTCCGAGATCGCTGTGCTGCCCACCGAGGAGAGGCGGGCGGGGCTGGTCGAGGCCGGCTACCTGACACCGCACTGGCCGGCGCCGTACGGCCTCGGCGCCGACGCCGTCACCCAGATCGTCATCGACGAGGAGCTGGCCAGGGCCGGTGTCGTGCGGCCCGACATCGTCATCGCCGGCTGGGCGCTGCCGACGATCCTCGAGCACGGCAGCGAGGCCCAGCGCGAGCGGTTCGTGACGCCGTCGCTGAGGGGCGAGCTGGTCTGGTGCCAGCTGTTCTCCGAGCCGGGGTCGGGCTCCGACCTGGCCTCGCTGCGCACGCGCGCCGAACGTGTCGAGGGAGGCTGGCGCCTGACCGGTCAGAAGGTCTGGACGTCGGTCGCCCAGCGCGCGGACTGGGGCATCTGCCTGGCCCGCACCGACCCCGACGCGCCACAGCACCGCGGCATCTCGTACTTCCTCGTCGACATGCGGTCCGAGGGGCTCGACGTCCGCCCGCTGCGCGAGATCACCGGCGAGGCGCTGTTCAACGAGGTCTTCCTCGACGACGTCCTCGTGCCCGACGACTGTCTGGTCGGCGAGCTCGGCGACGGCTGGAAGCTGGCCCGCACCACGCTGGCCAACGAGCGCGTCGCGATGGCCACCACCCGCTTGGCGAAGTCCACCGAGCGCGCCGTCGCCCTGGCCGGGAGCCGCGACCTGACCGAGACCCAGCGCAGCCGCGTCGGCCACGCGGTCGCGCTGTCGACGGTGTGCTCGCTCCTCGGCGTCCGCACGACGCTGCGCTCGCTGGCGGGCCAGGGGCCCGGCCCGGAGTCGTCGGTGGCCAAGCTGCTCGGCGTCCAAAACCGTCAGGACGGCGCCGAGCTGGTCGTCGAGCTCCAGCGGGACGGCCTGCTGGCGCCGACCGACGAGCTGCGCAAGGACGTGTGGGAGCTGCTCAACACCCGCTGCCTCTCGATCGCCGGCGGGACGACGCAGATCCTGCGCAACGTCGCCGGCGAGCGGATCCTCGGCCTGCCGCGCTAGATCCCGGATCGAGCCGGGAGCCGTGACCGGGCCACCTCTCATCGAGCGTGGCGAGCTGACCGCAGGGTCGGCTCCCAGCCCGCGCTGCGGCGGTCTCGACAGGCTCGACCAGCGGTGGTCGAGCAGGTGCCCGACGGACCGGCGACGGCGTCGGCCCGGCCAAGCCCGGTGCTGCCGCAGGTCAGCGGGGGCTGCGGCGTCTGCGCGCCTCGGCCCTGATGCGGGCGTGGCGACGGGCCTTGGCGACCTGCGGGTCGGACTGGCCGAGGATGCGGCTGGCGAGGGAGGGTGCTCCGGCGAACGGTGTCATGGTTTCAGCCTGCTGCTGAGGTAGCGGCCGCCACATCGGGTCGATTCCCTAGTGACGGGCCGGGGCCACCTCAGATCCTGGTCAGCACCCGGGGCACGCGGCGTCTGCGGCGCCGCACCTGGGCGCGTATCAGGGCGCGTTGCACGTCCTGGTCGACGGTCCTGCGCAGGGCGTGGACGGTGGCGTCGGGCGAGGCTGAGAACGGGGTCATACCCACGAGGGTCCTCCTGAGGTACCCCCCTGCACATCAGGTTTTCACCCCAGTTCGGTCTCGGGGGTACCTCAGGCCGTCCCCGAGGCGCGCAGCCGCTCGCGGCGGTACTGGTTCCAGTGCCAGTGGAGATACCGGTCGATCGCGCGTACGACGTGCGCGGAGCGGATCGAGGGGAAGACGTCGAAGGCGTGCTGGGCACCGGGCAGCTCGGCGTACACCACGGAGCGCTTGGAGCGCTCGCGCAGCCGGGCCACGAACTGACGGGCCTGGTCGACGGGCACGAGGGTGTCGTGGGCGCCGTGGATCACGAAGAAGTCGGGGGCATCCGGCGTGATCCGCAGGATCGGGCTGGCGTCCTGGTAGACCTGCGGGTCCTCCTCCCACGTCGTCTTCATGACCCACTTCGCAAGGAACAGGTCCCGCATCTGGGTCGAGGACTTCGTGCCGGTCGAGCCGGCGAAGTCGTAGACGCCGTAGTGCGGCACGGCGAGCTGGACCGAGGTGTCGGCGTCCTCGAAGCCGGGCTGCCACTCCGGGGTGTTCGGCGTCAGCGCGGTCAGGGCGGTGAGGTGGCCGCCGGCGGAGCCGCCGGTGATCGCGATGTAGTCGGGGTCGCCGCCGTACGCCGCGATGTTCTCGCGGATCCAGTGGATCGCCTTCTTCACGTCGACCGCCTGGGCCGGCCAGCTGTCACGGGGGGAGAGCCGGTAGTTGATCGCGACGCAGATCCAGCCCTTGGCCGCCAGGTGCTGCATCAGGGGGACGCCCTGCTCCTCCTTCTTGCCGAGGATCCAGGCGCCGCCGTGGACCTGCAGCAGGACCGGGGCGTTCTCGACCTCGGCCGCGGGCCGGTAGATGTCGAGGAAGTTGCGCCGCCCGGCCTCGCCGAACGCGATGTCCCGCTCGACCCGGATCGGCACCGGCGGCTTGCGGAAGGTCCGGAACGGGTTGACCAGCGAGCGCCACGGCGTGGCCAGCTCGGCCGGCGTCGGCAGCTCGTCGAGCTGGTCCTGGTAGTCCTCGCCGAGGGCCTCGGACAGCGCGTCCTCGGCCCGCTGCTGGTCGCGCCGGGCCTGGTTGATCAGGTAGCCCAGCCCGACCGCGGTCGCGCCCGCGAGCGCGAGGGCGACCGGGTCGCGCCTCTTGGCCGTCAGGTGGGTGGCCGCGTCGGCGGTCGTGATGGCGAGCCAGTGCGGGGCCATCTCCCCGGTGATCCAGCCGGCGAAGAACGACGGGACCCCGGCCCGGAACCCGGGCAGCGGGCGGATCGCGTTGGCGGTGAGGGCGGCGTAGAAGAGTGCGCGTCGGCGAAATGACACGCGTCAAACCTACCGGTGGGTCACTTCACTCCGAAGGGGGTGTGATCCGCGCCTCGGCGGAGGCGACGCCCAGCCAAGTGTGGTGGTTGTGCTCCCAGCACCAGCCCAGGTGCGGTGCGCGGTCGGAGATCCAGAGCGCCGGGACCCGCCTGTCGGTCGCGCGTGAGGCACCGGTGTGGAAGCACCTGTTCTTCTCCAGCGCCGCCGGTACGGCGTGCAGGAAGGCCAGTCCCTCCTCCATCGTCAGCATCGTGCGACCGCGCTCGGCCAGGACCTGGGCGGCCTCGACAGGACGCACGCCACAGAACTCCTCCCCGCGGTCGACCCCCACGACGGCGTACGCCGGGGCGTCCGGCACCTCCACCAGCGGCCGGAAGGTGTCGACGTCCGCGAAGTGCCGGCTCAGCGTGCCCGGCCGCTCGCCCAGCCGCACCAGCGGCACGCGGGCCGAGACCGTCATCAGCGCGGGCCCGGGCACCAGCACGAACGACGCGCCCGTCGGCTCGCTCGACACCTCCCCGCCCACACGTGCGAGCAGCGGATCGCGCAGTCGTTGCGCCGCCGTCCGCACGACCTCGGGGTAACCGAGCCCCACGAGTACGTCGGCCTGCCGGGTCAGCTCGTCGTCGAGAAGCACCTACCCACAACGGATGACGAACTGGACAAAGTTCCTGCGGAGCGGGTCGTTCACTGTCACGCTCGTCGGGTGATGGACGGATCGGCCGCGAACCACGCGCTGCGTGAGCTCGATGCCGTGCGCGAGGCGATCGACACCGGTCGGTACGCCGAGGCCGCCCTGCGCATCGAGCTGCTCGAGCGTGACATCGCGGGTCGCGACGCCGCGGTCGTCGACGTCTGGCAGCGGCTGCTCTCCGCCGAGAGGGCCCGCATCGAGCAGGGCCGGGGCGTCTCCCGACCCGCCTGAGACCCACCTCACGTGACCGACGGGCCGGGCCGCTCGTTGGAGCCCACATGGATCGCCTGACGGGGCTCGACGCGAGCTTCCTCTACCTGGAGACGCCCGCGCAGCTGATGCACGTGTGCGGGCTGATCGTGCTCGACCCGTCGACGATGCCCGAGCCGTACACGTTTGCCGGCCTGCGCGACGGCATCGCGTCGCGGGTGCGCGACGTACCCGACTTCACCCGCAAGCTGCGCCGGGTCCCTCTCGGGCTCGACCACCCGGTCTGGGTGCGCGACCACCAGTTCGACATCGAGCGCCACGTGCACCGGCTCGCGCTGCCCACGCCCGGTGGGTACGCCGAGCTCACCGAGCTCGCGAGCCACCTGGCCGGACTGCCGCTGGACCGCTCCCGCCCCCTCTGGGAGATGTGGGTGATCGAGAACTACACCAGCCCCCACGGCCGCGACCTGATCGCGGTCTTCTCGAAGATGCACCACGCGACCGTGGACGGCGTCTCCGGGGCGAACCTCGTCTCGCACCTGTGCAGCCTCGCGCCCGACACCGAGCCACTGGGCGCCGACCAGCCCCGGAGCTGGCCGCACGAGCCCGGTCGGGCCGAGCTCCTCGGCCGCGCGGTGCTGACCACCGGCCTCCGGCCGTTCCAGACCTTCGGGCTCATGGCGCCGACGGTGAAGGGCGTGGTCGGCACCATCGGTCGGGCCCGGGACGGTACGGCGATGGCCGCTCCGCTCACCGCGCCGCGGACGCCGTTCAACGGGACCATCACCGGGCGCCGGGCGATCGCCCTGGCCGAGATGGACCTCGAGGCCATCAAGGAGGTGAAGGCCGCCACCGGCACCACGGTGAACGACGTGGTGCTGGCCGTGGCCGGCGGCGCCCTGCGCTCCTACCTCGCCGACCGCGACGAGCTGCCCGACAGCTCGCTGCTCGCGACCGTGCCCGTCTCGGTGCGTTCGGAGTCGCGGCGCAGCGAGGGGGCCAACAAGGTCTCCGCGCTGTTCACCCGGCTCGGTACCGACGTCGAGGACCCGCTCGAGCGGCTCGAGGACATGGCCACCGCGAACCGCAACGCCAAGGAGCACCACCAGGCGATCAGCGCGGACTCGCTGCAGGACTGGGCCGAGTTCGCCGCCCCGCGGACGTTCGGCCTCGCGGTCCGCGCGTACGCCTCGCTGCGGCTGGCGGAGCGGCACCCGGTCGTGCACAACCTGGTGATCTCGAACGTGCCCGGGCCGCCCGTCCCGCTCTACTTCGTGGGCGCCCGCATCGAGGCGCTGCACCCGCTCGGGCCCGTCTTCCACGGGGCCGGGCTCAACATCACGGTGATGTCGAACCACGGCCGGGTCGGCGTCGGCATCATCGCCTGCCGGGAGTCGATGCCCGACGTGGACGACCTGGCGCAGCGGTTCCCCCACGAGCTGGCGCGGCTGCGCGAGGCGGTGGGTGACCGGGTGGAGCCGCCCGGGCCCAGCCGAATACCCGCCCTACCTCCGCCGCCCGGTGAGCCGGGGCTGGGGCCGGGTCACCGCTCATCGAGCTCGTCGAGATGTGCGCCGGGTCGGCTCCCAGCCCTGGTTGCGGTGGTCTCGACAGGCTCGACCGGCGTGGGTTCGGCGGGTGCCTCCGCGGCCAGGGTGGGTCGGGGCTGGGACCGGGCCGCCGCTCATCGAGCCTGTCGAGATGTCCGCCGGGTCGGCTCCCAGCCCTGGTCGCGGTGGGCTCGACCGGCGCGCGTTCAGCCGGTGCCTTCGTTGCCGGTGGGCCGCGGGCTCGGGCCGGGGCGCCGCTCATCGAGCTCGTCGAGATGTCCGCTGGGTCGGCTGCCGGCGCCGGTTGCGGTGATCTCGACAGGCTCGATCGGCGCTGGCGCGCACGACCGCGCGCATCGACGCGCCGCGGTCGACGCCGTACACCGTGCCGGCCAGGTCGAGCGGCTCCCGCGCCGCCCACGGTGGTGCGGGAGCGGTCAGACCCGGGGCCGCCCGCGCCGCGCCGAGATCTGCTCGGCCCCCGAGACGACGATCGAGCCGAGCGCGGCGAACCGGTCCTCGGTGACCCGCTCGGGTGGCCCCCACAGGCTCAGGATCGCCACGGGACGCCCGGTGCCGTCGAGCACGGGGGCGGAGACGCCCCAGGCCGACTCCATGCACTCGCCCCGGCACTTCGAGAACCCGCGTGCCCGGGTGCGCTCGAGCTCGTCGTCGAGCTCGGCCAGCGTGGTGATGGTCGACGACGTGAGCCGCGGCAGCCGGCCACCGCGCGGCAGCCCCAGCAGGCCGCGGACGTCGTCGGGATCGGAGAACGCCAGGAGCGCCTTCCCCGTCGCCGTCGCGTGCATGACGGCCTCCGTGCCGTGCCAGCCGGCCAGCCCCACCGAGCCAGGGGTCTCCTCGGCGACGTAGGTCAGGACGCCGTCGCGCAGCACCGCCAGGGCTGCGGTCTCGCCGGTCTCGGCGGCGATCCGCTGCAGCACGGCCCGCGACGACCCCACCAGCGAGTCGCCGCCGGCCCGGCCCGCGAGGTCGATGAGGCCGAAGCCCAGGGAGTACCAGCCGGTCTCCTTGTCGTGGGTGACCAGCCGCTCGCGCTCGAGCGTCGACAGGATCCGCCAGGTGGTCGTGCGGTTGAGGCCCACGGTGTCCGCCAGCGCCGTGGCGGTGGAGGCGGGCCCGGCCGCGGAGGCCACGGCCCGCAACAACGAGGCCGCACGCTGGACGGACTGGACGTGCGCGGCTCCCCGAGAACGGCCCGTTGCGCGTGCTGCGCGTTGTTGCGTATCGCGAAACGCCACGAAACCCCTCCTCTTGACCATTGACCACAGTTCTGGGTCACTTTATGTTGCCTAGATCACACACCGACGTTCGGATAGTGAAACAGAGGAGTCACGAAGTGAACCAGCCTCGTTACAACCCGGGCTTCTCCCGGCGCCAGCTTCTCAAGTACTCCGGACTCGGGGCCGCGGCCGTCGCGGGCAGCAGCTTCCTCGCCGCGTGCGGTGGTGACGACAGCGGCGGCGGAGGTGGTGGGGGCGGACCGCAGGCGTCCGGCGGCATCCTGATCCACGGCGCCACGGGTGGCGGCAGCAAGGACACCCTGGACCCGCACGCGCCGGTCACCGCGGCCGACATCGCACGGGTGAACAACCTCTACGAGCCGCTGCTGTTCTGGAACAACAACTACGAGCTCGAGCCGGCGCTGGCCGAGTCCGTCGAGGCGTCTGCCGACGCCAAGACGTGGACGATCAAGATGCGCCAGGGCGTCACCTTCCACAACGGTGCGCCGGTCACTGCGAACGACGCGTGGCTCAGCATCCAGCGCGTGGCCAACCCCGACGCGCCGCTCTCCGGCGGGGGACAGCTCGCCACGATCATCGACTTCCAGTCGACCAAGGTCGTCGACGACACCACGCTCTCGCTGGTGCTCAAGACGCCGTACGCCATCCTCGACTCGCTGCTGGCCGAGTACACCGTGGGCATCATCCCGGGCGGGGAGTTCGACCCCGCCAACCCGGTCGGCACCGGCGCCTTCGCCTACAAGTCATTCGAGGCCGGCAAGACCAGCACCTTCACCAAGTACGCCGACTACTGGGGTGACGCGGCCTTCGTCGACGAGCTCCAGATCCAGGACTTCGCCGACGACAACGCCAAGGTCAACGCGCTCCAGGCCGGCCAGATCCAGACCCTCGACAACCTGCCGTACAACCTCGTCGACACGATCAAGGGCGCCGGCGGAGGCGTGCTGATCGCCGAGGGCGGCCAGTGGGTGCCGTTCACGATGCGCGTCGACGTGGCGCCCTTCAACGACGTGAAGGTCCGCCAGGCGATGCGCCTGATCGTGGACCGCCAGGCGATGATCGACCAGACCCTGAGCGGCTACGGCTCGCTGGGCAACGACCTCTACGCCCCGCTCGACGTGGCCTACGCCAGCGACCTGCCCCAGCGCGAGCAGGACATCGAGCAGGCCAAGTCGCTGCTCGCGTCGGCCGGTCAGGACGGGCTCCAGGTCGAGCTGTTCACCGGCGACGGCATCGGGTCGGTGGCGGTCCCGGCCGCGAACCTCTTCGCCGAGCAGGCCAAGGAGGCGGGCGTCGAGGTCAAGGTCACCAAGAAGACCGAGTTCTACGACGACGACTACCTGTCCTACCCGTTCGCCCAGGACTTCTGGAACACCCGCAACTACATCCCGCAGGCCGTCGTCGGCACCTTCCCCGAGAAGCTCGGTGGCACCTACAACGAGACGCACTGGGACAACGCGCAGCACCGGGACCTGGTCAACGCAGGCCGCGGCCGAGCTCGACGAGGCGAAGCGGACCGACCTGCTCCACCAGGCGCAGGAGATCGAGTACAACGAGGGCGGCCTGATCATCTGGGGCTTCCGCCAGCAGGTCGACGCGTACGGCGCCAGCGTGCAGGGTCTCGAGCCGAGCAAGTACCTCCCGCTCGGCAACTACAAGTTCAACAAGGTGTCGGTCTGAGATGACCCAGGTCGCGATACTCCAAGACCCGCTCGAGGAGGTCGCACCTCCTCGGGGCCGTTCCGGTGCAGCCGCCTGGGCCATCTGGCTGCTGCGCCGGATCGGCCTGGCGGTCCTGAGCCTGTGGCTCGTCTCCGTCCTGGTGTTCCTGGCCACCGCCGCCCTCGGCGACCCGGTCCGGGCCATCCTCGGCCGCGACTACAACTCCAACCCCGGCCGGGTGGCCCAGCTCGAGGCCCAGCTGAACAGCGACCAGAGCCTGGTCGGGCAGTACTTCAGCTGGCTCGGCGGGCTGCTCACCGGTGACCCCGGCACCTCGCTGGCCAACCAGCAGCCGGTCTGGGGACAGATCTCCAGCAACGTGGTGAACACGCTGGTGCTGGTCTTCCTCGCGGCCATCGTGATGATCCCGCTGGCCTTCGGGATCGCGATGATCTCGGCGCACTACCGCCGGAGGCGGCCCGACACCGTCATCCAGACGGTCCTGCTGGCGCGTGGCCGGCATCCCCGAGTTCGTGATCGGCATCCTGCTCGTCGCGCACCTTCTCGACCACGGTGTTCCACATCTTCCCGGCGGTCACGATCGTGACCCAGACCGGCCACCCGTGGGACACCCCGAAGGGCATGGTGCTGCCGGTCCTGACCCTGGTGCTGGCGGTGACGCCGTACGTGTCCCGGATCGTGCGGGCCACGCTGCTCGAGGTGCTGGACAGCGACTACGTCGAGCTGGCCCGGCTCAAGGGCATCCCCGAGCCGGTGGTGATGCGCAAGCACGCGCTGCTCAACGCCATCGTCCCGTCCATCCAGGTCATCGGTCTCCAGCTGGCGTGGTTGGCCGGCGGCGTCGTCCTGGTCGAGACGCTCTTCGCCTATCCCGGTGTCGGCCGCCAGCTCGTCGACTCGGTCCGCAACCACGACGTGCCGATGGTGCAGGCGCTGAGCATGATCATCGCGGCGTTCTACATCGTGGTGAACCTGGTCGCGGACATCCTCTCCATCCTGTTGACCCCCCGAGCGAGGACGGCGATCTCCGGATGAGCGCCACCACGAGCAACCCCACCGCCCCGGCGTCGTTCTTCCGGCGCGCGCTGCGGCAGAAGCGGTTCGCGTTCGGCCTGACCGTCACCGTGCTGGTCATGCTGTTCGCGATCTTCGCGCCGTTCTTCGCGCCGTACGGCGAGAACGAGACCGCCGGACCGCCGTACTCCAAGGTCGGCGTGCTCGGCACCGACTACCTCGGCCAGGACGTGCTGAGCCGCGTGATGTACGGCGGCCTGGGCATCCTGGTGATCTCGGTGCTCGCCACCGTGCTGGGCATGGTCCTCGGCATCCTCATCGGCGTGGTCGCGGCCTACAGCGGCGGCTGGCTGGACGAGGTCATCATGCGGTTGAACGACGTGCTGCTCGCCTTCCCGCAGATCCTGCTGGCCCTGGTCGTGCTGACCGCGCTCCAGGACCCCGCTGCGTGGGCGATCGTCGTGCTGGTCGGTGCCTCCCACGCCCCACGCGTGGCCCGCGTCGCGCGCGGCGTCGCGCTCGGCATCGTGTCCCGGGACTTCGTGGTCGCGGCGGAGGCGCTCGGCGAGCGCCGCTCCCGCGTCATCCTGGCCGAGGTGCTGCCCAACATGACCGGGCCGCTGCTCGCGGAGGCCGGGCTGCGGCTGACCTACTCGATCGGCCTGGTCGCCGCCCTGGGCTTCCTCGGCTTCGCCTCCGACCCCGGCGCGGCCAACTGGGGGCAGATGATGAACGAGAACCGGCTCGGTCTGGCCACCCAGCCGTGGTCGGTGATGGCGCCGGTGCTGATGATCGCGATCTTCACGATCGGTACCAACCTGATGGCCGACGGTCTGGCCCAGGTCACCCAACGAGGAAGTGACTGATGACCGCCACTCGTCCAGACACCGAGCACCAGACCGCGCCCACGGGGGGACTGGTCGTCCAGGACCTTGGCGTCACCCTGACCGCGCGGCCCGTCGACGTCGTCGACGACATCGACCTCGTCCTGCGGCCCGGCGAGGTCGTCGGACTGGTCGGCGAGTCGGGCTCGGGCAAGACCACGGTCGGCACGTCGCTGCTCGGGTACTCCCGGGCCGGCGCCGTCATCTCCGCCGGCAAGGTGCTCATCGAGGACCGCGACGTGCTCCAGCTGCCCTGGAAGGAGGTCCGGCAGCTGCGCGGCGAGGAGATCGCCTACGTGCCGCAGGACCCGGCGTCCGCGCTCAACCCGGCCATCAGGATCGGCAAGCAGATCGTCGAGCTGCTCGAGCTGCGGGGCATCGGTACCGCGGAGTCGCGGCTGCAGGGCGCACGCGACGGCCTCGCCGAGGTCGGCCTGCCGAACGACGACGAGTTCCTCAAGCGCTACGCCCACCAGCTCTCCGGGGGCCAGGTGCAGCGGGTCGCGCTGGCGATGGCGTTCCTGCCGAAGCCCAAGGTGCTGGTCCTCGACGAGCCCACCACCGGCCTCGACGTCACCACCCAGAAGATGGTGCTCGACACGATGGCGGAGCTGTGCCGCGCGCACGGCGTCAGCGCGCTCTACGTCACCCACGACCTCGCGGTCGTGGCCAACATCGCCGACCGGGTGGCGGTGATGTACGCCGGCCAGATCGCCGAGCTCGGCCCCAAGGAGACGATCTTCGCCAACCCCTCGCACCCCTACACGCGTGCGCTGCTGGACTCGATCCCGCACCTGAGCCAGGCCCGCGCCCTCAAGGGGATCCCCGGCCGCACGCCGGCACCAGGGGCGCGGCCCGACGGGTGCCGGTTCAACGACCGGTGCACCTTCGTGGTGGACGCGTGCCGCCAGGAGGTTCCAGAGCTGCGCACCATCGCGACCGACCACGAGGTGCGGTGCATCCGCGCCGAGGAGATCGGCGTCTGGGACATCAACCGCGGGACCGTGCCCGACGCCGACCCGGACAAGCAGCGCGACGTGATCATGTCCGTGGACGGGCTCAACGTCTTCTACGGTCGGAAGGAGGTCGTGCACAACGTGACCTTCGACCTGGCCAAGGGGGAGGTGGTCGCGCTGGTCGGCGAGTCCGGCAGCGGCAAGACCACGATCTCCCGGGCGGTGGGTGGCCTCCACAAGGAGTGGACCGGCACCATCTCCTTCGAGGGCCGGGAGCTGGCCAAGAGCGCCCGCAAGCGCAGCGCGGAGGACCGGCGGCGGATCCAGTACATCTTCCAGAACCCCTACCTCTCGCTGAACCCGCGGCTGACCATCGAGCAGATCATCAAGCGTCCGATGGAGCTGTTCGGGCTGGCCAAGGGCAATCAGGCCACCGACCGCGTGCTCGAGCTCATGGAGCAGGTCGCGCTCGGCTCCGGGATGCTGCACTACCAGGCCAGTCGGCTCTCGGGTGGCGAGCGGCAGCGGGTCGCGATCGCGCGGGCGCTGGCCGCCGAACCGGACGTGATGATCTGCGACGAGATCACCTCGGCGCTCGACGTGTCGGTGCAGGGCTCGATCGTCGCCCTGCTCGAGGGGCTCCGGCAGGAGCGCGGCATCAGCATGCTGTTCGTGACCCACAACCTCGCCCTGGTCCGCTCGATCGCCGCCCGCGTCGAGATCCTCCAGGATGGCCGGGTCGTCGAGGCGGGCTCGGTCGTGAACGTGATGGAGACCCCGTCGCAGGAGTACACCCGCAAGCTGCTCGCCAACAGCCCGAGCATCGACTGACCTCTTGGCCGCCACCTCCGGGTCCCGTCTCGGGACACTGACCTTCGCCGACCCCCAGCACGAGCCGGGGTGGACGCACGCCCTCGTCCCGGCGAGCGACGCGCGCGAGCTGCCGTCGGCGCACCGCGACCTGGCGGTGGAGGTGGTGGGCGCGGGCCGCGTGCGCGGCCTGTCCGAGTGGCTCGACGAGACGTCGTCCACCTCGCTGGTCGTGGTGGCGGACGGCGCGGTGGTCCACGAGTGGTACGCCGAGGGGCACGGTCCCGACACGCTGTTCCTGGGCGCCTCGATGACCAAGTCGGTGCTGGCCCACGTGGTCGGCCGCGCGGTCCGGGCCAGCGTGCTGTCCCTGACCGACCGGGTCGCCGACCACGTGCCGGAGCTGGCGTCGACCGGCTACGCCGGCGTGACCGTCCGCGACGTCGTGACCATGACCTCGGGCGTCGACTGGGTCGAGGACCACCGCGATCCGGAGAGCCTGGCGTCGCGGCTGCTCGGCTGCTTCCCGGACGGTGACTCCCGCGCGCTGCTCGGCGAGGTCGGGGCCGGGGTCGCGCCGGGCACCCGCTGGACCTACAACACTGCGGACTCGCAGGTCCTGGACTGGGTGCGCGAGCGCGCCACCGGGCGGTCGTACGCCGATGACGTGGCCCGGCTCTGGCGCGACCTCGGGTGCACGGGCGACGCAGCCGTCGGCGTCGACGGCACGGGCGTCGCGCTGGCCGGCGGAGCCCTGGCCGCCACCGCCCGCGACTGGGCGAAGGTCGCGCTGCTGGCCGTGGCCGGGGTCGACGACCAGGGCCGCCAGCAGCTGGACCCCGACTGGGTGCACGCGGCCGCGCGGCCGGCGTACCCGTTCCTCGGCGTGGGCCGGTTGCCGAGCAGCATCACCAGCTTCGCCGGCTTCGGCTACCACTGGTGGCCGATGGACGGCACCGGTCGACGACTGACCGCCGACGGCAGCCGCGGCCAGTTCGCGTGCGCCGACCGGAGCACCGGAGCGGTCGTCGTCAAGACGTCGCAGTGGCCGTACGACGACTTCCTGGTCGACCGCCAGGCGCGCGACCTCAGCTACCTCGGGCTGCACGCCGTGCTCGATGCCCTCACCCAGAAGGAGAAGCAGCAGTGAACCGCAACGTGATGATCACCTGCGCGCTGACCGGGGCCGGCGACACCGTCGGCCGTTCGGAGCATGTGCCGGTGACCCCGGAGCAGATTGCGGAGTCCGGCATCGCCGCTGCCCGCGCCGGCGCGACGATCATCCACATCCATGTGCGTGATCCCGAGACGGGGAAGGGGTCGCGGGAGGTGGCGCTGTACCGGGAGGTGGTGGAGCGGGTCCGGGCCGCGGATGTGGACGTGATCATCAACACGACCGCGGGGATGGGTGGTGACCTGGTGCTCGACCCGCAGGACCCGACGAGGTTTCTGGAGGGCACGGACCTGGTCAGTGGGGTGGACCGGCTCACGCATGTGGAGGAGCTGTTGCCGGAGATCTGCACCCTGGACTGCGGGTCGTTGAACTTCGGGGAGGGGAGCCTGGTCTATGTCAGTACCCCGGACATGTTGCGGGAGGGGGCGAAGCGGATCCAGGAGCTGGGGGTGCGGTGTGAGATGGAGATCTTCGACACCGGGCATCTGTGGTTCGCCAGGACGTTGGTGGAGGAGGGGTTGATCGATGCGCCGGCGATGTATCAGCTGTGCCTGGGGATCCCCTACGGCGCGCCGGCCGATCCGGCCACGTTGATGGCGATGGTGGCCCAGCTGCCCCGGGACGCGGTGTGGGCGTCGTTCGCGTTGGGGCCGATGCAGATGCCGTGGGTGGCGCAGTCGGTGCTGCTCGGGGGGCATGTGCGGGTCGGGCTGGAGGACAACCTGTACCTCTCGAGGGGGGTGAAGGCGACCAACGCGCAGCTGGTCGAGCGGGCCAGGACGATCGTGGAGTCGATGGGCGCCCACGTGGCGACGCCGGACGAGGGCCGCGAGATCCTCGGGCTCAAGCCCCGATGAGCTCCCCGGTCGGCCGGCTGGCTCCGGAGGAGGTCCGGACCGTCACCTGCATCGGGGCCGGGGTGATCGGCGGCGGCTGGGTGGCCTACTTCCTGGCGAGGGGCTACCGGGTGGTGGCGTGGGACCCCGCGCCGGATGCCGAGGCGCGGTTGCGGCACCTCGTGAGTGCCGCCTGGCCGGCGCTGACCGAGCTGGGCCTGGCCGAGGGAGCCAGCCTGGCGAACCTCGTCGTCGAGAACGACCTGGCGACGGCGTGCGCGCAGGCGGAGTTCGTGCAGGAGTCGGCGCCGGAGGACCTGGACCTCAAGCGCAGGCTGTTGGCCGACATCGACGCCGTGACGCCGGCGGAGGTGGTGATCTCCTCGTCGACCTCGGGCTACGGGATGAGCGAGATGGCGACCAAGGCCGACCATGCCGACCGGCTGGTCGTGGGGCACCCGTTCAACCCGCCCTACCTGATCCCGCTGGTCGAGGTGGTCGGCGGCACCGGCACCGACCCCGAGGTGGTGGCGTGGACCGGCGCGTTCTTCCGGCACGCCGGGAAGAGCGTGATCGAGATGGAGCGGGAGGTGCCGGGGTTCGTGGCCAACCGGCTCCAGGAGGCGTTGTGGCGCGAGGCGCTGCACATGGTCGAGGCCGGGGAGGCCACGGTGGAGGAGATCGACCTGTCGATCACCGAGGGGCCGGGGCTGCGGTGGGCGTTGCAGGGGCCGATGCTGACCTTCCACCTGGCCGGGGGGCAGGGTGGGATGGCGCACATGCTGGACCACTTCGGCCCCTCGCTGCTGTCCCCGTGGACCCGGCTGGAGGCGCCCGCCCTCACCCCCCGGCTGCGCGACGCCGTCGTGGCGGGCTGCGAACGGGAAGCGGCTGGCCGCAGCATCGACGACCTCGTCGCCGAACGCGACCGCGGCGTCATCGCCATCCTCCGCGCCACGGGCCGCGCATGACCGACCGCACCCGGCTGCCGCTCGAGGTCGACACCAGCGCTCGACCGATCCGGCCCGTCCAGGCGGTCACGGGCGCGCCCAACGTCGTCATCGTGCTCATCGACGACATGGGCTTCGGTGCCTCGTCGGCGTACGGCGGGCCCTGCGAGATGCCGACCGCGCAGCGGCTGGCGGACGAGGGGCTGCGGTACAGCCGGTTCCACGTGACCTCGCTGTGCAGCCCGACCCGCCAGGCGCTGATGACCGGGCGCAACCACCACTCGGTCGGCATGGGCGTGACCAGCGAGATGTCCACGCCGGAGCCCGGCTACCACGGCTACCGCCCGGCCAGCGCCGCGACGATCGCGCAGATCCTCAGCGGCAACGGCTACTGCACCGCCGCCGTCGGCAAGTGGCACCAGACCCCGCCGGTGGAGGTCAGCCCGTCCGGACCGTTCCCGCGGTGGCCGATGGGCGAGGGCTTCGACTACTTCTACGGGTTCATGGGCGCCGAGATGAACCACTGGTACCCGCAGCTCTACCAGGGCCGGTACGCCGTCGAGCCGGACAGGCTCCCCGAGGACGGCTACCACCTGTCCGAGGACCTGGTCGAGCGGGCGATCTCCTGGATCGAGAACCAGCAGGCCATCACGCCCGACCGGCCGTTCTTCACCTACGTGGCCTTCGGGGCCACGCACGCGCCGTTCCACGTCACGACCGAGTGGCGGGACAGGTACGCCGGCCGGTTCGACGCCGGCTGGGACGCGCAGCGCGAGGCCACGCTGGCCCGGCAGAAGGAGCTCGGCATCGTGCCCGAGTCCGCCGAGCTCGCGCCGTGGGCGGACGGGGTGCCGCACTGGGACGAGCTCGACGAGACCGAGCAGCGGGTCGCGGCGCGGTTCATGGAGACCTACGCCGGGTTCGCCGAGCACACCGACGCGCAGGTCGGGCGGCTGGTCGACGCGCTCGAGGACATGGGCGTCCTCGACGACACGCTCATCTTCTACCTGCTCGGCGACAACGGCGCCTCGGGCGAGGGCGGGCCGCGGGGGACGTTCCGCGAGCACATGGTCGGCCACGGCATCCAGGACGAGACCGCGGACATGGCCGCCCGGCTGGACACGCTCGGGGACCCCACGACGTACGGCATCTACCCGGTCGGCTGGGCGCTGGCCATGAACACGCCGTACCCCTGGACCAAGCAGCTGGCCCACCTCGGGGGCACCCGCGACGGGATGGTCGTCCGCTGGGGCAACGGGATCGCGGCGCGGGGCGAGATCCGGCACCAGTGGCACCACGTCATCGACGTGCTGCCGACGATCCTCGAGGCGGCCGGCGTCCCCGCGCCCGACGTGTACGGCGGGGTCCCGCAGCAGCCGATCGAGGGCACCAGCCTGGCCTACTCCTTCGACGAGGCGGCGGCGCCGGACCGGCGGTCCACGCAGTACTTCGAGATGATCGGCAACCGCGGCATCTTCCACGAGGGATGGACCGCGGTGACCCGGCACGGCATTCCGTGGGAGATGGTCGACACCCCCACCCGTCCGTTCGAGGACGACGTCTGGGAGCTCTACGACCACACGAGCGGCGACTGGAGCCAGGCCCACGACGTGGCTGCCGAGCACCCCGAGAAGCTGCGCGAGCTGCAGGACCTGTTCGTGCGGGAGGCGGAGCGCTTCCACGTGCTGCCGCTCGACGACCGGGTCACCGAGCGGGAGAACCCGGACGTCGCCGGCCGGCTCGACCTGCACCTCGGCCGGTCCTCGCTGTCGTTCGGACCGCGGGTCGGGAGGCTCACCGAGGAGGCTGCGCCCAACGTCAAGAACCGCTCCCACGTCATCACCGCCGACCTCGAGGTGGTCACGGGCACGCACGGCGTCGTGGTGGCGCAGGGCGGGCGGTTCGGGGGCTGGTCCCTCTACCTCGTCCACGGGGTGCCGCACTACGCCTACAACTTCGTGGGCCGCGACCTCACCGTCGTGCGCGGCGGCAAGCCGATGGCGCCGGGCCGGCACGACCTCGTGGTGCGGTTCGAGTACGACGGCGGCCCGCCCGGCAGCGGCGCGAACGTGACGCTCGAGGTCGACGGCACCCCGGTCGGGAACGGCCGGATCCCGGTGACCACCGCGTACTACTTCTCCTTCGACGAGACGTTCAACATCGGGGTCGACCGCGGCACTCCGGTGGTCGACGACTACCTGCCGGTCCGCAACGCCTTCGAGGGGCTGATCCACCGGGTCGGGTTCGACCTCGACGAAGTGGCGCACCCGGGGGACGACGACGAGCGCGAGCGCCAGGTGATGGTCCACCAGTGACCGGCTGCTGTGGGAGTGGGTGGCCGGCCGACCGGGGGACCCCGAGGCGGTGAGCCGGGGCGGCTCCTACCTGTGCCACGCGTCGTACTGCCGCCGCTACCGGGTCTCGGCCCGGCAGTCGCAGTCGGAGGACTCCAGCGCCGGGAACGTCGGCTTCCGGCTCGCGGCCGACGGCGATGGTCTCCCGATCTAGAACACGTTACAGTTTTGCCCGTGGCGACTGACGGCTTCACGCAGGCGGACCCCGACCGCGCCGAGTCGTTGTCCGCGGTCCGTTCGGTGCTCGCCGACGTCCTCGACCGCGACGGCGGCTGGGCCGAGCTCGCCGAGGCCGGGCTGCTGGGGCTGGCCGTTCCGGAGGCGTACGGCGGCGAGGGGCTCGGCCTGCCCGAGGTGGGCGTGCTGCTCCGCGAGACCGGGCTCCGGGCCCGGCACCTGCCGGTCTGGGAGACCCTCTGCTGCGGCGTCCTGACCCTCGCGCAGCACGGCACCGACGAGCAGCGACGGCTCCTGGCCGACGTCGTCGGGGGCGGTCGCATCCTGACCCCGAGCGGTCCGGGAGCTCACGCCCGACGACGTACGCCGACGGCACCGTGACCGGCCGCAAGGTCGGCGTCACGTACGCCGCCGAGGCCAGTCACCTCCTGGTCACCGCGCACCAGGACGGCCGCGACGTGGTGGCGCTGGTCGACGTGAGTGACCCGGGAGTCACGCTGCTGGAGTCCGGCTCCAGCGCCCGGATCACCACCCACACCGTGGTGCTCGACGAGGCGGCGGCCGGGCTCGTGGACGGCGCGGCCGGGACCCTGACGGACCTCTGGGCCGCGGGCCTCGCGCTGACGGCCGCCGGCGTGGTGGCAGGCGCCCGGGACCTCACCGCGTCGTACGTCAAGGGCCGCACCCAGTTCGGCCGCTCGCTCGCGGAGTTCCAGGCGGTGGCGATGCAGATCGCCGACGTCTACATCGCGTCCCGGACCCTCGACCTCGCCGCCGAGAACGCCGCCTGGCGGATCGACCAGGGTCTGGACGTCGGCGACGACCTCGCGGTCGCGGCGTACTGGACGTGCACCGAGGGCCCGCAGGCCCTGCGCACCTGCCACCACCTGCACGGCGGGATGGGCGTCGACGAGACGTACCCGCTGCACCACTACTTCAGCTGGGTCACCGACATCAGCCACGCGCTCGACGTGCGCGCCGAGGCGGTGCGGGTCGAGGACCCGACCACCAAGAACCTCGAGCTCACCGCCGAGCAGCGGCGGCTCAAGCAGGAGATCCGGCACTACTTCGCCGGCCTGGCGGGCGGGTACGACGAGCAGGAGCTGGCGCGCGACCGGCACGGCGAGAGCTACCAGCGAGTCGTCCGACAGATGGGCGAGGACGGCTGGATGGGCGTCGGCTGGCCCACGGAGTACGGCGGCCACGGGCTCGGCGAGATCGAGCAGACGATCTTCGCCAACGAGGCGCAGTACGCCGACGTGCACCTGCCCGCGGTGACGCTGCAGACCGTCGGCCCGACGCTGATCCGGTACGGCAGCGAGAAGCAGAAGGACCTCTTCCTCAAGCGGATCCTCGCCGGCGACGTGCACTTCGCGATCGGCTACTCCGAGCCGGACGCCGGCACCGACCTCGCGTCGCTGCGGACCACCGCACGCCGCGAATGGGGCGACGGCGACCACTACGTCGTCAACGGCCAGAAGCTGTGGACCACCGGCGGCCACCAGGCCGACTACGTCTGGCTCGCGGTCCGCACCGACCCCGACGCGCCCAAGCACAAGGGCATCTCGATCCTCATCGTCGACACGACGGACCCGGGCTACTCCTGGACGCCGATCATCACCGCCGACGGCTCCCACCACGTCAACGCGACGTACTACAACGACGTCCGCGTCCCGGTGGACATGCTCGTCGGCGAGGAGAACCAGGGCTGGAAGCTGATCACCACCCAGCTCAACCACGAGCGGGTGATGCTCGGCCCGGCCGGCCGGATCGAGGGACTGCGCGACCGCGTCGTCGACTGGGCCACCAAGGCCGGCGTCGCCGAGCGGCCCGACGTCGTCCAGCTGCTGGGCCAGGTGACGGCGGTGTTCCGCGTCAACGAGCTGCTCAACTGGGAGGTCGCCCGCGCGGCGGCCGTCGGCGAGATCTCGGTCGGCGACGCGTCGTCGTCCAAGGTCTTCGCCGCCGACCAGGTCCAGCACCTGCTCGACGAGCTGACCCGCGTCGTGCACCGGTACGGCGACCCGTCGGACGAGGAGACCAGGCACGCTGATGGAGTACCTCGACGGCCAGAAGAAGCGGAACCTGGTCCTCACCTTCGGCGGCGGCGTGCAGGAGGTGCAGCGCGAGCTGATCGCGATGTTCGGCCTCGGGCTGCCGAGGGTGCCCCGGTGAGCGACCCGGTGGCGACTGGTGGGCGACGAGCGCACCGAGCGGATCCGGGCCGAGGCCGACCGGATCATCGCGCTGGGGGAGTGCTCGGAGATGCTCGCGCCGTACGAGGTCCACCAGTCGACGATCGGCACCTGGCTCGACGCGATGGGCTACGACAACGACCGCTTCCGCGCGGGGCGAGGCGCCGCCGTCGATGGCGCAGGTGTGGACGATGCCCGGCCTGGGCCGCAAGCGGGCCCCGGACGACCCGCTGAGCCGGATGACGGAGTTCCTCACCGACGGAGGGCTACACCGCGGTGCTCGGCACCAACTGCGAGCAGACCTACGAGCGCTACCTCCGCGTCGGCGAGCGACCGCGGGTGACCAGCGCGCTCGACTCCGTCGCCGGGCCCAAGAGCACGGCGATGGGCGAGGGCTGGTTCGTGACGTCGCGCAACACCTGGTACGTCGGCGACGAGCTCGTCGCGACGATGCTCTTCCGGGTGCTCAAGTTCATCCCGAAGGAGCGCCCATGACCGTCCGGCCGATGGTCAACCGGGACTCGCAGTTCTTCTGGGACGGCACCCGGGCCGGCGAGCTGCGGATCCAGAAGTGCAACGCGTGCGGGGCGAGGCGCTTCCCGCCCGGGCCCGGCCTGCCAGTCCTGCGCGGCGTACGACCGCGGCTACGACGTGGCCGCCGGCACCGGCACGGTCTTCTCCTACGTCGTGCACCGGCACCCGCCGGTGCCCGGGCAAGGAGCTGCCGATCGTGATCGCGCTGATCGACCTCGACGAGGGCGTGCGGATGGTGGGCGAGGTCGTCGACGTGGCCGACGACGAGATCGAGATCGGGATGCCGCTGCGGGTGGACTTCCGCGAGGTCGACGACGAGCTGACCCTGCCGGTCTGGAGGCGCGCGTGAGGACGCTCGAGGCCGGCCAGGTCATCCCCGAGTGGAGCCTGCCGATGACACCGACCACGATCGTGAGCACCGCGATCGCGACGCGGGACTGGCAGGACGTGCACCACGACCGCGACGTCGCCCAGGCGGCCGGGTCGAAGGACATCTTCATGAACATCCTGACCACCAACGGGCTGGTCGAGCAGTTCGTCGTCGACTGGGCCGGGCCGGACACCGAGCTCAAGGGGATCGCGATCCGGCTCGGCGCCCCGGCCCACCCCTACGACACGCTGACGTTCAGCGGCACCGTCACCTCGGTCGAGGACGGCATCGCGACCATCGCCGTCGTCGGCCGGGTCTCGCTCGGCGACCACGTCACCGGCACCGTGCAAGGTGGCCGTCGTGTGCACGCTCTCCGGGCCAGGCCGCGATCGCGGGCATCGGCGCCACCGAGTTCTCCAAGGAGTCCGGCCGCTCGGAGCTCCAGCTCTCCGTCGAGGCGGTGCGTGCGCGCCCTGGCCGACTGCGGGCTGGCGCGTCGCCGACGTGGACGGACTGACGACGTTCACCATGGACACCTCGTCCGAGATCGCGGTGGCCCGCGAGCTCGGGATGCCCGAGCTGCGCTTCTTCAGCCGGATCAACTACGGCGGCGGCGCGGCCTGCGCGACCGTGCAGCAGGCGGCGATGGCCGTGGCGACCGGCGTGGCCGACGTCGTGGTCTGCTACCGCGGCTTCAACGAGCGCTCGGAGTCGCCGGTTCGGCCAGTTCTCGCTGGCCGCGGCCACCCAGGTGAACACCAACGGCCTCGACAACGCGTGGACCTACCCGATGGGCCTCGGCACGCCGGCGGCGACCGTGGCGATGCAGGCGCGCCGCTACATGCACGAGTACGGCGCCACCTCGGAGGACTTCGGCGCGGTCGCCGTCGCCGACCGGCGGCACGCCGCGACGAACCCCAACGGCGTTCTTCTACGAGCAAGCCGATCACCCTCGAGGACCACCAGGCCTCGCGGATGATCGTCGACCCGCTGCACCTGCTCGACTGCTGCCAGGAGTCCGACGGCGCGGTCGCGCTGGTCGTCACCTCGGCCGAGCGGGCCCGCGACCTGCGCCAGACGCCGGCGGTGGTCGCGGCGGCGGCCCAGGGCAGCGGGCGCGGACCAGTACGTCATGACGTCGTACTACCGCGACGACATCGGCATCCCGGAGATGGGCGTGGTCGGCCGCGAGCTGTGGCGCCAGTCGAGGCTGGCTCCCGACGACATGCCGATGGCGATCCTCTACGACCACTTCACGCCGTACGTCCTGATGCAGCTGGAGGAGCTCGGCTTCTGCGGCCGCGGCGAGGCGACGCGACTTCATCGCCGACGGCGCGATCGAGGTCGGCGGCCGGCTGCCGCTCAACACCCACGGCGGCCAGCTCGGCGAGGCCTACATCCACGGCATGAACGGCATCGCCGAGGCGGTCCGCCAGCTGCGCGGCACGTCGGTCAACCAGCTCCCCGACGTCCCGCACGTGCTCGTCACCGCCGGCACCGGCGTCCCGACCAGCGGGCTGGTCGCTGAGCGTCTGAGGGCCCCTCGCTCCGATCGAGAAACCCCAGGCGCAGGTTGTCCACAGTGGAGAACCTGCGCAATGGGGTGTCTCGACGCCAACGACGCCGACGCCCTCAGGTGACCAGCAGCTTCTCCCGGAAGAACGCCAGCACCCGGTCGACGCCCTCCTGCTGGCGGTGCGCGGTGAGGGTGGAGTGCTTGCGGCCGGGGAACTCGACCCGGATGAACTGCGTCGCCGAGCTCGCGGGTGAGGGTGTCGAAGCGGGTGCCGACGGCCATGTCGCCGGTGTAGCGCAGGCCGAGCACCTCGCAGCCGGCGGCGGCGCGCTCCTTGACCTTCGCGAGGTCGGCGGGGGAGAGGTTGAGGTCCGCGGCGCGGGCCTTGCCGACCGGGAACGGCAGCGACGGCTGGGCCAGCACCGGCGCGGCCACCGAGTCGTCGACCATCATCGCCAGCGCGAAGCCACCGGTGAAGCACATGCCGAGCGCGCCCACGCCCGGGCCGCCGAGCTCGGCGTGCAGCTCGCGGGCGAGCGAGCGGAGCCAGTCCGCGATCGGCGAGGTCTGCGCGCAGCCGCAGCTTGTTGAACTCGCGGTTGACGCACGCCTGCCGCAGCGAGCCCAGCATCGCCACCGGCGAGTCCGGGCGTCGGGCACCTGCCCGAACAGGTGCGGCATCACCACCGTGAACCCCGGCCGACCACCTCCTCGGCGAAGCCGATGACGTCCTCGGTGATCCCGGGGATCTCGGAGATCACGACCACGCCGGGGCCGGTGCCCTTGCGGTACGTCGGGTGCGTGACCCCGCTCGCCGTGTGCTCGCCGAGGATCCAGCCGTCGAGAACGCTCATGGGCTCAGTATCGACGCCCTGGGCCGGCGGCTGCCGGTCCAGACCATCCGCCGCGCGACCCGCCTGCCAGGCCCACGGCCGGGGCAACGGCCGGTTACAAGGCAGGCCCGACCCGTCCACGATCGGTCCACGAATCGCCGGGGCTCTGCCTGCCGCGGCCTTGTGGACCGGGCGGTCCGGGTCCCGACGGTCGCGGGCTGTTCCGGTCCCGGCGGGGGGTCGGGACGCACACAAGGGGTGCGGGCATGACCAGACCACGAGAGCGCGGACGTCGTCCTCGGCCAGCGCAACACGGTCGATCCACGGGTCAGCATCGTGGTCCCGGCGCTCAACGAGGCGCTGAACCTCGCCGTCGTCCTGCCGCTGCTGCCGCAGGTGCACGAGGTGATCCTCGTCGACGGCGGCTCGGTCGACGGCACCGTGCAGGCGGCCCGCCGGGCCCTGCCGGACATCGTCACCGTGCTCCAGACCCGAAGCGGCAAGGGCAACGCGCTGGCCGCGGGCTTCGCCCGGGTCACCGGCGACATCGTCGTGATGTTCGACGCCGACGGCTCCGCCGACCCGGCCGAGATCGAGCGGTTCGTCGACGCGCTCAAGGCCGGCGCCGACTTCGCCAAGGGCTCGCGCTACACCGGCCGGGTGGCGGCTCGGCGCGACATCACCCGCTCCGCAGCCTCGGCAACCGGTTCCTCAACGGCGCTCTTCAACCTCGGCTTCCGCGACCGGGTACACCGACCTCGTGCTACGGCTACAACGCCTTCTGGGCCGACCTGCTCCCGCTGCTCGACCTGCCCGACCACGCCGCGCCCGGCCCCGGCCAGCGGCAAGATGCTGTGGGGCGACGGGTTCGAGATCGAGACCGTGCATCAACTGCCGGTTCGCCTCGGCGCGGGTCTCGATCACCGAGGTCCCCTCGGTCGAGCGCAGCCGGATGTTCGGCGAGTCGCACCTGCACGCTGGTCTCGCGACGGCCTGCGGATGGTCCGGACCCTGGTCACCGAGTGGCGGCGCGCCCGCGGCACCCGCCGGCTCGAGCGCCGGCTCGACGTCACGGTGGCCGAGCCCTCCGAGGCGGGCCGGGGTGCGCACCGGGCCAGCCCGCGCCACGCCGCCTGACCGCACTCGACGCACCGGCGCCCGACGTGCTGCGGCCGCCGTCGAGCGTGGCCTAGGTTGTGGCCGTGGCCCTCCCCGAGCTCGACGCCGAGGAGCAGCGCATCCTCGGGGTGCTCCTCGAGAAGCAGGTGACCGTCCCGGCGACGTACCCGATGACGCTCGCCGCCGTCCGCACCGGCTGCAACCAGTCCAGCAGCCGGGAGCCCGTCGTCGACTACGACGAGCCGACCGTCGAGGCGACGCTGCGCCGGCTCAAGGACCGCCAGCTGGTGCGGGTGGTGTGGGCGGACAGCGGCCGGCGGACGCTCAAGTACCACCAGCTGCTCTCCGAGGCCCTCGAGCTCGAGCGACGCCGAGCGGGCGCTCGTCACCGTCCTGCTGCTCCGCGGCGCCCAGGCGCCCGGCGAGCTGCAGGACCCGCACCGACCGGCTGCACGCCTTCGCCGACCGCGGTGAGGTCGAGGCCGTCCTCGCCGGACCTGGCCGCCCGGCCCGAGCCGCTGGTCCGCGAGCTGCCCCGCCAGCGCGGCCAGCACGACGCGCGGTGGGTGCACCTGCTCGGCGACGTGCGCCGTGACCGACGGCGACGGTCGCACGAGGCCGGCCCGCCGTCGACCGCGAGGCGGTGCTCGCCGCCGGCGCCGCGGCCCGCGACGAGCGGGTCCGGTCGTCGTACGACGCGGTCGCCGACGGCGTACGCCGACCACCTGGCCGACGAGCTCGCGCGGCCTGCCGTTCGAGACGCTGGCTGCTCGACCGGGTCGCCGCGCACGCCGACGGCGGCCCGGTCGTCGAGGTCGGCTGCGGTCCGGGCCACGTGACGGCGTACCTCGCCGAGGCCGGCGCCGACGCGACCGGCATCGACCTCTCGCCGGGCATGGTCGAGGAGGCGCGGCGCCGGTTCCCCGGACGGCGACTACGAGGTCGGCGACCTGCGCCGGCTGATGCGGCCGACCTCGGCGCCGGGCTGGTCGGCGGTGCTCGCGTGGTACTCGCTCATCCACCTCGCCGCCTCCGAGCTCCCCGACGCCCTGGCCGCGCTCACCCGCCCGCTGGTCCCCGGCGGCTGGCTCGTCGTCGCCCTGCACGCCGGCGCCGAGGTGCGGCACCACGACGACTGGTTCGACGTCGCCGGTCGACCTCGACTTCGTGCTCCACGACCGGCCGAGGTCGTCGCGCTGGTCGAGGCGGCCGGGCTGACCGACGTCGAGTGGTACCACCGCGGCCCGATCACCGCCCGCGGCGAGACCACCGAGCGGCTCTACGTCGTCGGCCGCAAGCCCCTGAACCGGCGGCGGCGTGCCACTGTGGCCCATGCGGGTGCTGTTCTCGTCGACGTCCGGCCACGGCCACGTCATTCCCGATGCTCCCGCTGGCCGGCGCGTTCCGGGCGGCCGGCCACGACGTCCTCTGGGCCACCGCCGCGCAGGCGACGGCCCTGGTCGACGCGGCCGGCATCGAGGCCGTCGCGTGCGGGTGCGCACCGGCGCCGAGGAGGCGGCGCTCCGGGTCGCGGTCCGCGACCGCGGCCGAGCGCGCTCGCCGGTCCCGCCCGGGCGGCGTTCGTGTTCCCGCGGATGTTCGGCGAGGCGCTGACGCCGCCGATGGTCGCCGACCTGCTGCGCCCTCGCCCGAGACTGGCGACCCGACCTGCTCGTCCACGAGCACGCGGAGCTGGCCGCGCCGCTGGTCGGCGCGGTCCTCGGCGTCCCGAGCGTCACCCACTCGTTCGGCACGGCGATCCCGGTCGGGATCCTCGACGAGACCCGGCGACCGGCTGGCCGGGCTGTGGCGCGCGCACGGCCTCGACGTGCCGCCGTACGCCGGGTGCTTCCGGGCCGGCTACCTCGACATCTGCCCGCCGTCCGTGCAGACCATGCCGGTCGACCACATCCCCGCGGTCCAGCCGCTGCGGCCGGTCGCGGACACGCGGGTCGCGCCGCCGCCCGAGGAGCCGCTCGTCTACGTCACCCTGGGCACCGTCCAGCAGCGACCGGACCTGCTCCGGGAGGTCGTGGCCGGCGTCGCCGCGCTGCCGGTCCGGGTCCTGGTGGCGGTCGGACCGCAGACCGGACCCGGCGGTCGCTGGGGGAGCAGCCCGCGCACGTCCGGGTCGAGGCGTGGGTCGACCAGGCGGAGGTGCTCTCGGCCGCTGCACCGCGGTCGTCTCGCACGGCGGGCTCCGGCACCTTCCTGGGCGCCCTGGCGCGCGGGCTGCCGCAGCTCTGCCTGCCGCAGGCGCGCCGACCAGTTCCGCAACGCCGAGGGCGGGGTCGCGGCCGGGGCCGCCCTCGCGCTGGCGCCGGCCGAGGTGACGCGCGGCGTCCGTCCGGGCGGCCGTCGAGCGGCTGCTGACGGACCACGGCCTCCGGGCGGCCGCCGAGCGGGTGGCCGCCGAGATCGCGGCGATGCCCGCGCCGCGACGAGGTCGCGCGCCTGCTGGCCGCGCGTTCCGGCCGGGCCGGGGTGTCGTAGAGTCGCCGCGTCCACGACGACCAGAGGGGGTGAGCCCGATCAACGCTGTCACCGACGCTGCCCAGACGCAGCGCGACGAGAGGGATCCCCATGGAGCTCACCCGCACCACCGCTGACGACGGCACCTCGCTCGCCGTCCACCTGCCCGACCCCGAGCGCGCCACGCTGCTCTGCCTGCCGGGCGGGCCGATGCTCGACTCCGGCTACCTCGCGCGACCTCGGCGGGCTCGACGACGCACCGCGCGTTCGCCCGGCTCGACCTGCGCGGCACGGGCGGCCTCCGGCGAGCCCGCCGACCCCGCGTCGTACCGCTGCGACCGGCAGGTCGCCGACGTCGAGGCCGTGCGCCGCCACCTCGGCCTCGACCGGCTCGACCCTGCTCGGCGCACTCCGCCGGCGCCAACCTCGCCTACGCGTACGCCGCGGCCCATCCCGACCGGGTCGACCGACTGCTGCTGGTGACGCCGAGCGTCCGCGGGCTCGGCATCGACATCCCCGACGAGGCCCGGTCCGCAGATGGCCCGGCGGCGCGCCGGCGAGCCGTGGTACGCCGAGGCGGCCGCGGCGCTCGCCCGGGTCCAGGCCGGCACCGGCGACGAGCGAGGACTGGTCGGCGATCTCGCCGTTCACCCACGGTCGCTGGGACGACGACACCCGGCGCGCTACGACGCCTGGATGGACGAGCGCCGCGACGAGGCGAAGGCGACTGCGCGTTCGGTGCCGACGGCGCCTTCGACCCGAGTCGCGACGCGGGCCGCCCTCGCGGTCCTCGACGTCCCGGTGTCTGGTGCTGGCCGGTGCGGCGGACACCGGCAACCCACCGCGAGGTCGATGGCCGAGGTCGGCGGCCGTCTTCCCGCGGCGCGGAGCTCGTCGTGCATGGAGGGGGCCGGCCACTTCCCGTGGGTCGACGACGCCGAGCGCTTCGTCGCGCTGGTGGCGCCGTTCGTCGGCTCAGCGTGAGCCCCAGCGGTCGCTGGCGGACGCACCGGAGCCGGTGCGTGCCTCGGTCCGCTGGCTGGAGCCCGGGGTGCCGACGGACGTGGGCTCGAGCGGCTCAGGCCGGCGTCAGCACGACGTCGCCGAGCACCGGCGCGCCGTCGCGCTCGCCGCCGCCGGCGACGGTGGCCGCGCCGACGATCCGGCCGTCCTCGCGCCAGCCGCGCACGCGGATCGTCTCGCCCGGGAAGACCACGCCGGTGAACTTCACCGCGAAGCCGCCGACCTGGGTGGCGTCGCCGCCGAGCAGCGCCGTCGGTGAGCTCGCGCAGCACGATCCCGTAGGAGCAGAGCCCGTGCAGGATCGGCGCCGGGAAGCCGGCCGCCTTGGCGAAGTCGGGGTCGGAGTGCAGCGGGTTGCGGTCGCCGCAGAGGCGGTAGAGCAGCGCCTGCTGCGGGGTGATCGTCGTACGTCGTCTCGGCGTCCGGCGCCCGGTCCGGCAGCGTCGACCGGCTCGGACGTGCCGCGGTCGCCGCCCCAGCCGCCCTCGCCGCGGACGAAGATCGAGGAGCGCGTGGTCCACAGGTCCTCGGCCCGGTCGTCGGAGGTGCGCGACGCCCTCCTGCCAGATCACCGCGGCCTTGCCCTTGTCCCAGACGTCGGTGAGCGTCGTGCGGACGGTCGCCGAGCCGGACGTCGGCATCGGCGCGTGCACGGTGATCGACTGCGAGCCGTGCACGACCTGGGACAGGTTGATGTCGCAGCCGGGCAGGTCCAGCGGCGGCGGGTCGGTCTGTGGAACGTCGGCACCACCACGCCGAACGACGGCAGCACCTGCAGGCTCGGCGCCGTCGGTGGTCCAGCGCAGCGCGTCGGGGTCGAGGTTGTCGCCCGGGCGGGAGCCGGCGCCGATGCCGAGGTGGTAGAGCAGGACGTCGCTCGACGACCACGAGAAGGACACGCTCGCCGACCGGTCGGCGCCGATCGCGACGTGACGGGTCGATCGGCATCAGGCGGTCTCCTTCGGCGGTCTCGGCCGGTCGGACCGGCCGCCGCGGACGCGCGATGTCCTCGGCGGCCAGGTAGCCGAACGCGAGCGCGGGCCCGATGGTCGCGCCGGGGCCGGCGTAGGTGTGGCCCATCACCGCGGACGAGACGTTGCCGGCGGCGTACAGGCCGGCGATGACCGAGCCGTCGGGCCGCAGCACCCGGGCGCGCTCGTCGGTGACCAGGCCGCCCTTGGTGCCGAGGTCGCCGGGCACGATCTTGACGGCGTAGAACGGCGCGTGGTCGATCACGTGCAGCGACGGGTTCGGCTTCACCGTCGGGTCGGAGTAGTACTTGTCGTAGGCCGACTCGCCGCGGTGGAAGTCCTCGTCGACGCCGCTCGCGGCGAAGCCGTTGAACCGCTCGAGCGTCGCCCTCAGCGCGTCGGCCGGTACGTCGATCTCGGCGGCCAGCGCCTCGATGGTGGCGGCCTTCTTGACCGTGCCGTGCTTGTACCAGCGGCCCGGGAAGGGCTGGCGCGGCGAGAGGCCGGCGAACAGGTAGCGGTTGCGGTAGCGCTGGTCGATGACCATCCACGCTCGGCACGTGGCCGACGCCGGTGGCCTCGCCGTCGTACATCGCGTGCACCGCCTCGACGTACGGCAGCGCCTCGTTCATGTACCGCCGGCCGGCCTGGTTGACGATGATCGAGCCGGGCAGGTTGCGCTCGGCCAGGCAGAACCACGGGCCGTTGGGCAGCGGGATCGTCGGCCCCCACCACGCGTCGTCCATCAGGTCGGTCTGCGGCGCCGGCCGCGATGCCGGCCAGGATGCCGCCGCCGGTGTTGAACTGCGAGCCGGTCGTCCAGTCGACCGAGGTCGGGTGCGGCTGGTACTTCTCGCGCATCTCGAGGTTCTTCTCGAAGCCGCCGCTGCCCGAGGATCACGCCGCGGCGGGCGCGGATCGTGCGCCTCCTCGCCGTCGCGGGTGACCCGGACGCCGGTGACCCGGCCGCCGTCGAGGGCGAGGCCGGTCAGCTCGGTGTCGTAGTGCGACCGGCACGCCGGCGTCGATCGAGCCCCTTGCGCAGGCCGATGGCGATCGCGTTGCCCATGGCGTACATCCGCCGGCGCAGCAGCCCGCTGACGACCCGGTTGACCAGGACCTTGACCATCGTCGCCGGGCCGCGCCAGGTGCGCAGGCCGAGGCTGATCTTCCGGAAGTCGGCCTGCGTGACGATCATGTTGGCCGGCGCCTTGGTGTACTGCGGGTGCAGCCGGTCGAGCTCGGCGCCGAGGAACCGCGCGTCCAGCGGGACCGGCTCGCACGAGCGGCCCGCGGCCCGGCCGCCGGGCGCCTCGGGGTGGTAGTCGGCGTACTGCGGCACCCACTGGAACCGGACCGGCGTGTGGTCGTGGATGAAGTCGAGGACCTCGGGGCCGCGGTCGAGGTAGGTGTCGCGGCGGACCTTCGGCACCTCGTCGCCGACGATCGAGTCGAGGTAGAGCTTGGCCTGCGCCAGGTCGTCGGCCGAGACCTGACCGGCCGCCCTGAGCGCGGCGTTGCCGGGCATCCAGACGCCGCCGCCGCTGCGCGCCGTGGAGCCGCCGAAGTAGCCGCTCTTCTCGACCAGGACGACGTCCAGCCCCTGCTTCGCGGCCGCCAGCGCGGCGCACATCCCGGCCCCGCCGGCGCCCACGACGACGACGTCGACCTCGTCCGGCAGGGAGCCGGCGGGGGGGCGCTCATGGCGCAAAACTGTAACAGGTTCTAGTATCGGCCCGTGACCTCGGAGGACGCGATCTTCGGCCGCCGTCGAGCGGCTGGCCATCGCTCTGGAGACCCGGGTCCCGTGCGCTCCGGTGCGCGACCTGATCGGCACCGACGACCTCGCCGCGGCGTACGCCGTGCAGCAGGGGCTGCGGGCCGGCCACCTCGTGCTGTCCGGCGCGCTGGGCCCGTTCGTGCCGTTCGCGCCGGGGGACGGGGTCGAGGCGTCGATCAGCGGGTTCGAGACGCTCGTCGCAGAGTTCAAGGAGTGAGGGTGACCAAGCGGACCGCCGCGATCGTCGGGCCGGGCAACATCGGGACCGACCTCATGTACAAGCTGCTCCGCAGCGAGGTCATCGAGCCGCGCTGGATGATCGGCGTCGACCCGACCAGCGAGGGGCTCCGGCTCGCCGCCGACCAGGGGCTGGTGGCGAGCCACGAGGGCGTCGACTGGCTGCTCAAGCAGGACGAGCTGCCGGACCTGATCTTCGAGGCGACGTCGGCCTACGTGCACCGCGAGTACGCGCCGCGCTACGAGGAGGCCGGGATCCGCGCCGTCGACCTGACGCCGGCGGCGGTCGGGCCGGCCGTGATCCCGCCGGTCAACGGCGAGGCAGCACCTCGGCGCGATGAACGTCAACATGATCACCTGCGGCGGCCAGGCCACGATCCCGATGGTCGCCGCGGTCTCCCGGGCGGCAGCCGGTGTCGTACGCCGAGATCGTCGCCTCGGTCTCGTCGGTCTCCGCCGGCCCCGGCACCCGCGCCAACATCGACGAGTTCACCCGGACCACGGCCGCCGGCGTGGAGACGATCGGCGGCGCCGAGCGCGGCAAGGCGATCATCATCCTCAACCCGGCCGAGCCGCCGATGATCATGCGCGACACGATCTTCTGCGCCGTACGCGCCCGACGCCGACCCTGACGCGATCGTCCAGTCGATCTTGGCGATGGAGAAGGCGGTGCAGGAGTACGTGCCCGGCTACCGGCTGCTGCAGGAGCCGCAGATCGACGAGCCGTCCGCCGCCACCCAGGGCCAGACCAAGGTCTCGATCTTCGTCGAGGTCGAGGGCGCCGGCGACTACCTGCCGCCGTACTCCGGGAACCTCGACATCATGACCGCCGCCGCCACGCAGGTCGGCGAGAACATTGCGCGCTCGCTCGAGGGGAGCCACTCGTGACCGACATCAACACGCTCACCCGCACCTGGTCCGGCACCCACGGCAACGACCCGTGGGGCGAGCTCGACCTGCGGCTCACCGACACCTGCCTGCGCGACGGGTCGCACCACAAGCGGCACCAGTTCACCGCCCAGGAGTGCCACGACATCGTCGAGGCGCTCGACGCCTCCGGCGTCCCGGTCATCGAGGTGACCCACGGCGACGGGCTCGGCGGGTCGTCGTTCAACTACGGCTTCTCCAAGACCTGGGAGCAGGAGCTGATCAGGATCGCGGCGGAGACCGCGAAGCGGGCCAGGATCGCCTTCCTCATGCTCCCCGGCGTCGGCACCAAGGACGACATCCGCGCCGCCCAGGACAACGGCGGCCAGATCTGCCGGATCGCCACCCACTGCACCGAGGCCGACGTCTCGATCCAGCACTTCGGGCTGGCCCGCGAGCTCGGCCTCGAGACCGTCGGCTTCCTGATGATGAGCCACACCCAGCCGCCGGAGGTGCTGGCCAAGCAGGCCCGGATCATGGTCGACGCCGGCTGCCAGTGCGTCTACGTCGTCGACTCGGCGGGCGCGCTGATCATGGAGCAGACCGCCGACCGGGTCGCCGCGCTGGTGGCCGAGATCGGCGACGTGGCCGACGTCGGCTTCCACGGCCACGAGAACCTCGGCCTCGGTGTCGCGAACACGATCATCGCGGCCCGCGCGGGCGCCACCCAGATCGACGGCTCGGTCCGCCGCTTCGGCGCCGGCGCCGGCAACACCCCGCTCGAGGCCTTCATCGGCGTCTGCGACAAGCTCGGCTGGACCACCGGCGTCGACTTCCTGCAGATCGTCGACGCCTCCGAGGACGTCATCAAGCCGGCCATGCCCGAGGAGTGCCAGCTCGACCGGATGACGCTGATGATGGGCTACGCCGGCGTCTACTCGTCGTTCCTCAAGCACGCCGGCAACGCCGCCGACCGCTACGGCGTCTCCGGAGCCAAGATCCTGCTCGAGGCCGGCCGTCGCAAGCTGATCGGCGGCCAGGAGGACCAGCTCATCGACATCGCGCTGATGCTGAAGGCGGAGCAGGACAAGGCAGCCGCCAACTCCTGACCGTTCGTCACAAGGTGGGTGTAGCCGCTCGCCTCCCTCGACCCCAGGGCGCCGGGCCCCCTGTGGATGACGCCAGCAAGCGATGCGGCACCGTGCCAGCCTGAACCAATGCCTGTCTCCTCCGCTCCGGTGTCGCCAGTGGAGCGGCTGCAGGAGCTGGGCGGCATCGCCACCCGAGGGACACTCCTGCGGGCATGTGATCGTGCGGCTCTCGAACGCGCCGTCAGGTCGGGGGATGTCGTCCGCGTGTCCCGGGGCCGCTACGCGCTCTCCGTCGTGGACGCCGCGACGCTGGCCGCGGCCAGGGTCGGTGGAGCGCTCTGCCTGACCAGCGCGGCGCTCCACCACGGCTGGGCGGTCAAGTCGGTGCCCGAGCGTCCTCACGTCGTGGTGGGCCGCGGCGCGCGGGTGGACCGGACGGACCGCAGCGTCCGCTTGCACTACGCGGAACTCGCAGACCACGAGGTCGAGGGCGTTGTGACGGCACCCGAGACCACCCTGGCGCAGTGCCTGCGCCGACTGGCCTTCGACGAGGCTCTGACGATCGCCGACTCGGCGATGCGATCCGGAGTCCCGAGGTCCGTCCTGCTGCGCATCTCGGAGAGCTCGTCGGGCCCAGGGTCGGCCCAGATGCGCCGGGTCGCCGGGCTCGCGAGCGCGAAGGCGGCCAACCCCTTCGAGTCCGTCCTCCGCGCGATCGCCGCCGACGTACCGGGCCTCGCTGTGCGGCCGCAGGTCGTGATCCGCGAGTCGGACATCGTCGCTCGGCCGGACTTGGTCGACCAAGCGCTGCGCATCGTGCTGGAAGCCGACTCGTTCGAGTGGCACGGCGGCCGGAGCCAGCTCAGCGCGGACGCGCGCCGCTACGACCTGCTGGTGGTGAACGGCTGGTGGGTGCTCCGGTTCTCCTACGAGCACGTGATGCTCCACCCCGAGTTCGTGCGAGACGTGCTGACCAGGATGGTCGCGCTCGCCCGACGTATGAACGATCGGCCCGCACGGCGGGGCGGCGCCGCCTGAACCCGGACCCGCGGCCGCCGATCCTTCATACGTTCGGCAGGAGACCGGAGTGACTACACGGTGGCGAGCAGGACCGCCGAGGACAGGGCGGCCAGCGCGAGCGCGGCCAGCTCGAACTGCTGCTGGTGCATGCGGCGTACGACGTGCCAGCCGGTCAGCGCGCCGAGGAGCATCACCGGGACCAGGACGAGGTCGAGCAGGAGGCTCTCGGGGTCGATGAGGTGGAGGCCGGCGCTGATCGGGAGCTTCATCAGGTTGACCACGAGGTAGAACCAGGCGCCGGTGCCGATCATCTGGAGCTTGGGCAGCCCGGCCATCACCAGGTAGAGGGTCATCACCGGTCCGGCAGCGTTGGCGGTCATGGTCGCGAAGCCGCCGGTGGCACCCGCCGCCACGGTCGCGGTCCGGGTGGCCGGCCGGGTCGGCACCGGCTCGCGCGAGCGCAGCCGGAGCGCCAGCTGCCAGCCGCAGAGCACCAGCAGGACCGTGCCGAGGAACAGGGTCAGGACGGTGTCGCCGACCACGGCGAGGAAGAGCGCGCCCAGCAGCAGGCCGGGGACCACGCCCGGAAGCAGGGCGAGGACCGTGCGCCGGGAGCCGTGCCGCGCGTACGCGGAGACCGCGACCACGTCGCCGGCGATGAGCAGCGGCAGGAGGGCGCCGGTGGACTCGCGGGCCGGCAGCACGATCGCGAAGAGCGCCACCGCGACGATGCCCACCCCGCCGATCGCGGTCTTCGCGAACCCGACGCACGCGGCCGCGACGGCGAGCAGCACCCAGTCGACGAGCGCGAGTCCTTCGAGCACGCCTCGCATCCTCGCCGGGTCCGGCCCGCCGCGGGGGACGCGTACGAGGAGCGGACGACCGTGGCAGGGTCGAGCGCATGCAGACCCCCAAGGACACCCTGGTCGAGTACCTCCAGACCGCCCGGGACGCGATGGTGTGGAAGGTCGAGGGGCTCAGCGAGTACGACGCCCGCCGGCCCATGACGCCGACCGGCACCAACCTCCTCGGCCTGGTCAAGCACCTCGCGAGCGTGGAGCTCGGCTACTTCGGCGACACCTTCGGGCGACCGAGCGGCATCGAGCTGCCGTGGCACTCCGACGACGCGGACCCCAACGACGACCTGTACCTGACCGCCGACGAGACCCGCGAGGGGGTGCTCGACCTCTACCGCACCGCCTGGGCCCACGCCGCCGTGACCTTCGCGGAGACCGGCCTCGACACGGTGGGCCGGGTGCCCTGGTGGGGCGACCGGGGCGAGGTGACGCTGCACCAGATCCTGGTCCACATGGTCAGCGAGACCTACCGCCACGCGGGCCACGCCGACATCGTGCGGGAGTCCATCGACGGCGCCGCCGGCCGCTCACCCAGCGACGCCAACATGGACGAGGCCTACGACTGGCCGGCGCACGTCGCCCGGGTGGAGGCGGCGGCCCGGGCTTCCGCCGGCTGACGCTCGGCTCGTCCTCCCTCTCCGGGGTCGCCACGCGACCCTGGCACGGCGGCATCGACACCGGACTAGAACGTGTTCTAGTATTGCCGTGCACCACAGGAGGAGGAGAGAGCGATGTCCCAGGGTGTTCTCGACGGGGTCCGAGACCTGCTGCCGACGTTCCGTGAGCGAGCCGACGAGGCCGAGCGCCTGCGGGTCGTCCCGGAGGCGTCGGTCAAGGAGCTGGAGGAGGTCGGGTTCTTCCGGCTGCTCCAGCCGCGGCGGTTCGACGGCCTCGAGGCCGACCCCGTCACCTTCTACACGGCGGTCCGCGACATCGCGAGCGCGTGCGGTTCGACGGGCTGGGTGGCCAGCGTGGTCGGCGTGCACCCGTGGCAGGTGGCCCTGTTCGCCGACGAGGCGCAGCAGGCGGTCTGGGGCGAGGACACCAACACCCGGCTGAGCTCGTCGTACGCGCCTACGGGCAAGGCCACGGTCACCGAGGGCGGCTACCGGCTCTCGGGCAAGTGGAGCTTCAGCTCGGGCTGCGACCACTGCACGTGGGTGTTGCTCGGCGGGCTGGTGTTCAACGAGGACGGCAACGTCGTCGACTTCAAGACGTTCATGGTCCCGCGCCGCGACTACACGATCGTCGACGTCTGGCACATGATCGGCCTCTCCGGCACCGGCTCCAACGACATCGTCGTGGAGGACGTGTTCATCCCCGAGGCGTTCACGCTCAGCATGGGGGAGACCGGCCAGTGCAGGGGGCCGGGCCAGGAGCAGAATCCCTCCGACCTCTACAAGCTGCCCTTCCACTCGATCTTCACCGGCACCATCACCACCCCGATCATCGGGATGGCCATGGGCGCCTACGACGACCACGTCGAGATGCAGCAGAAGCGCTCGCGCGCGGCCTACCTCGGCGAGAAGGCGTCGCTCGACCCGTTCGCGGCGGTCCGGATCGCCCGAGCCTCGAGTGAGATCGACGCCGCTTGGGCGCTGCTGGTCAACAACATCCGCGAGGAGCAGGACTACGTGGCCAGGGGCGAGCGGATCCCGCTCAAGACCCGGCTCAAGGTCCGGCGCGACCAGGTGCTGGGCTCGCAGCGCGCCATCGACGCGATCGACTCGCTGTTCGAGGCGTCCGGCGGCCGGGCGCTCACCGAGGGCACGCCGCTCCAGCGCGCGTGGCGCGACGCCCACGCGGGCCGGGTGCACGCCGCCAACGACCCCGAGCGCGCCCTCCAGATGTACGGCGCCCACGAGTTCGGCCACAAGATCGACCCGGGGATGTACTGAGCCCATGACCTTCGCCAAGGAGGACGTCCGGCGGTCCGCCAAGGCGGGTGACCTGACCCTCAACTACTACGAGGCCGGCCCCGACAGCCCGACCGGGGTCGGCGGCGACCTGCCGCTGGTGATGCTGCACGGCGGCGGGCCGGGCGCCTCGGCGTGGTCGAACTTCGGCTCCGTGCTGCCCCGGTTCGCCGGTACGTTCCGCACGCTGCTGGTCGACCAGCCCGGTTTCGGCGGGTCCGACAAGCCGCCGGTGGTGGGCAACTACTTCCGCTTCTCGGCGTCGTACGTCGTCCGGCTGCTCGACGAGCTGGGCATCGAGCGGGTGCACCTGCTCGGCAACAGCCTCGGCGGCGGCACCGCCACGCGGCTGGCCATCGAGCACCCCGACCGGGTGGGCCGGCTCGTCCTGATGGGACCCGGCGGACTTTCGCTCAACCTGTTCCACGCCGACCCCACCGAGGGCGTCAAGCGGCTGACCGAGTTCAACCTCGAGCCCAGCCGCGAGGCGCTCCGCGCGTTCATCTCGACCATGGTGGTCAACCAGGAGCTGGTCACCGACGAGCTCGTCGAGGAGCGGTACGCCGACGCGACCGCGCCCGGCGCGCGCGAGGCGATGATCTCGATGGGCATGTCGTTCTTCGACCCGGAGAGCGCCGAGGACGGCATGCTGTGGCGCGACGCCCACAAGATCCGCAAGCACACGCTGCTCACGTGGGGACGCGAGGACCGGGTCAACCCGCTCGACGGTGCGCTGGTCGCGCTCAAGGCGATCCCGCGGGCGACGCTGCACGTGTTCCCCCGCTGCGGTCATTGGGCACAGATCGAGGCAGCGGACGAGTTCGCCGAGGTGGCCACGAGCTTCCTCGCCCGGCACCGCGAACGGCCGAGGGGAGAGCGCTGATGACCATCGACATCAAGTCCATGGGCTACGTGCGCGTGGCCTCGACCGACCCGGAGCAGTGGCAGCTCTTCGCGGGCAAGGTGCTCGGGCTGGCCGAGGGTCGCGGCCCGCACCCCGACCACCAGTACTGGCGCATCGACCAGGTCTCCGCGCGGCTCGTGGTCTTCCCGGCCGACGTCGACCAGCTCGACTGCGTCGGCTGGGAGCTGGCCGACCACGCCGCGCTCCAGGAGGCGCGCGAGCACCTCGAGAAGGCCGGGGTCGAGGTCGAGGAAGGCACCCGGGAGGAGCTCGACGAGCGCCGGGTGCAGGAGATGGTCCGGTTCCGCGACCCGTTCGACAACGTCTTCGAGCTGTTCCACGGCATCACCTACGAGTCCCGACCCGTCGTGACGCCGTACGCCGCGACGTTCGTCACCGGCGACCAGGGGATGGGCCACATCGTGCTGCCCGTGACCGACGACGTGGAGGCGCTGCGGTTCTACCGCGACACCCTCGGCTTCCGGCTGCGCGACTCGATGTCGATGCCCGGAGAGTTCGTGGGCAAGGAGCCCGGCTCGAAGGTGTGGCTCCGGTTCCTCGGGGTCAACCCGCGGCACCACTCGCTGGCCTTCCTGCCCATGCCCAACCCGTCCAAGTGCGTGCACATCATGCTGGAGGTCGACGAGCTCGACCACGTCGGCCGCGCGCTGGAGCGGGTGCGCAAGCACCAGGCGCCGCTCTCGGCCACGCTGGGCCGGCACATGAACGACGAGATGATCTCGTTCTACGTGCGCTCACCCGGCGGTTTCGACGTCGAGTTCGGCACCGACGGCCTCACCGTGGACGATCGACCGGTGGGTGGCGCGCGAGTCGACGGCCGTGTCGTACTGGGGTCACGACTTCGGCGGCGGCGGGCAGTAACTACCGTGGACGGTGTGAGCCAGGCCGACCCGCACCGCATCCCCGAGGGCGAGGTGCCCGAGGGGATGCGCCAGGACGCGCGCGAGACCTGGCCCAGCCACGACCTGATCGAGTCCTGGTTGGGCGAATCGATGTACGACTTCCAGTTCCGGCCGGGGGAGGACGTCCTCCTCGACGAGGACGACACCGAGGCGATCGCCGCCGCCCGGGAGTTCCGGGAGGTGCTGGGCCGGTTCGCCTCCGGCGTCACCGTGGTGACCGCGATGAGCGGGGGAGAGCCCGTGGGCCTCACCTGCCAGTCGTTCTCGTCGGTCTCGCTCAACCCGCCGCTGGTGCTGTTCGTCCCGGCCAAGACCTCGCGGGCCTGGCCGGCGATCCAGCGCTCCGGCAAGTTCTGCGTCAACTTCCTCGCCGCGGACCAGGCCGAGCTCTCCAACCAGATGGCCAGCAAGGGCGTCGACAAGTTCGCGGGCGTCGGCTGGTCGCCGGCACCGGCCACCGGGTCGCCCCTCATCGACGACACGCTGGGGTACGTCGACTGCCGGATCCAGAGCGCCCATGAGGCCGGTGACCACTTCGTGGTGGTGGGCCGGGTCCTCGACCTGGGTGTGCACGGCGCCGAGCAGCCGCTGCTGTTCTTCGAGGGCAAGTACACCTCGACCGACTCCTGACGCGGGCTCCTACAGTGGGGCGGGTGCCCACCCACCCGCTCTGGCGCCCCTACGAGCTGGCCGACCTCGACGACGTCGCCAAGGCCCGGGTCAGTGGCCGGTCCCGGCCCGTCGTCGTGGTGCCGTACGACGACGGCTGGCCCGCGCGGTACGCCGAGGTGGCCGCCCGCGTCCGAGCGGCGCTCGGCGATCGGGTGCTCGCGCCTGGACCACGTCGGCTCCACGGCCGTCCCGGGACTGGCCGCGAAGCCGGTGATCGACGCGGACCTCACCGTGCGGGACAGCGCCGACGAGCCGTCGTACCTCCCCGCCCTCGAGGCGGCCGGCTTCGAGCTCCGTGTCCGGGAGCCGGAGTGGGAGGAGCACCGCGTCGTGGTCACCGAGGGGCCGATGACCAACCTGCACGTCTGGTCGCCCGGGAGCCCCGAGCCGCTCCGGACCGCCGCCTTCCGCGACTGGCTCCGCAGCCACCCCGACGACCGGGACGCCTACGGCGCCCTCAAGGTCGAGCTCGCCGGCCGCGGCTTCTCCGAGGTCATGGACTACAACAACCACAAGTCCGCCATGGTCTACGACCTCTACGAGCGGATCTTCACGGCCGACCCGGCCCACCAGCACGACCCCCAGCCGCGGGCCTGACGGCTCAGGGCTCCAGGCAGGTCGGGATCGAGTCGACGGGACCGTGGGGTTGCTCGGTCTGGCCGCCCGGCCCCGAGATCTTGACCCAGTCCACCGTCGGGAACTGCTTGAGGGTCGGGACCAGCTCGTCGGCCACGGTGACGGTCGAGCCGCCGCTGCCGCACGCCCGGGTGAGCCGGAGCCGGGCGATCCCGTCGCTGACGCTCAGGTCGTCGAATCCCCACGCCCGCGACCGGACGAGCCGCAGTCCGGTCGCGGTCTCGTCCGGGGTCGGACCGGCGAACAGCGCGTGCAGCGCCGCGGCGGCCGGGCCCGCGGCGCGGACCGGCCGGTCGACCGGCACGACGAACGGGGTGGTGCCGTTCGCGACCGCGTCCCGGTCGACGAACCAGACCCGGCGCGTGGTCGTCGCGAAGCTCGCGGTGACGTCGACCACGACGCGGTCGGGCCGGGTCCGCACCGTGTACGCCGTTCGCTTCTGGACGCCGAGCCCGAAGGTCACGGTGGCCTCGAAGTCCCCGGCCTGCACCGCAGTGATGACGTTGGGCAGGGCGAAGGCGGTGCGCGCCTTGACCGTCGTACCGCCCTGGTCGTGGGCGTCGGCCCCGTGGAAGACAAGTGCGAGCACCTTCGCGCCGGCCACCCGGACGGGGAGCCCGGAGCCGTCGTGGGCGAGGGTGTCGACCCAGCTCACGTCGATGTCGGCGGGCACTCCGCCGGTGAACCGGAAGACCACCCGGTCCACGCTGCCGACGTGCCGCGCGCGGAGGCCGACCAGGGTGGGGGTGGCGGCCCTGGGCGACACCTGTGTGGCCGCCGCCGGGCTGGGGGCCGGGGCGAGCACGGGAGCAGCCGTCGTGAGTCCGACCGCGAGGAGGGCGGCGCCCCAGGTGTGCCTGCGTGTCATGTCCGACCTCCTGGTGGGTCGACGTTCACCGTCGGTGTGCCGCCGCCGGCGCGGGCGATGACCGCGATGCTCGGCTCGTCGGTCGGGTTCGACTCGCGGTGCACGGTGAACGCGGGGACGTGCACGAAGTCGCCGGCGTGGGCGTCGAGGTGTCCCTCGAAGCCCTCGAACTCGAGCCGGAGCACCCCGCGGACGACGTAGAGGCTCGACTCGTTGCGGTCGTGGTGGTGCCAGCCGGACACGGCACCGGGCTGGGTGGTCACCCGGCCGGACCAGAGGATCGGGAGCTCGAACGCGCGCTCGCGGAACATCCCGGGTGTCGGGTCGGTCGCCTCGAGCTCGTCGAAGCGGAACACCGTGACGGGAACGGGGTCGCTCACCCCGTCAGGGTGGCACACCGGACGTCAGATGCGCCTCGGCCACCAGAACCTGTCGCCGAGCCGCAGCGCCAGCGCCGGGACGAGCACGGTGCGGACGACGAGGGTGTCGAGGAGCACCCCGATGCAGATGATCGTCCCCAGCTGCGCGAGGACGACCAGCGGCAGCACGCCGAGGACGGCGAAGACCGCGGCCAGCAGGATTCCCGCACTGGTGATGACGCCGCCGGTCGCCGTGAGCGCGCGCAGCATGCCCTCGCGGCTCCCGTGTCCGACGGACTCCTCCAGCGCCCGGGTGACCAGGAAGATGTTGTAGTCGACACCGAGGGCCACGAGGAACAGGAATGCGAGCAGGGGTACGCCGACGTCGAGAGCCTCGAACCCGAGCACCTCGCTGAACAGCCACCAGGAGAGGCCCAGGCTGGCCGCGAACGTGGCCACGACGGTGGCCACGAGGAGCAGTGGCGCCACCACCGAGCGGAGCAGCAGGAGCAGGGCGCCCAGCACGACGCCCAGGATGAGCGGCAGGATGACCAGACGGTCCCGCTGGGCGCCATCGCGCTCGTCGATCGTGGTGGCCTCCGTGCCGCCCACGTGCGTGTCCGCGAACGCGTCGAGCCGGTCGCGCAGCGAGACCACCGCCGCCTGCGCGTCCGCCGAGCCGGGGTCGGCCGCCAGCACCGCGTCGATCTGGGTGATCCCGGCGCCCTGCTGGGTGATCCGGGCGCTCTGTACGCCGGCGCTGTCCTCGACCGCGGCCAGGACCGCGTCGCCGTCGTCCCGGGTCAGCACCTCCGTCGGGTTGGCCGTGCCCGACGGGAAGGACTCGGCCAGCCGCTCGCCGGCCGAGATCGCCTCCGGTGTGTCGAGGAACTGGTCGGCCTGGTCGAGTCCGGTCCGCAGGCCGAGGAGACCCGACGCCAGGACCGCCAGCACGGCCAGCGTGCCGGCGATGAAGGCCGTGGGCCGGGCCGCGACCCGGTCGCCGACCCGCCGCCAGAGCGACCGGGTCTCGACCAGAGGCGCGTCCCCGACGTGCGGGACGCGAGGCCAGAAGACCCAGCGTCCGAAGAGCACGAGGGTGGCGGGCAGCACGGTGAGCGCGAAGGCGGCGGCGACCACGACGCCCACCGCGCAGGCGACGCCGAGCCCCCGCGTCGTGGGGACCACGGACAGCAGCAGGGTGAGCAGCCCGAGGACCACCGTCGTGGCGCTGGAGAGCACGGCTTCCGCGGTACGGCGCACGGCCAGCGCCATGGCCTCGTGGCGCGACTCGTGGTTGCGGAGCTCGTCGCGGTAGCGCGAGATGAGCAGCAGGGCGTAGTCGGTGCCGGCGCCGAAGACCAGCACCGACAGGATCCCCACCGTCGACTCGTTCCAGGCCAGGCCCGTGGCCGCCAGCAGCTGGGTGGCGAGCACGGCGGCGAACCGGTCCGCGACACCCACCACCACCAGCGGCACCAGCCAGAGCACCGGGCTCCGGTAGGTCACCACCAGGAGCAGGGCGACCACGCACGCGGTGACCAGCAGCAGCCGGGCGTTGGCGCCCTCGAACACCGCGGCGAGGTCGGCCTGCACCGCGGCGGGCCCGGTGACCGCGACCTCGACACCGGCGGGCAGGGTGGAGCGGAGCCGGTCCCGGAGCTCGCCCACGCGGTCGGCGTTGTCGGTGGCCGTCGCGGCCTGCACCGGGACCACGGCCAGGGCGGCCGTCCCGTCGTCCGCCGGCTGGACGGGGCCGGTCGCCCCGGCCGCGTCCGCCGCCTGCCGCATCGCGTCCAGCTGGCCGGGGGAGAGCTGTCCGTCGGACGCTGTCCACAGCACGATGGCGACCGAGGAGTCCTGGGCGGGGAGGGCGTCCCGCAGCTCGGCGGCGTAGGTGCTGTCGGCACCCCGCGGCAGGTCGTCCGTCGGCCGGGCGTCCCGCTCGCCCTCTCCGAGCAACCCGATGACGGCACCGGCGAGGAGGAGGGGCAACAGCGCCATCAACCACGCGGTACGGCGAGCGGTGACCATGCCAGACTCCCCACGTTTCCTCAGCAACAACTGCTAAGTAAGTTAGCAACCAACTGAGTGAGAAGAAAAATGAGCGAGCGACGACAGGACCAACCCGGTGCCCGCGGCCCGTCCGGAGCGACGGCCGCGCTGCGCGAGCTGGTGGAGACCGGCGCTCTCCTGCGCCACGTCGTGGCGCGGCGGGCCCGGCTGAGCGAGAGCGAGATGACGACCCTGGAGCACCTCAGCCGGGCGCCGCTCGGGCCGGCGGAGGTGGCGAGGCTGCTGGAGGTCTCCACCGCGGCCTCGACGGGCATCGTGGACCGCCTGGTCGAGCGCGGGCACGCGGAGCGGTCGGCGCACCCCGAGGACCGGCGCCGGGTCGAGGTGCGGCTCACCGAGTCCGGTCGGACCGAGCTGGTCGAGCAGCTCTCGCCGATGTTCCGCGCGCTCGCGGAGCTGGACGCGTCGTTCGACGAGGCCGAGCTCGCGGTGGTCGAGCGCTACCTGCGGGGCTCGACCGAGGCGCTCAGGAGGGTGATCCGGGGCGGCGGCTGAGCGGTCGTCGCGTCAGATCTGGGTACGGCGCGGGTTGGCCCGCGCGCCGGTGACGGCCCCTGCGTCACACCGGTCAGAGCGTGACCAGGGCCCGGTGCTCGTGCGGCTGGCCGAACAGCTGTGAGAGGGCGTGCGCGCGCTTGAAGACCAGCTGTGCGTCGTGCTCCCAGGTGATCGCGATCCCGCCGTGCAGCTGGACGGTCTCGGCGGCGATCCGGTCGAGGGCGTCGGAGCAGTACGCCTTCGCCACGTGCGCGAGCTGTTCGGCGTTCGCGGCCCCCGTCGCCAGGGCGTAGGACGCGGCCCACGAGGCCGACCGGGACATCTCGACCAGGACCAGCAGGTCGGCCATCCGGTGCTTGAGCGCCTGGAACGAGCCGATCGGGCGGCCGAACTGCACCCGCTCCTTCGTGTAGGCGACGGTCATCTCCAGCGCCCGGGCGGCGAGGCCGGCCGACAGGGCCGCCACACCGACCGCAGCCGACCAGGGCCGCGCGGGCCCGGGCCGCGGGCGCGTCGCCGATCGACGTCCCCTCGACCGTCGTGACGAGGCCCAGGCGGATCGTCTGGTCCATCGACGGCACCCACGGGGCCGGGTCGTCGGCCAGCACGAGCGAGTCGTCCGCGACCACGAGGACCGTGGCCAGGTCGGCGAACAGCGCAGGCTCGTCCGGTACGGCGAACGCCGCCACCTCGCCCGCCGCGACCCGCGGCAGCAGCTCGGCCCTGGCCTCGTCGGTGCCGCCGGCCAGCAGCGCCTCGGCCGCGACGACGGACGCGAGCAGGGGAGAGGGCGCCAACGAGCGGCCGACCTCCTCGAGCACGACCATCGACTCGAGCAGCGAGGCGCCGACCCCGTCGTACTCCTCGGGAACGGCCAGCGCGGCGACCCCGATCTGCTCGCACATGAGGCGCCACAGCTCCTCGTCGTAGCCGGCCCGCACGGCGGTCGAGTCGACGCGCCTGTCCAGCAGCGACCGGACGGTCGCCGCGAGCTCCTGCTGCTCCTGGGACAGCGCGAACTCCATCAGGAGGCCCCCAGCTCCTGCAGCAGCCGGGCGCGGTGCCACGACGGCGTCCCCCACGCGCCGACGAGCGCCCGGACCTTGGTGATCCAGAGGCTCAGGTCGAGCTCGGCGGTGTAGCCGATCGCGCCGTGGACCTGGAGCCCGGTGCGGGAGGCGAGGTACGCCGCGTCGCCCGCGCCGACCTTGGCGGCGGACACCGACACCTCGCCGAGGGCGGCGCCGAAGACCAGTGGCCGCGCGAAGTCCAGCGCGATCCGCACGTCGGCGAGCGCGTGCTTGATCGCCTGGTAGCTGCCGATCTCGCGACCGAACTGCCTGCGCTGCTTCACGTAGGCGACCGAGTCGGCGAGCAGCCGCTCGCCGGCGCCGAGCAGCTGGGCCGACGTCGCCAGGACCGCCCGGTCGAAGGCGGCCCGATCCGACCGCGCCCTCCCCGGTGACCTCGAAGAGCCGCCGGGTGCGGTCGACGGAGGTGTGCAGCGCGCCGATCCCGGTCGCGAGCGTGTCGCCGACGTACACCTCGTCGGCGACGTCGGCGTCGAGCGCGTACGGCACGTGCGGGGGGACGGCGACCGTCGCGATCGCCCTCGCCTCGTGGCCCAGCGCGACCGGAGGTAGGCGACCGACTCGACCCAGGGGCCCGGGACGGCGTGCGGCCCGAGCGCCTCGAAGGCGACCACGAGCTCGACCGGCGTCGCCTCGGCCGCGAGCGAGGTGACCCCCAGCTCGGCCAGCCGGGCCCACGAGCCGCAGCCCCGGCCGGTGGTCGCCGTCGGCCCAGGCCCGCGCCACCGTCGACGGTGTCGGCCGAGGCCAGCAGCGACTCGAGCGAGGCCGCGAAGTCGCGCTGGTCGGCGTCGAGCTCGAACCTCACCCGCCGCACCTTCCTCGCGGGGCAGGCCGAGGATCCGCTCGGCGACGATGTTGCGCTGGACCTCGTTGGTGCCGGCGTAGATCGGCCCGGAGAGCGCGAAGGTGTAGCCGTCGAGCCAGCGCGACTCCAGCTCCGCCTCCGGGCCGAGCAGGTCGAGCGCCGTCTCGTGCAGGGCGATGTCGAGCTCGGACCAGAACACCTTGTTCACCGACCCGGCCGCGCCCATGTCACCACCGCCGGCCAGCCGGGTGACGGTGCCCCACGTGTAGAGCCGGTAGGCCTGCGCCTTGATCCACGCGTCCACCACGTCGTCGGCCACGCGCGGGTCCGGCGCCGAGCGGTAGAGGTCGACCAGCCGGTCCGCGGCGGCGCAGAACCGGCCGGGGGAGCGCAGCGACAGGCCGCGCTCGTTGCCCGCGGTGCTCATCGCGACCCGCCAGCCGTCGCCCGGTGCGCCGAGCACGTCGGAGTCGGGCACGAAGACGTCCTCGAAGAAGACCTCCGCGAACCCGGCCTCGCCGTCGAGCTGCGCGATCGGCCGCACCGTGACGCCGTCCGCGTCGCAGCGGGAACAGGAAGTAGGTCAGCCCGCGGTGCCGCTGCGCCTCGGGGTCGGAGCGGAACAGCCCGAACCCCCAGTGCGCGAACGTCGCTCGCGACGACCAGGTCTTCTGGCCGTTGAGCACCCAGCCGCCGCGCTCGTCGTCGCGGCGGGCGGTCGAGCGTGAGCGAGGCCAGGTCGGAGCCGGCCTCGGGCTCGGACCAGCACTGCGCCCAGATCTGCTCGCCGGTGGCCATCGACGGCAGGAACCGGTCCTGCTGCTCCTGGGTCCCGTGGTCGAAGAGGATCGGGGCGAGCAGGAAGATCCCGTTCTGGGAGACCCGGCCGGGCGCACCGGCGCGGTAGTACTCCTCCTCGAAGATCACCCACTCGACCAGCGAGGCCTCGCGGCCGTGGTACTCCTCGGGGCCACGAGACGACCGACCAGCGCGCCGTCGGCCAGCTCGGCCTCCCACTCCTGGTGGCGCGCCCAGCCCTCGGCGGTGTCCATCGACGGCAGCGGCTCGGCCGGCACGTTGGCCGGCGAGCCACGCGCGGGCCTCGGCCTGGAAGGCCAGCTCGGACTCGGAGAGGGTCAGGTCCATCAGGTGCCGTCCCTGAGCTCGGTCTTGAGCACCTTGCCCGACAGGTTGCGGGGGAGCGCGTCGACGAGCGCGACCTGGCGCGGCACCTTGAAGTTGGCCAGCCGCTCCTGGGCGAAGGCGAGGACGTCGTCCTCGGTGAGGGTCGCGTCCGCCGCCCGACGACGTACGCCTTGCCGACCTCGCCCATCCGCTCGTCGGGTACGCCGACCACCGCGACGTCCGCGACGCCGTCCAGCCGCGCCAGCGCCTGCTCGACCTCGGCCGGGTAGACGTTGAAGCCGCCGGAGATGTACATGTCCTTGAGCCGGTCGGTGATCGCGCAGGTTGCCGTGCTCGTCGAGCGAGCCGACGTCGCCGGTGTGCAGCCAGCCGTCCTCGTCGATCGCCTCGCGCGGTGGCCTCGGGGTCGTCGAGGTAGCCGAGCATCACGTAGTCGCCGCGGACCAGCAGCTCGCCGGCCTGCTCGCGGCGTCGATCCGGGTCTCCATGCCGGGGATCGCCCGGCCGCAGGTGGTCGCCACCGTCTCGGCGGAGTCGCCCTCGCGGCACATGGTCACGACGACCGCCTCGGTCATGCCGAACGCCGTGACCACCTGGTCGATGCCGAGCTCCTCGCGCATCCGCTCGATCAGCACCACGGGTACGACGGCGGCGCCGGTGACCGCGAGCCGCAGCGAGGACAGGTCGCGCTCCGCGCGGCCGGGGGCGTTGAGCAGCGACTGGTAGAGCGTCGGGCGCACCGGGGAAGACGGTGATCCGCTCGGACTCGATCAGCCGCATCGTCGTCGTCGACGTCGAAGGTCGCGACCGGGTAGAGCGTGCACCCGGTCAGCAGCCCGACGACGATGCCGATCTTGTAGCCGAAGGAGTGGAAGAACGGGTTGACCACGAGGTAGCGGTCGTCCTGCCGCACCCCGCCGAGCTCGGCCCAGGCGCGGGCCACGCCGATCGTCTGCCGGTGCGCGCTCATCGCGCCCTTGGAGCGGCCGGTGGTGCCGGAGGTGAAGAGGATGTCGGCCACGTCGTCGGGGCCAGCCTCTGGGAGTCCGGTCGACAGTGCAGCATCGCCGGCTCCCAGGGCGGGGGATGCTGCACCGTCGAGGGCCACCACCCCGTGGCTCACCCCCGCCTCGGCCAGCTCGCGCACCTGGTCTCGGCCGAGGAACCCGTCGTGCACGACCACCAGCGCCGCGCCGGTGCGCTCCACGACGTCGGCCACCTCGGGGCCGACGTAGCGCGAGTTGACGGGCACCAGCACGCCGCCGGCGTACGACACCGCGAGCGCGGCGACCGCCCAGTCGATGCTGTTCGGGCCCCAGAGCACGACCCGGTCGCCGCGGCCGACGCCCGGCGTCGACGCGTAGGCCGCCGCGGTGGCCTCGACCCGGCGCAGGAGCTCGGCGTACGACGTCGTCGAGTCGCCCTCGACGTAGGCCGGGTGGTCGCCGAACCGCTCCGCGGCGTCACGGAGCAGGGCGGGCAGCGTCTCCAAACCAAGCATTTGCTTGGTAGGATACCAAACGTGGACCTGAGCTACTCCGACGAGGACGAGGCGTTCCGCGCCGAGATCCGGGGCTGGCTCGAGGAGCACCTGACCGGCGAGTTCGCCGCGCTCAGGGGGCTCGGCGGTGCCGGGCAAGGACCACGAGGCGCATCGAGCGAGCGGCTGGCCTGGAACCGGCACCTGGCCGAGCACGGCTGGACCGGCGTGGGCTGGCCCGAGGAGCACGGCGGCCGCGGCCTGTCGCTCTGGCAGCAGGTGATCTTCCACGAGGAGTACGCGCGGGCCGACGCGCCGGCGCGGGTCAACCACCTCGGCGAGGAGCTGCTCGGCCCGACGCTGATGGCGTTCGGCACCCCGGAGCAGCAGGCAGCGGTTCCTGCCCAAGATCCTGGCCGTCGAGGAGCTGTGGGCGCAGGGCTACTCCGAGCCCGGCGCCGGCTCCGACCTGGCCAACGTGCAGACCAAGGCCCGGCTCGACGGCGACGCGTGGGTCATCGACGGCCAGAAGGTGTGGACGTCCAACGCGCACTTCAGCCAGTGGCTGTTCGTCCTCGCCCGCAGCGAGCCCGGCTCCGAGCGGCACCACGGGCTGTCGTTCCTGCTGGTGCCGCATCGACCAGGACGGCGTCGACGTGCGGCCGATCGAGCAGCTGACCGGCGGCTCGGAGTTCAACGAGGTCTTCTTCACCGGCGCCCGCACCGCCGCCGACCTCGTGGTCGGCGAGCCCGGCGACGGCTGGCGGGTCGCGATGGCGCTGCTCGGCTTCGAGCGCGGGCGTCTCGGTGCTGGGCCAGGTGGTCGGCTTCACCCGCGAGCTCGACGGCGTCGTCGACGCTCGCCCGGACGAACGGCGCGATCGACGACCCCGTCCTCCGCGACCGGCTGGCCGGGCTCAAGGTCGAGCTCGAGGTGATGCGCTGGCAGGCCCTGCGCGGCCTCTCGCGCCGACGACGCCGGGCGGCGCCTCGATCTTCAAGCTGGTCTGGGCCAACTGGCACAAGCGGCTCGGCGAGGTGGCGATGGACGTGCTCGGCCCCGACGGCCTGGTCGCCGGCCGCGGCGCGCGCCGTACGACCTCGACGACCTGGCAGCGACTCTTCCTCTTCTCGCGCGCCGACACGATCTACGGCGGCAGCGACGAGGTGCAGCGCAACATCCTGGCCGAGCGCGTGCTCGGCCTGCCGCGCGAGCCCAAGGGGGCAGCGTGACGTGACCTCGACCGCGCCGAGCAGCCGACGCCCGACTACGTGCCCGGCCACGACCTGCTGGCCGGCAAGGTCGTCGTGGTGACCGCCGCCGCCGGCGCCGGCATCGGCGCCGCCGTCGTGCGGCGGGCGCTCGAGGAGGGCGCCAAGGCGGTGGTCTTCAGCGACACCCACGAGCGCCGGCTGGCCGAGGCCGAGGAGGCGCTGGCCGCGGAGTTCGGCGCCGACCGGGTCCGCCAGCTGGTCTGCGACGTGACCGACGAGGCCCAGGTCGGCGGCGCTGCTCGACGCGGCCGACGAGCTCGGCGGCGTCGACGTCATGGTCAACAACGCCGGCCTCGGCGGCACCGCGACCGTGCTCGAGATGACCGACGAGCAGTGGTCGAAGGTCCTCGACATCACGCTGACCGGCACCTTCCGCTGCGTGCGCGCCGCCGGCCAGCGGTTCGTCGCGGCGGGCAAGAAGGGCGTGATCGTCAACAACGCCTCGGTGATCGGCTGGCGGGCCCAGGAGGGCCAGGCGCACTACGCCGCCGCCAAGGCCGGGGTGATGGCGCTGACCCGCTGCGCCGCGATCGACCTGGCGCCGCACGGCATCCGGGTCAACGCGGTCTCGCCCGAGCCTGGCGATGCACCCGTTCCTGGCCAAGGTCACCTCCGACGAGCTGCTCGCCGAGCTCAAGCAGCGCGAGGCGTTCGGCCGGGCCGCCGAGCCCTGGGAGGTCGCCAACGTGATGGTCTTCCTGGCCAGCGACTACGCGTCGTACATGACCGGCGAGGTCGTCGCCGTGCGCAGCCAGCAGGCCTGAGCCATGACCGCCGAGCCGCTCGCGACCCGACGCGACGAGCTGCTCGCGATCGCCGCCGCGGCTGTTCGCCGAGAAGGGCTTCCGGAACACCACGGTCCGCGACATCGCCGACGCGGCCGGGATCCTGTCCGGCAGCCTCTACCACCACTTCGACTCCAAGGAGTCGATGGTCGACGAGATCCTCTCGTCGTTCCAGGAGGAGCTGTTCGGGCAGTACGACGAGATCCTCGCCAGCGACGACGACGCCCGGACCAAGCTCGAGCGGGCGGTGCGGGTCTCGTTCGACGCGATCGACCGGCACCACGACGAGGTCGCGATCTTCCAGAACGACGCGGCCTACCTGCTCACCTTCGACCGCTTCGCCTACCTGGCCGAGCGCAACCGGCAGTCCCGCGAGGTCTGGCTGACGCTGCTGCAGGACGGCATCGACGCCGGCGTGCTGCGCGACGACCTCGACCTCGAGCTCACCTACCGCTTCATCCGCGACACCGTCTGGGTCGCGGTCTCGTGGTACCGCCCCGGCGGCCGGCGCACCCACACCGAGATCGCCGAGCAGTACCTCACCATCCTCCTGGAGGGGATCCACCATGCCTGAGGCCTTCATCGTCGACGCCGTCCGCACGCCGGTCGGCAAGCGCGGCGGCGCGCTCGCCGGCGTCCACTCCGCCGACCTCGCCGCGCACTCGCTCACCGCGCTGGTCGACCGCACCGGCGTCGACCCGGGCGCGGTCGACGACGTGATCCTCGGCTGCTGCGACACGATCGGCTCCCAGGCCGGCGACGTCGCGCGGACGGCGTGGCTGGTGGCCGGGCTGCCCGACCACGTGCCCGGGCGTGACCATCGACCGGCAGTGCGGCTCGTCGCAGCAGGCGGTGCACTTCGCCGCGCAGGGCGTCATGTCCGGCACCCAGGACCTCGTGGTCGCCGGCGGCGTGCAGAACATGAGCGCGATCCCGATCTCCGCCGCGATGCTGGTCGGCCAGCAGTACGGCTTCTCCACGCCGTTCGCCGAGTCGCCCGGCTGGCAGGCGCGGTACGGCGACCAGGAGGTCAGCCAGTTCCGCTCGGCCGAGATGATCGCCGAGAAGTGGGACATCTCCCGCGAGGAGATGGAGGAGTTCGCGCTCGCCTCCCACGAGCGCGCCCGGACGGCGATCGCCGAGGGCCGCTTCGAAGCGCGAGATCGGTCGCCGGCTCGGGCGACTTCGACACCGACCAGTGCCCGCGCGAGACGTCGCTGGAGAAGATGGCCGGCCTCGAGCCGCTGGCTCCCGGCGGCCGGATCACCGCCGCGGTCGCCTCGCAGATCTGCGACGCCTCGTCCGCGCTGCTCGATCGCCTCCGAGCAGGCGGTCGCCGACCACGGCCTGACGCCGCGGGCCCGGGTCCACCACCTGTCGGTGCACCGGCGACGACCCGGTCTGGATGCTGACCGGCCCGATCCGGGCCACCCACCGCGCCCTGGAGAGGACCGGCCTGACCGTCGACGACATCGACCTCTTCGAGTGCAACGAGGCGTTCGCCTCCGTCGTGCTGGCCTGGATGAAGGAGACCGGCGCCCCGCACGAGCAAGGTCAACGTCAACGGCGGCGGCATCGCCCTCGGCCACCCGATCGGCGCCACCGGCACCCGGCATCATGGCCACGCTGCTCAACGAGCTCGAGCGCACCGGCGGCCGCTACGGCCTGCAGACCATGTGCGAGGGCGGCGGCCAGGCCAACGTGACGATCATCGAGCGGCTGTAGGGCGGGCGTCAGCCCGGCGCCCGGTACGTCGTCGACGACGCCCGCACGACGAGGCGGCACACGCCGTCGGGCAACCGGCACTGCACGAGGTCGCCCACGTGGTCGGGAGAGTCGCCTTCGCCCTCGTGGGGGAACAGCACGACGTGAACGTCGTCGAGCCACTGCACCAGCGGCATCTCGGTCCCAGGGGCTCGGTATCCGTCAGGGAGGCGCAGGGCGACGGACTCGCCGGTGGTCAGCCTGAAGGTGGTCGGGTCGCCGTTCGAGTCCACCGGCTGCAGACGCCGGCCGACCTGGTTGAACCGCACCATCCCGCGGGCGGTGAACGCGGTCCCGGTGTCCCCACGGGGCTCGGCCAGCACGAGGACACGCGGTCGGGTGCGCAGCTGGTCCTCGAAGGCTCCTTGCGTGATCGGCTGGGAGATGCCGGTCGCCAGATCGAAGCTCAGCAGGTGCGGGTCGTCGCACACGTGGATGTCCATGACCCAGCAGCCCGGACTGCGCGAGTCAGGGTTGTAGAAGACGTGGTCGTCGTCCACGCGTAGGACCGTGTTGTAGAGACCCGTGTAGGGCACCTCGGCCACCACCTCGCGCCGCGAGGTGTCGTAGGCCACGAAGCGACGCACCCACGCGCCCTTCCGGCTGGTCGCGTCCGCCCAGACGACCAGCGAGCCGGGGTTGGCCGTGGTCACCTCGAACATGCCGATGTGCTCCGTCGGTGCGCGACCGATGGCCACCGTGGTCGACCCGTCGTTGAACCAGAGGGTGTCGCTGGACCACTCGCCGTCGGTGTCCTCCGTGCAGGCGGGCCTGGGCCAGACGCAGCCGGTCATGAACACCACGCCGTCGTCGGTGGCGTCGAGGAAGGTGACGGTCCCGCCCGCGTCGAAGGTCTCGTCCCCGACGTGCACCGTGGAGCCCTCGGCGTACACGAGCGGGCGGGTCCCGGTCGGGTCCACGGCGACGCTGCCCGGAGGGGACGGGTCAGGCGACGGCGCGGGCTCGACGTCCTGCGGCTGACCACCGCGGACCAGCCAGGCGCCGCACGCCACCACACCGACCAGCGCCGCGGTCGCCCCGGCCACTGCGAGTCGACGCCGACGCTGTCGGCGGCCCGCGTCGGCCACGAGCGCAGCGACGTCCACGCGGAACTCGGGCAGTGCGTCGGCGCTGCGGCGGAGCAGGTCGCCCACGGTGTCGGTCACGACGTCACCTCCCGTTCGTTGGGGACGGTCTCGTCGAGGGTCTGGCCCAGGGCCTTGCGAAGCTTCTGCAGACCGGCCGACACCTGGCTCTTGACCGCACCGACCGAGCAGCCCATCACCTCGGCGGTCTGCGCCTCGGTGAGGTCCTGGTAGTAGCGCAGCACGATCGCGGCGCGCTGGCGCGGCGGCACCGTCAGCAGCGCGGCCACCACGGCGTCATGGGTGACCACGGCGTCGCCGGGGTCGGCCCCGACCGGTTCCGGCAGCCGGTCGCTCGGCCGCTCGTGGAAGGAGCGGCGGCGGCGCCAGGAGATCGAGGTGGTGACGACGATGCGTCGGGTGTAGGCCGTCAGGTTCGCGTGGTCGTGCAGCCGTGGCCACGCGAGGAGGGTCTTGACCAGTGCCTCCTGCACGAGGTCCTGGGCCAGCTGGTGGTCCCCGACCATGAGGTAGGCCGTGCGGTAGAGGGAAGGTGCGCAGGCCTCGGCGAACTCGCTGAACGCGGTGACCTCACTCGCGCGGCGCATCTCGCCTCCTTGCGGACCGGACCGGACCGGACCGCCGTCCGATCGTCTCGCTGTTCACACGCCGCGAGAAGGGCGAAGGGTTCGGCCGGGGCTCGATGTCGCGGGACACGCTCTGCGTTACATCGCGGCCCGTTCCCGACGGGCCGCCGCGTCGGTCTGTCTGGACGCCGCCACCCTCGGGCGGCGGACTTTTGCACAACTTCGCAGTGCACCTTTTCGCAATTCGTACCCATTGACCGCGATCGTCCAGCGGGAGGAGATGTCACGCCCTGGATCTTCTCGGGCGGTCCGTCACCCGAGCAGCGCCATGCCTGAATCCAGGCGACTTCCATCGATCGGCTCGATCGAGCCCTCACAAGGAGATTCTCGGGTGAGAAGAAGACTCGTCATCGGGGGCGCGCATCGTTCGCGCCCTCGTCTGCGGCGATGGCCGCGCTGGCCCCCACAGGCGCCAGCGCCGCCGCGTCGTCGAACGGACACGACCGCACTGCTCCGTGCCCACGCCACGCGCCACCGGGCGCGTTGCCGCGGCCAGCGTCCGCGGCCCAGCTGGTCGCGACCAAGCCGGAGGTCCTCAAGGCCAGCAAGCACGACTCCTTCCGGGCCGGCAAGGTGCTGAGCTCCATGGGGCTCAACTACGTGCCCTACGAGCGCACCTACCGCGGGCTGCCCGTGGTCGGCGGCGACTTCGTGGTCGTCGACCGACGACCACGGCCGGATCCTGGCCACCAGCGTCGCGCAGACCCGCGCAGCTCAAGCTCCGCTCGACCGGGGCCACGGTCTCCAAGGCGACGGCCCGCGCCAAGAGCAGCGCACCAGCTCCGGCACGCGACGGCTCGGCAGGACCCGCCTGGTCGTCCTGCAGCGCAGCGGCTCCCGGCTGGCCTGGGAGACGTGGGTGACCGGCCGCAAGCACGGTGAGCGCCTCGCGGCTCACGGTGTACGTCGACGCACGCACCGGCCGCGTCCTCACCACCAAGGAGCACGTCCTCGAGGGCACCGGCAACGGCAACTGGGAGGGCTCGGTGAGCATCCCGACGACCGGCTCCGGCACGTCGTTCTCGATGACGAACAGCAACGCCTCCACCCTCAAGTGCCAGAACGCCTCGGGCAACGTGACGTTCACCGGCACCGACGACGCGTGGGGCAACGGCAGCGGGACCGACCGCGAGACCGGCTGCGTCGACGCGTTCTACTCCGCCGAGAAGATGCGCCAGATGATGTCGCAGCTGGCTGGGTCGCAACGGCATGAACGGCTCGGGCGGCTGGGTGCCGATCCGGGTCGGCCTCAACGACGTCAACGCCTACTACGACGGCACCCAGGTCCAGATCGGCCACCGGCAGGGCACCAACGAGTGGATCGGCTCGATGGACGTCGTGGCGCACGAGTTCGGCCACGGTGTCGACGACAAGACGCCCGGCGGCATCTCGGGCGGCGGCACCCAGGAGTTCGTGGGCGACACCTTCGGCGCGGCCACCGAGTGCTACGCCAACAACCCGGCCGACGCCCCCGACTTCACCGTCGGCGAGGAGATCAACCTGGTCGGCCAGGGCCCGATCCGCAACATGTACAACCCGTCGGCGGTCGGTGACCCCAACTGCTACTCGAGCTCGATCCCGAACGCCGAGGTGCACGCGGCGGCCGGCCCGGGCAACCACTGGTTCTACCTGCTCTCCCAGGGCTCGAACCCGGCCGGCGGCCCGGCCAGCCCGACCTGCAACGGCTCCTCGGTGACCGGCATCGGCATCCAGAAGGCGCAGCAGATCATGTACAACGCGATGCTGCTCAAGACGACGTCGTCGTCGTACCTGAAGTACCGGACCTGGACGCTGACCGCGGCCAAGAACCTCTTCCCGGGCAGCTGCACCGAGTTCAACACGGTCAAGGCGGCGTGGGACGCGGTCTCGCGTGCCGGCGCAGACCGGTGACCCGACCTGCTCGGCCACCGGCGGCGTGACCGTCACCAACCCGGGCTCGAAGTCGGGCACGGTCGGTACGGCGATCTCGTCGTTCACGCTGTCCGCGTCGGGCGGCACCGCGCCGTACACCTGGACCGGCACCGGCCTCCCGCCGGGCGTCTCGGTCTCGTCGTCCGGCACCGTGTCGGGCACTCCCACCACCGCCGGCACCTACAACGCCACGGTCACCGCGACCGCGGCCAGCGGCGGCTCGGGCTCGGCGACGTTCACCTTCACCGTCTCCGGTGGCGGTGGCGGCGGCTGCTCGGGCCAGAAGCTGGGCAACCCCGGCTTCGAGACCGGCACGGCGGCACCGTGGTCGGCGTCCTCGGGCGTCGTCGACAGCTCCGCCAGCCAGGCCGCGCACGCGGGCTCCTGGAAGGCGTGGCTCGACGGCTACGGCACCACCCACACCGACACGCTCAGCCAGTCGGTGACCATCCCGGCCGGCTGCGCGGCGACGCTCACCTTCTACCTGCACATCGACTCCGCCGAGACCACCACCTCGACGCAGTACGACAAGCTCACGGTGAAGGCGGGCTCGACCACGCTGGCGACGTACTCCAACCTCAACAAGGCCTCGGGGTACACCCTGAAGTCGTTCAACGTCTCCTCGTTCGCGGGGCAGACGGTGACGATCAGCTTCACCGGCACCGAGGACAGCTCGCTGCAGACGTCGTTCGTCATCGACGACACGGCGCTGACGCTCAGCTGATCCACCCAGGTCCCCGCTGAGGGACCGCGGAGGCCGCCACCCAGGACGACGGTGGCGGCCTCCGTCGCGTCCGGCCCGCCGCGTTAATCGGTGGCGCCGGCCCGCCGAGACGGTGACATTGTCTGCATGGACATCCTCCGCTTCGGACCCGACGACGCGGACCCGCTGGCGCGGTACGTCGACGTGGTCAACGCGGCCCGCGCCACCGACTCCCCGTGGTCGCACCCCGCGACCGTGAAGGGCATGGAAGGCCGGCTCCGCTACGGCTGGGACGGTGAGGTCGAGACCTCCTTCCTCGGGCTCGTGGACGGCGCCGCGGTCGCCGGCGGCACGGTCGCGACCAGCGAGCACGACAACCTGCACCTGGCCTGGCTCGGGTTCCAGGTCCACCCGGACCACCGCCGCCGCGGCTACGGGACCGCGATGCTCGAGCACCTCGTGGCCGAGACCAGGGCCCAGGGCCGCACGTCGATCGGCACCGACGGCTGGGAGAACGACGCCACCCGCGGCTTCGCCGCCCGGCACGGCTTCAAGGAGGGCAGCCGCGCCGTCCAGCGGCGTCAGCTCCTCGCGGCCCTCGACTGGGCCGAGATCGAGGGGCTGCACGCGCGGTCCGGCGCCCAGGCGTCGGCGTACGAGCTGGTACGCCGCGAGGGCCGGACGCCGGACGACGAGCTGGCCGCGATGGCCGACCTGACCGCAGCCATCAACGACGCCCCCACCGACGACCTCGACATCGAGGACGAGGTCTTCTCGCCCGAGCGGGTCCGCGGCTACGAGGACGCCCAGCTGGCCAAGGGCCATCGGCTCTACCGCGTCTTCGCCCGGCACCGCGAGACCGGCGACCTGGCCGGGCACACGGTGGTCGTCGTCGACGGCGAGCGACCCCAGCTCGCCGAGCAGCACGACACCTCGGTCGTCGGCGCGCACCGCGGGCACCGGCTCGGGATGCTGCTCAAGACCGACATGAACCTGTGGCTGCGAGACGTCGAGCCGCAGCTGACCGAGATCAGCACGTGGAACGCCGAGTCCAACGACTTCATGATCGGCGTCAACGAGGCGCTCGGCTACCGCATCCTCGGCCGCGAGCTCGAGCTCCAGAAGACCCTCTAGCGAGTCGGTGTCCCCTTCAGTCTCCCGGCTGCAGGACGGCGGAGATCTCGGGCAACGGTGCGGTCGCAGCGGCGATGCCCTCGGCGATGACCCCGACGTCGTCGAGCTCGCCCGCTGCCACCTTCATCACGAACTGGTACGCCTCGTCGTTGCTCCAGGTGAGGCGATGCCCGTTGAGACCGACGAAGACGATGAGGCTCGCCAGTCCCAGGCGCTTGTTGCCGTCCACCAGCGCGTGGTTGCCGACGACCGAGTGCAGGAGGGCGGCAGCCTTGGCCTCGAGGGCCGGATAGGCGTCCTGTCCGAACACCGTCGTCCGCGGTCGCGCTGCAGCAGCCTCGAGGAGGCCGATGTCGCGGACCTCGGGCGGGTGGCCGAGCGTGCGTCCGGCGATGTGAAGCTGGTCGTCGAGGTCGAGGTAGATCACTTCCCGAGCCGCTCGAGGGCGTCGGCGTAGCGAGGAAGCTCCGTGTCGAGGAGGAGGTCCAGCATCTCGCGCTTGGAGTAGTGATCGACGTACGCCGCGATGGCGGCTCGGGCAACCTCCTGCTTCGAACGGCCCTCGCGCTCGGCCCGCTGCGTCAGAGCGGCATCCAGTGATTCGTCGAGGCGAAGAGTCATGGCCATGCGCCACATGATACCAGTCGTGGTATCACTCACGTCTGATGGCGCGCGCGTACCGCTCACCCAGGCGGGCGACCGCCTCGACCAGCTCGGCCGGCCCGGTGACGTGGAAGTCGAGCCCGAGCATCCCGATGTAGACCGCGATGATCTCGACGCTGTCCCCGCCCGTGACGAGGACGCAGTGGTCGGCGTCCACGCTCTCGACCACGCCGACGGTGGGGTTGATCCGGGCCAGCACCTCCTCCGCCGGCGCGTCGACGGCGATCCGGGCGTGCACGCTCCAGCCCGAGAACGCCACCTCGCGGAGCACGAACGAGGTGTAGTCCTCGCCGGGCAGCGGGTAGGGGGTGAAGCGGCGGCCCCCGGGCCGCTTGAGCTCGACCCAGTCCAGGCGGTACGGCGCCCAGGTGTCGTCGCGGGCGTCCCGCGCGACGACGTACCACCGCCGCTGCCAGCTCACCAGCCGGTAGGGCTCCAGCTGGTGGTGGGTGTCGTCGCGGTAGACGAACCGGAGCTCCTCGTGGTCGCGCACCGCGGCGGCCACCTCGGTGAGCAGCCCCGCGTCGACCTCCGGGTCCTCGACGTTGGAGCCGGTGTTCTCCGGCCCGGCGCTCACCGCGTCGCGCAGGGCGTTGACCCGGCGCTGCAGCTTGTGGGGGAGCACGTGCTCGAGCTTGGCCAGCGCGCGGGCGCTGGTCTCCTCGATCCCGCGCACCGCGGTGCCGGCGCGCAGCCCGACCGCGACCGCGACCGCCTCGTCCTCCTCGAGCAGCAACGGCGGCAGCTTGGTGCCGACCCCCAGCCGGTAGCGGCCGCCGGGGCCGCGCACGGCGTCCACCGGGTAGCCGAGCCCGCGCAGCCGCTCGACGTCGTTGCGGATGGTCCGGTCGGTGACCCCCAGCCGCTGGGCGAGCTCGGCGCCCGACCAGTCGGCACGGGCCTGGAGCAGCCCCAGGAGCGCCAGCATCCGGGCCGCCGTGTCGGCCATCGAAAGCTCCTGGGAAGTCGTCGGAATTGTAGGAAGGAAACGTTCCTGAACTACTCCTAGCGTAGCCGTCATGACCACCACCGAGAACACCCGGATCCAGCCCTTCACGATCGCGATCCCCGAGGCTGCCGTCGCAGACCTCCGGGCCCGCCTGGCCAACACCCGCCTCCCGCAGCCGGCCCCCGGCGACGGCTGGGAGTACGGCACCCCGACGTCGTACCTCCGGGACATGGTCGAGCGCTGGCAGCAGTTCGACTGGCGCGCCCAGGAGGCCCGCATGAACGCGGTCCCCCACTTCACCACCGAGATCGACGGCCAGACCATCCACTTCGTGCACGTCCGCTCGGCCAACGAGGACGCGACCCCGCTGCTCCTCCTGCACACCTACCCGGGCTCGTTCGCCGAGTTCCTCGACCTGGTGCCGCTGCTGACCGACGAGTTCCACCTGGTGATCCCGTCGATGCCGGGCTTCGGCTTCAGCACGCCGGTCGTCGACGCCGGCTGGACGATGGACCGGGTCGCCCGCTCCTACGACGCCCTGATGCGCCGGCTCGGCTACGCGTCGTACGGCGCCCACGGCAGCGACGGCGGCGCGATGGTCGGCCGCGAGCTGGCCGTGCTGGACCCGGAGGGCTTCCTGGGGGCGCACGTGCTCCAGCTGTTCTCCTTCCCGAGCGGCGACCCGGGCGAGTTCGAGCAGTTCGGGCCGAAGGAGTACGCCGCGCTGGAGTTCATGGGCTGGTTCCAGTCCGTCGGCGGCTACAACTCGATGAACGGCACCCGCCCCCAGACCATCGCGGCGGCGCTGTCGGACTCGCCGGTCGGTCAGCTGGCCTACAACGAGCTGTTCGAGAACTTCGGCAACGGCACCAGCCTGGTCTCGCCCGAGCAGGTGCTCACCCAGGTCTCGCTGTACTGGCTGACCAACACCTCGGCCGGAGCGGTCCGCTACCACTACGCCGAGCAGCACCCGGCGCGCGAGACGGTCGTCAGCGAGGGCCGGATCGGGGTCGCGGTCTTCAAGGACGACTTCCAGACCATCCGGCCGCTGGCCGAGCGTGACAACAGGAACATCGTGCACTGGACCGAGCACGACCGCGGCGGCCACTTCGCCGCCCTGGAGGTGCCCGAGCTGGTCGCCGAGGACCTGCGGGTGTTCTTCGGCTAGAGGGCGTACGCCGACGCGCGCCGGAGCTCGTCGACCGCAGTCGTGACGATGCGGTCGACGAGCTCCTCGCACGTCGGCAGGTCGTCGATCACGCCGACCACCTGGCCCGAGGCGAGGATGCCCGCGCCGGTGTCGCCCTCGACCAGGCCCGCCTTGAGCAGCGTCGGCGTGTTCGCCGCCAGCGTCATCTGCGCGAGCGTGCGGCCCTGGGCCCGGCGCATCTCGCGGCCGTCGCGGGCCAGCTGCACCCAGCTCATCCCGCTCTCCTTCTTGAACTGCCGGGTCCGGCGCAGGGTCGGCCCGAGCCGGCGCACGGCGCTGGTCTCCTCGACCTCCTCGACGAACGGCGTGCGCAGCATCCGGTGCGGCATGCCGTCGACCTTGGTGGTGACCACGGTGCCGGTCAGGTCGGTGTCGAGGTAGACCTGCTTGACCGCGTCGGGCACCGCCGAGTCCTGCGTCAGCAGGAAGCGCGTGCCCATGCCGACCGCGGCCGCGCCGTACGACAGCGCCGCGGCGAGGCCGCGACCGTCGAAGAAGCCGCCGGCCGCGACGACGGGGATGTCCGAACCGGAGTCGTGCAGGGCGTCGAGCACGGTCGGCAGCAGCAGGGTCGTGGGTACGGCGCCCGTGTGGCCGCCGCCCTCGCCGCCCTGCACCATCACCGCGTCGGCGCCCCAGCCCGCGACCTTCACCGCGTGCTTGGCCGCACCGATGGAGGGCATCACGACGAGCCCGTGGTCCTTGAGCCTCGCGATCAGCTCCGGCTTGGGGGCGAGCGCGAAGGACGCCACCTTCACGCCGTGCCTGATCAGGAGGTCGCAGCGCTCGCCCGCGTCGCCGGCGTCGGCCCGCAGGTTGACGCCGAACGGCTGGTCGGTGCGCTCCTTGACGTCGAGGATCGCCCGCTCGAGCTCGTCGAAGGTCATGGTGGCGCTGGCCAGGATGCCGAGCCCTCCGGCGTTGGCCGTGCCGCTGACCAGCCGCGGGCCCGACACCCAGCCCATCCCGGTCTGCACGACGGGGTGCCGGACGCCGACGAGCTCGGTGAACGGGGTGCTGAGGACCTGGGGCGTCACTCCTTCGGCACCTCCTTGAACCGCAGGCCCTTCGGGTCGAGGACCTCGTGGACGAGCACCAGCTCCTCGGTCGTCGGGAGCCGGGTCTCGGGGACCGGCGCCGTCGCCGTCGACGTGCACGTCACAGCCGGTGGCCTCGCGCACCTCGTCGAGGGTGACGCCGGGGTGCACGCTCAGGAGCCGCAGGGTGTCGCCGGGTCCGCGGAGGTCGAAGACCGCGAGGTTGGAGACCACCCGGTGGATGTCGTTGTAGCGCGAGGCCGCCTGGCCGGCCGCGCGGGCCCGGGCCGGCCCGACCCCGGAGACGACGTCGACCTGCTCGACGAACACCCGGGGGGAGTGCTTGGGCACCCAGTACGACGTGCGGTTGTTCACCGTGTTGCCCGGGGCGCCGCGCGACCCGAGCAGCTGCCGGGTGGGCCGGGCGAAGTCGCCGATGGCCGAGATGTTCTGGTTCCCGTGCCGGTCGACCTGGGTGGCGCCCATCATCACGTGCCGCTTGCCGTAGGCGATGACGTCGAAGACCCTGCGGAACGGGATCCAACCCTCCACGACGTCACCCTTCGCGAACAGGGGCGGCGGGCTGGCCAGGAACAGCGCCTCGCCGTCGGAGATGACCAGGTCGGGGTTCTGGGTGAGCCGGCACAGCCGCACGCCGAGCATCGGCAGCAGCCCCATCGGGCTGGCGAAGATCTCACCGTCGTCGGCGAACGCGTCGGCGATGGCGGCGGCGCAGACGTCGGCCCTGGTCGGGGTCACTGCTGCTCCTCCCCGAACTGCCGCACGGCCGCTTGGTACGCCGCCTCGTCACCCTCGAGGAACCGCTGCTCGAACGCCGCCCACTCGTCATCGGTGCCGGCCGCGGCCGCGGCGTACGCGCGCTGGAACCTCTCGTCGCGCTCGTAGTCCGGCGTGCAGGTGGTGAAGTGCGCGCCGTTCGGCGTCTCGACCACGCCGGTCACCATCATCCGGTTGAGCAGCACCCGCTGGACAGGCGTGTCGACCGTGAGGCCGGCCGTGTCGACGACCTGCTCGCAGGAGACGTAGGCGCGGTCGGCGGCCATGCAGAAGAGGTCGTCGAAGTACGGGTCCGGCCCGAGGTAGGTGGCGTTGCCGTGCCGGTCGGCGCGGTTCAGGTGGACCAGGGCGACGTCGAGCTCCAGCGCCGGCACGGCGACGAGCTCCTGCCCGTCGGCGTACGGGCTGGTGACGGTCTTGATCCACGGGTTGTTGACCAGCACGTCGGAGCCGAGCCCGGCGCGCATCGGCAGGAACGGCAGCCGTTGCGCCGCGGCCCGCAGCCCGGTCTGGAACATGCCCTCGTCGAGCTCGACGACCTCGGGGATCGCGCCCTCCTGCCGCGCCCGCTGGAAGTGCGGCTCGAGCGGGACCGAGTCGAGGGAGACGAAGGCGTAGACGAGCTTGCGCACCTTGCCGGCGCGGACCAGCAGGCCGACGTCCGCGCCGCCCCAGCTGACCAGGGTGAGGTCCTCGAGGTCGGAGCGGAGGATCGCTCGGACCAGCGCCATCGGCTTGCGCCGCGGTCCCCAGCCGCCGATGCCGAGCGTGATGCCGTCCTCGAGGCTGTCCACCACCTCGTCGATCGTCATCCGCTTGTCGCGGGGTCCCTTCGTCACTGCTCGCTCTTCCCCCTGCTCTTGTCCGTCCCCGCGAAGTCGTCGCGCAGCTCGTCGCTCACCCCGGAGAGGTTGAGCTCGAAGGTGAACCCCTGCTCGAACCGGTAGCTCTTGTTCACGTCGACCGGGTCGATGCCGTTGAGCGCCTCCTTGGCGGCCCGGATGACGCGGGTGTCCTTGGCGGCGATCTCGGCCGCGACCTGCAGCGCCGCGTCGTCCAGCCGGTCGCGGGGGACCACCTCCAGCACGCTCCCGTGGGGGAGCAGCTCCTGTGCCGTGATCGTCCGGCCGGTGAAGTAGAGCGTGCGCATCAGGTGCGGCGGCACCAGCCGGGCCAGGTGCGTGGCCGCGCCGAGGGCCCCCCGGTCGACCTCCGGGACGCCGAAGTAGGCGTCCTCGCCGGCCACGATGCAGTCCGCGTTGCCGACCAGTCCCACCCCGCCGCCCAGGCAGAAGCCGTGGACCGCGGCGATCACGGGTACGGCGCACTCGTAGACCGCCTTGAACGCCGCGTAGCAGCCCCGGTTGGCGCCGACGAGGGCGTCGAAGCCGGTGGTGCGCTGCATCTCCTTGATGTCGACGCCGGCGTTGAAGCCACGTCCCTCGGCCCGCAGCACCACCACCTTCGTGGCCAGGTCGGCGGACGCCTCGTCGAGCGCCGCGGCGAGGTCGAACCAGCCCTGCACGGTGAGTGCGTTGACCGGGGGAGCGTCCATGGTGACGACCCGGATCCCGTCCGGTCTCAGCTCCGAGCTGATGGGCACGTGGCGTCCACCTTCCGTCCACAGCAATCGGGAGTTTCACCGGCCGGCCGGTGAAACTGCCAACCAAGCACTTGCTTGGTAGAGTACCAGCATGACGCTCGCCCTGGACCTGACCGGCCGTGTCGCGCTGGTCACCGGCGGGACCCGCGGGATCGGGCTGGGCATCAGCGAGGCGTTCCGGGCGGCCGGCGCGCGGGTGGTGACCTGCTCGCGCACGCCGGTCGAGGGTGCGGGCGACCACCACGTGTGCGACGTGCGCGACCCGGAGGCGGTCCGGGCGCTGGTCGGCGCGGTGGTGGCGGAGCACGGCCGGCTCGACGTCCTGGTCAACAACGCCGGCGGCGCGCCCGCCACCGACGCGGCCACCGCGTCACCGCGGTTCCACGAGAGCGTCGTCGGGCTCAACCTGCTCAGCCCCCTGCTCGTGGCGCAGGCCGCCAATGCGGTCATGCAGCAGCAGGACTCCGGCGGGTCGATCGTCAACATCTCCTCGATCTCCGCCCACCGCGCCGCGCCCACCATCGCGGCGTACGGCGCGGCCAAGGCGGGGCTCGACTCGCTGACCCGGTCGCTGGCGATGGAGTGGGGTCCGCGGGTCCGCGTCAACGCCGTCGACGTCGGGCTGTGCCGCACCGCGGCCACCGACGACCACTACGGCGGCGACGTCCGGGTCGCCGCGATCGAGCGCACCATCCCGCTGGGGCGGATGGCCGACCCGGTCGAGGTCGGCCGGGTCGCGGTCTTCCTGGCCAGCGACCTCGCGTCGTACGTCTCCGGCGCCCGGGTGGCCTGCGACGGCGGCGGCGAGCCCCCCGTCTTCCTGCACATCGACTGAGCACCACCGAGGAGCACCATGTCTGGACTGTTGGAGGGTCGCGTCGCGATCGTCACCGGAGCCGGTCGCGGCATCGGCCGGGCGCACGCGCTCGAGCTGGCCGCGCACGGCGCGGCCGTCGTGGTCAACGACCACGGCGTCTCGCTTGTCCGGCCAGCGATCGGCAGAGGGCGCCGGCGAGAGCCCGGCCGACGAGGTGGTGGCCGCCATCGAGGCGGCCGGCGGCCGCGCGGTGGCGAACGGCGCCGACGTGGCCGACTTCGAGCAGGCCGCGGCCATGGTGCAGCAGGCGATCGACACCTTCGGCGGCCTCGACGTCCTGGTGAACAACGCCGGCTTCGTCCGCGACCGGATGCTCGTGAACACCTCCGAGGAGGAGTGGGACGCGGTGGTCCGGGTCCACCTGAAGGGCCACTTCGCCCCGCTGCGGCACGCGGGCGCCTACTGGCGGACCGAGGCCAAGGAGGGCCGCCAGCGGGCGGCCCGGGTCATCAACACCTCGTCCGGCGCCGGGCTGCAGGGCTCGGTCGGGCAGGCGACGTACTCCGCCGCCAAGGCCGGCATCGCCGGCCTCACGCTGGTCGCGGCCCAGGAGCTGGGTCGGTACGGCGTCACCGTCAACGCCATCGCCCCCGTGGCGCGGACCCGGATGACCGAGGGCGCCTTCGACACCTCGCAGATGGCCCTGCCCGAGGACAACTCGCCGCTCGTGGCCTGGCTCGCCTCCGAGGAGGCGGGCGACGTGACCGGCCGGGTGATCGAGATCGACGGCAGCACGATCACCGTCGAGAACGGCTGGTCGCACGGCCCCGCGCGCGACAACGGCACCCGCTGGGCTGCCGCCGACGTCGGTCCGGCCCTGCGCGAGCTCCTGGCCGAGGCGCCGGCGCCCGAGCCGGTGTACGGCGCGTAGGGGAGGTTTCACCGGCTAGCCGGTGAAACCGGACGTTCGGCGCAGATACTTCTGCGCCTCACCGCCGGTTTCTGCGCCGGAGTCCGGCTCACGCGGCTCGGGCGAACACGATCTGCAGGCGACGAGCGGTCTGTTCGATCCGGAACAGGTCACCCCACACGAGCCTGATGAGAGTCCACCCGGTGAGCTCGCGAAGCTCGTCCTCGCGCCGTTTCTCCCGTAGGACGGCGTCAGTCGGGGACTCGCCAGGGCGGAGCCACCGGGTGTACTTCGCCATCCCGTCGAACTCGCCGAGAGTGCGGTGCTGGGGCCAAGCCCAGTCCGTACGTCCGGCCACCGAGCCATCGGGACGGCGTACCTGGAACTGGAGCTCCGGGATCGGCAGCCCGAGACGCCGGAACAGGAGCCTTCCCAGGCTCTCACCGACTGACTCGCTGTCGCCGTCGGCGAAGCCGATGACCAGGCGCACGACGAGAGCGCCCGGCCAGTGCTTCATGTGCTCGTACAGCTGCCACAGCTCTGCCTTCGTGGTGAGTCCGCGATGCAGGAAGTCGTCTGCTACGACGACTCCCACCTCGAATCCGTACATCAGGACCACATCGATCACGGTCCGCGCGGGAGAGGTGGTCCAGCACCCATCGAGCCTGGTGACGTCCATGACGCGCGTGTCGCCCTTGTGGTGCACGACTCCGGCCACGTTGCGGCGGCCGCTTCGATTGTCGAGGTGGCTGATGTGGACGTTCGCCAAGTCGAGTCCGTGTACCGGGCCCGCCAGTCGGAGGACCGCGCTGCCGTGAGAAAGGGCGATGTCGTCGTCGTACTGACGAACGACCGCGGAAGAGAGCATCCCGTGTCGTCCGCCGTCGTCGAGAGCGGACCACGTCTGCGTAGCGGCGTAGGCGCCGTGGCGGATCCGCACGATCTCGCGCGCGGCGACGAGACGGTACAGCTGCTTGTCGTCGTAGCCGGCTGCGATCGCGTCGCGCCGCAGGAGTACGCCGTCGGCGCGGATGAGCTCGAGAACCATCTGGGCATGGTGCGCGGACCCGGAGCGGTGGGGAGGACCCAGCGGTCGCCACTGTGGACAACCCCCGCAACGGAAGGGCCTGGGGATGAGCGCGGGTCACTCGACGCCCAACAGATCGAGACTCCGACGCAGAAACTGGACGTTAGACGCTGGAACTTCTGCGCCTAACGTCGGGTTTCACCGGCCAGCCGGTGAAACCGGACCGGGCCCGCGCCTCAGACCCGCTCGAGCACCGTGCCGGTGGCCATGGCGCCGCCGGCGCACATCGAGATCAGCGCGGTGGACTGGTCGCGGCGCTCGAGCTCGTGCAGGGCGGTGGTGATCAGCCGGGTGCCGGTGGAGCCGACGGGGTGGCCGAGCGCGATCGCGCCGCCGTTGACGTTCACCTTGGCCATGTCGACCCGGTGCTGGCCCGCCCAGGACAGGACGACCGAGGCGAAGGCCTCGTTGACCTCGAAGAGGTCGAAGTCGGAGATGGCCATGCCGGTGCGGTCGAGCAGCTTCTGGGTGGCCTCGATGGGGCCGTCGAGGTGGTAGTACGGGTCCGACCCGACCAGGCAGTGGGTGGTGATCCGGGCGCGCGGGGTGAGGCCGAGGGCGCGAGCCTTGTCCTCGTCCATGATCAGGACCGCCGAGGCGCCGTCGGAGATCTGCGAGGACGTGCCGGCAGTGTGCAGCCCGTCCGGCAGCACCGCCTTGAGCGCGGCCAGCCCCTCGAGCGTGGTGTCGCGCAGACCCTGGTCGGCGTCGACGACGCGGGTCTCGCCGGTCGGCTTCCCCTCCTCGTCGAGCACCGGCGCGGTGAACGGCGCGATCTCGCGCTTGAAGCGGCCCTCGTCGACGGCCGCCCGGGCCTTCTGCTGCGAGGAGAGGCCGAACTCGTCGAGGACGTCGCGGGTGAGACCGCGGTTGCGGGCGATCCGGTCGGCGGCCTCGAACTGGTTGGGCATGTCGATGTCCCAGTCGTCGGGCCGTGGGTCGCCGAGCCCGGGCGGGACGTTGGCACCGAGGGGGATCCGGGACATCGACTCGACGCCGCACGCGATGCCCACGTCGATGGTGCCGGCGGCGACCATGTCGTGCACCAGGTGCGCCGACTGCTGCCCCGAGCCGCACTGCGCGTCGATCGCGGTGGCCCCGGTGCGCTGGGGGAGCCCGGCGTGCAGCCAGGCGCGCCGGACCATGTCGTTGGACTGCTCGCCCGCCTGGGTGACGCAGCCGCCGACCACCTGCTCGACCAGCTCGGGATCAACCCCGGCCCGGCGCAGCACCTCGGCCTGCGCGAAGCCCAGCAGGACGGCCGGGTGCACGCCCGCGAGCCAGCCCTTGCGCTTGCCGAGGGGAGTGCGGACGGCGTCGACGATCACGGGGCGGCCCATGGTGGCAAAACTAGAACACGTTCTGATTCGGGACAAGCCAATCCCTTCCGAAACCTACCGAGAGTATGTAGCCTCGCCCACTAGAACACGTTCCAGAAACCCGCGAGGCGCGAGGAGCGACCTTGAGCACTGCCGCCCAGCCGACCACGCTGACCGTGGACCTCACGGACCCGGACGTGATGCAGGAGGGGGTCCCGCACGAGGCGATGCGGGCGCTGCGGCGGACCGCCCCGGTCTCGTACGTCGAGCAGGAGGCCTCGGCGCGGGCGGGGTTCCCCGCGCACACCGGCTACTGGGCGGTGAGCAAGCACGCCGACGTGGCCGCGATCTCGAAGGACCAGGCGAACTTCTCCACCAGCCTCGACGGCGTGATCATCCGGTTCGCCCCGGACATGGACCGCGACGGCGTCGAGAACACGCGGTTCCTGCTCATCAACCACGACGCGCCCGACCACACCAAGCTCCGCCAGATCGTCTCCCGCGCGTTCACGCCCCGGGCCATCGCCGGGCTGCACGACGACCTCCAGCGCCGGGCCACCGAGATCGTCGCCGACGCGGTGGCCAGGGGCGAGGGGAACTTCGTCGAGGACGTCGCGGCCGAGCTCCCGCTGCAGGCGATCGCCGGGCTGCTCGGCGTACCGCAGGAGGACCGCGGCAAGCTCTTCGAGTGGTCGAACCAGATGATGTCCTACGACGACCCGGAGGTGGAGGGCGACCAGGCCGTCGCCTTCATGGAGATCCTGGCCTACTCGATGGCGCTGGCCGACGAGCGCCGGACCAACCCCCAGGACGACATCATCACCAAGCTCGTCTCGGCCGAGATCGACGCCAGTGGTGAGCAGGGCAGGGGCCTCACCGACGACGAGTTCGGCTTCTTCATGGTGCTGCTCGCGGTGGCCGGCAACGAGACCACCCGCAACGCCATCTCGCACGGCATGCACGCCTTCTTCCAGAACCCCGACCAGTGGGAGCTGTTCAAGCGCACTCGGCCGGCGACGGCGGGTGACGAGATCATCCGCTGGGCCACGCCGGTGACGGTCTTCCAGCGCACCGCGATCAACGACGTCGAGGTGGGCGGCGTCCCGATCGCCGCGGGCCAGCGGGTCGGCATGTTCTACGCCAGCGCGAACTTCGACGAGGACGTGTTCACCGACCCGTTCACCTTCGACATCACCCGCGACCCGAACCCGCACCAGGCCTTCGGCGGGCACGGAGCGCACTACTGCATCGGCGCCAACCTGGCCCGGCTCGAGGTCAACCTGATCTTCGAGGCCCTGGCCGAGCACGCCCCGGGGATCCGTCAGCTCGGAGAGCCGCGGCGGCTGCGCCACGGCTGGATCAACGGGGTCAAGGAGCTGCAGGTCGCCTACCGCTGACCCCGCCGCTCGACGTACGTCGCACCACCGCACCACCATCCCAGGAGGAACCAGCACCGTGACCGCCGACGTCCTGCCCGAGGGCTACGACTTCACCGACCCCGACGTCAACTGGGAGGCGATCCCACACGACAAGTTCCAGGCGCTGCGGCTCAACGCCCCGATGCACTGGATCGAGCAGCCCCAGTCCTCCCGGGACGGGATGCTCGGTGGCACCGGCTACTGGGCCGTCTCCAAGCACGCCGACGTCTCGGCGGTGTCGAAGGACAGCAAGAACTTCTCCTCGTCCGAGAACGGCGCGATCATCCGCTTCCAGGAGGGGATGCTGCGCGAGATGGTGGAGATGCAGCGGGTGATGCTGCTCAACCAGGACCCGCCGGAGCACACCACGACCCGGCAGATCATCAGCCGTGGCTTCACGCCCCGGTCGATCGGCGCGCTCGAGGAGATCATGACCACGCGCGCCCACCAGATCGTCCAGGACGCCGTCGCCCGCGGCTCGGGGGACTTCGTGACCGAGGTCGCGGCCGAGCTGCCGCTCCAGGCGATCGCCGATCTCCTCGGCGTACCGCAGGAGGACCGGGCCAAGCTCTTCGACTGGTCCAACCAGATGCTGGCCAACGAGGACCCCGACTACCAGGGCGTGCCCGACCTCGCCGCCGCCGAGATCCTGGGCTACGCCATGACCATGGCCGCCGCCCGCCGCGAGGACCCGCGGGACGACATCGTCACCAAGCTGATCAACGCCGACAAGGACGGCCGCGGGCTCACCGACGACGAGTTCGGCTACTTCTTCATCATCCTGACGGTGGCCGGCAACGAGACCACCCGCAACGCCATCACCCACGGCATGCACCACTTCCTGCGGCGACCCGACCAGTGGAAGCTGTGGGTCGAGGAGCGTCCGGACACGATGGTCGACGAGGTGATCCGGGTGGCCACCCCGGTCAACGTGTTCCAGCGGACCGCGCTCCACGACGTCGAGGTGGGCGGCGTACCGGTCGCCAAGGGCCAGCGCGTCGGGCTGTTCTACGGCAGCGCGAACTACGACGAGGACGTCTTCGTCGACCCCTACGACTTCGACATCACGCGCTCGCCCAACCCGCACCTGGCCTTCGGAGGCCACGGCGCGCACTACTGCATCGGCGCGAACCTGGCCCGCCAGGAGGTGCGGCTGATCTTCACCGCGCTGGCCGACCACGCGCCGGACATCCGCCAGCTCGCGGAGCCGAAGCGGTTGCGGCACGGCTGGATCAACGGCATCAAGGAGCTGCAGGTCTCCTACACCGGGTAGTCAGCCGCGGCGGCCCACGACGCTGGTGAGGGCGTCCAGCGCCCGGTCGACGTCGCGCTCGTCGGTGTACGCCGCGAAGCTGAGCCGGCAGCTGGCCATGGGGGTGAGCGCCAGCTCGCGGTGGGCCAGCGTCGCGCAGTGGCAGCCCGCGCGCGCCTCGACGCCGTGCTCGTCGAGGGCCGACGCCAGGGCGCGCGGGTCCCGGTCCGCGACGTTGAACGCCAGCAGGGGAGAGCGGCGGACGCCCGGCCCCGGCCCGTAGACCCGGAGCCGGGGGAGCTGGGACATCCGGTCGAGCGCGCCGTCGGTCAGCCGGCGGACGTGGGCCTGCACCAGGTCCATCGCCGCCTCGACCGAGGGGCGCGCCAGCGGTCGCGGGCTGCCGAACCACGGTTCGGCCGGGTCCAGCGCCAGGTCCACCAGGAGCCGGAGCGCCTGCGCGGAGGCGATGACGCCGAGCACGTTCGGCGTACCGGCGGTGTACTTCCAGGGCAGCTGGTTGTAGCCGACGTGGTCCCGGGACACCTCGCCCTCGGCGATCATGTCGCCGCCGTACAGGAAGGGCAGGGACCGCTCGAGCAGCGGCTCGCGGGCGTAGAGGACGCCGACGCCGAACGGCGCGAGCAGCTTGTGGAAGGAGAAGGCGAGGTAGTCGACGTCGAGCGCCAGCACGTCGATGACGCTCGTGGGCGCGAGCTGGGCGGCGTCGACGAGCAGCAGTGAGCCGGAGTCGCCCCCCGGGCGCTCGTACCCGCTGGCCGAGGCGATCCGGCGGATCCGGTCGAGCGGTGGCTTGGTGCCGAGGAAGTTCGAGGCCCCCGTCACGGAGACGAGCTTGGTGCGCGCGTCGACGAGCTCGGCGAGGTGGTCGAGGTCCAGCTCGCCCGTGTCGTGGTCGAAACGCACCAGCCGGCACTCCACCCGGCGACCCAGCCGCGGCAGCACCTCGTGGGTGAGGGCGTACCAGGGGACGTAGTTCGAGTTGTGCTCCATCAGGGTCGTGACCACGTTGTCGCCGTCGCGGAACTCGGTGAGCAGCGAGTACATGACCGCGTTGATGGCCTCGGTGGTGTTGCGGTACGTCGCGATGCACTCGCGGCTCGGCGCGTTGAGCCAGGTCGCGATGGTGTCGAAGGACTCCTCGAACTCGGCGCTCAGCTGGCGCGAGGCGGCGGACTGGCCGCGGTGCACGCCCTCGTAGCGCGGCGCGAGCCTCCGGAAGACGTCGATGAGCTCGCGCGGGGTCTGGGAGGTGGCGGCGTTGTTGGTGACCACCCGGCCGGTGTCCGGGAAGTCGAAGTGGCTCCGGAGCCGGGCCACGTCGAGCCGCGGCTCCGGCCGGGTGTCCTCTTCGGGCCGAGGCCGGCTTCCTCGTCGGGCCGGCGGGAACAGCCGCCCCTTCAGGAGCTCCTCGCTGACGTACCCGTAGTGGCTCATGCTCGTCGGCCTCCGGCCCTCCCCGCTCTCGATTCGTGCGACACCGGTCATGAACGTACGCTGGTGTCGCGCCCAGTGCAACCAGTCAACTCGTTACACTGGTGTTGCGACCAAGGAGGAGCCGGTGAGCGGCGTACAGATACATGAGGAGGCCGTCCCGCGGCCGGCCGCTCTGGTGCGCGACTTCGTCAACACGCTCGACCACGAGCTCGGCACCGACGCCCTCGACTCGCCCGACGGGCTGGCCGCCTTCCTCGTCGCGCAGGGTCTCGCCGCGGAACCGCCCGCGGTCGCCGGGTCCGACCTGGCCGCGGCCGTGCGCCTGCGCAGCGCGCTCCACGACGCGCTGGAGCTCAACCACGCGGGCGCCCGGGAGGCCCTCCCGGACCTCGACGAGGTGCTCGGGACCCTGCCGGTCCGGCTGGCGTGGGACGGCGGCAGCGTGGTGGCGACGCCGGCCCGCGACGGCGTCGACGGCGCGCTCGCCCGGATCGGCCTCGCCGCGCACGACTCCGTCGCCGCCGAGGTGTGGTGGCGGCTGAAGATCTGCGCGTTCGACGAGTGCGAGTGGGCCTACTACGACCACTCCCGGAACCGGTCCCGCAGCTACTGCGAGTACGGCTGCGGCAACAAGCTCAAGACGCGGGCCTACCGCGCGCGCCGGCGGGCGGGCGGCAGCGCGACCTGAGTGCCCGGTGACGTCGGGCGGCCGCGCGCATAGCGCACCGCTACCCGCCGTCAAGGGGCTTCGCTCGCTTCGCGACGGCCCGGTGGGGCGGCGTCGCCCCGAACGCGGTGACGTCATACGGACCGAGCACCCGTCGGCTCAGAACGTATGACGCCACGGTGCAGCCTGGCCGCCAGGACCGCGTGCCCGCGCTGCCGACGGCGCGGCGAAGCCCGCCGTTGGGCGCCGGATCACCCCATCGCGAGAGGCTCGCGGTCAAGGACGGCCGCAGGCCGCCGCGCAGCGGACGCGCGCAGCGCGGTCGTTGACGGCGAGACGCGATGGGGTAGGCGCGCGGGCACGGCCAACCGGGCATGGCCAACCGGGCATGGCCAACCGGGCATGGCCAACCGGGCACGGCCAACCGGGCACGGCCAACCGGGCACGGCCACCCGGCGGGCGGCTACTCCAGCCCGGCCCGGTCGGTCAGTACGAGCGGGCCGTCGGCGGTGATGGCCACCGTGTGCTCCATGTGGGCGCCGCGGGAGCCGTCGGCGCTGCGCAGGGTCCAGCCGTCGGCGTCGGTGAAGATCTGGTCGGTGGAGTGCAGGAACCACGGCTCGATGGCGATGACCAGGCCGGGCTTGAGCTTGAGGCCGCGGCCGGGGCGGGCGTCGTTGGGGACGTGCGGGTCGCCGTGCATGGTCCGGCCGACGCCGTGGCCGCCGAACTGGAGGTTGATCCCGAGGCCGGCGGCGCGGGCGGTGTCGCCGATCGCGGCGGAGATGTCGTAGAGGCGGTTGCCGACCCGGGCCTGCTCGATGCCGGCCGCCAGCGCGCGGGTGGCCACGTCGATGAGCTCGAGGTCGCCTGCGCGCGGTGTGCCGACGACCAGGCTGATCGCCGAGTCGGACACCCAGCCGTCGACGCTGCAGGCGAAGTCCAGCGACAGCAGGTCGCCGTCCTGGAGCGCGTAGTCGTGGGGGAGCCCGTGCAGGACGGCGTCGTTGACGCTCGTGCAGAGCACCTTCCCGAACGGCGAGGCCCCGAAGGAGGGGTGGTAGTCGATGTAGCAGGACTCCGCGCCGCGCTCCTTGATCATCTCGTGGGCCAGCCGGTCGAGGTCGAGCAGGTTGACGCCCACGTCGGCGGCGTCGCGCAGGGCGACCAGGACCTCGGCGACGAACCGGCCGGCCGGCTTCATCGCCTCGATCTGGGCGGGTGTGCGGAGCTCGATCATGTCGGCGACCCTATCTGTCAGCCGATCATCGAAGGCGGGGACATGGGGTCGTCGCTCGACACCGCCCGGTCGCCGACGTGGTCACCGCCGGCGGCGCTTGCACCGCGGCCGGAGCGACCTCTCGAACCGTCGCCGACCTCGGCCACGTCGGCCACGCGGAGCGGGGCACGGTCGCGACCGCGCGCGTCCACGGCCGGCTCCTGCGGCCGGCTGCCCGCATCACCTTGGCGAAACCAGGCGCGCACCGGCCGGATGCCCCATGGCCTACCGTGTGGAGCCTCAGAGGGAGAGAAGGCGCCATGCCTGCACCCCGGCCGCGTGATGACCGACTACTGAAACACCTGCTGTTCAAGGTCAACCAGGCACGGGCCGAGGTCCGTGCCGATCGCGCTCCGCCGGCCAGTGCCACCAGCAGCCAGCAGAGACGTCATCGGTACGCCGAGCTGGCCGACGCGTTGGAGGCGTACGCCTCCGCCGCTGAGGCCTCCGGGGTGCCCCTGTCGTATCGGTATCGCGACGAGATGCGGCTGTGCCGGTCGGTCGCACGGCATCCGAGCGAGCGCCCTGTGCACTGACGCTGCGGTCGGGTCGCCAGCTCGGTGACCGCGCGGAGCTCATCAGCTCAGGGCAGAACAGCCCTGAGCGGAACCGCTGGAACCGCGCGCGGGCGCGCCGCAGGCTCGACGCATGAGCCAAGCACCCAACCCGGCAGGCCTCTCGGCGGCCGACCGCCTCCTGCACCAGCGGATCATCGTCCTCGGCCAGGAGGTCGACGACGCGATCGCCAACAAGCTCTGCGCGGAGCTGCTCCTGCTCTCCGCGGAGGACCCACGGCGCGACATCGCGCTCTACATCAACAGCCCCGGTGGCTCGGTCTCCGCCGGGCTGGCCATCTACGACACCATGCGGCTGATCCCCAACGACGTCGCGACGCTGGCCATGGGGCTGGCGGCGAGCATGGGCCAGTTCCTGCTCTCGGCCGGTACGCCGGGCAAGCGGTTCGCGCTGCCGCACAGCCGGATCCTCATGCACCAGGGGTCCGCGGGGATCGGCGGCACCGCGATCGACATCGAGATCCAGGCCGAGAACCTCGAGCACACCAAGAACGTGATGATGCAGCTGATCGCCGAGCACACCGGCCAGCCGGTCGAGCGGATCGAGCTCGACGCCCGACGGGACCGGTGGTTCACCGCCGAGCAGGCGCGGGAGTACGGCTTCGTCGACGCCGTCCTCACCGACGTCGCGATGGTGACCCCGCGGCGGGCCGAGCCGGTGCGGATGGGGATGGTCGCGCGATGAGCACCTACACGATCCCGAGCGTCGTCGAGAAGACCGTGCGCGGCGAGCGCGCGGTCGACATCTACAGCCGGCTCCTCACCGACCGGGTCGTCTACATCGGCACCGAGATCGACGACGGGGTGGCCAACGTGGTCATCGCCCAGCTGCTGCACCTGGAGTCGGAGAGCCCGGCCTCGCCTATCGACGTCTACCTCAACTCCCCGGGCGGCTCGGTGACCGCGATGCTCGCGGTCTACGACACGCTGCAGTTCATCAGCTCGCCGGTCGGTACGACGGCGATCGGCCAGGCCGGCTCGTCGGCCGCGGTCCTGCTCGCCGCGGGGGAGCCGGGCCGCCGGCTGGTGCTCCCGCACTCGCGGGTCGTGCTGCACCAGCCCTCGGGCGGCGGGCAGGGGACGCTCCCCGACCTGGCCCTGCACGCCAAGGAGATCGTCCGGCTGCGCTCGCAGATGGAGTCGATCCTGGCCCGGCACACCGGCCGGGACCCCGAGACCATCCGCGAGGACACCGAGCGCGACCTGGTGCTCTCCGCCGAGGAGGCGGTCGCCTACGGCCTCGCCGACGCGGTGCTGGAGAGCCGGAAGCCGCTGCCGGCCTGACCCGGCTGCGGCGGGTCAGCCGGCGGACTCGACCACGCCGAGGTGGCCGGCCGCGCCCGGCTCGTGCCCCGACCACGGCGCAAGCTCGTCGGCCGGCATCGGCCGGGCGATGTGGTAGCCCTGGACGACGTCGCAGCCGAGCCCGGCCAGCTGGCGCTGGGTCTCGGCGTCCTCCACGCCCTCGGCGACCACGGACAGCCCGAGGTTGTGGGCGAGGTCGACGGCGGCGCGGACCAGGATCTCGGCCCGGGAGCCCGCGTCGGTGAGGTGCTGGACGAAGCTGCGGTCGATCTTCAGCTCGTCGATCGGGAGGTCCTTGAGGTACGACAGCGACGAGTAGCCGGTGCCGAAGTCGTCGAGCGACACCGTCACGCCCAGCGCGCGGAGCTGGTGGAGGACCTGGACGACGTTCTCCGGCTCACTGACCATCGTCGTCTCGGTGATCTCCAGGCACAGGAGCCGGGGCGGGACGCCGTGCTTGACGAGGGCCCGGGACACCGACGCCGGGAGGGACGGGTCGAACAACGACCGGCGCGAGAGGTTGACGGCCACCGGGACCTCCAGGCCGTCCGCCGCCCAGCACGCGACCTGGGCCAGGGCCAGGTCGAGCACCTCGGTGGTGAACTGCCGGCTGAGGTTGGTCCGGTCGACCATCTCGATGAACGTGACCGGCTGGAGCAGGCCCCGCTCGGGGTGCTGCCAGCGCGCGAGCGCCTCGGCGCCCTCGAGCCGGCCGGTGGTCGAGTCCACCTTCGGCTGGTAGTAGAGGACGATCTCGTGGTCCTGGAGCGCCCGCCGCAGGTCACCCAGCAGCGAGAGCCGGGTGTCGGCGAGCGAGTCGACGGTGGCCGTCGAGTGCCTCTGGTCGTCGTACCGCACGCGACCGAGCCGCTGCTCCTTCGCGTGGTACATCGCCGCGTCCGCGTTGCGCATCAGCGTCGCCGCGTCGTCGCCGGGTCCGGCCGTGGCGATCCCGATGCTCACCTCGAGGTCCACGGTGGCACCGCCGAGGTCGTACGGCTCGACCAGCACCTCGGCGAGCCGGACAGCGGTCTCGTCGGCGGCGTCGGCGTCCGCGCCGACCAGCAGGACGGCGTACTGGTCGCCGCCCATGCGGGTCGCCATGTCCTGGGGGCCGACCGTCGAGGTGACCCGCCGCGCCACCTCGAGGAGGACGAGGTCGCCGCAGGCGTGCCCGAACATGTCGTTGACCTCCTTGAAGCCGTCCATGTCCAGCTCCAGCACGCTGACCTCCCCGGAGCCGGAGCCGGAGCGAGAGGCGTCGAGCTCCTGCTCGAGCCGCTCGGTGAACAGGACCCGGCTCGGGAGCTCGGTGACCGCGTCGTGGCTGGCCCGGTGGACCAGCTCGGCGGTCAACCCGACCTGGGCCTGGCGGAGCTGTTCCTGGGCCCGCCAGTTGACGACCGCGCCGAGGCAGGCCGCGAAGATCGCCAGCGCGTGGACGCCGGCCCAGACCCAGGGGTGGGCCTCGGCGGCGGGGTGGTTGAAGACGGAGGCCGGGGCCAGCGAGCCCAGGACCCCGTGGTGGAGGAGGACGACGCAGACGGCCACCACGAACGGGATCCAGCTCTCGTACAGCGCCACGATCGGCAGCATCACGAAGAAGTGGAAGTGCGCCTCGATGTAGCCGTCCGAGAGGTGCACCAGCGTCGTCGAGACGGTCATGAGGCCGGCACCGGCCAGCGCGGCGCGGGTGGTCTTGCCCAGGTGGCGCGAGGCGGCCAGGGCGGCCAGCACCGAGGGCAGCAACGCCTCCACCAGGCTGTGCGTCAACGAGTACCCGCGGGCCAGCGCGAAGATCACGAGACCCACGCACTGCAGGGCCAGGATGCGCACGACCCAGCGGTGCCGGACCACCCATGTGTCATGGGGGATCCCGGTGCCGCGGGGCAGCCAGTCCAGAAGAGGGGAGGAGCTCATCGATCGCACGTTCGTCGCTTCTAGGTCGGAGCTCTGCGGTGGAGAGAGCACTGGGGGAGGAACAACGATGACACCTGTCAACGGGGTCCTGCCGGGCTTTGGGGAAACTTTGCGTGCGGCGCCGCGGTCCGTGGAAGGATCGATCCTCGCCCTTGACTTCAACAAAACTTGAAGTTTCATGCTGGGGGGCATGACTTCCCAGACATCTCCGGTCGCCGTGATCACCGGCGCCTCCCAGGGTCTCGGTCGCGCGCTCGCCCACGAGCTGGCGGGCCGCGGCTGGTCCCTCGTCCTCGACGCACGGCACGAGCGCGCGCTGCACGAGGCAGTCCGCGCGTTGCCGGGCGGCCCGCACCCGGGCATCGCCGGTGACGTGGCGGACCCGGCGCACCGGCGGGACCTCGTCGACGTGGCCGCGGAGCTGGGCGGCGCCACCGCGCTGGTCAACAACGCCAGCACCCTCGGCACCAGCCCGCTGCCCGCGCTCGCCGACCTCGACACGGCGACGTACCTGCGCATCCTCCAGGTCAACCTGGTCGCACCCGTCGCCCTGACCGCCGCGCTGCTGCCGCAGCTGCGGCCCCACCGCGGCGTGGTGCTCAACCTGAGCTCGGACGCTTCGGTCGAGGCCTACGAGACCTGGGGCGGCTACGGCTCGTCGAAGGCCGGGCTGGACCACGCCACCCGGGTCCTGGCCGCCGAGGAGCCGTCCCTGCGCGTGTACGCCGTCGACCCGGGCGACATGCGCACGCAGATGCACCAGGACGCGTTCCCGGGAGAGGACATCTCGGACCGCCCCGAGCCCGAGGCCGCCGTCCCGGCACTGCTGCGGCTCCTGGAGGGCGGCCTCCCGAGCGGGCGGTACCGCGCCTCGGAGCTGCGGACGGAGCTGGCCACCGCATGAGCAGCGCATCGGCCGAGACGAGGTTCGTGCTGCCGCCGGGGAGCGAGGCGTCGGCTCCGCCCGAGGCGCGGGGGCTGGCCCGCGACCAGGTGCGGATGGCGGTGGTGACGAGCGAGCGCACCCACCACCGGCAGGCCCGTGAGCTGCCGCTGTGGCTGGAACCGGGGGACCTGCTCGTGGTCAACACCAGCGCGACGCTGCCGGCGGCACTCGAGGTGCAGCGGCACGGCTGCACGTGGGGGCTGCACGTCTCCGCCGAGCTCGACGACGGAGCGTGGGTGGTCGAGCTGCGGCGGCCCGGCGGTGCCGGCCCCGGCCAACCGGACCCCGGAGAGGTGCTGCGCCTGCCGGGCGGTGTCCGGCTCCGGGTCGGCGAGCCGCACCCAGCGGGCCAGACCAGGCTCTGGCGAGCCACGACGCTGCCGGTCGCGGACCGGGTGGCGTACCTGCGGCGGTACGGCGCGCCGATCCGCTACCCCTACCTGCACGGCACCTGGCCGCTCGAGGACCTCCAGAACGTGTACGCCGCCGTCCCGGGCAGCGCCGAGATGCCGAGCGCCGGGCGGCCGCTGTCGCGGGAGGTGCTCGTCGACCTCATGTCGGCGGGCGTGGTCGTGGCGCCGCTGGTGCTGCACACCGGGGTGGCCAGCCAGGAGTCGCACGAGCCGCCGCAGCCGGAGTGGCTGTCGGTACCCGGGACCACCGCCCGGCTGGTCGAGCTCACCCGCGAGACGGGCGGGCGGGTCGTCGCGGTCGGCACCACGGTGGTGCGGGCGCTCGAGACCGCGGCCGGCGCCGACGGCCGCGTGGCGGCGTACGACGGCTGGACGTCGCTGATCCTCGGGCCCGCGCACCCGGCCCGCGTCGTGACCGGCCTGCTCACCGGGCTGCACGAGCCAGAGGCCAGCCACCTCGACCTCCTGGAGGCGGTGGCGGGTCGGGCGCTGGTGGACCACGCGTACGCCGACATCACCGCGCCGGGCGCCCCTCGCTACCTGTGGCACGAGTTCGGCGACTCGATGCTGCTGCTGCCGTGACACGCGGAGGTCGCTCCCTTGGAAAGGGGACCGCGGTCCGGTTGGATGGGCACCGTGACCGAACTCGTCGACGCCACGATCGCGGAGCTCCGCGCCATCCACGACCGGCTCGCCTCGAAGGCGACCGGCCTCTCACCTGAGCAGCTGACCGCGCAGAGCGGCGCCGACGACTGGAAGGTCGCCGACGTCCTCTCCCACCTCGGCAGCGGGGCCGAGATCGGTCGGTACCCGGTCCTCGCCGCCGCCGGGGCTCCCGAGGACAAGCCGTCGAACGAGGAGATCTGGGACCGCTGGGACGCGCTGCGGCCGGCCGACCAGGCAGCCGCCTTCGTGGCGAGCGACGAGCGGCTCGTGTCGACGTACGAAGGGCTCAGCCCGGAGCAGCGCTCCTCCGTGGAGATCGACCTGGGGTTCCTGCCCCAGCCGGTGCCGATCGCGACGTCGCTGGGCATGCGGCTCAACGAGGCGGCGCTGCACGGGTGGGACGTCGAGGTCGGCCTCGACCCCGCGGCGGCGCTGAGCGACACCTCGGCTGAGCTGCTGGCCGAGCACTTCAGCTCGACGATGACCTTCCTGCTGGGCTTCGTGGGCAAGCCCGACGGGGTCGGCCCCGCCCGGGTGGCCGTCGGCGACCACACGATCGTGATCGAGGACAGCGTCCGGCTCGAGGACGGCACGGACGGGGCCACGGCGCGGTTCGAGGGGCCGCTCGAGGCGGCGATCCGGCTCCTGGCCGGGCGCCTCGACCCGGCGCACACGCCGGCGGGCGTGACGGTCAGCGGCGACGTGACCCTCGACGACCTGCGGACGGTGTTCCCGGGCTACTGAGGTCAGGCGACCAGGCAGACCGGACCGCGGACCTCGGTCAGCCGGCGCGCGACCCGGCCCGTCAGGTCGACCAGGCGCAGGCCGAGCGCTCCGGCCACGGCCTGCAGCACCTCCGAGCTCGGCTCCTTGCGGCCGCGCTCGATCTCGGAGAGGTACTGCGTCGACACCCCGGCCCTCTCGGCCACGTCGGCGAGCGTGCGACCGGCGTCCTGGCGCTCCTCGCGGAGCTCGTGGCCCACGGCCTCGCGCCAGAGCGGCTCGCGCTCGGGGGCGGCCTCGTGGTCGGGCACCGGGAACGGGATCAGCTCACCCATGCCCGGAGGCTACGCCGGGAGGCCGGCTCCGTCGGCGCGTCGTACCGGTCGTTCGCGGAGGGCGAACGTCAGCCGAGACCGCCGTACGCCGCCATCACCAGCTCCAGGCCGCGGGTGTCCTCGGCCGGGTCGCGCATCTGGTTGGTCACGTAGGCGACGACCAGCCTGGCGGCCGGGTCGATCATCACCAGTGAGCCGCCCCACCCGCCCCAGCCGACCGTGCTGCCGAACAGCCCGTAGCCGAGCCCCCAGCGCACCGGCATCCCCAGGACCCGGTCCTCGCCGGCGTACTGCTCCTCCGCCGCCCGCGCGCACGTCTCGGGCGACAGCAGCCGCACGCCGCGCACGGTCCCGGCGCAGGCCAGCACGGACTGGACGAGCGCGACGGAGCGCGCGGTGCCGTAGCCCCCGGCCGCGGGGATCTGCGCTCGACGCCAGGCCACGCTGTTGGCGTCGCGGAGCCGGATGGGGGTTCCCGCGGGGGCGTCGTTCCCGGGCGAGGAGGCCAGGTGGTCCTCGTCGGCACCGGGCGGCGGCACCGAGAGTGCCAGCCGGGCGTCGTCCTCGGCCGGCAGCCCGATGTGGAAGTCCGCGCGTAGCGGGCCCGCGACCTCGGTGGCGAAGAACTCGCCCACGGTGCGTCCCGTCAGCCGCCGGACCACCTCGCCGACGAGGAAGCCCTGCGTGAGCGAGTGGTAGCCGGCCGCGGAGCCCGGCGCCCACTGCGTCGTCGCGGCGGCCAGGTGCCCGGTGGCGCGGGACCAGTCGTACAGGTCCTCGACGGGCCACTCCCAGTCCGGCAGACCGGCGGTGTGCGACAGCAGGTGCCGCACCAGCACGCTCTCCTTGCCGGCGGCACCGAACTCCGGCCAGTACGTCGCCACCGGTGCGTCCAGGTCGAGCACGCCCCGGTCGGCCAGCACCAGCGCGCACAGCGCGGTCATCGTCTTGGTGACGGACCAGACGCCGACCAGCGTGTCCTCGGCCCACGGCACCGTGCGCCCGGCGTCGACGTACCCGCCCCACACGTCGGCCACCGGCATGCCGTCGACGTACACGGCGACGGAACCGCCCAGGTCACCGTCGTCCAGCAGGCCGGCCAACGCACTCGGGACCGCGTCGAACCGGTCGTCGTACCTGCCTCGCACCTCGGCCACGGTGGCATCTTGGCAGTGGCCTTGCCGCGTGCACCGCCCGGGCCGCAAGCCGTTATCGCTCAGCGGCGCAGCCACTGGCCGAGCTCGGCCTCCGTGATCAGCTCGCGCGCCTCGTCGGCCCGCTCGTCGGGGACGAGGATGCGCATCTGCAGGAAGTTCACGGAGCCCTCGATGACGCTGGCGTGCCGGTCGGCGACGTGGACGGGGATCTCCGCCTCCTGGAGCAACCCCTCGACCACGGCGATGAGCGCGACGTCGTTGGTGCGGATCAGCTCGGCCATGCCCCTCCCAACGGTCGGCGGGCGCCTATGGTGCCCAGCATGCGAGGTCGTCGACGCGGTGAACCGGGCCAGGAGCGGTGGGAGCGCGCGGACTGGTGGGGCGTGGTGCTCGACAGCTCCGATCCGAAGGCCCTGGCGCGCTTCTACGCCGAGCTGCTCGGCTGGGAGCTCTGGAAGCCCGACGAGATGGACCCCGGTGAGGCGGCCATCGACGCCGGCGAGGGCATCACCGGCATCACCTTCCACCTCAAGGAGGACTACGTCCGTCCGGTGTGGCCGAACACGCCGGGGGAGCAGCAGATGATGATGCACCTCGACTTCGAGGTGTCGGACCTCGACGAGGCGGTCGCCTACGCACTGGAGCACGGCGCGGTGCTGGCCGAGTACCAGCCCCAGGACGACGTGCGGGTCTTCCTCGACCCCGACGGGCACCCGTTCTGCCTGTACGCGCACTGATGGTGGTGATCGGGCGGCTCGGGAAAGGGTAGACAGTCGAGACTTTTCCGAGCGCGCGCTGCCCCGCGCCCGGGTTTGCCGAGCATTCCCGGCACCTGGTGCCGACGATGCTCGGCAGACCGGCCTGGCTCCGGGAAAAGGTAGACAGTCGAGACTTTTCCGAGGCACCGCGCCCCTCAGTTGGACGGCTTCTCCGACCCGACCACCCACATCGCGAAGAACTGCGAGCCGCCGCCGTACGCGTGACCGAGCGCCTTCCGCACGCCGTCGATCTGGTGCTCGCCGGCGGCGCCGCGCACCTGTAGGGCGGCCTCGCCGAAGCGGAGCATGCCGGAGGCGCCGATCGGGTTCGAGGAGAGCACGCCGCCCGAGCAGTTGACCGGGAGCCGGCCGTCCATGGCCGTGGCGCCGGACTCGGTGAGCCTCCAGCCGCCGCCGTTGGCTTCCGCGAAGCCGAGCGACTCCAGCCACATCGGCTCGAACCACGAGAACGGAACGTAGAGCTCGGCGGCGTCGATCTCGTCGATGGGGCTGGTGATGCCGGCCTGCTTCCAGAGCGCGGCCGCGGCGTCGCGGGAGGCCTGCGGGTTCACCTGGTCGCGCTCGGCGGCGGAGGTCGCCTCGGAGCGCATCACGGTGCCGTGGATCCAGGCGGGGTTGGGCGAGGAGGCGGCGACGTCCTCGGCCGCGATCACGAGCGCGCAGGCGCCGTCGGAGGACGGGCAGGTCTCGTCGTACCGGATCGGGTCCCAGAGCATCTGCGAGGCCAGCACCGACTCGACCGTGGTGTCCGGGTTCCTCAGGTGCGCATAGGGGTTCTTCAGGGCGTTCTGCCGGTCCTTCGCGGCCACGATCGCCCCGATGTGCGTCGGTGCGCCGGAGCGCCGGATGTAGGACCGCACGTGCGGGGCGAAGTAGCCGCCGGCGCCCGCGTGCACCGGCATGTTGAACGGGATCGGCACCGAGAGCGCCCACATCGCGTTCGACTCCGACTGCTTCTCGTAGGCGACGGTGAGCACCTTCTTGTGCACGCCCGCCTGCACCAGCGACGAGGCCACGATCGCGGTCGAGCCGCCGACCGAGCCGGCGGTGTGCACGCGCAGGAGCGGCTTCCCGGCGGCGCCGAGCGCCTCGGCGAGGAACAGCTCGGGCATCATCACGCCCTCGAACAGGTCGGGCGCCTTGCCGACGACGATCGCGTCGATCTCGTCGAGGCCGAGGCCGGCGTCCTCGAGGGCGCGGTCCATCGCCTCGCGGCACAGCCCCGCCATCGAGACGTCCTCGCGCTTCGCGCGGTGGTGGGTCTGGCCCACCCCGATCACCGCGGCCGGCTGCTTCCCCATCACTCGCCCTGCCCTTCGCTGGCCATCACGCACACGAGGTTCTGCTGCAGGGCCGGCCCCGACGTCGCGTGGCCGAGCGTCTTCGAGGCCTCGCCCGACCAGATCCGGCGGGCCGCCTCACCGATCCGGATGCCGCCGGCCGAGAACATCGGGTTGCTCGTCAGTGCCCCGCCCGACGGGTTGACGCGTACGTCGTCACCCAGCCCGAGCTCCGAGCGCAGCACCAGCTCCTGGTGGCTGAACGGCGCGTGCAGCTCGGCGACCTCGACCCCGTCGAGGTCCGACGTCTCGCCCGCGCGGCGCGCGCTGGGGGAGCGGGTCAGGTCGCGGGTGCCCATGCTCATCGGGTCGACGTAGTGCGCCAGCGAGCGGATCCAGGCGGGCCGGTCGCTCACCTCGCGGGCGCGGTCCCCGGCGGCCAGCACGAGCGCGGCCGCCCCGTCGGTGACCGGCGCGCAGTCGTGCTTGCGCAGCGGGTCGGCGTACATCGGCCGGGCCAGCAGCTCCTCGACCGAGGAGCCGCCCTTGCGGATCGCGTACTCGTTCTTCTCGGCGTCGGTCAGCGAGCGGTTCGCGACCTCGGCCATCGCCCGCTCGTCCCACAGTCCGGCGTCGATGCCCGCCCGGGCCTGGAGCCCGGCCAGCGACACGGTGTCGGGCCAGATCGGCGTCATCGTGTACGGATCGAGCTGGAGCGCGAGGGTACGGCGCAGCACCCCGGCCGAGCTCTTGCCGAACGCGTAGACGAGCGCGGTGTCGACCTCGCCCGTCTGGATCTTGAGCCAGGCCTCGTACATCGCCCAGGCCAGGTCCATCTCCACGTGCGACTCGTTGACCGGCGGGATCACCCCGATGGCGTCGACGGCCTGGACGAACGAGAACGACCGCCCCGCCAGGTAGTCCGAGGACCCCGAGCACCAGAAGCCGACGTCCTTGCGGGTCCAGCCGGTCTGCTCGTAGCACTCCGCGAACAGCGGCACGAGCAGCTCGACGCAGGTCGGGGACCCGTCGAACGCGGCCATCTGCCGCTGCGCGAAGCCGACGACTGCGACGTCTCTCATAGGTGCACCCGGTAGGTCTCGTAGTCCGCGTCCGGCTCGCCGGTCGGCGCGAAGTGGCTGATGTTCTCGATCGTCGTGCCCCACTCGTCCTTCGGCTTCCACACCGCCTTGACCCGCATGCCCATCCGGACCTCCTCGGCCGGGATGTCGAGGATCAGGTGCAGGAAGGCGATGTCCGCGCCGTCGAGCAGGATGTACGCCGAGACGTAGGGCGGCGTGATCCGCTGGCCGAGGAACGGCACGTTGACGATGCAGAAGGTCGTGACCGTCCCGGTGTCCGGCAGCGGCACCTCCTCGGCGGTCGGGGTGCCGTCGGCCGGGCAGGCGCTGCGCGGCGGGATGTAGACCTTGCCGCACTGCGGGCACCGCTGGCCGACGAGCTGCCCCTCCTTGAGCGAGGTGTAGAAGAGCGACTCCTCCGGCGACGCGGCGTAGAGGTAGTCGAGCTCGATGGGCACCACGATCCCGGTGACCGGGTCCGCCGTCTCGCGGACCGGGGGCCTTGCACCGCTGCCTCCCTCCGGCAGCGGTTCAAAGCACTCGATGTCCGTGATGTCGCCCTTCCGCTCGGCCCGCCAGCGGACCCGCACCCGCATCCCGGTCTCCACGTCGTCCGGCGTCGCGACGTCCAGCGCGTGCAGCAGGGGAGCGTCCGCACCGTCCAGGGTGACCAGCGCGAACGCGAACGGCCGGTCGAGGGGCTGGCCCTTGACCGGCTCCGGGACCCACGTCCAGGAGGCCACCGTCCCGGTGTCGGCCACCTCGACGAACTCCTCGGTGGCCGCGTGCGTGATGGGGTCGAACTCGGGTGGTGGTACGACGACCTTGCCGTCCGACGTACGACCGCCGACCACCACGCCGTCGCGCAGCCCGGCCAGGAACCGGCCGAGCACCGGACCGGTCGACCGGGTGTAGTCGAACGCTACGGTGACGGGCGCCGAGAGAGTTCTGGGCATGGACGCAAACTAGAACACGTTCTAATCTGAGGCAAGGCCAACGGAAGGACACGCGGCATGAAACTCGGTCTGCAGCTCGGCTACTGGGGCGCCCAGCCCCCGCCGGGCGTGGGGGAGCTGGTGGCGGCGGCCGAGGAGTCCGGCTTCGACGCGGTCTTCACCGCCGAGGCCTGGGGTTCCGACGCGTTCACCCCGCTGGCGTGGTGGGGCCGGGAGACCTCCCGGATCCGGCTCGGTACGTCGATCGTGCAGATGTCCGGACGGACGCCGACCTCGATCGCGATGCACGCGCTCACCCTCGACCACCTGTCGGGGGGCCGGGTCGTGCTGGGCATGGGCGTGAGCGGGCCGCAGGTCGTCGAGGGCTGGTACGGCCAGCCGTTCGCGAAGCCGCTGGCGCGCACCCGCGAGGTGGTCGACATCATCCGCCAGGTGCTGGCCCGCGAGGGGCCGGTGACCAACGCCGGGCCGCACTACCCGCTGCCGCTCACCGGTGAGGGCGCCACGGGCCTCGGCAAGCCGCTCAAGCCGATCGTGCACCCGCTGCGCGCCGACATCCCGATCTGGCTCGGTGCCGAGGGTCCCAGGAACGTCGCCCAGACCGCCGAGATCGCCGACGGCTGGATCCCGATCTTCTACACGCCGAAGTCGGCCGGCATGTACCAGCCGTGGCTCGACGAGGGGTTCGCCCGCCCCGACGCCCGGCGTACCCGTGCGGACTTCGAGATCGCCGCCACCTGCCACCTGCAGGTCGTCTCGTCCGCCGAGGAGAAGGCGGCCGTCATCGACGCGATGCGCCCGTTCGTGTCGCTCTACATGGGTGGCATGGGGGCGAAGGAGGCGAACTTCCACAACCAGGTCTTCGTCCGGATGGGCTACGAGGACCTCGCCGCCGAGGTGCAGAAGCTCTACCTCAACGGCGAGAAGGACCGCGCCACCGCCCTGATCCCCGACGAGCTCGTCGACGACATGCACATCATCGGCAGCGCCGGCGAGGTCCGCGAGCGGGTCGCCGAGTGGGAGGAGACCGGCGTGACCACGCTGCTGCTCAGCCTGCACTCGCCCGACGAGGTGCACGCGATCGCGGGGCTGCTGGCCTAGTTGGCGAGTCTCGGACGGCGAGTCCGCCGCTCAGGGGTGCGTCTCGGTTGGGCCTCCTCGCAGTACGGCGGCCGCCGTACCGCTGGGTTGCGTGTGGTCGGGGAGCGGCGGACGATCACCGACCGGGAACAGGTGACCCATGCGGGCGTGGTACGTGCGCGCACAGGTGGAGCACTCCACGTCCTCGCCATTGACCGCCAGGCACATGTGCCGACCGCAGCTCGGACACGGCACCTCGAACAGCGTGCTCATCGCAGGTCCCCTCCGCGCCGGGTCCGCGTCGACGGGACCCGACTCTCCCCATGGCGGTAACCCCCGTGCGGGATCACATGCGTGCGCACCCCGGATGTGCATCATCGGCGGCCGGTTGGGCACAGTGGTCAGATGTCTGAGCACCACCTCGCGGCAGGCACGGTTCCCGCTGGCGGACGACACGACCTCGTCACTGTCGACGGGCGCAGCTTCGCCATCAGCGACGAGTCGGGTGACATGACCGCCCCCACGCACGGGCTGGTGTACGACGACCTCCGGCACGTGAGCCGGCTGCAGATGAGGATCACACGCGGCCGGGTCGAACTGCTCGCAGCGAGCACGCCCACTCCGCTGTCGGCCGTCGTGGTCTCGCGGGTCCTCCTGCCCGTGGACGCCGGGAGGAACGGCGTGCCGTCCGAGACCCGCAGCCGCGACGCAGACGTCCTGGTGATCCGCCGTCGCTGGCTCGCGGGCAGTCTCGTGGAGGAGCTGACGCTGCGGAACCCGCACCCGCTGCCCGTCACCGTGCAGGTCGAGCTCGAGGTCAGTGCCGACTTCGCTCACGTCTTCGACGTCAAGAGCGGCGCCGGTGACGCTCGAGCGGCCCGGGTCGAGGGCGGCGGTCCGACCGCGTGGACGCTCGTCTCTGCGCGAGACGAACACGACCGCACGGAGATCACGCTGCACCCGGCGGCGGACGAAGCGGACTCGGCGCGTGGCACTGCGACGTGGCGCCTGCACGTCGAGGGTCGGGACGAGGCCAAGGTCACGGTGACGGCGCAGCCCGTCTCGGCCGGCGTGCCGGCCAGTCTCGAGCAGCCGTCCGAGCTCGCCGGCGGAGTCGCGATCCGCGACCTGTCGGCCTGGCGGTCGGCGGTACCGACCGTCGTGTCCCTCGACCCGCGGTTGCCCGCCGCTGTCGACCAGTCACTGGCGGATCTCGCAGCCCTTCGGATCGTCGACCGGGCGCACCCGGAGCGAGCCGTGGTCGCGGCCGGAGCACCGTGGTTCATGACCCTGTTCGGTCGCGACTCCTTGCTGACCGCTTGGATGACCCTCCCCTTCGACGGGTCCCTGGCCGCCGGCGTGCTGACGTCCCTGGCCGACCTCCAGGGCCGCGCCGACGACCCGGAGTCCGAGGAGCAACCCGGCCGCATCGTGCACGAGCTGCGACGGCACGGCGGTACCGGGACGTTCTCCTCCCGGAGCCGCTACTACGGCACCGTGGACGCCACCCCCCTCTTCGTCGGACTGGCCGCCGAGGCCTGGCGGTGGCGCGCCCTCGACGCGGACACTCTCGGGAGCCTGGCAGGCGCCGTCGGCGCGGCCGTCGACTGGATGACCGGGCCGGGCGACTCGGACGGCGACGGCTTCGTCGACTACCGCCGTCGCGGGCCGGACGGACTGGCCAACCAGGGCTGGAAGGACTCCTGGGACGGCATCACGCGAGCAGACGGCTCGCTGCCGCCTGCTCCCCTGGCGCTCGTCGAGGTGCAGGGCTACGTGTACGCCGCGCTGCACGGCGCCGCCGAGCTCGCGGAGGTCGTGGACATCGGCCACCACGCCGCCGACCTGCGTCGGCGCGCCGAAGCGCTCAAGGACCGGTTCAACGAGCTCTTCTGGGACCCGCGCGGCTGGTTCGTGCTCGGCCTGGACGCCGGCGGTCAGCCCATCGACTCGCTCACCACCAACCCCGGGCACGCGCTGTGGTCCGGCATCGCCGATGACGACAAGGCCCGACGGTACGTCGACCGGCTCGTCAGCCCCGATCTGTGGACCGGATGGGGGCTCCGTACCTTGGCACGGTCCATGGCGGCCTACGACCCCCTCAGCTACCACAACGGGTCGGTGTGGCCCCACGACACTGCCCTGTGCATCGCGGGCGCGGCCCGCTACGGGTGCTGGGACGCCGTGGACCTGCTCACGGACGGCGTTCTCGAGGCCACTCGCCACTTCGAGGGTCGGTTACCCGAGCTGTTCGCGGGCGTGTCTCGCGGTGACGTCGCGATGCCCGTGGCGTACCCCTCGTCGTGCTCGCCGCAGGCGTGGGCCTCGGCCTCCGTGCTGCTCCTCGTGCGCACGATGGTGGGTCTCGCACCGACGGGCGACGGCTCCGGGGCCGAGCTGGTGCGGCCCGACCTCTCCGGAGTACCAGACCTCTCGCTGGAGCGCCTGGAGCACGGCCGACGGCCGATGTCGGTCCGGGTGGAGAACGGCCAGGGCACGGTGGTACGGCCGCCCCCGCCTCACCAGGTCGCGCCACACCAGGTGGCGCCATGGTCATAGCGTCCCGAGATGCCGTTCCGCCTCGGGCACGGATGCGCCTCGGAGCGTGGACCCCCGCGCCGGTCAAGCTCTGGTGCGGGTGACGGCTCGTCTGCTGGGTCGCCTGGTCACCACCGCTCGGTCGGGCCCCCTGGAGTTCGGCGCGCATCCGTGAAGCGCCGTTGGGACATCTCGAAGGCCGCGATGAGGTCGATCAGCAGAGTGCTCGAGGCGCGCGCCAGCGCCCGGCCCTCGTCGGCGTTGCGAGCGGTGGCCAGCACGTCGAGGAACAGCTCGTTGTGGACGCGAACGACCTCGAGCAACCCGACGGAGTCCCGCATCGCGCGGCGGCCCAGCTCGTAGGCCGCCTGGAGTCCGGCCTCGTCCTCCTGCGCCAGGTACCGGAGCATCAGGGGTGCGTAGTCGAGCCGGAAGCGCTCCTGGGCGTCCGGGCCCGACCCCTCCGGGCCGCGGGGCTTCACGACGTCAACCACTCCAGGCCCTCCTCCAGGTCCAGCGCGGTCTGGGTCAACGGCAGGTGCACGCCCAGCCGCACGAGGGCCATGGCCACGTCCGGCGCTATGCCGACCACCACCGTCCGGGCCCCCCGCAACCGCGCCATGTAGGCGAGATCCGCCAGGGTGTTGGCCGCGAAGGAGTCGAGGACGTCGAGTGCGGCGACGTCGATGAGGATTCCTCTGGCTCGTTCGCGTCCCACGCGGTCGAGAAGGTCGCGCTGCAACCTCGTCAGCTGGTCGTCGTCCAGAGCAGCGTGGACCGAGACGATGAGGTTCTGTCCCTGAGACAGTATCGAGGCCGGCAGCGGTGCGCGGGCGATGTCGCGAGTCTCAACGTTCATCCGGCACCTTCGAGACCCGGAAGCCGAGCTGTCGTTCGGCCTCCTCGATGCCCCCTTGGAGATCGCCGACGGTGAGCATCTTGCTCAGGTCGACGCCGATGGTGACGAGGGTCTGGGCGATCTCCGACGACAGACCGGTGATGATCACGTCCGCGCCCATGAGGCGAGACGCGGTGACCGTGTCGACCAGGGAGTTGGCCACGGCCTCGTCCACGTTGGGCACGCCGGTGATGTCGATGACCACGAGCTTGGCGCGGTGTGCCCGGATCCCGTGCAGCAGCTGCTCGGTCAGCTGCTGCGCCCTGGCGGTGTCCAGGACCCCGATGATCGGCAGGATGAGCAACCGTTCGCGCACCTGCAGCACGGGGGTGGACAGCTCCAGGAGGGCGTCCTGCTGCTCGCGGATGACTCGCTCACGTTGCTCGACGAAGCTCACCGCGACGGTGTTGGCGATGCGGTTCGCCGCAGGCTCGTAGACGTCCAGGACACGGTTGAGCAGCTCGAAGTCCTGGCGGTACTTCTCGAAGAGGGAGCGCGCCAGCACGTCGCGCAGCAGCAGCACGATGCCCACCACCTCGTGCGTCTCGACGCCCCGGGGGATGATCCGCTCGGAGAGGTCACGGGCGTAGTGCTGGAGCGCCTCGACGCTGCCGGTCTCCAGCACCTCCACGTAGTTGTCGTAGACCGAGGTCGCCTCGGTGAACACCTCGTTGGCCGTCATCGAGGACAGGAGGTGGGCCTGCGTGATCCGCTCCGCCCACTGCTGCCGGAGCTCCGTGCGGTTCGCCCGGAGATGCGCGACCAGCTCCGGCAACAACGTCTCGTCGTCGTTGCGGGTGGGCTCGTCGGTGGGCTCGTCGGTGGTCGCGGTGCTGGCTTGGTCGGTCATGGTGTCGCTGCCCTTCTCGTCCTGGTTCGGGTGATCCGTCGCCGCGTCACGGCAACCACTTCTCCATCGTCACGGTGGTGCCCTGGCCGGGGACCGAGTCCAGCTCGAACCTGTCCATCAACCGCCTCGCGCCGGGCAGGCCGAGGCCGAGCCCGTGGTAGGTGCTGTAACCATCCGTCATCGCCCGCTCGGTGTCCTCGATCCCCGGACCCGCGTCCCGGGCGACGACCTGGATGCCTCGCCGCCCCTCCGCCGAGATCTGGGAGATGACCACCTCTCCTCGCTGCGCGAACTTCACGACGTTGCGGGTGATCTCGGAGATCGCCGTTGCGATGACGGTCTGGTCGGTCCCCGAGAAGCCCGCCTCGGCGGCGATCTCGCGGCCCTTCTGGCGCGCCACCACCACGTCCGCATCACTCGCGACCGGGACCCGGACCACGCTCTCGTCGGAGGCCGGCTCGCGGCGTTCGAACAGCTCACCCTTGATCCGGGCGCAGGCCGCGCACTCGAGGAGATGACCGCTCACGTCCAGCTCGCGCTGGCGGCGCCGATCGCCGCTCGACAGTGCACGCAGTACCGGCCGGCACCGATCCGTTGGAGGCTCGACGCCTTCGGCCACCAAGAGGTACTCCACTCTCAGGCTGGCTCGAGCACGACTCAAGCGGGCAGCGATGGCCCCGGGCGACGTACCGTGCACGGCGGCCATCGTCTTGGTGTCCTCGCCGTGCACCTCGTGCGCGATCAGGAGGTCGCGGTCTGCTGCGGGCAGCTCGGCGAGCGCCGCGTTGACCAGTGCTCGCTGCTCCTGCCGGAGCACATCGGTGGCGGGCGACTCGTCGTCTCCCAGGTCCACCAGCAGGTGCGAGCTGGTCCGCGCGCGATCGTTCTTCTCGGCCAACGACGCCACGAGGTTCCGGGCCGTGACCGAGGCGTAGCGAGGCAGCATCTCGGGCTCGACGCGCGAGCCAGCAGCCATCACCCTGGCCAGGGTCTCCTGGACGAGGTCCTCGACCGTGTGCGGATCCTTGATCCGCGCTCCGATGACGCGACGCAGCATCGGGACGAGGTCGACGAGAACTTCGTCCTCGAGCGGCGCACCGTCCTCCGCAGGGGCGTCGGTCACCAAGAGCGCCCTCCCTCGCTGCGAGCAACCTGAGGGATGGGTACCCGCCATCAACGCTTCTACGCTTCGCAGGCCACATCACCGCCATCCGTCATCCAGCACGGTCCGGGACCCTGGTGACCCCGTCCACCGTGCGCGTGCTCGAGTCGCCTGTGTTCTCTGGACAGACGCCTCCACCTCCATGACTCCCGAGCGCGGCCTGGATGACGCGGAGCCCACGACGAGGATCGGACGACGCTCGCGGGCAGACCGCTGGCCACGACATCGGCTCCGCACTCGGCGAGGGGCCCGCCCCGCGTCATCCGTCGCAGCCCTCGCGGTCATGGAGGTGAAGGCGAACAACGTGCTCGAAGACCAGCTCGGCGACCAGGAGAGAGGGCAGGACCATGTCCGTGACGCAAGGAAGAGCGGTTTCGCAGACGCAGCGGGAGCGGGATCTCGAGGCGCGCGTCCGCGATCTCGAGCACCGGCTGACGACCATCGTCGCCGCCATCGACGCGGCGTCACGGATGCGTATCTCGACGCCACTGCGCATCAACCACGACGTCCGCATCACGGGCGGCAGGAACGTTCGCCGGATCCTGGACCGAGGTGGTCTCACCCGCGGCTACGGGGAGGCGTCCGGGACGGACTAGCCGCCGGCGGCGTCGCCGGGCTCGACCCACGGCGCCGCCGGTCTCATTCACGGTGCACGACTCGGCCCACTTCTGGGCGGCGCAGACGCGTCGGGGCCTCGAACGGACGCTCCGGGAGACACCCGGACGCTGGGAGGAGATTCGACATGACTGAGATGTGGGCGTACCGAAACGCCACCTGGAACCAGGGGCAGGACCTCGTGGGCTACGACGTCCAGGCGACCGACGGCTCGATCGGCAGCGTCGACGAGGCGACGTACGACGCCACCGACGCCTACGTCGTCGTCGACACCGGGTTCTGGATCTTCGGGAAGAAGCGGCTCCTCCCGGCCGGCGCCATCGAGAGCGTCGACCACGAGTCCAGGGACGTCCACGTGGGGATGACGAAGGAGCAGATCAGGTCGGCGCCGGACTACGACCGGGATGACTGGGACGACGACGCGCGTACCCGGCACGGCGACTACTACGGGAGCTACCTCCGGTAGTGGGCCGTCGATGCGGAGGGAGAGCCCTCGGCGACGCGACCGCCGAGTCCGGGTCGAAGCCTCACCCGGCCCGGACCCGGCCCGGACCCGACTCCGTCGGGCGCACGGAGCACCGGTTGGAACCACACACTCACAGAGAGAGGTCGTTCATGTCTGCGTTGGATGAGGAAGCGAGCCAGGTCGAACGGCTCGAGGCACGCGTCGCCGTTCTCGAGGACCACGTCCAGACGTTGGCCGCGGCGACGGATGCGGCCTCACGGCTGCGGCTCGCACCGGGACGGCAGAACGCCGAGGTGAGTGTGACCGGAGGGGAATGGGTGCGCCACATCCTGGAGAAGGGTGGCCTCGTCGGCGAGCCCACGGAGCTGGCGGGCCGCAAGTGACCGGCCTCGGTCGACACGTCCCGGTCCCGGCATGAGGATCGCGCAGGTCGCCCCGCTCTACGAGGCGGTACCGCCAGGAGCCTATGGCGGGACCGAGCGGGTGATCGCCACCCTGTGCGACGGGTTGGTGGCCCAGGGCCACGACGTGACGTTGTTCGGCCCGGAGACCTCCGAGACGGCCGCGACCCTCGAAGCCTTCGAGAAACCGCTCCGCGAACGGTTCGACGGTGAGGAGCTGGTGAACCTGGCTCCGCACCTGCACCTGCAGATGCTGGCCGAGCTGTACGGGCGTGCCGAGGAGTTCGACGTCGTGCACTCGCACGTCGACATCTGGACCCTGCCCTTCACCCGCCTCTCCCGCACCCCCACAGCGCTGACCATGCACGGCCGGCTCGACCTCGTCCACCTGCGCGATCTGCTGCCCAGGTACGGCTCGGTCCCCCTGGTCTCCATCAGTGACGACCAGCGGCGCGCCGTCGCAGACCTCGACCTCACCTGGGCGGCCACCGTCTACAACGGGCTCGATCTCTCGGCGTACCACGATGTGCCCCACGACCCCGACGGCTACCTCGCCTTCGTCGGCCGCATCGCCGAGGAGAAGGGTCCGCTCGCGGCCATCGAGGTGGCCCGCCGGTCGCGGCTGCCGTTGCGGATGGCAGCGAAGGTGGACCCTCTCGACGTGCCGTACTACGAGGAGGAGGTCGAGCCCGAGATGGGGCGAGACGTCGACTTCGTCGGCGAGATCGAGGAGCACGAGAAGCCCGCCTTCTACGCGGGCGCCCGCGCCACCCTGTTCCCCAGCGACTGGCCCGAGCCGTTCGGCCTCGTGATGATCGAGTCCCTCGCGGCAGGCACCCCGGTGGTCGCCCTGCGACGAGGCTCCGTGCCGGAGGTCATCGAGCACGGCGTCACCGGCTTCATCTGCGAGGACGTCGACGAGATGGTGGAAGCGACCCGTCGGATCGGCGACATCGACCCGGACGCGTGCAGGCAGCACGCGGAGCGCTTCTCAGCCGACGCCATGTGTCGTGGCTACGCGCAGGTGTACGAGTCGCTGCTCCATGGCAGAGGGTCGGCGCGGCCCCGCCGGTGAGCAGCCACGGGTCGCCAGTCCCGAGGGCGCTCGGCGCTCGGTCGCGAGTGTGAGCCGTGGTGCGGCTGGACCGCTCCACGGATGGGGAACAGCCGATGACCAGCCATCCGATCCGCGTCGCGGTGTACAGCCAGCAAGACATCGCGCGCGCAGGGATCCCGTCTTCCACACGCCCGAGTCGGCCGGCATGTACCGGCCGTGGCTCGACGAGGGGTTCGCCCGCCCGGGCGCCCGGCGTACCCGAGCGGACTTCGAGATCGCCGCCACGCCGGCGAGGTCGGCGAGCGGGTCGCCGAGTGGGAGGAGACCGGCGTGACCACGCTGCTGCTCAGCCTGCGCTCGCCCGACGAGGTGCGCGCGATCGCGGATCTGCTGGCGTAGCCCTCGCCGGTCCTCGGGCGCTGCCGGTCACGTCCGTCGAGTACCCACAGGCCGGTGAGCCGGGGTGGTTCTCCACAGGCCTGACCGCAGGACGGCCACGCGGTCGGTGCTCATCACGACGATGGGCGGCAACCCGTCGACAGGAGGACCGATGACGAGCAGGACCGCGCAGAAGCGGCGCAGGGCCCAGGACGACGCCGCGAGCGGAGACCCGTTGGCTCGCGCGCTCCGCAGTCGGGGCCCGCGGTGCGAGTGTCGGCACGGCGCCCAGCGGTGCCGGCGGCAGGCGGCCTACCGGTGCAGCGTGCTCTGTGCCGATCACGACTGCACCCGTGCGGTGCACGTCTCCCTCGCCTGCGCGCCGTGCAAGGTCGAGTGGCTCTGGCACTACCACGACTGCGACGGCTGTCCGGAGGTGCGGGTGACGCCACTGTGAGACGCGAGCGGTACTGGTCAGGAAGTCAGCGCGGCAAGCTCGGCGTTCGCACGCTCGGCGACCAGCGCCAGCACACGCCCGGCAGCGGCGAGGTCCACATCAGGGATCCCGTCCCAGATGCGGGCCGAGAACGGTGCGGTGTCCGTTGCGGCCGCGTCGAACACATCTCGTCCCGCTTGCGTGACGCGGAGCTGTGCGCCGGTCCTGGCGAGCAGGCCTTGGGTCACCAGCTCCTCCACGGTGGTTCTGATGTCCGAAGGATCGGCCTTGAGCGCACCTTGGACCTCCGCAACGAGCTCGGTGGGCGTGAGCGCCTCGACTGCGGTGGCGGCGCGCAGGACGATCTGCTGCTGGAACGTGATGCCGTGCCAGGAGAGGACGTGCTCGAGAACGCCGCGGGCGGCGTAGTGGGCCAGGGCCAGGCTGCGGGCGTTGGCGGGCGTGACGGTGATGGTCATTGGCTGCTCCTATCGTTGGTTGCACCAACAATACGAGATCGTTGGTGTGCCCAACAAGTAAGATCGCGGCCGTGACCTTGAAGCGCGTGGCCGACCGCCCCACCTGGCTGCTCTCACGCGCCAACGCGCGGGCGCACCGCATCCTCCGTCAGGCGTTCGAGGCAGAGGGCGTGCGCGGCTACCACTTCCGAGTGCTGGCAGCCCTCGAGGAATACGGCCCGAGCAGTCAGGCCGACCTCGGCCGCAACACCGGAATCGACCGCAGTGACGTCGTTGCCACGCTCGACGACCTCGCCGGCCGCGGGTTCGCTCGACGTGCCGCCGACCCCGCTGATCGACGCCGCAACGTCGTGACCTTGACCGAGGCGGGGAGTGCCGCGCTCGAACGCCTTGACGACGTGCTCGGTCAGACTCAAGAAGCGGTGCTGCAACCACTGACCAGGACCGAGCGGACGACCCTGGTTCACCTGCTGACCAAGATCTCGGCGCCAGACACCGATGACGTGGAGACCGGGTCGCCGACGTGATGCGTCGTGCGGGACAGCTCGGCCGTGCATGCCGACGGCTGACAGTGCCGGGCGGCGTAGCCGGACGGGCAGAACGGTCGCCGGCGGCCGAGCCCAGGCGGGGACCCAGCGATGCATCGACCCGTCTGCCCGTTCGACGACGCGCACGTAGCCGAACCGGCGCACCCGGCACACCCGGGCGCTAACGGCGCAGGGTCGCCTCGGCGTCGATCGCGCGGAGCTTGGCGGGGTTGCGGACGGCGTAGATGTGGGTGATCCGGGCGTCCTGGATCACGAAGCTGATCGCGGTGTCGTAGCCGTCGTCGGTGCCGACGACCCGCGCTCCGACGGCGCCGTTGAGGAGGACCGGCAGGATCTCGGCCCCGGGGGCCAGGCGGTTGAACGGGCGGAGCAGGTTCGCGACCTTCCTGGCGCCGAGGACCGGGTTGACGACGGCCTGGGCGATGCCGCCGCCGTCGGCGACGAGCACGACGTCGGGCGCGAGCACCGCCATCAGCTCCTGGAGGTCGCCGCCGTGGACCGCGGCGAGGAACCGCTCCACGACGGCCTGCTGCTCGGTGCGGCTGACCTCCATCCGGGGCCGACGGGCCGCCACGTGCTCGCGGGCCCGGTGCCCGATCTGGCGTACGGCGGCCGGTGACTTGTCGATCGCCCCGGCGATCTCGGTGTACGGCAGGTCGAAGACCTCGCGGAGCACGAACACCGCGCGTTCGGTCGGCGTGAGCGTCTCGAGCACGGTGAGCATCGCGATCGACACGCTCTCGGCGAGCTCGACGTCCTCGGCGACGTCCGGGGCGGTGAGCAGCGGCTCGGGCAGCCACTCGCCGACGTACTCCTCGCGGCGCCGCGCGTGGGCGCGCAGCCGGTCGAGCGCCTTGCGGGTCGTCATCACCACCAGGAACGCGCGCGGATCGCGGACCTCGCCGCGCGCCTGCTTGCCGATCGCGTCCCACCGCAGCCACGTCTCCTGCACGACGTCCTCGGCGTCGGCGGCGGAGCCGAGCAGCTCGTAGGCCACCGTGAAGAGAAGCGCGCGATGGGCGTCGAACGGGTGGTCCGACATGCTCACGACCCTACGGCGGTCGGTTCCGCGAGCGGCTTCAGGCCACAGGCCGCCGCGAAGCCGTCCGACTCGATGCCCAAGGCGATGTTCGGGCGGGTCGTGAAGTTGGCGAACGCGACCACGGCCGACAGCTCGACGAGCGCGGCGTCGCCGAGCTGGTCGCGCAGCCCGGCCACCATCTCGTCGGTGACCGTCGGGGGAGTGAGGGTCATCGCCTCGGCGTACTCCAGCACGTCTCGCTCGAGGGCCGAGAAGACCGTTGACTCGCGCCAGCGAGGGACCTCGCGGGCCTTGTCCATGTCGAGGTGGTTGTTGTGCGCCTCGAAGTAGTTGAAGTCCAGGCACCAGCTGCAGCCCACCTGCGCGGCGACGGCCATGTGCGCGAACGACTTGAGCTGCTCGTCGCAGGCGTCCCACTTGCGGACCTTGCCGCCCGCGCCGGCCATGCTCGTCAGCACCCGCTGGTTGTGCCAATAGACACCGAGCGAGCTCGGCACCTGGCCGAGGGTCTTCTTCGCGAACCGCTTGATCAGCGCCCCGCGCAGGCCGGTGATCTCGGCGGCGGGGATCCTCGTCGTACCCATGTCGTCCTCCTCTGTGAGAGCTCGTACGACATCCAGACGCCGCTCGCGACCGATGTGTGACACCGGCGGATCCGAGGGCTTGACCTTGACGCTGCGTCAACCCTGCACGCTCTTCTCATGACCGACCACACCACAGCGATCGAGGTCACCGGGATCGTGAAGTCGTACGGGGACACCCCGGTCCTCCGCGGCATCGACCTCTCGGTGCCCGCCGGCACCGTCTACGCATTGCTCGGGCCCAACGGCGCGGGGAAGACCACCATGATCCGCATCCTCGCCACGCTCCTGAGCGCCGACGACGGCACGGCGCGGATCTCCGGGTACGACGTGGGCACCGAGCCCGACGCCGTCCGCCGCTCCATCGGCATGACGGGCCAGTTCTCGGCCATCGACGAGCTCCTGACCGGCCGGGAGAACCTCCGGTTGATGGCGGACCTCGCGCACCTGCGCAAGGCCGAGGCAGCGGCTCGCGTGGAGGAGCTGCTGGCCCGCTTCGGGCTCGCGGATGCCGGCGACCGGCGCGCCGCGACGTACTCCGGCGGCATGAAGCGCCGGCTCGACCTCGCGATGACGCTGGTGAGCCGGCCGCGGGTGATCTTCCTCGACGAGCCGACCACCGGGCTCGACCCACGCAGCCGCCGCGACCTGTGGCAGATCGTGCGCGAGCTGCTCCGCGAGGGCGTGACGATCCTGCTCACGACGCAGTACCTCGACGAGGCCGACCAGCTCGCCCACACGGTCGGGCTGCTCGACGCGGGCAGGCTCGTCGCGGAAGGTACGCCGGCCGAGCTCAAGGCCCAGGCCGGCGGCGAGACCCTCGACGACGTGTTCCTCGCGCTCACCGGCCACGCCGCCACCGCCGACGACCAGGACGACGACACGGAGGCCCTCCGATGACCACGCTCACCTACGCCACCCGTGACTCGGCCACGCTGCTGCGGCGCAACCTCAGGCACCTGGTCCGCTACCCGTCGCTGACGCTGATGATCATCGGGATGCCGGTGGTGTTCCTGCTGCTGTTCGTCTACGTCTTCGGCGGCACGCTGGGTGCCGGCCTCCCCGGCGGGTCCACCAGCTCCGACCCGCGGGCCGACTACCTGCTGTACCTGACCCCCGCGATCCTGGTGATGACCGTGGTCTCGGTGGCGAACAGCACCGCGATCCTGGTCGCGAAGGACGCCACCGAGGGGATCATCGACCGCTTCCGGACCCTGCCGATCGCGCGGTCGGCGCCGCTGACCGGGCACGTGCTGGCCGCGATGGCGCAGACGGTCTTCGGCATCGTCGTCGTCCTGGCCATCGCGCTCGCGCTGGGCTACCGCAGCGACGCCTCGGTCGCCGGTTGGGTCGGTGCGGCCGGCATCCTCGTGCTGATGGGCTGGGCGGTGACCTGGCTGTGCGTTGCGCTCGGGCTGGCCAGCGGCAGCGTCGAGGCGGCCAGCAACGCCCCGATGCCGCTGATCCTGCTGCCGTTCCTCTCCAGCGCGTTCGTCCCGACCGACTCGATGCCGAGCGGCCTCGCGTGGGTCGCCGAGCACCAGCCGTTCACGCCGATCATCGAGACCCTCCGGGCCTTCCTCGACGGCCGCGACCCGGGCTCGGACCTCTGGTGGGCGATCGGCTGGTGCGCGCTCATCACGGTGCTCTGCTTCTGGTGGGCCACCCGCCTGTTCGGGCGGGTGCGGGCGAGCTGAGCCCAGGGGAGACGGGCGCGGCGGACGAGACTGGGCGCATGCCGTCCGCCGTGCCCGAGCCCCGCGTGCCCGCCCTGCTGCTCATCGGCGAGACGGGCACCGGCAAGTCCGACGCGTCGTACCACGTCTTCTCCCGCCTGTTCCGCTCCGGTACGCCGACCGCCCGGCTCGACCTCGACGACGTGGGCATGTCCCACCCGGCGCCGCCGGACGACCCGGACAACTTCCGGGTCAAGGCCGAGGCCATGGCCGCCTGCTGGTCCGTCTTCCGGGAGCACGGTGCCCGGTGCCTCGTCGTCTCGGGTGCGTTGGACTCCCGCGAGGTCATCGACCTGCACCTGACGCAGATCCCGGACGCCGACTGGACGATCGTCCGGCTCCGCATCAGCGAGGCGGAACGACATCGCCGGGTGCTCGCGCGCGGCCTCCTCCTCGGGTACAGCGAGGAGGAGCTGGACGCAGCCGACGTCGATGAGACCCGAGCGGCCGGCGAGGAGCTCCCGGGCGTCGTCCTCGACATCGACGGCCTCACCTCGCAGCAGGTGGTCGACCTCGTCCTGCGCCGCACGGGCTGGCCGGATGGCGCCGGACCCCCGTAGCGGCCACCATGGAGCGTGCCCACGACAGCTGACCCGTCGCCGTCGGAGCGTCCCGTGCTCTCGGCGGCGGCCGTGCTCGAGATCCTGACCTACCTGGTCACGGCGGCCCGCACCCAGGTCGACGAGGCCCGCGAGTACGGCCCGATGCGGCTGATGACCGGCGCCCGACGGCTCACCGAGCAGCTGCCGGCCGACGTGGTGGGGGCGTCGGGCCCGGCGCTGGGCCGCTTCCTCCGCGAGCTCGCCGCGGTCGAGCCGACGGCGACGCCGACCCGGGACCGCACGGAGTACGTCGAGCGGCTCGACGCGCTCTGCGCGCTGGCCGCCGACGCGCTGCTGGAGACCCACGGCCGCACCCCGCCGCCGGACCCGTCATGACGGACGCGGGCGACCCGGGCGACCCGGGCGACTCGGGCGACCCGGCGTACGACGCGATCCGGACCCGGCGGGTCACGCGCAGCATGAGCGCCGAGCCGGTCAGCCAGGACGACGTCGAGCGCGTGCTCGCCGCCGCCCGCTGGGCCCCGAGCGCCGGCAACCGGCGCCTCCAGCCGGTGGTCCCGGTGACCGACCCGGTCGTGCTGCGGCTGCTGCGCCTCGTCTCGCCCGGCATGGTCCCGCGGCCACAGGCGGCGCTCGTCGTCTGCATCGACACCGGCCGGGCCGCCGACTTCGGGTTCGACCCCGACTGGCGCGGCCTCTACGTCGACGTCGGCACCACCGCCGCGACGCTGCTGCTGGCCGCGCACGCCGTCGGCCTGGGGTCCTGCCCGGTCACGTCGTTCAGCCGCGCCGCCGTCGCCCGGCTGCTCGGCCTGGGGCCCGGCGTCCGACCGGAGCTGGTCGTCTGCCTCGGCCACCCCGCCGTCGAGCAGCCGGCCACCATGTCGGCGCTCTCCTGACCGCGCGGTCGTCACCCAAGGACCTGTCGATTCCGGGCCTGGTCGCCCGTCATCCCCGTGAGGTCACAGTCCGTGGCCCACGGACGCGGAGGTCATCATGAGTCATCCCATCGTGCACGCCGAGATCCGCTCGAGCGACCCGGACGCGACCCGGGCCTTCTTCGGGGACCTGTTCGGCTGGACGTACCCCACCGAGGGCGCGGTCCCCGGCTACACCTTCGTCGAGACCGGTGTGCCGGGGGCGCTGTACACCGCGATCAGCCCGCTGCAGGGCGACGACGACCTGGTCACGTTCTTCGTCGGCGTCGAGGACGTGGCCGGCGCGATCGCCGACACGACCCGCCTCGGAGGGCGGGTCGTGCAGGAGCCGGTCACCGTCCCGGGCGTCACGTTCGCGCTGATCGCCGACCCCCAGGGCCACGTGGTCGGTCTGGCCCAGCAGCTGTGACGCAGCCGCTCAGTAGTTGAGCGTCCAGGTCGTGTAGCCCTCGGACGAGTCCGTGCTGAGCACGACGTCCTGCCCGAAGTAGAACGAGTCGTAGTCCTCGACCCACTTGACGCTGTCGATGGTGCCAGGGACGTAGCGCAGGTTGCCGGTCGTCACGGTGCTGTCGATCGCGACCTTCTCCCACGCGTCGTCACCCTTGGCGACGAGCTTGACCTTCAGGTGGCCGGCCACGCCGTTCGGGAACGAGACGCTGTACGGCACCACCGTGCCGGACACGGCCACGCCGACGCCGTCGGGGTCCTGGAAGACCCAGTAGTAGTTGGTGTCCTCGTCGCGGTCGAGCCGCGAGGTGTTGCCGGGCTCGAGGTTGAGCCTCTTGATCAGCGTCGAGTCGCGCCAGATCTCGATCTTGACGGTGTCGTCGGTGCCGCTCCACCACTGATGGCCGGTCTGGACCCTCCAGTCGATGCGGGTCACGTTCGCCATGGTCGCCTCCAAGCGTGTCGGTTGTGGTGCTCTTGAGGAGGGGTCACGCCGCGACCTGATACCACTGGGGGCATGTCGAGCAGGTACGGCGTCCTGGGGGTCGGCTCCATCGCGCGCGCCATCGTCACCGGTCTGTGCGAGGGCGCGGACGACCCGCCGGTCGTCGTGCTCTCGCCACGGGGAGCCGAGACCTCCGCCGAGCTGGCCGCCCGGCACCCGACCGTCGCCGTCGCCGCGGACAACCAGGCCGTCCTCGACGCGAGTGACGTCGTCCTGGTCTGCCTCCCGGCATCCGCGGCGGACCGGCTGGGCGAGCTCCGCTGGCGACCGGAGCACGTCGTCATCAGCGCCACGGCCGGCGTGGGGATGCCGCGGCTGCTCGAGCTGGTCGCTCCGGCCACCCGCGCGTGCCGGTCGGTGCCGATGCCGCCGGTGGCCGACCGGGCCGGGCTGACCGCCGTGCACCCGCCGCTGGCCGAGGCCCGGGTGCTCTTCGACCGCCTCGGCGACACCCTGGAGGTCGACGACGTCGCCGCCTACGAGGCGCTGTCCGCCACCTCGGCGACGCTGGCCGGGTTCTTCGAGTACCTCCGCACCCAGTCCGACTGGCTGGGCACGCAAGGCATCCCCGCGGCCGACGCGCACCGGTACGTCGCGGCGACGTACGCCGGTGCGCTCGGTTCGCTCCGGGCGGAGGGGCCGGACTTCGCCGAGCTCGCGGCGGAGTACGCGACCCCCGGTGGCGTGAACGAGCAGGTCGCCCGCGAGCTGCGCCGGGCCGGCGCCTTCGCGGCGCTGAGCTCGGCGCTGGACGGTGCGCTGGGCCGGCTCGCCACCTAGCAGAGCGCCTCGCCCGCGGCGGTGCGCGAGTACACGACCTCGCGGCCCTCGCGTCGGCGTACGACGAGACCGGTCCGGCGCAGGACTGCGAGGTGCGAGCTGACGCCGCCGGGGCTCCAGCCGGTGCGGCGGGACAGGGCGAGCGTGGAGGCCGGCCGCTCGAGCGACCGGAGCAGCGTGGCCCGGCGCCGACCGATCAGCTCGTCGAGCGACCCGCCGTCCGTGGCCTGCAGCCACAGGTCGCCCACCCCGGGTGGCTGGTAGGTCAGGGCCGGGTCCCACGGCGGATCCACGCGTGGCCACACCGACCAGGCCAGCACCGACGGGATCAGCAGCAGGCCGCGCCCGTCGAGCTCGACGTCGCGCGGTTCCATGGTCACGGGGGAGACGGTCAGGTCGCGGCCGTCCCAGCTGACCGTGGGGTCGAGGTCGGCGAAGGCCGCCGCGCTCCCCGTGGCGACCAGCCGCCGCGCCCGCGCGGCGATCTCGCTCTCGAGGAACGCCGACATCCGGGGCCACCACGGCGCGAGCGCGGCGTCCCACAGCGCCCGGGTCTGCTCGACCATGGTCGCGAGGGCTCCGGCCGGGTCGTCGACGAACGGCCGCGCGTCCGCCGGCACGCCGTCCCGGTGGGCGCGGAGGACGTCCGAGCGCACCAGCCCGGGGTCGGTTGCGGCCAGCCGGTCCAGCTCGTCCTCGATCCGGGGGTGCGGCACGACGGGCGGTGGCGCGTCGAAGTTCGGCCACGTGGTGCGGCCGAGGGGGCTGGCCGCGTGCACCAGGTCGAGCCGTAGCCCGGCGACCCGAGGCGCCACCTCGGCGACCCAGGGCCGGTGCTCGGGGAACTGCCGCGGCAGGCGGAGCACGTACGTCGCCGCGGCCAGCTCGATGAGCGGCGAGATCGCGAACCGGGTCCGGAGCAGGTCGTGGCGGCCGAACCGGTACCGGATCCGCCGCGCCACCACCGTCATGGATTCAGACTATTCCGAATCTGTTGGTCTCGAGCCCGTCGGCCGGTCGACTGGAGCCTCGGAACCCCCTCGAGAGGAGAGCAACGATGAGCAAGGTCCTGATGCACAACGTGGTCAGCGTCGACGGCTTCATCGCCGACGAGCAGGACGACGTCGGCCCGCTGTTCGACTGGTACTTCAACGGCGACACGACACCGGTCGAGGGCAGCGGCTTCGAGATGACGACCGCGTCCGCGGCGTACGTCGGCGAGACGTGGGCCCGCATCGGCGCCCTGGTCATCGGCCGCCGGCTGTTCGACCTGATGAACGGCTGGGACGGCCAGCCGCCGACCGGCGACCACGTCGTCGTGGTGTCGCACCGGCCCGGGCCGGACGGCTGGCACCCGGAGGCGCCGTACCACTTCGTCGGCGACGTGGCTGCTGCGGTGAAGAAGGCCGTGCAGCTCGCCGGCGACCGGGTCGTCGCGGTCGCCGCGGGCAACGTGGGTGGCCAGGCGCTGGCCGAGGGCCTGGTCGACGAGGTCGCGATGGACGTGGTGCCGGTGGTGTTCGGCAGCGGCAGGCGGTACTTCGGCGAGCTCGAGGGGCAGCACCTGCTCGAGGACGCCGACGTGGTCGTCCGGGGCGAGCGGGTGCTCCACCTGCGCTACCGGGTCCGTCGCAAGGGGTGACGATTGCCCGGAACTGGAACACGTTCTAGTCTCGGCCCATGACGGGCAACCCCTCGGACCTCGACGACCCGATGCGGGTCGGCACCCACAACGGACACCTGATGGTGGCGGCGCTCAAGCGGCACCGGGACAAGCCGGTGATCCACCTCGGCGAGACGACGCTGACGGGCGGAGAGGTCGCCCAGCGGATCAGCCAGTACGTCCAGGCCTTCGAGGCGCTCGACGCCGGCACCGGTACCGCCGGTGCGCTGCTCGCTCTGAACCGGCCCGAGGTGCTGTTCATCCTCGGGGCCAGCCAGACGCAGGGCTACCGGCGCACCTCGCTGCACCCGTTGGGGTCGCTCGACGACCACGCCTACGTCATCAACGACGCGGAGATCACCACGCTGATCGTCGACCCGGTCTTCACCGAGCGGGCGGTCGGGCTGCTCGACAAGTGCCCGGGGCTCAAGCAGGTCCTGACGATCGGGCCGGTGCCCGACGCGCTCGCGCACGTGGGGAAGGACCTGGTCGCCGAGGCCGCGCAAGTACGCCGCCGCAGCCGCTCGAGGCCGTCGTGCTGCCGCCCGACCACATGACCTCGATCACCTACACCGGCGGCACGACGGGCAACCCCAAGGGCGTCATCGGGCTGGTGCAGTCGTTCAACACGATGACCCAGATCCAGCTGGCCGAGTGGGAGTGGCCGGAGAGCCCGCGGTTCCTCATGTGCACGCCGCTCTCGCACGCCGGCGCGGCGTTCTTCGCGCCGACAGTGATCAAGGGCGGCTCGCTCTACGTGCTGGCGCCGGTTCGACCCGGCCGAGGTGCTCGAGTTCATCGAGCGGGAGCGGATCACGGCGACGATGCTGGTGCCGTCGATGCTCTACGCGCTGATGGACCACCCCGACTCGCGGACCCGCGACCTGTCCTCGCTCGAGACCGTCTACTACGGCGCCCGGCGATCAACCCGGTCCGGCTCAAGGAGGCCATCGAGCGGTTCGGGCCGATCTTCGCGCAGTACTACGGCCAGTCCGAGGCGCCGATGGTGATCACCTACTTCGCGCAAGGAGGACCACGTCGGCGGCGACGACGAGCCGGCTGTCGAGCTGCGGCAAGCCCGTCGGCGTTCCTGCGCACGGCGCTGCTCGGCGAGGACGGCGACCCGGTGCCGCAGGGCGAGCCGGGGGAGATCTGCGTGGCCGGTCCGCTGCTGTGCGGCGGCTACTGGAAGCTGCCCGAGGCCACCGCCGAGACCTTCCGCGACGGCTGGATGCACACCGGCGACGTGGCCCGCGAGGACGAGGACGGCTTCTGGTACATCGTCGACCGCACCAAGGACATGATCGTCACCGGCGGCTTCAACGTCTTCCCGCGCGAGGTCGAGGACGTCGTCGCCCAGCACCCGGCGATCGCCCAGGTCGGCGTGATCGGGACGCCCGACGAGAAGTGGGGCGAGGCGGTCACCGCGATCGTCGTGCTGCGCGAGGGCCACGAGCTCACCGACGACGTCGTCCACGAGATCCAGGACATGGTCAAGGAGCGCAAGGGGTCGGTGCAGGCGCCCAAGCAGGTGATCGCCACCGAGGCGCTGCCGCTGACCGGGCTCGGCAAGCCGGACAAGAAGGCGCTGCGTGCGCAGTACTGGACGGGTGAGCGCTCCGTTGGCTAGCCGGTACGCCGACCTCACCCGGGACCAGCTCGCGACGCTGGTGCCCGAGCTGCTGCTGATCGGGCAGCTGATCGACCGCTCCGGCATGGCGTGGTGCATCTCGGCGTTCGGCCGCGAGGAGATGGCCCAGGTCGCCATCGAGGAGTGGGCCGCGGCCTCGCCGGTCTACACACGGCGGATGCAGAAGGCGCTGGGGTACGCCCCGGCCACGCCGGGCCGCGGCGACGTGGTGACGATCTTCAAGGGGCTCCAGCTCGACATCGGGGCGCCCCCGCAGTTCATGGACTTCCGCTACACGGTGCACGACCGCTGGCACGGCGAGTTCCACCTCGACCACTGCGGTGCCCTGATGGACGTCGAGCCGATGGGTCCCGACTACGTGCGCTCGATGTGCCACGACATCGAGGACCCGACCTTCGACGCGACCGCCGTCGCCTCCAACCCGAAGGCGCAGGTGCGGCCGATCCACCGGCCCGCCGCGGGCGCCCGCCGACCGGCACCCGCACTGCGCCTGGACGGTGATCATCGACGAGGCGTACCCGGAGGTCGCAGCCGATCCCGGCGCTGGCCACGGTCGCGGCCACGCCGCGCCGCCACGCTGGTGCTCGACCCGATCGACGCCGGCGACGAGGGTCAGGCCGACTACGCCGGGCCGCTGCGTCTCCGACCTGGACTTCGCGGCGTTCTCGCACTCCGCGCTGGTGCGGATCGCCGACGAGGTGTGCCTCCAGATGCACCTGCTAACCTCGGCTTCCTGATCGCGGTCCGGGCGCGCGGCGACGTCGGCGGAGCAGGCGCGACGAGATCGCCACCAAGCAGCTGGTCGGCATCGCCGGCGTCGCGGCCGAGCGGATCCACCGGGCGCTCGGCACCGACGCCGCTCGCGCACGCTGGCCCTGCACCCGCTGCTCAACCCGGCGGCGTACGTCGACGCGTCGGTCGCGGACGCCACGGTCGACGGTGCGCCGCGGGCCCGCGCACGAGGACGGCGGCTGGATCACGCTGTGCGGCCCCGACTCGGTCCGCCCCCTCCAGGCGGCGGTCCGCGGCGTCGACCCGCACCTCGACGTCGAGATCAGCGGGACCGCCACCGACTGGACCGCGACCGTCGTACGCCGCGACGAGGCGGCCCCGGTCGCCGAGGAGGTCGCGGTCACCCGGTTCAGCACCGGGGTGGCGTTCGAGTTCGAACCGCGCCGTTCGCTGCCGATCACTCCCGTCTGAGCCGGGTACCTCCCAGATGCCGCTGAGGAACGGGGACCGCGGCTACGGCGTGGTCAGCAAGAGCCTGCACTGGCTGACCTTCGCACTGCGGACTCCTGCTCGTGGCGGGGAGCGACGGCTGGGTCGGCCTGCACGTCGGCGCGCACGTGGCGCTCTTCGTGGCGGTCGGGCTGCACTCGGACTGGTGCTCAAGCGCACGGTCGTCCAGCGGGACCGGCACCTGTCGCGGATGCTCTAGGAGCCCTCCGAGGACGCCCTACGCGGGGTCGACGCGCGGCGCCGCGGCCGCGGCGGGTCGGTCAGCTCGAAGAAGTCGCGCGGCCGGAACCCGAACGCGGCGCGACCAGGTTGGACGGGAAGGTCGCGACGCGGGTGTTGTAGGCGCGGACGTTGCCGTTGTAGAAGCGCCGGGCCGCGGCGATCCGGTCCTCGGTGCAGCGTCAGCTCGCGCTGGAGCGCGAGGAAGCCGGGCTCGCCTTGAGGTCCGGGTAGGCCTCGACCCGGGCCAGCACCGACTGCAGCGCGCGGGTCGACGCTGTCCTCGAAGCCCTCGCGCGCTGTGCCGGCGCGTCGTCGCGGTGCGCCGCGGCGTCCTCGCGGGCCCGGACCAGCAGCTCGAGGACGTCGCGCTCGTGCGCGGCGTACCCCTGGACGGTCTCGACCAGGTTCGGGATCAGGTCGTGCCGGCGCGAGCAGCTCGACGTCGATGCCGCCCCACGACTCGTCGACCAGCGTGCGCTGCCGGACGAACCGGTTGTAGCTGACGACCACGCTCACCAGCAGCAGCACGACGGCCGCGACGATCGACCAGCACGAGCGGGGTCACGTCTCGTCCCTTCAGCCCTGTCCCTTGAGGCGCAGCCAGACGAACTCCGGGCACCCGGTCGGTGATGCTCGTCCATGACGGCGAGCGTGGCGTCGATCTCGGCCGGCGTCCGCTGCCCGTCGCGATCACCAGCATCGAGTCGCTGCTCGAACCGCCAGCCCAGCTGCCGGTGCTGCAGGAGGAACTCCATCATCCGCGGGTGCAGGACGTCGGAGGCGAACTTCCGGTCCGGGCAGCGTCACCGTGAAGGCCCGGTTGAACTCCTCGGACTCGAGGTCGATGTCGGTGCCGGCGACCCGGCCGACGAAGCGGTCGAGGAAGTTCTCCGGGTCGACGCTCAGCGGCGGCATGCGAGGCCCCCATCGACAGCCCGAGCGACCGAGAAGCGGTGCACGTGGTCGTGGTCTGCTTCCCGTCGCTGGTCTGCGTCTTGTACTCGTAGTCGAACGAGACCAGGTCGCGCCCGTCGTGGCTGCCGTAGAGCGACGTTGTACGCGCGGCGGCCGAACCCCGACGCCGAACGGCGGCCCGGCGAACCGGTCGACCAGCAGCGGCTGCTCCTGCTCGTAGCGCCACCCGCGGGACGCCGCGAAGGGCTGCAGCTCCTCGCGCCGCTTCTTGGCGGCCAGGTAGCTGAACGACGACCACCACGACGGCGAACGCCAGGAACGCGGCGAAGAACAGCACCACCCCGACGGCCACGGCCCAAACCCTACGCGGTGACGGTGCGCGACGAGGGCGCTACTGGCAGAGTCCCTGCCCCGGCTGTCTCGGAACCCGATGCGCGTCGGGCTACCGGCCGTGGAACTCCGCGGCGCGCTTCTCGACTGAACGCGCGCGGGCCCTCCTTGGCGTCGTCGGAGGCGAAGACCGCGGCGCCCGACCCGGGCGTCGTCGGCCCAGCAGTCGTCCTCGTGCTTGCCCTCGGAGTCGCGCATCGTCTTGAGGATGGCCTGGACGGCGAGCGGGCCGTTGGCGGCGATCAGGTCGGCGATCTCGTGCGCCTTGGCCAGCGCCTCGCCGTCGGGCACGACGTGGCCGATCAGGCCGAGCTCCTTGGCCTCGGGGGCCAGGATCGTGCCGGCCGGTGAGCAGCAGCTCGGCGGCGACCGTGTAGGGGATCTGGCGGGGGAGCCGGACGGCGGAGCCGCCCATCGGGTAGAGGGACCAGCGCGCCTCGGCGACGCCGAACTTGGCCGACTCGCCGGCCACCCGGATGTCGGTGCCCTGCAGGATCTCGGTGCCGCCGGCGATCGCCGGGCCCTCGACCGCCGCGATCAGCGGCTTGGTCAGCCGGAAGCCCTTGAGCAGCGGCTTGATGATCGTCGGGTCGAAGGCGCCGGACTCGAAGCTCTCGCTCGGCGGCTTCTCGTTCGCGGCCTTGAGGTCCATGCCCGCGCAGAAGTAGCCGCCGGCGCCGGTGAGGATGCAGACCCGGATCTCGCGGGTCGTCGTTCACCCGGTCCCAGGCCTCGGACATGATCGCGAGCATCTCGCCGGAGAGCGCGTTGCGCGCCTCGGGACGGTTCATCGTGACGACGAGCTTGTGGCCGTCCTGCTCGACGAGGCAGTGGGCGGTGGTCGTCGGCGATCGTGCTGGTCACAGGGGAGCGTAGTCAAAAACGAGAACGTGTTCTAGTCTTGCCGCCGTGGCTCTGAACATCGCTGATCTCTTCGAGCACGCCGTCGACGCCGCCCCGGACAACCCCGCCGTCAAGGTCGGGGACCGGGTCGTGACCTACGCCGAGCTGGAGCGCGACAGCAACCGGCTGGCGCACTACCTGGCCTCGCCGCAGGGGGTCGAGCCGGGCGACCACGTCGCGCATCTACGCCAAGAACAGCATCGAGCACGTCGATCGCGCTGCTGGCGATCGTCAAGATCCGCGCGGTCACGCATCAACGTCAACTACCGCTACGTCGAGGGCGAGCTCAACTACCTCTTCGAGAACGCCGACGTGGTGGCGCTGCTCCTCGAGCGCCCGTACGCCGACCTGGTGGCCACGTGCGCGCCCAAGCACGCCAAGCTGCGGACCGTTCGTGGCCCTGCCGGACGTCACTCGACCCGGACAACGCCGCCGACATCTCCGTCGTTCGGCGGCGTGACCCTCGAGGAGGCGCTCGCGGGCCAGAGCGCCGAGCGCGACTTCGGCGAGCGCAGCGCCGACGACATCCACATCATCTACACCGGCGGCACCACCGGCTTCCCCAAGGGCGTGATGTGGCGCCACGAGGACTTCTGGCGGGTGCTCGGCGGCGGCATCGACTTCTACACCGGCGAGCCGCTGGAGGAGTTCGACCAGTCGCAAGCAGGCCACCGACCCGCGGATGGTCACCTTCCCGCTCAGCCCGCTGATGCACGGCGGCGCGCAGGCCGGGCCTGCTCATGCACCTGTTCGCCGGGCACCTGACGATCCTCGAGCCGAAGTTCGACCCGCAGCGCACCTGGGAGATCATCGAGCGCGACAAGGTCCAGCTGATCTTCATGACCGGCGACGCGATGGCGCCGCCCGCTGATCGAGGAGTACGAGCGCCAGGCGGCCACCGGCACGCCGTACGACGCGCTCGAGCCTGTTCGCGATCTCCAGCAGCGCCGCGATCTTCAGCCCGCCGGTGAAGAAGCGCTGGATGGCGGCGTTCCCCAACGCGATCTTCACCGACTCGGTCGGCGCCACCGAGACCGGCTTCCACGGCATGGGCATGCAGGACAAGGAGCACATCAGCACCGACGGCCCGGTGGTCGGCGCTCGGCCCCGGCACCGTGGTGCTCGACGACGACAACCAGCTGCTCGACCCGGCCACCGACGTCGGCAGGATCGGCCGGCTCGCCCGCGGCGGCATCCGTGCCGGTCGGCTACTACAAGGACCCCGAGAAGTCGGCGCGCGACCTTCCTCGAGATCGACGGCGAGCGCTACTCGGTGCCCGGCGACATCGCCCGGATCGAGGAGGGCAACCGGGTCACGCTGCTCGGCCGCGGCTCCAACTGCGTCAACACCGGCGGCGAGAAGGTCTACCCCGAGGAGGTGGAGATGGCGATCAAGGGCCACCCCGCCGTCTACGACTGCCTCGTGGTCGGCATCCCCGACGAGAAGTACGGCCAGGCCGTCGCCGCGGTCGTCGAGCTGCGCGAGGGCACGACGCTCGAGCTCGAGGAGCTGCGCGAGTTCCTGCGCGCCCACCTGTCCGGCTACAAGCTGCCGCGCTCGCTGACGATCGTCGACCGCAGGTCCCGCGCAACGCCACCGGCAAGGCGCAGTACCCCGCCGCCAAGGAGATGGCCCTCGCCGCCAGGCGAGTGGCCGCCTGATGCGCACGCCGCTCTGCGACGAGTTCGGGATCGAGTACCCGATCTTCGCGTTCACCCCGTCCGAGCACGTCGCCGCCGCGGTCTCGCGGGCCGGCGGGCTCGGCGTGCTCGGCTGCGTCCGGTTCAACGACACCGAGGAGCTCGAGCGGATCCTGACCTGGCTCGACGACAACACCGACGGCAAGCCGTACGGCGTCGACATCGTGATGCCGATGAAGATCCCGACCGAGGGCACCTCGGTCGACCTCGGCGCGATGATCCCCGAGGAGCACAAGAAGTTCGTCGACGAGACGCTGCTCAAGCTCGGCGTACCGCCGCTGCCGGAGGGCGAGGGCCGCGAGGGCGTCCTCGGCTGGCTGCACTCGGTGGCGCGCTCGCACCTCGACGTGGCGCTCCAGCACCGGCCGGTGCTGATCGCCAACGCGCTCGGCTCGCCGCCGGTCGACGTGATCGAGAAGTGCCACGAGCACGGCATCAAGGTCGCCGCGCTCGCCGGCGCCGCCAAGCACGCGCTCTCGCCACGTCGCGCAACGGCGTCGACATCATCGTCGCCCAGGGCTACGAGGCCGGCGGCCACACCGGCGAGGTCGCCCGCATGGTGCTGCACGCCCGACATCGTGGACGCGGTCGGACCCGACGTACCCGTGCTCGGCGCCGGCGGCATCGGCTCCGGCCGTCAGATCGCGGCGTCGCTCGCGCTCGGCGCCCAGGGCGTGTGGATGGGCTCGATCTGGCTCGGCACCGAGGAGTACCGCGACCTGGCCGCCAACAGCGAGGCCTGGGAGACGGCGTTCACCCGCGCCACGTCGTCCGACACCGTGCGCACCCGGGTCTACACCGGCAAGCCGGCCCGGCTGCTCAAGACGAAGTGGACCGAGGCCTGGGACGAGGAGGGCGCCCCGCAGCCGCTGCCGATGCCGCTGCAGAACCTGCTGGTCGCCGAGGCGCACAACCGGATCAGCGCCTCCAACGACCCCGACGTGATCTCGATGCCGATCGGCCAGATCGTCGGCCGGATGAACGAGGTCCGCCCGGTCGCCGAGGTGATCGCCGACGCTGGTCGCGGAGTTCGAGGACGCCGTCGACCGGCTGGAGACGTACCGCAAGTAACCCCCGGTCGTCAGCGGGTGCCGTCGTCGTAGTCCTTGAGCAGGCGCCGCATGATCTTTCCGGACGCCGTGGTCGGCACCTCGTCGACGAACTGCACGGCGCGGGGCAGCTTGTAGGCGGCCAGGTGCTCGCGGCAGTGGGAGACGAGGTCGTCGCCGCTCACCGAGCCCCCCGGGCGGAGCACGACGTATGCCTTGGCGAGCTCACCCTTGACCTCGTCCGGCACCCCGGTCACGGCGGCCAGGGCGACGGCCGGGTGCATGCACAGGACCCGCTCGACCTCGGCCGGGTACACGTTGAAGCCTGCCGTCAGGATCATGTCGGTCTTGCGGTCGACGATCGTGAAGTAGCCGTCCTCGTCAACGGTGGCGATGTCCCCCGAGTGCAGCCAGCCGTCGGGCTCGATCGCGGCGGCCGTGGCGTCGTCGCGACCGAAGTAGCCCTGCATCACCAGGGGGCCTCGGAACATCAGCTCACCCCGCTCGCCAGGCCCCAGCTCGACGGTGGGGTCGCCCAGGTCGACGACCCGCATGGCGTTGCCCGGGAAGGCGATGCCGATCGTGCCCGGCTTGTTGGGCCCCACGACCGGGTTGGCGCTGGCGGCGCCGGCGAGCTCGGTCATGCCCCAGACCTCGTGTATGGGGCAGCCGGACCGTCGGGTGAACTCGATCGCCTTCGCCGACGGCAGCGTCTGGCCGCCCACCCAGCACCGGGTCAGGCTGGAGAGGTCGGTCCGGTCGAAGTCGGGGTGGGCGAGCAGGTAGTAGTACGCCGTTGGGACGCCGTCCATGAGAGTGGCCCGATGGGTGCTGATCGCGGTGAGGACCGCGTGCGCCTCGAACCGCGGCACCAGGATCAACGTCGACCCGGCGAGCACGGCGCCGTTCAGCACGCAGGAGCCGTACACGTGCGCCAGCGGCAAGGAGTTGACGAGCCGGTCGTCGGGACCACGCGCCCCCATCAGCACCGTCCCGGTGGCCGCAGCGACGACCGAGCGATGGCTCTGCATCGCACCCTTGGGATGACCCGTGGTCCCCGAGGTGTAGCAGATCGCGCCCAGGTCGGAAGGCTCGCGGTCCGCCGGGGGGAAGTCGCGGTCCGCCGTGGCGAGCCACCCGGTGAGCGAGGTCGTACCCGCAGGGGCGGAGCCGCCCCACGCCACGACGTGCGACACGTCGCCGGCGTCCACGAGGCCCAGGAGGGAGGCCGCCTTGTCGTCCGAGGTCACGAGCACGCGGGCGCCGGAGTCCGTGACGACGTACCCGACCTCCTCGGGGGTGAGCATCGAGCTGATCGGGTTCACCACCGCACCGGTCCGGGCGATGGCGTGGTAGCCCACGACCCACTCCCAGCAGTTCGGGCCGTAGAGGGTGATCCGGTCACCCGGCTGCACGCCGAGCGAGACCAGGCCATGGGCCACCCGGCTGGCCAGCGAGTCGAGCTCGGCGAAGGTGAAGGACCGCCCCTCCACGATCAGCGCGGTCCGGTCCGCGAACCGCCGGGCGGCCGTCGGGAGGAGCTCGCCCAGGGTGGTCACCGTGCTCGGCACTGCGGGCGCGGCGGGTGGGGCGGTCATGGAGGCGCTCATCGTGGCTCCTGAAGACAGGAGTGCCGAGCCGCTCCGCGGATGTTCCTACCGACTCGGGCAAGGTAGTCCTTCGTGGACCGCATGCGATAGCGCTGTCGGATCGGCCCCTCGCCGTCCGTCGTGCTCCAGACCCACCCCCGACTGCGAGGAGCACCCATGAAGTTCGCCATGTTCATCCTCCACGGCGACGAGACCGTGACCGCCGAGGACGAGGCGGCCGCGCCGGCGCTGGAGGAGTGGACCGATCTGGCCGGCGCCGCGTACCTGCAGGGCGTCCGGCTGCTCGACCCGCCCACCGCCCGCACGGTGGCCCGGCGCGCGGGCAGGCCGATCGTCACCGACGGCCCGTTCGCCGAGACCCGGGAGTGGATCGCCGGGTTCGCGCTGCTCGAGTGCGACTCGCTGGCCGAGGCCGTCGAGCTGGCCGGCCGCAACCCGGCCGCGTCGTACGGCCGGGTCGAGGTGCGGCCGGTGCACTCGTCGACGCTGGACGACTGAGCTGGGGGTCAGCGCACCTCGTCGATGCACATGATGTTGCCCTCGCTGTCCTTGAACCAGGCGGCGCGGCCCATCCCCTCGATCGTGGCCACGTCCCCGTCCCAGTCGACGCCCGGCAGGTCGTAGTGCTCGAAGGTCAGCCCGCGGGCCTGGAGCTCGGCCACCTCGCCGGGGACGTCGGCGACGTGCCACTGGGCGATGGTGTGACCGGCCTGCCCGGCGTACTCCGTCTCGTAGAGGAAGAACGACGTGCCGCCGGCCGTGGTGAACACGAGCCCGCCCGGGTTCTCCGAGGCCGGGGTGAGGCCGAGGGTGTCTGCGTAGAAGCGTCGAGCCCGGTCGAGGTCGGAGGCAGGCACGTTGGCGGTGACGGTGCTGTTGTTGAGCATCTGGACTCCTCGGGTCGTGGGCGCCCGAGCCGCTCCACTCGCACGGTAGACCTGCCGTGTCGCGTTCGGAAGCGCCCGATCACCCCTGGTACGGCGTCCGCCGGGGCCACCAGCCCGGGACCTCGCGGCGGTACCGCTGGTACGACGCCCCGAACTGCTCGGCGAGCTGGGGCTCCTCGTAGCCCTTGACGAACGACACCACCGCGAACAGGAAGAGCGCCAGCCAGACGGTGACCCCGAGGCTGCGGAACAGCAGCGCCTGTCCGGCGATGGCCGAGGCGACGCCGACGTACATGGGGTTGCGGAGGTAGCGGTAGAGCCCGCCCACGACCAGGGTCTCCGTGGGGGCGACGGGCGCGGGGGTGCCTCGGCCCTCGCGGACGAAGCGGACGAAGCAGGTCACGACGACGGCGGCGCCGGCGAGCACGAGGGCCACGCCGACGACGTCGAGCACCCCGACGCCGCCGGACGGCCGGTCCCAGCCGGTGATCAGCCAGGGCACCAGCCCCGCCGTCGTGCCGGGCGCGAGCACGAAGAAGACGACCGTGTAGACGGCGGGGCGCAGCACGGGCTCAGTGTGCCGCGGACCAGCCCAGCGCGGGACCCAGCCGTTCGGCCAGGTCGGTGAGGATCTGGACGTAGTCGTCGGGCTCGAAGCTGAACGGGAGCGCGAAGGCCACCTCGTCGACCAGCCGGTAGCCGGCGTGCGCCTCGAGCCGCTCGGCGAGCTCGTCCGAGGTGCCGACGAGGTCGGGGGAGAACAGCAGCCGGCCCTGGCCCTGCGGCTCGTGGGTGCGGGGGAGCCGTGCGGCGGCGTACTCCTCGTAGCGCCGACGCTGGTCGGCGGTCGCTGAGTCGGTCGGGATCACGACCAGCCCCTGCGAGACGCGGCCCTCGGGGTGTCGCGCCCGGAAGGTTCGCACCTGCTCGGCCTGGAGCCGGGCGAAGTCGGGCCGCTCGAAGGAGCCCTCGTCGACCTTGACGACGCTGCTGGTGAGGAAGTTCAGCCCGTGGTCCGCCGCCCACTCCGCCGAGCGGAGCGAGGCCCCGCCGTACCAGAGCCTGCTCGCGAGCCCGGGCGAGTGTGGCTCGACCCGGTCCGACCACTCCTCGATGCCCTCCCTCCCCGAGAAGGACGTCGCGCGCTCGCCGCGGACGAGCCGGAGCAGCCGCGCGACCCGCTCGTAGGAGAAGTCCTCGACGTCGGCGGTGTCGGGGTAGAGCGCGCCGCGGACGTCCTCCCAGTGCATCGGCGGACCGATGCTGACCCCGGGGTTGAGCCGCCCGCCGCTGAGCACGTCCACGGTGGCCAGGTCCTCGGCCAGCCGCAGCGGGTTCTCCCAGCCCACCGGGATCACCGCCGTGCCGAGCTCGATCCGGGTGGTTCGCTGGGACGCCGCGGCGAGCACCGCGACCGGGCTCGAGATCCCGAGCTGCAGGTGCCGGTGCCGCACCCACGCGCTGTCGAAGCCGAGCCGCTCGCCCAGCTCGATGATCTGGAGGGTGGTCTCATGACCGGGGCCGGGATCGGCCGGGTCGAACAGGCCGATGGTCAGGAAGCCGAGCTTGCGCAGGGGCACGCGGCCATTCTCGGGTCTCTCAGTGCAGTTGGTGCCAGGGCCCCTCGATGACGCAGGTGACGCCCGGGTACTCCGGCTGGTTGAGGACCTTCGCGCTCCGCGACTCGTACAGCAGCGTCAGGGCGCCCCGGTGGTTGCCGCGCGGTTCGTAGCGCCACACCTGCCCCTGCTCGTGGTCGCCGGCCTCGCTGGCCACGAAGACGACGGCGCCGTCGTGCCAGGCCGCCCCTCGAGGCCGTAGAACCGCGCGCCGCCGAGCCGCCGGCCCTGCACGTAGACCGCGCCAGGGTTGTCCTCGGCGTCCGACGGGTCGGGGTGCGCGATGTCGACCCAGTGGCAGGGCATCGAGTCGCCGACCCGCTGGCCGGACGACGTGTCGTAGCGCGGCTCGCCGGTGACGGCGAGCATCTGGAGCCGGCTGGCGGCGGGGGTGAGGTGCGGGTGCGGGTCGGTCACGGCCGGAGGCTAGGGGCGCTCGGCGGCGCGACTGAACGCGAGGCGTCGCTAGGTTGGGACGGCGATGCGGATCCTCGTCACGTTCATCGGCGGCCTCGGTCACTTCCACCCGCTCGAACCGGTGGCCAGGTCCGCAGCCGCCGCGGGTCACGAGGTGGCCGTGGCCGGCTCGGGCGCCCTGGTGCCGCAGGTCGAGTCGGCCGGGTTCCGGGCCCTGGCCACGAGCCCCGCGCCCGAGGTCAGGGCGACCGCGCGCGACCTGACCCCGCTCGAGACGGCCGACGAGCGGGCGGCTGAGGTCGAGTTCGCCGAGAACTTCGCGGACAAGGGCGCACGGCGGCACGCCCGGGTCGTCGGGGAGCACCTCCGGGCCTGGCGCCCCGACGTCGTCGTCCGCGACGAGGCCGACCTCGGTACGGCGATCGCGACCGAGGCGTTCGGCGTCCCGTGCGTGACGGTGCTGGTCCTGGCCGCCGGCCTGCTCGTCCGCCCGGAGCTGGTCGGTCCGCCGCTGGCCGCGCTCCGCGCCGAGCACGGCCTGCGCCCGGACCCGGGCCTCCGCATGCTCACCGGCGACGTCGTGCTCGCGCCGTTCGCCCCGTCGTTCCGGAGCCCGGACTCGCCTGTGGCGCTGCCCGAGCGGACGCTGTGGTTCCGGTCCGCCGCGCCGGCGCCGGCCCCGCGCCGTTCCTCGCGGCCGCGGGTCTACGTCACGCTCGGGACGACGTTCGCCTCCGCGTCGGGGGACCTGTTCGAGCGGCTGCTGGCCGGGCTGGCCGATGTGGACGCGGACGTGCTGGTCACGGTCGGCCGGCGGGTCGACCCGGCCGAGCTCGGCGCCCAGCCGCCGCACGTGCGCGTCGAGCGGTTCGTGCCCCAGGCCGAGGTGCTCCCGACGGTCGACCTGGTCGTCTCGCACGGCGGCTCCGGGAGCCTGATGGCCGCGCTCGCACACGGGCTCCCCTCGGTGCTGCTGCCCCTCGGCGCCGACCAGCCGCACAACGCGCGGCGGGCCGCGGAGCTCGGCCTGGCCCGCACCCTCGACGCGGCCACGGCCACTCCCGCGCAGGTCCGCGCGGCCGTGGGCGCGGCGCTCGACGACGAGGCCGCCGCCGGCCGCGCTCGCCTGGTGGCCGAGGAGCTGGCCGGGCTGCCGGACGTCGAGGAGGCCGTGCGCTGGCTCGAGGCGCTCCCGTCGGGCTAGGGCATGCCTTAGGCGGGCTCGTGCCCGAGCAGGCCCTCCAGCCGCTGGACGTCCTCGGGGTGCAACCACGCCTCCTCGAGCGGCGTACCCCCCGAACGACGGATCGCCTCGCGCAGCGGCTCGGCCCACAGATGCTCGATGAGCGCGACCGCCGCGGTGCCGCCGACCGGGACCGCGTCGGCGAGCGACCAGGTGGTGCCCTCGGCCGGCGCGCCGTCAGCCTCGGCCCCGCCGAAGAGGCTCGCGGCGACGCTGCCCAGGTGCTCCGGGGCACCCTCCGGGAACGGCAGCGTCTCCAGGCTGCCGTCCTCGGCCCGCTCGACCAGCAGCACGTCGAGGAGCCGGGCGGTCCCGGCCTCGCTCAGCCGGTCGAGCTCGGCCAGCACCTCACCGGTCAGCGTCAGCCGGTCGAACCCGACCACGAGGACCTGGACCGGCCCGGTCACCGCGCGGCCCGGTCCAGCAGGTCGGCGTACTCCTCGTCGGTGAGCACCCCGGCCTCGTGCAGCTGCCGCAGCGCCTCCGCCGAGTCCTGCTTCGGCGGTGCGGGTGCCGGCGGCGCCGGCGGCAGCGGGGCGTGCGCGCCGACCGTCGGCCGGCGCGGCGGAGCGCTGGGGTGACTCGCGGCGTACGCCTGGGCCGGCGTGAACCGCCCGCCGTAGTACGGCACGTTCCCGGTCATGCCGGACCGCTGCAGCTGCCTGGGCACCAGGATCATCGAGGCCTCCTCCGCGAGCGACGTGCGCAGCCGTCAGTGTTCCGTGACAACGCGGTGGGTGTCGACCGTCCGGCGACGTGCCGGGCGCCTGCCCCCGGAGAGCCAGGCGCCCGCTGCGGGCTCGGTCAGGTGGTCCGGGGCGTTCCTTCCAGGGAGACCTTTCGGTGTCCGTACCCGTCCGTGGGCATGGTGAGTCCGGCGAAGAGGGCACCCACGGCGGCCTGGGGGGTCACCCGATCCTCGCGACACGTCTTCGCGATCAGGGCGGCGATCTGCGGGGCCGCGAACGACGTGCCGCTCCACACCGCCCATGCGTCCTGCGGGTAGGAGTCGCAGTCGCTGTAGTCCGGTTCCTCAGCAAGGTCGCCATCGGCATCCGCGAAGACGTCCTCGTCACCCTTGACGAAGGTCGAGATGATCCCCTCGCCGACGGCCGAGCAGGTCACCCAGCTGCCGTGCGTGGACCACTCCGCCCCGGCGGGCTCCTGGCCGGAGCTCGCAGGCTTCACGCCGAGCAACGCCGCGACGGAGACCACGCCGGGGAAGGCAGCCGGGTACACCTTCTCCTCGTTGCCGTTGTTGCCGGCCGAGGCCACGATCGCGGGCGGGTCCGCGAGCGACTGGATGTGGTCCACCGCCGTCTGGAGCGCCGGGGGAACCACCCCGCCCACCGCCTCCATGCCGACCGAGAGGCTGATGACGTGCACCTTGTCGTTCGCGGCCCGGATCATGGCGCACGCCACGTCGTACTCGGTGCCCAGCCCGTCGCTGTCCAGAGCGCGGTACACGACGATCTTCGCCTGGGGTTCGACCTGGCGGATGATGCCGGCGGCGAAGGTGCCGTGGCCGGCCCCGAAGTCGAGCTTGGTGGGGTGCGGGAAGACATCCAGCTCGTCGATGTTGGTCCGAGCGACGAGGTCTCGCTCGACCTCGTTGAGCCAGCCGTCGAGTCGTTCGGCCTCGCCGATCCCGGTGTCGATCACCGCGACGACGATCGCGTCGTCGGCCCGGGTGAGGGCTGCTTCCTCCTCGGTGAAGGGGTCGATCGTGACCGAGGTCCGAGCCGGTCCATCGGCGGACTTCACGACGATGTGCAGCACGTTCATCCCGTGCCGCGTGGCGTCAGGGCCGAAGTCGGTGAGTGCCCTCTCCACCTCGCTGCGCGCCTCGTCCAGTGTGCCGTCGTCGTAGGAGTACCTCCACACCTGGTCGTGCAGCACCGCGCAGGGATCTGGCTCGTCGGTGGTGTCATCGGCCACCGGTGAGATCCTCCTGAAGGTACGTCTCGTCAGCTCGGCGTGGGCGTCATCCCGTCCGTGGCTGGGCGGAAGCAGGAGCTCGCGGGTGACGACGAGGGCCTGCCCGTCTCCGAGGAGATCGAGCTGGAGCGCTCCGTCCGTTGCTGCACGACGCGCCACCAGGATCTTGTCCAGGTCGCGTTCGGGCAGGGCGGCGGGTGAGGGCTCTCCGAGCTGCTGGATCTGCGCGCTCGTCTTGAGCGCGTCGATGTCGATCTGGTCAGCGCTGCGGGTGGGGGTCCGCATGTCACCGGGCATGGCGTCGGCTCCTTCTTGGTGTCGTGGCAAACCCGAGACAGGGCTGCCTCCTGCCTACTCCCGATACGCTGAGCCCGGCAATGGATACATCGGGCCACGCTTTCCTCTTGACGACGGTGGACCGACGGCCAGACGCTCGTCGCCGTCGGGCGATGCCTCACGTGCTGCGCGTGTGGAAGCGAGTCCCGGCGTGCGTGGCCCGAGCGACCTGCTGACGCGGGCCGAGGCGGTCTACCGGGCCGCCGTTGCGGACCCCGCGACGGCCGGGCCGGTGGCCGAGGAGTTGGCGGCCGAGGCGCGCCGAGCAGGGGATGTCGAGGCAGAGGTGGTCGCCCTCCGCGCGCAGGCCTGGTGTGCGGTGCGCGCGCAGCTGGCCGAGGAACGCGCCCGGCGGCTGCTCAACCGAGCCGCCCGGCTGGCCGAGGCAGCAGGACTCGAGGGGCGACTCGCCGAGGTCCTCGTGGTCCGGTCGGCGGTGAACGAGGAGCTCGGTGCCACGCGCTCCGCCGAGCGCGACCTCCTGCGCGCCCGACAGCTGTTCGGTGACACAGCACCGGCTGCGGTGGAGCAGCAGACCGCGGTCATGCACCAGAACGCGGGGCGGATCGCCGAGGCCGCCGCGATCTACCGGAAGACGCTGAAGCGGCGGGACCTCCCGGTCGACATCCGCGCCAAGATGTCCAACAACCTCGCCATGATCGAGGCGCAGCTCGGCCGGTACGGCGTCGCCCTCGCACTCACAGGTCAGGCGCGAGCGTTGGCTGAGGACCTCGGCCCGTTCCTGACCGCGGTCTTCGCCGAGGGCGAGGCGTTCGTGCTCGCCCAGGCGGGTCGGTTGCCCGAGAGCCTGGCTCAGTTCGAGGAGGCGGAACGGCTCTTCAAGGTCGCCGGCCTCCCACTCGGTGAGCTGCACGCCGAGGCCGCCGACGCCATGCTCGATCTGCGGCTCCTGCCGGAGGCGCGCGTCGCAGCGGACCGGGCGCTGCGTGAGTTCGTCGAGTCCGACGTCCCGCTCATGCGCGCCGAGGCCCAGCTACGGGTCGCCCGGGTCGCCCTCTTGTCCGGCGACGCCGACGCGGCGACGGCGGAGTCGCGGCGCGCCGTGGAGGCGTTCCGGCGGCAGCGACGCACGGGCTGGGCAGCGCGCTCGGCCGTGGTCGGGGTCGAGGCGCGCATCGGTGCAGGGACGGCGACCCCGGCTGACCTCGTCGAGGTGCGTCGGGCGGCGGCGACCCTCGAGCGGCTCGGGTTGACGGTCATGGCGGTCGACGCTCACCTCACCGCGGGCCGCACGGCGGTGGTGCTCGATCGCGGAGACTGGGCGGAGTCGAGCTTCGACCGTGCCCACGAGCTGGCCCGTGGCGCGTCGATGCTGACCCGGTTGCGGGGCCGCCTCGCCGCCGCCTCAGCGGCCACGCTCCGCGGCGAGCCTGGCGAGACCGTGCGGCACTGTCGGCAGGGACTGGCCGACCTCGACCGACACCGCGACCAGCTCGCCTCGAGCGAGTTGCGCGTGCTCGCCTCCGCGCACGGGGTCGAGCTGGGTCAACTGGCGCTCCGGGCACTCCGAGGGACCTCGTCGCCGGTGAAGGTGTTCGACTGGATGGAGCGCAGTCGAGCGACGGCCCTGTTGTCCGTGCAGCGGTCCGGTGTCGACGGTTTCGTGGAGGAGTTCGAGCAGCTGCGCGAGATGACAGCCACCATCGAAGCGAGCGGCGGTGCCTCCGACGCTCTCGTCGCCCGGCACGCGGCTCTCGAGCAGAGACTCAGGCGTCTGACGTGGGCGAAGACGGGCCCGCAGGAGGCCCGGACGCGACGGACTGCGACGCCGGAGCTGCAGGCGCTGCTCGGCGAACGTGTCCTGGTGCAGTACGGCGTCCTCGACGGCGACGTGTTCGCAGCCGTCGTCACGAGAACCCGGGTCGACGTGCTGAGCGTGGCCCCGGTCGGGATCGTGCGCGACGAGCTCGAGCCGCTCGCCTTCCTGCTCCGCACACTCGTGCGTCGCATCGGCAGACCGACCGGCGCCAAGCTCGTCCCGCTCGTACTGGAGCGGGTGGCCCGCCTGCGCAAGATCCTCGTCGAGCCGCTCGCTCTGCCGCCCGACCAAGAGGCGGTGATCGTTCCCGTCGACGTCCTCCAGACCGTCCCGTGGTCGGCCCTGGTGGACGCGCCGGTCTCCCTGAGCCCGTCGGCGTCCTTCTGGGCCGGTGCCCGGCAACGCGCTCGCCCTGCCTCGGGGAAGGTGGTCCTCGCGGCGGGCCCGGGGCTCGCCGCCGCCGAGCAAGAAGTGCAGCGCCTGGGACGCATCCACGTCCACAGTGAGGTGCTGGGCCCGGCTGAGAGCACCGTCCGCAGGGTCGCCGAGGCACTGGAGGATGCCACCACCGCCCACTTCGCCTGCCACGGAACGGTTCGGGCAGACAACCCCATGTTCTCCGGGCTCCGCCTCAGCGACGGCTACCTCACCGTGCAGGAGCTCGAGCTGCGTGACCTCGCGCCGTACCGCGTCGTGCTGGCTGCCTGCGAGTCGTCTGCTGACATCGCCTACCAGGGTGGTGAGCTGCTGGGGTTCGTGAGCGCGTTGATCGCGCGCGGGACGGCCGGGGTGTTGGGCAGCACCCAGCTGGTCCCCGACGAGGCGACGGCGCGGTTCATGGTGCGGGTCCACGAGCAGCTGCGGGGCGAGTCCACCCTGGCCGAGGCGCTGCACGCCGCACGGGCCTCCCTGGACCTCGACGACGCGGCCGATCTCGTCAACTGGTGCGGGTTCACCGCGTACGGCGCGGCCTAGGGCCTACAGCTGGATGCCGCGCGTGAGCGCTCCGTCGACCACCAGGTTGGTGCCGCTGATCCGCTTCGCCACCGGGCTGGCGAGGAACACGACGGGCGCCGCGACCTCCTCGGGGGTGCCCATGTGTCCGGTCGGGTTCAGGCCGACCGCCATCTCGAACAGGTCGGGGTTGCCGGACTCGATGCCGGCCCAGACGCCGCCCTCGAAGTAAGTGTTGCCGGGCGAGACGGTGTTGGCGCGGATGCCCTTCTCGGCGAGCTGGAGGGCGAGGCCGTTGATGAACCCGATGATCGCGGTCTTGGCGGTGCCGTAGGGACCGGAAGCGAAGTCCGACTCGCGGCCGGACACGCTGGAGATCGCGATGATGGACGCGTCGGCGCTGTTCTCGAGGTGCGGCGTGGCGGCGCGGACCAGGCGGACCGTGTGCATCAGGTCGACGTTGAGGCTGGCCTGCCAGTTCTCCTCGGTGTCGGGGATGGCGAGGGCGCTGACGTTGGCGACCACGACGTCGAGCCCGCCGAACGCGTCGGCGGACTGCTCCACCCACGCCGCGAGCGCGTCGCCGTCGCCGACGTCGACGGCGGAGCCGGTGGCCCCCGGGACCTCCTCGGGACTGCGGGCGCAGAAGCCGACCGTCGCACCTTCGGCGACGAACGCCTCGACGATGGCTCGACCGATGCCGCGGCTGCCGCCGGTGACGAGAACGCGCTTGCCGGTGAGCTGGAGATCCATGGGTGGCCTTTCGGGTTCAGAGGAGCGAGCGGGCCCGGGCGACGAGGTCGGCGTGGATGCCGTCGTACGCGTCGACCTGCGGCAGCAGCGCCTTGGCCGCCTTCACGACCACGCTGTAGTTCGCGTCGACGACGTTGGCGACCGGCACCTCCGCGATCTGCGAGCAGAGCTGGTAGGCGTCCATGGTGTGCAGGCCGTAGAGGTCGGCGACCCAGTGCACGAGCTCGGCGTTGGCGATCCGCCACGAGTCCTCCATGGGGCGGCTCGAGCCGACGGTCATCCAGTGCGTGCCGTCCTCGAGCCGGGGCCACCCCGGGGCGGCGCCCTTGATCAGCTCGACGATGAGGGTGGTCGTCATCGCCCCCTCGACCGCCGTACCGCAGGCCTCGCCCTCACCCTGGCGGTAGTGGCCGTCGCCGATCGAGAACATCGCGCCCTCGACGTTGACGCCGAGGAAGACCGTCGCCCCGGCCCGCATCTGGGGGGTGTCCATGTTCCCGCCGAACCGTTCCGGGACCAGCGAGGAGCGGACCTCGCCACCGGCGGGCGCGACGCCGACGGTGCCGAGCATCGGCTCGACCGGCAGCTCGATGCGGTGCTCGCTGTGCCGGGCCGCGAACGACACCGTGCCACGGTCCCGGTCGAGCTCGTAGATCCAGGTGGTGTCGGGCAGCGGGTCCTGCAGCGTCACCACCCGGTCGGTGCTCGTCATGCCGCCGAAGAACGGGATCGCGGCCGAGGCGCCGTACTCGCGCGCCGGCTCGAGCGAGACGAGGTGCAGCACCAGCGTGTCGCCGGGCTCGGCGCCCTCGACGTGGAAGGGGCCGGTCTGCGGGTTGACGAAGCGCAGGTCGACCTTCTCGCTCGACAGGTCGTCGACGCTGCGCAGGACACCGTTGAAGGCGTCCTCGGACCAGAGCCGGAGCGCCGTCCCGGGCTTGATCCGCATGGCCGGGGGAGCGCCCCCGAACGTGTACACGAGCTGCTCACGAGTCGGGGTGAACTCGATGACCTCCATCCGCGGAAACTACCTCAGCCGCCGCGCAGGTGGACATGGTCGCGGGTGAGGTGCTCGACGCGGGTCACCCCCAGCAGCGCCAGCGTCGTGGCGACCTCCGCCCGCAGGATGTCGGCGACCCGCTGCACCCCGCGCTCGCCACCGGCCATCAACCCGTAGAGGTACGCGCGGCCGACGAGCCCGGCGCGGGCGCCGAGCGCGACCGCGGCGACGAGGTCGCTGCCGGAGAGGATGCCGCCGTCGACGTACACCTCGGCCCGGTCGCCCACCGCGTCGACCACCTCCGGCAGCGCCTCCAGCGGAGTGGCCGCACGGTCGAGCTGGCGACCCCCGTGGTTCGAGACGACGACGGCGTCCGCGCCGGCGTCGACCACCGCGCGGGCGTCCTCCACGTCCTGGACGCCCTTGACCACCAGCGACCCCGGCCACACCGAGCGCAGCCAGGTCAGGTCGGACATGGTGATCGACGGGTCGAACATCCGGGCGACGAGCTCCGCGACCGTGCCGTCGGAGTGGGTGAGTGAGGCGAACTCCAGGGGTTCGGTCGTCAGCAGGTCGAACCACCACGCGGGGTGCAGCGCTCCCTCGGCGAAGGTCCGCAGCGACAGCGTCGGCGGGATGGTCAGCCCGTTCCGCACGTCGCGCAGCCGCGCGCCGGGCACCGGGGTGTCGACGGTGAGCACCAGCGCCTCGTAGCCCGCCTCGTCGGCACGCGCGACGAAGTCCCGGCTCGCCTCCCGGTCCCGCCAGAGGTACAGCTGGAACCACCGCCGGCCGCCGGGCGCCGCGCCGGCGAGGTCCTCGATGGAGGTGGTGCCCATGGTGGACAGTGCGTACGGGATCCCGGCCCGCTCGGCCACGCGGGCGACAGCGGGCTCTCCCTCGGTGTGCATCATCCGGGTGAAGCCGGTCGGGGCGAAGACGAGCGGCAGCGCGGACGGCCGTCCGAGGATGGTCGTCGAGGTGTCCACGGCCGAGACGTCGCGGAGCACCCGTGAGCGGAACTCCACCCGCTCGTAGGCCTGCCTCGAGCGGCGCAGGCCGATCTCCTCGCCGGCCGCGCCGTCGGTGTAGTCGAAGACCGAGCGCGGCGCGCGTCGGCGCGCCTGCCGGCGGAGGTCGGCGACCGAGGCGGCCCGGGCGAGCCGGCGCTCGGGCCCGGGCAGGTGCGCCCGGGCGGGACGGAGGACGGGCTGGAGCTCCGACCAGCGCGGCCATCGCCTCGCGGTCACCCTCGTGTTCTACACGACCCCGCGCGGTGGCGCGCGAGGGCGTACGCCGACCGTCGACGTACCGGACCCAGCGGGTCTAGAGTCGATCGGCGTTTCATTCGGGGCCTGATCTCGCGGGAGGCGCGATGGCCGACATGACCGGTGCGGACCGGACCCAGGAGCTGCGCAAGGGTGCCGTCGGGTTCGGCGGGGTGCTCTTCCAGTCGATCACCTTCATGGCGCCGGCGATCGCCACCGCCTTCTCGATCCCGGCGGGCATCGCCTTCAGCGGCGGTGGTGCGCCGCTGTCGGTGCTGTTCGCGCTCGTGGCCTCGCTGCTGGCGGCCGTCTCGATCGGGCAGCTGTCGAAGCACATGCCGACCGCGGGCTCGTTCTACACCTATGTCAGCAACGGCATCCACCCGGCGCTGGGCTTCCTGGTCGGGTGGGGGTTCCTGCTCGGGATCCTCGTCGGCGGCCCGTTCCTCGCGCTCCAGATGGGCTTCGTGGTCGCCGGCACGACCAACGCCGAGTGGGGCTGGTCGGCGGACCTGTGGTGGGTCTGGACCGTGCTCGTCTGCCTGCTGGTGTTCGTGCTGGGCTACCGCGGCATCAAGGCCTCGACCGGGACCGGCGTACTGCTGGGTGCGTTCGAGATCCTCGTGTTCGTCGCGCTCTCGCTCACCCTGATCGTCCAGGCGGGCGGCGACAACACGCTCAAGGTCTTCGGGACGGAGTACGCCAACAACTCCGACTACTCCGGGTTCTCCGGGGTGATCGTGGGCTCGATCTTCACGATCCTCGCCTTCATCGGCTTCGAGGAGGCGGCGCCGATCGCCGAGGAGGCCCACGAGCCGCACCGCACCGTCAACCTGGCGATCATCTTCTCGTGCCTCGGGATCGGGGTGTTCTACCTCCTCAACACCTACGCGAGCACCATCACCTTCGGGCCGGAGAAGATGACCGAGTTCGTCGGCGCGGGCGACGGCAACCCCTGGCAGAACCTGCTGGCCCGTGACGCCTGGGGCACGGTCGGCTTCGTGCTGGTCTTCATCGCGCTCATCAACTCGGTGATCGCCAATCAGAACGCCGCCAACAACTCCTCGACGCGCACGCTGTTCTCGATGGGCCGGATCCGGCTGCTGCCGACCCAGTACGGCGTCCTGACCCGTGGGTCCCCGATGCTCGCCCTGGTCACCCAGCTCGTGGTGAGCATCGGGGTGGCCCTCTGGCTCGGGAACCAGTACGACCCCTACACGGGGTTCGTCATCCTCGCCACGATCCTGGTCGACATCTTCGCGCCGATGTACATCCTCCTGAACGTCGCGTGCATCTTCTACTTCCTGCGCCACCGTCGCGAGGAGTTCAGCTGGTGGCTGCACGGGCTGATCCCGGTCCTGGGCGCCCTGGCCTTCATCCCCGCCTTCTGCGCCGGCGCCGGGATCCCCGTCTTCAGCTTCATCAGCCCGCTGCCCGAGCCGCTGTCGTACGCCGGCCCGGCGGCCGCGATCTGGATGGTGATCGGCATCGCGTACCTGGTCGTCCTCGTGCTGCGCAGGCCCGACCGGATCACCGAGACCAGGCGCGTGTTCGCGGACGAGTGAGGGGCCGTCCCGTCAGGGTGCCCGATGTGCGTCGTGCCGCAGCTCCGCCAGTGGTCGCCGCTGGCGGGGCGGCGCGGTGCCCGACGCCCGGCCGATGGCGGTCATCGAGCGGATCTGCCAGCCCGGCTGCAGGGCGAGGTCCCCGGTGAGCCCGTCGAGGTCGAACGCGCGGAACTGGCGGCACGCGTAGCCGAGCGCCTGGGCCTCCAGCGTCATGTGCGCCACGGCCTGGCCGAGGTCGTAGTCGGCGAACTCGGAGAACTCCAGGTCGGAGTCGTCGACGTACAGGTGCACGATGTTGACCACCAGCAGGCTCGCGGTGGGTGCCCACCGCGCGGAGCTCGGCGCCAGGCGACGCGTGACCAACCCGTGCTCGCGACTCCCGCGCACGGCGGTCACGAACGACCACGGCTGCGAGTTGCCGGCCGACGGCGACCAGCGGGCCGCCTCGAGCAGCAGGTCGACCTCCTGGACGTCGATGACGACCTCCTCGTCGAAGGTCAGCGGGCTGAACCGGCTGCGCAGCAACGGGTGCAGCTCGCGCGAGGTCATGACCACCCAACCGCGACGCGGCCCGAAACATGCCTCGGCATCGTAGGCGGGCCTCCGGTCGCTCAGTCCGCCAGCCTGAAGGTGGCCCGGTAGGCGCTGGGAGGTACGCCGACGGCCCGGTGGAAGTGCCGGCGCAGGGTGGCGGCGGTGCCCAGGCCGCAGCTGTGCGCGATCTGGTCGATGCCGGCGTCGGTCCGTTCGAGGAGCTCCTGGGCGCGGGCGACGCGTTGCTGGTGCAGCCACCGGAGCGGCCCGGTGCGCAGCTCCGCCTGCATCCGTCGAGACAGCTGCCGGGTGCTCAGCCCGGCGCGGTCGGCGAGCTCGCGGACCGTGAGCGGCTGGTGCAGTCGGGCGCGCGCCCACTCCAGCGCAGGCCCGAGGCTGTCCGAGTGCCGGGGCTCGGCCGGGGCCGAGATGAACTGCGCCTGCCCGCCGCTCCGGTGGGCAGGCGCCACGAGCCGCCGGGCCAGACCGTTCGCCGCGCTGGCGCCGAGGTCGCGGCGGACGAGGTGCAGGCACAGGTCGAGGGCCGCCGTCTTGCCTGCGGAGGTGAGGACGTCGCCCTCGTCGACGTACAGGACGTCGGCCCGGACCTCGGTGCGCGGGCACCGGGCCTGGAGCTCGTCCGCGTGCATCCAGTGGGTGGCGGCGACGCGTCCGTCGAGGAGGCCGGCAGCGGCGAGCACGAAGGCGCCGGTACACAGGGAGGCGATGCGCGCACCGGCGGCGTGCGCATCGCGCAGCGCCGCGACGAGGGCCGGGTCCGGGGCCGCGTCCAGGTCGTCGACCGACGGCACGACCACGGTGTCCACGCGCGCCAGCTCCGCGTAGCCGGCGGTGGGGAGGTGGGCCAGCCACGGGTGGCGCTCTGCGTCGGCGGTGCAGACGACGAGGTCGTACCACTCACCCGTCGGCGAGAGCTCCGACCGGTCGACCCCCAGGACCTCGGCGGCGATCGCGATCTCGTAGAGCATCACCGAGTCGTGCATGGCGAGGCCGATGCGAGGCATGTCCGAAAGTGTACGCATGGTGTCGTTCCAGACGCTCGTCCACCGATCCGCGGACCAGCACGATGGTGCTCGTGAACACCACTGGACGGGTCCTGGTCTACGGCGCCGCGGGTCATACCGGCGCCTTCGTCGTCGGCGAGCTCCTGGCCCGCGGGCTCACGCCGGTGCTGGCCGGTCGCAGCGCCGAGCGCCTGGCGTCGGTCGGGCCGCGGCACCGCGAGCTGGAACGACGGATCGCCGCCGTCGACGACCCGGGTGCGCTGCGACGGGCGCTGGCCGGTGTCGACGTCGTCGTGAACTGTGCGGGCCCGTTCCTCGACACCGGCCTGCCGCTGGCGCGCGCTGCCGTCGCGGCCGGCGCCCACTACCTGGACGTCACGGCCGAACAGCCGTCGGTGGCCCAGCTCTACCGGGAGCTCGACCGGCCGGCCCGGGACGGCGACGTCTCCGTGATCCCGGCCATGGCCTTCTACGGCGGGCTCGCGGACCTGGTCGTCACCGCGGCGCTCGACGGTGACGTCCGGGCCGACGAGGTCGAGGTGGCCATCGGGCTCGACCACTGGTGGCCCACCACCGGCACGCGCGTCACGGGGGCCCGGAACACCGCGACGCGCCAGGTGATCCGGGACGGCCGGCTCGTGCCGCTCACCGAACCCGGCGCCCGCACGTGGAGCTACCCGCCGCCGCTCGGCGAGCAGGACGTGGTCGAGCTGCCCTTCTCCGAGACCTGCACGATCGGCAGGCACCTCGACGTGGGCGACCTGTACTCCTACCTCAACACCGCCCCGTTGCAGGAGCTGCGGGACGGGGGCACCCCGCCACCCACCTCGGCCGACGAGCGCGGCCGCTCCTCCCAGCTGTTCGCCGTCGACGTCGTCGTACGTCGGGGCGCGGACGTGCGGTCCCTCGGCGTGAGCGGACGCGACATCTACGCCGTGAGTGCCCCGATCGTCTGCGAGGGTGTCGTCCGCCTGCTCGACGGCCGGCACCACGGCGCGGGCGCGCTCGCCCCGGGGCAGGCGTTCGACGCCCGCGACGTGCTCCACGCCCTGGTGCGGGACGTCGACGGGTTCTCGATCCGGGACCGGGCGGACCTGGGGCAAGTGCGGTAGTTCCACGGCTGCGCCCGGCGCGTCGGGTCGGGAGCATGGATGCATGTCCCGACTCCTCGAAGCCGATCGCGCGATCTGGCACGGCACCCCTGACCTCGCCCTGGCCAACGAGATGGCCGCCGGGTGCTCGATCGGCCACCTCGGCATCGAGTTCACCGAGGTCGGCGCCGACCACCTGGTCGGCCGGATGCCGGTCGACCACCGCACCCGCCAGCCGTTCGGGATCCTGCACGGCGGCGCCTCGGTGCTGCTCGCCGAGTCCCTGGTCAGCTGCGCGGCCACCTTCGTCGCCGAACCCGGCAAGGCCTGCGTGGGCATGGAGATCAACGCGAACCACCTGCGCCCGGTCACCGACGGCTGGGTCACCGGCACCGCCCGCCCGGTCTCGTTGGGCCGGCGCAGCCAGGTCTGGGAGGTCCGGATCGTCGATGACCGGGACCGGCTCGTGTGCATCTCGCGGTGCACCCTGGCCGTGATCGAGAGCGCCTGAGGCGGGCTCAGTCGACGGCGTACGCCGTCCCGCGCTCCTCGCGGACCCACAGCACCCCGTCGGCCGCGGTGGCGCCCTGCTTGATCAGCTCGCGCTTGAGCACCTTGTTGGTGGCGGTGGAGGGCAGGGAGGGCGCGATGCGGACGTAGCGCGGCCAGCCCTTGGTGGGGAGGTCGGCCTGCGTGGCCAGGAAGTCGGTGAGCTCGGCGGGGGTGAGGGTGGCGTCCTCGTGCAGGACGAGCGCGGCCATCACCTGGTCGCCGACGTTGTCGTCGGGTACGGCGTACACGGCGACCAGGGCGACGGCGGGAAGGCGTTGGAGGATGCGTTCGATGGGGGCGGCGGCGAGGTTCTCGCCGTCGACGCGCAGCCAGTCGGCGGTGCGGCCGGCCAGGTAGATCCAGCCGTCGGCGTCGCGGTAGGCGAGATCGCCCGACCAGTACATGCCGTGCCGCATCCGCTCGTCGTTCGCGGCCGCGTCGTTGTAGTAGCCCTGGAACATCCCGCCGCCCTGGGTGTTCACGAGCTCGCCGATGGCCTTGTCCGCGTTGACCAGCCGGCCGTCGTCGTCGAACTCGGCGACCGCGCACTCGGTGAGCGTCTCGGCGTCGTAGATGGCCACGCCGTCGAAGCCCTGGCCGATCGACCCGCGGGGTGTGCCCTCGGTCCGGGTCACGATGACCGCGGACTCGGTCGAGCCGAAGCCGTCCATCACGTGGCAGCCGAACCGGTGCGCGAACTCCTCGATGTCGCGGTCGCTCGCCTCGTTGCCGAACGCGACGCGGAGCGGGTTGTCTGCGTCGTCGTCGCGCGGGGGAGTGGCGAGCACGTAGGCGAGCGGCTTCCCGACGTAGTTGAGGTACGTCGCCCCGTAGTGCCGGACGTCGTCGAGCAGCTGCGACGCCGAGAACCGGGCCGGCGCGATCGCGGCGCCGCTCGAGGCCGCCACGGCCCAGCCGGCCACGACCGCGTTGGAGTGGAACAGCGGCATCGAGACGTAGCAGACGTCGTCGGCGGTGATCGCGAACCGGTCGACCAGGTGGCCGCCGGAGAAGACCGGAAAGATGTGCGGCACCTGCACGGCCTTCGGCTCACCGCTGGTGCCGGAGGTGAAGATCATCATGAACGTGTCCATCGCGCCGACCTCGGCGTGCGGGACCAGCTCGCCACCGGGTTCCAGCCCGGCGACGTCCACGACGCGCACGTCCCCGAGGTCGAGCCCGTCGAGCAGCGGCGCGTGCTCGGCGTCCACCAGCACCAGCTGGCAGTCCGCCCGGCGGAGGTCGGCGAGCAGGGCCGGGCCGCGCCGGGTGGTGTTCAGCCCGACCAGCACGTAGCCCCCGAGCGCCGCGGCGGCCATCGACCGCAGCATCTCCGGGGTGTTGCCGAGGAGGACTCCGACGTGGAGGGGACGGTCCCGGTCGGCGAGGGCGATGACCGCGGACGCCTCACCGGTGGCCTCGGCCAGGTGCTCGCGCCAGGTCCACGTGCGGTCGCCGTACTTGACCCCGACGTGGTCGTCCGCGGCGCGCTCGCGCAGCAGCTGCTGGACGGTCTCGGCCATCAGGCGGGCTCGGCGGCGAGCGTGCGGCCCACGTGCAGCGCCTGCTCGGTCGCGCCGCCGTGCAGGAACTCGTAGCGCTTGGCCGAGGTGAAGTAGCGGTGCGCCTCGCCGTCGAGGTCGATCCCGACGCCGCCGTGCACGTGCACGGTCGTGTGCGCGATCCGGTGCCCGGCGTCGGCGGCCCACAGCTTCGCCACCGCCACCTCGGTGTCCGCCGGCAGCCCCTCCTCGAGCCGCCAGGCGGCCTGCCACAGGGTCAGCCGCTGCGCGAGCGTGTCGATGTACCCGTCCGCCAGCCGCTGCGAGACCGCCTGGAAGGTGCCGATCGGGCGGCCGAACTGCTCGCGCGTCTTCGCGTACGACGCGGTGAGGGCGAGCGCGCCCTCGCAGATGCCGAGCTGCTCGGCGGACGCGGCCAGCAGCAGCAGGTGCCGGAGCCGGGCGTACGCGGCCCCGTCGGCCGCGCCGACCAGCGCGTCGGGGCCCACGCGCACGCCCTCGAGGTCGAGCCGGGCGACCGCGTCGCGGTCCGAGAACGTCTGCGCGGTGACCGTCAGCCCCCCGGCGCCGGGCTCGACGATGAAGACGCCGACGCCGGTCGCGGTGTCCGCCGGCACGAGGAACAGGTTCGCGTCCGGGCCGGCCTGGACGACGGCCTTGCTGCCGGTCAGCCGGTAGCCGTCCCCGTCCGGTGCCGCCACCGTGGTCGGCCGCTCGGGGGCGAACGCGCGATCTTCGGCCACCGCGGCGGTGAGCACGCGCTCGCCCGTCGCGGCGCCAGGCAGCCAGCGCCCCTTCTGGTCGGGGCTGCCGAGCTCGGCCAGGAAGGAGGCGGCCGGCCCGTGCCCGGCGAGGGGGACCGGCGCGACCGTCCGGCCCACCTCCACCAGCACCCGGCACAGCTCGACGAGGCCGAGCCCGGCGCCGCCGTACTCCTCCGGGATGTTGAGCCCCAGCAGCCCCGCGTCGGCGAGGTCCTGCCACAGCTCGTGGTCGAAGCGGGAGCCGTCGGCCTCGACGGCCTTCATCCGCTCGTTGGTCGCGCGGTCCGCCAGGATCCGTGCGGCGAGCGCCGCCGCCTCGTCCTGCTCCGGGGTGAACGTGAAGTCCATTTACTTGATCATCTCTCCGCGCGATGCCGACAAGGTAAAGGAAAGTTGCTTTTCGATCAGGGTCAGCGCTTGGCCGCCGGCAGGCCCAGCCCGACGTAGCCGATGATGTCCCGCTGGATCTCGTTGGTGCCGCCGCCGAAGGTCATCACGAGCGCGCTGCGGTAGTACCGCTCGATCCGGCCCGCCAGCACCGCGCCGTCGGAGGCGCCGGTGATCCCGGCGTTCGGCCCCACCACCTCCATGAGCGAGCGGTAGACCTCGGTGGCCAGCTCGGAGCCGTAGATCTTGGTCGCCGACGCCTCGGCGGGGGAGAGCGCCACGTCGCGGTCGGCGTCGGAGGCCAGCTTCCAGTTGATCAGGGTGAGCGCGGTGATCCTGGCGTGGGCCCGGCCGAGCGCGATCTGCACCCACTCGGTGTCGATCACCCGCGACCCGTTCGGGGCCTTGGTCTGCTGCGCCCACTCGCGGACCAGCTTGAGCGACATGGTCAGCGGCGCCGACGAGGTGAGCGAGACCCGCTCGTGGTTGAGCTGGTTGGTGATCAGCGGCCAGCCGCCGTTGAGCTCTCCGACCAGGTTCGACGCGGGGACGCGCACGTCCTCGTAGTACGTCGCGCTGGTCGACACCCCGGCGACCGTGTGGACGGGCGTGTAGGAGAAGCCGGCCACGTCGGTCGGCACCAGGATCATCGAGAGCCCCTTGTGGCGGGGCAGGTCGGGGTCGGTGCGGCAGGCCAGCCAGATCCAGTCGGCGTACTGGATCAGCGAGGTCCACATCTTCTGCCCGTTGATCACCCACTCGTCGCCCTCGCGGACCGCCCTGGTCTTGAGCGATGCCAGGTCGGTGCCGGAGCCGGGCTCGGAGTAGCCGATCGAGAAGTGCAGGTCGCCCGCGAGGATCCGCGGCAGGAAGTACGCCTTCTGCTCCTCGGTGCCGTAGCGCATGATCGTCGGCCCGACGGTGTTGAGCGTCAGGTAGGGGATCGGTACGCCGAAGTCCGCGGCCACGTCGGTGAAGATCAGCTGATCGACCATGGAGCGGTTCTGGCCGCCGTACTCCTGGGGCCAGCCGATGCCGAGCCACCCGTCGGTGCCGAGCTGCTTGATCACGCTCTTGTAGGCGCCGGCGTCGCCGAACTCGCCGGAGGCCGACGCCAGCCCCGCCTTCACCTCCGGCGTCACGAGCTCGGAGAAGTAGCCTTGCAGCTCCTCCTTGAGGGCGACCTGCTCGGGATCGAGGGCGATGCGCATGGCGCAAAACTATAACGTGTTCTAGTCTGGAGCCAAGAGCTCTGCACGCTGTCGATGACCGAGTGGAGGCAACGCTGATGAGCGACACACGGATGCTGGACCACGGCACGCCGCCGGAGCGGTTCGCCCGCGGCTGGCACTGCCTCGGGCTGGCGGACAGCTTCCGGGACGGCACGCCGCACGGGATCGAGGCCTTCGGCGGCAGGCTCGTCGTCTGGGAGGACAGCAAGGGCGAGCTGAACGTGCTCGACGGCTACTGCCGGCACATGGGCGGCGACCTGACCCAGGGCTCGGTCAAGGGTGACGAGGTGGCCTGCCCGTTCCACGACTGGCGCTGGGGCGGCGACGGCAAGTGCAAGCAGATCCCGTACGCGCGGCGGGTGCCGCTGCGGGCCCGGACGGTGAAGTACCCCGTCGTGATCCGCAACGGCCAGCTGCTGATCTGGCACGACACCGAGGGCTCCGAGCCGGACATGGACATCCTGCCGCCGGTGCTGCCGGGCGTGGCCGAGGGCGAGTACACCGACTGGTCCTGGGAGGTCGTGCCGATCACCGACTCGCACTGCCGCGAGCTGATCGACAACGTCGTGGACATGGCGCACTTCTACTACGTGCACTTCTCGTTCCCGACCAGCTTCCGCAACGTCTTCGAGGGCACCCAGGCCACCCAGTTCATGGAGTCGAAGGGCCGCCCCGACAAGGCCGGCGGCTACGGCAGCCCGGACCTGTTCCTGAAGTCCGAGGCGACGTACTACGGACCGGCGTACATGATCAACTGGCTCGACGTCGACTACAAGGGCTTCGAGACCGAGGTCATCCTCATCAACTGCCACATCCCGACCGGCCCCGACTCGTTCACGCTGCAGTACGGCATCACGGTCAAGAAGCCCGAGGGGCTGGACGACGACACGGCCGCCTACATCGCCAAGAAGTACGCCACGATGTTCGGCGAGGGGTTCCTCCAGGACGTGCACATCTGGAAGAACAAGGTGCCCGTCCAGAACCCGCTCCTGTGCGAGGAGGACGGCCCGGTCTACCAGCTGCGGCGCTGGTACGAGCAGTTCTACGTCGACCTGTCGGACGTCGTCCCGGAGATGGTCGACCGGTTCGAGTTCGAGGTCGACACCACCAAGGCCAACGAGTACTGGCAGGAGGAGGTCGCCGAGAACCTCCGGCTGCGGGGCGAGGCCGAGGCGACGGCGGACGCCTGATGCCCTCCTTCGTCCCGACCAGCGCCGACACGCTGGAGGACCAGCGGCTCTACACCTCTGCGCGCCTGGTCGAGGTGGCCTGCCTCGACTGCCTCGCGCGGGTCGGGGTGAAGAAGAACAGCGACCACCACACGTCGATCCAGTGGACCGCCGAGGCGCGCGCGCACTGCCCCGAGCTGAGCCGCCGCTCGCCGGGCCGCGAGTCGCACCCGGCGTGCCCCCGGCTGTCCGCCAGCATCGAGGCTGCCGTCCGTCAGGGGGAGGTGCCCATTGGCGCCGAGGACGGCTACTGACATGATTTCGGTTCAATGAGCGAAACGTCGTACGACCTCCACGTGGTGGGGGTCGTGGAGGAGACCGCGGACGCGCACTCCGTGTCGTTCGCGGTGCCCGAGGGGGCCGAGGCGGAGTTCGACTACAAGCCCGGGCAGTTCCTGACCCTGGCCGTGCCCAGCGACCAGACGGGCGTGGCGGCACGCTGCTACTCGCTGTCGTCCTCGCCGCACGACGGCGGGCCGCTGACGGTCACCGTGAAGCGGACCGCCGACGGCTACGCCTCCAACTGGATCTGCGACCACCTGCGCGAGGGCTCGACGATCCGGGTGCTCCCGCCGTCGGGGATCTTCACCCCGGCCGACCTGGACGCCGACCTGCTGCTGTTCGCGGGGGGCAGCGGCATCACACCGGTCATGTCGATCACCCGGACCGCGCTGGCCCACGGCGGCGGCCGGATCGTCCTCTTCTACGCCAACCGCGACGAGCAGTCGGTGATCTTCGCCTCCGAGCTGGCGGCCCTGGCCGCCGAGTTCCCGCACCGGCTGGTGGTCGTGCACTGGCTCGAGTCGGTGCAGGGGCTGCCCACGCAGGAGCAGATGAAGACGTTCACGGAGCCGTTCACGTCCTACGACGCGTTCGTGTGCGGTCCGGCGCCGTTCATGAAGCTGACGATCGCGGCGCTGCGCGAGCTCGAGTTCCCACGCGAGCGGCGGCACCAGGAGAGGTTCGTCTCGCTGGGCGGCAACCCGTTCGGGGACCCCGAGCAGCAGGCCGAGGCCGAGCACGAGCTGGAGGAGGCGGACTCCGACGAGGCCTTCACCGGGGGTGAGCCCGAGCCGGGCCCGGCGCCGGAGGAGCACGAGCCACTCGAGGGCGCGCCGCAGGGCAACGTCCGGCTCGAGGTCGAGCTCGACGGGCAGACCTACACCTACGACGACTGGGCGCCGACCACCAAGCTCCTCGAGCACCTGGAGTCGAAGGGCGTGAAGGCGCCGTACTCGTGCCGGGAGGGCGAGTGCTCTGCGTGCGCGGTGCGGCTGCTCGAGGGCGACGTCAAGATGCTCAACAACGACGTCCTCGACGACGAGGACCTCGCCGACGGCATCCGACTGGCCTGCCAGTCGCTGCCCGTCACCGACGTGGTGCGCGCGACGTACCACTGACGGGACAAACTCGGGCGGCGCCGAGGACGTGTGTCACTCGGACCCGGGACACCGCGTCCGCCAGTCTCTACGCCATGAAGCGACTGATCCCGACCCTCGCGCTGGCGCTGCTGGCGCCAGCGACCGTCCTGGCCGCCCCCGCGCACGCCGACGTGGCCAGCCCCGCGAAGTTCACCGACGCCTCGGGCGACGTCGCGAACGCCAAGCTGGACATCAAGACCGTCACGGTCAAGAACACCGCCAGGAAGCTCGTGGTCCGGGTGACCTTCCCGGGCAACCCGCGCGTCTTCGACTTCCCGACCGGCAACGTGTCCGTCTTCATCGACACCGACGCCACCCGGAAGGGCGCCGAGTACGGCCACTTCATGGAGTTCTGGAGCGACTACCGCTTCGCCAAGGTGGCCACGTGGCGCGAGCAGCCGACCGCCGCCTGGGGCCACTCGCCCGAGGGACGCTGCGTCGCCGACGCCGGGATCGTCCACGACAAGGGCCACCACCTGCGGTGGTTCCAGTACGTCGTGAAGAAGCGCGCCGGCTGCTTCGAGGCGGGCGCCGTGCGGATCGCGGTCTCGACCATGAACACCGGGGACCTCGAGCCGTACGTCGAGTACGCCAAGCCGTACCTCGACCACCTGGGCAAGAAGCACCAGTGGACCGACTGGATCGCCCAGGGCTGACGCCGCCGCCAGCCGATGTAGCTCACCGTGATGTTCACTTCTGAGCGAGATCTCGCTCAAGAAGACGACATCACGGTGAGTTGCTGCTGGCCCACGACGACCTCCGGCGGCCGCCACCGGTCCCAGGCCGCCCCGATCGCCATCGCCAGCGCGGCGATCACCCCGCCCATGACCGCGTCGATGAGGTAGTGCTCGGCGGAGTAGACCAAGGCGAACGCCATGGCGGCCGGGTAGAGGAGCAGCAACCAGCGCCACCACCCCTGCAGCCTGCTGATCCCGTAGAAGGCGATCAGGAACGAGAAGCCGCAGTGCAGGGAGGGCATGGCCGCGGTCTTGTTGGCCAGCCCGCCGAAGACCATGGTCGTCCGTTCGATCCCGAGGTCGAAGAACGCGCGGCTCGACATCCGCACCAGCGGCGGCAGGAGGCCGTCCCGGGCGGCCATCCACGGGGGCGCCATCGGGAACACGATGTAGCCGACCAGGGCCAGGTAGCTGATCGTCACGTAGCGCCGGATCCACGACAGCCAGTCGGCGCGGTTGCGCAGCCACAGGACGCCGGCGAGGCCGAGGCCGACCACGAAGTGCGAGGCGTAGACGGCGCTGGTGAGGTAGTCGTACCAGTGCAGCGACTCGATGCCGGCGCACTCGTCGGCGCAGAGCCGGCGCTGGAGCGCGACCGTCGGGACCGTGTCGCCGCCCCAGAGTCGGGCCAGCCACTCGTCGGCCCGGATCGGCCAGACCTCGTGGGGCGTGAAGCCGAGATCGTCGGTGAGGCCGCGGGCCAGCCCGTAGAAGGCGAGCGCGGCGAGCCACGGCCACCAGTCCTTCGGGAACTGCCAGCACCAGTCCAGCCGCCAGCAGATCGCGAGCAGCCACAGCCAGAGCGCGACGCCGATCGGGTCGTTGGGGATGCCGACCAGCCAGCACCAGAGCAGGAGGGCGACGGCGTACGCCGAGACCGCCAGGGTGCGTCGGCTCATGCGGCGAGCCGGTAGATCGTGAACTTGCCGGCCTCGGCGACCTGCTCGTAGTCGGCGTCGAGCTCGGCCTGCGCGCTCGAGAAGTCGAGCTCCCAGTCGCGCACCGACCGCTCGGCGACCAGCACCCACTCCGGCCGCCGGTCGCTGCGCAGCAGGCCGACCAGCTCGGCGAGGTCGGCATCGCGGACCCGCGCCGGGAGGCTCCAGAGGTAGGGGTACGGCGCCTCGAGGTGCGCGTCGCGGACGACGTTGGCCGCGCCGAGCACCACCACCGCGGTGTCCCCGCGCTCGGCGTGCGCGTCGAGGTAGTCGATGGCCTGCTCCTCGGGCCGGTCGATCGGGTGCCCGGCCACCCAGCCGAGGGTCGCCGCGGTGGAGATGCCCGCCACCACGAACGCGGCGCCGATGCTCCGGGTGACCGGCGCGGGCCGCTGGGCGAACGCCGCCGCGACCAGCACCGCCCCGGGCACCAGGCCCATCAGGTAGTGCAGCCAGTAGCTGCCGCCGAGCACGGCCACCAGCAGCTCGACCGTGAGCACGGCGTACGCCGCGGGGCGCAGGTCGGGCGCGGTCCACGGGCCCTGCGCGGACTGCTCGCCGCGGCCCTTCCAGGCGAACGCCGCCACCAGGAGCGGGAGCCCGCTCCCGGCCAGGGCGCCGACCAGCCCGGCGAGCCGGCTGGGGGCGTTGCCGCTGTCGCCCGCCAGCTCCCGGAAGGCGTCCACCCGGAAGGTGACCACCGCATCCCAGAGGTCGGCCGGGACGGTGCCGCGCGCCGACGAGACGAGGACGGCCAGCGCGACCGTGCCGAGGGCACCGACCAGGAACCACGGCAGCCGGCGTCGCGCCGCCGACGAGGTGAACAGCAGGACGGTGGCCAGGACGAACACGTCCACCTGGCTCTGCTTGACGAGGACGGCTGCGGCGCCGGCCGCCCCCGCTGCCACGCTCAGCGCGAGCGCCTTGGTCGTGGACGGGCTGGCCGCGGCGGCGACGTACGCCGCCATCCCGGCCAGGAGGAACGGCAGCCCGAGCAGCTCGCCGTTGACCACGCTGCCGCCGAACAGCGGGGTGGCCACGCAGACCGCCGCCGTACCGGCAGTCAGCAGGGGAGCCGAGCGCCGCTCGGGCGCCGCCAGCCGGCCGAGCACGCCGGACAGCACCACGGCGAGCACCGCGGCGAGCGCGCCCAGCAGGCGCAGCGGCACCGTGCCGCCCAGGGCGTCGGCCAGCTCGAAGATCGCGACGAGCCCCGGCGGCCGGTCCACCCAGTAGTCGCCGTACAGGCTCGACCCCTCGCCCCACTGCCCCCCGACGATGAGGTAGCCCGCCTCGTCGGGGCTCAGCGGCCGAGCCGCGAACGGCAGCCACCCGAGGCAGACGCCGACCGCCATCGCGATCACCCACGTCTTGGGCGCGGTGCCGATCCGGCGCCGCCACGGTGTGCTCGGCGCCGGGGATGCGTCAGCCACGCATGCTCCCACCCCGCACGGGCGGCAGCGTACCTACGCGCCGCCCGGCGTCGGACGCCGGTGGACCCCTGAGTCGCGGCGGCGCCGGTCAGATCTGCGCCGTGGCCCGGCAGACCCAGCAGATCGAGGCGTCCGCGCGGGCGGTCTCGTCCACGACCGGGAGGCCGGTCGCGGGCTGGTTGCAGAGCGTGACCTCGGCACCGTGCGCCACCAGGTGCGCATCCGCGGCACCCGCGAACCCCCACACGGCCTGGAAGTCGTCCGTGGGCATGACACCACCCCCCGACCCGGCTGCGTCGCCCTCTGACGCGCTGCACTGCGCCGGTCGCGCGCTACAAGTACCCGAAGTCGACCCGCCGCATCACACCCGAAGGGAGACTGTGTCGCGGCGGCGGCCCGGAAGGTGCACCATGAGCACCGGGAGGTGGACATGGCACGCAGCGGAGCGAGGAAGGTCACCGGCGCACTGGCCGACTGGACGGGGCGGTCGGACGACGAGCTGCGGCTGGCGCTGACCGTGGCCGGCGCGGCCGCGGCGCTGTTCGCCGGCGTCCGGTTCATCGAGTGGCTGGCGAACCTGGGCCAGGCGCTCGGCCGGCGTTCCGGCCGCTGAACGGCCGGACTACCAGCCGCGCTCGCGCCACTCGTCGAGGTGCGGCCGCTGGGCGCCGAGCGTCGAGTCGTTGCCGTGGCCGGGGTAGAACCAGGTCTCGTCGGGGAACCGGTCGAAGATCTTGGTGGTGACCTCGCGGTGGAGCTGCTCGAAGGCGGCCTTGTCGCCGAAGGTGTTGCCGACACCGCCGGGGAACAGCGAGTCGCCGGTGAACAGGTGCGGGTGGCCCGCGGGGTCGGCGTACAGCAGGGCGATCGAGCCGGGGGTGTGGCCGGCGAGGGCGATCACCTCGAGCGTGCACGAGCCGACCGGGACGGTGTCGCCCTGCCCGACCTCGAGGGCGATGGGTACGCCGGTCTGGGTCGTGATGGCCTCGGCGTCGGGCACACCGGCCACGGTGGCGGCGCCGGTTGCCCCGACCACGTCGGCGAGCGCGCGGTGGTGGTCCCAGTGCTGGTGGGTGGTGATGACGTGGGTCAGGGGAGTGGACCCGACCAGCGGCAGGAGCACGTCGGAGGACGCGGCCGCGTCGATGAGCACCGCCTCGCCGGTGTGCTTGCAGGTCAGCAGGTAGCAGTTGTTGGACATCTTCTCGTCGACCGCGACCTTGGTGATGGTCAGCGAGTCGAGCTCGCGGGTGTCCGGCGGGCCGCCGGGGGTGACCTCGCCCGAGTAGCTGCTCACCACGGCTCCATCCTCGGCACCCGGCCGTCGTCGCTCGTCAGTCCGTCGCCGGTTCCCCGGCCGGTCACCCACCATGCCAGAGCGCTGGCGGCGCCCGACACCGTGGGACCTCCGGAGCCGAACGTCCACGACCGGTCGAGGTCGCCGGCGTGTGCGACGAAGCCGGGTCCGTCGTGGTGCAGGGACCGGGTGGTCAGCAGCATGACGACGAAGTCGGTGGGCCAGTCGGCCGCGGTGTAGTCGAGCCCCAGGTCGGCGTGGTGGATCTCGACCTCGCGGGTCCGCATCAGCCCGACCTCGCCGGCCGCGAACGAGCGGCCGCCCGGGGTGCGCTCGACGACGTGGTCGGCGAGGTTGTCGGCGAGCTCCTCCACCCACTCGCCGATCACGGTGGTCGAGGCGAGGAACCGGTCGCGGAGCACCGACGGAGACGTGGTCGAGAGCTCCGCGATGTCGGTGTCGCGCGCGGTGTCGGAGGCGTACATGGGCACCGGCCGCCCCTCGTGCACGCCCTCCACGGCTCCCGAGAGTCCCTCGGCGTTGAGGGTGAGGTGGGCGACGACGTGCGCGCGGGTCCAGCCCGGCAGCAGGCTCGGCTGCCGCCACTGGTCGTCGCTCAGCGAGTCGACCGACCGGACCAGCCGACGGGTACCGGAGTCGAGCAGCTCGACGACGTGGGGGTCGGACATGCGCTCATCCTGCACAACTGCGCCGACGTCCGGTACCACCGCGCGCGGGAGTGGACTGTCGGCGGCCCGTGAGAGGCTGCAGAACGGTGGGTTCCGCGGCGCGGCGGCTTGCCACTGACCGGTAGGGTTGCGAACGTTTGTTCGAACGGCCACCTTGACGCAGAGCACGGGATCGAGGACTCGCAGGTGCAGGAGAAGCTCATCATCCGGGGAGCCCGGGAGCACAACCTCAAGGACATCTCGCTCGACCTGCCGCGCGACTCCCTCATCGTCTTCACGGGGCTGTCCGGGTCCGGGAAGTCGAGCCTCGCCTTCGACACGATCTTCGCCGAGGGCCAGCGCCGCTACGTCGAGTCGCTGTCGGCGTACGCGCGCCAGTTCCTCGGCCAGATGGACAAGCCCGACGTCGACTTCATCGAGGGGCTGAGCCCCGCCGTCTCGATCGACCAGAAGTCCACGAGCAAGAACCCCCGCTCCACCGTGGGCACCATCACCGAGGTCTACGACTACCTCCGCCTCCTCTACGCGCGCGCGGGCCGGCCGCACTGCCCGGTCTGCCACAGCCCGATCGAGCGGCAGACGCCCCAGCAGATCGTCGACCGGGTGATGGCCCTCGAGGAGGGCACCCGGTTCCAGGTGCTGGCCCCGGTCATCCGCGGCCGCAAGGGCGAGTACGTCGAGCTGTTCCGCCAGCTCCAGCAGCAGGGCTTCTCCCGCGCCCGGGTCAACGGCGAGACCCACCAGCTCGAGGACCCACCCAAGCTCGACAAGCAGAAGAAGCACACCATCGAGGTGGTCGTCGACCGGCTCGCGGTCAAGGCGTCGAGCAAGCGGCGTCTCACCGACTCCGTCGAGACCGCGCTCAACCTCGCGGCCGGGCTCGTCGTCTTCGACCTCGTCGACCTCCCCGCGAAGGACCCGGGCCGCGAGCTGAAGTTCAGCGAGAAGATGGCCTGTCCCAACGACCACCCGATCGACACCGACGAGCTGGAGCCGCGCTCGTTCTCGTTCAACAGCCCGTTCGGCGCCTGCCCGGAGTGCACCGGGCTCGGCACCCGCATGGAGGTCGACCCCGAGCTGGTGGTGCCTGACCAGCAGGCCACCCTCGGCGAGGGCGCGATCCAGCCGTGGAGCCAGGCCCACGTGGCCGACTACTTCCTGCGGCTGATGGGCGCGCTGGGCGACGAGCTCGGCTTCGACCTCAACACCCCGTGGGAGGACCTCCCCGCCAAGGCCCAGAAGTCCATCCTCGACGGCCACGCCACCAAGGTCCACGTCGTGACGCGCAACCGCTACGGCCGAGAGCGCGCCTACTGGGCCGAGTTCGAGGGCGTCCGCACCTACATCGAGCGCCGCCACCGCGAGGCCGAGTCCGACACCAGCCGGGAGCGGTTCGAGGGGTTCATGCGCGAGGTGCCGTGCCCCGCCTGCCGGGGCAGCCGGCTCAAGCCGGTCAGCATGGCGGTGACGCTGGGCGACCTGGCCGCCGGCGGCAAGAACATCGCCGAGGTCTGCGCCCTCCCGATCAACGAGACCGCCGACTACCTGCGCGAGGTCGAGCTCTCCGCGCGCGAGCGGCAGATCGGCGAGCGGGTGCTCAAGGAGATCCAGGAGCGGCTCAACTTCCTGCTCGATGTCGGCCTCGACTACCTCTCGCTCGACCGGCCCTCCGGGTCGCTGTCCGGCGGCGAGGCGCAGCGGATCCGGCTGGCCACCCAGATCGGCGCGGGGCTGGTCGGCGTCCTCTACGTCCTCGACGAGCCCTCGATCGGGCTCCACCAGCGCGACAACCAGCGGCTGATCGAGACCCTGGTCCGGCTCAAGGACCTCGGCAACACCCTCATCGTCGTCGAGCACGACGAGGACACCATCGAGTCCGCCGACTGGGTCGTCGACATCGGTCCCGGCGCCGGCGAGCACGGCGGCCAGGTGGTGCACAGCGGCACCGTCGACGACCTGCTGCGCCACCCCGACTCGCTCACCGGCCAGTACCTCTCGGGTCGCCGGGAGATCCCGGTCCCGCCGATCCGCCGTCCGCGAACCACCGGCCGCGAGCTCACCGTGGTCGGCGCGCGCGAGCACAACCTGCGCAACATCGACGTGACCTTCCCGCTCGGCCTGTTCGTCGCGGTCACGGGAGTCTCCGGCTCCGGCAAGTCCACGCTGGTCAACGACATCCTCTACACCTCGCTGGCCAAGCAGATCTACCGCGCCCGCACGATCCCCGGCCGCCACCAGCGGATCACCGGGCTCGACCACGTCGACAAGGTGATCCACGTCGACCAGTCGCCGATCGGGCGGACGCCGCGGTCCAACCCCGCGACGTACACCGGGGTCTTCGACCACATCCGCAAGCTGTTCGCCTCGACGCCCGAGGCGAAGATGCGCGGCTACCAGCAGGGCCGGTTCTCGTTCAACGTCAAGGGCGGCCGCTGCGAGGCGTGCGCCGGCGACGGCACCATCAAGATCGAGATGAACTTCCTGCCGGACGTCTACGTCCCGTGCGAGGTCTGCCACGGCGCCCGCTACAACCGCGAGACGCTCGAGGTCCACTACAAGGGCAAGACCATCGCCGAGGTCCTCGACATGCCGATCGAGGAGGCGGTCGACTTCTTCGCCGCGGTTCCGGCGATCAACCGGCACATGAAGACGCTCGTCGAGGTCGGCCTCGGCTACGTCCGCCTCGGGCAGCCGGCGACCACGCTCTCCGGCGGCGAGGCGCAGCGGGTCAAGCTCTCCTCCGAGCTGCAGAAGCGCTCCACCGGTCGCACCGTCTACGTCCTCGACGAGCCGACCACGGGCCTGCACTTCGAGGACATCCGCAAGCTGCTCCTGGTGCTCGGTCGGCTGGTCGACCAGGGCAACACCGTGCTGGTGATCGAGCACAACCTCGACGTCATCAAGACCGCCGACTGGCTGGTCGACATGGGTCCCGAGGGCGGCTCGCGCGGCGGCATGGTGGTCGCGGAGGGCACGCCCGAGCAGGTGGCCGACCACCCCGACAGCTTCACGGGAGCCTTCCTCAAGCCGCTCCTCGACGGCCGCGAGGCCAAGCAGCCGGCCCGCAAGAGGCCCGCGGCGTCCGCTCCCGCAGCCCGGGGCCCGGCCAAGAAGGCCGTCTCGAGCGCGGCGACCACGACGCCCAGGAAGGCCGCGGCGCGCAAGACCCCGGCCAAGCGGAGTGCCCGGAAGTCCGCCTGACTGAACGCGCCGGCCCGCTCGCTCGTTCATGAGAGAGCTCTCACCGGACTCGCACGCGACCCTCATGAAGGTCACGAGAGCCGTGGGTAGTGTCACGTTCAACGACCCGTTCGACCCGTTCTGACCAGTCAGACGAGAGGAACCCGCCGTCATGACCACCGACAAGATCTCCCGGCGCACCCTCGGTGGCCTCGCGGCCGCCGGCGTCGGCGTACCCCTGCTGGCCGCGTGCGGCGGCGACGACCCGGGGACCGCCTCCGACCCGGCGGGTGCGTCGAGCTCGGCCACCCCGTCGGCGGCCACGTCGAGCACGGCGCCCACCAAGAGCGCGGGCAGCGCGGCGTCCGGGAGCGGGGACGCGCTCACCACCACCGCCGACATCGAGGTCGGCGGCGGGGCGATCTTCGCCGACGAGGAGGTCGTGGTCACCCAACCCAGCGCGGGCGAGTTCAAGTGCTTCACCGCGATCTGCACGCACCAGGGCTGCGTGGTGTCGAGCGTCTCCGACGGCACGATCAACTGCGAGTGCCACGGCAGCAGGTTCTCGATCGAGAACGGTGACGTCGAGGCGGGTCCGGCGACCTTCGCGCTGGAGGAGATCCAGATCAACGTCGCCGGCGACGAGATCAGCCTGGCCTGACGCGGCTGGGCCGGCCGCGCGGGTCCTACGTGGTCTGGAGGTGCCGGTCCACGCAGGTCTCGCGCCACCGCCGGTCGCGCGGCGAGTGCCGCCGGTCGAGGCGGTCGTCGAGTAGCGCGCGGGCCTCGTCGAGCCGGTCGGCGCGCACGAGCGCGGCGATCCGGGTCTCCTCGAGGATCTCCCGCTGGGCGTCCGAGCCGCCGAGCCGGGGCACGCCGGAGGCCAGGGCGGCGAGGGCGTCGGCGGCGTCGCCGTACCGACCGGAGGCCAGCCGGGCCAGCGCCCGGGCCAGCGGCGCCACCACCTCGCGCTGGGTCGGGTGGGCGTGCGCGTCGGCGAACCGCGCCAGCCGGTCCAGCCCGGGGCGGTCGTCGAGGGCGAGCAGCGTCACGGCGCTGTGCATGGCCAGGAAGGGCGTTGCCGGCCGCTCCAGGACGTCCCGGCCGGCCAGCGCGGCCACCTGCTCCAGGCCCGGCACGTCGGCGGAGTCCGGGGTGAGCGCCCAGCGGAACAGCAGCGACCCGGTGTCCACGAGCGCGCGGCAGCCCAGGCCGTGCTCGGGGCGCAGCTGGCCGTCGTAGCGGCGGCGTACGGCGTCGAGGTCGCCGAGCGACAGCTCGTGGAGCGCCGCGTGCCAGGCGAAGTGGCTGATGCTGTCGATCGACGCGCCGTCGCCGGTCACCCAGGCGTCCATCCAGGCCAGCCCCGCCACGTGGTCGCCGGTCTCGTAGTGGGCGTGCGCCCGCGCGTGCGCCGAGTGCCCCGCGCCCGGCTCCAGCGCCAGCGAGGCGCAGGACAGCGTCATCGCCTCGTCGAAACGGCCCTGCTCCTGGCGCACGAACGCCAGCAGCCCGGTGAACCACCAGTCGTCGCCGTACGCCGGCGCCGCGCGCTCGACGATCGACCACGCCTCCTCGGGCACCTCGGTCACGCCGGCGAAGGCGATCGTCGGCACGGCCGTCGAGAGCAGCAGCGCGTCCAGCGGGTAGGCGGTCAGGTGGGCCACCAGCGGTCGTGAGTCGCCGGCCACGTGCTGGACCACGGCGTGCACGTGGCTGCGCTCGCGCTCGGTGCCCCGGGCGGCGTGCAGCGAGGCGTCGCGCAGCCGGGCCTGGATGTCGACCTGCGCGCACAGCTCGTGCCCCAGCAGCGCCAGCGCCGCGTGGCCGAGCGCGAAGGTCGGGTCGTGGGCGATGGACGCGGCCAGCGAGGGGAGCGCCCCGGACTTCAGCCGCAGCACGTCCAGCAGCCCCTGCGAGTAGGCCGACGCCGCCTGAGGGCTGGTGGTCAGCGCATACCCGTACGGGTCACGACATCGCATATAAGTAGAGTAAATCACTGCAGTTACAACTCCAAGACCTCGCGGAGGGCGTGTCCGGCTCACCGCCGACGCCCACTCGGCCGCAACCGGACCTTGTCACCGGCCCCGGCGGGGAGGACTCTCAGAGGCATGAGGCGGCCGTGGGCTGTTCCTCTGGCCCTGTTCCTCACCCTGCTCGCCGGCTGCAGCTCACCGGAGGGGGACTCGGCGCGCTCCGGGACGACCGCGTCCCCGTCCGCGACGACCGTCGCCGCCACGTCGGGGGCCCCCACGACCGACGTCCCGACGGTCGAGGCGCCCACGGCCACGGCTTCCTCGACCGGCCCGCCGCCGAACGCCGGCCCGGTCCACCAGCTGGGGGACCGGGCCCGTCTGGTGACGGGCAGCACCGCGACGGTCTTCGCGTGGCGGCCCGTGCAGCGTCCCGGGCGCGCCGCCGCCGGAGCCTGGTGGGCCGCCGACGTCAAGGTGTGCCTCACGCGGAGCTTCGGAGACGGCTTCCACGAGCCGGTGGGGAACTTCCGGTCCCAGTTCCGTGCCGAGCTCGCCGACGACACTGCCCTGACGCCGGAGGGCGACGCCAGGAGGGCGGACGAGGTCTACGCGCAGACCAGGGAGGCCTTTGCGGGGAAGTGCCTGCGCGGCGACGTCGTCTTCGACGTGCCGAAGGAGCCGGCGGCACGGTACTTCGCCATCACCATCTCCCCGTTCTCGTGGTCGCGATGGCACCTCTCGTGAGCCGCCGCTGAGCTGTCCCCGGCCGAACGTAGGGTTGACGCGTGCCCAGCCGGAGTCTTCGCAACAGCGCGGGGCCGGCGTCGTTCCGTCCCGCGCCCGGGTCGATCCCGACCCAGCCGGGGGTCTACCGGTTCCGCGACGCCCGCGGCCGGGTGATCTACGTCGGCAAGGCGAAGAACCTGCGGGCCCGGCTGTCGTCGTACTTCCAGGACATCGGCAACCTGCACGCGCGCACCGCCACCATGGTCACGACGGCGGCCAGCGTCGACTGGACGGTGGTCAACACCGAGGTCGAGGCGCTCCAGCTGGAGTACTCCTGGATCAAGGAGTTCGACCCGCGCTTCAACGTGAAGTACCGCGACGACAAGTCCTATCCCTGGCTCGCGGTGACCGTGGGCGACGAGTTCCCGCGGGTGATGGTCGGCCGCGGCGCCAAGCGCAAGGGCACCCGCTACTTCGGCCCCTACAGCCACGCCTGGGCGATCCGCGAGACCGTCGACATCCTGCTGCGGGTCTTCCCGATGCGCAGCTGCTCCAACGGCGTCTTCAAGCGCTCCGGCCAGATCGGCCGGCCGTGCCTGCTCGGCTACATCGACAAGTGCTCCGCGCCGTGCGTCGGCAACATCACCGCCGAGGAGCACCGCGCGATCGTCGACGACTTCTGCGACTTCATGGCCGGCCAGACCCGGCCGTTCATCAGGCGCATCGAGCGCGAGATGTACGCCGCCTCCGAGCGCCAGGACTACGAGAAGGCGGCCCGGCTCCGCGACGACCTCGGCGCGATGGAGCGCGCGCTGGAGAAGCAGGCCGTGGTGCTCGGCGACGGCTCCGACGTCGACGTGATCGCGCTGGCCGAGGACCCGCTCGAGGTCGCGGTCCAGGTCTTCTACGTCCGCGGCGGCCGGATCCGCGGCCAGCGCGGCTGGGTGGCCGACCGCGTCGAGGAGGGCGGCACCGCCGAGCTGGTCGAGGACTTCCTGCTCCAGCTCTACGCCGGCGACTCCGACTCGATCCCGCGGGAGATCCTGGTCCCGTCGCTGCCGCCCGACGTGGAGACGTTCGAGCAGCTGCTGGGCGACCTGCGCGGCAGCAAGGTCCAGATCCGGGTGCCCCAGCGCGGCGACAAGAAGACGCTCCAGGAGACCGTGGCCCGCAACGCCCTCGAGGCGCTGGCGCTGCACAAGACCAAGCGCGCCAGCGACCTGACCACCCGCAACCGGGCGCTGGAGGAGATCCAGCAGGCCCTCGAGCTCGACGACGTGCCGCTGCGGATCGAGTGCTACGACATCTCCAACCTCCAGGGCACCGAGGTGGTGGCCTCGATGGTGGTCTTCGAGGACGGCCTGGCCCGCAAGGGCGAGTACCGCCGCTTCGTGATCAAGGGCGTCGACGGCCAGAACGACGTCGCCTCGATGCACGAGGTGATCACCCGGCGGTTCCGGCGGCTGCTCGACGAGCAGGCCCGGTCGGAGTTCCGGCCCGGCGACCGAGGACCGTCGCGGGCCGATGCTCGTCGACCCCGAGACCGGCCGGCCGCGGAAGTTCGCCTACGCGCCCGGGCTGGTCGTGGTCGACGGTGGGCCGCCCCAGGTGGCCGCGGCCCAGCGCGCCCTCGACGAGCTCGGCATCGACGACATCCCGGTCTGTCGGCCTGGCCAAGCGGCTCGAGGAGGTCTGGGTGCCCGGCCAGGAGGACCCGGTCATCCTGCGCCGCTCCTCCGAGGGTCTCTACCTGCTCCAGCGGATCCGCGACGAGGCGCACCGGTTCGCGATCACCCACCACCGGTCGCGACGCTCCAAGTCGATGGTCGAGAGCCTGCTCGACGACGTACCCGGCCTCGGCGAGGTGCGCCGCAAGACGCTGCTCAAGCACTTCGGCTCGCTCAAGAAGCTGCGCGAGGCCGAGGTCGACGACATCGCGCAGGTGCCCGGCATCGGCACCCGCGACCGCGGCCGCGATCAAGGACGCGGTGGCCGCGGCGTGCGGTCAGTGGACAGACTGTCTCCGTGAACACGGCCACCGGCGAGATCGTCGACGACGCGTGACCACCGAGGACGCCACCGCCAAGTCGGGCGAGCTGGTCGTGGTCACCGGCATGACCGGCGCCGGCCGCAGCACCGCCGCCAAGGAGCTCGAGGACCTCGGCTTCTACGTCGTCGACAACCTGCCGCCCGAGCTGCTCAAGGACGTCATCCGGCTCGTCGACGAGAGCCGGGGACCGGCCCAGCCGGTCGCGGTCGTGGTCGACGTGCGGTCCGGCGCCTTCTTCGAGTCGCTGGCCGCCAACCTGGCCCGCGGGGCCACCGGTCGGCACGCGACGCTGGTCTTCCTCGAGGCCACCGACGAGGTGCTGGTGCGCCGCCAGGAGGCCGCCCGCCGCCCGCACCCGCTCCAGGGCGACGGCCGGCTGCTCGACGGGCTGCAGCGCGAGCGCGAGGTGCTGGCCGGGCTGCGCGGCGACGCCGACCTCGTCATCGACACCATCGGCGCTCAACGTCCACCAGCTGACCGACCGGATCGCCGCCGAGTTCGGGACGCCGCGAGACGGTGCGGCTCAAGGTGAGCGTGGTCAGCTTCGGGTTCAAGTACGGCATCCCGGTCGACACCGACTACCTCGCCGACATGCGGTTCCTGCCGAACCCGCACTGGATCCCCGAGCTGCGCGCCGCGCACCGGGCTCGACCCGGAGGTCGCCGACGTACGTCCTCGGGCAGGACGGCGCCGAGGAGTTCGTGGAGCGCTGGGTCGACCTGATCGCGGGCGTCGCGGACGGCTACCTGCGCCAGGGCAAGCGGTTCGCGCAGGTGGCGATCGGCTGCACCGGCGGCAAGCACCGCAGCGTGACCGTGACCGAGGAGGTGGTCCGCCGCCTGCAGGGCCGCGGGGATCGAGGCCCGCGCGTACCACCGCGACCTGGGCAGGGAGTGATCGGATGCGGATGACCGATGAGCTGACGCCCGACCGGGCGGTGGCCGTCGTCGCCTTCGGCGGCGGCCACGGGCTGCACGCCTCGCTGTCGGCGCTGCGGCTGCTGGTCGACGAGCTCGTGGTCGACGACCTCACCGCGGTCGTCACCGTCGCCGACAACGGCGGCTCGTCGGGTCGGCTGCGCGGCGAGTTCGGCGTGCTGCCCCCGGGCGACCTGCGGATGGCGCTGGCGGCGCTCTGCGGGCGCAACGAGTGGGGCGTGACCTGGTCGCGGGTGCTCCAGCACCGGTTCGCCGGCGACGGCGAGATGCGCGACCACGTGGTCGGCAACCTGCTCATCGTCGGGCTCTGGGAGCTGCTCGGCGACCACGTCGACGCGCTCGACTACGTCGGCCGGCTGCTCGGCGCCACCGGTCGGGTGCTGCCGATGGCGCTGGTGCCGATGGACATCACCGCCGACGTGCGCGGGCTGGTGCCCGACCACCCCGACGCCCTCGTGAGCGTCCGCGGCCAGGTCGAGGTGGCCACCACCGACGGGATCATCGACTCGATCGCGCTGGTGCCGCCCGACCCGCCGGCCGCGCCCGAGGCGCTCAAGGCGATCGAGGCCGCCGACTGGGTGGTGCTCGGCCCCGGCTCGTGGTTCACCTCGGTGATCCCGCACCTGCTGGTCCCCGCGCTGCGCCAGGCGCTGGTCAGCACCGACGCCCGGGTGATCGTGGTGCTCAACCTCGCCGCCGAGGCGGGGGAGACGCCCGGGTTCGGCCCGGCCGACCACCTGCGCGGTGCTCGCCGAGCACGCTCCGGACCTGCCGGGTCCACACGGTGCTGGCCGACGCAGCACCTCGGCGCCGAGGAGCTCGCCGAGCTCGAGCACGTGGTCGCGGCGTACGGCGCCCGGCTGGTCGTCGACGACGTCGCGGAGGCGCCCGGGCACCCCCCGCCACGACCCCGTCAAGCTGGCCGCGGCGTACTCCCGGATCATCGCCGGAACCACCTGAACTCCCACCCCTGCAAGGGGTTCCGAGGGTTGTTGACTCGCGTGCGAGGATCGGCCCATGGCGATGACGGCACAGGTGAAGTCCGAGCTGGCCAGCACCCAGATCACGAAGACCTGCTGCCGCAAGGCCGAGGTGGCGTCGATGCTCCGGTTCGCCGGCGGGCTGCACATCGTCAACGGCAAGATCGTGGTCGAGGCCGAGCTCGACACCGGTGCCGCCGCCCGTCGGCTGCGCACCGACGTGTCCGAGGTCTACGGCCACGAGTCCGACGTCGTCATGGTCCAGGGCAACGGCATCCGCAAGGGCAGCCGCTACATCGTCCGGGTCAGCAAGCAGGGTGAGGCGCTGGCCCGGCAGACCGGCCTGCTCGACCAGCGCGGCCGCCCGGTCCGCGGCCTGCCGCCGGCGGTCGTCTCCGGCGGCGGCTGCGACGCGGTCGCGGCCTGGCGGGGCGCCTTCCTGGCCCACGGGTCGCTGACCGAGCCCGGCCGCTCGTCCTCGCTCGAGGTCACCTGCCCCGGCCCCGAGGCCGCGCTCGCGCTGGTCGGTGTGGCCCGCCGGCTCGGCATCCAGGCCAAGGCCCGGGAGGTGCGCGGCGTCGACCGCGTCGTGATGCGCGACGGCGACGCCATCGGCCAGCTGCTCACCCGGCTCGGCGCCCACGAGTCGCTGATGGCCTGGGAGGAGCGCCGGATGCGGCGCGAGGTCCGGGCCACCGCCAACCGGCTCGCGAACTTCGACGACGCCAACCTGCGCCGCTCCGCGCGGGCGGCGGTGGCCGCCGGCGCTCGGGTCGAGCGGGCCCTGGAGATCCTCGGCGACGAGATCCCCGACCACCTCAAGATGGCCGGCGCACCTGCGGCTCGAGCACAAGCAGGCCTCGCTGGAGGAGCTCGGCCAGCTGCACGACCCGGTGCTGACCAAGGACGCGATCGCCGGCCGGATCCGCCGGCTGCTGGCGATGGCCGACAAGCGGGCCGAGGAGCTCGGGCATCCCCGACACCGAGGCCTCGCTGACCCCCGAGATGTTGGCCGAGGAGTAGTCAGACCCGACGGAGGAGGTCGCGACCGAGCGTGGTCGAAACCTCCGCAGCCCGCGCTGGTACGTGCTGGAGTCCGTCCCGCCGGTTACCGGCACGTACGCCGGACGCCGCTCTGGCGTCGGCGCCGGGCTCGGTAGGGTCGACTTGAACGATCCAGACGTCACCGAGAGCCCAGGAGCAAGACCAGTGACCGTTCGCGTCGGCATCAACGGCTTCGGCCGGATCGGCCGCAACTTCTACCGCGCCGTCCGCGCCCTCCAGCAGAACGAGGGCCTCGACCTCGAGATCGTCGCGGTCAACGACCTGACCGACCCCGCGGCGCTCGCGCCGCTGCTGAAGTTCGACTCGATCCTCGGCCGGCTCGACGTCGACGTGCAGGCCAGCGACGGCCAGATCGCGGTCGGCGACAAGACGGTCAAGGTCTTCGCCGAGCGCGACCCGGGCAACCTGAAGTGGGCCGACGAGGGCGTCGACGTGGTCGTCGAGTCCACCGGCTTCTTCACCGACGCCACCAAGGCGCGCGCGCACGTCGACAACGGTGGCGCCAAGAAGGTCATCATCTCGGCGCCGGCGTCCAACGAGGACATCACCGTGGTGATGGGCGTCAACCACGAGTCACTACGACCCGGCCGCGCACACGGTCATCTCCAACGCGTCGTGCACCACCAACTGCCTCGCGCCGATGGCCAAGGCGCTCCACGACGAGTTCGGGATCGTCAAGGGGCTGATGACCACGATCCACGCCTACACCGCGGACCAGAACCTCCAGGACAACATCCACAAGGACCCGCGCCGGGCCCGCGCCGCCGCCCTCAACATGGTCCCGACCTCGACCGGCGCGGCCAAGGCGATCGGCCTGGTCCTGCCCGAGCTCAAGGGCAAGCTCGACGGCTACGCGCTGCGCGTCCCGGTCCCGACCGGCTCGGCCACCGACCTGACCTTCGAGGCCGGCCGCGAGACCACCGTCGAGGAGGTCAACGCCGCGATCGAGAAGGTCGCCGACGGCCGCTTCCTCAAGTACTCCACCGACCCGCTGGTCTCCACCGACATCGTCACCGACCCGGCGTCCTGCATCTTCGACGCGCCGCTGACCAAGGTGATCGGCAACCAGGTCAAGGTGCTCGGCTGGTACGACAACGAGTGGGGCTACTCCAACCGCCTGGCCGACCTGATCAAGTACGTCGGCGAGACCCTCTGACCGTGGGGGAGTACGACGGGCTGGGCGACGTCTCCGGGAAGCGGGTCCTCGTCCGGTCGGACCTCAACGTGCCCCTGGACGGCACCCGGATCACCGACGACGGCCGGATCCGGGCCAGCGTCCCGACGATCAAGGCGCTCGCCGACGCGGGCGCCCGGGTGGTCGTGACCGCCCACCTCGGGCCGCCCGAAGGGCGAGCCCGAGGACCGCTACTCGCTGCGCCCGGTCGCCGAGCGGCTCGGTGAGCTGCTCGGCCAGGACGTCGCCTTCGCGACCGACACGGTCGGCGACTCGGCGCGCGAGACCGTCGGCGGGCCTGGCCGACGGCCAGGTCGCCGTGCTCGAGAACGTCCGGTTCAACGCGGGCGAGACCAGCAAGGACGAGGCCGAGCGCGGCGCGTTCGCCGACCAGCTGGCCGCGCTCGCCGATGCGTTCGTCTCCGACGGCTTCGGGGTCGTGCACCGCAAGCAGGCGTCGGTCTACGACGTCGCGCAGCGGCTGCCGCACGCCATGGGCGGCCTGGTCGCGGCCGAGCTGGAGGTGATGAAGCGGCTCACCGAGGACCCCGAGCGGCCCTACGTCGTGGTCCTCGGCGGCTCCAAGGTCTCCGACAAGCTCGGCGTGATCGACAACCTGCTCGGCCAGGCCGACACGCTGCTGATCGGGGGCGGCATGGTCTTCACCTTCCTCAAGGCGCAGGGCCACGAGGTCGGCAAGAGCCTGCTCGAGGAGGACCAGGTCGACACCTGTCCGCGAGTACCTCCAGCGGGCCGAGGACACCGGCGTCCGGATCGTGCTGCCGACCGACATCGTGGTCGACACCGCGTTCCCGTCGGGCGACCGCGACCCGCAGCCGCGAGGTCGTCGCCGCCGACGCGATCCCCTCCGACGCGCTCGGCCTCGACATCGGCCCGGAGTCGGCGCGGGCGTTCGCGGAGGTGGTCGCGGGGGCGCGGACGGTGTTCTGGAACGGCCCGATGGGCGTCTTCGAGACGCCGGCGTTCGCCGAGGGCACCCGCGTGGTCGCCGAGGCCCTGACCCGGGTCGACGGGCTCTCCGTGGTCGGCGGCGGCGACTCCGCCGCGGCCGTCCGCACGCTCGGCTTCGACGAGGACGCGTTCGGCCACATCTCCACCGGCGGCGGCGCCAGCCTCGAGTACCTCGAGGGCAAGGAGCTGCCCGGGATCGCCGTACTGGAGGATTGACCACCGTGGCCACGACTCGCACCCCGCTGATGGCGGGCAACTGGAAGTCGAACCTGAACCACCAGGAGGCGGTGGTCCTCGTCCAGAAGCTGGCGTGGACCCTCGACGACAAGAAGCACGACTACAGTCGTGTCGAGGTCGTCGTGGTGCCGCCGTACACCGACATCCGCTCGGTGCAGACCCTGGTGGACGGCGACCGGCTGCAGATCCGGTACGGCGCCCAGGACGTCTCCGAGCACGACGGCGGCGCCTACACCGGCGAGATCTCGGCGGCGATGCTGGCCAAGCTCGGCTGCTCCTACGTCGTCGTCGGCCACAGCGAGCGCCGCGAGCACCACGGCGAGACCGACGAGCTGGTCAACACCAAGGCGCACAAGGCGCTGGCGGCCGGCATGACGCCGATCGTGTGCGTCGGCGAGGGGCTCGAGGTCCGGCAGGCCGGCGAGCACGTGCCGCACTGCATGACCCAGGTCGAGGGCTCGCTCGCCGGGTTCACGCCCGAGCAGGTGGCCGAGCTGGTGATCGCCTACGAGCCGGTCTGGGCGATCGGCACCGGCGAGGTGGCGACCCCCGGCGACGCCCAGGAGGTCTGCCAGGCGATCCGCGGCCAGGTGCGCGAGGCGTACGGCGACGCCGCTGCGGACGGCGTACGCATCCTCTACGGCGGCTCGGTGAAGGCGGCCAACGTGGCCGGGATCATGGCCGAGGCCGACGTCGACGGTTGCCTCGTCGGTGGCGCCAGCCTGCAGGCGGACGAGTTCGGCGGCATCTGCCGTTACTACGACATGCCGGTTCTGTGATCACCCTTTCGGGCGAGCCACAGGCGTGACGTAGGATCGCGCCCGTGGATCTCCTCTTCACGATCATCCTGGTGATCACGAGCCTTCTGATGATCCTGCTCGTCCTGCTGCACAAGGGTCGCGGTGGCGGCCTCTCCGACATGTTCGGTGGAGGTGTCTCCAGCTCGCTGGGCGGTTCGTCCGTCGCCGAGCGCAACCTCGACCGGCTGACCGTCGGCATCGGGGTGATCTGGTTCGCCAGCGTGATCGCGCTCGGCCTGTTGCTGGCCTACCAGGGCTGAGGAGGGCGACATGGCTGGTGGAGGAAACGCGATTCGCGGGAGCCGGGTCGGCGCGGGCCCGATGGGCGAGGCGGAGCGGGGCGAGGCCGCCCCCCGCCAGGCGGTCACCTACTTCTGCTCCCACGACCACCGTTCCGTGGTCACCTTCGCCGTCGAGGCCGCGGTGCCCGACTCCTGGGACTGCCCGCGCTGTGGCCTGCCGGCCAGCCTCGACTCCGAGAACCCGCCCCCGGCGCCCAAGATCGAGCCGTACAAGACCCACCTCGCCTACGTGAAGGAGCGCCGCTCCGACGCCGAGGCCGAGACGATCCTCGACGAGGCGCTCGAGCTCCTGCGCTCGCGCCGGAAGTCCGGCGACATCATCTTCTGACGCGCGCGGCCGCCGGTGGGGGTGGTGTTGGTTTCACCGGTTAACCGGTGAAACCTGCAGCACGCAACCGCCCTCAGAGCTGCGAGGCGGCGTCCCGGTCGAGGAACCAGATCGTCTCCTCCGAGCCGACGACGCCGGCGGCGGGGCAGTCGTGGCGGTCGGTGCCGTCCGCGAGCGCGCGGGCCACCGCCTCGGCCTTCTCGGTCCCGCTGACCAGGAACCACACGGACTTCGAGCGGTTCAGGGCGGCGAAGGTGAGGCTGATCCGCTCGGGCGGGGGCTTCGGCGAGCCGGTGACGGGTACGGCGATCCGGTCGTCGACGTCGAGCTGCGGGAAGCCGGGGAACAGCGAGGCGATGTGGCCGTCGGACCCGATGCCGAGCATCAGGACGTCGAACTCACCGGCGCCGTGGGCCCGCAGCGTGTCGCCGTAGGCGACCGCGCCGGCCTCGACGTCCTCGGCGTCCGCGGTGGAGGGCATCTCGTGCACCTTGGCGGGGTCGGCGCCGACCGTGGACAGGAACGCGTTGCGGGCCTGGAGCGCGTTGCGGTCGGGTGAGTCGGGGGCCACGAACCGCTCGTCGCCCCACCAGACCACGACCCGCGACCAGTCGACCTCGGACGCCGGCGGAGAGCCGGGCCAGCTCGCGGTGCACGGCCTCGGCGATGGTGCCGCCGGTCAGCCCGATCGTGGGGCTCGTGGCCGGCCGTCTGCGCGTCGGACAGCCGGGCCAGCAGCTCGCCGGCGACCGCGGTCGCCAGCGCGTCGGCGGACTCGTGGACCTCGACGCGGGGCACGGTGCTCACGTCGTGCCTCTCCTGGGTGATCGTGCGGGCGACGGCGGCGTACACGTCGTCCTCGTCGAGCCGGCGCAGCTCCTCGGACAGCAGCTCGTGGACGTCGCGGCGGCGCAGCGCGATCGGCCGGTCGGGATGTCCCGGCGAGGAGTACGTCGCCAGCCGGCCGTCGGGCCGCGAGATCCGGATCGGGCCCTCGCGGGTCGTCATCTCGACCGCGGTGATGCCGGGCCCCGCGGAGTTCTTGCCGCTCCACCTCGACCTTGAGCCGGTTCCGCAGCCACGCGACCAGCAGGTCGGCCAGGGGTTGACCCGCTCGGCGGTCACCGTGGCCGCCGCTGACCTTGAGCGGGTGCTGGTCGAGTGCGGCCGCCAGCAGCGCCCGCCACGGCGTGAGCCGGGTCCAGGCGAGGTCGGTGTTGCCCGGGCGTGTAGGCGCGGCACTGGCCGCGCAGCGCCTTCGCCCGGCCGCGGGAGACGTTGGCCGAGTCGGTGATCCGGCGCTGGGCCAGCAGCCCGAGCGGGTCGCTCGCCGGGTCGACCGGGGGGTCGGTCGGCCACCAGACCGCGACGGGGGAGTCGGGCAGCAGCAGCGGCAGCACCACGGAGTCCGGGTGCTTGACCACCTCGCCGGTGAGCCGGATCAGCGCGGTCTCGCCCGTCCAGCCCGAGCCGGTGCCGACCTGGGCGTCCACCTGCGAGGCGCCGCGGGCGTCGCCGAGGATCACGCCGAGCACCCGCGCCGGGTGCTCGTGGGAGGCCTCCCGGGCCATCTCCATGGCGCGGTCGGCGTCGTCCTCGTCGGCGACGACGACCATGGTCAGCACCATGCCCATCGCCGGGCTGCCGGCGCGCGAGCGGGCCCGCATGAACTCCGCGGCGATCCCGGCGGAGTCGGTGTCCGTGAGCGCGATCATCATGGTCGCCTCCAGGCGCGTCCGTCGCGGGCCAGCATCTTCTGCGGCGCTCTCCGGCCCCCAGCCGCCGGAGGGGTACGCCTCGGGCTTCCCCTTGCGCCCCCAGAAGTCGAGGATCGGGTCGAGGATCTGCCAGGAGAGCTCGACCTCCTCGTGCCGCGGGAACAGCGGCGGGTCACCGAGGAGCACGTCGAGGATCAGCCGCTCGTAGGCCTCGGGCGACGACTCGGTGAACGAGCCGCCGTAGACGAAGTCCATGTTGACGTCGCGGATCTCCATGCCGGCGCCCGGGCACCTTGGAGCCGAACCGCAGCGTCACGCCCTCGTCGGGCTGGACCCGGATCACGAAGGCGTTCTGGGTCAGCTCCTCGACCGCGGAGTCGCGCGAACGGCTGGTGCGGCGACCGGCTTGAAGACCACCGCCACCTCGGTGACCCGGCGGCCGAGCCGCTTGCCGGTGCGCAGGTAGAACGGCACGCCGGCCCAGCGGCGGTTGTCGACGTGCAGGGTGACCGCGGCGAACGTCTCGGTCGTCGAGGTCTTGCGGACGCCGTCCTCCTCGAGGAAGCCGCGCACCTTCCGGCCGCCGGACCAGCCGGCGGCGTACTGGCCGCGCGCGGTGGTCAGGTCGAGACGCTGCGGGAGGGTGACCGAGGCGAGCAGCTTCTGCTTCTCGTGGCGCAGGGAGTCCGCGTCGAAGACGCGCGGCTCCTCCATCGCCACCAGCGCCATCAGCTGCAGCAGGTGGTTCTGGATGACGTCGCGGGCGGCGCCGATGCCGTCGTAGTAGCCGGCCCGACCCTCGATGCCGCCGTCCTCGGCCATCGTGATCTGCACGTGGTCGACGTAGTTGGCGTTCCAGAGCGGCTCGAACATCTCGTTGGCGAACCGCATCGCCAGGATGTTCTGGACCGTCTCCTTGCCGAGGTAGTGGTCGATCCGGAAGATCTCGTTCGGCGCGAAGACCGACATGAGCGCGTGGTTCAGGGCTGGGCCGAGGCGAGGTCGTGGCCGAACGGCTTCTCGATGACCACCCGTCGCCACGCGTCGCCGTCGACGTGGCGAGGCCGTGCTCCTTGAGCTGGTCGGCGACCGTGCCGAAGAACGCCGGCGGGATGGCCAGGTAGAAGGCGTGGTTGCCGTCGGTGCCGCGGACCTCGTCGAGCTCCTCGATGGTGCGGCGCAGCTGGTCGAAGGCCACGTCGTCGTCGAAGTCGCCGGGGACGAAGCGGAAGCCCTCGGCGAGCTGCTTCCAGGTCTCCTCGCGGAACTCGGTGCGGGCGTGCTCCTTCACCGAGTCGTGGACGATCTCGGCGAAGTCCTGGTCGGCCCAGTCGCGGCGCGCGAACCCGGTCAGGCTGAAGCCGGGTGGCAGCAGCCCGCGGTTGGCCAGGTCGTAGATCGCCGGCATGACCTTCTTGCGCGACAGGTCGCCGGTGACGCCGAACAGCACCATGCCGCACGGCCCGGCGATGCGGGGGAGTCGGCGGTCCTGCGGGTCCCGCAGCGGGTTCGGCCTCGTCGCCATCAGCGGCGGTGCTTCCGGTAGTAGGCGATCAGGGACTGCGTGGAGGGGTCCTGCTCGGCCGCCGACCGCCGTCGTCGCCGGCCACGGCGGGCGCGAGCTGCTGGGCCAGCTGCTTGCCGAGCTCGACGCCCCACTGGTCGAAGCTGTCGATGCCCCAGACCACGCCCTGGGTGAAGGTGATGTGCTCGTAGAGCGCGATCAGCTGGCCGAGCACCGACGGCGTCAGCTCGGGCGCCATGATCGAGGCGGTGGGCCGGTTGCCCGGGAAGACCCGGGCCGGCACGATCGCCTCCGCGGTGCCCTCGGCGCGCACCTCGTCGGCGGTCTTGCCGAACGCCAGCGCGCGGGTCTGGGCGAAGAAGTTGGCCAGGAACAGCTCGTGCACGTCGGTGTCGCCGTCGCGCAGCGGGTACGCCGGGTTGGCGAACGCGATGAAGTCGGCCGGGACGAGCCGGGTGCCCTGGTGGATCAGCTGGTAGAACGCGTGCTGGCCGTTGGTGCCGGGCTCGCCCCAGAAGATCTCGCCGGTGTCCGTCGTGACCGCGGTGCCGTCCCAGCGCACGCCCTTGCCGTTGGACTCCATCGTCAGCTGCTGGAGGTACGCCGGGAAGCGGTGCAGCAGCTGGGAGTAGGGGAGCACCGCGTGGGTCTGGGCGCCGAGGAAGTTGGTGTACCAGACGTTGAGCAGCCCCATCAGCATCGGCACGTTGCGGGCCGGCTCGGTGGTCCGGAAGTGCTCGTCCATGGCGTGGAAGCCCGGCCAGCAGCTCGGCGAACCGCTCCGGGCCGATGGCCACCACGAGCGACGTGCCGATCGCGGAGTCCAGGGAGTAGCGGCCGCCGACCCAGTCCCAGAAGCCGAACGCGTTGTCCGGGTCGATGCCGAAGTCGGCCACCTTGTCGAGCGCGGTCGAGACCGCGACGAAGTGCCGGGCCACGGCCTCCTGCTCGTCCTGGCCGGCGAGCCCGTCGAGCAGCCAGGCCTTGCAGAGCCGCGCGTTGGTGAGCGTCTCGAGGGTGCCGAAGGTCTTGCTGGACACGATGAACAGCGTGGTGGCCGGGTCGAGGCCCGTCGAGCGTGGTCGCGGCGTCGGTCGGGTCGATGTTGCTGATGAACCGGCACTCGAGCCCGGCCTGGCGGTAGGGCTCCAGCGCCTCGTAGGCCATCACCGGACCGAGGTCGGAGCCGCCGATGCCGATGTTGACGACGGTGCGGATCCGCTCGCCGGTGACGCCGGTCCACGCGCCGGAGCGGACCCGGTCGGCGAAGTCGTAGACCCGGCGCAGCACCTCGTGGACGTCCTGCGACGACGTCCTGTCCGTCCACCTCGAGGGTCGGCGTCGTCGGGCAGCCGGAGCGCGGTGTGCAGGACGGCCCGGTCCTCGGTGACGTTGATGTGCTCGCCGCGGAACATCGCGTCGCGCCGCGCCGGCGACGCCGACCTGCTCGGCCAGGGCCAGCAGCGCGGTGAGGACGCGGCGGTGACCAGCTCCTTGGACAGGTCGACGTGGAGGTCGGCCGCGGTGAACGTGAGCGCGCTCGCGCGCTCCGGGTCCTCGGCGAACCACGCACGCAGGTCTGGGGGTGAACCCGTCGGCGAGCGCGCGCAGCGCGTCCCAGGCCGTCCGTCGTGGTCGGGTCGACGGGCCCGTCGGTCACTAGCGCCTGCTCCATCTGCTTCTGGACGGTCTCGACCAGCTCGGTCCAGGACTTCTTGAACTTGTCGACGCCCTCGTCCTCCAGCACGCGGAAGACGTCGGGCGAGGTCGATGCCGACGGCGTCGAGCCGGTCGAAGACCGCCTGGGCGTCGTCGGCCCTGCCGGTCACCACGTCGCCCTTGACCTCACCGTGGTCGGCGAAGGCCTCGAGCGTCTTCTCGGGCATCGTGTTGACCGTGTCGGCCACCACGAGGTCGGTGACGTAGAGGGTGTCGGGGTAGTCGGGGTTCTTCACGCCGGTCGAGGCCCACAGCGGCCGCTGCGGGTTGGCGCCGGCCTCGGCGAGCTGCTTCCAGCGGTCGCTCGCGATGACCTCCTCGTACGCCGCGTAGGCGAGCACGCGCGTTGGCGACCGCGGCCTTGCCGCGCAGCGCCTAGCGCCTCGTCGGTGCCGATCTCGTCGAGCCGCCTGTCGACCTCGGTGTCGACCCGGGAGACGAAGAACGACGCCACCGAGAAGATCCGGTCGAGGTCGAGCCCGGCGTCGCGCGCCTGCTCGAGGCCGCTCAGGTAGGCGTCCATGACGTCGCGGTAGCGCTCGACGCTGAAGATCAGCGTCACGTTGACGTTGATGCCCTCGGCGATGGCGGCGGTGATCGCCGGCAGCCCCTCCTCGGTGGCGGGGATCTTGATGTAGACGTTGGGCGCGGTCCGACGGCCTGCCACAGCTGCTGCGCCGAGGCGATGGTGGCCTCGGTGTCGTTGGCCAGGTCGGGCTCGACCTCGATCGAGACCCGGCCGTCGGCCTTGGTGCGACTCGGCGACCGGCGTGCATGATCGTCGCAGCCGTTGCGGACGTCCTCGGTGGTGAGCTCGAAGATCACCTTGGTGACGTCGGCGCCGTCGGCGACGAGCTTGCGCACCTGCTCGTCGTACCGCTCGCCGTCGGCGATCGCGGCGGCGAAGATCGTCGGGTTGGTGGTCACGCCGACGACGTGCTTGTCCTTGATCAGCTCGGCGAGGTTGCCGGTCTCGATCCGCTCGCGGGAGAGGTCGTCGAGCCAGATGGAGACGCCCGCGTCGGAGAGGTGCCTGGAGTCGGTCGGTCATGGTTCCTCCTGGAGAGGTGTGGACGGTCAGCTGGCCGCGGCGATGCTGTCGCGGGCCGCGTTGGCCACCGCGGTGGCGGTGACCCCGAACTCGGTGTAGATCCGCATGAAGTCCGCGGAGGCGCCGTAGTGCTCGATCGAGACGATCCGGCCGTGGTCGCCGACGACCTCGCGCCAGCCCTGGGCGACGCCGGCCTCGACGGAGACGCGGGCCTTCACGGTCGGCGGGATGACGGTCTCGCGGTAGGACGTCTCCTGGGCGTCGAACCACTCGCGACACGGCATCGAGACCACACGGGCGGCAACGCCGTCCTCGGCCAGCATCTTCCGCGCCTCGACGGCGAGCTGGACCTCGGAGCCGGTGCCGACCAGGACGACGTCGGGGACGCCGTCGGTGTCGAGCAGGACGTAGCCGCCGCGGTGCACGTTGGAGGTGTCGCGTGAAGCCGTCCTCGCCCCGCGGGAAGACCGGGACGTTCTGGCGGGTCAGGATCAGCCCGTGCGGGCCGGTCGGTCTGCTCGAGGATCGTGCGCCACGCCGCGGCGGTCTCGTTGGCGTCCGCCGGGCGGACGACGTCGAGCCCGGGGATCGCGCGCAGGGCGGCCAGGTGCTCGATCGGCTGGTGGGTCGGGCCCGTCCTCGCCGAGCCCGATCGAGTCGTGGGTCCAGACGTAGGTGACCGGCAGCCCCATCAGCGCGGCCAGCCGCACCGAGCCGCGCATGTAGTCGGAGAAGGTGAGGAAGGTGCCGCCGAAGACGCGGGTGCCGCCGTGCACGGCGATGCCGTTCATGATCGCGCCCATGCCGTGCTCGCGGATGCCGAAGTGGAGCACCCGGCCGAGCTGCGGGTCGCCGCTCCACATCTTGGTCGAGCGGTCGGCGGGCAGGAACGACGGCACGTCCTCGATGGTCGTGTTGTTGGACTCGGCGAGGTCGGCGGAGCCGCCCCACAGCTCGGGCAGCTCCGGCGCGATCGCGTTGATCGTGGTGCCGGAGGCCTTGCGGGTCGCCATCCCCTTCTCGTCGGCGTCGAACGTCGGCAGCGCCGTCGGCCCAGCCGTCGGGCAGGGTCCGGGTCTGCATCCGGTCGAAGAGCGCCTTGCGGTCGCCGGCCGCCCGCGGCCCACGCGGCGAACTCCTCCTCCCAGGCGGCCTGGGCGGCCTTGCCGCGCTCGACCGCCTGCCGGGTGTGCTCGATGACCTCGGGGTCGACGTCGAAGGCCAGCGCCGGGTCGAAGCCGAGCACCTCCTTGGTCGCCGCGACCTCGTCGGGGCCGAGCGCGGAGCCGTGGGCCTTGCCGGTGTTCTGGGCGTTGGGCGCCGGCCACGCGATGATCGTGCGGAGCCGGATGAAGCTGGGCTTGTCGGTGACCGCCTCCGCCGCCTTGATCGCGGCGTACAGCGCCGGGACGTCCTCGCGGTACTCCTTGCCGCCGTTGGTCCAGTCGACGTCCTGCACGTGCCAGCCGTAGGCCTCGTAGCGGGCGGCGACGTCCTCGGCGAGGGCGATGTCGGTGTCGTCCTCGATCGAGATCTGGTTGTCGTCGTAGATCAGCGTGAGGTTGCCGAGCTGCTGGACGCCGGCGATCGGCTGAGGCCTCGGCCGAGACGCCCTCCTCGATGTCGCCGTCGCTGCAGAGCGCGTAGATGTGGTGGTCGAACGGCGACGCACCGGTGCCCGGGTCGAGCAGGCCGCGCTCGCGGCGGGCGGCCATCGCCATGCCCACGGCGTTGCCGATGCCCTGGCCGAGCGGGCCGGTCGTGGTCTCGACGCCGGCGGTGTGGCCGTACTCCGGGTGGCCCGGGGTCTTGCTGCCCCAGGTGCGGAGCGCCTCGATGTCCTCGAGCTCGAGCCCCCAGCCGCCGAGGTAGAGCTGGATGTAGAGGGTGAGGCTGGAGTGGCCGCACGAGAGCACGAACCGGTCGCGGCCGGGCCAGTGCGGGTCGGCGGGGTTGTGCCGCATCACCTTCTGGAAGAGCAGGTACGCCGCGGGCGCCAGGCTCATCGCGGTGCCGGGGTGGCCGTTGCCGACCTTCTGCACCGCGTCCATGGCGAGCACCCGGACGGTGTCCACCGCCTTGTCGTCGAGCTCGTTCCAGTCCAGGTCAGGTGTCGTGCTCACTGCGCTCCTCTCGCGGGCCTCCGGGCCGCGTCCGACACTACTCAGCGCCACGGCTAGACTCACACCGGCTCCAGTGCCCCAGATCAGTCCATCCGTCGCACGCACCCCTCGAGGCTCCGTGACCTACGTCGGCCAGTCGGTCCCGCGCACCGCGCGCCCCGGCGTCGTGGCTCCGTCCGGGCGAGCCACCGTGACCGCGACGTCGTGGCGGCGTACGTCGGGCTCACCAAGCCGCGGGTCATCGAGCTGCTGCTGCTCACCACGGTGCCGGTGATGTTCTTCGCCGCCCAGGGCGTGCCGCCGCTCGGGCCTGGTCGCGGCCACGGTGGTCGGCGGCGCCTTCTCGGCCGGCTCGGCCTCGGTCTTCAACTGCGTCTACGACCGCGACATCGACGAGCAGATGCGGCGCACCCGGCGGCGGGCGCTGCCGCGCCACCTGGTCTCGCCCCGGGCCGCGCTGGTCTTCGGCTTCGTGCTGGCCGCGCTCTCGACGGTCGGTGCTGCTGCTCTGGGTCAACCCGCTCTCGGCGGTCCTGTCCCTGACCGCCAACGCGTTCTACGTCTTCGGCTACACGATGCTGCTCAAGCGCCGGACCACCCAGAACATCGTCTGGGGCGGGCTGGCCGGCTGCTTCCCGGCGCTGATCGGCTGGACCGCCGTCACCGGCGAGCTGTCCTGGGTGCCGGTCGTGCTGTTCGCGGTCGTCTTCTTCTGGACGCCGCCGCACACCTGGGCGCTGGCGCTGCGCTACCGCGAGGACTACGCCAACGTCGACGTGCCGATGCTGCCGGTGGTGGCACCGGCCCGCGAGGTCGGCCGCCAGGTCGTGCTCTACAGCTGGGTGATGGTCGCGGTGTCGCTGCTGCTGTGGCCGGTCGCCGACACCGGCTGCGTCTACCCGCTCGCCGCGGCCGTGCTCGGCGCGGGCTTCCTGCTCGAGGCCCACCGCATGTGGGGCCGCGCGCCGGGGCACCGAGGACCTCACGCGTCATCCAGCCGATGCGGCTCTTCCACGCCTCGAACCTCTACCTCTCGCTGCTCTTCGTCGCGGTCGCGCTCGACCCGCTGCTCACGCGCTGACGATCGCGCCGCCGCTCGGGTGCGTCACCACCGGCCCAGGGTTTCCCCGAAAGCATCCACCTGCGGGCGGGTGCGCTGCCAGACTCGCCGCGACCGGCCCGGACGGGCCGGCACGGCGACAGGAGGCGGGTCGTGCAGCTCTCGCGGGTGCTCCACCTCCCCTCACGCCACTCGGGCACGAAGGAGTGCCGCTGCGGGCACCCGGGGCGGGCCCACGAGCACTACCGCCGCGGGACCGACTGCGCCGTGCCGGTGCGCGAGGTTCAAGGCCGGGGCCTCCGGGTCCGCCGCCTCCGGTCGCGGACCGCGGGTCTCCCGCGGTGAGCGGGAACGCGCCGCCTGACGTCTCCGTCGTCGCCCACACGCCGGCCCGGTCGGACGTCATCGCCGTCGGGCTCGACGCGGTCACGCACGCGACCCGGGCCCGGGCGGCCGGTTGGCCACCCAGGCCCGGGTCGAGGTGAGGCGCTACCTCCGGAGCCGCGTCGCCGCGACCGTGGAGGAGATCTACCTGTCCGGGCTCTGAGCCGTCAGGTCAGAGGCGGGTCCGGCGTCCACGGACGGCGCCGAGGATGAACAGGGCCAGGGCAATGATCGCCAGGATGATCAGGATGGTCACCAGCATGGGGTTGTCTCCCTCCAGTCGTGAGGCCGTGGCGACGGGATCTCCGCACGGGCGGGCCTCAGGTGCGGGACCGGTACCCCGATTCGCGACCGATCGACGCCTCAGTCGGGCAGCGGGTGGCGCACCCGCAGCAGCACCCACGTGACGCAGGCCGAGATCGCGGCCGCACCGAGCATGTGGAAGCCGACCAGCACCACCGGCAGGTCGGTGAAGTACTGGACGAACCCGATGGCGCCCTGGGCGAGCTCGACGGCCAGCAGGACCGCGACCGCGCGGCGGGCGGACCTGGGCGCGCCCGACGGCCACCAGCGTGAACAGCAGGCCGAGGGTGAGCCCCACGAACAGGAAGACCAGGTCGGCGTGGAGCTGGCTCATCTGGAGCGGGTCGAGGCCGTTGCGCTCGGTGTCCACGTCGCCGGCGTGCGGGCCGGAGCCGGTGACCACGGTGCCGACGTAGAGCACCGCCCAGGCCGCGACGAACGTCGCCCAGGCCAGGGCGACCGTGCGGGCCGCGGTGGGCGGGCGGCAGGGGCGCGTCGACGCTGAGCAGCAGCCGGACGGCGACGCCGATGATCGCGAGCGAGCAGAGCAGGTGGAGGGAGACCACCCACGGGTTGAGGTCGGTGAGCACGGTGATGCCGCCGATGACGGCCTGGGCGGGGATGCCCGAGCGCGACGATCAGCGCCATCGTGCGCAGGTCGCGGCGGCCGGTCCGCCACATGACGACGAACGTCGCGATCGCGATGGCGACCAGGACGAAGGTGAGCGTCCGGTTGCCGAACTCGATCGCCTCGTGCAGGTCGAGCGCGCCGTGCGGCCGGAACGACTCGTCGGTGCAGCGCGGCCAGGTCGGGCAGCCGAGCCCGGAGCCGGTGAGCCGGACCGCACCGCCGGTGACGACGAGGACCGACGTTGGCGACCAGGGTGGCCCAGGCCAGCGGTCGGACCCAGCGCTCCGTGCTCACTCCCACGAGAACGTCCGAGCCGTGGCGACGGTCCCCACGACGGCCCAGCCGAGGAGGACGCGCGAGGTCGCGCCAGGCGATCGTGCCGTCGAGGAAGGCCTCCCGCATCGCCTCGCCGAGCGCACCGCTGGGCAGCCAGGCCGCGACGTCGCCGAACGCGCCGTACGCCGACGCGGGCAGGACGACGGCGCCGCCGGCCAGCAGCAGGAGGTAGACGAGGTTGGCGGCGGCCAGGGTGGCCTCGGCCCGGAGCGCGCCGGCCATCAGCAGCCCCAGCGACGGCGAAGGCGGCGGTACCGAGCAGCACGGCCAGCACCGCGCCGACCACGCGACGTGCCGGTGAGGACGGGTCCCAGCCGAGGAGCAGCGCCGACCACGGAGAGCACGACCAGCTGCAGCACCTCGACGAGCAGCAGCGCGCGGACCTTGCCGGCGAGCAGGCCGGAGCGGGGGAGCGGGGAGGCGCCGAGCCGCTTGAGGACGCCGTACCGGCGCTCGAACGCCGGTCGCGATCGCCAGCGAGGTGAACGCCGTCGACATCACCGCCAGCGCCAGCACGCCGGGCGTGACCACGTCGACGACCGGGTGGTCGTAGTCGAGGCCCAGCCGGTCGGCGCCGCGGACCATCCCGACCAGGACGATGACCGGGATGACCACGGCGAGCAGCAGCTGCTCGCCGTTGCGCACCATCAGCCGCGACTCCATGCGGGCCTGCGCGAGCACCATCGCGCGGCAGCGGCGCGGCGCCGGGGTCGGGGGTGAAGGTGCTCACGGCGCCAGCTCCCGGCCGGTCAGCTCGAGGAACACGTCCTCGAGGTTGCGGGTGCCCAGGGTCAGCGACTCGGGCAGCACGTCGTTGTCCTCGCACCACCGCGACACCTTGGCCAGCGTCGAGGCGTCGGCGGGGCCGGTCACCATCAGGCTCAGCTCGTCGAGCAGCACCACCTCGATGTCCGCGCCCAGCGCGGCCTTGAGCGAGTCGGGGGCGCCGGCCGGGAACGGCTTGGTCACCACCAGCCGGATCGTCGACGCGGTCCCGCCGCGGGTCAGCTCGATCGGCGTGCCCGAGACGATCAGGCGACCGTGGTCGATGATGTGGATCTGGTCGGCGAGCCGCTCGGCCTCGTCCATGTAGTGCGTGGTCAGCACCACGGTCACGCCGTCGTCCCGGAGCTCGGAGAACAGCTCCCAGACGGTACGCCGCACCGCCGGGTCCAGGCCGGCGGTCGGCTCGTCGACGAAGACCACCTCGGGCCGTCCGATCAGCGCCATGGCCAGGCCGAGCCGCTGCTTCTGGCCGCCCGAGAGCCGGCGGTACGGCGTCCGCCCGCACTCGCCGAGGCCGAGCCGCTCCTCGAGGACCGCGGGGTCGACCGGGTGGGCGTGCAGCGCGGCGATGTGGCGGAGCATCTCCGGCGCGCGGGCACCGCTCCAGGCGCCGCCCTCCTGGAGCATCACGCCGATCCGGGGGAGCAGCTCGCGGGCCTGGCGGCGCGGGTCGAGCCCGAGCACCCGGACCGAGCCCTGCTGCGGCGCCCGGTAGCCCTCGCAGGTCTCGAGCGTGGTGGTCTTGCCGGCACCGTTGGGGCCGAGCACGGCGGTGATGGTGCCGCGCCTCGACGGTCAGGGAGAGGTCGTCGACCGCGGTCGTGTCGCCGTACCGCATGACGAGCCCGTCGACGACGACAGCGGGCTCGGACACGGGGTGAGTCTAGGTTTGGTGGTCGCCGCGGGTGCGGGCGGTCACAGCGGATGAGGCGCGGGCCACACTCAGCCCGTCGACCACTCCACCGCGGTGGTCAGGTCGTCGACCGTGGACTGCAGCGGCCGGTCCGACCAGTCGAAGACGACGAACTCGTCGCACACCTCCCGGTAGGGCTCGAGGGCCTCGCGGTGGTCGGTGCCGACCGGGTAGGGGAAGCCGGTGGCCCGCCGGATCTCGCCGGGGTCGCGGCCGATCGCCGCGCACGCCTCGTCGAGCTTGGCGCTCTTGGCGCGCGTACGACTCCGGCTGTGCCCCAGACGTGCCACACGTCGGCGTACCTGGCCGCCATCGGGATGGTCCGTCGCTCGCCACCGCCGCCGACCAGGATCGGCAGCCGCTCCTGGACCGGCGCGGGCTGGTTGGGGGCGTCGTGCAGCCGGAAGTGGCGGCCGTCGAACGTCGAGCGGGTCTTCCGCAGCAGCGCCGAGACCACGGCGACGCTCTCCTCGAACCGGTCCGACAGGTCGGCCGGGCCAGGGAGGTCGATGCCGTACGCCGTGTGCTCGTTGACCTGCCAGCCGGCCCCGAGCCCGGCGATGGCCCGGCCGTCGCTCACGTGGTCGAGCGCCGCGACCTGGTTGGCCACGACCGCCGGGTGCCGGTAGGTGCCGCCGAGCACCAGCGGCCCGAGCCGGACCCGGCTGGTGAGCGGTCCGAGCGCCGCCAGCAGCGTCATCGACTCGAGCATCCCCTCGTCGCTGATCGCGTCGTCGTCGGTGTGCCCCATGAAGTGGTCGCACACGTAGACGGCGTGCGCGCCCAGCCCGTCGGCGGTCTGCGGCCAGCGCACGGATCTCGGCCCAGGGCCGGCCGTTGTCGACGATCAGGCTGATGTCCACGGCCGCATCCTGTCAGGGCGCCGTGGCGCCCGCGACGCTTCGGGGCGAGGACCGAGTGGCGGCGGCGTCGCGGTCAGACCTCCACGCCGCCGTCGATCTCGCCCTCGGCCACCTCGAGGGTGTCGAAGACCGCAGGGGGCTCCCGCCACGGGTCGGGCAGGGTGCCGGCGCGGGCGTCCTGCACGGCCCGCCAGACCCGCTCCGGGGTGCACGGGATGTCGACGTGGCGGACGCCGAGGTGGCGGAGCGCGTCGACGACCGCGCTCTGCACCGCGGGTGTCGAGCCGATCGTGCCGGACTCGCCGATGCCCTTGGCGCCGAGCTCGTTGAGCGGGGTCGGGGTCTCGGTGTTCGGACGCCTCGAACGAGATCGTGTCGGCGGCGGTCGGCATCTGGTAGTCGGCGAAGGTCGAGGTGAGCGGCTGCCCGTCCTCGGAGTAGAGGAACTGCTCCCACAGGGCCTGCGAGATCCCCTGCGCGATGCCGCCGTGCTGCTGCCCCTCGACGATCACCGGGTTGAGGATCCGGCCGCAGTCGTCGACCGCGACGTGGCGCAGCGGCTCCACGCAGCCCGGTCTCGGTGTCGACCTCGACGACCGAGACGTGCGCGCCGAACGGGAAGGTCGCGCCGTCCTGGGGCACGTCGAGCTGGGCGTGCAGCGGCGGTCGCCGCGCTCCTCGGCGGCCGTGGCCAGCGTCGGCCAGTCGACGACGGCTGCCCGGCACGCCGGAGACGGTGAACCCGTCGTCGGTCAGCTCGAGGTCCTCGGGCGCCGCCTCGAGCAGGGGGCGGCGAGCTCACGCGCCTGGTCGCGCACCGCCGACGCGGCGGCCGCGACCGCGCTGCCACCGAGCTGCAGCGACCGCGAGCCGCCGGTGCCGCCACCGGTGGGCACCGCACGGGTGTCGGACTGGACGTAGCGGATCTGCTCGATCGGGATGCCCGAGCCGGTCGGCCACGATCATCGCGAACGACGTCGCGTGGCCCTGCCCGTGCGCCGAGGTGCCGGACATCACCGTGGCCGAGCCGTCGGGCTCGATCCGCACGCTGCCGAGCTCGTTGCCGCCGAAGCCGGTGATCTCGACGTACGTCGAGACGCCGATCCCCAGCAGCTTCTCCTCGCCCGGCCTCGATCGCGGCGGGCCTGCTCGGCGCGGAGCGCCTCCACGTCGGCGAGCCGCAGCGCCTCCTGGAGCGCCGCCTCGTAGTCGCCGACGTCGTAGGTCAGCCCGGTGCGGGTCGTGTAGGGGAACGCGTCCTTCGGGATCAGGTTGCGCCGCCGGATCTCCTCGGGGGTCAGGTCGAGCTCGACCGCGGCGAGGTCCAGCAGCCGCTCCAGCATCGCGGCCGCCTCGGGCCGACCGGCGCCGCGGAAGGCGCCGTTGGGTGCGGTGTTGGTCATCGCCGCGATGGCCGAGTAGTCGATCTTCGGGATCTCGTAGGGGCCCTGCGCCATGATGTGCCCCGGCCCGACGACGAGGGATGCCGCCGAAGCCGGCGTACGCGCCGCAGTCGCCGACGTTGCGGGCCCGCAAGCCCGGTGATCCGGCCGTCACGGGTCAGTCCGAGCTCGGCGAACTGCACCGCGGCGCGGCCGTGCATCGAGAGGAACGCCTCGCTGCGCGTCTCGGTCCACGCCACCGGGCGGCCGAGGAGTCGGGCCGCCGCCACGATCGCGCCGTGGTGGAAGCCGATGCCGGCCTTGCCGCCGAACGCGCCGCCGACGTGCGGTGCGACCACCCGGAGCTGCTCCGGCTCGAGGCCGGTGTACTGCGCCAGCAGGTCGCGCGCCAGGTGCGGGTGCTGGGTGGCGACGTACGCCGTGAGCAGCGTGTCGCCGTCCGGCCGGGGGTCGACCAGGATCGCGTTGCCCTCGAGCGGGGCGGTGGCGATCCGCTGGTTCTCGATCCGGGCCCGCACCACGACCTCGGCGTCGGCCAGCGCGTCGCCGGAGCCGGGCGGGTAGACGCCGCGGACGGACTGGGCGACGTTGCTGCCGACCTCGGGGAACTGCAGCGGGGCGCCGGGTTCGAGCGCCTCCTCCATGTCGATGACGACGTCGAGCAGGTCGTAGTCGACGTCGACCAGCTCCGCGGCGTCGACCGCCTGGGCCCGGGTCTCGGCGATCACGAGTGCGACCGGGTCGCCGACGTACCGCACCACGCCGTCGGCCAGCGGACCGTGGCCGATCTGCTCGTGGATCTGCGCGAACGACGGCACCCAGTCGCGGCCCAGCGTCTCGGCGGTGTGCACGGCGAGCACGCCCGGAGCCTGCTCGGCGTTGTAGGTGTCGAGGCTGGTGATCCTCGCGTGCGCCAAGGGACTGCGGACGAAGACGGCGTGCGCGGTGCCCGGGATCCGGAGGTCGTCGACGTAGGTGCTCCGACCGTCGATCAGCTCCGGATCCTCGACGCGGCGGACGCGGTTGCCCAGGATCGATCCGACCATGAACCGGAGACTATCCCCGGTTAGGTCGCGGGCTCGGCCGCTCCCAGCATGTAACTCTGTGTTCGCGCGTCTGGACGGGTGCTTGAGCACCCGTCGGGAGGACGAAACTCGGAGTGACAAGCCCGCCTCGATCCAGGTAAGGGTCACCTTCCTTGAAGCCGCTGGACCAATAACGGCACACTGGTGTTGTGATATTCGAGGAAGACCAGTCGACGCGGCACCGCGTGGCCCGGTCGATCCTCGTCGAGGGTCCCTCCACCGCGGCGGCGCTCGGCGAGCGGCTGGACCTCACGCCTGCCGCCGTACGCCGGCACCTCGACCAGCTGGTCGAGGACGGCGCCGTGGAGGCGCGCGAGCCGCGCCGCGAGGCGCACCGCGGCCGCGGGCGGCCCGCGAAGGTGTTCGCGCTGACCGAGCGCGGGCGCGAGGGCTTCGACCAGCAGTACGACGACCTGGCGGTCCAGGCGCTCCGGTTCGTCCGCGAGACCGGCGGTGAGGACGCCGTGCGCGCCTTCGCCCACCAGCGGGTCGCCTTCATCGAGGAGCGGTTCGGCGACGTCGCGACGGCCCGCCCCGAGCTGAGCCCGGTCGAGGTGCTGGCCAGCGTCCTGACCGACGAGGGCTACGCCGCGGCCGTCAAGGGGCTGCCGATCGTCAGCGGCCAGAGCGTGGGGGAGCAGCTGTGCCAGCAGCACTGCCCGGTCTCCCACGTCGCCCACGAGTTCCCGCAGCTGTGCGAGGCCGAGACCGAGGCCATCGGCCGGGTCCTCGGCCGCCACGTGCAGCGGCTGGCCACCATCGCCCACGGCGACGGGGTGTGCACCACGTGCATCCCCACCACGACCACCCAGAAGAGCCCGACCACTGTGAAGGAGAAGGTCTCATGACCTCCATCGAGGAGCGCAACCCCGAGCTCCAGGGCCTCGGCCGCTACCAGTTCGGCTGGGCCGACAGCGACGACGCCGGCGCGATCGCCAAGCGCGGTCTCAGCGAGGACGTCGTCCGCGACATCTCCTCGAAGAAGAGCGAGCCGCAGTGGATGCTCGACCTGCGGCTCAAGGGCCTCAAGCTCTTCCACCGCAAGCCCATGCCCACCTGGGGCTCGGACCTGTCGGGGATCGACTTCGACAACATCAAGTACTTCGTCCGCTCCAGCGAGAAGCAGGCCGCGACCTGGGACGACCTGCCCGAGGACATCAAGAACACCTACGACAAGCTCGGCATCCCCGAGGCGGAGAAGCAGCGCCTGGTCTCCGGTGTCGCCGCGCAGTACGAGTCCGAGGTCGTCTACCACTCGATCCGCGAGGACCTCGAGGAGCAGGGCGTCATCTTCGTCGACACCGACACCGCGCTGCGCGAGCAGCGCGGAGCTCTTCAAGGAGTACTTCGGCACCGTCATCCCGGTCGGTGACAACAAGTTCGCCGCGCTCAACACCTCGGTGTGGTCGGGCGGCTCGTTCATCTACGTGCCGAAGGGCGTGCACGTCGACATCCCGCTGCAGGCCTACTTCCGGATCAACACCGAGAACATGGGCCAGTTCGAGCGGACGCTGATCATCGTCGACGAGGACGCCTACGTGCACTACGTCGAGGGCTGCACCGCGCCGATCTACTCCTCCGACTCGCTGCACTCGGCGGTCGTGGAGATCATCGTGAAGAAGGGCGGCCGCTGCCGCTACACGACCATCCAGAACTGGTCGAACAACGTCTACAACCTCGTCACCAAGCGCGCGACCTGCGAGGCCGGCGCGACGATGGAGTGGGTCGACGGCAACATCGGCTCCAAGGTCACGATGAAGTACCCCGCGATCTACCTCATGGGTGAGCACGCCAAGGGCGAGACGCTCTCGGTCGCGTTCGCGGGCGAGGGCCAGCACCAGGACGCCGGCGCCAAGATGGTGCACGCCGCGCCGCACACCTCGAGCTCGATCCTGAGCAAGTCGGTGGCGCGCGGTGGTGGCCGGACGTCGTACCGCGGCCTGATCCAGATCAACGAGGGCGCCCACGGCTCGAAGTCCAACGTGCTGTGCGACGCGCTGCTGGTCGACCAGATCAGCCGCTCCGACACCTACCCGTACGTCGACATCCGCGAGGACGACGTGTCGATGGGCCACGAGGCGTCGGTCTCCAAGGTCTCCGACGACCAGCTCTTCTACCTCATGTCGCGCGGCATGGAGCAGGACGAGGCGATGGCGATGATCGTCCGCGGCTTCGTCGAGCCGATCGCCAAGGAGCTCCCGATGGAGTACGCCCTCGAGCTCAACCGGCTCATCGAGCTGCAAATGGAAGGTGCCGTCGGCTGATGGGCCTGGAAGTCTCCTCCCACCTCCACCCGGTGGGCTCGTTCGACCTGTCCGACCACCCCGTGCCCGACCGGGCGCGAGGAGGTCTGGCGGTTCACCCCGCTCAAGCGGCTCAACGGTCTGCACGACGACGCTCCCCTCGGCGGTGACGGCGTCGACGTCAAGGTCGAGGCGCCCGAGGGCGTGACCACCGAGCGCGTCGCTCGTCGCCGACTCCAAGCGCGGCCTCTCCGGCTTCGTGCCGACAGACCGGGTCAGCGCCCGGGTCTGGGACGCGCGCCGCGAGCGTGTTCACGTCGACGTCCCCAGCCGAGGCCGACGCCCGCCGAGCCGGTCATGGTGACGGTGACCGGTCAGGGTGGCGACGAGGCGATCGCCGGACAGCTGCTGGTCACGGTCGGCGCCCATGCGCCCGGCCACCGTCGTGGTGCGGTTCGAGGGCTCCGCCACCTTGGCCGACAACGTCGAGTTCGTGGTCGGTGACGGCGCCCAGCTCACCTACGTCACGATCCAGGACTGGGCCGACGACGCCGTCCACCACTCGACGCAGCGCGCCGTGGTCGGCCGCGACGCCTCGCTCAAGCACGTCGCCGTCACCTTCGGCGGTGACGTGGTGCGCCACGACGTCACCGCGACGTACGACGGCCCGGGCGGGGACGATCGAGATGCTCGGTCTCTACTTCGCCGACGCCGGCCAGCACGTCGAGCACCGGCTGTTCGTCGACCACACCGCGCCCAAGACCAAGAGCCACGTCGTCTACAAGGGCGCACTGCAGGGCCAGGGTGCGCACACCGTGTGGATCGGCAACGTGCTGATCCGCAAGGACGCCGAGGGCATCGAGACCTACGAGGAGAACCGCAACCTCGTGCTCACCGACGGCTGCCAGGCCGACTCGGTCCCCAACCTGGAGATCGAGACCGGCGAGATCGAGGGCGCCGGCCACGCCTCGGCCACCGGTCGGTTCGACGACGAGCAGCTGTTCTACCTCCGCTCGCGCGGCGTCTCCGAGGCCGAGGCCCGCCGCCTGGTCGTGCACGGCTTCTTCAACGACCTGATCCGCAAGATCGGCGTGCCGAGTCGCTGCGAGGAGCAGCTGCTCGCGACCGTCGAGGCGGAGCTGGCCAAGAACGTGCTGAAGGAGCTCGTCGTGACTTTCGAGCGAGCCCTGCGCCCTGGCCGAGCGTCCCCGAGGACGAGGCGCTCGGCGTGACCTGGGCGCCCAGGACGTCGCCGATCGCCCGCAACGGCGACGAGGTCTTCGCGGTCGAGGACGTCTGCTCGCACGCCGCGGTCGCGCTGAGCGAGGGCGAGGTCGACGACTGCACGGTCGAGTGCTGGCTGCACGGCTCGCGCTTCGACCTCCGCACCGGCAAGCCCACCGGGCTGCCCGCCACCGAGCCGGTGGCCACGTTCCCCGCGGAGATCCGCGGCGACGACATCTACGTCGACATCACCACCACCCTGAACGGAGTCACCCCGCAATGAGCACGCTCGAGATCAAGGACCTGCAGGTCTCCGTCGCCACCGAGGACGGGCCCAAGGAGATCCTCAAGGGCGTCACGCTCACCATCAACAGCGGTGAGACGCACGCGATCATGGGTCCCAACGGCTCGGGCAAGTCGACGCTGGCCTACTCGATCGCCGGCCACCCGAAGTACGACGTCACCGGCGGCACGGTGACCCTCGACGGCGAGGACGTGCTCGCGATGTCCGTCGACGAGCGGGCGCGGGCCGGGCTGTTCCTCGCGATGCAGTACCCCGTCGAGGTCCCCGGCGTCTCGGTGTCCAACTTCCTGCGCACCGCCAAGACCGCGCTCGACGGCGAGGCGCCCAAGCTCCGCACCTGGGTCAAGGACGTCAACACCGCGCTCGAGAACCTCAACCTCGACCCGACGTTCGGCACCCGCTCGGTCAACGAGGGCTTCTCCGGCGGCGAGAAGAAGCGCCACGAGATCGCCCAGCTCGAGCTGCTCAACCCCAAGGTCGCGGTGCTCGACGAGACCGACTCGGGCCTCGACATCGACGCGCTCAAGATCGTCGCCGCCGGGGTCAACCGGTTCCGCGAGCAGGAGGGCAAGGGCGTCCTGCTGATCACGCACTACACCCGGATCCTGCGCTACATCGAGCCCGACTTCGTGCACGTCTTCGTCGACGGCAAGATCGCCGAGCAGGGCGGTCCGGAGCTGGCCGAGGCGCTCGAGGCCGAGGGCTACGACAAGTACCTCTCAGGGCGCGGTCTGACCATGTCCGCCCTGCGACGGGGCTGCTTCCCGAGCTGGAGGTGGTCCGCAAGGACTTCCCCATCCTCGAGCGCACGCTCGCGGGCGGGCTGCCGCTGGTCTACCTCGACAGCGCCAACACCAGCCAGAAGCCGCAGGTCGTCATCGACACGATGGTCGACCACCTGGAGCGGCACAACGCCAACATCGCCCGCGCCATGCACCAGCTCGGCGCGGAGTCGACCGAGGCGTTCGAGGCGGCGCGCGACACGGTCGCGGCGTTCCTCAACGCGCCCTCGCGCGACGAGGTGGTCTTCACCAAGAACGCCTCCGAGGCGCTCAACCTGGCCGCGAACACGCTGGCCTGGCCCGGCCCCTTCCAGGTCGGCCCCGGCGACGAGGTCGTCATCACCGAGATGGAGCACCACTCCAACATCGTGCCGTGGCAGCTGCTCACCGAGCGGACCGGCGCGACGCTGCGGTGGTTCGGGCTGACCGACGACGGCCGGCTCGACCTGTCGAACATCGACGACCTGATCACCGAGCGCACCAAGGTCGTCTCGCTGACCTGGGTCTCCAACATGCTCGGCACGATCAACCCGGTCGCCGAGATCGCGGCCCGGGCCCACGAGGTCGGCGCGCTGGTGGTCGTGGACGCCTCCCAGGCGGTCCCGCAGCTGCCGGTCGACGTGGTCGCCTCCGGCGCCGACCTGCTCGCCTTCACCGGCCACAAGTGCGTCGGCCCGACCGGCATCGGCGTGCTGTGGGGCAGGCGCGAGGTGCTCGACCAGCTGCCGCCGTTCCTCGGCGGCGGCGAGATGATCGAGACGGTCACCATGGAGCGGTCGACGTACGCGCCCGGTGCCGCACAAGTTCGAGGCCGGCACCCCGCCGATCGTCGAGGCGGTCGGCCTCGGCGCCGCGCTGGAGTACCTCGGCCACCTCGGCATGGACGCCGTGCACGCGCACGAGCAGGCGATCACGGCGCTACGCGCTCGAGGCGCTGCAGACCGTCCCGGGCCTCACCGTGCTCGGGTCCGCTGTCGGCCGCCGACCGCGGGGGAGCGATCTCCTTCGAGCTGGACGGCGCGCACCCGCACGACGTGGCCACCGTGCTCGACACCCGCGGCATCGCGGTGCGGGCCGGCCACCACTGCGCGAAGCCCGCCCACGCGCGGTTCGGCGTGCAGAGCTCGACCCGGATGTCGTCGTACCTCTACACGACGCCGGCGGAGATCGACGCGCTGGTCGAGGGCCTGGAATACACCCGCTCGTACTTCAAGTTGAGCTGAGTGATGGACCTCGACACCTGTACCAGGAGATCATCCTGGACCACTACAAGAACCCCCACCACAAGGGGCTCCGGGAGCCCTTCGAGGCGGAGGTGCACCACGTCAACCCCACGTGCGGTGACGAGGTGACGCTGCGCGTCCACGTCTCCGACGGGCGTGGTCGAGGACGTCTCGTACGACGCCGTCGGCTGCTCGATCTCGCAGGCGGCCGCCTCGGTGATGACCGACCTGGTGATCGGCAAGACGGTCGACGAGGCGATGGAGCATCCACGGCGAGTTCCTGGCCCTGATGCAGGGCAAGGGCACCGTCGAGCCCGACGAGGAGGTCCTCGAGGACGGCATCGCCTTCGCCGGTGTCGCCAAGTTCCCTGCTCGCGTGAAGTGCGCACTACTGTCGTGGATGGCCTGGAAGGACGCCACCGCCCAATCCCTGGAGGCAAGCAATGGCTGACCACGCGAGATCACGTCGACCACGGCGACCTGCCGGAGGTCCCCGAGGCCGGCGGCGGCACCGCGACCGTCACCGTCGACGACGTGACCGAGGCGATGAAGGACGTCGTCGACCCCGAGCTCGGCATCAACGTCGTCGACCTCGGCCTGGTCTACGGCGTGCACCTCGACGAGGGCCACAACTGCGTCCTCGACATGACCCTCACCTCGGCGGCCTGCCCGCTCACCGACGTGATCCAGGACCAGACCAACAGCGCCCTCGAGGGGCTGGTCAACGACGTCGCGATCAACTGGGTCTGGATGCCCCCGTGGGGCCCGGACAAGATCACCGCCGACGGCCGCGAGATGCTGCGCGCCCTCGGCTTCAACGTCTGAGCGACTCAGTCCTCCGGCGCCGCCGGCAGGTCGAGGTCGTGTTCCTCGAGGAACGCGTTGATGTCCGCCTGGCTGGTCTGCCCGGCCGCGAGCGCCTCCTTGGCCGCGAGGAACAGCTCGTTCGGCGCCGACAGCTCCAGGGCGATGTTGTCGGGGTCGCGGAAGTTCAGGTGGAAGCCGAGCTCCATGTCGCGGATCGGCGTGTAGGTCACGCCCAGCTCGTCGAAGCGCCGCTCCCACTCCTCGAGCTCGTCGCGCGAGGCCGCGGTGAGACCGAGGTGGTCGAGTCCGGTGGTCAGCTCGGTGAACGGGCCACCTCGCGCGCCCTCGTGCGTCGTCACCGTCAGCGTGAAGCCGGTGCCCGGGTGGATGAGGATCCGCCCGTACCCGACGTCGAGCACCCGGACGAAGTCGAGCACCTGGGTGTAGAAGCGCTCGCTGACGTCGAGGTCGGTGACCGTCAGCGAGAAGTGGTCGACACCGGCGAAGGTCACCATGTCCTGACGCTAGGGCGTGCGGCTCAGCCGCGGTAGACGGGCAGCTCCGGGCTCCACGTGAGCGGGACGTGCGGCGCGATGTCCTCGGTCTCGTCCTCGGGCCAGGTGCCGACGCCGTGGTACGTCGTGCCGTCGAGGGTGAGCGCGACGTCGTAGGCGAACGGGCCGGCGCCCAGCTCGGTGGCGCGCAGGCCCTCCGTGTCGGGCGCGGTGAAGGTGATCGACCCCCGGGCGTAGCAGGTCTTGTCCCAGCGCGGGGCCAGGGTGACCGAGCGACCTTCGCTGCTCGTCACCTCGACGGTCGCGGACGCCCGCCGCGGCCGCTCGGCGAGGTCCTGGACGTAGACCTCGACGCCGTAGCTGGTGAGGCCGGGATCGAGGTCGGCCAGCACGCCGGCGCTGCCGGTGGCGGCCTCGGGCAGGGTGCCTGCGGTGGTCGTGGTCCAGGTGAACGTCGTGATCACGTCTCCACCGTCTGGCCCGCGGCCGAACACGTCGACCAGCCACGTGCCCGCCGGGCCGGCCGGCGCGATCTCGAAGGTGTGGTCGCTGGTGCGCCGTACCGGCACGGTGACCACCCGCGGGCAGGCGTCGTACTCGCCGGAGCGGAACGTCGCCTCGAAGGTCCAGTCCGGCTCGGGGAACGAGAACGGCACCGCGTCCCGCGTGCCGACGTCCTCGTACGGCGGCCGGGCGGCGCCGTCGTAGCACCCGTTGCCGTAGCAGGCGGTCCACGGGTCGAGGTCGACGCGGCGGCCGTCGAGGTCGAGGGTGATCGGTGGCGCGTACCCGTCGCCGTCCCACTCCACCACCTCCGGTAGGACCGAGCCCGCTCCGCCGACCCGGAACCGGTACGTCGCCTCCGGGTCGCCGTTGTCCGTCACCACGGCCGCACCCGGCCGCGCGTCCGCGGGGACGTCGACCGTGGCCGTGAAGCCGAGGTCCTTCCCGGCCGGCGTGAACGGCCCGAGCTCGACCGAGCCACCGCCGGGGAACCTCACGGTCAGCCGCACGTCCGGGAGCGGCTCCTCGGCCTCGCCCAGCCCCTGGTCGTCGCACCCGCTCCGGTACCAGTGGCCGTGCACCTCGAGGCTGTCGCCGGGCGCCACGGTGGGCGCGGGCGCGCCGAACCGGCCGCCCGCCGGCTGGTCGTCGAGGTAGGGCGCGACGCACGAGGCCGCTCCGTCGCCGCCCTCCGAGCCGGTCTGGTCACCGCACCCCGCGAGCGCGACCGAGCCCGCGAGCAGGCAGACGAGCGCAGCGAGGCGGACGCGCATGCTCGTCTGACGTGCGGCTCGGCGGACCGGTTCCGTTACCGTCGGGCCGGTGCAGCAGGTCCTCGTCCCCCGCGAGCGGTTCGAGCGCTGGGTGGCCAACTTCGGCGAGCGGCACGGCGGTGTCGGGCTGGCCGTCGAGGCCGGAGGGCTGTACGGCATGGGCTCGGACGGGTCGACCTTCCACGCCCGGCTGCCGTTCGAGGTCCAGTACGACGGCCGGGCGGACACTGCCGACGTTCGCGCGGCGAGGTGCGCCCGGCCGCGGACTGGGGCGTGCTGCTGGTGCGCAAGGGCGGCTTCGCCGTGGCCCGGCTGGCGGCGGAGCGGCTGGTCGAGTCCAAGGTCGGCCAGCGGCACGTGCAGGGCCGCACCAAGGCCGGCGGCCAGAGCCAGCAGCGGTTCGCCCGGCGGCGCGACAACCAGGCCCGGCAGGCCTACGAGGCCGCCGCCGACCACGCCGCCCGGATCCTGGGCGAGCGGCACCCCGCTCCTGGTGACCGGTGGGGACCACGCGGCGGTCGAGGAGGTGCTCGCCGACCGGCGGCTGCTGCGGGTCGACGTCGTCGCCGCCCTGGCTGCCGGTGCCGGACCCGAGGCGGGCCGTGCTGGAGCAGGCGATCCGTGACGCCGCGTCGGCGAGCGTCGAGGTGCTCAACGCCGACGATCAGTAGCCGAGCTCGGCCTTGCGGTGCTCCCACTTCTCGCCCAGCGCGTCGAACTCGTCCTCGAGGAAGACCAGGAACTCCCGGGTCAGCGCGAGCCGCAGGTGCGCGGGGGCGTCCGGGCCGAGCGCCGAGAGGGCGTGCTCCAGCGAGGCCTTGATCGGCCCGTAGAGCTGGTCGTGGCGCATCATCGCGTCGTGCCAGGCGTCGTCGTCGACGACGTACACGTCGCGGCGCGAGCCGCGCTCCCGCTCGCGGCGCAGCATGCCGAGCTGCTCGAGGTAGCCGACCGCCCCGGAGACCCCGGCCGGGCTCACCCCCAGGGCCGCGGCCAGCTCGGCCGAGGTCATCCGGCCGTCGTCGTCGACCAGCAGCGCGGCGAACACCCGGGACGGCAGGCGGGCCAGCCCGGCCTGGGCCAGGGCGCCGCCGATCCGCTCGACCGACGACTGCTGGGCGGGTGTCACGTCCCACAGTCTACAAGTTTCAGAAAGTATCTGAAGGAAGCGTAGGGTCGGGGTCGTGGCAGACGCAGTGATCGACATCCAGGGGCTCGTCAAGACGTTCGGACCGCACCGGGCCCTCGACGGGCTCGACCTGTCCGTGGCGCAGGGCGAGGTGCACGGGTTCCTCGGGCCCGAACGGCGCCGGCAAGTCCACGACGATCCGGGTGCTGCTCGGGCTGCTGCGCAAGGACGACGGGACGGTCCGGCTGCTCGGCGGGGACCCGTGGCGGGACGCCGCGGCGCTGCACCGCCGGCTCGCCTACGTGCCCGGCGACGTCAACCTGTGGCCGAACCTGACCGGCGGCGAGGTCATCGACCTGCTGGGCCGGCTGCGCGGCGGTGTCGACGAGCGACGCAGGAAGGAGCTGCTGGAGCGCTTCGAGCTCGACCCGACCAAGAAGGGCCGCAGCTACTCGAAGGGCAACCGGCAGAAGGTCGCCCTGGTGGCCGCGCTCGCCTCCGACGTCGAGCTCCTGCTCCTCGACGAGCCGACGTCCGGGCTCGACCCGCTGATGGAGTCGGTCTTCCGCGACTGCGTGGACGAGTTCCGGTCGCGAGGGCCACACGCGTGCTGCTCTCCAGCCACATCCTCGCGGAGGTCGAGCGGCTGTGCGACCGGGTCAGCATCATCCGGGCGGGCAGGTGCGTCGAGACCGGGACGCTCGCCGAGCTGCGCCACCTGACCCGCACGTCGATCACCGCCGACCTGGCGCACGGTCCCGGCGGGCCTCGACGCCCTGCCCGGCGTGCACGACGTCGACGTCGACGAACCACCGGGTGCACCTCGAGGTCGACACGACGCAGCTCGACGCGGTGCTCGACGCGCTGCAGACCGGCGGGGTCCGCTCGCTGCACGAGCCAGCCGCCCACGCTCGAGGACCTCTTCCTCCGCCACTACGGCGACCGGCTCGAGGAGGACTCCGCGCGGTGACCGGCACGTGGCTGTTCCTGCGCGCGTTCCTGCGCCGTGACCGCTGGATGTACCTCTGGTGGGGTCTCGGGGTCGCGCTGCTGTACGTCAGCCAGGCGTGGAGCGTCGACGGCCTCTACACCACGCAGGCGGAGTTCGACCGGGCCGCGGCGAGCATGGCGGGCAACGCCGCCCTGGTCGCCATGGCCGGCCCGGCCCGGGCGCTGAACACGACCGGCGGCCAGGTGACGTGGCAGGCCGCGGCGTTCGGAGCCATCTGCGCCGGGCTCATGAGCATGTTCATCATCGGCCGGCACACCCGCGCGCGAGGAGGAGACCGGCCGCGACGAGCTGCTGCGCGCGGCACCGGTGGGCCGGTACGCCGCCGCCGACCGCCGCCCTCCTCGAGGCCGCCCTCGCGAACGTCGTGCTGGGGCTGCTCGTGGCCGGGAGCCTGATCGCCTACGGCCTGGCGGTGGCCGACTCGGTCGGGCTCGGGCGTCGGGCCTGACGATCACCGGCTGGTTCTTCGCCGCCACCGCTCTCGTCGCGGTCCAGCTCACGACCAGCACGCGCGCGGCGTACGGGATCGCCGGGGCCGTGATCGGCGTCGCCTACGTGCTGCGCGCCGTCGGCGACGTCGAGCGCCCACGCGCTGAGCTGGCTCTCGCCGATCGGCTGGTACCAGGCCAGCCACGCCGTTCTCCGGACTCGCGGTGGTGGCCGCTGCTCGCTGCCGCTCGCCCTGGCGGCGGTCGTGGTGGCGGCGGCCCGGGCCGTCTTCGACCGCCGCGACTTCGGCTCCGGGCGTGCTCGCCGCCCGTCCCGGTCCGGCCCGCGCGGCCGGCACTGCTCGGACCGCGTGCGGGCTCGCCTGGCGGCTGCAGCGGCCGGCGCTGCGTCGGCTGGACGATCGGCCTGCTGCTCAGCGGCGCGAGCTTCGGGACGATGGGCGACGGCGTCGGCGACCTCGTCGGGGACTCGTCGATGTCGCAAGGAGATGATCCTGCAGGGCAGCGCCGACGTCGTCGACGGCTTCTACGCCACGCTCAGCGTGATGCTCGCGCTGCTGGCCGCGGGGTTCGCGATCTCCTCCGCGCTGCGACCGCACGGCGAGGAGGACGCCGGGCGCCTCGAGACGCTGCTCGCCACCGCGCTCCCGCGGTCCCGCTGGCTGGGCGGGCACGTCGCCGTGACCGTGGTCGGGACGTTGCTCGTGCTGGCGCCTGGCCGGTCTCGGCCTCGGGACCAGCTACGCCGTCGTGACCGGCGACGCCGGCGCCGTGCGTCAGGCTCGCCCTACCGATGCTGAGCTACGCGCCGGCGGTCCTCGTGCTGAGCGGGCTGACGCCGCCTGCTGTACGGCCTCGCGCCTCGCGGCCGCCGTCCTGGCCTGGCTCGGGCTGCTCCTGGCGTGGGTCGTGCTCCTGTTCGGCGACGTGCTTCGACCTGCCGCAGTGGGTGCAGGACCTCTCGCCGTTCGAGCACCTGCGCGCTGGTGCCGCTCCAGGCGTTCCAGCCGCGGCCCCGTTCCTGGTGCTGACCGCTGGTCGCCGCGGCCCTGAGTGTCGCGGGCCAGATCGCGTTCCGCCGGCGCGACGTGCACTAGCGTCCGAGCCATGTGGCAGCCCGAGCCCGGGTGGCACCCGCTGCCCGGCGGCACCGGGACCTCGACCGTGGGCGTCTGGCGCACCGTCCTCGGCGGCCGACCGGTGGTCGTGAAGCGGCTCGGCGCGCCCGCCGAGCACGACCCGGCCGAGCTGAGCGACCCGCGGCACTTCGCCTACTGGCGGCGCGCCGCGGACGTCGTCACCGCGCGGGTGGCGCTCGACACGACGCCGGGGCTCCGGGCACCCGGGCTCACCTCGGTCGAGGAGGACGCCGAGGGGATCACGCTGGTCCAGGACTGGGTCGAGGACGCCGCCAACAGCGGACTGTTCTGCGCGCTCGCGCTCGGCCGGTTCGCCGGCGCCGACCTCGGCGACCACCCGTGGCTGGCCCGCGACCAGCTGCGCGACCGGCTGGCGCGGGTCGAGCGCCGCGGCGGCTGGCCGACGCTGGCCCGGACCACCGTCGCGGACGTCGCCGACCACCTCTGGCGGCGCCGCGAGCGCGCTGCTCGACGAGCTCGACGCGCTGCCGCAGGTGGCCCAGCACGGCGACCCGGCCCCGGTGAACCTGCCCGGCCGCGACGGCGACGACGTGCTCGCGATCGACTGGGCGCACCCTCGGGCACCGGCCCGGTCGGAGCCGACCTCGGGCTCTTCATGCTCGGCGCGCGGGAGGAGTTCGAGCCGCTGCTCGACGCCTACCTGCTCGGCCTGCCCGACGGGCTCGCGACCCGCGAGCAGGCCGCGCAGGGTGCCCGGGTCACCGCCGTGCTGACCGCGCTGAGCCGCGCCGAGTGGGCGCTGGCCCGGGTCGCCGGCGGCGAGGGCGCGCTGGCCGGCAAGTACCGGCACCCGGCCGTGGCGCCGTACCTGCGGTCGCTGCAGCGGCAGTTCCCGCAGATCGAGGCGCTGGTCGGGCTGACCTGAGCGCTCAGAGGCTGTCTCGCCGCGAAGGTGTCGCACTGCTTGATGTCGGTCGCGTTGTAGCCGGTGGTGAACCACCGCACCCGCTCGCTCCGAGGAGCCGTGCGTCCACTGCTCCGGGTTGACGTCGCCGCCGCCCTGCTTCTGGATCCGGTCGTCGCCGACGGTCTTGGCGGCGTCGAGCGCCTCGCTCGATGTCGGCCTGGTCGATCGACGCGAAGATCTTGACGCCCTTCGCGTCGGTCGTGCCGGTCGCGCCGCGGGTCCACATGCCGGCGTAGCAGTCGGCCTGGAGCTCGAGCCGGACCGAGTCGCTGGTCGGGCCCTGCTGGGTGCGGACCCGGCCCATGGTGCCGAGCAGGTTCTGGATGTGGTGGCCGTACTCGTGGCCGATGACGTAGGGCTCCACGAAGTCGCCGCCCTGGCCGCCGAGCTGCCCCTCGAGCACGTCCTCGAAGAACGTGGTGTCGAGGTAGATGGTCTGGTCGGTCGGGCAGTAGAACGGGCCCGACGTCCTTGCTGGCGTTGCCGCACCCGGTCGACACGCCGCCGGTGAAGGTGACGATCTGGGTCGGCTGGAACTGCGTGCCGGTCTGCTGCGGGGAGCGTCTGGGCCCAGTAGTTCTCCAGCGACAGCTCGACCGCCTTGCGCGCGCAGTCCGCGCTCTTGTTGGCGTCCGCACCGGTCAGGCACTGGTCGTAGCGGTCGGTCGTCTCGGCCGGGCCGCCGCCGCCGGCCCCGCCCCCGCCGCCGGCGAACTGCACGATCACGAAGATGATGATCACGACGATGGTCGTGCCGATGCCGCCGCCGGTGATGCCGCCGATCGGGATGTTGCCCATCCCGCCGCCACCGCCGCCTCCGCGGACGTCGGTGACCCGGCCGCCACTGATGTCGGCCTTGGGGTTGAAACGCACGGCGCACACCCTAGGGCACGCGCTCGCTCGCCGATGGCTGGCTGCGGACCGCGGCCCCGTACCCTTGATCAAGCCATGATCACCGCTCACCAGCTGGAAGTCCGCGCTGGGGCGAGGCTCCTGATGGCAGACGTCAGCTTCCGCGTCGGGGCGGGTGACAAGGTCGGGTTGGTCGGGCGCAACGGCGCCGGGAAGACCACCCTGACCAAGATCCTCGCGGGCGAGGGGCTGCCGGCCGCCGGCCGGGTCGAGACGACCGGGCCGGTGGGCTACCTGCCGCAGGATCCCCGCACCGGCGATCTCGACGTGCCCGTCCGCGAGCGGATCCTCTCCGCGCGCGGCCTCGACGACGTCGTACGCCGGCTGCGCTCGGCCGAGACGGAGATGGCCTCGACCGACCCCGACGTCCGGGACCGGGCGATGCGGCGCTACGAGCGCGCCGACGCCGAGCTGCACGCCGGGGGCGGGTACGCCGCCGAGGCCGAGGCCGCCCAGATCGCGTCGTCGCTCGGCATCGCGGACCGGCTGATGACCCAGCCGCTGCGCACCCTGTCGGGTGGCCAGCGCCGCCGGGTCGAGCTGGCCCGGATCCTGTTCTCCGGCGCCGAGACGCTGCTGCTCGACGAGCCGACCAACCACCTCGACGCCGACTCGATCGTGTGGCTGCGGGAGTTCCTGCGGGCCGTTCCGCGGCGGGCTGGTCGTGATCTCGCCACGACACCGCGCTGCTCGACGCGACGGTCAACCGGGTGCTGCACCTCGACGCCAACCGGGCCGAGGTCGACGTCTACAACCTGGGCTGGTCGGCGTACCTGCTCCAGCGCGAGACCGACGAGCGGCGCCGCAAGCGCGAGCGGATGAACACCGAGAACAAGGCCAAGACGCTCACCGACCAGGCGAACCGGATGCGCGCCAAGGCCACCAAGGCGCAGGCCGCCCAGTCGATGCTCAAGCGCGCCGAGAAGATGATGGCCGGCCTCGAGGGCGAGCGGCAGAGCGACAAGGTCGCCCGGATCAAGTTCCCGGCCCCGGCCCCGTGCGGCAAGACGCCGCTCACCGCGGCCGAGCTGTCGAAGTCCTACGGCTCGCTCGAGGTCTTCACCGACGTCGACCTGGCCATCGACAAGGGGAGCCGGGTGGTGATCCTGGGGCTCAACGGCGCCGGCAAGACCACGATGCTGCGGATCCTGGCCGGGGTCGACGCGCCCGACACCGGTGAGGTGGTGCCCGGGCACGGCCTCAAGATCGGCTACTACGCCCAGGAGCACGAGACCCTCGACACCGGCCGCACGGTGCTCGAGAACATGCAGAGCGCCGCGCCGCAGCTGACCGACAGCGAGGCGCGCAGCGTGCTCGGGCTCGTTCCTGTTCTCCGGCGACGACGCGCACAAGCCGGCCAAGGTGCTGTCCGGTGGCGAGAAGACCCGGCTGGCCCTCGCCTCGCTGGTCGTCTCCAGCGCCAACGTGCTGCTGCTCGACGAGCCCACCAACAACCTCGACCCCGCCTCCCGCGAGGAGGTGCTCGCGGCGATCCGCAGCTACGAGGGCGCGATCGTCCTGGTCACCCACGACGAGGGCGCCGTCCGCGCGCTCGAGCCCGACCGGGTGCTGCTGCTGCCCGACGGCGACGAGGACCTCTGGAGCGACGACTACGCCGATCTGGTGGCTCTGGCCTGATCAGAGCCGTCCGAGGCACGAGGACGGGTCTGATCGATGGTGGTTGAGCAGGCCGTCCGACCGAGGAACGAGGTCGGAACCGGCCGTGTCGAAACCTCCGCAGCGAAGGCACCCAGGCTGAGAGCGTTCGCTGCGGGGTCTCGACAAGCTCGACCGGCGGTGGTCGGCTGGGTTGTCGGTGCCACCACCTACGCTCGCCCCATGAGCCTCACCGCCGACGAGATCACCGCCGCGGGCCTGCACCTCGACATCAGCGACGCGGTCGCGACGGTGACGCTGAGCCGGCCCGAGGTGCGCAACGCGCAGACCCCGGCGATGTGGCACGCGCTGGCGGCGATCGGCGAGCAGCTGCCGGAGACGTCGCGGGTCGTGGTGGTCAGGGGAGCGGGGCACAGCTTCAGCGCGGGGCTCGACCGGGCGATGCTCGACCCGGCGACGGGCGACGTGGCCCGGCTGCTGCAGCTCGACGACGAGGCGATCAGCAAGGCGATCGACGGCTACCAGCAGGGGTTCACCTGGCTGCGCGACCCGCGGTTCGTCAGCATCGCGGCGGTGCAGGGGTACGCCATCGGCGCCGGGTTCCAGCTGGCGCTCAGCTGCGACCTGCGGGTGGTGGCCGAGGACGCCCAGTTCTCGATGAAGGAGCCCGCGCTCGGGCCTGGTGCCCGACCTGACGGGAACAAAGCCGCTGGTCGAGGCGGTTGGCTACCAACGAGCGCTGGAGATCTGCGCGACCACCCGGATGGTCGGGGCCGACGGAGGCGGTGGACATCGGGCTGGCGCTGACCGCCGTACCGGCCGACCAGCTGGAGACGACGGTCGCCGACCTCGCCCAGGCGCTCACCGCACCGGTCGCAGGTGCGGTCAGCGAGACCAAGGGGCTGCTGCAGTCGGCGGCCGAGCAGGACCTCGAGACGCAGCGGCGGCTCGAGCGGGAGGCGCAGGTACGCCGGTTCCGTGAGCTCGCGCCGCTCATGCAGCCAGCGACGAGTCAGGAGTAGCCAGATGTCCGGGATGCACGGTGCCGGGGCCGGCCGCCGCCTGGCGTCACCTGCGTTCCGACCGCAGCGTCGTCAACAACCGCATCGACCGCCGTACGGTCGCGCCGGGTCCTGCGGTTCGCCGGGCCGCACAAGACGCTGATCTCGGTCTTCCTCGCCGTCACGGTCGTCGACGCCGCGATGGTCGTGGTCGTCCCGCTGCTGGTGAAGCGGATCGTCGACGACGGCATCCTCAAGGACGACCGCGCGCCTGGTCGTCTGGCTCGCGCTCGCCATGGCCGGCGGTCGCGATCTTCAGCGCCCTGCTCAGCGTCCTCGGCGGCTGGCTGTCCAGCCGGATCGGCGAGGGGCTGATCTACGACCTGCGCACCCGCGTCTTCGGCCACGTGCAGCGCCAGTCGCTGGCGTTCTTCACCCGCACCCAGACCGGCGCGCTCGTCTCCCGGCTCAACAACGACGTCATCGGCGCCCAGCGGGCCTTCACCTCGACCCTGTCGAGCACGGTCGCCAACACCATCGCGGTGGTGGTCGTCGGCGTCACGATGCTCGCGCTGAGCTGGCAGGTGACGGTGCTCTGCCTGGCCATGTTCCCGCTGCTGTTCCTGATCAGCCGGTTCGTGAGCGGCCGGCTGGCCGGACTGACCCGCCGCCAGATGGACGGCAACGCCGACCTCGGCAACCTGATGACCGAGCGGTTCAACGTCGGCGGCGCGATGCTGCTCAAGCTGTTCGGCCGCCGCGGCGAGGAGGACGAGCTCTTCGCCGACAAGGCCGCGGTGGTCCGCGACCTCGGCGTCCGCATCTCGCTGATCACCCGCATCTTCGCCGCCTCGATGCTGGCGGTCCCCGCGCTCGCCACCGCGCTCGTCTACGGCGTGGGCGGCCAGCTCGCGATCAGCGAGCACCCTCACCGTCGGCACCGTGCTCGCGCTCGCCACGCTGCTGCTGCGGCTGCTCGGGCCCGCTCCAGGGACTCTCCAACGTCCGGATCGACGTGATGACCGCGCTGGTCAGCTTCGAGCGGGTCTTCGAGGTGCTCGACCTGCCCGAGCCTGATCGAGGAGAAGCCCGACGCCGTGGCCCTGCCCCGGGAGCGCCGGCCGTCTCGAGTTCGACCACGTCGCCTTCACCTACCCGCAAGGCCGACGACATCTCGCTCGCCTCGCTCGAGGCGGTCGCGCGCGTCGAGTCCCGCGACCACGTGCAGGTGCTCCACGACATCACGTTCGTCGGCCGAGCCCGGGCCAGATGGTCGCCCTGGTCGGCCCGTCGGGGGCCGGCAAGACCACGATCACCCACCTGGTCGCACGGCTCTACGACGTCGACGCGGGCGCCGTCCGCGTCGGCGGCCACGACGTCCGCGACGTCACCCTCCAGTCGCTGGAGGACGTCGTCGGCTACGTCACCCAGGACGCCCACATGTTCCACGACACGATCCGGGCCAACCTGCTCTACGCCAACCCGGGCGCGAGCGACCGCGACGTCGTGGGACGCCCTCGAGGCCGCCCAGATCGCCACCCTTGTCCGTGGCCTTCCCGACGGCCTCGACACCGTGGTGGGCGACCGCGGCTACCGGCTCTCCGGCGGCGAGCGCCAGCGGCTGGCCATCGCCCGGCTGCTGCTCAAGGCGCCGGCGATCGTGGTCCTCGACGAGGCCACCGCCCACCTCGACTCCGAGTCCGAGGCCGCCGTGCAGCGCGCCCTCGACGCCGCCCTGGAGGGCCGCACGTCGCTGGTCATCGCGCACCGGCTCTCGACGGTCCGCAACGCCGACCAGATCCTCGTCGTCGACGGCGGCCGGATCGTCCAGTCCGGCACCCACGCCCAGCTGCTGCGCGCCGGTGGGCTGTACGCCGACCTCTACCGCACCCAGTTCGTCGAGGACGTCCCCGCCTAGTGTCCTGGGTCGGAAGTTCATGCGCACTGCGCGTGCTCAGTGGGCGTGCATCGCAAGGCGCCGGAGTGACGCTCTACTTGTTCGTCCAGCGAACGACGGCAACGCCGCAAGGTGCGTGCAATGTGGTGCGCGAAGCGCACACGAACTTGTGATTCAGGGCACTAGTCCTCCGACGCCTCGTGGCCGACGACCCGCTCGGTCAGCACGATGTCGCCGCTCCAGTCGCAGGCCGCGCAGTAGCAGACGAAGACCCGGTCGCCGCCGAGCCAGTACTCGGTCGCCAGGCCGCGGCCACCCTCGGCCAGGCCGAGCGGGGCCGCGCAGGACGGGCAGAACTTCGGGGCGTCGCGGCGGTGCGACTCGGCGTCGGCGGGGAACCAGCCCCGCCCGACGTCGAGACCGAAGGTCGGGTCCAGCCTGCGATCCGGGGTCACGGACACGTCATACCTTCTGCCGGCCCTCCCACGCCGTGATGTGCAGCTTCTTGAGCGCGTCCGCCTGGGGGCTGAACCGGCTCGAGGCCATGTCGATGAAGTCGAGGGCGAACTGCGGCCCGGCGTCGAACTTGTTCTTCTCGCAGGGCAGGTCGATCCGTTCGTGCTGCTCACGGATGGTGCCGAGCGGGTCCTCGCCGCTCTCGACCTTGGCCATCTCCGACTTGAACATCCGGCGCAGCATCGTCACACCGACGTCCGAGCGGCCCAGGTGCTCGACGGTGCGGTCGGTGATCGCACCCTGCGTCACCCACGCCATGATGTCCTGGCCCTCGACGTAGTCGGTCCGGTGCCGGCCGTCCTCGGTGAAGACCGGGATCTCGTAGTCGGGCACCAGCGGCTGCTCCGGGAAGTCGATGCCCTCGGGCGCGTGCACGGAGTAGAGCATGAACCGGGTCGTGGTCCGGTCGATCGGGACCCGGATCTGCATCTGCTCGATGTTCGCGCCACCGACACGCATGTTGTACGGGAAGACGAGCGGGTGGCCGACCGCCCAGTCGTCGTCCTCCTCCGTGGCGCCCTCGACCACGCGGCGCTTGATGATGCCCCACTCGAACGCGTCGAAGCCGACCTTGACGTGCTTCTTCGCGAACGACGCGGGCGCTTCGAAGCCGTGCTGCTGGCCCATGAACTGGAAGTAGCGCCCGTGCAGGAACTCGACGTGGTGCGGGTCGACGGCGTTCTCCATGATCTGGACGAAGTTGCACGGCAGGTCGGCCCAGCCGATGTCGCGCACGCCGTCCATCACGAAGACGTCGAAGCGCGGCAGCTGCGGGGCCGGGCTCTGTTCGGTGTCGGGGCCGACGTACGCCCAGACCAGCCCGCCCATCTCCTGGGCCTTGCCGGCCTGCACGCGGACCCGCTCCCGGAAGTTGGTCTCGTCGCGCTCGGCCGGCTGCTCGAGGCACTCGCCGTCCAGGCCGAAGAGCCAGCCGTGGTACGGGCAGCGGATGCCGTTGGACTCGACCACGCCGTAGGCCAGCGAGGCCCTGCGGTGCGGGCAGGCCTCGGGGACGATGCCGTAGCTGCCCCGAGACCGTCTTGTAGACGGCCCAGTCCTCGCCGAGCAGCTTCGCGTGCTTGACGGGGAACTCCTCGAGCTCGCGGGTGAAGGCGACCGGGTACCAGTAGCGGCGCAGCAGCTCGCCCATCGGCGTGCCGGGCGCGATGTCGGTCAGCTCGTCGTTCTGCTCTGCGGTCAGCAAGGGGATCTCCTCGGTGGTGGGGACGTGGAGGCAGGTGTCAGTCGATGACGGTGACGACGCCGGTGTTGCCGTCGACGCGGAGCCGCTGGCCGGTCTTGATGTTCTTGGTGCCGAACGCGGTGCCGGTGACGGCGGGCAGGCCGTACTCGCGGCAGACGATCGCGGCGTGGCTCATGATCCCGCCCACGTCGGTGACGGTCGCGGCGATCTTGCCGAACACCGGCGCCCACGACGGCGCGGTCAGCGGCGCCACGAGGATCTCGCCCTCCTGGAGCTCGCTGATGCCCTCGGCGGAGAAGATCACCCGCGCCGGTCCCTCGGCGACGCCGGGGGAGGCCGCGAACCCGGAGAGCGAGCCGTCCGGGGTGTCCGACCCGCCGAGCCACGCCTTCACCGAGTCCGAGGTGACCCCCCAGAGCATCACGGAGAACGGCTCGGTGATGACCTCCGGCGGTACGCCGAGCGCCGGCGGCGCCGACCACGACCGGAGCGCCTGCATGATGCCCTGCCGGCGGGGGATCTCCCGGCCCCAGTACTGCGGTCCGCGCGCCGGTACGCCGACCGACCAGCTGTGGAAGTAGTCGAAGATCGCGTCCGGCACCTCGTGGCGACGGAGCAGGAAGATGTCGTCGGCCTTCCCGAAGAATCCGGCGTCCGCGAGCAGCTGGCCGAGCTGGCGCATCTTGCCCCAGACCTGTGACATGCCCCAGTGCTCGACGTAGAAGTTGTGGTTCTCGACGTACGGGAAGACCACCCGGGCCAGCCCGAGCTTGCCCTCGAACGTCGCCGCGGGTCTCGTCGTCGTCGATCAGCTCGGAGTACTCCGCCACGATCCGGTCCCGCTCGGTCTCGATCGCCTCGATCGGACGGGCCAGCGACTCGCCGCGGCCGAGCCTGGCGACGTAGGACTCGACGAAGCCCATCGGGATGTCGGGGTACTCCGCCCACACCTTGTCGGAGTGGTAGAAGCCCGAGCCCGAGGAGAAGTTGAACCACGGGTGGTGCGCCTCGTCCCAGGCCGCCGACCACTGCTTCCCGGCCTCGTCCGCGTCCATCGCCGCGAGGGTGGCCGGGGCGCTGCTGCTGATCCGGTCACCGACGCCGAGGTCGATGGCGAGCTGGGCGAGCTTCTTCAGCTCCTCGTCCGGACGGAAGAGGTCGACGTCGATGCCCGCGACCATCTTGGCGATCGCCTGGTCGGGGATGGAGGGCCAGAGCTGCTTGCAGAAGCCGAAGAAGTCGAGGTACGCCGCGTAGCCGAGGTTGAGGAACTCGAAGTGGTGCGCCCACAGCTTGGCGGTGAGCTGCACGAGCTTGTCGTACTCGAACATCATCAGCTGGCCGCGAGCCGATACCGCGCCCCTCGGTGATGACGGCCATGTCCTCGCGGTGCGGGAGCGGCTGGAAGTCGATCGCCTCGAGCTCGGCGATGACGCCCTTGATCTTGTCCATCCAGGCGTCGTACAGGGTCTGCCAGTTGGCGAAGTAGTACCCGGCCCGCTCGACGAACTCGGGCACCCGCGCCTCGATCTCCGCCGGGTCCGTGACCGGCACCGGCGAGAGGTACATGTGGCCGTTGAGGTAGCGGATGTCGACGCCGAGGGCCGGCGGGATCACGTAGTGGCGGGTCGTGTACTGGCCGAGGAAGGTGATCGCGAAGTCGAGGACGGTGGCGTCCCAGGGCTCGATCACCTCCGGCGTGTGCACGCCGTCCATGAACCAGAACATCGAGTCCTCGAGCTCACGACGGTCCTCGCTGAACACGGTGGAGTAGCCGTAGAGCTCCTCCCAGCCCTCCGCGCCGGTGGGCGTCACGACCTCGAAGGGGCTCGGGAAACGGTCGGGCATGGGTCTCTCCTCTGGGCGGCGCTGAGCGATCAGTGCAGGTGGACGGTTTGGGTTCCCGAGGGGTGGAGCAGGTTGTGCACGATCGAGCTGAAGGTGTCGGCCGACGACGCGGCCACCTCCCGCTTCTTGCGGCTCCATACCGTCTCCGGACGGGACTGGAGCAGGACGACGTTCGCGTCGCTCGGCAGCGCGGGGTCGATGGCCCACTCGACGTCCTGGGGCCGGCCGTAGTGCTTCTCGGCCCGCCGGGCCAGCGCGGCCACCGCGCGCACCTCCTCGTCGGACAGGCTGGGCGCGGTACGCCGCTCGTCCTCGACCTCGCGCTCGACGACGTGGTCGGCGCCGTCGAGGACGTGCTCGACCGTCTTGTCGGAGATCACCCGCGAGGTGATGTCGCCCATCACCTTGTCGACCAGGAAGTTGTCCGGGGTGACCGAGCCGCTCACCACCGCCTCGCCCAGCCCCCACGAGGCGTCGATCGCGACCTGCGACCGGTCGCCGTTGTGCGGGTTGAGCGTGAACGCGACGCCCGAGGTGCGCGGCATCACCATCTGCTGGATGCCGACGCTCATGGCCGCGCCGTCCTCGCCGTAGTTCATCTGGCGGCGGTAGCAGATCGCGCGCTCGGTGTAGAGGCTCGCCCAGCAGCGGAGCAGGTGCTCGCGCACCGCGTCGGCGGAGCGGACCCAGAGGTAGGTGTCGTGCTCGCCGGCGAAGCTCGCGTCCGGCTGGTCCTCGCAGGTGGCCGAGGAGCGTACGGCGACCGGCAGGTCGGCCTGGCCCCGCCGTTCGCTGAGCGTCGCGTAGGCCTCGTCCAGCTGGTCGGTCAGCCACGCGGGCAGCGGCGTACCGGTGATCATCTCGCGCGCCTCGGTCGCCACCCGGGTCAGGGCCGCGCCGTCGGTGACGTCGAGCTCGGCCACCATCCGGGCGAGGGCCGAGGAGACGCCGGTGTCGTCAGGGCCAGGGAGTAGGCGGCCGCGGTCACGGCGAAGCCGGGGGGCACGGGCAGGCCGGCCATCGTCATGATGCCGAGGCTGGTGTTCTTGCCGCCGAGCACCGGCTCGAGGGCCGGGTCGTGACGGTCGAACCAGGCGATGTGCTGTGCCATCTGCTGGGCCATCTGGCGAGTGCCTCCGGTGGTCAGGCGATGCGCGGGCGTTGCTCGGCTTGGCGCCATCCTGTGGCGACGGTCACCCCCACAGGTGAGAATGTCCCGCGGAGCGGGACAGGGATCAAGGGCAGGCCGCCCCGGCGAGGCAGACTCGCCGCCGACCACCGGCAGGAGGAGCCATGGCCGAGAGCGACGACGCGGCGCGTTCGCCGCTCCTGTCGTCGGTCCGCAACGCCGCCCGGGTGCTCCGCGCCTTCTCCCACGCCGACCAAGAGCTGGGCGTGACCGAGCTGAGCCGACGGCTGGGGCTGGGCAAGAGCACCACCCACCGGCTGGTCGCCACCCTGGAGGCGGAGCGGCTGCTGGAGCAGGACCCGGTCACCGGCAAGTACCGGCTCGGGCTGGCGCTCTACGAGCTCGGCACCACGGTCACCGAGCACGTCGACCTCCACCAGGCGGCGCTCCCGGTGCTCACGACGCTGCGGCACCGGACCGGCGAGATGGTGCACGTCGCGGTCCTCGACGGGCTGGAGGCCGTGTACGTCGAGCGGTTGGAGAGCCCGTACATGCTGCCGGTGTTCCGCCGGGTCGGGCACCGGCTGCCGGCGCACTGGACCAGCTCGGGCAAGGTGCTCCTGGCCGCGCTGCCGCGCCCCGAGCTGGAGCGGCGTCTCAAGGGCGCCGAGCTGGACGCGCGCACCAGCCACACGATCACCGACCACCGCGCGCTGGTCCGCGAGCTCGAGGCGGTGGCCAGGCAGGGCTGGGCCTCGAACTTCGAGGAGGGCGAGCTGGGCGTCAGCTCGGTCGGGGCGCCGCTGCGCGGCGCCGACGGGAAGGTGATCGCCGCGGTGACCGTCGTGGGCAGCAGCGAGCGGATCAACACCGAGTCGCTGCGCCGCTACCGCAGCGCGGTGCTCGAGGCCGCCGCCGTGATCAGCCGGCGGCTCGGCTTCCAGGGACGCATCGCCCGCTAGGGCGTGGCCCTAGGCCATGTCTCCCAAGTCCGGGCGGCGCCGGCCGCCGCCCCGATCACGCGCTGGCGTCGTTGCCGACCCTCGAAAGACCCCCAGTCTGCCTTCGTGCCGGCGCCTAGCCAGCGTGCGCCGGGACGACGCCGGCATCCACCCCTACTTGAGAGACATGCCCTAGTGGATCGAGCGGTGGCCGCCCGCGTCGAGGTGGAGCACGCCGCCGTGCAGCACGTCCGCCTCGGGGTCGAGGAGGACGGCCACGGCCCAGGCGATCTGGTCGGGCGTCGGCAGCCGGCCCAGCGACGTGCCCGCGGCGTACGACGCCCACTGCTCCTCGACGGTGATCCCGCGCTCGGCGGCGGCGCGTTCGACGAGGGCGTGCAGCCGAGGCGTGTCCGCCGGTCCGGGGCTCAGCGTGTGGGTGGTGACGCCCCGGGGGCCGTAGACGTCGCCGAGCTGGCGCATCAGGTTGAAGACCGCGGCGTTGATCGCCCCGGGCCCGGCGCTCGACGGCTTGGGCTCGAAGCCGAGGGAGCCCGCGAACATGACGAGCCGCGAGCCGGGCACCAGCCGGGCGTCGACCGCGCGCACCAGCCGTAGGAGGCCGCCGAGCTTGATGTCCGCGCCCCGGGCCAGGTCGCTGGGCGCCACGGTCTCGACGGAGCCGGCGATCGGCAGCCCGGCCGCGAAGACGGCCATCCGCACCGGACCGTCCAGCGCCGCGCGAATCGTCTCGGTGGCGGTGTCGTCGGCGATGTCGGCCACGCACGGCGTCACCCCGGGCACCTGCGCCGCCAGCGCAGCGAGCTCCTCCGCGTTCCGGCCGACGCCGAGCACCCGCTGGCCGCGTCCGACCAGCCGCTCGGTCACGGCCCGGCCGAAGGAGCCCGTCGCCCCGACGACCACGCAGAGGTCGGGTGCGGCGGGTCGGTCAGTCACGGTCCTCCCGGGGTCGTAGTCGACCACCGCCAGCTCGAAGTAGGCGCGGAGGTCGGGGAGCAGCTCCCGGTGGGCCGGGTGGTCGAGGTACGCCGCGAGGCAGTCCGCGTCGCCCAGCTCGGCGTCGAGCAGGTAGTCCCAGCACAGCGGTCGGTGGTGCTCGTTGGCCGCGAACCGCCACCGCTCGATGCCCGGGACGTCGGTCCCCAGGCCGGCCAGGCGGGTCGTGAGGTCGCGCTCCACGGACTCCTCGGCCACGACGTCCGGCAGCCGGCGCAGCATCACCACGTGGCGCACGGTCATCAGGCGCTCGCGAGCGGGTAGCCGCGGCCGGCATAGTCGAAGCCCACGAGCTCGTTGACCGGCACCGTCCGGTCGGCCGGGGCGGCGTAGTAGGCCCGGATCTCCGCGATCCGCAGCGATCCGGGGTCGAAGACGTACCACTCGGCGCCGCGCAGGGCGGTACCGCTCGCGTTCTTCCAGTGCGTCCACTCCATGACCGCCTCGGGGGAGTCGTGGCTGACGACGAGCCGGTCGACCGTCCACTGCGAGCCGAGCGTGGCCACGCACTCCTGCCAGCCGCGCGCGATCGTCTCGGCCGAGCGCCAGGGCACGCCGTCCAGCCCGGGCGGGAAGTAGTGCACCGCGTCCGGCGTGAAGCAGGCGACCAGGGCGTCGAAGTCGGCGGCGTTGCACGCGTCGAAGTAGCGACGCATCAACGCCTCGTAGTCCGCCGCGGTGGGCCGGCTCATCAGGCTCCGTCGCGCTCGGCCGCCGCCCGCGGCGCGGGCCTCGACCTCCTCGCGCCGCGCGACGCTGGCGGGCACCCCGCCGATGCCCCACGCCTCGGGCGGGAACTGCGTGATGTAGGTCCGGACCCGGTCGATCGGGGTGTCCACGACCTCGGCGACCAGCTGGGCCACGCGGGCGTGCAGCTCCTCGATCACCTCCGGCGGGCGACCCTCCATGAGGTCGATGCGTACCAGTGGCATGGCTTCGTTCCTTCCTGCCGGGGTCAGGTCTGGGGGAGTCCGAGCCGCCGGCGCGCCTCGGCGACGGCGCCGGCCCGGTCGTCGTAGCGCACCTCGATGGTCTGCAGCCCGGCGGCGATCCCGCCGGCGACGTTCACGGGCATGTCGTCGAGGTAGACGACCTCCTCGGCCGGTACGCCGGTCGCGGCGACGCCGGCGGCGTACGCCTCGGGTGCGGGCTTGAGCACACCGGTGAGCGCCGGCGTCCACCACGGCGTCGAAGTGCTTGAGCCACTCCTGGGCGTCCACCCACTCCTGGCCGTGGAAGTCGGTGAGGTCGTTGGTCAGCGCCACCACGGGCATACCGGCGGCCCGCGCGTCGACCATCAGCTCGACCATCTCGGCGTTGACGTACTCCGACTCGGGGCAGTCGTAGAGCAGCGTCGATGAGGTCGAAGGTCGTCCAGCCGTCGTGACCGAGGGCGGTGCCGACCTCGGCCGAGCGCTGGCGCCCAGTAGGCGCGCTCGGTGACCTCGTGGCGGAGCATCGCCTGCCACAGCTCGTCGCCGTCGCTGGCGAAGTCGGTCTCGCGGACGTACGCCGCGAGCTCCGGCCGCTCCTCCACGACGCTGCCGCGGACCAGCTCGCGGCCGTTGCGCAGCACCACGCCACCGAGGTCCAGCAGCAGGGCGCGGCCGGTCGCGGGCGGGGTCATGGCGCACAGCGTCCCCTCGCGCGGGGGTTCCGACAAGGTGGGCCGTTCCGCAGGGCGGGACCCCGCTGTTCTGGTCCGCGGGACGACGTTCCCCACCCCGGCACGCGGCGGCCACCCTCCGGACATGCCTCTCCTGGTACGGTCCCTGACCCACGAGTCGGCCGGCGTGCTCTCGGTCGAGCTGGTCGACCCGGACGGCGGCGAGCTGCCGGCGTGGGAGCCCGGTGCCCACCTCGACCTGCGGCTGCCGGGCGCGATCTCGCGCCAGTACTCGCTGTCCGGGGACCCGGCCGACCGGTCCCGCTACCGGCTCGGGGTGCTGCGCGAGGAGTCGAGCCGTGGCGGCTCGGCGTACGTCCACGACGTGCTCCGCCCGGGGGACCACGTCGACTACGCCGGCCCGCGCAACCACTTCCGGCTCGAGCCCGCCGCGTCGTACGTCTTCGTGGCCGGCGGCATCGGGATCACCCCGATCCTGCCGATGCTCGCGGAGGCCACCGCGGCGGGCGCCGCGTGGACGCTGCTGTACGGCGGCCGCACCGCCGCGTCGATGGCGTTCACCCGCGAGCTGGCGGCGTACGGCGACCGGGTCACGCTCTGGCCGCAGGACACCCACGGGCTGCTGGACCTCGACGCGCTGCTCGGGAGCCCCCGCGCCGACACCCTGGTCTACGCCTGCGGACCCGAACCGCTGCTCGCCGCGGTCGAGGAGCGGATGGCGGCGTGGCCGGCGGGCGCGCTGCACCTCGAGCGGTTCGCCGCCCCCGTCGTCGAGCGGGACCCGGCCGACGAGCACGCGCTGGAGGTCGTGCTGGCCGACTCGGGCCGCACCGTCCTGGTCCCGCCGGACCGGTCGATCCTCGACGTCCTGGACGAGGAGGGCGTCGACGTGCTGAGCGACTGCCGCGAGGGCATCTGCGGCACCTGCGAGGTCAAGGTGATCGAGGGCGCGGTCGACCACCGCGACCACGTGCTCAGCGAGCCGGAGCGGCAGGCCAACAGCTGCATGATGGTCTGTGTCTCGCGGGCCTGCGGGACGCGGCTGGTGCTCGGGGTCTGACCGGCGCCCTGCGTTCCGGCCCGCGGCACGCTCGCGTCCCGCGGAGAGGAACAGGTCGGGGCCGCGCGACGCGGCGCTCCATGATCCGGGCATGGCGCGCATGGAACCGTGCCGGCGGAGGCCTGCACCGATCCCGTCCTGGCCGATGCCCTCGGCCACTTCACGACGACGCTCGGCTTCGTCCCCAACAGCCTGCTCACGATGCAGCGCGTGCCTGCCATCGCCCTGGCGGTCATCCAGCTGAACCGAGCCGTGTTCGCGCCGGACGGCGAGGTCGACCTCGGGCTGAAGCGGCTGGTGGCACACGTGGCCAGCACCGCGTCGGGCTGCCAGTACTGCAAGGCGCACACCACCGTGAGTGCCACGCGGCACGGGGTGTCCGACGAGAAGATGGCGGCCATCTACGAGTACGCCACCAGTCCTTTGTTCACCCCGGCGGAACGCGCGGCCCTGGACTTCGCGATGGAGGCGGCCTCGGTGCCGAACGCGGTCACCGACGCGTCGTTCGCGGTCCTCGCCGAGCACTGGAGCGAGACCCAGATCGTCGAGCTGTTGGGAGTGGTCTGCATGTTCGGGGTCTTCAACCGATGGAACGACTCCATGGCGACCCCCTTGGAGGAGCTCCCCCTCACGCGAGCAGGGGAGCTCCTGGGAGACCAGGGGTGGACGGCCGGGAAGCACGCGCCCGCGGGGTGAACCGCTGCTGGTCCGCACTTCGGGCGTGGGTGTCGTATCGCGCCACCGCCGTTCGTGGTGGGGGTGAGGGCGGCCACCAGGGCTGCCCGCACCGCGATCGAGGAGCATGGTGCGATGACCAAGTACATGATGTCCGTCTACGGCCCGGCCGAGCCCACCGAGCACTACGGCTACGCCTCCGAGGAGGAGATGCAGCAGTCGATGGCCGAGACCGGCGCCTTCAACGAGAAGCTGCGGGCGGAGGGCTACTGGGTCTTCGCCGACGGCCTCGAGCCGGCGACGGTGGCCACGGTGGTCGACGGGCAGGGCGCGCAGCCGGTGCTCACCGACGGCCCCTACCCGGAGTCCAAGGAGCACCTCGGCGGCTTCTGGATCATCGAGGCCCCCGACCTCGACGTGGCGCTCGCGCTCGCCGCCGAGGCCTCGAAGGCGTGCCGGGGGAAGGTCGAGGTCCGGCCGTTCCAGACCCACCCGCCCGAGTAGCCGTCGGCGGACGTTCTAGGGCATGTCTCTCAAGTAGGGGTGGATGCCGGCGTCGTCCCGGCGCGCGCTGGCTAGGCGCCGGCACGAAGTCAGACTGGGTGTCTTGCGAGGGTCGGCAACGACGCCAGCGCGTGATCGGGGCGGCGTCCGGCGCCGCCCGGACTTGGGAGACATGGCCTAGTCGACCGCCGGGACGATCCGGATGTCGCGTCGCGCTCCGTCATCCAGGGCTGCGAGCGCCTCGGCGTACGCCGGGGTGTCGTGCGCCGCTCGCGCCGCCGCGACGGACGGGAACTCGATCAGGACCGTGCGCGTCTCCTCGCCGAGCTCGTACACCTGCTCGGGGTTGCCGCGGGCCAGGAAGCGGCCACCGGCGTGCTCCAGCGCCGGCCCGGCCAGGGCCGCGTAGGCCGCGACCTTGCGGGGTCGGTGATCTCGTCGTACGTCGCGATCCAGTAGGCGGTCATGGCGCTCCTCGTTCGTGGCTGGTGGCGTGCGCCCGCAGCCGCTCCGACCAGGAGAGCTGCGGCTCGACGGTGACCTCGGCGTAGAGCCTGCCGTCGCGCTCCACGACGGGGTGCAGGGGGAGTGCGGTCTCGGCGGCGTTGCGGCAGGCGCCCGTGTCGAGGTCGAAGGTGTACCAGTGCCCGGGGCAGACCAGGCAGCCGTCGCGGACCAGCCCCTCCACGAGCGGGTTCTGCTTGTGCGGGCAGAGCGCGTCGGTGACGACGAGCCGGTCGCCGAGGTCGAGGACCAGGTAGGACCGGCCCTCGTGCGCCACCGTCCAGCGCTCCCGGCCCTCGGGGTCGCCCAGCGGGACGCGGGTCAGCGGCACGCGAGCTCCAGGGAGCCGAGCCGGTCGATGGTGACCACCACGACGTCGCCGGCCGAGACGGGTACGGCGGCGGTGAGCCCGCCGGACAGGATGACCTCTCCGGCCCGCAGCCCTTCGCCGGAAGCGGCCAGGGCACGGACCAGCCAGGCGACCGCGGCCGCCGGGTGGCCGAGCGAGGCCGCGCCGGACGCGGTCGAGACCACGTCACCGTTGTGCTCGAGCACCACGCCGACCAGGCGCAGGTCGATGCCGTGGAGCGGGACCGGCGCACCGACGACGTACCGGCCGGCCGAGGCGTTGTCGGCCACGACGTCGGGCATCGTGAACCGGTAGTCGGTGTAGCGCGAGTCGAGCACCTCGATGCCCGACCGCGACCCCGGCGGTGGCGGCCAGCACCTCGGTCGCGGTGACGTGGGCACCGGCGAGGTCCCGGCCCATCACGAAGACGATCTCGGGCTCGCAACGCGGGTTGATGTGCCGGCGAGGTGTCCAGCGGCTCACCCACGTCGAGGACGTGGTCGGTGGCCAGGAAGCCGTAGATCGGCGCGGCCACGCCGACCTGCTGCTGCTTGGCCCGGCTGGTGACGCCGAGCTTCCACCCGACCAGGTCGCCGCGGCCCTCGCGGAGCAGCCGCTGCACGGCGTACCCCGTCTCGAGGTCGAGGTCCGGCACGTCGTCGCTGAGCTGGGGGATCGCGGTCCGCGACGTCCGCGCCTCGGTCAGCCGGGTGGCCAGGGCCTGCGCGTCCATCACTCCACCACCCTCAGGGTCACCGGCCCGAGCCGGTCGAAGTCGGCGCGGAACACGTCGCCCGCGGCCATCGGCACGGCGGCGTGCAGCGCGCCGGTCATCACCAGGTGGCCCGGCTCCAGGGCGATGCCGCGCTCGCCCAGCACGTTGGCCAGCCAGGCCACCACCGCGAGCGGGTCGCCGAGGGCGGCCGCACCGGCACCGGTGTCGACCAGCTCGCCGTTGCGGGTGAGCGTCATGCCCGACGTAGCCGGGGGTCCACCTCGGAGAGGGGTACGACGCGCGAGGAGACCGCGAACGCGCCGTTGGAGGCCAGGTCGGCCACCGTGTCGGCCAGCTTGATCCGCCAGTCCTCGAACCGGGAGTCGACGATCTCGACCGACGCGCAGACACCCGCCACCGCGCGGGCCGCGTCGGTGACCAGCACTCCGGGGCCCTGCGAGTCGCTCGCCCATGACGGCGATGACCTCGGCCTCCATCTTGGGCTGGATCAGCGTCGACATCGACACGGTCCCGCCGTCGACGTGGACCGTGGAGCCGAGGATGGGCGCGAAGTCGGGGGAGTCGACGCCGATCATCCTCTGCATCGGCTTCGAGGTGAGCCCGACCTTGTAGCCGACGATCGTGTCGCCGTCCGCGAGGATCAGCTCGACGAGCTCCTTCTGGACGGCGTACCCGTCGGCCATGCCGAGCGTGGGGTCGTCGTCGGTGAACGGCTTGATCTGCACGCCGGTCGCGACGCGCGTCGTAGAGCGCTCGCGCCTTGCCGGGCGCGTCCGTGATGGCCACCGGTCAGCCCTCCCGCAGCTGTCGGGTCTCGGGCGACCAGCCGAGCCGGCGGGACGCGGCCTCGCCGGCCTCCACGACCACCTCGGCCAGGCGCCGGCGCTGCTGGGCGCCCATCCGGGCGGCCGGGGCGCCGATGCTGATGGCGGCCACCACCCGACCGGTGGTGTCGCGGATCGGGGCGGCGATCGAGGCGACGCCGATCTCGCGCTCCTCGACGGCCTCGGACCAGCCGCGGGCGCGGATCCGGGTCAGCTCGTCGCGCAGCCGGTCCGGGTCGGTGACCGACCTCGGTGTCATCTGGGTCAGCGGCGACGCGGCGTCGAGCACCCGCTCGAGCTCGGCCTCGCCGAGGTGGGCGAGCAGGACCTTGCCGGACGACGTGGTGTGCACCGGCACCCGGCGACCGGTCTCGTTGAACAGTCGCAGCGTCTGCGAGCTCTCCAGCCGGTCGATGTAGACGACCTCGTGGCCGTCGAGGACGCCGACCTGACAGCCCTCGTGGGTCTCCTCGCGGAGCGCGGCCAGCACCGGGCCGACGGCGCCGTGCAGGTCCATGTGCGAGTGCACGACCTGGCCGAGCTCGAACATGGTCAGCCCCAGCCGGTAGCCGCCGTTGTCGGTCCTCTCGACGAGCCCCTCCTGGACCAGCGTGGTGAGCAGCCGGTGCACGGTGCTCTTGCCCGAGGTCGAGGCGGCGGGCGAGCTCGGAGACGCCGATCTCCTTCTCCCGGGAGAGGAACGCCTTGAGCAGCCGGGCCGCGTTGCCGACCGAGGAGAGGCCGCCGTCGCTCACGAGGCGCTCCCGGCGGGCATCCACTGCGTGCGGCCACCGACGGCGCTCAGGACCGCCTTGCGGATCGCCTCGGGGTCCGGGCTGTCGGCCTCGCACGCCTCCCGCACGCCCTCGTCGTACGGCGAGATGGCGCGGGCCAGCAGCGCCTGGGCGTGCGGCAGCCCGGCGGTGGCCGCGCCGGCCAGCTCGTCGACGAGCGCCTCCCGACCGCGCGCCCGGGCCCGGATCGTCTCGAAGTCGCGGGCGGCCGAGGAGTGGCCGTTGGCCAGCCCGGTGCCGACGTGCGTGGCCTGGTGCCCCGACAGGCCGGCCCCCGGCTGCGCGACCACGTGGTAGAGCACGGTGCCGACGCCGAGCGCGCGCTTGACCTCCTCGAACGCCGGCGCCTCGCGCTCCTCGAGGAGGCCGAGGTCCGGCAGCACCACCGGGTCGAAGAAGCGCAGGCTGCCAGGACAGGCCGTCGTACTCCGCCTCCATGGCGACCTCCTGGCCCCGCAGCGGTCCGAGCGGTTCCGCCGTGGCGAGCAGGTGCAGGTTGCGGGCCGCCACGGCGGCCACGGTGAGCCGGCCCGCGGTCAGCAGCGGCATCCGCCCGCGCACGCCGGGGGAGAAGGTCGCGGCCTGGTCGACGTAGGCGCGGTGGATCTCCTGGACGTAGCCGGCCACCGCCTCGCGCATCGCCTCGGGCCCCGGGCGACCGGGCCGCTCCTCGATGCCGGGCTCGGAGTCGGGGTCTCGTCGTTCCGTCATATGGAACACCCTTCCTTTACATGGAACGCTAGCCGTCCCTACGTTCGGGAGTCAAGAAGTCCACCCACCACCCGAGGAGGCCACGGTGGGAGTCCTCCGCCTCGCCCACGTCGACGTCCGCACCCCCGACCTGGAGCTGTCCACGGCGTACTACACGGAAGTCCTCGGGCTGCAGCGTCTCGGAGCGCACCGACGACGCCGTCTACCTCAAGTGCTGGGACGAGGAGGACCACCACTCGCTGCGGCTGCGGGCCGACACCCGGATCGGCATGGACCTGTTCTCCTTCCGCGTGGAGAAGGAGGACGACCTCGCCGGAGCTCGAGACCCGGCTGGAGAAGGCCGGCTGCCACGTCGACCGGATCTCCCGGGGCGAGGCCGTCGGCCAGGGCGAGTCGATCCGGTTCGAGATCCCGTCCGGGCAGACCATGGAGCTGGTCTGGGACCTCGAGAAGCGTCGGGAACATCCTCGGCAAGCTCAACCCCTCGCCGGTGCCGCCGCCGGACCTGCCCGGCATCGCCCCGCCGCGGATCGACCACCTGCTCATCAACGCCGAGGAGGTCGGCGAGGCGCACTCCTTCTTCAAGGAGGTGCTCGGCTTCCGGATGACCGAGCAGGTCCTCGACGCCAACGGCCACCAGCTCGGCGTGTGGATGGAGCGCTCGCACTCGCCGCACGACGTCGCGATCGTCAACGGCCCGAACGGCGCGCTGCACCACTTCGCGTTCTGGCTCGACGACTGGGACCACGTCCGCAAGTCGGCCGACATCCTCGCCTACAACGGCGTGCAGATCGACCAGGGCCCGACCCGGCACGGGGTCACCCGGGGCAACACCATCTACTTCTTCGACCCGCTCGGCACCCGCAACGAGGTGTTCACCGGCGGCTACAGCCCGGACCCCGACTTCCCGCGAGATCACGTGGACCGAGGACCAGTTCGGCCGCGGGCTCTTCTACTACGAGAACGTCGTCGCGCAGCGGTTCCTGCGCTTCCACACCTGAGACGAGGCAGACGCCGTGTCCGACCGCATCCTCCGCCTGCAGCACGTGCAGATCCGGGTCCCCGACCTCGAGCTCTGCACGGCCTACTACACCGAGGTGCTCGGCCTGATCGAGACCGCGCACGAGGAGAACCGGGTCTTCCTCAAGTGCTGGGACGAGCACGAGCACCACTCGGTGGTGCTGCGCCAGGCACCGACGTACGGCCTGGACCACATGAGCTTCAAGGTCGCCGAGCTCGAGGACCTCGACCACTACACCGAGCGGGTCGAGGCGTGGGGGATCCCGGTGAAGCGGTACGGCACCGGCGAGCTCGGCCCGGGCTGGGGCGACGCGATCCGCTTCGAGGCGCCGTCCGGCCACACCGTCGAGCTCGGCTTCGGCATGGAGAAGGTCGGCAACATGCTGCCGCTCTTCAACCCGCCGCCGCGGCCGGGGAACCTGGTCGGGATCGCGCCGCCCCGGCTCGACCACATCTTCATCATGGCCGAGGACGTCGACGAGGCGACCCGCTTCTACCGCGAGGTCCTCGACTTCCGGCTCACCGAGCAGATCATCGCCAACGACGGGCACCAGATCGCCACCTGGCTGGAGCGGTCGCACACGCCGCACGACCTGGCCATGGTGACCGGCCCGAACGGCGCGCTGCACCACTTCGCGTTCTGGGTCGACGACTGGAACGCCGTGCGCGAGGCCGCCGACCTGCTCGCCTTCAACGGCGTGACCATCGACGTGGCCCCCACCCGGCACGGGGTCACCCGGGGTCACACCACCTACTTCTTCGACCCGGTCGGCAACCGCAACGAGGTGTTCACCGGGGGCTACTGGGTGGACCCCGACTTCGAGCCGATCACCTGGACCGAGGAGGAGATGGGCCGGGCGATGTTCTACTACGCCCGCGAGGTGAACGAGCGGTTCTTCACGGTGCACTCATGACGGCGCGAGAACACCTTCCGGCGTACGGACCGGACCGACGCCCCGCTCTACCTGGCCCGCTACAGCGAGCGCCGGGCCCGGACCGCACCGGGCCGGCCGGACGAGGACGACCCGACGGTGCCGCTGTACCTGCGTCGCTTCCGCGACCGGCAGGACGACGCGCCGACGAGGTCCCGGTCGGTCCCGCTGGAGTACGGCGGGGAGCGGTTCTCCCCGGAGTACGCCGCGATCACCCGCAGCCACGAGATCGTCCCTGAGGAGCGCGCGCTCCGGGACACCTACACGACCGAGATCCGGATCATCCGGCACGGCATCACCCAGGGCTACTCGACCGACGCGGGGCTGACGCCGATGGGCGCCTGGCAGGCCCACCAGCGGGGGCAGGCCCTCTCGCGGACCCTGCGCGAGTGGCCACAGATGCGGATCGTCTGCGCGCCGACCAACCGGGCCCGCCAGACCGCCGAGCAGATCCACCGCGGGCTGCTCGACGGGCTGCGGCAGTACGGCCGTGAGTGCGACGTCACCGCCCCCGAGGCGGTCGAGGAGCTCAAGAACTTCCAGGTCTGGAGCCCGGACGGCGTCCGCGACATCACCGCGTCGTTCCGGAAGTACCAGGCCGAGATGGAGAAGCTCGAGCGGATGGCGGTCGGCGACCGGCCGCGGTGGCTGGTCGAGATCGACCGGTTCTACCGGACCCAGCTCGGCGGCGCGGACCCGATCCAGCTGTGGCTGACCGTCCCGCTCATGTACTTCGAGTCGCCGCAGGCCTGCGTGCGCCGGTTCTGGATGGGGTTCAACCGGCTGATCGCCGAGTCGCCCGGGCAGCGGATCATCGCCGCCACCCACTCCGGGCCGATCCGCGCGTTCGCGACCTGGGCGCACGGGTACGACCCCGGCGAGCCGGTGAACACCGAGGAGGTCGTGGTCCGCGTGAAGCACGGCGGCCGAACCGCCACCGTCAGCTACCGCAACCGGGTCACCGAGGTGAACATCCCGCAGGAGGACGAGATCCCGAGGTGGGACGCGTGAGCGGCTCGTCGACCGGCAAGGCGCGGGCCGCGATCATCGGTCCCGGGAACATCGGCACCGACCTGCTGGCCAAGCTCCAGCGCAGCGACTCCATCGAGGTCCAGTACGTCGTCGGCGTGGTGGAGTCCGACGGCCTCCAGCGCGCCCGCGCGTCGGGCCTCGAGGCGTCGGCCGAGGGGCTGGACTGGCTGCTCGCGCGCGACGAGCTGCCGCAGATCGTCTTCGACGCGACGTCGGCGAAGGCGCACCGTGCGGCGGCGCCCCGGCTCGAGGAGGCCGGCATCGTCTCGGTCGACCTGACCCCGGCCGCCGTCGGCCCGCTGGTCTCGCCGCCGGTCAACTTCCGCGACCACGTCGACGCGGTGAACATCAACATGATCAGCTGCGGCGCCCAGGCGACCGTCCCGATCGTGCACGCCGTCTCGTCCGTCGTGCCGGTGGCGTACGCCGAGATCGTCGCGTCCGTCGCCTCCAAGTCGGCCGGCCCCGGTACCCGGGCCAACATCGACGAGTTCACGCACACCACCAGCCGGGCCGTGCGCGAGCTGGGCGGGACCCCGCGGGGCAAGGCCATCATCGTGCTCAACCCGGTGGAGCCGCCGATGATCATGCGGGACACGATCTACTGCGCGATCCCGGCGGACGCCGACCACGACGCGATCATCGGAGTCGGTGCACCGGCGGGTGGCCGAGGTCCAGGAGTACGTCCCCGGCTACACGCTCCGCGCCGAGCCGCAGTACGACGACCCGCGGGAGAAGTGGGACGGCAACGGCCGGGTGACGGTGTTCATCGAGGTGCTGGGCGCCGGCGACTACCTGCCGACGTACGCCGGCAACCTCGACATCATGACCGCCGCCGCCGCCCGGGTCGGCGAGCTGGTGGCCACGACCCGCTTCGTGGGGGCGGGAGCGTGAGCGGCACCGAGCGTCCGGTGCGGATCACCGACACCACCTTGCGCGACGGCAGCCACGCGATGTCGCACGAGTTCACCGAGGCCCAGGTGCGCGCGACCGTGCACGCGCTCGACGGCGCCGGGGTCGAGGTGATCGAGGTCAGCCACGGCGATGGCATCGGCGGGTCGTCGTTCAACTACGGCTTCTCGAAGGTCGAGGACATCACGCTGGTCCGCGCGGCGGCCGAGGAGGCGACCCGGGCGAAGATCGCCGTCCTCCTCGTCCCGGGCATCGGCACCATGGACGACCTCCGCAACGCCCGCGAGGCGGGCGCGTCGGTGGCCCGGATCGCGACCCACTGCACCGAGGCGGACGTCTCGATCCAGCACTTCGGCCTGGCCCGCTCGCTCGGCATGGAGACGGTCGGCTTTCTGATGATGAGCCACCGCACCTCGCCCGAGGAGCTGGCCCGGCAGGGCCGGATCATGGTCGACGCCGGCTGCGAGTGCGTCTACGCCGTCGACTCCGCCGGGGCGCTGGTGCTCACCGAGGCCAAGGCCCGGATCGCCGCGCTGGTCGCCGCCGTCGGCCGTGAGGCCCAGGTCGGCTTCCACGGCCACCAGAACCTCTCGCTCGGCGTGGCCAACTCGGTGCTCGCCTTCGAGTCCGGCGCCCGCCAGATCGACGGCTCGCTGTGCGCGCTCGGTGCCGGTGCGGGCAACTCGCCGACCGAGGTGCTGGCGGCGACGTTCGACCACCTGGGCATCGAGACCGGTGTCGACGTCGGGGGAGTGCTCGACGCCGCCGAGGAGGTGGTCCGGCCGTTCCTGCCGCGCTGGCCGAAGGCGGACCGCACCGCGATCGTGCAGGGCTGGGCGGGGGTCTACTCGTCGTTCCTGCTGCACGCCGAGCACGCCGCCGAGCGGTACGGCGTACCGGCCCACGAGATCCTGCAGAAGGCCGGCGAGGCCGGCTACGTGGGCGGCCAGGAGGACATGCTGATCGACATCGCGCTGCAGCTCGCGAGCGGAGGGAAATGACGATGGAGCAGATCACCCACCACATCGGCGGTGAGGACGTCGAGTCGGCCTCGGGCGCGACGTTCGACTCGGTCGACCCCTACACGCGGTCGGCGTACGCCCAGGTCGCGCTCGGCGGCCGGGTCGAGGTGGACCGGGCGGTCGCCGCGGCCCGGCAGGCGTACGACGAGGGGCCGTGGCCGCGGATGGGGCTCGCCGAGCGGGGTGCGCTGCTGCACCGGCTCGCCGACCTCGTCGTCGAGCACACGGACGAGCTCGCGCTCGCGGACACCGTGGACATGGGTAAGCCGGTCACCGACGCGCGGACCAAGGACGTGCCGCGGACCGCCCAGAACCTCCGCTTCTTCGCCGACCACGCCCGGCTCTCGACGGGCGAGACCTACCCGATGGACAGCGGCCACCACGCGTACTCCGTCTTCCAGCCGGTCGGCGTCGTCGCCGCGATCTCGCCGTGGAACTTCCCGCTGATGCTGGAGTCCTGGAAGGTCGCCCCTGCTCTGGCGTGGGGCAACACCGTGGTGCTCAAGCCGGCCGAGGACACCCCCAAGTCCGGCACCCTGCTGGCCCGGCTCGCCACCGAGGCGGGGCTGCCGCCGGGGGTGCTCAACGTCGTGCACGGCTTCGGTCCCGACTCCGCCGGCGCCGCCCTCACCGAGCACCCGGGGGTCGACCGGATCACGTTCACCGGCGAGTCCGGCACCGGGCGGGTGATCGGCCAGGCGGCCGCCGCCCGGCTCACCCCGGTCAGCTTCGAGCTCGGCGGCAAGGGCGCCAACCTGGTCTTCGACGACGCCGACCTCGACAACGCGGTCTCGTGGTCGGTCAAGGCGATCTTCAGCAACGCGGGGCAGGTCTGCCTCGCCGGGTCGCGCCTGTTCGTGCAGCGCGCCGCGTACGACGAGTTCGTGGCCCGCTTCGTGGCCGCCGCCGAGGCGCTCCGGATCGGCGACCCGAAGGACCCGGCCACCGAGCTCGGACCGCTGGCCTCGGAGGAGCACTGGAAGAAGGTGACCGGCTACCTCGACGACGTCTCGGCCGGCACCGGCACGATGCTGACCGGTGGCCCGGCCGACGGCTGGTTCATCCGGCCCACGGTCGTGGTCGACGCACCGCTGGACTCCCGGCTGGTCTGCGAGGAGGTGTTCGGCCCGCTGGTCACGATCCACCCCTTCGACACCGAGGACGAGGGAGTCCGGCTGGCCAACGACTCGCCGTACGGGCTCAACGCGATGGTCTTCACCGAGAACCTCTCCCGCGCGCACCGCGTCTCGGCCGCCCTCCGCGCCGGCACGGTCTGGGTCAACTGCTTCTTCATCCGCGACCTCCGCGCGCCGTTCGGCGGCGTCGGCGACTCCGGTGTCGGCCGCGAGGGCGGCACCTTCAGCCGGGAGTTCTTCACCGAGCCCAAGGCCGTGGTGATGCAGATCTGAGGGTTCAGTTGACCCACAGCTGGCTCAGCAGCGGCCCGGGCGTTGATGTCTCCCGTCCGGTAGTTGCCCACCCGCTCCGAGGTCATCCACACCCGGACGTTCGTCTCGCCACGCGACGAACGGGGCCTGGTCGGTGACGTCCTGGTCGATCTCGGTCCAGGCGCGCAGGGCCCGCCCCGGCTCGGACTGGAGCATCGACGCCGCCGCGGCCGCCCGACGGTCCAGCTCCGGGTCGCAGAAGCCGGGCAGTATCGGCTGGTCGCCCTTGTAACAGGCGGTGACGTCGTACATGGTCGAGGGCGCCGGATAGTCGGCCACCCAGCCCGTGTTCACGACCTCGACGCCGCTCGCCGGGTCGCCCAGCTGCGCGTAACCGGCGTCGGAGTCCGGGAACCGTCGGACGGTGGCCCGGTAGCCCAGCGAGCGCAGGACCTTGGCGACGTACCGCTCGAGGCGGTCCCGCCCGATGATCGCGCCGACCTCGACCTCCGTCCCCGGGTCCCGGACGCGCGGACCAGGGCGCGCGCCCGGTCGAGGTCGGGGCCGCCGTAGGTGCTACCGTTCGACGGGCCGGTCGTGTAAGGGCAGTAGCGGCGGTACGACGGCATGCTCGGCGGCATCAGCTGACAGGTGGGCTCAGCCAGTGACGGCCCATCGGTCAGCTCGATCATCTTCGTGCGGTCCAGGGCGAAGTTCAGGGCCCGACGCGCCCGGAGGTCGTCGAACGGGGGTCGCGACGAGTCGACCGCCAGGAACGCGGTGCCCAGCACCTGGCTGTCGCGGAGCCGGCCCGGAACCGTGAGCCTCAGACGCTCGACGAGCTGCCGCACGGTGGCGAGATCTTCCGTCTGGCCCGGCGAGGGTCACGTCGACGAGGTCCGCGTGACCCTGCTCCACCGCCTGCACGGCCTCGGCCGCGGTGGGCACGGTCCGCCAGGTGATCGTGTCGGGGAAGCCGGCCGGCTGCGCAGGGAGCGACCACTGGCTGGAACCAGGGGTTCCGGGTCAGGGTCAGCACGGCGTCGTCGTCGCTCGGCGCGACCTGGTACGGCCCGGTGCCGAGCAACGGTGCGTCGAGCTCGCCCACAGGGGTGCCGGGCGGAGTCGGGAAGACGAACAGCGTCAGCTTGTAGAGGAACAGCGGATCCGGGGCGTCGAGGTGGAACGTCACCCGGCCCGCGGCGTCGTCCGCCACCACCGCCGCCTCGCGGAGCTCGCAGGGCGTCTGTGCTTCTGCTTCCAGGCACGTCCGGTCCCTGATCAGACCCGCGTAGAAGTCGGGTCGTGGGCTGACGCGTAGCGCGCGCTGCACACCGAGCTCGAAGTCGGAGGCCCGGACCGCAACACCGGTGGAGTACCGGATCCCGGGCCGCAGGTTGAAGATGTAGGTCCTGCCCCCGTCGGTCGGGGTGGGGACCGCGTCGGCGAGGTCCGGGACCATCACCTGGGCATCGGCGCTCGAGTACTGCAGCGCGACCAACCCGTCGTAGACGATGCGGGTCGCCTGATAGCTCCAGATGTCGTAGTAGACGAACCGGGTCGTACACCGCCCAGAACTTCCGGTCGTAGGCGCGGTCACCGGCGAGCGCGAGGCGCAGCTCACCGCCGAGATGGCTCGTGGAGGCGAACGCTCCCGAGACCACCCAGAGGTGACCTTCGGCGACCGCGACCCCCGTGACGGGGGCACCGAGGTCGAACCGCTCGACGTCGCTGGAGTCGCGGTCGATCCGCAGGAGACCTCCGGAGTACTTCTCCGCCACCCAGACGTCGTCGCCGAGGACGGCGAGGTCGGTCGGGCCGTCGCCGACGTCGACCGGGTGCGGTGCGCCGGGTGTCGACGTCGATCCGGGTGACGCTCTGGGAGAGCTCGTCGCCACCCAGACGTCGTCGCCCGCGCGGACGATGCCGCGCGGCCCGCTGCCGACCGGGATCGATGCCGACGTCGGGCTCGCCGGTCTCGGCGTCGATCTGCAGCACCGTGCCGCTGCGGCCGTGGGCCACCCAGACGGAGTCCTCGTCCACGGCCAGGCCGTCCGGGCCGTCGTCGACGTCGATGGCCTCGCCCGGGTCCCCGGTGTCGGTGTCGATCCGCTGGATGGTGTTGTCGCCGCTGTTGGCCACCCAGAGCCCGGCGGGGCCGGCGGCGATCGCGTCCGGGCGGGTGCCGACCTCGATGTGGCAACGGGTTCGTTGGTCTCGATGTTGATCCGGGTCACGGTCCGGTCGGCGGAGTTGGTGACCCAGAGGTCGTCGCCGGTGACGGCCAGCCCGCGCGGGTCGTGTCCGACCGCGATCGTCTGCGACCACGGCGTGCGCTCGTGGGTTGACCCTGTAGACGGTGCTGTCCCCGGCGCTGAGCACCCAGATCGCGCCGGCGCCGGCCGACCACGGCGGTCGGGTTGGTGCCGACCGGGACCGAGGCCACGCACGCGCCCCGTTCTCGTCGAGCTCGCTGACCGCGTTGGCCGGTACGGCCGCGGCCGCGACCGGCGCCTCGGCCAGGGGCAGCGTGGCACCGCCGGCCAGGCCGGCCACGGCCACCGCGACCACGGTCAGAGCACTCACTCGGGCTCGGTGGGCGTGCAGGACCGGCGAAGGAGGGAGGACGGGCGGCGCCGGCGGCGCGGCGCTGACGGTGGCCGCGACCAGCGGCGTCCACGCGAGCGTCGGGTCCTGCTGGAGGATCCGGGTGTGGAGCTCCTGCAGGGGCGGGCTGGGCTCGATGCCGAGCTCGGTGTCGAGCACCTCGTGGAGGTGCCGGTACGCCGCGAGCGCGTCCGACTGACGACCGGTGCGGTAGAGCGCGAGCATCAGCTCCGCGTGCAGCCCCTCCTGGAGCGGGTGCCGGGCGACGAGCGTCCTCAGCTCGGCTACCACCGCGGTGTGGTGCCCGAGGTCGAGGTCGGCCCGGATCCGTGCCTCGAGCGCCGACAGCGCGCAGCTCGTCGAGCCTGGCCTTGACCGGTGCGACGAAGTCGTGGTCGCCGAGGTCCTCGAGGACGTCGCCGCGCCACAGGTCCAGCGCCGACCGGTACGCGGCGGCCGCAGCTCCCGGCTCCCGCCGCTCCGCGGCGGCGTCCCCGACGGCCACGAGCGTCCTCGAACTGGGCCACGTCCACGGCCCGCTGAGCGACGTCCAGCCGGTAGCCGCCCGGCACGGTGACCAGCACGTTGCCCGGCGTCCCGCGCGAGCCGGTCCGGCTCGAGGACCTGCCGGAGGTGGAAGATGTAGGACTGGACGCTGGTCACGACCCCGGGCGGCGCCGGGTCGCCCCAGACGCCGTCGACGAGGCGCTCGACCGAGACCGCGTGGCCCGGCTCGCAGGCGAGCATCGCCAGGATCGCGCGTTGCCGGCGACCCCCCAACGCCAGGCTCTCGCCGTCGCGCAGGACCTCGAACGGCCCGAGGAGGCCGAACGTGAGCGTCCCGTGTGTCATGTCGGATTCGCTCATGAGCAAGCCGCCCTGCGTTGCGGGTCAGCGTAGTGGCGTGACACGCCGCGCGTATACGGCGTCAGCCCTGCGGTCCGGGCAGCGGGACCGGCCTGCCCGAGGGCGCCAGGTACTGGGGCTGGGTGACCTCGGGCGACTGCGTCGACTCGGTGCAAGCGGAACCGTGGTCCTGGTGCTTGGCCTGGGCGACCAGGCACTCCTCCCGGTCGGCCGGCGACTGCTTCTCGGTCGACGAGGTCAGCGGGCCGCGGATGCTCCCCGGCGCCTGGCTCGCGGCCGTTTCGGTGCCACAGGCCGAGGCCAGCAGGAGAAGGGCCGCGGCTGCACCGGAAGCCAAGCCGAGCCGGCGGGTGTTGCGAGTGGTGGTGATGGTCATGATCTGCTCCAGTTCTCGATGGCCGGTTCGGCCGGTGGATGGATCGCGACCCGAGTGCCGCGACTGGTCCAGAGCAGACCCGCAGCGGCTTGGAAGCCGCTTGAGCCCTGGTTGGAGCGGCTTGGTGGCGGCCGCTGGGAGTCCTCGACGACTAAGGTCTCGGGCATGGACCTCGGCCTGACCGACCGCGTGTGCGTGGTGAGCGCCAACCGCTGGCCATCGCCCGGCTGCTGCTGAAGTCGCCTGCGATCGTGGTGCTCGATGAGGCAACCGCCCACCTCGACTGCGAGTCCGAGGCCGCCGTCCAGTCCGGCACGCACTCCGAGCTGCTGCGCGCCGGTGGGCTCTACGCCGACCTCCACCGCACCCAGTTCGTCGAGGACGTCCCGGCCTGACGCCCGGGGCAGTCATGGACCTGCAGCTGTGCCCGAGCGGGCCGGAGGACCGGCAGGAGGTCGAGGAGTTCCTCCGGGCCCGGGTCTCGCTCCGGGTCGCCCGGCGCGCTGCGCTCGTCGACGCGCTGGACCACCCCGCGGTGCTGGGGCGCTACGGGGGTGACCTGGTCGGTGTTGCGACGTACGTCGTCGACGGCGAGGACTGCGAGGTCCTGACCCTGCACGCCGCCACCCGACACTGCGGCATCGGAACCGCCCTGCTGGACGCCGTGCAGGACGTCGCGCGCGAGGCGGGCTGCGCGCGCCTCTGGCTGGTGACGACGAACGACAACGTCGAGGCGCTCCGCTTCTACCAGCGGCGCGGGTTCCGGCTCGCGACCCTCCGCCCCGGCGCGGTCGACACCAGCCGCGAGCTGCTCAAGCCCGAGATCCCGGCGTCCGGCTCCTTCGGCATCCCGCTGCGGGACGAGCTCGAGCTGGTGCTCGGGCTTTCCTGACCGTGAGCCTCACTGGACCCACATCTGGCTCAGCAGCGGCCCGGGGTTGACGTCTCCCGTCTGGTAGTTGTCTACCCGATCCGAGGTCAGCCACCACCGGAAGGTGTTCAAGATCGGGACGACCGGGGCCAGATCGGTGACGTCGTGGTCGATCTCGGTCCATGCGCGCAGGGCCTTCCCCGGCGCGGACTGGAGCAGAAGCGCCGCCTCGGCGGCCCGACGGTCCATTTCCGGGTCGCAGTAGCCGTGGACGGCGGCCGCGGTGCTCCCGGCGCAGGAGGTGATGTCGTAGAAGGTCGAAGGCGCGGGGTAGTCGGCAGTCCAGTCGCTGGGCACGACCTCCAGGCCGCTCGCGGCGCCGCGCATCTTGTCCCAACCGGCCGGGAACTGGAACCGTCGTACGGTGGCCCGGTAGCCCAGCGAGCGCAGGACGTCGACGACGTACGGCATGAGCGGGTCGTCGTCGCCGACGAAGGCGCCGACCTCGACCTGCGCGCCCACGGTCCCGGACGCCCGGACCAGGGCGCGCGCCCGGCCGAGATCGGGACCGTGGTACTCACCGTCCGGCCGACCAGCCGTGTAGGGACAGTGATTGCGGTAGGACGGCATGCTCGGTGGCATCAGCTGGCACGTGGCGTGAGCGAGCGACGGGCCTGCCTGTTCGATCACCTTCGTGCGGTCGAAGGCGAAGTTCAGGGCCCGACGGGCCAGGACGTTGTCGAACGGGGGTCGCGAGCTGTTGAGGGCCAGGAACAGGGTGCCCATCATGCTGCTGCGGTGGAGCTGGCCCGGCGTGGTGAGCCTGAGGCGCTCGACGAGCTGCTTCATCGAGGCGGAGTCCTCCGTGACGCCTCCGAGGGTCACGTCGACGAGGTCCGCGCGACCCTGCTCCACCGCCTGCACGGACTCGGCCGCGGTGGGCAGGGTCGTCCAGGTGATCGTGTCGGGGAAGCCGGCCGGCTGCGCGGGGATCGACCACTGCTGGAACCAGGGGTTCCGGGTCAGTGTCAGCACCGAGCCCGGGGCGGGAGAGACGATCTGGTAAGGGCCGGTTCCGGGCAGCGGCGAGGTGAGCGGTCCCACCGGAGTGCCAGGCGGTGTCGGGACGACGAACAGCGTCAGCTTGTAGGTGAACATCGGGTCCGGGACGTCGAGGTGGAACGTCACCCGGCCCGCGGCGTCGTCCGCCACCACGGCCCCCGCGCGGAGCTGGCAGGGCCGCCGCGGTTCTTCAAGGCACGTCCGGTCTCTGACCAGCCCCGCGTAGAAGTCGGGTCGTGGTCCGACGCGCAGCGCGCGCTGCACACCGAGCTCGAAGTCGGAGGCCCGGACCTCGGTCCCGTCGGAGTACCGGATTCCGGGTCGGAGGTTGAAGATGTAGGTCTTGTCCCCGTCGGTCGGGGTGGGGACCGCGTCGGCGAGGTCCGGGACCAGGACCTGGGGGTCGGCGCCCGAGTACTGCAGGGCGACCAGCCCGTCGTAGACGATGCGGCTCGCCTGCCAGCTGAAGATGTCGTAGGTGATGACCGGGTCGAACGCCGCCCAGTACTTCCGGTCGTCGGCGGCGTCGCCGGCGAGCGCGAGGCGAAGGTCACCTCCGAGGTGGCTCGTGGAGGCGAACGCTCCCGAGACCACCCAGAGGCGGCCGTCGGCGACCGCGACGCCGTGGACGGGGGCACCGAGGTCGAACCGCTCGACGTCGGCGGACTCGCGGTCGACCCGCAGGAGGTCCCCGGAGTACTTCTCCGCCACCCAGACGTCGCCGCCGAGGACGGCAACATCGGTGGGGCCGTCGCCGACGTCCACCGGGTGCGGGCGCCGGGTGTCGACGTCGATCCGGGTGACGGTCGCCGAGAGCTCGTCCGCGACCCAGACCTCGTCGCCCGCGCGGACGATGCCGCGCGGTCCGCTGCCCACCCGGATCGATGCCGACGTGGGGCTTCGGGTCTCGGCGTCGATCTGCATCACCGTGCCGCTGCGACCGTTGGCCACCCACACCGAGGTCTCGTCCACCGCCAGGCCGTCCGGACCGTCGTCGACGTAGACGGGTCTGCCGGGCTGTCCCGACTCCGTGTCGATCCGCTGGATGGTGTTGTCGCCGCTGTTGGCCACCCAGAGCCCGGCGGGGCCGGCGGCGATCGCGTCCGGGCGGGTGCCGACGTCGATGTCGGCAACCGGTTCGTTGTTGTCGATGTTGATCCGGGTCACGGTCCGGTCGGCGGAGTTGGTGACCCAGAGGTCGTCGCCGGTGATCGCCATCCCCCGGGGGTCCTGACCGACCTCGATGGTCTGCTCCACGGTGTGGGTCGACGGGTTGATCCTCTGGACGGTGCTGTCCCCGGCGTTGAGCACCCAGATCGCGCCACCTCCGGCGACCACGGCGGTCGGGTTGGTGCCGACAAGGACCGAGGCCACCACGCGACCGGACTCGTCGAGCTCGCTGAGCGCGTTGGCCGGGACCGCGGCGGCCGCGACCGGCGCCTCGGCCACGGGAAGCGTCGCACCGCCGGCCAGACCCAACACCACGGCGGTCACGACGGCCAGGGCGCGCACCCGCGATCGGCCCCGGTCCGGCTCCGGGCCGGGAGCGGGCTGGACCGCGTGGTGCGGCTCGGAGGTGACGGGTGGGTCCCACGCGAGGGTCGGGTCCTGCTGGAGGATCCGGGTGTGGAGCTCCTGGAGTGGGGGGCTGGGTTCGATGCCGAGCTCGGTGTCGAGCACCTCGTGGAGGTACCGGTACGCCGCGAGCGCGTCGGACTGACGACCGGTGCGGTAGAGCGCGAGCATCAGCTCCGCGTGCAGCCCCTCCCGTAGCGGGTGCTGGATGACCAGGGTGCCGAGCTCGGCGACCACGGCGGTGTGGTGGCCGAGGTCGAGCTCGGTCCGGATCCGTGCCTCCAGGGCCGCGGCCCGCCGCTCGTCCAGGCGGACCCGGACCGGGGCCACGAAGTCGTGGTCGCCGAGGTCCTCGAGTACGTCGCCGCGCCACAGGGCCAGGGCGGCTCGGTAGCCCGCGGCCGCAGCTCCCGGCTCCCGCCGCTCCGCGGCGGCGTCTGCGGCTGCGACCACGTCCTCGAACCGGGCCACGTCGACCGTCTCCGGGTCGACGTCCAGCCGGTAGCCGCCGGGCACGGTGACCAGCACGGTCCCGGGGGTCCCGCGGGGCCGGTCCGGCTCGAGGACCTGCCGGAGGTGGAAGACGTAGGACTGGACGCTGGTCACGACCCCGGGCGGCGCCGGGTCGCCCCAGACGCCGTCGACAAGCCGCTCGACCGAGACCGCGTGGCCCGGCTCGCAGGCGAGCATCGCCAGGATCGCGCGTTGCCGGCGACCCGCCAGGGCCAGGCTCTGGCCGTCGCGCCGGACCTCGAACGGCCCGAGGAGGCCGAACGTGAGCGACCCGTGTGTCATGTCGGATCCGCTCATGAGCAAGCCACCCTGCGTTCCGCTCAGCCTAGTCTCGCGACACGCCGCACGTACACGGCATCAGCCGTGCTCTCCGGGCAGGGGCACCGGGCGGCCCGACGGCGCGAGGTACTGCGGCTGGATCTCGTCCGCCGGCGGGCTCTGCCCGGGGCAAGGGGTGCCGGTCTTGGCCTGGTTGACCAGGCACTCGGCGCGGTCGGCCGGTGCCTGCTTCTCGGTGGACGAGGCCGACGGCCGGTGGATGCTCGCCGGCGCCTGGCCGGCGGCGTGCTCGACCCCGCAGCCCGAGGCCAGGAGGAGTAGGGCTGCGGTCGCGGCCGCCGAGGAGGCGAGGCCGAGCCGGCGGGTGGTGCGCGTGCCGTGGGTGGTGGTGACGGACATGAGCTGCTCCGAATCTGGATGGCCGAACCCGGCCGGTGGATGGGATCGCGACCCGAGCAGCGCGACGGTCGAGATCAGACCCGCACCGGCTTGGATGCCGCTTGCACCCTGGTTGGAGCGCCTTGCCGGCCGCTGGGACCTAGGGTCTGAGGCATGGACCTGGGCCTGACCGACCGCGTCTACCTCGTCACCGGGGCCTCGCGCGGGCTCGGCCGGGCGACGGCGGAGGTCCTCGTGGACGAGGGCGCCCGCGTGGTGCTGTCCGGCCGTTCGCCCGAGGCGCTGGACGCCGCGGTCGCTGCGCTCGGCGACCGGGCGATCGGTGTCGCGGCCGACAACGCCGACCCGAGCACGCCGGAACGGCTGGTAGCGGCGGCCCGCGAGCGCTGGGGGCGGCTCGACGGCGCTCTGGTCAGCGTCGGCGGGCCGCCCGTGGGTGGAGTCACGGAGATCACCGACGAGCAGTGGACCTCGGCGTTCGACGCGGTGTTCCTGGGCGCGGTGCGGCTGGCCCGGGTGCTGGCCGGCGAGCTGGGCGAGGGCGGCGCCATCGCCTTCGTGCTGTCGGTGAGCGTCCGTTCGCCGCTGCCGGACCTGGCCGTCTCCAACGGGCTGCGGCCGGGCCTGGCGATGGTCGCCAAGACCCTGGCCGACGAGCTCGCGCCGCGCGGGGTGCGGGTCAACGGGCTGCTGCCCGGGGCGATCCGCACGGAGCGGCTCGCCGAGCGCGGGTCGCCGCCGCCGGAGCCGGTGGGCCGCTACGGCGAGCCGGAGGAGTTCGGCCGGGTCGCGGCCTTCCTGTTGTCGCCGGCGGCGTCGTACGTGTCCGGGTCGATGGTGCCCGTCGACGGCGGCGCGCTGCGGTCCCTCTGAGCCTTCTCGGCGGCGATCTGCCGCTTCGCGGCCTCGGCCTGGAGCCGGGCCCTGGACTTGGGCTTCGGCTTCTTCTGGGTACGGGTCAGCCGCTCACCGCGCGGCCCGTTCCGCCACTCGTCGTAGAGCAGGTAGAAGAAGCCGAAGATCGCCAGCAGCCCGAAGAACCACCACTGGAGGCCGTAGAAGAAGTGCGGCCCGTTGTTCAGCTCGGGGAGCTCGACCGGCTCCAGCGCGGTCTCTGGCTCGGGGTCCTCCGAGCGCAGCTCGACGAACCCGCCGTAGACGGTCCGCCCGATCGCGGGCCCGATCTCGTCGCTGCTGATCGCCCGGGTGGAGCGGTCGCTGACCCGGGTGCTGTCGCCGGAGCCGTTGGCGCGCACGTACCCGGTCACCGCGACCTCGCCCGCCGGGGGGTCGGGGATGTCGCCGCGCTCGAGCGCCGCTCGGGTCGGTCTCCAGCCAGCCGCGGTCGACCAGGAGGGCGGTGCCGTCCGCCGTGAGCAGCGGTACGACGACGTCGACCCCCTGGACGCCGTCGCGGGACCGGTAGCGCACCACCACGGTCTGGTCGGCGTCGTAGGTCCCGGTCGCGCTCACCACCCGCCACTCGTCGGACTCCGACGGGTCCCGGTCGGGGCTCAGCACCTCACCGACGGGAGCCACCTCGCGGTGCTCGTTGGTCCGCACCACCGCGTTCTCGGCCTTGCGGTCGTCGAGGCGGCGGAACTGCCAGCCGCCCAGCCACCACGTGGCGTAGGCCAGCACCGCCACCACCAGGGCGAACAGCACCCAGCGCCGACTCAGCAGGAACCCGAACGAGCGCACCCCACAACGCTACCGAGCCGTACGTGGCCACCAGCCCGCAGCCAACCGCCACGACCGTAGAGTTGACCTGTGCAGCCACTGTCCGACGCCTACGGCCGGGTCGCCACCGACCTGCGCGTGAGCCTCACCGACCGCTGCAACCTGCGCTGCACCTACTGCATGCCGGAGGAGGGGCTCGACTGGCTCCCCCTGGAGTCGCAGCTCACCGACGACGAGGTGGTCCGGCTGATCGGCGTCGCGGTCGAGCGCCTCGGGGTGCGGGAGGTGCGGTTCACCGGTGGCGAGCCGCTGGTCCGCCGCGGACTGGTCGACATCGTCCGACGTACGGCGGCGCTGCGGCCGCGGCCCGAGACCTCGCTGACGACCAACGCGCTCGGACTGGCCCGGACCGCCCAGGCGCTGGCGGACGCGGGCCTCGACCGGGTCAACGTCAGCCTCGACACCATCCGGTCCGAGACGTTCCACGAGATCACCCGCCGCGACCGCTTCGCCGACGTCGTCGCCGGGCTCGAGGCGGCGCAGGCCGCCGGGCTCGGCCCGGTCAAGGTGAACGCCGTCCTGCTCCGCGGCGTCAACGACGACCAGGCGCCCGAGCTGCTCGACTGGTGCCTCGAGCGCGGCTACGCGCTGCGGTTCATCGAGCAGATGCCGCTGGACGCCCAGCACGGCTGGAGCCGCGAGCAGATGGTGACCGCCGACGAGATCCTGGCCGCGCTGGAGACCCGCTACGTGCTCGTGCCGGCGGTCGAGCCGCGGGGGAGCGCCCCGGCGGAGCTGTTCCTCGTCGACGGCGGCCCGGCCACGGTCGGGATCATCGCCTCGGTGACCCGCCCGTTCTGCGGCGCCTGCGACCGGGTCCGGCTCACCGCCGACGGCCAGGTCCGCAACTGCCTGTTCGCGCGCGAGGAGTCCGACCTGCGCACCGCGCTGCGGGCCGGGGCGAGCGACGAGGAGCTGGCCGACCCGCTGGCTGGCCGCGATGGCGACGCAAGAAGCCGGGCCACGGCATCGACGACCCGACCTTCCTCCAGCCGGACCGCCCGATGTCGGCCATCGGGGGATAGGGACTGCGTGAGGGACGAGCACCGTCCCCATCGATGGTGGTTGAGCAGGCCGTCCGGCCGAGTCGAAACCTCCGCAGCCTGGGCTGGGAGCCGAACCGGTCCAGACCGCTAGGCGGTCTCGTCGGCCCCGTCGACGTGCTCGACGACCTCCTTGAGGAAGGCGCGGGCGCCCAGGAAGTCCGACAGCGAGCCCCGGTGCTCGTCGCAGGCGAGCCAGACCTTGCGGCGCTCGGGCGTGTGCAGCTTCGGGTTGTTCCAGCGCAGCGCCCACATCGCGGTGGCCTGACAGCCCTTGGCTGAGCAGATGTCGGTCATCGATGCCCCGACGGGTAACGGGCCGGAACGCCCGGAAAATGAAAGTGGTGCCGGCCAACCACGGGGAGAGCTGTCCGGCACCACACCGCCGAGCGAAGCCCGACGGCACCACGAAGTGTTCCACGCGAGCGCCGGGAATCAAACTGATTGGGCCGAAATGTCACTGGTCCTGGGGCCGCGAGCCGAGCTCGGGGCGTCCTGGCGCCGCGGTCGACGAGCGCGAACCCGTCGCCCTTGGTCGAGGTGGCGTTCGCCATCACCACCGCGACGTACGGCAGCACCAGCGCGGCGACGATGAGGATCGGCCAGAGCCAGTGGATCCCGAGCGAGCGAGGCGACGATCGCGCCGACGAAGCAGACGGTCCGGATGCCCATCGAGAACAGGTAGCGCTTCTGACGCGCGGCGATGTCGTCGTTGCGGCTGTCCGCTGCCGAGGTGATGCGGACCGCCTCGGGCTCACGGCCGTGCTCCCGGGCCATACCCGCCACTGTACGTCGGTAGAGTCAGCAAGCCCACCGACTGCCTGGAGGCCTGGCATGACCAACCGCACCTACCGCGTCACCGAGATCGTCGGCACCTCCCCGGAGGGGCTCGAGGCAGGCGATCCACAACGGCGTCGAGCGGGCCGCCAAGACGCTGCGGCACTGCGACTGGTTCGAGGTCACCGAGGTCCGCGGCCAGATCAAGGACGGCAAGGTCGAGCACTTCCAGGTCGGGCATCAAGGTCGGCTTCCGGCTCGAGGACGACGAGTAGGCACGATCCTGCACCCCGGACCAGATCGACGGCCTCGGCGTCGCGCTCAACGAGGCCGGCTGGCACGACCTGACCGTCGAGCCGAGACGCCGCGGCGGTCGGACGTGCTGCTCACGGTGCTGTCCCGTGACGAGAGCGGCGCCGAGACCGCCGACCCGCGGCGCACGCTCCGGCTCACCGGCGTCTCGCGGGTCGGTGGCGTCCTACCGCGCCGGCACCGTGGGACGACCCGCGGCGCCGAGATGGTGCCGCTGGACCTGGAGGGCCTGCGCGACCTGCTGCGGCGCAACGGCGGTGACGCCGATCTACGGGTGGGAGTTCGTCGACGCCCACGACGACGAGCTGGCCGCAGCTGGCGCGAGCGGCTCAGCCTCGACCTGGCCCTCGGCCGGTCCGGGCGGCCACCACCTGACGCTGTTCCAGGACCTGCAGGGGCTGGCGCCACCTCGACGTCCGGGTCTGGTTCGCGGACCTGTCGCGTGCTCGACGGCGACGGACGGCGGCTCGACCTCGACGCGTTCATCGCCGACGGCGTGCGCTGGTGGGACGCGATGTACGCCGGCGAGCGGTCCGACCTCGCGCCCGGCATCGCCGCCGTCCGGCCCGCCGAGCCGACGCCGCCCTGGTGGACCCGCTTTCGGCGTACTGCCCGGTAGTCGCTAGCGTCGCGCGGGTGACCGAGGAGAGCCAGAGCTCAGGCCGCGGTCGGTGCTCGTCACCGGCGGCAACCGGGGGATCGGCCGGGCCATCGCCGAGGCGTTCGTCGCGCAGGGCGACAAGGTCGCGGTGACCACCCGCAACGGCGGCGCCCCCGACGGCACCCTCGACGTGCGCTGCGACATCACCGACGCCGAGCAGGTCGAGGCGGCGTTCGCGCAGGTCGAGGAGGCGCACGGCCCGGTCGAGGTGCTGGTGGCCAACGCCGGCATCACCCAGGACACGCTGCTGCTGCGGATGTCCGAGGACGACTGGTCCTCGGTCATCGACACCAACCTGACCGGCTCCTACCGGCTGGCCAAGCGGGCCGCCAAGGGCATGCTGCGGCTGCGGCGCGGCCGGATCGTCTTCGTCTCCTCGGTGGTCGGGCTGCTCGGCTCGGCCGGGCAGGTCAACTACGCCGCCTCGAAGGCCGGGCTGGTCGGCATGGCCCGCTCGATCGCCCGCGAGCTCGGCTCCCGGTCGATCACGGCCAACGTCGTGGCGCCCGGGTTCGTCGAGACCGACATGACCGGCGTGCTCACCGACGAGCAGAAGGCGGCGATCAAGGCGCAGGTACCGCTGCAGCGGTACGCGACCACCGGACGAGGTGGCCGCCGCGGTGACGTGGCTGGCCGGCGACGGAGCGGCGTACGTCACCGGGGCCGTGATCCCCGTCGACGGCGGACTCGGAATGGGGCACTGACATGAGCGGCATCCTCGACGGCAAGCGGATCCTCGTCGCGGGCGTGACGATGGACAGCTCGATCGGCTTCGCGGCGGCGAAGTACGCCCAGGAGCAGGGCGCCACCGTGCTGATCTCCAACTTCGGCCGGGCGCTCGGCATCACCCGGCGGATCGCCAAGCGGCTGCCGACCGAGCCGCCGGTGCTCGAGCTCGACGTGACCGACGACGACGCACCTCGCCGGGCTGGCCGACGCGGTCCGCGAGCACGTCGACGGGCTGGACGGCGTCGTGCACTCGATCGCCTACGGCAACCCGGAGACGCTGCTGGGCGGCAAGTTCCTCGACCGGCCCGTGGCCCGACGTCGCGCAGGCGCGTGCAGGTCTCGGCGTACTCCCTGATGTCGCTGACCCAGGCCTGCCGGCCGCTGATGTCGCCCGGCGGCTCGGTGGTCGGGCTGACCTTCGACGCGACCGTCGCGTGGCCGGCGTACGACTGGATGGGCGTGGCCAAGGCCGGCCTGGAGTCGACGCTCGCGCTACCTGGCCCGCGACCTCGGCGCCGGACGGCATCCGGGTCAACCTGGTCTCCGCCGGGCCGCTGCGCACGCTGGCCGCCAAGGCGATCCCGGGGTTCAGCGACCTCGAGGACATGTGGACCACCCGGGCTCCGCTCGGCTGGGACAACGCCGACCACGAGCCGACCGCCAAGGCGATCTGCGCGCTGCTGTCGGACCTGTTCCCGGCCACGACCGGCGAGATCGTGCACGTCGACGGCGGCTTCCACGCGACGGGTGCCTGACTCCCGTCCGCACCACCGGAGTGGGTAACGTCCCGCGGCGTGGCTGACGAACCCGGCTCCCTGGTCGAGCTGCGGGTCCTCGAGGGTCCGAACCTCTACTTCCCGCGCGCGGCGATCAAGCTGACCCTCGACATCGGCGGACTGGCCGCGGTGCCGGAGGAGACCGCGCAGGCGGTTCGCGCAGCGGATCGGGCTCCGCAACGCCCGTCCGGGCGCGCCCGACTCCGGCTTCCGGCAGCGGTTCGCGCTGCGCGCGGTCGGCCGGCTGGTCCGGGCGATCGCCACCGAGTCGGGCACGACCCGGCTCGCCGTGCGCGTGCGGCCGACCAGCGACCCGCACCAGATCGTGGTCGCCTTCCCGTGGCGGCACCGCAACCGCGCCCAGGTGATGGGTACGGCGGTCGCCGAGGTGCTCGACGCGGTGCCCGGCGGCGAGGTCGACGCGGTGGTCGAGCGAGGCGGCCGCGCGGGTGGCGGCCGCCGAGCCCGGCGCCGCGCCGCACACGATCACGCCCCGGGTGCCGGTGGTCGCGGTGACCGGCACCAACGGCAAGACCACGACGTCGCGGATGATCGCCCACATCGCGCGCACCGACGGCCAGCTCGTCGGCTGGTCGAACACCGACGGCATCTACGTCGACGGCGAGCTGGTCGAGGCGGGCGACTACTCGGGCCCGTCCGGGGCCGGGCGGGTGCTCGCCCACCCGGAGGTCGAGCTCGCGGTCACCGAGACCGCGCGCGGCGGCATCCTGCTCAAGGGCATCGGGCTGACCCGCAACGACGTCTCGGTGGTCACCAACGTCTCCGCCGACCACCTCGGCCTCCAGGGCATCGACACCCTCGACCAGCTCGCCGAGGTCAAGGGCGTGGTCCCGCAGATCACCCGCAAGGACGGCTGGGCGGTCCTCAACGGCGACGACCCGCGCGTCTTCGCGATGCGCGCGACGATCAAGGCGCAGCCCTGGGTGTTCTCCCGCGACCCGGACTCGCCGGCGATCCGCGAGGTGCTCGTCGGCCGGCGGCCGGGCCACCACGGTGATCGACGGCTGGATCTCGGTGCTCACCGCCCAACGCCGACCCCGACCCGCTGGTCGAGCTGGTCGACGTACCGATGACGCTGGCCGGGCTGTCCCGCTTCAACGTCGAGAACACCCTGGCCGCCGCCTCCGCCGCGCTGGCGATCGGGATCCCGCGGGAGGTGGTGATCGAGGGGCTGCGCGACGTTCCGCCCGGACGCCGAGCACAACCCGGGCCGGATGAACTTCTTCTCCATGCCGGCGAGGTCTCGGTCGTCATCGACCTGGCCCACAACGAGGCCGGCCTCGAGGCGCTGCTCGAGATCATGAACGGCGTCCGCCGGCCCGGCTGCCGGCTGCTGCTCGGCCTCGGCGTCGTCGGCGACCGCACCGACGACCTGATCGAGATGCTCGGCGAGATCGGCGCCCGCGACAGCGACGTGATCGCGATCGGCCACAAGGAGCGCTACCTCCGCGGCCGCACCACCGAGGAGCTCGAGGCGCTGATGCGCGCCGGTGCCGAGCGGGTCGGCGTCACCGACGTGCCGGCGTACCCCACCGAGGTGGACTGCCTCGCCGCGCTGGTCGAGCAGGCGCAGCCCGGCGACGTGGTCGGCCTGATGTGCCACGCCGAGCGCCAGGAGGTCTACGACTGGATCGCCGGGCACGGCGGGACGGCGGACAGCCCCGAGACGCTGCGGGACAAGGTGAAGGCCGCCCGGGAGAACCCTGCCGGCTAAGGGCGCGGGCTCTCGTGTCTTCCTCCCCGGGGTGCAGGGATACCCAGGTACCCGGGTATCCCTGACGATCTGGGGCACTGCAACGGCCCAGATCGTCAGGAAGTGACCCAGATGCCCGCCGATTGGCTCAGATGGACAGCGCAGAATCGGCTCTCGGACCAGTCCACTCGGCGGCCTAGGTTGGAGCCATGACCACCGACGCCCGCCACGAGATCCCCCGTCGACTCGACGTCGACGCCGCCGTCCCCGCGTTCAGCAAGGCGATGGCCCACCTCGACACGACCGCGATCCGGGAGCTCGACCGGGTCGGCGTACCGGCCGGCCTGCGGGAACTGCTCCGGCTGCGCGCCAGCGCAGCTCAACGGCTGCGCCTACTGCGTCGACATGCACAGCAAGGACGCCGCGGAGACACGGTGAGAGCCAGCAGCGGATCCACGCGGTGAGCCGTGTGGGCCGAGTCGCCGTTCTTCACCGAGAAGGAGCGCGCGGCGTTCGCGTTCACCGACTCGGTGACCCGGGTCGCCGACACGCACGTGCCGCACGGCGGACTTCGACGCCGTCGCCGCGCACTGGTCGCGCCGACGAGGTCGGCGCCCTGCTCGCCCTCATCGTCACGATCAACGCGTGGAACCATGCTCGCCGTCGCCACGCGGGCCTGGGAGCCCGGGCTCGACGCCTGACCGGTCGACTCAGGCCTCGGCGGGCGCGGGCTCCGCCGGCTGGTAGTCCGGGTCGGCGGCGGGCGCGTCCGGGGTGACGCCGGCGCCGGCCTGGGCCTGCGGGGACCAGTTCTCGAGCTCGGTCATCACCTCGGCGTGCTTGTCGACGCAGATGACGACGCAGGTCGCCCTTGTTGGCGCGGGACATCGCGTGGCGGACCGCCTCGATCTCGTCGAGGACCTCCTCGACCTGCTTGCAGCGCGCGACGCCCTCGTCCATCGCCGCGCGGACCCCGTCGCGCGACGAGCGCGGCGACCTCGCCGCGCTCGCCGGCCGCGGAGCGTCGACGTCCTCGCGCACGATCACCACGTCGAAGTGCTGCGCGGCGATGTGCCCGAGCTCGCGCATGTCCTCGTCGCGCCGGTCGCCGGCGGTGGCGATGATGCCGATCCGCGACGGCCGGGCCAGCTCGTGGGAGGACTCCAGCGACTCGCCGACGCCGGTCCACGAAGTCGCCGAGCATCTTCATGCCGGGCGCGTTGTGGCAGTAGTCGACGATGACGTTGACGCCGTTGACCTCGACCTCGTTGAGGCGGCCGGGGGACAGGTAGTAGTTCGTCGAGAACGAGCGCAGCCCCTGGCGGATGTCGTGCAGCGGGGCGCCGGCGGCGAACGCCGCGGCGGCGGCGCGCGAGCGCGTTCTGGACGTTCATCCGGGCCCGGCCGCCGAACGTGGCCGGCAGCAGGTGGGTCCAGGCGAGCTGCATCTCGCGCGGGCCGTGCTTGACCACGATCATCTCGCCGCGCTCGGACGGGTTGAGCACCAGCGCCTTGCCGCCGCGCCGGCAGTGCGCGTCGATCATGTCGCGGGTCTCCGAGCCCGGGCTCCTCCATCGAGAACCACACGACCTGGCCCGAGCAGCGGCGCCGCATCTCGCGGACCAGCGGGTCGTCGGCGTTGAGCACGGCGTGCCCGTCGCGCGGCACCGCCTCGACCAGCACCGCCTTGACGTCGGCGAGCTGCTCGACGGTGTCGATGCCGCGCAGGCCGAGGTGGTCGGGCTGGACGTTGAGCACGACGGCGACGTCGTTGCGCTCGTAGCCGAGGCCCTCGCGCAGGATGCCCGCCGCGGGCGACCTCGAAGACGGCGAAGTCGACGCGCGGGTTCTGCAGCACCATCCGCGCCGACCGGGGGCCGGACGCGTCGGCGCGGATGACCAGCCGCTCGTCGATGACGACGCCGTCGGTCGAGGTCATGCCGACCTTGCGGCCCATGCCCTTGAAGATGTGGCTGATCATCCGCGAGGTGGTCGTCTTGCCGTTGGTGCCGGTGACGGCGACGATCGGGATCCGCGACGGCGCGCCGGGCGGGAAGAGCATGTCGACGACCGGCTTGGCGATGAACTGCGGCTCGCCGATGGTCGGGTGGGTGTGCATCCGGAAGCCGGGTGCCGCGTTGACCTCGCAGATCGCGCCGCCGGTCTCGCGGACCGGCTCGGTGATGTCGGGGCAGATGAAGTCGATGCCGGCGATGTCGAGGCCGACCATCCGGGCCGCCTCCTCGGCGATCTCGACGTTCTCCGGGTGCGCCTCGAAGGTGCGGTCGATCGAGATGCCGCCGGTCGACATGTTGCCGGTGAGCGCGAGCTTCACCATCTGACGCCCTCGGGCGGGTACGTCGGTCATCTCGTAGCCCTGGTCGCGGACCCGCTCGATCGCCGCGTCGTCGACCTTGATCCGGGTCAGCACCTTCTCGTGGCCGACGCCGCGGCGCGGGTCGGCGTTGGCGGTGTCGACGAGCTGCTCGATGGTCGCCGTGCCGTCACCGGTCACCGACGCCGGCACCCGCTCGGCGATCGCGGCGACCCGGCCGTCGATGATCAGGCAGCGGTAGTCCTTGCCGATGATCAGCGACTCGACCACGATCACGCCGCGCCGGGACTGCTCCTGGGCGATCGGGAACGCCTCGCGGACGTCGGCCTCGTTCTGCAGGTCGAGGCAGACGCCGCGGCCGTGGTTGCCGTCGAGCGGCTTGAGCACGACCGGGTAGCCGATCCGCTCCGCCACCCGGACGGCCTGGTCCTCGGTGCGCACCGACTCCTGCTTCGGGACCGGCAGGCCGGCCGCGCCGAGGAGCCGGGTGGTGAGGTCCTTGTCGGAGGCGATGTCGACCGCGATCGCGGAGGTCGCCGAGGTCATCGTGGCCCGGATCCGCTTGGCGTGGACGCCCTGGCCGAGCTGGACCAGGGAGTACTGGTTGAGCCGGATCCAGGGGATGTCGCGCGAGACCGCCTCGTCGAGGATCGCCTGGGTCGACGGGCCGAACGCCGTGCGCTCGGCGCGCAGGATGAACGTCTCGAGCTCCTCGTCCCAGTCGAACTCCGGGTCGGCCTGGACGAGGTGGTTGACCAGGCGTACGGCGAGCTTCGCGGCGGCCAGGCCCGACCTGCTCGTCGACGTAGCCGAAGATGACGTTGTAGTGGCCCGGCTGCGCCCTTGACCTGCCGGGTCTTGCCGCGCCGGATGTCGTGGCCGACGACCTGCTGCAGGGCGAGCGCGGTGTGCTCGGCGACGTGGCCCAGCCAGGTGCCCTCGTGCAGCCGCTCGACGAAGCCGCCGCGCCTGCCGCGGGAGCAGGAGTGCTCGCGCAGCCCGGGCAGCATCTCGAGCAGGTTGTCGGTGAAGCCCGGGGATGGTGTTGGTCGGGAACTTCTCCAGCGAGCCGAGGTCGACGACGAGGTGGATCGCCGTGTCGTAGGACCACACGTTCGCGCCGCGGTAGACCCGGGTCTCGAGGATGGTGAGGTCGGGGGTGGGCCGTTCGGTCATGCGTGGTCTCCGTCCTGGTCGGAGTCATGGTCTGCCGGGTCGCGCCGGCCGGTCTTGCGGGTACGCCGGAGCCGTCGGCGCAGCGACGCTGGGGGAGGCGTCGCCGGCCGCGATGTCGCGGGCCATCTGGCGCAGGTCGCTGGCCGGCCTCCTCGATCTCGGCCGCCTCGAGCGGGTCGACCCGGGCCTCGAAGGGCAGCAGCGCCCGGCGTGGTGAGGTCGAAGCGGGCGCCCTGCGGCAGCACGTGCAGCACCACGCCGCTGGCCAGCAGCGGCGCGGAGCGCTTGGCGTCGAAGGCGTTGGTGGTGATGTTGCTGGGGTCGAGGATCGTCACCGCGCCGCGGCCGACCACGCTCAGCACGCCGTCGCTCGACGACCGCTGCGGTGTCCTCGTCGACGCCCATGCCCGAGCAGCTGCGGCGACTGGGCCACGATCATCAGCAGCCGCCCGTAGCGGTTGCGCTGCTCGAAGTGCTGGTCGATCACGGTCGCCGGGCAGCAGGCCGAGCCCGGCGGCCATCTGGGTCATCCGCTGCTTGGGCGTGCTGCCGCCGACGCCGAAGGCCAGCATGTGGCTGGACTGGATGCGACGCGCCGGCCGACGTACCGCCGACGACGGCGCCGCGCTACGTGCGCCGCGACGATGGCGTCGCCGACCGGGGTCCCGCAGATGATCGCGCTCAGCTTGAGCTGGTTGCCGCCGGTCATGAAGATGCCGGTGGCCTTCTCGAGCTGCTCCGACCAGCTCGGGGTCGTCCGCCTGCTCGCGGCTCTCGGGGCGCACCGCCGTGACCTCGGCGGCGCCCTCGGCGCGGAACAGCGCGTCGTACACGTCGACGATCTCGTCGCCGAGGCTGGAGGCGGTCGGGATCACCGCGATCCGGGCCTCCGGCCCGCCGCTGGCCGCGACGAACTCCTGGAGGATGCGGCGCTTGCGGAGCTTGTCCTCCGCGCCGCCGATGATCATCAGGGCTCCCCGGGCATGACAGCCACCCTAGGGTGTGCCCCCGTGGGCGGTGGATGCGGCGTCCGGCGCCGCCGAGAACGGGGAGCGGACCCTCGGGTGTGCTCCCCGGCGGCCGTGCCAGACTCGGGCCGTGAGTGATGCCAGGACCCTGGTGGTGATGCGCCACGCCAAGGCCGAGCAGTCCGGTCCGACCGACTACGAGCGCGAGCTGAGCGACCGCGGGGTCGTCGACGCCACGGAGGCCGGCCAGTGGCTGGCGAACCGGGGTGTCGAGCCCGACCAGGCCCTGGTCTCGGCCGCGGTCCGCACCGAGCAGACCTGGGAGGCCGTCGACGAAGGCGGTGGCTGGGACCTCGAGGCGACCCTCGACGAGGCGCTCTACGAGGCGGGCACCGAGAGCCGCGCTCGACCTGGTCCGCGACACCGACGACCACGTCCGGACCCTCGTCGTCGTCGGGCACAACCCGACGATGGCGTCCCTGGCGGCGTTGCTCGACGACGGCGAGGGCGACGACGAGGCCGGGCAACGAGATGGCGCTCGGCTTCCCGACCAGCGCGCTGGCGGTCTTCTCCTACGACGGCGACTGGAGCGACCTCGACGAGGCGTCGGCCAGCGTCGTGGCCTTCCACGTGGGTCGGGGTTGAGTCCCAGCGCAGGCTGCGGAGGACTCGGCACGCTCGGTCGCGTCCTCGTTCCTCGGACAGCTCAGACCGGCGGCGCGGGCGTGACGATGCCCTCGGCGGCGTCGGCCGCCTCGATCTCCTCGCGCGAGATGCCGAGCAGGTAGAGGATCGTGTCGAGGTAGGGCACGTTGACCGAGGTGTCGGCCGCGTCGCGCACCACGGGCTTGGCGTTGTAGGCGATGCCGAGGCCGGCGGCGTTGAGCATGTCGAGGTCGTTGGCGCCGTCACCGATCGCGATGACCGACGCCTCGGTGAGGCCGAGCTCGGCGGCGAACTCGCGCAGCGCCCTGGCCTTGCCGGCCCGGTCGACGACGTCGCCGACGATCTCGCCGGTCAGCTTGCCGTCGACGACCTCGAGCTCGTTGGCCCGTGAGAAGTGGATGCCGAGGTCGTCTGCGAGCCGGTCGGTGATCTGGCTGAACCCGCCGGAGACGAGCGCGAACCGGTAGCCGAGCCGGCGCAGGATGCGGACGAGGGTCCGGGCGCCGGGCGCGAGCTCGATCGCGTCGTACACGGCGTCGAAGGCCGACTCGTCGACGCCCGCCAGCAGCTTGACCCGCTCGCGCAGCGACTCCTCGAAGTCGAGGTCGCCGCGCATCGCGGCCTCGGTGACCTCGGCGACCTCGTCGCGGAACCCCGCGTGCTCGGCCAGCATCTCGATGACCTCGCCCTGGATGAGCGTCGAGTCGACGTCCATCACGATCAGCCGCATGCCCCGCCGCTGCAGGTTGGCCGGCTGCACGGCGATGTCGATGCCCTGCGCGGCCGCCTCGGCCGCCAGCGTGGCCCGGAGGGTCTCGGTGTCGATGCCCGACACGTGCAGGTCGATCGCGGTGACCGGGTAGCGGGCCATCCGCTCGATGCGGTCGATGTTGGCGCCGGTGTCGGCGATCCGGCCGGCCACGGCGGCCATGCTGCTGGCCTTGAGCGGCGTACCGATCACCGTGACGTGCGACCGGCCGCCCCGCCGGGCCTTGTTGTCGCCGGTGCCGCGCTCGATGTCGACGCTCATGTCGAGGTCGCGGGCGGTGGCCTCGACGGCGTCCCGGAGCTTCTTCCAGTCGCGGGGGATGGTCACGAGCACGCCCAGCATCAGCCGGCGCCGCAGCACGATCTGCTCGATGTCGACCACCTCGACGCCGGCGCGCGAGAGCGTCGCGAAGATCGCCGAGGTGACGCCGGGGCGGTCCTTGCCGGTGAGCGTGATGAGCAGCGTCTCCGGGCGCGGCCCGCGGTGGTGGTTCATCACGCGTCACGGTAGCGCCGGGCGGGCGGCGCTGTGGACACGTCCACCCAGCAGGCGGGCCGCTGTCGGTGGTCGGGTCCATGGTGGGCAGATGAGCAGGCACAGACACCACTCGATCGACTACGTCGAGATCTACGTCGACGACGTCCCCGCGGCCAAGGGCGTTCTACGGCGCCGCCCTGGGCTGGCGGTTCAACGACTACGGCGAGGCCTACGCCGGCATCCAGGCGCCCGACGGCGACGGCGAGGTCGGAGGCCTCACCGTCGGCGAGGCTCGCGGGGGCAGCCCGCTGGTCCTGGTGATCTCCGAGGACCTCGACGGCAGCCAGCAGGCGGTCACCGCGGCCGGCGGGGAGGTGGTCGAGGGACCGTTCGACTACCCGGGCGGCCGCCGGTTCCACTTCCGCGACCCGAGCGGCAACGTGCTCGGCGTCTTCCAGCCCTCGGACTCCTAGGAGGAAGCGGCGGAGTCGGGTGGCCAGACCTCCGGCGACGCCGCGGCGACCAGGGCCCGGCGTCCGGCGCGGCCCAGGGGGAGCAGCGCGTCGCGGCGGGCCGCGGCTTCGAGGGCGGTCAGCGCACCCCCGTCGTCCTCCCGGGCGAGCTCGACGATCTCGAGGGCCTGCAGGCCCCGGGCGGCGAGCTCCACGCAGCGCGGCGGCACGCCCGGCGGCGCCGCCAGGCGGGGCCGGTGGCGGAGGTTCATCAGCCGGTCCGCGACCTCGGGCCGCCAGCGGGCCACGTCGAGCCCGGCCAGCGCGTCCGCCGCCTCCATCAGCGCCGAGCGCAAGGCACGGTCCGCCTCGCCCACGTCGGGCAGCTGGCGGCGCTCGGCGTCCATGACCGACCACGTCACCGCCGCGCCCACCCGGTTCGGCACCAGGCCGGCCACCGCGAACGACGCCGCGTCGAGCGCGACCACCGCCTCGCCCGCCTCCAGCGCGGCGGCGTTGAAGGCCGCGGGACCGCCGAGGCCCACCGGGTCGCCCTCCGCGGGCACGGCGGCGCCCAGGGCGTCCGCGCCGGCCGACCGCAGCCGGCCGAGCCCGGTCAGCAGGGGTTCGGCCGCCGACCCGTCGAAGGTCAGCACGTGGGTCGCGTCCTGGTCGACGACGGCGTCCATGAGGTGGTCGGCCACCACGTGGCCGCGCAGCCATGCGGTCCCCCACCAGGCCAGGCGGACGGCCGCTGGGAGCGGGCTGGGACGGTCGCTCACGCTCGGCGAGGCTACGCCCGGGAGCGCGTCGGGAGGTCAGTAGGGTGGCCCGCATGGCCGCCGTCCTCGAGTTCGCCGGCGTCACCGTCCGGCGGGGTCGCGCGACGCTGCTCGACGAGATCGACTGGACCGTCGAGGAGGACGAGCGCTGGGTGATCCTCGGGCCCAACGGCGCCGGCAAGACCACGCTGCTCCAGGTCGCCTCGGCCCAGCTGCACCCCACCACGGGCGTGGCCGGCATCCTCGAGGAGGTGCTCGGGACGGTCGACGTGTTCGACCTGCGCCCACGGATCGGGCTGACCAGCGCCGCGCTCGCCGAGCGGATCCCGCGCGGCGAGACGGTCCGCGACGTGGTCGTCTCCGCGTCGTACGGCGTCGTGGGCCGCTGGCGCGAGGAGTACGACGACCCTCGACCACGCGCGGGCCGCCGAGCTGCTCGGGGAGCTCGGCGTGGCCCACCTCGGCGACCGCACCTTCGGCACCCTCAGCGAGGGGGAGCGCAAGCGGGTCCAGATCGCCCGCGCGCTCATGACCGACCCCGAGCTGCTGCTCCTCGACGAGCCGGCCGCGGGGCTCGACCTCGGCGGCCGCGAGGACCTCGTCTCGACGCTGAGCGTGCTGGCCCAGGACGCCGACTCACCGGCCACGGTCCTGGTCAGCCACCACGTCGAGGAGATCCCGCCCGGGTTCGGGCACGCGCTGCTCCTGCGCGAGGGCAGGGTGGTCGCAGCCGGCCTCCTCGACGACGTGATGACCGAGCACCACCTGTCCGAGACCTTCGGGATGCCCCTCGTGCTCCAGCACACCGGCGGACGGTGGTCGGCGCGGCGGCGCCAGCGCCGTACGGCGCAGCCACCCATCAACTAGGGTCCCCGCATGGACTGGCTCAGTGAACACCTGGCCGGCGTCTTCCTCGGCCTGGCGATCGTGTTCGGGATCGCCGAGATGTTCAGCCTCGACCTGGTCCTGCTCATGCTCGCCCTCGGTGCCCTCGTCGGCATGGTCGCGGCTCTCCTGGGGGCTCCGGGAGCGGTGGCGGCGATCGCCGCTGCGGCGGCCTCGGTCGCCTGCCTGGCCCTGGTCCGCCCGAAGCTGGTCAAGCGGCTGCACACCGGTCCCGAGCTGTCGCTGGGCCACGGCAAGCTCGTGGGCCGGCAGGGCATCGTCACCGAGCGGATCACCGGGCTCGAGGCGGGCCAGATCAAGCTGGCCGGCGAGATCTGGACCGCACGGCCCTACGACGAGACGCTCGCCATCGAGCCCGGCGCCACCGTGGAGGTCCTGGAAATCCGCGGAGCCACGGCGTACGTCCATCCTTTACCGAGCATCGAGTCCTGACCGGACCCACCGCTCACCGACCCGAAGGAGTGCTCCATGGGCGCCCTGATCGTGCTCATCCTGCTGGTCCTGCTGTTCCTGTTCGTCGTCACGCTGCTGGCCAAGACGGTGCGGATCGTGCCGCAGGCCCGGGCCGGGATCGTCGAGCGGTTCGGGAAGTACAAGCAGACCCTGCCGGCCGGCCTCAACATCGTCGTGCCGTTCGTCGACAAGGTCCGCTACCTCATCGACCTGCGTGAGCAGGTGGTGAGCTTCCCGCCGCAGCCGGTGATCACCGAGGACAACCTCGTCGTCTCGATCGACACGGTCATCTACTTCCAGGTCACCGACCCGATCGCCGCGACCTACGAGATCGCCAACTACATCCAGGCGGTCGAGCAGCTGACCATGACCACGCTCCGCAACATCGTCGGTGGCATGGACCTCGAGCAGACGCTGACCAGCCGTGAGGAGATCAACCACGGCCTGCGCGGAGTCCTCGACGAGGCGACAGGCAAGTGGGGCATCCGCGTGAACCGCGTCGAGATCAAGGGCATCGACCCGCCGCCCTCGATCAAGGACGCGATGGAGAAGCAGATGCGCGCCGACCGCGACAAGCGGGCGCTCATCCTCTCCGCCGAGGGCCAGCGGCAGTCCTCGATCCTCACCGCGGAGGGCAACAAGCAGTCCGCGATCCTCAACGCCGAGGGTGACCGCGAGTCCCAGATCCTGCGCGCGCAGGCCGACCGCGAGTCCGCGATCCTGCGGGCCCAGGGTGAGGGGCAGGCGATCCAGATGGTCTTCCAGGCCATCCACGACGGCCAGCCCGACCAGGCGCTGCTGGCCTACCAGTACCTCCAGATGATGCCCAAGATCGCCGAGGGCGACGCGAACAAGGTCTGGGTCATCCCCTCGGAGATCACCAAGGCGCTCGAGGGCCTGGGCTCCTCGGTCCACGAGATCGCGGGGATCCCGAAGGAGTCCGACGGGCCGCGCAAGCGGGTCGACATGGGCAGCTACGAGCCCGCGAAGCTCGCCGGCAGCGGGGCGCTGGCCGACGCGGAGGTCAGCAAGGCCAACGCGGCCGTCCAGGCGGCGATCGCCGAGGCGGCCAGCGCGGCCAACCCGGGCCTCGCCACCGCGGGTGAGTCGAGCCCGCCGCCACCGGCACCGCCGGCGGCCTCGGAGGAGCCGCCCCCGCCTGCACCCCCGGCGCCGCCTGCCTCGTAGCCTCTCGGGGTGTCCCCGCTCGAAGCCGTCGCCATCGGCCTGGCCGGGCTGGCCGCCGGGACCATCAACACCGTGGTGGGGTCGGGAACGTTGATCACGTTCCCGACCCTCCTCGCGTTCGGCGTACCCCCGGTGACCGCCAATGTCTCCAACACCATCGGCCTCGTGCCGGGTTCGGTGTCGGGCGTGGTCGGTTACCGCCGCGAGCTCGAGGGCCAGGGCGCGCGGTCTGTCCGGATCGGCCTCGCCTCGCTCGTGGGCGGGCTCGTGGGGGCCGTGCTGCTCCTGGTGCTCCCGAAGGAGGCCTTCTCGGCCATCGTCCCTGCGCTGGTCGGGCTGGGCATCCTGCTGGTGATCTTCCAGCCGCGGATCTCCCGCTGGGTCGCGGCCCGGCACGACGCTGCGGGGGCCGCTCCCCGCAACCCGGTGACCGGGGCGTGGTGGGTCCGGCCCGGCGTGCTGGTGGCCGGGGTGTACGGCGGCTACTTCGGTGCGGCGCAGGGTGTGCTGCTGATGGGCATCCTCGGCGTGGGCATCCCGGAGGACCTCCAGCGGCTCAACGCCCTCAAGAACGTGCTCGCCGCGATCGTGAACGCCGTCGCCGGCCTGCTGTTCATCGTCGTGGCGCACGTGGACTGGCAGATCGTGGGGCTGATCGCCCTCGGCTCGGTGATCGGCGGCCAGCTCGGCGCCACGGTCGGTCGCCGGCTGCCGAGCCCGGTGCTGCGCGCCGTGATCGTCGTCGTGGGCGTGGTCGCCCTGACCGTGTTCCTGGTGGGCTGAGTCGGCCCGCTCTGGCTCAGCCCCGCGTGCGCAGCCCGGCGAACCCGGACAGCACCGCGCCGAGGGCGGGAGCCGCCAGCATCGCGCCGGTCCGCACCGGGACGGACTTGTCCTGGATGCCCAGCACACCGGTCAGCGCATCGGCCAGATCGACACCGATGCCGGCCAGGACCAGGTTGCGCCGGGTGCTGCCCCGTGCGAGCAGGGTCGCGGCGCCGAGCGCGATCTCCCGGGAGCCGAACAGCCGGGCCAGGTAGGGACCCTGCGGGTTGTTCGCCACGTCGAGGCCGAACATGCCGGCGGCGAGGCTCGGCTTGGCGAAGGAGACGGCGCCGACGACGATGCGGCCCAAGGACAGTCCGGTCACAGGATTCACGGCTGGAAGACTAGGGGCATGGAGCTCTACGAGGTCATGCGGACCACCGCGGCGATTCGGGAGTTCACCGACGACCCACTGCCAGACGACGTGCTGTCCCGGATCCTCGACAACGCCCGCTTCGCGCCGAGCGGCGGCAACCGCCAGGGTGCACACCTGGTGCTGGTCACCGACCGGGACACCCGGGAGGCGCTGGCCCGCATCAGCGAGCCGGCGACCCGGCGCTACGCGGCCCAGGGTGCGCTCGGCCAGGTGCCGTGGAACCCCTTCGACCCGGCGCCGACCTCCGAGCAGCTGGCAAGGGCCGAGGCGGCGCCTCGCATGATGGCGCCGTACCACTCGGCGGCCGTCCTCGTCGTGGTCTGTGTCGACCTGTCCGCGGTGGCGGCGACCGACCAGGACCTGGACCGGCTGGGCATCGTCGGTGGTGCCTCGGTGTACCCCTTGGTCTGGAACATGTTGCTCGCAGCGCGCCAGGAGGGTTTCGGCGGCACCTTCACGACCATGGCCGTCGCGGCCGAGCCGCAGGTCAAGGAGCTGTTGGGTATCCCGGAGCAGTACGCCGTGGCCGCGGTCGTCCCGCTGGGCAGGCCGGTCAAGCAGCCGACGAAGCTGCGCCGGCAGCCGGTCGCGGAGTTCGTGACCTGGCAGCGGTTCGACGGCACGCCCTTCGACGCGTGAGCACCGGGCTCACGACAGCGGAGGTCCTCCAGCTGCTCCAGGACGTCGCCGACGAGGTGATCAACCCGCGGTTCCGCTCGCTGTCCGACGCGCAGATCAGCGAGAAGAACCCCGGCGACCTGGTCACCGTGGCCGACCGCGAGGCCGAGGTCCGGATCACCGCGGCGCTGAGCCGCGCGTACCCGGACGCACTCGTGCTCGGTGAGGAGGCGACCGCGGCCGACGACACGCTCGAGGAGCGGTTCCGGGGCGCGGACCACGCGTTCACGGTCGACCCGGTCGACGGGACCAAGAACTTCGTCGCCGGCTCCCCGCTGCACGCCGTGATGACCTCCGAGCTGCGGGGCGGCGACGTCGTCCGGGCCTGGATCTGGCAGCCGCAGCTCGGCTCGGCGTACGTCGCCGAACGAGGTGGGGGAGCGTGGCGCAACGGCGAGCGGCTGGTCCGCCCGCCCGTGGGCGACGCGCTGCGCGGGATCACGTCGCGCCGGAGCTGGATCGGCCGGGCGCTGGGCGCCCTCAGTGCCCTGGAGCTGACGTGGGTCTGCTGCGGGGTCGACTACCCCAAGCTCGTCGAGGGCGAGGCCGACTACGCGCTGTACAAGAAGGCCAAGCCGTGGGACCACGCGCCGGGCTCGCTGCTGCTCGAGGAGGCCGGCGGCGTGCTGGGCACCTTCGCGGGCGAGCGCTACCGGCCCCAGGACCCCCCGCCCGGTGGTCTGGTCGCGGCCGCCGACCGGGCGACGTACGACCTCGTCCAGGGGCTGGTCGGCGACCTGCCGGGGCTGTGATCATCGCTCCCGGGATCCGAACCCGACCCTGAGCCCGTCTCACTCCCGGGGCCGGACGACGGAGGGGGACTGCGGTGGAGGTGCGCACAGGGGTGGCGCTGGCCGCGGTGGTCGCGGTCGCCACGTTCGCGGCCGGTGTCGTGGTGGGCTGGCGGACCGACCCCGACGGCCCGGCCGCGGCCTCGCCGCCTGCGACCCACCAGGGCTCACCGACGTCGGCACCGGAGCCGGCCGAGGAGTCGAGCCGGGCCGAGCGGCTGCTCGCCGAGTACGGCTGCTGGACCGACGAGACCGACGGCCGGCCCGTACCGACCCACGCCGTGGTCTCGCTGCCCGGCGAGCGCGCCGCGCTCGTCGACGCCGACACGGGGTACGCCATCTGGCTCGAGGGCGCCCCCGGCCGGCTCTACGGCTTCTGCCCCTAGCCGGCTGAACGGTGGCCCGGTCCGTCGGTGCGAGTCGATGCGAGCCTGGCAGCTTCGAAGCGGAGGCACCCCGCTCGACCGCCGCCGGTCGAGCCTGTCGAGACCTCCGCAGCGAAGGCTGGGGGCCGACCCGGCGGGCATCTCGACAGGCTCGATGAACGGTGGCCCGGTCCGTCGGTGCGAGTCGATGCGAGCCTGGCAGCTTCGAAGCGGAGGCACCCCGCTCGACCGCCGCCGGCTCGATGAACGGTGGCCCGGTCCGTCGGTGCGAGTCGATGCGAGCCTGGCAGCCTCGAAGCGGAGGCACCCCGCTCGACCGCCGCCGGTCGAGCCTGTCGAGACCTCCGCGGCGAAGGCTGGGGGCCGACCCGGCGGGCATCTCGACAGGCTCGATGAACGGTGGCCCGGTCCGTCGGTGCGAGTCGATGCGAGCCTGACGGCTTCGAAGCGGAGGCACCCCGCTCGACGCCGCCGGTCGAGCCTGTCGAGACCTCCGCGGCGAAGGCTGGGAGCCGACCCGGCGGGCATCTCGACAGGCTCGATGAACGGTGGCCCGGTCCGTCGGTGCGAGTCGATGCGAGCCTGGCAGCTTCGAAGCGGAGGCACCCCGCTCGACCGCCGCCGGTCGAGCCTGTCGAGACCTCCGCAGCGAAGGCTGGGGGCCGACCCGGCGGGCATCTCGACAGGCTCGATGAACGGTGGCGCGGTCCGTCGGTGCGAGTCGACGCGAGCCTGGCAGCTTCGAAGCGGAGGCACCCCGCTCGACCGCCGCCGGTCGAGCCTGTCGAGACCTCCGCGGCGAAGGCTGGGAGCCGACCCGGCGGGCATCTCGACAGGCTCGATGAACGGTGGCCCGGTCAGATCCAGCCCGCCCACCATCCACGCGTGCTGATGGAGCGCGGGCCTGCGCGGGCCCAGCCTCGGGAGGCCACGAGCGCAGGCTCCACTCCTTACAGCAAGGAGTTCGGCGGATCGACCCAGGCGGCCATCCACGTGCTGATGGCGTCGTAGGCGCGGGCGCGAGGCTCCTCGCGGGACAGGACGACGTCGTGGCGGGCGCCCTCGACGGCGATGTAGGTGACGTGCGGTCCGTAGGCGGTGGCCCAGCGCCGGATCTGGACCACGTCGAGGACGATGTCGGTGCCGTGGACGTCCTCGCCCATCTCCGGGGGGAGCGTCGAGCGTCCCGAGGAGAGCACCAGGACCGGGCACGGGACGTCGAGGCCGCGGTGCTGGCGGGCGTGACCCTCGCGGATCGCGCGCAGCCAGCCGGCGTACACGGTGAAGGACTCGATCGGCTTCCAGAGGAGGTCGAACTCCCACTCGCCCTCGTGGTCCTTGTGCAGGCTTCGGGTGTAGAAGCCGGTGACGTGCCGCTTGATCTCGCGCATCGGCTGGCGGGCGCCGAGCTGCTTGAGGACGGGCGTCCCCACCACTCGCAGCAGGGCGCTGCCCTGGAGGTCGAGCCACGGCGAGTTCATGACCGCCCCGACCAGCTCGGCCGGGCGCCGGTCGTGCGCCCACAGCCCGGACACGAGGCCCCCGGTGGAGTGGGCGGACAACACGACCTCGGTGTGCCCGTCCCGCTCGGTCACGCGTTCCCAGGTCGCGTCGATCTCGGGGTAGTAGTCCGCCAGGTCGGTGATGAAGTTCGGGGTCTGGTGGGGGAGCAGCGAGCGGCCGTACTTGCGCAGGTCGAGGGCGTAGAAGTCGTAGCCGCGCCGGGTCCACCACTCGGCGTACCCGGTCTGGAAGAAGTAGTCGGCGAAGCCGTGCAGGTGCAGGACCGCCTTGGTCGTCGGTCCCGCGGCCGCCAGGCTGACGAGGGTCGCGACCACCGCTCCCTCGTCGTCCGGCGACAGCTCGATCGTCTCGGCCAGGTAGGGCTCACCGAGCACGTCGGTCACGGCTCCGGCGACGACTTCGGGAGGCACGGCCCGATCCTCTCAGCCCCGAGGGGGAACCTTCGCGAGGGTTCCACGTACCAGTCCTGGACAGTCCGCGACACTGCCCGACGGCGTGCATCCGGACCCGAGCCCGCGAACGGCGTCACCGGCCGACGTCGGACCTGATCCGCAGCGCCAGCCCGGGCTGGTTGGTCGTCACCAGCCACGCCCGGCCCGGACGCAGCCAGCGGCGTAGCGCGTCCTCGGTGTCGACCGTCCACACCAGCAGCGGCAGGCCGCGACGTCGCGCGTACGCCGCCACGCCGAGCCGCGCGAGCACGTGGTGCGCCACGACGAGGTTGGCCCGGGAGGCACGGATCCGCACGTGCGGGAACAGCTCCGAGCGGCGCACCTCGATCTGGCGCAGCCACGTCAGCCGGCGCACCGAGCGGCCCAGCGAGAGCCCCACCCGCAGGTCCAGCCCCTGCCCGTCGGCCCAGTCGCGCACCGCGCGCACGGCGCGGTCGTGCCCCGTGGTCACGATCATCCGCTCCTGGCCCAGGATCTCGACGGCCCGGTGGACCGCGTCGACCTCCCAGGCCCGACCCTCGTCGTACGCCTCGGCCGGCGAGGTGAACTTCAGGTCGACGTGCGCGTGGCCGCGGCCGGCGAGGGCGGCGAGCACCGCGTCGTAGGCCAGCCCGATGTCGTGGTCGGGGTCGTGGGCGACCACGAACGACCCGTCGTCGCGGCGCCAGACGTCGAACTCGACGTAGTCCACGCCCAGCGCCAGGGACTCCTCGAGGACGGGCAGCGTGTTCTCACGCGCACGGTCGCCGCCGGCGCCCATGCGGTGGGCGCTGACCAGCACCGGTGGCGCGGGGCCGTGCGGTCGCCGGCGGATCCACACGGTCAGGAACGGTACGCCGCTGCGGCGCGGACCAGCCCGGCCAGCAGCCCCACGTCGGCCACGGTCTCCGGGTGCCACTGGACGGCGACGCAGAACCGCTCTCCCTCGGCCTCCATCGCCTCGAGCGTCCCGTCGGCGGCGTGGGCGACGGCCACGAACCCGGGGTGGCTGGCCACGGACTGGTGGTGGTGGCAGTTGACGGTCAGGGCGTCGCCCACCAGCCCGGCCACCCGGGTCCCCGGGGTGGTGGCGACCTCGACCGCCCCGTAGGCGTCCCCGCCGGGGCTGTGCTCGTCGTGGCCGACCCGGTCCGGCGTGTGCTGGTCGAGCGCGCCGCCGGCGTGCACCGCCATCACCTGCATGCCCCGGCACACGCCGAGCACGGGCAGCCCGACGGCCTCGGCGGCTTCGAGCAGGGCGAGCTCCCAGGCGTCCCGGTCCGGCCGCCAGGAGGCGGTCCGGGGGTGCGGCTCGGCGTCGTACCGGGCCGGGTCGACGTCCGCGCCGCCGGAGATGACCAGTCCGTCCAGCCGCGCCACCGCGACGTCGGCGGCGCCCGGCGTCGAGACCGGCGGCAGCAGCACGGGTACGCCGCCGCAGGAGATGACCGCCTCGGCGTACTGCGCCGGAAGCAGGTCAGCACGCTGGTCCCAGACGCCCCACCGGGCGTCCTCCCGGTAGGTGGTCAGGCCGATCAGCGGGGTCATAGCGGCGTGACGTAGGCCCCGGAGATGCCGCCGTCGACCAGGAACGTGTTCGCGGTCATGAACGACGAGTCGTCGGAGGCGAGGAAGAGCACCGCGGAGGCCATCTCGTCCGGCTCCCCGAACCGCCCCATCGGGATGTGCACGAGCCGACGTGCGGCGCGCTCGGGGTCCTTGGCGAACAGCTCCTGCAGCAGCGGGGTGTTCACCGGCCCCGGGCACAGCGCGTTGACCCGCACGCCCTCGCGCGCGAACTGCACGCCGAGCTCGCGGGTCATCGAGAGCACCCCGCCCTTGGAGGCCGAGTAGGAGATCTGGCTGGTCGCCGCCCCCATCACGGCCACGAACGACGCGGTGTTGATGATCGAGCCGCGGCCCTGCTCGAGCATGTGGGGGAGCGCGGCCTTGCAGCACAGGTAGACGCTGGTGAGGTTGACCTCCTGCACCCGGCGCCAGGCCTCGAGGTCCGTGTCGAGGATCGAGTCGTCCTCCGGCGGGCTGATCCCGGCGTTGTTGAACGCGATGTCGACCGCGCCGTAGGTGTCCTTCGCGGTCTGGAACAGCGCGTCGACCTGCTCCTTGTCGGTGACGTCGACGTGCACGTACGTCGCCACGTCGGCCCCGCCGAGGTCCGCGACGATCTCGGCGCCCCGCTCGTCGGACAGGTCGCCGATGACGACCTTGGCGCCCTCGGCGACGAAACGCCGGACCGTGGCCAGCCCGATCCCCGAGCAGCCCCCCGTGACGACCGCGACGCGGCCCTCGATCCGTCCCGCCATCTGTCTCCCTGCTCTCTGTCCCCAGGACTCCTGCACCAGGTTTGGCGCTTCTGCACCGTTGCTTCGCTGTAGAAGCGCGGGATTCACCGGTTAACCGGTGAATCCTGCGGCGGCCTCAGTGGGCGATGAACACGTTCTTCTCCTCCATGAAGGCCATCGGCGCGTCCGGCCCGAGCTCGCGGCCCAGCCCCGACTGCTTGTAGCCACCGAACGGCGTCCAGTAGCGCACCGACGCGTGGCTGTTGACCGAGAGGTTGCCGGCCTCGACGGCCCGCGCCACCCGCAGCCCGCGGCCGAGGTCATGGGTGTAGATCGAGCCGGACAGGCCGTACTCGGAGTCGTTGGCCTTGGCGACGGCGTCGGCCTCGTCGTCGAACGGCATCACCGCGACGACCGGACCGAACACCTCCTCGCGCCAGATCCGGGTGCCGGGGTCGTCGACGGCGACGACCGACGGGGCGAGCCACCACCCTGCGCCCTCCGGCCGGGAGCCCGCGAAGGCGATCTCGACCTCGTCGAGGTAGCCCTGCACCGAGTCGCGCTGGTGTGCGGAGACCATCGGGCCCATCTCGGACGACTCGTCGCGGGGGTCGATGACCTTGAGCGCCTGGACCGACTGCTCGAGGCCGGCCATGAACTCGTCGTACGCCGACCGCTCGACCAGGATCCGCGACCGGGCGCAGCAGTCCTGACCGGCGTTGTCGAAGACGGCGTACGGCGCCGCGGCGGCCGCGGCGGCGATGTCGGCGTCCGCGAAGACGATGTTGGAGCTCTTGCCGCCGAGCTCCAGCGTCACCCGCTTCACCTGCTCGGCGCAGCCGGCCATGATCCGCTTGCCCACCTCGGTGGAGCCGGTGAAGCAGACCTTGCGGACGAGCTCGTGGGTCACGAACCGCTCGCCCACCACGGAACCCTTGCCCGGCAGCACGGTCAGCACGTGCTCGGGCAGCCCCGCCTCCAGCGCCAGCTCACCGATCCGGATCGCGGTGAGCGGCGTCAGCTCGGCGGGCTTGAGCACCACGGTGTTGCCCGCCGCGAGCGCCGGGGCGAACCCCCAGCCGGCGATCGGCATCGGGAAGTTCCACGGCACGATCACGCCGACCACACCCAGCGGCTCGTGGAAGGTCACGTCCGTGCCGCCGGCCACCGGGATCTGTCGTCCGAACAGCCGCTCGGGCGCCCCGGCGTAGTAGTTGAGGCAGTCGCGGACGTTGCCCGCCTCCCAGCGGGCGTTGCCCCAGGTGTGGCCGGCGTTGCGGACCTCGAGCTCGGCGAGCTCGTCGATGTGGGCGTCGACCACCGCCGCGAACCGGCGCAGCACCCTGGCCCGCTCACCGGGGGCCAGGTGCCGCCACGTCTGGAACGCCTCGTGCGCGGCGGCGACGGCCGCGTCGGTGCCGGCCAGGTCGGTCAGGGGTACGTCGACCACCGGCTGCTCGGTGGCCGGGTTGACGACGGTGAAGGTCGTGCTCACAAGCGCTCGAATCCTCTCCTGAGCTCCCAGTCGGTGACCGCGGCGCCGTACGCCGCGAGCTCGACGTCGGCCATGTTCGTGTAGTGGTCGACGACGTCGTCACCGAAGGCCGCGCGGGCCAGGTCTGAGGACGCGAACCGCTCGCGCGCCGCGGCCAGGGTCGCCGGCACGTGCGGCTTGTCGGACTCGTAGGCGTTGCCGACGAGCTCGGCCTCCAGGGGGAGCTCCTGCTCGATGCCGTGCAGCCCGCCGGCCAGCATGGCGGCCAGCGCGAGGTAGGGGTTCACGTCCGCGCCGGGGAGCCGGTTCTCCATGCGCGCCCCCGCTCCGTGGCCCACGAGTCGCACCGCGCAGGTGCGGTTGTCCAGCCCCCACGCGATCGCGGTCGGGGCGAACGAGCCCGCCGCGAACCGCTTGTAGGAGTTCACGTTCGGCGCGTACAGCAGCGTGAAGTCCGCGGCGGTGGCCAGCACCCCGGCGACGAACTGGTCGTAGAGCGGGGTCCGCTGGTCCGTGTCCTTGTCCCAGAACACCAGGGACCCGTCGCTGCCGCGCAGGGAGAGGTGGATGTGGCAGGAGCTGCCCTCGCGCTCGTTGTACTTCGCCATGAAGGTGATCGACTTGCCCTGCTCGGCGGCGATCTCCTTGGCCACCGTCTTGTAGACGCTGTGGTTGTCGGCGGTCGTGAGCGCGTCGGAGTAGAGGAACCCGACCTCGTGCTGCCCGAAGTTGCACTCGCCCTTGGCCCCCTCGACGTCCAGGCCGGCGGCGTACATCGTGTTGCGGATGCTCCGCAGCAGCGGCTCGACCCGGCTGGTGCCGAGGATCGAGTAGTCGACGTTGTACTGGTTGACCGGGGTGAGGTCGCGGTACGCCGCGTCCGAGGCCGCCTCGTAGGTCGTGTCGAAGGCGATGAACTCGAGCTCGGTGCCGGACATCGCCGCCCAGCCGCGCTCGGCGCAGCGGTCCAGCTGCGTCTGGAGGATGGTCCGCGGCGACTGCACGACGGGGGAGTGGTCGAGCCACACCAGGTCGCACTGGACCATCGCCGTGGCCGGCAGGTGGGTGAGCACCCGGATCGTCCGCTCGTCGAGCACGAACTCCATGTCGCCGTACCCGCGCTCCCACGAGGAGATCGTGTAGCCCCCGACCGTGTTCATCTCGACGTCGACCGCGAGCAGGTAGTTGCAGCCCTCGGTCCCGTGCTCGACCACGACGTCCGCGAAGTAGCGCCCGTGCAGCCGCTTGCCCTGCAGCCGGCCCTGCATGTCGGTGAAGGCGACGACGACCGTGTCGATGACACCCATGCCGATCTGGTCGCACAGCTCGCCCATCGTCAGGTGCCGGTCGTTGCGCTTCTCGCTCTTGCGCATGTGTTCCCCTCAGCCCACCAGGCCGCGCAGCAGCGCGGCCGTGTCGTCGCAGTGCTCCTCCATGACCAGGCGGGCCCGGTCGGGCTTCCCGGCCGTGATCGCCCGGACCAGCGCCGCGTGCTGCCGGTCGGAGTGGGCGATGTTGGCGCCCAGGACCGGGATCGCCAGCAGCATCTCGTGCAGCGTCGCCTGCACCGACGTGACCGCCTCGACGGTCCGCGGCGAGTCGGTCAGCGCGGCCACGGTCAGGTGGAACCGGGAGTCCGCCTGCCGGTGCTCGGCCGGTTTGCGGGCCGAGGCCACCTCCTGGTGTGCCCGCTCGAGCTGGGCCAGCCGGTCCCCGTCGAGGCCGCGGGACGCGGCCAGCGCGGCCGCGCCCGGCTCGACGATCCGGCGGAAGTCGAGCGCGTCCAGCCAGTCCTGGCGGCGGGCCGGCGCGATCCGGGCCGCCGCGCGCCCGGACGGCGTCCCGGGCTTGAGCGTGACCACGGTCCCCCCGCCGCGCCCCCGGGTCGTCTCCACCAGCCCCGCCTGCCGCATGGCGGCCATCGCCTCGCGCAGCGTCGCTCGGGAGACCTGAAGCCGCTCGGCCAGGACGCGCTCGGCGGGGAGCGCGCTGCCCCGTGGGTAGACGCCGAGCCGGATCGCGGTCGCCAGCTGCTCGACGCAGGACTCGAACGCGTGGTGGGCGCGGACCGGCCGGAGCACCGCCTCCGGGAGGTGGTGGTCGGGGGAGGCGGTCACGTGGTCATCCTTCGAGGCATGGTCGAGCGTGTCAACGGGGAATGGTCTGAGTTCATACCATTTTTTCCCCAGAGCATTTACAGCCGGATCGGCGCGGGTCTAGCGTCCCGATCACATTCGGACGATCCGCCTGGAAGGTGTTCCCATGCCCGAAGGACACGAACAAATCCATCCTCATCAAGCAGAGATCCACAATGAGGACGAAGCCCATCTCGCACGTCTCGGGTACAAGCAGGACCTCAACCGGTCGTGGTCGGGATTCTCGAACTTCGCGATCTCGTTCTCGATCATCTCGATCCTGGCCGGCTGCTTCACCAACTTCGGGGCCGGCTTCAACAACGGCGGCCCGATCTCGATCTCGTGGTCGTGGCCGATCTTGGGCGTCTTCATCCTGATCATCGGCTTCACCATGTCCGAGCTCGTCTCGGCCTACCCGACCTCGGGCGGCATCTACTGGTGGGCGTCCAAGCTCGGTGGCCCCATGGCCGGCTTCTTCACCGGCTGGCTCAACCTGATCGGCCTGGTCGCGGTCACCGCCGGTGTGGCGTACGGCTGCGCGACGTTCATCGACCTGACGATCTCGACCTACTCGGAGTCGTTCGCGGGTGACTACTCGCTGACCCGGGTCTTCATCATCTTCGTGATCGTGCTCGCCCTGGTGGCGTTGCTCAACATCTTCAGCGGCCACCTGATGGCGATCATGAACAACGTCTCGGTGTGGTGGCACGTGGTCGGCGCAAGTGCGATCGTGCTGATCCTGATCTTCGTGCCCGACCAGCACCAGTCGTTCAGCTACGTGTTCACCGAGCGGTTCAACAACTCGGGATACGCCGACGGCAGCACCAGCACGCTCGCGTTCTGGTTCGCCATCGTGCCGTTCGGGTTCCTGCTGACCCAGTACACGATCACCGGTTTCGACGCGTCTGCTCACCTCTCGGAGGAGACCGGCTCTGCGTCGATGGCGGCGGCCAAGGGCATCTGGCGCTCGATCCTGTACTCCGTCATCGGCGGTTACGTCCTGCTGCTCTGCGTGGTCTTCGCGATCCCCAACAATGCAGACGGCGCGCCGGACAACGCCCTCGCCGGTCTCGGTGTCCAGCCGATCTTCCTGACCGCGCTGGGCCAGAACTGGGCCACCTTGGTCTTGTTCATCTCGGCCTCGGCCCAGTTCTTCTGCGCCACGTCGTGCATGACCTCGGCCTCCCGGATGACCTTCGCGTTCAGCCGCGACGGTGCGATCCCTGGCTCCACGACGCTCCAGAAGCTGACGCCCTCGAGGGTCCCGGCCAACGCGGTCATCTTCGTCGCGGTCTGTGCGGCGGTGCTCACGGTGCCCGCGCTGATCAAGGTCGACGTCGGTGGTACGCCGGTGCCTCTGGCCTTCTACGCGGTCACCTCGATCGCGGTGATCGGGCTGTACCTGGCCTTCGCCATCCCGATCTACCTGCGCTGGCGGATGGGGGACGCCTTCGAGGAGGGCGCCTGGACCAACGGCTCGAAGTACAAGTGGATGAACCCGATCGCCGTGGCCGAGATCATCATCGTCTCTCTGTTCCTGATGATGCCGACGACCCCTGCGGCCAACCCGTTCCGCGACGAGTTCGAGCTGAAGTTCCTCAACTACGCACCGGTCGTCACCCTCGGTGCCCTGCTGCTCCTCACGATCTGGTGGAACGTGTCGGCCAAGAAGTGGTTCACCGGGCCGAAGCACAACATCGACCCTGCCGTCGTCGAGGTGTACGAAGAGCAGTGATCGAGCCACTGGACCGCCTCGCCAGCCTGGCGGGGCGGTCCTGGCTTGCCACCGACCTGCCCGGGGGGCTGACCAACCACAACGTCCGGGTCACCTCGGACGACGCCGGTCCACCGCTCGACGTGGTGGTGCGGTGCTCGTCGAGCGACGCCGGCCTGCTCGGCATCGACCGCGACGCCGAGCACGACAACACCGCGATCGCGGGCCGGGCCGGGGTCGGCGCCCACGTCGTGGAGTACCGCCCCGACCTCGGGATGCTGGTGATCAGCTACCTGCCCGGGCGGGCGCTCGAGAACGCGGACTTCGCGGACCCGGGCGTGCTGTCCCGGGCGGCCGACGCCTGCCGACGGCTGCACGGGGCGGCGCGGTTCACCGGCGACTTCGACATGTTCGCCCGCCAGGCCGGCTACCTGGCCACGGTCAAGGAGCGGGGCTTCCCCCTGCCGCCGTCGTACGACGACCACGCCGCCGCATGGGCGGACGTGCAGAAGGCGCTGGCGGCCGACCCGCGGCCGGCGGTGCCGTGCAACAACGACCTGCTGGCCGCGAACTACATCGACGACGGCGAGCGGGTCTGGCTCATCGACTACGAGTACAGCGGCAACAACGACGCCTGCTTCGAGCTCGGCAACACCGCCACCGAGTGCGACTTCACGGCCGAGCAGACCGAGGCCTGGACCGCGGCGTACTTCGGCACGCCCACGCGCGCGGACCTGGCCCGGGTGCGGCTCCAGGCGCTGTGCAGCCAGTACGGCTGGTCGCTCTGGGGCTTCATCCAGGCCGCGACCAGCCCCATCGAGTACGACTTCCACTCCTGGGGGATGGAGCGGTTCGACAAGGCCGAGGCCACCTTCCGCGGACCGGACCTGGCGGGCCTGCTGCAGGACGTGGCCGGTGGTTGACCTCCCGTCCCGGGCCGAGGTCGTCGTGGTCGGTGGCGGTGTCATCGGCGCCTCGGTGGCCTACCACCTGGCTGCGCTGGGCACGTCCGACGTGCTCCTCCTCGAGCAGGGACACCTCAGCGGCGGCACCACGTGGCACGCGGCCGGGCTGGTCGGACCGCTGCGCGCGTCGGAGAGCGGTACGCGGCTGGTGCAGTACTCCGCGGAGCTGTACGCCGGGCTCGAGGCGGAGACCGGGCTGGCCACCGGCTACAAGAACTGCGGCGGGCTGGTGCTGGCGCGGACCGAGGAGCGGCTGGTGCAGCTCCGGCGCACGGCGGCCAACGGCGCGGCGTACGACATGGAGTGCGAGGTCGTCTCGCCCGAGCGCGCCCGCGAGCTGTGGCCGGTGATGCAGGTCGAGGACCTGACCGGTGCGCTGTGGCTCCCCGGCGACGGCACCGTCAACCCCACCGACCTGACCCAGTCCCTGGCCAAGGGGGTCCGGCTGCGCGGCGGTCGCGTGCTCGAGCAGGTGCGGGTGACCGGGTTCGGGACGGACGGACGCCGGGTGACCAGCGTCCGGACCGACCAGGGCGACGTCGAGTGCGACGTGGTGGTCAACTGCGCCGGCCAGTGGGCGGCCCAGGTGGGCGCCATGGTCGGTGTCACGGTGCCGCTGCACTCGTGCGAGCACTTCTACGTCGTCACCGAGGCCGTGGAGGGCGTCCGGCCGGACCTGCCGATCATGCGCGACCAGGACGGCTGGACCTACTTCAAGGAGGAGGTCGGCGGCCTCGTCGTGGGCGGCTTCGAGCCCACCGCGAAGCCGTGGCGGTCGCCGGACGACATCCCGTACCCGTTCGAGTTCCAGCTCCTCGGCGAGGACTGGGACCACTTCTCGATCCTGATGGACGAGGCGCTGCACCGGATCCCGGTGCTCGCCGAGACCGGGATCCGGAAGTTCTACGACGGCCCGGAGTCGTTCACCCCGGACAACCAGTTCCTGCTCGGCCGGGCGCCGGAGCTCGACAACTTCTTCGTCGGTGCGGGGTTCAACTCGGTCGGCATCGCGTCGGCCGGCGGGGCCGGTCGGGCCCTCGCGGAGTGGGTCGTGGAGGGCGAGCCGACCACGGACCTGACCGGGGTCGACATCCGCCGTTTCGCCCCGTGGGCCGCCGACCCGGCCTACCTCCGCGACCGGGTGGTGGAGGTCCTCGGGCTGCACTACGCCGTCCCGTGGCCCAACCGCGAGCCGGTCACCGCGCGCGATGTCCGCCGGTCGCCGCTGCACGAACGGCTGGCGGGGAAGGGCGCCGTCTTCGGCACCAAGAACGGGTGGGAGCGGCCGCTCTTCTTCGGCGGTGAGCTCGAGTACTCGTGGGACAAGCCGTCGTGGCTGGCCGCCTCGGCCGCCGAGCAGCGCGCGTGCCGGACCGGCGTCGCGGTGTTCGACCAGACCTCGTTCTCCAAGTACGTCGTGGCCGGCCCCGGGGCGCTGGCGGCGCTGCAGTGGATCTGCGCCGCGGACGTGGACGTGCCGGTCGGCCATGTCGTCTACACGCCGTGGCTGAACGAGCGCGGCACCTACGAGGCGGACCTCACCGTGACCCGCGACGGGCCCGACTCCTTCTGGGTGGTCTCGTCGTCCGCCACGACCGTGCGCGACCTCGACTGGCTGCGACGGCAGGGCGGGTTCGCGGCCGAGGACGTCACCGACGCCTTCGCGGTCCTCGGGGTGATGGGGCCGGACGCGCCGGCGCTGCTCGGCTGGTCGGAGTTCCCGTTCGGCACGGCACGGACCATGTCGGTCGCCGGGGTCGACGTACGCGCCACCCGGATGACGTACGTCGGCGAGCCGGGCTGGGAGCTGACCGTGCCCGTGGCTCGGGCCGGGGAGGTGTACGACGCACTGGCGGCCGGGGGCGCCGTGGACGCCGGGTACAACGCGCTCGAGTCGCTGCGGCTGGAGAAGGGCTATCGGGCGTTCCCTCGCGAGCTGTCGCCCGACTACACGCCGCTGGAGGCGGGGCTGCTGTTCGCGACCGCGCTCAAGGGCGACAAGCCGTTCCTCGGCCGGGCCGCACTGGAGGCGCTGCGCGACCGGTGGGCCGAGGGCGGCCCCCGCCGCCGCCTGGTCTCCTTCGTCCTCGACGACCCCGCGCCGATGCTCTGGGGCGGCGAGCTCCTGCTCCACGACGGCCGGCCGGCCGGGCAGGTCACCAGCGCCGCGTGGGGCGAGACGGTCGGGTCCGGCGTCGGCCTGGCCTACCTGCGCTCGGACGGCCCCGTCAGCGGAGGGTCGCTGGCCGAGGGCCGGTTCGAGGTCGACGTCGCGGGGGACCGGTACGCCGTCCGGCTCTCGCTCAAGGCACCATTGGCCTGATGCCCGTCCCCGACTTCATCCTCGAGCTCCGCGAGAAGGTCGGCCACGACCGCCTGTGGCTGCCCGGTGTCACCGCCGTCGTGGTCCGCGGCGACGAGCTGCTCATGGTGCAGCGCTCCGACAACCACCAGTGGACCCCGGTCACGGGCATCGTCGACCCCGGGGAGGAGCCCGCGGTCGCGGCTCGCCGCGAGGCGCTGGAGGAGACCGGCGTCGAGATCAGCGTGGACCGGCTGGCCATGACCAGCGTGAGCGGCGAGTACCACTACGCCAACGGCGACCACGCCATCTACCTCGACGTCACGTTCGCCTGCTCGTGGGTCGCCGGCGAGCCCTACGTCGCCGACGACGAGTCCGTCGACGTCCGGTGGTGGCCGCTCGACGGCCTCCCCGCCTCGGACCCGTGGATGGCCGAGCGCATCGAGGCCGCGCTGTCGGGGGAGGTCGCGGCCCGGTTCCGAGCCTGAGCACGGCTCCGCGCTCCGGGCAGGGTCGAACGACGACACCTCGGGTGTCGACGGTGTGGCACCGGCCGGTCGGGCTGCCGGATCGAAGCGCACCGGTCCGCCTCGTCGACCAGGCTCTAGATGCCGCGCTTCATCCGGGAGGGCACCGGCATCCGCTGGAAGGGTCGTCGCTGGGCGCGCCGGCAGGTCACGTGACCCTTTCCCAGTGGCGCAGGGTCACCTGGTCCTGCAGCAGGAACTTGGGCTCCGGCATCCCCTCGACCCAGTCGCTGAACTCGAGGGAGCCGTCCGCGAGCACGGTGACCTCCGCGCTGGTGAAGTCCTGGGGTTGGGCCGACCAGCGGAACGCGACAATGTCACCGTCCAGTGTGTAGGTGGCTGTGTACGCGTCCTTGCTCCCCGCCTTGGGGCCGGAGCTGTACCGCTGCGTCGCTGACAGGGTGCCGTTCCTCAGCGTCATCGTGTAGCCGCCGGCGTTCCTGTTGATGAAGTCCTGGTCGTGGAGACCCGCGTCGTTGAACGCCTGCACCGTGGCGGTGAACGTGTACGTACCGTTGAGCCGCGGCCCCACGATCGGCTCCGAGGAGACGTCGCATCCGGTGATCGGTGGTGCGGCCTCGACGCCGGCCTTCATGGTGCTGATCGCATCGATCAGGTCGGCCGTGGACGCCACCGACCGCAGGTCGTCCACGACGGGCTGGGCGACGGCCTGCCATTCCTCGAGCTGTTCAGGGGTGGCAGCCGCGATCTCGCCTCCGTTGGCACAGAACTCGCTGGCCATGGCGGCATCGCTCGGGACGTTGGCGACGGCCCAGGTCGTGGAGTCGGCGGCGGCCGTCCTGAGGACATCCAGCTGAGCGGGCGACAGCTGGTGCGCCGCCTTCTCGTTGATGCCGATGACGTCATACTTGGCAAACAGGGTGACGTTGCCGGCCGCGTTGTTGAAGGTCAACAGGTCGAACTGCGACTCGGCGACGTCGTAGTCGCGGGTGTCGTCGAAGATCGGCGTCGCCCCCGCGGCTGACAGCATGGACCAGACGGCCTGCGACTGCGGTGAACGCACCGTCGCACCGTCGAGGTCCTGTACCGCCACCGGGGACTTCTTGTCTCCGAACAGGTGACGCATGCCTTCCGGGGCGATCGCCAGGCCGATGACGCCGATGTCGTCGAGTCCTGCCAGCAGGTCGGGAACGTGGTCACTCGTCGCCACGGCGTTCGCGAGAGCGCTGGAGTCGATCAGGAACGGGGTGTTGAGCGCCTGGAGAGTGGTCACCCCGCCGCTGTCGAAAGCGCGGCTCGCGACCATGACCAGGTCGGCGCTCCCGTTCGAGACTGCCGTCACCGCGTCGGGTTCCTGCGGTGCCATGTGGAACTGCGGCGTGATCGTGATGCTGGGATCCACTTGTTTCACCTCGTCGACGAAGTGCTGCACGAGGGCCGCGCCCGCGCTGCCTTCCTCGTCGTACGTCGTGAGGGTGAGCGTGACGGGCTCGGCCGCCTTCTGCTCGCCTGCGGCGGCGCAGCCGGTGAGCAAGGCGGCCACTGCCGCCCCGATGACGGCGGCTTGCGGCCATGCCAGCGGTCATGTGCGTGATCCTTGTCCTTCTGGGTCGGGTTCGGGAATGGCCGGCCCGGGTGGTTTGCCCGGGCCGACCGCGGGCGGTCAGGGCAGGTAGACGTCGTCGGGAACGTTGCCGGTCACGCCGGCGGTACCGGTCACGGGCACCTCGGCGTAGACACCGCCGCCCAGGACCGTGCCGCCGGGTGAGACGGTGCCGGCGTTGCCGGTCACGATCGACCCGGTCAGGTCGACCGTCGGATCGCTTCCCCACAGGGGTCCCGCCCAGAGGCCGCCCCCACGAACCTCCGCCTCGCCCGACCCGTCCAGCGCCCTGGCAATCGAGTGGTTGTCGGCGATCCTCGACGAGGCCAGTGTGAGGTGCGCGCCGTCGAGGACGAAGATGCCGCCGCCCCAGACCCAAGCCGGACCAGACTCCGACGTGGCGGTGCTGAGGTTGTCGGAGACCGTGACGTCGGTGAGGTTCATGATCCCGCCGTCGCCGTTCCCGCAGCCGCACAGGAACACAGCACCGCTGAGACCCGCCGTGCCGGTCGTGGTGTGGATCGACTGGGTGTTCCCGGTGATGGTCACACTCTCCAGGACCGCGTGGCCGCCGGATTCGACGAAGCCGCCCATGGGCGCCACGTCCTCGGCGGTGGCGATGTTCGCGACGAGGCTGTTGCCCGCGATGACGGTGTCCACGAGCCGCAGGCCCTCTCCGCCGTGCTGGTAGTGCAGCGCCGCGTCGATCACGAGCGGCTCGCCCACGGGGGCGTCGGCGGCGACCTGGTTGCCGGACAGCACCGAGCCGGTCATGGTGAGCTGAGTGTTGCCCTCCATGAAGACGCCACCGGACTCGGCGCCCATGTCGACGCTGACGGGCCAGTCGGTGACCAGCTTCGCGACGTTGTTCTCGATGCGGGTGTCCGTGATCGTGGTCGGCTGGGAGTTCTCGACGATCGTGAGCCCGCCGCCCTCGGCGTAGCGGCCGATGGTGTGCGGAGTCGGCGCTGCGGTGTTGCCTGCGATCGTGGAACCGCCGATGACGACGGGCCCGACGGCGCTGTAGATGCCGCCACCCGCCGCGTCGCTGGCAGTGCCGCCGGCCAGGTTGTCGGAGACCGTGGCGTCGTCGAGGGTCAGCGGGCCTGCGGTCGCGATGCCGCCCCCGTAGGCACCCGCGTAGGGGCAGACCCCCTCGGGGCACTGCGCGCCCCTCGGCGAGGACACCGTCGTCGACGGGCGGGCCACGTTGCCGATGACGGCCACCCGGCGGAGCGTGAGGCTCGCCCCGGCCCCTCCCTTGCCGTTGGAGTACGGCACGAGGATGCCGCCGCCGGATCCCACGATGCCCGTGTCCTTCGAGCTCAACGCCAGGCCGGTGTTGACGCCGCCGGTGACGGTGAGGTCGACGAGCTCGACGACCGGCTTGAACTTCGAAGTGGCCTTGACCGTCAGCACCGGGCCACCTCCTTCGATCACCGTGGCACCCTCTCCAGCACCGCGGATCCGGACGCTCTTGGTGATCGTGACACCGCCCTTGTAGGTCCCTTCGGCCAGGCTGACCACGTCGCCGTTGACCGTGTGGGCGAGTGCCTCCGCCAGGGAGGCGTAGCAGCGGCTGACGTGTCCGCTCACACAGGCTTGCGGGCCCGCGCCCGCGGCCGTCCCGGGCAGTCCAGCGGTGAGTCCGATCATGAGAGCGGCGCCCGAGCCGCCGATCAGCAAGATGTGCTTCGACATCTCAGAACCCCATTCCTCCTCTGGTGGCCGGCCGACTGCCGGAACCTGCCGCGAGGGTGGGGCGGAGGGGTAATTTTCCGGTAAATCAAGGCTTCCCGAGCCGTGGACGGCCTAGATTCCACAGCATGACGCCGGGCGACGCGCAGGAGCGTGAGAGCGCCCTCGACCGCCGGCATCGGGTGGTGCTGTGGGCGTTGGCGATCTCACGCCCGCAGGCGGCGACTCCTGACCGGATCGCGGAAGCCCTGTGGACCGGATCCCAGCCGGCCACCCGCGACAAAGTCATCCAGGGAAGCATCTCGCTGCTGCGCAAGTCTTACGGCGCCGAGGCGATACGGACCGTCGACGGCGGCTACCGACTCAGCCACAAAGTGGTGACGGTCTGCGACCACTTCGAGAGACAGGTCGCCCGCGCCCGGCAGCTGCTGTCGGTGGGCCAGGCCGACCGGGCCGCGTTCGTCCTGGCGGACACCATGGCCTCGTGGGCCGGTCCGCCGTACGAGGAGCTCGCGCACTGGCCACCGGCGGTCGCGGAGCAGGGACGGCTGGCCGAGGTGACGCTGCAGGCGGAGGAGCTGTACGTGGATGCGCTGCTCGCGGTGGGGAGGGCGGTTGACGCCCTGCCGGAGGCGCGGCTGCTCGCGACGGCCCAGCCGCTGCGGGAGTCTCGCTCGCTGGCCCTGGCGAAGGCGGCGTACCGCGCGGGCAACCAGGCGGAGGCGCTCCAGGTGCTGCGCGACTGCCGGGAGACCCTCAGCGACGAGCTGGGGATCGACCCGAGCGAGGAGCTGGGCGCGCTCGAGATCGCCATCCTCCGCCAGGACCCGGCGCTCACTCCGGAGCCGCGCCCCGCATCGTCGCCGACCTGCCCGTGGCGCGGACTCCACGCCTACGAACAGGCCGACGCGGATGGCTTCTTCGGACGCGACCGCGACACCACTCATGGGTTGCGGGTCTTCGGTGAGACCGGCGTGCTTGCCGTCGCAGGTCCCAGCGGCATCGGCAAGTCCTCCTTCGTTCGCGCCGGGCTGGCGAACGCGCTGGTGCGGTCGGGGTTGGCGGTCCACGTCACGACGCCGCAGCTCGGTCTCCCGGGCCACGGGGTCGACGTCCTCGTCCTCGACCAGGCCGAGGAGCTGTTCGCCCTTCCCGCCAACGAGGCAGTCGAGCTGTTGGAGCGGATCGACGGGCTCCCGGTGGTGCTGTCGATCACGACCGACCGGCTGGCCGAGGCGTCCCGGTTCCCGGCTCTGGCCAGACTCCTGGAGAGCGGCCTCTTCCTGCTCGGTGCGATCGGCGAATCGGGACTGCGCGAGGCGGTGGAGCGGCCGGCCCTGCAGAACGGGCTCGTCCTCGAACCGGGACTGGTCGACCTGCTGCTGCGCGACGTCGAAGGCGAGCCCGCAGCGCTGCCGATGTTCTCCCATGCGCTCGTCGAGACGTGGCGCCGCCGAGAAGGTCGGACCCTGACGATCGACGGCTATGTGTCGGCGGGCGGAGTGCGGGGCGCGGTTGCCCAGACCGCGGAGTCCGTGTACGCCGCACTCGACCCGAGCCGCCACCACGAGCTGCGCTCGTTGATGCTCCGACTGGTCCGCACCAATGAAGACGGGGAGACGTCGCGCGTGCGTGTCCAGAGGCACCGGATCGCGGCTGCCGAGGACCTGGTCGAGCAGCTCGTCGCAGCGCGTCTCGTCAGCAGCGACGAGAGCTCGCTGACGCTCACCCACGAGGCCCTCATCACCGCCTGGCCCAGGTTCCGGGACTGGCTCGCCGACGACGTCGAAGGGCGCCGTCAGCTACAGCATCTCTCCCAGGCTGCGGCGACCTGGGAGGAGATGGGACGACCACGTGCCGAGCTCTACCGGGGCCCGCGGCTCGAGCGCTCCACCGCCTGGTCGGCTACCACGCCGCTGGAGCTCTCCGAGACCGAGCGGGCCTTCCTCGCTGCGAGCCGTGCTGCCGAGCAGGCCGAGCGGGACAAGGAGCAACGGGAGCTCGAGCGACAACGGCGCAGCAACCGACGGCTCCGTGTTCTCGTGTCCGGGCTGGCCGTGGTCATGGCTCTGGCGGTGGTCGCTGGGCTCATCGCGGTCGGTCAGCAGCGCAGAGCAGTCGCCCAGACTCGATCGTCGGTGGCCGCGGCGCTGGAGGCCGATGCCAACCGGGTTGCGGCCTTGGCGCTGAACACCGAAGACGCCCAGCTCTCGCTGCTCCTCTCGGTCGCCGCCGAGCGGCTCGCTCCCGGGGTCGTCACCGACCGGAGCCTCTCGTCCGCCCTGGCGGCGCGGGCGGAGCTGATCGCCACCGCGACGACTGCGAGCAGTGCTGCGCCGGCTTCGAGCCTCGGAGGCGTGGCCAGCGGCGGGTCCCGGGTCTTTGCGCTCGACGACCGCCACGTTCTGCACGTGTTCACGACTGGTCTGCGTCCCCTCGGGACCGTGGACCTGGGGAACGGCCGGGTCGACCGCGGACCGGCCCCGGTCACCGCCGCGGCGAACGTCGTGGTGGCTGCCGCCGGTCCCGGGCAGAGTCCGGCGATCACGGTTGTGGACGCCTTCTCGCTCGAACCCGCCGGGCTCCCACTCGAGCGAATCCCGCAGAACATTGTTCGAGTTGATGCGCTGGATCTGTCGGCAGACGGGCGGACTCTCGGCGCGGCGCTTGCCACCGACGACGGCGACGTCGTCATGGCGTGGGAGCTGCCGAGCGGGGAGCTCCTCGGTCCTCCGATCCGCGCAGAGGAAGACACCGCGGTGCGCGTCTCCGATGACGGCCGGACGCTGTTCACCAGCAACCCGATGAACGCATACGACGTGAAGACCGGACGACTTGCCTGGAAAGCCCCGCGCGCCGCCGGACTCGACGTACACGACGGTCACGTGGCTGTGCCCGCCGAGGACGGTTCGCGGGTGAACATCCTCGACGCGTCGGACGGACGGACCATCCGCACGCTCACCGGCACCCAAGGCGCTGTGGTCGACCTGGTCTTCTCGCCCAACGGCAGCACGGTCGCCGCCACCGTGAGCGACGGGACCGTCACCGTGTGGGACTGGAAGTCTGGCCGGATCGAGCACCGCCTCCACACGGGCGCACGGCGAGGCATCGCGTACTCCGCCTACAGTGACACGGTCTTCACGGGCGGAAGCCGGCTGGGTTCGCTGCTCGCCTGGGACCTGCAGGGCCAACGCAGTTTCCTGACTAGGCTCGTACGCGAGGGGTTTCAGCCTGTCGCCGAGGGGTCGGTGCGGGTCAGTCCGGGCGGCTCCTGGGTGTCGATGTCCGAGACGGTGCGCGGCAGGCCCGAGCTCCAGTTGGGGAGCCTCCAACCGGGCGACACCGTCGGGGTGATCGCTCCGGGCCGAGACTGGCGCGGCGTCGGCGCGTGGAGCGCGGATGCGAGCCGGTACGTGTACGCCGACGGGAGCGGCTTCCTGAACCTCGTCAACCCGGCCGACGGATCGCGCCCGAAACGCAGGCAAGTCACGACCCGCCCGATCATCGCCATCGCCTATGCCGGCGCCGATCAAGTCGTCGCACTCGACGAGGGCAACGACCTCGTCGTGGTCGATTCCGACACCTTGGCGGCGACATCACGCGTGACGATCCCCGCGGTTCCCACCGGTGTGACGGCCAGCGCGCGCTTCGCAGTGGTGATCTCGGCTGCCTCCGAGGGCGGCACGACCTGGCGAGTGCCGGTCACGACATGGCACTTGGTCGACCTCGAGGAGGGACGCGTCGTCGCTGACGGCGAGGTCGGAGTCAGCAGCGCGTCGGTGGCGTCGTTCTCGCCCGACGGGACGCGCATCGCGTTCGGCGGGGAGGAGGAGGATCTCGCCATCCTCGCGATGCCGGACGGAGACGTGATCGGCGGCGCGGGCTCAGGCTCGGGCGATCCTGTCTCTGCGGTCGCGTGGTCACTGGACAGCTCGCGGTTGGTGGCGAGTGTCGGATCGGGTCTGCAGCTGTGGGACGCGAGCAGCGGAACCGCCATCGCGCAGGTCAGGCTGCCGGCCGGCGAAGTGTCCTCCGCCGCCGCGTTCGCCAGCGACGGCAGCATCTCCATCGCCACGCTCGCCGGAAATGTGTACCGCTGGGACCCCTCCGCGCAGGCGGCCGTCGAGTTCGCCTGTCGAGTCGCGGCACGCGACCTGACTCCGACCGAGTGGCAGGAAACGTTCGGTGACCGCCCGTTCCGGCCCACATGTCCGTGACCCGTCGCCAGCGCGGTAGCGCACGGTGCGGCGCCGCCCGCTTCGGGAGCTCGCCGAGACTCTGGACACCCGACCGATGCCCCAGAGTGGCGCTGTTGAAGGGACGGCTCCGCAGCGCGCCCTGGCCGACCTCACGACACAAGGCCCCGGCCGCCCACACGGTGGGCCCTTGGTGCGTCGTGACCAGGAGCGCCTCGTCAGAGCGGGGCGCGCAGGGTCACCGTGTGCTCCCCGAAGCCGTGCCGCTCGTACAGGCTCTGCGCGGAGCCGTTCGCCGCGAACGCCGTCACCACGGCGTACGGCGCCCCGCGCTCGCGCGCCCAGGCCAGGAACTCCTCGACCAGGAGCCCGGCGACTCCGCGGCCGCGGTGCCCGGGCAGCACCCAGAGGCTGTTCAGCCGGGCCTCGCGGAGCCGGACGTACGGCGTGAGCTCGGGCCACGAGCCCATGAGCCCGCCGGCCAGCTCACCGCCGACCTCCGCGAGCACGCCGACCCGGTCCGGGTCGTCGACCAGGGCCTCGAACGAGGCACGGCCGTGCTGGGTCGGCCAATCCGTGTTCATGACCTCGGGGTCGTGGGTGCCGGCGTCCTCGCGCCACAGGCCGGTCGAGATCGCGAGGAGGTCGTCCACGTCGGCGCCGCTCGAGGCGCGCCGGACACGGACCTCGAGGTCGGCCATGTCGCCGAGTCTAGGCAGGGCTGACGGCTACTCTTGAGTAGTGGCTGACCGGGCGGCTGACTACCTACGAGCACGCGTTGACGCGTGGCGCAGCGGCTCCGCGGAGAGCCAGGCCTACGTCGCGATCTTCCTCGTGTGCCTCATCGCCGCCTCCTTCGTCGTCTCCGCCGTCGCGCCCCGGTGGATGCCGCTCGCGGCGTACTTCGTCTGGCTCCTGGTGGCGCTGCTGGTGCTCCGCTTCCAGGCCCTCATCGTGGTGGCCGCCGTCGACCTCGTGGCCGGGCTCGGCGCGGTGGCTCTCGGCACCGAGCTCACCGCGGCGCGGGTGGTGGCGATGTGCCTCTTCGCGCTGTCCGTGCTGCTGGTCGTCTTCGTGGCCAGCCGCCAGCGCAGCGGGCTGCCCACCACCCTGAGCGAGAAGCTGCTCGCCGACCTCAAGGGCCGGCTCCAGGCCAACGCCCAGATCCCGCCGCTGCCGGAGGGCTGGAACGCGCAGAGCGCGATGATCGCCTCACGCGGGGTCGGGTACGCCGGCGACTTCCTCGTCGCCGACCTGCGCGAGGGGCGTCACCTGGAGGTGGTCCTCGTCGACGTCTGCGGCAAGGGCGTCGCCGCCGGGCCCGCCGCGCTGCAGTTCGCGGGCGCGCTCGGCGGGCTCATCGGCGCGCTGCCGCCCGAGGACCTGTTCCGGGCGGCCAACGCCTTCCTGCTCCGGCAGCAGGACGACGAGTCCTTCTCCACCGCCGTGCACCTCCTCGTCGACCTCGAGGACGGCACCTACCAGATCACCAGCGCCGGGCACCCGCCCGCGCTGCGCTGGGACCTGCCGTCGGGGGAGTGGATCATCGACAACGCCCGCGGCACCGCACTCGGCGTGCTCCCCGACCCCGAGCTGCACACCAGCTCCGGCAGGCTGTTCCCCGGAGAGGCGCTGCTGTTCTACACCGACGGCGTCGTCGAGACGCCCAGCAGCCACATCGACGCCGGCATCGCGTGGTTGCAGCGCGCGGCGCGCGACGCCATCGGGTCGGGCTTCTCGGGTGCAGCGGGCCGCATCATCGGCCAGGTCGACCGCGGTGAGGACGACCGCGCCGTGCTGATCCTCAGCCGGGCCGCCGCGCAAGCGGCCGTGGTCGACCCGCCGGTCGAGAGCACCGTCGATCCCGTGGTCGAGCCCACGGTCGAGCCCACCGCCTGACCCGCTCGCGTCAGCGCAGGTACAGCTCCCGGATCACGTCCTCGATGTCGGGCTCCTGCACCGACAGGTCGGCGACGTCGTACGCCGCCACGACGGCGGCCACGACCGGGGCGGCCGAGGCGTCGGCCGGGAAGCTGAGCCACTGCCGCGGGCCCTCGACGCGGCGCACGGTCGCCCCGGGCACCTGGATCGCCGGACCCTCGTCGACCAGGTCGACCACCAGGGTCCGGGTGGACCCGCCCTGTCGGTGCAGCCCGGCCAGCGTGCCGTCGTACACCGTGGTGCCGTGGTCGATCACGATCACCCGGCGGCACAGCGCCTCGATGTCCTGGAGGTCGTGGGTGGTGAGCAGCAGCGTCGTGCCGCGCTCGGCGTTCAGCGTCCGCAGGAACTCGCGGAGCCGGCCCTTGCTCACCACGTCGAGGCCGATGGTGGGCTCGTCGAGGTAGAGGATCTCCGGGTCGTGCAGCAGCGCCGCCGCGATGTCCCCCCGCATCCGCTGGCCCAGGCTGAGCTGGCGGACCGGCGTCAACAGCAGGTCCCCGAGCCCGAGCAGCTCGACGAACTCGGCGAGGTTGGCGCGGTGCCGCGCGGGGTCGGTCTTGTAGATCTTCTGGAGCAGGTCGAAGGAGTCGCGCAGCGGCAGGTCCCACCAGAGCGTGGTGCGCTGACCGAAGACGACCCCGATCCGGCGCGCGAGCTGGGTGCGCCGGCGGCTCGGGTCGACCCCCGCGACCCGGATCGAGCCGGCGGTGGGGACCAGGATGCCGGTGAGCATCTTGATGGTGGTCGACTTCCCGGCGCCGTTCGGGCCGATGTAGCCCACCATCTCGCCGGCCTCGACCGTGAAGGACAGGTCCTTGACCGCCTCGACCGGAGCGCGGCCGCGGACCTTGAACGTCCGGGTCAGCCCGGAGACCTCGATCAGCGCCATCTCACGACCCCGTCGAGCGGTAGGAGCGGACCCCGGCCCGCCACACCAGCAGCGCGACCGCGGTGAGCAGGGCGGCGACGACGGGGGAGAGCCACTGCGTCCAGTCCGGGTAGCCGAGCGGGTCCTCGTGGCCCAGGACGTGCAGGCTCGGGTACCAGTTCACGAACGCGAGCGGCAGCACGAAGGTCATCGCCTTCAGCACCTCGGAGGGGAAGACCGTGAGCGGGTACGACGTGACCGTGTTCCCGCCGTAGGTGAAGGCGTTGGCGACCTCGGCGGAGTCGATCGTCCAGAACTGGATGCAGGCCAGCCCGACGAAGACGGCGACGAAGATGACCGAGGCCGCGACCACCATCAGGACCGTGATGAGCACGCGCGACGCGCTCCAGTCGACGAACGCGCACGCCCAGCCGAGCACCACCGCGGCCTGCGCGATCCGGGACACCCGGCGCAGCGCGAACTCGTCGGCGCAGACCTGCACCAGCAGGGGGACCGGCCGCACCAGCATCTGGTCGAGCCGCCCGAGCCGGATCATCTGCCCCAGCCGCTCGATGCGCCCCACGAACAGGTCGGCCACGGCGAAGGCGACCCCCGTGCTGCCGTACAGGAACGCGACCTCGTGGAGGTCGAAGCCGCCGAGGTCGGTGACGTTCTGGAAGAGGATCCAGATGCCGACGAAGTCGATCCCGGTGATGAGGAAGCCGCCCACCACCAGCAGCGCCCACGAGACCGGGTACGCGCGGGAGGCGCGGACCCACAGCCGGGCGATCTGGGCGTAGCGGACCGCGGACTCAACCACCCTGGACCACCACCTTGCGCTCGGCCACCCGCAGCAGCAGCGCGCACCCGGCCAGGAGCACCAACGCCCACAGCAGCTGCAGCCCGAGCACGGCCAGTGCCGCCCACCCGCGATCGTGACCCAGCCAGAGGTCGGCCGGCGCCTGGATGTACGACGCCCACGGGAGCCCCCGCGCCAGGGTGCCGAACCAGCCGGGGAAGAGCACCAGCGGCACCGTCAGGCCGCTGAAGAACAGCGCCAGGGTGGTGGCCATGAGCTGGGTGCCCTGGTCGTCGAGGACCCAGAACGCCGTCATCGCGACCAGGAACCGGATCGCGAAGCTGACCAGCAGCGCGAGCACCACGCTGACCGCGAACGCGAGCCACACGGTCGGGCCGCTCGGGTAGCGCAGGTCGAACAGGGCCGCCCCGACCAGCGTCGGCACCAGCCCGCGGCTGACCAGGTGGAACGCCGACCGGCCGACGTCCGCCGCGAGGTACCAGCCCAGGATGCCGACGGGCCGGTAGAAGTCGAGTGCCACGTCGCCGGTCTTGATCCGGTTCGCCAGGTCGCTCGGGGAGCCGCCACCCCACAGCGCGATGGTCATGATCATCGCCTGCCCGAGCCAGACGTAGGTGACGGCGTCGCGGACGTCGTACCCGCCGGCGTCCGGGTTCTGGTCCCAGACCGCGATCAGCACCAGCGCGTTGATGGCCCCGAAGACGCAGTTGGTGAAGATGCCCGCGAGTGTCGCCGCGGTGTAGGTCGAGTAGCGGCGGAAGGATCGCCTCGCGATGGCGAGGTGCAGGCTCACAGCGCCTGCGGGTGGGCGGTGGAGGGGTCGCTCACCGACGCGAGGCTACCCGCGCCACCAGCAGGGCGGCGAGGAAGGCGCCGCACGATCCGAGGGTCATGTCGCCGAGGGTGTCCTCGTAGGCCGTGTCGAGCTCGGTGCCGTGCCGGATGAACGTGTACCACTCGCCGATCTCCCACCCGAGCGCGAGCAGACAGCCCAGCCCGGTCACCAGCAGCACCTGCGCCCAGCGCGGCCGGAGCTCTCGCGCGATGATCAGCCCGATCCCCGAGAGCAGGAAGAACCAGTTCACGAAGTGGTTCATGTCGTCCCACCACGTGACCCGGTCGTAGAGGTCGAAGCTGTTCCCGGTGGTGTCGACCAGGAAGCCCAGCATGATCAGCGCGAACGCGACGTACGGCGGCTCGGCCTCCGGGTGCCGGCGCTTGACCACCACCCACCACAGGGCGGGCACGAACAGCATCATCACGGGGTAGGCGAGCAGCCTGGCCCCGAACGCCTTGTCCTCGAACCGCTCGATCCCGGGCACGAACGTCGCGACCGCGAGCTGCACCACGGTGGCCACCAGGACCAGGGCCGGCAGCCACCACAGACTGCGCCGCCCCGTGTCCACGCGGGCATCATGCCGGGTCGACTCCCGCGTCGCGAGCGCGGCGCGCGGGCTCAGACCGCTGCGGTGGTCCGCCGCCCGCGGCGCAGCCCCAGCATGTAGGGCATGCCCGCGCCGGCCACGGAGAGCGTCTTCCCGAGGCGGGTGAACATCGACAAGGGCGCCGGCGGGGGCGCGGCGTCCGGGAGGTCCGCGACGTCGAGGTAGTACGAGCGGGTCGGCCCGATCCCCTCGAGGTCCTGCTGCACCTCCTGGCCGGGAGCGGGCAGCGCTCCGCCGCTCAGCTGGTGCAGCTCCTCGGAGAGCAGGACGTACTCGGGCACCTGGACGGAGTTCTTGAGCATGCGGTGGACGTGGATGACGTCGATCCCGACCAGCTTGCGCCGCTGCCTGATCGTCTGCGTGGCCACGTCGCCGATGTGCGCGACGAACTTCAGCTTGAGGTTGTCGGCCTCCGAGCACCCCTTGCACGGGCACAGGTTCGTGGCGACGTACTGGCGCTCGACGTGGAACGCCCGGTGCATGGCGGTCGCGACCTCGAGCGTCGAGGACACCACCGCGTCGACCGGCAGCCCGTCCGCCGGCCGGGACAGGAAGGCGGCGTCACCCTCGACCTCGATCAGCTCGAACTCCGGGGCGGCGTCGATCACCTTCTCGAGCAGCCTCGTCGTGTTCACCTCGGCGTGCGCCAGGCTCATGCGGTGGGTCCGCATGTACGTCGTGTAGCCGCCGATGTCGGCGATCATCAGCAGCGAGCGCTCAGTGGTCATGGTGCCGGGCCTTGTCCATCCGTGTCCTCCTGTGGGGGCGTCAGTGTGGTGGGTCGTCCACCAGGCCGCGGGGCGTGAAGCGGTCGAGCATCGAGTCGACGGTCGTGCCTGCCTCGGTGGCACTGGGGGGGTAGCCCAGCACGGCGGCGAGGAAGTTCTCGGAGCGGACCACCTGCAGCCGCAGTGCCTGGGTGGCGCGCACCGTGGCGGTCCGGCGCACGCGCCGGAGCAGGGCGACCTCGCCGAACCCCTGCCCGGGTCCGAGCGTGGCCACCGTCCGTCCGTCCCCGACCACCTCGACCTCGCCACGCTCGATCACGAAGTAGCGGTCGCCGACCTCGCCCTGCTCGACGACGACGGCGCCGGCGGGGAGCTCGAGCGGCTCGAGGCCGCGGGCCAGCCGCTCGATGGCGGGGAGCGGGAGCGGGTTGAGCATGGTCACCCCCTGCAGCAGTGCGATCTCGCCGTCCCGGACGTCGAGGGACCGGTCCATCCGGCGCAGCCGCGGCCAGGAGAGGACGGCGCAGACGGGGCAGAGCACCCCCACGACGACGAGGGCCGTGCGCACGCCGACCTGCTCGATCAGCAGGGACGTGGCGATGGCGCCCACGCCCATCGACAGCGCGACCAGGCTCTCGAGGACGCCGAATACCCGCGCCAGCACCTCGTCCGGCGCGATCCGGCCGAGCAGGGTGAAGCCACCGAGGTCGATCAGCGCGTTGCCCACCCCGAGGCAGGCCAGCAGGAGCAGGGCCGCGCCCTGCTCGGGGAAGGCGCCCATCAGCATCACGGGGACACCCCACAGCGACACCCCGACCGCGAACCAGGCACCGAGCCGGCGGGTGTCGACGAGCAATGATGCGGCGAGCGAGCCCACCACGGCGCCGGCGCCGATGGCCGCGTTGAGGAGACCGACGCCGGGCTCGCCCGTGTCCAGGAGGTCGATGGCGACCACGACGGTCAGCACGGTGAGAGCGCCGCGCACCAGCGTCTGCGCCACCGCGAGGCCCATGATCAGCGCCAGGTCGCCGTTCCGGCTGACCGCCCGGATGCCTTCGGCGGCGGACCGCAGCAGGCTGCCGTCCTTGGGACCGGACGGCCGCGGCGGGGCGTCGTACTGCAGGCGGGTCAGCAGGAGGGCCGCCCACAGCGAGGCGGCCGCGGCGACGCTGAACACCGCCGTCACCCCGGCCAGCTGGAGCAGCACCGCGGCCAGCAGGGGACCCACCAGCGTGGCCGCCGAGTCCAGCAGCCCCCGGACCACGTTGGCGCTGGCCAGCTCGTAACCGGTGTGGCACAGGGACGGGAGCAGGGCCGAGTGCGCCGGGCGGTAGAGCGTGCTGGCGATCGTCGACAGCACCGCCAGCAGGTAGACGACGTACGTCGGCCCCGACAGGCCGACGACCAGCGCGGCCGCGCCCGTGACGAGCCCGCGCAGCGTGGAGACCAGGATCAGCACCCGCTCCCGGCGGCCCCGGTCGGCCAGCGGGGTGAGCAGCGGCGCCAGCACGGCTGACGGCGCCATCCGCAGCAGCCCGACCAGGCCCACGGCGGTGGTGCCGCCGTCGCGGTAGGCCACGATCCCGAGGCCCACCGTGAAGGCCCACTCGGCCGTCCAGGCTCCCAGGAAGCTCAGCTGGGCGCGCCTCAGGCTGGGGTTGCGCGCGTTGCTGCTGAACGCGGCCACGGCCTTGCCGAGCCTGGCTCGGGCCCTCGGGTCCGTGGAGCGCTCCTCGGCCAGCCTTCGCACGCTGATGACTTCCTCTGGACGCGATCGCCGAGGCGCGGACCTGGGTCCACCGATCGCTGGGTGGGGTGACTCCTCGCTGCATCATCCTCAACGCCCGGTCACCTGCCAAGGACCCCGGTCGACGGACCTACTCCCGCTCGCAGCTGCGCCGCACCTCGACGCCGCGGCACAGGTCCCGGCCGTCGGCGCCGGCCGCCAGGGGGACGGAGGTTCGCAGGCTGCCTCTGATGCGCGCGGCGCCCGTCCGGTTCGCGCCGGCCCGGTGCCTTCTCAGTGCTGGTACGTCCCGTGCACGATCGCCCGCGCGGCGGTGTTGAAGACGAGGTTGAACGACACCACGGCCGCCGACGCGTCGGAGTCGACGTCGAGCGCGTCGGTCGTGACGGCGTGGACGACGAAGAAGTAGCGGTGCACCTGGTCGCCCTCGGGCGGCGCGGCGCCCATGAAGCCCTGGGCGCCGCCGTCGTTGCGGCACATGAACGCCTGGCCGGGCAGGTCGGCGCCCTCGGCGCCCGCGCCGGCGGGCAGCGAGGTGCAGTCGGCGGGCAGGTTGACCAGGACCCAGTGCCAGAAGCCGCTCGGCGTGGGCGCGTCGGGGTCGAAGCAGGTGACCGTGAAGCTCTTGGTGTCCTCGGGGAAGCCGGACCACGACAGCTGCGGGGAGGTGTTGCCCTCGGCCGCCACCTGGTCGTCCTTGAGCGGCTGGCCGTCGGTGACGTCGTCACTGGTCACCGTGAACGACGGCACCTGCGGCAGCAGGTCGTAGGGGTTGGGGGACACCGGGCGGTCGAGGTTCATCGGCTCTCCTGTCGCGTGGCGTGGTCTCTGGGCCGAACGTAGTCCGCGCACTGGTGCGCGTCACGGGGGCGGTACCCGCGGACGCGATGATGGGGGCGTGGACCCGCACCCGCCGTACCCCGCCGGCCTCATGCTCGGCGGCCGCCGGGTCGTCGTGGTCGGCGGCGGTCACGTGGCCCAGCGTCGGGTCCCGCAGCTGATCGCGGTCGGGGCCGACGTGGTGGTGGTGTCGCCGGAGGTCACCCCGGCCGTCGAGGGGCTGGCCACCGCGGGCGAGGTCACCTGGCACCGGCGCGGCTTCGAGGACGCCGACCTGGAGGGCGCCTGGTACGTCATCGCCGCCACCGACGACCACGCCGTCAACGAGGCCGTGAGCGAGGGCGCCGAGCGGCGGCGGATCTTCTGCGTGCGCTCCGACGACGCGACCCGCGCCAGCGCGTGGACCCCCGCCGTGGGGCGGCACGCGGGCGTCACGGTGGCGGTGCTCGGCCAGCGCGAGCCGCGCCGCAGCGCCGCGGTCCGCGACGAGATCCTCGAGGGGCTGCGCGAGGGCACGATCGTCGCGCGCCACCAGCGCGACCGCTCGCCGGGCGTGGTCCTCGTCGGCGGCGGCCCCGGCGACCCCGAGCTGATCTCGGTGGCCGGGCGCAAGGCGCTCATGGAGGCCGACGTCGTGGTCGCGGACCGGCTGGCGCCGCGCGAGCTGCTCGGCGAGCTGCCCGCCGACGTGGAGCTGGTCGACGTCGCCAAGCTGCCCCGCGGCCGCTCGGCCCAGCAGGAGGAGATCAACCGGATCCTCGTGGACCGCTACCGGGCCGGGAAGCGGGTGGTCCGGTTCAAGGGCGGCGACAGCTTCGTGTTCGGCCGCGGCTTCGAGGAGGTGGAGGCCTGCCGGGCCGCCGGCGTACCGGTCACCGTGGTCCCGGGGCTCACCAGCCCGGTCGCCGTACCCGCCCTGGCCGGCATCCCGGTCACCCACCGCGGCGTGGCGCACGACTTCACGGTCATCTCCGGGCACCTGCCCCCGGGCCACCCCGACTCCCTGACCGACTGGGACGCCGTGGCCCGGCTGCACGGCACGCTGCTGCTCATGATGGCCGTCGAGAACGCGCCCGCGATCGCCGAGGCCCTGCTGGCCGGCGGCCGCAGGCCGGACACCCCGGTCGCCGTGGTGTGCGACGGCAGCATGCCGGGGGAGCGGACCGTGTTCTCGACCCTGGCCGCCCTGACGAGCGACCTCGAGCGGGAGGCAGTCAAGCCGCCCGCGATCATCGTCGTCGGTGACGTCGTGGCGGTGGCGCAGGGCATCCGTGGCTGAGCGGATCGAGGTCACCGTTGCCGACGACCCGCGCCTGGCCGACTACCGCGACCTGCGCGACGTCGAGCTCCGCAAGCACCTCGAGGCCGAGCACGGGTTGTTCCTCGCGGAGGGCGAGAAGGTGGTGCGCCGCGCGGTCGAGGCCGGCCACCGCCCGCGCTCGTTCCTCATGGCCCCGCGCTGGCTCGACGGGCTGGCCGACGTGCTCGACGCCTCGGACGCGCCCTGCTTCGTGGTCTCCGAGGCTCTGGCCGAGGAGGTCACCGGCTTCCACGTGCACCGCGGGGCGCTCGCGTCGCTGGAGCGGCGTCCGCTGCCCAGCCTGGACGACGTGCTGGCCGGCGCCCGGTCGGTGCTGGTCCTCGAGGAGATCGTCGACCACACCAACGTCGGGGCGATCTTCCGCTCCGGCGCCGCCCTCGGCTTCGACGCGGTGCTGTTGGCGCCGCGCTGCGCGGACCCGCTCTACCGCCGCTCGATCAAGGTGGCGATGGGGGCCGTCTTCGCCCTGCCCTGGACCCGGCTCCCGGAGTGGTACGACGCGCTGCCGGCCCTGCGCGAGCGGGGCTTCACCACCGTGGCCCTCACGCTGGCCGACGACGCCGCACCGGTCGAGGAGGCGGTGGCCGGCGTCGACCGGCTGGCCCTCGTGCTCGGCTCGGAGGGCCACGGGTTGTCGCCGCGGTGGGAGGAGTCGGCGGACCGTCGCGCGATCATCCCGATGGCCGCCGGCATCGACTCGCTCAACGTCGCGGCCGCCACCGCGGTGGCCTGCTACGTGGCGGCCCGGCGCTGACGCCTTGGCGCCGACGTCGCACGGGGTGGCCGTGCCCGGGCCGGAACGTTGACGTCATACGTTCGGAGCCGACGGGTGCTCGGTCCGTATGACCCACGCGCCGGGGGCGGCCGCCACGACATCGCCGCGTCGACAGCTCCTCCGGTTGACCAGGCATGGAGAGATGCCGGTCGTCGGGAAGCCGGCTTCGACTAGTTCGCCGGCCAGTCCAGCGGGTACTCGTCGGCCGCTCGCTCCATGGCCTTCTGGAGCTTCTTGCGGAGCTTGGTGGGCAGCCGGTCGCCGAAGACGGTGCCCAGGGTGTGGTCGGTCTCGTGCTGCAGGCAGCGGGCCAGCATCCCTGTCCCGCCGAACTCCACCGGCTGCCCGTCCACGCCGGTCCCGGTGACCGAGGCGACGTCGGGGCGGGCGCACTCCACGAACGCGCCCGGGAAGGACAGGCAGCCCTCGTCACCCTCGTCGAGCTTGCGGTCCTTGCCCTCGGGCAGCGTCAGCACCGGGTTGCAGACCACCCCGACCGTGTTCCGTCCGGTGTCGTCGGGGCAGTCGAAGACGAAGACGGCCCGGTCCACGCCGATCTGGCAGGCCGCCAGCCCGACGCCGTCCGCGGCGTACATGGTCTCGACCATGTCGGAGACCAGCTGGAGCAGCTCGTCGTCGTAGGACGTGACCGGCTGCTGCGGCCGGTGCATGACGGGGTCGCCCCAGCGGGTGATCGGGCGCACGACGCCGCCGCGCGGGAGCTGGCCGTACGGCGCGTGGACGGGCTGCTCGGACACGCGCGAAACCCTATGTCGGGCCCACGGGCCGCGCTGAGGTACGTCGGGTTCCTGACCGATCGGAGGGGTCCGGGACCGGGCCGACGGTCTGGACGGGGTGTGACGCGCCGCACGCGGACAGCTGTAGCCCGGTGTGTAACTCGGAGTTACATTGAGGCCATGTCGTTGCTCCCGAACCTCCGACCCGGTGGCCGGCACGGCGTGGCGTCCACCGAGACGCGCGACCCCATCGGCTACCTCGTGGCCGGCCTGAGCCGCCTGGCCCAGACCGACCTGCTGGACCGGCTGGGGCTCCGCAAGCAGGCGGAGCAGGCGGTCTTCACGGTCACTCGCAACGGGTTCAGCACCGTGACCCGGGCCAGCCGCACGTTCTCCCGCGCCGGCTCCCGCGGTGAGGCGGGCGTCCGGGCGCCGGCCGCCCGCGTGAGCGGCCAGTTCGACCTGACCCCGACCGAGGACGAGCAGCTGCTCGTCGACGTGGTCACCGAGTTCGCCACCGAGGTGGTCCGACCGGCCGCGGCGGCGGCGGACGAGGCGTGCGCCGCACCCCAGGAGCTGCTGGAGGCCGGCCTCGAGATCGGGCTGCCGATCCTCGGGCTGCCCGAGGAGCTGGGCGGCGTCTCCGAGGAGCGCTCGGCGATGGCCGGCACCCTGGTGGCGGAGGCGCTCGCGCAGGGCGACCTGGGGCTCGCCGTGGCGGCGCTGGCGCCGGGCTCGGTGGCCACCGCGGTCGGGCTGTGGGGCAGCGACGAGCAGCAGCAGACCTACCTGCCCGCGTTCACTGGGACCGACGTGCCGGCCGCCGCGCTGGCGCTGACCGAGCCGCAGGTGCTCTTCGACGTCCTCAGCCCGCGCACCACCGCGACCCGGCAGGGCGGCGGCTACGTCCTCAACGGCGTGAAGTCGCTGGTCCCGCGGGGTGCGGAGGCCGAGCTCTTCGTGGTCGGCGCCGAGCTCGAGGGGCAGCCGGTCCTCTTCCTCGTCGAGTCGTCGACACCCGGGCTGGCCGTCGAGGCCGACCCGGCGATGGGGGTGCGGGCCGCGTCGCTCAGCCGGCTCACGCTCACCGACGTCGGGGTCGGCGAGGGCGCGGTGCTCGGCGCGACCGACGGCTCGACGTACGCCGAGTGCGTGCGTCTCTCGAGGCTGGCCTGGTGCGCCCTGGCCGTCGGCACCGGCCAGGCGGTGCTCGACTACGTCACGCCGTACGTCAAGGAGCGCCAGGCCTTCGGCGAGCCGGTCGCGCACCGCCAGTCGGTCGCGTTCATGGTGGCCGACATCGCGATCGAGCTGCAGGCGATGCGGTTGCTGACCTACAAGGCCGCGGGCCGGGCGGCCTCGGGTCAGGAGTTCGGGCAGGCGGTCGCACTGGCCCGCGAGGCGTGCGTCCACCGCGGCATGCAGATCGGCCTCGACGGCGTCCAGCTGCTGGGTGGCCACGGGTTCGTGAAGGAGCACCCGGTCGAGCGGTGGTACCGCGACCTCCGGGCCGTCGGAGTCATGGAAGGCGCGGTGCTGGTCTGATGCCCATCGATCTCGACGACCCCAGGAAGTTCCGGACGCTGGTGGGCCAGGCCCACCAGGTCGCGATGAACATGCTGCGCCCGATCTCGCGCAAGTACGACCTCGCCGAGCACGAGTACCCCAAGGAGCTCGACATGCTCGCCGCGATGATCGACGGGCTGGCCGACTCCGGCGCCTCGGAGGGTGCGGGGGCCGCCGGCGTACGCCGCGACGAGGCGAAGGACGACGACGGCAACAAGAACGGCGCCAACCTCGCCTCGGTGATGTCGATCCAGGAGATGTGCTGGGGTGACGTCGGGCTGCTGCTCTCGATGCCGCGACAGGGACTGGGCAACTCCGCCATCGCGAGTGTCGCCGACGACGAGCAGCTCGCCCGGCTCGACGGCGTGTGGGCCGGGATGGCGATCACCGAGCCGGGCACCGGCTCCGACTCCGCCAACATCACGACGACGGCGGTCCTCGACGGCGACGAGTACGTCATCAACGGCGAGAAGATCTTCGTGACCTCGGGTGACCGCGCCGACCACATCGTGGTGTGGGCGACCCTGGACAAGGAGCTCGGCCGGGCCGCGATCAAGTCGTTCGTGGTCGCCAAGGGCACGCCGGGCATGCGGGTCGAGCGGCTCGAGCACAAGCTCGGCATCCGGGCCTCCGACACCGCGACGATCATCTTCGAGGACTGCCGGGTCCCGAAGGAGAACCTCCTCGGCTCGGCCGACGTGGACCCGAAGCAGGGCTTCGCGGGGGCGATGGCGACCTTCGACAACACGCGTCCGCTGGTCGCCTCGATGGCCGTGGGCTGCGCCGCGGCGGCGCTCGACCTGACCCGCGAGCTGCTGGCCGAGGCGGGCGTCGAGGTCGACTACGACCGGCCGGCCCACACCCAGCCCGCGGCGGCCGCGAAGTTCCTCCAGATGGAGAGCGACCTCGAGGGCGCCCGGCTGCTCATGCTCCAGGCGGCCTGGATGGCCGACAACCGCAAGCCCAACTCGCTCGAGGCCTCGATGGCGAAGGCCAAGGCGGGTCGCGTCGGCTCCGACGTCACGCTGTCCTGCGTGGAGCTGTGCGGGGCGGTCGGCTACAGCGAGGCCGAGCTGCTCGAGAAGTGGGCCCGCGACTCCAAGATCCTCGACATCTTCGAAGGCACCCAACAGATCCAGCAGCTCATCGTGGCCCGCCGGGTCCTGGGGTTGTCGAGCACAGAGTTGAGGTAGGCATCTGGGCGCCATCTTCGAAGGGCTGGATTGATCCGAAGCAGATCCAGCAGCTGATCGTGGCCCGCCGGGTCCTGGGGTTGTCGAGCAACGAACTCAGGTGAGTATCACCGGCCGCCGGTGAAACTCCTGCCTGGACGACGAAACTTCATCGTCCCAGCCTGAGTTTCGTCGGCCAGCCGACGAAATCCTCAGCGCGTCAGGAGCGCGATCCGCCCCACGTCCTCAGCGCCCTCCAGGTCCGCGAGCGCCACGAACACGGTGTCGACGCCGAGCTCGGCGAGCCCGCCCCAGCGGTCCCGCTGGTCCGCAACGGTCCCGGCGTGGGTGCGCTGGGCGTACGTCGCCGCGGAGGTGCGGCCGCGGAGCCGCTCCACCCGTGCCCAGGTGTCGTCACGGTCGGTGCCGACCGTCGGGAGGTCGAGGACCGTGATCCGGACCGCCTCCGAGTGCCGCCGCAGCGTGGCCACGTGCTCGTCCAGGGCCGGGCGGGCCGACGGGACGTTGGCGGCGTCGCCCAGGGTGGCGGCGATCCGGAGCGTCCGGGCGCCGGTGCCGCCGACCACCACCGGGATGGTGCCGTCCGGCCGGGGGTAGCAGGTCGTCTCCGGGAGGCTGACCCGCGCGCCGTCGTACGCCTTGGTCCCGGGCGCCCACAGCGCCCGCATCGTCTCGATGCCGCGCTCGAGGTCGTCGAGGCGCTGGCGCGCCGGCGGGAAGGCGAGTCCGTACGCCGCGTGCTCGCGGTCCCACCACCCCGCCCCGACCCCCACGAAGGCCCGGCCGCCGGTGAGCACGTCCAGGGTGGCGGCGGCCTTGGCGGTGATCCCGGGCGCCCGGAAGGTGACCGGCGTGACCAGGGTGCCGAGCTCGAGGCCGGTGCCCAGCCCGGCCACCGCCCCCAACGTCACCCACGGCTCCGGGATCGGCGCCCAGGCCCGGTCGACCTGGGGGATCTGGATGAGGTGGTCCATCACGGAGAGCCCCGCGAACCCCGCCTCGTCCGCGGCTCGCGCGACCCCGGTGAGCCACGCCAGCGGCTCCTCGCCCCACGGGAACCGGCTGACCTGCAGGACCACCTTGAGCCCCTGGGAGGTGCGCCGCCCGGCATCCGGGGTCGTGCGCCCCTCGACGCGCGACGACGCGTCCTCAGTCACACGACCCGACAGCGTCGGAGCCACCGTGTGCACGACGTCCCAGCCCTCCTCGGCCAGCACGGGTACCAGCGCCCGGTGCCGGTCGAGCTGACCGGTCAATATGGGCGCCGGCACGGGCCGGTCGCGGGCTGCGTTGCGGCGGCGGCACTCGGCGTCCGGGGTGTCCATCACGACGGCCACCGCGGGCAGCCCCACCTCGCGGGCCCGCGCCAGCCAAGCGCGGCGCCGCGCGTCGTCGGAGCCGAGCGTGTCCACCACGGTCGTCAGGCCGCGACCGGTGCGCGCGGCCACCACCCGCTCGAGCAGGTCGAAGGCGTCCGCCGAGGCATCGAGGTCGTGCTGGCCGCTGCCGACCACCCCGCGGAGCGCGTCGGACGAGACGACCTCCTCGCGCCGGAAGTGGGCCGCCGCCCACGTCGACTTCCCCGAGCCGGAGGGGCCGACGAGGACGACGACGGCCGGGTCGGGGAGCCTCACGCTCCGACCATGGCGCGGCTACGACGCGCTGGGTCGCGGGGGCGGGAGCTTGGCGCCGGGGACGCTCTTGGGCTTGGCGGCCCGGGCCGGCTTGGCGGTCGGCCGCTGCGGCGCGATGTTGCGGGCCACGCTGGCCGGGGACGGGCCGGCCGACTCGGGCGCGCGCGGGGGCGCCGGTGGGGCCTCGGGCGCCGACTCGGCGGGTCGCTTCGACGGCGTGAACGTGGTGGTGGCCGTCGGCTCGGTACGGCGTACGTGCGCCATGACCTGGTCGGTGAGCCGGACCAGCCGGGGGCCGGCCACGCTCACCACCCGGTCGGCGGTGCCCCGGCCGAGGCGCAGGCTGGTGGTGACGCCGCGGTTGAGGATGGTGCGGGCGCTCATCGATCCGTCCTCTCAGTCCTTGTCGACGTCGGACGCGCGCGCCGCCGTCTCCGACTCGCTCTTGATCCGGTTGGTCAGCGACGGGTCCATCAGCGGCTCCGTGCCGACCTGCTGCAGGTCACTCTCGGCGGTGCTCGGGTTGACGGCCGGGTCGGCCCCGGTGGTGCCGACCGGCGTCTCGACCGAGCTGTCCTCCACGGCAGCGAGGTCGGCGGCCGACGTCACGGTCTTCTTCGCGGCGGCCTTCTTGGTCGGAGCCTTCTTCGCCGGGGCCTTCTTCGCCGCCTTCGCCGGGGCCTTCTTCGCGGCCTTCTTCGGTCGCCGTCTTCTTGGCCGGCTTCAGCGGGTCGCCCTCGGTCTTGCGAGGCTCCTCCTGGCGCTCGGCGACCGGCGCGGGCCGCGGCTGCGCCTTGGGGGCGGCCGCCCGTCTGCGCCCCGGGACCTTCGCGCTCACGGCGCCGGCCACGGCCACCGCTTGGCCGACCGCGGTCCCGACCACCTTCTGGCCGGTACCGACCGGGTCCTTGACCGTCGCCTTGACGGTCGCCTTGACGGTCTCGGTGACCACGCCGACGGCGAGGTCGGCCGTGTCCTTGATCTTGCCGAGCGGGTTCTTCGGTGCCACGGGCGTGTCCTTCCGAGTCGAAGTCGACTGGCTTGGAGCCGAGTCAACCACGAACGGGCAAGGGCTCAGGAGACCGTCCGGAAGGGGTCGTGCTCGGCGAGGATCTTGTCCACGCGGGCCTGGTCGAGTCGGGTCACGACCGACTGCGACTCCTGCGCGTCGCGGATGCACTTCGCGAGCGTGAACGACGAGGTCGTCAGGAACAGGGTGCCGAGCGAGAGGAAGGCCCGGATCCAGGGATCGACGGGCAGGTAGAGGATCGCGAAGAGCATGGCCGTCAACGCGATGGCGAAGGAGACACCGGCCTGGGCGAAGAACGCGGTGGTGTTGCGGCTGCTGGAGGGAGAGTTCGTCATGACGAGAACTCTCGGGGTGGCCGGGAGGGCGTCACACCGCGCGGCGTACCCGACCCGGCCGAGTACGGGTACTCAACAGTCGTGGCCACGCGACGAGACCAGGACCGGGCAGAGCTCATCGTCTCCACGCTGGAGGACGCGTTCGTTCCCCTCATGGAGGCCGACCCGGCGTCGTTCCGGGGCAAGTTCCGGACGATGGCGTCCGACCCGCACGCCTTCTACCGGGGCAGCGCCTGCCTCTTCTACGCCGACGTGACCGCGGCCGAGGACCCGTTCGCCGACGACGAGAGCGGACGGATCTGGGTGCACGGGGACCTCCACGTCGAGAACTTCGGGACCTACCTCAACTCCGACGGGCTGCTGGTCTTCGACGTCAACGACTTCGACGAGGCCTACCTCGGGCACTTCACCTGGGACCTGCAGCGGTTCGCCGCCTCGCTGGCGCTGGTCGGCTGGCAGAAGGCGCTGCCGGAGGACGACGTACGCCGGCTCATCGGCCGCTACCTGCGCGCCTACCTGTCCCAGGTCGACGCCTACGAGGACAGCGACGACGACGACGACTTCGCCCTGCACCTGGCCAACACCGAGGGCCCTGTGCACATCGCGCTCGTCGCCGCGCGGCGGATGCGCCGGGCCGACCTCCTCGAGGAGGTGACGGTGCGGGACGGTGCGGAGCGCCGGCTGCTCGAGGACGAGACGACGCGCAGGCTCGGCCGACGCGAGCGGGACCGGGTCGTGGCGGCGTACGAGCGCTACCTCGAGACCATCCCCGACTCCAAGCGGTCGTCCCGGGCGATCTTCTACGACCTGCGGGACGTGCTCGGGAAGACCGGGTTCGGCATCGGGTCCGCGGGCCTGCCGGCGTACAACCTGCTGATCGAGGGCCACAGCCAGGCGCTCGACAACGACGTGCTGCTCTCGATGAAGCAGGCCAACGTGCCCGCGGTGAGCCGGTTCGTGGACAGCGCGACGGTGGAGCGGTACTTCGACCACGAGGGCCATCGCACCGTGGTCAGCCAGCGCGCCCTGCAGAAGCACACCGACCCGCTGCTCGGGCACACCGAGCTGGACGGTGTGGGGTACGTCGTCGCCGAGGTCTCGCCGTACGAGGTGGACCTGGACTGGGGCAACCTCACCGAGCCGGACGACATCGCCGCGGTGGTCGACCTCCTGGGGCGGGCCACCGCCAAGATCCACTGCGCCTCCGACGAGGACAGCGACGAGGACCTCGTGGACTTCCAGGTCGAGTCGGCGATCCGGCGGTCGCTGCACCGGCAGCGGAAGGCGTTCACGGCCTGGCTCACCGACTTCGGCGTGGAGTACGCCGAGCGGGTGCGCGCCGACCACGCGCTGTTCGTCGAGGCCTTCCGGGCCGGGCGGATAGGCGTGTCGGCGACCCGCTAGCTAGTCGCGGTGGGTGGACGCCCCGGCGGCGGGCTCGGCACGTAGGTGCACCGGGGAGCGGAACCCCTCGAGCACGAACGCGGCGTCCACGGCCCGCATCACCGCCTCGACTCGATCGTCGGGCACCACGGCGACGCTGGAGCCGCCGAAGCCGCCGCCGGTCATCCGGGCCGCGACCGCACCCGCCTGCACCGCGACGGCCACCGCGCAGTCGAGCTCGGGGCAGGAGATCTCGAAGTCGTCGCGCATCGAGCGGTGCGAGGCGTCGAAGAGCCGGCCCACCTCGCCCCAGTCGCCACGGTCGAGCGCCGTGACCGTGTCGGTGACCCGCTGGATCTCCGTCACGACGTGCGTCGCGCGGCGGCGGACCCGCTGGTCCGCCAGCCCCTCGACCGCGTCGAGCGTCGCCTCCCGCAGCGTGGCGACCCCGAGGTCGCGGGCCGCCGTCTCGCAGTCGGCCCGGCGCGACCCGTAGCCGCCGTCGGTCAGTGCATGCGAGACCCGGGTGTCGGTGACCAGGAGCGTGTGACCGGCCAGGTCGAGCGGGACCGCGCGCGACTCGTGGCGGGCGAAGTCGATGAGCAGCGCGGAGCCGGCCTCGCCGAGGACGGCCACGGTCTGGTCCATCCCGCCCGTGGGCGCGCCGACCACCTCGGTCTCGGCGCGGATCGCGGCGTCGATCAGGTCCTGGCGGTGCTTCGTGGGCTCGGCGCCCGCCAGGTCGAGGAGGGCGATGCCCACCGAGCACTCGAGGGCGGCGGAGGACGACAGCCCGGCGCCCACGGGGACGCGGCTGTCGACGAGGACGTCGACGCCCGGCACGGCGTACCCGGCCTCGCGGAGGGCCCAGACCACGCCGGCGGCGTACCCGGCCCAGCCCTCGACGGAGCGTGGGCCGAGCTCGCCCAGGCCGCCCTCCCAGGCGTCGTCCTGCTGCCGGCTGGCGATGCGGACCAGCTCGTCGCCGCGCGCCCGCACGCCGGCGTACGTCGCGTGGGGGAGCGCCACCGGCAGCACGAGGCCGGCGTTGTAGTCGGTGTGCTCGCCGATCAGGTTGACCCGGCCGGGGGCGCGGCCGACCGTGGTCGGCGGCTCGCCGTACCGATCGGCGAAGGCGGCACGCACCGAGGCGGACAGCTCCGACGGGTCTCCCGGATCGACGACGGTCACGAAAGCACCCTATTGACGGAACCGCCGTAGGATTCGCACACGTGCGATTCCTCGACGACCGCGAGCCCTCCCACGACCTGACGTACGACGACGTCTTCATGGTCCCGCGGCACTCCTCGGTCAGCAGCCGGTACGACGTCGACCTGGCCACGACGGACGGCACGGGAGCCACGATCCCGCTCGTCGTCGCCAACATGACAGCGATCGCCGGCAAGCGGATGGCCGAGACCGTGGCCCGGCGCGGCGGGCTGGTGGTGATCCCGCAGGACATCCCGATCCCGGTGGTCAGCGACGTCGTGGCCTGGCTCAAGCAGCGGCACCTGCTCTTCGACACCCCGATCGAGCTGGCGCCGAGCCAGACCGTCGCGGAGGCGCTCTCGCTGATGCCGAAGCGGTCGCACGGCTGCGCCGTGGTCGTCGCCGACGGCCGCCCGCTCGGCCTGGTGACGGCCGCCGACTGCGCCGAGGTCGACCGGTTCGCGCAGGTCAAGGACGTGATGCGGCCGGCCGAGGTGACGATCGCCGCGGACGGCGACCCCCGCGAGGCCTTCGACAAGCTCGACGCGGTGCACGCCGGTGTCGCGGTCGGGGTGGACGCGGACGGCCGCCTGGTCGGCGTCCTGACGCGGACCGGCGCGCTGCGGGCCACGCTCTACCAGCCGGCGGTCGACGCGACCGGCGGGCTCCGGGTCGCCGCCGCGGTCGGCGTGAACGGCGACGTGGGCGACAAGGCGTCGCGGCTGCTGGCCGCCGGCGTCGACTGCCTCGTCGTCGACACCGCGCACGGCCACCAGGACCGGATGCTCGAGGCGCTGGCCGCGGTGCGCGCGCTGTCGCCCACCGTCCCGGTGGTCGCCGGCAACGTCGTCTCCGCCGACGGCACCCGCGCGCTGATCGAGGCCGGCGCGGACATCGTCAAGGTCGGCGTCGGGCCCGGCGCCATGTGCACCACGCGGATGATGACGGGGGTCGGTCGCCCGCAGTTCTCGGCCGTGCGCGAGTGCGCGGCGGCGGCGGAGGAGCTGGGCAAGCACGTGTGGGCCGACGGCGGGGTGCGGCACCCGCGCGACGTCGCGCTCGCCCTGGCCGCCGGTGCGTCGTCGGTGATGATCGGCTCGTGGTTCGCCGGCACCCACGAGTCGCCCGGCGACCTGCTCGAGGACTCCACGGGCCGCGCGTACAAGGTCTCCTTCGGGATGGCCTCGGCCCGCGCCGTGGCGAACCGGACGTCCGCGGAGTCGGCGTACGACCGCGCCCGGAAGGGGCTCTACGAGGAGGGCATCTCGTCCTCGCGCATGTACCTCGACCCGGCGCGCCCCGGCGTCGAGGACCTGATCGACGAGATCTGCTCGGGCGTCCGCTCGGCCTGCACGTACGCCGGCGCCACCTCGCTCGCCGAGCTGCACGACCGCGCGCTCGTGGGCGTCCAGTCGGCCGCGGGCTTCACCGAGGGCCGGCCGCTCGCGACCAGCTGGTAGGCCGATCCGGGACCGCTGGAGTCGGGCCCTTGGCCTCTACTGGGCCGGCCCTGCGGGGATGACCATGGGTTGGATCGGCCGGGCGCTGGTACCGCACGGACGTCCCGCGGCCGACCGGAGAGGTGCGCGGTGATCGCGGAGGCAAGGCTGCCTGAGGGGAGGCGTGCGCTGATCTGTCCGGTGCTGCCGATCGACCGTGACGCGCTGCGCGCGGCCTACGCGGACCTGTCCCCCCAGTCCCGCCAGCGGCGGTTCCTGTCCAGCGTCCCGCAGCTGACCGAGGCCATGCTCGATCACCTTGTCGACGACGTGGACGGCGTGGACCACGTGGCACTCGCGTCGGTGCTCGACGACTGGCAGGGCCGGGGAGTCGCGACCGCCCTGCTACCGGAGCTGCTGCGGGAGCGCCCAGCCGGTGTCACGCGCATCGTCACCACCGTCGCCGCCGACAACGTGGCATTCCTCGCGATGCTGCGCAGCCTCGGCCCGACCACCGTCACACCGGCAGGCATCGACCGACTCGACGTCGTCGTCGACCTGACCGAGAACGAATCGTCAATGGAGGAGCAGGCATGACCCACCACGAGCTCGACACCCACCCACCAGTACTGCCGAAGCAGGCCGCCTCGGTGGCCCGGATGTTCTACGACCGGGTCGCGGCGACGCCCGACACGGAGGCCTACCGGTTCCCCACTCCCGAAGGCTGGGAGTCGGTGAGCTGGGCGACCGTGCGCGAGACCGTCGACACCCTGGCCGCCGGGCTGCTGGCCCTGCGCATCCAGCCCGAGGACCGCGTCGCCATCTGCAGCAGCACCCGGGTCGAGTGGATCTACGCGGACCTCGCCATCACCTGCGCGGGCGGGGCGACCACGACGGTGTACCCGACGACCAGTGCCGAGGACGTCGGGTTGATCCTGGCCGACAGCGCGAGCCGGATCGCGTTCGCCGAGGACGAGGTACAGGTGGCGAAGCTCCGCGCGCTCCGCGACCACCTGCCCGAGCTGCGACAGGTCGTCACCTTCGACGGCGCCCCGGACGGCGACTGGGTGCTGTCCCTGGAGGACCTGCGGGAGCTGGGCGCGAGGTACCTCACCGAGCACCCGACGGCCGTCGAGGAGGCCGTCGAGGCGATCCGACCCGAGCACCTGGCCACGCTGATCTACACGTCCGGGACCACCGGTCGCCCCAAGGGCGTCGAGCTGCCGCACAGCTGCTGGACCTACATCGGAGCGGGAGCCGAAGAGCTCGACTTCCTGACGTCCGAGGACCTGCAGTTCCTGTTCCTCCCGCTGTCCCACTCCTTCGGCAAGATGCTCGAGGCGGTCCAGCTGCAGATCGGGTTCCCCACCGCCGTGGACGGGCGGATGGACAGGATCGTGCCGAACCTCGCCGCCGTTCGACCGACGTTCATGGCCGGCCCGCCGCGGGTCTTCGAGAAGGTGCACGGCAAGGTCGTGCAGACCATCGAGGAGGACGGCGCGATCAAGAGGGCCCTGTTCGGCTGGGCGTTCCGGGTCGGGCAGCAGGTCTCCCGGGCGCAGCTGTCCGGCCACCAGCCAGGGCCACTGACCCGCGCCCAACACGTCCTCGCGGACCGACTGGTGCTCTCGAAGGTCCGCGACCGGCTGGGTGGACGCATCCGGTTCCTGATCTCCGGGAGCGCGGCCCTGTCCCCGGACGTCGCGGACTGGTTCCACGCTGCTGGCATGGTGATCCTCGAGGGCTACGGTCTGACCGAGACCAGCGCGGGGGCCTGCATCGTGCGGCTCGAGGACCCGGTGTTCGGGCGCGTGGGCCCGCCGATCGGCGGCACCGAGGTGAGGATCGCGGAGGACGGCGAGATCCTGGTCCGCGGGCCGAGCGTCATGCGCGGCTACCACGGCCTGCCCGAGGCCACCGGCGAGGTGCTCGACGCGGAGGGCTGGTTGTCGACGGGCGACGTCGGCGCGGTCGACGAGCGCGGCCACCTGCGGATCACCGACCGCAAGAAGGACCTCATCAAGACCTCGGGCGGCAAGTACATCGCGCCCCAGGCGATCGAGATCCTGTTCAAGGCCGAGTGCCCACTGGCCAGCCAGATGCTCGTGTACGCCGAGGGCAGGAACTACGCGACCGCCCTGATCACGCTGGACCCTGACGCCCTGACCCAATGGGCCGCGGCACAAGGGATGGCCGAGACGGACTACGCCCGGCTGACTGCCGACCCGGGCGTGAGGGCCTACGTGCAGAAGTGCGTCGACGCGGTCAACAGCAGGCTGAACCGCTGGGAGACGATCAAGGACTTCCGGATCCTCGACCGCGACCTGACCGTCGAGGACGGAGAGGTCACGCCGAGCATGAAGGTGCGGCGCAAGGTCGTGGAGGGGAAGTACGAGACGCTGCTGGACTCCATGTACGCCTCGGGCATGTCTCTCAAGTAGGGGTGGATGCCGGCGTCGTCCCGGCGCGCGCTGGCCAGGCGCCGGCACGAAGTCAGACTGGGTGTCTTGCGAGGGTCGGCAACGACGCCAGCGCGTGATCGGGGCGGCGTCCGGCGCCGCCCGGACTTGGGAGACATGGCCTAGGACATGCCTCAGGATCGTTGGTCGCCCCGAACCCTCGGCATCAACCGCGCGAGCTCCGCTCGCTGCGACCCCGCACGATGCCGATGAAGGTCTGGCAGCGGGGGTCGTCGTTCTCGACGAGCCAGGCCAGCCCCACCTGGGTGCTCGGCAGGTCGGTGACGGTTCGGTAGGTGACGTCCTTGCGGCTGTGCAGCCGGGCCACCGACATGGGTACGACGAGCACGCCGGTCCCGGCGGCCACGGTCTCGACCGCCTCGCGCACGGTGAGGCCCGACCAGTCCTGGTGCTCCTCCGCGAGGTCCTCGGTGGTGACCTCGTCGAGCAGGGTGAGCTCGTTCTCGACGTTCATCACCGCGACGGGCAGCTCCTCGTAGAGCGGGATGAGGTGCAGCCCGTCGCGATCGACCGGCAGCCGGACCAGCGCCATGTCGAGCGCGCCGGTCCGGATGCCGTGCTCCTGGACGTCCTCGGTGACCGGCACCAGCTCGATCGGCTCCCGCTGCCGCTCGCGCCAGGTGCCGGCCCACTTGTCCGGCGTGGCGCCGGTGACGAAGCCCAGGCGGAAGGTCACTGGTGCAGGTCGAAGCGGTCCAGCTCCATGACCTTGACCCACGCCTCGACGAAGTCGGCGACGAACCGGTCGCTCCCGTCGGCACTGGCGTAGACCTCGGAGACGGCGCGCAGCACCGAGTTGGAGCCGAAGACCAGGTCGACGTCGGTCGCGGTCCACCTCACCTCGCCGGAGGCCAGGTCGCGGATCTCGTAGACGTTCTCCTCGTGCTCCGAGGCCTTCCACTCCGTACCGGGGGAGAGCAGGTTCACGAAGAAGTCGTTCGTGAGCGTGCCGACCCGGTCGGTGAGGACGCCGTGCCGGCTGGCGCCGTGGTTGGCCCCGAGGGCACGCAGGCCGCCGACCAGCACGGTCATCTCCGGGGTGGAGAGGTTGAGGAGGTTGGCCTTGTCCACCAGCAGCGTCTCGGGCTGCAGCTTGGTGCCGGCGCGCAGGTAGTTGCGGAACCCGTCGGCGCTCGGCTCGAGCACGGCGAACGACTCGACATCGGTCTGGTCCTGGGTCGCGTCGGTGCGGCCCGGGTGGAACGGCACCGTCACGTCGTGGCCGGCGTCCCCGGCGGCCTTCTCGACCGCCGCGGAGCCCGCGAGGACGATGAGGTCGGCCAGCGAGACCTGGGCGCCGCCGGCGCCGTTGAAGTCCGACTGGACCCGGCGCAGCTGCTCGAGCACCCCCGCGAGCTCGCGCGGCGAGTTGGCCTCCCAGTCCTTCTGCGGCTCGAGCTGGAGGCGGGCGCCGTTGGCGCCACCGCGCTTGTCGGTGTCGCGGTACGACGCGGCCGCGGCCCACGCCGTACGGACCAGCTGGTCCACGCCGAGGCCGGTGGCCAGCACCTTCTCCTTCAGCGACGCCACGTCGGCGTCGGAGACGAGGTCGCCCTCGACGGCCGGGACCGGGTCCTGCCACAGCTGCGGCTCGGCCACCTGGGGGCCCAGGTAGCGCGCGATCGGGCCCATGTCGCGGTGCAGCAGCTTGTACCAGGCCTTGGCGAAGGCGAGCCGGAACTCGTCGAGGTTCGCGTGGAACCGGCGCGAGATCTCCTCGTAGGCCGGGTCCATCCGCAGCGCCAGGTCGGTGGTGAGCATCGTCGGCTTGCGCTTGTTGGGCGTGCCGTCCGGGTCGGGGATGGTCGCCTCGGCGTCCTTGGCGACCCACTGGTGAGCGCCGGCCGGGCTCTGCTCGAGCTCCCACTCGTGGCCGAAGAGGTTGTCGAAGAAGCCGTTGCTCCACTGGGTCGGGGTGCTGGTCCAGGTGACCTCGATCCCGGAGGTGATGGCGTCGGCGCCCTTGCCGGTGCCGTAGGTGTTCTTCCAGCCCAGCCCCTGGCCGATCACCGGGCAACCCTCGGGCTCGGGACCGACGTAGTCGCCCGACGCCGCGCCGTGGGTCTTGCCGAACGAGTGGCCGCCGGCGATCAGCGCCACCGTCTCCTCGTCGTTCATGGCCATCCGGCGGAACGTCTCGCGGATGTCGTGGGCCGCCTTGAGCGGGTCGGGCTCGCCGTTGGGACCCTCGGGGTTGACGTAGATCAGCCCCATCTGGACCGCGCCGACGACCTCGGCCAGCTCACGGTCGCCGCTGTAGCGCTCGTCGCCGAGCCAGGTGTCCTCCGGTCCCCAGAAGACCTCCTCCGGCTCCCAGATGTCCTCCCGGCCGAAGCCGAAGCCGAAGGTCTCGAAGCCCATGTCCTCGAGCGCGACGTTGCCGGCGAAGACCAGCAGGTCGGCCCAGGAGATCTTCTGGCCGTGCTTCTGCTTGACCGGCCACAGCAGGCGGCGCGCCTTGTCGAGGTTGGCGTTGTCCGGCCAGCTGTTGAGGGGCGCGAACCGCTGACTGCCGTCCCCGGCGCCACCGCGACCGTCCTCGATCCGGTAGGTGCCGGCCGCGTGCCAGCTGAGCCGGATCATGAGGCCGCCGTAGTGGCCGAAGTCGGCCGGCCACCAGTCCTGGGAGGTGTTGAGGACCTCCTTGACGTCGCGGGTGAGCTCGTCGATGTCGAGCTCCTCGAACTTCGCTGCGTAGTCGAAGTCCGCGCCGAGCGGGTTGCCCTCGGGGTGGTGCTGGTGCAGGACGCTCAGGTCGAGCTGGTTGGGCCACCAGTCCTGGTTGGTGTGCGGCCGGTGCCCCTTGGGCTCGGGCGCGTCGATGACTGGGTTCTCGCTCTCGGACACGATGGTCCTTCTCCTGTCTGTCGGCTGATCACTGGGTGCGGGAAGCGCAGGTGGGGCAGCGGCCCCAGTAGATGACCTCGGCCTCGTCGATCACGAAGCCGCCGGCGTCGTTCGCAGTCAGGCACGGCGTGGCGCCCACGGCACAGTCGACGTCCGCGATCGCACCACAGCCGCGGCAGACGACGTGGTGGTGGTTGTCGCCGACCCGGCCCTCGTAGCGCGCCACCGTCCCGAGCGGCTGGATCTTGCGGATGATGCCCGCGTCGGTGAGCGCCCGCAGCACGTCGTAGACCGCCTGGTGGCTGATCTCGCCGGTCTCCGCGCGGACGGCGCTGATGAGCGAGTCGGTGTCGGCGTGCGGCAGCCGGCGTACGGCGTCGAGCACCGCCACCCGCTGCTGGGTCACCCGTAGCCCGGCCTCGCGGAGCAGCTGCTCGTGCGCGGCGGTCGAGGTCACGTCCAGCACTCAACCGCATTTACTTGAATCGTTCAAGACTTCCGGGCGGGATGTCGCGCCGTGTCCACAGACATCGCGTCGCCGCTTGACGCGTTCGAACACGTGTTCGAAACTGGGTGGATGACTCCCACGGCGACCCTGGACCCGGCCCGCCCGGTCCTCGAGCAGCTGCGGGAGCGGGTCACGGCCATGGAGGGCGGCCCAGCACGGCTCCCGGTGCCCGTCCTCCCGGCGCTGTCCGGACTGCTGACGATGCGCACCGGGGGCAGCTACGGCGTGGATTCCGCCTCCCTGGCGCTCGCCCTCGCCGCCGGGGCGTCCGGGGCAGGGGAGTGGGTCGGTTTCGCGGGGTGGCCCGACTTCGGGGCCGAGGCCGCGGCCGACCTCGGGGTCCGGCTCGACCGGACCGTCCTGGTGCCCGACGTCGGCGACCACTGGCTCGAGGTGACCGCCGCCCTGGTCGACGTGCTGAGGGTGGTCGTGCTGCGTCCACCCGCGCGGGTCGACGCGCGGTCGGCGGGCGTCCTGGACGCTCGGCTGCGCAAGCGCTCGTCGGTCCTGGTGGTCTGGGGCGACTGGCCGCGCTGCGAGGCCCGGCTGAGCCTCGAGGACGTGCGGTGGGCCGGGCCCGACCACGGGCACGGTCGGCTGCGGAGCCGGCACGTGCGGGTCGCCGTACGCCGCGGGAGCGCGCCCCCGGTCCGGGCCGACCTGGCCTTCCCGGGCGAGGCCGCGCCCATCGACCTGCTCCCACCGGCCGTCGAGCCGGTCCGGGCCGCGTGGAGGGCGTCGGGGTGAGGGTGCTGGTGGTCTGGTGCCCGGACTGGTCGGTCGTCGCGGCCCTGCGCGAGGCCGAGCGGTCGCCGGCCGAGCCCGCGGCGGTGCTGGCGGCCGGCGTGGTGGAGGTCTGCAACGGGCCGGCTCGTGCCGAGGGTGTCCGGCGCGGGCAGCGGCGTCGCGACGCACAGGCCCGCTGCCCGGAGCTGGTGCTGCTCGACGCCAACCCCGACCGCGACGTGCGGCACTTCGAGCCCGTTCTCGAGACGGTGGAGGCGTTGCGACCCGGCGTCGCCTCGCTGCGGCCCGGCCTGCTGGCCGTGCGGGCGCCCGGTCGCTGGTTCGGCGGCGAGGCCAACGCCGCGGCCGTCATGGCCGAGACACTGGTCGAGGCCGGGGTCTGGGACTGTCGCCTGGGGGTGGCCGACGACCTGTTCACGGCCGAGCAGGCCGCCCGGCGGGCCCGGCTGCAGGAGTGCGAGCTGATCGACGCCGGCGGCTCCGCGGCCTACCTGCGCGAGCTGCCCGTCGAGGTGCTGGAGGCCGACGGTGCGGAGGGGCGCGACGCGGTGAGCCTGCTGCGCCGGCTCGGGCTGCGCACCCTCGGCGACCTGGCGGCCCTGCCGGTCGACGCGGTGCAGGACCGCTTCGGCCGCTACGGCGCGCGGGTCTGGCGGCGGGCGCGCGGGGAGGCGCCGACCCACCTCGCCGCCCGCACCCCGCCGCCCGACCTCACCGCGGAGGTCTCCTTCGAGCCGCCGCTCGACTCGGTCGAGGCCGTCTGCTTCAGCGTCCGCACCACGGCGGAGCGGCTGGTGGCCGACCTCGCCTCGCGACAGCTGGTCGCCACCGGGGTGCGGATCGAGGCCGAGCACGACGGTGCCGTGGCGTCCGGGCGCACCTGGCTGCACCCGCGCTACTTCTCGGTGCGCGACCTCGTGGACCGCGTGCACTGGCAGCTGCAGGGCAGCTCGTCGCTGCGTTCGCGCCAGGACGCCGGGTCGGTGCGGGCGCCCGTCGAGCGGGTCCGGTTCCTGCCGGAGGTGGTCGAGCCGGCCGCGGCCCACACCGAGGGGCTGTGGGGCGGCAGCGGCGTGGAGCTGGTCGAGCGCGGGGTGGCCCGGGTGCAGGCGATGGTGGGGTTCGACGCGGTCACCCGGCCGGTGCTGCAGGGCGGTCGCGGTCCCGCCGACCGGCAGGCCGCCGTCACCTGGGGCGAGCGGGCGACCGCGCTGCGGCCGCTGGACCGCCCGTGGCCGGGCCGGCTGCCCGGGCCCGCGCCCTGCCGGGTCTTCAGCGAGCCGCTCACCGTCGAGGTCCGCGACGACGCGGGGCGCGAGGTGGCCGTGACCGACCGCGGGGTGGTGTCCGGAGCACCCACCCGGTTCCGGCTGGACGGGAGCTGGCAGCCGGTCGTCGGGTGGGCGGGTCCGTGGCCGGTCGACGAGTCGTGGTGGTCCGAGGGCGGCGGGCACGCCTCCCGCTTCCAGCTGGTCGGGGCCGACGGGCGAGCCTGGCTGATGGCGTGCGGCCCGCAGGGCTGGCGGGTCGAGGCGGGGTACGACTGATGGGGGCCGACTGATGGGGTGGGGGAATCCGCCGATCTCCTGGAAGGAGCTCGAGCGCCGGCTCTCGGGGCTGCCGGGCGCGGACGACGCACCGGTCTCGCGGCCCAAGCGCCGCCGACCTCCGCGCCAGGTCGAGCCCGACCCGGAGGCCGGGCACACGCCGTACGCCGAGCTGCACTGCCACAGCCACTACAGCTTCCTCGACGGGGCGTCCTCACCGGCCGAGCTGGTCGAGGAGGCGGTGCGCCTGGGGCTGCACGGCCTCGCGATCACCGATCACGACGGCTTCTACGGCGCGCCGATGCTGGCCGAGGCGGCCGCGGCGTACCCCACGGCCGGGCTGCGCACCGTCTACGGCGCCGAGCTCTCCCTGGGCCTCGGCGGCCCCCAGAACGGCGTACCGGACCCGGAGGGGAGCCACCTGCTGGTGCTGGCTCGCGGTGTGGAGGGCTACCACCGCCTCGCCGCGGCGATGACCGCCGCCCACCTGCGCGGGGACGAGAAGGGCCGCCCCGTCTACGACCTCGACGAGCTGTCCGAGACGGGCCGGGGGCACTGGGTCGTCCTGACCGGCTGCCGCAAGGGGACGGTCCGCGCGGCCCTGGCCTCCGGCGGGCCGCCGGCCGGGGCCACCGAGCTCGACCGGCTGACCCGGCTGTTCGGGATCGACCACGTCGTCGTCGAGCTGTCGCCGAGCCGGCACCCTGCCGCCGACGAGACCAACGCCCTGCTGGCGGGGCTGGCGGGCGACCACGGGTTGCCGGTGGTCGCGGCCGGCAATGCCCACCACGCCACGCCCGCGTCGGCGCGGCTTGCCTCGGCGATGGCCGCGGTCCGGGCCCGGCGCAGCCTCGCGGACATGGACGGCTGGCTCGACCTCTCGGGTGCGGCCCACCTGCGCAGCGGGGCCGAGGTGGCCCGGGCGCTGCCCCGGTGGCCGGACGCGGTGCCGCGCAGCGTGGTGCTGGCCGATGAGCTGGCCTTCGACCTCCGCAAGGCGTCCCCGCGGCTGCCCAAGCACCGCATCCCGCAGGGGCACACCGCCGACTCGTGGCTGCGAGAGCTGGTGTGGCGGGGCTTCGAGGAGCGGTACGCCGGCCAACCGCACGCCGAGGAGGCCCGCGACCGGATCGAGCACGAGCTGCGCGTGGTGGCCGAGAAGGACTTCGCCGGCTACTTCGTGATCGTTCACGACATCGTCGACTTCGCCCGGAGCCGCGGGATCCTCTGCCAGGGCCGGGGCTCCGCGGCGAGCTCGGCGGTCTGCTACGCCCTGGGCGTCACGGCGGTCGACGCGGTCTTCTACCGGCTGCCGTTCGAGCGGTTCATCTCCGCACACCGCGACGAGGAGCCGGACATCGACGTGGACTTCGACTCCGACCGCCGCGAGGAGGTCATCCAGTGGGTCTACGAGACGTACGGACGCCACAACGCCGCCCAGGTGGCCAACGTGATCACCTACCGGCCGAGGATGGCGGTGCGCGACGCGGCGAAGGCGCTGGGCCACTCGGCGGGCCAGCAGGACGCCTGGTCCAAGCAGATCGACGGGTGGCAGGCGGTGGTCACCGAGGAGTCGGGTGACGGCGGGCACGACGTACCCGCTCCGGTCATGGCCCTCGCCCACCAGCTGATGGGCGCCCCACGGCACCTCGGCATCCACTCCGGCGGCATGGTGCTCACCGAGCGGCCGATCGGCGAGGTCTGCCCCATCGAGCGCGCGCGGATGGAGCGACGGACCGTGCTGCAGTGGGACAAGGACGCCTGCGAGTCGATGGGGCTGGTGAAGTTCGACCTGCTCGGCCTCGGCATGCTCGGCGCGCTCGACCACATGATGCGGCTGGCCGCGGAGCACACGGGGGAGTCGTGGCAGCTCGCGACCATGCCCAAGGAGGAGCCCGGCGTCTACGACATGCTCTGCCGGGCCGACTCGGTCGGGGTCTTCCAGGTCGAGAGCCGGGCCCAGATCGGCACCCTCCCGCGGCTGCGGCCGCGCGAGTTCTACGACCTGGCCATCGAGATCGCCCTCATCCGGCCCGGGCCGATCCAGGGCGGTGCGGTGCACCCCTACGTGCGCCGGGCCACCGGTGTCGAGGAGGTCACCTACGAGCACCCCGACCTGGTCCCGGTGCTGGAGCGGACCCGCGGCGTACCCCTCTTCCAGGAGCAGCTGATGGCGATGGCCGTCGCGCTCGGCGACTGCACGCGCGACGACGCAGACCTGCTGCGCCGGGCCATGGGCTCCAAGCGCGGGGTGGAGCGGATCGAGAGCATCAAGGAGAAGCTCTACGCCGGGATGGCCCGCCGGGGGCTCGTCGGCGACGTCGCCGACGCGATCTACGTGAAGATCCTGTCGTTCGCGAACTTCGGCTTCGCCGAGTCCCACGCGCTGAGCTTCGCCCTGCTCGTCTACGCCAGCTCCTGGTTCAAGCTGCACTACCCGGCGGCGTTCCTGGCCGGCCTGCTCCGCAACCAGCCGATGGGCTTCTACTCACCGCAGTCGCTGGTCGCCGACGCGCGCCGCCACGGGGTCGTCGTAGGCCGACCCGACCTGCAGCTCTCGGGCGCCCTGGCGGGCCTGGAGCTGCTCGACGGGTCGTCCGCCGGTTCGACCGGCCTCGACGGGTGCCTGCACCCGCACCATGCCCGCACCGAATGGCAGGCGGACTCGTCGGACCCGACGCTGACCCACCGGCGCGACGGGCACCACTCCGTACGCCTCGGCCTCGACTCGGTCCGCGGCATCGGCCTCGAGGTGGCCGAGCGGATCGTGGCCGCCCGCGAGCAGGCGCCGTTCGTCGACGTCACCGACGTGTCCCGCCGCGCCGGGCTCACCTCCGCCCAGCTGGAGGCGCTGGCCACGGCCGGGGCGTTCGAGTCGCTGGGCCTCGACCGCCGTCAGGCCCTCTGGGTGGCCGGCGCCGCCGAGCGGTCCGACCACCTCGCCGGCTCCACCCCGGCCCCCGCTCCGCCACCCCTCCCGGCCATGACCGACATCGAGCTGACCCTGGCCGACCTCTGGGCCACCCGGATCTCGCCCGAGCGCCACCCGGTCGAGCACCTGCGCGACGAGCTGACCCGCGCCGGGATCAAGTCGGTCGCCGACCTCCAGCACGTCGAGCCGCGCCGCCGCGTGCACGTCGCCGGCCTCGTCACCCACCGCCAGCGCCCCGGCACCGCCCAGGGCGTCACCTTCCTCAACCTCGAGGACGAGACCGGCATGCTCAACGTCGTCTGCTCCATCGGCGTCATGCGCGCCCACCGCCAGGCCGCCCGCAACCGCGTGGCCGTCGTCGTGCGGGGCATCATCGAACGCCAGGAGGGCGCCCTCAACCTCGTCGCCGACCGCGTCGAAGGCATCGACACGCTCGTGCCCGGCGCCGGCGCCGTCCTCCAGGCCCGCGCCCAGTCCCGCGACTTCCGGTGAGCCCTCGCTGATCAGCCCCGACGCGTCGCGTCCTCGTCGGGTCCGAGCATCGGCGGGCGGCGCACCAGCCAGGCATCGTGCGGAGCGGATCCCGCGCAGGAGGGCGTCGTTCCGGGGGCTCGCCGTGCGCGGTCCAGCGCTCCCGAGATGCAGCGAACCCACCTCACGTGGAGGTGGGTCCGGTGGTGTCTGGTGTCCGAGGGGGGACTTGAACCCCCACGCCCGATAAAGGGCACTAGCACCTCAAGCTAGCGCGTCTGCCAATTCCGCCACCCGGACGAGTGCGCCGGGAACGATAGCACCGTCGGAGCCGCGTTCCCGCATCGCCGTGGACCCCCGCGAGCGGTCCCGTGACATGCTCGGGGACATGGCCGAGGAAGCGCGGGAGAGCGAGGTCGTCGACCTGTGTCGCGACCTGATCCGGATCGACACCAGCAACTTCGGCGACAACTCCGGACCGGGTGAGCGCAAGGCGGCGGAGTACGTCGCCGGGCTGCTCGAGGAGGTCGGGATCGAGGCCCGGCTCTACGAGTCGGAGCCCGGTCGGACGTCGGTGATGGCGACCTGGGGCGGTGAGGAAGGGGAGGGCCTGCTGCTGCACGGCCACCTCGACGTCGTACCCGCCGAGGCGAGCGACTGGCGCATGGACCCGTTCAGCGGAGAGATCGAGGACGGCTACCTCTGGGGCCGCGGCGCGGTGGACATGAAGGACTTCGACGCGATGCTGCTGGCGGTCGTCCGGCAGCGCCAGCGCGAGGGTCGGGTGCCGAAGCGGCCGATCCGGCTCTGCTTCACCGCCGACGAGGAGGCGGGTGGCCACGGCGGCGCCGAGGTGCTGGTCCGCGACAACCCCGAGGAGTTCGAGGGCGTGACCGCGGCCGTCGGGGAGGTCGGCGGTTTCAGCACCACCGTCCGCGGCCGGCGGATCTACCTCATCGAGGCGGCCGAGAAGGGCATGGCCTGGATGAAGCTCACCGCGCGCGGCCGGGCCGGCCACGGCTCGATGGTGAACGACGACAACGCGGTGGCCCGGCTGGCGGCGGCGGTCGCGCGGCTCGGCGCCCACGAGTGGCCGGTCCGGCTGACGCCGACGATGGAGGTCCTGCTCGGCACGGTGGCCGAGCTCGCCGGCACCGAGGTCACCCCGGAGAACGCCCGCGCGCTGGTGGACGAGTTCGGGGGCGCGACCCGGATGCTCGGCGCCGTCATCAGCAACACGGTCAACCCGACCATGCTCTCGGCCGGCTACAAGGTCAACGTCGTCCCGACCGAGGCCACCGCGCACGTCGACGCACGCTCGCTCCCGGGCTACGAGGAGGAGTTCTTCGACACCCTCAAGGAGCTCATCGGCGACGGGATCGACGTCAGCTACCTCTCCAACCAGGCCCCCTGGGAGACGCCGTACGACGGCGAGCTGGTCGACGCGATGCACCGCAGCCTGCTGGCCGAGGACCCCGACGCGATCGTCGCGCCGTACCTCATGTCCGGCGGCACCGACGCCAAGCACTTCCGCACCCTCGGCATGCGCTCCTACGGGTTCGCGCCGCTGCGGCTGCCGGCCGACCTCGACTTCACCGCCCTGTTCCACGGCGTCGACGAGCGGGTGCCGACGGACGCCCTGGAGTTCGGCGTGCGGGTGATGGACCGGTTCCTCGACGAGATCTAGGCACGCCCTAACTGGCCCGCGTGTGTGCGACGACCCAGAAGTGCTCGTCGCCGCCCGCCAGGTCGCGCTCGGCGATGATCCCGATGCCGGCCGCGTAGAGCTTCTGCGAGACCACGTCCGGCTCCAGCCGGCTCCACTCGAAGGCCCGGACCACGTCGCGGAACCGCCCGCCCGGGGTCCGGGCCTGCGCGAGGTGCTGCACGATCCAGCCCTGGTCCTCGGCGACGCCTCGCGCGTGCTCCTGGAACGTGGCCCGGGACGGCCGGGCCACCGCCGGCATGACGATGCCGGGCTCGGCGCCGTGCCGGCCGGCTCGCCACGAGCCCTCGCGGTCCTCGAGCTGGCCGTGCTCGTCGTAGGTGGCCGTGTCCTCGCCGAAGTACCAGACGTTCCCCGCGTCGTCGGCGGCGTACCAGTCGTCCGTGGCCTCCGCGAGGGTGCCGTCGAGCCGGTGCACGACGTCGCGGACCACCGTGACCCGGACGCCGGCGACCAGCTCGGTGCGGTGGGTGACCCGCACCTTCTGGCGGAAGGTCTCGCCGTCCTCGGTGCCGTGCAGCCGGGTGACCAGGCCCGGGACGAGCGGGAAGTAGGCGTTCTGGACCGGGTGCGTGAACTGCGCCGGGTCGAAGGGCGGGCCCGCCGTGGGGGCGACCGGACCAGCCGTCGGGGCGACCGGACCGGCCGTGGAGGCCGCCGGCGTGGACGCGGACACCAGGGCCGCGAGGACGCCCGCCGCGGCGAGCGGGACGAGGGTGCTGCGGAGGGTGCTCATGCTGCGATGGTCCCGCCGAGCCGCTGAAGCCAGCCTGAACGCGTGCCGAGGGTCGGCCGAGCGCCCGGTGGAGGGGTCGATCAGAGGGTCAGGCGGTGCGGACGGCCCGGATGATGCGGCGCCGCAGGACGACGCGACGGGTCCCGTCGGCGGCGATCCGGACCCGGTCCAGCTCCCAGCCGCCGTGCTCGGCGCGCTCCACGAGCAGCTTGGTGACCACGGTGCGCGGGTACTCGCGCGAGAACGTCACCTTGTCGAACTCCCACTCGACCCCACGCGACAGCCGTGGCCCCTGACGGGTGCTCACCGGTGCGCAGCCCAACTCGAGCACACCTGCGCTCCCTCGGCGCGCAGCGCGCCGCTGTTCGGCCGGCCGAAAGCGCTCATACCCGCCCCGCTGACACGTCGTCGAGGGCCGCCACCAGCTCCTGAGGCAGCGTGCGCTGCTCGACGGCCAGGGCCTGCTTCAGCTGGGCCGCGGTCCGGGCGCCCACGATCGGCGCGGTCACGCCGGGACGGTCGCGGACCCAGGCCAGCGCCACCTCGAGCGGCTGCCAGCCGAGCCCGTCGGCGGCCTTGGCCACGGCCTCGACGACGTACGACGACGACTCGTCGCGGTAGCCGTCGACCCACTGGGACATCTCCGACGCGCCGCGCGAGTCGGCCGGCGTACCGGTGCGGTACTTGCCGGTGAGCACCCCGCGGCCGAGCGGCGACCACGGCAGGATGCCGAGCCCGAGCTCCTGAGCCGCGGGCACGATCTCGTGCTCGACGCCGCGGTTGAGCAGGGAGTACTCGACCTGCGTCGAGATCAGCGGCGCCCGGCCCGGCACCGCCCGCTGCCAGGTGGCGGCCTGCGCGGTCCGCCAGCCGGACCAGTTCGAGACGCCGACGTACGCCGCGCGGCCCGTCGAGACGGCCGTGTCGAGCGCCGAGAGGGTCTCCTCGACCGGTGTGTCGTCGGACCAGACGTGCACCTGCCACAGGTCGACCGAGTCGAGCCCGAGCCGCTGGAGCGAGAGGTCGAGGCTCGTGAGCAGGTAGCCGCGCGAGGTGTCCATGACCCGGCTGCCGCGGCGCATGCCGATGCCGGCCTTGGTGGCCACGACGACGTCGTCGCGGGGGACCACGTCGCCGAGCAGCTTGCCCAGAAGCTCCTCGGACGCGCCGCCCGCATAGGTGTGCGCGGTGTCGAGGAGGGTGCCGCCCGCGTCGACGAACGCGGTCAGCTGGTCGCGGGCCTCGTGCTCGTCGGTGTGGTTGCCCCAGGTCATCGAGCCGAGTCCGAGTCGCGAGACCGCGAGGCCGGATCGACCCAGGGACCTGTGCTGCACGAGGCACACCGTAGCCGCCCGGCCCGGCGTACACAGGCAACACCCGAGACCCGGTCGTGCCCGGGTTCTCCGTACGCTCCTGTCGCGTGGACTACTTCGACGCGGTGGTGCTGGGCGTGGTCGAGGGACTGACGGAGTTCCTCCCGGTCTCGAGCACCGGCCACCTGACGGTCGCCGAGAAGCTGCTCGGCCTCGAGGTGGACGACCCGGCGGTCACCGGCTACACCGCGGTGATCCAGATGGGCGCCATCGCGGCGGTGATCTTCTACTTCGCCCGCGACATCTGGAACATCATCCGGGCCTGGACCCTGGGGCTGTTCCGCTCGGAGTACCGCGGCCAGCTCGACCACCGGATGGGCTGGTACGTCATCGTGGCCACCATCCCGGTCGGCGTGGCCGGCCTGCTGGGCAAGGACCTCATCACCGGCCCGCTGCGCTCGCTGTGGGTGGTGGCGTTCGCGCTGCTCGGCTGGAGCGTGGTGATGTTCGTCGCCGAGCGGATGGGCCGCCAGGACCGCCCCGAGCGCGACCTCGGCATGAAGGACGCGATCTGGATCGGCTTCGCCCAGGCTCTCGCCCTGATCCCCGGCATCTCCCGCTCGGGCGCGACCATCTCGGTCGGTCTGTTCCGCGGCCTCGACCGGGTGACCGCCACCAAGCTGAGCTTCTTCATGTCGATCCCGGCCCTGCTGGCCGCCGGCCTCTTCGAGCTCAAGGACGCCTTCTCGGGCGACATCGGGGCCGGCGAGGCGATCACCGGCGTGCTGGTCGCGTTCGTCGTGGCGTACGCCGCGATCGCGTGGCTGCTCCGGTTCGTGGCCCACCACTCGATCGCGTGGTTCGTGCCGTACCGCGTCGTCCTCGGCCTGCTGCTGATCGGGCTGCTGGCGACCGGGACCCTCTCCGCGACCTGAGGCCCACCCGCGCCCGCTCGCTTGTAACTCAGTGTTACGTCCACTGGATGGGTGCTCGAACACCCATCCAGTGGACTGAACACTGAGTTACACCAGGTGCTGAATTCCTGCGGAGCCGCCGCTACAGCCAGCCGGACCTCTTGAACAGCAGCCAGCAGCCCGGCGGAGGCCGCCACCATCAGCAGCAGCGCGAACGGGTAGCCGAAGGTCCAGCTCAGCTCGGGCATGTGGTCGAAGTTCATGCCGTAGACGCCGGCGATGAGGGTCGGGACGACGACCAGCGCGGCGCCGGCGGAGATCTTGCGCATGTCGTCGTTCTGCTGGACGGAGATCCGGGCCAGGTGGGCGTCGAAGGCGGTCGACAGCAGCGAGTCCAGGCTGTCGACGACCTCCGCGGCCTGGTTGAGGTGGTCGAGGACGTCGCGGAAGAACGGCCCGGCCTCGCGCTCCACGCCGTGCACCAGCCCGTCCGCGAACTTGCGGATCGGCTCGCGCAGCGGCAACACCGCGCGGCGGACCTCGGCGATCTCGCGCTTGAGCATGTAGATGCGGGTCGAGTCGTTGGTGCGCTCGGGGGAGAAGACCGACGCCTCGATCTCGTCGACGTCGACCTGCAGCTCGTCGACGACGTCGATGTAGCCGTCGACGACGGGTCGCAGACGGCGTAGATGACGGCCGACGGGCCCGTGGGTGAGCACCGCCTCGTGCTCCTCGAGCCGTGACCGCGCCGAGTGCAGCTCGGAGCCCGGCCGTGCCGGACGGTGATCACGAAGTCGTGGCCCGCGAAGATGTTGATCTCACCGGTCTCGACGGCGTCGTCGTCGTCGACGTACCAGAGCGTCTTGAGGATCAGGAACAGGCTGTCGTCGTACCGCTCGAGCTTGGGCCGCTGGTGCGCCTTGACGGCGTCCTCGACCGCGAGCGGGTGCAGCTCGAAGGCCTTCGCCACGTCCCCGAGCTCGCCCTCGCTCGGCTTGTAGAGGCCGACCCAGACGAAGTCGCCCTCGTTGGTCGCCTCGGCGCGGAGCTTGTCGAACTCGTGGGGGAAGCAGTCGACCTCGACCCGTGCCCCTTGCGGTAGAGGGCGCTGTCGACGATCACGTCCTCCACGGTAGTGCCCGTACGCTCGCGCGCATGGCAACCGTGATCCTGGTGCGACACGGCCGGACCACGGCCAACACCTCCGGCGTCCTGGCCGGGCGCACGCGCGGCGTCCGGCTCGACGAGACCGGTGTCGGGCAGGCCCAGAAGACCGCCGAGCGGCTCGCGGTGGTACCGCTGGTCGCGGTGGTCACGCAGCCCGCTCGAGCGCTGCCGGCAGACCGCGCGGGCGATCCTCAAGGCCCAGGAGGGCAGCCCCGTCACCGCGACCGAGCGCGGCATCACCGAGTGCGACTACGGCGACTGGCAGGGCCGCCCGCTCAAGGAGCTGGCCAAGGAGAAGCTGTGGAAGATGGTGCAGACCCAGCCGTCGGCGGCGGCCTTCCCCGGCGGCGAGTCGATGGCGGCCATGCAGGCCCGCGCGGTGACCGCCGTACGCCGCCTCGACGCGCGTTCGAGGCCGAGCACGGCCCCGGGGCGGTCTGGGTGGCGGTCAGCCACGGCGACATCATCAAGTCGGTGCTCGCCGACGCGCTCGGCATGCACCTCGACCTGTTCCAGCGGCTCCACGTCGACCCGGCCTCGGTGTCGATCGTGCGCTACACCGCGACCCGGCCCTACGTCCTGGCGACCAACACCCACGCCGGCGACCTGTCCTGGCTCGCCGCCGCCACCCAGGAAGGGCCGGCGCAAGCCGGCCGCTCAGGACGCCGCCGTCGGCGGCGGCGCCGGGCCCTCGGCGGGCTCCTAGGGCTGCTGCCTAAGGTGTTCGCATGCCGTTGTCCACGGATTCGACCCGCCGGAGCGCTTCGTCACCGGCACCGTCGGCCCGCCCGGACAGCGCACCTTCTTCCTCCAGGCCCGCAGCGGCGCCCGGATCGTCAGCGTCTCGCTCGAGAAGCAGCAGGTGGCCGCCCTCAGCGAGCGGATCGACGAGCTGCTCGACGAGGTGATGGCCAGCGACGCCGCGCGAGCACGTGATCCCGGCGGTGGCACCGCTCGGGCTCGAGGACTCCGAGCCGCTCGAGCAGCCGATCGAGGAGGAGTTCCGCGCCGGCACCATGACGCTGTCGTGGGACCCGGACGACGAGCGGGTGGTGATCGAGGTCTTCCCGTACACCGAGGCCGCCGTCGTCAGCCCCGACCAGCTCGACGAGGAGCTCGAGGAGCCCGAGCCGGACGAGGTGTTCCTGGTCCGGCATCGCCGCCGGGAGCGCCCGGGCCTTCGTCAAGCGCGCCGAGCAGGTGCTCGAGGCCGGCCGGCCCAGCTGCCCGTTCTGCGGCAACCCGATCGACCCCGACGGCCACCTGTGCGTGCGCGCGAACGGCTTCCGCCGCCGGGACCCGTGAGCCAGGCCCCGTCCGACGAGCTGGAGGGGCGAGCTCGTCCTCCACGGCCGGATCATGCCGGCGTCGAACGCCACCTTCGTCGGCGAGATCGGCGAGGTCCAGGTCGTCTACAAGCCGATCTCGGGGGAGCGGCCGCTGTGGGACTTCCCCGACGGCACGCTCGCCGACCGCGAGGTGGCGGCGTACCTCGTCTCCGAGGCGCTCGGCTGGGACGTCGTGCCGCCGACCTGGCTGCGCGACGGTCCGCACGGACCGGGCATGGTGCAGCTCTGGCAGGAGCCCGACCCGGAGCAGGAGGCGGTGACCCTGGTCGCCGAGGGCAGCGTGCCGGCGGGCTGGCGGCACGTCTTCGACGGCATCGACGGCCACGACCAGCCGGTCTCGCTGGTCCACGAGGACAGCGAGCCGCTGCGCCGGATGGCGGTCTTCGACGTCGTCGTCAACAACGCCGACCGCAAGGGCGGTCACGTCCTGGAGATGACCGACGGGCACCGGTACGGCGTCGACCACGGCGTCACCTTCCACGCCGAGCACAAGCTGCGGACGGTGCTGTGGGGCTGGCTGGGGGAGCCGCTGCCCGAGGCCGACCTCGCGGAGGTGCTCCGGCTGGGCAAGGCCCTGGCCGGCCCGCTCGGCGACGTGCTGTCGGCGCACCTCACCGACCCGGAGATCGACGCCGCTGGTCCGGCGGTGCGACCGGCTGGTCGAGCGGGCGGTCATGCCGGCGCCCCGCGGGTCAGTAGCCGGCGATCCCGTGGCCGCCGTTCTGACGCCGGCAGCTGCGCTAGGCTTCCGGCATGCGTGCGTGGCCCTCCCCGGAGATCCCGACCCTGCCCGTGGCGGGCCCGCCGGTGGCGCTCCACGACACGGCCACCGGCGGGCTGGTCACCACCGCCCCCGACGGGCCGGCGCGGCTCTACGTCTGCGGGATCACGCCGTACGACGCCACGCACCTGGGCCACGCCGCGACGTACGTCGGCTTCGACCTGCTCAACCGGGCCTGGCGCAACGCCGGCCACGAGGTCATCTACGTCCAGAACGTCACCGACGTCGACGACCCGCTGCTGGAGCGGGCCGAGAAGGTGAACGTCGACTGGGTCGAGCTCGCCGAGCGCGAGACCGAGCTGTTCCGGCAGGACATGACGGCGCTGCGGGTGCTCCCGCCCGCGCACTACATCGGCGCGGTCGAGTCGATCCCGCTCGTCGTCGACCTGATCGAGCGGCTCCAGGCGGCCGGCGTCGGTCTACCGGGTCGAGGACGACCTCTACTTCTCGGTCACCGCCGACCCGGCGTTCGGCGCGGAGTCCGGCTACGACCGCGAGACGATGCTCGAGATCTTCCGGCGAGCGCGGCGGTGACCCGGACCGGCCCGGCAAGAAGGACCCGCTCGACTGCGTCGTGTGGCGCGGCCCCCGCGACGGCGAGCCGTCCTGGGACAGCCCGTTCGGCCCGGGGCGACCGGGCTGGCACATCGAGTGCACCGCGATCGCCCGCGAGCACCTCGGCGGCGCGCTTCGACGTCCAGGGCGGCGGCAGCGACCTGGTCTTCCCGCACCACGAGATGTGCGCCGGGCACGCGCAGGTCGCCGACCCGTCGGCGCCGTTCGCGCAGGTCTACAGCCACGCCGGGATGGTCGCCTACGACGGCGAGAAGATGTCGAAGTCGCGGGGCAACCTCGTCTTCGTCTCGGCCCTGCGCAACAGCGACGTCGACCCGATGGCGATCCGGCTGGCGCTGCTGCGCCACCACTACCGCTCCGACTGGGAGTGGATCGACGACCGAGCTGTGGGACGCGGTCGACACGCTGGCCGACTGGCGGCGCGCGCTCTCGCTGGGCGCCGGCGCGCCCCGGCCGCCGGTGGTCACCGAGGTGCTGGCCGCGCTGGCCGACGACCTCGACGCCCCGCGCGCGGTCGCCGCCGTCGCAGGGCTGGGTGGACGCCACCCTCGGCACCGACCGGCCATCTGGCCGACACCAGCGACCCGGACGCCGCCGCTGACCGATGCCACGCGCTGCTCGACGCCGCCCTGGGGCTCGCGCTGTAGGAGCGGTGAGCAGATTCCCCGGCTAGGCGCCGACCTGGCGCTTCGGCGCCGAAACTGGCGCTTCGGCGCCGAAACTTCTGCGCCGAACGTCCGGTTTCACCGGCTGGCCGGTGAAACCGGACCAGCTCAGTCCTCGCCCTGCCGCCGCTTGAGGTACCGCTCGAACTCCCGCGCGATCGCCTCGCCGGACGCCTCCGGGCAGGTCGGTGGTGTCGCGGGTCTCCTCGAGCGAGCGGACGTAGTCGGCGACGTCCTCGTCCTCCTCGGCGAGCTCGTCGACGCCGCGCTCCCAGGCCCGGGCGTCCTCGGGCAGGTCGCCGAGCGGGATGCTGACCTCGAGCAGGTCCTCGAGCTGGCCGAGCAGCGCCAGCGTCGCCTTGGGGCACGGCGGCTGGGCGACGTAGTGCGGGACCGCCGCCCAGTAGGACACCGCCGGGATGTCGAGCCGCACGCAGGCGTCCTGGAAGACGCCGACGATGCCGGTCGGCCCCTCGTACGTCGACTGCTCGAGCTTGAGCCGGTCGACGAGCTCGGGCTCGGTGGCGGTGCCGGTCACCGGGATCGGCCGGGTGTGCGGGGTGTCGGCGAGCAGCGCGCCGAGGGTCACCACCAGCTGGCCGCCGAGGTCGTCGCAGGCGGCGAGCAGCTCGGCGCAGAACTGGCGCCAGCGCATGTTCGGCTCGATGCCGCGCACCAGGATGATGTCGCGGTCGAGGTCCGGGGGAGAGGCGATCGCGATCTGGGTGCTCGGCCAGGTGATCCGGCGGTGGCCCGCTGGCGTCGGAGCCGACCAGGGGCCGGTTGACCTGGAAGTCGTAGAAGTCCTCGGGGTCGATCGCGCCGACGACGCGGGCGTTCCAGACCCGCATCAGGTGGTCGACGACCGACGAGGCGGCGTCCGCGGCGTCGTTCCAGCCCTCGAACGCGGCGATGACGACCGGGTCCACCAGGTCCGGCGACGTCCTCGATCTCGATCACGCCCGAGCCTAGATCCGGCCCGGTGGATTGGCGGCGGCGCGCCGAAGGTCGGGAATTCGCGGGTGGGGCGCGGCCGGTGTCACGATCTGGGAATGCGGTCCACGTCGTGGACGCTGTTCCTAGGCTGTGTCACCTGGCGCCCCTTGGGGGCCAGCCGGTCCGGCGGAGAGGAGGCACCGTGAGCAGTCGCGCCGACCTGCGCCCCGACGCCACCGAGGAGCTGACCGCGCGCGCTCCAGGAGCGGATCCTGGTGCTCGACGGCGCCATGGGTACCGCGATCCAGCGCGACCGTCCCGCCGAGGCGGGCTACCGCGGCGAGCGGTTCGCCGACTGGCCGAGCGACCTGCAGGGCAACAACGACCTGCTGACGCTCACCCAGCCGGAGATCATCGCCGGCATCCACCGCGAGTACCTCGAGGCCGGCGCCGACATCATCGAGACCAACACCTTCAACGCCACCGCGGTCTCGCTGGCCGACTACGGCATGCAGGAGCTGGCCTACGAGCTCAACCTCGAGGCGGCGCGGCTGGCCCGCCGGGTCGCGGACGAGGTCGCGACCCCGGAGCGGCCGCGGTACGTCGCCGGCGCGCTCGGCCCGACGACCCGCACGGCCTCGATCTCGCCCGACGTCAACGACCCGGGCGCCCGCAACGTGTCCTTCGACCAGCTCGTCGCGGCGTACCTCGATGCCGCGCCGCGGCCTCGTCGACGGCGGCTCGGACCTGCTGATGATCGAGACGATCTTCGACACCCTCAACGCCAAGGCCGCGATCTTCGCGGTCGAGACGCTCTTCGAGGAGTACGGCCGGCGCTGGCCGGTCATCATCTCCGGCACCATCACCGACGCCTCCGGCCGCACGCTGTCCGGCCAGGTGACCGAGGCGTTCTGGGACTCCGTCCGGCACGTCCGACCCGCTCGCGGTCGGGCTCAACTGCGCGCTCGGCGCCAAGGAGATGCGGCCCTACATCGCCGAGCTGTCCCGGCTCGCCGACTCGTTCGTCTCCTGCTACCCCAACGCCGGGCTGCCCAACGCCTTCGGCGAGTACGACGAGGCGCCCGAGGAGACCGCCGCGATCATCGCCGAGTTCGCCGACAGCCGGCTTCGTCAACCTCGTCGGCGGCTGCTGCGGCACCACGCCCGCGCACATCGCCGCGATCGCCCAGGCCGTCGAGGGCAAGGAGCGCCGCGCCACCCACGAGCTCCCGCCGGCCATGCGGCTCTCCGGCCTCGAGCCGTTCACGATCACCGAGGACAGCCTCTTCGTCAACGTCGGCGAGCGCACCAACATCACCGGCTCGGCGCAGGTTCCGCAACCTGATCAAGGCCGGCGACTACGACACCGCCCTCACGGTCGCCGCGCAGCAGGTCGAGAACGGCGCGCAGGTCATCGACGTCAACATGGACGAGGGCATGATCGACGGCGTCGCCGCGATGGACCGCTTCCTCAAGCTGGTCGCCAGCGAGCCCGACATCAGCCGGGTGCCGGTGATGGTCGACTCCTCCAAGTGGGAGGTCATCGAGGCCGGCCTGAAGAACGTCCAGGGCAAGCCGATCGTCAACTCGATCTCCATGAAGGAGGGCGAGGACAAGTTCCGCGAGCAGGCCCGCCTGTGCCGCAAGTACGGCGCCGCCGCGGTCGTGATGGCCTTCGACGAGGACGGCCAGGCCGACAACCTCGAGCGCCGCAAGGCGATCTGCGAGCGGGCCTACCGGATCCTGGTCGACGAGGTCGGGCTTCCCGGCCGAGGACATCATCTTCGACCCCAACGTCTTCGCGGTCGCGACGGGCATCGAGGAGCACGCGTCGTACGGCCTGGACTTCATCGAGGCCACCCGCTGGATCAAGCAGAACCTGCCGGGCGCCAAGGTCTCCGGCGGCATCTCCAACGTGAGCTTCTCGCTTCCGCGGCAACAACCCGGTGCGCGAGGCGATCCACGCGGTCTTCCTGTACCACGCGATCGAGGCCGGCCTCGACATGGGCATCGTCAACGCCGGCGCGCTGGTCGTCGTACGACCGAGGTCGAGCCGGAGCTGCGCGAGCGGATCGAGGACGTCGTCCTCAACCGCCGTCCCGACGCCGCCGAGCGGCTGCTCGAGATCGCCGAGGCAGCACAACAAGGCCGGCGAGGTCGTCGAGGCCGCGGCCGAGGAGTGGCGCTCGCTGCCGGTCGGCGAGCGGATCACGCACGCGCTGGTGAAGGGCATCGACGCGCACGTCGAGGCCGACACCGAGGAGCTGCGCCAGACGATCGCCGAGCGCGGCGGCCGCCCGATCGAGGTCATCGAGGGCCCGCTGATGGACGGCATGAACGTCGTCGGCGACCTGTTCGGGGCCGGCAAGATGTTCCTGCCCGCAGGTGGTGAAGTCGGCGCGGGTGATGAAGAAGGCCGTCGCCTACCTGATCCCGTTCATCGAGCAGGAGAAGCTCGACAACCCCGAGTACGCCACCGCCAAGGACACCAACGGCACGATCGTGATGGCCACGGTCAAGGGCGACGTCCACGACATCGGCAAGAACATCGTCGGCGTCGTCCTGCAGTGCAACAACTTCGAGGTCGATCGACCTCGGCGTGATGGTGCCGGCGCAGAAGATCCTCGACACCGCGGTGGAGATCGGCGCGGACGCCATCGGGCTGTCCGGCCTGATCACGCCGTCGCTCGACGAGATGGTCAACGTCGCCTCCGAGATGCAGCGCCGCGGCTTCGACGATCCCGCTGCTGATCGGCGGCGCGACCACCTCGCGCGCGCACACCGCGGTCAAGGTCGACGGCAAGTACGACGGCCCGGTGGTCTGGGTCAAGGACGCCTCGCGCTCCGTGCCGACCCTGGCCGCGCTGCTGAGCGACGCGCAGCGGCCGCAGCTGCTGGCCGACGTCAAGGCCGACTACGACTCGCTGCGCGCAGCGGCACGCGGCCAAGCACGACCGGCCGATGCTCACGCTGCGAGCAGGCCCGCGCCAACCGCACCCCGATCGACTGGGACGGCTACGAGCCGCCGGCGCCCAAGGCAGCCGGGCATCCACGTGCTCGCGGACTACGACCTCGCCGAGCTGCGCGACTACATCGACTGGCAGCCGTTCTTCAACGCCTGGGAGATGAAGGGCAAGTTCCCCGACATCCTCAACAACCCGACGACCGGCGAGACCGCGCGCGGCGCTGTACGACGACGCGCAGGCGATGCTCGACCGGCTCATCGCGGAGAAGTGGCTCACCGCCAACGCCGTGTTCGGCTTCTTCCCGGCCAGCGCGGTCGGTGACGACATCGAGGTCTACACCGACGAGTCCCGCTCCGAGGTGCTGACCACGCTGCACAACCTGCGCCAGCAGGGCGAGCACCGCGAGGGCGTCCCCAACCGGTCCCTGGGCGACTTCGTCGCGCCCCGCGAGACCGGGCTGACCGACCACGTCGGGCGCGTTCGCGGTCACCGCCGGGCTCGGGGCCGCAGGACCGGATCACGGCCTTCAAGGAGGCCAACGACGACTACTCCGCGATCCTGCTCGAGGCGCTCGCCGACCGGCTCGCCGAGGCCTTCGCGGAGCGGCTGCACCAGCGGGTCCGGACCGAGTTCTGGGGCCACGTCGCCGACGAGGACCTCGACAACGAGGCCCTGATCGCCGAGAAGTACCACGGCATCCGGCCGGCGCCGGGCTACCCCGCGTGCCCCGAGCACACCGAGAAGCAGACCCTGTGGGAGCTGCTCGACGTGGAGGCCACGACCGGCATCGAGCTGACCGAGAGCATGGCCATGTGGCCGGGCGCGGCGGTCTCGGGCTGGTACTTCTGCCACCCGCAGTCGCAGTACTTCGTGGTCGGGCGGCTCGGCGCGCGACCAGGTCGCCGACTACGCCGAGCGCAAGGGCTGGACCCTCGCCGAGGCGGAGCGGTGGCTCTCGCCCAACCTCGGCTACGACCCGGACGACTGAGCGCGGCGGGACGACGCATGCAGGCGGTCCTCTGGGACATGGACGGCACCCTCGTGGACACCGAGCCGTACTGGATCGAGTGCGAGTTCGCGATGGCCGCGAAGTACGGCGGCGAGTGGAACGACGCCGACGCCCTGCAGCTGGTCGGCAACGACCTCGTCGACTCCGGGCGCTACATGAAGAAGCGCTGGGGGGTCGACCTGACGCCGGAGGAGATCGTCGAGGAGCTCCTCGACGGCGTGGTCGAGATGGTGCAGTCCGACGTGCCCTGGCGGCCCGGTGCCCGGGAGCTGCTGGCGGCGCTGACCGGGTCCGGGATCAGGTGCGGGCTGGTCACCATGTCCTACGAGCGGTTCGTGGCTCCGATCCTCACCCAGCTGCCGCCCGAGACCTTCCGCGTCGTGGTCACCGGCGACCAGGTCGAGTTCGGCAAGCCGCACCCCGAGCCCTACCTCACCGCGGCCGCCGCGCTCGGCGTACCGGCGGGGGAGTGCGTGGCCATCGAGGACTCCAACACCGGGGCGAAGTCCGCCGAGGCGGCGGGCTGCACCGTGCTGGTGGTCGAGAACCACGTGCCGGTGCTGGACGGCCCGCGGCGCGTCTTCCGGAACACCCTGGAGGGGCTCACCGTCGAGGAGCTGCGGGCGCTCAGCCGTCCATGAGGCGCTGGACGACCATCTGGACGTCGCGGTCGAGGTGGTCCATCCGCCGGTCCAGTCCCTCGATGCGCGTGCCCAGCACCGATATCTCGGCCCGCACCGCGCGCAGGGTGAGCCCGATCATCGTCGCCATCAGTGCGAAGAAGCCGCCGATGAGCGTCCACGTCTGGGCGTCGTTCACGGTCGGCCTCCTCCCACCCGGTCGTTGAGCTCAGGCTACGCCGGACCACGCAGGCCCGGCAGGCTCGATCCACAGCTCAGCGCCGATCCAGCCGCCTGCGCAGCCGCCGCCAGCGCCGGCGCACGGACCGCCTGACCAGCGTCCACCGCGACGGTGGGGGAGGCAGGGGGAGCAGCGTGCCGCCCCAGGCGGGGCAGTGGGCCTTGAACGAGCACCAGTCGCACTGCTTGCCGCGGCTGGGCTCGAAGACGCCGGTGCGGCGGGCCTCCTCGATGGCGGTCCAGAGCGCCTCGATCTTGCGCTCGGTGGCCAGCAGGTCCGCCTCGTCGGGCTCGTAGCGGACCATCTCGCTGGTGGTGCCGAGGTAGACCAGCTGCAGCATCCGGGGCACGACGCCGCGGGCGCGCCACAGGATCAGCGCGTAGATGCGCAGCTGGAACAGCGCCTTGAACTCGAACCCCTCGGAGACCGCCGAGGAAGTGTTGTGCGTGGGGACGAAGCCGTCGCCACACAGGTACAAGGAGTCGTGCGCGTCGACGGCGACACACTGCGTAGGGACCGTCTCGACACGGCTGACGGACGTGACGACGCGTCGACTCGCCAAGGTGCGCTGGAGTTCGGTGACCTCGCAGCCAGCGGGGCTCGCTTTGCGCGGCAACGAGAAGGGGTTGAACCACGTGGGCGTGAACTCGATGACGTGCCAGGTCCGAGCCGGCCGGACCGGGTTCGCGTAGTCCTTGCGGAAGTGCAGGGGGTGCACCCCCAGCGTGCGCAGCAGCTCGACCACGCCCGCCGCCAGCGCGTCACTGGTGGTGGTGAAACCCGCCCGGCGGCGCACTCGGTTCCACCACCCGTCGGTGTCCATCAGGCCGCGCAGCAAGTCGATCCGTTGTTGGGTCCCCGCCCGCAAGTAGTCGCTGGGGATGTGCTTGTCGCGGCGGACGCCGATCTCGTCGAGCTTTGTGGTCAGCGACACGTTGGAACGCGCCATCGCGGCGTGCTCCGCCTGTCGACGGCAGCGGCGGTACTGCCGCTCCGTGGCCGGCCGCCACTCCTCGTGTCCGTACGGGCACTGTGCGGGGATCCGGCTCAGGGTGACGACATGAGCCGTCCGATCTTCGCGGACGGTCACGTGACCGGCCCAGTGCTCCTTGATGAGCGTGAGCATGTCGGCCAGGTCCTCGCGCCCGACGCTGAGGGCTCCCGTGTCGGAGCGTCCGTCGCCCAGCCAGGCACCGAGCAACCAGGGGTCGAGGGCGAGGTCCCGGTCGGGGGTGCGCACGGCTCCCGCGCTCTCGATCCACAGGGAGTGCGGTCGGCCCTCCGTCCTCAGCTGCTCATGCAGCGTGGCGAGGTCCTCGGTGTTCACGGTGGTCCGGGTCGTCCCTTGTCGCCGACTGAGCACCACGGTCCAGAGGTGGACGTTGTCGCACACGACGCTGCTCGTGTCGCTGAAGGTCACGCGGTAGCACGGCCGGTGGTGGATTCCGGACTTCAGAGTCACCCGGGTGGGCCCACCGTCGCTGCCCAAGAGCTGATCACCGACGCGGACTTCGCCCATGGTCGTCCAGCCCGCGGGGGTCGGCAGCGGCGTGTCCACCGCCAGACCCTTGTAGTCCACGATCCGCAGCGCGCCGTCGGGGGCCTCGTCGAGGCGGTCGATGATCCCGCGCAGCGTGAGGCCGTTGGCGAGCGTGGCCTCGACGAAGGCCTCCCGCTCGGCCGGCTCGAGCCGGGTCGGGTCCTCCAGCACGAACCAGCGGTCGAGGACGTCGTGGGCGGAGTCGAGCCAGGCGGGCTGGTCGAGGGTGGCCGCCACCTCGCGGGCCTGCGCGGAGCGCTCCTGCAGCTGGGTCCAGGTCGGCTCCAGCAGCGCGTGCGCCGCGGCGGGCGTACGGTCGGCCGCCGGGAGGTCGAAGATGTCCTCGAGGACCTGGTGGACCAGGGTGCCGCGGACGGCGTCGGGTGAGGAGCTCTCGGGCAGCCGGTCGACGGTGCGGTAGCGGAACAGCAGCGGGCAGGACATGAAGTCGCCGGCGCGGCTGGGGGAGAGCGCGGCGTCGGCCATGGGCGCAGGCTAGTTGCGAGCACCGACGGCCACGGCCGGCCGGGGGTCGGTGGGCTAGCGTTGGTGCGTGTCAGGACCTCAGACCAGCCCGCCGACGCCGCGCGCGCCGGGCACGGTCAAGATCGGCACGATCGCGGGCAGCGACGTCCTCGTCTCGTCGTCGTGGTTCCTGGTCGCGGGCCTGATCGCCGTCGTCATGGCGCCCCGCGCCGAGGCGGTGCACCCCGGCCTCGGACCGTGGAAGTACGTCGCGGGCCTGGCCTTCGCCGTCGTCCTCTACCTCTCGGTCCTGCTCCACGAGGCCTCGCACGCCTACATGGCCCGGCACTACGGCTTCCCGGTCTCGAGCATCACCCTGCACTTCCTCGGCGGCGTCACGGCCATCGAGGCCGAGGCCAAGAAGCCGCGCCAGGAGTTCTGGATCGCCGTGGTCGGTCCGCTCTCCTCGATCGGCGTGGGGTTGGTCGCGCTCGCGCTGTGGTTCGTGGTGCCCGACGGCCTGCTGCTGATGGTGGTCGAGGGACTGGCCTTCGGGAACCTGTTCATCGGCGTGCTCAACCTCGTCCCCGGGCTCCCCCTGGACGGCGGCCGAGTGCTCAAGTCCGCGGTCTGGCAGCTGACCGGCAGCCTGCACCGCGGCACGGTCGTGGCGGCCTGGGGCGGCCGGGTCACGGCCGTCGCGGTCCTGCTCTGGCCGCTCGCGCAGCAGACCCTCTGGGACGAGCCGCCGGACGTGTTCAACTTCGTGCTCGCCTTCGTCGTCGGCTTCTTCCTCTGGAACGGCGCCACCGCCTCGCTCCAGGCCGCGAAGATCCGGCGTCGGCTGCCGGTCCTCGTCGCACGCAACCTGGCCCGCCGGGCCCTGGAGGTCCCCGAGGACCTGCCGCTGGCCGAGGCGGTACGCCAGGCGCGCGAGGCCCAGGCCGGCGCCATCGTCACCGTCACCGGTAGCGGCCGCCCGGTCGGTGTGGTCAACGAGGCCGCGCTCGTGGCCACGCCCGAGGACCGCCGGCCGTGGCTGGCGGTCTCCACCGTGGCCCGCGGCGTCGACGGCGGCGTCTCCCTGCCCGTGGGCATCTCCGGTGAGGACCTGGTGCAGGCGATCACCCGGACCCCGGCGACCGAGTACCTCCTCGTCGAGGACGACGGCTCGGTGTACGGCGTACTCGCGACGGCGGACGTCGACCGGGCGTTCCGGGCGGCACCGGGGTGACGAACGGGGTTCGGTAGGTTCCCCGGGTGGCCGACCTCAGCGAGTCCCCCGAGTGGTCAGGCGTGCATCGCGGCCCGCTTCAGGCGGGCGAGTGGGTGCGCCTGGTCGACGGCAAGGGCCGGCGGCACAACTTCTGCCTCGAGGCCGGCAAGCGGTTCTTCTCCAACAAGGGACACCTCGAGCACGACGAGCTGATCGGTCGCGAGGAGGGGTTCACGGTCACCTCCTCCGGAGGCGGGCAGTACCTCGTCTTCCGCCCGCTCCTCTCGGAGTTCGTGATCTCGATGCCGCGCGGCGCCGCGGTGATCTACCCCAAGGACGCCGCCCAGATCGTGGCGATGGCCGACGTGTTCCCGGGTGCCCACGTCGTCGAGGCGGGCGTCGGCTCCGGGGCGCTGACCTGCTCGCTGCTCCGCGCGGTGGGGCCGGGCGGCCGGGTCACGTCGTACGAGCGCCGCGAGGAGTTCGCGGACGTCGCCCGCCGCAACGTCACCCAGTTCTTCGGGGGCGAGCACCCGGCGTGGACGCTGCGCCTGGGTGACCTCGCCGAGGAGCTGCCCGCCTCCGGGGAGCGCGCCGACCGGGTCATCCTCGACATGCTGGCGCCCTGGGAGTGCCTCCAGGCCGCCGCGGACGCCCTGCGCCCCGGCGGCGTCGTCTGCGCGTACGTCGCCACCACCACCCAGCTGTCCCGGTTCGTCGAGACCGTGCGGGTCCACGGCGGCTTCACCGAGCCGGCCGCCTGGGAGTCCCTCGTCCGCGACTGGCACGTCGAGGGGCTGGCCGTCCGACCGGGGCACTCGATGATCGGCCACACGGCCTTCCTGGTCACCGCCAGGCGGATGGCGCCGGGGGAGAAGGCTCCCCTCAAGAAGCGCCGCCCGGCCCCCGGTGCCTACGGACCGGACTACGGCGGCCCGCGGCCGCCCGGGGTGCCCGTCGATCCGGCCGAGGGCTGAGACTCCGCCAGCGGGGAAGAAGCGTGCAGCGGCGTTCCGGCCGGGGCACTCGATGATCGGCGCTCCACCTCAACGGCGCCTTCCTGGTCACCGCCAGGCGGATGGCGCCGGGGGAGAAGGCTCCCCTCAAGAAGCGCCGCCCGGCCCCCGGTGCCTACGGACCGGACTACGGCGGCCCGCGGCCGCCCGGGGTGCCCGTCGATCCGGCCGAGGGCTGATCCGCCTGGCCCGTGCGGGACTGCAGAACCGCGCCCCGGGTGCCCGTCGATCCGGCCGAGGGCGGATCCTCCCGGCCCGCGCGGGACTGCAGACCCGCGCCCCTGGGTGCCCGCCCGCTCGACGCTGACGGACATGGCGGAGCTCCACCTCCACGTCGGCCTCTACAAGACCGGCACCTCGACGATCCAGGCGGCCCTGGACACCCGGGTCGACGCCCTTGCGACCGCGGGCGTGCTCTACCCCGGTGGAGGACACCGGGCCCACCGACTCGCCACCTATGACCTGCTCGGCCAGCGGGTGCGCGGCGAGGACGTCGCCGTGGCCGGCGCCTTCCGTCGGCTCACCGAGGAGGTGGCGACGTACGACGGACCGAGCGTCCTGATCAGCGACGAGGGGCTGGGCCTGTGCCGCCCCCGGCACGTGCGCCGGGTGGTCCGCGGCTTCGGGTCCCGCGACGTGCACGTCGTGATCGGCGCCCGCGACATGGCCCGGACCGTGGTCTCCGCGTGGCAGCAGGACGTCATGACCGGCAGCACCACCGAGTGGCGGGACTTCATCGCCGGGGTGCGCCACCCGGAAGGGGGCCAGGTGCCCGATGCGACCGCGTTCTGGGTGCGATACGACCTCCTGCGGGTCCTCGACGTCTGGAGCTCCGCGGTGCCGCTGGACCGGATCACCGTGGTCACCGTCCCGCGGGCCGGTGCCTCCCCGCAGTGCCTGCTGGACCGCTTCGCGGCGGCCACGGGACTGCCACCCGACGTCTGGGGTGTCCGGGCGGTCGCCCAGCAGAACGTGTCGCTCGGCGCCGCCGAGGTGGAGGTGGTCCGCCGGCTGAACCTCGCGGTCGGTCGGACCGTGAACCAGGCCCAGCTCCGGTTCGTGGTCGAGCAGGGGCTCCGGCCGCGGCTGGCTGTCGCCCGCCCGCGGCGGCTCCGGCTGCCCGACGAGCACCGCGCGTGGGCGAGGGAGTACGCCGAGGACCTGGTCGGCGAGCTCCGGCGGCGTGGGGTCGCGGTCGTCGGCGAGCTCGAGGACCTGGTGCCGGACGACCGGACGGACGGCCGCCCACCGTTCGACGAGGTGGCCCCGGCCGAGCTGCTGGAGGCCGCGGAGGCCGCGTTGGCGGCCCTCGCCGTGGGCCACGGGCACCTGTTCCGCCGCTACCGCCGTGCCTTCCTCGAGCGCGAGGGCCGGCCGGCCTCCGCCTCGGAGGTGGTGGGCAGCAGCGCCCGGGCGTTCGCCTTCGGACTGCGCAAGCAACTGCTCCGCCGCACCGCCGACAGCCCTCTGCTGGCCCGGGCCGCCCGCGTGTACGTCGTCCGCACCGCCGGACGACGGTGACCCAGCGGGGATCGGGTACCCACGGCGTACCGCGGGGTGAGACGCGATCCCACGGCCGCTGTGGTGGTGGTCAATTCGTGATCAACACCGCGTGGATATCCCCTTGGCCGAGCGTGTTGCGCGAGTAGGGTCATGAGTCACAGGAGGTGACACCGGATGACTTCAGACAGTGTTTCCGGCGGGGGCAGGACCCCCGACGAGCTCGCGAGCCAGGTGCGCTTCCTCGAGGCCGAGGTGAGCGACCTGCGTCGCCGCCTCAACGACGCGCCCACCGGGTCGCGCGGTCTCGAGCTCCGTCTGGCCGACGCCCAGCGCTCGCTCGCCGCCGTGACCTCGCAGAACGAGCGGCTGGCCCAGACCCTGCGCGAGGCGCGCGACCAGATCATGAAGCTCAAGGAGGAGGTCGACCGGCTGGCCCAGCCGCCGGCCGGCTTCGGCACCTTCCTGGGCCGCAACGAGGACGACTCCATCGACGTCTTCACCGGCGGCCGCAAGCTGCGCGTCAACGTCAGCCCCAGCGTCGAGCCTCGACGAGCTCCGCCGCGGCCAGGAGGTCATGCTCAACGAGGCGCTCAACGTCGTCGCCGCCCTCGAGTTCGAGGAGGTCGGCGAGGTGGTGATGTTCAAGGAGCTGCTCGCCGACGGCGAGCGGGCCCTGGTCATCGCCAGCGCCGACGAGGAGCGCGTGGTGCGCCTGGCCGAGCCGCTCCGCAAGGACACCATCCGCGCCGGCGACTCGCTGCTGCTCGACACCCGGGCCGGGCTACGTCTACGAGAAGGTCCCGAAGTCGGAGGTCGAGGAGCTGGTCCTCGAGGAGGTCCCGGACATCGCCTACGAGTCGATCGGCGGCCTGAGCGGCCAGATCGAGGCGATCCAGGACGCCGTCGAGCTGCCCTACCTGCACCCCGAGCTGTTCAAGGAGCACCAGCTCCGGCCGCCGAAGGGCGTGCTGCTCTACGGCCCGCCCGGCTGCGGCAAGACGCTGATCGCCAAGGCGGTCGCCAACTCGCTGGCCAAGAAGGTCGCCGCCCGGACCGGCCAGGAGGGGAAGTCCTACTTCCTCAACATCAAGGGCCCCGAGCTGCTCAACAAGTACGTCGGCGAGACCGAGCGGCACATCCGCCTGGTCTTCCAGCGGGCCCGCGAGAAGGCCAGCGAGGGCACCCCGGTCATCGTGTTCTTCGACGAGATGGACTCGCTGTTCCGCACCCGCGGCTCCGGCGTCTCCTCCGACGTCGAGAACACCATCGTCCCGCAGCTGCTCAGCGAGATCGACGGCGTCGAGCTGCTCGAGAACGTGCTGGTCATCGGCGCCTCCAACCGCGAGGACATGATCGACCCCGCGATCCTGCGGCCGGGCCGCCTCGACGTGAAGATCAAGATCGAGCGACCCGACGCCGAGTCGGCGCGCGACATCTTCTCCAAGTACCTCACCGACCGACCTGCCGCTGCACGCCGACGACGTCGCCGAGTTCGGCGGCGACCGCGACGCCTGCGTGGACGCGATGATCCAGGCCACCGTCGAGCGGATGTACACCGAGACCGAGGAGAACCGCTTCCTCGAGGTGACCTACGCCAACGGCGACAAGGAGGTCCTCTACTTCAAGGACTTCAACTCCGGCGCGATGATCCAGAACATCGTCGACCGGGCCAAGAAGATGGCGATCAAGGACTTCCTCGACCACGAGCAGCACGGTCTCCGCGTCTCGCACCTGCTCCAGGCGTGCGTCGACGAGTTCAAGGAGAACGAGGACCTCCCCAACACCACCAACCCCGACGACTGGGCCCGCATCTCCGGCAAGAAGGGCGAGCGGATCGTCTTCATCCGCACGCTCATCACCGGCAAGCAGGGCACCGAGCCCGGCCGCTCGATCGACACCGTCCCCAACACCGGTCAGTACCTGTAGCCTGCGCGGAACCTCTCACCGGCTCCCTACGTCTACTGGGCACCACTCGGAAAGTCTGGAGGCCAGCCTTGGGTCTGTGGATCGGCATCGCGGTCGTCCTGCTGGTGTGCTTCGGCCTCGCCGCGGTCGGCTCGCGGCGGCGGCGCAGCAACGAGAACTGGCGGCTCAGCCGGGCCCCGGGCGGCGGGCAGGCCGAGCGCAACGCCACGGGCAGCACCGTGACCGGGAACGTCCAGAACAACCACGGCCCGAGCGGATTCTGAGATGAGCACCGCCGTCGTCCTCCTGCTGGTGGTCGTCGGCGCGGTCGCCTTGGTCGCGCTCGCCTGGTGGTCCAGCGGTCGCTCGAAGAGCCGTGGCTACCGCAGCACCGGTGGCCACGAGGCCGCCAAGGGCATGGGCACGCTCCAAGGCAGCACGCACAACCCGCCCGGTTCCCAGGGGCACCCCTTCTAGGAGGAGGATCACCATGATGCTCGTCATCGTGATGGCGGTCGTGGTCGCGGGCGGGCTGGCCGCTCTCGCGTGGTGGGCCAGCGGACGGTCCCGGGCCGCCGTACAGCTGTCGCTGGCCGACCGGGAGCGTGCGGAGAACGACGTGAAGGCGCTGCGCCAGCACCGCCCCCACAGCAGCGCCCCGCTCGGGCCGCTCGGCTAGCCATGACCACGGTGGTGCTGGTCGCCCTGGTGGCCGGGTTCGGGCTGGTGGTCTCACACCTGCTCTACGACGGCAGCACCGAGCGCAAACCGCCCTCCGACCCCGACGGGCGCGGAGGCTTCGACATCTGGCCCTTCTTCTGAGCGCTGTCGCGGTCCCGTTCAGCCGCCGGGCTCGGTGACGTCGGCCACCGTGGCGTCGAGCGCGGCGACGAGCTCGGCGGCGTCCACGGTCAGCGCGACACCGTGCGCTCCGCCGCCGAGGCTGATCCGGCCCGTGACCGAGGCGTCCGCGACGACCGGCAGCGCGGCCCGACTGCCCAGCGGCGTGATGGTGCCGCGCACGTAGCCGGTGACCTCGTACGCCGTGTCCGCGGACGCCATCGACAGCCGGTTGACGCCGAGCAGCGCCCGCAGCTTGGGCCAGGCGATCTCGCGGTCGCCGGGCACCAGCACGAACACGGTGCTCGTCCTCGGAGACCCGCACCACCATCGTCTTCACCAGCTGGTGCGGCTCGACGCCGCGGGCGGCGGCCGCCTCGGCCAGCGAGCGCACCGGCCCGTGCCGGGTCACGTCGTGGGCGAGCCCGAGCGCGTCCGCCGCGGCCAGCGCCCGATCGGACCGGTCGTCGCTCACGCCCGCACCGCCGTGACCAGGGAGACGTAGCCCCACGGCTTCGACGGCCCCGGCCCGGGCAGGTAGTCCTGCTCGAGCCGGCCGACCTCGAGCCCGGCCGCGGCCAGCAGCGCGGGCACGTCCCGGCTCAGGTGGCAGCCGCCGGCGACCCGGCCCTGCAGCGGGTCGAGGCGGTGCTGCCACGCCGCGACCCGGCGGTCCGGCGCGAGCCCGTGCTCGAGGACGTGCAGCGGCGCCGCCCGGCCGCAGCACCCGGCGTACCTCGCGCCAGCGCGGCCCCGACGTCCGGGATCGTGCACAGCGTGAACGTCGACAGCGACGGCGTCGTACGACGCGTCAGGCGGCGGCCAGCCGCTGGCCGTCCAGCCCGACCCGCTCGACCGGGACCGCGGACGCCGCCCGCCGGTCCGCCGACAGCTCGCCAGGCCAGGTCGGAGGGCTCGACCGCGTCGACGGCGGTCACCGCGGCCGGGTAGGCGCCGAGGTTGAGGCCGCTGCCGAAGCCGATCTCGAGCACCCGGCCGGGCAGGCCCGCGCAGACCTCGCCGCCGCAGCTCGCATGACCGGCGGCGTGGACAGGGTCCGGTCGGCACAGCGCGGGACGACGCGCTCGGTCCACCAGCCCACGCACCCAACGTAGACCGGGCCTACCCGTACGCTGGCACCATGACCGTGCGACGCGTCATGGGCACCGAGGTCGAGTACGGCATCTCGGTGCTCGGCCAGCCCCTGGCCAACCCCATGGTCGCGTCCTCGCAGGTCGTCAACGCCTACGCCTCGGCCACCGTCAAGGCCCGCCGGGCGCGGTGGGACTTCGAGGAGGAGTCGCCGCTGCGCGACGCCCGCGGGCTTCGACATGTCCCGCCAGATCGCCGACCCCACCCAGCTCACCGACGAGGACCTCGGGCTGGCCAACGTCATCCTCACCAACGGCGCCCGGCTCTACGTCGACCACGCCCACCCGGAGTACTCCACGCCCGAGGTGACCACGCCGCTCGACATCGTGCGGTGGGACAAGGCGGGGGAGCAGGTGATGCTCGACGCCGCCCGGCGGGCCGGCCAGCTGCCCGGCGGCGCGCCGATCGTGCTGCTACAAGAACAACACCGACAACAAGGGCGCGTCGTACGGCGCCCACGAGAACTACCTGATGCGCCGCTCGACGCCGTTCGCCGACATCGTCCGGCACCTGACGCCGTTCTTCGTCAGCCGCCAGGTGTTCTGCGGCGCCGGCCGGGTCGGGATCGGCCAGGACGGCCGCGAGCACGGCTTCCAGGTCAGCCAGCGCGCCGACTTCTTCGAGGTCGAGGTCGGCCTCGAGACGACGCTCAAGCGGCCGATCATCAACACCCGCGACGAGCCGCACGCCGACCCGGAGAAGTACCGCCGGCTGCACGTGATCATCGGCGACGCCAACCTGGCCGAGGTCTCGACGTACCTCAAGGTCGGCACCACCGCGCTGGTGCTCGTCGATGATCGAGGACCGGTTCATCACCCAGGACCTCACCATCGACGGCCCGGTCTCCGCGCTGCGGGCGGTCTCGCACGACCCGACGCTCAAGCAGACGGTCACGCTCACCGACGGCCGGACGCTGACCGGCGTCCAGCTGCAGCTGGAGTACCTCGACCTGGCCCGCAAGTACGTCGAGGACCGGCTACGGCGCCGACGCCGACGACGCAGACCGTCGACGTGCTGGCCCGGTGGGAGTCCGTGCTCGACCGGCTCGAGCGCGACCCGATGCTGTGCGCCGGCGAGCTCGACTGGGTGGCCAAGCTCAAGCTGCTCGAGCAGTACCGCCAGCGCGACGGCCTGGACTGGGACGACGCCAAGCTGCAGCTGATCGACTACCAGTACTCCGACATCCGGCCCGAGAAGGGGCTCTACCACCGGCTGGCCGCGGCCGGCCGGATCGAGCGGCTGCTCGACGACGCCTCGATCGAGGCCGCGATGCACGACCCGCCCGAGGACACCCGCGCCTACTTCCGGGGCCGCTGCCTGGAGAAGTACGCCGTCCACGTGGCCGCCGCGTCGTGGGACTCGGTGATCTTCGACCTGCCCGGGCGCGAGTCGCTGCAGCGGGTGCCGACCATCGACCCGCTGCGCGGCAGCAAGGCCCACGTGGGCGAGCTGCTGGACCGCTGCGAGACGGCCGAGGCGCTGTTCGCCGCGCTCACGTGCCCAGCCGCGCGCGGTGACTCGACAGACTCGATCGGCGGTGGGCGTCCGGACGCCTCCATCTGGATAGGGTCGAGGCATGGCCCAGGAGCAGAAGCAGCCGCGCAAGTCGTCGGAGGCCGAGGAGACCGACCGAGGCCGTCACCGAGAGCGACGTCGCCGAGCGCAAGGAAGCGCTCGACGACGACGTCGACGCCATCCTCGACGAGATCGACGACGTGCTCGAGACCAACGCCGAGGACTTCGTGAAGTCGTTCATCCAGAAGGGCGGCGAGTGAGCCGGTCGATCGGGGGCGACCCCCGGCTGCCCGGCCGCCTTCCTGCAGCCGGGCGTCTCGTCGTTCACCGACTTCCTCGCCGACCAGGCGCCCGACCTGCTGCCGGCGCGCCGCGCCGTGCCCGCAGGGCCACGCCGGCGACCTGGCGCCGCACGGCACCACGATCGTCGCCGCGACCTTCCCCGGCGGCGTGGTCATGGCCGGCGACCGGCGCGCCACGATGGGCAACATCATCGCCCAGCGCGACATCGAGAAGGTCTTCCCGGCCGACGAGTTCTCCGCGGTCGGCATCGCCGGCACCGCCGGCCTCGCGGTCGAGATGGTCCGGCTGTTCCAGACCGAGCTCGAGCACTACGAGAAGATCGAGGGCACCACGCTCTCGATGGACGGCAAGGCCAACCGGCTCGCCGCGCTGATCCGCGGCAACCTCGGCGATGGCCATGCAGGGCCTCGCCGTCGTCCCGCTCTTCGCCGGCTTCGACCTCGACACCGGCCAGGGCCGGATCTTCAGCTACGACGTCACCGGCGGCCGCTACGAGGAGACCGCGTTCCACTCGGTCGGCTCCGGCTCGCTGTTCGCCCGCGGCTCGCTGAAGAAGCTCTACCGCGACGGACCTCGACCGCCGAGGCGCGCGTCGAGGCGGTCGTCCAGGCGCTCTACGACGCCGCCGACGACGACTCCGCCACCGGCGGCCCCGACCTGACCCGCCGGATCTTCCCGGTCGTCCAGGTGATCACCGCCGACGGCGGCCGCCGGCTCGCCCGACGACGAGGTCGCCGCGATCGCCGACCGGGTGATCGCCGGCCGGATGACCCGGCCCGACGGCCCGGCCGCCCCGCTCACCACCGGCTCGAACGGCGGTGACCGGCATGAGCATGCCGTTCTACGTCTCGCCCGAGCAGCTGATGAAGGACCGGGCCGACTTCGCCCGCAAGGGCATCGCCCGCGGCCGGTCGGTGGTCGCGGTCCAGTACGCCGACGGCATCCTGTTCGTCTCCGAGAACCCCTCCCAGGCGCTGCACAAGGTCTCCGAGATCTACGACCGGATCGCCTTCGCCGCGGTCGGCCGCTACAACGAGTTCGAGAACCTGCGCATCGCCGGCGTCCGCCTCGCCGACATGCGCGGCTACGCCTACGACCGCCGCGACGTCACCGGCCGCGGGCTGGCCAACGCCTACGCCCAGACGCTCGGCACGATCTTCTCCAGCGGCGGCGAGAAGCCCTACGAGGTCGAGATCTTCGTCGCCGAGATCGGCGACACCGCCGCCGACGACCAGATCTACCGGCTCACCTACGACGGCCAGGTCGCCGACGAGCACGGGTACGCCGTGATGGGCGGCGCGGCCGACGTGGTGGCCGGCTACCTCGCGCGAGCACTACCGCGAGGGCGCGCCGCTCGACCGAGGCGCTCGCGCTCGCGGTGGCCGCGCTGGGCCGCTCGACCAACGAGCGCGGCGAGACCGACGACCGGGTGATCCCGGTCAAGGACCTCGAGGTCGCGGTCCTCGACCGCACCCGCACGCAGCCGCGGAAGTTCAGCCGGATCGGGCCCGTCCCGGCTCGAGGCGCTGCTCGGCGACCGCGGGCCGACCGCGTCGCAACCCGGTCGAGGAGGCCGACCGGCCCGCCGAGGAGCACCCGCCCGGCACCGCCGCCACCGACGCGCAGCCCGGACGACCCGACGGACCCGACCGACCAGGACGAGCGGCGACGTGCCCCCGCTCGAGGACCCGGTGGCACCCGCCGCCCCGCCGGTCGCCCCGCCGCCCCCGAGCAGCGACCCGGACGACCAGCAGGGCTGAGGCCGACCGGAGATCTCGACGGCTCGATCCGCGGTGTTCCGTCCGCAGGACGTGCTCGGCCGTAGGGTTGCGGCGTGGACCGGCGGATCTTCGGGATCGAGAACGAGTACGGCGTCACGTGCACGTTCAAGGGCCAGCGCCGGCTGAGCCCCGACGAGGTGGCGCGCTACCTGTTCCGCAAGGTCGTCAGCTGGGGCCGCAGCAGCAACGTCTTCCTGCGCAACGGCGCCCGGCTCTACCTCGACGTCGGCAGCCACCCGGAGTACGCCACCCCCGAGTGCGACGACGTCGTCGAGCTGGTCACCCACGACAAGGCGGGGGAGCGGGTCCTCGAGGGGCTGCTCCTCGACGCCGAGCAGCGGCTGCACGACGAGGGCATCGCCGGCGAGATCTACCTGTTCAAGAACAACACCGACTCCGCCGGCAACTCCTACGGCTGCCACGAGAACTACCTCGTCGGGCCGGGCCGGCGAGTTCAGCCGGCTCGCCGACGTGCTGATCCCGTTCCTGGTGACCCGCCAGATCGTGGTCGGCGCCGGCAAGATCACCCAGACGCCGCGCGGGGCGTCGTACAGCGTCTCGCCAGCGCGCCGAGCACATCTGGGAGGGCGTCTCCAGCGCCACCACCCGGTAGCCGGCCGATCATCAACACCCGCGACGAGCCGCACGCGGACGCCGAGAAGTACCGCCGCCTGCACGTCATCGTCGGCGACTCCAACATGAGCGAGACCACCACGATGCTCAAGGTCGCCAGCTGCGACCTGGTGCTGCGGATGATCGAGGAGGGCGTGGTGATGCGCGACCTCACGATGGAGAACCCGATCCGCGCGATCCGCGAGATCTCCCACGACGTCACCGGCCGCCGCAAGGTCCGGCTGGCCAACGGCCGCGAGGCCAGCGCGCTGGAGATCCAGGGGGAGTACCTCGCCAAGGCCCGCGACTTCGTCGACCGCCGCGGGATCAGCACGCCGACCATCGAGCAGGCGCTCGACCTGTGGGAGCGCGGGCCTCAAGGCGGTCGAGTCCGACGACCTCGGCCTGGTCGACCGCGAGATCGACTGGGTCATCAAGTGGAAGCTGATCGAGCGCTACCGCGCCAAGCACGGCCTGCCGCTCGGCCACCCGCGGATCGCCCAGCTCGACCTCGCCTACCACGACATCCACCGCGGCCGCGGCCTCTACTACCTGCTGGAGAAGCGCGGCGCGGTCGCCCGGGTCACCACCGACCTGAAGATCTTCGAGGCCAAGTCGGTGCCGCCGCAGACCACCCGGGCCCGGCTGCGCGGCGAGTTCATCCGCCGGGCCCAGGAGCGCCGCCGCGACTTCACCGTCGACTGGGTGCACCTCAAGCTCAACGACCAGGCCCAGCGCACCGTGCTGTGCAAGGACCCGTTCCGCGCGTACGACGAGCGGGTGCAGCGGCTCATCGACGGCATGTGAGGCACGCTGGTCGAGGAGGGCGCTCTGCGCCCGTCTCGAAACCGGGTGAGCCGGGGCTGGGACCGGACCGCGGCCCCGCCGGGGTTTCGAGACGGTGTTGCTCGACCTCCTCGACCACCGGTGGATGTGAGACTCTCAGTGTCGCCCGTTACGGCTCCGCCGTGCTTCCTGCTCGTCGGCTCGCCTGCTCCCTGCCCTCGTCGCCTGCTGCGCGCTGTTCCTGACCGCGTGCGGCGACGACTCCGGGTCCGACGAGCCGTTCCCGGGCGCGGGCAAGACCTCCGACCGCCTCGACGCGGTCACCGATCTCCGGCGACGTCGGGACGGCGCCCGAGGTGAAGTGGAAGGCCGCCATGGACGCCGGGCAAGATCGAGACCGAGACCCTCACCGAGGGCGACGGCGACGCAGCTCGCGGACGGCGACCAGGTGCTGACGCCACCTCTGGATCGGCAACGGCTACACCCAGAAGGAGGCGTTCAGCACCTACGCCGACAAGAAGGCCGAGCTGCTCACGGTCAACGACCAGCTCCCGGTGTTCCTGGCCGCCATCTCGGACGCCAAGATCGGCTCCCGCGTCGCGGTGACCGCCTCCGCCGAGGAGGCCTTCGGCGAGGCCGGCAACGCCCAGCTCGGCATCGGCAACAAGGACACCGTCCTGGTCATCGTCGACCTGGTCTCCAAGGTGCTCGCCGAGCCCGTCGGGCGCGCAGCACGCCGGCGCCCAGACTGGATGCCCAAGCCGCAGCTGAGCAAGGACGGCGTGATCACCGGCTTCGACTTCGACGGGTGCCCCCGAGCCGACCGACGACCTGCGCCGCGTCCAGCTGATCAAGGGCGACCGGCCCGCGCGTCGAGAAGGGCCAGACGATCACGGTCAACTACCTCGGCCAGGTCTACGGCGGCGAAGAAGCCGTTCGACGAGAACTTCAGCAACGACGGCGACGCCGACGACGTTCGGCATCGGCACCGGCGCAGGTCATCACGGGCTGGGACAAGACGCTGTCGGCGTCCACGGTCGGCAGCCGCGGTGGTCCTCGCCGATCCCGCCGGAGCTCGGGCTACGGCGCGGACGGGCAGCCCGACAGGCCGGCATCAAGGGCACCGACACGCTGTACTTCGTGGTCGACATCCTCGGCGCAGCCTGAGCCGTGCACGGATCAGCGGCCGGGATGCATGATCGGCCGCATGGCTGCCGGGAAGAGCGAGCGACTGCTCAACCTGCTCATCATGCTGCTGGTCCAGCGCCACTACGTCTCCAAGGACCGGATCCGCGAGATCCTCTACCCGGACTCCACCCCCGACGCGTTCGAGAAGATGTTCGAGCGCGACAAGGAGGAGCTGCGCAGCCTCGGCGTCCCGATCGAGGTCGGGCAGCATGGACGCCTACTTCGACGACGAGCCCGGCTACCGGATCCGCCCCGACGAGTTCGCGCTGCCCGACATCAGCCTGACCGCCGACGAGGCGGCCGTGATCGGGCTGGCCACCAAGGTCTGGCAGCACGCCCGGCTCGCCGAGGCGACCACCGAGGCGGTCCGCAAGCTGACCGCGCTCGGCGTCGACGTCGACGTGACCGCCCTCGACATCGTCGAGCCCCGGCTGAGCGCCGACGAGCCGTCGTTCGACGTGTTCTGGGAGGCCACCCAGGAGCGCACGCCGGTCGAGTTCGACTACCGCCGGTCCGGGGACACCGAGGTCCGCACCCGGCACCTCCAGCCGTGGGGCGTCGTGCGCTACTCCGGCCGCTGGTACGTCGTCGGCTTCGACACCGACCGCGCAGGCGAGCGGGTCTTCCGGCTCTCCCGGGTCCAGGGCGAGGCCCGCAAGGCCGGGCCGGCCGGGCTCCTACGACGTCCCGCCCGGCACCGACGTCCGGGCGAGGTGGCCCGCCGGCTCGCGCCCGCAGCCGTCCACCGAGCGCGCCGTCGCTGCTGGTCCGCAAGGGCGCCGGGCACACGCTGCGCCGCGACGCGGACGTGCGTCGAGGAGGGCGTGCCCGGGCCCGACACCGAGTCCACCTGGGACCGGCTGGTGCTCGAGCGCGGCTCGGTCGGGCTGGCCGACGAGGTGCTCGGCTACGGCGCCGACGTGTACGTCGAGGAGCCCGCCGGCGCTGCGCGACCGGGTCGTCGCAGCGGCTGCGGGACCGCCGCGTGGGGGTCGAGCGCGTGAGCACCGCCGCCGCCAGCGCCAAGGACCAGGTCGCCCGGCTGCTGACGCTGGTGCCGTTCCTGCACGCCCACGGCGAGGTCCGGCTCGACGAGGCCGCCGCGGCGCTCGGCGTGCGGCCCGGACCAGCTGCTCCGGCGACCTCAAGGTGCTGCTCATGTGCGGCCTGCCGGGCGGCTACCCCGACGACCTGATCGACGTCGACCTCGACGCGCTCGAGGGCCCGGAGGGCCGACGGCGTGATCCGGGTGTCGAACGCCGACTACCTCGCCCGGCCGCTGCGGCTCACCCCCACCGAGGCCACCGCGATCATCGTGGCGCTGCGGGCGCTGCGCAACGGCGCCAGGGACGAGACCCGCGAGGTCGTCGACCGGGCGCTGGCCAAGCTCGAGGCCGCCGCCGCCGAGGGCGGCGCCGCCGCCCAGATCGACCCGGCCGGATCGACCCGGGCGACCAACGCCGCCGACACCGACCTCGCCCTGCTGGCCAGCCGGCTGCAGAACGCCGCCGACCGCGGCCGCCAGGTCCGGCTCACCTACTACGTGCCCTCCCGCGACGAGCAGTCCGAGCGGGTCGTCGACCCGCGCGGCGTCGTCACCGCCGCACGGGCACCTCTACCTCGACGCCTGGTGCCACAGCGCCGAGGCGCCGCGGCTGTTCCGGCTCGACCGGATCGACCGGGCCGAGGTGCTCGACGAGCCCGTCGAGACACCCCGGAGGCGCCGCGCGACCTCGGCGACGGCCTCTTCAGCCAGTCCAGCGACACCACGCCGGTCACGCTGCTCCTGGAGCCCGCGGCCCGCTGGGTCGTCGAGTACTACCCGGTCGAGGAGGTCCGCGAGCGTCGGCCAGGACCGCCTCGAGGTCGACCTGCTCGTCGCCGACGAGCGCTGGCTGCAGCGGCTGCTGCTGCGGCTGGCCCCGCACGCCCGGGTCGTCTCGCCCGCCGGCGTACGCCGAGACGTTCACGGCCGCCGCACAGCGGACGCTCAGCCTCTACGGCTGACGGGCGGTACCGTTGAGACCACTGCACCAACCACTGTGAGGACACCCATGACCCCGCTCGCCATCGGCGGACTCGGCACCACCGAGCTGCTCATCATCCTGGCCGTCGTCGTCCTGCTCTTCGGCGCCTCCAAGCTCCCCGAGCTCGCCCGCGGCAGCGGCCGGGCGCTGCGCATCTTCAAGGCCGAGACCAAGGGCCTGATGGACGACGACGACGACGACGACGCGACGCCGCCAAGACCCCGGCCCAGCTCGAGCTCGAGGCCAAGCAGCGCGACCTGGCGCAGCGCCAGGCCGAGCTCGACGCCGAGGCGGAGCGGCTGCAGCCGCGGCGACACCGCCTGACCCGACGGCTCCTCGGCTTGTCCATCAAGCGCCGTCGCCGGCCTCCTCGCGGGCAGCCCGCACCACCCCGTGGGCGCCGGACGGGCGGATGGCGCTCTCCGACCACCTGCGCGAGCTGCGCGCCCGGCTGCTCCGGTCGGTGCTCTTCCTGCTGGTCGCCTTCTCCGTCGCGCTGTTCTTCTACGACCAGCTGCTCGACCTCGTCCTCGATCCCCTACAACGACGCGCGCGAGACAGCTCGGCGCCGTCGGTCCAGACCCAGGCGGTCGTCAACGGCGCCACCGGGCCGCTGCTGCTCCAGCTCAAGCTGTGCGGCGTCGCCGCGATCGTGGTCGTCCAGCCCGTACTGGCTCTACCAGATCTGGGCGTTCATCCTGCCCGGGCTGCACGCCAGCCGAGCGCAAGTGGTCGCGGATCTTCGCGGCGATCGCCGGGCCGCTGTTCTTCGTCGGCGTCGCGACCGGCTACTACGTGCTGCCCAAGGGGCTCGAGGTGCTGATCGGCTTCACGCCCGACCGACGTGCACGAACCTCGTCGAGTTCAACGAGTACTTCTCGTTCATCACCCGGATGCTGCTGGTCTTCGGCATCGCCTTCGAGATCCCGCTGTTCGTGATCATGCTCAACCTGGCCGGCGTGGTCTCCGGCAAGGCGCTGGGCCGCTACCGGCCCTGGATCATCATCGGCACCTTCGTCTTCGCCGCGGTCGCCACGCCGTCGACCGACCCGTTCTCGATGCTGTTCCTGGCCGTGCCGATGCTCGTCCTGTTCGGCGATCGCCGAGGTCATCGCGCGGCTCGCCGACCGGGCCCGCGGCCGGGGCGAGCACTCCACCGACCAGTGGGCCGACGACGAGGCCTCCGTCCTGTGACGCGTCGACCTCGACCCGTTCGACCTGCCCGACTGGCTGGGCGAGGCCGACGTCACCTGGTCCGCCGACGCACGGCCTGCACGCGGCCACCTCGTGCCCGGCACGCCTCACCGGCTCGTCGGGCCGAGCACGCTGCCGCTGCGACCTGCTGGCCGTCGACGAGGCCTACCCGGCCCCGGTCGCCGACGAGGACGACCCGCACCGCGCGCGCACCAGGCCTGGCGGCACGGCCAGGTGCTGCTGCTGACCCGCGACGGCCGGGCCACGGTGGCGGCCCCGGCACGTCCTGGCCGGCGGACGCCGTGCTGGAGGCGTTCACCGCCTGGCCCGGGCGGTCGGCGCCGACCCGGCGCGGTGGTCGGTGCGGCTGCGGCTCAGCCAGGCCGCGTCATCGCGGGCCCCGGGACTCGCCGCAGCCGGGACTGCACCGGAAGCGGCGCCCAGGGCGGCATCGCGCACTGTCGGGCGGATGCCGCCACCGTCCCGTCTCCTGGCCCTAGTGTTCGGCGCGTGCCCCGCGAGATCGCGCTGCTGACCAACCCCACGTCCGGCAAGGGCAAGGGCGCCCGGGCGCGGAGCGCCGGCGCTGGCGCGGCTGCGGGGCGCCGGGCTGACCGTGCGGGACCTCAGCGGCCGCGACGCCGACGAGGCGCTCGACCTGGCCCGGCCGCGCGTCGCCGACGGCGTCGAGTCGCTGGTCGTGGTCGGCGGCGACGGCATGGTCCACCTCGGCGTCCAGGCGGTGGCCGGCACCGGCACGCCGCTGGGCATCATCCCGGCCGGCACCGGCAACGACGTGGCCCGCTACTTCGACCTGCCCCGCAAGGACCCGGTGGCCGCCGCCGACCGGGTCGTCGCCGGGCAGACCCGCGACGGTCGACCTGGCCCGCAGCGGCAGCAAGTACTTCGTGACCGTGCTGGCCGCCGGCTTCGACGCGATCGTCAACGAGCGGGCCAACCGGATGACCTGGCCCAGGGGCCAGATGCGCTACAACCTCGCCACCCTGGCCGAGCTGCGGATCTTCAAGCCGCTGCCGTACACGCTCGACCTCGACGGCGAGCAGCAGACCGCTCGACGCGATGCTGGTCGCGGTCGGCAACGGCCCGTCGCTTCGGCGGCGGGCTGCGGATCACCGAGGGCGCGCTGCTCGACGACGGCCTGCTCGACGTGGTGATCATCAAGCCGATGAGCCGCGGCGGCCTGGTGCGGACCTACCCCAAGCTGTTCAAGGGCACCCACGTCACGCACCCGCAGTACGAGCACCACCGGGTGCGCGCGGTGACGGTCGCGGCGCCCGGGCATCGTGTCGTACGCCGACGGCGAGCGCTTCGGCGCGCTGCCGCTGACCGTCGAGTGCGCTCCGGGAGCGTTGACCGTCCTCGCCTAGCCACGGTCCGTAGGCTGGGGAGGGTGAGCACCGACGAGCTGTCCCCGTCCGAGCGGTACGCCGACTACCGCGAGGACCGCAAGGACCACCCGGTGTTCCGCGACTTCAGCGCGCCTCTACGACTTCCCGCTCGACGACTTCCAGGTGCGCGCCTGCCAGGAGATCGAGGAGGGCCGCGGCGTGCTGGTCGCGGCCCCGACCGGCTCCGGCAAGACGATCGTGGGCGAGTTCGCCGTCCACCTGGCCCTGGCGACCGGCCGCAAGTGCTTCTACACGACCCCGATCAAGGCGCTGTCGAACCAGAAGTACAACGACCTCGTGGCCCGCTACGGCGCCCGACCAGGTCGGGCTGCTGACCGGCGACAACGTCGTCAACGGCGAGGCGCCGATCGTGGTGATGACCACCGAGGTGCTGCGCAACATGCTGTACGCCGGCTCGCCGCACGCTGCTCGGCCTCGGGCTTCGTGGTGATGGACGAGGTGCACTACCTCGCCGACCGCTCGCCGCGGCGCGGTGTGGGAGGAGGTGATCATCCACCTGCCCGAGTCGGTGACGGTGGTCTCGCTGTCGCGCCACGGTCTCCAACGCCGAGGAGTTCGGCGAGTGGCTGGAGACGGTCCGCGGCGACACCACCACGATCGTCGAGGAGCGGCGCCCGGTCCCGCTCTACCAGCACGTGATGGTCGGCAAGCGGCTGCTCGACCTGTTCGCCTCCTCCGACGTCGACGCCGCCGCCGGCTTCGTCAAGGAGGGCGCCCCGGTCAACGACGAGCTGATGAAGGTCGCCCGCGACGACTGGGCCAGCACCCGGCTGATGCGCGACCGCCGCTCGCCGCGCAAGGGCAAGCCGGGCAGCTCCAGGCCAAGCTCCAAGGACGGGCGCAACGTCGGCAACGGCCGCCGGGTCTGGATCCCGAGCCGCGTCGACGTCATCGACCGGCTCGACCGCGAGGGCCTGCTGCCGGCGATCGTCTTCATCTTCAGCCGGGTCGGCTGCGACGCCGCGGTGCACCCAGTGCCTCAACGCCGGGGTCCGGCTGACCTCGCCGGAGGAGCGCGACACGATCTACGCGTTCGTCGAGGCCGCGCTGCCGCGACCTGCCCGAGGAGGACCTGCACGTCCTCGGCTACCACGACTTCCTCGACGGGCTGACCCGCGGCGTCGCCGCCCACCACGCCGGGATGCTGCCGGCGTTCAAGCAGTGCGTGGAGGAGCTGTTCGTCCGCGGGCTGTGCAAGGTCGTCTTCGCGACCGAGACGCTGGCCCTCGGCATCAACATGCCGGCCCGCACCGTGGTCATCGAGAAGCTGACCAAGTGGAACGGCGAGACGCACGCCGACATCACGCCGGGGGAGTACACCCAGCTCACCGGCCGCGCCGGCCGCCGCGGCCTCGACGTCGAGGGCCACGGGGTCGTGCTGTGGCAGCCCGGGCATGAACCCGCGCGAGGTGGCCGGCCTCGCCTCGACGCGCACCTACCCGCTGCGCTCGTCGTTCCGCCCGTCGTACAACATGGCGGTCAACCTGGTGCACCAGTTCGGCCGCGAGACCTCGCGCGAGCTGCTCGAGCAGTCCTTCGCGCAGTTCCAGGCCGACAAGGCCGTGGTCGGGCTGGCCCGGCAGCTGCGCAAGAGCGAGGAGGCGCTCGAGGGCTACGCGCGAGGCGGCGCACTGCCACCTCGGCGACTTCATGGAGTACGCCGCGCTGCGGCGCCGGATCAGCGACGTCGAGAAGGGCGCCAGCCGGGCCCGCCGCGCCGACCGTCGCGAGGAGGCGATCGAGTCGCTGCGCCAGCTCAAGCCCGGCGACGTGATCGAGGTGCCGACCGGCAAGTTCGCCGGGTACGCCGTCGTCGTCGACCCCGGCTGGGACGCCGCAGGACCCGCGACCGTACGTCGTCACCGCCGACCGGCAGGCCCGTCGGCTCGCGATGATCGACTTCCCGGCGCCGGTCGCAGGCCGTCGGCCAGGTGAAGGTGCCGAAGAACTTCAACGGCCGCAACCCGCAGATGCGCCGCGACCTCGCCTCGGCGCTGCGCACGCGCACCCACGACCTGGCGCCGCCACCGCCGGGCAAGCGACGCCGCCCAGAAGGGTGCTCGCCGACACCGCCGCGGAGCGCGAGATCCCGGAGCTGCGCGACCGGCTCCAGGCGCACCCGTGCCACGCCTGCCCCGACCGCGAGGACCACGCCCGGTGGGCGGAGCGCTGGTTCAAGCTCGACCGCGACGCGGCCACGCTGCGCCGCGCGTCGAGCAGCGCACCAACACCGTGGCCCGGCAGTTCGACCGGGTCTGCGAGGTGCTCACCGCGCTCGGGTACCTCCGAGGAGCGGAGGTCAGGTCACCGACCGGGGCCGCCACCTGCTGCGGCTCTACTCCGACTCGACCTGGTCGCCGCCGAGTGCCTGCGCACGGACTCTGGGACGACCTCACGGTGCCCGAGCTGGCCGCCGCGCTGTCGGTGCTGGTCTTCGAGGCGCGGCGTCCCGACGACGCCTCCTCGCCGCGGGTCCCCGGTGGCACGGTGCGCGACGTCATCGGGGAGATGGTGCGGCTCTGGGGCGAGCTCGACGCCCTGGAGCGCGAGCACCAGCTCGACTTCCTGCGCCAGCCCGACCTCGGGTTCGCGTGGGTGGCCTACCGCTGGGCCGAGGGCGACGAGCTCGACGACGTGCTCAACGTCGTCGAGCTGGCCGCCGGCGACTTCGTGCGCTGGATGAAGCAGCTGCTCGACCTGGCCGGCCAGGTCGCCGACGCCGCCGGCGACGGGCCGCTGCGCGAGACCGCCCGCGAGGTGGTCCGCGCCGTGCGGCGCGGCGTGGTGGCCTACTCGGGGCTCGGCGAGGACGACTGACGGACCGCCTCGGCGACCGGCGTCCCGCCGTTCACCAGGTTCCACTGCTGCCCGACCGTCTCCGGCTCGTCGAGGACGGCGGCCAGCACGGCGGCCACGTCGGCCCGGGTCACGTCGCCGCGGGCGACGTCGGGGCCGAGGGCGACGAGGCCGGTGGCCGGGTCGTCGGTGAGCCGGCCCGGACGGATGATCGGTCCAGGCCAGGCCGCTGGCGCGCAGGGCGGCGTCGGCGTCCCGCTTGGCCTCGACGTACGCCCGCCACACCTCGCCGGTGTCCTCGGGCAGCGGGTCGTCGACGTTGATGGCGGAGACCTGGACGAACCGCTCGATGCCGGCCGTGCGGGCGCCCTCGATCGACTTGAGCGAGCCCTCGAGGTCGACGGTGCGCTTGCGCTCGATGTTGCCGTCCGGCCCACCGCCGGCCGCGAAGACCACCGCGTCACAGCCGGCGAACGCGGCCGCGAACGCCTCGGCGTCCTCCCGCTCGATGTCGAGGAGGCGGACCTCGGCACCGCGCGACTCGAGCTCCGCGCGGTACTCCTCGTGGCGCACCAGCGCCACCGGGTCGTGCTCGGAGCGCCGCAGCGCCACGAGGAGATGACGGGCCACCTGACCGTGGCCCCCGACGACGGCGATGCGAGACATGGCCTCCACGGTACGTCCGGGCCGGAGCCGGGGCTCAGCGCGTGAGGGCCTCGACCAGGCGGGTGGCGGGCCCCTCGAGGTTGTACCGCTGCGCCAGCGCGGCGACGAGCTCGGGGTCGCGCGGGGTCACCGGGCGGTCCAGCCCGTTCCGGTCCAGGTCGAGGTCGCGGGCGACGGCGACCACCTGCGGGGCCACCTCGAGGTACGCCGCCGCGGCCTTCATCTTGCCGCGCGGCCCGGGACCCATGTCGGAGTCCGGGTCGGCCGCCGCGGCCAGGATCCCGTCCATGTCGCCGAACCGGGACAGCAGCGTCGCCGCGGTCTTCTCGCCGATCCCGGCCACGCCGGGGAGCCCGTCGGAGGCGTCGCCCCGCAGCGTGGCGAAGTCGGCGTACTGCCGTGCGTCGATGCCGTACTTCCCCCGCACCCACTCGTTGTCCACCCGCTCGTGGTTGCCGACGCCACGCGCGATGTAGAGCACCCGGACCGCGGCGTCGTCGTCGACGAGCTGGAACAGGTCACGGTCACCGGTGACCACGTCCACCGGTCCGTCCGCGCCGGTGGCGAGCGTCCCGATCACGTCGTCGGCCTCGTAGCCGTCCGCCCCGCGCACGCTGATCCCGAACGCGTCGAGCACGTCGAGGATGATCGGCACCTGGACCTCGAGCGGGTCCGGCACCTCCTCGACGTCCGGGCCGGTGGCGACCTCGGCGACCACCCGGTGGGTCTTGTACGTCGGGATCAGCTCGACCCGCCAGGCGGCCGCCAGTCGTTGTCCCAGCAGCACACCAGCCGGTCCGGGTCGTACTGCTCGACCAACCGGGAGATGAAGTCCATGAAGCCGCGGACGGCGTTGACGGGGGTGCCCTCGTCGTTGGTGATGTCGGGGACCCCGAAGAACGCCCGGAAGTACATCGACGCCGAGTCGAGGAGCATCAACCGGCCATGCCCATCCCCGGGCCCAGATGTGGTCACTGCTGCATCCTGTCAGAGCATCGGACTACGCTCCCGGCGTGAGCACCCCACGGCGTTCTTCGTCTCCCCCGCTTCGCTCCTCCGACGTACAACGCCGCGGGGACCCCGCAAAGGCATGACGTCCTCCACGCTCGAGGCCACCGACCGGCAGATCCTCCAGCTGCTGGCCGCTGACGGCCGGATGTCCTTCACCGACCTCGGGAAGGCGACCGGGCTCTCGACGTCCGCGGTGCACCAGCGGGTCAAGCGCCTCGAACAGCGCGGCCTGATCCTGGGGTACGGCGCCGCGGTCAACCACGACGAGATCGGGCTGCCGCTCACGGCGTTCATCTCGATCCGTCCCATCGACCCCTCCCAGCCCGACGACTCGCCGTCGCGGCTCGAGGAGATCCCCGAGATCGAGTCGTGCTGGTCGGTCGCCGGCGACGAGTCCTACATCCTCAAGGTGCGGCTGGCGCGGCCCAGCGACCTCGAGGACCTGCTGGCCAGGATCCGTGCTGCCGCGAATGTGTCGACCCGCACGACGATCGTGCTGTCGACGTACTACGAGAACCGCCCGGTCACCGGCGGCTGAACCGTCAGCCCTTGCCCCGCTCGGCGCCCCACGCGCTCTTGCCGGCGGCGCGCGCCACGTCGCCGGGGCCGCGGATGATCATGTAGTCGCCGTTGACCCAGTCGTTGTCGTCGAGGGCGTGGTAGGTGCCCACCTCCCCGTCCTCGTTGCCGAACCCGACGCACGGCCCGAACTGCGCCTCGTCGACCGACACGTCGAGCGTGAACATCGCGGTCATCGCGTAGAGGTCCCGGTCGGTGACATGGACGGTGAGGTACTCGTTGACCGGCTGGAGCCCGTCTCCGAGGTCGGCGCAGATGGCGATGTCGGTGTCCGAGCCCAGGGTCGACCCGATCGCGATCTGGCTGTTGACGTGGACGGTGGTGCCGGCGATCACGATGGTCGTGACCGGGGTCCCGACGAACTGGAAGCCACCGGGTGCGCCGGGCACCTCCACGGACCCCGCGATCTCCGAGGCGAACTCCTCGTCCTCGACGATCCTGAACCCGTCGCTGCCGTTGACGCCGTCGGCACCGGCCGGCCCCGCCGGCAGCTGGCCCGGCGCGAAGTCCCTGGCCCGGAGCGAGCCGTTCTTGACGTCCTGGCTCGTGACGGAGTTGTTCTTGATGTCGCGGCTGGTGATCTGGCGCGCCGCGTCGGCGACCAACGGGTTGGTCACGAGCAGCGCCGTGACGGCCACAGCCGCCAGCGCAGTGACGAGCTTTCCTCGCATGCAGGACCCCCCGGACCAGTGCAAGCCCAACCCCGGGACCCGGCATGCCCCCCGGCACGCGCCCACAGGCTAGCAACTCGCGGCCGTCCGGCTCCGGCCTGACCGGACCGTTGGTACGCCGCCCGTCGCCGGCCGGTTGCCCGGTTGGGGCGCGGTGGTGGGCTCAGTACGCCTGCAGGGCAGCCGTACGCCGCGACGCCTCGGCCACCTCGGCGGCCCGCAGCGCGGACTCGTCGAGCGAGCCGTGCTCGGCCCACCACGCCTGGCCCTCGGCCGGCAGCGTGTGGATCGGGTCGTAGTACTCGTAGGTCCGGCTCAGCGCCTCGGGGTCCTCGGCCTCGATCGAGGTGCGGTAGTTCTTGGTCCAGTACGAGATGCCGCGCTCGGTGTCGTACGACGAGAGCTGGTGGATCCAGCGCTTGCCGACGAACGGCACGTCGCAGACGATCCGCGGCGTCGCGAATCCCGGCAGGTAGCCCATGATCGGGTGCTGGAGCCGCTGGGCGTCGGCGACCGAGACCCGCCAGTGCTCCGAGAACGGGATCATGTCGCACATGTAGAAGTAGTACGGCATGATCTGCGCGCCATCGAGCAGCCGGAAGCACAGGTCGAGCAGCGCGTGCGGGTCGGCGTTGACGCCGTTGAGGATCACGCCCTGGTTGCGGACGTCGCGGATGCCGGTGTCGAGCATCGCCCGGGTCGCCTTCGCGACCAGCGGGGTCACCGAGTTGGCGTGGTTGACGTGGGTGTGGATCGCGACCGACACACCGCGCTGGCGCGAGGTCGTGCCGATCCGGGTCATCCCCTCGACGACCTCGGGCTGCAGCCAGTGCTGCGGCAGGCCCATCAGGGCCTTGGTGGCCAGCCGGATGTCGCGGATGTTCTCGATCTCGAGCAGCTCGGTCAGGAAGGCCTCGAGCCGGGGCCAGGGCATGTTCGCCACGTCGCCGCCGGAGACCACGACGTCGCGCACGCCGGGGGAGCGGCGCAGGTAGTCGAGCATGTCGCCGAGCCGGTCGTTGGGCTTGCCGACGAACTTGAGCTTGTCGATGACCGCCGTGGAGTTGCCGACGAGGTCCATGCGCGTGCAGTGGCCGCAGTACTGCGGGCAGGTCGGCAGCAGCTCGGCCAGGACCTTGGTCGGGTAGCGGTGGGTGAGCCCCTCGGTCGCCCACATGTCGTGCTCGTGCAGCGAGTCGCGGGTGGCGTGCGGGTGCGAGGGCCAGTCGGTGCGCCGGTCGGAGAAGACCGGGAGCATGTAGTGGCGGACCGGGTCGGCGTAGAACGCGTCGGTCAGCGAGCCCGGTCCGGCCGGCAGCTCGTGGGGGGCCATCGTGTTCAGCATCTGCGGCGGCACGAGCATCGACATGGTCGCCCGCTCGGCCTGGTCGCGCTCGAGGTCGGCGTAGAACCGCTCGTCGACCAGGTCGCCGAGCAGGTCGCGCAGCTGCTTGACGTTCTTGACGCAGTGCGCGCGCTGCCACTGCACGGACTCCCACTCCGCGGTGGTGACGTCCTTCCAGCCGGGGAACCGGGTCCAGTCCGGCTCCACCAGCTCGACACGCTGGTAGGGGTAGGGCTGACCGGTACCGAGCCCGATGGACGTTTCAATGGTCACTGTGCCACTGTAGGTGGAGGATCTGCGGCCTGTCCAAAGCTGCGCCGCAAATCATCCTGTTGAAGAGCCAATTACTGAGGAGAAACTTCGTGCGCGCGAGCGATCCGACCGGGTTGCACCGTGTCCTCGACGACCGCGTCGTGCTGCCGCAGGCGGCCGAGCGGCTCGACACCCGCAAGGAGCTGTGGCCCGACGAGGTGCGGATCCGCGTCGAGCGGCTCAACCTCGACGCCGCGTCGTTCCGCCAGCTGGAGCGCACCCACGCCGGATCGGCGACGCCGTCCGGCAGGCGGTCCTCGACATCGTGGCCGCCCGCGGCAAGATGCAGAACCCCGAGACCGGCTCCGGCGGCATGCTCGTCGGCACCGTCGAGGAGGTCGGCCCCGAGTCCCCGCTCGGCCTCTCCGTGGGCGACCGGGTCGCCACGCTGGTCTCCCTGACCCTGACCCCGCTCGTCGTCGAGGACGGCCTGGCCCGCTGGGACGGGCGCTCGGAGCAGGTGCCGTGCGACGGGTACGCCGTGCTCTTCGGCCGCTCGATCGCCGCCCGGATCCCCGACGACCTGCCCGCCGACCTGAGCCTGGCCGTGATGGACGTCTGCGGCGCGCCCGCGCTGACCCACCGCGTGGTGGCCCGCTACGACGGCGCCGTCGTCGCGGTGATCGGCGGGGCCGGCAAGTCCGGCTCGCTGAGCCTGGCGGCGGCCCGCGCGGCCGGCGCCCGGCGCACCGTCGGCGTCGTGCCGCACGAGGCCGAGGCCGAGCTGCTGCGCGACTCCGGGCTCGCCGACGACGTGGTCGTCGCGGACGCCCGCGACCCGATCGCCCTGCGCGACGCGGTGACGTCGGCCGCCGGGGGGACCGCCGACGTCACCGTCGTGTGCGTGGACGTGCCCGGCTGCGAGGGCGGCGCGATCCTGGCCACCTCGTCAGGCGGGACGGTCATCTTCTTCTCGATGGCGACCTCGTTCTCGGCCGCCGCGCTCGGCGCCGAGGGGCTGGCCGCCGACGTGACGATGCTGGTCGGCAACGGCTACGTGCCCGGCCACGCGGAGTACGCGATGCAGCTGCTGCGCGAGCAGCCGGGCGTCCGCGGGCTGTTCGAGCGGCGCCTCGAGGTGGCTCCGTGAGCCGCCGGCCGAAGGGCAAGCTCGACCTCGACCCGGTCACCGTCCGCAAGGCACGCGGCGCTGGCCCGCAAGGCCGGGCGGCCGATCGTGACGCTGGCCCAGCAAGCACACCACCGTCAGCGTCGAGCGCGCCACGCTGCGGCTGGCCGGGCTCGAGGGCGCCGACGGCGACGGCATCCCGTGGGCCAACCGGCTCCTCGACGTCGTCCGCGCCGACGTCGGGCTCGAGCACGGCGTCGCGCTGCCGGTGTGGGACGCGCTGGTGCGCGGCGAGGCCGAGGACCTGGCCACGCTGGCGCAGAAGGCCGGCGCCGGCTCGGTGACCTTCCGGCTGCCCGAGGGCCGCGACGCGGTCCGCGCGCGGGCCGCCGCGCGCAAGCAGGTCGGCGCCGGGCTCAAGCGCATCGACGCCCGCCGCCGCGAGCGCGAGCGGCTGATCACGCAAGCACGGCGACGCCCCGCGCACGCCGTGGATCTACCTGATCGTCGCCACCGGCGACATCAACGAGGACATCCCGCAGGCCCAGCAGGCCGCGCGCGAGGGCGCCGACGTGATCGCGGTGATCCGCTCGACCGGGCAGAGCCTGCTCGACTACGTGCCCGAGGGCGCGACCCGCGAGGGCTTCGCCGGCACCTACGCCACCCAGGAGAACTTCCGGCTGATGCGGGCCGCGCTCGACGAGTCGAGCGAGGAGCTCGGCCGCTACGTGCGGCTCACCAACTACGCCTCCGGGCCTGTGCATGCCGGAGATCGCCGCGCTGGCCGGCCTCGAGCGGCTCGACATGATGCTCAACGACTCGATGTACGGGATCCTCTTCCGCGACATCAACCCGGTGCGCACCTTCGTCGACCAGCGGTTCAGCCGCCAGGTGCACGCCCGCGCCGGGATCATCATCAACACCGGCGAGGACAACTACCTCACCACCGCCGACGCGGTCGAGGCCGCGCACACGGTGACCACCAGCCAGCTGCTCAACGAGTACTTCGCCAAGGAGGCCGGGCTCGAGGACTGGCAGCTCGGCCTCGGCCACGCCTTCGAGATCGACCCCGACCTGCCGAACTCGTTCCGGCTCGAGCTCGCCCACGCGCTGCTGGCCCGCGAGCTGTTCCCGGACGCGCCGCTGAAGTGGATGCCGCCGACGCGGCACATGACCGGCGACGTGTTCCGCGGCTACCTGCTCGACGGGTTCTTCAACCTGGTCGGCTCGCTGACCGGCCAGGGCATCCTGCTGGTCGGGATGATGACCGAGGCCGTGGTGACCCCGTGGCTCTCCGACCGCGACCTCGCGCTGCAGAACGTCCGCTACGTCCTCGACGCCACCGGCGACCTGCACGAGGACTTCCGGCCGGCCCCCGACGGGTTCATCGCCAACCGGGCCCGCCAGGTGCTGGGGGAGACCATCGACCTGCTCGACGCGGATCGTGGACAAGGAGCAGCACCCGGCGGCCTGCTCGACGCCATCGCCGACGGCACCTTCGGCCTGATGCAGCGCCCGGCCGACGCCGGCCGCGGCCTCGACGGCGTCGCGAAGAAGTCGAGCGCCTACTACAACCCGGCCACCGAGCTGCTGGAGGAGTCGTGATCGGGGGTTCGAGACAGGCGCTGGCGCGCCTTCCTCAACCACCGATGCGCCGATGGTCGAGGAGCGCACTGCGCAACCTGCTTCACCCACCGATGCGCCGATGGTTGAGGAGGTTGCGCAGCAACCGTCTCGAAACCACGAAAGGAAGGCACTGTCGTGAGCATCGTCCGGCCGTACGGCGACACCACCGGCGACGGCATGGTGCAGCTGAGCTTCACGCTGCCCGGTGCCGCACTCCAAGGTGGCCGAGGGCGCCGCGGTGCAGCTGGCCAACAAGATGGGCATGGACCCGGCGCTGGTCGTGCACAGCCAAGCCGATGGGCCCCGACTTCACCTTCTTCGTCGTCTACGGGCGGGTCAACCACCTCGTCGACACCAGCAAGGTCGAGGTCGTCGAGCGCGACTACCCGCTGCTCACCCCCAAGGAGGTCAACGCCGCGGTCAAGCGCGCGCTGCGCCGCCGGCTGGTGGTCGTCGGCGGGTGCATCGGCACCGACGCCCACACCGTCGGCATCGACGCGATCCTCAACATCAAGGGGTTCGCGGGGGAGAAGGGGCTCGAGTACTACCGCGAGCTCAAGGTCGTGAACCTCGGCGCCCAGGTCTCGGTGCCGCAGCTCGTCGAGCGGGCCCGGGCCGAGAAGGCCGACGCCGTGCTGGTCTCGCAGGTGGTCACCCAGCGCGACGCGCACCTGCTCAACACCCGCGAGATGTCGGCGGCGTTCCGCGAGGCCTACCCGGCCGACCGCCGGCCGCTGCTGGTCGTCGGCGGGCCGCGCTTCGACGAGACGATGGCCGGCGAGCTCGGCGTGGACCGGGTCTTCAGCCGCGGCACCACGCCCGGCGAGGTCGCCTCGTTCCTCGTCCACCGGCTCGCCCCGGCGAAGGTCGCGGCGTGACCCGGCCCGGAGCGGGGCAGAAGTCGGCACCACCGTCGTGCACCGCCGCTACGTGCCGTACTCCGACGCCCACTACGCCGGCAACCTGGTCGACGGCGCCTACAGCCTCAAGCTGTTCGGCGACGTGGCCACCGAGATGTGCATCCGCACCGACGGCGACGAGGGGCTGTTCGCGTCGTACTCCGACGTGCAGTTCCGTGGCCCCCGTGCGGGCCGGCGACGTCCTCGAGGTCACGTGCACGCTGACCCGCGTCGGCACCCGCTCGCGGACCCTCGACTTCGCGGTCCACGTGGTCGCCCGCGGCGAGCCGACCGACGAGCGGCCCGGCGCCGCCGCGCATGCTCGCCGAGCCGCTGCTGGCGACCACCGCCACCGGCACCGTCGTCGTCCCACCGCCCGTGGACTGAGACCGCGGCGGGCTCCCGGACCGCCGACCGCACCGCGACACGCCGACGGGCCGAGAATTTCCGTGAATTCCGGGTGAACTCGGGCGTGGCTCCTGACCTGCGCCTTCTCGCGTTCGCGCAGGTCAGCGGGGTGTTGACGAGGAGGCCGCGCAGGGGAGTTGGGTAGCGCCGTCCGCTCATGCAGATCGTGGCGGGAGCGCCGGTCCTCGGGGTCGTCGGGTCGAGGGTGACGTGCCATCCCTGCCGACCCTGCGACCCCGGAGTCCGGTGCTCACCGCGAGAGCAGGGCACGGAGGGGCCCGCACCCCCTAGACAACAGCCCGATCGCGGCAGCCGGTCGCGCTCCGGGCTGGACCGAAGGCGTGCGGGACCCCTCCGGCCCCTTCTGCCGCGGCAACGCCGCGCGTCCAGTACTTTTGGGGTGTGCTGAGGCGGAGCCTCCTCGCGGCCGTGTGCGGGGCTGCTGCTCTCCGCTGGCGTTCGAGCCCGTCGCGGCCGCCTGGGTGATCCCGGTGGCCGTGGCCGGCTTCGTGCTCGACCACCCGCGGGCTGCACCGCGCGCCGCGCGTTCGTGGTCGGGCTGGCCTTCGGCGCGGCCTTCTACTTCACCCACATCTTCTGGATGCGCGCCGTCGGCGTGAGCGCCTGGATCGCCCTGTCCACTCTGGAGACGCTCTTCTACGCCGTCCTGGGCTCGGTGTCGGCGGTGCTGCAGCGGCACCGGCTCTGGCCGCTGTGGTTCGCCGCGGCGTGGACGACCATGGAGGTCGCGCGCAGCGGCTGGCCGCTCGGCGGGATGCCGTGGGGCCGGCTCGCCTTCGGCGTCGTCGACACGCCCGGTCGCCGACGCGCTGCCGTACGTCGGCGCGGTCGGCGTCAGCTTCCTGCTGGCCCTGATCGGGCGCGCTGCTCGCGTGGCTGGTCGCCGGACCGGTCGCGGGGGAGGGCAGGCGCCGGGTGGCCGCGGCTGTCCCTCGCCGCGCTGTGCGCCGCTGCTCGCCGTACCCGCGCTGGTGCCGTGGCAGGCCCACGCCGACGGCCACGCTCACCGTGGCCGCGGTCCAGGGCGACGTCCCCGGCAACGGCGACGACATCCTCTACGACTACCGCCAGGTCACCCAGAACCACGTCGACGCGACCGTCGACCTGGCCCGGCAGGTCGACGACGGCGAGGTGCCGCGGCCCGACTTCGTCGCTCTGGCCGGAGAACTCCACCGCCGTCGACCCGTTCGACGACGCCGAGACCAACGCCGGGATCCGCGGCCGCGAGCTCGGCGATCGGCGTCCCGATCCTGGTCGGCGCGATCGTCGACGCCGGGCCCGAACCAGGTGCTCAACCAGGGCATCGTCTGGGACCCGGAGACCGGCGCCGGCGACCGGTACACCAAGTGGCACCCGGTGCCGTTCGGCGAGTACATCCCGTTCCGCGCGGTCTTCATGACGTACAACTTCTTCGACCGGCTGCGCGAGGTCGGCCGCGGACATGCTCAGCGGCACCCGGCGCGAGCCGCTCGACATCGGCGGGCGTGCAGGTCGCCGACGCGATCTGCTTCGACATCGCCTACGACGACGGCCTGCAGGCCCAGCTGCGCAACGGCGCCGAGCTGCTGGTCGTGCAGACCAGCAACGCGACGTTCATCCACACCGACCAGATCGACCAGCAGTTCGCGATCACCCGGCTGCGGGCGATCGAGACCGGGCGCTGGGTCGCGGTCGCCACCACCAACGGCGTCTCCGGGATCATCGCCCCGGACGGGCACGTCGTGGAGACCGCCGACATCCGCACCCGGGCCGTGCTGGTCAGCAGCAGGTCGGCCTCGACCGACGCGCTGACCCCCGCCGATGCGGATCGGGCCGTGGACCGGCCGGCTCGCCGCGGGGCTGGCGATCCTCGGGCGTGCTGGTCGCGCTGCTCCCGTATCGTCGTCGGGAGCAGGACGACCGGGCCGCCGCGGTCGCGCCGAGGCGCACCGAGCCGTCGCCGGAGCCGATCGACAGTGGGAGGGCTCATGAGCGAGTCCTCGCTCGGCCGGGTCGTCATGGTCGTGCCCGACCTACAACGAGGCCGACAACCTCGGCTGGCTCGTCGGCCGGCTGCGCGCCGCCGCAGCCCGAGGTCGACGTGCTCGTCGTCGACGACGACTCCCCCGACGGGACCGGCGCGATCGCCGACGAGCTCGCCGCCGCCGACCCGGCGGTGCACGTGCTGCACCGGCCCGCGCAAGGGCGGCCTCGGGGCGGCGTACCTCGCCGGCTTCGCCTGGGCGCTCGAGGCCGGGCTACGACGTCATCGGCGAGATGGACGCCGACGGGTCGCACCAGCCCGAGCAGCTGCACCGGCTGCTGGAGGCGCTGCTCGAGCAGCCGACCTGGTGATCGGGTCCCGCTGGGTCCCCGGCGGCTCGGTGGTCAACTGGCCGCTGCGCCGCGAGGCGCTCTCGCGCGGCGGCAACCTCTACGTCCGGCTGCTGCTCGGCATCGATGTCCGCGACGCGACGGCGGGCTTCCGGCGTCTTCCGGCGCACCGCGCTGGAGAAGATCGACCTGGCGTCGGTGCGAGTCGACCGGCTACGTCTTCCAGACCGACCTGGTCACGCGGTGCCTGCGCGCCGGGCCTGACCGTCCGCGAGGTGCCGATCGAGTTCGTCGAGCGGGTCCGCGGCGACTCCAAGATGAGCGGCGCGGTGGCCACCGAGTCGCTGCGGCGGATCACCCGGTGGGGGCTGCGGGAGCGCCAGGAGCAGCTCCTGCGCGCGCGTCCGACGGGAGGCGCATGATGGCCCGACGCCGCTCGCGGCGCTCGTCTGGCTGCTGTTCGCGCTGTTCGTCGTCGTCCCGCTGGTCGAGATCTACGTCATCATCCAGGTCGGCCAGGCGATCGGGCCGTGGTGGACGATCCTGCTGCTCGTCCTCGACAGCATCCTCGGCACCTGGCTGATCAAGCACGAGGGCGTCGCGGGCCTGGCAGGCACTGCGCGAGGCGCTCGACAGCGGCCGGATGCCGGCCCGCGAGCTCGCCGACGGCGCGCTGATCCTGATCGGCGGCACCCTGATGCTCGCGCCCGGCTTCGTCACCGACGCGTTCGGGATCCTGATGATCCTGCCGTTCACCCGGCCGGCCGTTCCGGCGGGCTGCTGACCCGGCGTCGTGGCGAGCCGGATCGTGGTCCTGGGGCCGGGCGGCACGACGTTCCCCGGTGGAGATGCACGACGCCCCGGTCCCGGCCCTGACGGGCCGGTGATCCGGGGCGAGGTGGTCGACGAGTAGCCGAGGGCCTCAGGCGGAGGCCTTGCGCTTCTTCGCGTTGGCGCGGTGCAGGTGCGCGGGGCCGATCTCCCCGCCGCGGAGCAGCTCGAGCCGCTCCTTGAGGATGTCCTCGAGCTCCTTCTCCGAGCGGCGCTCGAGCAGCATGTCCCAGTGCGTGCGGACCGGCTTCTCGGCCTTGACCTCGCGCTCGATGCCGGCCGTGCTCAGCGGCCTCGTCACCGCAGCGCGGGCACTCCCAGACCGCCGGGATGTCGGCCTCGACCGACATCGTGATCTCGAACTCGTGGCCGCTGGGGGCAGCGATAGCCGACCTGCTGCCGCGCCGCGAACTCGATGCCGCGCTCGTCCTCGAAGCTCTGGCCTCCCAGCCGCGCTCCGCGTAGCGTGCGCTCCGCCATGAAGGCACCTCCAAACTTGGTGTGGTTTCCCCGTACATGAAGAGAGACGGTCCAAACCAGTCACAGGTTCGCTTTCGTGACCCGTTGACAAATCAGCCGTCGATCGATCTAACGGTACCCAGCCCCTGGTGATTCCCGCGATTCCTCACGGTACTGGCGAGTAGCCGTCAGGCCGATCCTTGCAGATGGCTGGTCACATCCGGCAAGTGGGGTGGACAGTCACCCGGCCGGGTGGCCGAGGTGTCTAGACGTGCTCGGGCACGGCGTTGCCCGCCTCGGCGATCCCGCGCGCGGGGTCGAGCCGGATCAGGAAGACCGCGCCGAGGACGAAGAAGACGATCAGCGCTGACGATCGCCGGCCGGTAGGAGCCGGTGACCTGGAAGACCACGCCGAACAGCAGCACGCCGAACCACGACGTGCCGCGCTCGAAGGCGTTGTAGAGCGCGAAGTACTCGCCCTCGCGGCCGCGGGGGATGAGCAGGCTGAAGAACGAGCGCGACAGCGCCTGGGTGCCGCCGAGCACGATGCCGATCGCCACGCCCACGACCAGGAAGAGCGCGATGTTCCCGGCCGGCAGGAACATCGCCACCACCACGATCACCATCCACGCGAAGGTGCCCCCCAGGATCGCCCGGTAGGCGCCGTACCGGGCCGCGAGCCGGCCGAAGAAGAGTGCGCCGCCGAAGGCCACGAACTGGATCAGCAGGATGGTCGCGATCAGCACGGAGTCCCCGAACTCCAGCTGCTTCGAGCCGTACGTCGACGCGGCGTAGATCACGGTCTGGATGCCGTCGTTGTAGAAGACGTAGGCGACCAGGAAGGTCAGCGTCATCGGGTAGTTGCGCAGCTCCTTGAGCGTGGCCCAGAGCTGCCCGAAGCTGCGCGAGACCAGCCCGCCGCTCTCCTCCACGACGTAGAGCGGCGCGCGGTTGCGCAGCCGTACGAACGGGATGATCGTGAACCCGGCCCACCAGACCGCGGCCGAGAGCAGCGAGATCCGGACGGCCAGCTCGGTCCCGAGCCCGAGGGCGTCGTGACCGAGCACGACGACCAGGTTGAGGAGCAGGAGCAGTGCCGCCGCCGAGGTAGCCGAACGCCCAGCCGCGCGAGGAGACGCGGTCCCGCTCGTCCTCGGTGGAGATGTCGACGAGGATCGCGTAGTAGCTGACCAGCGAGCAGCCGGCGAGCACGCTGCTGCACACGATCGCGAAGGCGGCCGAGCTGCCAGTTGTCGCCCTGCATGAAGAAGAGCAGCGAGGCGAAGAACGCGCCGGCCCAGGCGAAGCCGGCCATGTGGACCTTCTTGCGCGGCGAGCGGTCCACCATGGCGCCGACGACCGGCAGGATGAACGCGCTCAGGATCGTGGCGAAGCTGGTCAGGTAGAACGGCAGCGAGCCGGCGGCCAGGTGCAGCCCCAGCACGCTCACGGTCTTGTTGCAGGTGTCGTCCGCGTCCTCGCCGCAGCCGGCCGCCCGGCCCGCGACCGTGATCATGTACGGCGCGAACAGCACCGACAGGACCGTCGTGTAGTACGCCGAGTTGGCCCAGTCGTACCAGTACCAGGCCTTCTGCTCCCTGGCCCGGTTGAGCGGGCCGAGGTCGGCGAACCCGGTCGGTGTCGTCACGCTCAGTCCCTCCACTGGCCGCGCTCGGTGAGCACGTCCTTGAGCAGGTCGGTCCGGTCGGTGAACAGCCCGTCGACGCCGCGGTCGAGGAGGGCCCGCATCTCCTCCGGGTCGTCGATCGTCCAGACGTGGACGTGCTTGCCGGTGGCGTGCGCGCGCCGTACCAGCCCGGCGCTGGCGACGGTCCAGCGTCCCCTCCGGTGGGGGATCTGGAAGGCAGCGACGCGCCGGCGGGTCAGCCAGTCGGCCACCCGGGCGCTGGGGACGAAGCGGAAGACAACCACCTCGATCGGGGTGGCGGACGTGGGCACCCGGTGGCCGGTGAGGCGCCGGAACGCGGCGAGCCGCTGCGGGCTGAAGGAACCGACCAGCACCCGGTCCCACGCGCCGCGTTGCTCGACGAACTCCGCCAGGGCGGGCACTCCGCCGTCGGACTTGAGGTCGATGTTGAACCGGGCCCGCGGGAACTCGTCGAAGAGCTGGGCCAGCGTGGGGACCTGCTCGCGGCCGCCGACCAGGGCCTTGCGGACCTCCTCGAGCGTCAGCTCGGCGATGGCCCCCTCGAGGTCGGTCACCCGGTCGAGGACGGCGTCGTGGAAGGCGAGGAGCACGCCGTCGCGGGTCACGTGGACGTCGGTCTCGAGGTAGTCGTACCCGAGCGAGACCGCGTGCTTGAACGCCGCCAGGGTGTTCTCGAGCCCCTCGATCTCGGGGTGGTAGGCGCCGCCCCGGTGGGCGAAGGCGAGGACGCCGGACGGGTCGCCGGCCACCTCGTCGAGGTAGGCGAAGCCGGTCACGGGCGCCGTCACGCTGCGCAGTATGCACCCCCGCTGCGCTCGCCCGGGCGAGCACGGTGACGCCGAGTCAGTGGTCAGCCCGGACCAGTGCGGCGTCCTCCCACGGCGGGAGCCGGACTCCGGTGCCGGACAGTGCCGCGGAGAGTCGGTCCTCACGTGTACGGCGATCCTGTGCCGTGCAGGTCAGCAGGATGCGCTCCACGTGCAACAGCACCGCGGCGGGTGGGAGGCGATCGGCCGGCAGGCGTGGCTCCACGGCGTCGAGCCGTCCCACGGCGGCGTCCCTCCTGCCGGCGAGGCGGTCGAGCCGCGCGCGACGGACCTCGACCGCGGCCGTCGCCGGGAACCCGTCCAAGGCACCCGGCATCCCGGCGAGGCGGTCGAGGACCTGCTCCGCCGCGTCCAACCGCTCGAGATGCGTGAACAGGTCGGCGAGCAGCAGCGAGCCGAGTCGTGCATGCAGCTGGCGGCCGCCGGCCACGGCGCGGTCCACGAGCACGGTGAGCTGGCGCTCAGCCTCGGCGAACCGGCCGAGGTGCATCGCGAGCTCGGCTTCGGCGAACGCCACGATGTCCTCCCACCGGGCGGTGACGTGAGCGGAGACCAGGACCCGCGCGCGGTCCAGCAACACCCCCGCTGCCTCCGTGTCCCCGACGAGCAGGTGCTGGTGCGCGAGGCGAGCGGCGTTGACGGCCGTGATCCTCCGGTCGCCTTCCAGCTCGGCCAGGCGCAGCGCGTCGCGTTGCCACGTCAGCGCCGTGTCCAGTGACCGGTCCGCCCACGACGCAGCGATGCTCGCGCTCGCGCCACAGCGGACCGCATCCGGCGCGGTGGGACCGTAGCGGACGGGTCGGCCTGCCGACCGCTCGGCCGCCTCGAAGACGGCGTGGCTGGCCGCCACGGCCGCGGCAGGGTCGTCGAGCGTGTCACCCAGCGTCTGCTGCGCGAAGGCCTCCACGAGGGGGTCACCGGCCGATCGAGCGAGGTCGAGCGCCTCCAGCGCGGCGGCAGCCGCGCCCGCCCGGTCCAGGGTCGCGCGGAGCCAGGCCCAGTAGGTGAGCCCGATGGCGCGGGCCGGGGCGTCGGCCCCCGCGGCAGCAAGAGCCGCTCGGAGGCGTCTCTCGCCCTCGTCCTCGTGGCCGGCCTCGAACCAGATCACCATCGAGTCGACCGCCAGCTGCAGGAGCGCCTCGTGGTCGCCGCGTTGCTCCATCGATCGGAGCGCCGCTCGGAGGTTGTCCGCCTCGGCGACCGCCTCGGTGAGCCAGGCCGCGGAGTCCGGCCCCTCGCTGTGCGCGGCCAGCTCAGCGGCCCAACGCGACACGAAGGCCACGTGGCGGTCCTGGACGTCGTCGCGCTCGGGTCCTGCGTCCAGACGTTCGGCCGCGAACTCGCGCACGGTCTCCAGCAGACGGAACCGCCGTCGTCCGTCCAGCGTCGTCACCGGGCGGACGAGATGGCGATCGACGAGCGAGAGCAGGTGTTCGGCCACGGCCGCCCGCTCCACATCGTCGCTGGCGCACACCTCCTCGGCCGCCACGAGCGAGAAGCTGCCCACGAAGACGCCGAGCCGACGGAACACGGCCTGCTCGGCCGCGGTCAGCAGGTCGTAGCTCCAGTCGATGGTGCTGCGCAGGGTGCGTTGCCGCTCGGGCAGGTCGTTCCGGGCGGCAGCGAGGTCGAGGCCGGCGGCCGAGACCCGCTCGACGAGCGCCTCGGGGGTGAGCAACCGGAGCCACGGCGCCGCGATCTCGATCGCCAGCGGGAGTCCGTCGAGGCGCCGCACGATCGTGGCGACGGCTGCGGCGTTGTCGTCCGTCACGCGGAACGTCGGATCTGCCGCCGTCGCGCGGTCGACCAGGAGCCGTACCCCGTCGATCATCTCGAGGGCACGAGCGCCGCCGTCCCGGGCCGCACCTTCGTCGGGCACGGCGAGGAGCGGGACCGGGTACTGCCGCTCGCCCGCGATGCCCAGACCCTGACGGGACGTCACCAGCAGCCGGACGCGTGGGCAGGTCGCCCGGAGGTGCGCGACGAGGTCCGCGACAGTGGCCAGGTGCTCGAGGTTGTCGAGGACCAGCAGGCCTTCGGCACTGGCCATCCGGGCGATCAGCGCGGCGGCCGGGTCGGTCCCGGCGGACGCCTGCGCCCCGACGGCGGACGCCACGGTCGAGGCGATGAGCACCTCGTCCCGGACCGGCGCCAGGTCGACGAACCAACCGGCACCGCCGATCGCCGTGCTCCTGTTCAAGACCTCGACGGCGAGTCGCGTCTTCCCCGCGCCACCCGGCCCCGTGAGGGTCACGAGACCTCGTTCGTCCAACAGGCCGATGACCTGGACCACGTCCTCGTCCCGCCCGTAGAGCGGGTCCGCCCAGCCCACGCTGGTCGGCGGCGCCGGGAGCGGCTCCTCGGCCCGAGCCGCGTCGAGCGTGGGGTCGGAGCGCAGGACCCGGCCGTGCATCTCGCGCAGCACTGAGGACGGATCGACACCCAGCTGTTCACGCAGGGCGCGTCGTACCTCCTCGTAGGTCTGCAGCGCCTCCGAGGGACTCCCCGAGGCCACCTGGGCCCACATGGTCAGTGCTGCGGTGCTCTCACGGAGCGGGTGCGAGTCCCGCAGCGCCCGGAGCCGGTCGAGCACGAAGGCAGGCGCCCGCCCGACCCCGAGGGCTGCCTCGGCCCACGCCTCCACGGCGCGGGCTCGCTCGTCCTCCAGACCTTCGGCCACCCGCGCGTGGAAGGGTTCGCCGGCGAGGTCGGCGAGCGCGGGCCCCCGCCAGAGGGACACGGCCTCGTCGAGGGCCTGCTCCGCCGCCTCGGGCCGGGCCCGGCGCGAGGAGCGCACGAGAGCCCGGAACCGGATCAGGTCGGCCTGGTCCTCGTCCAGGTCCAGGCGGTACCCGGCGCCCACCGTCCGCAGCGGGCCTTGGCGTCCTCCCAGCACGGACCGCCAGGTCGAGACGTAGGTCTGGACGACGTTCGTCGCCGAGGCCGGCGAGTCGTCGCCCCACAACCGGTCGACCAGCGTCTCGACCGGGACCACGTGCCCCGCCTCGAGCGCGAGGAGCGCCAGGAGCCCGCGGCGTCGCGGGCCCGCTGGTCCGACCGACCGGCCGTCGACCTGCACGTCGAAGGCTCCGAGCAGCACCACGTGGAGGCGGGAGCCGTCCGGCGAGATGGGACCCGACATGCGCTCGCCCCCTCGCCGACCCGGCGTCGCGGTACAGCGCGAGTCTCGCACCGGGGAAGCGGGATGGGTACGGCGCAGGCGCGTTCGGTGGACCGGACGGTCGTTTCAGCGGCGTTCCAGCGCGACAGGAGCGCGGTGCTCGACCGTCCTGACACCGACCCGGACGGCGGGTCGCTGACAGGAGGTCCATGATGAACACCCACCACGCTCTCACCCTCGCCACCGTCTGCGCCGCGCTGTGCCTCGGCGCCACGGCCTGTGGCTCCGAGGGCAGCGACACCAGCCCGGCCGCCTCTGTGCGCCAGGCTGCTGGGCAGCAGCAGGAGTCCCGAGTCTCGCCCCGGGTGGCCGAGCGCCAGGCCGAGCGGGCCGACGCCGTGCCGCACAGCCCGGCGGGTGTCGAGGGGTGGGCGCGCTGACGGGACGGCCTGGTCGAGTGACGAGGACGGCTCAGCCGGTACCGTCGGAGCATGGACGCCGACCCCGAGCTGAGCTGCCCCGTCTGCCACGTCGCGATGGACACCCGTCCGCTCGGCGACGGCGAGATCAGCTCGTGCCCGGAGGGCCACGGCGTCTTCCTCCGCCGCGCCGACCTGGGCAGCCTCGTCGAGGCCGAGCAGGACTGGCACCGGCACGCCGGTCAGCACACGATGCCGATGCCCAAGATCACCGCCGACATGACCGCGCCGCCGGCCGCCAAGGCGCCGGCCCGCGCGTGGGTGGAGACGCTGTTCTGACCCTCGGGTCGATCAGATGTCGCGGAACGGCTCGATGTTGGCGCCGAGCTCGTTGAGCCGCTCGGCGAGGTCCTCGTAGCCGCGGTGGATGACGTAGGTCGACCGCAGCACCGAGGTGCCCTTGGAGGCCAGCATGGCCAGCAGGATCACCACGGCCGGACGCAGGGCCGGCGGGCAGACGATCTCGGCGCCCGAGAAGTGGGTCGGGCCCTCGATCATCACCCGGTGCGGGTCGAGCAGCTTGACCTGGCCGCCGAGCTTGTTGAGCTCGGTGAGGTAGATCGCGCGGTTCTCGTAGACCCAGTCGTGGAGGAGCGTCTGGCCCTCGGCCACCGCGGCGATCACCGCGAAGAACGGCAGGTTGTCGATGTTGAGGCCCGGGAACGGCATCGGGTGGATCTTGTCCAGCGGGGCGTGCAGCTCCGAGGCCTGGGTGGTGATGTCGACCAGCCGGGTGCGGCCGTTGCTGGCGACGTACTCCTCGGAGCGGCTGTGCTGGAAGCCCATCTCGCCCAGGGTGGCCAGCTCGATCTCGAGGAACTCGATCGGGACCCGGCGGATCGTGATGGAGGACTGGGTGACGATCGCGGCCGCGAGCAGCGACATCGCCTCGATGGGGTCCTCGCTGGGGGCGTAGTCCACGTCGACGTCGATGTCCCGGCAGCCGGTCACGGTGAGCGTGGTGGTGCCGACGCCCTCGACCGTGACGCCCAGCTTCTGCAGGTAGAAGCAGAGGTCCTGGACCATGTAGTTGGACGACGCGTTGCGGATCACGGTGGTGCCCGGGTGCAGCGCGGCCGCCATCAGGGCGTTCTCGGTGACGGTGTCGCCGCGCTCGGTCAGCACGATGGGCGCCTCGGGCTCGATGGCCCGGTTGACCTGGGCGTGGTACTGACCGTCGGTGGCCTTGACCTCGAGGCCGAAGGGCCGCAGCGCGTACATGTGCGGCTCGACGGTGCGGGTGCCGAGGTTGCAGCCGCCGGCGTACGGCAGCTCGAAGACGTCCTCGCGGTGCAGCAGCGGGCCCAGGAACATGATGATCGAGCGGGTCCGCCGCGCGGCGGTCTCGTCGATCGAGCCCAGATCGAGCTCCTTGGGCGGCACGATCTCGAGGTCGTTGGCGTCGTTGAGCCAGCGGGTCTGGACACCGAGGCTGTTGAGCACCTCGAGCAGCCGGTTGACCTCCTCGATGCGGGCGACCTTGCGCAGGGTGGTGCGGCCGCGGTTGAGGAGCGTGGCGCACAGCAGCGCGACCCCGGCGTTCTTGGAGGTCTTGACGTCGATGGCCCCGGAGAGCGTGGTCGGCCCGGTGACCCGCAGATGGGTGGGGCCGGCGCCGAGCGCGACGATCTCGGAGTCGAGGGCCGAGCCGATGCGGGCCAGCATGTCGAGGGAGAGGTTCTGGTGACCCTTCTCGATCCGGTTGATCGCGCTCTGGCTGGTGCTGAGCCGCTCCGCCAGCTGCTGCTGGGTGAGCCCGCGGTGCTTGCGCGCGTCGCGGATGATGCTCCCGATCCGGCCCTTGTACCCCTCGTTCATGCGACCACGGTAACTCATATGTGAGATACCGCAAGCCAGCGCGAGACCGGCGATTCGGGCCACTGCAAGGATGCCACCATGCGTGCCACGACGATCCACGGGCCCCGGGACATCCGCGTGGAAGAGGTCCCCGACCCGGTCCTCGAGCAGCCCACCGACGCGATCGTCAAGGTCGCCGCGGGCTGCATCTGCGGCTCCGACCTCTGGCCCTACCGCGGTGAGAATCCCATCGAGGCCGGGTCCACGATCGGCCACGAGTGCATCGGTGAGGTGGTCGAGGTCGGGAGCGAGGTGTCGCAGTTCTCGGCCGGCGACTTCGTCGTCGTGCCCTTCTGCCACTGCGACAACACCTGCCCGCACTGCCTGGCCGGCATGCAGTCCGCCTGCGTGAACGTCGACGGGACGGCCAGCGGGCAGGCGGAGTACACGCGGGTCGCCCAGGCCGACGGCAGCCTCGTGCGGACCGACGGCACGCCCGACCCGGCGTCGTACCCGTCGCTGCTCGCGCTCACCGACGTCATGGCCACCGGCTGGCACGCGGCGGTCTCGGCCGGCGTGCGACCGGGGGCCAAGGTCGTCGTGGTCGGCGACGGCGCGGTCGGCCTGTGCGGCGTGCTGGCCGCCTCGGTCATGGGCGCGGAGACGATCGTCGCGATGTCGCGCCACGAACCCCGGCAGCGGATCGCCACCGACTTCGGCGCCACCCACCTCGTCGAGGAGCGCGGCGCGGAGGGCGCCGCGCGGGTCAAGGACGTCACCGATGGTGTCGGCGCCGATGCCGTGCTGGAGTGCGTCGGCACGGACGACGCGATGGGAACGGCGTTCGCGGTGGCCCGGCCCGGGTCCACGGTCGGCTTCGTCGGCGTACCCCACGGTGTCGAGCTCCCGCTGCGTCGGATGTTCGTGAAGAACATCGGCCTGGCCGGGGGCATGGCGCCGGTGCGCCGCTACCTCCCCGAGCTGCTCGACCTGGTGCTGAGCGGCCGGATCGACCCCGGCCGGGTCTTCGACGCGTCGCTGCCGCTGGACGAGGTCGCCGAGGGCTACCGCGCCATGGACGAGCGGCGCGCCATCAAGGTCCAGATCAACCCGTGACCGCCCCGTGATCAGGGCCGTCGTCCTCGACATCGGCTCGGTGCTCGAGGTGATCGACGACGCGGTGTTCCCGGCGCCGTTCGAGCGGCGGCACGGCCTCGAGCCCGGAGCCGTGCACGCCGCGGCCGCGACCCTGCCCGGCGACGCCGTCCTCGGCGGGGTCAGCGAGGCCGAGGTCCGCGCCCACTGGCAGCGACAGCTCGCGCTCTCCGAGGAGCAGACCGACGAGCTGGTGGCCGACTTCTGGCGCTGGTACGTCGGCGAGCTGGACCGCGAGCTGTTCGACTGGTTCGCCGCTCAGCGGCCGGCCCGCCGGACCGGGATCGTGTCCAACTCCGGCCCGGGCGCGCGCGAGGCCGAGCGGGTCTGGGGCTTCGAGGCGATCACCGACGACATCGTCTACTCCCACGAGGTGGGGTTGGCCAAGCCCGACCCGGAGATCTTCCGGCTGGCTGCCCGGCGTCTCGGGGTACTGCCTTCCGAGGTGGTCTTCCTGGACGACGTCGAGGGCCACGTGGAGGCCGCGCGGGGGCTCGGCGTCCACGGCGTGGTGCACACCTCGACACCCGACTCGATCCGGGAGGTCGAACGCATCATCGCTGCAGAGGAGGCGCGCCAGTGAGCAACGACGACCTGCCCGAGGGACCCCTGCGCCTCGGGCCGCTGCTGCGCTACGTCGACGCGACGACCGCGACCGTCTGGGTGGAGACCGCGGACCCGGCGCAGGTGGTGGTCGAGGCCGGCAACCGTCTCCGCCGGCGCCCGGACCTTCGCCGTGCACGGGCACCACTACGCGCTCGTCGAGGTCACCGGGCTGCCCGAGGGCACCCCCACGCCGTACCGCGTGCTCGTCGACGGCGAGCAGGTGTGGCCGTCCGACGACCCGGCGTTCGCCGAGTTCCCGCCCTCGGTGATCCCGACCCTGCGGCCCGGGAAGCCGTTGCGGCTCGCCTTCGGCTCGTGCCGCGTCAGCGTCTCCCACGACGAGGAGGGCAACGCCCAGTTCGGCGTCGACGCCCTCCGCGCGTTCGCGCTGCGGATGGCGGGGCTGACCGGCGACCCGGACCCGTGGCCGGACCTGGTCGTCTTCCTCGGCGACCAGGTGTACGCCGACGACACCAGCCCCAAGATGAAGGAGTTCATCGCGGCCCGTCGCGACCCCTCGGAGCCGCCGTGGACCGAGCTCAAGGACTACCAGGAGTACGCCCACCTCTACCGCCTCGCTTGGAGCGATCCGGCGAACCGCTGGCTGCTGTCCACGTTGCCGAGCGCGATGATCTTCGACGACCACGACATCCGCGACGACTGGAACACCAGCCACGACTGGCGGCTGGAGATGGAGGCCACCGACTGGTGGCACGAGCGGATCGTCGCCGGCCTCGGCTCCTACTGGGTCCACCAGCACCTGGGCAACCTCGGGCCCGACGACCGGGCCCAGGACCCGCTGTGGCAGCGGGTCGCGACCTACGACGGGGAGGGCGAGCTCGACCTGACCGAGGCGGTCGACCGGCTGGCCGACGACGCCGACCAGCGGCCGGAGACCTACCGCTGGAGCTTCTCGCGCGACTTCGACACCCAGGCCCGCCTCGTCGTGGTCGACTCGCGCGCCGCCCGGGTGCTCCAGCCCGACCAGCGGTCGATGCTGGACGACCAGGAGCTGGCCTGGCTCGACGAGCGGATGCAGGGCGACGTCGACCACCTGCTGATCGGGACGTCGCTGCCCGTCCTGCTGGCGCCGGCGCTGCACCACGCCGAGGCGCTCAGCGAGGCGCTGGCCCAGGGCCGGTTCGGGAAGCGGGCAGGCCGGTTCGGCGAGTGGGTCCGGAAGACCGCGGACCTCGAGCACTGGGCGGCGTTCCAGGAGGGGTTCGTCGACCTGGCCAGGATGACCGTCGAGGTCGGGTCGGGGGCCCGCGGCCGGGCGCCGCGGACGGTGACGTTCCTCTCCGGCGACGTGCACCACAGCTATGTCGCGGAGGCCTGGGCCGACCCGGCGTCCGGCGTGCAGCTGACCAGCCGGGTGCTGCAGGCGACGTGCTCGCCGATCCGCAACCCGCTCCCGCAGTTCATGAAGGTCTTCATCCGGGCCGCGGCCATGGGGAAGGCCCGGCCGACGGGCCGCCTGTTGGCCGGCAAGGTGCCGCGCTCACCGCTGCGCTGGGAGCTCACCAGCGGCCCCTGGTACGACAACAACCTGGCCGTGCTCGAGCTGCTCGACGACCGGCTGCGCTTCCGCTGGTCCGGCGGTGAGGTGCGCGACGGCCGGCCGACGTACGCGACGCTGCGCACGGTGGCGGAGGTCGACGTACCGACCTGAGCGGCCGGTCTTCCCCGGGCACCCGGGGGTTCCGAATCGCCCCCGCGATGCGGCGGCTGGTTCAGGCGGTGAGCAGCGACTGCTCGCCGGGCAGGACCGCGGGCTCGCAGTCGCACTGCTCGTCACACCGCAGGAAGGTGTGGAAGGCGTGGCCGCAGCGCGGGCACGGCATGTCGTGCGAGAGGTGCGTGTCGTTGGTCTGGACGGTGTCCCACATCGGTGCCACCTCCTTCCTGGACTGGTGAGGTTGATCTCGACGGTGGCAGTTCTCACCGACGTCCGTGCGCAGAACGGGCGCACCCCCGGGGTGTGTCGCCGGATTCGGACCGGTCGACCGTCGGGCACGTAGTCCGAACGGGTCAGGTGCACCGGCTGGCGTCCCACACCGGCGGCCCTGACACCGTCCGTGGCGGCTGGGATGCTCGCGGGATGGTCGACTTCGCGCACGAGGACCTGACCGGCTCGACGTTCGAGGACGTCGACCTCACGGGAGCCCGGTTCCGCAACGTCCTGCTGCGCGGTGCGGAGATCAGGGGCGCGTGGGCCGAGCGGCTGGTCGTCGACGGAGGGTTCGAGGAGCTGGTCCTCAACGGCATCGACGTGGTGCCCCTCTGGCGCGCGGAGCTGGCCCGCCGGCATCCCGAGTACCCGATGCTGACCCCCGACGACGCCGAGGGCTACCGCGCGGTCTGGCCGCTGCTCGAGGAGCAGTGGGCGGGCACGGTCGACCGGGCCCGGGCGCTGCCGGAGGAGCTGCTGCACGAGCGGGTGGACGGTGAGTGGTCGTTCGTCGAGACGCTGCGGCACCTGCTCTTCGTGCACGACGCGTGGCTGCGGCGGGCCGTGCTCGGTGAGACCGACTACGACCCGCTCGACCTGCCGCACGACGAGATGCCCGACCTCGAGGGGGTGCCCCACGACGCGGACGCCCGGCCGGCGCTCGACCACGTGCTGGCGCTGAGGGAGGACCGGCTGGCCGTCGCCCGCCGGTTCTTCGACGGGCTCACCGACGAGCTGCTGGGGTCCGAGGTCGCGGTGACCGGCCCGGGCTACCCCGAGGCGGGCAGCTACCGGGTGCCGCGCTGCCTCCACGCGGTGCTCGACGAGGAGTGGTGGCACCGGCGCTTCGCCGAGCGCGATCTCGCGGTCCTGGAGGCCCGGGTCAGCTGAGCGGTCCGAGCACCATCCGCTCGCCGGCCAGGTCGAAGGAGAACCGGTAGGGGTAGAGGAAATCCGCTCCGACCAGTCCGTCGTGGACGACGTGGTCACCGACCGCCAGCTCCGGCAGCCGGACGAGCGGCGCCTCGACGACCTGGCCGGACATCCGGCGCCCGGCGAACGTCCGGCCGAGGTCGAGCACGTCCGGACGTGCGGCGACGCGGGTGCCGACCACGCTGACGCCGATCCCGGTGTCGACCAGGAAGCGCAGGTCGTCACCGCCGAGCCGCACCGGGACCCGGACCAGGTGCGCGACCCGGTCGAGGGCGACGGTGGTCATGCCAGCGCGGAGAAGTCGAGCCCCTCGGCCGACGCCGTGGTGTTGCTGACGTCGGCGTAGGACACCCACCGCATCACCGTGTTGAGGTCGTCGACGACGTCGGGAGCGTGGTCGCCGCCGGTGGTGTGCGCGTCGTCGACGAGGGTGAGGTCGTAGCCGCGCTCGAGGGCGGCGTACGCCGTCGCACGGATGCACCAGTTCGTGGCTGCGCCGGCCAGCGCCAGGTGGGAGACGTCGAGCCGGGCCAGCTCGTCGTCGAGGGTGGTGCGCTCGAAGGAGGAGTTGTACTCCTTGAAGACGCGGGCCTCGCCCGCGGCCGGGACCAGCTCGGGCACCCACTGCCAGGCCGGCGTGTCCCGGACCAGCTCGTCGTCCTGGTGCTGCACCCACACGACGGGGACGCCGGCACCGCGGGCGCGTTCGACCGCCCGGGCGACGTTGCCGACCACCCGGTCGGCCTCCCACGCACCGTCGACCACCCCGACCTGCACGTCCACCACGACCAGGGCGCCCTTGCCGCTCTCGCGCACCGTTGCCATGCGGGGAGACTAGACGTCTCCGGCAGCCTGTCGCACTGCCGCCGGGTCGCTGGCCCCGAGCTACGCGGCGACGAGCTCCGGCTCCCGCTCCACCGCGGCCAGGGGAGGGCGGGACGGGGTCCAGGACGCTGCCAGGATGCCGCCGAGCACCAGGAGGATGCCGGCCAGCTGGGCCGGGGTGAGCGTCTCGCCGGCCACCAGGGCGCCGAGGAGCACGCCGGTCACCGGGTTGAGCAGCCCGACCGCGCCGACCGTGGCGGCCCGGAGGCGGGCCAGCCCGCCGAACCAGCAGAGGTAGGCGAGCGCGGTGGCGACCAGGCTGGTGAACGCGAAGCCCGCCGCGGAGCCCGCGTCCAGCGCGGGCGGCGCGCCCTCGAGAGCGACCGCAGCGACCCCGAGCACCAGCCCGCCGAGGACCAGCTGCCACGCGGTCATCGCGACCAGCGGGGTGCCGTCGTACCAACGCTTGCCCAGCACCGCGCCGGCGCAGGAGAGCACGAGGGCGGTGAGCGAGGCGGCCACGCCGAGCGGGTCGATGCCGCCGGTGGCACCGCCCACGACGAGCAGCACCCCGACGATCCCGGCGAGGGCGCCGGCCAGGACCCGGCCCGAGAGCCGCTCGTCCAGGAGCAGCCAGCCGAAGCCGGCCATGGCCAGCGGGGCCAGGGCCATCACCGAGGCGGCCACGCTCGAGGGCAGGAGCTGGGCGGCGACGTAGACGAGGAGGAAGAAGGCGCCGATGTTGAGCGTGCCGAGCACCGCCGAGCGCAGCCACCAGACCCCGCGGGGAAGGGTGCGGGCCACGGCGAGGAGCACCAGGCCGGCGGGCAGGGCGCGGAACGCCGAGCCCCACAGGGGTGCATCGACGGGCAGGAGCTGCCGGGTGACCACGTAGTTCGCTCCCCAGGCAACGGGGGCGACCGCGGTCACGGCGAGCCATTTCGCTTCCATGGAAGGGATAATGCCTTCCGGGGAAGATATATTCCGGGACGTGGCGGATGATCTCGATCACGTCGGCCGGATCCAGCAGCAGTGGGTGCGCGAGCGGCCGGACCTCGACGTCTCACCCCAGGGCATCTACGGCCGGCTGCACCGGCTGGCGGACCGGCTCCGGGAGGAGCTCGACGTGGAGTTCCGCCGGCACGGGCTGGGGGAGGGGGAGTTCGACGTCCTGGCCGCGCTGCGGCGGGCGGGGTCGCCGTACGAGCTGGCGCCGGGGGAGCTGGCCCGCTACACGATGGTGACCACCGGGGCGGCCTCGAAGCGGATCGACCGCCTCGAGGCCGCCGGGCTGGTGTCGCGGCGGATCAGCGACGAGGACGCCCGCGGGCGGGTGATCGCGCTGACCGCGGCCGGCAAGCGGGTCATCGACGAGGCGTTCACCGCGCACATCGCCAACGAGCACCGGCTGCTGGCGCCGCTGAGCGAGCGCGACCGCACCGAGCTCCAGCGACTGCTGACCACGTGGCTGGCGGCCTTCGAGGAGTGAGGTGCGCGAACTCGAGGTCAGGCCGCGAGCCGCACCGAGCCGGGCATGACGACCGGCTCGCACGAGCACTCGTCGCCGCAGGCCAGGAAGGTGTGCAGCGGGTGCCCGCAGCGCTGGCACGGCAGGTCGTGCGACAGGTGGGTGGTCGTGGACTCGACGGTGTCGTACATGGCGGTGCCTCCTTCCGGTCTGGTCGCTCCGATCGTTCGGAGCCGTTGTGTGTAGGAGTACCGACCGGCGCTCTTGATACGACTCAGCGGGCCGGAGCGGATTTCCCCAGCGGCGGCAACCGCGGCGCCGGCCAGCGGACCTTCGACCTCGAGGCGGCGGACGACGCGTGGACGCTGGTCCGGATCGACGAGGACTTCTCGCAGCGCAGCTCGTCGCGGTTCGAGGGGAACGACCGCGTCGAGACCGTCGGTGAACGCTCGTACGACGGCGGCGCGACCTGGGAGCCCGACTACACGCTCACGCTGCGGCGGGTCGTGGCACGATCTGAGGGGTGAGCACCCCGGCGGACCAGCAGCGGCTGCGCGACCTGCGGCTGCTGCGCCAGGTCAAGGACCGGATCGACCGCGACTACGCCCAGCCGCTGGACGTCGAGGCGCTGGCGCGCGGGGTGCACATGTCGGCCGGGCACCTGAGCCGCGAGTTCAAGAAGGCGTACGGCGAGTCGCCGTACGCCTACCTCATGACCCGGCGGATCGAGCGGGCGATGGCGCTGCTGCGCCTCGGCGAGCTGAGCGTGACCGACGTCTGCTTCGCGGTGGGCTGCCAGTCGCTCGGGACGTTCAGCACCCGGTTCACCGAGCTGGTCGGGGTGCCGCCGAGCGTCTACAAGCAGCAGGCCGACGCCCTCCCCGGCGTCCCCTCCTGCGTGGTGAAGCAGGTCAGCAGACCGATCAGGAATCGAGAAGCACCGGCGCCGACCGTCTCCTAGCGTTGCGGGCATGGTCACCAAGATCCGCAACGCGTTCCTCCCGCACGACGACCGCGACGCCGCCGTCGAGTTCTGGTGCGACAGGCTCGGCTTCGAGCTGCGCAACGACGTCGGCTACAACGGCATGCACTGGCTCACCGTCGGTCCGCCCGACCAGCCCGACGTGAACCTCGTGCTGTTCCCGCCCGGCGCCGACCCGGGCGTCACCGACGACGAGCGCCGCACCATCACCGAGATGATGGCCAAGGGCACCTACGCGATGCTCACCCTCGGCACCGAGGACCTCGACGGGCTCTTCGAGCGGCTGCAGGCCGCCGACGTCGAGGTCATGCAGGAGCCCACCCAGCAGCCGTGGGGGGCGCGCGACTGCGCGTTCCGCGACCCGTCCGGCAACACGATCCGCATCGACGAGGTGAAGTGACGTGAAGACCATGACCTGCACCCAGCTCGGTGGCGCCTGCGGCCTCGAGCTCCACGGCGAGACCGCCGATGAGGTCATCAAGGCACAGGACAAGCACCTGCGCGAGGTGGTCCGCGCCGGCGACACCGCGCACGAGCCCGCCCTCAAGGACATGAAGGGCCGCTGGCGGCACCCGCTCAAGGGGATGGGCTGGTACAAGGACACCAAGTCGGCCTTCGCGGCCCTGCCCGAGGACTGACGGGAACCCCGACGAGGTCCGGCACGGTGTGCTCACCGATCCGCGCGGCGTACGAGTGGAGGCAGGCGGAGCTGGCCAAGCAGGGCCAGGTCGTCACCGCGAGGGACGGCGTACCCCTCGACGACTGGTGCCCCGACGCCCCACCTGACACCCTCCGCGTGACCGCCACCTGCGCCTCGAGGAGGAGCTGACATGCACGCCGCCGACACCCACGACCTGATCCGGGTCCAGGGCGCCCGCGAGAACAACCTCAAGGACGTGAGCGTCGAGCTGCCGAAGAGGCGGCTCACGGCGTTCACCGGCGTCTCGGGCTCCGGCAAGAGCTCGCTGGTCTTCTCGACCATCGCGGCGGAGTCGCAGCGGATGATCAACGAGACCTACAGCGCCTTCGTCCAGGGCTTCATGCCGTCGCTGGCCCGCCCCGAGGTCGACCAGCTCGACGGGCTGACGACCGCGATCATCGTCGACCAGGAGCGGATGGGCGCCAACCCGCGCTCGACCGTGGGCACCGCGACGGACGCCAACGCGATGCTGCGGATCCTGTTCAGCCGGGTGGGACAGCCCCACATCGGGCCGCCGACGGCGTTCGCCTTCAACGTCCCGACCCGCACGGCCAGCGGCATGATGAAGACCGACAAGGGCCAGGGCTCGACGACCGTGGTCCGCAACGCGGTCTACCAGGGCGGCATGTGCCCCAAGTGCGAGGGCATGGGGTCGCTCAACGACTTCGACCTCACCGCGATCTTCGACGAGACCAGGTCGCTGGCCGACGGCGCGCTGCTGGTGCCGGGCTACAGCATGGACGGCTGGTACGGGCGGATCTTCAGCGGCGCCGGCTTCGACATGGACAAGCCGATCTCGAAGTACTCGCAGAAGGACCTCAAGAAGCTGCTGTACGGCGAGCCCGAGAAGATCAAGGTCGAGGGCGTCAACCTGACCTACGAGGGCGTGCTCGTCAAGGTCCAGAAGTCGATGCTGTCCAAGGACGTCGAGGCGATGCAGCCGCACGTCCGGCGGTTCGTGGAGCGCGCGGTCACCTTCACCACCTGTCCCGACTGCGAGGGCACCCGGCTCAGCAAGGAGGCGCGGTCGTCCAAGGTCAACGGCCAGAACATCGCCGAGCTGTGCGCGATGCAGATCAGCGACCTGGCCGAGTGGCTCCGGGACGTCGACGAGCCGGGGGTGGCGCCGCTGCTGGCCGGGCTGCAGCACCTGCTGGACTCCTTCGCCGAGATCGGGCTCGGCTACCTCTCGCTCGACCGGCCGGCGGGCACGCTGTCGGGGGAGAGGCCCAGCGGACCAAGATGATCCGGCACCTCGGCTCCTCGCTCACCGACGTCACCTACGTCTTCGACGAGCCGACGATCGGACTCCACCCGCACGACATCGAGCGGATGAACCACCTGCTGCTGCAGCTGCGCGACAAGGGCAACACCGTTCTCGTCGTCGAGCACAAGCCCGAGACGATCGCGATCGCCGACCACGTGGTCGACCTCGGCCCGGGCGCCGGCAGCGCCGGGGGAGAGGTGGTCTTCCAGGGCACGTACGACGGGCTGCGCGCCAGCGACACGGTGACCGGCCGTCACCTCGACGACCGGGCGCGGCTCAAGGAGTCGGTCCGGACCCCGTCCGGCGCGCTCGAGGTGCGCGGCGCCTCGACCCACAACCTGCAGGACGTCGACGTCGACATCCCGCTCGGCGTGCTGAGCGTCCTCACCGGCGTCGCCGGGTCGGGCAAGAGCTCGCTCATCCAGGGCTCGGTCGCGGGCCGCGAGGGCGTGGTGGTCATCGACCAGGGCGCGATCAAGGGCTCGCGCCGGAGCAACCCGGCGACGTACACCGGACTGCTCGACCCGATCCGCAAGGCGTTCGCCAAGGCGAACGGCGTGAAGCCGGCGCTGTTCAGCGCCAACTCCGAGGGCGCCTGCCCGGCCTGCAACGGCGCCGGGGTGATCTTCACCGAGCTCGGGGTGATGGCCACCGTGGAGTCGACGTGCGAGGAGTGCGAGGGTCGGCGGTTCCAGGCCGCGGTCCTCGACTACACCTTCGGCGGCCGGAACATCAGCGAGGTGCTGGCGATGCCGGTCTCCGAGGCGCTGGAGTTCTTCGGTGCCGGCGACGCGGCGACCCCGGCGGCCGCCAAGGTGCTCGAGCGGCTCGCGGACGTGGGTCTCGGTTATGTCAGCCTGGGCCAGCCGCTGACCACCCTGTCGGGAGGAGAGCGGCAGCGGCTCAAGCTGGCCGCCGAGATGGCCGAGAAGGGCGAGGTCTACGTCCTCGACGAGCCGACCACGGGGCTGCACCTCGCCGACGTCGAGCAGCTGCTGGGCCTGCTGGACCGGCTGGTGGACGCCGGGAAGTCGGTGATCGTCATCGAGCACCACCAGGCGGTGATGGCGCACGCGGACTGGATCATCGACCTGGGTCCGGGCGCCGGCCACGACGGCGGCCAGGTGGTCTTCGAGGGCACGCCGTCCGACCTCGTCTCGGCCCGGAGGAAGACCCTCACCGGCAAGCACCTCAAGGCCTACGTGGGGTCCTGAGCGGCTGTCGTAGGCACACGACCCCCAGGGTGCGCCCTGGGCAGACGGACGGAAATTAGGTACTCCGCCTGATGCACCGAGCTACCTCAGCCGAGCAGTCTGAGGTAGTCCAGTGACCACGTCTGAGGGAGCCGTGTCCGTGTCGTACCCCTGCGAACGCCAGCCGGAGCTGTTCTTCGCCACCCACGGTCGGGCGCTCGACCTGGCCAAGGCGCTGTGCACCGACTGCCCGGTCCGCACGACCTGCCTGTCCGGGGCCCTGGAGCGCGGCGAGCCGCACGGCGTGTGGGGTGGCCAGATCGTGCTCGACGGAGTCGTGGTCCCGGCCAGGCGCGGTCCCGGTCGGCCGCGGCGCGAGGCCGCCTGACGCGGTCGCCGTGCCGCCGTCACCTCCCGGATCTGGGCGTCTCTTGCTCCCTGGGTGGCCGGCGCGAGAGGCTCTCTGCGGAGGTGTGGCGATGAAGGTGCGACCGGGTGCAGTGATCCGAGGAGCCGGCGTGGCCGTCGCCTGCCTGGCACCGGACCCCTCCAAGCGCTGGCCCATCCTGCTCGCGGGGTTCGCGGGGGGATGGTTCGTGAACAAACCTGGGCTCCAGATCTTCACCGTCATCCCCGACAGCGACGAGCCGTGGAAGCGCGCGACGGTGCCGTTCGCCACCTCGGTGGCTTCGTGGTCGACCGTGATGATGGTGGCCACCACTGCACTGCGTGGAACACGACTGCCCGCCCCGATCGCTGCGGTCGTGCTGGGAGGCGGCCTCGTGGTGACCGACTCGCTTCTCGCCGATCTCGGCGAGGCCCGTGAGTCGTCCGAGGGTGCGGAGGCGACTGAACCGGACCCCCCTGGGGCCATGAGCCGAACCGCCGGACCATCCCGCTGACCCGCCTGGTTGGAGTACCTGTCCAAGCACGCCTCGCGTGGGGTCGCGCACTACCAACGGCAGGGGACGCCGGCGGGCTGGACCTCAACCGGCCGGCTTTGGGGTCACGGTGGGTCGTGGCCGACTGTTGAGCCTGTCGTGCCTGATATCTCTGTTGCGACGATGTGGCGGGTGCGGCGGCTGGTCCGCTCCTACGTGGTGGCCGACGCTCGGGCTGCTGCGATGCGTGCGCGGCCGGGTCGGTCGAAGCGCGGCGTGCCTGGGCGCGGGTGTCGTGGGCGCGCCGGATGCTGCGGTGCAACGACCGGGCCTTGTCGTCGGTGCGGGGTCTCTCCGAGTGGGTGCCAGGTCCGGTGCTGATCGATCTCGCGGTCCTGGCCGGCTGGTCGGGGGAGTTGAAGGCGGTTCGCGATGCGGCGTGAGTCGAGGGAGTGGCCGCCGGCTGCTGAGGCCGGTTTGCGGGTGCGGCTGGGTGGCCTCGGCGGGGTCGATGGCCGAGGCCGTGGCGGCGCTGGCCGACCACGTGGCGGAGTGCTCGAGGTGACCGCCGGCCCGTCACGAGCTCGTGGCCGTAGGTGGACGTTGGCGGCGCTCGATCGCGCGCAGGTCTACCGGCTGGTGTGGTCGGACCAGGATCGGCGCTGGGAGTGCTTCGACCAGGACACGGCCGAGCCTCTGGTCACGCGTGCCGCGATGGGTGCGCCCGGAGGTAGCCGCGCCGCCGGGGAGCCGGCCAGCGCAGCGCCGGCGGACCGGGTGCCGGCGCCCCCGGACGCGTCCCCTCGTCACCGCGCACCAGGACCCGCCCGACCCTGACGGAGCAACTGACGGGACGTGCGTAGCGCGCGGACTGCGGCCATGGTCGGTCAGTAACCAGACCTAGAGTCCGAGATGGTCGTGCGCCTCTGGGGGTCGATGCGTGTCGCGCTGTTTCACGTGCTCGCAGTACTCGCAGATTTGATGTGCTCCGCGATCGTCGCCCTCGATGGGTCCGTACCTGTGCCACCCGAGTCGACACCGGATGCTTTGGATTGCGCTCATCCGGCCCTCCTCTCTTCTCGCCAACGTCCGCCCAACTCGCACGCGTGTCAAGTGAGTGCACGCGAGTCCTCGGCACACTCAGCCCGGCTCTCGATCCAGCCAGACTTCGGCATGAGCGACACTCCGGGCTGCCGAACCGATACCCCGCCTGCGTGTGCGCCGGCCGCGTGGTGTCAAGGGTGGGCCGAAGGCCCATCGCGAAGCGACGCGAAGCGCCCTTGGTGGCACAGGGCCTTCCGTGAAGCGGGGTTGTCACGATGGCACTGGGTGGTGGAGTGGCAACGGCGCGGTACGCCGCACCTGCACCTGGCTGTGTACGCCCCTCCTGGTTGTGGTTCGCCGATAAGTGACATTATGTCAACACACGTGGGCGGAAGGGGCCGGTGAGGTCCCCTACCCCTGGTCGGGAGCCTTCTCGATCCGGGTCCAGCCGGACCAGCCGCGTTCGAGCATCAGCTCCTGGAGGCGTTCGACGAGCGGGTGCGCCTCGGAGGCGAACGTGTCGAGCAGCGTGACGAAGGCGCGGTCGGCGAACTCGTCGTCGAACTGGTCGAGCTCGCCGCGGCCGGCAGCCTCCTCGACCATCTCGGCCATCAGGTCCGCGGCCTCGGTCAGGACGTCCTCGCCGGCCTCGCCGTCGGCCAGCGCGGCCATCACCCGGTAGAACCGCACCAGGCGCGGGTCGTCGAGCTGGCGCACCTTGTCGACCATCATCTCGTCGATCGCGTCCGGCCAGCGGGCCGCCACGAGGATCCACGCGTCCCGCTCGGGTTCGATCGCGGTGGCGGGTACGCCAACGGCCCGGAGCCGGTCCAGGTAGCCGACCACCGACTCGGGCAGCGCCAGGCTGTCCCCCGCGGCCAGCCGGGCGATCCGCTTCCGGTTCTCCTGCAGCCGGCGCACCTCGGCGCGCAGCTCCCTGTCGATCTGCTCCACGCCGGCGGCGAACTCGTCCGGCCCGGCGTCCAGCAGCTCCTGGACGCGCGCCAGCGGCACCCCGGCCTCCGCCAGCGTGCGGATCCGGATCAGGCGGACCACCGCGGCGGCGTCGTAGCTCCGGTAGCCGGAGGCGTCCCGAGCGGGCTCCGGCAGGAGCCCGATCTGGTGGTAGTGCCGGACCGCACGCACCGTGACCCCGGCGTACGACGCGAGCTGGCTGATCGTGAGCACGCCGTCAGCCTGCCCGACCGGAGCCGCGGGGACGAACCGCCGACGCGGGCTCGTGGAAGTCCATGGGAGGAGCGTGCAGGGTTGACGCCGCGTCAAGGTCAAGCCCGCGGGGCCGACTCCGCTGCCGGGCGCCCGGACCCGGGCCCCCTAGCCTTCTCGGCATGGCCTCGCCCCTCTCGGTGCTCGCGCCCCGCGTCACGCGGGCGATCGAGGCGGCGTTCGGCCCGGAGCACGCCGGTGCCGACCCGGTGCTGCGCCCGAGCCAGTACGCCGACGTACAGGTCAACGCCGCGCTGGCGCTGGCCAAGCGGCTGGGGCTGCCGCCGCGCGAGGTCGCTGCGCGCCTGGTGGAGCACCTCGACGTCAGTGACGTGTGCGAGACCGTCGAGATCAGCGGCCCCGGCTTCGTGAACCTCACCCTCGCGGCCGCCTGGATCGGCGCCGAGGCGACCCGGGTCCGGCAGGACGACCGGGTCGGTGTCCCCCGCGAGCAGCCGCAGCGGGTGGTCATCGACTACTCGGCCCCGAACGTGGCCAAGGAGATGCACGTCGGCCACCTGCGCACCACCGTGGTCGGCGACGCCCTGGCCCGTACCCTCGAGCACCTCGGCCACGACGTGGTCCGGCAGAACCACATCGGCGACTGGGGCACACCCTTCGGGATGCTGATCGAACATCTGCTCGACGTGGGCGAGGACAGCGACGAGGCCCATCTCCTGGAGATCGATCCCAACGCCTTCTACCAGGGCGCCCGCGAGCGCTTCGACGGCGACGACGCGTTCGCGACCCGGTCCCGCCGGCGCGTGGTCGCCCTCCAGGCCGGTGACGAGGACACGCTCCGGCTGTGGGCGGAGCTGGTCGAGCTCTCCCGGCGCTACTTCAACCGCATCTACGGCCGGCTCGGTGTCACCCTCACCGACGACGACCTGGCCGGCGAGTCGACGTACAACGACCGGCTGGCGACGGTCTGCGACGAGCTCGAGGCGGCCGGGATCGCCACCACCAGCGAGGGTGCGCTGTGCGTCTTCCTCGACGGCTACACCGGCCGCGAGGGCCGCCCGGTCCCCCTCATCATCCGCAAGTCCGACGGCGGGTACGGCTACGCCACCACCGACCTCGCCACGATCCGGCACCGGATCGAGGACCTCCACGCCGACCGCATCCTCTACGTCATCGGAGCACCGCAGTCGCTGCACCTGCGGATGGTCTGGGACACGGCACGCCTCGCCGGCTGGCTTCCGGCCGGGGTCGACCCCGTGCACGTCCAGATCGGCAACGTCCTCGGTGAGGACCGCAAGATCCTGCGCACCCGGTCCGGCGCTCCCCTGCGCCTGATGGCGCTGCTCGACGAGGCGGCCGCCACCGCGCGCGCGGTGATCGACGAGGCCCGACCCGACCTCCCCGAGGACACCCGCGCCGCCATCGCACCCCAGGTCGGCATCGGAGCGGTCAAGTACGCCGACCTCTCCGTCGCCCACGACAGCGAGTACGTCTTCGACCTCGACCGCATGGTCGCGCTGACCGGCGACACCGGCCCCTACCTGCAGTACGCCGCCGCCCGGATCCGCTCCATCTTCCGCGCCGCGGACGCGGAGGCGGGCAGCGCGATCACGGTCACCGAGCCGGCCGAGCGCGCCCTGGCCCTCGAGCTGCTCGAGTTCGGTGACGTGGTCACCCACGTCGGCGCGGAGCTCGAGCCACACCGGCTCTGCCACCACCTGTTCGGCCTGGCCCAGGCCTTCTCCGTCTTCTACGAGCACTGCCCCGTGCTCAGGGCCGAACCGGGGACCCGCGCGTCCCGGCTCGCGCTGTGCGCCCTCACCCTCGACGTCCTGGTCCAGGGCCTCGACCTGCTCGGCCTCCAGGCACCCGACCGGATGTGAGCAGGCCCGACGGTCCCGCACCGACGGGACCTTGCGCCCTGCCGCGCCGCCGTCGGCCGGCGTAGGAAGGCAGCACGAGGTTCCGCGCTACAGGCCGAGGTGAGGACGATGATGTGGAACGACGGCTGGTCGCACGGCGGCGGTTCCTGGATGGGGCTGGTGCTGCTGTTCGCGCTCCTGGCGCCACTCGTGGCGGCGTTCGTGGTGGTGCGGGCCCGGGACCACGGCTCCGGCACCCCTGACGCCCAGGGTCCCGAGGACGAGCCAGAGCGCATCCTGCGTCGCCGCTTCGCGTCGGGTGAGATCGATGAGCACGAGTTCGTCGACCGCCTGACCACGTTGCGTGGCGCGGCTCGCTGAGCCGGGCTCAGCCCCCGAAGCCGATCTCGTTCCCCTCGGGGTCGCGGTAGGTCACCTTGCGGACGCCGTTGTCGTAGGTCTCGTCGAGGTGCGGCTCGATCCCCCGCGCGCTGATGCCGTCGACCAGGTCGCCGAGGTCGTCGACGAACAGCGTGACCAGCGCGTGGCCGGCGTGCTCGGGGCGCAGCTCGACGTACACGGACCGGCTGGGTGCGACTTCCCAGACCGCCTCGACGTCGTTCGGGAAGAACGACGGCGGGGCGCCGAAGAGTCGCTCGTACCACGCGGTGGCCGCCTCGAGGTCGGCCACCGAGAGGCCGGCGAACAGCGCGGGCAGCTCCGTCACCGCACGACGCCCGCCAGCCGCTCGAGCGAGGCAGTCAGCTTGTCCTCGCTCGTGGCCCGGGCCCGCACCAGCCGCTTCTCGTCGGTCAGGTCGGTCCAGTCGTAGGTGTGAGTGACCAGCGTCGACCCGTCCTCGCGCGGCTCGAGCTCCCAGCGCCACAGGTGGCCCAGCGGCTCGGAGCCCACCTCGGCGGGCCGCCACGCGATCCGCCGGCCCTCCTCGAACTCGACGACGTGGTTCTCGCGGTCCTGGCCCATGGTCAGCGTCATCGTGAAGACGTCGCCGACCGCGTGGACCCGCTGGCCGGGCGCCGCCTGCGCCAGGTTGTCGTTGCCGTCCCACGTCGGCTGCTTCGCCGGGTCCGCGATCAGCTCGAAGATCTCCGCTGCGGGCGCCGCGATCACCCGGGCGGCGCTGACCACTCTCGCTTCCTCCACCATGGACCGAACCTAGCGACCCCGGAGCGGTTCAGAACGGCGGCGGGCCCACGATGTCGATGCCGCCGTGGCGCCGCCCGCTCTCGGCGATCCGGGCGAAGTCGGTCTCCCGCGTCGAGCCCTCGAGGGGTTCGCTGGCGCCGCGGTAGAAGGGCTCGCAGACGCAGGATGGCTGGATGGACAGGATCCTGGCCTCCTCACTGAGCACCAGGAACGCGTGCGGCACGCCGGCCTGCACGAGAACGAAGTCCCCGGTGCCGACGTCGATGACCTCGTCGTCGATGCGGTAGCGGAGGTCCCCCGCCAGCACCCAGTGCGACTCCGATACGGGGTGCGTGTGCAGCGGGGTCCGCTTCCCCGCGTCCATCTCCACCTCCACCACGCTCAGCTCACCGCCGGTCTCGGCCTCGCCGAGCTTCCACGTCCACACCCCGCCCCCGTGGAACCAGCGCCGCTCCCCCTCGCCGGCCCGCCTCACCACCGCCCGGTTCGTCGTCGACCCGATACCTGTCATGGTTTCACCCTCTTCGCCTTATGGGACTGGCGTCCCATGATGAAACTCGCATACCATGAAGCACGTGTCAACCGACTACGTGGCCGTGGGCCGCTCACGGCAGAAGCAGCGCACCCGCGACCAGCTGGTGGCTGCCGCGCGGCGACTCGTCGAGAGTGGCGACACCCCGCGGGTGGAGGAGGCGGCCGAAGCTGCGGGCGTCTCTCGCACGACCGCGTACCGCTACTTCGCGTCGCAGGGCGAGCTCCTGGCCGCGGCGTTCCCGGAGACCGCGCAGCGCTCGATGCTGCCCGACCCGCCCCCGGTGGAGGCCGGCGAGCGGGTAGCGGCCGTCGCGGCTGCCGTCATCGAACGCATCGAGGCGACCGACGGGCTGCAGCGGACGATGCTCCGGCTCTCGCTCGGCGACGCACCCCACGACCTCCCGCTGCGTCAGGGGCGGGTCATCCCGTGGTTCGAAGAGGCGCTCGAACCCCTCCGTGGCCAGCTCGGCGACGACGGTCTCCACTGGCTCGCGGTCGCGTTGCGGAGCGTCTGCGGCATCGAGACCCGGGTGTGGTTGGGCGACATCGCCGGGCTCGACGCGCCCGCTATCCGAGCGCTACAGCTGTGGATGGTGGACGCGCTCCGCCGCCGGGCCGCCGACGAGCCGCCACCCGTCCAGCCCTGACGCGGCGGCCGCGTCCAGTACGACGGTCAACCTCCGGTGGGTCTGCACGACCGATGCCGGGCAGTCCGGGGTGACCGGGCCGGTCAGGGCGGCGGCGACCGCGGCCGCCTTCGCGGCCCCCGTGGCGAGGAGCACCAGGTGGCGAGCCTCGAGGATCGTGCCGATCCCCTGGGTGACCGCGTGGGTCGGCACCGGGTCGACCCCGAACGGGGCGGCGTTGTCCCGGCGGGTGGTCTCGCTCAGCGCGACCACCCGGGTCCGCGAGTCCAGCGGCGAGCCGGGCTCGTTGAAGGCCAGGTGACCGTTGCGGCCGATGCCCAGCAGCTGCAGGTCGACGCCGCCCAGCGCGGCGATCCGCCGCTCCAGCGCGGCCCCGCTCCCCTGCGGCACCACGACGTGCGCGCTCGGCACTCCCAGCGGGGTGGCGACCTCGCGCTCCACGTACGCCGCGTAGGACGCTGGGTGGCCCGGCGGCAGCCCGACGTACTCGTCGAGGGCCACCAGCCGGACGCCGGAGAGATCCCCGCTCCCCCGGGCCAGCGCGCGGTACGCCGGCAGCGGGGTGCCACCGGTCGCGACGCCCAGCACCAGGTCCGGGTGCCGCGCCACGGCGTCCGCCACCAGCGCGGCCACGTGCGCACCGACGGCTTCCGCGTCGTCCAGCACCGCCACATCCATCGCGCCACCTCCCCTCAGGGTCTTGCGGAGCGGGGGTCCCGCTGCCAGTATCGCCCACCAATAGGAAAGTTTCCTATCTATCTGGTGGGGATGATGGCACGAAGCACCCGGGTCGCGGCAGGGGTCGCGGTCGCCCTGCTCGCGGCCACGCCCCTCGCCCCGGCCGGCGCGCAGACGCCGGCGCACGACCGGGCCGCCGCCGCGCGCGCCGAGCTCCGCGTCAACCAGCACGGCTGGCTCCCCCGCGAGCACAAGGTGGCCACGCTCATAGCCCGCACTCGACATGACCGCCGCGGCGATCCTGGCCGGCGCCGCCCGGCTCAGCCTCTCGGACCGGCCCACCACTCGCCCATGACCCACGAGGAGGACCGGTGAACCCCGGCACCCCCAGCCTGCTGCGCGGCATCAACGACCGGGCCGCCCTCGACCTGCTGCTCGAGCACGGGCCGCTCTCGCGCAGCCAGCTCGGCGAGCTCACCGGCCTGTCCAAGCCCACCGCCTCGCAGCTGCTGAGCCCGGCTGGACGACGCCGGGCTGGTCGATCACCAGCGGCAACACCCGGGGCGGTCCGGGGCCGCAGCGCGCAGCTGTACGCCGTCAACCCGGACGCCGCGCACGTCGCCGCCCTCGACGTCACCCCCGACCCGGATCCTGGCCGCGGTCGCCGACGTCACCGGCCGGACCGTCGGGGAGTACGAGCTGCGGACCCCGCGCCGGCGCAGGGTCCGACGCGGTGGTCGCAGGTACTGCAGGCCGTCGACGGCGCCGCCGCGTCGGCCGGGATCCGGCGGGATCGGCTGCACCGGCTGGCCATCGGCACCCCGGGCGCGTTCGACCCGGTCAACCGGCAGCTCCGGTACGCGCGCACCTGCCCGGCTGGCACGACCCGCACCTGCTCGACCGAGCTCGCCGGCAGCTCTGCCGATCCCCGTCGAGGTCGACAACGACGTCAACCTCGCCGCGATCGCCGAGATCAGCGCGGGACGCGGCCCGGGGCTGCGAGGACTTCGTCCTGCTCTGGGCGGACGAGGGCCTCGGCGCGGCCGTCGTGATCGACGGCCGGCTGCACGGCGGCTCCACCGGCGGCGCCGGGCGAGGTCGGCTTCCTGCCGGTGCCCGGCACCCCGCTGGTGCGCGACGTACGCCGGGGCAACGCGGCGGCTTCCAGGAGCTGGCCGGCGGCCGGCAGGTGCTCGCGCTGGCCCGGAAGCTCGGGATGCGCGCCGGCACCCCGCAGGCCGCGATCACCAAGGCCCTCGCCACGCCCGGCGCCGGCGACGACCTGCTGGCCACGCTCGCGGAGCGGTTCGCGCTCGGGATCGCCGCCGTCGTCTCGGTGATCGACCCGTCGCTCGTCGTCCTCGCCGGCGGGTTGCTCACCGCCGGCGGCGCCCGGCTGCGCGACCAGATCGCCGAGGAGGTCGGCTCGCTGGCGCTGACCCGACCGCGCCTCGAGCTGGCCGGCGTCACCGAGCACCCGGTGCTGCGCGGGCGCCCTGCAGAGCGCCCTCGCCGCCACCCGCGACGAGGTCTTCGACACCATCCAACGCCGACCCGTCACCGCACCCGTCCACAGCACCGCACCAGGGAGCTCGGCCCGGCCCGTCACCAGGAGAGAACCATGACCAGAACCACCCGACGTCGCGTGGCCGCCGCAGCGGTCGCGCTCGCGCTGCCGCTCGCGGTCAGCGCCTGCACCGGCTCCTCGGAGGGCGGCAAGAACGACGACCCGGACGCGGACGTCACCATCACCTTCTGGCACGGGTGGAGCGCGCGACAGCGAGGTCGCGGCGATCCAGCAGACGATCGACGCCTTCGAGAAGGAGAACCCGAACGTCCACGTGAAGGTCGTCGGCAACATCACCGACGACAAGATCAACCAGGCGCTGCGCGCCGGCGGGTCGTCGGCCCCGGACGTGGTCTCGTCGTTCACCACCGACAACGTCGGTCAAGTTCTGCACCTCCGGCGCCTTCGTCGACCTCGCGCCGTTCATGGCCGACTCCGACATCGATCCCCAGGCGACCTTCCCGTCGGCCCAGCTGCGAGTACACGCAGTACGAGGGGAACCAGTGCGCGCTGCCCCTGCTGAGCGACGCCTACGGCCTCTACTACAACAAGGACGCCTTCGCCGCCGCCGGCATCACCGAGCCGCCCAAGACGATGTCGGAGTTCGACGCGGACGCCGTCAAGCTGACCAAGGCCAGCGGTGACTCCTACTCCCAGCTCGGCTTCATGCCGAACTACCACGGTTACGAGTCGAGCATCTCGCACTTCGCGGCCCAGTGGTCGCCGACGTACTTCGGCGAGGACGGCACGTCCGACGTGGCCACCGACCCGGGCATCAAGGGCTCGATGGAGTGGCAGAAGGCGCTGGTCGACAAGCTCGGCGGCTACGAGAAGCTCGAGAAGTACCGGACCACGTTCGGCGACGAGTTCGGCGCCAAGAACCCCTTCATGACCGGCCAGGTCGCCATGGCCATCGACGGTGAGTGGCGGGCCGGGATGATCCAGGCCGACGCGCCGGACCTGAACTTCGGCGTGGCGCCGTTCCCGGTCCCCGACGACCAGGCGGACACCTACGGCAAGGGCTACATCACCGGCACCATCGTCGGGATCGCGAGCACCAGCCAGAAGCAGAACGCCGCGTGGCGGTTCGTCGAGTACCTCACCACGAACACCGACGCGGTCGTGAACTTCGCGAACGCGATCCACAACGTGCCCTCGACGCTGGACGCGCTCGCCTCGCCCGACGTCAGCCAGGACGAGGCGATGCAGACGTTCATCTCCATCGCGTCGAACCCGGACAGCAACACCACGCCGGCCAGCCCCAACGGCGGTGCCTACCAGCTCACGCTGCAGGACACCGGCTACGACTACGAGTCGGGCAAGCTGAGCGACCTGCAGACCGGGCTGGACGATGCGGCCACGCAGATCGACACCGACATCGAGCAGAGCCAGTAGGGCCGGGAGCACCACGAGACGTGACCACGACGACCACGACAGCGGCCCCGCGCCGGACCGAGCACCGCCCGGTCACGGCGCGGAGCCGGCGTCGCCGGGAGACGCTGCGCAACCTGGCGTTCCTCTCGCCCTGGCTGCTCGGCACCGGGCTGTTCTTCGTCTACCCGCTGGTGTCGACGGTCTGGTTCTCGTTCACCCACTACAACGGGTTCAGCCCGCCCACGTTCGACGGGCTGGACAACTGGAAGTTCGTCTTCAACGACTACCCGTTCTTCTGGCCGGCGCTGCGCAACACGCTGTGGTTCGTGCTGGTGATGGTCATGCTGCGGATCGTCCTCGGGCTGGCGGTCGGGATGCTCGTCGTCCGGATCAAGCTCGGTGCGGGGGTGCTGCGGACCGTCTTCTACGCGCCCTTCCTCGCTCCCCCGGTGGCCGGGACCCTGGCGTTCGTCTTCCTGCTCAACCCCGGCACCGGCCCGGTGAACACGGTGCTCGCCAGGCTCGGACTCCCGGAGCCGGGGTGGTTCAACGACCCGACGTGGTCGAAGCCGGCCCTCACCCTGCTGGCGCTGTGGGGCGTCGGTGACCTCATGGTGATCTTCATGGCCGCCCTGCTCGACGTACCGAGGGAGCAGTACGAGGCGGCCGAGCTGGACGGCGCCGGCGCGCTGTCCCGGTTCCGGCACGTCACGCTGCCGCACCTGCGCCCCATCGTCGCGTTCTCGGTGATCACCGGCGTGATCGCGACGATGCAGTACTACACGCAGCCGATCGTCGCGGGCGAGGTGGCCAGCGGGCACATCCAGGGGTCGGGCCAGCAGTTCGAGCCGGGCTACCCGGAGAAGTCCACGCTGACCCTGCCCCAGCTCGTCTACAACCTCGGCTTCCAGCGCTTCGACATCGGCGCCGCCTGCGTCATCGCGCTGGTGCTGTTCGGGCTGAGCATGGCCTTCGCGGCGATGCTGATGCGCCGCGGGTCGGTCTTCCTCGGGGGTGAGGAGTGACACCGCGGGTCCGGGAGTCGCTGGAGTGGGTGGGGGTGCACGCCTTCGCGGTCGCGGCCGCCCTCTTCTTCGTGCTGCCGTTCGTCTTCGTCGCTCTGACCGCGGCGATGACCGACCAGCAGTCGCTGACCCGGGACTACTGGCCGAACCCGTTCCAGTGGAGCAACCTGGCCGACGTCTGGCACACGCCCGGCTTCACCACCTGGTGGCGCAACACGCTCGTCTACGCCGTCGCCGGCACCACCCTGACCCTGCTGTCGAGCATCCCCGTGGCCTACGCGCTGGCGCGGTTCCGGTTCCGGGGCCGCAACCTGGCCATGATGATGGTCGTCGCCACGATGATGCTGCCGCCGCAGGTGGTGATCGTGCCGATGTACCTCGTGTGGGCCAAGCAGCTGCACCTGTCCGGGACGCTCTGGCCGCTGATCGTGCCGCTGGCCTTCGGCGACGCGTACTCGATCTTCCTGCTCCGCCAGTTCTTCGTCACCCTGCCCCGGGAGTACTTCGAGGCCGCCAAGGTCGACGGGGCCACCGAGCTGCAGGTGCTGCTGCGCGTGGTGCTGCCGATGGCCCGGCCCGCGATCGCGGCGGTGGCCCTGTTCCAGTTCTTCTACTGCTGGAACGACTACTTCGGGCCACAGATCTACACCAGTGAGAACCCCGGGGCCTGGACGCTCAGCTACGGACTCCAGACGTTCAAGAGCGCCCACCACACCAACTGGAACCTCACCATGGCCGCCACGCTGCTGGTGATGGCGCCGGTGATCCTGCTCTTCTTCCTGGCCCAGCGGGCCTTCATCGAGGGCGTCACGCTGACCGGGGTGAAGGGATGAGCGGGATGAAGCTGGCGGTCGTCGGCGGCGGGTCGACGTACACCCCCGAGCTGGTGGACGGGCTCGGCCGGCTGCACGACGTGCTCCCGGTCGACGAGCTCGTGCTCGTCGACCCCGCCGCGGAGCGGCTCGAGCTGGTCGCGGGCGTGGGCCGGCGGATCCTGGCGCGGCTCGGGTCCTCGGCGCGGCTGGTCACGTCGACCTCGCTCGACGCCGCGCTGGACGGCGTGGACGCGGTGCTGCTCCAGCTCCGGGTCGGGGGCCAGGCGGCCCGCGACCAGGACGAGACGTGGCCGCTCGAATGCGGCTGCGTCGGCCAGGAGACCACCGGGGCAGGCGGCCTGGCCAAGGCGCTGCGCACCGTGCCGGTCGTCCTCGACATCGCCGACCGGGTCCGGACCTCCGCGCCCGACGCCTGGATCATCGACTTCACCAACCCCGTCGGGATCGTGACCCGCGCGCTGCTGCAGGAGGGGCACCGCGCGGTGGGGCTGTGCAACGTGGCCATCGGGTTCCAGCGGCGCTTCGCGGCCCAGCTCGGCGTACCCCCGGAGGCGCTCGAGCTCGACCACGTCGGCCTCAACCACCTGACCTGGGAGCGCGCGGCCCGCGTGGCCGGGATCGACCGGCTGCCCGAGCTGCTCGAGACGCACGGCGAGGAGATCTCCGAGTCGCTGGGGCTGCCGGCCCCGCTCGTCCGGTCGCTGGGCGTCGTGCCGTCGTACTACCTGCGCTACTTCTACGCCCACGACGAGGTGGTGCGGGAGCAACGGTCCGCGCCCTCGCGGGCCGCCGAGGTCGCCGAGATCGAGCGCCGGCTGCTCGAGCTGTACGCCGACCCGGCGCTCGACGAGAAGCCGGAGCTGCTCGGGCAGCGGGGCGGGGCGTTCTACTCCGAGGCGGCGGTGCAGCTGGCCGCCGGCCTGCTGGGCGACGGACCCGCCTCGACCCAGGTGGTGAACCTGCGCAACGACGGCACGTTCCCGTTCCTGCCGGACGACGCGGTCATCGAGGTCCCTGCGTCGGTGACCCGGTCCGGGGTGTCCGCGGTGGCTCTCGACCCGCTCGAGCCGTTGTACGCCGGCCTCGTCGCCCACGTGACGGCCTACGAGCACCTCGCGCTCGACGCCGCCCTGCGGGGCGGGCGGAAGCGGGTCTTCGAGGCGCTGCTCGCGCACCCGCTGGTCGGCCAGGCCGACCTCGCCGACGGGCTCACCGACCGGCTGCTCGCCCACAACAGGGAGCACCTGCCATGGGCCTGATCGACGCCGTCCTGGCCATCGACGCCGGGAACTCCAAGACCGACGTCTGCGTCGTCTCCGCCGACGGCGAGCTGCTGGGCAGCGCGCGGGGCGGCCCGTTCCGCCCGCACGTCGTCGGAGCCGGCGCCGCCGTGGCCGCGATCGCGCCCGCTGTCGCCCAGGCGCTCGCCCGGGCGGGCTCGGTCTCGGTGCGGCACGTGGCCGCCTGCCTCGCCAACGCCGACCTCCCTTCGGAGCACGACGCCCTCGAGGCGGCGATCGCCGAGACGGGATGGGCGCCCTCGTGCGAGGTGGTCAACGACACCTTCGCGCTGCTGCGCGCCGGCGTGGACTCCTCGCGCGGCGTGGCCGTGGTCTGCGGCGCCGGCATCAACGGCACCGGCGCGCTGCCTGATGGCACCACCGTGCGGTTCGCCGCGGTCGGCCACATCTCCGGCGACTGGGGCGGGGGCGGCCACCTGTGGCAGGAGGCGATGTGGTGGGCGGCGCGCGCCGAGGACGGCCGAGGTCCCGAGACGGCGCTGCGCACCGCATTGCCGGGCCACATGGGCCTGTCGTCGATGGCCGACCTCATCGAGGCCGTGCACCTCGGCCACCTCGCGGAGGAGCAGTGCATGGAGCTGACCCCGCTCCTCTTCGAGGTGGCGGCCCAGGGCGACCCCGTGGCGAGCGAGGTCGTGCGGCGCCAGGCCGAGGAGGTCGTGGCCCTCGCCGCCACCGCGATCCGCCGGCTCGGCGTGCTGGGCGAGCCGATCGACGTCGTCCTCGGCGGTGGGGTGCTCACTGCGGGCCACCGCCAGCTGCTGGACGAGATCGAGCGGCTGCTGGCCGAGCAGGCGCCGTACGCCGTCCCGCGGGTGGTCGAGGCGCCGCCGATCGCCGGCGCCGCCCTGCTCGGACTGGACCGGATGGAGGCGCCGGCCGAGGCGCGGGACCGGCTGCGGGAGTCGTTCCGGGTGGTCGCTACGTCGCGCCCCGGACCCGGGTGATCACGAGCAGCCCGGAGACGGAGCCTCCGAGCCGCCGGTAGACGTGGTCGCCGGTCGCGTCGAAGGTGACGAAGTCGCCCGCCTCGAGCGCGACCGGCTCGTCCACAGGACCGACGATCGCGCTCCCGGCGTACAGGTGCAGGTGCTCACGTGTGCCGGGCGGGTGCCCCTCCGACACCTGCCGCCGGGTGCCGCGCAGCCGCAGGTCGTAGACCTCGGTCGAGCACTGCGGCCCCGTGACGGTGTCGAGCAGCCACGCCTCGACCGCGGTGCCGCGCACCCGCACGCCCTCCCCCGCCCGGACCAGCCGTGGCGGCTCGGGAGCCGGCGGCGGGGCGATCAGGTCGGCGAGCGAGGCGTCGAGCGCCGTGGCCAGGGCGTAGAGCGTGTCCAGGGTCGGGTTGCCCTCGGCCGCCTCGACCTGGCTGAGCGTGGCCCGCGAGGTGCCGGCCCGTCGGGCGAGATCCACCGCCGTGACGCCGCGCTCGGCCCGCAGCCGCCGCAGGTTCGCCGCGAGCACACCCTTGTCACCATCCGCCATGATGTCCATCATGACAGACATATCTGTCCAGTTCGCCGGACAGATGGAGAGAGGCGGACACCGTGTCGGTGAGCAGGCTGGCCCACATCCCGGGCATCGGGGTCAACGTGATGGGCGACGCGGCGGACGCCGCCGCGGACCCGGAGATGCTCCGGCTGGAGAACCTCGACACCGACCTGCGCCCACCGGCGGGGGCCGTCGAACGCACCGGGCGGGCACTGGCCGAGGACGCGGCGAACAGCTACCTGCCGTTCGAGGGACACCTGTCGCTGCGGGAGGCGGCCGCTGCGCACGTGACCCGGCTCAGCGGGAACCCGTACGCCGCGGAGGAGTGCGTGAGCGTGGCCGGCGGCCTCAACGGGATCCTCAACGCGTTGCTGGCGACCTGCGAGCCGGGCCGCGAGGTCGTGCTCTCCGACCCGATCTACGCCGGGCTGGTGAACCGCGTCCGCCTCGTGGGCGGCGTCCCGGTGCACGTGCCGGCCGAGGCCACCCCCGAGGGCTGGCGGACCGACCCCGAGCGGCTGGCCGCGGCCGTCGGTCCGCAGACCGCGGCGGTGCTGCTCATGGGGCCGTCGATGCCCACGGGTGCGGTCCTCGAGCAGGCGCACCTCGACGCCCTCGCGGGACCGGTGCTCGAGCACGGCGCCTGGGTGCTGTACGACGCCGCCATGGAGCGGATCCGGTTCGACGGCCGAGCCGTCCTCCACCCGGCGTCCCACCCCGGCCTGGCCGACCGCGTGATCACGGTCGGTTCGGCGTCCAAGGAGCTCCGGATGATCGGCTGGCGGGTCGGGTGGGTCGTCGCGCCCCACCCGGTCATCGACGACATCGCGCTGGTCGGGATGACCAACGTGGTCTGCCAGGTCGGGCTGGCCCAGCAGGCCGTGGCGGCCGTGCTCGCCGCGCCGGACGCGGACGCCGACGTCGCCGCCGCGACCGCGACCTGGCAGGAGCGCTGTGCCACGGTGACCGCTCAGCTCTCCGACTACCCGGTCGTCCGGCCGGACGGCGGCTGGTCCCTGCTCGTCGACACGACCCTGTTGGGCCTGACCCCCGCGGCGGCCGCGCAGCGGCTCTTCGAACGCGGCCGGGTCGCCGCCACCCCGATGGACGGGTGGGGGCCGTCCGGGGAGCGCTACCTGCGCCTCGTCTTCGCCAACGAACCCGTCGAGCGGCTCCGCGACCTGCGGGCGCGGTTCGCGGCCGCCTTCTAGACGACGCCCGGGTCGCGAAGGTCATCGCCATCAGCTGGCTCTTGTCGCCGGGTCTGCGAGGCTGGTCACATGGCCGGGCTGCGGATCGCGATCGTCCTGTACGACGGCATGACCGCCCTCGACGCGGTCGGGCCACAGGAGGTGCTGCGCTTCCTGCCCGACGCGCGTGTGGAGCTCGTGGCCGAGGCCGCGGGTCCGGTACCGACCGACTCCGCCGTGCAGCTGGTGGCCACCGCGTCCTACGACGCGTGCGAGCAGCCCGATGTCGTGGTGGTGCCCGGCGGTCCGGGGACGGCCGACGCGCTGGGCGGCCCGCTGGTGCCGTGGCTGCAGCGGGTGCACCCGGGCACGACCTGGACGACGTCGGTCTGCTCGGGGTCGCTGCTGCTCGCCCACGCCGGCCTGCTCGCGGGGGCGCCCGCGGCCTCGCACTTCGCGGTGCTCGACCTGCTGCCCGGTCTGGGAGCCGCCCGCTCGGACGAGCGGGTGGTGGTCGACGACGAGCACCACGTGATGACCGCGGCCGGGGTGTCGTCGGGGATCGACATGGCACTGGTGCTGGCCGAGCGCCTCTCGGACCGCACCACCGCGGAGGCGATCCAGCTCGTCATCGAGTACGACCCGCAGCCGCCCCACGACGCGGGCTCCCTGGCGAAGGTCGGGCCGGACGTCGTGAGCCGCGCGGTCGAGCTCGGCCGGCCGCACGGGGCGATCCCGGAGTTCTGGGAGCCACCGGAGCCCGCCCGGTGAGCGGCGTCGAGCGCCACCTCCTCCGGGCCCGGGACCTGGCCGACCGCGCGTACGCCGAGCCGCTCGAGGTGGCCGACCTGGCCCGGGCGGCCGGGCTCAGCCCGGCCCACTTCAGCCGCCGGTTCCGGGAGGCGTTCGGGGTGGGTCCGCACGGGTACCTCCTCACCCGCCGCCTGGAGCGCGCGTCCGCGCTGCTGCGCCACACCGACCACTCGGTGGCCCGGATCTGCGCCGAGGTCGGGCTGTCGAGCCTCGGCAGCTTCACCACCTCGTTCACCCGGACCTACGGCCGGTCGCCCACGGCGTACCGCGAGGCCTTCCCGGCGGCGGCGGACCGGGTGCCGCTGCCCGAGTGCGTGGTCCGGGCCCACGGTCGCCCGCAGAAGCGCAGTTTTCGAGAAGACCCGGCGCCGCCGGCGGCCTAGATTCGCGGCGTGCTGAGGATCTCCACCGTCAACCTGTGGGTCCACGACCAGGACGTCGCGCTGGAGTTCTGGACGGCCCGGGTCGGCTTCGAGCTGCGCGCGGACGCCACGTTCCCAGAGCTGGGCTCGTTCCGCTGGCTCACCGTCGGACCGCCCGGGCAGCCGGACGTCGAGCTGGTCCTGATGGCGGTCCCCGAGCCGCCGGTGCTGACCGAGGCCCAGACCGAGGTGGTCCGGGCCGCGATGAGCCAGGGCCTGGCCGGCGCCGTCTTCCTCGGCACCGACGACGTCGAGCGGGACTTCCGGGAGCTCACCGAGCGAGGCGTCGAGTTCACCGAGCCACCTGAGCGCCGCCCGTTCGGCATCGACGCCGGCTTCCGCGACCCGTCCGGCAACCAGGTCCGGCTCACCCAGGAGCTGTCGTGACCGACCTCCCGGCCGTGCTGGCCGCCGAGCTGGAACGCCTGGCCTCCGCGCTCGCTCCGCTCCCCGAGGCCGGCTGGTCGCAGCCGTCGCTGTGCGAGGGCTGGGAGGTCCGGCACGTCGTCGCCCACGTCACGATGGCGGCGCGGTACGACGAGGAGCGGTTCGGGGCCGAGCTGGCCGCGGACGGCTTCGACTTCCCGTCGACGTCCGACCGGCTGGCTCGGCGCGACGGCGGGCTGCCGCCCGAGGCGTTGCTCGACGACCTGCGCAGCGACCGCCTGGCCACCTTCGAGCAGCCGGGCGGCGGGTGGCTCGGGTCGGTCAGCCACGTGGTCATCCACGGCCTCGACGTGACGCTGCCGCTCGGGCTGGGCCGGGTGGCAGGCGACGAGGCCACCCGACTCGTCCTCGACGGCCTGGTGTCCCCCGGCGACCGGACCGTGTTCGGCGTCGAGATCGGCGCCCGGCGCGCCGAGGACCTCGACTGGGCGTACGGCACCGGGCCGGCCCCGAGCGCCAGCGCAGGTGCGCTCGTGGCGGTGCTCAGTGGCCGGGACGTGCCGCACTAGGCCCTAGCCTCGGTCCATGCCCGCGAAGCCCGGAGAGGACGGCGCCGAGATCCTGCCCTTCCGCGACGCGGACGCCTTCGACGCGTGGCTGGCCGAGCACCACGGCCACCAGCCCGGCGTCTGGCTCAAGCTGGCCAAGGTGTCCTCCGGGATCGCGTCGATGACCAGCGACGAGGCGGTCGACGTGGGGCTCTGCTGGGGGTGGATCTCCGGCCAGCGGCTCGGGCTGGACGACACGTGGTACCTCCAGAAGTACGTCCCGCGCCGGCCGCGCAGCAACTGGTCCCTGCTCAACGTGACCAAGGTCGAGACGCTCACCGCCGCCGGCCGGATGCGGCCACCGGGGCTCGCCGAGGTGGACGCCGCGAAGTCCGACGGTCGCTGGAGCGGGGCCCAAGGCCGCTAGGACATGTCCTCGTCGTCCTGGAGCTTGCCCAGGATCCGGGCCAGGGCGTCGCGGTCCGCCTCCGTGAGCCGGGAGAACATCTTCTCCGACTCCACTCCCCTGGCCCGCCGGACCTCCTCGGACAGCTCGTGGCCGCGGTCGGTCAGCGCGACCACGACGGCGCGGCGGTCGCCCGGGTCCGGCGACCGCGCGACCAGCCCCTTGGCCTCGAGGGCGTCCACGACCTCGGTGGCGGACCGCGGCGCGATCCGCAGGTGGTCGGCCAGCTCCTTGGACCGCACTCCCCCGTGCGAGGCCAGGACCCGGATCGCCCGGACCTGCGACGGCGTCACGTCGTACGCCGCGAACGCGCGCATCGCCGCAGACCGCAGCCGGCGCGCCACCGTACCGAACGCCTCACCGAGGCCGTCCGCGGGCAGGTCGTCGCTCACGGGAACAGACTAGCAAGGTTTGATGTTGTAACCTCATGATGAGGCTACCTCAGCATCTGCCTCACCCAGTCTTCCGAAGGAGGTCCTGCATGGACTCCGCTCCCACGAACCCCGGCCGGGGCCGGTTCCGCACGCCCGAGCGCCCCAGCGCCGCCGAGAAGCAGCAGGCCCGCGAGGTCTCGCTGCGCCGGATCGCGCGGCTGTTCACGCCGTACCGCTGGTCGGTCCTCGGCGTGGTCGCCATCATCGTCGCCTCGTCGGTCGTCGGCCTGGCCTCGCCGTTCCTGCTCCGCGGTGTCATCGACGTCGCCCTCCCCCAGCAGGACGTGCACCTGCTGGCGCTGCTCACCGGCGGCATGGTCGCGGTCGCGGCCGTGACCGCGGTGCTCGGCGTCCTGCAGACCTGGATCAACACCCAGGTCGGTCAGCAGGTGATGCACACGCTGCGCACCGACGTCTTCGCCCACCTGCAGCGCCAGTCGCTCGCGTTCTTCACCCGCACCCGGACCGGCGAGGTCCAGTCGCGCATCACCAACGACATCGGCGGCATGCAATCGGTCGTCACCTCGACGGCCACCTCGATCGCCTCCAACCTCACCACCACGGTGGCCACCGCGGTCGCCATGGTCGTCCTCTCGTGGCGGCTCTCGCTGATCTCCCTGGTCGTGATGCCGCCCGCCATCTGGCTGGCCCGCCGCGTGGCCCGGATGCGCCGCGAGATCACCTCCGCCCAGCAGCGCGAGCTCGCCGACCTCAACGTCGCCATCGAGGAGGGGCTGTCGATCAACGGCGTCCAGCTCGCCAAGGCGATGGGGGCGGGGCCGTCCCTGGTGCGCCGCTTCAGCGAGTCCTCGGCCCGGCTCATCGACCTCGAGCTCCGCTCCTCGCTGGCCGGCCGGTGGCGGATGGCCTCGATGAGCGTGCTGTTCGCAGCCATCCCCGCCGTGATCTACCTCGGCGCCGGCCTGCCGGCGACGGCCGGGACGATGACCATCGGCACCTTGATCGCCTTCACCGCCCTCCAGGGCCAGCTGTTCCGCCCGATGATGGGGCTGCTCAACACCGGCGTCCAGGTGGTCAGCTCCCTCGCGCTGTTCCAGCGCGTCTTCGAGTACCTCGACCTGCCCGTCGACATCGACGAGCCCACCGACCCCGTCGACCTCGAGCCCGCGCGCGTGCGCGGCGACGTCCGGTTCGAGCACGTCGGCTTCTCGTACGCCGACGCGGGGACCCCGGCGCTGGTCGACGTCGACCTCGACGTCCCGGCCGGCACCACGCTGGCACTGGTCGGCGAGACCGGGTCCGGCAAGACCACGCTCGGCTCCCTGGTCGCCCGGCTGCACGACCCCACGACCGGACGGGTGACCATCGACGGCGTCGACGTGCGCCGGATCCGGCTGGCCGACCTGGCCGAGGTCGTCGGCATCGTCAGCCAGGAGACCTACCTGCTGCACACGACCGTCCGCGAGAACCTGCGCTACGCCAGGCCCGACGCCACGGACGCCGAGCTCGAGCAGGCCGCCCGCGCCGCGCGCATCCACGACCTCATCGCCTCGCTGCCCGACGGCTACGACACCGTGGTCGGGTCGCGCGGTCACCGGTTCTCCGGCGGCGAGAAGCAGCGCATCGCGATCGCCCGCACCCTGCTGCGCAACCCGCGGATCCTGGTGCTCGACGAGGCGACCAGCGCCCTCGACACCGAGACCGAGCGCGCCGTCCAGGACGCCTTCGACACCCTGGCCGCCGGCCGGACCACGATCACGATCGCCCACCGGCTCTCCACCGTGCGCGACGCGGACCAGATCGTGGTCCTCGACCACGGCCGCGTGGCCGAGCGCGGTACCCACGAGGCCCTGCTCGAGCACGAGGGTCGGTACGCCGCGCTGGCCGCCTGACCCCGTTCCCCGCGCCGTCGGGGCGGCCTTGGCACCAGAAATTGGCTGCCTCGAACCGGTTTGGCGACCTCACCCGAAAGGGTACGTAGGTCCATGACGGTCACGCTGGAACCGACGGCGTGGCAACCCTGACTCGGAGGTCAGCGTCATGCTCGCACGCGCCACGATCGACGCACCCACCGATCGGGAGGCCGACCGGCGCTCCCGTCGCGGTGACCTCACCCGCGAGCTGCTCGAAGCGGCCCGGGCCACCGAGGACGACCGCGAGCGCGGCCGTCTCCTCGACGAGGTCATCCTCCTCAACCTCGGCGTGGCCGAGGCCGTCGCGAACCGGTACCGCGGTCGCGGTGTGCCGCACGAGGATCTGCACCAGGCGGCGTACGAGGGCCTGGTCAAGGCCGTGCACAAGTTCGACCCGACCGTTCGTCCCGACCTGCTCACCTATGCGGTGCCGACGATCCGGGGCGAGGTGCAGCGGTGGTTCCGCGACCAGAGCTGGATGATCCGTCCGCCGCGACGCATCCAGGAGCTGCAGTGGCAGCTCGGTCGCAGCACCGAGGAGCTGGCCAAGGACCTCGGCCGCGAGCCGACCGTCGAGGAGCTGTCGTCGGACGCCGGCTGCTCGATGGCGGACCTCGACGAGGCGGTCGGCGCGTACGGCTGCTTCCGCCCGCACTCGTTGGACCGACCGCTCCGCGACGACGGGGGTCCGGCACTCGCCGACGTCCTGCCGGGCGACGACTCCGCGACCTCTGCCGCAGAGGCCCGCGCCGTGCTCGAGCCCGTGCTGCGCGGGCTGCCGGAGCGCGACAAGCGGATCCTCTACCTGCGCTTCTTCGAGAACCACAGCCAGCGCGAGATCGGAGCCGAGCTCGGCGTGACCCAGATGCAGGTGTCCCGGCTCCTCAACCGGATCATGAGCGAGTTGCGCGAGCAGATCGGCTGAGCCGGCCTACACCTCGGCCAGCCGCGGCACGACCCGCTCGCACATCGACGAGGTCCAGGAGACCGGGTCGTCGCCCACCGGGACCATGGTGATCATCGAGATCCCCAGCGTCGCGTAGGTCTCCATCACGGCCAGGAACGCGTCGGGGTCCTCGGTGGGGTCGCCTCGGAAGATCATCGTCTTCTCGAGGGCGTCGTAGTCGGTGCCGACGGCCTCGCAGTGCCCCCGGAGCACGTCCAGCTTGTGCCGGACCACGTCGGGGCCCTCCCCGAAGATGTTGCAGGCGTCGGCGTACTGCGCCACCAGCCGCAGCGTCTTGCGCTCCCCGCTGCCGCCGATCATGATCCGCGGCGGGGTCTGCACCGGCGGCGGGACGTTGACCGGCTCGGCCAGCTGGTAGTGCCTCCCCTCGTACGGCGTCTGGTCGCCCGACCAGAGCTGGCGGACGACCTGCAGGGTCTCCTCCAGTCGTTCGAACCGTTCCCCCAGCGGCGGGAACGGCACCCCGAGGCCGCGGTGCTCGCGCTCGTACCACGCGGCGCCGATGCCCAGCATCGCCCGGCCGCCGGAGAGCACGTCGAGGGTGGTGACGGTCTTGGCCAGCAGGCCGGGGTGCCGGTACGTCACCCCCGTGACCAGGAGGCTGAGCCGGAGCCGCTCGGTCACCGCGGCGAGGTAGCCGAGCGTCGTGTACCCCTCGAGCATCGGCTCGGGTGGCCCGCCCAGCGGCTCCATCTGGAACCAGTGGTCCATCACCGTGAACTGGGCGACGCCGCCCTGGTCGGCGACCCGGGCGGTCTCGGTCAGCCGCTCGGCCAGCCGGTGCTCCCAGTCGGGGTGGGTGAAGTTCGCGTAGTGCACGCCGAGCCGCATGACCTCGACAGTAACCAGTCCCGGGTGGGTACAGGCGCCCCATGAGTGACGCACGCAGCAGCGAGGAGCTCGAGGCCGTCCAGCCGGTCGTGGACCGCGTGACCTCTTGGCAGGACGGCGCTCCCGAGGACACCGTGGAGCAGGAGCTGCGCTACGGGCTCTCGCAGGCCGGGGTCGACGTCCTGGACCAGGACGTGGTGCAGCTGGCCGACGCCATCGAGGACGAGCCCGGAGCGGTGCGGGCCGCCGACGTCCTGGGATGAGCGACTACGAGGCCGGGGAGCCCGAGGACAGCCAGCAGCTCGAGGCCCACCAGCGTCCGGACGGCGTCAGCGACGCCACCGTCGAGGCGCTGGGGAAGCTCTCGGAGGCCTTCGAGGCCATCGAGGAGGCCCGCGGGATGCTCTACGCCTTCCACCGGCGCACCGGCACCGGCGATCTGGCCCTCGGCGAGGCCGTGGACCTGTTCCGGCACGCCGGCCACGAGGAGCTGGCCGCACGGCTGGAAACCGACCTGCTCGGCCAGAACATGCTGCAAGGCCGCTGGACCTTCCAGATCGTGGAGGAGTACGACGAGACCTACTACGAGAAGTTCAAGGCGCTGGAGCAGCAGGCGCGCGACGAGCTCGTCGGGGGCCGCCGGCATGTCTTCGAGGCCGAGACCAAAGAGCGCGAGCGGACCCGCGGCCACCCCGACCACGAGCCCGTGCCGGAGGACGGCGGACCGCAGAGCCCGCGGCCGGGCAGCTCGTGACGTCAGGCCCCTCCTCGGACGAGGAGGGGCCTGCTCGTCACGTACCACGGCTCCGCCGGACGGCGGTCAACCGTGCAGTGCGGCGTCCTCGATCCCGGCCCGCAACCGCGCCAACGCACGCGCGCGGAGGGTCTCGGTGACCTTGGGCGAGGCCGTCTGAGCGCTGACCGTCTCCGGCACCGGTGCGGGTACGGGTGGACAGACCTTGTCGGACTGGTCGCCCCCCGTACGCGCAGGCACGGCACCGGTGAGCAGGTAGTCCGCGATCGCGTCGTCGACGCAGGAGACACCGGACAGGGAGCCGGCGTGCGTGGTGCCGCCCTCCCCCTCGATCAACGACGCCGTGGGGAAGATCGACCGGACGTAGAGGCTGCCGGCGTAGGGCGTCGCCGGGTCCAAGGTCTCGTCGATCATCAGGACCGGCACGTGCACGCGCTTGCCGGAGACCCGCACCGCATGGGCCGCGGGGTACTTCCAGTACGCGCAGGGGCCGTTGAACCATGCGTTCGCCCAGGTGAAGAAGTAGGCGAACTTGTTCAGGAACGCGTTGTCCCGGTTCAGCCGCCGCTGGCTCCGGGGCCACGGGGTGTCGGTGCACTGCGTGCCGAGGTACATCGCGTAGCCGTTGTCGCTCCCAGGAGTGCCCGGGTTGGCGTCGGTGTACATGTGGACCAGGGCTTCGGAGCCCTCGCCGTGCAGGTACTGCGAGTAGGCCGTGCCGACGTCGACCCAGCCGTAGACGTAGTACGCCGGGCCGGTGAAGACGTCGAGCAGCTCGTCCCCGCCGAAGACCCCGTCGATGGGGTGCGCGTTCAGGGCGGCCTCGGTGGCGAGGAAGGTGTCCTCGACCTCCTGGGGGGTGTCACCGACGTCGTAGAAGTCGGAGTACTGAGCCAGGTAGGCCAGGTAGGCCTTGAACGTCTTCTGGAACGCGACGTCCTGGGCCTGGTTGTTGCGGTACCAGACCCCGCGCGGGTCGACGGTGCTGTCCAGCACGAACCGCCGGACCCGGTCGGGGTGCAGCGTCATGTACACGCTGGCGAGGTAGGTGCCGTACGAGAACCCGTAGAAGTTGATCTTCCGCTCGCCGAGCGCCCGACGCAGGCTCTCCATGTCGGCGATCGTGTCCGTGGTCTTGACGTGCCGGAACAGCTGCTGGCCATCGGCCTGGGTGCACGCCGCGGCGTAGGCCTTCGACTTGGAGACCCACTGGTTCAGGATCTGCTTCGTGGTCGGCTCGTACGGCGGCCGCGGGCCGTTGAAGAAGGTGCCGTCACACGCGAGCGACGGTTGGCTCTCACCCACGCCGCGAGGGTCGAACCCGACCCAGTCGTAGGGGTCGCCGCCGCCGTTCGGGATGAAGGCCCCCAGGATCGAGTAGATGAGGCCCGACCCACCCGGGCCGCCGGGGTTGACGAGCATGACGCCCTGGGCCTCGGAGTCGGGTGTCTTGTGCAGGACACGCGACACCGCGAGCCGGATCTTCGCGCCCTTGGGGCGGGCGTAGTCGAGCGGCACGACCAGGAAGCCGCACTGGGCGCCGAAGTCCACCAGCGTCGGGTCAGAGCACGTGCCCCACTGGATCGGCGGTGGCACGTACGCCGGCGGATGGTGAGGGTGGCCGGTCCGATGGCGTGATGCGTGAGGTGACTGGGCCGCGCCCTGCGCGGTCGAGACTCCGGCGAGCCCGAGAGTCAAGACGGTTGCTGCTGCGGTGGTGATACCGATGAGCTTGCGCACTGTCGACTCCTTCCCGACTGTGCGGGCTGGACGCCCGCAACCTCGTCACTCTTCACCCCGGGTGCGGGCCTGTCCAGAGGGCCGGTCGGCGTAGCCGGTCGGGCAGTCGGGTGGCTCCATCCCCGCGGGCGGAGTTGAGCTGCGGCTGCGTCACGAACAGCGCCGACGAGAGGTCGGCGCCGGACAGGTCGGTGTCCCGCAGGTCGGCCCCGAGCAGGTCGGTGCGGTCCAGGACGGCCGAGCGCAGGTCGGCGGCGATCAGCAGGGCGCCGCGCAGGTCCGCGCGGGCCAGGTCGGTGTCGCGCAGGTCGTGGCCGAGGAGGTCCTGGCCGGCGTACGACGGGCCGTCGCCGCGCACCTCGGCGCTCACGCCGCGCAGCGCCTCGCCCACCAGGACCGTCAGCCGGTCGAGGTCCACGTCGAGGATCTCGGCGGGCCGGCCCGCGGTGTGACCGGCGACCCGGGCGCGCAGCCGGTCGAGGTCGGCGCCCGCCCGCAGCGCGGCCGCCTGGTCGAGCAGCACCAGCATCTCGTGCAGCCGCTGCACGACGGCGAAGACCGCGAACATCTCCTCGCCCCGGTCCGGCTGGTCGCGCCACGAGGCGCCGGCGTACACGGCCTGGGTGACGTGCTGTCCGGCCCCGAAGCACTCGTAGGTCGTGCAGCCGACCATCCCCGACCCGCGCAGCGCGGCGTGGATCGAGCAGCGGTAGGAGCCGTCCAGGTGGCGGCACGGTTCGCCGGCGTCCTTGGCGAACGCGAAGCCGTGGGACTCGCGGAAGGGCAGCGCGACGCAGCACAGCCCGACGCAGCGGGCGCAGTCCGGCTCGAGAGTGGTCATCACCACATGGATACCGTGCGGGCATGGGCCTTGCGACCACCCCCCGACAGCTCAATGACGGCACCACCATCCCGCCGGTCGGCTTCGGCACCGCCGGGCTGCGCGGCGACGACGCGGTCACCGCGGTCACCGCGGCGCTGGAGAACGGCTACCGGCTGATCGACACGGCGGTGAACTACGGCAACGAGACCGAGGTCGGCGAGGCGATCCGCCGCTCCGACGTGCCCCGCGACGAGATCGTCGTCACCAGCAAGATCCCTGGCCGGCACCACGCGTACGACGACGCGATCGCCAGCACCCGCGAGTCGCTGGAGCGCCTCGGACTCGAGCGGATCGACGTGCACGTCATCCACTGGCCCAACCCCAGCCAGGAGAAGTACCACGAGACGTGGCGGGCGCTGGTGCAGCTGCGCGACGACGGGCTGGTCCGCTCCCCCGGCGTCTCCAACTTCACCGAGGAGCACCTGCGCCGGGTCATCGACGACACCGGCGTCACCCCGGTGCTCAACCAGATCGAGCTGCACCCGTACTTCCCGCAGCAGCAGATGCGCGAGGTCGACGCCGGGCTCGGCATCGTGACGGAGTCGTGGAGCCCGATGGGCAAGCGCCAGGCGCCGTTCGCGGAGCCCGTCGTGCGGGCCGCAGCCGAGGCACACGGCGTCTCCCCCGGCCAGGTCGTGCTCCGGTGGCAGCTCCAGCTCGGCAACCTGCCCATCCCGAAGTCGGCCACCCCCGCGCGACAGCGCGAGAACCTCGACCTCGACGGCTTCGAGCTCACCGACGACGAGGTCGCCGCGATCACCGCGCTGGCCCGGCCGGACGGCCGGCTGTTCGGCGGCGACCCCGACACCCACGAGGAGATGTGACGGTCGCCCCGACCACGCCGTACCTGCGCGTCGACCTCGACCGGCTGCGCCGCAACGTACGCCGGGCCGCCGAGTGGGCCGCCACCCACCGGGTGGCCCTGCGCCCGCACGCGAAGACCCACAAGTCACCGGAGATCGCCCGGCTCCAGCTCGGCTCGGGGGCGGTCGGCCTGACCGTGGCCACGCTCGGCGAGGCCGAGGTGCTGGCCCGGCACGGCTGCGACGACCTGTTCGTCGCCTACCCGCTCTGGGTCGACGAGCGGGCGGCCGACCGGCTGCGCGACCTGGCCGAGCGGGCCACCGTGGCGATCGGCGTCGACTCGGTCGAGGGCGCCGCGCGGGCCGGCCGGCTGCTCGCGCCGTTCGCCGTCGAGGTGGTCGTCGAGGTCGACAGCGGCCAGCACCGCACCGGATGCCGGCCCGACGAAGCGGGCGCGGTGGCGGTCGCCGCGGCGCGGGCGGGGCTCCGGGTGCGCGGGGTGTTCACCTTCCCCGGGCACAGCTACGCCCCCGACGGGCGCGCGGCCGCGGCCGCGGACGAGGCCCGGGCCCTCGGCACCGCCCGTGACGCACTCGTCCGCGAGGGGCTCGAGGTGGCCGTGGTCAGCGGGGGCTCGACCCCGAGCTGGGCCCACCTCGACGCAGGGGTGGTCACCGAGGCCCGCCCCGGGGTGTACGTCTTCGGCGACGCCCAGCAGTGGGAGCTCGGCGCCATGCCGCCCGAGTCGCTGGCCCTGACCTGCCGCGCCACCGTGGTGAGCCATGCCGGCGGCCGGACCACGCTGGACTCCGGGAGCAAGGCGCTGGGCGCAGACCGGGCGGCGTACGCGACCGGCTGGGGCCGGCTGCTCGACCACCCCGAGGCACGCATCGTCCAGCTCTCGGAGCACCACGCCGTGGTCGACCTGGCCGGCGAGCCGCTGCCGCCGGTCGGGAGCCAGGTGGACGTGGTGCCCAACCACTGCTGCGCGGCGGTCAACCTCGCCGACGGCCTGTGGGTCGAGGAGTACGGCGGGCTGCGGCGCTGGCCGGTCGCGGCCCGGGGCCGGAACGGCTGACCCGCTCCCCCTAGGCTGGCCCGCATGCGCCAGCGCCTGCTCCCCGTGCTCCTGCTGGTTGCCGCCGCCGCCCTGGTCGGGTGTGGCGACGACGGTGGTGACGACACCGCGAAGGACACCGATTCCTCCCCGACGTCGGGCTCGTCGCCCGCGGCGGACGTCACGTGCGACTACCCGGCCGACCCCCAGATCCCGGCCGCCAAGGACGTCGAGCCGCCGCCGCCCGCGCCCACGGTGGGTGGCCAGGTGAAGGCCACCATGGAGACCTCGCTCGGCGACTTCCAGCTGACCCTCGACGCCGACAAGGCGCCGTGCACGGTCAACTCCTTCGTCTCGCTCGCCGAGCAGAACTACTACAACGACACCCCCTGCCACCGACTGACCACGCTCGAGGAGAGCGGGATCGCGGTGCTGCAGTGCGGCGACCCGAGCGGCACCGGTTCGGGCGGCCCCGGCTACACCTACGCCGACGAGGTGGACGGCTCGGAGACCTACGGCCCCGGGACCCTGGCCATGGCCAACCGCGGCGCGGACACCAACGGCTCGCAGTTCTTCATCGTCTTCGACGACTCACCGCTGCCGCCGGACTACACCGTGTTCGGCCAGGTCGACCAGGCCGCCGTCGACGCCATCACCGCGCTGGCCGCGAAGGGCACCGTGCCGGGCGCGGGCGGGATGACCGCTCCCGCCGAGGACGTGGAGATCAAGAGGGTCACGATCCAGTGATCGGCACCGCGAGTTTCATCGGCTGACCGACGAAGCTCTCACCAGGGGAACGCGACCCCGCTCAGCCGCTCCGACTCCGCCCACAGCGCCTTGGCCAGGTCGGGGTCGAGGGCCCGCTGGCTGCGGCCCACACCGGTGGGCCAGCCGTTCATCTCGCGCAGCCGGTGCGGCCCGATGTAGGTGTTGCCGGGCACGTCCATCGTGGCGGCGTAGAGCGTCGGGAGCGCGCCCTGCCAGGCGGGCATCCCGACGAGCTTGATGCCGTGCTTGCCGACGAACGTCTTGACCCGGCTCCCGGTCGAGCCGGTGATGCCGGTCGCCGTCGAGCCGGGGTGCGCGCCGGTGACCCGGAGCGTCGAGCCGGCCGCGGTCAGCCGGCGCTGCAGCTCGCCCATGAAGAGCAGGTTGGCGAGCTTGGAGTCGGCGTAGGCCGAGTAGGGGCGGTAGCGCCGCCGGGTCCACGCGAGGTCGTCGAGATCGAGGTGCCCGTGCCGGTGCGAGGGCGAGCCGACGACGACCACCCGGTCGGTCAGCCGCGGCAGCAGCAGGTTGGTGAGCGCGAAGTGGCCGAGGTGGTTGGTGGCGAGGTGCAGCTCGACGCCGTCGGGCGAGGTGCTCAGCGGCAGCGCGAGCGCGCCCGCATTGTTGACGAGCACGTCCACGTCCCCCACCGTCTCGGCGAACGCCCGCACCGAGCCCAGGTCGGCCACGTCGAGGAGGCCGAGCTCCACGTCGCCTCGCATCTGGGCGGCCGCGGCCCGGCCCCGGTCGAGGTTGCGCACCGCCAGCACGACGCACGCGCCCCGCTCGGCCAGCGCCTTGGCGGTCTCGAGGCCGATGCCGCCGCTGGCCCCGGTGACCACGAACCGCCGGCCGTCCTGCCGCGGAACCTCCCGCCAGTGCTGCGTGCTCACCCGTCGCTCGGGCCCGCGTCGTCCCCGGCAGGGTCGGCACCCGGGCCGAGCACCGGGGCGGGCTCGAGCCCGCCCGCGACGTAGGCGACCGGCTCGCCGAGCGCGACGGTCCGGCCCACGGTGCACAGCCGGTCCTCGATCTGCTGGAGGGTCCGCGGCAGCACCTCGCGGGCCGCGTCGCCACCCTCGCCCTCGGGGAACGTCACGTCGAAGGTGACCTTGAGCTGGACCATGTGGGTGCCCTGCTCGTCGCGGATCTTGTGGCCCTCCGCGCGCGCCAGGAACGTCTCGAACGGCGCCCGCTTGCCGGCGATGTAGTCGAGGTCCGCAGCACCGCACCCGACCAGGGCGGCCAGGAGCAGCTCGACCGGCGTGAAGTCGGGATCCTCGCCGGGGCCGATCGAGACGCCGCCACCGCGGCTGTTGGTGGCCTTCCAGCGGTGCTCACCGATCTGGTGGAGGTCGATGCTGCGGTGGGTCTCGGGTCCGAGCTCAGCGGGCATGGCGTCAGCCTGCCAGAGCGCGGCGACACGCCCGGGATCGCGTCGCCCTTGAAAGCCAGGCCCTCGACGGCTTGCGTGGGGGGTGCGGGTCTCCCTTCCCCCGCAACCACGACGGACCCCGAGCAGCCAGTGCTCGGGGTCCGTCGCTGGATGGTCACCCACGGAAGTGGCGACCCTCCTGGTCACCGGCCGATCGGGGGTGTGGCCGGTGACGACTCGGGGGATGGCTCAGTGCTTGCGGTCCTCGAGCGCGCGGCGCTTGCGCCGCTCCTGGCGGGTCAGCCCACCGGTGCGCAGCGAGGCTCGGTGAACGCCTCGGTCGGTACGTCCTTCGTCGACCAGAAGGGACAGGTACAGCTGCGCGGACATGGTGGCGCTCACTCCTCTCGCCCCGGTTCACGAGGCGCTCGTTGATCATTTGATGTAACTACTAGATCGCGCTTGCGACTCTTACATTCTAGGCCCGGCGGAGGCGGTTCCCAAACCACCACGAGGGTGATCCCGGACACCACTCGGGGCCTCCCTCCGGCGCCCTGACCTGGCTCTGTCGAGCCCTCCCGACGCCGCCCGGACGGGGCCGCCGACCGCACCCGCGTGGGCCGGCGCACGGTCCGGCCTACGCTGGCCTCGTGCCCAGCCCCTACGCCTCCCTCCAGCGCACCGAGGCGCTCGCGCGTCGAGCGCTGCTCGACCTCGAGTCGTACGACGTGACGCTCGACCTGGCCTCCGACGAGGCCACGTTCGGCTCGGTCACCACGATCCGGTTCCGGAGCCGAGCGGGGGCGACGTTCCTCGACGTCAAGCCGGTCGCCGTGCAGGCGCTCCGGCTCGACGGCCGGCCGCTCGACGTCGACCTCCTGGAGCGCGGCCGGTTCCCTCTCGACCTCACCGAGGGCGACCACGAGCTGGTGGTCGAGGCCACGATGCCGTTCCGCAACGATGGCGAGGGGTTGCACCGCAGCGTCGACCCGGCCGACGGGCGGCACTACGTCTACGGCATGTCCTTCATGGACGCCGCGCCCACGATCTTCGCCTGCTTCGACCAGCCCGACCTGAAGGCGCCGTACACGTTCCACGTGCGCGCGCCCGAGGACTGGGTGGTCATCGGCAACGCACCGGGCCGGCAGGTCGAGCGGGGGGTGTGGGAGTTCGACCAGAGCCGGCCGCTGTCGACGTACTTCGTGACGCTGGTGGCCGGGCCCTACCACGTCGTCCGCGACGAGCACGACGGCATCCCGCTCGGGTTGAGCGCGCGGGCCAGCATCGCCGCCGACCTCGACAAGGACGCCGACGAGCTGTTCACGCTGACCCGGCAGAGCTTCGACGAGCTGCACCGACTGTTCGGGATCCGCTACCCGTTCGGCGACTACCACCAGGCCTTCGTCCCCGAGTTCAACGCAGGCGCGATGGAGAACCCCGGCTGCGTCACCTTCCGGGACCCGCTCGTCTTCACCAGCCGCGTCACCCGCGGCATCCGGATCGCCCGGGCCAGCACGCTCGCGCACGAGATGGCGCACCAGTGGTTCGGCAACCTCGTCACCCCGGCCTGGTGGGACGACCTGTGGCTCAACGAGTCCTTCGCCGAGTACATGGGCAACCGGGTCACCGCCGACGTCACGCAGTACGACGACGTGTGGGTCGACGACTCCTACGCGCGGCGGCAGTGGGGGCTGGTGGCCGACCAGCGGCCGAGCACCCACCCGGTGGCCGGCAACGGCGCGGTGGACGCGAGCGCGGCGCTGCAGGACTTCGACGGCATCTCCTACGCGAAGGGCTGCGCGATCCTCAAGCAGATCAACGCCACCCTCGGCGACGAGGTGTTCTTCAAGGGCGTGATCGACCACTTCGAGGGACACCGGTTCGGCAACGCCACCATGCACGACCTGTTCGCGAGCTGGGAGCGGGCCGGCGCCGGCGACCTCACGGACTTCACCGACAACTGGCTGCGCACCGCCGGCCCCGACCGGATCGAGCTCGACCGCGCCGCGGGCGTCGTGCGCCGGACGCCGCCGGCGGACCACCCGGCCGACCGGCCGCACCGGATCCGCGCCGCCGTGGTCGCCGAGGACGGCACGTGGACCGACCACGTGCTCGACGTCGACGCCCCCGAGACGCCGTTCGACGCCGGCGACCGGCCCGTGCTGCTCGACCCCTACAACGACACCTGGGCGCTGCTGGTCCCCGACAAGCTCACGATGGACGCGCTGGAGCACCTGCTCCCGCTGGTGCAGGACCCCGAGCTGCGGGCGGGCGCGTGGAGCAACATCCGCAGCGCGCTGCACAACGCCGCGGTCGACCCGGTCGACGTGCTCGAGGTCGCCGTCCGCAGCCTGCCCGTGGAGGACACCGAGGACACCCGACGCCGGACCATGGCCTGGCTGCTGGGCTGGGTGCTGCCGCTGCAGCCGGACCCGACGGCGGCGCTCGCGCAGCTCCACGACGCCGCCCAGGGCAGGCTCGCCTCGGCCGCGCCCACCTCGGAGGAGCAGCTGGCGGCGTTCCGGGCGGCCATCGCCACCTGCCCGTCCGCGGAGCGGCTGGAGACCTGGCTGCGCCGGGACGAGCTGCCCGAGGGGATCGCCCTCGACCTCGACCTCCGCTGGCGGGTCCTGATCAGGCTGGCCACGCTCGGCGCCGTCGACCTCGCCGAGCTGGACCGCCAGCTCGAGGCCGAGCCGACCGCGGTGGCCCGGGTCGGCCACGCCGGCGCGCGAGCGTCGCTGCCCACGGCCGAGGCGAAGGCGTGGGCCTGGTCCTGCTTCACCGGCGACGTCGACCTGCCCAACTACGAGCTCGAGGCGGTCGCCCTCGGGTTCTGGCGGGGCGCCCAGAGCGAGCTGACGGCGCCGTACGTCGAGCGCTACTTCGCCGACCTGCCCGGCACCGTCCACCAGCGCAGCGGCTGGGTGCTGGCGGACGCCGCGGAGCACTTCTTCCCGCGCACCTCCCTGACCCGGGAGACCCTGGGGCGGGCCGAGGCGCTCATCGCCGACGGCGACCTCGACCTCTCGATCCGGCGCCGGCTCGTCGACGCCGCCGACGACCTGGAGCGCAAGCTCGCCGTCCTCGAGGCGTTCCCACGCGGATGAGGCGGCGACGGTGAGGAGAGGTCGGCCCGGCCCCACGGTCCGCACCAAGGTGCACGAGCTCGGCACCGGGGCCGAACGGCGCCACGAGGACCGGCTCGCCACCGAGGAGCCCCTCGAGATCAGGCTGGCCTGGCCGGGCGCGGCACCGCGCCGCGTCTGGGTGACCATGCGCACCCCGGGCCACGACTTCGAGCTGGCCGCGGGCTGGCTGGTGCACGAGGGGCTGGTCACCGCTCCCCCGCGCACGATCGCCTACTGCACCGACGAGGACCTCACGCCCGAGCAGGAGTTCAACGTCGTCACCGTGACCCTCGCCGAGCCGCCGACCCGCGACCCGGGCCACCGGCACGTCGGCTCGGGCTCCTCGGCCTGCGGGGTCTGCGGCAAGGACACGATCGCCGAGGCGCTGGCGGCCCCCGCCGCCGACCGGTGGACCGGCGCGCTGCCGTCGGCGGACGTCGTCCGACGACTGCCGGAGGGGCTGCGCGCGGGCCAGGCGGTCTTCGACACCACCGGGGGCGTGCACGCCGCGGGCCTCGCCACCGCCGAGGGCGAGCTCCTGGTCGTCCGCGAGGACGTCGGCCGGCACAACGCCGTCGACAAGGTGACCGGCGCCCGGGTCGTGGCCGGGCTGTCCCCCGCCGGCGCCGCGCTCGTGGTCAGCGGCCGGGCGGGCTTCGAGCTGGTGCAGAAGGCGGTGGCGGCCGGCTCCGGCTCGCTGGTCGCCGTGGGGGCGCCGACCAGCCTCGCCGTCCGCCTGGCCGAGCAGGCCGGGCTCGCGCTGTACGGCTTCACCTCGCGCGACCGGACCGTCCGCTACGCCTGACTCCGGACGGGTGCCGCGACCAGGTACCGCTGGGTGGACCAGCCCGAAATGGTCATGCCGGCGAGGCCCGGACGTGCCTACCCTGACACGAAGTCGAGGGCTCGTCCGGAGTCGTGGAGAGCGTGGGGCGCCAAGGCTGCTGGGAGCCCGGTCCAGGAGACCCTCATGTCCCACCTGCCGCACCACCTGCCCCGTCCGATCGTCGCCCTGGTCGCCGTCCTGGTCGCCGTGGCTCTCGCCTTCGCGTTGGCCGGCACCACGTCCGCCGCCGCCGCCGATCCCCGCTCTGACCCGGCCTCGGTCCGCCCAGGCGACTCTCACCGGGTCGCTCCTGCCGAGAGACGGGCCGCAGAGCCGGTCCGGCTCCCGAGCCGCCGGTCAGGCGTCCACCTCTACGACTGCGACGCCGTCGGCCCCGGAGGCCAGTGCGGCACCTTGCGGGTCCCGCTCGACCGCGCCCACCCCGGGCGGGCCCAGCTCACGCTGTTCTTCCTCTACTACCGGCACCGTCGGCCCGGACCGTCCCGTGAGGCGATCATGCTCAGCGAGGGCGGCCCCGGCTACTCGATCACCAACACCGAGTTCGAGAAGCAGAACTACAAGGACGTCTTCGACCCGCTCCTCGACACCCGCGACCTGGTCATGTTCGACCAGCGGGGGGTGGGCCGCTCCGGAGCGCTCACGTGCCGGGCCCTCCAGCGGAACCCGGACTTCAGCCTCGCCTCGATCCTCACCAAGTTCGCCAGGTGCGCGCAGCAGCTCGGCACTCAGGCGACGGTCTACGGCAGCGGCGACGTGGCTCTCGACATGGAGGCGCTGCGCCGGGCCCTCGGCATCGAGAAGCTCGACCTGTACGGCGGCTCGTACGCCGCCCAGGACGTGCAGTCCTACACCCTGCGGTTCCCGCACCGCGTCCGCACCGCGGTGCTCGACTCGCCGTTCTCCGCGTCGGTCTTCGGCCACCCCGGTCAGACCTTCGACGACTTCCTGACCGACATCGCGCTCGACATCCCCGCGATGGCCGACCGCCTGTGCGCTCGTTCGGTCAGCTGCTCCATCGACCGGTCCAACGCCCACGACGACCTGGCCTGGCTGGTCCATCGGCTCCGCGCCTCCCCCGTCAGCGGGACGGCCGTCGACCTGCTCGGTCGGCCGCAACCGGTCACCGTCACCGAGAGGACGCTGGCGTGGCGCGTCCTCACGGCCGATGATTTCAACCTCATCGCGCTCAGCGAAGCGGCCGCCGCGGCGGCGGCGCTGCGGGCCGGGGACCCGGCTCCGCTGCTCCGGCTGGGAGCCGAGGCCGCCACGGACACCGGTCCCGGCGAACCCGACCCAGTGGAGATCTTCTCGATGGGCGACAACGCCGCCCGCAGCTGCGTGGACCTGGAGTTCCCCTGGGACACCTCCGCCTCGCTGGGGAAGCGTCGGGTCCAGTGGCAGCAGGCGGTCGACGCGCTGCCGCAGGACCAGTTCGGTATCTGGTCGAAGCGGGCGTGGCTGTCCAAGCCGGGCAGCCCCGTCGCGCCGGACGCGTGCATCGTCTGGCCCGGACCCGAGAGGACCACGCCAGCAGCGGTGCCGGCGGGCTCGTCGTTCTCGGCCCGGGTGCCGGCGCTCGTGATCAGCGGCGACCTGGACCGCTCGATCCCGGCGGCCGACGCCCTGGCGCTGCACCGGATCTGGCCGGGCAGCTCCTACGTGGAGATCCAGAACGCCCAGCACCACGTGTGGTTCACCGCACCGGAGTGCGCGCAGTCGATCATCGTCCGGTTCGTCACGACGAAGCAGCCGGGTGACACCAGCTGCGCGGCGAGCAACGACGAGCTCTTCTCCTACCCCGCGGTGGGGCGGTTCCCCGTCCTCGCGGCCGGAGCGGTGCCGGCGACTCCGGCGCCGGGCGACGCCTCGACGCCGACCGACCGGCTCGTGGTCTCCGCGGCGACGTCCGCGGTGACCGACGCGTTCCGCCGCGGCTTCGGTCCGGTCACGCCCGAGCAGAGCGCCGGGCTGCGTGGCGGCACGTTCACGCTGGCGTTCGGCGACACGGCCGCGAACGAGACGCTGACGGCCGTGCGGTTCACCACGGACGTGGCGGTCTCGGGCGAGAGCAGCTACACGTGGAACGCTCAGCTGCTCGAGGCGTCGGTGACAGTCGACGGGCCGGGCGCGGAGGACGGGGAGCTGCAGATCTCGGGCGTCTGGTACGGCTTCGGGGTGACGACCACGGTCCTGCAGGTCACCGGCACCATCGGCGGCCGCCAGGTGTCAGTGACGACACCCGCCTCCTGATCGGGCGGGTTGTCGGCCGCCCGGCGTGGGAGGCCCCGGGCTGTCGGCGCCGCGACCTACCGTCCTCGCATGCGCATCCTCCACACCTCCGACTGGCACCTGGGCCGGTCGTTCCACCGTGAGGGGATGCTCACCCACCAGGCGGCGTACGTCGACCACCTCCTCGAGGTCGTGGAGGCCGAGCGGGTCGACCTGGTGGTGGTCAGCGGCGACGTCTACGACCGGGCGCTGCCCCAGGTCGACGCGGTCGCGCTGGCCGACGAGGCCCTCGCCCGGCTGGCGCACTCGCGGGCCCAGGCGGTGCTCACCAGCGGCAACCACGACTCCGCACAGCGGCTCGGCTTCGGCTCCGGGCTGATCGACGCGGCCGGGGTGTTCATCCGCACCGACGCGGCCGGGGTGGGCCGTCCCGTGCTGGTCGACGACGAGCACGGTGCGGTGGCCGTCTACGGCCTGCCCTACCTCGACCCCGACGTCGTGCGCGAGCCGTGGGGGCTCGCGGCGCGCTCGCACGAGGCCGCGCTGCAGGAGGCGATGCGACGCGTCCACGCCGACCTCGCCACCCGCCCGGGCACCCGGTCGGTGGTGCTCGCCCACGCGTTCGTGGCTGGCGGCCAGCCCAGCGACTCCGAGCGCGACATCAGCGTGGGCGGCGTCTCGCGCGTCCCGACCTCGGTCTTCGACGGCGTCGACTACGCGGCGCTCGGCCACCTGCACGGGTCGCACGTCCTCACCGACCGGGTGCGCTACAGCGGATCGCCGCTGGCCTACTCCTTCTCCGAGGCCGGGCAGCGCAAGGGGTCGTGGCTGGTCGAGCTCGACGCCGACGGGTTCGCCGGGGCGACCCACGTCGATGCGCCCGTGCCGCGTCCGCTGGCCCGGCTGCGCGGCACCCTCGACGAGCTGCTCACCGACCCGCGCCTCGACGTGCACGCCGGCGCCTGGGTCGAGGCGACCCTGACCGACGAGCGGCGGCCGGGCCAGGCCATGGAGCGGCTGCGCCGGCGGTTCCCGCACGCCCTGGTGCTCGGGTTCGCGCCCACCCACGACGCCGGGAGCGCCGTGCCGGTCGCCCGCACCCGCGGGCGGTCCGACCACGAGATCGCCCTCGACTTCGTGGCCGACCTGCGCGGCGCCCCGGCCACCGAGGCCGAGGCGGCGCTGCTCCGCACCGCCTGCGACGCGTGCCGCGCCGACCCGGACGCCGACGTGCTGGTCGGCGAGCCGTGAGGCTGCACCGGTTGGAGGTGACGGCCTTCGGTCCCTTCACGGGCACCGTCCGCGTCGACTTCGACCGGCTGAGCGATGCGGGCCTGTTCCTGCTCTCCGGGGCGACCGGCGCGGGCAAGACCAGCGTGCTCGACGCCGTCTGCTTCGCTCTCTACGGCGACGTGCCCGGCGACCGGGCCACCGCCAAGCGGCTCCGAGCCGACCTGGCCGAGGCCGACGTGGCGCCGCGGGTGGAGCTGGAGGCCACGCTGGCCGGCCGCCGCTTCCGCATCGTCCGCTCGCCGGCCTGGCAGCGTCCCAAGAAGCGCGGCGACGGCACCACCACCGCCCAGGCCTCGGTCCAGGTGGCCGAGCGCGTCGGCGGCGCCTGGGTCACCCTGGCCACCCGCCTCGACGAGGCCGGGCTGCTCGTCTCCGGCCTGCTCGGCATGACCCTCACGCAGTTCACCCAGGTCGCGATGCTCCCGCAGGGCCGGTTCCAGACCTTCCTCCGCGCCCGGTCCGAGGACCGCCACAAGCTGCTGCACCAGCTGTTCCGCACCGGCCGGTTCGAGGCGGTGGAGGGCTGGCTGCGCGACCGGCGGGTGGCGCTGCGCCGCGAGGCCGACGCGGCCCACCGGGCGCTGGCCGACCTGGTCAGCCGCACCAGCGAGGCGGTGGCCGCGCCGCTGCCCGACGGCTGGGACCTCCACGACCTCACCGGGCCGGCGACCGACGGCGCGCTCTCCGGCTGGGCGAGCGGGCTGACCGACGACGCCCGGGCCCGGGCGACCGATGCCGCCGAGGCCCTGACCGAGGCCGCGGTGGCCGAGACCGAGGCCCGGCAGGCGCTCGACGAAGGGCGCACGCTGGTGGCCCGCCGCCGGGCCGTGGACGAGGCCCGGTCACGGCAGGCGACGCTCGACGACGAGGCGGTGCAGATCGCGGAGCTCCGCGCCGCGGTCGACGCGGCGACCCGCGCGGCGTCGGTGCGGCCGGTGGCCGGGGTGGCCGCGCGGGCCCGGGCTGCGCTCGAGGCGGCCCGTCAGCAGGTCGAGGGGCTCGAGGCGGACCGCGACGAGCTGCGCGCAGCCGAGCAGGCGGCGGTCGAGGCCGCTGCGGCCGTGGGCGCCGCGCTGCCCCGCGAGGCCGAGATCGCCGGACTGACCGCCAGCATCGAGATCGACGAGGCGCGGCTCGCCCGGCTGCCCGTCCTCGCCCGGGCCGCCGAGCTGCGCGGTCTCGTCGCCACGGGCGAGGAGCGGGTCCGGCTCTCCGTCGCCGTGACCGAGGCCCGGGAGGCGCACCTGAGCGCCCGGGCGACTGCGCTCGACCTCGGCGAGGCCCTGCTCGCGCTCCGGCAGGCCCGCATCGAGGGCATGGCGGCCGAGCTGGCCGGGGGTCTGGCCGTCGGCGCGAGCTGCCCCGTCTGCGGATCGGCCGACCACCCTCATCCCGCGGTGGCCGCGGTCGACGCGCCGGACGCCGTGGCGGAGCGGGCCGGGGCCCGGGCGGTCGACGAGGCGAAGGCCGACGAGTACCTCCGCTCCGAGGAGCTCCGCGACCTCGAGACCCGTCTGGCCGCCGTGGCCGAGCGCGGCTCCGACCGGCCGCTGGCCGAGCTGCGCGACGAGCTGGCCTCGCTCGACGTGCCCGGGCACGGCCTCGACGTCGACGACCTGGCCGCGGAGCACGCCCGGCTCGAGACCGCCCTCGACCACCGCCGCGAGCAGCGCGAGACCGCCACGGCCGAGGTGGCCGCGGCGCTGGCCGGCCACGACGCGCCCGACCTCGCCAGCCTGCTGCGGCAGCACCGGGCCACGGCGGAGTCGGCGCGCGAGGCGGGTCGCGCCCTCGATGCCGTCGCCGCCGCCGCCGCGGCCGAGGAGGAGGCGCACGAGGCGCTGGCAGCGGCCCTGGCCACGGCCGGGTTCGGCTCCCGCGACGAGGCGGCGGCCGCCGCGCTCCCGCCCCAGCGGCTCGACGAGGCCCGGGCCACGATCCGCGAACACGAGCGGCGGCAGGCCGCCGTGGCCACCGTGCTCGAGGCGGCCGACGTCGAGGAGATCTCCGCTGCGGCCGTGCCCGATCTCGGCGCGCTCGAGGGTCGGCACGCGCGGGCCCTCGACACCCTCGGGGCCGTCCGCTCCGAGGCCGAGCGGTGGACGCTGCGGGCCGGCCGCGTCGCCGACCTGGCCGAGCGGCTGGCGGCGGCACTGGCCACGTGGCGCCCGCTCCACGAGGAGTGGCGGCTCACCGCCGAGCTGTCGGCGTTCTGCGAAGGCAAGTCGGCCGACAACCGCCTGCAGATGCGGCTCTCCGCCTACGTCCTGGCCTTCCGGCTCTCCCAGGTCGTGGCGGCAGCCAACGAGCGGCTGGCCCGGATGAGCGACCAGCGCTACTCGCTCGAGCACACCAGCCGAGCCGGGGCCGGCGAGACCCGCGGAGGGCTGAGCCTCCTGGTCCGCGACGACTGGTCCGGCGAGTCCCGCGACCCGGCGACCCTCTCCGGCGGCGAGACGTTCGTCGTCTCGCTGGCCCTCGCTCTCGGCCTGGCCGACGTCATCACCCACGAGGCCGGCGGCGCCGACCTCGACACGCTCTTCGTCGACGAGGGGTTCGGCTCGCTCGACGCCGACACCCTCGACGACGTGCTCGACACCCTCGACGGGCTGCGCGACGGCGGCCGGGTCGTCGGCGTGGTCAGCCACGTCGCCGAGATGCGCGACCGGATCCCCTGCCAGCTCGTGGTCACCAAGGCCCGGGCGGGCTCGACCCTGTCCGTGCGGGGCTAGATTCCCCTCATGGCCTTCGGGAGCGCCGACTCGTACGCCCGGTTCATGGGGCGGTTCTCCGAGCCGCTGGCGCCGCTCTTCGCCGACACCATCGACGTGCCTGCCGAGGGCCGGGTCCTCGACGTCGGGTGCGGCCCCGGCGTGCTCACGTCGGTGCTCGTGGACCGGCACGGCGCGGCCCGGGTCGACGCCATCGACCCCTCGCCGGGGTTCGTCGCCGCCGCCCGCGAGCGGCTGCCCGGGGTCGACGTCCGCGAGGGCGCGGCCGAGGCGCTCCCCTACGACGACGACAGCCACGCCGCGACGTACGCCCAGCTGGTCGTGCACTTCATGGCCGACCCGGTGCGCGGGCTGGCCGAGATGGCCCGGGTGACCGCCCCGGGCGGTCCGGTGGCCACCTGCGTCTGGGACCACGGCGGCGGCCGCGGCCCGCTGTCGCTGTTCTGGTCGGTGGTCGCCGACATCGACCCGGCCGCGACCCACGAGCTCACCTCCGCCGGCTCCCGCGCCGGCGACCTGGTCCGGCTCCTCGGCGAGGCCGGCCTCACCGACGTCGAGGGTGGCGAGCTCTCCGTGACGATCGGCCTCGACTCGTTCGAGGACTGGTGGGCCCCCTACGAGGAGCCGGCCGGCTCGGTCGGCGACTACCTCGCCACCCGCACCCCCGACCAGGTCGCGGAGCTCCGCGAGCTGTGCCGGGAACGACTGCCCGACGGCGCGTTCGAGGTCACCGCCTGGACCTGGACGGCTACCGGCCGGTCGCCGTCCAGTCGCTGAGGTCCAGCCCCCAGTCCGACTCCAGGCGGGCCAGCTGGGGGCGGTACATCGCCTGCAGCGACGCCCGGAGCCCCTCGGTCCACTCCCAGTCCGCCCGGCTGCTCGAGCCGGAGGCCTCGTCCACGTGCGCCAGCGGCACCGGGTCGAGCCCGAGCCGGCGCCACACGTCGTCGACGGCGGGCTGTCGGGTCGCGGCGGACCTGCTCGTAGACCATCACCACCATCCGCTCCCGGCCGACCGCGGCCCCCCACGCGGCCAGCTGGTCGGCGTAGAAGCCGGTGAAGGTCTGCACCGTCATGGGCACGGGGTAGGGCCAGGGCGACGGGTTGCCGGCGGCGGCCCGGGTGGCGGCCAGGCGCATCGCGGAGCGGAACCGCTCGACGGGGTCGCGCAACAGCACCAGGACCGGTGCCTCCGGGACCAGCCGGGCCGCGGCCGCCGGGACCGAGGCGTGCCGGAGGTACTGCGGCGTCCACTCGCCCCGTCGTAGACCATCGGCGGGGAACAGCTCGAGGTAGTCGGAGGCGGCCAGCACGCCGTCCGCCACCTTGTGGAGCAGGTGCTGCTCCTTCTTGCCATTGGTGCCCAGGCCGACGCCGGGGTGCTGGGTCAGCAGGTCGGTGAACCAGGTGGTCCCGCTCCGCTGGGCACCGATGCCCAACCACGACGGGCTGGATACGTCTTTCCGGGGTCCCCGCGGAATCGCGAGTGCAGCGAGCGCATTCCGCGGGGTGGGTGACATGAGCGCCACCCTAAGGTGCGTCTAGGTTGGGCCCATGCCGGAGATCGACCCGAGCTTCACCGCTCTCCCCTACCGCGAGCTCGGGGCGGTCGCCCTGGGCCGAGCGCAGGAGCTGGGCGCCAGCCATGCCGACTTCCGCTTCGAGCGGATCCGACACCAGCAGCTCGGCGTGCGTGACGGCGTCCTGCAGACCGCGCTCGACGCCGACGACGTCGGGTTCGCGGTCCGGGTCATCCACCGCGGCGCGTGGGGGTTCGCCTCCGGCGTGGTCCTCACGACCGAGGAGGCCCGGCGGGTGGCCGAGACGGCCATCGCGGTCGCCGAGGTGGCCGCGGAGATGACCAGCTCGCCGGTCGAGATCGCGCCCGAGCCCGTCTACGCCGACGTCACCTGGGTCTCGTCGTACGACGTGAACCCGTTCGACGTGCCGATGGCGGAGAAGGCCGCGCTGCTCATCGACTGGACCGAGCGGCTGCGCCAGGGCGCCGCCGTCGACCACGCCACCGCCTCGGTGGGCCAGGTGATGGAGAACAAGTACTACGCCGACCTGGCCGGGACGGTCACCACCCAGCAACGGGTGCGGGTGGATCCCGAGGCGTCCGCCATGGGCGCCGGCGCCGACACCTTCGACTCGATGCGCACGCTCGCCTTCCCGGTCGGCCGCGGGTGGGAGTACCTCACCACCCGCAGCCTCTACGACTGGGACACCGAGCTCGACGAGATCCCCGAGCTGCTGGCCGAGAAGCTCAAGGCGCCGACCATCGAGGCCGGCCGCTACGACCTGGTCATCCACCCCTCGAACCTGTGGCTGACCATCCACGAGTCCATCGGCCACGCGACCGAGCTCGACCGGGCGCTCGGCTACGAGGCCAACTACGCCGGCACGTCCTTCGCGACCTACGACCAGCTCGGGACGCTGCAGTACGGCTCGGGCGTCATGAACGTCACCGGCGACCGCACCGTCGAGCACGGCCTGTCCACGATCGGGTACGACGACGAGGGCGTGCAGACCCAGAGCTGGGACATCGTCCGCAACGGCGTCCTGGTCGGCTACCAGCTCGACCGCCCGATGGGCCAGATGAAGCCGGAGCTCAACGGCGGCCGCTCCAACGGCTGCGCGTTCGCCGACTCCTCGGGGCACATCCCGATCCAGCGGATGGCGAACGTCTCGCTGCAGCCCGCCGAGGACGGTCCGTCCACCGAGGAGCTGATCGGCCGGGTGGAGCACGGGCTGTACATCATGGGCGACCGGTCGTGGTCGATCGACATGCAGCGCTTCAACTTCCAGTTCACCGGCCAGCGCTTCTACAAGATCACCCAGGGCGAGCTGACCGGGCAGGTCCGCGACGCGGCGTACCAGGCGACCACCACCGACTTCTGGGGCGCGATGGAGGCCGTCGGCGGCCCCCAGACCTGGCAGCTCGGCGGGGCGTCCAACTGCGGCAAGGCCCAGCCCGGCCAGGTCGCACCGGTCAGCCACGGCTGCCCGACCTCGCTGTTCCGCGACATCCGCATCCTCAACACCACCCAGGAGTCCGGTCGATGAGCCTGCACGGGATCAGCCCGCAGAGCCTGGTCGAGCACGCGCTCGCGGCGTCGATGGCTGACGACTGCGTGGCGATCGTCCGCGACTCCACGAGCGCCAACCTGCGCTGGGCCAACAACACGCTCACCACCAACGGCGTCATGCACGGCGTGCACGTCAGCGTGGTCTCGTTCGTGGAGCAGGCCGGTGGCGTCTCGGTCGGCTCGGTCAGCGGCAGCGCCACCACCCAGGCCGAGGTCGACGAGCTGGTCCGTGCCGCCGACGGGGCGGCCCGCAACGCCTCGCCCGCCGAGGACGTCGGCGAGCTCCTCGGTGACCGGGTGTCGCCCGACTGGACCGACGAGCCGGGCAGCACGGGCATCGCGGTGTACGACGACGTGGCGCCGGCGCTCGGCGAGGCGTTCGGCCGCGCCGCGGGCGCCGGGCGGGTGCTCTACGGCTTCGTGAACCACGAGGTCACCACGACCTACCTCGGCTCGACCCGGGGGCTGCGGCTTCGGCACGTCCAGCCGACCGGCCACTTCGCGTGCACCGGCAAGACCGCCGACCTCATGACGAGCGCCTGGGTCGGCCGCGCCACCCGCGACTTCGCCGACGTCGACCCGCTGGCCGCCGAGGAGGAGCTGGCACAGCGGCTGGCCTGGGGGCGGCGCAAGGTCGACCTGGAGGCCGGCCGCTACGACACGATCCTTCCGCCCACCGCCCTCGCGGACCTGATGATCTACGCCTACTGGGTCGCCGACGCCCGCTCCGCCTGGGAGGGCCAGTCCGTCTACAGCCGTCGGCCCACGGGCACCAGGATCGGTGAGGACGTCGTCCGGCCGGAGGTCACCCTCTTCTCCGACCCCGGGTACGCCGGGCTGGAGTGCGCGCCGTTCACGGTGGCCGCCGCCTCCGGCAACGAGACCTCGGTCTTCGACAACGGCCTCGCGCTGGGCCGCACCGACTGGATCCGGGGCGGCGAGCTCACCGCCCTCCGCCAGACCCGGCACACCGCGACCATGACCAGCCAGCCGGCCACGCCGGCCATCGACAACCTCGTGCTGGAGGTCGACGGGGCGACCGGCTCGGTCGAGGACCTCGTGGCCGGCACCGAGCGGGGGCTGCTCCTGACCTGCATGTGGTACATCCGCGAGGTCGACCCGCAGACACTGCTCCTGACCGGGCTGACCCGCGACGGCGTCTACCTCGTCGAGGGTGGCGAGATCACCGGCGCGGTCAACAACTTCCGGTGGAACGAGAGCCCGATCGACCTGTTGCGCCGGTTCTCGCACGCCTCGGCCACGGTCCCGAGCTTCAGCCGGGAGTGGGGGGACGACTACTTCTCTCGCACGGCGACGCCCGCCCTGCGGATACCGGACTTCAACATGTCGAGCGTGTCGCCCGCCCAGTAACCGCATCCGGGCGCCCGATCGGCGTACTTTCGGACCATGAGCGCAACCACCGACCACGGAACCGAGCCGGTGCAGGCCGAGCAGGAGACCGAGGCCGTCCAGGTCCACCCGCTCGACGAGGACCCCGCGCCCCCGGCCGAGCCGGAGCCGGTTCCGGTCCGTCGCGGGCGTGGTCTGGGCCTCAACCGGCACCTCGGGAGCGTGCTGCTCTCCTTCCTGGCCGTGCTCGGCGCCTACGGCGCCCTCGACTACGGCTTCTACCGCGCCTACGGCGATGCGCAGGACGGTCTCGACGGGGCGCTGCCCCAGCAGACGATGATCGCCCTCGCCGCGGCCGGCCTGTGCCTGCTGGTCGCCGCGGCGGCCGGGCGGATCTCCGGCCTCGGCCCGCTGCTGGCCGGCCTCGTGCTCGGTGCGGCGCCCGCCGCCCTGGTCCTCCTCGACTTCCCGACCTACGTCAGCCGCCTCGACGACGTGCCGGAAATGTGGGGGCACACGACCTTCGGGCTGTCCTACATCTCCTTCGCGCTCTACCCCGTCGTGGCCGGGCTGCTCCTCGGTGCCGCGTTCGCGGGCCGCTGGCGGCGGCCGCCGGTCACCACCTGACCGAGTCCAGCCTCCGCCACGCGAGCAGCGCCGCCTCGAGCTGCTCGACCTCGCGCTGCTCCTCCAGGGCGTGTAGGCGGCCCAGCGTGAACGCGCTGTCCCCGGTGCGCAGCGCCTCGGACGCGAGCGCCACCAGCCACTCCCGCGCCACCAGGCCGTCCTGCCGGTCCCCGAGGACGTTGGTCAGCTCCTCCGCCGCCTCCCGCGGCCGGGTCGCCCGCTTGCCCCACGCCGGCTCGACGAGCTCGTAGGCGTAGCGCAGCCGCTTGGCGGCCTTGCGCACCTCGTGCGGGTCGTCACCACGACGGACCCGGTGACGGAGCCGCTTGCCGTCCCGGTGCACCAGGTGCGGGAGCACGTCCTTGGCCCGCTCCTCCGACCGATCGCTCCACGGCGGGTCGGCCGCGAGCTCGTCCAGCGCCGTCCGCAGGTCCATGTACCGCCGCGACCTCAGCACCGCGAGGACCCGGGCCTGCTCGTGCACCGCCTCGCCCACCGCGTGCCGCTCGAGCAGCCGCCGGGCAGTGTCGACCCCCGGCTCTGGCACCTCGTGGTCGAGCAGCTCGACCAGCCGCTCCAGCACGACCTCGCCGTCCCGGGCGGGGCCCAGGGAACCGGCGAGCCAGCGCAGCTCCGCGCGCACGGGGTCGGTGCGGTCGCGGTCGAGGAGCGGGCGGTACGTCGCCAGGGCCGCGCGCAGCCGCCGGCAGACCTTGCGGACGCCGTGCACCCCGCCCTCCCCACCGGTCCGGGCGACCGGGTCCAGCAGCTCGAGCTCGTGGACCTGGTCGCGCAGCCAGCGGTGGAGGTGCAGCCGGGCCGGGCCCTTCTTCGTCGCGACCGGGAGCCCGTCGCCCCCAGGTGGCTCGTCGAGCACGACCGCGAGCTGCTGTCGCTCCTCGCTCCGCCCGACCCCCGCCTCCTCGAGCAGCTCCTCGACGGCGTCGCGCAGGTCGAGGTCGCCGTCGACGAGCTCGACCGCGCACTCCCGCCAGCGGGCCGGTGGGGCGTCCGGCCGGACGGCTCGCCCCACCGCCCGGTCACCGGCGACCTCGGCGAGCGTGCGGCCGTCGGCGGCGGTGAGACGCCACGTGGTGCGCCGGGTCCGGACCCGGGCGACCGGCGCCACCTCGTCCTCGCGCGTCCACCCGTGGACGAGGTCGAGCAGCTCGTCGGGTGGCTGGTCGGACGTCTCGCCCAGCGGCACGTGCAGCTCCGCGAGCCCGCTCGGGAGCTCGAGGGGCAGCGTCAGGTGCCAGCCCTCGTCGGCACCGCCCTCGCGCCGGCGCAGGGTCACCCGCGCGCCCAGCAGGACGAGCGACGGGGTGTCGAAGTAGATCGCGTCCAGCTCGGCGACGCCGGTCCGCTCCAGGGCCTGGACGCCGTCGACCTGGGTGAGGTCGGGCAGCCCGGCACCCGGGAGCGGCGTGGCTCCCTGGTCCCACTCGGCGTCGTGCTCCGGCACGTGAGAACGCTACCCGGGTACCTGGCCGAGTCGCGTGCGTCGACCCCGGTCGCCACGTAGTGTCCGGCGCATGATGCGCCGCCCTCTCGGAGCCCTCCTCACGTCCGCCCTCGCCGCCGCCGCCCTCGGAGCGGCCGCCCTCGCCGCCGTACCCGCCGCCGAGGCCGCCACCGGCGGCCCACCCGTGACCGCGCCCGACTCGGTCACCGTCTCGCAGGGCAACTTCGCCGCGGTGCTGCCGATCAAGAACGACCACGACCCCGACAACGACCTGCTCACGATCTGCCGCCTCGGGACCGAGCACTACAAGGGCCTCGACGTCGGGTACGTCGGCGACGAGTTCGACGTCCAGGCCGGGCCGAACGCCAAGGCCGGCACCTACACGTTCACCTACTACACCTGCGACTACAGCTACCTCGTCCCCGGCACCATCAGCGTCACCGTGGTGGAGCTGCCGGACATCAAGGTCACCGCGCCCGCCTCCCGGCCGGGCACCATCCGGATCAAGAACCCCTTCGACTTCAAGATCCGGTTCCTCTACGGGTCGTTCCGGGAGGGCTCGCCCGACGGCAAGCTCCTCATCGGGCCGAAGGACAAGGTCGTCGTCGAGGTCGAGCGGACCAAGATCGACTGGATCGCCTTCAACCGCAAGGGCACGCTCTACCTCGGCCAGGGACACGTGAAGGGCATCGAGCTCAGCCGCGGTGCCGCCCCCTCCGCCGGCATCGGACTCCCGGCACGGCTGGCCGCGGCGTGGCGCGCGGCGCACTGACGCGGGCGGTCGCGGTCGCCGGGCTCGCCCTGGGTCTGGCCACCGCGGCGCTGCCCGCACGGGCCGCGACCGGCTCCCCGCCGGTCACCCACCCGGACGCGGTGACCCTGCCCGCGGGTCAGGGGGTGCTCCTCGACCCCGTCGACAACGACGGCGACCCGGACGGCGACGCGCTCCAGGTCTGCCGGCTCGGACCGGACGTACCGCGCAAGCTCGCGGCGTCGTTCGTGCAGGACGGCGACCTGGTCGTGGTGGCGAGCCCGCGGGCGCGCGGCACCTACACGCTCGTCTACTACGCCTGCGACTCGAGCTACCTGACCCCGGGCACGGTGACGGTCACCGTCACGCCGCCGGCACCGACCCTCGACCTCATCCCGATCGGGGACGCGCCGCCCGGTCGGATGAAGATCAAGAACACCTACAAGCACCGCACCTTCCGCTGCGAGTGGCGGGCGATGGGGAGCGACGAGGTCGAGGGCAAGGTCACCGTCAGGCCCCGCAGCAGCGTGGTCATCGTGGTGAAGGAGGAGGACTTCGAGCTCGACTGCGCCAGTGGAGGCGTCGGGTACTCGTTCAGCTTCGCCACGGGCCGCCGCGGCGGCGGCCACGTCGTCCGGCTGCTCTAGGCCATGTCTCCCAAGTCCGAGCGGCGCCGGACGCCGCCCCGATCACGCGCTGGCGTCGTTACCGACCCTCGCAAGACACCCAGTCTGACTTCGTGCCGGCGCCTAGCCAGCGCGCGCCGGAACGACGCCGGCATCCACCCCTACTTGGGAGACATGCCCCAGCGGCTACTCGGCGAAGGCCTCGGGCGGCGGGCAGGCGCAGACCAGGTTGCGGTCGCCGTAGGCCTGGTCGATCCGGGCGACCGGCGGCCAGTACTTGTCGGGGTCCACGCCGGTCGGGAAGACGGCCAGGTCGCGGCCGTAGGCCCGGTCCCACTCACCGACCAGCGCCCGGGTGGTGTGCGGTGCCCCGCGCAGCGGTGAGTCCTCCGCGGTCCACTCCCCCGCGCCGACACGGTCGATCTCGCTCTTGATCGCGATCATCGCGTCGCAGAACCGGTCGATCTCGGCGAGGTCCTCGGACTCGGTCGGCTCGACCATGAGGGTGCCGGCGACCGGGAACGACATGGTCGGCGCGTGGAAGCCGTAGTCGATGAGCCGCTTGGCGACGTCGTCGACGGTGACGCCGGTGTCCTTGGTCAGGCCGCGCACGTCGAGGATGCACTCGTGGGCGACCAGCCCGCCGTGGCCGCGGTAGAGCACCGGGAAGTGCTCGCCCAGCCGGGCCGCGACGTAGTTGGCGCTCAGCACCGCCGCCGCGGTGGCCCGGGTCAGGCCGGCGGCGCCCATCAGCCGGATGTAGGCCCACGAGATCGGCAGGATGCCGGCCGAGCCGTACGGCGCCGCGCTGATCGGGCCGATGCCCTCACGCTTGCGCCGCCTCGGGGTGCATCCCGTGGGAGGGCAGGTAGGGCGCCAGGTGCTCGCGCACCGCGACCGGCCCGACGCCCGGGCCGCCGCCGCCGTGCGGGATGCAGAAGGTCTTGTGCAGGTTGAGGTGCGAGACGTCGCCGCCGAACTCGCCGGGCTTGGCGAAGCCGAGCAGCGCGTTGAGGTTGGCGCCGTCGACGTACACCTGGCCGCCGTGGTCGTGGACGATCCGGCACAGCTCGGTGATGGTGTCCTCGTAGGCGCCGTGCGTCGACGGGTAGGTGACCATGATCGCGGCCAGGTCGTCGGCGTGCGCCTCGCACTGCGCGCGCAGGTCGTCGAGGTCGACGGCGCCGTCGTCGGCCGCCTTCACGACGACCACGCGCATGCCGGCCATCACCGCGGACGCGGCGTTGGTGCCGTGCGCGCGACGACGGGATCAGGCAGACGTCGCGGCCCTGCGCCGTGCGCGTGGGCCTGGCTGGTGGTAGCCGCGGATCGCCAGCAGCCCGGCCAGCTCGCCCTGCGAGCCGGCGTTCGGCTGGATCGAGACCCGGTCGTAGCCGGTCACCTCGGCCAGCCAGCCCTCGAGCTGGTCGACCAGCCGGCGGTAGCCGGCGGCGTCCTCGGCCGGCGCGAACGGGTGCAGGTCGGCGAAGCCGGGCAGGACACCGGCTCCATCTCGGTGGTCGCGTTGAGCTTCATCGTGCACGAGCCGAGCGGGATCATGCCGCGGTCGAGCGCGTAGTCGCGCGCCGAGAGCCGGCGCAGGTAGCGCAGCATCTGCGGTCTCGGAGCGGTGGCTGTTGAAGACCTCGTGGTCGAGGAACGGGGTCCGGCGGACCAGCTCGACCGGCAGCGCGTCGGGGGTGCGGGTGTCGACGTCGACGAGGTCGTCCGCCTCGACACCGAACGCCTCGAGCACGCGTCGCGAGCGTGGCGAGCCCGGTGCGCTCGGAGCAGGAGACGCCGACGTGGTCGGCGTCGACCAGCCGCAGCTGCAGCCCGGCGGCGCGGGCGGCGCCGACGACCTCCGCGGCCCGGCCGGGCACGCGGGCCAGGACGGTGTCGAAGAACGCGCCGTGCACGACCTCGACGCCGCCCTCGCGCAGCGCCGCGGCCAGCACCGCGGCGCACCGGTGGGTGCGCCGGGCGATCGTGCGCAGCCCCTCGGGGCCGTGGTAGACGGCGTACATCGAGGCGACGACGGCCAGCAGCACCTGGGCGGTGCAGATGTTGGAGGTCGCCTTGTCGCGGCGGATGTGCTGCTCGCGGGTCTGCAGGGCCAGGCGGTAGGCCGGGCGGCCCTCGGCGTCGACGCGAGACGCCGACCAGGCGGCCGGGCAGGTGCCGCTCGAGGCCCGGCGGCGACGGCCATGTAGCCGGCGTGCGGGCCGCCGTAGAAGAGCGGGACGCCGAAGCGCTGGCTCGAGCCGACCACCACGTCGGCGCCGAGCTCGCCGGGCGACTCGAGCAGGGTGAGCGCGAGCAGGTCGGCGGCGACGACGAGCTTGCCGCCGCGGGCCGGACGTCCTCGGCCAGCTCGCGCGGGTCGAGGATCCGGCCGGAGGCGCCGGGGTACTGCAGCAGGACGCCGCACACGTCGCCGTCGGGCACGCCCTCGGCGAGGTCGGCGACGACCACCTCGATGCCCATCGCCTCGGCGCGGGTGCGGACCACGTCGATGGTCTGCGGCAGCGCGTCGGCGTCGACCACGAACGGCGCCGGTCGCCTTGCGGTTCGCGCGGCGTACGAGCGTCATCGCCTCGGCCGCCGCGGTGCCCTCGTCGAGCAGGGAGGCGTTGGCGGTCGGCAGCCCGGTCAGGTCGCCGATCACGGTCTGGAAGTTGAGCAGGGCCTCGAGCCGGCCCTGCGAGATCTCCGGCTGGTACGGCGTGTACGCGGTGTACCAGCTCGGGTCCTCGAGCACGTTGCGCCGGATCACCGGCGGCGTGATCGTCGCGTGGTAGCCGAGGCCGATCATCGCCTCGCCCGGGTGGTTCTCGGCCGCGATCGCCGCGCAGCTCGCGGGCCACGGCCTCCTCGCTCTGCGGCCGGCGGCAGGTCGAGCTCGCCGGCGGTGCGGATGCCGCCGGGCACGGCAGCGTCCATCAGCGCGTCGAGCGAGGCGAAGCCGAGCGTGGCGAGCATCGCGCTCGATGTCGTCGGGGCGCAGGCCGATGTGCCGGTCGACGAACGGCAGGGCGGCGTCGAGCTCGGCGAGCGAGGGGTGGTCGGACACGGGGGGCTCCTCAGAACGTGACGATCTGGTCTGCCCTCCCCCTCTGTCACCCGGCCGGACGGTGGTCCGACGGGAGCTCCAGAGTTGCCTGACCCGCGCGGTCCTGGCGCCTGAGAGGTTCCGGGGAGGAATTGCCCCTTCGGCGCTCCGGCCGCAGTGGTGCCGGCCGGAGACTCTCCCGTGCGGGATGGTCAGCACCGCCATGGTACCCACCGACGGCCCGGGAAGCCGAAGGCCCCGCCGTCCGCAACCACCGTTGGAATCACCGGTTAACCGGCGACTTCGTCGCTTCTACAGCGAAACTTCGGTGTAGAAGCGCAGGTTTCACCGGCTGACCGGTGAAACCTGCGAGGCCGCTGCCCGGCCGGGCTCAGCCGGCGGTGCGGGCCGCGCGGCGGGCGGCGAGCTCGTCGCCCGGCGTGGGCTCGGCGTCCTCGGCGGCGCGCTCGCTCGGCAGCTCGGCGAGGGTGCCCTCGATCTCGCGCCAGACACCGCCGATGGCGATGCCGAAGACGCCCTGGCCGCCCTGGAGCAGGTCGATGATCTCGTCGTTGCTGGTGCACTCGTAGACCGAGGCGCCGTCGCTCATCAGCGTGACGCGGGTCAGGTCGTCGGTGCCGCGCTCGCGCAGGTGCTGGACCGCGGTGCGGATCTGCTGCAGCGAGATGCCGGCGTCGAGCAGCCGCTTGATGACCTTGAGGATCAGGATGTCGCGGAAGGAGTAGAGCCGCTGCGAGCCGGAGCCCGTGGCGCCGCGGACGGTGGGCTCGACCAGGCCGGTGCGGGCCCAGTAGTCGAGCTGGCGGTAGGTGATGCCGGCGGCGTTGCACGCGGTCGGACCGCGGTAGCCGGTGTCGCTGGGCAGCGGCGAGACGTCGTCGGTGAACAGCAGACCCTGCTCCTCGGCCGCCTCGGCGGCCAGCGCCGCGTCGACGGTGTCGCGCAGCTCGCCGGTCTTGTCCTGCTCGTTCACGCGTTCTCCGCGGGTCCTCCGTCGTCGTAACTCCTCCGGGTAGGTCCGGGGCCACAGCCACACGGTGGAGTTACAACGAGACAGTTCAAGGTAGGCGACCCCCGGGGCGGGTCAACGACCGCCGGCGGCGTGTCTCACCCTCAAGTTGAGGTTGAGGGTTGACGCCGTCAGTGCGCGTCGAAGTCCTCGGGCGTGACCTGGTCGAGGAACTCGCGGAACTTCTCGACCTCGTCCTCCTGCTCGGCGGGCACGGCGAGGCCGGCCTCGTCGAGGACCTCCTCGGCGCAGACGATCCGGGAGCCGGTGCGCAGCGCGAGGGCGATCGAGTCCGACGGGCCGGGCGCTGACCTCGGCGCCGGAGCCGAAGACCAGGGTCGCGAAGAAGACGCCGTCCTTGACCTCGGTGATCCGGACCTCGTCGAGCTCGTTGCCGGTCGCCTCGAGCACGTCCTTGAGCAGGTCGTGGGTCAGCGGCCGCGGGGGTACGACGCCCTGCTGGGCGAACGCGATCGCGGTGGCCTCGACGGCGCCGATCCAGATCGGGCAGGTAGCGCTCCCCGGTCACCTCGCGCAGCAGCACGATCGGCTGGTTCGACGGCATCTCGACCCGGACTCCCATGACATCGACTTCGCGCACGACTCACCCTACTCCCGGGCCGGTGAGCACGCGGGGCCCCGCGCCGAACCGTCTCAGAGTCGCGCGCAGCCCGGTCCTTGCACCAGGGTGGCGTGCAGCCGCACCGACAGGGCGGCGATCTCGCTGACGGCCTCCTCGGCGCGGGCCGCGGCGGCGGCGTCGCGGCCCGCGCTGGGTCGGGGCGACGACCTGCTCGACCAGGCCGACCTCGCGGTCGGCGGCGGTCTTGAAGGCGCGCAGGTGCCGCGGCTCGAGGCCGAAGTCGGCCAGCTCGCGGGCGGTCGTGCGATCGACCAGCGCGTCGGTGTCGTAGTGGCCGGTGCCCGGCGCGCGGTGACCAGGCCGTACTGCTCGAGCTGGTCGAGCAGCTCCTCGGAGATCTCGGCGATCTTGAGCAGCTCGCGGCGCGAGAGCCGCAGGTCGTCGCGGCGGCGGAACGACTCGGGGCTGGGCAGGCCGTCGGCGGCGAGCGCCACCTCGGGGACGGTCGGGCGCCAGGTCGACCGATCGGCGGCGGCTCGAGGCCGCGGTCGATCGCGTCGAGGTGCTCGCCGATCCGCGCAGCGGCAGGTAGTGGTCGCGCTGCAGCGCAGCACGTAGCGCAGCCGCTCGACGTCGTCGTGGGAGAACTTGCGGTAGCCCGCCGGGGTCCGCTCGGGCTTGATCAGCCCCTTGTCCTCGAGGAAGCGGATCTTCGGGATGGTGATCGCCGGGGAAGTCCGGGCGCAGCCGGTCGAGGACCTCGCCGATGTTCATCCGGGCGCCGTCGGCCCGAGGCCGCGGACGGCCGCTGGACTCGGTGGCCATGCCCGCGCTCAGCCGCCCTCGTGCCCGGAGAAGAAGACCAGGCGGTACTTGCCGATCTGGACCTCGTCGCCGTCGGTGAGCTGCACCCGGTCGATCCGGTCGCGGTTGACGTAGGTGCCGTTGAGGCTGCCGACGTCGCTGACCGTGAACGTGTCGCCGTTGCGGTGGAACTCCGCGTGCCGGCGCGAGACGGTCACGTCGTCGAGGAAGATCTCGCTGTCGGGGTGCCGGCCGGCGCTGCACGACGTCCTCGTCGAGCAGGAACCGCGACCCCGACCCGGGCCCGCGCTGGACGACGAGCAGGGCGTGCCCGGACGGCAGCGCGTCGACGGCGGCCGCGTCGACGGGGTTGAGCTGGCGGTCGGCGGTCTCGGCCTTGTCGGGTCCCGGCCCCACCGAGCTGGATCGTCGCGGTCGACTCCCCCACCGGCTCACCGGGTACGACCGGGTCGTCGTGGTCGGGGCGTCGTCGGCGGTGCGACGAGCCGGGTGCCGCACTGCGAGCAGAAGCGGGCGTCGTCGGGGTTCTTGTGCCCACAGTGGTGCAGAACGGCATCGGTGCTTCCTCCGTGTCGGGTCCTGCGTCGAGTCCGGTACCGGGCTCGAACCCTCAGGTTGAGGGTGAGGCCGTCGGTGCCCGAACCTATCAGCCGTGCGAGCGCGGATCAAGGCGGAACGCCGCGGCTCCCGGGTCAGAGCCAGCCCGAGCCGGGCCCGTCTCAGCCGAGCGTGGCCTCGTACGCCGCCGCGTCGAGCAGCCCGTCGAGCTGCGCGGCGTCGCTCGGGACGACCTCGAAGAGCCAGCCGCCGCCGTACGGGTCGTTGTTGACCAGCTCGGGGGTCGCGTCGAGCGCGTCGTTGCGGGCGACGACCTCGCCGGTGACCGGCGCGTAGACGTCGCTGACCGACTTGGTCGACTCCAGCTCGCCGCAGGTGCGTGCCGGCCTCGACCTGGTCGCCGACCTCGGGCAGCGAGACGTAGACGATGTCGCCGAGCGCGTCCTGGGCGTAGTGGGTGATCCCGATGCGCACCGAGCCGTCGTGCTCGCCGGGTCGGCGCAGCCACTCGTGCTCGGTGGTGTACTTCAGGTCGTCGGGGTACACGCGGTCTCCTCGCGGTCGGGTGCGGGCGGACGGGACGCTTGCCGGAACGTTACTGCTGGGCCTCGGCGTACGTCAGCCTCGGCCGGGTCGCGGGTCGTCTCGATGTCGACGGAGCTCGGCTCCTCGAAGGTCAGCTCGGCGCCGTCGTCCTCCTCGAACTGGTCCCGCGGCCCGTCGGGGAACCGCAGCGCGCCGACCAGCGTGTCGGGCGGTCGCCGATCACGTCGATGACGTACGGCGCGCTCGACCAGCTGGCCGTCGACGAGGATCCCGCCGGCGCCGTCCTCGAACGAGGTCTGGGCGACGACGCGGACCTCGCCGTTGATCTGGATCGCCTCGGCGCCGGCGGTGCGCAGCTCCTGGATCATGTCGAGGATCGGGTCGACGTCGACCGGCCCGTCGACCTCCGTGATGGTGATCGGATGCCCGGTCCGGTGACCGGCACCAGGCCGGCCAGGACGCCAGCGCTGCGGCCTGCTGCGGGCCTGGGCGAGGGCGGCCTGCCGGGCGCCGGTGTCGGACTGCAGGTCGTCGCGGGTCGTCTCGAGGCGCGCGATCTCGGTCTCGGCGCGCTGGGTGGTGCCGGCCAGGCCGTTGAGGACGTCGATCAGGTCCTGCTCGCGCAGCCCGGCGTAGGTGTCGTCGACCTCGTTGGTGCGCACCTGGGTGACCGCGGCGAAGCCGACGAGGGCCAGCAGCACCGCGACCACGACCTGGCCGCGGGTCGGCTCGGCGAAGGCCCGCCACAGCCGGCTGCGGCCGTCCTCGCGGCTCGGCGTCGCGGTGGCCGGCTGCTCCCGCTCGCCGTGGCTCTCCGGGGGCGGGGCGGCGTCCGGCTCGGCTCAGGCATGGAACAGGTGCCTCCGGATGGCGGCGACGTTGGAGAAGATCCGGATCCCGAGGACGACGATGACGCCGGTCGACAGCTGGCCGCCGACGCCGAGCTTGTCGCCGAGGAAGACGATGCCCGACGGCGATCACGACGTTGCTGACGAACGAGACGACGAAGACCTTGTCGTCGAAGATCCCGTCGAGGTAGGCGCGCAGGCCGCCGAAGACGGCGTCGAGCGCGGCGACGACGGCGATCGGCAGGTAGGGCTCCAGGCCGAGCGGTACGTCGGGTCGAAGCACCAGCCCGAGCACGATGCCGACGAGCAGCCCGAGTGCGGCGATCACGGCAGTGTCCTCCTCGTTGCTCGGGTCGTCCCCGGCCGCCCTGTTCGACGTACCGCAGCCGACGCAGGCGGTCCGGCGCGGCGGGAGCTGGAGCTCGGTCTCATTCTGCCGCTCGACCACGAACCCGAACTGGTCGGCCAGCGACTGGAACTGCCTGCCCGGTCGTGGAGGCGTCGAGGCGGGTCGCCTGCAGGGTCCGGTGTCGCCGATCGCCGAGACGACGTACGGCGGGGAGAGCGGGCGCGCTGTTGACCTGGATGGCGACGCTGGAGTTGCGCGATGGCGCGAGCAGGGCGGTGAGCCGCTGGCCGTTGATCGCGATCGCCTCGGCGCCGGCGCCCCACAGCCCGTTGACCAGCAGGCGCAGGTCGCGTGGCCCGGACCCGGCCGTCGGCGCTCTGGTCGGGGTCGTCGGAGACGGTGATCCGCAGCCCGGGCCCGCTGACCGCGCCGAAGCCGGTGCTGAGCTCGAGCCGCGCGCAGGTCGACGGTCGCGTCGGCGCGCTGGCCCCGGGCCCGGGCGTTGCTCGACCGGAGCTCGGTGTTCGTCTGCTGCAGCCGCGTCGATCCGGTCGTCCAGCGACGCGACCTCGGTCTGGCGCTCGTCGATGCGGTCGATCAGGGCGTCCCGGCTGGCCTCCTGGACGTCGGCGTTGCGCGAGGTCTGCACGGCGGCGAGCGCGACCAGCAGCCCGAAGACGGCGATGACGACCGCGGCGCCGCCGCGGCCGCCGGGCCGCGGGGCGTGCTCGCGCCGCTCCGCCCGCCGCCGCGCGGCGCTCGGCGACGTGCACGTAGTCCTCGTCGACCGCCTCGCTGGGTGATCAGGGTCAGCAGCGGCATGGTGACCCGGTCGGGCAGCGCCTCCTGCTCCCGGTCGCGCGTCGGCGTCTCGGCCACGGTCAGGCCTCCCGTGCCTGGGCCCGGCGGGGCTCGGTGGTGGCGAGCAGCTTGCGGACCTGCCAGGCGTAGAGGATGCCGGCCCACCAGTAGAGCCCGATGCCCCAGAAGCGCGAACGCCCAGCCGAAGACCTCGGCCAGCGTCGCCACGCGCGCCGTCGCCGTCGCCGAGCAGCAGCAGCGGGAAGGCGTAGAGCAGGTTGAAGGTGGCGGCCTTGCCGAGGAAGTGCACCGGCAGCGCGCTGTAGCCGCGGGTGCGCAGCAGCGGCACCAGCCCCCACATGCAGCAGGTCGCGCAGCGGCAGCGAGATCGCCACCCACCACGGGATGATGTCGCGCAGGGCGAGGCCGACGACGACGGCGAGGATGTAGAGCCGGTCGGCGACCGGGTCGAGGATCTGCCCGACCACGGTCTGCTGGTCGAGCCGGCGGGCCAGCCAGCCGTCGAGGAAGTCGGTGACGCCGGAGACGGCGAGCACGAGCAGCGCCCACCCGTCCGCCTCGGGGCCGAGCACCAGCCACAGGAAGAGCGGTACGCCGGCCAGCCGGAGCATGCTGAGCAGGTTGGGCAGCGTCCACACGCGGTGTCGCGCGTCGTGTCGCTGCCCACCTCTCCCTGCTTCTCCTCGGCCGCTCGGTTGCCGCGCTGCACCCTATCCGTCCGTCGTGAACGACCGACGCATCGAACGCCGGACGGCGGGTCCATCAGACCGGGTGGGCCGCGTCGCGGATCTCGCCGACCAGCTCCTCGATCACGTCCTCGAGCGTGGCCAGGCCCAGCGTGGCGCCGTCGGCGTCGACGACGCGGGCCATGTGCGCGCCCGCGGCGCTGCAGCGTCTCGAGCGCGTCGTGCAGCGGGTCGTCGGCGGTGACGGGCGCGAACGGGCGGATCCACTTGTCGTCGATCGACGCGCTCGCGGCGGGTCTCGTCGGTCTCGAGCACGTCCTTGATGTGCAGGTAGCCGAGCAGCTCGCCGTCGTCGCCGACGACCGGGAACCGGCTGAAGCCGGTGCTCGCGCAGAGCGCCTCGACGTCGGCGGCGGTCGAGCCCCGGCGCACGGTGGTCAGCGTCTCGGGCGGCATCAGCACCGTCGCCACGGTCTTCTCGGTGAAGCCGAGGGCGCCGGCGAGCCGGTCGTACTCGTCGGCCTCGAGCAGCCCCTCGCCGCGCGACTCCTCGACCAGCGCGGCGACCTCCTCGCGGGTGTACGTCGAGCGCACCTCGTCCATCAGCCGCACGCCGACCAGCCGCAGGATGGCCGCGGCGATCGCGTTGATCACCACGATCACCGGCCGCAGCACGGTGACGATGCCCCAGATCGGCGGGCCGAGCACCAGCGCCGCCCGGTCGGGGCCGGCCAGCGCGATGTTCTTGGGGATCATCTCGCCGAGCACGACGTGCAGGTAGACCACGATCGAGAGCCCGATGACGAACGAGATCGGGTGCAGCAGCGACTCCGGCACGTGCACGGCGTGCAGCACCGGCTCGAGCAGGTGCGCGACCGCCGGCTCGCCGACGGCACCGAGGACCAGCGAGCAGACGGTGATGCCGAGCTGGTTGACGCCGATCACCAGCGAGATGTTCTCCATGGCGCGCAGCGTGGTGCGGGCCATCCGGGAGCCCGGCCTCGGCGCGCGGCTCGATCTGGGTACGGCGGGCGGAGACGAGCGCGAACTCGGCGCCCGACGAAGAACGCGTTGCCGAGCAGCAGGAGCAGGGCCACCACCAGGGCGGTGCCGCCGCTCACGAGCCGCTCCCCGGTCCGCCGGCCTGCGCCTGCGCGCCGGTGTCGGGCTCGAGCAGCCGCAGCGTGAGCCGGTCGATGCGCAGCCCGTCCATCCGCTCGACGGTCAGCACGACCAGCCGCTCCGCGGCGCGTCGTCGTCGTGGTGCGGTCGGGCACGGCGACCTCGGCGATGTCGCCGACGGCGGGGACCCGGCCGAGCACCTGCAGCACGAGCCCGGCGATGGTGTCGTAGTCCTCGTTCTCGGGCAGCGCGACGCCGGTGAGGTCCTCGACCTCGTCGGGGCGCAGCAGCCCGGAGACCAGCCACGAGCCGTCGCGGCGGCGGCGGGCCTGGGCGCTGAGCCGGTCGTGCTCGTCGGCGATGTCGCCGACGATCTCCTCGATGACGTCCTCGAGGGTGACGATGCCGGCGTGGCCGCCGTACTCGTCGAGGACGACGGCCATCTGGAAGCCGTCCTTGCGCAGCAGCGCCAGCAGCGGGTCGAGGCGCAGCGAGTCGGGCACCACGATCGGCTTGACCATCAGGTGCTTGACCCGGGTGGTGGCCCGCTCGTGCACCGGCAGCGCGACGGCGTTCTTGACGTGCACGGTGCCGACGACGGTGTCCTCGTCGTCGAGCACCGGGAAGCGGGAGTGGCCGGTCTGCCGGGCCAGCTCGATGACCTGCATGGCGCGGTCGTTCTCGTCGAGGCTGAGGGTGCGCACCCGCGGCGTCATGATCTCGCCGGCGGTGCGGGAGCCGAACTCCACCGAGCGCTCCATCAGCTCGGCGGTGTCGGGGTCGAGGGTGCCGACCGCGGCCGAGCGCGGGATGAGCGAGGCCAGCTCGGTCGAGCTGCGCGCCGAGCGCAGCTCCTCCTGCGGCTCGATGCCGAGCCGGCGTACGACGGCGTTGGCGGAGCCGTTGAGCACCCGGATCGGGCCCCGCATCACCGCGGTGAAGGCGCGCTGGAAGCGCTGGGTGGCCCGCGCCGTCTCCATCGGCTTGGCGAGCGCGAGGTTCTTGGGCACCAGCTCGCCGAAGATCATCGTGGCGAAGGTGCCGAACAGCAGGCCGATGCCGACCGCGATCGGGGTCACCGCGCCGTCCGGGACGCCGAGCCGGCCGAGCGGCCCGTCGATCAGGTCGGAGATCGCGGGCTCGGCCAGGAAGCCGATCGCCAGGTTGGTGACCGTGATGCCGACCTGGGCGCCGGAGAGCTGGGTCGACAGCGAGCGCAGCGCCTGCTGCAGCCCCTGGGCACCGGAGTCGCCGGTCGCGGCGTCCTGCTCGACCTGGGCTCGGTCGACGGTGACGAAGGAGAACTCGGCCGCGACGAAGACGCCGCACGCCGCGACGAGTGCGAGCGCGAGCACGAGCAGCAGCAGGGAGGTCGTCACGGTGCCGTGAAGTCTGTCATGCGGAGCGTCAGGTGCTGAATGCGCGACGGCACCTGCTCGTGGCCCGGTTCCGGCCTCGGCCGCGGAGGTTTCGACGCGCCGGTCGCGGCTGGATTTCTCAGCCGCGCGGCGTGCTCAACCTTCGCTCGCCACGTCGATCGCTCGTTCCTCGATCGACTGCTCGCTCGATCATGCCTGGAGGTCGACCCCGCACTCGTCCTTGGCGTGCTTGTTGATGCGGTCGCTCGCCGCCTGGAACTCCTCGGTGTCGATGGCCTGGAGCTGGGTCATCACTTCCTGGAGCGCGGTCATGTCCACGCCGTCGGGGATCTGGCCGTTCTGCAGGTTGGCCATGTCCTCGTCGGTGAGCCCGGCCTTCTTGAGCAGGTCGACCACCTTGTCGACGCCGGAGACCAGGGTGTCCCAGTCCTCCTTGATCGCGTCGGGCGCCTCGTCGGCGAGCTGGTGCATCGTGTCGGTGGTCTTCTCGAGGCTGCTGAAGTCACCGCCCTTGAGCGCGTCGACCTCCTTCTTGGCCGCCTTGAGGTCGGCGCAGTAGTCGCCGCCACCGGCGGAGCCGCCGTCGTCGTCTCCGCACGCGGTGAGCAGGCCGAGCCCGAGGGCCACCGCCGCGACGGTGGCGAGGATGCGCTTCACGATGTCTCTCCTCTGTCCGGGTCCGGGCTCATGGTGACGACGCCGCTCACCGGGTGTCAACGCAGGTCCGGTCCGGGCCACCGCTACTCCCCCCAGCCCATCGGGAAGACCTCGAACGGCGCGGCGAAGGCGACGCCCATCCGCTGGCCCGCCCCGCGCGAGTAGCCCTCGAGGAACTCCCGCGCGTCGAAGTGCTCCCACCCGAGGCCGTCGATGTACGCGCGGTGCGCCTCGAGCGAGGCGACGCCGGCGTCGAAGGTGTCGGTGACGTCGACCCCGTGCGTCGAGGCCGGCGACCCGAACGCCCACACCGCGCGGACGCCGCCCCAGGGCTCGAGCCCGGCGTCGACCTGGGCGCGGAAGACCCAGCGGTTGCCGGCGTCACGGACCGCGTCGAGCACGGCCTTGCCCGTGTTGATGTGGTCCGCGGTGTTGAGGCTGACCCCGCCCCACGTCTCCCGGAAGTTGCCGGTCACCACGATGTCGGGGCGGTGCCGGCGCACCGACGCCGCGATCACGGTGCGCAGCGGGACGCCGTACTCCAGGACGCCGTCAGGCTGGCCGAGGAACTCGACCTCGCTCACGCCGACGATCTGCGCCGAGCGGCGCTGCTCCTCCTCGCGGACCACCCGGCACTCGTCGGGGTCCATGCCGTCGATGCCCGCCTCGCCGCTGGTCACCATGCAGTAGACGATCGTCCTGCCCTGGCCGGTCCAGCGGGCCACGGCGGAGGCAGCGCCGAACTCGAGGTCGTCGGGGTGCGCGACCACGCAGAGCGCGCGCTCCCAGGTCTCGTCCAGCGGGGTCAGGGGCTCGGGTCGCTCGGGCACACGCTCAGCCTGCCACTCGTACCCGAAAGGGTCACAGCATGACGTTGGTGCGTTGCCAGTGCAGGCCCGGGAAGACCTTGGCCACCGAGGCACCGAACCGCGCCGACACGATGTCGGCGAGGACCTGGCGGTAGTCGGTCGTCACGGTGAGGTCCGCCTCGTAGCTGTTGGCCAGGCCGGGCCAGTTGGCGTGGTAGCCCCCGCGCACCCCGGCGCCGGCCACGAACATGACGTTGCCGTAGCCGTGGTCGGTGCCGTTGCTGTCGTTCTCCACGACCCGGCGCCCGAACTCGCTCAGAGTCACCAGGGTGACCTTGTCGGCCTGGGTGCCGAGGTCGTTCAAGAACGCCGCGATCGAGGAGCCGAGGTCCTCCGCGTTGCGCCACATCCAGCCACCGTCGGCGCTGCCCATGTCGGTGTGCATGTCCCAGTCCCCCTGGTCGACGGTGATCACCTCGACCCCGACGTCGCCCCGGATGATCTGCGCCGCGGTCGACAGCGACCGGCCGAGCCCCGTGCCGGGGTACGTCGCGCGGTTGTCAGTGGCGGCCTGCGCCGGACCGAAGCTGCTGATCGCCTGGAAGGTCGAGCGCATGCTCCGGCCGAGCGTGGACTTCTCGCCGTTCCACATGACCTCGAGCGACTGCCGCCGGCGGCCTTCGCTGTCGTTGCCCGGCAGCGCGACGTCGTCGACCCCGCCCGCGGACATCGTCGGGGCGGGCCCGACCAGCGAGGTCGGGATGGTGCTGGTGCCGGCGCTGAACCCCTGCAGCGGGGAGCTGCCGGGCGTGCCGCTGACGAGGCGGTTGAGCCAGCCGACACGCTCCTGGGAACCCGGGTCGGCGTCCTCCATCTCCTCCATGGCGGCGAAGTGGGACCGGTTGGCCATCGGCAGCCCGGTGGCGTGCACCGCGGCGACCTTGCCGGCCTGCCACAGTGGCACCAGGTCGGTCATCGCCGGGTGCAGGCCGAACATGCCGTCCTTGACCAGCAGCCGGTCGGCCGGGACCGCGATCCGCGGGCGGGCGCCGTAGTAGACGGAGTCGGCGTGCGGCACGACCAGGGACAGGCCGTCGGCGGCGCCGCGCAGCGAGACGACGACCAGCACGGACGACGCGCTGGCGGCGCGAGCTGGTGAGGCGGTGACCACGGCGGAGCCGACGACCGTGGTGGCGCCGGCCAGCGCGAGCGCGCCGGTGAACAGACCGCGGCGCGACACCGAGGCCTGCATCGCGGCGTACTCGTCGCAGCAGGCGCCGTCGGAACGGGGGGTGGGCCTTGTCGTCATCTGGTCGTCACCGGCTCAGGTGGTCGGGAGAGTCGAGCAGCGTCGAGAGCAGTCGCGGGAACTTCCACTCCACCAGCTCGTGGTCCTTGTCGATCGCCTCGTACGGCGGGATCTCGACCGCGACGCAGCACGCCTTGAGCAGCTTCTTGGTCGAGTGCTTGTGCATCAGCTGCTGGCACAGGTGGTCGACGACCTCGTCGAACCGGGGGTGCCGACCGGGCAGCCACTGCTCGGGCTTGCGGTAGACGGTCTTCTCGTCCGCCCAGCCCGCGGCGGCGGACTGGTGGAACCGCATCGAGGCGAGCAGCCGGGCCGGGGACGACCACGACTCGTTGTCGATGGGCTGCCCGTTGGGCTGACCCCACGAGAACGGCGCGATGCCGATCGAGTCGGCCTGCCAGACCAGCGACTGGAGCGCCGAGCCGTCGGCCTCCTCCCCCACCGGCTTCTGGAACCGCACGCCCAGCGCGCGGTACGTCGCGGCGACGTCCTCGCCGGGGTCGCGCACCTTCTTGTCGTGGCTGACCTGGAACGAGCGCGAGGCGACCAGCTCCCGGAGCACCGGGACGATCGCGGTGTCGTTCTGGAGGTAGACCTTGGCGAGGTGCCGGACCAGCTGCTTGGACGGCTTGTCCTCGACGAACTTCACGCAGAGCTTGTAGGCGATGTGCTCGGCGGTCAGCTTGTGCCGCGCGAGGTAGCGGAGGTACTTCGCGGTGGTGGCCTTGCCGTTGGCCTTGCCGTTCTTGTCGTGGAAGCCCTTGACCTTGACCTTGCCGCGGTAGTGGTCGTCGTGGTTGTAGACCGCGTGCCACGTCTCGTAGTAGTCCACCGAGAAGCCGGTGAGGATCCGCGCCGAGTCGCGGACGTCCCGCTCGGTGTAGTTGCCGGCTCCGAGCGTGTGCAGCTCGAGCAGCTCGCGGCCCAGGTTCTCGTTGGGGTGGTCCTTGGTCGACTCACCGGCGTCGAGGTAGATGAGCATCGCCGGGTGGACGGTGGTGGCCACCAGCATCTCGTCGAAGCGGCCCAGCGCGTGCTTGCGGATGGTGTTGCCGTAGTCGACGCGGTGGGTGAACTGGCCGTCACCGACCGCGGCCACGTGCAGGTGGTTCTCCCAGAACTCCGTCATCACCTCGAGCAGCTGGCGCTTCGAGGTCATCCGGCGCATCAGCACCCAGCGGGCGTAGTCGTCCATCACCTCCCAGCCACCCTCGATGCCCTGGATCTGGCGGCTCCACAGCTCGCCGGGGCCGCGGTGCAGGCTCGGCCACCAGTGCGCGATCTGGTCGGTCTTGCGGTCCTTGATCCGCCTCGGGGCGAGCTGCCGCTCGAACCACGCCTGCGCGCTCCCGGCCCGGCGCACGTCCTTCGCCAGCCGCGGGGTGATGCCGTAGGAGAAGCGGCCCACCAGGTGCCGGTCCGCGGCGGACAGGAGCTGGTCCTTGCCCTGGTGCTTGCGCGGCGTGTAGTCGACGAGGTCCCCTGGGTCGGCGTCGGCGCGGCCGACGGTCCCGGCGACGGCGGCGGCCGCGACGAGGGCACCGACTGCGGCACGGCGACCCGTCTGGTGGGGGCGCGAGGGGGCAACGGTCATGTGGTTGGGCTCCCGTGGGTGGGGTGGCTGGGGGTCCGCGCGGACCCAGCGGGGCAGTCGGAGACTAGCGGTAGGCAGGGCTGTGGGGCACGGGTCCGGGCAAAGACAGGGGGACGACCGGACTCTGCCGGCCGTCCCCCGTCGTCTTCACTAGTGGTGGTTCAGCTGCTCCCCGGTCAGGGCTGGGTGGTCACCCGGTCGAGCGTGGTGGGCACGGTGTACGGGTCGTGCGCCTGCAGGTAGAGGCGCAGCGAGTCGATGTCGAGCCCACCGATGAGGCGGTTGGTGCCCTGCTTGAAGGTGGCGAACCCGTCGCCACCGTCGGCCAGGAAGTTGTTGGCCGCCACCCGGTAGGTCTGGCCGTCGACGATCGGCACCATCGCCGTGGCGTCGTTGCCGTCGTCGTCGATCAGCACGTTGGACACCGCCGGGGCGTTGACGGCCAGGGCGTCCGAGGCGTCCCACGTGTAGCTCAGGCCGGAGACCTGGAGCACCTTGTTGTTGCCGTTCACGGTGCCGGTGGTCGGGCCCTCGTTGGTGGAGCCGTTGAAGCCCTCGTTGAGGATCGCCTTGATCTGCGCTCCGGTGAGATCCATCGACGTCATGAAGTTGTTGAACGGCTGGACCGTGAACGCGGCGCCATAGGTCACCACGCCGCCGGGGGCCGCCAGGTCGGCACGGATGCCGCCCGGGTTCATGAACGCGACCAGCGGCTTCACGCCGTTGCGGACGATGGTCGGGTCGGCCTTCTGGGAGTCAGCGATGACGTTGCCCATCACGCTGTCCTTGCTGCCGTCCGCGTCCCCGCTGCGGGAGATGCTCGTGGCACCGCCGGCGAGGTGACCGATGACCGCGCTGGCGATCGGCGTGACCAGGGTCTTGTACGTGGAGATGAGCTTGTTCATCTTCGTCGACTGCTTGTCCGTGGGCGAGCTGGAGTTGATGATGTTCTCCGCGAACGCCGCCGGCCGCACGATGTCGTGGGTCTTCGGGTCGATGAGGAAGTGCAGCTTGGTCACCATCCGGCCGAACGACGAGGCGCTGGTGAACAGCCGCGGGTTGCCCTTCGGGTCCTTGACCACGCAGTTGTAGGCCGTGTGGGTGTGGCCGCTCACGACCGCGTCGATCTTCGGCGAGAGCTTCTGGGCGATGGTGAGGCCCGCGCCGCTCACGCCGGTGCAGGCGTTGTACGACGTGGCGTCGGTCGGGACGCCGCCCTCGTGCAGCAGCACGATGATGGCCTTGACGCCCTTCTTCTTCAGCTTGGGCACCAGCGCGTTGGCGGTCTCCACCTCGTCACGGAAGTCCACGTCGGCGATGCCGGCCTGGGCGACGATCGTGTCGGTGTCCTCGAGGGTCATGCCGATGAAGCCGACCTTCTGACCGCCGACCTTGAAGATCTTGTAGGGCTTGAACGGCGTGGGCTGCTTGTGGCCCGCGGCGTTCTTCCAGAACACGTTGGCGCCGAGGTAGGGGAAGTCCGCGCCCTTGAACGTCTTGCCACCGGGGCACGAGTCCTGGCCGTTGGCGCCGTTGCCGTCGGCGAGGCAGCCGCCCTTCTCCATGCGCAGCAGCTCGGTGACACCCTCGTCGAACTCGTGGTTGCCCACCGACGACACGTCGAGCCCGAGCTGGTTCATGGCCTCGATGGTCGGTTCGTCGTGGAAGGCCGCGGACAGCAGCGGGCTGGCGCCGATGAGGTCGCCGGCCGCGACCGTGAGCGGCGTGGCCCCGGCGGCACGGGACTTCTTGCGCTCCTTCTTCACGAGGCTGGCCAGGTAGGCGGCTCCCCCGGCCTTGGTGCCGGCCGTGGCCGGCGTCGTGGAGATGCCCGGGATGTTGCCGCTGCTGCCCGTGGGCGGCTCGAGGTTGCCGTGGAAGTCGTTGAGCGCCAGCAGGTCCAGCTTCACGTAGTTCTTGGTGTTCTTGTCGTGGACGAGCCGGTGGTAGGTCTTGGCACCGGAGGTGCCGGAAGCGCGCTCCTGGGGCGGCGTGGAGCCCGCCTGGGGCGCGAGCCCGATGGTGAGCGCCACGGCCGACGCGGCGAGCGCGGCCAGGACAGGACGAGGTGACATTTGTGCCTCCGAGGTGGAACGACGAGGTGTGCTCCCGCATCCAAACACGAAACCGCCATGATGGGGACCCGGACTCGGCCGGAATCCCGTGTCACCGGAGGAGACGCCGTGCCCGATGCCCACACCGCCCCGGGAGCCCAGCGCCTGGTCGCGCTCGCGGTCCTCCTCGTCGCGGGGATCATGAGCCTCCCGCTGGCCGCGCTGGCCTTCGACGGCGAGGGCACGGAGAACCTCATCCTGCCGGCCCAGCTCGGCGGCATGGCGCTCGTCGGCGCGGTCGTGGGCCACCTCCTGCCGGGGCTCGCCGGCAGCACCGCCGGCCCCCGGAGGTCGCTGTGGGTCGGCGTCGGCCTCGGCCTGCTGTTCGCCGTGCTCGGGGTGCTCGTCTTCTTCCTGCTGCTCAGCGGGTTCGACGGCGCCTGACCGGAGGGAGCTACCCGGCCGGCTCCTCCGCCACGCGGAGGTCGGCCTTCCACTGGCGGAACCCTTCCTCCGAACGACCCCGGCGCCAGTAGCCGGAGATCGAGACCTGGTCGCGAGCCAGCCCCCGCTCCTTGAGCAGGTAGGGCCGGACGCCGTGCATGACCTCCTCGGCCTCGCCGTGCACGAAGGCGTGCACCCGGCCGGGCAGCCACTCCAGCGCGCGCACGGCGGTGGCGAGCCCGTTGCCCGGTCCGAGGGTGGTCCGGTGCAGCACGGTGAGCACGGCCCCGGGCGGCAGCGGCAGCGCCGGCTCGTGGGCGGCGTCCTCGACCAGCACGACCACCCGCGCCACGGCGTCGGTCGGCAGGGCCTCGAGGGCGGCGGTGATCGCGGGCACCGCCGACTCGTCGCCGGCCAGCAGGTGCCAGTCGGCCGCCGGGTCGGGCCGGTAGGCCCCGCCCGGTCCGCGCGCCTCGAGCCGGTCACCGGGCCGCGCGGCCTGCGCCCAGGGCCCGGCCACCCCCTCGTCGCCGTGGGTCACGAAGTCGATGGCCAGCGTGCCGGCCTCGGTGTCCGGGTAGAGCGCGGTGTAGGTGCGCACGGCGTCCGGGAACTGCAGCTTGACGTAGCGGTCGGTCCACCCGCTCTCCGCGAACGCCGAGAGGTCGTCGCTGCGGAACCACACGCGACGGATCGATGGGGTGACCGTCTCGGTGCGGGTCACTGTCAGCTGCGTCATGTGGTTAGGCTAACCTAACCTCCGATGTCCACCACCATCGCCGAGCGCCGTCCGGCCCTTCCAGTCAGGTGAGGCTCACCTTACTAACGCTCCTCGCCCTACGCCCACCGGGCCCCCGCCGGACGCTAGGGTCACCCCCGTGCGCCGCACCCACCGCCTGGTCAACCGGGCCGTCCACGCCGCCCTGCGCTGGGTGGACCGCGCCGGCGAGGTGGTGCCGGGCACCGACCTCGCGGACCGGTTCGGGGCGTTCGGACCCGGCAGCTGCATCGACTTCCCGCCGGCCACGCTGCAGAACGTCGAGTCGATCCACATCGGTCGCGACGTGCTCGTGGGCCGGCACGCCACCCTTGCGGCGGGGTACGGCGTCGGTGACCCGAACCTGCCCGCCCGCGCGCTCGTCGTCGGCGACCGCTGCGTGCTGGGTGCCCGGTTCACGGTCACCGCGCACCAGTACGTCGAGATCGGGGACGACGTCTTCACCGGTCAGCACGTCTTCGTCACCGACGCCAGCCACGGCTACCAGGACCCGCACACCCCGATCGGCAAGCAGTTCGGCAGCCACATGCCCGTGGTGATCGGCGCCGGGAGCTGGATCGGCCACGGCGTGGTGATCCTCCCGGGCACCCGGATCGGCCGGAACGTCGTGGTGGCCGCCGGCGCGGTGGTCCGCGGCGAGGTGGAGGACCACGCGGTGGTCGCCGGCAACCCGGCCCGGGTCGTGCGTCGGCTCGAGCCGGGCCTCGGGTGGGTCGGCACCGGAGGGGACGTGCGCCCGATCCACGGTGGCATGGCGGAGCCCGAGGCCGGCTGAGATCCGCCCCGCATTGCGGTCAGGAACTGACCGCAGCGCTCCCTAGCGTGCTCGCATGACCACCACCGAGACTCACCCCATGGCCTCCGTCCAGATCTCCGGCGAGCGCGCCGACCTCCTCGACACCCTCCACAAGCACCGCGACCTGTTCCGTGGCACCGTCCGGGCGTTGACCGACGAGCAGGCCCGGTTCCGCTCGACGGTCAGCGAGCTGACCCTCGGCGGGCTGGTCAAGCACGTCGCCGCCACCGAGCAGGAGTGGGCCCGCTTCGTCCAGGAGGGTCCCGCCCCCGACGCCCTCGACTGGGCGAACATCGACTGGAGCAATCCGCCCCCGGAGGTCGCGGCGTACGCCGACGGCTTCCGGATGACCGAGGAGGAGACCCTCGAGGACCTCCTCGCGGCGTACGACGCGGTGGCGGCCGCGACCGACGACCTGGTCGGCACCGCCGACCTCGACGCCCGCCAGCCGCTGCCGGAGGCGCCGTGGTTCGAGTCCGGGGCGTCGTGGTCGGCCCGCCGGGTCTTCCTGCACGTCGTGGCCGAGACCTGCCAGCACGCCGGCCACGCGGACATCATCCGCGAGGCGATCGACGGTCAGAAGAGCATGGGCTGAGGGCAGCGGGTCGGTCAGCCCTGCGGGTAGAGGTTCTGCAGCCGCACCTGTCCGCGGGCGACCGTCCGGCCCTCGGGGTCCTCGGTCTCGACCACCCAGACCTGCTGCAGCCGGCCCCGGTGCAGCGGCGTGGCGGTCGAGGTCATCCGGCCCTCGCGCACGGCCCGGTAGAAGTCGGTGTTGTTGTTCACGCCGACCACCTTGCCCCGCTGGCCGAGCCAGGTGGCGGCGCCGACGCTGGCCAGCGTCTCGACGACCGAGCAGTGCACCCCGCCGTGCACGATGCCGTAGGGCTGGTGGTGCATGGGCGCGGCCTCCCACTCGGCCACCACGCGGTCGCCGGTGACCTCGGTCATGTGGATGCCGAGGTGCCGGACGAACTCGCCGGTGAAGTCGCCGGACCGGTCTCCGGGCAGGTCAGGTGCGGTCACGGCTCCATCCAACCAAGCCGCTCACCGCATGTGCCGGGCGCCCTGCTCGATGGCCTCGCGGATCCGGCTGTAGGTGCCGCACCGGCAGATGTTGCGGATCGCGTCGAGGTCCTTCTCCTTGATCTCCCGCTTCTCCCGCCGGACCTTGCGGACCAGCGCCACCGCGGCCATGACCTGGCCGGGCTGGCAGTAGCCGCACTGCGCCACGTCGTGGTCGAGCCAGGCCTGCTGCAACGGGTGCAGCCCGGGTCCGGGTGACTCCCCCGGCAGCCCCTCGATGGTGGTGACGCGGTCGGTCTTCGCCAGGTCGCCCACCCGCACCGAGCACGGGTGGAACGCGCGGCCGTTGATGTGCGAGGTGCACACCTTGCACACGGTGTTACGGCCGTCACACCTCGACTTCCGGGGCGGCCATCACCCGGCCTAGCCTCAGCGCATGGCGCTCCCCCAGCCCGGCATCTTCGCCGTCGGCACCTCCTCGCACGGGTACGTCGAGCTCGACCTGGTCGCCGGCGCCGACCCGGCCGCGGTGACGACCGTCCTGGCCGACCTGGCCGAGCGGGAGACCACGATGGGCGCCACCAACCTGGTGGTCGGCCTGCGGCCCGAGCTGTGGGCGGGCCTCGCCCTCGGGTCGGTCCCGGAGGGGCTGAGCGGGTTCGAGGCCGACGTCGTCGGTCCGGACGGGTTCACCATGCCGGCCACCCAGCACGACGTCGCGCTGTGGTTCGCGGCCGGGTCGTACGACGTGGTGTTCGACGCCGTCCTCGACGCCCTCCGGCGGCTGCGGGGCCTGGCCACGCCGGCCACCGAGCTCCGCGGCTGGGCCTACCACCGCGACCGCGACCTGTCGGGCTTCGAGGACGGCACCGAGAACCCGACGCTCGCCAGCGCGCCGGCGTACGCGCTCGTCCCGGACGGCTCCCCCGGCGCCGGCGGCTCGGTCCTGCTGCTCCAGCAGTGGTCGCACGATCCGGCCTGGCTCGAGCTCGCCGACGGCGACCAGGAGCGCGCGATGGGCCGGACCAAGGCGGACAGCGTCGAGCTCGACCCGAGGCCGGAGTCGTCGCACGTGGCCCGCACGGACCAGGACGACGCCGGGCACGTGCTGCGCCGCAACACGGCGTACGGGACGGTCACCGACCACGGCACGGTGTTCGTCGGGTTCGCGGCCGGCCGGACGCCACTGCACACGATGCTGGAGCGGATGGCCGGGCTCGACGGCCCCCGGGACGAGCTGACCCGCTTCGCCACGCCGCTGAGCGGTGCGTACTACTGGGTGCCGGCCACCGACGACCTGGTCGCCTTCGCCACGCCGGCCGACGACTGAGCAACCCGCGGGCGCCGTCGGGCGGCGGGACTGCACCGGATCACCCCTGCTGGAGGTCGATCTTCCTGCACTGTCCCCCAGGGGACGGTGTCCGCTCCGCTTTGCACCGGGAAATGGCGGTCAGGGGTCGATTTTCCGGTGCACATCCAGCTGCAGCGACCGGCCGCCCGACTGCAAAGTCCACCCCAGGGCGACAATTTCCTGCACTGTCCTCGAGCGCGGACGTCCCACGACGCCACCCAGCAGAGCCCTACAGCGGCGGCCGCCGGTCCGCCCAGGGCTGCGCCTCCTCCAGCTGGGCGGCCACCCGCAGGAGCAGCCCCTCCGAGCCGAGCCGGCCGACCAGCTGCGCCCCGATCGGCAGGCCGTCGGCGGTCCAGTGCAGCGGCACGCTCATCGCCGGGCGGCCGGTGAGGTTCGCCAGCTGGGTGTAGGGCACCCAGCCGAGGTTCTTGCTGATCAGCTGCTCGACCACCGGCGTGAACCGGAGCAGCCCGGCACCGCGGGCCCGCACCAGCCCCTGCTGGGCCCTCTGCATCGAGGGCGGCAGGTCGAGGGCACCCACGCGCGGCGGGGGCAGTGCCGTGCTGGGGGTGAGCAGCAGGTCGTAGGAGGCGTGGAACTCGGCGAGCCGGCGGACGTGGAGCTGCCGGTTCTCGATCGCCCGGACCAGGTCGACCGGCTTGGTCGCCCGGCCGAGGGCGGCCATCACCAGCGTGTCGGGCTCGAAGCCGCTGTCGCCCGAGCCGCTGAACGCCTTGGCCTGTGCGACGGAGTCCGCCGCGTACGCGAACCAGGTGGTGAGGAAGTCCCGGGCCAGGGCGGCGTCGTCGAACGGCTGGTCACTGAGCTCCTCGACGTGGTGGCCCAGCGACTCGAGCAGCTGCCCTGCCCCGATCGCCGCCGCGACCGCCTCGGCGTGCGGCGTGGGGTTGATCGAGCTCTTCGTGCACAGCCCGATGCGCAGCGTCCCGGGGTCCTGGCCCACCTCGTCGGCGTACGGCGTCGCGGGCAGGGCCGGGAGGTACGGCGCGTCGGGCGTCGCTCCGACGAGCACGTCGAGCATGGCGGCGGTGTCGCGCACCGAGCGCGAGACCACGCCGTTGGTCGCGGTCCCGCCCAGCCCCTCCTGGACCAGCGGCCCGGAGGGCACCAGCCCGCGCGAGGGCTTGAGACCGAACAGCCCGCACGCCGAGGCCGGGATCCGGATCGAGCCGCCGCCATCGCTGGCGGCAGCACACGGCACGATCCCGGCGGCCACCGCCGCGGCCGCGCCGCCGGAGCTGCCGCCCGGGGTGTGGTCGAGGTTCCACGGGTTGCGCGCGGGGCCGAACAGGTGCGACTCGGTGATCCCCTTGGCGCCGAACTCGGGGGTGTTGGTCTTGCCGAACACCACCAGCCCGGCGTCCAGCCACCGCTGCACGACGGTGGCGGTCTCGGGCACCGGCGTGGTGGACAGCGACCGCGAGCCTCCGCTGGTCGGGTAGCCGGCCAGGTCCTGGCCGAGGTCCTTGAGCAGGAACGGCACGCCCGCGAACGGTCCGCCCTCGTCCGCGGCGGGTGGCTCGACGTCGACCACGATCGCGTTGATCCGGCCGTTCACCTCGGCCGCCCGGGCCCGCGCCGTGGCCAGCAGCTCCTCGGCGCTGACCTTCTTGTCCCGCACCAGCGCGGCCAGCCCCACCGCGTCGTACGCCTGGTAGTCGTCCATTTCCCCCCGGCTCCTCTCGCCGGTGAGGACGCTACCGCCCGCCCGCGATCAGGGCCGGTGGACGGCGCGCTCACGCTGACGAGGATGGCGCCCCGACTCCCCCCGGGGGTACCTTGCGAGTGACCGAGAGTTTCCCGGAGGACCACATCCACGGTGTTTCCGTTCCCGGCCTATCAACGATTCGACGGGTGTCTCGGATGGACTTCAACCTCTCGCTCGTCTCGCGACCTCCTGAGACGTACGTGACGCTGCAGGGCGAGCTCGACCTCGCCACCTCACCCATCGTGTCGCGGCGATTGCGCACCGCCATCGACGACGGCTGCCGTCGGATGATGCTCGACCTCTCCCAGGTCACCTTCATCGACGCCTCGGCCCTGGGGATGCTCACCACCACCCGGCGGGAGCTCCAGCACGTCGAGGGCACGATGAGCTTCGTCGCCTACCGCCCGACCTTCCTGCGCCTGTGCCGCGCCACCGGGCTCGCCGAGCACTTCGGGCTGGGCGGCGCCGACCCGGTCGTCGCACCGGTCTGAGCACCGCGCCGCGCACCCCCGTGCCGATGTCCCGGCTGACCCGGGACACCTGCACCTGAGGCCCGGGCCGTCGCGCCCCTGATACTGGGGCCCATGCTGCAGAGCAGCCCGCGCGCGCCGGGCGTGGACCAGGCCGTGTGGCGTGCCGTCGCGTACGCCGTGGCCGCGGTGTCGGTCGCGGCGGCCGCGGCCGCGGTGTCGATGGTCGCGGTGGGCGGTACGCCGCCCGCCGAGCTCGCCTACTGGTTGATGGACCTGCTCTCCGCGGTCGTGTACGCCGCCGCCGTGGTCGTCATGCTGCCGCGCTCGCGGCACGTGGTGGCGTGGATCCTGGTGATGGTGGCGGTCGGGTGCGGGCTGTCCGCGCTCTCGACCTCCTACGTGCTGCTCGCCACCGACCTCGAGCTGCCCGGCGTCGCCGCGGCCGTGGTGCTCGGCTCGTGGATCTGGATCCCCGGGACCTACTCCTCGATGGCCGTGATGCCGTGGCTCGTGCGGCCCGGGCCCCGCGGTCCGCTGACCCGCCTGGTCGTCGCGGTCGCCTGGGTCGCGATCGCGGTCGCGGTGCTCCGGCTGGCGACGTACCCCTACCCCGGCTTCGACAACCCGACCGCCGTCGACGCGGAGCTATGGAAGGGGCTGCTCCAGCACGTCCGGCTGCGGGCGGACCGGCTGGTCACCGTGCTGGGCCTGGCCGGGGCCGCGTGGCTCGCCTGGCACCGGCTGCGCGCCCGCGGGGACGAGGGACGCGGGCTGGGCTGGCTCAGCCTGGGCGTGCTGTTCCTCGTGGCGGCCTTCATCCCCGTGGTCTTCGTGCGCACGGACGCCGCGCACGCCGAGCTCGTCTACGAGCTCTCCGGCGTGAGCCTCATCGTGGCCCAGGCGTTCCTGCCCGTGGCGCTGCTGGTGGTCGTGCTCCGGCAGCGGCTGTGGGGCATCGACCTCGCGGTCAGCCGGGTGACGGTGTGGTCGCTGCTGACCGGCGCCGTGGTCGTGGGGTACGCCGGAGCGGCCTGGCTGGCTGCCCAGCTGCTGCCGGTCTCCGAGCAGGTCGCCGGGCTGGTCGCCGCCGGTCTCGTGGTCGCGCTCGGGCAGCCGCTTCGGTGGTGGATCCAGGGCCGGGTCGACGCGCTGGTCTACGGCCACGGCACCGACCCGGTCCGGTTGCTCGGCGCCCTGCAGCGCTCCGACTCTGAGGCCGGCACCGGGCCGCTGGACGCGCTCGTGGCCGCCCTGCGCGAGGGGCTGCGGCTGGGCAGCGTCCAGGTGCAGAGCGCGGACGGCCAGGTGACGGCCCGCAACGGACTGCGGCACGGCCGCCAGGAGGAGCTGCCGCTGGTCGTCAAGGGCCGCGAGGTGGGTCGGCTGCTCGTCTCGCCGGTGGCCGGCCAGCGGCTGGACGAGCGGACGCACGACCAGCTCGACCAGCTCCGCGGCGTGATCGCGGTCGCGCTGGACCTCGCGCTGGCCACCCGCCAGCTCGAGGCGGCCAGCGGCCGGCTGGTCGAGGTGCGCATGGAGGAGCGCCGGATGCTGCGTCGCGACCTCCACGACGGCATGGGTCCGGCCCTGGCCGGCGTCGGGCTGGGTCTGGCCGCGGCCCAGCGGCGGCTGCAGCACGACCCCGACGGCACCGCCGAGCTGCTGGCCGAGCTGCGGGCCGAGGTGGAGCGGCGCACGGACGACGTACGCCTCCTGGCCCGCTCGCTGCTCCCCGTCCAGCTCGACGACGGCGACCTGGCGCGGGCGCTCGAGGTCCTCGCCGCCCGGTTCGCGTCGTCCGGCCTCGAGGTGCACGTGGACTGCCGCGGCGCCGAGCGGCTCGACACCCGCCACCAGCTGGCCGTCTACCACGTGGCCGCGGAGGCCGTGCTCAACGCCTACCGGCACGCGGACGCGACCCGGGTCGACGTCGAGGTGGTGGCGCGCGACGGAGGACCGACCACGCTGTCGGTGCGCGACGACGGCCGCGGCATCTCCGAGGCCACCGGGCACGGCGTCGGGCTCACGTCCATGCGTGAACGCGCGGGCGAGCTCGGCGGTGCCCTCCACCTCTCGACGGCGCCCGGAGGCGCCGGCACCCACATCCGGATGGAGCTCCCGTGACCGCCGAACGCCACACCGCCGAACCCCACACCGCCGCCCGCGAGATCACGGTCGTCGTGGTGGACGACCACCCGGTCTTCCGGATCGGGATGGTCGCCCTCCTCGGTGAGATCGCCGGCCTCCGGGTCGTCGGTGAGGCCGCGACCCAGGAGGTCGCCGTCGAGGTGGTGCTCGCCGAGCGGCCCGACGTGGTGGTCATGGACCTCGACCTCGGCCACGGCTCGGGGATCGCGGCGACCCGGGAGATCCTGCAGCAGGCCCCGGAGACCGGTGTCCTCGTGGTCACCATGTTCGGCGACGACGACGCGCTCTTCGGGGCGGTGCGCGCCGGTGCCCGGGGCTACCTGGTCAAGGGCTCCACGCCCGAGGAGGTCGAGCGCGCCGTACGCGCGGTCGCCGACGGTGCGGTCATGCTCGGGCCCCAGGTGGCCGCGCGGGCGATCGGGTTCCTGTCCGGCTCCCGCAACGCCCTGCACGGCTCCTTCGCCGAGCTGACCGACCGCGAGCGCGACGTGCTCCAGCTGCTCGCCCGGGGCCTCGACAACGCGACGATCGCGCGCACCCTGGTGCTCTCGAGCAAGACCGTGCGCAACTACGTCTACGCGATCTTCACCAAGCTCCAGGTCAACGACCGGGCCGCCCTCGTGGTGAAGGCCCGCGAGGCAGGGATCGGGCTGGACCGCCCCGAGTCCTAGCCTCCCGGGACGACCGACCCGGCGACGGCCCGAGCCCGCCGAGGCACCGCGGAGCGAGGGACCCGGCTCTGCCGACCGGGCCGCGCGGCCGACGAGATTCGTGGTCCCGGCACGGTGCCGGGCCGGCCCCCGGCCGTGTCCCCCCGCAAGGAGACCCGTGCGCACGTACACCTTCGCCGCCGCGGTGGCGGCCGTCGCCGCCGGCGTCGTGGCCATCCCCTCACCGGCCCACGCCGCCGACACCAACCCGCCGATCCTGCTGTCCACGGTCCCCGGCGCCACCTGGAACGGCTGGTACCCCGAGGACACCCCCATCCAGGTCGGCGCGACCGAGCTCGGCTTCCCGGTGCCGGCCGGACTCCAGTCGGTGAGCTACACCCTCACCGGCAGCCAGAGCGGCTCGGGAAGCTTCCCGATCGCCGCGAACGGCATCTCGTCGCAGGGAGAGGTCACGATCAGCCCGGCGACCGGCCAGCTCAGCGGCAAGGTCCGCTGACCGGTCCCCGGGCGCCGATCCGGGCGGGTCCAGGAAAAGTTCGGCGCAGGTGAAAGATCGGGGCGCCACCCGGACATGGACCTCCAAGGGATCGGGCACCGGTCCCCGGCCCCTCCCCTCGACGCCACCCCGCGGAGCGATCGATGACCCCTCTTGCGACATCCGTCCCGACCGAGCTCGACCACCACTGGGAGCTGCGCCTCGAGGAGTTCGAGGACGGCCACTCGATCAGGCGGTTCGAGTGCGTGGACTGCGGGGCCGTGCGGTTCGAGTGACGCGCCGCTGACACCGGGCACCGCCGCCCGGTGGCCACGGGTTGTTGATGCCCCATGACCGCGCCCCGGGGCAGTCGCCCGGAAGGGGTGAGGTGCCCCGCGGGGTCGCGGGGCAGGCTCGGCGACCATGATCAAGGTGATCGAGGACATGCCGCCGGGGACGATCGGCCTGGAGGCGATCGGGAAGGTGACCGACGAGGACTACGAGCGGGTCCTGGTCCCGGCCGTCACCGCCGCCCTGGAGCGCAAGGACGTCCGCCTCCTGTACGTGCTCGGCGACGAGTTCGACTCCTACTCCGCCGGTGCCGTGTGGGCCGACACCAAGCTGTGGGCCGGTCACCTGACCTCGTGGCAGAAGGTCGCGATCGTGTCCGACGCGGACTGGCTCGAGAACGCCGTGAAGGCGTTCGGCTGGCTGATGCCCGGCGAGGTCAAGGTGTTCGACGACGACGACCTCGACGACGCCAAGGAGTGGCTGGCCCGCGACGAGGGCTGAGCCGTCGCCCCGAGCGGCTCGCGGAGGGACCCTGCGATGACGACCAGCGACGTGCTGACCTCCCGGGTGCGGGCCTGGCGGCACGACCTGCACCGGATCCCGGAGACCGCGTTCGCCGAGCACGAGACCGGTGCCTACGTCGCCCGGGTGCTGCGGGAGCTCGGCTACGAGGTGACCACGAGCATCGGCGGAACCGGGCTCGTCGGGTCTCTGACCCGCGGCACCTCGGCGCGAACGGTGGGACTCCGCTCCGAGCTCGACGCCCTGCCTCTCACAGAGCAGAGCGGCGTCGACCACGCCTCGCGCCACGACGGGGTCATGCACGCCTGCGGCCATGACGGCCACCTCGCGATGGTCCTCGGCGCAGCGTCCGCCCTCGCGGAGGACGAGGCGCTCGACGGCACCGTGCGCGTGGTCTGCCAGCCCGCCGAGGAGCCGGGCCGGGGGGCCCGGGCGATGATCGACGACGGGCTCTTCGACCGGTTCCCCGTCGACCGGGTCTTCGGGATCCACAACCACCCCGGGACCGCCGCCGGCCGGCTGCTCACCCGGAGCGGGCCGGTCATGGCCAGCGAGGACGACTTCACCATCCACGTGGCCGGCCGAGGCGGCCACGCCTCGGCCCCGCACCTGGTCGTCGACGCGCTGGTGATCGGCGCCGAGATCGTCACCGCCCTCCAGCACGTGGTCGCGCGCAGTGTCGACCCTGTCCGGACCGCCGTCCTCTCCTGCACCGACTTCCGGACCGATGGCGCCCGCAACGCGATCCCCAGCAACGTGACCATCACCGGCGACACCCGCAGCTTCGACCCCGACGTCCAGGCCGTGCTGGAGCGGCGGATCCGCGAGGTCAGCGAGGGCGTCGCCGCCGCCCACGGAGCGACCGTGGAGGTCGGCTACACCCACGAGTTCGCGCCCACGGTCAACGACGCCGCCTGCGTCGAGATAGCCGGCCGCGCCGCCGGACGGGCGCTCGGGCCCGACCGGTTCGACGGGGCCGCCGAACCGATCATGGCCAGCGAGGACTTCGGCCTGCTGGCCGAGCAGGTCCCCGCCTGCCTGGCCCTCCTCGGGAACGGCACCGAGCCGGATCACGGGGGTACGCCGCTGCACAGCCACGACTACGTCTTCAACGACGAGATCCTGACGCCCGGAGTGGCCTACCTCCGTCAGGTCGTGCTGGAGAGCCTGGCCACTCCCTGACCGGCCCGCGCGGCCGTCGTCCGGGCCCGGCCTCCCCAGAGCGAGGGATGAATCCCACCCGATCACGCCGATAAGTTGAGGCCGGCCTCGTTCTCTGATCCCCCGGGACGGGGCCGGGCGTCTTCGCCTCCTTGACCCCAAGTGAGGCGAAGACGATCCCCCATTCGGGTCATTCCTCGCCACCCACTCCGCGCTCTACGCTGCTACGAGGCGCGCGGGGGATTGGGGGATCCGAACTGTCGCGACCACCCTGGACGCCCTCCGCTCTTTCTCTGCGGAGGGCGTTCGGTCATTTCGCTCCTGCCGGGCTCTTCTCCCGGTCGGACCGGCGCTCCCGCCACCAGTGGATGCCCACCGGCACGACGGTGAGCGCCAGGAGGCCGAGGATCACGTAGTCGATGTGGCTGGCCAGCCACGGGAAGCGGTCGCCGGCCACGTAGCCGACCAGGATGATCGAGAGCACCCAGAGGAGGGCACCGACCAGGCTCCAGGTCAGGAACCGCGGCCGGCCCATCCCCGAGGCTCCTGCCACGACGGTGACGTAGGTGCGCACCACGGGGACGAAGCGACCGATCACCAGCGCCTTGCGTCCGTGCCGGTCGAAGAACGCCTCCGTCCGGTCGAAGTGGTCGCGCCGCAGGATCGTGCCGTCGTGCTCGTAGATGACCGGGCCGACCTTGCTGCCGATCTCGAAGCCGAGCACGTTGCCGAGCAGCGCGGCCGCCACCAGCAGGAGGCAGCAGACGGCGATGTCGAGCAGGTTCGAACCCGGTACGACGCTCAGCTGGTCCCCGGCCACGAACACACCGATCGCCACGAGCAGCGTGTCGCCGGGCAGGAACGGGAAGAACAGGCCGCACTCGACCACGATGACCGCGAGGCTCACCCAGAAGAAGCCGGCACCGAACTGCTCGAGCATCGACTCCGGGTCGAGCCACGAGACGCCGAACAGCATCGACGAGAGCAGCGCATGCGTCATCGTCCCCTCCCTCCTCCCGGTTCGACACGAGGTCGTCGTGACCCCCGGTAGCCGCCCGCACGCCTCCCGTAAACCCGGACCGGTCCACCCGCGCCTGTCGCGCTGCCACGTCGTCCGATCGGTTACCGGAGGACGATGAAGGCTCGGCACCGCGCGCCCACACCGGGCGCGGACGCTCTCCCGCCCACGCCCGACAGCAAGCTCGGGGCGCGGGACCGGCGAGCCTGGGCGGTCGCGACCCTGCGCGTGCACACCGAGGTCGACGGCACCTGCGCGTACTGCTCGCGGGCCTACCCCCGGGCGCCCGCGTGGCCGTGCGGGCCGGCGCGGGTGGCCACGGACTACGTCGGCGGGCCGTCCGTCGGCGACGCCGTCGACCGGGCCGAGACCATCGACGAGCCGGAACGGCGGGAGCTGCCCGGCACCGAGGCCGGCTGACCCGGACGACCTCCGAGCCGGACCGCGAGCCGGACTACGAGTCGAACCCGAGCCCGAACCGGTCGAGCAGGCGCAGCCACAGGTTGCGCTTCCCGGTGCGGTCCTCTCGAGCGAGGGCCCAGCGGGTCAGCTGGATGCCGATCCAGGCCAGCGGCTCGGGCGGGAACGGCAGCGGCCGCTTGCGGACCATCGTGAGCCGGGTCCGCTCGGTGGCGGTCCCGCCGAGGAGGTCGAGCATGACGTCGGCGGCGAACCGGGAGGCGCCGACCCCGAGGCCGGTGAACCCCGCCGCGTACGCCGTACGCCCGCGGTGCGCCGTGCCGTAGAACGCGCAGAACCGGGTCGAGGTGTCGATGACGCCCGACCACCGGTGGGTGAACCGGATCCCGGCCAGCTGCGGGAAGGTGTCCGCGAAGTGCTCGGCGAGCCGCTCGAAGGTCTCCCGGCGGTCGTCGTGCCGCTCCTCGATGGAGCGGCCGAAGTGGTAGATCGCGTCGTACCCGCCCCAGAGGATCCGGCGGTCCGGGGTGATCCGGTAGTAGTGGAACTGGTTCCCGCAGTCGGAGATCCCGACGTCCGGATCCCACCGGATCGCGGCCAGCTGCGCCGGGGTGAGCGGCTCGGTGGCGAGCACGTAGTCGTAGACGGGCACCACCGACCAGCGGGTCCGCCGCAGCGGCGTCGGGAAGACGTTGGTGGCCAGGGCCACGTGCGTCGCGGTCACGGTGCCGGAGCTGGTCACCGCACGCACTCGTCGGCCCTCGCGCCGCAGGTCGGTCAGCCGGGTGCCCTCGGCGATGCGGACCCCCTGGGCCTCGGCCGCGGTGGCCAGCCCCCAGGCCAGCCTCGCCGGGTCGACGACGGCACAGTCGTCGGGCTCGTGGCGGCCGGCGAGGTAGGTCGGCGAGTCGACGCGCTCGCGGACCGCGGCGGCGTCCAGGAAGCCCGGTACGCCGGGGTCCAGGTCCGCGACCTCGTGCGGGCGGGTGGCCACGGCGAGCACCCCGCCCCGGGCGAAGCCGCAGTCGATGCCGTAGCGGGCGATCGTCGCCTCGATGTCGTCGAGGTTCCGCGTGCCGAGCGCCGACAGGTCGTCGTACTCCTCGGGCCAGCGGGACCGGCCGTTGGCCTCGCCGTGGGTGAGGCTCGCCTCGCAGAAGCCACCGTTGCGGCCCGTGGCGTGCTCCGCGATCCGGTCGCCCTCGATGAGCAGGACGCGGGTGCCGGGGTCGCGCTCGACGGCCCGCAGCGCCGTCCACAGGCCGGTGAAGCCACCGCCGACCACGAGCAGGTCCACCGTGGCGTCGGCCGTGAGCGAGTCGCGGGGCGCCGGGCGGTCGGGGCTGTCCAGCCACAGGGGCGCGAACCTCGACTCGCGCAGCGCGGCCTGTGCGGTGGAGACCCTCCCCGACACGGTTGACTCCTCAGCTCGGTCCGACTCGGGTCATCACAACGGAATCAGTGGTGCCTTGTCCACTCGGCAACGGTTCGCCACGGTCGCGGTGCGTCGGACCGCTGATTCAGTGGCCCCTCGGGCGCGTCCTCTACGTTGAGGGCCATGTACCTGGAGAACCTGGTCACCGACGCCGTCGAGCCGCAGCAGCTGGGTCGGTTCTGGGAGGCGGCCCTGGGCGGCGAACAGCTCACCGACGAGTACGAGGGGTACGAGACGCGCCTGACCGTGGCGGACGGACCGGTGCTCGACCTGGGGTTCCAACGCGTCCCCGAGCCGCCGTCCGGGGCCTCGCGGCTGCACATCGACCTGCTCGGCGGGGCCGACCAGGCCGCGACCGTGGACCGGCTGCTCGGACTCGGTGCCCGGCACCTCGACATCGGCCAGGGCGACGTCCCCTGGGTGGTGCTCGAGGACCCCGGGGGCAACCGGTTCTGCGTGATGGAGGAGCGGCCGGCGTACGTCGACACCGGGCCGATCGCCGCGCTCCCGCTCGACTCGGCGGACCCGGACCGGGACGCGGAGTTCTGGTCGTGGCTGACCGGGTGGACCGACGTACCCGGCGTCGCCCCGCGGTCGCTCCGGCACCCGTCGGGGCGCGGCTTCCTCCTCGAGCTGCTCCCCGAACGAGCCCCGAAGGGTGCGGCGAAGAACCCGCTCCACCTCGACGTCCGGCTGGAGTCCGGCGATGACCCCGACGAGGTCGCGGCCGCGATCGCCGCGCGCGGTGGCCGCGAGCTCCACCTGGGCTTCGGAGAGCTGCCCTGGCGGCACTACGCCGATCCGTCGGGCAACGAGTTCTGCGTGCTGCCCTCCCGGTCCTGAGCCGCCGCCTCGGGTCCGCTCCGCCACCGCGCCGCGGTCTCGATCGTGATGTAGGAGACCACCACCGCCACGATGACGATGGGCGCCACCCCGGGGCCGGAGCGCGAGGTCAACAGCAGCGTGATGACCACCGAGGAGAGTGGGAGCCGGAGGACCGCCACCGTGCAGGCGGCCATCATCGCGGCGACGGCCGGCGTCTCGGCGTAGCCCGGGAGCTGATCGGCGAGCAGCCCTCCCGCCGCTCCGATGAAGAGCGCCGGGAACGTCGGGCCGCCGCGGAAGCTGCCCAGCGAGATCGCCCAGGCGATGCCCTTGAGCACCACCAGCAGGAACAGCGTCCAGAGCGAGAGGGTGCCGGCATCCGCCAACAGTGAGCCGAAGGCGTCCTGCCCGGAGTAGAGCACGGTGAGCGCGCTCTGGTCGGTCGCCTTCTCGAAGACGATCGCCAGCAGCGCCACGAAGAGGCCCGCGACGGGCATCAGCACCCAGGGCCTCCTCTCGACGACCCGGGCGGACAGGCGGGCCAGGTCGAGGACCACGAAGACACCGAGCGCGGCCACCACGGCCAGCGGCAACGTCCACGCGAAGTCCACCCCGCTCGGGCTCGGGTAGCTGGGGAGCGAGAACGGCGCCAGCGAGTAGTCGCTGTTGTTGAGCCCCGTGAACTTCCCCGCGCCGATGAACACCAGCGAGCCGATCCCGGCCGACATCAGGCCCGGGAGCAGGACCAGCGGCAGCATCGCGCCGCCCAGACCCGCGGCCTCGATCAGGATGACGGCGCCGACGACCGGGGATCCGAAGATCGTCGCCAGCGCCGCGAACGCCGCGGACGCCGCGAGCACCGACACGGTCCGCTCGTCGAGGTCGCGCCGCTGCACGGCGAGGATCGCGAGGCCGGAGCCCAGCGCGATGAGCGGCGCCTCCGGCCCCAGCACCAGGCCGAGCCCGACGCTCGCGACGGCCGCCAGCAGCACGCCCGGCAGGGACGCGGGGAGGGTCACGCCGCCCGCCAGCCCCTTGTACGGCTTGTGCCCCCCTCCCCCGGGCAGCCGCACCGCGCACGCCGTCACGATGCCGGCGATGACCAGCACCGGCACCGGCCACCAGACCGGCGTCGAGTCGAACCCCAGCGCGTCCGGGAGGTCCTGGTAGACCCACTCCTGGGTCCAGTGCAGGAGCTCGAGGAACGCCCACGACGCCAGCGAGACGGCCACACCGACGACGGCTGCGACGATGAGGAGTCGTCGGTACGCCCTGCTCCTGATCAGCGCCCCGACATCGACTGCCGGCCCGGGAGCGGCGGCGCCGCCGGTCACGATGGTGACCCTGCCCGACCGGTCGTCACCGGTCGAGAGACGGGAGGACCGCACGGTAGGCGGCGCACGGCGGGCATCACGGTCGATCGTCCACCAGCACGAGCGCGACCGAGTCCGTGCGCTCCGTCCGCACCAGCCGCTCCGGACCGGCCAGCCAGCGGCCCACCCGGCCGTCGTCGGTGACCAGGACCTGCCCGATGACGGCGGTGGCCAGGAAGATCCACGCGATGAGGTACAGCCACGCCAGGTAGGTGAAGGCCACACCGATGGAGCCGTACCGGGTCGCGCTCGCGTCCAGGGAGTGGGCCAGCCACACGTTGGTGAAGGGCCGCACGACCAGCACCACGAGGCCGAACAGGACGGCACCGGTGAGCAGGGCTCGAACCGTCACCGCTCCGTGCAGCAGCACCCACGGCGCGAAGAGCGCGACGGTGACGAGCAGCACGAAGGCGACGACCTCGCCCCACACGTCGGGCGGCGGGATCCCGTCCGCGATCGTGTGCGAGCGACGCAGCGCCCACAGCGAGAGCGCGATGGCCAGCACCACGGCGATCCACCGCCACACCGCGGCAGGACTGCTCTTGGGTTTCGAGAGGGCCCACACGGCCGCGAACGCCCGGGACAGTGCGCGCGAGAGGCTCGTGGCCGAGGCGAAGACGATCAACGCCCCGATCACGCCGAAGGAGGTCGAGTCCGACTCCTTGAGGGCGGCGTCCACCTGGGACTCCGCCTCGGGCGGCATCCCCAGGGTGTCGGTGAGCAGTCGGCTGGTGCTCCCGAACCACGACGCCAGCAGGATGAGCATCGGGAAGACGGACGTGAACAGCTGGGCGGCGACCGCCATGGCCCGGTCGAAGATCTCGATCCGTTGCAGCCCCCAGGCGGTGCCCATCCCGATGCGTCCGGGCCAGGTGCCGAGGAGCCGCCGAGCCATCGCCTCCGGACGCGGCGGGAGCAGACCGAGAGCCCGCTCCATGCGGGCCTGCTGGTCCGGCGTCGGCTGGGGCACGCGCGGCCTCGCTCCTCCGGGTCGTCACGGGGTCAGGGGGTCAGGGGTCAGGGTCAGGTCTCCATCGCCTCGGGCAGGCCGACGGCGTCCTCGTCGCCCAGCAGGACCGCGTAGCTGAACCCGGCGATGAGGCCACCCGCGATGGGGGCGACGATGAAGAGCCACAGCTGGGAGATCGCGTCGCTGCCGGCGAACAGGCCGACCCCGATGGAGCGCGCCGGGTTCACCGAGGTGTTGGTGACCGGGATGCTGATGAGGTGGATCAGGGTGAGGGCCAGGCCGATCGCCAGCGGCGCGAGACCCTTCGGGGCCCGGGTGTCGGTCGCGCCCAGGATCACCCACAGGAAGACGGCGGTGAGCAGGACCTCGATGACCAGGCAGGCGAGCAGGTTGTAGCCCATCGGTGAGCGGTCGCCGTACCCGTTCGACGCGAAGCCGCTGTCCGTGGCGGAGAACCCCTCCAGGCCGTTCGCGACGACGAGCAGGACCGCACCCGCGGCGATGCCGGCGACGACCTGCGTGACGATGTAGGTCGGGGTGTCCTTCCAGGCGATCCTGCCCCCGGCCGCGGCACCGATGGTGACCGCGGGGTTGAAGTGTCCGCCCGAGATGTGGCCGACGGCGTAGGCCATCGTGAGCACGGTCAACCCGAAGGCGAGGGCGACGCCGAGCCAACCGACGCCGACGTCCGGGTTGGTGGTGGCGAGGACGGCCGTGCCACAGCCTCCGAACACCAGGACGAAGGTGCCCAGGAACTCGGCCGCGAGACGCTTGCTGGTGCTCGGGGTGACTGCCATGACGATCCTCCTTGGGACCGGGCGGCGACGCGTACGGGGGCCACCGTGGACCTCCGTCCCCGGTGCGACCTTGGGCGTCGTCCTCCTGAAAGTGGAGCGGGAGGTCGAGCACACCCCGGGCTCGGGACTCGCGGGCTCACCCGTGTCGGGTGAGGTTCCTCCGACCGGCGACGCGGTCCCGCGTCGTCCCGGAGCCGGCAGCAACCCCCGAAATCGCGAAGGGCCTCCGCAACCAGGAAGGTGCGGAGGCCCTTTCGCTCTGTCGGTGCTGGCTCGAATCCCCCGATTTCCCCCAGCGCCGATCTACGAGGAGCCTACGGACCAGAGAGGCACAGGCTGGTTACGCAACGGTGACAGGTCTAGGCACCTGCTGGGATCAGGCGCACCGAACAGCGCGCTCAGCGGCATGGTCGGGCGGCCGGTTCCGAGCGGAAGCGATTCCTTCTGCCCTCGCACGGCGTCCTCCCGCGGTCCTCACGTGGCGGTGGGTGCGCCGGCATCCGGCGTGTGCTGGACGCGGGCGGCGTGGAGCCGGGCGTGCTCGATGGCGTCGGGCGTGTGCTGGAACGTGTGGCGCTCGTGAGCCAGCCGGCTGTGGACCCCTGTGTGGTGGAGGACCTGTTCGTGCTGGGGTTGGACCCCTGAGAGCAGGACCGTGACGCCGCGGCCTTCGAGGCGGGTGATGGTGTCGGCCAGGACGTGGGCTCCGGTGGCGTCGATGGTGGTGACTCGTGACATGCGCAGGATGACGACCCGCACGTCGCTGATGTCGGCGAGCTCGAGCAGGAAGTCGTGGGCGGCTGCGAAGAACAACGGTCCGTCGAGGCGGTAGGCCACGATGTGGTCGTCCAGGAGGGCGCGCTCTTCTCCGGTGTGGTCGCTCGCATCGAGGGGCATCTCTTCGAGGCGGGCGGACAGCGCGGTCTGGCGGATGGCGACGTAGCCGGCGACCACCAGTCCGATGATGACCGCGGTGACCAGGTCGAACACGACGGTCGCAACGGCCGTGCTCACCAGGACGACGGCATCCCCTCGGGTGGCGCGGACCAGCGCCGTCAGACTCGAGACGCGGATCATCTGGATCGCCGTTGCGATGAGGACTCCCGCCAAGGCGGCCAGGGGGATGTCGGAGACCCATTGCGCGGCCACCAGGATGACGCCGAGCAGGAAGACGGCGTGGGAGAGTGCGGCGAGCCGGGAGGCTGCCCCGGAGCGCACGTTGACGGCGGTACGAGCGATGGCCGCGGTTGCCGGGATGCCACCGAACACCGAGGAGCCCAGGTTGGCCAGCCCTTGGCCGAACAGCTCGCGGTTCGAGTCGTGACGCTGGCCGACGCTCATGGCGTCGGACACGGTCGCCGAGAGCAGGCTCTCGAGGGCGGCGAGGGCGGCGACGGCGATCGCGGGCAGGATCAGGGCAGTCATGTCTGGCCACGGGACGGTCGGCAGGCTCGGGACAGGTATGCCGTTGGGGATATCGGTGATCGTCGGGGCGCCCAGGTCGAGGGCGAGGTTCGCAACCGTGCCGCCGCCGACGGCCAGCAGTGAGACCGGCCACCGCGGCAGGAACCGGGCCAGGATCAGGATCGTCGCCAGCACTCCGATCGCCAACGCCGGCGAGACCCACGTGGGGCCGGCGATCCACGCGTCGACGGTGTTCCAGGTCAGTTCGAGGACCTGGTCTCCCTCAGCGCGCACGCCCAGTGCGCTGGGCAGCTGTTGGAGCGCGATGATGACGGCGATGCCCAGGGTGAACCCTTCGACGACCGGGACGGGCACGTACCGGATGAACCGTCCCGCGCCCGCATAGGCAAGACCGACCAGGATCAGGCCTGCGAGGAGTCCCACCACCAGCACGCCGTCGGCGCCGTGGGTGGCCACGATCGGGACGAGGACCACGGTCATGGCCCCGGTCGGGCCGCTGACCTGGACCCGGCTGCCGCCGAAGACGGCGGCCAGGCCGCCCGCCACCACCGCGGTCACCAGACCGGCACCCGCACCCAGGCCCGAGCTGACCCCGAACCCGAGCGCCAGAGGCAAGGCGATCAGTCCCACCATGACGCCCGCGGTCAGGTCGCGGCCCGGCCGCATCACCGTCCAGTCGCTCCGCCGCGGGAGCAAGCCAGAAGCGCGAGTCCACGCCGAGCCGGACCGTCCCCTGAGCCGGTCGGGACCCCTCACCATCCCTTCACAACATGACGAAAACACAAGTTGCGAATATCTTCAAGTTGGGTAGTCTCGGGTCCGACCCGACCGTGGGACCGCTCCAGGCCGGCTTCGGGCACCACGGAGGGATGATGCGGTGGGCGTGCCGTTGTACGAGGCGAAGGCTGAGCTGTTCAAGAAGCTGTGCCACCCGGCCCGTATCCGCGTCCTGGAGCTGCTCTGCGAGCGCGACCACGCCGTACACGAGCTGCTGGACAAGATCGACATCGAACCGAGCAACCTGTCACAGCAGCTCGCGGTGCTCAGGACCAGCGGACTGGTGCACTCCCGGCGCGAACGCGCTCAGGTCCTCTACACCCTCAGCGTGCCAGAGATCAGGGATCTGCTCCTGGCCGGCCGGCGCATCTTGGGCTCTCTGCTCGACGCCCAGGCCCGTGAACGCTCCGAGCTCCAGGAAGGCCTGACCTCCGAGGAGCTGACGATCCCGCAGAGGGCCACCCGATGACCTGACGACGCGCTGGGGATCTCGCCGGGCGCGCCGGACTTGCGGCCCGTCCGCGACATGGTTCCGACGAGCTAACCCAGCCCACCCTGGACGCGATCCTGCACGGTTCGACTACCTGGACCACTACATCGTTCTCCTCAAGGAAAGCGTCGCAGAAGTGGTAGCTCGCTCCGTTGAGACATATCGACACGACGGAACAACGGTGCATTCAAGCGCCGCGAAGGCGTAGCACGACCAGCGGCGTGAGGGGCGGGTCCTCTCCACGGCATGGCGGTCCGCCGAACGTATGAGCGAACGCCGTCTGGCGCCCTGACTCCACGCTCAGTCGCCACGCACGGGGCCCGATCGTTCATACGTTCGGCAAGCGCGAGGCCCGACAGCGGCTACTAGGACGCCAGGCCGACGGGCTGGCGAATCCCGGACCTCGAGGCCCGATGCAGAGGAGCGCCGATGTCAGGAGGAAGACGCTCGCGCATGTGGACGAGCGTGCCGTGCATTCTCAGGATCTCCTCGTTGGCCGATCGTGAGGTCATGACCATTCTCATCACCGGCGGTACCGGCAAGACCGGCAGCCGCGTCGCCCACCGTCTGTTCGACCTCGGCCAGCCCTTCCGCGCCGTCACCCGCCACAGCGAGCCGGCGTTCGACTGGTACGACGAGGGCACCTGGGAAGGCGCCCTGACGGGGTGCCGCTCGGCTTACGTCACGTTCCAGCCCGACATCGCCCTTCCCGGAGCCGACGCCATCATCGGCGCCTTCGCCAAGCGCGCCGTGGCCCTGGGGTGCACGCGTCTCGTGCTCTTGTCCGGGCGGGGCGAGGACGGTGCACGACGGGCCGAGAACGCATTCATCGAGGCCGACGCCGACTGGACGATCCTTCGATCGGCGTTCTTCTTCCAGAACTTCACCGAGGCCTTCTGGGCCGAGGAGATCGCCACCGGCTCTCTCACGATGGTCGAGAGTTCGGTCAGTGAGCCCTTCGTCGACTGCGACGACCTCGCCGAGGTAGCCGTTGCCGCGCTCCTCGACCCGGCCCACATCGGCCGGATCTACGAGCTCACAGGGCCACGTCTGATCACGTTCCGGGACATCGCGGCCGAGATCGGTGATGCCTACGGCCGCCCAGTCACGTATCAGGAACTACCCGTGGAGGACTACATTGCCGCGCTCGTCTCGGCCGGACTGCCCCAGGACGCCGCCACCGGGCTGGCGTACGTCTTCGACGAAGTGCTCGACGGCCGCAACGCCCATCTCGAACGCGGTGTCCACGACGTCCTCGGCCGTGCGGCCCGGGACTTCAAGGACTTCATCGGGTCCGCCCACGCGCCCGCCCCGCTCCAAGCATGAGTCCTCCTGGCCGGCGGCGAGAAGCGCGTGAGAACTCGTCGGGTTACCAGCAATTTTAGGTTGCATGGGTCAGCCACGCGGGCCTTGCGAGATGAGTCCTGATTCGTATGCGTGGATGACCAGGTGTGTCCGGGTGTTCAAGCTGAGCTTCTCGAGCAGTCTGCTGACGTAGGTCTTGACGGTCGCGAGGCCCAGGTGCAGTTGGTCCGCGATCTCTGCGTTGGAGAGCCCCCGTGCGACGAGCATGAGGATGTCGCCTTCGCGTGCGGTGAGGTCGGGGGTGGGTCGGGTGGGTTGCGGGGTGGGCGTGGATGCGAACGCCTCGATGAGGCGTTTGGTGACACTGGGCGACAGGAGTGCGTCTCCTGCTGCGGCGACGTGGACGGCGCGAAGCAGTTCGGCCGGTGGCGTGTCCTTGACGAGGAAGCCGACGGCTCCGGCCCTCAGGGCACCGAAGACGTATTCGTCCATGGCGAACGTGGTCAGGACGATCACCCGCACGTGAGCACAGCGCGGATCGGCCAGGATGCGCTTGGTCGCCTCGATCCCGTCCAAAACAGGCATCCGCACATCCATGAGGACGACGTCGGGGAGCTGTTCGGCAACCATCCGCACTGCCTCCTCGCCCTGTCCTGCTTCTCCCACGACCTCGAGGTCGGGGCTGGATGCCAGGAGCGCTACGAAGCCTGCGCGGACCAGCTCCTGGTCGTCGACGACCACGACCTTGGTGGTCATGTGGGGGCGCCGACCCGGGCAACCCCGGGGAGGACGGCCCGGACCCGGAAGCCGCCCGCATCCGTCGGTCCGGCCTCAAAGACGCCACCGAAGAGGCCCACCCGCTCACGCATGCCCACCAACCCGAAGCCCGGCGAGGTCTGCGTGGTCGGCTGACCAGACTCGGGGTTCTCGATCACCACGGTGACATCACCATCGGAGGAGGCGACACTGATGGTGACGGCGGCCCGGGGTGCGTGCTTGCGCGCGTTGGTCAACGCTTCTTGCGCAATCCGGTACACCGTGATGCGCACGCTTTCGGGAAGCTGCTCTACTCCCGGCTCGATGATCAGTTGGGCGGGGCCGTACGACTCGCGGTGCATCGCGACCAGTGGCTCGAGGTCGCCCAGCCCTGGCGCCGGCGACAGGTCCACGACGCTGATGTCGTCGGGTCCTTCCCGGAGCACGCCCAGCATCCGGCGCAGGTCGTCGAGTGCCATCCGGCTGGCCTCCTCGATAGCGGTCAGCGCCGGCCCCACGCGTTGGGGCTGTTCGTGCATCAAGTGGCGGGCGACTCCGGCCTGGACAGCCACGACCGACAATGTGTGGGCGACGACGTCGTGCAGCTCGCGAGCGATGCGGAGCCGTTCGTTGAAAACCGCTCGCTGCTCGGCGGCGGCGACCTCGCGTTCGGCGGCGAGCGCGCGCTGCGTGGCCTGGTCACGCAACGTCCGTTGTCGTCGTACCGCTATCCCGATGGCCCAGGGCACGCAGAAGATCGCGGCGTTCAGAATGCCGGCGGGGTCGTCGAAGGCAGGCACATGGATCAGCGCAAAGACGGTGAACATCCCGAGCACGGTGAATAGGCCGGCCAGGGCTACCCGCGTTGGACGGTAGACGGCGACGGAGTACAGCAGGGCCAGGGTGCCCAGCGGGGTCACGCCCTCGTTCCACGGCACGGCCATGATCGTCGAGATGGACACCGCAGAGACGGCCAGCGCGGTGAACGGGTAGATCCTTCTGAAGGCCACGGGCAGACTCGCGCCGATCGCGAGGAGAACGAGTGGCGCATTGGCCGGTGGGTAGTCAACTGCCACGGTCGGGTCGGTGGTGAAAACACTGCCCACACCGATCGCGGTCAGGACCAGAGCGAAGACGCAGTCCAGCTGGAACCAGCGGCTGGCCAACAGCGCCCTCATGGATGGGAGGGTACGCCGACACGGCTACCTGGAACTCCGCCCAGCGGAGCGCCGCAGACCCGTCTCGCGGAGGAATCCAGACCAGGAGATCCACCTCATGACGGGTCCGTGTCCGAGCCTCCAGGTGGTTGGACCAGACTTCATTGACGAGAAGCCTGAGGTCCACCGGCCGACCACCCGCCGGGCCCGAATCATCTGAGGAGGACCTCATGTCCACAGCCGTACTCGACCCCAAGGCTCCCGGAGCCGATGTGGTCCCCGCGTCAGGCGCAATCGCTGCGGCGGCACTTGCCGGAGCCCTGTCGTCAGCAGCGTTCGTCGCCGGCTTCGTGTTCTTCCCTTCCCAGAGCTTCCGCGAGGGAGTGCTGACCCCCTACTCGATCGTGAACAACGTCGTGACGACGTTGGCTTTCGCGTGCCTTGCCATGGCTGTGCCGACGCTGCGGCGCGTGCTCAACGTTCCCTCGTGGGCCTTGTACCTGAGTTCGGCGGCGTTTGCGGCGGTGGCCGCCATGTCATGGTCGTTGGCCACGCTGGCCCCAGACATGGCCAAGTTCGTCAGTGACAGCGAGTTCGACGAGTTCACCGTCTACCTGATCCTGTTCCCACTGCCGAAGATGATCCTGGGCCTCGTCGGGTTCACCGCCCTGGGCGTGTCCGGTTGGCGTCGACGCGCCATCCCGCGAGGAGCCGCGGCGCTGCTGATCCTGGCCGGCGTTGCGTCCCTGTGGTGGGCCTACCCACCTGGCGCTCTGCTCGGCGCCCTCGCCTTCGCCTGGATCGTCAAGACAGTCGAGGCCGGGTCTAGGGGACCCAACCCAGCCCCGTCGCCCCGAAGCCGAGAAGGGTCATCGGCATGAACATTCAGACCGCGATCAGTATCGTCACGATCGGCGCAGCGGCCCTGGTCGGCGCCCCTGCCACGACATCCACGGCGTCCACCATGCCCGGCGACAACGGCCCCATCGTATTCACCCTGGAGCTGCCGGACAGCCAGCAGCTCCAAGTCCTTGATCCCGTGACCGGGTCGATCCGGACCCTGACCCACCGGCAGGGCGTCGATGCCTCCCAGGCCGACTGGTCGCCCTCAGGCCGGCGTACTGGCTCTCCCCGGAGTCGCGTTCGGCGAGATAGCCCGAACACCGCGCGTAGCTCGACGCGCTTGGCGAGCTCTACGTCAACGTCAAGCGTCGTCACGGGCTCAGGCCAGGTGCGAGTCAGCGCATTCTGGGACGCACGCGCCGAGCCGACGATCAGCCCAGCGTGGCGGTCGACGGTCGGCGCTCCCGGCCCAGGCGCCTCACTGCGCCTCGTTCTCGGCGAGCCACGCCGTCAGCACGTCGCGCAGCTCGACCACTCGTCCCCGGTCGAGCAGCGTGCTCCTCGCCATGATGAATAGGCGCGGCTCGTCGCCGGGGCCTGCTATGCCGCGCTTGACGAGCACGCTGCCTGTCATCAGTTGACGGCTGCTCCACTGCAGCAGCGTGTAGCCGTCTGGGAGTTCGCTGCTCTTGGTCATGCAAGCAACCATCCCGCGCAGGCGGGAGTGCGTACATCCCCAAGTGCGCCCCGCTCGCTGTGGGCGGCGTGCTGAGCGACGTTCAGCGGTCCAGCGTGTCCCGCTGTCGGCGGCACCACGGGATGCGCCCAGCGCGCTCCTCGCGTGGGCGTGCAGTGCTGTCAGCCCCCAGCGTTTGCTCGCGAACTGCTGTCAAAACTGCTGTCACCTAGTCGCGACGCTGCCGCATCGGCAGGACAAAACATGCTCTGACCTGCGGTTTCTCGGTCGGGCTGACAGGATTTGAACCTGCGACCCCTTGACCCCCAGGGTCCGGCAGCGGGTCCAGCACCATCCAGCGAAGTCCGCAATCCCTTATTTCTAGCGGGATTCGACACCCTTGGATTCTGGAGGACCTCTCCGGATAGCACCCGTAAGGTGACCGATAAGGTGGCAGCAACGTTGCTGCCACTCGGTCGTTCCTGAATCGGTTCGCTCCCCCATATCGCCTTCAGCGCCAAGAGCCACCACCCTACGGTTGTCCGCCATTGCAACTCGTGATCGTCGCCGGCAAGCGCGCGATGGACACGTTCGTACCAGGACGACGACGACCGACCGGATGATGGATCAGAGGTTCAGACGCACATGCTCGTCTCAACGCTGATTGGATCCCCATGGCATGCGGCCGCCGCGTCTTACCGCCCAGATTGACGCTGCTCGAAGCGCACGATCGGCGACAAGCGCACGACGGCGCGGCGGCGAAACGTTGGGCGAGTCAGTGGAGCGGCAGTCCGAGACACCGTCTGCGTGCGAAGTTCCTGGTGAGCTGGCTTGCTATCTCCGAAAGGCAGTCAGCGACCCAACCGCCTGGGACGTGTCCTCGGCGCCGCGTGAGCAATCGAACGCGTTCCCGAGTTGCTTGGCCTCAGCCGACACCTCATCGCCACGGCCACACAAGGGTCGGGAGTTGCTTCAAGTTCGCGCCGACCGCCGGCCGGATCCTCGCCGATCTGGTCGAGGGCAAGGGTGCGGCGCCGGCGATCTTCCGGGTTGGACGGTCACCAGCCATCGGCGATCGAGCGGTCGGTCAGTGCACCTCCGGAGGGGGCTTGAGCGGGTCCACCTCTGCTGCCCCGCAACTGGACCCGCCCAGTCCCGCGCTCTGCAGGTCTTTGAACAGCTGGGTCTTGTCCTGCTCCAGCTGGCCCGCGAAGTCTGCGAACCCGGCGGCGTCGGCGGAGCGGGCGGCCTCGATCCCGGCCTGCACGGCTAGCGCGTTGGCCCGGAAGTCGTCGAGGACGGCGTCCCATGCGGTGTCGCCGGACTTCGGTGTGCCCAGAGCCTCCAGGTCCGAGACCAGCGTCGCGTACGCCGGGTTCTGCTCGAGGTGCGTCGCCACCTGGGGCAGCAGCTTGGGGTCCGGGGCGTAGCGGTTGAACTTCTGCAGGTCGAGGAAGGTCTTCGCCTGGTAGTCGGCGTACGGCGCACAGGCGGCTACCGCGCGGCTGATGAAGTCGGTGTCGAGCGTCGCCCGCGGGCTCGACCCTTTCGGGTCCGCTGCCCCCGACCCAGAACCCGAGTCCCCGCACGCCGCGATGACAGCCAGGAGAAGGAGCAGGAACAGGCTGGGCGCGACGATCCTCTGCTCCGCCATGAGCATTCCCCTGTCGGGAGTCAGACGCCGCGTGGGTCCCGGGTTCGCAGGAGTCTTCATGATCAGCTCCTCATCACTGTGGCCGGCTCAGCGTCCGCAGTCGTGACCGAGGGGCACGACCCAGATCTCGCCGTCGTATGTGACGACGTAGGCCTTGCTGTCGATGAGCTCCAACGAGGTCGGGCGGTCGAGCGCTCCCGCGACGAGGTCGAGCCCTCCATGGCGGTTCACCTTCACCAGCGACCCGGTGTCGGGAAGGCCGGGCGAGCCCTCGGGGTCACCGCTGTAGGTGCCGTTCGAGATGGCGTAGATGCCGTCACCGGCGTCGCAGACCTCAACGTCGGTGAGAATGCTCGCGCCCTCAGCGACCTCCTCGGCCGTGTTGGAGCGCGGCCCGAAGGAGACGATTCTCCCGTCAGCTGGATCGTGCGGAACGGGACCTGCCTCGGCCACCAGGATCCGGTCGACGAAGCCAAGTCCCCCGCTATCCCCTGATGCGCGCAGGTCGAGGCCGGTAGGAACCACGTTGCCGAAGGCCACGAGCTGGCGGATTGTCCCGTTGGTGGACACGTCGAGCACCCGGTTGTGGTGACCGTCGGTGACCAGGAAACCGCCGCGCCACGCCTGGAGGGCGTACTGCACCCCGGACGGCACGAAGAAGGGAGGCGCGGGCGGGTGGTCGATCGACCAGGCGCCGATATCGGCGACAACGCTGGCCTGGTGGCTTCCCTCGACCCGGTAGAGCCCAACGACGCTGGTCCCGCCGACGTCCGGCCCCACGAGGGTGACGAGCGCGTACGCCGTGTGGCCGAGGAAGGCTACGTCCATCACGCCCCCCGTCCCGAGCCCTGGTGTGATGGGAGGCAAGCCGTCGGCGAACGTCGAGGTCTTTCCGGTGCGTGGATCGACACGCGTGATGGTGCCCGAGATCGGCTCGGGCACATACAGGGCGCCGTCGGGGCCCACGGTGCTGCCGGAGCCGCCCGCGAGCCCGGTCACGAGTAGACGCGGGTCACTGTGCTCCCGCGAGTGGTGGGCGTCGGCTCCGGTGAGGGCGGTGGCGGACTGGGACAGGGTGAGGACCATCGCCGCACACCAGAGGAGGGTCACGCGGAGCCTCCGGCGTTCCCAACCTCGGCGGGTACTTTCGCGAGAGGGCAGCCCGTGGTCGGTCGGCTTGTGTTCCGTGCGAAGGGCCATGACCTGCTCCACTGGTTCGGAGGCACCGTTGGGCGCCTGGCGGACTGTCCCGGCCGAGCCGCGACGACCACATCGCACCGGAGACGGGTTGGAAACGGTTTGGCTGCTGGTTGGAGCCCTCGCCGCGGGCACCGAGGCGTTCCCTTGACATCCCTGAGGCCCTAGGCTGGGCGAACGACAGGGATCGGTTGCCATGCTGGAAACGGACCTCGCACCGGAGTCGCCCACGTTCGGGATCCTCGGGCCGTTTGAGGCGATCGCGGGGGGACGGCCCTTGTCGCTGGGCGGTCGCCGGCAGCGAGCCGTCTTGGCCATGCTCGCGTGCGAGGTGGGTCATCCGGTCTCCGTCAACCGGCTGGTCGACGGCGTGTGGGGAGACGCGCCGCCTGCGGGGGCCGTGACGACCGTCAAGATCTACGTGTTTCACCTCCGGGAGGTGCTCGAGCCCCGCCGTCCGCGTGGGTCGCGGGCCACCGTCCTGGAGACAGTGTCCGGGGGATACCGGTTGGCGGTCGATCCGCCTCGTGTCGACGCGACGCGGTTCGAGGAGCAGTTGAGCCGCGGGGACGCGGCGATGGCACGCGGGGAGACCGGTCGAGCGCTGGAGGCATACGAAGCGGCACTGGCTCTGTGGCGGGGTGAGGTGCTGACCGACCTCTCGGACTGCGCTTTCGTGGCACCGGTCCGGGCCCGGCTGGACGAGCTGCGCCTCTCCGCTCTCCAGTCCGGCATCCAGGCCGAGCTCGACCTCGGGCGCCATCTGGCTGTCGTCCCCGAGCTGGGCGCTCTCATCGCAGACCAGCCCCTTCGCGAGGGCTTCCATGCGCAGCTGATCCTCGCGTTGTACCGATCGGGCCGGCAGGCGGACGCCCTCGCCGCCTACCGCGAGCTCCGCGCCGTCCTGGACGAGGAGCTCGGCATCGAGCCCAGTCCGCCGCTGCGCGAGCTCAACAACCGGGTGCTCGCCCAGGATCCGGCGCTGGCCTGGCAGCCCACCCCACCGTCGGTCCCGGCCACGACGGCCCGTCCGACGGACGGACTGACGGAGACCCGAGGGTCTATTCCTCCGCCCGCGGACCATCGGCGCACCCGGCGCGGCGCCCTCGCCATGACGATGGCGGTCGTTGCTCTGCTCTTGGGTGGCGCGACGATCCCCCAGGCGTGGGAGGCGCCGGCTGCCGCGGCGACACTGCCGGCCAACAGCGTCAGCGTGCTTGACGGGTCGGGAGCGGTTCTGGCGTCGGTCGCCGTCGGCACCGATCCGATCGCGGTGGCATCCAGCCGCGATGCGATCTGGGTCGTCAACGCGGGCGACAACACGGTCTCCCGAGTGAACCCGTCCACCCACGCGGTCCAGCAGGTGATCAGCGTGGGTCATGACCCCCGGGCCCTGGCGGTCACCGGTGACGACGTGTGGGTCACGAACTTCACCGACGGGACGGTCTCGCGGATCAACATGCTGGCGGACCAGGTCGTCGACACGATCCAGGTGGGCAGCAACCCGTACGCGGTCGCCGCGGGACCTGCAGGGCTCTGGGTGGCCAACAGCGGTGACAACACCATCCAGCGCATCGACACGTCGTCCGGCGCCCCGGGCCACCCGATCGATGTCGGGGTCGGTCCGGACGGCCTCGTGGTCGACGACGCCTCGGTCTGGGTTGCCAACGGTGGGGACGGCACGGTGATGCACATCGACAGCCACACCGGGGACCCGATGTCGCCTCCCATCCCCGTGGGCAGTGGACCAAGTGGGATGGCGCGAGTCGGCGACGACCTCTGGGTGGCCAACGAGCTCTCGCAGAACGTCAGCCGGATCGACGTCGCCACGCGACACACCATGTTGATCGACGTCGGGGACGGGCCGACGTCGGTCGCCGTCCTCGGAGGAGCGATCTGGGTGGCCGAGAAGTACTCGGGTGAGCTGCTCCGGATCGACCCCGGCTCCGGCGAACGGAGTCCGATCCGGATCGGGGCCCCCGCGCACGGCCTGACGGAGGTCGACGGTCACATGTGGGTCGCCTCCGGCGCGTTTCCGTCGAGCGGCCATCGGGGTGGCACCCTTCGGGTGGCTGCGGCGGCCCTGCCCGGGGGCTACAACGGGATCGACCCCGTGCGGGTCTACGACCGGACGACCTACCACGCGGAGCGGATCGTCTACGACGGTCTATTGGCCTACCACTACGCGAGCGCGGACCCGCAGGTGCTCGTGCCCGACCTCGCGACCCAGGTGCCGGCGCCCCTCGACGGAGGGCGGACGTACGTCTTCAACGTGCGCCGCGGCATCCGGTACTCCACCGGCGTCGCGGTCCTGGCCTCGGACTTCGTCCGTGGCATGTACCGCGCCTTGCGGCCCAAAGCGGCACGGCACGACTTCTACGCCGGGATCGTCGGAGGCAAGGCGTGCATCGCACACCCCGCGTCGTGCGACCTGAGCCAAGGCGTCGTGGCGGACGACGACGCGGGGCGGGTGACGTTCCACCTCGTGGCCCCGGACCCGCAGTTCCTCCCTAAGCTGACCATCTTGGTCGTGCCGGCGCCGCCGGGCACTCCACTGGGCAGGATCAGCTCACCGCTACCCGGGACCGGGCCCTACCGGATCAGCTCCTACCAGAAAGGCAAGGAATTCGCCCTCAGCCGCAATCCCTACTTCCATGAATGGTCGGCCCCGGCGCAGCCGGACGGCTTCCTCGACGCCATCACCTGGACCAAGATGGCAGGCACCGGCAGGGCGGCGGACGCCGTACGGCATGACCGGGCGGACCTCGCGGAGCTCACGCCGCTCTTCGCGAATGCTAAGCGGTCCGGGTCGCTCGTGGACGGCTTCAAGATCGCGGTGCCGAGCCTCGTGCACCCAAGCATCACGCAGACGACTGCGTTCGGGGTTCTCGACTCCGCCACCCCACCGTTCGACAACACCTTGGCCCGCCGGGCCGTCAACTACGCCGTCGACCGCAGGGAAGCCGTCAGGCTCATGGGTGGTGACTCGGTGGCCAGGGCGACGTGCCAGCTCGTCCCCCCGAGCATGCCGTCGTATCGGGCGTACTGCCCCTACACGCGGGGCCCCCCGGACGGCGAGTACCACGGGCCGGACCTCCGCAAAGCGCGTGAGCTCGTGGTGGCGTCCGGTACCGATGGAATGCGGGTCACCGTCACCGACCTGTCCGGCGACTACAACCCGCCCCTGGACGCCTATCTCGCCGAGGTACTCCGCAAGCTCGGGTACCGCGTGACCCTGCGCCCTCTCCCCGACACCCTGAGCAACGAGGACTGGTTCTACGGCCCCCGCAACGGCATCCAGGTCGCGTCGGGAGGATGGATCGCCGATTACCCGCTCCCCGCGAACTTCTACGAGCTCGTCGCCTGCCCTGGGATCCCGGGAAACTACCCCATCAACCACTGCGACCCGGACCTGGACAAGAGGGCCGCAGCGGCGAACGCCAAGCTGCAGACCGAACCCGGGGCGGCGCTACGTGAATGGACTGACATCGATCGAGCCGCGACCGACCAGGCACCTCTGGTGCCGGTGACCAACGACGTCAACTGGTGGATAACGACGGAGCGGGTCGACAACTACCAGACCGGTGGCCAGTCCATCGGTCCGCTGCTCAGTCAGCTGTGGGTCCACTGACACGTCCCGCGGGCTCGGCGGCGTGCAGTTGGTCATCTCAGATGCGCACACCGGGCTGAAGTCCGCGATCGGCTCGGTGCTGCTCGGCGCGACCTGGCAACGGTGCCGGGTCCACTTCATGCGCAACGTCCTCGCAGTCGTGCCGAAGGGCAACCAGGAGATGGTCGCCGCCGCGATCCGCACCATCTTCGCCCAGCCCGACGCCGAGCACGTCCACGAACAGTTCGAGGTCATCGCGGTGATGCTGGGCCGGCAGCTGCCCAAGGTCGAACAGATGCTCCGCGAGGCCCACGACGACCTCCTCGCCTTCACCGGCTTCCCCGCCGCGCACTGGAAGAAGATCTGGTCCACCAACCCCCTCGAGCGGCTCAACAAGGAGGTCAAACGCCGCACCGACGTCGTCGGCGTCTTCCCCAACCCCGCCGCCCTGCTCAGGCTGGCCGGCGCCGTGCTGGTCGAGGCCCACGACGAGTGGCAGGTCACCGCCGAACGCCGCTACCTCTCAGAACGCTCCATGGACCAACTCAACAAGAAGCCCGAACAGGAGGTGGCCAAGCCCGAACTCATGACGGCATCATGAGAACCACTGACCCGCACGGTGTCGAGAAACTCCACCACTCAGCGGGACGTCACCCTCGGCCGCGTCGGCGCTCTGTCGAGTGACCCCTAGACCAGGCGTCTTCGGCCGTCGGTCCCCGCCCGTCCGTAGGGGTCGCCTTGCTCGGTTGCGAAGCGCTGTGCCGCCAAGTCTCGCTACTCCCCCACATGGCAGATCGTCGATCAGGCCGATGACACGGTCACCGGAGGTAGCTGTCCGGCTCACTCCAGCGGGGGCTGGCCTCGCGCACGAAGCCGGGACGATGTGAGTCACTGGCGAAGCGGCTGCCACGTGGTTACCTAAAACCGGCGAAGCTCGGGTGGTTCGGCCCCGCTTACGTACAACGACGCGGACTGTGGTTGAGACCATGACCGTCGAGCTTTCACCGGAACGCAGAGAGGCCGCCGACGCGGCCCGACAACGCGTGGTCGCCTACATCGAGGGCGCTTCTGTGGCCATAGTGACTCAGCTGCCCGGCGAGACCGTGGACGAGGTGCCGGAGGGCACTGGTCAGTGACGCCTGCCATCATCCATGGCGATGCGCACGAACCAGCTGCTGCTGCAAGTTCAGCGAGTGCGGCTTGGGCAACCCGGGCGAGTGCCCATCCGCTTCACCCCGCATCACGCCCCTGCCGGCTCCACCTGACCATGCCGCTGTGTGGCATCCGGTCATCCACGGGTACGAGGCCTGCTCCGACCAAACGATCGCTCATGCCGCTGTCGGCTCCCCCGACCATGACACTGCCGGATCGAAACGACTGCCTGCCTGCGGCTCATTCACGATCCTCAGACACTGGGTCTCCGGCGCAACGTACGGAAGACGTATGCGGTGTGCTGGGTCGGCGGTGGCCGCGGAACGGTTTCCCCTGCATTCGCCCCCCACAAGCCCTTTACGGCGACTGCCCAACCTTGTTCCTGATCGGCCCGCCACGCGCTGCGCCGACGTGCGCAAAGTAGCGGCATCCGCCACGTTGCTACGGCGTCAATCTGGGTGGAGTCGTTCAGCCACAACGTCCTTCGCTACGCGGCAGCCTGCGTCGCACTCAGAGTTCCGGGACTGCCGTGGAGCCAGTGCGTTGACAGCGTTCGGCGGCAAGGATGCCGTAGCGCCGACTAAGCCGTCCGGACGGAACATCCCCTAGTCGTCTCCCACATAGTCAAGCCGCGGTAGCGGCCGGGTACCGCGTGGGCAACCGCACTCGTCTCCCGGAGGTCTCATGACGACCGAGCACAGCACAGCCGCGGCGTCCGCCTTGCCGGAAGGAGCCGACGACATCGCGCGCGCCGCCGAGCCGAGCGACGAGCGCTACAACAAGTCGGGCAAGCTCAGGTCTGCCGTATACGAAGCGGAGATGGAGCGGCTGCAAGAGCAGCTCGTGCTGCTGCAGTACTGGATCCAAAGCCAAGGACTCAAGGTACTGGTGATTTTCGAAGGCCGCGGCTCGGCGGGTAAGGGCGGAGTGATCCAACGAATCACCGAACGGACCTCGCCGCGCACCGTGCGAGTAGTGGCGCTCCCGAAGCCGACTGAGCGGCAGCGGACGCAGTGGTACTTCCAGCGCTATGTCGAGCATCTGCCCGCCGCCGGCGAGATGGTGTTGCTCGACCGCTCCTGGTACAACCGCTCCAACGTCGAATGGGTAATGGACTTCTGCACCGAGAAGGAGCACCAAGAATTCCTCCGCAGCTGCCCCGAGTTCGAGAGGATGCTGGTCCGCTCCGGCATCACGGTCATCAAGTACTGGTTCTCGGTCTCCTTTGAGGAACAGCGCAGACGCTTCGAGGCCCGCAACGCCGAACCGCTCAAGAGGTGGAAGCTTTCGGACATGGACCTGGCCGAGCACGAGCTGTACGTCCGCTACTCGATGGCCAAGGACACGACCTTCCAATACACCGACATCAAGCAGGCGCCCTGGTACGTCGTGCCCAGCGACGACAAGAAGGCGGCCCGACTCAACTGCATCAGCCACCTGCTCTCACAATTCGACTATGTGAACGTGGCCCCGGATCCCGTCCAGCTCCCCGAAATGCGTCAAGAGCCCTACGTGCGCCCACCGATGCATGAGCAGACGTTCGTACCGCACCTCTTCTAGGACGGCTCATCCTGCGCAACCGGGGATAGTTGAAGCCCGGCGAAAGCCGGGCGCCAGGGCCGTAGCGTCTGTCGCCCGTCCGAGTCCCACCTCATCTGCGGGAGCGTCTCGACGTGGCTGCTCAGCCCGCCCGGGCGTCGGTACTGCACGTTGCGCGACCATTGGCTGCCACCATCTGCCGCTGCATCCGTAGCTGATCCGGGCGCCAGGCGCTCTCCCACATCACTTCGATGCGTGGCGGTTGTCGAAAATGGCGTTTGGCGCCCACGCCGCCGCACGATCCTTAGACACCGCGTCCTCGGTGCTGCGTCCAGGCACATCTGGCGCCGTCAGACTGCTCGTTCCTGACGAGGCGGTCCCGTCCCTGGTGACTCCCCCGGTGCACAAGGCGAGGGGGAGGCCGATGTCGGGGCCGCCCGACCAGCCGATGAGCGGGCGTGCCATTCGCAGGCGATTTCTCGCTCGCCTCAAGACTGCTGGGCGCGGAGCACGTCCAATGTCTTCTGCAGATTCTTCTTGAACATCTGTTGCCCGAGGAGGGCAACGGGGAGAGAGAAGAGCCAGCCCTTGCCCTTCCAGCGTCGGTCCAGAACCACCCGGATGTGACTGCCGCCGCCCTCGCGTGGCTGCACGGTCAACGTCCATGTGCCCCCGGGCTGCCACACGTTTGAATCCTGGGTTGTGCCCACGACATGGTTGTCCGACCACTCATACCGCTCGGGTGCCCACACAGCAGGGCTACCCTCCGTTGCCTCAGCCCAGTTCGGGCCACGGTCGTGGAGCTGCCAGAACTCGCGCGAGATGTTCGGCCACAACTCAGGCCTTCGCTCGCTGAAGTCGGTTGCTGCCGCCATCATTTGCTCCGCCGGAACGTCGGCGTCCACGTCAACGACGACGTGAGGCATGTCGTAGGCGTACCCCCAGCACTGTGGATCAAACGCACGCTCATGCCGCTGACGGCCAACCCGTTCAAGGTGAACTGACCTCGGCGATCGCTACCCCTGGGAAGACGACGCCCACAGGATGGCCAAGACCACCAAGCCTGGCCCGCGGTGGCCACCGCCTCGAGACTGCGCGCCGAACGGAAGGCGGGGCCGGACCAGACCCCGGCTCGCCCAAAATTGGGTCACTTGGGCCGCTGATGTACCGCGCCGGGCATGTCTTGACCTGGCCTGTGTGCGGCTTGGTCCCAAAGGGTGGGGCGGCGCCTCAAGGAACAAGTGCGAGCCGCCATCGACGGGCAGGAACCGGGCCCAGAGGATGGCGTGAGGACCTCCGTGACAAGCATGTCGATGTCACTTCTGTATCGCAGCGAGCACAAGGGTCCCCGGAGCTAACCGACGTCCACATGCGCCTTCGTCGGCAGTCGCCTCTACCGTGAGCCCGTGTCCGAGCCGTACGTCTACCCCGTGGCCGAGCGGCCCGACGCCGAGGTGCTCGTCGACGGGCAGTGGCTGCCCGCCGAGCTCAGGATGCGCACGCAGCGGGCCGGCGGGTGGCACTACGACGCCTCGTGGCACCGCGACGGGCACACCTACCTTGGAACTTCCCTGCTGCCTCAGTGCGGCTCGCCGAGCCGCCGGCGCCGCGACACGAGTGCTAGCAGTAAGCGCCGTTCCGTTCGAGAGCTGCTAGCAAAACTGCTAGCAGCTCCGGGTTGCGGGAAAGGGACGGGGCCGCTCTCGAACGGAAAACGGCCCCTGACCTGCGGTTATTCGGTCGGGCTGACAGGATTTGAACCTGCGACCCCTTGACCCCCAGTCAAGTGCGCTACCAAACTGCGCCACAGCCCGATGGCCTCGCGAGGAGACCGACGAGCAGGCTACCCGACCCGGTGGCCCGGGTCGGAATCGGGAGTCCGGACTAGCGGGTCTGCGCGGAGTTCGGGGAGACCTGGAGCGACGAGGTGTCCACGGCCACGAAGGCCGAGGCCGGGATGGTCTTGAGGTCCTCGATCAGCCGGTCCGGCCAGCGCTTGTTCTGCTCGCCCTGGAAGTACCACGCGGACCCGTTGTCGGCGAGGACCAGGCCGTACTTCTTCATCGCGGCCACCACGTGCTGCGCGTACGGCGACAGCCCGGACGCGTCGTAGGACGCAGCGAGCCGGAACCGGGCGCCCATGGGCGGGTAATCGGGGTCCGAGGTGGACCCGGCGTCGTGGCGGGCCGGCCACAGATGGGCCTGCGACGTGGTCGGGACGGTGAAGCGGATGGCGTGGTCGATGCGGTTCTTCTTGACCTCGTTCCAGCGCAGCAGCCCGGGCAGGATCGGCAGGCCGGCGGCGTCCGCCGAGGTCCAGCCGTCGGGGCGCAGCTTGTTCTTCTTCAGCGACCACACCGCGCCCGAGCCGGCGTGCCAGCGGCGGCCGTTCGTCGAGGTGGCGTAGAGCTCGTAGAGCCGGCACGTGGACTTGTCCACGATGATCGCGTGCCGGTCGCCGTCGGAGTCGCGGCCGCCCTCGATCTTGGTGTCCCGCCCCAGCGGGTAGCGGACGCGGTCGCTCTCCGAGGAGTAGTCGAAGGAGACCCGCACCTTCTGGTGCTTCCTGCCGACCACGGTGATCGGGATGCCGTAGTTGGGCCCGTCGCCGTACGACGGCCCGAAGTCGGGGTGCAGGTCGACGTCGGTCGACATGTTCGAGAGCCAGGCGCCCGAGCGCGCGTGCACCGGCAGCCCGGAGACGTCGGCGTGCCACCAGTTGTCGGCCGGGAACTCCGAGCAGCGGGTGCCGGCGACCGGCTTCGCCACGTCGGGACGTACGGCGCCCGCGGGGACCGACAGCGCGGCGCAGGTCAGGACCAGCGCCCCCGCGGCCAGCAGACGCGCCCTCATGGGTGCGTGTAAGGCACGACGTCGTTGCCCTCGTAGCACTGGTCGATCCCGATCTCCGCCGGGATGTCGAACTTCTCGAGCCGGCTGCACTGGACGGCCTCCTGGGTGCCGATCACCTGCTTCCAGGCGCCCTTGCGGACCGCCCAGATGGCGACGTAGCCGCCGCCGGTCTCGCAGTGCTTGCGCGGCCGGGTGGCCACGTCGCCGAGCGCGAAGCCGTCGGTGCGCAGCGCGTCGAGGGTGATCACCGGCGAGGTCTTGCAGGCCGCCTTGTGGCCCAGCTCGTCGCGCCAGAGGCGGTTGAGCTCGCTCCGCACGAACTTCCGGAACGACGCGGGCGCCCGCGAGATGTCGTCACCCGTCCAGGGGAGCACGGCCCTGCCGTCCTTGCGACCGAAGTCGAGCAGCGTGCCGTCCCGCTCCTGGTGCGGCGAGGGGGCGGCGGTCGAGGTCGCCAACCTGGCCCCGGTCATGACGAGCACCAGCGCGACGAGCACGAGGAGAGCGGCACGGACGTGAGGAGAGACGGACATCCGCAGACCCTATCCGGGATGCGCCGCCTTCCTGGGCATCCTCACCACGAAGGTGGTTCCGGCCGCGGGCCCGGCACCCACCGCGCTGACCGCGGTGACCGTCACCGTGAGCTTCCCCCTGACCAGCTTCTTCCGCTTCAGCACGAGGCGGGTGGCCGGCGTCGACCTGCTGAGCACCTTCTTCCGGCCCTTGGTCACCGTCACGACGTACGACGTGACCGGGGAGGTGCCGGCCGGGCCGGGCTTCCACGTGACGATCCGCTTCCTCGCCGTCTTGCGACCTGCGACCTTCAGGCCGGTCACCGCACCGGGTGCAACCGTGGGCGGCGGCGAGGCCTGCGGAAGGGTCTGTGGAGCGAACACGGCGACCCGCAGACCACTCGCGTCCATCTGCGCGAGGACGAGTCCGTGGTCCGGGAGGAGGTCGAGGTCCAGAGTGCCCGTCCCGAAGCTCGGGCCGGTGAGGCGTCGGGCAGGGGTGGCGGCGCCCGCGGCACCGGTGGGGTAGAGCAGCACCCCGCCGTCGAACGCGCCGACGTAGAGGGCCCCCGCGCTGTCGGCGGCCACCGAGGACGTCTGGTTCACATCGCCGGGGAGGACCAGGGTCCGCACCGGTGTGGTGCCCGTGGCGCCACCCGGGTCGTGCGCGAACGAGAGGACGGTGTCGTCCGAGCCGCTCGCGACGTGGAGGGTGCCGCCGGCGTAGGCCAGGCCGGTCGGGTCGTGGATCCCGGAGGAGGCCGTCAACACCTTGGTGCCCGTGCCGCTGGTCGAGGCGTCGAACGCCCACACGGCGTCTCCGTCGCGGTCGGCCGCGAGGACCCGCCCGCCACCGTCGTAGACAGCGGAACGCGCTGCCGTGGGTCCGGTCCAGGACCTGGTCGCCATGAGGGTGTTGGGGTCGAGCTCGAGCACGGACGTGGTGCAGGCGACCAGCAGCGCGCTGCCCGCCGGGTTGAAGGTGATCTGCCAGGGGTCGCACCCGATCGGCATCGACCACAGCGGGGGCGCGCTTCCGGTGGCACCCCCGGCGTAGACGTGGATGGTCTGGCCGGGACCGTCGCTGACGTAGAGGTTGCCGTTCCCTGGGTGCCGGGCCACTCCCTGCGGCGGGTACCCCACGGACAGCACGCCCACCGGTGCCGGGTCGAGCGTGTCCGCCGCCGCCGTACCGGGCAGGAGGGCCAGGACCACAGCGGCACCCAGGCCGCTGAGCACCGCTCGACGAGGCATGGGTCACTTCCTACCGCGCCGAGGCCGGTCCTCGCAGGGAATTGCCAGGTGTCACGTGCGCTTCTCCCCGCACCATGTGCGCCAGGACGATCGGCGTGCCGACGAACCCGAGCTCCTCGCGCAGCCGCCGCTCGATGAACCGCTCGTACGACGCATCGGGCCGCTGATGAACAGCACGAACGTGGGCGGGGCCGTGGTGGCCTGGGCGCCGACAACGATCGTCGGGCTGCTTCCCGCTGCGCACCGGCTGCGGGTGCTCGGCCACCAGCCGGCCGAGGAAGGCGTTGAGACCACCGGTGGTGACCCGGGTCTCCCAGCCCTCCAGGGCCTGGTCGAGCGCCGGGGCCGTCTCGTCCTAGTTCGGTTCGGTGACCGACACGAAACCATCGTGGACCGAGCAGTAGAGGGTGTGCTTGGTCAAGCAGATGTAGTCACTGCTCTCGTCCATGGCCACCACGCGGGCTCCGAGCGCCCGGCCCAGGTCGTCGCCCCACGACACGATGAACGTGACGTGCTTGCCACCTCCGGTGTTCGGCAGCAGGTCCAGGTGAGTGGTGTAGCCGACCTGCGCCCCGGCAGGGATCGAGACCTGCTGCTCGTCCTCCGACTGCAGGCTCCACCCGCCCAGCGCGTCGAGCGCGTAGATCTGGGCGCGGAACCTGACGACCTGGTCCCCGGACGTAGCGGGGCTGCGCCCGAGTGCGGTCGCCGTCAGCTGGAGGCCGGGCTGGAGACACATGTAGCCGCCGCACGGCACCTGGAGGTGAGTGCCGACCACTTGGTTCGGGACGAACCCGCCGGGCGAGCCGACCGGCACCTCGTGATACCAGGACACGAGCGGAGGCGGCGCGACGGAGGCGTCCGTCGACGCCGACGCCGACGTCTCCTGGGCACCGGAGACCCGTGCCGCACCGTCCGGGCCGCACGCGGCCAGCAAGAACAGCACGGCCACCCAGGACGCTCCCCGCCGGCGCACCGTCGGAGCGTACTGCGATGACGGACCGAGGGCGACGAGCCAGGCGATTGTTCAGCGCCGACGCTTCTCCCGCACCCGCTGCTGCAGCACGATGGGCGTGCCGACGAAGCCGAACTCCTCGCGCAGCCGCCGCTCGATGAACCGCTCGTACGCCGCGTCGAGCTTCCCGCTGGTGAACAGCACGAACGTCGGCGGCGCGGTCGTGGCCTGGGTGCCGAACATGATCTTCGGCTGCTTGCCGCTGCGCACCGGGTGCGGGTGCTCGGCCACCAGCCGTCCGAGGAAGGAGTTGAGCGCACCGGTCGGGACCCGGGTCTCCCAGCCCGCCAGCGCCTTGTCCAGGGCGGGGACGAGGCGGTCGACGTGCCAGCCGGTGCGCGCGGTGACGTTGATCCGCGGCGCCCACTGGACCTGCACGAGCTCACGCTCGATCTCGCGGTCGAGGTAGTAGCGGCGCTCCTCGTCGACGAGGTCCCACTTGTTGAACGCGATCACCAGCGCCCGGCCGGCCTCGCGGACGGTCTGGATGATCCGCTGGTCCTGCTCGGAGATCGACTGCGAGGCGTCGAGCACGAGCACGGCGACCTCGGCGCGGTCGATCGCGGTGCTGGTGCGCAGCGAGGCGTAGTACTCGTGCCCCGAGGCCTCCTTGACCCGCTTGCGGATGCCCGCGGTGTCGATGAACCGCCAGGTCCGGTCGCCCAGCTCGACCAGCTCGTCGACCGGGTCCACGGTGGTGCCGGCGACGTCGTCGACGACCACCCGCTCGGAGCCGGCCACCTTGTTGAGCAGCGAGGACTTGCCGACGTTCGGCTTGCCGACGATCGCGATCCGCCGCGGGCCGCCGACCTCGGCCTCCCGCTCCGGGGGCGGCTCCGGGAGCGCCGCGAGCACGGCGTCGAGCATGTCGCCGGAGCCCCGGCCGTGCAGCGCGGAGACCGGGTACGGCTCCCCCAGCCCGAGGTTCCAGAGCCCGTGGGCCTCCGCCTCGGTCCGCTGGTCGTCGACCTTGTTGGCCGCCAGCACCACCGGCTTGCCGGACTTGCGCAGGATGCGTACGACGGCCTCGTCGTCGTCGGTGATGCCGACGGTCGCGTCGACCACGAACAGCACCGCGTCGGCCAGCGTCACCGCGACCTCCGCCTGCGCGCGGATCGAGGCTGCCATCCCGCGCGCGTCGGGGTCCCAGCCGCCGGTGTCGACGACGGTGAACGCGCGGCCGGCCCAGTTGGCGTCGTACGAGACCCGGTCGCGGGTGACGCCGGGGACGTCCTCCACGACGGCCTCGCGGCGGCCGATGATCCGGTTGACCAGCGTCGACTTGCCGACGTTGGGGCGGCCGACCACCGCGAGCACCGGGACCGGGCCCGGTTCGGCTCGTCGAGGTCCGTCGGGTCTGGGTCATCAGCTGGCCTCCGCGATCGGTGACCCCGGTGGCCGGGTCGGGATCGGTGTCCGTGCCGGGCAGCGGCCCGGGCAGGGTCCGCCCGGTCAGCGCGCTTGGCGTGGTCGAGGTGGGCGAGCAGGTGCTCGCGCAGCTCCAACGAGCGGTCCGCGACCTCGTCGCTTGCGCCGCGGCCACGGCGTGCGCGGGAGCTGGATCGGGTCGCCGAAGACCATGTCCACGGTCATGCCCTTGGCGGGCAGCGAGTGGCTGCCGGCGCCCGGCTCGCGGGTCCCGAACTGGACCACGGGCACGATCGGCGCCCCGGTCACCAGCGCGAGGTACGCCGCGCCGGTGTGGAACCGCTCGAACTCGCCCGCACCGCGCGAGCCCTCCGGGAAGATCCCGATCACTCCACCGCTGCGCAGCACCCGCAGGCAGCGCTTCACCGCGAGCGGGTCGGCGTTGAAGCGGTCGAGCGGGATCTGGCCGGCGCCGAGCAGGAACGGGTCCATGAAACCCTTGAACATCTCCTGCTTGGTCAGCGCGTGCACCGGCCGCGGCGCGAAGATCGCCAGCAACGGCCCGTCGGCGATCCCGACGTGGTTGCTGGCCAGGATGACCGGGCCCTTCCGCGGGCAGCTTGTCGACCGTCGACGACCCGGACCTTCACCCGGCGTCGGATCACCGCGCGCGCGAACGGCCGCAGCGGGTGGAGCAGGTACCGCGCGGGCCGTCGCCTGGCGCTGGCCGGCAGTCCGTCGTACGACGTGCATGCGTCACTCCCGACGGCGTCGTGGCGGGCCGACCAGGGCGACGACCTGCTCGATCACCTCGTCGAGGGAGTACGCCGTGGTGTCGATGTGCACGGCCCCGTCGCTCCGGACGAGGGGCGAGACCGCGCGGCCGGAGTCGATCTCGTCGCGCGCCCGCAGCGACTGCTCGGTGGCCGACACGTCGGAGCCGCCCTCCTCGGCGGCCCGCCGCGTGGCCCGCGCCGAGGCGTCCGCGGACAGGAAGACCTTCACCGCCGCGTCGGGCCAGACCGTGGAGCCGATGTCGCGGCCCTCGACGACGATCCCGGCCCCGGACCGGGCGGCCTCGATGACCTCGCGCTGCAGCCGGACCATGCGGGCGCGGACCTCGGGCACGGCGCTGACGGGTGACACGGCGGCGTTCACGTCGGGCTGGCGGATCGCCGACCGCGACGTCCTCGCCGTCGACCGCGATCGTCGGCCCCAGCGGGTCGAGACCGCGACTCGATCCGCGGCTCGCCGCACCGCGCCGCCACGGCGGCCGGGTCGTGGACGTCGACGCCCGTGGCGCAGCATCCACCAGGTCATCGCGCGGTACATCGCACCGGTGTCGAGGTAGCGCAGCCCGAGCCGGTCGGCGACTCCGCGCGACGTGCTGGACTTGCCCGATCCGGAGGTGCCGTCGACCGCGACGACGAGTCCGCGCGGGCGGAGTCGGTCGCCGGGTGCTGCAGGGCACGTGCCGGACCTGCTCTCAGCTCGGGGGACGCGTCGTGCGGCGTCGGACGCCGCCCGCAGCCTACCGGTGGGTCACCCAACCCCGTGATTCGAGAGACGCCAGCAGGTGCTCGGCGCGGCCCTCCTCGACCAGCAGCTCGACGAGGCCGACCGGGCGGCCCGGGTCGTGGTCGATGCGGACGTCCTCGATGTTGACCTCGCTGGCGCCGGCGTCGGCGAACAGCCGGGCCAGCTCGCCCGGGTGGTCGGGCACCGAGACGCAGACCGAGGCGGTCGGCCGGGTCGGCCCACCGTGCTTGCCCGGGATGGCCTGGGTGCCGGCCACGCCGCTCTCGAGCACGCCACGCAGGCGGTCGCGGTCGCCCGCGCCGACCGCGGTGATCACGTCGTCGAGCTGGTCGCGGATCTCGGCCAGCAGCGTCGACGACCGCGTCGGCGTTCCCGGCCACGATCTGGCTGTAGAGCACCGGGTCCCCCGCGGCCACCCGGGTGACGTCGCGGACGCCCTGGCCGGAGAGCACGAGGTGGTTCTCCGGGGCGCTCGGCGAGCCGGGCCGCGACCAGGGTGGCCAGCAGGTGCGGGACGTGCGACGTCCGGGCCACGGCGCGGTCGTGCTCGTCCGGGGTGAGCCAGACCTTGGTGGCCCCGCACAGCTCCACCAGCTCCTCGACCAGCTCCACGGCGCCCAGCCGCGCGCCCGGGTGCGGTGTCACCGCCCACGGCCGGCCGTCGAAGAGCGTCGCGGTGGCCGCCAGCGGGCCGGACTGCTCGCTGCCGGCCATCGGGTGGCCGCCGACGTACCGGTCCGCCCCCGGCCGGCCCAGCACCGCGGCCAGCGGCGCGGACTTCACGCTGCCGACGTCGGTCACCACCGCGTCGGAGGCCGCCAGCGCGGCGGCGATCACCTCGCCGAGGTGGTCGGGCGGCACCGCGACCACCACCAGCTGCGGGCGGTCCTCGGCCGGCGCGGCCGGCCCGCGCCGAGGCCGGACGCGGTCCGCACGTGCTCGGGGTTGGCGTCGCTGAGCAGCACCTCGACCCCGGCCCGACGGCAGGGCCAGGCCGACCGAGGTGCCGAGCAGGCCGGTGCCGACGACCTCGACCGGCCCGGTGAGCTCACTCATCGGGCGTCGGCCGGCGGACCCGGGTCAGGTCCCGGCGCAGCGCCGCGGCGCCGTGGAGGTACACGTGGGTGATGTCGGCCCGCGGCAGGTCGGTCTCGACGTGGGCCAGCATCCGCACCACCCGCGGCATCGACGACTCGATCTCGAGCTCCCGGGCGCACAGCAGCGGCACCTCGCCGAAGCCGAGCTGGCGGGCGGCGTACGCCGGGAACTCCGAGACCAGGTCGGAGGTCGCGGTGAAGATCACCGAGATGAAGTCGTCGACGACCAGGCCGTTGGCCTCCATCGCGTCCAGCACCATCTCCGCGACCCGCTCCAGCATGTGATCGCGGTCGTCCGCGTCGAGCTGGGTCGCACCCCGCACTGCCCGGACCGCCACGGCGTCTCCTCGTTGGTCGGTCCGGCCGGCGCCGGAACCGGCACAGGCTAGCGTGTCGACGAGCGCGCGGCTCAAGGCCGCCTGCGGGCCGGTCGGCGGCGACGCTGCGGGGTCCGCGGCTCGGCGCCGCAGGCTCGGCGTCGGTAGCTCCCGAACGACCAGTGGTTCCCCTCGGGATCGGCGACCGAGCCCCCGCGGCCGCCGTAGTCCTGGTCGACCATCTCCCGCTCGACCGTCGCGCCGGCCTCGACGGCGCGCCGGAAGACCGCGTCGGGGTCGTCGGTGACGAGGTACGCCGCGGAGCGGCCGACGTTGTCGACGGCACCGTCGGGGCGCTGTGACCCGAACATGATCCCGCCGCCGTCGGGCCAGAGCCACTCGGCGTGGACGACCACCGAGGGGTCCGCCTCGTCGCGGTACGTCGCGTGCTCGGTGAAGCCGACCGCGGTCAGCCACGCGATCATCGTCTCGGCGTCGGCGAACGCCATCGTGTGCCAGAGCCTGGTGTCAGCAGCAGTCATGGCTTCAGCCTGCCGGGTCGGCCGCCCCGCGGTCTTGGAGGAATGGGAACTCCTCGCGCAGCCAGGTGCTCGGCGGGCAACCGGCCAGCTCCGACCACTCGCGCGCGAGGTGGGCCTGGTCGGCGTACCCGCACTCGGCCGCGACCTCGGCCAGCGACCGCCGGCCCAGCACCGCCCGGGACGCCTCGAACCGGGCCACCCGCGCGTACTCCTTGGGCGCCAGGCCGGTCTCCTCCTGGACCAGGGTGCCGAGCCGGCGCCGGCTGTAGCCCACCTCCTGCGCCACGTCACCCACCCGCTCACCCCGCGTCAGCCCGGCCAGCGCCCGGCCGACCTCGGCCCGCGGGCGCGCCTCGCCGTTGCGGGCCAGCGCCCGGGTCAGGGCCAGGACCACGACGGCCGCGCCCGCCTCGAGGCCCGCGTCGTGCAGCCGCTCCGGCAGCTCGGCCAGCTCGGGCGCCACGTCGTCCACCTCGAGCAGCTCCCCCGCGAGCTCGGCCGCCGGTACGCCGAGCAGGGCCCGCGCCCCGGCCGTGGTCAGCCCGAGCTGGACCCCGCGCTGCGTCCCGTCGTGGTGGATCTCCGCCGGCCCCGCATGCAGCCCCGAGACCGTCGACCACCGCTTCGCGCGCGCCCGCTGCCCGGCCCAGCTCACGTCCAGCGGCTCCCCCACCGGGCAGCACCAGGGTCAGGCTCGTCGTCGGCAGTCCGCGATGCACCCCGGGCGCGCCCAGGTCGCTGTCGTAGGCCACCAACGAGGTGACGTACGGCGCCAACGCGGACGGGACGGCCCCCATGGAGGGATGATCCCAGACTTCTCGGCTCGCGACACGCCGGGCGGACAACGAGTACGTCAGGGACTGTCGGCCACCCGGCCTCGATCCGACCGGCTACAGCTGCGTGGTGTCCAGCAGCTCGCCGAGCTCGTCGTGGGTGAGGTCGCGCAGGGCGCCCGACTTGAGCTGGCCGAGGGCGACCGGGCCGATGCGGGTGCGGGTCAGCTGGGTGACGGGGTGGCCGACGTGGTCGAGGAGCCGCCGGACGATGCGGTTGCGGCCCTCGTGGATGACCAGCTCGACGATCGTCTTCGCCCGGCGCCGCGCTGCACGATCCGGGCGGCCGAGACGGTGACCGGCCCGTCGTCGAGGGTGACCCCCTCGCGCAGCTGGGCCAGCGATCGCCTTGGAGACGTCGCCGGTCGACCTCGGCGACGTAGGTCTTGTCCACCTCGTACGACGGGTGCGCGAGTCGCTGCGCGAAGTCGCCGTCGTTGGTGAGGATGAGCAGCCCCGACGTGTCGGTGTCGAGCCGGCCGACGTGGAAGAGCCGCTCGGGCCGGTCGGCGACCAGGTCGGTGAGGGTGCGCCGGCCCTCGGGGTCGGACATCGTCGAGACCACGCCGCGGGGCTTGTTGAGGGCCAGGTAGACGTGCGCCGAGGCGGGCGGCAGCCGCTGGCCCGTCGACCCGGATCACGGCCGTCGCGCGGGTCGACCTTGGTGCCGAGTCGGGTGACCACCTCGCCGTCGACCTCGACCAGGCCGGCGAGCATCAGCTCCTCGCAGCGACGCCGCGAGGCGACCCCGGACTGGGCGAGCAGCTTCTGCAGCCGGACCAGCCCGTCGTCGTCGGGTGACGCCGTCACGTGGGCTCGGTGCCGCCGTCGGGCTCGGTGCTCGGCCCCTCCTCGGGCGTCTCCGGGTGGGTCTCGGGTGGGTCTCGGGATGGGTCTCCGAGTGGGCCTCGGCGGCGCCCGCGACCCGCTCGAGCTCGTCCTCCATGTCCGCCAGGTCGGGGAGGTACGGCGCCAGCTCGGGCAGCTCGTCGATCGACTCGACGCCGATCCGCTCGAGGAAGTAGCTCGACGTGCGGTAGAGGTGGGCGCCGGTCGACGCGTCCTGTCCGGCCTCCTCGACCAGGCCGCGGGTGAGCAGGGTGCGCATCACGCCGTCGACGTTGACGCCGCGGATCGCCGACACGCGGGCCCGCGAGACCGGCTGCTTGTAGGCCACCACGGCGAGCGTCTCGAGCGCGGCCTGGGTCAGCCGGGCCTGCTGGCCCTCGAGCACGAAGCCCTCGACCACCGCGGCGTACTCCTCGCGGGTGTAGTAGCGCCAGCCGCCGGCGACGTTGCGCAGCTCGAAGCCGCGGCCCTGCTCGGTCGTACTCCTCGGCCAGCAGCTGCAGCTCGGAGACCACCTCGTCGACCGGGTAGCCCGACGGCGGTGGCCAGCGAGACGGCGTCGAGCGGCTGGTCGGCGACCATCAACACCGCCTCCAGCGAGGGCCGCAGCGCGGCGACGGGTACGTCGACCAGGGTCTCCTGGGCCTCGACCTGGGGGTCTCGGTCACCTCGGGCTCGGTCACGGTGGTCATTCTGCCTCCGTCGGCTCTGCGGTCTCGGGGGTCGGTGCGTCCACCTCGGGCGGTGCCCCGTCGAACTCGTCGGTCACCAGCGCATCGGCGTCCACGTCGTCGTCGCCGGTCCAGCGGATCGTCAGCTCGCCGAGCGGGGTGACCTGGTCGAAGCCGACCGCGCCCTCCCGGAACAGCTCGAGCAGGGACAGGAACCGGGCCACCGTCGTGAGCGTGTCGGGAGAGTCGCCGCACAGCGCCCGGAAGGTCATCGCGCCCTGCCGGCGCAACCGCTCGACCACGATGGCGGCCTGCTCGCGGACGCTGACCCGGGCCGCGTGGATGTGGGCCAGGGACAGCTCGGGCACCGGCTTCGGCTCCAGCGCCTTGGCCGCCAGGGCGGCGAACTGGTCGAGCCCGATCCCGATGAGCACCTCGGGGAGCAGGGTGGCGAAGCGGTCCTCGAGCCCGACCGCCCGCGGGTGCCGGCGCGACTCCCCCGCCAGCCGCTGCTCGAGCACGCCCGCGATGCCCTTGAAGGCGCGGTACTGGAGCAGCCGGGCGAAGAGCAGGTCGCGGGCCTCGAGGAGAGCGAGGTCCTCCTCGTCCTCGACGTCGCCCTGCGGCAGCAGCCGGGCCGCCTTCAGGTCGAGCAGGGTGGCCGCGACGAGCAGGAACGACGAGGTCTGCTCGAGGTCCCACTCCGGCCCGGCCGCCTTGACGTGCGCGATGAACTCGTCGGTGACCTTCGACAGCGCCACCTCGGTGATGTCGAGCTTGTGCTTGGAGATCAGGCTCAGCAGCAGGTCGAAGGGACCCTCGAAGTTCTCCAGCCGCACCTCGAAGCCGGCCGACTCGGCGGCCTCCGCGGGCTCGACGTCCGTGAGCGTCATTCCTCGGTCAGACGGCGGACCAGCGCGCTGGCCTCGCCGTTCTGCTCGAGGTCGGCGAGCACCAGGTGCGATCGCCTCGCGGACCAGGCGACCGCGGTCGACGGCGAGGCCGTGCCGGCTGCGCAGCGCCAGCCGGGCGTGCTCGATCTCGAGCAGCTCGTCGGCGGTGACGTAGACCGTCATCTTCTCGTCGTGCTTGACCCGGCCGCTGGGCTTCTTGCGGGCCTCCGGCTGGTCGTCGGGCTCGGGCTGGTCGGGGACCGCGTGGACGGTGCCGCGCTTGGAGAGTTCCCCGACCCTCCACGCGCGTCTGCGTCCTGCTCGTCGTCTGTCGGCCGGAACAGGCTCGTCGGCCGACGGCAGGGTCACTCGGCGGGCCACCGGCTGACCACCTCCTTGGCGAGCTGGCGGTAGGAGTCGGCGCCGGCCGAGGACGAGGCGTACGTCGTGATCGGCTCACCGGCGACCGAGGAGTCGGCGAACTTCACGGTCCGGCGGATCACCGTGTGGAAGACCTTGTCGCCCCAGGCCTGGACGAGCCGCTCCATGACCTCGCGACTGTGCAGGGTCCGTCCGTCGAACATGGTGCCGAGCACGCCGTCGATCTCGAGGACCGGGTTGAGCCGCTCCCGGACCTTGTCGATCGTGGTCTTGAGCAGGGCGACGCCACGCAGCGCGAAGTACTCGCACTCGAGCGGCACGATCACGCCCTGTGAGGCGGTGAGCGCGTTGACCGTCAGCAGCCCGAGCGAGGGCTGGCAGTCGATGAGGATCACGTCGTACTCGTTGATGGCCGGGGCCAGCACCCGCATCAGGGTCTGCTCACGGCCCACCTCGTGCACCAGCTGCACCTCGGCCGCGGACAGGTCGATGTTGGAGGGCAGCAGGTCCATGCCGGGCACGCCGGAGGGCACCACGACGTCGTGGAGGGTCACGTCCCTCTGCATCAGCAGGTTGTAGACGGTGAGGTCCATGTCGTAGGGGTTGAGGCCGAGTCCGACCGAGAGCGAACCCTGCGGGTCGAAGTCGACGAGCAGCACCTTGCGGCCGAACTCGGCCAGCGACGCGCCCAGGTTGATCGTGGTCGTGGTCTTGCCGACGCCACCCTTCTGGTTGCACATCGAGATCACCCGGGCGTGCCCATGGGTGGCCAGCGGCCTCGGCTCCGGGATGACCGGCAGCGGCCGGCCGGTCGGCCCGATCTCACCGGTCGTCGGCGGCGCGGTCGGGGGTTCGGGCTCCGGCTCGCGGCGCTCGAAGGGCAGGGGCTCGGTCATGGGTGACGAGGGCATGGGGGAAGTCATGGCGGCGCTCGGTTCGCTGGGTTCGGGTGCGGGCGGCGGCGGAGGAGGAGTCGAGACCATCGGCGGCATCTCCGGAGCTGTCGACCCTCGACCGAACCGTGCTCCGAACCGTGCGCCATCGCTCATCTGAGTGTGTCCTCCGCCCTGGGCCGTGCTGTCTCGTGCTGTCACCCAGCAACCTAATTTGTCGACACGGCGACTTGTGGCCGACGCGCCCGGGACTCTAGGTCGGGCTTGCGGAGGGGTACAAGATCGCGGCGCGATACCCCCAAGCGGAGCGGAAATCTGTGGAGGAGCGGTGTGTTCGCTCCCGCTGCCGTGCACAGCGCACACGCTGCCTGTGCACAGATCTGTGGACAGGAAGTGGACCCGTCCGCGCCGAGCCGTCGCTACTCGTCACGAGTAACGACGGGTCGACGTCGTCCACCGTGCCGAGCCGTCGTTACTGCTCACGAGTAGCGACGGGTCAGCGGGCTGTGGTCACTCCAGGAGGTCCCGGTAGTCGGGATGCCGGTCGATCCAGCCCTTGATGAACGGGCATCGCGGGACCACCTTGCGCCGCCCGTCCGCGCGCACGTCGTCGAGCGCGGCGCGCGCCAGCGTCGAGCCGACGCCCTGGCCCTCGTAGTCGTCGTCGACCTCGGTGTGGGTGAAGACGATGAGGTCGTCGGCCGTGTCGTAGTACGCCGACCCGGCCAGCCGGCCGTCCACCCGCGCCTCGTAGCGCTTCTCGGCCTCGTTGTTGGTCACCTGCACGTCGCTCATGCTTTTCCGGGGTCCCCGCGGAAGCGTGCGGCCTCCGCGCGGAGCGCTCCATCCGTGCGCTTTCGTGGGGTGTTCACCCGTCGAGCCTACGCAGCGCGGTGGCGAGGACCACGGCCTCCCCCGCGGCGTCCGAGGCGTCGAGGTGGACCCGGGCCTCGATCACCCAGTCGTGGTCGCCGGCCGGGTCGTGCAGCGTCTGGCGGACCGGCCACTCGCGGCCCGTCGCCTCGATCGCCAGGAGCGCCGGTCCGCGGGCGTCGGCGTCGAGCCGGACCTCGTCGTGGTCGGCGTAGTAGCCCTCCAGCCCGGCGTCCCAGTCCGCGCGCGACATGGCCACCTCCAGGGGCGGCTCCGCCAGACCGGCGTACGTCGTCTCCAGCGCGGCGAGCGCATCGACGGCGTCCCTCGCAACCAGCTCGACCCGTCGCCACAGCGCGTTGCGCACCATGACGCGGAACGGCCTGGTCTGCGCCGAGATCGGCCGCGGCGGGGGTGGCGGCGCGTGCTCGGCGACGTCGGGTCGGACGTGGGCCGGGTCCGTCAGCGCCTCCCACTCGTCGAGCAGCGAGGAGTCGGTCTGGCGGACCGTCTCGCCGAGCCACTCGATGAGCTCCTCGACCTCGGGCGCCCGGTGCCGCTCGGGCACGGTCTGGCGCAGCGTCCGGTAGGCGTCGGTGAGGTAGCGCAGCACCAGCCCCTCCGAGCGGGCCAGCTGGTAGCGGGCCACGACGTCGGTGAACCCCATCCCCTGCTCCCACATCTCGCGGACCACCGCCTTGGGCTCGAGCGCCCCGGGGTCCAGCCACGGGTGGCTCTCACGGTAGAGCTCGTACGTCGCCTCGAGCAGCTCGGCCAGCGGCCGGGGCCAGGTGACGTCCTCGAGCAGCACCATCCGCTCGTCGTACTCGATGCCGTCGGCCTTCATCTGCGCGACGGCCTCGCCGCGCGCCTCGTTCTGCTGCGCCCACAGGACCTGCCGGGGCGGCTCGAGCACTGCCTCGACCACGGAGACGACGTCCATCGCGTACGTCGGCGCCTCAGGGTCGAGCACGTCCAGGGCCGCCAGGGCGAAGTGCGCCAGCTCCTGGTTGAGCGCGAAGTCCTCGGGCAGGTCCACGGTGAGCACGTAGCGGCGCCCGAACTCGTCGGGCTCGTCGAGCCGGGTCAGGATGCCCGAGCGCACCAGCGACCGGGCCAGCCGCAGCGCCCGTCGCGCCAGCCGGAGCTGCTCGCGCGGGTCGGAGTGGTTGTCGGTGAGCAGCCGGCGCAGCACGGGGAACGCGTCCTCCTCGCGGGAGAGGACGTTGACGAGCATGGCGTTGTCGACCTTCATCCGGGAGACCAGCGGCTCCGGTACGCCGGCCACCAGCTTGTCGAAGGTCTGCTCGGTCCACACGACGGTGCCCTCGGGGGGCTTCTTGAGGTGGGCCTTGGAGTTCTTCTTGGGATTGGCGGCGTTCTTGGCCGCCGACTTCGCCTTCGCGCGCTCGTTCTCGATCACGTGCTCGGGTGCCTGTACGACGACGTACCCGGCGGTGTCGAAGCCCGCCCGACCGGCCCGGCCGGCGATCTGCAGGAACTCGCGGGTGCGCAGGATCCGCTGCCGGCGGCCGTCGAACTTGGCCAGCCCGGTGAACAGCACGGTCCGGATGGGCACGTTGATGCCCACACCCAGGGTGTCGGTGCCGCAGATCACGGTGAGCAGCCCGCCCTGGGCGAGCTGCTCCACGAGCCGCCGGTAACGCGGCAGCATCCCCGCGTGGTGGACGCCGATGCCCTTCTTGAGCAGCCGCGACAGGGTCTTGCCGAAACCGGCGGTGAACCGCACGCCCACGAGCCGCTCCGCCAACCCGGGCGGTGGCGTCGGGAGGTACTTCGCCTGCAGCAGCGAGGTCGCGTGCTCGACGGCGTCCTTCTGGGTGAAGTGCACGACGTACGCCGGTGCCTGGTGGGTCGTGACCAGCTCCTCGAGCGTCTCGGCCAGCGGCGTGAGCGCCCAGGTGAAGGTCAGCGGCACCGGTCGCTCGGCGTCGGTCACCGTCGCGGTCTCCCGCCCGGTGCGGCGGCCCAGGTCGGCCGCGAGGTCGGTGACGTCGCCGAGGGTGGCTGACATCAGCACGAACTGCGCCTGGGGCAGCTCCAGCAGCGGCACCTGCCAGGCCCAGCCACGGTCGGGCTCGGCGTAGTAGTGGAACTCGTCCATGACCACGAGCCCGACGTCGGCCCGCCGCCCCTCGCGCAGGGCGATGTTGGCCAGGATCTCGGCGGTGCAGCAGATCACGGGCGCGTCGGCGTTCACCGAGGCGTCGCCGGTGAGCATGCCGACGTCGTCGGTGCCGAAGACCGCGCACAGGTCGAAGAACTTCTCGCTGACCAGCGCCTTGATCGGGGCGGTGTAGTAGGTGACCTGGTTGCGCGCGAGGGCGGCGGCGTGCGCGGCCACCGCCACCAGCGACTTCCCGGAGCCGGTGGGCGTCGCGAGCACGACGTTCGCGCCGGACAGCAGCTCGAGCACCGCCTCGTCCTGGTGGGGGTAGAGCTCCAGCCCCTGCTCGGCGGCCCAGTCGACGACCGCGCCGTACACGTCGTCCGGGCTGTCTCCCGCGCGGACGGGCAGGCGGGGGGTCATGGCCGACCGCCGCGGTCCTGTTTCACCGGCTGGCCGGTGAAACAGGACGTTCGCCGCAGAAGTTTCTGCGCCGAACGTCGGGTTTCACCGCCTGGCCGGTGAAACTTCCCGCTCATTCGCGGGCGCGCGGATGGGCGCTCGCGAACACCTCGCGCAGGCTGTCCACGGTCACCAGCGTGTAGACCTGCGTGGTGGTCACCGACGCGTGGCCGAGCAGCTCCTGGACGACGCGTACGTCGGCGCCGCCGTCGAGCAGGTGGGTGGCGAACGAGTGGCGCAGCGTGTGCGGGGAGACGTCGCGGGTGACCCCCGCCCGCTCGGCCGCCTTGACCAGCACCGCCCACGCCGACTGGCGCGACAGCCGGCCCCCGCGGGCGTTGAGGAACAGCGCGGGGGTGCCCTGGCCGGTGGAGACCAGCTCGGGCCGGCCACGGACCAGGTAGGCGTCCACGGCCTCCAGCGCGTAGGAGCCGACCGGGACGATGCGCTCCTTGCCGCCCTTGCCGCGCAGCAGCACGGTCTGGTCGACGGTGTCGAGGTCGTCGACGTCGAGGCCGACCGCCTCGGAGATCCGGGCGCCGGTGCCGTAGAGCAGCTCCAGCAGCGCCCGGTCCCGCAGCGCCAGCGTGGTGCCCGGCGCCCCGGCCGCCTCCAGGATGGCCTCCACGTCGGCCAGCGGCAGCGCCTTGGGCAGCCGCTTGGCCGGCGCCGGGGGCTTCACGCCGCTCGCCGGGTCGGCGGTGGCCAGCCCGTCGGCCAGCGCGAACTTGTGGAAGCCCCGGACCGCCACGACCGTCCGCGCGGCCGAGGTCGAGCTCAGCGGCGGGTGGTCGGCGTCCCCCTCGCGCAGCGCGACGAGGAAGCCGGAGACGGTGCCCTCGGAGACGTCGTCGAGCCGTCGTACGCCGGCCCGGTCGAGGTGCTCGAGGTAGCGCCGCAGGTCGCGCCGGTACGACGTGAGCGTGTTCGCGGCCAGTCCGCGCTCGACCGTGAGGTGGTCGAGGTAGGTGCGGACCGCGCGGGCGGGCTCCGAGCCGGCCGGCGCCCCGTCGGTCGAGCCGGTCGAGGGGTGTGCTGAGCCTGTCGAGGTGACCGCCGGAGCCGTCACGCCTACGCCAGCACCTCGGCCGGGTCGATCGCGTCGATGCCGACGGCCTCGCCGACCGGCTTGTTGGTCAGCCGTCCGTCGTGGGTGTTGAGGCCCAGCGAGAGGGAGTGGTCGTCACGCATGGCCTGCTGCCAGCCCTTGTTGGCCAGCGCCACCGCGTAGGGCAGCGTGGCGTTGGTCAGGGCGTACGTGGAGGTGTTCGGCACCGCGCCGGGCATGTTCGCCACGCAGTAGAAGATCGAGTTGTGCACCGGGTAGGTCGGGTCGGCGTGCGTGGTGGCGTGGGAGTCCTCGAAACAGCCACCCTGGTCGATCGCGATGTCGACCAGCACCGAACCCGGCTTCATCCGCGAGACCAGCTCGTTGGAGACCAGCTTCGGCGCCGCCGCACCGGGGATCAGCACCGCGCCGATGACCATGTCGGCCTCCAGCACCTGCTGCTCCAGCGCCAGCTTCGACGAGGCCAGGCCGTGGACCCGGTTGTGGTAGCGCCAGAACGACATCCGCAGCTTGTCCAGGTCGGTGTCCAACAGGGTCACGTCGGCACCCATGCCGAGCGCGATGTTCGCGGCGTTCTGCCCCGAGACCCCGGCGCCGATGATCACGACCTTCGCGTTCGCCACCCCGCCGACGCCGCCCATCAGCACTCCGCGGCCACCCTGGGCCTTCATCAGCGAGTAGGCGCCCACCTGCGGGGCGAGGCAGCCCGCGACCTCCGACATCGGGTACAGCAGCGGCAGCCCACCCGAGGGCAGCTGCACCGTCTCGTAGGCGATGCCGGTGACGTTGCGGTCGATGCAGCTCGTCGGTCAGCGGCTTGTCCGCGGCCAGGTGCAGGTAGGTGAAGAGGGTCAGCCCCTCCCGCATCCGGGCGTACTCCTCGGCCACCGGCTCCTTGACCTTGAGCACCATGTCGACGCCGCCGTCGGTGCCCCAGGCCTCCTCGGCGGTGCCGACGATCTTGGCGCCCGCGGCGACGTACTCCGCGTCGTCGATCTGCGAGCCGACGCCCGCGTCCTTCTGGATCACCACCTCGTGGCCATGGGCCACCAGCTCGTGCACCCCGATGGGCGTGATGGCCACCCGGTACTCGTGGTTCTTGACTTCCTTGGGGACTCCGATCAGCACGGGTCAGACACTAGCCCCCGGAGCCGGTTCTGCCGACCAGGCCACGGGCCTGCGCGGTCAGCACCGCGACCAGCACGGGCGCGTCCTGCACCCGTCCGTCGAGGCAGGCGTCGAGCAGGTCGGCGAACGGGACCCACAGCGTCTCCATGTCCGCCTCCTCGTGCACGAGCTCGAAGTCGCCGCGGTCCCCGGCCGTCAGCCCGCGGGCCAGGAAGTAGCAGATCCGCTCGTCGGTGATGCCCGGGGAGCTGTACGCCGTGGTCAGCGGCGTCCACTCCGCCGCCACGAGCCCGGCCTCCTCGAGCAGCTCGCGCTCGGCCGCGCCGCGGGGGTCCTCCCCCTCGACGTCGAGGAGCCCGGCCGGCAGCTCGAGCATCCGGTGTCGCGCCGGGTGCCGGTACTGGCGCAGGCACAGCACCCGCTCGTCGTCGTCCACGGCCAGGACCACCACCGCGCCGGGGTGCTCGAGCACCACCCGGGTGAACGGCTCCTCGTCGGGGCTCTCCGGATGCCGGACCTTGTCGGCCCGCAGGGCGAACGGGAGCCCGGACCGGTAGAGGTCCTCGCTGTCCTCGACCGGCCAGTGCTCGGGGACGTCTGCGATCCGCTCGGTCACCCGGCGGAGGCTACCGTTCCGTCATGACGGACTCGGGTGCGACGCCGACCAGCCTGACCGAGCTCGAGGCCCGGGACCGGGCCGCCCTGCTCGACGTCGACCGCTACGACATCGGGGTCGACCTGCGCGAGCTCGCCGACGGCGAGCGCTGGCTGGCGACGTGCTCGGTGACGTTCACCTGCCGCCGTCCGGGTGCATCGACGTTCATCGACATCGAGGGCGAGGTCCTCTCCGCGATCCTCAACGAGGTCGAGCTCGACGTGTCGACCCATGCCGACGGGCGGCTCCCGCTCCCGGGGCTGGCCGACGAGAACGTGCTCACCGTCTCCTCGGTGCAGACCGACACCGGCTCGGGCAACGCGATCCTGCGCAGCGTCGACCCCCAGGACAAGCTCGTCTACGTCTGGAGCAGCTTCGAGCCGGACGGGGCGCACCGCGCCTGGGCCTGCTTCGACCAGCCCGACCTCAAGGCGGTGCACGGGTTCCAGGTCAGCGCTCCTTCCGAGTGGACGGTCCTCAGCAACAGCGCCCCCGACGTCGTGCTCGACCGCGACGACGGCGGCCGGCTGTGGATCTTCGAGGACACGCCCCGGCTCTCGCCGTACGTCGTCGTGGTCAATGCCGGGCCGTTCCACGAGCTGCGCGAGCAGCGGGGCGCGTTCAGCCTCGGCCTCTACTGCCGCCAGTCGCTCCGGGCGTACCTCGAGCGGGACGCCGAGGAGCTGTTCCGGATCACCGAACAGGGGCTGGCCTTCTTCGGCGGGCGGTTCGCCCAGCCGTTCGCGCAGGAGCGCTACGACCAGGTGTTCGTGCCCGACTTCGGCGGCGCCATGGAGAACTGGGGCTGCGTGACCTGGACCGACGCGGTCCTGTGGCGGTCGACGCCGACGTACGCCCAGCGGCAGATGGTCGCCGTGGTGCTGCTGCACGAGATGGCGCACATGTGGTTCGGCGACCTGGTGACGATGCGCTGGTGGGACGACCTGTGGCTCAACGAGGCGTTCGCGTCGTTCGCGGCGACCTGGGCCGCGGTCTCGGCGACCGAGTACACCGACAGCTGGGCCACGTTCCTCGCGGGCGAGCAGATCGGCGCCTACCAGCAGGACATGGGGCCGGCCAGCCACCCGATCCGCGGCAGCGTCCCCGACGTCGCACACGCCTTCGCCAGCTTCGACGCCATCACCTACTACAAGGGCCAGGCGGTGCTCCAGCAGCTGATGGCCTACCTGACCGAGGACACCTTCGTGGGCGGGCTGCGCGAGTACTTCGCCCAGCACGCCTGGGGCAACGCCCGGCTGGCCGACCTGATGCTCCGGCTCGGGGAGGCCGCCGACCGCGACCTCGGCTCGTGGACCAGCGCGTGGCTCGACCGCGCCGGCACCGACACGATCAGCCTGGTCGGCACCACGCTGCTCACGTCGAGCCCGGACGGCGGGGAGCCGCGCCGGCACGCCCTCCAGATCGGCTCGTACCACCGGACCGAGGGCGGGCTGCAGGAGAAGGGCACGCTGCGGGTGGAGACGACCGGTACCACGACGTACCTGCTCGACCTGCCGGTCGCCGACCTGCACCTGCTCAACGGCGACGACCTCACCTTCGCCTCGGTGCGCACCGACGAGCGCTCGCTGGAGGTGATGCTGAACGAGGCGGCGCGGCTGCCGGAACCGGTGGACCGCGCGGTGGCGGTCGGCACCGCCTGGGACATGCTGGCCAAGGGCGAGCTCTCCACCGGCGACTTCCTCGACTGCGCGCTGCTGGTGCTGGCCTCCGAGCCGAGCCCGGGCGTGGTCGAGCCGTTCTTCGGCCTGGCCCTGCGCGCCGCGGAGCAGTGGAGCCCCGCCGTCCTGGTGCCGCGCCGGCTGGCCCGCCTGGCCGAGGTGGCCGCCGCCCGGGCGGCCGACCCCGAGCACCGCACCGCGGCGCTGCACACCCTGGCCTGGGCGGCCTCGACGCCGCAGCACTTCGAGCTGCTCGACGACGCGGCGACCGACGACGTCGACCTGGCCTGGCGGGTCCAGGTCCGGCGCGCCTCGCTCGGGCGGTACGACGAGGCCGCGATCGACGACCTGCTCGAGCGCGACCCCGACCCCGACGCACACCTGCGCGCCTGGGGCGTCTCGGCGGCCCGGCCCACCGACGACGCGAAGGCCGAGGCCTGGGAGCGGGTCTGGCGGGAGCGCAGCGTCCCGGCCGGGCTGCCCCTCATCGACTTCGCGCGCTGCTTCTGGCGCCCGGTCCAGCACGAGCTGCTGGTGCCGTGGGCGCACCGCTACCTCGACGAGGCGACCACGATGTCCGGCGGTGGGCTGCTGCAGCTGGGCGGCGTGATCCGGCACATGAAGCCGACCACGTGCGACGCCGCGTGGCTCGACCACGCCCAGGACGTGGCCAACCGCGAGGGGCTGGCCCCCGTCGTACGGACCGAGCTGCTGATCGCTGCCGACCTGCTCACCCGGGTGCTGGACGCCCGGACCTAGTCGTCGGCCTCGACCGGCTCCCGGCGCAGCCCGGTCTCGTCGATCGGGAAGCGGAGCTCCCGCTGGCGCTCGATCGCCGCGCCGACCAGCCCCTTGAAGAGCGGGTGCGGCCGGGTCGGGCGCGAACGCAGCTCGGGGTGGGCCTGCGTGGAGATGTAGTAGGGGTGCTGGTCGCGGGGCAGCTCGACGAACTCGACGAGGTTGTTGTCCGGCGAGGTGCCGGAGAAGACCAGGCCGGCGGCCTCGAGCGTGTCGCGGTAGTTGTTGTTGACCTCGTAGCGGTGCCGGTGGCGCTCGTCGATCTGCTCGGCGCCGTAGACCTCCCGGGCGATCGACCCGGGCTTGAGCAGCGCCGGGTAGAGGCCGAGCCGCATCGTCCCACCCAGGTCACCGGCGCCCTCGACGTAGGCCAGCTGCTCCTCCATCGTCGCGATCACCGGCTCCGGGCTGTCCGGGTCGAACTCGGTGGAGTCGGCCTTCTCGAGGCCGGCCACGTTGCGGGAGTACTCGATGACCATGCACTGCAGCCCCAGGCAGAGGCCGAGCGTCGGGATCCGGTTGGTGCGCGCGTAGGTGAGCGCGCCGATCTTGCCCTCGAGGCCGCGGACGCCGAAGCCGCCGGGCACGCAGATCGCGTCCACGTCGTGCAGGTGGCGGGAGGCGCCCTCGTGGGTCGCGCACTCGTCGGAGGGGATCCAGCGGATCTTGACCTCGGCCTCGTGCGCGAAGCCGCCGGCCTTGAGCGCCTCGGCCACCGAGAGGTAGGCGTCGTGGAGGTCGACGTACTTGCCGACCAGGGCGATCGTGACCTCCTCGTTGGGGTGGTGCACCCGACGCAGCAGGTCGTCCCAGACGGTCCAGTCGACGTCGCGGAACGGCAGCCCGAGCCGACGCACGACGTAGGCGTCGAGCCCCTGCCGGTGCAGCACCTTGGGGATGTCGTAGATCGACGGCGCGTCCGGCGCGGTGACCACGGCCTCCTCGTCGACGTCGCACATGAGCGAGATCTTGCGCTTGATCGAGTCGGGCAGCTCGCGGTCGGCGCGGCAGACCACCGCGTCGGGCTGGATGCCGACCTGGCGGAGCGCGGCCACGGAGTGCTGGGTCGGCTTCGTCTTCAGCTCGCCGGAGGGGCCGATGTAGGGCACCAGCGAGATGTGCAGGAAGAAGCAGTTGTCGCGGCCGATGTCGTGGCGCACCTGGCGCGCCGCCTCGAGGAAGGGCAGCGACTCGATGTCGCCGACGGTGCCGCCGATCTCGGTGATCACGACGTCGATGTGCTGGCCCTCGGCGGTGGTGCCGCCCATGGCGAGGATCCGGTCCTTGATCTCGTTGGTGATGTGCGGGATCACCTGGACGGTGTCACCGAGGTAGTCGCCGCGCCGCTCCTTGGCGATCACCTCGGAGTAGACCTGCCCCGTCGTGACGTTGGCGATCTGGCCGAGGTCGGTGTCGAGGAACCGCTCGTAGTGACCGATGTCGAGATCGGTCTCCGCACCGTCGTTGGTCACGAAGACCTCGCCGTGCTGGAACGGGTTCATCGTCCCCGGGTCGACGTTGAGGTAGGGGTCCAGCTTCTGCATCGTCACGTGCAGCCCGCGCGAGCGCAGCAGGCGGCCGAGGCTGGACGCCGTGAGGCCCTTGCCGAGGGAGGAGGCGACGCCTCCGGTGACGAACACATGCTTGGTCGGCATGGGGGGCTTCATGGACCTCCATCCTATAAGAGGGATCCGACACCCTCCGAATCCGACGCACCGGGAAAACGGTCAGGACAGCGCTCGGGCCGGTGCCGCCACGTCGAGCAGCTCGCGCGCGTGGGCCAGCGCGGTGTCGGACTCGGCGAGGCCGGCCAGCATCCGCGACAGCTCCTTCTCGCGCGCCGAGTCGTCGAGCTCGGTCAGCCCCGAGCTGGTCACCGAGCCGTCGCTCGCCTTCTCGACCAGGACGTGCCGGTCGGCGTACGCCGCCACCTGCGGCAGGTGCGTCACCACGAGTACCTGGGCGGTGCGGGCCAGCTGGGCCAGCCGGCGGCCGACCTCGACCGCCGCGGACCCCCCGACGCCCGCGTCGACCTCGTCGAAGACGAACGTCGGCACCGGGCTGGTGCCGGCCAGCGCCACCTCGAGCGCGAGCATCACCCGGGACAGCTCGCCACCGGACGCACCCTTGTGCAGCGGCCGCGGCTCCGAGCCGGTGTTGGCGGCCAGCAGGAACTCGACCTCGTCGACCCCGCTCGCGGTGTGCCGCACCCACCGCCCGGCCACCCGCAGCGGACCGCCGCTGGGCGGCGGGTCGCCGGCCGGCGCCTCCGCGTCGTGCTGGCTCACCGCGATCCGGAGCAGGGCATGGGGCATCGCCAGCAGCGACAGCTCGGCGGTGACCTCCTCGGCGAGCCGGGAGGCGGCCTCGGTGCGGGCGCCGGAGAGGCTCTCGGCCACCTCACCCAGCTCGGCTCGCAGCTGCCGCTGCTCGCCTCGCAGGGTCTCGATCCGCTCGTCGGTGCCGTCGAGGTCGAGCAGCCGGGTCGCTGAGGCCTCGGACCAGGCCAGCACCTCCTCGACGGTCTCGCCGTACTTCCGGGTCAGCGCGGTCAGCGCCGCGCGCCGCTCGGAGACCTGCGGCCAGCCGGGCCGGGTCGGCGTCGATGCCGGCCGCGTAGGAGGCGACGTCGGCGGCGAGGTCGGAGAGCAGGTAGGTGAGCTCGGCGAGCCGGTCGGCGAGCGCGCCCGCCTCGGGGTCGTGCTCGCGGACGCCCTCGAGCAGGGTCCGGGCCGCCGAGGCGGCGCCGAGCGCGTCCGGGTCGCCGGCCTCGCTGGACAGCGCCTCGCGCGCCTGCTCCGCGGCCGTGCGGAGGGCGTCGGCGTAGCCGAGCCGCGCCTCGTCGGCGGCCAGCTGTGCGTCCTCGCCCGGCCTGGGGTCGACGGCCTCGACCTCGCCGAGGCCGAACCGGAGCAGGTCGGCCTCCCGCGCGCGCTCGCGGGCGCTGGCCACCACCTCGTCGAGCTCGCGCTCGGTGGCCTCGAGCCGGCCGTGCAGCGCGGCGTACGCCGCCACCAGCGCCAGCACGGGCTCGCCACCGAACCGGTCCAGCGCCTCGCGCTGGGCCCGCTGGCGCAGCAGCCGGTGCTGGTCGGACTGGCCGTGCACGGCCACCAGCGGCTCGGCCACGTCGGCCAGCCGGGACACCGGGACCGAGGCGCCGCCGACGCAGGCGCGCGAGCGACCCTCGCTGGAGACGTTGCGGGCCAGCACGACGTGGCCGTCCTCGACCTCGCCGCCGGCGTCGTCGACGGCGGCCCCGAACTCGTCGAGGCCCTGCGCGTCGACCACGCCCTCGACCCGCGCGGCACCGGCGCCGGTGCGGACCATGCCGCTGTCGGCCCGGCCGCCCAGGAGCAGCCCCAGCGCGGTGACCACCATCGTCTTGCCGGCGCCGGTCTCACCGGTGATCACGGTCAGCCCGGGGCCCAGCCGCAGCGTCGAGGACTCGATGACGCCGAGCTGCCCGATCCGGATCTCCTCGAGCATCAGCGCTGCCCGTCGTCGGTGGAACCGTCGGCCCGGCGTCGCCGCTCCGCGGAGCCGCGCCAGCCCTCGACCGGCAGGTCGAACTTGGCCACGAGCCGGTCGGTGAACGGCGCCTGGTGCAGCCGCGCCAGCCGGACCGACGCGGTCGGAACGGCGTACCTCGATCCGCGCGCCCGGCGGCAGGTCGACCGCACGACGGCCGTCGCACCACAGCACGCCGGCACCGTCGGTCCGGGCGATCACCTCGACCGCGAGCAGCGAGTCGGGGGCGACCACCAGCGGCCGCGCGAACAGCGCGTGCGCGCTCAGTCGGCACCACCAGCAGCGCCTCGACGTCGGGCCAGACGATCGGGCCGCCGGCGCTGAAGTTGTACGCCGTCGACCCCGTCGGCGTGGCCAGCACGACTCCGTCGCAGCCCCACCGCGACAGCGGCCGGTTGTCGATCTCGACGACGACCTCGATCATCCGCTCGCGGGCGGCCTTCTCGACGCTGGCCTCGTTGAGGGCGAAGGTGTGGGTGACCAGCTCGCCGTCGCGGAAGGCGCGGACGTCGAGCGCCATCCGGTCCTCGGCGGTCTAGCTCCGCGCCGACGATCGCGTCGATGACGTCCTCGACGTCGTCGACCTCGGCCTCGGCCAGGAAGCCGACGTGGCCCAGGTTGACCCCGAGCACCGGGGTGCCGCTCCCCCACGTGACCTCGGCGGCCCGCAGGATCGAGCCGTCGCCGCCGACCACGACGGCGAGCTCGCAGTCGGCGGCCAGGTCGGTGTCGCCCTCGACGAGCTCGATGGCCGGGTCGTAGGAGCTCGACTCGATCCCGAGGTCGGCGGCCTCGTCGGCGAGCAGCCGGACGACGATGTCGTGCTCGGTCAGCGCCTTGCAGAAGCTGGTCGTGACGTCCCGCGCCGCGCGCGGCCGGTGTGGGAGAGCACCAGGACGCGGCGGACCGCGCCGGGCTCCTCGGGTGGGCTGTTCGTCACGACAACCAGCCTCTCAGACCGCACCCCCGGCGCCGGTCAGCCCCGCACGGCGTTGTGGATGTCGTCCTCGTCGATCCCGGCCGGGCCGCGCCGCAGCCACAGGAAGAACTCGACGTTCCCCGACGGGCCCGGCAGCGGGCTGCGGGCCACCGCCCGGGCGCCCCAGCCGAGCTGCGGCCGCCGCGCGGCCACCGCCGCCACCGCCTCGGCCCGCAGCCCCGGGTCGCGGACCACGCCGCCCTTGCCGACCCGGTCCTTGCCCACCTCGAACTGCGGCTTCACCATCAGCGCCAGGTCGCCGTCCTCGTTCGTGACGCCCACCAGCGGCTCGAGGACCAGCGCCAGCGAGATGAACGAGAGGTCGCCCACCACCACGTCCACCGGCCCGCCGATCAGGTCGGCGGTGAGCTCACGGACGTTGGTCCGGTCGTGCACCTGCACCCGGTCGTCGGAGCTGCAGCGACCAGGCCAGCTGGCCGTACCCCACGTCCACCGCCACGACCTCCCGCGCACCGGCGCGCAGCAGCACGTCGGTGAACCCGCCCGTGGACGCGCCCGCGTCGAGGCAGCGGCGCCCCGTCACGACTCAGCCCCAGCGGCTCGAACGCCGCCAGCGCCCCGGCGAGCTTGTGGCCGCCCCGGGAGACGTAGTCGGGCCGGTCCGGGTCGTCCGCGACGACGATCGCCACGTCGGTGGTCACCTCGGTGGCCGGCTTGGCCGGCCGTGGCCCCGGACACCCTGACCCGCCCGGTCGTCATCAGCTCGCCGGCGTGCTCCCGCGACCGGGCCAGCCCCCGGCGGACCAGCTCGGCGTCCAGGCGGAGCCGGCGTGGTGGCACTCGTGTCTCCCGGCTCAGGCGTGCCCGAGGTGGTCGTCCGAGTGCTCGGCGCCGCCGACCTGGCCCTCGTCGCCCGGGTCGTCCAGCGCGCGCCGCAGCTGCACCTGGGCGCTCTCGAAGACGCCCACGTGCTCCTCGATCGGCCGCTCCTCGAGCTCCTCGACCGCACGGATCACCTCGTCGACCCGGTCGCTCCCGGTGCGCACCCGTTCCGGCGCGTGCGGCTCGGGCTCGCCGGCCTGCTCGTCGGGCTCCGGTACGTCGTGCTCGGGGTCGTGCTGCGGGTCCTGCGTCATGCGGCGAACGCTACCCCGGAGGCGCCACGCCGTCGGTCCCGACGGGCTCGCCGGCGGCGTCGAGGTGGCGCCACGACGCCACCGCCACGACCCGCCACCAGTCGTCGAGCTCACCCGCACCGTCGACGCGGAGCGCCCCGTCGGCCACCCGGGCGGTCCAGCCGCCCTGGGTCACCTCGCCATCGTCCGTCTCGGGAGCCGCGTGCGGGCCGGCCAGCCCACCGAGGTCGGCGCGAGACGTACGTCGGGCGCGCCTCCGGCGCCGCGGCCACGAGCTCGGCCAGGCCGGTCACCCCGGTCATCACCAGCAACGAGTCCACGTCGGCCGTGTGCGCACCCTCGATGTCGGTGTCGAGCCGGTCGCCGACCATCAACGGCCGCCGACCACCGCAGCGCCGCACCGTCTCGTCGAGCAGCGGGCGGGCCGGCTTGCCGGCCACCTCCGGGTCGACCCCGGTGAACCGGCGCAGCATCTCCACCTGGACCCCGTGCCCGGGGGCCACGCCGAACGCCGTCGGGATCGTCATGTCGGTGTTGCTCGCCACCCACCACAGCCCGTCGCGGATCCGCACCGCGGCCCGCATGATGTCGCGCCACGGCACGTCCGGCCCGTACCCGGTCACCACCGCCCGCGCGTCGTCGCGCACCCCGACGGCGACCAGCCCGGCCGCGGTCACCGCCTCCGTCAGCCCGCCGGCGCCCAGCACCGCCACCGGCGCACCCTCGCCGAGCCGGTCGCTCAGCACCCGCGCCGCGGCCTGGGCGGAGGTCACCACGTCGTCGGTGTCGGCCTCCACCCCGAGCTCGCGCAGGTGCTCGGCGACCTCGGACGGCGGCCGCGCGGCGTTGTTGGTGATGAACGCCACCCGCATCCCCGCCCGTCGCGCCGCCGCCACGTGGTCGGGGGCACCCGGGACCGCGTCGGCGCCCACGTAGACCACGCCGTCGAGGTCGAGCATCGCCAGGTCGTAGCTGCGGTCCAGCGGCTCCGCAGAGCTGCCCAGCGACGTGCGCCCCGCCACAAAGGTCTCCTCACCCGTCGCGAACTACCATTTGTCGATGGACACCCGCGCCGTGGTCATCCCGCCCTACGTGGGCCGACCACTGCGCCTCGCGCCGTTCCACGGGGTCCGGCTGAACCCGCGTCGGATCGGCGACCCGGCGTCCGGACGTCTCTTCGCCCGACCGTACCGGGCCGTCACGGCCCGCCTCACCCAGTGGCAGGAACGCGGACAGCTGCGCCGCGACGAGGAGCCCGCGCTCTACCTGCACGAGTACACCGCCGGCGGCCTCACCGTGCGCGGCCTGGTCGGCGCGCTGGACATCTCGCACCGGGCCAGCGGGCCCGAGGATCGTGCCGTCCTGCCGCACGAGGGCATCCACCCGGTGCAGGCCGACGAGCTGGCGGACCGGATGACCGAGCTCGCGCTCAATCCGGCCCCGATCCTGCTCGTGCACCGGGCCGCCCCGGAGGTGCGCGCCATCGTGCACCGGGTCATGGCCGAGCCGACGGTCGACGACTTCGTCGACCGCAACGAGCAGCGGCACCGGGTGTGGGCGATCCGCGACCCCGACCTGCTCCGCGCCATCGACGAGGGGCTCGCGCCCACCCAGGCGCTGATCGCGGACGGCCACCACCGCTACGCGGCCTACCTGCGCATGCAGCGACGCTCCCCCGGCGGCCCGACCGACCGCGGCCTGGCCATGCTCGTCGACCAGGAGGACACCCCGCTCTTCCTCGGCCCGATCCACCGCATCCTGACCGGCGTCGGCCTCGATGACCTGGCCGCGGCGGCCGAGGTGATCGGCGCCCGGCTGGACGTCGTGGACCAGGCAGCCGCGGTGCACGCCCTCGGCCCCGCCACGCTGGCCGCGACCGACGGCCGCCGCTGGGCGACCGTGAAGCTGCACCTGCCCGAGGACCGGGCCGCGGTCGAGCAGCTGCACGACGACCTGGTGCCGGCCCTGCCGCGCGGACCGCAGCGGATCGAGTACCACCACTCCGTGGACGCCACCCTGAGCCACCTGCGCAAGGACAGCGTCGGCGTGCTCATGCCGGCGCCCGACGTCGACCTGGTGCTGAAGATCGCCGCCGACGACCGGTTGCTGCCCGAGAAGGCCACCTCCTTCCAGCCGAAGCCGAGCGTGGGCGTGCTCATCCGCTCCCTGCGCGACGAATGATCCGGCCCCGGGTCAGCTCCACCTCGACGCGGGAGACCGCGCCCGCGCCGCCCCGGAAGAACCGGCGCCGCAGCGCCCCGGACACCTCGACGACGTCGCCGGCCTTCCACGACGGGACCTGGCCCTTGAGGCGGCCGCTCCACACGGCGCACTCGAGGGAGTCCACCCGCTGACGCGGTCTCGGCTTCCCGGACTGCTGGCGGCGGTCGACCACCACGCGCAGGCTCCACAGCGTGTCCCCGCTGGGCAGCTCGCGCAGCTGCGGGTCGGTCGCCAGCCGGCCCAGGAGCCGGACCTCGTTGACGCTCTCCGCCTGGTCCTCCGCCGGGTCGGGAGCCTCGTTGCTGTGTGCTGTCATCGCACATCACCTCCGCGCACCACGCTCGTGGCCGGCGCGGACGGTGACGGGGCGGTCGCCGCCGGCCTGTGGACGACGGACCAGGACGAGCCACCTGTGGAGGGGGCGTGGACGTAGTGGAGCTGGGTGGCCTCGAGAAAGAGGCCCGGAAATGCCAAGAAGGCCACCCCGCGAACGGGGTGGCCTTCTCGAAAGAATGTCCGGCGGCGTCCTACTCTCCCACAACCTCCCGGTTGCAGTACCATCGGCGCTGAGAGGCTTGACTTCCGGGTTCGGGATGGGACCGGGTATTTCCCTCTCGCTAAGGCCGCCGTAACTCTTGCCGGCGCATCACCTGGCAGTTGCCAGGGAGCAGCCGAAGCTACAGATGTATCCAGTTGTATGGATTCCTTCGTGGACGCGAGCAGTCAGACTGCAGCAGCAGGCACTCATCAGACGCATTGTCTTGGTTGAGTGTTTGTGGGACAAGCCCTCGGTCTATTAGTACCGGTCGGCTGGGCATTACTGCTGTACACCTCCGGCCTATCAACCCAGTGTTCTGCTGGGGACCTTACCTACTTATGTAGTGGGAAACCTCATCTTGAAACGTGCTTCCCGCTTAGATGCATTCAGCGGTTATCACTTCCGAACGTAGCCAACCAGCCGTGCTCTTGGCAGAACAACTGGCACACCAGAGGTTCGTCCATCCCGGTCCTCTCGTACTAGGGACAGCCTTTCTCAAGTTTCCTGCGCGCGCGGCGGATAGGGACCGAACTGTCTCACGACGTTCTAAACCCAGCTCGCGTGCCGCTTTAATGGGCGAACAGCCCAACCCTTGGGACCTACTCCAGCCCCAGGATGCGACGAGCCGACATCGAGGTGCCAAACCATCCCGTCGATATGGACTCTTGGGGAAGATCAGCCTGTTATCCCCGGGGTACCTTTTATCCGTTGAGCGACGACGCTTCCACATGCCGGCGCCGGATCACTAGTTCCGACTTTCGTCCCTGCTCGACATGTCTGTCTCACAGTCAAGCTCCCTTGTGCACTTACACTCGCCACCTGATTGCCAACCAGGCTGAGGGAACCTTTGAGCGCCTCCGTTACATTTTAGGAGGCAACCGCCCCAGTTAAACTACCCATCAGGCACTGTCCCTGATCCGGATTACGGACCTAGGTTAGACATCTAGTACGACCAGAGTGGTATTTCAACGTTGACTCCACACGAACTGGCGTCCGTGCTTCACAGTCTCCCACCTATCCTACACAAGCCGAACCAAACACCAATACCAAACTATAGTAAAGGTCCCGGGGTCTTTCCGTCCTGCCGCGCGTAACGAGCATCTTTACTCGTAGTGCAATTTCGCCGAGTCCACGGTTGAGACAGCGCCCAAGTCGTTACTCCATTCGTGCAGGTCGGAACTTACCCGACAAGGAATTTCGCTACCTTAGGATGGTTATAGTTACCACCGCCGTTTACTGGGGCTTAAGTTCTGGGCTTCGCCTAATGGCTGACCCGTCCCCTTAACCTTCCAGCACCGGGCAGGAGTCAGTCCGTATACATCGTCTTACAACTTCGCACGGACCTGTGTTTTTAGTAAACAGTCGCTTGGGCCTGGTCTCTGCGGCCATCACCGCTGCCTGCCGCTAGGGCATTGACGGATCCGGCCCCCCTTCTCCCGAAGTTACGGGGGCATTTTGCCGAGTTCCTTAACCATGGTTCACTCGATCGCCTTGGTATTCTCTACCTGATCACCTGAGTCGGTTTGGGGTACGGGCGGCGCGTAGCTCGCTAGAGGTTTTTCTCGACAGCATAGGATTACCCACTTCGTCCATGCGGACTCCGCGTCAAGTCTCAGGATCATGCCACCCGGATTTGCCTAGGTGGCTCCCTACACTCTTGCCCGTGGACAACCATCGCCACGGCTGGGCTACCTTCCTGCGTCACCCCATCGCTTGACTACTACTGGTTCGGGTCCTGCGCTAGTTTGCCGGCCATCCCCCCGAAGGGTTCAGTACCGACAATTTCGGGCAGTTAGCATCACCAGGTTCGTCATGGGCGCTACTTTGCCGGTACGGGAATATCAACCCGTTGTCCATCGACTACGCCTGTCGGCCTCGCCTTAGGTCCCGACTTACCCAGGGCAGATTAGCTTGACCCTGGAACCCTTGATCATTCGGCGGAGGAGTTTCTCACTCCTCATTCGCTACTCATGCCTGCATTCTCACTCGTGTCGCGTCCACCCCTGGATCACTCCGAGGCTTCGCTCGCGACACGACGCTCCCCTACCCATCCAGACGTCTGAACCACGAAGGCTTGACTATTGTCTGAATGCCATAGCTTCGGCGGATGACTTGAGCCCCGCTACATTGTCGGCGCGGAATCACTTGACCAGTGAGCTATTACGCACTCTTTCAAGGGTGGCTGCTTCCAAGCCAACCTCCTGGTTGTCACTGCAACTCCACATCCTTTTCCACTTAGTCACCGCTTAGGGGCCTTAGCTGATGGTCTGGGCTGTTTCCCTTTCGACTACGGAGCTTATCCCCCGCAGTCTCACTGCTGCGCTCTCACTTACCGGCATTCGGAGTTTGGCTAACGTCAGTAACCTGGTCGGGCCCATCGGCTATCCAGTGCTCTACCTCCGGCAAGAAACACGCAACGCTGCACCTAAATGCATTTCGGGGAGAACCAGCTATCACGAAGTTTGATTGGCCTTTCACCCCTATCCACAGGTCATCCCCTCAGTTTTCAACCTAAGTGGGTTCGGTCCTCCACGCGGTCTTACCCGCGCTTCAACCTGCCCATGGATAGATCACTTCGCTTCGGGTCTTGATCGTGCTACTCAGGCGCCCTGTTCGGACTCGCTTTCGCTACGGCTTCCCCACACGGGTTAACCTCGCAACACAACGCAAACTCGCAGGCTCATTCTTCAAAAGGCACGCTGTCACCCATCACAAGGATAGGCTCCAACGGATTGTAGGCACACGGTTTCAGGTACTATTTCACTCCCCGCCAGGGGTACTTTTCACCTTTCCCTCACGGTACTTGTCCGCTATCGGTCATCGAGGAGTATTTAGGCTTAACGGGTGGTCCCGCCAGATTCACACGGAATTTCAGGGGTTCCGTGTTACTTGGGATGCCACTCCGAAGATCTGAGTTTACGCTTACGGGGCTATCACCCTCTACGGTTCCGTTTTCCAACGGGATTCAACTTAGCTCAGATTTTTTGACTTCGTGGTCGACCGGCAGATCGACCTGAGTGGTCCCACAACCCCGTACCTGCAACGCCTGCCGGCTATCACACAGATACGGTTTGGCCTGTTCCGATTTCGCTCGCCACTACTCTCGGAATCACTTTTGTTTTCTCTTCCTGTGGGTACTGAGATGTTTCACTTCCCCACGTTCCCTCCGCACGCCCTATATATTCAGGCGTGGGTAACTGGACATGACTCCAGCTGGGTTTCCCCATTCGGACATCCCCGGATCACAGCTCGGTTGCCAACTCCCCAGGGCTTATCGCAGGCTCCTACGTCCTTCTTCGGCTCTCGATGCCAAGGCATCCACCATGTGCCCTTCGTAGCTTGTCGCCCACAAACACTCAACGAAGACAACGTCTCGTCGAGTAGTTCGCAAACATTTTTTACTGCTGCTACAAAGACCGATCGCTCTCCTGACGCCTCGACAGCGAATCGAGGGGTTCAGTTTTGGTTGAGAGCGACCGAAAACGCGACATCCCATGGTGAGGGGATGCCGCGAAGATGCTCGCGTCCACTATGAAGGATTCAATGTGCATGGCCGCCGAGCTTCACCGATCGCATCCGCGACCAGCTCGTGCTCGTGGCACCAGAGTCAGTTGCCTGATCCCTGGGAGCCCAACAGTGTGCCAGGACCTCGTCCCTCCGAGCCGGCCTCAGGTTCCACGCCTGGCCCTGAATGAACAGGGCCGAGCAGTACTGAGAGGTCGACCTTCCGGTCGAGGTCATTCATCGACGATTCCACTAGTGAGTAGCACCATCAGGCCAGACCTCATGCCTGGACCATTCATGGCCACTTACTCCTTAGAAAGGAGGTGATCCAGCCGCACCTTCCGGTACGGCTACCTTGTTACGACTTCGTCCCAATCGCCAGCCCCACCTTCGACGGCTCCCTCCACAAGGGTTGGGCCACCGGCTTCGGGTGTTGCCGACTTTCGTGACGTGACGGGCGGTGTGTACAAGGCCCGGGAACGTATTCACCGCAGCGTTGCTGATCTGCGATTACTAGCGACTCCGACTTCATGGGGTCGAGTTGCAGACCCCAATCCGAACTGAGACCGGCTTTTTGGGATTCGCTCCATCTTGCGATATCGCAGCCCTTTGTACCGGCCATTGTAGCATGCGTGAAGCCCTGGACATAAGGGGCATGATGACTTGACGTCATCCCCACCTTCCTCCGAGTTGACCCCGGCAGTCTCCTATGAGTCCCCGGCATTACCCGCTGGCAACATAGGACGAGGGTTGCGCTCGTTGCGGGACTTAACCCAACATCTCACGACACGAGCTGACGACAGCCATGCACCACCTGTATACCGACAAAAGGGGCTCCATCTCTGGAGCTTTCCGGCATATGTCAAACCCAGGTAAGGTTCTTCGCGTTGCATCGAATTAATCCGCATGCTCCGCCGCTTGTGCGGGCCCCCGTCAATTCCTTTGAGTTTTAGCCTTGCGGCCGTACTCCCCAGGCGGGGCGCTTAATGCGTTAGCTGCGGCACGGAACCCGTGGAATGGATCCCACACCTAGCGCCCAACGTTTACGGTGTGGACTACCAGGGTATCTAATCCTGTTCGCTCCCCACACTTTCGCTCCTCAGCGTCAGGATATTCCCAGAGAACCGCCTTCGCCACCGGTGTTCCTCCTGATATCTGCGCATTTCACCGCTACACCAGGAATTCCGTTCTCCCCTGAATACCTCAAGTCTGCCCGTATCGGAAGCACGCTCACAGTTAAGCTGTAAGTTTTCACTCCCGACGCAACAGACCGCCTACGAGCCCTTTACGCCCAATAATTCCGGACAACGCTCGGACCCTACGTATTACCGCGGCTGCTGGCACGTAGTTGGCCGGTCCTTCTTCTGTACCTACCGTCACCACCGTTATTGGCGCTTCGTCGGTACTGAAAGAGGTTTACAACCCGAAGGCCGTCATCCCTCACGCGGCGTTGCTGGATCAGGCTTTCGCCCATTGTCCAATATTCCCCACTGCTGCCTCCCGTAGGAGTCTGGGCCGTGTCTCAGTCCCAGTGTGGCCGGTCACCCTCTCAGGCCGGCTACCCGTCGAAGCCTTGGTGAGCCGTTACCTCACCAACAAGCTGATAGGCCGCGAGCACATCCTCCACCGATAAGACTTTCCACGCGCATCTCATGCGAAAGCGCGTCGTATTCGGTATTAGCCACCGTTTCCGGCGGTTATCCCGAAGTGAAGGGCAGATTACTCACGTGTTACTCACCCGTTCGCCGCTCGTGTACACCCGAAGGTGCCTTACCGCTCGACTTGCATGTGTTAAGCACGCCGCCAGCGTTCGTCCTGAGCCAGGATCAAACTCTCCGTAGAAAAACAAAACCGCCTCGGACAAGTCCGAAGACGGAAGAAGAGATGCCTCCTGGCGGGATCAAAACCCTGACTATTGTCAGAATCATTGTCCTACCAAAGAAATCCGTTTCGTCGATTGCCCGAAGGCGTTCGACGAGACGGGGCATAACAAACTAATTCGTCGACTATGACACACTGTTGAGTTCTCAAAGATCAGACGCGCACCAGCTCCGGCTTCTCAGCCGGCTTCCGGGGCAACCTGATAAAACTTACCGGTCCGCCTCGTGCGAGTCAACTTGGTGGCTTCCTCGCGAGCTCGGGGTGGACCCCGGCCGCTCCGGACGTGCGGATCCCACCGTTTTCAGGGCCCTTGGCCCCCGAGGGTTCCGCCGCATCCCTGCGGCGAGGTGAAACATTAGACGACCTCTGCGCACGTTCCAAATCGGGGTGGGGTCCCACGCAAAACTGCAGGTCAGAGGCCCTTCGCGGGTCGGCGGTGCGGGACCGCGGGCCGGTAGCTGGACACCGTGCGTTCACCCGGGACCCAGTACCGCCAGGGCCGATCGGGGTCGCCGCGCAGTCCGACCCGGGGTCCGGTGGCCACCTCGGGCGCCGGCTCCCCCGGCTCGAGGGTGATCGCCCCCGTGGCCAGATCGGTGCCGTTGTCGGCCAACCCGATGCCCAGCGCCCGGCACAGCCGGGCCGGACCGCGGGCCAGGTCGCGGTCGGACGCGCCGGGCCGGCGCGACCGGGCGACCTCGATCCCCTCGGTCACCTCACCGGCGCGTAGCAGCACCGCGCTGGCCACCCCCTCGACCCCCGTGACCACGTTGCAGCACACGTGCATGCCGTAGGTGAAGTAGCAGTAGAGGAACCCGGGCGGGCCGAACATCACCGCGTTGCGCGGCGTCCGCCCCCGGTAGGCGTGGGAGCCGGCGTCGTTGGCGCCGTCGTAGGCCTCCACCTCGGTGAGTCGCAGGGCGACCGGCCCGTGGCGCAACGTCGCGCCGAGCAGCCGCGGCGCGACCTCGACGACGGGACCGGCCAGCAGGTCGCGCAGGTCAGACGAGCCGGCCATGCACCCGTTCGACCGCTGCGCTCAGCTCGTCGAGCTGCTCGGCGACGCGGGCCGGCGCCGTACCGCCGCGGCCGTCCCGCGAGGCGACGGAGCCCTCGACGGTGAGCACCTCGCGCACGGCCGGCGTGAGGTACGGCGACACCTCGGCCAGCTGCGCGTCGGCCAGCTCGTCGAGCTCGCAGCCGAGCTCCTCGCAGCGCTGCACGCACGCACCGGCGACCTCGTGGGCCACCCGGAACGGCACGCCCTCGCGCACCAGCCACTCGGCCACGTCGGTGGCCAGCGAGAAGCCCTGCGGTGCCAGCGCGGCCATCCGGTCGGTGTCGAACTCCAGCGTCGCGACCATGCCGGTCAGCGCGGGGAGCAGCACCTCGAGGGTGTCCACGGAGTCGAAGACCGGCTCCTTGTCCTCCTGGAGGTCGCGGTTGTAGGCCAGCGGCAGCGCCTTGAGCGTCGCGAGCAGTCCGGTGAGGTTGCCCACCAGCCGCCCGGCCTTGCCCCGCGCCAGCTCGGCGATGTCGGGGTTCTTCTTCTGCGGCATGATGCTCGACCCCGTCGACCAGGAGTCGTGCAGCCGGACGAAGCCGAACTCGCGCGTCGACCACAGGATCAGCTCCTCGGCCAGCCGGCTGAGATCCACGCCGACCTGCGCGCAGACGAAGGCGAACTCGGAGGCGAAGTCGCGCGAGGCGGTGCCGTCGATGGAGTTGGGCGAGGTGCCGGCGAAGCCCAGCTCGCGCGCCACCAGCTCGGGGTCCAGGCCGAGGCTGGAGCCGGCCAGCGCTCCCCCGCCGTACGGCGACTCGGCCGAGGTACGCCGGCGCCAGTCCGCGAGTCGGTCGAGGTCGCGGACCAGCGGCCAGGCGTGGGCGAGCAGGTGGTGGGAGAGCAGGACCGGCTGGGCGTGCTGGAGGTGCGTCCGCCCGGGCATCACCGCGCCCAGGTGACGGCGCGCCTGCGCGGAGAGGGCGTCGACCAGGTCCAGCAGGACCTCGCCGATGGCCAGCGCGTGGTCGAGCAGGTACGAGCGGAGGAGCGTGGCGATCTGGTCGTTGCGCGAGCGGCCCGCACGCAGCCGGCCACCCAGCTCGGTGCCGACCTCCTCCAGGAGCAGTCGCTCGAGCGCGCCGTGCACGTCCTCGTCGGACGGGTCGGGCAGCAGCTCGCCGGCCTCGAAGCGGCGAGTCAGCGCGTCCAGGCCCTCGTGCAGCGCCTGCTCGTCCTCCGCGGTGAGGAGCCCGGCCGCCCCCAGCGCCTTGGCGTGTGCCTGCGAGCCCGCGATGTCGTAGAGCGTGAGCCGCCAGTCGAAGTGGGTCGACCGCGAGAGCGCCTCGAGCTCCGGGGACGGGCCCGAGGCGAAGCGGCCGCCCCAGAGCTTGCCCTCGTTGGTGCCCGAGCTGAGCTTGTCGGGGTCCCCGGGGCGTTGTTCGCCGGAGGAGCGAAGCGAGGGAGGCGAGGAACGTCCTGGGGTGTTCATGCGGCCCCCTTCACGACCTCGATCGCCCGCCGCATGATCTCCGGGAGGTCCGGGGAGGCGGCGGTGCCGTCGTCGGCGAGGTCGTCCGGGAACCACCACGCCGCGGCCGTGACGTTACCCACCTCGAGCCCCTCGAGGCCGTCGAGGACCACCTCGACGTCGCGGTCGAGCGCGATCGCGAAGAACGTCGAGTGGTTGGTGTAGTCGGCGCCGTTCCAGGAGAAGTCCTGGTTGCCGACGTGCACCGCCGGCGACAACGCGACCGGCGAGACGACGATGCCGGTCTCCTCCCGGAGCTCGCGGAGGGCGCCCTCCTCCAGCGACTCCCTCGCCTCCACGGCGCCGCCGATCGAGACCCAGTGCCAGTCGTCGGGGTACGCCGGGTCGCGGGCCTGCATCAGCAACACCTCGCCGAGCGGGCTGACCGGCAGCACCCGCGCGGACGTACGTCGGATCCTCTGTCCTCCGGCGGCCATCAGTCGGTCCCGGCCTCCATCGCCGCGCTGTCCAGCGCCTCGTCGTCGGCGCCGCCCTCGAGCGCGGGGTTGGCGGCGATCCGGTCGCCACCACCCGCGGGCAGGGCACCGAGCAGGATGCCGTGCTCGACCAGCACCTGGCCCTGGTCGAGCGGCTGCGCGGCGTACAGCTCGAGCATCGAGCGCGAGTCGGCGATGTCGAGGTTGCGCATGGTGAGCTGGCCGATCCGGTCGGTCGGGCCGAACACGGCGTTCTCGGTGCGCTCCATCGACAGCTTCTCCGGGTGGTAGGAGAAGTGCGGCCCCTCGGTGCGCAGGACCGTGTAGTCCTCGCCGCGGCGCAGCCGGAGCGTGACCTCGCCGGTGACGACCGAGGCCACCCAGCGCTGGAGCGACTCGCGCAGCATCAGCGCCTGCGGGTCCAGCCACCGGCCCTCGTAGAGCAGCCGGCCCAGACGCCGGCCCTCGGCGTGGTAGCTGGCGATGGTGTCCTCGTTGTGGATCGCGTTGAGCAGCCGCTCGTAGGCGATCCAGAGCAGCGCCATGCCCGGCGCCTCGTAGATGCCGCGCGACTTGGCCTCGATGATGCGGTTCTCGATCTGGTCGGACATGCCGAGCCCGTGCCGCCCGCCGACGGCGTTCGCCTCGAGGACCAGCGCGACGGGGTCGCGGAAGTCGACGCCGTCGATCGACACCGGCCGGCCCTGGTGGAAGCCGATGGTGACGTCCTCGGCCGGGATCTCGACCGCCGGGTCCCAGAACTTCACGCCCATGATCGGCTCGACGGTCTCGAGGGAGACGTCGAGGTGCTCGAGGGTCTTGGCCTCGTGGGTGGCGCCCCAGATGTTGGCGTCGGTGGAGTAGGCCTTCTCCTTCGTGTCGCGGTAGGGCAGGCCGCGCTCGGTCAGCCACTGGCTCATCTCGGCGCGGCCGCCGAGCTCGTGCACGAAGTCCGCGTCCAGCCACGGCTTGTAGATCCGCAGCTCGGGGTTGGCCAGCAGCCCGTAGCGGTAGAACCGCTCGATGTCGTTGCCCTTGAACGTCGAGCCGTCGCCCCAGATGTCGACGCCGTCCTCGTGCATGGCGCGGACGAGCATGGTGCCGGTGACGGCCCGGCCCAGCGGCGTGGTGTTGAAGTACGCCCGGCCGCCGGAGCGGACGTGGAACGCACCGCAGGCCAGCGCGGCCAGCCCCTCCTCGACCAGCGGGCCCCTGCAGTCGACGGAGCGGGCTATCTCGGCGCCGTACTCGGCGGCGCGGGCGGGTACGCCGGAGATGTCGGGCTCGTCGTACTGCCCGATGTCGGCGGTGTAGGTGCACGGGACGGCGCCGTTGGCGCGCATCCACGCGACCGCGACCGAGGTGTCGAGGCCGCCGGAGAAGGCGATGCCGACCCGCTCGCCCTTGGGCAGCGTGGTGAGGACCTTGCTCATGGCTGGGGTGTCCGTTCTTGGTTCAGGGGAGGTCGGGGTGGTCCGCCATCGAGAGGAAGCGGCGGGCGAGGTCGTCGCCGCCGGCGGGGTGACGGCCGATCACGAGCACGGTGTCGTCGCCGGCGATGGTGCCGAGGACCTCGTGCAGCTCGGCCTTGTCGAAGGCGGAGGCGAGGTACTGGGCGGCGCCGGGTGGAGTGCGCAGCACGACCAGGTTGGCGCTGGCCTCCGCCGAGACGAGCAGCTCGGAGCAGAGCTTCGCGAGCCTGGCCTGGCCGGCGGCGGTCTCCCCCGGCGCCGCGGGTCGTCGGTCGCCGCCCTCGGCCGGGACGGCGTACACCAGCGCGCCGGAGGCGGCCCGGATCTTCACCGCGTCGAGCTCGAGGAGGTCGCGGGAGAGCGTGGCCTGGGTGACCACGACCCCCTGCTCGGCCAGCATTGCGGCGAGCTCGCCCTGGGAGTGGACCTCGTGGTGGGTGACGAGCTCGACGATGTGCTGGTGCCGGGCGTTCTTGGTGGCCGGGCGCAGCACGGTGTCCACGGGTCCCTCGGCCGGCGCGGTCATGAGGACTCCATCAGGAAGGTGAGCACTGCCTTCTGCGCGTGCCGCCGGTTCTCCGCCTCGTCCCACACCACGCTCCGGGGGCCGTCGATGACCTCGGCGGCGATCTCCTTGCCGCGGTAGGCGGGCAGGCAGTGCAGGACGAGCGCGTCGGGCTCCGCCTGCGCCAGCAGCTCGGCGGTCAGGGAGTACGGCGCGAAGACCACCTCGCGCGCGGCCTCCTCGGCCTCCTTGCCCATCGACACCCAGGTGTCGGTCACGACCACGTCGGCTCCCTCCATCGCCGCGACGGGGTCGGAGTAACCCTTGGCGGAGCCGCCGGTCTGCTCGGCGAGGGCGGCGGCCCGGGCGAACATCTCCTCGGCCGGCCAGTAGCCGAGCGGGCCGGCGACCCGCACGTGCATGCCGGCGGTGACTCCGGCCAGCAGCCAGGAGTTGCCCATGTTGCAGGCCGCGTCGCCGACGAAGGTGACCGTGAGGCCGGCCAGCTCGCCCTTGTGCTCGCGCACGGTCAGCAGGTCGGCGATCAGCTGGCACGGGTGGAACTCGTCGGTCAGCGCGTTCACGACCGGCACCCCGGCGTGCTCGGCCATCAGCTCGAGGTCTGACTGCGCGAAGGTCCGCCACACGACCGTCGAGACCTGCCGGCCGAGGACCCGCGCGACGTCCTCGACGGACTCGCGGACGCCGATGCCGGCCAGCTGGCCCTCGACCAGCATCGGGTTGCCACCCAGCTCGGCGATCCCGGCGCCGAAGGAGACCTGGGTCCGGAGCGTCGGCTTGTCGAAGATCATCGCGACCGACTGCGGACCGGCGTACGGGCGCGCGTCGTACGGCGCGGCCTTGAGCTTCGCGGCCAGGTCGAGGACCTGCGCCTGCTCGGCCGGTGTGAGGTCGTCGTCGGCCAGGAAGTGGCGGGTCACGAGAGTCCTGCCTGGTCGAGGATCGCCGGCCACGCGTCGAGGAAGGCGGCCGCGTCGTCCTCGGTGAGCACCAGCGGCGGGGCCAGCCGGACCCGCCTGGGTGTGGGGTTGTTCACGATGAAGCCGGCGGCGAGCGCGGCGGCGAAGACGTCGGCCGACTTCTCCTCGGCCAGGTCGAGGCCGATCAGCAGCCCCTCACCGCGGACCTCGGTGACCCGGGGGTCGGCGGCGAGCCCGTCGCGCAGCTTCTGGCCGAGCACGGTGACGTGCTCGAGCAGCCCCTCGTCCTCGATCGTCCCGATCACCGCGAGCGCCGCGGCGCAGGCCACCGGGTTGCCGCCGAACGTGGTGCCGTGGTTGCCGGGCTGGAGCAGCTCACCCGCAGCACCGAGGCCGATGCAGGCCCCGATCGGGAAGCCGCCCGCCAGCCCCTTGGCGACGGTGACGACGTCGGGCGTGACGCCCGTGCCGTGGTGGGCGAACCACCGCCCGGTGCGGCCCATGCCGGTCTGCACCTCGTCGAGCCAGAGCAGCGCGCCGTGCTCGTCGGCGATCCGCCGCGCGGCCGCCAGGTAGCCCTCGGGCGGGACCTCGACGCCGGCCTCGCCCTGGAGCGGCTCGAGCAGGACGGCGGCGGTCTCGTCGGTGACGGCCTCGGCCAGCGCGGCCTCGTCGCCGTACGGCACGAAGGTCACCTCGCCCGGCAGCGGCTCGAACGGCTCGCGGTACGCGGCCTTGGAGGTGAGCGCCAGCGCCCCCATGGTGCGGCCGTGGAAGCCGCCCTCGGCGGCCACCAGGTGGGTGCGCCCGGTGCGCCGGGTCAGCTTGAACGCGGCCTCGTTGGCCTCCGCGCCGGAGTTGGTGAAGAAGACCTTCCCGTCCCCGGCGTCGAGGAGCGCCAGGAGCTTCTCGGCCAGGTCGATCTGCGGCTCGCTGGCGAAGAAGTTCGACACGTGCCCCAGCGTCTGCAGCTGCTCGGTCACCGCCGAGACCAGCGCGGGGTGGGCGTGGCCGAGCGCGTTGACGGCGATCCCGCCGAGCAGGTCGACGTACTCCCGGCCGTCGGCGTCCCAGACGTGCGTCCCCTCGCCCCGCACGAGCGTGAGCTTGGGCGGCCCGAAGGTGTTCATCAGGCTGGCGGCGTACCGCTCCTGGAACGTGGTCACGACACGGCCTCCTGCGCGGCCCGCGCCTTGCGGGTCTTGGTCTCGACGTCGGGCAGCACCTGGGTGCCGACGCCCTCCTGGGTGAACAGCTCGAGCAGCACCGCGTGCGGCTCGCGGCCGTCGACCACGGTGGCCCGGGACACGCCCGCCTGGACGGCCTCGAGGCAGGCCTTCATCTTGGGCACCATCCCGCTCTCGAGGCTCGGCAGGATCTCACCAGCGCCTCGGGGCTGATCTCGCCGATGACGTCCTGCGAGCTGGGCCAGTCGAGGAAGAGCCCCTCGACGTCGGTGAGCACGAGCAGCTTCTCGGCCTCGAGCGCCACGGCCAGGGCGGCCGCGGCGGAGTCGGCGTTCACGTTGTGCACGGTGCCGTCGAGGTCCGGCGCGACGCTGGAGACGACCGGGATCCGGCCGGCCTCGATGATGTCGAGCACCGCCTCGGGGCGTACGTCGACCACCTCGCCGACCAGGCCGAGGTCGACCTCCTCGCCGTCGACGACGGTGTTGGTCTGCTTCGCGGTGAACAGCCCGGCGTCCTCGCCGGAGAGGCCGACGGCCAGCGGGCCGTGCTCGTTGATCAGCCCGACCAGCTCGCGCTGGACCTGGCCGACGAGCACCATCCGGACCACGTCCATCGCCTCGGGGGTGGTCACCCGCAGGCCGCCCCGGAACTCCGACTCGATGCCGAGCCGGTCGAGCATCCGCGAGATCTGGGGGCCGCCGCCGTGCACGACGACCGGCTTGAAGCCGGCGAACCGCAGGAACGCGATGTCCTCGGCGAAGGCCCGCTTGAGGACGTCGTCGGTCATCGCGTTGCCGCCGTACTTGATGACGACGATCTTGCCGTTGTAGGCCTTCAGCCACGGCAGCGCCGCGGCCAGCACGTCGGCCTTCACCCGGTTCTCGCTGGTCTCGCTCATGAGGAGTACGCGCTGTTCTCGTGGACGTAGGCGTGGGTCAGGTCGTTGGTCCAGACCGTGGCCCGCTCGGTGCCCGCCTTGAGGTCGATGGTCACGGTGACCTCGCGACCGGTCAGGTCGACCGTGGCCGGGTCGGCGTGCGGCTCGGAGCCCTGGCAGACCCAGACGCCGTTCATGGCCACGTCGAGGTCGGCGGGGTCGAAGGCGGCCTGCGTGGTGCCGATGCTGGCCAGCACCCGGCCCCAGTTGGGGTCCTTGCCGAAGACCGCGGCCTTGAACAGGTTGCTGCGCGCCACGCTGCGGCCGACCTCGACGGCGTCGTCCTCGGTGGCGGCGTTGAGCGTGGTGATGGCGATGTCGTGGTCGGCGCCCTCGGCGTCGCGGAGCAGCTGCATGGCCAGGTCGGTGCAGAGCTGGGTGAGCGCCTCGGTGAAGTCCGGCAGCGACGGGTGTGATGCCGCTGGCGCCGCTGGCCATGACCGTGACGGTGTCGTTGGTGGACATGCAGCCGTCGGAGTCGAGCCGGTCGAAGCTGACCCGGGTCGCGGCCCGCAGCGCGGTGTCGAGGTCGGCGGCCGGCACGACGGCGTCGGTGGTGATGACGACGAGCATCGTGGCCAGCTGCGGGGCCAGCATGCCGGCGCCCTTGGCCATCCCGCCGATCGACCAGCCGCTGCCCTCGACCACGGCCTGCTTGCTGACCGAGTCGGTGGTCATGATCGCCTCGGCGGCGGCCTGTCCCGCCGTCGGCGGCCAGGCCGGCGTACGCCGCGTCGACGCCGTCGAGCAGGGCGGTCGCGGTCGTTCGTGAGACCGATCAGGCCGGTCGAGCAGACGACGACGTCGATCGCGCCGACGCCGAGGTGCCCGGCGACCTGCTCGGCGACCGCGTGGGTCGTCTGGAAGCCCTCGGGGCCGGTGTAGCAGTTGGCGCCGCCGGAGTTGAGGACGACCGCGCGGACGGTGCCGTCCTTGACGACCTCCTGGCTCCACAGGACCGGGTTGGCCTTGCAGCGGTTGGCGGTGAAGACGGTGGCGCGAGTCGTAGGTCCGGGCCGTCGTTGACGACCAGCGCGACGTCCTTGCCGCCGGTGGTCTTGAGGCCGGCGGCGACGCCGGCGGCCCGGAAGCCCTGCGGGGCTGGTGACGCTCACTTCTTGCTCTTTCCTGGAGTGGTGGCGGGGACGGCGGGCTCGACCGTCGTGCCCGGATCGTCGCCACTCCTCCTCGGCCCGGTCGGCGTCGTCGCCGGGCACGAGGATCCAGTCGGTGTCGAAGGTCGAGAGCGTGAAGACGCTGATCTCCGGCCTCGGCCAGCGGCGCGAGCAGCCCGGCGAGGACGCCGGTGAGCGCGAAGTCGAGCGGGCCCTCGACCTCGAAGGCGGTGAACGGCCGCTGGTGCACCGACTTCTTCGGCACGTTGCGGGCCGCGCAGACGACGGAGGTCTCGGTGGCCGTCGCGGTGACCGAGAAGATGCGACGAGGACTCCGCCCAGGCGGGGACCTCGGCGCCCGGGCCGAGCTTCACGACGGCGAGGGTCTCGGGGTAGCGGCGTGAGCTTCACGGCGCCAGCCCCACGGTGCTCAGGCCCGGTGGTCTCGTCGAGGCCGAGCGCGAGGTTCATGCACTGCACGGCGGCGCCGGCGGTGCCCTTGGCCAGGTTGTCGACCGCGCCGACGGCGACCAGCCGGTCCGGCGGCCTCGTCGACGGTGACCTGGAGGTGCACGGCGTTGCTGCCGGTCACCGACTTGGTCTGCGGCCACTGGCCCTCGGGCAGCAGGTGCACGAACGGCTCGTCGGCGTACGCCTTCGTCGTACGCCGCGCGGACGTCGTCGCGCGGTGATCGCCGTCCGTGCAGCGGCGCGCGAGCAGGTGGCCAGGATGCCGCGCGGCATCGGGACCAGCAGCGGCGTGAAGCTCACCGGACCGGTGCCGTCGGTGAGCGCCGGACGAGGTTCTGGGTGATCTCGGGGGTGTGCCGGTGGACGCCGCCGACGCCGTACGCGCTCGACGCTGCCCATCACCTCGCTGCCGAGGAGGTGCGGCTTGGCGGCCTTGCCGGCGCCGCTGGTGCCCGGAGGCGGCGACGACGACCACGTCGCGCTCGACCAGGCCCTGCGGCGACCGCCGGGGCCAGGGCGAGCGTCGAGACCGTCGGGTAGCAGCCCGGGACGGCGACCCGGGTGGCGCCGCGCAGCAGGTCGCGCTGGCCGGGGAGCTCGGGGAGGCCGTAGGGCCAGGTGCCGGCGTGGGTGCCGCCGTAGAACCTCTCCCACGGCGCCGCTGTCGGCGAGCCGGTAGTCGGCGCCGCAGTCGATGACCACGACCTGCTCCCCCAGCGCGGCGGCGATCGGGCCGGACTGGCCGTGCGGCAGCGCCAGGAAGACGACGTCGTGGCCGGCGCAGCGTCTCGGGGCTGGTCTCCTCGAGCACCCGGTCGGCGAGCGGCACCAGGTGCGGCTGGAGGCTGCCCAGGGTCTCGCCGGCGTTGCTCGCCCGCGGTCAGCGCGCCGATCTCGACCTGCGGGGTGGCCGAGGAGCAGGCGCAGCAGCTCGCCCCCGGCGTACCCGCTGGCTCCGGCGACGGCGACCTTGGTCGCTCATGATGCATGACTATACATATCTCCGTATGTGCATGCGAAGCCGGGGTGGTCGGAACCCCCGGCTGCCCGGGGATCCCCGCTCCGGGCGGCGGTGGCAACCTCTGCCCGGGGCCAGGACGGCCTGCCCGGCCGGTGCTGGCGGGAAATCCCGGATGCAGGCGTCCGGAACCCTCGCTAGCGTCGCGGCGTGCCCCGACTCGAGTACCCGACCTACCTCGACCACATCCGCACCGAGTCCGCGCGGTTCCGCGAGGTGCTGACCGACTGCGACCCGACCGCACGGGTGCCGACGTGCCCCGACTGGGACGCCGCCGACCTGCTCTGGCACCTCGCCGGGGTCCAGCTGTTCTGGGCCAAGGTCCTGCGGCACCGGCCCGCCTCGCCCGACGACGCCGAGATCAGCGAGGAGCCCGACGGCGCCGCGGCCCGAGGCGTACGCCGACCTGCTCGCGGCCTTCGACGAGCACTCCGCACGCACTGGCCACCGAGCTCGACCGCGGCCGACCCCGAGGAGGAGGCCTGGCACTGGTCCGGCGACAACCGGGTCGGCGACGACCCACCGGCGCCAGGCCCACGAGGCGCTGATCCACCGGGTCGACGCCGAGCTGACCGCCGGCGTGCCCGTCACCCCGCTCGACCCGGCGCTCGCCGACGACGGCGTGGCCGAGGTGCTCGGGGTGATGTACGGCGGCGAGCCCGCCGTGGGGCACCTTCACGCGGACCGGCGAGACGTTCGCCGTGCACCTCACCGACACCGGGAGCGAGCTGCTGGTCGCGCTCGGGCAAGTTCACGGGCACCGGTGCCCGACAGCGGCAAGGTCTACGAGGACGAGGACGACCTGTGGCTGGTCGACGACGGGCCGACGCCGGTGGCGACGATCACCGGCACGGCCGCCGACGTCGACACCTGGCTCTGGCACCGCGACCCCGCCCTGGCGCCGGGTCCGACGCGGGCGACCGGATCCGCGTCGAGGGCGACCGGCTGGTCTTCGAGAAGGCCGCCGCGATCCTGGGCGGCGCGATCAACTAGACATGGACGGTGACCACGCCTGAGCCGTACCGCGCCGCCGACGACCGTTACGAAGCGCCACGCCTACCGCCGCTGCGGCCGGTCGGGGCTGAAGCTGCCGGCGGTCTCGCTCGGCCTGTGGCACAACTTCGGCGACGACAAGCCGATCGAGACCCAGCGGGCGATCCTGCGCCGGGCGTTCGACCGGGGCGTGACCCACTTCGACCTGGCCAACAACTACGGGCCGCCGTACGGCTCGGCGGAGACGAACTTCGGCGCGATCTTCGCCGAGGACTTCAGGCCCTACCGCGACGAGCTGGTGATCTCGACCAAGGCCGGCTACGACATGTGGCCGGGGCCGTACGGCGAGTGGGGGTCGCGCAAGTACCTCCTCGGCTCGCTCGACCAGAGCCTGGCCCGGATGGGCCTCGACCACGTCGACATCTTCTACAGCCACCGCTTCGACCCGGAGACGCCGCTCGAGGAGACGATGGGCGCGCTGGCCACGGCGGTGCAGTCCGGGCGGGCCATCTACGCCGGCATCTCGTCCTACAGCGCCGAGACAGACGCGCGAGGCGGCGGCGCTGCTGCGCGAGATGGGCGTGCCGCTGCTGATCCACCAGCCGTCGTACTCGATGCTCAACCGCTGGGTCGAGGACGGCGACCCCTCGCTGCTGGACGTGCTCGGCGAGGAGGGCGTCGGCTGCATCGCGTTCTCGCCCGCTGGCGCAGGGCATGCTGACCGACCGGTACCTCGACGGGATCCCCGAGGGGTCGCGGGCCGCCCAGGGCAAGTCGCTGGACCCCGACGCTGCTCACCGACGAGGCGATCGCGCACGTCCGCAGGCTCAACGAGATCGCGAACGGCCGCGGCCAGTCGCTGGCCCAGCTGGCGCTGGCGTGGGTGCTGCGCGACGAGCGGGTCACCTCGGTGCTGATCGGCGCCAGCAGCGTGGCCCAGCTCGACGACAACCTCGCGGTCGCTCGACAACCTCGAGCTCTCGCAGGACGAGCTCGAGGCGATCGAGTCGGACGCCGTGGACTCCGGGATCAACATCTGGGCGTCCTCCAGCGAGGCGTGAGCTCGCCCGGCGGACCACGGGTCGTGAAACCGGCGGCCCGGCCGTGAAACCGAGGTGAAGGCGCGCTGAAACCGGCGTGGCCCAGAGTCGAGGTCATGAACACGAACTCCTCCGCCACGACCGAGCTCGCCGTCTCGGCGCACGGCCTCGTGAAGACCTTCGGCGACCTCCGGGCCGTCGACGGCATCGACCTGGAGGTCCGCCGCGGCGAGGTCTTCGGCGTGCTCGGCCCCAACGGCGCCGGCAAGACCACGATGCTCCAGATGCTCGCCACGCTGCTCCCGATGGACGGCGGCGAGCGCCGAGATCTTCGGCGTCGACGTCGCAGCAGCACCCGCACGTGGTGCGCCAGCTGGTCGGCGTGACCGGCCAGTACGCCTCGGTCGACGAGAACCTCACCGCCCGCGAGAACCTCTACCTGTTCGGCCGGCTGCTCGGCGTCGACACGAAGCAGGCCCGCGCGACCGCCGACGACCTGCTCGGCCGGTTCGGCCTCGAGGAGGCCGCCGACAAGCAGATCTCGCAGTTCTCCGGCGGCATGCGCCGCCGGCTCGACCTGGCCGCCAGCCTGATCGCCCGGCCGCCGCTGATCTTCCTCGACGAGCCGACCACCGGCCTCGACCCGCGCACCCGCGGCCAGATGTGGGACACGATCCGCGACCTCGTCGCCCAGGGCTGCACGGTGCTGCTGACCACGCAGTACCTCGACGAGGCCGACCAGCTCGCCGACCGGATCGCGGTCATCGACCGCGGCCACAAGGTCGCCGAGGGCACGCTCCGACCAGCTCAAGAGCCAGGTCGGCTCCTCGACGCTGCAGCTGCGGCTGCTCGACCCGGCGCAGACCGGCCAGGCCGTCGACGTCGTACGCCGCGTGATCGGCGACGAGCCGGTGCTCACGCCGGAGGCGGGCGGCATCAACGTGCCGCTGCCCGACGCCAACCGCGCCGCGGACGTGCTGATCGGCGCTGCGCGAGCAGGAGCTGCTCATCACCTCGGCCACCGTCCAGAAGCCCACCCTCGACGAGGTCTTCATGGCCCTGACCGGCCACGCCGCCGAGTCCGAGGACGACCGACAACCAGATGGAGGCCGTCCGATGACGCTGCTGTCCACCACGGTCGACGAGACCGTCACCGCGACCACCCACGCCGGCGCACCGACCTGCCCGCGCGGCCGTCCGTGGCGACACCGTCAGCCAGAGCCTCGCGATGGCCTGGCGGGCCACCAAGAAGATGCGCCGCAACCCGGAGCAGTTCTTCGACGTCACGATCCAGCCGCTGCTGTTCACGGCGATGTTCGCCTACATCTTCGGCGGCGCGATCTCCGGCAGCGTCGCGGACTACCTGCCGATCATCATCCCCGGCATCCTCGCCCAGACCGCGCTGACCGCGTGCATGGCGACCGGCATCCAGCTCCGCGAGGACATGGACAAGGGCGTCTTCGACCGGTTCAAGTCGCTGCCGATCGCGCGGATCGCCCCGCTGGCCGGCCCGGCGATCGCGGACCTGCTCCGCTACGCCACCGCGGCCACGCTCACGATCCTCACCGGCATCGCGATGGGCTACCGGCCGGGCGGCGGCGTCGTCGGCGTCTTCGCCGGCTGGTTGCTGACGATCATCGCCGGCTGGTCGCTGGCCTGGATCTTCACCTACCTCGGCACGATGGCCCGCAGCGCCCAGGCCGTCCAGGGCATCTCGATGATGATCATGTTCCCGCTGACGTTCCTGTCGAACGCGTTCGTCCCGGCCGAGACCCTGCCGGGCTGGCTCGCAGGCGTTCGTGAACATCAACCCGGTCAGCCACGTGGTCACCGCGGTCCGGGACCTGCTCAACGAGGGCCACGTCACGACCGAGGTCGGCTGGGCGCTGCTCGGCTGCGTCGTCGTGGTGGCGGTCTTCGCTGCCGCTCTCGGTGCGGTCCTACAGCCGCAAGATGTAGCCCAGCGCCGCTCAGGCGACCCGCTCGACCACGGCCCGGGCCTCCGGAAGGAGGTCCGGGCCGCGTCGTTCGCCGTACTCGTCGCGGACCCGGGCGGTCAGGCCGGGCGCCACCCGCTCGGCCTCGGCGTCGGTCTGCGCAGGGGTCCATGGTCACGGTGAAGCGCGGGTAGGCGAACAGCTCGGCGAGGACCAGCAGCCGGATCGCGGCGCTCCGGGTCCATGGCCTGCCGGAGCAGCCCCCAGGCGCCGAGCCCGTGCAGGACCATCCCGGCGACCGGGTAGTCCATCCGCGGCCGGTCGGGGTCGAGCACCTGGGGTGCCTTGCCGCGCAGTCGCTCGAAGAGGTCCGCGCCCTCCCGACCGGTGCCGTGGATGGCGTACGCCGTGGTGCCGGCGGCGTCGCCGAACAGCGACCACGGCTCGAGGCCGGTCCACTCCATCCCGGGCAGCCGGATCGCGTCGAGCTCGCGGCCGGCCACCCGGTAGAGGCGCAGCCCCTCGGCGACGTTCCCGCGGGCCAGCTCCAGCTCGGCGCGCACGGTGGCGGTCACGAAGGCGCCGCCGAACCCCGGGCGCTCGCTGTTGAGCCGGTCGATCTCCGCGATCAGCGCGTCCGCCTCGTCGAACCGGCCCTCGGCCACCGCGTTGCCCGCCAGCAGCGAGCGGGCCTGGATGCCGTCGTCGTTGGACTCGAGCTCGTCGAGGATCGGGATCGCGGCACGGGCGTGCTCGGCGGCCTCGGCGCGCTTCCCGAGCTGGGCGTTGAGCCCCCCGGCCAGCGAGTGCATCATCGCCTTGATCCACGGCCCGTCGGCATCCTCGCACGAGGGCCAACCCGGCCTGGACCCGCTCCAGCGCACGCTCCGGGTCGGAGAAGTTCTCGAGGTAGTGCGCCGTCCATCAGCCGCGCGGTGGCCACGGACTGGCGGTCGAAGCCGTGCGCCGCGTCGATCCGGCTCAGCTGCTCCATGGTCCGGTCGGGATCATGCGGGTCCTGCGCGTCCAGGACCGCCACCATGCCCCGGGCCCGCGGGTCGGTCGCCCGGGCACCGTACGTCGCCAGGATGGCCGTGCAGTTCGGAGCGTCGGAGATCTCGCCCATCAGCGTGTTGAGGACGGTGAGTGCCGCAGCGGCCACGGCCACGTCGATCCTGTCGTCGGGGGGCACCCAGCCGTCGAGGGCCGCGTCCACGGCCGAGGCCATGGCGATGACCCGGGTGTTCTCACCGCGCATCGTCCAGAAGCCGGCCAGGGTGGCGGTCAGCTCGCACGGTGGCCACCGGGTCGGGCGTCGCGACGGCCGAGCGGAGCGCGTCCGAGAGGTTGTTCTCCTCGGCGGCGATCGCGCGGACCGCCGCCACCTGCCGCGCGGTGTAGAGGTCCGCGGCGTAGCGGCCGGCGTGGTCGCGCGCCCAGGCCAGGAGGGCCGCTTCGGCGGCGGCGTCCTCCCCCGCGCCGACCAGCTGCATCCGACCGAACTCGCGGACCGTCTCGAGCATGCGGTAGCGCACCGAGCCCCGCGCCTCGACCAGCGTCAGCAGCGACTGGTCGAGCAGCGACTCCACGAGGTCGAGGGCGTCCCCGTCGAGCAGCTCGTCGGCGGCAGCGAGCGTGAAGCCGTCGTGGAAGACCGAGAGCCAGCGCAGCGCCCGCCGCTCGGGCTCGGTCAGGAGGTTCCAGGACCAGTCGATGACCGCGATCAGGGTCTGGTGCCGGTCGGGCGCACTCCGGTCGCCGCCGCGCAGCAGCGCGAACCGGTCGTCGAGCCGCCGGTCGATGTCCTCGACCGACATCACCCGCACCTTGGCGGCGGCCAGCTCGATCGCCAGCGGCAGCCCGTCGAGGCGGCGCACGACGCGGCGTACGGCGACGTCCTCGAGGGGTACGCCGGGCCGCGCGGCCGATGCCCGCTGCCCGAACAGGTCCGCGGCGGCGTCCTCGGTCAGCTGGCCCAGCGGGAAGACCCGCTCGGCCGCGATCGCGAGCGGGGCACGGGTGGTGGTGACGACCTTGAGCTGGCGGCAGGACGCGACCAGGAACGCGACGAGCTCGGCCACGGCCTCGATGACGTGCTCGCAGTTGTCGAGGATCAGCAGGGTCGGGGCCTGGTCGAGGAGCTGGGCGATCCGGGCCCGCACGTCGTTGCGCTGCTCGGCCGTCAGCACCCGCCGGCCGCTCACCGAGTCGCGGACCCCGAGCGCCGAGCCGACCTCGCCCACGACGTCCTCCGGCGAGGAGACACCGACGAGCTCGACGAACCTCACGACCGGCTGGTCGGCCTCGCGCCCCAGCAGGTGGGCCATCCGGGTCTTGCCGAGGCCGCCCGGACCGAGGATCGAGGTGACCCGTGCGTCTCGCACGGCGGCCCGGAGCGCCCGGATGTCCTCCTCGCGGCCGACCAGGGAGGTCGTCTCGAAGCGCAGCCCCTCGCGCACCGGCCGGTCGGCGGCCAGCAGCTCGGCGTGCACGGACCGGAGGGCCGGCCCGGGGTCCACGCCCAGCCGGTCGGCGAGGTCCTCGCGGTGCCGCTCGTACTGCTCCAGGGCCGCGGGAGCACCCCGGACCGCGGCGGTGGAGCGCAGCAGCGCGCCCATCGAGGCCTCGTCGTCGGACCCGGCCGCCTCGAGCAGCCCGAGGGCCTCGTCGTGGTCCCCGAGCGTCGACAGCGCGCGGCCGAGCACCGCGCTCGCGACGGCCCGGTGGCGGGCGGCCGCGGCGCGCAGCTCGCCGAGCGGCCCGTCGGCCGTGCCGCCGGGCACCGGCAGGGCCAGCGCGGCCCGGGCCTGGTCGCGGGCGCGGACCGCGTCGTGCCGGCCCTCCGCCTCGCGGGCGGCGACCACCGCGTCACGGAGCGCCAGCGCATCGACGTCGGCGGGCGGCAGGCCGAGCCGGTAGCCGTGCTCGGTCCTGGCCACCACCTCGGGCCCCGTCTGCGACCGGGCCCGCGAGACGACGACCTGCAGGGCCTTGGCCGGGTTGGCCGGGACGTCGTCGAGCCCCCACACCTCGTCGACCAGCCGCTGCTCGGACACCGGCCCGCCGGCCAGCACCAGCGCGGCCAGCAGCGCGTGCGTCCGGCCGCCGGGCAGCGGGGTGCCCTGCCAGGACACCCCGTCGAGCAGCCGGAGCCGGGTCATGCTTCTCGGGGTCCCCGCGGAAGCATGCGCGCGTCCGCGCGCAGCGCGCACACCGCAGGGTTTCGTGGGGTGGTCATGCCGACAGTCTGGTCATCTGCGCGTCGCTCAGGCGGAGGCCCGCCGCGCCGACGTTCTCCTCGAGGTGGGAGAGTCGGCCGCTGCCCGGGATGACGAGCACGTGGTCACCCAGCCCCAAGGCCCAGTGGTCGACGCCGAGCTCCACGGCCCGCCGCAGCACCGCGACCGACGTCGCGCGGTCGCGCGGCACCCCCCCGTGAAAGGGGCGGGTGCCGGTGAGCCGCATGGCGCCGAAGCCCAGTCGGTTGACCGTCCGGTCGCCCAGGCGCCCCGTGCCGGCCGCGCCGGCGGGATCAGCGCTGGACGGCACCGCACCGCTCGGCGGCGAGCGCGACGGCGGCGTCGCGGGCCGCGCTGGTCTCCTGCTCGGTCAGGGTCCGGTCGGGCGCGCGGAAGCGCAGGGCGAAGGCGAGCGACTTGTGGCCGGGGTCGACCTGGTCGCCGGTGTAGACGTCGAAGAGCCGGATCGACTCGAGGTGCTCGCCCGCGCCCTCGCGGAGCGCGGCCTCGACCTCGGCCGCGGTCACGTCGTCGGCGACGACGAGCGCGACGTCCTCCTTCGCGACGGGGAACGTCGAGAACTCCGGGCCGGGGACCACGTCGACGGCGTGCGCCATGAGCACGTCGAGGTCGATCTCGACGGCCGCGGCGCGGGCGGGGAGTCCGAACGCCGCCGCCACCTGGGGGTGCAGCTCGCCGGCGTGGCCGAGCTCGGCGTCACCGACGGTGATCCGGGCGCAGCGACCGGGGTGCCAGGGCATCCGGCCGGCGGACGCGAGCTCCACCTCGAGGCCGAGCTCGGTGGCGAGCCGCCGGACCAGGCCGATGGCGTCGGACCAGCCCGCCGTCCGGCCGGCACCCCACCAGCCCGGACGCTCGCGCTCACCGGCGAGCACCACGGCCAGGTGCAGGGGCTGCACGGGCAGCGCCTCGAACAGCTTGGCCAGCTCGTCCTCGCTCGGCCGCCAGTCGACGCCGTAGATCGGCGCCGGACCGCGGTCGACCGGGAACGCCACGGTGCCGGTCTCGAACAGCGACACCCCCGGGGTGCCGCGGCCGATGTTGCGGGCCGCGGCACGCAGCAGCCCCGGCAGCAGCGTGGTGGTGTACGACGGCTCCTCGGCCGAGAGCGGGTTGGCCAGCCGCACCGTGTGCCGGCGCGGGTCGTCCGCGGGCAGCCCGAGCTGGTCGAAGGCGGCGTCACCGACGAACGGGAAGCTGATCACCTCGACGCAGCCGGCTCCGGCCAGGGTGCGGCCGATCCGGCGGCGCAGCCGCTGCTCGCGGGTCAGGCCGCGGCCGGCGGCCTCGCGGGGCAGCACCGACGGCACCCGGTCGTAGCCGACGATCCGGGCGACCTCCTCGACGAGGTCGTAGGGGTCGGTCAGGTCCGGGCGCCAGGTCGGCGGGGTGGCGCTCAGCCGATCGCCCTCGACCACCTCGCAGCCGACGGCCCGCAGGTTGGCGACCGTGGTCTCGGCCGGGATCTCCATGCCGGAGATCCGCGCGGGCAGGTCGGCGGCGATCGTGATCGGCTCGCGCGGGGGCGCGTGGCCGACCACGGTGACGCCCGGCTCCGCGGTGCCGCCGCCGTACTGGAGGAGCAGCTCGACCACCCGGTCGGCCGCGGCCGGCGTGATCACGGGGTCGACGCCGCGCTCGTTGCGCTTGCCGGCCTCGGAGGTGAGCTTGTGCCGCTTGCCGGTGCGGAACATCGACACCGCGTCCCAGTGCGCGGCCTCGACGAGGACCCGCGTGGTGGTGCCGGACATCTCCGTGGTCTCGCCGCCCATGACGCCGCCGAGGCCGATGATCCCGGAGTCGTCGGTGACGACGAGGTCCTCGGTCGAGAGCGCGCGGTCCACGCCGTCGAGCGTGGTCAGCCGCTCCCCCTCGATGGCCCGGCGGACCCGGATCGGCCCGCGGAGCTTGTCGGCGTCGTACCCGTGGATCGGGCGGCCGAGCTCGAGCATCACGTAGTTGGTGATGTCGACGGCCAGGGAGATCGGCCGCATCCCCGACAGGGTGAGCCGCTGGGCCATCCAGTCCGGCGTCGGCGCGCCCGGGTCGATGCCGCTGACCACGCGGGCCACGAAGACCGGGCACCCGACCTCGTCGTCGATGACCACCGGGTGGCCGTCGCCGTTCGGAGCCGGGACCGCGCGCTCGGCCGGGTCGGTGTACGGCGCGCCGTAGGCCAGGGCCGCCTCGCGTGCCAGCCCCCGCAGCGAGAGCGCGTACGCGCGGTCGGGATTGATCTCGAACTCGATGACCTCCTGGTCGAGGCCGAGGACCGGCCGGGCGTCGGTGCCGGGCTCGCCGGCGTCGTCGGGAAGCACGATGATCCCGTCGTGGTCCTCGCCGATCCCGAGCTCGCGGGAGGAGCAGATCATCCCCGCGCTGACGTGCCCGTAGGTCTTGCGGGCGGAGATCTCGAAGTCCCCGGGCAGCACGCCGCCGGGCAGGATCACCACGACGAGGTCGCCCGGTGCGAAGTTGTGCGCGCCGCAGACGATGCCCTGGGGCTCGCCGGTGCCGTTGGCCTCGCCGACGTCGACGGTGCACCAGTTGATGGTCTTGCCGTTCTTCTGCGGCTCGGCCTCCATCGTCAGCACCCGGCCGACGACCAGCGGACCCTGGATCTGCTCGCCCGGTTTGTCGATCGCCTCGAGCTTCAGGCCGAGCATCGTCAGGCGGGCAGCGAGCTGCTCCGTGGTGACACCACCGGGGAGGTCGACGTACTCGCGGATCCAGGAGACCGGTGTCTTCACAGTTCCGCCCCGAAGGCGCTCGTGAACCGGACGTCGCCCTCGAAGAGCGCGCGGAGGTCCTCGAGGCCGTGCCGGAACATGAGGGTGCGGTCGATGCCCATGCCGAAGGCGAAGCCGGAGTACTGCTCGGAGTCGATGCCGCAGGCGTGCAGGACGCGCGGGTTCACGACACCGCAGCCGCCCCACTCGATCCAGCCCTCGCCGCGGCAGGTCCGGCAGTCCTCGCTGTTCACGCCCCGACAGACGAAGCACACGAGGTCGACCTCGGCGCTGGGCTCGGTGAACGGGAAGTACGACGGGCGGAAGCGCGTGGTGATCCCCTCACCGAACATCGCGGTGGCGAAGTGGTCGAGGGTGCCCTTGAGGTGCGCCATGGTGATGCCCTCGTCGACGGCCAGCCCCTCGACCTGGTGGAAGACCGGGCTGTGGGTGGCGTCGTACTCGTCGGTGCGGAAGACCCGGCCCGGGCAGACGACGTAGATCGGTGGCTTGCGCGAGAGCATCGTGCGGGCCTGGACCGGCGAGGTGTGCGTGCGCAGCACCAGGTGGTCGTCGGCCGGGTCGGTCCAGAACGTGTCCTGCATGGTGCGCGCGGGGTGGTCGGGGCCGAGGTTGAGCGCGTCGAAGTTGAGCCACTCCGCCTCGAGGACCGGCCCCTCGGCGACCTCCCAGCCCATGGCCACGAAGATGTCGGCGATCAGCTCGGAGCCGGTCGTGACCGGGTGCCGGGCACCGGCCGGGACCCGATCGGTGGGCAGCGTGACGTCGACGGTCTCCTCGACCAGCATCCGCTCCTCGTGCTCGGCCTCGAGCTCCTGCTGCCGCTGCGCGAGGGCCTGCTGCACCGCGCCGCGGGCCTGGCCGACCCGCTGGCCGGCCTCCTTGCGGGCCTGCGGGGGCAGCGCACCGATCTCGCGGTTGGCCAGGGCCAGCGGCGACCGGTCGCCGGTGTGCTCGATCCGGACCCGCTTGAGCGCCTCGAGGTCCGCGGCCGCTGCGATCGCGGCCAGCGCGGCGTCGCGCGCCGCCTCGACCTCTTCGGGCTTCAACGCAGCCACCTCCACGGGGTCGAAGTCGGTGTTGGGTCCGGACACAGGAACGAGTCTAGGAACCGCCGCACCCGGGCCGCGAACCGGTTACGGGCCGTGGACGTCAGTCACCCGTCGGCTCGGACGGGCACAGGTCGTCGGCCCGGGACATGGCGGCGCTGTCGAGGTCGGCCACGACCCCCTCGGCGCGGCTGCGGCTGAGGTTCCAGGACAGCCAGTCGTCGTCGGCCGACCAGCCCCGCGGGAGCCCGCAGCGCACCTCGAGCTCGTCGCGCCCCTCGAAGACCGGTACGGCGTCCGCGGACAGGCCCTGCAGGTAGAACCAGTCCACGCGGCCGGTGTCGGCGTACCGGTCCAGGTTCTGCTCGGCGATCCACGCGTCCGGGTTCAGCAGCGCGAGGCCGAGGAGGCCGGCCACGCCGGTGACCAGCGCGAACCGCGGCACCCACACCCCCCAGCGCACGACCCCCGCCACCGCGACCGCGACGACCAGGAGGCCGAGCCACCCCTCGAAGGTGTCGACGAAGAGGCGCAGACGGGTGAACCCGTAGGCCTCCTGGTAGAGGTGCATCCGGTACAGCGCCGAGCCGACCACGACCAGGGTCAGCGCGCAGAGCACCCCGAGCGAGCTGCGCAGCCAGAACCGGTCGGCGCGGGAGTCCCCCGCCCAGTGCGACGCCGCCCAGACGACGAGGAAGGTCAGGAGCGTCGCGACCGTGAGCTGGCCGAACCCCTGGTGGACGTACTCGGCGTAGGTCAGCCCGGTCGTGCGCTGCACGTAGTCGTGCCCGCCGAACAGGACCGACAGCTGGGCGGCCACGAAGACCGCGAACACCAGGTCCACCAGCGCGACCGGGACCAGCCACTCGAAGCGATGCGCGACCTGGCGGGTGCTCCCGGAGCCCAGGACGCGCACGTTCGGCGGGTTGAGGGCGAGGTACGCCGCCGCGAGGGTCGCCGCGCCCACCGCGACGGCGACGAACACGCGCAGCACGATCGAGTCGACGGTGATGTCGGGCAGCACGGTGTCGACCCAGGTCGCCACGATGGCGTCGGCGGAGACGAAGAGCAGGCCGAAGACGAGCAGCGCCAGCCCCGACCAGAGCGCGGTGACCAGTACGCGCGGCGTGCTGCCGTGGCCGGTCATCGAGCGCAGGGTGCGGCCCAGCCAGGGCAGGTCCCGGAGGCCGGCCAGCGGCCACGAGACGCCGGCCAGGAGGAACTCGTGGAACCGGCGCGCGCGGCACACCCCCGCGACCAGCGCGCTCGCCCCGGCCAGCAGGCACAGCACCGCGATCCAGGTCGCGTCGAGGAGGACCACCGGCAGCGTGCAGAGCCCGGCGAGCACGAGGCAGGTCAGCGTGAAGGCGTCGCGTCGGTGCGTGGCGGCGTACGCCGCGGTCAGCCCGGCCGCCACGGAGACGAGGAAGACCGCGAGCCCCGCGGCGTGGTTCGGGAGCACGAGCCCGGCGAGGACCCCGACACCCGCGGCGGCCAGGACCACGCCGCGGCGAGCGGCCGCGTGGTCCGGCCAGAACCGCCCGAACACCGGGTCGAGCACCGGCACCGGCGGCACGATGGTGCCCGAGGGCCGGGGGTGGGCCGGGAGCGGCGAGGGCGGTGGGGGCGGCGGGGACGCGTTCGCGGGCACGGGAGCCTCCTGGATGGTCCGGGTGGTCCGGGTGGATGACGGGGTGGCGGGCGGAGCGAGCGGCAGGTCGACGCGGACGAGTGCGCCGGCCGTGCCGGGTGGTCGTTCGGCGAACCGGACCGTGCCGCTGTGCAGCGCCGCGACCGAACGGGCGATCGCGAGGCCGAGGCCGGTGCCGCCGGTGCCGCGGTCGCCGGTGTCCGGCGAGGTGAGGGTTCCGAACCGCTCGAAGACCCGCTCGCGGTCGGCGGGGGCGATCCCTGGACCCTCGTCGGCGACGTCGAGCACCCAGCGGTCGCCCGCGGTGCTGCCGGTGACGACCACCCGGCCGCCCTCCGGTCCGTGCCGCACGGCGTTGTCGAGCACGTTGGCCAGGAGCTGACGGAGCCGGGTGCGGTCGGCGGACACCTCGAGCACCTCGGGCACGGCCACGGTGAAGCGCACGCCACGGCCGGTGGGGACCAGGCCCGCGACGACCTCGTCGAGGAGCTCGGCGACCCGGACCGGGCCGAGCCGCAGCGGCGCGACCCCGGCCTCGACGCGGGACAGGTCGAGGAGGTCGCCGACCAGGTCACCGACGCGCTGCGCCTGGTCGACCGCTCGCCCGAGGTTCACCGGGTCCGCCGGCTGGACGCCGTCCGCAAGGTTCTCGAGGGTGGCGGTGAGTGCGGCGAGCGGGGTGCGCAGCTCGTGGGAGACGGTGGCCACGACGTCGCGCTGCTCCCGGTCGACCGAGGCGAGCTCGGCGGCCATCTGGTTGAACGCGCGGGCCAGCTCGCCGATCTCGTCGGAGGACTCGGCGCTGACCCGGGCGCGGTAGTCGCCCCGGGCCATCCGCCGGGTGGCCTCGGTCATCTCCCGCAGCGGCGAGGTCATGCCGACGGCCAGCAGCTGGGTCACGGCCAGCGCCAGCGCCACCGTCACCGGTACGGCGAGCAGCACCGGTACGTCGGCGCGGCTGCTGAGGACACCGACCAGCGCGGCGACCAGCACGCTGGCGGTCACCAGGAGGCCGAGCTTCACCTTGATCGAGGTGACCTGCTGCAACGGGGAGGTCACGGCTGCTCCAGGGCGTAGCCGACCCCGTGCACGGTCCGGACCCGCTCGGGGCCGACCTTGGCGCGCAGCGCGCGGACGTGGCTGTCGACGGTGCGGGTCCCGGAGGCGTCCGGCCAGTCCCACACCTCGGCCAGCAGGTGCTCACGGGTCAGCACCTCCCCCGGGGTCGCGGCCAGGCGGGCGAGCAGGTCGAACTCGGTCGGCGTGAGCCGCACCTCGTCGTCGGCGACGGTCACCCGCCGCGTGCCGGTGTCGACGACCAGGTCTCCGACGACCAGGCGGGCCGACGGCCTCGACGCGAGCTCCGCGGCACGGTCCACCCGGCGCAGCAGCGCCCGGACCCGGGCGACGAGCTCGCGCATCCGGAACGGTTTGGTCAGGTAGTCGTCGGCGCCGACCGCGAGGCCGACCAGCACGTCGGCCTCGTCGTCGCGGGCGGTCAGCATGAGGACAGGTACCGGCCGGGCGGCCTGGATCCGGCGGCACACCTCGTGGCCGTCGAACCCCGGCAGCATCACGTCGAGGACGACGAGGTCGGGACCGACCTCGGCGCACCGCGCGACCGCCCCGGGCCCGTCGTACGCCTGGTCGACGTGGAACCCCTCGGCTCGCAGCCGGTCCGCCACCGCATCGTTGATCACCGGCTCGTCCTCGACGACGAGCACCCGTCGGGGCGCCATGTCGTCGAGCGTAGGAGCGGGAGCGCCCCGGAGGTGGGTGGGACTCGTGAAGGTTCTGTGCAGGTTGTCGGGCGGCGCCCCGGGTCAGAGGTCGGGCAGCCCCGACGGCCAGGCCACGGTGATCCGGGCACCGCCACCGGGCGCGTCGCCGATGGTGACGGTGCCGCCGTGCACCTTGGTCAGGCCGCCGACGATGTAGAGCCCGAGTCCGGAGCCGCCCCGCTTGCCGCCCTTCCAGAACTTGGTGAAGACCCGCCGCCGCATCTCGACGGGGATCCCCTCGCCCTCGTCGTCGACGGTGATGCGCACGCCGGACTGGTCGGTGAGCTCACCGGCGACGAGCGGCTCGAGCCTCACCCGGACGGTCCCCTCGCCGTGCCGGACGGCGTTCTCGACGAGGTTGGTGACGACCTGGGTGAACTTGTCGGGGTCGGCGTGGATGTCGGGCAGCTCGGCGGGCACCTCGAGGTCGATCGGCCGCGCGGTGCCTGCGGCCACGGACTCGACGATCCGGCGGGTGAGCGCGGCGGCGTCGCAGGGGCGCGGGTGCAGCTGGAGCCGGCCGGTGTCGATCCGGGCGACGTCCAGCAGCTCGGCGATCAGCCGGCTGAGCCGGTCGGAGTCGGCCGCGACCGTGGTGAGCATCAGCTTCTTCTGCTCGTCGTTGAGCCGGTCCCAGCGGTTGAGCAGCGCCTGGACGAAGCCCTTGACACCGGTGAGCGGCGAGCGCAGCTCGTGGGCGACGGTCGCGACCAGGTCGGAGCGCTCGCGGTCCAGCCGGGCCCTCCCCCGGCCGGAGCGGATCGTCACCGCGACCTGGGAGACCGGCTGGTCCAGGGACTGCCGGTGGATCTTCGCGGCGACCAGCACCTCGGTGCCGTTGGGGAGCAGCCACGACTGCTCCGGGACCGCCGTCCGTGTGGCCAGCCCGTCGTAGGGGAGGTTGTGGCTCACCCACGCGTGGCCGTCCTGGTCGCGCAGCGCCAGCACCTCACCCAGCGGCCGGCCGAGGCTGTCCGGGGGTACGCCGAGCATGGTGACCGCGACCCGGGAGATGAGCGTGACCCGCCCGTCCGGGCCCGCGAGCACCACGCCGTCGGGCAGCGCGTCGACGACGTCCTGCGCGCGAGGGGCGGACATGGGCCAACCCTGTCACGAACCCGCTGCGGGATCAGGCAGCGGCGGGCGTGCGCTCCATCGCGGTGATGTGGGACATCGCCCAGCAGAACGCCATCGCGACCATCAGCTCGAAGTTGCCGAACTCGGCTCCCGTCGGCTCGCCGTTGTCGACGAGGTCCTGGTAGTCGGCCACCAGGCCGACCATCTCGCCGAGCGTGCCCTCGCGCCGGAAGGCCGCACCGGCGAGCTTGTCGTCCACGTCGACGCGCTCCTCGACCTCGCTGATGTCGACGCCGAGCAGCCGGTCGAGGCCGGGCGACTACGGCTACTCGGGTCGGCGGATCCCCACCCACTTCCTCTACTCGACGACGCCCGGGTCGCCCGTCGTGGCGATCGGCAGCACGGACCGGCACCGGGTCGTGGTGCAGGTCTTCGACGAGGTGACCCGGACGTGGGGCGCGCCGGCACAGGTGCTCCGGTCGCGCGCCGCCTGCGAGGCGGGCTACACCGAGCCGCGCCCCCTGCGACGCAGGTACGTCGACGTGATCCGCTGCGGCCGCCGACTGGTGACCGTGGTCAGTCGCGACGGTGTGACGTGGAAGGTCAGGAGCCGCCGGCGCTGATGCCGCGCCGCGCGGACTCGTAGAGGCAGAGCGCGGCGGCGGTGGACAGGTTGAGGCTCTCGGCCCGGCCGTGGATCGGGATGGCCACCCGGTGGTCGGCCAGGGCCGCCAGCTCCGCGGGCAGCCCCCAGGCCTCGTTGCCGAACAACCAGGCGGTCGGGCCGGCGAGCGGGGCGTCGTAGAGCCCGACCTCGCCGCCGCCGTCCGCGGCGAGCACGGTCAGCCCGGCGGCCTTGGCCGCGGCGACGGCGGCCGCGGCGGACGGCTCGACCGCGACGGGCAGGTGGAAGAGCGAGCCGACGCTGGCCCGCACGGTCTTGGGGTTGTAGGCGTCGACCGAGCTGCCGGCGAGCACGACGGCGTCGGCGCCGGCCGCGTCGGCGCAGCGGATGACGGTGCCGGCGTTGCCGGGGTCCCGGACGTCGGCGCAGACGGCCACCAGGCGGGCGCTGGAGAGCGCCTCGGCGAGGGGTACGTCGACCGGGCGGCACAGCGCCACCACGCCGGCCGGGGTGACCGCGTCGGACAGCGAGGCCAGGGCCCGCTCGTCGACCCGGGTGACCCGGACGCCCTCGGGGACCTCGGGGAGGAGGTGGTCGCGGCCCGGCCCGACGAAGACCTCGTCGACCGCGCCCGCCTCGAGCGCGGCCTGGACGGCGTTCGGGCCGTCGGCGAGGAAGAGCCGCCGCTCGGTGCGTACCGAGCGGCGGCTGAGCTTCCTGAGCTCCTTCAGGCGGGCGTTGCCCGCCGTCAGTGGTGCTTCAGTCATGCCTTTTCGGGGTCCCCGCGGAAGCGTGCACCCCGCGCGCGCAGCGCGTTCACCGCACGATTGCGTGGGGTGATCAGGCCGAGGCCTCGGCCTTGGGCGCGTTGACGTCCTCGGGGAGCGCGGCCTTGGCCACGTCCACCAGGGCGTTGAACGCCGCGATGTCGTTGACGGCGAGGTCGGCCAGGATCTTGCGGTCGACCTCGACCCCGGCCAGGCCGAGGCCCTGGATGAACCGGTTGTAGGTCATGCCCTGGGCGCGGGCCGCGGCGTTGATCCGCTGGATCCACAGGCGACGGAAGTTGCCCTTGTTCTTGCGCCGGTCGTTGTAGCTGTAGACCAGCGAGTGGGTGACCTGCTCCTTCGCCTTGCGGTAGAGCCGCGAGCGCTGGCCGCGGTAGCCGCTGGCGCGCTCGAGGGTGGTCCTGCGCTTCTTCTGGGCGTTCACTGCCCGCTTGACGCGTGCCATGTCTCTTCGTGCTCCTTGTGTCTCGGGTCAGTGGGGGCTCAGAGGCCCAGCAGCTTCTTGGCGCGCTTGACGTCGGCCTTGGCGACCTCCGTCGTGCCGGACATCCGGCGCGTCACCTTGGAGGGCTTCTTCTCCAGGTTGTGGCGCAGGCCGGCCTTCTGGCGCCGGATCTTGCCCGACCCGGTGACCCGGAAGCGCTTGCTGGCACCCGAGTGCGTCTTGTTCTTGGGCATGTGTCTCTCCTCGTACGTCGTACGTGCTGCCGTCGTGATGCTGGTGTACGGCGTGGGTTCGGTGGAGTCCTGACTCCGTCAGGCCTCGATCTCGGGATCCAGGTTCTCGGAGCGACCGCGCTCCTTCTTCTGGGCCACCGGGCCGGCCGCGCGCGCTGCGGCGCGCTCCTCGTGCTCGGCCGCCGCGTCGGCGGCGCGCTCGGCGGCGCGCTCCTCCTTGGCTGCCTTCTGCTCGATCTTGGCCTCGGCCTTCTTCTTGTGCGGGCCCAGGACCATGATCATGTTGCGGCCGTCCTGCTTGGGGGCCGACTCCACGAAGCCGAGCTCCGTGACGTCCTCCGCCAGCTTCTGGAGCAGCCGGAACCCGAGCTCGGGACGGTGCTGCTCGCGGCCGCGGAACATGATGGTGATCTTGACCTTGTCGCCGGCCTTGAGGAACCGGACGACGTGGCCCTTCTTGGTCTCGTAGTCGTGGGCGTCGATCTTGGGACGAAGCTTCATCTCCTTGATGATCACGTTCGTCTGGTTCCGACGCGCCTCACGGGCCTTCTGGGCGTTCTCGTACTTGAACTTCCCGTAGTCCATGAGCTTGCAGACCGGGGGCTTGCCCTGCGGCGCGATCTCGACGAGGTCGAGGTCGGCCTCCTGGGCGAGCTTGAGCGCCTGGTCCGTCGGCACGATGCCGACGGTCTCGCCATTGGGACCCACGAGGCGGACCTCGGGTACCCGGATCCGGTCGTTGATACGAAGCTCGGTGCTGATGTGTCCTCCTGCTGGTTGGTGACTGGCCTCGGAGGCTCACTCCCCACGAACAGGAAAGGCCTCCGCGTCGCAAGCGGAGGCCAAGTGCACATGTCCGTCACTGCACGCAGGACGAACCACCAGGACCGGACCCGACGACCTGTGGTGCATGTTGCTGGGGCGGTCGGTGCGGGTGGGAGGACCTGCGGCCCGGAGGCCACTGTCATCCGCTTGAGATCCGTGCTCCGGAGAGCACGCATCGGTCAACGCTCGATGGTATCGGACTATTCCGGCGTCACACCAATCGGAGGCCGCGTCGTGCGGGTCCTGCCGGGCCCGGTCCGGTTTCACCGGCTGGCCGGTGAAACCGGACGTTCGGCGCAGAAGTTTCTGCGGCTAACAGGCAGTTTCACCGGCTGGGCGGTGAAACTTCCCCCGGCGCACGCCGTCACATCCCGACCTCGACGACGTACGTCACCGGGCCGGCGACGTCGATGAGCAGCGCCTCGGCGCCGTCCTGGAGCGCGGCCAGGGCCGCCGTACGCGCGGGGACGGGGACCGGCCGGGCGTCGGGGTCCCACCGGTGCAGCGCCTCGAGCCCGGTGAAGGCCAGCAGGGCGAGCCGGCCGTCCGCCCCGCGCATCAGCACGGTCGGCCATGTCCGCGGACTTGTCGTGGACCAGCCCGTCGGCGCCGGCCTCGCTCTCCCCCAGCTCCGCCACGACCGGCACCAGCAGCCGGGCCTCGGCCAGCGCGGACAGCACCTCCGGCTCGCGCGCCGGGTCCGCGGCGTACGACGCCAGCGCGGTCCTCAGCGCGGGGTCGGGCTCACCGCGGTCGTCGGGAGCGCCGGCCCCGGCCAGCAGCCTGGTCCCGGACGAGCTCACGGCACCACGGTAGGGCGTGGGCACGGTCACCACGAAAGTCGAGCGGGTCGCTTGACTTAAGTGTAGTAAGTCCGTAGACATTAGCGCCATGACCTCCACCTCCGGTCCCCTGAAGCTGCACTGGTTCCTCCCCACCTCCGGCGACTCGCGCTCCCTCCTCGGCGCCGGCCAGGGCTCCCCCGGCCGGAACGCCGCCGGCCCACTGGGGTGGGACACCCAGGGGTTCCGGCCGCCGACCATCGACTACCTCGCCGACATCGCCCGCACCGCGGAGAAGCTCGGCTTCGAGGGCGTGCTGACGCCCACCGGCACGTTCTGCGAGGACGCGTGGCTGGTGACCGCCGCGCTGCTGCGGGAGACCTCGCGGCTGAAGTTCCTGGTCGCCTTCCGCCCCGGCGTGATCAACCCGGTGCTCGCGGCCCAGATGGCGGCGGCCTACCAGCGGATCTCGGACGGCCGGCTGCTGCTCAACATCGTGACCGGCGGCAACCCCGACGAGCAGGCCCGGTTCGGCGACACCGACCCCAAGGCGACGCGGTACGCGCGGACCGAGGAGTTCCTCGCGGTGCTGCGCGGCACCTGGGAGCAGGCGCCGTTCGACTTCTCCGGGCAGTTCTTCGACGTCAAGGGCGCGCTGGTCAAGGGCGGGATCACCCCGCAGCCGGACATCTACTTCGGGGGCTCCTCGGGCCCGGCCGGCCCGGTCGCGGCCAAGCACGCCGACGTCTACCTGACCTGGGGCGAGCCGCCGGAGCTGGTCGGCGAGAAGCTGGACTGGATCCGGTCCCTGGCCCGCGAGCAGGGTCGCACCCTGCGGTTCGGGCTGCGGGTGCACACCATCTCCCGCGACACCAGCGAGGAGGCGTGGCGGCAGGCGCAGTGGCTGCTCGACGGCCTCGACCCCGAGCGCGTCGCCGCCGCCCAGCGCGCGCTCCAGTCCAGCGAGTCCACGGGCCAGGCCCGGATGCTGGCGCTGCGCGAGGGCCGGACGTCGTACTCCGACGCGCGCGAGCTCGAGGTCTCCCCCGCCCTCTGGTCCGGGGTCGGCCTGGTCCGTGGCGGCGCCGGGACCGCGCTGGTCGGCAGCCACGACGAGGTGGCCGACAAGCTGGCGGAGTACCACGCGCTGGGCATCGACGAGTTCATCCTGTCCGGCTACCCGCACGTCGAGGAGGCCTGGTGGTTCGGCGAGGGCGTCATGCCCCGCCTGCGCCGCCGCGGTCTGCTCGACGGCGCCACCGCGCGCACCGCGCGGGCCGCGGGTCGCGGTCAGCGCCTGCGCCGGCTAAGCCTCCGCCCGGGCGGCCCGGCGCTCCGCACCCCGGTGCACGAGGCTGGCCACGTGGACGACGTGACCTGGGGGGCGCTGGCCGCGACCCTCACGCTGCTCGGCGGCCTGTACACGTGGTTCGCCTTCCGGCGGCGCGGGTTCGTGGCCGGGCTGCGCGGGGTCGGGATCACGCTGATCCCCGCCGCGCTGCTGCTCACCGACACCCTGCAGCTGGTCACGACCATCGGCTCGGCCATCGGCGACTGGGCGATCGACTTCGCCTTCAGCCCGTCCAACTGGCTCGGCATCATGCTGGCCGGCGTCTCGGTCGTCTGCTTCGTGGTGGCCGGCTACCTGGTCAAGCGGGGGGTCGGGGCCGCCGAGGACGGCGCGGACAGCCGCAAGGAGCTCAACCGATCCAGCGGCCGCAAGGCCAAGCCGGTCGTGGCCGACGTCGACCCCGAGCTCGCCGAGATCGAGGCCCTGCTCCGCAAGCGCGGCATCACGTGATCACCCCACCAGACTGCGCGAGAGGCGCGTTCCGCGCGGCGGACGCGCCCTTCCGCGGGGACCCCGGAGAAGCATGAGCGCAGTGGACTCCAGCGTCGAGCGCAACCGGCTCTGGGCGCGGCTCAACGACGCGGTCGCGGCCCACGAGGCGCGGTTGCCGACGCCCCTCATGGTCGTCGACCTCGACGCCTTCGACGCCAACGCCGACGACCTGGTCCGCCGCGCAGCGGGGACGCCGATCCGGGTGGCCTCCAAGTCCGTGCGGATCCCCCACCTGCTGCGCCGGGTGCTCGCGCGCGACGGGTTCCAGGGCGTGCTCGGCTACACCCTGGCCGAGGCGCTGTGGCTCGAGGAGAACGGCGTGTGCGACGACATCGTCGTCGCCTACCCGACGGTCGACCGGGGTGCCCTGGCCCGGCTGGTGGCCTCGCCGTCCGCGGCCGCGCGGATCACGCTGATGGTCGACGACGTGGCCCACCTCGACGTGGTCGACTCGGTGCGCTCGTCGCACGCGGTACCGGTCCGGGTGGCGATCGACGTCGACGCCGGGCTCCGGATGGGCGGCCAGCACGTCGGCCCCAAGCGCTCACCGCTCTACGACGCCACCGAGGTGGCCGCCCTGGCCCGGCTCGTCCAGCAACGTCCGGGCTTCCGCCTCGTCGGCGCGATGACCTACGAGGGCCAGGTGGCCGGCGTGCAGGACGAGGTGCCCTCGCAGCGGGCCCGCTCGGCCGTCGTGCGCCGGATCAAGTCGCTCTCGATGAGCCAGCTGGAGGTGCGCCGCCGCGAGGTGGCCGACGCGATCCGGGCGTCCGGCGCCGAGCTGGAGTTCTGGAACGCCGGCGGCAGCGGCTCCGTGGAGGCCACCGTCGCGGACCGGGTGGTGACCGAGGTGGCCGCCGGCTCGGGGTTGCTGGCGCCCACGCTCTTCGACCACTACCAGTCCTTCGACCCGCGGCCCGCGGCGTTCTTCGGGCTGCCGGTGACCCGGCGCCCCTCGCGCAGGTGGCCACCGTGCACGGCGGCGGGCTGATCGCGTCGGGGCCGTCGGGCAAGGACCGCGCGCCCACGCCGTGGGCGCCGGCCGGGCTGCACCTGACCGGGCTCGAGGGCGCCGGCGAGGTGCAGACCCCGCTGACGGGCCACCCGGCCGCCCTGCTGTCCGTCGGCGACCTCGTGTGGTTCCGGCACGCGAAGTCCGGCGAGCCGTTCGAGCACACCAACACCGTCCAGCTGCTCTCCGGGCCGGCGTTCACCGAGGAGGTCCAGACCTACCGTGGCCACGGGCTCGCCTTCTGACGTCGCTGCGCTCGTCGTCAGGCTGGCCTCGTCCCGTGCGGCCACGCTCGGCTCCGGGCGACTCGTGTGCGTGGACGGCCCGGCGGGGTCGGGCAAGACCACGCTCGGCGCCGAGGTCGCCGCACTCACCGGGGCGCACCTGATCCACGGTGACGACCTCATGGAGGGCTGGGGCGGGTTCGACACCGTGTCCCGCCAGCTCACCGCGCTCGTCGCCGAGCTGGCCGCGGGACGAGCGGGGAGCTACGAGGTCTACGACTGGCACCAAGGCAGGTTCGACGGGACGGTGACCGTCCCTCCGGCGCCCTGGCTCGTCGTCGAGGGCGTGGGCAGCAGCGAGCCCGCGCTCGCGCCGTACGTCACGGCACTGGTGTGGGTCGAGGTCGGCGACGACCTGCGGCTGGCGCGAGGCATGGCCCGGGACGGCGCCCACATGGAACCCCACTGGAGGACGTTCATGGGGTCCGAGCGCGAGTGGTTCACCCGGCACCGGTCGCGGGAGCGCGCGGACGTGCTGGTCGACGGCACCGGGGCCCGGCCGCCGGTGGTGCGCTGACCTCAGCCGCGGTGGCCCCAGGCGGCGACCAGCGTCGGCACGATGACCGCCGCCCCCGCCTCGTGCTGCTCGGCCGCCAGCTGCTGACGGAGGGTGGCCACGTCCAGATCGGCCGGGTCGGCCAGCCCGTGGGCGGCGATCGCCGGCACCAGGCTCCCGATCACCCCCGCGAGCATCGCCGGGCCGGTCGGGTCGTCCGGCGCCAGGTAGGCCTGCAGCCCCAGGCTCTGCGCGTCCGCGAGCCCGGCGTCGCGCAGCATCGTCGCGAGGTGCGGCCCGAGGGTCTGGGGCGTGCCGACCGCCGCGAACGCGGCGTTCATCAGGTGCGTCAGCCGGGCCGCGAGCGGGGTGGCGGGCGCGGTGCGGACGGCCTCGGTGTCGTACTCCAGCGCGAGGTACACGCCGCCCGCGGCCAGCGCACCGCTGAGCCGCCGGACGGTGCCCACCGGGTCGGGCAGGTAGGCGAGCACCAGCCGGCCCACGATCGCGTCGACCTCGCCCTCGGGGACGTACGTCGCGACGTCGGCCTCGACGAACTCCACGGTGGTCACGCCCCTGTCGGCGCACTTGCTCGCGGCGTACTCCAGTCCCTCCGGCGAACGGTCCACCGCGACGACGGACCCGTCGGGTCCGACCGCCTCTGCGACCAGCAGCGCCACCTCGCCCGTGCCGGTGCCGAGGTCGACCACGCGCATGCCCGGCCGGATCCCGGCCAGGTGGAGAGCCAGCCTGGTGGCCGGCTCCAGCATCTTCGCCTGCCCGTCGAGACGGGCCAGCTCCTCGGCGCGGTGGCCGAGGACGTAGTCCTCTCCCATCCCGCGATCATGCTCCTAGCGGGCCACGCGGACCACCACGTTGTCGTCGGAGGCCGTGGCCCAGGTCCAGTCGTCGGCGATCAGCACGTCCCCGCCGCTCGGGTAGTCCGCGGCCGGCACGACTGCGACCACGTCGTGGGTGTGCGGGTCGATCCGGGTCAGGAAGGTGTCGTCCTCCTCGCGGACCCAGACCTCGTCCGCCGTGGCGTCGACGTTGCCGACCAGGCCCGGGCCCACGTCGTCGTAGGTGTGCAGCACCTCGAGCGACTCGGTGTCGACCTGGAGCATCCCGCCGCCATCGCCGACGAAGAGGTCCGCACCGACCGCTGCGTTCCTCGGGTCCTCCACGTCGATCGACCCGGTCACCTCCCGGGCCGCGGGGTCGACCCGGACCACGTGGTGGGTGGAGGGGCAGAGCGCGAAGATCACCGCGTCGTCGAAGGCGAGGTCCGTGCACACCTCTCCGAGCGGGACCCGCGCCGCCTCCGCCGGTTGCGCGTCCAGCCCCACGAGGTCGTTGGTGCCGGCCTCGAGGTACCACAGCAGCCCGCCCGCGAACGCCAGCCGGCCCTCGTCGCTGCGCTTGGCCACGGGCACCTGCGTGGCGGTGGCCGAGTCGGGGTCGATCCGGACCAGGGCGTCGGTACCGGCACAGGACCAGAGGGCCGTGTCGTCACGACCGAACCCCTGGCAGGCCGGCAGCTCGTGGTAGCCGGTGTCGAGGGTCTGGACGACGTCACCGGAGGCGGGGTCGAGCCCGAGGACGGTGCCGTCGTCCTTGTGCACCCACACGCGGCCGAACCCGTCGACCAGCCACTCGGGGTTACCAGCCATCTCGAACGTGTCGGCGAGGGCGAGCGTCTGCGGGCCGGTCGCGGTCTCGGCCGGCGGTGGGTCGCCGCCTCCGCACGCCGCGGCAGCGACCAGCACGAGCACGGCCAGCGCCCCGCGTCGGCCCGAGGCGGTGGCATCCCCCACGACCACAGTATGGCGCGTGCTGGCTCCCCGGTCCCCGGGGCGAGCACGTAGGTTGACGCCCGTGGTGGCACCCAGCGGCGAGCAGTACGAGATCAGCGGCAACGGCTACCGGGCGGTCGTCACGGAGAGCGGGGGCGCGCTGCGGCTGCTCGAGCACGACGGCCGGCCGCTGGTGGACGGCTTCGGCGAGGACGAGATGTCGTCCGGCGGCCGCGGCCAGCTGCTGGCGCCGTGGCCGAACCGGATCGCCGACGGGACCTACTCGTTCGGGGGCCGGGAGCACCAGCTGCCCCTGAGCGAGCCCAGCCGGCACAACGCCTCGCACGGGCTGGTCCGGTGGGCGGCGTGGACGCTCGAGGAGCACACCGCGCACTCCGCGGCTCTGCGCTGCCGGCTGATGGCGCAGTCCGGCTACCCGTGGACCCTCGACCTGCTCGTCGTGTACGACGTCAGCGCGGACGGGCTGACCGTCACGCAGAGTGCGACCAACCTGGCGGCCGAGCCGGCGCCGTACGCCCACGGTGCGCACCCCTACCTCACCGTCGGCCCGGGGCCCTGCGACGGCTGGGAGCTGACCCTGCCGGCGGCGACCCGGACCCGGTCGGACCCGGACCGCAAGCTCCCGGTCGGCTCGGAGCCGGTGGACGGGACCGAGGCCGACTTCCGGGTGGCCCGGCCGATCCGCGGCACCGTGCTCGACCACGCGTTCACCGACCTCGCGCGGGACGACGAGGGCCACGTGACCGTCCAGCTGCGCGACCCTGCCTCCGGCCACGCCGTGGCGCTGTGGGCCGACGCCGCCCACCCGTGGCTGATGGTCTACACGGGCGACGACAACGCCGAGGGCACCAAGCGCCGCTCGGTCGCCGTCGAGCCGATGACCGCCCAGGCCAACGCCTTCGTCACCGGGGAGGACGTCGTCACGCTCGCTCCCGGTGGGGACTTCTCCGCCTCGTGGGGTATCCGCGTCGTCGACTGACGCCCAGCCGTCGCTACTCCTCACCAGTAGCGACGGGTCACCGACGATCTCGTGCCGAGCCGTCGCTACTGCTCACCAGTAACGACGGGTCACCGACGATCTCGTGCCGAGCCGTCGTTACTCCTCACGAGTAACGACGGGTCACGGGGAGGGCGAGGCCGCCGCGACCAGTGCCTTGAGCTCGCGGAGGGCGGCCCGGGCCCGGTCGCCGTCGGAGCCCTGGATGCCCATGACCGAGGCGGTCTCACCGTCGGCCAGGTCGAGGGTGACCCACGGCGCCCCGGGTGGGAGCCGGGCGGCCACGATCTGGGGCCACTCGTACTCGTGGCGCCGGTAGCCGTTCACCACCACCAGCCGGTCGGGGTAGGCGACCGCGCGGGAGCGGATCAGGGCGTACATCAGCACGAGGAACAGCAACGCGAAGAAGACCAGCGTGCCGCGCTGGAAGACCGTGAACCGGCTGCGGGTCTCCGCGTCGAAGGTCAGCCACGTGGTGATGCAGACCGTGCCCAGGGCGAGGGTGATCGCGATGCCGACGACCCGCGGCCCCAGCGGCCGCCAGGTCCGTGGCAGGTCCGGCAGGTCGGGCGAGCGGGTCGGCTCAGAGGCGGCAGGCATGGATGTCCGTGAGCAGGATGCCCCGCGCACCGAGCTCGTAGAGCTCGTCCATCAACCGCTGGGCGCCGTCGCGCGGGACCATCGCGCGCACCGCGACCCAGCCCTCCCGATGCAAGGGAGCGATCGTCGGCCCCTCGATGCCGGGCGTCAGCGCCACCGCGTCGGTGACGCGGGCCTGCTCGATGTCGTAGTCCATCATCACGTAGCTCCGGGCGACGAGGACGCCCTCCACCCGGCGCCGGAAGATCTCGAAGCCGGACGGTACGTCGCCCGAGCGGGTCACGAGCACCGCCTCGGAGTCCAGGATCGTCTCGCCGAAGACCTCGAGCCCGGCCTGGCGCATGGTGCTGCCGGTCTCGACCACGTCGGCGACGACGTCGGCCACGCCGAGCTGGATGCTCGTCTCGACCGCGCCGTCCAGCCGGACGACCTCGGCCTCGATGCCGCGCTCCTCGAGGAACGCGCGCACCACCCCGACGTACGACGTGGCGATGCGGGTGCCGGCCAGCTCGGCCAGGTCGGAGTAGCGGCCGGTCGGGCCGGCGAACCGGAACCGGCTACGCCCGAAGCCGAGGGAGAGCACCTCCTCGGCCTTGGCCCCGGAGTCGCGCAGCAGGTCGCGGCCGGTGATACCGACGTCGAGGGTGCCCTCGCCGACGTAGAGCGCGATGTCGCGCGGGCGCAGGTAGAAGAACTCGACGTCGTTCTCGGCGTCGGTCAGCGTGAGCTGCTTGGCGTCGTCGCGCTGGCGGTATCCGGACTCGCGCAGGATCTCGGACGCGGACTGGGACAGGGACCCCTTGTTGGGGACGGCGATGCGGAGGAGAGACACGGTGTCGTCGTCTCAGAGGTGGCTGTAGACGTCGTCGAGCTCGAGGCCCGTGGCCAGCATCAGCACCTGGGCGTGGTAGAGCAGCTGGCTGATCTCCTCGGCCGCACGCTCCTTGCCCTCGTGCTCGGCGGCCATCCACGCCTCCGCGGCCTCCTCGACCAGTTTCTTGCCGACGGCATGGACGCCGGCGTCGAGCGCGCGCACGGTGCCCGAGCCGTCGGGACGGGTCCGGGCCTTCTCGGAGAGCTCAGACCAGAGCTCCTCGAACGTCTTCACGACGCACCAGCCTAGAGGGCCCTGCGGGCCGAACTCGCTCGCCCTCCCCCGCGTGGACGGGACAGGATGACGCTGTGCCCCGCAGCCTCGCAGACCTCGACTGGCCCGTCACCACCGAACGGCTCACCCTGCGCCCCGCCGAGCAGCGCGACGCGGTGCCGACGTTCGCCTTCCGCACCCTGCCCGAGGTCGCGGAGTGGCTGACCGGCCACGCGACCGACCGCGACGCGTGGGCCGAGGGCTTCGGGGAGCGGCTCGGCGACACCCTGGTCGTCGAGAAGGACGGGGTCGTGATCGGGGACCTCATGCTCCGCGTGGAGGACCCGTGGTCGCAGACCGAGGTGCGGGAGCAGGCGGCGGGCACGGTGGCGGAGATCGGCTACGTCTTCGACCCGGCGTACGCCGGCCAGGGGTACGCCACCGAGGCGAGCCGCGAGCTGCTCCGGATCTGCTTCGAGGACGTCGGCGTGCGCCGGGTCATCGCGCAGTGCTTCGCCGACAACACCGCCTCCTGGCGGCTGATGGAGCGCCTGGGCATGCGCCGCGAGCAGCACACCAAGCAGGACTCGTTGCACCGCAACGGCCAGTGGCTGGACGGGATGATGTACGCGCTGCTCACCGAGGAGTGGCGCGCGGGCCGCTGACCGGCCCGGCGGTCAGGCCGCGAGCACCGTCTCGCGCACCGTGCGGCTCACGAACGCGCGGTACGCGTCCTCGGACCTGCCGTCCTGCACGACGAAGCGCACGTAGGTCTCGACGCACGTGATGATGCAGAACGCCTCGACGAGCTCGTCGAAGGGCACGTCCGCGCGCAGCCAGCCGCGCCCCTCGACGTACCGGAGGATGCGCTCGATCTGGCTGCGGATGCGGCCGAGCATCTGCGCGTGGTAGCCGCCGAGCTCCTCGTCGCCCTGGGCGGCCCCGGCCACGGTGGTCCACAGCCCGGCCGAGGGTTCGTTGATCGCGACCATCGCGGTGCCGACCATCTCGGCGAGCGCGTCCGGGTCCTCGAGCTGCACCACGACCCGGCCGATGTCGGTCTCGAAGAAGTCGGTCTCGCCCTCGACGCCGAACGACGCGAGCTCGATCGCGGCCTGGAGCAGCGCCGCCTTGGGGCCGTGCTTGCGCACCGTCTCGACGGAGACGCCGGCCTCGCCGGCGAGCTGGGCGAAGGTCGTGGCGCCGTACCCCTGCCGGCCGAACAGCGCCACCGCGGCCTCGACGACACGGCGCCGGGTCTCGGCCGCCTGTTGCCGGCGCAGCTCGGAGCGGTACGGGCGGGCCTCTTCATCGACAACCACGTTGACTAGTATGCCATGCCAGTGAATACTCAGGCGTACCAGTCAATCTTCTCGGGGTCCCAGCACCGAGGTCCGCCCATGTCTTCGATCATCATCGCGACCGTCCCCATCCACGGGCACGTCACTCCCCTTCTCGCCGTCGCGCGGCACTTCGTCGAGCGCGGCGACCGGGTCCGCTTCATCACCGGCAGCCGCTTCGCCGAGGCGGTGGCCGCCACGGGCGCGGAGCACCTCCCGCTGCCCCCCGAGGCCGACTTCGACGACCGGGAGGAGCTGGACTTCCCCGAGCGCGAGGGGCTCTCGGGTGCCAAGGCGATCGCCTTCGACCTCGAGCACGTCTTCGTGCGGCCGGCGCGGGCCCAGCACGACGCGATCATGACCGCGCACCGGGCCGAGCCGGCCGATGTGGTGCTCCCGGATCCCGCCTACGCGGGGGCCGCCTACCTGCTCGGCCACCCGGCGGGGACGCGACCTCCGATCGTCGTGTGCGGCGTCGTCCCGCTGACGATCGACAGCCGGGACACCGCGCCGTTCGGCATGGGGCTCACGCCGCTCCGCGGTCCCCTCGGCCGGCTCCGCAACGCGCTCCTGCGCGCGGTGGCCGCCCACACGGTGTTCCCGCGCGCGGAGCGGCTGGCCGGAGAGGTGCACGTCGAGCTGCACGGCCGGCCGCTGCCCTTCCCGGTCCTCGACTGGCCGCGGCACGCGGAGGCGATCGTGCAGTTCACCGTGCCCGAGTTCGAGTACCCGCGCTCGGACGCCCCGGCGACGCTGCACTTCGCCGGGCCGGTCTCGGCCACCGGATCGGAGGCGCCGCTGCCGTCCTGGTGGGGCGACCTCGACGACTCGCGTCCCGTCGTCCACGTCACCCAGGGCACGGTGGCCAACCGCGACTACCGGCAGATCATCGCCCCGACCCTGGAGGCCCTCGCCGACGACGACGTGCTCGTCGTCGTGTCGACCGGGGGCCGCCCGCTCGAGAGCCTCCCGCCCCTGCCGGCCAACGCGCGCGCCGCGAGCTACCTGCCCTACGACGAGCTGCTCCCCCGGACCGCCGTCTACGTCACCAACGGCGGGTACGGCGGCGTCCAGTACGCGCTCCGGTACGGCGTGCCCATCGTGACCAGCGGCGGCAAGGAGGACAAGCCCGAGGTCGCCGCGCGCGTGGCGTGGTCCGGGGTCGGTCGGCGGCTGAGGTCGGAGACTCCGTCGGCCGCGGCGGTCGGCGACGCGGTGCGCTCGGTGCTCCGGGACGCCTCCTACCGGGAGCGCGCCGGGCGGATCGCCGCGAGCATGGCCGCCGCCGGAGGCATGGCCCTGCTCGCGACCGTCGTCGACGACGTCGCGGCCGCGGGGGTCAGCGCCCGCTGACCTCGCGCCGTACCTCACGCAGCGTCCGCGCGGTGGCCAGCGCGGCCGCGGTGGCCTCGTGGCCCTTGTCCTCGCGGGACCCCTCCAGGCCGGCCCGGTCGAGGGCCTGCTCGTCGGTGTCGCAGGTCAGGACCCCGAAGCCGACGGCCACCGTGTGGTCGAGCGCGACGCGGGTGAGACCGTCGGTGGCGGCGTTGCAGACGTAGTCGAAGTGCGGCGTGCCGCCGCGGATCACCACGCCGAGCGCGACGACGGCGTCGTACCCCTGCCGGGCCAGGGCCGAGGCCACGACCGGGAGCTCGAACGTGCCCGGGACGCGGACCACGTCGGCCTCCACCCGGTGGTCGGCGCACGCGCGGGCGGCGCCGGCCAGCAGGCCGTCCATCACCCGGGTGTGCCAGCTCGCGGCCACGACCGCGACCCGGAACGCCGACGCGTCGAACGCCTCGGCCGCCGCGGCGCCCTCGCCGCTCACTTGCGGGCCTCGGCGCTGTCGAGCGACGGCACGTCGAGGTCGGGGAGCACGTGCCCCATCCGGTCCCGCTTGGTCAGCAGGTAGGCGAGGTTGTGGTCGTTGGGGTGCGGGGTGAGCGGGACCCGCTCGGCGACGGTGATGCCGTACTCCTCGAGGTTGGTGACCTTGTCGGGGTTGTTCGTCATGAGCCGCACGGTGTCGACGCCGAGGTCCTTGAGGATCTGGGTGGCGGCGCCGTAGTGGCGGGCGTCGGCGGGCAGGCCCAGGTCGAGGTTGGCGTCCACGGTGTCGCGGCCGCCGTCCTGGAGCTGGTAGGCCTGCAGCTTCGCGACCAGGCCGATCCCCCGCCCCTCGTGGCCGCGCAGGTAGATCACGACGCCGCGGCCCTCCGTGACGATGGTGTCCATCGCCTCGTTGAGCTGCGGGCCGCAGTCGCAGCGGTCGCTGCCGAACACGTCGCCCGTCAGGCACTCGGAGTGGACCCGGGTCAGCACCGGCTCGTCGCCGCTGATGTCGCCGTACACGAGGGCGACGTGCTCGCTGTCGTCGACGGTGATCTGGTAGCCGTACGCCGTGAAGTCGCCGTGCTGTGTCGGCAGCCGGGTCTCGGCGACGCGGGTGACCAGCACCTCGTTGCGCCGCCGCCAGCGGACGAGGTCCTCGATCGAGATCATGGCGAGGTCGTGCTCGTCGGCGAACGCCCGCAGCTCCGGGGCCCGCTTCATGGTGCCGTCGTCGTTGACCAGCTCGACCAGCACGCCGGCGGGGGTCAGCCCGGCCAGCCGAGCCAGGTCCACGGCCGCCTCGGTGTGGCCGCGTCTCGCCAGCACGCCGCCGTCGCGGTAGCGCAGCGGGAAGACGTGGCCGGGCCGGGTGATCTCCCACGGCTCGGTCGCCGAGTCGGCGAGCACCCGCACCGTGTGTGCCCGGTCGGCCGCGGAGATGCCGGTCGTCACGCCGTCTCGGGCGTCGACCGAGATCGTGTACGCCGTCCGCATCCGGTCCTTGTTGTGCGGGGTCATCAGCGGGATCTCGAGGCGGTCGAGCATCGGGCCGGGCATGGGCGCGCAGATCACGCCGCTGCTGTGCCGGATGGTGAAGGCCATCAGCTCCGGCGTGGCCTTGCTGGCGGCGAAGATCAGGTCGCCCTCGTTCTCGCGGTTCTCGTCGTCGACGACGACGACGGCCTTGCCGGCCGCGATGTCGGCGACGGCGCGCTCGATGGTGTCCATCCGGACCCCCACGTGCTGCGGCTCGGTCATCACGCATCCTTCCTGCTCTGGAGCAGCTTCTCGACGTGCTTGGCGAGGACGTCGACCTCGAGGTTGACCCGGTCGCCGGGCTGCCGGCTGCCGAGGGTGGTGCGGGCGAGGGTCTCGGGGATCAGGCTCACGGTGAAGCCGTCCTCCCCCGCCTCGACGACGGTCAGGCTCACGCCGTCCACGGTGATCGAGCCCTTGTCGACCAGGTAGCGGCCCAGGTGCGGGGGCATCTCGACCTCGACGACCTCCCAGTGCTCGCTCGGCGTACGACGGCGCACGACGCCCACGGCGTCGACGTGGCCCTGCACGATGTGGCCGCCGAGCCGGGTCGTCGGGGTGACCGCGCGCTCGAGGTTGACCCGGTCGCCGGGCTGCACGCCGGCGAGGCTGGTCTTGTCGAGCGTCTCCTGCATGACGTCGGCGGTCCACGTGTCGCCGTCGCGCTCGGCCACCGTCAGGCAGCAGCCGTTGACGGAGATCGAGTCGCCCAGGCTGACGTCGGTGAGGACGTGCTCGGCGTGGATGGTGAGCCGGAGGGCATCGCCCTGGTCCTCGATGCCGGCGACGGTGCCGAGCTCCTCGACGATCCCGGTGAACATGGTCAGCTCCCTGCCCTTCTTGCGGGTGGTCCCGACAGGCTCGACTCGAGTCCTGGTTGCATGGTGAGTCGGACGTTCGGCTGCTCGCCGTCGAGCCCGTCGAGCACGGTCACGTCGGTGACCACGGGTCGGAACGCATCGGCGATGGTGGTGATTCCGAGGTCGGCCACGGCCGGCCGGCCGGCGCCGAGCAGCATGGGTGCGACGTAGGTGACGATCTCGTCGACCAGGCCGGCTCCGAGGAAGGCGGCGGCCAGCGTCGAGCCGCCCTCGAGGAAGACGTGCTGGCGGTCGCGCTCGAAGAGCGTCTCGAGCACGGTCGCCGGGTCGCGGGTGCGCAGGTGCAGGGTCTCGGCGTGGTCGTCGAAGATCCGCCTGGTGGTCGGCAGGTCGCGCTCGCCCATGACGACCCGCAGCGGCTGTCGGTCGCGGGGCAGCGGCTGGTCCTGCTCGTCGCGGACGGTGAGCTGCGGGTCGTCGACCTCGACGGTGTTGCTGCCGACGAGCATCACGTCGCAGAGCGCCCGCAGCCGGTGGGTGTCGAGCCGTGCCGCCCGCCCGGAGACCCAGCGGCTGGTGCCGTCGGCGGCGGCGCTGCGGCCGTCGAGCGTGGTCGCGAACTTCCAGGTGACGAAGGGACGGCCGTGCTCGACCGCGAACGTCCACACCCGGTTGAGGGCGCGCGCCTCGTCGACCAGGAGGCCCTGCTCGACCTCGACGCCCGCCGCGCGCAGCAGCGCCCCGCCCCCGGCGGCGACCGGGTTGGGGTCGCCCTGCGCGAAGACCACGCGGCGTACGCCGGCGTCGCGGAGGGCGACCGCGCACGGCCCCGTGCGGCCGGTGTGCGCGCACGGCTCCAGGGTGACCACGGCCGTCGTACCCCGGGCGCGCTCCCCCGCCCGGGCCAGCGCGTCGGCCTCGGCGTGCGGGCTGCCGGCGCCGCGGTGGTGGCCCTCGGCCACGGTCGCGCCGGTGTCGTCGAGGAGGACGCAGCCGACCCGCGGGTTGGGGCCGAGCGGTACGCCGGGCGTCGCGGCCAGCGCGAGGGCGCGCTGCATCGCGGCCTGCTCGGCTGGTGTGAACGTCATCGTCGCCTCTCCGGGCTCACCGCTCCGGGGCGACGGCTCGTCGGCACAGCACGTGTGCGAACGATGCCTGCGTGCGCTTCCCATCCGGACTTTGACCGTCGGTCCAGGAGTTCCACCTGGTCAACCGGTCACTGGCTGTGACCGGGTCGCGGACTTTCACCGCCGGTTCGGAGTTTCACCGACCCCAGAGCACGCGAGCTTCTCTCAACTCGTCGTCATCGAGTCTGCCACACGCCCGACGGATCGGCGTCCGTGATCCCGCCCACACGGGACCCGGTCAGGGGTACGTCGCCGGCCGCCCGAAAGCGACACCGACCGTGAGCGGGTCGGTCACGATGACGCCCGGGACCGCCTGGACCGCGCGGACTACGGCCTGCCAGTCCTGGTAGCAGTACCGCTCGTTGTCGTTGGTCCAGTGCATCCGCACGTTCGTCGAGGTGCAGTCCCACCTGATCCGTGAGGTGGTGTACGCCGGGCTCTTGCCGGTGACGAGCACGTACGCCTGCAGGGTGAACCACTCGCCGGGCCCGGTGGCGTTGATGTAGTTGATGAACCTCGACGGCAGCTGGTAGCGCGGGTTCCCGACGGACTGGATCGTGTAGCAGGCGGCGGTGGACACGTTGCAGGCGCCGCCGTTGACGGAGACCGTGTTCTGCCAGTGGGGCGGGGTCGTGCCGGCGGACAGCGCCGTCGTCCCGGCCGAGCCGTACGTGCGCCCCCACGCGAAGCAGGCGTCGCCGTACTGCGTGTGCAGCTGCGTGGGTGACTGCTGGAACCCCGGGTAGGCGATCAAGCCGCGGGCGCCGAGGAGGCCGTGCGCCTCGATGGTCTCCGCCGAGCCGCACGTCTCGGCTCGCGCCTGGGTCGGCGTCAGGGCCGCCAGGTTGCTCGGGTAGGTGGCTGTGTGGCTGACGAACCGCCACCCGTGGGTGGTGGACAGCGAGGTCGCCTGGGCCCATGACGCGGACATCGAGCTCTTGTCGTGCACGCAGGTGAGCGCGTTCGCCTTCGTCCGGTCGGTGACGAGCGTGCCCGTGGCGCGGAGGCCCAGCGAGGTCAGGTACGGCGCCACGGTGGTGTCGAGCCGGGCGACGCCGGCGTTGTTCGTCACGCAGTTGTCCGCGGCGGTCATCTCGGTGCGCGAGAAGAGGAGGGTGACGTACGGGCCGGGTGCGGCCAGTGCTGCCTGGCTCGACCCCGGGGCGGCGCTGCTCGCTGGCGCGTGACCGGGGACGGCCATCGCCACCCCGAGGACCACCGAAAGGGCCGTGACCAGCAGCCGGTGCCGGCCGCGTCGTGCCTGGCGCGCCATCGTGGGCTCCCTCCCCGGACGTCCGCGGGACGTCCGTCCCGGTTCCACGCTCCGCCGGGTCCGGTGCGCGGTCAATGACCCGGCTGGGCTGGCCCGGTCAGGCGACCTGCGCGGGTCGCCTACCGGGTCACCGGCGCGAGAGGGCGGGAGGGCGGACACCACTCGCGCTCGGCGGGCACGTCGACGAGCTCGAGCTCCGGGTAGCGCAGCGCCGTCAGCCGGCCGCCGAACACCACCCCTGTGTCGAGGCAGAGGGTGTTGTTGACCCACTCCGCCTCGGTGACCGCCGTGTGGCCGTAGACGACCCGGGCCCGGCCTCGGTAGTCGCGCTGCCACGGGAGCCGGACCGGGAGCCCGTGCTCGTCGCTGCGGCCGGTCGTGTCGCCGTACAGCGCGAAGGCACGGGCGCGCGGCGAGTGGACTCCCGTGCAGGTCCTCGCGCAGCCCGGCGTGCGCCACGACGAGCCGTCCGTCGTCGAGGACTGAGCTGGGTGGGCAGGTCGGCCAGGAAGTCGCGGACGGCCGAGCGGAAGCCGTCCGGCTCGGCGGCCAGCTGGTCGAGCGACTCCTGCAGCCCGTGGCTGGTGCGGACCTCGGCGCCGGTCAGCGCCCGGACCAGCTTGGCCTCGTGGTTGCCCGCGACGCACAGCGCCGTACCGGCGCCGGACCATGGCCATCACCCGGCGGAGCACGCCGGGGGTGTCCGGGCCCCGGTCGACCAGGTCGCCCACGAAGACCGCCGTCCGCCCGTCCGGGTGCTGCGCGCCCTGCCACCCGAGCGCGGTCAGCAGCGAGTCGAGCTCCGACCGGCAGCCGTGGACGTCGCCGACGAGGTCGTACGACGGGGACGTGGTGCTCAAGCCTCGCCGCGCGACTCGTGCCACTGCTTGTGCCGGAGCGCGGACGAGGACATGTTCGCCACGCCGGCGCCGCAGACCGGGCAGGGCAGCACCTCGGTGATGATCAGGTTGCCGTACCACTCGAGCGCGGCCTGCTCCTCCGGCGTCATGGCGGGAGGCTACTGGGCCGTGGCCTCCTCGGCCCGTGGCCCGCAGCTCGGCGACCATCCGGTCGGGGTCGTCGGCCGAGTAGACCGCGCTGCCGGCAACGAAGACGTCGGCACCCGCCTCGGCGCAGCGCTCGATGGTCTCCAGGGAGACGCCGCCGTCCACCTGGAGCCAGGTCTCGACGCCGTGCTTCTCCATCAGCTGGCGGGCGGTGCGGATCTTGGGCAGGCAGAGGTCGAGGAACGTCTGGCCGCCGAAGCCGGGCTCGACGGTCATCACCAGCAGCATGTCGAGCTCGGGGAGCAGCTCCTCGTAGGGCTCGACGGGCGTGGCCGGCTTGAGCGCCATCGCCGCCCGGGCGCCCTTGGCCCGGATCTCGCGGGCCAGCCGCACCGGCGCCTTGGCCGCCTCGACGTGGAAGGTCACCGAGCCGCAGCCGGCCTCGACGTACTCCACGCGCGTGGTCGTCGGGGTCCTCGATCATCAGGTGCGCGTCGAGGGGTACGTCGGTGCTCCGGACGAGCGCCTCGACCATCGTGGGCCCGAAGGTCAGGTTCGGGACGAAGTGGTTGTCCATGACGTCGACGTGCACCCAGTCGGCGCTGCCGATCCGGGCCACCTCCTCGCCGAGCCGCGCGAAGTCGGCGTTGAGGATGCTCGGCGTGATCTGGATGCCCACGCCTCGATCCTAGGGACTGAGCACCCGGGCCGCGGTGACCTGGGCCGGGCAGCGGCCCTCGGGTCGCCCGCACGCGGCGAAGTCGCAGGTGCGGCACCACCAGGCCCCGCCGGGCGCTCCCGCCCGGCGGGCCTCGACCCGGGCCTCGACGCGCGCGGAGACCAGCTGGTCGAGCAGCCCCTCGAGCGCGTCGGCGTCGGTCCCGGTCGAGGCCGGCGATCGCTCGCCGTACGACGGCGTCCCGCGCCGCCCGGGCCTCGGCCGCCCGGCCGCGGCCCAGCGCGGTGAGCCGGACCTCGACCCGACGCCGGTCGCCGCCGGCCCGTCGCTCGGCGAGCCCCTCGCGCTCCAGCTGGGTGACCAGTCGGACGGCGCCCGAGTGGGTCACCCCCAGCACCTCGGCCAGCCGGCCCACGTGGGCGTCGCCGAGGAACTCCTCCAGGGCGACCAGCGCCACCGCGGCGCTCCCGGACAGCCCCGCGGCCTCCTCCAGCGCGGCCCGGGCCTCCTCGGCGAGGTTGAGCGACAGGGCGGCCAGGAGGTTGTCCAGTCGGGGGTTTGCCGAGGTGGCCATCCGGTTATTGTATGAGAGAGTCATACAATTCCGAGGAGATGACAGCGCATGTCCGGACACGTCGCCACCGCCACGACCGACGTCGAGGCCGGCCCCGAGCGGGTGTGGGCCGCGCTCACCGAGCCGGAGCAGATCGCGGTCTACATGCAGGGCTCGCGGGTGACCACCACCTGGGAGGTCGGTACCCCCATCACCTGGGACGGCGAGTACGACGGCCGCGCGTACCAGGACAAGGGCGAGGTGCTCACCTACGACGAGCCGCGGGTCCTCTCGGTGACCCACTACAGCCCGATGATGGGTCAGCCCGACGAGCCGGAGAACTACCACACGCTCGTCTACACGCTCACCGCCGCGGGCGAGGGCACCCACCTCGAGCTGACCCAGGACGGCAACGAGAGCGCCGAGCAGGCCGAGCAGTTCAGCGCCAGACTGGCAGACGATGCTGGACGGCCTCAAGGCGCACGTCGAGGGCTGAGCGCCACTACGGTGGGCCGGTGGGTGAGGTCGCCGAAGCCGTCGCCGCCGTCGAGGACCCGGTCGCCCGGGCCGCGCTGGAGCACCTCGCCGAGCTCGTCGCCGCCGAGGCGCCGGACGCCGAGGAGGGCACCAGCTACGGGATGCCGGCCTGGCGCCTGGCCGGCAAGCCGCTGCTCGGTTTCAACCTCGCCACCGCCCACGTGGGGCTCTTCCCGTTCAGCCCGGACGTGGTCACCGCGGTCCGCGACCGCCTCGACGGGTACGGCGTGTCCAAGGGCGGGATCCGGTTCGACCCCGCGCGGCCGGTGCCCGACGACGTCGTCGTGGAGCTGCTGAGGCTGCGCCGCCGCGAGATCACCGGCGCGTGAGTCAGCCGTCCGCCTCGGGCTCGTCCGGGGTCTCCTGCCCCTGCGCCTCGTCGCGCTCGGCCCACTCCAGCAGCGGCCGGATGTCGAAGACGTGCTCGTCGATGGCCTCGTGCAGGTCGCCCTTCTCGGCGAACCGGTCGGGCACCGTGAAGATCGTGAAGTCGTGCGGGTCGGCGACGTCGACCTCGTCCCAGGTGATCGGGGTGGAGACCCGGGCGTCCGGCAGGCCGCGGACCGAGTACGCCGCCGCGATCGTGTGGTCGCGGGCGTTCTGGTTGTAGTCGACGAAGAGCTTGCGCGGGTCTCGGTCCTTGCGCCACCAGGTGGTGGTGACGTCCTCCGGCGTACGGCGCTCGACCTCGCGGGCGAAGGCCAGTGCGGCGCGGCGTACGTCCTTGAAGCCGTGCTCGGGGTGGATCCGCACGTAGACGTGCAGCCCCTTGCCGCCGGAGGTCTTGGGGAACCCGACCGCTCCGAGCTCGTCGAGCACCTCGTGGACCACGTGCGCGACCCGCCGCACGGTGGCGTAGTCGCACTCGTCGCCCGGGTCGAGGTCGATGCGCCACTCGTCGGGCTTCTCGGTGTCGGCCCGCCGGCTGTTCCAGGGGTGGAACTCCACCGTCGACATCTGCACCGCCCAGATCACCGAGCCCAGCTCGGTCACGCAGAGCTCGTCGGCGGTCCGCCCCCACCGCGGGAAGTAGAGCTGCACCGTCTCGACCCAGTCGGGCGCGCCGGCGGGAAGCCGCTTCTGGTGCACCTTCTTGTCGGCCAGCCCCTTGGGGAACCGGTGCAGCATGCAGGGCCGCTCGCGCAGCGCGTTGACGATGCCGGGACCCACGGCGAGGTAGTACTCGACCAGGTCGAGCTTGGTCGCCCCGCTCTCGGGGAAGTAGACGCGGTCGGGGTTGCTGACCCTGACGACGCGGTTGTCGACCTCGATCTCGACGGACGGGGACTTCGAGGCCATGCCGGAACGCTAGGGCATGTCTCGGCGGAACAACGCCATGAACATCGCGTCCGTGCCGTGGCGGTGCGGCCAGAGCTGGACGGTCCCGGGCACCGGGCCGTCCGAGCCGGGCACGCCGGCGAACTGCTCGGCCAGGCTCCGCGAGCTCGGCGTCGGCGCGGGCGCCGTTCACCGAGGTGACCACGCTCGAGGTCTCGGAGATCACCGGCGAGCAGGTCGCGTAGAGCACCACGCCGCCGGGGCGGACCAGGTCGAGCGCGGACCGCACCAGCTGGCGCTGCAGCATCACCAGCGTGACCACGTCGTCGGCCTTGCGCCGCCAGCGCGCCTCGGGCCGGCGACGCAGCGCGCCCAGCCCGGTGCAGGGCGCGTCGACCAGGACCCGGTCGAAGACGCCGGCGCGGTACGGCGTCAGGGTGCCGTCGGCGGCCACCACGCCCGCCGCACCCGGTACCAGCTCGCCGTCGGCGGTCAGGGTCCGGCGGACCAGCCCGGCGCGGGCCGGCAGCCGCTCGCTGGCGACCAGCCGGGCCCCGCGCTCGGCCGCGAGCGCCGCCAGCAGCCCGGCCTTGCCGCCGGGACCCGCGCAGAGGTCGAGCCAGAGCTCGTCGCGGCCCTCGAGCGGCGCCTCGGCCAGCGCCAGGGCGACCAGCTGCGAGCCCTCGTCCTGCACCGCGGCCCGGCCCTCGGCCACCGCGGGCACCGAGCGCGGGTCGCCGCCCTCCAGCACCACGCCGTACGGCGAGTAGGGGGTCGGCTCGCCGGGCAGCTCGTCGCGGGTGGACCGGCCCGGGCCGGGCGACCAGGGTGACCCGCGGGTTCTCGTTGTCCGCGGCCAGCAGGTCGTGCAGCTCGGCCGCGGCCGACCGCCTCGCGCAGCTCGTCGACGATCCACGCCGGGTGGCTGTAGGCGATCTCGGCGTACCGGGTCGGCGAGGTCCGCTCGTCCGGCGTCACCTTCTCGATCCACTCGTCGAGGTCGCGCTCGCTCACCGAGCGCAGCACCGCGTTGGCGAAGTTGCCGGCGCCGGTGTTCACCCGCGCGCGGACCAGGTCGACGGTGGTGCTGATCGCGGCGTGGTCGGGCACCCGCATCGAGACGCAGCTGGTGGGTGCCGACGCGCAGCGCGTCGAGCACCTTGGCCTCGACCTTGGACAGCGGCCGGTCGGTGCAGGCGGCCAGGATCGCGTCGTAGGTCCCGCGGCGCCGGATCGTGCCCGACGCGAGCTCGGTGGCGAACGCCGCGTCGCGGCCCTCGAGGCCGTAGTGCCGGATCGCGGCGGGCAGCACCAGGTTGGTGTACGCGCGGTCGACCCGGACCGCCTTGAGCACGTCGAGGGCAGCGGCCCGGGCGGGGTCGAGGACGATCCGGCGTCCGCCGGGCGCGGGCGCGGGGGTGGGCGGAGCGCTGCGCTGCTGACCCCGAGACCGGGGCTCAGCCATCGGCGCGGAACGCCGGGTGGTGAGGGGCCGCGGTCACGCCGACCACGCTACTCGACCTCCGTGAACTCGATCGTCAGGACCGAGTCGGCCGCCTTCCGCGGCCAGCCGCAGCCCGCGCGCCCAGTCCGCGGCCGGCATCTGCCGCGCGCCGAACGCCTTGACCTCGCCCAGCCGGACCGCCGTGGTGGCGGTGCCGACCAGCACCTCGGCCTTGCCGACCCGGAGCTCGCCCGGCGCGCAGCCGCTCGTCGGTGGGCGTGACCGGTCCGAGCTTGACCCGCGTGCCGGCGTACGTCGTCCAGGCGCCGGGCGCGGGGGTGCAGGCCCGGATCCGGCGGTCCACGCCGGCGGCCGGCTCGTCCCAGTCGACGTGCGCGTCCTCGACGGTGATCTTGGGTGCGTAGCGACGTCGCCCTCGGCCTGCTGCGGCCGGGCCTCGAGGCTGCCGTCCTCGATGCCGTCGAGGGTCGCCACGAGCAGCCCGGCGCCGCCCTCGGCCAGCCGGGCCAGCAGGTCGCCGGCGGTGTCGGTGGCGCGGACCCGCTCGGTCATGACGCCGTACGCCGGGCCGGCGTCCATCTCCTTGACGATGCGGAACGTCGTCGCGCCGGTCACCTCGTCGCCGGCCCAGATCGAGTGCTGCACGGGCGCGGCGCCCCGCCAGGCGGGCAGGCAGGAGAAGTGCAGGTTCACCCAGCCGTGCGGCGGGGATGTCCAGGGCGCTCTGCGGCAGCAGGGCGCCGTAGGCGACCACCGGGCAGCAGTCGGGGGCCAGCTCGCGCAGCGCGGCCTGGAACTCCGGGTCGCGCGGGTGGTCCGGCTTGAGGACCGGTACGCCGAGCTCCTCGGCCAGCTGCGCCACCGGGCTGGGCGTGAGCCGCCGGCCGCGGCCCGGCGGGCGCGTCCGGGCGGGTGACCACCCCGACCAGCTCGTGGTCGGAGTCCGCGATCGCGCGCAGGCTCGGCAGCGCGACCTCGGGCGTCCCGGCGAAGACGACCCTCAACGCGGCCCGATCATCGGCCGAGCCCGCCGGTCGGGTGCGGCGAGACCTTGACCGTCGGCGCCTCGAGCGCCGAACCACTCCGCCTCGCGGATCGCCTTCTTGGCGGCCCGGCGGGTCTCGTCGTCGAGCCGGTCGATGAACAGGACGCCGTCGAGGTGGTCGGTCTCGTGCTGGAGCGCCCGGGCCAGCAGCTCGGTGCCCTCGATGATGACGGGCTCGCCGTGCACGTCGAAGCCCTTGGCCACGACGTGCAGGGCCCGGTGGCAGTCGAAGGAGAGCTGCGGGATCGACAGGCAGCCCTCGGGGCCGAACTGCTCCTCCTCGGAGAGGTCCAGCACGCGGGTTGACCAGGTGGCCCACCTCGCCGTCGACGTTCCAGGTGAACACCCGCAGCCCCACGCCGATCTGCGGCGCCGCGAGCCCGGCCCCGGGCGCGTCGAGCATCGTGTCGGTGAGGTCGTCGACGAGCTTGCGCAGCTCCTTGTCGAAGTCGACGACCTCGACCGCGCGCTGGCGCAGCACCGGGTCGCCGAAGAGGCGGATGGGCTGGATCACGCGGCGAGTCTCGGAGCGGCCCGATCGTGGCTCTCACAGGGTCGGCGGGTCGACCTGGATGCGGACCGCGTCGAGCTTGCGGGCCGAGCGGACCCGCTGCACCTCGCCGAGGGCCCGGGACAGCTCGGCCCCGTGCGCGCGCGGCACCCGGACCACTGCGCGCGACTCGCCGTCGCCGCCGTGCGGCGACCGGCCCGAGCACCTCGAACCCGGTCGGCGCCGCCAGCAGCGTCAGCGCGTCGTCGACCGCTCCGGGCTCGCCGGTGATGGTGGCCAGCCGGGACGCCGGCGGGAGGTGCGCCTCCCGGCGCTGCCCGGCCTCGCGGGCGGCGAACCCGGCCGGGTCCCACCGGACCAGCGCCTGGACGGCCGGGTGGGCCGGGTCGCCGACGACCACCGCGCGGCCGCCGGGTCGGACCAGGGCGACCGCGTTGGACCAGCGCCGCAGCGCCTCCTCCTCGGCGCGCAGGTGGGCCAGGCCGAGCACCAGCCAGGTGTCGAGCAGGACCACCGCGGCGTAGCCACCCTCGGCCACCGGCTCGGCGCCCGGCGTGGCCACCACGATGGCCGGCTCGTCGTCGACCGTGGCCAGCACCCGGTCACCGCCGGACGTGCGGACCACGGTGCCGGCGAAGGCCCGGCCCAGCTCCTCGGCGGTCCGGGTCTCCCCCACGCACCGGCGCCCGCAGCCCGCGGTGGCCGCACTCCGGGCAGGCCCACGCCTCGTCGGCCGTGCCGCACCAGCGGCAGGTCGGCGGCGCGGTGGCCGACCGCGAGCGCCAGCGGCCCGGCGCAGACCCGGCAGCGCGCCGGGGTGCGGCACCGCTCGCAGGCCAGCGCCGCGGCGTACCCGCTGCGCGGGGTCTGCACCAGCACCGGCCCGGCGGCCAGCGCGTCGCGGATCGTGCGGTGCGACCTCGGTCGGCACCCGGGTCACCCGGGCCAGCGGGTCGCGGGCCAGCGCGTGCTCGTCGGCCCCGGCCACCGAGGTCGGTGACCCGCTCGCGCAGCACCCCGCGGGACGCCGCCAGCAGGTGGGCCCAGCCCGTGCGGACCAGCTGCTCCGCCTCGACGCTCATCGCGAAGCCGCCCACGAGCGCGGCCGCCCCCTCACGCTCGGCGCGCAGGAGCAGCACCTCGCGGGCGTGGGGGTACGGCGCGCGAGGCTCGGCGTGCAGGTCGTCGCCGTCGTCCCAGATCACGACCAGCCCGAGCCCGGCGACCGGGGCGAACGCCGCGGCGCGGGTGCCGACCACGACCCGGCGCCGGCCCCGCGAGACTGCCAGGAAGTCGCGGTAGCGCTTGGCCGGACCGGCGTCAGCGGTGAGCACGACGTGCTGGTCGGCTCCGAGCACCGCGGTGAGCGCGGCGTCGACCCGCGCGACGTCCTTGCCGTCGGGCACGACCACCAGCGCGCCGCGCCCGCTCGCGACGGTCGCCGCCACGGCGTGCGCCACCAGCCGCGGCCAGTCGGTGCCGGGCGCCGCGCTCCAGACCGCGCGCGGCGCCCCTCCGGCGGCCAGGTGCCCGAGGAAGGCCGGCCGCCGGCCCGTGGGCCGCCCAGGCCGCCTCGGCGGCGCCGGCGTCGTAGGCCGGCGGCGGCGTCGAGCGCCGACCGAGTCCTTCTTCTCGGTGGCGGCGTGCCGGGCCGGGACGGCCAGCCGCAGCACGTCGGAGCGGGTGCCGGCGTAGCGCTCGGCGAGCGTCGGCGGCCAGCGCCGCGACCTGGGGCGCGAGCACCGGCTCGGGGCTCACCACCCGGCGCAGCGGCGTCAGCGTGCCGCCGTGCTCGCTGGCCGCGGCGCGGTCGAGCACGAAGCCGTCGACGTCACGACCCGCGAACCGCACCTTGACCCGGACCCCCGGCCGCGCGTCGTCGGCCATCGAGGCCGGCACGGCGTAGTCGAAGGTGCGGTCGAGGTGGGCCAGCGGCACGTCGACCAGCACCCGCGCCACCGGCTCCTCCTCGGCCAGCGGCTCGGCGCCGCCGGCCGCCTTCCGGGTGGGCCGGACCCGGGAACGCACGAGCCCCGGGAGCAGCTCCTGCTGCTCCCGGGACTCGTCGCGGTCGGAGGCCGACGATCGGCCGGGCACGGCGACATGGATACCAGTCACCGCCCCCGGGTCCGCACCCTCACCTGTGGTGGTGGTGCTTCTTCTTCGCCTTGACCTTCTTGGTGGGGTTCGAGGTGTTGGTCGCCGACGCGTAGCCGGACTTGCTGCCAGTCACCCGTACCGAGACCTTCTTGCCCTTGTCCTTACTGGTCAGCCTGTACTTCGACCCGGTGGCATGCTTGATGACCTTGCCGTTGCGCAGCCACTGGTAGGTAAAGGTGACACCCGCCGGAGTCCACGACCCCGGTTTGGCGGTCAGCTTCTTGCCGACCACGGCCTTGCCCTTGATCGTCGGCTTGCCGGCCGCCACCTTCGGGAGGTCGCAGGTGTAGATCTGGACATCGTCGATGGCCCACCCGAGGAACGCCCCGGTGCTGTCGGTGTTGACGGTGAACCGGGAGCTGACGTTCTGGCCTGCGAAGGAGCTCAGGTCGAGCCGACTGGCCAGGTAGCCACGGCTGTCGCCTCCGAACGCCTTCTGACCCTTGATCGGGTTGTCGGCGAAGGACCCGTTGTAGATGGTGTCCGTCGGCCCGTTGACCCAGGGCAGGGCCGCGGTGGGCGATCCGTTGATCTCCACGGTGCCGCCGTCGTAGAAGCCACCAGTGTCGGCCTCAAGCACCCGCCACTGCTGGAAGTACAAGTACGACACCTGTCCGGCCGGCAGAGCCACGGGGCTCACCGCGGTGAGGCTGGCCTGTCCGATCGCGTCGGACTCGGTGTTCGCCCACGAGGCCGGGGCGCTGTGCGCGACCGGTCCCCAGCCCGCGATGCCGTCGCGCGACCAGCCGGCGCCCGCCGTGAACTTCGAGGCCGGGTTCCCGGACTCGCTGTCGAACAGCGTGCGCGGCGTGCCGCCCGCGGGGCAGCTCACCGTGGCGTCGGCCGGCTGCGGGTTGTTCACCGGGGTGTTCCGCAGCTCGGTGGCCAGGGTGGCCTGGTGCACCGCGGCGCAGTTGGCCGCGGTCATCGCGCCCTGGCCCTGCAGCGTCGCGCAGGACTGGTCGAGGACCGCGGCCTCGTCGGCGTAGTCGCTGCCCGAGGTCAGCGTCTGGTCGACGAGCAGCCAGAGCTTGGCGGACTTGGACAGGTTGGCGTCACCGGAGTCGATGCCGGTGATCGACTGGCCGTTGAACGAGCCGCCCTGCGAGGCCAGGTAGAACGTCTTGTTGCCCACGCCGGAGTTGCTGTGGACGCCGTCCTCGTCGTTGTAGCAGTTGACGAGCTGACGCAGCTCTCCTTGACGTAGAGCGGGCTCGACGTCTTGTCCGGGTCGCCCTTGAGCGTGTCGGGTCCTGCACGTTGCGGATGCCCGTCGGGAAGCCGGGCAGGTCCTCGCCCAGCGCCCAGGCCGTGGCGGGCACGTCGGCCCCGGTGACGTTCCGGTGGTCGACGATCTCGCCCATGATGTCGGAGATCGACTCGTTCATCGCGCCGGACTGGCCCCAGTAGATGAGGTTCGAGGTGCGCTCGGTGACGCCGTGGGTCATCTCGTGACCGACCACGTCGTCCGCGACGGCGTAGCCCGGTGCCGTAGTACATCTGCGACGCCGTTCCAGAACGCGTTGGCGTAGGGGCAGCCACCGCCGGCGGGGTCGTAGCAGCAGCCGCACGGTCTGGGCCAGCGCCTTGCCGCCGCCGGTGAGGGTCGCGCCCGATGAGCGTCGGTGAGGTCGACGCCGATGCCGGCGTAGGTGGTCGTGAGACCGCGCCGGCGAGGTCGTAGGCGACGTCGACGTCGGCGACGCCCGTGGCCGCGCCTCCCTCGACACGTGCCGCCGTGGCGGGGTTGGTGCAGGGCACCTCGTCGCTGTCGGTGCGGGTCGCGGACCACGTGGTTGTTGTCGCAGACGATGCGGTTCTTGGCGTGGTTGATCAGTGCTCGTGTTCAGCAGCACGCCGCCGATCTGGTCGTCGACCAGCACCATCCTGGCGCTCGGCCTCGCCACGGCGCAGCTCGAACCGCCACGCGGTCCGGACGGGCGCGGCGGCGGAGCCACCGATGAGGCTCGGGTCGACGACCCAGCGGCCCAGGGCGGTGACGTCGGCGGCGGCACCCTGGCCGGCCGACTTCTGGAACGCCGCCTGCGCCGTGGCAGCGGCGGTGGCGGAGGAGACCGTCGCGGCCGACACCTTCGTGGCGCGGGTGGTCTTGGCCAGGATCGAGGAGAGCTCGCGGTCCGGCCGCAGGCTCACCACGAGCTCGCCGGCCATGACCGGCAGGCCGCCGACGTGCTGCTGGTAGCGGACGACGTCGCCGGCCACGGTCTCGCCGGCCCGCATCTCGGTGAGGGTGGTGCCGGACTGGGCAGCGCCGAACGCCGCGCCGTAGCGGGCCAGGTGGGCCGCGGCCGCGTCGGCGACGCTGGTCGAGGCCGAGACCGCAGGGTCGTCGAGCTCGACGCCCGCGGGCACACCGACGAAGTCGTAGACGCCACCGCTGGAGCGGAGGGTCAGGGAGCCGGACGCGTCGGCCTCGAGACGAGAGGCGGCGGCCGACCGGGCATCGGCGGCCGCGGAGCCGGGCGACCCGGTCACGGCCAGGGTGCCGGCGGCCAGGGCGGCCGACGCGGCGACGGACAACAAGAGACGCGGAACACGATTCACTGTTGAGCTCCCGAATGAGAGAAGAGTGGGTCCGAGCCCACCGAACCTAAGACGGGATCCCGATCCTGGGAATAGTCAGATCGGGCCGTGCGCCGGAGCCGACCGACCAACGCCGGAGGGCCGGCGGAACCTGGGGGTTCCACCGGCCCTCGCGGTCCGGGATCGTGCCGGCGTCAACCCGCGACGACGGCGGCCTTGAGCGCCTCGGCGCGGTCGGTGCGCTCCCAGGTGAAGTCCGGGCAGCTCGCGGCCGAAGTGGCCGTACGCCGCGGTCTGCGCGTAGATCGGGCGGAGCAGGTCGAGGTCCTGGATGATCGCCGCCGGGCGCAGGTCGAAGACCTCGAGCACGGCCTTCTGGATCGCCTCGTCGGAGGCGGTGCCGGTGCCGAAGGTCTCGATGAAGACACCGACCGGCTGGGCCTTGCCGATCGCGTAGGCGACCTGGGCCTCGCAGCGACGGGCCAGCCCGGCGGCGACGACGTTCTTGGCCACCCAGCGCATGGCGTACGCCGCCGAGCGGTCCACCTTCGACGGGTCCTTGCCCGAGAAGGCGCCGCCGCCGTGGCGGGCCATGCCGCCGTAGGTGTCGACGATGATCTTGCGGCCGGTCAGGCCGGCGTCGCCCATCGGGCCGCCGACCACGAAGCGGCCGGTCGGGTTGACCAGCAGCCGGTAGCCCTCGGAGGGCAGGTCGAAGGTCTCGAGCACCGGGTCGATGACGTGCTTCTTGACGTCGGCTCTCGAGGGTGTCGAGCTCGGTCTCCTCGGAGTGCTGCGAGGAGAGGACCACGGTGTCGACGCGGACCGGCCGGTTGTCCTCGTCGTACTCGACGGTGACCTGGGTCTTGCCGTCCGGGCGCAGGTAGTCGCAGCGTGCCGTCCTTGCGGACCTCGGTGAGCTGCTCGGCCAGGCGCTGGGCCATCACGATCGGCAGCGGCATCAGCACGTCGGTGTCGTCGCAGGCGTAGCCGAACATCAGCCCCTGGTCGCCGGCACCCTGCTTGTCCATCGCGTCCACGGAGCCGGTGCGCGCACTCGTGGCCGGTGTCCACGCCCTGGGCGATGTCGCCGGACTGGCCGCCGATGGCGACCATGACGCCGCAGGAGGCGCCGTCGAAGCCCTTGAGCGAGGAGTCGTAGCCGATGTCGAGGATCCGGTCGCGGACGACCTGCTTGACGTCGACGTAGCCGGTGGTGGTGACCTCGCCGGCGACGACCACGAGGCCGGTGGTCAGCAGGGTCTCGACCGCGACCCGGCTGTGCGGGTCCTGGCGCAGCATCTCGTCGAGGACCGAGTCGCTGATCTGGTCGGCGATCTTGTCCGGGTGACCCTCGGTCACCGACTCGGAGGTGAACAGACGTCCTGGCACGGTGCTTGTCTCCTGGTTCGTTCCGTGGTGCTGCGCCCACGCTATTCGGTGGTCTCGCAGTCGCGGGACCGCCGTCTCGGCGTACGGCGGACGCGGGGTCAATCGTGCAGCCTGGCGGCCACTTCGTCCCAAATGACGTGGGCCAGCGCGGTCTTGGAGCCGCGCGGCACCTCGGTCGCCGAGCCGTCGGCACCGAGCACGACGGCCTCGTTCTCGGGGCTCCCGAACACCGCTCCCCCGCTGACGTCGTTGACGACGAGCAGGTCGCAGCCCTTGCGGGCCAGCTTGGCCCGGGCGAGGTCGAGGACCGAGGCGGTGGCGTCGCCGGTCTCGGCGGCGAAGCCGACGATCACCGCGCCCGGGTGCGGGACGGGTGGTGCTGAGCTCGCGGAGGATGTCGGGGTTCTGGGTCAGCTCGAGCGGCGGCGCCGAGCCGTCGTCGGCCTTCTTGATCTTGGCCTCGCTGACCGAGGTCGGCCGGAAGTCGGCCGGGGCGGCGGCCATCACCACGGCGTCGGCGGACGCCGCCGCGGCCAGCACCTCGGTGCGCAGCTGCTCGGTGGTCTCGACGCGGACCACCTTGACGCCGGCCGGGTCGGGCAGCGCGGTGTTGGCGGCGACCAGGGTCACCTCGGCGCCGCGGGAGGCGGCGGCCCGGGCCAGCGCGTAGCCCTGCAGCCCGGAGGAGCGGTTGCCGAGGAAGCGGACCGGGTCGAGGTACTCGCGGGTGCCGCCGGCCGAGACCACGACCTGGCGGCCGGCCAGGTCGGGCGCGCCGACGCCGCGGGCGAGCACGTCGACGCAGACGTCGAAGATCTCGTCGGGGTCGGGCAGCCGGCCCTTGCCGGAGTCGGCACCGGTGAGCCGGCCCTCGGCCGGCTCGATGACCAGGCAGCCGCGCTCGCGCAGCGTCGCGACGTTGGCCCGGGTGGCGGCGTGCTCCCACATCTCGGTGTGCATCGCGGGCGCGAACACCACCGGGCAGCGCGCGGTCAGCAGGGTGTTGGTGAGCAGGTCGTCGGCCATGCCGTGCGCGGCCTTGGCCAGCAGGTCGGCGGTGGCCGGAGCCACCACGACCAGGTCGGCCGACTGGCCGATCCGGACGTGCGGGACCTCGTGGACGTCCTCCCAGACCTCGGTGGAGACCGGCTTGCCGGACAGCGCCGCCCAGGTCGGGCGCGCCGACGAACTGCAGCGCGGCCGCGGTGGGCACGACGGTGACGTCGTGGCCGGACTCGGTGAACCGGCGCAGCAGCTCCGCGGCCTTGTAGGCCGCGATGCCCCCGGAGACCCCGAGAACGACGCGCGCTCAGGTGGAGCTCCGAGCGGCTCAGGCGTCGCCCGCGTCGGCGGCGGCGGCCTTGGCCGCGGCCTCCTCGGCGGCCAGCTCGGCCGGGTCGACGTCCTCGCAGGTCAGCAGGTCGTCGTTGATCTCGCGCAGCGCGATCGAGAGCGGCTTCTCCTGGACGTGGGTGTCGACGAGCGGGCCGACGTACTCCAGCAGGCCCTCGCCGAGCTGGGAGTAGTAGGCGTTGATCTGCCGGGCGCGCTTGGCGCTGTAGAGGACCAGCTTGTACTTGCTGTCGGTCTTGGTGAGCAGGTCGTCGATCGAGGGGTTGGTGACACCCTCGGCATCGATGTGGGGGGCAGACACGCGTGAGCCTCTTAGGTCTCGTTCGGCGCCTCGGTGGACGGGTCGATGCTCAGGGGGCCCAGCGATCAGACGCTGTCGCCCTGGTCCGGCTCCATCAAGGCTACCAACTCCTCCGCAGCAGCGTGAACTTCACGGTTGACGATGCTCACGTCGAACTCCGCCTGCGCGGCCAGCTCCTCGCGCGCGGTGGCCAGCCGCCGCTCGCGCTCGGCCTCGTCCTCGGTGCCGCGGCCGACCAGCCGGCGGACCAGCTCCTCCCACGACGGCGGCTCCAGGAAGACGAACAGCGCCTCCGGCATCGTCTCCCGGACCTGGCGGGCGCCCTGGAGGTCGATCTCGAGCATCGCCGGGTGGCCGGAGGCCAGGGCCAGGTCGACCGGCTGGCGCGGCGTGCCGTAGCGGTTGCGGCCGTGCACGACCGCCCACTCGAGCAGGTCGTCCTCGGCGATCATCCGGTCGAACTCCTCGTCGGAGACGAACCAGTAGTGGACGCCGTTCACCTCGCCCGGCCGCGGCTGCCCGGGTGGTCGCGGAGACCGAGATCCAGACCTCGGGGTGGTGCTCGCGGATGTCGGCCGCGACGCTGCCCTTGCCGACGGCGGTGGGCCGGCCAGGACGACGAGACGGCGGCGGCGCTCGCGGCTCAGTCATGTGGCGACCACCGCCGATCGAGCCTGTCGAGATCTCCGCAGCCTGCGGTGGGACCTGACACCGTGCTCACTTTCCAGCCGTCGTTGCGGTGGTTTCGACTGGGCCGGTTCCGACCTCGTTCCTCGGTCGGACGGCCCGCTCAACCCTCGAATTGCTCCGGGACGAACTTCGTCCCTCAGTTCGTCCCGAACTCTCGCTGGAGGGCGGCGACCTGCTTGGTGCCGAGGCCGCGGACCCGGCGGCTCTCGGCGATGCCGAGCCGCTCCATCGTCTGCCTGGCGCGGACCTTGCCCAGGCCCGGCATCGACTGCAGCAGGTCGACGACCCGCATCTTGCCGATGACCTCGTTCCTCGTGGCCCTCGGCGAGGACCTCGGAGATCGAGGCGCCGGCGTTCTTGAGCCGGTTCTTCACCTCGGCGCGTTCCCGTCGAGAGGCCGCGGCCTTCTCGAGGGCCGCCTGTCGCTGTTCGGGAGTGAGCGGGGGCAGAGCCACGGTCCGGGGTCCTTCGTGCTACGCGAGGGGAGGGAGCGTGTCTGCTCAACATAGCCACGTTCCCGCGCGCGCGGCAATCGAGCGTGCGGAGCGAGACCGCTTCGAGACCGGTCAGACCTGCAGCGGTGTCCCGCACACGTCCTTGGCCTGCTGGTCGACGCCGTTGAACGCCGCGACCGTCTGCTCGCTCGTCAGCCGGCGGGCCGCGGCGTCGATCGCGTCCTGGTCGGCCTGGCTCAGCCCGCCGGCGGGTGGTCCCGGTCGTACGTCGCCGGGTCGACCCCGGCGTCGTCCAGCGCCTGCTGCGAGCCCCTCGACCGCGTCGATCACGGTCCGCCACTCGTCGCGGATGTCGTCGGGCGCCTCGTCGGCCAGGTCGCGGAAGATCGGCAGCGCCTTCAGCAGCGCGTCCGGGCCGCCGTCGCCGAGCACCTCGCCGAGCTCCTGCTGGTGGTCCTTGACCGCGTCGCAGTACTTCTCCTTCTGGTCGGCGCAGCCGGTCGATGAGCAGGCCGCGGCGAGCAGCAGAGCCAGGCGGTGCGGCCACGGGTGGCCGAACCTCACGCCCGCAGCTCGTCGTTGAGGCGCAGCGCCTCGTCGCGCATCGCGGTCGACCGACGGGCCCCGGCGGAGCAGCTCGCGCGACGAGCTCGGCGTGACCGCGGCGACGGCGCTGCCGAAGATCCGCCGGATGTCGGCGACGGTGCCGCCCTGGGCGCCGAAGCCCGGGCGCCAGGATCGGGCCGTTGAAGTCGAAGTCGAGCGTCGGCTCTCGCCGATGGTGGCGCCGATGACCGCGCCGAACGAGCCGAGCGGCTCCTCCCCCGCGTTGAGGGCGCGCAGGTGGTCGAGCATCCGGCCCGGCGACCAGCCCGCCGTCGTCGGTGCGGGCGTGCTGCACCTCCGGCCCCTCCTTGTTGGAGGTCAGCGCGAGCACGAACAGCCCGGCGTCGTGCTTGCGGGCGGTGTCGACCATCGGGTCGAGCGAGCCGAAGCCGAGGTAGGGGCGACGCGGTGATCGCGTCCGCCGCCAGCGGCGAGGCGCGGGTCGAGGTAGGCGTCGGCGTACGCCTGGGTGGTCGAGCCGATGTCGCCGCGCTTGACGTCCAGCAGCACCAGCGCGCCGGCGGCCCGGGACTCGGCGACCACCCGCTCCAGCACCGCGATCCCGCGGCTGCCGAACCGCTCGTAGAACGCCGACTGCGGCTTGACCACCGCGACGTGCGGCGCCAGCCCCTCGACGGCGGTCAGCGCGAACCGCTCCAGCCCGGCCGACGTCGTCGGGCAGCCCCCACTCGGCCAGCAGCCCGGCGTGCGGGTCGATCCCGGCGCAGAGCGGGCCGCGGGCCTCGAGGGCGGCGGCGAAACGGGCTCCGAACGGTCACTGCAGACTCCCTTGACGATCCGGCGGGGCCAGCCCGGCCCCTCGTAGATGAACGCCGTGTAGCCCTGCAGCAGGTCGGCCCCGGCGTCGAGCCGGGCCCGCGCGTCCTCGACGGTGGTGATGCCGCCGACCCCGACCAGGGTGAGGCGCGTCGCCGACCCGGCCGCGGAGCAGCCGCAGCACCTCCAGCGAGCGGGTCGTCAGCGGCCGGCCGGACAGTCCGCCGGCGCCGGCCGCCTCGACCTCGCGCCGGCGTGGAGGCCAGCCCGGCGCGCGAGATCGTGGTGTTGGTCGCGATGATCCCGTCGAGGTCGATCGCGGTGGCCAGGTCGGCGACGGCCAGCACGTCCTCGTCGGCGAGGTCCGGGGCGATCTTGACCAGCAGCGGGACCCGGCGGTCGGCCGCGACCGTCGGCGTACCGCGGACGTGCTCGAGCAGCGGCTGCGAGCTTCTCGACCGACTGCAGGCTGCGCAGCCCCGGCGTGTTGGGCGAGCTGACGTTGACGACCAGGTAGTCGGCGTGCGGCGCGAGCAGCCGGGCGCGACGCTCGTAGTCGTCGAGCACGCGCCTCGTCGTCCTCGGGCACCACCTTCGTCTTGCCGATGTTGACGCCGAGCACCGGGTCCGCCGGGCGGCGGCCCCGCGCGGCGAGCCGGGCCGCGACCACCTCGGCACCGTCGTTGTTGAAGCCCATCCGGTTGACCACCGCCCGGTCGGCGGTGAGCCGGAACAGCCGTGGCTTCTCGTTGCCGGGCTGCGGCTCGCCGGTGACCGTGCCGACCTCGACGTGGCCGAAGCCCAGCGCGCCGAGCGCGTCGATGCCCACGGCGTTCTTGTCGAAGCCGGCGGCCAGGCCGAGCACGTTGGGGAAGGTCAGCCCCATCGCGGTGACCGGTCGGCCCGGCGTACGCCGCCGGGCCAGCACCGGCCGCGCCGCCCGGACCGCCCGGAAGCCGAGCCGGTGCGCCCTCTCGGGGTCGATCCGGGTGAAGCCGTGGTCGAACAGGAGCGATGCGTCACGCGCGGTCACCTCAGCCGAACCAGTCCTGGAGCGACCGCACCCCGATCGAGCCGCGGATCGGTCGCCTCGATCCCCTGCACCGCGGCGCCGAGCCCCTGGACCGTGGTGATGCACGGGATGTTCGCCATCACCGCCGCGGTGCGGATCTCGTAGCCGTCGATGCGCGCCGCGCCGCCACCCGCCGAGCCGTACGGGGTGTTGACCACCAGGTCGATGTCGCCGTCGAGGATCCGCTGGACGGTGGTGCGCTGGTCGCCCTCGCCCGGCACCCTCGAAGTGCTTGCGCACGACCGTCGCCGCGCACGCCGTTGCGGCGCAGCGCCTCGGCGGTGCCCTGGGTGGCCAGGATCTCGAAGCCCATGTCGGCCAGCACCTTGATCGGGAAGATCATCGTGCGCTTGTCGCGGTTGGCCATCGACACGAAGACCCGGCCCGCTCGATCCGTCGGTGGCAGCGGGAGCGAGCCGTACGCCGCGGCCTGGGACTTGGCGAAGGCCGAGCCGAAGTCGGCGTCGAGCCCCATCACCTCGCCGGTCGACTTCATCTCCGGGCCCGAGCACGGTGTCGACCTGCAGGCCGTCGGGGGTGCGGAACCGGTTGAACGGCATCACCGCCTCCTTGACCGCGATCGGCTGGTCGGCCGGCAGCGTGCCGCCGTCGCCCGTCGCGGGCAGCAGCCCGGCGCCACGCAGCTCGGCGATGGTCTCGCCGAGCATGATCCGGGCCGCCGCCTTGGCCAGCGGCGTCGCGGTCGCCTTGGAGACGAACGGCACGGTCCGCGAGGCCCGCGGGTTGGCCTCGAGCACGTAGAGGATGTCGGCGCCCAGCGCGTACTGGATGTTGAGCAGCCCGCGCACGCCGACGCCGCGGGCGATCGCCTCGGTGGCCTCGCGGATCCGCTCGATCTCCGACGTCGCCCAGGGTGATCGGCGGCAGCGCGCACGAGGAGTCGCCGGAGTGGATGCCGGCCTCCTCGATGTGCTCCATGACGCCGCCGAGGAACAGCTCCTCGCCGTCGAAGAGCGCGTCGACGTCGATCTCGACCGCGTCGTCGATGAACCGGTCGACCAGCACCGGGTGCTCGGGGCTGATCTGCGGTGGCCCGGTGCGATGTAGCCCTCGAGCGCCTCGTCGCCGTAGACGATCTCCATGCCGCGGCCGCCGAGGACGTACGACGGCCGGACCAGCACCGGGTAGCCGATCTCGGCGGCGATCGCCCGCGCCTCGGCGTACGACGTGGCCAGCCCGTGCTTGGGCGCGGGCAGCCCGGCCTCGGCCAGCACCCGCCCGAAGGCGCCGCGCTCCTCGGCGAGGTGGATCGCGCCCGGCGAGGTGCCGACGATCGGCACGCCGTTGTCCTCGAGCCCCTGGGCCAGGCCCGAGCGGCGTCTGGCCGCCGAGCTGGCAGATCACGCCCGGCCACCGGGCCGGCCTGCTGCTCGGCGTGCACGATCTCGAGCACGTCCTCGAGGGTCAGCGGCTCGAAGTAGAGCCGGTCGGAGGTGTCGTAGTCGGTCGAGACGGTCTCGGGGTTGCAGTTGACCATCACGGTCTCGTAGCCGGCCTCGGACAGCGCCATCGACGCGTGCACGCACGAGTAGTCGAACTCGATGCCCTGCCCGATCCGGTTGGGACCGGAGCCGAGGATGATCACCGCCGGCTTCTCGCGCGGCGCGACCTCGGTCTCCTCGTCGTAGGACGAGTAGTGGTACGGCGTCGCCGCCGCGAACTCGGCGGCGCAGGTGTCGACGGTCTTGAAGACCGGCCGGATGCCGAGCGCGTGCCGGACCCCGCGGACCACGTCGGCGGTCATCCCGCGGATCTTGCCGATCTGGGCGTCGGAGAAGCCGTGCCGCTTGGCCCTGCGCAGGATCGCCGGGGTGAGCTCGGCCGCAGCGGTCACCTCGGCCGCGACCTCGTTGATCAGCAGCAGCTGGTCGACGAACCACGGGTCGATGTGGGTCGCCGCGAAGCACCTCCTCGGGCGGTCGCACCGGCCCGCAGCGCGTCCATCACCTTCTTGAGCCGGCCGTCGTGCGGGACCGTGATCTCCTCGAGCAGCGCGTCCTTGTCGAGGTCGACCCACTCCTGGTGCCAGTCGAAGACGGCGTCGGCCTTCTCCAGCGAGCGCAGCGCCTTCTGGAGCGCCTCGGTGAAGTTGCGGCCGATCGCCATCGCCTCGCCCACCGACTTCATGTGCGTGGTCAGCTGCGTGGTCGGCGGCCGGGAACTTCTCGAAGGCGAACCGCGGCACCTTCACCACGACGTAGTCGAGGGTCGGCTCGAACGCCGCCGGGGTGCTCTGCCCGTCCGCGCGGATGGTGATGTCGTTGGGGATCTCGTCGAGCGTGTAGCCGATCGCGACCTTGGCCGCGATCTTGGCGATCGGGAAGCCGGTCGCCTTCGACGCCAGCGCACTGGACCGGGAGACCCGCGGGTTCATCTCGATGACGATCAGCCGGCCGTCGCGCGGGTTGACCGCGAACTGGATGTTGCAGCCGCCGGTGTCGACGCCGACCGAGCGGATGATGCCGATCGAGAGGTCGCGCATGCTGCTGGTACTCGCGGTCGGTGAGCGTCATCGCCGGCGCGACCGTGATCGAGTCGCCGGTGTGCACGCCCATCGGGTCGAGGTTCTCGATCGAGCACACGATCACCACGTTGTCCTTGGTGTCGCGCATGACCTCGAGCTCGTACTCCTTCCAGCCGAGGATCGACTCCTCGAGGAGCACCTCGGTGGTCGGGCTGGCCTGCAGCCCGGCGCCGGCGATCCGGCGCAGGTCGGTCTCGTCGTGGGCCATGCCGGAGCCGGTGCCGCCCATGGTGAAGCTGGGCCGGACGACGACCGGGTAGCCGAGCTCCTCGACCGCCGCGAGGCAGTCCTCCATCGAGTGGCAGATCGACGCTGCGCGCCACCTCGCCGCCGAGGTCCTCGACGATCTTCTTGAAGATCTGCCGGTTCTCGCCGCGGTCGATCGCCTCGATCGAGGCGCCGATCAGCTCGACGCCGTACTTCTCCAGGACGCCGGCCGCGTCGAGCGCCATCGCGGTGTTGAGCGCGGTCTGCCCGCCCAGGGTGGCGAGCAGCGCGTCGGGGCGCTCCTTCTCGATCACCTTCTCGACGAACTCGGGCGTGATCGGCTCGATGTACGTCGCGTCCGCGAACTCCGGGTCGGTCATGATCGTCGCCGGGTTGGAGTTGACCAGGACCACCCGGATGCCCTCGGCCATGAGCACCCGGCAGGCCTGGGTGCCGGAGTAGTCGAACTCGCAGGCCTGGCCGATGATGATCGGCCCGCGAGCCGATCACCATGCACGCGACTTGATGTCGTCGCGCTTGGGCATCAGCGGTCTCTCCGTCGGCGCGGTTCGGCGCGTCGCTGGGGGTCCTGGCGCGCCAGCGCCGTCTCGAACGGCGCCGCCATCAGGTCGACGAACCGGTCGAAGAGGTACGCCGCGTCGTGCGGGCCGGCGGCCGCCTCGGGGTGGTACTGGACCGAGAACGCCGTGAGCGTCGCCCTCGGCGTCGCGCAGCTCCAGCCCCTCGACCACGTCGTCGTTGAGGCAGACGTGGCTCACCGTCGCCACGCCGTACGGCGTCTCGGTGGGCGCGTCGAGCGGCGCGTCGACCGCGAAGCCGTGGTTGTGCGCGGTCACCTCGACCTTGCCGGTGGTGCGGTCCATGACGGGCTGGTTGATGCCGCGGTGGCCGTACTTGAGCTTGTAGGTGCCGAAGCCGAGGGCCCGGCCGAACAGCTGGTTGCCGAAGCAGATCCCGAAGTAGGGGATGCCCTCGGCCAGCGCGTCCTGCAGCAGCTCGACCTGGCTGGTCGTCGCGGCCGGGTCGCCGGGGCCGTTGGAGTAGAACAGCCCGTCCGCGCCGACCGCGCGCACGTCGTCGATGGTCGCGGTGGCCGGCAGCACGTGCACCTCGATGCCGCGCTCGGCCATCCGGTGCGGGGTCATCGCCTTGATGCCGAGGTCGAGGGCGGCGACGGTGAGCCGCTTCTCGCCGATCGCGGGGACGACGTACGTCTCGCCCGTGGACACCTCGCCGGCCAGCTCGGCGCCGGCCATCTCGTCCTGCTGGCGCACCCGCTCGAGCAGCACAGCGGCGTCGGTCTCGGTCGAGGAGATGCCGACCCGCATCGCGCCGCGCTCGCGCAGGTGCCGGGTCAGCGCGCGGGTGTCGATGCCGGAGATGCCGACCACGCCCTGGGCCCGGAGCTCGTCGTCGAGGCTGCGCCGGGAGCGCCAGCTGCTGGGCACCCGGGCGGGGTCGCGGACGACGTAGCCGGCCACCCAGATCCTCGAGGACTCGGGGTCCTCGTCGTTGACGCCGGTGTTGCCGATGTGCGGCGCGGTCATCACGACGACCTGGCGGTGGTACGACGGGTCGGTGAGCGTCTCCTGGTAGCCGGTCATGCCGGTGTTGAAGACCGCTTCGCCGAAGGTCTCGCCCTCGGCGCCGTAGGTCTCGCCGTGGAAGGTGCGACCGTCCTCGAGGACGAGGATCGCTGGTGCGGGGGCATGCGTCTGGCAAGCCGAGTCTCCTTCTCCGCCTCACGGGACGGTGGTTAAAGGATGCCGAACGCCAGCGACCCTACCAGCGGCGCGACCAGCCGGTCGGACCCGTCCACACCGGCGATTCCACGCGCCTGCGCGGCTCAGAAGGTGATGCCGCGGGCCGCGAACCGCTCCTTGACCAGTGTGGCGGCTGCCTTGCCGTCGCGGGCGAGTGCGAGCTGGTAGGTCTGCTGCGCGGCGGCGCCGAACGACGTGCCCGCGGCGTAGCCGAACTGCGAGTCGATGAGGGTCGTGTCCCAGCCGCCGGGTGCCCAGCCCGAGTGCGACGTAGCCCCGGCGGATCTCCCAGAGCGCCTGGCTCCAGATCTGGCCGTCGTAGTGCACCTCGTTGCCGCGCGTGGCCACCGTCAGGCCGGTGTCGAAGCGGCGGATGCAGTGCGGTGCATCGGTGTAGGAGGTCGCGTCCCAGTCCATCGGGCACGCCGCCTCGGCGCGCACCGGCCAGCCGTACTGCCGGGCGGCGGCCAGCCCGACGCTCACGCCGAGGTAGTCGCCGAAGGCCTCGCCGATCGATCCGGCGTCGAGACTGGCGCCGAAGCCCGGGACCTGGCTCTGGTGCACGGCGTGGCCGTACTCGTGGACGATCACCTCGGCGTCCTCGGCGTCATCGACCCCGCCCTTGCCGAGCCGGATCCGGAACGGCTTGGAGGTCTCGTAGCTGTTGTCGCCGCCGTACTGGTCGACCTTGACCGAGAACGGCTGCCTTCAGGATCCCCGGGAAGGTGCTGCCGAAGCCCAGTGACTGGAGGTACTCCTGGGCCTGGTTGACCCAGAAGTAGGCCATCACCTGCTCGAACTGGTCCTGGTGCCGGTCGTAGCGGAAGGTGTTGGTCGTCGAGTACGCCGGCGTACCGGTTGCTGAGTCGACGACCGCCCAGGCGCCGCGCAGGTAGCCGGAGCCGTCGAGGTTGCGCAGCTGGACGGTGGCGTACGCCGAGGCCGGCACGGCGCCGGCGGCGTCGTCCTGGTCGCTGAGCGACTGGTCGCCGCTGGACTGCACGGGGTTGACCATGAAGACCGCGGCGGTCCCCGTCGACCCCGCGCCGCCGGGCTTGGCGGCCGGTTGGGCGCCCGCGGAGGTGACGGCGGGGCCGCCGACGAGGGCGAGCGCAGCGGCGCAGGCGACCAGGGACAGGGGGCGAGAGAGACGCACGAGAACCTCCGAGACGGCGTGGGCAGTTGAACCTACCCCCCGCGGGCGTCACCGGAGAAGGCCCTGGTCGGTGCCGGCGTGCGCGCGCACGCCGGCACCGACCGCGACCACTCGGAACCGGTCAGCGCCGGATCACGACCTTGAGGGCCTTGGTGTCGGCGGCGGCGCCGAAGGTCTCGTAGGCCTCGAGGATCTGGTCGAGGGTGAAGTGGTGGGTCGCGAACTTCTCGGCCTCCAGCTTGTGCTGGGCGACCAGCTTGAGCAGCATCGGCGTCGTCGAGGTGCTGACCAGGCCCATGGTGATCGCGATGTCCGAGATCCACAGGTCCTGGAGGGCCAGGTCGACGGCCTTGCCGTGCACGCCCACGTTGGCCACGTGCCCTCCGGGGCGGACCATCCGGGTGCAGGCGGTGAAGGTGTCGGGGATGCCGACGGCCTCGATGGCCACGTCGACGCCGAAGCCGTCGGTCATCGCCGTGACCTGCTCCAGCCAGTCGGAGTCACCGCTGTTGACCACGTCCGTCGCGCCGAAGCCGAGGGCCTGGTCGAGCCGGTTCGGGTCGAGGTCGAGGGCGATCACCCGCGACGGCGCCGTACAGGCCGGCGGTCATCATCGCGGCCAGGCCGACGGGGCCCGCGCCGACGACGGCGACGACGTCACCGGGCTTGACCTGGCCGTAGCGGACGCCGATCTCGAAGCCGGTGGGCAGGATGTCGGAGAGCATCACGGCGGCATCGTCGGAGACGCCTTCGGGCACCTTGTAGAGCGAGTTGTCCGCGAACGGGACGCGGACGAGCTCGGCCTGGGTGCCGTCGATGAGGTGACCGAAGATCCAGCCGATGCCGGAGGCGCCCTCGTCGGCCAGGCAGTGCGCGTAGAGGCCCTGGTGGCAGTAGGAGCACGCGCCGCAGGCGCTGATGCAGGAGATGATCACCCGGTCGCCGACCTCGAAGGTGGAGACGGCCGAGCCGGTCTCGACGATGGTGCCGACGCCCTCGTGACCGAGGATCCGGCCGTCGGTGACGGCGGGTACGTCGCCCTTGAGGATGTGCAGGTCGGTGCCGCAGATGGTGGTGGTGTCGATCCGGACGATCGCATCGGTCGGCTGCTGGATCGGTGGGGTCCGGCACCTCCTCCCACGCCTTGCTGGCCGGGACCGTGGTAGACGAGTGCCTTCATGGTGGAACCTCCTCGGGGGTTCCGGCCGCGGCGTCTCCGCGGGCTGGGTTGACCCCGGTTCCACCCTGCTGGTCGACGACGGGCCTGGTCAGGGCCGAAGGTCACCCGGGCGGCGCGGACGCCGGTCGTCAGAGCACGGCGTCGAGGAAGGCCCGCGTCTCGGCGTGGGCCGGCGCCTCGATCAGCTGCTGCGGGCGCGCCCTCCTCGAGGATCCGGCCCTCGTGGAAGAACGCCATCCGGTCGGCGACCTCGCGGGCGAAGCCCATCTCGTGGGTGACCACCATCATCGTCATGTGCAGGTCGGTGGAGAGCGTCTTCATGACCGAGAGCACCTCACCGGTGAGCTCCGGGTCGAGCGCCGAGGTCGGCTCGTCGAAGAGCATCACGTCGGGCTCCATCGCGAGCGCGCGGGCGATGGCGACGCGCTGCTGCTGGCCGCCCGAGAGCCGGATGGGGTGCTCCCCCGCCTTGTCGGCCAGGCCGACCCGGTCGAGGAGGTCCTTGGCCCGCTTGGTGACCTCGGCGGTGCTCCGTCCGGCGCAGCGGGGGGCGCAGAGGACGTTGTCGAGCACCGTCATGTTGGGGAACAGGTTGAACTGCTGGAAGACCATGCCGACGTGCAGCCGCAGCTGGCGGATCTGCTCGCGCTTGCGCCGGGTGCGGTGCCCGCCCTCGAGCCGGATGCCGGCCACCTCGATCGATCCCGCGGTGGGGTCCTCGATGAAGTTCACGCAGCGCAGCACCGTGGACTTGCCGGAGCCGGACCGCCCGAAGATGACCACCACCTCGCCGCGGTGGACCTCCATGTCGACCCCGCGCACCACGTCGAGCTGGCCGAAGCTCTTGTGCAGCCCGTCGATCCGGACCACGACGTCGGCGCTCACGCTCGCACCTCCATGTGGCTGACCCTGCTCCGCCGCGGCCTGCATGGCCCGTGCCACGTGCGCCCGGTCGTACCCGCGGCCGATCCGCTTCTCGAGCCGGGACTGGAAGAACGTGAACAGCACGGTGAGGCCCCAGTAGACGAGCGCGGCGGCGACGTAGGCCTCGAGGTTCTTGAAGTCGGCCTTGCCGACCAGCTGGGACCGGCGGAAGACCTCGGCGCTGGCGATGGTGACACCCAGGAACGAGACGAGCGCGGTGTCCTTCATCATCGCGATGAACTCGTTGCCGGTGGGCGGGATGATCACCCGGAACGCCTGCGGCAGCACCACCTTGCGCATCTTCTGCCCGTACGTCATGCCCAGCGCGTCGGCCGCCTCGCCCTGGCCGCCGGCCACGGACTGGATGCCGGCCCGGAAGATCTCGGTCATGTAGGCGCCGTAGTTGAGGCCGAGCGCGATCGTGCCGGCGGTCGCGGCATCGAGGACCAGCGCCTGGTCGAAGCCCTCCGGCAGCCAGGCGTACTCCGCCGCGAGGTTGCGACCGACGGGCGGCAGCGCGAGGTAGAGCAGGAACATCTGCACGATCAGCGGGGTGCCGCGGAAGAACGACACGTAGAAGCCGGCGACGGCGTACGCCACCGGGTTGCGCGAGAGGCGCGCCAGGGCGCCGAGCAGGGCCAGCACGATGGCCAGCACGATGCCGCTGACGGCGATGACCATCGTGTAGCGGAGCCCGCCGAGGATGTAGCGGAAGTTGTCGCGGATCCACTGGACGTCGAAGCCGGCGGCGTTGCCGACGAAGCGCGAGCACGGCGAAGAGCACCACCCAGACGACCGCGACCTTCAGCCGGAACGGCACCCGCGCGGAGGCGAGCTGGACCCGCTCCCACGCGTCAGCCATGGCGCCAGGTCCGCGTCACTGCTGGGTGGTGAGGTCCAGGCCGTACCACTGCTCCGACATCGTGGTGAGCGTGCCGTCCTCGTGCATCTCGCGCGACGATGCCGTCCACCGCCTCGTAGAGGCTCTCCGACGACGGGTCGGAGCTCTTGTCGAAGCCGACGGAGAGCGGCTCGTAGAAGACCGGGTCGCCGACGATCTTCACCGGGTTGCCGGCGTCGATGTAGCCCTGGGCGGTGGTCACCGAGGTGATGACGGCGTCGAGCGCGGCCGTTGGCGAGGTCCTGCAGCGCGGTGGTGTCGGTGTCGTAGCCGGAGACCTCGGCGTCGTCGATGATGAAGTCGAAGGTGTAGCCGTCGATGGCGAGCTCCTTGTTGAGGAACTGCTCGTAGGTGCAGCCGGCGCAGACCCCGATCTTCTTGCCGTCCAGATCGGTGCTGAGGTCGCTGACGTCGTCGTTGTCGGCCCCGACCACGACCACCGCAGGCGTGTAGTTGTAGGGCTCGGTGAAGTAGAGGACCTCTTGCCGGTCGTTGGTCGGCGTCATCGAGCCGACGGTGGTGTCCCAGCGACCGTTCCAGCTGCCCGCGGTGATGACGTCCCACGAGGGCGCCTCCCACGCGACGTCGACGCCCAGCCGCTTCGCGATCTCGGTGGCGACGTCGATGTCGAAGCCCTCGTAGTCGCCGGTCTGCTCGTTGAGCGAGGACTGCGGCGGGTAGGCCGGGTCGGTCGAGACCGTGAGCGTGCCCTTGTCGCAGATCTCGGCCAGCAGGTCGGTGACGTCCCCCGCGCAGACCGTGTCGCCGGCGGCGGCAGCCGTCTCGCTGCTGTCGCTGGCCTGTGGCGTCGCTGCCGCTGTCGCTGTCGCTGTCGCCGCCGCACGCGACGAGCACCGCGAGCGAGGAGTGCCACGAAGACGGCCAGAGGAGAGATCGGATGCGCATGGGCGCCACCTCCGGTTCGGGGTCGTTGCGCGGGAGTGTGCCAGACCGACCGGCCGTTGTGATCCCCCAGAACGGGCTATCGCTCCCGATTCGTTACTGACTCACGAGTCAGCGGGACCGAGTGCGGCCGCGAGCCAGGCGAAGGCCTCCAGGGTGTGGTCGTTCCAGAAGACCCGCGTGTGCCTTCCGTGCTCGTAGACCGCCGGGTCCGGCGGCTGCGGCAGCCGGTCGGCCACGGCGCGGACGGCCGGGTAGAAGGCGTCGTCCGTCCCGCACCACACGCCCACGGGTACGCCGTCCAGCGCGGTCAGGTCGGCGAGCGTGGGGTCGTCCTCGGTGACGGCCGGGCTGAACAGCGCCCAGGCCCGCGCGTAGTCGGGCGTGTCGAGGGCCAGGCGCAGGGCGCCGTACCCGCCGCGCGACCAGGCCCACACCGCGATCCGCCCGGCGTCGTACCCCCGCTGCGCCAGCAGCGCCGGCAGCTCGTCGCGCAGGAACGCCGGCGGGTCGACGTCGCCGTCGGCCACCCAGCCGCTGGGTCCGTCCTCGGGACCGACGAGCACGAACGGCGGTGCCCCCGCCTCGACGGCCGCGGTCACGAACTGCGGGAACCCGAACTCCTCGAACTCGTCCACGGTGGCGCTGGCACCGTGCAGCACGACCACCACCGGGAGACCGGCGCCGTTGCCGTGGCCGGCCGGGACCGCAGTGAAGAGTCCGACCTCGCCGCCCATCGCCGTCGAGGCCACGGTCTCGACCCGCACCTCGCCCTCGTCCGCGTCGGGCACGAACCACTCCTCGTGGCCCAGCACGTTCCGCGGGTCGGGCGGCGTGGCCCAGATCGCGGCGGCCGCGCCGCCCACGAGCACCACCCCGGCCCCTCCGACCAGGAGCCGGCGACGACTCAGTGCGGGTCCGTCGGGGGTCGCGCCACTCACGACTCGACGACCCCGCGTGGCGTCCGGAGGAGCCTGGCCACCAGCACCCCCATCGCCGCTGCCACGGGCACGAAGACCAGGTCGTTGCCGGCCGTGAACAGGTCCGGCATCTGCGGGCCCACCGCAGCCAGCGCGGCTGCCCCGGTGACCGTGAGGACGAGCGCCACCGCCGTGTCGGCCCGGGCCCAGGCCGATGCCGCCAAGGCAACGGCCCACGGGCCGGCGTACAGGAGGCCCGCCGCACCCCACGTGGTGAGGGTCGGTCCCCCGATCTCCTGCGCGAGGACCGCCGGGAGCACCACGACGACCAGCGCGGCCGCGACCAACGGCAGCCACGACCCGCGCGTCCAGTACCGACGTCCGAGCCCGCCGGAGCCCGCCAGGACGGCCGCCGCCGCCAGCGTCGCGACGCCCGCGCCGAGGGCCATGAGGACCGCGAGCTGCTCGGCGCGCGGGATGTCCGTGCTCCCCACGCCACCCATCCCCTGTGCGGGCAACCAGTGCTTGCGCGCCACCACCCCGGTACCGGCGAGCTGGGCGCACACGACCAGCGCCACGGCCGGCGCCAGGCGCTGCACCCGCGGTCGTGGGGCGACCGCGAGCGCCGCGCCCGCACCCGCACCGGCCGCGACCAGCACCCACGTCCACCACGGGTAGAGGGAGCCGTAGGGGTAGAGGTCGCCGGGCCCGGCGACCGTCAGCCCGGCCACCAGGCTCCCGGCGACGACGACCAGCCCGCCGAGGCGGACCGGCACGTCCCCGGTCACTGCAGCTTGCCGTCCAGCACCGTGGCCCGGCCGCGGAGGAACGTCGCCACCACCCGCCCGGGCAGCTCCATGCCGGCGTACGGCGTGTTGCGGCGACAGGCTCGCCGACTCGGTCGGCGTCGACCACCCGGCGGACGGACGGGTCGTAGAGCACCAGGTTGGCCGGCTGGCCGGCCTCGAGCGGCCGGCCGTGGTCGGCGACCCGGCCGATGCGGGCCGGCGCGTAGGACATCCGGTCGGCGACGCCGGCCCAGTCGAGCAGCCCCGGGTCGACCATCGTCTCCTGCACGATCGAGAGCGCGGTCTCGAGCCCGAGCATGCCGAACGCCGCCGCGGCCCACTCGCAGTCCTTGTCCTCGTGCGGGTGCGGCGCGTGGTCGGTGGCGACCACGTCGATGGTGCCGTCGGCCAGCCCCTCGCGCAGCGCCTCGACGTCGGCGCTCGAGCGCAGCGGCGGGTTGACCTTGTAGATCGGGTCGTAGGTCGCCGCGAGGTCGTCGGTGAGCAGCAGGTGGTGGGGGCAGACCTCGGCGGTGACGTTCCAGCCCTTGCGACTTGGCCCAGCGGACGATCTCGACCGAGCCGGCCGTCGAGACGTGGCAGACGTGCAGCCGGGAGCCGACGTGGGCGGCGAGCAGGCAGTCGCGGGCGATGATCGCCTCCTCGGCCACCGCCGGCCAGCCGGCCAGGCCGAGCCGGCCGGAGAGCTCGCCCTCGTTCATCTGGGCGTCCTCGGTCAGCCGCGGCTCCTGGGCGTGCTGGGCGATGACGCCGTCGAAGGCCTTGACGTACTCCAGCGCCCGGCGCATCAGCACCGCGTCGCTCACGCACTTGCCGTCGTCGGAGAAGACCCGCACCCGGGCGGCGGAGTCGGCCATCGCGCCGAGCTCGGCCAGCTGCTCGCCGGCCAGCCCGACGGTGACCGCGCCGACCGGGCGCACGTCGCAGTGGCCGGCCTCGCGGCCCAGCCGCCAGACCTGCTCGACCACGCCGGCGGTGTCGGCGACCGGCTCGGTGTTGGCCATCGCGTGCACGGCGGTGAAGCCGCCGCAGCGCCGCGGCCGCCGTACCGCTCTCGACGGTCTCGGCGTCCTCGCGGCCGGGCTCGCGCAGGTGGGTGTGCAGGTCGACCAGGCCGGGCAGCGCGACCAGGCCCGTCGGCGTCGACGACCTCGGCCCCCTGGGCGCTCAGCCCGGCGCCGACCTCGGCGATGGTGCCGTCCTCGAGCAGCAGGTCGGTCGGCGCGCCGCCGAGGACCGCGGCGCCCTTGATCAGGTAGCTGGTCACTCTTCTCCTCCCGACTGCGGGCTCGCGATGCCCACCGAGCAGCAGGTAGAGCACGGCCATCCGGACGGCGACGCCGTTGGTGACCTGCTCGACGATCACCGAGCGGGCCGAGTCGGCCACGTCGGCGGTGATCTCCATGCCGCGGACCATCGGGCCGGGGTGCATGACGATCGTGTGGTCCTGGAGCGTGCGCCATCCGGCGCGCGTCGAGGCCGTAGCGGCGGCTGTACTCGCGCGGCGGTCGGGAAGAAGCCGCCGTTCATCCGCTCGCGCTGGACCCGCAGCATCATCACGGCGTCGGCCTTGGGGATCACCGCGTCGAGGTCGTACGACGTCTCGACCGGCCAGGTCTCGACCCCGACCGGCAGCAGCGTCGGCGGGGCCACCAGCGTCACCTCGGCGCCGAGGGTGCGCAGCAGCAGCGCGTTGGAGCGGGCCACCCGGCTGTGCAGCACGTCGCCGACGATCGCGACCCGGCGGCCCTCGAGGCCGCCCGGCTTGGACTCGCCGAGGTGCTTCCACATCGTGAACGCGTCGAGCAGCGCCTGGGTCGGGTGCTCGTGGGTGCCGTCGCCGGCGTTGACCACGCTGGAGCGGACCCAGCCGGAGTGCGCGAGCCGGTGCGGGGCGCCGCTGGCGCCGTGCCGGACGACGACCGCGTCGGCGCCCATCGCCTCGAGGGTGAGCGCGGTGTCCTTGAGGCTCTCGCCCTTGCTGAGGCTCGAGCCCTTGGCGGCGAAGTTGATGACGTCGGCGCTGAGCCGCTTGGCCGCCGCCTCGAAGGAGATGCGGGTGCGGGTGGAGTCCTCGAAGAACAGGTTGACCACGGTGCGGCCGCGCAGCGCGGGCAGCTTCTTGATCGGCCGGTCGGCCAGCGAGCGCATCTCGTCGGCGGTGGTGAGGACCAGCTCCGCGTCGTCGCGGGTCAGGTCGGCCGCGCTGAGCAGGTGGCGCTTCATTGCGCTCCTCCCGGGTGCTCTCCTCGATCGTGACGGCGTCGACGCCGTCGGTCTCCGCGACGCTGAGCCGGACCCGCTCGACCAGCGAGGTCGGGAGGTTCTTGCCGACGAAGTCGGCCCGGATCGGCAGCTCGCGGTGGCCGCGGTCGACCAGGACGGCCAGCCGGACCGCGCGCCGGCCGGCCGACGTCGTTGCAGCGCGTCGAGGGCGGCCCGGATGGTCCGGCCGCTGAACAGCACGTCGTCGACGAGGACGACCACCTTGCCGTCGATCCCGCCGGGCGGGATCTCGGTCGGCAGCAGCGTCCGGGCCGGCTTGAGCCGCAGGTCGTCGCGGTACATGGTCACGTCGAGCGAGCCCACCGGCACGTCGTACCCCTCGACGGCCGCGATCCGCTCCGCGATCCGGCGGGCCAGGGGTACGCCGCGGCTGGGGATGCCGAGCAGGACGAGGTCGCGGGCGCCCTTGTTGCGCTCGAGGATCTCGTGGGAGATGCGGGTCAGGGCCCGCGCGATGTCACGGTCGTCGAGGACCGTCCGTCCGCCCTGGTCGGGGGACGCTTCCTGCTGTGCAGGCGCTGGGCTGGGCACACATCAGTGCTGCGTGACCTCCTTCTCCGCCTCACGGGACGGCTCGTTAAAGGATGTCGATCAGCCGCGACCCTACCCGGCGCGGGCCTCAGCCGACGAGACGCTCGCTGACGGCGCTGGTGGCGAGGAGGAGGACGATGACGGCGACGATCCCGATGAGCGCGAGGACGGCGTTGACCTGTGGGCGGCCGTCCGCGTCCACGTGAGGAGTGCTGCGCTTGTGGGTGGGTGCGTGGGCCATGCCGGGTCCCGGTGCGTGAGGAGAGGTCCGTGCTACGAGTGGACCTCTCGAGGCCTCGGGTGGCTATGGCCCGGGCGGGCCATCCGCGATGGTCAGGACGGGTTGGCCCGGGCGGAACCGGGCGCCTCCGACGCCGGGAGCAGCGGCGGCGCCGGCACGTCGATCGAGGGCCGCTCGGTGCCGCCGTCGACCTGGAGCACCTTGCCGGTGACCCACGCCGAGGCCGGCGAGGCGAAGTAGAGCGCGGCGCAGGCGATGTCCTCGGGCCGGCCCGGACGCCGCATCGGGGTGTTCGCCTCGAACTGGCGACGCAGCGCGTCGTCGGTCAGCACCACCTCGAGGCCCTGGGTCGCGACTCCGCCGACGCCGATGGCGTTGACCCGGACCAGCGGGGCCAGCTCGACCGCCAGGTTGCGGGTCAGCTGGTTGAGCGCGGCCTTGCCCGCGCCGTACGCCGCGAACGAGCTCATGCACCAGGTCCGCCGAGCGCGAGGAGATGTTGACGATCGAGCCGGAGCCGGCGGTGTCGACCATGGCCCGAGCCGCCAGCTGGCTCATCAGGAACGGCGTGGTGACGTTGAACCGCAGCGCGGTCTCGAAGAACCGCTCCGAGGTCTGCATCGCCGCGCGCGGTCCGGTGCCGCCGGCGTTGTTGACCAGGACGTCGAGGCGGCCGAACCGCTCGACGGCCGCGGCCACGAGCCGCTCGCGGTCCTCGGCCTCCATCACGTCGGTCACCACCGCCAGCCCGCGCCGGCCGGTCTCCTCGATCCGGGCGACGACCTCGTCGAGGTCCGTCGGACGTCCGGGCGCCGACCACGACGTCGGCGCCGGCCTCGGCCAGGCCGATCGCGATGCCGCGACCGATGCCCTGCCCGCCGCCGGTGACGACCGCGACCCGGCCGTCGAGGCGGAAGCGGTCGAGGATCACCGGCCGCGTCCGACCTGCGGCGCCGCGCGGCCGGCGATCAGCGGCAGGTCGAGGTAGGTCTTGATGCCCGGCTCGGCGGCGACGACGTACGGGATCGCGTTCACGCAGTGGTTGGCGGTCGAGACGATGCCGGGGTTGCGGACCAGGCCCGCCTCGACGGTCTCCGGCTGCAGCCCCTTGAAGGTGAGCTTCACGGTCGGGTCGCCGGTGACCTCGACCTCGAACCGCTCGCCCTCCGGGCCGAAGCTCCAGTCCGGGTCGAGGTGCTCCTCGCCCATCAGCCAGTTCACGGTGGCGGTCACGACCGGTACGCCGTCGACGAGCGCCCGCCAGTGGAACCGCCGGGCCGCGACCAGCCCCGGCTCGATGACGCCGATCGGCGAGTCGATCGGCGCGGTGGCCACCGCGACCTCCTGGACCGTCTCGACGTGCGGGTCGGCGTCGAAGCCCATCTCGGCCACCACCATCCGCACCGAGGACCGGAACCCGCCGCCGAGCAGGGCGGCCATCGGGCTGGCCAGCGCCTCCTCCGGCGTGCCGCCGAAGGCCATCACGTGCCGGATCACGTCCGGCGCGCCGTAGGTCCGGATGTCGGAGAACTCCTCGGCGCGCACGTGGGTGACCCGGGCGCTGACCGCGGAGACCATCAGCGGGAACCGCTCGGTGATGCCGCCGGGGTGGATGCCGGTGCCGTGCAGCGTCGAGCCGCCCTCGCGGCAGGCCGTCCTCGAGCGGCCTCGACCTTCGCCGGGTCCGGGTAGATCCAGCCGACCGGGGTGACCACGCTCTTGCCGGAGCGCAGCAGCGCGGCGACCTCGTCGTCGTTCGGCACCAGCGGGCTGTAGACGACGCAGTCCGCGTCGAGGGCGAGGATCTCCTCGGCGCTGGTCGTCGCGGCGACCCCGACCGGGCCGGTGCCGAGGATCTCGCCGACGTCCTTGCCGTGCTTGTCGGCCGAGTGCACCCAGCACCCGACCAGCTCGAGGTCGGGTGGCTCAGCACCCCCTCGATCGCCGCCCTGCCCCACCCCGCCGGTGGCCCACTGCACGACCTTGAGGGGCGGCTGGGCCGGGCGCTCTCTCGTCGTCACCCGGGCGATTCAGCCAACGTTGTTGACGCGTGTCAAGACTCCACCGGGCGCGCCGAGCCGTCGTTACTCGTCCTGAGTAACGACGGTGGGGTCAGAGCGTGACCGGCCAGATGTTGCCCCAGGCGTCCACCTCGTAGCGGACCCGGTCCTCGCGGCGGTTGAGGATCACGGCCAGCCAGACGATCCCCCAGAGGCCGCCGGTGAGCAGCGTGAGGATGAAGTGGCCGAGGTGGGTGACCCGGCGCTGCCGCGCCACGGTGACGCCCCGGTCGCTGCGGTTGACGACGGTGGCGCCGTCGAGGACCTCGAGGTCGACCGCGATCTCCAGGAGCCGCTCGCGCTTGCCCAGCGGGAGCTCCGGGTACGTCGCCCACTCGCGCGGGCGCTCCAGCCGCTTCGGGAACGCGGAGTACGTCGCGCGCGCCCAGTCGCGACCCGACCAGCGGCGCCACGAGCGCCGGTGCCAGCGGTAGTCGACCCACGGTGGGCGTCTGCACGGTCACGGTCACGGTCCCAGTGTGCGGTCAGCCGGCCGCGATATCGAGGAGGACCTTGCCGACCGCGCCGCTCTCGACCGCGTCGTGCGCGGCCGCGGTCTGGTCCAGCGGGAAGTGGTGGAGCGGCACGCCCACGTCGTCGCCCACCCGGAGCGCGCCCGCGCGTACCGCCTCGGAGACGTCGTCGACGCGCGGCCCGCAGGAACCGCTCGTCGAGCGTGTAGAGGATCAGGAACTGGTAGCGGAGGTTCTTGGAGAAGATCGAGCGCAGCTGGCACGCGTCAGCTCGTCGCCGCCGTTGTTGGCGTAGATCGCGACGGTCCCGTGCACCTTGGTGACCGCCACGTCGAGCTCGTTGTTCTGCGCCGGCGCCACCTCGACGACGAGGTCGACGCCGTCAGGCGCCACCGCGAGGATCGCCGCCTCGGTGTCGCTCCTCGCGGTAGTTCACGACGTGGTGGGCGCCCGCCGCGGTGGCCAGCGCGGCCTTCTCGGCGCTGCTCACGGTCGTGACCACGGTGGCGCCCGGACCACCGGGCCAGCTGGATCGCGGCGTTGCCGACGGCGCCGGCACCGCCCTGCACCAGGACCGTCATCCCGTCCATGGCGCCGACGCCCGAGCCGGGCCGGGCCGCCCTCGCCCGAGGTCAGCGCGCGGTGCGCGGTCACGGCAGGCACGCCCAGCGAGGCACCGAGGTCGTACGACGCGTCGTCGGGCAGCGGCACCACCCGGCGACGCGGGCTGCACGGTGCAGCTCGGCCGCCGTTCCGTAGGGCCGCTCGTGCTGGGCCGAGCACCAGCCAGACCCGGTCGCCGACGGCCAGGCCCGTGACCCCCTCGCCCACCGCGTCCACGAGGCCGGCGCCGTCCTGGCCGGGCGTGACCTCGTCGAAGCCGCGCATCGGTCCCGGCCCGGAACTTCCAGTCCGTCGGGTTCACCCCGGCGCGGACCAGGCGCACCCGCACCTCACCCGGGCCCGGGCTCCGGCCGCCTCGCGGTCGACGAGCGTCAGGACCGAGGACGGACCGGTCTCGCGGTAGACGACAGCGCGCATGCGTCGGTACCCCGCTCAGAGAGCGGACGCCATCCCGGCGCAGGCGCGCAGCCAGCTCATCCGGGTGCCGTGGGAGAGCTGGTTGTAGGGCAGCACCGAGCCGGCGACCAGCGCCGGGTCGTACGGCACGCGGTACACGCCGCGGGTCCGCTGCTGGTAGACGTCGACGAGGTCGGCCGCCAGCTTGGCGTCCACGGTCGTCGACGGGTCGGACAGCACGGTGACGGTCTTGTACTTGAGGTTCTGGTAGCCGGCGTCCTGCAGCGCGTCGAGCATCCACAGCCCGCTGTAGCCGGTGTCCTCGCGCACCGTGGAGGTGACCACGAGCAGGTCGGCGGCGTCGGCGGCGGCCAGCCAGTTCTCGGCCCGCATGTTGTTGCCGGTGTCGACGAGGATCACCCGGTAGAACCGCATCAGCAGCTGGTGGATCGAGTTGAAGTCGTCGGCGTGGATCTGGCCGGTGACGTTGGGGCTCTCGTCGGAGGCGAGCACGTCGAAGTGCGCGTCGCCCTGCGAGCGGACGTAGGCGCCGAGGTCGCCGATCCGGGACTGGGAGACGTCGTTGAACTTGCCGAGGTCGGCCAGCAGCTCCTTGGTGGTCTTGGTGTGCGAGCTGCGCGGCGCCGCGGATGCCGAGGGTGCCGCGGGTCTCGTTGTTGTCCCACGCCACCACGCCGCCACCGCGGACGGTGCCGAAGGTGTAGCCCGGCCGCGAGCACGCCGGTGGTCTTGGCGGCGCCGCCCTTGGGGTTGATGAACGCGATCGTGTCCGGGCCGTCGAAGTCCTTCTGGATCAGGGCGCGGTCCTGGTCGTAGGCGCGCTCGGCCGGCGCCCATCCGCGGGTTGATCGCGCCACCGCTCCAGCGGCGGACCCGGCCGCGCCAGCCCCAGGTGGCCGGGCCGGGCTCCTGCTCGCTCGGCGCGGCGGTCGAGGAAGTCGGTCGCGGTCATGAACCGGCGCGGCTCGGCGGCCACCGGCGGGGCGGACGCGGGCGGCGCCGGCGGCGCTGGCGGCGAGCTGGGCGGACCGGCGGGCGGCCCGCTGGGCGGACCCGCGGGCGGGCCGCTGCGGCGGACCTCCGGGCGGCGTGCTCGGCGGCGGTCCGGTGGGCGGGCCGCTCGGCGGGCCGGACGCAGGGCCCGCGGTCGTCATCCGGCGCGGGGCCGGCGGCTGGCTCGGCGGCTCGGCTCGGCGGCGGCGGGGGGCCGCTCGGCGAGCACCGGCCGGGGCCGGATCACCGTGGGCTCGTGCCCGTGCGGGAACGGGTCGGTCAGGGGGTCCGGGCGCGGCCTCCGCCGCGGCGTAGGAGGCGAGCTCCTCGGGCGTGTAGAGCCGGTCGCTGGTGTCGTCGGACAGGTGCGTGAACTGCGACATGGGCTCCTCCTCGCGGCCGCCTCGGTGCTGGGCCACTGCCCCTCCTTTCCCCGGCTCCGCCACCTTCACACGTGGTGCCGAGTGGTTGGTTCGGTGCCCCCGCCTACCCCCATCATCACCCGAGTCGCTTGAGCGCCGCCTCGATCGGTCCGGTGGAAGGTCGGGTAGGCGTAGTGCATCGTGCGCAGCCGAGCGACCGGGACCTCGCCGTGCACCGCGGTCACCAGCAGCCCGACGACCTCACCGCCGTACGGCGCCAGGACGGTCGCGCCGACCAGGACGCCTCGGTCGGCGTCCTCGACCACCTTGACGATCCCGGTGGTGCCCGGGCCGTGCAGCCAGCCCCGGGCGGACCTCTCGACCTGGGCCAGCCCGACCCGGACCCGGAGCCCCGGCCTCGCGGGCCTGCTGCTCGGTCAGCCCGACCGAGGCGAGCTCCGGGTCGGTGAAGGTGACCCGGGAGACCGCCCGGTAGTCGGCCGGCGGCCCGTCCTCGGCCGAGGATGTCGCGCGACCGCGCCCGGCGGCCTGGTAGCGCGAGACGTGCGTGAACGCACCCTTGCCGGTGATGTCGCCGACCGCCCACAGCCGGTCGCCGGCCCGCAGGTGCTCGTCGACCTCGACGACGTGTCCGCGTCCGGGTCGAGCCCGACGGTCTCGAGGCCGACGTCGCCGAGGTTGGTGCTGCGGCCGGCCGCGACCAGCAGCTGCGTCGGCGTCGAGCGTCTCGCCGCCGACCCGCACGTGGAACTCGCCGTCGTGGTCGACCCGCTCGACCTCGACGCCGGCCCGCACGTCGATCCCCTCGTCCCGCAGGATCGTCGTGAGCGCCGCGCTCGCCTCCGGCTCCTCGTGGGCCGCGATCCGGTCGGCCACCTCGAGCAGGGTCACCCGGGCGCCGTACCGCGCGAAGACCTGGGCCAGCTCGAGCCCGTTGGGTCCGCCGCCCACGACGACCAGGCGGTCGCGGCACCTCGGTGACCTTCATCGCCTCGCGGTTGGTCCAGTACGGCGTGTCCTCCAGCCCGTCGATCGGCAGCCGGAGCGGCGCGGTGCCGGTGTTGAGCAGCACCGCCGCGCGCCGCGCGCAGCACGGTCGTCGGCGCCGTCCCGCTCGACGCGGACCACGCCCGGCCCGTCGAGCCGGCCGTGGCCGCGGACGATGCGCACGCCGGCGTGCTCGAGCGGCTCGACGTGGTGGTGGTCGGTCCAGTCGTGGTTGGCCTCGCGGATCCGGGCGGCGACCAGCGACCAGTCCGGCCGCACGGTCGCGTCGCCGGCGAGCCGGTCGGCGCGGTGCACCTCGGCGAGCAGGTCGGCGGGCCGGACCATCAGCTTGGACGGCGTGCAGCCCCAGAACGGGCACTCGCCGCCGACCAGCGCCTCGTCGACGCCGACCACGTCGAGCCCGGCCTCGGCGAGCTTGCGGGCGGCGTACTCACCGCCGGGCCCGAGCGCCCAGCACCACCACGTCACAGTCTCGTGTCGACCCCGCCTCGCTCATGGCGCCACCCAACCATCCGCCCCAAGATGACCGGGTGAGCCTCTCGTCCCGACGCGCGCTCCTCGGCGCCGGTCTCGCCGGTGGCGCGGCCGCGGTGCTTGCGGCCTGCGACGCCGACGACGACCCGGAGCCGGCCTCGACGGCCTCGACGGCCTCGACGGACACGGCCGCGACTGCCACGTCCGCGTCGCCCTCCGCCGCGTCGTTCGACCCGCAGGACTGGGAGTCGGTGCGCGCCCAGTTCAACCTCGACCCCGCGCTCGCGCAGTTCGCGGCGTTCGTCCTGTCGCCGCACACCAAGGTCCTCGACGAGGCGATCGCGGGCTACCGCGACCGGTTGGGCACGGACACCGAGCAGGTGCTGCTGCGAGGCCACCGACCGGAGCAGGGGGTGCGGGTCGCCGCCGGCGGCGTACGCCGGCGGCGCAGCCCGGCCAGTACGCCCTCACCGACAGCACCACCATGGGCATCGCGACCATGTACGGCGGCCTGCGGCTGTCGCCGGGCGACGAGGTGCTGACCACCACGCACGACTTCTACTCGACCGAGGACGGCGCTCCGCCTGCTCACCGAGCGCACGGGCGCGCGGCTGACCCAGGTCTCGCTCTACGACGACCCGGCCGCGGCCACCGTCGACGAGATGGTCGGCCGGCTGGTCGCGGGGGTCACGCCGCGCACCAAGGTGGTGGCGATCACCTGGGTGCACTCCAGCACCGGCGTGCGGGTGCCGGTGGCGGAGATCGTGCGCGGCCCTGGCCGGGCTGAGCCGGGTGCCGCGGGACCAGTACGTCGTGTGCGTGGACGGCGTGCACGGGTTCAGCGCGGTCGACGTGGACCTGCCCGACCTCGGCTGCGACTTCCTGGCCACCGGCACCCACAAGTGGCTGTTCGGCCCGCGCGGCACCGGGATCCTCTGGGGCCGGGACTGGGCGCCGCTGACCGAGCTGATCCCCTCGTTCACCGCCGGACGAGGGCTGCCGGCCGGCTGACCGCGGGCGGCTACCACTCCTTCGAGCACCGATGGGCGGCTCGCGGACGGGTTCGGCTTCATGGGCCGGGTCGGCCGCGACCGGCCGGTGGCCCGCACCGCTCGAGCAGGCCACGCAGCTGAAGGAGGGGCTGGCCGGTATCGCGCGTGACCCTGGTGACGCCGACGGATCCCGCGGTCTCCGCCGGGATCGTCTGCTTCGACGTGCCGGGCGTGCTGCCCGGGAACGCCGTGCTGAGCCTGCGGGAGCAGGGCGTGGTGGCCAGCGCGACGCCGTACGCGCACGTCGTACACCCGGCTGGGGCCGAGCATCGTCACCAGCCCCGAGCAGGTCGACGCGGCGGTGGCGGCAGTCAGCTCGCTCTGAGCGCGGCCAGCGCGCGGGTGGCCGCCCGGAAGCCGCACATGCCGTGGACCCCGGCGCCGGGCGGGGTCGACGACGAGCACAGGTAGACCCCCGGCACCCCGGTGGCGTAGGGGTCGCCGCCAGCCGCGGCCGGACCACGAGCTGGCGCAGGTCGTTGGCGCCGCCCGCGATGTCGCCGCCGACGTAGTTGGGGTTCTCGGCCGCGAAGTCGGCCGGGGCGCGGACCGCCGACGCGACGACCCGCTCGCGCAGCCCCGGTGCGAACCGCTCGAGCTGGTCCAGGACCACCTGCTCCCCCGGTCCGTCCCAGCCCGGCCGGCACGTGCGCGTACGCCCACACCGGCTGCAGGTCGCCCACGGCCCGCGTCGGGTCGGCCAGCGACTGCTGGGCCACCAGCACGAACGGCCGCTCCGGCATCCGGCCCGCGCACACCTCCGCCTCCGCCGCGGCGATCTCCTCGAGCGTCCCGCCGAGGTGGACCGTGCCGGCCCGGCGCGCGGGCTCGAGGTCCACGGCACCCCGCCGCGCACCGCGAGGTCGACCTTGTACGCCGCCGGGCCGCGGCGGAAGCGCCGGTAAGCGCGCCGGGTCCGGGCGGGCAGCGCGTCGCCGTACACCTCGGCCACGGTCTCGGGCCCCGTGTCGAAGAGGGTGACCCGGGCCGCGGGCAGGTCGGCGCGGCTGCGCACCGGGTGCCCGGTGACGATCGTGCCGCCCAGCTCGGCCAGCAGCGAGGCCAGCGCGTCGGTGATCGCGGCCGAGCCGCCCTCGGCCACCGGCCAGCCGTGCGCGTGCGCGGCCGCGGTCAGCATCACGCCCGACGCGACGCCGTGGCCGGGCGGGTAGAGCGGCCGGAAGACGTGGGCGGCCGAGCCGGCGAAGAGGGCCCGGGCCTGCGGGGTGCGGAAGCGCCGCGCCAGCACCGTGGCCGGCAGCCCCGCCCGCAGCCCGAACCGGGCCAGCCGCACCGGGTGGCCCGGCACCGCGGACGATCGGGCCGAGCACGTCGTCGGCCAGGTCGTCGAAGCCGCGCACCAGCGGCCCGAAGACGCGCCGCCAGGCCGGCCCGTCCGCGCCGAGCCCGGCGCAGGTCTCGTCGAGCGAGCGGACCATCACCCCCGCGGAGCCGTCGTCCAGCGGGTGGACCAGGTCGACCTCGGGGTGGCGCCAGACCAGCCCGTGCTCGGCCAGCGGCAGCGAGGTCAGGAACGGCGAGGCCGACGCCGAACGGGTGCACGGCCGAGCAGACGTCGTGCCGGAGACCGGGGACGGTGAGCTCCTCGGTCCGGGTGCCGCCGCCGATGGTGGTCGCGCCCTCGAGGACGGTGACGCGCTGGCCGGCGCGCGCGAGCGTGACCGCGGCGGCCAGCCCGTTGGGGCCCGCGCCGACCACGACGGCGTCGAGCGGGGTGATCATGCCGGTGCCGGGTCGACCCGGGGGCCGGGCGTGACCGTCGGCGCGGGAGCAGGCGGCGGGGTGACGTGCACGGGTACGTCGTGGTCGGTCGGCTGGCGGACCACGAGGTCCTTCACCTCGACGTAGCCGCGCTCGAGCTCGCCGGTCGCGGCGTCGACGAGCCGGTAGGCCTGGGTGCCGCGGTGGAACGGCTGCGCCTCGAGGATCACCACCCGCACCTCCCCCGGGTCGAAGTGGCAGCGCGCCTGCAGCGCGTCGACGAGCTGCTCGTCGTGCAGGTGCCCGTCGCCGAAGTTCCAGCCGAGCACCGTCCCGGCGACCATCTCGCCGTCGACCACGAGGTAGTCCTCGTGCTCGGGACCGCAGGCCCGGGGCACCAGCGTGAAGAGCGCCCGGCCGTGGGTGTGGTGGCCGCGGAAGGCGTAGCCGAGGTGGAGCGGCAGCTCGGCCTCCTCGGCGCTCCGTAGATCTTCTCGAGCTGCTGGTGCGGCATCAGCGACGCCTTGACGACGTGTGCGTCGAGCTTCTCCAGCGCGCGCGCCGCGGAAGCACCAGAAGGAGGTGTCCCAGTTGCCCGCGTAGTAGCGCATCGCCGGCAGGAACGAGACCTTGCCCGGGACGAGGTTGCCGACCACCACGGTGCCGACCACGACCGCCATCAGGGCCACCACGGGCAGCGGGTGCACCAGGTCGTCGGGGTGCGCGCCGGCGTGGCCGACGAACAGGGTGAGGATGCCGAGTGATCATGAAGACGTTCCACTCCAGCGGGACGCCCATCGGCACGCTGCTGATGATGTTGAGGTGGAAGCACGATCATCACCACGGCCGCGACCGTGGTGACCGGTCCGCCGTCGCCGAGCAGGAGCAGCAGCGGCGCCCCGAACTCCACGACGGTGCCGGCGTGCGCGAGGAACGCCGACAGGCCGGACGGGCGCAGGTCGTCGGGGAAGTCCGGTGGAAGCGCCGCTTGATGTCCCGGCGCCGCCAGACCGGGCTGTTGCTCATCATCGCGGCGACGACGAACGGGAAGTGCCGGTTGAGCTTGGAGGTGGCCGCGCCCCACCAGATCGCGACCATGACGAGCTTGGCCGCGATGACCTGGTCGCCGGCGACGAACAGGTAGGTCACCGCGAGCGTCGCGTAGACCTCCGACCGAGCGGCCAGGAAGATCGTCTTGTCGCGCAGCCCGACCGCGGCGAGCAGGCCCGAGCACCACGTACGACCTGCCACCGCGGGCAGCGCACCCCAGACCGCGCACGACCAGCGACGCGACGAGCGCGGCGTAGAGCACGACGTCGAGGACGGTGCGGGTGTCGCCGCCGGTGCAGCGGGACCCGGCCCGGCCACGGCGGGAGCCGGATGGTCCGCGGGCGCAGCCAGTAGAGGAACGAGCCCAGCGGCGGCAGGAACCGCAGGTTGAGCGGGCCGAAGCCGCACCCGAGGCCCAGCACCTCGAAGAGCATCGTCCAGAGCACGACCTTGTAGAAGACCGACCGGGTCGCGCCACCAGTCCGCGACCGCGGTGAACCCGTCGATGCCCGGCGTGGTCAGCACGAGCAGCCAGCCGACGAGCACGTAGAGCGCGATCTTGACGACGTAGATCACGATCACGACGTCCGGCGACCCGAAGCCGACCTCGGCGAAGTGCCGGACCAGGTCGGCCGCATCCGCTCCTGGCGGCGTGCCCCTGGCGCCAGGTGGCGAGGTCGAGCTCGGGGAGGTTCGGCTGCAGGAAGCCCACGGGCGGCAAGGTAGGGCAGTAGACACTTTCTGACAAGTGTCTACACTGGGTCGCGATGAGCGCCAGGGACACCATCCTCGACGCGGCCGAGACCTGCCTGCGTCGCGACGGGATCCGCCGGACGACGGTGCGCGGCGTGGCCGAGGAGGCCGGTCTGTCGCGGGCCTACGTGTACCGCTTCTTCCCCGACAAGTTCACGCTGCTCTCCGCGGCGCTGATCCGCCGCGACTCGGCGTTCTGGCAGGACGCGCACGAGCGGATCACGGCCGCCCCTGACGTGGCCGGGATGGTCGCCGAGGCGGTGCTGCTCTCCCGGCGCGACCCCCTGGGCCCGCTCGCCCTGGAGCTCGCGGAGGCCGAGCCGGCGGCGTACGCCGAGGTGATGGGCACCTACGTCCACGAGCTCGTGCCGGGACTGCTCGACTTCTGGGTCGAGCACCTGGGCGCGGCGCAGGAGCGCGGGCTGGTCCGTGCGGACCTCGACGTCGAGGCGGCGGCCGAGTGGGTGATCCGGGTCCTGGCTTCGCTGGTGGGGGTCCCCGGGCGGACCGTGGACGCCGACGACCCGGACTCGCTGAGGGCCACGCTGGCGACATTTCTCGCTCCGGCGCTCGAGCCTGCGAGGCTGGGACCGTGAGCGAGCTGACCCTCACCGGGCTGCGCAGGTTCCCCGTCAAGTCCTGCCGCGGCCAGGAGCTGGAGACAGCGGTGGTCGAGCCGTGGGGGCTCGCCGGGGACCGCCGCTGGATGCTCGTCGACGAGACCGGCGAGACGGTGACCGCCCGCGAGCACCGCGAGATGCTGCTGATCCACCCGCGGCTGCAGGCCGACGGCGGCCTCGTGGTCTCCGCGCCCGACCACGACGACCTCTCGGTCGCGCGCCCGGCCGGCGACCGGCTGGCCGAGGTGACCGTCTTCGGGCGAGCGCCCTTCGCGGCCGCCCTGGCGGGCCGCGAGGCGGACGAGTGGTTCAGCAAGGTGCTCGGCGAGCACGTCCGCCTGGTCTTCGCCGACGACCCGGACCGCCGCCAGGCCAACCCGGCGTACGCCGGGCCCGGCGTACCCCTCCACTTCGGCGACGGCTACCCCGTGCTGCTCGCCACCGAGGCCTCGCTGGCCGCCCTCAACGACCTCATCGCGGCCGGCGAGAAGGCCGACGAGGGGCCGCTGCCGATGGTCCGCTTCCGCCCCAACCTGGTCGTCGGTGGCGGCCGACCCTGGGCCGAGGACGGCTGGCGCCGGGTGCGGGTCGGCGAGGCGGAGTTCCGGGTCGTCAAGGGCTGCGACCGGTGTGCGATCCCCACCACCGACGAGACGACCGCGGTGCGGCGCAAGGAGCCCACGTTCACATTGGCCAGGCACCGGCGCTGGGACGGCGCGGTGTGGTTCGGCATGAACCTCGTCCCGGTGACGCCGGGCGCCACCCTGCGGATGGGCGACGAGGTCGAGGTGCTCGACCAGCAGGTGGCGGTCGACGGCCCGACGCGGTAGACCATGGGTGTGGACATCGCTGCCGAGCTCGCCGCCGCTCTCGAGAGCCGCGACGCCGACCGGCTCGCCGCGCTGTTCGCCGAGGACTACGACAGCAGCCAGCCCGCCCACCCCGACCGCGCGTTCGTGGGCCGCGAGCAGGTGCGGACCAACTGGACGGCGATCTTCGCCGGCGTCTCGGACTTCACCGCCGAGCTGCTCGGAAGCACGCGCGACGGCGACACGGTGTGGACCGAGTGGGCGTGGCACGGCACCCGCGCCGACGGCGACCCGCTCGAGATCGCCGGCGTCATGGTGCTCGGACTGCGGGACGGCCTGATCGGCTGGGCGCGGCTCTACGTCGAGGACGTGGAGCGCGGCGCCGGCATCGAGGCGGCCGTCCAGCACATCGTCGGCTCCTGAGCTGCGTTCGGCGGCGCGGCGCTCGCCGACAGTGCAGAAGATTGTCGCCCGGGCCGCCAATTTGCTGCACTGTCCCCGCGAACCGACGCCCGAGGTTTGTGCAGGAAAATGGCGCTCACAGGTCGAATTTCCTGCACAAACGCCTCCAGGTGCCGCGCGGGTCACGACAGTGCAGGAAATTGTCGGCCGGGGGTCGACAAACCGGTGCAGTCCCGCCGTGTAGCGGCGACCGGACCCCTCAGTCGTTGAAGTGCCGCGCCCGGGCGAAGCAGAACAGCCCGTAGCAGCCGATGCCCAGGGCGATGAGCACGAGCAGGACCTGTCCGAAGGGCTGCTGGAGCACCTTGTGCAGGGCCTGGTCGAGGCCGCCGGACTTCTTCGGGTCGTGGGTCAGCGCGGCGTAGAGGAACAGCGAGCCGACGATGCCGAAGGCGATGCCCTTGGCCGTGTAGCCCGCCTTGCCGAACCAGAGGTACGCCGTGCCTGTGGTGCCGCTCTTGCCCTCGGCGTTGATGTACTTGGCGAACTTCTCGGTCCAGGCCTGGTGCACGAGGTAGCCGCCGATCCCGATGATGAACAGCCCGATCGCGCCGACGATCACCTGGCCGCCCGGCAGGTCCATGATCTGCGCGGTCAGCGAGTCGGTGCCGTTCTTGCCCGAGCTCCCCGAGCCGGTGGCCGCCCGGACGGCGGTGATCCCGATGACGACGTAGACGACGGCCTTGCCGGCCGAGGTGACCCGCTTGCGGACCTTGGTGAACCCCTCCTCGTCGCGGTGGCCGAACACCGGCCTCCAGCCCCTGCCAGACCGCCAGCAGGAACATGCCGATCGCCAGGGCCCAGACCATGGCCTGCCCGAACGGCTGTTCGGCCAGCTGCTGCACGGCGCCCGAGGAGTCCGTCGAGCCCTCCTTGTCGCCGAACGCGAGCTGGATCGGCCAGCCAGGCGATGAGCAGGTGGACCACGCCGTACGCGATGAGACCGATCCTGGCTGCGCGGTCGGTCCAATGGCTGTCGGTGGCCTGTTTCCCGGTCGCCTCTGCGCGTGTGCTGATGCTCATCAGTGCCCCTTCCTCCGAGGTTCCGATACCCGAACCCGGAAAGGCGCATGCGGTCAGGACAGGTCGGCCAGCGCGCTCTCGATCGCCCGGTGGAAGGTCGGGTAGGCGAAGATCATCGAGCGCAGCGTGTCGACGGGTACGGCGGCGTGCACGGCCACTGCGAGGAAGCCCATGATCTCGCCGCCGAACGGACCGACCACGGTAGCGCCGACGAGGACGCCGCGGTCGGCGTCCTCGACCACCTTGACCAGCCCCCGGCTGCCCGGCGCCGTGCGTGAAGCCGCGCGTGGACTCCTCAGAGCTGGTGGTCCCGGTGCGGACGGTGAGCCCGGCGTCCCGGGCCTGGGCCTCGCTCATCCCGACGCCGGCCACCTCCGGGTCGGTGAAGGTGACGTGCGGCAGGGCGTGGTACGCCGCGGGCGGGCCGTCCTCGCCGAGGATGTCCCGGCGGGCGATCGCGTTCTGGTACATCGAGACGTGCGTGAACGCGCCCGTGCCCGGTCACGTCCCCGATCACCCAGAGCCCGTCGCCGGCGCGCATCCGGTCGTCGACCTCGATGGTCCGTGCGGTCGGGTCGAGCCCGACCGTCTCCAGGCCGAGGTCGTCGAGGTTCGGGATCCGGCCGGCGGCGACGAGCACCTTGTCGGCGCTCGAGCTCCTCGCCGGTGTCGAGGGTGAGCGCGAACCGCCCGTCGGCGTACGACGCCGTGGTCAGGTCCGACCCGGTGACGACCCGGATGCCCTCGTCGGTGAAGACCTCGGCGAGCAGGGCCGCGGCCTCGGGCTCGTTGGCCGGGAGCAGCCGGTCGCCGTGCTGGACCACCGTCACCTGCACCCCGAACCGGGAGAACACCTGGGCCAGCTCGCAGCCGATCGGGCCGCCGCCGACCACCACGAGCGAGCCGGGCAGCTCGGTGACCTGCACGGCGTCGCGGTTGGTCCAGAACGGCGTGTCGGCGAGCCCCTCGACCGGCGGCGTCGCCGGTCGGGTGCCGGGGTTGAGCACCACGCCCTTCGCGGCCTCGAAGGTCGACCGGCTCAGAACCGTCGGTCGGCGTCACCGTCGACCCGCCGCACGCCGTCGAGCCGGCCGACGCCGTGCAGCACGGTCGCGCCGACGCCCTCGCAGCCGCTCGACCGCGACCCGGTCGTCCCAGTGGTCGGTCGCCTGCACGGCGACCCGCTCGGCGACCGGCGTCCAGCTCGGGCCGGATCGTCACCTCGCCGGCCAGCTCGGCCGCGCGGCGCGCCTCGGCGACCACGTCGGAGGCGCGGACCATCATCTTGGTCGGCACGCAGCCGAAGTAGGGGCACTCCCCGCCCACCAGGCGCTTGTCGACCGCGACCACCCGCAGCCCCGCCGTCGCCGCCGCGTTCGCCAGCGCCTCTCCCCCGGGTCCGAGCCCGACCACCACCAGGTCCACCTGCTGCACGTCTGCCATGGGCCCAGCCTGCCGCACCGGGGTTTCGAGACGCTTGCTGCGCAAGCTCCTCGAACCACCGGTTGCCGCGCAAGCTCCTCAACCACCGGTTGCCGCGCAAGCTCCTCGACCACCGGTGGTTGCAGGAGGGCGCTCTGCGCCCGTCTCGAAACCCGGCGACCTCAGACCAGCGTGGACTTGTTGCGCAGGACCGCGCCGAGGATGCCGTTGACGAACTGCGGCGACTCGTCGGTGGAGAGGTCGCGGACCAGGGCCATCGCCTCGCTCACCGCGACCGCGTCGGGGACGTCGTCGACGTAGAGCAGCTCGTAGACGCCGAGCCGCAGCACGTTGCGGTCGACGGCGGGCATCCGGTCGAGGGTCCAGCCCTCGGAGTACGACGCCAGCACCTCGTCGATGCGCGGCTGGTGCTCGACCACGCCGCGGACCAGGTCGGCGGTGTAGGAGTTGGTCGGGCCCTCGCCCTCGTCGATCGCGCGGTCGAGGGCCATCGTGGCCGACTCGCCCCGCAGCTCGGAGGCGTAGAGCAGGTCGAGGGCGCGCTTGCGCGCCTTGGAGCGTGCAGCCACTACGAGGAGACGCGACCGAGGTAGGAGCCGTCGCGGGTGTCGACCTTGATCTTCTCGCCGGTGGTGATGAACAGCGGGACCGCGACGGTCGCGCCGGTCTCGACGGTGGCGGGCTTGGTGCCGCCGGTGGAGCGGTCGCCCTGCAGGCCGGGCTCGGTGTAGGTCACCTCGAGCTCGACCGAGGCCGGCAGCTCGATGTAGAGGACCCGGCCGTCGTTGCTGGCCACGATGGCCTCCTGGTTCTCCAGGAGGTAGTTGGACGCGTCGCCCACGATGTCCGGGGCGATCTCGACCTGGTCGTAGGTGCCGGTGTCCATGAAGACGTACGACGTGCCGTCGTTGTAGAGGTACTGCATCGTCCGCTTGTCGACGTTGGCCACCTCGACCTTCACGTCGGCGTTGAAGGTCTTGTCGACGGTCTTGCCGGACTCGACGTTCTTGAGCTTGGAGCGCACGACCGCGCCGCCCTTGCCGGGCTTGTGGTGCTGGAACCAGATGACCTGCCAGAGCTGGCCGTCGAGGTTGAGCACCATGCCGTTCTTCAGGTCGTTCGTCGTTGCCATGCGCGCGAGTTCAGCCTTCTCGTCGAGTTCGTCGGTGGGTGCTCGGAGGGCACGAGTGGTCGTGGACCAGCGGACGAGTCTAGCCAGTGGTGGTCCGGATCCCTGATTCGCCGAAGTCCGGCCAGGTGGCGCCGATCGCCGCTCTGGGCTTGACTGTCGCGGGTGACGGGGGAGTCGATCGAGCACACACGCTCGTGCTCGATCCGCGCCGGTACGGCACCGCGGAGGAGCGGGCGGCGTACCTCTCCGACCTCGAGGCCCGCTACGTCGACGTCGAGACGGTGATGAACCAGCTCTGCGCGCAGCCCTCCTGGGAGGACCGGACCAGCGCCTGGGTCGACGACCAGCTGACGCTGACGACCGCCGTGGTCTACCAGGTCGGCACGCTGCGCGGCGAGTACGACGACGCGCGGGCCTGGGGCGACGCGGCGCTGCGGCTGGGTGCGGCCGGCTCGCCGGTGCGGCGGGCCGACCTGATGCTGCACCTGTCCGAGCTGCACCGCGTCACCGGCCGGGCCGAGAGCTCGACGGAGCTCGTGCACGAGTCCGCGGCCGCCCTGATCGAGCGTGCACGAGCTGTCCCCCGAGGGCGTCGACGCCCTCGCGCCGGTCAGCTGCCACGCCTTCTTCTGCCTGGGCGCGCGGCGTACTGGGAGGGGCGGCCCGGAGGACGCCGCGCCGCTGTTGACGCACGCGTGGGCACACGGCGGCGACTCCGCCGCCTCACCTGTGGTCGCTGGTCAACTACGCCCTGGTGCTGTCCGACGCGGGCGACCACGACGCCGCACTGGCCTTCGAGGACGCGGCGATCGAGATGGCCGAGCGGCTCGGCGACCAGCTGGCGCATCACCGGGGTCCGCAACAACCGGGCCTGCACGCTGCGGCACCTGGGCCGGTACGAGGAGGCCTACGCACGTGTTCGCCGCGATGCTGCCGGAGATCCTCGCCGACGACATCCCCGACGCCGTGCTGACCAGCGCCGAGGACTTCGCGTGCGTGCTCCTCGACATGGGCCGCGACCGGGACGGCGCGCTGCTCGTCGGCGCGGCGCTGGCCGAGCGGGACAGCACCGGCGTACCGCGCATGGCCTTCCAGGAGGCCGCGGTGGAGCCGTCGGTGGCCGCGGCCCGCGCGCGGCTGGGCGACGAGTGGGAGCCGCTGCTGGCGCGGGGCGCCGAGCTGGGCGTGCTGGCCGCGGTGGCCACGGCACTGCGGCCCACCGAGGCGTGAACCCGCCCAGCCACAGGTCTGGAGCATCACGGCCGGGGTCTCGCCTGCCCCGGACCCGCGGTACTACCGTCCGCCATGGCCTACCTCCGACAGCACTGGCTGAGCCTCACGATCGCCGTCGCCGCCCTGGTCGTCGCCCTGGGTGCGCCCTCGGCCGCGACCGACGCGGGGCACCGGGTGCTCGCGCAGATCACCGGCAAGCAGATCAAGAACGGCACCATCGAGGCGAAGGACCTCAGCAAGGCGGCCCGCGCGTCCCTGCGCGGGCAGCAGGGGCCTGCCGGCGCGGCCGGGGCGGCCGGGGCGGCCGGCCCGCCCGGTCCCTCGACCGGTGCCGCCGGCGGGGACCTGACGGGCAGCTATCCCGACCCCCAGCTCGCGCCCGACTCGGTCGGCATCCCGGAGATCGGCGTGATCCCGGCCGTGCGGATCACCGGCTCCGCCACGTCGGTCCCGAACGACACGGTCACGACCGTCAACTGGGGCTCGGGCCAGCAGTACGAGACCGACGCCTCGATGTTCGACCCGGCCGAGGGCACCCGGCTCGTCGCTCCACGTGAGCGGGCTCTACCTCGCGCACGCCTCGTTGGGCTTCAACGGCAACGACATCGGCGTGCGGGCCGTCGCGATCGCGACCAACGGCTCGCAACTCCAACCCCGCCTGCTTCGACCGCCGGGCCGCGGCAAGTGCCACGCTCGCCACGTTCGTGAACGCGACCTGCGTCGGTGCAGCCTGAACGCCGGCGACTTCGTCACGGCCACGGTCACGCAGACCTCGGGTGCTCCCCTCGGGCTTCAACGGGTTCGAGTCGGCGTCGCTGACGTGGCTGGGCAGTCTGAGCTGACGTCCTCAGTCGGCGCCGCGTCGGCGACCCGCTCCAGCGCCATCCGGTAGCCGTCGATGCCGTGGCCGGCGAAGACCGCCACGGCGTGCGGCGTCACGACGCGAGGTGTGCCGGAACTCCTCCGGTCGCTGAGTGCGGGTCGCTGATGTGCACCTCGACCAGCGGCGCGGTCAGCTGGGCGCAGGCGTCGAAGAGCGCGTAGGAGTAGTGCGTCCAGGCCGCGGCGTTGAGCACCACCGGGACCGCGTCGTCGGCGGCCTCGTTGAGCCAGTCGAGCAGCTCGCCCTCGTGGTTGGTCTGCCGGACCCGACCTCGAGGCCGAGGCCCCGGCCCCACTCCTCGCACAGCTCGGCCAGCTCGCGGTGGGTGGTGGTGCCGTAGATCTCCGGCTGACGGCGGCCGAGCCGGCCCAGGTTGGGTCCGTTGAGGACGAGGACGGTGGTCATCGCACCGATCACCTCGTACGCCGCGCGCAGCAGCTCGTCCGGACGGGCCGGTCAGCACCGCGGGCCGGGCCAGGCCGTCGAGGACGACGAACCGCAGCGTGTCGCCGCGCGCCTTCTTGTCCACCCGCATCACCGTCGAGCAGGTCGTCGAACGAGCGCGCCCGACCAGCGACGTCGGCAGCCCCACCGAGCCCAGCACCGCCGCGTGCCGGGCGGCGGTCTCCTCGTCGAGGCGGCCGGCCAGCCGGGCCAGCGCGGCGACGTAGACCATGCCGATCGAGACGGCCTCGCCGTGCCGGACGGTGTAGCCGCGTGACCTTCTCGACCGCGTGCGCCGAGCGTGTGGCCGTAGTTGAGCACCTCGCGGCCCGGGTGGCCGTCGACGCCGCCGGTCTCGCGGAGGTCGTCGGCGACCACCTCGGCCTTGACCCGGACCGACGCGCTCGACCAGCTCGGCGAGCACGTCGGAGGCCGGGTCGAGCGCGGCGGCCGGGGTCCTTCTCGACCAGCGCGAGGATCTCGGGGTCGGCGATGAAGCCGCACTTGACGACCTCGCCCAGCCCGCTGACCAGCTCGGCCGGCGGGCAGCGTCGCCAGCAGGTCGAGGTCGCAGAGCACGCCGGCCGGCTCGTGGAAGGAGCCGACGAGGTTCTTGCCCGGCGCCGGTGTCGATGCCGGTCTTGCCGCCGACCGCCGCGTCGACCATGCCGAGCAGCGAGGTCGGCACGTGCACGACCCGGACGCCGCGCAGCCAGGTCGCGGCGACGAAGCCGCCGACGTCGGTCGTCGCGCCGCCGCCCACGGTCACCACGGCGTCGGAGCGGGTGAACCCGGCCGCGCCCAGCCGCTCCCAGCAGTCGGCGACCACGTCGGCCGTCTTGGCCGCCTCACCCTCGGGCACCTCGAGGTCGAGCACCTCGTAGCCCGGCAGGTCGACCGGCAGCCCGGGCGCGTGCACCAGCGCGACCCGCCGTACGCCGGCGCCCAGCAGCGCGGGCAGCCGGTCGAGCACGCCGCGACCGACCTCGACGTCGTACGGCGCGGCGGTCGGCGACCCGGATGGTGGTCACGACAGCGCCTCGACGATCTCGGCCGCGATCTCCGCGGGCGTCCGGCCGTCGGTGTCGACCACGCAGGGTGGCGACGGACTCGTAGACGGGCGTGCGCTCGTCGAGCAGCGCCTTGATCCGGCCGCGGACGTTGCCGAGCAGCAGCGGCCGCGAGCTGCCGAGCCCGACCCGCTTCACCGCGTCGGAGAGCCCGACCCGCAGGAAGACCACCTGCTGCCCGGCGAGGAGCTCGCGGGTGGCCGGGTCGAGCACCGCTCCCCCGCCGAGCGCCAGCACGCCGTCGTGGGTGGCCAGCGCCTCGGCCACCGCCTTGCGCTCGAGGTCGCGGAAGTGTGCCTCGCCGGACTCCACGAAGATGTCGGAGACGGTGCGGCCCTCGAGCGCCTCGACGTCGCGCGTCGGTGTCGCGCGCGGCGACCCCCCAGGCCTCGGCCAGGAGCGCGCCGACGGTGGTCTTGCCGGCGCCCATCGGCCCGACCAGGACCAGGCGCGGGCTCACCGGGCCTCACCTGAACCTCAGGGTGTCGAGGTAGGACTCGGCGTTGCGCCGGGTCTCCGCCACCGAGTCGCCGCCGAACTTCTCCAGCACCGCGTCGGCCAGGACCAGCGCGACCATCGCCTCGGCGACGATGCCGGCGGCCGGTACGGCGCACACGTCGGAGCGCTGGTGGTGCGCGGTCGCCTCCTCGCCGGTGGCGACGTCGACCGTGCGCAGCGCCCGCGGGACGGTGGCGATCGGCTTCATCGCGGCGCGGACCCGCAGCACCTCGCCGGTGGTCATGCCGCCCTCGGTGCCGCCGGACCGCCCGCTGACCCGACGGATGCCCTCGTCGGTCAGGACCATCTCGTCGTGGGCCAGCGAGCCCGGGCGTGGCCGCGAGCGCGAAGCCGTCGCCGACCTCGACGCCCTTGATCGCCTGGATGCCCATCAGGGCGCCGGCCAGCCGCGAGTCGAGCCGCCGGTCCCAGTGCACGTGCGAGCCGAGCCCCGGCGGGAGGCCGTGCACGACCACCTCGACCACGCCGCCGAGCGTGTCGCCGTCCTCGTGGGCCTGGTCGATCCGCTCGACCATCTGCTTGCCGTGTCGGCGTCGAGGCAGCGCACCGGGTCGTCGTCGAGGCGGGCCACGTCGTCCGGCTCGGGCCACAGGCCGTCGGGGGCGCGTACGCCGCCGAGCTCGATGACGTGCGAGACGATCCGGGCGCCGACCGCCTGCTCGAGGAAGTTGGACGCCACCCGGCCCAGCGCCACCCGGGCGGCGGTCTCGCGGGCGGAGGCGCGCTCGAGGACCGGGCGGGCCTCGTCGAAGGCGTACTTCTGCATGCCGGCCAGGTCGGCGTGGCCGGGCCGCGGGCCGGGTCAGCGGCGCGTTGCGCGCGGACCCCTCCAGCTCGACCGGGTCGACCGGGTCGGCGGACATGACCGTCTCCCACTTGGGCCACTCGGTGTTGCCGACCTGGATCGCGACCGGGCCGCCCTGCGTCTCGCCGTGCCGGACGCCGCCGACCAGGGTGACCTCGTCCTGCTCGAACTTCATCCGGGCGCCGCGGCCGTAGCCGAGCCGGCGGCGCGCCAGCGCGTCGCGGATGTCGTCGGAGGTCACCCGCACGTGGGCGGGCAGCCCCTCGAGGATCGCGACGAGGGACGGGCCGTGGGACTCACCCGCGGTCAGCCAGCGCAACATCTTTTTCCGGGGTCCCCGCGGAAGCGTGCCGCTTCCGCGCGGAGCGCGCCCGACGCGCGGTTTCGTGGGGTGGACGACATGGGGACAGTCTCTCAGCCGTAGAGGGCGGCCACGACCGGCTGTCCGAGGACGACGCCCACGAGCGCCCCGACGAGCATGAACGGACCGAACGGGTAGCTCGCGGTCGACGCGTCACCAGGGACGAGCAGGCCGCCGATGATCGCCGCCGAGCAGGAAGCCGCCGCCAGATGCCCGACGCAGCAGCTCGCCCCAGCCGAGCCAGCCCAGCGCGAGCCCGAGGACGCCGGACAGCCGGACGTCGCCGTAGCCCAGGCCGCGCGGGTAGATGAACCACAGCAGGAAGAACAGCCCGCCGTAGATCAGCCAGCCCGAGCGCGGTGCGGCTCCAGGTCGTGCGGGTCCCGGCTGTCCAGCAGCCAGACCGAGCAGGATCGTCACGACGGTCACGACGTACGCCGGCGCGATCAGCCAGGTCGGCAGCAGCCGGGTCCGCCAGTCGACGACCGCGAGCGCCACGCCGATCGGGCACCAGCGGCAGCAGCACGAGCAGCGACCAGCTCCCAGCCGAGGACCAGCCCGAGCGCGGCCGCGCAGACCCCGGACGCCAGCGCGGCCTTCCACGCCAGCCCGGGCCGGGCCGCGATGTCGGCGTACAGCTCCTTGGGCGGCTCGGGCTCGGCCTGGGCCCGTCCTCGGCCGGACCGTCGGTCGGCGCCCAGCTCGGGCTCGCGCTCGGCCGGCTCGGGCTCCGGCTCGGGTTCGGGCAGCCAGGCGATCAGCCGCGGCACCAGCGCGCCCGCGGCCAGCCCCGGCCAGGCCGGTCACCGCGGCGGTGACCGGGTAGAGGTCTGTCACGTCGCCGCCTCGAGCGGCGAGCTCCTCCTCGGCCGCGCGACGCATCGCGCCCGACCGGCACGTCGTAGCGGCCCGGTCATCGCCGACCACCTGGTTGACCGCCTGGGCCACGCAGCAGGTCGAGCCCGGTCAGCACGGTCCGGCCGGACCGCTCGGCCGCCGCGGCCAGCGGCGTCGGCCACGGCTCGTAGACGACCTCGAAGACCAGGGGGATGTCGGCCACCGCGGCCAGCAGCCCGGGCACCTGCGCCGAGGCCGGCACCGTCGAGACCAGCACGTCGCCGCGAGCAGCGCGGCCGACGCCCGTCCAGGACGACGCACGTCCACCACGGGCGCGGACCGGTGCGCCGCCACCGCGCGCACGGTGTCGGCGGCGCGGTCGGGGTCGCGGACCACGAGCGTGGCCGTGCGCATCCCGCGCTCGGCCAGGGCCAGCAGCACCGAGGTGGCCGTCGCTCCCCCGCCCAGCACCACCGCGCGCTCGAGGGGTACGTCGTGCTCGTTGAGCACCATGAGGGCGCCGGTGACGTCGGTGTTGAGGCCGTGCCGGGTGCCGTCCGGCTCCAGCAGCACCGTGTTGCACCCACCGGTGGCGGCCACCCACTCGTCGTGCGAGTCGAGGAGCGGGACCGCCTCCCGCTTGAGCGGCATGGTCAGCGACAGCCCGCGCCACTCGGCCGGGTCCAGCCCCTCGAGGAAGCCGGCCAGGCCACCGTTCGGCGACCTGGACGGCGTCGTAGCGCCACCCCTCCAGCCCGAGCGCGCGGTACGCCGCGCCGTGGATCACCGGCGACAGCGAGTGGTCGATCGGGTCGCCGAGGACCGCGCACCTCATCGCGGGGCGCCTCAGCACCGGTCGGACTGGGTCTCGCAGTACTCGTCGAGCTCCTGCTTGAACTGCGAGGAACTCGTCGTAGTCGTCGGTGAACTTGGTCTCGCCGGTGGCCGAGGTTGACCGTGACGTAGAAGAACCACGGCCCGTCCTCGGGGTTGAGCGCGGCCTGGATGGCGGCGTCGCCGGGCGCCTCGATCGGGCCGGGCGGCAGCCCCTTCTGCTTGTAGGTGTTGTACGGCGAGTCCGCGACGGAGTCGATCTCCTCCTGGGTGAGGCGGGCCGGGCCCGGCTTGCCGAGCGCGTAGTTGACCGTGGCGTCGATCTGGAGGAAGCCCGCCGCCGGGTTCGGGTCGATCTCCAGCCGGTTGTAGATGACCCGGGCGATCTTGGCGCGGTAGTCGCCGCGACCCTCGGCCTCGACCAGGCTGGCGATCGTCATGATCTCGTGCGGGGTGTAGCCGAGCGCCTCGGCACCGGCCTCGAGGTCGTTCTCGTCGGCGGCGACCTGCTCCCAGCGCGTCGACCATGTCCTGGAGCATGTCGGCCGGCTTCTCCTCCGGGCCGAAGTCGTAGGTCGCCGGGAAGAGGTAGCCCTCCGCGTTGCCCTGCGCGTAGTCGGGCAGCCCCAGCGCCGCCGGGTCCGCCAGCGCCGCCTCGAACTCCTTCTTCGGGAAGTCGGTCGTCCTCGGCGAGCTTGGCGACGACGTCCTTGACCTGCAGCCCCTCGGGGATCGTGACCGAGGTGGTCACGATGTTGGCCGGGTCGACCAGCACCTCTGACGACGTCGGAGGCCTTCATCTCCTTGCTGCAGCGGGTAGTAGCCCGGCCTGGATGTTGCTCGACTGCGGGTTCGCCGACGCGGCGTCGATGAAGGCGTCGACCGACGCGACCACGTCCTGGTCCTTGAGGTTGCGGCCCATCACGGCGATGGTGTCGCCGGACTTCACCTCGAAGACCACCTGCTCGCCGCCCGGGCCGGGGTAGTCCTCGGCCGAGCTGAACTGGTCCTTGAGCTTGTCGAGGCCCGTCGTGACGCCGTAGTAGAGCCCACCGGCGAGCACGGCCAGGATCACCAGCGCGATCAGGCAGCCCGGGCCGCGGCGGCGACGCTGCCGCCGCTCGGCCCGCCGGCCGCCGGCCGGCGTACCGGTCTGCTCGCCGAGGAGGTCCGTCCATGTCGGTCATGGTGTGTCGTTCTCCTCGATGATCTCTCCCGGCGCGGTGCCGCTGGCTCTCTCGGTGTCGAGCACGTGCTGCAGGATCACCACCGCGGCGGCCTGGTCGACCACCGCTCGGCGCTTGGCCCCCGAACGGCCCCGGTCGCGCAGCATAGCCTCCGCACTCACGGTGGTGAGCCGCTCGTCGGCCAGACGCACCGGTACCGGCGCCAGCCCCCGGGCGAGCCGGCGCGCCCACTCGCGCACCTTCGCGGCCGCCGGACCCTCGCCCCCGGAGAGCGAGCGCGGCAGCCCGACGACCACCTCGAGCACCCGCTCGGGGTCGCCGTCCTGCTCCTCGACCACGATCTCGGCGATGCGGGCCAGGTCACCCCGGCCGCGCGGCCACCGTCTCGACCGGGGTCGCCAGCAGCCCCGAGGGGTCGGACTGCGGGCCACCCCGATCCGCGCGTCCCCGGGGTCGAGGCCCAGCCGTACCCCCTGCCTCACGCCACTCCCGTACGCCGACCCGTCGTTACTCGGGAGCAGTAACGACGGCTCGGCACCGAACGACATATCACCTCGGCCGAACGATATATCGCTGGACGGTGACCCGTCGTTACTCCGGACGAGTAACGACGGCTCGCGGTGGGGTGCGGCGTGGTCACGAGGCTGCCTTCGCGATCTCGGAGCGGACCAGCGCCAGCGCCTCGTCGATCCGGGAGGCGTCGGTGCCGCCGCCCTGCGCGACGTCGTCCTTGCCGCCACCCTTGCCGCCGACCAGCGGACCGACCGCCCGCACCAGGTCGTTCGCGCTCAGGCCCCGGGCCCGCGCCTCGTCGTTGGTCGCGGCCACGACCGAGACCTTGCCGTCGGCCTCGCCGATGACGACCACGACCCCGGGCTGGCCCGCGGGCAGCCGCCCGCGCACGTCGAGCGCGAGCGTGCGGACGTCACCGCCGCCGGCGCCGGGCGCCGAGGTGGCCACGACGGCGACGCCGCCGACCTGCTCGGCCCCGGTCGCGAGCTCGCCGGCCCGCGCCAGCAGCTGGCCGACCCGCACCTTCTCGAGCTCCTTCTCGGCGGCCCGGAGCCGCTCGACGATGTCGTTGACCCGCTCGGGCAGCTCCTCGGGCCGGGCCTTGAGCGCCTCGGACAGCTGCGCGACCAGCACGTGCTCGCGGGCCAGGAACCGGTAGGCGTCGGCGCCCACGAGCGCCTCCACGCGGCGTACGCCGGAGCCGATCGAGGACTCGCCGAGCAGCTTGATCACGCCGAGCTTGCCCGAGCTGCCGGCGTGGGTGCCGCCGCAGAGCTCGCGGGCCCAGTCGCCGACCGAGACCACGCGGACCTGGTCGCCGTACTTCTCGCCGAACAGCGCCATCGCGCCGGACTTCACCGCCTCGGCCTGGCTCATGATCTCGGCGTGCACGGCGAGGTCGTCGAGGATCACGTCGTTGACCTGCGCCTCGACGTCGGCCATGACCGACTGCGGCACCGACCCGGCCGCGGAGAAGTCGAACCGGAACCGGCCCGGGCGCGTTCTCCGAGCCCGCCTGGGTCGCGGTCTCCCCCAGCGCCTCGCGGAACGCCTTGTGCACCATGTGGGTCGCCGTGTGCGCGCGCGAGATCGACATCCGGCGCTCGAGGTCGACCAGCGAGTGCGCCTCGAGGCCGGGCGTCACCTCGCCGTTGAGCACGGTCGCCTGGTGGACGATCAGCCCGGTGATCGGCGACTGCACGTCCTCGACCCGCAGCCGCGCGCCGTTGGACAGCTCGACGATGCCCTGGTCGGCGAGCTGGCCGCCGCCCTCGGCGTAGAACGGCGTGCGGTCGAGGACCAGCTCGACCTCGTCGCCCTCGCGGACGCTGTCGACCACGCCGTCCGCGGTCACCAGGCCGCGCACGGTGCCGTCGCGTGACCACCTCGGAGTAGCCGGTGAAGTCGACCGGCGCGCCCATGGCGTCGGCGACCGCGCGGTACGCCGAGGCGTCGCGGTGTGCGCCCTTCTTGGCGCGCGCGTCGGCCTTGGCCCGGTCGCGCTGCTCCTGCATCAGCCGCCGGAAGCCGACCTCGTCGACGTCGAGCCCCTGCTCGGCGGCCATCTCGAGGGTCAGGTCGATCGGGAAGCCGTAGGTGTCGTGCAGCGCGAACGCGCGCTCGCCGGACAGCTCGGTGCCACCGGCGTTCTTCACCTCGGCGGTCGCCGTGTCGAAGATCGTGGTGCCCGCGCGCAGCGTCTGCCGGAACGCGTCCTCCTCGGCGAAGGCCACCGTCGAGATGCGCTCCCAGTCGCGGTGCAGCCCCTCGTAGGTCTCGCCCATCTTGTCGCGGCTGATCGGCAGCAGCTCGGGCAGCACCGGGTCCTCGCAGCCCAGCAGCCGCATCGACCGGATCGCGCGGCGCATCAGCCGGCGCAGCACGTAGCCACGCCCCTCGTTGCCGGGCGAGACGCCGTCGCCGATCAGCATCAGCGAGCTGCGGATGTGGTCGGCCACCACCCGGAACCGGACGTCGTCCTCGTGGTGCGCGCCGTACGTGCGACCGGTGAGCTCCTGCGGCCCGCTCGATCACCGGGAACATCACGTCGATCTCGTACATGTTGTCGACGCCCTGGAGCAGGAACGCGACGCGCTCGAGGCCCATGCCGGTGTCGATGTTCTGCTTGGGCAGCGGGCCGATGATGTCGAAGTCGTCCTTGGCCCGGACCGCGGACAGCTCCTCCTGCATGAAGACCAGGTTCCAGATCTCCAGCAGCCGGTCCTCGAGCTTGACCGGCATGTCCGGCCCGAGCTGCTCGGGTGTGAAGTCCGGTCCGTGGCCGGGCCCGCGGTCGTAGAGGATCTCCGAGCACGGGCCGCCCGGCCCGGGCACGCCCATCGACCAGTAGTTCTCCTTCTTGCCCAGCCGCAGGATCCGCTCGGCCGGGAGGCCGGTGACCTTGCGCCACAGCTCGAGCGCCTCGGGGTCGTCGGCGTACACGCTGGGGTAGAGCCTGCTCTCCTCGAGCCCCCAGCCGCCCTCGTCGCGGGGCTTGGTGACCAGGTCCCAGGCCAGCTCGATGGCGCCCTGCTTGAAGTAGTCGCCGAAGGAGAAGTTGCCGCACATCTCGAAGAACGTGCCGTGCCGGGTGGTCTTGCCGACGTCCTCGATGTCGGGGGTGCGCACGCACTTCTGCACGCTCACCGCGCGCGGGTACGGCGGCGTCTCCTGGCCCAGGAAGTAGGGCTTGAACGGGCACCATGCCGGCGTTGACGAACAGCAGCGTCGGGTCGTCGAGCAGCAGCGAGGCGGACGGCACGGCGGTGTGGGCACCCCAGCGCGTGTCGTTCTCGAAGTGCGCGACGAAGTTCCGCCGGATGTCAGCGGTGTCCATCAGCCCCTGCCCTCCTCTTCCTGTCCTCGTTCGAGTTCCTTGTGGCCATGAGGCGCGAGCGAGAACCGCTCGCGCAACTCGGTTTCTTCTCGGCCTTGCCCTGGGCGACCTCGTCGCGGAACATCCGCGCGCCGACCGCGAGGCCGTTGAGCCGGTCCTGGAGGCCGTCGATGGTCAGCGCCTCGGCAGCACGGCGACCGCGGATCACTGCGTAGATCCCGGCCCCGGCCCCGGCGACGAACCAGAGCCCGCGGTTCACGCCGCTGGCTCCGCGGCCGCGTCGTCAGCAGCGCCGGCGGCCATCGCGGTGCGCTGCCGGGCCGCCCACTCCCGGCGGACCTCCCGCAGCTCGGCGCGGCGCTGCTTGCGCGAGCGCTTGACCTCCTGGCGCATGTGGAACCGGATCCGGTTGCGGGTCTCGGGCGCCAGCGCCCGCCGCAGCCCGTGGAACAGCGAGGCCGTCTGGACGACGGTCTCCTTGAGCACGCAGGTCCGCGAAGACCGGCGCCGGCACCGCCGGCACCGGCTCGGGCTCCGGTTCGGGCTCGCCGATCCGGGTGATGACGTACTCGGTGACCGGCTCCTCGCCGTCGAGTGACCCGATCTGCACGTTGTCCACTGTCGGAGAACATGCCGTGGGGGTCGCTCGACGCCGAGAGCGCCGCCACGCGCCGCTCCAGCCGGCGCAGGCGCAGGAGCAGCACGCCGACCAGGACGGCCAGCGCGCCGGTCACGGTCAGGAGCACCCACGCCATGGTGAAAGACCCTATCGCGGGGCTATTCGCCGCGGATGATCCGGCGGACCCGCTCCCAGCGCTCCTTGATCGCCGCCTCCGCGCCCAGGGCGGTCGGGCGGTAGTACTCGGCGTCGAGGACCACGTCGGGGGCGTACTGCTGCTCGGCGATCCCGTAGGGCTCGTCGTGGCTGTAGGTGTACGACGAGCCGTGGCCGAGCTTCTTCGCGCCCTGGTAGTGCGCGTCGCGCAGGTGCGCCGGGACCGGGCCGATCTTGCCGGCCGGACGTCGGCCGAGGCCGCTTCGATCGCGGTGATCACCGCGTTGGACTTGGGCGCCACGGCCAGCGCGATGGTGGCCTGGGCGAGGTTCAGCCGCGCCTCGGGCATGCCGATCAGCTGCACCGCCTGGGCGGCCGCCACGGCGGTGGGCAGCGCGGTCGGGTCCGCCAGGCCGATGTCCTCGCTGGCCAGGATGACCAGGCGACGGGCGATGAACCGCGGGTCCTCCCCCGCCTCGATCATCCGGGCCAGGTAGTGCAGCGCGGCGTCGACGTCGGAACCGCGCACCGACTTGATGAAGGCGCTGGTCACGTCGTAGTGCTGGTCGCCCTGCCGGTCGTAGCGGACCGCGGCCCGGTCGACGGCCGTCTCCGCGGTCTCGAGGTCGATGGTGGTGCTGCCACGGGAGGACGCGGCCCCCGCCGCCGCCTCGAGGTAGGTCAGCGACCGACGCGCGTCGCCCCCGGCCAGCCGGACCAGGTGGTCGAGGGCGTCCTCGGTCGACGGCGTACGCGCCCGCCGAGCCCGCGCTCGTCGCTGAGCGCGTGGTCGAGCACCGCGCGGACGTCGTCGTCGGTCAGCGACTCCAGGCGCAGCAGCAGGCTGCGGGAGAGCAGGGGCGAGATCACCGAGAAGAACGGGTTCTCGGTGGTCGCCGCCACGAGCGTGACCCAGCGGTTCTCGACGCCCGGGAGCAGCGCGTCCTGCTGGGCCTTGCTGAACCGGTGCACCTCGTCGACGAACAGCACCGTCTCGTGCCCGGTCGCGACCAGGTCGGCGCGCGCCGCGTCGATCGCCGCGCGCACCTCCTTGACCCCGGCCGAGACCGCGGAGACCTCGACGAACCGTCGGTCGGTCTGCTGGCTCAGGATGGCCGCGATCGTGGTCTTCCCGGTCCCGGGCGGCCCCCACAGGAGCAGGGACATCGACTGGTCGCCCTCGACGAGCTGGCGCAGCGGTGAGCCGGGTGCGCGCAGCTGCTCCTGGCCGACCAGCTCGTCGAGCGTGCGCGGCCGCATCCGGACCGCCAGCGGGGCGGCCGCGTGCGCCGCCGAGCTCAGCGAGCCGCCACCGGTGGACCCTCGACCCGCCGACCGGCCCGAGCGAGCCGGCGTCGAACAGCTGGTCGTCAGCCTCGGGCAAACGACTTCTTGTCCAGGTCGTACCAGCGTCGGTCAGTATCCGGGGTGGGAGAGCTGCTCGTGGTCGGTGACCGTGCCGGCGGCGTCGGCGTTGCCCTGGCTGTCGAGCCCGAGCAGCGAGGCCGTCGCGGGCTCCTTGGGGTGCTGGCCGATCTCGCCGGGGAAGTGGCAGGCCACCTTGTGCTTGGGGCCGATCTGGAGCAGCGGCGGCTCGACCTTGGCGCAGATCTCCTGGGCGATCGGGCAGCGGGTGCGGAACCGGCAGCCGGACGGCGGGTTGATCGGGCTGGGCACGTCGCCGGTGAGCCGGATCCGCTCCCGGCGGCCGCCGACGGAGGCCTGCTTCACGTCGGGTACGGCGGAGAGCAGGGCCTGCGTGTAGGGGTGGTGCGCGTCCAGGTAGATGCTGTCGCGGTCGCCGATCTCGACGATCTTGCCGAGGTACATCACCGCGACCTCGGGGCAGAAGTGCCGGACGATCGCCAGGTCGTGGGCGATGAACAGGAAGGCGACGCCGAACTCCTGCTGGATGCCCTGGAGCAGGTTGACGACCTGCGCCTGGATCGAGACGTCGAGCGCGGAGACCGGCTCGTCGGCCACGAGCAGCTTGGGGTTGAGGGTGAGCGCCCGGGCGATGCCGATGCGCTGGCGCTGGCCACCGGAGAACTCGTTCGGGAACCGGTTGTAGTGCTCGGGGTTGAGCCCGACGATCTCGAGCAGCTCCTTGACGCGGGCCAGGACCTGCTTCTGCGGGACGATCTTGTGGATGCGCAGCGGCGCTCCGACGATCGACGCCGACCGTGTGCCGCGGGTTCAGCGAGGTGTAGGGGTCCTGGAAGATCATCTGGATCTCCCGGCGCAGCGGCTTCAGCTCGACCGGGGCCGAGGTGGGCGATGTCGTTGCCCTCGAAGAGGATGCTGCCGCCGGTCGGCGTGAGCAGCCGGGTGATCAGCCGCCCGGTGGTCGACTTGCCGCAGCCGGACTCACCGACCAGGCCCAGCGAGCCGCCCTCGAGCACCTCGAAGGAGACGCCGTCGACGGCCTGCACCTGGCCCACGACGCGGTGGATGAGCCCGGTCGACTTCACCGGGAAGTACATCCGCAGGTTGTCGACGGTGAGGATCGGCTTGGCGTCCTTGGGTGCCTCCGCCGCCGCCATCCCCTTGAAGGGGTCGATGGCGGCATCGGTGACGAGGACGGGCTCCTCCGGCTTCCCCGCGTCGTCCTGCTCGGTGTGCTCGGCGGTGGACATCAGCCCTGCTCCTTCGCCTCGGTCGACGCGGTCGGGCTCGTCGACGCGGTCGACTCCTCCACCAGGTCGGGCGCGATCTCCGGGAGGATCTCGGTCTGGTAGATGCTCTCGGGGTCGGCGCAGGTGGCACCGCTTGAGGTGGGACGCGCTGCGGCCGCCCGGCAGCAGCTCCGGGGTGGTGGTCCGGCACAGGTCGCCGGCCACCTTGTCGCGGAACGCGCAGCGCGGGTGGAAGTGGCAGCCGCTCGGCGGGTTGAGCAGGCTGACGGCGGGTTGCCCGGGATCGGGATCAGCTTGGCGCTGGTGTCACCGGTCACGTCGGGCACCGAGGACAGCAGGCCCCAGGTGTACGGCATCTCCGGGTGGGTGAGGATCTCGGAGGTCTTGCCGTACTCGACCGCCCGGCCGCCGTACATGACCAGGGTGTCGTCGGTCATCTCGGCGACCACGCCCAGGTCGTGGGTGATGATGATGATCGCGGAGTTGAACTCGCGCTGGAGGTCCTGGAGCAGGTCGAGGATCTGCGCCTGCACCGTCACGTCGAGCGCGGTGGTCGGCTCGTCGGCGATGAGCATCGAGGGGTCGTTGACCAGCCCCATCGCGATCATCGCGCGCTGCCGCATGCCGCCGGAGAACTGGTGCGGGTAGTCGTCCACCCGTCGGTCGGGCTGCGGGATCCCGACCCGGTCGAGCAGCTCGATGGCCCGGCGCCGGGCCACCTTCTTCGAGACGTCGGCGTGGACCCGGTAGGCCTCGATGATCTGCGCGCCGACCGTGTAGTAGGGGTGCAGGGCCGAGAGCGGGTCCTGGAAGATCATCGCCACGTCGCGGCCCCGGAGCTTGCGCAGCTCGTTCTCGGAGAGCGTGAGGATGTCGGTCCCGTCGAGGAGGATGTTGCCCGAGAGCTGGGCACTGGAGCCGTGGAAGAGCCCCATGATCGCCGAGCTCGAGACCGACTTGCCCGAGCCGGACTCCCCGACGATGCCGAGCGTCTGGCCGCGCGCGACCGTGTAGCTCAGCCCGTCGACGGCCTTGACGACACCGTCGTCGGTCGGGAAGTGGACCTTGAGGTCCTTGACGACGAGGAGCGGGTCGCCGGAGGCGCCGCCGGCGGCCGGGCGCTCCTCGGTGGTCATGGCAGATGAGGACACGTGATGAACCTAAACCCTGTCTGGCGAGAAGCGCTGCTCAGCCGAGCCGCACGCGCGGGTCGATCACGGCGTAGAGCAGGTCGACGATGATGTTGGCGACGATCACGAACGACGCCAGCAGCAGCACGATCCCGACGATCAGCGGCAGGTCGAAGCGCTGGACCGCGGTGATCGAGAGCTTGCCGACGCCGTTGAAGTTGAAGACCCGCTCGGTGATGATCGCGCCGCCCAGCAGGCCGGCGAGGTCGAGCCCGGAGAGGGTGACCAGCGGGGTCAGGGTGGCCCGCAGGGTGTGCTTGCCGATCACGACCCGCCGGGGCAGCCCCTTGGCGCGCGCCGTGCGGATGTAGTCCTCGGTCATGGTCTCGAGGACGAAGGCCCGTGTCATCCGGATGTAGCCGGCCATGTAGACCAGCGCGAGCGTGATCGCCGGCAGCATCAAGCCGCTCAACCAGGCCGCGGGGTTGTCGGTGAGGTCGTGTACGTCGGGAGGGGCACGATGCCCCACCGGATCGCGACGAACTTCAGGAGCAGCAGGCCGATGAAGAAGGTGGGGAAGGCGAACGCGACCAGGGAGAGGCCGACGATCGCCCGGTCCAGCAATCGGCCCTTGAACAGCGCTGCTGTGACCCCGAGTAGGACACCTCCCGAGATCCAGATCACGAACGCCACGATCGCCAGCGAGATGGAGATCGGCAGCTTGTCCTTGATCAGCGAGTTGACCGTCTTGCTGTACGCCGTAGGAGTAGCCCAGGCAGCCGGGCGGGCAGTCGACGACCTGGTCCGGCTGCTGCCTCGCGGAGCTTCTCGTCGTCGGGGAACTCACGGCCGACCACGAAGCCCTTGGCGAACTTGCCCCACTGGACGATGGTCGGCTCGTCGTAGCCGAGGGCCTTCTTGGTCACCTCGAGCTGGGCCGGCGTGCACTTGGGGCCGCAGGCGAACCGCTCCGGCGTCGAGGAGCTCGCGTAGAAGAGGTAGAAGGTGACCACGCTCATGACCACCAGCAGCAGGATGCCGCTGATGATGCGGCGGATGGTGTAGGCGAACACGTGGCACCTCGGGATGTGGATGGATGATCTGGTCGGCTTCGTGCGGCCCCACCGAGCGGTGGGGCCGCACGAAGCCGGTGTTCAGTTGTGGGTTCTACCCCCGAGCCGGGATCAGCTGCCGCCGCCCTTCACGGAGATGACGCCGAGGTCGGCGTAACCGCTGGTCCCCGACGAGTTCACGTAGTTCTCGATGTTCGAACCGTGCAGGAAGTAGAACTTCGTGGTGTCGAGCGGGATGTAGGCGACGTCCTCGGCCAGCATGTTGTCCACCTCGGACCACATCTGGTTGGCCTTCGTCGATGTCGGTCTCCGCGCTGGCAGCGTCCATCGCCGCGTTGACCTCGTCGCTCTTGTAGTTGCCGTAGTCCTGGCCGTTCGACGCCTTGGTCAGGTTGATCCGGCTGTCGAACAGCGGCGGGATCACCGTGGAGATCGACGGCCAGTCAGCACCCCAGCCACCCCAGATCAGGTCGGAGTCCGAACCCGGCTTCTGGATCTGCTCGTAGTAGGGACCGGACGGGTCCAGACCGTCCAGCGTCACGTCGAAGCCGGCCTCGTCGTAGGTCGCCTTGAGGGCCGCGAAGGCCTTCTCAGACGGCGTCCGACCCGATCGGGTAGGTGAACTTGATCGGGTACGGGCAGCGTCTCGCCCGACTCCTCCAGCAGCTTCTTCGCACCCTCGACGTCACCACCAGCGGCCTCACCGAAGTTCGGGTTGGCGACGTAGCCCGGGGTTGACGGGTTGACGATCGACAGCGACGGCGAAGATGCCTTGTCGCCACCGAGCGCACCGACGTACGCACCACGGTTGGTGGCCAGCGGCCAGCGCCTGGCGCACCTTGAGGTTGGTGACCCGGTTGAAGTTCGGCAGCAGGTAGTTGCTGTACGGCGACTCGAAGTTGACCGCCCGGTCGGCGACGTCCCCGGTGATCTGCGGGTACTGCGCCGGCGTCACGCTGCGGGTCGAGATCGCGTTCTGGTCGTCGCCCTGGTCGGCGATGAGCCGGTCGATGATGACCTCGGTCTCGATACCGATCTGGAAGACGAACGAGTCGGGGTTGGCCTCACGGTTGGTGTCCTCGGTGCCGTCCCACTCCGGGTTGCGCACGAACGTGCCGCCCGTGTCCTCGCTCCACGTGCCGTCGAGCATGTACGGACCGTTCGAGAAGACCAGGAACTTCGACTTGTCGCCCTTGTCGAGGTCGGCCCGGAACGGGTCGAAGGACCGCAGCGACGCGATGGCGAGCGGGAAGTCCGGCCACGGCTTCTTGAACCGGTAGGTGATGGTGTTGCCGTCGCAGGTCACGGCCTTGTCGAACTCGGCCTGGCCCTCACCGGTGTAGGGACCCTTGTAGACCGGCTCACCGTCGGCCCCCTCGGGGACGTCGAGGTAGCCGATGATGTAGTTGGGGCCGCCGGTGATGACGTCGGTCGCGAACGTGCGCGACGACGCCGTACTTCAGGTCCTCGCAGGTGATCGGCTTGCCGTCCTGCCACTTCGGGCCGTCCTTGAGCGTGAACGACCACTCGGTGGCGTCCTCGTTGGACTGGCCGGTGTCGGTCGCGAGGTCCGGGATCGGCGTCTGGCCCTTGACCGGGTCGGCCTCCCCACTCGGGAACTGCACCAAGCCGCGGTAGATCAGCCGACCGAAGTCGTACAGGTTTCGCGCCCGTGTACATGCGCTGCGGGTCCAGGGTCTGGGTGACCGAGAGCTCCAAGGAGTACACGGTGCCGCCCTTGGTGGCCTCGGTGCGCTCCTGGTCCTGGTTGGTCCCGGAGGCGCCCGTGTCGTCCCCGCCTCCACCGCAGCCTGCCAGGCTGACGGCGACGACCATGGATGCGGCTGCTGCTACCAGCCGCTTCCGATTGGTTCCCATCTGTTTCTCCTTCGGAGGGTGTGTCTCGCCGTGGTACGGCGGTTCTTTCCTGTGGAAAGCGTGGGGGGACCGCTTCTGCCTAGCGGCCGGCCCTCGGGTCCAGCGCATCGCGCGCTGCGTCCCCGAGGAGGTTGAACGAGATGACGATGGTGGCGATGATCGCCGCCGGGATGAAGAAGAAGAAGAAGTCGGTGTAGACGAAGTCCAGCGCACCGCTGAGCACGTTGCCGAGGGTGGGCGTGGGGTTCTTGATCCCGACACCGAGGTAGCTGAGCGCGGCCTCGGCGGAGACGTAGGCCGGCATCAGCAGCGTGAAGTAGACCAGGAGCGGCGCCCACAGGTTGGGCAGGATCTCCTTGAAGTAGAGCCGTCGGCGCGAGGCCCCCATGAGGATGGCCGCGTCGACGAACTCGCGCTCGCGGATCGAGAGCACCTGGCCCCGGATCAGGCGGGCGATCGGCGGCCAGCCGAAGATCGAGAGCACGATGACGATGTAGAAGCCGTTGACGAAGGCGCCGTTGGGGCCGTTGGGGACGCCCATGTCCTTCATCCGGTCGACCAGGACCCCGGAGAGGGCCAGCAGCATCAGGGTGCTGGGGAACGACAGCGTCAGGTCGATGACCCGACCGATCACGCCATCGACGGCCCCGCCGCTGAAGCCCGCGATGATGCCGAAGACGGTCCCGACCGCGACGGTGATGAACGCCGCGGACAGCGCGATGGTCAGCGACAGCGTGGTGCCCAGCATCAGGCGGGAGAGCACGTCACGGCCCGACTGGGGCTCGACGCCGAGCGGGTGGTGGATGCTGATCCCGCCCGCGGCGCCCTTGGGGAAGTTGCCGGTGCTGTAGTCGAGCAGCTCGGGGTGGAACGTGTAGGGGTCGAGGACCCCCATCTTGGAGAGGATCGGGGAGAGGATCGCGCAGACCGCGAACAGCACGGTGACGATGAGCGCCGCCATCGCGATCTTGTCCTTGCGGAACCTGGCCGACGCGAGGCGCAGTGGGGAACGGCCCTCGACATCGACCTTGCCCGCCTGCTCGTCGCCCTCGACGAACTGATCGTCGCTGTGCGACTCCAGGTTCGATGCGGTCAGCGTCACCTGGTCTTCCTTTCGCAGCCCGAGTTCGGGGGTTGTGCCCCCTCCGGCTCTCGAACTCTATGTGACCAAGACCTCGTGACAAGTCGCGAGGCGGTAACGATCTGGTCTCGGGGAGCGTCTCTCATCTGTTCTGTCGATCGTCCGGTTGATCAGCCCCGCGTGGGGAGATCCTCTCCCCCCGCCGCGCCGCCACCGATGACCTTCCCGCGCGAGGCCACCACCTCACCGGAGCCGAGGTCGAGCCACCGATCGGTGAAACCGACGTCGGAGGAGACCTCGGTCAGCCGGTTCGCCTGCTCGGTCGGCGCGCCGTCCGCGAAGAGCGGCGCGGTGACCGGCTCGACCGGGTGGTGGCCGAGCTCGCCGGCGAAGTGGCAGGCCACCTTGTGCCGCGGGCCGATCTGCAGCAGCGGGGGCTCGTGGCGGGCGCAGATGTCCTGCGCCAGCGAGCAGCGGGTGCGGAAGCGGCACCCGGACGGCGGGTCGACCGGGCTGGGCACGTCGCCGGTGAGGCGGATCCGGTCCCGCCGACCGCCGATCGCGGCCTGCTTGACGTCGGGCACCGAGGAGAGCAGGGCCTGGGTGTAGGGGTGGGCGGCATGGTTGTAGAGCGACTCGCGGTCGGCGATCTCGACGATCTTCCCGAGGTACATGACCGCGACCTCGGGGCAGAAGTGCCGCACCACCGAGAGGTCGTGGGCGATGAAGAGGAAGGCGATCCCGAACTCGCGCTGCACGTCCTGGAGCAGGTTGACCACCTGCGCCTGGATCGACACGTCCAGCGCCGAGACCGGCTCGTCGGCGACCAGCAGCTTGGGCTGGAGGGCCAGGGCCCGGGCGATGCCGATGCGCTGGCGCTGGCCGCCCGAGAACTCGTTGGGGTACCGGTTGTAGTGCTCTGGGTTGAGCCCGACCACCTCGAGCAGCTCGCGGACCCGGTCGAGGACCTTGTTCTCGGGGACCACCTTGTGGACCCGCAGCGGGATGCCGATGATCGTCCCGACCGTGTGCCGCGGGTTCAGCGAGCTGTAGGGGTCCTGGAAGATCATCTGGACCTCCTTGCGCAGCGGCAGCATCTCGCGCCTGGAGAGGGTGGCCATGTCCTGGCCCTCGAAGAGCATCTGCCCCCCGGTCGGCTCGTAGAGCCGGGTGATGACCCGCCCGGTCGTCGACTTGCCGCAGCCGGACTCGCCCACGAGCCCGAGCGAGCCTCCGCGCGGCACGGTGAACGAGACGCCGTCGACGGCCTGCACGTGGCCCACGACCCGACGGATCACGCCGGAGGAGTGCACAGGGAAGTACTTCACCAGGTTGCGGACCTCCAGCAGGGTCCCGCCCGAGTTGTCCCGGGCGACGTTGGGCTGGTCGAGTGGCGTGGCGGTCATGCTTTTTCGCCCTGGATCTCGGCGATCTGCTCCCGCAGCTCGGGGATGATCTCCCCGGTCTCCGGGTCGAGCAGGTCGGGAGCGGTCTCGGGCAGGACCTCCTTGAGGTAGATCTCGTCGGGGTTGACCAGGTGGCAGCGCTTGGCGTGGCCGGCGTGGCTGGCCTGCGCCAGCTCGGGGAGCGTGGTCCGGCACAGGTCACCGGGCACCTTGTCGACGTGCGGGCACCGGGGGTGGAAGGCGCAGCCCTCCGGCGGGTTCAGCAGGCTCGGCGGCATGCCCGGGATCGGCACCAGCCGCACGTCGGTGTCGCCCGTGATGTCCGGGACACTGCTGAGCAGCCCCCAGGTGTACGGCATCTCGGGCAGGGTGAGGATCGTCTTGGTCGGTCCGGTCTCCACCGCGCGGCCGGCGTACATCACCAGCACGTCGTCGGCGATCTCGGCGATCACGCCGAGGTCGTGGGTGATCATCACGATCGCCGAGCCGTACTCGCGCTGCAGGTCCTGCAGCAGGTCGAGGATCTGGGCCTGGACGGTGACGTCGAGGGCCGTGGTCGGCTCGTCGGCGATGAGCAGCTGCGGGTTGTTGGCCAGCGCCATCGCGATCATCGCGCGCTGGCGCATCCCGCCGGAGAACTGGTGCGGGTAGTCGTCGACGCGCCGGTCGGCCTGCGGGATGCCCACCCGGTCGAGCAGCTCGACGGCGCGCCGGCGGGCCTCGGACTTGGGGACCTTGTTGTGCAGCAGCACGGCCTCGGCGATCTGCTTCCCGATCGAGTAGAAGGGGTGCAGTGCGGTGAGCGGGTCCTGGAAGATCATCGCCGCGTCGTTGCCGCGCAGCGCGCGCAGCGTGTCGGCGTCGGCGCCGATGACCTCGGTGCCGCCGACCCGGATCGACCCGGACAGCCGGGTCGACTGGGGGTTGTGGAGGCCGAGCACGGCCATCGAGGAGACCGACTTGCCCGAGCCGGACTCCCCCACGATGCCGAGGGTCTGACCGCGGCGCACGGTGTAGCTCAGGTCGGTGACGGCCTGCACCAGGCCGTCGTGCGTCGGGAACTGGACCGAGAGGTTCTCGACGACGAGGTACGGGGCCTCGTCGGTGGACGTGGTCTGGCGGCCGAACTCCATCGCGCCGACGTCGCCGGCGGTCATGACAGCCGCACCCGCGGGTCGATGACCGCGTAGAGGAGGTCGACGATGAGGTTGGCCAGCACGATGATGACCGCGCCGACCAGCACCGTGGCCGACACGACCGGGAAGTCGACCGGCGACCGGAGGGCCTGGATGCCCCACCGCCCGATGCCGTCGATCTGGAAGATCACCTCGGTGAAGATCGTCCCGGTCAGCAGGAAGGCGAAGTCGAGGCCGAAGATCGTGATGATCGGGACGATCGCTGCCCGCAGCGCGTGCCTGGTGACGACGCGGCGCTCCGAGGCGCCCTTGGCCACGGCAGTCCGGACGTAGTCCTCCCCCATGGTCTCGATCATCTGGCCGCGCGAGTACCGCGCGTACGCCGTGGACGAGGTGATCCCGATGACCAGCCACGGCAGCGCCAGCCCCGTCGCCCAGGCCACGGGATCCTCGGTCAGCGGGTGGTAGGACGTGTCCTCGATCAGCTTCCACTTCAGCGAGATGAAGATCCACGCCATCAGCGCCACGACGTAGTACGGGATGGCCGAGACGAAGACGCTGACGCTCACGAGGCTGCGGTCGACCATGGTGCCGCGTCTTCGGGCGGCGATGGTGCCGAGCAGCACGCCCAGCGTCAGGTAGATCATCGAGCCGCCGATCGCGATCGAGATCGTGGCGGGGAACTTCTCGAACAGCTCGGTGGTCACCTCACCGCGGGTGCGGTAGGAGATGCCCAGGCACGGCGCGTCGCAGTGGTACGTCGCCCCGAAGTCGATCTCGCGGTCGTGGAAGAGGCCCCCCACGAAGATGGCGTACTGGTGGACGACCGAGTCGTTGAGCCCGAGCTGCTCGGTGAGCAGCTCCAGCTTCTCCGGAGTGCACTTGCCGTTCAGGTCGCAGAGCGGCTGGGCCGGGTTGGAGGGCCCCTTGAAGAAGAGCAGGAACACCATCATGGACGTCAGGACGACGACCAGGAACGCCGACAGCAGCCGACGGACGATGTAGCCGAACAAGCCCGTGCCTCCGAACAGGTCGAGGACCCCGGTCGTCGGGACGGGCCGAGTGGCCCGCCCCGACGACACAGGGACGTGTGGATGTGGACTGCTACCGGCTCAGCCGGCGTTCACCCAGATGTCGCGGAACGACGGCATGCCGAGGGTGTTGTCGATGGCCATGCCCTCGATCTGCGAGCCGTGCATCTGCACCACACCGCCGTAGTAGCGCGGGACCACGGGAAGGTAGGTCGTCATGATCTCCTTCTCGAGGTCGTTCCACGCCTTCGGCTGGTCCTCGGCGGGCATCGAGAAGACGGCGTCGATCTTGGCGTCGATCTCGGGGTTGTTGAACGCGGCCTCGTTGGTGCCGAAGCCCACGTTCTCGAGGTCGGTCGACTGGAAGATCGGCGGCACCCAGGTGGCACCCGACGGCCAGTCGGAGCACCAGCCGTAGGAGCGCATGTTGATGTCGCCGTTGACGTCGTCGCGGTCGGCCACCGAGTTCGCCAGCGTCGTGGCGACCGGGGTCGCCTTGAAGCCGGCGGCCTCGAGACCCTTGACCAGCACGTCCTTGCCGGCCACCGAGACGTCGGAGTCGGTCGAGAAGAGGAACTTGATCTCGAAGCCCTCGTTGCCGCTGTCGGCCAGGATCTGCTTGGCCTTCTCGGGGTCGGTCTCGAACGGGCCGTGGCCCTCGACCGGGTCGTACTCCTCACGGCCGGGGACACCCGGGGGCATGAGGTTCTGGGTCGCGACCGCGTTGACGTCCGGGATCAGGCCGGTGGCCACGATCTGGTCGTTGTACGGGATCGCCCAGGTGAGCGCCTCGGCGATGGACTTGTCCGGCACCTTGCGCTGGTCGAGCGCGTAGAAGTAGGTGCAGGGCTGGCCACCGGTGACCAGGCGGCCGGTCTCGTCCATCTTCCGGTAGTCCTGGGCGAGGACGTCGTCGTAGGCGATGGTGGCCTTGCCGTCACCGGAGTCGGCCAGCATGATCTGGTCGATAGCCTCGGACTGCTGGCCGACCTTGAACACGTAGCTGTCCGGGTAGGCCGTGCGCGCCGGGTCGGTGTTCGGGTCCCACTGGTCGTTGCGGACCAGGGTCATCGACTTGCCGATGGTGTACTGGTCGATCTTGTACGGACCGGTGGCCAGCGGGTGCTGGGCGTACTTGGCCGGGTCGCTGATGGCCGGGTCGGTCGGGATCGGGCCCATGGCCGGGAACGACGCGTAGTAGGGGAAGTCCGGGAACGGCTTGGCCATCTTGACGGTGATGGTGTTGCCGTCGACGGAGACCGCCTGCTGCTGCGCGTCCGGGTCGGTGTAGGGGCCCTTGTAGTCCTCGCCACCGAGGAAGTACGGGTTGCTGTAGTAGAGACCGGGGCCGTTCGGGAAGGTCTTGCCGTCCATCGAGCGCACGATGCCGAACATGACCTCCTCGGCGGTGACGGGGTCGCCGTTCTCCCACTTGACGCCGTCCCGGAGCGTGAACGTCCACTCGGTGAAGTCGTCGTTGGGCGTGCCCAGGTCGGTGGCCAGGTCGGGCACCAGGACCATCTGGCCCGTCTCCGCGTCGTAGGCGTACTGGGTCAGCGCCCGCGTCACGAGCGAGGTCATGATCGCGTTGGTGTCGGTGTAGTAGAGGTCCGACGGGTCGATCGGCGTGGTCATGCCGGTCGAGCTGATCACGTTGACGGTGCCGCCCTCCTTGGCGCCGTCGATCGGTGACCGGGCCCTCGCGCTCGGGTCCGTGCCGTTGCCCGTGTTGCCGAGGTTCTCGGTGTCGACGGAGTCGCCGGCGCTGCCACCGCCGCTGTTGTCGTCACCCCCGCCGCCACAGGCGGCCAGCGTGAGCAGGCTGGCCGTGGCCAGGGCCACCGCCGATCTCTTCAGGCGCATTGCCTTGTCACCTTTCGTTGGATTGAGCATCACTGCCACAGCCGCACCGACACAGGTCAGCGGCGAGTCCTCGGGTCGAACGCGTCACGTACCGAGTCACCGAGGAGGTTCAGGGAGAGGGTCAGCAGCGTGATCGCGCCGACGGGGAGCCAGAGGTAGAGGCCGTAGTCCGCGTAGTACGGCGTCGCGTCCGCGACCATCTTGCCGAGCGAGGGGTACCCGGTCAGGCCGAGGCCGAGGAAGGACAGGCCGGCCTCGGCGGCCACGAAGGCCGGCAGGCCGAGCGAGATCGAGATCACGATCGGCGCGACCAGGTTGGGCAGCAGCTCCTTGAACAGGATCTGCCGGGTCGGGACGCCGATCACCTCGGCGGCCAGGATGAACTCGCGCTCGCGCAGCGAGAGCACCTGGCCGCGGATCAGCCGGGCCAGCCCCATCCAGCCGAAGATCACCAGGATGCTGATCAGCGAGATCAGCTGGGCCTTGGCCAGCATGTCGAGGTTCGTGGTGAACCGCGAGGTGATGATCGGCGCCAGGGCCAGCATCGCCGAGCAGGATAGGGGAAGGACAGGAACAGGTCGGTGAAGAAGGAGATGACCCGGTCCAGCCAGCCGCGGGAGAAGCCCGGCGAGCAGCCCGAGCACCACGCCGATGAACGTCGAGACGATGGTCGCGGCCAGCGCACACGATCAACGAGGTGCGCAGCCCGTAGACCAGGTAGGCGAGGTTGTCGTAGCCCTTGCGCGGCGCGACGCCGAGCGGGTGGTCCCAGGTGAAGCCGTGGAACGGCGGCCCGACCTTGGGGTAGCCGTCGAAGTCGAGCACGTCGGTGGTGTTCGGCGCGTTGGGGTCGCTGACGTCCCAGTAGATGTCGAAGAACCTGGTGATCAGCGGCGCGCACACGGCCGACCAGCACCAGGAAGCACGAGGACGACGAAGCAGATGACCGCGTACTTGTCGTGGCGGAGTCGACTGAACGCGATCTGGCTCGGCGACTTGCCCGCGATCTCCTTGCTCGGCTGGTCGCCGGACTGGGCCTCGTCATGGGCCAGCGAGGTCGACTCCTCGACGACGAGGTCTCCGCGGTCCAGCGCCACGCCCACCTCCAGTCTGCAGTCCCGAGCGCACCCCGTGCGGTGGGCAACGCGGCTGACTCTAAACCAGTTGACAGGCCGAATGCCACCTTGTCAGGTAACAAATGGGTCTCGACCGACATGAGAACCTCAGGCCGAACCCGCGGGTCTCTGGAGATCTTCCGTCGTTCGGGTGCGACGACAGGCGTCCTTGCGTCGTACGGCGCAGGACGGAGCCGGGCTTTGCGCAGGTGAGACGCCCACACCAGCCCGGCCTGACGGCTCGGTCTACTCGGCCGTCGCGGGCCCGTCGGGCTGCTCGGGTTGCTCGGGCAGGCACCGCGTCGACGCCGGCCTCCTTGCGCTGCTCGGCGGTGATCGGCGCCGGGGCCGCGGTCAGCGGGTCCACGCCGCCGCCGGACTTCGGGAACGCGATGACCTCGCGGATCGAGTCGGTGCGCGCGAGGAGCGCGGTGATCCGGTCCCAGCCGAACGCGATCCCGCCGTGCGGCGGGGCGCCGAAGGTGAAGGCGTCGAGCAGGAAGCCGAACTTCTCCTGCGCCTCCGCCTCGTCGATGCCCATCACCGCGAAGACCCGCTTCTGCACGTCCTCGCGGTGGATACGGATCGAGCCGCCACCGATCTCGTTGCCGTTGCAGACCACGTCGTAGGCCCACGCGAGCGCCGAGCCCGGGTCCTGGTCGAAGGTCTCGAGGTCCTGCGGGCGAGGTGAAGGCGTGGTGCACGGCGGTCCAGGCGCCACCGCCGACCGCGACGTCGCCGGCCGCGGTCGCCTCGTCGGCCGGCTCGAAGAGCGGCGCGTCGACGACCCACAGGAAGCTCCACGCGTCCTCGTCGATCAGACCGCCGCGGCGGCCGATCTCGAGCCGCGCGGCACCGAGCAGCGCCCGGCTGGGCTTGGGCAGGCCGGCGGCGAAGAAGACGCAGTCGCCCGGCTCGGCACCGACGTGCGCGGCCAGGCCGGCCCGCTCCTCGTCGGAGAGGTTCTTGGCGACCGGTCCGCCGAGCTCACCGTCCTCCTGGACCAGCACGTAGGCCAGCCCGCGGGCGCCGCGCTGCTTGGCCCACTCCTGCCACGCGTCGAGCTGCTTGCGCGGCTGGCTGGCGCCGCCGGGCATCACCACGGCGCCGACGTACGGCGCCTGGAAGACGCGGAACGGGCGTGTCCTTGAAGTAGTCGGTGCACTCGACCAGCTCCAGGCCCATCCGCAGGTCGGGCTTGTCGGTGCCGAACCGGGCCATCGCGTCGGCGTACGTCATCCGCGGCAGCGGCCGGGGCAGGTCGTAGCCGACCAGCGACCAGACCGCGGCCAGCACGTCCTCGGCGACCGCGATGACGTCGTCCTGCTCGACGAAGCTCATCTCGATGTCGAGCTGGGTGAACTCCGGCTGCCGGTCGGCGCGGAAGTCCTCGTCGCGGTAGCAGCGCGCGATCTGGTAGTAGCGCTCCATGCCGGCGACCATGAGCAGCTGCTTGAACAGCTGGGGGCTCTGCGGCAGGGCGTACCAGCTGCCGGGCCGGAGCCGGGCCGGCACGAGGAAGTCGCGGGCGCCCTCGGGCGTGGACCGGGTCAGCGTCGGGGTCTCGATCTCGACGAAGCCGTGGTCCGTCGAGGACGTCGCGGGCGGCCTTGTTGACCTTGCTGCGCAGCCGGATCGCCTGGTTGGGGCCGGCGCGGCGCAGGTCGAGGTAGCGGTAGCTTGAGCCGGACCTCCTCCCCCACCTCGACGTGCTCGTCGATCGGGAACGGCAGCGGGGCCGCGGCGCTCAGCACCTCGAGCTCGGCTGCGACCACCTCGATCTCGCCGGTGGGCGAGCTCGGGGTTCGCGTTGCCCTGCGGGCCGCAGGCTCACCTCGCCGGTGACCTTGACGCAGAACTCGCTGCGCAGCTGGTGGGCGACGGCCTCGTCGCGGACCACGACCTGCACGACGCCGCTGGCCTCGCGCAGGTCGATGAAGGTGACGCCGCCGTGGTCGCGGCGGCGGGCCACCCAGCCGGCCAGCGTGACGGTCTGGCCGGCGTGCTCGGCGCGCAGGCTGCCGGCGTCGTGGGTGCGGATCACTGTGTCTCCTCGTGGTGCTCGGGTGGGTGCCAGCTGTGGCGGGTCGGCGGGCGCACCTGGTCGCCGCTGCGGATGTCCTTGACCTCGTGGCCGTCGTCGTCCGGGGAACCAGACGAACGGGATGTCCGCGGCGCTCGGCGTACCGGATCTGCTTGCCGAACTTCTGCGGCCGACGCCGCGACCTCGGTGGGGATCCCGCGGCGCCGCAGCGCGGTGGCCACCGCCTCGCTCGTGCCGCGTGACTCCTCGTCGACCAGGGCGACGAGCACGCCGCTCGGCACCTTCGGCGCCGGGGGCGAGCACGCCGTCGGCGAACAGCGGGACGAGGGTGCGGGAGACGCCGAAGCTGATGCCGACGCCCGGGTACGTCGTCCGGCCGTCGCTGGCCAGCGCGTCGTACCGCCCGCCGCCGGCGACCGACTTGAGCCGCTCGTAGCCGCTCCATGAAGACCTCGAGCACGGTGCCGGTGTAGTAGTCGAGGCCGCGGGCGATCCGCAGGTTGGCCTCGACGGTGACGTGGTCGCTGACCGCGTCACGCGCAGCCGTCGACGACGGCGGCCAGCTCGGCCAGCCCGGTCTCGAGCAGGTCGTCCTCGACGCCGAGCGCGCGGACCCGCTCGACGAAGCGAGGTGTCGCTGACCCGGATCGTGGCCAGCTCGAGGCAGCGCTCGGCCTGCTCCTCGGTGGCGCCCGGCCTCGCTCGACCAGCAGCGCCGTCACGACGTCGGCGGGCTGCTTGTCGAGCTTGTCGATCTGCCGGATCGCGGCGGTGACGTCCGGGATCCCGAGGCCGCGGTAGAAGCCCTGGATCAGCTTGCGGTTGTTGACCTGGAAGGAGAGGTTCGGCAGCGGCAGCGCGTCGAGCGCCTCGACCATCACCCGGACCACCTCGACGTCGTGGTGGAAGGGCAGCTCGTCGCGGCCGACGACGTCGATGTCGGCCTGGGTGAACTGGCGGTAGCGGCCCTCCTGCGGCCGCTCGCCGCGCCAGGCCGGCTGGATCTGGTAGCGGCGGAACGGGAACTCGAGCTTGCCGCTGTGCTCGAGCACGTAGCGCGCGAACGGGACGGTGAGGTCGAAGTGCAGCCCGAGTCCGGAGTCCCCGGCGCCCTCGTCGGCGTGGAGCCGGCGCAGGACGTAGATCTCCTTGTCGATCTCGCCGCCCTTGGAGAGCCGGTCGACGGGCTCGACGGCGCGGGTCTCGATGTTGGCGAAGCCGTGCAGCTCGAAGGTGCGCGACAGGCTGGCGATCACCTGCCGCTCGACGGCGCGGTGCTCGGGCAGCAGCTCGGGGAACCCGCTCAGCGGGGTGGGCTTGTCGGACATGGGCCTTCGTCGGGTGGGTCAGCGGGGGCTCGGGAGGTCCTGCAGGAACGGGTTGGTCGCGCGCTCGCGGCCGATCGAGGTCTGCTCGCCGTGACCGGGCAGCACGACGATGTCGTCGGCCAGCGGCAGCACCTTGGTGGCCAGGCTGTGCAGCATCGTCGGGTGGTCGCCGCCGGGCAGGTCGGTGCGGCCGATCGAGCCGGCGAAGAGCAGGTCGCCGGAGAACATGCACCTCGGAGACCTCGTCGAGGTCGGGGTACGGCGAGCGGAAGGTCACCGAGCCCTCGGTGTGGCCGGGCGTGTGGTCGACGACGAACCGGATGCCCGGCCAGCTCGAGCTCCTGCAGGTCGCCGAGCTCGCGGACGTCGTCCGGCTCCTCCCAGGAGTAGTCGCCGCCGAGCATCATCTGGGCGGTCTCGCGGCGACATCCCGGCCATCGGGTCGGCTGAGCAGGTGCCGGTCGCCGGGGTGGATCCACGCGGTGGCGTCGTACGCCGCCGGCGACGGGCGCGACGCAGAACATGTGGTCGACGTGGCCGTGGGTGACCAGGACGCTGACCGGCTTGAGCCGGTGCTCCTCGACGACGCGCGGCGACGCCCTCGGTGGCCTCCATGCCGGGGTCGATGACCACGCACTCGGAGCCGGGAGCCGTCGCCACGACGTAGCAGTTGGTGCCCCACGGACCTGCGGGGAAGCCGGCGATCAGCACCGGCCCACCGTATCGGCCGGCTAGGTCACGAGCGCCGCATCGGTTTGCGACCGGCCGTACGTCACCTCACGCGGGTTGACTACCATGCCGCAGTGATGAGCCAGGGGTCGGTGCACGAGTGGGGTCGCGTCGACGAGGACGGGACCGTCTTCGTCCGCACCGCCGACGGCGAGCGCCCGGTCGGGCAGTACCCAGCCGGCACCCCGGAGGAGGCGCTGGCCTTCTTCACCGAGCGGTTCGAGGCGCTCGCCTTCGAGGTCGAGCTGCTCGAGCAGCGGATCCGCTCGGGCGTGATGTCGCCCGAGGAGGCGCTCGAGTCGGTCAAGACCGTCGCCGCCCAGGTCACCGACGCCAACGCCGTCGGCGACCTGGCCTCGCTCACCGCCCGGCTCGAGGCGCTCGCGCCCGGTGATCGAGGGCCAGCGCGAGGCCCGCCGGGCCGAGAAGGTCGCAGAAGACCGCCGAGGCCAAGGTGGCCAAGGAGAAGCTCGTCGCCGAGGCCGAGAAGATCGCCGAGGGCAACGACTGGCGGGCCGGCGCCAACCGGCTGCGCACCCTGCTCGACGAGTGGAAGGCGCTCCCCCGCATCGACCGCGCCTCGGACGACGCGCTGTGGCGCCGGTTCTCGAGCGCGCGGACGTCGTACACCCGGCGCCGCAAGACGCACTTCGCCGAGCAGAACGAGAAGCGCGAGGCGCGCCCGCGGCGGTCAAGGAGCGGCTGGTCAAGGAGGCCGAGTCGCTCGCCGACTCGACCGACTGGGGTCCGACCGCCGGCCGCTACCGCGACCTGATGCGGCAGTGGAAGGCCGCCGGCCCGGCGCCCAAGGACGTCGACGACGCGCTGTGGCGCCGGTTCCGCGGCGCCCAGGACACCTTCTTCGGCGCCCGCGACGCGACCAACGCCGCGCTCGACGCCGAGTTCGCCGCCAACGCCGAGGTCAAGGAGAAGCTCCTCGTCGAGGCCGAGGCGCTGCTGCCGGTCACCGACCTCGAGGCGGCCAAGCGCGCCTTCCGCGACCTCGCCGACCGCTGGGACGCCGCCGGCAAGGTGCCCCGCGAGCGGATCAAGGAGCTCGAGGGCCGGATGCGCACCGTCGAGCAGGCGATCCGCTCGGTCGAGGACGAGCAGTGGCGCGCTCCGACCCCGAGAAGTCCGCCCGCGCCGACGACATGGTCATCCAAGCTCGAGGCCGCCATCGCCCAGGTCGAGGCCGACCTCGCCAAGGCCCGCGAGGCCGGCAACGAGAAGAAGGTCAAGGAGCTCGAGGAGAACCTCGCCTCCCGCCAGTCCTTCCTCGACATGGCCCGCCGGGTCAGCGCCGACTACTCCTGATCCGACGGCCGAGTCGGGCGCTACTGCGTCATCGAGTAACCCCGACTCGCGCCGGACGCCGAGTGCGGGTCCACCAACCGTCCACAGGTTGCGGCCGGGTCGGTCCGGCGTGCACAGGCACGGTCGGCATCGTCGCTCGGCCGGCGACCTCGCTGTCGGGCGAAGGTCCGCGGTCGTGTCGACGTTCGCAGCTCGCACCGCGGTCCAGGACTCGGCAGCGCTCGCCCACGGTCTGCCGCTCGACGGCCCCGTTCACCGCAAGCGTCGCAGAGCCGAGGGTGTCCCGCTGCACCGGCTGTACGCGTCTCACCGCACAAGGCCTGGTGCGGCAGCCGATCCGCGGCGTCTACGTCGACGCGGCACTGCCCGACACGACGGAGCTCAGGCGTGCCGTGCCTGGTCCTGGTCATCCCGGACGACTGCGTGGTCTGCGACCGGCACGCCGGGTGGCTGCACGGCGCCGAGATGGTGCTGGCCCCGAACGAGCACCTCGCCGCCAGGCCGATCTCGGTGTACCGACCCTCGGGCCATGGGCGGCTGCGAGAACGCCCTGACGGTCAGCGGCGAGCGCAACCTGCGTCCGTCTGACGTGACCGAGGTGATGGGCATCCCCGTCACCACGCTGGTGCGCACCGCGTGGGATCTCGGTCGGGTCCGCTCGGCGCCGAGCGTGGCACTGAGCGGTGTGGACCAGATGCTTGCGGCTATCGACGGCTTTCCCGGTCGAGGCGTTCCTGGCCGGGGTGGAGCGGTTCCGCGGGCATGCGGTGGGTCACCACGCTGCGGACCATCGCGCCCTGGCGGACGGTCGTGCGGAGTCACCTCCCGAGTCGGTCCTGCGGCTGGTACTGGCTCGACGTCGGACTGCCGCGCCCGCAACCGCAGCTCGAGGTCTGGCGCGACGGCGCGCTTCGTGGCGCGGGTCGACCTCGCGCAACGAGGACCTCGGGTACGTCGCGGAGTACTACGGCAAGGAGTGGCACACCGGGGACGAGCAGGTCGACCGCGACGCAGACCGGGTCGAGGCTCTCGAGCGGGCCGGCTTCGTCGTCGACGTGTTCACCAAGGACAACGTCTTCGGGCCGCGGCGCAACGTGGAGACGCGCCTGCTCCAAGGCGCCGACAGAGCTCGGCGGACACGGGCCTACCTGTGACCGAGGCCGAGTCGGGGCTACTCATCACGAGTAACCCCGACTCGGCGTCAGTGGCCAGCCTCCAGCAACACCACGCCGGCGATGATCAGCAGGATGCCGGCCCACATCGTGCGGGTCAGCGGCTCGTCGAAGAGCACGTTGCTCAGCACCGCGGTGAGCGCGACGCCGACCGCGGTCCAGATGCCGTAGGCCACGCCGATCCCCATGCCCTCGCCGAGCGCGAGCGCCAGGAGCACGAACGAGCCGAGGTAGCCGACCAGCACCACGGCGTACCACCGGCGGCGGCCGGTCGCGGCCGCCCGCAGCGACAGCGTGCCGACGACCTCGAGGGCGATCGCGCCGATCAGGTAGACCCAGCTCACAGGGTCTCCTCGGCCGCCGGGTGCGAGCCGGCCTCGACGAGCACGACTCCGCCGACGATCAGCAGCAGGCCGACCACCATCACCGCGGTGAAGCGCCTCGTCGAACAGCACCGACGAGAGCACCGGCGGTGGCGGCGACACCGAGCGCGCTCCAGATGCCGTAGACGACGCCGAGCGGCCGCGCCGCCCTGGAGCAGCCTGACCAGCAGCGGAGAACGACGATGGCGTACGCCGACCGCGGTGACGGCGTAGAGCCACGGCCGGTCGAGCGGCGCCGCGCAGGGCGAGCGTGCCGGTGACCTCGGTGACGATCGCGACGACCAGCAGCGCCCAGCGGTTCACCGGGACAGCATGGCCTACTGACTGACCGGTCAGTTGTGGGTGCCGGCTACTGGGTGACGCGGTAGGCGTCGAAGACGCCGGGGACCGAGCGGACCGCCTTGAGGACCGTGTCGAGGTGCTTGGCCTCGGCCATCTCGAAGGTGAACCGGCTCTTGGCGACCCGGTTGCGGGTGGTCTGAGAGGTTGGCGCTGAGGATGTTCACGTGCGCGTCGGACAGCACCATGGTGATGTCGGCGAGCAGCCGGGCCCGGTCGAGCGCCTCGACCTGGATGTTGACCAGGAACGTCGACTGGCCGGTCGGCGCCCACTCGACGTCGAGCAGCTTCTCGGGCTGGCTGCGCAGCTCCGCGGCGTTGGTGCAGTCCTGCGGTGCACCGAGACGCCGCCGCCCTTGGTGACGAAGCCGAGGATCTCGTCGGGCGGCACCGGCGTGCAGCACTTGGCGAGCTTGACCCAGACGTCGGGGGCGCCCTTGACGATGACGCCGGCGTCGCCGCCGCCGCTGGTGGTCTTGGACCGGCCGCGGCGACCGGTGATCGTGACGGCCTCGGCGAGGTCCTCCGAGGCCGCCCTCGGTGCCGCCGTGCTCCTCGATCACGCGGCGTACGACGGCCTGCGCGGACAGGTTGCCCTCGCCGACCGCGGCGTAGAGCGCGGAGACGTCGGCGATCTTGAAGTGCGTCGGCGGCCAGGGTCAGCGACTCGTGGGACATCAGCCGCTTGAGCGGCAGCCCCTCCTTGCGCATCAGCTTGGCGATCTGCTCCTTGCCCTGCTCGATCGCCTCCTCGCGCCGCTCCTTGGTGAACCACTGGCGGATCTTGGAGCGGGCCCGCGGTGACTTGACGAAGGTGAGCCAGTCGCGCGACGGGCCGGCGTTCGGCGCCTTGGAGGTGAACACCTCGACCACGTCGCCGTTCTCGAGCGTCGACTCCAGCGGCACCAGCCGGCCGTTGACCCGGGCGCCGATCGTGTGGTGGCCGACCTCGGTGTGCACGGCGTAGGCGAAGTCGACCGGCGTCGCGCCGGCCGGCAGCGCGATCACGTCGCCGCGCGGGGTGAAGACGTAGGTCTCGGCGCGGTTGATCTCGAAGCGCAGCGACTCGAGGAACTCGCCCGGGTCCTCGACCTCGCTCTGCCAGTCGAGGAGCTGGCGGACCCAGTTCATGTCGTCGAGGTCGCCGAGCTTGCTCGGTGTCGAGGCCGGCCCGGCCGTCCTCCTTGTACTTCCAGTGCGCGGCCACGCCGTACTCCGCGCGGCGGTGCATCGCGAAGGTCCGGATCTGCATCTCGACGGGCTTGCCCTGCGGCCCGATCACCGTCGTGTGCAGCGACTGGTACATGTTGAACTTCGGCATCGCGACGTAGTCCTTGAACCGGTTGAGCACCGGGTTCCAGCGCGAGTGCAGCACGCCGAGGACCGAGTAGCAGTCGCGGTCGTCGGCGACCAGGATGCGGATGCCGACCAGGTCGTAGATGTCGGAGAACTCGCGGCCGCCGACGATCATCTTCTGGTAGATCGAGTAGTAGTGCTTGGGCCGGCCGGTGACGGTCGCCTTGATCTTGGCCTCGCGCAGGTCCTTCTCGACGCTCGGTGATCACCTCGGCCAGGAACTGGTCGCGCGACGGCGCCCGGTCGGCCACCATCCGCACGATCTCGTCGTAGATCTTGGGGTGCAGGGTCGCGAACGCGAGGTCCTCGAGCTCCCACTTGATGGTGTTCATGCCGAGCCGGTGGGCCAGCGGGCGCGTAGATGTCGAGGGTCTCGCGGGCGACCCGCTCCTGGGTCTCCTGCCGGACGTAGCGCAGGGTCCGCATGTTGTGCAGCCGGTCGGCGAGCTTGATGACCAGCACCCGGATGTCGCGCGACATCGCGACGATCATCTTGCGGATGGTCTCGGCCTGCGCCGAGTCGCCGTACTTGACCTTGTCGAGCTTGGTCACGCCGTCGACGAGCTGGGCGACCTCGTCGCCGAAGTCCGCCCGCACCTGCTCCAGCGTGTACGCGCGTGTCCTCGACGGTGTCGTGCAGCAGCGCGGCGACCAGGGTCGCCTCGGTCATGCCGATGTCGGCCAGGATCGTGGTCACCGCGAGCGGGTGGGTGATGTAGGGGTCACCGCTCTTGCGCATCTGCGTGCCGTGCATCTCGGCGGCGGTGTTGTAGGCGCGCTCGAGCAGGGCCAGGTCGGCCTTGGGGTGGTTGGCGCGCACCGCGCGGAACAGCGGGTCCAGCACGGGGTTGCCGGGCTGGTTGCGGGTGGCGACCCGGGCCAGCCGGGCGCGCATCGACCGGGTCGTGACCGGGCCGGGACTGGCCGAGGTGCCCTCTCCGCGCTCCTCGGCGCGCGCGGAGTTGCGCCGCGGCCGGACCCGATCGGGCGGCTGCCTCTCGGCCTGCTCCTCGGGCGGCGCGGTGACCTCCTCGGTGCGCTCCTCGGTCACCTACCCAGCCTACGTCCGAGCCGTTGTTCGCGCTTGCGCGGACAACGAATCAGCGAGGAGGTTGAGGGGCTCGGCGCGGACCCGAGCGTGCTCGAGGCCGCGCGAGCCGTCTCGAAACCCATGCCGCCCCCGGCCCCGACGGCGAGTCGGCGGGTGCGTCAGACGGTGAGCAGGGTGCGCAGCGGCAGGTCGCCGATGGTCTCCCGGCCGGGCAGGAAGCTCAGCTCCATCAGCACGGCGACGCCGACGACGGTGCCGCCGCACGACTCGACCAGCTCGCGGGTCGCGGCGACGGTGCCGCCGGTGGCCAGGACGTCGTCGACGAGCAGCACCCGCTCCCCCGGCGTCGACGCGCGTCGCGGTGCAGCTCGAGGGTCGCCTCGCCGTACTCCAGCGCGTAGGAGACGGCGTGCGTCTCGCGCGGCAGCTTGCCGGCCTTGCGGACCGGCACGAAGCCGGCACCGAGGGCGAGCGCGACCGGCGCGGCCAGGATGAAGCCGCGCGCCTCCATGCCGACGACCTTGTCGACCACGGTCGCCGCCCGCCTCGTCGCGGCCGGCGTCGGCCAGCGCCGCTCGACGACCGCGCTGAAGCCGGCGTGGTCGGCGAGCAGCGGCGTGATGTCCTTGAAGACGACCCCGGGCTCGGGGAAGTCGGGGACGTCGACGACCAGCCGCTCCAGCGCCTCCCGCGCGGTGCCGGTCACGGCGTCGGTCACGAGGTCACTTGCGCTTCGAGCGCGGCTGCCGGGTCGGCTGCTGCCGGCCGGACGCCGGGCTGCTGCCCGACCGGGCGCTGCGTGGTCGGGACGTTGCGGCCGCGGCCCATCGCCTCGGGGCGACAGCGCCCGGCCGCGGCGTCGTCGTCGTACTCGTCGAAGTCGTCGTCGATCCTCGACCAGCACGCCGCCCGTGCCGCTTCCGGGTCGTCCACGACGGGCATGTCCTCCGTGAACGACCGGCACCGACGCGTAGCGGTCGACGTCGCGCCGCTCCCGGGCCTTGGCGCGGCGCTCGGCGAGCACGACCTCGGTCTCGCTCGACTTCAGGTGCACCAGCAGCGGCGTGGCGATGAAGATCGAGGAGTAGGCACCGGCGGCCATGCCGACGAACAGCGCGAGCGCGAGGTCCTTCAGCGAGCTGGAGCCGAGCTGGACGGCGCTGACGTAGAGGATCGCGCCGACCGGGATGCAGGGCCACGATCGAGGTGTTGATCGAGCGGACCAGGGTCTGGTTGACGGCGAGGTTCGCGGCCTTCGCGTACGTCGTGCGGGCTGGCGCGCAGGTTCTTGGTGTTCTCGCGGATCTTGTCGAAGACCACGACCGTGTCGTAGAGCGAGAAGCCGAGGATCGTCAGCAGGCCGGTGACGGTCGCCGGGCGTGACCTCGAAGCCGGACAGCGCGTAGATGCCGACGGTGATGATCACGTCGTGGGCCAGGGCCACGATCGCGGCGACGGACATCTTCCATTCTCGGAAGTAGGCCCAGATGAAGAGCACCACGAGCACGAGGAAGACGACGAGACCGAGGATGGCGCGGTCCCTGACCTCGTCGCCCCAGCTGGCGCCGATCTGGTCCTGGGAGATGTCGTCGGCGGCGACCTCGAGGGTGTCGATGATCACCTGGGTGACCTGGTCGCTCTCCGCGTCGGTGAGCTCCTCGGTCTGGACGAGGATCGAGCTGTTGCCCGAGGTGGTGACGACCGGCTGCTCGGCGTTCTCGATGCCGAGCTCCGCCGACGGCCTCGCGGAGCTTGTCGGCGTTGTCCTGGGTGACCTCCGACGCGTCGAGGTTGCTCACCGTGTACTGGGTGCCGCCGGTGAACTCGATGCCGTAGTTGAGGCCCTTGACGGAGAGGCCGAGGATGGCGAGCAGCACGATCAGCGCCCGAGATGGAGTACCAGAGCCACTTGCGGCCGACGAAGTCGATCGACTTCTTGCCGGTGTAGAGGTCGTTGCCGAGCCGGCTGACCTTGCCCATCAGGCCGTGCCTCCCTCGGCCGCCGTCGGAACGCTCGAGCGGGTGGCGGCCGCCACCCGCGGTCGGTCAGGGGCGATCTTGTCGATGCCCAGCGTCTCGGCGCTGAGCCCGGACAGCTTGCCGCCGCCGTTGAAGAACTTGTACCGCGCCAGCACCGACACCAGCGGCTTGGTGAACCAGAAGAACACCACCAGGTCGATGAGCGTCGAGAGGCCCAGCGCGAACGCGAAGCCGCGGACCACGCCGGCCGCGAAGATGTAGAGCACGACCGCGGCCAGCAGCGAGACGGCGTCGGCCGCCAGGCAGGTGGCCCGGGCCCGGACCCAGCCGGCCTCGACCGCGACCCGCATCGACCGGCCGTCGCGCATCTCGTCTCGGATGCGTTCGAAGTAGACGATGAAGGAGTCGGCGGTGATGCCGACCGCGACGATCAGACCGGCGATGCCGGGCAGGGTCAGCGTGAAGTTCGCGGTCTTGGACAGCAGCAGCACCATCGCGTACGTCGCGGCGCCGGCCACGAGCAGCGAGGAGACCACCACGATGCCGAGGCCGCGGTAGTAGATGAGGCAGTAGATCATCACCAGGAGCAGGCCGATGATGCCGGCGGTGATGCCCGCCTTCAGCTGGTCACCGGCCAGCGAGGGACCGACGGTCTCGACGCTGAAGTCGGCGAAGGACGACCGGCAGGGCGCCGAACTTGAGGCTGGTGGCGAGGCTCTTGGCCGAGGCCTGGGTGAAGTTGCCCTCGATCTGCGGCCGGCCGTCGGTGATCAGGCCGTTCATGGTCGGCGCGGAGATGACCTGGCCGTCGAGCACGATCGCGAACTGCTTGTCGGTGTTGACCAGCGCCTGCGAGATCTCGGTGAAGGCCTTGGTGCCGTCGCCGTTGAAGTCGAGCTGCACGACGTAGTTGACCTGGCTCTGCGGGATCGCGGCCTGGGCGTTGTCGAGGTCGGTGCCCTCGATCATCGCGGCCGAGAGCAGGTACTTCTGCGCGATCCCGCTGTCGGGGTCCCACTCGCAGGTGACCAGCGGCTTCTTCGGGTCGTCCTCGACGTTGACCGGGGTGCCGTCCGTGCGGGCAGGTGAACGCGTTGAAGGCGTCGATCGCCTCCTGGTTGGGGGCGTCGATCCACTGGAGCGGCTCGCCGACGTCCTGGCCGCCCTCGGGCGCGGGGGTCGGCGCGTTGGTCGGGGTCGGGCCGGCGCTCGGCTCGACGGACGCCGAGTCGGACGCCGAGTCGCGACGGCGACTCGCGTCGGGCTCGGGCTCTCGGTGTCGGAGTAGTTCACCGGCGCGCGGTTGGCCGAGCCGGACGGGCTCGCGGCGTCGGACGGGCTCGCGCCGTCGGACGGCGCGGTGGTGTCGGCCCGGGGTCGGCGTGGCCGGGGCGGTGACGCCGGCGCCGGGGTCGGACTGCGGCGCGGTCGGGTCCTGCGGGGTCGCGCGAACCCGTGGCGCACGCGCCGGGGTTGACGTCGGAGCAGGCGACCATGCGGAACCGCAGCTGCGCCTGCCGCTTCACGGTGTCGACGAGGTCGCGCCGGCTGTTGCCCGGGATCTCGACGACGATGAAGCGGTTGCCCTGCACGGTCACCTCGGCCTCGGCGACACCGGAGCCGTTGACGCGCTGGTCGATGATCTTGCGGGCCTCGTCGAGCGACTCCGCGCTCGGGTTGCCCTTGGGGGTCAGCCGGATGCTGGTGCCGCCCTGGAGGTCCAGGCCGAGCTCGGGCTTCCAGCGTGCCGGCCAGGGCCACCAGCCCGAAGGCGATCGCCAGCCCGAGGAAGAACACCCCGAGGGTGCGTCCGGGCCGGGCGGTCTTGCGTGCCATCTCAGTTCTCCTCCGGGACTTCCCCGTCAGCGGCGGGCTCCGTGTCGGCGTCGTCGTCGGCCCGGACCACCTGGCCGACCGCGCCGCGGGCGACCCGGATGGTCACCCCGTCGGCGATCTCGACCTGTGCCACGGTCTCGTCGAGGCTGCGGACGGTGCCGTAGACGCCCGAGGTGAGGATCACCTCGTCCCCCACCTCCAACGTGGACTGCATGTGTGCGAGTTCCCGCTGCCGACGGGTCTGTGGCCGCACGAGGAGCAGCCAGAGCAGGAGCGCGAACCCGACGAGGGTGAGCACCGGGAGGATTTCTTGCACGAGGGGGAAGTCTACGGGCGGCGCCGCGGAGTTCCGCATCGGCACGGAGACCCAGGCTCACTCCTCGAAGAGCGTCGGCTCCTGCGGCGTCGGCGGGGTGAGCCCGAGGTGCTGCCAGGCGGCGGCGGTGGCGACCCGGCCCCGCGGCGTGCGGGCCAGGAAGCCCTGCCGGACCAGGAACGGCTCGGCCACCTCCTCGACGGTCTCGCGCTCCTCGCCGACGGCCACGGCGAGGGTCGAGAGGCCGACCGGCCCGCCGCCGAACCGGCGGCAGAGCACGTCGAGCACGGCCCGGTCGAGCCGGTCGAGGCCGAGCTGGTCGACCTCGTAGAGGTCGAGCGCCGCGTGGGCGACGTCGAGGGTGACCGTGCCGTCGGCGCGGACCTGGGCGTAGTCGCGGACCCGGCGCAGCAGCCGGTTGGCGATCCGCGGCGTGCCGCGGGACCGGGAGGCGATCTCGGCGGCGCCCTCCGGCGTGGTGGGTACGCCGAGCAGCCCGGCCGAGCGGTGCACGATCAGGTCGAGCTCGGCGTCGTCGTAGAACTCGAGGTGGCCGGTGAAGCCGAACCGGTCGCGCAGCGGCCCGGGCAGCAGCCCGGCGCGGGTGGTGGCGCCGACCAGGGTGAACGGCGGGATCTCGAGCGGGATCGCGGTGGCGCCCGGGCCCTTGCCGATCACGACGTCGACCCGGAAGTCCTCCATCGCGAGGTAGAGCATCTCCTCGGCGGCGCGCGACATCCGGTGGATCTCGTCGACGAACAGGACGTCGCCGTCGTTCATCCCGGACAGGATCGCGGCCAGGTCGCCGGCGTGGGTGAGCGCCGGCCCACTGGTCAGCCGCAGCGGGGCGCCCATCTCGGTGGCGATGATCATCGCCAGCGTGGTCTTGCCGAGCCCGGGGGGACCGGAGAGCAGCACGTGGTCGGGCGCCCGGTCGCGGAGCCGGGCCGCCTCGAGGACCAGGCCGAGCTGCTCGCGGACCCGGTGCTGGCCGATCACCTCGTCGAGGGTGCGCGGCCGGAGCGCGGCCTCGATCGCCCGCTCGTCGGCCTCGGCCTCCGCGGAGGTGAGGTCCGTGGGTCATGTCCGGCTCAGGGTCTGGAGGGCCGCGCGCAGCAGCGCGCCGACGTCGGGGCGGTCGCCGGCCTGGTCGGCGACGGCGTCCACGGCCCGCTCGGCCTCGCGGGCCGGCCAGCCGAGGCCGGTGAGCCCCTGGTGCACCTGGTCGCGCCAGGTCTCCTGGGCCGGCGCCACGCCGTTGCGCGACGCGGTCGACGGGCGCACCGAGCCGGTCCTTGAGCTCGAGGATGATCCGCTGCGCGACCTTCTGGCCGATCCCCGGCACCCTGGTGAGCGTCTTGACGTCGTCGCTCGCCACGGCGGTCCGGAGGGTGTCGGGGCTGAGCACGGCCAGCATCGCCTGCGCCAGCTTGGGGCCGACGCCGGACGCGGTCTGCACGAGCTCGAAGACCGCCTTCTCGTCCTCGTCGAGGAAGCCGAACAGCGTCAGGGAGTCCTCGCGGACCACCATGCTCGTCGGCAGCGTCGCGACCTGGCCGGTGCGCAGCGTGGCGAGGGTGCCGGGCGTGCACATGAGCTCGAGGCCGACTCCCCCGACCTCGAGCACGGCGCTGGACAGCGTCACCTGCGGCCACCGGGCCCTCACGAACGCGATCATCGGGGGCCGGCCTTGGCCAGGGCCGCGTCGATCCGGGCCTGGGCGCCGCCGCGCCAGATGTGGGTGATGGCCAGCGCCAGCGCGTCGGCGGCGTCGGCCGGCTTGGGCGGCGCGTCGAGCCGCAGGATCCGGGTCACCATCGCCCCGACCTGGGCCTTGTCGGCGCGGCCGTTGCCGGACACCGCGGCCTTGACCTCGCTGGGCGTGTGCATCGCCACGGCGAGCCCGCGCCGCGCCGCGCACACCAGCGCGATGCCGCTGGCCTGGGCGGTGCCCATCACCGTGCTGACGTCGGACCGCGCGAAGACCCGCTCCACCGCCACCGCGTCGGGCCGGTGCTCCTCGATCCAGGCGCTCGAGGCCCCGCTCGATGCTCACCAGCCGCTCGGCGACCGGCAGGTCGGAGGACGTACGGATCACGCCCACGTCGACCAGCCGCAGCGGCCGCCCGGTCTCGCCCTCGACCACGCCGACCCCGCAGCGGGTCAGCCCGGGGTCGATGCCGAGCACTCGCATCGCAGGCGCCTCCAGCCGTCGTCGGTCCGAACAGGTGTTCGCACGGAACGCTAACCGCGCACGGCGCCCGATCGGCGCAGACACGCCTGGGTCAGGCTGGGGGCATGACCGACGAGACGGGTGCCGCCACGCCGATCACCGCCGACCTCGTCCGCGGGGCGCTCGAGCTGGAGCCGACCGACCGCGGGCTGCTGCTGCACCGGCTGCCGGCCCGGGCGCGCGCGCAGGCGGGTGGGGACGGCCAGCTGCTCATGGCCGAGTCGCACCCGGCCGGTGTCCGGCTGGTGTTCCGGACCGCGGCGACCGTGGTGGAGCTCGAGACGCACCGCACGATGATGGGGTACGTCGGCGTGCCGGCGCGGCCGGACTGCTTCTACGACCTGCTCGTCGACGGCGAGCTGGTCGCCCAGGCCACCCAGCCCAGCGGTGACGTCATCGAGGTCGACATGTCGTCCGGCGCGGTGGACACCCGACAGGGTCCGGCCGGGACGGCGCGCTTCGTGGGGCTGCCGGCGCGCGACAAGGTGGTCGAGCTGTGGCTGCCGTGGAGCGAGACGGTCCGGCTGGTCGAGCTGCGCACCGACGCTCCGGTCGAGCCGGTGCCCGCGACGGGGCGGGTCTGGCTGCACCACGGCAGCTCGATCAGCCAGGGCTCCTCGGCGGACAGCCCCAGCACGACCTGGCCCGCCCTCGCCGCGCGCGAGGCCGGGGTCGACCTGGTCAACCTCGGCCTGGCGGGCAGCGCGCTGCTCGACCCGTTCACGGCGCGGGCGATGCGGGACACCCCGGCCGACCTGGTGAGCGTCAAGGTCGGGATCAACCTCGTCAACCTCGACCTGCTGCGGCTCCGGGCGTTCGGCCCGGCGGTGCACGGCTTCCTCGACACGATCCGCGAGGGCCACCCGACGGCCCCGCTCCTGGTGGTCTCGCCCCTGCTCTGCCCGATCCAGGAGGACACCCCCGGGCCGGGCACCTTCGACGCGGCCGCACTGGCCGAGGGCGAGGTCCGGTTCGCGGCGATGGGCGACCCGGCCGAGGTGGCCGCCGGCAAGCTCACGCTGCGGGTGATCCGTGAGGAGCTGGCCCGGATCGTCGAGCAGCGCCGGTCGGAGGACCCGGCGATCCACCACCTCGACGGGCTCACCCTGTACGGCGCGGCGGACCACGAGTCGCTGCCGCTCCCGGACAACCTGCACCCCGACGGCGAGACGCACCGGCTCATCGGGCGCCGCTTCGCGGCCGCCGCGTTCGGGCCGGGCGGCGCGTTCGCCTCGGCGACCGCCTAGGCAGCGACGGCGTCGAGCCGCTCCTCGAAGGCGGCCCGGGCCAGGTCGTAGACCTCCTGGCCACCGGCCAGGAGCGAGCGCAGGTTGGCCGAGTCGAGGTACGCGTCGAGCTCGAAGGCCAGCTGCCGCGCGTCGACGTCGTCCCGCACCTCGCCGAGCTCTCGCGCCTCCTGGACCGTGGTGGCCACCAGCTCCAGCCACTCCCGGTCCACCTCGGCGAGCGCGTCGCGCACCGGGCCGGGGCGCGCGGCGTACTCGTGGGCGGCCCGCGAGAAGAAGCAGCCGCCCGGGAACTGGCGACCGCGGGAGTAGTCGAGCCACGCCTCGAGCAGGGCGCGCAGCCGCGCGAGCCCCGCGGGCTGCGCCCGGGCCGGTACGACGACCGCCTGCCCGAAGATCGCCCGCGCGGCCCGGATCGTGGCGAGCTGCAGCTCCTCCTTGGAGCCGAAGTGGGCGAACAGCCCGCTCTTGCTGATCGACAGCTCCTGGGCGAGCCGGCCGATCGTGACCCCGTCGAGCCCCTCGACCGAGGCGAGGTCGACGGCCCGGCGCAGCACGGTGCGCCGGGTCTGGTCACCGCGACGGATGCGGCCGTCGGTGGAGGTGGTCGGCTCGCTCATGCGGCTCCTCGGAAAATGGGTTGACCCGGTGTCGGATACAAATAGTACGATCGTTCGTAAACATTGTATCGCAGCGCAGCGGAGGCCTCCATGAGCGACACCCACGGTCCCGACCGGCACCTGGCCGCGGTCGTCGAGCCCCGACTCCGGGCCGCCTGCCCGGCGGACCACGAGCTGCTCGCGGCGTTCCTCACCGGGCTCTCCCCCGCGTCGGCGTACTCCCGCTTCCTCACCGGAGTCGGCGGCTCACCCACCCCCCGGCTGCTGGCCGCGCTGCTCCCCGCACGGCCGCGCGGCGGGGCGGTGCTCGGGTTCATCGACGGCGAGCTCGTCGGCCACGGCCTGTGGGCGCGGCTGCCCGACCCCGCCGTCGCCGAGATCGCGATCGTGGTCGCCGACCGGCACCAGCGCCGCGGCGTCGGTACGGCGCTGGCCCGCGCGGTCACCGACGACCTCGTGGCCCACGGGGTCCGCGACGTCGAGGTGTTCAGCAGCACCGACAACCGGGCGGTGGCCCGGATGGTCGCCCGCGCCGCGCCCGACGCGCGTCGTGAGCTCGACGGACCGACGGCGACCTGGACCTTCGCGGCCCGCGGGCAGGCCGTTCCGGTGCCGCGGACCGCCTGAGGGTCTGGGGCGTTTCCTGACGGTCTGGGCCGTTGCAACGGCCAAGATCATCAGGGATACCCGGGTACCCGGGTATCCCGACCACAGGAGGCGGACGCCTCAGGAGGCGTCGAGCGCCTCCATGACCTCGTCGGAGACGTCGTAGTTGGCGAACACGTTCTGCACGTCGTCGAGGTCCTCGAGCGCGTCGACGAGCCGGAACATCTTGGCCGCGCCGGGCTCGTCGAGCTCGACCTGCATGTCGGGGACGAACGACGCCTCGGCGGAGTCGTAGTCGATGCCGGCCGCCTGCAGCGCGGAGCGCACGGCGACCAGGTCGGTCGGCTCCGAGACGACCTCGAAGGCCTCACCGAGGTCGTTGACGTCGTCGGCGCCCGCGTCGAGGGTCGCCTCGAGGATGTCGTCCTCGGAGACCGTGCGGCCCTCCTGGGCGACCGGGACGATCACCACGCCCTTGCGGTTGAAGAGGAAGGACACCGAGCCCGGGTCGGCGAGCGAGCCGCCGTTGCGGGTCATCGCGGTCCGGACCTCCATGGCGGCGCGGTTCTTGTTGTCGGTGAGGCACTCGATGAGCATCGCGACGCCGGAGGGGCCGTAGCCCTCGTACATGATCGTCTGGTAGTCGGCGCCCCCGGTCTCGGCGCCGGAGCCGCGCTTGACCGCGCGGTCGATGTTGTCGTTGGGGACCGACGACTTCTTGGCCTTCTGGATGGCGTCGTACAGCGTCGGGTTGCCGGTCGGGTCTCCCCCGCCCATCCGGGCGGCGACCTCGATGTTCTTGATCAGCTTGGCGAACATCTTGCCGCGCCGGGCGTCGATGACCGCCTTCTTGTGCTTGGTGGTCGCCCACTTGGAGTGGCCAGACATGCATCCCTCTTCTTGTCGCGCTCGAGTCGCCGCTGCTGCGTCCCGGTCCGACCGTCAAGACTACCGGCCGGCGGCGACCAGCTCGACGAACAACCCGTGCATCCGGTCGTCGCCGCCGACCTCGGGGTGGAACGAGGTCGCCAGCAGCGGCCCCTGCCGTACGGCGACATCCGGGTGGTCGCGCGCCTCGGCCAGCACCTCCACGCCGGGACCGACCTACTCGACCCAGGGGGCGCGGATGAAGACGCCGTGCACCGGCGCGTCGAGGCCGGCCACCTCGACCGGCCCCTCGAAGGAGTCGACCTGGCGGCCGAAGGCGTTGCGCCGGACCGTGATGTCGAGGCCGCCGATCGTCTCCTGGCCGGCCGCGCCGTCGACGATGCGGTCGGCGAGCAGGATCATCCCGGCGCAGGTGCCGAAGGCGGGCATCCCGTCGGCGATCCGCTTCCGCAGCGGCTCGAGCAGCCCGAACGTGCGGGCCAGCCGGATCATCGTGGTCGACTCGCCGCCGGGCAGCACCAGGCCGGCGCAGGCGTCGAGCTCCTCCGGGCGTCGTACGGCGATCGCGTCGACGCCCAGCCGGGACAGCACGGCCAGGTGCTCACGGACGTCCCCCTGCAGCGCCAGGACGCCGATCGGGGGGCCAGAGGTCACCGGCCCAGAGTAGGAGTCAGCCTCCGTTGCGGCGGGACCGGGACCGGAACGCGCGCAGCGACGCCAGCGCCAGCGCGGCGCCGACGAACAGCGGCGCGAGCTCGAGGTGCGCGCCGGTCGGGTCGGTCACCAGCAGCGCGCCGATGGTCGCGAAGACCGCGCAGACGAGCAGGCCGACAGCCACTCCCCTGCTTCGTGTGGGCCACCCCCGTGAACCTTCCCCTCGTGGCGCCCACCCCATTGAGCGCCTGGTGACAATGAGACCGCACGGAGCCCGTGCCGGTTCCGTGAACGGCCGGTGACTCCGCCGATCGTCGCGGCTGGTCTGACCACCCGGAGCGGACACCACCCGTTCGGGCCACGGGTGGCTGGGGTGGTGCCGTGGGCTACCAGCCGCGCTCGGCCAGCCGGTGCGGCTGCGGGAGCTCCTCGACGTTGATGCCGACCATGGCCTCGCCGAGGCCGCGGGAGACCTTGGCGACCACGTCGGGGTCGTCGTGGAACGTGGTCGCCTTGACGATCGCCTCGGCGCGCTGCGCCGGGTTGCCGGACTTGAAGATGCCCGAGCCGACGAAGACCCCCTCGGCACCGAGCTGCATCATCATCGCCGCGTCGGCCGGGGTGGCGATGCCGCCCGCGGTGAAGAGCACCACCGGCAGCTTGCCGCGGCGCGCGACCTCCTTGACCAGGTCGTACGGCGCCTGCAGCTCCTTCGCCGCGACGTACAGCTCGTCGTCCTCGAGGGCACCGATCCGGCGGATCTCCTGGCGGATGGTCCGCATGTGGGTGACCGCGTTGGAGACGTCGCCGGTGCCGGCCTCGCCCTTGGAGCGGATCATCGCCGCGCCCTCGGTGATCCGCCGCAGCGCCTCACCGAGGTTGGTCGCACCGCACACGAACGGCACGGTGAACGCCCACTTGTCGATGTGGTTGGCGTAGTCGGCCGGCGTCAGCACCTCGGACTCGTCGACGTAGTCGACGCCCAGCGACTGCAGCACCTGCGCCTCGGCGAAGTGGCCGATCCGGGCCTTGGCCATCACCGGGATCGAGACCGCCTCGATGATCGAGTCGATCATGTCGGGGTCGCTCATCCGGGAGACGCCGCCCTGGGCGCGGATGTCGGCCGGCACCCGCTCGAGCGCCATCACGGCGACCGCGCCGGCGTCCTCGGCGATCTTCGCCTGCTCGGCGGTGACGACGTCCATGATCACGCCACCCTTGAGCATCTCCGCCATGCCCCGCTTGACGCGGGTGGTGCCGGTGACGGCGGTCTCGTGGGTGTCTTCGGGGTGCTGCTCAACCATGCTGTGAATGCTAGTGCTGAGGGCCGCGGATCACAGTTTCGGGGCCGCCCGGCAGAACGCCACCAGCTCGCGCCAGGAGTCACGTCGGGCGGCGTGGTTCCCGGCGCGGGTGCCCCCGAACGAGTAGTGCACTCCGTCGACCGGGTGCGAGATCCCGGCCGGGACCGCGAAGCCGGGCGGCAGGCCGGTGAGGTGCCCGGCGTCCGGGTAGGACAGGTGGCGGACGCGCTCCGCGGCGCCGTACCGCTCGGCACGGTCCACCGCGACCTCGCTGAGCGGGGTGGCCGGCCACATGGCGTCGTCCTCCCCCGACACCAGCAGGACCTGCCCGCGGATCCGTTCGACCGGGACCGCAGCGGCCCGGAGCGCCTCCCGATCCGCCAGCACCGCGTCGGGGTCGCTCTCGTCCTCCCAGAGCTTCGGCACCGGTACGCCGCCCACCGTCCAGGCCGGCAGGTTCACGTCCACGTCCGCACCGACGGCGCCCCACGGAGCGCCGCTGCCCACGAGCGAGACCGACGAGCCGACCTGCTCGGGCAGGTGCGCCCCGGCCAGCAGCGCCAGCTCGCCGCCCCGGGAGGCACCGACCACGGTGACCGGGTGGTCGGGCACGCCCGGCTCCTCGCGCAGCCGCCGGGCCGCGACGCCGACCAGCTCGACCGGGAGCTCGAGCATCGCGTCGGGCAGCCCCGGCAGGTTCCAGAGGCCCACGGCCAGGCTGGCGACCCCGTGGCCGGCGAGCAGCCGGGCGGTGGCCAGGTCGCCCAGGCCTCCGGCGGACCCGGCCAGCAGCACCACGCCCGGGCACCCGGCCGGGTCGCGAGGCCGCACGAGGCGGCCGACCACACCGTCGGCCTCCCACTCCTGCTCCACGGCGTCCGAGGGGCTCCAGCCCCGGGCGAACGTCGCCTCGGCGCTCGCGGTCCCGGCCACCGCGGTGGCGCGCACCCGCAGCGGGGCCTCGGAGATCGCCGCGGCGCGCTCCTCGAGGTCGGCCGACCAGTAGGGCCCGAAGGGGTCGACCACGGACCAGTCCCCCGACACCGGTGCGTCGCGGCGGGTGTCGACGGTCCCGTCGGCATCGGCGACGAAGGTGGCCGCACACGACCACGCCGCCACCGCGGACTCGACGTCGGACCGCAGCCGGACCTCGGCCCCGGCCGGGAACCCGCCGGCCACCAGCCCGTCCTCGGAGTCGACCAGGGCGTCCTCGCGCCCGGGCGCGATGTACGCCATGCGGTGGTTCTACCGCTGCGGTGCTCCCGGCGCCAGCGCCTGGCGGCGTACCAGCAGGATCCGCTGGACGACCGTGATCGTGCTCAGCGCCGCGATCAGCCACAGCGCGACCTCGTAGAGGATCGGCAGGTCGAAGAGGTCGCCGAAGAACGTCGGGATCAGCAGCCCGACCAGCCGGTCCGGCCGCTCGGCGAGACCGGTCTTGGCGTTGAAGCCGAGCTGCTCGCCCTTGCTCCGCGCGTACGACGTCACCGAGCCCATCGCCAGGCAGACCAGGCGAGGACGAGGTAGAGCCCGTCCTCGGTCTGCCAGGCGAAGAACAGCGCCATGCCGCCGAACAGCGCGGCGTCGGCGATCCGGTCCAGCGTGGAGTCGAGGAAGGCGCCGAAGGTGTCGGTGCGGCCGATCTTGCGGGCCATCGCGCCGTCGATCAGGTCGCTGAACACGAACGCCGTCACCACCAGCACGCCCTGCCAGAGCCAGCCCTGCGGGAAGAAGACCAGCGCGCCGGCCGAGACGCCGAGCGTGCCGACGACCGTGACCACGTCGGGGCTGATCCCGAGCCTGATGAACAGGTTGATGAACGGCGCGAGGGCCTTGCCCTGCCAGAAGGCCTTGAATCGGTCGAGCATGGTGGCCGCAGGCTAGCCGGCTACCGGGTCCGATGAGACATGCAGGCGTACTGTCACCGTACGGAGCCACTCAGGCAACCGATAGCGAGAGATCGTGCATGAGCGACAAGTCGCCTCGTCAGCAGCAAGTCCGCCAAGACCGGGAAGTCGATCAAGGAGAAGCGCGCCGAGAAGCGTGAGGCGGCCTCCAAGAACGGCGCCAGCTCGATGAGCAGCCTCACGAACAAGAAGCGCTGACCCCGGACCCGGTCAGCTCAGGCCCAGGCCGCGGCCAGCAGCTCGCGGGTGTCGGCGAGCAGCTCGGGCAGGGTCTTGGTGCGTCCGATGATCGGCATGAAGTTCTGGTCGCCCGGCCAGCGCGGCACGACGTGCTGGTGCAGGTGCGCGGCGATGCCGGCGCCGGCGATGTGGCCCTGGTTCATGCCGATGTTGAAGCCGCCCGCGCCGGACACTGCGCGGATCACCGTCATCGCCCGCTTGGTCATCGCGGCGATCTCGGCGGCCTCCTCGTCGGTGGTCTCGGTGTAGTCGGCGATGTGCCGGTAGGGGCAGACCATGAGGTGGCCGGGCGCGTAGGGGTAGAGGTTGAGCACGGCGTACGCCGTCTCGCCGCGGTGCACGACCAGCCCCTCCTCGTCGGTCAGCGACGGCACCCGGCAGAACGGGCACTCCCCCGCCGTGTCGTCGGACGGCTTGTTCTCGCCGCGGATGTAGGCCATCCGGTGCGGCGTCCAGAGCCGGTCGAGCTCGTCGGCCTCGCCGACGCCGGCCTGGACGACCGGCTGGTCGTCGCGGTCGCCCGCTCACCCGGCGGTCCCGTCGAACGCCGCCTCCAGCAGCGCCTCGACCGGTACGCCGGGGTCGAGCTCGACGCCGCGGGCGCCGGCCATGCCGGCGATCTGCAGCCAGACCGCCTCGGTGACCAGCTCGACGAACTCCTCCCGGTCCGGCGTCTGCTCGGGGCGGACAGCCAGCGCCGGGTCGAGGTGAACACCGCCGCCGACCAGGCCGAAGACCAGCGGGTCGAGCGCGGCCACGTCGTCCTCGGTCGAGCTGGACGTGCAGCACCTCGACGCCGACGTTGATGAGGTCCTCGATCTGCCCGGCGATCTGCTGGATCGCCGTCTCCATCTGACCGACGCCCGGGCCGGGCGGGTCCTGCTGGGCGAACTCGTGCAGCGACGGGTGCTCGCTCGCCCACCCGACGTACGCCGACACGATCCGCCGGATGATGTCGACCGGCGTGCCCTCGAAGGACAGCGCCGGCACCAGCTCGGCGCGCAGCAGCTCGAGCGCCCGGCCCTGGACCGCGGCGTCGAGGTCGGCGCGGTCGGCGAAGTGGCGGTAGACGACGGTGCGGCTCAGCCCGGCGCGGTCGGCGATCTGCTGGACGTGCACCTCGACGCCCGGCTCGGACGTCGGCGAGCACGCCGATGGCGGCGTCGAGGATGTGCTGGCGGCGCGCCTGGTTGTGGCTGTCCCAGCGCAGCTGTCGCCCGTCGGTCTTGCCCGCCATGGCGTCAGCGTATCCGGTGTCGCGACACCTGCGGCTGCAGGATTCACCGGTTAACCGGTGACTCCTGCGCTTCTGCAGCGAAACTCGGTGCAGAAGCGACAAGCTCGCTGCAGAAGTACGCCCGTCCGAGGCCGGTCGCAGTCGCCCGCAGACCTCAGAGGCACACCGCGTCGGGATGAGCCGGTCAAGGCCTACACGCGACACCGGTCACAGGTGCGACGCTCCAGGCGTTCGTCGAGCGGCGAGCCTTCCGGGCGCACCGCCAGGTCACCGGCAGTCGGCGTTCACCACGCGGCCATCGCCGCCACGGGCGGGACCAAAACCTGTCGCCCGTCCCCGGCCGGCAGGGCTAGCGTCGCCGTGTGCCGGGCGAGGTCCGCCCGGCGTCACGGCACGACGGGAGCACCGGGATGCGCCGCACCTTCGGAGTGATCGCTGTCACCCATTCGATCTCACCGAAGGCCACCATGTCCATGCCCACGCTCAACCTGGGGATCCTGGCGCACGTCGACGCCGGCAAGACCACCCTCACCGAACGACTCCTCTACGAGACCGGGGCCACCCGGCACCTCGGCCGCGTCGACCACGGCGACACGACCACCGACTCGGACTCGATCGAGCGCCGCCGCGGCATCACCATCCGCACCGCGGTCGCGACCATGACCCTGCCCGTCCCCGCGCGGGCCGGTGAAGGTGAACCTCATCGACACCCCGGGCCACTCCGACTTCGTGGCCGAGGTCGAGCGCGCGCTGGCGGTGCTCGACGGCGCCGTGCTCGTCGTCTCGGCGGTCGAGGGCGTCCAGGCCCAGACCCGGGTGCTGATCCGGATCCTGCGAGCGGCTCGGCCTGCCCTTCCTGGTCTTCGCCAACAAGACTCGACCGGGCCGGCGCCTCGCTCGAGCGCACGCTGGACGCCCTCCGCGAGGAGCTGCCCGGCACCGTCGTCCCACTCGCCGGCCGAGTCGGGGCCGGTGTCGGTCGAGGAGGTGCTCGACGCGGTGGCGCCGTGGGACGACCGGCTGCTGCGCGAGTACGTCGACGGGGCGCGGCCGCCCGACGAGCAGCGAGGCCCTCGCCGCCCTGGCCGAGCAGGCCCGGCTCGGGCACGTCCACCCGGTGCTGTCCGGCGCGGCGCTGGCCGGCGTCGGCGATCGCCGACGTCCTGGCCGCGATCACGACGTACCTCCCGACGCGTCGAGGGCGGTGCCAGCCGAGCCGCTGCACGCGACGGTCTTCAAGATCGACCGGGACGCCGACGGCCACCGGGTCGCCTACCTCCGCCTCCACGCGGGCCGGCTCGCGTCCCGCGACCACGTGACGGTCCACCGCCGGCTGCCGACCGGCGCGGTCGTGCCGCACGACGCACGGGCGCTCGACGTCCGCGCCTTCGACCGCGGCGCCGAGACCCGCGCCGGCTCCGCGGTCGCCGGCGACATCGCGACCGTCGTCGGCCTCGGCGAGGTCGCGATCGGCGACCAGCTCGGCCGCTGGGACGCCGCCCGCAGCGGGCGGCAGTTCCCGCCGCCCGGGCTCGAGTCGGTGGTGGAGCCACGGGACCCGGCCGCGCGGATCGAGCTGTTCCAGGCGCTGCAGCAGCTCTCGGAGCAGGACCCCCTCATCGACGCCCGGCTCGATGGCGTGGACCAGGAGATCACCGTCGACGTCTACGGCGAGGTGCAGAAGGAGGTGCTGGCCGCGCGGCTGGAGGCCGACTACGGCGTGGCCGCCGACTTCCTCCCGACGCGGACGGTGCACGTCGAACGCGTGGCCGGCCGCGGCGAGGCCGGCGACCGGACCGCCGATGGGCAACGCCTCGCCTGGCGCTGCGGGTCGAGGCCGCCCCCGTGGGCGCCGGCCTCGACTACGCGCTCGGCGAGGGCGTCGAGCGCGGCTACCTGCTGCCGTCGTTCCACGTCGCCATCGAGGAGACGCTGGCCGCCGAGCTGGCCGAGGGCCTGCACGGCTGGCGGGTCACCGACTGCCGGGTGCGGGTCGTGCACGCGCGGTTCAGCGCACCGACCCCGTCGGCGGGCGAGTTCCGCAGGCTGACGCACGACGACGTTCCGCCGGGCGCTGCGGCGAGGCCGGGACGACGGTGTGCGCGCCGGTGAGCCGGTTCGAGCTCGGGGCTGCCCGCCGAGTCGCTGACCTCGGTGCTGTCCGCTGCTGGTGGCGGCCGGCGCGACCGCCGAGCCGGTCGAGGTCGGCACCGCCCGCTGCCGGGTCACCGGCACCATCCCGACCGCGAGCGTGGCCGAGCTCGAGCGACGACTGCCGGACCTCACCTCCGGCCGCGGCTTCCTCACCTCGGAGCCGGCCGGGCACGTCCCGGTGCGGGGCGCACCGCCGACCCGGTGGCGTCAGCGGGCCGCGGTCGCGAAGTAGCCGCCCAGCGCCGTCTCCGCGCCCGGGCAGGTCACGTTGCGGTCCCGGCTCTCCTCGACCCACTGCGCGAGCACCGCGTCGCCGCCCTGGATCGACCAGTCCGGGCCGCAGCGGCTCTCGCGCCTCGTCCCGCGAGGTCTGGCCCGGCCGCGCGCCACTCGGTACGCCGAGGCTGAGGTCGCCGACGATGCCCGCCCAGATGGCGGGGGTCGAGTAGACGCCGACCCGGTAGCCGGCGTCGACGTAGCCCCTGCGCGGCACCGAGCACGACCTCGGCGTTGGCGGAGGTGTCGGTCGCTCCAGTCGTAGAACGGCACCGACTCGACGTCGAGCCAGATGATCGGCGAGTCCAGGCCGGCCGCCTTCATCGACTGCGAGGTTGAACTCGCGCCTGCGCATGGCCGGCCTCCTGCAGCCCGCCGTACTGCTGCTGGGCGGCGTCGTCGGGCCAGCTGATGACCGAGTACGCCGCGACGAGCAGCCCGTGCTCCTTCGCGTAGGCGACCTGGTCGGCCAGGCACGGGTTCGCGTGGAAGCCGGGACCGTTGGTGAGCCCGATGACGACGTACTCGGCGTCCTCGCGCGGCATCGGCTGGCCCGCGGACTGATCTTGTGGGGGATCCCCATCCCGGGCGGGCACTGCGGCCAGCTGATGTCGGCGCCGAGCACCGGCCCGTCCCGGGGCGGGACCGGGCCGGCCGGCGGCCTGCTCCTGCGCGGCCGCGGCGAGCCTCTGCGGCGCGGCGAGCCAGCTTGGCCTGGCGCCTCCACCGCCGGCTCGAGCGTCGCGCTGGGACCGGCGGTGCGGTGGCGCCGCTCGACGAGCCGCGCGCCGGCGTCGGCCGGATCGGCCGCCACCGCTGGCGGTCGGCGTCGCCGCCGCAGCCCGGCCAGCAGCACCGTCGCCGCGGCCAGCGCCGCGGCGAGCCTTCACTCCTTCTCCCACACCGAGACGTGCGCGCGGCTCGACGGCGGCGAACGGCGTCCGGTCCCACCACGCCCACCGCTCGCGCAGCCGCAGCCCGGCCAGCCGGGCCATCAGGTCGAGCTCGGCCGGCCACGCGTAGCGGAACGGCACCGAGTTGCGGCGGTAGGTGCCGTCCTCGGTGCGGGTGTAGTGGTGCGACCACATGAGCTGGGTGACCGGGTCGTACTCGTCGATGCCGTGGTGCTCGTCGGTGTGGCTGAAGACGCGGTAGCGGTGGTCGTGCCTGCGCGCCGAGCACGCCGGGCACCCCGGTCTCGACCACGAAGCAGCCGCCGGGGCGCAGGTGCCGCGCGGCGTTCGCGAACGTCGCGACCTGGGCGTCCTGGCTGGCGACGTTCCCGATCGTGTTGAAGACCAGGTAGACGAGGTCGAACTCGCCCTCCATGCCCACACCGGCGAGCGCGGTGCTGAAGTCACCGAGCTCGACCGGGATCTCCGCGCCGCCCGGCTTGGCGCGCAGCCGGGCGACCATCGCCTCGGACAGGTCGATGCCGTGCACCTCGACGCCCCGCGCGGCCAGGGGCAGCGCGATCCGGCCGGTGCCGATGGCCAGCTCGAGCGCCCGGCCCCTCCGCCCGCCAGCTCGGCCAGGAACCCCGACTCGAGCGCGAGGTGCTCCTCGGAGAACCGGACGTCGTCGTCGTCGTCGTACGACGCGGCGACGGCTCGCCGAAGAAGTCCGGGAGGTCGCTCACACCTGCTCGCGCGACTCCACGGCGGCGACGACCCGGGCGATGGCCTCCTCGACCGAGACGCCGTTGTCCTGGTGCCCGTCGCGGTAGCGGAACGAGACCGCACCGGCGGCCACGTCGTCGTCTCCCGCGATCATCATGAACGGCACCTTCTGGAGCTGGGCGTTGCGGATCTTCTTCTGCATCCGGTCGTCGGAGTCGTCGACCTCGACGCGGATGCCGGCCTTGGTCAGCTGCCGCGCGACGTCGTACAGGTAGTCGTTGTGCCGCTCGGCGATCGGGATCCCCTGCACCTGGACCGGCGCCAGCCAGGGCGGGAACGCGCCGGCGTAGTGCTCGACCAGCACGCCGAGGAACCGCTCGATCGAGCCGAACTTCGCGGAGTGGATCATCACCGGCCGCTGCCGCGAGCCGTCGGCGGCCTGGTACTCGAGCTCGAAACCACGGGGCTGGTTGAAGTCGTACTGGATGGTCGACATCTGCCAGGTCCGGCCGATCGCGTCGCGGGCCTGGACCGAGATCTTGGGGCCGTAGTACGCCGCCCCGCCCGGGTCGGGCACCAGCTCGAGCCCGGACTCCGCGGCCGCGTCAGCCAGGACCTGGGTGGCCATCTCCCACTCGTCGTCGTCGCCGACGAACTTGTCGGGGTTGGCGTCGTCGCGGGTGGACAGCTCCAGGTAGAAGTCGTCGAGGCCGAAGTCGCGGAACAGCCCGAGGCAGAAGTCCAGCAGGTGCTTGATCTCCGCCGGCGCCTGCTCGGGCGGTGACGTAGGAGTGCGAGTCGTCCATGGTGAGCCCGCGGACCCGGGTCAGGCCGTGCACGACGCCGGACTTCTCGAAGCGGTAGACGCTGCCGAGCTCGAACAGCCGCAGCGGCAGCTCGCGGTAGGACCGACCGCGCGAGCGGTAGATCAGGTTGTGCATCGGGCAGTTCATGGCCTTGAGGTAGTAGTTCGCGCCCTCGAACTCCATGGGCGGGAACATGCCGTCGGCGTAGTACGGCAGGTGGCCGGAGGTGTGGAAGAGCCCCTCCTTGCTGATGTGCGGCGTGCCGACGTACTCGAAGCCCTCCTCGATGTGCCGCTGCTTGACGTAGTCCTCCATCTCCCGCTTGATCACGCCGCCCTTGGGGTGGAAGACCGCGAGCCCGGAGCCGAGCTCGTCGGGGAAGGAGAACAGGTCGAGGTCGCGGCCGAGCTTGCGGTGGTCGCGGCGCTCGGCCTCCTCGAGCCGGTGCAGGTGCTCCTCGAGCGCCTCCTTGGACTCCCAGGCGGTGCCGTAGATGCGCTGGAGCTGCTTGTTCTTCTCGTCGCCGCGCCAGTACGCCGCCGCGGAGCGCATCAGCTTGAACGCCGGGATCCGCTTGGTGGTCGGCAGGTGCGGGCCGCGGCACAGGTCGCTCCACGCCACCTCGCCGTCGCGGCGGATGTTGTCGTAGATGGTCAGCTCGCCGGCGCCCACTTCGGCCGAGGCACCTTCGATCGCTTCGCTGGTCGAGCCCGTCGAGACCTCCGCGGCCTTCAAGCCCGATCAGCTCGACCTTGTAGGGCTCGTCCTTGAGCTCGTGGAGCGCGTCGGCGTCGGTGGTGACCCGCCGGGAGAACCGCTGGCCCTCCTTGATGATCTTGCGCATCCGGGTCTCGATCTTCTCGAGGTCCTCGGGCACGAACGGGGTCTCGACGTCGAAGTCGTAGTAGAAGCCGTCGCGGATCGGCGGCCCGATCCCGAGCCGGGCGTCGGGGTAGAGGTCCTGGACCGCCTGCGCCATCACGTGCGCGGTCGAGTGCCGCAGGATGTCGTGCCCGTCGGCGCTGTCGATCGCGACGCCCTCGACCTCGTCGCCGTCCTGGAGCTCGTAGGCCAGGTCCTTGAGCGCGCCGTTCACGCGGGCGGCGATGACGTCTGGCGTCGTCCTGGAACGGCTCCCACGCCTTGGTGCCCGTCGTGACCGCACGCTCCTCACGCTCACCGGCGTGGACGAGGGCGATCTTGAGGTCGGACATGCGGTCGATCGTAACGACGGCCCGTGGCTCGCCGCCTGCGGGTTTCACCGCCAGTCGAAGTACTCGCGGAAGATCCGGCGCTGCGGCACCCCGGCCTGCCGGAACCCCTGCTGGAGGGAGCTGACCATGGCCTCGGGCCCGCACAGGAACACCGACAGCTCGGCCGGGTCGGCCTCGGAGGCCTCGAGTACCCCGTCCACCGTCAGCCGGTCGTCCTGCCGGGTCCTGACCAGGTGCAGCCGTACCTGAGGGTGCCGTGCGGTGATCTCCCGGATCTCGTCCTCGTACGGCGCCTCGTCGGCGACGGAGTAGAAGAAGTCGACACGGCCCGGCGGCCGGTGGTGGTCGAGCGAGCGCAGCCAGCTCAGGAAGGGGGTCACGCCGACCCCGCCGGCGACCCAGACCTGGTGCTCGGTGCTGCCCTTGGCGTGCGTGAAACCGCCGTGCGGCCCGCTGAGCACGGCCGGCATGCCGGGCAGCACGGTGTCCTGCAGGCGCGAGGTGTAGTCGCCGAGGGCCTTGACGGTGACGCGCACGTCGGGCTCGGCGGGGCTGCTGGCCAGGGTGAACGGGTGCCGGTGCCAGCCGTCCTTCGACTCCAGGTGCAGCATCGCGAACTGGCCGGGGAGGTAGGCGAACGGCTTGCCGAGCGGACGCAGCACGATCTCGGTCAGCCCCTCGCCCACGTCGCGGACCTGCCGGACCTGGTAGTCGCGGAGCCCGTGACCACGGCGCGCCAGCAGCTCGCGGTAGGCGTAGAACGCGAGCCCGATGCCGCTGGTGACGAGGTAGGTCCAGCGGAGCACCGGCGCCGCACCGAACGGCGTGGCGTCCGCGAGCCCGTGCACGAACGCGATGGCCAGGAACAGCCCCGTCGTGCGGTGCAGGGCCCGCCAGACCTCGTAGTCACCGAGCAACCGGGACACCCAGCGCACCGGGGGCCACTCGTGGACGACCTCGACCAGCCTCCGCGCGTGCGCGGGTACGACGGAGCGCCAGCGCGGCAGGATCGACCACACCGCCAGCGTCACGAGCCCGACCGTCGCGACCACACCCGCCGGGCCGGCCCAGCCCGGGGAGCCGGCGTCGCCGTGCGACATCAGCACGTGGGGCAGCACCAGGACCACGCCCAGGATCGCCATCCGCCGGTGCCAGACGGCCGCCTTGTCGATCCCGTCGAAGTAGATGTCGACCCAGGGCAGCGTGCTGACCAGGACGATCGCCATCGCCAGCAGCAGCACCGACTCGGCGCCGGCCAGCTGGCCGACGTACGAACCGGTGCTCTCGCCGGTCGGCCGGGCCACGAACCACAGCAGCGCCTCCGCGACGACCAGCAGCACGACCACGACCGGGCCGAGGTGGCGGATCCGGGACGCGGCCCAGAACGTGTGGGTGGAGACCTCCGGGTCACCGGTCCCGATGATCGTCCGCGGGGGCTGAGCCACGACGACCTCCTCGCGCATCGGGTCAGCGTCGACGCTAGTCGGCCGCGACCGGGCCGGTTCAGGGGCCGAGGTCCCGTCCTCGTGGCACATCGTCCCGCGCCGGGTCTTCCCAAGCGGGTCCGTCGGCAGGATGCTCGTGCCGATGGCGGACACCACCCCGGCGGTCGGCCGGGAGAAGAAGGGCATGGTGGTGCCCCTGGCGGCGTTCGCCGCCGGGGCGGCCGTCGCCGTGCTCCTCGGCGTCTTCGGCCGGGTGCACGACCCGACGCTGTCCGGCACGACGACCCTCGGTTTCCACACGGTCATCCAGATGAAGGTCGTGCTGAGCACCGTCGTCGGCGTGCTCGTGCTGTTCCAGGGGTTCGGGGCGCTGATGCTCTACGGGAAGCTGCCGTGGCGCGCGCCGGCCTGGCTCGGGACGGCGCACCGGGCGTCCGGCACCACCGCCCTGGTGCTCGCCGTGCTCGTCGCCTACCACTGCCTGTGGGCGCTCGGGCTCGAGTACGGCCACCTCGCCGACGGCGAGAAGGTCGGCGCTCGCACGGTGGTCCACGGGGTGCTGGGCTGCTGCGTCTTCGGCGCCGCGGTGGTCAAGGTGGTCGCGGTCCGGGCCAGGCGCGCGCCGGGGTGGTTCCTGCCGGTGGCCGGCGCGCTGCTCTTCACGCTGTTCGTCGCAGTGATCCTGACCTCGGCGGTCTGGTACTACGCGAACTACGGGCTGCCGGACTCGAACGGCTACTGACCCGCCCTACCGATGGTGCTCGAGCCGCGCCATCTCCCGGGCGACCTGGTCCTCGGTGAAATCGCCGCGCCAGACGTCCCAGGCGTTCATGACGACACCGATCCCCCATCCCGCGATCGGGAAGATCGGCCAGAAGAAGCCCCCTGACGTCATCGCCCACACGACGACGATCAGGCTGTTCACCATCACGTAGACGAGCAGGTGGGCGAAGAAGTCGCGCTTCTTCTTGAGGTGGACGAGTGCACGCTCCCGCAGCTCCGCATCGGGGCTGGGGGCGGCGGATGCCTGCGACGGCACATGGGTCTGGGTCATGGCGGCTCCCTCCGTCGAGCTGTACGACCAGCATCGCCCCGCCCGAACCGGACCCACAGAGGCGAAAGAACCGTCTGCGGCGGACGTTCTCCCCCGCCCTGCGGCAGCCTTGTCCGGTTCAGCTGGCGGGTTCAGCTGGCGGGCTCGGCCAGGCGCGCGAGCGTGCGCCGTACGACGTCGTGGAAGCGGCCGACCGAGGCGACGTCCAGCCGCTCCCCCGGGCTGTGCGCGCCCTCGACGTTCGGCCCGATCGAGACGGCCTCCAGGCCGGGCAGGTGCGCGGCGATCTCGCCGGCCTCGAGCCCGGCGTGCACGGCGGTGACGTGCGGCTCCTGCCCGTGCACCTCGACGTGCGCCGCGCGGACCACGTCGACCAGCGGGCTCTCGAAGTCCGGCTGCCAGGCCGGGTAGGCCGCAGTCACCTCGACCTCGGCGCCGCTGAGCCGTCCGAAGCTCGCGTAGCGGGCGTACAGCGCGTCGAGGTCCGGCTGCCGCGACGAGCGCGGCGCCGACACCAGCACCACGTGGTCGTCCTCGAGGTAGGCGACCCCCAGGTTGGTGGAGGTCCGCACGATGCCGGCCAGCTGCTCGTCCATCGACAGCACGCCGGACGGGAGCGTGACGAGCAGGTCGACGGCCGTCCGCGCGGCCGCTGCCGACATCACGTGCGCCGGCCGCTCCGGCGCGTCCACCACCTCGATCCGCGCCTCGTCGTCCGCACCCTCGCGCCAGCCCCGGACCCGCCCCTGCACGTCGGCGGCGAGGTGCTCGAGCCGCTGCCGGCCCCGCTCGTCGACCAGCAGCAGCGCCTGGGCCTCACGCGGGATCGCGTTGTCCGCGCGCCCTCCTGAGAGGTCGGCGACGCGGAGGTGGCTGGCGGCCTCGGGTCCGAGCTCGGCGGCGGTGCGGACGAGCACGTAGCCGAGCGCCTTGATCGCGTTGATCAGGTTGTCGTCGATCTGCGCACCCGAGTGGCCGCCCTGGAGGCCGCTGACCTTGAGCAGCACCGGCTCGCCGTCGTCCGGGGTCTGCTCCCAGCCGACGGGAACCCGCAGGAAGACCCGCGAGCCGCCGGCGCTCCCGATGATGAGCTCGTGCTCGTCCTCCGAGTCGAGGTTGAGCAGGACCCGGCCGCTGAGCAGCTGCGGGTCCACGCCCGCGGCGCCGGCGAAGTCCTCCTCCTCGTCGACGGTGAAGAGGAGCTGGAGCGGCGGGTACGTCGCTCCGTCCACCGCTTCCGCGGCGATGGCCAGGGCGACGGCGACCCCGATCCCGTCGTCCGCGCCGAGCGTCGTACCGGGAGCGCGGACCCAGCCGTCCTCCACCGTCGGGAACACCCCGTCGGTCGCCGGGTCCGAGCCGGCTCCGGCGTCGGCCTCGCAGACCATGTCGAGGTGGGCCTGGAGGATCACGGGCTCCGCGCCCTCGGCGCCCGGGACCTGGGCGACCACGTTGCCCGCCTGGTCCGCCGTCGCCTCGATGCCGAGCGTCTTGAGGCGCTCGAGCACGTGCGCGCGGGCCCGCTCCTCGTCCTTGGACTTCCGCGGGATCGCGGACAGCGCGGCGAACTCCGCCCACACGCTGGTGGGCTCGAGCCCGGTGGCCCAGGCGAGTCGATCGGACATGGTGGCCATCATCGACCGCGGCGGACAACCGGTCCAGACCCGCGGGCTCTTGTCGAACGGGTGGGCGATACTGGGTTCGAGCGCGTGACCTCTTCGGTGCAAACGGCAGAGCCGCGCTACCCGGAGCGCGCGACCTCGGCGCTGATCTCAAGGGGGCGATACTCGGGTCGAACTAGTACGACCCGACCCATATCGACACTGAGTCGGCCTGCAAAACAGCCTCTGACCTGCGTGTTTGCGACCCAGTGACGATCTCATGCACCGGACCGTACGTCAGCCGCCCTCGTTCACGACGCGCTGGCATCGTGCGCAGCGGCGGTGCTGACCGTCGCCAAGAGTCCAGGCCACGGGCAACGTCGTCGTGTACACGCCGCACAGAGTGTTCTCGTGCGGCGGTCGCGAGGCATGCAACTGCCCGCTGGAGTCCCGCCACGCCCAGCGACCCCTCGCCTCATCGATCACCGTCGTGACCTACGCACCGCGCTCACGCCAACCATTCGTAGGTACGCCCTTGGTTGGATTTCGGCTCGGCGTCGAGAGGATGAACAGGGCGAGACGCGGACCCGGACGAACGGGTCCGCCCGTCGTGTGTAGTGGCCAGGTGCAGACGCTCCCGTGGGTCGAACGATCCCGCGCACGAGGACCCGGCTCGGACGCACGGCGTGCGCCGCGCCGTGATTCGGCCAGGCTCCCAGGCCGACGGCAAGGCGCTGCCTGAGCGGCAAACCATTCTGCACGTATCTTGGTGGACTGGCTGCTTTCGCGACGTTGGCGGCCGTAGCTGTGGCCGTTTGGGCGGCCAGGCGCATCACCGACGAGATTGCAATCCGGCGTCGGCCGTTACGTCCGACTGACGAACTGCTCAGGCTGCGCGACTACCGGGACTGGATTCAGGCGATCTATGACTGGCTGACCGAAGACGACTCCTCCCCGACGCAGTACGAACGGATTATCGGGCGTGCCCAGCAGCACCTCGCGCACATGCCTTCTGGTGCCCTTCCCGTGACTCAATCGGTCGTGGACTCCGCAACGTCCACGTACGTCGAAGGGCCGGCGGTGCGGCTCCCCCCAGAGATCGCTCCCGGCAGCAAAGCCGAGGCCGACGCGATGATCGCGGAGCTGGCGGCGTACTTGAAGCGGACGAACAAGCGGATCGCCAGACCAGAGAAGAACCCACAGGCCATCGGTGGGATCTTCGGAGCCGTCTGAGTGGCTCTGTGGGTGGACGCGGCTACGGTCCTGGCCGTGCCCGAGCCCATCGTGTTCCCCGCCCACGAACGCCCCGATGTCGAGGTGCTGTGGGAGGGCGAGTGGTGCCCCGGTGAGTTGCGGATGCAGACGTACCGGGCCGGCCAGTGGTGGTGCGATGTGCAGTACCGGCGGCCGGGTGAGCTGAGTAGCCACGTCGACGCGCTCCGGGCGTGAGCCCGCACGTCGACGTGATGGATCGCCGAGGTCACCGCGGCTCATCTGGTGCTGCATGGCTTCTCGCCCCTGCACCAGGGGTCAGGGATGGCGAGCGGGAACGGCGCCTCCGACTAGGAGGTGAAGGTGAGCAGGTCTTCGCAGAAGTCGGAGTCGGAGAAGTCGGAGTTACCGGTGGACGGCTTGACGATCCGGAAGCTGCCCTCGATGAAGACGTCGTCGTCGGGATCACCTGGGGTGCCCTTGTAGTCGACGTCGAAGGCGACCCAGACCCCGCCCGGGTCACGACGGACCAGCTTGCCGTCGTCGTCGTACCAGCGCGTGCCGCCCGCGCCCTTGTTGAGGATGGTGATGGTGCCGTCGCCGTTGTCGGTGATCTTCAGATCGTGGAAGTTGTTGGTGAAGATCTGAGTCAGAGTGCGGCCGGTGTCCAGGTTGGTCGTGACCACGGTGCCGTGGTCGGACTCGGTGAAGTAGGGGAACGGACTGGAGCCCCGCCGGGTGAGGGTGAGGTTGACCCGGATTGAGCCGGAGTCCTGGGCGTTGACGACGGTGCCGTCGGGGGTCACGCACTCGTAGGGGTCTCCGACGAACGTGTCGGTGAACTTCTCGTGGGTGGCCCGGGCGAGGGCGGGGGGAGTGGCGGTCAGGCCGACGGCGACGAGCGCGGCGGCGGACAGGGTGGCTGCGAGTCTCATGGGAACTCCCGGGGGCGGTGATCGGAATCCCGAGACTGGGCCAGCGTGGCAGGTGCTGGGCACGTCTGTCATGGCCAACCTGGGGGACGCCCGGGATCGACTCCCCAAGGTGCGCGTGGTGGGCCCGGATCGGCTGACCTCCGACGTCTACAGAGGCATTTCGTCTCGTGTGAGGCACTCTCGTGACGCCCTCGCCGCGCTGCCTAGACCTGTCACCGTTGCGTCACCACCGCGTGCACCGGGACTCGCTAGCGTTCTCATCAGCTCGGCACGGGGAAATCGGGGGATTCGAACTTTGACCGGGCGAGCGAACGCCCTCCGCACTAACTCTGCGGAGGGCGTTCGTCGTCCCAAATGACGCGTCAGGACTATGTCGCTGACTGTGTCGGGTGGCAGACACTTCGTCGGCGGGGGCGGTGTCAGGCTCCATGCATCGGAGACGGACGGTCTCCCCGAACCGAGGAGCACACCATGGACAGCAACCCCATCAACGAGGGCGCTCTGAGCGGCCGCATCGAGGCCACCGACGACGTCGAAGGGCACGGCCGCTTCAACGTCATCGACGGTCCCGACGCCGACGACGTCGAGGGCCACGGCATCCGGGGCGCCGCCATCATCGAGCCCGAGCCGCAGGACGTCGAGGGCCACGGCGCCCGCGCCAGCCACATCGATGGTCCGGACGCTGACGACGTCGAGGGCCACATGCCGCGGATCAAGTCCGGCATCGACGGTCCCGACACCGACGACGTCGAGGGCCACGCCGGCAGCCGCAACTTCATCGACGGTCCCGACACCGACGACGTCGAGGGCCACATGCCCAGGATCGGCCGCACGTTGGTCGAGGACCAGGCCGACGACGAGGACGACGACACCGAAGGCCACGGCGTCCGCGTCCGCTTCTGACCTCCAGCGCAGCAGGACGCCCTCCGCACCACTGCGGAGGGCGTTCTGTCGTGTGTCGGGGCTACTGCTGTGCCGCCAGCCACTCGGCAACGGCGCCGTCGGCCGTGGGCACGAGCACGAGCACGGCGCCGTCGCGCGTGAACGTGATCGTCACGCTGGCGAGCTCCTCGGCGTGCACCGCCTCCGCGATGCGCTCGCGGTCGATGCCGTACCGCTCCGCGGTCTCCTCGATGGTCAACGGGCCGAGCTCGTCGCGGAGGCGGACTCCCCTCGGACTGAGCAAGTCCTGCCTGGTGACCTCGGACTGAGTGGTTGCGGTCATTGCGGTTCCTCCTCGTTGGGAGGCCCCGAACCTGCTGCACGTTCTGGCACATACAAGGCACGAGGCCGGTTCCTGTCTCGGAAACCGGCCTCTGACCTGCGGTGGAGCGGGTGGGCGATACTGGGTTCGAACCAGTACGACCACCGAAGGCGGACACTGGCTGTGACCTGCCGGAATAGCGTCTGACCTGCAAGTACATGAGACAGTAGCGCTTCGGCTAGATACCCACGAGTGGACACGGATACCCTCTCAAAGGACACGGCGTGGACACGGCGTGCACGAGAGGTTGGTTCGCCGATGGCGAAGAAGAGCGCTGAGCGTCGACGGTTCGGGCAGATCTCGAAGCTGCCCAGCGGCCGGTGGCGGGCTCGGTACAGCGACCCGGCCAAGCGTCGCACTGACAACGGCGAGCCGCTGCGCCACAACGCCCCGGTCACCTTCGACACAGAGGGCGACGCCCAAGCGTGGCTGGTTGCCGAGAAGAACCTGATCGACCGGTGGCACCGCGGCGAGGGCGAATGGACCCCGCCGGCCGAACGTCTCGCAGCCCACCGGGCGAAGGGCGTCACCCTGGCCGACTACGCGACTCGATGGATCGCCACACGCAAGGTGCGAGGACGCCCCCTGGCCGACCGGACGCGCGACCACTACACCGATCTGCTCGAGCGGTTCATCCTGCCCACGTTCGGCGCCGTCGAGCTGACCAAGATCACGCCAGAGGCCGTCATGCACTGGTACGACACGGTGGCGCCGCAGACCCCGACCTACCGCGCTCACGCCTACGGCCTCCTGCGCTCGATCATGGTGACCGCGGCCGACCCGACCAAGAACAACCTGCGCCCGCTGGTGCCGTTCAACCCCTGCGGCATCGTCGGTGGTGGCAACGCCGACCGCGTCAGCACCACGCAGTTGGCGACCGCACAGGAGGTCGCTGTAATCGTCGACGCGATGCCCGAGCGTCACCGGCTGATGGTCCTGATCGCTGACGGGTGCGGTCTGAGGTTCGGCGAGCTGGCCGAGCTGCGCCGCTTCGACGTCGACACGAAGAAGGGCGAGATCCGAGTCCGGCGCGGAGTCGTGCGCTCGAAGTCGGCGGGCGTGATTGCGAAGCCGCCCAAGACCAAGGCCGGCATCCGTGACGTCCCGATCCCGCCTCACCTACTGCCCGCTGTGCGAGAGCACCTGCTCGAGCACACCCAGCCCGGCCGCGATGGCCTCCTGTTCCCGGGCCGCGCCGGCGACAACCTCGCCCCGAGCGCGTTCTACGGTCGTGCCGCGACGCTCGACCGTGACGGCACCGTCAAGCGCAAGGGCTGGGGCTGGTACGAGGCCCGCCGTGTAGCGGGGCGTGATGACCTCCGCTTCCACGACCTCCGCCATGGTGCGCTGACCGAGGCCGCACGCCTCGGTGCCACCCTCGCCGAGCTCATGGCCCTCGCTGGGCACTCCACGACCCAGGCCGCGGACCGGTATCAGCACAGCACAGGCGGTCGACTCGCCGAGTTGGCGCGGAAGCGATCCGAGGCGACCGGGTGGCAGGCGGCCGAGGATGTCTGAACTAGGACTCCCGAGCCCGGACCGCTTCAAGTCGTGGGACCCATCCCAGGTCCCGGTGGCAGCGATCCGGGTGCACTGCACCATGGGCCACGACATCGCCGAGTGGTGGCACATGCCCAATGGCCGCCGCACCCGGTGGGCTCCCGGCAACGACGGCACCGTCCGCGACGTGGGGATCAACGGCTACGGCGGGCCGGTCAGTGACGAGCCTTCGGCCAACCCCTACTTCCGCACGGAGGTTGAGTGCCGACGCCTCACCCACCAGAAGGGGATCTATCGCGTGAGGCTCACCGAGGTGACTGAGGCCGCACTGACCGCGGACCTGCGTGCGATGGCGGAACGTGGTTGGCCTGCGGCCGTCGAGCTGCTCGACCAGGTCGGTGGCGCCCGGATCATCGGTGACCACCCCGCTGGGGCGGTGGCCGTCGCGCTGGAGTTGAACGCGTTCCTTCGGCGTGGCGCGAGGGGGAACGGGTGACCTCCTCCGGGTAGAAATTGACCACTGGACCTCCTAGTAGAGGGCCGCTTTTCTTAGCGACCTCCTGGAGTTCCCGATGGCTCAGAGCCAGATCTCTCAGCGTCACCTCGCCAGCATCAGTCAGGCAGCCGCATACGCGGGCGTCTCGCCGAAGACCATCCACCGGCGTATCGCCGACTCGAGCCTGACCGGCTACCGGATGGGACCGCGGCTCATCCGCGTAGACCTCATCGAGCTCGACCGGCTGCTGAGCCCCATCCCAACCGGGGGTGGTGCACGTGCGCACGGCTGACGCGCGAGAACGCCGGCCAGGGCACTGGCCGGCGGACATCTCGGCGGCGGGGACGACCGACCTCGATACCTCTACCATACTTGAAGTTCGCTGCCGAAGGTGTCGCCGAGCGCTGTTCTCGGACGAGTCGCGACGTCGGTCCTGTGGTCCTCGGTGCGCCGTCCTCCTCGGAGGGGTCGCATGAGTCCCCGCGAAGCGCAGTTCGACTACATAAACCGGAGTTGCGTCGAGTTCCGCGGCGGGCACGGGATCCGCGAGGTCTACCGACAGCAGTTCGGAAGGCTGCCGGTGTTCAACACGCGTACGCGGAGCTGGGTTACGACACCTACGAGAGCTGCCGACTTTGTGGCCCTGCTCGAGTCGCGGAACTGGTTCGTCACGTACTCCGCACGCCCCGAGGCAGATCTCCACCGCGGTGATGATCTCGACCTCGACCAGCCCGACATCGAGGAGCCGGCGCTGTGGTGACCGGCTGGGTGACCGGGCGCATCCACGTCGACCTGTCCCACTGCACCGACTCCTCGAGCGCGGACAGTGGCCGTGACCGACACCGGCTCGCGATCCTCCGGGACTGTCCCGACGGTGCCCACGTCACCATCGACATTGGCGGCCGGCGGTTCCTCTCGCCGGACGTGGTGATCGCACTCCACCCGCACCGCGACCGGCTGCACCTCGAGATCGTGGGTGAGGACCCCGCGACCGTGACCGAGCTGGTGCGCGCGGTACGGCACAACCTGTCGGTGGTGCCGTGGTGAGCCGGCGCATCGACTTCGGAGGCCGTGACTGGGCCGCCCATGCTCAGGACCAGTGGCTCGAGTTCGCTGGACACCCCGGCTTTCCCGACCACCTGCGCGTCGTCTTCGTGGCCTACGGACGTCGACGGGCCAACGGTCACGCCCGCCTCGACCAGGGCGAGCTGGCCCGGTTCCTGGTCCGCAAGGACGGAACTCTGCCCGACCGACGCACCCTCTGGCACGCGCTGAAGAAGGCCATCAGCCTCGGGTTCCTCACCGGGGAGTCGCGCCTGTTGTGCCTCGTGGTCAGCCGCGCGCAGGTCCAGGGCGGAGCCGGCGACCCCGACACCCGATGCCGCAGAACCCACGGTCAACGCCAAAAGGACGTGCGTCAGTCACGTCCTTTGGTGCAAAAGGACGTGAATCCTGCTGGTCGTTTCGACCAAAAGGACGTGAGCCACGCACGTCCTTTCACGCTCGTTCCCTTCTCTCTTCTAGAAACCCAAACCGACGACCAACAGGAGCCAGCGTGATTGAAGTCCCCGAGGTCACGCCCCGACGTACCGACCGCCGCACATGCCCGAGCTGTGAGGCATCCGCTGCCAGCTGCCGCGCCGTTGCCTGGCTTCGTGACCGCAACTGCTGCGACCAGTGCGCCGGCAACCACGACGAGGAGATCCCCTGATGCCCCGCCGAAACCATCGCTCCCGCCCGAAGTCGGCGCAGCCCACCGCGCTCGAGGTCGAGAGGGCACCACGGACCACCGAGGAGATGGCCCGCTCGCTGGTCGTCCGCGGCCTGGCCAGCCCGCTGGTCTGCGACGGCCCCCAGGGGCATCGGAGCCACCACGACGCGTCGTCGTCTCGTCAACGTCACCCGTCCGACGCGGTAGCTCCCGTCGCCGGGAACGAAGGTCGCGAGCGAGGTACTCGCTTTCCCGCCCAGACCGGCCTGCGAGACGACGACTCCAACTCACCGGAGGACCGATGAACGGCTACGCGGCCGCCATCTGGCGCGACTTCCAGGAACGCGCCCGCAACGGCCTCTCGGCCAGCCGCCGACGCGCTCTACCCGAGGACGACCCGCGACACCTGCCCGACGACGACCAGGAGAACGACGAATGACCGAGAGCGACCAGCTGACCCGCGCCGACCTGGCGCAGCTCAGTGCCGAACAGATCGAGGAAGCCCGTGTGAACGGTCGCCTCGCCCACCTCTTGGGCGCGCCCGAGACCGACACCGAGCTCGTCCGCCGAGCAAAGACCGAGGTGATCGGCCGCAGCGACATCAAGGCCCTCTTCGCCCTTGGCCAGCACGACCTCATCGAGGAAGCCCGCGCCACCAACCGCATCAACTACGAGGAGAACTGACCATGTCCGAGCGCACCGCCTCACCCACCATCGTGTACCTGCCCCCGATCGACTACCCGCCCTCGCTGGCGCAGCAGGTGGCCGCCTACGAGGCCGCACACCAGAAGTGGCGCGAGGCATACGCCGCCGTCATCGCCGCTGAGACCGCCGTCACCACCGCCCCGGCCAAGGACGCCCAGGCCCTCGCCCACGCTGCCGTCGCCGGGAAAGCCCACCCAGGGGACAAGCACGCCGAGTCCGCACGCAAGGCACTGGAGCTGGCCGAGCAGACGTGCAAGGTCGCCCGCGAGGCCGCCACCGCGCAGACCGACATCATCAACGCCGCGCTCTCCGATGCCGACGAGCTGCTGCCGATCACGATCGCCCACGGCCACGCTGCCGCCGCCAACTACGAGGCCGTCCTCGCCGAGGCCAAGGCCATGGTGGATCAGGCCGCCAGCGCCCTGGTCAACGCCTCCGGTGCGATGCGGGTGGTGACGCCATATCTCGCCAAGCACTACGGGATGAACCAGGTCTGGTCCAGCGCGCCCATCGCTCACCCCAACTGGCCGGCCCATCCTTGCGTCGGGTTCCGGGCGCGGCTCGCCAACCTCGAGCAGGCAGTCGACGCGGTCAGGGCCTCGCGTGAGGGACGCAGCGACCGAGTGACCGCACGCGAGCGAGACGACGTCGAGCCGGTGACCGCGTGACCATGCGTGTCTGTGTCGAGCCTGGCTGCGGGGCGCTGTGCGAGACCACGCGGTGCGCGACGCACACGCGGGCCAAGGACAAGTCTCGCGGGACGAGGCAGCAGCGTGGGTATGACCGTGCCTACGACGCGCGGCGCAGAGCCGACGTGCAAGCCATGGCCAACGGCACCGTGCTCAGCTGCTGGCGATGCGGTGAGGTCGTGCTACCCCACGACTACTCGCTCGGCCACTGCGACGACAGCAAGCAAGTCATCCACGGAGCCGAGCACTACCACCAGTGCAACCAAGCCAACGCCCGCAGCCTTCGTCTCTGCCCGCATGAGTCCCATGGCGTCAAGGCCCCCCTGCCCGGGTACCCCGGGGTCGCCACTCCCCGGGACAGGGGGCTAGGCGTCTCCTACTTGCGCGTACCGCTCAACCTCAACGGGAGGTAGCCGATGGGAACGCCTAGAAACGTCGCCAAGCCCAACTCGCGGGCACATCGGAGGCCACCGCAGCTGGCCTCGCGGGCTGCTCTGGTCGACCTCCCGGCGTCTGGCTGCGGCCTCCCCGTGCCCGACCTGCCGGCCGGACGGAAGTGGACGGCAGACGACCGCGCCCGATGGGAGGAGCTGTGGTCCTCACCGCAGGCGGTGATGTGGGACGACACCGCCCGCGGGACCGTCGCGGTGCTCCTGGTCTACGAAGCCGCGGTGCTCGCCGACCTGGCGTCAGCGTGGCAGGCGCAGGAGGCCCGGTACGCGGCCGAGGCGCTGGGCCTGACTCCGAGGGCGATGGCTTCGCTGGGCTGGAGGATCGTCAGTGACCAGTAGCCGCCGCAGCGCACGTGCCGCCCTGAGGATCATCCCGTCACCGGTCAAGGGTGGCCCTCCTGCCGAGCTGTACGACCCCGATGCCGAGGTGTGGCGTGACTTCGACTTGTACCGGGCGTGGATGAAGGAACACAGCTGGGGCGATGACCGAGACCTGCCGATCTCCGACCGCCTGGTCATCATCTGCGGTGACGGGACCCATCACGACGTCTGGCCGGCGGAGCGTCGAGGCAGTGCCGCCGAGAAGTGGGCCTGTGAGAACGGCATCACTCAGGCCAGATGCCCCGGTTTCCCCGACTGGGGTCGCCTGCGCGAGATGGGACTCATCGAATGACCGCCATCGACCCGCTCGACTACATCGACCACCCGCTTCACCCAGGGTCACGCTCGAGCAGCACCAGCATGCGCCGGCCCCGGCACTATGTGTGGGATGCCGGTGCGGTGCTGTGTCAGAAACGTCCTATGCCTGAGCGGATGATGGTCGGCGTGAGGTGATCCCTTCCCCGTCGAGCATTTCGCTCCGCTTGGTGAGGCCCTGCCATCTCCCTGACATCACTGCGCCACCACGGCTGTTGGGATCACGTCGTTGGAGGACGCCGAGGCCGCGCTGGTGCCGATGGCGTTGGTCGCGGTGACCGTGAAGTGGTAGGTGGTGCCGTTGGTCAGGCCGGTGACGACCAGGCTGGTCGCCGCCGCGCCGACGGGACGTAGTGCGCCCACCTGTACGCCTGCCGCATTGAGTACCCGAACCGAGTAGCCGGTGATCGCTGACCCAGCGACGGAGGCCGGGGCGGTCCATCTCACGGTTGCTTGCGCGTTGCCGGCGGTCGCGGTCCCGATCAGCGGTGCACCCGGGGCTAATAGCGTCACGTTGTTGGAGAACTCCGAGGCCGCGCTGGTACCGATGGCGTTGGTCGCGGTGACCGTGAAGTGGTAGGTGGCGCCGTTGGTCAGGCCGGTGACGACCAGGCTGGTCGCCGCCGCGCCGGCGGGACGTAGTGTGCCCACCTGTTCGTTGGCCGCGTTGAGCACCTTCACGAAGTAGCCGGTGACCGCTGACCCACCGTTGGAGGCTGGGGCGGTCCACCTCACGGTTGCTGTCTGCGCGCTGCTGGCGGTCGCCGTCCCGATCACTGGCGCGTCGGGCCCGGTGGCCGGCGCGGCAGTAGTGAAACTCCATTGGGTGGCAGCCAACGGGTTGCCCGCCAGATCCCTGATACCTGACGATCCGCCGATCAGCTGGACCGTGTAGGTGGTGTCAGGCTGGAGGGACGAACTCGGGGTCAGGGTCGCAACCCTCGTGGTGTCGTCGTAGATGACCCCACTAGACACCAGCGGTCCCGAGGAACTGCCCTCCCTGAGTGTCATCGTCGCGGTGTCGACCCCGGTGACGTTCTCACTGAAGGTCGTGGTCACGTCGGTCGTGACCGAGACATCGACGGCGCCTGATCCCGGGGTCCGATCTGTCAACGTCGGCGAAGTGACGTCTGGGGCCGACACGCCTGTCCCTGTCAGGGGGACCGAGTGGGGGCTGCCGGTGGCGTTGTCGGCGACCTCCAAGGTCGCCGCCCGGGCACCCAGGGCGGTCGGAGAGAACGTAACCAAGAAGGTGCAGCTGGCGCCTGCGGCCAGCGTCGGATCACACGTGAAGCCGCTCAGGGCGAAGTCACCGGGGTTGCTGCCACCCAGGCCGAAGCGCGCAATAGCCAGCGGCGCATTGCCCGAGTTGGTCAGCGTCACCCCTTGACCTGCCGTGGTGTGCCCCAGCTGGACACTGCCGAACTCCAAACCTGCCGCCGGTGTCAACACGGCTCTCGGTGCGACACCCACGACCTTGAAGAAGGCGGTGTTCGCCGCGACGATGCCCGGCTTCTTGCTCGACACCGATACCGAGGCGGTCGCATCCTGGGTCGGCGCAGCCGCGGTGTAGCTGACGACGAACGTGCAGGTCTTGCCAGCACCGAGCGCCACCGCGTTGCAGCCACCGTTGACCTGGAACGCCGGATCGCTCGAGAAGAGCTGAACCTTCAACGCGCTGGTGGACCCCTTCGCGTCGGTGTTCTTCACCGTCACCGACACCTCGCCGCCCACCCCCGATGTCACGAGCAACGGTGCAGCCGCCGTGGAAGATGGCGTGAACGACAACGTTCCGCCGGCGGCCGCCTCGGCCACGTTCCCCGTCGAGGCGAAACCCATGGTCAGCAGGGCAACAGCCGACGCGGTAGCGAGGATGCGCCGCGACCGGCGCGGGGCACGCGATTGCACTGAGTTCATCAGGGGCTCCGATCGAAGGCCGAGCCCCCGGCGGCTCCAGATGTTGAGTTGACCGTAGCCACATCGTGCCTGTTTGGGTAGCCGCGCGAAGCAACGCTTCCCGATCTGTGGGTAGGTTGCTAACCACGGGAGGCTACCCCAACATCTCAGAACACTACGTCCGGATTTGCTGCTGTCCGCGCGCGCTCACGGGCGATGACTGACCGCTGCTTCTGCGCTTCTGACGGCGCCGCCCTACCGCTCGGCGTCTGGACGGCGGTCGTCTCCTACTTCTGCGGTGCCTGTACTACTGCGGTGCCTGTACGGGTGCTGGGCGTCAGGGTCGAAGCCGGACTGTTGCCCGGTCTTCGAGCTCGACGTCGGACCCCTCGTCGGCGTCGTACAGCTGCACCAACGCCTGCACCTCGGCAGGACCGGCCGTGTAGGGGCCGTTCGCCCCAGGTACTAGTGCCTCGACCTTGTGGAACCGCCCGTCACAGGTGATCAGTCCGGCCACAGGACCGGCGCTGTCGTTGCCGAAGATGGTTCCCTGACGGATTTCGACGCTCCACTCGAACGCCTGCTGCTGGTCGTTGCAGCGAACTTTCATTGTGATCTGGACCGACCCGTCCGCCAACAAGGTCGCCTTCGCCGGCAGCACTACTGCCGAGGGTGCCGCCGCGTGAGCGGTGCCGATACCACCGGCTGCGATGAGCAAACTGGCCAGCATGGTCGCAATGACCCTCATGGTTGCCTCCTGAGGATGCCTGAGGTCCACTCGGGCCTCGCCCCGCATCGCCAGCCTAGGCTCGCTTCGGGGGCGCGAGAAGGCGCAATCTGGGGATCTGCGGATGGTCCGCCCCGGCGGGTTAGTCGTCGCTGAGGTCTTCACCTTGGTCGACTCGCCCTGAGCGACAATCTCGCCGTTGCGCGACTTCAGCCGGAACCGGAACTCGCCCTTGTGGTCCTTGTAGATCTCGAACTTCCCGGCCATCGCCCGGTCTCCCTCCCGCGGCCTGGGTGGTCGCGCCGTTTCGAGCATGGACCTGCCCACCGAGAACCAGCCCCCCCGCAGGAGTTGTCGGGGCTCGCGCCTACTGTCTCGCCATGCCCGAGCCGATCGTCTTCCCCGCCGACGAACGCCCCGACGTCGAGGTGCTGTGGGAGGGCGAGTGGTGCCCGGGAGAGCTGCGGATGCAGACGTACCGAGCCGGCCAGTGGTGGTGCGACGTGCAGTATCGGAGGCCGGGCGAGCTGAGCAGCCACATCGGCACCTTCCCGGCGTCAGATGTCCGGCAGGACACTGTGGACCGCGGCGCCGGCCGCGGCTAGGTCGTCAGAAACCCCCAGTGTCTGTGCCAGCACCTCCAGTGCCGGGCGGGTTTTGCCACTCGGCTTCGCGGTGACCACCCTGCTCTCGACCACGGGCCTGTCCTGGCGGCATCGGCTTGTTGCTGCGGCCGCTGCTCCACCATGCGAGAGCGGCCAAGATTACGACGACGACACCGATCCCCAACCACACCAACCATTCCATGTCTTCCTCCAGGGTCCGACAGGAACTAGGGCAGGTCACGCTACGCCCATCCGGGCATCGTCGGTAGGTTCGCGCTTCTGGGTTCGGGGGGTTCGACGCGTTGCCGGCCTCACAAGCGAACGCCCTCCGCACTCAGTTTGCGGAGGGCGTTCGTCGTGTTCGGGGCCTACTGCTGTGCCGCCAGCCACTCGGCAACGACGTCGTCGGCTGTGGGTACGAGGACGAGCACGGCACCGTCGCGCGTGAACGTGATTTCGACGCTGGCGAGGTCCTCGGCGTGCACAGCCTCGGCGATGCGCTCACAGTCGATGCCGTACCGCGCCGCGGTCTCCTCGATGGTCAGCAGGCCGAGCTCGTCGCGGAGGCGGAATCCCCTCGGACTGAGCATGTCCTGCCGGGTGACCTCGGACTGAGTGGTTGTGGTCATTGCGGTTCCTCCTCGTTGGGAGGAGCCGATTGGCACATGATGGACACGAGTCCAACACGAGAACGGCTCCTGTCTCGCAAACAGGCCTCTGACCTGCGGGTAGCGGGTGGGCGATACTGGGTTCGAACCAGTGACCTCTTCGGTGTGAACGAAGCGCGCTACCACTGCGCCAATCGCCCTTGCGGTCGCCGATGCTAGCCCATCAGCCGACGTCCTCCAGCATCGTCGCCTCGTGCTCGCGCCAGGCCTCCTGCGCGGCTTTGGTGATCGGGCCCGGCACCGGCAGCTCGACGTCGTCCCAGGCGCTGACGGGCTGCACGTCGCGGGTGGTCGAGGCCAGGAAGACCTCGCTCGCGCGCCGTACGACGTCGATGGGCTCGTCGACCTCCCGGCCGCCGTACCAGTCCAGGACGAGCGCGCGCGTCACCCCGGCCAGGCAGCCGCTCTCGAGCGTGGGCGTCCGCAGCTCGCCGTCGACGACGTAGAAGACGTTGGAGCCGGTGCCCTCGCAGAGGTTCCCGGCGAGGTTGGCCATCACGGCCTCGGTCGCGCCGCGCTCCTTGGCGTACGCGAGCATCACGACGTTCTCGCCGTACGACGTGGTCTTGAGGCCCGCCAGCGCTCCCCGCTCGTTGCGCGGCCACGGCACGGTCGCGACCCGTGTGCTCTCGGCCGCCTCGTCCAGCGGCGCCGCCACCACGACGAGCGTCGGCCCCCCGTCACCCCGCCCCGAGCCCAGCGGCGCCGGCCCGGCCGTGTAGGTGATCCGGATCCGGCTCAGCGCGTCGCTCGTGCCCCTCAGCACCTCGCCCACCGCCGCGCCGTACCTCGTCCAGGTCGGGCGCCGGCAGCCCCAGCCCCTCGGCACTGGCCCGGAGCCGCTCCAGGTGCTGGGTCAGCGCGAACGGCCGGCCCCCGCACGGCCTTGACCGCCTCGAACACCCCGTCCCCCACGGTCAGCCCGTGGTCGCTCACCGCGACCGCCGGCCCCTCCGGGTCCGCCAGCACCTTGCCGTTCACCCACGCACGCACAGACGCATCGTGTCACTGGGACCGCACGACCGCTGATCGAGCCGGTCGAGATCCCCGCAGCCACCCGCCCGACTCACCGAGGCCACGCCAAGTTTGTGCACCGGAGACGCATCGGCTAAGGTTCTGACGCACTTCGAGGGACGGGCAACCGGACCTCGGAGGCAGGCGGACGTAGCTCAGTTGGTAGAGCGCAACCTTGCCAAGGTTGAGGTCGCGAGTTCGAGCCTCGTCGTCCGCTCGGAGCGGGTCTCGGCAGACCCATCCAACGGTGGGTTGGCCGAGAGGCGAGGCAACGGACTGCAAATCCGTGTACACGGGTTCAAATCCCGTACCCACCTCGAACAACTCCATCGGGCGATTGGCGCAGTGGTAGCGCGCTTCCTTGACACGGAAGAGGTCACTGGTTCAAACCCAGTATCGCCCACCAAGTTTCCGCAGGTCAGAGGCCCTTTCGAGGGTCTCTGCCTGTTCCTGAGGAATATACGAGGAACAAGGAAAGTTCAGGTGGATGGGCCGCAGGGCTCGCAGCGCGCGGTTTTTCTCTCACGGCGCTCGCCGGTGGTTGGCGCACTCTCAGCCCCACACCGGCCTTTAGAATTCGCACACTCGGCCGTCGCCATCGCGGTCGTCATACCAGGCGTACTCAGGGTCGCGCCCATGGATGTAGTTGCCGAACCCCGCGGCGTTGGCTTCGTAGCAGTAGTCGAAACGAGGGTCGGTCGGCTCAGAGGCAGTGGTAACACCCGTGAGCGCGTGAGCGCGCGCCTTAGAGCAGGTACCCCACATGCCTACCTCCTCGCGCCGGGCTCGGCGTTGTGCACCGCGCATCTGGCGGATGTAGCGGTCATTGGGCTCGAAGAGCACGGCCTTCGCAAAGCCACCGTTGACCATTGAAAGATTCACGAACTCGCCATCGTCAGCCCACAGATACAGAAGGGTGCGGTCGTATGGGTCGAGCAGCTCGCGGTCTGGGACGACCCAAGCGGTCGCGCCGATAGGTAGTAGTCGCGCGAGCTCCTCCGATGCCTTCTTGGCATAGCACTCGACGGGAGAGTTCGGGTCGACGGACTCCGGGGTGTCGATCTCGAGCAGGCGCACGGTGATGTCGACCCCCGGCTCAAGGGTTGACCCCGGCTGGGGAACGACGTGCAGCGTGTCGCCGTCGGTGTGTTTGGAGACCACCACGGCCTGCGCTTCTTGGGGCACGCCTAGTGGCGTTGCGGTGGTGCCGTCACCCTCGCCGTGATCGCCCGAGTCCGTCGGGGGCGGTGCCGACGCGGGTGCTGAAACCGGAACGGATGACTTTGCTGAGCGCGGAGTAGAGGCTTGAGCAGATTGCGCCGGGATCGTCGCCGAGGCGTCGTCAGCTGCTCCGTCATTCAACAGCGTTCCCAGCCACACGGCGTCCAGCACCGTGGCCAAGAGCAGCGCGGCGAAGCCGACTCGATCCCACACAGTTGCCCTCCCCAAGCAAACTATGACGCCCGGACGACGGGACGGTCATCTTTGCTGAGAATGACACGTCCCACCCTGGCGGCTAGTTATCTTGAGTCATTCCGCCGTTCGATGGTCCAGATGTCCGCGGCTGCTCCTAGGATCGCCCAACGGCCGCATGTCGAACATAGGGATTGGGGAGATCCGTGACGTTCGTCGACTCACTGCACGACACGGGCTTGTCTTCACCTCGTCGGGTGACTGCGCCCAGCTGGCCCGGCTACGCGGCGGCGGCTGTCTGCGTGCTCGCTTTCGTTCTGCTGATTTGGCGACCAGACACGCCAGTACTTGCGGTTGGCTACGTGCTGGGTGCCGTGGTCTGCCCTGCCCTCGCGGTTGCATATCGCTTTCTCGTTGAGAACCGCCGCAAGGACCCTTGGTATGTCCGCACCTCTCGCCCCGGCCGCATGGTGGTCGTGGCTGCCGTCGCGGGTGTTGTCATCGGGGTCGCGCACGCCTGGCTACTGGCGACGGAGCTCGCGAAGATATGAGGCGCCTTCTTGCGCCGGTCGCGTTCTTGGTCGCGGCCGTGGTCATCCCCAGCGCTAGTGCGCATGTGGCTGTTGCCGACCCCTCCACCGAGCGTCCGGGGTTCACTCAGATCGCCGGCTGCATCTCCGGCGCCGACAACCTGTTGGTCTCGGTGGTCGTGGACGAGTCGCTGAGCCTGCGCGATACCGATCCCAAAGCGCTGCGAGTCCTGGGTATCACCTCGGCCATCGACTCATTGGAACAGCTAGCCGCCGTCTCCCCCGACGTGAACGTCGAGATGTCGCTCTCGACGTTCGCACGCACCTTCACCACGCTCGTCGACTGGACCCCGCTCGATGCGGCAAGCGCCGACGAGTTCAGGAAGACAGCCGCCGACGAACTGCCACGCCGTGATGCGGGGAACGCCACCGACTACCGGGAGGCGTTACTTGGAAGCCAGAAAGCCCTGATCACACGAGCTGGTCAGTTGCACGACAAAACGGCCTGCAAAGTCGTGCTCTGGTTCACCGATGGTGCTCTTGATGTCGACGCTGACACCGACGTCGCACTATCGGACATCTGCCGGCCTGGCGGGATCGCTGACTCTGTGCGACATGACGGCATCAACGTCGTGGCGCTCGCACTCTTCAGTCCTGACGCGAATGTGTCTGACGCTCAGCGTGACCAGCTCAAGGCGGTGGCTGAGGGACGCGGGGACAACACGACATGCGGAACCGCTCCCATCTCGAGTGACGACGCGATGGGCGTCTACTTGCCGGCCGACGATCCCGCGGCGCTGCAGCTGCTGTTCGCCGGGGCCGGTGCCCTCGTGGCTGGAGGCGCAGACGGCGGCACCGTGAAGTGCCCAAGCGGTGCTTGCCCCGACGGCACCTACTCACTCGCCGTCGATCCGGGACTCAGTGGGGCTCGCATGATTGTGCAAGGCGACAGCGTCGGACACCTCCGGGCGCCCGGCGGCCAAGATATTGAACTGTCCGACAGTACGTCGGCATCTGTCGACGGGGCGCAAGTGACCGTGCTTCGACGCGGGAGTCTGACGACGCTGAACCTCACTTTCGACCCGTACTCCAAGAAGCCACAGACTTGGACGCTCTTGCCCGGGGGTCCCGCCACAGTCGCGACCTACTGGTTCTGGGGTGCAAGCCTCGTGGCCGCCGTCGAAAGCGTGCAGGCCGGAACGTCCAACCTGATCCGGTACCGGTTGGTCGACGCTGCGGGCGACGTTCTGGCGGCCGACCTCTACGGCCGTCTTGACGCCAGCATCTCGGTCGGAGGGAAACCGCTGGACACGACGATCTCTTCGGATGGATTCCTCGAGGCAAACTACGACATCGGGACCGGCAAGGTGCCAAGTCACATAGTCGTGTCCGCAGCGGCTAGTGCACGGACCAAGCCATCAGGCATCAGCCTCGGACCCATTCAGGCAACCAACGAGTTGCCCGTGACGCTTCCGCCGGCTTATCCGGTGATTACGCCCACGTCCTTGGACTTCGGCGCTCTAGAGGGGCTCGGAACTCGATCTGCCAAGATCAAGGTGGCAGGTAGCAAGTTAGGTGAGACCTCCGTCTGTCTGGCTGGCTCCTCCATCGTTGTTCCCGGCCAGGAGAGCTCCTCAAAGCTGGTCACCAGTGAGCCGACCTGTGTCAAGGTGCCGGCCAACGGTGAGGGCTCTCTCAAACTGTTCCTCGAGCCCACGACCTCGGCCGACGGCGTGGCATCGGGCGACATCGCTTTTGACGTCACTAGTGCCGACGGGGATCACCTCGAGGTCACTGTCCCAGGATCGCTCTCAATGGAGCGAGCCGTGGATTCAGGGAAGCGCTGGAAGGTCGTCGCTGCGCTGATCATCCTGGCGCTGTTGATTCCGCTGTTGCTCATCGTCGGCTCGAACCTGCTGCTGCTGGGCCGTTTCCGGATCACCTCCGGCACCCGCACAGCACGGATACCGGTGCGCATCGCGGCCGCAGGGCTGAGCCGGGTGGATGCCAAGCCAGGTCTGGTTTATCCCGACGATCTGCGCAACGTCCCGATATCGGGGTCGAAGTCCGGTAGCCGAATGAGCGTTGACGGGACGTCGCTCAGCTTGCGCGCGGCGCGGATACTTTCGCTGCAGGCCCCGCGAGGCATCGCCACTGCCCACTCGGGATCCACACTGATGTCTGGCTATCAGTCGAATGAGGCGCCCGAGGCGTCAAACGAGGCGTCGATTGGCCTCGGTGATCTCGATGCCCTGTTCGTACGTATTGATCGCCTTGACGGCCCCGATCAGGCCTCCGGGGAACTTGTCGTGGTGATTCCCCAGGACGTGGACGCCGCTGGAGCCGAAGAGCGAGCCCGCGTCATGGTGAACGACGTCGAGTGGCCGCGAGTCCTAGAGCAGCTGGGCGCGGCATCACGATCCGCGCCTGTCGACATCGCCTTCGTTCCGAATACGGATGTGGTCGAGGGTGGCGACCCCCTCGGCTGGCTGGACCGGGAGGCGGGCGCCTCGTCTGAGCCTGATCGAGGCTCGGTCCCGAGGCTCCCCGACTACCTGTCTGAAGGCGACGGAGACGCCGACCCTGCGCCGTCTGCACCTACCCGGCCGCGCCGCCTGCGAGGCACACGACCCACGCGCGAAGCCCAGCAGTCACCTGTCGAAAGCGCTGACCGCGACCTCCCCCCACTTCCTGACTTCTTGAGAGACGAGGATTGACTCAATGTTGCGACCCTTCCTGCTGATCGGTGTCGGCGGCTCCGGCGGCAAGACGCTCCGGATCGTGCACCACGAGCTTGAGCGCGTACTGCGAGAGATCGGCTGGGATGATGCGTTTCCGGCCGCCTGGCAGTTCCTCCATGTCGACGTCCCGAGTGTCGCCGATGGTGACGACCCTGACCTGCCACCTCAACTCCAGCATGCGGAGTACGCCGGCCTGGTGACAGCGGGAGTGAACTACCGCAACATCGACATGGCGCTCGCCGGAGGTGCGGACCGGACCGAGGCCGGCGATGCGATCGCCGGCTGGCGACCGATTCCGCACGAGGTCAACGTGCCCGTCGAGCGAGGCGCGGGCCAGTTCCGTGCGCTCGGTCGGATCATCACTCTTGCCAACCTCCGCTCGGCCAAGACACACCTGGACGCCGCGATCCGCAATATCAATGGGCGTGAGGTCGCGGCCCAGCTCATGGAGCTGACCAAGCTCACCGGCGGCATTCCGGCCGCGATCACAAAGCCGCCCGTAGCCGTGGTCGGTTTCGTCAATCGCTGGCGGGTCTGGTGCCGGCGCTGTGATCGATATCTGCGACCTCCTGCGAGCCACCGGAGGGGCCGTCTGGGCGAGCGAGTCGATGGGGATTCTCTATTCCCCTGATGTGTTCGACTACCTCGATCCGGCACGTCGCCGTGGAGTGCGCCCGAATGCACTCGCGACGCTCTCCGAGCTGATGGCTGGCTACTGGAACAAGCAGGGACCGTCGAAGGAGACGTCCGGCATCCTCAACCGTCAGGGCGTTGCCGTCGGTGACATCGACCGTCTGGGACCGCGCTACAACTTCTTGGTCGGCGCCAAGAACGAGGCTGTGACCTACCGGACCCAGAACGACATCTACCACGCCATGGGGCGGTCGATCGCGTCATGGGTCACGAGCACCAGCCTTCAGGACCGCATGGATGCATACGTGTCCGGCAACTGGACGTCGTCTGCCATCGCTGTGCCCGACGAGCTTCGCCTCAAGACCAATGAGATGGAGACGCCGTTCACGGCGATGGGCTCCGCGCGAGTCGGCTTGGGTCGCGATCGCTTCCGTGACTACGCCGCACAGCGACTCGCCGAGGCGTCGGTCGACCTGCTGCTTTCCCGGCACGAGAAGACCCGATTGCGTGGTGATGAGCGGAACACACGCGTGATCGCGCAGGAGTCGCGGACCAACGCTTCGCCGGCATTTCTCATCCAGTCCAGGCTGAACGAGCGGACTGAGGAAAAGAACGACATCCTGGATGCCACCCGGCCTTCTGATCGCGAAGATGTGCTGCGCTCGTTGAGCGCTCAGATTCTGAACCAGGTCACGGCGCAAGCGCCCCCGAATGGGCTGAGTGTCTCCGAATGGCGGAACCGGATCTCGCAGAGGGTGCGTGAACTCATCGACCGGCAACTCGACGAGTTCGACGTTGCTAACCGCGAGTGCGGCCGCGCGTGGGTGAAGGACATCCAGGCAGACATCCGCCTCCTTGCGGCCCAAACCCTCGCCATGGAGGGGTTCCTCGTCACCTCTATCCTCTTCAGGAAGCTGGCCGAGGAGCTGCGGGCGGTCAGGACCGAGCTGGAGCAGGAGGTCAGCAAGAACCAGCGGGCCGGCGAGAACGTCGAGGGCGAGATCGAAAGCGCGCTGCGGACCGCGGACGGCGACGTCCTGCCTGCGAACCACCCCAACGTCAACCGTGCGGTCAAGCGCGGCGTTGCTGCGATCCACTACCGGGGCGAAGCACGGCTTCGCCAGCTGGTCGTGGGACTGCTTCCCGACCTCATCGACAACGTGATCGTGCGCATGGGCGAGGAGATCGAGCGGGCCGGACAGGATCTCCAGAACGAGAACGAGCCCACGGGCGGACAGCCGTCCATCGTGGCCGCTTGGCCGGACGGCGACGAGGTGCCCAAGGTCCTGCGTCCGGCCGCCAACGAGTTCCTTCTTGAGGCTCCGGAAACCTACGGCGAGAGTCTGCGCTCGATCATCTCCCGCACTGTCCAGGTCGAGGATCCGCAAGGCGCGTTCGAGCAGGGTCCTTCGCCACGTCATCATGGGTGCGGACGAGCATGACAGTGACAAGCAGACGCTGGTTGGTCAGCCCGCTGCTTGGACGCCCAGGCAACACGAGCTTCACGTCGAGCTCTCCACCCCGCAGCGCGCGAGTTACGACATCTCGATGTCGGCCGAGGACCTGCTCGACCGCGCACTCGAATGGCTGATGAAGCCCGGCACCCCGAGCTGGCAACTTCGTGCGGGAGAGCTTCCGCCGCTACTTCGACGCGGAGCACACGGAGCCGGCGGACCGCACCAAGCGGCTAGACCGGTTCGAACAACAGTTCGCAGCCTCGGTAGATGCGGCCCAACCGCTTGGTAGGCATCCGAAAGAGCGTGCTCGTCGCGGTGCACGGTCGACACGAGGTACGCAGCGAGACGTTCTTCACCGAGCTGCCCTTCTCCGCGTCCTCCGACGAGGCCAAGGTGGTCCGTCGAGTCCTGGAAACCAAGGGACTCTGGAACGAGGACGTGGCGCGGTCGTTCAACCCAAGCGATCGTGGATTTCGTCGACGCATTCACGGTCCTTGTTGAGCCATACGAGCCGGTCGTTTTCGACTCACTGATGCGCCCGATCGCTGAAGAGTGGGGCGACCGAAGCAAGACGCCGGATGGTCGTGAGGAGTTCTGGCGCTGGCGTCGGGCCCGAGATCTCCCCGAGTTCATCCCGGCCTCGCCGGCGGTACGCAAGGCGATGGTGCGCGGTTGGTTCACCGCTGCGATCCTGGGTCAGATCAAGTTCGAGGACCAGGCCGTCAGCATCTTCGTGCCAAATCCGGTGGGTGCAGGTGGCCAGTGGAGGCCTTTCCCAGTTCCCCTTCTGGCGAGCGGTGTCGCGGCTAGCCACGACTACATGCCGCTGGCCCTCGAGTCGCTGCCCTTGGCGCTCGTCGACGTCAACGTCACAGCGGAACTCACTCCGATGGCGCCATACCGCCGACTTCGTGACCTCGGCACGAGCGGTGGGGGCGGGCTCGATGCGTACGAGTCCGCCGTCGGAGAACTTGCCGCTTGGGTACGACGTGGCGAGCTCCCGCAGGGCGCACCTGCCCCGAGTCGCGACAACGCTGGGCCGGCGTCGGGGGACTGGTCGGTCAGACAGCAGGCGGTCGTCGACCGCGCAACCGACCTCCTGTCCATGTACCAGAACCTGTTCGTGAGCGTCGAGAAGCGGAACGAGATCTCGGTTCCTCGCGCCTACGAGCTCCGAGCAGATATCACCTCGGCCCTCGGCGATATCGCGCGCGCGGCGGGCGAGATCGTCGGCGACGCCGGGGCCGACACGTGGAACTGAGCTACACGGTTCTCGTCACCTCCGACGACGAGGATGGTCAGCGGATTCACGAGCTCGCGTCGCAGTGGTACGTCGACGGTCTGCTCCGCGACTTCGCGATCGTCACCCCGGCGTCTGTTGACCGCACGCGCCAAGGACCGCCGACTATCCAGGCCGCGCCGATCGAGGGTTCGTCCGAGGTCGAGCTCATGAAGTTGCTCGGTAATCGACGACGCGAGCTGATCCGCGTTGTCGTGCTGCACGCACTGACCCACGAGAACGTCTCCGCCGATGCCCTCATCGCGGTCTGCAACGACGTCGCATCGCTCGTCAAGCGTGCGATGCCGATGGGTGCGTCTGGCGACCACGTCGTCAAGCTCCTGCGTATCAACATGCTGGTGCCGGAGACCGACGTTGCACAACAACAGGTCGGTCTCCTCCAGCGCGGATGGGAGGTGAACGCAGTCGTCTCCCCGGAGGACCGGCCCGACGTGGACCGTCTGAATGTCTTCATACGTGCACAGGAGAACCTGCACGGACATGCTCTCGCCGCGGCCGCGACGATCGGCGGCCTCTGGCGAGGCATGCACGAGGCGGCGTTGGACGACATCAGTGTCGACTCAACGTCGGCGGACCAGGACTCAGTCGTGGTCCGCTGCCACGTGCGTTTGATCTTGGGAGATGACCGCGCAGACCGGCTAGCTCGAGCGACCATCGACGCCGTGATAGGAGCGCCAGATGGATCGGTGCGGCATCTGAACTGGGGCTACGTCTCGGATCGGCCAGACCAGCTGGTAGACAGGAGCCTCGCTGCTCTTCTCCGCACGTCGGAATGGACTCCCGACGACCGGGTCACCCCTGTCCTCACCAAACCGGCCCTTTCGATTTGGACCCTGATCGGGGATTGGCTTCGCTTCCAAGCGTCACTGCCGCTGGCTGCGTTCCGATTCTTCGGGGCGTCTGCCCAGGACGCCGCGGAGCGCGGCATCACATACACGTTCGCCGGCTCAGACGTGGGGGTGGTCGGGCGCCTCCATCCAGAGGCGCCACGGGCCACCCAGGCGCACGCGGCTGCCAGGTTGACGGCACTGTCGGACTTTCTCGAGCCCACTCGCCTCGCGCAGGATGCCGCTGTCTCGGGCCAAACGACACCTATCGCATGGCGCACCCTGCCGCGAGCTTTGCCTGGGCTTGATTGACGGCTCCGAGCTGCCGACAGGCTTCGACAGGTTGCGGCGGTCGGACTTGGACGAGGTGCTGCCGCCGAGCTATGTCGCGCCGGCACAGGGCCGCGAGTTCGTCCATGGGCACGAGCTCCGCGCGGTCGACGTCGAGGCGATTGCCCGGATGGCTACTGTCGCCTCCGCGCCCGCCGACAGTGCGGCGTCACCTCCGTCCATCGCAGACGACCAGGCAACGTCCGGCGAGCCCGCGGCTCGAGGGTGAGTCGGCCTCCGGTCCAACCGAAACAGCACCTGGGACCTCTGACTCTGGGGGAAAGGTAGACCGAGACTCCGGCGCTCGTGTGGACGAGGACGGAGCCCTGCTCGCGACGCCGGAATGCGGCCCCCCAGACGCCCTGGACGACGATGTCACGTCCGCTTCGACGGCTTCCGACGACAGTCTCCGCTCGTGGGTGGATGAGCGCCGACAGACGCTGATGTGGAAGCTTGCCAAGCGGGTATATGAGCAACGCCGTTCCGAGCAGCAGAAGGCCACCGCTGCGCAGAAGATTCTCGACGCGAACCGCGCCGCACCCTCGGTGGACTCTCTCGTGCGCGCCCGACGCGTGCTGCTGATCACGTGGACGGTCAGCTTGATCCTCCTCGCCATCGGCGCGCTGTCGTACTGGCTCGAGCCTGGACCGCTCGACGAATGGCTCACCAGCCAACGCTGGCAGTCGGTGGGCACTTGGCTGGCCGTGATCCTCGCGATCTTCTTGTACGGAGGCCATCAGTACTACCGAGCCGCTCGCAGCTACGAATGGGCTGTGCAGCAGCGGCTGCACAACCTCAGGACGGCTAGCGACGAGTTTGTAGCGGCGTCCCAGCAGGAGACGCGCTGGAGTCTCATGTACACAGGCGTGCTCGACTGGGCGAAATCCTCGCCGAGCTGCTGCACCGACCCTGGGCGGTTCCGCAGGTTCAACAGTCTGCACTGGATGCACCGACTGGCCTCCCCGCCGCGGTCGCGATGGCCCAGCCTGACGGCGACTCGACCGATCCGACGGCAGACATGGTCGCCGAGGCCGTGGAGGCGGTGTGTCATCGTGGGTGGTTGCGGCAAGAGTTTGATCGAGCTACGACGCGCAGCCGCCTCAATGACCCTTCCAACAGCACGACCACCGGAGACCTCCCCGCCGACCTCGATCTGGGTCTGCGTCGAAGCGGATCCCGGAACGGAACTGCTCGGGGTCGTCACCGCGGATGAGGGCCGCGCGGCCGCAGGACAAGAGGTCTACGACCGCATCCACGACCTCGTTGCGCGAAACGAAGTGCGGGTGCCGCCACTGAGCGTCACCAGGATTGGTGGGTACGCGAGCGGTGAGGTGCACGACGATCGGTCCTTCATCGCCTCGATTCGCGAGGACCCGGGGTCGTTCAGTGGCGATGTCTTCAGTGCCGCGGCGCTGGTAGCCAGTCGTCATGTCGTGCGACACCATGTGCTGACACTGCCAGCGGGCATTCAGGCGGAGCCGGCCGAGAACCTCACGCTTCGACCGTCGGACTCGTTCATTTCCACTCGCGTGGATGTGTCGGGGACTCTGGCACCCAAGGGACTTGGCTCTGTTCGCTCCGGGTGGCGGTCAGGACGTTCCCTCACCCGAGGACACGACGGACTACAACTGACGATTCAGTTCAGGTGTCGAGAACGAACTCCTCCATGCTCCAGATCGTCTGATCGTCGGGGATATACCGGGCGCTTGTGCGCGATGACCCGGTACATGCCGCCCAGCGGCGACACGGCCTTTCGTCACCTCGCGTGGGCGACCCACGACGCCGACCGGGTCAGCGTTCTCGAGTGTCGCCACGCCGTCGCGTCGAGCTCACGTCGTCGGTACGGCGGGCGAGCAACACGAGATGTGCTATCGGCTGATCGGGCCAGCAATGCACGACGATGCGCCGCGTCATCGCGATTAGGTTCCGGATGCCAACGGCTCATGACCCAGGATAGGTGGAGCTCGTTCATCCCATCGGGCCGCTCGACCACCGCGAGGTCGAACAGCGTGCGCCACACGTTGTCCGACTCGAGAAGCTCAGGCAGGTCGCCGCCGCCCGCAGCAACGTTCCGGCGCACAGCGTGCACTGTCATGTCGGTGGACCCGAGCTCGCGTTACTCGAGGTCGACGGGTTCGCGGGAAGTTCGGCGACAAAACGCAGCGGCCTTGCCACTCGTCAGCCTCTTCCACACACCGTCGGAGGTCATAACCGCCCAAAGGTGCCAGAGATATGGAACACGATCTGGGTCAGCCTCGGCAGGGCTCAAGGCGAGACCGTGGACGAGGCGCACCTGCTTATCGGTGAGGCCACCGGCGCCGCCGCGGCCTACGTCGGCATGACCCGCGGCCGCCACCACAACACCGCCCACCTCGTCGCCGACAGCCGTCGAAGCCGCACGCGCCCAGTGGGTCGACGTCTTCAGCCGCGACCGCGCCGACCTCGGACCCACGCCACGCCGCCCAGACCGCTGCCGAGGACATCGAGCGCTACGGATCTCAAGCACTCCCGCGAGGCAGCGAGCCCGACGTCCAACCCCGCACCTGGGTCCGCGCCGCCCACCCCAACCCATCCCGGCCGCGCCCGCGCCCGACGACCGTCCGCCGATGACCAGAAGCGACGAGATCTCGCGCACTTGATCGCCCAGGGCCCCCACCTTGCCCTTGGTAACCAAGCGCGGACAGACGACGAGATTGGAAGTGGCGCCCATGAACCCGATCGAGATCCCTGACGACTGGGACGACCGAGGACTGCATCACCTTCGAAGAGTTCTGCGCACTCATCCGCACCCCACAACGCACCGTCCGCGACTGGCGCCAACGAGGCGTCGGTCCGCGGTGGGCACGATTCAACGGTTGCGGCCGCCTCTACATCACCGTCGCCGAAGCCCGCCGGTTCCTCAGCTCCGCGACGCACGAACCCGGCACGTCGTCCAGCAGGCCGGGAGCACGAGAGGAAGACCTATGGCTAGGAAGAGAGAGCTCCCCGTCTACGTAAGCCTCGACGAGGCCGCCGAGATTATGGGCTCTTCTGACTGATCCGTGGGTCATGGCCGGCCTGGAAGCGTGGGTCGGTGGCCGCCGAGGTTGAGCATGGCCAGGGCGATGAGGGCTTCGGGGGACGTGGAATCCGAACGCGATGCGGGTGATCAGGCGGATCTTGGTGTTGACCGATTCGATGCGGCCGTTGGACAGGCCGTGCTCGATCGCGGCGAGGATCGATGGGGTGTGCTCGACGATCGTCTTCTGGAGTTCCACGAAGGACGGGATCCGGCATCGGCGGGCCCAGCTGACCCACGCGGTCGAGGGCTTCGGCGGCCTCGTCGGCTGGCGAGCTGGAAGATCAGCCGCAGACCCTCTTTGAGCAGGTAGGCGCGGTAGAGCCGGGGGTCGGTCTTGGCGATCCAGTCGAGCTTGGCGTGCTGTTTGTCGGTGAGGTTCTCGGGGTTCTTCCACAGCGCGTAGCGGGCGCGCTTGAGCCGCGGGCGTCGCCGGTGGCCGCGCGGCGACGCCGCGGCGGCCGCCGGCGCCGCGGGTCGCGGCCGCCGGGCCGCGGCGGGCGTCGTTCCAGGCCTCGCGGCGGACCTCGTCCAGCGCGTCGGTGGCCCACCGCACGACGTGGAACGGGTCGGCGCAGCGCACCGCGTCCGGGCAGCGCTCGGCCACGACGTCGGCGATCCAGTCGGCGCCGTCCGCGCTGACGTGGGTGATCTGGGCGCAGCGCTGTCGGGCCGAGCGCGTCGAAGAACGCGGCCAGGGTGGCCATGTCGCGGCCGGGCGCGGCCCACACCAGCCGGCCGGTGTCGTGGTCGACGACCACGGTCAGGTACTTGTGGCCGCGCTTGTAGGAGATCTCGTCGATCCCGATCCGCCGCAGCCCGGCGAACCGGTCATGCAGCCGCGTCGATGTCGGCCCAGACCCGGGTGATGATCGACCCGACGGTGCGCCACGCGATCCGCATCAGCTCGGTGACCGCGCTCTTGGAGCATCTGGGTCGCCAACCAGGCGACCTGCTCGTCGAAGGCCGTCGTGTGACCGGCGCCGTGCCGGGCCCACGGCACGCCCGCGACCGTCACGCCGTGCTCGGGGCAGGACACCCGCGGCGCGTCGGCCTCCAGCACGGCCTCGGATCGTGCCCAGGTCCAGCGCCCGCCACCGTCGCCGACCCTCACCGCGGTCATAGGCCGGCAGCGGCGCCGGCACACGACCACACCGACGCGCCGCGCCGCCGGGTCGGCCGCACCCGGGCGACCAGCACCTGCTCGTCCTCGTCGAACTCGATGCCTTCGACGACCGTCTTCTCCACCCCGAACAGGGCGTGCCATAGCCTGGCGTTGCGCACGCCGTTCTCCGCTCCTGGTTCCGGATCTTCGACAGCCCAGAACCTAGGCGGGAACGGCGTGCTCACTTCCAGACGCGCACAACCACCCACGGATGCGTCAGAAGAGCCAGATTATGTCGCTGTCCACCCGGACCATCCGACGCCGGATCAGCGACGGCACCATCCCTGCATACCAGTGCGGCCGCCGGCCCATCCGCATCCGCCTCGACGAGCTCGAAGCCGCGCTTCGTCGCATCCCGTCAGCTCGCTTCTGAGCTAAGGCCTCAGATCCCTCAGCAGTTTCGGACGACGACGACGCAACTGAACCTTGGTCGACCTGGTCATGGCTGCATATCGCCCACTAAGACGCGCATGCGTCGGACGCCAATTTTCCGCGATTGTGACGAGTCCTGGATTCGAGGGGCTGTGGGGCGGCTTTGCGGTGTCGGGGCCCGCCCGCGGACTCCAGCGGACCGTCCTGGACAGCAGCGGAGGCGCACGCAGTGCGGCAACGACAATGGCACGAGCCAAGGCGCATAGCGGACACGTAGATATCTAGAGCCACGTCCTGCGAAGCGCCAAATGCTGAGTCCTGGACGTCGAAGGCCTGCGTGGGCCGCGACCGCTACCAGACACCGTCCATTCACTCCTGACCGGCCAAACCGATGGTCGCGCTCGAGCACTGCGGCAACACTTCACACGTGGGAACAGCAGCCTGGCGTAACTGACACGCCTTCGATGACGGCGAACCGGAACTCGAGTACTACATCGACGAGCTCCACTCGACGGCCGAGTTCGCCATCGGAAGCTAACTTCGGACCGTACGAACTGACCACCGTTATGCGCGACGGCCGCCCTCGCGGCACCAAGGATGACGACCCCAACCCGCGGTCGGGCTGTCTCTTCTCGCTGAAGGGCGCCTGCACGCCAACCTCATCGTCGACATCGTCAAAGACGGGGAGCTCATCGGCCCTGACACCAGCACCTACTACGGCGGGACCATCAGCGACGAGGTCGCAGCGCTCACCTGCCTGTGCACCGGGATACCTATCGATGTGCGGGCACCCGGATGTTGTCCGGGATCCACGAGCACATGGACCGCCCAGACGGCCTCACCGCGGACGATCGCCCCCTCCTCGTCCGCGAGGTTCGGCCGCTCACCACCCCCCAGACCTCAGGGTGGCCCCTCGTCTGCCCCGGATCGCGACCCGTCCTGCTCACCTCGACCAAGTCGCCCGCCTAGCCACCATCCCCTCCTTGGCGGCACCAGCTCAGATCGCCCTCGTTCGAGCAGCGCGTGCCTACGCCTCCGGAATCTGGATCGCCGAGGAGGACCCCAACCTCGCCTGGCTCCTGTTGGTCACGGCCATCGAGGTCGCCGCCACGCACGCCATCGTCGACAGCACCGAACCCGCAGAACTCCTGGCTGAGCCTGGCCCGAGTTGTTCGACGCACTCAAGCCTGCACCCGACGACGTCCGAGCGGCCGTATCGGAACAGCTCGCTCGACAGGTCCGAGCGGCGAAGAAGTTCAAGACCTTCGTCGAGACCTACACGCCAGAACCACCCAACGATCGTCCCCAGTTCGACCGCCTTGACTGGACGAGCCTGAGCATGGCGGCAGGCACCATCTATAAGCACCGCTCCCTGGCGCTCCATGAGGGCATCCCGATGCCGCTACCCATGATTGGCTGGCCACGCCCGGACGGAGACGCCGAGCAGGAGACGCCGGGCGGGCTCAGTTCCGGTGGCGCCGATGGCATCTGGATGGCCGCCGACGCGCCCATGCTTCTTGCCACGTTCGAGTACATCGCACGCGAAGCACTCTTGCGATGGTGGGACGAGATGACCCCTGACGATGCCGCTCGCGACCCGGTGTCAGCAGGCGAATGGAGAGCCGGCCCAACGACCGGGGGCGGCCTCGGCCAGCAAAGCGCTCGCGCCTCATCGACTGCGGTTTGCCTTGCACATACGGCTGAAGTGCTTCGGGTCAACGCCCTTCGGGAACTCCATCGCCCTGCGGATGTGCCTGCGCAAGGGTTTGAGCCAGCGATCGACGCGTCGGGCGCACGTGGCTCGAACAAACGTGGCCCAGGTCGCGGACGGGCAGACCCTTGACGATGGCGCCCTATCCTCGCCTCGTGAGCGCCGAAGGACCCGCCGACCCTGTTGACCCGCACGTCTACCGGTCAGGTACGGAGAAGGCGCTATTCGAGATGGCCAAGGGCACGTGTTACTTCCCGGAGTGCCCCACTACGACCACCGTCTTCGTGAAGCCCGGGCAGCCGTCGGTGAACGTACATATCGCGCACATCGAGGGTGCAGAGCCCAATCAGCCCGCTACCGCGAGAGTATGACCAACGAGGAACGACGCTCATTCCCGAACCTCATCCTCCTGTGCGTGCCCCACCACGATCTGATCGACCACAAAGAACCAGACGAATACACCGTTGAGATCCTTCGTGTTGGAAGGCCGCACGAGAGACAGCTACTGGCGCTGACCTGATTCAGCTGAACGGCATCACCGAGGAGTCGCTAGCGGCGTTGATGGAAGCCGCGGTCAAGTCTGCAAGTCCCGTGCGCACCGGCACCATCGAGGTTCGCAGCAGCGTGCTGATCGAGAACGGGGAGGGGCTGATCATGGTGCCCCTCGGCAGTTACCCCGTGGCCAGTTCTGAGGTGGAGAAGTCCGTATCCCTCACAGCCAGATCGACGGGGAGCGACCCGATCACCGTCGAGGGCATCTCGTTGTATTGGCGCATCGGTGGCGACCCAAAGCTCGAGAGCAAACTCATGGGACGCGACGACTACATCGGCAAGAACCCTCGACTCCCTACGCGGATCGAGGCTGGTGAGTCGGCTACCTGGATGTTCGCTCTCGCGACCTTTGCGTGGTTCTACACGGCGCACAAGTCGCAGGGCCACGAAGTCACCCACTTTCGTTTCGATGTCGACCTCGGCGACGGCGAAGTTCTGAAGTCAGACGTCTACGAGATGGACCTCGTCCGACCGGAGGCGTTGACACCGTCGGGCGGGCCGATTGGCCGCCGCGACGCATACCGGATGGTTGCCCGCATCGCGAAAGCCGCCGCGATACCGCGCCACATCAGCCCGCACTCCCTGCGTCACGCCGCCATCACCAACGCCCTCGACGCAGGCGTGCCGCTACGCGACGCCCAGATCCTCGCCCGCCACGCCGACCCCAGAACCACAGAGCACTACGACCGCGCGCGGCAACCTCGACCGACACGGAGTCCAGTTCCTCACCGCCTACGTCGCGGGCATCTAGCCAGAGGGGTCGCTAGGCGTCGACCCGCCCACTACGACGCTGGTCGAGCTGGGCGCCTAGGCGCCCAGGCACGTCCGTAGCCGAGAGATGGCCGAGGCACGTGGCGACTACGCGTGGCTCAGCATCTCCGCGACGCTGCTTTCAGGTGCGGCCGCAGCACAGGCCAAGCTGGCCGACATCCCGCAGGACTTGCTGTCGAACCCGTTCGGAGACGGCCGCGAGCGCAGTAAAACCATTCCGTGGGTCGCACCGACCCTCGAAGAGGCTTGGCTCCTGGCTTGGTTCACCCGCCCCTCGGGACGCGACCCGAAGAAGTTCGAGGAGAAGGCTCGCAACTACCTGCGCACCAAGATGCACCAGGTGAGCATGCCCCGCGGCGTCGTGTTCGCTTGCAGCGAGCAGACCAAGGAGTTGATCGACGTCTACTTCGACGACCACGTCGGCGACCTCGACCCCGAGCTCGCAAAGCTCTCGCAGTTCCTGATGCCGCCCATTGCTTTCACTGGCCAGATCAACCCGGCCCGGACAGTGCGCGCCGGAAGTCACAAGAAGTCCGGCAAGCGCAGATAGCGCATCTGCCCCGCGCCGGTTCCATGGCTCATCAGCTGAGAGTTGCTGCCTGTCACCGCCAACCCGTAGCCCTGAATCTTTCACATCTCTCCGCTTGTCGGGCACCGAGTCCGTGGGTCTCGGGAGCGACAATCCGCCGCGTGCGGACCGTGGGATCTGCCGAGGCTTCAGCGCACCCGGTCACGCATGTGCCGCAATTGTTGTGCGGAGCCGCCGATGTCCATGTCGGCCGGCGGTTGCGGACCCAGGGCCGACCCAACGCGCAGAACACGTCGGAGTGCAGGCACGCACTGGGCCGACCACCGCTGCGCCCCACCTGTAAGCCCCCGGTCGCATTGGTGGTCACTCGGTTCGTTGTACGACTGTGACTTTGGTGCCCATCGGCACGGTGACGCGAAGGCCGCCGCGCGGGTCCCGTGCAATCTCGACACCCTCCAAGGGGGAACGGGACGGTGCCGGCGCGGCCGGGAGGAGCTCGGATGACTTTGACCATCCGACGATCAACTGCTCTGTCGTCGGCGTCGTCGATGACGGGTACGCCTGCAACGAACGTGTTGGTGTCCACGTACCGGACCGGCCTGGCCTCGCCTTGCTTCCATGGACCACCGGGCACGGGCTGGCCGATGGCGGCGGCCATTTCCGCTCGGGCGGGGCTGACGTCAAAGATCACCCTGCGGTTCTCATCGTCGTCTCGGTGCCAACCGTCGATGGTGTAAGCGGACACGATCTGGTCGCCGTTGACGCCCAGGATGAAGTCCTCGTGCTCCCTGCCACCGTGCTCGTACAGAGCCTTACTGCTCGGATCCCGCTCAGGGCCAAACCCCTCGAGGACCTGTCTTCCGAAACCAGTCCATTTGGTGGTGGTGAGTCGCTGATCTCTTCGAGCAGGGCGTCGTCGTCAGCGCCGGCACGCGCTTCTCGAGGAGTCGCCTCATGGAGTGCTTCACGTTTACTACGATCACTCTGGGGCCTCCCTTCGGGAGTTCTCCGGCGGGGTCGCGTGAGCTTCCAAGGGCGTTGCGCGACTCCGCATCAACATCTTCGACATCATCATGACACGAAGATGTGGAGCTGTCTGCATTAGGCTTGTCGATACGACGTTTGTGTCGTCTCCTGCGCCGAACTGGGCAGGGCGGCCATGAAGCAATCACCCACGCGGCCTACGTGCGGCCGCGGTCACCCAGTCGCCTGGGCAGGTTCGCGTCCGGAGGCATCC
>CAWBRC010000002.1:0-329028 GCA_963791175.1 uncultured Actinomycetota bacterium
GTGGTCAAGCGCGGCTACCGGCTCGCGGTGCCGCGCTCGTGAGGCTGGTGACCGTCGCGCACGGAACCCGGTCTGCGGCGGGCAACGCCGTGGCCCGCCGGCTCACCGCTCTCGCGGGCCGTCGCCTGGCCCGACCCTCTGGGTGCCACGAGCGCAGGCCCAGCCAACCCCTACGGCACCATCCAGCTCAGCACCGGCGTCGACTGCAGCCAGACGATCACGCACATGGCCGCCAGGAGCACCAGGCTCCAGCCGATCACCTTGCGGAAGATGTCGCCCTCCTTGCCGGCCAGGCCGACGGCGGCCGCGGCGATGGCGAGGTTCTGCGGGCTGACCATCTTGCCGAGCACACCGCCCGACGAGTTCGAGCCGGCCATCAGCACCTGGTCGAGGCCGGCCTGCTGGGCGGTCTGCACCTGGAGGGCACCGAAGAGCGCGTTGGACGAGGTGTCCGAGCCGGTGACCGCGACGCCGAGCCAGCCGATGATCGGCGAGAGGATCGCGAACGCGGCGCCGGCCTGCGCCAGCCACGCGCCGAGCGAGGCGGTCTGGCCCGACAGGTTCATCACGTAGGCCAGCGCGAGCACCGCCATGACGGTGACGATGGCCGACTTCAGCTCGACGTACGTCTTGCCGTACGCGCGCACCGCGGTGCCCGGCCGAACCCGCAGGATCAGTGCGGTGATGATGCCGGCGAGGATCATCAGGGTGCCGGCGGCCGGCAGCCAGTTCAGGGTGAAGTTGGTCGTCGCGACGGGATCGCCCGCGGTGTTGAGCACGTCGAGGCCGGGCCAGGCGAAGATCTTGGTCCACGGCTCCTCGGCCAGCCGCTCCTTCACCGCGGTGATGTTGGTGATCGAGAAGATCGCGATGATCACGAGGTAGGGCGCGTACGCGCGGGCGACGTCGGCGCCCGTGTCGTGGTGGTGCGGGTCCGTGAGGTCGTCGGCGTCCGACGTACCGGCGCCGCTCGCGCCACCGCTGCGCGGCCGCGCGCCAGCGGTGACGGCGTCCGGCGCGTGGGTGGCGGTGGCCCCCACGGGCTGGTCGATCGGCTCAGCGGTGAGCACCTCGGCCGGGGACCAGACCCGCAGCAGGAGCACGACGGCGCCGGCGGAGACCAGCGAGGCGATGATGTCGGTCAGCGGGACCGAGATGTAGTTGGCGGCCACGAACTGCGCCACCGCGAACGCGGAGCCGCACACCACCGCCGGCAGCCACGCGTTCCGGATGCCGCGGCGGCCGTCGACGATCAGGACCAGGATCAGGGGTACGACGAGCGCGAGCAGCGGTGTCTGCCGACCGACCATCGCGCCGAGGGTCTCGGTGTTGAGCCGCGGGTCGTCCGAGGCGCCGGAGGTGACCGTGCCGAGGGTGACGATCGGGGTGGCCAGGGCGCCGAAGGCGACGGGCGCGGTGTTGGCGACGAGCGCCACGACCGCGGCCTTCATCGGCTGGAAGCCCAGCGCCATCAGCATGACGACGGTGATCGCGACCGGTGTACCGAAGCCGGCCAGTGCCTCGAGCAGGGCGCCGAAGCAGAAGGCGATGATGACCGCCTGCACCCGCTGGTCGGGACTGACCTTCTCGAACGAGCGGCGCAGCACGTCGAAGTGCCCGCTCGCGACGGTGAGGTTGTAGACCCAGATCGCGTTGATGACGATCCAGAGGATCGGGAAGAAGCCGAACGCCGCGCCCTCGGTCCCGGCGAGCAGCGCCTGGTCGACCGGCATCTCGAAGAAGGTGACCGCCACGAGGAGGGCGACCACGAGCGAGATGACACCGGCCAGCCAGGCCTTCATCCTCAGCCCGCCCAGCAGCACGAACAGGGCGAGCAACGGCAAGGCTCCGCACAGTGCGCTCAGGGCGAGGGAGTCACCGACGGGCTGGAGGTCCTGTTGGAACATGCCCCACCGGTTGCCCATTGTGGCCCCGGTCACACATGCGGGTGAAGGGGCCCTTGACGCCCGTCAGCGGAAGTCGATGAGCAGCATGTCGGTCGAGGAGCCGTCCGAGGGGGAGCTCTCGGTCGGCTCGGACGGCTCGGTGACCGTCGGCAGCACCCGGTCCAGCACCTCGGACCGGAAGCAGCTCGCGGTGTACGGCAGCTGCATGCCGTCCATGCCCCGGCCGTAGTCGTCGTAGAAGGCGAGCACCTCGGCCATCTTGGCCTCCTGCTCGCCCGGCGGCAGCACCGCGACGTTCGAGCGCGAGCGCACGAGGTCCTGGACGGAGCGGCGGTCGACGACCTGCCAGAACCGGAAGGACTCCTGCTCGACCGACCCGAACAGCTTCGCCCGCTCCAGCAGCTCGCCGGGGTCGGTGAGGTGCTCCTGGGTGCCGATGATCCGGCCGAGCCGCTTGACCCACGGGATCCGCTCGTCGCGCTGGTTCCAGACCAGGGAGAGCCGGCCGTGCGGCCTGAGCACCCGGGCGATCTCGGGCAGCGCGCGGTCGGGGTCGAACCAGTGGAAGGCCTGCGCGCTCACCACCACGTCGTACGACGCGTCGCCGGCGGGGATCTCCTCGGCGGGGGCCCGGGACAGGCGGACGTCGGGGAGGTTCCTGTCGAGGATGGCCAACATCTTCGGGTCCGGCTCGGTGGCGTGCACGTCGTGGCCGAGGGCGACCAGCTGCTCGGTCAGCTTGCCGGTGCCGGCGCCCAGCTCGAGGACGCTGAGGGGCTTCTCGGAGGTCAGCCAGACCGCCGCCTCGCGCGGGTACGTCGGGCGCCCACGGTCGTAGGCGTCGGCCACCCCGCCGAAGGAGCGGGCAGGGTCGCGCTGTTGCTCGGTACTCATCACCGGCCAAGTTACCGGCTGGATAGCGTTCGACCCGTGAGGCGTTCCGAGGACCCGCTGGCCTGGTTGGCCTCCCTGGAGGGCGTGCCCTCGGCCTTCGCGGCCGCCCGCGACGGGATCGACGTGGTGCTGCGCGACCGCGGGCTGCGCCGTACGTCGCCGGAGACGACCGCCGAGTCCCTGCTCCGAGGGGCGCACGCCTCGGCGGTGCTGGAGGGGTCGGGGTCGTCGCTGGCCGCGGTGCGCGAGGGCGCGGGCGACGCGGTCGCGGCCGACGCGGTGCGGGTCTCGACCTCGCTCCTCGGGCTGGCGCCGACGCTGTCGCGCTCGCCGCTCCAGGTGCTCGCGCGGCTGCACACGCTGGCCGCCGCCGGCTCGCTCGCGGACGACGAGCTCGGCCGGCCGCGCGACGCCGAGGCCGCCGAGCGGCTCCAGGGCGTGGCCCGGCTGCTCAGCAGCCCGTCGTCGGTCCCGGCCCTGCTGCTGGCCGCCGTGGTGCACGCGGACCTCGCCACGGCGGCGCCGTTCGCCTCGCACAACGGCCTGGTCGCGCGGGCCGCCGAGCGCCTCGTCCTGGTCGCTCGCGGGGTCGACGAGAAGTCGCTGACGGTCCCCGAGGCGGCGCACCTGGCCCTGCGGCCGGCGTACGAGTCGAACCTGCGGGCCTACCGCGACGGCGGCGCGAACGGCGTGCACGCGTGGCTGCTCTACGCCGCCGAGGCGTACGCCGCGGGTGCCGAGGCGAGCCCGCTGCGACGCGACCTGGAGTAGCCGGAAGGGCCTGCGGGACAGGGCGAAAAGGCCCCTGGACAGACGAAAAACGACCTCCCGAAGAGGCCGTACACATCCACCAGAGTCCTCTCATCGGCCCTCGATTTCAAGGCCTTGTGACACCGCCCGATCCGGCGTAGACATGGGTCCGACAACTCCAGACCGCACGTGAGCCGGGTACCCACGCGGCGATCTACCCTTCGCAGAGGGCGCTTGCCAGCGGAAACTGTCCGCGGCAGCAGTTAGGTGATGCACGCCTGGTAGCCGGGTTCACGTGTCAGCGGTGGCATCCGAGGTCCAGAACTTCGGGTGCCACCTGCGATTTGGGGGAGTCTGGGCCTGCACTCGTGTCACCGGGTCGTGCTTGGCCCCGCGGGCCGGCCCGCACGGCCGGCTCGCGCGTCACCCCTCCCTTCGTCATCACGGATGGGTTGGGGGTCGGGCTCGTCGGCCGCTGCACGGCCGCCTCGCCGGACGGTGGCTGAGGCGCGAGGAGAACCGGCGACGAGCCTGGGAGCCGGGTGAGCAGGAGCTGGGACTCAGACGCCGAGCCGCTTGCGCCGCGCGTTCGCCCAGAGCACCCCACCCACCGCGACCACGCCGCCGACGGCGAGGGCGGCGAGGGTCTGCTTGGCGGGGACCCGGCTGCGCAGCGTGACCGGCTTCGTGAACACCAGCACCGGCCAGCCCCGCGTGGTGGCGACCTTGCGCAGCTCCTTGTCGGGGTTGACCGCGAACGCGTGGCCGACCACCTCGAGCATCGGTACGTCGGTGACGGAGTCGCTGTAGGCGAAGCTGTGCTCGAGGTCGTACCCGCGCTGCTCGGCGAGCTCGAGGACCGCGCGGGCCTTCTCCTCGGCGTAGGCGTAGTAGTCGATGTTGCCGGTGTACCTGCCGTCGACCTCCTCGAGCCGGCTCGCCACGACGATGTCGGCACCGAGCAGCGCGCCGATCGGCTCGACCACCTCGGTCCCGCTCGTCGACACGATGACGACGTCGCGACCGGCGAGCTTGTGCTCCTCGATGAGGCTCACGGCCTCGTCGTAGACCAGCGGGTCGACGATGTTGTGCAGGGTGTCGGCGACGATCTCGCGCACCGTGGCGACGTCCCAGCCCGCGACCAGCTGCGACATGAAGGCGCGCATCTTCTCCATCTGGTCGTGGTCCGCGCCGCCGACGAGGTAGACGAACTGCGCGTACGCCGACCGCAGCACCGCGCGCCGGCTGATCAGCCCTCCCGCCTGGAACGGCTTGGAGAACGCGAGCGTGCTCGACTTGGCGATGATCGTCTTGTCGAGGTCGAAGAAGGCCGCGCTGCGGACGTGCGGGGCGGCCATGGCCCCATCGTATGGATCCACCAAGCGTCCACAGCCGAACCGCGCGGACTGGTTCTCCACAGCGCGGGGTCCGGGCGGCGGCGCCGGTCGGCGTCGACGGGGATCGTCAGGCACATGGACCACACGCCTCCAGCGCCCCTGATCGCCACCGCCGACGCGGCTCTCGCCGACGCGCTCGCGCAGCTCGCGGCCGCGGCCGGCGCGGTGGGCGCGTCGGTGTCGACGCCCGACGCGGTGCTGCGCGCCTGGTCGGCGGCGCCGGTGGTGCTGGTGGGCGTCGACCTCGTGGCCGCGCTCGCCGACCTCGCGCCACCCCGACGACCCGGGGTCCACGTGGTCGCGTGGTCGCCGGCGCCGCCGGGCGCGTTCCGCGATGCGCTCGTGCTCGGGGCCGAGCGGGTCGTCGAGCTGCCCGCGGGTGCCGAGCTGCTCGCCGAGCTGCTGACCGACCTCGGGGAGGTCGGCCGGGCCGAGGGCGTCGTGGTGGGGGTGGTCGGGGGCTCCGGCGGTGCGGGAGCGACGACCCTGGCCTGCGCGCTCGGTCAGGTGGCGGCGGCGCTCGGCCCGACCCTGGTCGTCGACCTCGACCCGCTCGGGCCCGGGTGCGACCGCGTGCTCGCCCTCGACGACGCACCCGGCGTCCGGTGGGACTCGCTCGGCACCGCGTCGGGCCGGCTGAGCGGCCGGTCCCTCCGTGAGGCGGTGCCGCGCCGCGAGCACCTCGGCGTCCTCGGCTGGCCGCCGACGCCGGGCGCGCTCGATCCGGCCGCGGTGCGCGAGGCGTTGTCGGCGGCCCGCCGCGGCCACGACACGGTCGTCATCGACCTGCCCCGGGCGGGTCCCCTGGTGGCCGAGACCGTGGCGCGCTGCGCGCTGCTCGCCCTCGTGGTCCGGCCGACGGTCACGGGGGTGGCCGCCGCGGCCCGGTGGGTCGCGACACTGACGGACCCGAGCGGGGCCGGGCTGGTCGTGCGGGGCCACGGCGCCGACCCGGCCCGGGTGGCGGCGCTCGTCGGACTGCCCGTCCTCACGGCCATGTCCGACCAGCGCGGGCTGCCCGAGGCACTCGACCTCGGCCTCGGCCCGGTCCGGTCGCGCCGCGGCCCGCTGGCCGCGGCGGCACGCGAGCTGCTCGCCGCCACGACCCCGCGCGCGGTGGCCGCATGAGCGTCGCCGAGGTCGAGCCGGAGGTCGTCGACCGCGTCCGCGAACGCCTGGCGGACCGTCCCGGCGAGCTGTCCCCGCACCGGGTCGCCGAGGCGCTCCGGGCCACCGGTCGGCCCGTCGGCGACGCGACCGTGCTCGCGGTCTACGAAGCCCTGCGCCGCGACGTCCTCGGCGCCGGGCCGCTCGAGCCGCTGCTCCGGCTTCCGGGCGTCACCGACGTCCTGGTCAACGGTCCCGCCGAGGTCTACCTCGACCGCGGCGACGGCCTCGAGGTCACCGGCGTGCGGTTCGCCGACGACGACGCCGTACGCCGCCTCGCGCAGCGGCTCGCCTCGATGGCCGGCCGCCGCCTCGACGACCACGAGCCGTTCGTCGACCTCCGGCTGCCCGACGGCAGCCGCTGCCACGCCGTGCTGGCGCCGGTGTCCCGGCCCGGCACCACGATCTCGCTCCGGGTCCCGCCCTCGCGGGCCTTCACCCTCGACGAGCTCGTCGCGGCCGGCACGCTGACCCACCGCGGTGCCGAGCTGTTGCGTAGCCTGGTCGCGGCCCGGGCGGCCTTCCTCGTCAGCGGCGGCACCGGCAGCGGCAAGACCACGCTGCTCGCGGCCCTGCTGTCGCTGGTCGATCCCGCGGAGCGGCTCGTGCTGGTCGAGGACGCCTCCGAGCTGCGGCCCGACCATCCGCACGTCGTCGGGCTGGAGGGCCGGCCCGCCAACGTCGAGGGTGCCGGTGCGATCGGCCTGCGCACCCTGGTCCGCCAGGCGCTGCGGATGCGGCCCGACCGGCTGGTGGTCGGCGAGGTCCGGGGCGCCGAGGTGGTCGACCTGCTCGCCGCGCTCAACACCGGCCACGACGGCGGGTGCGGCACCGTGCACGCCAACTCCGCCCTCGACGTGCCCGCCCGCCTCGAGGCGCTGGCGCTGGCCGCCGGGCTCGACCGGGCGGCGACGCACAGCCAGCTGGCGTCGGGCGTGGCCGCGGTGGTCCACCTCGCCCGCGGTCGCGACGGCGTCCGGAGACTGGCCGAGCTCGCGGTGCCGCGGCGCGGGGCGGACGGCCTGGTCTCCATGGTCCCCGCCGTCACCCTGGCCGCCGACGGCCAGCTCCGCGAGGGGGCGGGCGCCGCCGAGCTGGCCCGGGTGCTGGGGCTGTGACCGCGCTGCTCACCGCCCTGGCGGCCGGGTCCGCCGCGGCCGCACTGGCTCTCCTGGCGCCGGTGCGGCCGCGGTTGCCACCGCTCCCCGAGACCGGGCCGCGCGTCCGCCGCCCGGCGGTGCTGCTGGTTGCTGCGCCGGTCCTGATCTGGGTTCCGCCTGGGTGGGTCGTGCCGGGCGCCGTCGGAGCCGCTGCCGCAGGGGTCGGCTGGCTGCTGTGGCTGCGACGTCGCGAACGCCGCGCCGCGGACCGCACGAGCCGCCGGGTCCTCGAGACCTGCGAACAGCTCGCCTCCGAGCTCGCGTCCGGTCAACCGCCCGGTGCCGCGCTGGCGCGGGCCGCCGACGACTGGCCCGCCCTCGGTCCGGTCGCGGAGGCGTTCCGGGTCGGGTCCGACGTACCCGCCGCCCTGCGTGGGCTGGCGGCCCGCCCCGGAGCCGGAGACCTGCGGCTGCTGGCCGCGGCCTGGCACGTCGCGCACCGCACCGGGCAGGGCCTGGCGGACGCCGTCGACCGGGTGGCCCGCCAGCTGGTCGAGACCCGCGCGACCCGTCGCGTGGTCGACGGCGAGCTCGCCTCGGCGCGCGCCACCGCGCGGCTGGTGGCCCTGCTGCCGGTGGCCGCGCTGGCCATGGGGTCCGGGGTCGGGGGCGACCCGGTCGGGTTCCTCCTGCGGACGCCGCCCGGCTGGCTCTGCCTCGCGGCCGGCCTCGGGTTCGGGCTGGCCGGGCTGTGGTGGATCGAGTCGTTGGCCCGCGCCGTGGACCGCGGCTCGTGACCGCGCTCGCCGGTGTCCTGGCCGGCCTGGCCGTCGCCCTCCTGGTCCCGGCCCGGGGACGGCTGGACCGGCCCGTCGTCGCCGTCGCGCCACGGCCCACCCAGGACTGGCTGCGTCGGTGGCGGTCGGTGTGGGTGCTCCTGACAGGCGTCGCGGTCGCGCTGTTCCTGGGCGGCGTGCCGGGCCTGGTCGCCGCGCCCGTCGCGGCCGCGGCCACCTGGCTGGTGATCGAGCGGTCCGAGCCGAGCGAGGTCCGCCGCGACCGCGACCTGGCGGCCCGCGACCTCCCGCACGTGGTCGGCCTGCTCGCCGACGCGCTCCGCTCCGGGCAGGCGCCCGTCGACGCGCTGGCCGTGGTGGTGACCGCGCTACCGGGTCCGGCGTCGGCGCGCCTGGCCGAGGTCGTGCCTCGACTGCGGCTGGGTGTGCACCCGCTCCAGGTCTGGGCCGACCTGGCCGCCGACCCCGCCCTCGGTCCGCTCGGCCGGGCGCTCGCGCGCGCCCACCGCACCGGCGCGGCCGTGGTGCCCGCCGTGGAGCGGCTGGCCGACGAGCTGGCCCGCGCCGCCCGCGCCGAGGTCGAGGACCGCGCCCGGGCGGTCGGGGTCAAGGCCGCGGTGCCGCTCGGGCTGTGCCTGCTCCCGGCGTTCGTGCTCGTCGGCATCGTCCCCGTGGTGGCCGGACTGCTGACCAGCCTGGGGCTCTGACCACCCGCGATGACCACCATCCGTCCACAGCGCTCCCGGTCGCGCCGCCTCTCCACAGCCGGCCCGCGCACCGCCTCCGCCCGGGGGTCGCGCCCCGCAGAGTGCGGGGACCCGGCCGCGCCGCGGCCCGACCACGAAGGAGTCCCATGCTCACGCCCCTCACCCCGTCCGCCCGCCGGGCGCGCGACGAGCGCGGCATCACCACCGCTGAGTACGCCGTCGGCACCGCGGCCGGCGCAGGCCTGGCCGGGCTGCTCTTCAAGCTGCTCACCGGCGGCTTCGGCGACCGGCTGCTCAAGCTGCTCTACGACCACGTCCTCGCTCTCCTCGGGATCGGGTGACCCCGCCGTGACCACGCGGGTCAGGGCCGAGCGGGGCGCCGCCACCGCCGAGCTGGCGATGGTGCTGCCGCTGCTGGTCGCCGTGGCGATCGGGCTGGTCTGGCTGCTCGCGGTGGGCGCCGCCCAGGTCCGCACCGTGGACGCCGCGCGCGAGACCGCCCGCGCCCTGGCCCGCGGTGACGACGAGGCCGCCGCGGTCGGCCGCGGCCGGGCGGTGGCGCCCGACGGCAGCCAGGTCGCGGTCAGCCGCGGCGGGGGCGAGGTGCGCGTGACGGTCACCGGCCGGGTCGAGGGCCCGGGCGGCCTGTTCGCCCACCTCCCCTCGCCCCGGCTGAGTGCCGAGGCCGTCGCGGCCGACGAGGAGCAGCGCCCGTGAGTCGCGTCTCGCGCACCGAGCGCGGCGCGGCCACCCTCTTCGCGGTGGCCGTCATCGGCCTGCTGGTCCTGGTCGGGGCCGCCCTCGGCGTCGTCGGCGCCCTGGTGCACGCGCACCGCGTGGCCCAGTCCGCGGCCGACCTGGGTGCGCTGGCCGGGGCCGCGGCGCTGGCGCGCGGCGGCGACTCGTGCGCGGCGGCGGCCGGGGTCGCCGCGGCCAACGGCGCCACCGTCGACGGGTGCGTGGTCGACGGGTTCGACGTCCGCCTGCAGGTCACCGTCGCCGGGCCGCGCTGGCTGGGCCAGCGCCACGACCTGTCGGCCCAGGCCCGGGCCGGGCCGGGCTGACCGCATCGGCGTCTCACCCGTTCTTGGCGAGGCGCCCTTGACGGGTGCCGGCGCAGGCTGCCCGGATACCCAGACCGCCCGCCTTCACGTCGTTCGTCGGCCGCCGGCCGCTGGTCACCGAGCTCAGGCAGCGGCTGGCCGACACACGCGTCGTGACGCTGACCGGCCCGGGCGGGATCGGGAAGACCCGGCTCGCCGGCCGGGTGGTCGACGACGAGCGCGGCAACCACCGCGACGGGCTCTGGTGGGCGGACCTGAGCACGGTGGGGGACCCCGAGATCGTGCTGTCCACGGTCGCCGAGGCGCTCGGGCTGTGCGCCGAGGCCGCCGTACCGCTGACCGAGGTCATCGTCGACCACGTCGCCGACCGGCACGCCCTGCTCGTGCTCGACGGCTGCGAGCCGGAGCTGGCCGAGGTGGTCGACCTGGTGCTGGTGCTGCGCACGGCGTGCCCGCAGCTCGGGATCCTCACCACGAGCCGCCAGGTCCTCGGCGTCAGTGGCGAGGCGGTGGTCCGGGTGCCGCCGCTGACCGTGCCGCCAGCCGGTGCACCCGCCACGCCGGAGACGCTGCCGCAGTACGAGTCGGTCGCCCTGTTCGTCGACCGCGCGTCGCTGGCCGGGTCGGACTTCCGGCTCACCGACGACAACGCGTCGGCGGTCGCCGAGCTGTGCCGCGCCCTCGAGGGCATCCCGCTCGCGCTGGAGCTCGCCGCGGCGCGCAGCGCCGCGCTCTCGCCCGCCGCGATGCTCGAGCAGATGTCGGACCACCTGCGGCTGCTCGACGACGGGTACGTCGACGCGCCGGAGCGGCACCGGTCCCTCGTGGCCTGCGCCGACTGGAGCTTCGACCTGTGCGACCGCGGGCAGCAGACCTTGTGGAGTCGGATGGCCGTCTTCGCCGGGGGCTGCGACCTCGGGGCCGTCGAGGCGGTCTGCGTCGACGACGAGCTGAGCGCCGCCGACGTCGCGGCCCTGGTCGCCTCGCTCGTGGACCGGGCGGTGCTCACGGCCAGCCACGCCAGCGATGGCACGCTGCGCTACGAGATGCCGGCCTACCTCGCCGCCTACGGCCGCCAGAAGCTGGACGACGCGGCCGTGCTGGAGCGCTGGCGGGGGCGGCACGCCCACTGGATCGAGGGGCTGGCCGAGGGGTTCCGGGCCGGCTGGCCCGGTGACCGGCAGGCGCTGCTCCTGGGCGAGGTGCGCCGCGAGCACGAGAACGTGCGCGCCGCCCTCGAGTTCTGCGCCTCCGACATCGCGCTGGGCGAGCTGGTGCTGAGCATCGCCACCGACCTCGACCTCTACTGGGTGACGACGGGGCTGGCCAACGAGGGGCAGCACTGGCTCGAGGTCGCCCTGGCGTCCCAGCACGGCAAGCCGGCGGAGCGCGCGCTGGCGATGGTGCTGGCCGCGAGGTTCGCGGGGCTGCAGCACGAGCTGGCCGACGCGCGAGCCTGGCTCGAGCAGGCGTCTGTCGCGGCGGAGGCGGCGGACGACGACCGCGCCCGAGGGCTCCTCGACGTGCTGAGGGCGGTCCTCGCGGTGTGGGACGGCGACGTCGACCTGGCGGTGGCCGCCTCGCAGGCCGCCGTACCCAGGCTGCAGGCGGGCGACGACTCGGAGCTGGTCGCGCTCTCGGTGGCGGGCATCTGCCTCGGGTTCGCCGGCGACCGCGAGGCGGCGGTGGTGGCCTACGAGCGGGCGATCGCGCGGGCCGAGGAGGTGGGGGAGACCTTCCGGCGCTCGTTCGCGCTCTCCGGGCTCGGCGAGCTCTTCCTGGCCAGCGGGGACGACGCGCGGGCGACCGAGCTGGTGACCGAGGCGCTGCGGATGAAGGCCGAGCTCGACGACCAGATGGGGATCGCGGTGGCCCTCGACTGCCTGGGCCGGATCGCCCTCGACGAGTCGCGGATCGAGCGGGCCGCCGTCCTCCTCGGCGCCGCGCACGCCATCTGGGACGCGATCGGCATGCGCGAGACCGGCAACCCGTTCGCCCAGACCTCGTCGCCCTGGGAGGGCGTGCACGCGGCCCGACACCGGCTGGGCAAGACCGCCTTCCGGACCGCGTTCCGTCGCGGGTCGACCCTGTCGCGCGCTCGGGCCGTCCGCTACGCCCTCACCGACGAGCTCGACGCGTCCCCCGACGAGGGCGCGCCGGGGGAGGAGTCGCCGTTGACCCGGCGCGAGACCGAGGTGGCCGCGCTCGTCGCCCAGGGCCTGTCCAACCCGGAGATCGCGGCGCGCCTCGTGATCTCGGTGCGCACCGCCCAGGGCCACGTGGAGAACATCTTGCGCAAGCTCGGCTTCACCTCACGGTCGATGATCGCCGCGTGGGTGGCTCAGCGCGAGGCCGCGCACCCTCGGTCCGAGCCCCCGGTGCCCGCCTGACGGCCTACGAAATGTGCTGTCCCCCTCTGCTCGGGGGATGTGGCAGAGGGGGACGCGTGGGAGGGCGCGCACCTCCCCATGCAGGTGCGCGCGGGCCCGCCCGGCCCCGACGAGACGCAGGCCGGGCGGACCCTTCGAGGATGGCCGTCGAGCGGCCGGCGTACATGCGCCGGTCAGCCCGTTCGACTACCTGTTCCGGTCGATCGCAGGGGTACGGCGATCAGCAGCCAGCGTCGCGCACCGCACGCGCGTCGGACTTCGTCTTCGTGTACTCGGTGAGGCGCTCACCGTCGAGCGGCGCGTACTTGGAGTCGCCCGCCGCACTGTTCCAGGCCAGACCGAACCACACCTCGGGCGTGGACAGGATGGCCTCGCCGGCGGCCTTGATCGCGCTGCCGGAGAAGCCGTTGTACTCGCCGATGCCGATCTTCTTGTCCGGGAAGCCCTGGCCGTCCAGCCAGCTCGCGAGCAGCGGGATGGCCCGCGCCGGCAGCTTCTTGCCCGGCGCGTCGGTGGTGCCGTTCTGGTAGGAGTCGACCGCCACGAAGTCCCACTGGGTCAGCAGGGACTTGCTGGTGAAGCTCGAGAAGTCCGAGACCTTGTTGTCGAGCAGCCAGCCGTTGAGGATCGGGCCGACCTTGATGTCGGTGGTCCTCACCAGGTCGATGAACTTCTGCGAGCCGGCGCGGAAGTCGGCCGGGTCCATGTCGCCGTACGGCTCGTGCCAGAAGGTCACGGTCACGGGGACGTCGAGGCCGTCGAGGTAGGTCCGGGTCGCCTTGAGCCAGGAGTCGTAGCCGCCGCTGAGCAGCACGTCGACGCTGGGGACCTTGTACGAGATGACCGGCATCATGCCGTTGGCGACGGCCTGCTCGATGAGCGTGGACTGCGACCTGCCGTTCGACTGCAGCGACGCGAAGACACGGCGAGCCTCGACACCGCAGGTGCCGACCTCCTTGATCCGCTGGCTCCACAGGTCGGCGGGCGCCGACATGCCGACGATCTTCTTCGCCGGAGCCGGAGCCGGGGCCGCAGCGGCCACCGGGGCCGTGCCCGCGGCGGGGGCCGCGGTGGCGGACTGGGCGGGGACGGTGGTGAGGATGGCGGTCGCTGCTGCGATACCGGCCACCAGAGATGCGCAGGCGCGCTTCATGAGGCCTCCTTGAGAGGTGGTGGGGGGAGGTGGCTCACGCGCCTGAGCTCGAGATCCGCGGGGTCCGGGGGACCACGCATCGCGTCCGCGAGCGCAGGCGAGCACACAGCCGAGGTGAGCCGCGAGGAGGCAATCAGCGCGGCGCGACCCACCACACCCGCCGGATGGCGGGTTCGGTTACCTGTTCGCGCGGACCCATACCCGGACGCCGCGGCTCAGGCGGGAAGAGAGAGGAGAGGAGCCCGCCGCTCAGAGGGTCGGGCGGTCCTTGTCCTCGTGGTCGTCGACGTTCATCCTGCGCTCGGCCTCGACGGTGTCGAGCTTCTCGGACAGCTCCTCGAGCCGCTTCTGCTCCTTGCGGCGGGCCCACGAGCGCTTCGAGCCCGACTTGAGCAGCCACAGGCCCCACCAGATGGCGACGGCCGAGCCGACGCCGACGAGGAAGAGCCCCACGGGGTTGATGTCCTGGCCGAGGAACTGCAGCTGTCCGCCGTCGATCTCGGAGCTGAACACCCCGCCGACGATGGCCAGGGCGCCCAGTGCGATGAGGACGAGTCCCAGGATGACCATGCCCGGACAGTAACCGTCGCGGCCGGTGGAGTCACGGACCACCACCCCGCCGGAGCGACCCGCGCGACGAGGCCGGGCCTGGTGGGCCGTCAGCCGCCGAGGAGCACGTCGAGCAGCCGGATCGCGCCGGCCTTGTCGAGGGGGTTGTTCTGGTTGCCGCACTTGGGCGACTGCACGCACGACGGGCAGCCGTCGAAGCACTCGCAGGCGTCGATGGTCTCGCGGGTCGCGGCCAGCCACTCGCGCGCGGCAGCGAAGCCGCGCTCGGCGAAGCCCGCCCCGCCGGGGTGGCCGTCGTAGACGAACACCGTGAGCTGGCCGGTGTCCGGGTGCACGGCGGTGGAGACGCCGCCGATGTCCCAGCGGTCGCAGGTCGCGAACAGGGGGAGCAGCCCGATCGAGCAGTGCTCGGCGGCGTGCGCCGCCCCGGGCAGGTCGACGGTCGCGAGGCCCGCCTCGTCGAGGGCGGGCTCCGGCACCGTCCACCAGACGCCGGTGGTGCGCAGCGTGCGTTCGGGGAGGTCGAGCGGCTCCTCGCCGAGCACCTCACCGCTGGGCTGGCGGCGCATGAGGTAGGAGACGACCTGGTGGGTCACGTCCACCTGGCCCAGCGAGAGCCTGCAGTCGCCCCAGACCCGGTGCTCACGCTCGGAGACGATGCTGATGTCGGTGGTCTCGCGGGCGGTGGTGGAGTACGGCGGGTCGGCGCGGCCGATGACCGCGACGTGCTCGTCGAGGTCGAGCGACTCGACCAGCCAGGTCTCGCCGCGGTGCACGTAGACGGCGCCCGCGTGGGCGGTCGAGTGCGCGCTGCCCGAGTCGACGGTCCCGATGACGCGTCCGGTCTCCGCCTCGACCAGGGCCACCGGCGGGCCGCCGGCGGAGCGGATGTCGGCCAGGTCGCTGGCCCGGCGCCGGTCGGTCCAGAACCAGCCGCGCGAGCGGTGCCGCAGCAGCCCGGCGCGGGTGAGCTGGTCGGCGACGTCTCGCGCCGTCGGTCCGAACATCGGCAGGTCCGCCTCGGTCAGCGGGATCTCCGCGGCCGCCGCGCACAGGTGCGGTCCGAGCACGTAAGGGTTGGCCGGGTCGAAGACGGTGGCCTCGACCGGCTGGCCGAGCAGCGCCTCCGGGTGGGTGACGAGGAAGGTGTCGAGGGGGTCGTCGCGGGCGACCAGCACACCCAGCGCGTCACCGGCGCCGCGGCCGGCGCGCCCGACCTGCTGCCAGAACGCCGCCCGGGTGCCGGGGAAGCCGGCCATCAGGACGGCGTCGAGCCCGCTGATGTCGATGCCGAGCTCGAGGGCGCTGGTCGCGGCCAGACCGGTCAGCTCGCCCGCCCGGAGCTGGCGCTCCAGCTCGCGACGTTCCTCGGGCAGGTAGCCGCCGCGGTACGCCGCGACCCGGCCCCGGAGGGCGGGGTCCACCTCGGCCACCAGCTCCGCCGCGGTGAGCGCGACCTGCTCCGCACCGCGCCGCGACCGGATGAAGGCCAGGGTGCGGACGTCCTCCACCACCAGGTCGGCGAGCAGGTCGGCGGCCTCCGAGGAGGCGGCGCGGCGCAGCGGAGCGCCGTTCTCACCGGTGAACTGGGTGAGCGCCGGCTGCCAGAGCGCCAGCGACACCTCCCCGCGCGGCGAGCGGTCCCCGGTCACGCCGAGCACGTCGAGGCCGGTGAGCCGGGCGGCGGCGGCTTCCGGTTCGGCCATGGTGGCGGACGCGAGGACGAACGTCGGCCGGGCGCCGTAGGCCGCGCAGATCCGGCGGAGCCGGCGCAGCACCTGGGCGACGTGCGCGCCGAACACCCCGCGGTAGTGGTGGCACTCGTCGACCACGACGTAGCTCAGCTGGGAGAGGAACGCGCGCCACCGTTCGTGCCCGGGCAGCAGCGACCGGTGCAGCATGTCGGGGTTGGTGAGGACGTACTCCGCGTGGTCGCGAGCCCACTCCCGCTGGTCGCGGCCGCTGTCCCCGTCGTGGGTGGTCACCCGGACGTCGAGCCCGAGCCCGGCGAGCCCGGCGAGCTGGTCCTGGGCCAGCGCCTTGGTCGGCGCCAGGTAGAGGGTGGTGGCGCCGCGCTGCCCGCGGCTGCCGCGGGAGGTGAGCGCCCGGGTCAGGGCGGGCAGCTGGTAGGCCAGCGACTTGCCCGACGCCGTCCCGGTGGCCAGCACGACGTGCTGGCCCTCGTGGGCCGCGTCGGCGGCCACCGCCTGGTGCTGCCACGGCTCGGCCACCCCTCGGGCGCGGTACGCCGCCACGACGGCGCCGTCGGCCCACTCCGGCCAGGGCGCGCACACGGCGGCGCGCGCGGGCAGCCGCTCGAGGTGGGTGAGCCGGCCCTCGCGACCCGGGACCGCCGCCAGCCGGTCCACGACCTCGGCCATCGACCGTCGGCCGGCCGAGGTGGTGGAGGTGCTCACGAGGCGAGCATGACGGAGGCCGCCGACGGCGTGGCTCACCCGTCGGGTGACACCCCGGGAACCGGACCCGACGTTGCCTCGTCCTTGTTGTTGCGACCTTTGTACGAGTCTCGGGTCGGCGTGGTTTGATTGGCGTGATCGAGTGCCGGGTCGCCGGTGTCCCGTGTGCTCGTCACCCGAACCCAGGGGGAGTGGACGTGGACCTGACGCTTGCGACCAACGAGGTCGAAGGAGCGACGATCATCGCCGTCGGCGGTGAGATCGACGTGTACACGGCCCCCAAGCTGCGCGACAAGATCACCGAGCTCGTGGCCGACGGGGTCTACGACATCATCGTCGACATGGAGGCCGTCGAGTTCCTCGACTCGACCGGCCTCGGCGTCCTGGTGGGCGGGCTGAAGAAGGTCCGGGCCCATGATGGTTCGCTCCAGCTGATCTGCACCCAGGACCGGCTGCTCAAGATCTTCCGGATCACCGGCCTGGCCAAGGTCTTCGTCATCCACGACTCCGCCGACGGGGCGCTCGCGGCTCGCTGAGCCCCCCGTCCGCCGTACGGTCGGTCCGCCCGGATCGCCGTGCGTGCTACAGGTCACACCCGATGCGGTGATCGGGAACCCCATGCGTAGACTCCCGCACGTTCCGCGTCCCGGGGCACGTCCTCGTCCGCTTCGGCGCTGGCGGCGCTGCCGACCGGGTACGCGGTGAGTCGACACCTGATCCTCAGGAAGGAAAACGCATGACCGGGTTCAACCCCGCGGTCACGGCGCAGGCCCTCGAAGTCGAAGGCGGCAACCTCGTCCTCGTCATCGTCGTCGCGCTGATCGCCATCGGCGCCCTCGCCATGGGCGTGATGTTCCGCAAGGAGGTCCTCGCCGCGGGCGAGGGCACCGACAACATGAAGAACATCGCCCTGGCGGTGCAGGAGGGCGCGGACGCCTACCTCCAGCGCCAGTTCCGGACGCTCGCCGTCTTCGCCGCTCTCGCGTTCTTCGCGCTGCTGGCGCTGCCGGCCGACGACGCCACGGTCCGTATCTTCCGGTCCGTCTTCTTCCTCGTGGGCGCCGGGTTCTCGGCGTCCGTGGGCTACTTCGGCATGTCGCTCGCGGTGCGCGCCAACCTGCGCGTGGCGGCGGCCGCCAACAACGAGGGCCGCAACACGGCCATGCGCATCGGCCTGCGCACCGGCGCCACGGTCGGCATGCTCACCGTGGGCCTGGGTCTCCTCGGCGCCAGCATCGTGGTCATGGTCTTCCAGGACGAGGCGCCGGAGGTGCTCGAGGGCTTCGGTTTCGGTGCCGCGCTGCTCGCCATGTTCATGCGGGTCGGCGGCGGCATCTTCACCAAGGCCGCCGACGTCGGTGCCGACCTGGTCGGCAAGGTCGAGCAGGGCATCCCCGAGGACGACCCGCGCAACGCCGCCACCATCGCCGACAACGTCGGCGACAACGTCGGCGACTGCGCCGGCATGGCCGCCGACCTGTTCGAGTCGTACGCCGTGACCCTGGTCGCCGCGCTGATCCTCGGCTCGCAGGCCTTCGGCGACAAGGGCCTGGTCTACCCGCTGCTCATCCCGGCGATCGGTGCCTTGACCGCCGTGGCCGGCGTCTACTTCACCAAGCCCAAGGACGGCGAGCCCGGCCTGACGACGATCAACAAGTCGTTCTACCTGTCCTCCGGCATCGCGGCCGTGGCCTGCGTGGTCCTGTCGTTCGTCTACCTGCCGACCGACTTCGCCGACTTCACCGGGGTCAGCCCGACCGCGCTCGACTCGATCTCGCGCGGCGGCCCCGAGGGCAACCCGGCGCTCATCGCCTCGATCGCCGTGGTCGTGGGCATCGTGATGGCCGCGGGCATCCTGGCCCTCACCGGCTACTTCACCGGCACCGAGTTCCGGCCCGTCAAGGACGTCGGCCGGACCTCGCTCACCGGCCCGGCCACCGTCATCCTGTCCGGCCTCGCGGTCGGCTTCGAGTCCGCGGTCTACACGACCCTGGTCATCGGTGCGGCCGTCTTCGTCGCCTTCCTCCTCGGTGGTGCCTCGCTGACCGTCTCGCTGTTCGCGGTCGCCCTGGCCGGCTGCGGCCTGCTGACCACGGTCGGCGTGATCGTCGCGATGGACACCTTCGGCCCGGTCTCCGACAACGCCCAGGGCGTGGCGGAGATGTCCGGCGACGTGAGCCCCGAGGGCGCGAAGATCCTCACCGAGCTCGACGCGGTCGGCAACACCACCAAGGCGATCACCAAGGGCATCGCTATCGCGACCGCGGTGCTGGCGGCGACGGCGCTGTTCGGCTCCTACGCCACCTCGGTCCTCGACGCCCTCGAGGAGGCTCAGCCCAACCCGGACGAGTTCTCGCTCGCGGACTTCTTCGTCTTCAACCCGGCGGTGCTCGTCGGTGTCCTGCTGGGCGCCGCGGTCGTGTTCCTGTTCTCCGGCCTGGCCATCAACGCCGTCGGCCGGGCGGCCGGCGCGGTGGTCTTCGAGGTGCGCCGCCAGTTCCGCGAGATCCCCGGGATCATGGAGGGCACCGGTCGTCCCGAGTACGGCCGCGTGGTCGACATCGTCACCCGCGACTCGCTCCGGGAGCTGGTCACGCCGGGCATCCTGGCCGTGCTGGCCCCGGTGGCGGTGGGCTTCGGCCTGGGCGTCACGACGCTCGCCGGCTTCCTGGCCGGCGCGATCGGCACCGGCACCCTGATGGCGGTCTTCCTGGCCAACGCCGGTGGGGCCTGGGACAACGCCAAGAAGCTGGTCGAGGACGGCAACCACGGCGGGAAGGGCTCGGCGGCCCACGAGGCCACCGTCATCGGCGACACCGTCGGCGACCCGTTCAAGGACACGGCCGGCCCGGCCATCAACCCGCTGATCAAGGTGATGAACCTGGTCTCGCTGCTCATCGCCTCGGCGGTGGTCTCGATGGGTGTCGGCAAGGACGAGAACGACGCGGTCCGCATCACCATCGCGGTCGTGGCCGCGCTGATCATCGCGGGCTCGGTGTACATCTCCAAGCAGCGCGACGCGACGATCGCCGGTGGCGACGAGCCCCCGGCCGCGCCGCCCGCGCCCCCGGTGACGGACCCGGCCGCCACGGTCTGACCCAGCACCGACCGACGCCGAGCCGTCGTTACTCCTCACGAGTAACGACGGCTCGGCGTCATTTGTCTCCGGTATGACCTCGGAGGTAATCGACAGCATTACCCCGGGCTGCCAGCCTTGAGCCATGGTCACCGAGAGCACCAGGTACGACGCCACCCTCCGCGTGGTGATGTGGCTCGACGCCTTCTGGTCGGCCGCCGCCACCCTCATCGCGATCCTCGGCAGCCTCGCGGTCGCGCTCCTCGGCCTCCCGCAGGGCGCGCAGCTCGTGGTCGGGATCAGCGCCCTCGTGGCCGCGGTGTTCCTGGCGGCCTGCGGCGCGGTCACCGGCGTCCTCCTCATGCTCCGCATGAACGCCGGGCTCTACACGATGCCGCGCGACCTGCGGGTGCCGCTGCCCCGGGGGATGGTGCCGCGGATCGGCCCGGACGCGTGAGGACCGCCGACGTCGAGGTCGGGCCGCTCCTGCGCGAGTGGCGGGAGCGGCGCCGGCTCAGCCAGCTCGAGCTGTCGAACCGGGCCGAGGTCTCGACGCGGCACCTGAGCTTCGTCGAGACCGGCCGGTCCCGCCCGACCGCGGCGATGATCGAGCGGCTGGCCGGTCACCTCGACGTACCGCTGCGCGAGCGGAACCGGCTGCTGGTCGCCGGTGGCTACGCGCCCGCGCACCCCGAGCACCGCCTCGAGGAGCCCGACCTGGCCGCCGTCCGCGCGGCGCTCAGCGTGGTGCTGGCGGCCCATCAGGCCCACCCGGCAATGCTCCTGAACCGGTGGTGGGAGCTGGTGGACGCGAACGCCGCGGTCGGGGCCCTCCTCGACGGTGTAGACCCCGAGCTGCTCGAGCCGCCGGTCAACGTGCTGCGGCTCTCGCTCCACCCGCGCGGCCTGGCGCCCAGGATCGTGAACCTCGGCCAGTGGCGCGCCCACCTGCTCGAGCAGCTGGGCCAGCGCATCGAGCGGACCGCCGACCCGGAGCTGGTCACGCTCGCAGAGGAGCTGGCCGGCTACCCCGGGGGCAACGTCGTCCCCGTCGGGCCGACCGACGTGGTGCTGCCGCTGCGGCTGGCGACGCCGGCCGGTGAGCTCTCCCTCTTCTCCATCGCCGCGCACGTCGGCACCGCGACGGACGTCACCGTCGAGGAGCTCGTCCTGGAGGCGTTCTACCCCGCCGACGCGGCCACCGCGTCGGCCCTCCGGGAGCTCGCCGCGGCCGGCTCCTAGGCTGGCCGGGTGCGCGAGACCTAGCCCCGACGTCCCGGCCCGGCTGCGCGAGGCGCTCGAGGGCGCCGGCTTCACCGTGGACGCGGTCCGCGAGCTGCTCGGCGAGGTGGCCGACGCGGCGCTGCTGCGCAACGAGACCACGCCCGGCGCTGCGGCGCACCGCCACCGACGGCGGGCCGCTGGCCACGCTGACCCGGCTGTTCCTGCTGCAGACGACGGTGACCGCGGACGCCGCCGAGGCCGCGCTGCCCGGGCTGGTGGACCGGCTGGTCGCCGAGGGCGTGCTGGACCGCTCGGTCAGCGAGGTGGCCGCCCGCCTCGACGTGCGCCCGTACGCCACCGAGGACCAGCCACCTGTGGGTGGTCAGCGACCTGACGCCGGGCCTGGACGGGCTGCCGCAGCGGATCGGCGCCGACCACGTGCTCGGGATCAGCCCCGCCTCGACGTCGCTGGCCCAGCTCACCCTGCGCGACCGCGTCGGGCGCAGCCTCGACCTCGGCACCGGCTGTGGCGTGCAGGCGCTGCACCTCGCGGCGCACAGCGACGCCGTGGTCGCCACCGACGTCAACCTGCGCGCGCTCGGCATCGCCCGGTTCAACGCCGCCCTCAACGAGGTCGGCGACCAGGTCGAGGTGCGCGAGGGCTCGTTCTTCGAGCCGGTGCGCGGCGAGCGGTACGACCTGATCGCCACCAACCCGCCGTTCGTCATCTCGCCCGCGACGGGCGAGCGGCTGGTCTACCGCGACTCGGGGCTGCCCGGCGACCAGGTCGTCGAGGACATCGTCCGCGCCGCGCCCGACCACCTCACCGAGCGCGGCTGGTGCCAGGTGCTGGCCAACTGGGTGGTCGAGCGGGACCGGCCGTGGGACGAGCGGCTGGCCGGCTGGCTGGCGCCCGGAGGTCGACGCGCTGGTGGTGCAGCGCGAGCTGGTCGACCCGGCGGCGTACGTCGAGCTCTGGCTCAAGGACTCCGGCCACCACCCGGCGACCGGCGGCGACCCGGCGGAGTACCGCCGCCGCTACGACACCTGGCTCGCCTGGCTGGAGGAGCAGGGCGTCGAGGCGGTCGGCTTCGGCTGGGTCAACCTCCGCGCCGGCGGCACCGGCCGGCACGACCTCTGGGACTGGCCGTACGACGTCGAGCAGCCGATCGCGCCGGCGATCGGCGCGTGGGCCGACGGCGTGGCGGTCGAGGTGGCCGCCCGACGTCACGGCTGCTGCTGCGCGAGGACGTCGTCCAGGAGACGGTCGGCCCGGCCGGCGCCGAGGACCCCGAGACGATCGTGCTCCGCCAGCAGCGCGGCTTCCGCCGGGCCCGCCGGGCCGACACGGTCGTCGCCGCGCTGGTCGGCGCCTGCGACGGCGAGCTCGCCGGTCGGCCCGCTCCTCGACGCGGTCGCCCAGCTGCTCGACCGCGACCCGCGCCGAGACCCGCGCGACGTACCTCCCGGTCGTGCGCGAGCTCGTCGACGAGGGGTTCCTGGTCAGCGCGCCGGCGTGACGTCGGTGTGGGTGAAGTCGTCGCCCTTGAACAGCAGCGGCTCACCGGTGACCTTGGCCAGTGCGTAGGTCATGCAGTCGCCGAAGTTGAGCCCGGCCGTCGAGCCGGAACCCTTGCCGAACCGCGCGTAGGCCTCTCGCGCAATCCTGGCCTGCGTGGCGTCGAACGGGACCACGCTGATCTCCGCGTCACCCAGGAGCTCGTCGAGCATGCGGTGGCGAGGCGGCTGCAAGCACGATCGCTGCCTCCAGGGCCGTGACGGCCGAGACCTTGGTGTCGTGGCGAGCGATGGCCTCCTTGAACTGCTCCTCCTCCGGCTCGCCGTGGAGGATCGCGACGAGCGCCGACGAGTCGGCGATCACCTGGGCAGTCCCCACTCGTCGTAGAGGTCGTCGTCGGTGAGGACCGGGTCGTCGATGGCCTGCGAGCGCTGGGCGATCTCGGTCATCCGGCGGATCTTCTCCTCCGGCGTGAGCCGGGTCCGCTCGAGCGCCTCGGTCAGCGCCTGGCGCACGGCGCCGGTCATCGACGTGGCTCGCCGTCGTGCCAGCTCACTGGCGAGCTCGTAGACCTCGGGGTCCTTGATGTTCAACGTGGGCACCCTCGGATTCTACCGTCGACGGTAGAACTCACGCCGCGCTCGACCGCTGGGCCGCCAGCGCCTGGTCCCGCACCCGCACCAAGCCGCTCTCGGACCCGGCCGAGCAGCAGCTCGGGGCGGCCGAGCGGCAGCAGCTCGGGCAGCCCGGCCGCGCGCCACGCGAACGGCACGTCGAGATCGCGGAACCCGACCAGCGCGCGCTCCACGACCCGGCCGTACGCCGACGGCGACGCTGCGCAGCGCCAGACCGTCCTGCAGGTCGCGCACGCGCAGCGTCGCCGTGCGGCGTGGAGCAGGCCGTTGGCCTTGGCCACGGCCCAGCGTGATCGCTGCAGCGGCCCGCGCCGCGGTCGGCGGCATCGGGTCACCACCGTCGAGCTCCGCCAGCCACACCGCGAGCAGTGCGGCCGCGCAGGGCGTGGCGCGGTCTCGATGTCGAACCGCGACCGACGCGACGCCGTCGAGGAGCTCGGCGACCTCGGCGAGCCGGTGCTGCTCGGGCCGGGTGGCTGCCTCCGGGAGGTCGCGGCCGTCGTCCTGGAGCGGCTCGTCGCCCAGGGCGAGCACCGCCGCCCGGCCTCCGCAGACGGCGTCGAGCCAGCGCAGGGCCCGCTCGTACGGCGGGTCGGGCGGGCTCGGCGGTGGCCTCCGGTCGGAGTCGAACCGGTCGGCGTACGGCTGCCAGCGGGTGCCCTGGGCCGGCTCGGCTCCACTGGTCGACCAGTCGCCCGTCGACGAAGACGAGGTGGGTCACGCGCTCGTGGAGCGGCATCGAGAGGTCGGTGTCGTCGCGCCAGTAGTGGTCCGTCGGGTCGTCGAGGAAGCGCATGACCGCAGGCTGCCACGGCTCGCGAGGAGGCGTCGGGACTCATCCACAGGCGTGGCTCGGGCGGTCCGCCGGGCGCCCTGCGTGGAATGAGACAGTCGACAGCACGCGCTACCGTGATCGGCCGTGACCCCGCTCAGACAGTGGGGTCATGGCACGCAACAGGTGAGGAAGAAGCAGGCAGTGGCACACAAGTTGGTGATCGTCGAGTCCCCGGCGAAGGCCCGCACCATCGGCGGGTACCTCGGCCAGGGCTACGTCGTCGAGTCCTCCATCGGCCACATCCGCGACCTCCCGCAGAGCGCCGCCGAGACGCCCGGCCAAGATCAAGGACAAGCCGTGGGGCCGGCTCGCGGTCGACGTCGACAACGGCTTCGAGCCCTACTACGTCGTGCCGCGCGACAAGAAGCAGCACATCTCCAAGCTCAAGGCGCTGCTCAAGGACGCCGACGAGCTCTACCTCGCCACCGACGAGGACCGCGAGGGCGAGGCCATCGCCTGGCACCTGCTCGACGAGCTCAAGCCCAAGGGCATCCCGGTGCACCGGATGGTCTTCCACGAGATCACCAAGCCGGCCATCCTCGCCGCGGTCGAGAACCCGCGCGAGATCAACGACGACCTCGTCGAGGCCCAGGAGGCCCGGCGCATCCTCGACCGCCTCTACGGCTACGAGGTCAGCCCGGTCCTCTGGAAGAAGGTCATGTCCGGCCTCTCCGCCGGCCGGGTCCAGACGCGTCGCGACCCGGCTGGTCGTGGACCGCGAGCGCGAGCGGATGGCGTTCCGCGTCGCGTCGTACTGGGACCTCGAGGGCACCTTCGACGCCGGCGCCGAGAAGGACCCGCGGATGTTCCCGGGCAAGCTGCACTCGATCGACGACACCCGGGTCGCGAGCGGCTCCGACTTCGGCGACGACGGCCAGCTCAAGGAGCAAGAAGGGCGGCCGGGTCCACCTCGACCGCGCCGGCGCCGAGGGGCTGGTGCGGGCGCTCGCCGACACGACGTTCGACGTCCGCTCGGTCGAGTCCAAGCCCTACCGCCGCCAGCCCTACGCGCCGTTCCGCACCACCACGCTCCAGCAGGAGGCCAGCCGCAAGCTCGGCATGTCCGCGTCGGTGACGATGTCGGTCGCCCAGCGGCTCTACGAGAACGGCTTCATCACCTACATGCGCACCGACTCGACCACGCTGTCGAGCGCCGCGGTCGACGCGGCCCGGTCGCAGGTCCGCGAGCTGTACGGCGCCGAGTACGTCCCCGACAAGCCGCGCGTCTACGCCAGCAAGGTCAAGAACGCCCAGGAGGCGCACGAGGCGATCCGCCCGTCCGGCGAGTCGTTCCGCACGCCGGCGCAGACCGGGCTGACCGGCGAGCAGTTCCGCCTCTACGAGCTGATCTGGATGCGCACCGTCGCCTCGCAGATGAAGGACGCCGTCGGCCAGTCGGTCTCGGTCCGCCTCGGCGGCGCCGCCTCCGACGGCCGCGACGTCGTCTTCTCGGCGTCCGGCCGGGTGATCACCTTCCACGGCTTCCTCAAGGCCTACGTCGAGGGCACCGAGGGCGGCAAGCGCTCCGACGACGACCAGGTCCCGCTGCCCGAGCTGCGCGAGGGCGACCCGGTCAGCGCCGCGGCGCTCAACGCGCTCGGCCACGAGACCAAGCCGCCGGCCCGCTACACCGAGGCGACGCTGATCAAGGAGCTCGAGGACCGCGAGATCGGCCGCCCCTCGACGTACGCCTCGATCATCGGGACCATCCTCAACCGCGGCTACGTCTACAAGAAGGGCACCGCGCTGGTGCCGGCCTGGCTGGCGTTCTCGGTGATCCGGCTGCTGGAGGAGCACTTCCCGCGGCAGATCTCCTACGAGTTCACCGCGGGCATGGAGGACGTGCTCGACGAGATCGCGGCCGGCCGCAAGGACCGCGACACCGAGCTGGGCGAGTTCTACTTCGGCTCCGACCGGGTCGAGGGGCTGCACGCACCTGATCACCAACCTCGGCGAGATCGACGCCCGCGAGCTGGCGACGTTCCCGATCGGCGGCCCCGACTCCGGCATCAACCTGCGGGTCGGCCGCTACGGCCCCTACCTCGAGGGCCCCGACGACGAGGGCAACCCGACCGGCAAGCGGGCCAACGTCCCCGACGACCTGCCGCCCGACGAGCTCACGCTCGAGAAGGCCAAGGAGCTGTTCGCCAACCCGGCCGGCGAGGAGATCCAGCTCGGCGTCCACCCCGAGACCGGGCTGGAGGTCGTGGCCAAGAACGGCCGCTACGGCCCCTACGTCACCGAGGTGCTGCCCGAGGACGCGCCCAAGTCGCCAAGCCGCGCACCGGCTCGCTGTTCAAGTCGATGTCGCTCGACACCATCACCCTCGACGACGCGCTCAAGCTGCTGTCGCTGCCGCGCGTGGTCGGCGCGGACCCGGAGTCCGGCGAGGAGATCACCGCCCAGAACGGCCGCTACGGGCCCTACCTCAAGAAGGGCACCGACTCCCGGTCGCTGACCTCCGAGGACCAGCTGCTCACGATCAGCCTCGACGAGGCGCTGCGGATCTACGCCCAGCCCAAGCAGCGCGGCCGCGCCGCCGCGGCGCCGCCGCTCAAGGAGCTCGGCAACGACCCGGTCTCCGGCCAGCCGGTGGTGGTGAAGTCCGGCCGGTTCGGCGAGTACGTCACCGACGGCGAGTACAACGCCACCCTGCGCAAGGACGACACCGTCGAGGCGATCACCCTCGAGCGCGCCGCCGAGCTGCTGGCCGAGCGCCGCGAGCGCGGCCCGGCCAAGAAGGCGGCCAAGAAGGGCGCGAAGAAGGCCCCGGCCAAGAAGACGGCCAAGAAGACGACCGCCAAGAAGACCGCCAAGAAGGCGGCGAAGAAGTCGTGACGGCGTACTGGATCTCGCAGTACCGCGAGATCACCGACGAGGTGAAGATGTCGGCGTACGCCGCGCTGGGCCGGCCGGCGCTCGAGGCGGCCGGTGGTCGGTTCCTGGCCCGCGGACTCCCCGAGCAGGCTCTACGAGGCCGGCGTCTCCAGCCTCACGGTGCTGATCGAGTTCGAGTCGGTCGAGGCGGCGCAGGCCGCGCACGACAGCCCGGCGTACCAGGAGGCGCTGGCCGCCCTCGGCGACGGCGCGGTGCGCGACATCAGGATCGTGCCCGCCCTCGGTGGTTGAGGAAGGCGCGCCAGCGCCTGTCTCGAAACCTCCGCAGCGTGGGCTGGGAGCCGACCACCGCTGGTCGAGCCTGTCGAGACCTCCGCAAGGCGGGCACCGGGGCGGTCGCCGCTGGTCGAGCCTGTCGAGACCTCCGTAGCGCGGGCACCCGGGCGGTCGCCGCTGGTCGAGCCTGTCGAGACCTCCGTAGCGCGGGCACCCGGGCGGTCGCCGCTGGTCGAGCCTGTCGAGACCTCCGCAAGCGCGGGCACCGGGGCGGTCGCCGCTGGTCGAGCCTGTCGAGACCTCTGTAAGCGCGGGCACCGGGGCGGTCGCCGCTGGTCGAGCCTGTCGAGACCTCTGTACCAGCGCGGGCACCCGGGGCCGGTCGCCGCTGGTCGAGCCTGTCGAGACCTCCGTAAGCGCGGGCACCCGGGCGGTCGCCGCTGGTCGAGCCTGTCGAGACCTCTGTAAGCGCGGGCACCGCGGGCGGTCGCCGCTGGTCGAGCCTGTCGAGACCTCTCGTACGGGACGGGCGGTCGCGGGTCACGCCGAGGCGGCGGGCTCGCCGCTGGTCGAGCCTGTCGAGACCTCCGTAGCGCGGGCACCCGGGCGGTCGCCGCTGGTCGAGCCTGTCGAGACCTCCGCAGGCGGGCACCGGGCGGTCGCCGCTGGTCGAGCCTGTCGAGACCTCCGCAGCGCGGGCACCCGCTCGGGCCGGAGCCTTCGCTTGCGGTCGTTTCGACTCGCTGTCGGGTCTGCGCAAGCTCAGCCCCGACGCTCGCTCAACGGGGATAGCCTCGCCCGCGAGCTCGTTCGTCGCTGCCGGCCGGCCTACCCCCACCAGAACGAGGTCGCGATGATCCCGTAGAGCGCGACCAGCGAGGCGCCCTCGAGCCAGGTGGACTCGCCGTCGAAGGCGATGAACGCCGCCAGGATGATCGCGAGCAGCAGCGAGACCGACGAGCATCGGGCTGCAGCACCAGCGTGAGCGTCGCCAGCCCGAAGATCTGGCGACACGATCACCAGCACCGGGGCCAGCACCAGCGCGATCTGGATCGGGCTGTTGAGGACGATCGAGAACGCGTACTGCGACTTGCCCGCGGCGGCGAGCTGGATGCCGACGACGTTCTCGACCGCGTTGCCGGCGATGGCGACGATCACGAGGCCGGCGAAGGCCTCGGAGATGCCGAGCGAGTCCATGGTCGGCTCCAGCGCGACCACGAACCAGTCGGAGACGAACGCCGCCAGCAGCGCCGGCGACGGCCAGCATCGACGATCGCCAGCCAGATCGGCCAGCGCGGGTGCCTCGTGGCCCGGCCGGGCTCGCCCGCGTCGTCGCCGGAGTCGCGGCGCAGCGACGAACGGCAGCGACAGCGCGAACAGGCCGAGCAGGACCACCGAGACGATCACCGAGAACGTCTGTCTCGTGCTCGGAGACCGGCGCGTGCACGAAGTGCGCGAGCGACGGGATCACCCACGCGGTCACCGACAGCAGCATCAGCACGACGATCGTGCGGGCCCGCTCCGAGCCGAGCTGCTGGGTGCCGTGCTTGAGGCCGCCGACGAGGAAGGCGAGGCCGAGCACCAGCAGCAGGTTGGCCAGGATCGAGCCGACCAGGGCCGCCTGGACCACGTCCACCAGCCCGGCCTTGAGCGAGAAGATGCAGATGAACAGCTCGGGCAGGTTGCCGAGCGCGGACTGCAGGACGCCGGTCGCGCCGGCGCCGAACCGGTCGCCGAGCTGCTCGACGCGAGCGGCCGACCAGCGAGGCCAGCAGGCCGATCGGCGCCGGCGGCGACGCACGAAGGCGAGCGACCGAGTTCCAGCCGCCGTAGTGCGCGACGCCCGGCCAGCACGACGAGGACGCGCCGCCAGGCCGAGGACGATCTTGTCGGAGCGGATCGAACATGGCTGTGGGCGCGTGCGTCGCGGTGACGCGGCATGCGCGGCACGCTATCGCGCCGGCCGCGGTTGGGTGCGTGTCGTCGCCGCCGCGTAGGTTCGGCGCCGTGACCCTGCCCGCGACGTACGCCGCCGACGCGGCGTCTTCGTCTGCTTCGAGGGCGGCGAGGGGTCCGGCAAGTCGACCCAGGCGCGGCTGCTGCAGCGAGCGGCTCGAGCGAGCAGGGCTACGCCGTCGCTGCTCACCTTCGAGCCCGGCGACACCCCGGTCGGCAAGGAGCTGCGCCGGATCGTGCTCAGCCCCGAGACCGGCGAGCTGTCCGCACCGCACCGAGGCGCTGCTCTACGCCGCCGACAAGGCCGAGCACGTCGACACCGTCGTGCAGCCCGGCGCTCGACCGGGGCGAGGTGGTGATCACCGACCGCTACGTCGACACGACGCTGGCCTACCAGGGCGCCGGCCGCGAGCTGCGACGTCGCGGAGGTCGAGGCGGTCGCGCGCTGGGCCACCCACGGGCTGCGGCCGCACCTGACCGTCGTGCTCGACGTCGACCCGCGCGACGGGCTGGGCCGGTTCGAGGGCCGCGACCGGATCGAGGCCGAGTCGCTGGACTTCCACGAGCGGGCGCGGCAGTCGTTCCTCGACCTCGCCGCCGCCGACCCCGACCACTACCTCGTGCTCGACGCCCGCGCGTCCGGTCGAGGAGATCGCGGCCGCCATCGACGAGCGGCTCGCGCCGCTGCTCGGCCAGGCGAGCGCGGCGGACGCGCCATGACCGGTCTGGGACGACCTGGTCGGCCAGCACCGGGTGGTCGAGGCGCTGCGGACGGCGGCCGGCCGGCCACGGCATGAGCCACGCGTGGCTGTTCACCGGGCCCGCCCGGGTCGGGCCGCTCCAACGCCGCGGTCGCGTTCGCGGCGGCGCTGCAGTGCGAGCGCGGCAGGGTCCCGAGGCCGGCTGCGGCGAGTGCCACGCAGTGCCACACCGTGCTGGCCGGCTCGCACGCCGACGTGACCATGGTCCGCACCGAGAAGCTGTCGATCGGCGTCGACGAGGTCCGCGACCTGGTCCGCCGGGCGGCGCTGGCGCCGGTCGGCCGGCGCTGCCAGGTGATCATCGTCGAGGACGCCGACCGGCTCACCGACCAGGCCTGCAACGCGCTGCTCAAGGCGATCGAGGAGCCGACCGAGCGCACGGTCTGGATGCTCTGCGCGCCGACCGTCGAGGACGTGCTGCCCGACGATCCGCTCGCGCTGCCGGCTGGTCACGCTGACCACGCCGACCACCGAGGACGTCGCCGCGTTCCTGGTCCGCACCGACGGCGTGCCCGAGTCGCTGGCGTCGTACGCCGCCCGCGCCAGCCAGGGCCACATCGGCCGGGCCCGCGCGCTGGCCCGCGACGAGAGCACCCGCAACCGGCGGCGCGAGGTGGTCTCCTACCCCGCCAAGCTCACCATCGCTCGGCGCCTGCATGACCGCGGCCGCCAACCTGGCCGAGGTCGACCAAGGAGGAGGCCGACCAGGTCACCAGCGAGCTCGACGCCCGCGAGAAGGCCGACCTCGACGCGGCCTACGGCGTGGTCGAGCGCGGCCGCCGGCCGCGCGAGTACGCCCCGGCCCTGTCCGCCCTCGAGCGCGGCCAGCGCACCCGCGCCAAGCGGCGCCACCTCGACATGGTCGACCGCGGGCTGATGGACCTCGTCTCGGTCTACCGCGACGCGATCGCGCTCGCCACCGGGGCGCCCGGGACGCTGGTCAACGAGGAGATCCGCGGCGACGTCGAGCAGGTCGCCCGCACCTCGACCCCCGAGCTGAACCTGCAGCGGATCGCGGCGATCTTCGCCGCACGCGAGCAGATGCTGGAGTTCAATGTCCCGGTGGCCCTCGCCCTGGAGTCGATGATGGTCGCCCTCAAGGCGCCCGACAGGGCTGCGCGGGTGAAGGCGTCCGCGCCTGGTCGCCGGCCTGGTCGTGGTCGCGCTCGTGGCCGGCGTGGCTGTTCGCCGCCCTCAGCCTGGCTCAGCGACGACGACGCCGGCGACGCGGCGGCGGCGGCGGCGACTCGCGCCGTCGCTGGCGCCCACGCCGACGCCGGAGCCGGGCTCGAGCGAGCCGCCGGCGCGCCGACCTGGCCGACGTTCTACGCCCAGGCAGCTCGACGTGGGAGCTCGTGCCGCGGCGACTTCGAGTGCGCGACGCTCACCGTGCCCGGTCGACTACCAGGACCCCGGCGGCGAGACCATCGAGCTCGCGCTGCTCAAGGACCCCGCCGACGAGCCCGGCCGACCGGGTCGGCTCGCTGGTCGTCAACCCGGGCGGCCCGGGCGCGCCCGGCACGTCGTACGCCGAGAACTCCTCGTTCGCCTTCCGCGACGTGCTCCGCGACGACTTCGACATCGTCGGCTTCGACCCGCGCGGCACCGGCGACTCCGACCCCGTCGACTGCCTCTCCGACGCGCGAGCTCGACGCGTTCGTCGCCGGCCGACCCCGACCCGGACACCCCGCGAGGAGGGGCAGACGCTCGAGCAGAGCTACGAGACGTTCTGGCCAGGGCTGCGTCAGCCAACTCCGACGAGCCTGGTCGGCCACGTCACCACGGTCGAGGCGGCCCGCGACATGGACGTGCTGCGGGCCGCGCTCGGCGAGTCGCCAGCTGATCTACTTCGGCGCCTCCTACGGCACCAAGCTGGGCGCGACGTACGCCGACCTCTTCCCCGACAAGGTCGGCCGGCTGGTGCTCGACGGCGCCGTCGACCTGTCCATCGACTCGCGGCAGCTCGAGCCTCGAGCAGGCCGGGGGCTTCGAGGTCGCGCTGCGGTCCTACGTCGCAGGACTGCGTCGACGAGCGGCGACTGCTTCCTCGGCGACACCCTCGACGAGGGGCTCGGCACGATCCAGGACCTCATCGCCGACGTCGACGCAGCAGCCGCTCCCGACCAGCTGGGCGACCGCGAGCTCGACCGTCGGCAACGCCTTCTACGGGCTGGTGGCGCCGCTCTACAACCGCGACTACTGGTCGATCCTCGACCAGGCGCTGGAGCAGGCGCTCGACGGCGACGGCACGCTGCTGCTGCGGCTCTCCGACCTCTACGAGTCGCGCAACGACGACGGCACCTACTCCGACAACAGCGCCGAGGCGATCCTGCGCGATCAACTGCCTCGACGACCCCTACTCGATCACCGCCGACCAGGTGCCCGCCCAGATCCCGCGACTTCGAGGAGGCCTCGCCCACGTTCGGCGACGTCTTCGCGTGGGGGCTGATGGGCTGCCACGGCGTCCAGGCCGAGTCCAGCGAGCCGACGCCCGACGTGCGACGCGGCCGGCGCGGCGCCGATCGTGGTCATCGGCACGACCCGCGACCCGGCGACGCCGTACCAGTGGGCGGTGCACCTCGCCGACCAGCTCGAGTCCGGCGTGCTGGTCAGCCGCGACGGCGACGGGCACACCGGCTACAACTCCGGCAACGACTGCGTCGACGAGGCGGTCGAGGACTACCTCGTCGACGGCACGTGCCCGAGGACGGCCTGGAGTGCTGAGCTCACGAACAGCTGGGTCAGCCCGACCAGCGCGCCTCGGGTGAGGTCGCAGCCAGCTGAACGCGTCGTCCCAGCGGGTGATCTTGCCGTCGTGGACCTCGAGGGTGCCGCGCACCCAGAACGACGTCTCCCACTTGCCCTTGCGCAGCACGTCGGTGCGGTCGGTGAGCACGACGTCGCCGTCGGCCGCCGCGTGGTGGATGGTGATGTCGACGGTCGACGCCGCGCCTCTCGGCGTCGAGCAGCATCCCGCCGACCTTGCGGCCCGTGATCGTCGGCAGCCCGGTGTTGCGCCAGACGACCTCCTCGTCGAGCAGCGCCACCGCCGCCGTCGTGTCGGGCAGCGCGAGCAGCCGGAAGAACTCGACGGACCGGGCTCTCGCTCGCGTGCCGACATGCCAGCGCAGGCGCTCAGAGGGGCTGCGCGATGGCCTGGATCCGCGTCGGTGGCCAGCTCGATCATCAGCTGGGCCGCGGGGGAGAGCGTGGCGCCCCGGCGGTGCACGATCGCGAAGTTGTCGTAGAGCCTCGGGCCGCAGCGAGACCCAGCCGGCGTCCGGGCGCCAGCCGGGGCAGCAGCTGCTCGGCCGCTCCGCGGGGGATGACCGAGTCGGCCAGGCCGAGGCCGACCAGCTCGACGGCGATCTCGACGTCCTCGACCTCGATCCGGGTCGGTGGGTTGCGGCCGGTCTCGTGCAGCATCTGGCGCAGCATGATCCGGATCGAGTCGGTGGCCCGCCAGGTCGTCTCGGGCATCACCAGGCTGGCCTCCGACAGCCGCTTGGCGGTGACCGGGCTGGCCAGCGGTCTCGGGGTCGTTGCTGATGTAGACGATCTCGTCGCGGGCCACGGGGGTGACCTGCATGCCCTCGCTCTCGATGGAGTGCATCGCGATCATCGCCGCCTCCAGCCGGCCGCGCCGCAGCTCCTCGGCGACCTCGCTGGAGTTCTGGCCGACCAGCTCGACCCGGACGCCGGGGTGCCGGGCCAGCACGTCGGCGACCAGCCCGGCGCCGGCGTACAGCCGCGCGGTGCCGAACATCCCGAACCGGATCGTCCCGGTCTCGAACGACTTCACCGCCTGTGCCGCCCGCCGGGTCTCCTCGGCCGCGGCGAGCGTCTGCTCGGCGTGCGGACGCAGGGTGTCGGCCACCGTCGTCGGCACGACGCCGCGACCGACCCGCCGGAACAGCTGCACCCCGAGGTCTTCTCCAGCGCCCGGATCTGCTCGGAGACCGACGGCTGCGCGTAGCCGAGCTCCTCGGCGGCCCGGGTGAGCGACCCGTGCTCGTAGACGCTGAGGAAGCAGGTGAGCTGGTGCAGGGAAAGCACGTTAGGACTCTCCTTGGGAATCCATCTGGAAAGTCAGGCTACCCCTATGGCTACTGAACGGTCACACTTGAGGTGTTCGGTAGCACCCGACCTCTCAGCGAGAGACCTGAAGGAGGCTCCTCCATGTTCGACCACCACTGCACCGCGTGCGACAAGCGCCAGCTGATCTTCCCGAGCCAGGTCACCTCGCTCGTCAACACCGACCACGGCATCGTCGTGGCCTTCGAGCTGCTGGTGCGGCGCCGAGCAGACGCATGCTCACCGGCCGCACCGCCGACCACCGCGAGCCCGTCGCCGCCTGAGTGCACTCGGCGACCTGAGACGCGCCTGGCCGGCGCGTCCCCACTCCGGGCCGTGTGACCCGACGCCCCTCCGGGCGCCGAGGGCACACGGCCCGTTCTGGTTTGGACCCCCGCCCCGCGGATCCGTAGACTTCCGCGGGTTGCCCACCGGGCAGCGCGCCGCCTTAGCTCAGTCGGTAGAGCGATTCACTCGTAATGAGATAGGTCGTCGGTTCGATTCCGACAGGCGGCTCCAAGCCGGGTCCCAGACCTGCGCGTCAGCGCTTCCTGCGATCTCCGCCCATCAGGGAGCCGTAGGTACGGCGAGGACTCCTCTCTCCGTGGGCCGCTCAGGGTTCACCCGGTGCTGCGGTGCCGGGACTGCGGGACGACGTTCGACCGGCTCGTGAGCGGGCCCTGACTCGGCGTACGCCGTGAACCCGCTCGACAGGACTTGCGGGATCTGCGGTGCGTCGCCGCACGAACTGCCGCCGATCGGGCAGTTGACGCGCGTCGGGATGTTGCGTGGGTCACAACCGTCCGGTAACCGGCAGCCGCGTCCCTAGATTCCGATCGCCGCGCCCGGCGAACACGACGCCACCCCCCTCCTTCGCGCGGCAGGGTGCCCCGCCCCAGTGCACGTGGTCCGGGGGCGGGGCATCCTCCACCGACGTGCACTGTGGCTCGGTCTCGGGACCGCTCAACCTGCGCAGGAGCAGAGCTTGGCCGAGAAGAGATGGGTCGTCCGGGTCTACTGGGAGCCGTCCCGGCAGCTCGATGCCACCGCGGTGTCGCTGGTCCTGTGCCGGCTCCAGTCCAACAGTGCGGTGATCGGGCAGCACCCGGTCGACGGCATGTGGGAGGCGACGGTGAGCATCGAGGCCCCGACCAGGGAGACGGCGAGCAGCCACGCATGGGACCTGGTGGTCGGCGCGGGCGAGCACCCGCTGGGCGTCGAGGTGCTCCGCGAGCACCTCGACGACGCAGACCCGGCCGCCTCGGCGGGAATGCCGAGCGCCCTCCGTCGAGACGGAGGGCGCCCAGTCGGTTCGCGAAGTTCGGATCCCCCAATCCCCCCATGCGAACTGACGTCAGCCTAGAGAACCCCCGGCAACGGCTCGGTAACAGCAGGCCCGCCGTCTAGACAGAGCCAGGTCGTCGCGTCCGGGGCCGGGAGCCGGACCTGTGAGGATCCTCTGGAGCGACCCATCCCACCCGGAGTGCCATGCCTGCGCAGGACGTCCCACGTTCGGCCTCCGTCGTCGTCATCGGCGGCGGAGTCGTGGGCCTGAGCACGGCCTACCACCTCGCGAAGGCGGGGGTGCGGGGCGTGGTGCTCGTCGACAAGGACGAGTTCGGCTCGGGGTCCACGAGCAAGGCCGCGGGAGGGGTGCGCGCACAGTTCTCGGACGCAGTGAACATCGAGCTCGGGTTGCGGAGCCTGCACACCTTCGAGCACTTCCGCGAGGAGTTCGACCAGGAGATCGACCTGCACCAGGTCGGCTACCTCTTCCTGCTCGACCGGCCCGAGCACGTGGCGGCGTTCGAGAGGAACGTGGCGCTCCAGAACGAGCTCGGCGTGCCCAGCCGGATGGTCGAGGTCGACGAGGCGCAGCGGCGGTCGCCCCTCATCAGCACCGAGGGGCTCCTCGCGGCGGCGTACTCGCCCACCGACGGTCACTGCACTCCGGAGTCGGTGGTGCTGGGCTACGCCGCGGCGGCGCGCAGGGCCGGCGCCCGGCTCCTCCGCGGCACCGCCGTGGTCGACATCGACGTCGACGGAGGGACGGTCACCGGCGTCCGGACCGACCGGGGGACGATCGACACCGACACCGTCGTGTGCGCGGCCGGGCCGTGGGCCGGGGCCGTCGGGGCCATGGCGGGAGTGGACCTGCCCGTCGTCCCCCTGCGACGGCAGATCGTGGTCACCGAGCCCGTGCCGGGCCTCGACCCGGCCACGCCCTTCACCATCGACTTCGCGACCAGCTTCTACTTCCACGGTGAGGGTCGAGGACTGCTGCTCGGGATGTCCGACCCCGACGAGACGCCGGGCTTCAAGCTCGGGCGCTCCGACGACTGGCTGCCGCGGCTGGGCGAGGCCGTCGAACGCCGCGCGCCCGGCATCGCGGACATCGGCATCGCCGGCGGGTGGGCCGGTCTCTACGAGAACACCCCCGACCACAACGCGCTGATCGGCGAGGCCGACGAGGTGAGCCGGTTCCTGTACGCCACCGGCTTCTCGGGCCACGGCTTCCTCATGGGCCCCGCGGTCGGCGAGGTGGTGCGCGACCTCTACCTTGGCAGGACCCCTGTCGTTGACGTCAGCGGGCTCGACGTCCGGCGGTTCCGGGACAGTGAGGGCCGGCCCGAGCTCAACGTCGTGTGATCGAGAAGGAGACCAGCGCCATGGCCGCCAACATCCCCGACCAGGAAGAACTCTCCGCTCTGGCTGAGTCGACAATGGCGCGCCTCGGTGTGCAGGTCCCTCAGGGCGAACACGTCGGCTGCACTCCGGTCAACGGCGGGGCGATCAGCCGCCTCGCCCATGCCGACGTGAGCTCGGTCGACGAGGCCGTGCAGCGTGCCCAGGACGCGTTCCGAGCGTGGCGCAGGGTCCCGGCGCCGGCCCGCGGCGCCCTGGTCAAGCGGTGGGGTGAGCTGCTCACCGAGCACAAGGACGACCTGGCGACCCTGGTCAGCCTCGAGGTCGGGAAGATCACCTCCGAGGCGCGTGGTGAGGTCCAGGAGATGATCGACGTCTGCGACTTCGCGGTCGGGTTGTCGCGCCAGCTGTACGGGCGGACCATGCCGTCCGAGCGACCCGGACACCGGCTCATGGAGACGTGGCACCCGTTGGGTGTCGTCGGCGTGATCAGTGCCTTCAACTTCCCGGCCGCAGTCTGGTCCTGGAACACGGCAGTCGCCCTGGTGTGCGGCGATCCGGTGATCTGGAAGCCCTCGGAGCTCACGCCGCTGACGTCCCTCGCGTGCGCCGCCACACTCCAGCGGGCGATCGCCGAGCACGCGGCCCCGACCGCCATCTCGCAGGTGATCATCGGCGGAGCCGACGTGGGCCGGGCGCTGGTCGAGCACGCAGGTGTTGCGTTGCTCAGCGCCACCGGCTCGACCCGGATGGGTCGTGCCGTGGGCCCGCTCGTGGCGGAACGGTTCGGCCGATCGCTGCTCGAGCTCGGCGGCAACAACGCAGCGGTGGTCACCCCCAGCGCCGACCTCGATCTCACGGTGCGCGGCATCGTCTTCTCTGCGGCAGGCACGGCCGGGCAACGCTGCACCACCATGCGTCGGGTGATCGCGCACCGCTCGGTGGCGGACGAGCTCACGGAGCGTCTCGTGTCGGTCTACGAACGGCTCCCGATCGGCAACCCGATGACGGAAGGCACCCTGGTCGGTCCCCTCATCCATCGCGGCGCCTACGAAGGCATGCAGAGCGCTGTGGCCACCGCCACCGGGGAAGGCGGCTCCCTCGTCGCCGGGGGCGGCCGAGTCTTCGAGGACCAGGCACCCCACGCTTACTACGTCCAGCCGGCCATCGTGCGCACCGCCGAGCAGTCCCCGATCGTGAGCCGCGAGACGTTCGCACCCCTTCTCTACGTGCTGCCGTACGACGAGTTCGACGAGGCCATCGCGATCAACAACGACGTACCTCATGGCCTGTCGTCGAGCGTGTTCACCAACGACCAGGCCGAGGCGGAGCTGTTCGTCTCCGACGAGGGCTCCGACTGCGGCATCGTCAACGTGAACATCGGCACGTCGGGGGCCGAGATCGGCGGCGCGTTCGGCGGCGAGAAGGAGACCGGTGGCGGGCGCGAGTCCGGGTCCGACGCGTGGCGGGCCTACATGCGCCGTGCCACCAACACGGTCAACTTCTCCGGCGAGCTGCCCCTGGCACAAGGCGTCGACTTCACCGTCTGACGCGGCCGGGTCACGCTCGCACGTCGCCGACGAGGGCAAGTGCGGCCTCGACGATCTCGTCCTCACCCAGGAGCACGGTGCCGGCTGCGGGGCCGAGCGGGATGAAGCTGTCTGCGCTGCAGACGCGGCGGATGCGACCGCGGTACTCCCCGTCGACCAGGGACGTCGTGATGGCCTCGGACACGCCTCCGCTCGCCCGCGTCTCGTCGACGACCAGCACGCAGTCGAAGCCGCGCGCGTGCTCGCGCAGCGCCGCCGACGGGAGGGGAGAGAGCCAGCGCAGGTCGAGCACGGTCGCCTCGATGCCGGCGGCGCTGAGGCGCGCTGCCGCGCGGAGGCTGAGGAACACGCCGTTCCCGAACGTGACGAGCAGGACGTCGCGACCGGATCCGTGCAGCGTGACACGGTCGAGCGCGGCCTCGGAGCTGCCGGTGCTGGGTGGGTCGTAGAGCGCCGTCCACCCGCCGTCGCCCTCCTCGAGCAGGTCGCGGGTGTGGTAGCGAGCGATCGGCTCGACGATCACGCAGACCCTGCCGTCGCTCTTGGCCAGCGCGAAGCAGGTGCGGAGGAGGCCGGGAGCCTCGGCAGGGTGGCTCGGGATGGCAAGGACGAGACCCGGGACGTCGCGGAGCACGGCGAGTGAGTTGTCGTTGTGGAAGTGGCCGCCGAAGCCTCGCTGGTACGCGAGGCCAGCGATGCGGACGACCATCCCGTTCTGGTACTGGCCCGCGGAGAAGAACCGCAGGGAGGCTGCCTCGCCGCGCAACTGGTCCTCGGCGTTGTGCAGGTAGGCGAGGTACTGGATCTCGGGTAGGGGAACGAAGCCGGCCAGCGAGCTGCCCAGCGCCACCCCCAGGATGGTCTGCTCGTCCAGCAGCGTGTCGAAGACGCGGACGCCTCCGAAGCGCTTCCGCAGACCCCTTGTGACCCCGTACACGCCGCCCTTGACCGCGACGTCCTCGCCGAAGAGAAGCGCTTCCGGGTGGGCTGCGAGAAGGTCGATGAGGGTGGCGTTCACGGCTTGCGCGAGCGTCTGCGGAGGGCCGGCCTCGGGTAGTTGGCCCTGCCACGTCCCGTCGCGGTCAGCAGGGCGGGACGAGACGCGTGGCACGTGTGCTGGTATCGCAAGAGGCGCCATCACTGCCGCTCGGCTTTCGAGATGCTTCTCCTCCAGCACCTGCTCGGCCCGGAGCATCACCCGCTGCCGAGCCAGCTCGTACTCCTCGAGGGCGTCCGCGCCCGACATCGCACGCGCGTCCACGAGCGTCTGCGCTGTCGCGACGAGGGGGTCGTGTGCGTAGCCGCCCACGATGTCCTTGCGGGAGCGGTAGGCCAGCTCCGCGTCGGAGCCGGCGTGGCCCATGAAGCGGACAGTGTTCAGGTGCAGGACGGCCGGCCTGCGTGACTTCCGAACGGTGTCGAGCGCGGCTTCGGTGCTGCGCAGCGTTCCGACCGGGTCGTCTCCGTCCACGTTCCAGTACTCGAGTCCCGCAAGGTTGCGCAGCATCGCTGCGGGCCAGTCGTGTGGCGAGCTGGTGCTGATGCCGATCCCGTTGTCCTCGCACACGAAAAGGAGCGGACAATCGACGTCGCGTTGCCGCAGGTACGCCGACGCGTTCATCGCCCCCAGGGCTGTCGAGTGGTTCGCCGACGCGTCACCGAAGCTGCAGATGACGAGCGCATCCTCGGGCCAGGGGGTGGCTCGACGCAGGCGCTTGGCGAGGCCCAGTGACAGGGCGAGGCCCACCGCACGTGGCAGGTGGGAGCTGATCGTGGAGGTCTGAGGGATGATGTGCAACGCCGGGTGGCCGAACACCTTGTGGCGGCCACCTGAGATCGGGTCGCTGGCTGCCGAGGTGAGGCTCAGCAAGATGTCGTGGATCGGGTCTTCCGACCCACCCGCAGCAGCGCGGGCCGCGTAGAAGGCGCCTGATCGGTAGTGCAGGAGCGCTGGGTCATCCACGCGAGAAAGCAGCCCGACGGCTGCGTTGCTCTCGTGGCCGGCAGACCCGATCGTGTAGTGACCGTTCCCGCGGGACTGGAGCCAGCGGGCCGCGAGATCCAGGTGGCGGCTCTGCACCTGGGCGGCGTAGACCCGCCCCAGGTGCGCGACCTCGTCTGCACGAATGTCTCCCACCGGGCCGGCCCGCTGGAGGCGGGGCAGCACGCGCATGACGTACTGGTCGATGCTCTCCAAGCCCGCCTCTCCCTCAGCTCGAGACGATGTCGTCGAGGGCCAGGACGAAGCCGGGCAGCGTGACCAGTACGGCGGCCGCCAGAACGCCCTGGAGGACTCGGCGCCCCCTGCCCCTGGAGTCCTCTCCTGTCGAGCGGCGACCCGCGGTCACGAGGAAGACGAAGCCTCCGACGACCACGACGACGAGGGCCACGGGTGCCAGGACGAGCACCAGGGCGCTGAACGCGCCCACGGGGACGAGCCACCACGCCCAGACCAGCCTGGGCGTGGGGAGGGCCGCCGCGATCCGGCCGGCGAACGCCGCGGCGACCCCGCCGGTCAGCAGCGCCATGGAGGCGAACGTGACGACGGCCAGCCACCCGGGGCCGACGATGTCGAAGTCCTCGTTGTCCGCTCGCAGGGGGTCGAGGACGCTGCCGAGGACGACGAGCAGCACGAGCCCGTAGACCACGCCGCCCACGATCCCGCGCGGGAGGGCGGTCGACACCAGGACGTAGACGAGACCGACGAGCAGGCCGACCACGAGGCCGACGAACACGACGAACGCGATGGTGCCGGCGACCGTGATCTGCCCGACGGTCTCGTCGGCCTCGGTCCGGAGCCCGGTGGCGTCCGGGGAGGTCGCGGCGAGCAGCCGCATGGCGAGGCGGCCGGCGGGTCCGACCACGGTGGCGCCCACCGCGTAGCCGGTGAGCATCCCGACGACCAGGAGCCAGCACAGCTGCAGGGCGGGCCGGGTGGCGACCGCCGGGTCGCGCTCGGCCCAGTCGGGCAGTGCGAACGCGTAGCTCCGCCAGCGGACCGCGAGGCCGGTCGCGACCAGGAGCACCAGCCCGCAGGCCAGCATGACCACCACGGGGTCAGTGAAGCAGCGCGGCGCGGTCCGCACACACCTGTCCGTCAGGTGAGGTTCAGCCCGCCGTCCACCACCACGACCTCGCCGGTCAGGTACGCGCTGTCGACGAGTGCGGCCACGACGTGAGCGACGTCGTCGGGAGTGGCCGAGCGGCGCATGGGCGCGCGGGTCGACCAGAGCTCCTGGGCGTCGGTCCAGTCGGCGGTCATCGGGGTGTCCACCAGCCCGGGCGCCACGGCGTTCACGCGGACGTCGGGACCCAGCGCGACGGCGAGCGTGCGGGTCACGTGGTTGAGCGCCGCCTTGCTCGCGGCGTACGGCACCGACGAGCCCTTGGGCCGGACGCCCGCGTGGCTGGTGACGTTGACGACGCACCCGCCGCCGGCCCGCTCGCTCCGCCGCAGGTACGGCGTGGCGACGGTGGTGATCACCCATGGCGCCACGAGGTTGACCGTGAGCACCTGCTGCCACACCTCGGGGCCGGCCGCGGCCAGGTCGTCGTGCGGGATCGGCCAGCTGACCGCCGCGTTGTTGACCAGCACGTCGAGGCGGCCGAGCTCGGCCAGGGCGTCCTCGACCGCGCGCTGGGTGCCGGCGAGGTCCTCGAGGTCGGCGCGCAGGTAGCTCCCGCCCAGCTCCTCGGCGAGCCGCTCGCCCTCGGCGGCGCTGTGCCGCGAGTGCACCACGACATGCATCCCGTCGGCGGCCAGCCGCCGCGCGAGGGCCGCGCCGATGCCCGACGTGCTGCCGGTCACGAGCGCGGTCGGGCGGGCTGGCATTGGTCGGTCCTCGAGCCTCGGGAGTGCGGTCTTTCGGGCGATGCCGCCGTCGGTTGAAAGTACTACTACGCCAGACCGGTGTGGCGAACGGTGTGCGGTCTCACGTTCGTGTGGGACAGTTCGCCCGCTTGCACACCACAGTTCTCGGTCGGGGGGTCGGAACTGCCATGGGCGCTACGTCACGCCATCGTGGCCCGCACGGAACGGTGTTGCCGTTCGACTGGCCGTACTGGGAGTACGGCGAGCCGGTCTGGCCGTGCGAGGACTGTCAGCACTGGCACCTCGAGCTCTTCGAGCACCCGGAGGCGGGTGAGACGTGGGTGCGGGAGTGGCACGCCGCGGACTGCCCGATCTGGGAGCACGTCCGCGAGGACGGCACCGGCAGCGGCTGACCGGCCCTCAGGCCGTCGCGAGCGCGGCGGCCTGCGCGGCCAGGCCGGTGATCGCGGCCCAGTCGCCCCGGCGCACGGCGTCCGCCGGGGTCAGCCACGAGCCGCCGACGCAGCCGACGTTGGGCAGGGCGAGGTAGTCGGGCGCCGAGGCCGGGGTGATCCCGCCGGTCGGGCAGAAGCGGGCGGCCGGCACCGGCGCCGCGACCGAGCGCAGGTACGCCGTGCCGCCCGACGCCTCGGCCGGGAAGAACTTCAGCTCGCTCAGCCCGAGCTCGAGCGCGGCCAGCACCTCGGACACGGTGGACGTGCCGGGCAGGAACGGCAGGCCGGTGTCGGCCATGGCCGCCACCAGCGCGGGCGTGGACCCCGGCGAGACCAGGAAGCCGGCGCCGGCGTCCAGCGCCTCCTTGGCCTGGCCCGGGGTGACCACGGTCCCGGCCCCCACGAGGATCTCCGGCACCTCGTCGCGGATGGCCCGGATGGCGTCGAGCGCCACGGGTGTGCGGAGGGTCAGCTCGATGGCGGGCAGCCCGCCGGCCACGAGCGCGCGGGCCACCGGGACGGCGTCCTCGCGGCGCTCGAGCACCACCACCGGCAACACCGGGACGACGTCGAGGAGCGAGCCGGCTCGCTCAGACCGGCTGGACAAGGGCCACCTCCTCGGTGGACAGGTGGGACGGGAAGATGCTCGCGCCCTGGTCGGCCGGGCCGACGGTGGCCCGGAACGCGGCGAACAGCTCGCGTCCGGTCCCGACGAACTCCTCGGCGGAGGGCGGGCGTCCGGTGGCCTCGCGCTCGTGGAGGGCGTCGCCGGCGGCCACGTCGAGCACGCCGGCGTCGGCGTCGACCGTGATCACGTCACCGTCGCGGAGCCGGGAGAGCGGACCCCCGAGCGCGGCCTCCGGTGTGACGTGGATGGCGGCCGTGACCTTGCCCGAGGCGCCGGACATGCGGCCGTCGGTCACGATCGCCACCCGCTGGCCCCGGTCCTGGAGCACGCCGAGCGCGGGGGTCAGCTTGTGCAGCTCGGGCATGCCGTTCGCGGCCGGGCCCTGGTAGCGGATCACCGCCACGAGGTCGCGGCCGTCGAGCCGGCCCTCCGAGAAGGCTGCGAGGAAGTCGGCCTGGCCGTCGAAGACCAACGCCGGCGCCGTCACGACCCGGTGCTCGGGCCGGACCGCCGAGGTCTTCACCACGGCCGTGCCGAGCGGGCCGCCGAGCACCTTGAGGCCGCCGTCGGGGGCGAACGGCGCGTCGGCCGGCCGCAGCACGTCGAGGTCGAGACTCTGCTTCGGCCCCTCCTCCCACGTCAGCACGCCACCGCGCAGCACCGGCTCGCGGGTGTACGTCGACAGCCCGCGGCCCATCACCGTGGTCACGTCCTCGTGCAGCAGCCCGGCGCGCAGCAGGGTGTGCACCAGGAACGCGATGCCGCCGGCGGCGTGGAAGTGGTTCACGTCGGCCGGCCCGTTGGGGTAGATCCGGCACAGCAGCGGGACCACGGCCGACAGGTCCGAGAGGTCCTGCCAGGTCAGCTGGATGCCGGCCGCACGCGCGATGGCGACCAGGTGGAGCGTGTGGTTGGTCGACCCGCCGCTGGCCAGCAGGGCGACGCACGCGTTGACCACCGCCTTCTCGTCGACGACCTCGGCGATCGGCGTGGGCTCGCCGCCCTGGCGGGTGATCGCCACCGCGCGCGCAGCCGCGGCGTCGGTGAGCGCCTCGCGCAGCGGCGTGTCCGGGTTCACGAACGACGAGCCCGGCAGGTGGAGGCCGAGCACCTCCATGAGGAGCTGGTTGGAGTTCGCGGTGCCGTAGAAGGTGCACGTCCCGCGCGAGTGGTACGACGCCGCCTCGGCCTCGAGCAGCTCGTCGCGGCCGACCTTCCCCTCGGCGTACAGCTGGCGGATCCGCGCCTTCTCGCCGTTCGGCAGCCCGGAGGCCATCGGGCCGGCGGGAACGAAGACCGTCGGGAGGTGGCCGAACGACAGGGCGCCGATCAGCAGGCCGGGCACGATCTTGTCGCAGACGCCCAGCAGGAGCGCGCCGTCGAACATGTCGTGGGAGAGCGCGATGGCGGTCGACATCGCGATCACGTCGCGGCTGTAGAGCGAGAGCTCCATCCCGTCGCGGCCCTGGGTGATGCCGTCGCACATCGCGGGCACGGCCCCGGCCACCTGGGCGATCCCGCCGGCGCGGACCGCGGCCCGCTTGAGGACCGGCGGGTACTCGCCGAACGGCTGGTGCGCCGAGAGCATGTCGTTGTAGCTGGTGACGATGGCCAGGTTCGGCTTGGTGCGCCCACGGAGCGCGGCCTTGGCCGGCGCGTCGGACGCGGCGAAGCCGTGGGCGAGGTTGGCGCAGGCGAGCCGACCGCGGGCGGGGCCGGACTCGGCCGCGACCTGGGTGCGGGCCAGGTAGGCCGCGCGGGTCTGGCGGCTGCGCCGGGTGAGCCGCGCGGTGACGTCCGCGACGGCGGGGTGGGTCGGGTTCACTGGTCGTCCTCCTGCCAGGTCCGGCCGTCGCGCTCGAGGAGCGTGGCGGCCGCGGTCGGTCCGCTGGTGCCGGCCGGGTAGCGCTTCGGGCGGCCGGGGGAGCTCTCCCACCGCCGCAGGATCGGCTCGACCCACGCCCACGCGGCCTCGACCTCGTCGCGCCGCATGAACAGCGTGGGGTTGCCCTTGATGACGTCGAGGAGCAGCCGCTCGTAGGCGTCCGGCGAGACCGCGTCGAACGCGGTCGCGTAGCTCAGGTCGAGGGAGACCGGCCGCAGCCGGATGCCGCCGGGTCCCGGCTCCTTGACGGTCATGTGCAGGTGCATGCCCTCGTCGGGCTGCACCCGGATGTGCAGCCGGTTGGGCTCGGTCGCTCCCTCGCTGCCGGGGAACATCGCGTGCGGCGGCGCCTTGAAGACCACGACGATCTCGGAGGCCCGCCGGTCCATCCGCTTGCCGGTGCGCAGGTAGAAGGGCACCCCCGCCCAGCGCCAGTTCTGCACCTCGACGCGGAGCGCCGCGAACGTCTCGGTACGGCTGGGGTGGCCGAGGTCCTCGACGTACGACGTGACGACGCCGCCGTCGACGACGCCCTGGCCGTAGGCGCCGCGGACCGTGTCGCGGTCGACGTCCTCGGCGGCCATCGGCTTGAGGGCCTGGAGCACCTTGAGCTTCTCGTCGCGCACGGTCTCCCGGCCGACGTACGTCGGCGGCTCCATGGCGACGAGGCAGAGCAGCTGGAGCAGGTGATTCTGCACCATGTCGCGCAGCGCGCCCGCGTGGTCGTAGTAGCCGCCGCGGTCACCGACGCCGAGCGTCTCGGCGGCGGTGATCTGCACGTGGTCGATCCACCGCGAGTTCCACAGCGGCTCGAGGAAGGTGTTGGCGAACCGGGTCACCAGCAGGTTCTGCACGCTCTCCTTGCCGAGGTAGTGGTCGATCCGGAAGATCTGCGACTCCGCGAAGACCCGCCCCACTGCGTCGTTGACCAGCCGGGCCGAGGCCAGGTCGGTGCCGAGCGGCTTCTCCAGCACCACTCGCGACGTCGGCTCGACGACGCCGATCGCCTCGAGCTGCTGGCAGATCGGGCCGAACAGCCGAGCGGCCACGGCGAGGTAGAAGACCCGGACCCGCTCGGCGTCGGCCGGCGCGTCCTTGAGGAGCGCGTGCAGCAGGTGCCAGCCCTCGGGGGAGTCGGCGTCGACCTCGACGTGCTGCACCCGGGCGAGGAGCCGGGTCACCACGGCCTCGTCCAGCTCGGTGGGCGGCACGTGCCGACCGAGCGCCGCGCGGACCTCGGCGCGGTAGCCCTCGTCGTCGAGGGGGGAGCGGGAGGCCCCGATCACGCGGGTCCCGGGGGCGAGCTCCCGGCGCCGCTCGCTCTGGTAGAGCGCGGGCAGCAGCTTGCGGAGCGCGAGGTCGCCGGTGCCGCCGACGACCGTGACGTCGCAGGGCGGCAGCACGGTGGCCAGCTCGCTCGTCGGCAGGGTCATGCCTCAACGGTAGGAACCCAAGTGGGTCTTCCGCAAGCATACTTAGGCATTTTTCGAACAAAAGAAGCCGAGCTTTAGGATCGAGACGTGAACGAGTCGGCCGGGGAGGTCCTCGAGCTGCTGCGCTCGGGGCGCGCCGCCACGCGCTCCGACCTGCGCCGGATCACCGGCCTGTCGCGCACCGCGGTGGTGGCGCGGGTCTCCGCGCTGGCCGAGGCCGGCCTGGTCGCGGTGGGCGAGGAGCTGGCCTCCACGGGCGGCCGGCCGCCGGGCAGCCTCGTCTTCGACGCCGGCGCCGGGGTGGTGCTGGCGGCCGCCGTGGGCCGGTCGCGCTCGCAGGTCGCGGTCGCCGACCTCGCGGGGGTCGAGCTCGGCGCGTCCTCGCTCGACCACGAGGAGGGCGCCGGTCCCGAGGTCGTCATGCCCGGCGTGGCCGACCAGCTGCGCCGACTGCTCGCCGAGGCCGCCCCGCGGGGCGACCGCCCGGTCTTCGGGGTGGGGCTCAGCCTGCCCGGCACCATCGACCCGGTCCGCGGTGTCTGCATCGACTCCCCGGTCCTGGCCTCGTGGGAGGGTGCCGAGCTGGCGCCGTACCTCGCCGAGGTGACGTCCGCCCCCGTCTACGTCGGGAACGACGCGGACGTGCTGGCCCGCTCCGAGCGGCTGGGCCACGCCCGGTCCATCGACGACCTGCTGGTGCTCAAGGCCTCCACCGGCCTCGGTCTCGGCATCATCGCCGGCGGCCACGTCGTCTCCGGCCACCTCGGCGGGGCCGGCGAGATCGGCCACACCAAGGTCGACGCGGCTGCGGGCCGGCCCTGCCGCTGCGGTGACCACGGGTGCCTCGAGACCCTGGCCGGGGGCTGGGCGCTGGTCGCCGCGAGCCGGGAGGCCGGGCGGCCGGTGACCCACATCCGCGACCTGGTCGGGCAGGCGACCGGCGGCGACCCCGAGGCCAAGGCGCTGCTGCGCGAGAGCGGCCGCCAGCTCGGTGAGGTGCTGGCCACGGCGATCAACCTGCTCAACCCGCAGGCCGTGGTGGTGGGCGGTGACATGGCCGCCGCCTTCGACGTCTACACGGCCGGCATCCGCGAGAGCGTCTACGCGCGCTCCTCGGCGCTGGCCACCCGCGACCTGCAGTTCCTGCCCTCGACCTTCGGGGACCGGGCGGGCGTCGTCGGGTGTGCCGCGATGGCCCTCGACCACGTGCTCAGCCCCGCCGCCGTCGACGCCCGGCTGGTCGAGGTGCGGTAGTGCCGTGGAACGCTGGGCGCATGGAGCAACGCACCCTCGGCAGCACCGGCCGTGACGTCTCGGTCGTCGGGCTCGGCACCTGGCAGCTCGGCGCCGACTGGGGAGAGGTGACCGAGGCCGAGGCCCGCGACGTGCTGGAGGCCTCGGCCTCGGCCGGCGTGACGTTCTACGACACCGCCGACGTCTACGGCGACGGCCGCAGCGAGCAGGTCGTGGGCGCCTTCGTGGCCGCGCACCCCTCCGCCGGGTTCACCGTCGCCACCAAGATGGGCCGTCGGGCCGAGCAGGTCCCCGAGAGCTACACACCGCAGGCCTTCCGGGCCTGGGTCGACCGCTCGCGCCGCAACCTCGGCACGGAGCGGCTGGACCTGGTGCAGCTGCACTGCCCGCCCAGTGCCGTCATCGACGACGACGCGACGTACGACGCCCTCGATGCGCTCGTCGAGGACGGCTCGATCGCGGCGTACGGCGTGTCGGTCGAGACGTGCGACCAGGCCCTGTCGGCGATCTCGCGACCCGGCGTCGCCTCGGTGCAGATCATCCTGAACGCGTTCCGGCTCAAGCCGCTCGAGCAGGTCCTGCCGGCCGCGTACGCCGCGGGGGTCGGCATCATCGCGAGGGTGCCGCTGGCCTCGGGGCTGCTCTCGGGTCGCTACTCGTCGTCGACGACGTTCGCCGCCGACGACCACCGCAGCTACAACCGCGACGGCAGCGCCTTCGACGTGGGGGAGACCTTCTCCGGGGTGCCGTGGGAGACCGGCCTGGCCGCCGCCTCGGCCTTCTCCGCCCTGGTCGACGCGCACGCCCCGGGCCTCACCCCGGCCCAGGCCGCGATCGCGTGGGACTGGCAGCAGCCGGGCGTGACGACCGTCATCCCGGGTGCCCGGCACCGCGAGCAGGCGCTGGCCAACGCCGCGGCCGGCACGGCCGCACCGCTGGACGAGGCCCTGCTCGCCGGCGTCCGCGAGCTCTACGACGAGCGGATCCGGCCCCTGGTGCACGACCGGTGGTGACCGGCTCCTAGTACTCCTCGTCCTCGCCGACCTCCGCACCCTGCTCCAGCACGTCGGCCTCGTTGGCCTGGTCCTGGTCGAGCGACGGGGGCGCGGTCCGGCCGTCGTCGTCGTCGTCGACCACCGGGCGCTGCTGCTCCGACACGTCGGCCTCGTCGGCCTCGTCGAAGGGGGAGGAGCTCATGTCCCCGAAACTACTCCGTTTGCCGGCTCAGCCGGACTGACGATGGGCGAGGAACCGCTCGCGGGCCTCGGCCAGGTCGACCAGCGGCGCGGGGTAGTCCAGCTCCGCGCGGACGTCGTCGGGCAGCGCCCACGGTTGGTGCACGGCGGCGCCCTCGACGCCGGCCAGCTCCTCGACGTACCGCCGCACGTAGGTGCCGTCGGGATCGAACCGCTGGGCCTGGCGCAGCGGCGCGAGCACGCGGTTGGGGCGCGAGTCGGCACCGGTTCCGGCCACCCACTGCCAGTTGAGCTGGTTGTTGGCGATGTCCCCGTCGACCAGGTGCTCGAGGAAGTGCGCGGCGCCGAGCCGCCAGTCGACGTAGAGGTGCTTGGTCAGGAAGCTCGCCACGATCAGGCGGGCCCGGTTGTGCAGCCACCCCTCGCGCAGCAGCTGCCGCATCCCGGCGTCGACGATCGGGATCCCCGTGCGGCCGGCCCGCCAGGCGTCGAGGTCGCCACCACCCCGGTGCCAGCGGTCGCCCTTGGGTCGCAGGTCCTCGTGCGCGACCTCGGGCCGGGCCGCCAGCAGCTGGAGGTTGAAGTCCCGCCACGCGAGCTGACGCACGAACGCCTGCGCGCCCGGGGAGGTGCCGGCTCGCGCCACGAGCTCGGCCGGGCTCAGGCAGCCGAAGTGGAGGTACGCCGACAGGCGCGAGGTGGCGTCGCCGGGCAGGTCGTCGTGGCGCTCGTCGTACTCCTCGACGTGGCTGCGCAGCCACGAGGACATCCGCCTCCGGGCGGCGGTCTCGCCCGGCTCCGGGAGGTCGGGCGCCCGAGCGCCCGCGGCGAGCGCGTCGGCCCCGGGCACCCGGCCCCGGGCCAGCCGCGGCGACGCGAGCTTGCGCGGGGCACCGGTCGGCGCGCGGTGCTCGGCGCGCTCCCAGGCGCGGAAGTACGGCGAGAAGACCCCGTAGTGGCTCTTGCCCGACGGCGTCACCACTCCCGGTGCGACGACGGTGAGCCCGTCGTGGACGACCAGCTCGCGACCCTCGCGCCCGAGCCGGTCGCGCAGGTCGCGCAGCCGGCGTTGGGCGTACCCGCTGTGGTCGGCCGAGACGTGCACGACCTCGGCGCCCACCTCGTCGGCCACCTTCGCCACCTCGGCGACGAAGGCGCCGCGGCGCACGACCAGCCCCGACCCCCGCTCGGCCAGCGAGCGGTCGAGGTCGGCCAGGCAGCCGGTGAGGAAGGTCGCCCGGTTGGGGCTGGTGTAGTCCGACCTCAGGATCCCGGTGTCGAGCACGAAGAGCGGGACCACCCGGTCGGAGCCGGCCGCGGCCCGGAGCGCCGGATGGTCGTGCACCCGCAGGTCGCGGGTGAAGACCATGAGAGAGGTGGACGGCACGTGGACGCCGGTACCCGCTAGGGGCGGAGCGCGGCGTACCGGACCGCGATCTCCGCGCCGACCCGCGCGTTCTCGCGGACCAGGGCGATGTTGGCTGTGAGGCTGGCGCCGTCGGTGAGCTCGACGATGCGGCCGAGGAGGTACGGCGTGGCGTCCCGGCCGGCGATGCCACGCTCGTCGAGGTCGGCCAGGGCCCGTGCGATGACGTCGGAGATCTCGGCGGCCGGGATCTCGTCGGCCTCGGGGATCGGGTGAGCGACGACCACGCCCGAGGTCAGGCCGAGGGACCACGCGGCGTCCATCACGGCCGCGATCTCGTCGGGTCCGTCGGCGCGCAGCGGCGCCGGGAAGCCGCTGCCGCGCGAGTAGAACGACGGGAACTCGTCGCTGCCGTCCACCAGCACGGGTACGCCGAGGGTCTCGAGCGTCTCGAGGGTGAGGCCGATGTCGAGGATGCTCTTCACCCCGGCGGAGACGACGCACACCGGCGTGCGGGACAGCTCGGTCAGGTCCGCGGAGACGTCGAAGCTGGTCGCCGCGCCGCGGTGCACGCCGCCCAGGCCGCCCGTCACGAACACCCGGATGCCCGCAAGCGCGGCCAGCCGCATCGTCGACGCGACCGTGGTGGCGCCGTGGCCGCCGCGCGCGATGACCGAGGGCAGGTCGCGCACGCTCACCTTCGCCACCGCCGGGTCGCTCGCCAGCAGCTCGAGGTCGTCGGCCGACAACCCGATGCGAGGTACGCCGCCCAGCACCGCCACTGTCGCCGGCACCGCTCCGTGGTCGCGCACGATGCCCTCCACCTCGGTCGCCATCGCGACGTTCTGCGGGTAAGGCATCCCGTGGCTGATGATCGTGCTCTCCAGCGCGACCACCGGGCGGCCGGCGTCCACCGCCTCGGCCACCTCGTCGGTCAGCTGGATCACGGCGCCATCCTCTCGTGGAGGTCGGGGACGACGGTGTGCGGGCTGGCCACGGTGAGGGCGGCGGCCCGGTGCCCGTACGCCGCGGCCTCGGCCAGGGCGTCGCCGGCGAGCACCCTGTGGCAGAACGCCGCGAGCATCGCGTCTCCGGCCCCGGTCACGTCGACGGGGGTGACCGCGGGCGCGGGCAGGTCGACCTCCCCCTCCGGCGTGCTGAGCAGCGACCCGGCGGGGCCGCGGCGCACCCAGACGACCTCGACGCCGCGTCGGTGCAGGTCGGCCACCGAGCCCATCGCGGCGAGCTCGTCCTGGTTGGGCGTGATCGCGAAGACCGGCCGTTTCCCGCTCAACAGAGGGGATATCCGCGCTGCCTTGGCCACGCTCACCGGGTCGATGACGACGCGGACCCCGAGGGCCAGCACCGCGTCGACCGTCGGGACCGGGAGGTTGCCGTCGACCACGACGAGGGCGGCGGAGCGGAGCAGGTCGTGGTCGAGCACCTCGGGCGTGACGGCGTCGGTCGCGGCCATGTCGGAGACCCCGGCCACGAGGTCACCGTCGGCGTCCAGCACCGCGACGTACCGTCCGGTCCGTCCGCCCCGGAGCACCGGCGCGACGTCCACACCGGCCAGCGCCGTCTCCTGGAGCAGCCAGTCGCCGTCGGGGTCGGAGCCCACGACCGACACCAGGGCGACCCGCCCGCCGAGCCGGGCGAGGTTCTCGGCGATGTTGCGGCCGACCCCGCCCGGGGTCCGGACCACGGTGCCGGGGTTGCTGGTCGCCGCCACGAGGCGCGCGGTGGTCCGCGCCTTGACGTCGACGTTCGCGCCGCCGACCACGACCACCGTGCCCTCCACGCGGGCAGGGTAGTGGGCCTCAGGCCCGGCTCACCCGCTCGCGGGTCACCTCGACCCACGGGCTCCAGAGGAACCAGGTCGGCACGCCCCGCACCAGCCTGGACGGCCCGACCACCTCGAGGTCACCCGAGCGCACGGCGTCCGGCCAGGTGCGCAGCCCGTTGAAGACGGCGCTGTACGTCGCGGTCGTGGCACGCAGGTGGACGTCGGTGTCGAAGCCGGGGTGCTGGTGACAGACCGACACCTCCCCGCGCTCGAGCACCAGCCACACGGTCTCGGGGTCCGGCGCGGTGAACGCGAACTCGAGCACCACCCGGCCCTCGGGGAACGCCGTGGGGTCGGTGCGGCGGTGCATCCACCACATCAGCGTGTGCGGGTCCACCTCCTGCGGGTAGAGCTCGTCGAAGAGCCACTCGATCGCCCAGCGGCCCAGCGCGTCGATGACGCGCTCGAGGTCCTTGCCGGCCGGCGTGAGGTGGTACTCGCTGACCTGGTGCTGGGAGCCCGCCCGCCCGGCACGGGCCAGCGCTCGACCACCCCGCGCTTCTCGAGGTGTCGCAGCCGCTGGGACAGCAGCGTGCGCGAGATCCCGGGCAGCCCGCGCGCGATGTCGTTGAAGCGGGTGTTCCCGAGCACCAGCTCGCGCACGATCATCGGCGTCCAGCGGTCGGCGAGCACATCGGTGGCCAGCGCGACCGGACAGAAGCGTCCGTAGTCCGGCATGGCCACATGCTTCCAGTGCGAGACCGGCTGCGGTAGTCCAGAAGTTGTACCGGGCAGGTCCAGAACCTGCACTGGGTACGCCGCGGCCGCGCGCGGACGCTACTGGCATGACGATCATCGACGAACCCCGCACCCACCTGACCCAGGGCATCCGTGCTCGACCGCGCCGCCTCCGTCGCGCCGGTGCTCGAGCAGCACGCGGCCCGCCACGACGCCGACGGCACCTTCGTGTCCGAGTCGCTCGAGGCCCTGCGAGACGCCGGGCTGCTCGCGGCCGGCGTACCGACCGAGCTCGGCGGGCTCGGCGCCGACAACCGCGAGCTCGCCGCCCTCCAGCGCGAGCTGGCGCACCACTGCGGCTCGACCGCGCTGGCCAGCTCCATGCACCAGCACGTCGTCTGCTTCACCGCCTGGCGCTACCGGCGCGGGATGCCCGGCGCCGAGGCGACGCTGCGCAAGGTCGCCGAGGACGGGCTCGTCCTGGTCTCGACCGGCGGCGGCGACTGGACGCACCCCCGCGGCACCGCGACCAAGGTCGAGGGCGGCTACCGGGTGACCGCGCACAAGCGGTTCGCCAGCCAGTCCACCGCCGGCACGGTGATGTCGACGATGGCCACCTACGAGGACCCCGAGCAGGGGCTGCGCGTGCTCAACCTGGCCGTGCCGTTCGCCTCCGAGGGCGTGCGCGTCCTGGACAACTGGGACACCCTCGGCATGCGCGGCACCGCGAGCAACGACATCGTGCTCGAGGACGTGTTCGTGCCCGACGAGCGGGTGCTGGCCAACCGGCCGCACGGCGTCCTCGACCCTCCGCTCCAGGTCATCGGCAGCATCGCCTTCCCGATCGTCTCGGCCGCCTACCTCGGCGTGGCCGAGGCGGCCTACGCGGCGGCGGTCGAGTCGGTGCGCCGCCGGGCGGACGACCCGCTCGTGCGTCGCCAGGTCGGGCAGATGCGGCACCGGCTGCAGGTCGCGAGCTGGAGCCTGGACGCGGCCCTCGACGTGGTCGGCCCGGATCCGGCGCCGTCGATGGACACGGTCGCGGCGGTCATGCTCGCCAAGCGCGAGATCGCCCTCGCCGGCATCGAGGTGTGCGACCTGGCCATGGAGGTCGCCGGCGGGCCCGCGTTCTTCCGTGGCTCGGTCGTGGAGCGAAGCTATCGGGACATCCGCGCGGCCAAGTTCCACCCGACCACGCCCGAGGAGACGCTGCAGCTGCTCGGCGAGCAGGCCTTCGCCACCGCCTAGCGCACTCCGGGCACGCCCGGAGCGGACTCCGCGCGGTCCCGAGCCGATCGTGCCGACAATGGGGGCGTGGAGCCAGAGGTCCTCGAGGTCGCGCTGCCCGACGTCCGCCTGTCGTGCCTGGCCTGGGGCCCGGCCGACGGGCCGCTGGTGGTGGCGCTGCACGGCTTCCCCGACACGGCCTGGACGTGGCGGTACCTCGGTCCGCACCTGGCCGGGCTCGGGTGGCGGGTGGTCGCGCCGTTCCTCCGGGGCTACGCACCCAGCGGCCTGGCGAGCAGCTACCACGTGGGCGCGCTGGCCGCCGACGCCGTCGCGCTCCACGGCGAGCTCGGCGGCGACGACCGGACCGTCCTCGTCGGCCACGACTGGGGCGCGATCATCGCGAACGCGCTCGGCGCCCACCCGGACTCGCCGTACCGGCGGGTCGTGACGCTCGCGGTCCCGCCGCTGGGGGCGATGAACGGTGCGCCGGTCCGGCTGGTGCCACGACAGCTCCGGCTCAGCTGGTACACGCTGTTCAACCAGCTGCCGGCGCTGCCCGAGCGGACCGTGGACCACTGGCTGCCGAGGCTGTGGCGCGACTGGTCGCCGGGCTACGACGCGGCCGAGGACGTCGCCCTGGTCCGCGCGTCGTGGCCGACCCGCGAGCACGTGCGGGCGGCGGTCGGCTACTACCGGGCGATCCGGGCGCCGTGGCGGGTGCCGCCGGCGTACCGACCGTGGGCGCGGACCCTCGACGGCATCCCGACGGTCCCGCAGCTCTGCCTGCACGGCGCCGACGACGGCTGCCTGCAGCGGGGGTACGCCGAGCACGCGGCCGGGCGGCTGCCCGGCACCGCGCGGTTCGTGCTGGTCGCCGACGCCGGCCACTTCCTCCAGGTCGAGCGGCCCGACGTCGTCAACGCGCTGGTCGCGGAGTTCGTCGAGGGCGGGCCGAACTAGGGTGACCGCGTGGCGATCCCCTGGGACGTGCAGCGCCAGTCGCGGTACGCCGGGATGTTCTGCGAGCACCACCTCCTGCTGCAGGTGACCCGGCCGGCCTACCCCAACGCGGACGGCGGGGCCGAGGACGCGGCGTACGCGTTCCAGGAGTCGGCCTTCGACCACCTGCGCGGCTGGTTCGAGCAGTGGGTGCTGCCGCGGGTCTGCCGCCGGGGCAAGCACCGCGTCGAGACCTTCGAGGACGTGGAGCCGGACGAGGCTGTCGAGGGGCCCGGGTTCCGGTGGATCGAGCACGAGGGGCGACGGGTGTTCTTCCTCCGCGACGCCGGGGCGGACGGCGACCTCTACGGCAGCCTGGACCGGTGAGCCCGCGGGTCGCGCTGCTGGTCGAGGGCGAGAGCGACCGCGAGGCGGTGCTCGCGCTGGCCGAGGCCGGGCACGTCGAGCCCGAGGACCGCGGCGTGGCCGTGGTGGCGATGGGTGGCATCACCAACCTCGCGCGGTACGCCGCCGAGCTCGGGCCGCCCGGCCGCGGGCTCCACCTCACCGGGCTGTACGACGCGGGCGAGGAGCGGTTCGTCCGGGGCGGCCTCGAGCGGGCCGGCCTGGTCGTGGGACCCGGGCGGGTGGGGCTGGCGGCGCTCGGGTTCCACTGCTGCGACCGCGACCTGGAGGACGAGCTGATCCGCGCGCTGGGCGTCGCCCGGGTGGAGGCGGTGCTGGACGCGGAGCGGGACCTCGACTCGTTCCGCGTGCTCCAGCGGCAGCCGGCCCAGCGCACCTGGCGCACCGAGGACCAGCTGCACCGCTTCTTCGGCGCGGGCTCCGGCCGCAAGGTCCGCTACGGGCGGCTGCTCGTGGCCGCGCTCGCCGCCGACGAGGTCCCGGCGCCGCTGGCGGCGGTGCTCGCCGACGCGCTTGCGCGATCGGACGGCGCCGAGGTGCGACGATCCGGGGCGTGATGCTCCGCTCCGTCCTGCTCGCGGTCGCCGCCACGGTGTCCGCCGTACCGTCGTCCACCGCGGCGACCGACGACCTGCCCGTCCGACAGCCCGACCCGATCGGCGACGTGGTCATCTTCGACGGCGGCGGCACCAAGCCGACCACGGGCCAGCGCCGGACCATCGACCTCGAGCAGTTCCGGGTCGCCCGACGCGGTGACGGCGTGCGGTTCACCTTCCGGATCGCCCGCATCACCCGCTCCAGGAACTTCGACCAGGTCGTCACCGTGCAGCTGCGCAAGCCCGGTCGCGACAGCGTGGTGCTCGACGTGCTGGCCAACCCCCAGCACCGCACCGGCAACGCCGTCCTCGGGCTCACCACCATGTGTGCCGTCGACGTGAGCGTGGCCAGGCGCACCGGGACGGTCCGGGTCGACCTGGGGAACGAGTGCCTCCCGAGCGTCGCCGGAGTGCTGCGGGCCGTGACCTACACCCAGGAGAGGAACGGCTCCGGCCCCGGCTTCTCCGAGGACACCCTTCGCGTTCCCGGGCTGGTCAGCCTGCGCTGAGGCCCGAGAGCGACGGCTCCCGAACGCAGCCACCCCCCACCGGGGCTGCGGCGCACATGGGGATGGGAGCCGTCGCCGGAGCGGAGTCTAGGTCGTGGCGGAGGCGCGTTCCAGACCGTCGCCCTCAGACGCCGACCCGCGCGCGACCACGCCGCCGGTCTCGTCGTCCACGCGGAAGGTCACCGCGAACCCGGCTGCCCGCAGCGCCGCCTCGGTCCCCGGCAGCTGGGTGCGCCCGGTCTCCACGAGGACGTGGCCGCCCGCACGCAGCCAGTCGGGGGCGCCGGCGACCACCCGCCGCTGCACGTCCAGCCCGTCAGGCCCGCCGTCGAGGGCGACCCGGTGCTCGTGGTCGCGGGCCTCCCGCGGCATCAGCGCGATCGCCTCGGACGGGACGTACGGCGCGTTCGCGGCGACGACCGCCACGCGGCCCCGCAGGTGGTCGGGGAGGGCGTCGTAGAGGTCGCCCTCGAGGACCCGCTCCGGCGGCAGGTTGCGCCGGGCGCACGCCACGGCGACGGGGTCCACGTCGGCGGCGTACACCTCGACGCCGGGTACGGCGGCCCGGACCGCGGCCGCGATCGCGCCCACGCCACAGCCGAGGTCGACCACCACGTCGCCCGGCCCGACGAGGGCGGCGACCTCGTGCACCAGCAGCGCCGTGCGCTGTCGCGGCACGAAGACGCCCGGGGCCACGGCCAGCCGGAGCCCGCAGAACCCGACCCACCCGACCAGCTGCTCCAGGGGCTCGCCCGCCTCGCGGCGTCGGACGAGCGACTCGAGCGCGGCCGGGTCCGCGGCGGCCTCGACCAGGAGGCCGGCCTCCTCCTCGGCGAACACGCAGCCGGCCGCGCGCAGCCGGACGACGAGGAGGTCGAGGTCGTCAGCCGGCAGGTGCGCGCTCTGCATGCTCCCGATCATCGTGGCGGGCGCCCGCGAACACGAACCACCGCAGCGCGCAGTACAGGAACACCGCCTCGGCGCTCCCGGCCGCGACGCGCGCGACCTGGTACGGCACGCCGAGCGCCGCCAGGCCGGTGGTCACCCCCAGCAGCACGACGCCGAAGTTCACGGCGACGGCGCCGGCGTAGCGCAGGCTCTCCGGCCCGACCGGCGCGTGGGAGCCGAACGTGAGCACCCGGTTGAGCAGGTAGTTGGTCGTGACAGCGACGGCGTACCCGAGGGTGATCGCGACCGGCAGCGGCCAGCCGAGCCCGCTGCGGACGGCGGTGAGCACCGCGAGGTCGAGGGTGAAGGTGAACGCGCCGATCAGCAGGTAGCGGACCAGCGTCGTGTCGAGCACGCGCGGAGGCTAGGGAGCCGAGGTGAACGCCTCGCGACGGGCAGGTGACTCCAGTCGCCCGGTCCGGCGGGCCCACTCCTCGAACGCCAGCGTGCAGAACGGCGGGACCGAGGCGGCCAGCGCCAGCAGCGTCACCGGGACCGACCAGCGCTGCGCCCGCGCGGTCACCAGCGCGACGACCACGTAGGCGAGGAAGACGGTCCCGTGGATCGGTCCGAAGACCTGGACGCCGCGCTCACCGGCGTCCGCGACGTACTTGAAGAACATGCCGACGAGCAGCCCGAGCCAGCTCACCGCCTCCGCGAGGGCGACCACGCGGAACGCCGTCACGACCGCGCGCTCGGAGTGGGCCGGGTCCTGCGCGCGCAGCCACAGCAGGCCGGCCACCGGGAGGGCCACCGGCACGAAGCCGTAGCCGATGCCGAAGTCGGACCACACGGTGGCGTCCGGGAACCACTCGGGGCGGACCACGCTCAGCGTCCCCACGGTGAGAACGCCCGCCAGCTCGACCCACAGCATCCGCGACGCGAACGCAGTGTGCCCCTCGGACGCGCGCCGGATCGCGAGCCAGCCGAGCGCATAGGTGACCGCCGCGAGCAGCGAGAGGGTGTAGGCCAGCGGCGCCTCGCCGGCCTGCGTGGCCAGCTGGACGAGCGACCGGGCGCCCGCTGCCAGCGTGAACAGCGCGTAGAGCAGCAGCAGCACCTGGTGGCCACCGGAGCGCGTCGGAGCCCGCTCGTTCACAGCGTCATCACCATCCGCACGCTGATCGCGGCGACCGCGATCGCGGCCACCCCGATCACGCCGAGCGACCACGGTCCGGTGTCGTCCTGCACCGACCGGAGGGCCAGCGGCATCACGCACACCGAGGAGATGAGGTAGCCGAGGTGGGTGGCGTAGTCGGCCGGCTCCGTCCCGGCGAGCAGCACGCCCAGCCCGGCCACCGCCCGGAGCGCCAGCAGGCCCTCGAGCATCCAGGCCATCGAGGCCAGCCACGGGGGCCGCTCGCGCCACCGGTAGGCGGCGTACGCCGCGACGAGGGCGACCAGGACGGCGTACCCGACGACGACCCAGCTGATCTGGTCGAGGGCGGCCACGCGGGCATTCTCCCTTCCCGCGGATTAGAACGTGTTCTAGCCTGCCTGTCGTGGCCCCTGACGTGTTCGCACCGGCGACGCTCGGTCCCGTGACGGTGCGCAACCGCACGGTCAAGGCGGCGACGTTCGAGGGTCGCACGCCGGCCGGGCAGGTCACCGACGGGCTCGTCGACTACCACCTCGCGGTCGCGCAGGGCGGCGTCGGGCTGACGACGGTCGCCTACCTGGCCGTGGCCCCCGAGGGGCGGACCCACCGCGAGCAGATCGTGGTCGGCCCGGACACCCGCAAGGGGCTGGCCCGGCTCGCGGAGGCGATCCACCAGACCGGCGCGAAGATCGCGGGGCAGGTCGGGCACGCCGGCCCGGTCGCCAACGGCCGCTCCAACGGGGTGCACGCCCTCAGCGCGAGCCGGATGCCCAGCCCGCTCTCGATGCAGATGGTGCACACGGCGTCCGAGCGCGACCTGACCCGCATCACCGCGGCGTACGTCGACACCGCGCGGACGCTGGTGGACGCGGGCTTCGACGTGCTCGAGCTGCACATGGCGCACAGCTACCTGATCTCGTCGTTCCTGGCACCGGGGCTGAACCGCCGCAAGGACCAGCACGGCGGCTCGCTGGCGAACCGCGCCCGGCTGGCCCGGCAGGTCGCCCGCGCGGTGCGCGAGGCCGTCGGCACGTCGGTGGCCGTGACCGCGAAGGTCAGCGTCAGCGACGGCTTCCGGGGTGGCGTCACCACCGACGAGAGCCTCGACTTCACCTCGATGCTGGAGGCCGACGGCTGCCTCGACGCGCTGCAGCTCAGCGGGGGCAGCTCGCTGATGAACCCGATGTACCTCTTCCGCGGCGAGACCCCGACCCGCGAGTTCGCCGCCGCGATGCCGATGCCGGTCCGGCTGGGGATGCGGACGCCGATGGGCAAGCGGTTCCTCAAGCACTACGAGTTCCACGAGGCGTACTTCCTCGACAAGGCGCTGCGCTTCCGCGAGCGGCTCTCCATGCCGCTGATGCTGCTCGGCGGCATCAACCGCCGCGAGACCATGGACGAGGCGATGCGCCAGGGGTTCGACTTCGTGGCCATGGGCCGCGCCCTGCTCCGCGAGCCCACGCTGGTCAACGAGCTCATCGCCGGCCGGGAGGCCGACGGCGCCTGCATCCACTGCAACCGCTGCATGCCGACGATCTACTCCGGCACGCGGTGCGTGGTGCTGGACCCGTCCTGAGGCCGGCCCCGCCTTGCGCCCACATTTCCAGTAACTCAGTGTCCAGCCCACTATCCGGGTGCTGTAACCCCCTGCCAGTGGTCCGGACACTGAGTTACTGTTCCCGCCCTTCCGCCAAACTAGAACCTGTTCTAGTCTGCGCGCATGGGTCAGGTCATCCCCGAGAAGCCGCTGCGTGTCGTCGTCTGGTCGACGGGCACCATCGGCCGGCACGCGATCGCCGGCGTCGACGCGCACCCCGACCTCGAGCTGGTCGGCGTGTGGACGAGTACGCCGGCCAAGGAGGGCAAGGACGCCGGGGCGCTGGCCGAGCTCGGCCGCGAGCTCGGCATCAAGGCCACCACTGACCGCGACGCGCTGATCGCCCTGGCGCCGGACGCGATCGTGCACACGGCGATGGCCGACGACCGGGTCTTCGAGTGCATCGACGACCTGGTCTCGTTCGTCGAGGCCGGCATCAACGTCACCAGCAGCGGGCCGGTGCTGCTCCAGTGGCCCGAGGAGATCCTGCCCCCGGAGATGATCGCGCGGATCGAGGACGCCTGCGCGCGCGGCGGCGCCAGCCTGCACGTCAACGGCATCGACCCCGGCTTCGCCAACGACGTGCTGCCGCTGGTGATGACCAGCCTCAGCCAGCGCATCGACGAGGTGCGGGTCATGGAGATCTGCGACTACTCGACGTACTACCAGCCGGTGGTGATGAACGACCTGTTCGGCTTCGGCAAGCCGATGGACGAGGTCGGCATGATCTTCCACCCCGGGATCCTCACGATGGCCTGGGGGAGCGTGGTCCGCCAGATCGCCGCCGGGCTCGACATCACCCTCGATGAGCCCCTCACCGAGGAGGTCGACCGCCGGGCCGCGGAGTGGGACACCGACAACGCGAGCAGTGGCACCGTCGAGAAGGGGACGATGGGCGCGGTGAAGTTCGCGGTCGTCGGCAAGGTCGACGGAGTCCCGCGCGTCGTGCTCGAGCACATCACCCGCACCGACCCCGAGCAGGTCCCCGAGTGGGAGCGGCCGCCCGAGGGTGCGGACGGCTGCTACCGGATCAAGATCACCGGCGAGCCGATGATGAACGTGGACTTCACCCACCACGGCGAGCACGGCGACCACAACGTCTCCGGGATGATCACCACCGCCCAGCGGATCATCAACGCGCTACCCGCGGTGGTCGCGGCGCAGCCCGGGATCGTCCGGGCCGTCGACCTGCCGCTCGTCACGGGCCGCGGGCTGGTGAGCAAGGCATGACGATCCTCGACCGGTTCGGCATCGAGGGCCAGGTGGCGATCGTCACCGGCGCCGGCCGCGGGCTCGGCGCGGCCACCGCGGTCGCGCTGGCCGAGGCCGGGGCGGACGTCGTCATCTCGGCCCGTACGCCGGAGCAGCTGGACGGCGTCGCCGCGCAGATCCGCGCCGCCGGCCGCAAGGCCGTGGTCGTGCCCGCCGACCTCAGCGACCTCGATGCCGTTGCCGGGCTCGCGCAGACGGCGTACGACGAGCTCGGCCGGGTGGACACGGTCGTCAACAACGTCGGCGGCACCTTCCCGCGCGCCTTCCTCGATACCAGCCCCCGGTTCCTCACCGAGGCGTTCAGCTTCAACGTCGCCACCGCGCACGCGCTGACCCGCGCGGCGGTGCCGTTCATGCTCAAGAGCCCGGACGGCCAGCAGTCGGTGGTGACGATCAGCTCGATGATGGGCCGGACCGCCGACCGCGGCTTCGTCGCCTACGGCACCGCCAAGGCCGCGCTCGCGCACTGGACGAAGATGGCCGCCCGTGACCTCGCGCCGCGGATCCGGGTCAACGGCATCTACGTCGGCTCGATCCTGACCAGTGCCCTGGAGTACGTCGCGGGGCAGCCCGAGCTGATGAACCAGCTCGAGACCAAGACCCCGCTGGGCCGCGTGGGCGAGCCCGAGGACATCGCCGCCGGCGTGCTCTACCTGGCCTCGAAGGCCGGGCAGTACGTCACCGGCAAGCTGATCGAGATCGACGGCGGCATCCAGCAGCCGACCCTAGACCTGGGGATGCCGGACCTCGCGCCCGAGGAGTAGCCGCCCTGCCACCCCCACCACGAGGACGACCAGCCCGGCCACGAGCGAGGTCCACGGCAGCGTCGCGACCAGCACGAGGCACCCGGTCAGCCCGAGCACGTTGACCGCCCGCGGCCAGCGCCGCTCCGCGGCCGGCTGGCGCAGCGCGCTCAGGTTGGCGACCGCGTAGTAGACCAGCACCCCGGTCGAGGAGAACCCGATGGCGCTGCGCAGGTCGGCCACCAGCACCAGGACGAGAACGGCGGCGGACACGGCCAGCTGTGCGTTGCGCGGGACCTGGTGGGTCGGCTCGACCGCGGCCAGCGCGCCGGGCAGGTCGTGGTGGCGGGCCATGGCCAGCGTGGTCCGGCTGACGCCGGCCAGCAGCGCGAGCAGGGCACCCAGGGCGGCGGCGGCCGCGCCGGCCCGGACCACCGGGGCGGCCCAGCCGGCACCCGCCTCCTCCACGGCGGCGACGACCGGGGTCGCGCTGTCGGCCAGGTCGGTGCCGAGCACCGCGAGAAGCGCCACCGCCACCGCGGCATACAGCAGGATCGCGACGCCGAGCGCGACCAGCACCGCGCGGCCGAGGGTCTCGGGTCGGCGCACCTCCTCGGCCAGGGTGGCGATCCGCGCGTAGCCGGCGAACGCGAAGAACAGCAGGCCGGCGGACTGGAGCACGCCGTAGGCGCCGCCGTGCAGCGCGAGGTCGGGGGTCGAGGGGTCCGAGCCCCACGACAGGCCGATCGCCCCGACGAGGATGACCAGGGTGAGGCCGAGCAGGACCCTGGCCAGGGTCGCGGTGCGGGTGATGCCACCCAGGCCGGCCGCGGTCAGCGCGACCACCGCGGCCGCTGCCGCACCCCGCTGCACCCACGCGCTCCCCGGCACGGCGTACGCCGCGAACGTGGCCGCCATCGCCGCGCACGAGGCGGTCTTGCCCACCACGAAGCTCCACCCGGCGAGGAACCCCCACCATTCGCCGAGCACCTCCCGGCCGTAGACGTAGGTGCCGCCCGAGGTCGGGTAGGTCATGGCCAGCTGCGCGGAGGCGACCGCGTTGCACGTGGCCACCACGGCTGCGCACGCCAGCCCGATCAGGAGACCGCCGCCGGCCGCCTGGGCGGCGGGCGCCCACACCGAGAACACCCCGGCGCCGACCATCGCGCACAGGCCCACGACCACGGCGTCGCCGGTGCTCAGGCGCCGGGCCAGGGGTCCCGTGGTCGTGGTCACGAGGCGAGGGCCGTCCGGAGCCGGTGCGCGGCGGCGAGCGTGCCGGGCTCGTCCGGCTCGACGTCGACGACCGCGTCGACCAGGTAGCGCGGCCCCCGCGCGCCGCCCGTGTCGGTCCACGGCACGAGCCACAGGTGGAAGTGCGCGAAGCGGTCCATCGTCGCCCACTGGTAGACGCGGTCGCACCCGGTGGCCGCCTGCACGGCGCGGACGAGGCGGCCGGTCACGACGGCCAGCGTGGCCCGCTCGCTCTCGTCGAACCCGGACTGGTCCGCGACGTGCCGCCTGGCCTCCAGGACCACGGTCCCCGGGACCGCGTGGTGCGCGGGTGCGGCGCCCGCCCGCCAGGTGTCGTCCTCCATCAGCCACCCGGTCGGTGGCGGGTCGACCCGGGCCGTGTCGTCGCAGAACCAGCAGCCGTCGACCATGTCCGGAGTCTCGTCGCGTCCACCGTCACCCCGCTTGATCGGTTTCGCCCTTCCCGCCGTGCACCGACCGCGTGAACCACGGCTTCGGGTCGCCCCAGCCCAGGTCGGTGATCCCGAGCTCGCGCAGCCGGGCCACGGCCAGCAGCCGGTGGTGCGCAGCGAAGGTCAGCACGTGGGCGACCATGGCGCCGTACGTCATGACGACCGGGGCCTCGGGGTGGAAGGCGTCGACGAAGGTCTCGTCGAAGCGCCCCTCCTCGGCCACGCGGCGCACCTGGACGACGAACTCCGGAGCCGTCACCCGGAGCCGGTGCCGCATCGAGGTGACCGACTCACCGCTCTCGACCGCGAAGTCGTACTCGCGGTCCTCCATCGCCGCGCACCACATCGCCATCTGACCGATCAGCCGGGAGAGGACCCAGCGCAGCGACTCCCCGTCGATGCCCTCGACCGCGCCGTGGAACTCCTCGTCGAGCTGGTCGTCGGTGAGCCGTCCGGCGCGGTCCACGAGCTGCTCGACCACCCAGACGTGGTGCTCGACCATCTCCACCACCAGATCCACGCTCTCCATCCTGTGCCGGGCCGGCAGCCGCAGGCCAGCGGGCGGGTGGAAGTGGACTCCGTTGGGCGCCTCGATCCGGAACCGGGCCGGGCGCCGCCGCCAGGTGGCCGGAGCGACGCCGTACGCCCGACGGAAGGCACGGGTGAACGCCTCGTGCGAGGAGTAGCCGGCCTCGACGGCGATGTCGAGCAGCGTCGCGTCCGTCGTCGTCATGCGGTACGCCGCCCGCTCCAGCAGGACCCGGCTGCGGAACCGCGTCGGCGACTCCCCGGCCACCGCCGAGATCACCCGGTCGAAGTGGAAGCGGGACAGGTGCGCCGCCGCGGCCATGTCCTCCGCCCGGGTGGGCATGGCGTCGAGGTCGGTGGCCAACCGGTCGACGAACGCCACGAAGTGGTCGGTCACGCCATCGCGGCCGCGACCCGCTCGGCCGCCGTGCGCAGCTCCTCGTCCGGGACGTTCGGCAGCGCGTCCTCCCACAGCGGAAGCATCGCACCGGACGCCTCGAGCATGCCGAGGGGGCGCGGGAGGAACCAGACGTGGAAGTGCGCGCCGCCGTCGCCCCACCGGTAGAGGTGCACGCGACCGACGTCGCCGAGGCCCAGGATGGCGTCCTCGACCCGCCCGCAGAGCGCGCCGAACGACGCCGCCGCCTCCGGGGCGAGGTCGCGGAAGGAGTCGACGTGCTGCCGCGAGGCGACCCAGACGCTGCCGGGGAGGCTGCCGCCGACCGGCGGGTGAAGGGTCCAGTGCTCGTCGGACCAGACCGCGGGGGCCGACCGCCCGGTGCACACGCCGCACGGCGGTCCGCCGGGTTCGCCCCGGCGCGGGGGCTCGGGCACGGTCCGGGCGCCGGGGCGGCGCGGGACGAGGGGCTCCTCGTAGGGGATCGTCATGGCTCGAGCGTGCGCCCGGCGGGGTCCGGCGCGCTTGACCGCACTTGCCGACCTCTAGGGTCGGGTGCATGACCTCGTCAACCACTCCCACGGCGTACGCCGTCTCGCCCGACTCGGGCGAGCACTGGACCGCCGAGGGCGCGTGGCGGGTGGCCGACGGGATCCACCGGATCCCGCTGCCGCTGCCGATGGACGGGCTCAAGGCGATCAACGTCTACGTGATCACCACCGACGACGGGCTGGTGCTCATCGACGGCGGGTGGGCGATCCCCGAGGCGCGCGAGCTGCTCGACCGGTGCCTGCGCTCCATCGGTGCGGGCTTCGGTGACATCCGGCGGTTCCTCGTCACCCACATCCACCGCGACCACTTCACGATGGCCACCGTGCTCGGCCACGAGCTCGGCGCGGACGTCGCGCTCGGCATCGACGAGAAGCCCGGGCTCGACCTGTTCCACCACGAGTTCGACGAGTACTCCGAGAACCCGTTCACCCGCGTGCTGGTCACCGCCGGGGCGGCCGACATCGCCGAGCTCTGGAACCAGGGTCGCGAGGACCAGGAGCTGCCCGACCTGACGCTGTGGCAGTACCCCGACACCTGGCTGGAGGGCGACCACGCGATCCCGGTCGGAGCCCGCACCATCGACGCGGTGCACACGCCGGGCCACACGCCCGGCCACTACGTCTTCGCCGACCGGGCCGACGGGCTGCTCTTCGCCGGCGACCACGTACTGCCGACCATCACCCCGTCCATCGGGTTCACGGTGCCGCCGACGCCGCAGCCGCTCGGCGACTTCATGGCGTCGCTGACCAAGGTGCGCGCGCTGCCCGACCTCCGGATCCTCCCGGCGCACGGCCCGGTCGCGCCCTCGTCCCACGCCCGGGTCGACGAGCTCATCGTCTTCCACGAGCAGCGGCTCGAGCGTTCGCTCGCCGCGCTGGCGTCGGGGCCGCTGACCTCCGCCCAGGTGGCCGGCCACCTCGGCTGGACCCGCCACGAGCACGCCTACGACGAGCTCGACGTCTTCAGCCGCGGGATGGCGGCGATGGAGACCAAGGCCCACCTCGAGCTCCTCGTCGCCCGGGGCCAGGCCACCCGCTCCGAGGGCGCCGACGGGGTCGTGACGTTCGCCGCGACGCGTCCGGTTTCACCGGCCGGCCGGTGAAACTGGACCTTCGCCGCAGAAGCTTCTGCGCCGAACATCCGGTTTCACCGCTCAGCCGGTGAAACTTCCGCGTGCCGTCACCCCGGCAACGGCACGTGGTAGACCCGGTCGGCGAAGAACGAGCCCACCCAGGCCTCACCGCCGGCGAGCGCGAGGTCGAGGTTGGCCCGGTCGTTGAGGGCCGGCTCCTGGCCGAGCACGGTCTCGGCCACCAGGGTCGCCGAGGCGGGGTCGACGACGACCAGGCGCGGACCGTCCTCGGCCACCACGGCGAGCCGGCCGTCGTCGGTCGCGGCCACCGAGTCGGGTGAGCCCTCGACGGGCACCGAGGCGACCTTCTCGAGCGAGGCGGCGTCCAGCGCGACCAGCTCCTCGGAGAGCGTGCACGTCACCCAGACCCGGCCGCCGGTGACCGCCATCCCCTGCGGGCCCTCGCACACCGACTCGGACGCGGTGACCTCTCCCGTCTCGGGGTCGACGCGCAGCACCGTGCCGTCCGCGTAGTGGGCGACGTACATCGCGTCCGGCCCCGGCGCGACGAGCCGCGCGCCGACGCCGATGTCGAGCGTGGCCGTCACCTTCGCGGTCGCGGGGTCGATGCGCAGCAGCGTCCCGGCGTCCTGCACGACGAGCCAGACCGACCCGAACCCGCCGGCCACGCCCTCGGGGCCCTCGCCGGTCTGCACCCGGGCGGTCACCTCGCCGGTGGCCGGGTCGATCCGCAGCAGCTCCCGGCCGTGGAACGAGCTCACCCACACCGCGCCCTCCGCGGCGGTCGCGCGCAGCGGTACGCCCGGCGCGTCGACGGTCAGGTCCGGGGCGCTGCCGCCGGCGGGGATCCGGGCCACGGTCTCGCCCTGGGCGGCGACCACCCAGACGCTGCCGTCCTCCGCGGTGGTCAGGCCGACGGGTCCGGCGTCCACCTCGACGTACGGCGCCACCTCGACCTCGGCCGCCTCGCTGGGCGTCGGGGACGGCGTGGCCGAGGTGTCAGAGCCGGCGGCCGGCTCGGGGTCGGCGTCCCCGCAGGCGGAGGCGGCCAGCAGGACCAGGAGCAGCGCGGAGATGCGGACCATGGCCGAACGCTAGAGCAGGTGTCGAAAAATTTCGACACCTTCGACGGGTTCAGCGCAGTGGGAACGCGCTGGCCGCCTGGGCCAGCCGCTCGAAGCCCTCGGGGCGGAGCCGGTAGACGTTGGGCTCGCCGGAGGTCACGGAGAGGTCGATGAAGCCCGCGCCGCGGAGCATGGCCAGGTGGTGGAGGAGCGTCGTGCGCGGCGCGTCCAGGGCGTCGCACAGCTCGGGCAGGGTGCGCTCGCGCCCCTTGAGCTCCTGCAGCACCCGGACCCGGGTCGCGTCGCCGAGCGCCCGGCCCAGCTCGCGCAGGCGGGCGCCGGCGTCGGTGGCCCCGCTGTCGTCCAGCGGCGGGTGCACGATGACGGTCCGCGACTCCTCGGCGAGCTCGACGACGATCGGGGCCACCTGCGGCGAGGTCACCAGTACGACGTCGTCGAGCACACCCGGTCCGTAGTGCAGTCCCGGCGCCACCTCGTCGAGCAGCCGCTCCGGCCCCACCTCGGCCAGCCGCGCGCGGATCCGGGTCAGCGCGGGCGCGCGGGTCGCGGGGGCCGGCAGCGTGTCCAGGGCGGCCAGGCAGACCTCCCTGGCCCGGTCCGCTGCACGCCGGGTGCGCAGCACGTCCTGCAGCTCCGCGGGGGTCAGCGCGGCCACCTCGGAACGCAACGCCGCCACCGACCAGGCGCCCCGGACCCGGGTGAGCGGCCCGAGCAGGCGGGTCCACCCGTGCCGCCCGACCCAGCGCACGTCACGGGCCAGCGCTGTGCCGCCCGCGGCGAGCCAGGCGTCGTGCACCTGCTCGCCGTCGGTGAACACCGGGCGCCAGTCGGGGTCCGCCACGGCGATCGCGGCCACCAGCCACTCGACGCCGGTGCCGGCCCCCAGCCGGACCCTCACGACCGGCGCAGCCGCATCGGCAGGTGCGGGATGCCGTCGTCGAGGAACTCCAGACCGGTCACCTCGAAGCCGAACGTGCCGTACCACCCCGCGAGCGGCGACTGCGCGTCGAGCACCACGTCGCGGTCCGGGCAGACCTGCAGCGCGGCTTGCATGAGCCGGTCCGCCCAGCCCTGGCCGCGCACGGTCCGGTGCAGCGCGACGCGGCCGATCCGCCACTCCTGCCCGTCGTCCAGCACCCGGGCGCAGCCCAGCACCACACCGTCGTCGTTCTCCAGCACGACGTGCCGGGTCTCCGGGTCGAGGTCGCGGCCGTCGAGGTCGGGGTAGGCCGCCTGCTGCTCGACCACGAACACGTCCTGCCTCAGCTTCCACAGGCTGTACGCCGTGAGCGGGTCGAGCACCGCGAACGGCACCGCGGAGATCTTCACGCCAGGAACTCCTTCGTGGTCCGCCAGGCCCGGCGAGCCTCCGGGACGAACGGCAGGACCGGATAGACGTGCAGCAGCCCCGGCTCCTCGACGTACGTCAGCGGCCACCCGGCCTCCTCGGCCCGGCGGACCAGCAGCTGGCCGCCCGGCCACAGCGAGTCACGGGTCCCGAAGAACATCAGGGCCGGCGGCAGCCCGGTCAGGTCGCCGAGCCCCGGGGAGACCTCGGGGCGCCCGACCTCGTCGGCGGAGCCGGCCCACCACTCGGCGTACGCGCGCATCTTGCCGATGAACAGCCACGGGTCGGTCCGGGTCACCTCGAGCGTCTCGGGCGTGCTGGTGGTGAGGTCCACCCACGGCGAGACGAGGAGCAGGTGGCTGGGCTGCGGCCCGCCCCGGTCACGGAGCGAGAGCGCGACCGCCAGGGCGAGCCCACCGCCGGCGGAGTCGCCCGCCAGCACCACGCCGTCCGGCGACTCCGCGAGCAGCCGCTGCACGAGCGCCACCAGCGGCTCGTGCGAGTCGCGCCAGGTGTGTTCGGGCGTGAGCGGGTAGTCCGGCACGACCACCCTGGCGCCGAGCCCTGAGGCCAGCCGGGCGGCGTACCGCACCTGCCAGGGGTCGATCGGGCCCACGAACCCGCCGCCGTGGCAGTAGACGATGGTCCGGGTGGGCGTGGTCCCGCGCCTGGTCACGGCGTACGACGGGAAGCCCGCCGGCAGCTCTTCGCGGACCACGGCGTACCGCCGGCCGAAGAACGGGACCGCGCCGGTCGGAAAGGTCCGGTCGAGGGTGGCGTGCCAGCGCACGAGGCGGGCCTTCTCGGCCTCGGGGCTGTCGAGCTCGCGGGACTTGCGCAGCTTCGGCACCACGCGGGCGAGCAGCTCGTGGCGGCGGCTGGGCATGCGCGCAATCTTCCACATCCGACCTGTCACACGTCCGGGGCGGCCGGTGTCTCCATGAGCACGACCACCCACGCCCGACAGACTCACGACACGAGAGGCAGAGCGATGCCCAGCACCAGCACCTTCCGGATCCCCAAGGCCGAGGTCACCGGCGCCTTCGGTGCCCTCATGAAGCTGTACGCGAGGAAGAAGCTCGGCGGCGAGTTCCCCGACAACGGCTACGTCTACTTCCACCACAAGCCGGTCCTCAAGGCGATCCTGTCCTTCGAGGGCAAGGTCGAGAAGTGGGACCGGCTCGACGAGAACCTGAAGTCCTACGCCCAGCTCGTCAGCGCCGGCGTGATCGGCTGCTCGTGGTGCCTCGACTTCGGCTACTTCAAGGCGCACAACGACGGGCTCGACCTCGACAAGGTCCGTGAGGTGACGCGGTGGCGCGAGTCCGACGTGTTCAGCCCGCTGGAGCGCGATGTGATGGAGTACGCCGAGGCGATGACGGTCACGCCGCCCACGGTGACCGACCAGATGGTGGCGCACCTCGTCGACGCGCTCGGCGCCCCGGCCGTGGTCGAGCTGACCCAGATGGTCGCGCTCGAGAACATGCGCTCGCGGTTCAACTCCGCCGCCGGGCTGCAGAGCCAGGGCTACTCCGACGTGTGCGAGCTGCCGCTTGCGCGCCCGGCCGCCGTACCGTCGCACCCGTGACCTCGGCCTCCGACGCGACGGACGCGTTCGTCGCCCACCGCAACCTGCTCTTCACGGTCGCCTACGAGATGCTCGGCTCGGCCGCCGACGCCGAGGACGTGCTCCAGGAGACCTGGCTGCGGTGGGCCGACGTAGACCTGGCCGAGGTGCGCGACGTCCGCGCGTACCTCGTCCGGATCACCACCCGGCTCTCGCTCAACCGGATCCGGTCGCTCGCGCGGCGCCGGGAGTCCTACGTCGGTCCGTGGCTGCCCGAGCCGCTGCTCACCTCGCCCGACGTGGCCGAGGACGTCGAGCTCGCGGACAGCGTGTCGACCGCGATGCTGCTCGTGCTCGAGACGCTGACCCCCACCGAGCGCGCGGTCTTCGTGCTCCGCGAGGTCTTCGACCTGCCCTACGACGAGATCGCCGCGGCCGTCGACAAGACGCCGGCCGCGGTGCGCCAGATCGCCCACCGGGCCCGCAGCCACGTCGAGGCCCGCCGACCTCGCGAGGAGGTCGGCGGCCGCGAGCGGGACGCGGTGATCGAGCGGTTCATGGCGGCGGTCGCCACCGGCGACCTGCAGTCGCTGATGGACGTGCTCGCCCCCGACGTCGTCCTCATCACCGACGGTGGCGGGGTGAAGCAGGCCGCGCTGCGCCCGATCCAGGGCGTCGAGAAGGTGCTGCGCTTCCTCATCGCGGTCACGCCCGAGGACGCCGACAACCGCGCCGAGCCGGTCTGGGTCAACGGCCACCTCGGCCTGCGCCTGATCTCCGACGACGTCCTCGACACCATCGCGACCATGCGCATCGACGGCGGCCGGGTCACCGGCCTCTACTTCGTCCGCAACCCGCACAAGCTCGCCCACCTCGACCAGGAGGTCCCGCTGACCAGGTGAGCATCGTTGTCGAGCAGGTGCCTGCGCTGCGGAGGTTTCGAGACAGGCGCTGGCGCGCCTTCCTCGACCACCGCCCTTCCGGTGGTTGAGGAGGTCGCTCTGCGACCGTCTCGAAACCCCGGCTAGTGTGGTCACCACGACAGGGGAGCGCCCGTAGGCGCTGAGAGTGCGGAACAGCCGCAGACCCTCCGAACCTGCTCCGGTTAGCACCGGCGAAGGGAGTCCTGGTGAGGTGGCACATTCCGGCTCGCGCTGCCCTGGCGGCGGCACTGACCACGACGGCACTGGTCTCGACGGCCTGCTCGCTGGTCGGCGGCGACGACGACGACGCGAGCGACGACGCCAGCAAGCGCGTGGTGCTCGTGACCCACGAGTCCTTCGTGATGTCGAAGGAGCTGCAGCAGCAGTTCGAGGAGGAGAGCGGCTACGACCTCGTGGTCAAGGCGTCCGGTGACGCCGGCGCGCTCACCAACAAGCTGGTGCTGACCAAGGACGACCCGACCGGCGACGCGGTGTTCGGGATCGACAACACCTTCGGCTCGCGCGCCATCGACGAGGGCGTCCTGGCCCCGTACGCGGCACAGCTGCCCGAGGGCGCGGCCGACTTCGCGCTCGAGGGCGACGACGACCACGACCTCACGCCGGTCGACACCGGCAACGTGTGCGTGAACGTCGACGACACGTGGTTCGCCGACCACGGAGTGCCCGAGCCGAAGACCCTCGAGGACCTGACCGCGCCGGCGTACCGCGATCTCTTCGTCACCCCGGGCGCGACCACGAGCTCGCCCGGGCTGGCCTTCCTGCTGGCGACCATCGCGGAGTACGGCGAGGACGGCTGGCAGGACTACTGGACCCGGCTGATGGACAACGGCACCGAGCTCACCCAGGGGTGGTCGGACGCCTACGAGGTCGACTTCACCCAGGGCGGCGGCAACGGCGACCGGCCGATCGTGCTGTCCTACGACTCCTCGCCGGCGTTCACCGTCGACGGGAAGGGCGGCACCACGACCAGCGCGCTGCTCGACACCTGCTTCCGCCAGGTCGAGTACGCCGGGGTGCTGGCCGGGGCCGGCAACCCGAAGGGTGCGCAGGCGTTGGTCGACTTCATGGTGAGCCGGCCGTTCCAGGAGGCGCTGCCCGACGCGATGTACGTCTTCCCGGTCGACGCGGGGGCGGCGCTCCCCGAGGACTGGGCGACCTTCGCGAAGCAGCCCGACGACGCCTACACGCTCGACCCGGCCGACATCGCCGACCACCGTGACGAGTGGCTGCGCGACTGGAGCGACGTCACCTCCCGGTGAGGACCTCATGACGGCACGGCGGCTGCTCACCCTGGCCGGCCTGGCCCTCGGGCCGGTGCTGGTGCTCGTCGTCTTCTTCGTCCTCCCGGTGAGCGGGATGGTCGGGCGCGGCTTCGTGGTCGACGGCCGGTTCGACCCGGGTGGGGTGGCCGAGGTGCTCGGCCGGGCGCGCACCCACCGGGTGCTCTGGTTCACGGTGTGGTCGGCCGGGCTGGCCACGCTGGCCAGCGTGCTGCTGGGCCTCCCCGCGGCGTACGTGCTCTACCGACTCTCGTTCCCCGGGCGTGGCGTGGTCCGGGCGCTGTTGCTGGTGCCGTTCGTGCTGCCGACCGTCGTGGTCGGGGTGGCGTTCCGCCTGCTCATCGCCGACTCGGGCCCGCTCGGCGCGCTCGACCTCGACGGGAGCCCGGTCGCGATCATCGCCGGCCTCACCTTCTTCAACGTCGCGGTGGTGATCCGCGCCGTCGGCATCGCGTGGGAGTCGCTGGACCCGCGGCCCGGCGAGGCGGCCGCGGCGCTGGGGGCGAGCCCCGCCCAGGTCTTCCGCACCGTCACCCTCCCGGCGCTGCGCCCGGCGCTGGTGGGGGCCGCGAGCGTGGTCTTCCTCTTCTGCGCCACCTCGTTCGGGGTCGTGCTCACGCTCGGCGGCCTGCGCTACTCCTCGGTGGAGACCGAGATCTACCTGCTCACCACCCAGCTCCTCGACCTCCCGGCGGCGGCCGCTCTCTCGATCCTCCAGCTGCTGGCGATCACCGCGCTCCTGGTCCTCGTCGGGCGGCTGCGCGCGGTGTCCGACCCGACCGTCGAGCGGCGTACGGCGCGACCCCGGCGACCCCGGCGCCAGGACGCCGTCCCGGTCGCGCTCACCGTCCTGGTGCTCGTCCTCGTGGCGGCGCCGATCCTCACGCTGGTCGTCGGATCGCTGCGCGCGGACGACGCGTGGACCCTGGTGAACTACCGCCGGCTCACCACGGTCGGCGACGGCAACGCGCTGCTGGTCCCGGTCACCGACGCGCTCGTCACCTCGCTGCGCACCGCCGTCGACGCGACCTGGATGGCGCTGCTCCTCGGTGGCTTGATCGCGGTCGTGGTGAGCCGGCGCTCGCTCACCGGGGGCGAACGCCGGCTCCGCAGCTCGCTCGACGGCTTCTTCATGCTGCCGCTCGGCGTCTCGGCGGTGACCCTCGGCTTCGGCTTCCTGATCACCCTGGACCGGCCGCCGTTGAGCCTGCGCGACTCGCCGCTGCTGGTGCCCGTCGCGCAGGCGCTGGTGGCGCTGCCGCTCGTGGTGCGCACGCTGGTGCCGGTGCTGACCGGCATCGACGACCGCCAGCGGCAGGCCGCCGCCTCGCTCGGGGCCGGGCCGCTGCGCGCGTTCGCGACCGTCGACCTGCCGCTGGTCCGGCGTCCCCTGGTGGCCGCGGCCGGCTTCGCGTTCGCGGTGTCGCTGGGCGAGTTCGGGGCGACGTCGTTCCTGGCCCGCGACGAGCACCCCACGCTGCCGGTCGTGATCTACCAGCTGATCGGCCGCCCCGGCCACGAGAACTTCGGCATGGCCCTGGCCGCCTCGGTCGTGCTCGCGGCCGCCACCGCGCTCGTCGTGCTCGTCGTCGACCGGTTCGGCGGGCGCTCGCTGGGGACCGTCTGATGCTCACGCTCGCCGACGTCCGGGTCGCCTACGACGGCGTGCCGGCCGTGCGCGACGCCTCGCTCGAGCTGCCCGACGGCCAGGTGCTGGCCGTGCTCGGCCCGTCGGGCTGCGGGAAGTCCACGCTGCTCCGGGCCGTCGCCGGGCTCGAGCCGCTCCGCGGTGGCGACGTGCTGTGGGACGGCGCGGCGATCTCGCAGGTGCCGACCCACAAGCGCGGCTTCGCGCTGATGTTCCAGGACGGCCAGCTGTTCCACCACCTCACCGTGGCCCGCAACATCGGCTACGCGCTGCGGCTGCGGCGCGCCGCCGGTGCCGACGCCCGGGTCGAGGAGCTGCTCGCCCTCGTCGGCCTGGAGGGGTATGCCGACCGGCTGCCGGCGACGCTGTCGGGGGGCGAGCGCCAGCGGGTGGCACTGGCCCGGTGCCTCGCCGTACGGCCCCGGCTCCTGCTGCTCGACGAGCCGCTCTCCTCCCTCGACACCGGGCTGCGCCAGCGGCTGGCCGGGGACCTGCGCCGGATCCTCACCCAGGAGCGGATCACCGCACTGATGGTGACCCACGACCACGAGGAGGCGTTCACCGTCGCCGACCGGCTGGCGGTGATGCGCGCCGGCGAGATCGTCCAGCAGGGGGAGATCGACGAGGTCTGGCGGGCCCCGGTGGACAGCGAGACCGCGCTGTTCCTCGGCTACGCCCGGGTGCTGGAGGGCGCTGCTGCCGGCCGGGTGGTCCCGGGAGCCGCCCGGCTCGCGGTGCGGCGCAGCGCGTTCCGGGTCGACCCGGTGGGTGGGCTGCGGGGGACCGTCACCGCCGCCCGCACGACGCCGCAGCAGGTCCGGCTCGTGGTCGACGTCGACGGGGTGGGCGAGGTGGACGCCGTGGCGCCCCTCGACCAGCACCCGGCCGTCGGCGAGGCGGTGCGGCTGGCGGTCGACGCGACCCGGACCGCGCCCGTCCGCGGCTGAACTCGGTCGCGGAGGGCGAGGGTCCGCTCCCTAGACTGGCCCCCGTGTATCGCCGTGCCTGGGTCCTCATGGTCGTCCTGGCCGCGGGCATGGCCACCTGGGCGATCGTCGAGGCGATCGTGCTGGACAAGCGGTTGGTCGACCCCGAGGGCAGCTTCCTGGGGCCGTCGTACATCCGGCTGCCGATCCTGCTCCTCGGCGCCCTCCTCCTCGACCTGCTCCCGCTGACCCTCTGGAGCTCCTGGCGGGCGCCGAAGCAGATCCCCACGATCGTGCGCACCCGGCTCAGCACGCACTGGAACCGGGAGCGGATCACCCTCGTGGTGCTGGGGATCGTCTGCTTCTACGTGGTCTACGTCACCTACCGGAACGTCAAGTCGTTCCTACCGTTCGTCATCGAGACGAAGTACGACCGCGAGCTGCACCTGCTCGACCACGCGCTGCTCTTCGGCCACGACCCGGCCACGCTGCTGCACACCGTGCTCGGCACCGGGATCGCCGCGCACGTGCTGTCCTACGTCTACCTGTGGTTCCTGCCGATGGTGCCGCTGGTCGTCACCGCGTGGGTGGTGTGGGTGCGCAACCTGTCCTACGGCTACTGGTTCGTGACCTCGCAGTGCCTGGCCTGGACCCTCGGCACCGTCTCCTACTACGCGCTGCCCACGCTCGGCCCGGGCTTCCGCTACGTGCAGCTCTACACCGACCTGCCGAACACCCCGTCCAAGCAGCTGATGGACTCCCTCGACTTCACCCGCGACTACGTCGTGACCGGGTCGTTGAGCAACGCCGTCCAGTCGGTGGCCGGCTTCGCCAGCCTGCACTGCGGCATCACCATGCTGGTGGCGCTGATGGTGCAGTTCACGATCAACATCCGGTGGCTGAAGATCGCGGTCTGGGTCAACTTCGGCATCACTGCCGTGGCCACCCTCTACTTCGGCTGGCACTACATCGCCGACGACGTCGCGGGCGTGTTCATCGCCCTGGTCAGCTTCTACCTCGGCGGCCTGGCCAGCGGCCAGAAGTTCGAGCGCTGGGGGCTCCGCTCGCACCCGACGACCACCACGTCGGCGATCCCGGTCCTCCGCGACTGACCTCTCCGAGAATTACATCGGTGTAGTCCGTCAAGCCGACACGCCGACGAATTTCGGAAATTTCGCCGTTCCGGTTGACGCTGCCCCGGATCCCCGTCACGGTTGTTGCTTGTGCGCCACGAGTGACGTGATTGCTCTGTGTGAATCGTGTGACTGGCGGTGCGCGACCACGACCGGCTCGGGGAAGGGGCCGGTCCCGATGGGACACAGGGGTCGAGACCGTGCGTGCACGGAAGTTTTCCCGGGGTCCCCGCGGAAGCGCGAGCGCAGCGAGCGTCTTTCGTGGGGTAGGGATGTTAGTGGCCGGGGTGGCGCTCACGTGCGCCGCCGGGCTGACGGTGCCGGGGGCGTGGGGCGCCGATCCGGACGGTGACGTCTCGCAGCAGGACGTCGACCGGGCCGAGGCGGCCGTCGAGGCCACGGCCACGGACGTGGAGTCCGTACGGGCCACGCTGGCCGCGGCCCAGCAGCAGCTGGAGACCGCGCAGGTCGCCGCCGCGCGGGCCGGTGAGGAGTTCAACGGCGCCCGCTACGAGTCCCAGCAGGCCGCCGAGGCCTCGCGCCTCGCCCAGGCCGAGGCGGACGCGGCCGACGCCGACCTGGAGCGCCAGCGCACGGCGTACGGCGAGGCCGTCACCTCGGCGTACATCATGTCGCCGCAGCTCGGCGCGCTCGGCGCGATCAGCCAGGCCGACGGCATCACCGACGTGCTCGAGAGCACGTCCGCGCTCCGCAACGCCGAAGCGGCCATGCAGGACCGGTACGACGCCTACACCGACGCCGCCGCCACCGCGGAGACCGCGGACCGGCGGGCGAGCTCCGCCCTCGAGGACGCGCGCCGGGCCACCGAGCGCGCCCGGGCCAGGCGCGACGACGCCGAGGCCGCCGAGGCGGCGGCCGCGGCCGAGGCCGACGCGTACGCCGGCGAGCGGGACCGGCTCATCGGCCAGCTCGCCCGGCTGCAGGACATCAGCGTGGAGCTGGCCGGGCAGCGCGAGGACCAGCTGGCCGCAGCGGCGGCCGAGCAGGCGGCCGAGGACGCCGCGGCCGCGACGCAGCAGCAGCAGCCGCCGGCCACCGAGAGCCCGGCGCCCACCTCGGCGCCCACCACGGCACCGAACCCGACCAACGACCCGAGCCCCGGCCCCACGAGTGCTCCGCCGAGCTCGCCGACCAGCACCCCCACCAGCACCCCCACGAGCACCCCGACCAGCACCCCCACCACGACGCCGCCCCCGCCCCCGCCGGCGCCACCGGCGCCCAGCGGTGGCGCGGCCGCCGCGATCGCCTTCGCGCGGGCCCAGCTCGGCGAGCCGTACCGCTACGGCGCCTCCGGCCCGAGCTCGTGGGACTGCTCCGGCCTGACCATGCAGGCCTGGGCGGCCGGCGGGAAGTCGCTGCCGCACTACTCGGTCGCGCAGTACCAGCAGTCGACACCGATCTCGCTGAGCCAGCTGCAGCCGGGCGACCTGCTGTTCTGGGGCGACGGCGGGGTGTCCTCGATCTACCACGTGGCCATCTACACCGGGAACGGGATGATGATCCACGCCCCGCGGCCGGGCCGCTCGGTCGAGGAGGTCTCGATGTACTACTGGGTGACGCCCAACTACTTCGCGCGTCCCTGATCGAAGCCGTCCGAGGATCGTTGGTGGTCGAGCAGCGAGTGCGGCTGAGCTTGCGAAGCCGCAACCGAGCGTGTCGAGACCTCCGCAGCCTGTGCTGGGACTCGGGTGGTGTCCGCGCTGCGGTGGTCTCGACAGGCTCGACCGGCGGTGCGTGAGTCTCGTCGCACGCTGCGGTAGCCCGTGACCGGGCTGGGTACATTCGCGCCGTGGCCACCGAGACGAGCGCGCCCGCCGACCCGGCTCCGGATCCGAGCGAGGAGGCGGCGGCGCCGCGGTACCCGCTACCGGTCGTGGACGTCCCAGCGTTGACCGCGCTGCTCGACGGGGAGTACGCCGAGGTGCGCGACCTGGTCCGCACCAACCTCGTGGCGTACGACTCGATCCTCGAGGAGGCCGAGACCCTCGACCGCGCGGCGTTCCGCGAGCGGGTCAAGGAGGTCGTCCTCGAGATGGCCGCGACCGGCCAGACCGGGATGGGCTTCCCGCAGGAGTACGGCGGGGGCGGGGACGTCGGCGCGAGCTTCGCGGCCTTCGAGACGCTCGCCTTCGGCGACCTGTCCGTGCTGGTCAAGGTGGGGGTGCAGTTCGGGCTCTTCGGCGGCGCGATCCTGCAGCTCGGCACGCAGCGCCACCACGACGCGTACCTGCGGGACCTCGTCAGCGGGAGGCTCATGGGCTGCTTCGCCATGACCGAGACCGGCCACGGCTCCAACGTCCAGGCGCTGGGCACCGTCGCGGCGTACGACGCGGAGGCGGGCGAGTTCGTGATCAGCACGACCGAGCCGGACGCGAACAAGGACTACATCGGCAACGCCGCGGCGCACGCCGAGCTGGCGGTGGTCTTCGCGCAGCTCGAGGTGGCCGGCGAGGGACACGGCGTGCACGCGTTCGTGGTGCCGATCCGTCGCGACGGCGAGCCCGCCCCCGGCGTACGGATCGAGGACGACGGCCTCAAGATGGGGCTCAACGGCGTCGACAACGGCCGGCTCTGGTTCGACCAGGTGCGGGTGCCGCGCGAGGCGCTGCTCAACCGCTTCGCCGACGTGGCCGAGGACGGCACCTACTCCAGCGAGATCGAGAACCCCCACCGCCGCTTCTTCACCATGCTCGGCACCCTCGTCCAAGGCCGGGTCTGCGTGGGCGGTGGCGGGATCAACGCCAGCAAGGTCGCGCTGGCGGTCGCGGTCCGCTACGCGTTGCAGCGGCGTCAGTTCGAGGCGACGAGCGAGGACGAGGAGGAGCTGCTGCTCGACTACGGCCAGCACCAGCGCCGGCTGTTCCCGCTGCTCGCCCAGACCTACGCGCTGCACTTCGCCCAGGAGGTCGTGGCGGCCCAGTGCCACCGGGTGTTCTCGGGCGAGACGACGGACGAGAAGACCCGCCGCGAGCTCGAGTCGCGCGCCGCCGGGACCAAGGCGCTCGGTACGTGGCACGCCACCCGCACCATCCAGGAGTGCCGGGAGGCGTGCGGCGGCGCCGGCTACCTCGCGGAGAACCGGTACGCCGCCCTCAAGGCCGACACCGACGTGTTCACCACCTTCGAGGGCGACAACACCGTGCTGCTGCAGCTGGTCGCCAAGGGGTTGCTGACCGACTACGCGGGCGAGTTCGAGGAGATGGACCAGCTCGGCATGGTCCGCTTCGTGGCCGGCCTCGCGGTCGAGACCGTGATCGAGCGGACCAGCGTGCACAAGCTCTTCGAGCGGGTCCGGGACCTGTTGCCGGGCGGCGACCAGTGGGACCAGGAGGCCGGGGTCCTCGACTCGGACTACCAGCTGGCGATGCTGCGGTTCCGCGAGGAGCACATGCTGGCCGGGGTGGCCCGCCGGCTCAAGCGCGGGATCGACTCGGGGATGAACCCCGGCGAGGTCTTCTCCCGCGTCCAGGACCACGTCATCCACGCCGCCCGCGCGCACGTGGAGCGGCTCGTGCTGGAGGCGTTCGTCGACAAGGTGCGGTCGATGCCCGAGGACGACAACCGGGTCGCGCTCGGCCTGCTCTGCGACCTGCACGCGCTGAGCGTGATCGAGGCCGACCGGGCGTGGTTCATGGAGCACGGACGGCTCACCGTGGTCCGCTCGAAGGAGATCAGCCGGCGGATCGGCTCGCTGTGCCGCCGGGTCCGGCCCCTGGCCCGCGACCTGGTCGACGCCTTCGGGGTCCCCGACGAGATGCTGCGCGCCCGGGACCTGATCGGCTGATGGTCTCCCTGCCGCGGCTGCCGGGGCTGGGCGGCTGGTCCGACGACCCGCTCTGGGGCTCGTTCTACGACTGGACCGTGGAGCACCCCACGCCCGGCCGCGCGCTCTGGGCGCTCGGGATCCAGAGCGACCTCGACCTGCTGTACGCCGCCGCCGCGGAGATCGGCCGGCAGCGGGCCGGTGCGCGCGTGCTCGACGTACCGTGCGGAGGCGGCGTCGCGACCCGGGCGCTGGAGCCGGGGCAGGGCGTCGAGTACGTCGCCGCGGACATCTCGCAGCGGATGCTCGACCGCACGGCCCGGGTGGCCGCGGAACGCGGGGTGGCCGACCAGGTGACCACCCGGCTGGCCGACGTCGAGGAGCTGCCGTTCGAGGACGGCTCGTTCGACCTCGTGGTCTCGTTCACGGGGCTGCACTGCTTCCCCGACCCGGCCCGCGCGGTCGTGGAGCTCGCGCGGGTGACGAGGCTGGGTGGTGTGCTCAGCGGAAGCGCGATCCTCAACGACACCGGCCGGCGCTACGAGCCGATGCGGCGCGCGGGCCGGCTGGCCGGGCTGCTCGGCCCGGGCTGCACCTCGGAGCAGCTCCGCACCTGGCTCGACCGGCAGGGCGTGTCCGACCTGACCCTCGACGTGTCCGGGCCGCTCGGGTACTTCCGAGGTGTGCGCCGGGCGTAGCTGTCCGGTTTCACCGCTCAGCCGGTGAAACGCCCCCTTCGCCGCTGAAGTTTCGGCGCCGAACGTCCGGTTTCACCGGCCAGCCGGTGAAACCGCCCGCCCTCGACCGGCTCAGCGCGTCTCGCCGGGCTGGGCGGCCGGCGGCGGGTGCGCGGCGCTGGCCTGATCGGGGTTGTCCTCGAACCGCTGGAAGGACGCGACCACCTCCGCCTCGGCCTCGGTGCGGCCGACCCACTCGGCCCCCTCGACGGACTTGCCGGGCTCGAGCTCCTTGTAGACCTCGAAGAAGTGCTGGATCTCCAGCCGGTCGAACTTGGAGACGTGGTTGATGTCGCGGATGTGCTCGAGCCGGGGGTCGGTCGACGGCACGCACAGCACCTTGTCGTCGCCGCCGGCCTCGTCGGTCATCCGGAACATCCCGATCGCGCGGCACTTGATGAGGCAACCCGGGAACGTCGGCTCCTGGAGGATGACCATCGCGTCGAGCGGATCGCCGTCGAGGCCGAGGGTGTTCTCGATGTAGCCGTAGTCGGCCGGATACTGGGTCGAGGTGAACAGCGTGCGGTCCAGCCGGATCCGGCCGGACACGTGGTCCACCTCGTACTTGTTCCGCTGGCCCTTCGGGATCTCCACGAGCACGTCGAACTCCATGTGGGCATCCTCCCGCACAATGGCTCCGGACCGTACGGCGACGAGGGGGTTGGGTGGATCCGGGTGACCGAGGACACGGTCGGCGCGACGAGCGCGGCTGGGTCGGGCGTGCGCTGGTGACGCTGCTGGTGGTGGCCGTGCTCGCGGGCGCGGTCGTCGCGTGGCAGCTCGACCTCGTCGACCGGCTGCGCGACGACGACCCCGGGTCCGGGACGCCGGCCGGACCGGCCGCCGTACCCCCGCCGCCCGGCCTGGAGCTGCCGCCGCTCACCGACCCTCCCCCCGTCGAGTCCCCGCTCGTGGCGCCCGGCCCGATCGACGCCGCGCTGGTCAAGGCGGCCGTCCGGCCGCTGCTGGCCGACCCGGTCCTCGGCAACCACGTGGTCGGAGCGGTCGCCGACCTCACGGCCGGCCGCCCCGTCGTCCGGCTGGGGGGCGGCAGTGCCGCCATCCCCGCATCGGTGACCAAGCTCCTGACGACGACCGCGGCGCTGTCGGTCCTGGGTCCTGAGACCCGGTTCGCCACCCGTGTGGTCGCCGGCGGCAAGGGCCGGATCGTCCTGGTGGGCGGTGGCGACCCGTTCCTGGCCTCGAAGCCGCTCCCGTCGGCGTACCCCGAGCACGCCGACGTCGAGACCCTCGCCGCCCAGGTCGCGGGCGCGCTGCGGACGCAGGGCCGGACCAAGGTGCGGCTGGGGTACGACGACTCGCTGTTCTCCGAGCCGTCGTTCAACCCGGCCTGGCCGGCGCACTACCTGCCCGAGCACGTCGTCTCCCCGATCACCGCGCTCTGGGTCGACGAGGGGCGCCCGGCGACGGGCTCGGGGCGGGTCGACGACCCGTCGCTGTACGCCGCGCAGACCTTCGCGGCCGCCCTCGCCGCCCAGGGCATCACCGTGGTCGGTGCCCCGAAGCATGGCGTGGCCGGGGAGGGCACCGAGATCGCCCGGGTCGAGTCGGCGCCACTGCGCGAGATCGCCGCCCGGGTCCTCGAGGTCAGCGACAACGAGGGAGCCGAGGTGCTCTCCCACCAGGTCGGGCTGGCCGTGAACGGCAAGGCCACCTTCGCCGACGGGGCCGCCGCGGTCACCCAGACGCTCGAGCAGCTCGGCGTCCCGACCCGCGGCGTCTCGATCCACGACGGCAGCGGGCTCTCCCGGGAGAACCTCGTCACCCCGCTCGCCCTGGTCGGTGTGCTGCGGGCGGCGCTCGACCCCGCCCACCCCGAGCTCGACCCGATCGCGACCGCACTGCCGGTGGCGGGCTTCACCGGCTCACTGACCAACCGCTTCGACCAGCCCTTCCCCGAGTCGCGCGGACTGGTCCGGGCCAAGACCGGGACCCTGACCAGCGTCTCCAGCCTGGCCGGGATCGCCGTCGACCAGGACGGCAACCAGATGCTGTTCGCGCTGATGGCCGACCGGATCAAGAAGCCGGACGAGACCAAGGCCCAGCACGCGCTCGACGCGGCCGCCGGGGCGCTGGGCGCGTGTCACTGCGGCGGGTGACCTACCGAACGTTGGTGACGTGTGCCGCGCGCCCCGCAAACCCTACCTGTTGGGTCGACTATCATGCGGTCATGACCGTCGACACCCTTCCCCTGCCGACGTACGACGACGCGACCGTCGTCGTCCCCGCGCCCGACGCCGGCCCCGGGAACTGGTCCGGCGCCGCGTCCGCGGTGCTGGTCGACGGCGTCTTCTGGCTGACCTACCGGGTCCGCCGTCCGTTGACCGAGGGCCGCGGAGTGGCCGTCGTGGTGGCGCGCTCCGAGGACGGGGTGGCCTTCGAGCCGGTCACCGAGGTGCACCGCGAGACCTTCGGCTGCGAGTCCTTCGAGCGACCGGTGCTCTCGCCCGTACCGGGCGGCGGCTGGCGGCTCTACCTCTCCTGCGCGACGTACGACTCCAAGCACTGGTGGGTCGACTCGCTGACCGCGCCGACGCCCGAGGAGCTGCCGACCGGCCACCAGCAGGTGGTGCTGCCCGGGTCCGCCACCGTGGCGGTCAAGGACCCGGTCGTCGAGCACCCGACCCGCCCTGGCGAGGAGTGGGTGATGTGGCTGTGCTGCCACCCGCTCACCGAGCCCGGCCACGAGGACCGGATGACCACGCGCCGGCTCACCTCGGTCGACGGCCTGGCCTGGACCGACCGCGGTGAGGTGCTGGCCGGCCGCCCCGGCCGCTGGGACGCCCGCGGTGCCCGCGTCACCACCGTGCTGACCCACGACCCGCTGACCGTGCTCTACGACGGCCGCCCGGACGCCGCCTCCAACTGGCACGAGACCACCGGCGTCGCACGCTGGGACGGCACCCGCCTGGTCGCCGTCGACGACGAGCCGATCTCCTCGCCGTACTCCGACGGCGCCTGGCGCTACGCCGCCGCAGTCCCGCTCCCCGACGGCCGGACCCGCTTCTACGTCGAGGCCGCCCGCCCCGACGGCGCCCACGACCTGGTGACGCTGGTGCGCTGAGTCGCCCTGTTCTCCCGTCGAGTGACACGCCAGGGTCGTTCCGCGGGACCCGAGACGACGCTGAGGTGTCACTCGACGGAAGTGGGGCCGGGCAGACTGACCCCATGACGCAGACGCCGGGGGCCGGGTGGTTCGTCGACCCGCAGGACGCCACCCAGTTCCGCTACTGGGACGGCACGGCCTGGACCGAGCACCGGTCCCCGCGGGGGCCGACCACGACCGACCAGCTCAGCCAGGCCGGGTCCGACCTGGCCGACGGGCTGGCGCGCGGGTTCACCGCGGTGGGCACCTGGGTCAACCAGAACACCTCGGTCGGGCAGTCGGCGGTGCCGACGTTCGCCTCGGTGGCGGCCTCCTGCCGCGACGAGCCGGCTCGGCAGCCGCTCTCGGCCACCGCGCAGCTCGTGCTCGCGCCGGGCGACCTGGCCGGGGTCGGCGCGGTGTTCGCGCAGACCGCGACGGCGGTGACGCCCGAGGGCGCGACGCTCGACAACGAGCACGGCCGGCTGGTGCCGAACCCGTGGAACCCGGCCGACCCGCAGGGTGTGGCGGTCTTCGTCCGTACGACGATGGTGGGCAGGCTGCCGGCCGACCTCGAGGCGACGTACTGCCCGCTGCTGGCCCCGCTGGCCAGCCGGAGCCTGCTGGCCACCTGCGTGGTCGACCTGTGGGCGCAGGGCCAGGGCGCGGTCACGGCAGCGCGGGTGACGGTGGAGCTGCCGGAGGCCTCCGCCTTCGCCTAGGACCTAGGTCGCCGCGGCGCGCTGCTCGAACGAGCCGCGGCTCTCCTCGGACAGCCACTGCGAGAAGTCCTCGCCGGTGAGCTCGCCGAGCTGGCCGATGTCCTCGGCGAAGTGCGGCAGCAGGCGGGCCCGCGCCTCGGGCGAGAGCTTCGGCCGGTGCGCGCCGCCGCTGCTCAGCCGTGCGATCAGCGGGACCGACGCCGCCCGCCACACCTCCGGGGGAGCGAACTGGCCCAGCCACGCGCCGGCCCGGACCGCGGGCCCGAACACCGCCGTGCGCCACCCCGGCTCGGCGTAGTGGCGGGAGTTGTCGCGCGGGATCTCGGTGACGTGGCGCCCGGAGATGCCGAGGAAGGCGCAGACCCGGTCGACCGTAGGCGCCGGCGCCTCGACGATGTCCTTGTAGCGGACGGTCAGGACGCGGTCGCGGCCGACGTACTGGTAGAGGTGCTCGAGCTGGCGGCCGTAGAGGCCGAGGTCGCGGTAGCGCCAGAACGGCGCCCACCCCGCGTCGACCCGGTCGCGCTGCCGGAAGAAGGCCCGCTCGAAGTCGGACTCCTTCTCGAGCCCGTCGGACCACAGGTGCATCCAGTTGCTGTACGCGCGGTCGATCGGGTCGCGGATCACCGCGATCAGCTTCACGTCGGGGAGGTGCTCGGCGATCCGCCGGTGCGCGGGGTAGCTCCACAGGTAGAACGGCGTGCTCTCGCCGCGGACCTGGTGCTCGGCCGCCGGCCGGAACAGCGCGTCGTAGTCGCGCCGCCGCCAGATCCACTCCTGCTGGGAGTGCGCGTCGCCCGGGCCGGTCCAGTGCGGGGGTGGGGCGTCACCGCAGAGCCAGTACTTCGGCTCCTTCGGCGTGGTGGTGAAGACGTCGGGGTGCTGGGCCAGCGCCGAGTGCAGCGCAGTGGTCCCCGCCTTGGGCGCGCCGATGATGATGAAGTCGGGACGTTCCGGCCGAGCCATGTAACAAGACTAGTTCAGTCTTGTTAGAAGGCAATGATTGGTTTCGAGACGGTTGCTGCGCAACCTCCTCAACCGCCGGTGGTGAGGCGCTCTGCTCCGTCTCGACGATCGTTGAGGAGGGCGCTCTGCGCCCGTCTCGAAACCCCGTCAGGCGCGGGCCTCTCCGCCCCAGTTCGCGAGCTTGACCGCGATCGCGTGCAGGTCGGCGCGCCAGACGTCCTCCGGGCCGGGCGGCAGCACGTCGTCCCACTCGATGGTGGGCGAGCCGATCACCCCGGTCAGGCGCGCGGTCCGGCCCACGAACCACGTGTGCGCGTGGGCGCCGCCGTCGCCGTAGCGCAGCACGTGGCAGCGGGCGACGTTCTCCAGGCCCTCGATGACGCGGACCAGCCGGTTGGAGATGCGGCCGTGCTCGGAGGCCAGGTCGTCGTCGAACTGGCCGTAGTCGAGGTGCCGTCGCGGCTCCAGGATCAGCACGACAGGCAGCCCGCTCGGCTGCCCGAAGTGCTTGAGCACCCACCGCTCGTCGTCCCACACGATCTGGTCGGCCGGGGCGCCGAAGCAGGCGGGGCACGGCTTGTCCGCCGCCTCGCCGGCCCGGCGCGGGTCGTCGGACGGCTCGGGCAGCTGCCGCGGCACGATCGCGCCGTCGACCACCTCCCACGGGAAGTTGTCCCAGTCGTTGCTCGGCGGCGCCGGCAGCCGACCGTCGCCCACCGCCTCCCGGATGCGGGCGTGGACCTGCTCGGCAGACTCGGCCATGTCGCCACCCTGCCAAACGCAGGATCACGCCGTACCGCCCGGGGTGTCCATAAGGTGGGGTCCGTGCCAGATGTCACGCTGCCGACCGCTCCCGCACTCCCCGGTGCCTCGCACCTCCACTCGGGCAAGGTGCGCGACCTCTACGAGCTGACCGAGGGCCCGCACGCGGGCCGGCTGCTCATGGTGGCCAGCGACCGGATCTCGATCTTCGACTTCGTCCTCGACACCACCATCCCCGACAAGGGCGAGCTGCTCACCCGGATGTCGCTGTGGTGGTTCGAGCAGCTCCGCGACCTGGTGCCCCACCACGTCCTGTCCACCGACGTGCCCGAGGCGGTGCGCGGACGCGCGGTCGTGTGCGAGCGGCTCGACATGTACCCCGTCGAGTGCGTGGCCCGCGGCTACCTCACCGGCTCCGGGCTGCTGGACTACCGGGCCACCGGAGAGGTCTGCGGCATCCGCCTCCCTGACGGGCTCGAGGACGGCAGCCGCCTCCCCGAGCCGGTCTTCACCCCCGCCACCAAGGCCGAGCTCGGCGACCACGACGAGAACGTCTCCTACGCCGCGGTCGTCGGGACGCTCGGCGCGGAGCGGGCCGACGAGCTGCGCCGGCTCACCCTCGAGGTGTACGCGCGGGCCGAGGAGATCGCGCGCGGGCGCGGCATCATCCTGGCCGACACCAAGCTCGAGTTCGGCGCCCGCGACGACGGCACCACCGTGCTCGCCGACGAGGTGCTCACCCCGGACTCCTCGCGCTTCTGGCCGGCCGCCGAGTGGCAGCCGGGCCGCGCGCAGCCGTCGTACGACAAGCAGATCGTGCGCAACTGGGCGCTCTCGCCGGAGTCCGGGTGGGACCGCTCGACCGGCGAGGCGCCCCCGCCGCTGCCGGCGGAGGTCGTCGAGCGGACCCGCGCGCGCTACGTCGAGGCCTACGAGCTGCTCACCGGCCTGAAGTTCTGACGTGGCGCGGGAGGTCACCGGCACGGTCGCGTTCGGGGTCCCTCGCGAGGTCGCCTTCGACTACCTCGTCGACCCCCGGCACCGCACCGAGTGGCAGTCCTCGCTGCGGGGGGTCTCCGGGATCGACGGCGAGCCCCGGGTCGGCCAGACGTGGGTCGACGAGACGAAGCCGGGCCTCAGCCCGCGGATGCGCACCACCGAGCTGGTGCGCCCGTCGCGGTGGAGCGAGACCGGCACCTGGCGGTTCGTCCGCGCGGACCTGTCGCTGGTCTTCGCCGAGGCGTCGGACGGGTGCACGGTCGACTACCGCTTCCGCATCCACCTGCTCGGCCCGCTCGGGCTGGGGCTCAGCGTGCTGTCCCGGCCGGCGGTCGGCGCGGACCTCAGGAGAGCGGCCGCGATCCTCTCGTCGCGCTCATGACTCCTCGGTAGGTTGTCGACACACCGACTGACGGAGGCATCCCGTGTCCGCGACGTACAACCTCGCCACCCTGCTCGAGAACAGCGCCGGGAAGTACCCCGAGCGTGAGGCCATCGTCTTCCCGGCCACCGGGCGGCGGATGACCTACGCCGAGGTCGACATGGTCGCCAACATGGTCGCCAACTTCTTGGTCAGCCGGGGCGTCCAGCCCGGCGACAAGGTGGCGCTCAGCTGTCCGAACCTGCCGTACTTCTCGCTCGTCTACTGGGGCATCCTCAAGGCCGGCGCGACCGTGGTGCCGCTCAACGTGCTCCTCAAGGCGCGCGAGGTGACCTACCACCTCGACGACTCCGACGCGAAGGCCTACTTCTGCTTCCAGGGCACCCCCGAGCTGCCCATCGGCCAGGAGGGGTACGCCGGCTTCCAGGGCGCCGAGGGCTGCGAGACGTTCGTGATGATCACCGCCGACCTCGCGGCCGAGTCGCCGATCGAGGGGACCGAGACGTTCGGCCAGGTGCTCGGCGGGCAGGAGCCGACGTTCGCGACCGTGCAGACCGACGAGGACGACACCGCGGTCATCCTGTACACCTCGGGCACGACCGGGCAGCCGAAGGGCGCCGAGCTGCGGCACCGCAACATGCGCGACAACGCGCTGCTGGGCGAGTCGGTGTTCGGCATCGACCCGGAGAACCCCGAGCGGTTCCTGTGCGTGCTCCCGCTGTTCCACTCCTTCGGCCAGACCGTGATCCAGAACGCCGGCGCCGCGACGGGCGGGACCGTCGTGATGCTGCCGCGCTTCGAGGCCGGCCCGGCGCTGCAGCTGATGGAGAGCGAGGGCATCACGTTCTTCGCCGGCGTGCCGACGATGTACTGGGGGCTGCTGGGCGCCCTGAAGGAGGCGGGTGACTCCGTCGACGTCGAGAAGCTGGCCGCGAACCTGCGGGTCGCGGCGGCCGGTGGCTCGGCGCTGCCGGTGGAGGTGCACAAGAACTTCAAGGACAGGTTCGGCGTGACGATCCTCGAGGGCTACGGGCTCTCCGAGACCTCCCCGGTCGCGAGCTTCTCGCCCCCGGACGCCGAGCCGCGGGTCGGCTCGATCGGCATCCCGATCCCCGGCGTGGAGATGAAGCTCATCGACCCGGAGTCGTGGGACGAGGTGAACGCCGACGACAGCGACCCCGACGCGGTCGGCGAGATCGCGATCAAGGGCCACAACATCATGAAGGGCTACTACGGCCGCCCCGACGCGACCGAGCAGGCGATCCACGACGGGTGGTTCCGCTCCGGCGACCTCGGCCGGCGCGACGCCGACGGCTGGTACTACATCGTCGACCGGTCCAAGGACATGGTCATCCGCGGCGGCTACAACGTGTACCCGCGCGAGGTCGAGGAGGTCCTCATGACCCACCCCGACGTCTCGCTGGCCGCCGTGATCGGCGTACCCCACGAGAGCCACGGCGAGGAGATCAAGGCCGTGGTCATCCGCGAGGACGGCTCGTCGCTCACCGAGGACGAGCTCGTGGCGTGGGGCAAGGAGCAGATGGCGGGCTACAAGTACCCGCGCATCATCGAGTTCGTCGACGCCCTGCCCATGACCGCGACCGGCAAGATCCTCAAGCGCGAGCTGTCATGACCCTGGGCCGGGCGCTCGGCCTGTCGCTCGCCGGGCTCATGGTCCTGGTCGGAGCGGTGTGGACCGGCCAGGGGCTGGGCTGGATCGGCGGCAGCTCGATGACCGGCGAGACGACCTGGGCGATCGTCGGTCCGATCGTCGCCGGCCTCGGCGTCGCGCTGGCGATCTCGATCATCGGCCGCGCCCGCCAGCAGCGGGCCCAGAGCGACCTCGACCGGCGGTACGGCGGGAAGCGCTGACGCGTGGGCCGGTTCGGCGGGCCGACCGCGGCCGAGGTGCTCGAGCGTTGCGCGCCGTACCTCGACGGTGACGAGGCGGTGCTGGCGTCGGTGGTCGGCTCGACCGTCAACGGCCGGCTGCTGTACGTCGTCACGGAGCGCTCAGTGCAGGTGATCCGGCTCGGCCCGTCGATCGGGAGCGGGCTGCGTCCGAAGGAGCTGGTCGGCTCCTGGCGCCGGGGCGAGGCCGAGGTGGAGGAGGGCATCGCCTCGATCCGGGTCGGCCCGCACCGCGCCAAGGTGCGCCTCTCGCACCGGGCACGGGCCGCCGAGGTCGCCCGGCTGGCCTCATCGCCGCGCTAGTCCGAACGGCGGCTCAGGCGAAGGGGTCGGGGAGGCCGCCGGGCAGCTGGGCCAGCAGCTCGCGGGCCTGGGCGGCGGACTTGTGCTCGACGAGCACCTCGTACTTCGTGGCCACCACCGCGGTCACCGAGGAGAAGTCGCGCTGGCCGCGGGTCAGCGCGTAGCCGACCAGCGCCCACACGACGCCGAACGCGGCGCCGAAGAGGACGCAGGCGAGCAGCGTGGCCAGGAAGCTCTCGTCGTCGGTGAACAGCGAGACCACCAGGCCCACGAACAGGCCGAGCCACACGCCCGACAGCAGGCCGCCCACCGCGACCCGGCCGGTGGTCAGCCGGCCGGTGATCCGCTCGATCCGCTTGAGGTCGGTGCCGACGATCATGCACTGCTCGACCGGGAACTTGTGGTCGGAGAGGAAGTCCACGGCCTTCTGCGCGGCCGCGTAGTCGTCGTACACCGCCAGCGACTGGGGGAAGTCCAGGCCGAGCGGCGAGGCCGTGCCGGCGCGGCCGGGGGAGGGGGTGCCCATGCTCATGCGCCCAGTCTGCCCGACCCCACGGCGCGGATCCCCGGCCCGCTCTCAGCCTGCGCTTGGGTTGCCCGGTCATCCTCGCAAGGTGTCCGACCAGCCGACGCCCCCGGACCAGCCCCAGCGGGAGCCCCAGCAGGAGTCGCAGCCGAGGCCCAGGAAGCGCAGACGGGTCCTGCACACCGCGGGGCTGACCGCCTCGGCCGCGGTGCTCGCGCTCTCGATCCAGGCCGGGTCGCTCAACGGCGACGACGAGGCGCAGACCAGCTCGTACGGCGACGCGACGATCCTCGACCCGGACGCCGTCGCCGACGACCTGGCCGAGTGACGCGGCGGGTCACTGCTGCGGCCGGAGCCGGCGGCCGCTGAGCTCGTCGGGCTCGACCCGCACGAGCAGCTGCCGGGCTCCGCGCGGCCACACCTGCAGGTCGCCGAGGACGCCGGGGTCGCCGGCCGCGGCGAGACAGGTCGCGACCCCGGTCACGATGACGCTCCAGCCGGTGCGGTGGGCCGGGTCGACGTGATCCACCTCGACCAGCACCCTGTGGTCGCAGCACTCCCGCGCCAGCCGCGACTCCGGGCTGGTCTGGAACCAGAGGAAGCCGTCGGCGACGACGTAGTTCACGGGCACGATCGCGGGGTGGTCGGGGCCGGACCACACCACGCGGGCGATCCCGTCCGGGCCGCCGGCCTGCGTCACCAGCTGCCAGCAGTCGTAGGAGCTCAGGGGCTCGAGGCGAACCTCGCCGCCGGACCTCGTGCTCGGGTTGGACGCATCCATGGCGTGTCTCCTCTCGCGCTCGCCTACGACGTGGTCGAGGGTTCGGCCAGTCGCGCCCGGGCCGCCTCGAGGCGCGCCACGGGCACCCGGAACGGAGAGCACGACACGTAGTCGAGGCCGGCCCGCTCGAAGAACTGGATCGAGCGCGGGTCGCCGCCGTGCTCGCCGCACACGCCGAGGTGCAGGTCCGGTCGGGTCTCCCGGCCCAGCCGGGCCGCCGACGTGACGAGGGCTCCGACACCGTCCTCGTCGATCGACTCGAACGGCGAGACGGTGAGGATGCCGTGGTCGCGGTAGGTGGGGAAGAACGCCGCCTCGACGTCGTCGCGCGAGAACCCCCAGGTCAGCTGGGTCAGGTCGTTGGTACCGAACGAGAAGAAGTCCGCGTGGGCCGCGACCTTGTCCGCGGTGAGCGCTGCCCTGGGCACCTCGATCATGGTCCCGATCCGCACGGGCAGGTCGAAGCCGCGGGCCGCGCGGATCTCGTCGGCCACCGCTTCCACCTGCGAGCGCACCAGCGCGAGCTCGGGAGCGGTCGCCACCAGCGGGATCATGATCTCGGGCCGCGGGTCGCCGCCCGCTGCGAGGCGATCGGCCGCGGCCTCGAGCACCGCCCGAGCCTGCATGGCGACCAGACCCGGCACCACGATGCCGAGACGGACGCCGCGCAGCCCCAGCATGGGGTTCTGCTCCTGGAGCCGGGCCACGGCGTCGAGCAGGACGTGGTGGGGCACGCTGCGCTTGCCGATGGCGTCCTCGAGGGCCACCTGCACGGCGAGCTCGGTGTGGTCGGGCAGGAACTCGTGCAGCGGCGGGTCGATCAGGCGGATGGTGACCGGCAGGCCGTCCATCTCCCGCAGGATCTCGGTGAAGTCCTGTCGCTGCAGCGGCAGCAGCTCGGCCAGCGCCGCCTGCCGGGCGCCCTCGTCAGCGGCCAGGATGAGCCGCTCGACCAGCTCACGTCGCGGGCCCAGGAACATGTGCTCGGTCCGGCACAGGCCGATGCCGACGGCGCCGAACCGGCGGGCGCGCGCGGCGTCCTCCGCGGTGTCGGCGTTGGCCCGCACCTCCAGGCGGCGCACCCGGTCGGCCTGGTCCATCACGAAGGCCACCGCCTCCACCAGGTCCCCCGCCAGCTCGTCCGGCGCCGCGGTGCCCTCGAGGTGGCGGAGCACGGGCGAGTCGGTGACGGGTACGGCGCCCAGGAACACCTCGCCGGTGGTCCCGTCGATGGAGATCACGTCACCCTCCTGGAGGGTGTGGCCGGACACCTGGACCTCACCGAGCTCGATGTCGATGTCCAGCTGCTCGGCACCGCACACGCAGGTGCGACCCATCCCGCGGGCCACGACCGCCGCGTGCGAGGTCTTGCCGCCCCGGGCGGTGAGCACGCCGCGCGCCGCGATCATGCCGGGCAGGTCGTCCGGGTTGGTCTCGCGGCGCACCAGCACGACGTCCTCGCCCAGCGCGCCCCAGGTCGCGGCCTTGGACGAGGTCAGCGCGATCCGGCCGGACGTGGCGCCGGGCGAGGCGCCGACGCCGGTGGTCAGGTGCTCGCGCGACGCGGACGGGTCGAAGCGGGGGAACAACAGCTGCGCGAGCTGGGCGCCGGTGACGCGGCGTACCGCCTCGTTGGCGTCGATCAGCCCCTCGGTCACCATGGCGCGCGCGATCCGGAACGCCGCCTCCGGAGTGCGCTTGCCGACCCGGGTCTGCAGGATCCACAGGCGGCCGTTCTCGATGGTGAACTCGATGTCGCACAGGTCGCGGTAGTGCCGCTCGAGCAGGGCCATCACGCCCAGCAGCGCCTCGAACGACGGCTGGTCGAGCGCCTGGAGATCGGCGAGCGGCACGGTGTTGCGGATCCCGGCGACGACGTCCTCGCCCTGGGCATCGGCGAGGTAGTCGCCGTACACGCCGGCGTACCCGCTCGCGGGGTCCCGGGTGAAGCACACGCCGGAGCCGGAGCCGGAGCCGCGGTTGCCGAACACCATGGCCTGCACGTTGACGGCGGTGCCGAGGTCGTCGGGGATCCCCTCCTGCCGGCGGTAGAGCACGGCCCGCTCGGTGCGCCACGAGGAGAAGACGGCCAGGACCGCGGCGTGGACCTGCTCGCGTGGGTGCTGCGGGAAGTCGCGTCCGGTGTGCTCGCGGATGATGGTCTGGTACGTCGCGACCAGCTCGCGCAGGTCTGCCACGCCGAGGTTGATGTCGGCGAAGACGCCGCGGTCGGCCTTGAGCTTGTCCAGCTCGACGGCGAAGGCCGCCGCGTCGATCCCGAGCACCGTCGCGCCGAACATCTGCAGCAGCCGCCGGTAGGAGTCCTGGGCGAACCGCTCGCTGCCGCTGGCTCGCGCCAGGCCGACGACGGACGCGTCGTTGAGGCCCAGGTCCAGGACCGTCTCCATCATGCCGGGCATGGAGAACTTGGCGCCCGAGCGCACCGAGACGAGCAGCGGGTCGTCGGGGTCGCCGAGGGAGCGGCCCATGACCGCCTCCAGGGCCGCCAGGTGCTCGTCGATCTCGCGCGCCAGGCCCTCGGGCAGGTCACCGGTGGCGAGATAGGCGCGGCAGGCCTCGGTCGTGATGGTGAACCCGGGGGGCACCGGCAGCCCCAGGCGAGTCATCTCGGCGAGGTTGGCGCCCTTCCCTCCGAGCAGGTCCTTCTGCTCCTTGCTGCCCTCGGTGAACGCATGCACGTAGCGGCCCATGCTCCGAGCATCGGGGCGGACGCGCGGACTCGGACAGGGACGAAGGGCCCGAGCGGCCCGGGACGTACGGCGACGCACCGTCGGCGACAGGGCATGCCTTAGGCTCGGGCCGTGCCCAAGGTCGTCGTCGACGTGATGCCCAAACCGGAGATCCTCGACCCCCAGGGCAAGGCCGTGCACGGTGCCCTGCCGCGGCTCGGGTTCTCCGGCGTGACCGACGTGCGCCAGGGCAAGAGGTTCGAGCTCGAGCTCTCCGGGGAGATCACCGACGAGGTGCTCGAGCAGGTCCGGCAGATGGCCGAGACCCTGCTCTCCAACCCGGTCATCGAGAACTTCGCCATCCACGTCGAGCAGAGTCGGGTGGAGCAGGACGCATGAGGATCGGGGTCGTCACCTTCCCGGGCTCGCTCGACGACGTCGACGCGCAGCGCGCGGTCCGGATCGGCGGCCACGAGGCGGTCGCGCTCTGGCACGGCGACCACGACCTCAAGGGCGTGGACGCGGTCGTGCTGCCCGGCGGCTTCTCGTACGGCGACTACCTGCGCTGCGGCGCGATCTCGCGGTTCTCGCCGGTGATGACCGAGGTGGTCGAGGCGGCCGGTGGCGGGATGCCGGTGCTCGGGATCTGCAACGGCTTCCAGATCCTGTGCGAGTCGCACCTGCTGCCCGGCGCGCTGATCCGCAACGACCACCGCAAGTTCGTCTGCCGCGACCAGCGGCTGCGGATCGAGAACAACCGCACGCCCTGGACCGCGGCGTACGACGAGGGTGTGGAGGTGACGATCGTGCTCAAGAACGGCGAGGGCGGCTTCGTCGCCGACGAGGAGACGCTCGACCGGATCGAGGGGGAGGGCCAGGTCGTGGCCCGCTACCTCGAGGTCAACCCGAACGGCTCCCTGCGCGACATCGCCGGGATCACCAACGCGCGCGGCAACGTCGTCGGGCTGATGCCGCACCCCGAGCACGCCGTCGAGGCGCTCACCGGTGCCGGCACCGACGGGCTCGGCTTCTTCACCTCCCTCGGCCGCCTCGTCGAGCAGACCTTCGCCTGACCCACAGGCCCCGCGCCGGGGCCGCGCGTCGAGGTCCGTCCGGCTCGTCTCCTGAGCCGCGAGGTTCCGGCCTGACGCCGGGCGGCGGACCCCCGTCCACCGCCCGGTCGTCGGGCCACTCGTGGGGCCTGATGCCCCGCCGGCCGCGCAACCCCCGTCGCAGCGGCCGGACGTCCTACCTGTTGCCGGCCTGCAGCGCCGCCCACGACGCCGGGCCGACCACGCCGTTCTCCCCGATGCCGTTCTTGGCCTGCCAGGCGCGGATCGCGGCCTGCGTGGTCGCGTCGTAGGTCCCGCTGATCGGCAGCGCGTGCTTCGGGGACGCGGCGTTCAGCGCCCGCTGCACGCGGCGCACGTCCTCGCCGGCCGAGCCCAGGTTGAGCACCGGGGTGGCGCCCGCGCTCAGCAGCGTCATCCAGGCCGACCGCGAGAACATCGCGGTCCGGCGCAGCGAGACCTGCTTCTGCCAGTGGAACACGGCCTTGGTGAGCCGGCCGGTCCAGGCGCCCTTGAGCTTGCCCTTGAAGACGCCCTGCTCCTTGAGCAGGCACTTGAGCGCCGTCACCTGGCCGGGGTTCGGGGTCTTCCCGCGGGCCGGGGCCTTCAGCCGCGGGTAGTTGTCGAGGTCGACCGGCGTTCCGTGGCAGTGGCTGGCCGCCTGCGGCGCGGTCGTCGTCGAGTGCAGGTCGAGGTAGTTGCGGTCGATGTTGATCGTCACCCCGCCCCACTTCTCGTCGTGGCCACCCTGGAACTGCTTCATCCGGCGCCCGGGCATCCAGCCGTCGGAGCGGATGTAGGTCGTCGAGGTGTTGGCCTGCCCGTCCCAGCGCGCGATCCAGATCTGGTCCGGCAGCGCGAAGGTGCCGGGCCGCTGCACCCGGGCGTCGTCGAGGGACTTGATGCCCGAGCCGGCGCTGGAGTAGACGCCGGAGACGTAGCCGAGTGCGTGCAGCTGCTGGGTCCACGCGCTGAGGAACCACAGCGACGACTCGCGGCAGCCGGCGTTCGTGACGTCGTACCCCTCGAGGTCGTACCAGAGCGTGCTGCCCGCGACGATCCCGATCGCCTGGGCGGCGGCGACCGCGCTCGTCGCCTCGGCCGTGCCCTGGCGGAACGCCTTGGCGTACTGCCCCGCCTTGTTCAGCTTGCCGTTGATCACCGGGTCGGTGCCGTAGCGCGGGAACGACGGGTTGCAGTTGGCCTGCGGGCCGAGGGTGATCGGCAGCAGCCGCCAGCCGCTGGCCAGCTGGGTGGCGATCCACGTCGGCGTGAGGTTCGGTTGGTCGCGGCAGCCGCGCGAGGCGCCGGAGATGTAGATGCCGACAGCCCGGTACGGCGAGGCCTTGAGCCAGGCGTCCATCTTGTACTGCTCCGGCGCGTGGCACTGGTCGAAGCCGAGCCCCGTGTAGGTGCCGGGCGTGACCGGGTTGCTGGCGAGCTGCTTGTACGCCGGCGTCGGGTGGTCGGTGCGCGACGTGGTGGCCGCCGAGGCCGAGGACGTCGAGTCCTCGGCCCCGGCGGGGGCCGGCTGGAGCCCGACGGCCGCGGTCGCGACGACGGCCACGACAGCGGCGAGACGGGTCAGGGACGAGAGTCCGGTGCTGCCCTCGCGGGCGCAGGGACGAGGCATGGTGGGGGCTCCTGGGGGAAGTCGGGGGCCGGTTTCCGCCACGACCGTAAGTCACACCAGTCACACCCGTCACGGAGTTCGGGTGAACTACAGAGTTGTAATTCGAATCCGGCTCAACCATGCGGGTTTCCGACTGGCCGCCCGCGTGCTTGTCACTGAGTGTTCGTGCATCTGGATGGGTGCTCGAACACCCATCCAGATGCCGTCACACTCAGTGACAAGGAGTGGTGGCTCAGGCGGCCGCCGCCACCTCGACCTCGTCCACCTCGGCGACCGCGACGTCGGCCCGCCGGCGGCGGTTGGTCAGCGCCACCAGGCCGGCGACCCCGGCCAGGGCGGCCATCGTCGCCGAGGTGAGGAACGCGGCCTGCGCACCGGGCAGGAACTCGCCGGGCACCGAGCCCGCGGCGTACACGCTGACGATCACCGCGAGGCCGACCGCCCCGCCGAGCTGCTGGAAGGTCTGCAGCAGGCCGGATGCTGCGCCGGCGTGCTCCGGCTCGACGCCGCCGAGCACGATCGAGGTGACCGGCATGAACAGCAGCCCGGCCGAGACGCCGTTGAGGAGCATCGGGCCGAAGACGCCGCTGAGGTAGTCGTCGCCGGCAGTGAGCGTGCTCAGCCAGACGAAGCTGGCGGAGAGACCGACCGCACCGGTGACGATCATCGGGAGGGGGCCGACGAGCGACATGATCCGCGGGGTCACCCGGGACATCGCGAAGATGCCGAGGGTCAGCGGCAGGAAGGCCAGGCCGGACTCCATCGGGCCGAAGGCCAGCTCGCCCTCGATGAACTGCACGGCGAGGAAGAACATCGACAGCTGGCCGCCGACGACGAGGCCGATCGTGACCAGGCCGCCGACCCGGCGCCTGCTGCGCAGCAGCGCGGGACGCAGCAGCGGGTGCGCGACCCGGCGCTCGGTGACCGCGAGGAGCACGAGCAGCGCGGCCCCGGTCGCGAAGCCGAGCACGGTGCGGGCGGAGGTCCAGCCGTGCTCGGGCACCCCGATGAGGGTCCAGACGAGGGCGACGGCGCCGCCCGTCGCGCTGAGCGCGCCGACCACGTCGAAGCGGCCCGGACGGCGCGGGGTCTCGTCGACGAAGCGACGGGTCATGGCCAGGATCGCGAGCCCGATCGGCACGTTGATGAACAGCGTCCAGCGCCACGAGCCGAGGTCGGTGACGGCGCCGCCGAGCAGGAGCCCGAGCGACATGCCGCCGGAGGAGACCGCGCCGAACAGCGCCAGCGCCCGCAGCCGGGCCGGCTCGTCTGGTGCGCTCGTGGTCAGCAGGGCGAGAACGCCGGGCGCGGCCATCGCGGCGCCGACGCCCTGGGCAGCCCGCGCCGCGACGAGCCACTCGGGCGTCTGCGCGAGGCCGCCGAGCAGGGAGGCGAGGGTGAAGACGGCGACGCCGCCGAGGAAGAGCCGGCGTCGTCCGTAGACGTCGCCGAGCCGGCCGCCGAGCAGCAGCAGGCCGCCGAAGGCGAGCGTGAAGCCGCTCAGCACCCACGAGAGGGAGGCCGCGCCGAAGCCGAGGTCGGCGTCGATCTTGGGGAGCGCGACGTTCACGACGGTCGCGTCGAGGATGAACATGAGCTGCGCCGTCAGCACGATGGCGATGCCCATCGCGGCGCGGCCGGCGTTCTCGGGGAGGTCGACCGGGCGGGTCGCCGCCTGGTCGGGGGAGGTCATGGTGGAGGTCATGCGCAAGGTCCTGTTCTGGCCGGGTGGGCCGAGGTACTCTTGATCCGGAGGATGGCTCCGCTTCCTCCACCACGATACGGAGACTGTCTCCGTTTAGCAAGGGATTTGAGGGAGTTCCGGTGCGTGCCGACGCCAAGCGCAACTACGACCGCATCGTCGAGGTCGCCCGTGAGGTGTTCCGGGAGCAGGGGTACGACGCCTCCCTCGACGAGGTCGCCAAGCGCGCCGGCGTGGGTCCCGGCACCCTCTACCGGCACTTCCCCAACCGCGACGCCCTGCTCGACGCGATCATGCAGAGCTGGGTGGACCGCGTGGACGAGGCGGCCGAGAAGGCGCTGACCCACGAGGGCTCGCCCCGCGACCTCCTGCTCGCGTGGTTCGAGGAGTACGTCCGCCTCATCAGCCTCCACAAGGGCGGCCCGGCCAAGATCACCTCGGCCCTGGGCGACCCGGACTCCCCGATCCTCACCAAGTGCCAGGTCCTGACCCGCGCCAGCGACCGGGTCGTCGACCGGCTCCGCGACGAGGGCGCGCTCAAGGACGGCGTCGACACGATCTCGCTGTGCCGCCTCGTCGGCGGCGTCGCCACGGTGGCGGACCAGTCCGCGCTGGACGAGGCCGCGGTGCGTCCGCTGCTCGAGGTCGTGGCCGACGGGATGGTGCGCTAGACCGGGATCGCGGTAGAACCGACCCCGTGGACTTCGAGGGACGCGACGGCCGCGGTGACGCCTGGCCACCCCCGCACCCCACGCCGCCCCCGGCCCCGCCGCACGAGTACGGCTCCCCGGGCCGCGAGCCGGGCCTGCGCTGGCTGTGGGCCGCGCTCGGCGGCGCCCTCGCCATCGCGCTCTTCGCGGGCGGTGGCATCTGGCTGCTGAGCAGCCCTCCGGACGACGAGCCCGCGGTCACCGACACCCCGTCGCCGCCCGCGCCCGCACCGTCGTCCGAACCGGCCCCGCCGACGCCCTCGCCCGTGGCCGAGACCAGCGCACCACCGGCCGCGGAGGCGCGGTGCTGGGACGCCTCGACCGCCCCGACGGTCGAGGAGTGCTCGATGCCCGACGGGCCCGCCGGCCTGGCCTGGGTCTTCCCCCAGCTCCCCGGCCAGCAGTGCAAGCCGCCCAGGTCGGTCGGTACCGGCGTGGTCGTCCGGGTGCTCTGCCAGGCCACGCTGTCGGACGGCACCGCGGTCAAGCTCGGCTACTTCCAGTGGGAGTCGGTGGACGCGGCGGTCGCCTACTACGACGGCCAGGGTCTCGGCCGCAACGACGTGGGGAGCTTCCACGGCTGGACCGCACGGCTGGGCAACCGCACCAAGAAGGCGGTCGTGTACGGCGAGGCGCCGTACAGCCGGACGCTGATGTTCCAGACCGCGTCGGCGGACAGCCCGGAGCTGCAGCACCTCGACCCCCGCCCGCCCGACCAGCTGAGGGGTGAGCCGACCGGCTGACCCCTCGACCCCCGCCGGTAGATTGCTTCCGTGCCCGCGCCCGCCATCACCGGACTGGACACCGTCGACGCCGCTGCCGGCGACCCGAGCCGGGAGCAGCCCTGGTCCGACCTCGGCCTCAAGGCCGACGAGTACGCCAGGATCCGCGAGATCCTCGGCCGCCGCCCGACCAGCTCCGAGCTCGCGATGTACAGCGTCATGTGGAGCGAGCACTGCTCCTACAAGAGCTCCAAGGTGCACCTCAAGCAGTTCTCCGAGATCCCGCAGGAGACCCCGGTCGGCAAGATGCTGGCGGGCATCGGCGAGAACGCCGGCGTCATCGACATCGGCCAGGGCTACGCCGTCACCTTCAAGGTCGAGTCGCACAACCACCCGTCGTACGTCGAGCCGTACCAGGGCGCGGCCACCGGCGTGGGGGGCATCGTCCGCGACATCCTCGCGATGGGAGCCCGGCCGGTCGCGGTGATGGACCCGCTGCGGTTCGGCCCGCTCGACGCGGACGACACCCACCGCGTGCTGCCCGGGATCGTGGCCGGGGTCGGCGGCTACGGCAACTGCCTCGGGCTGCCGAACATCGGCGGCGAGGCGGTCTTCGACCCGACCTACCTCGGCAACCCGCTGGTCAACGCGCTGTGCGTGGGCGTGCTGCGCCACGAGGACCTCCACCTGGCCAAGGCCAGCGGCGTCGGCAACCAGGTGATCCTGTACGGCGCCAAGACCGGTGGCGACGGCATCGGCGGGGTCTCGGTCCTCGCGTCGGAGACCTTCGACGCGACGGGTCCGGCGAAGCGGCCCAGCGTCCAGGTCGGCGACCCCTTCATGGAGAAGCTGCTCATCGAGTGCACCCTCGAGCTGTTCGCGGCGGGGCTGGTCAGCGGTATCCAGGACCTCGGCGGCGCCGGGCTCTCGTGCGCCACCTCGGAGCTCGCCTCCGCCGGTGACGGCGGCATGCACGTCGACCTCGACCTGGTGCCGCTGCGCGACTCGACCCTCGCGCCCGAGGAGATCCTCATGAGCGAGTCGCAGGAACGGATGATGGCGGTCGTCGCGCCGGACGATGTCGCGGCCTTCCTCGCGATCTGCGCGAAGTGGGAGGTCGACGCCACCGTCATCGGCGAGGTCACCGACACCGGCCGGCTGCACGTCGACTGGCACGGCGAGCGCGTGGTCGACGTGCCGCCCCGCTCCGTCGCGCACGACGGCCCGACCTACCAGCGTCCGCTGGGGCGTCCGCAGGGACAGGACGCCCTGCAGGCCGACCGGGCCGAGGTGCTGCCCCGCCCGGCCACCGGCGAGGAGCTGCGCGAGACGCTGCTGCGCCTGGCCGGCAGCCCGAACCTCTGCGACAAGGCGTGGATCACCGACCAGTACGACCGCTACGTCCGCGGCGACACCGTGCTGGCGCAGCCGTCCGACAGCGGCATGGTCCGGGTCGACGAGGAGACCGGGCTCGGGGTCGCGGTGGCCACCGACTGCAACGGTCGGTTCGCCGCGCTGGACCCGTACGCCGGCGCGCAGCTCGCGCTGGCCGAGGCCTATCGCAACGTCGCCACCAGCGGCGCCACGCCGCTGGCCATCTCCGACTGCCTCAACTTCGGCTCGCCCGAGGACCCGGGCGTGATGTGGCAGTTCGCCGAGGCCTGCCGCGGGCTCAAGGACGCGTGCGTCGCGCTGGGCATCCCGGTCACCGGCGGCAACGTCAGCCTCTACAACCAGACCGGCGAGACCGCGATCCTGCCGACGCCGGTCGTGGCCGTGCTGGGCGTGATCGACGACGTCGAGCGCCGGACCCCGACCGGTTTCGTCGCGGACGGCGAGACGGTGCTGCTGCTGGGTGAGACCCGCGAGGAGCTGTCGGGCTCGGAGTGGGCGCACGTGGTCCACAAGCACCTCGGCGGGACGCCCCCCGTCGTCGACCTCGCCGCCGAGCAGTCGCTCGCGGAGCTGCTGCGCGAAGCGGTCGGACTGATCACCTCCGCGCACGACCTCTCCGATGGCGGTCTCGCCCAGGCCCTCGTCGAGTCCGTGCTGCGCCACGACCTCGGCGTGACGGTGAGCCTGGAGGGCGACCCGTTCGTCGCCCTCTTCTCGGAGTCGGCGGGCCGCGTCGTCGTGACCGTGCCGACCGACGACCTCGAGCGGCTCACCGCGCTGGCGGGCCGCCACGGCGTCCCAGCCGTGGAGCTCGGCGTCACCGGCGGCGACGGGGTGCACGTGACGGGCCAGTTCCAGGTCGCGCTCCCCCTGCTGCGCGACACCTGGACGCGGACCCTCCCCGACGCCCTCGGTGAGTGACGACCTCGTCGTCACCGACGGCTGGGTCGTCCCGGCCGCCGAGCTGTCCGAACGGTTCTCCCGCTCGTCGGGTCCCGGCGGCCAGGGCGTCAACACCGCCGACTCCCGGGTCGAGCTGTCGGTCGACCTGACCCGGCCGCGTGCCGTGCCGGACCGGGTGCGGTCCCGCGTCCTCGACCGGCTGGCCGGCCGGCTCGTCGACGGCGTGCTCACCGTCGTGGCCAGCGAGCACCGGGCCCAGCTCGACAACCGCCGGGCCGCCCGCGACCGGATGGCCGAGGTGCTGCGCCGCGCGGCCGCCCCGCCGCCGCGCAGGCGCCGGCCCACCCGTCCGACCCGCGGCTCGCAGGAGCGGCGGCTCGCGGAGAAGAAGCGCCGGGGCGAGACCAAGCGGGGCCGGCAGGGCCGCTTCGACTGAGCATTGACCCAACCGAGGGTGCCGAGGCAGCGTCAACCCCTACGAGCGCCGGCACACCTCTGGTCCGACGCCGTCACGTGAAGGTGGACCCCATGTTCCTCACGCACCTGCGGCGCAACGTCGTCGCCTACCTCGCCCTCGCGATCGCCGTCTCGACCGGCACCGCCTACGCCGCGGCGGCCATCCCGGACGGGTCGGTCACCGCGGCCAAGCTGCACAAGAACGCCGTGACCTCGGGCAAGATCAAGAACGGCACGATCAAGCCCAAGGACCTCAAGAAGCCGACGTACGTCCAGAGCGTCACCTTGGGGGCCGACAAGCCGCCGGCGCCCACGCCCGACGTCGTCAGCGTGGCGCCGTACAACTTCACACTGCCGACGAAGGGCCGGGCGACGGTCACCGTGTTCATCCCGGCGCTCACCACGAGCTGCAACGGCGGCACGCCGTCGGTCGGGCTCTACATCGACACGCTTCCCATCGCCGGCACCCGGACGAACGTGCCGGGCGGCGCGTCGAACACCCGCCCGATCCAGCTCACGGCCACGCTGTCGCTGAACGGGGGGGCGCACGCCGGCCAGGTCGGCATCACCTGCCCGGGTGGCGGCGTCCCGAACCCGAGCTCGCCGGGAGCCGAGACCTGGACGGTCGTGCTCACGGGCTGAGCGGCGCTGGTCTGATGGGCGCATGACCACAGCGACCCGCTACGGCGACCACCCGAGCCAGCTCGTCGAGCTGACCCGGCCGTCCGGGACGCCACGCGGGGTGGTCGTCGTGCTGCACGGCGGCTTCTGGAAGGCGGCCTACGACCTGTCGCTGGGCCGACCCCTCGCCGCTGCCGTGGTCGAGCGGGGCTGGGCCGCCCTCAACGTCGAGTACCGCCGGGTCGGAGGAGGCGGCGGCGTCCCCCAGACCCTCGACGACGTGCGCGCCGCGATCGGGACGCTCGACGACACCGGCCTCGACCTCGGCACCGTGGTCACCCTCGGCCACTCGGCCGGAGGCCACCTCGCGACCTGGGCCGGCCACGCCGTGCCCGCGGTGACCCACGTGGTGTCGCAGGCCGGGGTCCTCGACCTCGTCGCCGCCGACCGCGACGGGCTGGGCGGGGGAGCGGTGCGGGGCTTCCTCGGCCACCCGGCCGGCCCGGCCGACGCCGGCGTGGACCCGCGTCAGCAGCTGCCCCTGGACGTGCCGGTCTGGTGCGTGCACGCGACCGGCGACGACACGGTCCCGGTCTCGCAGTCGCGGGAGTACGTCGCGGCGGCGTTCGCCGCCGGCGCGCGGGCCGAGCTCGTCGAGGTCGCGGGCGACCACTTCGTGGTGATCGATCCCGCCTCCGAGGCGTGGGCCCGGACCGTCGAGATCCTCGACGGGATCGCTACGGCGTGACCACGTCCGCCACGTCGTGGTGGGTGATCGACGACTCGTCGAGGAGGTACTCCGCGTCCTCCGGGTAGAGGACCGCGGCCTCGATGTCCTCGCCGGCGAACGCCACGATCGCCGCGCGGGACTCCCACAGCGAGAGCGTCACGAACTCGGTCGTCTCGCCCTCGTCGTGGCGCAGCAGCCAGGCCCCGAGGTTGCCCGGCGTCTCGCCGTACTCGTGGAAGCCGGTCTCGCGGATGTAGTCGGCGTACCGGTCCGCGTCCGGCCGGCGGACGACGCCGCGCCAGGTCCTCATGATCATGCGGGTCAGACCGGCGGCCACCGGCCGACTCATCGGTACGGCCCGCTACACGCCCGGGCTGGCGGGCTCCTCGGCGACGACACCGGGCTTCCGCGGCGGCTCGCCCGGCGGCAGGTTGGAGATCTTCTGCCAGATCTTGCGGGACAGCCCGACGGTGAGGGTCTCCACGGTCGACACGGTCTCGAGCACGAGGCTGTCGCGCGACTCCTCCGCGCACAGCGCGGCCGTCTTGCCGACGAGGCTGAGCAGCTCCGAGCAGTAGTCGAGGTAGCGCTCGACCTGGTCCCGGCTCATGTCGAGCTTCGTGCTCTTCGACGTCGGCACCCAGCTGGGCTTGAGCTGCTCGGGGTCCTTGGTGAGCTGGTGCATGTCGATGATGTGGGCGGTGGACCGGAGCTGGTGCAGCAGGTTGAGGAGCTGGCCGCGCTGCACCCGCTCGGGGAACGACCACAGGAAGAACACGGCGATGCCGGCGTAGACGATGTCGCTGATCGTGGTCTCCACCAGCGGCAGCAGGTCGACGAAGCTGTTCAGCCCCTCGCGCACGACGTCGCGCGCCGCCATGACGAGCGCGAACGCCGTACCGCCGAGGACCAGGGCCATCACCACCCGCGACACGACACGGGCGAGCCGGACCCGGCCCTGCGCCTGGCTCGACGTCGACTGCACCTGGTCCACGATGAGCAGCAGGTCACCGCAGACGCCGAGCAGCCCGCGCTGGGGGAACCGCGCCTCGATCCGGCCGTACAGCTCCTCGACCGTCTCGCGGACCGCCGGCGCCTCCAGGGGCTCGTGCACGTCCGCGGTCACGGCGGCAGCCTAGGGCGTGGATCCTGTCGTCAGGAGGTGCGGACGCCGAAGATGCGCGCCTCGCGCCGCTCGAAGCGCCGGGCCGTCCAGCGCCCGAACGCGCGGAACAGGGCGTTGCCTCCGCCCGGCATCCTCCGCAGCCCCTCCTCGGGCAGGCCGGACACCACCCAGCCCAGCACGGCCGGCACCTCCCTGGCGGCGTAGTCCTTCGCGAAGACCTCGCGGTCCAGCCGGTCCCAGTCCGCCTGGGTGAGGTGGGCCTGGACGAGCGCCATGCCGTCGCGCTCCTCGTGCGCGAGGTGGGCGCCGAGCTCGTCGCGGAGCCGGACGCAGCTGCCGGCCAGCCGGTCGCGCGCCGCGGTGGTGTCGGTGCCGGCCGTGAGCAGCGCGAGGTCGGCCAGGGTGTCCGGGTCGGCCCCGCGCTCGGCCAGCAGCGGCCACAGCCCGATGTCCTCACCGTGGTGGTGCTTGTGCAGCACGTGGGCGAAGAACTCGATCCGGACGGCCAGCTGCTGCCAGCGGTCGCGGTCGCCGGCGGCCACGGTCGGGACGACGCCCGCGAACGCGTCGAGGTCGCGCCGGAACGCCCGGTGCATGACGTCGGCCTTCGCCGACTACGAGAAGCGCAGGTACGCCGACATCCGCGCCGTCGTGGCGTCGTTCGCGCCCTGGCTGCGCGACGGGCTGGACGTCGACCGCGCGACCGAGGTGCTCTGGGCGGTGCTCGACCACACGACGGGCGACAACCTGATGCGGGTGCGCGGCTGGACGGTGCCGCAGTTCGCCGACTTCGTGGTGGAGACCGCCGAGCGCCTGCTGCTCGAGTAGCAGCAGGCGCCCGGGTGCCCGGGTCAGCTGGACGCGCGCATCGCCCGCAGCCCGACGACGAGGCCGAACGCCGCGACGAGCGCCGAGGCGATCGCGCCGTACGCGACCGTGTCGAGCGGGAAGGTGCCGGCGAACAGCGCGCGCTCGGCCTCGACCACGTAGGTCAGCGGGTTGAGGTGCGAGCCGAACCGCAGCCAGCCCGGCGCGCTCTCGAGCGGCAGCAGCACGCCGGCGAGCAGCAGCACCGGGAAGATCAGCGTCTGCTGGACAGTCCAGAACAGCCACTCCTGGTCCTTCGAGACCAGCGCGAGCGCGAAGCTCAGGGCACCGATGCCGATGCTGAAGCCGGCCAGGATCACCACGCCGACGAGCACGTGGGCCAGGTGCAGGTCGAAGCTGAACGGCGTCACGACGGCCACGATGATCGCGGCCTGCATGAGCATCGGCACGATCTCCTTGAGCGCGCGGCCGACCAGCAGCGACGAGCGCGACAGCGGCGAGACCAGCAGCCGCTCGTGGGAGCCGGTCACGATCTCCTGGGTCAGGTTCGCGCCGGTGAACGACGCGCCCATGAGGGCCGTCATCGCGATGATCCCGGGCACGAACCACTGCAGCGCCGAGCCGTCCTCGACCTCCGGCAGCAGCGGCGCGAACAGCCCGAGGAAGACCAGCGGCTGGACCATCGCGAACAGCACCGAGGCGGGCTCGCGGAAGACCGGGCGCAGCTCGCGGACCATGACGTTCCAGGTGTCGGCCACCACTCCGGGCGGCTTCGGGAGGGTCGCCTCGCGGGTCCGGATGACGACGGGGGTCTCGATCGTCGCGGTCATGCCGCTGCTCCTTCGCTCTCGGTGTCGCTCTCGGTGTCGCTCACGGTGTGGTGGGCCGTCTCGTTGCTCTCGCGCAGGCTGCGGCCGGTCAGCTCCAGGAAGACGTCGTCGAGCGTGGCGCTCGCGACCTCCAGCCGGGTGACCGGAACGCCCTGCCACGCCAGCTCGGTCACCAGCCCGGGCGCGGCGTCGGCGCCGTGCGGCGCCCGGACCCGCACCACGGTCCCCTCTCGCTCGACCTCGGCGCCGGCCTCGAGGATCACGTCCGCCTGCCAGGCCGCGGTCGTCGCCTCCTGCTCGGTCGCGAAGCCGAGGGTCACCCGGTCGCCGAGGCCGGACTTGAGCCGACTCGCCGTGTCGTCCGCGATCACCCGACCGTGGTCGATGACCACCACCCGGTCGGCGATCGCGTCGGCCTCCTCGAGGTAGTGCGTGGTCAGCACGATCGTGGTCCCGAGCTGGTCGTGCAGCCGGCGCACCTGCTCCTGGAGGTTGACCCGGTTCTGCGGGTCCAGGCCGGTCGACGGCTCGTCGAGGAAGAGCAGCGTCGGCGTGTGTACGAGCCCGATGGCCACGTCGAGCCGGCGGCGCTGGCCACCGGAGAGGGTCGAGACCGGCCGCATCGCCTGCTCGGTCAGGTCGAAGGCGTCCAGCAGCTCCTCGGCCCGGGCGTGTGCCGCGGCGCGGGACAGCCCGAAGGCGCGGCCCTGGCTCACCAGCTCGTCGCGGCCGCGCTGCGCATGCCCGGCCGCGTTGCCCTGGCCGACGTAGCCGATGCTCCGCCGCACCTCGCGGCGCTGCCGCACCACGTCGTACCCGGCCACCTCGGCGGTGCCGGAGGTCGGCTCGATGAGCGTGGTCAGCATCCGCAGCGTCGTGGACTTGCCGGCTCCGTTGGGGCCGAGGAAGGCGACGAGCTCGCCGCGGCCGACCTCGAGGTCGAGGCCGCGGACCGCCTCCACGGTCGTCTTGTGACGGGTGAAGTGGCGGGTGAGCCCTTGGGTGCGGATCACCGGCCCTGACTGCTGCTGTTCGGTCATGACAGGAACGCTAGGCACGATTCAGGTCAGTTCTTGACCGCAATCGGATCTAGTCTGACGGGCATGAACACCAGCGCCCGGATGCTCCGGCTGCTCTCGCTCCTGCAGACCCACCGCTACTGGCCCGGCGGCGAGCTCGCCGACCGGCTGGAGGTCAGCGCGCGCACCCTGCGCCGCGACGTCGACCGGCTCCGCGAGCTCGGCTACGTCGTCGACGCGGTGCGCGGGGTGGCCGGCGGCTACCAGCTGCGGGCCGGTGGCCAGCTGCCGCCGCTGCTGCTCGAGGACGAGGAGGCGGTGGCGATCGCGGTGAGCCTGCAGTCCTCGGCGGCGGGCGGCACCCCCGGCATGGAGGAGACCTCGGTCCAGGCGCTGTCGAAGGTGATCGCGCTGATGCCGCCACGGCTGCGGCGCCAGATGGACGCGCTCCGGTCCCAGACCGAGCGGCTGCCGTGGTCGGGAGGCCCGGCCCTCGACCCCGGGCTCCTCAGCACGCTGGCCCAGGCCTGCCGCGACTGCGAGCCGATCCACTTCACCTACACGGCCCGTCAGGCCGAGCCGACGGACCGGTGGGTCGAGCCGCACCGGATGGTCTCGATGGGCCGGCGCTGGTACCTCGTGGCCTACGACCGCGACCGCCAGGACTGGCGCTCGTTCCGGGTCGACCGGATCGGCGACCCGCGCACCAGCGGCCAGACCTTCCGGCCGCGTGAGCTGCCGGCCGAGGACGCGCTGTCCTTCGTCCAGGCCGGCATCAGGCGGATGCCGCAGCGGTACGCCGTCCGCGTGGTCTTCCATGCCGACCCCGCGGAGGTGGCGGCGGTCGTCGGCCGGTGGGCGACGGTCACCGGGACCCCGGGCGCCGCGCGGCTGGAGATGAACGTGGACACCCTGGACTGGCCGGTGTTCGTGCTGGCCAACGTCGACGCCGCCTTCACGGTCGAGTCGCCCCCCGAGCTCGAGGCCGCCGTGACCGCCACGGCCGAGCGGTTCCGGCGCTCGGCCAGCGTGTCGTGACGTTGGGGCTTCGTCGGGGCTCGGGGTGCGGCAAACTGCCCCCGATACATCCACCACGTGCCCCTCCTGCGGTCCGACGGCGAGACCCCGCTCCCGCTCGAGGAGGTCCCGCTGCACCGGGCCCGGTTCGGTGAGTTCGTGCGCGACTTCGTGGTCACCGCCGCGACCCCGACCGGGGCGCTCGTGCACCTCAAGTGCAACGCGGTGCCGCTGCGCGACGAGGCGGGCGCCGACAACGGCGCGATCGCGCTCGTCCAGGACGTCACCGCCGAGGTCCGGGCCGCGCAGCGCGCCGAGGACCTCCGCCGGCGCCTCGTGGAGACGATCAACCACGAGTTCCGCACCCCGCTGGCCGCCCTGCTCGGCCACGTCGAGCTGATCCACGACCACCACGACGACCTCGACCCGGAGCTGACCGCGTGGCTGGCCGCGATCGAGCGCTCCGGCTGGAAGCTGCGCGACCTGGTCCTCGAGATCGACGCGCTGGTCAACGGCGACCCCGGCGACTGCCCGGTGGACCGGCGCCCCCGGCGTACCGCCTGAGCCGACCCGGGCTCAGGCGACCGTTTGGAGGACCGGCTCGGCCGTGGTCGTCTCCAGGGTCGCCCACTCGGCCGGCTTCGGCACCGAGCGCACGGTCCGGCTCAGCGTCGGGATCAGCGCCACGAGCGCGCACAGCACGGTGAGCACCGCCATCGCGGCGGGCCCGCCGAGCCAGGCGAGCAGCCCGCCGCCGACGACCGGTGCGAGCGGCATCGTCGACCAGCCGAGGAACTGCCCGGTCGACTGGACCCGGCCGATGATCTCCGGCGGCGTGATCGACATCTTGTAGGAGCCGATGCCGGCGTTGCCGGCCGGGTTGAGGAAGACGCCGGTCGAGAGCGAGATCATCACGACCACCGGGTTGTTCCAGAAGATCAGCGGCACCAGCAGCGGGACGAAGCTCCACGCCACCACCACGGTGAGCCGGCCGGTGGCCGTGCGCTCGATGATCCGTGGCGCGACCAGGGCGCCGAGCACCCCGCAGACGCCGGCCGCGGTCTCGACCAGACCGATCGACCAGGGCGCGAAGCCGCCCTGGATCAGCCGCACCGTGGCCGCGGTGAACAGCGCGTTGACCACGAGGTTGGAGCACATGCCCCACACCATCAGCGTCCGGAAGAACGGCCGCTCCCAGATGAAGCGCCAGCCCTCGGCGATGTCGGCGCGGGCCCGACGCGGCGGCCCGGTCCGGGGCGCGGGGGAGAGGTCGGTGCGGATCCGGCCGAGCAGCACCCAGGCGAAGGCGAAGGTGAGCGCGTCGAAGAGGAACGGCACCCACCGCGCCACGGCGTACAGCGCACCGCCCAGCGGTCCGCCCACGAGGCTGGCCACGTGCTGGCGCGCCTGCTGCTGGCTGAGGGCGGTCGGCAGCTGCTCGGTCGGTACGACGGCCCGCACCGCGGACATCTCGGCGGGGACGAAGAGCCCCGCGCAGACGCCGGTGAGCAGCGCGACCACGAACAGGTGGGGCACGGTCAGCTCGAACAGCACGCCGGCCACGACCAGCGAGGCGTACAGGACCACCCCCGCGGCGGAGGCGGCGCGCATCAGCCGGCCGCGGTGCGCCCGGTCGGCGAGCAGGCCGCCGGGCAGCAGGGCCAGCGCCATGCCGAGCAGGTCGAGGCCGCCGGCGATGCCGGCCAGGAGCGCCGACCCCGTGATGGCGTAGGTGACCAACGGGAACACGAACATGCTCACGCGGGTGCCGAGCTCGCTGATGGTCTGGCCGATCCAGAGCACGGTGAAGTCGTGGTTGCTGCGGAGGTCGCGGAAGCCGGTCATGCCCGCAACGATAAGTGCGCAACAACAGTTGCGCAATAGATAGTGCGCAACTTTGTGTGCGCAACTTCGCTACACTCGCCCCGTGGACCGCCCCGAGCTGCACGACCCCCGCGTGCTGCGCGCGATCGCGCACCCGGTCCGCAACCGGATCCTCACCGAGCTCGACGCGCACGGGCCGCTGCGCGCTGCGGACATCGCGCAGCTGCTCGGCGTCCCGGCCAACTCGGCCAGCTTCCACCTCCGCCAGCTCGCCAAGTTCGGCCTGGTGGAGGAGGACCCCGCGGCCGCGCGGGACAAGCGCGACCGGGTCTGGCGCCCGACCGAGCAGGCCGGCTTCGACGTGTCCCTCGGCGAGATCGAGAAGACGCCGGGCGGCCGGGCCGCCTCGAAGGTCTTCCGGCAGACCAAGGAGGCCTGGGCGCACCGGCTCGTCGAGGAGGCCTACGGCGACGACCGCACCCCGGGCATCCACCGGGCGGTCACCGAGCAGGCGGTCCGGCTCACGAAGGCGGAGGCCCGCGCGCTGACCGAGGAGCTCGTCGACGTCGTCGACGCGTGGCGCAAGCGCACCCAGGGCGGGTCGGGCGACGACCGCAGGACCTACCACGTCTTCCAGGTCGTGCAGCCGTTCCCCGACCAGCAGCCGGAGCCGTAGGACGTGCCCGCCCGGCTCCGTCCCGCCGACCCCGCCGAGGTGGCCGCGGCCCTCGAGCGGGTCCGCGGCGCCGCCTCGGAGGGCGCCGACCTGCGGCTGCTGACCAAGCACTTCCTCGCCGTCCTCGAGCAGCGCGCGCCCGGCCACTCGGTCGAGGTCCGGGTGCCGCCGTACGCCGCGGTGCAGGTGATCCCCGGAGTGCGGCACACCCGCGGGACGCCGCCCGCCGTCGTCGAGACGGACGCCTCGACCTGGATCGCCCTGGCCACCGGCGAGCTGACCTGGGCCGACGCCGACGCCCGCGGCCAGGTCAGCGCGAGCGGCGAGCGGGCCGACCTGACGCCGTACCTGCCGCTGACCTGACGAGGCCGCGCCCTCCCTCGTGCCCCGACCGCCATAGGGTCGGGGCATGAGTGACGACCTCCGCGCAACGGTGCGCGACCTGATGCCTGCGCTCCGCTCCGACCTGGAGAACCTGGTCCGCATCCAGTCGGTGAGCGCCGACCCGGCCCGGACGGGAGAGGTGTGGCGCTCGGCGGACGCGGTCGCGGACCTGTTCCGCGCCGAGGGCTTCGCCGAGGTCGACATCGTGAGCGTCGAGGGCGGAGCTCCGGCGGTGCTCGGCCACAAGCCCGGGCCCGAGGGTGCCCCGGTGGTCCTGCTCTACGCCCACCACGACGTCCAGCCCGAGAACGACCACGCCGACTGGGACAGCCCGCCGTTCGAGCCGACCGAGCGCGGCGACCGGCTCTACGGCCGGGGCGCCGCCGACGACAAGGCCGGCATCGCGGCGCACCTGGGGGCCTTGCGCGTCTTCGGCGACGACCTCCCCGTGACCGTGAAGGTCATCGTCGAGGGCGAGGAGGAGATCGGCTCCCCCACGTTGCCCTCGCTCCTGTCCGAGCACCGCGACCAGCTCGAGGCCGACGTGATCGTGATCGCCGACTCGGGCAACTGGGACATCGGCGAGCCCGCGCTCACCACGAGCCTGCGCGGCCTGGTCCGGATGTACGTCGAGGTGCGGACCCTCGACCACGGGGTCCACTCCGGGATGTGGGGCGGCGTGGTGCCGGACGCGCTGATGAGCCTGGCCCGGCTGCTCGCCACGCTGCACGACGACGCCGGCAACGTCGCGGTCGAGGGGCTCTTCGCCGGGCCGGCGGCCGACGTCGAGTACCCCGAGTCGCGGGCCCGCGGTGAGTCCGGCATCGCCAACGGTGTCGACTGGATCGGCGACGGCCCGATGGTCGAACGGCTGTGGACCAAGCCGTCCCTCAGCGTCACCGGCATCGACGCCCCGGCGGCCCAGGGTGCCAGCAACACCCTGGTCCCGCACGCCCGGGCCTTCCTCTCGCTCCGGATCGCGCCCGGCGACACGACGGCCCACGCCGCCGAGCGGCTGCGCGAGCACCTCGAGTCGCACGCGCCGTGGGGCGCCCAGGTGACCTGCACGCTGGCCGACAAGGGCGAGCCGATCGCCATCGACGCCACCGGGCCGGCGTACGACGCCGCCCGGGCCGCCTTCGCCGAGGCCTGGGACGGCACCGCGCCGGTCGACATGGGCGTGGGCGGCTCGATCCCGTTCATCGCCGAGTTCCTCGAGACCTTCCCCGAGGCCAGCGTGCTGGTCACCGGCGTCGAGGACCCCGACACCCGCGCCCACGGCGCCAACGAGGGGCTCCACCTCGCCGAGTTCGAGCGCGTCGTGCTCGCCGAGGCGCTGCTGCTGAGGAACCTCGCGCGACGCGTCGTTGTGCACAAATAGAAGTGACCTACTAGAATTAGTCCATGCTCCAACCCGAGGTCCCGACCATCGACGTGCCCACCTCGACGGCAGGGATCGGGAGCACGACGGGGCGGACCGACGTCGCGATCGTCGGGGGAGGGGCCAGCGGCACGCTGACCGCGATCCACCTGATGGCCTCGCGGGCCCACGACCTCCGGGTGACGGTGCACGACGCCTCGGGCGAGATCGGCAAGGGGCTGGCCTACGGCACCACCGACCGGCGGCACCTGCTCAACGTCCGCTCCCGGCACATGAGCGCGTTCCCCGACATCCCGGGCGACCTCGTCGAGTGGGCCCGGCGGACGGGGCGGCAGCCCGACGCGCAGGCGTTCCTGCCCCGCCGTGACTACGCGGTCTACCTGCGCGAGACGCTCGACCGGCTGCGCGACGAGCGGCTGTCCTTCCGGCCCGAGCGGGTGGTCGACGTGGTTCCCGTCGACGGCGGCTTCGAGCTGCACGCGGCGGGCGGCCGGGTGACCCGCGCGGCGACGGTCGTGCTGGCCCACGGCAACCAGCGCCCGGCCCCCATCGCCCCCGACGGCGTTCCCCTGCCGGACGCACCCTGGCACCTGCCCGACCCGTGGGACCTCGACCGGCTCGGTTCGTTGCCCTCCGACGCGGTGGTCGTCCTGGTCGGCACCGGCCTCACCGCGGTCGACGCCGCGATCTCGCTGCTCGAGGGCTCGGACCGCCGGGTCGTCATGGTCAGCCGGCACGGCCTGCTGCCCCGCGCCCACATCGAGCAGAACTCCACGGCGTGGCTGAGCCCGGTTCCGCAGGGGCCGGTCACCGCGGACCAGCTGGCCGAGCTGCTCCGCGACCAGGTCGCCGCGGCCCGCCGCCAGGGGGTCGACTGGCGCGCCGTGGTCGACGGGCTGCGCGCCCCGACCCAGGGGCTGTGGCAGCGGCTCACCCAGGTGGAGCGGCAGCGCTTCCTCGCGACGTACGCGCGGGAGTGGGAGGTGCGCCGCCACCGGATGGCCACCGACGTCGCGCGGCTGCTGGAGGGCTACCGCGAGGCGGGCCGGCTCGAGGTGGTCGCCGGCGGCCTGTCCGGGGTGACCGACCACGCCCACCGCGTCGAGCTCGAGCTGCCCGCGCTGCCCGACTCGCTGTTCGCCGACGCCCTGGTCAACTGCACCGGTCCGCTGACCGACATCTCGGCCAGCCCCGACCCGCTGCACCGCGCGCTGGTGCACCGCGGCCTGCTCGCGCCCGACCCGCTCCGGCTCGGCGTCGCCTGCACCGCGCGCGGCGAGGTGCTGGACGTGTCGGGGCAGGTGGTCCCGGGGCTCCACGTCGTCGGCCCGCCGCGCAAGGGCACGCTCTGGGAGACCACGGCCGTCCCCGAGATCCGGTCCCAGGCGGCCGCCCTGGCGCAGCGGCTCCCGGAGCAGGTGCGGCGGCTCGCGCCCGCGTGATCAGATGAGGCCGTGCGCGTCGCGGTGTTCATGGGCTCCTCGCCCGGCACGCCGCAGCACCGCGAGGCCGCGGTCGCGCTGGCGCAGGGGCTGGTCGCGCGTGACGTCGGCATCGTGTACGGCGGCGCCACGGTCGGCCTCATGGGCGTGCTCGCGGACGCCGCGCTGGCCGCGGGCGGTGAGGTCGTCGGAGTCATCCCGCGCGACCTCTTCGACCGCGAGGTGCCGCACCGCGGCGTGACCCGGCTGGTCGAGGTCGACTCGATGCACGCGCGCAAGGCCCGGATGGCCGAGCTGGCGGACGCGTTCGTCGCGCTGCCCGGTGGCGTCGGCACCCTCGAGGAGCTGTTCGAGGTCTTCACCTGGCAGCTGCTCGGCCTCCACGCCAAGCCGGTGCTGCTGCTGGACCCGGACGGCTTCTACGACCCCCTGGTCGAGCAGCTGGACCGGATCGTCGAGCAGGGCTACCTGAGCGCCGGCAAGCGCGCCGCGCTGGTGCGCGTGACGGGCGTCGACGAGCTCCTCGACCGGCTCGGCTGGCGACGCGCGCTGACGCCGGCCGTGCAGACCGGCTCGGCGGGAGGAAGACCTGGAAGGTGCTGCCCTCGCCGAGCACCGAGTCGACCTCGATCCGCCCCGAGTGCCGGGTGAGGATCCGGTCCACGATCGTCAGCCCCAGCCCGGTGCCGGGCTGGGCCCGGACCTCGGCGGAGTCGGACCGGAAGAACTCGCGGAACAGCTGGGCCCGGTCGGTCGGCGAGATGCCGATGCCGTGGTCCTCGCAGCTGAGCACCACCCGGGTCCCGTCGCGCCGCAGGGTCAGCTCGACCGGCGAGTCGTCGGGGGAGTACTTCATCGCGTTGGTCACGAGGTTGGTCACCAGGATGTCGAGCTCGGCGCGGTCACCCATCGCCACGATCGCGTCGGGGTCGCCCTCGACGGAGAGCTTCACCCGGCGCTGGTCGGCGATCGAGGTGAGGTTGACGACGTCGTCGACCACGTCGCGCAGGCTCACCGGGCGGGCCAGCAGCGGCAGGTTCGGGTCGCCGACCTTGGCCAGGAGGAGCAGGTCCTCGACCACCCGCACGAGGCGTACGGCGCCGCGGTCGACCGCCGCGAGCACGTCGAGCGCCCCGGAGTCGAGGTCGCCGGCGCTCTGCAGGAACTCGATGTTGGCGAGCATCGCGGCCAGCGGGCTCTTCAGCTCGTGGGAGAGCGTGGCGATCAGCTTGCTCTTGTAGTCGTCGAGGGCCTTGAGCTCGCGCACCACCTCGCGCTCGCGCTCCAGCGCCCGGGCGTTGAGGACCGCGCGGCCGAGGTCGCGGCCCACCTCCAGCGCAGCGTCCACGTCCGCGTCGGTCCACTCGGCCTCCCCGACCGCCCGGGTGAGCACGAGGCTGCCGAGGCACTCGCGGCCGGCGCCCATCGGCACGAACAGCAGGGAGCCGACCCCGATGTCCTCGAGGAAGCGGAGGATCTCGTCGAACTCGATCTCCGAGACCTGCGCCACGCGGGCCGCCGGCGTCACGTGCCTCGAGACCAGGCCGACCTTCTGGGCCCGCCACGACTCCGCCGCCGCGCGCTCGGCGATCGCCACCAGGTGGGCGGGCATCTCGATGCGGGCGCCGTCGCCGGCGTAGATCGCGCCGAGCCCGTGGCCGTCCTCGTCGAAGGTGTGGATCCAGCTGCCGAGCGAGCGGAACCCCTCGATCAGGCTGGGCTGGATCTTCTCCAGCATCACGCCGATGTTGCGCTCGCGGGCGGCGTTGCGCACCACCTCGCGGGTCGCCGAGAGCACCCGGACCTGCTCGGCGAACGCCTCGCGCTCGATCGCGATGTAGATCGCGCGGGCGGCCTGCTCGGCGTACCGGTCGAGGATCCGGCGGTGCGCCTCGTCGGGGCGCCGGCCGCTCGACGGGCAGTCGATCGACAGCGTGCCGCACAGCGCGCCGTCGGGCCCGTAGAGCGGGGCGACCAGCAGGTCCATCGGGTGCCAGGCGTCGGGGTCGCCGGAGATCGGCTCGAGGTCGGGCACCCAGCCCCAGGCCTCGGACTCGGGGTCGAGCGACTCGTGCGGGACGAACTTGAACATCCCCCAGTCCTGGGCGTGCTCGAGCTCCTCCATCAGCCGTGCGATCGGGGTGTAGGTGCCCTGCAGGGTGTCGCGGGCCTCGTCGCTCCCGGCCACCGCCATCACCTGCATGTGCTGGGAGTCGCGGCACACGCTGACCGCGGCCACGTCGAAGCCGGCCAGCTGGGTGATCCCCTCGGCGATCACGAGCAGCGCCTCGTGCGTGGTGCCGTCGGCCCAGCTGGTCGCGTGGTCGGCCTCGCCGAGGGCGTGGGCCGACACGTCGACAGGCGCCTGTGCTGGCGGGTCGGTGGGCATGCGGGTCCTCGGTCGGAGAATGAGGGAGCCCGCTCAGGCTATGCGCTGGCCGGAGCGCTGTCCCGTGTTTCCACAGCCGGATCGCCACGGCGCCCGCAGTGGTCCGGACCGCCTGTCGATGCGGCCTCCGTCGGGGCCCGCCCGTACGATGACCGCGTGCCCTACCTCAGCACCGGCGGCAGGCGACGGGGAGGCGACGGTCGGCTCAACCACGACGTCGACCCGCAGGACAAGGGCCCCCAGGACGCGTGTGGCGTCTTCGGGGTCTGGGCCCCCGGCGAGGACGTCGCCAAGCTCACCTACTTCGGTCTCTACGCACTCCAGCACCGCGGCCAGGAGTCGGCCGGGATCGCGGTCAGCAACGGCCGCCAGATCCTCGTCTACAAGGACATGGGCCTGGTCTCGCAGGTCTTCGACGAGACCACCCTCGACTCGCTCAAGGGCCACCTCGCGATCGGGCACACGCGCTACTCGACCACCGGTGCCAGCACCTGGCACAACGCGCAGCCGACGTTCCGCCCCACCGCCGACGGCTCGATCGCGCTCGGCCACAACGGCAACCTCATCAACGCGCACGAGCTGCAGCAGCTGGTGGAGGACCTGCCCGACCCGGATGGTGAGCTGCCGCTGCACACCCGCGACGTCGAGACGTCGACCAACGACACCGGGCTGGTCACCGCGCTGCTCGCCCACCACCCCGACACCTCGCTGGAGCAGCGGGCCCTCGAGGTGCTGCCGCTGCTGCGGGGAGCGTTCTCGTTCGTCTGGATGAACGAGGACACCTTGTACGCCGCCCGCGACCCCCAGGGCATCCGTCCCCTGGTGCTGGGCCGGCTCGACCGCGGCTGGGTGGTCGCGTCCGAGGACGCCGCGCTCGCCACGATCGGCGCCAGCGTGGTGCGCGAGATCGAGCCCGGTGAGCTGGTCGCGATCGACGAGCACGGGCTGCGTACGCACCGGTTCGCGGAGCCGGCCCGCAAGGGCTGTGTCTTCGAGTACGTCTACCTCGCCCGCCCGGACGCCACCATCGCCGGCCAGTCCGTGCACGCCGCCCGGGTCGAGATGGGCCGCGAGCTGGCCCGTCAGTTCCCGGTCGAGGCCGACCTGGTGATGCCGGTTCCCGAGTCGGGCACCCCGGCGGCCGCCGGGTACGCCGAGCAGAGCGGCATCCCGTTCGGCCAGGGCTTCGTCAAGAACGCCTACGTCGGTCGCACCTTCATCCAGCCGAGCCAGACCCTGCGCCAGCTCGGCATCCGGCTCAAGCTCAACGCCCTCGAGCACATGGTGCGTGGCAAGAAGCTGGTCGTGGTGGACGACTCGATCGTGCGCGGCAACACCCAGCGCGCCCAGGTCCGGATGCTCCGCGAGGCCGGCGCCCTCGAGGTGCACGTGCGGATCTCCTCGCCGCCTGTGAAGTGGCCGTGCTTCTACGGCATCGACTTCGCCACCCGCGCAGAGCTGATCGCCAACGGCCTCGACGACGAGGAGATCCGCGCCAGCATCGGCGCCGACAGCCTCGGCTACATCTCCCTCGAGGGGATGATCGAGGCGACCCGGCAGCCGGAGGACCAGCTGTGCCGGGCCTGCTTCACCGGCGAGTACCCCATCGCGCTGCCGGACGAGAGCCTGCTGGGCAAGCACCTGCTGGAGGCGACACTGGCGTCGCCGACGCTCGGCAAGGCCCTGCCCGTGCTCAACAACCCGTAGGAGCTCCTGTGACCGACGCCTACGCCGAGGCCGGGGTCTCGATCGAGTCCGCCGACAAGGCCGTCGAGCTGATGAAGGTCTGGATCGACAAGGCCCGCCGCCCCGAGATGATCGGCGGCATCGGTGGCTTCGCCGGCATCTTCGACGCGACTGCCCTGACGACGTACAAGCGGCCGCTGCTGGCCACCTCGACCGACGGCGTCGGCACCAAGGTCGCGATCGCCCAGGCCATGGACGTCCACGACACGATCGGGTTCGACCTGGTCGGCATGGTCGTCGACGACCTCGTGGTGTGCGGGGCCGAGCCGCTGTTCATGACCGACTACATCGCCTGCGGGCGGGTGGTGCCGGAGCGGATCGCCGCGATCGTCAAGGGCATCGCCGAGGCGTGCGTCGAGGCGGGATGCGCGCTCGTCGGCGGGGAGACCGCGGAGCACCCCGGGCTGCTCGGTCCCGACGAGTACGACGTCGCGGGGGCGACCACCGGCGTGGTCGAGGCCGACGACCTGCTCGGCCCGGCCCGGGTCCGGCCCGGCGACGCGGTCCTCGCCATGGCGTCGTCGCGGGCTGCACTCGAACGGCTACTCCCTGGTCCGGCACGTGGTCGCCAAGGCCGGCTGGGCCTACGACCGCGACGTACCCGAGCTCGGCCGCACCCTGGGTGAGGAGCTCCTGGAGCCGACCCGGATCTACACCAAGGCCTGCCTGGCGCTCGCCCGCGCCGGCGGCACCCGCGCGATGGCACACGTCACCGGGGGCGGGCTCGCGGCCAACCTGGCCCGGGTGATGCCCGAGGAATTGCACGCCACCCTGGAGCGCGCCACCTGGGCCCCGCCGCCGGTCTTCGACCTGGTCCGCCGGCTCGGCGAGGTGCCCCAGCCCGACCTGGAGGCCACCCTCAACTGCGGCGTCGGCATGGTCGCCCTGCTCGACCCCGAGCGGATCGACGCCGCGATCGCGCTCCTGGGCGGCTTCGGGATCGACGCCTGGGTGGCCGGCGAGGTGGCCGCCGCGGCGCCGTCCGGTCGCGCCGGCGGGACCGTCGACCTGGTCGGTCAACACCCCGGTTGGTAACGACCACCCCCGCTCCGGAGCCGATTTCCTACTGTTTCACCCTCTTTTCCGGATACGGGTGTGCGGGAACACCCACGCAGCAGGTAGCGTTGTCAGCACGAGAACTCTTTGAGACAGCCCGGGAGCCACCGTTGCCCCGGCCGAGTGTGCGAGGGGGCTGACCCTATGGGGCGCGGCCGAGCAAAAGCCAAGCAGACGAAGGTCGCCCGCGACCTGAAGTACCGCACTCACGAGACGGACTTCGGTGCGTTGGCGAACGAGCTCCACAAGGAGAACGGCGAGCCTGCCGAGGACGTCGATCCCGAAGTGCTCGAGAAGTGGTCGGACTACGCCGGCCCATCGCGCGACTGATCCCTCACCGCTGAGCGGCGCCGCCGGGTGGCTCCCGGCGCTGCTGACGAGCGCCCTGACGGGCGGCCCCACGAGTGGCCGCTCGGAGCCGTGGTCCGGTTTCACCGGCCAGGCGGTGAAACCGGACGTTCGGCGCAGAAGTTTCGGCGCCGAAGCGCCAGTTTCACCGGCCAGCCGGTGAAACCTGCGACTGACGGGGCCCGTGGGACTCAGCCCAGCCAGATCCCCCGCAGCCGCCCGACGTCGCGCATCCGGCGCTCGGCCAGCCGGTCGGCGGCGTGGGCCGGGGGCACGCCCTCGGCGGCGGCGAGCTCGAAGACCGCGTACGTCGTGTCGTAGATGCCGGTGGCGCGCTGCTGGGCGCGCTCGAAGCTGAAGCCGGACGGTTCGAGCTCGTCGGCGACCTGGATGAGGCCGCCGGAGTTCACGCAGTAGTCCGGCGCGTAGAGGATGCCGCGCTCCTCGAGCGACTTCTCGATCCCGGGGTGGGCGAGCTGGTTGTTCGCCGCGCCGCACACGATCCTGGCACTGAGCACCTCGACCACCTCGTCGGTGATCGCGCCGCCCATGGCGCACGGGGCGTAGACGTCGAGCGGCTCGGCCACCATCTCCTCGGCGGAGGCCAGCACGCGCACCGCCGGGTGCTCCTCGCGGACCCGGTCGAGGGCCACGGCGCTGACGTCGGTGACGACGACGCTCGCGCCGTCCTCGACCAGGTGGGAGACCAGGTGGTGGCCGACCTTGCCCACGCCGGCCACGCCGACGGTCCGGCCCTCGAGGCCTTGGGTGCCCCACGTGAACTGCGCGGCCGCGCGCATCCCCTGGTAGACGCCGTACGCCGTCAGCACCGAGCTGTCGCCGGCTCCGCCGTGGGCCACGGTCCGGCCGGTGACGAAGTCGCACTCGCGGGCGATGTCGTCCATGTCGGGGGAGAAGGTGCCGACGTCGCAGGCGGTGTAGTAGCGGCCGCCGAGCGACTGCACGAAGCGGCCGTACGCGCGGAACAGCGCCTCGGACCGCAGCTGCTGCGGGTCGCCGATGATCACGGCCTTGCCGCCGCCGAGGTCCAGCCCGGCCAGCGCGGCCTTGTAGGACATCCCGCGGGAGAGGTCGAGGACGTCGGAGAGGGCCGCCGCCGTGGTGGCGTACGGGAAGAAGCGGGTGCCGCCGAGCGCGGGGCCCAGGGCGGTCGAGTGGATCGCGACGATGGCGCGGAGGCCGGTGGCCGGGTCGTTGGCGAAGACGACCTGCTCGTGGTCGTGCCCGGCCTCGAATACGTCGGAACTCTCCTGCAGGGTCATGGGTGAACCCGCTCCTTCAGTGTGTGTGGCCACGGGGGTGGTGTGGCGTCCTGTGTGGGTGACCCGCAGGGGTGGCGCGGCTCACTCCTAGGGTAGTGCGGGTGCACCGGGCTCGCGTGATGTGGACGATGTTCGAGCCGCTGCACGCCGTGACCTACTTCGCCCCGGAGGGCCGGGCCGCGTTCGAGGCTGCGGGGCTGCGCGGCTTCTGGCGCGGCTACTTCGCCAGCCGGTCGGCGCCGCTCGGCCTCGCGCCCGCCGCGGTCACGACCGCGCTCTACGCGAACTTCGCACCGCGGATGGTCGAGCGCGCGATCCCCTCGGTCTGGGAGCTCGCCTCACCGGAGCGAGTGCTGCGGGCGCGGACGGAGGGCTCGGTGGCCGCGCTGGCGCGGCTGCTGGACGGGCAGGACGTCACCGTGGCGGCCGGTCGGCTCCAGGAGGTGGCGGCCTGCGGCGCCCACGGCAGGCCGAGCCCTCGGGGCCGCCAATGCCGCCCTGCCGTGGCCCGACGAGCCGCTCGCCGTCCTGTGGCAGGCCGCGACCGTGCTTCGCGAGCTCCGCGGTGACGGCCACGTGCTCGCGCAGCTCGCGGTCGGCCTCGATGGCCTCTCCACGATGGTGCTGCGCTCCGGCCACGACCTGGCCCGCGACGCGCTCCAGCCGAACCGCGGCTGGACCGACGAGGAGTGGGCCGCGGCGGGCGCAGCGCTCACCGCGCGCGGGCTCCTCGACGTCGACGGCCGGATCACCCCGGCCGGGCTGGCGCTGCTCGAGCGGGCCGAGGCCCTGACCGACGAGCTGGCCGAGGAGCCGTGGACCCGGGCGGGCGTCGCCGCCGACCGGTTCGCAGCGCTGGCCGAGCCGCTGGCCCGGGCCGCGCGTACGGCACTCCCGCCGGTCAACCCGATCGGCCTGCCCCGGTAGCGCAGCCCAATCGTTCGGGGACCGCTGCCCCTGCCGTCCGGGCCGGCCCGGCACGGACGCTGGCCCGGTGTTCGCCTACACCGTCCGCCGCGTGGTGACCGGGGCGCTCCTCCTCGTGGTCATGAGCATGGTGACCTTCGTGCTGTTCTACGCGAGCTCGGGACACCCCGAGCGGTACGCCTGCGGCCCGAAGTGCACCGAGACCCAGCTGCTGCTGACCAAGCAGGCACTGGGGTACGACGAGCCGGTCGCGACCCAGTGGTGGAAGTTCGCCCAGGGCGTGGTCGTGGGCCGGGAGTACCCCGACGACCCGGCGCTCCGCGAGAGCGCGCCGGAGCTCGTCATCGAGTGCCCGGCACCGTGCCTGGGCCTGTCGACCGGCTACGGGCAGCCGGTGCGGACGCTGATCGAGAACAAGCTGCCGATCTCGGTGTCGCTCGCCCTCGCTGCCTTCGTGCTCTGGATGGCCGGCGGCATCGGGCTCGGCGTCACCGCCGCGCTCTTCAAGGGCCGGCTGCTCGACCGGGCGATCGTCGCCGGCTCGCTCGTGGCCTACGCATTCCCCACGTTCTTCATCGGCCTGCTCCTGCTCAAGTTCGTGGCGATCCGGTGGAGCGTGCTCCCTCTCCCGGCGTACACACCGCTGACCGAGGACCCGCGGGCGTGGGCCGCCGGCCTGGTGCTGCCCGCGATCACGCTGTCGCTGGTCTACCTGGCCGGCTACATCCGGGTGACCCGTGCGTTCATGCTCGAGACGATGGGCGAGGACTACGTCCGCACCGCACGCGCCAAGGGCCTGCCCCGGCGGGTCGTGGTCGGCAAGCACACCCTGCGGGCCGTGCTGACGCCGCTGGTCACCCTCTCCGGCCTCGAGCTCGCGGGGCTGCTCGGCGGCGCGATCGTCACCGAGTCGGTCTTCAACTTCAACGGCGTCGGCAAGCTCTCGATCACCGCCGTCCAGCGCTACGACCTGCCGGTGATCGTCGGCGTGGTGCTGCTGGTGGCGTCGTTCGTCATCGCCGCCAACATCGTCGTCGACCTGCTGTACGCCGTGATCGACCCCCGGGTGCGGCTGGCCTGAGCCGACCGGTCAGCCGGCCAGCCTCGTCACGGCGTACGCCGCGCCGAACGTGACCGCGAAGACCAGCACGCAGAGCAGCGCCAGCAGCACCGGAAGGCGCCGTCGGGAGCCGCTGTCGCCGGGCAGCGGCGCGTACTCCGTGTCGGGGGTCTGGTAGCGGGTGGTGCGGGGCGCCGGGCGCACCGAGGTGACCGGCAGCGCGGACCGGAGGTCGTCGACGAACGCCTCGATCGAGGCGTGCCGCGCGTCCGGGCTCGGGTCGAGGGAGCGGAGGAGCACCTCGTCGACCTCGCTCGGCAGCGAGGCGACCAGCCGGGTGGGCGCCACGGGCAGGGTGGCGTGCGCGAGCTCGGAGATCGAGCCCTCGCGGGCCAGCCGGCCGGTGAGCATCTGGTAGGTGACCGCGGCCAGCGCGTGCACGTCGGCCCGGACGTCGATGCCGCCGCCGGTGGCCTGCTCTGGGGCCATGTAGGCCGGCGTACCGACGACCTGGGTGAGCCCGGACGCGTGCAGCATGGCCTTGGCGACACCGAGGTCGGCGACGAGCAGCCGGTCGCCGGCCGAGCCGCCGGAGCGGAGCAGGAGGTTCTGCGGCTTGATGTCGCGGTGCACGACGCCGTGCTCGTGCAACACCGCGAGCCCGGCCCCGGCCTGGGTCACCAGGTCCACCACCCGGGGCACCGGCAGCGGGAGGCCGGGCTCGAGCTGGCGGGCCAACGACCCCTGGTCGGCGTACGTCATGACGAAGTACGGCGTCCCGTCGACCTCGCCGATGTCGTAGACGCGCACGATGTGGTCGGAGTCGGCGCGGCGCAGGATCCGCGCCTCCTCGAGGAACCGCTCCCGGACGTCGAGCCGCTGCGACCAGTTCTCGGCCAGCGCCTTCACCGCGACGTCGGAGTCGAGCTCGGCGTCGTGGTAGAGCCAGACGGTGGCGAACCCTCCCGAGCCGAGCCGGTCGACGCGCTCGAGCCGACCGAGACGGCGGGGCAGGGACACGGCGTCATGCTCGCACGGCAGCCGCGAGGCGCCCGGGGACAGGGCGCGGGCCGCGCCGGACGAGGTGGCGCGGCCCGCGTGACCGGCCGGGGGAAGGCGGCACGGTCGAACCCTGGGGTCAGACGGCGGTCACTGGCCGCCGCGGTAGAGCTTCACGTACTCGTACTGCGTGGCCTCGACGGAGACGCCGGCCTGGCCGGCGTTACCACCGGTGAAGGCCCCGGTGATCACGATCGGGGTGTCGTTGGCGGTGATCTTGATGGTCCCCGAGAACGACGTCTGGGCGCTGTTGGCGCCCCCGTTCGGCACGTCGGACGTCCAGTTCGACGCGAAGCCGGACTGCAGGCCGGGCACGGTGACCACGCCGTAGTCGGGGTCGCTCGGGCTGCCCGCGCCGAGGTGCCAGAACTGCGCGATTCCGTTGATCTTCCAGGTGCCCTTGTCGAGCACGATCGTGACCAGCGGGGTGGTGCCGGTGGCGGCCACGTCCACCACGCGCGCGCCGTTGTAGGCCGGCGTGGAGCTGACCGGCGTCTGTGCGGTCACGACGTTCTCGGTGGAGGTGAACCGCGCGAAGTTGTTCTTGGTCAGGTCGCGGGTCTGGATGGTGCCGTCCTTGATCTGGGCCGAGGTGATGTGGTCGGCCGCCACCGAGGCGCCGGTACCGGCCACCGCGGCGATCACGCCGACGGCCAGCACGGTGCCGACCTTGCCGCGGACGAGGGAGCTGAGCTTCATGGGTCCTCCGCTGAGTCAGGGATCCGCGGCCCGCCGATGCGCCCCGCGGTGGTGCTCTCACAGTCCTGACGGGCTTGGCGGCCCGAAGGTTGGGTGGCCCTAGGCTGAATCTCATGGAGGCCGACGAGCTCGACGCCCTGGCGCTGCGGGCGGCGGGCGGCGACCGCCCGGCCCTGGAGGAGCTGCTCGCCGAGGTCCAGCCGCGGGTCCGCCGGACCTGCGGCCGGATGCTGCTCTTCCCCGAGGACGCCGAGGAGGCCACCCAGGACGCGCTGTTCCTGGTCGCCACCAAGATCGGCACCTTCGCGGGGCGCAGCCGGTTCACGACCTGGCTGCACGCGGTCGCCTCCAACAGCGCCCGGTCGACGTACCGCTCGCTCAAGCGGCGCGCGGCCGAGCGCCCCACCGACGAGCTCCCGCTGCACGCCGACCCGCGCACCACGAGCGTCATCGCCGGCAGCCGGCTCGACCTGCTCGAGGCGCTCGAGACGCTCGGCGCCACCCACCCCGAGCTCGTCGAGCCGCTGGTGCTGCGCGACGTGCAGGAGCTCGACTACAACGAGATCGCCGCGCTGCTCGACGTCCCGCTCGGCACCGTGAAGTCGAGGATCCACTCCGCCCGCAACGCCATCCGGCCGCTGCTCAAGGTGTCCGACTAGCCCGCTGCAGCACCACCTCGCCGTGGCTGCCGTACCCCACCAGCCGACCGCCGTACGGCGCGCCGTTGAAGCCGACGAGCAGGCTCTGCCGCTCGAGCGCGGCCAGCGTCGGCCACGGGATGTTGGTGGGGTAGAACGCGTCGAGGCGGCCGATCTCGCGCAGGTCGAGATCGAGCACCGGGTAGCGCTGGCGGTGCTTGTCGCTGGCCAGCACCCGCCACTCGCCGTCGGGCCCGTCGAGCCGGGCCAGCGTCGTGCCCTCGGTCTCGCGGTGCCCCTCGGCCACGGCGCGCAGCACCAGCGAGTCGAGGTTCGGCCCGGCCGCCAGCACCGGGTGGAAGCGGAAGTAGCGCGTGGCGCTGACGTACCCCACCAGCCACTCCGCGTCGGACCGCACCAGGTGCGGGTCCCACTGGCCGACCGAGCGGAAGCCGTCCGTGGGCAGCAACAACGGCCGCCCGTCGAGCACGTGCACGCCGCGGGTCAGGTCCTCGGTCGACTCGGCCAGGACCACGCCGACCGGCCGCTCGTGCCGGTCGAAGTCGCCCCACGTGCTGGCGGCCAGCAGCCAGCGTTCGCCGTCGCGCAGCAGGTGCGCGGCGTGGTCGCCGTACACTCCGTGGTCGCGGCCGCGGCGCACGAACAGGTCCGCCCGGTGCTCCAGCTCCAGCGACTCGGGCTCCAGCGACCAGACCGAGCAGTGCCCGGTCGGGAAGCCGCCCGGCCCGGCGCTGGTGGCCGTGAGCAGCAGCCGCCCGTCCCGCTCGTACGGCGACCCGTCGGCCCGGCTGACGAACCGCAGGTCGCGCAGGCCGAGCTGCCCGAACGGCCCGAGCTCGTGGCTCGAGGTCAGCCGGGTCAGCCAGGTCTCGTCGTGGACGTCGTGCCGGTCGGTCAGGTCGAACCGGGACCGCGCCACCCAGGCTCCGGCCTCCCGGGTGAAGGCGGTGACCACCGGCCCGGTCAGGGTGAGCGCGACGGCCTCGACCGGCCCGTCCGGCCGGCCGCTGCGCCGGCTGCGGTGGGTGGTCGTGCGGCCGTCGGTGGTCACGTGCAGCGCCACCCGACCGTCGAAGGTCGCCGTGAGCGTCACCGGGCCGCCGGCCAGCGTGAGCTCGACCGTCCCCGGCGCCTCCACCGCGACGTACGGCGCGCGCACGGGCCCGGCGGCGCGCGGCGCCCTCAACGCGACCGGGCGCCGACGAGCGACGACCTCGAACCGCGGCAGCACCCACGGATGATCTCAGGGCCGCGTCAGCGCAGCCGGCCGAGGTAGACCGCCGTCCGGCGCAGGTCGCGGAGCCGGGCCTCCCAGGTGATGCCCACGCCGAGCAGCAGGGTCCCCGCGACGCCGATGAGCGCCCACTGCGGCCAGGTGGCGGCGTACGGCGCCAGCTCGCGCAGGACCAGCGTCCCGCCCACCAGCCCGCCGACGACGACCGGCGCCGACCAGCGCAGCGCGACCCCGGCGAGCAGCAGCGCGAGGCAGCCCAGCCCGAGGAGCACGGCCCGGGTCGACACCGGGTCGACCAGCACCCACAGCAGCGACGGCACCGTGGCCAGCGCCAGCCCGGGGACCAGGGTGGTCCGGGTGTCCGCATCCGGGTCCCGCAGCAGCCGGAGGCCGCCGACCAGGACCAGGGCCACCGCCGTGGGGAGGGTGTAGGCCTCCGGGGCCTCGACGCCCACGTCGTAGAGGCGGACCCAGGTGGCGGCGGCCAGCAGCAGCCCGCCCAGCCAGGCCAGCGGGCGCCTGTCGCGGTGCACGAGGGCGGTCGTGGTCACCACGGCGCCGGCCAGGGTGAGGTGGACCGCGAGCATCACGGAGGCGTCCGCGGCCGCGTCGACGCCTGCCACCGACGACCCGACGACCGCGACGGCGGCGCCGATCTCCAGCTCCACGCGGGGGACGGCGATCGCGAGCAGCCCGAGGACCCCCAGCGTCACGAGCGACCGCACCTCGTAGGGGACGTCGAGCACGTGGCCGCCGGTCCACAGGAACGCGGCCAGCGCGAGCGGGAGCACCAGTGCGGCGGCCGGCTCGACCACGGTGGCCCGGCGCACGAGGAGAGCCGCCGCCAGCAGCACGACCTCGGCGAGGACGAGCAGGGTGAGCACGGCACTGGGTGTCGCCACCACGAGGCCGAGCGGGCCGAGGACGGCGACGAACACCCAGAGCGGCAGCGGGTGGAGCGCCGCGGTCAGCAGCCCCGCCGCGACGGCGGCGCAGGCGGCCGGCCACGTCGGCCACGAGCCGCGCGGCAGCGCCAGCAGCGCCGCGAGCCCCACCACCGCGGCCGCGAGGGGCAGCAGGAACGGCTGTGCGAGCGGGGTCGCCGGGTCGAGCCGCACCGAGGCGTCCGCGGTGAACGGCGCACCGACCGCGAACAGGTTGGACAACCCCTGCGCGGCCAGCACGGCCGGTGCCGGGAGGAGGACCAGGACCGACCCGGCCAGCGGGACGCGGGGGACGACGGACCAGCGCGGCGGGGCGGCCGCCGCGACCACCGACCAGAGCACGGTCCCCGCGGCCGCGGACAGGGTGAGCACGGTGGCCCCCTCGTCGAGCGCCGGCACGGCCGCGACCCAGGTCAGCGCCGAGACCGAGAGTGCGCAGACGAGCTGGCGCAGCTCGTCGTGGTCGCGGACGACGGCCCAGGGCAGCAGCACCAGCCCGGCCACGGCCACGGTGCCGAGACCGTGGCCCTCCAGCCAGAGTCCGTGCAGGGTCGGGTGCGCGAGCGCGTCGGTGACCGCGAGCGAGGTGAGGCCGCCCAGGGCGAGCAGCGCGCCGGCGGTCGCCGTCCAGGGGAGCACGACCGTCTCCAGCCGGCGACCCAGCAGGGCCAGCGCGGTGGACGCCAGCACCGCGGCGCCGGCCACGACCTGCGGATGCCCCGTGTCGGCTCCGGCACCGAGCACGGCCAGCCCCAGGCCGAGCGGCGCCGCGACCTGCGGGGCCACGAGCCGCCGCGCGGGGACGCACAGGGCCAGGGAGACCACGAGCAGGGCCAGACCGACGACGGCGAGGAACGCCTCGTCGTCGGGGCTGCCGAGCCAGGCGGCCCGGCGGGCGCCGTACAGGTCGAGGGCGACCAGGCCGAGCGCGACCGTGGTGAGCGCGTCGGCGGCCAACCCGAGGTCGCGTCGGGCGAGGAGCTGGCCGCCGAGGGCGGCGGCCGCGGTCAGGGTGACGAGCACCGCCGTCCGGCCGCCCACGCCGAGCCAGGACCAGGCGACGGCCAGGAAGATGACGGCCGCGACCAACAGGCAGGTGGCGCCCAACCCGAGCAGGATCCGCGGGACGGAGGCGGCGCTGAGGCCGGAGCGGGCGGGCGGACCGGGCGGCGAGGCCGGGTACGGCGCGACCGGCGGGAGGTACGTCGGAGGAGGGGGTGGCGGCTGGACGAGGACGTAGCCGCAGCGGGGACAGGCCTCGGGGCGCTCGGTCATGGGGACATTGCGCCGTGCGAGGCCCGCCCGCGGGCAGCGACGGCTTGCTCATCCGGGCTGAGCCCGGGTACTCATTCACCGTGCCCGAGCTGCCCGAGGTCGAGTCCGCCCGAGCGGTCATCGAGCGCTCAGCGCTGCGCCGCCGGATCGTCGACGTCGACGACACCGACAGCTGGGTGTGCCGGCCGCACTCCGCGGGGGAGCTGAGGGACGCCCTGGCCGGGCACCAGCTCCGCGCTGCGCACCGGCGCGGCAAGTCGATCTGGTGCGAGGTCACCGGGGGCGCCCCGGTGCTCGGCATCCACCTCGGCATGAGCGGCCGCATCCACGTCAGCCGGAAGGGTCGGGCGGACGACGAGGGCGGTGACTACGTCGGCAGCGGCGGCGCCGCCTCGAACCGGGCGGTCAAGCCGGAGTGGGACCGGTTCACGCTCGTCTTCGCCGACGGTGGCTCGCTGCGGCTCTTCGACAAGCGCCGGCTCGGCCGGGTCCGGCTCGATCCCGACATCGACGCCCTGGGACCGGACGCCGGCGAGGTCGGGCTGGCCGAGCTCCGCGCGGCCCTCGGGCGCTCGCACATGCCGGTCAAGGCGCGGCTGCTCGACCAGCACGCGATCGCCGGGGTGGGGAACCTGCTCGCCGACGAGGCGCTCTGGCAGGCCGCGCTGGACCCGAGGCGGCCGGCCGACGAGCTCGACCGCGAGGAGGTGGCGGTCCTGCACCGCAAGCTCCGGGCCGCCATCCGCCACGCGGTCAAGCGCGGCGGCGTGCACACCGGCGAGATCATCGAGCACCGGCGGCGGGGCGACCACTGTCCGCGCTGCGGGGCCCCGATGCAGCGCGACACGGTCGGCGGCCGGACGACGTGGTTCTGCTCGAGCGAGCAGGCCGCAGCGAGGAACGAGCGGCGGCCGTGGGCTCGCGAAGGTTGAGCCAGCGGCGCGGCTGAGGGACGAAGTCGCGGCAGCGCGTCGAAACCACCGCAGGGAGGGCTGGTACGCGACCAGGTGCCCACCCTGCGGAGGTCTCGACAGGCTCGACCAGCGCCACGCTGGCTGCGTGCCGGAGGTCCGCGTGATGGCGCGTGCCCTGTGGGACCCTCGCCGACATGAGCCGGGGCAAGGGACAGGACCGCGACCTCGAGGAGTGCTTCATCTCCGTCGACGTCGAGACCGGCGGCGCCACCCCTGCCGACTACGCGCTGCTCTCCATCGGCGCGTGCCTGGTCGATGACCCGGAGACGACCTTCTACGTCGAGCTCAAGCCCGAGGCGAAGCGGAGCACGCAGGAGGCGCTGGAGGTCAGCAAGCTGTCGCTGGACATCCTCGAGACGATGGGCGAGCCGCCCGCCGAGGCCATGCAGCGCTTCGCGGACTGGGTCCTCGACGTCGTGCCGGAGGGCCACCGCGCGGTGTTCGTCGGCTTCAACGCGGCGTTCGACTGGATGTTCGTGGCCGACTACTTCGAGCGGTACGTCGGCCGCAACCCGTTCGGCTACACCGCGCTCGACATCAAGTCGTTCGCGATGGGGCGGCTGGGCAGCACCTGGGCCGGGACCAGCATGAGCGTGCTGGCCCCGGCGTACTTGTCAGGACGGCCGCTCGCCCACCACGCTCTCTCCGACGCCCAGGACCAGGCCGCGCTGTTCCGGGCCCTGTACGCCGAACCCGTGCACCGCCGTACGGACCGAGAGGACACCGACGAGACATGAACGACACCACGCAGGCCGGCTCGGGCGGCGTGGACGACGTCACCCGCCTGGTCGAGTCGGCGCAGCGGCTCGGCATCGAGCTCGACGCGGCCGACACCGAGCGCTGGCTGGCCGCGATGACACGCGAGGACGGGGTCGAGACCTCGGACATCGTCATCGACGAGCAGGACGGCGTCTTCGGCCACCGGGTGAGCATGCTCGACTTCAGCTCCCGCGACCTGGCGCGGTTCCGCCGGATCGGCGAGGTGGTCGAGGTGACCGGGCCGGAGGGCGTGGCCGAGGGTGCCCTGGCCCTGTCCGGCTCGGCGGCGCAGTCGAAGATCCAGACCCACCCGGGTGACGCCGACTTCTTCCAGCGGCTGAACATCAGGGCCGGGAGCCGCGACGAGGCGTGCGCGATCCTGGCCGGCCTGATGCGGGACAAGGCCATCGGGTGGGAGAGCGGCCCGACGTACCAGTTCATCGAGGCGAAGTGGAGCTCCTTCCCCTTCGACTGCGTCCACGACGGGCAGCCGCAGAAGAAGGGCTCGCCGATGTCGTGGAAGCTCGACGAGATCAAGGCCGGCGCGATGATGGTCGAGGTCGACGGCGCGACCACCACCCTGTCCTGGGACGAGGTCGCCACCGAGCCGGGCTGGTGCAAGCTCGACTGGGTCGTCGTGGACGCCGAGCACCAGCGGCTCACCAACGCGAGCAACGTCATCGACGTGACCTGGGAGGCGCCCGACGGCGCGATCGTGCCGCTGGACGGCTACCTGGACGCCTACTTCCAGGAGGTCTACCTCGACGCCGGGCAGCTGCCGACGTTCACCAAGGTCGTCCAGCACGTCTCGGGCAACGCGCTCGACGACTACATCGACCAGCTCGAGGGTGAGGTCCGCAAGTACCTCGACGCGGGCCACGCCAACTACGGCAAGGCCGCCAAGCGGATGTACAACGTCTTCCGGCTCACCGGTCGGCACCTCGACGCGGCGTACCTGCGCGAGCTGTTCGACGAGCCGACCACCATGCTCTACCAGGTCTGGTCGCTGATCGGGACGCTCGAGAACGCGTCCGCGCCCGACTCGACGATCCCCGTGGAGACGGTGCAGGCGCAGACCGACGAGCTGGTGCTGACGGTGGTGCGCGCGTTGGACGGCGTCCAGGAGACCGAGCTGGTCGCCGCGCTGCTCAAGCTGCGCACGGCCCTGGAGGAGACCGCGGACGGTGGGCCCGAGGCGGCCGCCGGCGAGGTCCAGATCGAGGCGGCGAAGACCCAGGTCGTGAACCTGATCAACAACTTCTTCCGGGACCGGCTGACCGCGGTCCCGACGATCAAGGCCTACATGGACTCGGTCGCCGTACCCGAGGTCAGGAGCAGCTGACCGCCGGGTCCACGCCCTGGTAGTTGAGCGGCCCCGCGGCGATCGTCACGGCGAGGGTCCCCGCCGCGCCGCAGCTGGGCACCCCGTGACCGAAGTAGTCGCGCTGGTCGGCGGCGACCGCACCCACCACCAGCCAGACCGAGAGCACGACACCGACAGCGAACTTCATCGCAATCCCCCCAGGTGCCGACGCGTCGGTCCCCCACAGACCGTCCCCCCGCACCAGCGTCGCCATCGTGCGCCCGCGCTCGCGACCCTGTCACGAGCCCCGGTACGGACATCCAGACCAGCCTGGGGACCCCAGTGGTCACTCCGGGTGGGGTCCGCGGGGAACGGACGAGAGGTCAGTCGGAGGGGTGGGGGCCCTCGCAGGAGATCCGCGGGTCGACGCCCAGGTAGTTGACCGGACCGGCCAGGACGGTGAGCCCGGCCGTCGCCGCGAAGTTGCAGCCGACCGCCCTGTCGTCGTCGAAGTAGCCGCGCTGGGCCGCAGCCACGGCTCCGACCACGAGCCAGGCCACGACCACGATCCCGATGACCAGCCTCATCGTCACCTCCCGGGTCACGCCTTGCGTGGGGACAGAGTGGCAGGCGAACCGCCGCCGCGCGAGCGAATCGCCCGACGCTGGGGGATGGCCCGATCGGGCCATGGGGTCCTGCCCCGGCGACCGCTAGTGGCGGACCTCGAACGACGCCGCTCCGGAGGGCTGCGCGTCGGTGACCTGGACGTCGGTCACCCGCGCCGCGGGCGGTCCCTGCCGGCACCAGGTCACCATCTCCTCGACGGCGTCCTCCGGCCCCTCCAGGTGCGCCGCGACCGAGCCGTCCGGGGCGTTGCGCACCCAGCCGACGAGCCCGAGCCGGCGCGCCTCGTGGGCGGCGTAGACGCGGAACGAGACGCCCTGCACCCGGCCCGTGACCCGGACCTCCACCGAGCGCGTCACGACCGCACGGGGACCCGGACCAGCGTGACCGACGCCGCGGGCAAGGTCAGGCGCACCCGGTGCTGCCGGACCCGGACCGCGCCGAGCGGGTGGATCCCGCCGCCGGCGTACCGGAACGCGGTGGCCTTCCGGCCGGTGCGCGCGTGCCGGAGCGCGAGGGAGGTCCGGACCGCGGTCGTCGCCTTGTTCACCACGACCACGGTGAGGGCGCCGCGCCGGCCCACGCGAGCGGCGTAGACCGAGACCCGGCGCTGGTCGGAGCTGCGGGCCGAGACGCCCCGGTCGCCGAAGCCGTGGTGCTTCCCGGGGAGCTCGCGGAGCAGCCCTGCTGCACGTGGTCGGCGGCCGAGCAGAAGTAGTTCGGCCAGCCCCACTCGGCCGGACCGAGCGTCGCCGCGCCGGGGTCGGTGTCCTTGACCGCCTGCGCGAGGTCGCGGGACCTCGTCCACAGCTCGTCGTACGTCGTGGGCTGGGGGTGGAAGTCGTGGTGGGTGTCGTCCCACAGCGCCGGCTCGTTGCCGAGGGAGTAGATCGAGACGCCGCCGTGCTGCGCGTCGCCGTACCTCTGCACGAGCGACTGGATCCACTGCGCGGAGAACGCCGGGCCGACGGCGACCCCGGCCCGGGTCGGGTCGGCGGTCAGCCACGTCCCGTTGCGCCGGCCGTTGCCACAGGTCGCGTGGTACGGGTCGTGGTCGTCCTGCGGGTCGGCCGCCGCCGGGTAGCTGCAGGGGTGGTCGCCGGTGTACGACACCGCCTTGGCCACCCAGCCCATCAGCGGCAGCGTGAGCAGCGTGGCGGTCCCGGTCGAGCGGTCCTGCTGGACCTGCGCGTCGGCGGCGCTGTGGTCCTGGCCGCGCTGGCAGTAGTCGAAGGCGTCGGTCCAGCAGTCGGCGAAGTTGGTGAAGTACCAGTCCTGGCCGTGGTTGGAGCCGCGCACCTGCCAGTTGTAGGTCTCGGTCGCGTTGCCGCCCCACCGGTCCACGGGCAGGTCGACGGCCCGCGCGAAGCCGGCGTCGGCGAAGGTGACGCCGTAGATCAGCGGCGAGATCCGGTGCCGACCCTTCGTCAGGTCGACGGTCAGCCGGAGGGCCGTCGCCGCCCTGGTGTCCAGGGGAGCGGGCTCCGCGGCGCGGCGCCGGCCGGGCCGGTACCCCGAGCGTCGCGGCGAGCAGGGCCGTCACCACGATCGTCGACCTCGGCACCGCACGATCCTCGCATCCGCGACCCTTGACGTCTCGTGCTTCGGCGGCGAACGTTCCGGCATGCAGCGGACACCCCACGTGAACGCCGCGACCGTCCTGGTCGACCCGGCCGTGCTGCGTGACCTCGAGGTCCACCTGATGACCCAGGACCTGCAGCTGTGGCCGGTCGCCACCGCGCCGATCTGCGCCGACGGCCCGCGGACGGCGTTCCAGATCCGCCGGCGGCTGCTCACCTCGAGACGAGGCGACTGGGACGACGCCGTCGAGTGGGTCCCGGTGTGGATCGCCTTCGGCGACAGCTGGTACGACGGCGCGGAGCCGCTGCCCTGGACCGCGCACGAGACCCTGTACCGCACCCTGGACCGGTACGCCGGCCACGTGCACTACAAGCGGGGCCTCGGTGGGATCCCGAGGCTCGACGTCCCTCGCGATCTCGTCGGCTGAGCCGCGGAGCCACCCGGAGGGGTGAAAAGCACAGTGATCCCCGACACCTGGGGCGTGACTGGGTACCCCACACACACGGGGATGCGCCGCTCGGCGCACCGGTGTGTGGGGCACCGGGCCAGGGAGGAGCAGTGTGAGGAGCAGGAGCATGCCCGAGAAGCAGGAGCAGTCCAGACCCGTACGCAGGCTTTCCAAGACGCTCGGACTGGGCGTCAAGGAGCTGCCCAGCAACGCGGCGTGGCTGGTGTCGAAAGCGGGGCACAAGGGCCGGTCGCACGTGCCGGCCGCCGCGTCGACGGTGACCCACGGGCTCGCAGACGCCGCGCGGCACGCAGGCGTGGCCGTCGTCGACGCCCTGCCGGTGGGCGGGGACTCGATCGAGCTGCGGATGCAACGCGCTCGGGCGGCGGTGGCGGAGGCCCAGGAGGCCGAGGAGGCCGCGGTCCGAGAGTCCATCGAGGCCGAGCAGCAGGCCCAGGAGGCCGAGCGGGTCGCTCAACGGTGCCGGGACTACGTCCGGGACGTGGAGAACGAGCAGCGGGAGTCGGTCAAGCGCAGGGTGGAGCAGGCCCGCAAGGAGGCGCAGGCCCAGGTGGACGCGACTCGCCGCGAAGCGGAGGCGGAGGCCGAACAGGTCACGTCCGACGCGCGTTCGGAGGCCGAGGCCACAGCTGACCGCGCCCGCGAGGACGCGGACGCGGCGCACGCAAGCGCCCAGGAACGTCTGGAAGCGGCCCGGCGGAAGCTGGAGGAGGCGCGCCGGCTCGCGGAAGAGGCGATGCAGGCCACCAAGGCGGCCGCCGACGAGGCGTACCGCCAGGCCCAGCAGGTCGCGGCGGAGGCCGAGGCCGACGCCCGCGAGGCGGGACAGCGGCTGGCCGAGGCCGAGCAGGTCCGCGACACAGCGGTCGGCCGGGAGAGCCTGGTCGCTCAACACCTGAACGGCTCGGGCACCAGCAGCCTGGAAGCCATGAACAAGCAGGAGCTGCTGGACCTCGCCACGACGAGAGGCGTCGAAGGCCGCTCCGCGATGACGAAGGCGGAGCTGGTCAAGGCCCTGAACCGCCGCTCGACCTCGACCCGGAAGGCGGGTACGAAGTGAACGCCACGAAGACCATCCGTCAGCTCGTCCACCCGAAGAGCCGGTGGGAGCGGGTGCTGCCACCCGTCGCCGGCGTCGCCGCGACCCGTGGGGTCGTGAAGTCCGGGCTGGTCACCCTCGGCACGATGGTCGGGGTCACCGCCGCGAGCGCGGTGGTGTCCGCGGTCCGGCACTCGAGGGAACAGCGGTGAAGGTGCGCAGCCTGGTCCTGTTCGGCGCCGGGTACGTGCTCGGCAGCCGGGCCGGCCAGGAGCGGTACGCCCAGATCGTGGAGCTGGCCGGCAAGGCGGCCCAGCGGCTGCGCGAGACCGACTTCGCGGCCAACGCCGGCGAGCCCACCGTGCGACTGGCCGACTACCTGCAGAGCGCGGCGACGAATGGCTCGCGACGACCCTCGTCCTCGTAGCCTCGGGCGCGGCACGGTCGTGCAGCTGCGCCTCCGGGCCCGGCTGCTCGGCGTGAAGCTGCTCGTGGTCGACGGGACCGTCACCCTGACGCCGGCCGAGGCGGTGGACGCCCGGATCGTCGTACCGGCGGAGCGGGCCGAGCGGTTGCCCGCGCCGCCGGTGCCGGTGCCGGTCATCTCGGCACGTCGGCCCGCGCCGGCCGACGCGTCGCGGCTCGAGGCGTCGGCACAGCGGCTCGACGACGTCGCGCTCCGGTTGCGGGAGCTGCGTTCGCCGCTCAGCTGATCGAGGCGAGCCCGCCGGCCGGCACCTCGTCCCGCCACCCGTTCCTGCGGTGCGGCTCGACGAGGTCGACGCCCGGCAGCACCCGGCCGCGCAGGTTGGCGACGTCGCCGGCCACCCCGCTGTCGATCACCGCGACGGTGACCCCGCGACCACCAGCAGGACCGCCACCACGGCGGCGACCAGCTGTCGGGGACGGAGGGAGCGCATGCCTGCCTCATCGGCAGCTCCGCGCGCGTTGCGAGCCCGTCCAGACCACATGGGGTCCGGGCCGGCTCAGCCCTACTTGCCCGCGTTGTAGTGCGCGGCGACCGTGGCGGCGCTCAGCACCGCGCTGTACGTCGCGACCTCGTCGAGCGAGCCGGCGTAGAAGAGACCGCCGGTGGCGCTGCGGGCCAGGCAGAGGGTGGTGCTGGCGGTCTGGGAGCTGGTGCCGCCGGTGCCGGTAGCGACCTGGACGCCGTCGACGTAGAGCACGAGGGCGCCGCCGGTCTGGGTCCTGGTGAAGACGACGTGGTGCCAGCCGCCGTCGTTCAGGCCGGCCTGGGAGCGGAGCGAGCTGTCCGCGCCGCCGGCGGTGCCGACGCCGGCGACGACCCGGCCGTCCGAGGCGAGCCCCATGCCGAAGTCGTTGGCCACGCCGGCAGCGGAGGCGTCGACGAGTGCAGCGGCGTTGTACCACTGGTTTCCGTTGCCGCCGTTGGCCTGCGTGGAGCGGAACCACAGCTCGAGGGAGAAGTTGGTGGTCAGGTTACGGGTCGCGGTGACGTACTGCGACGTGCCGTTGAACGTCGCCGCGGTGTTCGTGTCACCGACCAGGGCGCCGGTGACGCCGAGCGTCGGGCCGCCGGAGTAGGTGCCGTTGTTGTTGGCCCCCTGGGTGTCGGCGGCCGAGCTCCCTGACGTCTCGCCCAGGCGCCAGAAGTCCACGATGCCCGTCGTCCCGGTGATGGTCGGGCTGTAGACCGCGGCCCGCCGCACGATGTTGGCGTTGGTGTACGTCGCGGTGTTGCCGACCCGGTCGGTGACGAGGTAGCGGAACTGGTAGCAGGTGTCGAGCGCGATGGCCTGGGCCAGCACGACCGAGGTCGCCGTGGAGGTGGTCGTCGCGACCTGGGCGAAGGCCCCGAAGGTGCCGCAGACCCCGCCGGTGGCCGGGGCGGTCGCCGCCTGGATCACCTTCGTCGTGACCAGGCCCGACCCTGCGTCGGAGCCGAGGGTGAGGGTCAGGGACGCGGTGGTCGAGGTGGTCCGGCCGCCGGTGTAGGCGATGGCGCCGCCCGTCGGCGCGGTGTTGTCCGCGGTGAACGTCACGGCCCGGGTGCCGGAGGTGGACCCGGCGTTGTTCGTGGCCGTGATGTTCTGCACGCCTGGCGCGGCCGGGTTGGCCGCGGACCAGGTGTACGTCGTGACGCCCGCGGAGCCGGGCGTGGCCGTCCAGCCACTGCCGAGCGCCGGGAAGTTGTACGTCGCCATACCGGACTGGGCGTCGGTGCTGGTCGTGGTCAGCGCGACCGCGCCGCTGGTCGCCGTACCGCGGTAGTAGACGGTGGTGCCGGTCCCGTAGGTGTTGGTCATGGCCGAGTACGTCGGCGCGGTCGGCGTCGACGGCGCGCTGGTGTCGACCTTGATGGACGGGCTGGCGAAGGTCCTCGTGTTCCCCAGCGTGTCGGACACGGTGTAGCGGTACCGGTAGCACGTGCCGGTCACCACGGTCTGGGCCAGCGGCGAGACCGGGTCGGTGGCGACGGTGGTGTAGGCGCCGAAGGCGCCGCAGCTGCCGGAGGTCAAGGTGGCGGACGCCCGCTGCAGCACCGCGCCGGTGGCGGCCAGGCCGCTGGGGTCGGTGCCCTTGGACAGCCCGAGGGTCAGCGCGGTGGAGGTGCGGTAGCGGCCGCCGGTGCCGACCAGGTTGGTGCCGTCCACCGAGCCGCCGGTGGGCCCGTCGATGTCGTCGACAGGGTTCGCCAGGCCGTAGTGGTCGGCGATCGTGGTGGCGCTGAGCGTGGTGGTGTAGAGCGCGACCTCGTCCAGCCACCCGTTGAAGTAGCCGCCGCTGCTCGCGTCTCCGGGGACGACGACCGCGCCGAGCCCGAAGCCGTAGACGTCGATCGTGGTCGCCCGGGTCGCGGCCTGGGTGCCGACGAGCGCGCCGTCGACGTACAGGCGCAGGCTCGTGGCGTCGTAGGTGAGCGCGACCTGGTGCCACTGGCCGTCGGTGACGCTCGAGGCCAGCGTGAACGTCTTGTCCTGCCCGGAGCCGAAGCCCCACGCGGTCATCGAGGTGCCGCCGGAGTTGACCCAGAGGGCGAACTCCTGGGAGGTGGCCCGGTTCCCGTAGCCGAACAGGACCTGACGGCCGGTGCCGGACGTCTTCAACCACAGCTCCACCGACCGGGCGCTCGAGCCGGTCGGGAACCCGGTGGGCGTGGAGTCCTGCATGTAGTCGTCGACGCCGTCGAAGCGGGCGGAGGTGTCGCTGTCGCCGGCGAGCACGCCGGCCTGGCCGAGCGTCGGGCCGTTGACGTAGGTGCCGGCGTTGCTGCCCTTCGAGTCGGCGGCGGGCGGTACGGCGTCCACGGGGCCGATCAGGAAGTCGTCGAGCTGGAGGCCGGTGGCGTCGGTCTGGGTGCTGGTCCCCGTCGTGGGGCCGAGCATCAGCCCACCGCGACCGGCGGCGGTGATCGCGCTGTTGGTGACCGAGATGACCACGACCCCGTCGACCAGCACCCGGATCGTGGTGCCGGCCATGTCCAGTCCCACCCGGCGGCTGCTGCCGGCCGGGAAGGCCTGGGTGAACGAGCCGAGCGTGGTCACGGTGCTGGACACCACCGAGATGAGCGTCCAGGCACCGGTGGCCTGCTCGTAGCAGGCCGCGTACCCGGTCGCCACGGTCGGGTCGAGGCGGCCCACCACGCAGGCCCGGTCCCCGGAGACCACCGACTGGGCCACGACGGTCCCCTCGACCCGGTAGCTCGCGGTGAGCGGGGTCCCCGACGCGAGGTAGATCGCCAGGGACGAGGTGTCCTCCTTGCGCAGCCGGCCGGCGGCGGTGAGGACGGCGTCGGCAGTCGCGCTCGGGTGGCGGGTCCAGGTGGCGCCGGTCTCGCCGTCCCGGTCCTGGAGGGCGACGCCCGCGGTGCCGGTGAACGAGTCGGAGGACGTGGCGGCGCTCTCGCCGAGCCGCCAGTAGCTGAGCAGCCCGGCGGTCGCCTGCACGGCGCCGGCGTACCCGAGCTTGGCCACGTTGGCACTGGTCGCGGTGGTCGCGTTCCCGACCAGGTCCCTGACCACCAGCTGGTAGCGGTAGCAGACCCCGGCGGCCCCGGGACCGTCGGAGTACGGCGAGGGCGGGTTGACCGGACCGATGTTGACGAAGGCCCCGTAGGCGCCGCAGATGCCGTTCTTGAGCGAGGCCCGGGACCGCTGCAGCTGGGCCGTGGCCGCGTCGCCGGAGGTGGTGTAGCTGACCGCGACGCTGCGTCCGGAGCTGTAGCCGTCGGCGTACGAGATGGTCCCGCCGGGGGCGGTGATGTCGTTGACGAACGTCAGCGTCGTGGTCCGGGTGTTGCCGCGGGCGTCCTTGGTGGTGACGACGACGGAGGGGCTCGAGGTGGTGCCGGCGGCCCAGCTGAACACGTTCGACGTGTAGGGCCCGCCGGCGGGCGTCGTCACCGTCGAGGGGGTGTGCGTCCAGCCGGTGGTGGTGCCGGTGAGGGCCGCGGTGGCGCTGCTCGCGGGGCCTGAGCCTGCGTCCGTGACGGTGTTGACGATCCGGATGCTGCCGGCGCTCGAGCCGCGGTAGATCAGGGTGGTGCCGGACAGCGAGGCGGCCCCGGAGATCGCGGTGATGCTCAGCGTGCTGACCGGCGCGGTGGTGTCGACCAGCACGGCGTTGCCCGCGGCGCTCTCGGCGCCCTGCCAGTTCGTGCCGATCACCGGGGTGACCGTGTAGCGCCACGAGCCGTCGGGGACGTTGGTCTCGGTGCAGGTGGTGGCCGTGATCTTCCCGGCGCACGCCGACTGGACGGTCTGCTCGGTGAGGGTGGCGGCGTCGTACCTGGAGAGGAGGTAGCCCGAGACGGCGGTGCCGTTGGCCAGGGTGCTGGCGCTCCAGGAGACGGTGATGCTGGTGCCGGAGACGGTGGCCGTGGGCGTGGGCCCGGCGTTGACGGTCGTCGCCGCGGCCGCGGCCCGGCCGTCGGGCGCCGAGGTGGCGGACCAGTACGCCGCGGCGGGGGTCGCGTCGATGCCGACCAGCCCGACCGCGGGCAGCAGCAGCCCGGTCAGCGCGATCGCCAGCCTCCGGAGGCGGGTCATCCCGTGGCCGCCAGGTGGACGGTGAACGTGGCGCCCTGGCAGCCGTCGTCCGCCCCGGAGCTGAGCGCCAGCGCGCCCGTGAGGGTGAGCGGGAGCGTCGCCCCCGCGGCCAGCGACCAGCCGGCGCCGCCGTTGGTCTGCGTCGTGTACGACAGGCTCTGCTCGTCGCAGTCCGGGTGCCCGGCGTCGACCTCGAAGCCGCCCGCGCCCTCGTCGGTCGCCAGCGTGAGCGAGCCGACCCGGACCGGGCCGCTGCCGGGGTTGGTCAGGGTGAGGACCACCGCCGAGGTGCTCCCGGGGTAGAGCGCCGCCGTCGGCGTGCCCGGCGTGATCGTCACGTCCACACCCGCGCCGGTGTCGGCCGAGGCGGTGCCGGAGCCGGACGCCGTCCAGCGGGCGACGGCGACGCCGGCCACGGCGACGACGAGCACGGCCACCAGACCCACGATCCAGAGCCGGGCGCGCGACCGGGCGATCCTCACGACGCTCACCGGGTCCCGATCGGGCGGGACTTGAACGACAGGGTCACGCGCGCGCCCTTGCACCCGTCCTGGTTGAGCGGTCGGTTGCGCATGCCCACCCGCGGCCAGCTCGACGACGCCAGGCCCAGCGAGGCCAGGGTGTGTGTTCCCTGGGGGAGCCGCAGCTTCTTCTTCATCTGGGTGACCGCGAAGTCGACCTTGGTGCACGGGTGCTTGGCGTCCGCGTTGGACGCCGAGACCCGCTTCACCGAGACCTTGATCCGGCCCAGGCGCACGACGTGCGAGGACTTGTTCGTGAGGCTGAGCGCGATGGGCGAGGAGACGCCGGGGTAGAGCGGCGTGAGCACGCTGCCGCTGATCCGCACCTTGCCTCCGGTCGACGACACGCGGCTGGTCGACTCGGTGTCGAGCCGGGACTGGTCCGAGCCCGCCGGCCCCCACGCGACGGCGGACCGGGCTCCGAGCAGCGCCAGCGGCAGGCACACGACCAGACCGACCACGGTCAGTCTGTGTTGTAGGCGTCTCATGCCAGGCCTCCGGCTCGGTTCCAGGGATGCTGGGGCGCCGCGGGGCGGCCCGACGAGGTCGGGCCGCCCCGCGGCGTGAGGTCAGCTCGCCAGGTAGGCGAGGTTGACCGTGGCGCCCTTGCAGCCGTCCTGGTTGCTCGCCTTGTTGTTGAACTTGATCGTGGCGCCGCTCCACGACCCCTGGCCGGAGCCGGCCGGGACGTCGGCGTTCACGGTCATGGTCGCGCCCGCGAGGGTGTAGTCGGTCGCGTCACAGCTGCCGGCCCCGCCGGTCACCGAGCTGATCGAGACGGTCACGCTGGCGACGTGCACCGGACCGCTGTTGGTGTTGTTGAAGTTCCCGCTCAGCGTCTGCGCGGAGTCGCCGGGGTACATGGCGCTCAGGGTCGAGGTCTGCACGACGGTGATCGGAATGCTGGTCCCGGTCGCGGCCGATCCGGTGCCGGTACCGCTGGTGGTCCACCACGCGTACGCCGCGCCGCCGCCCACGAGGACGAGGGCGGTCGTGATGACCGCGATGCGACGGGTCCGACGCCGACGCGGGGACGGGCTGGGCTGGGGATTGGTGCTCATGGCTCTTCCGTTCGACGCGGGGAGTTGCTAACGCATCCATGGAAGGGATCCGGAGGGTCCGGACTGGGCGTTGTTACCGAGCCTTGGGTCGGGTGTTGCCGGACTGGACCGGTTTACGGCCGATCGACTGCTCAGCACCACCCGACCGGGCCATGCGGGGGCGCCCCGGACGGGTCAGGCGAGGGTCCGGCGTGCGAAGGGCTCCCACCGGCTCGCCGGTGGGGCGGCAACCACTAGTGGGACCTCGGCGTGGGCCAAGAGGAGCGCCACCAGAGTGATCCGCTACACCACCAAGCCCGAGCACGCCGAGGAGAACGCGCGGCTGATCCGCGACGTCTTCGCGGAGCTGGGCGCCACCCGGCCCGCGGGGCTCTGCTGTGACGCCTACCGCCTGGACGACGGCGTCAGCTTCATGCACGTGGTCGACGTCGAAGGACCCGACCATCCCTTGGCCGCCATGGCCAGCTTCGCGGCGTTCCCGGCCGGATCGGCGAACGGTGCAGCGACGGCCCGACCCCGACCGGCGGCCGTCGTCGGGTCGTACTCCTCAGACACCTGGCGAGCCCCGCAGACCCCTCGACAGGTGGCGCACGCCACCGGCAGAGTGGGGTGATGCGACGAGTTCCGGGCGGATCGCTGCTACACGTGGGCGCGGCCACGCTGTTGCTGCTGGCCATGACCTCGTGCGGGGTCACCCGGGATGACGACAGCCGGGACCTGTTGATGATCATCCCCAACAGTCCCGGTGGCGGCTACGACCAGACCGGCCGCGCGGCTGTGCAGGTGATGGAGGACGACGACATCACAGGCGGCTCGTTCACGGTCGACAACGTGATCGGCGCCGGCGGCGCGGGCGCGATGACCAGCCTCATCGGCAAGGCCGGTGACGAACACACCATGATGACCGTCGGCCTGGGGGTGGTCGGGTCGACGTACTCCTTCGGCAGCGAGTACCAGCTGCAGGACGCGACCCCGCTGGCCCAGCTGATGAGCGAGCCCGAAGGCGTCCTGGTGCCCGGCGACTCGCCGTACGAGACCCTCGATGACCTCGTCCAGGCCTGGGAGGAGGACCCCGGGTCGATCGCGGTCGGCGGCGGCTCGTCGCCCGGTGGCCCGGACCACCTCTTCCCGATGCAGCTCGCCGACAAGATCGGCGTCGACCCCAACGACGTCAACTACGTCTCCTACGACGGCGGAGGGCCGCTGACCAGCGCGTTACTCGGGGAGAAGATCGATGTCGGCTTCTCCGGGCTGGCGGAGTTCGTGGGCCAGGTGGAGAACGGTGACCTGCGAGTGCTTGCCGTCTCCGGCGAGGAGCGCTATCCGGACGGCCCGTTCGCCGAGGTGCCGACCCTGAGCGAGTCCGACGTCGACCTGGTGTTCCTCAACTGGCGCGGAGTGCTCGCCCCACCCGAGATCAGTGAGGAGCGCACCGAGGAGCTGATCGGCTACCTCCAGGAGATGCACGACAGCCAGGGCTGGAAGGACCAGCTCGCGGAGAACGGCTGGACCGACGACTTCAAGACCGGCGACGACTTCGCCGAGTTCATCGACGAGCAGGACGACCGCGTGTCCGGAACCCTCGAGGAGCTGGGATTGCTGTGAGTGAGACTGCGAGCCGCCCCTCGGGAACCGTCGACAAGGCCCAGTACGGCCTCGCGGCAGCTCTCCTCGTGGTCGGCGTCTACACGATCATCGACGCGCGCGGCCTCACGGTCGGGTTCGGCGACCCGATCGGTCCGCGGGTGTTCCCGTACCTGATCGGCACCGGGATGATCGTGCTTTCGGTGCTGCTGGCAGTGGCTACCTCGCGTGGCGACGTGGCGGAGGCCGACGCCGGCGAGGACGTCGATCTGACGTCTCCAGCCGACTGGGTCACCGTCGGCAAGCTGGTCGGCATCCTGGTGCTCAACCTCCTGCTGGTGAACATCCTCGGCTGGGCGATCACCGGGGCAGGGCTCTTCGCGGGCTGCGCCTGGGCCCTCGGCAGCCGCACGCTGCTCAGGGACGTGATCGTCGGGGCGGTCATGTCGGTTGCCAGCTGGTACTTCTTCTGGGGTCTGGGCGTCCCGCTCCCTCCTGGCATCCTCGACGGGATCCTGTGATGGACACCCTCGACCTGCTCCTGGACGGGTTCCAGAACGCACTGACGCCCGAGAACCTGATGTACGCCGCCATCGGCGTTCTGCTCGGCACCTTCGTCGGCGTGCTGCCAGGCATCGGCCCCGCGATGGCGGTGGCGCTGCTCCTCCCGATCACCTACGGCCTCGACGTCACCCAGTCACTGATCATGTTCGCCGGTATCTACTACGGCGGCATGTACGGCGGCTCGACAACCTCGATCCTGCTCAACACCCCCGGCGAGTCCGCATCGGTGATGACCGCGATCGAGGGCAACAAGATGGCCAAGCGGGGCCGGGCAGCACAGGCCCTGGCGACCGCGGCGATCGGATCGTTCATCGCCGGCACGATCGGCACCCTGCTCGTCGCGTTCTTCACGCCCTCCATCGCGGAGCAGGCGGTGAAGATCGGTGCGCCGTCGTACTTCGCGATCATGCTGTTGTCGCTGGTGCTGGTCACCAGCGTGCTGGGAACCTCCAAGGTCCGCGGCTTCATCGGATTGTTCATGGGGCTGACGATCGGACTGGTCGGGCTGGATCTCTCCACCGGCCAGGCACGGCTCACCGGTGGCATGCTCGAGCTCGCGGACGGCATCGACATCGTGGTCGTCGCGGTTGGGGTCTTCGCCGTGGGCGAGGCGCTGTGGACGGCTGCCCACCTGCGGCGCAAGCCGGTCGACGTGATCCCCACCGGGCAGCCGTTCATGGCCCGCGACGACTGGCGGCGCTCCTGGGGCCCCTGGCTTCGTGGCACGGCGCTCGGGTTCCCCTTCGGCGCGGTGCCGGCTGGCGGTGCGGAGACGCCGACCTTCCTGTCGTACATCACCGAGCGCAAGCTGGCTGGTCGCAGGGAGACCGACAGCGAGTTCGGTGAGGGCGCGATCGAAGGCGTCGCCGGTCCCGAGGCGGCCAACAACGCGAGCGCCGCGGGCATGTTCGTGCCCCTGCTGGCGCTCGGCCTCCCGGTCACCGCGACCGCCGCGGTGCTGATCGCCGCGTTGCAGACCTATGGCATCCAGCCCGGCCCGACGCTGATGGCCGACCAGCCCGACCTGGTGTGGACGCTGCTGGCCAGCCTCCTCATCGGCAACACCCTGCTGCTGGTCATCAACCTGCCGCTGGCACCCGCGTGGGCCCGGCTCCTGCGCATCCCGCGACCCCAGCTCTACGCCGGCATCCTCTTCTTCGCCTCCCTGGGTGCGTACAGCGTCAACCAGGACCCGTTCGACCTGGCGTTGCTGCTGTTCTTCGGAGGCATCGGTTTCACGATCCGGCGGTTCGGCATCCCGGTGCTGCCGCTGATCCTCGGCGTGATTCTCGGGCCGCTGATGGAGCTTAAGCTGCGCGAGGCGCTCGACCTCTCCGGCGGTGACCTCAGTGGCCTGTTCAACGAGGGACTCGCGATCTTCGTCTACGTGCTCATCGTGCTGACCATCGTGCTGCCGATCGCACTCGGTCGGCTGCGCAAGTCTCAAGGCGTGGCCGCCCAGGACTCGATGGAGGAGGTCGACCGATGACGGTTGTGGTGGGCTACATCCCGGACCAGTTCGGCGAGGCCGCGCTCACCGCCGGCATCGAGGAGGCCGAGCGGCGCGGCACCGGCCTCGTGGTCGTCAACGCCACCAAGGGCGACGCCCTGGTGGACCGCCGCTACGTCGGCGAGGAGGGGCTGGCCGGGCTCGAGGAACGGCTCGCCGGTCTCGACCTGACTCACGAGGTGCGCCAGGCCATCGGCCCCGACGTGGCGGAGGAGATCCTCCGGGTCGCCGCGCAGACCGACGCGGCCGTGGTGGTGATCGGACTGCGGCACCGCACCCCGGTCGGCAAGATGATCATGGGCAGCGTGGCCCAGCAGGTGCTGCTCGACGCGCACTGCGCGGTGCTCGCGGTCAAACCCAGCATCTCCACGACGTAGCGAAGCCGCGGTCGCGTGATGCGATCCGCGGCTTCTTGCTCGTGGGCAGGGGCGGGGTCGAACCGCCGACCTTCCACTTTTCAGGCGGACGCTCGTACCAACTGAGCTACCTGCCCGAGCGGCGCTCACCCTACCCGAGTCGAGTCGGCGACCCCGAATCGTGTCCTCTACCCTTGTCGGGCACCTGGCCCCCATCGTCTAGCGGCCCAGGACCCCGCCCTTTCACGGCGGTAGCACGGGTTCGAATCCCGTTGGGGGTGCGCGAGCCGGCGCCCGCTCCCACGATTGGGAGAGGCCGCGTCCGGTGCGTTAGAGTCACAGCGCTTCACGGCCGGACGGCCCGAAGCAACCTGGCCCCGTAGCGCAGTTGGTTAGCGCGCCGCCCTGTCACGGCGGAGGCCGCGGGTTCGAGTCCCGTCGGGGTCGCTGACACAGGCCTCATCCGGATCCGGATGGGGCCTGTTGCTGTGGGGGCGTGTGCCGTCGGGTCCCTGCCGTCGGGTCTGGGCCGTCGGGTCTGGGCCGCTGGGGTCTGGGTCGGGTCCGCCACAATGGCCCGGTGCCGATCGACATGGACCCGGAGCGGTTCGACGCGCTGGTCGACCGGGCGCTCGACGGGATCCCCGACGAGCTGGCGCGGCTGGTGCGCAACGTCGTCGTGCTGGTCGAGGACGAGCCGCCGGAGGACGAGCCCGACGACCTGTTGGGGCTCTACGAGGGCGTCGCGCTCACCGAGCGCGACAGCCAGCTCACGATGAACCTCCCGGACCGGATCTTCATCTTCCGGGGCCCGCTGCTCGACTACTGCGACACCGAGGAGCAGCTGGTCGAGGAGGTCCGGATCACGGTCGTCCACGAGGTCGCGCACCACTTCGGCATCGACGACCAGCGGCTGCACGACCTCGGCTACGCCTAGCCCACGGCGAAGCCGAGGGCGCACGCCGCGAGCGCGAGCGCGATCGTGAGCCCGGCGTACGCCGCGCCGCGGGCGCCGCCCAGCCGGTGGGTCTGCACGGCGAAGGCGGAGTAGGTGGTGAAGCCGCCACAGAAGCCGGTCCCGAGGAGCGCCAGCCAGTTCCCGGTGGCACCCTCGGCGACGAGGAAGCCGAGCAGGAACGAGCCGGCCACGTTGACCAGCAGGGTGCCCCACGGGAACCGCTCCTCGTCGAGCGCGCTGGCGAGCGCGAACCGCAGCGGAGCCCCGAGCGCGGCGCCGAGCGCCACGAGCAGCGCGGTCATTCGTCACCGCCTTCGGCCGCGAACTCGTCACCGGCCGCGGGCGGGTACAGGTGGCTGACCAGCGTCACCGCCACCAGGCAGGCCGCGAGCGTGCCGAGGAGGTAGGCCAGCGCGGTGCCGGTCTGCCCCTCGGCGAGCAGGACCCGCGTCTCCTCGGCGTACGACGAGAGCGTGGTGTAGCCGCCGAGCAGGCCGGGCCCGAGCCCGGCGGCGAGCCAGGGCCGGTGCCGCACGGCGCCGAGGGCCGGCAGCGCGGCCAGCGCGATCGAGCCGGTGAGGTTGATGCCGAAGGTGGTCCACGGGAAGCCGGTGCCGTCCGGCACGAGCTCACCGAGGGACCAGCGGAGCAGGGCTCCGACCGCGCCCCCGAGCGCGACGGCCAGGAACCTCACGCGCGCAGGTTAGCGGCGGGTCAGGTGGTGAGGTTGGCGTGGCCGTTGGTCTGGAGGAGCCACGACCGCGCCGGCTCGCCGTTGGCCTGGCGCACGAACTCGCCGAGGAACCACACCTGGAAGCGCCGCTGCTCGGGGGTGCGCGCCAGCGAGAGCAGCCGCTCCTCGCGGCAGAACTCGTCGGCGAGGTCGAGGAGCTCGACGAAGCGCAGCAGCGTGCTGGCGGTGGCCCGCGGCATGTGCACGACCAGGTTGGTGGACTCCATGCCCTGCGAGAGCGCGTCGTCGATCTGCTCGACGCCCACGCCTTCGCGGAGCTGGCGGTCGAGCGAGGCGAACAGGTCGGAGAGGCTCTTGGCCAGCGGGTAGTCGGACTGGTGGGCCAGGGCGAGGAGCCGGACCTCGCGGCGCAGCTCGCGGAAGTGCTGCTGGAAGCCGACGTAGAGCGCCAGCGGCACGTCGAGGATCGTCACCCGGACCCGGTCGCGGGTCGGCGTGGTCTGGATGCGCGAGTGGTCGACGCCGGTGATCGTGCCCTCGACACCGTCGCCGTCGGCGAAGTCGGCGGCCGGCGCGAACCAGACGACCTTGCCGTCGTCCTCGATCTCCGCCCCCCAGGCGTCCGAGCAGCGGGCCACGATGCTCAGGCCGCGGCCGAAGGTGAGGAGGAGGTCGTCGATCTCGGGCCGGTCGAGCGGCTGGTCGGGCAGGATCGGCGTCTCGGTGGAGGAGTCGCGGACCTCGACCCGCGGGTGCTCGCTGGTGCCCCGCATCCGGACCGTGATCGGGGGCTCACCGTGCAGCAGTGCGTTGGTGACGAGCTCGGAGACGCCCAGCTGGGCGCACTCGGTGAGCTCCGGCCGACCGATGTCGTCGCACAGCTCGGCCACCCAGCGGCGCGCGTCCTGCACACCGCGGGCTCCTTGCCCCAGGGCGAGGGGCGGCCGGTTGAGGGGCAACGGGGTCTCCAGCTGGTGGTGAGCAGTGGCCAGTTGGCTTCAAGGAACAGCTGAAATGGCGTCTACCCGGTGCGGGGCCGACCAAACCTCCGAGCGGGTGTCGATCTGCCACGATTCCAGTTGCCCGAACAGGCTATCCCCGCGATATCCGTGGTGTCGTGCGCCACACCGCAGCGTGGATGCGTGGTGCGCCGCCCGGGGTTACCCCTACAGCGGCCCCGCACTCCGCTCGCGGAACGGGCGGAGGCTCAGGAGACTGGCTCAGGAGATGATGGCCGCGAGGAGTGATGAGGCGATGACGGAGACGGCTGGGACCACGTCGGAGCGGGCCCAGGCCCGGCCCGAGAGGGCCGGCGACGGCGGAGGCCGGCAGCGGGTGGTCATCATCGGCTCCGGCTTCGGCGGCCTGTTCGGCGCCAAGGCGCTCAAGCGCTCCGACGTCGACGTGACCATGGTGGCCAAGACGACCCACCACCTGTTCCAGCCACTGCTCTACCAGGTCGCGACCGGCATCCTGTCCGAGGGCGAGATCGCCCCGCCCACCCGCGAGGTGCTGGCCTCGCACAAGAACACCCGGGTGCTCCTCGGTGAGGTCACCGACATCGACCTGTCCTCCCAGACGGTGACGTCGCACGTCCTCGGCCGCGAGACCGTGACGCCGTACGACTCGCTCATCGTGGCCGCGGGGTCGAGCCAGTCCTACTTCGGCAACGACCAGTTCGCCGACTTCGCGCCGGGCATGAAGAGCATCGACGACGCCCTCGAGCTGCGGGGCCGGATCTTCGGCGCCTTCGAGCTCGCCGAGCTCGGCGCCATGCGCGGGGAGGACGTCGACCCCCTGCTCACCTTCGTCGTGGTCGGCGCCGGCCCCACCGGTGTCGAGATGGCCGGCCAGATCGCCGAGCTCTCCCGGCGCACGCTGCACCGCGACTTCCGGGCCATCAACTCGCGCAACGCGCGGGTGGTGCTCGTCGACGCGGCCGGCCAGGTGCTGCCGCCGTTCGGCGCGAAGCTGGGCGCCAAGACCAAGCGCGAGCTGGAGAAGCTCGGCGTCGAGGTGCTGCTGGGCGCCATGGTCACCGACGTCGACGAGACCGGCCTCGAGGTGCAGTACAAGGACGGGCGGGTCGAGCGGATCGAGTCGGTCACCAAGATCTGGGCGGCCGGCGTGCAGGCCAACGCGCTCACGCAGACGCTGGCCGAGCAGACCGGCGCGCCGCTGGACCGGGCCGGCCGGATCGGGGTCAACTCCGACCTCACGCTGCCCGGCCACCCCGAGGTCTTCGTGGTCGGCGACATGATCGACCTCGACCACCTGCCCGGCGTCGCGCAGGTCGCCATCCAGGGAGCCAAGTACGCCGCCGAGGCGATCGACCGGCGGATCGCGGGCAAGCCCCCGCAGAAGCCGTTCAAGTACTTCGACAAGGGCTCGATGGCCACCATCAGCCGGTTCCGCGCGGTGGCCATGATCGGCAAGCTGCGGCTGACCGGGTTCGTCGCCTGGCTGATGTGGCTGGTCGTGCACCTCTTCTACGTGACCGGGTTCAAGAACCGCGTCAGCGCGGTGCTGCACTGGGCCGTCTCGTTCGTGGGTCGCGGCCGCGCCGAGCGGACCGCGACCGAGCAGCAGATCTTCGGCCGCCTCGCGCTGGGTCGCCTGGACCACGGCGTCGCCGACCTGGTCTCACCGCCCCCGGTCGAGCAGAGCGCGGAGGCGCACCGGCTCCAGGCCGCGCGCCGGGCCGAGCTCGAGGCCATCGCGCTCGAGGAGGCCCGGCTCACCGACGCCGGTCAGCGCGGGGTCAAGGCCGAGGCGCAGCCCTAGTGGTCACCACCAGTCACTCGAAGAACCGGGGCGAGGGCTCTCCTCCCTCGCCCAGCCGCTCGCGCGCCCACCGGGGCAGGATGAAGAGCCCCTCGGCCTCCACGGTGACGCCCTCGGGGCCGGACAGCTCCCCGCGTGCCCAGGTCTTGTGGTCCTCGACCCGCTCGATCCACGCCCGGCAGCTCAGGTCACCGAGCGGGGTCCGCCGGCGGTAGGTCAGCGTGAGCGTGGCGGTCATGCCGGGCCGGCCGCCGGCCCCCGCGGCCTGGCCGAGCATCTGGTCGAGCACGAGCGACAGCACGCCACCGTGCACGCTGCCCGGCGGTCCCTCGTAGGCCGCCCCGAGGTGGAACTCGGAGTGCACTCCGCGCTCGTCGGCGGTGATCACCAGGGGCGGGGCGACCGCGTTGCGGAGCCCCACGACCGCGTTCCCCCACGCCCGGCTGTGGCCGTCCTGACGGAAGCGCACGCCGTACGGGCCGGTCAGTCCCGGCGACCGCAGCCGCTCGGTCACCGCCTCGACCTCGGCCTGGGCGCGGCGCACGTCGTCCTCGGAGGCGGTCGTGCGGATCGCGGCGTCGACCAGCTCCCGGATGGCCTGCGTGAACGGCCCGTAGAGGGCGCGCTCCGCGTCGAGCTGGTCGAGGCTGGCGTCGTCGATCTGGTACCCGGCGGTCACGGGGTCAGACTAGAACAGGTTCTAATGGGTGGCAGCCGGGTCACCGCGGTTGGTGCAATGGGGGCATGACCGCCCTCGCCCGCCCCGACGTCCGGCTGCACCGCAGCTGGGCGGAGACGATCACGGAGTTCGGCTCCGAGACCATCCACGGGTCCGGCGCCTGGCACGCCGAGGCCGGCCGGCTCGACGTCACGGCGAGCGGCTGCGAGGCGTTCGTCGCGATGGTGCTGGCCTACGGCGACCCGGCCACCGAGCTGCCCGAGGACCGCGTGCACTGCGACCACTACTGGATCACCGACGGCGTCGGCGACGGCGAGCAGGTGGTCGGGTTCCTCGCGCTGCGCCACCGGCTGACCGCCTGGCTCCTCGAGGAGGGCGGCCACATCGGGTACGCCGTACGGCCCAGCCGGCGCGGCGAGGGCCACGCCTCGCGGGCCCTGGGGCTCGCGGTCCGCCGCTCGGCCGAGCTGGGGCTCGACCGCGTGCTGCTGACCTGCGACGAGCCGAACCTCGCCTCGGCGCGCACGATCGAGGGCAACGGCGGGGTCTACGAGGACACCCGCAACGGCAAGCGCCGCTACTGGATCGAGACGGGCCTCAGTGCTGGGCGAGCTGCGGACGGAAGAAGCGCAGCACACGCATGAAGTCGTCGGGGTCGACCATCGTCGCGTCGATCGCGAACGGCGCCATGCCCCGGCGCGGGAAGAGCACCTTCCACCCGTGCCGGCCCGGCCTGCCGTGCACCTCGACCTGCGTGTACTCGCTGGCCATGTCGAAGACGAAGCGGCCGCCCTGCTGGACGACCTCGAGCTGGCCCTGGTGGATCTCCAGCTTGGTGACGCTGGCGCCGGCCCGGATCGCCCACACCATGGCGGTCGCCAGCAGCACGATCGCGGCGAGCCCGATCGAGGGGGTGTCGCGCAGGTCGACCGCGGCCCGGACGAAGTACGCCGACGCGACCAGGCCGATCAGCAGCGCGATCGTGAGCAGCCGGCGGCCCATGCGCTTGGGCTTGAACTTGTAGACGCCGGGCATCTCGGCGGCGACCTCGTCATGCTTGCCGACCTTGGCAGGGGTGAACATGGCTGGCTTGTCCTCCTGGAGTGGCGCCTCGACCGACTCGGCCGACCCGGTGCCGCTTGCGGGCCGGCGGGTCGCGGCCTTCGCCGCCTTGCGCTCGGCCCGGGTGGGCCTGGCCGGCTTCGGCTCGGCGGGCTGGGCCTCCTCGGCCGCGGGCGGCTCCGGGGCCACCGGCTCCTCGGAGACCTCGACCGGGGCCGGGAGTCCGACCGCCACCCCGGTGGGCGGCTCGGGCTCGTCCCAGGGCTCGATGTCGGGCTCGATGTCGGGCTCGACAGGCGACTCGGCGACGACCTCCACGGCCGGTGCCGGAGCCGCGGTGGCCGCACGCCCCGCGGCCGGGGCGGACGACGGGCGCTTGAGGAACGACCAGCGCTCGGGCTCGGGTTCTGCGGGCCGGTCCTGGGCCGGCACCACGGCGACGGGCTCGGCGACCGGCTCGACGGGCTGCTGGGGGGCGACGACGGGTGCCTCGACGACCGGTGCCTCGACGACCGGTGCCTCGACGACCGGTGCCTCGACGACCGGCGCCTCGACGACCGGTGCCTCGACGGCCTCGGGCTCGGCCTCCGCCACGACGGACGCGGGGACCGGCTCCACCGCCCGCGCGACCGCCTCGCCCTCGGGCAGGGCGTCGACCAGTGGCGTGGCGTCGATGAAGGCCCGCACCGCGCGAGGCGCGGGGACCTCCTCGAGCTCGGGGTCGTAGCGGACGTTCAGCCGCTCGGCGGCGGCGGCGATCTCCTCCTGCCGCATCATCTCGTGGATGGGCAGCGCGTCCGAGGGGGGCGGGGCGGGCGAGCGGACCGGCAGCGGCGGCGGACCGTCCAGGACCTCGGGCTCCGGCGGCGCGACGCGGGCGGGCGCGAGGGGTGCGACCGGGCCGGTCGCCTTCCGCTTGCCACCCGCCTTGGGGTCGACCGGCTTCGGGGCCGGGGGCAGGACGGTGCGGGCGACCTCGGGCGCAGGCGGCGGGACCTGCTCGTCCTCGAGCTCGACCTCGGGCTCGGGGATGTCGACGATCCGGGCCTTGAGCCGCTGGAGGCGGCCGCGACGGGCCTGCGGCTTCTCGGCCTCCTCGAGCTTCTTGCGGGCCGATCGCATGACGATCGGCTCCCACTCGGTGGCGCTGGTGCCCTCTCCGCCGGGGATCGGCGAACGCCGGGCGCCGAAGTTGGAGGGCGCCTCGATCTGGCCACCGATGAGCGGGTCGCGCTGGACCGCGGCCGATGCGACCGCGGCGCTCGGCATCCGCCGGGGCGGCGCGTCGTCCTGCTGCGCCGGCTCCGGGGTCCGCTCGGACCCGCCCGTCGGCTCGTCCTCGTCGCCGCCGCGCGCCTCGTGGTGGGCGAGCCAGCGACCGAACAGGTCGTTCGACTGCGTGTCAGGGGGCTGGGTGTCGGCAGCCATGCTCAGCAAGGTACGGGGGCCGGAGCCTCCGCGTGAGCGGTTTGGCGAAGGTCACGGGCGGCGCGTGAACCTGCCAAGGCCGGGTCCGATGTGTTTCCATGTGTGGCAGGTGATACTGAAGTGACTTCTGACGACGACGCAGGCGCGACCCTCCCCCGCCGACGCCAGGTGCTGCGGGCCGCCACGGCGACCGTGATCGGCGCCGGGGTCGTCACCGGGACCGGCGCGGGGATCATGCGCGCCCTCAACTCCCACGACGGGCACCCCGGCTCGCGGCTGCAGCTCCAGGCCGACGGTGGCTCCGGGGTCGGCATCCTCGAGCGCAGCCTGAGCGACCTGGGCCTGGCGTCGACCGGGCCGGGCACCTGGCAGACCCCCGCGCTCGACACCTCCCAGGTCACGATGGTCGGGTTCACGTGGCGCGACGGCGTCCGGGTGCCCAAGATCCTCGTCCGGTTCCGCACCCGGGCCGGCTGGTCGCTGTGGCGACCGGCCCCGCTCCTGCGCGACCTGCCGGACCCCTCCACCGGCGAGGGCATCGGCAAGGCCGGCACCTCACCGATCGTCGTCCAGCCCTTCAGCGAGCCCGCCGACGGGATCCAGGTCCACGTGACCGGGTCGGTCCCGCCCGAGCTGAGCATCACCCTGCTGCACGCCGCCACCCTGGCCGGTGACGCGCGGATCGCGTCCGAGGCCTCCCGCTCCACGATGCGGGCCGCCGGGGTGCAGCCGCCCACCATCTACACCCGCGCGCAGTGGGGCGCCGACGAGAGCTGGCGCGACGGCCCGCCGCGCTACAACAGCACGATCCTGCAGGCCCACGTGCACCACAGCGCCTCGGGCAACGGCTACAAGCAGGCCGACGTACCGGCGCTGATCAGGAGCTTCTACAAGTACCACACCAAGAGCCTGGGCTGGTCCGACATCGCCTACAACTTCCTCATCGACTCCTTCGGGACGATCTGGGAGGGCCGGTACGGCGGTGTGGACCAGGCCGTGCGCGGCGCGCACACGCTCGGCTTCAACGCCGCCTCGACCGGCTTCTGCGTGATCGGCAACCTCGACTCCGTCCAGCCCACTCAGGCCACGCTCGACTCGCTGGCCCACCTCGCGGCGTGGAAGCTGTCCCTCTACGGCCGCGACCCGCAGGGGTGGGCGCAGGTCAAGTCCGAGGGCAGCGACAAGTTCCCCAACGGCAAGGTCGTGTCGCTGCCGGTCATCGACGGGCACCGGGACACCAACGACACCGCGTGCCCCGGCGGCAACCTCTACGCCCAGCTCGGCAACCTGCGGGCCGCGGCGGCCGGCACCATCGCGGCCGCGACCCTCAAGCTCAAGAAGCCGTACGCCATCGTCGGCAAGACGATCCTCGGCCACACGCTCACCGTCGTGGACGGCAAGTTCAAGCCGCGCGAGGCGACCGTGACCTACCAGTGGATGCGCAACAACGCCCCCATCGCTGGCGCCACCGGGTCGACGTACGTCGTGGACGCGGCCGACGTGGGCTCGATCGTCGGGTGCGTGGTCACCGGCTCCGTGCCGGGGGTGGCCCCGATCTCCCAGGGCATCGGCATGCCGGTCCCGTGCCGCTCGGTGCCCGTCGTCACGCTCCGCTCGCAGCGCAAGCCCGGCGGCAAGGTGATCGTCCACGTCGACGTCACCGCCCCGGGCGTGGCCGCGCCCGACGGCGAGGCGCTGGTCATGATCGGCGCCCGCCAGCGCACCGTGCCGGTCAAGAAGGGCAAGGCGATCGCCCGCTTCATCGGCGTCGACCCGGGTCGCTGGAAGGTCCGCGTGAAGTACTCCCGCGGGACCGTGGTCCGGCCGGGCAAGACCAGCGACTGGGTCCGGGTGCCGGGCCGCGGCCCGTTCGCCCGCGACTGACCGACACCAGTCACCGGCACAGTCACCGGCACAGGCACCGGACACGGAAGAGCCCGCCGGTGCCTCCCCGTGGGCGCCCGGCGGGCTTCTTCGTTGTGTGCCCGGTCCGGACGCCAACCCCCCCAGATGACGTCGAGTCCCGGTGCTCCGAGCCGGCCACCCCCGCGGGCCGGCTCGACCAGAAAACTAGTGGGCGGCCGGGCACTCCACACCCTCGCTGGGGCCACGACGAGGTAACAGTCCGCTGTCAGTGTCTGGACCAGCGGTCCGTGCCGCGGCCGCTCCGGCGCGCCGCGCCGCGGACCGGTCCCGCGTGGCGTACGGCGGTCGGTCAGGTCGCGTCGGGGTCCTCGGGGTGGCGACGACGCTGGTCGAGGTCGCGCAGGAACTCCTCGTCGTCGTCCGGGGCCACCGGCCGGTGCTGCTGCGGACGCGGCTGCGGGCGGCGTACCGGGCGCGCCACACCGCGGCGCTCGATCACCCGGATCAGGTAGTACGTCGCCACCGCGAACAGCACCACCACCAGCAGGACCTTCAGCACGAGACCAGACTAGGGGTCCCGTGGTGAAAGCGGTGCCGAGTCGGTCCGTAGGGTGGTGCCGTGAAGGAGTTCGTCGTCTACACCGGCCTGCGGCTGCTGCTGCTCGCCGCCACGTTCGGGGTCGTGGTCGGCGTCTGGCTCCTGGTCGCCGACAGCGCGAACATCCTCGTCGCGGTCGTCATCGCGTTCGTGGTCAGCGGGCTCGGCTCCTACTTCCTGCTCGACCGGCCGCGCGAGGCGCTCGCCCGACGGGTCGAGACGCGCGCCGAGAAGGCGACCAAGGCGTTCGAGGAGCGACGCGCCAAGGAGGACGTCGACTAGAGCCGCAGTCGTCGGGTCAGCGCTTGCGGTTGAGCTGACGGTTGATCCGCGACTCGGACTGGCCGAGCAGCTTCGCCATCAGCGGCACCCGCTTGCGCCACACCACGACCGCGGCGACGACGAGCGCCACGATGATCAGGAACGTGAGCATGCCGTGAGCCTACGTCGGCCGGCCCAACCCCGAACCGTCTGCGCCGGCGAGCGGAGGAGAGGCGGTCAGACCCCGGCCCATCGGGTCAGGCGACGATGAGCGGGACGGCGACGAGCGCCGCCCAGGCCAGCTCGGCCAGCCCGGTGGACTGCAGCACCGGGACCAGGGCGGGGCCGACGGCCCCGGACATGACCGTGCGGACCCCCCGCAGGGCGGGCGCCAGGAAGCCGAGCCCGAGCAGCGCCCACCACGTCGTCGAGGCGGCGACCGCGACGCAGGCGACCGCGGCGGCGAGGACCAGGAGCAGGTAGAGCGCCCGGGTCCGGTCGGCGCCGAGCACGACGGCCAGGGTCCTCTTGCCGGCGACGGTGTCGGTGGGGATGTCGCGCAGGTTGTTGACCACGAGGATGGCGCAGGCCAGCGCGCCGACACCGACCGCGGCGTACAACGCGGGCAGCTCGAACGTCTCGGTCTGGACGTACGTCGTGCCGACGACCGCGACCAGCCCGAAGAAGACGAACACCATCACCTCGCCGAGGCCCAGGTAGCCGTAGGGGCGCGAGCCGCCGGTGTAGTACCAGGCGGCCAGCACGCAGACGAGACCGACGGCGACCAGCCACCACGCCGTCGACGCGGCGAGGACGAGGCCGGCGAGGCCGGCGACGCCGAAGGCCAGGAAGGCGGCCCGCTTCACGGCCGCCGGCGTCGCGACGCCCGAGCCGACCAGCCGCATCGGCCCGACCCGGTCGGCGTCGGTGCCGCGGATGCCGTCGGAGTAGTCGTTGGCGTAGTTGACCGCGACCTGGAGCGCCAGGCTCACCACGAGCGCGAGCAGCGCCTTCCACCAGACCGCCTCGTCGACGTACGCCGCGACGCCGGTACCGGCCAGGACCGGCGAGACCGCCGCCGGGAGGGTCCGTGGCCGCGCGCCCGCCAGCCACTGTCCGGGGGTCGCCACGAGGAGCGATCCTCGCACGGACGACTACCGTGGGCCGACGTGGATCTGCCGCGGGACGACGGTCGAGGTCGTCGGCGCGCTGACCGCGTGGCTCACCGGCCTGGACGACCAGCCGCTGGTGGTCGAGACGTCGGGCTCGACGGGCCGGCCGAAGCGGGTGGAGCTGTCCCGGCGGGCGGTGCTGGCCTCGGTCTCCGCGACGGCGCGGCGGCTCGGCGGCGAGGGGCGGTGGCTGCTGGCCCTGCCGGCGGGGTACGTCGCGGGCGCGCAGGTGGTCTGCCGGTCGGTGGTCGCCGGCGAGCCGCCGGTGCTGCTCGAGGACCACGCATCGGTCGCGGCCGCGGTCGAGGCGGGCCGGCCGGCGTACGCGAGCCTGGTGCCGACCCAGCTGCACCGGCTGCTCGACGACGAGGACGAGACCCGCGCCCTCGGATCGCTCCGGACGGTCCTGCTCGGCGGCGGCCCGATCGACCCGGCGCTGCGGACCCGCGCCGCGGACGCGGGGGTACGGGTGGTGGCGACGTACGGCTCGGCGGAGACGGCGGGCGGCTGCGTGTACGACGGCGTGGCGCTGGACGGCGTCGGGCTGGCCACCGAGCCGGACGGGCGGCTGCGGGTCAGCGGCCCGACGCTGTTCGATGGCTACGAGGGCGACCCGGAGCTGACCGCGCGGGTGCTGGTCGACGGCTGGTTCCGGACCGAGGACGCGGCCCGCATCGACGAGGACGGACGGCTGCAGGTGCTCGGCCGGCTCGACGACATGGTGGTGACCGGCGGGGTGAACGTGCCCGGCGCCGGCGGTCGCCCGCCGGCTGCGCGAGCACCCCGCGGTCGGCGCGGCCGAGGTGCTCGGCGTCCCGGACGAGGAGTGGGGGAGCCGGCTGGTGGCGTTCGTGGTCGGCGAGCTGTCGCTGGCCGACGCGCGGACCTGGGTGGCCGAGCGGCACCCACGGTCCTGGGCGCCGCGGCAGCTGGTCACGGTCGACGCGCTGCCCCTGCTGGCCAACGGCAAGGTGGACCGGGTTCAGCTGGCCAGCGCCGCTGCCTCGAGGTGAACCCCGACGGTCGCCACGGCGACCACGACGGGGTCGTGGGTCGGGACCACGACCGCGCCGGGGGAGGCGGTCACAGGTAGGGGAGCTCCGCCTAGGTTTGGTCCCGTGTCGGAGAGCCGGGTGTACGCGATCGCGCTGCAGCACCGGTTCCGTGGCATCACGGTCCGCGAGGGCATGCTGCTGCGCGGCGAGGCCGGCTGGGGCGAGTGGAGCCCGTTCCTCGAGTACGAACCGGCGGTCGCCGAGCCGTGGCTCCGGTGCGCCGAGGAGGCCGCGGCCGGCGACTGGCCCGACCCCGTACGCGACACCGTCCCGGTCAACGTGACGGTGCCCGCGGTGGGCCCGGAGCTGGCGCACGAGATCGTGCTCGCGGGGGGCTGTGCGACCGCCAAGGTGAAGGTGGCCGAGCCGGGGCAGGCGCTCGCCGAGGACCAGGCCCGGGTGGAGGCCGTCCGCGACGCGCTCGGCCCCGCCGGCCAGGTGCGGGTGGACGCCAACGGCGCGTGGTCGGTCGACGACGCGGTGGCCGCGATCGGGCTGCTGGACCGGGCCGCCTCCGGGCTGGAGTACGTCGAGCAACCGTGCGCCCAGGTCGAGGAGCTGGCCGCGGTCCGACGCGCCGTCGACGTGCCCATCGCCGCCGACGAGTCGATCCGCCGGGCGTCGGACCCCTACCTGGTGCGCGACCTCGAGGCGGCGGACATCGCGGTGCTCAAGGTGCAGCCGCTGGGCGGGGTGCGCGCCTGCCTGCGGATCGCCGAGGAGATCGGGCTGCCGGTCGTGGTGTCGTCGGCGCTCGAGACCTCGGTCGGGATCGCGGCCGGCGTCGCGCTGGCGGCGGCCCTCCCGTCGCTGCCCCACGCCTGCGGTCTCGCCACGGTGCAGCTCCTCACCGCCGACGTGGCCTCCGTGCCCTTGCGGCCGGTCGACGGCGCCCTGCCGGTCACGGTGCCGACCCCCGACCCGCACGCGCTCGACCTGCTGGCCGCCGGCGCCGACCGGGTGGCCCACTGGGAGGCCCGGCTCGACGCGGTCCGGGCGGTGCGGTCGTGAGCGCCACCGCGGTCGCGCGCTCGGTCGTCGCCGCGCTCGTCGCGGCCGGGGTCCGCGAGGTGGTGCTGGCCCCCGGCTCCCGCAACGCCCCGCTCGCGTTCGCGGCGTACGACGCCGCCGGGGCCGGCCTGCTCCGGCTGCACACCCGGATCGACGAGCGGACCGCCGGCTTCCTCGCGCTCGGGCTGACCAAGGGCGGGTCGCGGGCCGCGGTCGTGTGCACCTCCGGGACCGCCGTGGCGAACCTCCACCCCGCGGTCCTCGAGGCCCACCACGCGCGGGTGCCGATCGTCGTGGTCACCGCCGACCGACCGGAGCGGCTGCGCGGCACGGACGCCAACCAGACCACCGACCAGGTCGGGGTCTTCGGCCGGCTGGTGCCGACCCTCGACGTCGCCTCGGAGGTGGCCGAGGTCCGCCCCGGGCTCGTGCACCTCAACGTGCAGCTCGACGACCCGCTGCTGCCGGCCGACCGGTGGGAACCGTCGCTCGGGGGTTTCGAGACGGGCGCAGAACGCCCTCCTCAACCACCGGAGTCGCCGGTGGTTGAGGAGGCTGCGCAGCAGCAGCCGTCTCGAAACCCCGAACCTCTGCACCTGCCGCTCGGCCCCCGCACCGTCGTGGTCGCGGGCGACGACGCGGGTCCGCAGGCGCGAGCCCTGGCCGCGCGGGTCGGCTGGCCCCTGCTGGCCGAGCCGTCCAGCGGCGCACGGACCGGACCGGCGCTGCGCACCTACCGGCTGCTGCTCGCCTCGGAGCTGGCCGCGCAGGTCGAGCGCGTGGTGCTCTTCGGCCACCCGACCCTGTCCCGCCCCGTGCAACAGCTGCTCGCCCGATCGGGCGTCGAGGTGCTCGACGCCGACCCGGTGTGGACGCGGCCCTACCCGGTCACGCCCGCGACCGGGGCGACGGCCGTCGACCCCGACGACCCCGCGTGGCTGGCGGCGTGGCAGGACGCCGACGCGTCGGTGTCCCGGCAGCTCGACGCCCTGGTCGACGAGGCCGGGTTCACGGCGTACCACGTCGCGGCCTCGGTCAGCCGCGCGCTGCCGTCGGGCGGCCACCTGCTCGTGGGCGCCTCCAACCCGATCCGCGACCTCGACCTCATGGCCACGGCGTACGACGTCGGCAGCCGCCGCAAGGTGGTGGCCAACCGCGGGCTGTCCGGCATCGACGGCACCGTCTCGACCGCGATCGGCGCCTCGCTGGCCCGGCGGCCCGGCAACCGCAACCTGGCGCTGATGGGTGACGTGACGTTCCTCCACGACGCCACCGGGCTCGTCATCGGGCCCGACGAGCCGCGGCCGGACCTGACGATCGTGGTGGCCAACGACGACGGGGGGTCGATCTTCGCGACCCTCGAGCAGGGGGCGGACGAGTACGCGCACGCCTACGAGCGGCTCTTCGGCACCCCGCACCACGTCGACCTCGCGGCGCTCTGCCAGGCCACCCGCACCGCGCACTGGCGCGTCGACTCGGCCGCCGAGCTCGACCACGCGCTCTCGGCACCCAACGGCGGCGTCGAGGTGGTCGAGGCCGTGGTCGACCGGTCGCGGCGGCGCGAGCTGGACCTGGCGATCCGGGCGCTCCGGCCCTGATCACGAGGCGGGCGTCGCCACCCACACCATCGGGTCGCCCCAGCCGAGCTCCTCGACGCCGTGCTTCGACAGCGCGAGCACGACGAGCGTCCGGCGGTGCGCGGCGAAGGTCAGCACGTGGGCGATCATGCCGCCGTAGGTGAACACCTCGGCGGGCTCGCAGAGCGCGTCCACGAACGTGTCGTCGAGGCGCTCGTGCTCGACCACCTCGCGGACCTGCCCGAGGAACGTCGGCCCCTCGGCGGCCAGTCGCTCGCGCATCGAGGTGAGGGACTCGTGCTCCTCGACCGACCAGTCGTACTCGCGCAGCGCCACGGCGGCGTTCCACATCCCCATCTGGCCGATCAGCCGGGACAGCAGCGAGCGGATCGTCTGGGCGTCGTCGTCGACGTCGAGCTCGATCGGCTGGTCGAGCTGCTCGTCGGTCAACCGGGTGGCCAGACGCACCATCTCGCCGGTCAGCCAGACGTGGTGCTCGACCATGCGGGTCATCAGGTCCATCGCGGTCACCTTGTCTCGTGCGGGCAGCCGGAGGCTGCCCGGTGGGTGGAAGTGCACGTCGCTCGGCGCCGGGATCCGGATCCGGCCGGGCGAGCGGCGCCAGGCCGCCGGGGGCACGCCGTAGGCGCGGGTGAAGGCGCGGGTGAACGCCTCGTGCGAGCCGTAGCCGGCCTCGACGGCGATGTCGATCAGCGGTGCCCGCGTCGTCACCATGCGGTACGCCGCGCGCTCGAGCAGGATCCGGCGCCGGAACGCCTGCGGCGGCTCGCCCGCCACGCTCCGGATCATCCGGTCGAAGTGGAAGCGCGAGAAGTGGAAGCGGGCCGCCCACTCCTCGCCGGACGCGTCGCGGTCGGCCGTCTCGTCGAGCACGTCGGCGAGGTGGTCGACGAAGTCGGCGAAGGTGTCCGCGGGCGTGGTCACGGGTCGATCGTGCGCCATCGGGCCGTATTCCCGCTTGATCCGGATTGCGCGCAGAGCGGAAGGCCTAGGTGATCGCCGCCCGACATCGGGAGAATGTCCGCCGTGGAGATCACCCTGCTGCTGTGCGGCCTGGCGGTGGGGGTGCTCGTGTGCACCTGGCTGGCCGAGCGCGTCGACGTGCCCGCGCCGTTCCTGCTCGTGCTCGCCGGTGTGGCGGCGTCGTACGCGCCCGGGGTGCCCGAGGTCGAGCTCTCGGAGGACGTGGTGCTGTTCGGGCTGCTCCCGCCGCTGCTGTACGCCGCGGCGCAGGGCACCTCGCTGGTCGACTTCCGGGTCAACAAGCGCCCGATCCTCCTGCTCTCGGTGGGGCTGGTGGCCTTCACGACGCTCGGCGTCGCGGTGGTCGCGCACGCGCTGCTGCCCGGGCTCTCGTGGCCGATCGCCTTCGCCATCGGCGCCGTCGTGGCCCCGCCGGACGCCGTGGCCGCGACCGCGATCGGGCGCCGGATCGGGCTGCCGCGCCGGATCGTCACGATCCTCGAGGGCGAGTCGCTGCTCAACGACGCGACCGCGCTGGTCGCGCTCGGCACGGCCCTCGCCGTCGCCGACGGCGACGGGTTCAGCGTCACCCACGTCGGGCTGGACTTCCTGCTCAAGGCGGGCGGCGGGGTCGCCGTCGGCTTCCTGTTCTTCCTCGTCGTCGCCAAGGTGCGCCGGCGCCTGACCGACCCGGTCCTCGACAGCGGGCTGTCGCTGGTCGTGCCGTTCGCGGCGTACGTCGCCGCTGAGGAGGTGCACGCCTCCGGTGTGATCGCGGTGGTCGTCGCGGGCCTGCTGCTCGGCCACAAGGCGCCGATCCTGCAGACCGCGCAGTCCCGGATCGCCGAGCGGCTGAACTGGCGGACCATCGCCTTCGTCCTCGAGAACACGGTCTTCCTGCTGATCGGCCTGCAGGCCAGTGCCATCGTCGAGGACGCCGGGCAGGGTGAGCTCTCGTGGGGTCGCATCATCGCGGTGTGCTCCGCCACGCTCGCGGCCTGCATCGTGCTCCGGCTGGTGTGGGTGTTCCCGGCGCGCTACCTCATCGTGCGCCCCGGCCCCGATCCGGTGACCGGGCTGCGGCCGCCGTGGACCTCGACGTTCATGCTCGGCTGGGCCGGCATGCGGGGCGTGGTCACGCTGGCCGCCGCGTTCGTCATCCCCGTGGACACCGAGTACCGCGAGGTGCTGCTGCTGATGGCGTTCACCGTGGTGGCCGGGACGCTGTTCATCCAGGGCATGTCGCTGCCCTGGGTGGCGCGCCGGCTGCACGTCCGCAGCCCGGACCCGGTCGAGGACGCGCTGGCCCGAGCCACCCTGCTCCAGCAGGCGTCGAAGGCCGCGCTGCACCGCCTCGACGAGCTCGAGTACGACGACAGCCAGGGCGTCGTCGACCTGATCCGGCAGCGGCTCGACCAGCGCAACTTCGCGGCGTGGGAGCGGATGAGCACGGTCGCCGACCGGGAGTCGCCGAGCGACCTGTACGCCCGGATCCGGCTCTCGATGCTGGAGGCGGAGCGGACCAAGGTGCTCAAGATCCGCGACTCGGGCAAGGTCGACTCCGAGGTCGTCGCCGACGTGCTGGCGATGCTCGACGTCGAGGAGTCGATGCTCGACGTCGCGACCGAGGAGCGGCGGGAGCTGCAGGAGTACACGACCCTGCGCCGGACGGGCTACACCTGCGACGACCTGGCTCGCTACCCGGTCGTCGACACGGTGCCCGAGCCGAGGTGCCAGCGCTGCCTCGACGAGGGTCTCGAGTGGGTGGCCCTGCGCCAGTGCCTCGAGTGCGGCAACGTCGCCTGCTGTGACTCCTCGGTCGGCCAGCACGCCACCGCGCACTTCCACGACACCACCCACCCGGTGATGGAGACCGCCGAGCCGGGGGAGGACTGGCGCTGGTGCTACATGCACCACGCCACGGCCTAGCCATCTATTGATCTTCGATAGATAAGCGGCGATAGTCGATGCATGACTCTCGTCCGTCGTCTCGTCCCGCTGCTGCAGGCCGCGCTGGTGCTGCTGTTCGGCCTGCTGCTGATGCTGCAGTGGTTCTCGTTCCCCGGGCAGTTCGCCTACGTCGCGCGTGAGCACCCCGACCAGGCGCACCTGCGCTGGCCGCTGACGCTCTTCGTGGGCGTGCTGATCCTGTGCGTCCAGGTCGTCGTGGTGTGCACCTGGCGGCTCCTGTCGATGGTCCGGCAGGACGTCATCTTCACCGCGAGCGCCCTGCGCTGGGTCGACGTCGTCATCGGCGCACTGGCCACCGCGTGGGTGCTGGCCGCGGCCGGCTCGCTCTGGGCGGTCTGGGGCGCCGACGACCCGGGCGCGCCGCTGCTGCTGTTCGTGGTGCTGCTCGTGCTCGCGGCCTTCGGGCTGGTCGTCGTGGTGATGCGCGAGCTGCTCCGCCAGGCCGCCAGCCTGCGCACCGAGCTGGCCGAGGTCATCTGATGGCGATCGTGGTCCGGCTCGACGTCGAGCTGGCCCGGCGCAAGCTGAGCGTGGGGGAGTTCGCCGAGCGCGTGGGGCTCACCCCCGCGAACGTCGCGGTGCTCAAGAACGGCCGGGCCAAGGCCGTCCGCTTCAGCACGCTCGAGGCGATGTGCCGGGTGCTCGAGTGCCAGCCCGGCGACCTGCTGGAGTACGTCGACGACGAGGACGTCACGCCGGACCCGCAGCCTGCAGCGCCTGCTCCAGCGTCCGGGCGGGGTGGCCGCTGACCCGCTCGACGTCGCCGCTCACCTCGGCGCACGAGCCGTCCCGGATCGCGGTGTAGGTCGACACCCACGCGTCGAGCTGCCAGTCCTCGGCGCCGTACGCCGCGCGCCGGGAGGCGTACGCCTCCTCGTCGGTCTCGTCGACGAAGCTCAGCGACCGGCCCAGCACGGCCCCGGCGCGGGCGGCGACCTCGGTGAGGGTGAGCGCCTCGGGCCCGGTGAGCACGTACGTGGCGTGCGCGTGGTCCGCGGGCGAGCGCAGCACCGCGGTCGCGACGTCCGCGACGTCGGCCCGGGCGACGGCGGCGACCCGGCCCTCGCCGGCCGGCCCGCGGATCACGCCGTGCTCGTCGGCGAAGAAGGGCAGCAGGTCGCTGTAGAAGTTGTCGCGCAGGAACGTGGAGGTCATCCCGCTCTCGCGGATCGCCTGCTCGGCGTCCCAGTGGTCGCGGCCGAGCGTGAAGGTCGCGTCCGGGGCCGCCCCGGCGAACGAGGTGTAGACGATGTGGTGCACGCCCGCGTCGGCCGCGGCGCGGATGAACGTGCGGTGCTGGTCGCGGCGGTCCACCGCCTCGGCGGCCGAGACCATGAAGAGGGTGTCGACGCCGGTCAGCGCCGCGACGGCGGCCGCGTGGTCGGCGTACTCGCAGACCCGCACGTCGGTGTCGTAGTCGGGCGCCCGGGCCGGGTCGCGCACCACCAGCCGGACGTCGTTGCGGAAGTCGTCGGCCAGTGCGCGGGCCACGCGCCCACCCACGGCGCCGGTCGAGCCGGTGATCGCGAGCATCAGGTCCCTTCGGCTCGGAAGCGGATCGGGAACCGTACCGCCCCCGTGTTCCCCGAGACAGGTAACCACTCCCCGGGCCCGTCGCACACCGCCTCGGGCATCCGCTGGGCCAGCAGGGGGAGGGCGACCGACATGTCGGTCCGCGCCACGAAGTGGCCGAGGCAGTGGTGGATCCCGGCGCCGAAGCCGTGGTGCGGTGGCCGCTGCTCGGTGATGTCGAACGACGGGTCGGGCACGGCCCGCGGGTCCGTGCCCGCCGAGTGGGACAGCATCTGCACGATCCCGCCCTTCGGGATGTGCAGCCCCTGGAACTCGACGTCCTCCAGCGCCTCGCGGGTCACCCACGTCACGGTCGGGTTGACCCGCATCACCTCCTCGACGGCGTTGCTGCCGAGCTCGGGCCGCGCGGCGAGCAGCGCCCACTGGTCGGGGTGCTTCAGCAGGGTCTGGAGAGCCAGCCCCAGCTGGTTGCGGGTGGTCTCCATGCCCGCGAACGCGAGGAAGACCAGCGCGACCGACAGCTCCCGGTCGGTGAGCTGCTCGGCCGTGACCAGCGTGGTCACGAGGTCGTCGCGGGGGTGGGCGCGCCGATCGGCGACCACCTCCTCGACGTACCCGGCCAGCCCGGTCAGCGCGTCCTCGATCCGCGGCACCTGGTTGCCGACGTCGATGGAGAACGACGCCCCGAGATCGTCGGCCCAGCGCGCGACCTGCGGCCAGTGGTCCTGCGGCAGGCCGAGCAGCAGGCAGATGATGCGGGCGGCGTACGGCTCGGCGAACTCGTGGATGAACTCGACCTGCCCGCGCGGGGCGAAGGCGTCGATCAGCTCGTGGGCGATGCCCTGGAAGGTCGGCCGCAGCTCGGCGATCACCCGGTTCTTGAACGCCGGCACCATCAGCTTGCGGATCCGCGCGTGGTCCTCGCCCTCCAGCGAGAGCAGCGTCTCCTGCCACCAGTCGGAGAACAGGCCGGAGTGGATGCCGTTCTGCGCCGGCCACCGCGCGTTGCCCTGGCGGAACCGCCGGTCGCGGAGCAGCGCGCTCACCTCGGCGTACCGCAGCACCGCCCAGCCCCACGTCGTCTCGACGTACCAGTCCTCCTCGCGCGCCTCGTGCACCTCCGCCGAGGTGACGTCGAAGGCGGGGTCGCCCAGGTCGAAGCTGCGCGTCATGCGGCACCGAACCCGGTGAGGTACCGCCGCGCCAGGTCCTGGTACGCCGTCGGGTTGCCGGCCACCCAGGACTCGGCGTTGGTGCCCTCGATCGGCCCCTTCACGCGGGCCGGCGAGCCGATCGCCAGCACGCCGTCGGGCAGCACGGTGCCGCCGGTGACGAGCGAGCCTGCCCCGACCAGGGTCCGCGACCCGACCACGGCGTGGTCGAGGACGGTGGCGTTGTTCGCGACGAGCGCCTCGGCGCCGATCGTGCAGGCATGCACGACGCAGCCGTGCCCGATGGTGGCGCCTGCGCCGATCTCGACCGGTCCGTCGGGCCCGGCGTGCAGAATCGACCCGTCCTGCACGTTGGCGCCTGCACGCACGACGATCGAGCCGAAGTCGGCGCGCAGCACCGCCCCGAACCACACCGACGCGCCCGCCTCGACGGTCACGTCGCCGATGAGGTCGGCACTCGGGGCGACGAAGGCGGTCGGGTGGACGGTCGGGCTCTTGCCCTCGAAGGAGTACAGCGGCACGAGGCGACCCTAGAGCCGAGGTGCGAGCGCAGGCGCGGGCCGCCCCCGGTTGAGGATTCGCACCGGTATTTCGACCCCACGGGTCGATTTCCCGGTGCAAACCTCCGGGCCGAGAGTCACCCGCCGGGACTGCACCGGAAATTCCACCCGGGGACGCCAATTTCCGGTGCAGTCGTGGACCGCGCCGCGCTCAGGTACCGGCCCGCACCATCCGGACGTGCAGCCCCTCGTCGTGCTCGTCCTCGGTGCCGTCGAGGCGGAACCCCTGCCGCTCGTAGAAGCGGATCGCCCGCTCGTTCCCGACCAGCACCCACAGGTACGCCGCGCGGTCGCCGACGGCGATCTCGAACAGTGCGTAGCCCAGGCCGCTGTCCCAGTACGCCGACCGCACGTAGAGGGCGTACAGCTCGAGGAGCTCCTCCATGTCGTTGTCGCGGGCCGGGCCGGTGGAGGTGAAGCCGACGAGCCCCTCGCTGTCCTCGGCGACCCAGGTCGGCTCGGCCCGTCCGAGGATCTCCTGCCACCGTTCGACCCGCTCGGCCACCTTCTCGCGGCGGTCGTCGAGGATGCCCTGCGGCACCAGACCGGTGTAGGCGTCGTCCCACACGTCCACGTGCAGGTGCGCGAGCGGCTCGGCGTCGGCCGGGACGGCCTGCCGGATCGACACGTCGGGGGGCAGGGCCATGGCGCCGAGCCTAGGGGCTCAGCGGACCACGGCCGGGTCGAGGAAGGTCGTGAACGCCGTGATGCCCTCGGGCCCGAGCGTGAGCACCGAGAGCCCGTGGCTGAGGAACGCGCCCACGCGCTCGTCCCACGTGCGGAACGCCACCGCGACCTGGCCGTTGGCGCTCGTCGCCTCCGCCTGCCACCGCCTGCCCTCGCTGAGGGGGAGCGCGGCCAGGAACGCCGCCACGTCGGCCCGCCCGCGGTACCACTCGGCGTACGGCGGCATGGTCTTCTCGACGTCCTCGGCCAGCAGCGCGACGACGGCGTCGACGTCGTGGCGCTCCCAGGCGGCCACGAAGGCGGCGACCGTGGCCCGCACCTGGCGGTCGCCCAGCTCGCGCAGCACCTCCTGCTGGCTGCGCTCGGGGAGCGCGGCGTGCAGCGAGCCGCGGGCCCGGGCGAGCGCACTGGTCACCGAGGGGACCGTGGTCTCGAGCACCTCGGCGGTCTCGACGGCCGAGAAGGCCAGCACGTCACGCAGCACCAGCACCGCCCGCTGGAGCGCCGGGAGGCGCTGGAGCGCCGCGATGAACGCGAGCTCCACCGCCTCCCGCTGCTCGTAGACCGCATCGGCCGGCGAGGAGTCCCACGTGAGCCCGGCGTCGGGCAGCGGCCCGAGCCACACCGTCTCGGTGAGCGGTGCGCCGAGGCCGTCCGCCGGGTCGGCGGCGGGACCGAGGTCGACCGGGAGCAGACGCCGCCCCCGCCGCTCGATCTCGCGCAGGCAGACGTTGGTGGCCACCGTGTAGAGCCAGGTCCGCAGCGAGCTGCGCCCCTCGAACCGGTCCACCCCGCGCCAGCCGCGCAGCAACGTCTCCTGCACGGCGTCCTCCGCGTCGTGGGACGAGCCGAGCATCCGGTAGCAGTGCAGGAGCAGCCCCGGCCGGAGCGGTGCGACCTGCTCGGCGAAGTCCTCGGACGCCAGGGTCATCCGTCGTACCTCCCCACAAGGGTCATCATGTGCACCTCCGGCGTGTTCGCGCACCGGTCCTCGACCAGCGTGGCGGTGAACCGCTGGAACGCCTCGGACACCTGCACCTTGCCGCCCTCGCCCTCCTCGTCGACGACGTGGAGGAAGCTCACGCCGTCCTCGAGCAGGAACACCTCGTAGCGCACCCCCTCGGTCTCCCGGGCGGCCAGGTCGGCCATCACCTCGCGAACGTACGCCGCGTTCTCCTCGGCGCGCCCGTCCTTGACCCGGTAGGTCACCATCCGGCGGGTCATGCCGCCACCGCCTCGCACTCGTCGGGCGTCGGCTGGTCCGTCACCGGGGTCGCCTCCGGTACGGCGGCGCGTCGGGACGGGACCGCGAGCCCCGCGACCGCGCCCAGCAGGGACAGCGCCGCGGCGGCCAGGATTGCACCGGTGAAGCCGTCGACGAAGTCGGCCGGCGAGGCGAAGCCACCCCGCGCGTCGAAGACCGCGACGGTCACCGCGATGCCCACGACCCCGCCGAGCTGGCGCACGGTGCCGTTGACGCCGGACGCGGTGGCCACGTCCCGGTCGGTCACCGAGCCCATCACGGCGCTCTGGCCACAGGGGATCGCGAGCGACACCCCGACGCCACCGAGCACGAACGGCCCGAGCGCCTCCACGTAGGTCAGGTCGGTGCTCGCCAGGGCGGCGAACCAGACCATGGCCGCGGCCTGGACCGTGAGCCCGACGACGATGAGCGGTCGCTCACCGATCCGGTCGGCCAGCGCACCGGCCGCCGGCGCCACCACGATGAAGGTGCCGGTCCACGCCATCAGCCGGACGCCGGCCGCCAGCGGGCTCTCGGCCATGACGACCTGGAGCACCTGTCCGTAGAAGAACACCGCGGAGAAGAGGGCCGCGAGGGTCAGCCCGCTGGCCAGGTTGCCGGCCGTGAAGCCGCGCAGTCGGAGCAGCCGCGGGGGCAGCAGTGGCTGGCGGGCGCGCCGCTCCCACCACGCGAAGCCGCCCAGGAGGGCCAGCCCCGCGGCCCCGGCCCCGAGCACCTCGCCGCTCGTCCAGCCGGCCGGCTCGCCCCGGACCACGGCCCAGACCAGGCCGAGCACGCCGGTCGAGAGCAGCAGGACGCCGGGGACGTCGAGCCGGGTGCCCGGCACCCGCGCCTCGGGCACGTGGCGCAGCACCAGCGGTGCGGCCAGGATCCCGACGGGGACGTTGATCCAGAAGATCCATTGCCAGGCCAGCCCGTCGACGACGGCACCGCCGACCAGCGGTCCGCAGGCCACCGCGATGCCGGTGACCGCGCTGAACAGCCCGATGGCAGCACCGCGCCGCTCGGGCGGGAAGGCCGAGGTCAGCAGGGCCAGGCCGAGCGTCATGACGACGGCAGCCGCGGCCCCCTGGGCCACGCGCATCGCGATGAGCGCGTCCACGTCGCCGGCCAGCGCGCAGCCGGCCGAGGCCAGCGCGAAGAGCGCCAGCCCCGCGGCGTACGTGCGGGCTCGGCCGAGGCGGTCGCCCAGCACGGCGGCCGGGACCAGCAGCACCGCGAAGCTCAGGTTGTAGGCGTTCAGGGTCCACTCCAGGTCGGTCAGCGACGCCCCCAGGTCGTTCCGGATGGTGCTCAGCGCCGAGGCCACCACCAAGGTGTCCAGCGCGGCCATGAACGACCCGACCGCCGTGAGCACGACGACCCAGCGGAGCCGCCCCTTCTCTCTCGTCTGCACAGCCATTCCCACTCCTCGTCAGGGTCCAGGTGGGCCGGTCTCCGTGGCGGCCCCTCATGTGGTGTGATCCGCGCGAGCCGCTCGACTGATCGGTTTCGAGACGCGTCGCTCCGCCCCGCGCTGGCGCGCGTGTCTGGGCCGACGCTCCTCAACCTCCTCGCTGATCGGGCGCGAGCGAGCTCGCCCCCGCGCTCGGACCTAGGCTCGGCGTCATGCGGATCACCAAGTTCGGCCACGCCTGCGTCCGGATCGAGCACGAGGGCCAGGTGGTCGTCCTCGACCCGGGGATGTTCACCGACCCGGAGGCGGTCGACGGTGCGACCGCGGTGCTGGTGACGCACCTGCACCCCGACCACCTGCACCCGGACAACCTCCGGGCCACCGACGCACCCGTGTTCACGGTGGGCCAGGTCGCCGAGCAGCTCGCGGCCGACGCGCCCGACGTCGCGGAGCGCACCACGACGGTGCCGGCCGGCGCGGCCTTCGACGTCGGCCTGCCCGTCCGGGCCGTGGGGGAGATGCACCACCTCATCCACCCCGAGCTGCCGCAGCCCTACAACTCCGGCTACCTGCTCACCGTCGGCGACCGGACGGTCTACCACCCGGGCGACGCCCTCGCAACGCCCGAGGTACCGGTCGACGTCCTGTGCTGCCCGGCGTCGGCACCGTGGCTGCGCAGCGAGATGGCCATCGAGTTCGTCCGCGCCGTCGGGGCGCCCACCAACCTGGCCATCCACGACCGGGTCTACTCCGAGACCGGGCACGCCTTCCTGGCCGCGCAGATGGAGCAGCTGGTCGGCCCGCGCGGCCTGCAGTGGGTGCGCCGGGCCGACGGCGAGGACCTCTGAGTTGACCGAGCCGCAGGTCCCGTACGGCGACCCGCAGCTCCCGGACGTCCCCTACGGCGGTCCCGGTCCGACGCCCGGGGCCGCGCCGCCGCGCTGGCTGCGCCGGCTCTTCGAGGAGCCCGACCCGCCTGACAGCGTGCCGTCCGGGTCGGTCCTGCTCGCCGAGCCGCCCCGCGCCGTACCCCTGCCGTACCGGCTGGCCGCCCTCGGCCTCGGCGGCTGGGAGCTCTTCGCCGTGGTGCTGGCGGTGCTGGCGCCCATGGCGTTGTGGATCACCAGCCCGGCCCTGGTCCTGAGCATGGGCCTCGAGGTCGGCCTGGTCGTGCTGACCGTGTGGTCGGTGCGCAACCTCGTCGGCTAGAGCCGGACCCGGCGCTGGCGGAGCCGCTCGTAGGCCGGCCGGCACGCCTCGGCCACCTCGGCGTCGTGCGGGGAGAGGTCGACCGTGCGCGGTCGGTAGGGCTCGAAGCCGGTGGAGGTGAGGACGGCGTCGTACCAGTACGGCGCCCACACGCCGTCGGACTCCCGTGGCCCGGGCGGCCACGACAGCATCCGGTCGGTGAACTCGATGCCGAGCCAGGCGCACAGCCAGCGCAGGTACGCCTCGGGCGCGCGCAGGAAGTCGGCGGAGTCGATCACCGGCACCTCGTGGGCGAGCGCGTCCCAGCGGTCGAGCAGCCACTGCTGCTGGAGCAACCCGATGTCGTCGGGCTCGCAGGCCTCGCGGGACCGGACGTAGGACGCGACGACCTCGCCGGGGTCGCGGATCAGCAGCACGTTGCGGAACGCGTCGGTCCAGTCGGCGTCGACGGACAGGTCGAGGTGCTGGGCCATGTGCTTGGCGTAGTGCACGGTGCGCCCCTCGGGCAGCGGCGCCTCGAGCGCCGCGACCACCTCGGTCAGCGACGTCGGCTGGGCCGCGATCACCTCGTCGCGGCCCGGGTGGTCGAGCCCGGTGCGGAGCAGGTACTCGGCGTACAGCGGCTCGTCGACCACGACCGTGTCGGGCCGGTTCTCCCAGGCCCGCATCATCGCCGTGGAGATGTTGCGCGGGCCGGACCACATGCCGATCCGGACCTCGGCGGTCACGGGCGGCTCCGCCCGGCGACGTCCCGGGCCACCCAGTCGACGTACAGCTCCTGGAGCCGGGCGACCACCGGCCCGCGCTCGCCGGTCCCGATCACCCGTCCGTCGACCGACCGGACCGGCGCCACCCCGGCGAAGGTGCCGGTCACGAACGCCTCCTGGGCGCTGTACACCTCGGTGAGGCTGAACGTCTTCTCGTGCGCGGTGATGCCGTGGTGGCGGCTCATCGCGAGCACGTTGCCCCGGGTGATGCCGCCGAGGCAGAACCGGCCGTCCGAGGTCCAGACCTCCGGCTCGTCCGGCGTCCCCTTCACCACGAAGAAGTGGGTGCTGTTGCACGTGGCCACGAAGCCGTGCGGGTCGAGCATCAGCGCCTCGTCGGCGCCGGCGGTGTAGGCCTGGATGCAGGCCAGGATGTCGTTGAGCTTGCTGTGCGCGTTGAGCTTCGGGTCCAGCGTGTCCGGGGTCGCCCGGCGCACGTGGGTGGTGAACAGCGCCAGCCCGCGCTCGACGGTGTCGGGGGTGGGCAGCTTGTGCTCGGCGATGATCACGATGGTCGCAGGCCCGACGGTGACGCGGGGGTCCTGGTAGGGCGTGGACTTCACGCCCCGGGTGCACATCAGCCGGACGTGCACGCCGTCGGCCATGCCGTTGGCCCCGAGCGTGTCGTAGAGCGCGCGCGTCAGCTCCTCGCGGGTGACGCCGAGGTCGATCATCAGCGCGGTCGCGCCCTCCCACAGCCGGTCGAGGTGCTGCTCGAGGAATGCCGGGTGGCCGTCGTGGACCCGCAGCCCCTCCCAGACCCCGTCGCCGAGCACGAAGCCGGAGTCGAAGACCGAGACCACGGCTTCGGCCCGCGGCTTCAGCTCACCGTTGACCCAGATGAGGATCTCGTCGTTGCGGGGGTCGTTGGCGTGGTCGTGGGCGCCCGATGGCATGCGCCGACCCTAGGACCCGGGCCGCCTTCTCCCCCACGTGGGGGATGGACAGGGTTGCCAAGACGACGTTGTCTGGTCTGGACCACCGGTCTCGGTGGGCTCGGGGGGAGCCATGAGTCGAGTCTTCGTCAGCTGCGCCTACCGTGACCGGGCGGTGGGAGCGCGCGTCGAGGAGATCGTCCGGACCCTGGGCCACGAGCCGCTCGACGACCTCGACGAGCTCGACGTGGCGAACGGCGAGACGTGGTGGAACGCCGTGGTCGACCGGATCGAGGACTCCGAGGTCTTCCTCGCGGTCGTCTCGCCGGCGTACGCCGGGGCGCAGTCGTGCCGGCTGGCCGCCAAGCACGCCGCGGCCCGCGGCCTGCCGGTGGTGCGCCTCGACCTCGCGGACCACGTGACGGGCTGCCACCCCGTGGTCGACCGGGCGACGCCGGTGCGCTTCGACCCCGACGACCCGGTGGCGGCGTGGCGGCTGGCGGACGCGCTGGGTGCGGCCACCCCACCCGGCGAGGCTCCTGGCGCCGAGGTCCCCGAGGTCCCCGAGGTCCCCGAGGTCCCCGAGCAGCCCGCCGGCGCGCCCGCCGTGGTCCGGGAGCGGGAGCCACCCGACGGCGACGAGGCTCCGGGCGCGCCCAGGGGGGTCGAGGTGGTGCTCGTCGCCATCGTCCTGCTGGTCGCCGTGGGCCTGTTGCTCATCGCGGTCGTCGGCCACCGGGGGAACGGACCGCCGGCCGCCGACCCCGCCCCTGCCCAGCCGGGCGCGCCCACCACGGTCGCGCCGGCGGCGGCCCAGGACCTCGAGACCCAGGTGCTCGCTGCCGTCGACGCGGCGGGTTCGGACCTGCTGCCGGCCTCGTCGTGCGGGTCCGACGACGGCCGGGTCACCTGCCGCGCCCCGGCGTCGAACATCCGGGCGGCCGTGCTCACGGCCTACCCGACGCGGCGGGCGCTGTACGACGCCTACACCCGCGCGGTGCAGCGGCTGTCCGGCGACCCGGCGCCGCGCAACGAGGCCGACTGCACCGGTCAGCGGGCCGAGGGCGAGGTCAGCTGGAACCTCGACGACGACCACCGGACCGACATCTCGGTCGACGCGCAGGTGCTCGGCGGGCTCGACCCGGCATCGGAGGCCGCCGGTCGGGTGTTCTGCACCGAGTCCAGCGACGTCGTCCAGCTCGTGTGGACGCAGGACCCGGGCCTGCTGGTGACCGCGACCGGCCAGCCGGCCGCGATCACGATGGCGTGGTGGGACCGCGTGCACCTCAGCCTGGCCTGCGCCTCCGGCGACACCGGTGCGGGCTGCGGCTGACGGCCGCGCTCCCGGCTGGTCAGGTGGAGAGCGCGTCCCGCACGGGCACGAACTTGCCCTGCGTCTCGGCCAGCTCCGCCTCGGGGTCGGAGTCGGCCACGATGCCGCAGCCGGCGTAGAGCCGGACCGTCGCGCCGTCGATGACCGCCGACCGCAACGCGATGCCCCACTCGCCGTCGCCCTGGGCGTCCATCCAGCCGACCGGGCCGGCGTACCGGCCGCGGTCCATCCCCTCGAGCTCCGCGATCAGCGCGATGGCGTCGCGGGTGGGGGTGCCTCCGACGGCGGCCGACGGGTGCAGCGCCGCGGCCAGCTCGAGCGAGGTGACGGTGGCGGCGTCGTGGACCACGCCGGCCACGTCGGTGGCCAGGTGCATGACGTTGGGGAGGTGCAGGACGAACGGCGCCTCGGGGACGTTCATCGACGAGCAGTGCGGCTCCAGCGCCTCGGCGACCGAGCGGACGGCGTACTCGTGCTCCTCGAGGTCCTTCGACGACCGGGCCAGCCGCGCCGCGAGCGTGAGGTCGCGGGCGTCGTCGCCGGTCCGCCGGATGGTGCCGGCCAGCACCCGGGAGGTGACCAGCCCGCGCTCGCGGCGCACGAGCAGCTCGGGCGTCGCGCCGAAGATCCCGTCGACGTGGAAGGTCCAGCAGGTCGGGTAGCCGTCCGCGAGGCGGCGCAGCGGCCACCGCACGTCGATCGGCTCCGCGGCGGTGGCGACCAGGTCGCGCGCGAGCACCACCTTCTCGAGATCGCCGGCGTTGATCCGGCGGACCGCCTCGCCCACCGCGGCCATCCACTGCTGCCCGTCGAGGGCGCCGTCGGTGAAGGTCACGCCCACGGGCGCGGGCGGGGTGGTCGCGAGCTCCAGGCGGCGGTCGAGCTGGTCGAGGCCGCCCACCGACGACACCGTGGTCAGCCACGACGTGTCGCCGCGACGGCCGAGGATCACCTCGGGGACGATCAGCGCGGACTCGACCGAGTCGTCGGCGAACGCGAACGTCCCGAACGAGACCAGGCCGCTGCCGGGCTCGTGCACGTCGCTGCGCACGATCGCCCGCGCGGTGACGTCGCGCCACCAGGCGTCGGCCTCGGCGAACCGGTCCGGGCCACTGGGCCGCAGCACCGCCGCGACTCCGCAGCCGACCAGGCCGTCGCCGTTGCGGAGCCAGGTGACCGGGTGGTCCTCGGGGAGCATGTCCAGCAGCGACGCCTCGGCCGGGAGCTCCAGCGCGACGGTGCGGACCACGAGCGGGGCGCCGGCTGTCTCCTTCGAGACGTCCGAGGTGGGACCACTCGTCACAAGGGTCGAGGGTACTCACGGCGAGCCCCCGGACCCGAAACCAGGACCACCTGCGTGGGCTACCTCACGCCGTGGCCCCGCCTCAGCTCCAGTAGACGACGACCCGGTCGCCGACCTGCACCTGGTCGTAGAGCCAGGCCACCGCGTCGTAGTCGCGCACGTTGACGCAGCCGTGCGAGGCGCCGGCGTAACCGCGGGCGGCGAAGTCCGACGAGTAGTGCACAGCCTGGCCGCCCGAGAAGAACATCGCGAACGGCATCGCCGAGTCGTAGAGCCGGGAGACGTGGTCGCGGCTCTTGAGGTAGACCGAGAAGACGCCCTCGCGGGTGGGCGTGTACGACGCCCCGAACCGCACGTCCACGGTCTTGAGGACCTTGCCGTCGACCACCCAGCGCAGCGTCTGGCTGCTCTTGTCGACGCACAGGACCCGGCCGGTGCGGCAGCGGTCGTCGAGCGGGCCGGGCACGTTGTGCAGCCCCAGCTGGTCACGGGTCGGCTCGCCGGTCATCGAGCGCAGCCGGTCGAGGGTGCGCTGGTCGACCCGGCCGGTCACCGGGATCCCGCGCTTGTCCTGGAAGCCGCGGACCGCCTCGACCGTCTCGTCGCCGTACCGCCCGTCGGGTCGCTCGAAGAGCCACGCCAGTGCCGCGAGCCGGGCCTGGAGGTCGCGGACCTGCGGGCCCGTGTCTCCGCGCTGGAGGAGGGTCCTGCCCGGCTCCATCCCGCGGATCGGGTGGCGCTGCGACCGGGGCGGGTAGGTGGCGGGCTGAGCGACCGCGGGCTCGGCCACGGGCTCGGCCACCGGCTCGGCCACCGGCTCGGCCGCCGGGTCGACCTCGGCGTCGTGCGCGACCGGGGACGGGGTGGACTCGACCGGCGCAGCGTGCCCGAGATCCGGCCCGGTGGACTGGCGCATGGCGTGGCCGACGGCGGCTGCGGCGACGGCGAGGAGGAGCACCGTCAGCAGGCCCAGGCCTGCGCGGCGGAACGCGGTCATGCTGTGCACATCTCTGGAGGCTCCCGAGGGGGAAGTGGAGTCTGGTCGCCAGAGTGACGCTTGGGGAGGCGTTCGGGTTGCCGACACGCCGCCCCTACTGTGTGCGCGTGACCCGCGCAGACCTCGACAAGCAGCCCGCCGACGTACGGCGGATGTTCGACGCGGTCGCGAAGCGGTACGACGTGACCAACGACGTGCTCTCCCTCGGCCAGGACCGGCGCTGGCGCCACGACGTGATCGAGGCGGTCGACCCGCGGCCCGGCGACACCGTGCTCGACCTCGCCGCCGGCACCGGCACCTCCAGCCAGCCGTTCGCCGACCGGGGCGCGCTCGTGGTGCCCTGCGACTTCTCGCTCGGGATGCTCCAGGTCGGCAAGCAGGCCCGGCCGGCGCTCCCGTTCACCGCCGGCGACGGCACCAAGCTGCCCTTCGCGGACGACACCTTCGACGCCGTCACGATCTCCTTCGGGCTGCGCAACATCGTCGACCCGCTGGCCGGCCTGCGCGAGATGCGCCGCGTCACCCGGCCCGGCGGCCGGCTGGTCGTCTGCGAGTTCAGCCACCCGACCTGGGCGCCGTTCCGCACCGTGTACGTCGAGTACCTCATGCGCGCCCTGCCCCCCATCGCCCGCGCGGTCTCCTCCTCGCCGGACGCCTACGTCTACCTCGCCGAGTCGATCCGCGCCTGGCCCGACCAGCGCGGCCTCGCCGACCTCATCGCCGAGGCCGGCTGGCAGCGCCCCGAGTGGCGCAACCTCTCCGGCGGCATCGTCGCCCTGCACCGCGCGACCGCCTGAGCCTCGCGCTCGCCCGCGGCTCCGAGACTTCGGGGCCGGCCCTTTCGGTCGGCGAATTAGGCAACGTTGGCGTGCGCTATTTCCGCAGGTCAGGGGCGGTCGCCCCCCGACTTCACGGCTCGGAGGACGAGTGGCAGTATGAACCTCGCGCCACTTAGTGATTGCATTCACAAGTTCACGAGTGCGACCTGGGTCACACCCGGACGGTGGTGCGGAGCGGCTGAGAGAGCCGAGCAAGCAGTGGTGAGAGAAGGCGTGGCGGTGGACCTCTACATCCCAGTCCTGGTGCTCGCGGCCCTGGCGTTCCTGTTCGCCGCCGGGTCGGTCCTGATGAGCAGCATGGTCGGCCCGAAGCGCTACAACAGGGCCAAGCTCGACAGCTACGAGTGCGGGATCGAGCCGACGCCGCAGCCGGTGGGTGGCGGCCGGTTCCCGGTGAAGTACTACATCACCGCGATGCTGTTCATCGTCTTCGACATCGAGATCATCTTCCTCTACCCGTGGGCCGTGCACTTCGACGCGATGAAGTTCTTCGGCCTCGTCGAGATGGTCATCTTCATCGCCACCGTCTTCGTCGCCTACACCTACGTGTGGCGCCGCGGCGGCCTGGACTGGGACTAGGACCTAGAGAGACGTAGGGATCACCTGTGGGTATCGAGGAGAAGCTGCCGAGCGGCGTACTCCTGACGACCGTCGAGGGCGTCGCGGGCTACATGCGCAAGGCGTCCTTCTGGCCGGCCACCTTCGGCCTGGCCTGCTGCGCCATCGAGATGATGACCAGCGGCGGTCCGAAGTACGACCTCGCTCGCTTCGGCATGGAGGTCTTCCGCGCCAGCCCGCGCCAGGCCGACCTGATGATCGTGGCCGGCCGGGTCAGCCAGAAGATGGCCCCGGTCCTGCGCCAGATCTACGACCAGATGCCCGAGCCCAAGTGGGTGCTCGCGATGGGTGTCTGCGCCAGCAGCGGCGGCATGTTCAACAACTACGCCGTCGTGCAGGGCGTCGACCACGTCGTCCCCGTCGACATGTACCTCCCCGGCTGCCCGCCGCGCCCGGAGATGCTCATCGACGCGATCCTCAAGCTGCACGACCAGGTCCGGAGCCGGCCGCTCGGCGTCAACATGCTCAACCAGATCGAGCAGCGTGAGAACGACGCCCTCAAGGCGCTCCCCACCAGCGAGATGAAGGGGCTGCTCCGGTGACCGAGGGCAGCAAGGACGCCGACCCCAAGGCCCCCGAGCAGGCCGCGACCGACCAGACCCCCGAGAACGCCCCGGCCACCCTCGACCCCGAGGTCCGGCCGGTCGGCGAGCGGCACGGCATGTTCGGCGTCACCGGCTCCGGCGACACCAGCGGGTACGGCGGGCTCGTCCAGCCGATCGTCTTCCCGGCGCCCGCGCAGCGGCCCCTCGAGGGCTGGCACGAAGAGGTCGCCGCGGCGCTCGACACCGCGCTGGCCGGGGGCGGCGTCGCGCACGCCGTCGAGAACGTCGTGGTCCACCGCGGCGAGGTCACCTTCCACGTGCGCCGTGAGGACCTGCCGACCGTGGCGCGGCTGCTGCGCGACGACCCGGCGCTGCGCTTCGAGCTCTGCTCGGGTGTGTCCGGGGTCCACTACCCGGCCGACACCGGCCGCGAGCTGCACGCGGTCTACCACCTGCTCTCGATGACGTTCAACCGCCGGATCCGGGTCGAGGTCTCCTGCCCCGACGCCGACCCGCACATCCCGTCGACCGTCGCGACGTACCCGACCAACGACTGGCACGAGCGCGAGACCTTCGACATGTTCGGGATCGTCTTCGACGGCCACCCCGCGCTGACCCGGATCCTGATGCCCGACGACTGGCCCGGCCACCCGCAACGCAAGGACTACCCCTTGGGCGGCATCCCCGTGGAGTACAAGGGCGGCACCATCCCGCCGCCCGACGAGCGGAGGAGCTACAACTGATGTCACGAGCAATCGGCATGGGCGAGCTGCGCTCGCCGTCCTTGCGCGGCGCAAGGACGCTCTGCTCAATGGGCGGCATCCCCGTGGAGTACAAGGGCGGCACCATCCCGCCGCCCGACGAGCGGAGGAGCTACAACTGATGAGCACCACCGAAGACATCTACGCCGGCGCCAGCGACACGACCGAGGGTCGGGTCTTCACGGTCACCGGCCAGGACTGGGACCAGATCGCCCAGGGCGTGGCAGAGGAAGCGGACGAGCGGGTCGTCGTCAACATGGGCCCGCAGCACCCGTCGACGCACGGCGTGCTCCGGCTGATCCTCGAGCTCGAGGGCGAGACGGTGACCGAGGCCCGCTGCGGCATCGGCTACCTGCACACCGGCATCGAGAAGAACATGGAGTACCGCTCCTGGGTGCAGGGCACGACCTTCTGCACCCGGATGGACTACCTCTCGCCGTTCTACAACGAGGCGACCTACGCGCTCGGCGTCGAGCGGCTGCTCGACATCGAGGACGACATCCCCGAGAAGGCCCAGGTCATGCGGGTCCTGCTCATGGAGCTCAACCGCATCTCCTCCCACCTGGTCTGCATCGCGACCGGCGGCATGGAGATCGGCGCGCTGACCGTGATGACGATCGGCTTCCGCGAGCGCGAGCTGGTCCTCGACCTGTTCGAGCTGATCACCGGCCTGCGCATGAACCACGCGTTCATCCGCCCCGGCGGCGTGGCCCAGGACCTCCCGCCCGGTGCGCTCGACGAGATCCGCGCCTTCATCGCGCTGATGAAGAAGCGGCTCCCCGAGTACGCCGCCCTGTGCAACGCCAACCCGATCTTCAAGGGCCGGCTGGAGAACGTCGGCCACCTCGAGCTCGACGGCTGCCTGGCCCTGGGCATCACCGGCCCGCCGCTGCGCGCCGCCGGCTACCCCTGGGACCTGCGCAAGACCCAGCCCTACAGCGGCTACGAGGACTACGACTTCGAGGTGCAGACCTGGGACACCTGCGACTCCTACGGGCGCTTCCGGGTCCGGCTCAACGAGATGTGGGAGTCGCTCAAGATCGTCGAGCAGGCCGCCAACCGGCTCGCTGGCCTCGAGGGCGCGCCCGTCATGGTCGCCGACAAGAAGATCGCCTGGCCCAGCCAGCTCGCCATCGGCAGCGACGGGATGGGCAACAGCCTCGACCACATCCGCCACATCATGGGTGAGTCGATGGAGGCGCTGATCCACCACTTCAAGCTCGTGACCGAGGGCTTCCGGGTGCCGCCCGGCCAGGCCTACGTCCCGATCGAGTCGCCGCGCGGCGAGCTCGGCGCGCACGTCGTCTCCGACGGCGGCACCCGCCCGTTCCGCGCGCACTTCCGCGACCCGTCGTTCACCAACCTGCAGGCCACCAGCGTGATGAGCGAGGGCGGCATGGTCGCCGACGTCATCGTCGCCATCGCCTCGATCGACCCCGTGATGGGAGGCGTCGACCGGTGACGCTCACCGCAGAGACGTTCGGCGAGCTCGAGGAGATCGCCGCGCGCTACCCGGAGGCCCGCAGCGGCCTGCTGCCGATGCTGCACCTCGTGCAGTCGGTCGAGGGTCGGATCACGCCGGAGGGCATCGAGGCGTGTGCCGGCATCCTCGGCATCTCCGCCGCCGAGGTCAGCGGCGTCGCGACGTTCTACACGATGTACAAGCGCAAGCCGGTCGGCGACTACCTCGTCGGCGTCTGCACCAACACCCTGTGCGCGGTGATGGGCGGCGACGCGATCTTCGAGCGGCTCAAGGACCACCTCGACGTCGGCAACGACGAGACCACCGAGGATGGCAAGGTCACCCTCGAGCACGTCGAGTGCAACGCCGCCTGCGACTACGCGCCGGTGATGATGGTCAACTGGGAGTTCATGGACAACATGACCCCCGCCTCGGCCGTCCAGCTCGTCGACGACCTGCGCGCGGGCACGGAGGTCTCCTCCACCCGCGGACCGCGGCTGTGCACGTGGAAGGAGGCCGAGCGGGTGCTCGCCGGCTACCCCGACGGCCGCGCCGACGAGGGCCCCGGCGCCGGGCACGCCTCGCTGGTCGGCCTCGAGCTCGCCCGCGAGAAGAAGTGGTCGGCCCCCAGGCCGGGCGACGCCAGGGCGATCGACTCCGGCCCGGCGCAGGCGCAGCCACCCGGCAAGACAGCCGCGGCGGAACAGGCCGACACCTCGCGCGCCGAGACCGAGACCAAGCAGGAAGAGGGCAAGAAGTGACCGACACCCTCACCCCGGTCCTCACCGACATCTGGGACGCCGACGAGTCCTGGAAGCTGTCGACCTACACCGACCGCGGCGGCTACGGCGCGCTCGAGACCGCGCTCGGCATGGCGCCCGACGACATCATCACCGCGGTCAAGGACTCCGGCCTGCGCGGCCGCGGCGGCGCGGGCTTCCCCACCGGCATGAAGTGGTCGTTCATCCCGCAGGACAACCCCCGGCCCAAGTACCTCGTGGTCAACGCCGACGAGTCCGAGCCGGGCACCTGCAAGGACATCCCGCTGATGATGGCCAACCCCCACGTGCTCGTGGAGGGCGTGATCATCAGCTCGTTCGCGATCCGCGCGAACAAGGCCTTCATCTACATCCGCGGCGAGGTGCTGCACGTGATCCGCCGGGTCCAGGCCGCGGTCGCCGAGGCGTACGCCGCCGGCCACCTCGGCCAGGACATCCACGGCTCCGGCTACGACCTCGACGTCGTGGTCCACGCCGGCGCCGGCGCCTACATCTGCGGCGAGGAGACCGCGCTGCTCGAGGGGCTCGAGGGCCGCCGCGGCCAACCCCGCCTGCGCCCGCCGTTCCCGGCCGTGGCGGGCCTGTACGCCAGCCCGACGGTCATCAACAACGTCGAGTCCATCGCCTCGGTGCCGAGCATCGTCGAGCACGGGGCCGAGTGGTTCGCGTCGATGGGCACCGAGAAGTCCAAGGGCTACGGCATCTTCAGCCTCTCCGGCCACGTCACGAAGCCCGGCCAGTACGAAGCGCCGCTCGGCATCACGCTGCGCGAGCTGATCGACCTCGCCGGCGGCATGCGCGCGGGCCACACCCTCAAGTTCTGGACGCCCGGCGGCTCCAGCACCCCGCTGCTGACCGACGAGCACCTCGACGTGCCCCTCGGCTTCGAGGAGGTCGTCGCGGCCGGCTCGATGCTCGGCACCCGCGCGCTCCAGCTCTTCGACGACACCACCTGCGTGGTCCGGGCGGTGCTGCGCTGGACGGAGTTCTACAAGCACGAGTCGTGCGGCAAGTGCACGCCGTGCCGCGAGGGCACGTGGTGGCTGGTGCAGACCCTGGCCAAGCTCGAGAAGGGCGAGGGTCAGGAGAGCGACCTCGACCTGCTGCTCGACCAGTGCGACAACATCTTCGGCCGCTCGTTCTGCGCGCTGGCCGACGGTGCGGTGAGCCCGATCCAGAGCTCGATCAAGTACTTCCGCGACGAGTACCTCCAGCACCTGGCGCAGGGCGGCTGCCCGTTCGACCCGATGAAGTCCACCCTCTTCGCCGACGAGCTGGAGATGGCCTGACATGACGACCGCTCCCGAGAAGGCGGACGCGACCCTCAGCCCGTCGGTGGCCGACACCGTGAAGACGGTGTCGCTGACCATCGACGGCATCCAGGTCGACGTCCCCGAGAACACGCTGGTGATCCGGGCCGCCGAGCAGGTCGGCGTCCAGGTCCCGCGGTTCTGCGACCACCCGCTGCTGGCCCCGGTCGGCGCCTGCCGCCAGTGCCTGGTCGACGTCCCCGACGCCGGCAACGGCCGCGGCTTCCCGAAGCCACAGGCCTCGTGCACGCTGCCGGTCGCCGAGGGCATGGTCGTCAACACCCAGGTCACCAGCGAGGTCGCCGACAAGGCGCAGCAGGGGATCATGGAGTTCCTCCTGATCAACCACCCGCTGGACTGCCCGGTCTGCGACAAGGGCGGCGAGTGCCCGCTGCAGAACCAGGCCATGTCCAACGGTCGCGGCGAGTCGCGCTTCTTCGAGTCCGGTGGCCTCAAGCGCACCTTCCCGAAGCCGATCAACATCTCCGCCCAGGTGCTGCTCGACCGGGAGCGCTGCGTGCTGTGCGCCCGCTGCACCCGCTTCTCCTCGCAGATCTCCGGCGACCCCTTCATCGAGCTGATCGAGCGCGGCGCGCTGCAGCAGGTCGGCATCTACGAGAAGGAGCCGTACGACAGCTACTTCTCGGGCAACACCATCCAGATCTGCCCGGTGGGGGCGCTGACCTCCGCCGAGTACCGCTTCCGGTCCCGCCCCTTCGACCTGGTCTCGACGCCGTCGATCGCCGAGCACGACGCGTGCGGCTCCGCGATCCGGATCGACCACCGCCGCGGCAAGGTGATGCGCCGCCTCTCGGGCAACGACCCCGAGGTCAACGAGGAGTGGATCACCGACAAGGACCGGTTCGCCTTCCACTACGCGAGCGCGGGTGACCGGCTCACCTACCCGCAGGTGCGGGACGCCGACGGCGAGCTCCGCCCGGCGTCCTGGACCGAGGCGTTCGCGGTCGCCGCGCGCGGCCTGGCCGCGGCCGAGGGCGGTGTCGGCGTGCTGCCCGGGGGCCGGGTCACCGCCGAGGACGGCTACGCCTACGGCAAGTTCGCCCGGGTCGCGCTCGGCACCCACGACGTCGACTTCCGCTCCCGGCCGCTGTCGGCCGAGGAGACCTCGTTCCTGGCCGCGCACGTCGTGCTCACCGGTCCGGGTGGTGGCGGGGTGACCTACGCCGACCTCGAGACGGCCGGCACCGTCGTGCTCGCGGGCTTCGAGCCCGAGGACGAGGCCGGGGCCGTGTTCCTGCGGCTGCGCAAGGCGCACCGCGCCTCCGGCACCAAGGTCGTCTCGATCGCGCCGTACACCTCGCGCGGGCTGCACAAGATGGGCGGCACGCTCGTCCCCACCGCGCCGGGTGCCGAGGCCGCCGCCCTCGACGCGCTGGGCCTGACCGGCGACCACCCGCTCGACTCGACCTCGGTGATCCTGGTCGGCGAGCGGCTCGCCACCGCGCCGGGCGCGCTGTCGTCCGCCGCCGGGCTCGCCTCCCGCACCGGCGCCCGGCTCGCCTGGGTGCCCCGTCGCGCCGGCGACCGCGGTGCGCTCGAGACCGGCTGCCTGCCGACGCTCCTGCCCGGCGGCCGGCCGGTCACCGACGCGCAGGCTCGCGTCGACGTGGCCACCACCTGGGGCCTCGAGAGGCTGCCCGAGACCGCGGGCCGCGACGCCGAGGCGATCGTGGCCGCGGTGGCCACCGGCGACCTCGGTGGGCTCGTGGTCGGTGGCGTCGACCCCGACGACACCGCGGATCCCGCGGAGTTCCGGGCCGCGCTCGAGGCCGCGTCCTTCGTCGTCTCCCTCGAGCTCCGCGAGACCGACGTGACCCGCGTCGCCGACGTGGTCTTCCCGGTGGCGTCCGTCGTCGACAAGGCCGGCACGTTCGTGACCTGGGAGGGCCGGCCACGCCGGTTCGACGCGGTGTTCACCAACCCCCAGGCGCTGCCGGACAGCCGGGTGCTGGCCGGGATCGCCGAGGCGCTCGGCCGCCCGCTCGGCTTCCGCACCGTCGCCGAGGTGCGCGCCCAGATGGAGGAGCTCGGGCCGTGGGACGGCGACCGCGCCGCGCACGAGCCGGTGCTGTCCTCGGGCTCGACCGGTGGGGCGGGCCTGGCCCTCGCCACGTGGAAGCAGCTGCTCGACCACGGCTCGATGCAGGACGGCGACGACAACCTCCGGGCCACCGCGCGTCCCGCGGTCGCCCGCGTCAGCCAGGCGACGTACGACGCGCACGGCGCGACCGTGACGCTGACCGGCGACCGCGGTGAGTGGACGTTGCCCGCCGTGGTGGCCGACGTCCCCGACGACGTGGTGTGGGTCCCGGCGAACAGCTCGGGCAACGGCGTGCTGGCCGACCTGGCCTCGCCCGGCAGCCGCGTCACCGTGAAGGGAGCGGACGCGTGACCTCGACCCTGATCAGCCCGCTGGCGCTGGACCAGTTCGGGCAGGACCCGTGGTGGCTCATCCTGGTCAAGGCCGTCTTGATCTTCGTCATCCTGGTGCTCCTCACGCTGTTCAACATCTGGTGGGAGCGCCGCGTGGTGGCCCGGATGCAGCACCGCATCGGCCCCAACGTGCACGGCCCGTTCGGCCTGCTCCAGTCGCTGGCCGACGGCGTGAAGCTCGCGCTGAAGGAGGACATCATCCCCAAGGCTGCCGACAAGGCGGTCTTCCTCCTCGCGCCGGTGCTCGCCACGGTCCCGGCCTTCGTGACGTTCTCGGTGATCCCGTTCGGCCCCGAGGTCGACGTCCCGTTCAGCGACATCACCACCCCGCTCCAGCTCACCGACATGCCGGTGGCGGTGCTGTTCGTGATGGCCGTCGCCTCGATCGGCATCTACGGCATCGTGCTCGGCGGCTGGGCCAGCGGCTCGACGTACTCGCTGCTGGGCGGCCTCCGGTCGAGCGCGCAGATGATCTCCTACGAGGTCGCGATGGGCCTGGCGCTCGTCGCGGTCTTCCTCTACGCCGGCTCGCTGTCGACCTCCGAGATCGTCGCCGCGCAGAGTGACCTCTGGTACGGCCTGATCCTGCTGCCGTCGTTCGTCATCTACGTCATCTCGATGGTGGGCGAGACCAACCGGGCGCCGTTCGACCTCCCCGAGGCCGAGGGCGAGCTGGTCGGCGGCTTCCACACCGAGTACAGCTCGCTGAAGTTCGCGCTGTTCTTCCTGGCCGAGTACATCAACATGGCCACGGTCGCCGCCCTCGCGACCACGCTGTTCCTCGGCGGCTGGCACGCACCGTTCTGGATCGACCACATCTGGGCGGGCGCCAACGAGGGCTACGTGCCGGTGATCTGGTTCTTCATGAAGGTGCTCGGCTTCATCTTCTTCTTCATCTGGCTGCGCGGCACGCTGCCCCGGATGCGCTACGACCAGTTCATGGCCCTCGGGTGGAAGTGGCTGATCCCGATCTCGCTCGGCTGGATCGTCGCGGTCGCCACCATCCGGGCGATCTCGCTCGACGGCGGCATCGACCAGGGCATGCTCCTGGCGATCATCGGCGTCGTCCTGGTCCTGCTCCTCGCCTTCTCGTTCTGGCCGGCCGGCAAGGACGAGGCCGAGGAGGAGGCCGCCGTCGAGACCGCCGGCAGCGGTGGCTACCCGACCCCGCCGATGCCCGCGGGCGGCCCGGTCCGCGGCGCGGCCCAGCCGCTCGCCTTCCACACCAGCAGCACCACCGTGCCGGCGGGCAGCTCCGCCGGCCGTGGAGAGGACTCAGCGTGAACCCCCCTGCCCCTTGTCCTGCTGCGCGCCGCCCTGCGGGCGCCGCGCTGCGTTGTCGGCACTCGCCGTACAACCCCGGTACGCCTCGCACCTCCGCCTTGCGCGGCATCCCGCAGGACGACGCTCGCGACGGACACGGACAGGGGGGCACACGCTGATGCCCACGCTCAAGGAACAGTTCTGGGACCCGGTCGCCGGGTTCGGGGTGACCTTCCGGACCATGTTCAAGAAGGTGGTCACCGAGCAGTACCCCTTCGAGAAGCTGCCGACGGCGCCACGCTTCCACGGCCGCCACCAGCTCAACCGCTGGCCCGACGGCCTGGAGAAGTGCATCGGCTGCGAGCTCTGCGCCTGGGCGTGCCCGGCCGACGCGATCTACGTCGAGGGTGCGTCGAACACCGAGGACGAGCGGTTCAGCCCGGGGGAGCGGTACGGCCGCGTCTACCAGATCAACTACCTGCGCTGCATCCTCTGCGGGCTGTGCATCGAGGCCTGCCCGACCCGGGCGCTCACGATGACCAACGAGTACGAGCTCGCCGACGACAACCGCGCCGACCTGATCTACACCAAGAACGAGCTGCTCGCACCGCTGCTGCCCGGCATGGAGCAGCCGCCGCACCCGATGCGCCTCGGCGAGGACGAGGGCGACTACTACCGCGGCACCTTCCGCCAGCCCGCGTCGGAGACGCCGGAGTTCGAGATCGAGAAGTCCGCGCTGCGCGACCTGGCCGCCGGCCAGGGCGCCGCCGAGGAGGGGGCCTCGTGACCGCCTTCTACATCCTGGCGCCGATCATGGTGCTGGCCGCGCTGGGCATCCTCTTCGTCCGCAAGGCCGTGCACGCCGCGCTGCTGCTGGCCGTGGTGATGATCTCCCTGGCCATCCTCTACGCCGCCCTCGAGGCGCCGTTCCTCTTCGCGGTGCAGATCATCGTCTACACCGGCGCGATCCTGATGCTCTTCCTGTTCGTGCTCATGCTCGTCGGCGTGGACGCCTCCGACTCGGTGGTCGAGACGATCCGCGGCCAGCGGTTCTTCGCGATCCTGGGCGGGCTGATCCTCGGCGTGACGCTGGTGGTCGGGGTCAGCCAGATCAGCCTCGGCACCGTGGTCGGGCTCGAGGACGCCAACGAGGGCGGCAACATCGAGGCGCTGGCCAACATCCTGTTCTCGCGCTACGTCTTCGCCTTCGAGGTGACCTCGGCGCTGCTCATCACCGCCGCCGTCGGCGCGATGGTGCTCGCCCACCGCGAGCGGATCACGCCCAAGGCGACCCAGGCCTCGAACGCCGCCGACCGGGTCCGGGCGTACGCCGAGTCCGGGCTGCACCTCGGGCCGCTGCCGCCCCCCGGCGTGTTCGCCCGGCACAACGCCGTGGACACCCCGGCGCTGCTGCCCGACGGGACGGCCGCCGAGTCCTCCGTCTCGCGGGTGCTGGCCGCCCGCGGCACGGTCCGCTCGGCCCCGCGCGACGTCGAGGCCGTGCAGCGCTCCATCGACTTCGCGCCCGACGGTGCGTCGGTGTCCGAGGACGCTCCCGACGGCCGCTCGACCAGCTCCACCCGGGGCCCGGGCTCCAGCCCGGGACCGGACCCGACGCCGGACGCCCCAGCGAAGGGAGGTGAGTGATGGACAGCGTGACGCCGTTCATCGTGCTCTCCTCGATCCTGTTCACCATCGGTGCGGTCGGGGTGCTGACCCGCCGCAACGCGATCGTGGTGTTCATGTGCGTGGAGCTGATGCTCAACGCCTGCAACCTCGCGCTGGTCGCCTTCGCCAAGCAGCACGGCGACCTCGACGGCCAGATCGCCGCGTTCTTCGTGATGGTCGTCGCCGCCGCGGAGGTCGTGGTCGGCCTCGCGATCATCATGACGATCTTCCGCACCCGCCGGTCGGCCTCGGTCGACGACGCCAGCCTGCTGAAGTACTGACCCGGACAGGACACAGGACTCTCTGATGTTTGCACTCCACGAGGGAGGCATCCCGGTCGTCGACCCGACGACCGCGGACGGTGTCTTCTCCCTGGCCTGGCTGGTCATCGCGCTACCGGCCGCCGGTGCGGCGATCCTGCTGATCGGCGGGGCGATCGCGCCCAAGCCGTTCGCGGCGTTCGGCCACCTCCTCGGCACCCTCCTGCCGCTCGGCTCGTTCGTGATCAGCCTGACGATGTTCATCGCGCTGCTCGGCCGCCCCGACGACGACCGCTCGGTGTCCCAGCACCTCTACAACTGGATCGACGTCGGTGAGCTGCGGGTCGGGATGGACCTGCTCTACGACCCGCTCACCGCGCTCTTCCTGCTGCTGATCACCGGCGTCGGCTCGCTGATCCACATCTACTCGATCGGCTACATGGAGCACGACCCGCGGAGGGTCCGGTTCTTCGGCTACCTCAACCTGTTCGTGGCCGCGATGCTGATGCTGGTCATGTCCGAGAACTACCTCGGCCTGTTCCTCGGCTGGGAGGGCGTCGGCCTCGCGTCGTACCTGCTGATCGGCTTCTGGCAGCACAAGCCGTCGGCGGCCGCGGCGGCCAAGAAGGCCTTCGTGATCAACCGGGTCGGCGACATGGGCCTCTCGACGGCGATCATGCTGGCGTTCGTCACCTGGGGCTCGACCAGCTTCACGGTGATCAGCGCGAACGCCGACGGCGCCACCGAGAAGACGCTGACCGCGTTCGGCCTGCTCCTGCTGCTCGGCGCCTGCGGCAAGTCCGCCCAGGTGCCGCTGCAGGCCTGGCTGCTCGACGCCATGGAGGGCCCGACCCCGGTCTCGGCGCTGATCCACGCGGCGACCATGGTGACCGCGGGCGTCTACCTCATCGTCCGCTCCAACTTCATCTTCGACCTGGCCCCCGACGCGCGGACCGCGGTGATCGTCGTGGCCACGGTGACGCTCCTGTGGGGTGCGGTCATCGGGTGCGCGAAGGACGACATCAAGAAGGCGCTGGCCGGCTCCACGATGAGCCAGATCGGCTACATGATGCTCGGCGCCGGCCTCGGCCCCGCCGGCTACGCGTTCGCGATCTTCCACCTGCTCAACCACGGCTTCTTCAAGGCCAACATGTTCCTCGGCGCCGGCTCGGTCATGCACGGCATGAACGACGACGTGGACATGCGCCACTACGGCGCGCTGTCCAAGGCCATGCCGATCACCTTCCTGACCTTCGCGATGGGCTACCTCGCGATCATCGGGTTCCCCGGGTTCTCCGGCTTCTGGTCGAAGGACAAGATCATCGAGGTCGCGCTCACCGACAGCTGGTTCGTCGGTCTCTGCGCCATGCTCGGCGCGGGCATCACCGGCTTCTACATGACCCGGCTGATGCTGATGACCTTCCTCGGCGAGAAGCGCTGGGAGAAGGACGTCCACCCGCACGAGTCGCCCGCGGTGATGACCTTCCCGCTGATCGTGCTGGCGGCGCTGTCCGTGCTCGGCGGCGTGATGCTCATCGGCGGCTGGATCGAGGACTTCCTGGCCCCGGTCACCGGTGAGGCCCCGCACGAGGAGCCCCCGATCCCGGCGCTCGCGGTCTCGGTCATCGTGGTGCTCATCGTGGCCGTCGGCGCGGCGATCGCGTTCGCCCTCTTCGGTCGCCGCGAGATCCCGCGCGAGGCGCCGCAGGACGTCTCCTTCGTCACCCGCGCCGCCCGGGCCGACGTGTACGGCGACGCGATCAACGACGAGCTGGTGGTCAAGCCCGGCAAGCGGCTCACCTCGGGGCTGCTGGTCTTCGACTCGACCGTGGTGGACGGCGCCTTCACCGGGGGCGCCGCCGCGGTCGGGGGAGTCGGCACCCTGGTCAGACGGGCACAGAACGGGTTCGTCCGCTCCTACGCCCTGTCCCTGCTCGGCGGCGTGCTCCTCGTCGTCCTCGCGCTGCTGGCGGTGAACCTCGCATGAGCGCAGCGGTCCGAGGAACGAGGACGGCTGCGGTCGTCGGTGGTCGAGCAGCGCGCGCGACCGAGGAACGAGGTCGCGACCGCGCGTGTCGAGACCTCCGCAAGGAAGGCTTCGAGGTGACTGAGGTCGCGAGCGACTACCAGGGCGGGCTGCGGTGGTCTCGACAAGCTCGACCAGCGGTGGCCAGGTTCGCAGGGAGGTGCAGCTGATGGACTCGTTCCCGATCCTCACCGTCCTCTGGCTGCTCCCGCTCGTGGGTGCGCTGGCGGTGGCCTTCGGCCCCAAGGGCGCGCTGGCCAAGCAGACCGCGCTGCTCGCCTCGCTGGTGACGCTCGCGGCCGGCGTGGTCGCCGCGACCCAGTTCGACACCGGCGCGGAGGGCTTCCAGCTCACCGAGACCCACGAGTGGATCGGCGCCTTCGGCGTCAACTACGCGCTGGGCCTGGACGGCCTCGGCCTCCTGTTGGTGCTGCTCACCGTGGCGCTGGTGCCGATCGTCCTGGCCGCCGCCTGGAACGACGCCCCCGACGAGGACGCCAAGCGCTGGTTCGCGTGGGCGCTGGCCCTGGAGTCGCTGTCGCTGGTCGTCTTCCTGGCCACCGACGTCTTCCTCTTCTACGTCGTCTTCGAGGCCACGCTGATCCCGGCGTACTTCCTCATCGGCGGCTTCGGCCGCGCCCGCCGCTCGGCCGCCGCGCTGAAGTTCCTCATGTTCCAGCTCGGCGGCGGGCTGGTCCTGCTCGGTTCCGTGATCGGGCTCTACGTCGTCTCGGCCGACCAGGGCACGCCGTCGTACCTCTACGACGACCTGCAGCAGCTCGACATCTCGACCAGCGCAGGCCGGTGGCTGTTCGCCGGCTTCTTCATCGCCTTCGCGATCAAGGCACCGCTGTTCCCGGTGCACACCTGGCTGGCCGACACCACCGAGCAGGCGACCCCGCCGACCAGCGTGCTGCTGGTCTGCGTGCTCGACAAGATCGGCACCTTCGGCATGCTGCGCTTCTGCCTCGGGCTGTTCCCGGAGGCCTCCGACTGGGCCACGCCGGTGGTCGTCGTGCTCGCGCTGATCTCGATCGTCTACGGCGCGTTCGTGGCGATCGGCCAGGACGACCTCCTGCGGCTGATCGGGCTCACCTCGCTCAGCCACTTCGGCTTCATCACCCTGGGCATCTTCGTCTTCACCACCCAGGGCGCGACCGGGTCGATCCTCTACATGGTCAACCACGGCATCGCGACGGCCGCGCTGTTCCTCATCGCCGGCTTCGTGATCCGCCGCCGCGGTACCTCGCTGATCAGCCGGATGGGTGGCCTCGAGAAGGTCACCCCGGTCGCGGCCGGCCTCTTCCTGGTGGCCGCGCTGGCGACCGCGGGCCTGCCCGGGCTGAGCCAGTTCGTCTCGGAGATCCTGGTGCTGATCTCGGCCTTCGACTACCGCTGGTACGTCGGCGCGATCGCCGTCACCGGCATCGTCCTGGCCGCGATCTACATGCTCTGGGCCTACCAGAAGATGTGGACCGGCCCGAACCCCACCGACCTCCAGGTCGACGTCGACGCCGGTGGCGACTCCGTCGCCGACCTGGGCCGCCGCGAGATCGGCGTCCTGGCTCCGCTGCTGCTGGCGCTGGTGCTGTTCGGCTTCTACCCGATGCCGCTGCTCGACGTGAGCAATCCGTTCTCCGAGCAGCTGCTCGAGCACACCGGCGTCAAGGACGACGGACCGACCGTGCCGGTCGAGGCGCAGGAGGCTGGTCACTGATGGACTTCTCCAAGCCCACCATCGAGTACGCCATGCTGTGGCCGATCCTCGTGGTCTTCGGGGTGGCCTGCCTCGGCGTGGTCGTCGAGGCGTTCGTGCCGCGGGAGCGGCGCTACCTCACCCAGGCCGGGCTCGCCTTCGTCGGTCTCGCCGTGGCGCTGGCCGGGTCGGTCTGGGTCGGCTTCGACCTCGACGAGCTCAAGGCCGCCGGTGAGGGCGTGGTCGCCCGCGGCCAGCTGGCCGCGGAGGGCACCCTCGCGGTCGACGGCCCGTCGGTCTTCATCTGGGCGCTGGTCCTGGTCTTCGCGATCGGCGGCGTCCTCCTCTTCGCCGAGCGCCGTCTCGAGGCCGGGGTGTCGGCCTTCGCCGGCCAGGCCGCGGCGCTGCCCGGCACGGAGGCCGAGCGCGAGGCGTCGACCCGCGGGCTCGACCACACCGAGGTCTACCCGCTGCTGATGTTCGCGGTCGGCGGCATGATGCTGTTCCCCACCGCCAACGACCTGCTCACGATGTTCGTGGCGCTCGAGGTGCTCTCGCTGCCTCTCTACCTGCTCTGCGGGCTGGCCCGCCGGCGCCGGCTGCTGAGCCAGGAGGCCGCGCTCAAGTACTTCCTGCTCGGCGCGTTCTCCTCCGGCTTCTTCCTCTACGGCGTCGCGCTCATCTACGGCTACGCCGGCTCGATGCAGTTCGCCGACATCAACGAGGCCGTCCACAACGACAGCGCGAACGACACCCTGCTGCTCATCGGCATGGGCATGCTCGCCGTCGGCCTGCTGTTCAAGGTCGGTGCCGCGCCGTTCCACGCCTGGACCCCCGACGTCTACCAGGGCGCCCCGACCGCGGTGACCGCCTTCATGGCGGCCTGCACGAAGATCGCGGCGTTCGGCGCGATGCTGCGGCTGTTCTACGTCGCCTTCGGCGCGGACCGCTGGGACTGGCAGCCGATGCTGTGGATCATCGCGATCCTCACGATGCTGGTGGGCTCGGTCCTCGCGGTCGTCCAGACCGACGTGAAGCGGATGCTGGCCTACTCCTCGGTGGCGCACACCGGCTTCCTGCTCACCGGCCTGCTCGGCGTGCAGGCGACGTCCGCTCTCGGCCCCCACGAGATCACCTCGCTGCAGGCGGTGCTGTTCTACCTCGCGACGTACGGTCCGGCCACGGTCGGCACCTTCGCGATCGTGACGCTGGTCCGCGACGCGGGCGGCGAGGCGACGGCGTTCTCGAAGTGGTCCGGGCTCGGTCGCACGTCGCCGCTGGTGGCCGGTGCGTTCGGCTTCCTGCTGCTCTCGATGGCGGGCATCCCGCTGACCGGTGGTTTCGTCGGCAAGTGGGCGGTCTTCGAGGTCGCCCTGGCGTCGGGCGCCTGGCCGGTGGTGATCGTGGCCATCGCGGCCAGCGTCATCTCGGTGTTCTTCTACGTCCGGGTGATCCTGCTGATGTTCTTCAACGACCCCGACGAGAACACGGCGTCCGTCACGAAGCCCTCGCTGCTGACCTCCGCGACGATCGCCGTCTGCGTCGCGCTGACGGTCCTCCTGGGTATCGTCCCGGGCCCGGTGCTGGACCTGGCCGGGAATGCGGGATCATTCATCAGGTGAGCCCACCCCAGGGTGGCGGGCTGGCCCTGCCCGTCACCGACCCCGACCTCGAGGACCGGTTGCGGTCGCGCCTCGAGGAGGTGGAGAAGGCGCTCTACGCGCACGTGCAGAGCCGGTTCCCCTTCGTCACCGAGGCGGCCTCGCACCTGCTCGACGCCGGCGGCAAGCGGTTCCGGCCGCTCCTGGTGCTGCTGGCCGCCGAGGCGGGTGACCACCCCGGCGTCGACGACGTGGTGACCGCGGCCTGCGTCGTGGAGATCACCCACGTCGGCTCGCTCTACCACGACGACGTGATGGACGAGGCGGACCTGCGCCGCGGCTCGGAGTCGGCCAACGCCCGCTGGGACAACCTCGTCGCGATCCTGACCGGCGACTTCCTGTTCGCGAAGTCCTCCGAGCTCACCGCCCTGCTCGGCGCCGACGCGGTGCGCATCCAGGCCGAGACCTTCACCCGTCTGGTCGAGGGGCAGATCCTCGAGACCGTCGAGCCCGGCCCCGACCAGGACCCGCTGGCCCACTACCTCGAGGTGGTGGCCGGCAAGACCGGTTCCCTCATCGCCACCTCGGCCCGCTACGGCGCCAGGTTCGGCGGTGCCTCGCCCGAGGTCGAGGACGCGCTGGCGGCGTACGGCGAGATCGTCGGCTCCGCGTTCCAGCTCTCCGACGACATCATCGACATCGCCTCGGACTCGATGGAGTCCGGGAAGACGCCCGGTACCGACCTGCGCGAGGGCGTCCCGACCCTGCCGGTCCTCATGGCCCAGGCCTCGGCCGATCCCGCCGACGCCCGCCTGCTCGAGCTGCTCTCCGGCCCGCTCACCGACGACGCCCGGCACGCCGAGGCGCTCGCGCTCCTGCGCGCCCACCCCGCCATGGACCGGGCTCGCGCGTACGTCGTCGACCGCTCCGCCGAGGCCAAGGCGCTGCTCGGAGCGCTGCCCGCCGGGCCGGTCCGCTCCGCGCTCGAGGCCTTCGCCGACGTCGTCGCCACCCGCTCCAGCTAGTGCGCCGTCAGGCGCCTCCCCGCGCGCTTCGGACGCGGGCGGCGCTTCCGCCCGTAGCCTCGTGACCATGTCCGCACGGGGATCGCGTACCGCTGCCCACGCGCTGGCGCTGGTGCTCAGCGTCCCGCTGGCGGCGCTGGCGTTCTTCGTCGCGGGCTACGTGGGCTGGCTCGGCGTCGTCGTGGCGTCCGGCGTGACCGGGCTGGCGGCGTGGGTGGTGTGGACTCGCCGCGAGCCGCAGCCCGTGGCGTCGCCGCTCGACGGTGCGCGAGTCCGCACCCCCACGAAGGGATGAAGGCGGATCCGACGGAAGGCCCCTAGGATCCCCGCGTGCTGCAGGGGAGGGAGCCCGAGCTCGCGCGCGTGGCGCGGCTGCTCGCGGACGCGTCCGAGGGACACGGTGGTGCCCTGGTGCTGCACGGGCAGCCCGGGGTCGGGAAGTCGGCGCTCCTCGCCGAGGTGCGCAGCCGCGCGACCGGCGCGCAGGTGCTCTCCACGCAGGGCATCGAGTCGGAGTCGCCGCTGGCCTTCGCGGCGCTGCAACGGCTGTTGCAGCCGGTGCTCGACCGCGCCGGCGAGCTGCCCGAGGTGCAGGCCGTGGCGGTCCGGGCGGCGTTCGGGCAGACCGCAGAAGGAGGCGGTGGGGACCGGTTCCTGGTCTTCCTCGGCGTGCTCGGTCTGCTGTCGGCCGCGGCCGACGAGACCCCGGTGCTCTGTCTCGTGGACGACGCGCACTGGCTCGACGACGCCTCGGCCGCCGCGCTCCAGTTCGTGGCCCGCCGGCTCGAGCGGGAGCGGGTGGCGGTGGTGTTCGCCGCCCGAGCGGACGACGTACGCCGCTTCGACCACACGGGCCTCCCCGTCCTCGACGTCGCGGGCCTCGACGACGCCGCGGCGCGGGCGCTGCTCGCCCGGGCCGGTGCCGACGTCGCGCCGGCGGTGGCCGCGCGGCTCGTCCGGCAGTCCGGAGGCAACCCGCTGGCGCTGCTCGAGCTGCCCGGCGCGCTGACGCCGGCGCAGCTCACGGGCGCGGAGCCGCTGCCGTCGAACCTCCCGCTCACCGAGGAGCTGGAGGCGGCCTTCGCCGACCGCTACCGGCAGCTCGGCCCGGACGCCCGCACCCTGGTGCTGGTGGCCGCGGCCGACGGCTCGACCAGGCTGCCAGTGGTCCGGGTGGCGGCCGGCGAGCTCGGGGCGGAGACCGGCTCGGCGGTCCTCGACGAGGCGGAGCGCTCGGGCCTCCTCACCGTCGCGGCCGGCCGGCTCGAGTTCCGCCACCCCCTGGTGCGGTCGGCGGTCTACCAGGCCGCGACCAGTGCCACCCGCAGCGAGGTCCACCGCGCGCTGGCCGCCGCCCTGACCGCGCCGGACGACGCCGAGCGCCGGGCCTGGCACCTGGCCGAGGGGACCGCCGGGCCGGACGACGTGGTCGCCGCGGCGCTGGACGATGCGGCCGGGCGGGCGCTGCGCCGGGGCGGCTACGAGGCCGCCAGCGCGGCGTTCGAGCGGGCCGCCGGGCTCACGGTCGAGGACGACGCGCGGGCCCGGCGACTGCTGGCGGCGGCGTCGACCGCCTGGCTGGGGGGCGAGCTCGGACGCGCGGGACCGCTGGCCACCGAGGGCCGGCGCCGGACGACGGACCCGCTCCTGGCCGCCGACCTCGACCGGCTGCGCGGCCGGGTCGAGTTCCACCTCCACTCGGTCCCCTCGGCCGTGCGGTTGTGGACCCGGGCGGCTCGCGACGTGGCCGGGACCGACCCGGCCCGGGCGCTGGAGATCGCCGTCCTGGCCTCGGCCGCCTCGACGTTCGCGCCGCCGGCGGACCGCACCGACCTCGACCCGGCCGAGATCCCGGTCACCGCGGGGCCGGGGCTCACGGACCGCCACCGCTGCCTGGCCGCCCTGCTGGTCGGCTTCCACGAGCTGCTCGGCGGCCGCCTCGCGGCGGCGGCCACTCCGTTCCGGGCCGCGTTCGACGCGGTGCCGGACGTCTCGGACATCGACCTCGGCAACGCGCTCGGCATCGCGGCGTTCCACCTCGGCGACGACGAGGCGTTCGCGCGCACGTTCGGCTCGCTGCTGGGGCACGCCCGCGAGGACGCGGCGTACGGCGTGGTGCAGTTCGCGCTCTCGCGCCTGGCGCTCGCTCCCTTCTGCGCGGGCCGGATCGACGACGCCATCTCCCACGCGACCGAGGCCCGGCAGCTCGCGGCGGACTCCGGGCAGCCCGGCCTGACGGCGATGCCGCTGGCCGAGCTGGCGCTGTACGCCGCGGTGCGCGGCGACGACAGGTTCGACGCGCACGTGGCCGAGCTCGACGAGGTGCTGGCGGCGCACCGGGTGGGGGTCCTGGGCGTCCTGGTGTCGGACGCCCGGCGCTGGGCCTTGGGCGAGCGCGAGCTCGTGGCCGGCCGGTACGCCGAGGCCGTGCACCACCTCGAGCAGATGGTGACGCCGCCGCTCGTGCACCTGGCCGGGTGCGCGCGGCTCGAGGCGGCGGTGCGCGCCGACCGCCTCGACCTGGCCCGGGCCTGGTGGCACGAGCTGGACGGGTTCGCCGCGGCCGTCGACACCCCGCAGGCCCGGGCCGCCGCCGCGTACGGCGCCGCGCTGCTGGCCGACGGTGACCCGGACGAGCACTTCGAGGCCGCGCTCGCCCACCACGCCCGCGCCGAGCGGCCCCTGGAGGCCGCGCGCACCCGGCTGGCGTACGGCGAGTCGCTGCGTCGACGCCGCCAGCGGGTCGCGGCCCGGGTCCACCTGCGCGAGGCGGTGGCGGCGTTCGACGACCTCGGCGTCGCGCCGTGGGCCGAGCGGGCCCGCCAGGAGCTTCGGGCCTCCGGCGAGACCGCCCGGCGCCGCGACGACGCACCCGTCGCCGAGCTCACGCCGCAGGAGCGCCAGGTGGCGACGTATGTCGCCGCCGGGTTGTCGAACAAGGACGTGGCCGCCCAGCTGTTCCTGAGCCCGCGGACGATCGACTTCCACCTGCGCAACGTCTTCGCCAAGCTCGGCGTCAGCTCGCGCGCGGAGCTCAGCCGGCTCGAGCTGCCCTAGCCGGCCGGGGGGATCACCGGGCCACTCCGTGCGCGTGGACGACGAACGGAGCCGTGACGACCGACCCGTCGCCGAGCCGGAACTGCGCCCACAGCCGGTACGCGCCCGCCACCTCGAACCGGACGTGCAGGTCGAGCTCCGGGCCGAACGTGGTGCCGGGGAGCGCCTGGACCGGACGGCCGCGGTCGTCGAAGGTCTCGGCGTGCCGGTGCGCGAACCGGCTGCCGTCGGCGCGCATCACCACCACGTGCCCGGCGGCGCCGAGGTAGGGGGCAGGTCGTCGACCGGCCGCCCGGTGCCTGCGTCCGTGAAGTGCAGCGTGAGGTCGCTGGTCTCGCCGACCCGGGCGTCCCCGTCGAGGCGGATCCGCACTCCGTCGACCACGGCCTCGCGGACGTCGTCGACCGGGACCGGCACCGGGTCCGGAGCCGGGCCGGCACGACGACCTCGAGCTGGTCGAGCACGTCGGTCATCTGGCCCTGCCGCCTGAGCTCGGTGTGCAGCGCGTAGGTGCCGGCGGTCGGGAAGGTCACCTGCACCGCGAACGCGCCGTCCTCGCCGGTGGGCTCGGGGTGGACGTGGGCGAAGGTGCCGAGGTCGGCCCGGGTCACGATGAGGTGCATCCAGACCTGGTGGGTGCGGACGAGGTCGTCGACGGGCTCGCCGGTCCCGGCGTCGCGGACCGTGATGGTCACCGCGGTCGGTACGCCGGCGCGCACGTCGGCCGGGACGTCGTACTGCAGGCTCGAGCCCGGCGTCCTGCGGCGCTCACCGGTGGCACCTCGGTCTCCTCCATCGTGCTCATCAGCGGCCGCATCGGCATCCCCATGCCCTCCTGCCAGGCGAGCACGCCGTTCATGCCGCGCTCGGCCTGGTCGGTGCGGCTCAGCCAGGTGAACGTCGTCGCCGATGGCGAGGGCCAGGACCGCGATGCCCGGCCAGGTAGGCGCCGTCCGCGACCCGGCCGCGGCTGGGGCGGCGCAGGCGCAGGGCGTTGGTGACCACGCTGACCGAGCTCATCGCCATCGCGGCGCTGGCCAGCACCGGGTCGAGCAGGAGCCCGTCCCACCAGTGCAGGGCGCCGGCGGCGACCGGGATGAGCAGCACGTTGTAGGCGAAGGCCCAGGCCAGCCCCTGCTTGATCGTGGTGACCGTCCGGCGGGACAGCTCGATCGCCGAGACGAGGCCGCTGCAGGTCCCCGCCGACGAGCGTGATGTCGGAGGCGGCGACCGCGACGTCGGTGCCGGTGCCCGATGGCGATGCCGAGGTCGGCCTGGGCGAGCGCGGGTGCGTCGTTGACGCCGTCGCCGACCATCGCGACCACGTGCGCCGGCGGCCTGGAGCTCGGCGACCTGCGCGGCCTTGTCGGCGGGGCGGACGTCGGCCACCACGTGGTCGATGCCGACCTCGGCCGCGACCGCGCGGGCGGTCGCCTCGTGGTCGCCGGTGACCATCCAGACCTCGAGGCCCCGGGCGCTGGAGGGCCGCGACCGCCGCGGCCGACGTCGGGCTTGACCGCGTCGGCGACGTCGAGGCGGCCGGCGCAGCCGGCCGTCGACGGCGACGAGCACGCCCGGCCCGTCGGCCGCCGCGACGCCGTACGCCGCGAGGTGGGCCCGGTTGCCGGCCAGCACGGTCCGGCCGCCGACCTCGGCGACGACGCCGTGACCGGGGACCGAGTCGAACCGAGTGGTGGCGGGCAGGGTCAGCCCCCGGTCGCGGGCGCCCCGGACGACGGCCTCGCCCACCGGGTGCTCGCTGCCGACCTCGGCCGCGGCGACCAGCGTGAGCAGCTCGTCGGGGTCCCAGCCGTCGACCGGGTGGACCGCGACCAGCTCGGGACGGCCGCGGGTGATGGTGCCGGTCTTGTCGAGCACCACGGCGGTCAGCCGGCGGGCGGTCTCGAGCGCGGTCCCGTCGCCGATGAGGATGCCCAGCTCGGCGGCGCGTGCCGGTGCCGACCATGACCGCGGTCGGCGTGGCCAGGCCCGAGTGCGCAGGGGCAGGCGATGATCAGCACGGCGACCGTGGTCCCGATCGCGATCGTGAGCCGGTCGCCGTCCGGCCCGACGGCCAGCCAGACCAGGAACGTGGCCAGTGCGGCGAGGAGGACGGCGGGCACGAACCACGCCGAGACCCGGTCGGCCAGCCGCTGCATGGGCGGCGCCGAACCCTGGGCCTCCTCGACGAGCCGCACGATCTGGGCGAGCGTGCTGTCGTCGCCCACCGCGGTGGTCCGCACGACGAGGGTGCCGGTGCTGTTGATCGTCGCGCCGATCACGGTGTCGCCCGGCGCCTTCTCGACCGGCACGCTCTCGCCGGTGAGCATCGACTCGTCGACCGCCGAGCAGCCGTCGACGACGACACCGTCGACCGGCAGCTTCTCGCCGGGTCGGACCCGCACGAGGTCGCCGACGCCGACCTCGGACACCGGCACGTCGTGCTCGGTGCCGCCGCGCAGCACCCGGGCGGTCGTGGGGGCGAGATCGGCGAGGGCCCGGATCGAGGAGGCGGTGCGCTTCTTGGCCTTGAGCTCCAGCCAGCGGCCCAGCAGCACGAGGGCGACCACGATCAGCGCGGTCTCGAAGTAGAGGTGCAGCGGCAGCCCCCAGCGCTCGGCCGGGCCGGGCCAGAGCGTGACGAACGCGCTGTAGCCGTAGGCGACGCCGGTGCCGAGGGCGACGAGCGTGTCCATGCTCGTGGCGCGGTGCCGCGCGTTGGTCCAGGCCCGCTGGTAGATGTCGCGGCCCGCCCAGAGCTGGACCGCCGTCGCCACCACGAGGATCAGCGGCATCAGCCAGTCCATGGTGTCGACGTGCAGCGGCAGGTACATCACGCCCATCAGGGCCAGGCCGACCGCGAGGGCGACCTGCCACTTCCGGCCCAGGTGCCGGATCTCGGCGTCCCGCCGGCGGTCCAGCTCGTCGGCCGGGTCCGGCTCCTCGGCCCGAGGCGTCGAGGGCTCGTGCCGCAGCCGGCCCTCGTAGCCGGCCGTCGCGACGGCCGCGGCCAGGCCGTCCGGGCCCACCACCGCCGGGTCGAAGCAGACGGTGGCGGACTCGGTCGCGAGGTTCACCGACGCCGTGACCACCCCGTCGCTGCGGGTCAGGGCCTTCTGGACCCGGCCGACGCAGGACGCGCAGGTCATGCCGTCGATCTCGAGGGTGACCTCGGTCAGCTGCGGGGTGGTGGTCACGGTCATCGTGGTGCTCCTCTGCCTGGTGTCTCGTACGGCGCGGTCAGGGCCGCAGGGCGTAGCCGGCCTCGTCGATCGCGACGGCGATCTCGGTGTCGGTGAGCGGGCGGACGGACTGCACGGTCAGCTCGCCGGTGGCCAGCTCGACGTGCACGTCGGTGACGGGCTCGAGCGAACCGACCTCGGCGGTCACCGCGGAGACGCAGTGGCCGCAGGTCATGCCGTCGACCTGGTAGGTGCGGGTGGTGCTGGACATGGTTCTTCTCCTTCGGGTGGTGGTGGCGGTCAGTGACCGTGGTGGCCCGCGGCCCCGGCCCGAGCGGTGCGCGGGACCAGGGTGGTCGGGACGAGCAGGACGAGCAGGAGCACGGCGACGGCGACGAACGCGTCGCCGTACCCCGCGACGAGCCCGGCCCGGGTGGTGATGTCGCCGGCGACCGTGGTGAGCACGGCCACGCCGAGCGCGGCGCCGACCTCGTGGCCGGTCATCATCAGCCCCGACGCCAGGCCCGAGGCGTGGTCCGGCACGTCGCTCATGGCGCCGACCGAGATCGCGACGAACATCGGGCCGACGCCGGCGCCGAGCAGCAGGAAGCCGGGCAGCACGTCGGCGGCGTACGTCGCGTCGGAGCCGGCGGTGGAGAGCAGCAGGGCCGCACCCGCGGACACCACGAGCCCGATGGCGATGAGGAGCCGCGGACCGGCGTGCGGCAGGAGGTGGGAGGCGACCGCGGCGGAGATCGTGATCGCCGCCGCCAAGGGGAGGAACTGCAGTCCCGCGACCACGGGGGACGAGCCGAGCACCTGCTGGAGGAACAGCGAGCTCAGGAAGATCGCGCCGACCACGGCACCGGTGACGCCGGCCATGACCGTCGACGCCGAGACCAGGGAGCGGACCCGCCAGACCCGCGGCGGCACCAGCGGGCTGGCCACCCGACGCTCGAGCAGGGCGAACGCCGTGAGCAGGGTCGCGGCGAGCGTGCCGGTCACGACCGAGGTCGTGGTCCAGCCCTCGCGGCCGGCCTCCTCGATCGTCCGGACCAGGGCGAGCAGCCCGCCCACCAGCATGAGGGCGCCGGGGAGGTCGAGGCCGCGCAGGCCCTGTGACCGGCCGCGCGGGACCGAGCGGACCGTGCCGACCAGCACCGCGAGCCCGATCGGGACGTTGACGAAGAAGACCGCGCGCCAGTCGAACGCGCTGGTGAGGATCCCGCCGAAGAGCACGCCGGCGGCGATGCCCATGCTGCCGACCGTGCCCCAGACAGCCAGGGCGGTGGCGCGCTGGCGGCCGGCGTACGTCGTCATGACCACGGAGAGCGCGGCCGGGGTGAGCAGGGCGGCCCCGGCGCCCTGCGCGGAGCGGGACAGGACCAGGGCGGTGGCGTCGCCGGCGAACCCGCTGGCCAGCGAGGCGCCGGTGAACAGGGTCAGGCCGGTGAGGAACACCGTGCGCCGGTCGACGAGGTCGGCCAGCCGGCCGCCGAGCAGCAGCAGGCCGCCACTGAGCAGCACGTAGGCGCTCACCGTCCACTGGTAGGACGAGGAGCTGAGGTGGAGGTCGGCGCCGATGCTGGGCAGCGCGACGTTCACGACGCTGACGTCGAGGACGACCATGAACTGGGCGGCCAGCATGAGGCCGAGCACCGTCCAGGGACGGCGCGCCTCGGGCGGCTCGGGGTGGTGGTGACCCGCGGCGGCGGGTGCGTGGCTGGTGGACACGGGTCCTCCTGGAGGCGGTGGGTTCGGACGTGCCGAGCCTCCCGTCGGGACCGCCGGGGTCGCGCCGGGGAAATCGCCGGGTTCGTCGCCGGGTTCGTCACCGGGTCGGAGTCCCGGCGGGCATCCCGGCGATTTCACCGGCGCGGCGGGACGCCCCTGGTTCCTAGCGTTCGGGGCCTCTCCTCGAAAGGACTCACCGATGAACGACCAGTACGACGTGATCGTCGTCGGCGGTGGCCAGGCCGGCCTCGCCACGGCCCACCACCTGCGCCGCCACCACCTGCGCTTCCTCGTGGTGGACGCCGCTCCGGAGCTCGGTCACGCGTGGCGCACGCGCTGGGACTCGCTGAGGTTGTTCACCCCGGCCGAGCACGACGGTCTCCCGGGCCTGCCGTTCCCGGCGCCCGCGGGCAGCCACCCGTCCAAGGACGAGGTGGCCGACTACCTGGCGGCGTACGCCGAACGGTTCGAGCTGCCGGTCCAGCTGGGCTGCGCGGTGCGCCGGCTGCAGCGGACGGTCGACGGGTTCGTGCTGCACACCTCGCAGGGGACCCTCCGGGCGCGGCAGGTCGTCGTCGCCACGGGCCCGTTCCAGGTCCCGCTGGTGCCCGCCGCCCTGGCCAACGGCCTGGGGCCGGACGTGGTCCAGCTCGACACCTCGGCGTACCGGCGGCCGGCCGACGTCCCACCCGGCCCGGTCCTGGTGGTCGGCGGCGGCAACTCCGGGCGCCAGATCGCCCTCGAGCTCGCCGCCACCCACCAGGTCACGCTGTCCGTGGGCGCCGAGCAGCTCGAGCTTCCGCAGCGCGTGCTCGGGCGCGACCTGTTCTGGTGGCTGACCCGATTCGGGGTGATCACCAGGACGCCCGACTCGCGCCTCGCGCGCCGGATGCGGGCCCGGGGCGACCTGGTCATCGGCACCCCGCTGAAGCGGCTGCGCCGGGCGGGCGTCACCGTCCGGCCCCGCGCCACGTGCGTGGTCGACGGCTCGGTGCAGTTCGCGGCCGGCGACCCGGTCCGCGCCGCCACCGTCGTCTGGGCCACCGGCTTCCGCCAGGACCACTCGTGGATCGACGTGCCGGGCGTCGTGGCCGAGGGCCGCGTCGTCCACCGCCGCGGCATCACCGAGGTGCCCGGTGTGTCCTTCGTCGGCCTGCCGTGGCAGCACACCCGCGGCTCCGCCCTCCTCGGCTTCGTCCAGGACGACGCCGCCTTCGTCGCCGACCACGTCGCGTCGGCGCTCGCCCACCACCAGAAGGAGCAGCTCGCATGATCAGCAACCCCGCCCTCGCCCGCGCCCACATGGAGCACCGCCTCGGTGACGCCGCCACCCGGCGGAACCGCCGGCAGGCGCGGCAGCTCCGCGCCCGGCGCTGGGCCACCCGGCCGTGGTCCAGGACCGCGTGAGCGCCGCTCACACCTCGGCGCGCATCACCCACCGCCACTTGGCGATCCGCCGGTCCCGCACGAAGCCGAAGTCGGCGTACAGCTCCTCGGGGCCGGTGTGCAGGTAGGCGCCACGCTGCGGCGGCCGGTCAACGGTCTGCTCCGGGTAGGCCTCCACGACGCCGCCGCCGGCGGCGCGGATCGCCTCGAGCGCCCCGGCCACGGCGGCCCGGGCCACGCCCTGGCCGCGGTGCTTGCTGCCGGTGAAGATGCAGCCGATCCGCCAGTCCGGCGGCGCCTCGGCACCCCGCTCGTACGCCGCGGAGTTCTTGATGTGCGGCAGCTCGGCGGGGGAGCCGTACTGGCACCAGCCCACGCACGCGTCGCCGTCGTACACCAGGACCTGGTGGACCGACCCGCGCTGGGTGTGCGCCAGCTTGGCCGCGCGGTTCACCTCGGGGGTGTGCCCCTGCCCGACGCCCTCGGGGTGGAAGCCCATGCACCAGCAGCCGCCCCACACGCCGTTGTTCGCCTCGACGAGCGCGGCGAAGTCGGCCCAGGTCGAGGGCGTCAGCGGCTGGGTGGTGTAGGTGGCCACCGCGCGACGCTAACCCGGGTCCCGGACGATCGACCACCGGAACCGGCCGCGGAGCCGACCCATGACAGAGGCAACTGACTGACTGTACAGTTAGCGAATGGCCACTGAGATCCGGAGGACGTTGCCCGGGGTGGCCTACCACTCCGACGAGACCTACGCCGTCGACACGGAGCGGGTCTTCTACCGCAACTGGGTCTACGTCGGGCGAGCCGAGCGGGTGGCCAAGCCGGGCACCTGGCTGCGCGTCGAGATCGCCGACGAGAGCATCCTGGTCGTGCGCGGCAAGGACGAGCGAGATCCGCGCCTTCTACAACGTCTGCCGGCACCGCGGCTCCCGGATCTGCGACGACGAGCAGGGAGAGGTGCGCACCCACCTGCGCTGTCCCTACCACGCCTGGGGCTACGCCCTGGACGGGTCGCTCGTGACCACGCCGATGATCGAGAAGGACGAGATCGACCGCGAGTCGACCTCGCTGTGGCCGGTCCACGTCGACGTCTGGGAGGGGTTCGTCTTCGTCAACCTCTCCCGCGAGGAGCCCCGAGCCGCTCGCTCGAGCACTCGCCGACCAGCAGGACGAGCCGCTCGAGCTGGCCCGGGTCGGGCTGGCCGACCTGCGCGATCGGCCACGTCACCACCAACGAGGTGCAGGCCAACTGGAAGATCGTCCTCGAGAACTACAACGAGTGCCTGCACTGCCCGACCGATCCACCCCGAGCTGGTGGCCGTCGTGCCGGCGTACAAGAAGGGCGACATCTTCGAGAGCGGTCGCGAGGACGGCGGCGTCTCGCTGGCCGACGGCCGCACCGGCGATCGTCGACGACCCGCGGCTGCGGCTGCCCCTGCTGCCGGGCTTCAAGGGCCAGACGGCGACCCGGAGTCCTACTACGGCGCCGATGGTCTACCCCACGATGTTCCTCGACGTCGACGGCTCCAGCTGCCTGGCCACCGCGGTGTTCCCGACCGGTCCGCAGAGCTGCCGGCTGGTCACGGAGTACCTCTTCAGCCCCGAGGCGCTTCGAGGACCCCGAGTTCGACCCGTCGCCGGTCATCGAGTTCAACGAGCGCGTGACCCGGCAGGACAACGACGCCTGCGAGCGGGTCCAGCGCGGCGTGACCTCGCGGGCGTTCGAGCACGGCGTCTTCCCGGCCAAGGACTCGTGGGTCTACAGCTTCGACCAGCGCTACCTGCGCGACGTCGAGCACCGTCTGACCCGCTCAGCCGAGGACGACGCGCGCGTCCAGGGCCAGCACGCCGCGAGGACCGGCGAGCACCGGGTTGAGCTCGAGCTCGACGAGCTCGGGGTGCGCCGCGGCGAGGCAGCGAGACGCGCGCGACCACTCGGCCAGCGCGTCCAGGTCGACCGGCGCGACGCCCGCGCGTCGCCGAGGAGCAGCGGAGCGCCCTGCAGCGACAGCAGGAGCGCCCGGGCGGCGTCGACCGACACCGGCGCGATGGCGCAGGCGGTGTCGCCGAGCACCTCGGTGAAGACGCCCGCCGAGCCCGACCATGACGACCGCGCCGAACTTCGGGTCGCGCACGCTGCCCACGATCAGCTCGACGCCGTCGGCGAGGTCGGCCATGGCCTCGACGGAGACCGCCGGCGGCGCCAGCCGGCGCGACCAGGTCGGCGTACGCCGCCCGCGCCGCGTCCCGGTCGGCGAGGCCGACGACGACCCCGCCGCCCTCGGACTTGTGCAGGCGGCCGGTCGCCTTGAGGACGACCGGGAAGCCCGACCGGCGGCGAGCGCGGCCTCGAGCCCGGCGCGCGTCGGCGACCGACACCGCGACCGGGAAGGCGACACCGGCCTCGGCGAACAGCGCCCGCGCGGCGTCGTACGACGTGTCGGTGACCGGCGGCGCCGCGGGCCGGCAGCGCCTCGCCGAGGCCGTCGGCGGGGTGCTCGACGAGGCCGGCCAGCACCGCGCACGCGCGGTCGACGTCGCGGTGCACCGGGACTGCCCGCGGCCCGCAGCACCTGGCTGGCCGGGCTGTCCGGGTAGATCGTCTGCACGACGAGCGGCTTGTCCTGGGCCGCGACGGCGTCGGCCATCTGCGCGGGCCGCGGCCAGCTCCGGCCTCGGTGAGGTTGGACTGCTCGGTCGAGTAGCCGCCGAAGTAGCCGGTCAGCAGCACGCCGTCCACCTGGTCGGAGGCCAGCAGCGTCGCGGACGCCCCGGGCGTAGCTCGCGACGTCCTGCTCGCCCGCGCCGGCGAGGTCGACCGGGTTGGTGACCGTCGCCTGGGTCCACAGCGCCGCCTCGAGCTCGCTGGTGACGATCGCCTGTCAGCACCGGGACCACGCAGCCCCGAGGCCGCGGCGAGCGCGTCCGCGGCCACGGCGCCGTGCCCGCCACCGTCGGTGAGGATCGCGACCCGGCGGCCGGGCATCCGCCGCGGCGCGCGCAGGGCGACGCAGCAGGTCGGCCAGCTGGGTCGGGTGGTCCACCCGGTGCGCCCCCGACCGCCGCGCACGCGGCGTCGACGACCATCGAGGAGCTGGTGAGCGAGCCGGTGTGGGAGGCCGCGCTGCGCACCGCCGCCTCGGTGCGACCGGGGGCCAGCAGGACCAGCGGCTTGCCCGCGTCCCGCAGTGCGCGGGCGGCGTCGAGGAAGGCGCGCCCGTCGACGACGTCCTCGGTGTAGACGGCGACGGCCCGCGTCCCGTCGTGGTCGACGCAGGCGCGCAGGAAGTCGACGAGCCCCAGGTCCGCCTGGTTGCCGAGCGAGACGAAGCGGGACACGCCCAGCCCGCGGTCGGCCAGGAGGCCGGCGAGGTCGAGGACCAGGTTGCCGCTCTGGCTGAGCACGGCCACGTCGCCGGCGGGGAGGACGGCGTGCGCCAGCTGGAGGCCGGTCGTGGTGTCGACGACGCCGAGGCAGTTGGGACCGACCAGCACCGCACCGGCGTCGCGTGCGATCGCCAGCGCCTCGGCCTCGAGCCGGGCGCCCTCGGCACCCGCCTCGGAGAGTCCGGCGGTGATCGCCGACGATCGCCCGGGCACCGGCCGCGACGGCGTCGGTCACCGACGGCCACGAAGCCCGCCGGCCGGCACGCACACCACGGCCAGGTCGACGCTGCGGTCGTGGGCCGCGGCCGCGGCCTGCGCGGAGGGGTAGGTCGGCTCGTCCGAGCACCTCGCCGCCGCGCCGGTTGACGAGCAGCACGGTGCGGTCGCCCGGCGACGACGAGCGCCCGCTGGGCGAGGATGTGGCCCCACTTCGCGGAGTCGTCGCTGGCGCCCGACGATGGCCACGGTCCGCGGCGAGAAGAGGGCGTCGAGCCGGTCGACCCCGGCCCCGGACGCGCCGGTCGACGACCCGGCGGACGGCCCTTGACGCCTCACGTGACGACCCTAGCATCGCTGACTGACTGAACAGTCAAACATCCTGGAGGCCGGATGTCAGGCAGCACGGCACGCGCCGCGACCGGTGCGCCCCGCGCGGTCACCCAGCGCGAGCAGGCGGCCGCGGAGGCGCGGACCCGGATCCTCGCCGCGGCCGCCGACTGCATCGTCCGCGACGGGCCTCGCCCAGGTCCGGATGGCCTCGATCGCCCGCACGGCGGGGGTGTCGGCCGGGCTGCTGCACTACCACTTCGACACCAAGGAGCTCCTCTTCGGCGAGGTGCTGACGTACTCCCACGCGGTCTCGGCCGAGCTCAACCAGCGCGCCATGGCCGGCGCCGGCGAGGGCCCGGCCGAGCGGCTGTCGTCCTTCCTCGACCGGTGCCTGCCCAGCGACGAGCAGCGCGCGCACGAGTGGCTGCTCTGGCAGGAGCTGGCCCTGCTCTGCATCCGCGACCCGCACCTCGCCAAGGTCGGGGCCGAGCTCTACGAGGACCTCTACGTCACCGTGGCCGACATCGTCCGCGACGGGCGTGGCCGCCGGGGTCTTCGACACCACGCTCGACCCGCGGTCGCTGGCCGAGACGGCGGTCGCCCTCACCGACGGACTCGGGGCGCGGGTCCTGGCGAGCGACCCCAACCTCGGGCTCGAGGAGGCGCGCGCCACGATCGCCACCACCGTCGGCATCCTGGTCGGCCACGACGGGCCGCTCCCGGCGCCCGCGGCCTTCGAGGACGGGGCCGACGGCGATGATCCCGCGCCACGGTCTCGTGCTGCCTCGCCCGTCGAGGCGCGGCTTCCTGACCGGTGGCCTGGCGCTGGGCGCGTCGCTGACGCTGCCCGGCTGCGCCTACATCCGCGACGACGCCCCGGTCGACGCCCCGCTGCCGCCCTCGGCGAAGGCCGAGATCGACGGCGACCTCGTCTACTTCAACTGGGCCGACTACCTCGCCCCGAGGGTGCGTCAAGGGCTTCCAGGAGGAGTACGGCGTCAAGATCATCGAGTCCAACTACGACTCGATGGAGGGCATGTACGCCAAGATCGCGGCCGGCAACCAGTACGACATCGTCTTCCCGATCGCCAAGTGGGTGGTCAAGCTCCGCCGCGAGGGCAAGCTCCGCGCCATCGACCACGCCCAGCTGCACGAACGCCGACCAGGTCTTCTACTCCGGCTCCTACTTCAACGACCCGTGGTACGACGAGGGGTCGCAGGTGTCGGTCCCGTTCACGGTCTACAAGACCGGCATCGGCTGGCGCACCGACAAGGTGTCGTCGATGACCGACAGCTGGCACGACCTCTGGAACGACGAGGCCCGCGGCCACATCTTCACCCTCGACGACCAGGACGAGGCGCTGGCCATGGCCGCGCTGCTGCTCGGCTACGACGTCAACACCGCCAAGGCGGCGGAGCTGGAGGAGATCAAGAAGCTCCTGATCAGCCAGAAGGAGTACCTCCGCGCGTACTCCTCCGACGACGTCAACAACATGATCGAGCGGCGACGCGTGGGTGCACCACATGTGGAGCGGCGACTTCCTCTACCTCCGGCAGGGGCTGGCCAAGGACCCGACGCAGTTCGACTTCGAGTCGCCGAGCGAGGGCGTCCCGATCAACTCCGACGCCTACGTGATCCCCACCAACGCCCAGCACCCCGGCACCGCGATGCTGTTCATCGACTACCTGCTGCGGCCCGAGAACGCCATCAAGAACATGAACTACCTCTACTACCCGTTCCCGGTGAAGGACGCGCTGCCGGCGTTCGCGGACCTGGCCAAGGACGTGCCGGCCTGCAACGTCGAGATCTCCGACCTGGAGAACGAGAACGTCTTCCGCCTCCTCGGCGCCGACGAGACCCAGCGCCGCGCGGCGATGTGGACCGAAGTGAAGGCGAGCTGAGGTGGCCACCGCGCAGGCCACGAAGGCCATCGAGCCGAGGGGACCGCGAAGGCGAAGGCGCCGCGGTCCGCTCAGCGGACGACGCTCTGGGGGTGGCTGCTCGCGCTGCCGACCGCGTGGATGGTGACGTTCTTCGTCAGCAGCATGGTGATCGTCGTGCTGCTCTCCTTCGGGCGCACGACCAACGACGGCTACCCGGTCTTCGCCACCAGCACCGCCAACTACCGCGCGATCTGGAACGAGGTCTACCTCGAGCTGTTCCTGCGCTCCCTGACGTACGCCGTCGCGACGGTGGTCATCTCGGTCCTGATCGCCTACCCGGTCGCCTACGTCATCGCCCTGCACGGCGGCCGCTACAAGAACGCCCTGATCGCCGCGATCGTCGTGCCCTTCTTCGCCAGCTACCTGATCCGGATGTACGCCTGGAAGGCGCTGCTCTCCGACGACGGCCTGGTCAACAGCGCGCTGCGCGGGCTCGGGCTAGCGACGGCATCACCTTCCTCAACACCCCGTGGGCGGTGATCGGCGGGCTGGTCTACGGCTTCGTGGTCTTCATGATCCTGCCGGTCTACGCCTCGCTCGAGCGGCTCGACGTGTCGCTCATCGAGGCCGGCAAGGACCTCTACCACGGCCCGGTCCGCACGTTCTTCACGTGACGCTGCCCGCCACCCGGGCCGGGCTGTACGGCGGCGTGCTGCTGGTCTTCCTGCCGGCGCTCGGCGACTTCGTCAGCGCGCAGCTGCTCGGCGGCGCCAGCACCTACATGATGGGCAACCTGGTCCAGCAGCAGTTCGTCGAGGGCCAGAACTGGCCGCTCGGCTCGGCGCTGACCGTCGGCCTGATGGCCGCGCTGACCGTGCTGATGGTCATCTACCTCCGCGCCACCTCGACCCGAGGCCGGGAGTCCTGATGGCGCGCGGGAAGCTGGAGCGCAAGCCGCTGGTCCCCGTCGTGGTGACCGTGGTCTTCTTCGCCTGGCTCTACCTGCCGATCCTGGCGGTGGCGCTGTTCAGCTTCAACGACACGAAGTCGCTGTCGTCCTTCTCCGGCTTCAGCCTGCGCTGGTACGACGACGCTGATCCACGACAGCGCCCTGATCGACTCGCTCTGTGGCCAGCCTCAAGATCGCCACCGTCGCGACGCTCGCCTCGCTCGTGCTCGGCACGATGCTGGCCCTCGGCCTCGAGCGGGTCCGGTCACGCCGGGGCCGGGTCATCGGGGCGGTCACGCTGCTCCCGCTCGTCACGCCCGAGATCGTCACCGGCGTGGCCGCGCTGCTGCTCTTCACGGGCATCGGGCTCAAGCTCTCGATGACCACGGTCATCCTGGCCGAGATCACCTTCTCGATCGCCTACGTGACGGTGATCGTCCGCGGTCGGCTGGCCGGCGTCGCGCTGGAGGTCGAGGAGGCCGCCCGCGACCTCGGCTGCACGCCGTTCCAGGCCGTGCGCCTGGTCATCCTGCCGACCCTCGTCCCGGCCCTGGTCGGCGCCGGGCTGCTCGTCTTCGCGCTGGTCTTCGACGACTTCGTGCTCGCCTTCTTCACCACCGGCGTCGACCCGCAGCCGCTCCCGGTCCGGGTGTACTCCTCGATCCGGTTCGGCGTCTCACCCGCCATCAACGCGATCGGCACGCTGATGCTGCTCGCCTCCGGCCTGCTCATCGTGGCCGCGCTCGTCGTACCCCGCGTGCTCGCTCGCGGGTCCTCCAGCCTGGACCTGATCACGGGAGGCGATCACCGTTGAGCACCGTCACCGACACGACCGAGAAGACCGTGACGACACCATCGGTGTCGCTGCGCGGCCTGACCAAGGTCTTCGACGGCGCGACCGTCGTCGACGACCTCGACCTCGACCTCGCCAGCGGTGAGTTCTTCTCGCTGCTCGGCCCGTCCGGCTGCGGCAAGACCACCACGCTGCGGATGATCGCCGGCTTCAGCGACCCGACGTCGGGCACGATCACCGTCGACGGGGAGGACGTGACCAGCACACCCCCGCACAAGCGCGACGTCAACACGGTCTTCCAGAGCTACGCGCTCTTCGAGCACCTCGACGTCCGCGGCAACGTCGGCTTCGGGCTGCGCCGCAACGGTCTCGACAAGCGCACGATCGACCAGCACGTGTCCGAGATGCTCGAGCTGGTCGAGCTCGGCGACCGCGGCAAGGAGCGGCCCAGCCGGCTCTCCGGCGGCCAGCGGCAGCGCGTCGCGCTCGCCCGGGCGCTGATCAACCGAGCCCAAGGTGCTGCTGCTCGACGAGCCGCTGGCCGCGCTCGACCTCAAGCTGCGCCACGCGATGCAGGCCGAGCTCAAGGCGATCCAGCGCGAGGTCGGCATCACCTTCCTCTTCGTCACCCACGACCAGGACGAGGCGCTCAGCATGAGCGACCGGGTCGCGATCATGAACGAGGGCGTCATCGAGCAGTGCGGCACGCCCGAGGACGTCTACGAGCACCCGACGTCGGTCTTCGCCGCCGGCTTCATCGGCACCAGCAACCTGATGAGCGGCACCTGGTCCGAGGGCTGCGTCTGCGTCTCGCCGACGCTCAGGATCCCGGCGCCGGAGCACCAGGGCTCGGCCGAGGGTGACGCGCGTCAGCATCGCCGTCCGGCCCGAGAAGGTCTGGCTCAGCGACCTGACGCCCGCAGATGTTCCGGCTGCCCGGCACCATCGTGGCGACCACCTACCACGGCGCCACCACCCAGTACCTCGTCTCGATCGCCCCCGACCTCACGCCTCACCGTCCTGGAGCAGAACCTCCCGCGGATGCGGGCCGAGGACCGCTGGAACTCCGGCGACCGGGTCGAGATGGGCTGGCTGCCCGAGCACACCGTGGTGCTCAGGTGAGCCGTCCCGACGTCGTCGTCGTGGGCGCCGGGCTGGCCGGCCTGTCCGCGGCCCGCGACCTCGAGGCCGGCGGGCGCCCAGGTCACCGTGCTGGAGGCCCGCGACCGGGTCGGCGGCCGGGTCGAGCAGGTCGAGCTCGCCCGACGGCCGCCGCGTCCAGCTCGGCGGCGAGGTGGTGGGCAACGCCCACACCAGCTACCTCGGCCTGGTCGAGGAGCTCGGGCTGACCCTGACCGCGTCGTACGTCGCGGAGCCGGGCGAGATCACCCGCCAGGTGCCCGAGTCCGTCGACGTCGGCGAGTGGCCGTCGTGGTGCACGCCGGCCGACCGCGCGTCGTACGACGAGGTGGAGGCGGCGCTCGAGAAGGTGCTCGCCTCGATCGACCCCGACGACCCGTGGTCGTGCCCCGACCTGGGCCGGCTGGACCGGCTCAGCGTCGGCGACTGGCTGCGCGAGGTCGGCGCGACGCCCGCACGTGCTGCGGCTGTGGGAGCTGGTCCACCTGAGCCTCTCCGACGGCTCGATCGAGCGGCAGAGCCTGTTCGCCTACGCCCGCAAGATCGTGGTCGGCGGCACCACCGGCAGCTACGACGTCGAGCAGTGGGAGAACCTCCGCGTCGCCGAGGGCTCCGCCACGGTGGCGCTGACGATGGCGGCGGCGCTGCGCGACGTCCGCCTGTCGACGCCGGTGCGGCGGCATCCGGATCGGCGCGCAGGGGAGCACGGTCACGACCCACGAGGGCGAGGTCCTACCGCGCCGACGCCGTGGTGATCGCCGTGCCGGCCGGCCCGGCGCGGGACCTGCGAGATCGAGGGCGTGAGCGAGGCCCGGCTGACGTCGCTGCGGCGACAGCGGCACGCGTGGGCCGCGAAGTTCGTGGCGGCGTACGACGAGCCGTTCTGGCGTGACCGCGGGCAGAACGCGCTGGCCGAGAGCGAGGGCGTGCTCGGCTCGACCTGGCCGCAGCAGCACGGCGTGCTGTCGGCGCTGGTGCCGCCCGAGCGGTACGCCGCCTTCGCGGCGCACCGACCCGGCCACCCGGACCCGCGAGGCGCTCGACCAGATCGCCGAGCTCTACGGGCCGGAGGCGACCTCGCCGCTGCAGACCTGGACCCGGCTGTGGGGCACCGACCCCTGGACCCAGGGCTACGTCACCAACTGGCGCCCGGGTGACGTCGAGGCCGTCGGGCCCGCTGCACGGCACCCACGAGCCGCCGTTCTACGTCTGCGGCTCCGACCAGTGGGTCGCCGGCTACATGGAGGGCGCCGTCCGGACCGGACGGGGCGCCGCCGCGGCCGCTCTGGCCCGGGGCTGACCACACCACCACCGCACTGCAGGAGACTCACGGCATGGACTTCGGGCTGACCGACGAGCAGCGCAGCATCGTGGAGGTGACGCGCGCGTTCGTCGAGCGCGAGCTCTACCCCCACGAGGAGGAGGTCGAGCGCACCGGCGTGCTGCGGCCCGAGCTCGCCGCCCAGATCCGCGACCAAGGCGCTGGCCGCCGGTCTCTACGCCGCGAACATGCCCGAGGAGGTCGGCGGCGCCGGCCTCGACACGGTGACGTGGGTGCTCTACGAGAAGGAGCTCGGCAGGGCCAACTACGCGCTGCACTACACCGGCGTCGCCCGACCGTCCAACATCCTGCTCGCCGGCACCGAGGCGCAGCGCGAGCGCTACCTCTACCCGTGCGTGCGCGGCGAGAAGATCGACTGCCTGGCGATGACCGAGCCGGGCGCCGGCTCCGACATGCGCGGCATGCGGACCAAGGCCACCCGCGACGGCCGTCGTGGCGGGGCTGGCGGATCCGCGGGACCAAGCACTTCATCAGCCACGCCGACGAGGCCGACTTCGTGATCCTGGTGGCGGTGACCGGGGTCAGACGACGCCGGACGCGCGCGACGATGTCGACGTTCCTGGTCGACCTCGACACCCCGGGTGTCGCCGTGCACGACGGCTACCGCAACGTCTCGCACCGCGGCTACACCAACTCGATCCTCGACTTCGACGACGTGCGCGTCGGGCGACGAGGCGCTGCTCGGCGAGGAGGGCAAGGGGTTCGAGCTGGCCGGCGACCTGGCTCGGCTCGACCCGGCTCCAGGTCGCGGCGTCCTGCCTCGGCCGGGCCGAGCGGGCGCTCGAGCTCTCGATCCGGCACGCGGCCACCCGCGAGCAGTTCGGGCAGCCGATCGGGCGGTTCCAGGGGGTCGGCTTCAAGCTGGCCGACATGGCCACCGAGCTGCGGGCCGCCGAGCTGATGACGCTGCACGCCGCGTGGAAGTACGACCAGGGCACGGCCACCGACTCCGACATCGCGATGGCCAAGCTCAAGGCCACCGAGATGCTGGCGATGGTCGCCGACGAGGCGATCCAGATCCACGGCGGGATGGGACTGATGGACGAGCTGCCCCTGGAGCGGATCTGGCGCGATGCGCGCATCGAGCGGATCTGGGACGGCACCTCGGAGATCCAGCGACACATCATCAGCCGGTCGCTGCTGCGGCCGTTGGGAGCCTGACCCGTGTCCGAGCGTACTCCACACCCGGGTCGAGGACGGCGTCCTCGAGGTCACCCTCGACCGGCCGAAGGCCAACGCCATCGACCTGGCGACCAGCCGGGAGATGGGCGGGTCTTCGCGGCGCTTCCGCGACGACCCCGACGCTCCGGGTGGCGATCGTGCGCACCGAGGGCGACAAGTTCTTCTGCGCGGGCTGGGACCTCAAGGCCGCGGCCGACGGCGACGCGGTGGACGGGGACTACGGCGTCGGCGGCTTCGGCGGGCTCCAGGAGCTGCCCGACCTCAACAAGCCGGTGATCGCCGCGGTCCACGGCCTGGCGATGGGGGGCGGCTTCGAGCTGGCGCTCGTCGTGCGACCTGATCTACGCCTCGGAGGCCACCCAGTTCGGCCTGCCCGGAGATCAACGCGGGCACCCTCGCGGACGCGGCGACGATCAAGCTGCCCAAGCGGATGCCGTACCACGTCGCGATGGAGCTGCTCCTGACCGGACGCTGGATGCCCGCCTCGGAGGCGGCGCGCTGGGGCGTGGTCAACGAGGTGCTGCCCGACGAGGAGGCCGTGCGGGCCCGCGCCTGGGAGACCGCCCGGCTGCTCGCCTCCGGGCCGCCCCTGGTCTTCGCCGCGATCAAGGAGACCGCGCGGGCCGCGGAGTCCCTGCGGTTCCAGGAGGCGCATGGACCTGGTCACGACCAGCACGCCTCCCGACGGTGGCGACGCTCTACACCTCCGAGGACGGCCTCGAGGGGTTCAAGGCCTTCGCCGAGAAGCGCAAGCCGGTCTGGAAGGGCCGCTGACCACCTGTCGATCCAGATGGAGGAGAAGCAGCCGTGAACCGCAACGTCATGATCACCTGCGCGCTGACCGGCGCCGGCGACACCGTCGGCCGCTCCGAGCACGTGCCGGTGACCCCGGAGCAGATCGCCGAGTCCGGCATCGCCGCGGCCCGCGCCGGGGCCACGATCGTGCACATCCACGTCCGCGACCCCGAGACCGGGAAGGGGTCGCGGGAGGTGGCGCTGTACCGCGAGGTCGTGGAGCGGATCCGGGCCTCCGACGTCGACGTCATCATCAACACCACCGCCGGGATGGGCGGCGACCTGGTGCTCGACCCGCACGACCCGACGACGCTTCGTCGAGGGCACCGACCTGGTGAGCGGGGTCGACCGGCTCCCGCACGTCGAGGAGCTGCTGCCCGACATCTGCACGCTGGACTGCGGCAGCCTCAACTTCGGCGAGGGCAGCCTGGTCTACGTCAGCACCCCGGACATGCTGCGCGAGGGGGCCAAGAAGATCCAGGAGCTCGGCGTCCGGTGCGAGATGGAGATCTTCGACACCGGCCACCTGTGGTTCGCCAGGACGCTGGTCGAGGAGGGGCTGATCGACGCCCCGGCGATGTACCAGCTCTGCATGGGCATCCCGTACGGCGCGCCGGCCGACCCGCTGACGCTGGCCGCGATGGTCAACCAGCTGCCCCGGGACGCGGTGTGGGCGTCGTTCGCGCTGGGCCCGATGCAGATGCCGTGGGTGGCGCAGTCGGTGCTGCTCGGCGGGCACGTCCGGGTCGGGCTGGAGGACAACCTCTACCTGAGCAAGGGCGTGAAGGCGACCAACGCGCAGCTGGTCGAGCGGGCGCAGGACGATCGTGGAGAGCATGGGCGCCCACGTGGCCACCCCCGACGAGGGCCGCGAGATCCTCGCGCTCAAGCCCCGATGAGCTCCCGGTCGGCCGGCCGGCACCGGAGGACGTCCGGACCGTCACCTGCGTCGGCGCCGGGGTGATCGGCGGCGGCTGGGTGGCCTACTTCCTGGCGCGGGGCTACCGCGTGGTGGCCTGGGACCCGCGCCGAGGACGCCGAGGCAGCGGCTGCGGCACCTGGTCGAGCGCGGCCTGGCCGGCGCTGACCGAGCTCGGCCTGGCCGAGGGCGCGAGCATCGACAACCTCACCGTCGAGCCCGACCTGGCGGCGGCCTGCGCGCAGGCGGACTTCGTCCAGGAGAGCGCGCCGGAGGACCTCGAGCTCAAGCGCACGCTGCTGGCCGACATCGACGCCGCGACGCCGGCGACGTGGTGATCTCGTCGTCGACGTCCGGCTACGGCATGAGCGAGATGCAGACCAAGTGCGCGCACCCGAGCGCACCGTGGTCGGGCACCCGTTCAACCCGCCGTACCTCATCCCGCTGGTCGAGGTGGTCGGCGGCACCGCGCACCTCGCCCGAGGCGGTCGCCTGGGCCTCGCGACTTCTTCCGGCACGCCGGCAAGTCCGTCATCACGATGGACCGGGAGGTGCCGGGCTTCGTCGCCAACCGGCTGCAGGAGGCGCTGTGGCGCGAGGCGCTGCACATGGTCGAGGCCGGGGAGGCCACGGTCGAGCAGATCGACCTGTCGATCACCGACGGGCCCGGGCTGCGGTGGGCGTTGCAGGGGCCGATGCTGACCTTCCACCTGGCCGGCGGCCAGGGCGGGATGGCGCACATGCTCGACCACTTCGGCCCCTCGCTGCTGTCCCCGTGGACCCGGCTGGAGGCGCCCGAGCTGACCCCCGAGCTGCGCGACGCCGTCGTCGACGGCTGCGAACGGGAGGCGGACGGCCGCAGCATCGACGACCTCGTGGCCGAGCGCGACCGCGGCGTGATCGCGATCCTGCGCGCGCCACGGGCCGCGCGTGACCACCGAGCCCGTCGTCTGGCGCGAGCCCGTCCAGGACGCCTGGATCGACTACAACGGCCACCTGTCCGAGCCGTACTACGTGCTGGTCTTCGGGCACGCCACCGACGCGGTCATGGACGCGGTCGGGCTCGGGCCGGCGTACCGCGAGGCGAACGACGCCTCGCTCTACACGGTCGAGGCGCACGTCCGCTACCTCGACGAGGTCTCCGCCGGCAGCGACCTCGAGGTGCGCTCCTCGGTCATCGGCGCGACCGGCAAGCTGCTCTGGATCTGGCACGAGCTGCTGGGTCGACGGCCGGCTGCGTGCCACCGAGGAGGTCCTCGGCGTGCACGTGGTCGGCCGCGGCTCGGCGCCGTTCCCGGACGACGTCGCGGCCCGCGCCCGGGCCGCCCGCGTCGAGCCGCCCGAGGAGGCCAGCGGCCAGATCCGCCCGCTGCGCGTCGAGTGAGCGACCCCGACGGGCGCCGGGAGCTGGTCGTCGACGGCGAGACCTTCCGCATCCACACCACCGACGACGGCACCACCCACTGCGACTGGGTGACCGGCCCGAACCGCGGCTACGGCTTCTCGATGGGCGCACCGGCCCGGTTCGTGCCCGAGGGCCAGGAACCACCGCCGGACGACGTCCTCACCGACGACGTCCTCATCCGGTCGATCCGCGACTTCCTCTCCCGGGTCGACCCCGAGACGGGCTATCTGGACTGAGGCGGGCCGTTCGCGATCGCGGCCTCGTCGGTGGCGGCCAGCATGTCGGTGAAGGTGGCGGTCAACATCCTGTCGATCAGTGGGCCGGTCAAGCGGCCGAGTGGACCGCCCCTGGGTACGTATCGATAGTCGAACGTGGCCAACGTCCCATCGTCGTCGGACTCGAACGTGAGGATGGACTGGGCGCGCTTGAATGGCACCGATGGACTCGGCTGATTCTCTGTGCCGATCCTGCGACGGTCCTCCCAAACGGTCACTGTCTCGTCCATGCTGCCGATCGGCTTGAGGTCAACGCGGCGACGAGCGCCCACGCCGCTGGTCCGGTCGCCGATGGCTCTCGTCGCCCGGAGGCCACTCCAGTGGCTCGCGAGATTCGGAAAGTCGGCGAACAGGGCCCACACCGAGTCCGTGGACGCGGCCATCCGACGTTGCACCGTGATGTGACGTTCAGGCATGAGGACCGCTCCGCGTGCCCGCTCGCTGTGGGCCAGCGCGTCGGCCACATCCCATGATCGCGCCAGGAGAGTCAGCCGCGCAACGGCCGATCCGCACGCACTTGAGCAGGACAGGCCGCACAAGGAGAGGACCAGTCATTCCGCCACCGCACGCGGCCCGGGCTCTCCGTGGACCGTCCGCGGAGACCCGGGCTCTCGTGTTGGCTGGCTACCGCCGGGCGAACATCGCGTCCTGTGCGTAGCCGTCGTGGGGCAGGCCGGTGTAGGCGTCGATCTGCGGCGAGACCACGAACCGGTTGAGGCCGGTCCAGACGATGTTGACCGCGTCGTCCGGACCCACCGCCAGGCCGGTGTAGTCACCGTCGAAGACGTTGCAGTCCTTGCCTTCTGCATCGGTGATCGGCGGATCGGTGTAGCCGTCCGGTCCGCAGATCGCCGGCCACGCAGCTCTCAGGGACGTACTGGCCGGCCCAGTGCGTGACGGAGATGTCGACCTGCTCGGCCGGCTGCCGGCCCGTGCCGTTCGGGATCAGCACCTCGCGGCCCGTGACCGCCGCCGCCCCGCTCGCCGGCGTGCGCGGAGCGATCGTCAGGTAGACGTGGTTGAACGTGTCGTCGCGGTCCCCGCCCGGGTCGGCGATGTTCTCGTTCGAGTCGTACGCCACCGCCAACGAGCCGTCGGAGCGGAAGTCCGCCCACGGGAACCACTGGTCTCCGGGCGCCGCATCCAGCGTGATCCGCGGGTTCCACGACGCTCCGCCGTCCCAGCTCTCGGCCATGTAGATGTTGGTGTCGGTGACGGCGCCGCACGGGTTGTAGTCCGGTGCCTCACCCGGGATCTCGTCGAGGCAGCTCGCCGGAGCCGCATCATGCGTGCCGGCGAAGTTGTCGTTGTAGACCACCACCCAGTGCGCGGGGTTGCTCGGGTCCGCGGTGATGGTGCCGGGCGACTGCCACCGGATCTGGTGCCCGGTCACGGTCTGCCGTCCAATCACGCTCCACGGCGTGTCGGCCGCGCCGTCCTCGAGGTTGGCGATCACCACCGGTGCGCTGAAGCTCGCACCGCCGTTGGTGGACTTCACAGCGAGCAGGGTCTGCTCGTATTCCCCAGGGGTCTCCCAGGCCGACTCGATGTTGGCGTTCGCGAAGTGCACGACCAGGTCGCCGTTGGGGGCCACCTCCGGAATCGGGAAGCTGTCCTCGTCGCACTCGCCCGTGGGCCCGGTGCTCTGCGCGGTGCACAGCGCGTTCGATCCCGAGATCTCCTTCGGCTGCGACCAGGTGCGCCCACCGTCGTCGGAGTAGGCGAAGTACACCGAGGACTCGGCGTAGGCGCCGTGGAGGGCGTTGAGGTAACGCGCCGCAACCACGTAGGAGCGGCCGTAGAAGGGCGAGGCGGGGAAGTTGTCGACCGTCAGCCATTCCTTGTCGAAGAAGGTCGCCCGGTTCGCCGGTCCGAGGGACGCGCCGTTGCCCTTCATCACGGTCACCGCCTCGCTCCAGGTGATGCCACCGTCCGGGGAGTAGCTCACCGACACGTCACCCTGGGAGACGAACGGGCCGCCGAGGCCGCCGACGTTCTCCAGCTGGGCCATCATCGCCCAGCCGGTCTGTGGCGTGCTGCCTGACAGCCTGCCGTTGAACGCGGGCGAGGGGTCGCCCGCGCCGTTGCCGCTGCGCATCGGGACCTGGCCGTCGACCCAGCTGCCGCCGCCGTCGAACGAGGTGAAGAAGCCCGTCGGAACGATCGCCTGGCGGACGCCGGTGGAGTTGTTGAACCGGTAGAAGTAGTCGTTGGACCCGGCCAGCAGGTGCGTCGGTACCTTGGGGTTGACGGCGATCGCGAGCTCGTTGTCGGGGTTGAAGTCCTGGCGGTAGGGCTGCTCGTCGTTGCACGAGATGTCCATCGCACCGGTGGGCGAGCCGTACGCCGCGCCGGCCGCGACCGCGCACCGGTACCGCTCGATCTGCACCTTGCTGTACTGCCCACCACCACCGGTGGTGTTACCGGTGTCGAGCGGATCGACCACCGGGCGGACCACCATCCGGCTGGTCGAGAAAGGCCGGTCTCGCGCTTCCGCGCCTGCCGCCACGAGGGCGGTTGACATCGCTACTGCTGCGACTCCGATGATGACCGATCTGCGCGCCATGGCCACTCCGTACGTGCCCGGGCGAGCTCGGTTGCCCACGACGGCGGACACCTGTCTTGCATCGTCTGCCCGCCGCCCGCGAGAGGTCAATCACCTGAATCGGTGACCCGCGCCGGGCATGACGAGGTCTCGCACGTGCCTGTCGCAGAGGTACCGGCGGGGGTGCGCGCCCAAACGCTCGGGAAAGGCCCCGTGCGATGAACCTCGCACTCCCCTGCCGGCTGACGCGACCGGTCGCGTCGACTCGGTAGCGTGCCACGCGTGCCCATCAAGCTCGAGAACGTCGGCATCGCCGTCCGCGACCTCGACGAGGCCATCGTCTTCTTCACCGACCTCGGGCTCGACGTCCTCGGCCGGGACACCGTCAGCGGGGAGTGGGCCGACACTGCGGTCGGCCTCGACGGCAACCACGCCAGGATCGCCATGCTCCAGACGCCGGACGGCCAGGGTCGGCTCGAGCTCTTCGAGTACCTCCACCCCGACGCGATCGAGACGGAGCCGACCCGGCCCCACGAGATCGGCATGCACCGCGTGGCCTTCTCGGTCGACGACCTCGAGGCGGCCCTCGAGATCGCCGCGCGGCACGGCTGCCACCCGCTGCGCGGCGTGGCGACGTACGAGGACGTGTACAAGCTCACCTACGTGCGCGGCCCCAGCGGCATCCTCGTGATGCTCGCCGAGGAGCTGGGGAACAGCTGAGCCTGTCTACTTCCGCTTCCCGCGACCGAACATCCGGCCCAGCTTGGCGCCGATCGACCTCGGCGGCTTGATGGCGATCAGGTTCGAGCCCGCGGGGAGCGGGAGGTCCGCGGCCTGCTCCGCGGAGAGGGTGGTGCCGACGTAGGTGGTGTAGATCGTGCCGACCTGGTCGGCGTCCACGAAGCGGGTGCCGTCGGGCGTCTGCACGACGATGCCGTCGAAGACGGAGACCAACTCGTCGACCAGGACGGCCTCGACCGTCGCGAACTGCTGCCCGTCGTTCGTCCGCACGGGGGTGCCGGGTCGGAGGGCCGTGTAGGCGATGGGGTGCTCGGGCACGTCAGCCATGCGCGCATCGTACGGCGCCGCGTTGCCTAGGGTGACCCCATGCGGGCGGTGGTGATCGAGGCGTTCGGCGTGCCGCCGGAGCTGACCGACACCCCGGACCCCGCGTGCCCGGTCGACGGGGTGGTGCTCGCCGTCGAGGCCACCGGGCTGTGCCGGAGCGACTGGCACGGGTGGCTGGGCCACGACGAGGAGATCCGGTTGCCGCACGTGCCCGGGCACGAGCTGGCCGGGATCGTGGTGGAGACGGGGCCCGGGGCGACCCGGTGGGAGGTCGGCGACCGGGTGACGACGCCGTTCGTGCTCGCGTGCGGGCAGTGTCGGGCGTGCGTCCGCGGCGAGGGCCAGGTGTGCGAGGACCAGCTGCAGCCGGGGTTCACGCAGTGGGGCTCGTTCGCCGAGCTCGTGGCGCTCCCGCGGGCCGACCTCAACCTGGTCCGGGTGCCGGAGGGGATAGCGAGCGAGGTGGCAGCCAGCCTCGGCTGCCGGTTCGCGACCGCCTACCGGGCCGTCGCCCACGTCGCTCGGGTACGCGCGGGCGAGACGGTCGTCGTGCACGGGTGTGGCGGCGTCGGGCTGTCGGCGGTCATGGTCGCGGTGGCCCTCGGCGCCCGGGTCCTGGCGGTCGATCCCGACCCGACGTCGGTCGCCCTCGCCGTACGGCTCGGCGCGATCCCCGCGCCCGAGGACGGCATCGGTGGCGCCGACGTGTCGATCGACGCGTACGGCAGCCGGGCGGTCCTCGCGGCGTCCGTCGCGTCCCTGCGGCCGCGGGGCCGACACGTGCAGGTCGGCCTGCTCGGCGGCGACGACGCCTCGCCGCGGGTCGACATGGGCCGGGTGCTCGGCCTGGAGCTCCAGCTGCTGGGCAGCCACGGGATGCCCGCCTCGGACTACCCCGAGCTGCTCGCGCGCGTGGCCGACGGCACCATCGACCCGGCCCGGCTGCTGCGCGACCGGATCGGTCTGGCCGAGGCCGGAGCGCGGCTGGCGGCGTTGGGGGAGCCCGGCGCCGGGGCCGGCGGCATGACGGTGATCCGGCCGGACCTCGGCTGACCCGCGCGTCAGGAGGCGACGATGTCCTGCGACGCGCCGTCGTCGCGGGCGGCGACCCGGGCGCGGTTCTCGGCGCGCCGGTCCACGAACCTGGTGGCCTGCTGGTCGAGGGCCGCGAGGAAGGTGCCGAGCTCCTCGCGGGCGCGTTCGCCCTCGGGCCCGAGGTCGGTGCGGTCGAAGACGTCCCAGTGCCGCAGCACCGGCATCAGCACGTCGTCGTGGTGCAGCCGGAGGTCGTAGATGCCGGCCTTCGCGATGATCATCGAGCTGCGCCGGAAGCCGGCCATCGTGGCCCCGGGCATCTCGAAGCCGATCACCTCGTCGGCGATCGCGCGCATGGTGGCGTCGGGTGCGATCTCGAGCGCCGCCGCGACGATGTTCCGGTAGAAGACCATGTGCAGGTTCTCGTCCTTGGAGATCCGGGCCAGCATCCGGTCGGCGATCGGGTCGCCCGTGACCTTCCCGGTGTTGCGGTGCGAGACGCGGGTCGCGAGCTCCTGGAACGACACGTACGCCACGGCCTCGAGCGCGGTCTTGTCGCCGGAGTCGTAGCCCGACGTCATGTAGTCCATCCGGGCCCGCTCGAGCTCGACCGGGTCGACCCCGCGGGTCACGACGAGGTAGTCGCGCATCACGATGCCGTGCCGGTTCTCCTCCGCCGTCCACCGCCCCACCCACGTGCCCCACGCGCCGTCCCGTCCGAAGCGCGTCGCGATCTCGCGGTGGTACGACGGCAGGTTGTCCTCGGTGAGCAGGTTGGTGAACATCGCGGCCTTGGCCGTCTCGGAGAGCTGCGACTGCTCGGGGTCCCAGTCCTCGCCGCCCAGGAACGCGAAGTCGCGGCCCTGGCTCCACGGGACGTAGTCGTGGGGATGCCACTCCTGCGCCATCGACAGGTGGCGGTCGAGGTTCTGGGCGACGACGGGCTCGAGGTCCTCCAGCAGGTTGGTCGGCGTGGTGGTCACGGTCAGCTCCGTTCGTCGCGTCGTCCCCTCAACGGAGGCTACGGCACGCGCCCGGGCGCGCCCCGGCTACGGGGCGGCGTCCCAGTCGGCTCCCTGCCACCCGAGGATCTCGATGATCTGGTCGCCGAGTCCCATCGGGTCGTACGGCTTGGGGATCAGGCCGCGGATGCCCGCGTCCCCCGAGCGCCACATCCCCGCACGGCCCTTGGCGGTGAACAGGATGACCGGGATGTCGCGGGTGGTGGGGTCCGCCTGCAGGTGCTCGTAGGCCTGCAGCCCGTCCATGGTCGGCATCATGATGTCGAGCAGCACCACGGTCGGCTTGGGCACGGGGGACCCTCTCGGTTGGCCGGGACGTCACCGGCCGGCCCCGCGGCTCGGACTGGGTCGAGCTCCAGCGCGGTGCGCTTCCCCAGCATCCCGCACATCTGTCATCGAGTCCTGACGGACCGGCCCACGGACCCCCCAGATGGGGCCGAGGTCAGCCGACGAGCGCGGTCAGGTAGTAGCAGGCGACCGCCGGCGTGCCGCCGTACCCCTCCGGGAGGTACGGCGCCGGGCCGGTGACGTCCAGCGCCGTCCACACGCCCTCGCCCTGCAGCCGGTCGACCACGGCCTGGCACTCGCGGTCGGTCCACAGGTCCTCGCGCTGCGTCACGACCACCAGCCCGCCCGGCCGGGCCAGCCGCGCGAACTCGCGCCACACCGCCTCGACCTCCGGCAGGTAGGTCATCACGCCCACGCAGACGACGGCGTCGACGCTGTCGTCGTCGAGGTAGAGGCGCTGCTGGAGGTCGGCGGCCCGGAGTGAGTCGTAGGTGCCGCCCTGTCGGGCGAGGTCGAGGGACGCCTGGGAGATGTCGAGGCCGAGCAGTCGGCCCGTGAAGCCCCGGGCCCGGAGCGCCTGGCCGACGAGGCCGGTGCCGCACCCGACGTCGAGGACCGAGCCGGCGGCCGGCTGGCGGGTGAGGACGGTGTCGGCGACGACCGCGGGGGCCTGGTAGGACCACGAGGCCAGGTCGGCGTCGTAGGCCTGCGCCCAGGCGTCGTACCGCTGCGCCACCTCCCCGGGGTCGCTCGGGTCCTGGTTCAGCCAGTCGCCGATCGACCCGGCCTCGGGCTCCGTCGGCTCAGCCATCGAGGTGGGCCTCGAGCCGGGCCACGGTGCCGTCGACGTCGGTCAGCTTGTCGAGGCCGAAGAGCCCCACCCGGAAGGTGGAGAAGTCGTCGCCCTCGCCGCACATCAGCGGTACGCCGGCGGCCACCTGCATGCCCCGCTGCTTGAACCTCGCTCCGCTGCGGATGTCGGGGTCGTCGGTGAAGGCGACGACGACACTGGGGGCGGCGAACCCGTCCGCCGCGACCGAGGGGAAGCCTCGCTCCGCGAGCACGGCCCGGACCCGGGTGCCGAGTGACACCTGGGCGCCTCGCAGTACGTCGAGCCCGGCGTCGCGGGTCTCGAGCATGAGCGCGGCGTCGTGCGCGAGCGTGTCGGTGGGCATGGTGGCGTGGTACGGCGTCTGCCCCTGGGTGTAGGCCTCGCTGATCGTCAGCCACTTCTGCAGGTCGACCGCGAAGCTGGTCGACGTCGTCGCCATGACCTGGGCGCGCGCGCCCTCGCCGAGCATCACGAACCCCGCACACGGCGAGCCACTCCAGCCCTTCTGCGGAGCACTGAGCAGGACGTCGACGCCGAGGTCGCCCATGTCCACCCACAGCGCCCCCGACGCGATGCAGTCGAGGACGAGGAGCCCGCCGACGGCGTGGGTCGCGGCGGCCAGGGTGCGGACGTAGTCGTCGGGCAGGAGCATGCCCGCCGCGGTCTCCACGTGGGCCGCGAGGACGACCTCGGGGCGGTCGCGCTCGATCGCCGCGACCACCTCCTCGACCGGGGCCGGCGTCCACGGGGCCTGGTGCTCAGCGGTCACCGGACGCGCGGCGCAGACCGTCGTCGCGCCGGCCACCGAGCCGGCGTCGAAGATCTGCGACCAGCGGTAGGAGAACAGCCCGTTGCGGACGACCAGGCAGCGCCGCCCCGTCGCCAGCTGCCGGGCCACGGCCTCCATGGCGTAGCTGCCGCCACCCGGGACCACCGCGACCGTCTCGGCGGCGTACGTCGTGCGCAGGACGTCGATGATGTCCTGCATCACGCCGACGAACCGCTTCGACATGTGGTTCAGCGAGCGGTCGGTGAAGACGACCGAGTACTCGAGCAGTCCGTCGGGGTCGATCTCGGGGCGGGGAAGGCTCACGTCCGCAGACTGCCACAGGTCCTGAGGTCAGGCCGTGGACGCGAGCGCCGACAGCCGCAGCTGGCGCCGGTGGTGGCCGGTCGCCTCGACCGTGAACATGACGAGGGCGACCCACACGAGCCCGAACCCGACCCACCGGCCGGCCGGCATGTCCTCGTGGAAGTAGAGGACGCCGAGCGCGAACTGGATGACCGGGGCGAGGTACTGCAGCAGGCCGAGGGTGACCATCGAGACCCGGATCGCGGCGGCGCCGAAGCAGATCAGGGGGACCGCCGTGACGATGCCGGACGAGGCGAGCAGCAGCGCGTGCCCGGCGCCGTGCGATGCGAAGTTGGACGCGCCCGTGACCGACAGCCAGGCGAGGTACGCCGCCGCGAACGGCGTGATCAGCGTGGTCTCGAGGGTGAGGCTCTCCACGGCGCCGACGTTGGCGGACTTCTTCGCCAGGCCGTAGGTGCCGAACGAGAACGCGAGCACCAGGGCGACCCAGGGGAGCCGGCCGTAGTCGACGGTGAGGACGACGACCGCGAACGTCGCGATGCCCATCGCCCCCCACTGCAGCGGCCGGAGCCGCTCGCCGAGGATGAAGACCCCCATCAGCACGGTCACCAGCGGGTTGATGAAGTAGCCGAGCGAGGTCTCGACCACCCGGCCGTTGTTCACGCCCCAGATGTACGTCGCCCAGTTGAAGGTGATCGTGAACGCCGCGAGCGCCAGCAGCAGGAACGTCCGGCGGTCCCGGAACAGCGCCCGGAACTGCGGCGTACGGCGCAACAGGACGACCAGCAGCCCCATCGTCACCAGAGACCACAGCACCCGGTGGGCGAGGATCTCGAGGGCGCCGGCCGGCTCGAGGTGCGGCCAGTAGAGGGGGAAGCCGCCCCACAGGACGTAGGCGGTGATGCCGAGCAGCAGCCCACGGCGCTGGTCGGTCACCGCGTCAGCCTAATGAGCGGGAAGTGCAGGTTTGACCATGCCCCCGGGGGATAGTCTCACCCGGACAGACCCGAGCACGTCACCCAGGGAGAAATACGCATGCGTCTCGCTCGAATCGTCGGAGCCTTCGTGGCCCTCATCCTCGCGGTCACGATGGGCTCAGCGGCCCTCGTCTCACCCGCGGACGCGGCCGCGAAGCCGAAGCACGATGTCACCGCGAAGGGCGGTGAGAGCACCCCCAACCACTTCTACATCAAGGGCAAGGTCACCACCTTCCACGGCAAGGTCAAGCTCCTCCGCAGCGTGGCCGGGAGTGGCTTCAAGGCCATCAAGAAGGTCAAGGTCAAGAGCAGCGGCAAGTTCCGCACGCCGATCTTCCAGGTCGGCCGCAAGAAGACCTGCTTCAAGATCCAGGTCCCCGCGCAGGGCGGGTACAAGAAGACGACGACGCCCAACCTGGGCTGCATCGTCAGCAGCTGAAACCTCACGACGAGACGAAGGCCCCCACCTCGCGGTGGGGCCTTCGTCTGTCGTGGTCCGGGTCCGGGCCCGGGCTCGCGCGGCGGGAGCTCCGGCCGCTCGGCCTCAGACGACCGTCCAGGTGTCGCCGCCGCCGATGAGGGCGGCGAGCCGCTCCGTGGGCGTGCCGGTGACGGCCTCGCGGGCGGTGGCGACCTGGGCGCGGGCCTGGTCGTCGTACGTCGGCCGGTCGACCTGGCGGAAGATGCCGATCGGCGCCTGGTGCAGGTAGCCGGCGTCGGTCAGCCGCGAGATCGCGAACGCGATGGTCGGGTCGGGGTTCTTGGCGTCGTGGACCAGGACCGCGTCCTCGCCCACGTCGGCGACCAGGGCGACCTTCACGCCGCCGGTCTCGGAGTCGCGGATCAGCCCCTTGGCCCCCAGCCCCGAGGCATCGGCGACGCCGAAGCGGATCGGCTGGCCGTGCTCGAGCGGGATGATCGCGTCGGCCTTCGTGTCCTGGCCCTTGATCGCGTCGAAGGCGCCGTCGTTGAAGATCGGGCAGTTCTGGTAGATCTCGACCAGCGAGGTGCCCCGGTGCGCGGCGGCCGCGGAGAGCACCGCGGTCAGGTGCTTGCGGTCGGAGTCGATGGTGCGCGCCACGAAGGTGGCCTCGGCCCCCAGCGCGAGCGAGACGGGGTTGAAGGGGTGGTCGACCGAGCCCATCGGCGTGGACTTGGTGATCTTGCCGGGCTCGCTGGTGGGGGAGTACTGGCCCTTGGTGAGGCCGTAGATCCGGTTGTTGAACAGCAGGATCGTCATGTTCACGTTGCGGCGCAGCGCGTGGATCAGGTGGTTGCCACCGATCGAGAGCGCGTCGCCGTCACCGGTGACCACCCACACCGAGAGGTCCTCGCGGGCGGTGGCGATGCCGGTCGCGATCGACGGCGCCCGGCCGTGGATCGAGTGCATGCCGTAGGTGTCGAGGTAGTAGGGGAACCGCGAGGAGCAGCCGATGCCGGAGACGAAGACGATGTTCTCCCGGCGCAGCCCCAGCTGCGGCAGGAAGCGACTGCACCGCCTTGAGCACGGCGTAGTCGCCGCACCCGGGGCACCAGCGGACCTCCTGGTCGGAGGTGTACTCCTTCGCGGTCTGGCCCTGTCCGTCGTTGCCCTCGAAGGTCGGCACACCCTCGATGCCGGTCTTGGCTGCGGCACCGTGGTGGCCGGGCAGGCCGAGGTGGGTCGTGCTCATCGGGAGACCTCCTGGGGGGTCGTCAGGCCGTGCACGCCGAGGTCGACCTCGATGCCCTCGGCCTCGGAGACGAGGTGTCCGATGGCCTGGGCCAGCTCGGTCGCCTTGAGCGGCAGGCCGCGCACGTGGTTGTAGCCGATCGCGTCGACGAGGTAGGTGCCGCGCAGCAGGAGGGCGAGCTGGCCGAGGTTCATCTCGGGCACCAGCACCTTGTCGTAGCGCTTCAGGATCTCGCCGAGGTCCTTCGGGAACGGGTTGAGGTGGCGCAGGTGGGTCTGGGCGACCTGGTAGCCGGCCTTGCGCACGCGTCGTACGCCGGCGCCGATCGGGCCGTAGGTCGAGCCCCAGCCGATCACCAGCACCTTCGCCGTCTCCCCGTTCGGGCCCACCGGGTCGTCGACCACCAGCGGCGGCAGCGAGTCGGCGATCCGGTCCACCTTGGCCTGGCGGGTCCGGACCATGAGGTCGTGGTTGGCGGGGTCGTAGGAGATGTTGCCGTGCCCATCGGCCTTCTCGAGGCCACCGATGCGGTGCTCGAGGCCGGCGGTGCCGGGGATCGCCCACGGACGGGCCAGGGTGTCCTCGTCGCGCAGGTAGGGCCAGAACTCTGAGTCCCCCGGTGTCACAGTGCCGTCGTCGTCGACCTTGTCGGGCAGTTGGTGGTTGGTCTCGGTGGCGAAGGCCGGGTCGATGGCCGGGAGGTCGTCGATCTGGGGGATCCGCCACGGCTCGGAGCCGTTGGCCAGGTAGCCGTCCGACAAGAGCATCACGGGGGTGCGGTAGGTGACTGCGATCCGGACCGCCTCGATGGCGGCGTCGAAGCAGTCACCCGGTGACTGCGGGGCCACGATCGGCACCGGCGCCTCGCCGTTGCGGCCGAACATCGCCTGCAGCAGGTCGGCCTGCTCGGTCTTGGTCGGGAGCCCGGTCGAGGGGCCGCCGCGCTGGACGTCGACGACCACCAGCGGGAGCTCGGTCATCACGGCCAGACCGATCGCCTCGGACTTCAGCGCGATGCCGGGACCGGAGGTCGAGGTGACCCCGAGCGAGCCTGCGAACGACGCGCCGATGGCTGCACCGATGCCGGCGATCTCGTCCTCGGCCTGGAAGGTCGTGACGCCGAACGCCTTGTGCTTGCTGAGCTCGTGGAGGATGTCGGAGGCCGGGGTGATCGGGTAGGTGCCGAGCACGATGTCGAGCCCGGACTGGACGCCGCCGGCCACCAGCCCGTAGGCCAGCGCGAGGTTGCCGGAGATGTTGCGGTAGACCCCGGCCGGCATCGGAGCCGGCTTCACCTCGTACTGGACCACGAACGCCTCGGTGGTCTCGCCGAAGTTCCAGCCCGCCTTGAACGCCGCGATGTTGGCGTCCCTGATGTCGGCGACCTTCGCGAACCGCTTCTCCAGGAACGCGATGGTGGTCTCGGTCGGGCGCCCGTACATCCACGACAGCAGACCGAGGGCGAACATGTTCTTGGCCCGGGCGGCGTCCTTGCGGGACAGGCCGAACTCCTTGACCGCCCCGACCGTCATCCCGGTCAGGTCCAGCGGGAAGACCGAGAAGTCGCCCAGCTGGTCGTTGGCGTCACCGAGCGACGCGAGCGGGTTCGACGCGTAGCCGGCCTTGGTCAGGTTGCGGTCGCTGAAGTCGTGGGAGTCCACGATGATCGCCGCGCCCTTGGGCAGGTCGGGGAGGTTCGCCTTCAGCGCCGCCGGGTTCATCGCGACCAGCACGTCCGGGGCGTCGCCCGCAGTCAGGATGTCGTGGTCGGCGAAGTGGACCTGGAACGACGAGACGCCCGGCAGCGTGCCCTGGGGCGCCCGGATCTCGGCCGGGAAGTTGGGCAGCGTGACGAGGTCGTTCCCGAACGTCGCCGACTCCTGGGTGAACCGGTCACCGGTCAGCTGCATGCCGTCGCCGGAGTCCCCCGCGAACCGGATGATGACCCGGTCTACCTGCTTGACCTGCTTGGGCACGTGCTGGCCCCTCCTCGGTGCACCGCTGCGCGGCCCCGTGCGACGAGGCGTGCTGGTGGTGGTTCTGGCTTCTCTGGGTGGTTCGTCGGCCTTCGATCGTACCCGCGGTATGCCGCAGAACTGGAACGCGTTCCAGTTCTCGACCACAGGGTGCTCCGACGGCCCCGTCCCAGCCTAGTGCGGCCCCGCCGAGGGCCCTGAGCCGTCTCGTACCCAAGAAGGGTGATTCACGACACGCACCACGAATCGCATAGATTCGCCTAACTAGAGTAATCTGCACGAGTTACCTAAAGAACGTCGTGTTCGGGAGCGACGGTGAGCAGAAGGAAATCTGATGAAGAACGCGATCAAGGTTGCGGCGACGCTCAGCGTCGCCGGGGTGCTGGCCTTGACCGGGTGTGGTGGCGACTCCGACGCGTCTGACGACGGCGGCACGACCCTCAACCTGGTTGGCTACTCGGTGCTCGAGCAGGCGAACAAGGGTGTGATCAAGGCCTTCCAGGACAGCGACGCCGGGAAGGACGTGGACTTCAAGGAGTCCTACGGCGCCTCCGGCGACCAGTCCCGCGCCGTCGTGGCGGGGGCCAAGGCCGACGAGGTCCACCTCTCCCTCGAGCCGGACGTGACCCGTCTGGTCGACGAGGGCCTGGTGGCCGAGGACTGGAAGGACAACGACACGAAGGGCATCTGCACGAGCTCGGTCGTCGTCTTCGTGGTCCAGAAGGGCAACCCCAAGGGCATCGAGAGCTGGGACGACCTGGTGCAGTCGGGCGTGGGCATCGTGACCCCGAACCCGGCCTCCTCCGGTTCCGCGAAGTGGAACCTGCTCGCGGCCTACGGCGCGGCCCTCGACGAGGGTGGCAGCGACGAGGCGGCGCAGGAGTACATGACGAAGTTCTTCGGGAACGTCGCCGCGCTCCCCGACAGCGGTCGCGACGCGACCACGGCGTTCACCAGCGGCACCGGTGACGTGCTCCTCTCCTACGAGAACGAGGCGATCCTCGCCCGCCAGAGCGGCCAGGACTTCGACTACGTGATCCCGGACGAGACCCTCTCGATCGAGAACCCGTGTGCCCTCATCGACGGCGCCCCCAAGGCGGCCGAGGACTTCATGGACTTCCAGAAGAGCGAGGACGGCCAGAAGCTGTACGCCGAGACCGGCTACCGACCGCTCGTCGACGTGGGCGACCTCGAGGTCGACGGCGCGAACGACCCGACCGACCCCTACCCGGCGCCGGGCACGCTGCTCACCATCGACGACAACTTCGGTGGCTGGGCCGAGGCCAACACCAAGTTCTTCGACGAGAACGACGGCATCCTCACCAAGATCCAGGCTGAGGCCGGGCAGTAGGACCGCATGTCTACTGCGACAGCAAGTGTCGCGGGAGGCCGGCCGGCGCGAGTGCGCCGGTCGGCCTCGCGGCACTCCCTGACCCGAGGCTCCGCGCTGGGCCTGGGCGTCATGATGGTGTGGTTCAGCCTCCTGGTGCTGATCCCGCTCGCCGCGGTCGTCGCGACCGCCGGTGAGAACGGGTGGGGCACGTTCAAGGACGCGCTGACCAACGAACAGACGCTCAACGCCCTCAAGCTGACCGTGTTCAGCTCCATCGGTGTCACGGCAGTGAACATCGTGATGGGCACGATCATCGCCTGGGTGCTCGTCCGGGACCGGTTCCCGGGCAAGGCCCTGCTCGACCTGGTGATCGACATCCCGTTCGCGATGCCCACGATCGTGGCCGGCCTGGTGCTGCTCTCCCTCTACGGACCGGAGAGCCCGCTGGGCGTCGAGGTGAACAACACGCGCAAGGCGGTCTTCCTGGCCCTGGCCTTCGTCACCGTCCCGTTCGTCGTCCGCACGGTCCAGCCGGTGCTCGAGGAGATGGAGACCGACGTCGAGGACGCCGCCGCCTCTCTCGGGGCGACCCGTGCGACGACGTTCCGCCGCGTCATCCTGCCCACGCTGACCCCGGCGATCTTCGCCGGCGCGACGCTCTCCTTCGCTCGGGCGATCAGCGAGTACGGCTCGCTGGTGCTGCTCAGCGGCAACCTGCCGAACCGCACCGAGGTCGCCTCGGTCCGGGTCTACAGCGCGATCGAGGGTGGCAACCAGCAGTCGGCGGCCGCGGTGGCCACCATCCTGCTGCTCGTGGCGCTGGTGGCGATCATCGTCTTCGACGTGATCCAGAGGAGGTTGGCGCGCCGTGGCTAGCTCTCAGTCGAACATCGTCGGGACCGGCAGCCCGGTCCTCAAGTGGCTGCTCCGCGTCCTCGTGGTCGGCTACCTCTTCCTGCTCATCGCGTGGCCCAGCCTGTACGTCGTCCGGCGGGCGTTCGAAGGTGGCGTCAGCGCCTTCCTCGACGTGCTCTCCGACCCGGACGTCACCCACGCGCTGCAGCTGAGCGTCAGGATCGCCGTCGTCGCGACGTTGATCAACCTGCTCTTCGGCGTGGGCATGTCGCTGCTGCTGGTGCGCTACGACTTCCCGGGCAAGCGGGCGCTGTCGGCGCTCATCGACCTGCCGCTCGCCGTCTCGCCGATCGTGGTGGGCCTCGCGCTGATCCTGGTCTACAACGGGCGCTACGGCTGGTTCGGGCCGACGCTGGAGGACAACGGTCTCCAGGTCGTGTTCTCGTTCCCCGGCATGGTCATGGCCACGACCTTCGTGGCGCTGCCGCTGGTCATCCGGGAGGTCGTCCCCGTCCTCGAGGACATGGGCGACGAGCAGGAGCAGGCCGCGAACAGCCTCGGCGCCAACGGCTGGCAGACGTTCCGGCGGGTCACCCTCCCCGGCATCAAGTGGGCGGTCCTCTACGGCGTCGTGCTCACCTTTGCCCGCTCGCTGGGCGAGTTCGGGGCGGTCAAGGTCGTCGCCGGCAACGTCAGTGGCGAGACCACCACGGCGCCGGTCCTGGTGCAGCAGAAGTACCAGAACTTCGAGCAGCAGACGGCGTACGCGGTGGCCTTCATCCTCGTCGCCTTCGCGGTGGTCAGCCTGATCATCGTGGCGCTGCTGCGCCCCCGAGACCACAAGCCTGCCCGAGCCACGGCCACGGCAGCCATCCAGGAGAAGATATGAGCATCGACGTCAAGGGCGTCACCAAGACGTTCGGCGACTTCGTCGCCCTCGACGACGTGACCGTCTCGCTGCCGACCGGGCAGCTCACCGCCCTGCTCGGCCCGTCCGGCGGCGGCAAGTCCACGCTGCTGCGGATCATCGCCGGCCTCGACCAGGCCGACACCGGCTCGGTGACCATCGAGGGCCGCGAGGCCACGAACCTGCCGGCGCGCAAGCGCAACGTGGGCTTCGTGTTCCAGCACTACGCGGTCTTCAAGCACATGTCGGTGGCCAAGAACGTGGCGTTCGGCCTCGAGATCCGCAAGAAGCCCAAGGACGAGATCCAGAAGCGGGTCGAGGAGCTGCTGGACCTGGTCCACCTCTCGCAGTTCCGCGACCGGATGCCCTCGCAGCTCTCCGGCGGTCAGCGGCAGCGCATGGCGCTGGCCCGCGCGCTCGCCGTGGAGCCGACCGTGCTGCTGCTCGACGAGCCGTTCGGTGCGCTGGACGCCAAGGTCCGCAAGGAGCTGCGCGACTGGCTGCGCCGGCTGCACGACGAGGTGCACACCACCACGATCTTCGTGACTCACGACCAGGAGGAGGCCCTCGAGGTCGCCGACGAGATCGTGGTCATCAACGACGGTCGGGTGGAGCAGATCGGCAGCCCGGACGTGCTCTACGACCAGCCCGCCAACGACTTCGTGATGCGGTTCCTCGGCGAGACCACCGACCTGGCCGGGCAGACGGTGCGCCCGCACGACATCGACGTGTCGCTGGATCCGGGGCTGCTCGGCTCGACGCCCGGCACGGTCACCCGCATCCTGCGGGTCGGCTTCGAGGTCCGGGTCACGGTCGCGATCGAGGGCGCCTCCGACGTCCTGGTCACCATGACCCGCACCCTGGCCCGCAACATCGGCGTGACCGAGGGCGCGAAGGTGTGGCTGACCGCGGCCAAGGGTGCCACCACGGTGCCCGTGATGTCGGCGGTCTGAGGATCCCCCTCGGGGTGGATGGGTCACCGGATGTCCGGTGACCCATCCGCCTCGTCCCCGAGACCCGGATCCAGGACGCAAGTACGGTCTCGGGCGTGGAGGAGTACGACGTCGCGGTGGTCGGCGCCGGTCCGGCGGGGTCCTCGGCGGCCCGGGCGGCCGCGGCGACCGGCGCGCGGGTCGTCGTGCTCGACCGGGCGGCGTTCCCGCGCTACAAGACGTGCGGCGGCGGCCTGATCGGCCCGTCGCTGGCGGCGCTGCCCGCGGACCCGCCGGTGCGCGCCGCCATCACCCGGGTGTCGCTCTCCCTGGCCGGCGGTCGCCGGCGTACCCGCGCCCTCGACCGGCCCTGCCTGCAGATGGTGACCCGGGCCGAGCTCGACGCGTGGCTGCTCGACCGGGCCGCGGCGGCCGGGGCCGAGGTGCGGGTGCCCTGCCGCGTCCTGTCGGTCGACGACGACGTCGTCGAGACCTCGGAGGGGCCGCTGCGCGCCCGGGTCGTGGTCGCCGCGGACGGTACGTCGAGCCGGCTGGCCCGCGACGTCGGCGTCCGGCTGGCGCGGGTCGACCTGGGCCTGGAGCTCGAGCTCGAGGCCGGCCCACGGGCCGCAGAGTGGGCCGACCGCGTGCACCTGGACTGGGGACCGGTCCCCGGCTCCTACGGCTGGGTCTTCCCGAAGGGCGACACCCTCACCGTCGGCGTCATCGCCGCGCGCGGTGCCGGTGCTGCGACCCGGGAGTATCTGCGCGACGTGGTGCGCTGGGTCGGGCTCGACGGGCTGCGCGTGGTGCACGACTCGGGACACCTCACCCGGTGCCGGACCCCGGACTCGCCGCTCGGCCGCGGCCGGGTGCTGCTGGCCGGGGACGCCGCAGGGCTGCTGGAGCCGTGGACCCGGGAGGGCATCTCGTTCGCGACCCGGTCCGGAGCGCTGGCCGGTGCGGTGGCGGCCGCCGGGCCGTCGGGGGCCGTGGAGCGCTACCGCGCCGCGCTCGCGGCCGAGCTCCTCCCGGAGATGGCGGCGGGCGAGCGGTGCCTGCGCGCGTTCGAGGCCCGGCCCTGGGCCTTCCACGAGCTGATCCGCTCGACGTCGGTCGGCTGGCGCCAGTTCTGCCGGATCACCCGCGGCGAGACCACGCTCGCGCGCGCCGTACGGCACCGCGCCGTGGGGGCCGGCCTGGCCCTGCTCACCGCGACACTGGGTCACCCCTCGGGGTGAGAACCCTTCTCTCGGGTGAGGGGACGGACGCGCCCCGGAGCGGTAGCGTTCCGGGGTGGACGACCGAACCGGGCCGCTCACCGTGGCCATCTGCAGTCCCCAGCCGATCGTGCGTGCCGGGATGGAGGCCCTGCTCCGGCAGCACCCGGACCGCTTCGAGGTCCTGCCGCCGCAATGGCGCGCGGGTGCGGACCCTGCCGTGGTGCTCTACGACGTCATGGTCCTGAGCGACCAGGACGACGCCGAGCTGCTGCACCTCGTCCAGCGGACCCGCTCCAAGGTGCTCGCGGTCGGCCGCGACCTCCGGCCCGACCTCGTCTCGCGCGCCCTCGCCGTCGGCGTCGACGGCTTCTTCTCCGTCGGGGTGGACGAGGCGGGCCTGGTGGCGGCCGTGGAGTCGGCCGGTACGGGCTGGGAGGAGGGCGACCGGGGCGAGAACCCGACGGTCGGGTCGAGCCGGTCCGCGGCCCGGGCGCAGCAGCTCGGGGCGGACGTCGGCCTCACCCCCGAGAGCGGGAGACGCTGGCCTGCGTGGCCCGCGGGCTGACCAACCAGCAGATCGCCGACCACTACTACCTGAGCATCAACTCGGTGAAGACCTACCTCCGGGCGGCGTACCGGAAGATCGGCGTCGCGAGCCGGGGTGAGGCGGTCGGCTGGGCGATCCGGCACGGCGTCGACTCGAACCCGGATCGCGAACCGGCCGTCCAGCGCGGTCACCGATAGGGGGTAGATCACGCGCGACCGGCGCGAAATGCATGGAGGTGTGGGTACTGAGGAGCCGCCCCGAGTGGACGCCTGGACGCATCTGAGCCCGAAACGGCCTATCGTCGAGGGGTCGGCATCTGGGGCTGACGCCCTCAGCGCCTCCTGCCGAGGATCGCCGACCCCGGAAGGACCCTCAGATGGACACCGATACCGAACGCACCGTCGCCGACGGCAACGGCGTGGCCACGCCGGAAGCGGCCTCCCGAGCAGCCGCCCACCTGCTCGAGCTGGCCGCCCACGACGCCGAGGTCTGGCGCGACGAGGCGAGGTCCGAGGGGGCCGCGGTCGTCGACGCCGCGCGGGCCGAGGCCGCCCAGCTCGTCGACGCGGGCCGGGCCGAGGCCGACCAGATCAGGGCCGAGGCGCGCGCCGAGGCCGACCGGGTGCGCGGCGAGCTGGCGGAGAGCAGGAACCGGCTCGATGCCGAGGTGGCCCGGCTGCGGCGGCTGGACCGCGACTACCGCGAGCAGATGCGCACCCACCTGACCTCGCTGCTGGACCAGGTGGGGGAGCCGCACTCCGAGGACGGCTGAGCTCGCGTCGGTCAGGAGCCGCGCGACGCGTCGGCGTACCGTTCGGCCAGGAGGCGCACCTCCGCGAGCAGCTCGGGTGAGTCGAGGACCTCGAACGGCGCGTCCCACCAGGCCAGGTACTTCGCGACCATGGCGGCGTCGTCGGAGCCGACGGTCACGACGCACGAGTCCTTGCCCTCGGGCTCGATCTCGACCGAGGCGGGCGCCCGACCGCGGATCACGTCGGCCGGGGCGAGCAGCCGCACCCGGTAGCGCCGGTGCCACGACGCCGTCTCCAGCGCCCTCACGATGAACTCCTCGAAGCCGCCCTCGGGGGCGGGCCGCGGCCGGAACCGGCGACCGTTGGGCACCTTGACCCGCAGCCGGTCGACCCGGAAGGTCCGCCAGTCGTCGCGTCCGAGGTCCCAGCCCAGCACGTACCAGCGCGCTCCGCGCAGGACGAGGCGGTACGGCTCGATCTCCCGGTGCGTCTCGTCGCCGGCCGCGTCTCGGTAGGCGAACCTCAGCTGCTCGCGGGCGTGGATCGCGGCCGCGATCGGGGGCAGCGCGTCCGCGGCGACCGAGGGACTCCCGAGCGGCGCGTTCACCGTGGCGCCCGCCAGCGCCTCGAAGCGGGGACGCAGGCGTGACGGCAGGAGGGTGACGACCTTGCTGAAGGCACGCATCGCCGAGGTCTCGGTGTCGGACAGCCCGTGGGACGCCGCCAGGACCAGCCCCAGGGCCACGGCCATCGCCTCGTCGTCGTCCAGCAGCAGCGGCGGGAGCCGGTTCCCGGAGCCGAGCCGGTAGCCGCCCGCGACGCCCGGGGTCGCGGCCACCGGGTAGCCGAGCTCGCGGAGCGTCGCGACGTCGTTGCGCACCGTGCGCACCGAGACCCCGAGCTCGGCCGCCAGGGACGGCCCGGTGTGGTCGCCCGGCACCTGCAGCCGAGACAGGAGGCGGAGCAGCCGGGCGGAGCTGGTCAGCACGGCCTCAGGCTAGCGACCCATGCGGAACCGAACCTGCCGCAATGGCTGATGGACTCGGGGGACCCGACCACGAGAGGAACCCGCCATGGCCACCACCATCGCCACCACCATCGCCACCGTCGTCTTCCCGGCCCGCGACTTCGAGGCCGGCGTCCGCGCCTGGGCCTCGGTCTTCGGCGCTGGCCCCGCCTTCTCCAGCAGCGGTCAGCAGACGGCGCCCGGTGAGGCCGACTTCGCCGTCTTCACGACCCCGGACATCGAGATCGCCCTGACGTCCCTGCCGTGGGTCGACGAGCCGCTCGTCTTCCTCGATGCCGAGGACATCGAGCTGGCGCGACAGGAGCTGGTCGACGCCGGTGCCACCGGGCTCGGTGAGGTCGCCGACGGCTCGCTCGCCGAGCTCGGCACCGCTCCCATCACCAACGGGAGCGCCGAGACCGGCATCGTCGAGGTTCCCGGGGCCAGGCTCGCCGTCGTCCGGCTCGCCGACGGCAACCTCCTCGGCCTGCGTCAGTCGGTGCCCGTCGCCTGGTGAAAGGACGGTCCTGGCCGCGCCGAGGAGGGGACCGAAGGGCAGGGCGAAGCCGATCCAGAAGACGAGCTCGAAGGGGAGCAGGGCGAGGGCCAGCCAAGGCGCGAGGGTCCCGTCGCGCCAGAGCAGGGCGGCGACCACGACCTCGGCTGCGCACACGGCGACGAACCCCACCAGGAGCGGGACGCTGGTCGGGACTCCCCAGCGCTCGAACGGACCCTCGCCGTACGTCGGGAAGCCCAGGAACGTCCACACCTCGTCGTGCCGCGCGTAGTACCACGCGCCGTACACCGCGGGCAGGCCGAAGCCCAGGCCCAGCGCCAAGGAGCAGACTGCGGCGGCCTTGGTCACCAGAGCTGCCGTGGCCCGGAGCGCCACAACGCGTAGCCGAGGGCCGCGAACAGGAGCATCCAGGCGGTGATGGCCAGCCGAGCCAGCACGAAGGGACCCATCAGCGCCGGCGTCATCGGGACGAACACGAAGATGCCGGCCACCAGCACGACGTTCCGACGCCACCCCGCCCAGCTCCCGCCCCGCCGGACCGCGACGCCGGCCAGCACCAGGCCGATGCCGGCGGCGACGCTCGAGACGCCGTACAGCGCATCGAGCAGGTCGGTCCCCTCACCCGGGTAGGTCGAGGTCCGGGAGCCGATGGCGAGCAGCTCGGTCACCGCCAGGAGGACCATCCCGAAGATCGCGAGCGCCGTCCCCCAGCGCGCGGCCCGGCCCGGCGCCATCACCCGAGCGGCCGCGAGGGCGGCGAGCCCCGCGGCCAGGCCCAGGTGCTGGACGAAGAACCAGACCTGGATGACCGTGAAGCCGTCGGCCGTGAGCGGGTAGCTGAACATGTCCTCGGACACCTGGGCGGGGTAGACCGCCAGGAAGATGCCACTGGCCGCGCCGAGGACACCGGCCACGGTGCACACCAGGCCCGCCGGGCTCACCCACGCAGGAGTGGCGGTCGCGCGCAGGGCGTCTGTCTTCAGGTTCGTCATGGCATCGCTCCTTGGTCCCGAGAGCCGACACTCTGGTGGAATACTGATTTATTCAGGTAGCCTGAATACTCTGGGTCGTGGGTGATGTCAATGGAGGAGCGGCTCAACACCGTCTCGATGCTGGGTCAGGCCTACAGCCTGCTCGGGTTCCAGATCGTCGACGGCGTGGTCGGCGCGGGCTACCCGCAGAAGCCCAAGTACTCGGCCGTCTTCGCCCAGATCTCGCTCGACGGCTCGCGCCTCACCGACCTCGCGCACCGGGCGAACATGACTCCGCAGTCGATGGCCGAGATCGTCGACGAGCTGGTCGAGATGGGCTACGTCGTCCGTCGCCCCGACCCTGCCGACCGTCGCGCCAAGCTCATCGTGCTCACCAAGCGCGGTCGCGACGCCGTCGCGGCTGGCCGGCGGACCATCGAGGGCATCGAGGACCGGGTCACCGAGGTCCTCGGCGAGCGGGGCCATCGTGACCTGCGCCGGCTCCTGACCAGGCTGCTCGACGCGGACGCCGAGCACCCGGCCTGAGCCCGAGGGCGACTGACCTGCGTGACCGGGTCGGTTCGGCGGTAGTTCGTGTACGTAGCTGGCCCATCTGGCTGCCGCCGATCAGGCCGATCCAAGCGTGAATTCCCTCCGTCCCTGATGCACGTTGACGATGGCCGACTCGGGTCCTTTGCGGACCACAACCGCACCAGTGTGAACCGACGTCGCCGGGCGACCTCTCGATTCTCATCCCCCACGCAGCGACGAAGTCACAAGCCCGCACACCTCGTGCACACACGGCCCGAGCGTTTCGTCCTTACGTCCGTTGCCTCTCTAGTGGCGAGGCCAACATGACGCAGCGCGCATCGGCGGCAGGAAGAGCACCGGATGCAGCCTCTCGGCGCGAGAGTTCACGGGAGGACGATCACACCTCTGAAGGTCTCGCGCCCGATCGCGGCCTCTCCCTGCTCCCACTTCACCCGCATCGTGCCCTCGCCGGTGGCACCGACGAAGCTGCCGGTGCCCCCGAGAACCCGCCAGTTACTCGTCTGCACCGCGTGGTCCATCTGGTCGGGGCCCGGTCCGAAGCCGATTCGGAGTGAGCCAGCTGGACAGTTGAAGACGTTGACGGCCGGGAACCCGATCTCAAGGTTGCCGCGATCGTGTCGAAGGGTTCCGCCCCGGCAGAAGACGGCGCTTCCGAGAATCGATCCAGTGAGTACCCGGCCGGTGAACCCGACGATCCGCGTCTTGATGACGGTCCTTTCACCGTCGACCGTCGGAGGTGAGGAGGTGGCAAGGGCGGGCCTGGAGGAGGGCGTCGGGGCGGAAGCAATGCCTGCGTCGTTGTGGTTGCCGCAGGAGGTGAGGACGGCGGCGATCAACAGGGCGAGGGCGAGCGTTGCAGACCTCCTCCCGAGCCTCACCGCGAGCGAAGACCCCGCCGCGGCGGCGCTCATCGCGGCCCAGGTCGGTGACGGCGGCAGGGACGGGGTCCACACCTGCTGACGTGTTCAAATTCGACTCCCTCCATCGAGACCGGCAATCCCCGGCCGAGCCTTGGCGAGCGCGCTCCGACGACAACCACATTGCTCGGGGTCGTCGCCCGCGTCGTGGGGCTTCGTTCCCGACCTCTGCTTCCGAGTCCCGATGCCTCGGGATCCGGTTCCCCAGAAAGAGGAATCGGCAGTGCGCACGTCGCTGCACGACATGTCCGGCTCGTGGCAAGCACATCATCAGCGAGCCCTTCATCGATCTGCGCAGTCGTCTGGAAGCGCTGGTCCTGACTGACTACATCTATGTGACCGGGTCGCTCGAGGGAGGCTTCTCGATTGCCTCGGCAGGGCAGTACCGAGACGAGTTCGTCCGGCGGGACGATGCCTGGCGCGTGCGCGCGCACGAACGTCCGGATGTGAGTGGCCTCGCAACACTCGCGGCAGCCTCTGCCAGAGCACGTTCGCGGAGAGCCGCGGCTCGCCGCGGACACTGTCAATCCATGAGCAACCAGTGCTGAAGTGAAGCGCCGCCGCCGTCAGGAGTGCGAGCGCGGGGCCACATGCGCAGATCATTAAGGAGCGCGGTGGCTGACAGACGATCCGATGCGGTAGGCCTCTGACCTGCGGGACGGGTCGGTTCAGCGGTAGTTCGTGAACTGCACCGCGAAGTCGTAGTCCTGCTCGCGGACGAGCTTCTGGACGGCCTGCAGGTCGTCACGCTTCTTGGAGGAGACCCGGAGCTCGTCGCCCTGGATCTGCGCCTTGACGCCCTTGGGGCCCTCGTCGCGGATCAGCTTGGAGATCTTCTTGGCGTTCTCGGAGCTGATGCCCTCCTTGAGGGCGACCGCGATCTTGCTCTGCTGCCCGGACTGGCGCGGCTCGGAGGCGTCGAGGACCTTGAGGCTGACGTCGCGCTTGACCAGCTTCTGCTTGAAGACGTCGAGGACGGCGCTCGCCCGGTCGTCGGCCGAGGCGCTGATCTCGATCGCCTGCTCGCCCTGCCACTCGATGGTCGCGCCCGTGCCCTTGAAGTCGAACCGCGTGGCGATCTCGCGGGCGGTCTGGCCGAGCGCGTTGTCGACCTCCTGGCGGTCGAGCTTGCTCACGATGTCGAACGACGAGTCGGCCATGGTGTCTCCCTGTCCTGCTGCCTGCGATTCGGGCGCGTGGTCCGCGCTGCGCTATTGTTTCGCCTCGTTGTCGACCGGCCAAGCCGGGTCCGACCACACCAGGCAGGTTGCCCGAGCGGCCAATGGGAGCGGACTGTAAATCCGTCGGCTTACGCCTACGCAGGTTCGAATCCTGCACCTGCCACTCCACAAGATTCGTCGAGTCACCGGGCCCCCACCGATCGGTGGGGGTTTCGTGTCTCTGGCGCAAATCTCGCGGTTCTCGGGCTCGTCCGCAGCGAGATCCGCACTGGGCCTGAGACGTTGCGGTAGAGATCGCGGGCTCGGGTGATCACCGCGAGGCCGGATCGGTCAGTGAGCTCGATCTGATGGACGAAGGTCCAAGCGGATCCGCTCATCCTTGGCCAGTACCGGACCAGGTGGCGCGGGGCTACATGGTCAGCTCGTCTCGCCGGACGCGGGCTGAGCGCTGGGCACTCTCCCGCTCAACGCCAGGAAGTCGACCGGCGGCCCGGGTTCACGAGGCGAACACTGCAAGCCGTGAAGTCGACAAACGATGGAGTTCGGTGTCCGGCGAGCGCTGCCTCGCCAGTTCCGAGAACAGCTCGACGTCGTTCTCGAAGGGGGACGTGCTGATCGCGGCCGCGACGAACCGGGAGCTGTCGACCTGAAGCAGTGCGTTGCGCGCGTCCATGTGGACGCGCTCCCGCAGCGCCTCGACTCCCGGGGCGAGGGACATGGGTAGCAGCCGACCCGAGTAGCGCGTCGCAGCCTCCAGGTGCAGGCCGGCTGCGGCCGCGGCGCACACCTGCAGCCAGTCGGCCCGGACGGGCAGGCCGAGGGTGTAGGGGCGGGATCGCACCAACGGCGCACCGATCATCCGGTTGAGCCGGGTGACCGCGGCCCGCACCGTAGAAGGCGCCAGCTCCCGTTCGTCCAGGGCGACGGCCAGCTCGGCGCCGGTCAGTCCCACCGCGTGAGAGGCGACCAGGACTGCGACCTCGGCCAGTCGGCCGGGCAGCTCCGTGCGGCAGTGCGGCCCGACGACGAGGAGCCGCACGCGCCCCAGCCCGTACATGGCGACGGTCGGCAGGCCGAGGACGGACCCGTCGTCACTGCTGGTGGCTGGGGTCGGGACAGTCCTCGGACGCTTCGTCCCGCTGTCGAGGAGGGCGCTGATCAGTCCAGGCAGGTGCGGCGTGATTCGTGCCAGGGCCTCCCACCGCGCCGGGGGAGTCTGGACCTCGAGCAGCAGGGAGACGCCGGGTGGCCGCAGCGGGATCGGCTCAGAAAGGCGCGGCCCCGACCAGGGGGTGCGCCCGTCGGGTTGCCACGGATCGGTGGATCGCACCAGGAGGACGCCGTTCGCGTCGAGCAGTCGCCACGTCACCGTGGGCCCCGCGGGCAGGGCCGCCCGGAGTACCGCGTCGACCAGTGCCGCCACCCGATGGAGGTCGTGGGCGTCGTCATCTGGGCGCGCGAGCACCCGGGTCGTCGGCTGAGCGCTCATCCGTAATGCCTCCTTTCCGGTGACTCACTCTCTCGGCCATCTCTAAATTGGTCAACCGGTTGCGCAATTTGTGTGACGAGTGCTACAAAACTCCGCATTCAGCCATCAACGCGAAGGAGCAGAAGTGATGGTCAGAGGGGGAGTTCGGGCCGTGGTGGCCCTGGTGGCCGCGGCCGGCCTGGTGGCCAGCGCCGGGTGTGGCGGCAACGCCGAAGGCAACGACGAGAAGCAGGGGACCGCCAACGCGCAGCAGCAGGCGGCGGCCGAGAAGGATGGGGCGGCCGCGGGCTCGCAGGCGGCGACAGCAGGCAAGGCGACGGTGCCGAGCAAGACGATCGCGTTCCTCAACTTCACCTCCCAGGCCGTCGCGCTTCGCCGCGTCGAGGCCGGGATGAAGGCAGCCGCGGAGGACATGGGCTGGAAGTTCGTGTCCTGCGACGCCGGTGGCGATCCGCAGAAGGTCGCCTCGTGCGCGTCCTCCTTCATCCAGCAGAACGTCGACTTCATCGCCTCGGTGGCCATCCCGCAGGCCGCGATGTCCGCGCAGATGGAACAGGCCGCAGCTGCCGGCATCGCGTGGATCAGCAGCGGCGGTCAGATCCCCGATAACGAGACACTGTTCGCGGGGTCGTTCTTCTACCCCGAGGCGCAGCTGTACAAGCCGTTCGACGACCTGTTCTTCGAGCTGCTGGGCCCGGGCAAGCACCGGATCCTCTCGATGCAGCTGACCGTGGACAGCACGGCCCGCGCTCGTCGCGAGCAGCTGGACGCAGATCTGAAGGAGAACCCTGACATCACCGTCGCCGCAGAGGTCGAGGGATCGCCGGCGGACCCGGCGGCATCGACCGCGAAGGCACTGGCCGCGCTCCAGCAGCATCCCGACATCGACGGCATCTGGTCGTGCTGCGACATCTTCAACCAGGACGCCGTACAGGCCGTGCAGCAGGCGGGTCTGAGCGGCGACAAGCGACCGGTCATTCTGGGCCCGTTCCCAGACACCAAGGTCCTCTCGCAGATCCGTGAGGGCGAGGTCGATGCGGCGGTCGAGCTGCCCTGGGAGGCCTACGGCTGGATGGCGGTCGACGAGGCGATGGAGAGCGTGGTGCACCAGACCCCGTACACCCAGCACGGGCCACCGATGCAGTACCCGACCGAGCTCTACCAGGGCTTCTTGGTGACCACGGACAACGTGCAGACCAAGCCCGACCAGTTCCAGGACCCGCAGTACGACTACGCCGGCTACTTCCAGGCGAAGTGGGACGCCGAGCTCGAGGGCCGCTGACCGACATGACCCAGTCTTCCTCGACTGACCGGCTCGTCGCCGGCGCTCCTGCGCCGGCGACGGGCCCAGCCCCCACGACCCCCACGGCCCCCACGGCGCCGGTGGCCTCGGCCCCGGCTTCGACAGGGGGTCTGCTTCGGACCTCTCAGGCGCTGATGCTTCCGCTGGCACTGGTCGCGGCGTTCGCGATCTTCTCCCTGGCGCGTCCGGAGACCTTCTTCAGCGTCACCAACCTGGAGACGATGCTGCGGCAGATGGCTCCCCAGACGATCGCGGCCTTCGGGCTCACCGTGGTGCTCGTCATGGGCGACTTCGACCTGTCGCTGGGCGCCATGATCGGGCTGGGCGGCACGACCGCGGTCGTGATGATGTCCGAGCACGGCCTCTCGCCGGCACTCGCCATCCTGGTCGCCCTGCTGGTCGCGGCGGCCGTCGGCTGCGCCAACGGGGTCGCCATCGCCTACGCAGGTGCTTCGTCGTTCGTCATCACCTTGGCGACCGGCACCATCCTGCAAGGGCTGGAGTACAAGCTCTCCAACTCACGGCCGGTCTTCCAGAACATCCCGGACGGTTACCAGCAGATCGCCACGGGTGTTCACATGGGGTTGTCCAACCAGGTGTGGGTCGCTGCTGCGGTGTTCGTGGTGCTGCTGGTCGTCCTGGAACGCAGCGAGCTCGGCCGACGCATGTACGCCATCGGCGGCAACCAGCGAAGCCGCTCGGCTCTCCGGGATCCGCGTCCGAAGCATTCGCCTGGTCGGTTTCGTCATCGTCGCGGCCTGCGCCACTGCCGCAGGCATCCTGATGACCTCCCAGGCAGGCCAGTCCACGCCCGACCTCGGCATCCCCTACCTGCTGCCGGTCTTCGCGGCCGCGTTCCTTGGCGCGACCACCGTGAAGGTCGGGCAGTTCAACCTGATCGGGACACTGGTCGGGGCCCTGTTCCTCCAGGTGCTCTCGACCGGGCTGATCATGCTCGAGCTGAAGCCGGCTGCTGTGAACATCGCTCAGGGCGGCATTCTCGCGATCGCGGTTCTGGTCGCCCGACTGGGGGAGTCCCGACGTGCCTGAGTCTCACGACCTCACTGCTGCGCCCGCGCTGCTGGATGCCCGCGGGGTCTCGAAGCGGTACGGCCCGACCCTCGCCGTCGATGACGTCGACCTCTGCGTCGCGCCCGGCGAGGTCGTCGGACTGCTCGGCAAGAACGGCGCCGGGAAGAGCACCCTCATCAAGGTGCTCGCGGGTGTCCAACGGGCCGACGCCGGCACCAGCACCATGGGCGGCACCGAGCTCGACCTGCGTACTGTCACGGTCCGCCGGGCCCGCGCCGCCGGCATCGCTGTCATGTTCCAGGAGCTCGAGCTCTTCCCTCAGGGCATCGGTCAGCCAGAACGTCGCCATCGGCAGACGGCTCCCACGGACCCGACTCGGGCTCGTCCACGACCGGCGCATGCACGCCGAGGTGCAAGCGGTCCTGGACGACCTGGGCTCTGACATCACAGCGGTCACCCAGGTTTCCGACCTCAGCCCCGCTCAGCAGCGGGAGGTGATGATCGCCCGAGCGCTGCACCAGGGTGCGCGGCTGCTCGTCCTCGACGAGCCGACCACCTCGCTGACCGACCGGGAGATCCTTGCCCTGCACGACGTCGTGCGCCGCTTGGCGACGCGCGGCTGCGGCATCGTCTACGTCTCCCACCGCCTCGACGAGGTCATGAGCGTCACCGACCGCACTGTCACGATGCGCGACGGCCGCGTCGTCGCGCAGGCGCCGACCAGCACCTCGACCGTTGCCACACTGATCGCGGACATCTCAGGCCGTACGGGCGTCACCACAGCCGACGAGCGCCGCGTTCTCCGGGGGCCGAGCACCATCATGACGGTGACGGCCGATCCCCCCAGGGAGGGACTTCGGGTGCAGCACCTGTCTACGCGCACCGGCCTCGCCGACGTCTCGCTCCACGCCCCTGCGGGCACCATCACCGGCATCGCCGGGCTGGTCGGCTCGGGTCGCACCGAGCTGCTCCGCGCGGTCTTCGGGGTCGACAGGACCATCACCGGGACCATCACCGTCGACGGCCGCCTGCTACGGCCTGGTTCGACCCGTGACGCCATCGCCCGCGGCGTCGCACTCCTGCCCGAGGACCGCCGCCACGAGGGCCTGGTCACCACCATGACCATCCGAGAGAACGTCACCCTGCCATCTCTGGAGCGGTTCCGCATCGTGCAGATGCCCTTCCCCAGCCGCCGCCGCGAGCGAACCAGGTCCCGCGAGCTGTGCGGCGAGCTCAACGTCAAGCACCGCTCGACGGAGCAGACCGTCTCCACCCTGTCCGGCGGCAACCAGCAGAAGGTCGTCATCGCCAAGTGGCTGCTGAGAGGCGGCGCAGTCCTGCTCTTCGACGAGCCCACCCAGGGCATCGATGTCGACGCCAAGGAAGAGGTCTACCGGCTCATGGAGCGGCTCGCCGCCGAACGATGCGCGGTCGTCTTCGTGTCCTCGGAGTTCTCCGAGCTGGTCGCGACCTGTTCGACCGTCGTTGTCATGCGAGAAGGTCACACCGTCCAGACCCTGCACGAAGACCAGATCAGCGAGGCGGCCATCACCGCCGCGTGCTACCACCGCAATATCGAGGGCGCCGACAGCGCCACGACCGACCCCAGGGAGGCCCACCATGTCGCATGACCGAGTCCAGACCACCGCGTCCGGTGACGACATGACCAGCGAGGGGGACCGACCGCTGGTCTGGTTCGTCACGGGCGCCAGCAGCGGCCTCGGTGCCGCCACTGCCGAAGCGGTGCTGGTCGCCGGCCACCACGTGGCCGCCACCGCCCGCAACACCGACTCCCTGGCCGACCTCGTCGAGCGGTTCGGCGACCAGGTGACGCCGCTGGAGATGGACCTGCGTCGCCCCGCCACGATCAGCGCAGCGGTCGCCGCCACAGAGGCCCGCTACGGCCACATCGACGTGCTCTTCAACAACGCCGGTATCGCTGTCTTCGGTGCGGCCGAGGAGGTCACCGACGACCTGCTGCGCGACCAGCTCGAGGTCAACCTGTTCGGCCCCCTCGCCGTCGCCCGCGCCGTCCTGCCCGGCATGCGCAGCCGCCGGTCGGGCCGCATCGTCCAGATGAGCTCCTTGGGCGGGCGGGTCGCGTTCCCCGGCCTCGGCGCCTACCACGCGAGCAAGTGGGCCCTGGAGGGGATCTCGGTCGCGATGGCCCAAGAGGTCGCCCCCCTGGGCATCAAGGTCACTCTCGTCGAGCCCGGCGACTTCCGTACCCCCGTCCTCGGCCCCGACCGGATGCCCACCGCGGACCCCATCGACGACTACGCCGACACGTCGGGCCGGTTCAGGCAGGCCGTCAGCCAGCTCGACGGGAACCAGCCCGGTGATCCCCGCAAGCTCGCCTCCGCGATCCTCGAGCTCGTCGCGGCCGGCGCTCCGCCGCGCCACCTGGTCCTCGGCCCGGACGCCTTCAACCTCATCACCGCCTGGAACGCCGACCAGATGGCCGAGATGCAGGACTGGGCTCACCTGTCGCTGTCCACCGACCTCGACGAGGTGCCCGTGTGAGGCCGACCGGCTTCCGGGGACGACTCCACCAGGACAGGCCGGTGCTGGGGACGTTCGTCACCGAGTTCCACGGCGCCGGTGTCGTGCACCTGGCTGCGGCGGCAGGCGCGGAGTTCGTGGTTCTCGACGACGAGCACAGCGCGACCGGTCGGGCCACGATGCGTCAGGCGATCCAGGCCGCCCACCAGGCGGGCGTCGCCGCCGTGGTTCGCGCCGCCTCGCCGCTGCCCGAGCACACCAGCCGCGCCCTCGACCTGGGCGCGCACGGCGTGCTGGTCCCCATGGTGACCGCCTCCGAGCAGGTGCGTGCGATCGTCGCGGCAGCCAAGTACCCACCCGACGGCCAGCGCGGTGTCGCCATCGAGCTGGATGCACCACGACCACACGCCCCGCGGGAGCGAGGAGCCGTCGCTGCGTGATCGGCTCGTCCGCCGCAACCGGTCCACCGCGGTCCTGATCCAGGTCGAGACCGCGGCCGCTGTCGAGGTCATCGACGAGATCGCCGGCACCCCCGGCGTGGACTGCCTCTGGCTAGGACATCTCGACCTCAGCACGAGCCTCGGAGTCCCCGGCGATCTCACCGCCCCCGTCTACGAGCGAGCGAGACGCAGCGTGCTCGAGGCCGCGAGCCGACACGGGCTCACCGCCGGGCACGCCGACCTCGACGGCACCACCACCGGCCGGCTCATCAAGGACGGGTTCACCGCCGTCGCCGTGGGCACCGACGCCGACCTCTACCGCTCCGCGCTGTCAAGTGCCCTCGCGGACGCGCAGCAGCAACGATCGAAAGGAACGAGTCGACGATGACCTCACCAGCCCCCACACCTCGAGAGCTCGAAGGTCTCCGCGTCGTCGTCACCGGCGCGGCCGGCGGGATCGGGCTCGCCATCGGCCAGCTCGCCGCCCAGCGGGGAGCCCGAGTCCTGCTCGCCGACATGCGGGCCGCGGACGCCATCGCCGCAGCCGATGCCATCCGCGACGACGGTGGCGACGCGTACGGGGCCGGCGTGGATGTCACCAACGCCGAGTCGGTCGACGACCTCATGGCCGACGCCGCGACATCGCTGGGCGGCATCGACGTGCTCGTCAACAACGCCGGCATCATCGACTGGGCTCTGAACGAGAACTCCTCGGTCGCCGAGTTCGACCCCGAGAACTTCAGCCGGGTCCTCGCTGTCAACGTCCTCGGCCCATGGCTCTGCTCGAAGGCTGCCCTGCCCCACCTGCGGGCCAGCGACAGGGCCGCCATCCTCCACGCAGGGTCGATGGCCTCCTTCGTCGGCTGGCCCGGCATCCACGCCTACGGCGCCTCCAAGGGCGGCATCCTGATGCTCACCAAGTCCATGGCCGCCGAGCTCGCACCCGACGGGATCCGCGTCAACTGCTACTGCCCGGGCAACGTCCGCTCGCCGATGATGCAGACCGTCTTCAACAGCGCCGAGGACCCGGAGGCGTGGACCACCGAGCTGCTCTCCACCCATCTCGTCCGCCGCTTCGGCGAGCCGGCCGACATCGCCGAGCTGGTCTGCTTCCTGGCGAGTGAACGCGCCTCCTACATCACCGGCCAGTCGTTCGTCGCCGACGGCGGCACCCTCGCCTGGCGCGGCACCGCCAACCAGCTCCCGTTCCCAGCGCTCGCCGAAGGAGCCCTCTCATGATCGAGTCCGTCCCAGTCATCAACGGCATCGTCCACGCCTGGAACATCGACCCGAGCAACCTGACCGGCCGCGGCCCGTGGAACACCGGGAAGATGATCGAGAAGGACATGATCGCCTGGCACCAGAGCTGGAACCCGCCCGGCATGACCGTCCCGCTCGAGGCCTACCGACGTGACTGGTCCGCCGAGATGATCGCCCGAACGACGTTCCTCGAGTCCGACACCGACCTGGCTGTCCACCACCACATCGCCGTCTACTCGATCTTCCGCGACGGGCTGTGCAGCATCGCGAAGAACGAGGAGATGATGCGCCGCTGGCCCGACAGGTTCATCACCTACGCCGGCGTCGACCCGACCGACGGCATTCCGCAGGCCATCGAGTCATTGAAGCGCCAGGTCGAGACGCTCCCGAACACGGTCGGCCTCAAGCTCTACCCCGCCCAGGTCGACCCGGTCCGCTGGTTCCTGATGGACGACGAAGAGGTCTTCCCCCTCTACGAGGCCGCCCGCGACCTCGGCATCAAGGTCATCGCCGTCCACAAGGCGATGCCTACCGGCCCGATCCCGATGTTGCCGTTCAAGATGGACGACATCGACGGCGCCGCCAACGCATTCCCCGACCTGAACTTCGAGGTCGTCCACGGTGGGGTCGCGTTCATCGAGGAGACCTCGTTCCAGATCGCCCGCTACCCCAACGTCTTCGTCAACTTCGAGGTGACCAGTGCGCTGCTGAACTCCGCACCCGGCTGGTTCGAGGAGATCATGGCCCAGTTCCTGTTCTGGGGCGGTGCCGAGAAGATCATCTGGGGCGACGGCTCCCCGTTCGTCCACCCCCAGCCTCTCCTGAGCCGCTTCTGGGACTTCACCATCCGCGACGAGCTGCTGGCGAAGTGGAACCTCCCCCAAATCACTCTGGAGGACAAGCGCCGCATCCTGGGGCAGAACTACGCCGACATGATCGGCCTGGACCTCCCGGCGGCCATGGCGAAGATCGAGAACGACGAGTTCGCCCAGGAGAAGCGCGAGAACGGCGGCCTGGCCGTCCCTTACTCCAACTGGCGTGCGTGGGCCGGGGTGGCCGCCGACGCCACCTTCGACGGCGCCCCCGTCGCGCTCTCGGCCAGCTGATGGGCACGGTCCAGGACATCGACATCGTCGAGATCGACCGACGGCTCGACGTCGTCAAGGATCCATGCAGCCTGGCGGCCGGTACGCCGCTCGGCCTGGCGGAGATGGGGCTGGTGCGTGGTCGCGACTACGACCGGACGACCGGCACGTTGACCGTGCGTCTGTGCGTGACCAGCCCGGCCTGCTTCCTCAGCGGCCAGATGGTCGATGGCATCCGTGGCCAGCTCGCCGACATCCCAGGCGTCAGGACTGTGGAGGTGGAGATCGACAGCAGTCACCGGTGGTCGCACGACGACGCCACCCCGGCGGCGCGCGACCGGCTGACTCACAACCGCGCCGTCATCGTCGAGCTCCATGGTCTGCGACCGCAGATGTGGCGAGACGCAGTCCCGGACGGTGACGGTCGGGAAGGCCGCGAATCGAAGGGGAGCGCGCGTGCGGTCAACGCTGAGTGACGTCCTCTCCCAGCGACCCGAGGGAACCGCCGTGCCGGCATTCACCTGCTACGAGCTCGCTGGTGCGCTCGGTGTCCTCGCGACCTTCGCCTCGCCGGGGTCGACGTCCCCGCGGACCCGGATCCCGGGCATTGTCCTGATCTCTGCCCAGACCGCAGCGCGCAGGACCGGGCCGGACCTCATAGCCGCGCTGCGAAGCGTCATCGATCGCGCCCCGGGGCCAGTCTCGCTGATGCTCGACCACGCCAAGGACGCTGACGTCGTCGCGGCCTCCTTCGCCGCCGGAGTCGACTCGGTGCTCGCCGACGGCTCCCACCTGGCTTGGGCAGCCAACCTCGCCTTCACTCGCGAGGTGTCGGCGATCGCCCGCTCCTACGGAGGCTCTGTCGAAGCCGAGCTGGGCGCCATCCCCGGCGACGAAGACCGGCGGGACGACGTCGGCGAGGTCCGGAAACACCTCTCTCGAGGGGACATGGGAGCACCGGAGTGGACGTCGCCGACACGGCTTTCCGAGTTCGTCGAGGCGACCGGTTGCGACGCGGTCGCGGTCTCGGTCGGCAACAGGCACGGTGGTGCCCCGGACGGCGACCTGGACTGGGTACGCCTGGAGCGGCTGATCGAGCAATCTCCGGTCCCCGTGGCGATGCACGGAGCGTCGGGGCTGACGTCGGAGCAGGTCCAGCGGTGCGTCGACCTAGGCGTCGCCAAGCTCAACTTCAACACCCAGCTCCGGCACGCCCTGTTCGGCGCACTGAACCGCACGCTGCACAGCGACGCGGGCCGGCTGGACCTCGACCGGCTCGTGCACGCAGGCATCGAAGCCGTCGCCGACGAGTCCGCCGCCCTGGCCGCGGCCTGCCACCCATGAGCACCATGGATCATGTCGACCACATCGGCATCGCGGTGGGCGACATCGACGCAGCGATCGCCCACTACACGACGACGTTCGGGCTCCGTGTCGTCGGTGACGAGGTGGCCGACGACCCGGGCGTCCGGCTCGTCTACCTCGACGCCGGCAACACCATGATCCAGCTCGTCAGTCCCGTCCGGGAGTCTGCAGTCGCGGCCTGGCTCGCTGCCCACGGTGACGGGCTCCACCACCTCTGCTTCCGGGTCCCCGACATTCCCGAGACGCTGACAGACGTCGGCGACCCGATGGCCAAGCTGTTCATGGGCGGCCGCGGCCGCCGGGCCTGCTTCCTCACCGGGGCCCATCACGGCGTGAACATCGAGCTCACCGAGCAGCAGCCTGCCCGACCGCTGGAGGTCGTCCTCGACGACGACCCGACCGGCAGCCAGTGCGCCCAGGACGTCGTCGTGGCACTCGACCTGTCCCCAGCGACCCTGGCTCCGCTCGTGCATGCCGGCAAGCCGTTCTTCGCGGTCACCAACATCCGCGCCCTCTCAGCCGGCGAGGCCGAAGCCGTCCTCAGGCAGGTGAAGGGTGTCCTCGACGAGGCCGCGGCCCCGCTCCGGCGGCCTGTCTCACTCATCGTCCGGGGTGACTCCACCTTGCGAGGTCACCTCGCGATCGAGGTCAACGAGCTCGCCGACCCGACAGGGGTCGTCGTTCTCGTCCCGGCCTTCCCAGCTGCCTCCCGGATCACCGCGGGTGGAGTGCACCACGTCCGCGTGGACGGGTCCTGGCTCAATGCCGCCGACACCGAGTTCGCCCAGGATCACGAGTTCGGCTACACCGAACGTGACTTGGCCGACTACGTCCGCAGCCGTCTGCCAGGCCGGCTCGTCCTCACCTGTGGTCCTGATCGGCTCGCCGCCGTCCTTGCCCAAGCCCCCGATCTCGCAGTCGTGATCCCCGATGTGGTCCACGACGACGACATCCTGGCCGTCGCCCGCGCCGTCCGCGTCGCACAGACGCAACGCGCGGTCCTGGTGCGAACGGCCAGTCCGCTCGCCGCAGTCCTCACCAGCAGCCTGGCCACAGAGTCCCTGCTCGCTCCACAGGTGCGCGCAGGCGCGCGGCCAGACACCACCGGCGGGCTGCTGATCGTCTGCGGATCTCACACCGCCACCGCCACTCGCCAGCTCGACCACGTGACCAGCTCCGAGCGGCCCGCCGTCGAGCTCGACACCGATGTCGTCCTGAGCGGATCCGCCGGCGCAGCCATCGACGCCGCCGTTCGACGGGTGCGCGCCGACCTTGCCGGGCACGGCATCGCTGTCCTCTCCACCAGACGCACTCGCAGACACCACCACCAGGACCTCGCTTCGGGCGCCAGGCTGATGGCGGCGCTCACGGAGACGGTCGGGGTCGTGCGCGGCGACGTCGGCGCCGTCATCATCAAGGGCGGCATCAGCTCAATCGAAGTCACTCGCGACGGCCTGGGTGTCGCCACCGTCACCGTCGTCGGCCAGCTCGAGACCGGCATCTCTCTCTGGCGCCTCAACGATCCACCGAGCGACCTGCACGGCGACCTGCCGGTCGTCTCGGTGCCCGGGAACGTGGGCGACGACGGCGTGCTCGCTCGCCTGGCGCGGCAGCTCGGTTATGGCCACACGCTTTCCCGGGCCGGGGCTGAACACTGGAAGGATGCCGTCTCGTGACGAGCAAGACCCCTGAACCCCATGCGCTGTTGTCCGCTCCGATCACGCAGGCCAGCCCGGTCTCCGAGGTCGCCCGGCGTCTCTTGAGCTACCTCTCGTCCAGCGCACTGGAGCCCGGCTCGCGGCTTCCCTCCGAGCGTGACCTGTCGGCCCGGTTCCAGGTGGGGCGCTCCGCTGTCCGCGAGGCTCTGGCCGCCCTCGACCTCCTCGGGGTGGTCACCATCAGGCAAGGCAGCGGGACCTACTTCAACACGACCAGCACCGACCTACTGCCACAGGTCATCGACTGGGGCCTCCTGCTCGGCCAACCCGAGACGATGCATCTGGTCGAAGCCCGTCGCCACATCGAAGTCGTGCTCAGCCGTCTCGCCGCCCAGCGAGTCGATGCCACCACCGCCGCGGCGCTGCGCGCGTCCTTGGACCGGATGCGCGAGGTCGCCGATGACCGCACCGCATTCACCGAAGCCGATGTCGACTTCCACCGCGAGGTCGCCAAGATCGCCGACAACAGCGTCCTGGCGGGCTTCCACCACAGTGTCAGCTCACTTCTCCACGTCTGGATCAGCCGAGCCATCGAGCGCCCCGGCCAGGTCGAGACCACGCTCATCGAGCACACCGCCGTCCTCGAGGCGATCGTCGCCCGCGACCCGGAGGAGGCCGCGGCGGCGATGGAACGCCACATGGAGAACGCCAGCGGGCGGCTCCAGGCCTCTCTTCGGGCAGACATCGAAGCGCAGGCAGCAGCCGCGGCCGCAGCCGCGTCCGACCTCGGGTCGGAGAGCTCGACCGACGGCCTGCCGTGACCGCCCTCCGCCCCCTTGCTCCACTGGGAGGTCGGCCGTCGGAGGACGAGGTCCTCGGCTACCTCCGGTCGCTGTCGAACTGGGGCCGCTGGGGCGCCGAGGACCAGATCGGCACCCTGAACCTCATCACGGACGAGCATCGTCGCGTCGCCGCCGGCCTGGTGCGCCGCGGCCAGACGGTCTCGCTGTCCTGCGAGATCACCACCAGCCCCGCCACCGACGCGAACGCACAACGCTGGATGGTCAAGACCGGGGAGGGCCTGCAAGAGAACGGCCGCGTGCGCGAGCCCGAGGTCATCCCCGGTGTGCCCACCGCAGCAGCGATGGAGTTCGCCGTCGAGAACATGTCGATGACCTATCACGGCGCGGACACCACCCACCTCGACGCACTCTCCCACTACATGTGGGACGGCACGCTCTACAACGGTCACGACGCAGCCAGCGTGTCCGCCCAGTTCGGGGCCACCCGCCTCGATGTGCGTGGCGCCGCCGCCGGCATCGTGACGCGGGGCGTCCTGGTGGACATGCCCCGCCTTCTGAGCCAGGAGTGGCTCAACGCCGACCATGGCGTCACCGTCACCGAGCTCGAGGCCGCGCTCGAGGCCCAAGGCACCCAGGTCGGCGCGGGCGACGTGCTGCTGCTCCGCACGGGCCACCGGCACGCCGACCGGCCCGCGGAAGAGGTCACCAACATCCGTGAGGCGGGATGGCAGGCCGAAGTCCTGCCCTGGCTCCACGACCACGACATCGCCATGATCGGCTCAGACGGCTCGAACGACGTCCTGCCCTCGGGCTACTCCACGATCCCGGTCCCGGTACACACCGTCGCGCTCACCGCCATGGGACTGTGGCTCCTCGACAACTGCAACCTCGAGCCTCTCGCGCACCTCTGCGCCGAGCTCGGCTCGTGGGAGTTCCTGTTCGTGGCCAGCCCGCTGGTCTTCCAAGGACTCACGGGAAGCCCGGTCAACCCGCTCGCCGTTTTCTAGCGGGTGCTCAGCCTTCCGTAGCCGCGCCCAGGGACGCGACGGCCTGGGTGGCGAGCTCGTGGTCGACCTCGGGCGCGGACGACCCGCCGACGCCCAATCCGCCCATGCGGACTCCGTCGACCACGACAGGGACGCCGCCGGGCAGCACCACCAGGGGTCGGGGCACCACCGCTGCCGCCAGCAGACCGTCGAGCGAGCTCCCGGGGCGGTCAACGCGCGCAGAGCACCGGTCTCAGCGCCGAGCGTCGCCGCCGTGTACGCCTTGCCGATGGTCACGTCGATTGCGGGCACGACTGACTCCGCCGACCGAGCAAACGCCATCAGGTGCCCGGCACGATCCACGACCGCGGCGCACACCTGCTCGCCTCTGCCGGCTCCCACCTTCAACGCCCTGCTCACCAGGCTGACGGCCGTTGCCTCGTCCACGCTCTGCTCCTCTGGGTGCTCCGGGAAACGTGCTCGCCGCAAAGTAGGCGCTCCCGCGTTGCTACAGCGCTGCAAGGCCGCATGGACACTCAGTGGCACGGGCAGCCGCGTTGATCAAGGCTGTCGCACCCGCTGTCGCACCCTCGTGATTCCCTCCGGCTTGTCGAGATGTGCGGGGATGAACCAAGTGACCTGGGACGCAGACCTGTGGCGAACCTGCGGAACTGAGCGTGCAACATGAGAACACGTCGAGGACGTGGAGGTGGCTCACCGAAGCTACCTGCCACCAAATGTGCGAGGCGGCCCCTCACGGCTGTCCGATGTCCGCGGGTGAGGGTCGTCCGGTCCCGTCAACGCGGGTGGCGGCTGAACGCTCCCACCCTCCCGTAGAGCGTCGTCACGGCGAGCCCGAGGAGGAGCCCGAGCGTCCCGCCGATCGCGACGCTCGCCCACGCGCTGCCGAGTCCGGCTTGCAGGTTCCCGTCGAAGTAGAACAGCGAGCGGGTCCCGTCCACCACGTGCCGGAACGGCGAGATGGCGGCGAACCAGCGGAAGAACGACGGCGTCGCCGTCAGGGGAACGGTGCCGCCGGAGGACACCATCGCGAGGGCGACGAAGAACAGGGTGTTGACGAGGGAGCCGATCCCCGACCCGAAGACCGAGAAGACGGCGAGTGCGCTGGTGCCGACCGCCGCGATCACGGCTGTGGAGTAGAGCCAGAGCGTGACCGGGTCACCCACCGTGACCCCGAACACGGCCGCCATGAGCTGGATCGCGAGCGCGGCCCAGGGCGACGCGCCCACCTCCTGGTCCCGGACCTCGACGCCGCGGAGGAGGCCCTGCGGAAGGCCGCGACCTTCATCGCCACCTACGGCGAGCGGTACGCCGAGGGGCTGGTGCTCCTGGTCCGAGCGAGGCTCCTGTGGGCCGGGGCGACGCCGCGCCGAGCGTGCGGGCCGCAGCCCAGGAGGCATCGGACCTGTCGACCTCTCGAGGGGCCCATCTCTTCGCGGTTCGGGCCGACGACCTCCGTGCCGAGCTCGACCGCGATCCGGCTCCCAGAGGCGCGATCGAGCAGGGGTAGTGGACCCACAGGGTGCCCGGGAACCTACCCAACGTCGATGATTCGTGGACAGCAAACGTTTCCGTACGGTGACCGCGGTCGAGCCTCGACCGAGCATCGACACCCACCCTTCTCATCACACGGGACATCACATGCGGGGAATCTCGCGCGGCCACGGCGTGCTCGTGGCGGTCGCTCCACTGGCGCTGCTCGGGCTGGCTGCGCCGCCCGCGCTCGCGGTCAACACCGACCAGGGCAACGCCATCGTGTCGGCGGCGCCGGCCACCAACACCCCGCACGCCATGAACGGCTCGGTCAACGCCATCACGCAGATCGGCAACAAGATCGTCGTGGCCGGGACGTTCACCTCGGTGAGCCCGGCGTCGACGTTCGCCAACAAGGCCGACGACGTGGTGCGCAACCGGATCTTCGCCTTCGACGCCACCACCGGCGCGATCGACCCGACGTTCAACCCCAACCTCGGCGGCGCCGCCAACTCGCTGACCACCGACGGCACCTACGTGTACGTCGGCGGCTCGTTCAGCTCGGTGGGTGGCGACACCAAGGTCAAGCGGGTCGTGAAGCTGACCGCCGCCGGGGCCGTCGTACCGGCCTTCAAGGCCGTCCCGAACCTCGCGGTGAACGAGGTCGTCGTCCGCGGGTCGCGCCTCTACCTCGGTGGGGCGTTCACCAGCGTGAAGTCCGGAACCGTCACCTCGGCACGCGCGGCGCTGGCCGCGGTCGACAGCACCACCGGTGCGGTCCTGGCCGGCGTGAACCTGCCCTTCGCCGGGGTCTACGACGCGGCCACCGCCAACGGCGGCGGCACCACCAACATCACCCGCTTCGACGTCTCCCCCGACGGGAGCCGGCTGGCCGCGATCGGCAACTTCGCGACCGTCGCGGGGCTGCCGCGCTCCCAGGTCGTCGTCATCGACACCAGCGGGGCGACCGCCACCGTGGCGCCCTGGGCGACCAACCGCTTCGACGCCGACCACAACGACTGCGCGGGCGTCTTCGACACCTTCACCCGGGACATCGACTTCGCTCCCGACGGCTCCTACTTCGTCGTCTCGGCCACCGGCGCGTTCGCCGGCGGCGTGTACAGCGGCACCATGTGCGACAGCGTCTCCCGGTGGGAGACGGCCAGCACCGGCAACGACCCGACCTGGATGGACTACACCGGCGGCGACACGACGTACGGCGTCGCGGTCACCGGCGGGGTCGTCTACGTCGGGGGCCACATGCGCTGGGAGAACAACTCCTTCCAGGGCGACCAGGCCGGCCCCGGCGCCGTGCCCCGCGAGGGCATCGCGGCACTCGACTCCGTCAACGGCCTCCCGCTCTCGTGGAACCCCGGCCGCACCCGGGGCGTGGGTGCGCAGGCGCTGTTCGCCACCAGCGCCGGGCTGTACGTCGGCAGCGACACCACCAAGTTCGCCAACCAGACCCGTGGCCGGATCGCCTTCCTCCCCCTGAGCACCGGCACGACCCTGCCGACGGTCCCGGCGGCGACGCTGCCCAACGACCTCTTCGGCGCCCAGCGCACCACGGGCGCGGCGAGCAACGTGCTGTACCGCGTCGACGCGGCCGGGCCGGCGCTCCAGGCCGCCGACGGCGGTCCCGACTGGACGACGGCCGACGGGTTCGTCAGCGGCGGCAACCTGGCCGGCTGGGGCGCCACCGTCCCCCGCGACGCCACGGTGCCCGCCGGCACCCCCGCCGAGCTCTTCAGCAGCGAGCGGTGGGGCGAGCAGGACTGGAACTTCCCGGTCCCGGCCGGCCGGCACGTCACGGTCCGGCTCTACTTCGCCAACCAGTACGACGGCACGGCGGAGACCGGCCAGCGGGTGTTCAACGCCCTCATCGACGGCGTGACCGTGCTGCCGAGCTTCGACATCGTGGCGGCCGCGGGCAACAAGACCGGCACCATGCGGTCCTTCTCGATCACAGCCGACGGCGACGGGGTCGACATCGACCTCCGCGCCGTCACCGAGAACCCGCTCATCAACGGCATCGAGATCCTCGACGACGACGCGGTCGCCGGCCCGACCACCACCGGCGTCCTGCAGCGCCGTGCGGTCGACGCCACCGGGGCCCCGACCGGCACGCCCAGCGTGGCCAACTCGAGCCTCGACTGGTCGACCGTGCGCGGCGCGTTCCTGCTCAACGGGACCGTCTACTACGGGCTGAACGACGGCTCCCTCTACAAGCGCACGTTCAACAAGGTGACCGGCGCGCTCGGAGCCCAGAAGACCGTCAACCTCTACGACGACCCCGACGACGGCACCCGGATCCCGTTCGCCATCGCGAACATGACCGGCATGTTCTACGACACCGCCACGCACCGCATCTACTACACGCTCTTCGGTGACAGCCAGCTCTACTACCGGTACTTCACGCCCGAGAGCGACGTGGTCGGCGCGCAGACCTTCGTCGCCGACGCCGGCGGTGTCAGCTTCGCGAACGCCGCCGGGGTCACCCTGGCCTCGGGCGGGCTCCTCTACGGCTCCTCGGCCGACGGCTCGCTGCGCAGCGTGCCGTTCGCCGGCGGCCGGGTGACCGGCAGCCCGTCCGTGGTCAGTGCCGACGGCACCTGGAAGTACCGCGCCCTCCTCGTTCCGAACAGCTGAGGCAGGCCGAGGGAGCCCGCGTTCACCCGTAGCGGGTGAGGCGGGGTCCCCGTCCCGCCCAGCAGCGTGACCGCATGAGCTTCTGGGACATCATCTGGTTCATCATCGTCAGCTTCGCGTTCATCGCCTACCTGCTGGTGCTGTTCAACATCATCGGGGACCTGTTCCGGGACCAGGACACATCGGGCGTCATGAAGGCTGTCTGGCTGGTCCTGCTGCTCTTCTTCCCGTTCCTGACGGCGCTCGTGTACCTGATCGTCCGGGGCAAGGGGATGGCGGAGAGGTCCACGGCGGCCGCGGCCGGCATGAAGGCGCAGCAGGACGAGTACATCCGCACCGTGGCCGGCGGGGGCGGCGGGGCGGCCAGCTCTGCCGACGAGATCGCCAAGGCCCGCAGCCTGCTCGACGCGGGCACGATCACCCAGGCCGAGTTCGACGCGTTGAAGGCCAAGGCCCTCGCGTAGGGCTCAGAACCGCGGGAGCAGCGCCTCGAGCGCGAGCACGGCGAGCCACACGCCGCTGACCGCCAGGCCGGCGATGGTGATGAACCTGCCATGCGTGTGCTCTCCCCGGAAGCGTGTGCGGCCGCCATTGTGTGAAGAACTCTTCAACCAGGCTGGAGCTCCGGTGGGCTGCTGGCCCGCTGGCTCGGGCACCAACGCCCCTGCCGGGTCCGCAGCGTGGTCACCCTCGGTTCGCCGTTCCGGCCCGACGCGACGAGCGCCCGACACCGCCGGTGTCGGAGCGCGCCGGGACGGCGGTCGACCAGCTGCGCGGCCGCTGCCCGTGCCCACGACGGCCATCTGGTCGAAGACCGACGGCATCGTGGGCTGGCGGGGCTGCCGGGTCGAGGAGTCGGAGACCGCACGCAACGTGTCGGTGCCGAGCAGCCACCTCGGGATGACGTCCAACCCGTTCGCCCTCGCCGCGCTGACGCGGGCGCTGGTGTAGCCGTGACGCCGGCGCCCGACATGCCCGACATGACCGACATGACCGGCGCGGTGCGGCTACCGCGACGTGCCTGGCGAGGCACGACGGCGGTCCTGCACGCCTCCTCCCGGCTGGGGACCGTCGGAACCCGACGGGCAGCGTCGGACGCCCTCGGGATCGACGCGGCGATCCTGGCCGGCTACTCGCTCGCGGGTGCGGTCGCCCAGGAGGTGTGGCACCGGCACCCACGCGGGTCTCCGGGCTGGTCGGCGTGCACCCGACGCCGCTCTGCGGCCACCATCATCCGCGCCACCGCGGCGTTCGCTTCGTCGGCGACGCAGCGCGCGCCTGGGCATTGACGATGGCGGGGAGTGTCTGGAGACACTTCACCCGCCAGACAGCAGTGTGAGCGTTCAGCTCTCGGCGAAAGTCAAGCGTCGCCCCCCAAGATCAACGCGCCGCCTTGGTTACGGCCGCCACTCTTCGAGGTAGTCCGCGTGCCCCTCGTAGACCAGGCCGAGAGCGCGGAGCGTCATGCACGGGTAGGGCTCGCCACCCTCAGAGTCCTCCGACTCGCAGCATCGCTCGCAGTACGGCTGGCCGGCCCCGGCCGCGGCAACCGGATGCTCAGAGATGACCCGCACCTTGGCCTCAGCTTCGTCGAGGTACCGGTTAGCAATGGTGCCCATGAGCGGGTCGTCGGTCATGGTCCGCCAGTACTCCAGGTCTTCGCCGATGCGAGCCAGCAGGAACTCGACGATCGTCATGCGCCCACCCCCTCGTTCTTCAGCGACGCCCACCAGTCGGGTACCCAACGCGTGTCTGCAACGCGCCGACCCGCACCGTGGGCACTGGAACCGGAGGTCCGGGATGCGCGGCTGCGGGTAGGGACACCAGCAGGGGCCGGCGCCCTGCAGAGGCTCTCGCTCGGCCTCGGACTCGGCGCGGATGTGGTCGGCCAGCAGCCCGATCATCAAGAATCCCGGGTCGCGTGACAGGCGTCGTTGGTGCACATGCCGATGTGCTCGGCCAACCTGATCTGGAGTGTGCCGCGCTCGCCGCACTGCGGGCAGGTGTTGGCCGGCATCCACGCCGGGGAGGCCCAGCCGGTGACGATGCGGGCCCGGGAGCCACCAGCTGCGGACGGACGGGCGCCGGCGTCGCGCCGGCTGGCCGGTTAGAGCTCGGTCAACGGGTTCTCGGCGCGTCCTTCGTGCGCCTCGCCGCGGCTGTTGAAGTCGGAGTCCTTGCGGCTGATGATCTCGCGGCGCTCCTCGGGCGAGAGCGCCTCGAGCAGGGCGCGCATCTCGTCGGGCTGGCCGCTGACCTCCGGCGCCTCGGGGATCGGAATCACCGTGTGCACGATGCGGTCGTCGTAGACGTGCACGGTGGTGAAGGCCTGGTGGCCGTCGACGCCCGAGATGAGCCGGTCGACCGGGGCCGGGTCGGTCGTGTAGCAGCTCGCCGAGGCCACGGAGACGGGGACGCCCGCGAAGGTGGCGTGCGAGGTGTAGTGGAAGTGGCCGCCCAGGATCGCGCGGACGTCGCTTCCCGCCACGACCTCGGCCAGCGCCGCCTGGTCGAGCAGCTCGATGATCGCGGCCGGCTCCAGGGTCGGCACCGGGATCGGCGGGTGGTGCATCGCCAGGATCGTGCCGTGCTCGGCGGGGGTGCTCAGCTCGTCGCGCAGCCACGCCAGCTGGTCGCGGACAGCTCGCCGTGGTGGTACTCCGGCACGGTGGTGTCGAGGGCGACGATGCGCAGCCCGCCGAGGTCGTGCACCCGGTCCTGGGGGCCGTCGTCGTCGGAGTCGAAGAGCCCCTTCGCGTACGGCGCCCGCTCGTCGTGGTTGCCCATCACCCACACGACGTGGGCGCCGATGCCCTCCGCGAACGGCTCGACGAGCTCGCGCAGCCGCGCGTACGCGTCGGGTTCGCCACGGTCGGCGAGGTCGCCGGTGAACACCAGCGCCTGCGGCACGGGGTCGAGGCGGCCGAGGCGCGACAGGGCCATCCGCAGCCCGTCCTCGGGCTCGACCACGCCGTACTGCTTCACGCCGTTGGCGAGCAGGTGGACATCGCTGAGGTGCGCGACGGTGAACCGGGGCGCAGGGTACTGGCCGTACTGCACGGGGCGACCCTACGAGGTCCGCTCGAGGCGGAACACCGGGATCGTGCGGTCGGTGCGTTCCTCGTACTTCGCGTAGTTGGGCCAGGTCTCCAGCATCGTCCGCCAGGCGGCGGCGCGGTCCTCCCCGCTGAGCTCGGTGGCGGTGACCGCGAACCGCTGCCGGCGGTAGTCCACGCGGGCCGCGCCGCCGGCGGCGCGCAGGTTGCCGACCCACAGCGGCATCTTCGGACCGCCGAAGTAGGACCCCGCGATGAGGATCGTGTCGCCGTCGGGCACGCACAGCAGGGGCGTGGTGCGCTCGACGCCGCTCTTCTTCCCGCGCACGGTGAGGTTGAGGTTGGGCAGCCCGGCGATGTCGAGCACGGTCACCCGGCCCCCGCTCACCCGGTGCAGGGACTTGTCGAACCACACGATCTGCGGCAGCAGCTTCGGCATCCACGGGACCGCCCCCATGCGCACCGCCAGCGGAGTGAACACACCCATGCGGGGAGCGTAGGGACAGGCGCGTCCCGCAGCTCACACGGGGTCGCCGCCCGGCGGTCCGGGCGGCGTACGCCGACGGTGCGAGCCTCCCGACGCTCCTCGCCGGAAAATCCGTTGGCGCCCTCGCCGGTCCGGACGGACACTGACGTCGACCGGCCGCGAGCAGGGCGCGGCACCTGACGTCCGAGGCGGGCGCGACCGGCGGAGCGAACGGTGCACGACATGAGGAACACGGCCAGGCTCGTCGGGGTCTGCTCACTGGTGGGAGGCGCCGCCTGGACGGCGGCCTGCTTCGTCCACAACTCGCTGCCGCAGGGGTGCATCGACGCCGAGTGCGACGGCCACGCCATGCGGGGCTCCTCGCCCGTGGCCACCGCCCTGTTCGTGGTGGCCGGGCTGATGCTGGCGGGCGCCGGCGTGGGCCTGCTCCTCCTCGCCCGCGAGCGGAACGGCGGACTCGGCCGGGCCGCCGTCGCGGCCGGGGTCTGCGGCGCCCTCGGTCTGCTGCTCCTGGGGTCGGCGGCGGTCGTCTCCGCCGTCGACAACGACTGGAACGGCATGCCAGGGCTGGTGGTGCCGGGGGTGTTGCTGCTGGCCGCCGGGCTGGTGCTGCTTGCCGTCGCCGTGATCCGGGCGCGGGTGGTCCCGGTGTGGTGCTCGGCCCTGCTCCTCGCCTCCGCGCTGGTGCTGCCCTTCGCGAACGAGCAGACCTCACGGATCCTGCTCGCGGTGCCCTTCGGCGTGTGCTGGGCCCTCCTGGGCGTGGTGGTGCTGCGCCGACCCGCAGCGGTCCAGCGCGAGGCGCATGCGGGCGCAGGCACCATGTAGGGCGTGCCCGTCGAGATCTCGCCGACCGATCGGGCTGGCGCGTTCCTGCTGCGCATGGACGGCCGTGACCAGTCGCTGGTCGACCTCGACGACCCCGGCCGCCTCGCCTTCGACTACGTACGCCGCATCGGCGATGTGCTGGACACGTGGGGGGAACCCGGTGAGCCGGTGCGGGTGCTGCACGTCGGCGGGGCCGCGATGACCCTCCCGCGGTACGTCGCGCACACGCGGCCGCGCTCGGCCCAGGTGGTCCTCGAACCGGCGGCCGAGGTCACCGATCTCGTGCGCCGCGAGCTGCCGCTGCCGCCCCGGAGCGGGATCAAGGTCCGGCCCGTCGACGGGCGGACCGGCCTTGCGGCGTTCCGCGACGGCGCGGTCGACGTGATCGTCGTCGATGCGTTCGTGGACGGCCGGGTGCCCGGTGGGCTGGTGACGGTCGACTGCGCCGCGGACTGTGCCCGCGTCCTCACCGCGGACGGGTTGCTGCTGCTCAACCTGGTCGACGCGGCGCCGTTCGCCTGGACCCGCCGGGTCGTCGCCGCCGTCCGCACCGCCCTGCCCACCCAGCTGCTCGGCGCCGAGGCCGCGACCCTGCGTGGGCGCCGGCCGGGGAACCTGCTGCTGGTGGCCGGTCGCAGCTCCGTGCCTTCCTCGGCGCTGCGTGCGCGAGCGGCGAGCGGCCCCGCGCCGTACCGCGTCCTGGCCGGTGGGCAGGTCAGCGACACGCTCGGCGGTGGCGTGCCGTTCACCGACGACGACACCGCCCCCTCGCCTGCGGCGCGGACGTGACGCTCAGACGAGCGTGAAGACGAAGAACGCCCCGTCGTCGTCGTGCTCGATGCGGGCCGAGCCCGGACCAGTCGGCGAAGTCGTCGGTGCCCGAGCCGGGCACCACGTGGCCGAACCACGTGTCCGGGGCCGACTCGAGGCCGCCGTGGTGCACGGTGACGCTCCCCGATCGGCCGTCGTCGGTGGCGGCGGTGATCCGCTCGACCGCGACGTAGGAGCGCTGGCCCTCGGTCTCGCCGGAGGAGACGAAGAGCGCCACCGAGGAGCCGGTCAGCCCGGCGGTGAACTCCTTGCGCATCTCGACGGCGCCCAGCCAGCCCCCGTCGAGGCCGTCGATGGTGCGCTCGTCCCAGCCGTTGATGGTGAAGCGGGCGGTCAGCGTGGTCACGGTCGCGACTCTAGGGGCGAGCGGGGACAACCTCCCCCGACCACGTCGCCGAGTGTGATCCGGCCGCCGCCGGTGCCGGGCGCGGAGTAGCGGAGCACCACCTCGTCGCCGTCCTCGAGGAAGGTGCGGCCGTCCGCGAACGGCTCCTTGCCGCCCCACGACAGCTCGAGGAACGAGCCGCGCTGGTCGGGCTCCGGGCCGCTGATCGTGCCCGAGGCGAACAGGTCGCCGGTGCGCAGCGAGGCGCCGTTGACGGTCAGGTGGGCCAGCATCTGGGCGGGCGACCAGTACATGGTGCGGTACGGCGGCCGGCTGACCACCTCGCCGTTCAGCACGCACCTCGACGTCGATGTCGAGGCCGTGGGTCGCGCCCGGGCCGAGGTAGGGCGAGCGGCTCCGGGTCCTGGCCGGGCAGGTCGACCCAGGCCGCGTCGAGCGCGGCGAGCGGCGTCACCCAGGGCGAGATCGAGGTCGCGAAGGACTTGCCGAGGAACGGGCCGAGCGGCACGTACTCCCACGCCTGGATGTCGCGCGCCGACCAGTCGTTGAGCCCGGTGACGCCGAAGACGTGGTCGGCCAGGCCGGTGAACGGCACCGGCGCGCCCGAGCTCGGACGGCGCGCCGACGACGAAGCCGAGCTCGGCCTCGATGTCGAGCCGCCGGCGACGGGCCGTACGTCGGGGCCGCCTCGTCGGGCGCCTTGCGCTGCCCGCTCGGCCGGGTGACCGGCGTACCGGAGACCACGACCGTGCCGGCCCGGCCGTGGTAGCCGATCGGCAGGTGCCGCCAGTTCGGGCGTCAGCGGCTCGGAGTCGGGGCGGAAGATCTTGCCGACGTTGGTCGCGTGGTCGAGCGAGGCGTAGAAGTCGACGTAGTCGGCGACCTCGACCGGCAGGTGCAGCGTCACCTCCTCGAGCGGCAGCGGCTCGGCGCCGCCCTCGATCAGGCGCGCACCTCGTCGCGGGTCTGCCGCCACACCTCGGGGCCGAGCGCCATGAGGGCGTTGAGCGACGGCTCGCGCGAACTCCGGCCGGCCGGTCTCGGCGTGCAGGTCGACGAGCCAGGCACCCTCGTCGTCGTCGAACCGCACGCCGACCCGGCGCGGGCCGCCGGCGACCGAGAAGACGCCGTACGGCAGGTGGTCGAGCCCGAACCCGTTCATGCCGACCAGCCCCAGCTCGCGCAGGTCGGCCCAGCGGCTCGGCGACCGAGCAGGACCCGAACGACGTGAACCACCGCCGCGCGCCGGCGAGGTCGAGCTCGCGCGCGGCGGCGACCAGCGCGTGCCGCGTCGCGCTCCTCGAGCACCACGACCGCGTCGTCGACGGCGGCGCCGTCGAAGGCCAGCCGGGTCGCGACCAGGACGTTGAGGAAGCCGTGGTGCTCGAAGCCGTCCGTCGCCGGTGTGCCGTACGGCGCGGTGCAGCCCGGCCGTGCACTTGAACGGCGTCTCGCGGTCCAGCGCGGCGTCGATCCAGCGGGCCAGAGCGTGGCGCGGACGGGAAGGCCGACGGCCTCCAGCCCGCCGGTGCGGAACTTCAGCCGCAGCTCGGCCGCGGCCACCTCGTCGGCGGCGGCCAGCCAGCGTACGCCGTGCTGCCCGACGTGGGGGAGCTCGACGAAGACCGGGCACTCGGTCTCGACGTCGTCGCGTCGCGGCCACCACCCGGCGGACGTTGCCGGCCGGGTCGTCGAGGTCGCGCAGCGGCGATCTCGAGCCCGGCGAGGTCGCAGCGCCGAGCTTGCGCGCACGAGCCCGGCCGGGCCGGCGAGCTGCCCGGCGCCGCCGGTGACCGACGACCGACAGCGGCGCCGCGAAGCCGCGCAGCAGCGGCAGGTCGGTGTCCCGGAGCACGAAGGTGCCGACCAGGTCCGCGCCCGTCCTCGGCCGTGCGGGCGTCGTACGCCGCCGTCGCCTCGTGGAGCGGCGCGTCACCGGGCGGGAAGATCGCGGCGTCGTCGACCAGACCGGCCCACGCATCGTCGAGTGGCACCCGACTAACGTAACGAGACATGGCGCACTACCGAGCAGTGGGCGACGTCCCGCCGAAGCGGCACACCCAGCACCGCGACCCCGACGGGCAACCTCTACCGCGAGGAGCTGATGGGCGAGGAGGGGTTCTCCTCCGACTCCTCGCTGCTCTACCACCGCGGCGTGCCGTCGGCGATCGTCGGCAGCGAGGTCTGGGAGCTGCCCGACCAGACCCGGACGCCCAACCACCCGCTCAAGCCGCGCCACCTCAAGCTGCACGAGCTCGCGACCGGACAAGGACCCGGTCACCGGCCGGCGGCTGGTGCTCGGCAACAACGACGTCCGGATCGGGTACGTCGTCACCGGCGTCGACCCCTCGCCGTACTACCGCAACGCGATCGGCGACGAGTGCGTCTACGTCGAGGCCGGCTCCGGCACCGTCGAGACCGTCCTCGGCGTGCTGTCCTACCGCACCGGCGACTACGTCATCGTCCCGCGGGCGACCACGCACCGCTGGGTGCCGGCCGAGCCGAGCCAGCTCTACGCGATCGAGGCCAACAGCCACGTCGCGCCGCCGAAGCGCTACCTGTCGCGCTACGGGCAGCTGCTCGAGCACGCGCCGTACTGCGAGCGCGACCTGCACGGGCCCGACCGAGCCGTTCCTGGCCGAGGGCGAGGACGTCGAGGTGCTGGTCAAGCACCGCACCAGCGCCGGCATCGTCGGCACCCGGATGACCTACGCGACCCACCCCTTCGACGTGGTCGGCTGGGACGGCTGCCTCTACCCCTACACGTTCAACATCGACGACTACATGCCGATCACCGGCAAGATCCACCAGCCGCCGCCGGTGCACCAGGTCTTCGAGGGCCACAACTTCGTGGTCTGCAACTTCCTGCCGCGCAAGGTCGACTACCACGAGCTGGCGATCCCGGTGCCCTACTACCACTCGAACGTCGACAGCGACGAGGTCATGTTCTACGTCGGCGGCGACTACGAGGCGCGCAAGGGCTCCGGCATCGGGCTCGGCTCGATCTCGCTGCACCCCGGCGGCTACGCGCACGGCCCGCAGCCGTCGGCGATCGAGGCCTCGCTCGGGCGTCGGACTACTTCGAGGAGTCCGCGGTCATGGTCGACACCTTCGCCCCGCTCGACCTCGGCGAGGGCGGGCTCGCGGTCGAGGACCCGGCGTACGCCTGGACCTGGGCCGGCCGCGGCCCCGACGGCGGCGACAGCCCCGCGGTGTTCTCGAACTCAGCTGACCGAATGACGCTCGACCCGGCAGCGAACGTCTCGCGCCGGGTGCAGCGTCGGGTCGGCGTCAGGTCGGTGACGGGTCAGCCGATCTTGACGCACCTGGGTGCCACCGGCGAACTTGTCGAACCAGTGCTGGCGCCGCGGGTCGCTGTTGATGCCGACCGCGATCAGGATGAGCCGACGAGCCAGCGACCGGGCGAGGAACGAGCCGATGCACGGCACGATCGCGATCAGGGGAAGACGTACCAGATGTTGCGGCGGACCGCCTCGCTCCATCGTCGGGTTGCTCGTTGCCGTCGGGCCCGACCACCTTGCAGCTTCATCACCTGCTTGCCGATGGTCTGGCCGCGGGTGGACTCCATGTAGGCGAAGTAGCCGAGGTCGAGGACCGTGCTGATGATCCCGATGATCCGCTAGTACAGGAAGATCTCGCCGGTCGAGTAGCTCGGTAGACGATCGATCGAGCACGCCGCTAGATGATGCCGTAGGCGACGCCGAGGATGATGCCGTCGATCAGCCGGGCCAGGAAGCGGTCCAGCAGGTTGCCGGGCTCGCCGGGGCCGTACGGCTGGGTCGGGGCGCCGGGCGCGCCGGAGCCGGGGCCGCGGCGCGCCGGCCGGAGGCGGCGGCGGCGGCGGGACCGTGCCCGGGTTGGTCGGGCGGCGGCGGCCGTCGCGGGCGCCTGCGGGCGGCGGCGGCGGGGGGGCGTCGGCTCGCCGGGCGGCGGCGTCGACCCGGCGGGAGGCTCGGTGCTGCTCATGCAGGTGCTCCTTCGTGGGTACTGATGTAGGCGACGTGGCTTCGACGTCACGACGCGCCGCTCCACGTTGCGATCGCGCCGAACATAGTCCTTCCTCCGGGCACATGACAGGACCCTGGACGGGCCATTCGCACGGGACGCCGCCGGGGCTCGGGTGCCCCGGCTGGGTATCACGAGCGAGGATGGCCACATGAGCCGCAAGCCCCCGAGCCACGACATCGACGAGAACGAGCTCATCGGTCCGCCACGCCAAGGACCACGCGGCCGGTCCCACCGCGGTCGCGGTCACCATGAAGCGCGCGATCGAGCAGATGGGCGTGCGCCGGGCCGCGCAAGACCCTGCTGCAAGCTCAACCAGGTCGACGGCTTCGACTGCCAGGGCTGCGCCTGGCCGGACCCGCGACCCGAGCACCGGCACACCGCCGAGTTCTGCGAGAACGGCGCCAAGGCGGTCACCGAGGAGGCCACCCGGCGCCACATCGGCCGGGAGTTCTTCGCCGCGCACCCGCTCGCCGAGCTCGACGGACAAGACCGACTACTGGCTGGGCCAGCAGGGCCGGATCATCGAGCCGATGGTGCTGCGCCCCGGCGGCACGCCACTACGAGCCGATCTCGTGGGACGACGCGTTCGCGCTGGTCGGCCGAGCACCTCAACGGGCTGGCCAGCCCGGACGAGGCGGTCTTCTACACCTCCGGCAAGACCTCCAACGAGGCGGCGTTCGTCTACCAGCTCTTCGTCCGCGCGCTCGGCACCAACAACCTGCCCGACTGCTCCAACATGTGCCACGAGTCCACCTCGGTCGCGCTGGCCGAGGTGATCGGCATCGGCAAGGGCTCGGTCACCCTCGACGACATCCACGACGCCGAGCTGATCGTGATCGCCGGCCAGAACCCCGGCACCAACCACCCGCGGATGCTCACCGCGCTCGAGATCGCCAAGAAGAACGGCGCGAAGATCGTCTCGATCAACCCGCTGCGCGAGGCCGGGCTGGTCCGGTTCAAGAACCCGCAGAAGCCACGCGGCGTGGTCGGCCGCGGCACCGCGCTCGCCGACCTGCACCTGCCGATCCGGGTCAACGGCGACCTCGCGCTGTTCCAGGCGATCGGCGCGCTGCTGCTCGAGTGGGACGCCGTCGACCACGACTTCGTCGAGCGAGCACACCAGCGGCTTCGAGGAGTACGCCGCGCACGTGCGCGACCTCGACTGGGACGCAGGTGCGCGCGCGCGACCGGGCTGACCCGCGCGCAGATCGAGGAGGCGGCCGCGATGTTCCGCGACTCCGTCGCGCACCGTGATCTGCTGGGCGATGGGCATCACCCAGCACCGCAACTCGGTCGCGACCATCAAGGAGATCGCCAACGTCGCGTTCCTCCAGGGCAACATCGGCAAGCCGGGCGCCGGGCTCTGCCCGGTCCGCGGCCACTCCAACGTCCAGGGCGACCGGACGATGGGCATCTGGGAGCGGCCGCCAGCCGGCACTTCCTCGACGCGCTGCGCGACGAGTTCGACTTCGAGCCGCCGCGCGAGCACGGCTTCGACACGGTCGAGGCGGTCAAGGCGCTGCGCGACGGCCGGGCCAAGGTGTTCTTCGCGATGGGCGGCAACTTCGTCTCCGCGGTGTCCGACACCGACGTCACCGAGCAGGCGATGCGCAACGCCGAGCTCACCGTGCACGTCTCGACCAAGCTGAACCGCTCGCACGTCGTCCACGGCCGCGAGGCGCTGATCCTCCCGGCGCTCGGCCGCAGCGAGAAGGACCTGCACCGGCGGCCGCGAGCAGCGGGTCACCGTCGAGGACTCGATGTCGGCGGTGCACGCCTCGCAAGGGCCCGCTCGAGCCGGCCTCCGCCGCACCTGCGCTCCGAGGTCGACATCGTCTGCTCGCTCGCGCTGGCCACCCTCGGCGCCGCGCACGGCATCCCCTGGGGCGTCGTTCCGCGCCGACTACACGCGCGATCCGGCAGCGGATCGCGCGGGTGGTGCCCGGCTGCGCGGCGTACGACGAGAAGGTCGACCAGCCCGGCGGCTTCACGCTGCCGCACCCGCCGCGCGACAGCCGCGAGTTCCCGACCGAGACCGGGCAAGGCGATCTTCACGGCCAGCCCGACTCGAGGTGCTGCGACGTGCCCGAGGGGCACCTGCTGCTGCAGACGCTGCGCTCGCACGACCAGTTCAACACCACGATCTACGGCCTCGACGACCGCTACCGCGGCATCAAGAACGGCCGCCGGGTGGTCTTCGTGCACCCCGACGACATCGCGCACCTCGGCTGGCAGGACGGCGACCACGTCGACCTCGTCAGCGTGTGGCACGACGGCTCCGAGCGGGCCGCCACCGAGTTCCGGATCGTGTCCTACGACCAGCCGCGCGGCTGCGCCGCGGCGTACTACCCGGAGACCAACCCGCTGGTCCCGCTCGACTCCAAGGCCGAGGGCAGCAACACCCCGACCTCGAAGTCGGTGATCATCCGGCTGGAGCAGCCCGCCGGCCGGCGCACCGGCGTGATCAAGGCCGGCGAGGGCCACGAGGCCGGCCACAAGCGGCAGACGCGACCCGATGCCACCAGAGCTGAGCCGAGCCACAATGACGGGGTGAGCAACCTCGAGGACAAGCCCGACGAGCTCGATCTGCGCGGCCGCGCCGCGGCGGCATCGAGGTGATGACGCCCGCGCGACGTCCCGCTCGGCGGGCCGCGCGCGATGACCGTGCGCCGCACGCTGCCGCAGCGGGAGCGCTCGCTGATCGGCGCGTGGTGCTTCCTCGACCACTACGGCCCCGACGACGTCGCCGACACCGGCGGCATGAGCGTCGCGCCGCACCCGCACACCGGGCTGCAGACGGTGTCGCTGGCTGTTCACCGGCGAGATCGAGCACCGCGACAGCGCCGGCCACCACGCGATGGTGCGGCCCGGCGAGCTGAACCTGATGACCGCCGGCCACGGCATCAGCCACTCCGAGGTCTCGACCGCCGAGACCACGGTCGCTGCACGGCGCCCAGCTGTGGGTCGCGCTGCCGGCCGTCGGCCCGCGACGGCGCACCCGGCTTCGACCACTACGCACCCGCCGCCGTCACCGGGCGCGGGCTGGGAGGCGCGGGTCTTCCTCGGCTCGCTGCTCGGCGACACCTCGCCGGTCGCGACCGCGCACGCCGCTGCTCGGCGCCGAGCTGCTGCTCGCCGCCGGCACCGAGCTGCACCTCGACGTCGACCCGACGTTCGAGCACGGCGTCCTGGTCGACACCGGCGTCGTCTCGGTCGGCGACGTCGAGACCAAGCAGCACGAGCTCGCCTACCTGCCGCCCGGCTCCCAGCGGCTCACGCTCGACGGCCGTGACGGACGCCCGGGTGCTGCTGCTCGGCGGCCCGCCGTTCGGCGAGGCGATCGTGATGTGGTGGAACTTCGTCGGCCGCAGCCACGAGGAGGTCGTCGCGCTTCCGCGAGGAGTGGCTGGCCCAGCTCGCGGACGGCGGGTACGCCGACGGCCGGTTCGGCATCCCGACCGGCGACGACCTGCCGCCGATCCCGGCGCCGCCGCTGCCCAACGCGCGGCTCAAGGAACGGCGCTGAGCCCTGTCGGCGGCGTAGGTCAGGATGTCCGGCATGGGACCACTGGTCGGTGAGGACGGCGTCGCGCGCTGCCCCTGGGGCGGCGGCCCGGGCGTGATGCGCGACTACCACGACACCGAGTGGGGCAACCGCGTGCACGGCGAGGCGGCCTACCTCGAGCGGCTCACCCTCGAGGCGTTCCAGTCCGGGCTGTCCTGGTCGACGATCCTCAACAAGCGCGAGGCGTTCCGCGAGGTCTTCCACGGCTTCGACGCCGACGGCGATCGCGGCGTTCGGCGAGGACGACGAGGCCCGGCTGATGGCCGACGCCCGGATCGTGCGCAACCGCGCCAAGATCTCGGCCGCGATCGTCAACGCGCGGGCCACGGTCGCGCTGCGCGAGCAGGAGGGGCTCGAGGCGCTGGTGCTGTCGTTCGCGCCCGACGACCCGCCGGCGCCGAGCGACCACCGAGGAGATGCAGACGACCTCGCCGGAGTCGATGGCGCTGTCCAAGGCGCTGAAGAAGCGCGGCTTCGCCTTCGTCGGCCCGACCACGATGTTCGCGCTGATGGAGGCGATCGGGGTCTTCGACCCGCACCTGGTCGGCTGCTTCCGGCGCGGTCAGGCCTCCTGACCGACGCCGTCCGCGACGCCGCAGGCCGCAGCCCGGGCACCACCGACGGGACCCGCGCGGCGTACTCGTCGTACGCCGCTGCCGAAGGTCCGGCGCAGGTCCCGCTCCTCGAAGGCGATCCCGACCGCGACGTAGCCCGGTGGCGGCGAGCCGCGAACAGCAGGTGCGAGGCGCCCATCGACGGCGTCGCCCAGAAGGCCAGCAGCAGCCCCGTCATCAGCGGGTGCCGGACGACCGCGTACAGGCCGCCGGTCTCGCAGGCCGGCGACGGGCTGCGGCGGGCCGCCCCCACCCCGCCTGGCGCAGCCCGACCAGCTCGAGGTTGGTCGACGGCGAACGTCGAGGCGAGGGCCAGCGCCCAGCCGGCCGCGCAGAGTGCCCACAGGACCACGGCGGCGCGCACCGCCCACGTGCCAGACCCGTCCCGCCGAACGGCTGCCACAGCAGGAAGAGCAGCGCCAGGCAGACGTTGGTGGCCAGCACGTACGTCGTCCGCTCGAGCGGCGCGGGGACCCAGCTGCCGCAGCCACGCCTTCACCGAGCGCCGCGCCATCACCGAGTGCTGGGCGGCGAACAGGAGCAGGAGGGCCAGGTCGACGGCGACGGCCAGGGCGCGCGGCCACGCGGGGCGGGGCGTCGACGGTCCGGGGCAGGAACACGCCGGCCAGGAAGGCCACCGCCCAGAGCGTGACGACGTCGAAGCCCACCCAGCCGAGGGCGGACACGGGCAGGTGGGAGCGTCGCGAGGCATCCGTCGATGCTCCGGTCGCGCGGGCCGACGGCGGCGCAGCCGTGGAACTACCGCACTTGCGGACTCGTGACGCGACGAACCAGGCGGCGACCTGCGCCCGCGAGCGGAAGCCGAGCCGGAGCCGGATCCGCTCCAGGTGCGACTCGGCCGAGCGCTCGGTGATGTGCAGCCGCTCGGCGATCTCGCGGTTGGTCAGCCCCTCGGCCACCAGCGCCGCCACCTCGTGCTGCCGAGGGGTCAGCCCGGTCGGCGCCTCGCGAGCGGAGCCGCGGCAGCCCCAGGAACCGCGCGCACCGGCGCACGCACCGACTCCGCGTCACCGAAGGCGGGCAGGTGCGAGCGGCCCTCGAGCTCCACGCAGCTCCGCGCCGGGGATCGCCGCGGCCAGGGCCCGTCCCTGCGCGACGGGCGCGGCCCGGTCCTCGCGACGGTGCAGGACCAGGGTCGGCGCGCGCACCTGCGGGGAGCGCCGCACGTACGTCGAGCTCGAAGGCCAGCTCGCAGCAGCGCCACCGCCGTCTCGGCCGACGAGGCGGCGCGCTGGTACGCCGCGATGGCCCGCCGGGTGCCCTGGTCCGCGTCCGGGGCGTAGAGCTCGGTGAGCAGGTCCGAGCCCAGCCCCCAGTGCGTGCCCACCAGGCCGAGCACGTGCCGCCGGCTGTCCTCGTCGCCGATGGCCCGGCCGTCCGCCCAGCCGCCGTACAGCACCAGCCGGTCGACGCGCTCCGGCCGGTCGGCGGCCCACTGCGCGGCCACCGCGGCGCCGAGGGAGGTGCCCAGCAGGTCGAAGCGGCCCAGCCCGAGGGCGTCGGCCACCGCGGAGACGGTCGCGAGCTCGAGGGCCATGGTCCGCGGGCCGTCGTACGGGTCGGAGAGGCCGCACCCGGGCCGGTCGAAGCGCACCAGCGTGCGCCCGGGCGAGAGCGCCTCGTGGAACCGCCGCTCGGCCGGGATCGCCCAGCCCAGCTCGAGGTGGCTGAGCCAGCCGGGCACCAGCAGCAGCGGCGGACCGGAGCCGGTCACGGCGTACGCGACCCGGCTGCCGTCCGGGAGCCCCGCCGTCCCCAGGCGCTGGCCGTGCGCCTCCACGGCCCCAGTCAACCAGCGACCCGGCCGCTCAGCTCCGCTCGGCCTGCTCCTTCAGGGCCCGGCGGCGCCGGTGCAGGATCGGCTCGGTGTAGCCCGAGGGCTGGCTGAGCCCCTCGAAGACCAGGTCGTGGGCGGCGCCGAACGCCTCGCCGTCGTACGACGGACCCATCGGCCGGTAGCCGTCGGCCGGCCTGCTGCTCGTCGACCACGTCGGCCATCCGGCGGAACGCCGCCTCGACCTCGTCGGCGGTGACCACGCCGTGGCGCAGCCAGTTGGCGACGTGCTGGGAGGAGATCCGGCAGGTGGCGCGGTCCTCCATCAGCGCGGTGCCGTGGATGTCGGGCACCTTCGAGCAGCCGATGCCGTCGTCGATCCAGCGCTTCACGTAGCCGAGGATGCCCTGCAGGTTGTTCTCGATCTCCGCGGTCCTGTCCTCGTCGCTCCACGGAGGGCGGGGTCCGCCAGCGGGACGGTGAGCAGCTGCTCGAGCGTCGTGCGACCGTGCTCGCCGGCGAGCTCCTGCTGCCGGGCCGCGACGTCGACCTGGTGGTAGTGCAGCGCGTGCAGGGTCGCCGCGGTCGGCGAGGGCACCCACGCGCACGACGGCGCCCGGCCTGCGGGTGGCCGATCTTCTGCTCGAGCATCGCGGCCATCTCGTCCGGCATCGCCCACATGCCCTTGCCGATCTGGGCCCGGCCGTGGAAGCCCGCACGCGAGCCCGATGTCGACGTTCTGGTCCTCGTAGGCCTTGATCCACTCGGTCGACTTCATGTCGCCCTTGCGGATCATCGCGCCGCCCAGCATCGAGGTGTGCAGCTCGTCGCCGGTGCGGTCGAGGAAGCCGGTGTTGATGAACGCGACCCGGCCGCGCGCGGCGTGGATGCAGGCCTTGAGGTTGGCCGAGGTGCGCCGCTCCTCGTCCATGATCCCGAGCTTGATCGTGCCCCGGCCCAGCCCGAGCAGGTCCTCGACCGCGGCGAACAGGTCGTCGGTGAACGCCACCTCGTCGGGGCCGTGCATCTTCGGCTTCACGGCGTACATCGAGCCGGTGCGCGAGTTGGCGAGCTCGCTGCGGCCCTGGATGTCGACCAGGCTGCACAGCGCGGTCATGACCGCGTCGAGGATGCCCTCGGGGACCTCCTCGGCCCCGTCGCCGGCATCGACGAGGACGGCGTCGGTGGTCATCAGGTGGCCGACCTGGCGCACGAACAGCAGCGACCGCCCGGGCAGCACGATCTGGCCGCTCGGCCCGTCGTAGAGCCGGTCCTGCTCGAGGCCGCGGGTGAACGTCGAGCCGCCCTTGCTGACCTCGGCGGTCAGCGTGCCCTGGTTGAGCAGGAGCCAGTTGCGGTAGCCGGCGACCTTGTCGTCGGCGTCGACCGCGGCGACCGAGTCCTCGAGGTCCATGATCGTCGAGACCGCGGCCTCCAGGAGCAGGTCCTTGACGCCGGCCGCGTCGTCCTTGCCGATGTTGTCGGCGCGGTCGACCTGGATCTCGACGTGCAGCCCGTGGTGGACCAGCAGCACGCCCTCGGGGTCGGCCGGGTCGCCGCGGTGCCCGACGTACTGCGCCGGGTCGGCCAGCGCCGGACTCGCCGTCGCCCAGCGTCACCGTCAGCGCGCCGTCCTCGGTGCGAGTAGCCGGTCGCGTCGGCGTGGCTGCCCTCGGCCGAGCGGGAAGTGCTCGTCGAGGAAGGCGCGGGCCCTCGCGATCACGGCCGCGCCTCGCTTCGGGTTGTACGACGACCCGCGCTCCTGGCCGTCGTCCTCGGGCAGCGCGTCGGTGCCGTAGAGCGCGTCGTAGAGCGAGCCCCAGCGGGCGTTGGCGGCGTTGGCGGCGAACCGCGCGTTGAGCACCGGTACGACGAGCTGCGGGCCGGCCTGGACGGCGACCTCCTCGTCGACGTCGCTGGTCTCGATGGTGAAGTCGGCGGGCTCGTCGACGAGGTAGCCGAGGTCGCGGAGCAGCTGGACGTACGCCGCCTGGTCGCGCGACCGGGCCCGGGTTCTTCTCGTGCCACTCGTCGAGCTGCTGCTGGAGCTCGTCGCGGCGGGCCAGCAGCGCGCGGTTGCGCGGCGCGAAGTCGCGCAGGATCGCCTCGACGCCCGCTCCAGAACGCGTCCTCGTCGACGCCCGACCCGGGCAGCGCCTCGTCGCGCACGAACGCGTGCAGCACGGGCGGCCACCTGGAGCCCTCCGACGGTCACTCGATCGTCGCCACGATCGCTCACGATGGAGCCCTCCGGTTGGCGTCTTTGCCATGAGCGAGTCAGTCTTGCCTACATGACGGCAGCAGTGCAGGTCGACCTCGGGCCCCTGGTCGCGGAGCTCGGCGAGCGACGTCGTGGTCACCGACCCGGAGCGGATGGACAAGTACCGCTGGGACCGCGCCAACGACCCGGACGCGGGCGTCCCGCTCGCGGTCGTGCGGGCCGGGTCGACCGAGGACGTGCAGGCCGCGGTGCGGTTCGCGGCCGCGCACGGCGTCGCCCGTGGTGCCCCGCGGCGCCGGCAGCGGGCTGTCCGGCGGCGCGTCCGCGGTCGACGGCTGCCTGGTGGTCTCGACCGAGCGGATGACCGCGATCGAGGTCGACCCGATCACCCGGACCGCGGTCGTGCAGCCGGGGCTGATGAACGCCCAGGTCAAGGCGGCGGCGGCCGAGCACGACCTCTGGTACCCGCCCGACCCGTCGTCGTACGAGATCTGCTCGATCGGCGGCAACATCGCCACCAACGCCGGCGGCCTGTGCTGCGTGAAGTACGGCGTCACCACCGACTACGTGCTCGGCCTGACCGTGGTGCTCGCCGACGGCACCGCGGTCCGGCTCGGCGGGGCCCGGCTCAAGGACGTCGCCGGGCTGTCGCTGACCAAGCTGTTCGTCGGCTCGGAGGGGACGCTCGGGATCATCACCGAGATCGTGCTGCGGCTGGTCCCGAAGCAGCGGCCGCCGGCCACCCTGGTCGCGACGTTCGCGACCCTGGACGACGCCACCGCCACGGTGCTCGCGATCACCCGGCGGCTGCGGCCCTCGATGCTGGAGTTCATGGACCGGCCGACCATCAACGCGGTCGAGGACCTGACCAAGATGGGCCTGGACCGCGAGGCCGCCGCGATGCTGGTCATCCAGTCCGACGAGCCGGCCGGCCACGCCGCCGCCGAGTGCGAGCTGATCGCGGGGCTGTGCGAGGAGAACAACGCCACCGAGGTCTTCTCCACCGACGACCCCGACGAGGGCGAGGCGTTCGTCGTCGCCCGGCGCAACGCGATCCCGGCCGTCGAGCGCACCGGCACGCTGCTGCTCGAGGACGTCGGCGTGCCCGCTCCCGCAGCTCGGCGCCCTGGTCGACGGCATCGCCGACGATCTCCGCCGAAGCGCGAGGTCACCATCGCCGTCATCGCCCACGCCGGCGACGGCAACACCCACCCGCTGATCGTCTTCGACCCCGCCGACCACGACATGGCCGAGCGGGCCCGGACGGCGTACGGCGAGGTGATGGAGCTCGCCATGTCGCTCGGCGGCACCATCACCGGCGAGCACGGCGTCGGCCGCCTCAAGCGGCCCTGGCTCGCCGACTACCTCGGCCCGGACGCCCTCGCGCTCAACCAGAAGATCAAGGACGCCCTCGACCCGCAGGGCATCCTCAACCCGGGCGCGATGTTCTGAGGCCCGGCTGGACGGCTGGCACCTCAGCCATCGCGGCGCTCGATTCGTCCGCCGTGACGACCGCATCCACGCCTTCGGTGACGACGCCCTCGGGACGCACGACGCGGTCGGGCTGGTCGAGGCGCTGCACGCCGGCCAGGTGTCGATCCCCGAGGTGGTCGAGGCCGCGATCGCGCGGGCCGAGCGGGTGCAGCCCGAGCTCAACGGCATCGCGCTACGAGGCGTTCGACCGGGCCCGGGCCGAGGCGCGCGGACCCGCGGCCGGGCTTCTTCGCCGGCGTACCGACCTGGCTCAAGGACAACGTCGACGTGGCCGGGATGCCGACCATGCAGGGCACCGACGCCTGGGCGCCGGTGCCCGGCGAAGCGGGACGGCGACTTCGCCCGGATGTACCTCGCGACCGGGCTGGTGCCGCTGGGGAAGAGCCAGCTCAGCGAGTACGGCTTCTCGCCCAGTGCCGAGCACCCGCGGCTCGGCCCGGTGCGCAGCCCGTGGGACACCACGGCGCACGGCCGGCGCGAGCTCGGCCGGCTCGGCGGCGATGGTGGCGGCCGGCGTGGTGCCGATCGCGCACGCGAACGACGGCGGCGGCTCGATCCGGATCCCGGCAGCCGTCAACGGCCTGGTCGGGCTCAAGCCGACCCGGGACCGGCTGGCCCAGGACGCGACGATGCGCCAGATGCCGGTGCGGATCATCAGCGACGGCGTGGTCACCCGGAGCGTGCGCGACACCGCGGCGTTCTTCCGCGAGGCCGAGAAGGTCTACCGCGCGCTGCACCTGCCGCCGATCGGCGACCTGACCCGCCCGGGCCGCGGCCGGCTCCGGATCGGCGTGCACACCGAGGGCGTCGGCCGCGGCGCGAACGCCCGGAGGTCACCGAGCTCACCCTCAAGGTCGCGGCCGCTGCTCGAGGAGCTCGGCCACCGCGTCGAGCAGGTGGACGCGCCCGTGGCGCACGTCGTTCCCGGACGACTTCCTCCTCTACTGGTCGAGCCTGGCGTTCTTCCTGCTCCGCGAGCGGCCGCCGGCTGCACGGCCGCTCGTGGGACCCCGGACCAGCTCGACCACATCAGCCACGGGCTGGCCGCCCACGCCCGGCGCAACCTGCACCGGCTGCCCGGCGCGATCCGCCGGCTGCGGCGCAGCAGCCGGGCGTCGGCGGAGTTCTTCAAGCAGCTACGACGTCGCGCTGACGCCGACCCTGGCCACCGAGACGCCCGAGATCGGCTGGCTCGACCCGACCCAGGACTACGAGCTCGTGATGGACCGGATCCTGGACTGGGTGGCCTTCACGCCGCTCCAGAACGCCACCGGCGACCCGGCCATCTCGCTGCCGCTCGCCACCACCGGCCAGCGGGCTGCCGCAGGGGATGATGTTCGGTGCCGGCAGCGGGCCGCGAGGCCACCCTGATCGAGCTCGCCTACGAGCTCGAGGAGGCCGTCCCGTTCGCCCGGATCCAGGACTGACTCGGCGCGGACTTCCGGCGATTCAGCCAGACCGCAGAGGCTGTGTAGAGTTCTCCGTCGGTGTCACCCACCGGCCCCTTTAGCTCAGTCGGCAGAGCGTCTCCATGGTAAGGAGAAGGTCTACGGTTCGATTCCGTAAAGGGGCTCTGGCACAGTCACGGTGCCGAATGGCGTACGTCAGTACGCTCGAGGTGAGGCCGTGTCCCCGTGGCGGGGTAGCTCAGGTGGTTAGAGCACACGGCTCATAATCGTGGTGTCGCGGGTTCGAATCCCGCCCCCGCTACTGCGCAGCACGACGTAACCGACCAGACCAAGAGAAGGACAGATCCCGTGGCCAGCAAGAGCTCCGACGTTCGCCCCAAGATCACGCTCGCGTGTGTCGAGTGCAAGGAGCGCAACTACATCACCAAGAAGAACCGGCGCAACGACCCCGACCGGCTCGAGATGAAGAAGTTCTGCCCGCGCGACCGCAAGCACACCCTGCACCGCGAGACGCGCTGACCCAGCGCCTCCCAGCGCCTCCCAGCGAGCCCCGTCCGGACCCGTCCGGCGGGGCTCGATCTGTCTGGCCCTATGTTGGGGCCATGGCCGTGGACCAGTCGCTCGTCGGCCGGAGCTTCCCGCCGACGGCGCCGTACACCGTGACCGAGGACGCCGTCCGCGCCTTCGCCGAGGCCACCGGCGCGTCGTACGACGGGGGACCGGCGCCGGCGACGTTCCCGATCGTGCTGGCCTTCGAGGCGATGAACGCCTTCCTCGAGGCCGAGCAGCTCGACCTGTTCCGGATCGTGCACGGGGAGCAGCGGTTCGCCTACGAGCGGCCGATCGTGCCCGGCGACGTGCTCACCGCGACGCTGAGCGTCGCGAGCCTGCGCCAGATCGGCGGCAACGACATCATCGGCACCACCAGCGAGATCACCGACGCCGACGGCGCCCTGGTCTGCTCGACCAGCGCCACCCTCGTGCACCGGGGGCCCGACGCCTCATGACGGACAACAGGACCCTCGAGCCCAAGACCTACACCGTCACCCGCGCCGACCTGGTCGCGTACGCCGAGGCGAGCGGCGACCACAACCCGATCCACCAGGACGAGGAGGTGGCCCGCAGCGTCGGGCTGCCCGGCGTGATCGCACACGGCATGTACACGATGGCGCTGGCTGCGCGCGCGGTCGCCGACTGGTACCCCGGCGCCGAGCTGGTCTCGCTCGGCTGCAAGTTCACCGCTCCGGTCGTCGTACCGGCCGAGGGCGGCGTCGAGGTCGAGGTCGCCGGCGAGGCCAAGGAGCCGGTGGACGGCCTCACCACGGTCGCGCTCACGGTGACCTCGGGCGGGCAGAAGGTGCTGGGCATGCCCAAGGCCGTCGTCCGTGCCCCCTGAGACGGCAGAGCGGCTCGCCGACCACACCACGCTGCGGCTCGGGGGTCCGGCCGCGGCGTGGGTGCGGGCCACGACCGAGCAGGAGCTCATCGAGGCGCTGACGACGGCGGCCGCCCCGGTGCTCGTGCTCGGCGGCGGCAGCAACCTCGTCGTCGCCGACGCCGGGTTCGACGGCACCGTCGTCGAGGTCGCCACCCGCGGCGTCCGGGCCGACGTCGAGGGCGACGACCCGACCTGCGGCGGCGTCCTGGTCACGGTCGCGGCGGGGGAGGAGTGGGACGCGTTCGTGGCCCGGGCCGTCGAGCACGGCTGGGTCGGCGTCGAGGCGCTGGCCGGCATCCCCGGCCTGGTCGGCGCCACCCCGATCCAGAACGTCGGCGCCTACGGCCAGGAGGTCGCCCAGACGATCGCCCGGGTCCGGGTCTGGGACCGGGTGCTCAAGGGCGTGCGCACCTTCGCCAACGCCGACTGCCACTTCGGCTACCGCACCTCGCGGTTCAAGGCCGACCCCGGCCGGCACGTCGTCCTCGACGTCACCTTCCAGCTGACCCGCGGCAGCCTCGGCACGTCGGTCCAGTACGCCGAGCTGGCCCGGGCCCTCGGTGTCGAGCTGGGCGAGCGGGCGCCGCTGGCCGACGTGCGCGAGGCCGTGCTCGAGCTGCGCCGGGCCAAGGGGATGGTGCTCGACCCGGTCGACCACGACACCTGGAGCGCCGGCTCGTTCTTCACCAACCCGGTCGTCGACGCGGCCGACGTGCCGCCGGACGCCCCGGCCTGGCCGCAGCCCGACGGCCGGGTCAAGACCAGCGCGGCGTGGCTGATCGAGCGGGCCGGCTTCGGCAAGGGGTACGGCGCCGGCCCGGTGTCGCTGTCCACCAAGCACACCCTCGCGCTGACCAACCGCGGCGGCGCCACCACCGAGCAGCTGCTCGCCCTGGCCCGCGAGGTCCGTGACGGCGTCGAGGCCGCGTACGGGATCCGGCTGGTCAACGAGCCGGTGCTCGTCGGCTGCGAGCTCTGAGCGTTCAGCCCTGGCCGAGGCCGCTGAACGCCGCGATGAGCGCCGCCAGCCCCCCGATCGCCAGCGCACCGAGCAGCGTCGTGACGACACCCATCCACATCCCGGCCTGGGCCGCGCCGCGGTTGCGGTAGGTGCCGGGGAACCGGTCGATCTCCCGCTCGCGCCCGGGCCCCCACGACCCAGGCGAACGGCGCGCAGAGGACGCCCGGCAGCGTGAGCAGGCAGGTGAACGGCGCGAGCACCAGCGCCACGATCGCGATGATGCCGAGGACCAGCGAGGCGGTCGCGCCGTTGTGGGACAGGGTCGGGACGTACGGCGCGCCGTAGGCGGGGACCCACGGCTGCTGCCACGTCTGCCAGTGCTGGACCGGCGTCGCGCCCGGACCGTAGGGCACCGACGCGGGCGCGCTGTAGGGCACCGTGGGCGGCACCGGCTGGGCCGCGGAGGCCGCCGTAGGGCAGGGGCGTGATCGGCGCGGTCTCCTCGGCGTCGCTCACGCCGAGGAGTCTGTCACCCGCAGCCACTCGTCGATGCCGTCGAGCAGCCGCTCCCGCACGTCGTCGGGGGCCGACGAGGCCCGCACCGACATCCGGGCCAGCTCGGCGAGCTGCTCGTCGGTGAGGTCGTGGGCGGCGCGCATCGCGGCGTACTGGCCGAGCAGCCGGGAGCCGAACAGCAGCGGGTCGTCGGCACCGAGGGCGACCGTGGCGCCGGCCTCGAGCAGCGTCGGCAGCGGCACCGAGGTGAGGTCGGAGTAGACGCCGAGCGCCACGTTGGAGACCGGGCACACCTCGAGCGCGACGCCGGCCTGCGACGATCCGGTCGAGCAGCGCGGGGTCCTCGGCCGAGCGGACGCCGTGGCCGAGCCGCTGGGCGTGCAGGGAGTCGAGGCACTGCGCGATGTGGTCGGGGCCGAGCAGCTCGCCGCCGTGCGGCACCAGCAGCAGCCCGGCCCGCTCGGCGATCCGGAACGCGCCCGAGAAGTCGGCGGTCGAGCCGCGGCGCTCGTCGTTCGACAGGCCGAAGCCGACCACCCCGCGGCCGGCGTACTGCGCGGCGAGCCGGGCCAGGGTGCGGGCGTCGAGCGGGTGCCGGGTGCGGTTGGCGGCGATGACGACGGCCATCGCCAGCCCGGTCTGCCCGGGACGCGGACGCGCACCGCGTCGAGGACCAGGTCGGTGAAGGCGGTGATCCCGCCGAACCGGGCGGCGTACCCGCTCGGGTCGACCTGGATCTCCAGCCAGCCGCCGCCGTCGCGGACGTCGTCCTCGGCGGCCTCGAGCACCAGCCGGCGTACGTCGTCCTCGGTGCGCAGCACCGAGCGGGCCACGTCGTAGAGCCGCTGGAAGCGGAACCAGCCCTTCTCGTCGGCCGCGGACAGCTCCGGCGGCCACTGCGAGACGAGCTGGTCGGGCAGCCGGATGCCGTCGCGCTCGGCGAGCTCGAGCAGCGTGGCGTGCCGCATCGAGCCCGTGAAGTGCAGGTGCAGGTGCGCCTTCGGGAGCTCGCGGAGGGAGCGGGCGGCGCTAACCAACCAGCTTCTCCGCCGCGGCCAGCCGGGCGCAGGTGGCGACCACACGGGTGGCCTGCCTCCACCTCGGCGCGGCTGCGGGAAGGTCGGGGCCAGCCGGATGTTGCGGTCGTTCGGGTCGCTCGCCGTAGGGGAACGACGAGCCCGCCTGGGTCAGCGCGACGCCGGCGCCCTTGGCCAGCTCGATCACCCGGGCCGCGGTGCCGTCCAGCACGTCGAGGCTGATGAAGTAGCCGCCGGTCGGCTCGGTCCAGCGCGCGATGCCCGAGCCCGCCGAGCTGCTCGCCGAGCACGCTCAGCACCGACTCGAACTTCGGCGCGATGATCTGCGCGGTGCCGCTTCATGTGGTCGCGGACGCCCTGCGGCGGAGCCGAAGAACTGCGAGTGCCGCAGCTGGTTGAGCTTGTCGGGCCCGATGGCGCCCTTGCCGAGGTGGCCGGTGTACCACGTCACGGTCTCGACCGAGCCCGCCAGGAAGGCCACGCCGGCGCCGGCGTAGGTGATCTTCGACGTCGAGGCGAACATGATCGGCCGGTGCGGGTGCCCGGCGGCCGAGGCCAGCGACAGGATGTCGGCGCTCTTGGCCTCGGCCTCGGTGAGGTGGTGGAACGCGTAGGCGTTGTCCCAGAGGATCTTGAAGTCCGGCGCCGCGGTGCGTCATCGACGCCAGCCGCTCGGCGACCTCCTGGCTGCACGATCGAGCCGCTCGGGTTGGCGTAGGTCGGCACCACCCAGATGCCCTTGATGCGACGGGTCCTTGCCGGCCAGCTCGGCCACCGCGTCGGGGTCGGGGCCGTCGTCGTTCATCGGCACGGTCACCATCTCGATGCCGAACCACTCCAGCAGCGTGAAGTGCCGGTCGTAGCCCGGGCACCGGGCAGATGAACCTGACCTTCTCCTCCTGGCCCCACGGGCGCTCGCTGTCGACGCCGCCCTTGAGCCACAGGTCGGTGAGCACCTCGCGCATCATCACCAGGCTGGAGTTGCCACCGGCCACGACCTGCTCGGGCTCGACCCAGAGCAGGTCGGCGAAGATCGCGCGCAGCTCGGCGATGCCCTCGAGACCGCCGTAGTTGCGGGTGTCGACGCCGGCCTGGTCGATCGACGCCCGTCGGCAGGTCCAGCAGCGCGTCGGAGAGGTCGAGCTGGGCCGAGGCGGGCTTGCCGCGGGTGAGGTCGAGCTTGAGCCCCGAGGCCACCAGCTCGTCGTACGCCGCCCGCTCCTCGGCGAGGAACTCGGCGAGCTCCTGGGGGGAACGTTCGGCCGAGCGGCGTGCGTTGGCCAGAGGACGGGACAGCCTGCGAGGTCACGTCCCCATGGTTCCAGACGGGTGCGAGTTCGACTCCGCGTCGGGGAGGCACCGTAGACTCCCCGTTTGGTGGTTTCCCACAGGCTTTGCCATGCCCTGGCCAAAGGATTGGGACTCACGCCGGAGGGCACTAGCTCAACTGGCAGAGCATCGGTCTCCAAAACCGAAGGTTGGGGGTTCAAGTCCCTCGTGCCCTGCAAGGACGCACCAGCAAGCACAGACCTGAGCACAGAGCACAGACGAAGGATCGAGGCGAGCAGCGTGACGGACAGCAAGGCGGTTCGCGGACCGCGCGAGCGTTCGGGGTCCGAGAAGCGCACCAGCATCCCCACCTTCTACCGGCAGGTCGTGGCCGAGCTGCGCAAGGTCGTCTGGCCGACCCGCGACCAGCTCGTCACCTACTTCATCGTGGTGATGGTCTTCGTGCTGATCATGATGGCGATCGTGTCGCTGCTCGACCTGGCGCTCGGCAAGCTGGCGTTCGAGATCTTCGACGGCCGCGACGCCCAGTAGCCAGCCCCAAGCAGGCGACCCACCGCGGCCCGCGACCCACCCCCAGCAACGAGTGATGGAGCAACACGTGTCGGAGCAGTACGACGAGCAGGACGAGCTCTCGGTGCCGACGACCGAGGACGACGCTGCCGAGGCGACTGACCAGGTCGACGACGCAGATGACGCCGAGGTCGACGCCGACGAGGCCGCCTTCGACGAGGCGTTCGCCGCAGGGGCCGACGTCGACGGCGCTGCCGGCGCCGACGACGACGAGCCCACCGGCGAGGACGGTCTCCAGGCCGGCCAGAGCCCGGACCCCGAGCTCGAGGACCAGTACGGCGAGGCCAACGACGGCCCCGACGTCGAGGACGACGCCCGGCTGGACACCGAGGTGACCGACGAGCACTCCGACGAGGCCATGGGCATCGACGACCACGACGACGGCGGCGCCACCTCGATCGGCATGTCCGAGGCCGAGGGCGACGAAGGCCCCGATGCCGCGGACGACGAGGGCGACGAGGACGCTGCCGGGGCTTCTGACCCGCTCGAGGCGTTCCGCCGCGAGCTGTGGGCCAAGCCGGGCGACTGGTTCGTGGTGCACACCTACTCCGGCATGGAGAACCGGGTGAAGTCGAACCTCGAGAACCGCATCATCTCCTTGAACATGGAGGACTACATCCACGAGATCGTGGTCCCCACCGAGGAGGTCGCCGAGATCAAGAACGGCCAGCGCAAGATGGTCAAGCGGACCGTCCTGCCCGGCTACGTCCTGGTCCGGATGGACCTCACCGACGAGTCGTGGGCCGCGGTGCGCCACACCCCGTCGGTGACCGGCTTCGTCGGCCACAGCCACCAGCCGGTGCCGCTGAGCATGACCGAGGTCGAGAACATGCTGGCCCCGGCCGTGGTGGCCCGCGCCGAGGCCGAGGCGGTCGCCGCCGGCACCGCCGCGCCCGGCAGCACGCCAGCGAGCAAGAAGCCGGTCGAGGTGGCCGACTTCGACGTCCAGGACTCCGTGATGGTGGTCGACGGCCCGTTCGCCACGCTGCACGCGACGATCACCGAGATCAACCCGGAGTCCCAGCGCGTCAAGGCGCTGGTCGAGATCTTCGGCCGGGAGACCCCGGTCGAGCTGAGCTTCAGCCAGATTCAGAAGGTCTGACGAAAGTCAGACCTTCTGAATCCAGAGAAAGGTCGAGCCTGTCGAGACCCTCCGCAAGGAAGGCACCTGGCCGACCACACGCCGTACGGCGGGAACAACTGAAAGAAGTGGCAGGGCCCCCACCCGGAGGCTCGTCATGACCACACGAAGGAAGAAGAAGGAATGCCTCCCAAGAAGAAGATCGCTGCGCTGGTCAAGGTGCAGCTCCAGGCCGGTGCCGCGACCCCGGCCCCGCCGGTCGGTACCGCCCTCGGTCCGCACGGCGTCAACATCATGGACTTCTGCAAGGCCTACAACGCCCAGACCGAGTCCATGCGCGGGAACGTCATCCCCGTCGAGATCACCATCTACGAGGACCGCTCGTTCACGTTCATCACCAAGACCCCGCCGGCCGCCGAGCTGATCAAGAAGGCCGCCGGGCTGAGCAAGGGCTCGGGCGTCCCGCACAAGGAGAAGGTCGGCAAGCTGACCAAGGACCAGGTGCGCGAGATCGCCCAGACCAAGCTGCCCGACCTCAACGCCAACGACATCGACGCCGCGATGAAGATCGTGGAGGGCACCGCCCGGTCGATGGGCGTCACCACCGACTGAGCGAGCTCGCGAGCTCAGCATCTGACAAGTCACCCCGTGGCAGGGCCGCGCTGGCCCACTCCAGACCACGACCTTCTGCAGCAGAGAGAGAAGACCATGCAGCGCAGCAAGACCTACCGCGCGGCGGCGGACACGTTCGACAAGGACGAGCTCTACGCCCCGCTCGACGGCGATCAAGATCGCCAAGACCTCCAGCAAGAAGAAGTTCGACGAGACCGTCGACGTCGTGATGCGGCTCGGGGTCGACCCCCGCAAGGCCGACCAGATGGTGCGCGGCACCGTCAACCTGCCGCACGGCACCGGCAAGACCGCTCGCGTCCTCGTGTTCGCGAACGCCGACAAGGCCGAGGCCGCCCGTGAGGCCGGCGCCGACATCGTCGGTGGCGACGAGCTGATCGAGAAGGTGAACGGCGGCTGGCTCGAGTTCGACGCCGTGGTCGCGACCCCGGACATGATGGGCAAGGTCGGCCGGCTCGGCCGGGTGCTCGGTCCCCGTGGCCTGATGCCGAACCCCAAGACCGGCACGGTGACCCCCGACCCGGCCAAGGCCGTGACGGACATCAAGGGCGGCAAGATCGAGTTCCGCACCGACCGGCACTCCAACCTGCACTTCATCATCGGGAAGGCCTCCTTCTCCGAGCTGCAGCTGGCCGAGAACTACGCGGCCGCGCTCGAGGAGGTGCTCCGGCTCAAGCCGGCCAGCTCCAAGGGCCGCTACATCCGCAAGGTGACGGTCTCGACGACCATGGGCCCCGGCGTCCAGGTCGACCCGAACCGCACCAAGAACGTCGCCTCCGAGGACGCCCCGGCCGCCGAGTAGCAGCCGGCAGCCACTGCTCTCCGACGTCGGCCCGCCCGTACCTCGCGTACGGGCGGGCCGACGCACGTTCCGGACAGCGGCCCGGATTTGGCGCCGTCCCGGCGGTCACCTCGTACTCTTGTCGCGTAACCAGAGACCGCCGGTCGTCCGGCTGTGCAAGCAGCCGGACCGAAGGTTCCGCAGAGATGCGGACGACCTGCGCAGGGGACAGAGCAAGAATCGCTGTCGGATTGTCCACGCCCTGAGCCTGCGCTCGGGGCGTTCGTGCTTCGCGGAGCCGGTCTCACCTCAGAGAGAAGGAGACCGATGGCGCGGGCAGAGAAGCAGGCCGCCGTCGCGGAGATCGTCGAGTCGTTCAACGATGCCGCCGGCGCAGTGCTGACCGACTACCGCGGACTCACCGTCAAGGAGCTGCAGGACCTGCGCCGCTCCCTCGGCGAGCACGCCGACTACGCCGTGGTCAAGAACACGCTGGCGAAGCTGGCCGCCTCCGAGGCGGGCATGACCGGCTTCGACGAGCTCCTGGTCGGTCCGACCGCGATCGCGTTCCTCAAGGGCGACGTCGTGGAGGCCGCGAAGGGGCTGCGTGACTTCGCCAAGGCCAACCCCGCCCTGATCATCAAGGGCGGCTACCTCGACGGCAAGGCCATCGACGCGAAGGAGGTCGCGAAGCTCGCCGACCTCGAGTCGCGCGAGGTCCTGCTGGGCAAGCTGGCGGGCGCGATGCTCGCCTCGCTCCAGAACGCCGTCTTCCTGCTCAACGCGCCGCTCGCCCAGGCCGCCCGCCTCGCGGGTGCGCTCCAGGCGAAGGCCGAGCAGGACCCCTCGATCCTCGCAGGTGGAGCCGGCTCAGCGCCGGCGGAGCCCGCCGCAGAGGAGGCCGCACCGGCTGCCGAGGAGACCACCGCCGAGGAGACCACCGAGGCCGAGGCCGGCACTGATGTGCCCAGCGCCGACGCCGACGAGGCCCCCGCCGCGGAGGCGACCGAGACCGCCGAGGAGTCGACCGAGGAGGCCGCGGAGGAGACCCCCGCTGCCGAGTCGGCCGACGAGGCCACCGAAGCCTGACCAGGGCTGACCACCACCTGAAAAACCCGGTCCCGGCGCACGCCGCGGGCCACCAACTGGAAGGAACCGCCACCATGGCGAAGCTCAACACCGACGAGCTGCTCGACGCGTTCAAGGAGATGACGCTGATCGAGCTCTCCGAGTTCGTGAAGCAGTTCGAGGACACCTTCGGCGTCACCGCCGCCGCCCCGGTCGCCGTTGCCGCCGCCCCCGCCGCGGGTGGTGGCGCTGCCGCCGCTGCGGCGACGACGCCGCCGAGCAGGACCAGTTCGACGTGGTCCTCGAGGCCGCCGGCGACAAGAAGATCAACGTCATCAAGGAGGTGCGCGCCCTGACCTCCCTCGGTCTGAAGGAGGCCAAGGACCTCGTCGAGGCCGCGCCGAAGCCGGTCCTGGAGGGCGTCGACAAGGCTGCCGCCGACAAGGCCAAGGAGGCCCTCGAGGGCGCCGGGGCCACCGTCACCGTCAAGTGACGCACTGCCCGCTGAGCCACCGGCGAGGCGGCCATCCCCACGCGGGGGTGGCCGCCTCGCTGCATTTCCGGACCGCGTCGGAGCTCGGGTCAGCGGGCGCCCGAGTCGGGTACTCCGGCCACGAGCGGCTGGGGTCACGGACCGGCAGGCGCGTGACGCACGTCGCACAGCGCGTAACCTCGCGGCGACACCAGCCGTTGTTACTGGTCAGTGTGGGTCGTGCGGTCGGGTCGCGCCCACCGGAGGGGACCGAGCGGCGGACAACCTCGGTCGATGGGAGAGCACGGCATGGGTGTGGAGATCAAGATCGAGGACTTGTCGAAGTCCTTCGGCAAGCAGCTGATCTGGGGTGACGTCACGCTGACGGTCCCCGCCGGCGAGGTCTCGGTCATGCTCGGCCCGTCCGGCACCGGCAAGTCCGTGCTCCTCAAGACCCTCATCGGCCTGCTCAAGCCCGACAAGGGCTCGGTCATCATCGAGGGCACCGACATCGCGAGCTGCTCGGAGAAGGAGCTCTACGAGATCCGCAAGCTGTTCGGCGTGCTGTTCCAGGACGGCGCGATGTTCGGCTCGATGAACCTCTACGACAACGTCGCCTTCCCGCTGCGCGAGCACACCAAGAAGTCCGAGTCCGAGATCCGCGACATCGTCATGGAGAAGATGGACCTGGTCGGCCTCCTCGGCGCCGAGGACAAGCTGCCCGGCGAGATCTCCGGCGGCATGCGCAAGCGCGCCGGCCTGGCCCGGGCGCTGGTGCTCGACCCCGAGATCGTCCTCTTCGACGAGCCCGACTCCGGCCTCGACCCGGTCCGCACGGCGTTCCTCAACCAGCTGATCGTCGACCTCAACGCCCAGATCGACGCGACGTTCCTCATCGTCACCCACGACATCAACACCGCGCGGACCGTGCCCGACAACATCGGTCTGCTCTACCACCGCCACCTCGCGATGTTCGGCCCGCGCGAGATGCTGCTCTCCTCCGAGGAGCCGGTGGTGCGCCAGTTCCTCAACGCCCAGAAGGTCGGCCCGATCGGCATGTCCGAGGAGAAGGACGCCGACGAGCTCGAGGCGGAGAAGGACGAGGAGATGCCGCCGCTGCCGCCGATCCCGATGCAGCTCGAGCCCTCCAACGGCATCGCCCGGCGCAGCCAGCGCGAGCCCGGCGCCTGGTGCCGCGAGAACGGCGTGACGCCGCCGCCCGGCTCGTTCGACGAGAACATGTCCATGGCCCCCGGGGCCAGCTAGGCAGCCATGGCATCCACGACCGCCACGCGCGTCCTCGCGCCGGTCGGGACCGCGGGCAAGCTCTTCGCCTTCGGCCTCGACGTCGGCCGGGGGCTGTTCCGGCGTCCCTTCCAGACCCGCGAGTTCCTCCAGCAGGCCTGGTTCATCGCCTCGGTGACGATCATCCCGACCGCGCTGGTCGCCATCCCGTTCGGCGCGGTGATCGCGCTCCAGGTCGGCGGCCTGATCAAGCAGTTCGGCGCCCAGTCGTTCACCGGCTCGGCCGCGGTCCTCGCCGTGGTCCGCGAGGCCGGCCCGATCGCCACCTCGCTGCTGATCGCCGGCGCGGCCGGCTCGGCCATCGCCGCCGACCTCGGCGCCCGCAAGATCCGCGAAGAGCTCGACGCGATGATGGTGCTCGGCATCGACCCGATCCAGCGGCTCGTCGTGCCCCGGGTCCTCGCCTGCATGCTGGTCTCGGTCTTCCTCAACGGCCTGGTCTCGGTCGTCGGCGTGGCCGGCGGCTACGTCTTCAACGTCGTCCTGCAGGACGGCACACCAGGGGCCTACCTGTCGAGCTTCACCGCCCTGGCCCAGCTACCGGACCTCTGGCAAGGCATGGCCAAGGCGCTCGTCTTCGGGCTGATCGCCGCGATCGTGGCCTGCTACAAGGGCATGAACGCCGCCGGCGGCCCGAAGGGCGTCGGCGACGCGGTCAACGAGTCCGTCGTCATCAGCTTCATGCTCCTGTTCGTCGTCAACTTCGTGATGAGCGCGATCTACTTCCAGCTCGTCCCACCGAAGACGGGTTGACGGCCATGGCGAACCTCAAGGCGATCTACGAGCGAGCCGGCCGGCTTCCTCGACGACCTCGGCGGGCAGCTGAGCTTCTACATCCGCGCCCTCGCGTGGACCCCGCGCACGATCACCCGCTACAAGAAGGAGATCCTGCGGATCCTGGCCGAGACCACCCTCGGCTCGGGCGCGCTGGCCGTCATCGGCGGCACCGTCGGCGTCATCCTCGCGATGTGCTTCTTCACCGGCACCGAGGTCGGGCTGCAGGGCTACGCCGCGCTCAACCAGATCGGCACCGCGGCGTTCGCCGGGTTCGTCTCGGCCTACTTCAACACCCGTGAGATCGCGCCGCTGGTCGCCTCGATCGCGCTGGCCGCCACCGTCGGGCTGCGGCTTCACCGCCCAGCTCGGCGCGATGCGGATCTCCGAGGAGGTCGACGCCCTCGAGGTGATGGCGATCCCCTCGCTGCCGTTCCTCGTCACCACCCGCATCATCGGCGGCCTGATCGCGATCATCCCGCTCTACGTCGTCGGCCTGCTCTCGTCCTACTTCGCGACCCGGCTGGTGGTCACCCAGTTCTTCGGCCAGAGCACCGGCACCTACGACCACTACTTCAACCAGTTCCTGCCGCCCGGCGACGTGCTCTGGTCCTTCGGCAAGGTGCTGGTCTTCGCGGTCGTCGTGATCCTGATCCACTGCTACTACGGCTACAACGCCGGCGGCGGCCCGGCCGGCGTGGGCGTGGCCGTGGGCCGCGCGGTCCGCACCAGCATCGTCGCCATCAACGTGATCGACCTGCTGCTGTCGATGGCGATCTGGGGCGCCACCACGACCGTGAGGTTGGCCGGATGAGCTTCCTCACGCGGCAGCACAAGGCTCCTCGGCGTCGTCTTCCTGGCGCTGGTGGTCCTCGCCGTCTACCTGACCTACGCGACGTTCACGCAAGAAGTTCACCGACTACGACGAGGTCACGGTCAAGACGTCCAAGATCGGCCTCCAGCTGCCCGTCGCGCGCCGACGTGAAGATCCGCGGCGTCCTGGTCGGCGAGGTGCTCGACGATGGACGCCGACGCCGACGGCGCCGAGCTGACCCTGGGCCTGTTCCCGAGCCAGGTCGACACGATCCCCGCCAACGTCACCGCCTCGATCGTGCCCAAGACCCTGTTCGGCGAGAAGTACGTCTCCCTCATCGTCCCCGACGACGCCGTCGGGCACGCCGATCCAGGCCGGCGCCACGATCGAGCGCACCGTGGTCTCCACCGAGGTCGAGAAGGTGCTCTCCGACCTCTACCCGCTGCTGCGCACGGTCGCAGCCGGCCGAGCTCAACATGACGCTCAACGCGCTGGCCACCGCGCTCGAGGGCCGCGGCGACGAGATCGGCCAGAACCTCGAGACCGTCGACAGCTACCTCAAGCGGCTCAACCCGCAGATCCCGGCCCTGGTCGAGGACCTCCGGCTCACCGCGTCGGTCTCCGACACCTACGCCGACGTGCTGCCCCAGGTCGGCGACATCCTGCACAACACGGTGACCACCACCGGCACCCTCGAGACCCGCGAGGCGCGGCTGCACGCAGCTCCTCGACGACGTCACCGAGTTCTCCGGGACCGCGCGCACCTTCCTCGACGACAACGGCGACAACCTGATCCGGCTCGGCGAGGTCAGCCGGGCCCAGCTGCGGGTGCTGGCGCGCTACTCGACCGAGTTCCCGTGCCTGCTCGGCGGCATCGTCAACGCCGGCAAGCTCGCAGGCCGAGGCGTTCCGCGGCTTCACGCTCCACATCGTGCTCGAGACGCTGCCGAACCAGCCGCGCGGCTACACCGCCGCCGACGAGCCGCGGCTCGGCGAGGACCGCGGCCCGACCTGCCTGCACCTGCCCAACCCGCCCTGGAACCAGGCCAACCCGGTCCGCCGCCAGCCCGACTTCGACGACGGCGTCGACTCCCCGCTCGGCAAGGGCACCTCCGCGCGCCGCGGCGTCGTACGCCGGCGCGGGCAGCCAGCTCGGCGGCTTCGGCGGCTACGCCGGCTCGCCCGAGGAGTCCGACCTGCTCGCCGACCTGCTCGCCCCGACCCTCGGCACCACGGCCGACCAGGTGCCCGACCTCGGCGGCCTGCTGCTCGGCCCGATGGTCCGCGGCGCCACCGTCTCGCTCGGCGACGACCCCCGACGGGGGTGCGACGCCGTGAAGCTCCTCGACAAGCGGACCACCTGCGACCTGACCAAGCTGCTGATCTTCATCGTGGTCACCACGCTCGCGACCGGCGTCCTGGTGGTCACGATCGGCAACCTGTCGTTCTCCGGCGCACGCACCGTACAAGGCCGTCTTCGCCGACGCCACCGGCGTCAACGAAGGGCGACGACATCCGGGTCGCCGGCGTGAAGGTCGGCACGGTCAAGGACGTCGCGATCACCGACCGCACCCGCGCGCTGATCACGTTCTCCGTCGACGACACGACGCACGGTCACCGAGGCGACCCACGCGACGATCAAGTACCGCAACCTCGTCGGCCAGCGCTACATCGCGCTGACCCAGGAGGTCGGCGTCGACGACCAAGCTCGCCGAGGGCGCGACGATCCCGATCTCGCGCACCGCGCCGGCGCTCGACCTCACCGTGCTGTTCAACGGGTTCAAGCCGCTCTTCCAGGCGCTCAGCCCCGCCGACATCAACCAGCTGTCCTACGAGATCGTCCAGGTCTTCCAGGGCGAGGGCGGCACGCTCGAGAGCCTGCTCAGCCACACCGCGTCGGTGACCAGCACGCTGGCCGACCGCGACCAGGTGATCAGCGCGCTGGTCGACAACCTCAGCGAGGTGCTCGACCACGTCGCCGACCGCGACGAGCAGCTCAACCAGCTGATCACGACGTTCCGCACGTTCGTGGGCGGGCTCAACAGCGACCGCGACGCGATCCTCGGCTCGCTCGACCAGATCTCCGCAGCTCTCGGTGCAGACCGCCTCGCTGGTCAAGGGGATCCGCTCGCCGCTGGTCGACGACATCGCCAACCTGCGCAAGCTGACCGCCAACATCCAGCGCAACCGCGGCGAGCTCGACCGCGCGCTGCAGGTGCTGCCGATCAAGCTCGAGAAGGTCGGCCGGACCGCGATCTACGGCTCGTGGTTCAACTTCTACCTCTGCCAGTTCCAGGGCAAGGTCAAGCTGCCCGGGCTCACGGTCCCGGTCACCTACAACACCGGCTCCGCGAGGTGTGATCTCGGATGAAGCCGTTCCGCGAGCGCAACCCCGTGATCATCGGGGCGATCAGCCTCGCCGTCATCGCGGTGCTGATCCTGGCCGCCTTCCGCGCCCAGGACCTGCCGCTGATCGGCGGCGGCGACACCTACACCGCGGCCTTCACCGAGTCCGGCGGGCTCAAGCCCGACGACCCGGTCCGGATCGCCGGCGTCCGCGTCGGCAAGGTCGAGAAGATCGAGCTCGACGGCGACCACGTGAAGGTCACCTTCCGCGTCAAGACCGACTCCGAGTTCGGCACGGAGACCGGCGCCTCGATCCGGGTCAACACGCTGCTCGGCGCGATGTACCTCGCGCTGGAGCCGGCCGGGCTCGGGCCAGCTCGAGGCCGACAAGGAGATCCCGGTCGAGCGGACCAGCTCGCCGTACGACGTCGTCGAGGCGTTCTCCGGGCTGGCCGACACCGCCGACCAGATCGACACCGACCAGCTGGCCGACGTCGCTGACCACCCTGGCCGACCTGACCCGCAACACCCCCGAGGAGTTCAAGGCGGCGCTGTCCGGGGTCTCGCGGCTCTCGTCGAACATCGCCGACGAAGAACGAGCGGATCGGCCTGCTGCTCACCAACCTCCAGCGCGTCTCGACGGTGCTCAACGAGCGCGACGAGGACATCGTCGACCTGATGAAGGAGTCCGACACCCTCTTCCAGGCGCTGGTGGCCCGTCGCGAGGCGGTGCACAACCTGCTGGTGTCGACCTCGACGCTGTCCACCGAGCTGAGCGCCCTGGTCCGGCAGAGCCGGGCCGACCTCAAGCCGGCGCTGACCCAGCTCGACGACGTGGTCGGCATCCTCAACAAGAACGAGGACAACATCGACAACAGCCTGCGGCTGATGGCGCCGTTCTACCGGGTCTTCACCAACACCCTCGGCAACGGCCCGTGGTTCGACACCTACATCCAGAACATGCCGCCCGCCCCCGACCTGGCGAACGGCGGTGGGGTCGGATGAACGGCGCCAAGACGGCTGATCGTCCCGCTCGTGCATCCTCGCGCTGGTCGTCGCGGCCGGGTTCACGATGTTCCGCGGCGGCGACGACTCCAAGACGCTCACCGCGCACTTCCCGCGCACCATCTCGATCTACGAGGGCAGCGCAGGTCAAGGTGCTCGGCGTCGCGGTCGGCAACGTCGACAAGGTCACGCCGTCCGGCACCGACGTGGTCGTCGAGATGCACTACGACGCCAACGTCGACGCTCCCGGCGGACGCCAAGGCCGTGATCGTGGCGCCCTCGATCGTCGGCGACCGCTACGTCCAGATCACCCCGGTCTACGAGAGCGGCCCGCAAGCTCGCCGACGGCGCCATCCTGCAGGACCGAGGACACCTCGGTGCCGCTCGAGCTCGACCAGATCTACTCCAGCCTCGACGAGCTCAACGTCGCGCTCGGCCCCAACGGCGCCAACAAGAACGGCGCCCTGTCCGACCTGCTCGACACCACCGCCCAGAACTTCGGCGGCCAGGGCGCGCAGTTCCACCAGACCATCGAGGACTTCAGCACCCTGAGCCAGACCCTCGACGACAACAAGGAGGCGCTGTTCGGCTCGGCCCGCGAGCTCGAGGGCTTCATCAGCACCCTGGCCACCAACGACAAGACCGTGCGGCAGTTCAACCAGTCGCTCTCCGACGTCTCCGACCTGCTCTCCGGGGAGAAGGAGGAGCTGGCCGCGGCCCTGCACAACCTGTCGGTCGGCCTGGGCGACGTCGCGACGTTCGTCCAGGAGAACCGCGACATCCTCGGCAAGAACATCACGCACATCAACCGGGTCGCCAAGGTGCTGGTCAAGCAGCGCGCGGCGCTCGACGAGACGCTGCACGAACGCCCCGGTGGCGCTCAACAACCTGGCGCTGACCTACAACCCGCAGTCCGGCACCCTCGACACCAACGCCAACCTCGGCGAGCTGGTCAACCAGATCGCCTCCGACCCGGCCACGCTGGTCTGCGGCTTCCTCAGCCAGGCCGACAAGAGCGGCCAGCTGTGCGACCTGGCCGGCCCGGTGCTCAAGCGCTCGGCGCCGTTCGGCACCGGGTCGTCGTACGGCCAGCACGTTCGACCAGTCGCTCGGCGGTCTCGTGGAGGTGACGAGGTGAGCGCTCAGTGGCCCCGTCGCGCTGCCGCGCTCTTCCTCGGGCTCCTGCTCGGCAGCGTCGTGCTGTCCGGGCTGCGACTTCGACGTCTACTCGCTGCCGCTGCCCGGCGGCACCGACGTCGGCGACAACCCGATCGAGGTCACCGTCCAGTTCGAGGACGTCCTCGACCTGGTCCCGAAGTCGACGGTCAAGGTGAACGACGTCAGCGTCGGCCAGGTCAAGGACGATCGAGCTCGAGGGCTACCACGCCGAACGTGACCCTCGAGCTGCGCAACGACACCAAGCTGCCCGACAACGCGATCGCGGAGATCCGCCAGACCAGCCTGCTCGGCGAGAAGTTCGTCTCGCTGTCGGCGCCCGAGACCGGCGCGAGCGACGCGTCCCTGAGCGACGGCGAGCGTCATCCCGCTCGAGCGCACCGGCCGCAACCCCGAGGTCGAGGAGGTGCTCGGCGCGCTGAGCCTGATCCTCAACGGCGGCGGCGTGGCCCAGCTCAAGACGATCGCCCAGGAGCTCAACAAGGCCGTCACCGGCCGCGAGGACAACGTCCGCTCGGTGCTCAGCCAGATCGACACCTTCACCGGCAGCCTCGACACCAACAAGGCCCAGATCGTCGACGCGATCGAGGCGCTCAACCGGCTCGCGCTCTCGGCCCACCAGCAGGAGGGCAACATCGACGAGGCGCTCGAGGAGCTGCCGAGCGCGCTGACCAGCATCGACGGCCAGCGCGAGGACCTGGTCCGGATGCTCCAGGCCCTCGACCAGCTCTCCGGCGTCGGGCGTCCGCGTGATCAAGGCGTCGAAGATCGCGACCATCGACTCGCTGCGCCAGCTGCAGCCGGTGCTCAACCAGCTCGCCGCCTCCGGCGACGACTTCGTCAAGGCGTTCAACGTCTTCCTGACCTACCCGTTCGTCGACGAGGTCGTCGGCCGCGACCCGCAGGTGGCCCGCAACCTGCACATGGGCGACTACACCAACCTGTCGATCACCCTCGACGTCGACCTGACCAAGGGGCCTGCCGACCAACCCGACCGACGTGCTGCCGACCCAGCTCGACCCGGGCCAGCTGGTCCAGGACGTCCTCGACTGCATCGCCAGCGGCAACCTCGCCAGCGCCGCGTGCCAGAAGGTGCTCAACACGCCCGAGGCGCTGCTCAAGCTCAAGGAGGTCTGCCAGGAGCCCGCCAACCGGAACAAGACCGTGTGCGTCGCTGCTCAACACCGTCCCCGGCCTGCCCGCGGCCGCCCGGTGGCGTGCCCAGCGTGCCCTGCCGCGCCTCGCTGCCCACGGTCCTGCCCAGCCTGCCGCGTCCTCGGTGGCCTCGGCCGCAGCGGCACCGGTCCGTGGAACGACGCCGCGCACGGCGGGCCGACCATGGCCCAGCTCCAGACGGTCTACGACCCGTCGCTGGTCAACCTGCTGGTGCCCCAGCTGGTCGGCTCCGAGGCACCGCACGAAGGGAGGGGCGACCAGTGATCACCCGCCGTACCAAGGTCCAGCTGATGGTCTTCGTGGTGATCACGCTGCTCGGCGTGCACGTTCGTCGGCGCGCGCTACGCGCACCTCGACCGGGCGTTCTACGACGACAACTACACGGTGACCGCGCACTTCGCCGACTCCGGCGGCATCTTCGCCGGCGGCGAGGTCACCTACCGCGGCGTCGGCGTCGGCAAGGTGAGCAAGCTCGAGCTGACCGACGAGGGCGTCGACGTCGTGCTCGACATCGACAACGGCTACGACGAGATCCCCGCCGACACCCTCGCCGTGGTCGGCAACCGGTCCGCGGTCGGCGAGCAGTACGTCGAGCTCCAGCCGCAGCGCGACGACGGCCCCTTCCTGCACGACGGCTCGGTGATCGAGCGAGCAGGACACCGAGACTCCCGATCGCGACCGACACGCTGCTGACCCACCTGTCCGAGACCGTCGAGTCGGTCGACAAGGACGACGCTCAAGACCACCGTCGACGAGCTCGGCGCGGCGTTCGGCGGCACCGGCGAGGACCTGCAGCGGATCATCGACAGCGGCAACTCGTTCATCGACACCGCCAACGACAACTTCGACGTCACCACCGGCGCTGATCCGGGACAGCAACACCGTGCTGCACGGCCAGATCGACTCCGAGTCGGCGATCCGGAACTTCTCCTCGCAGCTCCAGGCGTTCAGCAGCGTGCTGGCCGGCGCCGACCCCGACCTGCGCAACCTCATCGACACCGGCGGCGTCGCGGCCACCCAGCTGCGGACCTTCCTCGAGCAGAACCGCGTCGAGCTCGGCGACCTCATCAACAACCTGGTCACCACCGGCGACGTCGTCGTCAAGCACCTCGACGGCATCAAGCAGGTGCTGGTGCTCTACCCCTACGTCGTCGAGGGCGGCTTCACGGTGGTCTCGAAGTCCCCGGACACCGGGCTCTACGACGCCCACTTCGGCATGATCATCACCAACCAGCCGGTCTGCCACCAGGGCTACGAGGGCACCGACACCCGGCCGCCGCAGGACGGCGCCAACCGGCCGATGAACGTCAACGCCCGCTGCGACGAGCCGGCCACCGCAGAGCAACGCCCGCGGCGCCCAGCACGCGCCCGAGCGCGCGCCCACCGTCCTACACCGGCTCGCCGGTCGTGGCGTCGTACGACCCGGCCACCGGCAAGCTGACCTGGGGCGACCCGGCCGCGCGCGGGGCGGTGGCCTCGCCTCGACCGGTACGCGTTGCCCCGCCCACGCTAGGAGAGGAGTCCTGGAAGTGGCTGTTCCTCCAGCCCCTGACAGTCGGTCAGGAGTGAGCCGCGGAGACCGAGCCGGCCAGCGAGCACTGCGAGCGCCACCACCTCGCACTCCCTGCGGCTGACGCCTGCTGGTCGTGCTCTCGGTGCTGCTGCTCGCCGTCCACGGCGGCGGTCGTCTACCTGGCCGCCACCCGGCCGGTGCCCGCGCTGGGGATCGACGGCGACCAGGCCGCGCTCCAGTCCGAGCGGGAGAGCGTGATGGCGCAGGCCGAGCAGTTCATGCTCCGGATCAACACCTACGGCCCGGACCTGCTCGAGGGCGACACGATGCCGAAGTACCGCGAGCTGGTCGAGGAGGTCATCACCCCCAAGTTCGCCGCGGACTTCGAGAAGAACGCCCCGCTGGCCGAGGCGACGGTCAAGCAGGCCGGGCTCGGCGCGCAGCGCCGAGGTCTTCAGCACCGGCGTCTCCGCGATCGACTCCGACTCCGCCACCGCGCTGGTGGCCGGCTCGTTCACCCAGTCCTACCCGAAGAGCCCGGGCTCCGACGAGCGGGTGCGAGACCGAGCCGGCGCCGTTCCGGGTCCAGGTCACGCTGGTCAAGATCAAGGGCACGTGGCTGGTCGACGACTTCACGCCCGCTCACCGGCGACGCCGAGGACACCACCGGGGCGGCCTACCGCCGGCGGCACCGGCACCACGCCCGGTCCCGACCGAGGGGGCGACGCCGTGACGCCCGACCTGGTACGACCTGCTCGGCGTCGAGCCGCGACGCCTCGGCGCGACGAGATCCGGGCCGCCTGGAAGGCCGCCATCGCCGACCTCGACCCGGGCGACCGGCGGTTCCGCACCCTCAACGAGGCCGCCGAGGTGCTGCTCGACCCGGCCCGGCGGGCGGCGTACGACGCGACGCTGGCGCCGGAGGAGACCGAGCCCGAGCCCGAGGCGCCGAGCCGGCCGCGCGCCGACGCCGACCTGGATCGCTCTGGGACGTCGGCCGACCACGCGGCGGAGCCGGCCCGCACCCGCGGCACCGTCCCGGCCTGGCTGCTCGCCGCCTGGCGGTGGTGGTGGCGCTCCTGCTCGCGGCGGCCGGCTACCTGGTCACCCAGCCCTCCGACGACGCGATCGCCGACGGCGACCAGCGACGCCCAGGGTGCGGCCGAGCAGGCGGTCGACCACGATCCTGGCCTACGACTACCGGCACCTCGACGACGACCAGAAGGCCGCCGGCGCGCTGATGACCGCGGCGTACCAGAAGAAGTACGACGCGCTGTTCGCCCAGATCGCGGCGAACGCCCCGGACCTGAAGGCCGTGGTGACCGTCCGACGTGGTCGCCTCCGGGATCGTCCGGTCCGGCGAGGACCGGGTGCAGGTGCTGGTCTTCGTCAACCGGCCCACGCTGCGCGAGGACCTCACCGAGCCCGAGGTCTTCCGCGACCAGGTGGTGATGACCATGGAGAGGTCCGGCGACGACTGGCTCGTCGACGACATGGACACCAACCACCTCGCCGGCTGAGGCGTGTCGCACCCCCGCCGCGGCGCTCCACGTCGCCGCAGGTCAGCGGGGGTGCGCGCGCTGGACCGGCCCGCCAATTCTGCGCCGAAGTGCTTGACCTGAGCCCCGCTTCGGCACCGACACTCGGTGGACGCCATGCGGATCAGCCGTGGCGCGGTCTTGAAGGCTGCCCGCTGATCCGCTATCGTGGGTCCTTGCGCCTGCCCTCAAATGCTCTTCGCCCTGTCCGGATGGGTGATTGTTGTGGTGGTCGGGCTGCCTCTCCGCTCACGAGCCCGCATGAGGACAACTCTTGGCCGCGCGCACCACCTCCCGCACGCCCGCTTCACAGCAACTCCCGTCGCATCTCCTTCGCGAAGATCAACGAGCCGTCTCGAGGTTCCGCAGCTCCTCTCCCTCCAGACCGAGCAGCTTCGACTGGCTGATCGGCAACGAGGCCTGGGACCGAGACCGTCGAGCGCCGTCGCGGCGAGGGTGAGGACGTCTCCAGCAAGTCCGGTCTCCAGGAGATCTTCGAGGAGATCTCCCCGATCGAGGACTTCTCCGAGACGATGTCGCTCTCGTTCGAGAACCCGGTCTTCTACGACCCGAAGTACACCGTGGACGAGTGCAAGGAGAAGGACTTCACCTACTCCGCTCCGCTCTACGTCTCGGCGGAGTTCACCAACAACGACACCGGTGAGATCAAGGGCCAGACGGTCTTCATGGGCGACTTCCCGCTCATGACCGACAAGGGCACCTTCATCATCAACGGCACCGAGCGCGTCGTCGTCTCCCAGCTGGTCCGCTCGCCCGGCGTCTACTTCGAGCGCACCGCCGACAAGACGTCCGACAAGGACATCTACACCGCCAAGCTGATCCCGAGCCGCGGTGCCTGGCTGGAGTTCGAGATCGACAAGCGCGACATGGTCGGCGTCCGCCTCGACCGCAAGCGCAAGCAGAACGTCACCGTGCTGCTCAAGGCCCTCGGCATGACCATCGAGGACATCCGCCGCGAGTTCGCCGACCCCAACAGCACCGAGGGCAAGGCCTACGAGTCCATCGAGCTCACGCTCGAGAAGGACCACACCCTGGCCGAGGACGACGCGCTGCTCGACATCTACCGCAAGCTGCGCCCGGGCGAGCCGCCGACGCGCGAGGCGGCGCAGACGCTGCTCAACAACTACTACTTCAACCCCAAGCGCTACGACCTCGCCAAGGTCGGCCGCTACAAGGTGAACAAGAAGCTCGGCCTGGTCGAGGCCTTCGACCAGCAGACGCTGACGCTCGGACGACGTCGTGGCGGCGATCCGCTACATCGTCGCGCTGCACGACGGCCAGACCCAGATCGAGTCCGCCCAGGGCGACGCTCGACATCTCGGCCGACGACATCGACCACTTCGGCAACCGCCGGATGCGCACGGTCGGCGAGCTGATCCAGAACCAGCTCCGCACCGGCCTGGCCCGGATGGAGCGGGTGGTCCGCGAGCGGATGACGACCCAGGACGTCGAGGCGATCACGCCGCAGTCCCTGATCAACATCCGCCCGGTCGTCGCGGCGCTGAAGGAGTTCTTCGGCACCTCGCAGCTCTCGCAGTTCATGGACCAGACCAACCCGATCGCGGGGCTGACGCACAAGCGCCGGCTCAACGCGCTCGGCCCCGGTGGTCTGTCCCGTGACCGCGCCGGCATGGAGGTCCGTGACGTCCACCCGTCGCACTACGGCCGGATGTGCCCGATCGAGACCCCTGAGGGCCCGAACATCGGTCTGATCGGCTCGCTCGCGTCGTACGGTCGGATCAACCCCTTCGGCTTCGTCGAGACGCCGTACCGCAAGGTCGAGAAGGGCAAGATCACCGACCAGGTCGACTACCTCACCGCCGACGACGAGGACCGCTACGTCATCGCCCAGGCCAACGCCACGATCGACGACAAGGGCAAGTTCACCGACGAGCGGGTGCTGGTCCGCCAGCGCGACGGCGAGGTCTCCGAGGTCCTGGCCGACGACGTCGACTACGTCGACGTCTCGCCGCGCCAGATGGTCTCGGTCGCGACCGCGCTGATCCCGTTCCTCGAGCACGACGACGCCAACCGCGCGCTCATGGGCGCCAACATGCAGCGCCAGGCCGTGCCGCTCATCAAGAGCGACTCGCCGCTGGTCGGCACCGGCATGGAGTACCGCGCCGCGGTCGACGCCGGCGACGTGCTGGTGGCCGAGAAGGCCGGTGTGGTCAAGGAGGTGTCCGCCGAGGTCATCGAGACGATGAACGACGACGGCACCTACACGACCTACAAGCTCAACAAGTTCCGCCGCTCCAACCAGGGCACCTGCATCAACCAGCGTCCGCTGGTGAGCGAGGGTGACAAGCTCGACGAGGGTCAGCCGATCGCCGACGGTCCGTGCACCGACAACGCCGAGATGGCGCTGGGCACCAACCTGCTGGTCGCGTTCATGCCGTGGCAGGGCCACAACTACGAGGACGCGATCATCCTCAGCCAGCGCCTGGTGCAGGAGGACGTCCTCACCTCGATCCACATCGAGGAGCACGAGGTCGACGCCCGCGACACCAAGCTCGGCCCCGAGGAGATCACCCGGGACATCCCGAACGTCTCCGAGGAGATGCTGGCCGACCTCGACGAGCGGGGCATCATCCGGATCGGCGCGGAGGTCACCACCGGTGACATCCTCGTCGGCAAGGTGACCCCCAAGGGCGAGACCGAGCTGACCCCCGAGGAGCGGCTGCTCCGCGCGATCTTCGGTGAGAAGGCGCGCGAGGTGCGCGACACCTCGATGAAGGTCCCGCACGGCGAGTCCGGCACCGTCATCGGCGTCCGGGTCTTCGACCGCGAGGAGGGCGACGAGCTCCCGCCGGGCGTCAACCAGCTGGTGCGCGTCTACGTCGCGCAGAAGCGCAAGATCTCCGTCGGCGACAAGCTCGCCGGACGCCACGGCAACAAGGGCGTCATCGCGAAGATCCTGCCGATCGAGGACATGCCGTTCATGGAGGACGGCACGCCGGTCGACGTGGTGCTCAACCCGCTGGGTGTGCCGCGCCGGATGAACATCGGCCAGATCCTCGAGCTGCACCTGGGCTGGCTGGCCAAGCAGGGCTGGGACCTCGACATCGCCGAGGACAAGTCGAAGGCCGACTGGAAGCAGCGGCTGATCGACATCCACGCCGAGCAAGGCCGACGCCGAACACCAAGGTGGCGACGCCGGTGTTCGACGGCGCCCGCGAGGACGAGATCACCGGTCTGCTCGGGGCGACGATGCCCAACCGCGACGGCGTCCGGATGGTCAGCGAGGACGGCAAGGCGCCGCTCTTCGACGGTCGTTCCGGCGAGCCGTTCCCGGACCCGGTCGCGGTCGGCTACATGTACATCCTCAAGCTGCACCACCTGGTGGACGACAAGATCCACGCGCGCAGCACCGGCCCCTACTCGATGATCACGCAGCAGCCGCTGGGCGGTAAGGCCCAGTTCGGCGGCCAGCGGTTCGGCGAGATGGAGGTCTGGGCGATGGAGGCCTACGGCGCCGCCTACGCCCTCCAGGAGCTGCTGACGATCAAGTCCGACGACGTGCCCGGTCGGGTCAAGGTCTACGAGGCGATCGTCAAGGGCGAGAACATCCCCGACTCGGGCATCCCCGAGTCGTTCAAGGTGCTCGTCAAGGAGATGCAGTCGCTCTGCCTGAACGTCGAGGTCCTGAGCCAGGACGGTTCGTCGATCGAGCTCCGTGACGCGGAGGAGGACGTCTTCCGCGCCGCCGAGGAGCTCGGCATCGACCTGTCCCGTCGCGAGCCCAGCTCGGTCGAAGAAGTCTGACGTGCGGGTCCGGGCCTGACTGCGATCGGCGTCCCGGACCCCACCGTCCACCCCCATCAAGCACGACACAGAACTAACGAAGGACAACAGCCATCGTGCTTGATGTGAACTTCTTCGACCAGCTTCGGATCGGCCTGGCCACCGCGGAGGACATCCGCACGTGGAGCCACGGCGAGGTCAAGAAGCCGGAGACCATCAACTACCGCACGCTCAAGCCCGAGCGTGACGGCCTCTTCTGCGAGAAGATCTTCGGTCCCACCCGGGACTGGGAGTGCTACTGCGGCAAGTACAAGCGGGTGCGCTTCAAGGGCATCATCTGCGAGCGCTGCGGCGTCGAGGTGACTCGCTCCAAGGTCCGCCGCGAGCGGATGGGCCACATCGAGCTGGCCGCCCCGGTCACCCACATCTGGTACTTCAAGGGTGTCCCCAGCCGGCTCGGCTACCTGCTCGACCTGGCCCCGAAGGACCTCGAGAAGGTCATCTACTTCGCGGCCTACATGATCACCTCCGTCGACGAGGACGCCCGCCACAAGGACCTGTCCTCGCTCGAGAACAAGGTCGGCCTGGAGCGCGAGCGGCTCGAGAAGCGCCGCGACGGCCTCCATCGAGGACCGCACCAAGAAGCTCGAGGAGGACCTCGCGGCCCTGGAGGCCGAGGGGGCCAAGGCCGACCAGCGCCGCAAGGTCAAGGACGGCGCCGAGCGGGAGATGAAGCAGCTGCGCGACCGTGCCCAGCGCGAGATCGACCGCCTCGACGAGGTCTGGAACACCTTCAAGGCGCTCAAGGTCCAGGACCTCATGGGCGACGAGATGCTCTACCGCGAGATGAAGAACTGGTTCGGCAAGTACTTCGAGGGCCACATGGGCGCCACGGCGATCCAGAAGCGCCTCGAGGACTTCGACATCGCCGCCGAGGTGGAGTCGCTGCGCGAGACCATCGCGACCGGCAAGGGCCAGAAGAAGGTCCGCGCGCTCAAGCGGCTCAAGGTCGTCGACGCGTTCCGCAAGACCGGCAACAAGCCCCAGGGCATGGTGCTGGACGCCGTCCCGGTCATCCCGCCGGACCTGCGCCCGATGGTGCAGCTCGACGGTGGCCGGTTCGCGACCTCGGACCTCAACGACCTCTACCGCCGGGTGATCAACCGCAACAACCGGCTCAAGCGGCTCCTCGACCTCGGCGCGCCCGAGATCATCGTCAACAACGAGAAGCGGATGCTCCAGGAGGCCGTCGACTCGCTGTTCGACAACGGCCGCCGCGGTCGTCCGGTCACCGGTCCGGGCAACCGGCCGCTGAAGTCGCTGTCCGACATGCTCAAGGGCAAGCAGGGCCGGTTCCGCCAGAACCTGCTCGGCAAGCGCGTCGACTACTCGGGCCGTTCGGTCATCGTGTCGGGTCCGCAGCTCAAGCTGCACCAGTGCGGCCTGCCGAAGATGATGGCGCTGGAGCTGTTCAAGCCCTTCGTCATGAAGCGGCTGGTCGACCTCTCCCACGCCCAGAACATCAAGTCCGCCAAGCGGATGGTGGAGCGGGCGACGTCCGGTCTCTCGCGCTACGCGATGGTCTGGGACGTGCTCGAAGAGGTCATCATGGAGCACCCGGTGCTGCTCAACCGCGCACCGACGCTGCACCGCCTCGGCATCCAGGCCTTCGAGCCGCAGCTGATCGAGGGCAAGGCCATCCAGATCCACCCGCTCGTCTGCGGCGCGTTCAACGCCGACTTCGACGGTGACCAGATGGCCGTGCACCTGCCGCTCTCCGCGGAGGCGCAGGCCGAGGCCCGGATCCTGATGCTGTCGACCAACAACATCCTCAAGCCGTCCGACGGCCGTCCGGTGACCATGCCCTCCCAGGACATGATCATCGGCCTGTTCTGGCTGACCACCGACCGCGACGGCGAGCTCGGCGAGGGTCGGGCGTTCTCGTCGCCGGCCGAGGCGATCATGGCCTTCGACCGCGGCGAGATCAGCCTGCAGAGCAAGGTCAAGATCCGCCTGGCCGACGTCGTGCCCGCCGCTCGGCGAGGAGGTCGAGGACTGGGAGGAGGGTCAGGCGATCACGCTCGAGACCACGCTGGGCCGCTCGCTGTTCAACGACACCCTGCCCGCCGACTACCCCTACGTGAACTACGAAGTGGGCAAGAAGGCGCTGGGCGCGATCGTCAACGACCTGGCCGAGCGCTACACCAAGGTCGAGGTCGCGGCGTCGCTCGACGCCCTCAAGGACACCGGCTTCCACTGGGCCACCCGGTCCGGGGTCACGGTCTCCATCGAGGACGTCGTCACGCCCGCCAACAAGGCCGAGATCCTGAGCAGCTTCGAGAAGCAGGCCGCGAACATCCAGAAGCAGTTCGAGCGCGGCCTGATCACCGACGACGAGCGTCGTCAGGAGCTCATCGAGATCTGGACCGACGCCTCCGCCAAGGTCGGTGACGCCATGGAGGCGAACTTCGACCGCTCCAACCCGATCTTCATGATGGTCGACTCGGGTGCCTCCGGAAACATGAACCAGATCCGGCAGGTGGCCGCCATGCGTGGCCTGGTGGCCAACCCGAAGGGCGAGATCATCCCGCGCCCGATCAAGTCCAACTTCCGTGAGGGCCTCACGGTGCTGGAGTACTTCATCGCGACCCACGGTGCCCGCAAGGGTCTGGCCGACACCGCGCTCCGTACGGCGGACTCCGGCTACCTGACCCGTCGCCTCGTGGACGTCTCCCAGGACGTCATCATCCGCGAGGACGACTGCGGCACCGAGCGCGGCCTGATGAAGCGGATCGGCGTCAAGCGCGAGGACGGCACCGTCCGCAAGGACGACAACGCCGAGACCGCGGCCTACGCCCGTACGGCGGCCGTCGAGATCAAGCACCCGGAGACCGGCGAGGTGCTGGCGACCGCGGGTGAGGACCTCGGTGACGTCAAGATCGGCGAGCTCGTGGCCGCCGGTGTCGAGGAGGTGTCGGTCCGCTCCGTGCTGACCTGTGACGCCAAGACCGGCACCTGCGCCAAGTGCTACGGCCGCTCGCTGGCCACCGGCAAGCTGGTCGACATCGGTGAGGCCGTCGGCATCATCGCGGCCCAGTCGATCGGTGAGCCCGGCACGCAGCTGACGATGCGCACCTTCCACACCGGTGGCGTCGCCTCGGCCGACGACATCACGCAGGGTCTGCCCCGCGTGGTCGAGCTGTTCGAGGCCCGCTCGCCCAAGGGCGTCTCGCCGATCAGCGAGGTCGCCGGCCGGGTCGAGATCGAGGAGACCGACAAGGCGCGCGTCGTCCGGGTCACGCCCGACGACGGCTCCGACGTGCAGGAGTACCCCGTCAGCCGGCGTTCCCGCCTCCGGGTCGCCGACGGCGACCACATCGAGGTCGGCGACCAGCTGGTCGTCGGTACGCCGGACCCCAAGGAGGTCCTGCGCATCCTCGGTGTCCGCAAGACCCAGCAGCACCTCGTCGACGAGGTGCAGGCCGTCTACCGCTCGCAGGGCGTGGCGATCCACGACAAGCACATCGAGATCATCGTGCGGCAGATGCTGCGCCGGATCACGGTGCTCGAGTCGGGTGACACCCACCTGCTGCCCTCCGACCTCGTGGACCGCGGGCGGTTCGAGGAGGAGAACCGTCGCGTGGTCTCCGAGGGCGGCAAGCCGGCCTCGGGTCGTCCCGGAGCTCATGGGCATCACCAAGGCCTCGCTCGCGACCGAGTCGTGGCTGTCCGCGGCCTCCTTCCAGGAGACCACCCGCGTCCTCACCGACGCGGCGATCCACGGACGCTCCGACTCGCTGCGCGGTCTGAAGGAGAACGTCATCATCGGCAAGCTGATCCCGGCGGGCACCGGCCTCGAGCGGTACCGCAACATCCGGGTGGAGCCCACCGAGGAGGCCCGCGCCGCGGCGTACTCCGTGACCGGCTACGACTCCTACGACTACGAGTTCGCCGGCTCCGGCGGACAGGCAGTCGCCCTGGAGGACTTCGACTTCGGGTCCTACCAGAACTGAGCACGACGGTCGGCCCCCAGCAGCGAACGGCTGCTGGGGGCCTTTCCGTCTCCTCAGCCCCTTGCTCGCGGAACCCGACCCATCTTCGTGGAGGTCGCTCGCCCCTGATCGTCCTCAGGCGGGACTGAGCACGACCCGGGCCGGAGCCATCGTGTCCTGCATCCGCTGCCACTTCACCGCCGAGACGAGGGCGACCCAGCTCGCCACACCCCAGACCACTAGGACCGTGACCACCGCGACGTACGACGCCACGTGGCCGCCGGACACCAGCTGGCTGGCGCCGTTGACGAAGGCGGTGAGCGGCAGCACGCCGTTCAGCGTCCGCAGCACCCCGGGCGCGGTCTCGAGCGGCACCACGTTGCCGGACGCCGCGACCTGCAGGATCAGGAACAGCACGAACAAGGTCACGCCGACCCCGCCCATCCTGATCCTCAGTGCGAGCGCCATGAGGCAGAACGTCGCTGCGGCGAGCAGCACCAGCAGCACCAGCGGTGCGATGGCCGCCGTGCTCGGGTGGAAAAGGAGGATCGCGGCCACCACGGCAGCTGCGTTCAGAGCGGCGAGGCCGAGCACCGGAAGGGACTGCGAGATCGCGACCATGCGTGAGGCGACCGGCGCCATCGCGGTGCGTGCGATCCCGGACAGGTCGAGGCTGAGGGCCGCCACCAGCGCCGCGAGCCACAGGATCACCGCGATGATGAGCGCGATCAGCCAACCGTTGCCGTGCTCGGTGTGCTTGACCTGGCTGGTCAGGGCCACCGGCTCGCTGACCACCTTGCTGAGCGCTGCCGCCTGGTCATCGGTGTACGTCGGGCTCTGGGCGGCCGCCGTCGCCAGACCGCTGCTCAGCTGCTGGGCGCCTTCGTTGGCGTCGCCGGCGCTGCTGGCGAGGGTGGCGCTGCCCGAGGCGAGCGAGCGACCGGCATCGGCGGTGGTGCTGGTGCCGTCGGCCAGCTGACCCGCGGCCCGGTCGACCTGGGCGGTGCCGCGGGCGAGCGAGGTGGCTCCTTTCTGCAGCTTGTTCGTGCTGCTGCTCAGTCTGCCGCTGGCCTTGCTGAGCTCCTGGGACGCCGCCGCCAGCTCGGCGTTGCCGCGCGCAAGCTCGTCGGCGCCACCGGCGAGCCGGGTGGCACCGTCCGCGAGCCTTCCGGCGCCCTGGTCCAGGCGGCCCGACGCCGCGGCCAGCGCGCCGGTGTGGTTGGCGGCGCGGGTCAGCTCGTCGCAGAACGCGGCGGACCCCCCGGCCGCGGCGCAGTCGTGGGCGAGCCGGGTCACCTCGTCCGACAGCAGCCGGGAGCCACCCGCGACGATTCGCGCGCCGGCCGCGACCACGCGGACACCGTCGGAGAGCTCGTGGGACCGGCCGGCCAGCACTCCGCTCTCCCGGGCCAGCGTGCGCGCACCCGAGGCCAGCCGGGCCTGGCCGTCGTGCAGCTTCCTGGCGCCCTTGCCGAGCTCGGTGACGCCGTCCTCGAGCTGGACCGCGCCGCTGTGCACGGACCCGGCTCCCTCGGCCAGCTGGGCACTACCCGAGGCGACCTCGTCCAGGCCGTCGGACAGCTCGGCGGCGCCACTGTCGAGCTGCACGGCGCCGTCCGCGAGCTGTTGGGTGCCGTCGGCCAGCTGCGCTGCGCCACTGGCGGCCTGCTGGTTGCCCTTGGCCAGGGAGTTGAAGCCGTCGTACACCTGCCCGAGGTAGGCCACGGTCACCTGGTTGCCCAGGGCCGCGGCAGCGGCGGTCGCGACCTCTTCGCTGAGGTACGGCATCGTGGTGCTCGCCGCGGCATTGCTGACCAGGGTGAGCTTGCCCTGGACCGGCGCGTCCGTGCCGCTGGACAGGATGGCGCTGGAGAAGTCCGACGGCACGGTCAGCACGGCGTAGAAGGAGCCGCCCTTCAGCCCATCGGCGGCGCTGTCCTCGTCGGTCAGCGCCCACTGGAGGTTCTTGCTCGGCGTGGTCGGGTGCGTCAACGCTGCGGTCAGGGACCGGCCGGCGGCCATGGGCTGCGGGTCGGTGATGATCGTGTCGTTGTTGACGATGGCGACCGGGACTTTGTCGATGTGCGACTCGCGGCCGGTGGCCGACCAGATCAGCAGCGACGCCGCCACGAGAGGCAGCAGGACGGCGACCACGGTGATCCGGCGCCAGCGCGCCGGCCCGTCGTCGGTCTCTCCAGACACGTGCTCACTCATCGTGGGTCCTCACAGAGCTGTCGACGTCGGGAACTGGGGCTCCGGCACGCACGGGCGGGGGAGCCGGGTCGGGCGGGTTGCCGTTCGTGGCGAGCGGCACCGGTGGTCGGGCAGGCGCCGTCCCATGGGCGACCACGACCACGGTGGCGCCGCGGCGGGCCACCTCCTCGGCGAGGAGCCCGGCGGACCTGCGATCAGGTTCGGTCTGCCCGTCCAGCCCGGAGAACACGAAGACATCGACGCCGCTGCTCAGGCCGAGGGCGGCGTCCACCACCGCTGCAGCGACGGCGCCATCCGCGCCGTGCGGAGCTGCCGCTGCCGCGAGCTCGTCGACCAGCCGCAGCGCCCGCTCGGTCAGCTCGTCCCGTCGGCGGCCGGACAGGCTCTCGAGGCGAGCCCGGTCGCGCACCCGATCCGTGACCGAGCCCTCCGAGCGATCCGGGGTGACGAGCTCCAGCAGCGCGGTACGGCGGATCACGGCCTCGCGCTGCTCGGGGAGCAGCAGCCCGCCGACGACCACCTCGCCGGCGGCGGCCGGTCGACGACCGGCCAGCACCCGGCCGACCGCACCGGGATCTTCCCCGTCCGGAACGGCGAGGTGGTTGACCCGGCCGGACTCCGCGGACACCTGGACAGGGGTGGCGTTCCCGGGCACGACGACGTCGCGGGCCAGCAGCGTGGTCGGCCCGTGCTCCGCCTGGTAGTCGTCGAAGGCGACCTTCCGGTGCAGTGCCGCGCCCTCCACGTCGACGACGGGCAGCACGCGGTCCAGCCGGCGGGGCAGCCACCACGCCCGCCGACCCAGGAGCACCAGCACCGCCGGGACCAGCGTCATCCGGACGAGGAAGGCGTCGACGAAGACACCGACGGCCAGACCCAGGGCAATCTGCTTGATGGTCGCGGGACCGCCCGGGATGAACGCGACGAAGACGCTGGTCATGATGAGCGCGGCGGCGGTCACGACGCGGGACGAGGCGCGGAAGCCGTCGACCACGGACTCGTGTGGGTCGCCCGTGAGGACGTAGTGCTCGCGCATCGCCGAGACGAGGAACATCTCGTAGTCCATCGCGAGCCCGAACAGCACGCCCATCACGAAGATCGGCAGGAAGCTGACGACCGGTCCGTCGGACAGTCCGGGCGTCAGCGCGTCGAACCAACCCCATTGGAAGACCACGACGACGGCCCCCAGCGCGGCGCCGACGGAGAGCAGGTAGCCCAGCGTCGCCTTGATGGGCACCGCGATCGAGCGGAAGACGACCATCAGCAGGATCAGCGAGAGCCCGATGACGATCGCGCCGAAGGGCAGCAGCGCCTCGCCGAGGCGGTCCGACGCGTCGATGTTGGCGGCCGTCTGGCCGGTGACCAGCATGGTGCTGACGCCGTACTTCTTCTCCAGCGCGGGCGCCTGCGCCCTGAGCTCGGTCACGAGGTCCGCTGTTGTCGAGCTGTTCTGGCCGCCCTCGGGGATCACCTGGATCAGCGCGGTGTCCCCGCCCTGGTCGGGCGTCGACTGCGGCACCGCGACCACGCCGGGGATCGTTCGAATGGCATCGGCGAGGTCGCTGACCGTGTCCGTGGGCGTGCTGCTGGTGATCACGTCGGCGGTGACGACCAGTGGTGCGTTGTAGCCCACACCGAACGCCTCGGTGATGGCGTCGTAGGTCTTGCGCTGCGGGGTGTCGGTCGCAGCGGTGCTGTTGTCGGGCAGTCCCAGCCGCAGGTCGAGGGCTGGTACGGCAGCGAGCCCGAGCAGGATCACGACCGCCAGGACGGTGACGATCGGTTGCCGGGTGACGGCCCCGACCCAGATGCGGGCGACGCCACGTCGGGGGGAGGCGGCCGTCCTGGCCTTCGCCGCCTTCCGCTGCCGACGGGGCTTCTTGGGCCGGGGCCGGAGCCGCTCGCCCAGCAGCAGCGCGATCGCGGGCAGCAGGGTGAGGGCCACCGAGACGGCCACCGTGACGGAGAAGGCTGCGCCCACGCCCATCACGGTCAGGACGGGGATCTGGGCGACCGTCAGGCCACCCAGCGCGATGATCACCGTGGTGCCGGCGAAGACCACTGCGCTGCCGGCGGTGGCCAGGGCCCGGCTCATCGACTCGACCGGGTCGAGTCCTTCGGCGAGCTGGGCGCGGTGACGGGACAGGATGAAGAGTGCGTAGTCGATGCCGACCGCCAGGCCGAGCATCTCGGCCAGGGTCGGCGCCGTGCTGGAGACGGTGATGATGTGGGAGACCCCCATCACCGACGTGATGGTGACCGCGACACCGATGAGCGCGGTGAGGATCGGCATGCCGGCCGCGATGAGCGACCTGAACGTCAGCACCAGGATCAGAAAGGAGACGAGGAGCCCGAGGAGCTCGGGAACCTTGCTCGGATCCGAGCTGCTCTTGTAGGCATCGCCGCCGATCGACGTGGTCACCGGCGACCCGGGCGGCGGCGTACCTGCCTCCTGAACCTTCTCGAGCGTATCGTCGGAGGGGACCTGGTCGGCGAAGGCGATCTGGGTCAGCGTGGCCGTGGACCCGGTGTTCAGGGTGGGAGTGGTCGCGGACAGCGGGTCGGTGATCGAGACTCCGTCGACCTTGCCGATCGCTGTCACCAGGGACGCGACCTCGGAGGCGTTCGCCGGGTCGGTGATCTTGCCCGTCCTCGCCTCGAAGAGCACCTGGCCGTTGGCCCCGGTCAGGCCGAAGCGCTCGGCGAGCAGGTCCTGGCCCTCCTGCGACTCGGTGCCCGGAATGGAGAACGAGTCGTCATAGCGGTCGCCGAACGTGGCCGCGGCACCCCCGAGCGCCACCAGGACCAGCACCCAGATACCGACGACCATCCCTCGATGCCGGCCGATGGCGCGCCCCAGGCGATACAAGCCGATGGACACGTCGTCGTCCCTCCCGGGTGCCCTGGGGAGGGGGAGGCACCGGCTGGTGGTCAGCCCGAGAAAGTAGTGCGAGCGATGATCGCACAGCGCCACGACGGGCGCGCGGGCCGGATTCTCAGCCGAAACTCAGCGGCGTCCACAACTGCGTGGCCTCCCGAGAGTCACACTGAATGACGGACGAGTCTTCGAGTCCACAGGAGGAATGAGTGATGGAGCCCTGGATGCGGGTGCCCTTCTGGAGCGGTCTGGCGACCGTGGTCGCCGGGTCGGTCATGGGGGGCGTGATGATGCTGGCGCCGAGCGGGACAGCGGCGACCGGACAGGCCGAGGCTCCCCGCTCGTCCACGGCGGAGTGCACGAAGGCGAACCTCAGCGCGAAGTACAAGGGCGGCGACGCCGCGACCAGCCACGTCTACGGGCAGATCGTCCTGCGGAACACGTCCGAGGAGACCTGCTACGTGAAGGGGTACGGCGGGCTGTCCTACGTCGGCAAGGGCAACGGCACCCAGATCGGTGCCGCGGCAGACCGGACCCCGAGCGCGACGCCGAAGACGGTGCTGAAGCCGGGTGACAAGGTGCGCAGCGCGATCGTGGAGACGTCGTTCGCGCCGTACCCGAAGAAGGAGTGCCGGCCGACCAAGGTCGACGGGTTCCGGGTCTACGTGCCGGACGAGACGCGCTCGATCTTCATCGAACACCCGACCACGGGATGTGCGAACCCCAAGGTCCACCTGCTCCAGCACAAGGCCTACCGCTAGCCGATGAGTCCGGGCGGGGGAGGCGGTCCACTCCGACATGAGCGAAGACGCCGCCACCCCTGACCTCGACCAGCAGGCCCGCGACATCCTGGACCGGATCCGGTACGTCGTCCTGGGCACGATCGACGAGGACGGGCGGACCCGCACCTCGCCGGTGTACTTCACGCCGCACGGCTACGAGGACCTCTACTGGGTGTCGAACCCGGCGAGCCACCACTCACACAACCTCGAGCGGGACCACAGGCTCAGCGGGGTGGTCTTCGACTCGACGGTGCCGCCGGGGCCAGGCACCGGAGCGGTCTACGTGACCGGCAGCGCCCGCGAGATCCCTGCGGACGAGCTCGCGCAGCACCTGCCCCACGCCTTCGACCCCGCGCGGGGTGCGCGGGCCTTCGCAGCGGAGGAGCTGACCGGCGACGCGGACCTCCGGCTGTGGGTGCTGCACGTCGACAGCTGGGAGGTGCACATCCGCGGCGGCCACCCGACCCTCGGGACCGGCACGGACCGGCGGCTGCCGATCGATCCGCGTCCGGGACGGAGCGGGTGAGCTGGATTCACGGCGCGGGCACGGCCCCTGAGACAATGAAGGAGTGACCAGCCCGCCCGCGCACGCCGACGTTCTCGTCGTCGGAGCCGGCCCCGCCGGGTCGGCCGCGGCCGCGTGGGCGGCCCGCGGCGGCGCGGAGGTCGTGCTGGCCGACGCGGCAGTCTTCCCGCGCGACAAGACCTGCGGCGACGGGCTCACCCCGCGCGCGGTCGGCGAGCTGCAGCGGCTCGGCCTGGACGACTGGCTGCGCGCGCACGCGGTCAACCAGGGGCTCCGGGCGCACGGCTTCGGCCAGACGCTCCTGCTGCCCTGGCCGGGCGGCACGCTTCCGTCGTGGGGCTCCGCCGTGGCGCGCACCGAGCTCGACGACCACCTACGCACTACCGCCATCAAGGCCGGTGCGACCGCGGTCGACGGTGCCCGGGCGGTCGACGTACGCCGCGAGGGCGACCGGGTCGCCGGGGTGGTGTTCAAGACCGACGACGGGCCGGTCGAGATCGGGTGTCGGCACCTGGTGGTCGCGGACGGCGTCCGCTCGCCCCTGGGCAAGGTGCTCGGGCGGGAGTGGCACCGCGACACCGTCTACGGCGTCGCCGGCCGGTCGTACGTCGCGAGCGGGATGAGCGACGACCCGTGGATCAGCAGCCACCTCGAGCTGCGCGACGAGGCGGGGAAGGTGCTGTCCGGCTACGGCTGGATCTTCCCGCTGGGCACCGGCGAGGTGAACATCGGCGTCGGGACGCTCGCCACCAGCAAGCGCCCCGCCGACCTCGCCGTCAAGCCGCTGATGTCGCACTACGCGCGAACTGCGCCGCGATGAGTTCGAGCTCTCCGGCGAGCTGCCGGATGCCCACCTCGGCGCTGCTGCCGATGGGTGGTGCGGTGAGCAACGTCGCCGGTCCCAACTGGGCGCTGATCGGCGACGCCGCCGCCTGCGTGAACCCGCTCAACGGCGAGGGCATCGACTACGGCCTCGAGACCGGACGGCTGGTCGCCGACATGATCGCCGCCGGCGAGGACCTGGCGACTGCCTGGCCGGCGCTGCTCGGCGGAGCACTACGGCGAGTCGTTCTCCATCGCCCGCCGCCTGGCCGGACTCGTCACGATCCCGCACCTCCTGTCGACCCTCGGCCCGGCCGGGATGCGGTCCGACTGGCTGATGACCCTGGCCCTGCGGTGGATGGGCAACCTGGTCACCGACGACGACCGCGACCGCACCGCCCGGGTCTGGCGCTGGGCCGGCCGCCGGTCGATCGCCCAGGACGCCCGGCCGCCGTTCGCCTGAGGAAGGCGCTACCCGACCAGGGCGTCGTCGTAGCGCCGACGGATGCTCGAGCCGACGAGGCTCAGGTCGGCTCCGTAGACGTGCAGCGAGATGGCGAGGTCCGTGCCGGCGTTGGTGACGCGGTGGATGTCGCCGGGTGGCAGCAGCCCGTCCACGTCGCCGGCGTACGCGACCGCCGACCCGGTCGCGACCAGTCGTCCGTCCGGCCGCGCGGTGTAGCGGGTCTCGTGCTCGGCGCCTTCGTGCACGCCGACCACGCACCACGCGAGGTGGTCATGGATCGGCGTGGCCTGGCCGGGTAGCCAGACCAGGGCCACCAGCGAGAACGCGCCGTCGCCGGCGACGTGCAGCAGGTGCTGTCGGTACGCCGCCGGGTCACCGACGCGCTGGTCTGGCCGGAGCAGCTGCGGGTCACCGAGCGCCGGGCGGAGAGCACGGGCGACGGCGTCGACCGTGGCCCGGCCCGGGGCGGCGCCACGCACCGCCCGGTCGAGGTCGGCGACGAGGGCGGTGAGTCCGCGGGTCACCTGCGTCGTGGTGGTGCTGGTCATGGTGTGTTCCTTCCGGTGAGTGCGGTCGCGGTCCGCGTGGCGCGGAGACCCGGCCGAGCGCGGCGTGGACCGCGGCGGCGAGATCGGGGAGGGAAGCGAGCTGGGCGCGTCGGCCCGCCACGCGATGTGGCCGTCCGGCCGCACCAGCACGGCCGCCCCGTCGACCAGGTCGTAGGCGCGGGCCGCGGTTCCGGACGGGTCGGCCACGTCCCGGCCGAGCTGCAGCGCCACGACAGGAAGGCCGTGGCCGGCCAGCTCGTCGGCGGCGCTGCCGCCAGCCGTCGCCGTCCGGCCCGGTGACCAGCGTCAGCCGGTCGCCGTACAGGTCGAGCATGGAGAGGCGTTGCCCGTCTCGTTCCACCCAGGCGTGCGGCGCCCGCGCTCCGGGAACGGCGCCCGGAAGCGCGGCCTCCTGGGCTGCCTGGGCGTCGCCGCCCGGCACCGGGTAGACCACGCCGAAGTCGTGGGCCAGGTCCTCGGGCTTGCTGCCGTCGGAGGCCTCCAGCGAGCTCAGGGCGTTGCGCAGCCCGATCGGGTGCCGCTCGACCTGGTAGCTGTCGAGCAGCTCGTCGCCGGCCCAGCCGCGCGCCACCCAGCCGAGCTTCCAGCCGAGGTTGTGTGCGTCGGCGATGCCGGTGTTCATGCCGGTCGCCCCGCGCGGGGTCGTCCGGTGGGCCGCGTCGCCGACGAGGAAGACCCGCCCGGCCCGCATCCGCTCCGCGACGGCGGCGGCGAAGGTCCAGCGGAAGACGCCGATCACCTCGGGCTCGAGATCGGGCATGCCGGCGGCCACCCGGATCGCGGCCCGATGGTCCTCGACGGTGGGAACACCCTGCGCGTCGCGCTCCGCCGACCACTCGCGGTCGTAGACCCACCTGCCCGGTGTGCCCGACGGCACGAACACGCCCGACTCGGGCGTGGTGACGATGTGCAGGGCATAGCGGTGACCCCGGATCCGCTCCTCGACCTCACCGTGGAACAGGACGGCGAGGTGCTCGCCCTCGGAGCCGAGCTGGCGCTCCGCGATGCCGGCCGCGCGGCGCACGGCGCTGCCGGCACCGTCGGCGCCCACGACGTAGCGAACCCCGAGGCGCTCCTCGTCGCCGCGGCCTCCGACCGGCCGGAGGCCGGAGCGACACCCCGTCGCTCGCGCTGGTCGAGCCCGACCAGCGCGGGTGCCGAACCGGACGACACCGCCGAGCGACCGCAGGTGCTCCAGCAGCAGCGGCTCGAGGTGGTCCTGCGGGCTCACCGCAGGGAGGCTCGGGCTGAGCGCGGCCAGCGTCTCGGGCTGCGGCAAGCCGAGCGAGAACTCCTGCTGCTGCCGGTCCGCGAGCGTCGCGGACACCGCCGCGGCCAGCCGGAGGTCGGCGCCGCAGGTGCCCACCAGCTCCTCGAGACCCCACGAGCGCAGGATCTCCATCGTGCGTGGCCGGACGCCGGTCGCCTTCGGGACGGTGGACGTGCCCTCGTGCCGCTCGACGACCAGCACGCGCGCGCCGGCGCGGGTGGCGGCGACGGCGGTGGCGAGGCCGACGGTCCGGCGCCGACGACGAGCACGTCGAAGGGTGGTGACGGGGTGTGAGGTCGTCATGCCGACAAGGCTCGGCGACCGCGGCGGCGCACGGATCCGTGCGCCGCACGGAGTTAACGCAGGGCTACTCGGGCTGACACCGGAAACGCGAGCTCCTCGCGGCTGGTGGTGCCGGTCTTCTGCAGCAGGTTCGAGACGTGGGTCTCCACGGTGCGCTTGGAGAGGAAGAGCCGCTCGGCGATCTGGGGTTGGTGGCGCCCTCCGCCACCAGGCTGAGCACCTCGAGCTCGCGGCGGGTCACGCCGAGGGCGGCCAGCCGCGGGGGTACGGCGGACCCGCCGCGGCCGCGCCGGGTCGGCGCGCCGGCACGGCGCAGCAGGTCGCGGGCCGTGCGGGCGGCCGGCTCCTCGCCGTGCGCCTCGTGCTCGGCCAGGCCGGCGCGCAGCAGCGGCACCGGGTCGCCCCAGCCCTCGGAGACCGCGCTCTCGAGCGCGACGAGGCGCAGCGTTCGGCGCAGCCAGGGCAGCGGCGCCAGCTGTTCCTCGGCCGTGGTGACCAACGCAGCCGCCTCCAGGGCCCGCCCCGGCCCGGCCCGCCGCGACCGCCTCGGCGTAGGCCAGGGCGGCCAGGTTGGCCCGGCGGGTCCGCTGCATGCAGCCCGCGCAGGGTCTCCCGCGCCTCGGTTCCCCGGTCGTCGACCACGGTGCGCAGCAGGGCCCAGAGGCCGAACTGGTGCAGCGGTGCGGCGGAGCGGTGCCGCGCCAGCGGGGTGATCGCCTCGTCGAGCGTCGCGCAGGCTCCGCTCAGGTCGTGGGCCGCGAGGGCGGCGAACGCCCGCGCGGAAGCGGGCATGAAGTGCGCTCGGGCCCGGCGCCGGTCGTCGTCCAGCCGTCGAGGTGGCGCTCGAGCTCGTCGCGTTGCCCGGCCACGGCCGGTGCCAGGGCAAGCGTGTAGCGCCCGGCCAGCTCGGCCGCCGGACGGCGCGCAACGCTGCGCCGCGCTCGACGAGATCCTGCGCCAGGTCCCCGGCTGCCGGCGGGCCGCCGACCAGCAGCAGGTGCTCCCCCAGCATCATGTCGAGTCCGGTGACCTGGCCGAGCAGCCCTACGTCGGCCGCGACCGCCCGGGCCTTCTCGAGCGTCGTGGTCGACTCGGTCTCGAGCGCCTCGAGGCTGCCCAGTCCCAGCAGCGCCTCCACCCGCCACGCGGCGAGGCCGTGCTCGGCCGCGAGCTGCGCGGCGAGGCCGAAGCCGGCGGCGGAGGCGGCCAGGTCGCCGAGCCGGGCCACCCGGGCCTGGACCACCAGGGCCTGGCACCGGTCGCCAGGCGTGCCGTTCCGTTCGGCGAGCGCCACGGCATCCGCTGCGTGCGCGGCGGCCTCCTCGATGTGCCCGGCACCGTGCGCCGCGTCCGCGAGCAGGGCGGCCGAGCGCGGATCGTCGGGCCGGCCCGCGCGCTCGACGTACGCCGTGGCCTCGTCCCAGCGGCCCGCGAGCACCGCCGCCCGGGCCAGGCGGAGCGCGAGCTCGGCGTGCAGGTCACCGGTGGCCTGGTCGAGCAGCGCCGGCCGCCGACCCCGAGCGCGTCGAGCGCCCGGCCGGCCGCCGACAGCGGCAGCACCCGCTCGGCAGCCAGGGCGACGGGGGTCGCTCCGGCCGACTCGGCCCGGTCGAGCAGGTCGGCGGCGGTGCGGAGGGCGCCGCGGGCCAGGTCCCGGCGGGCCACGTCCAGCAGCAGCGCGGCGGCCTCGTGCCGTGCGCCGGCGTCTGTGAGCAGGGTCGCCGCCGCGGACACATCGTCGTCCGGGAGACCGCGAGCCAGCAGCGCCTCGGCCGCCCGCCTGGCAAGGACGGCACGCTCGGGGGGCAGCACGGTGGCGAGCACCGCCTCGCGGGTGAGCGCGTGCCGCCACTGCAGCGTGTCGTCGCGCGAGACCAGCAGGTGCGCCTGGCCCGCGCTCGCAGGGCGGCGAGGACGTCGTCCTCTCCCTCGCCGGTGACCGGGCCAGCAGCGACCACTCCGGCGCGCCAGCCCAGCACCGCCGCCGCTGTGACCACCCGCCGTGCGGCCCGCGGCAGCGCGCCGACTCGCACCGCCACGAGGGCGGCGAAGGTCGGTGGCACCGGTCCCGCGGCCGGATCGCGGGTCAGCTCCTCGACGAGCAGCGGCAACCCTCGGCGCGCCCGGTCAGCTGCCGCAGCGCCGCATCGTCGAGCGGGCCGTGGACCGCGGTCGCCAGCTCGGCCACGGCATCGTCGGGAGCCGACCGAGGGTCAGCGTCGTCACCGCGGGGGTCAGCTGCAACGTGCGCGGTGGGTCCGTGCCCGGCCGTCGTCCCGCGCCGAGACGACCACGAGGACCGGGAGCACGCGCACCGCGGTGGCCAGGTGGAGCACCACGGCATGGGTGTCGGCGTCGGCCCATTGCAGGTCCTCGAGCACGAGCAGGCACGGGCGCTCCCGGCCGACCTCGGCCAGGAAACCTCGCCACCGCCTCGCCCAGGACCAGCGCCGGGTCGGCGTCCGGCTCCTGGGCCTGGTTGCCCGGCTCGCTCCAGTCCGGCAGCACCCGGGCCCGCGGTGCTCGGTAGGGACCCAGAGCTTCGGGCGGTACGGCGGTGCCGCTGCGGAGCAGCCCGACGAGGGCCTCGGCCACCGGGCGGTAGGCCCCGCCGCCGGGTACGGCGCGGCCGGTCAGCACCACGTGGCTCGACGCCGCCCGCTGGGCCAGCTCGTCGATCAGCCGGGTCTTGCCGATGCCCGCCTCGCCTCGGACGAGAACCAGACGGCCCTGGCCCGGCTCGCCGCGCTCATGGCCTCGGTGAGCGTGGCCAGCTCGCCCGCGCGCCCGACCAGGGCATCGGCCACGCGCACCACCCCCTCCCGGCGAGCGTAGGGCCACGGTTGGGGTGGGGCTACGCCTTAGGTTGGGGTGGTGGCTGAGCGACGACAGGTGCGGAGGGTGCAGCGGGTGGCGGCGTACGCCGTGATCATGCGCGATGGAGGAGATCCTGCTCAGCCGGCTCGCCCCGCACGTCAGCCGCGAGGAGCCTCTGGACGCTCCCGGCGGGGGCCTCGACCACGGCGAGGACCCGCGGGACGCGGTGGTGCGCGAGGTGCACGAGGAGACCGGGCTGACGCTGCGGATCGGGGAGACCGCGCACACGTTCTCGCTGCCATCTGCCCGACACCTGGCGCAAGGGCCGCCGGGTGGATGCGCACTCGCTTCGGATCGTCTACGAGGGCTGGGTCCCGCCGGACAGCCCGCAGCCGCCGGGTCGTGGAGGTCGACGGTTCGACGATGGAGGCCGCGTGGCAGCCGGTGGCCGCGGTCCTCGACGGCCGGTGCCCGCGGTGGGCCTGGTGACGGAAGCGCTCGCCTAGCACCGGCCGCTTCCAGCTGCAACGGGTCGGGGCGTACGCCTCTGGTGGTGCGGGACGCCGCCGCCGGTCCGGAGGTGCTGCTCACCCGGAACTCCGCGCGTGGTCCCCACCCGCGGCTGGTGGAACGCTCCCCGGCGGCGGCATCGACCACGGCGAGGAGGCCCGGCAGACGCCTGGTCCGCGAGGTCCGGGAGGAGACCGGGACTGACTGCACCTTGGCGAGGTGCGTCATCGTCGGCACCACCCACTTCGAGGGCACCGCCCCGTCGGGCCGCGGCGAGGACTGCCACTCGTCGGCAGGTCGTCTTCGACGCCACGGTCCGCCCGACGCCAACCCGCGGGTGGTCCAGGAGGTCGACGGCACCACGGACCGGGCCGCCTGGGTGCCGCTGGCCGACGTCGAGTCGGGCGACGACCGGCCGGTCTACGACACGGTGCGCGCGGCCCTGGCGAGCTAGGTTGCCCACAATGAGCGAGACCGTCTTCACGTACGCCGCGCCGGCGCTGAAGTTCGGGGCCGGGGCGTCCGCTGAGGTGGGTCACGACCTGGCAGCGTTCGGGGCCCGGCGGGTACTGCTGGTGACCGACCCGGGCGTGGCCGCCACCGGGCACCCGGCCCGGGTCGCCGAAGCGATCACGGCCGCCGGCATCGAGGTGACGACGTACGACGAGGCCCGGGTCGAGCCCACCGACGAGTCGCTGGAGGCGGGCGGTCGAGTTCGCGTCGCGACGCGGGCCCGTTCGACGCGGTCGTGGCCGTCGGCGGCGGGTCCTCGATCGACACCGCCAAGGCGGTGAACCTGCTCGTCACCAACCCGGGCGAGCTGATGGACTACATCAACGCGCCGGTCGGGAAGGCGCAGGCGCCGGCCACCCGCTGCTGCCGCTGGTCGCGATCCCGACCACCACCGGCACCGGGAGCGAGAGCACCACGATCTGCGTGCTCGACGTGCTCTCGCTGAGGGTGAAGACCGGGATCAGCCACGCCGCGCTGCGGCCGCGGCTTGCCATCGTCGACCCCTCGCTCACCACCACCCAGCCCGCGATGGTCACCGCCGCCGCGGGGATGGACATCCTGTGCCACGCGCTGGAGAGCTACACCGCGAGGTGGTTCGCGGACTTCGACGCCAAGCGGCCCGAGGAGCGGGTGCCCTACTGCGGGGCGAACCCGATCGCGGACATGTGGTCGGAGCGCGCGCTCGAGCTCCTTGCGGGGGCGTTCCGCGAGCCGTACGCGACGGCGCGACACCCTCGCCCGCGAGCAGATGGCGATGGCCGCGACGTTCGCGGGGCTCGGCTTCGGCAACGCCGGCGTGCACATCCCGCACGCGAACGCCTACCCGATCGCCGGCCGGGTACGCGACTTGCCGCCCGCCGACGGCTACCCGCAGGACGAGCCGATCGTCCCGCACGGGATGGCCGTGTCGCTGACCGCGCCCGAGGCGTTCCGGTTCACTTTCGACGCCGCCCCGGAGCGACACCAGCGCGCTGCGACGCTGCTGGGCGCGGACTCCGGCAGCGGACCGGACGTCCTGGCCGGCGTACTGGCGGCGTTGATGCACGACATCGGGCTGCCGAACGGGCTGGCCGAGGTGGGCTACGCCGAGTCCGACGTCGACGACCTGGTCGCCGGATCGCTGCAGCAGCAGCGGCTGCTGGCCACCGCGCCCAAGCCGGTCACCGACGACGACCTGGCCGGGATCATCGGCGGTCCATGGAGCACTCGGTGAGGTGACGCAGGACCTCGTCGCCGAGCTGCGGAGGAGGGGCCTCACCGACGTCGACGACTCGACGCTGACCCGGGCGCTCTACTCCTCCGACGCGTCGATCTACCGGGTGGTGCCGCGGGTGGTGGTCAGGCCCCGGCACCGCGACGAGCTGGACGCGATCCTGGACGTGGCGCGCGAGACGGGCACCTCGATCACGATGCGCGGCGCCGGTACGTCGATCGCCGGCAACGCGGTCGGGGCCGGGATCGTGGTCGACACCGTGCGGCACCTGAACCGGATCGTCGCGGTGGACCCCGAGGCGCGGACCGCGACCGTGGAGCCCGGGGTCGTGCACGCGACGTTGCAGCGGGCGGCGGTCGGGGCACGGTCTGCGGTTCGGGCCGGACCCGTCCACGCACACCCGCTGCACGATCGGCGGGATGATCGGCAACAACGCGTGCGGCAGCCGGGCGCTGGGCTACGGCCGTACCGCCGACAACGTGGTCGCGCTGGACGCGGTGTTCCTGGAGGCCGACGCGGCCGCACGCGGCTGCGCCGGCAGCCCGTCGGGCCCCACCTCGGGCACGTCCGCACGCACTTCGGCCGGTTCTCCCGGCAGGTGAGCGGCTACGCGCTCGAGCACCTGCTGCCCGAGCGGCGCAGCCTGGACCGGTTCCTGGTCGGGTCGGAGGGGACCCTGGCGATGGTCCGCGAGGCGACGGTGGCGCTGGTGCCCGACGAGCCGAGGCACCTGGTGGTGCTGGGCTTCGGGTCGATCACCGAGGCGGCCGACGCGGTGCCGGGACTGCTCGGGCTCTCGGTAGACGGTGCTCGGCTGGTGGCGTGCGAAGGCCTCGACTCGCGGATCGTCGACCTGGTCGCGCAGCGGTGCGGCGGCGTACCGGAGCTGCCGCGCGGTTCGGGCTGGCTGTTCGTGGAGCTCGTCGGCTCGGAGGCGGAGTCGCTGGTCGCGGCCGTGTCGGCGACCGCAGGCGACGGGCGTGCGACGGGTGACCGACCCGGCCGAGGTGGCGGCGCTGTGGCGGATCCGCGAGGACGGAGCCGGACTGGCCGCACGGAGCCTGGGCAGCCCGGCGTACTCCGGCTGGGAGGATGCGGCCGTCCGCCGGACCACCTGGGCGCCTGGCTGCGCGACTTCGACGGGCTGCTCTCCGAGCACGGGCTCTCGGGCGTGCCCTACGGCCACTTCGGCGACGGCTGCGTGCACGTCCGGATCGACTTCGCCTTCGAGCCGGGAGGTCGGCTGCGGCCAAGGTCGTTCCGCGACTTCCTCACCGCCAGCGCCCTCAGCTCCGACCGACTACGGCGGCTCGCTCTCCGGTGAGCACGGCGACGGGCGGGCGCGCTCCGAGCTGCTCCCGCTGATGTACGACGCGGAGTCGCTGGCCGGCTGTTCGGGGCGGTGCAAGGCGATCCTGCGACCCCGAGCGGACTGCTCAACCCTGGCGGCCTCATCGACCCGGCGCCCGCTCGACGCCGACCTCCGCCGGCCGGCGTCCGGGCGCCACGGCGGTGCTGCGGGCTGCGGAAGCTCACTCACGACCACGGTGGCCGGCTCGGCGCCGCGGTGCCACCGGTGCACCGGCGTCGGCGAAGTGCGTGGCGGCCGATGCGACCGCCGTGGGGTGATGTGCCCGTCGTACCTCGCGACGCGGGAGGAGAAGGACTCCACCCGGGGCGCTCGCGGGTGCTGCAGGAGGCGCTCGACGGACGCCGGTCGCCGGGTTCTCGGACCCGGCGGTGCCGAGGCGCTGGACCTGTGCCTGCCGTGCAAGGGCTGCGTGTCGGACTGCCCGACCGGTGTGGACATGGCGACCTACAAGTCCGAGGCGCTGCACCAGAAGCACGACGTGCAGCCGTCCGCCGTCCGCGCAGCCATCACCCGCCGGGCCGGCTCCGCCCTGGGCGGATCGGACCGCGCCGGTCGCACCGGTGGTCAACCGGATGCTGCGACTGGGTCCGGTCGCGAGGGTGGCCAAGGCGACCGCCGGCATCGACCGGCGGCGTCGCTCCCTGCGTTCGCGACGCGGACGCTGCGGCGCTCGGTGCGCGGCGCCTCGCTCGACGGGAGCGCCGGACGTGTGGATCTGGGCCGATCGTTCACCGACCACATCTTCCCGCCCACCGCGCACGCCGCGATCCGCTGCTCGAGGCCGCCGGGCTGACCGTGCGCGTGATCCCCGCCGCGCCTGCTGCGGGCTGACGTGGGTGAGCACCGGTCAGCTCGACGCGGCGCGGCGGATCGTCACGCGCACGGTCGCCACGCTCGCGCCGTACGTCGAGGGTCGGGCGTGCCGGTCCTCGGTCGGAGCCGTCGTGCCTGGCAGCGCTCCGCTGCGACGCCGTCGAGCTCACCGGCCGCGCGGTCGACGTGCTCACCCTCGCCGAGCTGGTCGACCGCGAGGAGCACCAGGGCCGGACCTCACCGGGGTCGAGGTCGTCGTCCAGCCGCACTG
>CAWBRC010000003.1:0-352588 GCA_963791175.1 uncultured Actinomycetota bacterium
GGTTGCTGATGAGCGTCACCAGGATTGGTGGGTACGCGAGCGGTGAGGTGCACGACGATCGGTCCTTCATCGCCTCGATCCGCGAGGACCCGGGGTCGTTCAGTGGCGATGTCTTCAGCGCCGTGCGGCAGCCAGTCGCCATGTCGTGCGACACCATGTGCTGACACTGCTCGGCGGGCATTCAGGCGGAGCCGGCCGAGAACCTCACGCTTCGACCGTCGGACTCGTTCATTTCCACTCGCGTGGATGTGTCAGGGACTTTGACCCCAAGGGACTTGGCTCTGTTCGCTCCGGGTGGCGGCCAGGACGTTCCCTCACCCTAGGACACGACGGACTACAACTGACGATTCAGTTCCGCTGACCGATCCGCAGCGTGCTCATAGGCATAAGAGCGCAGTTGGCGGACGGGCATCACATCATCCGTGCACCGACGGGCTCTGTCGGTCGCAGAGTCGGGGAGATCCGGAACGCCGCCTCTTCTCCTTTCGGGGCCCGGGTCAGCGACTTGTGCGTCTCAGGTTCCGCCAGGTGACCACTCTTGGCTCGCTTGGCCGGTCACCACATGGCCGCGAGCGCAACGGCACCCGCAATCACAAACGTGGGGAATGCAGCTCCGACGACGGCGCCGATCGCCGGTGCCTCATGTCGGCCTCCGCGCCTGGCCCCGACCCCAGCAACTGTCGCTACGGCGATGCCGGCCAGAGCCGTCCGACGACGGGCGAGCGTGTCAGCGACATCACCTCCGCGACCGCCAGGAAGCTGAGGGTGGCCGCGACGACGAACCAGAACAGACGACCCGAACATCTCGCCGGCGGAAATTGGTACCGCGAAGCGCTCCGGCTCCCGGTCCTCACGTTTGTGTGCCTGCGCGTCCAGAGCGCTCCAGACCTTGCGCGTGGTCTGGCCGTGGTCCGACTGACCCGCGTCGAGCGACCGGACCCAGTCTTTCAGGGCGTGGCCCGCCACGACCGCCACACCATCCAGGTAGCGCACGCGCTCGTCGGGGGCCCAGTGGCGAGTAGCGCCGCCCCACAGGGCCACGACCGGCCGGACTCGAACGGCGGAAGTCTTGACCTCGTGCCAGAGGCGAAGCTGGCGCGCCGCCTGCTCCACCTGGCGAACGGCATCGTGCTGACGACGAATGCCTGCGTCTGAACGCCACGGGTGCGCGCTCCACTTGGTCTCGACGACGAGGACGCCGGCCGGCCCGACCGCCACATGGTCGATGTCGCCGTAGGAGAGTACGAGGCGGTTCACCAGACGCCAGTCGCGTTCGACTTTGCGGAGCGTCTGAGCCGTCCACTGCTCGGCCTGGTCTCCCATCATGAGCGGCGCCGTTCCGGTCGACTGCACCACCCAGAACCAGATCGTGGCCGAGGCACCCGTCACCGCCGCTCCGAGCACCACACCGCGAAGCAACTCAGATGGGATCAGCCACCAAAGGATCGGCACAGGAGCAGCAAGGATTGCCCAGGCGAAGAGCAGCCACTGCCAGCGTTCTCGAACGTAGGCGCGTTGCTCAATCCTGGCTCGTGTTCGAGCGTAAGACCCGGCCCGTGCGTCGCCCGCCAACTCTCGACCGCGCAGCGACCGCGTCAAGGCATCCCGTCCCCTCACATGAGCATTGTGCGAGGGTCGGGCTCCTGAGTCTGTGCTTTGGACAAATGCCGCTCGGGCGCATGAACCAACGGACGCGGTGGCCCACACGGGCGCTGCGATAGCCCACATCGGGAAGTCAGGCTGGCTAGTCAGGATCATATTTGCGGTTTCTGTCTGGATCTCCCTACGCGAGCACCCGCTGTCTGAGAACGTGTGGCCGCCGTTGTAGGGAGGCAATGTCATGGCGACTTCAGCAGGTAGAACTGGCCCGCGGCCGGATTGGTATCCAGATCCGACCGACCCGGGGCTGATTCGCTATTGGGATGGACGAAGCTGGGGTGACGTCCTGCCAAAGCCCGAAGGGTGGGTGGTGGCGGCAACTGGCAAGCGGGTGCCGTGGTGGCAGACCTGGTGGGCAGTGATCCCAGGACTGCTGCTCTGCCTGCCCTTCGGCTTGGTGGGCCTCTGGCGCCGCCCTGCGCTGTCAACGTGGCTGCGAGTGGGCGTGACAGTCGCAACTGTCCTGCTTTACGGGGCTGTGTTTCTAAGCAGACGACGACACAACTCCCCCGAAGGACGATTCAGCGTCCGCAGCCACGGCAGCTCGAAGCTCGGACAGCCCGACCCCCAGCCCGGCCCCCACCTCACCCCTTCGCCCGGGGCTGAGCCGGCGGTGACCGAGCCAGCGAGGTCAGTCATGCCGGAGGTTGCCGGACTGACCCGTCAGGACGCGGAACAGGCTCTCGGCTGCTGCCGGGCTCACGGTCAGCGAAGTCCGAGAGATCCCTTCCGCCCAACCGGCCGGGACGGTCCTGACGCCAGGGCAAGAAGGTAGGAGCATCCGTGCTTGCCGGGTCGCCCGTTGTCCTGGTGGTTGCCGCTTCGTACCCGGGCCGTTCCCTCTGTGGTCGGTCGGTCCGAGGCGGCGGGTTGTTAGTCAACTCCAGGACGCCGGGTTCGAGGTCAGCGTGAGCACCGAAACCCGAACGTCAGGAAAGGACGGGGTCGTCCTACGACAGAGCCCGGAGGGCGCGGAGCTGGTCAAGCCGGGCTCCACCATCACCGTGGTGGTGTCGGCTGTCGTGCGACCCGTCGCCGCCCCCGCCTGCCAAGAACTGCACGGCCGGCTACCGCTGCTGCCTCCCGCCTGCCTCGGCCACTGTCACTGCGGGGGTGGGTCACGGCAATGGGCCGGACTACGCCTACGGCCCCATTTACATCACCGGCTCGGACCCATACGACCTGGACGCAGACGGAGACGGCGTGGCCTGCGAGAGCTGAACCACGATGGGATGCTCGCGGCGGGCGAGCGGAAGGCGGCCACTCAGCCGAGTCGTAAGTCAGTCGCGGCGGGTACTCCTCATGGAGGGCGGACAGACCGCCGCGGCGATCTCGGCGTCGCGGTCCCTGCGCGGCGTGCTGGTAGCGCAGCGCGGCGCCAGGAGTGGTGTGGCCGAGGCGGCCCATCAGCTCGGCCAGCGTCGCGCCGGTCTGGGCGGCGAGGACGGCGCCGGTGTGGCGAAGGTCGTGCCAGCGGAGGTCCGGGCGGCCGGCGGCCTCGCGCGCCGGGTAGTAGACCTTGTACAGCGAGGCGGGCGCCATGTGCTCGCCGTGCCTGGCCGGGAACAGCAGGGCGTCCTGGCCGGACTCGGTGTGCTGGCCAAGGTGCTCCCGAACCACCGGCATCAGGTGCGGCGGGATCGCGACGTCGCGGACGCCGGCGTCGGTCTTCGGGCGTGCCGACGATGAACTCGCCGTCCACCCGGACGACCGCGCGACGGATCTTGACGACGCCGTTCGGTGAGGTCGATGTCCTTGCGTCGCAGCTCGGTCAGCTCGCCGTACCGCATGGCGCACCAGGCGGCGAGCAGCGCCATCAGCGCGGTAGCGGTCGCGGCAGTGCCTTGGTCGATGATCTCGAGCTCGTCCAGGGTTGCGGGCTCGACCTTGTGGACGCGCTGGACGTTGCCGGCGCCGCGGATGTGGCACGGGTTGGCGGGCAGCAGGCCGTCGTGTGACCGCGGTGCCGAGGATCGTGCGCAGCAGCGAGTAGGCCTGGGACCTCGACGTCGGCTTCGAGGTGCCGTACCGCGCGTGCCAGGTGCGAACCGACTCAGGCGTGATGGCCCTCATCGCGATGTCGCCGAACACCGGGAGGAGGTCGCGGTCGAGGATGTATCGATAGTGCGACCGCGTGGTGGGCTTCAGGGTGCGCTCCCGCCCACCACGTCTCGGCGTACTCGCCGAAGCGTCAGCGTCTGTCAACGACGTCGCGCTGACGTCGGTGGCTCGGCGGTAGCCACTCCCCGACGGGATCAGCCGCCGCTCGTCGACGAGCCAGCCCTCGGCGTCGATCTTGGTGTCGAAGGTGAACGGTGCAGAATGTCGTTCTTGAGATCCGGTCCGATGTACGACGGGCTGGTAGCGGCCACTCGCCAGTCTTCTCGATGGCTCCGAAACCGCGCCGGCTCGCCACGGTCGCATCCCCGTTCGTGGGCAGTACGTGGGCAAACTGGGTCGATTTGTGCTCATTCGTGCTCCCTCCTGCAACATCCTCGTGAGATGCGTTTCCGCAGGTAGAAGCAACAATTTGCTGGTCAGAGCGGACATTCAGCTGGCGCCAGTCCCCGGCGTCTTCAAACCCAGTATCGCCCGCCAGCAGCACACGGCCCCGACCTACGGAAACGCGGATCCGGGGCCGTTCCATTTGTCGCGATCACCTCGGCATCGCCACCTGATTGCTACTCCGATTGCTAGCAGGAACGCCGCCCCGAACAATCCCCACGGGAATGCCTCGGCCACGACGCGCTCCGCACTGTCTCGGGGCTGGTGGACGCCGGCCGAACGAAATGGCCGGCGGTCAGTCTGCGCTGCCCACCCTCGGGTCGCGAGTCGTCGCGCACAGCGGGCTCGAGCGTCAGGAGCGGCGCGAGATCCGCCAACCCGCCCAGGCGAAGGCGCCCAGGGGGATCGGCAGCCAGAACGAGAACAGCCGGTACAGCAGGGTGCCGATGATGGCGGTCTCAGTGGGGATGCCGATCAGCACCAGCATGGCGGTGAGGCCGACGTCCACGAACCCGACACCACCCGGGGTGATCGGGATGATCGCGAGGGCCTGCGATGCGACGAACGCGAGCAGGACCTCCGCTGGCCGGGCGTGGGCTCCGAAGGCGACGAGGGCGGCGACCAGGGAGGCGTAGTCGAACATCCGGCTCGCGGCCATGGCGAAGACCGATCGCCACCAGCGTCCGTGGAACGCCTCCGCGATCCGGTCGCGCTGCGCCAGCAGGCCGTCGGCGACGCCGGCCGGTGTCACCCTGGGCCGGACGAGGTGCACGACCCTGCCGACGCCGCGACCGGTCACCGAGAGCACCCGTGGCCAGGTCAGCGCGGTGACTCCGATCGCCACGATGGCCGCGGCGAGGACCACGGAGACGACCAGCCCGAGCTGAAGCTGTTTGGCGAGAGGCGGTCCGACAAGCAGGGCCGGGATTGTGAGGACCGGCAGCAGGAACAGGACGGCGTTGTTGAGCAGGCCGATGGCAGTCAGCCCCGAGGCGACAGTCTTGGGCGGCTGGCCGGCGTCGATAAGCACCTTGGCCTGGACTACCCCTCCTGCGGCGCCACCACCGGGGAGGATCTTCGCAGCGGCGCTCCCGGCCAGCTGAGCCGTTGCGGTCGTACCCCATCCGACCCGAGGTGCGATGGCGTCGTGCGCATCCTGGCCGGCAGGCTCGGCTGCGACGCCATGGGCCGGTGCGAGCGCCAGCCTGGTCAACCACCACAGCGACAACAGCCGGCCGAGCTGGAGGCCCGCGAGGATGAAGAACCAGGGGGCGTCGACCTCGGCGAGCTGCGGCCAGGCCGAGAACATGGTGATCAGGCTCGGCGCTACGACGTAGAGCCCGAGCCCGGTGATGCTCAGGCCGACCGCCCGCCCTCCCCAACGCCGTAGGAACCTCCTTCGGGAGGTCGCCATCTACGCGAACGTCGCTGACTGGGTGGTCACCACCCGGTCGATTCTTCCTCCGCCGGATCGGACGCGGCAAGCGCGAGGAGTGCACAGGCGCCGGTCAACGGGGTCCGCAGTCCCGGCCGCCGGCGGGTTGCGCCCGTACGCGAGCGAACCCGCGTCCTGGAGATTGGCGATCTCTGATGCGTTGGTACCTTCTCGACTAGCAATCACGGCTCGAGCGGTTGCTGATTGCTAGTTCGCTTGCTAGTCGCGGTGTCCACGGCTGGCCGCTCACGTCCTGATTTCCCGCTCAACCTGATCCCTCATCGCGGGCGCATTGAGCGCAATGAACGGTGGGCGCTTCCATGACACGGAAGAGGTCACTGGTCAAACCCATTATCGCCTACCAGGTCTCCACAGGTTCAGACAGTCTTTATCAACCGGAAGGACGCTGTCCCGGTCCCTCTGTCGGCGCATGTGCTGCATGTCGAAAGCGCGGGTCGCGTCCTGCGTCTGGAATGCAGCGCGCGGCGTTCACGCCGCTGGGCGTGACCGTCCAATGAGCGCGTTCTCACGTCTTGCGTGGATCGGGGAAGCCAAGGCTGAGGTAACCCGGCGTCCGCTTGACCAGGGCGGCGGCTAGCACCGGCACCTCGACGTCGTGGTAGTCGTGGACCTCCGCGGTCCGCTTGCCGGGGTAGGCGCGCAGGATGCGTCCCGCGTACTGGACGAGTCGCCCCCTGAACGAGACCGGACCCGCGAGGAACAAGGTGTCCAGCGCCGGGCAGTCGAAGCCTTCGCCGACGAAGTGACCTGTCGCGACAATGAGGAGCGGCGGACCGGCGGCCGGGACGAGTCGCTGTGTCGCTGCTGCCCGATGGCGCGCACCCATCCCGCCCTTGAGAACCACTGGCTCCAGACCACGCTCGCTGAGACGTGCGGCAAGGTGGTCGACATGGGCGGTCCGTTGGGCCAGCACCAAGCAGTGGCGACCGCGGCCGTGGGCTTCGACGACGTCGGCGAGGATCTGCTCGTTGCGGTCCTCATCATCGGTCAGTGCGCGATGTACGCCGGCGATCGCTCCCGGAAGGGATAGATCGACGGGCTCCTTCACCCGGAACCGGGTTGGGTGCACGACCAGCACGGGGCGAGGCCGGTCAGTGCTGGCTCCTTCGAGAGTGCCCGGTTCCGCGTGCTCGAGCGTGTGCCGGACCGGGCCGAGCTGGAACCCGATGAGGTCGTCGAGTCGGTCGCGTCGGTAGGGAGTGGCGGTGAGTCCTAGCCAGCGCTGGGCAGGGATGGCGCGTACGGCGGCCTCGAAGGCGGCGGCCGGGACGTGGTGGCACTCGTCGACCACGACGAGGCCATAGCCGCCCAGCGTTTCGTCGAGGCCGGGGCGACGGGCCAGCGTTTGTAGGGTTGCCACGTCGACGACACCGGTGAGCTTGGCGCGTCCGCCACCGAGCTGACCGGGCTTGACGCCCAAGAGGTCCTCGATCTGGCGGCGCCATTGGTCGGCGAGTGTCTTGCGGTCCACCAGCACGAGTGTCGACGTGCTGTGCGCGGCGATGACGGCGCAGGCCATCACGGTCTTGCCAGACCCGGGTGGGGCCACAAGCAAGCCCAAGTCGTGCGGCAGGAGGTCATCGACGGCAGCCTGCTGCACCGTGGTGAGGTTGATGTCGGTGAAGAGCTGCTGGGCGGTCCCGGTGACTCGACGATCGTCGATCTCGGTCTTGCTTCCGGCGTCCTGGATGAGCTTCGTCGTCGTGTCGAGCAGCCCGCGAGGCAGCACGAGATGGTCGTCGATGGTCTCGTCGTAGGAGCTGATGACCCTCGGGATGTTCCAGGTCGACTGGCGTCGGCGTTGCCGGTCGTAGAACTCGGGGTTGTAGGTCGACGCCGCGTGCTTGAGCGTTGCGTACAACGACGGGCTCAGCTCCGAGCCTGGGACCTTCACGCCGCCTTCGAGCTCGAGGTGCACGATCGACGCCGGGCCCGGTTGGGTTCGGGTCGACCGGGCGGCGTGGGCTCGCTTCACGCCTGGCCCGACGACCGGTTCCCGCAACTCGGAGGCGAGCCGCGACACGCTCTTCGGTGTCAGTCGCTCCAGCGTGGACAGGTAGTCCCACTGGTCCTCGAAGGGTTCTAGCGTGGCCAGATCGAGGAAGACGGTCGTTCCTATCCGGCGGCACCTACCCTGCAAAGGGGCCGCGATCAAGTTGCCTGGACCTTGTCCAGGGAGCACGTCCTGCGAGGGGAACAAACGGTCATAGCAGCGCAGATCCATGCGCCCCCGGATCGTGATCGCCTCACCGACCAGCGCCGTACCGAGTTGGCGTGCAGTTGTCGCCGGCACCGGGTCGGTGAAGAAGATCCACACGTGGGCGCCGACGCCTGACCGGGACACCTCCAAGGCTGCGGGCGCGCCGGCGGCGCGTGCCGCCTTGAGGTACGCGAGCGCATCCAGCATCGCCGCAGTCCCGTCGAAGTCGGCAGCAAGCCAGCACGTCCGGTCACCGGACAGCATCGGGTACAAGCCGATACAGATGTCCCCGGTCAGATGCGCCGCCAGCACCTGGGGTGTCAGCGGGAGATAGCGCTGGTCGGCGGCCGCGTTGCTGCCCTTGCGCCAGCCGCCCTCGACGGCCGGCATCCAGCCCGACCTGCCGGAGCGGGCGTTCTCCCACCGAATCGCATACACATCGCGCCGCGCCGCGAACAGAGCGGCGTAGAACTCGACCTTCGCCTGCGACGACGAGCCCGCGTCGACCGATCCCGGAGCCTCGTCGAACCAGGCAGTCTGAGTGTCAAGTGCTGGAGCGGCCTCCGTTTCGGTCAGCTTAAGGAGCTTGCGCAGCCGGGCGTTCTCGCGCCGAAGGCTCCCGAGCTCTTCACCGATGTCGGGCATGGCATCAATCCTGCCGTCCTAGCAATCAGCTCATCGCCCGACTCGAGGTGTAGCCCAAGCACACCAGGCGCTTGTGGTTCGAGATGGCCGCTCAGACCCACAGTCGATGGACCGCGGTTATGTCCGCCATCAACTGCGGTAGACCTCACGCCTGTGGTCAATGCGAAGCACGACCACCTCGCGGAGGTTGTCGTTGATGCGGTACAGGACGCGATAGGTGCCTCGGCGGGCGGAGTAGATGCCGGCGAGCTCACCGCGCAACGACTTCCCGACACGCTGCGGGTTGTCGACCAACGCCCCGGTCAGGAAATTGACGACCGCCGCCGCGACGGCCTCCGGAAGGTTGTGCTGGATCGCTCGGACGGCGGGCGGGGTCAGGACCAGCTCATCAGGCTCGTGCGGAGTCACCCGCGGAGCGATCGGACCCCGTCGATGCCACGAACGACGTCACCGCAGCGATAGGCAGCGTCGGCCTCGCGGATGTCGGCGAGTGCTCCGGGGTCACTAAGGATCTCGAGGGTCTCCTCGAGCTGTGCGAGGTCCTCCGGGCTAAGGATCACAGCCGCCGGCCGACCGTTGCGCGTGACAGTCACGCGGTCGTGCTCGTGCTCGACCCGGTCAACGACTTCGCTGAAGTGATCGCGGACCTCGCGCAACGACTCGGTACTCATGGCCACAATTGTGGCGCGCACTCGGTCGGGACGCAACCGATGTCATGCGTCAGCAGGGCGCCAAGCCAGTTCCGAGAGTCGCCCGGCGATCTCAGTGTCACGGTCGGCGGCAGCGTGCTGATGGCACATCGCCGCGCCTGGCGTCGTGTGGCCCAGGCGGCCCATGAGCTCAGCCAGAGTCGCGCCCGTCTGGGCCGCGAGGACGGCGCCGCTGTGGCGCAGGTCGTGCCAGCGGAGATTCTTGCGTCCGGCCGCTTCGCGCGCCGGGTAGTACACCTTGTACGGCGTCGACGGCTGCATGTGCCTATCTGTGTCGGCCGCCGCCGGAAACAGGAGCGCCTCAAGCGCACCAGCATCCGGGCCCTACCGCGTCTGGTCGGGACTGGACGGGCTGGACGGCGGTCGACAAAGCCCCCAGTCGCAAGTCCGGTGATCTCTGTGCCGTTGCCAGAGGTGATGTCCAACGCGTGAGCTCCGGGCACCTTCCGATGTTGCCGCTGGCGTCGTAGGTGTGGCGGCCTCCGAGGTCTTCCTTGGAGTACCCACCAGCAATGGCGAAATGGCCAGCGGTCTCCTGGACCCATGCTCACGATTCCCGCGTAGCATCCGCGACATGGCGACGGGGTGCCTGCCGGCCGTTCAGCGGTGGCACCACTGCGCTCGCTGCTAGGGGTTGCGACGAGCGTTCACGGCAGATCGAGCGGTGAGACCGGGTGGTCACCCTGCACGGTGAGCTGCGAGCAGCCTGCCAGCCGACAGAGACTTCATTGTGAGCAATCGTTGAGAGGTTCAGCATGAACGTGAGACGGATATCCATCACTGCGTTGACTGCGGCTGCGGTCGGGCTCTTGGCCTTGGCCCCGACAGCCGGTGCCATCAACGACAATGTTGACCTGCCCGCGGTGGTGCAGACGAATCCGGTTGACTGGACTCCACAAGTGCCGGGGACCTGGGGCACCGGAAGTGCATCCGATAAGTACCAAGTGATGACACTGGCGCCCTTGGGCAACCTGATGTATGCCGGCGGGCTCTTCCCGGAAGTGACGAACGCTACCAAGACCATTTCATACGCTCGGAACAACATCTTCTCGTTCAACGTGTCCACGGGAGCGGTGACGACTTTTGCGCCGAATTTCGACGGTCAGGTCAACGCGATCGTTCCCAGCCAGGATGGGCAGAGTCTCTTCGTGGGGGGCGCGTTCACTCATGTCAACGGCGTTGCCCGCGGGCATTTCGCGAAGATCAACGCTACTACCGGAGCCCTGGTTCCCGGTTTCCCGAACGTCAAGGTGGCCGGCAAGGTCAGCGATATCGACATCGTGGGCAGCGACGTCATCGTCGGCGGGAAGTTCACCACGGTCAACGGCACGACGCGGACCGGTTTGGCCTCGATCAACCCAGATACCGGCGCCCTGACGAACTACATGAACATCACGCTCGGCGGGCAGCTCAACCCGAGCTCACCACAGGGTGTCTGGCGCTTCGCTGTCACCGCCGACAAGTCCAGGATGGCCGTCACCGGCAGCTTCCTGACCGTCAACGGCCAGAGCCGCCTGCAGCTGTTCCTCCTCAACCTGGGCGCCAGCGCAACACTTGCCAACTGGGACGCGCCCATGCTCCACATCACCTCGTGCAGCCAGAAGCAACAGGGCAACGCTCAAGTCATCGGAGACCTGGACTTCAGTGGCGACGGCACCAAGCTGTACATCGCCAGCGGAGGTGGCCCCCACGGGACGAACACCATCTGCGATGCGGCCGTCAAGTTCCCCGTGAACGTGACAGGAACCAATGTCGTCCCTGACTGGGCGAACTACACGAATGGCGACACCCTGCGCTCCGTTGCCTGGACGACGAACGCCGTCTACGTGGCAGGACATCAGCGCTGGCTCCAGCAAAGCCCAGGTGCATATGTCAGCCGGCCCGGCATCGGCGCGATCGCTCCCTCCAACAACCAGCTACTTTCGTGGAATCCTGGACACAACCGCGAAATCGGCACCCAGGAACTGATCGTGACGAACGGCGCGACCCAACCGGGACAGTTGACCGGACTGTGGGTCGGGTCTGATTCCGGTGGCTGCGGCATGAATGTCGGCGAAACACGAAACCACGAAGGGATCTGTTTCTTCCCGAACTGATTTCGAGCCGAGGTGTCACACGATGCGCGTGCCGGGGCGTCGGTTCTGAGGTGGAACTGAGCGCTACGGGGCCGGGATCTCGACGATGGTCTCGCACGAGCGCAGGGTGTCGGCGGGCTCGGGGGTGCCGACATAGAGAACCTGGTCGTCGCCGGGTCCGCACGAGATCTTGTCGGGTACGCCGTCGCGACGCAGCGTGATCTCGTCCGAACCTCGACCGCCGAAGACTTCGTCGGGCCCGGCTCCCGGGAAGATGCGGTCGAAACCGCGACCGCCGGAGAGCCAGTCATCTCCGCCGCCGCCGTACATCCGGTCCGACCCCTCGTTGCCGGACAGGACGTCGGGGCTGGCACCTCCCAGGAGGCGATCGTTCCCTCCCGAGGCCTCGCCGTAGTCGACGCCGAGGCCGCCCACGAAGCGGTCTCCACCCGCGCCACCCTTGAAGTAGTCGCCACCCTTGCCGCCGACCAGGTCGTCCTCGCCCGCCCCGCCGTAGAGGAAGTCGCCGTCGGGCCCGCCGGCCAGGGTGTCGTCGCCGTCCTCGCCGTAGAGGAGGTCACTCCCTGGACCGCCGTCCAACGTGTCCCGGCCCTCCTCGCCGTTGAGCTTGTCCTCACCCGCCTTGCCCCGAACCACGTCGTCGCCCGCGCCGGCGTTGATGAAGTCGTCACCGGCGGTGCCCGAGATCTCGTCGTTGCCTGGCGTGCCGTCGATGTCGAGGGCGTCGGCCGACCCTGCCGTCGCCACGATGAGAGCTGCGGCGAGCAGTACGGCGGACCGTTGCCGGACCCGCATCGTGGGACGTGCTGTCGTGGGGTGTCGCAATGTCATGGGTCTCCCATCGTGGGGTCCCGAGCCGTCGTCTCGGTGGGCACGCTTGCAGGTCCCCGTCGATAGGGCCAGACAACCACTGGAATCCGACCCCCATATGGGGGACGCGAGCCCAGCGCGGACCCGCCGTCGCCGCTCCAGCACGTCGCGTGGGTGCGGTGCCCGCTCAAGGAGCCGAACGAAGGACCTCCGTGCAACGCGCGCAGCGCAGGGCCGTCATCCGTGACGAAGCAGGGTCGCTGTCGCCCCTTCGAGCGTGCCGGACAGGTAGCCCTCGGCACAGTCGTCGCCGTAGTCGGCGCAGTCGTCGAGGTCGTCCCAGTGCAGGTCGGCGTAGACCGTCACGGTGACCGCGCCGACCGAGAACCTGGCCGCGGTCGTCGAGGAGACCTCGAGGCGGAGGCGGTGGGTCAGGCCGTCGCAGACGAGGCCGTCCCAGACGTCGAAGCCGCCCTGGGCACTGTGGAAGCGGCTTCTCTGCTGGCGCACCAGGCCGCGGATCTCCGCCGTCCACTGATCGGCGATGGCGGGTACGGCGCAGCTGTAGTCGACGCTCAGGTGGGCGGCACCGTGGCGGACCTTGCCGACCGCGGCCAGCGACACGGGGAAGTCCCCCTGCGCGGTGGCGGGCGGCATCGTGCCGCCGCCCCGCAGGCCGACCGTCTCGTGGTCGATCGAGTCGGAGGCGCAGATGCTGCCGGCCGTGTCCGACCACCAGCACACGTTCGCATCGAGGGTGACGGTCGCGCTGCCGCCGCCGAAGCCCGCGTCCGTCCAGGGGATCACGGTGAGGACCCGGCGCTGCGGGGTGCCGTCGCAGACGAAGCCCGAGGTGTACCCGGACCCCGACGCCTCGTGGGCACCGACGCCCTGGGTGACCTCGGTGATGTACAGGTCCGCCCCGGCCAACGTCACTCCTGGATCCGCCGGGCCCGAGCAGGTGTAGGTGACCCGCAGCAGAGCGTTGCCGTGCGCGGTTCGTCCGTGGTCGGCCAGCGAGATCGAGACGGTCGGCTCGGCGGGCGCGGGAGCGGACGCGGCCACGACCGTGACACCCCCGGCGACGGTCAGCACGGCTGTCGCGGCGACGACCCCGGCCAGCCTGGTCAGACGACGAACGGACATGATCCCTCCCGACGGCGAGGGCTGTCCCGCGGAGCACGGGAGCGACCTGGCCCCCGTACGCCGGCGACGCTAACCGTCCGAGAAATGTCGGTGCCAGACCCGCCCTGACCACCGCGGTCGCTGCCGATCTGGCACGAACGGGTGGTTGACGCGCCTCAGCCCCTCGCCAGGGCGCGCTGCTCCGGGACGGAGCCGAAGGCCTCCGGGCGCCCCTGGAGCGCGCGCAGCGCAGCGTCGTCGTCGGTGACGAAGTTCGGCTCGCGGTGCTCGCCGTCGTAGTAGCGGTGGAAGACACCGGTCTGGGAGCCGGACAGCGGCGGGACGATCCAGGACCAGTCGGCGGGGCAGGTGCGGCCGTCGCGTTCCTCGCGTTCGAGGTGGGTCAGGAACCTGCGGGACTCGGTGTGGTGGTCGGTGATGGTGACGTCGTGGAGGCACCGAGATCGGCGCCCGCAACTTCGGCGACGCCGACCGCTACGACATGGTCCCCACCGTCGCCGCCCGCATGAGCCTCGACACCTCCGACGACGCCACCCTCTGGCGCGACCGGGCTCTCGTCGAGCTCAACCGCGCCGTACTGCACTCCTTCCGCACCAGGTGGACGCGCGGCACCCGGCGGGTGCGCCGCCACTCCTGGTCGATCTGCTCGACCACCGCGCGGAGCGGCGCCAGGCCGGTGCCGCCGGCCACCAGCAGCAGGTCGCTCGGGTCGTCGGCGCGCAGCGTCAGCCGCTCCCCCACCGCCGCCCCGAGCTTGACGGTGTCCCCGGGCTTGAGGGACCGGACGACGGCCGTGCTGACCTGGCCGCCGTCGATCTGCTGGACGTGCAGGTCGATCGAGCCGTCGGTGCGCGGAGCGTTCGCCGGGCTGAAGTAGCGCCACTGCCGCGGCCGTTGCGGGATCTCCATCGAGATCGACTGCCCGGGCAGGTAGTGGTACGCCGCCGTCCACTCGGCCGCGAGCTCGGCGTCCCACTCGTCGCCGAGGAAGTGCTTGAGCGTCGCGCAGAGGGACGCGCCGACCGCGTTGTAGTGCTCCGCGATCACGGCGTACTTGCGGTGGTCGCGGCCGAGGTGCCGCATGAAGTCGAGGTCCTCGTCGATCCGGTCGGCGTGGCTGACGATGCGGCCGAGCGCGCTGACCAGCTTGTCCCGCTGGTGGCTCATGGCGAGCGGGAACATCGAGCGGACCTCGGGGTGGGACACGAAGAGGTGGGAGTAGAAGTACAGCGGCACCTGCTCGCCGTACGCCGTCACCCGGTCCCAGCTGCGCTGGAGGGCGTGTGCGTCCATCGCTCCGCTACCCGAGTCGGGTGGGTCGCGTCCCGGACGACCTGCCCGCACCACAGGTCGGCCAGGCGGAATCGTCGACGTCGGCGAACTCGGCCGACGGGTCGTGCGCGGACAACTGGGTACCCCCTCCGGTCATGCCCCGTGCGTCTCGCGTCCCCGTCTCGCGCTGCCTGCACGTACCCGGCCCTGCCGACCCCAAACCCTTGAAGAACAAAGGATTTCCGACCCTCATCGGAGCCGCCAAGACGGCCTTCACGAGTCCGACAAGGACCCCTTCACGGGTTCCGTCAGGACGGCTCTGACGCGCAGGGCCCCTGCTGCGACCGGGCTCCGTCACCGGCCCATGAGCACCATTTCGAGGCGGTCGAACACCACCCGATGTGACTAGTGAATCGGCTCTCGGCATCGGTCACGATCGAAGGAGGTGGGGACCTGTACCCGAGAGCTCGGGAGAGAGAGTTGAGCATCGGATCGGCCACCCCACCCCGGACCTCGGTCCGACTGGCGGTCCTGCCCGACTTCTCCCTCCTGGTGGGCGGACGGCCCGTCGAGCTCCGCCCGGCGTCGGAGCGGCTGATCGGCTTCCTCGCCCTGCAGTGCGGGCGGGCCGTCCCCCGTGGGGTGGCCAGCAGCACGCTGTGGCCGGACGTACCGGACACCAAGGCGAACGCCTGCCTGCGCTCGGCGATCTGGCGGCTGGCCCGGGCGGAGGTCGCCGTGGTCGACGCGTCGGCCACGCACGTGCAGCTCCACCGGTCGGTCGAGGTCGACCTCTGGGCGGCGACGGCGCGGGTGACCCGACTCCTCGACCTCGCGTCGGTGGGTCCGTACGACGTCCGACTCGACCGGGACCTGCGGCACCTGGAGCACGACGTGCTGGTCGGCTGGTTCGAGGACTGGGCGCTCGACGAGCAGGAGCGGTTCCGCCAGCTGCGGCTGCACGCCCTCGACCGGCTCGGCGCGATGTGCCTCGACGCCGGACGCCCTGCCGACGCGGTCCGGGTCGGCCACGTGGCCGTCTCCTGTGAGCCCCTCCGCGAGTCGGCCCAGGCCCTCCTGGTCCGCGCCCACCTCGCCGAGGGGAACGTCGCCGAGGCGCTGCGGCAGTTCCGCTCGTTCGCCGCGCTGCTGGCCACCGAGCTGGGGATCGCCCCCTCCCGCCGGCTGACCCGGCTCGTCGACGACGCGCTCGTCCGGGCGGCCGCACCGCCCCCGGTTACCCGCGGACGCCTGGCCAGCCCCGCGGTCCGACGCTAGCGAGGAGCTACCACTAGCCGGCCGAGAGCCGGGCGAACGTCGGCTGCCGCTGCATCCGGGACCGCGTGGGGGTGCCGCGGGTCTGCTGGACGAACACGGTCAGGTCGTGGGCCGGCTCCACGCCGAGCTCGCGGCGGACCAGGTCGCGGTAGCAGAGGTACGAGCGCCGTACCTCGACCCAGTTCCGCTCCGCGGCGTGCGCCTCGAGGAGCACGCGCTGGGCGCTCTCGCGCAGCGGCTCGGCGTTCACCACGGCCATCGCCACCTCGACCGCCTCGGCGTGCCGACCGACCGCCGAGAACCGTCGGCTCAGCGCCTCGAGGGCGTGCAGCATCCGTTGCCGGATCCGCTCGCGCTCGACGATGGCCCAGTCCTCGTACCACCCGGGCAGCAGGTCGAGCGCGTCGATCCGGTTGCCGCGCATCACCAGGTCGCCCGGCTGCACCGTGTCGCCGATCAGCCGGTTGGCCCAGTCGAGGGTCAGCTGGGCGTCGACCTGCACGCCGGGACAGAGCTCGAGCGACCACTTGTCGGTGTTCATCACGTCGATGCCCGCACCCCGGAGCCGCCACAGCGCCGAGCGCAGGTTGCCCGCCGCGCGGTGGTCGTCGCCGACGGGCCAGAGGGCCCCGGCCGCCCGACGACGCTCCACCCGGCCCTGCCGGAGGGCCACGTAGGCGAGCAACCGCTTGCTGCCCTCGGGCACGGTGTACGTGCAGGACCCGATGGTGACGAACGGTCCGTCGAAGAGGTGCACCACCGTGTCCTCGTCCGGGCGAACCTCGGTGTCGGTCGACATTGGCGCGAGCACCCCCTAGATGCGGTTCGCGCGCGAATCTAGGGAGCGGGCCGTCACCGATCTGTCACGAGCGGCCGCCGGTTCAGACGTCGTCCTCGGACCCGGGGTCCGACGGCACGCTGAACGAGTGGAGGAAGTCCGCCACCACGGCCAGTGCCTTGTCGATGTCGACGAAGTGTCGTGGCGCCTCGACCCGGGCGGCGTGGCGGTTGCGGTCCAGCCCGCCGCTGACGGTCACCGAGATCAGCAGGTGCTCGCCCTGCACCTCGGCCCGGACGAGACATGCACCCGCGCGGGCGGCATCCGCACTCACGGTCCTCACCCTGCTCCTCCCCGTGTCACCGAAGCGTGGCGGCCCCTCGATCTGCCGGGCCCCGGCACCCCGACCGGGTGCGGCGGGCCGACCCGGCCCGTTCACCCGACGAAGACCGGGCCCAGGACCACGAAGATCGCCTCGACCTTGCTCTGGCCACCGACGAACGTCGGTCCGAACCCTACCGAGTGCTGGCCCGAGCCCGTGGTCACCACCATGCGCGCGGCCCGCGCCGCGGCCAGGGGCCTGCGCTCCTGCGAGGTGGTCAGCCCCACGACGCCCCACACCACCACGTCGGAGTCGAGCGCGGACTGGATGTCGGCGTACGCCGTGCCCTTGACGTCCTGCGGCACGGCCCACTGGCCCGCCGGGTAGCCCACCATCCCGATCAGCTCGAAGCGCGGGTCGCCGCCGGCCTTGATGATCTGCTCGGCCACCTGGTCGATGTGGTCGTCCGCGGTGAGGTCGAGCGTGGCCAGGTAGACCTCCACGAGGTCCTGCTCCTTCGGCGTCTCCTCGGGCGGGGTCGGCGCCTCCTCGCGACGACGCACGTACGCCACCCACCCGTAGTCGCCGTCGGGGCGCAGCGGGTCGAGGTCGACCAGGCTCCGCATCGGCACGAGCACGTCGACCTGGGGCCGCGGGTCGCCGTCGAGCCGGATGCGGTCCATGTGCTGCACCTCCTCGACCGCGTGGGCGACGTAGTCGGGCCGGACCTCGCGCACCTCGACGTCGACGCCGCCACCGAACATCTGGGCGGCGAACTCCTCGACCTCGTCGCGCGACGTACCGCCGCCGCCGAGGTCGAGGTAGCCGGCCGGGGGCAGCTCGAGGATGCCCGCGTCGATCAGCGTGCCCAGCTTCGAGCGCTTCTCCCGGGTCTGCCGCTCCGCCTGGGCCGCGGCCGCGAGCAGCTTCGGTGAGCGCGTGATCGCGCGCACCTCGGCCACGAACCGGTCCACCGTCGCGTCCTTCGCGGCGGCCACCGCCGGTGGGACGACGGACCCCGCTCCCCCGCCGCCGAGCTGGTCCTCCAGCTGCAGGACCTGGGCGACGAAGACGCTCCAGGGCCGCATCCCCAGTCGCCACTGCCACGCCGCGCGGGGCGGCGGGTCGGCGACGTCGCGGCGGGCGGTCCAGGTGTCGAGGACCCACACGCCGTCGACCTGCAGGAGCACGGCGAGCGGTACGGCGGTCCCGCTCGGGGCCGCGGTGCCGCCGTCCCACGGGCGGCCGAGCAGCGTCTCGACCGCGGCGCTCCGGGCGTTGGGCAGCAGCCAGGGCACGTTGCCGGTGACCGCGCGGTAGCCGCCGTTGGCGCGCTCGCGCTCGAAGTACAGGGAGGCCAGCCGGTTGCGCCGCTCGCTCTCCCGGACCAGGTCGAGCTGCCCGGAGAACTCGTCCTTGCGCAGGGTCAGCCTGATGCCCTCGGCGATGTACGGCGCGATGCTCGAGCCGGTGCCGCACGGGTCGTCGCACAGCGCGCCGTACACGCCCTCGGAGCCGAAGCTCCACGACGCGGCCTCGATCTCGACGACGTAGAACTCGTCGGCCAGCGGGTGCAGCCCGGTCACCGGCGCCGACGCGCCGGACTTCGAGCGCAGCGGGCGCCCGTCAGGGTCGATCGCGAGGCCCCCGGTGACCTGCACGGCGGACCCGTCCTGGGAGAGCGAGACCTGGTAGCCGTGGACGACGCCAGGGCCTCCGGCCATCCCGACCGCCAGCGCCAGGTCGCTCGCGTAGTCCTCCATGGCTCGGAGGTGCTCGGCGCGCAGGAACAGCCCGTCGGCCGGGTTGAGCCGGGTGATCGCACCACCGGCCGTGTCCATCGAGCCCGAGGCCGTGCTCGTGGTGGTCATGACGCCTCCTCCTGGTGGGTCGTCGGGTTCGGGAAGGTGAGGACGGCGTCGTGGCCGTCGTCGGCGGTGCCGGGCGGGCCCCCCACGACACCGGCCAGCGGCACCAAGGGGTCGGCACCGAAGACGGGCGTCGGGCCGGTGCCCTTCACGATGAGCCGCACCGTGTCGTTGGCCGGTGGGTCGGCGAGCTCCACGACGAGGTACCCGGGCTCGTGATGGGTCTGGTAGATGTCCTCGTCCACCCAGCCGCGGTCCGAGAGCGAGGTCAGCTTGACCGCTCTCTTCACCGAGCCGGGCACCAGGTCGGCGGTGACCGCGATCCGGATCGTCGTGCCGTCCTCGCTCCACTCGGCCGGCGGCACCACGCGCGGCCCTCCGGCGTCCTGGGTGGTCGGCCCGAAGACACCGGGGGCGAGCCCCTCGCAGAGCTCCTGGATGGTCGCCGTCGGCAGCAGCGCGGTCCGGCAGCACAGGTCGACGTGCACGTCCTCGATCTCGGGGCAGTCGTCCGGGTTCCGCACCGTGATCGTCACGCAGGCGAGCGGTACGCCGGCGTCGTCCTCGACCACGGGGAACAGCCCGGGAGGGCCGCCGCTGTCGCCGCACTCGTCGACGCCGGGGTCACCGGCCGGCCGCAGCTCGGCCGAGTCGAGGGCCGCCAGGCACCGGAACTCGCGCAGCAGCTCGGTGACCCGGTCCTCGGCCGCGGCGGTGTGCACCCGCCAGGCGGCCTCGTGGGCCTGCCGGCCGGCCTCGTCGTCCGACACCTCCTGGAGGCCCAGCAGCATCCGCACGCGGCGGTACGGGTGCGCGGGCTCGGGGCAGTCCTCGGCGCGGAGCACCAGCCGGACCCGCTCCACGACCCGCGAGTAGTCGTCGTGCTGGCGGTTGATGTCACACGGGTCGGACAGGGTCGGGACCGGGTCGGCCGGGCAGCAGTCGAACTCGGCGTACAGGCAGGCGCGGATCGTGACCGTGCGGCAGCCGGAGCCGTCCTCGGCCTTCTCACCGCCGGGGTCGTGATCGGGCTCGGGCAGCTCCTCCAGCTCGTCGACCCAGTCGCGGACGTTGACGCACTCGGTGTGGTCGAGCGCCAGCTCGCGACCCCAGCCGTCGAGCGCGAGCCCGGGCCCGACCCGGAGGTCGAGCTCGCCGCGGAGCTCGACCGGGTAGCCCCAGACGACGCCCAGGCCGTGCAGCCACGCGTCGTGCAGCATGTGCTTGCCGCGCGGGTTGCCCATCAGCGTGCGGAAGTCGTCCTCGCCCAGCAGCATCCCGTACGCGACCCGCAGCGCCACGAACGGGTTGACCGGCAGGTCATCGGCGCAGCAGGCCTCGCACTCGCCGCACGGCTGGGTGCTGGTGTTGGTGTCACACATGGTTCACACGCCTCCTCGGAGGTTCGCCAGGGAACGGCAGGGCTGCCTTGGCGTACTCGCGGCGCATGGCCGAGACCAGGTGTCGCTGGTGGATCTGCTCGCCGGAGCTGGCGGCAGGAAGGCGGCGGCGATCGCCGCGTTGCGGATCCACCGCCCGCGACCGGGTAGAGCCGGGCCAGCACGTCGAGGTCGACGTCCTCGTCGGTGACCCCGGCCGGCAGGTGCAGGTCCCACAGGTCCCGGCGCGCGGCGGACGCCGGGCATCTCGAACTCGATGACGAAGTCCATGCGCCGGATGAACGCCGGGTCGATGTTGTGGCGCAGGTTGGTGGCCAGCACGGCCAGGCCGTCGAACCGGTCGAGCCGCTGGAGCAGGTAGGCGGTCTCCAGGTTGGCGTAGCGGTCGTGGGCGTCGCTGATCTCGGTCCGGGCGCCGAACAGGGCGTCCGCCTCGTCGAGGAACAGCACGGCCTGGGTCCGCTCGGCGGCGTCGAAGGCGGCGGCGAGGTTCTTCTCCGTCTCGCCGATCCACTTCGACACGACGCGCGACACGTCCACGGTGAGCAGGTCGGTGTCGGCGGCGGTCGCGACCGCCTCGGCGGCGAGCGTCTTGCCGGTCCCGGGGAGGCCGGTGAACAGCAGCCGCACGCCGCGGGAGGCGCGGGCCTGCTCCCGGAACCGCCACTCGTCCAGGACCAGCGTCTGGAACTCGAGCCGGGCCACGGCCTCGCGCAGCTGCTGGGTGGGCTCCTCGGGTACGACGAGCCGGTGCCACTCGACGTCGGGTCGGGTCAGCTCCATGCCGGGCGGGAGCGTCACCATGATGCGCGCGCGGACCACGGTCGAGACCTCCTCCGGCTCGAGCCCCCAGGCCTCGTGGCCGCGGAGGTCGACCGCGACCTGGGCGGTCAGGGTGGGGTCGAGCGGGTGGCGGACCGCGAGGGCGCCCGCCTCGTCGGGGCGGTGCGGGAGCGCGGCGCGCCACGCGTCCTCGAGGTCGGCGATCTCGACCGGCCCCACCGGCAGGGTGAGGGCGGGCCGGGTCGCGCCCAGCCGGACCGCGCCGGGTGCGGCGCACACCAGGAGGGGTCCGGGGAGGTCGCCCGCCGCCACCGTCGCCGGGACGGGCGGCTCACCGGGTCCGCCACTGACGACCAGCACCGGGAGGGCCCCACGGGCGGCCGCGTGCACGGCCAGCAGGTGTACGGCGCCCCGGGAGGCGGCGCCCGCCCGCGCGGCGACGAGGGGGCGTCCGACCTCCTCGGCCACGACCGCGCACCGGCCGATGCCCAGCCCCTCGTCCCCGGACGGGACCAGGACGGTGACCGGCTGCTCCGCACGGATCGCCTGGACCACCCTCCGGGTCGGCGTACCCGCGAGCCACCGGGTCAACCCCGGTGGGGCCGGCGGGACCTCGACCCGGTCGAGCTCGCCCGGCCAGGCGTCCTTGCCGTGCAGGACCTCCCACAGCCGGTCGGCGACCACGAGCGACTGCTCGAAGACGGTGCCACCCCCCACGGTCGCGACGAGCCCGTGCCGCACCAGCGGCCCGTCCCACAGCAGGCGACGGATCCCGGTGCGGTCGTCGCTGATCTCGCCGGCCACCAGGGCGGCCAGGCCCGACCGTGGGGCGCGCCTCGCCCTGCGGGCTCAGCTGCCGGAAGGTGCTGGCCAGCCCCTCGTGCTCGTCGGGCAGCCCGGCGAGCAGGAGGACGTCGACCTCGGCCCGGGTGAGCGCGTAGTGGCGGACCAGGCAGTCGATCGGCTGGACGAACGGCGTCGGCATCCGCTCGGCGAGCGCGGAGTCGCTCCACGTCCGCAGGAACGTCGCCGCCTCCCCTGCCCCGGACCCCGCCGAGCAGCGCTCGTCGAGCAGCCCTGCGAGTCGCAGCGCGACTGCTGCCGCGCGCGCCGTGAGGGCCCGGCTGACGGCGTGGTCCTCGGGGTAGAGGTCGTCGTCGGGCAGCGGCAGCCAGAGCTCAACCATGGACGAACCTCACGACCGTGCCCAGCCAGGGCACCCACCCGGGATCGAGGTCGAGACCCGCGCGCCGCACGTCCACGTCGACGTCGTCCAGGCGCAGGTGCACGTCGACCCAGCCCGGCTCCCACGCGACCTCGCCCCGCCGCAGCGCGACGTCGCGCACGACCTCGAACGGGTCCTCCGCGTCCTCCCGCCCGAGCCGGCGAGCCGTCGCGGCGACCCACGCTCGCGCGACCTCGTCGAGTCGCGCGGCCTCATCGGCACCGGGCGGGCGCGGGGCCGGCGAGGGCGCCTCGAAGGGCACCGGGAGCCCGGCGAGCACGAGCGCCGCCGGGTCGTCGTCCGCGGCCGGCACCAGTCGGGTGGCGACCCGGTGGAGGCACCACGAGAGCGGCCGTTCCGCCAGCGTCGCGTCCTCGGTCAGGCGGTCGGGTACGCCGGCCTCGGCGGCCGTCGCCAGCACGAACGGCAGCCCGCCCCAGACGGTCGGCCAGCGCTCCGGCTCGGTGTCCAGCTCCTCCGGCTCCGCGGCCCCGGATCCGGGCCCGGCCCGGGTCTCCGACACCACCGTCGCACCACGAGCGGGGCGCTCGGAGACCGCGTCCACGACGCCGGCGACAGCGGCGGCCACGTCCGCGCGACGCAGCGCGGCGGGGTCGGCCTCGGCCACCACCAGGACGGCCCAGGCCGCGGTGGTCGGCTCGTCGGGACGCAGCGTGCTGGCTCGGAACGCCGCGGCCAGCCGCGACGAGCCGACGGCTCCGGACGCCCTCTCGGCCCACGCTCCCGCTGCCGCCGGCGCCGGGGACGGGCCGTCATCCCGCGTCGTGCCGGGAACGGCCCCGGACCGTGCGTCGGCGTAGCGCTGGAGCAGTGCGTCGACCCCGCGCGCACCCATCGCGGTCGCGGCGAGCTCGGCGAGGGTGACCCAGCCGCTCGACCCCCACAGCCGGTGCAACCGAGGCAGACCGACCCGCGACAGCGCGCGGACGAGCACCGCGACCACCGTCTCCGGCGCGGCCCGGAGCGCGGTCAGCGCCACTGCGGCCCGGTCACCACCCACCTGTCCGGGGTCGGCGCCCGGGAGCAGCCCGGCCCGGTGCCAGGCCCACGCACGCTCGACATCTCCGCCGGCCAGTGAGGCCACGAGGTCGACCAACGCGTCGACGCGGTGCCGGTAGCGCACGACGTCGGCCGACCGGGTCCGCAGGGCGGCGTGCAGCGCGTCGACGACGGCGGCGGCCCACGCCTCCTCGATCGACGGGTCGGGCCGGGCCGGGTCCAGGGCCAGCGGCACGTCGAGGCGGCGCAGGTACCAGTCGCCCTCGGGCAGCGGGCTCCGGCGCAGCGCATCGGAGAGGCGCCGGTCGGCGACCCCCGCGAGCAGGCCACGCGTCCTCGCCTGCAGCTCCGCGGGGCCGGTGGCGGTCATCCGGTCGACGACGAGGCTGCTCATCCGACCCGCACCCGTCCCACCGAGGTGTCGCCGACCCGCGAGCCGACCGAGGGTGTCCCCACCACACCGTCCTCGCCGAGGCGCACGCTGCCGACCACGGCCGGCGCCCAGGTGGCTCCGGGCCCCACGAACGAGGTCAGCTCGACGTGGAGGCGGCTCCCCACCCGCATGCCGGACCCGAGCTCGCAGACCTCGCACAGCGTGTGGGCCGGCTTGTGGGCCTCGACGATCGAGCCGACCACCTCGCGCTGGTCGGCGTCGAGGGTGCCGGGCACGAGCAGGGTGAAGCGGTGCGCCGCAAGCCGGTAGGAGTCGCTGTCGGTCTGCTGGCCGCCGACCAGGAAACGACCGAGCGTGCCCGCGGCCGACAGCCCGCCGTACACCTCGGGGCCGCTACCGAGCCCCGGCCCCGCGCCCAGGACGGTGCCGCCGAGGCCGCGCAGCTGCCACTGCTCGACGATCGCGGGACGACGTCCGAGGTAGAGCTCGAGGATGCGCAGCAGCGCGCGACGGGTGCCGCGCCAGCGGAAGAGCGTGTAGGCCTCCGCCACCAGCCGTCGGCGGGCGGACTCCGGCCAGCGGCGGTCGAGCACGAGCCCGGCGAAGCTCGCCAGCCACGGCAGCATCTCCTGCGGCGTGACGTCGGGGTCCACCAGGACCGCGCGCTCGGCGGACCGCTGGTCGAGCTCGTGCAGGTGTCCCTCGGCCGGGGCCAGGAACCGCTGCAGGAAGGCGGCCTCGACGTCCGAGCGCGACCACGCACGCGGCAGCGTGCGGAGCAGGGCGTGGCCGGGTCGCTCGACCCGCATCGCGCGGACCCGGGGCGAGGTCCGCTCGGTGCCGCTGAGCGTGAGCTCGATCCAGAGGTAGCGGCCCGGCGGCGCGAGCACCGGGGCCTCGTAGGTCTCGAAGCGGTCCTCGGCCGGGATCTGCTCCCAGGCCTGCTCGCGGCCCGTCGGGCGGCGGAAGAACGACGTCGACTCCTCGACCCGCCCGAGCAGCAGCCGCGAGGGCAGGGGTGGCGTGTCCGGGGCCTCACGCGTCCGGCGGCCGCCGCGCGCCGGAGGTGTCCACGGCAGCGCGTCGTCCACCTCGTCGTCGTCGCTGGTCAGGAACCGGCGCGCAGGTCGGTGCCCGCCGGCAGGCAGGCGTCGAGGAAGACGCGGCCCCAACGGGTCCGGTAGTCGCCTGCGTCGAGCCGGTAGGTGACGACCGTGGCTGTGCTGGGTCGTCGCGCCACGGTCCCGCCGGTCCAGCCCACGCCGTCCTCGGAGGTGAAGGCGATCCGGCCGTCCGGCGCGATGCAGACGGCGCCGCCGTCGTAGCGCGGCGCCTGCACCGGCTCGGTCTCCACCCAGCCCTCGCCGACACGGACGAACCGCGCGAACGGCTGCCCCGGCCCCCGCGCCACCACGAGGACGCCGTCCGCGCTCACGTCGAGATCGCTCGCACCGTCGGTCTCGAGCAGCACCGTGCCGTCCACCCGGGCCACGACCGCGTGCCCGTCCGGCCGGCGCCACAGCACCAGGGGACCCGGGGCGATGCGACAGGGCTCGAGCCGGCCGTGGCAGCGCGGGTGGACCAGCGGAGGACCCGGCCTGGCCCGCCGGCGACCGTCGAGCCAGACCAGGCGCCCGGGACGGCGCACCAGCACCAGCGCCCGTCCGCACTCGACCGTGACGTCCACCGGACGCCCGCCGACGTGCAGGCGCCGCAGCAGCCGCTGCGCCCACAGGTCGACGACCGCGACCGTCCCGGACGCCGCCTCGGCGACGTACAGCCGCTGACCGCGGTCGACGGCCAGGCCGAGCGGGTGCCGGAAGACGCCCGGGCAGGAGTGCGCCTCGGACGCGGCCCGGGTCTCCCAGGTGAGGCTGTCGACCCGGCCGCGCTCGGGTCGGGAGCGGTACGCGCGGCACCAGCGGTCGAAGGCGAGGCCGGCGGCCGGTCCGCACGGAGCCGGCGGGGCGCACGGGTCGGACCGCTCGGCCAGCCAGGTGATCTCGACGCCACCCTCCGGCAGCAGGGCGGTGTCCTGGTGGGTGCACCGCTCCCACTGGTCGGGCTGGACGATCAGGCAGGTCGTGCGGTCGCCGTCCATCAGCACACCTCCGGCGGCAGGGGCACCGGGATCTTCGGCGGTGGCGGCGGCTCGTAGGTGTCGCCCAGCGGCAGCGGCGGGCCCGCCACCACGGTGATGTCGACGAGCTGGGGCACCTGCCACCGCTCGAGGTCGACCTTGCTCACCTGGTTCACACCGCTCCCCTGCGGTACGCCGAGCAGCAGGTCGTCCTCGATGTACTCGACGCCGTCGACCTGGACGGCGACCGCCTCGAGCTCGGCGCGACGCACGGTGCGCCCGAGCGGCCAGCCGCCGCCGTCCGGGCCGTACGGCGGCAGCGGGGCGAGGTACTGCCGCAGGATCAGCTCGACCCACCGCCGGACCGCGTCCACCTGGTAGCCGTCCCGGACCTTGACCCCGACGGACACGACGATCGGCACGTACGTCGGCGGGATGACGTACAGCTCGGTGGTGACCAGCCGGCGCCGGTCGAGGTCGCGCGCGACCCGACGCAGCAGCTCGAGGTCCGGCATCGGCGCGTCCGGGCGCAGGAGTCCTCGTCCGGGAAGACGACCACGCTGACCACGCCGGCCGCCTCGAAGCTCGGGGTGTCGGGGTGCAGCAGCGGCAGGGTGTCGGCCCGCGCCACGCCCGTCACCTCCTCGGCGACCGTCGGAAGTCCTCGGCGACGACGACCCGGTCGTGGCGGTGGACCTCGTCGGGGATCGCGTCGAGCGCCTCGGTGAGGGAGGCCGCGTCGGCCCCGCCCGCGGCAGCGAGCGGGTTGAGCACCTTGACACCGCCGATGCCGCTGAACGCGGTGACCGCCTTCGCTGCGACGTTGCCCGCCAGCCCGCCGCCGGTGCGGTAGGTGCGGACCCGGATGCGCTCGCCGATCTGCGGCACCCGGCGCGTCCCGAAGGACACGACACCCTCGGCGTGGTCGACCGTGTAGTGCCGGTCGTCGGTGCGGCTGGCCGCGAAGTTCTCGACCTCCTGCCACTCGTGCCAACCGTCCACCTCCTCGACCTCGAGCACCGTGGTGCCGGCGAGCACGGGCCGCTCGGCCAGGGTCACCTGCTGACCGCCGTTCCCGGTCCCGACGCCGAGCAGCTCGGTCCCGCGTCCGCGCACTGGTCGGCGCCGACGGCGTTCAGCCCGACCCAGCGGATCCGGCGGATCGAGTCGTTCGTGCCCTTCGGCCGGCTGACGCGCAGCCAGCCGACCACCAGACGCTGCTGCTTCTCGTCGGCGAGCGGCGGTGGGCTGTCGCTGCCTCCGGACGGGGTGCCGTCGAGGACCGGCAGCTGCTTGGGGAGCTCGACCTTGACGACGCCGGTCGTGACCAGTCCGCCGGTGGTGTCGCCCAGCACGGACAGCGTCGTGAAGGTGTCGTCGGGGTTCCAGAGCTGCCACAGCATGGGCAGGGGCGCGGCGGTGAGCCCCGACGAGCGGTACTGCTCGGCGTCCGCGGTGTCCAGGTCCTCGAGCGCGAAGGGCAGCGGGACGTCCTCGTCGAAGGCGACCCCGACGAAGACCGTCCGTCCTCGCAGCGCCTCGAGGTCGGTGGTCGGCTTGCGGACCAGGGCGACCCACAGCGACGTGTCGAGCGTCGAGCTCACGTCGAGCGCCACCGCGTCCGCTGTCGTGGGGTCGTCCGGGAGCTGCTGGGTCTCGTAGAACGCCGCGTCGGCGGCGTTGATCTTCTCGTGGGCCAGCGCGGCGTCCCGGCGCTCCTTCTCCGCCTTGGTGGGGGTCGTCGGCTCGGCCGCGGCGACCTTGCCGGCGGCGACCGAGTCGAGCGGCCAGACGAAGACCTCGTCGTCGGTCTGGAACCGCACCGCTCCCGCAGCGGCCGGCGTCCCCCTCAGCACCTGGACGCCCGCCGCGGTCTCGGTGCTGGCGCAGAGCAGCACGTGGGCCGGCTGCGCCGGACGGCGCTGGACGCCGAGCAGGTCGCAGGAACGCGACCTTGGTGGTGTCGGGGATCTGGTTGAACCGGAACAGCAGGGACTCGCCGAGGTAGGCGAACAGCTCCAGCAGGGCGATGCCGGGATCGCTCTCGTTGTGGTTGGTCCACTCGGGCGTGTAGACGGGGATCCGCTTGACCAGCTCGTCGCGCAGCTGCTCGTAGGTGCGGTCGTCGAGGATCGGGCCGATCAGCGCCATGGCGCTACCTCAGGTAGAAGGGGTAGACCAGGTTGTCCGGCCGCAGGTCGGCCAGCCGGACGTAGGCGATCTCGATCCACACCAGGGAAGGGTCCTCGTCGGGCGTCACCGCAACGTTCGTCAGCCTGATGCGCGGCTCCCACGACTGGAGCGCCGCCGCGATGTCCTCGGCGATCGCCGTCCGGGTGGTGAGGGTGTTGGGCTCCATCAGGTAGCGGCGCAGGCCGCAGCCGAACCCCGGCAGCATGATCCGCTCCCCGGGCTCGGTGTCGAGGATCGTCTCGACCGACTGGCGGATGAGGTCCATCCCGTCGAGCAGGCCGTCGCCCGCGGGGCGGAGCGGGAACCGCCACCCGGTCCCGATCCACTCGTCGACCACGTCCACCATGGGGCGATCGTGGGCGGCGCTGCGTCACCGCGCCGTCGCCTGCTCGCGCCCGGTCGGGCAGCACGGAGGCTCAGGGAGCCGGTACGCCGCGACCGCCCTCGCGGTACTCGGTCGCCCCGCCGAGCCGCTCCCGCTCGACCTGCGCCCGGACCGCCTCCTCCTCCCGGAGCCGGCGGTACTCCTCGGCCGTCACGACCTGACCGGTGGCCCGGATGACGACCTCCCAGTCGACGGCCAGGACACCGCGCTGGTCGCCGCGGCCCTGGGTGCTGCGCTCGCGGATCACGTCCCCCCGGTCGTTGCGGAACCGCCGGGTGTCCCGGTCGACGAGCCGGATGCTCGGGTCGCCGAAGAAGTCGCGGAGCACGGCGAGCTCGGCCTCGATGCCGCGGTCGTGGTGCCCCTGGAACTCCGCGAAGACCTTCGGGTCGCGGCCGTCCGTCGAGCGGCTCGCCATCCGGCGCGCGTAGTTCGGGGTCACCTGGCGCTCGCGCAGCAGGTGGGCCAGCAACGTCTGGAGGCCGAGGTCGGACGCGGCGAGCAGGTCGTCGATGTCGACGTACCCGGTCTCCCACGCGTCCACGTCCACCGGGGTGGTGAAGCCGGAGACCTTGTCGCCCTGGAGGCCGTGGCGGTTGGTCATCCGCATCGGGATGTCGACCTCCGCGTCGACGAACGCCTGCATCTGCCGGCCGAACTCGGAGAGCGTCGTCCCCTCGACCCGGGCCACCGCCAGGAAGCCCTGCTCGACGGTGAAGGTCAGCCCGCACCCCAAGGCGTCCAGCCGGGCCAGCAGCTCCGGTACGCGCGGCATCCCGGAGAACTCGCCGCGGCCCACGTCGCGCACCGAGACCCGCCGCTGCGCCCCCACGGGCGAGGGGCTGAGCGCCGCGACCGGGCGCCCACGGACCACCGCTCCCGCCGCGCGGTCGGCCTGGGCCTCCAGGTCCCGCCCGGTGCGCAGGGCCGGGCCGCCCGAGCCGCCGCGCTGCTGGACGATGTGGGCCAGCTCGTGGGCCAGCAGGCCTCTGGTCTCCTCACCGGGCAGCCGGTCGACGCCCGGGGCCAGGTCGATGCGCGCACCCTGCGTCACCGCCGCGGCGCCCTCCCGCACGGCGACCTCCGAGTCCGTCCGCACCTCGACCCCGGACAGGTCGACCCCGAACCGCCGGGCCAGCTCGTCGTCGAGGAGCTCGGAGGACCGGCGACGCCGCCACCACATCACGTCACCTCCCGGCTCGGGTCCACCCTCCGACGGTGCCGGGCCTGCGTCACGGTCACGTCGCGCGACGGACGGGTGACGGGAGGCGTCGAGGCTGGCCGGACCGACGGAGGTGAGGCCGGTGACCGTTGCGCCCCCACGGGCCGCCGCGCCACCGCGGGCACCCGCCCACGCCACTCCCGGCCCGGCCCACACTGCTCCCACGCCGGCCGCGGTACGGACGCCTGCCGGAGCCGAAGGGCCGCTGGCCGCCGACGTGTCCCGCATCGTCGTGCCCCCGGTGCCGCCCCGCCCCCTGCGACCCACGCCCGCGACGCGGGACCCGGCCGCCCAGCCGCAGCCACCACCCGACCAGGCCCAGGCGACCCCCACCACGTCGGTCCCGGCCGTCGACACCGCCGGCGCCGTGGCCGCCCCGGCCGGCGCAGGAACGCCGGGTGCGGCGTCACCAGGTGCGGGATCCGCGGGGCCCGGCACGCCCCAGCGCGGCGGCGAGGGACGTCGCCGAGGGGGTGCCGGCGATGAGGTGCCCGCGCCCGGTCGTCGCCCCGCCGCGTCCGGCAGGGTCCGCGACGACGAGGCCGGGGACGCCGGCCCCGACGAGGGCGTCCCGCTCGTCGAGGTGCCCGACCTGGAGGAGCTCGAGCCCCTGACCGAGGCGCGGCTGGAGGCGTCGTACGCCGGCCCGCGGACCGTTCCGATGGACCAGCTGGTCCCGGCACCGACACCGCAGAAGGGTGTCGAGCCCCGCGACCGCGAGTCCCTCCGCCGGGTCCAGGACTCCGTCTCGACCCTCGCGGCCCAGGCCCAGGACGCCCACGACCGGGTGCTGGACGTCGTCCGCGAGACCGCCCGCGCCACGACCGAGCGCTACCGGGAGGCCGACGAGCAGCGCACGCGGGAGGTCACCGAGGCCGAGTCGGCGCTCGACGCGGGCTACGACCAGGCCGTCCTCGACCTCGGGCTCGCCGTCACCGCCGAGCGCACTCGCATCGACCAGAGCGCGCTCCAGGCGCGCCGCCTCGTGCACGGCGCCGCCGCCCGCTCGAAGGCCCGCATCGCCGCGAACGCCGACACGGCCGGGGCCCAGGTGACCGCGATCATCAACCAGCTCGCGGCGGCCTACACCGACCTGCTGGAGTCCACCGCCGCGGCGGTCGACGCCGAGACCCAGACGTCGGTCACGGCGATCAGGGAGTTCGTCGCCACCGGTGGCGTGGCGCAGTACCCCTACGGCGCGGACGCGCTCGCCAACGCCCGGAACGAGGGGAGCCGCGCCGAGGTCGGCCGAAGCGGTCGGGTCGCGAACGCGGTGACGACGGCCGGCACCAAGCGGGCCGCCGACTACCGCGCCGTGATCCCGACGGTCCGCAAGCAGTTCGACGAGAGTGAGCTGGGCAAGCAGATCCACCTCCGCAAGGACCAGATCCGCAGCGAGGGCGACCGCACCGTCGACCGCGCGGTCACGACCGCTCTCGGCTCGCTGCGTCGGGCCACCACGGCCGCGCACCAGGGGCTCGAGCAGATGCAGCACAGCGCCGTCGAGCGCCTGGAAGCGGGCCGGCGGGCCGCGCGCGCCCAGGTGCGCGCCCAGGCCAACGCCTCCGCCCACCAGGCCCGGGCCGAGTCGCAGGCGGAGCTCCAGGGGCTCGAGTCGATCACCCGCGGTGCGCTCCCCGCGTTCGGCACCATCGTGACCAGCGCGACGGACACGTTGAGCAGGGCCAGGGGCCAGGGTGCCGAGGCCTTGGTACGCCTCAGCGAGCTCGTCCTGCCGGACGCCCGGACCCGGGTGTCCGCACTGGCCGACACCCAGCTCGAGCGGGTGGCACGCGCGGACGGCGACACCCGGGCGGCGGTCGACTCGGCCGGGCGGCGGCGCCAGGAGTCCGTGGAGCGGGTCCGGACCACCGCCCTCGAGGAGCAGCTCCAGGCGACGGCCGAAGCCGTCTCGTCCATCACGCTGTTCGGCACCCGCCAGTCGTCGTCGTACGCCGCCGTGGCCGGCGGCGTCTCGCAGGCGGCGGCCCAGTGGATCACGCCCCTGACCCAGGTCTTCAAGCGCGCGGTGGACGCCACCCGGAAGCAGCAGCTCGAAGCCCGGGGCGCGGGGTCGTTCCACCAGTGGTCGCAGGACCTCGGCCGGGAGAGCAAGGCCTTCCTCGACCAGGTCGTGCGGCCGTACCTGGCCCCGGCAACCGCGATGAAGGCCCAGCTCGACGCGGCCGGCGAAGCGGTGGAGACCAACCTCAACAAGCGGAAGGGCGAGCTGGAGGGGGCCTTCGACTACGGCTACATCGACAAGATCAACGAGGAGGGCGTCACCGCGGCCCTGCGTGGGCTCACCGCTCTGCAGGGCCAGGGACTGCGGGCGATGTGGGCTCGCAGCCACGGCGACCTCGACGCGAAGCTGACCGACGCGCTCGACGACGACCCGGACGACCTCGCCGCGGCGCGCTACTACCTGAACGGCCAGACCGCCAAGGGGGCAGCGGCGGAGCTGCGCGCCTCGATCCACTGGTACAACGACGAGGAGTCGCGCATCGAGGCGGTGATGCGCTCGCTGAAGCCCGACGAGCTCAGGGAGCTCCGAGGGAGCAAGGACGGCGCGGCGGCCCTGGACAAGGTGCGCGACAACCTCGGGGGCACGGACCTCGACGTCTTCGAGGCGCTGGAGCAGGGCAACCACGACCGGGCCGACGCGTACCGGGCCCGCGACCGGATCAACGACGCCCGGTCCGAGGCCAACATCGACTCGGTCAACACCGTGCTGGCGGAGGTCGGCCGGGCGTCGACGGACCGCGGGGTGGTCGAGGACCCGGCCCGAGACCCGCAGACGGCCGACGAGCACCGCCGCGCGGTGCTCCGCGAGCTCGCCTACCTCCAGGGCGGCGGGACCGCCAAGGGCGATCGACCCACCGAGAGGACGATCTCGGACGAGCAGGCCGCCCGGACGGTCGAGGGCTGGGCGCTGGCCGACATGACCATCGTGACCTCCGACGGCGAGCACACCAGCACCCAGACCATCGCCGTCACCGGGGCCAACCGCGACCTCGGCGTCGCGCTGATCCGCCAGGGCGAGGGCAGCGTCGACGCCCGCGCCGCGAAGCTGGGGGTGGAGCTGGGCCGGCCGGGTGGGCCGAAGATGCTCGAGCTGGACACCGCCCTGGTGGACCCGCGGCTCAACCCGGCCACCAGCCCGCCCGTCCCCGAGGAGGTGCGCCAGCAGGCGCTCCGCGACCGGGACGCCGTCATCCAGCGCTACGCACGCCAGTACGCCGGCGCCGAGGCGTCGACCACCGCCGCCGCCGCGCGGGACATCGCCGAGCGCCGCCTCCGCTCGGTGTACGGGTCGGACACCCTCAGCGCCGACGTCGCGGTCAACCTGGTGCGCGAGGAGCACCCGAGCCCCGCCACCGCGGCCATGGCCATGCGGCTGGCCTCGCGTGGCGCAGGCACCGACGAGGACCTCATGTGGCGCTTCGTGGAGCGCCTGGACCGGACGCAGGTCCGCGACATGCGGCTCGCCTACAAGGCCCAGACCGGCAGCTCGCTCGACGAGGACCTGGGCACCTTCAAGCACAAGGGCTGGTTCACCGAGCTGTCCGGCGACGACCGGCTCCGCATGGAGCGGGCCCTCCTCGGCCAACCCCGCAACGACCAGGAGCGGGCCGAGGTCGCGGCGTTCACCATGCAGCAGCAGCGCGACGAGACGGGCAGCGTCGGCGCAGCCTCCGCCGAAGGGTCGCTGGCCGAGGAGAGCCTGGCGCAGGCCGAGACAGGGCTCCAGGCACAGCTCGGCGGCGCCCGGATCCGGGTCGACGGCGACGGGAACCCCGTGTGGACCGACGCCACCGGACGGCGGGTCGATCCGTCGTCGACCGGCAGGTTCAACAAGGTCGGCTCCTTCACCGGGTCTGATCCGCGCGCCTTCCGCTCGGCCGTGCAGGTCGCGTCGATCGCCGCCCAGAACTACGCGGCCAAGATCGACCAGATCGCGAACTTCGCCGCCAACGCGATCGCCGTGCTCGGCGTCATCGCGGCGGCCGTCGCCACGATCGCGACCGGTGGCGGTGCGAGCCCGCTGCTCATGGCCGCGATCGCCGGCGCCAGCGGGCTGATGGCCATGGGCGCCAGGGCCGCGATCAGCGGAGGGCGGTACGGCTGGGAGCAGGCCGCGACCGACCTCGGCATGACCGCCGTGCAGGCCGCCACGGCCGGGTTCGGGCAGCACCTGGCCCTGGTCTCCCGGGGCGGCACCCAGTCCCTCATGGCCGGCATGACCACGCTGCGGAGCGCCCAGGGGTTGGCCAACTCGATGGGGGCGATCACCGGCAGCGCGCTCGGGGACATGCTCCTCATCGGCGGCTCGACCGGCGCCCTGAGCGGCTTCGGCACCTCGCTGCTGTCGGAGGAGACCTGGAAGCACGGTGGCCTCGCGGCCCTGGGACACATCCTGGAGGGCACCCTGACCGGCGCCCTGAGCGGTACGGCGACCGCGGCGGCCTCGCAGGCCTTCGAGGCGCTCCCCCTGGGCAAGCTCAACGCCCTCGGCCGGCGCAACACCCTCGGCGAGGTCATGGGCGAGTCGACCAACCCGCTGATCCGCGGGACCATCCGCGGCGTGTCCGGCAGCCTGGGCGCCGCCGTCGGACGGGGCACCGAGCTGGGCACGGGCAAGCTCACCGGCCGCTACAAGGGCGACGCCGGCGACATCCTCATGGGCATGGGCGAGGCCGGGGCCATGGGCGCGATCCAGGACTTCGCCGGCGGGGCCGTCGAGTCCCGGATCCACGCCGGCCAGGTCCGCGCCCAGCAGGCGCGGGCGGGCTCCCCACCACCCGAGGTGACCGGGGCACACCCGCCCACCACGGAGCCCACGGGTCCCCGTGCCGTTCCTCCCGAGCACGAACCCGGCCCCCGCACCCCGCAGCCGGAGGCCGAACCGGCTCGGGTGCCGGCCCCGGAGCCCGCGCCGGTCACCACCCGACCGACGTCCGAGGCCGACTCCGCGCGCGGCACCGCCGCGATCGTCGAGGCGCTCGGCGCGGGCCGGGCGGGGCCCGAGCCCATCCACCCGGCCGGTGCGGAGGCCGCCGCGGCCACCGGGACCCCGGCCCACGAGCTCGCTGCGGCCGGCACCGCGGCCGCAGTCGGAGAACGGTTCCGCGGCGACGCCGTAGCGCCGGTCACCGAGCGCGAGACCCGGCGGACCGTCGCCAAGGGCGTCGGCGCGCTCGTCGAGTCCGGAACCCTCGGCGTGCGTTCCACCTCGGACCTGGGGGACGCCTCGGTGCCGGTCGAGCTGACCGTGCGCAGCCGGGACGGGCAGCACGAGATCCCGGTGGAGATCGTGGCGAAGCACCCCGATGCGATCGGCCGCGTCGACGGCGAGGTCCCGGTCGCCCAGTTCAAGCACGACCCCACCACCGGTCGGTACACCATCGAGGTGTCGACCGGAGCCCACCCGCAACAGGTCGAACGGGCGCTGGCCCACGAGCTCGGCGAGATCCGGGCACGGGAGTCGGGTTCCACGGCCACGAAGGACGCGTTGGCGCCGAGCAGCTCCTCCCGGCAGCTCTCGCCGCACGACCACGGCCGGCTCGCCGAGCTCGAGGTCATCGCCCGCCACCTCGACCGCGCCAATGCGGCTGAGGACACCGCCAACGCGGCCCGGCTGCGGGACGACGCGGAGCAGCTGGCCGACCACCTCGGCCTCGTCGGGGACTCGGCTGCCGCCAAGAAGCGTGCCGAGCTCGCGTTGGCGAACCTGCCGAAGGACTCGCCGGCCCGAGCGCTGCTGGAGAGCGCCATCGCCACGGCGGGTACGAACCCGTTCCTCCAGGGGCGCTCGGGCAACCTCTCGGACCTGGAGATCGTGACCCGTCAGTACGAGCGCGCCGTCGCGATGAACGACCCCGCCCTCATCCGGGAGGCGGTGGCCGAGGCTCGGCTCCTGCTGTTGAACGCCGGGGTCGTGGACCGTCGCGGCGGGCGCACCCTCGGGACCGTCGAGGACGTGGCCAAGCGGCTGCCGGGGCGCGAGCTGCTCGACCTGGGCGTCGCGGCGGCCACGAAGAACCCCACCCTCACCGACGCCGACCGCAAGAGCCTCGGCACGCTCCGGAAACCCGACCCGGGCTACGAGGCGTCGTACAGCTCGGACCTGAAGGCGGTCCCCGAGGGCAAGCCGTCGGGTCCCGAGGTCGCGGCCGCCGAGCAGCGCCGGCGCGAGCTGATCGGCCAGCGGGCGACCACCCCCGAGGCCGAGCGCGGCGCGCTGGGCGCCGAGGTCAACCGCGCCTCCGAGGCGCTCGGCGAGCTCGCCGGCCGCAAGGTCGCCGACGACCACCTCAAGCTCGGCGTCGCACCCGAGAACTTCGGCATGACGGGAAAGGGCCTCCCCGACCTCCTCTACGTGCTGCCCGACGGAAGGATCGTCGTCATCGAGTGCAAGGGCGGCGCGGCCGAGCTGGGAGTTCGACCCGGCGTCGGGGTCGACAGCACCAAGCTGGTGGGGCAAGGCACCAGGGAGTACCTGCTGAGCATGTTCAAGGAGATGTCCACGCGCCCCGGTCTCAGCCAGGAGCACCGCGACCTCGCCGCCAGGATCTTCACGGAGCTGAGCAGCGGCAAGCCGAACGTGGAGTACTTCCACGTCAGCCAGCCCATCGACCCGACCACCGGCAGGATAGGTACACCGCTGGTCGGCAAGTTCGACATCGGAGGGACGTGATGAGCACGATGAACGCGCTCGACCCACCCCTGGACGCCGATCGCGACGACCACGCGTGGCGGGCTGCGATGAGGGCGAACACCGAGCTCCTGCGCGTGCTGGTGGAGCGGGAGCCGCAGCCGCGGGACGGGTGCGACCAGCTGCTGGCGCAGCTCGAGCGGGCCTGCCTGGCCACGCGAGAGGGCACGGTGACCCAACGCGACGCTGCTCTCCGGCACGCCGCGTCGGCGGGTCACGCCGCGGCGCTCGTGGCCGCGCGCTCGACCGGGCGGGTGCGGGTCTCGTCGGGTGGCGGGGACCGGTCGATCCCCGCCACCGGCGAGGTCGTCGCCCCGGGGCTCTGGGTCACGGGGTGGGCGGCGACCCTGGTGGTTCGCGATGCGGCCGCCCGCTCCGCGTTCGAGCGGCCCGAGGTCCTGACGGCCACCGGCGCCGTGGGCGACGCGTTCTGGCCGCTCGTGCTGGCCGCACTGGTGTCAGCGGTCGAGCGGCGCCCGGACGCGCTGGGGGTCCTGGAGCTGGCCGCCGAGCGGACCGCGGCCGGCCCCGCCCCGAGCGTGCCCCCGGGCTACCGCGAGCACCTCGTGCTCCCGCTGCTCGCCGTGGCCCGCGAGGTCGTGACCGGCGACGCCGAGGAGCTCGCCCGTGCCGTCGCCTCCGCGCTCGGGCACCACGAGGAGTGGTACGCCACCGAGACGCGGTACTTCGACCCGTTGCGGCTCCTCTCCGTGCCGGTCCTGGGACTCCTCTGCCGGGCCGCGGACCTGGGGGTCGAGGCCACTCCCCTCGACCTTCCGGCCGACCTCGTCGTCGCGCCGCCACGCATCGACGAGGACGTCCGGGTCACCTATGAGTACCCGACCCGACGAGCCCGCTCGGCCGACGAGGTGACCTGGTTCCTCGACCTCGAGGGGTTCCCCCGCGACCGGCGCGAGCACTCCGTGGTGGCGCGCGGCGCCCGGCTGGTCGCGTCGTACGACGTCGAGGGCGGACCGGGCCTCGCGCACGCGCGGCTCGAGGTCGAGCTGGTCGACCCGGGACTCCCACCCGGCGAGGGCGACCTCGTCGACGCCGGCGACCTGGTCGCGGCCGCGGACCTGCTGAGCCACCGGGCGGCCGACGACGAGCTCGCGCTGCTGCAGCGCCGGGCGTGGCTCGACGAGGCAGCCGACTGCATCGCCGGCGCGATCGAGCGACTGCAGCAGACGGACCGCCCGGTCGACGCGATCAGCACCCCGCGGGGCCGGGCGGTGTACGCCGCCGAGCCCGGTCGCTTCGACGTCGAGCGGCTCGACGCCGTCCGCGCGACGTGGCGCCGCCAGGTCCGGGAGTGGGACCAGGAGGTGACGGCTCGGCAGCACCGGCTCTCCGCCGCGGTGTCGCTGACCGCCCTGCGCCTGCACCTCGAGCCGATCCTGGCCACCCTCGCGCGCGACACCACCGGTGAGGTGGCGGCGCAGCTGCGGCCCACCGCCGCCGACCACCGCCTCGTCTTCACCGAGGCGGTCGCGGACGACGCCGCCCGGCTCTACGCGGCGTTCTGGGAGGAGCCCTGGCACGCCCAGGTCCCGACGGGCGACCGGTCCCGGACGCTGTGCCACCTCGCGCCGGCCGGCATGCTCGCCGACGACAACGAGCTGTCCCGACCGTTCCCCCTCGGCTACCGGCAGGTGGCGCCCCTCCTGCAGCCGAGTCGCGTGTGGGCGACGTGGAAGTACGTCGCACCGGGCTCGACCAGCGGACTCGCCTTCGACGGGCTGGTGTGGTGCGACGACCACTGGTCGTGGTTCCCGCGCCCCTACCGCGTGCTGCGCGCACTGGCCGGCGGCTGACGCCCTCAGCAGAGCGGGTCGTCGGGCACCGGCTCGAGGTCGGGCGGCGCGGGGACCTGCACCGCCGTCAGCGGGTCGATGGCGGCGTACAGCTGGCCCAGCTCCTGGGTCGAGCCGAGGCCGCCGTTCGCCTTCGACCGCGAGAAGAGGTCGATCCCGTCCTTCTCACCGGCCGCGGTGGGATCGGGGAAGCCGAGCACGGCGTTGGCCTTCACGGTCGCGCCCGCACCGAGGGCGGCGTCCAGCCCGGCGGTGACGCCGCCGCCGACGAAGAACTGGCCGAGCGCGCTGAACGACAGGGACGGCGGGATGCAGAAGCGCAGGGCGAGCAGGAACCAGAGCTGGAAGATCAGCACGACGATCGGGAGGAACATCAGGAAGAGGAAGAAGGCGACGATGAAGAAGAGCTCGATCGCGAAGGTGCAGATCTGACCGCTCCCGCTCGGTGAGCTGCTGCCGTTGGGGATGTCCTTGAACGGCACGGGCCCCAGGTGGGAGCCGGGCGGCGTGACGATCCGGACGCCGCCGGGCCCGAAGGGCTGGCCGGCCCGAGCGCCGAGCCGGCGCAGGTCCGGCAGCTTGATCGTGACGATCCGGTTCTTGGTGCCGTCCGGGTCCATCGGGTCGGCGAGGCGGAACGGCGCGCTCGGGGCGCCCAGGATCCGGACCGGCGGGCAGTGCTCGTGCCCGGGCTTCGGCTTGAGCTTCACGTACGGCTGGAGGTAGTAGATCGCCCGGTCCTCCAGCATCGGCACCAGGTGCCCCGCGCCGTCCTTGCCGTGGTCCGCGGTGAACGTGGGCACGACGCCGAACCAGCTCGACCGGTGGGCCGACGGGCACTCGTCCTCGCCGACCGGGAGCCGGAACATCCGGTGCTCCTTCTCGGGGAACGCCTGGTCGTCCTGGGCCGGGATCGGCGCCCACGTGCGTCGGCCGGCTGCGCGGTCCTCGAGCCACGCCTCGTTGACGGTGTGCGCGGCGACGCGGGCGATCAGGTCGGCGTTCTCCTGCTCGAACGCGCTCCGGCGCGCCGCGTCGGCGGTCCACACGTCCTTCCAGTCCCCCTGGTCCTGCGTCAGCGCGGCCAGCGCCGGCTCCTGCGTCCAGGCGACCAGGATCTTGTGGGTGAGCGCCTTCGTCGCCTTCTTCCCGCCGAGGTACGTCGTGCTGTAGCGCCGCAGGTAGAAGCCGACCTCGAAGTCGTCGTGGTAGCCGGCCCGAGGCAGTCCCGGCGAGTCGCAGAAGACCTCGACGACGACGGCGTAGAACCGGTCGTGGCTGGGCTGGAACAGCTTCCTGAGGTCGGTGCGGACCATCCGGTGGGTGGCGAACCTCGCCCTGCCGGTCGTCGTGGGCGACGGCACGACCGGGAGCGGGTAGCCCCAGCGGTCGTCCTCGTCGTCGAACGACAGCGAGTCGCGGGGGTCGGTGGTGAGTCGCTTGACGAAGTCCGAGCTGTCGTACTTCTGGATGGCCGGTCGCAGGGCGGGCGGGTCGTTGACCGACCACCCGTGGCGCTCGCGCTCGTACCACGGAGCCCGGATCTGGAAGCCGTCGTTCACCAGACGTTCCCGACGCCGGGTGTGTACATCGGCGAGACGACGCCGACGTCCGCGATGAAGGTCGTCGCCTTGACGACGCCGCTGAACGTGGAGACGGCGGCGTCGACGTTGACCAGCGGCGCCGTCACGTCGACCGACACGTTGGCGTTGACCTCGACGGCGGTGGACGTGAGCTTGACCGTGCACCCGTCGGAGTGCGCGACCAGCGACCTCCCGGGCGCCGTCGTCCAGCACGACCTTGTGCCCCGACTCGGTCGACACGGTGATCTTCTCGGCACCGGCCGTGTCGTCGAACTCGATCTCGCTACCGCTGCGGGTGCGCAGGACCCGCAGGTTGTTGGCGGACTGCGGGGTGCGGGGCAGATCGGTCGTCCCGTTCCAGGTGGCGCCGATGACGTACGGGCGGCGCAGGTTGCCGGCCTCGAACGCCACGACGACCTGGCTGTCCACGTCGGGCATGATCTGGAGGCCCTGGTCGTCGTCGGCGTACGGGCTGCAGAGCGGGCCCAGGCGCGGACGTCCCGGTCGCCCTCGGTGCCCAGCCACGGGAAGCGCACCTCGACCCGGCCCAGGGAGTCCGGGTCGACGATGTCGGTGACCACGGCCGGGTAGACGCCGAAGCAGGCCCGGCGCGGAGCCGTCGCGGTACGGAACATCACGCCACCTCGTTGATCGTGGCTCGCTCGGCCTCGAACCTGGTGCGGAAGCCGTGGACGAGGTCGAAGGTGTGGCGGAGGCGGGTGACGTAGTAGCCCTCCCCGTCGAAGGGGGTGCCGACCTGCTGCAGCGTGAGCCGGCTGCCCACGACCATGTCGGCCGAGCCCTTGCGTCGTCCCGCAGACCGAGACGAAGCGGCGGCCGCGGCGCAGCATCTCGGCCTTGGCCCACGCCGAGGCCTCCTCCGCGGTCAGCGCCACCTCGCGGACGCGCACCGACGTGCAGGCGCCCAGCGCTCGCTCGACGACCCGCGGACCGGTCCGCCCGCCGGAGATCTCCGCGTCCATGACGTCGGCGCCGGCCCGCTCGTCGATCTTCTCCGCCGACGACACGTCGTAGCCGGTCACCACCACCTCGCTGCGCTGGTGGGCGAGGTCGGCGGTGAGCCGCACCGAGAGCAGCTCGTGCCCTGGACCAGGGTGAGCGTCGTGCCGCGCCGGCTGGGGCGGGTCCGGAAGTGCAGGGTGCGCTCGGTGCACCAGAGCTCGGCCTGCACCAGCCGGGCGCGCTCGCGCAGGAACGCGAGGTCGCTCTGGTTGAGCCTGCTGCACGACGTCGTACGTCGGCCCGGACGCCTCGACGTCGGCCTGCAGGCCGTGGGCGCGCGCGACCTCGCGGGCCAGGTCGGCGTCGCTCATCTGCTCGTAGGTGCGCATCCGCCGGACCATCCGCAGCCGCATCAGCGCGTCCTCGCCGTAGGCGGTCACGCTCGGCGGCTGGCCGTCCTGGAACTCCGCCTCGAGCCCCGAGACGACGCCCTCGAAGACGATCCGCTGGTCCCCGGCTGGTCCGAGGCTGACCTTGAGCTCCTTGCCGAAGTCGAGGTCGCCGCCGTCGAGGTGCAGGAGCTCGGGACCGCGCACCGGTCGCACCGGGCCCCGCCGCCAGGAACTGCGCCGCGCAGGGTCCGCAGCCCTTCGGTGCTCTCCTCGACCTCGACGCGTACGCAGTCCCGGGCGAGCTCGGCGACGACGGTCCCACCGACCGTGAACACGGGCGTCTGCGTCGAGAACGCGACTCAGTCATCGAAGCCCTCGGCCCGGACCCGGTCGGCGAGCCAGCGCGCGTGGCGGCGCAGCTCGGTCCAGTCCTCCTCGGCCGCGCCCGGCCCGCGGGGTTGGTCGTCACCCCGGGTCGCGGGGGTCACGGGCGCCGCGGCGGACACCTCGGACGCGATCTCTCCCACGTGCACCGTCACGGCCGGCTCACCTCCCGGGGCTCCACCTCATCGTGGTCGGGCCAACGTCACGCCTGCGTTGCTCACGATCGGCCCCCGCGCGGCCGGCCGCCGGGAGCTGCTCCCACGCCGGCCCGACCCCGGTGGCGAACCCGATCTCCTCCGACGACGAGCGACCGCTGACGCTGCGGCCGCCCCCGGCCGCGGCGTCCCAGGCCGTCTGGACCCGGGGTCGTACGGCGAGCGGCACCGCGGCGCCGTAGCTCACCGCCCTGGGGTCCACGGCCGCCCCGGTCGCCTCGGACACGGTGGCCGAGACGCCGAGCGAGGCGCTGGCGCCTCCCCCGGCCGGCACGGCGAACGCGGACCGGGCCGAGGCGACCGCCATGTCGCTGGTGGTCGCCACGACCAGGTTCGAGGCCGCGACGATCCCGCCGGCCGCCGAGAGCACGAACCCGGCCTGCGTCTGGGCGGACGCACCCGCGAAGCCCCCCGACGCCACGCCGACCGATCCGCCGAACCCGGAGGCGGCTCCCCCGGAGGCGCCTGCGCCGGCGGAGAACGCGCCACCCGCCGACAGGCCCGCACCGGCCGAGGCTCCCGCCGAGGCTCCGGCGACGGCTCCTGCCGAGGCGCCGGCGAAGGCTCCGGCCGAGGCCCCCGCGGAGGCACCCGCGGCCACCCCGCCACCGACCCCGAGCGCCGCCCCGACACTCCCGCCTGCGGAGGCCCCCGCCGCGAAGCCGGCGGACGCGCCCAGCCCCACCCCGGCCGAGGCGCCGGCCGCGACCTGCACCTGGGCCCCGGCGGCCAGGCCGACCGGGCTGGTCGAGCCCGTTCATCGCGGAACGCCAGGCGGAGGGGTTCTCGTCGAGCCGGCTGAGCAGCTGCTGCAGGCTCTCACCCGCGTTCGCCGCCGTCGCTCGGGTCGGGTTCGACGTCCGCCGACGAGCCCGGCGCACCGCTGCCCGCCGCTGCCGGGCCGGGTGGCCGCGCTGTCGCGGCGCGCGCCGGCGTTCTTCTCGTTGATCTCGAAGGCCAGGTCCTGCTCGGTGATCGTGACGCTGAGCTTGGCCCGCAGGGCCATGCCGTCGGCCGAGAAGTAGTCGAGGTCCTCGGTCAGCTGGGTGACGATGCCCGGGAAGTTGAGGGTGACCCCAGCGGAACAGCACCCGGGGCGGCGCCTCCGCGGGCGTCGTCCTTGGGCGGCTCGACGAACTGCCGGACCGCCTTGGTCAGGTCGCGCACGTCGACCGGCTGGCCGCTGGCGTCGCCCTCGGCGGTGTCGAACTCCAGGTCGAAGGTGAGCGTGGCCGGGGTGGCCGACGGGTTCTGGCGCAGCCGGGTCACGCGTCGTCGTGCCGTCGCGGTCGACGTTGTTGGAGCGGGTGATCTTCAACGAGGTCGGGTTGAACTGCACCTCGACGGGCGCGCCGTCGGTCTCGGCCTTGGCCGGCTTCCCGGTCGTCGGCGCCTGGTCGACCTTGAGCTTGTAGAGCTGGGCCTTGGCCAGCCTGGCTGGTCATCCCGGTCGCTCCATCCTCAGGCCCTCGTGGGCGATGTGCAGCTCCTCGACGGCGATCTCACCGGTGCGCGCGTTCAGCGACGGGCCGGTCACCTTCAGCGGGAGCCCGCGCTCGAACCGCCAGCGCGCCACGGCCCTCGCGGGCCGGCAGGGTCGCCGCGGCGCGTGCACCTCGACGTACCCGTCGTAGCGCGGGATCGGCCGGCGGCCTTCGCCGACCGCCGATGATCCAGTCCCACAGGGCGGTGTCGGCGGGGCCGCCCCGGTTCGGCGAGAACATGCCGCGCTTGAGCACGAGCGGCACGAGCTTCACCCGGCCGACCCGGCGGACGACGCCGTCGTTGCGACCGCCCTCGAGGTACTCCTTGATCGTCGGCCTCGAGCTCGAGTCCCGAGCACTCGGCGAACCCGCCGGTGCCGAGCGGCGACCCGGTGCGGCCGTTGCCCGAGCTCTGCGTCAGCGTGACGCCGAAACGGAACGCCTGGACCAGCTCGACCGGCTCAACCATCCTCGGCCACCACCTCGACGTGTCCCGTCGGCGTCCTGGGTGATCCGCAGCACGAGGTACTCCAGCGGCTCGGCCGGCGCGACCCCGACCCGGCGACCAGCCGGCCCAGCCCCTGCGACTGGCCGGCGGGTTGAGCTCGTCGTCGCAGCGCACGAAGAAGGACTCCTCCTCGGTGGCCCCGGCGAAGGCGCCCCGCCGCTGCAGCCCGCGCAGCAGCATGGTGATCGCGTGGACGCAGCTGGTCCCGCAGCGCGGCGGTGTTGCGGCTCGAAGACGAGCCACTGGGACTGGCGGTCGAGGGTCAGCGCGAGCATGGTCATCAGCCGACGGACGCTGAGCTGGCGGTAGCTCGCGGGTCGCCCGAGAGCGTGCGCGCGGCGGTCAGCCGGAACCCGTCACGCTCGGCACGGAAGACGTTGACGCCGATCCGGTGCAGCTCGGTCGTGCACGGCGTCGGTGACCGCGGTCGCCGCGCGTCACGGCGCCGCGGGCCAGCTCGTTGGCCGGCCCCCAGGGCAGGCCGAGGCGCCGCTCGCGCGCGGCGATGATGCCGGCGGCGAACGCGGAGGGCGGCGACGAGCACCAGCCGCCGGGCCGTCGCGTCCGCGGCACGCCCAGCCAGGGGTGGTACGCCGCGGCGTAGGCGCTGTCGAAGCGGGCGCGCCAGCGCGCGATCGGCCGCGGTCGGGAGCTCGACCGGGACGTCGAGCAGCGCCACGAACCGGCGGCGGAGGTCCGCGAGCGCCGACCAGCCGCTCCTGGCGGGCGATGATCTCGTCGAGCTCGAACCGGCCGTCCAGGTGCGCGGACGGCGCGGCGACCGCGTAGGTCACCGGCACCTGCTCGACGCGGCACGGCCCGAAGCCGGGCTGCGGTCGGGGCCGCGGCGGCTCCTCGACGACGGCACCGCTCCCCTTCCACGACCACGTCAGGTCGGGCACGCACAGCAAGGCCGACCTCGGCGCACGCGGCCGAGGCGCGTCCACGCCCCGGTGCGGGCTCTCGTCGAGCGGGTCCGACGCCGGCGGGCTCGTCGTCGAAGAAGCTGCGCCCGCTCACCCGGTCCCACCGGTCCGCGCCGTGGCCGGTGAGGCGGCCGGCCACCGGCCCGAGCAACGGGTCGTCCGGCAGCAACGGGTCCGGGACCGCGCCCGCGGTCGTCAGCAGCACGGACTCCAGGTCGAGCACCGGTCCGCCCAGCCAGCGCGGGTGGGCCGGGTGCAGGCCGAGACCGGCCACCCGCTCGCTCCGCGCCAGCTCGGGGTCGGGATCGTCGGCCACCACGGCGCCCGGTCACGACCGCGACCTCGAGCGGCTCGTCCCGGGCGGCGAGGGTCGGGTCGTCGTCGACTCCGGACCGGTCCTCGGGCGTCAGGACCGCGACCCGGCTCGGCCGCCCGCGGTCGTCGACCCGGACCGTCGGGGCGTCGGCCCACCGCAGCGCCCCTTCGGGCGCCAGGCCCTGGCCACGCAGCCGCAGCAACGTGCCGGCCGGGAACGCCACACCGGCGGGCACCGGCACCTCGCCGGGCACGGTCACCTCGGAGAGGAAGCGCTCGCCGCACGTCGTACTCCAGGCGCACCCGCAGCCGGTCACCCCAGCTGCCCTCGTCCGCGGCGCGCAGCTCGAGCGGACCGACCTCGAACCGGGTCGTCGCGGCGTCGGCGGCCGGGTCCGTCCGCCCCCGGGCCGTCGTACGGCGGCGCCACCCGGACGACGTACGCGCGGCCGCCGCCCTGCTCGAAGAAGGCCTGGACGCGCGTACGGCAGCAGCCGGTCCGGGCCGACTGCACCGACCGGCGCGTCGAACCCGCCGAACCGGCGCACGTAGTCCGACCAGCTGACGTCACCAGCACCGGGGTGTCGACCGGGCCGCGCAGCGCGACGCCGACGAAGCCGGCGACGTCCAGCCGCACCGGCTGCGAACGCGGGCTCGAGGACGCCGGGGCGCCGGGTAGACCCCGGGCGCACCGAGCTGGAGTCCGGGCGCGGCCATCAGTCAGCGGCCGTCAGAGCGTCTGGAAGTCGATCTGCTCGGCGACCAGGTGCAGCTCCTCCATCGCGACCTCGCCGCCGCCCTTGGCGGCCAGCGTCGGGCCGACCCACTTCTTGGGCTGGGCGCGGCAGCAGCGTCCACGAGCACACCGGCGTGCGCGCGCCTCGTCGAGCAGCGTGATGGTGACGGTCGCGGGCTGGTGGTCGCCCGTCGCGGGTCGCCTTGAGCCAGGCGAAGAGGCGCAGGTCGCCGATCAGCCCGCGCTTGAGCGTGACGTCGTCGGTGGTGTTGGTGTTGGCGACCTTGCGGACGTGGTTCTCCTTGTCGTTGCCGTTGCGGTACTCGGAGTACTTCACCTCGTTGCCGAGCCCGCTGACGTCGGAGAAGCCGCCGGCGATCTGGTCCTCGCCGCCGGCGTCGCCGAGCTTGACCATGAAGTTGAATGCCCGTAGGGGTTGTCGCGACGGGTGCCATGGGTCACCTCCTGGACCGGGTCAGCTCTGCGCCGCGTCGGCGGTCCACTGGCCGATGCGGAAGATCACGAACTCGGCCGGGTAGGTCGGCGCGACGCCGATCAGGCAGATCAGCCGGCCGTTGTCGAGGTCGTTCTGGGTCATCGTGGTGCGGTCGCAGCGGACGAAGAACGCCTCCTCCGGCTTGGTGCCCATCAGGGCGCCGGTCCGCCAGGTCGACGAGCAGGAAGTCCTCGATCGTCTGCCGGATCGACGCCCACAGCCGCTCGTTGTTGGGCTCGAAGACCGCCCACTGGGTGCGACTTGTCGATCGAGTGCTCGAGGTAGATGAACAGCCGGCGGACGTTGACGTACTTCCACTCCGGGTCCGAGCTCATCGTCCGCGCGCCCCACACCCGGTTGCCGCGGCCCTCGAAGAAGCGCAGCGCGTTGATGCCCTCCGGGTTCAGCACCGACTGGCGGTCGTAGGTGACGTTGGTCACGAACCTGGTGATGCCGCGCACCACCTCGTTGGCCGGCGCCTTGTGCACGCCGCGCTCGATGTCGCTGCGGGCGTAGATGCCGGCGGCGAAGCCGGACGGCGGCAGGGCGAGCGTCGCCGGCGGCGCACCCGGGTCGGGCCGCTCGCGTCGGGTCGACGATCTCGCACCCACGGGTAGTAGAGCGCGGCGTACTTCGTGTCGAACTGCGAGCGGAACGTCCCGGACCTCCGAGATCGAGCTGTCCGCGCGGCGGGTCGACGATGCGCGATCCGGTAGCGCAGCCGCTCGCAGTGGCCGATCAGGTTGTCGACCGCCGTCTTCGGGCTCGGCGTCAGCCGGGCCGACGGCGTCCGGCGTGGCCACGATGGCGATGTCCTCGATCTCGCCCAGGGCGCCCAGCCCGGTCGCGGCCTGTCGAGGCGTCGTCCGGGTCGGACGTCCCGCCCGAGGATGTCGGCCTCGGTGAGCCGGCGCCGTCCGTCGCCCCGCTCAGGAAGACCCAGTCGGTCGGGAGCGGGGTCATGGCGAGCATCGCGACCAGCAGGTCCCCCACGGTGGTGCCGGCTGGCCCGTTCTCGTCCAGCCAGACCAGGCCGAGCTCGTCGGCGGGCCGCTCCGCCTGCAGCACCTGCGCCGACCGACCGGGCGTGCCGCGCGTCGAGCTCGAGCCCGGTGTAGACTGTCGATGCGGGTCGCCCATCCGCACGTCGACGGTCAGCGTCAGGTGGCACAGCCCGGAGACGCCGTCGTCGACGATCGGCGTGAAGGCCCCGGCCACGTCCACGAACGCGAGCTCGTTGGTGGCCGGGTCGACGGCGACCACCTGCACGTTGTTGGCCACCGGCACCGTCGTGTCCGACGGGACCGCGGTGCGGTCCGCGATCGTCTCGACCGCGGCGCCCGGCAGAGATCCCCCGAGCCTCGCCGCCGACCAGGATGTTCTTGCTGCGGCGGAAGCCGACCCGGACGCTGATCGCGTTGCCGGCCGCGCCGGGCCACCGGGCCCGCCAGGTCGCGAGGCCGCCGGTGCCGACCGGCGAGCGCGCGCGAAGTTCGCGACGCGTCGATCGGCGCCGGCGCCGTCGACGCGCGAACGCGAAGACCCGCGCGACGTAGAGCCGTCGTCCGCCGTTGGCGAAGAACGCGCGGGCCGCGTAGGCCAGGTAGTTCGGTCTGGCCGCTGGACCGATCGGCTCGAGGCCGCCGAACGCGCGCTCGAACTCGGTGAAGCTGGTGACCAGCGGTCGGGCTCGGCACCATCACCACGTTCGGGTTCGTCAGCACGTAGGGCACCGGGCCGTACGTCGTCGAGCCCGGCCATGCCGAAGGTGCTGGTGGCCACGCCCTCGATCGACCGCGACCGGAAGCTCGTCTCCTCCAGGTAGACACCGGGAGTCAGGTACTCGGGCATGGGGCGACCTCCTCGGTCACGGGTAGGCGACAGCGACTTCGTTGACGGACAGGACTTCTGCCCACGGGCACGTGGTGGGTCGGGCGCGGGGCGTTCGAGGCGACGTAGCCGGCGGGGTCGACCTCACCGCGCAGCAGCGGGCTGTCGAGGTCCGCGGGCGCGGGCGGGTTCGCCGACTGGGCGATCGGCTCCACCGGCGAGGTCGGCGAGCGGGTCGTCGGGGTCCGGCGCCGGCGCCGGGTCGGGACCGGAGACGGCCAGCTCGACGTCGACGCTCGGACGGCGGCGCGCGCCACGACCCCCGTGTCGGTGAGGACGAGCACGAACTCCCCGCGGTCGTCGGCGTGCGCAGTCCCGAGGACGGTGCCGCCGGCGTCCGACCGCGATGACCCGCGCCCAGCGCACCGGGGTGCCCGGGCCCAGGACCAGCCGGCCCCGGATCCCGGTGGTCCCGCGCGGGAGTGCGTAGGCAGCGCCGGGGAGGAGCCACGGGCGGAAGAGCCGCGAGCGCACCGGCACGTACGCCGCGGGCGGGCGGGGCGATGACACCCGCGGTCGGCGGCTCGCCGGCGACCACCTCGGCGAGGTCCCACAGGTCCACCGCGAACCGGCGCGGCACGTGCCGACGGGTCGGGTCGTCGACGCGCAGCACGACCGGGCGGGCGCCCGTCGGCAGCCGGCCGTCGTGCCGCAGCTTGAAGCGGCCGCCGCCACCCGGCTCGAGGTCACGACACGGCCACGCGCGCTCCCACGGACGCGGGACCCGACCCGGCACCGGCACCTCGCGCCCGACCCGCGGGCGGCCGTCGGTGAGCCGGCCCCGCGACCGCGTCGACGCACCTCGACACCGAGGGCGAGCCGGTGCATCACCTCGGCGTCGCCGACGACGGTCGCGACCGCGCTCACCGGAAGACCTCCGAGCCGGCCCGCGACCGTTGCCACGGGCTCGCCGGTGGACTCGCGGCGCCCGTCGATGCAGATCACCCGGGCCACGTAGGGCAGGGACAGCCGGTAGTCGGTGGTCAGCGCCTGGAACGCCTCGCTCATCGAGTCCAGGGCGAGCGTCGTCGGGACGACCTGGATCGCGTCGTCGGGGCCCCACTCACCGCTCGGGTCCAGGACCGGGCCGGTGAGGATCGCTCTCGCTCTCGAGCACCTGGGCCGCCAGGCCGAGCCACTCGAGCTCGCTCTCGACCACGCTGTCCCAGGCCGAGATCATCAGGTGCATCCGGAGCGGGATGCGCGGGACCCCGTCTGCGAGCTGGCGACGGCCGACCAGCCGGGCCGGGTCTCGCGGTCGACGCTGATCCGGTAGCAGTAGATCGACAGCGCCGGCGGCTGGATCACGGGCATCGGCGTGTTGTTGACCTCGTCGAAGTCGACGGTGCCGGCGAGCACGGCGCGCGGTCGGGGGCCGACGGGGATCTCCTCCTCGATCCTCCGGTTCAGGAGGTTGACGAGGCTTCGCCCGACGGCGGCGAGCGCTCGGTATCCGGCCACCCGCGCATCGTCACGGCGGCTCCGTCACGCGACCGTCGCCTGGGCCACGCGGTGCAACGGTCCAGTGACACAGCGGCCCGATGGTTCGAGGTGCGATCGGACGAAAGCGAAGGGAGCACCGATGAGCACGGACGACCCTGCGCAGCAGGAACCACCGGGCCATGACTCCGGCACCGACCCGAGCCCCGAGCAGGACTGCGAGCCGGATCCCGGACCGGGTCCGGGCACGGGCTGCAGCGACTGCCAGACCGGCCTGAGCGACGTCAAGTGTGAGGCCGAGGGCATCGCGGCGCAGGCGGCGTACAACGCGGAGTCGCAGCCGGCGCTGCTGGCCGCCCAGACGACGTACGCCGAGGCCCGGAAGAAGTACCGCGAGCAGCGGTGCCTGATCTACACCGAGGTGGCCGACCTCAAGAACCAGGCGAAGCACCAGCTCGAGCGGGCCCGTTGCCTGATCCGCCAGGACCGCGTGGTGACGTGCCTCGAGGACGCCTGGAAGAAGGTGAAGGACGAGCTGACGACGTGCCGGAAGCCGCCGTGCTGCGAGGAGCTGGACTGCGACTTCTCCACCGACACCGACGACCTCGACGACCAGCAGCTCGACAACCTCATCAGCGACGTCACCAAGCGCACCGATGCGGCCAAGGCGTGCTTCGACACGCTCGCGACCGAACCGGATGCGCTCACGCAACGGCTCGCCGACCTGAAGGCGGAGATCGCGAAGATCAACGCGATGCTCGGCGACGACTCCGGCAAGGTCGACCCGAAGGCCATCTGGGCCCAGGCCCGGGTCGCGCACTGGCACGCCAAGCAGTTCTGGAACGGCTTCGACAAGATCTCCGACTACGTCGACTGCCTGTGCGCCGCGCTGAAGTGCTGGACCAACGGCACCAAGGCGCTCTCGGAGCTCAAGAGGGTGAAGGCCGTGCGGGCCTGCCACCAGTCCGAGGCGGACCTTCGCTGCACGACCGTGCGCACGCAGACGGTCGAGGAGATCCTCGCCTGGTACGACAAGCTCTGCCCGTCCTCCGGCTGCGGCTGCGGCGAGAAGGAGAAGGACAAGGACAGGGACTGCGGCTGCGGCGAGCACGACGGCAAGCACGACGGCAAGCACGACGGCGAGCACCATGGCGAGCACCACGGCGAGGGTGCGTCGGCGTCCTGAGGCCCGGAGTACCCGGGAGCGCCCCGGGTGTGGTTGTCCTCGTCAACCGGTCCCCAAAAATAGTGACCCGGCGTACGCGCGACGCCAGGGCGCTCGCCGAGGCGTACGTTCGCGCGGAGAGACGTCGAGGGACGCCTGCGGGGACCGGAGCTCGTGCTTGGGGGTCTGTCATGCGCAGCAAGCTCGTCTACCTGACCGGGATCTCGGCCGGCTGTCTGGCCGTGGCCGTGGCCGGCTCGCCCTCGTTGGGTGCCGCAGCCCATGTCGCGACCCGGACGGGGCAGCGGCCCGCTGCCGCGAGTACGACCGGACGCACCTCCGTCGCCGCGCTGGTCACGCCGCAGGACTGGAGCACCTACCTGCACGACGCGGCGCACTCCTCCGTGGCGGCGACGCAGACCGCGATCACCGCGGCCAACGCGGGCTCGCTGGTGCAGCGGTGGAAGTTCACCGGCGACAAGGCGACGATGTCCGGCCAGCCCGGTCCCGGGATCTTCGCGAGCCCCACGGTGGCCGACGGCTCGATCTACGTCGGCGCCAACAACGGCTACTTCTACCAGCTCAACGCCACCACCGGCGCCGTGCAGCACAAGGTGTTCGTCGGGTTCCGCAAGAGGCTCAACGCCTGCAGCGCGCGCGGGTTCATCAGCACCGCCACCGTCGCCCCCGACCCGGTGACCGGGACCGACACCGTGTACGTCGGCGGGGCGGACAGCAAGCTCTACGCGTTCAACGCGTCGGACCTGTCGCTGCGCTGGTCGTCGGTGATCGACACGCCCTCGCCCACGGTCAACGACTACTTCCAGTGGTCCTCGCCGACGGTGGCCAACGGCAAGATCTACATCGGCAGCGCCAGCCAGTGCGACAAGCCGCTGACCCGCGGTGCGGTGGTCGGGTTCAACCAGGCGACCGGCGCCGAGTTCGCCCGCTGGTTCGCCGTACCGCAGGGGATCCTCGGCGGCGGGGTGTGGTCCAGCGTCGCGGTCGACTCCGACGGCTTCGTCTACGCCACCACCGGCACCCAGCCGAAGAACACCACGAACCGGTACGACGCGGTCTCGATCGTGAAGCTGACCGGTGACACCCTGACCAGGGTCGGCAAGTACACCGTCCCGGACTCCGAGCTCGGCGGCGACAGCGACTTCGGCTCGTCGCCGACGGTCGCGGGCCCGGACATCGTGGCGTGCAACAAGAACGGCCTGCTCTATGCGCTGAACCGCGCCACCATGACGCTGCACTGGCACGTCCGGATCGGCGTGAAGTCGAACACCGACACCCCGGCCCAGTGCTCCGCGGCCGCGATCTACGACGGCACGTACCTCTACATGGCCGGCCCGGGGACCACCATCAACGGCACCACCTACCGCGGCTCGATCCGGCGGCTCGACCCGGCGACCGGCGCGTTCCTGTGGCAGCGCGGGCTGTCCAACTCGGTCATCGGCTCGCCCTCGCTGAGCGGCGGCGGGCTGATCGGTGTCGGCACCTTCGACCCGGCCGCGACCGCAGCGCAGCCCAACGCGTCGTACCTGATCAACGCCGCCACCGGCGCGATGGTGCGGACCATGGACTCCACCGGCAACTACTTCGCGCAGCCGGTGTTCGCCAACGGCTGGCTGTACACGGCCAGGATCGGTGGGCTGGTGAAGGCCTGGCACCTGCCGTGAGTCCACACTGAGACGGCGGTGCGCCCCACGCCGACGGCATGGGGCGCACGCGTACGGGTCGTCCGCAAATGAGCGGATCAGGGCAGGTGGCAGTCCTTCACCTCGACACCGAGGTCGCCACCGTCGTCGAACTCGCCGATCACCGTCACGGTCTCGCCCTTCTTGAGGGTGGACAGCTCTTTGGTGGACATGTCGTTGCAGTTCACGAACAGGAACTCGAAGTCCCCACCATCGCCGAGCGAGAGGATGTACTTGTCCTCGTCCCAGAGGTCGGTGTCGATCTCGTCCACGACGCCCGTGATCCTGAGCGTCTTGCCCTTGTACTTCGTGTCGGCGGCCAGCTCGTTGTCCTCGAACTCCTTGACGATCTGCGCGGCCTTGACGGCCACAGGCTTCGGCTCCGCCTCGGTCTTCGGCTCCTCGCCTTCGCCTCCTCGGCCTTGGGCTCCTCCGATGCGTCGGGCTCCTCCTCGGCGGCGGGCTCGGTGGCCTTGTCGTCGGCAGCCGGCTCGGCAGCCGGTGCGTCCTTCTCGGCGGCCGCCGGCGTCTTGTCGCTGGCCTCCGTCTTGTCGCCACCGCCCGCGACACCGCCGATCACCATCAGCGCGACCAGGACGTAGGCGGTGATCATCCACCAGCGCGTCCAGATCGGCTTCTTCTTCCGCGGCTGACCCGGTGCGGCGTACGGCTGGCGTACGGCGCCAAAGGGACCCACGTGCCGTCGGAGTTGAGGACGTGTCCGTTGGCAACGTCGCCTGGCTTGTAGTTGTGCTGGTCGCTCATGTCGTTCCTTCGCGGTAGTTGAGGGAGCCGCGGGAACGTAACCCGCCACGCCGGTCGGCGTGGCCTCGATGGCCCGGGCGCCACCCGGAAGTACTAGGCAGGCGGGCGTTCAGATGACTCAGTCGAGCGAGCCGTACCAGACAGAGGGCTATCACCCGTCCGCACGAAGTCGACACCCAGGTCGGGCTGCGGTCGGTCTCGACAGGCTCGACGGGCGGCGTTCCAGCAGACCTTTCAGGGCAGGCCAGCGTGGACGGCCCCGGCGGGCCGTCCACGCTGGCTGCCGCGCTACTCGAAGTGGTCCGGGATGCAGACGATGAGGGGGCGGGGCGGTTGCAGTCCGGCTGAGCCGCCAGGCGTCGGCAGGGGCTCGCCGCCAGCCTCGCCAGTGATCCGGACGTTGGGCTCGTCGTCCGGGGTGCGGACCGGGGTCGACGGGCTGACGGATCGTCGGCGTCTCCGTCGCCACCGTGCGTCGCCGGGGTACGGTGGCTTCGGCTTCGGACGCGGCGTGACGTGACCGTGACCCACGTGCTCACCGCACCGCCGATTCCTCGCCTGGGCGAGGCGACCTTGAGCCGCAGCACCATCTTGCCGACCCTGGTGGCGGTGGTGCTGACGCTGAACCGACCACGCCTCCGGCCGGTGCGCGTCGAGTCCGCCGTGCTCCAGCCGTGGCCGTTCCGCGCTGCAACGTCACCTTCGTGCCGCGGTCGCCCGGGACGATCCTGCCCAAGCACGGCCCGTGCTGGCCCGGGCTTAGAGCGAAGGTGTTGATCCGTGCGTTGAGCCGCGCGACCACGTGACACGTGATCGCGTTCGAGCCGCTCGTCTCGTCGTACCAGTCGGTGCCGTCGGACCCGAACACGTACGTCGTCTGCTCCTTCGGCTTGATCTTGAATGGGCGAAGTACGCGTGGGTCTGAAGCCTTCACCGTGCACGCGCTGAACGACGCGTCACCGAGGTGCCGTCGGCCTGCTGCGACAGCTGCCCCGCCGCGGGTAGACCTGCTGGGCGCGGCGTCGTAGCCGACGCCGAGCAGCCTGAGCGTCTGGCCGTAGCGCACGCTGACGTCGGTGAAGAAGACTCCTTCTTTGCTTGTTGAGCCCGAGCCAGCCCAGCCGCGACCGGAGGTGCACACCTTCGAAGTCGTAGGGTCCTGGTCGACGCGTCCGCCACCCGCAGGTTGTCGACGTAGTAAGGCCTCCTGTCGCAGCCCATCAGCCACACCGACGTCCGCGCCCCCGCCGTCGCCACGCTGGCGAGTCGGCGAACGCGGGGACGGTCCGGTGTACGGGTTGTACTGGTCGGCGTTGGGCCGATCCGTAGTACCAGGCGCACGTCGAGCCGGCGAGGTTCGCGGTGTCGGCGAGAGCCAGCCTCCGCGTTCGAGGTTGAGGACCGGAAGCCGAACCAGAAGCCGGCCGTCGCGGCCGGGGTCTCGAAGTAGAACGCAACCGCCGTGCCGGTGCCGGTGCCGTCGGGCAGTACGACGTCGCCGGCGAACGTGTTGAGGCTCGTGGGGTGGCCGACGGGCGCCAGGGCGCCCACCTCGAAGTTGCTGGAACCGTCTGCCAGCCGATCGAGTGGCGTCCCGACCGTGCCGCCCTGCAGCCCGAGCGGGGTCGGCCGCCGGCGGGTTGTCGGGTGACGGAGTCTGCACTGGTCCCGGAACTCCAGCAGCCCTGCGGCTGCGAGGTCGTGACCCTGACACCACCTTCGTGGTACGACGGCGGCCGCGGCCGGGGATCGATGGACGTGACCACCACGGCTACGACCATCGCGAGCGCTCCCGAGCAGCGCTAAGAGCTTCCTGGCCATGGCGTCCTCCCAAGGCGAGCGACCGGCGGCGTCTCCATCTTGGCAGGCAACTCGCGTACAGATGCAGCGCGGGCACGATCGCGCAGCTGGATTTACCGAAGTTGAGTGACCGGCCCGTCAGGGAAGTGGACCTCGACTCCTGGTGCGTGGAGAGCGTCACTGTGTACGCCTGGGCCGTGCCCGGGTACGCCGACGTGGGCGCCCACCGAGGAGCAGCGTCCCGCCGGTGACGTCGGCGGGGACCTCGAAGACCGCCGTCGCGCCGTCGACCTGTCGTCCGGGACGTCGACGACCTCGTAGATCGTGCCGTCGTCGCCCCGGAACCGCATCTCCTCGGCTGATGAAGTCGTATCCGGGTCGCCGGGTGAACGGCCGGGTGAAGTCGCGTCGACGACCAGGAACGCCTGCTGGGCGAGCGGCTCCAGGCTCGCCGACGTAGTAGCCGAGCCTGGCCGAGCCCACCGTCACGTGCGGACCAGCACTCGGTGCGGCGCACGCCGTCCGCGTAGACGAGGGGGATCGTCGAGGTCTCGGTCAGCGGGAAGGTCTCCCCGATCTTCGTGGACCGGTCCGGGCGAGCCAGGACCGCGAGGTTGTCCGGCCCCGGCTGGCCGGTGAGCAGCGAGAGGGACTGCTTGACGCCGTCCGCCTTCATCACCAGGTCGGCCGCGGCGGCACCCGCGGGCACCGCGACGACGTAGCTCCCGCTGGTGTCGGCAGCCGGCGACTCTCGCCGTCGACGACGACGCGCAGGTTGAGCGACGACCAGTCCTTGCACCGGTCGACGTCGCAGCTCCAGCCGGTGAGGTGGAAGGCGACGCAGCCGGCCGCCCTCCGGCGCGGACCGGGCGTCCGCGCCCGTCCCGAACTCGTCGACGTCCGCCAGGTGGTCGACGCGGACCCCCGACGTCCGGCTCGCCATCGCGATCGTGCCGACCGACGGGTCGGCCGCCAGCTCGGGTACGGCGACGAGCTCGCTCCCGCTGGCGGGCGGCGGCGCCGCCTCGGGGACGTCCGTGGTGGACGCGCTGCTGGTGTCGGCGCTCGGGTCGGCGCCCGCGCCGGTCACCGGGTCGGAGTCGTCGCCGGCCAGGACCACGCCGGTGATCACGGCGCCGACCAGGACCACCGCGGCCACGGCGGCCGCGATCCAGACCGTCCGCGAGGGCTTCCGCTCGACCGGGTGGTCGGGCTCGGGACGCACGGTCTCCCTCGGAGGCGAGGGTGGAGGTGGTGGCGGGGCCTGGACCACGGGCGGCGCGGGTGGCGGGACCTCGGCGGCGGCTCCTCGACCACAGGGCGGCGCGGGTGGCGGGACCTCGGCAGCCGGCTCCTCGACCACGGGCGGCGGAGCGACGGCGACCGGCTGGGTGTCCTCGACCGCGGGCGGCTCCGGCTGCTCCGGAAGCCCCCGCCGGCGGGCCAGCGCGAGGAGCTGCTCGGTGTCCCGGTAGTCCGGCCGGCGCGCGAACAGGGACAGGAACGTGGCCTCGCCGGCCTCCCACTCCCCCGCGTCGAGCTGCTGCAGCCCGCGCCGGTAGTCGGCATCGAACCGGGCCTCGAGCAGGTGCCCCCGCGCCTGGGACGCCAGCCCCTCGAAGTCCCTCGACCGCGGGTCGAGCGCCGTCAGCTCGGCGTCGGCCGCGACGACCGCGGCCCAGTCGCCGAGCTGCGCGAGGGCGCGCACGTCCTGCTGGAGGCTGCGCACCTGCTGCTGCCGGCGCGCCTCGGCCAGCCGTTCGGCGACGTCCGCCGAGGGCCGCAGCGCCTCGATCGCCTCGAGCGCCTCGACCGCGACACCCCAGCGCCCCTCGGCGGCGGCGTCCCGGGCCCGCTCGTCGAGCTCGGCGAGGTTCTGCCGGCGTTGTGCCTCGGCCAGCTGGTCCTGCACCTGCGGGTGCCGCGGGTGCCGCCGGAGCACCCGCTCCAGCCCCTCGGCCGCCTTCGCCCATTTCCCCTGCAGCAGCGCGCTCCGGGCCGCGGGGTAGTCCGGGTCCGCCCACAGGTCGACGTCCGGCGCCCCCTGCGACCCGACCAGCCCCTCGATGGTCTCGATCAGCCGCGAGCAGTCCGCGGCGAAGGACTCGTGGTCCAGGCTGATCGCCTGCCGACTCGCGAGGTCCGTCAGCGACTCCGGCAGGTCCGCCCGGTCGGGCATCCGCGCGCCGTCGACCAGGACCGGGATGACCGGCGTCCCGTGCTTCAGCGCGGTGCCGACCTCGAGCGAGACCCAGTCGTGAGCCTCGTCGAGCCGTCGGGCGCCGGTCTGGCTCGACGCCGAGAGCCAACCCTTGCCGATCACGGCCAGGACGACGTCCGCGCGGTCCACGGCGTCACGCACGACGGCGGTGAAGTCGGTGCCGGGGCGGATGCTGTCGATGTCCATGAACAGCTTGAACCGCTCGCCCAGGCGCTCGCCGAGGCGACCGGCGGCGTGCTTGCTGTCGTCTCGCCGGTAGCTCACGAAGACTGACGCGTCTGAGCCCACTCCTCCCCCGATGGCTCGATCCTCCTGATCCCCGAGAGGGTCAGTCTCGCCGCGCGCTCCGGACTTGGCATGACCCAGATGGGTCATGCGCGGGTGGCAAGCACGACCGGGTCAGCGGCGGGCGAGGGCGCGGAACAGCGCCCGGAGCAGCAGCGGCAGCACGATCCGGATGCCCCACTTGAGCGCCGTACGACCGAACCCCTTGGTCGCGCTCTCGGCGTCGAACACCGTCGCGAGCGGAGTCCCCGGCGTGGTGTCGGAGGGCTCGCCCGGGCCCGGGCCGTACGGGACCACCGGTCCCGGGGCCGCCGAAGGGCCGGAGTCGGCCGGCGGCGGCGCCGCGGGAGTGCTCACGCGAGCAGTGTGCTGTATCGGGACGCCGGGCGCTTCGCTACGGTCCAGCCGATGCCTCGGACCTTCCTCGCCGGCGTGACCGGCCTGCTCGCCGCCGTACTCCTGCCCCTCAGCATCCTGTCGGTGTGGGTGGACGGCGTGGCCACCGACACCGACCGGTACGTCGAGGTGGTGACGCCGCTGGCCGAGGACCCGGTCGTCCAGCAGGCCGCGATCGCGCAGCTCGAGCAGCAGGCGCTGCGGCTGGTCCGGACGACGACCGGCAGGGACCTGCCCGGCGTCGAGACGCTCGTGCACCTCGCCGTGCAGGGGGTGGTCCAGAGCCCGGCGTTCACGACCGCCTGGGTCCGGGCGAACCGCACCGCCCACGAGCAGGTGGTCGCAGTCCTGGAGGGCCGGAGCGGCGTCGTCCTCGACGACCAGGGCCGGGTCACCATCGAGCTCGGCACTGTCCTCGACACCATCACGGAGTCGCTGGTCGCTCAGGGACTCGTCGACCCGAGCCGGGTGCCGCAGGTGGACGCGGCGTTCCCGGTCATGGAGGCCGACCAGCTGGCCACGGTGCGCAGGGGGTACGACGCCATCGACACGCTCGGCCTCTGGCTTCCGGTGGCCTGGCTCGTGCTGGTCGCGCTGACCCTGCTGCTCGCCCGGCGCCGGCTGGCCGCCACGGCGGGGCTGGCGGCCGCGTCGCTGGTCGCCCTGGGCGCGCTCGCCCTGGCGCTGCTGCTCGCGCGCGACCAGGTGACGGCGAACCTGCCGGAGCAGGAGGTCGCCCAGGCGGTGTGGGACGTGGTGGTCGCGAGCCTGTGGCGGGCCATCGAGGTGACAGCCGGCGTACTCGTGGTGACCGCGCTGGGCGCCGGTGTGGCAGCGGCGCTGGCCGGCCGGAACCGGACGCCCGAGGTCGGCTAGCTCGCGGCGGAGGTGAGCGGAGGCTTCTCGGCCCCGGCCCGCTCCGCCGGCTGGAGACGCACGAAGCGGATGTGCGGCTGCGCGGGCGGAGACACCGGCCGACCCTCGGTCGGTCGCGCGGACAGCTCCGCTCTCGTCTTCCCACCCAGCAACAAGGTCCCCACCAAGCTTCTGTCGACGAGCCCGGACCCCCACGACCCGGCCTCAGTGACGTCAGGATGCCCGCGCCGGACGTGGCAGCGCAAGGGACTCGCCGATGTTTTCGTCATCTTCTCGGATCGAACATGCCGATTTCGACTGTCGCGCGCCGCTGTGACGACTGAGATCGAAGGTCGGAGCGCGCTAGTCGTCCGGACCACCTGACGCCCGGACACACCCGAGCCCCGGCCCGCACCGCGGACCGGGGTGTCGAGAGAACCTCCACCGCGGGGTAGCAGGACGCCGTCCCCGCAGGTCAACCGCCGTTTTCGGGGGCGCCGAGGGGGCGCGGACTGTTGCCCATTCGTGGATGGGTGCGCCTCATGTCACCCAGGCCCCACCGGGACGGGGAGACCGGGTCACGACCCCCGCGGGTGCAGCGCGCGCACGGGCCTCTGAGAGGATCACCGCATGGTCGAGCTGAGCCCGCGCGAGCGCGAGATCCTCACCTTCGAGCGGGAGTGGTGGAAGCACGCCGACGCGAAGGAGGCCGCCGTACGAGAGCGGCTCGACCTGACGCCCGAGGCGTACTACCGGGCCCTCAACGCGATCATCGACCTGCCGGGTGCCCTCGCCCAGGACCCGCTCCTGGTGCGCCGGCTCCGGCGGCAGCGGTTGGTCCGCCAACGCGAGCGCCAGGCCAGCAGGCTCCGTCGGCTCGGTGGCCCGGGCGGGCGATGAGCCCTGGACCGGGGAGATGGTTCAGGTAGTCCGTTCGGGGGGTTTGCGTCCGACTGCGCCGAATCCACTTCCCTGAGCGGCTCCCGCTCCTCTAACGTTCCACTCGTTGAACCGCTGGTGACCCGAGACTCCAGCGGTTCAACTCATTTCCTGGGCAGGCCGGCCGGGAGTGAGGGACGAGCTCCCGGGCACGGCTGTCCCGGTTGAGCAAGCGGACGGACCGAGCTTGCGAGGACCGTCCAGCGCGTCGAAACCACCGCAGCGTGCGCTGGGAGCCGACCCTGCGGCCATCTCGACAGGCTCGATGAGCGGTGGCCACGCTCGCTGCCTCGACCCACCCGCTGGGAGCCGACCCTGCGGCCATCTCGACAGGCTCGATGAGCGGTGGCCACCTCGCTGCCTCGACCCACCCGCTGGGAGCCGACCCTGCGGCCATCTCGACAGGCTCGATGAGCGGTGGCCACCTCGCTGCCTCGACCCACCCGCTGGGAGCCGACCCTGCGGCCATCTCGACAGGCTCGATGAGCGGTGGTCACCTCGCTGCCACCCGCTGTGACCCTCACAGCGGGAGCAGCAGCTCCGCCGGCAGCCACTCCTCGACGACCAGCCAGCCGCCGTTCGCCTCGAGCGGCCGCAGCCGCGCGACGTAGGTCACCCGGCCCTCCCAGCGCCCGCGCCACCTGGCGCCACTCGAGCAGCAGCCCGGGCCGCTTCACGCCCTCGGCGTCGACGGCGCCGGCCACCCAGCAGTGCCGGGCCGGGCAGTCCGGCCCGACCGGGCCTGCCGCGTGTGAGCCGGGGGCAGGTCGCCGCGGACCCGCTGGGCCAGCGGCACGCCGCTGCCGCGCTTCCCCCAGCCGCCGCCCATGCCGCCCGCCATGGCCGAATGGTGACACAGGTTCGAACAGATGTTCGAATCGACGTGCCAGTCCGAGGCGGCTCACGTCCTCGTCGGTGGAGAGCTGCCTCGTCGTGGGTGCCGGGGCGCGGCGCCCAGGGCAGCTCCTTGGCGGGGCGTACGACGACCAGCCGGTCGCCGCGGGCCAGCTGGGTGACCACCGGGTCGAAGTAGCGGTAGACCTTCTCGTCGCGGACCACCGCGATCACCTGGTCGGGCAGCTGCTGCGGCTGCTTGCCGACCTCGGTGACGAGCAGGTCGCGCTCGGCGACCTCGAGCCCCTCGCCGTAGGTCAGCAGGTCCTCCATCACCGAGCCGAGGGTCGGCGAGAGCGACGAGACGCCGAGCAGCCGGCCGACCGCGTCGGAGGAGGTGATCACCGAGTTGGCGCCGGACTGCTTCATCAGCGGCGCGTTCTCGTGCTCGCGGGCCGAGGAGACGATGTAGACGTCGGGGTTGAGCTGGCGGACGGTGAGGATCGCCAGCACGTTGGAGTCGTCGCGGTTGGTCGTGATGATCACCTGGTCGGCCTCGGCCACCCCGGCGCGACGCAGCACCTCGCGACGGGTGGCGTCGCCGGTGACCACGGCGAGCCCGTCGGCGTGCGCGTCGGCCATCGCCGACTGGCCCGGGGTCGACGATCACGACCGACTCGCGGTCCTGGCCGTTGCTGACCAGGGTCTCGACCGCGCTGCGGCCCTTGGTGCCGTAGCCGACGACGACGACGTGGTGGCCCATGCTGCTTCCTCCAGCGTGAGATCCGGAACATCTCCCGGCCCTGCGAGGCGAGCACCTCGAGGGTGGTCCCGATCAGCAGCACCAGGAAGGCGATGCGGAGCGGGGTGATGACGAAGGCGTTGATCAGGCGGGCGCCGGTCCTTGAACGGCGCGATGTCGCCGTACCCGGTCGTGCTCAGCGTGACCGTCGTGTAGTAGATCGAGTCGACCAGGCTGACCGCGCCGGTCGGGTCGTTGGCGTCGTGGTAGGCGTCGCCGGTCGAAGTAGACCAGGCAGACGGTGCCGACCAGGATCGCCAGCGCCGAGCAGCAGCCGGCGGCGACAGCTCCCACCACGGGCGACCGGTCCGCTCGGGGAGGGAGATCTGGCCGCGGCCCGGCGGCGCCCGGGGCCCACGACTCCGTGCTCGCCTCCGACACGCCGCTCAAGTTAGCGCCTCCGCTCGCCGACGAAGATCTTGTCGAACGCCGCGTTGACGGCGGCGCCGATGAGGACGGCGATGGCGACGAGGTAGAGCCAGAGCAGTACGGCGATCGGTGCGGCCAGCGGGCCGTAGATCGAGCGCGAGTCGGTGGCGGTCGACCGTGAGGATCCAGCGCAGCAGGTAGCTGCCGACGATCCACGCCACGAGGGAGAACACCGCGCCCGGCAGGTTGAACCGCCAGCGGGTCCGCACCGGCACCGAGACGTGGTAGAGCGTGGCCAGGAAGCAGATGCAGATCACGCCGACGACCGGCCAGTAGAACGAGAGCAGGAAGTCGAACCGGCTCGGGCAGCGCGTCGTCGACCAGCCGCGGGCCGGCCAGCATCAGCGGGATCGCGGCGACGCCGGTGACCAGGGCCAGCACGTAGAGCAGGAACGACAGCGCCCGGGTCCGGATGATCCCGCGGTGGCCGCCGAGGCCGTGCATGACGGTGATGGTGTCGATGAAGACGTTGAGCGCCCGGCTGCCCGACCACAGCGCCAGCACGAAGCCGAGCGAGATGATGTCGAACCGGCCGCCCGCGCAGCACGTCGTCGAGGGTCGGCTCGATGACCTTGTCGACCGCACGCTCGGTGAGCAGCCGGCCGGAGAAGTCGAGGACCGCGTCGCGCATCTGGTCGACCTGGCCCGGGTCGAACTGGTTGGCGACGTAGCCGATGCCGCCGGCGAGGCCGAAGACCAGCGGCGGCACCGAGAGCACGGCGAAGAACGCCGCCTCGGCGGCCAGGCCGGTGACCCGGTAGCGCAGGCAGGAGCTGACGGTGGTGACGACCAGCCGCCACAGGGTGTCGAGGGCGCCGGCGCCACCACGGCCTGCGCTCGATCCCGACGCGGCGGCGCTCGGCACGTTCCGTGGGCACGGGCTCCGCCACCATGGGCTCTACGGTAGAGGCATGGGGACCTCCGATCGTGGCATCGCTGCGCGCGGCCACCAACCAGGTGCCGCCGCTGGTCGGCCACAACGTCGTCGCCGCCGACCTCGCGCTGAGCGAGGCCGTCGTGCGCCACGGCTCGGCCGAGGTGCTCGAGGGGCTGCTGCCCCTCGGCGCCGAGGCCGGCACGGCGGAGGCCCGCGAGCAGGGCCGGCTGGCCAACGAGCACCACCCCGAGCTGACGACGTACGACCGCTACGGCAACCGGATCGACGAGGTCGAGTTCCACCCCGCCTGGCACTGGCTGATGGAGCGGGCGGTCGGCCACGGGCTGGCCGCGACGCCGTGGGAGCGGCAGGCCGACGGCGACCCCGACGCGCACCTGCGCCGCGCGGCCGGCTTCCTGGCCTGGTCGCACACCGAGCCCGGGCACGGCTGCCCGATCTCGATGACCTACGCCGCGATCCCGGCGCTGCGCGTCGACGACGCGCTGGCCAAGGAGTGGACGCCGCTGCTGGCCTCCACGACCTACGACCCCGGCCTGCGGCCGGTCGCGCGAGAAGCGCGGCGCGCTGTGCGGCATGGGCATGACCGAGAAGCAGGGCGGCTCCGACGTCCGCGCCAACGTCACCGAGGCGCGGCCGGCACGCCGACGGCACCTACACCCTGCACGGCCACAAGTGGTTCACCTCGGCGCCGATGAACGACGTCTTCCTGGTGCTCGCGCAGGCCGCCGGCGGCGTGACCTGCTTCGTGGTGCCGCGGGTGCTGCCCGACGGCACCCGCAACCAGCTCGACGTCGTACGCCTCAAGGACAAGCTCGGCAACCGCTCCAACGCCTCGTCCGAGCTCGAGTTCGACGGCACCGTCGCGCTCCGGCTCGGCGACGAGGGCCGCGGCGTGCGCACGATCATCGAGATGGTCGCCGCCACCCGGCTCGACTGCGTGCTCGGCTCGGCCGGGCTGATGCGGCGCGCGGTCTCCGAGGCGTCGTGGCACGTCGCGCACCGCTCGGCGTTCGGCTCGCTGCTGGCCGACAAGCCGCTGATGCAGAACGTCGTCGCCGACCTGGCCGTCGAGTCCGAGGCCGCGACCGTGCTCGCGCTGCGGCTGGCCTCGGCGGTCGACGACCTCGCCGACCCGCACGAGGCCGCGCTGCGGCGGATCGCGCTGCCGCTGGCCAAGTTCTGGGTCTGCAAGCGCACGCCCGGCCGTGACCGCGGAGGCGCTGGAGTGCCTGGGCGGCAACGGGTACGTCGAGGAGTCGCTGATGCCGCTCCTCTACCGCGAGGCGCCGCTCAACTCGGTCTGGGAGGGCTCCGGCAACGTCAACGCCCTCGACGTGCTGCGCGCGCTGGCCCGCGAGCCCGAGGCCCTCGACGCGTGGATCACCGAGGTCGGCCTGGCCCGCGGCGCCGACGCGCGCCTCGACGCGGCGATCGACTCGACGCTGGCGCTGCTCGGCGAGCTGATGGGCGACCCGGCCGGGCTCGAGGTCGGCGCCCGCCGGCTGGCCGGCCGGATGGCCGCGGTGCTCCAGGGCTCGCTGCTGGTGCGCTTCTCGCCGCCCGAGGTGGCCGACGTCTTCTGCGCCTCGCGGCTCGGCTCGTCGTACGACGGGACGTTCGGCGCGCTCGCCGGTGGCGACCTGCGCGGGATCGTGGCGCGGGCGACCCCGACTCTCAGCTGAGCGCGATGTCCTCGAGCGTGCGCCGGAACTGCGCGTAGCGTCGCTCCCCCACCTGCTTGGCCCACTTCTCCTCGAGCCTCTCGAGCATCCAGGCCAGCTCGGCGGTGACCTCGTTGCCCCGTCGCGTGCGGGTCACCACGCGTCGGCGACGGTCCCGCGGGTCCTCCTCGATCGCGAGGTGACCGGACTCGACCAGGCGGCTGACGAACTGGCCCACGCCCTGCTTGGTCATGCCGACGCGCTCGGCCAGGTCGGTCATGGAGATGCCGGCGTCGTAGGGCACCATCGCGATGACGCGGAACTGCGAGGGTCGGAGCGGGTGCTTGCTCGCGAAGATCAGGTCGCGAGCCTGCGCCATGAGCAGGCCGAGGTACACCAGCACGTGGCGCTCGTCGAAGTGCTCGTCGTCGGGCACCGATCGCGAGGAAGTCATAAAGTAACTTTACTTTACCGCCGGTGGGAAAGTAACTTTCCTTTCACAAGCCGACGACGGGAGAGGCCGATGGCGACCAGGACAGGCCCGCGCGACGAGCTCGGCGCCGCCGACGTCACCGACGCGCAGCTGGCGGCGATGGTGGCCGACCTGCTCCACGAGGACGAGGTCGAGCTGCTCGACGTCGCCGTCGCGACCGTCGACTACGACCTGCCCGCCATCACCACCGGCGGTCGCTGGTGGGTCTCCGGCCACGCCGCGACCGGGTGCGCGAAGGTGCCGTTCCGGTTCTTCGTCAAGCAGGTGCAGTCGTGGGAGCGGTCGCCGTTCTTCCAGTACGTGCCGGAGGAGCATCCGCGAGATGGCGGCGGCGACGGTGCCGTGGAGCACCGAGGCCGAGGTCTACCGCTCCGACCTGGCCGACCTGCTGCCCGAGGGGCTGACGCACCCCGCGGGCGCTCGGGCGTCTTCGACCTCGACGAGCTCGTCGTCGTCGATCTGGCTCGAGGAGGTGCCGGCTCCGGGCGGCGACGCTGGGACCGGGCGCGGTACGAGCGCGCGGCGTACCTCCTCGGCCGGTTCTCGGCCAGCCGCGCCCTGGCGCCGCTCGGCGAGCTGCGCGCACGTCGACTGGACGCTGGACACCTACGCGACCGGCCGGCTGGAGGTCCAGGTCGTGCCGATGCTGATGAGCGACGAGATCTGGCAGCACCCGCTGTGCGCGGCGTTCGACGACGAGCTGCGGGACCGGCTGCGCGCGACGGCCGGGCGGACGCGGGAGCTGGCCGCCGAGGCGGACGCGCTGCCCGACGCTGCTCAGCCACGGCGACGCCTGCCCCAACAACCTGCTGGCCGGGAGCGCGACGACGACTGCGTGATGATCGACTTCGGCTTCTGGGGCGGCGCCCCGGTGGCCTTCGACCTGACCCAGCTCCTGGTCGGTGACGTGCAGATCGGCAGGCGCAGCGCCGAGGGCCTCGCCGAGCTCGACGAGGCCCTCGTGACGGCGTACGTCGCGGGGCTGCGCGACGAGGGCTGCGAGGTCCCCGAGGCGCAGGTCCGCCGCGCGCACGCGCTCTGCCTGCTGCTGATGACCGGGCTGTCGACGGCTGCCCTTCGACCTGTTCGAGGGACCGATCACCCCCGAGACCCAGCGGATCGCGGCCGACCGGGCGACCGTGGCCCGCTACGCGTTCGACCTGCTCGAGGCCACCTCGCGCCTGAGCCGGCGCGGCCAGCGCAGGCTCGCGATCGTCGTCGATGTAGTCGGTCTCGTCGAAGGGCAGGTCGCCGTCGAGCACCCGGTCGAACCGCTCGCGGTCGAGGCCGTCGGTCCAGTGGCCGACGAGCACCGTGGCGACCGAGTTGCCGGCGAAGTTGGTCAGCGCGCGGGCCTCGGACATGAACCGGTCGATCCCGACGATGACGCCGACGCCGTCGACCAGCTCGGGACGGTGCGAGCTGAGGCCGCCGGCCAGGGTGGCGAGGCCGGCGCCGGTGACGCCCGGCGGCACCCTTCGAGGCGATGACCATGAAGACCAGGAGCGAGATCTGCTCGCCGATGGACAGCGGGTCGCCCAGCGCCTCGGCGATGAACAGCGAGGCCATGGTCAGGTAGATCGCGGTGCCGTCGAGGTTGAACGAGTAGCCGGTCGGGACGACCACGCCGACCGTCGTCTTGTCGACGCCGGCGTGCTCCATCTTGGCGATCAGCCGGGGCAGCGCCGACTCCGAGGACGACGTCGACAGGATCAGCAGGAACTCGCGGCCGAGGTAGCGGAAGAGCGGACCAGATGTTGACGCCCGCCGCGAGCTTGAGGACCGAGCCGAGGACGACGAACACGAACAGCGCGCAGGTCAGGTAGAACGCGCCCATCAGGATGGCCAGGCTCTTGAGGGCGTCGAAGCCGGTCTCGCCGACGACCGCGGCCATCGCGCCGAACGCGCCGACGGGGGCGGCCCACATGATCATCGCGAGGATCCGGAAGACCAGCCGCTGGAGGACCTCGACGACACGGAGGATCGGCTTGCCGCTCTCGCCCATCCGCTGCACGGCGAAGCCGACGAGCAGGGCCACCAGCAGGGTCTGCAGCACGTCGCCGCTGGTCAGCGAGGAGAACAGCGAGTCCGGGACGATGCCGAGCAGGAACTCCGTCGTGCTCCCGTGGCCCTCCGCGGCCGCCGCCTGTCCGGCGCTGGCCGCCGCGTCGTCGATGTGCAGCCCGGACGCCGGGCTTGATGATGTTGCCGACGACCAGGCCGATCGTCAGCGCGACCGTGGACATCACCAGGAAGTAGGCGAGCGCGAGGCCGCCCACCTTGCCGACCCGCGCCGCGCTGGCCACGGAGCCGACGCCGATCACGATCGTGCAGAAGATGACCGGCTGGATCATCATCGTGATCAGCGCGACGAAGCCGGTGCCGAGCGGCTTGAGCTTGACCGCGAAGTCGGGGAACAGCAGCCCGACCGCGATGCCGAGCAGCACGGCCACGACGACCGCGATGTAGAGGTAATGGGTGCGGTCCCGCTGCGCGGTACCGGTGCCACTGCTGGGCTGGGACATCCTGCCTCCTGTGCCGAGAGCGCCGGTCCGCCCGGCGCATGAGACCCACTCTCGGGACCCGATGTGACGCCGGTCACTGTTGTGGTCGTTGAGTTCGTGGACCCGGTGCCACAATCCGCAGGTGCGTCCGCGCTGGAACTCCTCGGTGGCCAGGCAGGTGCTCCTCCTGCAGGTGCTGGTCGTGCTGGTCCTCGTCGTGGCCTCCGTCGCGCTGGCCACGTACGACGCCCGCAGGGACGCCCGCGACACCGCCACGGAGCGCGCGCTGTCGGTGGCGCAGGCCGTGGCCGACTCGCCCACCATCACCGCGGCGCTCGGCACCGCGGAGCCGAGCGGGACCATCCAGCCGTACGCCGAGGCCGTCCGCACCGACGCGGACGTGGACTTCGTGACCGTGATGTCGATGGACCGGATCCGGTACAGCCACCCCGAGCCGGCGAACATCGGCAAGCAGTTCGTCGGCGACGTCGGCACCGCCCCGGACGGGACGCCGTTCACCCAGCAGTACACCGGCACGCTCGGTCCCTCGATGCGGGCCGTCGTACCCGTGTTCGCGGCGGACGGGAGCGGCGAGGTGGTCGCGATGGTCTCGGTCGGCATCACCATCGCGTCGATCGACCAGCAGCTGCGCCGCGACCTCGAGCTGGTCACGATCTCCGCGCTCCTCGTGCTGGCGGTCGGGCTGGCCGGCACCTGGCTGGTCAGCCGCCGCCTGCGCCGGCAGACGCACGGGCTCGGCCCCGCCGAGATCACCCGGATGTACGAGTACTACACCGCGGTCCTCGGCGCCGTCCGCGAGGGCCTGCTGCTCCTCGACACGGCGGGGCACGTTCAGCTCGCCAACGAGGAGGCCCGCCGGCTGCTCGACCTGCCCGAGGACGTCGTGGGCCGCCCGCTGGCCGACCTGGGGCTGGCGCCGGGGCTGGTCAGCGCCGCGCTCGGCCGGAGCGCCGAGGCCGACGACATCTACGTGGCCGGTGACCGCGTGCTCGTGGTGAGCTCCTCCCCCGCACGCTGGGAGGGCGCCGACGTCGGCGCCGTGGTCACGCTGCGGGACCACACCGAGCTGCGCGCGGTGACCGGCGAGCTCGACGTGGTGCGCGGGCTCACCGACTCGCTGCGCGCGCAGAACCACGAGTCGGCCAACCGGCTGCACACGATGGTCTCGCTCATCGAGCTGGGCCGCGTCGAGGACGCGGTCGACTTCGCGACCGAGGAGCTCCAGGTCGCCCAGCTCCTCACCGACCAGGTCGTCGGAGCCGTGGGCGACCCGGTGGTCGAGGCGCTGCTGCTCGGCAAGTCCGCCGACGCCGCCGAGCGCGGGGTGGAGCTCGGGATCGAGGGGACGCTCCCGCCCGGCGACGTACCGGCCCGGGACCTGCTCACGGTCCTCGGCAACCTGGTCGACAACGCCCTCGAGGCCGTGGCCCGGCAGCCCGTGGGCGAGCGTCGCGTCGAGGTCGCCCTGGGCGGGGCGGGCGGCGACACGGTCGTCACCGTGGACGACAGCGGTCCGGGGCTGGACGACGACGCGGTGGCCCACGCCCTCGAGCGCGGCTGGACGACCAAGGGCACCGCCGGGCACGGCGTGGGCCTCGCCCTGGTCGCCCAGGTCGCGCGCCGGCACGGTGGCGAGGTCGAGATCGGCCGCTCCGGGCTCGGTGGCGCCAGGTTCAGGGTGGTGCTCCGGTGACCGTGCGGGTGCTGGTCGTCGAGGACGAGGCGACCGCCGCCGAGGCGCACGGGGCGTACGTCGGCCGGGTGCCCGGCTTCGAGCTGGTCGGCACCGCTCGCTCGGCGCACGACGCGGCCCGGTTCCTGGCCGGCGACCCGGGCGTCGACCTGGTGCTGCTCGACATGCACCTGCCCGACGGTCACGGGCTCGGGCTGCTGCAGCGCGTCCGCGCCGCGGGCCATCGCTGCGACGTGATCGCGGTGACCTCGGCGCGCGACGCCGAGGTGGTGCGGGGCGCGGTCACCCAGGGCGTGGTGCTCTACCTGCTCAAGCCGTTCACGTTCGCGACCTTCCGGGCCAAGCTCGAGCAGTACGCCGCGTACCGCGAGTCGCTGCCCGAGGAGCAGCTCGACCAGGAGGACGTCGACGCCCTGCTCGGCTCCCTGCGCACCACCAGCACCGCGCTGCCCAAGGGCATGTCCGCGGAGACGCTGCGGGAGGTCACCGCCGCGCTCCGCGAGGCCGGCGGCGGCCTCTCCGCGACCGAGGTCGCCGAGCTGGTCGGCGCCTCCCGGGTCACCTCGCGGCGCTACCTCGAGCACCTCGCCGACGCCGGCCGGGTCGAGCGCCAGCCCCGGTACGGCCGCAGCGGCCGCCCCGAGGTGGAGTACCGCTGGCTGGGCTGACCCGGCTCGCGGCCGGCGTGCGAGCTGTCAGCCGAGGTTGAGCCCCGGGTAGAGCGGGTGCTTGTCGAGCATCTCGGCGGAGGCGTCCTTCACCTTGTCCGCCACGCCCTCGGCCAGCGCGTACGACGCCTTGGACGGCTTGCCGTCCTTGGTGGTGCCGGGCTGGGTGTTCTGCAGGACGTGGACGATCAGCTCGGCGACGGAGTCGAACTCGTCGTGGCCGAAGCCGCGGGTGGTGAGCGCCGGCGTACCGAGCCGGATGCCGGAGGTGTACCAGGCGCCGTTGGGGTCGGCCGGGACCGAGTTGCGGTTGGTCACCACGCCGGCGTCCAGCAGCGCGGACTCCGCCTGCCGGCCGGTCAGGCCGAACGACGAGACGTCGAGCAGCACGATGTGGTTGTCGGTGCCGCCGGTGACGAGGTTCGCGCCGCGGGTCAGGAATCCCTCGGCGAGTGACTTGGCGTTGTCGGCGATGTTCTGCGCGTAGCCGCGGAACGAGTCCCGCCGGGCCTCGGCCAGCGCGACCGCCTTGGCCGCCATCATGTGCGAGAGCGGGCCGCCGAGGACCATCGGGCAGCCGCGGTCGACCGACGGCGCGAACTCCTCCTGCGCCAGCACCAGGCCGCCGCGCGGGCCGCGCAGCGACTTGTGGGTCGTCGTGGTGGTGACGTGGGCGTGCGGGACCGGGTCCTCGTCGCCGGTGAAGACCTTGCCCGCCACCAGCCCGGCGAAGTGGGCCATGTCGACCATGAGGGTCGCGCCGACCTCGTCGGCGATCTCGCGCATCTTGGCGAAGTTCACCCGCCGCGGGTACGCCGAGTAGCCGGCCACCAGGATCAGCGGCTTGAACTCGCGGGCCTTGGCCGCGACCGCGTCGTAGTCGAGCAGCCCGGTCTCCGGGTCGGTGCCGTACTGCTGCTGGTGGAACATCTTGCCGCTGATGTTGGGGCGGAAGCCGTGGGTGAGGTGGCCACCGGCGTCGAGGCTCATGCCGAGCAGTCGCTGGTTGCCCAGCTCGTGCCGCAGCGTCTCCCAGTCCTCGTCGGTGAGGTCGTTGACGTTCTTGGCCTGGGCCTTCTCCAGCCACGGCCCCTCGACCCGGTGGGCCAGGATCGACCAGAAGGCCACCAGGTTGGCGTCGATGCCCGAGTGCGGCTGGGCGTAGGCGTACGGCGCGCCGAACAGCTCGCGGGCGTGCTCGGCGGCGACCGACTCGACGGTGTCGACGTTCTGGCAGCCGGCGTAGAACCGGTGGCCGATCGTGCCCTCGGCGTACTTGTCGCTGAACCAGGTGCCCATGGTGAGCAGCACGGCCGGCGAGGCGTAGTTCTCGCTCGCGATCAGCTTGAGCGAGCCGCGCTGGTCGATGAGCTCCTGGCGGGTCGCATCGGCGATCCGGGGTTCGACCGAGGCGATGACCTCGAGGGCCTGCTGGTAGGCGGAGCTGGTGAGGGCGTCGAGGTTCTGGTCGGCCATGGCCCAACCCTAGGGCTGCGACGTCCTCGCGTGGAGGCCCCATCCATGGACGGACGGCGGTGGAGGAGGTGGGGCCCCTCACCGTCCCGAGACCTCGTCCGCCGAGGCCGGGACCGGGGGCCGTCCCTGCGGAGGTCTCGACAGGCTCGACCAGCCGCGGCCGGGCCGGTGCCGGTCATGTCAGGGTCTCGAGGCGGGCGCAGAGCGCCTTCCTGCACCACCCTTGTCGTCCGAAGGCGTGTGGCGGCGTGTGGCGGCGGTCACGTGCTGAGCGTGCGCGGGGCGCCAGGTGTCCATATCTCGGACGCAAGTCTCACATCACGAGATTCGCGTTTGTGGACAGCTGTATCGAGGGCTGAGACTGCTTGACATGGTCTCCGCTGCAACGCACGCGCACCTCGTGGTACGTCGCCACGTGGACTTCGGGCGCACGCGCAGCATGATCTGTCGGGCTCGCTGACCCACCGCCGCCAGCCCCTGCCGCAGCGCGCACGTCGACGAAGACGGACGCAGCGCGCGGCCTCTCCCCCAGAGGACACCCGATGCCGGACATGCGCTTCGAGGCCAAGAAGGCCACGCAGACCGAGATCCCGCGCCCCAAGCGCGGTGAGGGTCAGTGGGCGCTCGGCTACACCGAGCCGCTGAACAAGAACGAGCAGTCCAAGAAGGACGACGACCCGCTCAACGTCCGCGACCGGATCCTGCACGTCTACTCCAAGCGCGGCTTCCACTCGATCGACCCGGCGGACCTGCGCGGCCGGTTCCGGTGGATGGGTCTCTACACCCAGCGTGCGCCGGGCTTCGACGGCGGCAAGACCGCGATGCTCGAGGAGGAGGAGCTCGACGACGAGTTCTTCATGCTCCGGGTGCGCTCCGACGGCCGGCTGATGCCCGCCGCGACCGTGCGGGCGCTCGGCGAGATCGGCCAGGAGTACGCGCGGGACACCGCCGACGTGACCGACCGGGAGAACATCCAGTACCACTGGATCCGGATCGAGGACGTCCCCGCGATCTGGCAGAAGCTGGACGATGCCGGCCTGGACAGCACCGAGGCGTGCGGCGACTCGCCGCGGCCCTTCCTCGGCTCCCCCGTCGCCGGGATCGCCAAGGACGAGATCATCGACGGCACCGAGGCACTGGCCGAGATCAAGCGGCGGGCGATCGGCAACCCGGCGTACTCCAACCTCCCGCGCAAGTACAAGACCGCCCTCACCGGCCACCCGAGCCACGACGTCTCGCCGGAGACCAACGACATCGCCTTCGTCGGCACCGTGCACCCCGTGCACGGCCCCGGCTTCGACGTCTGGGTGGGCGGCGGCCTGTCGACCAACCCGATGCTGGCCCAGAGGCTCGGCGTGTGGGTGCCGACGGACGAGGTGCCGGACGTCTGGGAGGGCGTCACCTCGATCTTCCGCGACTACGGCTACCGGCGGCTGCGCTCGCGGGCGCGGCTGAAGTTCCTGGTCGCCGACTGGGGCGTGGAGAAGTTCCGCGAGGTCCTCGAGAAGGAGTACCTCGGGCGCGAGCTCGTCAGCTGCGAGTCGCCCGCCTCCCCCGTCGGCCACCGCGACCACGTCGGCGTGCACGAGCAGAAGGACGGCAACTTCTACATCGGCATCGCGCCGATCGCCGGCCGGATCTCCGGCACCAAGCTCGTCGAGCTGGCCGGCCTCATGGAGGAGTACGCCGTCGCGGGCGCCCGCCTCACGCCGTACCAGAAGATCGTGCTCATCGGCGTCACGCCGGACCGCGTCGAGGCGCTGGCCGCGGCCCTGGACGGGATCGGGCTGCCGGCCCGGCCGTCGTACTGGCGCCAGAACACGATGGCCTGCACCGGCATCGAGTTCTGCAAGCTGGCGATCGTCGAGACCAAGGCCCGGGCCCGCGACCTCGTCGAGGAGCTGGAGCGCCGCTTCCCCGAGCTCGACGTGCCCATCACCGTGAACATGAACGGCTGCCCCAACGCCTGCGCCCGCACCCAGGTCGCCGACATCGGGCTCAAGGGCCAGCTGGTCATGCACGAGGGCCAGCAGGTCGGCGGCTTCCAGGTCCACCTCGGCGGCGCGACCGGGCTGCAGGCCAACTTCGGCCGCAAGCTGCGCGCGCACAAGGTGACCAGCGAGGGGCTCGACGACTACGTCACCGTGGTCGTCGGCAACTACCTGGCCGACCGGGCCGACGGCGAGTCGTTCGCGACCTGGGTGGCCCGGGCCGACGAGGAGCTGCTGCGCGGCGAGAAGACTCTCGAGAGCGCGCCGGCATGAGCGAGCGCGCCTTCCCCCAGTACTGCCCCTACTGCGGCGAGCAGGACCTCTGGCCGCACGACGAGTCGCACGGCTCGTGGGAATGCCGCGGCTGCCTGCGGGCCTTCTCCCTGAAGATGCTCGGTCTTGTGAGGCCCCACTCTGATGAGCATCGTGCGTCCACGCCAGGGAGTGCAGTATGACCGCAGCGACCACCCGGACCGCCCGCGCCTCGCGCGGCATCGAGACCGAGGGCCGCTCCCCCGAGGAGCTGCGCGAGCTGGTGTCCCACTGGGGCGCCGAGCTCGAGCTGGCCCCGGCGGAGACGATCATCGAGTGGGCCGCCGCGACCTTCGGCGACCGCTTCTGCGTCACCTCGTCGATGGGCGACGCGGTGCTCGCCCACGTCGCCTCGAAGGTCGTGCCCGGCGTCGACGTGGTCTTCCTCGACACCGGCTACCACTTCATCGAGACCATCGGCACGCGCGACGCCGTGGCCTCCACGCTCGACGTCAACCTGCTCACGATCACGCCCGTGCAGAGCGTGGCCGAGCAGGACGCGGAGTACGGCAAGGACCTCTACAAGACCGACCCCGACCTGTGCTGCGCGCTGCGCAAGGTGCGTCCGCTGAGCGACGCGCTCGCGTCGTACGACGCCTGGGCGACCGGGCTGCGCCGGGCCGAGACCCACAACCGCGTCATCGCGCCGGTGATCGGCTGGGACGCCAAGAAGGGCAAGGTCAAGGTCTCCCCGCTCGCGCGATGGAGCGACGAGCAGGTCGAGCGCTACATCGCCGAGAACGGCGTCCTCGTCAACCCGCTGGTCTACGACGGCTACCCGTCGATCGGCTGCGCACCCTGCACCCGTCGCGTCGCTCCGGGCGAGGACGCCCGCAGCGGCCGGTGGGCCGGCACCAACAAGACCGAGTGCGGGATCCACTCGTGAACCCGAACCGCACCCGGCAGCACGAAAAGAGAAGGGAGGCCTGAGATGGCCGCTCCTGCCCTGGTCGCTCTCGCGCACGGGAGCCGTGACCGCCGTTCCGCCGCCACGATCAAGGCGCTCGTCAGCGAGGTCCGCGCGATGCGGCCGGACCTCAAGGTCGAGGCCGCCTTCCTCGAGCTCTCCAAGCCGGACTTCCACACGGTCGTGGACCGGCTGGTGAAGGCCGGGCACGACGAGATCGTCGTCGTACCGCTGCTCCTCACCGAGGCCTACCACGCCAAGGTCGACGTGCCCTCGGCCATCGCCGAGGCGACCGCCCGGCACCCGCAGGTGCGCGTGCACGCCACGCCGATCCTCGGCCTCGAGGCGTCGTTCCTCGAGGTGCTCGACGAGCGGCTGCGCGATGCGCTCAAGGCCGCCCGGGTCCGCGAGCTCGACGCCCTCGTGCTGGCCGCGGCCGGCTCCAGCGACCCGCTGGCCAACCAGGCGGTCGCGCGGCTGGGCCGCCTCTGGGGCACCCACCACAAGCTGCCGGTCACCGCGGCGTACGCCTCGAGCGCTCCCCCGGCCACCGGCGAGGCCGTCCGCGCCTTCCGGGCCGAGGGCCGCCGTCACATCGCGGTCGCCTCGCTGTTCCTGGCGCCGGGCTTCCTGCCGGACCGAGCCGCCGAGCTCGCCGTCGAGGCCGGGGCCGTCGCGGTCTCCGATCCCCTGGGCGCGCACCCGAACCTGGCCCGCACCATCCTGGCCCGGTACGCCGTCGGCGCCGTGGAGCTCGTGCCCGTCTGACATATGCGCGATAAGTCGTTCGACGCCGAGCCGTCGTTACTCGTCCTGAGTAACGACGGCTCGGCACGATTTTGACGCTGACCCGTCGTTACTCGTCATGAGTAACGACGGCTCGGCCTAGCCGACGAGCTGCTCGAGGAGGCGTTCGAGCTGGCGTCCGGGATCGGTGGTCACGCCGCCGTGGACGGGGCCGGGCTGGAGGACCGTGCTGCGGGGCGCCCTGAGGAAGCCGAACCGCTGGGTGAGCGGCTCCGCTCCGGGCGCGCCCGCGGTGGGATGGCCGGCGCAGACCGCCTCGACGAAGGCCAGGGACTCACAGACCTGGTCGACGTCGATGCGCGGGTCGAGGGCCAGCAGCCGCTCGCGGTCGACCTGCCAGGCCACGTCGAGGAAGTCCGCCATCCGGCAGTGCAGCACCACGCCGACGTTGAGGAACTCCTCGCGGTCCACGCGCGGGACGCAGCGCAGCACGACGTACTCGTAGGCCAGCCTGCGCTCGCTCATGCCGCCGCCCTCGGGAGCCATTGGGTGGTTCCGAGCCGGGCGGTCAGGAAGTCGACGTACGCCGCCCGTACCGCGGCGGGGTCCTCCGCGCCCGGCACCGGCTCCAGCCACTCGTCGGGGACCTCGGCCAGCACCTCGGTGAACGCACCGCGGTCGAGCGAACTCCGGAGCTCGGCGTCGACGGCGGGCAGCTCGGCGGCATGCTCGCGGAAGACGTGGTCGTCCACGCTCCAACCCTGGGCCGCGAACCGGTCCGGGTCGGTCAAGCCGCCGCCCCACCCGTGGTGGAAGTAGAGCGCGGCGCCGTGGTCGATGACCCAGAGGTTGCCGTGCCAGAGCAGCAGGTTCGGGTTGCGCCAGGAGCGGTCGACGTTCGCGACGAACGCGTCGAGCCACAGCACCCGGACCGGGTCGGAGCTCCCGTCGGGTACGTGGCCGTCGAAGCCGAACGAGCCCGGCAGGAAGTCGGCGCCGAGGTTGAGGCCCGCACTCGCGTTGAGCAGGTCCTGGACCTCCTCGTCCGCCTCGTAGCGGGCGATCTCCGGGTCGAGGTCGAGGGCGACCAGCTGCGGTGTGCGGAGCCCGATCCGCTCCGCCAGGCCGGCCACGACCACCTCGGCCACGAGCACGCGGACGCCCTGGCCGGCCCCGCGGAACTTGCAGACGTAGGTCCCGAGGTCGTCGGCCTCGACGATGCCGGGCAGGCTGCCGCCCTCGCGGAGCGGGGTGACGTACCGGGTGACCGCGACAGTGGGGATCACGCGATCGGTTCCTCCTCCGCGAGCCGCTTCTTCTCGGCCTCGACGTCGAAGTCGGCCACCGGCCACTGCGGGTCGAGCCCGTCGAGCGCCGCGTGGAGCAGTCGGCCGATGGCGAGGTTGCGGAACCACTTCCGGTCCGCCGGGATCACGTGCCAGGGCGCGTGCTCGGTGTTCGTGCGCTCCAGCGCGATCTCGTAGGCCTCGCGGTACGCCGGCCAGAGGGCGCGCTCGTCGAGGTCCTGCGGGTTGAACTTCCAGTGCTTGGTCGGGTCGTCGAGGCGGGCCTCGAGCCGCTCCTTCTGCTCGTCGGCGGAGATGTGCAGCATGCACTTCACGATCGTCGTGCCGCTGTCGACGAGGCGCTGCTCGAACTCGTTGATGGCGCCGTAGCGCCGCTCGACCTCCTCGAGTGGCGCCAGCCCGCGGACCCGGACGATGAGCACGTCCTCGTAGTGGGAGCGGTCGAAGACACCGACGTACCCGGGGCCGGGCAGCGCGTTCTCGATCCGCCAGAGGAAGTCGTGGGCCAGCTCCTCCTTGGTCGGCGCCTTGAAGGAGTGGATGCGCACCCCCTGCGGGTCCATCAGCCCGACGGTGTGCCGAAGCGTGCCGCCCTTGCCCGAGGTGTCCATGCCCTGCAGCACCAGCAGCACGCGGCGGGTCGAGCCGGCCGTGCCTTCGGCGAAGAGCCGCTCCTGCAGGTCGGCCAGGTCCGACCCCAGCGCGTCGAGGGCCTTCTCCCCCGCGGCCTTGTCGCCGGTGAAGCCGGGAGTGGCCCGGGTGTCGATCGAGGTCAGGTCCACCGGGCCGGGAGGGAGTCTCAGGTCCACGGGGTCAACCTATGACCGTCGCGACATCGAGCGTGCACCCGACCATGGTCGTGGTCGAACCGTCGGGCTGTGGCTCGTCGAACCACACCCCCTGGGTGAAGCCGGCCTTGGCCAGGATCCGCAGGGACGCGGCGTTGCGGTGGTCGGGCGCCGCGAAGAACGCCGTGGCGTCCGGGAACCGCGTCCGGGCGCGCAGCATCCACGCCCAGAGCATCCGCTGACCGAGCCCGCGGCCCCGCCACTGGTCGGCCCCGATGGCGTAGTCGACCCCGATGGCGTCAGGGTCGGGGCCGAGGACGGCGTACTCGGGGTAGTCGCCGATCCGGTAGTCCTGGACGAAACCGACCGACCGGCCGTTGATCTCGACCACCCACATGCGGGTCGGGCTCATCCCGTCGACGCGGCCGGCGTACTTGGCCACGATCGAGTCCCGGTCGGTGAGCTCGCCCGGTGTCCACCAGCGCATCAGTGCCTCGTTGGACCGCCAGGCGACGACGTCGTCGAGGTCGGCGCGGGTCATCGCTCGGATCCCGATCCGGACGTCGTGGTCGACCACGAACTGCTTGGTCTCGCCGGAGAGGTCCACCGGCTCGGGCTCGGCGTGCAGGCTCGCGCAGGTCCGCCGCGCCGCCGCGGCCCACGACTCCCCCTCGCGGGCCGCCCCGGACAGCTCCCGGCCGCGGTCGAGCACCACCACGTGGACCGGGCCGTCGGAGCTCACGGGCTCATTCTGGCCGCTCACGCCGTCGCCGGGTCCTGCTCGCCGGCCTCGACGGCGAACGGCAGCGTGTTGGCGGCGGGCACCACCGGACAGGTGGCGAAGTCGGTGTAGGCGCACGGCATGTTGTACGCCCGGTTGAAGTCGAGCCGGACGCTTGCGTCAGCGGCGGGCGGCTCGACCACCAGCTGCCGGTTCGCGTGGTACGTCGTCACGCCGGAGGTGGCGTCGCGGAAGAGGATCCAGAGCGTGTCGTCCTCGTCGTCGCCCCACGCCACCAGGCGGTGCTCGGCGCCCGCGCGGGCGAAGGTGATCTCCCCGACCGCGTCGCCGTCCGGTCGCGGGTAGGGCTCGAAGCGCCCGGGCAACACCCACGCGGGGTCGGCCGGGTAGCACGGCGTCCCGCGGTACGCCCGGAGGTGCGGCGAGTCCGGGTGCCGCGGCCGCACGATCGGGGTGCCGTCGCGGTCGGCCACCTGGACGACGGCGTCGCCGAAGCCCAGCGTCAGCCCGTACGCGTCGAGCGGCCCGAACCGGTGCCGGCCCTCGCCCAGCGCGCGGTCCTCGGCCCGGAGCGCCTCCCCCGGCGCCAGCGTGACCGCGGCGCCGCCTGCGTCGCCGGACCACTCACCCGGCACGTCGTCGAAGCGCTGGGGCGTCGCGGTGAGCCAGTGGATCGCGGTGATCGCCAGCCATCCGCGCGGGTCGCGCAGCCGCTGCTCGCGGGCCTCGCGCCACGACTGCCACTCGTCCTCGAAGGCGCTCACGTCCGGATCGTCTCAGAACGGCCGGTCCTCGGCCGGGCGCGGATAGCCTCGTCCGGTGCCCGAACTGCAGTCCCTGCGCCCCGGTCATGGCCCCGCGATCCTGGCGTTCGAGCTGGCGAACCGGGCCCACTTCGCGGCCTCGATCTCCGACCGCGGCGACGAGTACTTCGAGCACTTCACCGAGCGCCACGACGCCCTCCTGGCAGAGCAGGCGGCCGGCACCGGCGCCTACTACGTGCTCGTCGCCGAGGACGGCTCGGTGCTCGGCCGCCTCCCACAGCACCTCGCCGGGCTCGGGGTGCAGCTCCGCCCCGGCCGAGCGGAGCATGGCCAGGGCCGGCTCGCTGAAGACGGGCCACGCCGCGCTGGCCACCCCGTCGTGCAGACGCGAGGTGTAGATGGTCCGCTCGTCGGGCGCGGGGGTGACCACGCCCGTACCGTACGTGCCGCGAGGAGGCGTCGACCGGCCCAGGTCTCGTTCGCGGCCGGACGGGAACGGGTAGGGAAATCCCTCACTGTTCGACGGGTCGTCCTCGTGCCAGATTGACCGTCATGGCTCGGGTCCTGTTCACCACCTGTCCGGCGTACGGGCACGCGCTGCCGATGCTGCCGCTGGTGCGGGCCGCGGCGCGGGCGGGGCACGACGTACGCGTCGCCACCGGGCCGGACCTGGTCGGACCGCTCGCCGCCCGCGGGCTGGACGTGTGGTCGGTGGGACCCGCGTGGCAGCTCTCCTGGTCGGCGCACCAGGCCGCCTGGGCCGACCCGGCCGTTCCCGAGGAGCAGCGGATGCTGGACGGGGTGGTCGCGCTCTTCGGCGCGCCGGCGGTCGCGCGGCTCGCCGACCTCCTCGACCTCACGTCGGACTGGCGGCCGGACCTCGTCGTCCACGAGGTGCTGGAGGCCGCGGGGTCGATGCTGGCCGCTCGGCTGGGCGTCCAGGGCGTCGTGCACGGGATCGGACCGATGTTCCCGGTCTACCCGCAGGTCATCGGGGCCACGGGAGTCGCGATCGGCGAGCCCGACCTGTGGGACCGTCTCTCGACCGAGCGGGCCGTCGACCTCTGCCCACCGGCGCTGCAACCCGACGGGCCCGAACTGTGGGCCGCCACGCTCGCCGTCCGGCCGAGCGCGGGCGAGCCCGGCGCTCTGCCGGCCAGGGTGGCCGAGGCCCTGGCGTCGGACCGGCCCGTCGCCTACTTCACGCTCGGCACCGTCAAGAACGCCGACACTGCCGACTTCAGGACCGGGCTCGGCGCCCTCGAGGGGTACGCCGGGGTCGTGGTCGCCACCACCGGACGCGCTCTCGGTGCGGACGAGCTCGGTCCGCTCCCGGCGAACATCGTGGTCGAGGAGTTCGTGCCCCAGGCCGCGCTGCTCGAGCGGGCCGACCTCCTGGTCTCGCACAGCGGCTCCGGCACCATGCTCGGCGGCCTCGTGCACGGCGTCCCGCAGGTCGCTCTGCCCCGCGGGACCGACCAGCCCGACAACGCGGCCCTCCTGGCCCGGGCCGGCGCCGGGACCGTCGTCGCTCCCGAGGAGTACGCCGTCGAGACGATCGCCGGCGCCGTCACGGAGGTCACCGGCGATCCGGCGTACCGGGCGGCGGCCGGGCGGGTACGTGACGAGATCGCCGCGATGCCGGACGCCGATGCGGCGTGGGCCGCCCTCGGAGTGTCGCCCTGAGGCCGCCGGCGTCAGGGTGAGTCGAGGGCGTCGGGGTCGAGGTCGGAGACGTCGTCGCTGAGATCGGTGGCGCGGTCGGCCAGGGCGCTCCTCACCACGGCGAAGGCCAGGCCGGAGGGGTAGCCCTTGCGGGCGAGCATGCCGACGAGGCGGCGGGTGGCGGTCTGGTCGTCGACGCGGGACAGCGAGCGCAGCTTGCGGCGGACCAGCTCGCGGGCGGCGTTCTCCTCGGCGGCGGGGTCGAGCTCGTCGAGGACCTCCCGGGCAGTCTCGTCGTCGACGCCCTTGCGGCGCAGCTCGTGGGCCAGGGCGCGCCGGGCCAGCCCCTTGCCGCCACCGGAGGCGGACTGGCGCTGGCTGACCCAGGTGCGGGCGAAGGCGCCGTCGTCGACCAGCCCGACCTCCTCGAAGCGGTCGAGGAGGCGGGTGGCGACCTCGGGCGGGACGTGCTTGGTCTTCAGCTTGTCGCTGAGCTCCTTGCGGCTGCGGGCCCGCCCGGTCAGCTGGTCGAGCAGGATCGTCCGGGCCACCGACTCGGGGTCGGCGTCCGGCCCGTCCGCGACGGGATCGGGTGGCGGCGCGCCGGCGGCCGGATCGGGGTGAGCGGCACCCCGGGTCCACACGTCCACGCCGGAGGTGACGTCCCCGAGCCAGTCCGGCGGGGGCCGGTCCTCGGCGGCGGTCATCGCGGTCCTCCCGGGTGGTGTCGGCAAGCTCGGCGCCCGGGGCCAGGACGGATCGGGTCCCAGCCCCGGGTTGCGGGGTTTCGAGACGGGCGCAGCGCGCCCTCCTCAACCACCGTCAGGCCCCGTGGCTCGGACGGGCAGCGCGCCCTCCTCAACCACCGCGAGGGACGGGCGCAGAGCGCCCTCCTCCACCACCGTCAGCCACCGCAGCCCTCGTCGGCCCGGCTCCATCAGAAGTCGTCGACGCCGACCGGTTCGGCCGGTTCGGCCGGTGCCTCGTCGGCGACCGAGGGGCCGACGCCGAGCTTCTCGAGGATCTTCTTCTCGATCTCGTTGGCGAGGTCGGGGTTGTCCTTGAGGAAGCTGCGGGAGTTCTCCTTGCCCTGGCCGAGCTGGTCGCCCTCGTAGGTGTACCAGGCGCCGGCCTTGCGGATGATCCCCGCCTCGACACCGACGTCGATCAGGCCGCCCTCGCGGCTGATGCCCTTGCCGTACATGATGTCGAACTCGGCCTGCTTGAACGGCGGGGCCACCTTGTTCTTCACGACCTTGCAGCGGGTCCGGTTGCCGACCATGTCGGTGCCGTCCTTGAGGGTCTCGATACGGCGCACGTCGAGGCGGACCGAGGAGTAGAACTTCAGCGCCCGGCCACCGGTGGTCGTCTCGGGCGAGCCGAACATGACGCCGATCTTCTCGCGCAGCTGGTTGATGAAGATCGCGGTGGTGCCGGAGTTGTTGAGGGCACCGGTCATCTTGCGCAGCGCCTGGCTCATCAGCCGGGCCTGGAGGCCGACGTGGCTGTCGCCCATCTCGCCCTCGATCTCCGCGCGCGGCACCAGCGCGGCCACGGAGTCGATCACGATCAGGTCGAGCGCTCCGGAGCGGATCAGCATGTCGGCGATCTCGAGCGCCTGCTCACCGGAGTCGGGCTGGGAGACCAGCAGGGCGTCGGTGTCGACACCGAGGGCCTTGGCGTACTCCGGGTCGAGCGCGTGCTCGGCGTCGATGAAGCCGACGATGCCGCCGGCCCGCTGGGCGTTGGCCACCGCGTGCAGGGCGACGGTCGTCTTGCCGGAGGACTCCGGCCCGTAGATCTCCACGACCCGGCCGCGCGGCAGGCCGCCGATGCCGAGCGCGATGTCGAGCGCGATGGCTCCGGTCGGGATCACCTCGAGCGGTGCGCGGGTCTCGTCGCCGAGCCGCATCACCGAGCCCTTGCCGAACTGACGCTCGATGTTGGCGAGTGCGGCGTCAAGCGCCTTCTCGCGGTCTCCTCCAGCCATGTGGCGTGCCTTCCTGTGTCGTGAGGGTGAGGTGCTCCTTCGACGCTAGGGATCGCCGCCGACAGCCGGTCCTACCGGCCGTCGGGTTGTGGAGAAGCTGCCCCGGCGTCGCACCTGTGGACAGAAACTAGCCGAACAGGTGTTCGATCACGCGGCGACACGCCGCAGGCAACGACTCAGGGGACGTCGTAGCTGAGCTCGAGGCCGTCCGCCCAGGTCGAGCAGGTGCAGCCGTCGGGGTCGGGCAGCGCGGCGATGGCGGCGGTGAGCAGGCCGGTGAGCCGCTCGAGGTTCTCCCGGAACCGCGCGAACACCTCCTCCTGGCCCACGCCCGCCTCGCCCTCGACGCCGGCGTCCATGTCGGTCACCAGGGCCAGGGCGGCGTAGCAGGTGCGCAGCTCCCGCGCGAGGGCCGCCTCGGGGGCGCCGGTCATGTTGATGAGGGTGCCGCCCTGGGCGGCGTACCACTGCGACTCGGCGCGGGTCGAGAACCGCGGCCCCTCGATGACGACCATGGTCCCGCCGCGCCGGACGTCGGGGGCCGCGGCGACCAGGGCGTCGGAGACCCGCGGGCAGTAGGGGTCGGCGAAGGGCACGTGGGTGGCGCCCCGTTCGACGTACGACGCCACGCGGGCGGTCGTCCGGTCGACGAGCTGGTCGGGGACCACGACGTCGCCCGGCGCGACCGTGGCCGACAGGCCGCCCACCGCGCAGGGCGCGAGCACCTGCCGGACGCCGAGCGACCGCAGCGCCCAGAGGTTGGCGCGGTAGGGGATCGCGTGGGGAGGGTGGTCGTGGTGCCGGCCGTGGCGCGGGAGGAACGCCACCCGTCGGCCGGCCACGGTGCCCACCGCGACCGGCGCCGACGGGTCGCCGTACGGCGTGGTGACGGCGTGCTCCTCGGCGTCCGCGAGGAAGGAGTAGAAGCCCGTGCCGCCGATGACGGCGACGTCCGCGACGCTCACTTCTGGTGGGCCGGGAGGTCGAGGGCCTGCCACACCGCGGCCCAGACCTGCTTGGGCGGGACGCCCGCGTCGAGCGCCTCCTGGGCGGTCCGTCCGTCGAGGTCCGCGAGCACGTGGCGGCCGGCCCACGAGCGGCAGTACGCCGATCCGAGGGCGTCCTCCATCCGCGACCAGAACTCGGTGTGCCTCACGCGCACACCCTAGGCAGCCCCTTCCACCGGCCGGGTCCCGAGGTCGTCAGATGGGTCGCAGCTCGTCGGCGTACGACAGCGAGACCCGCTTGAGGGTGCCGTCGTCGTCGACGCGGTACTGGCCCATCCGCCACAGCGGCGGGCTGTAGGCGTGCACCGAGACCGACCCGTGGACCGCCCCGTTGAGCCGGTGGATGTGGTCCGGGCCGAACGAGAAGGTCGTCCCCGCCCCGACCCGGCGCTCGCGGGCGCCGTCGGTGAGCGTGAGGTTGTTCTCGACGAGCTCGCCGGAGACCACCGAGACCGCGCCCGAGGAGACGTCGTGGTCGTGCCACCCGGTGTCGTTCTCGGGCGTCCAGCAGAGCAGCCAGACGTCGACGTGGCTGTCGCGGTGCAGCGAGACGTAGACCCGCTCGTGGGCGTCGAAGGCCACGTGGTGGGCCCAGTCCTCGGAGTGGAAGGCGACGTGGTCCGCCAGCCGCTCCAGCTCGTCGGGGGCCAGGTCGCGGTCGGTCGGTACGCCGGCGCGGTCGGTCCAGGTCAGCTCGCGGACGGCCATGTCAGCTCTCCTGATCGTGTGGTGCCCAGCAGGCGGGCGGGGTTGGTGACGCGGACCGCGTGGGTGGCGGCGGCGCCGAACAGCTCGTCGAGGGGCGCGGCGTAGGGCCGGTCCGAGCCCAGCACCAGCGCGTCGATGCCCAGGACCCGGACCACGGCGTCGAGGGCGCGCGGTCCGTAGCCGGAGGTGTCGACGTAGATCTGCGGGTCGACCGGCCGCGGGTCGCCGCCGCGGAGCTGGTGCCGCTCGTGGTGCACGGGGGCCAGCCCGGCCGCGGCGGCGAAGACCACCCGCAGGCGCGGGAACAGCTCCCGGCCGGCCACCGCCTGCCAGCTCCACCACGCCGCGGTGAGCTGGCCGGTGTACCCGACCACGGGCGCCCACCAGCCGGGCAGGTCCCGGTCCAGCGGCGCCCGCGGGACCGGGCCGGGGTGGACGAGGACGGGTACGCCGGCGTCCTCGGCGACGGCCAGCACCGCGGCCGCGCGCTCCCACGCGGCCGGGGTGAGGAGCTGGGTGGCCGGGAGCTGGAGGCCGACGTAGCGGGGGTCGCCCAGCAGCCCGCGCAGCCCCTCCAGGTCCGGCTCGCTCGCGGGCACGGACGCCCAGGCGCGGAAGTGGTCCGGCAGTCCGGCGACGCCGCGGTGCCAGGCCCGGATCAGCGGGGCCGCGTCGCGGCGCGGGAGCGACTCGATCCCGAGGGGCGCGGAGAGGCTGACACAGGCCGTCCCGATGCCGTCCTGGTCGTCGAGCGCCACCCGGGCCTGCGGGTCGTGCGCGGTCGGGTCCACGTCGTACGGCGGCTCGCCGTCGGTGTGCAGGGTCCAGCCGCGCAGGAACGGCGGCCGGGTCCGGGCGCGCAGCCGGTCCACGAGCTCGTCCGGCCACAGGTGTTGGTGCACGTCGGTCGCCAGCACGGCCCCTCCTCTTCCTAAAGTCTTGTAATTTGGTCGACTTTAGGAAGTATTAGAGCAGATCCGCTCAAGCGGTGTGGCGGGACGCGCGGATCGTGAGCCAGGACTGTCCGTTGTGGCCGAGCCGGGAGTCCTGCTCGTCGACCCGCCAGCCGGCCGTCTCGAAGGCCTCCCGGAGCGGCTCGGCGCGCCAGTAGACGAACCGCCGCGCGCCCCGGACGTGCCCGTGCACGGACCACTCCTCGCCGTCGCCCTCCTTGAGCGAGGCCGCCAGGACGCCGCCGTCGCGGGTGGCCTCGGCCAGCCGGGCCAGCACCACCGGCAGGTCGGTCCGGGCCACGTGGAGGAGGCTCGCGCACGCCCAGACGCCGTCGTACGGGCCGCCCAGGTCGTCGGTGAGCGGGTCGAGCACGTCGGCGGCGTACCCCTGCGCGTGCAGCCGCTCGACGAAGCCCGGCGAGACGTCGGTCCGCCGGACCCGCACCCCGCGCTCCTCGAGCGCCAGCGCGTCCCGGCCGCCGCCGCTGCCGATCTCGAGCACCACTCCCCCGGGCCCCACCGCCGTGGCGAGCCAGTCCAGGTCGGCGCGCACCTCGTCGTTGAGCTGGGCCACCGCCTCGCTGAACGCCTCCGCGTCCCCGTCGTACGCCGCCGCGGTGGCGCGGGCGGCCAGGGCCCGGACGTCGTGACTGTGGTGCAGCACGTCGTGCAGGTGGTAGCGCGCGATCGAGTCGACGGTGAACTCGCTGCCGTTGGAGCGCAGCCCGCGGCGGGCCCAGGTCTCCTCGGGCGCGTCGGCCAGGGCGTCGTACCGCGCGGCGACCGCCCCGGCCGCCTCGACCAGCTCGGGGCCGACGAGGGCCGGGTCCTGGAGGTCGTAGCGCTGCTCGACCGCGGTGACGTCCTGGTCCCAGTTGGGGAAGGTCGGCTCGTCCTCGTCGAGCATCAGCGCCAGCCGCTCCCCGAAGACCCGGTGCACGTCGCGGACATGGCACGCGTACTCGAGCGGCGACCAGGTGGTCGGGTCCGGCCGCTCGACCGCCTCCGGCCGGCCCAGCACCGCGACCCAGCCGGCCGCGTCGTCACGGAGCAGCCGGCCGAGGTCGCCGCGGTCGAGGTCGGCGGCCACGAAGCCGCACTCGGGGCAGGGCTCGCGGAGCACCCAGGTCCAGTCCTTGGTGTCCGGCTCGATGGTGGGCTCCGTGCGCGGCGCGGTCATGGGCCCATCATCATGGAGCCCGTGACGGTGCGCAGCGCAGATCCTGCCGACCTCCCGCGAATCGCGGCCATCTACGACGACCAGGTACGCACCGCGATCTCCACCTTCGACCTCGAGCCGCCGCCGCGGTCCTACTGGGAGGCCCGGCTGGGCAGCACCGCGCGCGGCGACCACGTGCTCGTGGCCACCGCCGACGACGAGGTGGTCGGCTACGCGTACTCCTCGACGTACCGCCCGCGGCCGGCGTACGACCGCACCCGCGAGGTCTCGGTGTACCTCGACGCCTCGGCGCGCGGCCGCGGCGTGGGCCGCGCGCTGTACGACGAGCTGCTCGGCCGGCTGCGCACCGACGGGGTCCACCAGGTGTTGGCGGTCATTGCGCTGCCCAACGACGCCAGCGAGGCGCTGCACCGGGCCTGCGGCTTCTCGCGGCTCGGCGTGCTGCCCGAGGTCGGCTGGAAGTTCGACCGCTGGGTCGACACCGCCCTGTGGGGCCTCACGCTGCCGTGACCGCTGGCGGGGCGGTGGGTCTTTGCGTCAGACGATCCGAGCAAGCGGGTGCTCCATCCGCATGACGCAACCGCAGCCCGGACCGGTCGCGCCCACTTCCGCGAGGTCGAGGCCGAGCACGTCGACGGAGACATGTGGCGCTTCGTCTCGGTGACCACCGGGAAGCCGTTCGTCGTGAAGAACGACAAGGGTCAGGTCAGCAGCAGCACATCGAGCCGCCGGCGCACGACGAGCAGCCCGGCCAGCCCCATCAGCACGCAGGTAGACCACCGAGACGGCCGAGGCCCACGTCAGGGCGCCCGTGGTGAGCTCGCGGCAGAGCACGACGCCGCGGTAGAGCGGCGTGCACTCGACCACCCACTGCACGGGCGTCGGGAACGCGCTGATCGGGAAGAACGTGCCCGAGAACAGGAACATCGGCAGCTGCACCAGGGTGATCTTGTCGAAGTCCTGCCAGCTCTTCATGTACGTCGTGGCCGCCATGCAGACCGCGCTCGAGGCGAAGCCGATCAGCAGCGTGGCCGGGAAGGCCAGCACCGCCCACCACGAGTGCACCAGCCCCATCGCGGTCATGATCACCAGGAACGCTGCGGCGTACGCCGACCCACGCAGCTGGCTCCACGCGATCTCACCGCGGGCGACGTCAAGGGTGGTGAGCGGCGTGGCGAGCATCTGGTCGTAGAGCTTCATGAAGCGGAGCTTGAAGAAGGTGTTGTAGGTCGCGTCGATGCAGGGCACCGTTGAGCGCCGAGGCGGCGAGCATCCCGGGCGCGACGAACTCGGCGTAGGGAACCTGCCGGCCGTTGAAATCGAAGGTGTCGATCAGCTGGCCCACACCGATGCCGATGGAGAGCAGGTAGAAGAACGGCTCGAAGAAGCCGCTGATGAACAGCTTCCAGTTCTTGCGGTAGACGATGTAGTTGCGCTGGACCAGCAGCCGGGTGGCCTCGAAGGCGCCGAGCGGCTGCACCGGTCGAGGGCGGTCACGACACGAGCCGCTTCTCGAGGCCGGAAACCGCCCAGAACCAGCCGATGACGGTGAGGACGGCGAGGTAGGCCACGTTGACGGCGGCCACCCACCAGGTGACGTGGTCGAGGGCGAACATCCGCGAGAGGTTGACGCCGTGCCACAGCGGGGTGCACCGAGCGATCCACTCGCCGACGGTGCCGAGGTTGCTGATCGGGAAGAACGCCCCGCTGAACAGGAACAGCGGGAAGACGCCGAGCCGGAACAGCACCCCGAACCCCTCCTCGGAGGTCAGCCGGGCGCTGTAGCCGTAGACCCAGACGGCGAAGGTCATCCCGACGAGCAGCTGGGAGAGGAAGGCCAGGAACGGCCCCCACCAGCTGCCGTAGACGCCGAACGGCACCATGACCAGGCCGTAGACCGCGCAGGTCGTGGCCAGCCGGAACAGCACGAACGACAGGTGCGCCGCCACCAGGTCGCGGCAGGCCAGCGGCGTGGCCAGCATCGAGTCGTAGATGCGCTGCCACTTGATCATGCCCATGACCGGGAACGTCGTCTCGCCCACCGCGGTCTGCATCGCGTGCGCGGCGATCAACCCGGGCACGACGAAGTCGAAGTACGACGTCGCACCCTCGAGGACGTCGGGGTCGGCGTCGATGAAGCCGCCCAGCAGGACCCCCATCGCGACGACGTACAGCAGGGGTGCGAGGAACGAGGTGACGACCGTGGCCCGCCAGGTGCGCTGGTAGACCACCGTCCAGTAGCCGACCTGGCGCCGGATGCCGTCGAGGAGTGGCAGCCGGTGGGTCGGGCTCGCGACCGTCGCGGCCATCAGTCGACCAGCGTCCGGCCGGTGAGGCGGAGGAAGACGTCCTCGAGCGTGCTGCGGCGTACCAGGGTGGCGGCCGGCTGCAGCCCGCGCTCGTGGACCTGGGCGATGACGGCGTCGCCGTCGGCGCTGTAGACCAGGAGCCGGTCGGGCAGCACCTCGACCCGGTCACCGAGGTCGGCGACCTTCTCGGCGACGGCGGAATGGTCCTGGCCCTCCTCGGCCACGCCGAACCGCAGCTCGGCGACCTCGCGCGTCGAGTGCTGACGGATCAGCTCGAGAGGCGAGCCCTCGGCCACGATGACGCCCTTGTCCATGACCACGAGCCGGTCCGCGAGCTGTTCTGCCTCGTCCATGTAGTGCGTGGTCAGGACCAGCGTCACCCCGGACTGCTTGAGGCGGAACAGTCGGTCCCAGAGCACGTGCCGGGCCTGCGGGTCGAGGCCGGTCGTCGGCTCGTCGAGGAGCAGGATCTCCGGGTTGTTGATGAGGCTGCGGGCGATGGTGAGCCGCCGCTTCATGCCGCCGCTGAGGTCGTCGACCTTGCTCGTGGCCTTGTCGGTCAGCTGCACGAAGTCGAGCAGCTCGTCGGCCCGGCGGTTGACCTCGTCCTTCGCGATGCCGAAGTAGCGGCCGTAGATGTAGAGGTTGTCGCGGACGTTGAGCTCGGTGTCGAGGGTGTCCTCCTGCGGGCAGACGCCGATCCGGCCGCGGATGGCCGGCCCGTCGACGGCCGGGTCCATCCCGAGGATCCGCAGCTCTCCCCCGCTCACCGGCGAGACGGCCGCGATCATCCGCATCGTGCTCGACTTCCCCGCGCCGTTGGGTCCGAGGAAGCCGAACGCCTCGCCCCGGCGGACCTCGACGTCGATGCCCTTCACGGCCTCGAAGTCGCCGAAGGACTTGCGCAGCCCGCGCGCCGAGATCATCGCGTCCGTCACGTCGTTGACCCTACAAATGTCCACCGACGCCGCTCACCAGGTTTGTGTTGCCCGGGACCGGGCCACCGGACATCGAGCCCGTCGAGATGACCGCAGGATCGGCTCCAGCCGACGCGGCGGAGGCTTCGAGACGCGTGCTGCGCAAGCTCCTCAACCACCGACCGTGGGCGGAGGTACGCCGCGCGGAGCTCCGCCCGTGGACCGACGCGTGGGCCGTACGCCGCGTGGTCGGGTGGAGGCATGGCGCACACCTCCGAGGTCGACGTGGCCGTGGACGCCCGCGCGGCGCTGCCGGGCTGCGACTACAGCGACTCGTTCCGGGTGCCGAGCCCGGATCCCTTCACCGCCGAGCAGTGGGCGCGCGCGGCGTTCGAGCCGACACCCGGCCGGGCCATCGCCGCCCAGCAGCGCGTCTGGCGCGGCGTGCTGCAGCTGCGGTTCGGCCCGGTGCCGGCGCCCGACCACGTCGCCGGGTGGACGGTCGTCGACCGGCGGTCCGACCGCCTGGTGCTGGGCGCGACGTCGTGGCACCTCGAGGGACGGCTGGTCTTCGAGGCCGAGCCGGGCGCCGCGCGGGTGACGACGCTGGTGCGGTTCCGCAACCCGGCCGGCCGGGCGGTGTGGGCGGTGGTCGCCCCGCTGCACCGGCACGCCGTACCGGGGATCCTCGACGCCGCCCACAGCCGGCTGACCCGCTGAGGTCGGCCTTCCCAACGCGCCGCAGGCGTCCGACGATGGCGGGATGAGCGGCGACAGTCCCGTCCGGGCCCTGTGGGCGAGCGGCCAGTACCGCCGGATCAGCGACCTGATCGTCGACCAGGCGCACCGGCTGGTGGAGTGGAGCGGTCTCGGGCCGGGCGACCGGGTGCTCGACGTGGCCGCCGGCACCGGCGCCGCCAGCCTCCGCGCGGCGGCGGCGGGCGCCCGGGTGACCGCCACCGACCTCACCCCGGAGCTGCTCGAGATCGGCGAGCAGACGGCCCGGGAGCGCGGGCTCGACCTCGAGTGGCGGACCGCGGACGCCTCGGCGCTGCCGTTCCCCGACGCGTCCTACGACGTGGTCCTGTCGGCGATCGGGGCGATGTTCGCGCCGGACCAGCAGGCGACCGCCGACGAGCTGGTCCGGGTGTGCCGCCCCGGCGGGACCGTCGCGATGACCAACTGGACCCCGGACGGCAGCGCGCAGCGCTTCTTCGAGGTGATGTCGCCGTACGTGCCACCGCCGCCTCCGGGGCCCTCGCCCACGGCCTGGGGCGACCCGGCGCGGGTGGCCGAGCTCTTCGGGAGCGGGGTCGACGACCTGGTCACCGAGGCCGCCGTGGTGCGGGCGGCCTTCGACGGCACGCCCGAGGAGCTCGCCGAGCTCTACCTGACCAGCTTCCCGCCGGTGGTCGTCACGCTGGCCGGCCTGGCGCCGGAGCGTCAGCTCACGCTGGCCCACGACCTGACGGCGTTCTTCCGCGACGAGTACGCCGCGCGCGGCGGCGTGCAGTACGACTACCTGCTGGTCCGGGCGACGGTCGTCTGACGTCAGGCCAGCGCCAGCCGCCAGTGCTGCCCGACCAGGTCCTGGCCGAACGAGTGGTGCCGCTCGGCGTCGACCAGCTCGAAGCCCGCCGCCTCGTAGATCCGCCGGGCCGAGGCGAGCACGTCGTTGGTCCAGAGCGTCAGCTCGGTGCAGCCGGCCGCGCGGGCCTGGGCGACGCACGTGTCCACGAGGGCCGCGCCGGCGCCGTGGCCGCGGGCGTCCGGGGTGACCAGCAGGATCCGCAGCACCGCCTGCGTCGGCTCGGCGCCGGGCACGCACAGCACGCACCCCACGCGGCGCCCGTCGAGCTCGGCGACCCACCCCGCCCGCCGTGGGTCGGGCGGGGCCGCGGCGAAGTCGGCGACGATCCGGGCCACCAGCGCCTCGAACGAGGTGTCCCAGCCCAGCGTCGCGGCGTACACCTCGCCGTGCTGCCAGACCATCCAGCCCAGGTCGCCGGGCCGGTCGGCGGCTCGAACCACGACACCCATCGGCGATCCCCCTTACTGAAACGACTGTTTCAGTTAGGCTAGCGCGAGTGACGGCGAGGCGCGAGGAGCTGCTGGAGAAGGCCTACGAGTTCGTGCTGGAGCACGGCCTCGCCGACCTCTCCCTGCGCCCGCTGGCCACGGCGGTCGGCAGCAGCCCGCGGGTGCTCATCTACCTGTTCGGGTCCAAGGAGGGGCTGGTGGGCGAGCTGCTGGCCCGCGCCCGCCGCGACGAGCTCGCCGCGCTCGAGGGCGTCACCGGCGAGGGCCTCGACGCCGTCACCGCGACCCTGTGGGAGTGGCTGAGCGCGCCCCAGCACCGACGGCTTCTGGTGCTCTGGGTGGAGGCGTACGCGCGCTCGCTCGTCGACCCCGGCGGCCCGTGGGCCGGCTTCGCCCAGCACACCGTCGAGGACTGGCTCGCGGTCCTGGCTCGCGCCCAGCCCGCCGCGGTACGCCGCACCGTGGCGGGCGGGGCCGAGCGCACGCGGGCGCTGGCGCTGCTCCGCGGCGCGCTGCTCGACCTGCTCGCCACCGGGGACGAGGCGCGGGTGGGCGGCGGCCCTGTCCGGATAGTCCCTGACCTTCCGTCCGCGACACGCCGCCCGGATCACTGCGCCGCCCGGATCACCAGAACGTCAGCGACTATCGCCCCACGGCGATACGCTCCCCCGCCACCCAGGTGGCGGCCACGTCGGCCGGGCCGGCCAGCGCGAAGGCCTTGGCCAGCGCGTCGTCGTGGGAGTCGGCGTGGCGGAGCGCCACGTCGAGCGTGCGAGCCGGCCGGCGGGCGCAGCCAGAGGGCGTCGAACTCCTTGCCGACCGAGAAGTCGCCGATGACGTCGGACAGGCCGAGCACGTCGGCGCCGGCGGCGGTGGCCAGGTGGAGCAGGTGCCGCGCGGAGAGCTTGTGGCCGTCGCGGCCGAGGAGCTGCTGGACGAAGTAGGCCTGCAGCCCCTCCTTGAACAGCGAGAAGCCGGTGCCGGCGCCGACGTCGGAGCCGAGCGCGACCCGGACGCCGAGGGCGAGGTGGGAGCCGAGCGGGAACAGTCCGCTGCCGAGCGCAGCGTTGGAGGTCGGGCAGTGCGCGACGGCGGCGCCGAGCCGCCCGAGCGACATCAGCTCGGGCAGGGTGGGGTGCACGTTGTGGGCGAGCACGCTGCGCGGCCCGAGCAGCCCGGCCCGCTCGTACGACGTCGTGTAGTCGCAGCCGAACAGCTGGCGGACCCCCTCGATCTCCTCGACGTTCTCGTTGAGGTGGGAGGTGAACCACAGGTCCGGCTGGTCGGCCAGCAGCGCGCCCGCCGACTCGAGCAGCGGCTCGGTGCAGGAGAGCGAGAACCGCGGCGTGACGGCGTAGCGGGTCCGGCCCACGCCGTGCCAGCGCTTGGCCAGCTCCAGCCCCTCGGCGTAGGCCCGCTCCGGCGTGGTGAAGAGGTCCTCGCGCAGGATCCGGTCGGACAGCACCAGCCCCGAGGTGACGCGCAGCCCGACCCGGGTGGCCTCGGTGAACAGCGCGTCCACGGCGCCGGCGAAGTGCGAGCCGAAGACCAGCGCGGTGGTGGTGCCGGCCCGGGCCAGGCCGGAGACGAAGTCGGTGGCGACCGAGGCGGCGTACGCCGGGTCGGCGAGCCGGGCCTCCTCGGGCAGCGCGCACTTCTCGAGCCAGTCGAGCAGCGGCATCCCGAGCCCGCCGATGGCGCGGACCTGCGGGTAGTGCACGTGGGTGTCGACGAAGCCCGGGCAGCACCAGCCCCTCGCGCAGGTCCGACCACGTCGGCGCCGTGCACGGCCTCGGAGAAGGGCTCGCGCGCGACGATGACGCCGTCCTCCACCACGAGGGCGAGGTCGGCCTCCGCGCGCAGGTGCCCGCCGGTGAAGGGGCTGCGCGGGGTGTCGAGGAAGGTGCCGCGGAAGGTCGTCATTCTCGGCCGGTCACGGGAGCCGCTGGGCCGACGGCGCGCCCTCGCGCTCGAACGCGGCGAGCAGCGCCGCCGCGACCGAGACCGCGATCGCCGCCGGCTCCTTGCTCGACGTGACGCCGGGCAGCCCGATCGGCGTCTCGACGCGGTCGACGACCTCGGCCGGGACCGACGCGAGCAGCTGGGTCCGGAACCGGGCCCACTTGGCCGAGGAGCCGATCAGCCCGATCGGCGCCGAGGTGGTCGCAGCGCAGCGCCGCGTCGACGATCGCGAGGTCCTCGGCGTGGTCGTGGGTCAGCACCAGCACCCGGGTGCCCGGCGGCAGCTCGGCCAGCACCAGCTCGGGGAGCACCGGCACGTGGTGCGCGTGCACCGCGGCGACCGCGTCGGCGAGCGGGGCGAGCTCGGCCTCGGTCAGGTGCGCCGAGCGGGAGTCGACCAGGTGCAGGTCGAGGTCGTGCCGGGCCAGGATGCGAGCCAGCTCGAGGCCGACGTGGCCGACGCCGAAGATCGCGACGGACGGTACGACGGGCAGCGGCTCGAGCAGCACGCGTCACCTCGCCACCGCAGCACTGCACGCCGTGCTGGAACGGCGCCTTGTCGGAGAGGTTCGCGGTGAACGACTCCGGCCCGACCGCGCCGGAGGTGAGCAGCTCGCGCGCGCGGCGTACCGCCTCCTCCTCGAGGTTGCCGCCGCCGATCGAGGCCCAGGTCTCCGAGGCCGAGACGACCATCTTGGCGCCGGCCTCCCGCGGCGCGTGGCCGCGCACCTCGGAGACGGTCACCAGGACGCCGGCCTCGCGCGCCGACCGCAGCGCGGCCACGGCCTCGAACCACGTCGTCACGGCGCCTCCCGGCGCCGCCGACCGCGGTCAGCGCCCAGTAGACGGCCTCGGGCGTGGCCGGCGAGGCGAGCTCGACGGTGCGGCCGGCCGGCCCGAACGCCGCGCACGCGTCGCGCAGCGCCTCGCGGACGCTGAAGGCCAGCATCAGCGGCGGCTCGCCGACCGCCTTCGAGCCGTAGACCACGCCGTCCTCGTGGGCGCGCTCGAGCAGCGCGACGTTGAACTCCGCCGGCATCTCGGAGAACGACGGGAGCTTGTAGGTCGACGCCGCCTGCGTCGTCAGCCGGCCGCGGCCCGGCCCGTCGACTCGTCCCAGCGCAGGTCCTCGAGGGTCAGCCAGCCGGCGCCCTGCACGAAGCCGCCCTCGATCTGGCCGAGGTCGACCAGCGGCGAGAGGCTGTCGCCGACGTCGTGCACGATGTCGACCCGGCGGGTCGTGTAGGCGCCGGTGAAGCCGTCCACCTCGACCTCGGCCGCCGCGACGCCGTACGCGAAGTACTTGAACGGCGAGCCGGTCATCGTGGAGAGGTCCCAGCTGAGCCCCTCGGTCTTGTAGAAGCCGGCCGCCCAGAGCTGGATCCGGCTGGTGGTACGCCGCGGCGACGAGCTCCTCCCACGAGGCGTCCGGGCAGCTCGGCGCGCACCGGCACCAGCCGGCTCAGGATCTGCTCGCAGGCGTCCTTGACCGCGCCGCCGTTGAGGTCGGCGCCGGCGCTCGCGGCGGTGGCCGAGGTGTTGGGCACCTTGTCGGTGCGGGTCGGCGCGAGCCGGACCTTCTCGAGCGGCAGCCCGAGCGCGGTGGCCGCGACCTGGAGCATCTTGGTGTGCAGCCCCTGGCCCATCTCGGTGCCGCCGTGGTTGATCAGCACCGAGCCGTCCTTGTAGACGTGCACCAGCGCGCCGCCCTGGTTGAACGTCGTGAAGTTGAACGAGATGCCGAACTTCACCGGCGTGATCGCCAGCCCGCGCTTGGTGTGGGGGTGGGCGGCGTTGAAGGCCGCGATCTCGGCCCGGCGCGCGGCCGAGGTCGGCCGAGGAGGTGACCTGGTCCCAGGCGGCGACGAGCCGCTCGGGGTGCCGCACCGGCTGGCCGTACGGCGTGGCCTGCCCTCGACGTAGAAGTTGCGGCGGCGCAGCTCGGCCGGGTCGAGCCCGAGCAGCGGTGCGCAGCGGCCGATGATGTCCTCGATCACCAGCATCCCCTGCGGGCCGCCGAAGCCGCGGAACGCGGTCTGCGAGGTCTTGTGGGTCTGCGCGACCCGGCCGTGCACGAGCGACGTCGGGGATCCAGTAGGCGTTGTCGACGTGGCACAGCGCCCGCGACAGCACCGGCTCGGAGAGGTCGAGGCTCCAGCCGCCGTCGGAGGTCAGCGTGGCCTCGAGCGCCGGTGAACCGGCCGTCGTCGTCGAACCCGACCTTCCACGTCGCGTGGAAGCCGTGCCGCTTGCCGGTCATCGTCATGTCCTGCTGCCGGGTCAGCCGCAGCCGGACCGGCCGCCCGGTGAGGGTGGCGCCGAGCGCCGCGACCGCCGCGAGCCCGTGCGGCTGCATCTCCTTGCCGCCGAAGCCGCCGCCCATCCGCAGGCACTGCACGGTCACCGCGTGGCTCGGGACGCCGAGCACGTGCGCGACGATCTCCTGGGTCTCGGTCGGGTGCTGGGTGCTGGACTGCACGAAGACCTGGCCGGCCTCGTCGACGGTGGCCAGCGAGCAGTGCGTCTCGAGGTAGAAGTGCTCCTGCCCGGCCATCGCGGTCACGCCCTCGAAGACGTGCGTGGCCCGGGCCAGACCCGCGGCCGCGTCGCCGCGGACCATCGTCGGCCGGGCGCCCTGGAAGCTCTCGGCCGCGATCGCCTCCTCGACGGTGACCAGCGACGGCAGCCGCTCGTAGTCGACCTCGACCGCCGCGGCACCGCGCCGGGCCGCCTCGAGGGTCTCGCCGAGCACCCAGCAGACCGAGTGGCCGTCGTACATGACCTCGGAGGGGAACAGCGGCTCGTCGTGCTTGATGCCGGCGTCGTTGACGCCGGGCACGTCGGCGGCGGTGAGCACCCGGACCACGCCCGGGACGTCGTACGCCGGCGGCGGCGTCGAGCCGGGTGACCCGCGCGTGCGCGTGCGGCGCCTGCACCGGGTGGGCGTGCAGCACGTCGCGGTGCCGGCCGACGAGGTCGTCGGTGTAGAGCGCGTGCCCGGTGACGTGCAGCGCCGCGCTCTCGTGGGGCAGCGCCTCGCCGACGACGGCGTCGTCGGGGCGGCGGCTGAGCGGGACTGCACCGGAGTTCGACCTCAGGGGTCGAAGTTCCTGCACTGTCGGTGTGGGTGGTCATCCCGTCGCCTCCGCGAACAGCTTGCGCAGCGACTGGCCCAGCATCGCCGCGCGGTAGTCGGCGCTGGCCCGCTGGTCGGAGATCGGCGTGCCCTCGCCGCCGAGCACCTCGGCGGCGGCGTCGACCGTCTCCTGGCGTCCACGGCCGCCCCTCGAGCGCGGCCTCGGTGGCCAGCGCCCGGATCGGCGTCGCGGCCACGCCGCCGAGCCCGATCCGCGCCCTGCGCGACGCGGCCGTCCGCCACGTCGACCGCGAAGCCGACCGCGACCGATGGAGATGTCGTCGAAGGCGCCGCTTGGCGATCTTGTGGAACGCGGTCAGCCCGGCCGGCCGGCAGCGGCACGACGACCTCGGTGATCAGCTCGCCGGGGCGGCGCACGGACTCGCGGTAGCCGGTGAAGTAGTCGGCGAGCGGCAACGGTCGCGCTCCCCCTCGGTCGAGGCCAGCACCACGGACGCGTCGAGCGCGAGCAGCACCGGCGGGGCGTCGCCGATCGGCGAGCCGGTGCCGAGGTTGCCGCCGAGGGTGGCGCCGTTGCGGATCAGCGGCGAGGCGAACTGCGGCATCAGCGGCCGAGCCAGCGGCAGCCGGCCGCCGAGGCGGCGCTCGACCTCGGTCAGCGTGAGCGCCGGCGCCGATCCGGACCTCGCGTCGGTCACCGACGAAGCCGCGCAGCTCGGCGAGCCGGTCGACGGCGACCACGAGCCCGGCCCGGCGGCCGCGCAGGTTGACCTCGACGCCCCAGTCGGTGCTGCCGGCGACGACGACGGCGTCCTCGTGGTCGTCGGAGCAGCCGGAGCGCCTCGGCGAGGGTGGCCGGCCGGAGGAAGCGGGCCTCGCCGTCGTCGAGCCGGGTCGGCCGCGGGCGCCGGGGCGGGCGCCGTACGACGGGCCGCGAGCGCGTCGTCCGCGGCCGGGAAGCCGAGCGCGAAGGCGGCGTCCTTGATCGGCCGGTAGCCGGTGCAGCGGCACAGGTTGCCGCTGATCGCGTGCAGGTCGAAGCCGTTCTCGCCGTGGTAGCCGTGGTCGTGGTCGGCCGGGCCCGTGCCGTTGGTCGCCGCCCGCCCGGCGCGGTAGAACTCCGCGGCCATGCGAGCAGACGAAGCCGGGCGTGCAGTAGCCGCACTGCGAGCCGCCGCGCACCGCCATCTCGTGCTGGACCGGGTGCAGGTCGCTCCGGCGCTGCCGCTCGGGAGCCCCTCGGCGGTGACGACCTCCTGGCCGTCGAGCGCCGCGGCCGGGACCAGGCAGGAGTTGATCGCGGTCCACTCGGTGGCCTCGGAGCCGTCGGGCGCCGGGCGGGCGACCATGCACCGAGCAGGCGCCGCACTCGCCCTCGGCGCAGCCCTCCTTGGCGCCGGTCAGCCCGCAGCCGCGCAGGAAGTCGAGGGCGTTGGTGTGCAGGGGCACGCCGTGGAGGTCACGCGGCTCTCCGTTGACCACGATGCCGGCCATCCGCACCTCCCGTCGCAGAGACGAACGGCATGGTTGGGTTCCCGGTCGGGACCGGCCCGCTGGTTGTCCATGCGAACAACGGACCGTCCGACCACTCTATACGCGACGCCGACGATTCGTCTGGGGCCGCCCGCGTGAAATGGGAGGTCAGACCGCAGACGAATCGGCCTCAGAGCGTCAGGCCGACGTGCCGGTTGACGTCCTTGTAGAGCAGGTAGCGGAACGGCCCGGGCCCGCCGGCGTAGCAGGCCTGCGGGCAGAAGGCGCGCAGCCACATGAAGTCGCCGGCCTCGACCTCGACCCAGTCCTCGTTGAGCAGGTAGACCGCCTTGCCCTCGAGCACGTAGAGGCCGTGCTCCATCACGTGCGTCTCCGGGAACGGGATGGCGCCGCCGGGCTGGAAGTTGACGATGTTGACGTGCATGTCGTGGCGCAGGTCGGCGATGTCGACGAAGCGGGTGGTCGACCAGGCGCCGTCGGTGCCGGGCATGTCGATCGGGGTCACGTCGCGCTCGTTGGTCACGAAGGCCGTCGGGCACGTCGAGCCCGTCGACCCGCTGGTAGGCCTTGCGGACCCAGTGGAAGGTCGCCGTCGCGTCGCCGCTGTTGTGCAGCGTCCAGTGCGATGCCGGGCGGCAGGAACGCGTAGCCGCCGGGCTCGAGCGCGTGCTCGGTGCCGTCGACGGTGAGGGTCAGGGCGCCGTCGACCACGAACAGCACGCGCCTCGGCCGCCGGGTCGACCTCGGGGTGGTCGGAGCCGCCGCCGGGCGACGACCTCGACGACGTACTGGCTGAACGTCTCGGCGAAGCCGGTCAGCGGCCGGGCCAGCACCCACAGCCGGGTGCCGGTCCCAGCCGGGCAGGTACGACGCGGTGATGTCGCTCAGCGTGCGCGCCGGGATCACGGCGTACGCCTCGGTGAACCTGGCCCGGTCGGTGGTCAGCGCGGTCTGCGGCGGCAGCCCGCCCTTCGGCACGTAGTAGCTCATCGCGTCTCCTCGTCCTGCAGCAGTCGTCCTCGTCGAGCAGCGTCCGTCGGCCGGCGGCCGTACGCCGCGCAGCCAGGTCTCCCGGACCACGCCGGCCAGCCGGCGGCCGGCGTACGCCGAGACCGGGTTGCGGTGGTGCAGCCGGCGCGACGTCGACGGTGAACTCCTCGTCGGGCGCGAACCGCACCAGGTCGGCGTCGGCGCCGACCTCGATCCGGCCCTTGTGGGCCAGCCCGACCCGGTCGGCCGGCGCGGTGGCCATCCAGCGCACCACGTCGGCCAGCGCGTGGCCGCGGGCGCGGGCGCCGGTCCACACCGCGGGCAGCCCGAGCTGGACCGAGGCGATGCCGCCCCAGGCCGGCGCCGAAGTCGCCGCCGCCCCGCTGCCTTGAGGTCCGGCGGTGCACGGCGAGTGGTCGGAGACGACGAAGTCGATGTCGCCCGCGGCGAGCGCGGCCCACAGCGCCTCGCGGTTGTCGGCCTCGCGGATCGGCGGGCAGCACTTGAGCTCGGTGGCGCCGTCGGCGATGTGCTCGGCGTCGAAGGTCAGGTAGTGCGGGCAGGTCTCGACGCTGCACGTCGACGCCGGCTGCGCGGGCCGCGCGCAGGGCCGGCACGGCGTCGGCGCCGCTCAGGTGCACGACGTGGGCCCGGCCGCCGGTCGCCCGGGCTCGCTCGATGACCAGGTCGATCGCGGCCTCCTCGGCGGCCCGGGGCCGCGAGGCGAGGAACCCGGCGTAGTGGGCGCCGTCGAGCGCCGACTCGTCGAGCAGGTGGCCGTCCTCGGCGTGCACGATCATCAGCGCGCCGATCCGGGCGGTCTCGCGCCATCGCGCCGGCGAACGCCGTCGGGCTCGAGGTGGCGGGAACTCCTCGACGCCGGAGTCGAGCAGGAAGCACTTGAAGCCGAACACGCCCGGCCTCGTGCAGCGGCGCGAGGTCGGCGCAGGTTGCCGGGCACCGCCCCGCCCCAGAAGCCGACGTCGACGCGCGACCTGCCCCTCGGCCACCGCGCGCTTGGTCGCGCAGCGCGGCGACCGTGGTCGTCGGCGGGACCGAGTTGAGCGGCATGTCGACGATCGTGGTGACGCCGCCGGCCGCGGCCGCCCGCGGTCGCGGTCGCGAACCCCTCCCACTCGGTGCGGCCCGGCTCGTTGACGTGCACGTGGGTGTCGACCAGGCCGGGCAGCAGCACCTCGTCGTCGGCGAGCGTCGACGGTCCGGGCGGCGGCCGGCGGCGTCGTCGTACGCCGTGACGGCGGTGATCCGCTCGCCGGTGACGCCGACGCGACGGCCGCGCCTCGGCCCCGTCGACGACCGCGCGCCGGGCGCGGACGACCAGGTCGAGGGGTCAGCTGCCACGGTAGGTGGAGTAGCCGTAGGGGCTGAGCAGCACCGGCACGTGGTGGTGCCGCTCGGTCGGCGATCGTGAACACCACGACCACCTCGGGGAAGAAGCCCTGCACGTAGGGCCGGTCTCGAAGCGCAGCACGTAGTCGCCGCGCGTCGAGCTCGCCGCCGAGCGACGCCGACCCGGCCGTCGGCGTCGGTGACGCCCTCGCCGAGCGGCGTCGCCCGCGCGGGTCTCGAGGCGTACCGCGGATGCCCGTCGGCCGGCCGCCCGGCGGCGGTGTCGAGGACGTGGGTGGACAGGGTGCTCACGCAGAGCGCCGTCTCGAGCCGGAGCAGCGCGATCTGGCGCAGGTTGTCGACGGTCTCGGCGCGCTCGGTCGCGTCGTCGTTGCTGCAGCCGCCGGTCGAGCTCGGCCAGGATCTCCTCGGCGTCGCGGCCGGCCGCGCGGATCAGGAAGACCCGGTCGAACCGCTCCTCGTACGCCGCGTTGCCGGCCGCCAGCCGCGCGGCGGTGTCGCCGGCCGACGGGTCGACGCCGGACTGCTCCGCTGGCGACTGCGCCCCGCCGCGCTCGCCGATCCGCGGGTGACCGGACAGCGCCTGGTCGAGCTCCTCGTCGGTGAGCTCGCGGGCGGCCCGGTCGGCGGCGGCGAGCAGCGCGTCGCGGTCGGCGTACGGCTGGCCGGCCAGCACGTCGTCGGCCCAGCGCGGCACCGACAGGCAGCCCAGCAGGACCTCGCGGGTGGTCTCCGTGCCGTCTGCGGGCATCAGCAGAACCCCGGCACGTGCAGCCACGCGTCGCCGGCCGGCGGGGCGTCGTCGCGGGTCACCTGCGCCTCGATCAGGCCGTAGGGCCGGTCGGCGGCGATGAACACCTCGCCGTCGTTGGTCAGCCCGTCCACGTCGAAGCCGCAGAAGTCGACGAGGAAGTGGTGCTTGTTGGGCGCCGAGAACCGGATCTCGGCGATGCTCCGGCTGGCTCTCGAGGACCGCGCGTGCCCATGAGCGTAGAGCGTCTCCTGCAGCGCCCGGGAGTAGGTGGTGGCGAAGGTCGAGAGCAGGCAGCTCGCGCACGTCGTCGTACGACGCGTTCCAGTCGACGTCGGTGCTGGTGTGCCGCCACGTCGCGATCGAGCGAGGTGGCCAGGATCCGGTCGTCGGTCTCGGCCAGGGTCGTGAACTCGTCCTTGAGGAACCCCTTGAACTCCGAGTCGGTGGACTTGAGCACGACGAGGTCCTGCAGCCCGGACGAGCACGTGCGTCTCGTCGCGGCCGACGGTGACCACGCAGGTGCGGACGTCGCCGCCGCGGCGGACGAACGCGTGCTGGCCGAGCCGGTCCCAGGCGTACTCCTCGACCCGCACCTGCGCCGCGCTCGCGGCCGGCGTGGCCTCGAGCAGCCGCCGGCCGAGCGCGAGCGCGTAGTCCTCGATCGAGGAGACGCCGTGCAGCTTGGCGTAGGCGAACGCGGTGTTCTTCTGGGTGTCGGTCGGCAGCACCGCGCCTGGTCGCCGGTGGTGTGCGCCTCGGCGAAGTCGCCGCGCAGCGACGTCGACACGTTGAGGTCGCGGATCTCGTGCCGCGGGGTGTCGCGGACGATGCGCACGACGCGGTTCTCCGCCTTGCCGTACTGGTTGGCTCCCAGGATCGTGGCCATGGCTCGACCCTAGTGGCCCGGGACTGCACCGCATTACCCCCTGCTGGACCGACAATTTCCTGCACTGTCCCGGGTCAGGTGACGTCCGGCCAGGGGAAGCGATTTGTGCCGGAAATTCCACCTCTGGGGTCGAATTCCCGGTGCAAACCCGGCCGGCGCGGATCGCGGTCGGGGACTGCGCAGGATCGTGGCGCCCAGGCCGACAATTTCCTGCACTGTCGGGCACGGCCGACGTCAGCCCCGCGGCCGCGCCAGAGCCCGCAGCTCGTCCTCGTCCAGACCGCACCCGGCGAGCACCTCGGCGGCGTCGACGGCGCCGCAGTCGAGCCCGCGCAGCAGGTACGCCGCGAGCGCCCGGGCGGTCGCGGGCTCGTCGGCGATGCCGCCCATCGGTCTGGCCGGTGTAGTCGGCGAGCCGGCGCAGCGCGCGGGGCAGGCCCTCGCGGTAGAAGGCGTACGTCGCGGCGTACCGCGTCGGCAGCTGGGCCGGGTGCAGGTCCCAGCCCTGGTAGTAGCCGCGCTCCAGCGACCGGCGGACCAGCCGGTGGTGGTTGCGCCCACGCGGCGGCGATCTCGGCGGCGCGACGCCGACCGGGAGCACGTTGGTGGAGCCGTCGGAGAGCCGGACGCCGGTGCCGGCCGCGGCGGCCTGCATGACCAGCTTGGCGTGGTCGGCGACCGGGTGCTCGAGCGACTGCTGCTCCGCGGCGATCCCGCAGAACGCCGAGTAGTCGTAGGTGCCGTAGTGCAGCCCGGTCAGCCGCGCTCCCGCCGGCGTGCACCATCCGCGCCACCAGGGCGGTGCCGTCCGGGCCCGAGGATCGACTGCGGCGTCTCGACCTGGACCTCGAACCGCAGGTCGAGGGTCTCGGCCACGTGCACCATCGCCTCGACCTGGTCGACGCTGGTCACCTTGGGCAGCGTGACGACCCAGCCGTCCAGCGACCCGCCCGCGGCTCGACGCAGCGTCGCGACGTACGACGTCAGCGTGCGCAGCGCGCGGGCCCGGGTCGGCGCCTCGAAGCACTTGATCCGGATGCCACCGAACGGCGCCGCCTCGCCCGCGCTGCTGGCTCTCGGCCAGCGCCGTGGCCGCCCGGACCACGTCGGCGTCCTCGTCGGCGTCGCTCTTGCCGACGTAGCCGTCCTCGAAGTCGACCCGCAGGTCCTCGACCGGCTCGGCGGCCGAGCTTGGCCCGCACCCGCGCCACGAGGTCGTCGTCGGCCGACCAGCTCCGCGAACGCCGCCGCGTGCTCGTCCAGCGCCGCCAGCGCTGTCGCGCCGTACGCCGGGACCAGGCCCGCGTCGTACCGGTCCGCCGGCACGTAGACCGTGTGCACCGGCTGCCGCCCGGGCCGCTCGCCGGGGAAGCCGCGCGCGAGCGCCGCGTCCGCGGCGGCCAGCCGCACGTCGAGCTCTGCGGTGAGCCGGGTCGCGAGCTCGGCCGGGTCGGTCACCCCGACATCCAACTACAGCGCGGGGTCGGTGATGGCCCAGGCGGGCCATGTCGAGGCCCGTCAGCAGCCGCTACGGTGACGGCACCACACCTCGCCGGACGGAGCTCCGCGTGTCACGTCGTGCCCTGTCCGCTGCTTCCCTCGTCATCGCACCGGTCATCGCGCTCGTCCTCGCGGTGGCGGCCCTCCAGGCGCCCGCCCAGGCCCGCGAGCGGACGACGTACGAGATGACCTTGCAGGCCACCGAGAGCCAGCTCAGCGTCGGCCAGCAGATCGACTTCTACGGCAAGGTCCGGCCCGTCACCAAGGCCATCCGGAACCGGAAGATGGAGGTGAAGCTCCAGATGATCCTCCCGAGCGGGGACTTCGGGACGATCGACAGCCACAAGATCAAGCGGAACGGCCGGTACCGGTTCATCGAGTTCATCGTCGAGGCCGGCACCTACGTCATGAGGACCCGCATCAAGGCCGGCAAGGGCCACGGCGAGATCATCAGCGACGCGGTGACGGTCACCGTCAGCTGAGACGGCCGGCTCCTCAGGTGCGGTCGCGCCCGGGCGTCTGCGTCGACTCGGCCCGGGTGCCCGACGGGTCGTCGGTGCGCTCGTCGGACTCGTCGAGGATCTGCGCGGCCTGCGCCTCGGGGTCGTCACTGCCGCCGGCCGCCTCCTCCTCGGGCAGCAGCTCGGCGCGGCGGTGGACGCGCTCTGCGTCTGCCGCGTCCTCGGCGTCCTGGGGCGACTGGCTCATGCCGTCAACCTAGCCCGGCGCACTGTCGGTGCGCGTGAGCAAGACTGGGCGTCATGTCCCGTCCGTCCACGCTGACGCGCTCGAGCGGTTCAGCGAGCCCACGCGCACGTGGTTCGCGGCCGCGTTCGCGGAGCCGACGCCCGGCCCAGGTCGGGGCGTGGGAGGCGATCGGGGCCGGCCGGCACGCGCTGGTCGTGGCGCCGACCGGGTCCGGCAAGACGCTGAGCGCGTTCCTGTGGAGCCTCGACCGGCTGCTCAGCACCGACCGGCCGGAGGACCGCACGCAAGCGCACCCGGGTGCTCTACGTCAGCCCGCTCAAGGCGCTGGCCGTCGACGTCGAGCGCAACCTGCGCAGCCCGCTGACCGGGATCCGGCACACCGCCGAGCGGCTCGGCGTCAGCCGTGCCCGAGGTGACCGTCGGGCGTGCGCAGCGGCGACACCCCGGCGGCCGACCGCCGCAAGCTCGTGACCCGAGCCGCCGGACATCCTGATCACCACGCCCGAGTCGCTGTTCCTGATGCTCACCAGCCAGGCTCGCGAGGGCCTGCGCGGCGTCGAGACGGTGATCGTCGACGAGGTGCACGCGGTGGCCGGCACCAAGCGCGGCGCCCACCTCGCGGTCACGCCTGGAGCGGCTCGACGCGCTGCTCGACCGGCCGGCCCAGCGGATCGGGCTCAGCGCGACCGTGCGACCGCTCGAGGAGGTGGCCCGGTTCCTCGGCGGCAGCCGCGCCCGTCGAGATCGTGGCGCCGCCGAGCACCAAGGAGTGGGACCTCCAGGTCGTCGTACCCGTCGAGGACATGACCCAGCCGGAGGCCTACGACGAGGACTCGGCGACGAGCCGACCCGGGCGCAGTCGATCTGGCCGCACGTCGAGGAGCACGTCGTCGACCTGATCGAGCAGCACAACAGCACGATCGTCTTCGCCAACAGCCGGCGGCTCTCCGAGCGGCTGACCGCCCGGCTCAACGAGATCGCCACCGAGCGTGCGACCGGCGAGCGCGCGGAGCCGCACAGGAGCCCGGCCGAGATCATGGCCCAGTCCGGCGCCAGCACCGGCGCCGAGACGGTGATCGCCAAGGCCCACCACGGCTCGGTCTCCAAGGAGCAGCGAGCGCTGATCGAGGACGACCTCAAGCGCGGCCGGCTCCCCGCGGTGGTCGCCACCAGCAGCCTCGAGCTCGGCATCGACATGGGCGCGGTCGACCTCGTGGTCCAGATCGAGTCGCCGCCCAGCGTGGCCAGCGCCCTCCAGCGCGTCGGCCGGGCCGGCCACCAGGTCGGCGAGGTCAGCCGCGGCGTGCTGTTCCCCAAGCACCGCGGCGACCTCGCCCAGACCGCGGTCGCCGTCCAGCGGATGCGCACCGGCGCCATCGAGTCGCTCCGGGTGCCCACCAACCCGCTCGACGTGCTCGCCCAGCAGGTCGTGGCCGCCACGGCCCTCGACGCCTGGCCGGTCGACGACCTCTACGACCTGGTCAGGCGCACCGCGCAGCTTCGCCCAGCTCCCGCGCTCGGCGTACGACGCGGTGCTCGACCTGCTCAGCGGCCGCTACCCCAGCGACGAGTTCGCCGAGCTCCGCCCGCGCATCGTCTGGGACCGCGTCACCGGCGTCCTCACCGGCCGCCCGGGCGCGCAGCGGCTGGCCGTCACCAGCGGCGGCACCATCCCCGACCGCGGCCTGTTCGGCGTCTTCCTGGTCGGCGGCGACGGGCCGGGCAAGCGGGTCGGCGAGCTCGACGAGGAGATGGTCTACGAGTCCCGGGTCGGCGACGTCTTCGCCCTCGGCGCCACCAGCTGGCGGATCGAGGACATCACCCACGACCGGGTCCTGGTCACGCCCGCACCCGGCGTCCCGGGGCGGCTCCCGTTCTGGAAGGGCGACGCCCTCGGCCGGCCCGGCCGAGCTCGGGCCAGGCGGTCGGCGCGTTCACCCGCGAGCTGGGCGCCCTCCCGACCGCGAAGGCCGAGGCGCGGGCCCGCGACGAGGGTCTCGACGACGTACGCCGCCGGCAACCTCGTCGCCTACCTCCACGAGCAGCTCGAGGCCACCCAGGTCCTGCCGAGCGACCAGACGCTGCTGGTCGAGCGGTTCCGCGACGAGCTCGGCGACTGGCGGCTGGTCGTGCACTCGCCCTACGGCACGCCGGTGCACGCGCCCTGGGCGCTGGCGATCAACGCCCGGCTGCGCGAGCGCTACGGCATCGACGGCCAGGCGGTCGCCTCCGACGACGGCATCGTGATCCGGATCCCCGACACCGACGCCGAGGCGCCCGGCGGTGAGGTCGTGGTCTTCGCCCCCGACGAGATCGACGACCTCGTCACCCAGGAGGTCGGCGGGTCGGCGCTGTTCGCGTCCCGGTTCCGCGAGTGCGCCGCCCGCGCCCTGCTGCTCCCCCGCCGCGACCCCGGCCGGCGCAGCCCGCTGTGGCAGCAGCGGCAGCGCTCGTGCGGCCCTGCTCGAGGTCGCCACGAAGTACCCGTCGTTCCCGATCGTCCTCGAGGCGGTCCGCGAGTGCCTCCAGGACGTCTACGACCTGCCCGCGCTGGTCGCGCTGATGCGCGCCGTCGAGCAGCGCCGGGTCCAGGTCACCGACGTCGCGACCCCCGCACCCAGCGCCGTTCGCGCGCAGCCTGCTCTTCGGGTACGTCGCCCAGTTCGTCTACGAGGGCGACTCCCCCATCGCCGAGCGCCGCGCCGCGGCGCTCTCGCTCGACCAGGGGCTGCTGGCCGAGCTGCTCGGCCGCGCCGAGCTGCGCGAGCTGCTCGACCCCGAGGTGCTCGCCGAGGTCGAGGCCGAGCTCCAGCGGCTGACCCCGGAGCGCCGGGCCCGCGGCGCCGAGGGCGTCGCCGACCTGCTCCGACTGCTCGGGCCGCTCTCCACCGACGAGGTCAGCGCGCGCTGCGCCGAGGGGGTCGACGCCGACGAGGCGCTGGCCGACCTGGCGGCCACTCGCCGGGTGGTCGAGGTCCGGGTGGCCGGCGAGGCCCGCTGGACCGCGATCGAGGACGTCGGCCGGCTCCGCGACGGCCTCGGCGTGGCCGTGCCGCCCGGGCACGCCCGACGCCTTCACCGACCCCGTCGAGGACCCGCTCGCCGACCTGGTCTCCCGCTTCGCGCGCACCCACGGCCCGTTCACCACCGACGACGTCGCCGACCCGGCTCGGGCTCGGGCCCGGCCGTCGTCCGGCACACCCTGCAGCGGCTCGGCGCGCAGGGCCGGGTGCTCGACGGCGAGTTCCGCCCCGGCGCCTCCGGACTGGAGTGGTGCGACGCCGAGGTGCTCCGGTCGCTGCGGCGCCGGTCGCTGGCGCGGCTGCGCAAGGAGGTCGAGCCGGTGCCGCCGGCGGCGCTCGGCCGCTTCCTCGGCGCCTGGCAGCACGTCGGGGGCAAGCTGCGCGGGGTCGACGGGGTGCTCTCGGTCATCGACCAGCTGGCGGGCGCCCCGGTGCCCGCGAGCGCCGCTCGAGCCGCTGGTGCTCGCCGTCCCGGGTGCGCGACTACGAGCCGTCGTACCTCGACGAGCTCACCGCCTCCGGCGAGGTGCTGTGGGCCGGCCACGGCGCGTTGCCCGGCGCCGACGGCTGGGTCTCCTGCACCTCGCCGACCAGGCGCCGCTCACCCTCCCCGAGCACGCACCCTTCGAGCACAGCGAGCTGCACCAGGCCGTTCTCGACGCACTGGCGCCCGGCGGGGCGTGGTTCTTCCGCCAGCTCGCGCAGCAGGTGGGCTCGACCGACGACAAGGCGCTCAGCGCCACCCTGTGGGACCTCGTCTGGGCCGGCCGGATCAGCAACGACACGCTCACCCCGCTGCGGGCCCTCACCCGGTCCGGCACGCCGGCCCACCGCACGAGGCGGCCGCCGGCCCGGCCGCGGATGGCCTCGACCACCGGTCGGGGCGGGGTGGCCCTGCGCACCGGTCCGCCCGAGACCGCCGGTCGGTGGGCGCTGCTCCCCGAGCTCGACACCGACCCGACGCGCCGCGCCCACGCCGCCGCCGAGCGGCTGCTCGACCGGCACGGCGTGGTGATCCGCGGGGCCGTGGTCAGCGAGCGCCAGCCGGGCGGCTTCGCCGCGGTCTACAAGGTGCTCTCCGCCTTCGAGGAGTCCGGCCGCTGCCGTCGGGGCTACTTCGTGGAGGGGCTGGGCGCCGCGCAGTTCGGCACCGCCGGTGCCATCGACCGGCTGCGCACCTTCAGCGAGGTCGACGAGGCCGCGAAGCCCGACGCGGTCTGCCTGGCCGCGACCGACCCGGCGAACCCCTACGGCGGGGCGCTGCCCTGGCCCCCGCAGAAGACGGAGGGCGAGGGTGGCCACCGGCCCGGACGCAAGGCCGGCGCCCTGGTCGTCCTGGTCGACGGCGAGCTGGTCCTCTACGTCGAGCGCGGCGGCCGCACCCTCCTCACCTGGACCGACGAGGCGGAGCGGCTCACGCCCGCGGCCGCCTCGCTGGCCGAGGCGGCCCGGCGCGGCTCGCTGGGCCGGATCACGGTCGAGCGGGCCGACGGCGCGGCGCTGCTCGGCGGCGGGTCGACGCCCGCTGCGCGAGGCGCTCGACGCCGCCGGCTTCGTCGCGACGCCCCGGGGGCTGCGGCTGAGGTCATCGAGCGGTGCCTGAGGGCGACACCGTCTACCGCACGGCGCGGGTCCTCGACCAGCTCCGCGGCGAGGTGCTGACGCACACCGACTTCCGGGTCCCGCAGCACGCGACCGCCGACCTCGCAGGCGGCACCGTGGTCGAGACGCTGACCCGCGGCAAGCACCTGCTGACCCGCGTCGACCGTGGCGACGAGCACTGGACGCTGCACACCCACCTCAAGATGGAGGGCAGCTGGAAGGTCGTCCGCCCCGGCCAGCGCTGGCCACGCTCGGCGACCAACGCCCGGGTGGTCCTCGAGACCGCGCGGCACACGGCGATCGGCTACTCGCTGGGCGTCGTGGAGCTGGTCGACCGCGCCGCGCGAGGCCGTCGTCGTCGGGCACCTCGGCCCCGACCTGCTGGGCCCCGACTGGGACGAGGAGGTCGCACTGGCCAACCTCGCACGCGAGCCCGGCCGGCCGCTGCGTGACGCGCTCCTCGACCAGTCCAACCTGGCCGGCATCGGCAACATGTACGCCGCCGAGCTGTGCTTCACCTCCGGGGTGCACCCCGAGACGCCGGTCGGGGCGGTGCCCGACCTGCGCCGGCTGGTCCGGCGCGCCCGGCAGATGCTGGAGCTCAACAAGGAGCGCTGGGTCCAGTCGACCACCGGGGACCTGCGCGAACGCGAGCGGATGTGGGTCTACCGCCGCGACCGGTCGCCGTGCCGGCGCTGCGGCACGCCGGTCGTCGTGGAGATGCAGGGGCCGGTGGGCCGCGAGCGGGCGTCGTACTGGTGCCCGGCCTGCCAGCCGCTGCCTCACGGCACGGTGACCTGACCCTGCACCCTGGTCCTGGGTCTCGCGGTCGGCCGCGCACCGGGCATGGAGTCGTAGACGAGCCTGTGGTGCCGGAACACCCGGACCCGGATCCGGTCCTTCCTGCCCTTGTCGAGCGCGGTGACGACCATCCGGTAGCCGCCCTGGCCCCGGTTGGTCCCGGTCGCGGTGAACCTGATGCGCTTCCCGCTGAAGGTCTGCGACGAGACGATCTCGTCGGCCACGAAGGCGATCTTCCCCCTCCGGAACCGGAACGTCGCCAGGCCCGCGAGGTCGCTGCCGGAGTCCACGATCGTGAACCGGAACCGGGCCGGGCCGTGCGCTGTCGGGACCCGCTTGCTCGAGCGCTGCACGCTGGCGAAGCTGCCCCGGCCGCGGCCCAGGACGGTCCCGATGGCGAAGTCCGCGTCGTTGACGTCGAAGAAGTAGTTGCCGACCGCCTCGACCTTGATCCGCGCGGTGGTGGTCGCCACAGCGGGCAGCGTGACGGTATGCGACCCGTCGTTGGGGGTGCTTGCGGCCAGCACGGTCGGGAAGGTCAGGCCGCCGTCGGTCGACAGGCTGATCCGCACGTTCGGCGCGAGGGCCGCCCGGTCGGTGCCCGGCCACCTGCCAGGTCACGGTCTCGCTGCCGCCCGCCACCCCGCCACCGGCCCGGGAGGTGACCAGGAACGGGCCCGCGCCGGGGTCGACCGTGAGCGCGACGGTGTCGCTGGCCAGCCCGCCGGCGTGGTCGGCCGCGCCGTCGGGGGTGAACTCGTCGCGCGCCGTCAGCCGGAAGTGCAGCACCCGCGGGGCGAGCGGGCTGCCCACCCAGGCCGTGGTCGGGAGGAACTCCGAGTAGCAGTCGATGGTCGCCGCCGGGACGTTGGTCCCGCCACCGGACGCCGGGGCGGCCGGGGGCGCGGGGCAGCTGCCCGTGGCCGCGTTCGTGTTGCCGGACAGGACCTGCGCGAGGTCCGGGAAGGTCCGGCTCGGCGAGGTGCCGGCCAGGTTCTCCCCCGGTGAGTGGTAGAGCAGGGTGTTGGCGGCGGTCACGCTCGCGGCCACCCCGAACTGCCGGAACAGCGGCCCGTCCCGCTTGTCGTTGTCGACCAGAGCGGTGCCGGACACCCCGCCCGGGTCGGTCTGCTCCCACAGGTAGGTGAGCGCGTCGCCGGCGTCGGAGTCGGTGGCCGAGCCGGCCAGCGTGAACGGCGTGCGCACCGGGATGGTCTTGTCGGCGGGCGCGGTGACCACCGGCGCGTGGTTCGCGGTCGGCGCGACCGCGCCCTGCTTCGTCGGTCGGGCCGCCGTTGTAGGTGGTGCCCGTGAAGGAGGTGAACGACGCGGCCACGGGGGTGACCGTCAGGGTCGGGATGTCGGCGGTGCTCGCGTTCCAGTCGACGGTGAAGCCGTCGGCGTCCGCGGCCACCGCGCCGTCGTACCCCGAGACCGTCGGCACCCGGCCGGTGACCGCCTGGAGCCGCGTGGTCAGGGCGGTCGTGTACGCCGGGTTGGCGCCGAACGTGACCGCGGCGGAGGTGGGGCACCCCGCGCACGACAACGTGAACTGCTCGCCCGCGTCGAGGCCGGCGAAGTTGACGACCTGCTGCTCGTGCTCGTGGGACGGCGCCGCCGCGGTCGTGGCGTCGACCTGGTCGACGCTGGCGAAGGAGAAGTAGGGGTCGCTGTGCGGCTGCAGGTTGTCCTGCTGGCAGATGCCGGCGTAGGCCATGATCGAGGAGCCCGAGCCCGGCTCCACCTGGGTCGCGAACGGCGTGTCGTTGCGGTTGCCCGGCGGAGCAGTTCCACTGCGTCCCGTTGAACGTGTGGTCGCCGCCCATCTGGTGACCCATCTCGTGCGCGACGTAGTCGATGGCGTAGAAGTCGCCGGTGGGGTCGGGCAGCCCGGTGCAGCCGTCGGCCTTGAACGGGCCGCCGACCACGCCGAGGCCCGCGACGCCACCGCCGTTGACCCCGAGCCCGATGTGCCCGATGTCGTAGCTCTCCGCGCCGACGAGCTGGCCGAGCACGAACTCGTTGCGGTCCAGGGTCGGGCCGTCGCAGCCGGCCAGCTCGTCCTCGGTGAAGCACGGGTTCGCCCCGCACGGCCCGTCGGGGCCGGTCTGCTCCGCTTCGGTGTCGAAGTTGAGCTCGGTGTCGGTGCCGGGGACCATCTCGAACCTGACGGCCAGGTCGTCGTTGTAGACCTCGTTGACCCGGTTGACCAGCGTGGTCTTCTCGGCGAAGACGTTGGCGCTGCCGAACTCGTCGGCGTAGCTCTTGTCGGTGAGGAAGGCGAGCCGGTAGGTCCGCGTCGAGACGATGCCGCCCGGGCCCGGCGCGAAGCCGCCGGTCGCCGCGGCCGCCCCGTGTCGCTCGAGCTCGCGCTCGACGAAGGTCTCGTCGGTGCGCGGCACCGCGGACCCGAGGTAGCTGAGCACCCGGTCCTCACCGACCCGGTTCGTGGCCGGGTCGACGTACCAGGCCCGCCCGTCGGGGTTGCGGACGAAGGCGTGGAAACCCATCGGGGTGAGGTCGAGCCGGACGCTGCTGCCATCGGGACCCCGACCGGCGTAGGTGCGGATCTCGGGGTGCGCCGCCTGCAGCCCCGGCGCCATGACAGGGTCCTCGACCACCCGGAACGTCGCCACCTCCCCCGTCGGGGCGGGGACGTCGACACTCCTGGTCCCGCCTCCGGCCAGCTCCGACCGCAGACCGTCGAGGTCGGCGCGGTAGGCCCGGAACGCGGTGGGCCGCACGCGTACGGCGTCACCGCCGCCGGGGCGGAAGCCGCTGAGCGGCGTGAAGAGCGGCCCGCCGGCCGCGGCGGACGCGCTCGGGGTCGCGGCCGTGACCGCGAGCAGCGGGAGGAGCACCAGCACCCCGAGAAGGGCGACGAGTCGCCTGGCTGTCGTCACCCCGACAACCTAAGCCTGTCAGGCGGCGCTGGCGACCACTTCGGTCGTGGCCGGAACCTCGAGCAGCGACTCCTCCAGGGCGACCAGGTCGGAGACCTCGCGCAGCACGGTGGAGAGCGGCAGCTCGAGCGCCGAGCAGAGCGACGAGAGCAGCTCGGAGGAGGCTTCCTTCTGGCCGCGCTCGATCTCGGAGATGTAGCCCAGGCTGACCCGGGCCTCGGCGGAGACCTCGCGCAGGGTCATCCCGCGGCGCATCCGCTGGGCGCGGAGCACGTCACCGAGCAGTCGGCGGAAAAGGACCATGCGCGTCTCCTCTCTCTCGTTCGTGTGGTGCAACGCTACCTGAGCCGTCCTTCTTCCCGCGGCTCAACGCGTGGCGTCGGTGGAAAGCATGCCCGCCAGCGCCGACAGCGCCTCCGCGCAGGTGCGCTCCTGGATCGCCTCGCGGCCGCCCACGAGCTCCAGGGCCAGCGCGGTGGCGACCCCCGGCCCGACCAGTCCCACGTGCACCGTCCCGGGCGGGTGACCCTCCTGACGATCCGGGCCGGCCACGCCCGTCGTACCGATCCCCCAGGTGGCGCCGGTGACCGCGGCCGCCCCGCGGGCCATGGCCAGCGCGCACTCGGAGGAGATCACCCCGTGCTCGGCCACCAGCGCCGTGGGCACGCCGAGCAGGTCCTCCTTGACGGAGGTGGCGTAGGCGACCACGCCCCCGACGTAGCTCCGCGACGCACCCGGTACGGCGGTGAGGGCGGCCGCCAGCCGACCCCCGGTCAGCGACTCGGCCGTGGCGACCGTCTGGCCGCGGGCCTGGAGCAGCTCGTGCACACGCGCCGCGGTCTCCACACCCCGACTCTATTGTCGGGGCATGGCGCTGCCGATCGAGGACTACGCCCTGATCGGCGACCGCCGCACGGCGGCGCTGGTCGGCACCAACGGCTCCGTGGACTGGCTGTGCCTGCCGCGGTTCGACTCGGCGGCCTGCCTGGCCGGGCTCTTGGGCACCGACGACCACGGCCACTGGCAGCTGGTGCCCGACGGGCACTACACGACCGAGCGGCGCTACCTCGGCAGCTCGACCGTCCTGGAGACGACGTTCACGACCCCGGACGGCGCGGTCACGCTCACCGACCTGATGCCCCGCAACGACGGCCGCGCGGACCTGGTCCGCAAGCTCCGCGGCGTGCGCGGCACGGTCCGGATGCGGCACGAGTGGCGCATCCGGCTCGACTACGGCCGGGTCCGGCCCTGGGTGCAGCGGAAGACGATCGACGGCGAGAAGGTGATCACCGCGATCGGCGGGCCCGACCAGCTGGTGCTGCGCGGCCCCCGGCTGCCCACCGCCCGGGACGGCTCGCACAACGACGAGTTCGACGTCGCGGAGGGCGACGAGCTCGTCTTCTCGATGGCGTGGTTCCCGTCGTACGCCGAGCCGACCGACCTCGGCGCCCCGCACGACCGCATCGACGACACGGTCCGCGAGGACGAGGAGTGGGCCGACCGGTGCACCGCCATCGTCCCGCACCCCGAGGTGGTGCGCCGCTCGCTGCTGACGCTGCGGCTGATGACCGACGAGGTGACCGGCGGCATCGTGGCCGCGCCGACGACGTCCCTGCCGGAGGACTTCGGCGGCGAGCGCAACTGGGACTACCGCTACTGCTGGCTCCGCGACGCCGCCCTCACCCTCAGCTCGCTGGTGCGGGCCGGCTACACCGAGGAGGCGGACCTCTGGCGGGCCTGGCTGCTGCGCACGATCGCCGGCGACCCCGGGAAGATGCAGGTGCTCTACGACGTGGACGGCTCGCCCCGGCTGCCCGAGGTGGAGCTCGGGCACCTGCCCGGCTACGCCGGCTCCCGACCGGTGCGGATCGGCAACGGGGCGGTGGTGCAGACCCAGCACGACATCCTCGGCTGGGTCATGGACGCCCTGCAGCAGGTCCGGCAGGCGGAGGGGATGCCCAGCGAGAAGGCCTGGCCGCTCCAGCGGGCCCTGGTCGCCAGCCTGGCGAGCCGCTGGCGCGAGCCGGACAACGGCCTGTGGGAGATCCGCGGCGCCCCCCGCATCTTCACCCACTCCCGGGCGATGATCTGGGTCTCGCTGGACCGCGCGGTCCGGGCGATGGAGGACTACGGCCTGCCCGGCCCGCTCGAGGAGTGGCGGGCGCTGCGCGACGAGGTGCACGCGGACGTCCTCGAGCACGGGTACGACGCCGAGCGCGGCACCTTCGTCCAGCACTACGACACCACCGAGGTGGACGCCGCCCTGCTGGTGCTGCCGCTGGTCGGCTTCGTCGACGGCGACGACCCGCGGATCCTCGGCACCATCCGCGCGGTCGAGGAAGATCTGCTCCACGAGGGGCTGGTGCTGCGCTACCGCACCCAGTCCGGCGTCGACGGCCTGGCGGGCGACGAGCACCCGTTCGTGGCGTGCTCGTTCTGGCTGGTCTCGGCGTACGCCGCGGCGGGCCGGCTCGACGACGCGCACGCGCTCTTCGACCGGCTGATCGGGCTGCTCAACGACGTCGGGCTGCTGTCGGAGGAGTACGACCCGGTTCGGCAGCGGATGGTCGGCAACTTCCCGCAGGCCTTCAGCCACCTGGCGCTGGTGCAGGCGGCGTTCCACCTCGCCGACGCCGACGAGCGGGCCGGACGGGCCCAGCGACGGTGAGGGCCGGGAGCGGCTCGCGCCGCGCCCGGCCCCTGGCCGGTTCAGGTCACTTCGTGACCTTGAACTTCACCGTGTCCTTGCTGCCCTCGACGGTGGTGCTGCCGAGGTAGGTCACCTTCGCCTTGTAGGTGCCCTTGCCGAGCTTGCCGAGGCTCACCGTGGCCTTGCCGTTCTTGAGGGTCACGGTCCGGGTCTTCTTGCCGACCTTGACCTTGACCTGACCGGTCACGGCGGCGCCGCCCGCCTTGACGACCACCTTCAGCGTGACCTTGTTCCCGGCCTCGGGGTGCTTCGGCTTCACGGTCGCCTTGGTCGTCGAGTCGACCGGGGGCGCCGGGGGCGGCGGGGCCGGCGAGCTGACCTGGAAGGAGAACTGGACCTGGTTCGTCGTCGCCGTGGAGTCGGTGACCGTGGCGGTCACCGTGAAGGTGCCCGCGGCCGTCGGCGTACCCGACACGGTGCCGTTCGCGGCCGCCACGACCCCGCCCGGCAGCCCCGTCGCGCTCCACGTGTACGGCCCGGTCCCGCCGGTCGCACCCAGGTTGAACGGCGTGATCGCCACACCCACCTGGCCGGTCTTGTCGCCCGGGTCGGTCGCCACCAGCGGCACCGCCGCCGGGGCGACGTCGAAGTCGAAGACCACGTCATCGGTCGCCGGAGCGCCCGCAGAGTCGGTCACGGTCGCGGTCACCGTGAACGGGCCCGACGCCGTCGGCGTACCCGACACCGCGCCGTTCGCCGCCACCACCACGCCCGGCGGCAGCCCCGTGGCGCTCCACGAGTACGGCCCGGTCCCACCGGTCGCCGCCAGGCTGAACCCGGTGATCGCCACCCCGACCTGGCCGGTCTTGTCACCTGGGTCGGTCGCCACCAGCGGCGCCACCGCCGGGGCGACGTCGAAGTCGAAGACCACGTCATCGGTCGCCGGAGCGCCCGCAGAGTCGGTCACGGTCGCGGTCACCGTGAACGGGCCCGACGCCGTCGGCGTACCCGACACCGCGCCGTTCGCCGCCACCACCACGCCCGGCGGCAGGCCCGTGGCGCTCCACGAGTACGGCCCGGTCCCACCGGTCGCCGCCAGGCTGAACCCGGTGATCGCCACCCCGACCTGGCCGGTCTTGTCGCCCGGGTCGGTCGCCACCAGCGGCGTCACCGCGGGTCGATGTCGAAGACTGGACATCGTCGGTCGCCGACGTCGGCGCGTCGAGTCGGTCACCGTGGCCGTCACCGTGTAGCGCCGTCCGTCGTCGGCGTCCCGACACTGCGCCGTTGGCGGCCACCACGACGCCCGGCGGCAGTCCAGTCGCCTCCCACGTGTACGGTCCCGTTCCAGCCGTCGCCCAGGCTGAAGCCGTGATCGCCACCCGACCTGACCGGTCTGGCGACCCGGGTACGGCCGCAGGCCGGAGTTCTCCGGCGTCGGCGCGCCCACGGTGAAGTCGGTGCTGTTGTTGTCGGTGTCGGTGAACGGCGTCGTCCGCGCGGCCGACGTGGTGTTGGACAGGACCGCCGTCGTCGCCGTCTCGAGGAGTTATTGGCCGTCGTGGCGTTGCCTGGCCCGTAGCCCACCATGTCGATGACCCGGCGTCGCCGGCGAGGTCGCCGACAGTCGCGATCGGGGTGGTGGTGGGCAGCAGCAGGACCTGACCGTTGGTGCTGGACAGGTTGATCGGGACGTCCGCGATCTGGTCCGGCGCGGGCAGGGCGGCCCCGACCGCTCCGCGCGTCGCTCATCTCGACCAGGTAGGCGTGTTCGCCGGCACGCTGATCCGGCAGAGCGCCACCACGTTGTTGGCTCCGACCGCGCCGTTGACGGTCGGGCGGAACTGCGAGACCCCATCCCGGTGAGCGAGACCGTGCTGGCCGGCGGTTGTAGAGCTCCACGAAGTCGGCGTTGTACGGCGCGTGGGCGTTGCCGCCGCCGCCGTAGACCTCCCGGATCACCAGGTCCCGTGCTGATCGCGCTCGCGGAGGCTGGGCGGCGGCAACCAGCTGGAGGCCAGCGAAGGCCAGGGCCGCCGAGGTGACGGCGGCGAGACGGGTGCGACGGTGCGACCGGGATGTGGTCATGTGCGGCTCCGAACGTGGTGAGAGACGACGTCATCCGTGGGCTGCGCGAGCAGTTGCTGCACTGTGGGTGACCGGTCACGAGCGAGGTCGCGGCCGGCGGCACGTTCACCACAATTGACGATGCGGGCGCACGCGGGGGCCGGGGGCGAGCGCGTCGCCCCCGGCCCCGCACGCACTGGTCAGCTGACCTTGAAGCTCAGGGAGTCCTGGCTCCCGGCGACGTCGGCGCTACCGAGGTAGGCCACGGTCACCGCGTGGGTTCCCCGGACGAACCGGCCGAGGTCGAGAGTGACGCGCCCGTTGACCAGGGTCGCCAGCGACGAGCTGCCGTCGACCGTGACCCGGACCTGGCCGGTGGCCTCGACGTTGTCCGAGCCCTGCACCCGCACGTTCAGCGTGACCGGGTCGGTCCGCCGAGGCTTCGACGGGCTGATCGTGGCGTCGGTGGTCGAGGTGGCCTTGCGGACCGTTGCGGTGAACGTGTCGCTCCCCGCGCCCAGCCTGCTGTCCCCGCCGTACTCCGCGGTGAGGGTGTGGACCCCCGCCGGGAGCGACCTGGCCGGCAGCGTGATCTTCGCCTTCCCCCCGGACAGGGTGCCGGCTGCCGAGCGTGGTGCCACCGTTCTTGACGGTCACCACACCGGTGCCGGCGACCCCACCGGGGCCCGTCACCGTGACCGTCACGACCACGGTCCGGCCGTACTGCACGGACACGTCGCCCGCGGTGACGGTCGGGGCGGGCTTGGCCACGCGGACGGTGAAGCTGTCCGAGCCGCCCGTGACGTTGGCGTCACCGGCGTACTGGGCGGTCAGCACCGTCCCGTCAGGCACCACCGGCAACGTGATCGTCACCGAGCCGCCGGACAGCGACCCGCTCGCGACGGTCGTCGCACCGTTCTTGATCGTCACCGTGCCGGTCGGCGTGACGCCGGCCGCCGTGACCGTGACGGTCACCTTGCCCGCCACGCCCGCGGTCGTGTTCACGTCCGGGGCATCGACCGACGAGGTGGCCTTCGTGGTGGTCACCGTCAGCCCGTCCTGGCTGCCGGTGTGCGTGCTGTCACCGCCGTAGACGGCCACCAGCGAGGCGCTGCCGACCGGGAAGGTCCGGGCCGCCACCGTGATGGTCGTCGTGCCGTCGGCCAGGAGGGTGCCCGTCCCGACCGGCGTGATGCCCTGCAGGAGGGTCACCGTGCCGGTCGGCGTGTCCCCGGCGCCCGTGACCGCGACGGTCACCGGGACCGGCTGGCCGTAGGCCACGGTCTGGTCACCGGCGACGGTGGTGGTGCTCGCCTTGCCCACCGTGAGGGTGAACGTGCCGGTCGACGGCGAGTACTGGCCCGGCTCACCCGAGTAGGTCACGGTCAGCTCGCGGTCCCCCGTCTCGGTGTTCTGGTCCGCCGGGATCGTCACCGTGGCGGACCCGTTGGCGACCGTCGCGGTCCCGAGGACGGTGTTCCCGTCGAGCACGCTGACCGTGCCCTCGGCGTCGGCCGGAGCGACGGAGACCTCCACCTGGGCGGCCTCGCCGAGCGGCACCGTGACGTCGTCGGCCGTGACCGTGCTGTCCGGCAGGCCGTCGTCGATGCGGATCGGGACGACCACGTCGGTCCCGGTCGCCGCGCCGAGCACGTGCAGCTGGGCGGTGCCGTCCGGCAGGCCGGCCGGCAGCGTGAAGCTGACCGCCGCGGTGCCCGCCTCGTCGTTCGGCTGGCTGCCCGCGGTGTTGGTCACCGCGAACGGGCCGAACTCCTGGCCGTCGAGCTCCACCGTGACCTCGGCGTCCTGCTGGTCCCCCGGGGCGGTCATCGCGAGCGACGCGAGGCCGAAGGCGACGGTGTCACCCGCGGCGTACTGCGTCGGTGCCCCGGCCGGGAAGGTGACGCGGACGGCGTGCTGCCCGTAGTCCACCTCCAGCGGCGCGGACGACGCGTTGGCCGCCATGTAGTCCACCTGCGCCTGCAGGTCGGTGACGCCGGTGTCCCGCTTGTCCGCGCCCTCCTGGAAGGCCCGGAAGTTGTCGCCGCCGGAGGCCAGGAAGGAGTTCATCGTCACCGAGTACGTCGACCCGTCGAGGACCGGGACACCGTTGAGGTACATGCCCGTGACGTGCCCGAGCTTGGCGCCGGTGTGCGCCGGGTCGTCGGTCTCGTAGTAGGTGTAGGTGAAGCCCTTCGAGGTGCCGAGCCGCAGGAACGGGCGGGACGGGACGTTGCCGCCCGCGTCACGCTGCCACTGCTGCTCGAGCACGGCCCTGATCTGGGCGCCGGTCATGTCGATGTTCACCAGGGTGTTGGCGAACGGCTGGACCGCCGCGGCCTGCTTGTAGGTGACGTCCTTCGGGAAGGCGTCGCCGGTGCCGTTGAGGTCGTCGCGCAGGCCGCCCGGGTTCATGAAGGCGATCTGTGCCGGCGCGATACCGGCCGAGGTGGGCGTGGCCCACCGCTGGATCTCGGCGACCAGGTTGCCCAGCGTCGACTCGCCACCGCGGTTCTCGGTGACCCCGCCGGCCAGGCGAGCCCGCCGGAACGGCCCGTCGATCTGGCCCAGGACCCTGGCCCCGGGCCCGGCCGCCGCGGCGACCGCGTCGTCCACGATCTGCTTGACCGCCGGGTCCTCCGGGTAGCTGAACAGCGTGCTGCCCGGACCCTTCACCCCGACGTTGTTGCTGGTCACCGCCACCGGCTCACCGGTCGCGGTGTCGAAGGAGTAGACGAGCTGGTCGAGCGCCACGCCGTACTGACCGGCCGAGACGACCGGACGCGACGTGATCGGCTCGCCGGCCCACTCCGGCACCGGGAACGCGCAGCTGTACTCGAGGTGGGTGTGGCCCGAGATCACCGCGTCGATGGTCGGGTCGATGTCCCCGAGCAGCTCGGCGAAGGCCGAGTCGCCCGTGGTCATCGTGCTGCAGTCCGTCGAGGGAGCACCCTCGTGGACGAGCAGGATGACCACGTCGGCGCCGTCGCCCTTGAGCTGGGCGGCGTAGTCGTTGACCGCCGCGGCGATCGGGGTCACCGCGACCCCGTCCATCCCGGCCGGGTTGACCAGCGACATGAGGTCCTCGGTCACCGCGCCGACGAAGCCGATCTTGATCCCGTCACCGAAGTCCTTCACGGCGGTGGGCATCACGATGGGCTTGCCGTCCTCCAGCGGCCCGGCACCGTCCGGGTCGCCGTCGTAGACGACGTTCGCGCCGATGTACTGCCAGTTCAGGCCGCCCTCGGCGCCGTACGGGTTGGTCGTCGCGTCGTAGGGCTTCATGACCCGGTTGATGAGGTCCTGGTAGCCCTGGTCGAACTCGTGGTTGCCCACGGCGGAGATCTCGAGGCCGGCGGCGTTGAGCGCCTCCAGGGTCGGCTTGTCCTTCTGCACGAACGACTCGAACGTCGAGGCGCCGATCAGGTCACCGGCTGCGACGAAGGTCGAGTTCTCCTCGCCCCACGTGGACTTCAGCGACTTCACCGCGCCGGCGAGCTGGGCGGCGCCGCCGTCCGAGCTGCTGCCGAGCAGGCGACCGTGGAAGTCGTTGCTGCCGATGATCTGGATGTCACGGACGCTCGGGGACCCGCCGACGTTGATGCCGATGATCTCCGGGTTGTGGTCCGAGCCGCCGAACGGGACGGCCGGGTCCCAGAAGTTCGTGGCGTTGTTGTCGAACCGGCTGTAGTTGTAGACGCCGGGCTCGTTGGAGTTGATCTCCCAGACGTCGGTGCCGGTGATCGCGTCGCGGGCGTCCGCGCTCGCGAAGACGTGGTCGAGGGAGCCGGCCGCGCCGAACCCGACGTTCGCGCCGTTGATCGGCACGTTCGCCGTGAAGACGTAGGTCAGGTCGTCCGGGTCGTCGGACTCGACCAGGCCGAAGCCCAGGTCGTCGACGTTGTCGGGGTCGTTCAGGATCGCCTGGACCGGGTCCTCACCGGTGTAGGCGTTGAAGTCGCCCACCAGGAACACCTTGGTGGTGTTCCACCTGTCGGCGAACGCGTTGGCGAACTTCAGCAGCTCCTTGGCCTGCCGCGTCCGGTCACCGTTGAAGGCACCGACCAGCGGGCTGTTCGCGTTGTCGCTGGTGGCGACGGGGTCGCTGTCGCCCTTGGACTTGAAGTGGTTGACGATGACCGCGAAGCCGTCGGAGTTGGGGTGGCCGACCGGCTTGAAGAACTGGGCCAGCGGCTCCCGGGCGTTGTCGAACGGCGACGCCGTCCCGTTGACCCCCGAGGGCGCGGAGCTGCCGGGCAGGTCGAGGTCGGACTGCCCGACCGGGACCACCGTCTGCCTCTTGTACAGGAAGCCGGAGCGGATCACGTCCTGGCCGGAGGCCCACGAGCAGGTGCCGGCCGTGGCGGCCGGTCCGTCGACCGGCTGGCCGTTGGGCTGGACCTTGCTGCACATCCCGGTCACCGAGGTGGCGTCGGTGGACTCCTCGGGAGAGGCGACGAAGCCCCACGTGCCGGCGCCGGCCACGTCGTTGAGGTGGTCGACGAGGTAGGCGATCGACTCGTCCCGCCAGGCGATCGGGGTGCCGAGCCCGCCGTCGGCCTTGTTCGGGTCGGGGTCGAGGGGGCCGTTGGTGACGCCCATCCGGAGCTTGTTGGGGTTGCCCAGCTCCTCGAGCGAGACCACGTCGGCGTCGAGGCCGTTGATGGCGGTCACGATCTTCGCCGTCTGCCGGTCCAGGGAGGCCGCCGTGCCCGCGCCACGCGGTGCGCTGACCAGACCCGACTTGTAGTGGGTCGGCGCGTTCGTCACCGGGTCCCACTGGTCGGGAATGGCCTGCGGCGACTCGCACTGGAAGGTGAGGATCGGGTTCCCGGCGCGGTCGTAGTCGTACTCGCAGTCGTAGAACGGGTTGGCGTCCGCGAACGCCTGACCGGTGAGGGTGAAGAAGTTCTCGACGTTGTACGTCGCGATCTTCAGGTCACCGCCCACGTCCCGCGGGGCGGTGTTGTCCGGGCGGGTGTCGGTGAACTGGAAGACGTCCGCACCGTCGTCGGGCGTGCCGTTGTGGGTCGACAGGACCGCGCGCGGCACCTGGACGTACCACTTGCGGTTGCGGAAGTCGAGGACACCGCCCTGGGGGTAGGTCACGTGCGCGCCCACCCGGGCGCTCTCGTCCTTGGAGATGAACGGGTAGGGCACGTCGGAGTTGTTGCTCAGCCTGCGGGTCGAAGATCGAGGCGCCCGTCATGAACGTGGTGCTGGTGCCGTCCTCGACGAACCACCCGCGGTTCTTGAGGTCCTCCTGCGCGGCGGTGATGCAGGTGGTGTCGGAGGCCAGGCACTGCTCGGTGGGCTGCTCCAGCGGGGAGTTGCCGGCGGCCAGGCCGAACTCACCGAAGGTCTCGAAGTTGAAGGTGTCGGTGATGACCAGGTCGGTCGGTGCGAACAGCTCGCCCTCGTGAGCCTCGCGGTCGGCGTACGTCGCCGGGAGGGTGGTCTGCTTCGTGACCGAGCCGGTGCCGGTGACCTCGATCTGCGCGCTGGTGCTGTTGAGCTCGGTCAGCGACTCGGGCGTCCCGAACTCGCTCACCTTGCCGGACACCGTCACCGCCTGGCCGAGGGCCAGGAGCGCGCCGTTCTTGTCCAGGCCGCTGAAGTTGCTGACGAAGACGAAGATGCCGTCCGAGGCGCCCGGGGTGGAGTCGACGGCACCGCCGCTGCCGGCGGTCTGGATGTAGATGCCGCAGTAGCCGCAGGTGGCCGCACCGCTGGCGGCGAAGCCCTTGGTGTAGACCGCGGTGACGACACCCTCGGTGGTGAGGACGTCCGGTGCCCTGGCGTCGTGCCGGTGCCGGCGTACGACGAGCGCGCACCGGTGCCCTGGATCTCGGCGATCGACGTGACGCGCCACCGGTGGCGGTCGACGGTGAACGTGAAGTCCTCGCTGTCGGTGGCGGGAGCCGTCGCTGACGGTCGCGGCGTGCGACGTTGAAGGTCGCCAGCGGTCGTCGGAGTGCCCGAGATCGGCCCGCTGCGCAGCGGTGACGGCTGAGGCCGCTCGGGAGGCCGGTCGGGTCGCTAGGTGTACGGCGCCGGTGCCACCCGTGGCGGCCAGGCGTGAACGGTCGGTGATCGGCTGGTCCTGACGCGTCGTGCTCTTGGTTCGCCGAGCGTCGGCGGTGCCGACGGGGTCGCGTGCCCACCGGCGGCGTGCTGCGGGTCGGCGGTCGCGGCGGCGCGGCGAAGTCGGCGTGCTGTTGTTGTCGGTGTCGGTCCGTGCGATGCGGCTGATCGCGACGCGAGTTGCTCGGGGTCGGCTGTCGTTCGTCGGTGCCGTCTCGGAGCGTGGTTGCCGTCGAGGCCGTCGCGCGCCGACGAGGTCGATGACGCCGCGCGGACGTTCGGCATCGACGGTGCCGGTCGCCGTGATCGGCGTCGTGCCCGTGGCCAGGATGACCTGCCCCGCCGCCCGCAGCCATGTTCGATGCGCGGTGCCGGTCGCGTCCGGAGTCGGCAGCGCGGCGCCGCCCGGCGGCACTGCGGCCGCTCACCTGCGACGAGGTAGTAGCCGCCGGCCGGGACCGACCGTGTTGGGCAGCGCCACGACGCTGACGGTCGCCGCGTCCCGTTGCGTCGCAGAGCGGTACTGCACGCGACAGCCCGTCGAGGCTGATCGCGGTCCCGGTCGGGTTGTACAGCTCGACGAAGTCGGTCTGGTACGACGGCAGCGCCGCTGTTGCCACCGCCGCCGTACACCTCGCTGATGACGAGCCCGGTACCGCTGGCCGCCTGGGCGGTGGGCGCCAGGAAGAACTGGAAGCCGGTGACGGCCAGGACCAGCGAGACGAGTACGGCGAGGCGGGCGCGACGATGCGACCGAGGTGCAGGCATGAAGGGTCTCCGATGGGTGGTGAGAGACGACTTCATCGAGTGGGGAAGTTTCTCGACGGTAGTCGACGAGCGGGTCCGGGGATTCCCGAGCGAGGGAACCGTAAGCGTCGCTGCCGGGCCGCAGGCCCAGCAGTGGGTGAACACTGAACGACGAACCGGGTCAGGTCAAGTACGAACCGGCAACGATCGACAGGTTGGTCACAAATGACTACGACGGGTCACGGGGGGCCGGCTCGCCCCGGAGGTGGTGCCGCTGCTGCCACACCCCGTGGAAGAACTGCGCGCCCGACACCAGGGTGAGCACGACCGCGATCGCGATGAGGGCCAGGGCCACGTAGAAGAGCACCTCGCCGGGGGTCTGCATCCACTCGGGCAGGTCCGGGTCGAGCAGCGGCAGGACGAGGCCGCTCAGGCCGACCGCCTGGAAGGTGGTCTTGAGCTTGCCGAGCTGGTCGGCGGCGATCACGACCTTCTTGAGGATCGACAGGCGGAGCAGCGTCACGCTCCACTCGCGGACCAGCACCACGATGGTGATCGACCCACCACCAGGGGTTCGTCGTAGATGATCGCGAGGCCGACGAACGCCATCCCGGTCATCGCCTTGTCGGCGATCGGGTCGGCGATCTTGCCGAAGTCGGTGATCAGCCCGCGCTTGCGCGCGATGTCGCCGTCGATCTTGTCGGTGATCATGGCGACCGCGAAGATCGCGAACGCCGTCAGGCGCCAGCCGATCGAGTCCCCTCCGTCGATGAGGAGCGCCACGCCGAAGAACGGCACCAGCACGATCCGCAGGCTGGTGAGGATGTTGGGGAGGTTGAGGTTGCTCGGCCTCGCGGCCGGCGCCTGGGGGTCCGTCACAGCGGCCTCGCCACCAGGTCGACGCCCTCGGCCTCGATCACCACGCGCCCGCACCATCTCACCGACCGCGGCCGGCCGGGTCAGCGAGGTGGTGCCGTCGACCTCCGGGCCCTGGTGCGCGGCGCGGCCGACGCGTGCCCGTCGGCGGCGCTCTCCTCGACCAGGACGTACGACCTCATCGCCGATCCGGTCCTCGGCCCGCTGGGCGGTGAGCTCCTCGACGAGGTCGGAGACGTGCGCGGCCCGGGCGCGCACCTCGTCCTCGTCCAGCTTGTCGTCGTACGTCGCGGCCTCGGTGCCGTCCTCGTCGGAGTAGCCGAAGACGCCCGACCACGTCGAGCCGAGCGGCGACCAGGAAGTCGCACAGGGTCTCGAGGTCCTGCTCGGTCTCGCCGGGGAACCCGACGATCACGTTCGACCGGACCCCGGCCGCCGGGGCGAGCGACCGGACCCGGTCGAGCAGGCCGAGGAAGCTCTCGGGGTCGCCGAAGCGGCGCATCCGGCGCAGCACCGCGTTGCTGGCGTGCTGGAAGGAGAGGTCGAAGTACGGCGCGACGCCGGGCGTGGTCGCGATCGCCTCGAGCAGCCCGGGCCGGAGCTCGGCGGGCTGCAGGTAGGAGACCCGGACGCGCTCGATGCCGTCGACGGCCGCGAGCTCGGGCAGCAGGGTCTCCAGCAGCCGGAGGTCGCCGAGGTCCTTGCCGTACGACGTGGAGTTCTCGCTGACCAGGAACAGCTCGCGCACGCCGTCGGCGGCCAGCCAGCGAGCCTCGTCGAGCACGTCGGTGGGCCGGCGGCTGACGAACGAGCCGCGGAAGGACGGGATCGCGCAGAAGGTGCAGCGCCGGTCGCAGCCGGAGGCGAGCTTGAGCGGCGCCATCGGGCCGGTCGTCAGCCGCGAGCGCGGGGCGACCGGAGCCGCGGGCAGGTCCGACTGCCGGTCCGCGGGCGAGATCGGCAGCAGCCGGCGCCGGTCCTGCGGGGTGTGCGGGTGCGGCCGCTCCCCCGCCACGATCGCGCGCAGCCGCTGCGCGATGTCGGGGTAGTCGTCGAAGCCGAGCACCGCGTCGGCCTCGGGCAGCGACTCGGCCAGCTCCGCGCCGTACCGCTCGGCGAGGCAGCCGACGGCCACGACGAGCGGACCGTGGCGCTGGTCGTCTTGACCTTGGCCCTTGAGGTCGGCGGCCTCGAGCAGCGCGTCGACGCTGTCCTTCTTGGCCTGCTCGACGAAGCCGCAGGTGTTGACGAGCACCGTGTCGGCGCCGGCGGGATCGTCGACCAGCCGGAACCCGTCGGCGGCCAGCCGGCCGGCGAGCTCCTCGGAGTCGACCTCGTTGCGCGCGCAGCCCAGCGTCACGACGGCGACGGACAGTGGCTGGCTCACTCCAGCGATTCTGCCCAGCATGTGGTGGTGGCGCGAATCTGCAGGGTCCGGTCCGTGCCCGGTTTCGTCGGCTGACCGACGAAAACTCGTGCCTGGACGACGAAGGTTCGTCGTCCAAGGTCGAGTTCTGTCGGCCCACCGACGAAACTCGCGGCCCGCGCTACCGCGCCGTGTAGACGTCCTGAGCCGGCTGGCCGGTCTTGCCCATCGCACCGTGGCTCTGGCCGTCGACCGTCACCTCGAGCGAGCCGTCGGTCGACTGGACCCGGACCGGGGGCGAGACCTGGAGCGTGCGGGACTGGCCGAACGCGAGCGACCCGGTGAACACCACCTTCCCGGTGCCGTCGCGGACCACGACGTGGGCGCCGCCGCCGGCCGCGGTCAGCACGACCGGGACTGGTGCCGCGGCCGCGCTCTGACCGCCGCTGGTCAGCCCGGCCGAGCCGTCGGCGAGGCGTGGGCGAGGACGGCGAGACCGTGCCCGGGTGGTCCATGACCAGCCGGGCGACCGACCAGGCGAGCACGACGGTCATCACCGCGGCGACGATCACCGACCAGTTCGGGCCGCCCTTGACGCCGCGGATCGGGCCGTGCCGGCCGCGTGGCGAGCTCGGCCTCGAAGACCCGGCGCGGGTCGATCGGCGCGTCGGCGTAGCGGTCGTCGTACGTCGCCAGCAGCGGCGCGACGTCGACGCCGAGCACCCGGGCCAGGGTGCGCAGGTGGCCGCGGGCGTAGAAGTCGCCGCCGCACGGCGCGAAGTCGTCGATCTCGATGGCCTCGATGACGTGCGGCCGGATCCGGGTCCGCTCGGCGAGCTGGTCGACCGAGAGCCGCAGCCGCTCGCGGGCGGACTTGAGCTCGGGGCCGACGACCGGGTCGACGACGTCGAGCGCGGCCAGGTCGTCGATCACGAACGTCGTCGTGGCGTGCGGGATGGCCGGCAGGTCCACCGACTGCGGTGTCGGTGTCCCACTCGCGGTCGCGGTCCACGTCGGCGCGCACCGCGGGCCGGACGTCGCGCAGCGGGCTCGGCGTCGGGCTCGCCACCACGGCGGCGGCCGCCGGCGGAACGATCGACCTCGGGCTCGGCCAGCTCCTCGCCGTCGTCAGGGTCGGCCTCGAAGTACTCCTCCGAGCCCCTCCGGCTCGTCCGCGGCGCGCGCCGCGCACGACCTCGACGACCTCGCAGCGGTCCTCGGCCAGCGTCTCGAGCGCCCGGGTCAGGTCGCCGTGCGCGCCGAGGACCCGGGTGGTCAGCCCCAGCGGCAGCGCGAACGGCGCACCGTGCATCCGGTCGCTCAGCCGGGCGTGCCGGCGGCCGGCCGGCCCGAGCATGGCCAGCTCGCCGTCCAGCTCGCGGGGGAACAGCACCAGGCGGCCGTCGCGGAACGGGCCGCGGCGCGGGGTGTGCTCGACCTCCTCGAGGTCGGACCACGCCATCCCCCGCCAGGTCCGGCCCAGCCGGATCCGGACACCGTGCGAGTCGGCGACGAGCAGCGGCATCCGGGAGTCGAGGAAGGAGAAGACGTGCGCCCACGTGATCGCGGTCAGCCCGATGCACAGCACCCAGTCGAGGACGCCGGAGAACTGGGTGACCGCGCGCGCGAAGTACGCCGCGGCGAGCAGGGCGGTGACGCCGGCCAGCACGACCGAGACCCGGCCGTTGCGGCGGACGATGACCTCGGAGTCCTCGGGCTCGTCGGGGATCGCGGCCCATCCCGGGTGCGCCGGGTCGTGGTCCGTCGCGATCGCGGGTCGCTCCGCGGTGTCCTCGTCGGCGGGGGTCTCGGGGCTCAGCAGGTCTGTCATCACAGCTCCCCTTGCAGCGTCGCGATCACGGCATCCACCTCGTCGGGCTTGACCAGGACGTCCCGGGCCTTCGATCCCTCGCTCGGTCCGACGACCCCCCGGCTCTCGAGGATGTCCATGAGCCGACCGGCCTTGGCGAAGCCGACCCGCAGCTTGCGCTGCAGCATCGACGTCGAGCCGAACTGCGTGGACACCACGAGCTCGACGGCCTGGATCACGAGCTCGAGGTCGTCGCCGATGTCGTCGTCGAGCTCGCGCTTGCTGGCCGCCGGCGCGGTGACGTCCTCGCGGTAGGTCGGCTCGAGCTGGCCCTTGCAGTGCTTGACCACGGCGTGGATCTCGGCCTCGGTGACCCAGGAGCCCTGCACGCGCACGGCCTTCGACGCACCCATCGGCAGGAACAGCCCGTCGCCCTGGCCGACCAGCTTCTCGGCGCCGGGCTGGTCGAGGATGACCCGGCTGTCGGCCAGCGACGAGGTCGCGAAGGCCAGCCGTGAGGGCACGTTGGCCTTGATCAGGCCGGTGACCACGTCGACCGACGGGCGCTGGGTGGCCAGCACCAGGTGGATGCCGGCCGCCCGGGCCAGCTGGGTGATGCGGACGACGGCGTCCTCGACGTCGCGCGGCGCCACCATCATCAGGTCGGCGAGCTCGTCGACGATGACCAGCAGGTAGGGGTACGGCGTGAGCTCACGCTCGCTGCCCGGGGGCACGGTCACCTTGCCCGCGCGTACCGCCTTGTTGAAGTCGTCGATGTGCCGGAAGCCGAAGTTGGCCAGGTCGTCGTAGCGCAGGTCCATCTCGCGCACGACCCAGGCCAGCGCCTCGGCGGCCTTCTTGGGGTTGGTGATGATCGGCGTGATCAGGTGCGGGACGCCCTCGTAGGCGTTCAGCTCGACCCGCTTGGGGTCGACCATGATCATCCGCACCTCGTCGGGCGTGGCCCGCATCAGCACCGAGCAGATCATCGAGTTGATGAAGCTCGACTTGCCGGAGCCGGTGGCGCCGGCCACCAGCAGGTGCGGCATCTTCGCGAGGTTGGCGACGACGAAGCCGCCCTCCACGTCCTTGCCGAGCCCGCACACCATCGGGTGGTGGTCACCACGCGCCGTCCCGGACCGGAGCACGTCGCCGAGGGAGACGATCTCCTTGTCCAGGTTCGGGATCTCGATGCCGATCGCCGACTTGCCGGGGATCGGGCTGAGGATCCGCACGTCGGCCGAGGCGACGGCGTAGGAGATGTTCTTGGAGAGCGCGGTGACCTTCTCGACCTTCACCGCCGAGCCGAGCTCGACCTCGTAGCGGGTGACCGTCGGGCCACGGGTGTAGCCGGTCACCTGCGCGTCGATGCCGAACTCCTCCAGCACCTGGGTCAGCCGGCCGACCACGTCGTCGCTGGCCTTGGACCGCGCCTTGTGCGGCGAGCCGGCCTTGAGCATGTCGTTGCCCGGCAGGTGGTAGACGACGTCGCCGGACAGCGCGAGCTGCTCGACCCGCTCCGGCAGCGGCGCGTGCGGTGGCGGCTCGAGCTCGGCGTGCGTGTCGGCCGCGGGCTCGGCGTCCGGCACCGCGTCGAGCGACGACTGGGTGTCCTCGAGGTCGGTGCCCTCGACCTTCTTGCGCCGGCGCTTGCGTCGTTCGCGGTCCTCGAGCACCGGGGTGTCGTAGGCCGGGTCGCCCATGAGCGGGTCGATCTCGCCGGTGGCATCGAGGTCGGCACGCCGGCCACGGCTGCGCATCGGCCGGGTGGCGAGCTCGTCCTCGTCGCCGTCGTGGCTGCGACCGAGCGCCCGGTCGCGCGCCTCGGCCAGCCTGGACGGCACCTTGTACAGCGGGGTGGCGGTGATGACGAGCAGCCCGAAGCAGGCCAGGAGCAGCAGGACGGGCACCACGACGTACGGCGTGCGGAGCAGGTCGAGCAGGAGCGAGGAGATGACGTAGCCGATCGCGCCGCCACCCTCGCGCAGCGGGCCGGCGTCGCCGGACACCGGCTGCGGGTTCCCCTCGGCCACGTGGACGATGCCGAGCATCCCGAGTGCGAGCGCGCCCCAGCCGACGACCTGGCGGCCGGCCGGGCCGTTGTGGATCGGGTCGCGCAGGTTGCGCCAGCCGAGCACGAGCAGGGCCAGCGGCACCAGCCAGCCGACCTTGCCGACGCAGCCGGTGACGGCCACCCGGACCGCGCCCATGAGGGGGCCGCCGAGCTGGAACCAGACCGCGGCGGCGGTCACCACCGAGATCGCGAAGATGAACAGGCCGACCCCGTCACGCCGGTGCTCGGGATCGAGGTCACGGGCACCGTGACCGATCCCGCGGGCGACCGCGCCGATGCCGTGGGCGACGCCGAGCCAGACGGTGGCGACGGCCTTGAAGACGGCGTCGAAGAACCGGGCGACCGGTCCGCGCCCGGTGCGGACCGCGCGCGGCGCGGGCCGACGGTTGCGGGTGGCACCCTTCCCGCCGCGCGCGGCGGGGCGCCTCGTCGGCTTCTTCTTCTTCGACGAGGTCCTGCTCTGGTTCCGGGTACTCCGGGCTCGCGAGGTGGAGGGTCGGTCCGAGGACGTGCCCTTGCTCCGCGAACCCGGCGGGGAAGACGTACGGGTCGCCACGCCACCACCCTAGGCACTTGTCACACCAGTCACATGCACCACACGAGTGCGTGTCGCCCCCAGAACTCTCATCCGTACGGGCCTAGACGAAGGGTCACCCACTCCTTAAGGTGCCGCTCAGGCGATCGGGCGCCTCGTCGCAGGGGATATCCCTCGGCCGCTCGCGCGCCGTTACGGAAATTTCCCCCTCGGAGGCGAACATCTCGTGAAATTCCTCAAGCAAGGCATCTGCCTTGCGCTGCTCGGGGCGGGGCTGACCGCGGCCCCGATGACTCTGGCCGGAGAGGCGACGGCGACCCCGGCGCCCAGCACGGCCAGCGCAGCGCAGGACCACGGTCTGGTGCAGGAGATCCGCAGCACCGCCGATGGCACCGTCGCGGTGTCCAACAGCAACGCCACAGGCGCCGTCGGCTTCGCCAAGGTGAGCCGGGGCGGAGACCTGCTGCCCGGTGTCGCGGGCGACACCAAGGCCCAGGCCAGCGACAAGGCCGGCCAGTACCTCGCGGAGTACGGCGGCGCCTTCGGCGCCGGCGCCGGTCAGCTCAAGAGCAGTGACGTCATCTCGAACGGTCACGGCGGTTGGACGGTGTCCTACACCCAGGCCTACCAGGGCGTGCCGGTGTTCGGTGCCCTGCTGCGGGCCCACGTGGACGGCGACGGCTCGCTGACCGCAGTGAACGGCTACGCCGCCCCCGACCTCGACCTGTCGACGGACGCCCGTCGTACGCCGCCCAGGCCGCGGCAGCACGTCGGTCGCGATCGTGAAGACGGACCCGGGCCCGGCGGCCACCGACGAGCGCCGGCGAGCTCGGCACCCTCACGGCCTCGCACGCCGAGCTCTACGTCTACCGCGACGGCGCCATCAAGGGCGAGCCGGCGCGAACCGCCTCGTCTACGTCATCGACGTGACCAACGGCCACGCCCTGCGCGACAGGGTCTTCATCGACGCCAACAGTCCGGCAAGATGGTCAACCGCTACTCGATGATCCGACAACGCGCTGGACCGCGTCCTCTACGAGCAGCACTACGACCCGGCCAACCCGACCGAGAACCGGGTGTGGAACGAGGGCGACCCGTTCCCGGGCACCCTCAACCAGGACCAGCAGAACCTGGTGACGTCCTCGGCGAGTCGTACTGGTTCTTCGACAACGCCTTCGGTCGGGACTCCTACGACGACGACGGCGCCAATGCGGATCACGGTCAACAACGACCCGACCATCGCCTGCCCCAACGCCAACTGGAACGGCGTCACCACCAACTACTGCGACGGGGTCACCTCCGACGACGTGGTCTCGCACGAGTGGGGCCACGCCTACACCGAGTACACCCACGGCCTGATCTACCAGTGGCAGTCGGGCGCGCTCAACGAGTCCTACTCCGACATCTGGGGCGAGACGCTCGACCTGATCAACGGCCGTGAGGACGAGGGCGAGGGCGACATCTCCGCTCCCCGCACCACGAGCCTGTGTGCCGAGGAGGGTCCGCGCGCGGTCCAGGTCGTCATCAACAGCCCGGCCAACATCGCCAAGGTCTGCCTGGCCGGCTCCGCCAACTGGGCCGCGACCCCCGACACCACGGGCATCACCAGCGACATCGTGCTGGCGATCGACCCGGTCGAGCGGCCCGACCAACACGGCCAACGACGGCTGCTCGCCGCTGACCAACGGCGCGCGATGGCCGGTCACGTCGGCCTCGTCATCCGCGGTGGCGGGTGCGCGTTCACGGTCAAGGCGCAGAACCTCATCACGCCGGCGCGACCGCCGTCGTGATCGGCAACAACGTCGCCGGTGGCGGACCGTTCGCCCCGGGCGGGACGCAGGTCCCGGCGTTCACGGTCCCGGTGGTCGGCATCGCGCACGGCCGACTCCGACCGGATCCGCAGCGGTCTCGCCACGGGTGCGGTCAACACCACGGTCCGGCTCTCCGGCACCGCCGACACCGAGGACTCGTTCCGCTGGCTGATGGGTGAGGAGTCCGACGCCTTCGGCGGCGCGATCCGCGACATGTGGGTCCCGACCTGCGCCGGTGACCCCGGCAAGGTCAGCGACATCGAGTACGCCTGCGCGACCGACGACGGTGGCGGCGTCCACAGCAACTCCGGCGTGCCGAACCACGGCTACGCGCTGCTGGTGGACGGCGGCACCTTCAACGGCGTCACGATCACCGGATCGGTCTCGACAAGGCCGCGGCCATCTACTACCAGGCATGACGCAGTACCAGACGCCGACGACCGACTTCGCCGACCACGCGGACGCGCTCGAGGCCTCGTGCGCGGACCTGGTCGGGCGAGCCGATCGAGACGCTGAGGTCGAGGCGGAACGACCCCGTCGACCGGCCGACCCGGTCGACGGAGGCGGACTGCGACCAGGTGACGAACATGATCGCGGCGGTCGAGCTGCGCAAGGCTCCGACGCAGTGCAACTTCCAGCCGCTGCTCAAGCAGGGCGCCCCGGCGCAGCTGCGGCGCCGGCACGAAGACGACGTCGGTCTGGAGCGAGAACGTTCGAGGACGGCCTGATCGGCTGGGAGAAGGACGCCGAGATCGTGTTCCCGGGTGGCGTCAGCACCCCGTGGCAGGTGACTCGACTCCTCCGGCGGTCGCACCGGTGGCGTGGCTCGCGGTGTCGACGACGCCAATGCGGGGCCAGTGCACCGACGGTGCCGGCGACCGTCGTCGCGTGACTCGCTGATCAGCCCGAGCATCACGATGCCGAGCACGTCAACACCCCGAAGCTGAGTTTCGACCACTACGTCGCGACCGAGTTCGGGTACGACGGCGGCAACGTCAAGGTCAGCGTCAACGAAGGTTCGTTCGCGCAGGTCCCGGCGTCGGCGTTCGTCTTCAACGGCTACAACTCGACGCTGCAGCCGACCAACCCGCTGGGCGGCCAGGCTGGGTTCACGGGCACCGACGGCGACGTCGTCAATGGGTCGTGGGGCACCACGGTCGTCGACCTGGCCGCCATGGGCGTCAAGGCCGGCGACACGCTGCGGTTGCGCTTCGACATGGGTCGCGACGGCTGTGGCGGGCTCGACGGCTGGTACGTCGACAACGTCTCGGTCACCAGCTGTGAGCCAGAGCGCGGTGGTGGCGACGACCACGTCGGCGAAGGCCAAGCCCGGCACGGTGAAGAAGGGCAAGCCCTTCGACGTCAAGGTCGAGGTGACCGCAGCCGGCGGCACCCCCGTCGGCATGGTGGAGATCTACAAGGGCGACAAGCTGCTCGGCACCGGGACCCTCGGTGCGAACGGCAAGGTGACCATCAAGATCTCCAAGAAGAAGGCGAAGAAGCTCAAGGTGGGCAAGAACACCCTCACGGCCAAGTACCTCGGGTCGTCGGGCTTCGCCGCCAGCCAGGACAGCTTCGTGGTCAAGGTGAAGAACAAGCACTGACGCTCGACCGAGCACGCGACCGGCCCCGTCCTCCTGGACGGGGCCGGTTGCTGTTCGAGACGGTGACCGCGGTGCGCAGGCGCCGGCACGTGATCCCGAATGGCCGAGGCACGACCCCCGCAACGTAGGCACCCGCCGAACCGAGGCGCCACCGCCGGTCGAGCCTGTCGAGACCCCCGCAACGTGGCACCCGCCGGACCACCGCCGGTCGAGCCCGTCGAGACCACCGCAACGCAGGCACCCGCGGACCACCGCCGGTCGAGCCCGTCGAGACCCCCGCAGCGGAGGCACCCGCTGAACCACCGCCGGTCGAGCCTGTCGAGACCACCGCAGCCAGCCCGCTGACCCGACCCCGGGACGTGACCGTTTTCCCTTGTGGACAAGGGCTTCCGGGCCCGTCGGACTGTCGGTGGTCGCTGCTTGGATAGGTGTCATGACGGCGATCGCGCACCACCCGCACCGGGTCACCCGGGCGATGGCGGGCGTGCGCGACCAGCTCGGTGCGGTGGCCGGGGTTCCGTTGTGGTCGATGGACGCCACCGAGACGGTCGGGGCCCTCGAGGACGTGCTCAAGGCCGAGGCCCAGCTCGACCGAGCTCAAGAGCCCGGCTGGTCGCCCAGGCCGAGGCGCTCGACATCCCCGGCCGGTCCGGTGCCACGTCGACCGCGACCTGGCTGGCCCACCACACCAAGACCACCCGCGCCGCCGCCCACCGCACCGTCCGGTTGGCCGCCGGACTGGAGTCCCACGACCAGACCCGCGACGCCCTCGCCGAGGGTCGGGTGCACGTCGAGCAGGCCGAGGTCATCCTCCGGGCCCTCGACGACCTCCCCGCCGACCTCGACCCTTCGCTGGTCCAGGACGCCGAGGCCCACCTGCTCGCCGAGGCCGAGCACTTCGACGCCCGCGCGTTGAAACGGTTCGGACGCCGGCTCCTGGAAGTCGTCGACCCCGACGCCGCCGACGCCCACGAAGCCCAACTCCTCGAACGCGAGGAACGCGACGCGGCCGCCGCCACCCGGCTCACGATGTGGGAGGACGGACACGGCAAGGTCCACGGCCGGTTCACCCTCGACACCCTCACCGGCGCCGCGCTCAAGAAGGCCCTCCTGGCCTTCGCCGCCCCCAAACACCAGGCCGCGACCCACGGGCCGCTCGGCGAGCGGAAGCCCGGCCCCGAACGCCTGGGCCGCGCTTTCACCGAGCTGATCCACCGCTACCCCACCAAGAGACCTCCCGAAGGCCGGCGGGGTCAACGCCACCGTCGTCGTCACCATGACCCTCGACGCCCTCCTCGGCGGCCTCAAGGCCGCCCGGCTCGACACCGGCGAGTCGATCAGTGCCGGCCAAGCTCGGCGACTGGCGTGCGAGGCCGGGATCATCCCCGCCGTGCTCGGCGGGAAGTCCCAGGTCCTCGACCTCGGCCGCACCCGGCGCTTCCACACCGGAGCCCAACGGATCGCCAAGACCCTCGAACAACGCGGCTGCACCGCCGAGGGCTGCGACTGGCCACCCGGACTCTGCCACCTGCACCACCCCATCCCCTGGAGCCGCGGCGGCGGCACCGACAACGACGGGCTCCTGCTCTGCCCCCGACACCATGCCCGGGCCCACGACCGCGCCTTCACCATGGCCAAGCTCCCGGGCGGGAAGGTCGCCTTCACCCGGCGCACGTGAACCGGCCGACCGACCGGCTACGCAGAACCGCAGTGGCGTCCCGCGTACGCGTACGCCCGGGTCAGAGGAGGCCGGAGGCCTCCAGGCCGGCGCGGAGCGCGGCGACCTCGTCGTCGTCGAGCGGCACCAGCGGGCCGCGGACGTTGCGGTTGTCGAGGACGCCGAGCAGCTGCAGCCCGGCCTTCGCGGTGGTGGCGCCGTAGTTGGGCACCCCCATCACCGCGTCGATCGCCGGCAGCAGGCTGCTGAAGATCTCCAGCGCTCGGGCGTGGTCGCCTGCCTCGAAGGCCTCGAGCAGCGCGCGCGTCTGGTCGCCGGCGACGTGGCCCACGACCGAGACGAACCCGGCGGCGCCGTGCGCCAGCCAGGCCAGGTTGCTCACGTCGTCGCCGGAGTAGACGGCGTAGCCGAGCTCGCGCAGCCGGACGCCGCGCGCGAAGTCGCCGACGGCGTCCTTGACCGCGACGACGGTGTCGAGCTCCTTCGCGGCGACGTAGGTCTCCATCGAGATCTGGGTGCCGGTCCGGCCCGGGACGTCGTAGAGCATCACCGGGACGCCGGTCGCCTCGGCCACCGTGCGGAAGTGGTGGAGAACGCCCGCCTGGCCGGGCTTGTTGTAGTACGGCGTCACCAGCAGCAGCCCGTCGGCGCCGATCTTCTCGGCCTGCCGGGCCAGCTCGAGCGAGTGCGCGGTGGAGTTGGTGCCGACCCCGGCGACCACGCTGGCCCGGTCGCCGACGGCGTCCTTGACCGCGGTGAGGATCTCGCCGTCCTCGGCCACCGTGGTGGTCGGCGACTCCCCCGTGGTGCCCGACACCACGACACCGTCGTGGCCGTGCTCGACGAGGTGGTGGGCGATCTTCGCGGTGCCGTCGAGGTCGACGGAACCGTCGTCCTTGAACGCCGTCGCCATCGCGGTCAGCACGCGGCCGAACGGGGCAGGAGGCAAGGCGCTCATGGGTTCAGGGTATCGGGCGCTCCCGGCGCCAGCGGACCACCGTGAACCCCTCGCGCGGGTCCCGGCCGACCTCGCGCCACTCGCTGCGGTCGAACGCCGGGTAGAACGTGTCGCCCTCGGGCTCGAGGTCGACCTCGCTCAGCAGCTGCTCGTCGGCGTGCGGCAGCGCGGCGGCGTAGACCGCCGCTCCCCCGGCGACGTACACGTCCCCCTCCGCGCGCTCGAGCGCCTCCTCGAGGGTCGCGGCCGTCGTCACGCCGGCGGCACGCCAGTCGGGGTCACGGGTGAGCACGATCGTGGTCCGGCCCGGGAGCGGGCGACCGATCGAGTCGTACGTCGCGCGGCCCATGACCAGCGTGTGGCCGAGGGTGGTGGCCTTGAAGTGCGCGAAGTCCGCGGGCAGGTGCCAGGGGATGCCGCCGTCGTGGCCGATCACGCCGTTGCGGGCGACCGCGGCGATGAGGGTGACGGTCCTTCCCGGGTCCCCGCGCAAGGACGGCTCCGACGCGCGCAGCGCCTCCGCGGGGCGTTCCGGGGGGTGGTCGGTCACTAGACGGCGATGGGGGCCTTGATGCCGGGGTGCGGGTCGTACCCCGCGATCTCGATGTGCTCGAGGTCGAACGCGTCGAGCGCGGTGACGCTCGGGTCGAGGCGCAAGGTCGGCAGCGCCCGCGGCTCCCGGGTGAGCTGGAGCCGGGCCTGGTCGTGGTGGTTGAGGTAGAGGTGCGCGTCACCCAGGGTGTGCACGAAGTCGCCGACGCCGAGACCGGTGACCTGGGCGACCATGTGCGTGAGCAGGGCGTACGACGCGATGTTGAACGGCACGCCGAGGAACACGTCGGCGCTGCGCTGGTAGAGCTGGCAGCTGAGCCGCCCGGGACCGTCCGCATCGGGAGCCACGTAGAACTGGAACATCGTGTGGCACGGCGCCAGGGCCATGTCGGGGATGTCGGCGACGTTCCAGGCGCTGACGATGTGGCGGCGCGAGTCGGGGTTGCCCCGGATCTGGTCGACGACCTGGGCGATCTGGTCGACGTGCCGGCCGTCGGGAGTGGGCCAGGAACGCCACTGGTAGCCGTAGATCGGCCCGAGATCGCCGTCGGCGTCCGCCCACTCGTCCCAGATCGTGACGCCGCGGTCCTGGAGCCACTTCACGTTGGTGTCGCCGCGCAGGAACCAGAGCAGCTCGGCGAACACCGACCGGGTGTGGACCTTCTTGGTGGTGACCAGCGGGAAGCCCGCGGTCAGGTCGAACCGCATCTGATGGCCGAAGACCGAGCGGGTGCCGGTGCCGGTGCGGTCGGACTTCTCGACGCCCTCGTCGAGGATGCGGCTGAGGAGGTCGAGGTACTGCTGCACGCTCCCGAGACTAGTCGCGCAGGGAGGCCTCGCCGCGGAGCGTCGTCCGGGTGTCTCCTCCCACCCACACCGCGCTCCCCTCCCGCCTCACGTGCACCCGTCCGCGCCGCCCGATCGCGGTCCCCTGGGCGGCGACGTACCGCTCCGGGAGCACCGTCCCGGCCAGCCACTGGCCGAGGCTGGCATTGAGGCTGCCGGTGACGGGGTCCTCGGTGGAGGAGTCGAAGGCGCGCACCTCGGCGTCCGCGTCGGAGCCGCCGTCACGCCAGGGCCCGACCACCCCGATGTCCCAGCCGTCGAGCTTGCTGCGGTCGGGGGTGAGCTCGAGGACGTCGTGCGCGTCGCCGAGGAGCACGCCGACCCAGCCGGGCCCGTTGTCGATCCACCGGGCGTCGACGACGTCGGTGCGGCTGATGCCGAGGATGTCGGTGATGGTGGTCAGGTCGTGGTCGTCGACCGGGCCGTCCCTGACCAGCGGCGGCGCCTGGAACTCCAGCCGGTCGCCCCGGGCGATCGGGACCAGGCCGGCGCCACACTCCTGCACGACGTGCCCCTGCCGCGGCGTACCGCCCGCCTCGAGCCAGGCGTGCGCGCTGCCCAGCGTCGGGTGGCCCGCAAACGGGAGCTCGCGGAACGGCGTGAAGATCCGCAGCCGGTAGTCCGCCTCGTCGGTGGTCGGACGCAGCAGGAACGTGCTCTCGGACAGGTTGGTCCACTGCGCGAAGAGCTGCATCTGGGCGTCGTCGAGGTCGTCGGCGTCGTGGACGACCGCGACGGGGTTGCCGGTGAGCGGCCCGGAGCCGAAGACGTCGACCTGGCGGAACGAGTGCACGGGGTCAGCGTGCCAGTACGGCGGTGCCGTCCAGTCCGATCAGGTCGACGGTCGGGCAGTACCGGTTCACCAGCTCGCAGCTCCGGACCTGCGAGCCGGCGCCGCTCCGGATGACGTAGGTCACGGCGCCGTCGTTGCCGGGAGCCACGGCAAGCACCGCGGGCCCGCCGCCCAGGCGGGCGTCCAGCTGGGCGCCGCTGCGGGTGTCGTAGAGCAGCACGCCGCCGTTGTCGTCCCGGGTGGCGACCATGTTGCCGTCCGGGGCGAGCGCCGCGCCGTGGCCGGGGAGCTCGAAGACGGTGTTGAACGCCGACTGGACGACCTGGATGGTGCCGGGGTCCTTCTGGAAGACGCGGATCCGGGACCGCACGTCGAGGAGGTGCGCCGGGCTGACGGGGAGTCCGGCCGGCTGAGCGGAGGGCAGCAGTGCGCGGGCCCCGTCGTCCCCGACCAGGTAGACCACGTCGCCGTCGACCGCGACCACCTCCGGGTCGTCGTCGACCGGCGCCTCCACACGGACCTTGCCGGTCTGGGCCTCGACCACGTGCACGACGTCGGTGTCCGGGTCGAACCACGCCGCGAGCCCGGTCTCGTCGGTGGCCGCGACCGGTGCGTCGGGGTCCTTGTGGCCCAGCAGCTCCCGGCTCCCGTCGTCCCCCGCGAAGACGACGCGGCCCTGGTCGTCGCCGTACACGACGCCCGCGCCGACCCTGGTCATGTCGCGGATCCCCTCGACGTCGAGGACGACGTGGTCGAGGTGGAGCTTCCCGTCGGCGTACCAGATGACGCCGGGCACGGGATTCTCCACCCGCTCGACGGCCACCTCCCCGATCTCGACCCCGTCGGGTCCGGGTGCGGCTCCCCCGTCGGTGGCGAAGTACACACCCGCTCCCGCGGCCACGAGCACGACCGGGACGGCGAGCTTGGCGACCCGCTTGAGCACCGCCACGTCGTTCTCGCGCTTCTGGTGCGCGAGGTCGTCCAGCGATGGCGGCGCGAGGACCAACAGGTCCTCGGCGTGCTCGGCCCGCGGGCCCTCCTCGGTCCTCGGGTGCCGGGCGACGGCCGCGACCAGCTCGTCGTGGACGAGCGCGTCGACGTCCTCCTCCCGGCTGGCCCGGCCCCAGTCGCCCCGGCAGCGGCTCAGGGCGTCTGACGCCGCGCGGGCCGCCTGCTCGGGCGGGCAGCCGAGCAGCACCGCCTCCCGGACCAACCCGGGCCAGCGCGCGGCGACGTAGACCATGAAGTCTGCGTCCGCGCGCATGCGGTGAGCCTAGGTGGCGGGCGGGTACGCGCGGTGAACCGTCCACCGAGCACACCGGTCGCGACCGGCGGGTGCCACGATGCACGCGTGACATCGGCACTGGGCTGGGGTGCGCTGGCCGCGTCGTCCCTCGTGATCGGGGCGGTGTTCGGCCTGCTGCGCGTCTGGCCGAGCCGGCTCGTCGGAGCCGTGCTGGGCTTCGGCGCCGGCGCGCTGATCAGCGCGGTCAGCTTCGACCTCGCCGCCGAGGGGGTCCGGCTGGGCGGCGGTGTGGCGCTGGCGTTCGGCCTGGCCGCCGGTGGGCTCACCTACTTCGGCGCGAACCGCCTCATGTCCCGGCGCGCGGGGTCCTCCCGCGACCCCGACGCGGTCTCGGGGGCCGGGCCCGCGCTGGCCCTCGGCGCGTTCCTCGACGGCATCCCGGAGCAGCTGGTGCTGGGCATCGGCCTGGCGTCGGGCGCGGGCGTGAGCGTGGGTCTGCTCGCCGCGATCTTCGTCTCGAACCTGCCCGAGGCGATCGGCTCGGCGACCGCGATGCGCAACGCCGGTCGGAGCAAGGGCGCCATCCTCCGGCTCTGGACCGGCGTCGCCGCGGTCTGCGCGCTGGCGACCGTGGTCGGCTACGCGATCTCCGACACGAGCTCGGACAGCTTCCAGTCGAGCATCGACGGGTTCGCCGCCGGGGCGCTCCTGGTCATGCTGATCGACTCGATGATCCCGGAGGCCGTCCGTGAGGCCGGCGACATCGCCGGGCTGGTCACGGTGCTCGGCTTCGCGGTGGCGGCCGGCCTCACCCTGGGCTGACGACGGCCGACCGAGCGGTCCGCCGGACGAGCACCAGTCCGACGGCGGCCAGCGCGAGCATGACGGGCACGACGCCGAGGGCGGCCTTCAGCGACGTCGCGTCGGCCAGGGCGCCGACCGTGAGCGGAGCGAGGAGCACGGCCAGCGAGGTCATGGTCACCGCGCGGCCGCTGGCCGGCCCGGCGCGCCCGGGGGCGACGGAGACGGCGAGCGAGAGCGCCATCGGGAACAGGTTGCCGAGGCCGACGCCGAGCAGGCCGAGGCCGACCACGGCCTGGCCGGGAGCGGTCGAGGGCCAGAAGACGCCGAACCCGACCACGGTCACGACGAGCGCGACCGCGAGCAGCCGGGCCGGGTGGTGGCGGCGAGCGAGCCGGCTTCCGAGCACGCGGCCGAGCACGACCCCGGCGAAGTACGCCCCCATGAGGGTGATCGCCGTGTCGGTGGAGACGCCCACCACGTCGTCCACGAACGTCGCGCCCCACGCCGTCACGCACCACTCGGCCGCCGTCACGCACACGAGGACCCCGGCGGCCACCCAGAAGGCGGCCGGCAGCCGCGCCGGCCCCGTCTCGTGGGCCGCGGCGACGTCGATCGCCAACCCCCGGCTCGCCCACCACGTCAACACCGGCACGAGGAACGACGCCACCAGTGCGGTCCGCCAGTCGAGGTCCAGCGCGGCCGCCAGCGCGAAGGAGCCGATCAGCACGACGTAGGCCACGCTCGCGGCGACGTTCGCCTCGGTCAGGGCCACGGTGCTCCGCGCGCCGTGGTGGTCGGCCAGCGCGGCCTGGATGGTCGCCAGCAGCAGGCCGCCGCCGACGCCCATGACGAGCACCGAGCCGATGGTCACGTGCACGGTGTCGCCGGCGACCAGCCCCGTCGTACCCGCGACCAGCACCGCGGACGACGCCCAGACCAGCCGTCGCCTGCCCAGGGCCCGGTCCAGCCGCGAGGACACCAGCCCGGCGAACATGCTGCCGGCGGCGAAGGCCGCCACGTGCAGCCCACCGACGGCGTAGCTGAGGTCGAGCTCGTCGCGCAGGTGAGGGACGAACAGGCCGGGCGAGGCCTGGAGGAAGGCGAACCACGCCAGCATCACGTACGCGACCCAGGTCAGCCGGTCGCGACGGAACGACGAGTCCACCCGAGGCGCCCGTGCCGTCAGGCGTGCAGCGACATCGGGCCGTAGACGACCCGGTCGGCCTCCATCAGCGTCACGGCGTCCACGCCGAGCCCCGCGAGGTCCGACCAGATCTCACCGACCCACGACTCGGCATCCGCCTGGGAGGAGAAGCGGAGGTCGGCGAAGTCGGCCGGCACGTCGACCTCCGCGCCAGCGGCGTCCTCGAGCCGCCACGACCACGGCCGCTCGGCGGCGGTGGGCTGGCGGAAGGTGGGCGGCTGCTCGGGCAGGTTCACGACTCGCGGACCGACGGCTCGACGAAGGGTGGCTGGGTGAGCTGGAAGATCTCGCGGCGACCGCGCACGTCGACGCCGACCTCGGCGTCGGGGGCGGCGACCGTCGAGATGAGCGCGAGGCCGACGCCCTTCCTGAGGGTGGGCGAGAAGGTCCCGGAGGTGACCTCGCCGAGGGCGACGTCGGGGGTGAGCGTGACCCGCATGCCGGGCCGCGGGATGGCCCGGCCGGTGGAGACGATGCCGCGCAGGATGCGCTTGGCGCCCTCCTGCTTCTCGCGGGTGAGGACGTCGCGGCCCCAGAACGCCGGCTTCTGCCAGCCCACCGCCCAGCCGAGGCGGCCCTCGTTGGGCGTGACGGACGGCGAGATGTCCTGGCCGTGCAGCGGGTAGCCCATCTCGGTGCGCAGCGTGTCGCGGGCGCCGAGGCCGCACGGCAGCATGCCGAACTCCTGGCCGGCCTCCATCAGCGCGTCCCAGAGCGGTACGGCGACGTCGTTGGCGGCGATGAGCTCGTAGCCCCGCTCGCCGGTGTAGCCGGTACGGCAGACCACGACCCCCTGGTCGCTGTCGTGGTCGCCCGGGACCGGGGCCTCGACGAAGGACATGTAGCCGTGGCCCGCGGGCAGCCCGACCCGCTCCAGGACCTCGTCGGACCTGGTGCCCTGAACGGCGAGCACGACGTAGTCGCGGTGCCGGTTGCGGATGACGACGCCCTCGGGCGCGCTCTCGGTGAGCCGGCGCGCGACCTCGGCGGTGTTGGCGGCGTTGGGGACCAGCAGCACCCGGTCGTCGGTGTGCAGGTAGGCGATCAGGTCGTCGACGATGCCGCCGGTCGCGTCGTCGCAGCACAGCGTGTACTGCGCCTTGCCGTGCTCGATCCGGCCGAGGTCGTTGGTGAGTGTCGCGTTGACGTAGTCGGCCGCTCCCGGCCCGACGACCGTGACCTTCCCGAGGTGGCTGACGTCGAAGATCCCGACCGCCTCCCGGACCGCGGTGTGCTCCTTGACGACCCCCGAGGGGTACTCCAGTGGCATGGACCAGCCACCGAAGTCGGCGAACTTCGCACCCAGCTCGACGTGCCGCTCGTGGAGCGGCGAGGTGAGAGGAGACGCAGCCGACTCGGGCTCTGTGCCGTCCATGCTTCGGAACCTACCGTGACTATCCTGCGTCGGTGAGTACCTACACGCTGCGCCACGCCAACCCCGCGAAGACCCGCTGCGACGCGGTGGTGGTCGGCGTGGTGCAGTCCGGCAAGGGACTGCTCGTCGCGCCGGGCGGCGAGGACGTCGCCTCCGCCTACGGACGCTCGTTCCGGCCGCTGCTCGCCTCGCTCGGTGTGACCGGCAAGGTCGGCGAGGTCGTGAAGGTGCCGACCGGCAAGCAGCTCTCGTCGCCGCTGCTGGTGCTCGTCGGCCTGGGCAAGCCGGCCAAGGACGACTCCCCGCAGCCCGCCGTCGTACGCCGGGCCGCCGGCGCCGCCGCTCGCGCGGTCACCAACGCCGCCTCGGTCGCGATCGCGCTGCCCGGCCGACACCACCGAGCTGGTCCGGGCGGTGACCGAGGGCTTCCTGCTCGGCGGCTACACGTTCACGACGTACAAGCGGAAGGCCGACGACGACGCGACGAAGGCCCGGCCCGGCGAGGTCGTGGTGCTCAGCCCGTCGGCGCGCAAGAAGGAGTTCACCCAGGCCTTCGACGACGCCCAGGTCGTCGTCGAGGCCGTCGCCACCACCCGCGACTGGGTGAACACGCCGCCCGGCGACTTCACGCCGCCGGCCTTCGCCGACGCCGTCCTGGCCGCCGTCAAGGAGCTGACCAAGGGCCGAGGGCCCGAAGGTGTCGATCAAGGTCCGCGACGAGAAGGAGCTCGCCGACCTCGGCTGCGGCGGCATCCTCGGCGTCGGCAACGGGTCGGCGGCGCCGCCGCGGCTGGTGGAGCTGTCCTACGCGCCACGCGGCGCGCAGGCGCACCTCGCGCTGGTCGGCAAGGGGATCACCTTCGACTCCGGCGGCCTCACGATCAAGCCGGCCTCGTCCATGAACGACATGAAGTCCGACATGGCCGGCGCCGCCGCCGTCGTCCAGGCCACGCTCGCGATCGCGCGGCTCGGCCTGCCGCTCAAGGTGACGACCTTCGCGCCGATGGCCGAGAACATGGTCTCCGGCGCCGCCCTCCGGCCCGGCGACGTGCTCACGATGTACGGCGGCACGACGGTCGAGGTGCTCAACACCGACGCCGAGGGCCGGCTCGTGCTCGGCGGACGCGCTGGTGATGGCCACCGAGAAGAAGCCGGACGTCATCGTCGACGTGGCCACCTTGACCGGCCACATGGTCGTCGCGCTCGGCGACAAGGTGGCCGGCGTGATGGGCTCGCCCGACGTCGTCGACGCGGTGCTCGGGGCGGCCGAGGTGGCCGGCGAGGAGCACTGGCCGATGCCGATCCCCGAGTCCATGGACGAGCGGATCCACAGCAGCCGGATCGCCGACCTGTCCCAGCACGACTGGATCCGGTGGGGCGGCGGGCTGTTCGCGGCGGCGTTCCTGCGCGAGTTCACCGGCGGGCTCCCCTGGGCGCACGTCGACATCGCCGGGCCGTCGTACAACTCCGGCGGGGCGTACGGCCACATCACCGCGGGCGGCACCGGCTTCGCGGTCGCGACCCTCGTCGACTACGCCCGCGGCCTCTGCGCCACCTGAGCGCGCCGGCGCGGGGGTCGACGCCCAGGGTCAGCCCTCGAGCTTCTTGCGGCGGTTGTAGTCGCGCATCCGCTGCGGGATGCCGACCACGGCGGCGTCGTAGGACGGGACCTGGTAGCGGTTGCAGAACTTGTGCGCCCAGTCGACCGACGGCACCCGGCGTCGGGTCCACTCCCCGTCGTGGGCGACGAGCAGCAGCGTCACGTCGCTGACCGCGGTGCGCGGTTCGACGAACCCCTCGACGCCCTTGTGGGACTGGACGAACTGGTTGAGGTGGTCGGTGTCGACGGCGTCGGACGCGCGGACCCGGGTCGATCCGGTGCGGTAGCCGTCGCGCGCAGGGGCCTTCGTCCGTGTGCGGCCTCCGCCTCGGAACCGGTCGAGCCATGACATGGGGACCAGTGTGCCTCCCCGGCCCTCAGGCCGGTGTGGACACACGGAGAAGGGGTGCAAAGATGGCCGGGTGTCCGACTTCGACGTCCTCATCCTCGGAGCCGGGTCGGGTGGCTACTCGTGCGCACTGCGGGCCACCCAGCTCGGGCTCCGCGTAGGTCTGGTCGAGAAGGGGAACCTCGGCGGCACCTGTCTCCACATCGGCTGCATCCCGACCAAGGCGCTGCTGCACGCCGCCGAGGTCGCGGACAGCGCCCGGGAGTCGGCCCAGTTCGGCGTGCAGGCCACCCTCGAGGGCATCGACATGACGGGGGTGAACGCCTACAAGGACGGCGTGGTCCAGCGGCTGTTCAAGGGGCTGACCGGCCTGATCAAGAGTCGCGGCATCACCGTATCGAGGGCACCGGACGGCTGACCGGGCCTCGGGAGGTCACGGTGGACGGCCGGCCTACACCGCGGAGCACGTCGTGCTGGCCAGCGGCTCCTACCCGAAGTCCCTCCCCGGTCTCGACATCGACGGCCGGTTCGTCATCACCTCCGAGGAGGCGCTCCGGCTCGACCGGGTGCCGGCCTCGGTGGTCGTGCTCGGCGGCGGCGTGATCGGCTGCGAGTTCGCCAGCGTGTGGCGCAGCTTCGGCGCCGAGGTGACCATCGTCGAGGCCCTGCCCCGGCTGGTCGCGCTCGAGGACGAGGCGTCCTCCAAGGCGCTGGAGCGGGCCTTCCGCAAGCGCGGGATCGTGTTCAGGACCGGCACGCCGTTCCAGAGCGTGAAGACGACCGACGACGGCGTCGCCGTCACCGTCGAGGGCGGCGAGGTCATCGAGGCCGAGCTGCTGCTGGTGGCCGTCGGCCGCGGGCCGGCGACCGACGGCCTCGGGTACGACGAGCAGGGCGTCGCGATGGACCGCGGCTTCGTGCTGGCCGACGAGCGGTGCCGCACCAACCTCGAGAACGTCTGGGCGGTCGGCGACATCGTCCCGGGCTGCAGCTCGCGCACCGCGGGTTCCAGCAGGGCATCTTCGTGGCCGAGGAGATCGCCGGCCTCTCCCCCACCCCGATCGACGAGTCCGGGATCCCGCGGGTGACCTACTCCCACCCCGAGGTCGCCTCGGTCGGGCTCACCGAGGCCCAGGCCGGCGAGCAGTACGGCGCTCGACGCGGTCGAGACGCTGACCTACGACCTCGGCGGCAACGGCAAGAGCCAGATCCTCAAGACCCAGGGCTTCGTGAAGCTGGTGCGCCGCAAGGACGGGCCCGTCGTGGGCGTCCACCTGGTCGGCGACCGCGTCGGCGAGCTCATCGGCGAGGCCCAGCTGATCTACAACTGGGAGGGGTACCCGGAGGACGTGGCCCCGCTCGTGCACGCGCACCCCACCCAGAACGAAGCCCTCGGCGAGGCCCACCTGGCCCTGGCCGGCAAACCCCTGCACGCCCACTCCTGACCACCCCACGAACACGAGCGAAGGAGCTCCATGGCCACCGAAGTCAACCTCCCGGCACTGGGCGAGTCCGTCACCGAGGGCACCGTCACGCGCTGGCTCAAGCAGGTCGGTGACGAGGTCGCCGTCGACGAGCCGCTGCTGGAGGTCTCCACCGACAAGGTCGACACCGAGATCCCCTCTCCGGTGGCGGGCACGCTCCTGGAGATCAAGGCGAACGAGGACGACACCGTCGAGGTCGGCGCCGTCCTCGCGGTCATCGGCGACAAGGACGAGAGCTCCGGGTCCGACTCCGGTGGCGGCGACGACGGCGGTGCGTCCGAGGAGGCCGAGCCCGAGGCGACCGGTGGGTCCGCGGACGAGTCCGAGGCAGAGCCCGAGCCGGAGCCGGAAGCCGAGAAGGAGCCGGAGCCCGAGGCCGAGACGGAGCCCGAGCCGGCAGCCCAGCAGCGAGAGCGACGACGAGGCGTCCGATGCCTCCAGCGGCGGTGGCGGTGGTGGCGGCGACTCGACGCCGGTGACGCTGCCCGCGCTGGGCGAGTCGGTCACCGAGGGCACCGTGACCCGCTGGCTGAAGAAGGTCGGCGACGACGTCGCGGTCGACGAGCCGCTGCTCGAGGTCTCCACCGACAAGGTCGACACCGAGATCCCCTCGCCCGTGGCCGGCACGCTGCTCGAGATCAAGGTCGAGGAGGACGAGACCGTCGAGGTCGGCGCCGAGCTGGCGCTCATCGGCTCCGGTCAGCCCTCCGGCGGCGGCGACTCCGGCGGTGACTCCGGTGGCGGCGGCGAGGACAAGGAGCAGGAGCGCGCGGAGGCGCAGGCCGAGGAGGCCCAGTCCGAGCCGGAGCCCGAGCCCGAGCCGGAGAAGGCGCCCGAGCCGGAGGCCGACAAGGAGCCGGAGCCCGAGCCCGAGAAGGCGCCCGAGCAGGAGGCCGAGCCGGAGCCCGAGCCGGAGCCCGAGCCGGAGCCCGAGCCGGAGCCCGAGCCGGAGCCGGCCCCGCAGCACGCGGCCCCGGCCGCGTCGGGCGGCTCGGAGGACGGCGCGGGCTACGTCACCCCGCTGGTCCGCAAGCTCGCCGCCCAGCACGGCGTCGACCTCGCCGCGGTGACCGGGACCGGCGTCGGCGGCCGGATCCGCAAGCAGGACGTCCTCGAGGCGGCCCGCCAGGCCGAGCAGGCCGCCCAGCAGGCTGCGCAGCCGGCCGCGGCCGCCGCGCCGAGCGGTCCCGACCGGCGCCGGTGCGGCGCCGGCCGCGGCCGCACCGCCGACGGTCGACCCCGGACTCGCGACGCGGCACGACCGAGAAGATCAGCCGGCTGCGCAAGATCATCGCCGAGCGGATGGTCGACTCGCTGCAGACCTCGGCCCAGCTCACCCAGGTCGTCGAGGTCGACGTCACCAACATCGCGCGGCTGCGCGAGTCGGTGAAGGTCGACTTCCAGGCCCGCGAGGGCGTGAAGCTGACCTACCTGCCGTTCTTCGCCAAGGCGGCGATCGACGCGCTCAAGGAGCACCCGAAGCTCAACGCGACGATCGACACCGAGGCCGGCGAGATCACGTACTACGACCGCGAGAACCTCGCGTTCGCGGTGGACACCGAGAAGGGGCTGATCACCCCGGTCGTCCGGGACGCCGGCGACCTGTCGGTCTCCGGGCTGGCCAAGAAGATCGCCGATGTCGCCGAGCGGACCCGCACCAACAAGATCGGCCCGGACGAGCTGTCCGGCGGCACCTTCACGATCACCAACCTCGGCAGCGTGGGCGCCCTCTGCGACACCCCGATCATCAACAAGCCGCAGGTCGCGATCCTCGGGCCGGGCACGGTCGTGAAGCGTCCGGTCGTGATCGACGACGCGAACCTCGGCGAGACGATCGCGGTGCGCTACATGGTCTACCTCGCGCTCACCTACGACCACCGGCTGGTCGACGGCGCCGACGCGGGCCGCTTCCTCCAGGACGTGAAGAAGCGGCTCGAGGCCGGCTCGTTCGAGGTCTGAGGCCTCGGACGGGTACCCCACGAACGTGAGCCACGTCCTCCTCGCCGGCGCGTCCGGTTTCCTCGGGCACCCACCTGCGGGCGGCCCTGACCGCGCGCGGGCACGACGTCACGGCGCTGGTACGCCGCCCGGCGCGCGGCACCGGCGAGTCGACGTGGGACCCCTACGCCGGGACGCTGCGACCGCGACGTCGTCGAGGCCGCGGACGTCGTGGTCAACCTCGCCGGCGCCCCGACGCTCGGCAACCCGCACTCGGCGACGTGGGCGCGCGAGCTCCGCGAGAGCCGGGTCACGACCACCCGGGTGCTGGCCGAGGCGATCGCCGACCTCCGACCGGCGCCCGGCGTTCCTCGCCGGCAACGGCATCTCCTACTACGGCGACCGGAGCGACGAGGGCGACCCCGTCCTCGACGAGCAGGCCGACAGCCGCGGCGACGCGCTGCTCACCTCGGTGACCCGGGAGTGGCAGGCGGCCGCCCAGCCCGCCGCCGACGCCGGGGCCAGGCTGTGCGTCCTGCGCACCGCTCCCGGTCATGGACCGGCGCAGCGAGCCGCTCAAGCAGCTGCGGCTGCTGTTCCTCGCCGGCCTCGGCGGCCGGCTCGGCGACGGGCGCCAGCGGATGCCGATGATCTCCCTGCGCGACTGGGTGGGCGCGGTCGTCCACCTGGCCGAGCACGAGGACGCATCGGGACCGTTCAACCTGTGCTGCCCGCGGACCCCGACCAACGCCGAGTTCACCGAGGCGCTGGCCCGCGCCCTGCACCGGCCGACGTTCGCGACCGTGCCGAGGTTCGCGCTCAAGGTCGGCGCCGGCCGGATGGCACCGGAGCTGCTGGGCTCGCTCAACGTCGTCCCAGCGGCGCTCGAGGCGTCGGGCTACGTGTTCCGCGACCCGGACGTGGGTGCGGTGCTCGAGGCAGGTCTGTCCTAGCGCCCCACCTCCCCCGGGAGCACCGCGGCCACCCGCCAGCGCCCGTCGAGCAGGCGCAGCCGCACGGTGCGGACGGAGACTCCGTCGCGCGGGAGCGGCCGCCGCTCTCCGTGGCCCACTGCCACGCCGCCGGCGAGCCGGTCGGTGACGAGCAGCGTCCAGATGGTGAGGGTGCGACCCAGCTCGCGGACCGAGAGCAGCTGGGTGCGCAGGCCGCGGACGACCAGGCCGCGCGCGGTCCAGGTGCGGAGCATCGCCACGTCGCGCCGCCCGGCGACCGAGGCGGGCGTGTAGAGCGCCGCGAGGCGCAGCGGGTCGCCGCGCGCCCAGGCCTCGGCCCGCGCGTCGTCCCAGGCCCGCAGCGACCGTGACCGCGGGAGGCCCGGCCAGCGCCGAGGTGGCCGCGACCACGACGGGCTCGATCGACGGTGGGTCGGCGTCCGCCCTCGCCCGGGTCGCCCCGCCCACCACGCACGCGGCGCCGACCAGCAGCGCCAGCACGAGGCCGAGGTGGAGCGGGTTCCGGGACATGGACAGGTCTACCCCGCCGCGCCGACCTTCCGCAGAGCTCATCCACAGGCTCGGCGGGGCGGCACACTACGGGCGTGCCCCGCCGACGTACCGTCCTCCTGGGCGGCGCCGGGGTGGCCGCGGCGCTGGTCGGCGTCGGGGTGGGCGTCGAGAAGGACGTGCTCCCGGGCCGCACGTTCGCCTACACGCACCTCGGCCTCAACGGCGAGGACGGCGTCATCCCCGACGTCGAGCCCGGGCCGGTCCTCGAGGACTCCTTCACCAGCGCGGCCCGCGGCGGGACCGAGGTCGGCTGGTCGCTGATCCTGCCGCCGGGCACGGATCAGTCGACGCGGCTCCCGGTCGTCGTGGCCCTGCACTGGCTCGGCGCCGACCACGCGACCCTCACCAGCGCGCGGCTCGGGCTCGACCGCTACCTCGCGCAGTACGTCGAGGACGACGGCGTGCCGTTCGCGATCGCGGCCCCGGACGGCGGCCGCGGCTACTGGCACCCCCACGACGGCGACGACGCCGGCGCCATGGTGACCGACGAGCTCCTGCCGCTGCTGGACCAGCGCGGCTACGACACCCGCCGGGTCGCCTTCCTCGGCTGGTCGATGGGCGGGTACGGCGCGCTCCGGCTGGCCGGGCTACGCGGCGCGCAGTCGACCGCCGGCGTGGTCGCCAGCAGCCCGGCGCTGTGGCGCGATGCCGACGAGGCGTCCCGGGACGGCTTCGACGACGCCGACGAGTACCGCACGTACAGCATCGTCGACGACCAGGAGCAGCTCGCCGGCATCCCGGTCCGCATCGACATCGGCAAGGGCGACCCGTTCTGGTTCGAGGTCGAGGCGTACGCCGCGGGCCTCGACGAGGAGACCCACCTGGTCCACACCGAGGAGCCGGGCGGGCACACGCCCGGCTACTGGCGCCGGGTGCTGCCCGCCCAGCTGGAGTTCCTGGGCGGCGTGATCTGAGGCGGCGGCGCCGAGGGTGCGGATGCGATCCGAGAAGGTGCTCATGGTCTCCACCTCCACCGCGGCCGAGTAGGGTCGCGAACGTGGAAGGTTCCGTCTTCGAGGTCGTCGGCACCGGCGGCGACGCGCTCGACTACCTGGCCGCGTGGGAGCTCCAGCGCCGGGTCCACGCGGAGGTCGTCGCGGGTGAGCGGCCCGACACCGTGCTGCTGCTCGAGCACCCGCCGACCTACACCGCGGGCAAGCGCACCGAGCCGCACGAGCGGCCCGTGGACAGCGGTGGTGCGCCGGTCATCGAGGTCGACCGCGGCGGCAAGATCACCTTCCACGGGCCCGGCCAGATCGTGGCCTACCCCATCGTGCGGCTCCCCGAGCACGTGCTGGTCGTCGACTTCGTACGCCGCCTCGAGGAGGCGATGATCGCGACCTGCGCGGACTTCGGTGTGGCCACCGCGCGCGTCCCGGGCCGCAGCGGCGTGTGGCTGCGCGGCGACGAGCTGCGCCAGGAGCGCAAGATCGGCGCGATCGGGCTGCGGGTCAGCCAGGGCGTGACGATGCACGGCATCGCGCTCAACTGCGACGTCGACCTGGGGTGGTACGACCGCTTCGTCCCCTGCGGCATCGCGGACGCCGGCGTGACCACCCTCAGCCTCGAGACCGGCCGCCCGGTGGGCGTGCCCGAGGTGCTGCCCGTCCTCCAGCAGCGGCTGGCCGAGCTGCTGGCCTGGGCGCCGTACGACGCCACGCCCGACTACGAGCCCCGCCCCGACCCCGCGAAGCAGCCCCGCATCGAGCTGGTCCGTCCCTAGCGTCCGTGACCGACCTGCGCACGCGGCCGACCCTGCGCGGCTCTTTCGGGATGGCCGCCTCGACGCACTGGCTCGCGTCGCAGTCGGCCCTGGCCGAGCTCGAGGCCGGGGGCAACGCGTTCGACGCGGCCGTGGCGGCGGCCTTCGTGCTGCACGTCGTCGAGCCCCACCTCAACGGCCCCGCCGGCGAGGTCCCGGCGATCTTCGCCACCGCGGGTGACCCGACCCCGACCGTGCTGTGCGGCCAGGGCCCCGCACCGGCCGGGGCCACCCGCGAGCACTACCTCTCCCTGGGGCTCGACCTCGTCCCCGGCTCCGGTCCGCTGGCCGCGGCGGTCCCCGGCGCCGTCGACGCCTGGTTGATGCTCGGCCGCGACCACGGCACCCGGCCGCTGCGCGACGTGCTGTCCTACGCCATCGGGTACGCCCGCGCCGGCCACCCGATCCTGCCCGCCGCCGTGGCGACGATCGAGCGCGTCGAGCCGCTGTTCCGCGAGCACTGGCCCTCGTCGGCGGCCCGCTGGCTCCCCGTCCCTCGCCCGTGGCAGCTGGTCACCAACCCCGAGCACGCGGCCACCCTCGACCGGCTCGTCGCCGAGGGAGAGGCGGCCGGACCCGGCCGCGACGCGCAGTACGACGGCGCCCGGCGGGCCTGGCGCGAGGGGTTCGTGGCCGAGGCCGTCGACTCGTTCAGCCGGCTGCCCTTCCGCGACTCCAGCGGGGCCGACCACGCCGGGGTGCTGACCGCGGCGGACCTGGCCGGCTGGTCGGCGTCGTACGAACGGCCCGCGGTGCACCGCTTCCGCGACGTCGAGGTGGCCAAGACCGACCTCTGGGGCCAGGGTCCGGTGCTCCTCGAGGCGCTGGCCCTGCTGGACGGGCTCCCCGACGAGGCGCTCGACCCCGGCACCGCCGACGGCGTGCACACCGTCACCGAGGCCCTGAAGCTGGCGTTCGCCGACCGCGAGGCGTGGTACGGCGACGGCTCGCCCGTGACCGTCGGCGAGCTGCTCGACCCGGCGTACGTCGCGACCCGCCGCGCGCTCCTCGGCGACCGCGCGTCGTACGACCTGCGCCCGGGCTCCCCCGGCGGCCGGGAGCCTCGGCTGCCCGCGCACCTGACCACCCGGCGGGAGGTGCACGGCGCGGCCGGGCTGGGCGAGCCCACCGTGCAGTGGGGCGACACCTGCCACCTCGACGTGGCGGACCGCTGGGGGAACATCATCTCGGCCACGCCGAGCGGCGGCTGGCTGCAGAGCTCGCCGACCGTCCCCGACCTCGGCTTCTGCCTGGGCAGCCGGCTGCAGATGTGCTGGCTCGACGAGGGGCTCCCGGCCTCGCTCACCCCCGGCCGGCGACCGCGCACCACCCTGTCCCCCACGCTGGTGCTGCGCGGCGGGACGCCGGTGCTCGCCTGCGGCACGCCCGGCGGCGACCAGCAGGACCAGTGGCAGCTGCCGTTCCTGCTCCACCACCTCGTGGGCGGCCGCGACCTGCAGGAGGCCATCGAGGCGCCGTCGTTCCACACCACCTCGATCCCGAGCTCCTTCTACCCGCGCGAGACCCACCCGGGCGAGCTGGTCGCCGAGGACCGCCTCGGGCCGGAGGTGCTCGCCGAGCTCGAGCGGCGCGGCCACCGGCTGGTCCGCGCCGGGGACTGGACGCTCGGCCGGCTCTCCGCCGTGGCCCGCGACCCGGAGACGGGTCTCCTCTCCGGCGCGGCCACCGCGCGCGGCGAGCAGGGGTACGCGGTCGGCCGTTAGGCGCGGTACTGGCTCGTGTAGTGCTCGGAGGTCGCCGGGTAGTAGTCGCGGTCGAAGTCCCGCAGGGCCGGGTCCGCCCCGGTCTCGACGTCGACGAGCCGGTCGAGGTAGTAGTCCCAGCCCGGCCCGACCCCGGCCACCTGCTCCTCGGTGATCCTGGGCTGGCTGAAGGTCAGCGTGGTCACCCCGTCCGCGTGCGTGAGGTCGAGCTCGAGCAGCCAGACCTCCTCGCCCACCCGGGAGGTGAGGTGCAGCCGGCGGGGCGGTTCGCAGACCCGGATCTCCATGTCCTCGCCGGCGTGGTCCTCGCCCTCGAACAACATCCGGAACTGCACGTTCCCCGAGGTCGGGTCGCCGGTCCACGTCCCGATCCAGCGGGCCAGCCGCTCGGGCTCGGTCACGGCGGCCCACACGTCCTCGATGGGCGCGTCGAAGGTGCGGGTCTGGACGAGGACGTGCTCCCCGTCGCGCTGCTCGATGGTGCCGGTGGGGGTCATGCGGTCTCCTCCTGCTGGGCGGGGGTCGCGACGGCGGTACGCCGCTCGCGGGTGGTCCGGTGGACCTCGGTCTCCAGGGCGTCCAGGGCCTGGCGGGCCACGGGGGCGGGGCGGGTCGCAGCCAGCCCGGTGACGTACGACGCCACCGGGGCCAGCGCGGACCGGTCCAGCGCGTAGAGCCGCTCGCGGCCCCGGTCGGTCACGGTGACGACCCCCGCGTCGAGCAGCAGCCTCAGGTGCTTGCTCACCGCCGGCCGGCTGATCCCGCGGCCCGCCGCCAGGTCGACCACCCGGCGCGGCTCGGCGGCCAGCTCGGACAGCAGCGAGCGGCGTACCGGGTCGGCCAGGGCCCCGAAGACGTCCACGAGAACAGGTAACCATATGGTTACCGATGGGGCAAGGGCGCCCGCGCCGCCCCACACGGCCGCAATTGCGCCGAAACGGGGGCCTCTCGGCGCCTTGGTACCCCCACATCGGCGCGATTGCGCCGAAACGGGGCCCCGCGCACGCGCCAGCACGGCCCACCGCAGACGCCCCGCCGAGTCGGAGTGAGGTGGGTCTCCCGCGTAGGGTTGAGCCCGTGACGCACGCCCCCGCCCCGGAAGGCCGCAAGCTCCTCCGGCTCGAGGTCCGCAACGCCGAGACGCCGATCGAGCGCAAGCCGGAGTGGATCAAGACCCGGGCGAAGATGGGGCCGGCGTACACCGAGCTGCACTCGCTGGTGAAGTCCGAGGGGCTGCACACGGTCTGCCAGGAGGCGGGCTGTCCCAACATCTTCGAGTGCTGGGAGGACCGCGAGGCGACGTTCCTCATCGGCGGCGACCAGTGCACCCGGCGCTGCGACTTCTGCCAGATCGACACCGGGAAGCCGGAGCCGCTCGACCGCGACGAGCCGCGCCGGGTGGCCGAGTCGGTGCGCACGATGGGGCTGCGCTACGCCACCATCACCGGCGTCGCCCGCGACGACCTCCAGGACGGCGGGGCCTGGCTGTACGCCGAGACGGTGCGCGTGATCCACGAGCTCAACCCCGGCACCGGCGTGGAGAACCTCATCCCCGACTTCAACGGCCGGCCCGACCTGCTGCGCGAGGTGTTCGAGTCGCGGCCCGAGGTCCTGGCCCACAACGTGGAGACCGTGCCGCGGATCTTCAAGCGGATCCGGCCGGCGTTCCGCTACGAGCGGTCGCTCGACGTGCTGACCCAGGCCCGTGACTTCGGCCTCGTGACCAAGTCCAACCTGATCCTGGGCATGGGCGAGACCCGCGAGGAGGTCTCCCAGGCGCTCCGCGACCTGCACGAGGCCGGCTGCGAGCTGGTCACGATCACCCAGTACCTCCGACCCTCGGTCCGGCACCACCCGGTCGAGCGCTGGGTCAAGCCCGAGGAGTTCGTCGAGCTGGCCGCCGAGGCCGAGCAGATCGGCTTCTCGGGTGTCATGTCGGGTCCGCTCGTGCGTTCGTCGTACCGCGCGGGCCGGTTGTACCGTCAGGCCATGGACGTCCGCCAGGGCGCCCCCGCCTGAACCTCACCGCACTGGACAGATAGGCAGCGCCGCCGCATGGCCAAGGAGAAGACCGAGCCGGAGAAGACCGGCCGGATCCAGCAGTTCCGCGAGACCTACCGGATGTCGAAGAAGACCGACCCCCGGATCGGCCTCTGGATCCTCGGGGCGTTCCTGCTCGTCGGCGCCCTCGGCTTCGTGGTGTTCTTCGTGCTGCTGCCGACCGGCGACAGCATCCTCGGCAAGATCGTCGCGGTCGTCGGTGCGGTCCTGTTCGGCACCCTCGCCGCGCTCATCATCTTCGGCCGCCGCGCCCAGCGCTCGGCGTACTCCCAGATGGAGGGCCAGCCCGGCGCCGCCGCGGCCGCGCTCCGGATGCTGCGGCGTGGCTGGAAGACCGACCCGGCGATCGCGTTCACCAAGCAGCAGGACGTCGTGCACCGCGTGGTCGGCCCGCCCGGCATCGTGCTGATCGGCGAGGGCAACCCCAACCGCGTGCGCGGGCTGCTCGCGACCGAGAGGCGCAAGCACGAGCGCGTCGTCTCCGACGTCCCGGTCCACGAGGTCATCTGTGGCACCGGCGAGGGCGAGGTCCCGCTGCCCAAGCTCACGCGCTACGTGCAGAAGCTCGGCCGCGACGTGAAGCCCGCCGAGATGACCGACATCCTCAACCGGCTCAAGGCGCTGGACTCCCAGCGGTCGAACATCCCGCTGCCCAAGGGGCCCGTGCCGACCAGCATGAAGGGCATGCGCGGCAACCTGCGCGGTCGCTGAGCCCTTGACCCGCGTCCTGCTGGTCGGCCTGGGGCGCATCGCGCGCACCCACCTCGCGGTCCTGGAGCGGCTCGGTCCGACCACGGTGGTCGCGGGCGTCGACCCGGCGCCGTCGTACGACGTGCCGTTCCCGGTCCACGCCTCCCTCGCGGACGGCCTGGCCGCCGAGCCCGATCTGGTCGTCCTGGCGACGCCGACCGAGAGCCACGGGCCGCTGGTCTCTGAGGTGCTGTCGGCCTCCGCCGCGACGGTGCTGTCGGAGAAGCCGCTCGCGCAGACCTCGGCGGAGATCGCCGACCTGGAGGCCCGCCACTCCCCCGCCGTCGTCGCCGAGCGGGTCAAGGTGGCGCACCACTTCGCGTTCTCTCCTGAGGTCGAGTGGGCGGTGCGCCTGGTCGCGGCGCACCCGGAGTGGGGTCCGCCCACGCACGCGGTCGCGATGTCGACCGACGCGTACGCCGACCTTCCCGCGGCCCAGCGCGCGAGCCTCGTCTCGAGCTTCGTCGACTCCGCGCCCAACCAGCTGAGCGTGGTCTCGGCGTTCACCGACGGCTGGCGGGTCCGCTCGCACGCCGCTCTCACCGAGCGGTCCGCGACGGTCCTCGGCCACGACGGCGGGACCACCGTGCTGTCCTCCAACTGGCTGGCCGGCGAGAGCAGCAAGCACACGACCCTGGAGTTCCTCGGCGGCGAGGTGCGGGTGCACGTCGAGCACTCCTCGATGACCGTCCTCGTCACCGAGGGCGACCGGGTCACCACCCACACGGCGTACGCCGACGTGGTCGAGCGCAAGCAGGCGCACTACCTCGGGCTCTACGACGCGCTCCTGCACCGTCCGGACGACCCCCGACTGGGCGTGCCACTGGCGCTCCGGATCGCCACCCTGCTCGAGGAGGCCGCCGCGCTGCCGCCGGCCGCGGTGGACTGGGCCGAGGTGTCGGCCTAGTACACCTACCTAGGCGCCGGCCCCACCCATCCCGGGCATCGTGGTGACCTCGTCGCTCGGCGGCGCCTCGATGTCCACGTCGCCGCCCCAGTCGGACATCGTCATGGTGGTCGTGGTCTGGCCGAAGTCGCTGGAGAACTTGCGGATGAACCCGTCCTGGTCGAACCACCACTCCTGGGTCATGGTGTCGGGGAGGTCCGCCTGGCCGACCGCGGCGGAGGGCAGGCCCTGGACCAGCTTCTGGGTGTCGACCGTCGCCGTGTAGTGGTCGAGGGACTCCCCCTCGACGTCCTCGGCCCCGTCGTACGTCGCCGAGCTGACCGCGGCGCCGAACGTCTCGAACTGCTTCTTGACGTCGAGCTGGCCACCGAGCGCACCCAGCGGGGAGTCGGGGTCGTCGAGCGGCAGGGAGATCCACTTGTCGCCGAACGACGGGCTCTTGAGGTACATCTCCTTGTCGACGAGCCGCACCTCGACGTCGCCGCCGAGGGTGGGCATCGACAGCTTCATGGCCAGCTCGGGCGGGTTCGTCGTGTAGTCGGCATCACCCTCGCCGGAGCCGAGGGTCCCGCCCAGGTCCATCGTGATGTGCGCGGTGGTCGCCTCGTCGAGCGCGGACCCCAGCAGGTCGGCGAACTGGGCGCCGCTGATCTGCTCGCCCTCGGCGGCCGGCGCGTCGGCGTCGCCGTCCTGGCCGGCGTCCTCGCCGGCGTCGCCCGTCGCGGACGACGCCGCGGCCGGCTGGTCGGAGGCCTTCTCGGCCGTCGAGTCGTCGCCGCCGCAGCCCGCGAGCGCGAGCAGGGTGGCGGTGGCGGCAGCGGCCGCGAGCGTGCGGCGTACGGGCAGGGTCACGGTCGGTCTCCCGAGAGGTCGTGGTGGACGTCTACGACTGTACGGACCCGCGCCCAGCCAGGGCCCGGTACGTCTGGAGCGTCACGACCGCGCTCCCGGCGGCGAGGTCGTGCAGGCCGCGGCCGTCGGGGCGGTAGACGAGCGGCGGGATGACCAGCGCGATGAGCAGCTGCCGCAGCAGCGCGAGGTGCGGCGGGACCGGCCGCGGGTCGCCGTTCTCGCGGACCACCCGCAGCCGGGTCACGAGCTGGCCGAACGAGCCGCCGCTGAGCGCGGTGAACAGCGCGGACTCGAGGACGAAGACGCCCAGCACGTAGAAGCCGGCCTGCTGGTCGCCCGCCCAGCCGTCGACGCCGCCGACCAGCACGATCACCACGAGGGTCGAGGCGAACCAGTCGACCAGCAGCGCGAGGATGCGCCGGGCCCAGGTCGCGGTCTCCACGGGGACCACCCTCTCAGGCGGCGGGTGGTGCCCCCGAGAATGGGTGGGTGCGACGGTGCCGGGTTCTGGTGATGGGGGCCAGCGGGGCCGGTACGACGACGCTCGGGCGGTCGCTGGCCGACCACTGGTCGGTGCCGCACGCCGACGCGGACGACTACTTCTGGGTGCCGACCGTCCCGCCGTACGTGGAGAAGCGGCCCGAGGCCGACCGGGTGACCCTCATGCGGAGCGTGTTCCTGCCCCGGGAGGCGTGGATCATCTCGGGGTCCGTGCTCGGCTGGGGGGAGAGCGCCGTGGAGCTGTGCGACGCCGTGGTCTTCCTGACGCTCGACCCGGAGGAGCGGCTGCGCCGCCTGAGCAGCCGCGAGTCGCGCCGCAGAGAGGGGCAGGAGGTCGACGATGCTGCCTGGGCGGCATTCCTGGACTGGGCTCGGGGCTACGACGACCCGACGTTCCCGGGCCGCAGCCGGGTGGCACACGAGGCCTGGCTGGAGACCCTGCGCCAGCCGGTGCTCCGACTGGACAGCGCGCTCCCCCGCGAGGCGCTGCGGGACGCCGTGCTGGGCTGGGAACCTGGCCGCGCCTGACTCCCCGGTCGATGCGCCGCCTCCCAGCTCACTCGGTCTGCGCCCACCCCGCCACCGTAGGCAACCCGCCCTCCGAGCACCTGTTACACGGTCGAAACAATCGCGATACGGTCGAGAAACTGCCCGTGCGTACGTTGCGCAGGACCTCAGTGGATCAAGGAGACCTGCATGTTCCAGAACAGCGACGAGCTGCTCAAGTTCGTCAAGGACGAAGGCGTCGAGTTCGTCGACGTGCGCTTCGTCGACCTGCCCGGCATCGAGCAGCACTTCACCGTGCCCGTGTCCTCGTTCGACCAGGACGTCTTCGACAACGGTCTGGCGTTCGACGGCTCCTCGATCCGTGGCTTCCAGGCCATCAACGAGTCCGACATGGCGCTCTTCCCCGATCCGACCACCGCCTTCCTCGACCCGTTCCGGGTGTCGAAGACGCTGGTCCTGAGCTTCTTCATCCACGACCCGATCACCGGCGAGGCCTACTCCCGCGACCCGCGCAACATCGCCCGCAAGGCGCTGACCTACCTCGGCACGACCGGCATCGCGGACACGGCGTTCTTCGCGCCGGAGGCGGAGTTCTACATCTTCGACTCGGTGCGCTACTCCACGGGCGCCAACGAGGGGTACTACCACATCGACTCGGTCGAGGGCTGGTGGAACTCCGGCCAGGAGGGCGACAACCGGGGCTACAAGACCCGGTTCAAGGGCGGCTACTTCCCGGTCGCGCCGTACGACCACTACAGCGACCTGCGCGACGCGATGGTGAAGAACCTCGAGGCCAGCGGGCTGCACGTCGAGCGCGCGCACCACGAGGTCGGCACCGCCGGTCAGGCGGAGATCAACTACAAGTTCGACACGCTGCTCAAGGCCGCCGACGACGTGATGAAGTTCAAGTACCTCATCAAGAACACGGCCTGGGAGGCCGGCAAGTCGGTCACCTTCATGCCGAAGCCGATCTTCGGTGACAACGGCTCGGGCATGCACGTGCACCAGTCGCTGTGGAAGGACGGCGAGCCGCTGTTCTACGACGAGACCGGGTACGGCGGCCTGTCCGACCTGGCCCGCTGGTACATCGGCGGCATCCTCCAGCATGCCCCTGCCCTCCTGGCCTTCACCAACCCGTCGGTGAACTCCTACCACCGCCTGGTGCCCGGCTTCGAGGCTCCGATCTCGCTCGTCTACTCCTCGCGCAACCGGTCCGCGTCGGTGCGCATCCCGATCACCGGCTCGAACCCCAAGGCCAAGCGCGTCGAGTGCCGGTTCCCCGACCCGTCGGCGAACCCCTACCTCGCCTTCTCGGCCCTGATGCTGGCCGGCGTGGACGGCATCAAGAACAAGACCGAGCCGCCCGCCCCGATCGACAAGGACATCTACGAGCTGCCGCCGGACGAGATGGCCGAGATCGACCAGGTCCCGACCTCGCTCAACGCCGTCCTCGACGCCCTCGAGGCCGACAACGAGTTCCTCAGCGTGGGCAACGTCTTCACGCCGGACCTCATCGAGACCTGGATCGACTACAAGCGCACCAACGAGATCGCGCCCGTGCAGCTGCGCCCGCACCCGCACGAGTTCGAGCTCTACTACGACATCTAGGCAATAAAGGTGCCCTGACCTGCGGGTTCAGGCATCATCCCCGCTCGTTGCCCTCAGATTGCCCTCACGAGCCGCCATCGCGTTGTCGATGGCGGCTCGTGTGCTGTCATCCGAGTCGGGCCACAGGTGTGAGTACGTGTCGAGCGTCGTCTTGGCCGACGCATGCCGCAGGCGAGCCTGCACCACCTTCACGTCAGCGCCGCTTGCGATGAGCATGCTCGCGAAGTAGTGCCTCAAGTCCTGATAGCGGAAGTCGGCCGGCAGCCCAGGCACCTTGGCCCGGGCTGCTCGCATGGCCCGCTCCAGCGTCCATGGCGCGAGCTGCTGCCCCCATTCGTTGGTCAGCATCACCCCGGCGCCACCGGAGTGATGCGCTACGTGCGCAGACAGCTCGAGCGCGAGGCTCTGCCCGATGGGAATGGCCGTGCAGCTCGTCTCCGTCTTGAGCGGCTCGGCCGGGTACTGCACGGCCGGCGACTGGCAGAGCTTCTTCCTGGCCAAGCCAGACGCGACATCACCACCAGCCAGGCCAAGGCGATGCTCGTCACCGTCCGCCCGCGTGACATCGCCGGCAAGACCCGTCGCCGCATCGCCGCCGAGGAGCTCGCCGAGCTGGTCGCGGTCGAGGCCAAGATCAAGAAGGCCACCGCCGAGCTCAAGGCGATCGTCGTGGCGCGCGGCTCACGGCTCATGCACATCCACGGCGTGGGCCCCGGCGGTGTGGTTCTGGTGCGGCGCCGCCTACCCAACATAGGTCAGGTCGTGACACGGCAGCCTCGCTTCCAGCCGCCGGAAAATACGTTGTCGTCAACTGGACGAATCCGGGGCAAGCAGCGGGAGCGTGGCCATGCGGACAGATGGATGGCGGATGCGTGTGCTGTCGCTGCTGGCAGCGGGGGCGATCGTGCCCGGCGTGGTCCTCCTGCCGCCGGCGCGGACGCAGCCGTGCAGAGCTGCGGCGAGTCAGGCGGAGCGACGATCTGTCTGACGGTTCCGAGCGCCACGTTGTCGGGCACGGTCGTCGTCTCGGCCACCAGGTCGGGGACCGGGGGCGGCACTCTCGAGTTCTATCTCGACGGCGCGTACCTCAACTACGAGTACCAGCGTCCCTACGAGTTCCAGTGGCCCACCGCGAAGGAGCTCGACGGCACGCACACGCTGTCGGCCCGCCTGCACGTGGGGACCACTGTCGGCACGTACGTGTCGGTCGCGGTGACGCTGCAGAACGGCAACACGACGTCGGTGCCGCGGAGCCCCGGCGACTGGCAGCAGCGCTTCCTCCCGCAGGCGGGCAGCGTCCTGGCAGCGGTCGGCAACCTCGGCGCTCAGAAGCCCGCAGAGCTGCAGCTGGAGCAGTACATCGAGTCCACGAGACCCGCCGTGTTCGCCTACCTGGGCGAGGTGCACGAGTTCGGCACTTGGGCGACCACCCTGGACCACTACGGGCGCGCGTCGTTCGACGACCCGGCCGGCGTCGGTTCGCAGTGGGGCCGGATGGCGAGCTACACGCTTCCCACGGCCGGCAACCACCAGCGCGACTACATCGTCGAGTTCCAGGACTACTGGCACCAGCGACCGCTGTGGTCGACCACCACACTCGGCAGCATCCGCATCTACGACCTCTCCAGCGAGTGCAAGGCCAACGGGGGGTGCCTGGCCAACGGTGCGCAGGCGCAATGGCTCCAACAGCAGCTGGTGACGAACACCGAGCCGTGCGTCATCGCCATGTGGCACCGCCCGGTGGTGAGCAAGGATCGAGACCGCTCCGGCGACACCATGAACGCCGCCTGGCAGCTGCTCGCATCCAACGGCGGTGACCTCGTGCTCAACGCCGACACGCGGGACATGGAGGAGCTCAAGCCGATGAACGCCGCCCTCCAGACCGGGCGCTCCGACTCGCACATGGTCGAGCTGATCTCGGGAGCGGGGGCGGCTCGGTGGGTGGCATCGACCATGAACGAGAAGCGCGTCGCCTGGCGTCTGTACAAGACACCCGGCGCGGTCTGGGTCTCGCCCGGGGGCACCCCAGCCCGACCGCAACTGACCTGGCAGTTCCGCAGCTCCACCGGAACCGTGCTGCGCACCGGCTCGGTCGCCTGCGGTACGTGAGGTGGACGACCCGGCAGCGTGTGCCGGGGTCGGTCCTGTCCGTGAGCCGACTGGCTACCTGGCAGGGATCTCGATGATTCTCTCGCAGGAGTGCAGGGTGTCGGCTGGTTCGAGGGTGCCGACGGAGATGATCTCGTCGTCACCTGGACCGCACCAGATGTTGTCGGCCGCGCCGTCGCGTCCCACCGTGACCGTCTGGATCGCGTCCGACGACTGAGGTGCGGAGGTGGTGTGGTGTTGGCCACCGCCGGCACCGGCCACTGCGTCGCTGCTGCGATCGGACCCAGGCCCGACTACGCGCAGCGCGCGACCTGCACGGCCTGGCCAGTGCAGAATGGAGCGTGGGGCAGTGGTGGAGCGGCTTCGTCTCCCGGGAGCTGGCGCGCGTACGACGCGATGGCCGTTCCGCGGTGCTGTGGTCGCTGCGCATCACGGTTGCGGCCACGGCCAGCTACCTGGTGGCGTCCCTGTTCTTTCCTGGAACCGAGCCGCTGCTCGCGCCGCTGACCGCGATGTTGGTGGTGCAGGTGACGCCGATCTCGCTGCTCGCCAGCGGACTGGACCGCGTCGTCGCGGTCGTGGCCGGGGTGACGCTGGCCGTCGCGTTCGCGGCCGTCGTGCCGCTGGAGTGGTGGAGTCTGGGCGTACTCATCCTGCTCTCCATCACGCTCGGCCAGTTCCTGCGACTGCGCGCCAACCTCGTCGAGGTGGCGATCAGCGCCATGCTCGTCCTCGGCGTCGGCGCCATCGGCGCGGAGGCGGCGGCGTGGCAACGCATCGCCGAGACCCTGGTCGGCGCCGCGGTGGGCATCATCGCCACCCTGGTCTTCCCACCGAAGGTCGCCAGCTCCGACGCCGGCCGCGCGATCGACGGTCTCGCCGACGCAGTCAGCGAGCTCCTGGCCCGGGCCGCCGGCGAGCTCGACGCCATGGCCGAGGGAGAGCCGCAGCGCCTGGCCGGTGCCGCCCGAGAGTGGCTCGACGATGCCCGCCGCATCACCCACGACATCCCGGCCGTCGGGGCCGCGCTGCTCCGGGCGGAGGAAGGGCGGCGGCTCAACGTCCGTGCGGTGCGTGCGCCGCACGTCGAACCCGGCCTGCGACAAGGCCTGGAGGCACTCGAGCACACCGCGGTGGCGATCCGTGGCCTGATGCGCTCGGTCGCGGACGCCTCCGATGGCGACTGGCTGGGCGAGGACTCCGCGAGCGACGTGCTCCGTGACCTGGCCGAGGCCTTCCGGCAGCTGGCGGGCGGCATCGACGCCTTCGGCGAGCTGGTCCGCCACGAGGGGGACGTGCAGGTCAGCCTGGGCCGCGACGACATCACCCGTCTCCAAGCGGCGCAGGACGGCATGCTCCGAACACGGATCCGCCTCGACGCCGCCTTGACCGAAGCCCGGCCGGCCGAGGTGGTCGAGCTCTATGCCACTACCCGCGCCACCGTTCGCCGCCTGCAGCACGAGCTGGCACTTGATGAGCGGGTGCGCCGCCAGCTCCGGCTGCTTCCCCCACGCCGCCAGCCCGCCCGCGAAGCCATCCGTCGACGATCTGCCAGTGACTGGCCCGAGCCGACCGGTCCCGACGACGAGACCCAGGTCCTGCCGAAGCTCTCCGGTGAGGCGCCGAAGGATGTTCCCTGACGTCCACTGTCGACGAACTCACCGCGACCGCCAACAGCCCGCCCGGCGTCAGATCGTGGCCGGGTCTGCCCGATGAGCCGCCCTCGGCTCGACGCCGGCCCCGGTGTCGGCGCGAGGCTGCCCAGGGCTCACGACTCAGGCACGAGGTCGTCGACTGTCGCGAGTGGGTCCTCGTCCTCGACCTGCGCATCGATCAACGGGGCCACCCAGGAAGCACGACTGTCGGCGTCGATGAAGATCGCGCGAACGAGCAGCGTCATCGGCACTGCCAGGAGCGCGCCGAGTGCGCCGAGGAGAAATGTCCACACGACGAGTGACATGAACGTGATCTCGGCGCTGAGCCCGACCGAGTTGCCGACGATGCGCGGCTGGATGAACGTCTGGATCGTGACGTTGAGGACGCTGTAGGCCACGATCACCCACACGAAGCCCTTCCAGCCGTCATCGAGCAGAGCCAGGAAGGCCGGCGGGATGACGCCGATGATGAAGCCGATGTTGGGGATGAAGTTCGTGAGGAACGAGAAGAAGCCCCAGACCAGCGGGAGCGGGACGCCCAGCAGCCAGAGCGCTCCCGTGTCGAGCAGACCGACGATGGCGCCGAACAGGGCGGTCATGAGCAGGTAGGTCTGGGAACCCCTGAGGAACTTCCCAAGCGCGAAGGCCAGCTCGGGTTTGGAGCGTTGGAGGGCGGTGACCCGCGGCGCGAAGCCGGGCACGGCCACGACGAAGAAGAACATCAAGGTCACCAGGAAGAAGAGGAATCCCAACGCGTCGAGGATCCCCGAGACCAGGCTGCCCAGCCAATGGGCGAGCGTGGTCGGGTCCAGCTTCGAGAGCGCATCACTGGTCGCGCTGGTGCTCAGCCCGAGCTGGGCCAGGCCGTGCTCCACTTCCTTGGAGAGGTCCTTGGCCTCCGCGGCGTACGTCGGCAGCAGGTTGGCGAACTTGACCAGACAGACCACGACACCCACGACCATGACCACCAGGATCAAGTAGGCGGCAGCCAGTGCGGTCAGCGTGGCCAACCAGCCCGGCCACCCGTGCTTACGCGCCCACCCGCCCACCGGCAGCACCGCGATGGTCAGCACCAGGGCCAACATCGAGGGCCCGATGATCCCCGCAGCCCCCTTGACGCCGATACCCAGCGCGACCACACCGACCACGCCGAGCAGCACCATGATCGAGCGCGGCATCGTCGTCATGGTGCCTGCGCCGACACCGTTCGCGGAGCGTGTCTGACCCGCGGGATCCAATGACATGGCTGCACGATAGGAAGCACTGCCCTGACCGGGCTCACCCACAAGAGGTGACGCTCCCCCGGCCTGTTCGTCGACTCCTGGCCGGCCTCACGGGTCTGTGGACGAGGCGTGGTCGACCGCGACATGACCTGGCGGGGGTGAGGCGCCGTCGTACGCGATGTCCTTCCGGTGCCCGCAGTGACGGAGGATCGCGCACAACGCGACGTGCATCGCGTCGGCCCCGACCACACGCTCCTCCGGGAACGGCAGATCCGACGGTACGACGGCCATGGCTCGGTCCTGCCAGCCACCGAGACCACCGTGACAGCCCACCAGCCCCTCGAAGGCCGCGACCTCCTCCGTGCCCGGTTCGACGAGGCTGTTGACGTAGATGTCGGGCGCTTCGGGGCGGTGGGCGACGCGCTTGACGAACCCAGGCGCATAGGACCCGAACGGGGCCAAGGGGTCCTCGCCGGTTATCTGGCCGTCGTCGAGGCGATGCGAGCCGTGGTTCCCGAGAGCGATCGGCCCTTCCGCATCAGTCACGACGACGAATCCGACGCCAGGGTGCTGCTGCCAGGCCCTCCACGAGACCGGGGAACCGGCGATGCAACGCGGCTCGATCCAGGCGCTCCGTCTCCCCTCGCACATAGACGAGCCCGAGGTTGCCCGACCCGAAGACATGGAACGTCTCGACGCCGGTCGCGGGCCGGCCATCGGGCCGGCCCGAGGAGCGGCTGCCGGCGGCGTCGCCAGGGCTGACAGTGTCCGGCTCGTGGCGCCCCCTCTTGTCCATCGCCCTCGAGGCGCTCGTCATCCCCCGCCCGCTCATGCTGCCCGCCGTGGCCAGCTCGTCGACGAGCGCCTGGGTCCGCCCCCACCCCTCGACACTGCCGTCGGAAGCTGCCACGTCGCTGTTCGCCAAGCGCGCCACCAGCGCAGCCAGGTCCTCGCCGTAGCGGTCGGCGAAGATGGCGCCCTGGGACTGACCATGGTCGGAGAGGATCACGAACCGGTAGCTCCGCGGGGCCGCCGCGGCCACGAGCTCCAGCTGGTGCAATACCGCGTCGATGGCCTCGAGCGCCTCGAGGCTCTCGGGACGCAGCACGCCGGCATGGTGCGCGACCTCGTCGTAGTCGACGTAGTCGACATAGATCGACCGAGTGCCGCGCAGCATGTGCTCGGCCACCAGGATCGTGTTGAGATCGCGCAGCGCGCCGTTGGTGACCGACCTCAGGAGCGCAGTCTCCCAGTTGCGCTCACACCGGGGTCGTACGTCGCGTCTGACCGCCCGCTTGGCCTGGAACCGGTCCCGGACCATCTCGGACACCGACCGCGACAGCGCCCTGGTCAACCCGGAAGGGTTGAGCACGAACTTGGCGACGGCTCGCTGGGCGAGCTCTCCTCCGCGCACCCGTCGACTCATGGTCAACACCGCTGCGGGTGCGTCGCCCGTGAAGAGGTTGCTGATGCTGACGCCGTCGTCGACCAGCAGGCCACGGCCCGTCGACAGGTCCGCCTCGATAACAGCAGCGTCGGCCGGCTTGTTCGCCACCATCACCTTGTCCCTCGCACGGTCGTACCAGCGGAAGGCAGGAATGCCGTCGATGACGCCGTGCAGGATGCCCATCTGGCTGGCCGGAGTCGTGGCGGGCAGCTTGGGCGTCCATTCGGTCATCACGTGGCTGCCTGACCTGATCCAGCGGGTCAGGGTCGGCACCGTGCCCGCGGTGACGGCCATCTGCAGCACCGGAAACGGGACGCCGTCCATCTGGACGAACACCACGCCGTCCACATCCGGGTCCTCGACCACCGCGGGGCGTCGGCGGTTGCTCGACACGAGTCGGCCGACCAGCACCTGTGACGTGCCAGCGCTGCCAACCCATCCCAGGACGGTCCCGACCAGGCCGACCACCACGGCAACCACCAGTGCCGACCAGTAATCATCGAGGGTGACCATGGGCAACAGCCATGCGGCGATGAACACGACCAACGCCTGCCCCAGGAACGCCAGCAGCAGCACACCGATCCATCCGAGTCTGACGGCCGCACCGACCAGGATGGGTTGAGCCACGACCCCGATGAGGCCCAGGAGCGCGGCGAAGAGGAGCGGCCCGCCAGGTGGCCCCGCGTGGAACCCGGAGAGCAGCCAGTCGCAGATCCACACGGCCGGCACCGTCACCAGGACGGCCATGACGTAGGCGACCAGCTGGGCGTACCAGGGCCGCCGCCAGCTCTCGCGGGTCAGCGCTCCCGCCACCTGGGTCCGTCCCGAAGCAGGTTCATCGTTCGTCATGGGGCACCTCCGGTTCCGCTGCCGTCTGCTGGTAGCTGTCCTGCTCGGCCATCTCGATCTCGATCGTGAGTCTCTCGGGCACAGGACTGAGCGCCCGCTGATTCCGTCATGGCCGCTTCATCTCGTGAGCGTTCTGGACGAACCATCCAGCCTCGATACCAGCGGACCGCGCCGCCGGCTGCCTCACCCGAAGTGAATGAACAATCCCCGATCTCAGACCAGGAGCCGCACCACTCCGTCCACCACGAGGGCCGCTCCGATCACGATGGAGAGCCACTTGCGGAGCTCCGTCGCGTGCTCGCTCAGCCACGACTGTCCACGAGCGAGGATCGCGGCGGCGCGTTCTCCTGCGATGACGACGATCCCGACCGGCACCGAGACGATTGCGGTGGACACGACGATGTAGAGGACGACCAAGGGCACGTCGGCGACATTGCGCAGGCCTGCGTCTGAGACCGCGGCCATCGCGATGAACGTGAGCACGAGCCGTTTGGGACCTCCGAAGCCGAGGAGCCCGGCCATGGAGAACGACGCCGCGGGACCCACGCTGCCGAGCCCGTTGACGATGGCCGCCGCGCGGCTGTTGCGAGCCTCCGGTCCGGCCGATACCGATGTCCTGGTGCGTAGCCCGACAGCCAGCAGAGCCAGGCCGAGCCCGACCGTGGCCAGCTCCTTGACCGTCTCGTGCGAATCGAAGCGAGCGACGGCGGTTTGACCGACAGCCAGGCCCAGGCCACAGGCGATCGCGGTCCCAGAAACGAAGCCGCTCAAGAAGGCGATCCCGTTCGTGCGTGGTCGCTCGCCCCGGATGACGACGAACGTCGCGGCGAGCACGAGCGCGCTGGCGGCCGCAGCCAGAGCGTAGAAGAGCACCTCGGCGCTGGCGCTGATCATGCGTTGCGTCGCCTCGCGATCAGCTGGTGGAGCGTGGTCCCTGCGAAGCGCGAGGCCGCGACGAGCTCCAGAGCCGCGTCCATCACGCGACCCTAGGGTGAACGCCCATGAGCGACAAGGAGCATCTGGGCGAACCCCACCCCTGGGCCGCTCGATGCGTGCCGGTCCCCGACCGTCCGGGCGCGATCGCACGGTTCGTCGAGGCGGCGGGCCACGGCCCGCCGACCATCGACTCCTCCGCCCGGTCTGCCGTCGCACCGGGGCTCGTGGTCCGGACGACGTGCCGACAGGGCGCTGGAGAACCCTCCGTCGGTGGACGATCACAGCCGCGAGTGCGGCGTTGACGGCGACGAAGTACGCGGGATGCAGGAGCAGCGGTGGCGACAGCGAGCCCACCGCGCCCACCGCGAGGGCGCCCGACACGCGGCGAGCACGAAGGTGGACAGGGTCTCCGAGTGGGGTCCCGACACGTCTTGGGCAGCATCATCAGGGCGGCCACCAGGTCGGCCGCGACGACGCACTGGTGCGGACATCGAGCAAGAGGTCCGGCCGGAACTCTCCGACGACCTTTCCGCACTCCACCCCGTTCGGGCACGCCGACCAGGGACCGGACAGAGGCGGGAACGGCGGCCTGGGCTAGGTAACCGGACCCGCGAGGTCTCCCGACCTGCCCGGAGCTGACGGACCAGCCTGACCTGAGAACGCCGTGACGGGCGGCTCTGGTTCGGTCGGCTCGGTTCGCGAGGCGACGCCCCACGCGTCCGTCGATGAGGCGACGGCGGTCGCATCCCGAGGGGAGCCCCGATAGTCTCGGGACTCCCCTCGCACGGTGGAGCTGAGCGCGCTGAACGCCCGTCACAGCATCCGGATCACCACCTGTGGTCGGTGCCGTGCTCGATGTTGTAGTACATGCCGATGTGGGTGTAGAAGTTCATCGCCCCGAAGAGCAGGAGAACGACGCCACCGACGATCCAGGCCCACACGACCCACCGCAGCAGCTGGGGCCGGTCGGTCAAGAGCGCGATCGCGAAGAGCAGGGCGCCGACCGCGATGATGCCCCACAATCCGCCGAGGAAGAGCGCCTCGAGCACGGGCAGGTGGCCGAAGCGACCGCTGATCGGCTCCTCCGGCGGGGCGGCTCCGAGCTGGAAGCGGACGAAGGTGACGGCCAGGACCGCCATGGCCAGCCCCAGCGCACCGACGAAGACGGCCACCGGCTTCAGCGCTGCCAGGGCAGTCGCGTTGGCCCTGTCGGCCTCGCCGGCGAAGAGGGCCCGGTGACGCCACAGGTACACCGCGGCGAAGAGGAGCAGCGCGCCGAATGCCGCCGCGGGTTGGCCGAATGCGATGTTGGCGTACTCGAAGCCACCGCCACCGAAGGGCCAGGTCATCGTGGTGTGGAGCCCCATCACCAGCAGCAGTAGGCCGGTGACACCGAAGAACCCCGCCCACGCTTCGCTGTCGATCGGCTTGTTCCTGATGAGCTGCGCGACGAACCAGGCGAACCCCAGCAGCCCCGCGCCCGCCGTGAGGGCGACCAACTCGTTGTAGACGACCATCGCCGTCAACCTCCTTCTGTCGACAGGGACTACGTCCCTAGTACTTGATCTTTCAATTGTTTAAAGAACGCGCCGTGTAGCGTATTCATTCCCCGGGGACAGGGGCCTTGCGCGCCGCCCCGTGTACTCGTGGACGTCCCCGGCCGGCGCACACGGCTCCGCCGCGGAAGGCCGAGCGCCGCGCGCGCCCAGTCAGTCGCCTCCGGGCTCCGACGCTGGATCCCTGCGCGGGTGGCCGGCGCTGGTGGCCGAGCCCTCGGGGCTTCGGCCGCTCGCGCGGTACGTGGCGACCACGATGCCGAGCATCGACAGCGCGAACAGTGCGAAGGCGATCGCGTGGATCATCTCGCCTCGCTCTTGGCCGGGTCCGACGTGCGCGCGGGGGGCGGCTCGACCATCCCGCAGTCGGCCTCGTCCGAGAACGCGGCAGCCCCCGTGTCGGCCGCACGTCGCACCGCAGCGTCAGTCTCCGCGGATCCGTCGGGGCCCACGGTGACGGGATGCTCCGGTCCGGGAGCGCCATGGGCACCCTCCTCGGTCACCACGACCACCGGGGAGGTAGCCCGGGCCGCGACTCTGGACGCGACGGAACCGAGCAACAACCTGGCGATGCGACCATGGCCACGGCTGCCCACGACTATCAGGGCGGCGTCCCTGCTGGCCTCGGTGAGCGCGCGGACTGCGGAGGTGACCTCGGTGGCGCCGAACACCTCGAGGTCAGGGCACGTTGCGACGGCCTCGGCGACACCGCGGGCGGTCACCTCTTCAGCCGCCTCCAGCGCACCAGGGTCTCGGTGGTGGAGTCCGGAGCCGGGCGCTCCCGTCATGCCCGGGTAGTTGGCGGCGTAGAGCACGACCATCGGGACGTCTCGACGGGACGCCTCGTGCGCGGCCCACCGCACGGCGAGGCGGCTGTGCGCCTTGCCGTTGTAACCCGCCACCACGGCACCGGACGGATGGGACCGCCCGGACCAGGCCCCGACCTCGACGTACATCGATCCTCCTCCTGAGACGTGTGGATGCTTGGCGTCAAGGACCTCGGCGAGTCGACTCGCGGTTCATCGGGGCGCGCGCGTCGGTGGACCTGGTCTGCTCAGCTCGCCTGTCCGCGTGCCCCAATGCGAGTGCCAGCAGGACGTAGAAGAGGGCCGACACCGCGATCAGCACGACGATGGCTGTCAGGGTGCTCATGAGAACTCCTTTCGTTGTGGTCAAGCCGCCCAGTGCTCGGGGTCGGAGTGCCGTTGGACGTCGGCGGGGTTCGGCCCTGTGCGCCGGCCTGCGCCCGCTGCCGCCGTCTCGGTGAGGGCGACCCGTGTGACGCGGCTGCGCGAGCCGGTGCGTCGACGCCCGCGCTCGCGCCCGGGCAGCATCCCGGCGGCCGCCAGGGTTCCCACGGTCAGCACCGTGATCGTCATGGCGGCGGTGGCCAGGAACCAGATCATGTAGCTGAGGTCTGACATCGCGTTCTGCTCCTTTCGTCATCAGCAAAACGCTACGTGTAGCGTTTCTATTCCATGAAACGTCGTTCGGAAGCGATCCAGTCCGACGCCCGGGAATATGTACGATACGCGACGCGTTTTGTAATTCGAAGGCCCAAGGGAGACGACGGAGGGACGGCACCTCGCCGCGATCACCTCCAGCCTCCGCCGGCGAATGGAGGTAACGAGGATGAACGAGTTCCTGACGCTCGCGGCACTGATCGTGCTCGCCGCGACCGGCACTGGCCTGCTCATTGCGGGCGTGGCCCACTACGCCCTGACCACCGATCCGGCCCACGGCGGAAGGCGCCACCGCTCCGCCGGCCGCCGGGCGAGAAGGACGAAGGACTGAATGACGAACCGGCAAACTCACCGGGACCTGGGCATCACCCCCGTCAAGCGGAGGTCCCTGGTCGTGCAGCTCTCGGCGCCCGCACGCCAGTTCCTGTCAACGGAAGCCGGCAGCGCCGGCCTGGTCCTCGCGGCCACGGTGGCCGCCTTGGTCTGGGCCAACTCGGCGTGGTCGGGAACCTACGAGGCCTTGTGGGCGGCCGAGGCCGGTGTCTCGGTGGCGGGCTGGGCCCTGACGATGGATCTGGGGCAGTGGGTCAACGACGGCGCGATGGCGTTGTTCTTCTTCGTCATCGGCCTCGAGGTCCGGCGCGAGTTCTCCGTCGGCGAGCTCACCACACCTCGGCGTGCCGCCATCCCCGTGATCGCGGCCGTCGGCGGGCTGGTCGTGCCGGCCCTGCTCTACCTCGCCTTGACTCCGGGCGGAGAGGCGGCCCGCGCGTGGGGCCTGGTCATCGGGACCGACACCGCGTTCCTGCTCGGCGCGCTCGCCGTGGTCGGCCCGGCCCTCGCCACCCGGCTGAGAATCTTCCTGCTCACCCTCACCGTGATCGACGACATCGTCGCGGTCAGTGTCATCGGCCTGGTCTACAGCGACCACCTGGACCCGGCGGCACTCGTCGTGATGGCGGCGCTCGGCACCCTCATGGGGCTGATGAGCCGGTACGGCGTCTCGGCGGCGACGCCGTACCTCCTGGTCGGTCTCGGGTTGTGGCTGGCGACGCTGCAGGCCGGGCTCCACGCCTCCATCGCGGGCATGTTCGGAGGCCTGCTCGTCGCCGCCCACGAACCGCGACGCGATGCGGTCGAACGCGCGGCCCGGCGGTTCCGGGCCTTCCGCCAGTCGCCGGGGGTCGCCGCGGGCCGCTCCGCCCACCGTGAGCTGGTCCGTGCCGTCTCGGTCAACGAACGGCTGCAGACCAGGCTGCACCCGGCGGCAAGCTACGTCATCGTCCCGGTGTTCGCCTTCGCCAACGCAGGCATCGACTTGCGCAACGGGGTGTTCCTCGATGCGCTGACCGCCCGCCTCACCTGGGCCGTCGTCGCCGGACTGGTCATCGGAAAACTGCTCGGCATCGGCCTCGCCTCCTGGGCCGGAGTCCGTGCCGGCGCAGGCCGCCTCCCGACCGGAGTCGGTTTCGGCCAGGTCCTCGGCGGTGCCGCCCTCTCCGGCATCGGCTTCACCGTCTCGCTGCTCATCGCCGGACTCGCCTTCACCGACCGCGCACTGCACGACCAGGCCGTGGTCGGGATCCTGATCGCCGCGGTCCTCTCCACCCTGCTCGGATGGGCAGTCTTCCGCGCGGCCAGCGTCGGCCAGACCGACGATGACCTACCCGACCTCGATCGACCGGTGAACCCAGACGTCGACCACGTCCGCGGCCCGCTCGACGCCCCCCTCACCCTGGTCGAGTACGGCGAGTACGAGTGCCCGTTCTGCGCACGCACCACCGGAGTCGCCGGCGAGCTTCGAGAACGCTTCGGCGACCAGCTCCGCTACGTGTTCCGCCACCTCCCGCTGGTCGACGTCCACCCGCACGCCGAGCTCGCCGCCCGTGCCGCGGTCGCCGCCCAAGCCCAAGGACACTTCTGGGAGATGCACGACCTCCTGTTCACGCACTGGGACCAGCTCGAGCTCGCCGACCTGGCGGGGTACGCCGCGCAGCTCGGCCTCGACGTCGAGAGGTTCCTGCGCGACCTCGAACACGAGGACACCGCCGCCAAGGTGCGCGCCGACGTGGCCAGCGCCGAAGCGAGTGGCGCCCAAGGCACACCGACCTTCTTCATCGGTGACCGTCGGCACGCCGGCCCTCACGACACCGAGACCCTGACCCGCGCGCTGCGCGCACACCGCGACGTCACCAGCGGTCCAGAACGTCCGGCCCGCGCCGCCGTGCCGGCCCCCTAGCCATGACGACCATGCCCACAGGGGTTCGCGTAGCCACCACCGAGCGACCCCGAGCCAGAGAGGAAAGACCATGACCGGCAGAAGCACACGCAGGACCCAGGCGCTGAAGGGAGCCCGAACCTCCAGGCGGACGACCGCCGCCGACGACCGCCCCGCAGCCAAGAACGAGCGCGGTCACGTCGCCGTGGACGCCAACCGACCGACGACGCTGGACCTGCCCGAGGTCTGGGGACACGGATCGTTCCCGGCCAGCGACCCACCGGCGAACTGGTAGGACCCATCCGGCCGCCGCAGGGAGCAGACCACACCGCTCAGGGCTGCGCCATCACCGCCCAGATCATCTCCATGCTCCGATCCAGCCAGCCGGGCGCCACCCGCCCGCGGCGGACCAGCTCGCCGAGGTAGGCGCCGATCATCAGGCTCACGATGCCATCGGCGTCGACCCCCGGCCGCAGCCGGCCAGCGCGAGAGTCACTGCGGATCCGCTTGACCAGCGTGTCGGTGTACGGCCTCAGCGCGGCACGGAACAGCTCGGTGAACTCGGGGTCGGAGTTCCCAACGATCGCGGCCAGGCCCCCCGGTCCGAGGATGTCGCCCATCTGTCGCCAGGCTTGCTCCAACGCGAACCGGATCTTGTCGCGCACCGTACCTTCCCGCGGCACCTCCGGCACGCCGATCGCGTTCGACAGGACCGTGGTCAGCAGCTCGCCGCGGTTGCCGTGACGACGGTAGATCGACGTCTTGGCGACACCCGACCTCGCCGCTACGCCCTCCATGGTGACCGCGTCCGGTCCACCCTCACGCAACAGCGCCAGGACCGCCGACTCCAGCCGCTGGTCCAGATCCGCTTGCCGCGGACGTCCCGCCCGAGACGACGAGCCAGACGGTTCGGATCCCACGGCACACTCCTCAGCGATATCAGGGCGCTACGCGTTGCGTTTCGCAGGATACAACGTACATCACCGGACGGCCGCTCGGCCGGAGCGCGGACTGGTGAGTGGGGCGGCGACCAACGTGGGCCGCAAGGCGAAGTCACCGGCATCGGGGTCACTCGACAGCGGGGTCGAACATCGCGGCCTGCGTCCGGCGGGTCGAACGACCGTCGCACCCCCTGACCATCGACCCTGCCGCGCCGGGCGCGGCCCTGCGCACGATCTGAGCATGAGCAGCAAGAGCGCTGGCGCCGGGCCGAGCGGCGCACTCTACGGCCTGGGCATCCTCGGGGCCTGGGTCTACTTCTGGCAGCAGGCGGACGGGTTCTGGTGGCACCTGTGGGCCGTTCTCGAGGGACTCGTCTGGCCGGCGTTCATGGTCTTCTGGGGACTCGGCGCGCTCGACTGAGCTCACCGACCTCGCGGTGACGCCGGCCGGCAACCCCCGGGGCGTTCGCCACCCGCCTCGCCGACTCCACGATGTAGGACGGATCAGCGGAGCAACGCCTCGAACAGGTCGACGTACTGGCTGAGGTGGCGATCACCGAGGTACCGGTCCCGGACCCGCTCGCGCGCGGCGGTGCCGAGGCGCTCGCGGAGGCCGTCGTCGTGCATCAGGTCGACCACTGCAGCTCCGAAGCTGCCGAGGTCCCGGGGGTCGTCCAGGAGGATCCCGCTCTCGCCGTCGACCACCTGGTCCTGGATCCCGCCGACCCGCGATGCCAGCACGGCGCGCCCCTTCCACATCGGCTCGGTCACCGTGAGCCCGAAGCCCTCGGCCAGGCTCTTCTGCACGACGAGGTCCGCGCCGGTCTGCAGTGCGTTGACGATGTGCGCGTTCTCGTCCTGGTCGTCCATGGGCACGCTGCACAGGTGGACGCGGCGCCGCGCCGACGGGGGCAGCTCCAACCAGGCGACCAGGCACTCCTCCGCGACCTCCGCCCCCTCGGGGTCGTCCGTCACTCCTTCCGCGGACGGACCGGCCAGCACGAGGTGGACGTCGTCAGCCAGGGAGCCGACCACGGAGGCGAACCCGTTGAGCACGCCGACCATGTCCTTGAGGCGGTCCCAGCGGCTGACCTGGAGCACGTAGCGCGCATCGGCCGTCACGCTCCCCCCGCCGAGGATCACGCCGCCACGCGGGCGGACCTGCCCGGGCGACCCGTCCCGCCGGGTGAACCCGAGCCACCGGTCATCCGCCTTCCCCGCCACGATGCCCGTGGCACGGAGCGTCGCGTCGACCTGCTCGGGTCCCAGCGCGCAGTTCTTGGGGCTGAACGGGTCCAGGGACGGCGGGATGACCCAGCTCCGGGCCGGGTCGACCCACTCCGGTGCGTACTCCGCGCGTGAGAAGACCACGGCCTGCGCCTGCTCGACGTACGGACGCAGGAACGACCAGGCGACGTCGGTGGTCACGGTGCTCGCGTCGGCGCCGACGTGGCAGCGCCAGACGACGTGCGCGCCGGCGGCCCGGAGCCCCGGTACCAGTCCCGCCGTCTGGGGGTCGTGCAACAGCACGAGGTCGCCGGGCCGCACGACCTCCACGAGGCGGCTCAGGTTGGCGGCCAGGACCGCGTCGTAGTGGAGCCGCTCCCGTTCTCCGAGGCTGGCTCCGTCACCCGCCGAACCGTGCAGGAAGTTGTGGATGCGCTTGGTCACCCGGAAGAACTCCGGATCGCCGTCGAGCACGAGCCAGCGCGTCTCGACACCGGCTCCCCGCGCGTAGGCGAGCAATGCGTGCAGCATCTCCGCCACGCCACCCCCGGATGCGGTCGCGTTGACGTTCCACACCACATGGCCCTCGGTCAGTCGGCGCGCCCTCGCGGCGTACGTCCCCAGCTGCGCGGCGCGCTCAGGCTCCAGCAGCTCTCCGAGCCGCTCCCACGGTGCGGCCGCTACCTGCACCTCCTCCAGGGTCACGACCTCCACCGGCCTCGCCGATCTCCTCCAGGCGACCTGACCACGCCGGACCGGCCGCGCGGCGGTCGCAGCTCCCCGGCCTTCGTGTTCCTCATGGTCCCCGCCTGTCGAGGCAGTGTTGGCTGTCCGATGCGTCTCCTGCCGCACGCTAGCCCTCTACCGGCCTCCCGCCCACGGCCCTTCGACCGAGGCGGGCGGGTCGTGTGGCCCTTCCCGTCCGTCGCGAGCGACCTCCGTGCGCTGACGCCGAGGACCCGCCGCCCCGAGGCGACGGGTCGTGGCCCAGCCGACGGCGCGCTCGGCAGCACCCGTCGGCTGGACGTCTGGACGACGCTCAGCTGCTCAGATGAAGAGCAGCTGCGCGCCGTTGGTCTTCTCGATGAAGTCGCTGGCGCTGATGATGCCCTCGACGTCGTCGTAGAGGTCGTCCATCGTCAGGTGGTTCATGTCGGCCGACATCCGGCAGGCCCAGAGGTGGCCGCCTGAGGCGACGATCTGCTCGAGGAACTCAGGGACCTCGGGTACGTCGAGATCGGCGATCGCCTTCTTCAACTTCGCGGTGGCCACCGCGGTCATGCCGGGCAGGCCGCCGAGACCCTGCGGCATGTGGGTGGCGGTGTTGCCGAGCATCGTGAACTTGAGGTCGTGCATCGTCGCCTTGGTGATCATGTCGAAGCCCCAGAACGTGAAGAACAGGTGCGTCTCGACGCCCTCGCCGAGGGCGGCGTTGGCCAGGATCAGGCCCGGGTAGGCCATGTCGAGGTTGCCCTTGGAGCAGATGATGGCGAGCTTGCGGCCCTCGCTCTCCGGGTCGTCGAACGACGGCGCGACAGCGGGTGCGGGTGCGGTGGGTGCGGTGGTGGTGGTCATGGCGGGTCTCCTGGCGGTGGCTGGGTGGACGGTGGTCAGACGCAGCCGTGCGGCTTCGGCAGCCCCGCGATGTAGGCCATCTTCTTGGCGGGCTTCTGCGGGAAGAGCGCGAACAGCTCCTTGACCGGTACGTCGCTGCGGCTGCTCGTGCGGCGCAGGGTGGCGGTCTCACCCGTCTCGGCGAAGTCCGCGCGCAGGAACCGGAGCACCTCCCAGTGCCGGTCGGTCAGCGTGATGCCGATCTGGGCGGCGAGGGCCGGAGCGAGCTCCTCGGTCCACTCCTCGGGAACGGTGAGGAAGCCCTCGTCGTTGACGTGGAACTCGTGGCCCGCGAGCGTGGCGGTGGTCATGGTGCTCTCCTTCGCGTCGGTTGCGTCGGCCGGGTGCTTGCCGGCCATGGACATGTGCGCGGGCAGGGGGATCGGGCGGCCGGGGAGCAGGAGGTTCCAGTAGACCCACCGGAACGCGAGCTTCCCGAGGTGGTTGGCCCGGGTCTCCTTGAGCAGACCGAGCGGGCCGGCCCACGGCACCGGGTAGGTACCGGTCAGCGGCTCGGTGTCGTAGTTGAAGTCGATGAGCAGCGCCTTCTGGTCACCGGACTCGATGAAGCAGTTCGCGTGCCCGTCGAACGAGCCGGTCATCGGGCGGCCCGCGGTGTGCTCGAGGAAGTTGTCGACGAACACCTCGACCGAGAAGTGCGCGACCGAGCCGGCCTTGGACGTCGGCAGGTCGGCCGCGTCGCCGATGGCGAACACGTTGTCGTGGGCCTTGCTGAGGAAGGTGTGCTTGTCGACCGGGACGTAGTTGAGCTCGTCGCCCAACCCGGAGCGCTCGACGAAGTCCGCGCCCATGTTGAGCGGGACGGTGACCAGGAGGTCGAAGGGCACCTCGCGCTCGTCGTACGACACGAGGCACTTGCGCTCGTTGTCGATCCTCTCGACCAGGAAGTCGCTCTCGACGACCACCTTGCGCTCCTCGAGCATGCCGCCGAGGTGCGTCGGAGGCGACCGGCTTGGTGAAGGCGCCCGGGAGCGGGGTCACGAAGACCAGCTCGACCCGGTCGCGCAGGCCGCGCTCGCGCAGCCACGCCTCGGCCAGGAAGGTGAACTCCAGCGGAGCGACCGGGCACTTGATCGGCATGTCGGTCACGTGCACGACGAGCCGGCCGTGGTCGAAGTCTCCCAGCGCCGCGGCGAGGGCCTGCGCGCCGTCGAGGGTGTAGAAGTCGAAGATGCTCGTGCGCCACTCGCTGCCCAGCATCCCGGGCGTCTGGTCGGGCCGCGGCGAGGTGCCGGAGGCGATCACCAGGTAGTCGTAGTCGAGTGTGACCCCGTTGGCCAGGTGGACGGTGTCGGTGTCGGTGTCGACGCGGTCGACCTCACCGAGGACCAGGTCCACGCCCTCGGGCACGAAGTCGTGCCGCGGCTTCGTCAGCTGCACAGCGTCGTAGGTCCCGAAGGGGAGGAACAGGTAACCGGGCTGGTAGGGGTGCGTGTCGTCGCGGTCGACGACCGTGACCTCCCACTCCTCGTGCGGGAGCTTGCGGCGCAGCTTGTTGACGATCATCGTCCCGGCGGTCCCGGCTCCCAGCACCAGCAACTTCTTCACCACGGTCGCCTCCTCGATCCGCTGTCCACGCTAGGTCTCGCCCGGAGCTCAGAGCAGAGGAGAAGGTCACCCCGGGGGGATGCGTTCGACTCGACCGGACCTGCGCTCCGCGTCCAGGGCGCAGCTGCCCGGCCGAGCACTCCCCGGGCGTGAGCTCAGCTGAGCGAGAACGGCGGGTAGCGGTCGGTGACGAGCAGGAAGGCGTAGGCGTTGACCCGCAGTGCCCACCGGCCGACGCCGACGACGTAGTCGAACATCCCGCGGGGATAGTGGCCGGTGAACAGGATCGCGAACCAGGCGACGACGACCACGACGAAGGCGCCGATGAACAAGAAGAGCAGCACGATGTAGTGCGGGATGGCCAGGAACCACTTGACCAGCGGCAGCCAGCGGTTGAGGTCGCGCTCGGCGTCGGGGTAGTCGATGTCGAGATGGACCTTCTGCTCCTCGACCGTCGACGGGTAGTCGTCGGTGAGCAGCACGACGTAGGCCCCGATGCGGGTCGCGAACCGGTTGAGCTCCCGGGCGAAGTCGAACCACCACCGTGGGTAGCGCTGCCGGAAGAGGAGCATCAAGAGGGTCGCGACGAACAGTCCGGCCACGATGCCGCCGCTCGTCGTGCTCACCGTCTTGCCGCTCTCCTGGTAGACCGTGCTCGTCGCGCCTGCGGTGAGCGCGCCGTACACGATCGCGATCGGTACGACCAGCACGAGCCGGAACAGCGCCGTCAGGCGGTTGTGCTCGCTCGTGTACTCGATCTCGAGGCGAGCCGGGTACGCGGTGGGTGCGGTGGGCGGTTGCTGCGCAGACATCACTGATCTCCTGTCATCTCGTCGACGGCGGTCGGTCCGACCGCGATGGCGCCGACGTCGGCTGAGCGATCCGCGGCGGACCGGGCCCGTGGCCTCGACCCCGCCTCGGTCAGAGCGTCGCCAACCATCTGTGCCAGCCCCCTGGCCCCATCCCGCGTCGGGCGAGGACCACCAGAGCCTTCACGACACCAGCCTCGTCGCCCGCGCGGGGTGTCGGTAGAGCCCGATGGCACCCGGCGGGAGGGACCTTCGCACCCGCCGTCGGAGGACGTCGTCGACGACGCAGACCGGGCGCCCGGTGGTCAGGTCGCGTCGAACGAGCCGCCCGCGGGAGTCGCCGCCCGAGGCTGCGGCGGTCAGCCGACGAAGACTCGCTCACCGAGCCGCGGGACGACCGCACACCAGTCCAGGTCCTCGCGGATCCGGCGGGCGAGGGCAGCCGTGGACCGCTGCTCGCCGTGCACGACGTACGCCGTCGGCGACGGGCCACGGGACGGCATCCGGGCCAGCCACGCGACGAGCTCGTCACCGTCGGCGTGGACCGACAGCGTCTGGAGCTGGACGACCTCGGCCCGGACCGGGACGTAGCGGCCGTGGATCTTCACCTGCGTCGCACCCGACGCCAGCAGCTGGCCCCGGCTGCCCTCGGCCTGGTAGCCGGTCAGGACCACGCTGTTGCGGGGGTCGGGGAGCTGGTACCGCAGGTGGTGCACCACGCGGCCACCCGTCGCCATCCCCGAGGCAGAGATGATGATGCAAAGCTCCTTCGGCTTGTTCAGCCGCTGCGAGGAGGCGGCGTCGTGGACCTCGGCCACGTGGTTGCCGGCCAGCTCGGGCGAGCCGGGCCGGATGCCGCTACCGGGCCGGTGGGCGGCGCTGCGGTAGACCTCGAGCGCGGCGAGGGCCATGGGGCTGTCCACGTAGACGGGGACGTCCGGGATCCGGCCGGCGGTCGAGAGCGAGCTTCATGGTGCGCCTCCTCCGGCCGACGGTAGGAGGACCGGCCCCTCGCGACGAAGGGCCCAAGGTCGCACGACCACGGGACGCCGGTCCCGGAGTCCTGCGAGGGTCGCCGCCCTACGCTCGTCCCTGTGGTGCACCTGCTGGTCGTCGAGGACGACGAGGCCATCCGTCGCAGCCTCGCACGTGGGCTGACCGAGCAGGGCGCAACGGTGTCGATCGTGGGTTCGGCCGTCGAGGCCATCAAGGCGTTGTCGACGGAGCGTCCCGACGCGGTGATGCTGGACCTCGGGCTCCCGGACCTCGACGGCGCCGACGTGCTCGCCCTCATCCGGGCGCAGAGCGATCTGCCGGTGGTGGTGGCAACCGCACGCGACGACGAGCGGGAGATGGTCAGGTTGCTCGACGCCGGCGCGGACGACTACCTGATCAAGCCGTTCTCGGCGGCGCAGGCGATGGCTCGGGTCCGCGCCGTCCTCCGTCGTACGGCGCAGGCTCCGCCTGAGGAGCAGCAGGTGGTCGTCGGGGGGCTCGTGGTCGACGCCGTGTCGCGCACCGTCGCAGCTCGACGGTGAACCGGTCGAGCTGAACCGCAAGGAGTTCGACCTCCTCCTCGCCCTGGCGTCCCGGCCGGGGCAGGTCATCTCGAAGCGCCAGCTGCTGGCCGAGGTCTGGCAGCAGCCGTGGGGAGGCGCCGACCGGACCGTCGACGTCCACCTGTCGTGGCTGCGCCGGAAGCTGGGAGAGTCGGCGGCCAGCCCGCGCTACCTGCACAGCGTGCGCGGGGTCGGGGTGAAGCTGGTCGACCCGGGAGCGGCATGAGCCTGCGTGGCCGGATCCGCCTCCTGGCGCTGGGCGCCACGGTCGCGGTCCTGGTCCTGTTCGCGATCCCGCTGTGGTTGCTCGAGTCGCGGTCGGCGTCGCAGGACGTGGAGCAGTCGGCCACGGAGAACGCCCAGAGGCGTGGCCGACTACCTGTCGGCGACCGGGCTGGGTGAGGACGTCGAGGCTTACGTCGAGCGGGTCAACGAGCGGGAGGACGTCGCGCCGGTCGCGGTGATCACGCCCGGACGGGACGACGTACGGTCGCCGCCCTCCCCGGGGCTCCAGAGCAGGCGCGCCCGACGTGGAGGGCGACGGTGCGGACGGTGACAAGGACGGGCCGTTCCTGAGCCAGAGCGAGGTGGACGTCGACGACGTGGTCGGCGGTCGGTTGGTCCGGGTCGAGGTGCGCACCGACGGAGGCCCCACCGCGGTCCTCGCGTATGCCGCCGACGACGAGGTGCGCTCGACGCTGGCGACCCGGCTGCTGCCGTTGGCGGCCGCTGCCGTGCTGCTGCTGCTGGTCGTGGCTGCAGCAGCCGAGGTCGTCTCTCGCCGGCTCGTGCGCGACCTGGACCACACGGCCGACCTGGCGGACACGATCGCCGCGGGCGACGCCGTCGCCCGGGTGCCCGAGGCAGGTCCGCCCGAGGTGCGCCGCGTCGCCCATGCGCTCAACGGGCTGGCCGGGCGGATCGACGAGCTCCTGGCGGCGGAACGGGAGACCGCCGCGGACCTGTCACACCGGCTCCGGACCCCCCTCATGGCTCTGCGGCTCGACGTGGAGTCGCTGCCCGAGGGGCCGTCGCGGGTGGAGCTCGAGGACCACGTCGTCCACGCTCGAGCGCACCCTCACCGCGGTCATCCACGAGGCGCGCCGCTCCGAGCGCGAGGGGCCGCGGGTCGGTTGCCGACCGGGCCCGGTGGTCGCCGAGTCGGTGGCCTACTGGCAGCCGCTGATCGAGGACCAGGACCGCCAGGTCCAGGTGGACATCGCGCCCGACCTGCCCGAGGTGCACTGCGCCGCGGGCGACCTCCGCGCGGCGATCGACGCCCTGGTCGAGAACTGCATCGCCCACACCCCGGACCACACGCCCATCGCGGTCAGCGCGATGACGTCGGGGACGCCACCGCAGCTCGTGTCGGTGGAGGTCCGGGACCGAGGACCGGGGTTCCACACCGACTCGGTACGGCGCGGACGCAGCGACCGCGGCTCGACCGGGCTGGGACTGGACATCGCCCGCCGGTGCGCCCACAACTCGGGCGGGGACCTGGTCGTGCGCCGGGACGGGGACTGGACCGTGGTCCGGCTCGAGATCGGACTGGCGTGACCTACCCGGCGCACAGGCGGATTTGACGTCGATTTGAGCCGGGCTTGGGGGCCGACTGAACCGGTCACGGCGACTCTCGTGGCATGTCAGCACAGCGCCACCGCCTCGTCACCCGGGCCAGGATCGCCACGGCGGGCCTCGTCCTCGCCGCCGGCTCGGCGACCGGTCTCCTGACGGTCGCTGCCGCTCACGCGACCAACGGGGCCGCGGCCACCACGACCGACCAGGGCCAACGCGCCTCGAACGGGTCGACCACGACCGGCTCCGGCACGAGCGGCGCCGGCAGCTCGTCCGGCAGCTCGTCCGGCAGCTCGAACAGCGGCTCGGGCGGCGCGGTCGCAGGAACGCACACGTCGTGAGCGCCCTGCAATGGAGGGACTGGTCGTGCACGGTCCGGATCGTGCTGGACGACGACCGGCCCACCGCAGTCGGCCCCGACCCCGACACCGCGGAGCACGTCGAGCGCATCGTCCGTGAGCTGATGGACGACGTCGCCCGGTCGGCCAGCCGGTTCCGTGACGACAGTGACCTGTCGCGGGTGAACGCGTCGGCGGGGCGCCTGGTCCCGGTCCGTCGCCTCACGCTCGAGCTGGTGGAGATCGCTCTGGAAGCCGCCCGCCGCACGGACGGGGCGTGTGATCCGACCGTCGGGCACTCGCTCCTCGCTGCGGGGTACGACGCGGACATCCGGGACGTCCAGGCTCGCGTCTCCGCGACTGCCCGGTCCGGCGGAAAGCCCGCCGACTGGCAGGCGGTGCGTGTCGACACCGCGCTCGGACGCATCGGCCTGCCGACCGGCCTCGCGCTCGATCTCGGAGCCACCGCCAAGGCCTGGACCGCCGACCAGGCGGCCGAGCGGCTGGCTCGGCACCTCGGCCCCCCGGCCCTGGTCGCCCTCGGCGGCGACGTCGCGGTGAGCGCCGACGGCCCGGCTTGGCCCATCCGCGTCAGCGAGCACGAGGGCGGCGCCGGCGAGGTCATCGGCCTGCGGCGCGGAGGGGTCGCCACCTCCTCGACGGGCGGCCGGACCTGGCTGACCACCCACGGTCCGGCCCACCACGTCATCGACCCGCGGAGCGGTGCTCCCGTCTCGGGCCGCTACCGCACCGCCACCGTCGTGGGCGCCAGCTGCGTCGACGCCAACACGTTCAGCACCGCGGCCCTGGTCTGGGGCACCGACGCGGTCACCCGCCTCGCGCCGTACGCCGCCCGGCTCGTCGGCACCGACGGCCGCGTCGTCACCACCGAGACGTGGCCGACCGTCGGGGTGGCCGCGTGACCCTCTGGTTCCTGGCCCGGGCCGCGGGGTTCGTGGCGCTGCTGGCCGCGTCCCTGACCGTTGCGCTCGGCGCCACAGCCTCCTCCACGCGGCGAGACGGGCGGATCCTCGCTCAGCTCGTGCACCGGTCGGCGGCCGTCATCACCCTCGCGATGCTCGGCCTGCACGCCGTGCTCCTGGTGGCCGACCACTTCGTGGCCGTGAGCGTGCTCGGGGCGCTCGTGCCGTTCACCGCCGGCTACCGAGCGGTTGCCCTGGGTCTCGGCACGCTCGCCGCCTACGCGTTCGTCGTGGTGGCGGCCACCGGGGCGCTTCGGGGTCGGCTGGCGAACGGGACCCGCTCCGCGATCGCGTGGCGCGGGGTGCACGTGTCGGCGTACGCCGCGTGGGTGTTGGCGATGGCACATGGAGTCCTGGCCGGGACCGACACGCTCCGCGGCTGGGCGCTCGTGATCTACGGCCTGTCCGCCGTCGTGGTGGGCGGCGCCGTCGCCCATCGGCTCGCGGACGGGGCACGTGCCCACCGTTCCTCGCTGGCTCGCGCCCGCCGGCTCGCCGTACCTGCCGGAGGGACGCGGTGACCACCGTGCTGGGCGCAGACGTCGCTGCCGCCGTGCCCGTCGGCGCCTGGGGCCAGGCGCGGTTGCTGGCCGGGACGTCCACGGGCCGCCTCGACCTGGCCCACCACCGCGCGGTGCACAACCGTCCCCGACGGCTCGACGCCCCCCGACTGGCCCTCGAGATGGAGTCCGTGAGCCTGCTCGGCCGAGGCGGAGCCGCCTTCCCGGTCGCCACCAAGCTCCGCGGCGTCCGCACCGGATCGCGCACCCACGTCCTCGTCAACGGCGCCGAAGGGGAGCCGGCGAGCCACAAGGACCGGGTCCTGATGCGGCTCGCGCCGCACCTGGTCCTGGACGGCGCGCTCTCCGTCGCGGGCGCACTGCAGACCCACCGGGTGACCATCGTCGTCCAGGACGATGCGGCGCACGCGTCGCTCGCCGACGCCGTCGACGAACGCGACGACGCCCGCCGGGTCCGCCTCGTCCGCCACGACCACGGCTTCGTCGGTGGAGAGGTCCGCGCCGTCGTCCGAGCCGTGTCGGGCGGCCCGGCCGTACCTCCCGGGCGACGGGTCCTGCCCACCGTTCACGGCATCGACGGCCGCCCGACGTTCGCCTCGAACGTCGAGACGTTCGCGCACATCGCGCTGCTGCTCGGCCTCGGGGTGGACGCGTTCGCCGGGCTCGGCGCCCCGGAGGAGCCCGGGACCACGTTGGTCACGCTCCTCGGCGACCTGCCGCACCAGGGTGTCGTCGAGGTCCCCACGGGGTTGCCGCTGACCGCCCTCGTGGGCCCCGACGCCGGCCCCGTTCTGGTGGGTGGCTACCACGGAACCTGGCTCCCGGGTCCCGGTGACCTGGTGCTGAGCCGTCCCGCGCTGCGGGCGGCCGGCGCCCCGCTCAACGCGGCGGTCCTCGCGCGCCTGCCCGAGGACACGTGCGCCCTGGCCGAAGTGGCTGCCGTAGCCCGCTGGTTGGCCGGCGAGTCTGCCGGCCAGTGCGGGCCGTGCTTCTTCGGCCTGCCGGCCCTCGCCGCCACCCTCGAACAGCTCACCGCGGGGCACCACGTCCTGCCCGCCGCCCGGCGACGAGCGGGGCTGCTGCCCGGCCGTGGTGCATGCGCCCACCCCGACGGCGCGGCGACGTTCGTCCGATCCGCACTGCTCGTGTGGGACGGCGAGATAGCCCGCCACGAGACGTACGGACGCTGCGGACGGTTCTGCCGCGGCGTGCTGCCCACCCGGGGCGGGGCGACGCCGTGAGGCTCGAGATCGACTGGACCCGCTGCGACGGCCACGGGCTGTGCGCCCGACTCCTGCCCGAACGGATCTCCCTCGACGAGCACGGCTTCCCGATCCTCCACGACCAGGTCATCGACGGGGACCTGCTCCCCCACACCCGCAGGGCCGTGGCGTTCTGCCCGCGCCTCGCCCTCCGCCTCGAACAACCTGCCCCGAGCCACACCGTCCGCTGATACCGACCCACAGGAGACTCTCTCGTGTTCGACCTCTTCAACGGCCTGCCCGTGCACGCGCTCGTGGTGCACGCCGTCGTCGTGCTGCTCCCCCTGGCCTGCCTCGGCACCATCGCCATCGCCGTCCGGCCGAGCTGGCGCAGGACGTACGGCGTCCTCGTCGTGGGGTGCGCTGCGGCTGCCACGGTGCTCATCCCGGTGGCCACCTCGAGCGGTGAGGAGCTCGAGCACCGGGTCGGCAACCCCGGTGAGCACGCCGAGCTGGGCGACCAGCTGATCTGGTTCGCCATCCCGCTGCTCGCGCTCTCCCTCGCGCTCGTCTGGATCGATCGTCGGCAGCAGGCACAGGCGTCCGACGACCAGCCCGAGAGCGCGGCGTCGGTCCCCGCCGACCGCGACCGGGGAAGGATGACCCGCGTCGTCGCCGTGCTCGCCCTGGTCGCCGCGCTGGCCACCAGCGTTCAGGTCTACCGCGTCGGCGACTCCGGAGCCCGGGCAGCGTGGGGCGACCGGGTCGAGTCGTCGCACTAGATGAGGTGACGCCGACAAACCGGCCTTGGCGTCCGGACGGAGATGGCCGCTCGCATACTCGACACAGGGGACGCCGCGGGGAGACCGCGGCTCTTGGATTTGCCGGCATCTCCCGTTCCTGATCCCCCGGACGTGAGCTGCGCGCCTTCGCCTCCCGCCCCGTGCCCGAGGCGGAGGAGCGCCTTGGTCCCCCGGCGTCGAATACCGCAAAGAGGGGCAGCGCAGCACGGCTCGAGGCGAGTACGGTCGACGCGTCTTGGGCGCTCAGGCGGGGTTGGGGGATCACCGTTGACAGCGCCGAGCGGAACGGCCTCCGCCCTTTCTCTGCGGAGGCCGTTCATCGCGCAGAGGGCCGTGCCCGCGCGGCCGGACGCCGGCCGCAGCGTCCCGAGGTGGCCGCTGGCAGTCCTTCCTCGGCCCGGGGTCACCGCCCGCCGTGAGCGGCGGCGGGCGCCGGGACCCGCGCCGAGAAGGTCGCGTGGGGTCGGGTGTTCACCGGGTTGTCGGTCCAGAACGTCCCGTCGGGCACGCCGAGCTCGAAGCGCATCCGGACCCGGATCCACGCGGGCTCGCCCAGCAGCCTGCGCGGCACGCGGAGGGTCATCCGGTCCGCGGCGTAGTCGATCGAGTGACCGACCCCGCGCACGCCGACCCACTCCCCCTGGACCTCCTGGTAGACGATCCCGGCGTAGTGGCGCTTCCCGGCCTCGACGATGAACCACAGGATCCCGGTCGGGGTCTGGATCTCGACGCGGTACCACTGGGTGCCCAGGTGCCGCAGGTCGTCGAGGACCATCCGCACGCCGACGGCGTTGCGCCCGTGGGTGACCTGGGCGCGCAGCACGTCGGCCGCCGGCTGCGGGTCGGGGACGTAGCCCGAGACGTCGGAGTACGACCAGGTGTCGCCGACGGGGTCGTGCAGCCGGAGCGTCTGCCCGGCGGCGCGCGGGCTCGGCGCACCCTCGTGTGCCTGGGCACTGGCGGGAACGACGAGGGCCGTGGCCACCGCGAGCACGAGTGCGATCTTCATCCTGACCCTCCTGCACCGAGGGTAGGGGTCCGGGGCCCCCATCGGGACCTTCGTCCCCCCGACCCGGTCGGAGGGCTCTGCCGCTCGAGGGCTCGGCGCGGGAGCCTCGGGGCATGGCAGTGCACCCGGCGCGGGCGTGGGCGGACCGCGGCTGGCCCGTGCTCGCGGGCACGGTGACCGCGATCGGCGTCCTCGGGGCGGCGACGGCGTACACGGTGGAAGGCGCGGTGCTCGTCTTCTCCGGGATGGGCGCGTTCGGCGCGCTGGTCGTGTACTGCCTGGCGTCGGAGTACGACATCGGCTCGGCCCGGGCGGCGCGCCTGGGGGCCGCGGGGGGCCTCTGCGTCGTGGTGCTCATGGGCCTGCTGGCCCTCCTCCCGCTCGCCGGCTGGGTGCTGGCCGCGGTCTGCGCAGTGACCGCACCGACGGTGACCGGTTGGGTCGGCCGCCGCGTGGCCGGGGCGCGTCGGGGCAGGACGACGACCGACCGGGCGTTCGAGCAGATCGTGGCCGGGCTGGAGAGGGACTTCTGAGATGTGGTCCTCGATGTGGATGGAGGAACCCGACCGGGTGCGCCCGGTGGCGCCCCCGAGACCGTCCCCGACCGAGCTGGTGCTGTCCCGCGTCCGGCACCCCTCGTTCACCTCCGAGCAGGCCGCGTCCCTGGTCCGGACGCTGTCCCGCCGCCAGCTCCGGCGGCTGTGGGCCGAGACGGGAGCGCAGCTCGAGAAGCCGCTCCCGGACGCCACGCGCTTCCACATCGTGCTGCTCCGTGACCAGCTGCTCATCCGGTACGACGAGCTCGGTCACCGACCCCCGCGCTCCTGACCGCCCTCGTGCCGGGCGGCGACCCGCCGCAGCACCGCGGGTGAGGTGACAGCCAGGGCGACCACGGTGGCCAGGCCGGCCACCACGTGGTGCCCGATCCCGACCACGACGACCACGCCCGCGGCCGTGCCCAGGATCGCGGTGACCACCCGGCGCAGGGTGGAGGCGCTGGTCCACGGGGACCGGACCACGAGCAGGCCGCCGTACAGGCTGACGGCCAGGACGAGCAGGGTCAGCGCACCCGGCGGGCTGTCCGTCACGGCGACCGCGATCCACACCGCGGCGACCAGGGAGGCCGCCCCCGCCCAGACGCGGCCGTAGTGGGAGTCGTCCGCCGGTCCGGACCCCCGACGCCGATCCTGAGCGGTCACGGTCACGGCACGAGGCAGGACTCCCGCTCGGGCGTGGTCGCCGGCTCGTCGTCCGTCGGCGCCGGGCGCGGTCGGCGACCTCGTCGTCGCAGCGCGGTGACGGCGACCGGGACGAGCGACCCGGCCACGACCGCGAGCGCGAGCAGCTCGATGTGGTCGGCCACGACGGGGAACCCGCCGAGGAAGAAGCCGGCGGTGAGGAGGCCGACGGTCCAGACGAGGCCTCCGGCCACGTTGTACGCCGTGAACCGGCGCCGCGGCATGGCCCCGACGCCGGCGACGGCCGGGGTCAGGGTGCGGACCACCGGCACGAACCGCGCCAGGACCACGGCCCTCGGGCCGTGCCGGTCGAAGAACGCGTGCGCCCGGGCGACGTGGTCGCGGGACAGCCAGCGCGAGTCGCTCCGGCTGAACACCCGTGGCCCGAACCGCCGGCCGAGCAGGTACCCGACCTGGTCCCCACCCGCCGCCGCGACGAATGCGGCCAGTGCGACCAGCCACAGCGGCAGGTGGATCGCGCCCGATGCGACGAGGACGCCGGCGGTGAAGAGCAAGGAGTCACCGGGGAGGAAGAACCCGGCGAGCAGGCCGGTCTCCGCGAACAGGACGGCCATCAGCAGGAACACGGCCAGCGGGCCGAGCACGGCCATGAGCGGAGTGAGGACGGCGATCATCGGGCCTCGGTCCGCAGGTGGTAGACGTGCCAGTCGCCCGAGATGTGGGCGAGGCGGTACTCGCGGTCCAGGACCGGCTGGGCGAGCGACGGGTCGACCCCCCACGTGCCGAGGCTGGCGCCGTCCACGACGACCCAGGTCGGGCGGCTGCTCCCCTCGAGCACGGCGGTGAGGTCGGTCAGGCGGGGGTCGCGCACCCGCACCGGGAGGCTCCAGAGCTCCGGGTAGGGGCTCGACAGGTGGGCCGCCTGCAGCAGGGCCGGGTCGCCGAACGCGACGAGCCCGGTGTCGCCGTCGCCCTCGTGCGCGCTGAGGTAGCGCTCCACGGCGAGGTCGGCGGCCGGCGTACCGATCGGCGAGAGCGTGGTCATCACCACCCCGACCAGCGCCACCGTCGCGGCGTAGGCGAGCACGGCGCCGACGGCGACGCGACGGGCCCGGCCGGCCGAGGCGGCGAGGGCCGCGGTGAGGACCAGGCCCGCGGTGGTCCCGACGAGGTAGTGCAGCCAGAAGCTGCCACCGGCGGCGACCGCGACCAGCTCCCAGCCGAGGACCGCGGCGGTGACCACGGCCGCCAGCGAGGGCCGCCGTACGCCGCGCCGCCGGACCGCCGGCGCGAGCGCCACCGCGATCAGCGCGACCGCGCCGCTGGCCAGGAACGCGCCGGCCACGCCCAGGGCGCGGCCCTGGGCCGTGGCCGGTGCCGAGTGCGCGATCACGGCCGACGCCTCGAACCGGAAGGAGAAGACCGCGTCCCACAGCGCCGCGGGGGTGGTGCCGTGGCTCGCGGCCCAGCCGAGCAGCACCGCCATCGCCGCGGCCGCACCGGCCGCGAACCCACCGGCGGCCCGGACGGCCACGCGCGGACGGTCCCGGGCGGTGGCCAGCAGGAGGACGGCGGCGGCCACGAACGTCTCCAGCATGTTCTGCTTCACCCCGGCGGCCGCGACGGCGAGGACGCCCGCGGTCGTCCACCACCACAGCCCCTGGCGACGCGCGGTGTACGCCGTGAGCGCGGCGGTCAGCCCGGCCAGGACGAACGGCGCGGCCAGCAGCTCCCCGTCCACCTCCAGGGCGCCGGACAGCGGCGAGACGAGGAACACCGCAGCGGTGGCGGCGGCGCAGACGGCGGCCGCGACGGGGTGGCGCGGTGTCGTCCCACCCAGGCGGGTCAGGGCCCGGGCCGAGGCGGCCGCGATGAGGACCGTCGCGCCGACCGACGCCGCGCCGAGCAGCCGCAGGCCGACCCCGCCGCCGAGGTGGCCGGCGAGCTCGAACAGCGTGACCAGCAGGGGCGGACGGTCGACCCAGTAGTCGCCGTACAGCGAGGTGCCGGGGCTCCACTGCGCGGCCACCATCAGGAAGCCGCCCTCGTCGGGGCTCAGCGGCCGGGTCAGGAACGGCATCCGGGCCAGGACGGCCGCCGTCGCGAGGACCAGCACCGGCAGTGCGGCCAGCCAGCCGGCGGTGCCGCGGCGCGGCGTCACCGAGGGCTCGGTGTCGACCGCCGGGAGCCCGGTCGTGACCGGCCGGACCTCGAGGTCGGCTGTCGACGTCACGCGGCGACCGTAGGTCGGGCCACATGGAAGCAACCTGAACGCTTCACGTGGTCTCCTCGGGTTCGGGACGGTCGTATCGCAAACATAGGTCGGCGTGGATGAAGGTTCGGTGAAGGTGCCGCGGCGGCCCGACGGCGGCCCCGCCAGACATGAAGGCACGATGAAACGTGTGGGAGGGGTGCAGGCTGGGGCACGTGCGAGTGCTGCTGGCTGAGGACGACGTCCGCCTGGCCGCCCTGCTCGAGCAGTCGCTCAGCGAGGCCGGCTGGGAGGTCGAGGTCGTCCACGACGGCCGGTCGGCGTACGGCCGCGCGCTGCCCGCCGGGATCCCCTACGACGTGCTGCTCCTGGACTGGATGCTGCCCGGAGCTCGACGGTGTCTCCGTGTGCCGGAAGCTGCGCGACCTCGGCGTGACCACGCCGGTGCTGATGCTCACCGCGCGCAGCGAGGTCCGCGACCGGATCCACGGCCTCGACGCCGGCGCGGACGACTACCTGCCCAAGCCGTTCGACCTCGACGAGCTGCTGGCGCGGCTGCGGGCGCTGCACCGGCGCACGTCGTACGACGACCTCGAGGTGATCGAGGTGGGCGACCTCGTCATCGACGCCGGGTCGCGGCAGGTGAGGCGCGGTCAGACCGCGATCGAGCTGTCCACGCGGGAGTTCGACATCCTGCACCTGCTCGCGGCCAACGCCGGGAAGGTGGTCTCGCGCTTCACGATCCTCGACGAGGTGTGGGACGGCGAGACCGACCTGCGCAGCAACGTCATCGACGTGCACCTCGCCACCATCCGCAGCAAGATCGACAAGCCGTTCGGCACCTCGAGCATCACCACCGTCCGCGGTGCCGGCTACCGGCTCGAGCGGGCGGGAGTCGACGCTGAGCGGCTCCAGCCGGCTCCCGCTGCGGATCCGGCTGGTGGCCGGGTTCTCGGTGGCCATGCTGGTCCTGCTCACTGCCGCGGGGGCGTTCGTCTACTGGCGGGTGCAGTACGCGCTCGACCGCGGGCTGGACACCGAGCTGAGGAAGGCCACGGCGGTGATCACCCCGCTCATCGGCCCCGACGGCACGGTCACCTCGACCGAGGCCGCCAACGCCACCGGGCTCGGCTGGCAGGTCCTCGACGCCGACGGTCTGGTGCTGGACTCCGGCGGACCCGCCCCCGCTGCGCCGCTCATCCGCGACGACCAGCTCGACGGCGTGTCCACGTCCGGGACGGCGACGTTCGACGTCGGCACCTTCCTGCCGATCTCCGACGAGCCGTACCGCGTCCGCGTCTCCGGACTGGACGACCAGTCGGGCCAGGCGGCGTACCTCCTGGTCGGCGTGCGCCGCGACCACCGCGACGAGGCGCTGCGTGAGCTGCTGCTCCAGCTGACCTCGGCCGGGCTGGCCGCGCTGGCGATCGCCTCGCTGGTCGGCTACGTCCTCGCCCGGCTGGCGCTGGACCCGGTCGAGCGCTACCGGCGCCGCGCCGACGAGATCGCGGCGACCGGGGCGCCGGGGCTGCGCCTCGACGTGCCCGCGACGCGGGACGACGAGGTGACCCGGCTCGGCCACACCCTCAACCGGATGCTCGTCGCGCTGCAGGGGTCGCTGGACCGTGAGCGGCAGTTCGTCAACGACGCCAGCCACGAGCTCCGCACGCCGCTCACGCTGCTCACGTCGCGCATCCAGCTGATGCGGCGGCGACCCCGCACGGTGGAGGAGCACGAGCGGGCCCTCGACGAGCTCGCCGTCGACGTCACCCGGCTCACCGAGCTCACCGAGCAGCTGCTCGAGCTGGGCCACGAGCCGCCCGGGCCGGCGGAGGTCACCGACGTGGCGGCCGGCGTCCGGACCGTGGTGGAGCGGTGGCGACAGGCGCAGCCGGACCTGGCGATCGCCGTTCGCGGGGCAGATGTGCCCGCCCCGGCGCGGATCGGGACGCACGCCCTGGAGCGGGTCGTGACCAACCTGCTCCAGAACGCGCTCACGCACGGTGCGCCCCCCGTCGACGTGCACGTCCACCGCGACCGACTACGCCAGGTCGTCATCGAGGTCAGCGACGCGGGGTCGGGCATGTCGTCCGAGCTGCTGGCGACGGCCACCCGCCGCTTCCACCGCGCCCCCGAGGCCCGCTCCCGACCCGGGTCAGGGCTCGGTCTGTCCATCGTCGAGGAGCTGGTCACGGGAGCCGGCGGCGAGCTCCGGCTCGGTCCGGCGGCCCAGCGCGGACTGTGCGCAACCGTGGTCCTGCCGGCCGCCGACATGACTTCATCTTCCCTGGTCATGCGCGGCTCCCTACTTCGTGCGGCGCCTTCATGTCGATCCTACGGTGCAGCATGGACCACAGACCTGGCCGTCGACGCCGTCGACGTCACCAAGAGGTACGGGCAGCTGGTCGCCGTCGACGACCTGTCACTGCAGGTCGCGCCGGGCGAGGTGTACGGCATCCTCGGCCCCAACGGCGCGGGCAAGACCACCTTCCTGCGGATGCTCTTCGGGCTCATCCGCCCCGACTCGGGCACGGTCCGGATCTTCGGCCGGACCTGGTCCGACGCCGGGGTCCGGGTGCTGGACGGGGTGGCCGGGTTCATCGAGAGCCCAAAGTTCTACCCCTACCTGACCGGGCGGCAGAACCTCGAGGGGCTCGCGCTCCTCGACGGCGGCGACCGCCGGGGCCGGATCGCCGAGGTCCTCGACGTGGTCGACCTGGTGGGCCGCGAGGACGACAAGGTCGGCGGCTACTCCTACGGGATGCGGCAGCGGCTCGGCGTCGCCGCCAGCCTGCTGCGCGACCCGAGGCTGCTCGTGCTCGACGAGCCGGCCAACGGCCTCGACCCGGGCGGCATCCGCGACATGCGGGCGCTGGTGAAGCGGCTGGCCGACAGCGGGCTGACGGTGCTGCTCTCCTCGCACCACATGGACGAGGTCGAGGAGATCTGCGACAACGTCACGATCATGGCCCGCGGGAAGGTCGCCTTCCACGGCACCATCACCGACCTCCGCGCGATGGCCCCCGACCCCGGTCACCTGCTCAGCACCAGCGACGACGCCCGGGCCCGGGCCATCGCCCGCGAGCGGCACCCCGACGTCGCGGTCGAGGCCGACCCGGAGGGCGGTCTCGTCGCGATCGGCCCGCGCGAGCGGCTCTCGGCGTACGTCGCCGACCTGGTCCGCGCCGACGTGGAGCTGCGCGAGTTCACCCCCACCCAGACACCCCTCGAGGCGCTGTTCTTCATGCTCACCGACACCGAGTCCGACACGGACGGGGCCGGCAGGCAGCGCTTCTCGCACCGGCAGAAGCGGGTGCGGTCCGATGACGTCGACCGTCTCGACGTCGCACCAGGCGACCGCCACGCGGCCGAGACCGGGCCCGGCCGAGCGAGGCTTCGGCGCCGCCCTCCGCTGGGAGACCCGCAAGCTCCGCGCGCAGCTCCGCGCCAAGGCCCTGCTGGTCGGGGCCGTCGTCGCGCCGATCGCCGTGGTGGTCATCGTGCACAGCCAGCCGCGACCGCCCAAGGACACCCTGTTCGGCCGGTTCGCGACCGAGAACGGGTTCGCGATGGCGCTGCTGGTCCTCGGCTTCGCGACCCAGTGGGTGCTGCCCCTGCTCACCGCCATCGTGGCCGGTGACATCTTCGCCAGCGAGGACCAGCACGGCACCTGGAAGACGGTGCTGACCCGTTCGACGAGCCGCGCGACGCTGTTCTGGGCCAAGACCGTCGTGGCCGTCGTGTTCGCGCTGGTCGCCCTGCTGCTGCTGGCCGCCTCGACCATCGCGTCCAGCCTGCTCATCGTCGGTCACCAGCCCCTGACCGGGCTGTCGGGCCAGACCATCCAGGCCCGCAGCGCACTGGAGCTCGTCTCGGCCAGCTGGGCGGTGATGGCGCTGCCGATGGTGGGCTTCACCTGCCTGGCCCTGCTGTTCTCGGTCTGGTCGCGCAACGCGGCGGTCGGCATCGCCGCACCCGTGGTGCATCGGACTGGTCATGCAGCTGGTCGGCGCCCTCGGCGGCATCGAGACACTGCGCCCGTACCTGCTCACGACGCCGTTCGAGGCCTGGCACGGGCTGCTCGCCGAACCCCGGTTCACCGGCCCGCTGCTCGACGGCGTCGTCACCAGCGCCGGCTGGAGCGTGGTCTGCCTGACCGCCGCCTTCCTCATCATGCGTCGTCGCGACATCACCGGAGGTTGACCATGCGTCGCTTCATCATCAGCGTCATCGCCGCGCTCGCGGTCGTCCTCGCCGTGAGCGGCGCCGTCGTCGCCGGGACCGGCGGCGGCAGCTCGGTCACCCAGGCCCGCCTCGAGCGGTCCCTGGCCCGCCGAGTTCGCGCAACCTGTACGCCGACCAGGCCACGCTCCTCGGCCACCAGGGAGTCACCCCCGCCTCGCTCCAGGCCACGCGCGATGTGCGACAAGGGTGGCGCGGTCGAGGCCGACGTCGGGCCCGGCAGCAACTGGAACTGCCTGGTCACGCTGGACCGACCCCAACAACCCGATGCCCCCGAGGGCTACGGCAAGTTCGAGGTCGACGTGCACAGCAACGGCTGCTACACCGCCGGCGGCCCCAGCAAGCTCGTCGGGTTCCAGACCATCACCGACACGCAAGGGCGACGAGGTCACCAACCCCGTCTACGAGTTCGACGGCTGCTTCGACCCCCACGGCGACAACACGCCCACCGGCAACGAGTTCCCCTCGCTGCTCAACGTGACCTCCACCGCGCTGCTGCCCGACGCCGAGCACAGGATCTCGCTGCAGGTCAGCTGCGGCACCGGCAGCACCGGCTGCCAGGGCATGGTCGCCGCCAAGGCCGGCGACACCGACCTCGGCACGGTCCCGGTCGACGTACAGGAGGAGCAGACCGCCAACCTGCACTTCCCCACCCCGGTCCCTCCCGGCACCGACAGCGTGACGTTCACCATCACCGTCACGCCGCGGCACCGGTCCGAAGGGCCCGGTCACCGAGACCTCCCTCGACATGCCGCCGGGCAGCTGACGGCGGCCACCGACCCCGGCGCGGTCCCCCGACCGCCCGGGACGGGCCCCGGACGGCACGTCGTCCGGGGCTCGGCCACGTCTCGGCCGAGCCCGCTGCGACGAAGGGCGCCGAGCGCCCCAGAGCCCCTCCACGCTGAACGTATGGAAGCAAGTCGACGTGGAGGGGCGCGCTCCCGGCCTCGCGGCGGGGAACTCCGAGGGTATGTCGATGGCGCGACGTGCGGCTCACCCCGATGGACGGACCCACCAAAGGGGGAACCCGGCACCCCGTCCGGGCTCCTAGGTTGGCCTGTGGCCCCGTCTTCTGATCCCCCGGGACGTGGGCTGGGCGCCTTCGCCTCCGTGTCCCCATGCGAGGCGGAGGCGTCCCTGTCCGGCCGGGAAACGACCCGTTGGGGTGACCGCGGCCGCGCACCGCGGTGAGACCATTCGAGCAGCTTCGGCGCGGAAGGGATCGGGGGATCACCGCTGTCGCGCCAAGCGGGACGCCCTCCGCACCACCCGGTCCGGAGGGCGTCCGGCGTCAGTCCCCCACCGCGTCGTGGTCCTCGCCGATGGTGTGGCCGGCGAGCTGGAGCCGGTCGATGTCCTCGCGGACGTCCTGCAGCACGGATCGACGTCAGGACCGCGAGGTGAACGGCGCACGGTCCGAGGTCCGATCTGGTCACCTGCCGTTCACCTGGATAGGCGACAATCGCGGCGGTGGACCCACTGCGCCGAGGCGAGCTCGCACCGCCGCCTCGCACGCTGGCCGACATCTTCCGCGCCACGGTGGAGCAGGCCGCCGACGAGCCCGCCGTCGACGCCGGCACCGGGGTCCTGACGTACGCCGAGCTGGCGGAGGCCGCCGACGAGCTCGCCACCGAGCTCAACGCCCATGGCATCGGCACGGGCGACAGGGTCGGCGTCCGGGTCAACAGTGGCACCACTGACCTGTACGTCGCGATCCTCGGCATCCTGCTGTCCGGCGCGGCGTACGTCCCCGTCGACGTGGACGACCCCGACGAGCGGGCCCGGCTGGTCTTCGACGAGGCGGACGTCGCGGCGATCGTCGGCAACGACCAGGTCGTGGTCACCCGGCGCGAGGGCCTACAGCGGGAGCCCGAGGAGCCCGGGCTCGGTGACGACGCGTGGGTCATCTTCACCTCGGGGTCGACGGGCACGCCCAAGGGGGTCGCGGTCACCCACCGCAACGCCGCGGCGTTCGTGGACGCCGAGGCGCGGCTGTTCCTGCAGGACGAGCCGCTCGGGGTGGGCGACCGGGTGATGGCCGGGCTGTCGGTGGCCTTCGACGCCAGCTGCGAGGAGATGTGGCTGGCCTGGCGGTACGGCGCCTGCCTGGTCCCCGCGCCGCGGGCACTGGTCAAGAGCGGCATCGACGTGGGCCCGTGGCTGGTCGCGAACGACGTCACCGTCGTCTCGACGGTGCCGACGCTCGTGGCGCTGTGGCCGCCCGAGTCGCTGGCCGGCGTCCGGCTGCTGATCATGGGTGGCGAGGCGTGCCCGCCCGAGCTGGCCGCGCGGCTGGTCGCCCCGGGCCGCGAGGTCTGGAACACCTACGGCCCCACCGAGGCCACCGTGGTCGCCTGCGGTGCGCTGCTGACCGGCGAGCCGCCGGTGCGGATCGGGCTCCCCCTCGACGGCTGGGACCTCGCCGTGGTCGACGCCGCCGGGCAGCCCGTGCCCGAGGGTGCGACCGGCGAGCTGATCATCGGCGGGGTGGGCCTGGCCCGCTACCTCGACCCGGCCAAGGACGCCGAGAAGTACGCGCCGATGCCGAGCCTCGGCTGGGACCGCGCCTACCGCAGCGGCGACCTCGTGCTGAACGACTCCGCCGGCCTGGTCTTCGGCGGCCGCGCGGACGACCAGATCAAGCTCGGCGGCCGGCGGATCGAGCTCGGGGAGATCGACTCGGCACTGCTCGCGGTGCCCGGCGTCGTGGGCGCGGCGGCCGCCGTCCGCCGCAGCGGCGCCGGCAACCAGCTGCTCGTCGGGTACGTCGCGACCGAGGCCGGGTTCGAGCACGCGCAGGCCATGGAGCTGCTCCGGCACTCGCTGCCCGCGGCCCTCGTGCCGCGGCTCGCGGAGGTCGACATCCTGCCCACCCGGACGTCGGGGAAGGTCGACCGCGACGCGCTCCCCTGGCCGCTGCCGAAGCGGTCCGGCGACCTGCCGTCGGAGGGCCTCACGGGCACGATGGCGTGGGTCGCGGAGCTGTGGCTGGAGGTGCTCGGCGCCGACGTCCAGACCCCGGTCGACGACTTCTTCGACCTCGGCGGCGGTAGTCTCACCGCGGCCCAGATGGTCTCCCGGCTGCGCACCCGCTTCCCGGAGGTCGTGGTCGGCGACCTCTACGAGCACCCGAGCCTCGGGACGATCTCGGCGCACCTCGACGGCCTCGAGGTCGCCGGGCCGGCGTCCGACCGCACCGTCCCGCCGACGCCGATGAAGACGCAGGTGGGACAGGTGGTCTCCACGCTGCTGCTGCGAGCCCTCGCCGCGCCGTACTGGCTGGTCTGGGTCGCGATCGGCTCGCGCCTGCTGGCCGACGGCCTCGGCTGGACCCTGCTCCCCCAGCTGCCCTGGTGGCTGCTGGGCCTCGGCTGGCTCGCGTTCGTCACGCCGCCGGGCCGGATGCTCCTCGCGGCGGCCGGCGCCCGGGTCCTGCTCCGGAGCGTCGAGCCCGGCGACCACCCGCGTGGCGGGCACGTGCACCTGCGGCTCTGGCTGGCCCAGCGCGTGGTCGACGAGCTCGGGGCGACCGGCCTGGCCGGGGCGCCGTACATGACGTGGTTCGCCCGGCTGCTCGGCGCCCAGGTCGGCCGGGACGTCGACCTCCACTCGATCCCGCCCGTGACCGGCCTGCTGCGGCTCGGCTCCGGCTGCTCGGTCGAGCCGGAGGTCGACCTCAGCGGCTTCTGGGTCGACGGCGACGTGGTGCACCTCGGTCCGGTGCGGGTCGGCGCGCGGGCGCGGATCGGGGCGCGCAGCATGCTCTGTCCGGGTGCCGACGTCGGGAAGGACGCCGAGGTCGCGCCGGGCTCCTCGGTCTTCGGCACCGTCCCGGACGGCGAGTACTGGTCCGGGTCACCGGCCGAACGCATCCAGAAGCGGGCCCGCGGCCCGTGGTCGGACCGGCCCATCTCCCACCGCTCGTGGACGGGTGCCTACGCCGTCGTGGCGGTGGCGCTCTCGTGCCTGCCGATCCTGGCCGTGCTCGCCGGCGCGGCGCTCCCGGTCCTGCTCGCCGACACACCCACGTCGTACCCCGACCTGCTCGGCCTGATCGTGTGGCTGCCCGTCTCGGTCGTCGTCGGCCTGCTGGTCCTGGCGACCCTCGTCCTGGTGGTGGTGCGGGTGGCCGCGCTGTGGGTTCGGGCCGGTGTGCACGCCATCCGCAGCGGCCCGGCGTTGGCGGTGTGGACCACGGTGCGGGTGCTCGACGACGCCCGGACCTGGCTCTTCCCGCTCTACTCCTCGAGCCTGACCCCCTGGTGGCTCCGGTTGCTCGGCGCCCGGATCGGGACGGACGTCGAGGCCTCGACGGTGCTGATGATCCCGAGCCTCACCCAGGTCAACGACCAGTCGTTCCTCGCCGACGACACCCTCATCGGCGGGTACGAGCTCGGCGGGGGGTGGCTGCGCGTCGAGCGGGTCAAGATCGGCAAGCGGGCGTTCGTGGGCAACTCCGGCATGGCCGCCCCGGGGCGGCGCGTCCCGAAGTCGTCGCTGGTCGCCGTGCTGTCGGCGGCCCCGCGGCGCAAGTCCGCGCACGCCGGCGAGTCCTGGCTCGGCAGCCCGCCCGCTCCCCTGCGCCGTACCGCCGAGGACAACGACGCCGGCCGCACCTACGCCCCGCCGACCCGGCTCAAGGTCGCCCGCGCCCTCGTCGAGCTGTGCCGCGTCGTTCCGGTCGCGATCGGGGCCGGGCTGGCAGTCACCCTGGCCGTGGTCCTGGCCTGGCTGCTGGACCAGCGCCACGGTCTGCTGCTGGCCCTGCTGCTGGCAGCGCCGCTGCTCGCGCTGGCGGGGCTCGTCGCCGCCCTGGTCACCGTCGCCGCCAAGTGGCTCCTGGTGGGCCGGCACGTGCCGAGCGCCCACCCGTTGTGGAGCTCGTTCGTCTGGCGCAACGAGCTGGCCGACACCTTCGTCGAGGTGGTGGCGGCGCCCTGGTTCGCCCGGCCGGTGGCGGCCACGCCCCTGCTCAACGCCTGGTTCCGGCTGATGGGCGCCACCATCGGGCGCGGCGTGTGGTGCGAGACCTGGTGGCTGCCCGAGACCGACCTGGTCGAGCTCGGCGACGGAGCCACGGTCAACCAGGGGACGGTCGTGCAGACCCACCTGTTCCACGACCGGATGCTGACCATGGACCGGGTGGTCCTCAAGCGCGGCGCGACGCTCGGTCCCAACAGCGTGATCCTTCCTGCTGCCACGCTGGGGCGGCACGCTACGGTCGGTCCCGTGTCGCTGGTCATGAGGGGTGAGTCGGTGCCGGACAAGACCGTCTGGATCGGCAACCCGATCGGCCCGTGGGCGGCCGCCGAGTGAGACTGCTGGGACACTCCGACCTGCCGACCGCCGACGCCTACCTCCCGGGTCACGGCGACCGTGCGTGGAGCGCGAGCCACTACGCGCTGGCCCTCGACTACGACCTGGCCGGGAACCGGCTGCGCGGTGACGCGGTGATCGACGGCGTCGCCGACGAGGACACCAAGCGGGTGGTCCTCGACCTGGCCGGGCTCGACGTCGCCAAGGTGACGGTGGACGGGCGCACGCCGGCGCGGTACACGACCCGCGGCCACCGGCTCGTGGTCACCCTGAAGGAGCCCCTCGCGGCCGGCACGTCCTTCCGCCTCGCGGTGAGGTACGCCGGTGCGCCCAGGCCGCTCATCGACAAGCACCACGGGGACGCCGGCTGGGAGGAGCTCGCGGACGGTGTGATCGTGGCCGGGCAGCCGCACGGCGCACCGACGTGGTTCCCGTGTAACGACCGGCCCGACGACAAGGCGTCGTACTCGATCACGGTGACGACCGCGGCCGACTACACCGTGGTGGCGAACGGCGAGCTGGCCGAGAAGCGGCGCGGCTCCTCGACGGTCACCTGGCGTTACGTCCAGGACGAGCCGATGGCGACCTACCTGGCCACCGTGCAGATCGGCCGCTACCAGCTCCGCGGGTACGACGGCACGCCGGTGCCGATGGTCGCGGCGGTCCCCGCCGACGTCGACGAGGGCTTCGACGCGGCGTTCGGCCGGCAGCCGGAGATGATGGCGTTCTTCGCCGAGCGGTTCGGGCCCTACCCGTTCGCGTCGTACACCGCGGTCGTGACCGACGACGACCTCGAGATCCCGCTGGAGTCGCAGGGGCTCTCGACCTTCGGCCGGAACTTCTGCCGCGACGACTGGGACGCGATCCGGCTCGTCGCGCACGAGCTGGCGCACCAGTGGTTCGGCAACGCGGTGACGCTCGCGCGGTGGCAGGACATCTGGCTGCACGAGGGCTTCGCGTGCTACTGCGAGTGGCTCTGGTCGGAGGAGTCGGGCGGCGACAGCGCGGACGACTGGGCCCGGCACCACCACGGCCTGCTCACCGAGCTCGACCAGGACCTGGTGCTGGACGACCCCGGGCCGGAGCTGATGTTCGACGACCGCGTCTACAAGCGGGGCGCGCTGACGCTGCACGCGTTGCGCCGGACCGTGGGCGACGACGCGTTCTTCGCGCTGCTCGCCGGGTGGGTGGCCGCGCACACCGGCGGGTCGGTGACGACCGGGCAGTTCCGATCCTTCGCCGGGGAGCAGACCGGCGCCGACCTCGACCAGCTGTTCGACGCCTGGCTCACCCGGCCGGAGCTGCCGGACCTGCCAGCTGCCAGGTGACCCCGGTGCCCGCGACCGCCCCGACGTAGCCGTCGGGCAGGTCGAGCGCGGCCACCGGCACCTCGGCGGCCGCCTTGAACCGGGCCTCCGCGGCGCTGAACTCGGGCCGGTCCACGCCGTCCACCGGCGGCCCGGCGTCCTCGACGTCGATGCCCACCGGCCCGCGGGACCACGCGACGGCGACCAGCCCCTCGGCGTACGACAGCGACACGTGCGGGGGCGGTCCGGGCGTGACGACGTACGGCCGGCCGTGGTCGGCGCTCCCGCACCGCGGGCAGAGCCGGCCCACGGACGTGGCGCCGAGCTCGTCGCGCAGCACGGCGTGGGCGAGCTCGCGGAGCCCGGCTCTCCCGGTCACGGCAGGTCGTCGTGACGCGCACCGGGCGGCCCGTCGATCCCGAGCGATCGCTGGATCTGGTCCAGGCGGGCGGTGATGTCGGCCAGCTGGGCGGTGAGCGGTTCGTACTCCGACGGTCGGGAGGCCTCGGCGGCCTCGGCCGCCACTGCCGCCTCGGCCGCCTGGCGGCGGGCCCGCTCCACGAAGCTGGAGGTGATCGCAGCGGTCACGATCGAGACGAACGCGATGGACTCCAGCATGATCACCGCCCCGATGACGCGGCCGGCCGCGTTCGTCGGCACCACGTCGCCGTACCCGACGGTGGTGACCGTCTGCAGCGCCCACCACATGCCGTCACCGACGTTCTCGAAGTCGTGCGGGTCGATGAGGGTGATCAGCACCCCACCGAGCAGCACGCTCACGACCGTGGCCGACACGATGACTCCCATCGCCTTGCGCACCGACAGCGGCGTGCGCAGGAACGCCTCGAACTGACGTTCCACGACCCGGAACCGCGCCATGACACAGACCTCCTGCCTCACGGCGGGACCCTCCGCCGCAGAGAGGCCGGCCGGTCCCGCGACTGATGGAGCAGGTCCTGTGTACTCGCACTGCGGGCGTGCTGGCGACCCCTTGACCATGACGGTCACCGCGCCTCGACGCTGAGCGGGCGTCCGGGATCCGTCAAGGCGCCCGCGGGCGCCGTCAAGGAACCGTCAGGACCGGCGTCCGGACGCGACGTGTTGATGCTCAACATCGCCGTCCGCGTCGCTGACCGGAACGCCAGAGCGCCACAATGGGAGCCGTGGAAGGACGGCGCGGGCGCCTGATCGTCCACCTCGGCTCCGCGCCCGAGGTCGGCGAGACCTACGCCGCGCTCGGCGAGGCGCAGCGGCGGCTGGCCCGTGACACCGACGTCGTGGTCGGTTTCGTGGAGATCCACGACCGCCGGCAGACCGCGGCGCTGGTCGACGGGCTCGAGGTGATGCCCGGGCGGACGCTGGCGTACCTCGGCTCGACGTTCACCGAGAAGGACGTCGATGCGGTGCTGGCTGCCGGCATCGACGTGATCACGACGCTCAACATGGTGCTCTCCCTGCCACGCGCGGCGGTCGGTTCCGGCGCCCGTGCGGAGGCCTCGTGAGCGAGCCGGCCGCGTCGGGCCACACGGTGCTCGTGGTCGACGACGAGCCCGCGTTGGCCCGTGCGCTGGCCATCAACCTGCGCGCGCACGGCTGGGAGGTGGTCACCGCCGCGGACGGGCGGGCCGCCCTCGACGCGGCGGCGACCACCCACCCGGACGTCATCGTGCTCGACCTCGGCCTGCCCGACCTCGACGGCACCGAGGTGATCGCCGGTCTCCGCGGCTGGACCTCCGTCCCGATCGTGGTCCTGTCCGCGCGGCAGCAGGGCGAGGACAAGGTCGAGGCGCTCGACCTGGGCGCCGACGACTACGTGACCAAGCCCTTCGCGATGAACGAGCTGATGGCCAGGCTGCGCGCCGCCGTACGCCGGGCCGCGGCGGCCGAGCCGAGCGAGACCGAGGTCGTGGTGGGCGACCTCGTCATCGACCTGGCCCGCAAGAAGGTCCGTCGCGCCGGTGTCGACGTACGGCTCACCCCCACCGAGTGGGCCTTCCTCGAGCTGCTCGCCCGCAACGTCGGGCGCCTGGTGCCGCGCGAGCAGATCCTCCGCGAGGTGTGGGGCACCGGGTACACCCGCGAGCACCACTACCTGCGGGTCTACGCCGCCCAGCTGCGCCGCAAGCTCGAGGACGACCCCGGCCGACCGCGGCACCTGCTGACCAGCAGCGGGTTGGGCTACACGCTGGAGCCGTAGGCGCGGGGTCAGTGGCAACCCGATATCCGAGTGTCTGACGCTCCCCGGGGCTGGCTATCGGGTTGCCGAGCGTGCAGGCTGCGTGTGCGCGGTGGTGGGGACCGGCGCGGAGGCACCCGCTGGTCCACCGTCGGTCGAGCCTGTCGAGACCACCGCATCGGCCGGCGTGTGCGGCAACCCGATATCCGAGTGTCTGACGCTCCCCGGGGCTGTCAAGCTGGGTGCCTGCGCTCCGGTTGGAGGGTCGGGTTGACAGCCCCGGCGAGCGCCAAAGGCGGGCTGGTTATCGGGTTGCCGCGAGGGTGCTGGCTGCGGTCCGACGGTGGCTGAGGCGTGTGAGGAGCGCCAGCGACGAACCTCGACGCCACCGCAACGGAGGCACCCGCTGGACCACCGCCGGTCGAGCCTGTCGAGACCCCCGCAGCCAGCCCGCTGACCCGACCCCGGACGTGACCGTTTTCCCTTGTGGACAAGGGCTTCCGGGCCCGTCGGACTGTCGGTGGTCGCTGCTTGGATAGGTGTCATGACGGCGATCGCGCACCACCCGCACCGGGTCACCCGGGCGATGGCGGGCGTGCGCGACCAGCTGGCCGCGGTGGCCGGGGTGCCGTTGTGGTCGATGGACGCCACCGAGACCACCACGGCCATCAGCGAGGTCCAGGCCGCGAAGGCCCAGCTCGCCGAGCTCGAGGCCCGGCTGGTCGCCCAGGCCGAGGCGCTCGACATCCCCGGCCGGTCCGGTGCGACCTCGACCGCGAGCTGGCTGGCCCACCAGACCAAGACCACCCGCGCCGCCGCGCACCGCACCGTCCGGTTCGCCGCCGGACTCGGAGTCCCACGACCAGACCCGCGACGCCCTCGCCGAGGGTCGGGTCCACGTCGAGCAGGCCGAGGTCATCCTCCGCGCCCTCGACGACCTCCCCGCCGACCTCGACCCGTCGCTGGTCCAGGACGCCGAGGCCCACCTGCTCGCCGAGGCCGAGCACTTCGACGCCCGCGCGTTGAAGCGGTTCGGACGCCGGCTCCTGGAGGTCGTCGACCCCGACGCCGCCGACGCCCACGAAGCCCAGCTCCTCGAACGCGAGGAACGCGACGCGGCCGCCGCCACCCGGCTCACGATGTGGGAGGACGGACACGGCAAGGTCCACGGCCGGTTCACCCTCGACACCCTCACCGGCGCCGCGCTCAAGAAGGCGCTCCTGGCCTTCGCCGCCCCCAAACACCAGGCCGCCTCAGGTCCCTCGGGGGAACGGCGCCCGACCCCGGAACGCCTGGGCCGGGCGTTCACCGAGCTGATCCACCGCTACCCCACCAAGAACCTCCCGAAGGCCGGCGGGGTCAACGCCACCGTCGTGGTCACCATGACCCTCGACGCCCTCCTCGGCGGCCTCAAAGCGGCGAACCTGGACACCGGCGAGACGATCTCCGCCGCCCTGGCCCGCCAGCTGGCCTGCGAGGCCGGGATCATCCCCGCCGTCCTCGGCGGGAAGTCCCAGGTCCTCGACCTCGGCCGCACCCGGCGCTTCCACACCGGGGCCCAACGGATCGCCAAGACCATCGAACAGCGCGGCTGCACCGCCGAGGGCTGCGACTGGCCACCCGGCCTCTGCCACCTGCACCACCCGATCCCCTGGAGCCGCGGCGGCGGCACCGACAACGACGGGCTGCTGCTCTGCCCCCGCCACCACGCCCGCGCCCACGACCCCACCTACACCACGACCAAGCTCCCCGGCGGGAAGGTCGCCTTCACCCGGCGCACCTGAGGCAACCGGGGATCGACCGAACCGACCGAGCGCGACCAGGACCCCAGTGGCGTCCGGCCTGCACCCCTGCCCGCGGACGCAAGCCAGAGCCCTGCGCGCCGAGGGCGTTTCACGCCACCCAGCACGCCGCCCCCGACGCACGGGGACGTCGGGGGCGGCGCGAGCCGATGGGGTCAGGCCAGCAGCTTGGCCTTGGCCTGCTGGAACTCCGCCTCGCTGAGGGTCCCGCTGTCGCGGAGCTCGGCGAGGTGCGCGATCTCGCCGGCCGTGCCGGTGCCGCCGGAGCCCGCCACGGACTGGATGTACGCGCGCTGCCTGGCGTCCTGGGCCTGCGCGTCGGCGAGCGCGTGCTCGCCCATCTTCTTGCCGCGGACGATCAGGTAGATGAACACGCCCAGATAGGGCAGCACGATCAGGAAGATCGCCCAGAGCGCCTTGGAGCCGCCACCCAGGTCGTCGCTGCGGAAGAGGTCGGTGAAGATCGCGATGACCAGCCAGATCCAGATGACGAAGAGGGTGAACCACAGCATGCTGAGGAAGATGTCGCCCAGGCTGTACTCCCACACGGTGACCACGTTGAACCTCCTGCTGAGTCGCAGCGGCGGGGCCGCTGGAGAGCACCGTCACGGTGACGGCGGATGCGTCACATGCTGAGGAGCCGCCGGGTGGGCAGGCACCACCCCGCCCGGGGTGGGAGGTGGCTCAGCCGAAGTCCATCCCCTCGAGGTTGGCCACGGGCTTCTGGTCGGGCAGCCGCATCATCCGGAAGGAGTTGACCAGGCCGATGAGCCCGGCGAGCAGCGGCACCAGCAGGGCGATCTGGAGCGAGCGGTTGCGGGCCGCGTCGTTGATGTCCAGGACCTCCTGCTCCACCTCGGCCGGCTGACCGGTGATCAGCGCGTCGAGCTGGGAGTTGCTCATGACCTCGGCGTCGTCCTCGAGCGCGGCAGAGATCTGGTCCTGCTCGTCGGCGGGGATCACGTCGCTGGCCTCGACCATGTGGGTGAAGCTGAACGACAGGGCCGCCAGCATGAGCCCACCCGCCATCGCCAGTCCGAAGGAGAGGCCGAAGGAGCCGGCCGCGGAGTTGACCCCGGCGGCCTCGCTGACCCGGTCCCCCGAGATCGGCGCCAACGTGTAGTTGTTGAGCTGGGACACCAGCAGGCCGAGCCCGCAGCCGGTGATCGCCAGGGGGACCACCAGCCACCAGCCGCTGTCGACCCGCGGGACGAACGGGACGATGATCGCGATCCCGATCGTGGACAGCAGGAAGCCGGCCCGGATCACCGCGGCGGGCCGCCGCTCACCCGCTCGCCGCCCAGCCACCAGGGCCGCCGCGAACATCGTGAGCGACAGCGGGGCGAGCGACACGCCGGCCTCCAGGGCGTTGTACTCGAGCGTCATCTGGAAGAACAGCGGCAGGGCGATCATCGCTCCGCCGAGGGTGATCTGCTGCATCATCTGGCCCGTGATGCCGGCGGTGAAGTGCGGGTGCGCGAAGAGGTCCGGATCGAGCAGGGTGACCTTCGCCTCCCGCTTGCGGCGGATGAGCCACCGGGAGAGCAGCACCAGGGCCACGGCGCCCAGGACCATGAGCAGCCCGACGTACTGACCGCCCTCCTGCCAGACCAGGATGCCCAGCACCACGCCGCCCATGCCGACGACCGACAGCACCGCGCCGACGACGTCGACATGGCGGTCGCCCGTGTAGGGGACGTCCTTGACCAGCCGGATCTGGAGCAGGACGACGGCGATGATGGCCACCTCGAGCCCGAAGCCGACCCGCCACGACAGGTAGGTGGTGACGAAGCCACCGAGCAGCGGCCCGATGGCCGCGGCGATCGCCGCGGCCGCGCCCACCAGGGCGTAGGCCTGCTTCTGGGCCGCCCCGCTGAAGTTTCCGTGGATGAGGGACTGCATGGCGGGCAGCAGCAGCGACGCCCCGAGCCCGCCGAGGATCGCCCAGAAGATGACGATCGGCAGCAGGCTCTGGGCGAGCGTCATCGACAACGCCCCGAGGGCGTAGGCCAGCAGGCCCAGCACGTAGGCCTTCTTGCGGCCGATGAGGTCGCCGACCTTGCTGTTGATGAGGATGAACGCCGCCGAGACCAGCGCCTCGAGCGCGATCGCGGACTGGACGCCACTGGCCGTGGTGTCCAGGTCCTTGATCACCGCCGAGATCGACACGTTCATCAGGGACGTGTCGACCACCAGGACGAACATGGCCGCGGCCAGGAGCACCATCAGCCGACGGCTGCCCGAAGCCTGTTCTTCGGGACCGTCCTCGGGTCCGGAGGTCATGTCCGTCGCTCGCACTCGGTCAGCCGAGCAGCTTCGCCTTCTGCGCCTCGAACTCGGCGTCGGTGAGGATGCCCTGGTCGCGCAGCTGGGCCGAGCTTCTGCAGCTGCTCGATCAGGTCGTCCTCCTCGGGGGCGGCGGGTGCCGCCACGGGTGCCGGCGCCGGGGGCGGCGGCGCGGCGTACTGCGGCTGCGGCGTACTGCTGCTCCTGGTAGGCCTGGGCGTCCGACTGCTGCTGCCAGCGTCCCGCCTGCCGGCGCGACACGCGGTTCGAGACCGCGGTCGCGGTCCCCGCGACGACGGCCGTCCGGGCCATTCCTCCGATCAGTCCCATGACTGACTCCTCTCTCAGGCTTCGCTTGCTTCGAGTGCGTCGAGCGCGGCGACGACGTCCTCGGCCGGGATCCGGCCACTGGCGACGACCTCGGCACCGGCGTTCCCGCATCGCGCTGACGAACGGGCCGGCCCAGGTGTTCTCGTAGACCAGCAGGGCGACCGCGTTGCCGGGGTCGACGAGCGCGGCGCTCTGGGCGACGTCCTCGTCGTCGAGCAGCCCCGATCGGACGCCCTCGAACACCGCGAGGTCCAGCTCGCCGTCCCCGTCGAGGTCGGTGAGCTCCACGCGGTGAAGTACCGTTCTCGTCGACCTGGACCACGACCAGGTCGAGGATGCGGATGATCCCGCGGTCGGTCAGGTCGACGAGGGCGGCCAGCCCTCGACCCTGGAGCTTGGCACCGGGCAACTCCACGGCGAGATAGTCGATGGGTCCTACGTCCATCTGGGTCATCGGTCCTCCCTGGCGGGTCGTCGTCTGGTCTCGCACGTGCCACGTACGTCGCTGGCAGGCGTCACACCGACGCGGGTGGGTGGGTGCCGTCGGACCCCACCCCGCGAGGGGTGAGGCGCAACCACCCGCGCGGTCCACGGACCATCGAGCAAGCGACGCAGCGCCCGCGCGACGACTGGAGGCGACGATGACGACCAACCCGGCTCCCGCTCAGCCGTCAGCGGGGTGTCGATCGACCCGGTCTCGGGCTCCGCGGACGCAGGTCGCGGCCGGCCTCGACGTCGACCCCAGCCGCGGGCTCTCCGCCGGCGAGGCGCGCGTCCCGGCTGGCGTCGCACGGTCCCAACCAGCTCGCGGGCGGCACGAAGGAGCCCGCCTGGCGGGCGTTCCTGCGCCAGTACGAGGACTTCATGCAGCTGATCCTGCTGGGGGCGGCGCTCGTCAACCAGGTCGTCACCGGCGACACCGGGACCACGGTGGTGCTGGCCGGCCTGACGGTCTTCAACGCGGTCATCGGCCTGCGCCAGGAGTCCAAGGCCGAGGAGAGCGTCAAGGCGCTGTCGCAGATGATGAAGACCATCGCCCGGGTGCGCCGCGACGGCCAGGCGGTCGAGATCGACGCCGGCGAGCTGGTCCCGGGCGACGTCGTGCTGATGGAGGCCGGCAACCGGGTGCCCGCGGACGGCCGGGTGATCCTGGCCGCGACCCTGGAGATCGAGGAGGCCGCCCTGACCGGCGAGAGCCTCCCGGTCGGGCAAGATCGACCGACCCGGTGCCCGGCGAGGACATCCCGCTCGGCGACCGCATCTGCATGGCCTACATGAACACCTCGGTCACCCGCGGCCGCGGCGAGATGATCGTGACCGTCGACCGGCATGGGCACCGAGATCGGCCACATCGCCGACATGCTGGCCAACACCGAGACGAGCAAGACGCCGCTGCAGAAGCAGCTCGACTCGCTGTCGAAGATCATCGCGTCGATCGCCGCCGTGGCGCTGGTCATCGTCGTGCTGCTCGGCCTGGCGCAGGGCGAGTCCTTCGACACCCTGTTCATCACCGGCGTCGCCCTCGCGGTGGCCGCGATCCCGACCGGCCTGCCGGCCGTCGTCACCGCGCTGCTCTCGATGGGCACCCGCGAGATCGCCCGCCGCGGCGCGATCGTCAAGCGGCTTGCCGGCGGTCGAGACGCTCGGGTCGACCTCGGCGATCTGCTCGGACAAGACCGGCACGCTGACGCTCAACAAGATGACGGCGCGCGAGCTCGTGATCCCCGGGCAGAACCGCTACACCGTCACCGGCGAGGGCTACAGCACCGTCGGCGAGATCAACCACGTCGGCGGCCAGCGGCACGACCTCGACCCCTACCTGCTGCCGATGGTGCTGTGCGCCGACGCCGTGCTGGACGGCGAGGCCCTGATCGGCGACCCGACCGAGGGTGCGCTGATCGTGCTCGGCGCCAAGGGCGGTCTCGACATCAACGAGACCCGCGCCGCGCTGCCCCGCGTCGCCGAGGTGCCGTTCGACTCCGACTACAAGTTCATGGCCACCTTCCACGAGATGACCGCGGACGACGGCCGGCCGGTGGTGCGCTGCTACGTCAAGGGCGCGCCCGACGTGCTGATCGCGCGCGCCACCAACGATCCGGAACCCCGACGGCACCCTGGTCGCCGATCACCGACGAGAACCGGCACCTCGCCGCTCGACGCCAACGACCAGATCGCCAACGCCGGCGAGCGGGTGATGGTCGTCGCCCAGCGCGACTTCGAGCCCGGCACCGTCCAGGCCGGCAACGACCTGATCGAGCTGGTGCAGGAGCTCACGCTGCTCGCGATGGTCGGCATCGTCGACCCGCCGCGGCCCGAGGCGAAGGCCGCGATCGCCGAGTGCCACGACGCCGGCATCCGGGTGCGGATGATCACCGGCGACCACGCGACACCGCCGCGGCGATCGCCGGGGAGCTCGGCATCGAGGGCCGGGCGCATCACCGGCACGGAGTTCGCCGCGATGAGCGACGAGCAGCTGATCGTACCGAGCTCGACGACATCGGCGTCGTCGCCCGGGTCGCTCCCGAGGACAAGGTCCGCCTGGTCCGGCTGCTCAAGGAGAAGGGCAACGTCGTCGCGATGACCGGCGACGGCGTGAACGACGCCCCGGCGCTCAAGACCGCCGACATCGGCGTGGCCATGGGCATCACCGGCACCGAGGTCTCCAAGGAGGCCGCGGTCATGATCCTGACCGACGACAACTTCGCGACGATCGTCGGCGCCGTCGTCGTACGGCCGGACGCTCTACGACAACCTGCTGAAGTACCTGCGGTTCCAGATGTCCACGCTGGTCGCCTACATCGCGATCTTCATCGGCGCCGGTATCTTCGGCATCGCCGAACGGGGCGCCGCTGAACCCGCTCCAGATCCTGTGGCTGAACATGGTCGTCGACATCCCGCTGGCGATCGCGCTCGGCTTCGACCAGCCGGCCCGCGGGCTGATGGCCCGGCCGCCGCGCCCGGTCGCCGCACCGGTGCTGTCCCGCAACAACTGGATCCGGCTCTGCGTGCAGGGCGCGGTGATGACGGTCGGCGCGCTCGTGGCCTACCAGATCGGCGAGGACAAGGGCGGCGCCGTCCTCGGCGCGACGATGCTGCTCACCGACGCTCTCGCTCTTCCACCTGTTCGGGGCGCTGCTCTGCCGCGACCAGACCAACACGATCTTCGACCGGGACGCCGTTCCCGGGCATCGCTGCAGCTGCGCCGGTACGGCATCGCGCTGCTCGCGATCATCGCGATCACGGCCATCGACTTCCTCGAGCGGATCTTCGGCACCACCGGCCTGACCTTCAACCAGTGGTGCATCTGCATCGGCATCGCGGCCTCGCTCGTGGTCGTCGAGGAGGTCATCAAGCTCGTCATCCGCCGTCGGGCCAGAGCTGGGTCCGACGCCGCGGTCCGACCCCACACCCGTCCGCCGAACCGAGGAGACCTGATGTCGTTCAACCTGCGCCACCGCAGCTTCCTCAAGGAGCTTGACTTCACGCCCGGCCGAGCTGAAGTTCCTGCTCAAGCTGTCGGCGGACCTGAAGGCCGCGAAGTACGCCGGCTACGAGCAGCCCCGGCTGTCCGGCAAGGACATCGCACTGATCTTCGAGAAGACCTCGACCCGGACCCGCACCGCGTTCGAGGTCGCCGCCAAGGACCAGGGCGCCCACGTGACGTACCTGGAGCCGAGCGGGTCGCAGATCGGCCACAAGGAGTCGATGAAGGACACCGCGCGGGTCCTCGGCCGGACCTTCGACGCCATCGAGTACCGCGGCTTCGCCCAGGAGAGCGTCGAGATCCTCGCCGAGTACTCCGGGGTGCCGGTGTGGAACGGGCTGACCGACGAGTTCCACCCCACCCAGATCCTGGCCGACGTCCTCACCATGACCGAGCACAGCGACAAGCACCTGGGCGACATCGCGTACTGCTACCTCGGCGACGCCCGCAACAACATGGGCAACTCGCTCATGGTCGGCGGCTGCAAGTACGGCATGGACGTGCGTCTGTGCGCCCCGCGGGACCTGTGGCCGAGCGACGAGCTGGTCGAGACCTGCCGCGGCATCGCCGCGGAGACCGGCGCCCGCCTCACCCTCACCGAGGACGTCGACGAGGGCGTCGCCGGCTGCGACTACCTCTACACCGACGTCTGGGTCTCGATGGGCGAGGACCACGAGCGTCTGGGCGGAGCGGATCAAGCTGCTGACGCCGTACCAGGTCAACCTGGAGGTGATCGAGAAGACCGGCAACCCGACGGTCAAGTTCATGCACTGCCTGCCGGCCTTCCACAACCGGGAGACCAAGGTCGGTGAGGAGATCTTCAAGGAGTACGGCATGGACGGTCTCGAGGTCACCGACGACGTCTTCGAGTCCGCGCACTCGATCGTCTTCGACCAGGCCGAGAACCGGCTGCACACCATCAAGGCCGTCATGGTCGCCACCCTGGGGGACTGACCGCGCATGCGCGTCGTGGTGGCCCTCGGCGGGAACGCGATGCTGAAGCGCGGGGAGCCGATGACGGCCGAGAACCAGCGCAGCAACGTGCGGATGGCGGCTCCCTCCCTGGCCGCGGTCGCCCAGGAGCACCAGCTCGTGCTCTCGCACGGCAACGGCCCCCAGGTGGGCCTGCTCGCGCTCCAGGCGGCGGCGTACAAGGACGTCGACCCGTACCCGCTCGACGTCCTCGGTGCGCAGACCGAGGGGATGATCGGCTACGTCCTCGAGCAGGAGCTCGGCAACGTGATGCCCTCCGACGTGCCGCTGGCGACGATCCTGACGATGGTCCAGGTCGAGCCGGGCGACCCCGCCTTCCGCGACCCGACCAAGTTCGTCGGCCCGATCTACACCAAGATCGAGGCCGACGTCCTGACCGTCGAGAAGCAGTGGACGTTCAAGCAGGACGGCGACGCCTGGCGCCGGGTGGTCCCCTCCCCCGAGCCGCAGAAGATCGTGGAGATCCGGCCGATCCGCTGGCTGCTCGACCAGGGCGTCGTGCTGATCTGCGCCGGCGGCGGCGGGGTGCCGATCATGGTGATGCCGGCGGCCGAGACCAAGCGCATCGGCGTCGAGGCGGTCATCGACAAGGACCTGGCCAGCCAGCTGCTCGCCCGGGAGATCGACGCCGACGTCTTCGTCATGGCCACCGACGTCGACGCGGTGTACGCCGACTGGGGCACACCCGACCAGCGCGCGCTGGGTCGGATCACGGTCGAGGAGCTCCGCGCGATGGGCTTCCCTGCCGGCTCCATGGGCCCGAAGGTCGAGGCGGCCTGCCGCTTCGTCGAGGCCACCGGCGGGCGGGCCGCGATCGGCTCGCTCGCCCAGATCCAGCAGATCGTCGACGGCGAGGTGGGGACCCAGGTGGTCTCCGGGAAGGAAGGGTCATGACGGAGTTCGGAGTCCACTCGGAGGTGGGCAAGCTGCGCCAGGTCATGGTGCACCGGCCGGAGCTCAGCCTGCAGCGGCTGACTCCGACGACGCACGACGACCTGCTCTTCGACGACGTGCTGTGGGTCGAGCGCGCGCAGTACGAGCACGACCAGTTCGTCGCCCGGATGCGCGAGCGCGGCGTGGAGGTCTACCTGCTGCAGACACTGCTCGGGGAGACGCTGGGCGCCAGCGAGGAGGCGAAGGGCAAGCTCATCGAGCTGGCGGCGTCGGAGTACACCGTCGGCATCTCGATGGTCGACGAGGTCCGGTCGGTGCTGTCGGCGATGGGGCCCGAGCAGCTGGCGACCCACCTGATCGGCGGCCTGACCGTGGCCGAGTCCGGCCTGGAGCTGTCACGGCTGCGCGACACGTCGGTGATCGCCGCTGCCATCGACGACCCGAGCATGTTCGTGCTGCCCCCGCTGCCGAACACGTTGTTCACGCGCGACTCGTCGTGCTGGATCTACGGCGGTGTCTCGGTGAACCCGATGTACTGGCCGGCCCGCCGGCTCGAGGCGTACAACGTCGCGGCCATCTACCGCTACCACCCGATGTTCGCCGACGCCGACTTCGAGTTCTGGTACCCCGAGCTCGGCGACGACGAGCGGTTCAACGCCGTGGACTTCGGCCGCGCCTCGCTCGAGGGCGGCGACGTCCAGCCGATCGGCAACGGCACGGTGCTCATCGGGATGAGCGAGCGGTCGCAGGCCCGCATGATCGAGCAGGTGGCCCGGGCGCTGTTCGCCAAGGGAGCCGCCGAGCGCGTGGTCGCGGTCGTGATGACCAAGGACCGCGCGCACATGCACCTCGACACCGTCTTCACGATGCTCGACCGGGACGCGGTCACGGTGTACCCGCGGGTGATGGACAAGGTCCGGGCGATCAGCCTGCGCCCGGGCGTCAACGGCGCCGAGTTCCACGTCACCGAGGAGAAGGGGTTCCTGTCCACGGTGGCCGACGCGATGGGCGTCGACAAGCTGCGGGTCATCGAGACCGGTGGCGACGCCTACCAGCAGGAGCGGGAGCAGTGGGACGACGGCAACAACGTCGTCGCGCTCGAGCCCGGCGTCGTGGTGGCGTACGAGCGCAACACGTACACGATCGCGAAGATGCGCGAGGCAGGCGTCGAGGTCATCACCATCGAGGGCTTCGAGCTGGGCAAGGGCCGCGGCGGCGGCCACTGCATGACCTGCCCGCTGGAGCGTGACCCGCTGTGAGCAGGTCCGCCCGCTGGGCCTTCGTCGCGGTCGCAGCGCTGCTGGTCGTGGGGCTGATCATCTGGGCCCGGGGGCACGAGCACTTCCACGGGGACGACGTGGGATCCCTGCGTCCTGTGACCACCGCCGCACGATGAACCGGGAGCTGAGCCATGTCTGACGCCACGACCACGACCCCGGGCGGCCCCGCGGACCCGCCCGACCCGACCGACCCGACCGAGGAGAAGCACGGCTTCCGGCTGCCGTCGGCGTACACGATCCTCTTCGCGCTGATCGTGCTCATGGCCCTGGCGACGTGGATCGTGCCCGCCGGCGAGTACCAGCTCGACGAGAACGGCAGCCCGATCCCCGGCACGCTACCACAACGTCGACGGGCACCCCGCGCGCATCCTGGTCGACTCGCTGACCGCACCGATCAACGGCCTGTACGGGATCGAGAACAACAAGGGCAACATCAACTACTACAACAAGGGAACGCTGTTCGGCGCCATCGACGTCGCGCTCTTCATCATCGTGATCGGCGGCTTCCTCGGGGTCACCATGCAGACCGGCGCGATCCAGAACGGCATCGGCCGGCTCGTGAACCGGCTCCGGGGGCGCGAGCGCTGGATGATCCCGATCCTGATGACCGTCTTCGCGCTCGGCGGCACGACGTACGGCATGGCCGAGGAGAGCCTGGCGTTCTACGCGCTCGTCATCGCCGTGATGATCGCGGCGGGGTACGACGCGATGACCGGCGCCGCGGTGGTGCTGCTCGGCTGCGGGATCGGGACCTACGGCTCGACGATCAACCCGTTCGCGACCGGCATCGCCTCCGGGTTCGCCGGCGTCTCGATCAGCGACGGCTTCCTGCTGCGACTGATCATCCTGATCGTCGGGCTCGTCGATCGGCATCTTCTTCGTGCTGCGGTACGCCGACCGCGTCAAACGCGACCCGTCCGCCTCGATCGTCGCCGACATGCGTGAGGCCAACGAGCAGCACTTCAGCGCCGGCGCCGCCGACGCCGAGGTGGTGCTCAGCGGCCGGCAGAAGTGGATCCTCATCGCCTTCGGCACCGCGTTCCTGGTGATGATGTACGGCGTCATCCCCTGGGAGGACCTCAACCTCCCCTTCCCCACCCTGTGGTGGTGGTTCCCGGAGATGACCGCGTCGTTCATCCTCTTCAGCATCATCATCGGGCTGATCGGCGGGCTGTCCGAGGAGAGGCTGACCGGCGTCGTTCGTCGACGGCGCGCGGGACCTGCTCGGGGTGGCCCTGATCATCGGCATCGCCCGCGGCATCACCGTGGTGATGAACAACGGCGACATCACCGACACCGTGCTCAACTGGGCCGAGCAGGCGCTGGGCGACGTCGGGCAGGCGGGCTTCGCGATCGTGATGTTCGGGCTGTTCCTGCCGCTGTCGTTCCTGATCCCGTCGTCGTCGGGCCTGGCCACGGTGGCCATGCCGATCATGGCGCCGCTTGGCCTCGTTCGCGGACGTGCCCGCCGAGCTCGTCGTGACGGCCTACCAGAGCGCGTCGGGGATCATGAACCTCTTCATCCCCACCTCGGCCGTGGTCATGGGCGGGCTGGCGATCGCGCGGGTGCCCTACGGCAGCTACCTGCGGTGGGTCTGGCCGCTCCTGGCCATCCTCACGGTGCTCAGCGTGGTCGCGCTCGCGGTCGGGGCGCTGGTCACGTGACCCACCCTCGCGAGGGTGGCGCGGACCCACCCCCGGTGGACGGAAGGTGACGAGATGTCAGACGCATCGCTCCCGACGTACGACGCGGACCAGCTGGCCGGCCTCCTCGCGGCGCTGCCCGGCGTCGACGGGGTCGAGCTCAAGCTGACCGTCCCCCGGGCCGACCAGCGCACGGTCGTCCGCAGCCTCGGGATCGACTCCATCGACGCCCGGATCCGCCAGGTCGCGTTCATCGACACCCTCGACCTGCGGGCCTCGGCCGCCGGCGTGGTGGTGCGCGCGCGCCGGACCCAGCGCAAGGCGGGTGACGTGACGGTCAAGCTGCGCCCGATGCTGCCCGGCGACGTGCCCGCGGGGTTGCGGGAGGTGCCGGGCTTCAAGATCGAGATCGACGCCTCCCCCGTCGGCTACACGTGCTCGTGCTCGGTCACGGCCGAGGTGTCCGACAAGAAGGTCAAGGAGCTCCTCGATCGGCACCCGCGAGCTGGCCGACCTGCTCACCGACACCCAGCGTGGCCTCCTCAACGAGCGACTCCCCGAGGACGTCAGCATCTCCGACCTCCGGGTGCTCGGTCCCGTGCACCTGCTCAAGGCCAAGTTCTCGCCGGAGGGGTTCGCGCGCCCGATGGTGGCCGAGGTGTGGCTGCTCCCCGGCGGTGGCCAGATCCTCGAGCTCTCCACCAAGGTCCCACCGCACGAGGCGTTCTACGCGGCGGCCGAGACCAAGGTCTTCCTGGCCGACCACGGCGTCGACCTCGGCGCCCCCCAAGAGCTGAAGACCAAGTCCGCCCTGGCCGCCCTGGCCGAGGCCGATGCACCGAGCAGAGACGAGGAGCCAGTGGCATGACGACCTTCACCGTGTGGAAGTTCGACGACGCGGGCGGCGCCCAGCGGGCCGAGCAGACGCTCAAGCAGGCCGAGAGTGAGGGCCTGGTCGAGATCGTCGACCACGCCGTGCTGACGTGGGAGCCCGGCGCCGACAAGCCCGAGCTGCACCACAAGCACGACAGCAAGAAGCGCGGCGCGGCGTGGGGGGCCCTGTGGGGCGTCATGGGCGGTGCGCTGTTCGCGATCCCGGTGGCGGGTGCCGCCATCGGCCTCGGCCTGGGTGCGCTGGCCAAGGCCAGCGAGGGCACCGGCCTCTCCAAGGAGGACCTGGAACGGATCCGCGACGAGGTCACTCCCGGCACGTCGGCGCTCTTCCTGGTCACCGACAACGCCAACCTCGACCGCCTCGGTGAGCGGTTCCAGGCGCACGACAGCCGGCTGCTCACCACCAACCTCACCGAGGCCGAGCGCGACTCGCTGCTGGAGACCTTCGGCGGTGGCTGAGCCGGCCGTCGACCGGCGTGACCCGCTCGGGCTGGTCGAGGGCAGCGAGGGCACGATCACGGGGACGGTGGTGTGCGCGGCCGCCATCGCCTCGGTCACCGGCCACGTGGACACGACCGGCGAGCTGAGCGTCGCGATCCTCGGCACGGTCGCGATCTACTGGATCGCGCACCTCCACGCCTCGACGATCGGCAGCACGCTCACGCACGGGCACCACCCGTTGGCGGCGTTCAGGCACGCGTTCTGGCACACCCTGCCGATCGCCGGAGCGTCCGTCGTACCGCTCGGGGTGCTGCTGGTGACCACGGTCTTCGGGGCCAGCCTGCGGACCGCGGCCTTCACGGCCCTCTTCGCCACGATCGGCCTCCTCGGCGTCTACAGCTACCTCGCGGGCATCCGCGCCGGCCTCGACACCGCGGGCCGCGTGGCCAGCGCGGTCGCCGGTGCGGCCCTCGGCCTGCTCGTCGTCCTGCTCAAGATGCTGCTGCACTGACCTTCGAGGAACCGGGGTGAGCCACGTGGTGGACTCCACACACCGGGCAGGTCGTCCGGACCCCGACCTGCTCGAGTACCTCCTGCTCTCGGCACCCGACGTCGCCCGACTCGCGCCGGTCGCCGCGGCCGTCGTCGCCCTTGCGCAGGCCGGCGCCATCCGGCTGGTCGACGCGGTCCTCCTGATCCGCGCGGAGGGACAGACCACGGTGCGGGCGATCAGTCCGGGAGAGCACCCGAGCGTCGCCGCGCTCGGCCACGCAGTCGCCGGTGGCCTGCTGCTGAGCTCGCACGACCTGGAGCTGATGGCCCTCACCCTCGGCCCCGACGAGTCGGCGCTGCTGCTGCTCGTGGAGGACCGGTGGGCCGCCTCGCTGTCGGCAGCCGTGCGGGAGAGCGGCGCTCGGGTGGCCGCGGGCGAACGGGTCGCGCGCGGCCGGGTGGCCGCCTCGCTGGAGGCCAGCGTGCCGACCGCGCGGCACGGGCGCGCCGACCTCCTCCACCGGGGCCCCGACACCACCACCTTGTTCGACCAGGTGGAGCAGGCCCGCCAGCTCTCCCGCCTCGTCGACCGCGGCGTGCTGCAGCTGGACGACTACGAGGTTCAGCGGCGCCGGGTGCTCCAGGGCTGACCCGGCCGGTGCAGCCCGGCCAGGGCGCGGGCCCGTTCCGCCGCCTCGGCCCGCGAGCTGCAGCCCAGCTTGCGGTAGATGACCTTCAGGTGGAACTTGAGGGTGTTGATCGAGATGAACAGCTCGTCGGCGATCTCGCGCAGCGTCAGCCGGCCGGGCAGCATCCGGAGCACCGCGAGCTCGCGCTCGGTCAGCGCCTCGATCGGGAGGTCGACGCGCTGCTCGCCCAGGTGCGCGTGCTCGGGCTGACTGGCGCGGCGGACCCGGTCGAGCCAGGCCTGCGGCGCCCGCCAGGCCACCTTCTCGACGGCCTCGACGACCCCCCGGCCCTCGGACGCGACCGTCTGCACCAGTCCGTGGTCCGCGGCCAGCCGCACCGCCTCGAGCAGGTGCTCCTCCGCCTCCGGGGCGCCCTCGAGGACCCGGAACCGCAGCAGGTCCGCGACCACCTGGTGCCGCAGACACCGCGGTTCGGCCGACTCGAGGGCCTCGGCTGCGAGCCGGGCGTCACCGGTGGCCAGCAGCACGCGCGCCGCGCTGATCGCCGACCAGAACGGGTCGTGGACCTGGCTCGACCAGCCGCGGGCTCCCTCGACGTCACCGGTCGCGAGCGCGAGCAGCGTCCCGGTCCGGGCCAGCCAGGACATGGCGCCCGGCCCCGGCATCTCGTTCTCGACCACGTCCGTGGCCGCGTCGAACGCCGTGGCCGCGGCCCGGGTGTCGCCGCTGTCGAGCCGGGCCCGGGCCAGCTCGAGCAGGGCGAGCAGCCGGCAGTGCGGGGCGGGTTGGACGCGCAGCTCGGCGAGCTCCTCGAGCACGGGCAGCGCGGCCGCGAGGTCGCCGAGCTCGCGGTGGGCGATCGCCTCGGCCGTCCGGATCTCGGTGCGCGCCACCGTCATGCTCGACGCCTCCGACGCGTGCCGGGCCCCGACTGCCAGCCGGAGCGCGTCGACGGGGCGTCCGGCCAGCGCCTCGGCCAGGGCGCGGGTCCCTTCCAGTGCAGACCCGCCGCTCCGGGGCCGCCCCCAGCGCGCGGAGAACCTCGCCGGCAGCGCGCCCCGCGTCGTCCCACCCCTCCGCGAGGGCGAGGTCACGCGCGACCACGTTCCACGCGTGCTGGCCGATCGGGTCCAGCCACCAGGCGTCCCCGAGCTCCTCGAGCGCTGATCGGGCCAGCGAGCCACCGTTCGCCCAGTGCCCGCGCAGGGTCGCGGACATGGACTCCAGGACCTGCGACCCGAGCGTCCCGGACCGGGTCCACGCCGAGGTCGTCACGGGTGAGCCGGGCCACGCGGTCGACCAGGTCGACGAAGCGGTGCCGGTCGACCAGCACGTGCGACCACGCGTACTCGATCATGGCGTCGAGGTCGCCCAGCACCGCGCTCTCGGGCAGGGCGTCGAGGGTGCGCACGATGGCGCCCACGTGGCCGTCGTCGTGCAACCCGAGAACGCGAGCCGCGAGCAGCCTGAGTGCGTCCCGGGGCCGGTCGGCACGCAACCAGTGGTCGAGCGCCGCGACCGTGTCGCCATGGGCCTCGTACCAGCCGCCGGCGAGCGCGTGCAGCTGCGTCATCCGGTCGGGGAGCCCGGCGGGCCAGCTCCCTCGCGAGGACCTCACGCACCAGCGGATGGACCTCGAACCCCGATTCCCGGCGGGAGACGCACAGACTGCGTTCCTCCGCGAGCGCGAGCAGGGCGTTGGCATCCTCGCGCGAGGTCAGGACGGGGGCCAGGTCGCCGTCGACCCGCTCGACGACCGCGGTCGCCGTCAGCACCTCCAGGAGCTGGTCGCACTCATCGGCGAGGACCTCGTTCCAGACGTAGTCGTCGAGCTGGTCCCGGTCGTCCTGGTCGGGCTGGTAGCGGCGGTCCTGCGCCACGGCCGAGCGGGCGGCGAGCGCCGCCAGCCGGATGCTCGCGGCCCAGCCGTCGGCCCGGGCGACCACCTCGGCCGCGACGTCCTCGGCCAGGTCCGGCGCGAGCAGCGCGAGGAGGTCCGTCGCCTCCTCCGTCGTGAACCGCAGCTCCTGGAAGTGCACCTCACCCAGGAGGCCGCGGGCGCGCATCCGGTGCACGGGCAGCCGCGGCGCGCGGCGGCCGACCATCACGACGTGCAGCCAGGCCGGGAGGTGTTGGAGGAAGACGGCGAGGGACTTCGCGGCCGCGTCCTCCGCGACCACGTGCACGTCGTCGAGCACGATCACCCGCGGCGCGGGCTCGCGGGCCTCGAGGTCGTCGAGGAGCGCTCTGACCGCCCGGGCCACACCGTCGGGCCCGCGCAGGAGGCGGCCGGCGTCGGCGCAGCCCGGCGCCAGGGAGTCCAGGGCCGCCAGCACGGACCGCCACAGCTGCGCGGGGTCGCCGTCGTCCTCGTCGAGCGTGAGCCAGGCGAGCGGCAGCTCGGTGTCGACCGCCCAGGAGCGCACGAGGGAGGTCTTGCCCGAGCCGGCGGGAGCCACGACGAGCGTGAGCGGTGCCTGGACCGACTCGGTCAGCAGGTCGTGGAGCCGGGGTCGCGGCAGGTCGTGACCAGGGTTCATGGCGGGGCGGAGCTTGGCCCGGAAGACCGTGCTCGGCCCCGGGTGCGCCGGTGCGGGCACGAGCCCGAGTGCCGGCGCGATGGCGCGCTCGACGTCCATCGACAGCTCACCCACCTCCTTCGTCATCTGCCCCGGGCGGACCACGGGCGCGCGGCCGTGCCCGAGCCACGACATCGGACCTCACCGAGCCGGTCCGGGACTCCCCCGAAACGGATGAGCGCCACACCCGATCGTCAAGGATGGATTGACAGACTCGATGGCGCGCAGCGTGAAAATGGCTCGGACCGCCCGTGCGGCGCCACTACCGTGGCCCGCGTGGGTCACTCCCTGCTCGCCTTCGTCGTTGCGTCGATCCTGTTCATCCAGGTGCCGGGACCGAGCCTGCTGTTCACGATCGGCCGGGCCTTGACCGTGGGCCGGTCGGACGCCCTGCTCTCGGTGGTGGGCAACGCCCTCGGGCTGCTGGTGCAGGTCGTGGGGCTGGCGGTCGGGCTCGGGGCGGTCGTGGCCGCGAGCGCACACGCCTTCACGGTCCTCAAGCTGGTCGGGGCGGCGTACGTCGTCTACCTCGGCGTCCAGGCGATCCGACACCGCCGGGACGCCCGGCTGGCCCTCGACGACGGCGCTGCGGCGCCGCGCACGCACGGGTGGGGCTCGGTGCGGGCCGGGCTGGTCGTCGGGGCGACCAACCCGAAGACGATCGTGTTCTTCGCGGCGTTCCTGCCCCAGTTCGTGGACGCGTCGAAGCCCGCGGCGCCCCAGCTGCTGCTGCTCGGGGGGCTGTTCGCCGTCATGGCCGCCGCCTCCGACTCGTGCTGGGCGCTGGCCTCGGCCAAGGCCAGGACGTGGTTCGCCCGCAAGCCGCACCGGCTCGACCGACTGGGGGCGACCGGCGGACTGATGATGATCGGGCTGGGGGCCACGCTGGCCACCACCGGCACCCACGCCTGACCCGCCTCGACCGGGTCATCTCCCCGGGAACGGGTGACGCGCAGGGCGCCGCCACGGCCCAAGGTGGCAGGAACCAGCCATCCCCAGCACCGAGGAGCCATTGATGCCCATCGACACCTTCATCGTGTTCACCGGGGTCTACCCCGACAAGGAGTCCGCAGAGGCGGACTACGACGCGGTCAAGGAGCTGTTCAAGGACACCGACCTGGTCGACGCCTACGACGCCGCCGTGATCGAGCGCCGCGAGGACGGCAAGGTCAAGCTCGGCAAGAAGCACGAGACGCCCACCCGGGTCGGCGGGGTGCTCGGCGGCGGCGCCGGCCTGGCGACCGGTCTCGTCGTCGCGCTCTTCCCCTTCGCCGCCATCGGCGGCGGGCTCCTGGCCGCCGCGACCGGCACCGGAGCGGTGCTGGGCGCGGTCGCCGGGCACGCGGCCGCCGGCATGAGCCGCAGCGACCTCAAGGAGCTCGGCGAGCAGCTCGACGCCGGCCAGGCGGGGCTGATCGTCGTCGCGGTCTCCGACATGGAGTCGCGGATCAGGGAGGCGCTCAAGCGCGCCGACAAGGTCGCGGAGAAGAAGCTCGAGGTCGACCAGGAGGCGCTGGCCAAGGACGCCCAGGAGGCGCCCGCGTAGCGGGCAGCCTCTCCCGGCCCCCGACCCGCCCGGGCCTCACCTGAACCGGGTGAGAGGGCCGGGTCGCGCCCCGGGCCGGTCACCTCGGCGACCCGCGCGGCGCGCTGGTGCGGCCGAAGCGATTATCCGGGCGACGTCGTCGGCGCCCGGTGGCAGACTCCGCGGCGATGCTCGGATCAATGCTCCACCGGATGCGCCCACCCTCCCCGCTCGCCGGCCGACTGGCCCTCCAGTCGCTGCTGTTCGCCCTGGGCGAGGGCACGTTCATGACCGGCTCCGCGGTCTTCTTCACCCAGATCGTCGGGCTGACCGCGGCGCAGGTCGGCCTCGGGCTGACGATCGCCGGCGCGGCCAGCTTCGTCGCCGCGTGGCCGATGGGGCGGCTGGTCGACCGGTTCGGGCCGAAGCGGTGCTGGGCGGTCAGCGCCGCCGGCCAGGCGAGCCTGTTCACCCTCTGGCCGTTCATCGACTCCTTCGGCGGGTACGTCGCGATGGCCGTCGCCATGGAGGTGGTCGGCTCGCTGGGCGGTGCGGCCCACGGCGCCTACACGATCGACGTGCTCCCGGTCGAGGAGCGGGTGATGTCCCGGGCGTACATGTACTCCGCCCTCAACGTCGGCTTCACCCTGGGCTCGCTGCTCGGCGGCATCGCCCTGGCCTTCGACTCCAACACCCTGCTCGAGGGCCTGCCGTGGTTCACCACCGTGGCCTTCCTGGTCAACGCGCTGGCGATCCTGCGGCTGCCCAACGCGCCGCACGACGAGCGCACGCCGGAGCAGCGGAAGGTCAAGATCCCCGGGCCGGGCCCGCTGCGCAACCCGGGCTGGATGGCCGGCACCTTCTTCGTCGGCGTGCTGTGGACCAACCAGGTCCTGCTCAACATCGTCATCCCGCTGTGGCTGGTGGAGCAGACCGACGCCCCGCGCGTCCTGCTGGCCTTCCTGTTCGGCACCAACACGGTCATGTGCATCTTCCTGCCGATGGCGGCGGCCCGCGGCGTCAAGGACGTCACCACGGCACTGAAGGCGATCAGGGTCTCGGCCGGCTTCTTCGTCGTCTCCTGCCTGATCACGCTCTACACCCACGACACCGTCGGCTGGACCACGATCGGCCTGGTCTGGCTCGGCCACGTCACGGTCACCGGCGCCGAGCTCTACCTCTCGGCCGCCAGCTGGTCGTTCGAGGCCGAGCTGATGGACCCGCGGCGCCGGGGCGAGTACCAAGGCGCCGCCGCGCTCAGCGGCACGCTGGGCAAGGTCTGGGCGCCGGCGCTCTACACCTTCCTGGCCATGACCTGGGGTGCCGCGGGCTGGGTGGTCATCGCCGCGATCGTGGTCGCCGCCACCGCCGGGCTCCACCCGGCCGCGCGGGCGGCCCAGCGGTTCCTGGCCGCGCACGGCCCGCCGCCCGACGAGTTCGGGACGGCCGCCGAGGACGGCACGCCGGTGCCGCCCCCGTCGGTGCTCCAGGAGCCGCCGCTCGCGCCGGCCACCGGTGGGACGGGGCCGACGAACAGCCCCTGAGTCGGCCACAATGGGCCTGGCGACGACGTGAGGAGGGCACCCATGCCGGTGACGAGAGGCTTCGTCGGGCGCAGGCGCGGCCACGAGGGGCGCCTGCCACCCGGCCAGTACGACACCGGTGCGGGCTGGCCGGTGCTGACCGCCGAGGCGACGCCGAAGGTCGACACGGCGCGCTGGTCGCTGACCGTCGACGGGCTCGTCGAGCGGCCGACCACGTGGACCTGGGACGAGATCCACCGGCTCCCGCAGTCGACGTACTTCGGCGACATCCACTGCGTGACCACGTGGTCGAAGTTCGACGTCGCCTTCCGCGGGGTGAGCGTCGACGAGCTGCTCGCGGCCGCGGGACCGCCGGCCGAGGCGGCGTACGTCATGGCGCACTCGAGCACCGGCTACACGACCAACCTCCCGCTGAGCGACGTCGTCGACGGCAAGGCCTGGGTGGTCTGGGAGTACGGCGGCCAGCCGCTGCCCCGCCAGCACGGCGGGCCGGCCCGGCTGCTGGTGCCGCACCTCTACTTCTGGAAGTCGGCCAAGTGGGTCTCGAGGCTCGAGCTGATGGCCCACGACCGGCCCGGGTTCTGGGAGCAGAACGGCTACCACGACCGCGGCGACCCGTGGCTCGAGCAGCGCTACCAGGGCGACTGAGGAGGCGGACCGGTGGGCGGAGCCATCGAGGACGTGCGGGCGCTCGAGACCGTGTGGACGACCGGGCGGGTCATCGAGAAGGAGCTGCCGACCCCGTCGACGGTGCGGCTGCGGATGCACGTCGAGGAGCGGCACCGGCACCGGCCGGGGCAGCACTACCTGATCCGGCTGCGCGCGCCCGACGACTACACCGCCCAGCGCTCCTACTCCGTCTCCTCCGACGATGACGACCCGCTCGTCGAGTTCCTCGTCGAGCGGCTGCCGGGCGGCGAGGTCTCGGAGTTCCTGGCCGACGTCGCCGAGGTCGGCGACGTGCTCGAGATGCGGGGGCCGATCGGTCGCTGGTTCACGTGGGACACCACCACCCCGGCGCTGTGCCTGGTCGGCGGCACCGGCGTCGTCCCGGCCGTCTCGATGACCCGGACAGCGCGCCGGCTCGGTCGATCCGCACCTGCTCCGCGTGGTGGCGGTGGGCCGCTCGCCCGCCGAGCTGCCGTACGCCGACGAGCTCGAGCGGGCCGGCGCCACGCTGGCCTGGACCCGCACCGGCACCGACGACCGGCCGGCCGGGCCACCGACCGCGGACGAGCTGACCCCGCTCCTCGACGGCGTCGACCTGGCCTACGTCTGCGGCTCGGCCCGCTTCGCGGCGTACGCCGAGTCGCTGCTGCTCGACTGCGGCGTGGAGCCCGGCGCCATCCGGGTGGAGCGGTTCGGCCCCACCGGCTGACCAGGCCCAGGTGGCGCCCTCAGGGGTGGAGCGGCGGGATACTCCGGAGGGTAGCCTGCGTGGGTGACGATGGTTGACCAGCTCAACGTCCGGACCTCGGGGAGGCCCGACCGTCAGCCGATCCTGTTCGTCCACGGCTTCGGCTGCGACCAGCACATGTGGCGGCTCATCGCGCCGGCGTTCGAGGCGGACCACCGGGTGGTCACCTTCGACCTCGTCGGGGCCGGCGGCTCCGACCCGGCCGCGTGGGACCCCGACCGCTACGTCTCGCTCGACGCCTACGCCGAGGACATCCTGACGGTGGTGCGTGGGCTCGACCTCGACGACGTGGTGGTCGTCGGCCACTCGGTCTCGGCGATGTCCGCGGTGCTGGCCGCGGTGGCCGAGCCCGAGCGGTTCGCGGGGCTGGTCCTCGTCGGCCCCTCGCCGCGCTACATCGACGACGAGGGCTACCGCGGGGGCTTCAGCGAGACCGACATCGAGGAGCTGCTGAGCTCCCTCGCCAGCAACTACCTCGGCTGGTCCGCCGCGATGGCGCCGGTGATCATGGGCAACCCCGAGCAGCCCACCCTCGGCGCCGAGCTCACCGAGAGCTTCTGCCGGATGGACCCCGACGTCGCGCGGCAGTTCGCCCGGGTGACGTTCCTCTCCGACTGCCGCGACGTCCTCCCGTCGGTGCGCACCCCCACGCTCGTCCTGCAGTGCAGCCAGGACGTGATCGCCCCGGTCGAGGTCGGCCAGTACGTCGCCGACGCGATCCCGGGCGGTCGCATGGTGCTGCTCGACGCCACCGGCCACTGCCCCCACCTCAGCGCTCCGAGCGACACGATCGCGGCGATCCGGGACTTCCTGCCGACCCTGGCCCCGGTGACCGTGTGACGTCGGTCGAGGCCACGCCGGAAAACGACCCGACCGAGGCGCGGTCCCACGCGGCCTTCCTCGAGGCGCTCGTCCACGACGACCCGGTGGCACTGTACGAGTCCGCGCCGTGCGGCTTCCTCACGATCACCCCGGACGGCGTGATCGTGAAGACCAACGCCACGTTCCGGACCTGGCTCGGCCGCGACGCCGACGAGCTGGTGGGCGTCGCAACCTTCGCCGACCTGCTCACCGTCGGCGGCCGGATCTACCACGAGACCCACTTCGCGCCGCTGCTCCTCATGCAGGACGAGGTCCACGAGGTGGCGCTCGAGCTGGTCCGCGCCGACGGTAGCCGGCTCCCGGTCCTGGTGAACGCCTCGGTGACCCACGGCGACGACGGTCGGCCGCGGGCGATCCACATCGCAGTCTTCGACGCGACCGAGCGCCGGCGCTACGAGCGCGACCTGCTCGAGGCCAAGGAGCGCGCCGAGGCGTCGGAGCAGCGAGGCCCGCGCGCTGGCCCGCACCCTCCAGCAGACGCTCGATCCCGCCCGCGCTGCCGCTGATCCCGGAGCTCGACATCGCGGCGGCGTACCACCCGGCCGGCCATGGTGCCGAGGTCGGCGGGGACTTCTACGACGTGTTCAAGGTCGGCACCTGACGAGTGGGTGGTCACCCTCGGCGACGTCTGCGGCAAGGGGTACGACGCCGCGGTCGTGACCGCGCTGGTGCGGCACACGATCCGCGCGCTGAGCATCGGCGAGCACAGCCCGGCCCGGGTGCTGAGCGGCCTCGACGAGGTGCTGCGCAACCATGGCACCGACCGGTTCTGCACCGCCGCGGTGCTCTACCTGTCCCGCGAGGACGACGGGTGGGAGCTGACCACCGCCCTCGGCGGGCACCCCTCCCCTCTGCTGCGGGGCCGGGACGGCGATCCGCGGCCGATCGGCGGACGCGGGCCGCTCCTGGGCGTCCTCGACGGCGCCGTCTACCGCGACGAGGTCCAGCGGCTGGACCCCGGCGACGGGTGCTGCTCTACACCGACGGAGTCCTGGAGGGCCGCCGGGACCGCGAGCTCTTCGGCGAGGAACGGCTGCTGGCCACGATCCAGGACGCCGACGGCGGCTCGGCCGAGCTGGTGGCCGAGGTGATGAAGGCGGTGCTGGAGTTCCAGGACGGCACCCTCCGCGACGACGTCGCGATCGTCGCGCTCGGCGTCCCCTGCCTGGTGTAGACAGGTCCGGCCCGTCTGGGCTGGGCCATCACCCGTTGTGCTTACCCAATGTGGGGGACGGTGCGCCGGAGTGCGGACGTGGCCCCCGGCCCCACGCGACGATGGCACCCTTCGTGCAGGGACGATCGGGAACGGGGAGACGCGTGAGCTCACGAACGCGAGTGACGGGCGCCCTGGTGGCGCTGACCATCGGGGCAACGGCAGGCGCGGTGGTCACACCGACGGCGCACGCCTACGCTGCGGCGGCGACCGTGTCGATCGACTCCCCGGGTTCGCCGGCGGCGGGCCCGGTGACCCTCAGCGGCACGGTCACCGCCGCCTCCGGCACGGTGACGAGCGTCCTCTACGTCTACGACACGACCGACTCGACCGCCGCCCCGACCCACTCCGACTGCTCGGGCAACGGGTCCGTCGGGGCCGAGGACGACCTCAACGCCGACGGCAACCTCGGCGACGTGCTCGACTGCGAGATCTCGGGCGCCATGGCCCTCAACCGGAGCCTCGTCTCGAACTCGGGGCTGCAGGCGGGCGTGGTCGCGTTCGCGGACGACGCCGCGGCGGCGGACCTCGACCCGCACGGCACCGCCACGTTCCTGCCGCCGGGCTTCACCGGCGGTGACGCGGCGCCGCGCATCGAGACCGCGGCCCGCAGCGTGACCCGCGGCCACATCGGCCTGTACGACCCGAAGTCGCTGGGTGGCAGCGGGGCCGGCACGGCGTTCAACAGCGCGATCCGGGTGGCCCTGGACACCCTCGCGACCGCGCCGGCCGGCCCGAAGTGGGTCATGTTCCTGTCCGATGGGCAGGCGGCGATCGACGACGCGCTGCTCGGCCGGCTCGCCCAGTCCGGGGTCAAGCTGCGCAGCTTCGGAATCGGCGCGGGCGCCACCTGCGCCAAGCACAGCAGCCTCTACAAGATGGCCGCAGTGACCGGCGAGGCGTGCAGCATCGTCGGCCACCCGTCTCTGCTGGGCGCCGGCCTGGTCGGCTCGCAGCCCGACTCGGTCAACGGCGTCAACGTCACCATCAAGAACGTCTCGGTCTCGGCGCAGATCAACGCCGTCGGCGGCTGGAGCGCGGCCTTCAACCTCGGGGCCGGCACCTACACCGCCTCGGCCACCGCGATCATGGCCTCCGGCGCGAGCGTCACCACGCACCGCACGATCACGGTGGGCCCGTCCGCCAACGGACCGGCCCCAGGCACGGTCAGCCCCGGTGCCGGAGCCCTGCGGGCCACCGTGGTCAAGGTGAGCCGGCCCCCGGCGTCCCGGGACGCCCTGCCCGCGAAGGTCGTCGGGCGGGTCGGCGTACCGCACGGCCACGCGCTGCCCACGCGGCTCAAGCGCAGCAAGGTGCTGCTCCAGGCCCGTCCGGCGGCCGGCGACGACTGGACCACGGTCGACCGCGGGCGGATCGACCGGCAGGGCCGGTTCCACCTGACGTGGCGCCCCAAGTCGAAGCACTCGCTGCTGCGGGTGACGCTGCTCCCCCGCAACGGCTACGCCGGCACCTCCGCCGCCGTGCCGAGCGCCCCCATCTCCGCGTGCAAGGTGTCCTCGCGCCCCGGCGGCTGGAATCTCACCTGCCTGACCACCGCGCCCGACCACAGCTCGGTGCGGCTGGTGAAGGGCGGCGCGGTCGTCGACCGGGCCAGGACCCAGGGCGGCACGTTCCGGCTGCACGGCTCGGGCGCGGTGAGCAAGTACACCGTCGACCTCGTGGCGGGCTCGGGCCGACACGTCCGACTGCCTCTCTAGTCCCGCGGCGTTGGCCCCGGCTCCGGGGCCATGGCCCGGGGTCCTAGGGTGCCGACATGAGCGAGTACGACGTCGCGAAGGTCCGCGCCCACTTCGCCGCCCTGGACAGCGGGCTCGCGTTCTTCGACGGCCCCGGCGGCTCGCAGACGCCGGACGTCGTGGCGGACGCGGTGCGCGACACGCTCTCCCGTCCGCTCTCCAACCGCGGCGACCTCACGGTCGCCCAGGAGAACGCCGAGCGGGCGGTGCTCGGCGCCCGTGAGGCGCTGGCGGACCTGCTCGGCGCCCCCGCCGGCGGTGTGGTGTTCGGGCGCAGCTTCACCCAGCTCACCTTCGACGTGAGCCGGGCGATGGCCAAGGAGTGGGGGCCGGACGACGAGGTCGTGGTGACCCGGCTCGACCACGACGGCAACGTGCGGCCCTGGGTGATCGCCGCCGAGGCGGCCGGCGCGACCGTCCGGTGGGTCGACTTCGACCCGGAGACCGCCGAGCTGTCCCTCGACTCCCTGGACGAGGCGCTCAGCCCGCCGGACCCGGCTGGTCGCGGTCACCGGAGCGTCCAACCTGATCGGCACCCGGCCCGACCTGCCCGCGGTCGCCGAGCGGGTGCACGCCTCCGGCGCCTGGCTGTACGTCGACGCGGTGCACCTCACGCCGCACGCGACCGTCTCGCTCGAGGAGTCGGGGGCCGACCTCGTCGGCTGCTCGACGTACAAGTTCCTCGGTCCGCACGCAGGCGTCGTGGCCGCCCGGCCCGAGCTGCTCGAGCGGCTGCACCCCGACAAGCTCCTGCCGGCGACCGACGACGTGCCCGAGCGGTTCGAGCTCGGGACCCTGCCCTACGAGCTGATGGCCGGCGCCACCGCGGCGGTGGAGTTCCTGGCCGACCTGGCCCCGGGCCCGGCGACCACGCGGCGCGAGCGGCTGGTGTCGTCGATGGCCGCGCTGGAGGCGCACGAGGACCGGCTCCGCGCGCGCGTCGAGGAGGGGCTGCGCGCGCTGGGCGGCGTCACGCTGCACTCCCGTGCGGCCACCCGGACGCCGACCGTGCTGGTGACCTTCGACGGGCACGACGCCGGCGACGTGGCGCGGCACCTCGCGACCCGCGGCATCAACGCCCCGGCGGGCAGCTTCTACGCCTACGAGCCGGCGCGCCGGCTCGGGCTCCGCCCCGACGGCGGGCTGCGGGTCGGCCTGGCGCCGTACACCGACGACAGCGATGTCGACCGCCTGCTCGAGGCGCTGGCCGACTACCCCGCCTGACGCGCCGGAAGGGGACGTCGGCGACCGAACGGCCTCGAGCCGTAGGGGTTCGGGACGAGGCCGTTCACGCCGACGCGCCACCGCATGGGGTCGGTGGCGCGCCTGCCGAGTCCGGGTCACCACACGACCGCGCGCGAGCCTCGTGGCCCGCGTGCGCCGCGCTCCCTCCCCAGGGTGCGACCCGTCCTCGCTGGCAAACGTAAGCGTTTGCACCCGGTTGCGTGAAGACCCGCGCCCACAAACCACCCACTCGGGCCATTCCGGGCATGACCCGCGCTCGTCAGGGCAAGCAGGTACCCGCCACCCGGACGGGTGGGTGCGGCCGCCGGCGCCTGAAAAGGTGAGCCAGTGGCCCTGTTCCGCGGCGAGGACCCCGACCACGGACGGCTCATCGCCGCCCTCGGCGGCTGAGCGCGCCAGGCCCTCCTGACACCTCTGGTCCAGTCCGGGCCGTTCGGACGGACTTCGGGCGTTCCGGCGTCGCCGCGACCGAAATGTGCGGACGATGGTCCCACCGACCAGGGGCCACGGAGCCCCGACGACCACACCCGGGGGAGGCAGCGTGTGCGCCAAGCACGTGGCTGAGCGACCCCGCCGGCGCGTGCGCCCGCGCGCGCTGGTCACCGCGTGTCGCGCTGGTCGCGGCGTTCGGGTTCCTGACCTGGCTGGCCGACCTCGACTCCGGCGCCGAGGCCCGCGGACGGGCGCAGGCCCGCGCCAGCGTGGCCCTGGGCTCGTGGCACCCGGGCGAGGACCATGCGCCGGTGCTGCAGGAGATGCGCGCCCTGGCCGACAGCGGGATCGCGGACGCGGACACGCTGCGCACGCTCGCGGCCCAGTGGGACCGACACCGCGAGCGCCACGGACACCGAGGCCCTGAGCCGGGCCGTCGACGCCGCGGGCGAGTCGGTCGCCGCGGAGCTGCGCTCCGTGCACCGCACCAGCTCGCTGCTCCTGGCGGTGGTGCTGCTCGTCGTCGCCGGCGGCTGGTTCGCCTGGTTCCGCCGCTCGGTACGGCGCCAGCGCGAGGTCCAGCGCAGCGTGACCGAGCGGACCGTCATCGACGCCGGCGAGCGCCGGCTGCTGGCGCTGGTGCGCAACGGCACGGACGTCGTTGCGGTCATCGAGCCCGACTCGACCGCCACGTTCCTCTCGCCCGCGGTCGCCGTCCTGGGCTGGTCCCCCGCGGAGCTGACCGGACGGGCCCTGCTCGACATCGTGTCGGCGCAGGACCAGCCGATGCTCTCGAGGCTCCTGACCGGGTCGAGCGGCGACGTGCACTCGCTCCAGATCCGGCTGCGGCACCGCGACAGCCGCGAGCTGGTGATGGAGGGGAGCCTGGTCAACCTCTGCGACGACTCCGCGGTCCGGGGCTGGGTGCTGACGGTCCGCGACATCACCGAGCGCAAGCGCCTCCAGGAGGACCTGACCACCCAGGCGTTCCACGACTCGCTCACCGGGCTGGCCAACCGGCAGCTGTTCTTCGACCGGCTCGACCACGCGCTGACCCGGCGCGAACCCCAGCCGTGGCGTCCGCTGGCCGTGCTCTCGCTCGACCTCGACGACTTCAAGGACGTCAACGACAGCCTCGGCCACGGCTCCGGCGACGTCGTCCTGCTCACCGTGGCCCAGCGGCTGGCGGCGGCGATCCGCGACGAGGACACAGCGGCGCGGCTGGGCGGCGACGAGTTCGCCGTCCTCATGGAGGACACCGACCTGGCCACCGCCCAGCAGGTGGCGCAACGCCTGCTCGGCACCCTGGCCGCGCCCGTCGAGATCGACGGGCAGCTGCACGTCGTCCGGGCCAGCATCGGGCTGGCCGAGGCGGTGCCCGGCCGGTCCAACGGCACCGACACCATGCGCAACGCGGACGTGGCCGTCGACATGGCCAAGGAGCGTGGCAAGAGCAGCCTGGCCATCTACGACCCGGCCTGGCACCGGCACGCGGTGCAGACCTTCGCGGTCCGCCAGGAGCTCGAGATCGCGATCGCCACCGACCAGCTGACGCTGGTCTACCAGCCGATCGTGACCCTCGACACGCACGCGATCACCGGGTTCGAGGCGCTCGTGCGCTGGGACCACCCGGAGCGCGGGCTCCTGACGCCGGAGGCGTTCATCCCGCTCGCCGAGCAGAGCGGGCTCATCGTCCCCCTCGACGACTGGGTGCTGCGGGCCGCCGTCCACGGCTGCGCGTGGCTGCAGACCGCCGACCACCGGCCGTCGATCTCGGTCAACGTCAGCGCGAAGCAGCTGAGCCAGCCGGGCTTCGACGCCATCGTCCTGACGACCCTGGCCGAGGCGAGGCTGCCCGCCGACCGCCTGGTGCTCGAGGTCACCGAGTCCGCGCTGGTCGACGAGCTCGACGTCGGCGTCAAGGCGCTCGTCGAGCTGCGCGCCCGGGGCGTCCGGGTGGCCATCGACGACTTCGGCACCGGCTACACCTCGCTCTCGCAGCTCGCCCGTCTCCCGGTCGACGAGCTCAAGGTCGACAAGTCGTTCATCGAGGCGCTGCGCCACGGCCAGCAGGACGCGACGCTCGTGACGACGTTCCTGGCCACCGCGCAGGGCATGCGGCTGCTCACCGTGGCCGAGGGCGTCGAGGACGCCCACCAGGCTGCGTGGCTGCACCAGGCCGGCTGCGACCTGGGCCAGGGCTACCTGTGGTCGCGCCCGGTCGACCTGGCCACGGCCCGCGAGCTGCCCCAGACCCTGTCCGGGCCGGTGCTCGGGGCCGGGGTCCCGGCCGGCGTCTGACCCGCGGCCCGGGGTCCGGTCCCGGGAATGCGCGAGGCCCTCGGCGTGTTCTGGTGGTTGCATGTTGAACCATCTGTTCGAGGAGCACACGATGCAGTTCGGGATCTTCACCGTCGGCGACGTCACACCCGACCCGACCACGGGCCGTACGCCGAGCGAGTACGAGCGGATCAAGGCCACCGTCGCGATCGCGAAGAAGGCCGAGGAGGTCGGGCTCGACGTGTTCGCGACCGGCGAGCACCACAACCCGCCGTTCATCGCCTCCGCGCCGACCACGACCCTGGCCTACATCGGCGCGCAGACCGAGCGGATCATCCTCTCGACCTCGACCACGCTGATCACCACCACCGACCCGGTGCTGATCGCCGAGGACTACGCGAAGCTGCAGCACCTCGTCGACGGCCGTGTCGACCTCATGATGGGCCGCGGCAACACGGGCCCGGTCTACCCGTGGTTCGGCAAGGACATCCGCGACGGCATCCCGCTGGCCATCGAGAACTACGCGCTGCTGCGCCGGCTCTGGCGCGAGGACGTCGTGAGCTGGGAGGGCAAGTTCCGCACCCCGCTCCAGGGCTACACCTCCGCGCCCCGCCCGCTCGACGGCGTACCCCCGTTCGTCTGGCACGGCTCGATCCGCTCCCCCGAGATCGCGGAGCAGGCGGCGTACTACGGCGACGGGTTCTTCGCCAACCACATCTTCTGGCCGGCCTCGCACACCGCGCGGATGGTGGAGCTCTACCGGCGCCGGTTCGAGCACTACGGCCACGGCACCGCCGACCAGGCGATCGTCGGGCTCGGCGGCCAGGCGTTCATGCGCAAGAACAGCCAGGACGCCGTCCGCGAGTTCCGGCCGTACTTCGACAACGCCCCGGTCTACGGGCACGGCCCGTCGCTGGAGGACTTCACGGAGCAGACCCCGCTGACCGTCGGGTCGCCGCAGCAGGTGATCGAGCGGACCCTGGGCTTCCGGGAGTACGCCGGCGACTACCAGCGGCAGCTGTTCCTGCTGGACCACGCCGGGCTGCCGCTCAAGACCGTCCTCGAGCAGCTGGACCTGCTCGGCGAAGAGGTCGTGCCGGTGCTGCGCCGGGAGTTCGCGGCGCTGCGGCCCGCGCACGTCCCCGACGCGCCGACCCACGCCTCGCTCGTGGCCGCCCGGGACGCCGCGCCCGCGCCGGTCGTCGAGGAGGTGACGGCATGACGAAGCTCGTGGTCATCTCGGCCGGGCTCTCGAACCCGTCGTCGACCCGGATCCTGGCCGACCAGCTGTCGGCCGCCACGGCGGCTGCGCTGGCCGCCGGTGGCGCCGCGACGGACGTCGAGGTCATCGAGCTGCGCGACCTCGCGCACGCGATCACCGACAACCTGCTGACCGGCTTCCCCGCGGGCGCACTGGCCGACGCGGTCGCGTCGGTGGCGGCGGCCGACGCCGTGATCGCGGTGACGCCGGTGTTCAGCGCGTCGTACAGCGGGCTGTTCAAGTCGTTCTTCGACGTCCTCGACCGCGACGCGCTGGACGGCACCCCGGTGCTGATGGCCGCGACCGCCGGCACCGCCCGCCACTCGCTGGTGCTGGAGCACGCGCTCCGGCCGCTCTTCGCCCACCTGCACGCGGCGCCGGTGACCACCGCGGTCTTCGCGGCGGCGGAGGACTTCGGCTCACGCGGGCTGGCCGAGCGTGTCGACCGCGCGGCGGGCGAGCTGGCCGACGCCGTGCTCCGCCGGCCACGGCTGCACGCGGCGGACCCCTTCGAGGACGTCACGCCGTTCGAGGACCTGCTCGGCGCCTGACCTCCGGGGGGCGTCCAGAACCTGTACTCCCCGCCGCCCGCCCGGGCTGCGAGGATCGCGCCATGCGCCTGGTCGACCTCAGCCACACCGTCTCCGACGGACTCGTCACCTACCCCGGCCTCCCGGCCCCGGTCATCTCCGAGCACCTCACCTTCGACGCCTCGCACGAGGTGTACGCCGAGGGCACCGAGTTCTCGATCGGCCGGATCGAGATGGTGTCCAACACCGGCACCTACCTCGACACCCCGGGCCACCGGCACCGCGGCGGCCACGACCTCAGCGGCCTGGCCCTGGAGCGCTGCGCGCTGCTCCCGGCCCTGGTGGTCGAGGGCGAGCCGATCGGCGGCACCGGGCTGGCGGCGTTCGAGGGCCTCGACGTCGCCGGGCACGCCGTGCTCGTGCGTACCGGCTGGGACGTGCACTTCGGCACCGAGGCGTACGGCGCCCCGGAGCACCCCTACCTGGCCACCGAGGCTGCGCTCTGGCTGGCCGACCAGGGCGTCGCCCTGGTCGGCATCGACTCGGTCAACATCGACGAGACGCCGCGGCGCCGCGACCGGCCGGTGCACACGCTGCTGCTGGACCGCGACGTACCGGTCGTCGAGCACCTCACCGGGCTGTCCGCGCTCCCGCCCACCGGCGCCACCTTCAGCGCCGTACCGCCCAAGGTCGCGGGGATGTCGACGTTCCCGGTGCGGGCCTTCGCCACGTTGCCGGAATAGGGCATGTCTCTCAAGTGGGGGTGGATGCCGGCGCCGCCCGGACTTGGGAGACATGGCCTAGCGGGCCCTCAGCCTGGCGTTCTCCACCCGCAGTCGGGCCACGGCATGCTCGAGGTCGAGAACCCGTGCGACACCCGCGAGGTTGAGCCCGTCGGCGAGGAGCTCCCCGATCCGGACCAGCCGCGCGACGTCCGCCTCGCTGTAGAGGCGGGTGCCTCCCGGTGTGCGGTCGGGGTCCACGAGGCCGCGGCGCTCGTAGACGCGGAGGTTCTGGATCTCCATCGACGCCATCCGGGCAGCCACGGAGATGGCGAAGACACCCTGCTGTCGAACCGCCACGTGACCTCCAAAAAAATCTCGACCCGCGGGTTGAAAATACCTCACGTCTGGAATAGAACAAACCTATATCGAGCATTTCAGATAGTGAGCCGGGGCTCCGGCTCCCCTACCCGAACCAGGAGGACATCATGATGCTGCGCACCACCGACCCGTTCCGTGACTTCGACCGCCTTGCCCAGCAGCTGCTCGGCACCACGAGCCGTCCCGTGGTGATGCCGATGGACGCCTGGCGGGAGGGCGACCGCTTCGTCATCGAGTTCGACCTGCCCGGCGTGGCCAAGGAGAGCATCGACCTCGACGTCGAGCGCAACGTCCTGACCGTCCGCGCCGAGCGCGTCGCCCGCAACGGTGACTGGGAGGCGCTGGCCGCCGAGCGTCCGCGCGGTGCGTTCAGCCGCCAGCTGGTGCTGGGCGACAACCTCGACCTCGAGCACATCGAGGCGTCGTACGACGCCGGCGTGCTCCGGCTGGTCGTACCCGTCGCCGAGCGGGCCAAGCCCCGCAAGATCACCGTCGCGAGCGGGGCCGAGACCGTCGAGGGCAGCACGGAGCGCGAGGCCATCGAGGCCTGAGCCGCCTGGGAGGCGGCGCCGGTCACGCACGCGGCCGCCGCCTCCCTGTGGGGATCGTCCGCGGGCCGTCCCCGTCGAGACACCAGAACGGCAGGTTGTCCACAGTGGACAACCTGCCGTTCTGGTCGCTCGATGCGCACAGCGGCGGATCCAGGCGGGTCAGTCCGGGGCCTGCCCCGCCAGCCGCAGCCAGGTGTCGACGACGGTGTCGGGGTTGAGCGACATCGACTCGATGCCCTGCTCGAGCAGCCACTGGGCGAGGTCGGGGTGGTCGGAGGGGCCCTGGCCGCAGATGCCGACGTACTTGCCCTGCTCCTTGCACGCCTTGATCGCGCAGCTCGAGCAGTGCGAGCACGGCGGGGTCGCGCTCGTCGAAGCCGGCGGCGACCAGCGCGGAGTCGCGGTCGAGGCCGAGGGTCAGCTGGGTCATGTCGTTGGAGCCGATCGAGAAGCCGTCGAAGTGCTCGAGGAACTGCTCGGCGATCACCGCGTTGGACGGGATCTCGCACATCATCACGACCTTGAGGTCGTTCTCTCCGCGCTCGAGGCCGTGCTCGGCCAGCAGGTCGATGACGCCCGCGGCCTCCTCCAGGGTGCGGACGAACGGGATCATCACCCAGACGTTGGTCAGCCCCATGTCGTCGCGCACGTGCCGCAGCGCCTCGCACTCCATCGCGAAGCAGTCGGCGAACTCCTCCGAGAGGTACCGCGAGGCGCCGCGGTAGCCGATCATCGGGTTCTCCTCGTGCGGCTCGTACGCCGGCCCGGCCAGCAGGTTGGCGTACTCGTTGGACTTGAAGTCCGACATCCGCACGATCACCGGGTACGGCGCGAACGCGGCGGCCAGCATCGAGACGCCCTCGGCCACGCGCTGGACGAAGAACTCGCGCGGCCCGGGGTAGGCCGCGATCAGCTCCTCGATCTCGCGCGCGCAGGTCGTCGTCGAGCGCCCCTCAGGCCTCGGGTCGCGCTCGAGGTCGAGCAGCGCCTTGGGGTGGATGCCGATCTGCCGGTTGATGATGAACTCGAGCCGGGCCAGCCCGATCCCGCGGTGCGGCAGCCGGGAGAACGCGAACGCCTGGTCCGGCGTACCGACGTTCATCATGATCTTGACCGGGATGTCCGGCATCTCGTCGAGCTCGGTCTCGCTCGACCGTCGAAGTCGAGGATCCCGTCGTAGACCAGGCCGGTGTCGCCCTCGGCGCACGAGACGGTCACCTCGCGGCCGTCGGCCAGCTCCTTGGTCGCCCTGCCGGTGCCGACGACCGCCGGGATGCCGAGCTCGCGGGCGATGATCGCCGCGTGGCAGGTGCGGCCGCCGCGGTTGGTGACGATCGCCGCGGCCCGCTTCATGATCGGCTCCCAGTCGGGGTCGGTCATGTCGGCGACGAGCACCTCGCCGGCGTTGAACTCGTGCATCTGGTCGACGGAGGTGAGCACCCGGACCGCGCCGGCGCCGATCTTCTGGCCGATCGCGCGGCCCTCGACGAGCACCTCGGCGCCCCGGGTCGCCTCCTTGGGCATCTTGTAGCGCTCCAGCGCGCCCTGCCGTCGGGACTGCACGGTCTCGGGCCGGGCCTGCAGCACGTAGAGCTCGCCGTCGAGGCCGTCCTTGCCCCACTCGATGTCCATCGGCCGGCCGTAGTGGTCCTCGATCGATCAGCGCGTGCCGGGCCAGCTCCTCGACCTCGTCGTCGGTGAGGCGACAGCAGCCGCCGCTCGGCCGGGTCGACGTCGACGAACTCGGTGGTCCGGCCGACCGTGGCGTCGTCGGTGTAGACCATCTTGGTGGCCTTGTCCCCCACCCCGCGCTTGAGCACGGCCGGGCCGCCCCGCGCGCAGCGCCGGCTTGTAGACGTAGAACTCGTCGGGGTTCACCGCGCCCTGGACGACGCCCTCGCCGAGGCCGTACGCCGAGGTGACGAAGACCGCGTCCGTGAAGCCGGACTCGGTGTCCATCGTGAACATGACCCCGGAGGCGCCGATGTCGGAGCGGACCATCCGCTGCACGCCGGCCGAGAGCGCGACGTCGCTCGTGCTCGAAGCCGTGGTGCACGCGGTAGGCGATCGCCCGGTCGTTGTAGAGCGAGGCGAAGACCTCGCGGATCGCGGTCAGGACCGCGTCGATGCCGCGCACGTTGAGGAAGGTCTCCTGCTGGCCGGCGAACGACGCGTCCGGCAGGTCCTCGGCGGTGGCGCTCGACCGGACCGCGAAGCGACACCTCCTGGCCGCTCTCCTCGACCAGGCGGTCGTAGGCCTCGCGGATGTCCGCCTCGAGGTCGTCGGGGAACTCCTGCTCGACCACCGCGGCCCGGATCTCCTTGCCGACCTCGGCGAGGCGGCGCACGTCGTCGGTGTCGAGGTCCGTCGAGCAGCGCCGTTGATCCGCTCGGCGAGGCCGGTGTCGCCGATGAAGCGACTGGTACGCCGCGGCGGTGGTCGCGAAGCCGTCGGGGACGCGCACGCCCGAGGTCGGCGAGGTGGGAGACCATCTCGCCGAGGGAGGCGTTCTTGCCGCCGACCTCCTCGAGGTCGTCCATGCCGAGGTCGGAGAACCACCGGACGTTCGCGCTCATCGCCTGCTCATCCTCTGCTTGTCGCTCGTACTCGGTCGGTGCTGTCGGTGTGGTGCGGGCTCAGGTAGCGGCCCGCTTCAGGTTCTGGTTCCGGGTCTGGACGATCAGGGTGGCCATCTCCTCGACGGACCGGGACGAGGAGTCGATCACCGGGATCCGGTTGGCGGCGTACAGCTCGCTCGCGCGGCGCAGCTCCCAGCGGCACTGCTCGGCGGAGGCGTAGCGCGAGCCGGGGCGCCGCTCGTTGCGGACCCGGCTGAGCCGCTCGACGGTGGTGGTGAGGCCGACGCACGCGGCGAGGTGGTCGCGAGAGCAGCGCGGGGAGGTCGGTGCGGCTCGAGGTCCTCGTCGACCAGCGGGTAGTTGGCGACGAACAGGCCGTGCTGGAGCGCGAGGTACATGCTGGTCGGCGTCTTGCCGCACCGCGACGGCGCGATGCAGGATGACGTCGGCCTTCTCGAGGCCGCGGATGCTCTGGCCGTCGTCGTGCTCGATGGTGAACTCCACCGCCGCCATCCGGGTGTTGTAGCTGCGGATGTCGCCGACGCCGTGCAGCCGGGCCGCCTCGTGCAGGCCGCGCAGCCCGAGGATCTCCTCGACCCGGCTCATGTGGATGTCGAAGAAGTCGATGATCGGCGCCCGGGTCCGCGCCAGCTCCTGGCGGACGGTGTCGTCCGCGGCGGTGGTGAAGACCAGCGGCGTGACCGGACCGTCCATGGCCTCGTCGAGGATGGGCCACGACCCGCCGGGCCTCCTCGACGCGTGGTGATGAACGGGAACAGGGTCCGCTCGAACCGGGTGTCCGGGAACTGGATGAGCAGGGCGTTGCCCATCGTCTCGGCGCTGATGCCGGTGCTGTCGGAGAGGAAGAAGACGGGCACGACCGGCGCGTCCGGCACGCTCGCCACAGGTTCCGCCATCCGACCCTCCTCGCGGCCGACACTATCCGTCGTGAGCCCGGTGCCCCGCTGCGTCTCGATGTTGACGTTGTGCGCTGTCCTGGCTGCTTGCTCCGGTACGGGGAGCTCACCCGGATCGACGGGAAGCAGTGAGGTCCCCGTCGACCCTGCGGAGGCCTCGACCGGCTCGACCAGCGGACCCGCGCTGCGGCTGGCCCGGCGCCGGGCCGAGGTCGTCTACGTCTCCGACGGCGACACCATCGGCGTCCGGCTCCGCGGCCAGGAGCGGGTGCGTCCGGTCCGGCTGCTGGGCATCGACACCCCCGAGACCAAGGACCCCGACACCGGCGTCGAGTGCGGCGGACCCGAGGCGAGCCGGGCGCTGACGGACCTCCTGCCCCGCGGCACCGCGGTCACGCTGGTCACCGACCCGGCCGAGGACCGGTTCGACCGGTTCGGCCGGCTGCTGCGGTACGTCGACACGGCCGCGCACGGCGACGTCGCCCTGGTCCTCCTGCGCGGCGGCCTCGCGCGCTACTACCGCTACGACCACGAGGGCGCCCGGTTCCCGAGCTACCGGGCGGCCGAGGACCGCGCCCGCGGCGCCGGCCGCGGCTCGTGGTCGGCCTGCCCGGGCTTCGGGAGGCCCGGTGGTTGAGGAGCGTGCGCAGCACGCGTCTCGAAACCCCGGGATGGAGGCACTCACCTGACCCGGCCGCACGAATGGTGCGATGACAGTGCAGGCTGCGGAGGTTTCGAGACGGGCGCGGAGCGCCCTCCTCAACCAGCGTTCGCGTCGACCAGCTCGGCGTACCAGTCCGCGACGGTGGCGGGGTCGTGCTCGAGCGCGGCGCGGTGGATCGTCACCTCGGACATCGCGACGCCGGGCGCGCGGGCCGCCCACCAACGGCCGCACGGCGCGACCTTCCTCTCCTCCATGAACGCGACCACCCGCTCGGTGACGGCGTCCGGGTCGCCGTCGGCGAAGACGAGGAAGGTGTTGGTGTGCGGCGGGTCGGGCTGGATGCGCAGCCCGCGCGCCACCAGCTCGTCGGCCAGGGCCCGCGCCCAGGCCACCGAGTCGCCGATGGCCGGCAGCTCGTCGCGCAGGCCGACCAGGGCCGACAGCGCGTACGGCGTCATGCCGAAGAGCGTCCCGCCCATCCGCTGCCGCCAGGCCCGGAGCTCGACGGCGACGTCCTCGTCGCAGGCGACGGCGGCGCCGGCCATCGCGCGCAACCCCTTGTAGAAGGAGACGTAGACGCTGTCGAACAGCCGGGTGATCTCCGGGAGCGGCCGGTCGAAGAACGGCTGCGACTCCCACAGCCGGGCGCCGTCCACGTGGAAGGGGACGCCGAGCTCGCGGGCGGCGTCCGAGAACGCGCTCAGCTCCTCCCAGGTCGGCAGCAGGCAGCCGGCCTCGCGCAGGGGCAGCTCGAGCTGGACCGCCCCGAGGTCGCCGACCGCGGGCAATGCGCGCAGCGTCTCCGCCGTCGCGGTCTCCCAGCCCTCCGTCAGCGTCTCGAACCGGAAACCCTGCAGCAGGCGCGGACCATCGGTCTCGTGCCGCAGCTGGTGCGCGAGGTCCGGGACGGCCACGCGGTACGAGCGGCGGCGCTCGCACCAGACCCGCAGCGCCGCCTGCTGGGCCATCACGCCGCTGACGAAGAAGACGGCCGCCGGTGTGCCGAGCAGCTCGGCGACCTCGGCCTCCAGGCGGCCCACCGCGCCGCCGTCGCCGTACCGGTCCCACTCGTGGACCTCGAGCCGGGTCGCTGCCTCGGACAGCAGCCCCAGCGTCTCCGCCGGGCCGCGCCGCGCGTGCCAGACCACGGTGTCCTCGCAGCCGAGGGCCGCCGTCTTGAACCGCTCGTCGAGGTCGTCCACACCCCGGACGGTACGCGGCACCGGCGCCTTGCAGGTGGCTGCAAGGCGGCTGCAACCCGGCCGGACCACCCTCGCCGTACGACGCACCGAAGCCGTCGTGTCCACCAGAACCGAGGAGAGTCCACATGACCACGACCGCAGCGAAGATGGAGCAGAAGACCTTCGCCGAGCCCGACGAGACCCGCACCTTCGAGCGCGGCGTCGTCGACCTCGTCGACATCGCCGGCACCCAGATCGGGCGGCTCACCCTGCAGCCCGGCTGGCGCTGGTCCGAGCACGTCAAGCCGATCGCCGGCACGGAGCTGTGCGAGGCGCCGCACTTCCAGTACCAGGTGCAGGGCCACCTGCGGATCCGACTGGCCGACGGCACCGAGCTCGACAGCCGACCCGGCGACGTCACCGCGCTCCCCGAGGGCCACGACGCGTGGGTCGTCGGCGACGAGCCGGTCGTGCTCGTCGACTGGTGGGGGGCCTCGAACTACGCCAAGGGGTGACCGCTGCCCGCGCGCCCCGGGGCGTCGACCCGGGGCGCGCGCGGCGGCACAATGACCGGAGTGACCGATCGGCTCGGCGTCCGGCTGCTCGGCGAGTTCCGGCTCGACGGTGTCGAGCTCGACGCGTTGCGCAGCCGTCAGGCGCGCACGCTGCTCAAGCGGCTCGCCCTCGAGCGCGGCGGCACCGTCTCCGCGGACGCCCTGGTCGAGGCGGTGTGGCCCGAGCAGCCGGGCGCGCGGCCGGCGCAGCCCGAGCGCGACCTGCACGTGCTGGTGAGCCGCGCGCGTGGGGTCGTGGGGACGGATCGGGTGACGCGCGGCGACGGGGGTTACGCCCTCGTGGCCGACTGGTGGGACGTCGACGAGCTGGCCACCCTGGCCCGCGAGGCGTCTCGGCGGGCAACGGCCGGGGACACCGTCGGGGCCCGCACCGCTGCGGAGGGGGCGCTGGCGCTGGTGCGGGGCGACCTGCTGGCCGACGAGCCCGACGCGGAGTGGGCCGCCGACGCCCGCGCGGCAGCGGCCACCGCGGTGGCGGAGGTGCGTCGGCAGGCCGCCCACGCCGCGCTCGCCACCGGCCAGGTCGGCGACGCGGCGGCGCACGCGACCGCGGCGCTGCGGGCCGACCCGTACGACGAGGCGGCGCTGCGCACCCTGATGAAGGCCCATGCCGCCGCCGGCCGGCCCGCCTCGGCCCTGGCCGAGTTCGCCCGGGTTCGCGAGCTGCTGGCCGAGGAGCTCGGTGTCGACCCCGCCCCCGAGACCCGCGCGCTCCACGAGGCGCTGCTGCGCGAGGAGCCGGCCCCCGCACCGGCGCCCGGGCCGGCGGGCCGCCTCCTCGTGGGCCGGGCCACGGAGATGAACCTGCTGGACGGCGAGCTCGAGCGGGCGCGGACAGGCGCCCGGGTGGTCGTGGTGAGCGGGGAGCCCGGTGCCGGCAAGACCGCCCTGCTCGACCGGTGGGCGGCGAACGCCGTGGCCCGCGGGGCGGTCGTGCTTCGAGGCCGGGCGGAGGCGGGCGAGCTGGCCCTGCAGCCGGTGCTCGATGCGCTGGCCGGGCGGCTGGCCGGGGTGACGCCCGATGAGTGGTCGGTCGCGAGCGGACTGCCCGGGCCGGGCGCCACCGCGGACGCGTTGAGCCTGCGGGTCTTCGCCCACCTCGACGAGGCGGTGCGGTCGCTGCCCACGGGGACAGGCACCGCGCTCGTCCTCGACGACGCCGACGGGGCGGACCCGGTGACGTGGGCCTGGCTCGGGCACGTGCACCGGCGCCAGGAGCTCCCGCTGCTGGTGGTCGCCGCGCTCCGCGACCTGGCGGCCGCGAGCATCGGGGTCGACACGCACGTGAGGCTGCCGCCGCTCGGCGCCGCGGAGGTGGCCGAGCTGGTGGGGGCCGACCGGGCAGCTGAGCTGCTGGAGCGCAGCGGTGGCAACCCGCTGCTGCTCACCGAGCTGGCCCGCGCCGGCGATCCGGGCCGCGACGAGGTCCCCAGCTCGCTCCGCGAAGCGGTGGCCGCCCGGCTCCGGCGTACCGGGCCGGCCGAGGCGACCCTGCAGGCCGCTGCGGTGCTCGGGGCCGGCATCGACCTCGACCTGCTGGCCGCGGTCACCGGCGCGGCACCGCTGGCCGTGCTCGAGCAGCTCGACGTGGGCCTCCGCCAGGCATTCCTGGTCGAGCGCGACGGCGCGCTGGCCTTTCGGCACGAGCTGGTCCGGCTCGCGGTCGCGGGAGGCGCCACGGCCGCCCGCCGGGCCTGGCTGCACCTGCGCGCCGCCGAGGTGCTGGGCTCCCGGCCGGATGCTCCGCCGCTCGAGCTCGCCCGGCACGCCCGGGAGGGCGGCGACCGCGGGTTGGCGGCGACGGCGCTCGCGAGCGCGGCCGACGTCGCGCTGAGCCGGCTCGACCTGGCCGGCGCCGAGCGGCTGCTGGACGAGGCCGTGGCGCTGCAGGACAGCGGCCCGTTGCGCCTGCAGCGGAGCCGGGTGCGGATGTCTCGAGGCGACCTCGACGGTGCCGATGCCGACGCGGTCGCCGCGATGGCCACCGATGACACCGGAGAGGCGCTCGAGCTGCGCGCGTGGACGGCCCGGAACCGCCACGACCTGACACCGCGATCCGGCTCGGCCGGGCCGCCTCCGCGATGGCCACAGACGCCACCGTGCGGGCCAGCAGCCTGATCGCGGTCGCCTTCAGCCACCGAGGTCTCGGGGACCTGCGCGAGGCGGAGACAGTGCTGGCCGAGGCCACCGGCGCTCCGGCGGAGCTCGGGCTGCCGGCGTGGACCGGAGTGCTCCGCGTCCACCAGGGGCGACCGATCGAGGCGCTCGCCGCGCTGGAGCCGGTGGTCGGCGCCGACGCGCTGCGCGGCCGCCACGGTTACTGGGTCGAGCACACGCTGCAGATGACGGCCCACGCCTACGGCCTGCTCGGCCGCGCCGCGGACTCGCTGCGGCTCCTCGACCGCCTGGCCCTGGAGGTCGAGCGGCGCGGGACCGGGGTCCGGTACGGCGGGCTCGAGCAGACCTACCGCAGCTGGCTGCTGCGCAACCTGGGTGACCCCCGGTCGGAGGAGCTGGCCCTGGCGGGGCTGGAGCAGGCGGCCGGCCAGGAGATCGCGGCGCAGTGCCAGCTCGACGTCGCCGACTGCCAGCTGCGCACCGGTCGACTCGACGACGCCGCCGCCCTGCTCGCGGTCGCCACCCACGAGTCCGGCGCCCGGTGGTTCCACAACAAGTGGCGGTTCGACCAGCGGCTGGGGCTGACCTCCGCCCGGCTGGCGCTGGCCGGCCGCGACGACAGCGGCGCACGCGACGCGGCCGACCGGGTCGCCACGGCGGCCGAGGAGCGCGGCGACGACCGCTACGCCGTCCTCGCCCGGCTGGTCCGAACGACGGCCGCGGCTCGCCTCGGCGAACGGCTCGACCTCCCGCAGCTGGACGCCGACCTCGACCGGCTCGCGGACGTCGCCGCCCTGGAGGGGTGGTGGCTGGCTGCGGACGTCGCCGATGCGACCGGGTCGCCGCACGCGCGGAGCACGGCGAACCTCCTCGCCGAGCACGTCGCCCGCGAGGCCGGCGACCACGGTGAGGCCTTCCGGCGGGTGGCCGGCGCCCGCCTGGGATGACTCAGACCAGGGCCACGGCCTCGACGACGACCGGTGCGAACCGCTCGTCGGTCCGGCGTACCGCCTCGACCGCCTCGGCGACGAACGCGGCCCGGGTGTCGGCGGACAGGGAGCCGACGAAGGCATGGAGGTGCGGCACCGCGATCCGGTAGCGCACCACGTCGGCAGCGTCGACGAGTCCCACGTCGACCGGCTCCTCGGTCACGCTCCATCGGCCGAACCCGGCGGCGTCCAGCACCCGCTCCACCGCTGCGGTCCCGCCGATGGCGTTCGCGTAGACCTGGAGGTCGGCGTACCAGTCCGGGGCGACGAACCCGTACGCCGCGGCCGTGCCGTCCACCGCTCCCTTGGCCGCCGCGCGGTCGATCGAGAACGTCGAGACCAGGACCGCTCCCCCCGGCCTGGTGACGCGGCGCAGCTCGGCAGAGCCCGGCCACCGGGTCGGGGAGGTGGTTGACGACGAACGCCGCGACGACGACGTCGAAGGAACCATCCCGGAACGGCAGCGCGACGACGTCGGCGGTCACCGCCGGCCGGGCGCCGTACGACGCCATGTCGAACTCGCGGTCTGCGGCGACGACCCGTGCGCCGCAGGCGCGCAGCGCGTCCCCGGCCACGCCCGAGCCGGCACCGGCGTCCAGCGCCCGGGCGCCGAGCAGGTCGAACGGGCTCCGCGCGACGAGATGCCGGGCCATCGGCCCGTAGGCGAGCGACGCGTCGGTCGCCCAGGTGTCGGCCAGGCCGGCGTACTGCGCTCACAGCCAGCCGGCCCCGTCGAGTGCCGCGCGCTCCCACCAGTCGAGCTCGGCCTGGTCGCCGACCGCCTTCTCCCAGGCGAAGACCGCGGCGATGCCGACGAAGGCTCAGTCCGAGCTGGCGGTCCCACCACGTCGGTGGTGTCGACCCCGTGCTCCTCGAGCCGCTCGCGGTAGCGGGCGATCGTCGCCTCCTTGCTCTCCGGGAGTCGGGCCCGGTTGAGCGCGAGGTACCAGACCAGGTCCCAGCACGGCGGAGCCTCGCCCGGGTAGGCCCAGTCGATCAGGATGGTCCGGCCGTCCGGTCGGTGGCCGACGTTGCCGAACTTCCAGTCGCCGGCGACGAAGGTCAGCGGGCGTGGCGCGCAGCGCGACGCTGAGGCCGGCCGGGTCGCGGTGCACCCCGCGGACGAGGTCGTGCAGCCGCGGGGCGCGCTCCGGGAGCAGCCCCCAGCCCTGGTGGGCGACCGCGATCGGCCCGGGCACGTCGGCGGCCTCGAGCTCGGGCGCGATCGTCTCGGGAGCGAAGAACATCCAGCGGCGGGAGAGGTCCTGGAGGCCGAGGTCGTCGTGCCAGCCCAGGAAGTGGGCGTGCATCTGCGCCATGTGGTCGATCCAGTCGGCGTGGTGCGGCGCCGGAACGACGTCGTCGCCGGGCGGCACCAGGTCGGCTCCGCAGTCGCTCATCAGGATGGACAGCCGGGCGCTCGGCCCGGTGCCCTCGAGGGCCATGCCCACGACGGTGTGGTCGATGACCGTCGGTGTCTCGGCGTACAGCCCGGCCCGCCAGACCTTGTACTCCCAGTTCGAGTCGTTGCCGGTGACCCGCATGATCCAGTCGTCCTCGGCGCTCAGGGTCTTGAGGAAGTGGGGCACGCCGTCGATGCGCAGCGTCTCGAACCGGGAGCCGGACTTGGCGTCGGAGCTGCGCACCTCGACCCGGTCGGTGGCGCCGGCGACCAGCTCGTCGAGGCTCCCGGCGGTCAGGGGGCCGGTCTCAGTGCTCACGAGCGGCCTCCATCTCGGCCAGCAGTGCGGCTGGCCAGCGACCGCCACAGAAGACAGTGTCCCGGCGGATCCGGCCGCCGTCCACGGTGAGCAGGTGCAGCTGGTGGGCGGCGTGCGGGACGCCGTCCTCGGTCCAGCGACAGGTCGAGCTCGACGGCCTCGCCGCCGGGGATCGGGCGGCGGACCGCGGACTCGATCGTGGTGGGCGCGTCGTACCAGCCGGACAGCTCGGCGGCGACGGCCTCGGCGCCGTCCCGCTCGAACCGCCAGTGCGGCACGGTCGCGTCGAGCCGGGCGTCGGGCGCCCACGCGTCGGGGGTGATGCCGGCGCCGGAGCTGAGCTCGGAGAGGAACCGGTCGACGGGTGCTGGTGTGGTCATGCCGCCACGGTCGTGCGCCGCGGTTGCAGCGACCTTGCAACCGCCGGTCAGCCCGTGGCCGACGCCTGCGCGTGACCGAGTCGGCGCAGCGCGGCGAGCTCGGCGTCGAAGGCCGTGACCAGTGCCTCGGGATCGGCAATGGTCGCGGTGTCGACCTTGAAACCGACGTGCAGGCGCCCGTCGTAGCTGAAGATGCAGGTGCCGAGCGTCTGTCGCCCCGACTCGGGGGCCCAGCCCAGCATCGCCACCACCCGCTCTCCCGCCAGGTAGCAGGGCGTGGCGGGGCCGGGGACGTTGGTGGTCACCCCGGTCGCCTTGTTGGCGAAGAAGTCGACCAGGTAGCGCTCCATCGTCGGACCGGTACGGCCGATGCCCCGGATCATGCCGAAGGTCAGCCACGCCTCCGGGGAGTCCTTGATCGCCGACATGCGTCGGGTGGTCTCGGCCAGCCGCTCGAACGGCGTGCGCAGCCCGGAGGGAAGCGTCAGCAGGACCAGCGCGAACCTGTTGCCGAGCTCCTCCGGCAGGGGCTGGTCGTCCGGCCGCAGGTTGACCGGAACCATCGTGGGCACGTCGATCGGCTCGTCCCCGTGCTCGACCTGGTAGGTGCTGAGCGCACCCGCCAGCGCGGCCACGACGACGTCGTTGACGGTCGTGCCGGTGCCGTGCGCGGTCTCCTTGATCGCGGCCAAGGGGACGGCATGCCCCCAGACCGCCCTCTTGCGCGGCCCCGGTTTGCCGGTGATGGACGACGACGGCCGGGGCGCCAGCAGCAGCTTCGTGGCCACGCCGGTCGTCTGCAAGGTCAGCGAGATCGCCTGCCGCGTCGTCGAGACCGCCCGCCACGGCGAGAGCACGCTGCCGACCAGGTGGCTGCCGAGCTCGACGACGCTGTGGTGGTGGGCGGGGTGTGCGTCGTCGACCACGAGGGTGCCCTCGGGGCTCGCGTCGGTGAGCGAGAGGAGCACCTGGGTGAGCGCGATCCCATCGGCCAGGGAGTGGTGCAGCCGGGAGTAGACCGCCGAGCCCCCGCCGTACCCCTGCAGCAGGTGCACCTCCCACAACGGTCGGTCCCGCGGCAGTGGGCGGTCGAGCTGGCCGGCGATGTACTCCTGGAGGGCGCCGTCACCGCCCGGCGCGGGCAGCTCGCCGACGTGGAGGTGCCGGGCCAGGTCGAATTCGGGGTCGTCCTCCCACCGCGGCAGCAGCCCCGGCAGGACGGCCCGGCCGGGGCGTTGGCGGAACACCGGGTAGCGCGACACGACTCGCTCCTCGATCACCGCGGCCAGCCGATCGCGGTCGAGCCGACCACTGGTGGTCATCAGGCTCTCGATGACCATCAGGTTGTCGGCGCGGTCCATGTTCAGCCAGATCGTGTCGACGGGGTCGATGGTGCGGCGGGCCACCTGCACAGCGTCCCGCGGCGCCGGCACCGGCGGCAGGGCCAAAGGCCCTCTGGGCCAGGACCGACGTCAGTTGAGGATGCGCAGGTTGGACGGCACGCCGCCGCCGCGGTGCACCTCCTCGACCAGCTCCTGGAGCGCGGTGAGGGCGACGTTCTGCGACAGCGGGCCGTACGACGTGCGCGCGACCCCGTGCTCCTGCTGCCAGTCGCGCGACGGGTTGCCGGGGATGCCGATCGTGGTCAGCCGCTGCGGGCCGAAGGCCTCGACCAGCGCGAGGATCTGGTCCTCGGTGAGCATCGCGGGCACGAAGACCACCGGGGCGCCGGCGTCGAGGTAGGCCTTGCCGCGCTCGATGGCGTTCGGCGAGGTTCTCGGCCGGGTCGCCCTTGCGGTTGAGCGCGAACGCGTCGGTGCGGGCGTTGAGCACGAAGTCGACGCCCTCCTCCTCGGCGACCTTCATGATCGCCTCGACCTGGCGGGCCGCCTCGTCGAGGGGCTTGAGCTGGTCCTCGATGTTGGCGCCGACGACGCCGAGCCCGATGGCCCGACGGATCGTCTCGGGCGCGTCGCCGTACCCGCCCTCGAGGTCCGCGGTCACCGGGAGGTCGGTGGCGTCGACGATCCGCTTCACCTGCTCGAGCATCAGGTCGAGCGGGATGTTCTCGCCGTCCTGGTAGCCGAACGACGCGGCGATCGAGTGGCTGGCCGTGGCCAGCGCCGTCGGTGCCCGTCGACGGCGGCGACCGTCTTGGCGCTGACCACGTCCCACACGTTCACGAGGGTGAGCAGCGTCTCGTCCTGGTGGAGGCGGAGCAGCTCGGCGCCCTTGGCCCTGGTCGCGTCGTCGGCAGTCATGGACTCACTGTGCCCCATCCGGGTTGCCCGATATCGGTGACCCCGAAATGGATGACGGACCATGGCGCGCCCGGCACCCGGCTGCGATCCTGTGGGCATGACCGTGGCGACCGTGGCGACCGTGGCGCAGCAGCACCGTGCCGCGGCGGACGCGCGCCTGGCCCTCGGCGTGGCCGCGGCCAGCGCGGCCGGCCTCGCGGTGTTCGTGCTCGTGCCCCACGCGGCGGGGACCTGGTGGCAGCCACCCGGCGTCGACCTGGTCTGGCTGCTCGGCACCCTCGTCACCGTGTTCTTCGGGCCGCTCGCGGCTGGGCTGGCCGGGTGGTCGAGCCTGGTCGCACTCTGGACGCACGGTGCCGTCCTGCCCACCCGGGTCCGGCGGACGCACCTGGTCACGCTGGTTCTCGTGGCGGCGTACGGCGCTGCGCTCGCGGCGGCCTGGGGCGCCGGCGCGTTCGCGGCGCTCGCCGACTGAACCGGCGCCCCTGACCCGGCGCCCACTGAACCGGCGCCGTCGTTGCCTCGTGTGACACACAGGTACACACTGGGAAGAGGCGGTCTGACGGCCGCAACGGCGTCAGCCACGCCTTGCTCGCGAGGTGAGTGAGATGGCGCACGGCGACGCACTGGTCCTGATGACCGAAGCGACTCAGCGTTCGTTGGAGGAGCGGCTCGGCGAGGCGTTGGCGCCCCATCGCGACCCGCACCGGCCGCGGGACAACTACGCAGCCATCGACACCTTCATGGCGGCCACCTGCCGGCACCTGGCCGCGGTCGACGACGTCCTCGTGGCCCGCGTGCGGCACGACGTACCCGACGGGGACGGGGTGAGCCACGCGTACCTGGAGGTGGCCCGCCGGCTCGAGCACACGCTGGCCCTGCTCAAGGGGAAGCTGTACGGCGAGGCGCACGCGATCCACCTCCAGTGGCGCGACCTGTTCGAGACCGCGCACACCCAGCTCGAGGAGCACAACCGGAGCGAGCGGGCCATGGTCGGCGCGCTGGTCCGGCACGGCGATCCCGAGGAGGTCGACGCCCTGGCCCGGCGCGTCTTCGAGGCCGAGACCCACGGCCCGACCCGGCCGCACCCCCGGTCGCCGCACACCGGCATCTTCGGGCTCGCGGCCCGCCGGATGTGGGCCTTCGCGGACCGGGTGTGGGACAGCGCCGAGGGCCGCGTCATCCCCGAGCCGGTCCGCCCGCGCCCGCACCGCCACGACAGCCTGTCGGCGCAGTACCTCGTCGCCGACCCCAAGTTCGACGCGGACGCGACGATCGTGGAGCACCGGCACGGTCGGCACGGGACGCCGACCTAGAGCGGGTCAGCCCACTGCCTCCGCATCACGGTGCTGGCGGCGAACGGGTCGGTGCCCTGCTGGGCGGCGAGGATGCCCTGGCCCTCGGGCGAGCCGGTGTAGACGGGCTCGCCGCCGCCGACCCAGTGGTCCCAGGCCTGGGCGTACGCCGCCGCCCGCTCGGCGTTGACGCCGAGGACGGTCGGGACGGCGTGCCAGACCACGCCGTCGGGCCGGAGCCGGCCGAAGCCGGCCCACACGTCGACCGCCACCAGGTGATGTCCCGCTTGGTGCGCACCCAGCGCGGCAGCAGGTAGCGCGGCAGGTTGATCGGCGAGACCGCCTCGTCGAGGGCGGTCGGCGAAGACCTCGGCCTCGACCTCGTCGACGTCGTGGAGGACGCAGCGGTACTCCCCCTCCGGGTCGAGCACCACCTCGACCGAGTCGGCGCCGCGGCGGACCAGCCCGGCGGCGAGCAGCCCGTCGGCGACCGCGGAGGCGATCCGGATGACCGACGGCGCCTCCTCGGCCGCGTGCAGCAGCTCCTCGCCGTGGCGCAGGTGGCTGCGGACCCGGGCGACGCCGCCGCCAGCGCCGACCAGCACTCCCCCGGCCAGCACCAGCGGCGCCCCGGCGACGCCGGCCACCAGCGCCGCGAGCACGCCGGCGCCGACGAGCAGCGAGGTGGCCCGGTCGCGGGTCGCGGTGCCGGCGGAGGCCGCGCAGCTCGGCGGCGTCCGGCCGGAGCACGACGTCGGCCGGGCCGGCGCCGAGCCCGAAGCCGCCAGCGCCCGGCGAGCCCGCGCTCCTTGATCCGGATGCCGTAGACCGCGGCGTCGACGTACGGCTGACCGACGTGCCACTGCTCGCGGATGGTGGCGCGCTGCTCGCTGCGGACCACGGCTCGCGCGTTGGCCGCGTCGAACTCGGCGACCGGTGGCGGCACGAACGGCGAGAACGTCGGGTCGAGGTGCGCGACGCCGTCGACGATCTGGCCCTCGGGGTCGATGCCGAAGTAGCCGGTGTGCTTGCGGACCAGCCGGTCCCAGTCGTTGCCGCCCTTGGGGTGCTTGTCGGAGACGCAGACCAGCGACCAGTTGACCGCGACCTTCTCCGGCCACAGCGGGTCGGTGCGCAGCGCCCGACCGCGGGTCTGCACGACCGAGGTGATCGTGGTGACCGCGGTGACGTCGGCGAGCCCGGTGATCCGCTTGGCGTCCCAGCCCTCGCCGAGCAGCGCGCGGGTGCCGACGAGGACCTGGCAGTGGCCGTCCTGGAAGTACGTCGTGACCAGGCCGACCCAGTGCCGGGTCTCCCACGGGCCGACCACCTGCTGCAGCGTCGAGCCCGTCGAGCGGCTCGACCCGCAGCTTGCCGGCCAGCGTCGCGGTCGGGCAGCCAGGCGAGGAACGCCGGTCAGCGTCGCCGCGGCGCCGGCGACCGTCTTGCCGGTGACCAGCATCGGGTTGAGCCCGCTCGGTCTCGGGGGCCGCGACCAGCGCGCTCGAGCATCGCGTGCGCCGAGCCGGCCTGCTGGTCGATGACGCCGGTGAGGTCGGCGGGCAGCGTGGCGCCGGCGCGCTCGTGGTCGCAGAGCACCAGCATCCGCATCCGCTCGGCGAGGTTGAGGTGCTCGTGGGCGCAGATCTCGACGACGGCGGCGCGTCTTCGACTCGCTGCGGGCCAGCACCCGGTCGACCGGGCTGCGGCCGCGGCGGATGCCCGCGCTTGGTCCACTGGTAGCCGACCGACGGCAGCGCGCGGCGTACCGCCTCGACGACCTGCTCGTCCTCGGGCAGCCCGGTCTTGGTGAGCCGGCCGGTGCAGCCAGTCGTCGACGAGCAGCACCCAGTCGTCCGCGGTCGGCGCGGAGCGGTGCTCCTCCTGCATCCGGGCGCCGCTCGGCAGCCCGATCATGCCGACGTGGTGCAGCCGCAGCACGGCGCGGCACACGTCCGGCTGCTCCTTGACCAGCGTGAGCCACGGCGACCGGCTGGCCACGAACCGGGCGTCCAGCCACTGCAGGAACGGCATCGAGCCGAACGACGGGTCGGTGAGCTGGGTGACCAGCTCCCGGAACCGCTCGGCCTCCTCGGCCAGCCAGTCGTCCTCGCTCGGCGTCGGGGTGGTCAGCCAGGCCAGCTCGACGAACGGCGCCAGGTCGCCGACCTTGACCACCGCCGGGATCGAGACCCGGTAGAGCGGCGTCCCGAACAGCTCGTCGACCAGCAGCGCCTGGTCGGCGGTGAGCGCCTCGGGCGGGGTCGCGGTGAGCCCGAGGACCAGCGCGTTGGGCAGCTGGTCGAGCAGCTCGCCGATCAGCCGGCCCCACACCTCGAGCAGGTGGTGGCACTCGTCGAGGACGAGCAGCAGCGGCCCGGCGTCCTTGCAGCTGCTCGATGAACGCGCGGCCGTTCTCGTGCAGCCGGTCGAGCAGGGTGGCGCGTCGGTCGGGGCGCGGTGGTCGGGTCTCGAGTGACGGGCGCTCTGCGCCCGTCTCGAAACCGGTGAGGTGCGACCGGAACGCGCGGCAAGGTCACCGGGGTCTCGAGCAGCTGCTGCGCAACTCCTCAACCACCGGCGACGCCTGCCCGTCGTCGTCGACCTCGTCGTCGGGGTCGAAGACCGCGAGCGCCTGGTAGGTCAGCGCGGTGACCGTCGTGCGCCAGCGACCGGTCGGTGCCGACGTCGAGGCCGAGCGCGCGCGGCCTGGGCGGCCCACTGGCCCTGGATGGCGGTGTTCGGGCCCGAGGACCACGGCCTTGCCGACCGCGCCGGCGGCGACCCGGTCGCGGACGGTCATCAGCCCGACCAGCGTCTTGCCGGCGCCGGGCGGCAGCGCCACCCAGGCGCGGGTGCGTGCCGGCCGTCCACGCCGCGGCCAGCGCGGCGAGCGCCTCCTGCTGGTGGACCCGCAGCGTGATCCCGGAGTGGCGGCGGGCTCAGCGACCGGCTCGGCCGTCATGCCCAGAACACCCGGTCCACGACGGCGTGCGAGACCCGCATGGTCCGCAGGTGGTCGTTGACCATCTCGTCGGTGGCGCCGGCCGGGTAGCCGAGCACGTTCGCGACCGCGGCGCGCTCGCGGATGTCGTGCGGGAGCTGGTCGCTGCCCCGGCCGCGGACCAGGGTGATCGCGTTGCGCACCCGGCTCACCCTCCGCCAGCCGCGCGACCAGCGTGTCGGCGTCGGACTCGGAGAGCAGCTCCGCCTCGCGCCGCGGCCGCGAGCGCCTCGAGGGTCCGCGAGGTGCGCAGCCCCGGCACCGTCGCGGCGTGCTGCATCTGCAGCAGCTGCACGGTCCACTCGATGTCGGCGAGACCGCCCCGGCCGAGCTTGAGGTGGCTGTTGCGGGTCGGCGCCGCGGGGCAGCCGCTCCTGGTCGACGCGGGCCTTGATCCGGCGTACCTCGACGACGTCGTCCTCGGAGAGTCCCGACCTCGGGGTAGCGCAGCGGGTCGATCAGCTCGCTCGAACCGCTGCCGCAGCTCCGGGTCGCCGACCACCGCGTCGGCGCGGAGCAGCGCCTGGGCCTCCCAGACCTTCGACCACTTGGCGTAGTAGGCCGCGTGCGACTCGAGGCTGCGCGACAGCGGGCCCTGCTTGCCCTCGGGCCGCAGGTCGGCGTCGACCTCCAGCGGCGGGTCGCCGCCGGGCAGCGCGAGCAGCCGGCGCAGCTCGTTGGCCACGGCGATGGCGTACGACGACGCCTCGTGCTGGTCGACACCCTCGTGCGGCTCGTGCACGAACAGCACGTCGGCGTCGCTGCCGTAGGACAGCTCGAAGCCGCCGTAGCGGCCCATCGCGACGACGGCCATCCGGGCCGGCGGGGCGTCGAGGCCTTCGGCCGCGGCCACCGACGCCATGCACGACCTGCAGCGTCGCCTCGAGGGTCGCGTCGGTGATCCGCGAGAGCGCGGCGCCGACGTCGGCGACGTCGATCAGGCCCGAGGCATGTCGCCGGCCGCGACGCGGAACAGCTCGCGGCGGCGTACGGCGCGGATCGCGCGCACCGCCGCCTCGGGGTCGTCGCGCCGGCCGGCGGCCGCCAGCATCTCCTCGACGATCGGCTCCGACGTCGACAGCGGCGTGAGGTCCTCCCCCAGCATCCGCACGCCCGGCCGGCTCCTTCTCGAGCAGGTCGGAGACGTAGCGCGAGGTGGCGAGCAGCCGGGCCAGCCGCTCGGCGACCTGACCCTCGTCGCGCAGCGTCTTGAGGTACCACGGCGTGCGGCCGAGCGACTCGCTGAGCCTGCGGAAGCCGAACAGCCCGGCGTCGGGGTCGGGCGCCTCGGCGAACCAGTCGAGCATCGCCGGGCAGCAGCTGCCGCTGGATGTTCGCGGTGCGGGTGACGCCGGAGGTGAGCGCCTCGAGGTGGCGCAGCGCGGCGCCCGGGTCGGCGAAGCCGAGGGCGGCCAGCCGCTGGCGTCGCCGCCTCGGGGGTGAGCCGGGCCTCGTCGCCGGCGAGCCGGGCCACCGCGGTGAGCAGCGGCCGGTAGAAGAGCTTCTCGTGCAGCCGGCGCACCTCGCGGCGGTGGTGCTGCCACTCGCTGGTCGAGGGTCTGCGACCGGGCTCCTTGGTGTAGCCCATGCTCCGGCCGAGCCGGCGCAGCGACCGCTCGTCCTCGGGTACGACGTGGGTGCGGCGCAGCTGGTAGCAGCTGGATCCGGTGCTCGAGGGTGCGCAGGAACGCGTAGGCGCTCGTGCAGCGCCTCGCCGTCCTCGCGGCCGACGTAGCCGGCGCGGGTCAGCTCGGCCAGCGCGCTCAGCGTCGTCGGCGAGCGGATCCGCTCGTCGGCGCGGCCGTGCACGAGCTGCAGCAGCTGGACGGCGAACTCGACGTCGCGCAGCCCGCCCGAGCCGAGCTTGAGCTGCCGCTCGGCGTGGTGGGCCGGGATGTGCTCGATGACCCGGCGGCGCATCGCCTGGGTGTCCTCGACGAACCCGTCCCGCTCGACCGCGCTCCACACCATCGGCTGGACCATCTCGACGTACTGCCGGCCGAGCTCGAGGTCGCCGGCGACCGGCCGCGCCTTGAGCAGCGCCTGGAACTCCCAGGTGCTCGCCCAGCGCTCGTAGTAGCCCTGGTGGCTGGCCAGGGTGCGGGTCAGCGGACCGGCCTTGCCCTCGGGCCGCAGCGCCGCGTCGACCGGCCAGATGGTGCCCTCGCCGGTGTGCTCGGAGCAGACCCGCATCAGGTGGCTGGCCAGCTGGGTCGCGGCCGAGCGCCCGGTCCGCGTCGGCGCCGTCCGCCGGCTCGTGCACGAAGATCACGTCGACGTCGGAGACGTAGTTGAGCTCGTGGCCGCCGCACTTGCCCATCGCGATGACCGCCAGCCGGGCCTCGCGGCGCGTCGTCGCCCACCCGCTGGCGGGCGACGGCCAGCGCGGCGTCGAGGGTGCCGGCGGCGAGGTCGGAGAGCTCGGCGGCGGCGTCGTCGACGCCGAGGTGGTGGGTCAGGTCGCGGGAGGCCAGGCGGAGCAGGACGCCGGCGGTACTCCACCCGCAGCGCGTCCACCGCCTCGTCGTCGGGCCGGTCGCGGTCGGCGCCGGTCGTCGTGCGGGTCGGCGCCGACGGCGCGCGAGCAGCTCCTCGCGGACGGCGTACGCCGCGGGGCGGGTCGAGCCCATCGTCGGGTCGGTGAGCTCGCGCCAGTGCTCGGGGTGGCGGCAGAGGTGGTCGGCCAGCGCCTCGCTGGCGCCGAGCACCGAGAGCAGCCGCATCGCGGTGCCCTCGTCGTCGACGAGCGCCCGCGAGCATCCGCTCGGCCTCCTGCGGCCCCGCGGCCTCGACCAGCCGGACCAGCGAGGCGAGCGCGAGGTCGGGGTCGGCGGTGCGGGCGAGCAGGGCGAGCAGCGGCTCGGCCGGCCTCGCCGAGCGCCGCGAGGTTCGCCAGCGACTGCTCGGGGTCCTGGAAGCCGAGCCGGGTCAGGTGCCCTTCGTGGTGGAGGGTCTGGCTGCCCGGCACGCTCAGGGCGCCAGGTTCGGGGCGCTGGTCCCAGCGCGACGTCGGCGAAGCCCGCGGCCAGCGGCGCCCAGGCGTGGTCGAGCTCCTCCCGGGCCTCCTTGATCTCGGCGAGCAGCGGGTCGGCGTCGAGGCCGCGGTCGGCGAGCTCGGCCCGCTCGGAGTCGGTGACCCAGGTGCCGACGATCGTCTCGTCGACCTCGGGGTGCAGCTGGACGCCCCAGGCGCGTCGGGCGCGAAGCGGGCCGACCTGGACCTCGCCGTCCGGGGTCTGCGCCAGGACCACCGCGCCGGCGGGCGGCTCGACCACGAGGTCGTAGTTCCACTGGACGCCGCGGCGCGGGGTGGCCAGCCCGCGCGAAGAGCGGGTCGTCGTGCCGCCTCGTCGGTCCAGCCGACGTCGAGCAGCCCGACCTGCTGGCCGCGCGGGTTGGGGGTGACCCGGCCGCCGAGCGCGGCGCCGAGCAGCTGGTGGCCGAGGCAGATGCCCAGGGTCGGGACGCCCTCGGCCACGGCGTCGCGGATCAGCTCCTTGACCGGGCCGATCCAGTCGAGCACGTCGTCGTCGTTGGCGCTCATCGCGCCGCCCATGCACCAGCAGCCCGGCGTACCCGTCGAGGGTCGGGCACCGGCGTCGCCGGCGTACGGGTGGCGGACGTCGAGCATGCAGCCGGCCTCCTCGAGCCAGTCGCCGAACAGGTGCGGCGGGTCGTCGACCTCGGGCTGCACGACCAGGATCCGGTTCAGCGTCACGCGTCCTCCACGTCGTCGGGGAGCAGGGCGAGGAACAGCAGGCCGAGCCCCATCAGCGGCAGCAGGAAGGCCAGCCAGGTGCCGGCCAGCGCCGAGCCCGGACAGCAGGCAGAGCACCCCGGTGACCACGGTGGCGATCTTGGCCGGGCGGCCGGCCTCGCGGAGCAGCCGGAACGCCGGAGCCCGCGGCGCCGAGCAGCAGCCCGGCCACCACCATCGCGAAGACGCCGGCCGCGCGGTGCTCGCCGTCGGCGAGGATGAACGCCGCGAGGACGGCGGCCAGCACCGCCGATGGCGACCACGATCGCCAGCACCAGGCGCAGCCGGCCGACCCGGTCCTGCGCTGTAGACGGCCATCTGCCGACCGGCTAGAGGACCGGCAGCATCCGGTCGCGCTCGAAGGCGGAGACCTGGCCGCGGTACTCGTCCCACTCGGCGCGCTTGTTGCGCAGGAAGAAGTCGAAGACGTGCTCGCCGAGGGTCTCGGCCAGCAGCTCGGAGCGCTCGGCGATCTCGATCGCCTCGTTGAGGCTCTTGGGCAGCGGCTCGATGCCGAGGCTGGTGCGCTCCCGCTCGGTGAGCGACCACACGTCGTCCTCCGCCTCGCGCGGGCAGGTCGAGGCCCTGCTCGATGCCCTTCATGCCGGCGGCCAGCACGACCGCGAACGCGAGGTAGGGGTTGCACGCCGCGTCGACGGTGCGCAGCTCGATGCGCGTCGACTGGCCCTTGAGCGGCTTGTACATCGGCACCCGGATCATCGCGCTGCGGTTGTTGTGGCCCCAGCAGACGTACGACGGCGCCTCGCCGCCGAACATCATCCGCTTGTAGCTGTTGACCCACTGGTTGGTCACGACGCTGATCTCCTGCGCGTGCGCGAGGACCCCGGCGATGAACTGCCGGCCGGTCTTGGACAGCTGGTACTCGCGAGCCGGCCTCGTAGAAGGCGTTCTGGTCGCCCTCGAAGAGGCTGACGTGGGTGTGCATGCCCGAGCCGGGGTGGGTGGTGAACGGCTTGGGCATGAACGTCGCCCAGATGCCCTGGCTCAGCGCCACCTCCCGGATCACGGTGCGGAAGGTCATGATGTTGTCGGCGGTGCTCAGCGCGTCGGCGTAGCGCAGGTCGATCTCCTGCTGGCCCGGGCCGCCCTCGTGGTGGCTGAACTCCACCGAGATGCCCATCGACTCGAGCATCGTGATCGCCTCGCGGCGGAAGTCGGCGCCCTTGGACTGCGCGGTGTGGTCGAAGTAGCCGCTGCGGTCGACCGGCACCGGCTCGACGCCGCGGCTCCGGGGCGTCCTTGAACAGGTAGAACTCGATCTCGGGGTGGGTGTAGAAGGTGAACCCCTTGTCGGCCGCCGTGGCCAGGGTGCGCTTGAGGACGTAGCGCGGGTCGGCGTACGACGGGGAGCCGTCGGGCATCACGATGTCGCAGAACATCCGCGCCGTGGTCGGCCCCTCGCCGCGCCACGGCAGGATCTGGAACGTCGACGGGTCGGGCTTGGCGAGCATGTCGGACTCGTAGACCCGCGCGAACCCCTCGATCGCGGAGCCGTCGAACCCGATCCCCTCCGCGAACGCGCCCTCGAGCTCGGCCGGCGCCACCGCGACGGACTTGAGGAACCCGAGCACGTCGGTGAACCACAGCCGCACGAACCGGACGTCACGCTCCTCGAGCGCGCGCAGCACGAAGTCTTCCTGCTTGCCCATGGGGCCAGCCTAGGGGTGGGCAGTGTTGGTCCGTTCCAGGCGCCACGTCCGGGTCGAACGCTGTGCGCAGCTTCGTCGCCCACCGGTGGTTGAGGAGGGCGCTCTGCGCCCGTCTCGAAACCTCCACAGCGCAGGCACCGAGTCGACAAGGTGTCGAATCGGGCGCCTGGCGTTCGTGGTAGAGACATGCAGACCATGAACCGCACCTCGCCCGCGACCGCCCGCCGCCTCTTCCCGCTCGTCGGGACGCTGCACGAGGTGGCCTACTCCCAGCACCATGCACGAGCGAGTTCGTGCCGCTGGGCGCACGCAACTACTGGGACAGCTACTTCGCCGGGCGCGCGGCGCCGCTGGGCGCTGGCGCCGGCGGAGGTCGTGCACGCGGCGTTCTACAACTTCGGTCCGGGCGAGGTGGCCCGGCACATCCCCTACGTCTGGACGCTGATGACGCCCGAGCAGGCGCTCGCCGCCCGCGAGCGCGGCTGCACGGCCGCGCATGCGGGCGGCGCTCGGCGACCTCGCCGACTCCCCCGGCGTCGTCCGCGCCGGCGAGCTGGCCGAGCGCGCGGCGTACAGCGCGCCGACCGAGGGCCGGGTGCTGTACGCCGGCCTGCGGGCGCTGACCCCGCCCGAGGAGCCGGTGGCCCGGCTCTGGCACGCGCTCGACCCTGCTCCGCGAGCACCGCGGTGACGGCCACATCGCCGCGCTGGTCGCCGAGGGCGTCGGCGGCCTCGAGGCGCACATGCTCCTCGCCATCGACTGGGGCATGGAGCCGGAGAAGTTCGGCCGGATCCACCACCTGCCCCAGCCGCTCCTGGCCGAGGTGCTGGCGCGGCCTCCAGGAGCGCGGGCTGGTCACCGACGACGAAGGACGTTCACCGCCGCGGGCCGGGCGACCAAGGACCGGGTCGAGGCGCGCACCGACGCGCTCGCCGCGCCGGCGTACGACGTCCTGAGCGCCGACGAGGTCGACGAGCTCGTCGCCTGCCTCGAGCCGCTCGCGGCGGCGGTGGAGGCCGCCGACCTCTAGGTGTACTCGGCAGTCGGCACGTTCTCCAGCTCGGCCAGCCAGGCGGTGGGCGCCGGCGTCCGACGGCATCCGCCAGTCACCGCGGGGCGACATGGTGCCGCCGGCGCTGACCTTGGGGCCGTTGGGCAGCGCCGAGCGCTTGAACTGGCTGGCGAAGAAGCGCTGGATGAAGACCTCGAGCCAGTGCCGGATCGTGGCGAGGTCGTACGACGTCCGCCGCGTCCTCGGGGAAGCCGGGCGGCCACTCCCCCGCCGCCGCGTCGTGCCAGGCGTGCCAGGCCAGGAAGGCGATCTTGCTCGGGCCGGTCGCCGCGGCGGAGCACGTGGAAGAGCGTGAAGTCCTGCAGCGCGTAGGGGCCGACCGAGTCCTCGGTGGCCTGCGGCTTCTCGCCCTCGCGCGACGGGGATCAGCTCGGGGGTGATCTCCTGCTCGAGGATCTCCTCGCAGGAGGTCGTTGGTCTCCGTCGTCGAACTGGTCGGTGCTCGGCCACCCAGCGGATCAGGTGCTGGACCAGCGTCTTCGGCACGCCGGCGTTGACGTTGTAGTGCGACATCTGGTCGCCGACGCCGTAGGTGCACCAGCCGAGCGCCAGCTCGGACAGGTCGCCGGTGCCGACCACGATGCCGCCGCGGTGGTTGGCCAGCCGGAACAGGTAGTCGTAGCGCAGCCCGGCCTGGACGTTCTCGAAGGTGACGTCGTAGACCGGCTCGCCGTCGGCGAACGGGTGGTCGATGTCGTCGAGCATCTGCCGCGCCGCGGGCGGTGATGTCGAGCTCCTCGAAGGTGCACGCCGAGCGACTTGGCGAGCCGGGTGGCGTAGGACTTGGTGGTGTCGCCGGTGGCGAAGCCCGGCATCGTGAACGCGTGGATGTCGCTGCGCGGGCGGCCGAGCCGGTCCATGGCCTTGGCGGCGACGATCAGCGCGTGCGTCGAGTCGAGGCCGCCGCTGACGCCGATGATCGCCTTGGGCTGGCCGATGGCGGTGAGCCGCTGCTCGAGCCCGGAGACCTGGATGTTGTAGGCCTCGTAGCAGTCGAGCGCGAGCCGCTCCGGGTCGTCGGGCACGAACGGGAACCGGTCGACCTTGCGGCGCAGCCCGATGTCGCCGGTCGGGCGTCGAGCTCGAACTCGACGGTGCGGAACTCGCGCGACCCGGTCGTCGTGCGTACGCCGGTTGTCGTCGAGGGTGCCCTGCCGCAGCCGCTCCTGGCGCAGCCGGTCGAGGTCGACGTCGGCGACGGTGCGACCGGGCCGTCGGGGAACCGCGTCGCCCTCGGCGAGCAGGTCGCCGCACTCGTAGACCATCGTCTGGCCGTCCCAGCGACAGGTCGGTCGTCGACTCGCCCTGGCCCGGCCGCCGCGAAGACGTACGCCGCGTTGCACCGGGCGCTCGCGCTGCGGACCAGCAGCCGGCGGTCCTCGGCCCGGGCGACGGTGATCGGGCTGCCGGACAGGTTGGCCAGCACGGTCGCACCGGCCAGCGACGGCCTCGGCGCTCGGCGGCACCGGCACCCACATGTCCTCGCAGATCTCGACGTGCAGGTCGAGGTCGGGGACGTCGGTGGCGCGTGAAGATCAGGTCGGGGCCGAACGGCACCTCCTGGCGCCGCCGAGCCTCGATGGTCGCGCCGCGCCGGTCGTCACCGGGCGCGAAGTGGCGGCGCTCGTAGAACTCGCGGTAGGTCGGCAGGTAGGACTTCGGCGCCACGCCGAGGATCCGGCCGCGGTGGATGACCACCGCGCAGTTGAGCACCCGGGTGCCGTGCACCAGCGGCGCGCCGACGACGAGCACCGGCAGCAGGTCGGCGGAGGCCGCGCACGACCTCGTCGATCGCGTCCCGCGCGGCGTCGAGCAGCGTGTCCTGCAGGCAGCAGGTCGTCGATGGCGTAGCCGGTCAGGCACAGCTCGGGGAAGACCGCGACCGCCACGCCGTCCTCGTGGCACGCCTGCGCCTGCGCGAGCACGGCGCGCGCGTTGGCCGCCGGGTCGGCGATCGCGACCGGCAGCGTGCAGGCGGCGACCCGGGCGAACCCGTGGGCGTAGGCGGAGTAGAAGTCCACGCTGCGAGTCTAGAGAGCGGCGCTCCGATGAGTCGGCGTACGCGCTGCGGTCTGTCCCGGCATGACGCTCGCCGCGACACGCCTCGATCAGCCCCTGCCTCTGGTTCGACCACGAGCTCGAGGAGGCGGCCGAGTTCTACACCACGATCTTCCCGAACTCCTCGATCGGCCACATGACCCGCTACACCGAGTCCGGCCCGGGCGAGCCGGGCACGGTGATGGCCGGTGAGTTCACCCTCGACGGGCTGACCTTCCGCGGCGATCAACGGCGGCCCCGAGCACGCCGGCTTCACCGAGACGATCTCGTTCTCGGTCACCTGCGCGGACCAGGCCGAGGTCGACCACTACTGGGACCTCGCTGACCGCCGGACGGCGGCGAGGAGTCGGTCTGCGGCTGGCTCAAGGACCGGTTCGGGCTGTCGTGGCAGATCGTCCCCACGCCGGCTCTACGAGCTGATGGAGGACCCCGACCCGGCCCGGGCCACCGCCGCCACCGAGGCGATGCTGCGGATGCGCAAGATCGTGGTGCCGACCTCGAGGCCGCCGCGGACGCCGCCGCGGCCGGTGACGCAGCGACACAGGCCGTTACCCGCGCGTACGTCGTTAGCCTTGTCAGATAGTCCGTGGACTCCACCAGGGAGCTGCGAGACGACCCGAACGGAGCTCGACGATGAGCACGGCCCACCCCCGAAGAGACCGCGCCGTACGGCACCGGCCCGGCCAGCCGCGACGTGCTCCGGCCCCGGTGAAGAGGGTGCGCACGCACCACCTGCGGGAGATGAAGGAGCGCGGCGAGAAGTTCACGATGCTCACGGCCTACGAGCAGTACGCCGCGCAGACCTTCGACGAGGCCGGCATCGACGTGCTGCTGGTCGGCGACAGCGCCTCCAACAACGTCTACGGCAACGAGACCTCGCTGCCGGTCACCGTCGACGAGCTGATCCCGCTGACCCGCGCGGTGTCGCGGTCGGCGCGGCGCGCGCTGGTCGTCGGCGACCTGCCGTTCGGCTCCTACCAGGCCTCGCCCGAGCAGGCCTACCTCACCGCCGTCCGGTTCATGAAGGAGGGCGGCGCGCACTGCGTGAAGCTCGAGGGCGGCGTCGAGATGGCGCCGCAGATCGAGCGGCTGACCCGCGGCGGCATCCCGGTGATGGCGCACATCGGCTTCACCCCGCAGTCCGAGCACGCGCTCGGCGGCTACCGGGTCCAGGGCCGCGGCGAGACCTCCGCGCGGGTGCTCGCCGACGCCGAGGCGGTCCAGGACGCCGGCGCCTTCGCGGTCGTCATGGAGATGGTCCCCGGCGACGTCGCCGGCGAGGTCACCCGCAAGCTCCGCATCCCGACGATCGGCATCGGCGCCGGCAACGAGACCGACGGCCAGGTGCTGGTCTGGCAGGACGCCTTCGGCCTGCGCACCGGCCGGATGGCGAAGTTCGTCAAGCAGTACGCCGACCTGCACGGCGTCCTCCTCGACGCCGCCCGGGCGTACGCCGACGACGTGAAGGCCGGCACGTTCCCCGGGCCGGAGCACACCTTCTGACCCTTGCGGGTGGCCGAGGAAGGCGCCCGTCTCGACCCTCCGGCCTCAGGCTGCAGGTGACCACGCCGGTCGAGCCTGTCGAGACCACCGCAACGAAGGCTGGGAGCCGACCTGCGGACATCTCGACAGGCTCGATGAGCGGTGGCCCGGCCCCAGCCCAGGCCCTTGCCGGGAGGGCACCGCCTCGGCCACCCTCGTCGGCGCGCTGACAATTGTCACGCCGGGGTCGTGACGCTCGCCCGAGGGCCGAGGCCGCCGCGGAAGCACGCTGGAGCCATGACACAGACCCAGCTCTCCAGGACCGTGGCGCCGGCCGGCGCACCTGCGGTCTCGCTCTCGGGGGTGACCAAGTCCTTCGGTGACGTCGAGGCGGTGCGCGGCATCGACCTCGAGCTCCAGCAGGGCGAGATCGTCGCCTTCCTCGGCCCCAACGGCGCCGGCAAGACCACGACCATCGACATGGTGCTCGGGCTCTCGCGGCCCACCACCGGCGAGGTGCAGCGTGCTCGGCCTCGAGCCGCGCCAGGCGATCGCCCGCGGCCTGGTGTCCGCGGTGATGCAGACCGGCGGCCTGATCAAGGACCTCACCGTGCGGGAGACGGTGGCAGTACACCGCCAGCCTGTTCGCCGACACCCGCCCGGTCGACGAGGTGCTCGACGAACGCCGGCATCACCGGCATCGCCGACCGCAAGGTGGCCAAGTGCTCGGGCGGCGAGCAGCAGCGGCTGCGGTTCGCGATGGCGCTGCTGTCCGACCCGGCGCTGCTGCTCCTCGACGAGCCGACCACCGGCATGGACGTCGAGGGCCGGCGCACCTTCTGGTCCGCGATCCGCCGCGACGCCGAGCAGGGCCGCACGGTGCTGTTCGCGACCCACTACCTCGAGGAGGCCGACCAGTACGCCGACCGGATCGTGCTGATCAGCCAGGGCCGGATCGTCGCCGACGGCACCGGCTCGCGAGATCCGTGCGCTGGCCGCCGGCCGCTCGGTCCGGGCCACGCTCCCGGACGCCGACACCGACCGGCTCGCCGCCATCGGTGGCGTCGACGGCGTCGAGGTCCGCGGCGAGACCGTGCTGGTGCACGCCAAGGACAGCGACGCCGTGGCCCGCTACCTGCTGACCGAGACCGACGCCCGGGACCTCGAGATCACCTCGCAAGGGTCTCGAGGACGCCTTCCTGAGCCTGACCCACGAGGAGAAGCTGATGACCACGTCCACCCTCGACCCCACCGCCCGCAGGGTCCCGCCGTTCGGCGGCTTCAACCGCACCGTGCTCGGCATCGAGCTGAAGCGGATGCTCCGCAACCGCCGCACCATCTTCTTCACCCTGGTCTTCCCGGCCGGCCTGTTCTTCGCCTTCGGCGGCACCGCGGGCTGGGACGACTCGGTCGGCCACGGCAACGTGGCGGCGTACATCATGGTCTCGATGGCGCTGTACGGCGCCGCGCTGACCGCGGCCTCGGCCGGCGCGATGGTCGCCATGGAGCGCGCGCATGGGCTGGTCGCGCCAGCTCCGGCTCACGCCGCTCAGCCCGGTCGTCTACATCTTGATGAAGGCGATCGTGGCCCTGGTCATGGGCGCGCTCGCCGTGGCCGTCGTCAACGTCGCCGGCCTCGTCCAGGGCAAGCCCGACATGCCGGTCGGCGTCTGGGTCGCCTGCGCGGTCCTCGGCCGTGGTCTGCACGCTGGTCTTCGCGGCGCTCGGCGTCTTCGTCGGCTACCTCGTGCCGGGCGAGAACGCCATGCAGATCCTCGGCCCGGGCCTGGCCCTGCATGTCGTTCCTCGGCAACGTCTTCATCCCGATCGACGACCACACCAGCCTGATCTGGCACATCGCCCAGTGGACGCCGATGTTCGGCGTCGCCGAGATCACCCGGGCGCCGCTCACCGGCGAGCTGCCGTGGTACGCCGTGGTCAACGCGGTCGGCTGGCTCGCCGTCTTCGTCCTCGGCGCGGCGTGGCGGATGAGCAAGGACACCGCTCGGGTGTGACTACCGTGACCGACTGTGAGCCAGACCCAGCTCTGAGACGACGGTGCCGGGGGTGTCGACCCCCGGCTCGACCGGGCGGCTGGGTCCGCTGTTCGCCGGCATCTGGCTGTTCTTCCTGCTCAACCCGCTGCTCGAGGGCTGGGCGCACCGCGACGAGGCTGCGCGGCGTGCTCGGCATGGCCTGCACCCTCGCGTTCGCGGCGCGTCTACATGTCGCTGTGGGTGCGGGCCCGCGCCGACCGCCAGCGGCTCGTCGACACCCCGCCGCTCACGCTGGTCGCTGCCCTACGTCGGCGCCCTGGTCGGGCTGGGCGCGCTCACCGTCGCGCTGCGTCGGCGAGCCGGGGCTGGCCTGCACGGTCTACATCAGCGTCGCGTGCGTGATGGTCTTCCCGTTCCGGGTGGCCGCCCCCATCGCGATCGGCCCTGGTGCGTCGGGACCATCGCGCTCGGCGCCCGCGAGGACTGGGGCAGCCAGGTCGGCACGGCCTTCGGGATCATGGCCGCCTCGGTCGCGGTCTTCGGCCTGCGCGCGGTGATGACCCGCAACATCGACCTGGTCAACGCCCAGCTCGAGAACGCCCGCCTCGCCGTCGACAACGAGCGCACCCGCTTCGCCCGCGACCTGCACGACATCCTCGGCCACTCGCTCACCGTGATCACGGTGAAGGCCGAGCTCGCCCAGAAGCTTCTCGACGTCGACGTCGAACGCGCCCGCGCCGAGATCGCCGACCTCGAGCGGCTCAGCCGCGACGCGCTCACCGACGTACGCCGCGCGGTCGAGGGCTACCGCGAGCATCACCCTCCCCGGCGAGCTGGTCCGCGCCCGGGTCGCGCTGCGGGCCGCCGAGATCGAGGCCGACCTGCCCAACTCGACCGACGACGTACCGTCCGAGCTGCGCGAGCTGTTCGCCTGGACCGTCCGCGAGGGCGTCACCAACGTGATCCGCCACTCCCGCGCCCGGCACTGCGAGGTCCGGCTCACCCCCACCAGCGCCGAGGTCCGCGACGACGGCGCCGCGGCGCCGTCGCCGAGCGGGCCACGGCTCGGGGCTGGCCGGGCTGCGCGAGCGCGCCGTCCGACGTCGGCGCCACGGTCGTCACCACGCGAGCTCTCCCCCGGCTTCTCGCTCCGGGTGGTGCGCACGTGACCATCCGGCTGCTGCTCGCCGACGACCAGGCCCTGGTCCGCGGCGCCCTGTCCGCGCTGCTCAGCCTCGAGACCGACCTCGAGGTGGTGGCCGAGGTCGGCGACCGGCGACGCCGTCGTGGCCGCGGTGCTCGAGCACCGTCCCGACGTCGCCCTGCTCGACGTCGAGATGCCCGGGCCTCGACGGCATCTCCGCGACCGCCGAGGTCCGGCGCGGCCGCCCCGGGCACCCGGGTGCTGATCGTGACCACCTTCGGCCGGCCCGGCTACCTGCGCCGCGCCCTCCAGGCCGGCGCCGCCGGCTTCGTGGTCAAGGACACCCCCGCCGCCCAGCTCGCCGACGCCGTACGCCGGGTGCACGCCGGCCTGCGCGTCGTCGACCCGGCCCTGGCCACCGACTCCCTCGTGGCCGGCGAGTCGCCGCTCACCCAGCGCGAGACCGAGGTCCTCCGCGCCGCCCGCGACGGCTCCTCGGTGGCCGCCATCGCGCAGAAGCTGTTCCTCTCCGAGGGCACCGTGCGCAACCACCTGTCGGCCGCGATCGGCAAGACCGGCGCCAGCCAACCGCGCCGAGGCGGTCATCACCGCCGAGGGGAACGGCTGGCTCTGACGGGTTGCGTGGCTCGGACATAGGTAGACAGTCGACCAATTTCCGAGGGCGCTCCGGACCAGGGTCGATCACGCCGTTTGCCGAGCATCCTCGGCACCTGGTGCCGAGAATGCTCGGCAGTCGGCCGAACATGGCGTGATCCAACCCGTCCAGCCCAACGCCCGGAGCATCGCGGCCACCGCACCCGCCAACCGGCAGGGGTCGAGCACGTGGATCCATCGGGCCCGCAGCGTGATACCGCCGGACCTCACGGTGTCGACATCGCGCTGCAGGTCGGCCCATTCGTCCTCGACTGATGAATGCCCCAGCCGCCCATCAAGCTCCACGCTCAGTCCCTGCGGCCGGTAGTCGACGTCGCGGTAGGTCACGCGGCCGGCGACGGAAACCCGTCGCTGTCTGACCCCAACTGGGAGGCCATGGGCTCGCTCCACGTCGACGAGGTAGCGATGTTCGAGGACCGAGTTGGCCCCAGACCGGACGTCGGCCAGGATCGAGATCAGCAGCGCCCGGTGTCGGAGTCTGGTGCGTACGGCGAGGGCGGCCAACAGACGTTTCGGCGTGGTCCGACGGTCCTGGACGAGGTCAGCCAGCACGCCGACGCTGGCGTCCAGCCTTCGCTTGCGAGACGCCACCCCGATCGCGGCTTGTTCCAGCGTCTCCCGGGGTGGCCCGAGCTGCATCTGGCACAACGTCGTGAAGCGCGCGTGTTGACGCACCACGATCCCGGGACGACGCCGCACGCGGCGCTCGCGGTCGACGCAGACTTCGATCGGCGCGTTCGGAGGTGGTGTGTAGCCGCGCACCCTGTACGCGTGCAACGCCGAGACGCCGGCCAAGGCCGCCGGCCAGTAGTAGAGCACCGCGGCCCAGGCACGTTGCTCCCACGTCGGCGGGCCGGTGTGGTTGACGTACACACCTGGATGGATCCGCGCCCACTCGCGGCGCCGCAAGCGGCGTTCGATCTCCGCATCGGGCATACCGAGGGCTAGCAGCTGGCGCCGGCACACGACGCCGTCCTGCGCGCGAAGGTGTTGCTGCAGGCGTTCCTCATCCATGACGTCAGCGTGGTCGCGCGTTCGGTCGGCCGACTTTGAGAGGCCGCCACCGGTGGACACGGCGGCGGTTCTTCCGTGCTGTGGAGAACTCCTGGCCGACGAGCTCGGAAATTGGTCGACTGTCTACCTTCGTCCGAGACCGGATCGGGCGCGGAGTCCCCTTGGTCTCATCCGTGATGGGTACGTTGCCCCCTATGCGCTCGGTGCTGCTGTCGCTCGTCCTGGCCCTGCTCGTCCCGGCGGCCCCCGCGGCCCACGCGTCGGAGGTAGCGGCGTCGGAGATGGCGGCGTCGGCGGGCGCGGCCTCGCCCGCCGTACCCGCGGCGCGCAAGGTCCCCAAGCTCAAGGTCAAGGCGGTGGTCACGCAACGTCGACCACCCGTGGGACGTGCGGTCGCTGCCCGGCGGGGCGCTCCTGTTCACCCAGCGCGACCGGGCGACCCTGTCGCTGTTCCGCAACGGGCACGTGCGGCGGGTGAGGTTCCCGAGCAGCTCGGTGTGGGTGTCCGGCGAGACCGGGCTGCTGGGGCTCGAGGTCGACCCCGACTTCGCGAAGAACCGGCGGATCTACACCTGCCAGGGCGGGTTCACCGGCACCGGCGGCCACGACGTGCACGTCACCGCGTGGACCCTGGACAAGCGGATGAAGAAGGCCAAGGAGGACAAGGTCCTCGTCGGCGGCTTCCCCACCAGCTCCGGGCGGCACGGCGGCTGCCGGATGATCGTCACCTCCGACGGGTCCCTGCTCGTCGGTACGGGCGACGCGGCGGTCGGCACCAACCCCGAGGACCTCGACTCCCTGGGTGGCAAGACGCTGCGGCTGGACCGGTTCACGGGTGCGCCGTGGCCGGACAACCCGTTCGCGACCGCGGCCGGTCCGCGTCGCTACGTGCACACCTTCGGCCACCGCAACGTGCAGGGCGTCACCGAGCGCGCCGACGGCACGCTGTGGTCGATCGAGCAGGGCACCTTCCGCGACGACGAGGTGAACCGGCTCGTCAACGGCGGCGACTACGGCTACAACCCGGTGCCCGGCTACAACGAGTCGGTGCCGATGACCGACTCGTCGCTGCCGGGTCACCAGGTCAAGGCGCGCTGGCGCTCGGGCGACCCCACGCTGGCGACGTCCGGTGGCGTCGTTCGTCAACGGCACGAAGTGGGGCGCCCTCGACGGCACGCTGGCCGTGGCCTGCCTCAAGGCCAGCCGGGTCCTGTTCCTCACCTTCAACGCCCAGGCCACGCTGCGGAAGGTCCGCACGCCCCGCGCGCTGCAAGCAGTACGGCCGGATCCGCCAGGTCGTGCAGTCCGCGAACGGCGACCTGCTCGTCACCACCGACAACGGCGGCGGCAACGACGTGATCCTGCGGGTCAGCCCGCGCTGAGGTCGACCAGGCCGCCCCCTCCGGCGCTAGGCGGTCCAGTCGAAGAGCAGCTCGCCCACCGTGAGCACCCCGAACCACACCACGAGCGCGATCACGGGGAGCAGCAGGGTGCGCCGCGGGTGCGGTGTCCACCAACGGGTGGCGACCACGAACAGCGCCACCCAGATGGCCAGGAGCAGCGCCACGCCGTACCACGGCGCGAGCAGCCCGCTCGCGGCGTACAGGAAGAAGCAGCCGGCCATGCCGACCATGGCCACGAAGGGCCAGGGCGAGGCCTTGTCGCGCTGCGGGATCGCCATCACGCGCCGCCCAGCCGGGCCTCGCCGGCGGCCAGCGCGGCGCGGGCGCCGCCCCACATCTCGGCCAGGAGCTCGGCCACCGGGCGCACGTCGTCGATCCGCGACGAGACCTGGCCGGTGTTGGCCACGCTCGCCTCCATGTCGCCGTCGAAGTAGAGGTCGGTGATCCGACCGAGCAGGCGTACGCCGGGGTCGCCGGCGGCGATGCCCTCGGACAGCCCGTTGCGGAGCACCCGCATGGTCGGGTTGCCGGGCGCACTGATGAGCACCGTCGCGTCGTCGCGGGCCGCGACGATCGCCTCCTTGAAGTGGTCGTGGACCGCCGCCTCGGAGGAGGCGAGCATCCGGGTGCCGAGCTGTACGCCCTCGGCGCCGAGCACGAACGCCGCGGCCGTCGACGTCGCGTCGCAGACGCCGCCGGCGGCGATGAGCGGCAGGTCGACCTGCGAGGCCACCAGCGGCAGCAGCACCATCGTCGAGGCCCCGAGCCGGCCCTTGAACCCCCCGCCCTCGACCCCCTCGACCACGAGCGCGTCGACGCCGGCGTCGACCGCCTTCCGGGCCGCGCGCAGGGAGCCGACCACGTGCACGACGACCATCCCCGCCTCGCGCAGGCGGGCGGCGTACAGCCCGGGGTCGCCGGCCGACGTGATGACGATCCGGACCCCCGCCTCGACGAGCACGTCGACGATCGAGGGGTCGTCCTTCCAGCCCTGGATCATCAGGTTGGCGGCGAACGGTCGGTCGGTGAGTTCGCGCATCCGGCGCAGGTCGGCGCGACCCTCGTCGGTGAGCGTCTCGACGACGCCGAGCCCGCCCGCCTCGGAGACCGCGGCGGCCAGGCCGGCGCGGGCGATGTAGGTCATCGGTGCCTGGACGATCGGCACCTCGACGCCGAGCAGGTGCTGGACCCGGTTCACCTCAGTCCTCGACGTTGTCGTTCCACTTCGGGTCGTTGTCCCACTCCTCGTTGCGCTCCTTGACCTTCTCGAGCGCGCGGGCGGCCTCCGCCTCGGTGTCGTAGGGCCCGAGCCGGTCCTTGTACGCGCAACCGTCCGTGCCCTCGACCGCGTGGTGGTTCAGGCAGTACCAGTACGTCATGCTCAGGAACATAGCCGCGAGCGCGACGGAGTCGCTGGCACCCCGCTACCCTTCTGGTGCGGACGGGCTGGCCGGGCGACCGCGTCGCCGTACTCCTCGGAGCACGGCGCCGAGGAAGGTCCGGGCTCCACAGGGCAAGGTGGTGGGTAACACCCACCCGGGGTGACCCGCGGGACAGTGCCACAGAGAACAGACCGCCTCCGGGTCCTCGGACCCGGCGGCAAGGGTGAAACGGTGGTGCAAGAGACCACCAGCGACCCGGGCGACCGGGTCGGCTAGGCAAACCCCACCTGGAGCAAGGTCAAGAAGTCTGGTGCCTCCGGGCACCGGGCGCGCGTGCGACCGAGGGCGGCTCGCCCGAGCACGCGGGTAGACCGCTGGAGGGTGCCGGCAACGGCACCCGTAGATGGATGGTCGCCGACCGGGTCCCGCGAGGGGCCCGGGAACAGAACCCGGCCTACAGGCCAGCCCGTCCGCTCCACACCCTCTGACCTGGGAAAACGCAATCAGCGAGGCTCAACTGTCCGCGTACTGTCGCAGATCTTCCCAAGAACCGCCAACGCTCCCTGGATCACCCACCGTGAGCGGTCGTCCTCATCGCCGATCAGGTGTCCGTAGGTGTCCCAGGTCTCGATGGCCGACTTGTGCCCGAGAAGCGCCTGCAGCTTCTTACGTGCCGCCCGCGATCTGCATGCTGGCAACGTAGTCCCGCAAGTCGTGCGGTGTGGCCTGGGTCCCGACATTGCGGGTGGCGATCGTCCACGCCCGGTCCAGGGTGCTGGTCCGGAGCGGTGTGGCGATCTCGCTGGTGAGGACCAAACCGGTCTGGTGAGCCCCGAACCTTTCGACGTGCTCCGCGATCGCGTCGAGCAGCACGTCGGCGACCTGGACCCTCCGCGTCGAAGCCTCAGTCTTCGGCTCCACGAAGATCACCTGCTCGGACGTCGCCCGCCGCGACATCTGACGGTCGACGCGGATCGTGCCGAAGTCAGCCGCGTCAGTGCTCAACGGGCACGCGACGTAGCGCTCGGCCAACCCCGCTCCCTCGGTCAGGTAGTAGTCGTCGGCCCGCGATGACCGGACGTTGTGCCCGAGAGGTGACGGTTGCGCGCATCGTGGCCGAGGCTGCGGCGTGCGGGTCCTCGCGGGTGTACGCATCACCTGGCCGAGTGGACGCTCGTCAGAGTCGGTGAAGGCGAAGGGTTCGGCTGACCTAGGATCCGACCCAGGCTCACCTGACACCATCGATGATGGCCCGCCGACTTCTACCCGTGTTGGATGCGCAAGCTGCCGCTCGGGCGTGATGCTGGGCGGCGTGACGGCTCAACCCGGGAAGGGGCGCGCATGAGGAACCTCGTGCTCGACGCCGTGCTCGTCCTGGTCGCCACTGCGCTCGCCGTCGGCGCGATGCTGCTGGTCCGCCGCCGGGCGCCAGACGGCAGCTACTTCCACGACGGTGACCGTGCGGCGGGGGTGTTCGGCGTGCTGGCGACCGGATTCGCCGTGCTGCTCGGCTTCGTGGTCTTTCTGGCGTTCACGAGCTACGACTCGGCCAGGTCCGGTGCGGAGACCGAGGCGCTGCTCGTGGCACAGCAGGTCGAGACGGCGGAGCTCTTCGCGTCGCCCGAGCGCGAGGAACTCATCGGAGATCTGGTCTGCTATGCGCGCTCGGTGACCGGCGTGCAGTGGGACCGCATGGAGAATGGGACGCTGGGCGAGGAGCGCAATCCCTGGGCCGTCGAGATGTCACGCACCCTGCGTACTGTCGAGCCGAGCACCGCGTCCGAGCAGTCGGCGTACGACGTCTGGCTGACCCAGCGCCAGGACCGGGAGACCGCGCGAAACGACCGTGTCCACGGGGCAGTTGGAGTGATCCCGACGCCGCTCTGGGTCGTGCTGTTCTTCACCTCAGGACTGGTCGTCCTCTACATGCTGTTCTTTGCCGACTCCGGCGAGCGGGCCATCGTGCAGGCTCTGCTGATGGGCACCGTGGTCTCGGTCCTGACCTCGATGCTGCTGCTGCTCAACCTGCTCAACAACCCGTTCCACGACGGGGTGGGTGGTCTCCAACCCGTGGCGATGGAGCGCTCGCTGCAGGTGATCGACCAAGAGGTGACCGACATCGATTTCGATGAGGCGCTGGCGTGCGACGACCGCGGCAACGCGCTCGGGTAGGCGCGCATGGTCACCTGGTTGAGCTCACTGCCGGCGTGGCTTCTGGTGCTCGGCTGGCTAGGACTGGCGCTGTTGGTGGCGGCGGGAGGCCGGGTCGGAGTCCGCGCGTTGGTGCCGGCTCGGGAGCGGGACCACGTGCCGCAGGTGGCGGCTCCGCTGATGCCGGCACTCGGCGCGGTGTTCGCGATCTTCGCCGCGCTCACGCTAGCCGGGGAGGCCGGCTACCTGCACACGGCCGAGGGCCTGGTCAGCGACGAGGCCGCCGCGTCCTCCAGGTTGGCGTGGGCGGCCACCAGCCCGGGGGTGGACAGCGAGTCGATCCAGACCGCGCTGCACGACTACCTGGTGGCGACGCGGGCGGGCGAGTGGGAGGACGCGGACGCATCGGGTGCCGGTGATCCGGCAACCGCTCGCGCCCTCGCCACGCTCGAGCGGGTTGTCCGCGCCGAGGCTGCCCGCGACGAGATCGGGACACCGGCGAGCACCGAGCTGCTCGCCTCGCTGGACGCGGTGACGACCACCCGACGCGCCAGGGTGGCGGAGTCCTCCCGGGACATCCCCTCCCTCTACGTGCTCACCCTCGTCGCCGCCGGACTGGCGCTGATCTTCAACGCCGGCGCCCTCACCGTCCGCAGCGGGCTGCGGACAGCCGTGCTCGCGGGCGGCCTGGCCTGCGTCGTCGGCCTGAGCCTGGCCCTCCTGTTCTCGATCACCGCGCCGTGGCGCGGGCCGCTCGTCGTGAGCGGCAGCCCCGTCGACGCTGTGATCGCCGACCTGGAGCGCGGGTTCTTCAACCACACCGGTCAATGAGGCCGCGTGAGGCCGCGTGAGTCGGCCCCCGCAAGAGATCGCGTACCACGAGTCATGCAGGCATCCTCCCCGGCCTACAGGCCAGCCCGTCCGCATCACCCCGCTGACCCAGCCGAAACACGATGCGCGGCGCATCGCGCAGACAACATCGTTCACGTCACGCCAGGCTGCGGGCCGCCAGGCGCAAGTCGTCCACGAGCGCCGCGTACACCTCGTGTCGACGATCGCCGGCACGCAGGATCGCCGACGGATGGGTGGTCGGAAGTACCCACTCGGGCGGGTGGCTTGCGGGGATCCGGTCCGGCCACGACGTCAGCACCCCGCGTGAGTCACCGACCCGGAACGACGGACCGTACAGCGCCTTGCCGGCCGTGCTCCCGAGCAGGACGACTCCCGTCGGTCGCAGGAGGTCGAGCTCAGCCTCCAACCACGGTGCGCAGGCGATCACGTGGGCCTGGGTGGGACTCTGGTGGATGCGCTGCTTCCCGCGGGTGCTGCGGAACCGGAAGTGCTTGACCATGTTGGTGACGTAGGTGTCCTCCCTCGCTATGCCGGCGTCGGCGAGTGCGGAGTCCAGGATCCGCCCGGCGGGTCCGACGAACGGCGCCCCGGCGCGATCCTCCTGGTCGCCAGGCTGCTCGCCGAGCAGCACCAGACGGGCGTCCGACGGACCCGCACCCATGACGGCCTGCGTGGCATCGCGGTACAGCTCGCAGCCGTGGCACCTCTGAGCGGCGCGGCTGAGGGCGGCCAGCCCGCCCTTGGCAGGCACCCATTGCTGGGCGCCTGGGCGTTCTTCCTCGAGCACCACCCTCGAGCAGTACCCAGGCACCGCTGCCGCGGTGGGACCGTTCACCTCGACCCGTGGCCGGGCCCTCGCGCCGCTCGCGATCGCCTGGCGCGTGCTCGACGGTCCCGGACCACGACCGGACGGGCTCCAGCCGCATTCGCGTGACCCGAGCAGGGTTCACCCCTTGAGGCGAGGCGGTCGCTCCGAACCTTCGGGCGCCAGAGGCGCATGGCTCTCACCGCACTCGTCCTGGCCTGCACGCTCAGACCTTCCCCTGCCGAGTCGAGCTCGGTCCTGCTCGGTCAGCAGGTGCTGGACGCGCTGGCCGAGCACGCCGTGTCGGGCGAGCTGGTCCGGGTGGTGGACCACACCGTGAGGTTCGGCGTCAGCACCGACGAGGGCGAGGGCGACGAGTGGCCGTCGATCCGGGAGAAGATGCTGGCCGCCGACGGGGTCACCTACTGGGTCGGCGAGGCGATGCAGACCGAGGACTACCAGGACCAGGACCCCACGCCGGAGAAGACCGCCGAGACGACCAGGACGGTGGCCGCGAACGCGGCCCACCTGGCCGCGCTGCTGCAGCGGGCCAACTACCCGGCCTGAGCCCGCGGTCCTCGTGCCCTCCCGGAGGCTAGGGAGCAGCGGACAGCCGGTTGAGCACCGTGGTCATGTCCTCCTCGGTGTCGCTGCCGATCTTCTCGAACACCACCTTGACCAGCGGAGCGGCCAGCTTGGCCGCTCCGCGCATCTCGATCACGGCCTCGTAGGTGACCTCGCTGCCGGACCCGTGCGGTACGACGGTGATGGTGTCGGTCGAGGTCGCGGTGTCGTTCTGCCCCACGAGCACGATCCGCTCCGCTGACAGCTCGGTCAGCTCGTAGGTCAGCTCGGTGGACATCCCGGCGACCTTCGAGGCGTTGTGCCAGCGGCTGCCCACGGCGATCGGACCATCGTCGATGCGGGTGCACCTCTCCGTCCCCGGGTCCCACTCCTCGGCGTGGCTGAAGTCCTTGAGGTACTCGATGACGACGTGCGGAGGCGGGCTGACGGTGAAGGTACGGCTCACGGTGGTCACGAACCACCGGTGCCTGATGTGGGCATCCGGCAAACTCGCCCATCCGGGTCAGCAGTCGACCGACTCACGTCGCCTGCCGACGGCCGCGGCCGCCGTGCGGACCCAGCGGCCGTCGCGGTGCACGGCCAGCCCTCGCTCCTCGAAGGCCGAGAGCCAGCCCTCCATGGGCCAGCGTCCCCACCGGCTGTGGAAGAGCGCGGCGTTGCGCAGCACGTCGTCGAGGTGCTCGACCGGGGGCGATGCGACCGGGTGCCACTGGTGGTAGGCCCGTGCGTCCCCCAGCACGCCGTGCTCGAGCCCTCGGGCGATGACCAGCTGTCCGAAGTCCGTGTCCTCGCCGCCGTAGCCGACGTACTCCTCGCAGAAGCCGCCGACCCGACGCCACGCCGCAAGCGGAGACCGCGAACGACAACGACCAGAACAGGTCGGGGTCCGCGTTCTGCAGTCGTCGGCTCGGGCCCGGGTCCGGCCGCGCCGGGTGCGGGTCGTCGAGCTGGTCCAGCCGGTCCAGCGGGTAGCCGCCCGCCGGGGGGTCGGCCAGGTAGGTGACGGGTCCGCTCCACACGGTGCCGGGCTCCTCGTCGCAGGCGTCGGCGTACGCCGCGACGAGGTCGTACCCGGCCAGGCAGTCGACGTCGAGCAGAACCACGACGTCGGCGCCGCCCGCCAGCGCGTGGGCGACGCCCCGGTTGCGCGCCGCGGCCAGGGGGAGCCCCAGGGCGTGCCGAGGCACGCGGACCACCTGACGGCGCAGCCCCCACCTGGTCGCCGGGCCGAGGGCAGGATCATCGACGGCCGCGACGACGTACTCGTCCGGGCGTCGGGAGCCGCGCGCCAGAGACTCGTGCTGTCCCTCGAGGTGGTCGTGACGACCGTGGGCCAGAGTGACGACCGCAACTCGCGTCATCGCGTCGCCAGTGCCGTCGCGCGGACCACGTCCGCGAACCGCTGCCCCGCCCCTCCGTCGCACCAGGAGCTCCAGTCGTCGCCGTCGAGGAGCTCGGCCTGGTGCAGGCGTTCTGCCCAGCCGCGCCGCGGCCACGCGTCAGCGACGACTGCGGGCCAGCCACCGTGCCAGAGCACCTCGGCCGTGACCTCCTGCTCGCGGTGCGGACGAGGCTGAGGTACGACGACGGCGGGGGTCCGGGACGCGGCCACCTCGGCCAGGGCGTTCTCCCCGGCGTGCGTCACGACCACGTCGGCGTCGAGCAGGAAGGCGTAGGGGTCCTCCGTCCAGGTGCCGAGCTCGCGGTCGAGGACCGTCCACTCCCAGTCCGGGGTCTCCTTGCGGGCCAGCTCGAGGTCCTCGACCGTGAGCTCGTGGCCTCCCGTGCCCGCCAGGACGGTGACCCGCCGGGGGCCCGGGCGACGCGGCCGCGGCTCGGCGACCGGGAACCTCGACAAGGCACCCACCGGGTGCACGCGGTCGAGCACCGCGGGTGGCACGCAGCGCAGCATCGAGGCGGCCTCCGGGGGCCAACAGCCCACCAGCGCATCGGCCACGTCGTAACCGAGCCGGTGAGCCGCGTCGCCGCGCTCACCCGGGCCGACCACGGTCACGACCGGGATCCCGTGCAGCCGCACCAGGACGGCCACCTCCACGGACACGTCGACCACGAAGACGGACGGCGCCACGTGGCGCAGCCACGACGCGATCTCCGCCATCCGAGAGCGCAACCCGTGGTGACCGAGCGGGACCCAGTGCAGCCGGTCGCGCGCCGTGCGACCGACCCGGTCCCCGTCCCCTTCGTCGCTCTCGAGATGGATCCACGGGCCCGGCCAGTCCGCCGGCGGCGGCAGGGACGAGAAGCCCGTCACCGGCTCCCCGAGGGTGCGCGCCACGGAGAGGGCGCGGTGCAGGTGACCGTGACCGAGGTGGTGGACGTAGTAGCCGATCACGCCACCCTCCGCTGGCCCGCCGCGGCGTAGAGCTGCTCGTACTCGCTGACCATCCGGGTCAGCGAGCAGTGCCGCTCGGCGTGGGCCCGAACCGCGGCCCGGTCACAGCGCTGGGCCCGCTGGATGGCCGACGCCAGTGCGACCACGTCGCCACCGGGGGCCAGCTCGGCCACGCGGCTGTCGAAGAGCTCGGGCAGCGCACCCCGCGCGAAGGCGGCCACCGGCGTCCCGCACGCCATCGCCTCGGCGGCGACCAGGCCGTAGGGCTCGTCCCAGTTCGGCGTGACCACGGCGACCGACGCACCACCCACGAGCGCCACCAGCTCCGAGCTGGTCAGGTGGCCGGCGTACTCGATGCCGTCTCCCAGCCGCGGTCGCACCTGGGCGTCGAAGTAGCCCACGTCCGTGACCGGCCCGGCGAGGACCAGGGCCACCCCCGCCAACCGGGCCGCGTCGATGGCCAGGTGTGGCGCCTTCTCGGGAACGAGCCGGCCGGACCAGACCGCCGGGCCGCCGCCGGGGCCGGGGACGAACGCCGTGACGTCGACGCCGTTGCGGATCACGCTGGCGGTGACGGCGTGCGCCCAGGCCCGGGCGGTCGCGCCGCTCACCGCGACGAAGGTGCCCACGCCGCGCGAGAGGGCCACGGCGGACTCCAGCCACGGCACCGGCGGGGTGTGCAGGGTCGTCACCACCGGTGTACCCAGGCTGTGCGCCATCGCCACCGGCAGGTGGTGGAGGCTCGCGTTGTGCACGAGGTCGAAGGACCGGTCGCGGAGCTCCAGCATGAGGTCGAGGTAGGCGTGGTGGTCGGCCATCCACTGCGCCGGAGGCGCGTGGACGTCGCTCATCGCGACGGTGCTCGACACGAAGGACGGCAGGGCCAGCGGCGTGACCGGCAGGGCCGGGTCCGAGCCGGGTCCGGCGAAGAGGGTGACCTCGTGCCCACGCCGGTGCAGCTCGGACACCAAGCCGTGGGTCCAGGCCTCCAGCCCACCGGCGAACGGCTCGGCGATGGGGAACCGGCTCGAGGCGATGACACAGATGCGCACGTCAGCACCGCTCCGTCACGGATCGGTAGACCTCGTCGTGCGCCGCCGCCACCGCGGCCCGCTGGCGTCGCCGTTCCGCGACCGTGGCGCCGAACGGCGGTCGTTCGTCGTACGCCGCGGTCACGGCGTCCCGGAGCGAACCGGCGTCGAAGCGCTGCTCGTCCATCAGGAACTCGAGCACCGGGCCCTGCTGGGAGTAGTAGCCGCAGGTCGGTGCCAGCACCGTGGTGTCGAGGTCGCGACACGCCTCCAGCCAGCCCGAGTGCGTGCCGAACCGGTACGGCAGCACCGACACGTCCAGCGAGTTGAGGTAGCTGAAGAAGGCGCGGTCGTCGGCGAGGTAGTCGTGGACGTGCAGGTCGACGTGCGGGTCTCGGGCGGCGGCCCGGAGGGCGTCCGCGACCGCCGGGTCATGGCACGCGCCGTCCGGCTCGAACAGCTCCGTGTGGACGTTCACCTGGAGCACTGCCTCGGGCAGGCAGGCCACGGCCTCGCTCAGCACCGGGAGCACCGCCAGCGGATCCATGCTCGCGCGCACGCTCTTCACGTGCAGTCCCACGCGGAACGGACCGCTCCGGTGTCGTGCCCGCGACTCGGCGGCCACCTGCATGGTCCGGAGGTCCACGACATGTGGATGCGGCACCACCCGCGCTTCGCGTCCCCAGCGCCGACGGATCTCGGCCGCCGCTCCGCCGGTCAAGGTGAGGAGCGCATCGGCACCACGCACCAGCACGTCGAGCTGCGCGTCGTGCAGCTCGCTCGTCGGGTGGTGCGGGTTGCGCAGGTCGTGGATGGTGAACACCAGGGGGCGACCGCGCCGGTGGACCGCGGCCACGAAGGCCTCCAGCTCCTCGGGTGACCGCGAGTCGAAGCCGAAGTGGAGGTGGACGACGTCGAAGTCGTGCGTCTCCACCCATCCAGGCCGGAGCATCACCGGCGGCCACCACCGTTGTTGCGCGGACCGACTCGGGTCGTCGGGGTCCGGATCGGTCAACCGGAGTCGGGCCGGTACCGTCCTCCGGGCCGAGATGCCTGATGTAGGCATGGTCGGCCGGCACGGACGCCACGACGAGTCGCCGCCTGTCACCGAGCCCCCCGGGCCGCGTGGCCACTGCAGTCATGGCCGGCGGACCACCTGCACGGCCCGGCTGGCGAGGGTCGTGGTGTCGAGGGCTACGGCGCCTCGGGAAGCCACTGCACGCATGCCCGACCGGTGTCCGCGGGTCGCCCTCCGGACGCTCACCCCCACGGGTGGAACTGTCTCCGATCCGCCTCGTCGCGGTCCTGGGACGTGCGCGCCAGTAGCCGGATCTCGAGGCGATCCGTCATCTTGTCACTGGAGAGCCGCGCCCGGGCGTCCTCCGCAGGGTCGCCTGTTCCTCGAGGAGAGCGACCGGATCCGCGCGATCGCTGCCCTGCTCCCACTCCCCCAGCACCGCTCGCGGGGCGCGGGCCCGTGCGGCCCGTCCTGAGCGACTCACTCCGCGGCGGGCGGACCCGCTGGTGGTTCCGCGAGGGTCTGGGTCGTCGATGTCGTCCCCCCATTGCATGACATCGGAACGCGGCCACGCATCATCTGGACCGCATCAACGGAACGAGCACGCTCCGATCGTCGTCGGCCGGGCCGGTTCACACGCTTCGGGTGACGACGGCGCGCCCCGGGCCGTCGACGCTGACCGGGTCGGAAGGAGACAACCCATGTCTGACGCGCCGCCCGAGTCCAGTTCCACGCCGGTGCCCGGCGAAGCCGAGCGCGTCAGCCCGGCGCCGCCGCCACGGGGCCGCTCGATCGCGGCGGTCATCTGCCTGGTGCTCGCAGCCCTGCTGACCACCCCCGCCGCCGTGGCGTACTGGGGACAACGGACCCTGAACGACGCCGAGCGGTACGTCGACACCGTGGGGCCGCTCGTGGACTCACCCGAGGTCCAGGACGTGATCGCGACCAAGGTCACCGACGCCATCCAGCAGCAGGTCGACGTCGAGGCGCTCCTCAACGACGTGTTCGCCGGCGTCATCACCGACGCCCCACGCCTGCAGCGCCTGGTCGGGCCGCTGGCCGCGGCCGTCAACGGCCTGATCGAGCGGCAGGTCCGCGAGTTCATCGCCTCCGACGAGTTCGCCGACTTCTGGGTCCGGGTCAACACCCGCGCCCAGCAGGCCCTCCACCGGGTCCTGACCGGTGACGACACGGGTGCGGTCTCGCTGCAGGACGACCAGGTCGTCCTCGACGTCGACGAGGTCATCGACCGGGTCAAGGAGCGCCTGGTCGCCCGTGGTCTGACCATCGTCGAGAACGTGCCGATCCCCGAGACCGACCGGCAGATCGTGCTGATGGATGCCCCCCAGCTCCGGCAGGCGCGCACCATCTACGCCTTCAGCAACCCGATCGCCAAGTGGCTCCTACCGCTCGTCGGCGTCCTCTACCTGGCCTCGCTCCTGCTGGCCCGTCGCCGCCCCCGGATGGCGGTGTGGATCGGCGCGGTCATCGCCGCCAACGCCCTCCTGCTGGCCCTCGTGCTCTCGGTCGGGAAGCAGCTGTTCGTCAACCACCTCGCGGGCACCGCCTTCGGACCGGCCAGCAGGGTCTTCTTCGACACCCTGCTCGCCTACCTCGAGCGGGGCCAGGAGGTCGTGCTCTGGCTCGGCGTGATCGTGGTCCTCGCCGGGCTCTTCGCCGGCGCCAACCGCTACGGCGCCTCCCTGCGCCGCACGGTCTCCGGTGGCCTGGAGAACGCCGGCGCGGGCGTCCCGGGCAACGGCCCGGCGACCGCGGGACGCTGGGTCGCCGCCAACATCGGGTGGCTGCGGGTGGCCGTGGTCGCGCTCGGAGCGGTCGTCCTCCTCTGGGGCAACGACGTCTCGACGACCCGGCTGTGGTGGTCGCTGGCTCTCGTCCTCGTCCTCCTCGCCGGCCTCCAGGTCGTCGCGGGGGCCGGCCGGTCCGACGGTTCGGGGCGGGCCGTGGAGCCCGAGCCCGCTGCTCCAAGCGGGTCGACGTAGGCACGGCCGGGTGAACATCGTCCTGGCGGTCATCGTCCTCGTCGTCGTCACCGCCCTGACGGTGGCGGCGATGCTCGTCGTGCGGCGGCGGGCTCCGGAAGGCAGCTGTTTCTAGGACGGAGACCGCGCCTCGGGCGTCTTCGGGGTCCTGGCCACCGGGTTCTCGGTCCTGCTGGGCTTCATCATCTTCCTGGCCTTCTCGTCCTACGACGAGTCGCGTCAGGGCGCGGAGACCGAGGCGACGATCGTCGCCCAGCAGGTGCAGACCGCGCAGTTCCTCCCCGAGGACTCCTCGGCCGAAGGCTACGTCGGGTGCTCACCATCACAGGCTGCACCGGCTTCGTCGGAGCCATCGCCTGGATCGCCACGTCTCCGGTCAGCGTCGCCGTGCAGCCCGGGCCCGGCCCGGGTCCCGGGTCCTCGTCATCCCCCGGGTGGCTCAGCCGTGGCCGACTGCCCGGCCGCTGCGGCCCGGCGGCGTTGGCGGCGGACGGTGAAGAAGATGATCGTGATCGCGACGGTGGTGACGAGGCCGGAGATCACGAACGACGCGAGCGGGAAGTCGCCGAGGGCCAGGCCGATCTCGTAGGCCAGGATCGTGGTGTAGGTGCTCCAGAGGATGCCGCTGATCACCGACCAGACGACGAAGCGCTTGTACGCGATGTCCGAGAGCCCCATCGTGCCGTTCACGACGAAGCGCATGCCGGGCACGTACCGGCCGCCGATGATGAGTACGGCGGGGCTGCGGTCCATCAGGTCGAAGGCCTGCTTCACACCCTTGTTCGCCTTGGCCCGGTTGATCTGGCCCTCGAACCGCGCGCCGTAGAGGCGGGCCAGCCAGAACAGCGAGGAGTCACCGATGATCGCCCCCAACGCGCCCGCGACGATGATCGGCGCCAGCTCGAGCTTGCCGTGGGCGGCGAGGGTGGCCGCGGCGTTCAGGGTCGTCTCGCCCGGGAAGATCGGTATCACCGCGTCGAGGGCGATGAGCAGGAAGATCGTGAAGTACGAACCGGCCTTGCTCTCCGACTCGAGCGAGATGCCGTCGCCGGTCCACAGGTAGACCACCGCGGCCGCGGCCACGAGCAGGACGGCGACGGTCGCGAGGACCAGCCTGGTCCGCGACGAGATCCGCTGCGTGCGCCCGGTCATGGCTAGGGCGCCACCGGCGCGGCCCCGGCCGCCTCGACGGGCTGCCTCACCCGGTACGCCATCACCGGCTGCCACCGGTCGTGCAGGGTCGTCAGCAGGCTGATCATGGTCAGGAAGAACAGCGTGGCGCCCACGCTGATGTCGTCGCCGCGGGGCAGCAGCCAGGCCGCGACGACCACCAGCGCGACGTTCCCGACCATGCGGGCCAGGAACGCGAGGGCCGTCGACTCCACGGTGCGCGCGCGTCGGGCCATGGCCAGCGAGAACACCGCGTTGATCACGACGACGACGGCCACCCCGACGAAGAGCTGGAGGTTCGAGCCGTCGAACCCGGGCAGTGTCTGCCCGAAGATCACCGACAGCAGGCCGAGGAGCACGACCTTCTCGAGGGTGTTCATCGACCACACCGCGCCGTACTCGGCGTACTCCCGTCCCTGCTGGCTCGCGGTGGCCACGGGCTCCGGCAGCGGGTCGGCACGGAACCGCCAGGTGTGGTCGGCCGGCAGCAGCCGCGGGCGGCCCCAGATCCAGAAGACACCGAAGGCGACGAGCAGCAGCACCACGATGGTCGGGCCGGCCCACGCGTGGTCGGCCAGGAAGTCGGTGAAGTCCAGCTGCGCCACGTGGATCCACCACTCCTGGGGCAGCTTGATGAAGATCCAGATGAACGCCGCCACGCCGATCCACCAGCGCAGCCCCCAGCGCACCGTCCGCCACCGGGACCGGATCGCCTCGTAGGCGTCGAAGAAGTACTCGAAGGTGTTGGGGAAGATCAGCAGCAGGGCCCGGGTGTGCGTCAGCTCGAAGGCCACCACACCCACCAGGCGGTAGAAGTACAGGAACCGCCCGACCCGGAACGCCGGCACGCTCGCCCAGTTGCGCAGCGTCGCCACGTAGGCCATCGCCAGGTAGTAGACGTCCATGGCCTTGTCGTAGCTCTGGTAGCCCGGCGGGTCGTAGCCCATGGTCTGGAAGATCGTCTGGTCGGCGGCGTCGACCACGAGACAGGCGATGATGGCCGGCAACGGGAAGATGGGGATCAGCAGCGGCAGCAGGAAGCGGGCCCCGATCACGACGAGGAAGACCAGCGTTTCACCTGTGCTCATGCCGGCACTCCCCTCCGCTCGACAGTGGGCGCGCCGAGTCTCGACCGCTCGCAAACCTCGCCGCATCGCCCGATATGGGGGACACGCCGTGCGGTGCTCCCACGCTCAGCCGGCCCGCTCCGGCGGCCGCGCGGCCCGCCAGCCCGCCCAGGCGAGCACGCCCACGGGGATGGGCAGCCAGAAGGAGAAGAGCCGGTACAGCAGCGTGGCGATGAGCGCGGTGTCGGCGGGTACGCCGACGAGCACCAGCAGCGCGGTCAGGCCCGCGTCGACGAAGCCGACCCCACCGGGCGTGATGGGGATGATCGCGAAGGCCTGGGCCACGACGTACGCCAGCAGCACCTCGGCCGGTCGGACGTGCGCGCCGAACGCGACGAGCGCCGCGACGAGGGCGGCGTAGTCGAACATGCGGTTCGCGGCCGCGGCCACCACCGCGCGCCACCAGTGCCCCTGGAAGGCAGCGGCGATCCGTTCCCGCTGCCCCAGCAGGCTCGCGGACAGGCCCGCCGGGGTGACCGAGGACCGGACCACGTGCACGACCCGGCCGAGGACGCGGCCCGCCGCCGCCACCACGGAGGGCCAGGTGAGCACGGTGACGCCGACCGCGACGATCACCGTCGCCAGGATCACCGAGACGACCAGCCCGAGCTGGAGCTGCTTGGCGGGCGGGGGCCCGATGATGAGGGCCGGGACCGTGAGCACCGGGAGCAGCATCAGGACGGCCGCGCTGAGCAGGTTCACCGCCGTCAGGCCGGAGGCCACCGTCGACGGCTGGTGGCCGGCGCTGATGAGGACCTTGGCCTGCACGACGCTGCCGGTGGCCGCGCCGCCCGGCACCACCTTGCTGGCGGCGTTCCCGGCCAGCTGCGCGGCTGCCGTGGTGCCCCAGCCCGGGTGTGAGCCGGGCTCCGCGGCCAGCGCGATCCGGGCCAGCCACCACAGGGCGGCGAAGCTGCAGAGCTCGAGCAGCGCGAGCACGACGAACCACCGGATCTCCACGTCGGCGAGCCGGGGCCACGCCCCGAACATGGTGAGCAGGCTGGGCGCGACGACGTACAGGCCGATCCCGGTGACGGCCAGGCCCACGGCCCGCCCGCCCCAGCGCCGGACCAGCGCCGCGCCCGGCCGGTTCACGGCTCCGGTACGCCGTCGCGACGGTGGCCCAGGGACTCCAGCGCACCGACGAGCAGCCAGTCGGCCACGACGAACGCCGTCGCGCTGACCGCCCAGCCGCCCGCCAGTCGGGCCACGTCGGTCACCCGGATCACGCGCAGCAGCATGGTGAGCGCCGGTCGCCGGTGACTCCCCCATCCCGGGTGAGAGCGATCACCGCCCCCGTGTGCACCTCCCCGGTCCGCGCGCCGGGCCAGTACGAAAGCACTACCCCGGCGTAGTCCATGGCTAGATCGAGTCAGCCCGACTGGACCTGTCGGCACCGGGGTCCGGCCCGTCATCGTGGGACCGTGACCGACGTCCTGCCCACCGAACGCCACGCCCCGGCCCTCTGGTCGGACCGGCTCTGGCCGGTGCTGGCCGGCGTGATGACCGCCGGTGCGGTGGTGGGCGCCGTCGGGGTCTACGGCCCGCAGGGCACCATCCTGCTCTCCCTCGGCCTCTGGGTGCTCGTCTCCCTCATGGTGTGGGGCGCGTTCTCCGAGAGCGGCGTCGGCGGCGTCCGGGCGGTGCGGTACGGCGGCGTCGCCGCGCACTCGCTGATGACCGCGGTCGGCATCCTGATCCTGCTGCCGGTGCTCGGCTGGCTGGCCGTCGCCGTGTGGGGGCTCACCTCACCGCCGGTCATCGGCTGGGCCGGACGGCGCCGGGCGCGGCGCCGTACGACGGGCGCGACGGCGACGCCTGGCACCCCGGGCGAGCCCACCGCCAGCCGCCACGACCAGAAGGTCGTGGACCAGGCCTTCGGCCAGATCGTCCGGGGCTTCCACGAAAGCGCCTGACCAGCCCGTGTCGACCCCGCGGTGACGCTGCTCCTCGCCTGCGTCGCCGCCTTCGCACTCGCCGCGCTCTCCGCGGTCGCGGGGTTCGGCGGCGGCGTGCTGCTCCTGCCCGTCTTCGCCGCCCTCTTCGGGCTCCGGGTCGCGGTCCCGATGCTCACGCTCACCCAGCTCGCCAGCAACGGCAGCCGAGCCTGGCTCAACCGGGGCGAGGTGCAGGGGCGCCTGGTCGGCTGGTTCGCGCTCGGGGCGGTCCCGTTCGCCGTGGTCGGTGGGATCGCCCTCACCCGCGCCCCGCTGGAGCCACTCAGCAGGCTGCTGGGCGTCCTGCTCATCGGTGTGGTCGTCTGGCGGCGGCTGGACCCGCACCCGCGGCGGATCGCCGACCGGGCGTTCGTCGGGGTCGGTGCGGCGTCGGGCCTCGGCTCGGCCCTGCTCGGGTCGGTCGGGCCGCTCACCGCGCCGTTCTTCCTCGCCTACGGCCTGACCCGGGGCGCCTACATCGGCACCGAGGCCGCGGCGGCCCTCACGATGCACGTCACCAAGCTCGCCACGTACGGCGTCGGCGACCTGCTGACCCGACAGGTCCTCGTCTACGGCCTCGCGCTGACCCCGGCGACGCTCGCGGGCGCCTGGACCGGCAAGCGGATCCTCGAGCACACCAGCGACCGGCTCTTCGTGGTGCTGGTCGAGGTCGGGCTGCTCGCCGCGGGTGTGCTGCTCCTCGTCGGCGCCTGAGCGCCGGCGCTCAGGGCACGAGCTCGGTCCGGCCGTCCGCCCACACGACCAGGCCGGTACGCCGCGGGCGGGTGCGCAGCCAGCGCGCGGCGTCGCGGCCCATCGCGTAGGCCGCGGTGGCGTCGATGTCGGCCCACGTCAGGTCGTCGTGGACGACGGTGACCGAGGCGACGCCGTCGGGCGCCAGGCCGGTCCGGGCGTCGACGACGTGGTCACCCCGGTGCGCGCGCCCGGACGTCGCCACCGCGCCGGTGCGGACCGGGACGACGGCCACCACCCGGCTCGGGTCGCGCGGGTCCTCGATGCCGATCCGCCAGTCCGGGGAGTCCGGGCCGGCCACCCGGCAGACCAGGTCGCCCCCCGCGCTCAGGCAGACGTCGGTGTCGGGCAGCGCGACCAGCGGTCGCGACGCCCGCTCGACGGCCCAGCCCTTCACCACGCCGCTGGGGTCGAGCACGCCGTCGCGGCGTACGTCGAAGGCCCCGTGGGACTGCAGCCGGGCCAGCTCCCCCAGGGCCAGGACCTCGGCCACCTCGGGCGGGCAGTCGGCCAGCGAGAGCTCGCCGCGACCGAGCCGGGAGACCAGGGAGTCCGGCCGGTAGGTGCTGAAGACCCGGTCCACGTCCCGGAGCGCGGCCACCGCCTCGGCCCACGCGCCGCGCGCGGCCGCGTCGTCGGCGTGCCTTCCGCGCAGGGCCAGGCTGATCGGCATCCCCATCACGTGCTCGACGTACCGCGCCGACGCCCGGGGCCGACGTCACGGTCATGCCGAGACCTGGTCGAGTGCGGACTGCAGCGACTGGAGGTACCCGTCGCTCGTCACGGTGGCGCCGCTGACCATGTCGATGTCGGCGCTCTGCGCGTCCAGGGTCTCCTGGACCAGCACCGGCAGCGCGTAGGAGTTGATCTGCTCGTCCTCGCGGTTGCCGGCGGGGTACTGCACCACCTCGACGTCGGTGATGGTGCCGGAGCCGTCGGTGGTGAGCTGCACCTGGACCGGGCCCCAGCGGGTCTGCGCGACGTCTCCGGTGACCGTCGACCCGGCGGTGCCGCCGCGGCCGTCGGTGCTGCCGGTGCCCCCGGTGCTGCCGGTGCTGCCGGCCCCGGTGCCGCCGGTGCCGCCGGTGCCGCCGGAGGTCGTCGTGCTGCTCGTGGTGGCCAGGCTGGCGCCCACCGGCGCCTGGGCCGTGGCGGCCGGGCCGGAGGTGGAGGTGTGGTAGCCGAACAGCAGCACCACCGCGGAGACGGTGCTGAGCAGCCACAGGACGATGCGTCTCATCGGGGGATCACCACGCGAAGGTCTCGAGATGAAGGTGCTCGGGCGGGAGGCCGGCGGCCAGGGCGGTGCGGCGTACGTCGTCGGCCCACTCCTCGGGGCCGCAGACGTAGACGTCGCGGTGCGCGAGGTCGGGCACGTGGTGGAGCAGGGCCGCCGGGTGGTTCGCGGGCTCGTGCCGGTGACCGGGCAGGTCGACCACGCGCAGCCCCCGCTCGGCGGCGAGGGTGCCGAGCTCGCGCGCGAACAGCGGCCGCTCGGCGTACCGGTGGACCAGCACCGCCTCGCCCGGGCCGTAGGCCAGCCCCTCGGCCAGCGAGCGCAACGGCGTGATGCCCACCCCGGCCCCGACCAGCGCGACGTGGCGCCGGGTCCGGGCCCTCGGGCTCAGCCGCCCATACGGACCCTCGACCAGCACCCGGGTCCCCGGTCGCAGTCGGGCGACGTCGCGACTGCCGTCGCCGAGGTCCTTGACCGTCACCCGCAGGCTCCGGCCGTCGGGCGCGGCGGACAGCGAGTACGGGTGGGCTCGCGACCAGCCGGGCCCGGCCAGGAAGCGCCAGGTGAAGAACTGTCCCGCCTCGACGCGCAGCGCGGCCAGGTCGCGGCCGGTGACGTAGACCGAGACGACGCCGTCCGCCTCGCGCACGACCGAGGTGACGCGCAGGTCGTGGCGGAGGGTGCGGTACGCGGGGAGGCCGAGCCGCCAGACCAGGACCGCTCCCGCGGCCGCGGCCCAGGCGGTCCACCAGAACACCGTCCGGGCCGGCGAGCCCAGGAACTGCTGGCCGGTCCAGAGCTGGTGCGGCAGGGCCAGCCCGACCCCGAGGTAGGCGTAGAGGTGGAGCAGGTGCCACGACTCGTAGCGCAGCCGGCGCCGCGCCGCCCGCACGCTGGTGACCACGACCATGACCAGGCAGGCCGTGCCGGCGACCGCCAGCAGCATCCCCGGGTAGTCGACCGTCAACGTCCAGAGCTCGGCCGGGCTGGACAGCACGTCGCCGGCGGCGTACCCGACGGTGACGAGCAGGATGTGCGCGACCATCAGGTTGAAGCCGGTGAAGCCCACCACGCGGTGGACGCGGGCCAACCCGTCCTGGCCGAAGGCCCGCTCCAGCACCGGGACCCGGGCCATCAGGAGCACCTGGGCCAGCAGGAGCACGCTCGCGACGAGCCCGGTCAGCTGCCCGAGCCCGAGCACGGCGGCGCCGCCCGCGAAGCCCACGCGCAGGCCGCCGTCGGCCACCCACCAGTAGGTCACGAGCAGGAGCGCCGACCACAGCAGGGATCCGGCACTCAGTCGCACGGCGCGGTCGGCCGCGGCCCGGTGCGGCCGCGGCACCGAGGTCACCGGCGAACCGGCCTCGAGAGCGGTCATGCGTCCGAGTCGTCCGTACCGTCGCCGTCGCGGCTCGAGCCGTCGTCGTCCCGGCCGGGGAGCTGGTCGTCCGGCGGCGCGATCCCCTCGCCGGGGACGGTGCCCGGGCCACCCTGGAAGCCGCGACCGTCGCCGTCCCGGTCGACACCCGCCGGACCGCCCTGCTGGTCCACCCGGGTTGCGTCGTCGTCGCCCGCGGTGGCCTGACCGACGGCGAAGCCACCGAGGCCGCCGGCCAGCAGGACGGCGGCCGCGCCGCCGGCCAGCCACGCCTGCGTGCGGGTCGGACGTCGTGACGGGGTGGGTGCGGGGGCCGCGTCGACGTAGGGATGGGTGGACGGGTCGGCGGCGTACGCGGGGAGCTGCTCCGGCTGGGTGCCGGCGTCCGCGGTCTGGTCGGGCGTGGGCTCCCAGCGGTTGCCGCTGTTCTCGGGTGGGGTCTGCGTCATGGCAGGAGCATCGCGAGCCACGCTGGGCGGGGCGTTGTCGCGACCTGTGTGTCACCTGTGGGCCGCTCGGTCAGCGTCACACCTCACTCCGGGGCACGGCCTCCGGCCCGCTCACCACCACCACGGAGCACCCCGCGAGATGGCGGCAGGCTTCCTCGATCGGTGCGCACCCGGCGCGGCGGGAGCGTCCCGACATCGCCTCCCCCACGACGAGCAGCTCAGCACCCCGACTGTGCTCGACCAGGGCGCGCACGGGGTCCGCGTTCTCGACGTGCACGTGCACGTCGGACTCGTCGGGCCCGATCGCGCACGCAGACAAAGCCGTGAGCAGACCTCCCACGGCACGTCCGCGCGCGTCGCAGTAATGACCGGGAACCTCGTGGACGGGGACCTCGCCCTGGTCGGGCCACGCCGTCACGACATCGAGCACCCAGCCGCGACGACGACACAGACCCCGCGCCCATTCCAGGGCAGCGGTGCTCGACGGGGACTCGCCCACGCCGACGACGACGCGCGCCCGTCGTGGCCCCGATCGCCCGGGCGACAGCGAGCGTCGAGGGCTGCTGGGGCGGCTGGCAGGCTTCATGCCTCCATGACACGCCCGCCGCCCCAGGTCGGGACAGTCACCAAGGACCCGTCCGGGGCGGGACCTCGGCCCCTCCGGTCCGCCAGGTCGTCCTGGCGTCGACCACGCTGAGCTCGTCCGACCGCCGCTTCCTGCCCCCGGGGCAACCGGCCATGCCCAGCCGCGCGAGAGAGCCGGGGACCATGGTCACGCACGTGAGGGCCTCGGGACCGTGGGTCACGAACGCGGCGCGGGCGCAGGATGGCCGCATGGACGTGGACCACCGAGTGAGGCTCCGATGACGCCCTGGTGGTCGCATCCGTGGTCCGCATCGGGGTCAGCGGCCCCGACCGGGCCGAGCGACCCCGAGCCTGCCGTCCGAACCCTCGTGGAGCACGCCGCCAACCCGGCCTTCACCCCCGCTCTGGCCCGGTTCCTGGTGCTGCCGCTCACCGCCACCCAGCTCCAGCTGCTGTGGCGGGCGACCGACGAGCGGCTGACCCGACCGTTGCCCGCCGGCAACCGGCTGGGCCTGGTCCAGCTGCGCGCCGCGACCCTCGACCGCCTGGAGGCCGAGGACCCGCGGCTCTTCACCTCGTGGTACGCCGCGCTGTGGCGCGGCCACCCCGCCCCGTCGGGGCGGCGAGGTCGGTCCCCACGACCGGCTCGCTGAGCCCCGGTCAGTGCCTGGCCCCCCTCCGACGCGCGGGCCACTGGGACGCGGCCACGAAGGCTCCCGGCACGGCGGCCAGCAGCAGCGACGCCAGCAGGGCGCCGGCCTCGGGAGCCTCGGTGCCGAGCAGCGACCGCAGCGCGGGAACGGCGACTCCGGCGAGCTGGCAGGCGCCGGCCAGCAGCACCGCGAGCTCGAGGCCCCGCTCGCGCCAGTGCCAGCCGCGGGTCCGGGGCGCCCGCAGGGCCAGTGCCACCGCCAGCTGCCCGAGGCCGAGGGTGAGGAAGACCGAGGTCTGCACGTCGGCCGCGTGGCTCTCCGCCCAGAGCCCGGCGACGAGGGACGATGCGGCGACGACGACACCTGCCACGCACACCTGCAGCGCCAGCGCGCGGTCGAGGATCGAGCGGGATGGCGCCGGGGACGGGCGTTCCATCAGGACCGGGTCCAGTGGCTCACCACCGAAGGCCACCCCGGGCAGGCCGTGGGTGACCATGTTGACCCACAGGATCATCGCCGGGGTCAGCAGGAGGCCCAGCCCCAGGAACGGTCCGCAGAGCAGGACGACCACCTCCGCCAGCCCGCCGGCCAGGCCGTAGCGCAGGAAGGTCCGGATGTTGGCGTGGATCCGTCGTCCCTCGGCCACGGCGGCCACGAGGGTGCCGAGGTCGTCGTCGACCAGGACCAGGTCGGCCGCCTGCCTGGCCACCTCGGTCCCACGTCCGCCCATGGCCACGCCGATGTCCGCGCGACGCAGCGCGGGGGCGTCGTTGACGCCGTCGCCGGTCATGGCCACGATCGCGCCACGGGCCTGCCAGGCATCGACGATGCCGACCTTCTGCTCGGGCCGGGTCCGGGCGTAGACGTCGATCTCCTCCACGTGCCCGATGTGCTCGCCGCGAGCCACCGCCTCGCCCTCCACCACACGGCCGGCGCCCGCGCCAGCGCTGAGGATGCCGACCTCCTCGGCCACGGCCCGGGCCGTGGCCGGATGATCGCCGGTGATGAGGACCGTGCGGATGCCGGCGGCCAGGCAACGCTCGACGACTCCCCGGGCGTCCGGGTGCGGAGGGTCCGTCACCCCCACCAGTCCCACCCAGCCACCGCCCTCGGCCACGGCGAGGACCCGCTGGCCGTCCGCGACCATCCGGTCCACCTCCGTCCGGGCGGCCGCGACCCACGGACCTGCCGGAACCAGCCCCAGGACGGTCTCCGGGGCGCCCTTGACGACCTCGAGGCTCGTGCCGTCGACGCTGCGGTGCTCGGCCCGCGCCAAGCCCAGAGCACTGTCGAACGGCGTCTCCGCGACCCGCACCCAGCCGGCAAGGGACCCGGCGGTGACCCCGACCTTGGCCGCCGCGACCAGCAGCGCCACGTCGAAGGGGTCGCCGACGGGCCGCCACTGGTCGTTCTCGACCCCAGCCAGGCTGGCGTCGTTGCACAGGGCGGCGTCCCGCAGCAGCCGGGCCGCGCCGGCCCGGGCGGTCGGTGTCCCGACCACGTCCCCCGCCACGCCGTACGCCGTGCCGGTGACCTCGCACTCGCCCTCGGGCGTCCACACCCGCCGGACGGTCAGCACGCCGGGGGTCAACGTGCCCGTCTTGTCCGAGGCCAGCACGGTCACCGAGCCCAGCGTCTCCACGGCGGGCAGCCGGCGCACGACCGCGTGCCGCTGGGCCATCCGACGGGCGCCGAAGGCCAACGCGATGGTGACCACAGCGGGCAGCGACTCGGGCACGGCCGCCACGCCCAGGCTCACCGCCAGCACGGCGGCGCCGGCCCACGACTCACCCTGGGCGACCGCGAGCGCCAGCACCAGTGCGCACAGCGCGCTCGTGATCAGGACCAGCTGCCGGGAGAGCGCCGCGAGCCGGCGCTGCAGCGGCGTCGGCCGCACCCGCCCACTCACCATCGCCGCGATGCGACCCAGTGCGCTCGAGGCGCCGGTGCGCACCACCTCCCCACGACCGCGTCCGCGGGTGACCACGGTGCCGGACAGCAGCTCGTCGCCGGCTTCCCTGGCCACCGGCACGGACTCCCCGGTCATCGCCGCCTCGTCCACCATGACGCTCGCGGCGTCCGTGAGGAGCAGGTCCCCCGGCACCACGTCGCCGGCCTCGAGCCTGACGACGTCCCCGGGCACCAGCTCGATCGCCGGCAGCTCGACGAGCCTGCCGTCGCGCCACGCGTGCGCCGAGGGCGCGGCCATCCGGGACAACGCGTCGACGGCCCGCTGGGCCCGGACGTCCTGCACCACCCCGATGGTGGTGTTGAGGACCACCACGGCGGCGATGATCACCGCGTCCGCCCGGTCGCCGATCGCCACCACCAGGACCAGGGCCGCGCAGAGCAGCATGATCATGGGATCGCGCAGCTGGTGCGCCACTCGGCCGAGGACCGTCGGGCCCGGGTCCTCCGGGAGCTCGTTGCGGCCGTGCTCGTCCAGGCGGCGGGCGGCCTCGGCGGAGCCCAGCCCGGCCGGCCGGTCGACGGTCTTCTGGACCTCAGCCATCAGGGCCGTCCTCGTCACCGGTGACGTCGCACAGCCCGGGGGCCACCGCGGCCGCGAGGTGCGAGCCACGGGGCGCGGGAGAGGTGTCGCAGGACGCCGTGTTCACGAGGCGAGGCCGTTCTGCTCGGAGGTCCTACGTCACGGGGTGACGGATCAACGTCTGGACGAGGCGGTCCAGGCCGGCACCGCCGGCGGCACCGGTGACCGCGCCGACCACGAGGCACGCCAGGAGCGCAGCCACCGCGCTTCGCCAGGCGTGCCACGAGGTCACCGCTGAGCCAGTCATTCCGCCGGCCGCTCGCCGGAGGTGACAGGCACCCGCGTGGACGGCTGGGGCGCCGCGGCCGGGAAGGTCACCGTGAGCACGCCGTTGAGGTAGGTCGCGGAGACCTGCTCGGCCGTCGTTCCCGGCGGCAGGGTCAGCACCCGCTCGAAGGACCCGTACCGGATCTCGGTGCGCGTCTTCTCCCGCTGCTCCTCGCGGCGCTGGCCGCGCAGCCGCAGGACGCCGCCCTCGACGTGGAGATCGATGTCGTGGTGGGGCTCCACCCCGGGGAGGTCCGCCCGGATCACGTGCCGGTCCCCGTCGACGTACTCCTCGACGCGGATCTTCGGGTCGTTCGTGACCGATCCCACCCAGGTGACGAGGTCGTTGATGAGCGAGCTGTGCTCGCTGCGGGTCGAGGTCGACATCTCAAGTCCTCTCTCTCGGTGTCACCCCCACCCCACTCCCCCACGACGTCGCGAGACAGGGTCCTAGGTCATCGCCGCACGGGTCGTCGGGCTCGGGCCCGCCGGCGGCGACCCACGACCATGACTCCGGGTGCCGGCCCTCCGGGCCGGTTGACAGTCCGGCGCGTGGACACCCACCGTGAGGACGAACGTCCCGCCGGCCAGACGACGTAGGTCCGTGCCGCCGAGCCCCCACCCCCGACAGAGAGTGGATCCCCGTGACCGACGAGACCTCGACCACCGCACCGGCCCTGTCCCACGAGGAGCTGCGACGCCTCGATGCGTGGTGGCGGGCCGCGAACTACGTCTCGGTCGGGCAGATCTACCTGCTCGACGACCCGCTGCTACGGCGCCCGCTCGAGCGCGACGACATCAAGCCGCGGCTGCTCGGCCACTGGGGGACCACACCCGGGCTGAACCTGCTCTGGACCCACCTGAACCGGTTGATCCGGGAGCGTGACGTCGACGCGATCTTCCTGGCCGGGCCCGGCCACGGCGGTCCCGCGGCGGTGGCGAACGCGTGGCTGGAGGGAACCTACAGCGAGGTCTACCCGAGCGTGGGCGACGACGAGGAAGGGCTGCGGCGGCTGTTCCGGCAGTTCTCGTTCCCCGGTGGCATCCCGAGCCACGTGGCGCCGGAGACGCCCGGCTCGATCCACGAGGGCGGCGAGCTGGGCTACGTCCTCTCCCATGCGTACGGCGCGGCGCTGGACAACCCGGACCTGCTGGTCGCTGCGGTCGTGGGCGACGGCGAGTTCGAGACCGGACCGCTGGCGACCTCGTGGCACGCCAACAAGTTCGTGGACCCCGTCCACGACGGGGCGGTCCTGCCGATCCTGCACCTCAACGGCTACAAGATCGCCAACCCGACGATCCCGGCCCGTATCGGGCGCGACGAGCTGGAGTCGCTGCTGCGCGGCTACGGGCACACCGTGCTGACGGTGGAGGGCGACGACCCCTCCGACGTGCATCGCCAGCTGGCGGCGGCGCTCGACCAGGCGCACGACCAGATCCGGGAGATCCAGCGCGCGGCCAGGGAGGACGGCGACCTCGAGCGTCGGCCCTGGCCGATGGTGCTGCTCGTGACCCCCAAGGGCTGGACCGGCCCGGCGACCGTGGACGGGGTCCAGGTCGAGGGCACCTGGCGGGCTCACCAGGTGCCCCTGTCCGCGACGCGCGAGAACGAGGACCACCGCCGCCAGCTCGAGGAGTGGATGCGCTCCTACCGGCCCGAGGAGCTCTTCGACGAGCAGGGGCGGCTGGTCCCCGAGCTCCGCGCACTGGCCCCGGCCGGCGCCCGGCGGATGAGCGCCAACCCGCACGCGAACGGCGGCGTCCTGCGTCGGCCGCTCGTGCTGCGTGACTTCCGCGACCACGCGGTCGACGTACCCGGGCCCGGCGAGACCGTGCACGAGGCGACCCGGGTGCTCGGCCAGTACCTCGTCGACGTGGTGCGCGACAACCCCGACAACTTCCGGATCTTCGGCCCCGACGAGACGGCGTCCAACCGGCTCGACGCCGTCTACGAGGTCACCGACAAGGTCTTCGCCGGTCGCATCGAGGACGTCGACGAGCACCTGGCCCACAGCGGCCGGGTGATGGAGATGCTCTCCGAGCACACCTGCCAGGGCTGGCTGGAGGGGTACCTGCTGACCGGCCGGCACGGCCTGTTCAGCTGCTACGAGGCGTTCATCCACCTCGTCGACTCGATGCTCAACCAGCACGCCAAGTGGCTCAAGACCACCCGCACGCTGGAGTGGCGGCCGCCGATCGCCTCGCTCAACTACCTGCTCACCTCGCACGTGTGGCGCCAGGACCACAACGGCTTCTCCCACCAGGACCCGGGCTTCATCGACCACGTGGTCAACAAGAAGGCCGAGGTGGTGCGGATCTACCTGCCGCCGGACACCAACACCTTGCTCTCGACCATGCGGCACTGCCTGGAGAGCCAGCACTACGTGAACGTCGTCGTGGCCGGGAAGCAGCCGCAGTTCGACTGGCTGGACGCCGAGGCCGCCGACCTCCACTGCGCCCGCGGCCTCGGGATCTGGGACTGGGCCTCGCACGAGGGCGACGACCCCGACGTGGTGATCGCCTGCGCCGGCGACGTGCCGACCCTCGAGGCGCTCGCGGCCACGAGCATCCTGCGCGAGCGGCTGCCCGAGCTGAAGGTGAGGTTCGTCAACGTCGTCGACCTCATGCGCCTCCAGGACGAGACCGAGCACCCGCACGGGCTGTCGGCCCGCGACTTCGACACGGTCTTCACCGCCGACAAGCCGGTGATCTTCGCCTACCACGGCTACCCGTGGCTGATCCACCGCCTGACCTACCGCCGCACCAACCACGAGAACCTGCACGTGCGCGGCTACAAGGAGGAGGGCACCACCACCACGCCGTTCGACATGGTGATGATGAACGACCTCGACCGGTTCCACCTGGTGATGGACGTGATCGACCGGGTGCCCTCCCTGGGGTCGCGGGCCGCAGCGCTGCGCCAGGAGATGGGCGACCTGCGTCACCGCGCCCGGGCGTGGACCCGCGACCACGGCGAGGACCTGCCCGAGGTGCGGGACTGGTCGTGGGCCGATGCCCAGCCGGACCGTGGCGCCTCACCGTCGACGACCGCCGACCCGGCCGACCCTCGGGGCCGGTGACAGGTGTGCGCGGGACCTTCGACCCTGATGGCCGCCGGGGCATCGCGCCTAGCGTGGGAGCCATGAACACCGTCCACCTCACCGACGCAGAGCTGCGGATCGCTCGTCAGGCCATGACGGCCTACCTCCAGGGCTTCGGCCACGACGAGGCCGACACGATCGTCGCCATCCGGGCCGTGCTGGCGCGGCTCGACGCCGCGCAGGCGGCGGACGGTACGCCGGTCGGCTGAGCCTGTCAGGACCCGGCCAGCCGCTCCCGGACCTGCCGGGCGATGGCCAGCTCCTCGTCCGTCGGAACCACGAGCACCTCGACCAGGCTCGTGGCGGCGCTGATGCGCCGCGGCCCGTCGGCCTCGACGGCGTTGCGCTCGAGGTCGACCTCGATCCCCAGCGCGCCCAGCCCCCGGAGCGCGTCCTCGCGCAGCCGGGGCACGTGCTCGCCGACACCGGCGGTGAAGACCACGGCGTCGGCACCGCCGAGCACGGCCACGTAGGCACCGACGTACTTGCGCAGCCGGTGGCAGTAGACGTCGTACGCCGTGCGGGCCGGCCCGTCGCCGCTGTCGGCCGCGGTCAGCAGGTCACGGAAGTCGTGCACGCCCGCCAGTCCCTGGAGACCCGAGCGGTGGTGCAGCAGGTCCTCGAGCGTGTCGGTGTCGAAGCCGTGGCGCAGCAGGTGCAGCAGGACGCCCGCGTCGACGTCGCCGGGCCGGGTGCCCATGACCAGTCCCTCCAGCGGCGTCAGGCCCATGGAGGTGTCGACCGGGCGACCGCCACGGACGGCTGCCGCTGAGGCGCCGTTGCCGAGGTGGAGCACCACCAGGGAGAGCGAATCCTCCGGCCGGCCGAGGAACCGGGCTGCCTCCGCGGCGACGTGCTGATGACTGATGCCGTGCGCGCCGTAGCGGCGCACCCCGGTCCGCTCGGCCACCTCGCGGTCCACGGCGTACGTCGCCGCCTCCGCGGGTAGTCCGGCGAAGAAGGCGGTGTCGAACACCGCGACCTGGCGCAGGCCGGGGAACGCCTCCCGGGTGGCCCGGATACCCGCGAGGGCGGGCGGGTTGTGCAGCGGCGCCAGGGCCACGAGCTCCTCGATGCCGCGCTCCACGTCGTCGTCGACGAGCGTGGGCTCGGTGTAGCGGTCGCCGCCGTGCACCACGCGATGGCCCGCGGCGAGGAGGTCACCGGGGTCGACACCGGCCTCGGCGAGCGCCGAGGCGACCCCGCTGAAGGCGTCGTCCCACCCCGTCTCGTCGACGCGCTCGACGGTCCCGGCGACCACGGCCCGGTCGTCGAGATCGAGGACGCGGTACTTCAGCGAGGAGGACCCGGCGTTCAGGACCAGCACCGAGTCGCTCATGCGGCCACGCTAGTGGCCACCGCCGGTGTCCGCGCACTCACTCCGCGGTGAGGGACCGGAGCACGTCGATCCTGCTCGCCCGCCGGGCCGGGCCGAGTGCGGCGAGGATGCCGACCACCACCGCGACGAGCAGGTAGACCAGCAGCGTCACGGTCGGGATGCTCACCGTGGTGATGCCTTCGTCCGCCAGCGCCCGGGCCAGGGCGATGCCCGAGGCGGTGCCGAGCGCGACGCCGGTCACGGCGCCGAGCACCGACATGAGCACCGACTCGCGACGTACGACGGCTCGGACCTGCCGGCGTGTGCCGCCCACGGCCCGGAGCAGCCCGAGCTCGCGGGTGCGCTCGAGCACGGACAGCGCGAGGGTGTTCACGATCCCCAGGATCGCGACGACGACGGCCAGGAGCAGCAAGGCGGTGACGATGCCGAGCAGCTGGTCGACGGACTGCCTGGCCTCCCGGGTGACGTCGCCGGGCGTGTTGACGGTGACGTTGGGGTAGTCCGACACCGCCTCCTCGATCGCCGCCTTGGCCTGCTCCGGCGCGATGCCGGGGCCGGCCGTCATCAGGATCGCCGCGTCGAGCCGGGAGCTGACGTTCGCCTCGTAGTCGGGCATCGACACGATGTAGGACGCGTTGATGAGGCTGCCCTTGCCGAAGGTGCCGGCGACGAGCATCTCGGTCGGCCCGCCCTCCGGGAACGTCACGACCACGGTGTCGCCGGTGGTCACGTCGAGGTCATCGGCGCTGGTGGCGCTGACCAGGATGCGACCTGGTCCGAGGTCCGCGAGGTCGCCGCTCTCGACCCCGAGGTCGATGACCTGCTCGATCCCGGCGGTGTCCAGGCCGGTGACCAACGTGCTCCGCCCGTCGACCTGGGCGCCCCACTCGCGCAGCTCCACGACCGCGTCGACGTCGTCGCGCGCCCGGAGCAGGTCGGCCACCGACGAGCTGATGCCGATCCCCGCGCCGGCCGGCTCCAGGATCAGGTCCGAACGGTTCCCGCCGCTGACCGCTTCGGACACCGAGTCCTTCAGCGAGGAGGCCGTCACCGCCACAGCGGTGACCACGGTCAGGCCGATGGTCAGCGCCAGGGCGGTGGCCGCGGCCCGTCGGGAGTTGCGCCCGATGTTGCGGGCCGCCATCCGCCACGCCCCGCCACGCCTCCCGTGGGCCGCCAGGCGGGCCAGTCCACGCGCCAGCGAGGGCCCGACGAAGACCAGCCCGAGGAAGGTCGTGACCGTCGCGACGACCGTCCACCAACGCTGGTTGCCGACCAGGGCGCAGGCGACGATCATCGTGGCCCCGGCCGAGAGCACCAGCCACCCGGCCGTGTGTCGGACCCGGCCGGAGCCACGGCCGGCCGGTACGACGTCGCGCAGGGCCTCCATCGGCGCCACCCGGGCCGCGACCCAGGCCGGCAGCACGGCCGCCACGGTCGTGACACCGATGCCCACCGCCAGGGCCATGAGAATGGTGCGCGGCTCGACCGCCGGCGACGTGGTGGGGATCTCCACCCCGATGAGCTTGAGCAGGTAGCGGATGGCCGTGGCGAGCCCGATGCCGGTCAGCAGGCCGAGTCCGGCGGCCACCAGGCCGATCGCGGCGGCCTCGGCCAGGACTCCCGTCAGCACCTGCCTGCGGGTCGCCCCGACGGCGCGGAGGAGCGCGACCTCCCGCCGCCGCTGCGCGACCAGCACGTTGAAGGTGTTCCAGATGACGAACGAGCCCACCAGCAGCGCAACCCCTGCGAACACGAGCAGCACGGTGGTGAAGATGCCCAGCGCATCCTTGATCGAGTCCATCGCCTCGTCGGTCGCCTGGCCACCGGTGACCGCCACGACGCCGTCGGGCAGGACCTCGGCGACGTCGCCGCGCAGCTGGTCGGCGCTCACCCCGTCCTCGGCCCGCACGTCGACCTCGTCCACGAGACCCTCCTTGCCCAGCACCTGCTGGGCAGTGGGCAGGTCGAACCCGGCGAGGGTCGCGCCGAGGATGCTGTCGGTCTCCCCGAAGCCGACGATGCCGACCAGCGTGAAGGTCCGCCGTCCGTCCTCGAAGACCACGCTCACCGGGTCACCGACCCGGAACCCCGCCTTGTCCGCGGTCTGGGCGTCCACGACCACCTCGTCGGGGCCCGAGGGGGTGCGCCCCTCGCGGATGTGGCCCGCCCCCGACATCTCGCGGTCCTCGTGGATGTTGGTGCCGAACGTGGGCGCCCCGCCGGGCTGGATGGGCTCGCCCTCGTTGTCGAGGATGAGCGCGAACCCGGCCACCGAGCCCTCCGCCGCCGCGACGCCCGGGACCTCGCGCACGGTGTCGACCACGCTCTGGTCCAGCGGACGCAGCTGACCGCCGGTCGTGGTGACGTCCGCGTCGAAGGGGCTCTCGGCCCGGACCACCACGTCGGTCCCCGACGTGAGACCGCCGTACAGCTCGTCGAAGGCCTTGACCATCGTGTCCGAGAGCACGTAGGTGCCGGAGACGAACGCGACGCCGACGATGACGGCGGCCAGCGTGAGCAACAGCCGGAGCTTGTTGACCAGCAGGTTGCGCAGCGAGAACCGAAGCATGACTCAGCCGCCCAGCCGCCCCATGACCTCGAGGACCCGCTCCCGCGTGGGCTGGTCGAGCTGCTCGACGATCGCGCCGTCGACCAGGAACACCACCTGGTCGGCGTAGGCAGCCGCACCCGGGTCGTGGGTCACCATGACCACGGTCTGGCCCAGCTGGTCGACCACCGAGCGCAGGAAGCTCAGCAGCTCCGTCCCGGCCTTGGTGTCGAGCGCCCCGGTGGGCTCGTCCGCGAAGACGACGTCGGGTCGGTTGATGAGCGCCCGGGCCACGGCGACGCGCTGCTGCTGGCCGCCCGAGAGCTCGGAGGGGCGGTGGGCCAGGCGGTCACCGAGGTCGAGCTTCGCGACCACGGTGGCCATCCACTCCCCGTCCGGCGTACGCCCGGCCAGGTCGGCGGGCAGGGTGATGTTCTCCTCCGCGGTCAGCGTCGGGAGCAGGTTGAAGGACTGGAAGACGAACCCGAGCCGGTCGCGACGCAGGAGCGTGCGCTCCCGGTCCGAGAGGGAGGCGAGGTCGGTGTCGCCGACCAGGACCGTGCCGCCGGTCAGCACGTCGAGTCCGGCGAGGCAGTGCATCAGCGTCGACTTCCCGGAGCCGGAAGGACCCATGATCGCCGTGAACTGGCCGGCGGGCAGGTCGAGACTCAGGTCGTCGAGGGCCACGACCGTCGTGTCGCCCTCCCCGTACACCTTCCGAGCGTGCACGGCCCGAGCCGCACACGGCGAGGTCCGGTCCGCACCACCGGCGGTCGGCCCACCGACGGGGTGGAGACGCGAGGTGCTCATGCCAGCAGCCTCGCCAGTCCACTGCGCGACGGGCAGGGCCGAACGTCCCGTCCGGTCAGACCAACGGCTCGGTCACCAGAAGCCGTAGACCGGTCCGATGAGGAAGAAGGTCAGCAGGCCCAGCGTGTTGTTGAAGCCGTGCGCCAGCACGGGCGCCCAGACCGTTCCGTAGTAGAGGCGCAACAGGCAGAAGGCGACACCGTCGAGGGCGACCGCCACCACGCCCACGACCCCCTGCTCGCCGTGCAGGACGCCGAAGAGCACGGAGGACACGAGGACCGCGGCGGCCAGCGCGGCCGGTCCTCCGCCCAGGAGCTCGCGCAGCCGCGTGAGCAGGTAGCCCCGGAAGGCCACCTCCTCCACCACCGCGCCCAGGGTCCAGCTGGCCACCAGCAGGACGAGGAGCAGCCCGAGGTCACCCTCGACGTCGGCGAACACGCCCATGTCCTGCTCTTCGCCGGACAGGTGGTTCGTGATCGGGATGGTCACGGCCAGCTGGAACAGCGACCAGACCAGGGCGAACAGGGCGGTCCCGCCGACGAGGTGGCCGCGCCGGGGGCGGCGAAGCCCCAGGGACGCAGGGCCCTGTCGCCGTACGGCCAGGGACAGGCCGGCCAGGAGCAGCAGCACCAGCGAGGGGAGCACGAGGTCGAGCAGGACCGCCGCGACGGCCAGCGTCACTTCGATGGCTGTCAGGAGCAGCAGCCAGGGACCGCCGGCCGCTCTCGGCGGCGCGGCAAGGGGCGCCGGTGCCTGCCGCGGTGAGGAGCCGGTCATGGCGACCTGCTCGGACCGTCGCGGGCCGGTACCCGACCTGCGAGGACCAGGCCGGAGGTCCAGCCGGGAGCCCGCCCGCCCCGGGGCGGCGCGAGCCCGCCGGCGTCGAGGCCGCAGGTCGACAACAGCCAGGCGACGAGGCTGTTGGAGTTCCACATGTCGCCGAGCTCGAGCTCGTCGCGACCCCAGGTGAGCGCCGGCACCCGTGCCACCTGCGCGAGCACCCGGGCGGCCTGCTCGTCGTCGTCGGAGACGCGTTGGGGGCTGTCCACGGCCCAGGCGACGTCCGGGATCCGGCCACCCGGCCAGCACCGGACCTCGTAGCGGAACGCCCGCAGCCGGCCGAGGGCTCGGAGCCCGACGGGGCCCACCGTGACGACGCCGCGCCCCGGGTCGGTGGACGACCACTCGGGCGCCATCTCGATGACGTGCCGGGTGCCGTCGACCGCCACCTGCAGCGCGGCGTGGAACAGCGGCTGCCGCGGGCGCTTCGCCCGGGCCGCGGCGAGCCGTTCGTACGCGCGACCGCAGCGCGGCACCACCCGGCCGCCGGCGCCGAGGGGCAGCCAGTAGAGGTCGATACCACTACCGGTCGACGGCGCCGCGGGCGGGTGGGCCACGGGAGCTCCTCAGAACTCGAAGACCAGCCGGGCCGCAGCACGACCGTGGAGGACCTCGTCGATCGCCTCGTTGACCTCGTCGAGCTTGCGGCTCTCCGCGACCACCTTCGTGCGACCGTGGGCGTGCAGGTCGAAGACCTCCGCGAGGTCCTCGCGGGTGCCGACGATCGAGCCGATCACCGAGATGCCCTTGAGCACCGTCGGGAAGATCGGGAGGCTCATCGGGCCGTCGGTCTCGGGCGGGAGGCCCACGCACACGAGGCGGCCTCCGCGACGGAGCGCGGCGAAGGCCTGCTCGAACACCGCCGGGATGACGGCGGTGACCACGGCGACATCGACGCCGCCCAGGGCCTCGAGAGCCGCGACCGGGTCCTCGGTGGCGGCGTTGACCGTGTGGTCGGCACCCAGCGACCGGGCCAGCTGCAGCTTGGTCTCGTCGACGTCGACGGCGACCACGATGCCTCCCACGATGCGGGCGTACTGGACGGCCAGGTGACCCAGACCGCCGACGCCGAAGACGGCCACCCTCTCGGCCGGCCGCACGTGACCGACCTTGATGGCCTTGTAGGTCGTGACGCCTGCGCAGGTGAGCGGGGCGGCGTCGAGGGACGAGATCCCCTCCGGGACGGCGACGACGTACTGCGCATCGGCGACGGCGTACTCCGCGAAGGCACCGTCGACCGAGTAGCCGGAGTTCTGCTGCTGCTCGCAGAGGGTCTCCCACCCGCTGACGCAGTGGTCGCAGTGCCCGCAGGCGTGGCCGAGCCACGGGATGGCCACCCGGTCGCCCACCTGGCGCGCGGTGACGCCCTCGCCGAGCCGTTCCACGATCCCCACGCCCTCGTGGCCCGGCACGAAGGGCGGAGCAGGCTTCACCGGCCAGTCGCCGTGCGCGGCGTGGATGTCGGTGTGGCACAGCCCGCAGGCCTCCATGCGGACCAGGACCTGGCCCGGGCCGGGGGCGGGGACCGGACGGTCCTGCAGCTCCAGCGGCTGGGTGAAGTCGGTGACGACGGCAGCTTTCATGGCGTTCTCCTCGAGGTGGTCTGTCCCTCCTACGCTCGCCGCCCGGGGCACCCCTCGTTGAGGGCCGAAGGTCACCGCAGCGGGGACGTTCGGCCCGGGTCAGCGAGGCGACCGGGCAGCAGAGTGGGGCGTGCCAGAGCACTCACCCAGGAGGCAGTGATGACCACCCCCCGTCCGGACCGTCCCGTGGCCGCGATCATGAGCTGGCCAGTGGCCACCATCGACCACGACGCGTCACTCGAGGAGGCGGCCGAGGCGCTCGCCGCCGACAACATCGGCGCCCTGCTCGTCACCCGTGACGGAGGGATGGTGGGGATCGTCTCCGAGCGGGACGTGGTGACCCACCTGGCGGCCGGCACCCACCTCGACCGGCTGCGCGTCGGCGAGGCGATGGCCGGCGACGTCGTGACCGTCTCACCCGAGACGACCATCCTCGACGCGGCGCGGGCCATGGCCGAGGCCGACGTCCGCCACCTCCCGGTGGTCGACGGACACCTCGTCGCCGGGCTCGTCTCCGTGCGGGACCTGGTCGACGTGCTGGCGGCCGCTGTCGCGGACGAGCGGGTCGTCGTGGTGCCCAGCGGAACCCGGGTCGTGGTGGCCAGTGGGTGATCGGCCCCGGGCTACCGCGGGCTCAGCCTGAGCACCGATCCGCACGCGGACTGCTTGCTCTCGTCCCCGGTCCCTCGACCCGTATCGCGAGGCCGTTCAGCATGCTTCGCGCCATGATGAAGTCCGCCGGCACGACGGCAACCCGGCTGACGGCGGTGAGCCACCAGGGACTCGACGCCCATCGTGACCGGACGTGGAGCCGGGTGCGGCGTCCGTCACCGAGCGGGCGCAGCACGAAGGTCCAGGTCCAGTCGAGCCTGGCCCGTCCTCGCCACGAGGCCGGGAGGTGGCTGTTCGAGCGGAGCGCCCGAGGTGGACGAGGGTGGCTCCGGTGGCGGCGACCACGGTGGCGACCACTACTGCTGGCCGGCGCTTCGTCATGCGCATCTCCTCAGCAGGACGAGCAGTCGCTCAGCAGGAGCCGGCCCTCGACGCCTCATCGAGGCGCCGTTCGAGCTCGAGGACCCGCCGGGTCGTGTCCAGGACGCTGTCCGGGTTCAGGCTCATCGAGTCGATACCGATCTCGACGAGGAACTCCGCCATCTCCGGGTAGTCGGACGGCGCCTGCCCACACAGCCCGGAGTGGATGCCGTTGCGACGGCAGCCCTCCACCGCCCAGCGGATCATCTGCTTCACGCCGGGGTCGCGCTCGTCGTAGTCGAAGGCCACCAGCGCGCTGTCGCGGTCGACGCCCAGGGTGAGCTGGGTGAGGTCGTTCGAGCCGATCGAGAAGCCGTCGAAGCGCTGCGCGAACTCGTCGACGAGCACGACGTTGTTGGGGATCTCGCACATTGCGTAGATCTGCAGGCCGTGCTCGCCACGACGCAGGCCGAGCTCGCGCATGCGCTCCAGCACCAGGTCGGCCTCACCGAGACGACGCACGAACGGCAGCATCAGGACGACGTTGTCGAGCCCCATGTCCTCGCGCACGCGACGCATCGCCCGGCACTCGAGGGCGAACCCCTCGGCGTAGGCAGGGTGCGCGTAGCGGGAGGCGCCGCGGAACCCCATCATCGGGTTCTCCTCGTGCGGCTCGAAGTCCCGGCCCCCCAGCAGCGCGGCGTACTCGTTGGTCTTGAAGTCGGACATCCGGACCACGACCGGGCGCGGGTAGAACGCCGCGGCGATGGTGCCGATGCCCTCGGCGAGCCGCTGGACGAAGAACGTCTCGCCGTCGAGGTAGCCGGCCGTGAGGCGGTTCAGCGCGACCCGGGTGTCCGGGTCGGTCACGCGCTCGGGGTGGATCAGCGCCATGGGGTGGGCCTTGATCGCCTCGCTGATGATGAACTCCATCCGGGCCAGCCCGACGCCGTCGCTGGGCAGCAGGGCGGTGTGGAAGGCCAGGTCGGGGTTGCCGAGGTTGACCATGATCTTGGTCCGAGGGCGCCGCAGGTCGGACATGTCGGTGCTCACGACCTGCACCTCGGCCTCGCCGGCGTACACCCGGCCGGTCTCGCCCTCGGCGCACGACACGGTCACGGTGGTGCCGGTGACCAGCTCGCCGGTCGCGTCGCCCGCGCCGACCACAGCGGGGATGCCGAGCTCCCGGGCCACGATGGCCGCGTGGCAGGCCCGGCCACCGCGGTCGGTGACCACGGCGGACGCGGTCTTCATGACCGGCTCCCAGTCCGGGGTGGTCGTGTCGGCCACGAGCACCTCGCCGGGAACGAAGGACGCCAGCTGGTCAGGGCCGTGGATGACCCGGACGGCTCCGCTGGCGACCCTGTCGCCGACGGCCCGGCCCAGGGCGAGCGTCCGCCCGTGGCTACCGACGACGTACCGGTCCAGCTGCGTCGCGGACCGCTGCGAGGCGACCGTCTCCGGCCGGGCCTGCACGATGTAGAGGAGCCCGTCGACCCCGTCCTTGGCCCACTCGATGTCCATCGGACGGCCGTAGTGCTCCTCGATCACCACGGCCTGACCGGTCAGCTCGAGGACCTCGTCGTCGGTGATGGAGAAGCGGTGCCGGTCGTCGGCAGAGGTCTGGACGTTGGCCGGCCCGAGGTGACCCAGCACCATCGTCTTCGCCTTGGAGCCCAGGTTGCGGCGCAGCACGGCCCGGTGGCCGTCGCGGTACGTCGGCTTGTGCACGTAGAACTCGTCGGGGTCGACGGCGCCCTGGACCACGTTCTCCCCCAGCCCGTAGGCCGAGGTCACGAAGACCACGTCCCGGAAGCCGGACTCGGTGTCCAGCGTGAACATGACCCCGGAGGACGCGAGGTCGCTGCGCACCATGGCCATGACACCGACGGACAGCGCCACCTTGAAGTGGTCGAAGCCCTGGTCGACGCGGTAGTGGATCGCCCGGCTGGTGAACAGGCTGGCGAAGCAGCGCTGGACCGCGTCCAGCAGCGCCGCCTCGCCCACGACACCGAGGTAGGAGTCGTGCTGGCCGGCGAAGCTGGCGTCCGGCAGGTCCTCAGCGGTGGCCGAGCTGCGGACGGCCACGGACGCGTCCGGCCCGAGGCCGCGGTAGGCGGTCAGGATCTCGTCGACGAGCTCCTGCGGCAGCGCGGCTTGCTGCACGATGTCGCGTGCCCGGGCCGCACGGATGGCCAGGTCTGACATGTCGTCGGCGCGGAGGTCGTCGAGTGCCGAGTGCAGCTCGTCGACCGCGCCTGCTCGCTCCAAGGTGTGCCAGAAGGCGTCCGCCGTGATGGCGAACCCCTGCGGCACGCGCACGCCCGCGTCGCCCAGCTGTTGGTACATCTCGCCCAGCGAGGCGTTCTTGCCGCCGACGAGCGGTACGTCGGTGGCGCCGATCTCGGAGAAGTCACGCACGAAGAGCCGCTCCATGGCTCCACGCTCCTCCGCCGTCGGCGGCCCCGGCAGGGCCGAACGTCCCCACGCCCCGGGACCGGCCCGCGAGGTCAGATCTCCTCGGGCACCATGCCGATCGCGCCGGCCGGGCACTCCTCGACGCAGATCCCGCACCCCTTGCAGTAGTCCAGGTCGATCTCGTACCGGCCCACCGGGCCCAGCTTGATGACGGCGTCGTCGGGACAGAGCGCGTAGCAGTTGTCGCACGAGAAGCAGCTGCCGCAGGACAGGCAGCGACGGGCCTCGAACAGTGCGGTCTCGGCGTCGAGGCCGTGCACCACCTCGTCGAAGGTCGAGCTCCGCCTGACCAGCTCGAGCAGCGGCCGGTGCGTCCGGTCGGCGTCCTCGAAGTACCACGTGTTCAGGGCTTCATACGGCGCCAGCGTGACCTCGGGCTCCGGGGCGGGGGTCCGACCCGCCAGCCACGCATCGATACTCGCCGCCACCGTTCGTCCGTGACCGATCGCGGCCGTCACCGACCGCTGGCCCGCGATGACGTCGCCGCCGGCGAAGACCCCGCGCTGCGCCGTGGCCAGGGCCCGGTCCGTCTCGACGACCCCGTCCACCACCTGACAGGCGCTGGCGGTGCCGAGCAGCGACAGGTCGGTGTCCTGGCCCAGCGCCAGCACCACCGAGTCGGCGGCCAGCCGCTCGGTGTGTCCGGTGGGCTGGGGGAAGCCGTCCTCGTCCAGCTCCATCTGCTCGATGAGTAGCCCGTCGGACTCCACCCGGTCGATGGTGGAGAGCCAGTGGAACTCCACACCCTCGTCCGCTGCCTGGGACACCTCGTCATCCTGGGCCGGCATCCGGTCTCGAGTACGCCGATAGATGACCACGGCGTCGGATGCGCCCAGCCGCTTGGCGGAGCGAGCCGCGTCGATGGCGGTGTTCCCGCCGCCGTAGACCGCGACCCGCCGGCCGAGCAGGGGACGCTCCCCCGTCTCGATGCCGTGCAGCATCGTCACCGCGTCCAACACCTTCGCGGCGGACCCTGCGGGCAGGTACGTCCGGTGGCCGAGCTGGGCGCCGACGGCGAGGAAGACCGCGTCCCAGCCCTCGGCGACAGCGGCGTCGAGGTCGGTGACGGGGTGGTCGACCTCGAGGGTCACCCCCAGAGCGAGCACCCGGGCCACCTCGGCGTCGAGGACCTCGCGCGGGAGGCGGTAGCGCGGGATGCCGTAGCGCATCATGCCGCCCGCGGCCGGCGCGGACTCGCGGATCGTGACGTCGTGACCGCCCAGGGCGAGGTGGTAGGCCGCGGACAGCCCGGCCGGGCCGGAGCCGATGACCAGGATCCGCCTGCCGGTCCGCGAAGCCGGCGCCGCGACGGTCCAGCCCTCCTCGATCGCCCGGTCACCGAGGAACCGCTCGACCGAGTTGATCCCGACCGCCTCGTCCAGGTTGCCCCGGTTGCAGGCCGTCTCGCAGGGGTGGTAGCAGACCCGGCCGGTGATGGCCGGGAACGGGTTGACGACCATGATCGTGCGCCAGGCGGCCTCGTACCCGGCACCGCCGCTCTCGGCCTGGTAGAGCCAGGTGCGCACGTCCTCGCCCGCCGGGCAGGCGTGGCCGCAGGGCGCCGTGAGCGTCTGGTAGACCGGCCGGTCGGTGCGCCAGGTTCCCGTGTGGTCGGCCCGGCTCGAGCCGGGGCCGAGCGTCACGGCGTACGGCAGCTTCATGTCCATGCCTCGTCCCTCGTCTCTGCGTCGTCGGTGGCCAGGTCGAAGCGCGCGATGTTGCGGTCGGCCCGGCGCTGCAGCGCGGCCACCACGTCCGGGCGGCCGTCACCTCGGAACAGGTGCGCGAACCGGGCCTGCGGGCGCAGGTAGTCCTCGACCGGGACCTGGCGCCTGATGGGCGTCGTGCCGGTCACGGTGCCGTGTTCGGCCTCGAAGACCGGGAACAGCCCGCACTGCGTCGCGAGCCGGGCCAGCTTGATGGTCTCCTCCGACGCCGACCCCCACCCGAGGGGGCAGGGCACCAGCACGTGCAGGTAACGCGCACCGTGGAGTCCCATGGCCTGGACGACCTTGGCCTCCAGGTCGTGCAGGTCCGCAACGGTCGCCGTCGCGACGTAGGGGATCTCGTGCGCCATCGCGATGAGCGGCAGGCTCTTGCCGGTGCCGAACGGGTTGCCCACCGAGTCGCCGACGGGCCGGGTGGTGGCGGTGCTGGCCGCCGGCGGCGTCGCGCCCGAGCGCTGCACGCCGGTGTTCATGTAGCCCTGGTTGTCGTAGCACACGAACAGGACGTCGTCGTTCCTCTCGAACATGCCTGACAGGCAGCCGAGACCGATGTCGACGGTGCCGCCGTCACCGGCCTGGGCGACCACCCTGATCTCCTGGCGGCCCGTGGCGTGCATGGCCGCGGCCACGCCGGAAGCCACCGCGGCCGCGTTGCCGAACAGGCTGTGCAGCCACGGGAGCTGCCAGGCCGACTCCGGGTACGGCGTCGAGAACACCTCGAGGCAGCCGGTCGCGTTGACCGTGACCATCCGCCCATCGGCGGCCCGCATTGCGGCGTCGAGCACGACCCGCGCGGCCAGGGCCTCGCCGCAGCCGCGGCAGGCACGGTGCCCCGACGTGATCGCGTTCGTGCGCTCCTGGCTCGACTGCACGGTGCGCTGGGCCTCGTCGAGCAACCTGTTGCCCGCGGCATAGGTACCGATCTGGTAGAGCGGCGTGGTCACGATGTCGCCTCCTCTCGGGCGAGCTCGCGGGCCGCGACCTCACGGTCGAGGTCGCGGAAGTCCAGCACGCCCGTGGGTTCCCAGCCGTCGAGCACGTCGCCGATCAGCTGCACGAACCCGGCGCAGGTGACCGGACGCCCGCCCAGCCCCATGACCACCTCACGCACCACGGTCCCGGCGGGAGCCGAGAGCCGCACGTCCCGGCCGAGCACGCCACCCGAGCCCACGGCCACGGCCCGGTTCACGACCACCACGTCCCGGACGCCCGCCAGGGCGTCACGCACTGCGTCGGACGGCCACGGCCGGTAGCAGGTCACTCCGAGCACGCCGGCCCGGACACCGTCCTCGCGGAGCCGGTCCACCGCATCGGCCGCCGTACCCCACGCCGAGCCCATCACCACCACGACCACCTCGGCATCCTCGGTGCGGTAGGGGCGCAGCAGCCCGCCGGAGTCCCGGCAGAAGGTCGCCCAGAAGTCGGCTGCGACGTCGGCCACGACATCGAGCGCCAGGCGCTGCCGCTGCACCATCAGGTACTTGACCTCCGTGAAGGCGTCCGGCCCCACCATCGCGCCGATCGTGACCGGCTGGCCGGGGTCGAGCCACTGGCGCGGTCGGAACGCGGGCAGGAACGCGTCGACCTCCTGCTGCTCCGGGACGTCGATCTCCTCCATGGCGTGGGTCAGCACGAAGCCGTCCATGCACACCATCACCGGCAGGGACAGGCGCTCGGCGATGGCGAAGGCCTGGACGTGCAGGTCGACCGCTTCCTGGTTCGACGAGGCGAACAGCTGCAGCCACCCGGAGTCCCGTTGGGAGAGCGCGTCGGAGTGGTCGTTCCAGATGTTGATCGGCGCCCCCACCGCCCGGTTGGCCACGGTCATGACGATCGGCAGCCCCAGCCCGGAGGCGTTGGGCAGCGCCTCGGCCATGAACAGCAGGCCCTGGCTCGCGGTCGCGGTGTAGGTGCGGGTGCCGGCCGCCGATGCGCCGATGCACGCCGATGCGGCACCGAACTCCGACTCGACCAAGAGGTAGCTGCACCCGGACAGCTCTCCGGAGTCGACCAGCTCCGAGAGCCGCTCGACGATGTGGGTCTGCGGCGAGATCGGGTAGGCGGCCACCACCGCGGGACGACACCGGGCCACGGTCTCGGCGACCGCCCGGGAGCCCTCCACCTGCCTACGCACGGCGGACCCCTTCGGACAGCACGAGCGCGTGGGCCTCGGACGCCAGCTCGAGGTTGGCCGAGATGACCTCGTCCGACGCGCTGGTGAACCGCTGGCGGATCGCTGTGTGCAGGGCGGGCAGCCCGACCACTCCGGTCAGGGCCGCGACCGCACCGATCAAGGCCGTGTTGGGCAGCGGCCGACCGAGCCGCTCGCGGGCCAGCTCGGTGGCGGGGAGGCACACCGCACGCTGGCCGCCACGGAGCCGGAGCCCGGCGGGCCCGAGCTGGTCGGGAGTGCGCGAGGAGTTCACGACGACCACGCCGTCCTCGGCCAGCCCGGCCAGGACGTCGGCGCCGCGCAGCAGGGTCGGGTCCTGGACCACCACCACGCCCGGCTGGTCCACCGGGTCGTGGGCGCGGATCGGCGCCTCGTCGATGCGGCAGTAGGACACGACGGGCGCTCCCGTGCGTTCGGAGCCGAAGCTGGGCAACGCCTGGGCGTGCAACCCCTGATCGAACGCCGCCAGGCTCAGCAGCTCTGCCGCGGTGACCACGCCCTGGCCACCCCGCCCGTGGATCCGGACCTGGAGGGCCATCAGACCGGGGTGGCGACGGACGCCCCGACCAGCCGGACCAGCTCGGCCAGCCGCGAGGTGTAGCCCCACTCGTTGTCGTACCAGCCGAAGACCTTCACGAACCGGCCGGACACCTGGGTCAGTGCGGAGTCGAAGACGCAGGACGCGGGATCGCCGATGACGTCGACCGAGACGATCGGCTCGTCCTCGTAGCGCAGCCGACCCCCCAGCTCCTCGCTGCGGCTGGCCGCCTCGAAGACCGCGTTGACCTCGGCGACGGTGACGTCCCGGTCGAGGAGGACGGCGAGGTCCACGAGGGAACCGTCCACCACCGGCACGCGGAGGGCGACGCCGTCCAGCTTGCCTTCGAGCTCGGGGAGCACCTGGCCCACAGCGCGGGCCGCGCCGGTGGTGGTCGGGATGATGTTCACCGCGGCGGACCTCGCCCGGCGCAGGTCCTTGTGCGGCGCGTCGATCAGGTTCTGGTCACCGGTGTAGGCGTGCACGGTGGTCATGAAGCCCTGCTGGACCCCGAAGGCCCGGTGCAGGACCGAGACCATCGGCGCCACGCAGTTGGTGGTGCAGGAGGCGTTGGAGACCACGTCGTGGTGGTGCGGGTCGTACTGGTCGTCGTTGATGCCCATCACGAAGGTGGCGTCGACGTCCTTGCCCGGGGCCGAGATCACCACCTTGCGCGCACCGGCCTCGAGGTGACCACCGGCGCTGTCGCCGGTCCGGAACCGCCCGGTGCACTCGACCGCCACGTCCACGGCGTACGACGCCCACGGCAGCTCGGTCGGTGTCGCGGCGTTCGACCAGGGCAGCTTGCGCCCGTCGATCACCAGGCAGTCGTCTCCTGCTTCGACGCTCAGCGGGAACGGACCGTAGGTCGTGTCGCGGCGCAGCAGCGTCGCCAGCGTCTTCGGGTCGGCGAGGTCGTTGACCGCGACGACCTCCAGGTCGTCACTGAGCGCGGCCTGCCGCAGCAGCGCGCGACCGACTCGTCCCAGCCCGTTGATGGCGATCCTCATCGTCAGCTCTCCCTCCGTGGACCGTTCGGCCCGCTGCTCCCACCCTTCGCCGGGCCCCGGGGCGACGGCAGGGTCACACGTCCCCGCCCGGCGGGACCTTGGGTCCGGACAGCGCCCACCAGGCGGCCTCGGTGCCGTCCGCCAGCACGTCCAGGTCGTCGACGTCACGGTCGGCGCTGAAGCCGAACGTCAGGTCGCCGCAGTAGCTGAACATCGCGATCCCCACCCGGACCTGGTCCGCGATCGGCACGTACGGGAGGAGCTGCTCGACGGGCCTGCCGAGGCAGGAGAGCGGGACCGTCGGCCCGGGCACGTTGGTCGTCACCGTCGCCACCTGGTGCTGGGGCAGGCGCAGCAGCAGGCGGCCGGCCCGGCCGAGGACGGCGCGCGGGAGCGCGCCCGCCAGGCGCTGGGCCCACACCCCGGCCTCCGGCTCACCCGTGCGGCGCAGCTCGCCCAGTCGCTGGTGCACGGCGAGCACCCGCTGCACGGGGTGCTCGACATCGACCGGCAGGTCGGCGAGGACCAGCGTCACCCGGTTGCCCGTCGTACGCGGGCTGGTGCCCGACCAGGCGGAGACCGGCACGAGGGAACGGAGCGCGCGCGGGTGCGGCTCGAGCCCGCGGTGCTCCAGCAGGTCCCGGAACCCGCCGGCCACGCTGGCCAGCGCGACGTCGTTGAGGGTGACCCCCAACGTGCGCCGCAGCTCGCGGACCGACTCCGTGGGCACGCGGCGCCACGTGTAGCGGCGCCCGGAGCGGATCGGACCGACGACCGAAGGTCCGTGCACGGGCACGAGGGCGCCCGACAGGGTCAGCCCGCCTCTCAGCGCGCGTGCCGCCGCCGTGAGGCTCGCGCCGCGCGCGGACGTGGGCCGCAGGCCCACCCGGGGCGGCCTCCGGTCCGGTTGCTCGCGGTCGTAGACGACCCTCAGCAGCTCGGTGCCGGAGACACCGTCGGCCAGGGCGTGGTGCACGCGGCACACGAGGGCCCAACGACCGCCCGCCAGCCCGTCGGCCACCGCGATGTCCCACAGCGGGCGACTGCGGTCCATGCGGGCGGCCATCACCTCGCCCACGAGGTCGGCCAGCTCGCGATCGCCACCCGGAGGGGACACACCCAGCTCGACCACGTGCCGGTCGACGTCGAGGTCCGGGTCGTCGACCCAGCTCGGCGACCGCAGGTCCAGCTGGGCCCGGCGGACCCGCTGCCGGTAGCGCGGGGCCAGGTGGAGGCGGCTCTCGACCAGGCGGCGCACCTCGTCCAGCGTCGGCGCCGGTCCGGCGAGCACCGCGCACGAGCCGATGACCATGGAGACCTCGGGGTCGACGTCCTCGGCGTCCAGGAACGCCGCCGACAGAGGGCTGAGCCGGTCCACGACGGTCCTCAGTCCGGCAGAAGCAGGGAACGCGCCGCGGTGTGCTCGACGTGGTGGGTGACGGTCACGGCGCTCACGCCTCCCGCGAGATCGGGCAGGTCATGCACCGGGGACCACCCCGGCCACGACCGAGCTCGGAGCCCACGACGGGGAGCACGGTGACTCCGTGGTCCGCCAGGTATTGCACTCGCAGCGTGCCGGTCTCCCGCGGCGCTGACGGTGCTGCGTGCTGACTGACATGGCGCACTCCTTCGACGACGTGCTCCCACCGTCTCTTCGCCTCTGCGCCGGGGTCAGGGTGCGAAGACCTCCGGCCGGGAGACGAAGGTCCCGTACCGCCCTGCGCGAGACGTTCGTCGCCGGCCCCGAACGCCGTGGCCACGGTCACTCCCGGTCCGGATCAGCGGGGCCAATGGCCCTTGGCATCCGGGTGACGCCACCGGGCCAGGTGCTCCGCTCCACGACGTCTGGGTGAAGGCCACGACGTTGACGTTCGCCGGCATCGTGGCCTGCCAGGTGGGGACCGCGCTGGCCGCACGCACCGACCAGGTGTCCCTGCTCAGCATCGGGCTCTTCGGCAACCCGGCTGCTGCTGGGCGGAATGGCATTCGAGCTGGCCGTCACCGCCGCGGTCGTCTACGCACCCCCGCTGCAGAGGCTGGTCGGAACCCGGGCCCTGGGGTGCCCGAGCTGTGTGTGCTGGCGACCTTCCCTGTCATCGTCTGGGGTGCCGACGAGGTGTTCAGAGCGATCGGGCGACGACGTTCCGCCGGCCGCTCAGCCGGCCGGGACTGAGGTGCGCGGAAGGTCCTCGTCCGGGACCGAATCCGTTGCGTGCACCGGCGGGTTGAGGCTCGGCTCCACCACCATGACCGGGCACCGGGCGTGACGGAGGACCTGGCGCACCACCGGGCCGAGGTGGGACCCGAACGGGAGCGTCGGGTCGCGTCGCGCAAGCACGAGCAGCGAGGCATCGGCGGACGCCTCCACGAGCACCTCCGCCGGCCGGCCCCAGCGCACCTCGAAGGTGCACGGCACCCGCTCGCAGACGCTCTCCGGAAGCTCCGCATCCCTGATCAGCTCCTCGCGGGCGACGGCCAGGACGTCGTCCTCGCTGGCCTCGCGGCGCAGGATCTCCTGGTAGGCCTCGGGCAGGTACGTCGCGCGCACGACCACCACGGGAAGGTCACTGGCCGCGGCGAGCCCCAGTGCGGTCCACAGCTCCGCGTTGGCGCGCTGGGCGTCCTCGACCGCGACCACGACCGGCCGCGGCTCGCGGGCAGGGTGCCACCCGGCCGGGACGGAGACGACCGGCGCATGCGACCTGGCCGCCACTCCCGCCGTGACCGAACCCCCCGTCATCTGCTCCCACGCACCGAGGTGACGGTGCTCCAGCACGACGAGCTGTGCGCGCCGACTCCGTTCGACCAGGCTGGCCACCACACCACCACGCACCAGCTCACCGGAGACGACCTGGCCGGTGCCCACGCGTTCGCGCATCCTGCTCACGGCGGCCGCGAGCTGGGCCTGGCCTTCGGCGACCAGCTGGTCGAAGGTGACACCGACCTCCCACGTTCCGGTGGGACCGCCCACGAGTGTGGGGACCACGTGCACCAGCTCGATGCCGAGGCCCAGTCGCCCCGCGGTCTCCGCGACGAAGGTGATGGTGCCGTCGGACAGTGGGGGCCGTGAACCGACCCCCAGGACGATGGCGGCCTCGGTGTCAGCGTCGGTCATCGGACGTTCCTCTCGCTCGGGACCACGACCTTGGCACCGCTGAGGGCATGGGGATGAGGGTCGTTGGTCCCGGACCGTCGAGACCTCGGTCCGTCCTCACACACGCGGCGCGCGCGCAGGGTGAGGCAACGGAGCCGCGACCGGTCCGCGTCGAGATCGACGTCGATCGGCACGGGATCAGGTGCGGTGCAGGTCGCGCAGCAGGCCCTCGACGTCCGCGTCGGCGGTCCGCAGCAGGGCCTCGCCGAGCCGGGTCAGCGCCCGCGCGGCGGCGAGCTCGTAGCCGATCTCGGCGACGTCGACCGGGTCGTCCGGCGACAGCCTGGCGTCGCCGGTCGCGGTCAGCGGCGTCGGCAGGCCACTGAGCAAGCGGGCTTCGGCGTGGGTCGACCCGTCCCGCTCGCTGAGCAGTACCTCGACGGTCCAGGTCTGGGTGGAGAGCTCCATGGTTCCTCCTCGATCGGGATGATCCGTCCGGCCGAGACATCTCCTCGGCCCGGCCGGACGGACCGCGGCGCGCTGCGTGAGAGCAACCGCTGTGCACGACGGCGTGATCGATCGGGCCGAGGGGTCGGCCGATCCCGTTGCTGTCCTGTCGTGCACCGCCATTCCACCGCTGGGAGGCGGACCACGGCAGGGTCGGAGGTCCCGAGTCGCGGGGGACCCCGGCCGGGCTCACTTGACCGGCGCACCCGCCGCCTCGAGGACGAGGTCCTCGTCCGGAGCGGGCGGATCGGCGGCGTACGGCACCACGTGCACCGGGACGTCGCTGAGGCGCAGGAGTGAGTGGACGACACCGCCCAGGTATCCGTAGGGCGGAAGCGCGAGCCGCCGACGCGACACCACGAGCAGGTCGCTCTCGTCGGTGGCCTGGAGGAGAACCTTGGCGGCCGGACCGTGGACGACCCGGCTCTCGACCACGACCTCAGGGAAGGCGGTACGCCAGTCCGCGACGACCTCGTCGACCAGCCGACGGCCGTACGCCTCCCACTCGTCGGCATGGGTGCGCAGCTCGATCCGGTCGGAGTACGGGTCCGCCACCTCCCAGGCCGTCACGACGACCAGCCGGGCGTCCCGCTCGGCGGCTTCGGAGAAGGCCTGGGAGAGCAGCTCGGTGCAGTGCCGCCCGTTCTTCAGGCCCACCACGACCGTGCGGTGCGGGTGGTCGTCCACCCAGAACGACGGGACCACGACCACGTCGCACGGCGCGTGCGCCGCCACGGACGCGGTGACGGTTCCGGTGTAGAAGCGCTCGACGCCGTGCCGGGTCTCGCGCCCGATCACCAGGAGCTGGGCCGGCTCGGCGGCCCGGACGAGCCCGGTACTGCGCTCGCCGTGGACCAACGCGGTCGTGACGGTGAGGTCTCGGGCCATCTGGCGCACCGACCGGGCCTCGCGCTCGAGGATGTCGACGCCGATCCGGTCGAGGTCGGGGAGCGGGACGGGAGGGCCGGGACTCAAGAAGTCGGGGATGACGTGGACGAGCTGCAGGGGGGCCTGCCGGCGGCGGGCCTCCACGACGGCGTAGCGCACGGCGCCGGAGCTGCCGGGCAGGCCGTCGACGCCGACGAGCACGGGACGCGTGGGGGTGGTGGTCATGGTTCCTCCTCTGCCATCACTCCCACCCTCGCTCCGATCCTCTCCCCACGGCAGGGGCGCCAGACCGACCCGGCGGAGGACCTTGGTCCCCCGGGCGCGAGAGCCGACCGCTGCTCGAGGCCGGCAACCGGGCGGGCACCTCGCGGGTCAGGTCGGTGCTGGTCTCGAGCTCGAGCGCCCGCTCCACGACGTCGTGGTCGGCCCTCGCCTGCCCGCTCTGCGCACCGGTGGCCCCGCCGGTCAGCCGGTGTGCGACCGCCGCCGGCCCGCCGGGTCGGCGGGCCCGGCCTGTGCGGCTCGCCCCCATGGCTTCACGAAGGCGTCCGGGCCCGGGAAGAACAGGCTCTCGTGGCCGTTGTCGGACCAGCGCACCCGGTACGGCGGGCGCCCGTCCTCGTGCTCCACCTCGATCACCTCACCGTCCCGGACAGGCCCGTCGAGGTGGGTGCTGCGGACCACGATCCGGTCTCCGACGCGTGCGTACATGATGGGACTCTCCTCTTCCTGGCCCGCCGCCCCGGGCTCTCCGGGACGTCGGTGCACGTGGCCCGGCGGCGTCAGCAGCACGGGGCAGACGGGGTCGTCGAGCAGGGTGCGCCCCGTGCGCCCGACTCGAGACCCTTCCGCGAGGAGCGGCCGGTGCCGGCCCAGCACGAGCAGGTCGGAGGAGCCGGCCGCGTTCCTCAGCGCCTCGACCGCACGGGCGGGAGCCGCCTCCACGACCAGGTCGCACCCATCCCCACCGAGGCGGGCGAGGCGCTCGTCGACGTGGTCGCGGGAACCGGCCACCACCACGCGCAGCACGGCGTGGCGCAGCCGCGCCACCTTGATCGCCGTACGGAGGGCCACGTCGTCGGGGACGTCCGGGTCGAGCCCGACGGTCACCACCCGGCGCTCGCGCTCGACCCAGTTGAACGGGACGACGGCCACCGGCACGTCGACGCGGGCCGCCAGGGCGGCGGCGGTGACGGGCACCGCGCGACGATAGGCGGACGCGGGCAGCTGCTCCAGCACGACCAGCGCCGCGCCCGCGGCCGCCCGGGCCAGCTCGACGAGGACGCTGCCCGGCGTCACGGTCCCGTGGACCGACACCCGACCCGCCACCTCGGCGTCGGCCCGCCTCAGTGCCATCCGCATCGAGTCCCGGCCGACCGAGGCCAGCCAACCGTCGTGCGCGGGGGCGACGTGGAGGAGGCGGAGCGGCCGCGAGGTCCGCACCGCCTCGGCGGCTCCGAAGCGGACGGCCGACGGCGATCCGCCTCGGTCGACGGCGACGAGCACCGGTGCCAGTGCGTGGCGCTGGTTCATCGGGTCCTCACTCCTGGCCGGCCGCGGCGAGCCCGTTGCGTCCGGACGGTGCTGTGCGGTCACCCACGACCGGGTCCACCAGCAGCACGGGGACGGGGCTGTGCCTCACCAGTCCGCGCGCAGCGGGGCCGAGGCGGGCGCCGACCATGTGCTTGCGGTGGTGGCGAGCGACCACCACGAGATCCGCGTCGGCGGCCGAGTCCAGGAGCGCTGCGACGATCGACTCACCCACGTCGGCCCGGACCACGTCGAGCGGCACACGGCGGCGTTCGGCCTCGTGCCGGGCGGCCTCGAGCACCGCCTCGTCGCGATGGGGCTGCTCCAGGCCGGCGACGACCGGGCTCGTGACGTTCGCCGCCGACCGCCAGGTGTCCGGCACCGCGACGACGGGACAGCGGGCGACGGACGCCACACCGGCGGTCACGGACAACGAGGGCGTCTCTCCGGTCTGTCCCATGCCGTGGTGCTCGAGCACCAGCACGGCAGCGTGACGGCTCAGCGACTGCAGGGCCGCCACCACCGATCCGTGGGTGACCTCGGTACTGACCGACAGCCGCTCGTCCTCCGGCGCGAGCTCGTCGATCAGCTCCTGGGCGCGGGCCGTGCTCGTCGCCAGCAGCAGCTGGCTGGTCTCGCGGAGCTCGCCCTCCACGAGGGCGATGTCGTCGAGCACTCCCGAGGCCGGCACCGGGCGAGCCACGTGGACCACGTGGATCCCGCACCCACGACGGATCGCCTCGGCGACGGCGTACTGCAGCGCGGCCTCGCTGTCCGAGCGGTCCACACCGACCAGGACCTTCTTCGGCTCCATGTCCCACATGGCTGTCTCCTCCTGCTCACCGTGACGCGGGCTCGTCGTCGCTTCCTGCGCGGCGCAGCCGGAATCGACGACCGGTCACGACCTCGGGACGCAGCTCGAGGACGTCGTACGCGACCGTGGCGACCCATGGCTGCAGCTCCAGGTCGTCGACCCGATGGGCCTCGTCCTCGGGCACGCGGCGCAGCGCGCCACGCGCGACCACGGACCAGGCGACCAGGTCGTCGTGCCAGTCGATCTCGAAGGCGACAGGCGCGTGCATTGCCGCGGCCAGCAGCTTGTTGCCGGAGGCGGTGCGGAAGAGCAGCGACCCGGCATCGGCCACGACGTTGATGGGCACCACGTGCACCTCGTCGACCAGCAGGTAGGCCAGTCGGCCGAACCGCGCGAGGGCCAGGAGCTCCCAGCACTCCTCGGCCGTGAGGTCGACCACGGGAGCCGTGTCGTCGTTGGTCATCATGTCGTTCACGCCTCCTCGCATCGGGATGCTCCGACGCTAGGTCGGCGAGGCGTTCGCGATCAGGGTCGATGGTCCCCGACCGGCGGGACCAGGGCCGCAGGAACCGTCGGTCACGAGAGGTGGCGACGACGAGGACCCCGACCGTTCGATCACGGTGTGGGCTCCGGGCCGGCCGTCGTGCTCCCGACTCGACGGCGTCGCCGGTACTGCCAGCTGCGGGTCCTCGCCGCCACCACGGCCAGTCCACCGCAGCGGCGGCGGACGGAGCAGGGCCCTTGGTCCCGAGTTCGATGGACCGGTGGCTCGGACTCGCGAGGGAGGGTGGCCCCCACGGGGGTCGTCAGTACCGGCCCGCGCGACCGGACGACGCGCCGGCGGCGCCCACGCCGCACGACGAGTCCACGACCCGCGTGCCCGCGGTGCCCGCCACCAGGTCCGGCAGCTCCGACAGAGCCCCGATCACGGCCCGCCCTCCGGTCCGGGCGAACCTCGCGGCGGCCTCGACCTTCGGTCGCATCGACCCCGCCGACAGCGAAGCCGGGTCCAGGTCGAGCACGTCGACCAGTCGCAGCGGGTGGGCGTCCGCGGTGCCCCAGCCCTCGTAGACGTGCGGCACGTCGGTCGCGACGACCAGCAGGTCCGCTCGCAGGTGCTGGGCGATCAACGCGCTGACCGCATCGTTGTCGACCACGGCCTCCACCCCTTCGAGTCCGTGCTCGCCCGTGCGCACCGGCACTGCGCCGCCGCCGCCGCACACCACGGTGTACCCGAGGTCGAGGAGCACCTCGATCGGCTCGAGCGGCTCCACCGCCACCGGGATCGGCGACGGGACCACCCGGCGGTACCAGATGCCGTCGCGACGGAACGTCCAACCGCGGTACCGCTCCAGGCGGCGTGCCTGTTCCGAGTCGTAGACGGGGCCGACGAACGCGGTCGGTCCGTCGAACGCCGGGTCGTCGCGGCTCACCAGCGTCGTGGTGAGCACGGTGACCACGCCGCGGCCCGCGGGGAGCCGGTTGCCGAGCTCCTGATCCATCACGTAGCCGACCATCCCCGCACCCTCGGCGTCGATCAGGTCGAGCGTCAGGTCCGCGTCGACCTCGTGCACCCTGGTCTGGCGGGCGAGGAGACCCAGCTGCGGACCGCTCCCGTGGGTGATGACCAGCTGGTGCTCGGACGCCACGTCGGCGAGGACCGCGCTGGCGGCGCGGAACGCCTCGCGGTGGTGAGCGATGGTCTGCTCCATCCCCTGCGGCAACAGCGCGGCGCCGCCCATGGCCACGACGATCCTCATGCCGGTCAGCCTCGCGCGCGAGGACGACGAGGGCCGGAGGCGAAGGCCACGACGCGGCCGGGACCAAGGGCCCGGTCCCGGCCGACCTCGGGCTCTCCCGCCGCGGAGCGCCCGGCAGCACGGTGGAGGGAGACCCCACGTCCCTGGAGGAGGAACCATGAAAGATGTGCGCCTGGAGGCGGGGCAGAGCCCGGCCGTGAGCAGCGAGACCCCCCGCGCCCTCGTCGTCTACGAGTCGATGTTCGGCAACACCGAGAAGGTGGCCGCAGCCGTGGCCCGCGGGTTGCAGCTCGAGGGTGTCGACACCGGGCTGGTGGAGGTGCGCTCGGCGCCGACCCGCCTCTCCCCCGACGTCGACCTCCTGGTCGTCGGCGCCCCCACCCACGGGTTCAGCCTGAGCCGGGCCAGCACCCGCGAGGACGCCGTCCGGCAGGGCGCCCCCGCCGAGCGGGCCGGCACCGGCATCCGGGAGTGGCTCGAGTCCGTCCGGTTCGACGGCCCGGCCCGCCCGCTTCTCGCCACGTTCGACACCAGGGTGACCCAGGTGCGGTGGCTGCCGAAGGCGGCGGGCCCCACGGCGGCCAAGCTCGGTCGGCGCCGGGGACTCACGCCGGCGGCGAAGCCGATCGGCTTCCTGGTCGACGCCGTGCGCGGCCCCCTGGTCGAGGAGGAGCTCGAGCGGGCCGTCGCCTGGGGACGCAGGATCGGCGTCGGGTGCATCGACCGTGCGGCCGTGGCCGGCTGACTCCGGCCGGCGGCAAGGTCAGGACCCGACCGCACTCCGCGGGACCGGGGCGGGCACGGACCAGATCACGGTCGTGCCGGTACCCGTCGCCGAGCGCACCTCGAAGGTGCCGCCGTGCTTGTGGGCCCTCTCGCGCATGTTGCCCAGGCCGCTCTCCAGCACCACTTCCTCCATCCCCTTGCCGTCGTCGGTGACCCGGACCGCGATGTGGTCGCCGGCGGACACGAGGACCTCGACGGAGGACGCCTGGGCGTGCCGACTGGCGTTGGACAGCGCCTCCCCCAGCACCGCCAGGAGGTCGGGCGCCACCTCGGCGCGCACGACCGACCGGAGCGGCCCTTCGATCCGCAGCGTGGGACGGAACTTCATGGTGGCCGCGGCTCGGTCGACGATCCGCTCGATCTCGGTCTGGACGTCGGCCGAGACGTCGAGCGAGCCGAGGGCGAAGATGGTCCGGCGGATGTCCTTGATGGTGCCGTCCAGGTCGTCGACCGCGCCCTCCAGGCGGCTGGCCAGCTCGGGGTCGGCCGCCGTCCGGGCACTGCTCTGGAGGCCGAGCCCGACCGCGAACAGCCGCTGGATCACCAGGTCGTGCAGGTCCCGTCCGATCCGGTCGCGGTCCTCGAACAGCTCGAGCCGCTGTTGGTCCCGGTGGGCCCGGGCCACCTGGATCGCGAGGGCCGCCTGCTCGCCGAAGCTGGTGGGCAACGCGGCGTCGAGGGCCTCGTGCTCGGCGGCCCGCTCGACGGCCCACGCCAGCGCCAGCACCCCCTCCACACCGCTGCCCGAGCGGAGCGGGACGACGACGGCCGGTCCGAGTGGGGGCAACCCGAACGCGACGGACGGGTCCACCGCCCGCGGGTCCGAGGACAGGTCCGGCACCGTCATGGCCTTCCCGCTGCGCACCACCTCGGCGGCGAGGGACCGCTCCATCGGCAGGTCGCGCATGACCTCGAGGTCCGCCTCGACCCCGGCCACCACCTGGAGCTGCAGGGAGTCGGCGTCGGCCCCGGCCACCACCCAGGCGACGTCGGCCCCGGACACCTCCCGGGCCCGGTCGGCCACGAGCTGCAGGGCGTCCTCGCCCGGCCTCAGGTCGGCCAGGCGCGCGGTGATCTCGGCGGTCGCCCGGAGCCAGTGCTGTCGTTGCTCGCCCTCCTCGTAGAGCCGGGCGTTCTCGATCGCCACACCGGCTGCGGCCGCGAGCGCGACGACGATGCTCTCGTCGGTCTCGGTGAAGTCCCCGCCGCCGGCCTTCTCGGTGAGGTAGAGGTTCCCGAAGACGCGGTCGCGGATCCGCACCGGGACACCGAGGAACGACTGCATGGGCGGGTGGTGCTCGGGGAACCCGTACGACGCCGGGTGGGCGGCGATGTCGTGCAACCGGATCGGCCGCGGCTCGTCGATGAGCAGGCCGAGGAGCCCGTGGCCGGTGGGGAGGTCACCGATCTCGGCGACCACGTCGGAGCCCATGCCGTGGTGCACGAACGTGCGCAGCCGTCGCTGGGGCCCGGAGTCCAGGACCCCCAACGCGGCGTACTGCGCATCCACGAGGGTGCTGGCGATCGACACGATCCGGGCCAACACCCCGTCCAGGGTCAGGTCGGCGGCCATGGTCACCACGGCGTCGAGGAGCAGGCGCAGCCGGGCCTGCTCGTCGATCACGCCTTCGACGCGCGCCAGCACCTCACGCAGCAGGTCGTCGAAGTCGGCGTCCCCCAGAGCGCCGGAGCGGTCGAGCCGCGCTCGGTGGTCGCCCTGGTCCATCTGCCCCTCCTCGACCCCTGGTCCCGAGGCCCCACAAGGTAGCGCCTGTCAGGCTCGGGGGACGAAGGTCCTTGCCTCTACGGGTCGTCCGGGTCTGCTAGAACGGGAGGTGGCACGACAGGCTGAGCGCACCAGCGACCAGGAGGTCCCCATGCAGTCCGAGCCCACCGGCGACGGCCGACTGGTCGACCTGACCCCGGCTGAGTGCTGGGACCTGGCGGCGTCCCGCCCCGTGGGGCGGCTGGCGTGGAACGGCCCGCACGGACCCACCGTCATCCCCATCAACTTCACCGTCGACGGCCGGACCGTGGTGCTGCGCACGTCCGCCTACACGGCGGCCGCCCGGGAGGCCGACGACAGCCTGGTCGCCTTCCAGGTCGACGACTTCGACAGCGCCGAGCACACCGGCTGGAGCGTGCTGATGCGTGGGCGGGCCCAGCGGGAGGCCATGGACCCTGCGGCACGGACGGACCCGCACCCGTGGGTGGCCGGGCCGCGGACGCTCCTGTTGCGCATCGATGTGGAGGAGATCACCGGGCGGGCTCCTGAGGCCCGCGCCCTGAGTCCCTCGTCGGAGCCGCGTCAGCCCTGGGGGTGCTTGGTGGCGAAGATCGCCGCCTGGGTGCGCGAGGTCAGCCCGAGCTTGGCCAGGAGCGACGACACGTAGTTCTTGACGGTCTTCTCGGCGAGGTACATCTCCTCCGCGATCTGGCGGTTGGTCAGCCCCTCGCCGATCAGCTCGAGGATCTTCTGCTCCTGGGCAGTGAGCGCCTCCAGCTCCTTGTCCTTGGGCGGCCCGTTCCGCACCCGCTCCAGCACCGCGGCCGTCATCGCCGGGTCCAGCATCGACTGGCCGGCCGCGACCCTCCGCACGGTGTCCACGAGGTCGTTGCCGCGTACCTGCTTGAGGATGTAGCCGGACGCGCCGCCCATGATCGCGGCGAACAGCGCGTCGTCGTCGTCGTACGACGTGAGGATGAGCGCCTTGATCGACGGGTCGACCGAACGGATGTCGCGGCAGACGTCGATCCCGGAGCCGTCCGGGAGACGCCCGTCGAGGATCGCGACGTCGGGGCGCAGCGCCGGGATCCGGCGGGCCGCCTCCTCGGCGGAGCCGGACTCACCGACCACGGTGATGTCGCCCTCGTTCTCGAGCAGCTCCTTGATGCCGCGACGGACGATCTCGTGGTCGTCGAGCAGGAAGACACGGATCCCGGCGGCCTCGTCGGACCCCTGCGTTGCGTCGTTCACGCCTCCACGCTAGTCGGTGGCGCCGTCCTGAGACCGGCCGGACGACCCGGGCGCGGGAGGACCTTGGTCCCTGCCGCCGCCCGACCTCATCCGGTCGGGACCCGCCGGCGCAGCCGCGATCGTCGTGGCGAGCACGGTCCCCGGGGTGGTCGTGGTCGCCGGCACCTGAGACCGGTCGGAGGGCCCACGACTCTCGGGACCATCGACCCTGTGGGGCCGCGGGCGGCCAGCACACCATGGACAACGTCCGCCCACGCCCGCTCGGAAGGGGACACTGTGAGCACCACCTCGGCGCCACCCCGGCCTCGACCGGCCACCCGGGCCGGGCGGCCCCCCGCCCTGGGCCGATCCGTGGTGGGCGGCTTCTTCCTGGTGATGGGCGGGGTGCACCTCGGCCTGGTCGCCGCGGACCCGCAGGTCTACCGACACTTCGCCGACGCCGGCCTGTTCGGGTTCGTGCGCACCGGCTGGAGCGAGATCGTCATGGCCCAGCCCGCCGTCTACGGCCTGCTGCTGATGGCCGGCGAGGTGACCGCCGGGACGCTGCTGCTGGTCGGCGGGCGGGCCGCACGCATCGGCTGGATCGCCGTGATCACCTTCCACGTGCTGCTGATGCTGTTCGGCTGGTGGGTGTGGGCCTGGAGCCTCCCCGTCCTGGCCCTGCTGACCTGGCTCGCGTCGCGTGACCAGCGCGGGATCCGGGAGGACACGTCATGACGGCGCCACGCGTGCCCAGGAACACCCTGCGCCGGATCGTCGAGCTGTCGACGCGCGCCCCCAGCGTGCACAACACCCAGCCGTGGCGCTGGCACGGCTCGGCCGCCGGCCTCGAGCTGTACGCCGACCGGACCCGCCAGCTCACGGCTGCCGACCCCGACGGCCGCAACCTGGTGATCAGCTGCGGCACCGCGCTTCACCACGCCCAGGTCGCGGCCGACGCGCTCGGGTGGGATGCGCGGGTGGCCCGCCTCCTCGACCCGGAGCATCCCGACCTCCTGGCCAGGCTGACGCTGACGCGTCGTTCTCCTGCCCCGCACGCGGCTGGGCTGCTCGACGCCATCGAGAGGCGCTGCACGGACCGACGCCGGTTCACCTCGTGGCCGGTGGCGGACGACGTGCTCACGCACCTGGCCGCCCAGGCGTCGGCCTGGGGCGCCCGCGCCCTCCCCCTGATCGACGTGTCCGAGCGGTTCCACGCCGAGCTGCTCGTCAACCGCGCGATCGAGGCGCAGCGTGGCGACGCCCCGGTGAGCCACGAACAGGAGCAGTGGGTCGACCACGGCGCCGTCGACGGCGTGCCGTCCGCGGTGCTCCCCCGCCCCGCCGACGTCACCGCCCGGCGGCCGAGCCGCTTCGCCACCGGCGTCCTGGAGGACATCGGGGGGCGGGAGGTCGAGGCGTCGGACGGCCTGATCGTCATGTGCGGTCTGGAGGACGACCCGGAGACCTGGCTGCGCACCGGTGAGGGCCTCAGCGCCCTGTGGCTGACCGCCACCACCGAGGGCCTCTCCGTCGTCCCGCTGAGCCAGGTGGTCGAGGTCCCGCAGACCCGCGACGCCCTGCGGCTCGAGGTGCTCGGCGGTCTGGCCCGGCCGCTCATCGTGCTGCGGGTCGGCTGGCAGGCGATCAGCCGCCGCCAGCTCCCGCACACGCCCCGCCGGCCCGTGGACGAGGTCCTGGAGCTCGGCTGAACGAGACCGGCTGCCGACCTGCTCCCGGGTCGAGCCGGCTCCCGGGCCTCAGGTCACCGGACGCAGCTGCCGCGGTGCCGAGGTGTCCGGCCCGACCGGCGTCGCCAGCCGCACCTTGGCGTCCACCACGACGCAGCCGTCGGCGTCGACCAGGACCGGGTTGAGGTCCAGCTCGGCCAGCTCGGGGACGTCGGTGGCGAGCCGGCCCAGCCGGGTCACCAGCTCGACCAACCCCGCCAGGTCGCCCGCGGGCGCCCCGCGGAAGCCGGCGAGCAGCCGCGCGATCCGCAGCGAGCCGATGGCCCGCTCGGCCTCGGCGGGCGAGACCGGCGGCACCAGGAAGGCCCGGTCGTCCCACACGTCGGTCTCCACACCGCCGGAGGCGACCATCACCAGTGGACCCATCGACGGGTCGCGCACCACCCCGAGGGCGACCTCGGTGCCGGAGACCATGGGCTGCACGAGCACCTCCGGCGCGTGGCCGACGGCCTCCCGGAAGTCCCGGTACGCGTCGCGCACCTGCTCCCGGGTCCGCAGCCCGGTCCGCACCAGACCGAGCTCGGTCTTGTGCACGATGCCCGGGTCGGTCACCTTCACGGCCACCGGGAACCCGGCGCGGACCGCGCACTCGACCGCCTCGGTGGCCGAGTGCGTGGGGTAGCCGAGCGTCGCGATGCCGTGCCGGTCGAGCAGCGCCGTGGCCTCCGCGGCGCTCAGCCAGCGACTCTCGGAGTCGCCGAGCAGCTCGCGGGCGTGCGCCCGGGCGGCCACGACGCGGGCCGGGTCGGTCGGCTCCTGGGCGGGGCCGAGGGCGGCGAGCCACTCGGCGTACCGCACCGCCCGGCCGAGGGCGCGCAGCGCCGAGGCGGTCGTGCGGTAGGTGGTGATCGGGGTGTCGCTGGGCCCCGCGTCGGGCAGTCCGCCGAGCGGGACGCCCAGCACCGGGAGCTCCGGATGGGCGGCCCGGGCGCGCACCAGCTCCGGCATCGTGGCGCTGCCGTCGGTGACGCCGGTGACGACCGGCAGCACGAGCACCGCGTCCACCTCGCCGGAGCCGAGCACGGCGTCGACGAGGTCCGCGAACTGCTCGGGCGGTACGCCGGCGCCGGCGTCGACCGGGTTGGTGGTGCCGGTCGTCCCGTTCACCAGCGCCGCCAGCCGCGCCTGCAGGGCCGGGGAGAACTCCGGGACCTCCAGCCCCTCGTCGGCTGCCGCGTCGGCGGCGAGCACGCCCATGCCGCCGGCGTTGGACACGATGGCCACCCGACGGCCCGCGGGCAGCGGCTGCTCGGTCAGCAGCACGGCCGTCCGGGCCAGGTCCTCGGCGTCGCGGCACCCGATCACGCCGGCCTGGGCGAACAGGGCGTCGACCCCGACCCCGGGTGTGGCGGCCGCGGCGGTGTGCGAGGCACCGGCCCGGCTCCCGCCGACGGAGCGCCCGCCGACGACGGCGAGCAGCGGCTTGCGCTCGGCGAACCGGCGCGCGAAGCGGGCGAACTTCGCCGAGTTGCCGAACGACTCGAGGTAGAGCGCGGCCGCGGTGACCTCGGGGTCGTCGTACCAGGCCGCGAGCAGGTCGTTGCTGGACACGTCGGCCTTGTTGCCGAGCGAGACGAAGGTGTGCACCCCCAGTCCGAGCTCGCGGGCGAGGTCCATGAGCACGATGCCGACGCCGCCGGACTGGCTGGCCACGGCGAGGCCGCCCGCGGGCGGGACCGAGTCGTTGAAGGTCGCGTTGAGCCGGAGGTCGGGGTGGTTGAGCAGCAGCCCCAGGCAGTTCGGGCCGACCACCCGCACGTCGTGGGCGCGGGCCAGCGCGACCAGGTCGTGCTGCATCCGCGCACCCTCGGCGCCCAGCTCGCCGAAGCCCGAGGAGACGATCACCGCGGCCCGTACGCCGGCGGCCACGGCGTCCCGGAAGACGTTCAGCGCCAGCGCGGCCGGCACGCAGATGACCACCAGGTCGAGGCCGTCGGGTACGTCGAGGAGCGAGGCGTACGTCGGGACCCCGGCGAGCTCCTCGGCCCGCGGGTGCACGGCCACGACGCGGCCCGCGAAGCCGCGCGTCGACGATCGAGCGCAGCACCGTGGCACCGATGCCGGTGCCGTCGGAGCGGACGCCGACCACGGCCACCGAGCCCGGGCGCAGCATCGGCCCGAGGGAGCGGGCCTCGGCGCGGAACTCGCGCAGCGTCGGCCTGGGCCGTGGACTCCAGGGTGGCGCCGGTGCCGAGGGTGAGCACGACGGTGCCCAGCTCGAAGCTGCGCCGGCGGGTGAAGCCCGCGTCGGAGATGACGCTGAGCATCGCGTGGTTCTCGCTCGAGCACGTCGGCCTCGAGCTCGGTGACCCCGCGAGCGAGGGCGAGCGCCGCGAGGTGCTCGAGCAGCAGCGTCCCGACGCCCTGACCGCGCGCGTCGTCGGCGACGAGGAAGGCCACCTCGGCCCGCGTCGCGCTCATCGGCTCGGCGGTGACGAGGCCGATCAGCCGCCCGTGCCGCTCGGCGACGAGAGCGAGGTGCTCGGGGTGGGCGAGCACGTGGTCGACGTAGGCGTGCGCCGCGTGCCGGGCCACGCGAGAAGAAACGCATCCGGATCGCGTCGTCCGAGACCCCTTCGTGCAGCGCGTGCAGCGCGTCGGCGTCGCCCGGCCGGAGCGGCCGGACGACGGCGATCGACCCGTCGGCCAGCAGCACGTCGGCCGCGGCCGGGGCCTTCCACGTCGTCTGTCATCGGGCAGTCCTCCGTGAGAACAGGGCGCCTGCTGCATCCCACGCTACGCCGACCTGTCGTCCGGTCAGCTCCGTCCACTGCAGGTGCAGCTCGCGCTGCGGTCGCCGTCCGCCCACGGCCGGACCCGCGCCCGGCCCAGCCCCGTGGGCGGGTCGGTCACCAGCTCGCCGACACCCCGGGCAATGACGCTCCAGCCCTGCCACTGGTCGTCGTCGGCGAAGTCCGACCTCGAACGCGATCGGCCTCCCGTGGCCGTGCCGGGCGAGCGTGCCGTCCGGAGCGGTCCGGACCACGACGGCGTCACCGACCACCGTGTAGTTGACGGGTACGACGTCGGGGCCGCGGTGGGTGACGAGGACGACGCGGCCGAAGGTGCCACGGCGCAGCAGCCGCTCGCACTCGGCCCGGTCCAGCTCTCGGAGGACAGGCACGCGACCAGCCTCCGGGCCCGCGCGCGCGAGCGGGAGGGTCCTTGGTCCCGCGCAGCCGGGCACCTCGGCCGTGTGGCGCCGGGCCGTCGGCGAGAACGCTGGGGCCATGACCGACTTCCACGTCCCTCGAGGCAGCATCGTGGTCGGCGTCGATGGCTCGCCAGACGCTGACCGAGCCGTGACGTGGGCGGCCCAACAGGCTGCGCGGGAGCACCGGACCCTGACCGTGGTGCACTGCGCCGACCAGCTCCTGCTGCGAGACACGGCCTGGCTCGACGTCCAGGGCATCGACCACCGCGAGCTGGCCAAGGCGCTGGGCGAGGCGGCCCGGGCCCTCGTCGCCGCCGCCCGGGTGAAGGCGCTCGTCACCGCACCGGACCTCGACGTGGTGACCCTCGTCGTCGACGCCGACCCCCGCGTCGCGCTGGTGGACGCCTCCGAGGCGGCCGACCTCGTCGTGGTCGGCTCGCGGGGCCGTGGCCCGGTGGCCTCGGCGATCCTCGGGTCGGTCAGCGCGTCCGTCACCCGGCACGCGCACTGCGCGGTCGTGGTCTGCCGCCCCTCGGGCGAGCGGGCCGGGACCGGGGACCGGGTGCTCGTGGGGGCCGACGGCACTGCCGCATCCCGGCCCGTCCTCGAGTTCGCCTTCCGGCAGGCCTCGCTGCGCGGGGCGCCGCTGACCGTCATGCACTGCTTCTGGGACGTCGCGGCCGCGACCCGAGGGCCGGGCGCCGTACCGGACGAGGCCAGCGGGAGCTCCCGACGACCTGGCCGACCTGCGGCTGCTGCTGGCCGAGTCCGTCGCGGGGCTGGCCGAGAAGTACCCCGACGTCGCCGTGACGCCGCAGCTGGCCCGCGGCCTGGTCGACCAGTGCCTCGGCAACGGCGTACCGGACGCCGGACTGGTCGTGGTGGGCCGTGCGAGCAGCAGCGGCTGGTCCCGGTTCCTGCACGCGTCCTGCGCGCTCGCCGTGCTCGAGCGCGCGCACACCAACGTCGCTGTGGTCCCCGAGGCCACGTGAGGAGAGGAAGCACCATGAACACGTCACCGAGCGCAGTCGTCGTCGCGATCGGAGCCGACGGCTACGAGGCCGCCCTCCAGTTCGCCGTCGCCGAGGCCAGGCGCACCGGTCGCCCGCTGCACCTGGTCCACGTCCTCCAGCTGCCGTCCGGCGAGGCCTACGTGGGGGTGTACGGCGGCATGCTGGACACCGCCAAGTCGACCCTCGACGAGGCCGTGGTCCGCGCCGAGGAGCTCGCCGGCAGCGACGTACCCGTCACCGCCGAGCTCGTCGACAACGGCTGGGTGGTCGACGACCTCGTCCGCCGGGGCGACACCGCGTCGACCCTCGTCATGCAGCACCGGGCGATGAGCCGCGTCAAGCGGATCTTCACCCTCTCGATGGTGCACGGCGTCGCCGGCCGGGCTCGGGTGCCCGTCATCTCGGTGCCCGAGGGCTGGGACCCCCAGCGCGAGGACAAGGGGTTCGTCACCGCCGCGGTCCAGGACCCGGTCGAGGCGCCCGCGCTGCTCCGCGCGGCGTTCGAGGAGGCCCGCTCCCGCCGGGCCGAGCTGGTCGTGCTGCACGCCTGGTGGCTGGCGTCCGGGTTCGACGTGGTGGTCGTGGACGAGTCCGTCCGTGCCGAGTGGGCGGCCCGGAGCCGGGAGGAGCTCGCCGCCGTGCTCGCTCCGCTGGAAGCCGAGTTCCCCGACGTGCCCGTCGCGGTCCGGGTCCGGCACGCGCCCCCGGTCGAGGCCGTGCTGGACGCCGCCGAGGCCTCCGACCTGCTGGTCCTCGGCCGCCGGCACCACCTGCTGCCGTGGGGCACGCACCTGGGCCCGGTGGCCCGCGCGGCGCTCGACCACGCCGCCTGCCCGGTCCTCATGACGCCCGAGGTGGCGGTCGGGTCCGGCGCCCCGGCCACGTGACCGAGCTCCGCCCACGACCGTCGTACGGCCACGCCCTCGCGGCGTCGGCGCTGCTCGATCTCGGCCAGATGGTCCCGGCCGCGACCGCAGCCGGCGTCGCCGTGCTGCGCGGCTCATGGCGCACGGTGCCTGCGGCGCACGCCGTCGTGGGCTGGTTCGCCCTGGTGCCACCGTCGGGGGCCGCGATGGCGCTCGTGATGCTCGGTCCATGACGACCCCCACGCGTCGCTCGCCACGACGCTGCTCTTGACCGCCGTGTCGGCGGTGACCACCGCGGCGGCGGCCCTGAGGTTCACCGGGACCTCGCGACCGAGGTCCGCACACTCGCCGTAGGTCCCATCAGGTCGGGACCTTCCGCCTGTCGACGACGGCCCTCCGGCTCTGACCGACCGGCCGCGGATCCGAGAGCGTGAAGACATCGCGGAGAGCCCGATCTCCGCCAATCAGGGAAAGAAGAGTGGAGATCATGCGCTCGGCATTCGACAAGCTCATCTCCTGGACCGGTCTGCTCATGGCGGCCGTCCTCATCGCCGCCGGCGGCTTGCTGCTCTGGGCGAACAACTACATCGGTGACCAGGTGCAGGACCAGCTGGTCATGCAGGACATCACCATGCCGACCGCCGAGGCGACCGCTGAGCTGTCGCAGGCCGACCAGGACGCGCTCGCGCCGTACTCCGGCAGCAAGCTCGACACCGGCGACGAGGCCAAGGCCTACGCGGACAACTACATCCTCGCGCACATGAACGCGGCCAGCGACGGCCAGACCTACAGCGAGGTCAGCGGTCAGTACGTCCAGATGTCGGACGAGGACAAGGCGACCCCCGAGGGCGAGGCGCTCGGTCAGCTGCGCCAGACGCTGTTCATGGGCAACACCCTGCGTGGCCTGCTCCTGAACGCCTACGCGTTCGACACGATCGCCACCATCGCCGGGATCGGGGCCATCGTGGCCTTCGGCGCCGCTGGGCTGCTGCTGGTCCTCGTCGGAATCGGTTTCTGGCACGCTCGCCGGGTCGAGCACACGGCCCCCGGCGCTGCCACCGCGCCAGTGCCTCAGCCCGTCTGACCCACGACACACAGAACCCCTGGGAGCCCCCACTCCCAGGGGTTCTGTGTGCGTTCCCCTCCGCAGTCCTCATCCGTTCCGGGTGAGGACTGCTGACCGCGTCGGGTGCAGAGTCCGAGCACCGTGCGAGACCAGGAAGAGGAGCAACGATGACGGATTACGTGTCCGACGCCCCACCCGGTGGCTCCGGCCCGAGCCGCTACCCACCCGCCTCGAAGTGGGTCGGCTGGATCGCCTTCGCCGGCGTCCTCATGGTCATCCTCGGCACGCTCCACGCGCTGCAGGGGCTGGTCGCGATCTTCAAGGACGAGTACTTCCTCGTCTCCCCCAGCGGTCTCGCCGTCAAGCTGGACTTCACGGCGTGGGGGTGGATCGCCCTGATCGTCGGCATCGTCGTCGCCGTCGCCGGGATGTGCGTCATGGCCGGCCAGGTCTGGGCGCGGTCCGTCGGCGTGGGCCTGGCGGCCCTGAGCCTGGTCGGCAACTTCGCGATCCTGGCCGCCTACCCGCTCTGGTCGATCATCATGATCGCGATGGACATCGTGATCATCATGGCGCTCACCGTGCACGGGTCGGACATCCGGCCGGGCTAGCTCCGACCCGCTGACCCAGCGCGGTCACCGCGTGTGGGCGGACCGGCGGGCCCGGACCGCGACGGCGCCCTCGGCCCGGTCGGCCTGCTCGAGACGCACGTACCGGCGACCGAGCGGCCCGGCCGAGACCCCGTGGAGGACCACGCTGAGGAGCACGGTCAGGCAGACCGCGGCGAGCGCGGTCGCGACCGCGTCCGACTCGCCCAGCTCCTCGATCGCGAGGAGGGCGAAGACGACCGAGGCGAGACCGCGGGGACCGAACCAGCCCACGAAGAGCACGGTGGGCAGGTCGAAGCCCGACCCGACGAGGGCGAGTGCCACCGGCAGCATCCGCAGCACCGTGAGGCTCGTGACCGCGTAGACCACCGTCGCGACGTCGAGGTGGTCGACCGCGACCGGCACCAGCACCGCGCCGAACACGAACCACACGAACAGCGCCAGCACCTCACCCAGGAGCTCGGGCAGCTCGACCGCAGCCTCGACCTCGGCCGCGTCCTTCGTCAGCTGCGCTCCGAACGCGCCCCCGGCCACGAAGGCGGCGATGAACCCGTTGCCGTCGAGCGCCCCGGCCACTGCGAAGCTGCTGATGGCCGCGGCGAGCGAGGCCAGGCGCCGGCCGCCGGTGACGATCCAGCGGCGCCTGGAGCCCAGGGCGATGAGGAAGCCGCTCCCGAGCCCCAGCGCCAGTCCCACTCCGAGCCCGACGGCGAGCTCGCGCAGGGCGTCGATCTCGGGGGCCTGGTCCGAGCCGTGCACCCCGAGTCCGGTCGCGGCCACCGCCAGCGTGAAGGCCACGATCGGCGTCACGATCCCGTCGTTGAGGCCGCTCTCGACGTTGAGCGCCCGGCGCAGGCGCACGGGGATCCGCTCGTCGTTGATCACCTGCGCGCTCAACGCAGCGTCGGTCGGCGCCAACGTCGCGGCCACGAAGCAGACCAGGGCCAGCGACAGGTCGTCGAAGCACCACGCCGCGACGACGGCACCGAGCACCAGCGTCAGCGGGAGTCCGAGGCCGAGCAGCCGGACCGGCACTCCGACGTCCGCGCGCAGCCGGACCACGTCGACCCTGGCCGCGTCGGAGAACAGCAGGAGCGCGAGGGTCACCTCCGCGACGTGGTGGATCGACGGGGCGTCGACCTCCACCGACAGCGGTCCCCAGTCCGGGTTCGCGAGCAGGTAGCCGGCCGCCGTGAACAGCAGCGCGCCCGTGAGGTTCGCCCTGGCGAGCAGGCTCGACACCACGGCCCAGCCCAGCACGAGGAGGGCGATGACGGCGAAGGTGGTCTCTGACATCGCCCCGTCCTCGACTCGGCTCCGGCAGGTCGAGCACGACCGTGCCGCGTGCGCACCGGGCGCGGCTCACCCGAGATGGATGAGGTCGACCGCCGCCCCGAGCCGCCATCGTGGACGCTGACCGGAGGGAGTCCGCCCGTGGAGAACGTTCCCGCCCTGGCCTGGAAGGCCTCGTGACCCAGGTACTGGCGGTGCTCGGCGCCGCGCTCGTGCTGCTCGACTACGTCATCAAGTTCATCGCGATCGGGGTGATCCCCAGCAACCGCAAGCCCTCGTCGGCGATGGCGTGGCTGATCCTCATCCTGATCATCCCGCTGGCCGGCTTCGCCGTCTTCCTGTTCCTCGGCCGCACCAGTGTCGGCGCCAAGCGTCTGGCCCGGCAGCGCGCCGCCACCGACGCGATCCGCGCGGCCACCGACGAGCTCGAGGTCTCCCCCGTGGCCGGGCCGCCGTACCTCCGCTCGATGGCGACCCTGAACCGGAACCTGGGCTCGCTGCCCCTCCAGGACGGCAACCTGATCGACCTGATCCCGGGGTACTCCGAGTCGATCGCACAGATGACCCGGGAGGTCGAGGGCGCCACGTCCACCGTGGAGGTGGAGTTCTACATCGCCGCCTGGGACGAGGTGACCAGCCCGTTCTTCGAGGCCCTGGCCGCGGCGGCGGCGCGTGGGGTGACGGTGCGGCTGCTCTTCGACCACCTCGCCTCCCACGGCATCCCCGGTTACCCCGAGTTCGTCAAGCGACTCGAGGGCACCGGCATCGACTGGCACCCGATGCTGCCCCTGCGTCCGCTCAAGGGGCAGTTCCAGCGCCCCGACCTGCGCAACCACCGCAAGCTGATGGTCGTGGACGGGCGGATCGCGTTCACCGGCTCCCAGAACCTCATCGAGCCCGGCTACAACAAGCCCAAGAACCACAAGGTGGGGCGGAAGTGGGTCGAGCTGGTGGCCCGGGTCGACGGGCCGACCGTGAACTCGCTGCGCGCGGTGTTCGCGCAGGACTGGTACCTCGAGACCGACGAGCGGCTCGGCAGCGAGATCTCCGACGACACGGTGACCCACCACCCCGACGGCATTGCCGGCCAGGTGCTGCCCAGCGGCCCCGGGTACGTCACGGAGAACAACCTGCGCCTCTTCACCGCGCTCATCTACTCCGCCCAGCGGCGGATCTCGATCACGAGCCCGTACTTCGTGCCGGACGAACCCCTGCTCTACGCGGTGACCACGGCGGCCCGGCGCGGCATCGACATCGAGCTGTTCGTGAGCGAGGAGGGCGACCAGTTCATGGTCTACCACGCTCAGTGTTCCTACTACGCCGCGCTGCTCGAGGCCGGGGTCCGCATCTACCTCTACCCCGCCCCGGCCGTCCTGCACTCGAAGCACTGCTCGATCGACGACGACGTGGCCGTGATCGGCTCGAGCAACATGGACATGCGCTCCTTCGCGCTCAACTACGAGGTGTCGCTCATGCTCACCGGCGGCGACATCGTGCAGCGGTTCCGCGAGGTCGAGGACACCTACCGCTCGCTGTCCCGTGAGCTCACCCTCGAGGAGTGGCGGCGGCGCCCGCGGCGGTCGACGTACGTCGACAACGCCATGCGGCTCACGTCCGCGCTGCAGTAGGGACGCCGAACCGTCCCGTGCGGACGGCCCTCCTTCACGTGCGCCGTACCGTTGAGACATGGACCAGCTGCTCGTCATCGGTGCCATCGGCGTGGCGCTCTGGCTGGTCAGCTGCGCCCTGATGGTGCTCCTGGCCGCGCGGCTCCCGGACGGGATGCTCAAGCAGGTCGTGGAGTTCCTGCCGGCCTGCGTCACGACGGCCCGGCGCCTGCGCCGCCACCCCGACGTACCGGTGCGCGCCAAGGTGGCCCTGCTGGTCGCGATCCTGTGGGTGCTCTCGCCGATCGACCTGATCCCGGAGTTCCTGCCGGTGATCGGACCTCTGGACGACGTGGTGGCCGTCGTCCTCCTGCTGCGGTACGCCGCCCGGTCGATCCCCCGCGCCACCCTCCTGGAGGCGTGGCCTTCCGACCCCCACCTGCTGGACCGGGTGCTCGGTCCGGAGCGGCCCTCGCGCGCCCTGCGCGCGACAGACTGAACCAGCACCCCTCGTCATCCGTACCTCGGGCGGAGGTGGAACACAGAGCATGGCCGACAACCCGACCGCGTTGATGCAGCAGCTGCACGACGAGCACGCAGCCGCGCTGTGGGGCTTCTGCCTGCACCTGACCAGCGACCCGGTCCGGGCCGAGGACGTCGCCCAGGAGACGCTGCTACGCGCCTGGCAGCACTACGAGGTGCTCGACGAGTCCCGCGGGTCGGTGCGGTCGTGGCTGTTCACCGTGGCCCGCAACATCGTCATCGACGAGTGGCGCAGCAAGCGCTACCAGAACGAGCGGGCCACCGACCACCTGCCCGAGCCCGGCGACCCCGTCGACCAGACCGACACGCTGCTGCAGTCCTGGGTCGTCGCGGAGGCGATCACCCAGCTGTCGCCGGAGCACCGCGCCGTGCTCCTGGAGTGCTACTACCGCGGCCGCTCGGTGGCCGAGGCCGCGCGCCGGCTCGGCGTACCGGAGGGCACCGTGAAGAGCCGGACCCACTACGCGCTGCGCGCCCTGCGGCTCGCGCTCGAGGAGATGGGGGTGAGCGCATGACCCCGCCTCCGGTCGGCTGCGGCCACGAGCACGAGGACGGTGCCTACGTCCTGGGCGCGCTCTCGCCCGAGGACCGGGTCGCCTTCGAGCGGCACCTGCCGGGCTGCCCCGCGTGCGCGGAGGCGGTCCGCGAGCTCGCCGGGCTCCCGGGGCTGCTGGCCCGGGTGCCGCTGGAGGTCGTGGACGCCGAGCAGCTGACCACGCCCGTCCCCGACACGCTGCTCCCCGCGCTCGTGCGCCGGGCCCGGCGCACCCGCCGGCGCCGGATGTGGATCACCACCGGCCTGGTCGCCGCGGCCGCGACCGTGGCCATCGGCGCCGTCGGGGTCTCCACGCTCGGGAACGACGACCCCTCCCCCGGCGCATCTCCCACCGTCGCCCCCACGACCGCGGCCGCCCTGCCGATGCTGCCGGTCGGCGCAGAGCCGATCTCCGGCTGGGTGTCGCTCACGCCGGTCGGCTGGGGCACCCGCCTCGACCTGACGTGCAGCTACGCCGACGAGGACGCCCACGGCAACCCCTACCGCGAGGACGCGCCGCCGACGTACACCATGTACGTCACGCGGTCCGACGGCACGACCGAGCGGGTGGCCTCCTGGAAGGGGCTGCCGGGCAAGACCATGCACCTGGCCGCAGCCACCGCGGCCGACGCCCAGGACGTCGCCGAGGTCGAGGTGCGCAGCAGCGACGGCGACGTGGTGCTCGAGGTCCAGACGTAGCGCCACCTCACGATTCGTCTGCGGTCTGACGGCCTTTCCGTGGCTCGCCGCCGCAGACGAATCGTCGGCGGCAGAGCTCGTCAGCCGCCGAAGGCCGTCAGGAACCGGTCGCGGAACTGGTCCATCGGCCACACGGTGGCGTCGGGGGCGGGGCGGAGGCCGTCCTGCCAGCCCCAGCCGCTGATCCGCTGCAGGACGGCAGGGTCCTGAGCGATCACCGAGACGGGTACGTCGTGTCCGACGTGCTCGCCGGACACGTAGGTGTGCGGCTGGTGGTCGCCGAGGACGACGAGGACGAGGTTCGGGTCGTCGTACGTCGTCAGGAAGGAGGTCAACGCCTCCCAGCTGTACTCGACCGACTCGCCGTACACGCGCTTGACCGCCTCGGGGTCGCGGAACACCTCCTGCGAGGACTCGCCCTCCTCGGGCATGCCGTCGTAGACCGACCCGTCGCCGACCTCGTCCCACGGGACCATCCGCGGCAGCGGGGTCCACGGGTGGTGGCTCGAGATCAGGTCGATCTCGGCCATCACCGGGGGCCGGTCGGCCGGCTCGAGCTCGCGGCGGCGGAAGTCGAGCAGCGTGTACTGGTCCGGGATCGGCGCGTAGCCGAACTTCGGGCCGGCGTAGTCGACGTTGCGCGAGTCGTAGTACTGCTGGAAGCCGTAGAAGGTCTTCCCCTCGGGCCAGTCCACGGTGTCGGCCGGTACGTCGAAGACGGTCCGCCAGCCGGCGTCGCCGAACAGGCTGGTCAGCGTGGTCCGCTCGGCGCCGAGCAGCTGCCGGTAGCGCCGCTGGCTGTCCACCCACAGCCCCGACTGCAGGCTGGCGTGCGCGAGCCAGCTCCCGGCCCCGAACGTCGGTGAGGTGAGGAAGGCGCTCCGGGACTGGTAGCCCGCGGCCTCGAGCTGCGCGGTGCCGCGGTCGAGGACCTGGGTGATCCCCTCGGAGTACGACGTGTCCTGGACCGCCACGCGGCCGTAGCTCTCGACGAAGACCAGCAGCACGTCCTTCCCGGCCAGCCCGGCCAGCGCCTGCGAGGGGTCGACGCCGGCGTACGGGTCGGTGTCGATCTCGCGGGCGAACTCCTGGCGGTCGGCGAGGTCGGAGCGGACCAGCTGCACCTCCTCGACGGTCAGCGCGTACGCGCTCGTCGACGCGACCGGCGCGCCCCCGACCGCCTGGACGCCCGTGGCGAAGCACAGCACCCAGGCCGTGGCGAACGCGGTGGCCGCGGTCAGCGAGAACCGTGGCCGCGCGGCGGCGACCCGGACCAGCCGCACCATGGCCAGCGGTACGCCGACCAGCACGGCCAGCGTCGCCAGCCCGGCCAGCACGGCCACCACCCGCGCCCAGCCGGCCCCGATCGAGTCGCCCAGCACGCCCACCCCGGGGCCGAGGTAGGACCAGTCCCCGACCGGGTCGAAGTCGCGGGCGAAGACCGAGTTGAAGCCGAGGTCGAGCACCTTGACGAGGAGCAGCAGCGCCACCAGCAGCCCGGCGACCGCGGCGAGCGCCACCCGCAGGCGGGACCACGGCACCAGGGCCAGCGCCACCACGACCAGCGCCTCGAGCGGCAGCCGGAAGAGCGCCTGCGCGGTGAGGTGGTCGCGGTCGGTCGGCGCGACCAGCGCGAGCCACACGACGAGGAAGGCGAGCACGGTGCCGTACGGCACGACCAGAGGCTCCCGCGGCGCCCGCCAGCGGTCCACCGCCTCGTGCCCGAACGACTCGGCGAGCAGCACCGCCACCACGGCGAGCAGCGCGGTCGCGACCGAGCTCGGCACCGGGAACACCGACACGACGGCCAATGTGGTGCCGACCAGCGCGGCCACGGTCTTGCACCACGGCCGCGGGCGGGTGGGAGGCGTGCGCAGGGCGGGGACGAGGGCGAACAGCGCGCCGAACACGTACCGCGCCAGCCCGATCCCCACCACCCACCAGCCCAGGTCCACGGCCACCACCGCGCTCAGCACGAGGATCAGCAGCGCGTCGGCCTCCGCGTCCAGCCTGGCCCCGCGCGCCGAGGTCGTGCCGGTCGCCCGGGCCAACCGGCCGTCCACCAGGTCGCTCAGCAGCGCGCAGGTGACGAGCACCCCCAGCAGCCAGCGCGGACCACCGGCCAGGGCCACCGCACCCACGACCGGGGCGAGGACCAGCCGGACTCCGGTGACGGTGTTGGGGTGAACCACTCGCGCTCGACCTCCGTGTGTCTGGGTACGACCGGGACACGGACGGCGCGTCCCACGGGTTCAGACAGAGCGTTCGGAGCGAGGTGGGCAGGTGCAGGAGCTGGCCTTCTGGGTCTCCCCCGGCCGCGGCGAGATCCGCCCGGTCGAGGTCGCCGAGCCCGGTCCGGGCCAGGTCCGCGTCCGCACCGTGCGCTCCGGGGTCAGCCGCGGCACCGAGACGCTCGTGTTCCGCGGCGCGGTCCCGGTGGACCAGCACGAGCGGATGCGCGCCCCGCACCAGGACGGCGACTTCCCCGGCCCGGTGAAGTACGGCTACCTCAGCGTCGGCGTCGTCGAGGCCGGTCCGCCCGAGCTCGTCGGTCGCACGGTCTTCTGCCTGCACCCGCACCAGACGGCGTACGTCGTCCCGGCCGCCGACGTCACCGTGGTGCCCGACGGCGTACCCGCGGACCGGGCGGTCCTGGCCGGGACCGTCGAGACCGCGGTCAACGCGCTCTGGGACGCCGGGCCGCGGCTCGGCGACCGGGTCGCGGTGGTCGGCGCCGGGATGGTCGGCTGCTGCGTGGCCCGGCTGCTGAGGCAGGTCCCCGGTGTCGACGTCACCCTGGTCGACGTCGACCCGACGCGGGCCGAGGTCGCCGACTCCCTCGACGTCGCGTTCGCCCATCCCTCCGAGGCCCCGGGCGGACGCGACCTCGTCGTCCACGCCAGCGCGACCGAGGCCGGGCTGCAGCGCTCGCTCGAGCTGCTGGCGCCGGACGGCGAGGTCGTCGACCTCAGCTGGTACGGCGACACCCCGGTCCGGCTCGACCTCGGCGGTGCCTTCCACTCCGGCCGGCTGCGGGTGCGGGCCAGCCAGGTCGGCGAGGTCGCCCTGGCCCGCCGGCACCGGCGCACCCGGGCCGAGCGGCTGGCCCTGGCCCTCGCGCTGCTCCGGGACCCGGCCTACGACGCGCTGTTCACCGGCGCGTCGTCGTTCGGTGAGCTGCCGGAGCTGATGGCCGACCTGAGCACCGGGCGGCGAGCGGCGCTCTGCCACACGATCACCTACCCCGAGGAGGGCTGATGTTCGGCGTGACGGTCCGCGACCACGTGATGGTCGCCCACAGCTTCGACGGTGAGGTGTTCGGGCCCGCCCAGCGGCTGCACGGGGCGACGTACGTCGTCGACGCGACGTTCCGCGGCCCCGACCTCGGGCCGGAGGGGATCCTGGTGGACATCGGCCTGGCCGCCGGCGCCCTGAAGGACGTGCTGGCGACCCTCAACTACCGCAACCTCGACGACGAGGACGAGTTCAAGGGGACCAACACCTCGACCGAGGCCCTGGCCCGGTGGGTCGCCGACCGGCTGGCCGAGCGGTTCGCCGGTCACGGGCAGCTCAGCGCCCTCGTCGTCACGCTGCACGAGTCGCACGTCGCCTGGGCGTCCTACGAGAGGCCACTGTGACCCTGCATCTCGTGGTGCCGAGCGGCTTCGCCGAGCGACCCAGCGGCGGCAACGTCTACGACCGCCGGGTCCGGGCGGGGCTGGCCGGGCTGGGCTGGGAGGTGGTCACCCACGAGGTCGCCGACGCGGCCTCGCTCGCCGCGGTCCTGCCCGCGCTGCCGGACGGTGCGAGCGTGCTGGTGGACGGCCTCGTCGGCTCGCGCCACGCGGAGCTGCTGCTGCCCGAGGCGCAGCGGCTGCGGCTGGTGCTGCTGGTGCACATGCCCTTCGAGACCCCGCACGAGGCGGCTCTGCTCGGTGCGGCGACCGCCGTGGTCACGACCAGCGACTGGACCCGCCGCTGGCTGGTGGAGCAGTACCGCCTCGACCACACCCGCCTGCACGTCGCGGTGCCGGGGGTGGACATCGCGGACCCGGTGCCGGGCACGGAGGCGGGTGGTGAGCTGCTCTGCGTCGCGGCGGTGTCCCGGGCCAAGGGCCACGACGTGCTGCTGGCCGCCCTGGCCGGGCTGCGCGACCTCGACTGGCGCTGCACGCTGGTGGGCACCCTGGACCTCGAACCCGAGTTCGTCGACGAGCTCCGCACGACCGCCGCGGACACGGGGATCGCGGAGCGCGTGGTGTTCGCGGGCGCGTGGGACCACGACGCCGTGCGGGCGGCGTACGCCGGCGCGGACGCGCTGGTCCTGGCCACCCACGCCGAGACGTACGGGATGGTCGCCGACGTGCCGGTGTTCATCGCCACGCCGACGTCGGCCTGGGCCAGCGCGGGCGCGTCGTTGGTGCCGTCGCCGGTCATCGCGACCAGCTTTCCGCCGGCCTGCTCCTTCTTGATCAAGGCCATCTTGTCCTCGGGGGTGGCCTCGGCGAGGAAGTCGTCGACACCCGCCTCGTCGGCGATCGCCTTGGCGGTCAACGGGTTATCACCGGTGATCATCACGGTCCGGATGCCCATCCTGCGCATCTCGTCGAACCGCTCGCGCATGCCCTGTTTGACGACGTCCTTGAGGTGGATGACACCGAGCACCGACGCGGTGTGGTCGACCACTTCGCCGACCACGAGGGGAGTTCCGCCCGCTGCGGAGATGCCGTCTACGATGTCGCCGAGTTCGGTTGGCACCCGGCCGCCCTCGGAGCGCACCCATTCGGCGACGGAGCTGGCCGCACCCTTGCGCAACTTGTGACCGCCGTTGACGTCGACGCCTGACATCCGCGTGGTTGCGCTGAACTCGACCCAGTGTGCCTTGTCGAGTTCGCCCGGCGTGCGGGCCCGCAGCCCGTACTCCTGCTTCGCGAACACCACAATCGATCGGCCTTCCGGCGTCTCGTCGGCGAGGCTGGAAAGTTGCGCCGCATCAGCGAGTACTTCGGCCGAAACGCCCGTCAGCGGCACGAACGCAGCAGCCTGCCGGTTGCCCAGCGTGATGGTGCCGGTCTTGTCCAGTAGCAGCGTGTTCACGTCGCCCGCGGCCTCCACGGCGCGGCCCGACATCGCAAGCACGTTGCGTTGCACGAGGCGGTCCATGCCTGCGATGCCGATCGCCGACAGCAGGGCGCCGATGGTGGTCGGGATGAGACACACGAGCAGCGAGACCATGACGATGCCGGTGACACCACTGTTGTTCAGCGCCAACGTGTCCGGAACGCCGGGGTTGTTCAGCTTCGAGTAGATCGCCAGCGGCTGCAGCGTCGCGACAGCGAACAGGAAGATGATCGTCAGTGAGGCGAGCAGGATGTTGAGCGCGATCTCGTTGGGCGTCTTCTGCCGGTTGGCGCCCTCGACGAGCGCGATCATCCGGTCGATGAAGCTCTCGCCCGGCTTTTGAGTGACCTTGACGACGATGCGATCGGACAGCACGGTGGTGCCGCCGGTGACCGCGGACCGGTCACCGCCCGACTCGCGGATGACCGGTGCCGACTCGCCGGTGATAGCCGACTCGTCCACCGACGCAATGCCTTCCACGACGTCGCCGTCGCCGGGAATAGTCTGGCCGGCTTCGACCACGACGATGTCGCCCTGTTGCAGCAGCGCTGCCGCGACTGCTTCTTCAACGCCGAGGGCACCGGGTGCCCAGCCGAGGAGCCGGCGGGCCATGGTGGCCGTCTTGGTGCGGCGCAGCGTCTCGGCTTGCGCCTTGCCGCGACCCTCGGCCACCGCCTCGGCGAGGTTGGCGAAGATCACCGTGAGCCACAGCCACGCCACGATCAGCGAGGCAAACCATGATGGGTCGGTGATGGCGAGGACAGTGCTCCACGCGGCGCCGATCTCCACGATGAACATGACGGGATTGCGCCACAGCGTGCGCGGATTGAGCTTGCGCAGCGCATCGGGCAGCGACTTCCACAGAATCTTCGGATCCAGCAGCCCGCCCTGGACACGCTTGGGCACATCGGGTTTCGCGTGGGTGGAAGGAGTGGAATCGATTGTGGGTGCGGTCATCAGTGAATTCCTTCAGCGAGGGGGCCCAGCGCGAGCATGGGCAGGAAGGTGAGAGCGACCAGGATCAAGGTGACCCCGGCGACCATGCCGACGAACTGTGGCCGGTGGGTGGGCAGCGTGCCGACGGAATCGGGCGTCTTGCCCTGCTTGGCCAGTGAGCCCGCGAGTGCCAGCACGAAGATGATCGGCAGGAATCGGCCGAATACCATCGCCAGCCCAAGCGCGGCGTTGTACCACTCAGTGTTGACGCCGATGCCTGCGAACGCCGAGCCGTTGTTGTTGGCCGCCGAGGTGAACGCGTACAGCACCTCGGAGAGTCCGTGCGGCCCGCTGTTGAGCATGCTCGCCCGTTGACCCGGCATCGCCATCGCGACGGCGGTTCCGGTCAACACGATGAGCGGCGTGATCAGGAAATAGGTTGCGGCGAGCTTGATTTCGCGTGGGGTGATCTTCTTGCCGAGGTACTCCGGTGTGCGGCCGACCATCAGACCCGCCACGAACACCGTGATGATGGCAAGGACGAGCATGCCGTACAGGCCCGAGCCGACGCCGCCGGGTGCCACCTCGCCGAGCTGCATATTGAACAGCGTGATCATGCCGCCGAGGCTGGTGTAAGAGTCGTGGAACGAGTTCACTGCGCCGGTCGACGTCAGCGTCGTGAGGTCGGCGAAGACCGCCGAATCGGGAACGCCGAAGCGCTGTTCCACGCCTTCCATCGACGAACCGATCGCGGTGGGAACGGTTCCGTGGTGCTGGATCTGGAACGTCATCATCAAGGTGACGCTGATCAGTGCGATTACCGACATGACAGCGGCGATCGCGTAGCCCTGCTTCTTGCTCTCGACCATGCGGCCGAAGGTGCGGGGCAGCGAGAACGCGATGCAGGCCAACAGGAAGATCTCGACCCAGTTGGTCCACGCGGTGGGGTTCTCGAAAGGATGCGCGGAGTTGGCGTTGAAGAACCCACCGCCGTTGGTACCGAGTTCCTTGATGGCCTCTTGGCTCGCGACTGGACCACCGGTGATGGTCTGCTGCCCACCGACGAGTGTGTTGACCACCTGGTCGTGCAGGCCGAAGTTCTGGATCGCGCCGCCGACGACCAGGATGATCGCCGCGATCACGGCGAGCGGCAACAGGATTCGGATGACGCCGCGCACCAGATCCACCCAGAAGTTGCCGAGTTCGCCGGTGTTGCGACGCGCGAGGCCGCGAACGAATGCCATGGCAACCGCCATGCCGACCGCAGCGGAGGCGAAGTTCTGTACGGCGAGGCCGGCCATCTGTACCAGATGGCCCTGGGTCGACTCGCCGGAGTAGGCCTGCCAGTTGGTGTTGGTCACGAAGCTGACGGCGGTGTTCCACGCCAGCGCCGGCGTCAGGGGTGTGCCGGGCTCGTTGAGGTGCAGCGGCAACTTGCCTTGCACTAGCTGGAGGATGAACAGGAACAGGAGGCTGATCGCCGAGAAGGCGAGCACACTGCGCGCGTACGCGCCCCACGTCTGTTCCGATTTCGGGTCGGCTCCGATCAGCCGGTAGATGACGCGCTCACCGCGGGAATCCTTAGTGGAGGCGTAGACCCGGTACGTGTAGTCGCCCAGCGGCACGTGAATGGCCGCCAGGCCGATGATCATGGATGCGAGAAACAGGATCCCCGCCTCGTCGTGGAACTCACTAGAACCTCTCCGGGAAGAGCAGGGCAGCGAAGAGAAACAGGGCGAGCAGAATCGCCAGCACCAAGCCGATGACGTTTTGGCTCACAGCCCCTCGACCAACTTCTGTATCCAGCCGAGCAGGGCGAAGATCGCCACCGTCAGCACGATGAACACGACGACCGACATGTCACTCCGTCACATTTACGGGCCATCGGATTTCGACGACGTGGCCCATGGAACGCCCTGTTCAGAGGAGTAATGGCCGTGTTAACGGTTTCTTGACGGCGGGGGAAGGGTCCTTTACGAAGACTTTGCGCCGAGCGTGAGCTCAGGGCGAGATATCGGCCGGATTTTCACCACATGCGCACGTTCGACGTCGTCGCGAAGATCTCTACGATCAACCGAGGCCCCCATAGCCCAATTGGCAGAGGCAGCGGACTTAAAATCCGCCCAGTCTGGGTTCGAGTCCCAGTGGGGGCACCGAGAAAGGCCTGGTCAGAGGCTTGCGAGTGTGGCCGGGCCTCCCGCGTGGGGCGTTAAACGCGGCGAGAACGCGGCGCGTGGCGGAATCGTGGCGGCTGGCCGACCGCGCTAGCTAACAAGCCCCGCGCCACGCCCCGTTACGCGGAACACGCGTTGCGCGAGGCGGTGCGTTCGCCCGCGCGCGGCGGGCAACATGGCCGCTGCTCATGGCCGCTCTGGGCGCACTGTCCGCACCGAAGCCGACGTACAGCGGAAATGTTGTGCCGCTACATGGTGCTTCGAACTAGCCTGTAAGCCGTGGCTGATACCGATTCCGAACTCGCGGCGGTGCGCCACGTTCTCACCGCCTGGCCACCGCGGATCTCCGAGCAGATCGCGCAGCTGTATCGCGACCTGCACCGCCACCCCGAGTTGTCGATGCAGGAACATCACACGGCCGCCGCCGTGGTGGCCGCGCTCGAACCCCTGGGTCTCGACGTCACCGCTGGCGTCGGAGGCACTGGCGTAGTCGCGGTGTTGCGCAACGGGGATGGACCGGTGGTCATGTTGCGCGCCGATATGGACGCGCTGCCGGTCGCTGAAGCTACGGGCCTGCCGTACGCGAGCACCGCTGTATCCGTCGATGCGGCCGGCAGCACTGTCGCCGTTGCGCATGCGTGCGGGCATGACATGCACACCGCTAGCCTGGTTGGCGCGCTGTTCGTGCTCGCCGACGGGCGGAACGCATGGGCGGGCACCGTCGTGGCGGTCTTTCAGCCGGCCGAGGAGCTGGGGTGCGGCGCCTCGGCCATGATCGCCGACGGACTCTTCGAGCGGTTTCCCGCTCCGCAGATTGTGCTTGGTCAGCATGTCGGACCGCTTCCCGCCGGAATGATCGGCTACGGGCGGGGACCGCTGATGGCCGCTGTGGACTGGTGCAAGTGACCTTGTACGGCCGCGGTGGTCACGCGTCACGGCCGGAGGACGCTGTTGATCCCGTGGTCATGGCTGCCGCTGCCGTCATGCGACTGCAGACCCTCGTCGCGCGTGAGGTATCAAGCCACGACCAGGCCGTGCTGACCGTCGGCCGGCTCCAGGCGGGCACGAAGCACAACATCATCCCCGACACCGCAGAGCTCGACATCGACATCCGTGCTACTCGGACGAGACGCGAAACCGCCTGCGCGTCGCGGTTGAGCGGATCGTGCGTGCCGAAGCCCAGGCCAGTGCGGCCCCACGCGATCCGGTTTTCGACTGGAACGTCAGCCTCCCGGTCCTGATCAGCGACCCCGACGCCACGGCCGCCACCGTCAGCGCGTTTCACCGCCACTTCGGCGTCGACCGCATGCTGGAACTCCCACCGGTCGCTGCTAGTGAGGACGTCGGCGCTTTCGGCGCGGCGCTCGGCGTACCCACCGTGTACTGGTTCGTCGGCGGCATCGACCCCGAGGTTATCGCCGAGGCCACCCGCTCAGGGCGGCCGATACCGGTCAATCACTCTCCCCAGTTCGCCCCGGCGATCGAACCCACACTGACGACCGGCGTACACGCCTTGGTGCTCGCCGCGCTCACCTGGCTCGCAACCAGCGAATCACCTTAAACCGCGGTCTCGGTCAGCCCCTAGGCGCGCCCCGCTGCCCGGGGTACGGGCGGGGTACCGTGCCGACAGGCGAACCGGTGTTCGACGGCATCAGTGCTGGTCAATGTGGAGCCGATGACGGGAATCGAACCCGCGTATTCAGCTTGGGAAGCTATTTCCACGCCCGAACGGGTGAGCGAAAACGCCTGGTCGGAGGGCTACAGAGCAAACCCAAATTGCAACGCTACCTGCAACTTAGGTACGGCTAGCGCACGACCCCGGTACGGGTGCGGTACTGGCTCAGTACGGGTGCGTTCAAGGGACCGTTAAGGGACCGTGCAACCTACTTGCCGCGCTTCTTGGGCTTGGGCGCAGCGGTGCTCTTGGTGGCGCGACCGACTTTGCCCTTGCTCGACCGCGCCTTGGCCGCGAACTTGGCGCGCCCTGGCGTCGCCGAGCTTTACAATGCTGCCCAGGGCTCGGCGCTGAAGGAGGCCCCATGGCACTGCCTGCGTTGGTTCTCGTTCACGGTGGCGGTGTTGCCGCCGATTGTTGGGAGACCACCGTAGACGCGATCCAAGGCATGGAGCCGAGGCTAAGGGTGCTAGCCGTTGATCTGCCGGGGCGTCGAGGCAAGTCCGGTGACCTGATCACGGCTCGTATCGACGGGTGGGTCGACTCGGTTGTGTCGGACATCGAGAATGCTGCGCTCGACGACCTCGTGATCGTCGGCCATTCGCTGGCGGGGTTGACCGTCCCCGGTGTTGTCACCAAGCTCGGCTCGGCGCGGGTGCGGGAGATGATCTTGGCCACCGCGCAGGTACCAGCCAACGGCAGCGCTCTGGTGGACACGTTTCCCGGGGCGCTGCGCTGGTACGCGCGTCGCACCGCGAAACGCAATGTGCAGAAAGGTCGTTCGGGAGGTTTGCCTACTGGATTGGCGAGGTTTGTATTGTGCAACGGAATGACTCCCGCACAGCTCCGGTTCACGCTGGCTCGGTCCTATCAGGAATCACCCTCCATCATGATAGAAAAAGTTAACCGCAGCGGTATGCCCGACGATGTGCCACGCACGTGGATACTCACTCGGCGTGATCGCGCCGTCTCGGCGAAGCTTCAACACGCGTGCATCGCTGCGCTCGGTGGTGTGCAGACCCTCATCGAGATTGACACCTGCCACATGCTGATGGTCAGCGAACCAGAACGGCTGGCAGGAATCCTTATCGAGCGCTGCCGTCTCTATGGCTAGCTTCGCTGAATGCCGCGCCTGCCTGCGAAAAGGGCTTTACGCGTTCACGCCGCCTGCTCTACGCTCTGTGCCTCAGTAGCGTTGAAACACCTAGCGTCAGGAGCTAACAGTGACTGATCCAGCAGAGTCGGTGATTCGGAAGTTCCTTGGCAGCTTTCCAGCGTCGGATAAGACAATGGCA
>CAWBRC010000004.1:0-1872246 GCA_963791175.1 uncultured Actinomycetota bacterium
TCGATGCAGTGTCAGCAGACATTCTGCTGACACCGAACGCAAGAACCGGGCCTGTGGTAACCCACGAACCCGGTCCTGACCTGCGGTTTCGACGTTGTAGCGGGGGCAGGATTTGAACCTGCGACCATCGGGCTATCGCAACCACTACGGAGTCGGGCCGGAAGCTACCGATCACTCGGTCTGGTGAGGGATTCGCCCTCGCTTCCAATCTCAGGATACCCGTCCAGTACCGAGTGGGACGGGCCCAACCTGGACAGTAGATGGACCCGAATCGAATCCCGTCCTCCGCATGCGATCGACCGGTTGAATCCACCGTCACCGGGTTCACGGCGTCGGCGCCATCGTCCCGGCCGTTCCCCCTGCCCACCCCACGGGGGAACGGCGGAGGAACGGGCCGTTCATGCCCGGGCCGAGCTCAGGCTACCGGTCGTGTCGGCCAAAGGAGCAGATTGCGAGCGGGGCGCTCACCGTCAGTCAGGTGCTCGGGCGCGAACGGAAGGTCGCGGTGGAGGCGAACCCGCGGGCGATCAGCCAGACGGCGAATGTCAGCTCGAACAATCCACCGGGGATGGCGGCGACTAGCGCGGCGCCCGCAACGCCGAACAGCTCCAGCAGGTTGCCCGCGGCGAAGCATGCGTAGCCGATGAAGCCCCAGGCAGCTAGCCAACGCGGCACGAGTGCGGTGCGGAAGAGCAGAGCGCAGAAGAAGAGGCTTCCGATACCGAGCCCCGCCTCGGCGACGTTGTAGAAAGCGGCATTCGCGTCGATCGCGTCGGAGCTGGTGAGGACGATAAGGCTGACGACACCGATGGCCAGGACGACGCCCTCGAAGATCCGCGTGCCCAGGTAGCCCGCGGCGATGGCCTTGTTGTGGGCTCGCAGGATCGGGAACATCAGGACACCGATGCCAACCACGAATGCGGAGTTGAGCAGCATCAGCGCGATGCCGGTCACGAACAACGCGGTGGAGTCGCTGCGGTTATCGGAGTCAACGATGCCCGTCGCGATGAGGTTGCCAACGCCATACGTTAAGTAGCCCGCTAGGAAAAGGACCCCAACGATTCGGGCGGTCCGGCGCGCGCTGGAGTCCGGGCGAACGACCGGCGGGGAGGTCGAGTGGTTGAAGGCGGGTCCACTGTCCACGCGCGAAATGTCCATGGTCAGTCATCCAGTCCGCAAATGCGACGGTCTGCGTCGGAAGTGGACGGTGCCTGGAAGCCGCCAGCGGCGCGATGACTACTACCACGAGCCACAGTACGCCCGACACCTGGCTGATCGTCAGCAGTTGAGCCGCCGCCGAGCTGCGTTCCCTCAGGGAGCGTCCCGGCGACGAGGGGCCATCGTGATCTAGTCTGCTCTTCCTGTGTCGTCGCATCACCCGCGGTGGGCTGGTCTTGGCGGCGCACCTGGGGGTCCATGGCCGCGCAGCGGGAGTCCGACTCGTCGTTTGACGTGAATGAAGAGCATTCGGCGCGGGTCGGCCGTGCGTTCATCGCGTTGTACGCCGCGGCTTACCTCGCCACGAGTCTGGTTTTCATCGCTCCGCTCCTGGTGACCCTGGCCCTGAAGGTCAACTCGTTGGTGGGCACCGACCGTGCGGCGTCCAGTCTGTCGCTGGTCGCGGCGACCGGCTCAATGGTCGCATTGGTGGCGAACCCCCTCTGCGGAAGGCTGAGCGACCGGACCACCTCAGGGTGGGGCATGCGGCGCCCGTGGATCTTGGTCGGCCTGGCCGGTGGGTCGCTCGGCATCCTGGTGGTCGCGTTGGCCCCGGCAGTCTGGGTGGTGCTGATCGGCTGGTGCTTGGCGCAGCTGTTCTTCAACGCCATGCTGGCCGCGATGGTGGCGGTGCTGCCCGACCAAGTCCCCGCCCACCAACGGGGCACGGTCGCCGGCGTGCTTGGCGTGTGCCTCCCCATCGCGTCAGTCGGCGGCACCTACGTGGTCAAGGTGTTCACCGGCAACGAGCTGGCGATGTTCATGGCTCCGTGCGCGATCGGGGGGTTCTTTATCGTGCTGTTCGCGGTGTTCCTCGACGACCGTCGGCTGAGCTCGTCCGACAAGCCGCCGCCCTGGTCAATGATGCAGTTCCTGGGCAGTTATTACGTCTCTCCGCGCAAGCACCCGGACTTCGCGTGGGCTTTCGCCAGCCGCTTCATGTTCATCCTCGCCTACGCGTTCCTGGTCACTTACCAGGCGTACTACCTGCTGGAGCACCTGGCGAGTGCCGAGGAGGAGGTCCCGGAGCAGATCTTCCTGGGCACGCTCACCCAGGCGGTCGTCGTCGTGGTCGCTTCCCTGGTCGGCGGGCGGCTCTCGGACCGCACCAGGCGACGAAAGCCCTTCGTGGCGGCGGCCGCGGTCGTGTACGGCGTGGGGCTGTTCGTGATCGCGGTGGCCGGCGAGTTTGAGGGTTTCCTCGTGGGAATGGCGGTGGGCGGACTGGGCTTTGGCCTGTACATGGCAGTCGACCTCGCGCTCGTCGCGGACGTGTTGCCCGATGCCAACGAGTCCGCGAAGGACCTCGGTGTGCTGAACATTGCCGGCGCCCTGCCTTTCTCCTTGGCCCCGGCGATGGCGCCGCTCGTGCTTGTGGTCGGCTCGGGCAGCTACCAGGTGCTGTACGCGGTCGCAGGGCTCTGTGCGCTCCTCGGCGCCGCAGCCATCCTGCCTGTGAGGAAGGTCCGTTGATCGAGTGCCTACTTGACCTCTGCGCGCACCACGAGCCGTAGGCCCACGGCGAGCGGGACGACTAGCCACGCCAGCCCGGTGGCCGCGAGATGTGCCCACTGCGGAGAGGACAGCGGTCCTTCGAGCAGAGCACCTGCGGCGAAGTCGAAGTCCACCCACGGCTGCAGCTCGCGGAACCAGTCCTGCTTGGCGGCCAGCCGTGATCCTCCCCAGCGGGATGCCCCGCGGAGGCAAGGACTCGGTAGTGGGGTCGGCCGCTCGGTGCTGGACGATGGTCATGCCAGTGCTCCTTGGGCTGGCGATCGGGCTGGATGTCGCGCTTGGTGTCGCGCTGGGTGTCTGCGGTGAGCTGGAGGAACATCTCCTCCAGCCCGGTGCCGTCGGCCGGCCGCAGCTCGAGGACGGGTACGCCGGCCGCGAAGGCTGTGTGCCCGACCGGGTCGGCCTCGGCTTGGGCAAGCAGGGCTGTCGGTCCCGACGTACGACGACGTGATCCCGCGGGCGCCGAGGGCAGCAGCCAAGATGTGGGGTTCGGTCGTGCGCACGACGGCGCCGGCCGAGGCGAGCAGGTCGGACTTGGCGCCCTGCGCGACGATCCGGCCGTTTCCGATCACGACGAGGTCGTCGGCGATCACCTCGATCTCGTGGAGCAACTGTGAGGAGAGCAGCACGGTGCCGCCACGGTCGGCGAACTCCCGGAGCAGCCCACGCATCCACCGGATGCCGGCCGGGTCGAGCCCGTTGGCCGGCTCGTCGAGGATCAGCACCGACGGGTCGCCGATCAGCACTGTCGCCAGGCCGAGCCGCTGCCGCATGCCGAGCGAGTAGTCGCGCACGCGCCGCGACGACTCCCCCGGGGTCAGGCCGACGAGGTCGAGCATCTCGTCGACCCGGATCTTCGGCAGTCCCATGAACCGCTGGGCGATGGTGAGGATCTCCCGGCCGGTGCGCCCGGCGTGCTGGGCGGACGCGTCGAGCAGCACGCCGACCTCCATGCCCGGGTTGGGCGAGTCGACGTAGCGGCGGCCGGAGACGGTCGCGCTGCCCGTCGTGGCGTGGGTGAGCCCAACGATGATGCACATGGTCGTGGACTTCCCGGCGCCGTTGGGCCCCAGGAATCCGGTGACCCGGCCGGGGTGCGCGGTGAAGCTGACGTGGTCGACGGCGACGAACTCGCCGTACCTCCGGGTGACCGAGTCGAGGGTGATCATGGGGTCGCTCCTGCCTGTGCTTGACCTGTCTGGGTGTTGGTGACGGAGAGCAGTGGCAGACCGAGGTCGCGCACCTTTTGGATCAGGCCGTGCAGGGCTGCCTGGTCGGTGACCGGGCCACGGATGAGCGTGCTGCCCTCATCGGCGGCGGTGATCTCCATGCCGTCGAACCAGGCGGACCAGCGCTCTGCCAGACGGCCTTGGACGCGGATCTCATAGGTTTGGGTTTCGCTCATGCTCCGGAAGGTAGGAGCCGATGTGGGGAGCCCGGATCACCACATGTGGTGAGCGAGGTGGTGGACTCTTGCGCTGGGGCTCAGCCCCGGGCACGTCCGAGCAGTCCCAGCTCGTCTGCCCGGCGTACGGCCTCGCGCCGGCTGCCGACACCGAGCTTGCTGTAGATGTTCTTGGTGTGCGTGCGCACCGTGTTGAGCGACACGACGAGGTGACGTGCGATCTCGGGGCCGCTCAGCTCGCTGGCCAGGAGTCGAAGCACCTCGAGCTCGCGGTCACTGAGCGGGTCGACCAGGGCCTCATGTCGTGCCGATTCGCGGGGTGCTGGGTTCGTCGAGCCCAGCAGCTGGGTGGCGTAGGAGGGGGTGACACCGCGCTTGGCAGCCCCGGTCAACAGGGACGCCATCGTCGGACCCTCGTCGGTGAACGTGCGCGCGTATCCCTCTGGCTCGCCCAGCTCGAGCGCCCGCGACAGAGCGTCCATCGCCGCGCCGATGTCACCTTGACGCTTTCGCGCGACGGCGAGGAGGACAAGGATCTCCAGGGAGGTGCCCTGCCGGCCGCCTGCCTCGGCCGCGGTCAGCAGGCGCTCGAGGAAGCCGGCCGCGGTACGGTCTCCAGCGCCGACAAGTGCCCGCGCCAGCGTCACGTGCTCGTACTCACGCAGGTAGTCGGGCTCGTCGGTCACCGCGACTCCTCGCTGCGCCGCCCAGACGAGAGCCTGGTCGGGGTGGCCCTGCTTGACCCAGATGCGGGCCCGCATCGCGGTGACAGGTCGTACGTCGGGTGAGAAGTCGCCGTCGTAGACGCGCTCGGCCTCCTCGAGCAGGGCGAGCGCGGCGGGCAGGTCTCCCTCGGCCGCGCGGAGGTGGGCCTCTGCGATGCGCCAGCGGTGTGGATGTCTCGGCATTCCGAGGTGGTCGCCGAGCTCGTGGCTGGTCCGGAGCTGTTCCCGAGCGGTCGCGAGGTCGTTCCTCTCGACAGCGATCTCGCCGAGCCCTATGCGCATGTCGGGGGTCCCGCGGAGGGGACCACCGGGCTGACGACCGGCCAGGTCGAGAGCGTCCCGGTAGGTGCGCTCGGCGTCGCGGAGCCGCCCCTGGGTCCACTGCAGGTCGGCCAGCGTGATGGCGCAGCCGAGGAGGTCGGCGACCCAGCCCTCGGCCTCGAACCGCCGCATGCTTGCGGCGTACGCGGTCGCCGCGGACTCGAGGTCGCCTTGACACCACGAGGCGATTCCCATCAAGGCCGTGGCCGCGGCGTGACCCAGGTTGTCGTCAGGGCGGAGCACCTCGATCGCACCGCGACCGTATTTCATCGTGGCGGCCACGTCGCCGGCCATCAGGGACAGCCCGGCACGGTGGATCCTGACCCAGCCGGGGAGCCGCTCGAGGTCAGCGAGGTCGGCGACCAGGAGACCCGTGGGGAGGGTGCCAGCCGGTGCGGCTCTGACCGCGTCCACCCACTGCTCGGCGATCTGCAGCCGGGGCTCGACACCTCGAACCTCGCCGGTGGACATCAAGGCGCCGACGTAGCCGTTCGCCAACACAGGGCGAGCCGCGAAGACCTCATCTGGAAGTGCCTCCATCCATCGGCGAAGCTGGGCCTCGCGCCGATCCTGGCCCATGGGCCGGATGGTGAGCTCCACGAGGCCGGCGGCTCGCTCAGTGTCGCCGGCTGCTAGCGCGTGCTCGATGGCCACCGTGATGTCGCCGTCCTGCTCGTGCCACGCGCTGGCCCGGCGGTGCAGCTCGAGAACCTCGTCCGGCCGCTCGTCGAGGAGGCGTGCCTGCAGCATGTCGGCGAAGAGATGGTGGTAGCGGTACCAGCGCCGCTGGTCGTCGAGCGGGAGCAGGAACAGGTTGTCGCGGTCGAGCGTCTCGAGCATCGCCCGGCCGTCGGTCCGGCCGGTGACCGCATCCGCCAGGGGTCCGGACAGCCTGGTGAGCACGGAGGTCCGGAGGAGGAAGTCGCGGACGTCCTCGGGCTGCCTGTGCACCACCTCCTCGACGAGGTAGTCCACGACATGGCGGTCGTCACCCGCGAACCCGTCGATGAAACCGGCCGCGTCGTCGCGGCCCCGCAGGGACAGCGCTGCCAGCTGCAACGCTGCCACCCAGCCCTCCGTCCGGCCCTCCAGCGTGGCCACCTCGCCCGCGGAGAGCCGAAGTCCCATTCCGTCGAAGTACGCCGCCGTCTCCTGCTCAGTGAACCGAAGGTCGGCAGCGCGCACCTCGGCCAACTGGCCCCGGGCGCGCAGCCGCGCCAAGGGCAGCGGTGGGTCCGAGCGTGTTGCGACCACGAGATGAAGCTGGGGCGGCAGGTGCTCCACGAGGAACGTCATCGCCTCGTGCACATCCGGGGCGTGGATGACGTGGTAGTCGTCGAGGACGAGCACGACCTCCTCATCGGACGAGGCGAGGTCGTTGAGGAGGGTGGTCAGGATGGTCGTGATCGGCGTGCCTCCGGGCGACTCCAGGAGCACCTGTGCGGATCCGCCGACCGACGGCAGCGCCGTACGCAGGGCTGCGAGCACGTACGCCCAGAAGCTCGACGGGTCGCTATCACCAGGGTCCAGGGACAGCCACGCCACTCGCCCCTTGCCCGGTGCGGACCCGCCGAGCAGCGCCTGGGCCAGCAGCGTGGACTTCCCGAAACCGGCCGGAGCCGAGACGAGGAGCACCGGCGGCCAGGCCTCGCCACCGAGCTGGTCACCCATCAGCTCGGTCAACCGCGGCCGGTCCACGAGCTCCCGGGTCACACGGGGCGCGAAGAGCTTGGTCTGCAGCAGCGCACCTGAGGCTGTGGTCACCCTGCTGGCTCCTCTCGCCGGGACCGGGCGCGGACGTGCATCCGCTCCCCCGGCCGGCCGAAGATGCTCAGCACCTCCGCCGCGCCCTCGCCCGTCGACCCGAACCAGTGGGGTAGCTGGGTGTCGAACTCGGCGGCCTCGCCGGCATCCAGCACCAGGTCGCGGTCGCCGAGAACTAGGCGCATCCGTCCCGACAACACGTAGAGCCACTCGTAGCCGTCGTGGGCACGGGGATGCGGCGTGGTTTCCCGCGCGGGGATCACGATCTTCCAGGCCTGGACGCCGTTGGGCTGGCGGGTGAGCGGAAGCACCGTCCGGCCGTTGACCTTGCGGGGCTTGAGTCGGATCCGCGGGTCGGCGACCTCCGGCGCGCCCACCAGGTCGTCGAGCGGCACGCGGTAGGCCTGCGTCAGCGGCAGCAACAGCTCCAGGCTGGGGCGTCGCTGCCCGTTCTCGAGCCGCGACAGGGTGCTCTTGGAGATGCCCGTGCGCTCGGCGAGGTCGGTCAGGGTGACACCCCGCTGCTTGCGGATGCTCTTGAGCCGTGGGCCGACGAGGTCGAGGGCAGCCGCGATCGTGCCTTGGGACATGCAGACATTCCACGCGGGATTCCCACGAATGGCAACCATAGTTGTCACGCCCAATAGAAGAGGCGCACGCTGCCTGCATGAACGAGTACGACGTGGTGGTGGTCGGTGGCGGAGCCGCAGGCCTGTCAGCAGCGCTGGTCCTAGCCCGGGCCCGGCGGCGCGTCGCGGTCGTCGACGCAGGCGAACCGCGCAACGCCCCCGCCCAGCGCATGCACGGCTTCCTGTCCCGCGACGGGTTCTCGCCGGCCGAGCTGTTGCAGCTGGCCCGCGAGGAGGTCACCGGGTATGGCGCCGACGTTGTCGCCGGACGGGTCTCCGACGTACGCCCCACGAGCGACGATGCACCGCGCTTCGACGTCCAACTGACCGGGGGCGACGTGCTCAGCGCCCGCCGATTGCTGATCGCCACCGGGCTACGCGACGTGCTCCCCGACATCCCGGGCATGCGGGAGCGCTGGGGCCGCGACCTCCTCCACTGCCCCTACTGCCATGGGTACGAGGTCCGCGACCAGCCGCTCGGCGTCATCGGCGGCAACCCGGAGGCGATCGCTCACGCGCACCTGGTCCGGCAGTGGTCCCACGACGTCGTGCTCTTCACCCACGACACGGACCTGGCCGAGGCAGACCGCGAGGCACTGATCGTCCGCGCGATCGGCGTCGTCGACGGTCCGGTCGCCCGACTGCTCGTCGAAGACGACGCTCTCAGCGCGGTCGAGCTCGCCGACGGTCGCGTCGTACGACGGGCGGCTGTCTTCGTGCGGCCCCGAATGGTGCCCGACAACGACGCCCTGACCAGTCTCGGCTGCGCAATCGACGACAACGGGTGGATCGTCGCCGACGCGACCGGCCGCACCAGCGTCCCCGGCGTCTGGGTGGCCGGGAACGTCGCCAACCCGCGCGCCCAGGTCATCACCGCCGCAGGCGAGGGATCGACCGCCGCCATCGCCATCAACGCCGACCTCGTCGACGAAGACGTGGCCGACGCGGTCCACGACTTCCGCTCGCCCGCCTTGCAAGTACCCGACTGAAGGAGAAGCCCCATGTCCGTCCCGCCCCCGTCCAAGCACCAGCTGGCCCTGATGATCTGGCTGGCCGTGTTCCCCACCCTCGTCGTCCTGAACCTGAGCCTCGGCCAAGTGATCGCAGACCTTCCCGTCGTGCCGCGGACCTTCATCCTGGCCACGGCCGCCGTGCCGATCGTGATCTACGGCCTGATGCCCCAGCTCCACCGGCTTCGTGTGCGGCTCCTCACCAGCCGCTGAATCACCCGGTCGCTCACCACGTGTGGTGATGCCCGCTCACCACATCGGTGCCTAGTTTCGCGGTCCATCAGGCATCCACCCGAACCGCGAAAGGCACCACCATGAACAGGTTCACGCGCAGCATCGCCATGGCGAGTGCGAGGCACCCCTGGCGCACCATCGCGGCCTGGGTCGTCGTCCTCGGCGCCGTGTTCGTTCTCGCCGGGAGCGGCGGCGGCGCCTTCATCGACGCCTTCAGCGCCAAGGGCAGCCAGAGCGAACGCGCCATGCAGCTGCTCGAGGACAAGTTCCCCGAGGCGACCCAGGCCCAAGCCCTCGTCGTCTTCGCGGTCGACGACGGCGACACGCTGCAGAGTCAGCGGCAGGCCGTCGACGCGGTCCTGACCAAGGTGGCCGGAGCCGACCACGTCGTGGACGTCGCGGACCCCTTCGCCTCCGACACCATCTCGACCGACGGTCGGATCGGCTACGCCACGCTCACCCTGGACGTGACGCCCGCCGAGCTGGGCAAGGGCGGCTTCGTGCCCCTCACCGAGCTGGTCGACGCGTCGAACACCGCTGACCTCCGGGTCGAGCTCGGTGGTGACGCCGTCTTCCTCGACGCGCCCGACGAGACCTCGCCGTTGGAGGGCGTCGGCATCCTGATCGCGCTGCTCGTGCTGCTGGTGGCCTTCGGGACCGTGGTGGCCGCCGTGGTGCCGATCGGTCTCGCCCTCGTGGCGGTCGGCGCGGGCATCGGCGGCATCTTCGTGCTCGCCAGCATCATGGACGTCTCGCCGTCGGCAGTCCCGATCGCGGGAATCGTCGGGCTGGGCGTCGGCATCGACTACGCCCTGTTCATCGTCGCCCGCTACCGGGAGAACCGCAGCGCCGGTCGAGACAACGACACCGCCCTCGCCAACGCCATGTCCACGTCCGGAGCGGCAGTCGTCTTCGCCGGCGGCACCGTCGTCATCGCGATGGCGTCCCTCGCCTTCACCGGGCTCGGCGCCCTCACCTCGATCGGCCTGGCCACCGCCATCGTCGTGCTGAGCGCAGTCGCGGCAGCCACCACCCTGCTGCCCGCACTGCTGGGACTGCTCGGCGACCGCATCGACACCGGCCGGCTGGTTCGGCGCCACCGTCCGGCCAAGCGCGCCGAGGAGACCGCCTGGTGGCGTTTCGCCCACCGCGTCTCGGGACGGCCCTGGCCCTACCTTGTCGGCGCCGTCTTCGTCCTGCTGGGCCTCGCCGCACCGGCCTTCGGAATGCAGACCGCCTGGCCGGCGGCCGGTGACGCTCCCCGCGACACGACGTACCGACAGGCCTACGAACTGCTCGACGAGGGCTTCGGACCGGGGATCAACGGACCCCTGGTGGTCGTCGTCGACCTCGAGGTCCGCGGCGTCAGCGCCGCTGAGGTGCCTGGCCTGGCCGACAGCATCCGCGCGATCAGTCGGATCGCCTCGGTCAGCGAGCCCGTGACCTCCGCCGACGGCAGCACCGTGGTCTTCGCGGCCATGCCGACGACCGGTCCAGCCGATCTGGACACCTCCATCGCCCTCGCCGAGGTCCGTGACGTGCTGCCCGACAACGTCTACGTCACCGGGCTCACCGCGATGACCACCGACCTCAACGGCCAGCTCTCCGACACACTGCCCATCTTCATGGGAGCCGTGCTCCTCGCGTCGTTCCTGCTACTGATGCTGGTCTTCCGATCGGTCGTGGTCCCGCTGAAGGCAGTGGTCATGAACATGCTCTCGATCGGTGCTGCATACGGCGTGCTGGTCGCGGTCTTCCAATGGGGATGGGGCAGCAGCCTGATCGGCCTCGAAGGACCGACCCCGATCACCTCGCTGATCATCGTGATCATGTTCCCGATCCTGTTCGGCCTCTCCATGGACTACGAGGTCTTCCTCATCTCGCGGATCCGCGAGGAGTACGAGCGGATCGGCGACAACACCGAGGCGGTCGCACGAGGCATCGCCGGGACTGGGCGGGTCATCACGTCCGGCGCCCTGATCATGATCGTCGTCTTCCTCGCGTTCGTCGCCAGCCCGGTGCCGTCGCTGAAGATGCTCGGCCTCGGCCTCGCCACAGCGATCCTCGTCGACGCCACCCTCGTCCGAATGGTGCTGGTGCCGGCCACGATGGCCCTGCTAGGCAAAGCCAACTGGTGGCTCCCCGGCTGGCTCGACCGGATACTGCCGCGCCTGACCGTCGAGAGTGCGGGCAACGACAGCCAGCCCGAGGAGGAAACCTCCGAGCCGGCGCATGCCGCGGCGGTCGCCGCACGTCCCTCGGACGAGCACGAGCTGGCTCCCCGCCGCTGATCGTCGACGCTTGCCCGCTGGCCCCGGCGCGATGCCCGGGGCCAGCGGGTTGTTCTCGGACGCCGGCGACAGAATTCCTAAACGCAGTCGTCGAGGCCGGCCAGGTGATTGCTCACCTGCCACAGCCGCGCCGCTGTGCCTTCGTCGTAACTACGCGACGAGGACCGCTTGGCCGCGAGGTTCGCGTAGTAACGGCCGGTGACCCGCCCCAGATCGGGTGATGTCGCCAGGTGGATGGAGGTGGCAGCACCCTCCCCTGGGGACTTCAGGAACGGCCGGAGGATTGGGACGAGCCACCGCTGCACGCCGGCGGGGTCGGCTGCCCCGAACGACGTGTTCACCACGCCCGGATGCAGGGCGTTGGCCGTGACGCCGGTAGGCCCCAACTGCCTGGCCAACTCGTAGGTGAAGAGAACGTTGGCGAGCTTGGACTGGTTGTAGGCCCGCGCGCCGGAGTAGGACTGCTCACCTTGGAGGTCGTCGAAGTCGATGCGCCCCTGCGCGTGAGCGTGGGAGGCGACCGTGACCACGCGCGCGGGGGCGCTCTGCTTGAGCCGCTCGACGAGCAGGTTGGTGAGCAGGAACGGGGCCAGATGGTTCAGGGCGAAGGTGTGCTCAAGACCGTCTACAGTGACTCGTCGGGTGTTCCAGTAGCCCCCGACGTTGTTGACCAGGACATCGATACGCGGCAGAGCGTCCTGGACCTCGTCGGCCAGGCGCCGTACCTCGGACTGAGCGGACAGGTCCGCTACGAACGTCACAACCTGGCCACCGTGGGCGGCACGGATTTCGCGTGCGGCGGCGTCCGTGCGAGCGAGGTCGCGGCCGGTGATGGCGACGCGGGCACCCATGACAGCCAGCCCGTGGGCGGTTGCCTTGCCGATGCCGCCGGTGGCACCGGTCACGAGGACGGTGTGGCCGGCCAGAGGGTTCTCCGCTATGAGGATTGAGCGTACGTCGCGAGGGTGTCGGCGAGGGCTTGGTCGTTCGGGGTGGCTTGCACACCCAGCTTGGCGGCCATCTTGCTGCTGTCCACGATGAATGGCTCGTCGAACTGGTACGTCATCTCGAGGAGTTCCCGCACGGTGGCGTTGAAGAGTCCAACGCCGCGTAGCACCAGCGGCGGCATGCCACCAATAAAGGCGACGTGCAATCTTGTCAACCCGCGCAATTGAGGTGCCACGAGCTCCGTTGACCTCTGGGTCAGCGGACGAGAGGTCACCCGAGTTCGACCTTCCGCTGACCTTCGCCAGGCTTCGCTGATCGTCGCGATGCGGCCCGCTGCGGGCCAGTGTCCGCGCGGCGATGTCAGCAGACACGGTGCTGACACAGAACGCCAGAGCCGGGCCCGTGGTGACCCACGAACCCGGCTCTGACCTGCTGTTTCACTTTGTAGCGGGGGCAGGATTTGAACCTGCGACCTCTGGGTTATGAGCCCAGCGAGCTACCGAGCTGCTCCACCCCGCGTCGGTGAACCCAAGGTTACGGCACGGGCCGTGCGGACCCAAATCAGGGCGTCGCCGACGCCGACGGGGTGGTTCCCGACGGCGAGGCGGGCGTCGAGCCGGCGTTCTCCAGGGCGACCGCCTGCTCGACGAGCGTCGCGCGCGGCGTCGTTGTGGTCCTGGTACTCGCCGAGGTCGCCGTTCCTCGAGGGCCTGGTCGGCGAGGACGAACTCCTGCTCGGCCGTGGCCAGCAGGCCGGCGACGGTGTTGTTGTCCGGCTGGCCGGTGGGCTGGTCGGAGGGCGTGCCCGACGGGGTGTCGGTCGGCTGGTCGCTGGGCTGGTCGGTGGGCTCGCCGCTGGTCGCCGGCGTTCGCCTTGGCGCGGTCGAGGGCCTCGGTGAGGGTGGTGCCGATGCCGACGCCGCCGCGGTAGGACACCAGGACGTAGCGCAGGATCGGGAAGTTCGCCTCGCTGGCCGTCGACAGGCGGGCGTAGACGGGCTCGACGTACATCAGCTCGTCGCCGACCGGGACCGTGAGCAGGTTGCCGTAGGTGACGTGGTTGCCGGACCGGTTGAACTCGCGCGAGCGCCTCGGCGACCGCGGTGTCCGAGCGCACCGCGTTGGCGACCTGGCCGGGGCCCTGCTGCTGCTCGTCGATGACGTCGATGACGCGCATCTGGCCGTAGGTGTCCGAGGTCGCGTCGGAGTCGACCGAGACGTAACGCCGCGAGGTTCTGCCGCTTGTACGGCACGAACGTGGACGTCATCGACCACGTCGGACCCGGTCGGCACCGCCGGTCGGGCGCGTTGTCGGGGTTCTCGTCGGACGGCACCAGGCCGGGCGGCTGGGTCACGAACATCCGGTACGGCGGCTGCAGGCTCTTGGCGCCGTTCGGGTCCTCGGGGACCGCCCAGCGGTTGTTGTCCTGGAACCAGGCGTTGGGGTCGGTGACGTGGTAGCGCGCGAACTGGTAGCGCTGCACCTTGAACATGTCCTCGGGGTAGCGGAGGTGCTCCGAGCAGCGCCTCGGGGATGTCCGACTTCGGCTTCACCGTGCCGGGGAACGCCGACGACCACGCCTTGAGGATCGGGTCCTGGTCGTCCCAGGCGTAGAGCGTGACGGTGCCGTCGTAGGCGTCGACGGTGGCCTTCACCGAGTTGCGCATGTAGTTGATCTCGTCGGTCGGCAGCGTCCGCAGGCCCGGTCTCGTCCTGCAGCGTGTCGTCGGTCATCGTCTTGAACGACTCCCGCTCCGAGCCCGGGAACCGGTCGGTCGTGGTGTAGCCGTCGACGATCCAGACGATCCGCCGTCGACGACCGCCGGGTAGACGTCGTCGTCGAGGGTCAGCCACGGCGCGACCTTCTGCACCCGGTCGGCGGGGTCGCGGTTGTAGATCACCTGGGAGTTGTCGTTGACCCGGCCCGAGAGCAGGAAGTTCGTGCTGCCGAACTTGATCGCGTAGAGCAGCTGGCGGAACGTCGAGCCGACCGGCACACCGCCCTCGCCGTCGTACGTCGTGGTGGGTCGCTGCTCGAGTCGGCATCCGCCTCGCCGGGGACGAGGTCTTGCTCAGGTCGAGCTCGACGTCCGGGCGCGTCCGGGAGCGGCCTTGCCGACGACCGAGTAGTCGGGGCTGTTCTCGCCGAAGTAGACGCGCGTCTCGTAGCTCGCCGACGGCTTCTCGAGGTCGTCCTGGCCGGGCTGGTTGCCCTCGCGCCCACGGGGTCTTGTCGGCGGTGCTCGGGCCGCTGCCGGCCAGCGTCTGGTTCGTCGCCGTCGCGCTGGTTGGCGTACGCCGCGATCAGGTCGTTGCCGTGCGTGTAGACGGTGTGCAGGTTGAGCCAGTTCTGCACGTCGCTGTTGAGCGCGCTCTGGTCGAGCTCGCGGACGCCGAGCACCAGCGCGCGGTCCACGCCGTTGATCTCGTAGTGGTCGACGTCGAGCACGTCGGCCACCGAGTAGTAGCCGCGGACCTGCTGGTTCTGCTCGAAGGCCTGCCGGACCAGCTGCGGGTCGACCAGCGGGATCGACGTGACGCTCGGGTCGGTCGGGATCGAGCTGCGTCGGCGGTCGGTGCCGTCGGACGGGAGCTTGTACTCCTCGACCGTGTCGATGTCGTAGGCCGCTCTCGTGGCCGCGATGTTCTTCTCGATGTACGGCGCCTCCTTGTCCGCCTCGGACGGCTTGACCTGGAACTGCTGGACGATGCCCGGCCAGATCAGCCCGAGGAGGATCGCGGAGAGGACCAGCAGCGCCAGCCCCATCGACGGCAGCAGCCAGGTGCGCCGCCAGACGTTGAGGAAGAACAGCACCGCGCAGATCAGCGCGATGCCCATCAGGATCGCCTTGGCCGGCAGCACCGCGTTGTCGTCGGTGTAGGTGATGCCGGTGAGCAGCGAGCCGGACTGGTAGGCCAGGTCGTAGCGGTCGAGCCAGTAGTCGACCGCCTTCGCGAGCACGAAGACGCCGAGCAGCACCGACAGCTGCGCCTGCGCGGCGCCCGGAGAGCCGGTCGCCCGGGGTCTGCAGCCGGATGCCGCCGTAGAGGTAGTGGACGACGGCCGCGGCGAGCAGCGCGACCACGCTCATCGCCATCACGAAGTCGGCGAGGAAGTGGTACCAGGGCAGGTCGAAGACGAAGAACCCGATGTCCTTGTGGAAGTACGCGTCCTTGCGCTCGAACGGCACGCCGTTGCGCCAGAGCATGTAGTTGCGCCACTCCCCCGCGCCGGAGGTCCCGGCGAAGATGCCGAGCAGCACGCGCGATGCCGATGACCAGCCAGGTGCGGATCGGGGTGACGGCCTGGCGGTAGCGGTCGAGCCCGCTCTGCTCGGGCGACTGCGGGTGGAACAGCGGCCGCACCCGGAACGCGATCACCATGTTGACCGCGACCACGACGGCCATCAGCAGCGCCGAAGACGCGCGAACAGCCCGATCTTGGTCCAGAGCAGCCGGCTGTAGACCGAGCCGAAGCCGACGTCGCGGTACCACAGCACGTTGGTGTAGAAGTTCGCGAACGTCGTGAGCCCGAAGAACGCGAGCACCAGCACGACCGCGGTGATCACCAGCGCGCGGGAGCGCCGGGACGGCGGGCGCTCCGCGGGCTCGTCCCGCGGGTCCTCGTCGAAGAGCTCGCTCATCCTCGTCTTCCTCTTCGTCGTCAGTGTCGTCGTCCATCGGCTCCAGCGTGGCACCCAGGAGGGCGATCAGCTCGGGCACCAGGTCCGCTGCCGCCCACCACCGACTGGTCGTCGTCGTGCGCGCGCAGCCGCAGGGCACAGTACGTCGCCCCTGCCCGGGTGACGCCCACGACCATCCGGACCTCCTGCCGGTCGGGGTGCTCGGCGGCGTACGCCGCGGCCGCGGCCGGGTCGTCCGGGATGGCGTCGTCGGCGTCCGGCGGCAGCACCAGCCGCTCCACCACGGCCGCGCAGCCGGTCACCTCGGCGCCCCACGCGATCGAGGCCAGCGTCGGACTCGAACCGGTCGGGTGGCAGCTGCTCCTGCTCGACCGGGGTGAGCGAGCCCGCGGCGGACGCGTCGTCGAGGCCCATCGCCGAGGCCAGCGCGGGCTCGCGGCGTACGAGCGCCGCGGTGTCGACCAGCGCGTAGAGCCGGCTCGGCTGGTCCCAGCCGCCCTCGGCGATGTGCGACTCGATCTCGAGGACCGCCGCGGCCAGCGCGGGGTCGACGTCGGGGTCGAGGGTGGGCAGGTCGGTCGTCATGCGCAGCTCGGGAGCTTGGCGTCGTGGTCCTCGGCCCAGGTCTCGACGGCCGTCTTCGCGGTGTCGAAGGTGTCGACCCTGACCAGCCGCATGTCGCCGTTGTGAGCGCCCTTGGCGTCCTCGCAGTTGTCGGCGGGGACCAGGAACAGCTGGGCACCGTCCTCGCGGGCGCCGACGATCTTCTGCTGGATGCCGCCGATCGCGCCGACGGTGCCGTCCGGCGGCGATCTCGCCGGTGCCGGCGACCCGGCCGCCGCCGGTCAGCGAGCCCGGGGTGAGGGTGTCGTAGATGGCCAGCGAGAACATCAGCCCGGCGCTGGGACCGCCGATCCGCGGGTCGATGGTGACCGTGACCGGGAACGGGAGGATGAACCCCTGCCCGAGCTGGATGCCGACCTGCGGCGAGCCGGTGACGGTCACCGCACCGAACAGGTCGGCGCTGCGCTCCTCCGGCGTGACCGGGACGTCGACCTCCTTGCCGTCGCGCAGCACCGTGAGGGTGACCTGCTCGCCCGGCGGGGTCGACCTGATCGCCGGCGCGCAGCTCGTCGGAGGCCTTGCGCGATGTCGTCGCTGAGCGGCATGCCGTTGACCTTGCGGATGAGGTCGCGCACCGCGAGCGCGCCGTCGGCGGGCGAGCCCGGGCGTGATCAGAGTCACCTCGAGCGCCGGCGTCACCGGGTAGCCGAGCGCGCGCAGCGCCACGGCGACCGCGGTGTCCTGCGAGGACACCATCTGCACCTGGCCCTCGTCGCGCACCTGGTCGGCGGTCTTGTCGTCGGGGTAGACCGCCTCCTTCGGGTAGACGGCGTCGTCGCGGTCCAGCCACGCCGCCCATGACCTGGAACAGGTTGAGGTCGCTGTCCTTCGGCGTGACCGAGACCGTGGTCATCCGCAGCTGGCCGTCGTCGCGGTAGGTCTTCTGCCGCCGGCGACCTGGATGATCTCCTTGCCGTCCGGGGCACCGAGGACGTCGATCGTCGGACCCGGGCGAGTAGGTCGTGTACGGCAGCGGCTTGAACAGCGCGACCACCGCCAGGGCAGCCACCAGCGGCACCGCCAGGACGGCGGCCGAGGACACGCTGGTTCATGGCGCAAACTCTCTCAAACGGGTGGTTGCCGCGGCCGGTCGCGGGTCAGCCGGCGCGACGCTGCTGCGCCGGCGCCGGGCTCGTCGCCGCCGCGGCGCGCGGCGGTGCGCGGCGTACGGCGCACGGCCACGCCGGTGGAGCGCTCCCGGCGCCGCGGCAGCCGGGCCGGGCGCGGCTGCTGCTCCCGCTCGAGGGCGGCGCCGAGGCGGCGTACGGCCTCGTCGCGGTCGACCTCGCCGCGGCCCTCGCGGCCCGACCCAGCCGACCCAGGCCATCGCCACGAACGTGACGACGACCGGCGGCACCAGCCAGAGCAGGATCTCCACCCTTGCGAGGGTAGGGACTAGCGTCTCGGCCGCATGTCGGAGCCCACGCCCGTCCGGCTCGTCGACCTCCGGGAGACCCCGCTGGACGTCGACGAGGTGGTCGCCGCCCTCGACGACGAGACGTCGGGCGGGCTCACCGCTCTTCGTCGGCCGGGTGCGCGACCACGACCACGGCAAGGGCGTGCGTCGGGCTCGACTACACCGCGCACCCGTCGGCCCTCGACACGGCTGCGCGAGGTCTGCGAGCGGGTCGCCGCGGCGTACGACGTGCACGGGGTCGCCGCGGTGCACCGGGTCGGCTCCCTCGAGATCGGCGACATCGCGGTCGTGGTGGCGACGACCTCGGCGCACCGCGGCACGTCGTTCGACGCCTCGCGGCTGCTCATCGACACGCTCAAGGCCGAGGTGCCGATCTGGAAGCACCAGCGGTTCAGCGACGGATCCGAGGAATGGGTCGGGTCTCCCTGATCTCTCCCTGAGCGACACGGGGTTTCCAGCCGGGAGCCGCGTACCGTGGAGGACATGGCAGACGAGCCCGAGGAGCCCCAGAACCCGTTCAAGGGCACGCCGTTCGAGCAGTTCTTCAGCGCCGGTGGCATGGCGGCCTGGGGACCGGGCGGGCAGGGCATGCCCGACCTCAACCAGCTGTTCGGGCAGCTCCAGTCGATGATGCAGCCCTACGACGGCCCGCTCAACTGGGACGTCGCGCTCGACCTGGCCCGCAAGACCGTCGCCCAGTCACCCGACCCGACGCCCAGCGTCGGCGCAGCAGAACGCCGTCGCCGACGCCGTCCGGCTCGCCGACCACTGGCTCGACGAGACCACCGACTTCCCCTCCGGGGTGACCACGGCGTCCGCGTGGAGCCGGGCCGAGTGGGTCGTCAACACCACCGACGTCTGGAAGGTGCTGGTCGAGCCGGTCGCCCGCCAGTCGGTCGGCGCCCTGGGCTCGGCGCTGCCCGAGGAGGCCCAGGCGCAGGCCGGCCCGATCCTCGGCATCCTCGGCCGCGCGATCGGCGATGCTGCTGGCCAACCAGGTCGGCTCCGGGCTCGGCACGCTGGCCGGCGAGGTGCTGTCGGTCTCCGACATCGGCGTCCCGCTGGCCCCGGCCGGCAAGGCCGCGCTCGTGCCCGCCAACGTCACCGCCTTCGCCGAGGGGCTCGACGTCCCCGAGGACGACGTCCTCCTCTACCTCGCGCTGCGCGAGGCCGCCCACCAGCGGCTCTTCGCCGGCGTCCCGTGGCTGCGCGACCACCTGGTCGGCGCGGTGACGGCGTACGCCGAGGGCATCGAGGTCAACGTCGAGGGCATCCAGCAGCGGGTCGAGGAGCAGATGCGCGGCATCGACCCGACCAACCCCGAGGCGATGCAGCAGCTGCTCGAGGGCGGCATGTTCGAGCTGCCCGACTCCCCCGCCCAGAAGGCCGCGCTCGAGCGGCTCGAGGTCACGCTCGCCCTCGTCGAGGGCTGGGTCGACGAGGTCGTCGGCCAGGCCACCGACGGGCCGGATGCCCAACGCCGGCGAAGCTGCAGGAGGCGGTCCGCCGCCGCCGCGCCGCCGGCGGCCCGGCCGAGCAGACCTTCGCGACGCTGGTCGGCCTCGAGCTGCGGCCGCGCCGGCTGCGCGACGCCTCGACGCTGTGGGGCTCGCTGCGCACCCGGCAGGGCATCGAGGCCCGCGACGGCGTCTGGATGCACCCCGACCTGCTGCCGACGGCGGCCGACCTCGACGACCCGCTCGGCTTCCGCGAGGGCGCCGGCGCCCCGGAGGCGCTGAGCGAGGAGGACTTCGACGCCGAGCTGCGCAAGCTGCTCGACGGCCCCGAGTGACGCCGCCCACCGATCCCGAGGAGTGAGCCTCCGCGACTCGGCGCTGAGCCATGCTCGCGCGGCTGGACCGCGCCCGACGCCGACCAGGAGGCGCTGCGGCAGCGGTACGTCGAGCACCTCGAGGCGCACGCCGACGCGACGTACCGGCCGCTGCCGGCCCGACCACCTCACCGCGGGCGCGCTGCTGGTCTCGGCCGACCACCGAGCAGGTGCTGCTGACCCTGCACGCGAAGGCCGGACGCTGGTTCCAGCTCGGCGGCCACTGCGAGCCCGGCGACGTGCTCGCTGGCCGGCGGCGGCGCTGCGCGAGGCGACCGAGGAGTCGGGGATCGAGCGGGCTGGTCCTCGACCCCGGTGCCGGTGCACCTCGACGAGCACCCGGTCACCTTCTGCGGCGAGCCGGGGCTGGTGCACCACCTCGACGTGCGCTTCGTGGCGCTCGCGCCCGCGGACGCCGTACCCGTGGTCAGCGCGGAGTCGACCGACGTCCGCTGGTGGCCGGTCGACGACCTGCCGCGAGCCGGATCACCGCCGGCACCGGCTGGTCGCCCGGTCGCTGGAGCGGCTCCGGGGCTAGTCGATCTCCTGGCCGGGCGGCGGGTCGACCTTCGCGGCGGCCGACCAGCCGAGCAGGTAGCCCTTGGCGCGCTCGGCCTGCGGGTAGCGGTCGACCCAGCCCCAGAACGCCGCGTCGTGGCCGGGCTCGATGCAGGTGCGCGAGCTCGTGGACGAGCACGTAGTCGATCACCCAGGCGGGCATGCCCTGCAGCCGCACGGAGAGCCGGATGGTCCGGTCACCCGGGCGTGCACGAGCCCCAGCGCTGCTTCTGGTTCTGAGACCCAGCGGACCGAGCCCGGCATCGCCAGGCCGCCGAGGTAGCGGTCGTTGAGCGTCAGCGCCCGCTCCATCAGCTCCGCGTCGGACGGCGGCGTCGCCTGCGCTCGGACTTCTGGACCCGCGCGACCATCGTCTCGACCCACTCGGCCTCCTCCTTGCGGGTCAGTGAGGCCGGGACAGCACCACGATCTTCTCGCCGTCGCGGTACGCCGAGACCGTCCGCCGGCGCCGCTTGCTGCGCCGCACCTCGACCTCCGGCGCCGGCTCTGACGCGACCGCCATGCCGGAATCTAGCGCCGGTAATCTACCGCTCGGTTCGCCCACTCCAGCAGCCGCTCCTTGGGCCAGGTGTTGACGATCCGGTCGGGGTCGATCCCGGCGGCCTCGGCCCGCTCCGCGCCGTACCAGAGGAAGTCGAGCTGGCCCGGGGCGTGGGCGTCGGAGTCGATCGAGAACAGGCAGCCGAGGTCGCGGGCGAGCTCGAGCAGCTTGGTCGGCGGGTCGCGGCGCTCGGGCCGGGAGTTGATCTCGACCGCGGTGTCGTTCTCGACGCAGGCGGTGAAGACCGCCTTGGCGTCGAACTGGGACTGCTTGCGGGTGCCCGCGGGCGCCCATCACCATCCGGCCGGTGCAGTGGCCGAGCACGTTGACGCGCGGGTTCCGGACGGCCGCGACCATCCGGCGGGTCATGTCGCGGCGCGTCCATGGCCAGCTTGGAGTGGACGCTGGCGACCCGGACGTCGAGCTGGTCGAGCATCTCGTCGGTCTGGTCGAGGCTGCCGTCGTCGAGGATGTCGACCTCGATGCCCTTGAGCAGGGTGAAGCCGCCCGCTCCCCCGGATGACAGGTGCTCGTTGACCGCGTCGACGACGCCGAGCTGCTTCCTGCAGCCGCTCGACGCTCAGCCCGTTGGCGACGCGGAGCCGGGGCGAGTGGTCGGTGAGCACCTGGTACTCGTGGCCGAGCTCGATCGCGGTGAACGCCATCTCCTCGATCGGCGAGCCGCCGTCGGACCAGTCCGAGTGGCGAGTGCAGGTCGCCGCGGAGCACGGCCGCGCAGCTCGTGGCCGCCCTCGGTGAGCGGGCCGCCGTGCTCCTCCTCGAGGGCGGCGAGCCGCTCCGGCAGCTCGCCGTCGATCGCGGCCGCGATCACCTTGGCGCTGCTGGCGCCCACGCCGGGCGAGGTCGGTGAGCGTGCCGTCCTCGACCGCGGGCCCGGACCTCGTCGTCGGACAGCGGCAGGATCGCGGCCGCCGCGCCCCGGAACGCCTTGACCTTGTAGGTGTCCTCGCGGCCCCGCTCGAGCAGGAACCCGATCCGGCGCAGCGCCGCGACCGGCCCGCCGTCGTACGCCTCCGCCACGGCGTCCACCCTAGGCGGTCCGCACCCGGTCGACGGAGACTCTCGCCAGGAGATTTTCCGTCCACACCCCGTGGAATCGACGTTGGCGCAGGTCAGAGCCTGATATCGCGGGCTGCATCCACCTCTTGTCCACAGGCTGATGCACGGCCCGCAGGCGTGTCCTCCACCTGTGGAACGAGGTTCTGCACAGAGTTCTCCACAGCGTTGTCCACAGGGGTGGGGTCACCGGGCATTGCCCCGCGTGCACCGCGGCTCCCTAGCGGTTGCGCCCCAGACGAGGCCCCCGGGCCCGTCGGGGGAGATCCGCAAGGGGAAGGCAGGTCTCCGTCGGCGGGCACGGGGGCCTCGGCTCGTCCGGTGGTCCGGTGCCGACGGCTCAGCGGCCGCGGAACTCCGGCGGCCGCTTCTCCCGGCTGGCCCGGATCCCCTCCTGGAGGTCCTCGGTGGCCAGCGTGATCGGCTGGGCCATCGCCTCCCACTGCAGGGCGGTCTCGAGGTCGGCGTGGCCGCCGTCGAGGAGCGCGAGCTTGGTGAGCCGGGTGGCGATGGGCGCCGCGGCGGCGATGCCCGCGGCGATCGCCGAGCACGTCGTCGAGGAACGTCGCCGGCTCGAGCACCCGCGAGACCAGCCCGATCCGGAGCGCCTCGTCGGCGTCCACGACCCGGCCGGTGAGCAGCAGGTCGCGGGCGTGCGCCTCGCCGACCACCTCGGGCAGCAGGTGGGTGCCGCCCATGCCCGGCGTGCATGCCGAGCTTCACGAACGGGACGCCGAGCTTGGCCCCCGCGGCGGCGTACCGCAGGTCGCAGGCGAGCGCGAGGCACAGCCCGGCGCCGATGGCGGCACCGTTGACCGCCGCGATGGTCGGGACCTCGAGGGTCCGGATCGAGAGCCAGGCCCGGTAGAACGGCAGCATCCGGGCGCGCAGCTGGTCCACGGTCGCGTCCGGCTCGCTGGCGATCCATGAGGTGTTGCCGCCCGAGCAGAACGCCGAGCCCTCGCCCGTGACCACGACCGCCCGCAGCGACCGGTCGGCGGCCAGCTCGGCCACCGCGGCGACCCAGGACGAGGTCATCTCGTCGGACATCGCGTTGCGCATGTCGGGGTTGTCGAGGGTCAGCAGCGCCACGCCGTCGGACGGGCCGCTCGACGCGCAGGTGGGGGTAGGCGGCCATGGGCGCACCCTACTGACGCCGCTCCGGTGGCCCGCCGTGAGCGGTTTCACGCCTGAAATCGCCGCGAAATGTCGATATCCGGCGCGCCGAGCGCCTGTCACGGGTTCGCGCAGGCGTGGAGTACGGTCAAAGCGGCTCGAGGACCCGTTCCGAGGGCCTCCGGCGGGCTTCCCCAACCCGAATGGCAGTCCCCGCCGCGACGACCGAGAAGAAGAATAGGCAAGGAGGCCGTCATGGCGGAGACCTGGAGCGGCGAGTTCTACTGCGTGAAGTGCAAGGAGAAGCGCGAGGCCGAGGGAGAGGTCCGGGTCAACGACAAGGGCACCCGGATGGCCAAGGCCGTCTGCCCCGTCTGCGGGACCAACCTCAACCGCATCCTCGGCAAGGCCTGACAGCTCGCCCACAGACTCGACGACGGCGCCCTCGGCACGGCCGGGGGCGCCGTCGTGCTGCTGGCTCCGCAGGTCCGCCGGGCCTGTGGACGGACCACCGACGGCGGCGTGCCATCCGTGTGACGGTGGCGCCATGACCTGGCTGCTCCGCCCCGGCGTGGGGCTCGCCCGCCGCGACGCCGACCACCTCCAGCTCGGCATCGACCCGCCCCGGGCCGCGGTGCTGCCCGACACCCGCGCCGTGCGCCTGCTGCTCGTCGAGCTGGCCCACGGCAGCCCGCTCACCACGCTCGACGCGGTCGACCGCGCCCGTGCTGGACGCGCTGGTCGCCGCGGGCCTGGTCGTGGCCGCCGACGACGAGGCGCGCCCGACTCGACCGCCGCGCCGGCTGCCGGGTGCACGTCGACGCGCCCGACGGCGTCCTCCCGGCGTCGCTGCGGCTGGTCGGCGAGGCCGGGCTCGGGCTCGCCCGCCGACCGCGGCAGGCGCCGCCGTGGCGCTGGTCTGGACGCGAGGGCGAGCCGGCCCGCGACCGGCTCGACGACTGGATGCGCGCGGGCACGCCGCACCTGGTGGTCCGGGAGGCGCCGGACGGCCCGGTGCTCGGCCCCTACGTCGTGCCGGGCGCCACCGCCTGCCTGCGCTGCGTCGACGCCCACGCTCGGCGAGGCCGACCCGCGGCGGGCCCTGGTGGTCGAGCAGGTCGCCACCGACGCCACCGCTGCGGCCGTCGGAGCCCGACCCGGCCCTGCGCGCGCTGGCCGCTGGCCTGGGCGGTCCGCGACCTCGTCACGGCCGCGCGAGGGCGGCGTGCCGGCCACGTGGTCGGCCACCGTCGCGCTCGGCGACGCTGCCGCCGGACCGTCACGGCGTACCGCCGGCACCTGCACTGCGGCTGCGCCTGGGCCGAGCCGCTCGAGCGCGAGGCGGTGGCGGCCGGGTGAACCGGCGGGTCACCAGTACTCGCTGTCGAGCTTGCCCTCCATCGGCGCGCAGGTGCTCGCGCGAGCAGCTGTCGCAGTAGGTCCGGGGCCGCCCGTTCTCGACCGCGGTGCTCCAGGTGAGCGTCTTCGCCTCGTCGGCCTCCTGCCGCCCGCAGAAGTCGCAGGTCTTCATCGGCGACCGAACTCTAGCTGCCGCCGAAGACTGAGCAGAGGAGCCGGGTACGACCACTGGTGGTCGTACCCGGCTCCTGGTTGTGCACCCGCGATCAGGGTGTCCCCGCAGAGGCCGCTGACTGGCGGCATCCCATCGAGGTCTTACAGAGCGCGGGCGAGGGCGAGACGCGCCTGCTGCGCTGCCTGCTCGGCCTTGCGGCTGAGCCGACGGGCACGGGCCAGCTGGTGGCCGCGCCGCAACTGTTGCGCCTCTCCCAGGCGCGCGGACATCTGCGCGCGCGCCAGGTTCTCGTTCATGAGATTCATCTCGGTGCTCCTGGTCATGTAGGTCTGGTTCATCGGAATTGGTTGGTTCCTTCTGGAAAGGGATGCGGCCGTCAGCTGACGGACGCCTCGTGGCTGCTACGCGGCCACCTCGTTCTTGCGGGGACGGCCACGCGGACGCTTGCGGGGGACGACGACGCCCTGGATGAAGAGCTGTCCACCCCAGACGCCCCACGGCTCGCGACGCTCGAGAGCGCCGTCGAAGCACAGGGCGCGGACCGGACAGTCGATGCACAGGGCCTTGGCGTACTCCACGTCGCTGGGCGACTCGGCGAACCACAGCTCCGGGTTGTTCACCCGGCACGGCAGGTTCGTCTCGTCCACCTTGCCGGCCTCGTCGTGGAGGTTGCCCAGAGTCGGCTGGTCGGCGGTGCTGGTGCGGTCGAGAACGCTGATGGTCATGTTGTTTCACCTCCTCTGCTCACCTTGATCGCGGTTGCTTGGTCTCTGGTCTGTCGGGTGCTGCTGCGGGACCTGCGCCGGCTTTCGAGAAACAGAAAGGCCGCGGATCCCTTTCGGGTTCCGCGGCCTGGAGGCTGCCGATCAGTTGATCTCAACTGGACGGTGGACTCCAGGCACTGGTCCCCGGGACGTAGGCGGCGAGGCCCATGTCACCCTTGACGGCGGTCGCCTGGCGGTCGCGCACGACGGTCGTCGTGCCGAACGCCGGCGGAGCTCGTCAGCGGGAAGGCGTGGCCGCAAGCGGGCATGCCAAAACCGGACGGGATCTGAACCGCCGTCTTGATGGTGTTGGTGATCATCTGGGCCACCTCCTTCGCTGCCTCGTGCGCCGGGGTTGTCAGTCCCGTGATGCGCGAACGTGTTGGGACGAGCAAGGTATCGACCGGCCCCGGTAAGGGGCAATTGATTTTATGGGTATTTCTCGACAATTTTCTGCCAACTTGTCGCGCCGGAGCGGTCAGCTGACGAGCTCGAGGAGCTCCTCGCCGTACTTCTGCGAGCTTCTCCTGGCCGACGCCGCTGACCTTGAGCAGCTCGCGCGAGGACTGCGGGCGGCGGGTCGCGATCTCCTCGAGCGTGGCGTTGCTGAAGACCATGAACGCCGCGATCTCCTCCTCGCGGGCGCGCTCGGTGCGCCACTCGCGCAGCCGCTCGAACAGCGCCTCGTCGTAGGGCGCCGGGCAGTCGGCGCACCGGCGACGGGCCTTGTCGGCGGCGGTCTGGAGCGGCTTGCCGCACTCGAGGCACATCCGGGCGCCCTTGCGCCTTCGGCCGGCCTTGGGCAGCGGCAGCGCCTCCTGCGGGAGCAGCGGGGTGAGGAACCGCGAGGGCTTGCGGGAGCCACGACCGCCCGGCTGGCGCGCCAGCGCCCACGACAGCGCGAGGTCGACGCCGGGCGCGGGTCATGCCGACGTAGAGGAGCCGCCGCTCCTCCTCGATCTGGGCCGGCGTCTCGGCGTAGGTGATCGGGAGGGTGCCGTCCTGGAGGCCGCAGAGGAAGACCGAGTCCCACTCCAGCCCCTTGGCGGCGTGGAACGTCGCGAGGGTGACGCCGTCGGCGACGGGGGCGTGCTGCTCGGCGGCCCGGCGGTCGAGGTCGTCGACGAAGTCGTCGAGGGTGCCGCCGCCGGCGGCGAACTCCAGCGGCCTGGTCCATCAGCGCCTGCCAGGACTCCCAGCGGTCGCGGGTCTGGCCGCGCGCGGACGGCGCCTCGGGCGTCCAGCCCATGCCGGCGAGGGTGCGCGCGCACGGTCTCGAGGACGCCGCCCGTCGCCCTCGCCCGAGCGGGCCGCGCCGCGGATCCGGGTGACCGCCTCGCGGACCTCGGGGCGGTCGAAGAACCGGGCCGCGCCGCGGATGACGTAGGGGATGCCGCGGGCCGCCAGCGCCTCCTCGAACGACTCGGACTGGGCGTTGATGCGGAACAGGACGGCCATCTCGCCGAGCGTCGCGGCCCGTCGGCGCGCAGCGCGAGCGATCCGGGCGGCGACCGCCTCGGCCTCGGCGACCTCGTCGGGATGCGCGCGTCGTAGCGTCGACCTCGGGGCCGGCGGCCTGCTGGGAGCGCAGGTCGACGCCGCGGCTGGCGGTGCCGGCGAGCAGGCGTGTTGGCCGCCTCGACGACCTGGGGCGTCGAGCGGTAGTTGCGGACCAGCTCGATCGAGGTGGTGCCGGGGAACTTGGCCGGGAAGTCGCGCAGGAAGTCGGCGTTGGCGCCGGCGAAGGAGTAGATCGTCTGGGCCGGGTCGCCGACCACGCAGAGCTCGTCGCGGCCGCCGAGCCACAGGTCGAGCAGCGCCGACTGGAGCGGCGAGACGTCCTGGAACTCGTCGACGACGAACCACTTGTACTGGCGGCGGACCTGCGCGGCGACGCGCTCGTCCTCGGCGAGCATCCCGGCGGTCAGGAGCAGGACGTCCTCCATGTCCATCCGGCCCTGGTCGCGCTTGACCTCCTCGTAGGCGTCGAAGACGTGGGCGACGACCTCGGGGGTCTGGCCGGCGACCGAGCGGCCGCGGGCCTGCGGCGACGTCGGCGTACGTCGCGGGTGCGACGTTGCTGACCTTGGCCCACTCGATCTCGGAGGCGAGGTCGCGCAGCAGCGCCTGGTCGGTGTTGAGCCGCTGGCGCCGGGTCGCGGTCGCGAGCAGCCCGATCTTGGACTCGATCAGCTGCGGCAGCTCGGTGCCGTGGACGTGCGGCCAGAAGTAGCGCAGCTGGCGCAGCGCCGCGGAGTGGAACGTGCGGGCCTGGACGCCGCCGGCGCCGAGCGTGCGCAGCCGGGTGCGCATCTCGCCGGCCGCGCGGGTGGTGAAGGTGACCGCGAGCACCTCGGAGGGCGCGTAGACGCCCGGTGGCGACGCCGTGCGCGATGCGGTGGGTGATCGCCCGGGTCTTGCCGGTGCCGGCGCCGGCCAGCACCCGCACCGGCCCGCGCAGCGCCTCGGCCACCTGGCGCTGCTCGGGGTCGAGCGCGGCGAGCAGGTGCCGGCAGCGGGCACGGAACAACTCCCGGGTCCAGGTGGTTGAAAGGGGTGAGCAACGGTCGACGACCGTCCGCGGATCACGATAGAGGCCGGAGGCGACAGTCCCAGATGAGCCAGTTCACGATGTACAGCACCCCGTGGTGCGGCTACTGCCACCGGCTGAAGAGCCAGCTCGACCGCGAGGGCATCGAGCTTCGACGTCGTCGACATCGAGCAGCAGCCCGAGGCCGCGCTGATCGTCGAGTCGGCCAACAACGGCAACCAGACCGTGCCCGACGCTGGTCTACAGCGACGGCACCGCGCAGACGAACCCCTCGCTGGCCCAGGTCAAGGACAAGCTCGCCGCGCTGGTCGGCCTGAGCCCGAGCCGGTCACCACTGGCCGGGCAGCGGCCCGCCGTACCAGTGCTCGACGAGTGACCGGCTGATCGAGACGCCACCGGGGAGCACCAGCGTGCCCGCCTCGGCCTCGGCCTTCATCTCGGCGCGGGTGAACCAGCGCGCGTCGTCGATCTCGTCGTTGTCGACGTTGATGTCCTCGGAGACCGCCCGGCCGACGAAGCCGAGCATCAGGCTGGCCGGCAGCGGCCAGGGCTGGTTGCCGAAGTACTCGACGTCGCCCACCACGACGCCGGTCTCCTCGAGCACCTCGCGGCGTACGGCGTCCTCGAGGGTCTCCCCCGGCTCGCAGAAGCCCGCCAGCGTCGAGAAGCGGCCCTCCGGCCAGATCGCCTGGCGGCCGAGCAGGCAGCGCTCGTCCTCGCTGCCCGGCTCGCCCGAGGTGACCACCATGATCACCGCCGGGTCGGTGCGCGGGAACTGGACGTGGCCGCAGTCGGCGCAGACCAGCTCGTGGCCGGACGGCCGCGGCTGCGAGCGGCCGCCGCAGCGCGGGCAGAAGCGGGTCACGAACAGCCACTCGGCCAGGCCGAGCGCGTGGAAGACCAGCGGCGCGCTCGGCCAGGTCGTCGTCGGCCAGGTGCGGCAGCAGCCCGCGCAGCGGGAACCACTCGTCCTTGGCCGCCTGGGCCACCTCCGGTCCGGTGATCGACCGCGAACCAGGCCCGGCCGTCCTGCTCCCCCAGCAGCACCCGCAGCCCCTCGGGCGCCTCCTGCGGGCTCGACCCACGGGATCCGCGCCGTCGACGGGGCTGCACGCGGGTGCCGGAGACGACCAGCACCCGGGTGTCCGGGTCGGCCCACCGCTCCTCGAGCCAGGCGTCGTCGCGACGGCGTACGGCGATCCGGTCGTGGGCGCCGGCCGCCATGCGCTCGTGCGGGTAGTCCACGCTCGCTGAGCGCTAGTCTCCGGCCAGTGAGCACCCACATCGGAGCCTCCGCTGGCGACATCGCACCCCTCGTCCTGTTCCCCGGCGACCCGCTGCGCGCGAAGTGGATCGCGGAGACGTTCCTCGACGACGCACGCTGCTACAGCGAGGTGCGCGGCATGTTCGGCTTCACCGGCACCTGGCACGGGCCAGCCGCGTCTCGGTCCAGGGCTCCGGGCATGGGCCAGCCGTCGCTGGCGATCTACGCGACCGAGCTGTTCCGCGAGTACGACGTGCAGTCGATCATCCGCGTCGGCTCGGCCGGCGCGCTGACCGAGAAGGTGAAGATCCGCGACATCGTCATCGCCTCCGGCGCCTGCACCGACTCCAGCATGAACCGGATCCGCTTCGAGGGGCTCGACTACGCCCCGGTCGCCGACTTCGGCTGCTCGTCGGCGGCCGCGTCCGCCGCCGGCGACCGCGACGACGTGCACGTCGGCCTGATCTTCAGCGGCGACTCGTTCTACCCGGCCCGGCCCGAGCTGATGACGCGGATGGTCGAGCACGGCGTGCTCGCGATCGAGATGGAGGCCATCGCGCTCTACACGATCGCCGCCGGCCACGGCCGCCGCGCGCTGGCGATCTGCACGGTCTCCGACCACATCGTCACCGGCGAGGAGACCTCCGCCGAGGAGCGCGAGCGGACCTTCGGCGACATGGTCGAGATCGCGCTGGCGGCGGGCCTGCGGCCTCGACCGAGCCGTCGACCCGGGACTCACGAGCAACGACGGGTCGGCGTCGGACTATCCCGGCGGCGCCGCGCGTTCATCGAGCGTGGAGGTCCTCGACTCGGTGGTGATCGGCGCGGGCCAGGCCGGGCTGTCGACGTCGTACCACCTGCAGCGGCGCGGGCATCGACCACGTCGTGCTCGACGCCGACGAGGCACCCGGCGGCGCGTGGCAGCACCGCTGGGACTCGCTGACCATGCAGGACGTGCACGGCATCGCGGCGCTGCCGGACGCCGAGCCGCCCGCCGAGCAGGACGGGCCGCGCGAACGAGGTGGTGCCGGCGTACTTCGCCGACTACGAGCGCGCGCCACGACCTGCCGGTGCTCCGGCCGGTGCGGGTGGACGAGGTCGTCGAGGCCGACGACGGGCTGCTCGAGGTGCGGGCCGGCGACCGGCGCTGGCTGACCCGCACGATCGTGAACGCGACCGGGACCTGGTCGCGGCCGTTCGTGCCGCGCGTACCCGGGCGCCGAGACGTTCCGCGGCCGGCAGCTGCACACCCACGACTACCCGGGCCCGGAGGCGTTCCGCGGCCGGCGCGTGGTCGTCGTCGGCGGCGGCGCGTCGGCGGTGCAGCTGCTCGGCGAGATCGCCCCGGTCGCCGCCGACACGCTCTGGGTCACCCGGCGCGAGCCGGTCTGGCGCACCGACGACTTCACGCCCGAGGTCGGACGGGCCGCGGTCGCGCTGGTCGAGGAGCGGGTCCGCCGCGGCCTGCCGCCCGGCCAGCGTCGTGAGCGTCACCGGGCTGGCGCTGCGCGAGCAGGAGCGCGAGGCGGAGCGGCTCGGCGCCTACGAGCGGCACCCGATGTTCGACGCGCGATCGAGCCGGACGGCGTACGGATGCCGGACGGCACGCGCTGGCCGGCCGACGTGATCCTGTGGGCCACCGGCTTCCGGCCCGCCGTCGGCCACCTGGCGCCGCTGCGCCTGCGCTCGGCGTACGGCGGCATCCAGCTCGACGGCACCACCGCGGTCGCCGACCCGCGCGTCCAGCTCGTCGGCTACGGCCCCTCGGCCAGCACCATCGGCGCCAACCGGGCCGGCCGGGTGGCCGCCCGCGGCGTGGCCGCGTGGCTCGACGCTCACGCGCCGAGCATGGCCTCCAGCGCCTGACGGTCGGGCAGGTCCTCCGGCTCGACGGTCTTGCCGGTGCGCACGTAGTGGAACGCGGCGCGCACCTGCGTCGAGCGGCACGCCGCGCAGCTCGGCCCAGGCCAGCCGGTAGATCGCGAGCTGGAGCGGGTCGGCGTCCTCGTGCCGGTTGGTCTTCCAGTCGACGAGCAGGAAGCCGCCGTCGGGCTCCTCGTAGACCGCGTCGATCCGGCCGCGGACGACCTGGCCGGCGAGGACCAGCGCGAACGGCGCCTCGACGGCGTGCGGGACCCGGTCGGCGAACGGACCCTGCTCGAACGCCGCGATCACCGCGTCGAGGTCGGCCTCGTCGTCGATGTCGAGGTCGGCGCGGCCGGGCAGGTCGTCGGGGTCGAGCAGCGGCTGCTGCTCGAAGCGGTCCTCGACCCAGGCGTGGAAGAGGGTGCCGAACCGGGCCGCCCGGCGACGGCGGCCGCGGCATCGGCCGGGCCAGCTCGCGGGCGAACGCCTCCGGGTCGTCCTGCAGCCGCAGCAGCGCGGTCGCCGACAGGCTGCCGGGCAGCGGCACCGCGATCGTCGGCGCTGCGCTCGGCCCGCGCCTCGGCGAGCAGCCGCTCGACCTCGGCGTCCCAGTCCGCGACCCGGGCCGCTCTCGACCATGTCGAGGTCGTCGTCCTCGGCCGCGGGGTCGGCGGCCCGCACCAGCGCGGCCGCGTCGAGCCGCGCGCTGCGCCTCCGCGCCGGTGCCGGACGGGCGGCCAGGGCCGCGACGGGTCCTCGGCGGCGTAGGGGTTGGGGTCGCCCTTGGCGGGCTTGTCGAGCCACGTCGACCGGCTCGCCCCACTCGTCGAGCTGCTCGCGGACGACGCTCCTGGTAGTCCGACGGACCGAACGGCGTCGGCCGCGGGCTCCAGCAGTACGACGTGACCGAGAGCCGGTGCGCGGCGCGGGTGAACGCGACGTAGCCGAGCCGGAGCTCCTCCGGTCTGCGTCGTGCGCCCGGGTGTCGGCGCGGTAGGTCGTCGAGCGCCGCCTTGTCGTAGCCGCGCGAGCTGCGGCAGGTCGGCCGCGTCGCCGCGCAGCGGCGCCGGGCAGCACCGCGGGCGACGAGGTCCACAGCGTCCGGGACCGGTTGCTGGGGAACCGGCTCGTCGCAGACGCCGACCAGGAACACCGAGTCCCACTCGAGGCCCTTGGACCGGTGCACGGTCAGCAGCTTGACCGAGTCGGCGGCGGTCGGCGTCGCGACGTCGAGGCCGTTGCCCTGGTCGTCCTCGGCGGTGAGGTAGGCCAGCAGCGCGGCCAGCGTGACGTCGCCGTCGACGGCCTGGAAGTCGGCGACCGCCCGGACGAACAGGTCGAGGTTGTCGCGCCGGGCGGCCGCGGCCGGGCTGACCGCCGAGGCGAGCTCGACGTCGGCGCCGGTGGTGTCGATGATCCGGCGGACGATGTCGAGCAGCGGCTCGCCGACGTGCGACGCGCAGCATCCGCAGCTCGCGCGGCGAGCAGCGCGAACCGCTCCAGCGCCTCGGCGGAGTACGGCGCGCGTCGCCCGGGTCGGCGAGCGCGTCGTCGAGGCACGGGATCTCGGCCGGGTCGATGCCGTCGGCGATCTGCGACGAGGTGGTCGTCGACCGACGCCGGCGTCGGGCCGCGGCCGCGCGCGCCGGCCAGCTCGCGCGGCCCGGTCGGCTGAGCAGCCGAGGTCGCGCGGGCCGATCGCCCACCGCGGCCCGGTGAGCAGGGTGAGCAGCGAGGCGTTGGCGGTGACGTCGTGCAGCAGGTGCAGCATCGCGACGATCTCGGCGACCTCGGGCAGCCGCAGCAGCCCGGAGAGGCCGACGATCTCGACCGGGATGCCGGCGCCGGTCAGCGCGTCGAAGACCTCGTCGGCGTGCGCGTTGTCGCGGGTGAGCACGCCGATGTCGGACCAGCGGCTCGGTCGCCGGGCCGCGTGCACGTCGCGCACCGCCTCGACCAGCCAGGCGAGCTCGTCGCGCGTGGGTCTCGAAGACCCGCGGTCGTCACCGACGCCGTCGCGCGCCTCGGGCTTGGGCTCGAGCGGCCGCGACCGGCGTCGTGCGCGGCGTAGAGCGGCGCGGCCAGCCGGTTGGCGACCTCGAGGATCCGCCGGTCGGAGCGGCGGTTGACGGTGAGCGGGTAGGTCGGCACGCGCGCCGGACGCGGCGGGGAAGGTGTCGGCGAAGTCGAGGATGTTGGACACCGACGCGCCGCGCCAGCCGTAGATCGCCTGGTTGGGGTCGCCGACCGCGGTGACCGCGTGGCCGCCGGCCGAAGCAGCCGGCGACAGCATCGATCGCCTGCGCGACCGAGGTGTCCTGGTACTCGTCGAGCAGCACCACCCTGAACCTGCTCGCGCTCGAGCGACGCCGACCTCGGGCTGCTCGCGCGGCCAGCCGGGCGCCGAGCTCGATCTGGTCGGAGAAGTCCATCAGCCCGAGGTCGGCCTTGAGCCGGCGGTAGGCCTCGACCAGGCCGAGCAGCTCGCCGCGGCGGTCGATCGCGTTGACCGCCTTCTCGATCGCCTCGACGTAGGTCTTGCGGTTCTTGCCCGGCCGCTCCTCCTCGGCAGCGCCCGGACGAAGCCGGCGCGCTCGCGGCGTCGACGCGCGCGCACGTCGTCGGGCGCCGACCAGGTGCTCGCTCATCGCGCCGTCGAGGGCGAGGAGGTTCTGGATCACCGTCTCGGGGTGGTCGCTGAGCATGCGCGACCTCGCCGGTGTAGCCGGTCGACCACCCGGGCGCCGAGCTGGTAGCGCGCCGCGTCGGTGATCACCCGGGTGTCCGGCTCGTGGCCGATCCGCAGGCCGTGGTCGGTGAGCAGGCCGGCGGCGTAGGCGTTGTAGGTCGCGACCGTCGGCTCGAGGACGTCCTCGCCCTCGGGCTCGACCTCGCTCGAGCGCACCGGCGTCGCGCAGCGCCTGCCGGATCCGGGCGCGCAGCTCGCTGGCCGCCTTGGTGGTGAACGTCAGGCCGAGCACCTGGTCGGGGCGCACCTGCCCGGTGAGCACGAGGTAGACGACGCGGGCGGCCATCAGCGTGGTCTTGCCGGAGCCGGCGCCGGCGATCACGACGGCGGGCGCGAGCGGCGCCGTGATCGCCGCCCACTGCTGCTCGCTGGCCTGCCACGGCGTCGCCCATCGCCGCGGCGAGGTCGGCGGGTGAGTCGATCCGGCGCGGGCTCGCTGTCACGACGCGCACCACCGAGCCCGGCGCTCTTGATCGGGCAGATCGGCACGAAGCGCAGTCGCGGCAGTGCTGGCCGGCGACCGCGGGGAAGTTCTCGGCGCGCAGCAGCTGCGCGGCCTGGTCCAGCCGGCTCGCGCAGCGCCGCGCGCTCGGGGCCGTCGTCGGCCTGCTCGGGCTGGGGCTGGACGTCGGCGTCGGGCGCCGCCGTCCGGTGAGGCCGAGCTGCACGAGCTCGGCGCCGCCGGCCTCGGCGCGCGTCGGGCAGCCCGACGAGCTCGTCGACGGCGCCGTGGTCGACGGCGAGCTGGTAGAGGCCGAGCTGGACGTTGGTCAGCGACCGACTTGTCGGTGGGCTTGGTGCGGCCGGTCTTGAGGTCGACGACGACGACCCGGCCGTCGGCGTCGAGCTCGAGCCGGTCGGCGTAGCCGGTCGAGCCGCACCTGCTCGCCGTCGGGGAGGTCGAGGACGGCGCGGAACTGCGCCTCGATCGCCGACGACGCGTGCGCGGGTTGGCGTGGTGCCAGTGCGAGGAAGCGGGCCGAGCGCGGCCCGGACCCGCTCGAGCTCGCGGGCCTTGCGCCCACGGCGTCCGGAACTCCAGCCGGTCCCAGACCTGCCTCGACGTGGCCCATGAGCTGCGTCGACGCCGTCGGGACCCGGCGTCGAGCTCGCCGCCGGCGACCCGCTGGGCGAGCGCGTGCACGATCTCGCCGAGGTTGGCGGACTGGTGGGCCCGGGCGACGCCGCCGGCCTCACGGGCGAGGAACCACTGGGTCGGGCAGACCGCGAACGTGCTCGAGCGAGGCTGGCCGACACCGGCACCGGCTGGTCGGGGTCGCGGACCGGCTGCACCGACCGGCTGGCCGCGCGGGTGCCCCACCACGTCGAGGGGTCGGCCATCGGCACCAGCGGCCGCGGCCGCCGGCCGTCTCGGCGGCCAGCCGGGCCAGACGCCGCGCCGCCGCCGCCGCGCAGCGGCTCGGGCTCGGCGGCGGGTCGGCGACGGTGCGGCGCAGCTCGCTGACCAGCCCGCCGAGCGACAGCGTGCGGGCCGGCCGCCCCTCGACCGTCCTCGACGGTCACGCCGAGCTCGTCGAGGAACCGGGACGGCTGGTCGCCGTCGTCCTCGGGCGAGGCGACCGCGGTGACGACGAGCCGCTCGCGGGCGCGGGTGCACGCGACGTAGAACAGCCGCCGCTCCTCGATCAGCAGCCTCGCGCGCCGAGGTCGGCGGGACCAGCCCGTCGGTGCCGATCCGGTCGGCCCCGAGCAGCGTCGAGCGGCGGCGCAGGTCGGGCCAGCCGTCCTGCTGGACGTGGGCGACGACGACCAGCCGCCACTCGAGGCCCTTGGCGCGGTGCGCGGTCAGCAGGCGTACGGCGGCGCCGCGCGCGCCCCGCTCGGCCAGCGTGTCGGCGGGGATCTGCTGGGCGACCAGGGTGGCCAGGAACTCGCGGACGCCGACGTGGTCGCGGGTCTCCTCGGCGCGCGCGGCCGACGTCGAACAGCGCGCAGATCGAGTCGAGGTCGCGGTGCGCCCGGCGGGCGGCGCCGCCGCCGAGCTCGACCGAGCGGCGCAGCCGGGCCGGCCACGCCGGTGCCGGACCACAGCGTCCAGAGCAGCTCCTCGGCGGTCGCGCCCGCGTCGAGCTGCGCGCGGGTGCGACGCACGAGCTCGGCCACCGCCCGGGCCCGCGCCGACCTCGGCGCCGTCGAGCCCGTCGAGCAGTCGCCAGGGTCGAGCACGGCGCGGCGGACCAGCTCGCGCGAGGTGCGTCGGCAGCCGCTCGCTCGGCCTGCGCCTGCTCCTTCTCGCGCGTGCGCGCAGCTGCCGCGCCAGGCGGCGTACGTCGCCGGCGTCGAGGCCGCCGAGCGGACCGGTCAGCAGCGCCTCGGCCCGCGCGGCGTCGATGTGGTCGACGTGGTCCGGGTCGTCGTTGTCGAGGTTGAGCACCACCCGCAGCGCGTCGATCAGCGGCAGCGCGGCCGGGTCGCGGACCAGCGGCAGCTCGTCGCTGGCCACCTCGACCGGCACGCCGGCGGCGCCGAGCGAACGGCGCAGCGGCGGGATGCGACTGGCGGCCGGAGCGCACCAGCACCGCCATCTCGTCCCACGGGATGCCGTCCTCGAGGTGGGCGCGGCGGAGCAGGTCGGCGAGGTGCTCGGCCTCGGCCCGGTCGCTGTCGAAGGTGCGGACGACGACCCGGCCCTCGCCGTGCGGTCCCGCCTCGGCGCGTGGGCGCCAGGAACGCCTCGCGCGCGCTCTCGGGGATGCTGCCGGGCAGCCCGATCCGGCCGGCGACCCGCTGGACGGCGGTGAGCAGCCGCGGCCCGAACCGGCGGGTGGTGCCCAGCGCGACGACCTCGGCCGGGCGAGCCGTCGGCGTGCGGGAAGTCGGTCGGGAAGTCGAGGATGCCGCGCACCTCGGCGCCGCGGAAGGCGTAGATCGACTGGTGCGGGTCACCGACCACGACCAGGTCGCGGCCGTCGCCGGCGATCGCCCGCAGCAGCGCGACCTGGCCGGAGTCGGTGTCCTGGTACTCGTCGACGAAGACGTGGGCGTAGCTCGGCGCGCAGCTCGTCGCGGTGCGACCGTCGCCTCGATCGTGGCGCGCCGGATCAGGTCGGCGTAGTCGACGGCGCCGCGGCTGTCGAGGATCGTCGAGGTACTGCTCCAGGAACGCGCCGGCCGCCACGAACTCCGGCAGGTCGTTGGTCCTCGCCCAGCCGCTGGAGCTCGTCGCCGTCGAGCCCCTTCTCCCGGGCGCGGGACAGGACCGCGTGGACCTCGCGCGCGAAGCCGCGGGTGCCGAGCGCGAGCCGCAGCGACGTCGGGCCAGCGCACCGACTCGGGGTGGTCCTGCAGCAGCTCGCGCAGCACGACGTCCTGCTCGGGCGCCGAGAGCAGCCGCAGCGGGCCGACGTAGAGCTCGGCCGGCGCGTAGCGGCGGATCAGCCCGTAGGCGAAGGAGTGGAACGTCGAGCCGATGCTGGCCGACATCGTGCGGCCGACCCGGGCGGCGACCCGGTCGCGGAGCTGCTCGGCGGCCTTGCGGGAGAAGGTCAGCGCCAGGATCCGGTCGGGGTGGGTGCCGTCCTCGATCCGGCGCGACGATCGCCTCGACCAGCGTCGTGGTCTTGCCGGTGCCGGGGCCGGCCAGCACGAGCAGCGGACCGTCGCGGTGGTCGACGACGCGCTGCTGCTGCTCGTCGAGGGTCGGCGGCTCCGCGGCTGAGCGGACGGCCGGACCAGGCGGTAGGTGGTCGCCGACCGAAGGTCCGTCACCCGCCTACTCCATCACGGACCGCCGACAGGGCTACAGCTTGTCGGCGAGCCGCCTGCGCGAGCGCCTTGCTCTGCTCGAGACCCTCGTCGTCCATGGTCGCCGAAGATGTACCACTGGGTGAAGAACGACTTCTCGCCGTCGTAGACCCAGACGCTCGAGACCGAGTCGCTGAACGCGCTGTCGCCGATGCCGTCGACGTCCTGGAGAGTCGTCGCTGCGCACCGAGTCGGCCGCGGCGGCGTTCTCGTAGATCGTGAGCGTGGCGGTGTCGGCCGGGTTGTCGGGGTCGGCGGACTGCCAGACGCAGGTGGTGAAGTCGCCGCCGGTCACGGCCGGCCCGGAGGTGCGGATGCCGTCCTTGACCGGCGAGCCGACCGCGTCCGCCACCTCGTCGGTGGTCAGCAGGTCGCAGGCCGCGACGTCGCCGGCGGGATCGCCGCCGTCGTCGCCCGCCGTCGCGCCCTCGGTCGCCTCGGTCGACGCGGAGGTGGGATCGTCGGCGGCCTGGCCGCCGGAGTCGCCACCCCCGCAGGCCGTCAGCGTCGCGACGGTGGCGAGGAGGACCGGGACGAGGGCTCGGCGGATGCGCACGCCCGGATGCTAGGTGACCGCGGGCGGGTCACGCTGCGGCGTTTGTCCCGGATGGTGTCCCGAGTCGGGGACCGACCGCGCGCAGCGCCACGGTGGCCCACGTGCGGAACGGCCGCCACGCCTCGGCGATCGCGGCCAGCTCGGCGTCGTCGGGCTCGTGGTCGAGCCCGTAGAGGCTGCGTACGGCGCGCCGGCTGTGCGGCTCCTGGGTCGAGAGCACGTCGGTGAGACCACACGCCCGGACCACCACGAGCGCGCTGTAGAACGCGCCGATGCCGGGCAGCTGCTGCAGCGTCGGCCATCGCCTCGTCGGGGCCGAGCGCGGTGAGCCGGTCGACATCGAGCCGGCCCGCGCTCGCCGCCTCGGCGACCGCGTGCAGCCTCGGGAGCGCGGCGTCCGGCAGGCCGGGGACGCGGTCGAGCCGGGCCAGCGCGGCCGGTGTCGGCAGCGCGTGCACGACCTGTCCGGCCAGGTCGAACGCGGGCGCCGTGCTGCTCGGCCAGCCGCGCCCGCAGCGCGATGGCCTGGCGGCGCTGGCGTCGGGCGCTCAGCACCGACCACGCCGCGGCCTCGAAGGCCGAGTGGAAGTTGGCAGGTCGGAAGCCGGGCGCGGCCGCGTGCACCCGGGCCAGCACCGGGTCACCGGCACACACCTCGGCGTACGCCGCGCCGTCGTGGTCCGCCGAGACGACCCGGGCCACCTGCCGGGTCACCGCCGCCAGGTCGCCGTCGCCGTGGACGACGAGGTCGAGCCGGTCGCCGGCCTGGCGGACCTCGACGCCGACCTGCTGCTCGAGGTCGGTGTCGAGGCAGAAGGCCAGCCGCATCACCCCGTCGAAGGAGCGGTCGTCACGGTGCCCGAAGCCCATCAGCGCGACCTCCTCGAGCGAGTAGGGGCCGCGCAGCGCGATCGTCGACGTCCTCATGGGCACCAGTGTGCCGGTGACCACCGACAGTCCGCCGGCAGGGTGACCTCGACGGGCGAGGCCCACGTCTGGCGGAACCAGCCGCCCTCGGGGTGCGGGCGAGGCCCAGCGACACGGCGAGCGGGGGCGCGTCGGTCATGGCAGCAGTATCGGTCGCTCTGCCAGAGTTCAGCCATGGCGCGGTACCTGACCGCCGACCCGGCGGTCGGCACGTCGCGCGGTTGGAAGGCGCCGGTCGCGACGGTGGTCGCGTGCTGGTCGTCTCCGTCTGCCTGACCTGGACGTTCTTCTCGATGCGCGCGGTGATGAACGTCGGCGGCTCCTGCGCGGACGGCGGCCCCTACGTCAGCGCCCAGCCGTGCCCTGACGGCTCGTGGCTCATCGCCATCGCGATCCCGGTCATGCTGATCACCGCGATGGTCGGCTCGGCGGCCGCGATGTCGGTCAGCGCCCCCAACCTGCTGATCCCGATGTGGGGCGTGCTGTTCGGCTCGCTCGGCTGGAACTTCCTCGAGTTCGCCTTCAAGGGCGACGACGTCGTCTGGGGCTGGCTGGTCTGCGGCGTGCTGTTCTGGCTGATGGCCGCGCCCGCGGTCGTCGCGATCCTGGTCGGCATCAAGAACGCCGTGCTCCCGCCCGAGCCCGCCGCGGGCCGACACCGGCTCGCGCTGGTGGGTGCCGGCGTACGCCGCGCTCGGCGCGGTCGGGTTCCTGCTCGGCGCGTGGAGCTTCAACGCGCTTGAGCTGAGTCAGGCCTCGGCTCAGTCGATCGGCCGCTCGTTGTAGACGCCGGCCTCCTCCTGGCCGGTGAGCTCGCTGGATCGCGGCCATCACCTCGTCGGTCACCTCGCGGCGCGCCCGCCCGGACGGGACGCCGTCGAAGCGGCCGGTGAAGTCGATCGGCTCGCCGAACTCGACGGTGATCGGGACGACCCGCGGGCGGCTGGAGCCGACCGGCTGGACCTTCTCGGTGCCGGTCAGCCCCACGGGTACGACGGGCACGCCGGCGGTCAGCGCGAGGTGGGCGACGCCGGTGCGGCCGCGGTAGAGGCGGCCGTCGCGCGAGCGGGTGCCCTCGGGGTAGATGCCGAACGCCTCGCCGCGGCCGAGCACGTCGAGGGCGATGTCGAGGCTGGCGATCGCGGCCTTGGTGTCGTCGCGGTCGACCGGCAGCATGCCGAGCCCCTCGAACCAGACCCGGGAGGCGAGCCCCTTGAGGCCGGTGCCGGTGAAGTAGTCGGACTTGGCCAGGAAGACGACCTTGCGCGGCACCACGCTCGGGATCACCACCGAGTCGACGAAGCTGAGGTGGTTGCTGGCCAGGATCACCCCGCCCCGGCTCGGGCACGTGCTCGAGACCGACGCACCGTCGGCCGCCAGATCGCCCTGCAGCGCCGGCGGGACACGCGCGTGCATCACGTCGTAGAGCACGAGACCGAGTCTGGCCGCTACCGCGAGGTAGGCCGAATCGGTGTCGCAGGCGTGAGACGGCAGCGCAGAAGGTGCCGGAGAAAGGCGAAGGGCCCGAACAAGTATGAGTTGTTCGGGCCCTTCTACGCCTCCCCCGAAGGGGCGGCGCAGCAGAAGTTCTATGCCCCGCCGAACCGCCGGCGCAAGAGGTTCCGGCGAACATTCCTCTGGTTCCACAGGGTCATCCACCGAGGTAGCCGGGTTCTCCACCGACGAGGCCCCATTGTGCACAGGTTCGGGCTCCGCCCTGTGGAGAATCCGGGTCACCTCGTCCGGGCAGGAGTGCCGGCGGCTCCGGCTCCCAGAACGCCGCCGCCATGTCCACCGCCCCCGAGGGCCGCAGCGGCGTGCCCTCGTCGAGGTAGTGCGGCCGGGCGTTCTCCTCGTGGCTCGGCGGCAGCGACCCGTCGGCGCGCACCACCCGCCACCACGGCACCGGCCCGCCGTGCCGCGACATCACCGCGCCGACCTGGCGCGGGCCGCCGCCGACGACGCCCGCGATCGCGCCGTACGACGTCACCCGGCCCCACGGGATCTCCTCGACGACCGAGAGCACGAGCTCGACGTACTCCTCCGGGTCGGGTCGGTTCACGCGTGGCTCCTCGCCGCGTCGCTGACCGCGGTGGCCGCGACGACGCAGACGACGATCGCGCACGCCGAGCCCGGCGACCCAGATGCCCGGGCGGCTCCGGCTGCCCGTCCACCACGCACGGCGACCAGCCAGACCAGCGGGGCCGCCACCGCGACGACCGCGCCGCGGCGCAGCCACCGGCGCAGCAGCCGGGTGCCGATCGGGAGGGCGGGCGGCCCGTAGGAGAGCAGCACCGCGGCGACGTGGGCGGCCAGCAGGAGCAGCGGCGGCCGGGATCGCACCGGCCGGTACGCCGTCGCGCCGCGGCCAGCGCCCACCAGACGACGACCAGCCCGAGGCAGGCGGTGCCGAGCGCCGACTCGGGCATCGCCGCGAACCCGACCGACAGCGCCAGGGTCAGGGCGACGAACCAGCCGGTGCGGCACGTCGTCGGGGCGGGCCGCCTCGCAGGGCCAGCACGGGCGCGACCAGCACGACCGCGCGCAACACCAGCCGGGAGCGGGTCTCGCGGGTCAGGTCCCTCATCGCTGCGCCGCCAGCTGCGGCACGCGCGCCCGGCGGGCCAGCCGGCGCAGCACGTCGTCGAGGGTGCCGGCGCCGCGCCACGGGATCACCGGGCAGCCGAGCGCGGCCAGCCGCGCCAGCACCTGGTCGCGCTCGAGCCGGCGCATCCGCCAGGCCAGGTCGGCGATCCGCGGGTCGACCCCGTCGGGGACCCGCGGCGTCGCGTCCGGCGGGAGGGTGTCGACGACGACCACGGGCAGCCCGCGCTGCACGAGGCTGGCGGTGGCCGTGACGATGGCCGGGCCGAGCATCGGCGAGAACACGAACACCACGCTGCCGCCGGTCACCCGGAGCTGGAGCCGCTCCGCGATCCCCTCCGGCAGCTCACCCGGGCGGACGCCGGCCAGCAGGTCGAGGAGGACCCGCAGGTGCCGGGTGCCGGCGCCGTACCCGAGCAGCCCGCCGTCGCCGCCGACGATCCGCAGCCCCACCCGGTCGCCGGCGCCGGATGTGGTGCTCGGCCACCGCGGCCGCGGCCCGGACGCTCTGGTCGAGGCTGCTCGCCTCGCCGTCGAGACCCTCGGAGTGGCCGTGGTCGCCGAGCGCGTCGACGACGAGCAGCACCCCGCTGTCCTCCTCGGACGGGCGAGGTGGTGACGTGCAGCTCGCGGCTGCGCACCGAGACCCGCCAGCTGATCCGGCGCAGCCGGTCGCCGGGGCGGAACGGCCGGATGTCGGCGAACTCGACGCCGGCGCCGAGCCGTGGTGACCGGTTGACGCCGACCAGCCCGACCGGGCGCGGCGTCTCGGCCCGGGAGTCGAACCGCCGTGGTGTGCGGCAGCACCCGCAGCGCGTCGCCGTGCAGGGAGACCGGCCCCCAGCGGTAGCCGGCCCACGGCGTGGTCAGGCAGACCTGCTCCTCCCCCAGCACCCGCCGGCCCCAGCGGCGCGGCCCGATCTCGATCGTCGGGCAGGTCGTCGGCCAGGCCGGCCACGAGGCCGGTCGGCGGGTGCAGCGCGACGTACGGCGTGGGCGCCATCGCCCGGGCCACGTGCTCGACGTCCTCGCCGTCGCGGAGCGTCAGCCGCGAGGTGGTGCCCTGCCCCTCGTGCAGCCAGCGGTGGTCGAGCGCGGCGTCGAGCAGCGGGCGTCGGAGTCGGGCCGGTGCAGCAGCCCGATGCAGGCCAGCAGCACGAACGGCGCACCCAGCACCATCACCGCCGGCGACGCGCCGACCACGGCGGCCACGACCGCGAGCGCCGCCGACCACGACCGCGCGGGCCAGCGCGGGGGTGGGTCGCCAGCGTGCCGGTCATCGGCGCGCTCGAGGGTCGCCGGGGTCGGGACCTGGACCAGCACGGCGTCGACGATGGAGCGGCCGCTGGTCTGGGTCATCCAGAGCTCGGGCCGGACCGTGACGCGGTGCGCGAGCACGGCGCGGGCGACGGCCTTGACGTCCTCGGGGATGACGTAGTCGCGGCCGCGCAGCACCGCGAACGCGCGCGCGGTGAGGACCAGGCCGAGCGAGCCGCGGGGCGAGGCGCCGGTGAGGGCGTCGCGGTGGTCGCGGGTGGCCGCGGCGAGCGCGACGCAGTAGCGGCCGACGCTCTCGTCGACCCGGACCGTCTCGACGGCGGCCTGCAGGCCGCGCAGCCCGGCCGGGTCGGTGACCGCCTCGAGCTCGACCTCCTCCTGGCGGCGCTGCGACGCGGCGCGCGATGACGTCGTACTCCTCGTCCGGCGGAGGGGTAGCCGAAGCTGACGCGGAGCAGGAACCGGTCGAGCTGGGCCTCGGGGAGCGGGTAGGTGCCTTCGTACTCGATCGGGTTGGCGGTCGCGAGCACGTGGAACGGCTCGGGCAGCGGGAAGGTCTCGCCCTCGACGGTGACCTGGCGCTCCTGCATCGCCTCGAGCAGCGCGGACTGGGTCTTGGGCGGCGTCCGGTTGATCTCGTCGGCCAGCAGCAGCCCGGTGAACAGCGGCCCGCGCCGGAACTCGAAGTCCGAGGTGCGCTGGTTGTAGAGGAACGACCCGGTGAGGTCGGAGGGCAGCAGGTCGGGGGTGAACTGGGCGCGCGCGAAGTCGAGCCCGAGCGCCCGGGCGAACGAGCGCGCGGCCAGGGTCTTGCCGAGCCCGGGGTAGTCCTCGAGCAGCACGTGGCCCTTGGCCAGGATCGCGCAGAGCACCAGGCGCAGCGACTCCTGCTTGCCGACGATCGCCTTGCCGACCTCGTCGAGCACCCGGCTGGCGACGGCGGCGGTCTCCTCGATGGTCGGGGTCTCCGGGGCGGGTGTGGTCGTCACAGCTCCTCGATCCTCTTCACGCAGCGTTCGATCTCGGTCGGGGTCCAGCTTGCGCGGCGGTCCGGTGAGCACCCTGCGCAGCTCGTGCCCGAGCAGCTCCTCGGCGCGCGGGTCGTCGACCGCGAGGTCGTGCCGGGCGCGCAGCGTCTGGTCGGTCAGCTCGCGCAGCCGGCCGCGCAGGGCGACGTCGACCTCGCGCGCGGACGAGGTGGCTCTCCAGGATGCGGAGGTACGACGCGGTGCGCGGGTCGAGCCGGCCCAGCCCGCTCTCGGCCTCGGTGGACACGCTCCACACCGCCGGCTCGACCGGCGTGGCGTCGACCAGCAGCGCCGACGCGCAGACCACCAGCGCGACGACGAGGGCCAGCCGCAGCTCGTCGGCCTCGCCGTGGATGAGCCGGACCGCGATCTCGATGCCGACGAACGCGACCAGCCCGCCCGCCAGGCGGAACCACCAGCGGCGCGGGCCGGTCATCGGGACACCGCCGTCCGGCGGAGGCTGTGGTGGATGGCGTCGAGGGCCTCGAGCGCCGCGCGCCGGTGCTCGTCGGTCATCGGGTGGTCGGAGAAGCGGGCCTCGCGGTAGAGGTCGGCCAGCCGGGCCACCGCGCCGCGGTCGGCGCCGACCAGGTCGAGCACGCCGAGCACGAACTCCGCGGTGGTCTGCCACGGCCGCCGCTCGACCCCGCCGCGCACGGCCTGCTGCTCGAACCGGTGCCAGCAGGCGACGATCGCGTTGCGCGGCTCGCCCCCCTCGGACAGCAGGGCCCGCTGCTCGTCGGCGTCCTCCTCGATGACCTCGGTGACCTGGGCCGCCGAGTCCCGAGCACCTCGAACTCGACGTCCTCGGGCGGGCTGCGGCGGCGCCGCGTGCGGTGCCTGCCACAGCTGGCGGAGCTTGCGCAGCAGCCGGCCGGACAAGGAACAGCGACCACGCCGACGGTCAGGAGCTCGAGGACGAAGGCGACCGCCTCCACCCAGCCCGGCGGCTCGCCGCGCTCCTGCTCGCGCGCCTTCTCGACCGGGTCGTCGGTCCGCGTCGGCGCTGGACGTGCCGAGCGACGGCTCGTCCGGACGGATCCGCTCGACGTGCCCGCCGGAGACGACCCGGTCCGGCCCGATCGAGGCCGCCCAGGTGACCAGGACGAGCAGCAGCCCCGCGGCGCCGAGCACGGCGACGACCGCCGACGTACCGGCGCGGGCGGGGCTCAGCTTCGGGAACGTAACCGGCCGGACCGACCGATGCGATCACGCAGCGGTCACGAAGTGCGACCCGGACCACCGGCGCAGGACCCGGCCCCGTCCTGGCGCTGGACGGGGCCCGGGCGTGTGGTCCGCCGAGCCGGACCGTTGCTCCCTACTGGGGTAGGTCGGATGGACCTCAGAGGACCGGGTCGAACGGCTCGGTGCCCGTTGCACCAGCGCCAGCCCGGCGATGCCGGAGTGGGCCTGGGCGAAGGCCAGCTCCTTGCTCAGGTCACCGATGTTGTTCGACAGCGGCAGCGGGGCCAGGCCGAGCGTCGACAGGACGCCGATCGCCTTGCCGTCGGCCGAGACGAACGCCGAGCCGGAGTCGCCCGGGATGCCCGGGGCTCACGGTGTAGAGCGGGTGCGACCAGCCACCGTCGGCCGGCGTCGTCGCCGAGGCTGATGCCGGTGTGCGGCGAGAGCTGGGTGATGCCGCCGCGGAGGCTGGAGTTGCCGTAGGTGTAGACCCGGTCGCCGGCGGCGGTGCCGTCGGTGTCGATGCCGGTCGGGCCGCCCCAGAACGGGATCGACGGGTTGACCTTGGACACGTCGGCCGCGTCGACCTTGACCAGGGCCAGGTCGTTGTAGGCGCAGGTGTTCGCGTCGGTGGTGCCGAGGCTCGTGCATCGTCAGCCACGAGGAGTAGACGAGCGTGCCGTGCGCCGACCGCGGTGCCCTCGCTGACCAGGCTGCCGCCCTCGTTGAAGGTGACCGGGGTGCCGAGCGGCAGCGAGCTCGGCCAGGCAGCCGTTGGTGTCGGTGGCCTCGCCGAGGCCGGCGCAGTGCGCGGCGTACCCGACGTAGACGTTGCCGGCGCGCGTCGGTGTAGACGAAGTTGGCGGTGCACTGGGCACCCTGCGGTGTACATCATCGTGCCGGGGTGGATCTTCGCGGTCGCGGCCGGCGCCCACTGCGGGGCGGCCTGGGCCGGGCGCGGGGTCACGGCGGCGGCGCCGAGCAGCACGCTCGCCAGGGCGGCGACCGACGGCCACGGCTCGGCGGAGCGTGGACGGGGTGGCTCATCGGATTCCTTCGCGGATCGGGTCCCGGGATCGCCGGGCGACGGTCGTGCGGATCAACGAGAGGGGGCCCGATCGGGTTACGCGCGAGTAGTCACTTGATGACCAGACCGGGCGCGGTCGGCACCGCGTGAGTAGCGTGCGGGCATGGCCTCGACGGCCGGACCGCTGTCCGACCTGCTCGTCCTCGACCTGACCCGCGCCCTGGCCGGGCCGCACGCCGGGATGATGCTCGGCGACCTGGGCGCCCGGGTGATCAAGATCGAGTCGCCGACCGGCGACGACACCCGCTCGTGGGGGCCGCCGTTCGTGGGGCCGGAGGACGCCCGCGAGTCGACGTACTTCCTCTCGGCGAACCGCAACAAGGAGTCCCTGGTCCTCGACCTCAAGTCACCCGAGGACGGCGACGTGCTGGCGCGGCTGGTGGAGCGGGCGGACGTGCTGATGGAGAACTACCGGGTCGGGGTGCTCGACCGGCTCGGCTTCCCGGTCTCGCGGCTGCACGAGCTCAACCCCGGGCTGGTCGTCCTCTCGATCACCGGCTTCGGCCACGACGGGCCGGAGGCGACGCGCGCCGGCTACGACCAGATCGCCCAGGGCGAGGGCGGGCTGATGTCGATCACCGGCACCAGCCAGCCGACCAAGGTCGGCGTCCCGATCGCCGACCTGATCGCCGGCATGAACGGCGCCTTCGGCGTGCTCGCCGCGCTGCACGAGCGCGACCCGCACCGGCCGCGGCCGCGTCGTGCGCACGTCGCTGCTGGCGGGCATGGTCGGCGTGCACGCCTTCCAGGGCACCAAGTGGACGGTGGCCGGCGAGGTGCCGGGCCTGTCCGGCGACCACCACCCGTCGATCGCGCCGTACGGCATGTTCGCGACCGGTACGGCGCCGATCCAGATCGCCTGCGGCTCGGAGGGGCTGTGGCGCGCGCTGTGCACGGCGCTCGAGTGGGACCCGGCCGAGGACGGGCTTCGCCACCAACCCCGAACGGGTCGCGAACCGCGACGCGCTGATCGACCAAGCTCGAGTCGCACGTTCGCCTCCGAGGACGCCGAGCACTGGCTGTCGCTGCTCGCCGACGCCGGTGTGCCGGCCGGCAAGGTGCGCTCGATGGACGACGTCTACTCCTGGGAGCAGACGCTCTCGCAGGGGCTGAAGCTCTCGGTCGACCACCCGACGCTCGGCACCGTCGACCTGCCGGGCTCGCCGTTGCGCTTCGACGACAACCCGTTCTCCGGTGGCCGCTCCGAGCACGTCGCGCCGCCCACCCTCGGCCAGCACAACGAGTCGATCCGGGAGTGGCTGGACGCGTGAGCCGCGACTGGCACGCCTGGCGACCACGAGCACGACGACTCGAGGTCCGCGGTGGTCCCGGCGCCTCAACGTCGTGCGATCGCGCTGCTGTTCGTGGCGGCTGCTCGCGTGCTGGTCGGGTCCCACCCGGCTAGCTGAGCGGTGCGCCGGCGACGGCCGGACGCGTGCCGTTCCTCGCCCTCGGTCGGTACCTCGGTGGCGGCCGACGCTCGAGGCAGACGCCGACGCGGGCCAGCCGACGCGGCCGCGCACGGCGCGTGTCGCGGGCGGACCGGGGGTGGGCGGCGGCGGCCACGCCACGTGTGGCGGCCGGACGTCTTCGGCTCCACGCTGTTCCTGGTCTCCAGCGGCTTCGGCGTCCTCGCCGTCCGTGGCCTCGCGCGCTCCGGGGACCGGCTGCCGGCCGGGATCGCGTGGCTGAACATGCTCGGATCGGTCCTGTTCATGTGGTCGGCCATCGCCGCCTACGTCCTCCCCGACGGACAGGACCGCGACACCGGCGTCGCCGTGGCGGGGACGCTGCTCGGCGCCGCCTGCTTCCTCATCGGCGCCGCCCTGATGTTCCCGGCATGGCACCGGGCCGTGCGCCACACCACCCTCCAAGGAGATCCCACATGACCAGCACACCCGAGCTCGACGCAGCAGCCGCACTCTTCGGCAACCGGTTCGCCGTCCAGGACACCCCGGACCGCTTCTTCCCGGAGGACGGGATGACCTCGGTGGACGCGATGCGGCTGGTCGCCGAGGACCTGGCGATCGAGGGCGACCCGGGCCGCAACCTCGCGACGTTCGTGACGACCTGGATGGAGCCGGAGGCGCAGCGGCTGATCGCCGAGAACCTGCACCGCAACTTCATCGACCACGCCGAGTACCCCCGTACGGCGGAGCTCGAGCAGCGCTGCGTGCGGATGCTCGCCGACCTCTTCCACGCGCCGGGCGAGACCACCGGCGCGCGGACCCAGGGCTCGTCGGAGGCGATCATGCTGGGCGCCCTCTCCCTCAAGTGGAAGTGGCGCGCCCGGCAGCTGGCCGCAGGTCGTCCCACCGACCGGCCCAACCTCGTCTTCGGCGGCGACGTCCACGTGGTGTGGGAGAAGTTCTGCCGCTACTTCGACGTCGAGCCGCGGATCGTGCCGCTGCTGCCCGGGAAGTACACGATCGGCCCGGAGGACGTGCTCCCGCACCTCGACGAGAACACGATCGGCGTCGCCGCCGTGCTCGGCACCACGTTCACCGGGCACCGCGACGACATCGTCGGCATCAACGACCTGCTCGTCCGGGTCCGCACCGAGCGCGACCTCGACATGCTGGGCGCGAGGGTTCGACCCCGTGGGACCGCAGCACGGTGGGCGCGCTGATGGCTGGGGCTGGGGCTGGGGCTGCGGGCCGCCGGCGGTGACCTTTCGACGCGCCGGGGCGGCCGTGAGCGGTTGACCAGCCACCGCCGCCTGGCGCGACTCGCCGGCGCGCTCGGGGGCGGTTCGGCGTTCGACCGCCTGGAGCGCGGAGCGGTGAATGCTCCACCGCCGCCCGGCCCGGCACGCCGCCATGCGCGCCCTGGTGACGCCGTCACCGGGCGCACGTGGACGCGCGCGAATGCCACGACTGCACCGCTGGAAGCCGGCTCCCAGTGCCGAGGATCGCGGTGCAGTCCCGGGCGGCCGCTGAGCCGAACGGCGAGACCCCGTCGCCGTCGATCTGCACCGGTTGCCGGCCGCAGGCGCCGGCGATCCGGTGCAAGCGCCCGAGCCCCAGCCAGGCGATCCACGCCAGCACCGACTGCCGGCTCCAGCGCCGCGGATGCGGGCAGTCGAGGTGCGCGAGGGGCCGGCCGACCCCGGGCACGGCCACCCGTCGGGGCGGTGCTGGACCGGGTGGTCCACTCGGCAGAGCGTCAGCCGAGGTCGACGATCGCGGCGACCGGGCCGCCGCCGTCCGGGCCCTGGTGGGCCGCGGAGACCGAGACGAAGACGGCCGGGTCGCCGGTGACGGCCGCGGTGACGCCGCCGACGCACGCCTTGATCTGGCGGTGCCAGTGCACGTCGGAGTCGTCGAGCATCGCGTTGCGGCGGCCGCGGACCTCGCCGTCCTGGGAGGCCTCGCACTTGAGGAAGACGTTGACCAGCCGGCCGTCGAGGTCGCTGGTGCGCGGGCGCTCGGGGAGGTCGAGGCCGGCGTCGCGGATCGCGTTCCAGATGCCGTCCTGGTCGAGGGCGTCGTTCATCACCGAGTGGCCGATCCGGTAGCGACCGCCGACGCCGGTGGCGTTGCCGACCACGACGACCTGCGCCTGGTCGAGCTCGACGCCCGAGGAGCAGGAGGCCACGCTCGAGTAGAGCGAGCGGTTGTGCATGACGTCGTCGTCGGTGGGCATCTCGATCTCGCCGAGGGCGACCGCGATGCCGAGTGCGGTGCAGCCGTTGGAGAGGTCCATCGACTGGTGGGTCTCCTCGGTCCACACGGTCTTCCCGCGCGACTTGGCGTCGCGGATGGTGTGGATCGTGAGCAGCGGGGTCTTGGTCTGCACGTAGTGCACGTCGGCGGGGTCGGTGATGCCGGCCCGCTCCATCGCGACCTTCACCGCGTCGGCGACCTTGGTGATCATCGCGGTGCGGCCGATGTCCTCGGGCAGCAGCTGCTCGCTCATCGCGAAGCCCGACGGTGAGCCGCGGCTCGTCGGACGGCGCCTGCGTCTCGGGCAGCTCCTCGGGCGGCACGGTCGCGAAGATCGTCGCGTGCGGGCTGATCACGCCGTCGGTGCCGCCGGACCACACGATCGGGACCTGCTTGACCGTGGTCGGCCGGGGCGCCCTTGTCGACGAGCACCTCGCGGAAGGCGCGGTCGGCGATGATCCGCGTGTAGTCGTTGACGCCGCCGTTGCCCTCGGTCTTGCCGATGATCGCGATCACGCGGTCGGCGTGCAGGACGCCGTCGTCGATCAGCTTCGCGAGCTCGCTCGCGTCGGCGACGGAGTGGATCGGGACCTTGCGTACTTCGATGGCGTCGGGCATGTGGCCACTCTCTCCTAGATCGGCGGGGCGGGGTCAGTCGGGTACGACGACGGTGCCGGCGTCGCCCTGCACGGCGTCGCCCAGGTGGGCGAGGTCGGTGATGATCGCACGGCTGCCGCCGGCCTCGACGAACCGGCAGACCGCGTCCACCTTCGGCCCCATCGAGCCGCTGGCGAAGTGACCCTCGGCGGCGTACGCGCGCATCTGCGTCGACGCTCACGGTGCCGACGTCCGAGGCCTCGGGGGTGCCGTAGTGCAGCACCGCGTGGGGTACGTCGGTGGCGATCACGAGCACGTCGGCGTCGACGGTCCGGGCCAGCAGGGCCGCGCCGAGGTCCTTGTCGATGACGGCCTCGACGCCGCGCAGCGTGCCGTCGCCGTCGCGGACGATCGGGATGCCGCCACCGCCGTTGGCGACCACGACGAAGCCGGCCTCGACCAGCGCCTGCACGGCCGGGGCGTCGAGGATCTCGCGCGGCTCCGGCGAGGCGACCACCCGCCGCCAGCCCTTCTCGCCCCGGTCCTCCCACGTCTCGCCGTGCTCGACGAGCAGCGCGGCCTCCTCGGCCGGCAGGAACCGGCCGATCGGCTTGGTCGGCCGCGTGAATCCCGGGTCGTCGGCGTCGACGAGGGTCCGGGTCACCAGCGTCGCCGAACGACGGGTCAGGCCGCGCTCGCCCCAGCGACGCCTCGAGCGCGTTCATCAGGACGAAGCCCGAGCGTCGCCTGGGTCTGCGCGCCGCACCAGTCCAGCGGGACGGGGGGTACGACCGCCGCGGCGAGCTCGTTCTTGACCAGGAGGTTGCCCGACCTGCGGGCCGTTGCCGTGCGTGATCACGACCTCGACGTCGTGGGCCAGCAGCTCGGCGACCGCCTCCATCGCGACCTCGCGCGGCGGCGATCTGGTCCTCGGGCCGCGCCCGGCCGTCGGCGTTCGTCATCGCGTTCCCGCCCAGGGCCAGCAGCACCCTCACCCGACCGAACCTAGCGACTCCATCGACGTCGCCGATACGCCTGCCGGACGACCGGCTCGCTGTCACCATCTCGACCATGGCCGACCACCTGGACGACGCCCTCGTACGGCGGCTGCGCGAGCGCGGCCAGGACCCGGACCGCCGTTCCGGAGCGGCGGCGACGACCGCGGGCGCCGTACCCCTCGCCGTGGCCCTCGGCGGCCTCGGCCCGGACCCGACGGCGAGCCCGGAGCACCGCGCGGCGGTCGACGACTACCTCGCGGGCGTGAGCTCCCCGTTCGCCGGCATGATGGCCGGCCTCGCGAGCGGCGACGGCACGGGGGCCGACGGCCTGCTCGCCGCCCTGGGCTCGCTCACGGGCGGCCCCCGGACCTTCGCGATGGCGGGCGGCTTCGGCGTGGTCGCGACGGGACCGTCCGGCGCCGCCGGGCCGGCGCCCGCGCCGGCCGAGGAAGCGGACGTCGCGGCCGCCGAGGCCGAGCTCGGCTTCCGGCTGCCGCCGGCGCTGCGGCAGTACTACCTCCAGGTCGCCGACGGCGGCGTCGGACCCGGGAACGGCGTCTACGGCCTCGCCGCGCTGGTGGCGAAGCACCGGGAGCTGACGGCGGACCCCGTGGGTCCGCAGGGCCAGCCGTGGCCCGAGCACCTGCTCCCGGTCCAGGGCGAGGGCTGGGACATCGTCGCGCTCGACCGCGACACCGGTCGACTCGTCTTCTGGGACCTCGAGGAGCTCGACGACGACCAGGAGCTCACGCCCGACCAGCCCACGTGGGCCGCGTCGTTCGTGCCCGAGGCGGACAGTCTGGCGGCCTGGCTGGGCGACTGGGCGTCCGCCTGAGCCACACGCGCACGGAAGGCGTCGATTGCGGTCAGGCGCTGTCCGCAAGGCCGCCTAGCGTGGATCCGTGGACTTCAAGATCGAGCTCATCCCCCTGGCCGTCCAGGACGTCGACCGGTCGGTCGAGTTCTACGGCACCACGCTCGGCTGGCCCGTCGACCACGACACGACGGTCAGTCCCGAGCTGCGCTTCGTGCAGGTCACGCCGCCGGGCTCGGCTTGCTCGATCTGCTTCGGGCGCGGCCTCGAGATGATGCCGGAGGGGTCGTCCCAGTTCATCCAGGTGGTGGTCGACGACGCGGACGCCGCGCTCGCCCACCTCCGTGCGCGCGACGTCGCGTGCGAAGGCGTCGACGAGCAGCCGTGGGGACGGTTCGTGCACTTCGCCGACCCCGACGGCAACCGCTGGGCGCTCCAGCAGCTGGTCACGCCGTCCTGAGACGGGCGCGGGCCAGGAGCATCTCCGTCGTCAGGGTGCCGACCGGCAGCCCGTGGCGGTCGTAGTAGGCGAACATGGCGCCCAGCCACCCGTCCGGCCGCGCGTCGGTCCGGGTCGCCGGGACGCCCGCCTCCGCGGCCAGCTCGGCCACCGTCGCGGTCCGAGAGGCCAGCTCGTAGGTCGCCCCGGCGTGGCCGTCCTCGAGCAGCACCAGGGCGGCCACGTCGGCCACGTCGCGCAGGTCGGCGAAGCCGAAGACGGCCTCCACGTCGTAGGGCACCGTGACGGGACCGCTCAGGTCGAGGTTCTGCAGGTAGGCGCCCGGCTGCAGGATCGTCCACACCAGCCCGGACCGGCGCACGAGGTCCTCGGACACCGCCTTGCCCAGGTGGTGCGGCATCTCGGGGACGTACGGCGAGGCCACCGAGTGGTAGACGACCCGCGGCACGCCGGCCTCGCTCAGTGCGGCCAGGGCCGCCCCGACGTAGGCCGGCTCGTCGGGGTGCAGGTTCGGCGCGATGACGTACGCCGCCGAGCAGCCCGCCACGGCAGCGGCCAGCGACGCCCAGTCCGCCCGGCCCAGCGCGCGCGCCTCGACGCCCCGCTCGGCCAGCGCCGCGGCCACCGCGCGGCCGGTCTTGCCGTGGCCGCCGAGGACCGCGATCACCGGCGGAACCGGCTCTGCACGTCGGCGTAGCCGATCGCGCCGTCGAGGAAGTCGAGCGTGCCGGTCTCCAGCAGCTCGCGGCCGGCCCGCTCGACGGCGGTCAGCGCGGCGCGCGCGATGCTGCCGCCGAGGCTGATCCGCTTCACGCCGAGCGCGAAGAGGGTGGGCGCGGGGATGACGTTGGAGAGCCCGGCGACCAGGTTGAGGGGCGCCGGGATCGCCTCGGCGAGCCGTCGGATGGTCTCCTCGTCGTCCACCGCCGGCACGAAGACGCAGTCCGCCCCTGCCTCGACGTAGCGGGTCGCCCGCTCGACCGTCTCGTCGAACACCTCGCCGGTCGCGCCGCCGAAGTAGGTGTCGGTCCGCGCGTTGATGACGAAGGTGCCGGACGGCGCCGCCGCCCGGGCCGCCGCGATCCGGTCGGCGGCCTCCTCGATGTCGAACAGCACGCCCCCGACCTGGTCCTCGAGGTTGCCGCCCACCGCGCCGACCTCGACCGCGCGCCGGACCGTCCCGGCGACGTCGCCGTAGCCCGCCTCCAGGTCCGCGGTCACGGGCACGTCGACCGCGGCGACGATCCGGCCGACCTGGTCGAGCATCGTGTCGGCGTCGAGCGCGCCACCGTCGGGCAGCCCGCCCGCCCACGCGATCCCGGCGCTGGTGGTGGCCACGGCCGCGAACCCCACCTGCTCGAGGATGCGCGCCGAGCCGGCGTCCCAGGCGTTGGGGAGGATGAAGCCCGGCGACCGGTGCAGGGCGAGGAGGACGGCGGCGCGGTCGGTGCTCACCGGTCCACCGTAGGACCGGCGACCGACGACGTCCGCGCCGCGGCGCTGCGGCGCCAGGCGGCCAGCGACACCGCGCCCAGGAGCAGCGGTCCCCCGAGCGTGAAGACCCGCCAGACCACGAGTCCCGCCACGGCGGCGGCCTCGACGTCGAGCCCGGCCGCGTCGACGAGCGCGGCCAGGATCAGCGCGTCCACCACGCCGATGCCCTGGAACGGGAACAGCGTGAACGGGTAGGCGAACAGGTAGGCGATCGCGATCTCGACGACCGTGACCTCGCTCGCGGAGACGCCCACGAACCGCAGGCAGAGCACGAGCAGCGCGAGGTCCACCGCCAGCATCCCGCTGAGCACGACCAGGGCGCGCGGGAAGCCGCGCCGGAACCGCTCGGCGATGTCGTGGCGGAACTGCACGCACGCCCGCGCCCACGCCTGCGGGTCGACGCCCTTGCGCACCCGCCCCGCGAGCCCGGCCGCCGTACGCCCGACCCGTTCGGCCAGCCCCTCGCTGCGCACCACGAGGAGCACGCCGATGAGGATCGCGGCCGCGACCGCGACGCTGAGCAGGTCGGCCCAGCGGAGGCCGACGTCGCCGCCGGTGGCCAGCAGCAGCGCGAAGCCCACCGCGGGGGCGCCGAAGCGGACCACGTAGAAGGTGAGCGTGTTCATGACGGTGCCCGCCAGCCCCTTCGACACCGGCACGCCCCACGAGGAGAACATCGACAGCCGCAGCGCGAGGTCGCTGGGCGGCGGCGCGACCGTGGACATCAGGATCGCCACCTGGTCGTTCTGCGTCGCACGCACGACCGAGACGCCGGGGATGTAGAGGGCCAGGGGCCACGCGTTGAGCACCTGACGCACCAGGAGCACGACCGCGAGCACCGGCGCCTGCCACCACTCGAGGTGCCTGAGCGAGCGCCACACCTCGTCCCAGTCGACCCGCCCCACGATCCGGACGACCACCACCGTGATGACCAGCGCCGCGGCGAGGAGGAGCAGCCGGGTGCGGGTCACCGGAGCAGCGCCCGCAGGTCAGACCCCGCCGTCGTCCCGGATCAGCTGGATGGTCACCTCGCCGTTGGTGAGGTTCGCCCCGAACTGGTCGAGCGAGGCGTCCATGCCCGTGGTGAAGAGGCCGGTCAACCACTCGTCCTGGTCGACGAGCTCCTGGGGGCAGCCGATCATCGTGGCGGCCGGCGTGCTGGTCCACTTCAGGACCAGGCCCTCGAACGTGTACGGCGCGTGCAGCGTGTTGCAGCCCGCACGGACCGCGAGGTTGTCGCCGTCGAAGCCGACCCGCAGGGTGGTCCCGGGGATGAGCGTGTACCCCTCCACGCTCGTCGCCTCGTAGGTGCGGCCGCTGAGCTCCTCCTTGCCGGGGGCGACCGAGCCGGCACCGCTGCCGGGCTCGCTGGCCTGGCCGCCGGAGGTGGGCGAGCCCGAAGGCTCGTCGTCGTCGGAACCGCACGCGCCGAGCGCGAGCAGCAGGACGACGGCCGTGGCCGCGCCCCAGACCCGGGCGGACATCAGAAGTCCACCGCGTCGCGAATGATCGGACAGGTCATGCAGTGTCCACCCCCTCTGCCGCGGCCGAGCTCGGCCCCGACGATCGTGATGACCTCGACCCCCGCCTTGCGGAGCAGGGTGTTGGTCAGTGTGTTGCGGTCGTAGGTGAATACCACGCCGGGCTCCAGCGCGACCGCGTTGTTGCCGCTGTCCCACTGCTGGCGCTCGGACTGGTAGACGTCCCCGCCGGTGTCGATGACCTGGACCGACGGCAGGCCGAGAGCCTTGGCGACCACGTCGACGAAGGGCGTGGTCCCCTCGTCGACCACGTCGACCCCCGGGGACCGGTCGGACGGCAGGAGCGTGAACGTGTGCACTGCGTCCATGATCGTCGGGTAGAGGGTGACGATGTCACGGTCGACGAAGGTGAAGACGGTGTCCAGGTGCATCGCGGCCCGCAGCTTGGGCATGCCGGCGATGATGACGCGCTCGGCCGCGCCCTGGGCGAACAGGGCCGCCGCCACCTGGGTGATCGCCTGGCGCGAGGTCCGCTCGCTCATGCCCACGAGCACCACGCCGTTGCCGACCGGCATCACGTCGCCGCCCTCGAAGGTCGCCTGGCCCCACTCCTGCTCGGGGTCGCCCCACCAGATCGTCGAGCCCTCGAAGTCCGGGTGGAACTCGTAGATCGCCTTGTAGATGAGGGTCTCGTCCTTGCGGGCAGGCCAGTAGAGCGGGTTCATCGTGAGTCCCCCGTAGAGCCAGCACGTGGTGTCTCGGGTGTAGAGCGTGTTGGGCAAGCGGAGGCATGAGGTACTCGCGCGCACCCGTCGACTCACGGGCCAGGCTGATGTAGCCCGACCGGAAGTCCTCGGGCAGGTCCTGGGTCGCCAGTCCACCGATCAGGAACTCCGCGAGCCGCTGCGGGGGCAGGGTCTCGAGGTAGGCCCGGGTGCCGTCCACGAGTCCGAGACCGACGTGGTTCACCTCGATCTTGCGGTCGAGCAGCCAGTCCCGGGCGCCGTCGACCTGCATCGTCTCGGCGAGCAGGGCGTGCAGCTCGACCACATCGACGCCGCGTTGGGTGAGCTTGTTGACGAAGTCGGCGTGGTCGCGCTGCGCGTTCTCCACCCACATGACGTCGTCGAAGAGCAGCTCGTCGTTGTTGGTCGGCGTGAGCCGGCGGTGCGCGAGGCCCGGCGCGCACACCAGCACCTTGCGCAGGCGGCCGACCTCCGAGTGGACGCCGTACGTCGCGGAGACGCTCTCGGTCATGTCGTTGCCTTTCTGTCGGGTCAGTCTGGCTCAGAGGGAGATGCGGCCGGTCCAGAGGCCGACGGCGCCGATGACGCCGCCGGCGGCGATCAGCACGAACAGGCCGACCTCGGCCGGGCTGAACAGGCGCCGCCCGTGCTCGCTGCGGGCCTTCACGTAGAGCAGCGAGGCCGGCGCCAGGATGACGGTCATCAGCAGCACGAACTTCATGCCGGCCGCGTCGAAGAGGAAGATCGTGTACGCCGTGGCCGCACCCGCGACGATCGTCTCCTTGCGCCGTACCCCGGCCGTCACCCCGTCGTAGGACTCCCCCGTCAGCCCCAGCTTCAGTGCGTACGCGGCCGCGAGCAGGTAGGGCAACAGGGCGAGGCTGGTGGACAGGTCGAGCATGAAGTTGAGGGCGTCCGTCACGAACAGGGTGAGGGCCAGCAGTCCCTGCACCGCGAGCGAGGTCACCACGAGGGCGGTGATGGGGGTGCCGTGCTCGTTCTCCTGCCCGAGGAACTCCGGGAAGTCGTCCTGCCGGGCAGGGATGTACATCACCTCGGCAGCCATCAGGGTCCAGGCGAGGTAGGCACCCAGCACCGAGACGATCACCGCCACGCTGATGAACACCTCGCCCCAGTCGCCCACCTGGGACTGGAAGACCCCGACCATGGACGGCTGGCGGGTGGCGGCCAGCTCCGGCTGCGGGACGACCGAGTAGCTGGAGAGCGTGACGAGGGCGAAGATCGACAGCACGCTGAGGAACCCCATCACGGTCGCCTTGCCGACGTCCTCGCGCTTCTTGGCATAGCGGGAGTAGACGCTCGCGCCCTCGATGCCGATGAACACGAAAGTCGTGATCAGCATGGTGTTGCGAACCTGCTCGTTGAGGTCGCCGAGGTCGCCGTAGCCGGTCGCGGTCCAGTTGTCGGCGAACACGTCGGCGTCGAAGTAGAAGAACATGACGACGATGAAGACCAGGATCGGGATGATCTTGAAGACGGTGACGATCCGGTTGATCACCGCGGCGTCCCGGACGCCCCGCGCGATCAGGACGTGGAAGGTCCAGACCCCGACGGTGGCCAACGCCATCGCGAGCACCGTGTCGCCGTCGCCGAAGCTGTCGAAGAACGCGCCGAGCGTGGCGCCGATGAACACCCAGTAGAAGGTGTTCCCCGCGATCGAGCTGGCCCAGAACCCGAACGCGGAGTTGAAGCCCGCGTAGTCGCCGAAGCCGGCCTTGGCGTAGATGAAGACGCCGGAGTCCAGCTCGGGCTTGCGGATCGCGAGGTTCTGGAAGACGAAGGCGAGCATCAGCATCCCTGTGCCGGCGACCGCCCACGCGATCAGCGAGCCGAGGATGCCCGTCGCGACGCCGAAGCGGGCCGGAAGCGAGAAGACGCCCGCACCGACCATCCCACCGACCACCATCGCGGTGAGCGTGGGGACGCTCATCTTCGCCACGACACCCCCGGTGGGAGCCTCGGTCTGCGTGCTCATGCGTTCACCGCGACCGCGGTCGGTGGGATCTTCTCGATGCGGAACCCCGTGACGCCGTACAGGACGCTCAGTGCCGGGCTGGCGTAGCAGAACACGGCGTACGGCAGGTAGAGCAGCGTCGAGACGCCCGAGGTGGCGCCCATGAAGGCGCCGCAGGAGTTCCACGGCACCAGGGGTGAGGTCACCGTGCCGCTGTCGGCCGCGAGCCGGGACAGATCGGTGGGCGCCAGGATCGAGCTGAACGGATGACCGTTCTTCAACGCGATCAGCGCCGCAAGCGCACAGCAGAGCACCAACGCGACCTGGATCGGTCCGCCGAGCGCGTCGAGGCCGAAGAGCGCCGGCGCGCCGGCGATCAGGCCCGCCAGTGCAGCCAGGGGCAGCAGCGCATCGGTCAAGGAGGGCTGTCGTAGGTCACCGTCGACCACCGCGCCTCCCTTCACGCCCCCGAGGCAGGTTGGGGTCCGCCGTCCCGCCTCCGCCTCACCCGAGTTGGGTGATTGCCCGGGAGCCGGTCAGCGGCCGGTCACGGACAGGTCACGGGACGGTCACGGCGCCCCGCCGAGGGGCTCAGAGCAGGTCGACATCCGCGTGCGCGGCGCCCCCGGAGAGCCGCGCGTACCCCGGTCCGCGGTCGAAGAACGACGTCGGTCGGGGCCGGCCGCGACGCCCGCTCGGCCGTGGTCGCCGCGTCGTCGTGCGACAGCGTGTCGTCGTCGAGCGAGCCGGTGAGCACGACGCCGTAGTCGGCCAGCGCAGCCTCGGCAGACACCTTGCGCCACACCACGTCGCGGACCACGAGCGCCGGGTCGCGCTCGAGCGGGTCGCCCCACCCGCCGCCGCCGGTCGTGCGGATCCGGATCACCTCACCGGCGGTGACCGGCTCGGCGTCGGCGAGGGCGTCGACCTCGCGCTCGTGCGGGCCGCCGGGGTCGATCGTGACCTGGAACGGCCGGCCCGCCTTGCCGCCCGCGGACGCCCCAGCAGGCCAGGATCGACCGGTCCGCGATCGACATGAAGTGGCCGTCCTTGAGCATCCGGATCTGCTTCTCGTAGCCGAGGCCGCCGCGGTACTGGCCCGCTCCCCCGCTGTCGACGGCGAGCGAGAGCGACTCGACCCGGAACGGGAACCGCGCCTCGGTGAACTCGGTGGGCAGGTTCCGCGAGTCGGGTACGACGTGGATGGTGTCCTCGCCGTCGGCGTAGTAGCGGCCGCCGGAGCCGCCGCCGAGCACCTCGCGCATGAGGTAGGGGCGGCCCTCGAGGTCCTCGCCGTACACGCCGGTGTAGCGGATCGTCTCCTGGTCGGCCGGCATCCGGCCGTCGACGGCCTTGGCGACCACACCGGCCAGCACGCCGAGCAGCCGCAGGATCACGAAGGTGCGGGCGTTGGTGGGCGCCGGGAAGACCGGGGTGAGCAGGGTGCCGGGCGGCGGGAACCGCATCTCGATGAGCGGCACGATCGCCCTCGTTGACGTCGAGCTCGGCCATCCGCTCGGGAGTGTCGGCGAGGTTGCGCAGGATCGGGGCCAGCCACTTCTTGAGGAAGACGCCGTCGCTGGCGTCGCCGACGTGGTTGATCGGCCCCTTGGCCTGGGGACTGGTGCCGCCGAAGTCGAGGATCAGCCGCTCGCCGTCCGGGTCGTCGGCCGCGGTGCGGGTCAGCGTGATCCGCTGGGTGTGCAGCATCGGCTCGTCGACGCCGTCGTGCTCGGCGTAGTCCTCCCACACCCACGACCCGACCGGGATCTTGCCGAGGATCTCGCGCCGGTAGGTCTCGGTGGTGCGGCTCAGGATCGCGTCGAAGCAGGACTCGACGGTCTCGACGCCGTACCGGTCGAAGAGCTCGCCGAGCCGCCGCGCGCCCATCAGGCAGGCCGAGCACTCGGCGTCGAGGTCGGCGGCCAGCGACTCCGGCATCCGGGAGTTGCGGGTCATGATCGTCAGCGCCGCGCGGTTGGGCACGCCGGCGTCCCAGAGCCGGATCGGCGGGACCATCAGCCCCTCCTCGAAGACGCTGGTCGCGTGGCTGGGCATCGAGCCGGGGACCGCGCCGCCGATGTCGTCGTGGTGGCCGAAGGCCTGCACGAACGCGACCACCTCGCCCCCGCTGAAGACCGGCACCGTCACGCAGAGGTCGGGCAGGTGCCCGATGCCGCCCTCGGAGCGGTAGACGTCGTTGTGGAAGAAGACGTCGCCCTCGCGCATCTCCGCCATCGGGAAGTCGCGGGCCACCGGGTGCACGAGCGCGGAGTACGAGCGCCCGGTCAGCTTGCGCAGCAGCCGGTCGTGGATCCCGGCCCGGAAGTCGTGCGCGTCGCGGATCATCGGGCTGCGGCTGGTCCGCCCGATCGCGGTCTCGACCTCCATCTCGACGCTGGCCAGCGAGCCCTGGACGATCTCGACCAGCACGGGGTCGGCGCTCGCGCCGGCGTCGGCGGTCAGGTGGCCGTAGGGGAACTGGGTGGGTGCCCTGCGGCTCTGCTGGTCGGGCTCATGCCTCGCTCCTCGTCACGATCAGGTTGAGGTACTCGTCGACGCGCACCTGGAAGCCGGGGTGCACCGGCACCGTCGAGCCGAACTCCTCGATGATCACCGGGCCGGTCACCACCTGCCCGGGGGCCAGGCTGGTGCGCTGGACGACCGGCGTGTCGACGTACCCGTGGTCGGCGCTCGAAGCAGACGCCGCGCGTCCCGGGGTTTCGAAGCCGTTGCTGCGCAACTCCTCGACCACCGGAAGGCCCCCGGTGGTTGAGGAAGGCGCGCCAGCGCCTGTCCGAAACCCCCGGGCTCGTGACGCCGGATCTCCGGCCGCTGGATCGGGCCGATGCCGGAGACCCGGAGGTTGACCCACTCGACCTGCTGGGTGCGCGTCGGTGGAGAAGTCGTAGCCGTAGAGCGCGCGGTGCTCGGCGTGGAACCGGTCCGCCACCTCGGCCAGCACGGCGGCGTCGACCGCGCCGTCCGGGACCGCGACGCGGACCTCGAAGGCCTGGCCGAAGTAGCGCAGGTCGGCGGTGCGGACGAACTGGTGCTGCTCGGGCGGCGAAGCCCTCCTTGGCGAGTGCGCCGCGGCCGCGCGGCCGGCGAGCTCGTCGTACGCCGCGGCGACGGTGGCCGGGTCGAGGGCGTCGGCGAGCGCGACGTGGGTCTGCACGTAGTCGTTCTTGACGTCCACGGTGAGCAGGCCGAACGCCGAGACGTTGCCCGGGTTCGGCGGCACCAGCACCGTCGGGATGCCGAGCACGTCCATCAGCCGGCACAGCAGCAGCGACCCGGAGCCGCCGAAGGTGGTGAGCGTGAAGTCGCGGACGTCGAGGCCGCGCTTGACGGTGACCTGACGCAGCGCGTTGGCCTGGTTCCACGCGGAGATCTCGAGGATGCCGGTGGCGCACGCCTCGGGGCGTGAGCCCGAGCTTCGAGGCCAGCGCCTCGACGCCGGCGCGGGCCGCCTCGACGTCGAGCGGGATCTCGCCGCCGAGCAGGTGCGGCGGGATCCGGCCGAGCACGACGTGCGCGTCGGTGATGGTCACCTCGGTGCCGCCCTTGGCGTAGCAGAGCGGTCCCGGGTCGGCGCCCGCCGACTGCGGGCCGACCTTGAGCGTCCCCTCGGGCGAGAGCCAGGCGATCGAGCCGCCGCCGGCGCCGACGGTGACCACGTCGATCATCGGGATCTTCGACGGGAACGCGCCCGACCGAGCCCTCGGTGGTCAGCGTCGGCTCGCCGTCGATCACGACGGACACGTCGGTCGACGTGCCGCCGCCGTCGGAGGTGAGCACCCGGTCGAAGCCGGCCACCTTGGCGATCAGCGCCGCGCCCAGCGCGCCCGCGGCCGGCCCGGACAGCACGGTGGTGATCGGCTGGTGCACGACCTCGTCGGCCGACAGCACGCCGCCGTTGGACTTCATCACGTAGAACGGGATGGTCCGGTCGTCGTAGGCGGTGAGCCGGCTCTTGATGTTGGTGACGTACGCCGAGAGCCGCGGCTTCACCGCCGCGTCGACGAGCGTGGTCATCGCGCGCTCGTACTCGCGGTACTCGCGCAGCACCTCGCTGGACAGCGACACCACCGCCGTCGGGGTGCTCCTCGCGCAGCACCGCGCGCATCCGCTCCTCGTGGTCCGGGTTGGCGTAGGCGTGCAGGAAGCAGACGCCGAGCGTGTCGACGCCCTGGTCGCGGAACCAGCGCGCCACGGCCCGGGCGCCGTCCTCGTCGAACGGGCGCACCTCGTCGCCGTTCACGTCGAGCCGGCCCTCGACGCCCTTGACCAGGTCGCGCGGGACGATCCGGTCGGGCTTCACCCAGAAGTAGGAGTTGCCGTAGCCGTCCGGCACCGACTGCCGGGCGATCTCGAGCATCGCCTCGTAGCCGGTGTTGGTGACGAACCCGAGCCGGTCGACCTTGCCCTCGAGCAGCTGGTTGGTCGCGACGGTGGTGCCGTGGCTGACCGCGTCGATGTCCGCGCCGCTCGCGCCGAGCAGCCCGAGCACCTTGTCGATGCCGGCCAGGAAGCCGTCGGCCGGGTTGCCCGGCGTCGACGGCGTCTTGGTCGTGACCAGCTCACCGGTGTCCTCGTCGAAGGCGACGACGTCGGTGAAGGTGCCACCGGTGTCGATGCCGATGCGGATGCGACGGGTCATGGACCCACTCTGTCAGCCACGCGCGCGGCCCTCCACGCTGGACGCCGGGTGCAGACTGGGCCCATGGCGGAGGACACCGACATCCGGACGCGCATCGGCTCCCTCATCGACGAGGAGCACCGGCTGCGCGCGGCCCTGCAGGCCGGGGAGATCACGGCCGACGACGAGCACGAGCGGCTCAAGGGGCTCGAGGTCGAGCTCGACCAGTGCTGGGACCTGCTCCGGCAGCGGCGCGCGAAGCGGGAGTACGGCGCCGACCCCGGCGAGGCGGAGGTCCGCCCGCCGGGCACGGTCGAGACCTACCTGGGCTGAGCCCAGGCACCTTCGAACGCGGTCGTCGAGGCCGAGCTCGCGACCAGCCGTGCCGGACGCGACCACGTGCGCCGGCGGGGCATGGTGGGCGAGCACCTCACGCAGCGTCGCGTGGTGGTGCACGACCAGGTCGGCGCTGCCGCCGGGCTCGAGCCGGTGGCCGGGTACGCCGAGCACGTCGGCCGCCGTCGTGGTGACCGCGTCGTAGACGAGGTCGAGCCCAGGCTGGTCGAAGGCGCCGAGCGCGTGCGCGGCGAGGAACGCGATCTCGAGCATGTGTGCCGGCCGAACGGGTAGTAGGCGTCCTCGATGTCGTCCTGGCCGAGCGCGACCGGTAGCCCCATCGCGGTCAGCTCGCGGACGGGGAGGTGCAGCGACCCGGTGTGCGGGTCGGAGACGAAGCCGAGCCCGGCGCGGCGGGCCAGGCCGCGAGCCGCTCCAGGGTCGGCCGGGCGTAGAGGCCGAGCGCCCGGGCGTGGTTGGCCACCCCGCGGCCGACCAGTCCGTGCTCGAGCATCGCGGTCGCCAGCATCTCGGTGGTCCGCAGCGACGCGTCGCCGGCGTCGTCGACCAGCATCGCCACCCGCCGGCCGTGCCGGGCGGCGAGCGCGCACATCCGCCGGACGTGCTCGCGCGCGTCGGCGTCGGTGTGCTCGATCCACGGGATGCCGCCGACCACGTCGGCGCCGAGGTCGACGGCCTCGCGCGACCAGCTCCTCGGCGCCCGGGTCGCACAGCAGCCCGTCCTGCGGGAAGGCCACCACCTGCAGGTCGACGACCCCGCGGAACTCCTCGCGCAGCGCCAGCAGCGGGATCACGCCCTCGAGCCGGGCCTTGGTGTCGACGTCGGCGAAGGCCAGCACGTGCCGGACGCCGTGCCGGACCGCCTCGACCACCGCGCGCCGGGCGTTCGGCTCGATCCAGGCGCGGTCGTAGTCCGCCTTGACCGCCGAGGCCAGCTCGATCGAGGTCAGCGCGGAGGCCATGTCACCGGCGGTGTACGCCGTGAGCGCGGCGTCGCCGATCCGGTCGAGGGTGTGCACCTTGTCGAGGTGCAGATGGCCGTTGACGAAGCTCTCGGTGACCAGGGCACCGCCCGCGTCGACCTCGTCGCGGCCGCCGATCGCGTCCTGGGTGACCGCGGCGATCCGGTCGCCGTCGACGCCGATCCGCCAGCGACCCTCGCGGCCGCGCAGCGTCGCGTCGGCGACGACCAGGTCGTGGTCGGTCACGGCCGGCTCATGCGGGCGGGCCCAGCTGGTCGACGACCAGGTCGAAGGTGCCGAGGTCGAAGATGTTCTTGGCCAGGTAGACCGGGCCGGCCGTCCTCGGCCAGCACCACGGTGAGGGCGGCCGGGATGCCGTGCAGGGGCAGCTCCATCCACGACAGCCGCTCGGTGGCCCGCGAGATCGGCGAGAGCCGCCAGAGCTGCGGCGTCAGCCCGGCCCGGCGCTCGGGGCCGAGCGCCTCGAGCATCGTCGGCCAGGCCGCCAGGTCGTGCTTCTCGGCGCCGTCGAGCTCGTCGGTCAGCTCGGCGCGGCGCCGCGTCGAGCGACCATCATCTCCAGCGTCGAGGCGAGCAGCACGTCGTCGACGGCGAAGACCGTCTCCCAGACCAGGACCTGGGTCTCGGCCCGCAGCAGCTCGTGGGACCAGTAGCTGCCGTCCTCGACGCCGACCAGCAGCCGCCGCACCGGCCGGGCCCGGCCGCCGAGCATCCGGTGGAAGCTGTCGGTGAACGACGCGGGCTCGCTCGGCGGCGCGACCCGCCAGCGTCGGTCGCGCTCGCGCACCAGCTTGCCGTCCTCCTCGAGCAGCAACAGCGCCTCGCGGACCAGTGCCGCGGGGACCCCGAGCTCGCCGGCCAGGGCGACCTCGCCGGGCAGCGGCGTCGCCCGGGCTCGAGCCGCCCTCGCGCACGAGGTCGCGGATGCCGGTCGTACACCTCGACGAACGGCGGGATCCCGTCGCGGACGTAGCTCGGCTCCTCGTCGGCTGCGCTCCGCGCGTCACGCCGCGACCGCCACCTCGAGGGCCGCCGCCGTCTCCAGCAGGAACCGGTCCGCGCCGTGCGGGGCGACCAGCTGCACGCCGACCGGCAGGCCGGCCGGCGGTACGGCCGAGCGGGACCGAGATCGCCGGGCAGCCGGTGACGGTGATCAGGTAGCAGGCCCGCATCCAGTCGAGGTAGGTCTCCATCGGCTTCCCGTTGATCTCGGTCGGGTACTCCTGGTCGGCCGGGAACGGCGGCACCTGCGAGGTCGGCAGCACCAGCAGGTCGTGGTCGGTGAAGAACTCGCGCATCCGCTCCGAGAGCGTGGTGCGCTGGGTGTACGCGCGGGCCACGTCGGCGCCGGTGAGGTGCTCGCCGGCGCGGATGTTGTCGGCGAGCGACTGCTTGAAGTCGTCGGGGTGCTCGGCCAGCAGCGCCCCGAACATCGCCTGGAAGTGCCAGGCCCGCAGCGTGCGGAACGTGTCGTCGGCCTCGGCGAGGCGCGGGTACGCCGCGTCGACGGTCGCGCCGGCGCGCCTCGAAGACCGCGGCGCGACCCCTCGACCACCGCAGCGACCTCGGCGTCCACCTCGAGCACGCCGCCGAGGTCGGGCGAGACCGCGACCCGGAGCCCGGTCAGCGTGCCGGCGACGGGCGGCGCGAACACGATCCCGGGGTCGCCGAGCGCCTGCGGCACCCGCGGGTCGGGACCGGCCATCACCGACGAGCAGCAGCGCGAGGTCGCCGACGTTGCGGGCCATCGGGCCGCCGACCGAGGTCGTCTCCCACAGGTTGTACAGCGGCCACTACGGGACCCGGCCCAGCGACGGCCGCAGCCCGACCACGCCGCAGAACGACGCCGGGTTGCGCAGCGAGCCGCCCATGTCCGAGCCGTCGGCCAGCGGCACCATCCCGGAGGCGAGCGCGCACGCGGCGCCGCCGGACGAGCCGCCGGCCGAGCGGGTCGGGTCGACCGGGTTGAGCGTCGTACCGAAGACCCTGTTGAAGGTGTGCGAGCCGGCCGCGAACTCCGGCACGTTGGTCTTGCCGATCACGACCACGCCGGCGCCGCGCACCCGCTCGACGAGCAGCTCGTCGCGCGTCGGGCACGTGGTCGGCGAACAGCGGCGAGCCGAACGTCGTCCGCCACCCGGCGACCTCGTGGGTGTCCTTGAACGCGAACGGCAGCCCGTGCAGCGGGCCCGACCTCGGCGCCGTCGGCCAGCGCCTCGTCGGCGGCCGCGGCGCCCTCCCGCGCGCGCTCCTCGTCGAGGCGACACGATCGCGTTGAGCTCGGGGTTGCGCTCGGCGATCCGGGCGAGGTGCAGGTCGAGCAGCTCGCGGGCGCTGATCTCCTTGCGACGTACCGCGGCGGCCTGGTCGCGCGCGGTCGAGTCGACGGTCAGCTCACTCACGTCACTCCTACACCACTTCTCCAGCGACTCTTGCGCTTCTACAGCGTTGCAACGGTGCCGAAGCGCAGGTTTCACCGGCTAACCGGTGAAACCTGCTCACCGGCGCCGCCCGAAGATCGAGCCCACCACGACACCGAGCAGCACGAGCCCGGCGCCGACGACGATGCCCTTGACGAAGTCGTCCTGCGAGGAGATGCCGCCGGCCTTGGCGGGCGCGGTGTAGACACCGCGGCATCGCGCGGGCGTCGGGCTCGGCGGCGACGCGTCGGCTCGGAGCCCGCGGAGGCCGGCGGGTCGATCGCCTGCCCGACGTTGGCGAAGAACTCGCCGGCCATCCGCTTGGAGACCGAGCTGAGCATCCGCTGGCCGACCCCGCCGACCATGCCGCCCACGACGGCGTCGGCGTCGTAGGCGATCTGGGTCTGCCCTCGGCGCCGAGGCTCGGAGAAGCGCACGTCGACGGTGGCGTCGACGGTGCCGGGCGCGCCGGCGCCCTGGAGCTTCATGACCAGCGACTCGTGCTCGCTGCAGGTCGGAGAGCGCGCACGAGCCCGTGGTAGGTGCCCTTGATCGCGGCGACGCCGGCGGTGACCGTCATCGCGTAGCTGGTGGTCGCCGGTCGCCTCGAGCCGCTCGCAGCCCGGGGATGGTGGCGACCAGGACGCGCGGGTCGAGGAGCGCGTCCCAGACCTTGTCGACCGGCTGGTCGACGACGTTGGATCCGGAGATCTTCATGGGGACTCCTCGTGTCGACTGGCGACGGTGCGCGTCCGAGGGCGAACAGCTCGGACGGCGAGATCGGCATCGCGGTGATGCCGAAGTCTGGCAGCGCGGTCTTCTCGGCGTCCTCGATGGCCGCGGCGAACACCGCCGCGGACGGGATGACCCCGGCCTCGCCCGGCGCCCTTGATGCCCGAGCGGGTTGAGCGGCGAGGGCGTCTCGAGGTGGTCGATGTCGATGCCGTCGGGGACCTCGGTGACGTAGGGCATCAGGAAGTCCATGAACGACGCGTTGAGCAGCTGCCCGGACTCGTCGTAGGCCATCCGCTCGTAGAGCGCACCGCCGACGCCCTGCGCCACGCCGCCGTGGATCTGGCCCTCGACGATCATCGGGTTGATCAGGTAGCCGCAGTCGTGCACGACGGCGTACTTGAGGATCGTGATCTCGGCGGTCTCGCGGGTCGGTCTCGACGATCACCGCGTGCATGCCGGAGGCGAACGTCGCCCGCTCGGGCGAGTAGAAGTCCTTGCCCTCGAGGCCGGGCTCCTCGTCCTCGGGCACCGGCGCCTTGCCGGGGTCGCCGACCGAGAACTGGGTGGCCGCCTTCGACGCCTCGTCGAAGGCGTAGCGCAGCGGGTTGGAGAGCACCGAGACGGTGCCGAGGTCGATGCGAGCTCTCGGGCGCGCCCTTGACCGAGACCACGCCGTCGACGATCTGGAGGTCCTTCTCGTCCACCTCGAGCGCGTCGGCGGCGATCTTGAGCACCTTCTCCTTGGCCCGCTTGGCGGCCAGGTGGATCGCCGAGCCGCTCATCACCGCGGCGCGCGAGGCGAAGGTGCCGACGGCGTACGGCATCCGGCGGGTGTCGCCGGTGACCACCTCGACGTCCTCGAACCTCACCCCGAGCTCGTCGGCGACCAGCTGGGCGAAGACCGTCGCGTGGCCCTGCCCCTGGGTGGTCAGGCCGGTGGCGACCTTGACCTTGCCCGAGGTCTCGATGTGCACGTGCGCGCCCTCGTAGGGCCCGACGCCGGTGCCCTCGACGTAGCAGGCCAGCCCGATGCCGACCCGACGGCCCTGCGCGGCCATCTCCTGCTGGAACTGCGGGAACTCGTCCCAGCCGACGAGCTGCCTTGATCTTCTCCAGCGAGGCCGGGTAGTCGCCGGAGTCGTACTCCAGCTCGCGGCCGTCCTGGAAGACCAGCCCGTGGTCGTAGGGGAACTCGTCGGGCTGGATGAAGTTCACCGCCCGCACCTCGGTGCGGTCCTTGCCGAGGTACTGCGGCGATGGCGTCCATGGTCCGCTCCATCGCGTAGCAGCCCTGCGGCCGGCCGGCGCCGCGGTAGGGCGTGACCATCACCGTGTTGGTGTAGAGCGACTCGAAGACCACGCGGTAGCTCTGCGGCTTGTACGGGCCGAGCAGCTGGGTCGAGGTGATGATCGGGACGATCAGGCCGTACGGCGTGTAGGCGCCGTGGTCGTGCCAGAACTCCACGTCGAGGCCGAGCAGCCGACCGTCGTCGTCGAAGCCGACCTCGATGTGCTGCTCCTGGCCGCGCTCGTGGGCGGTGGAGATGAAGTGCTCGCGGCGGTCCTCGGTGAACTTCACCGTGCGGCCGAGCGCCCGGGCCGCCAGCGGGACCAGCAGCTCCTCGGGCCACGGGTGGTTGATCTTGACGCCGAAGCCGCCGCCGACGTCGGGCGTGATCACGTCGACCTGGCCGAGGTCGAGGCCCAGCTTGACCGCGAGGGCGGCCCGGACGCCGGTCGAGGTCTGGGTCGAGCGTCCAGGCCTGGAGCCGGTTGAGGTCGGGGTCCCAGCGCGCGACGGTGCCGCGGCCCTCCATCGGCTGGCACGAGCTGCGCTCGATCGTCAGGTCGAGGGCGAGCCGGTGCGGCGCCGCTCGCGATCGCGGCCGGCGCGTCGCCGACGTTCTGCTCGAGCCGGGCGCCGAGGTTGCCGGGCACGTCGTCGTGGACGAGGCGCTCGGCCGCCCGGGCGGCCGGGATGCCGACGACCGGCGGGAGCACGTCGTAGTCGACGCGGATCCGGCCGACCGCGTCCTCGGCGACGTAGCGGTCGTCGGCGACGACGAAGGCGACCGCCTCGCCCATGTAGTTGACCTCGTCCTTGGCCAGCGCGTACTGGGTGCGGCCGTGGGTGAGCGCCGGGTGCGGGATGAGCAGCGGCAGCGGCTCGGCCATCGGGCCGAGAGCTCGCGAGGTCGTCGTAGGTCCACACGGCGTGCACGCCCTCGAGGTCGAGCACCGCCGGAGACGTCGATGTCGACGATCCGCGCGTGCGCGTGCGGGCGAGCGGAGCACCGCGGCGTGCAGGGTGTCGCGCCCGACCGCGACGTCGTCGACGTACCGCCCGTGGCCGCGCAGGAACCGCTGGTCCTCGACCCGCTGGACCTTCTGGCCCATCAGCTTGGTGGTCATGCCGCCGCCCAGCCCCGTCGACGCGTTGTCGTCGTCGCGGTCCTCGAACTCGAGCTGCCCGGACTCGGGCTCGGGCGGCTCCGGCGGATGGACGCGCTGTGCGCCGTCGCCGCGGCGAGCTCGGCGGCCCGCTCCACGGCCTTGACGATGTTCTGGTAGCCGGTGCAGCGGCACAGGTTGCCCGCGATCATGTCGCGGGCCTCCTCGTGCGTCGGCGTCGGGTTGTCGCGCAGCCCGGCGGTGATCGTGGTGAGGAAGCCCGGGGTGCAGAAGCCGCACTGCAGTCCGTGGCACTCGAGGAACGCCTGCTGCACCGGGCCGAGCGAGCCGTCCGGCTCGGTGAGCCCCTCGACGGTGGTGATCTCGACGTCCTGGGCGGAGACCGCGAACATCAGGCAGGAGCGCACCGGCCGGCCGTCGACCAGCACCGTGCAGGCACCGCAGACGCCGTGCTCGCAGCCGACGTGGGTGCCGGTGAGGCCGAGGTCGTGGCGCAGCGCGTCGGAGAGCAGCCGCCGGGCCGGCACGCCGCACGGGGTGCGCGGTGCCGTTGACGGTCAGCACGAACGTCGTGCCGCTCCTCGCTCATCCCTCGCCCCCCTCCCGCGCCGATCGAACCACGCGAGCGGTCAGCACGCGGACCAGCTGGGCGCGGTAGTCGGCGGTGGCGTGGATGTCGTCGGCCGGGTCGAGGTGCTCGAGCGCGACGTCGCCGAGCCGGTCGTCGGGTACGCCGGAGAGGTCGACCACGGTCGGGACGTCGGCCACCGACAGGTAGCCGACCTTGACCGACGTCACCGTCCACGAGGGCCGCCGCGCCGACCAGCGCGTAGTCGCCGTGCCGGCGGGCGATCTCGTCGAAGGCCACGCCCGCGCCCGGCGGCCAGGGCCGGGAAGAACGCCGAGACCGCGATCTCGTCGTGGTGGACGCTCGACTCGAGCGGGCCGACGTACAGCTCGCCGGCGGGGATGGTGCGCCGTCCGCCCGGGCCCTCGACGTCGAGCGAGCCGTCGAGCAGGGTGAGCACGACCGGCATCTCCGCGGCCGCGTCGGCGTGCACGAGCGAGCCGACCGTGGTGCCGCGGTTGCGGATCGTGGCGTGCGCGACGTGCGCCAGCGCCAGCGGGCACCAGCGGCTGCACCCGGCGTACGTCGGGCGAGGCGAGCACGTCGGCGTGCCGGGCCAGCGCCCCGATGGTCACCCCGGCCTCGTCGGCGGTGATCGTGTCGAGGCCGGGCAGCCCGTTGATGTCGACCAGCAGCGACGGCGCGGCCAGCCGCATCGACAGCAACGGGACCAGGCTCTGGCCGCCGGCCAGCACCTTGGCCCCGGGATCGCCGGCCAGGGCCGCCACCGCTTCGGTGAGCGACCCCGGCCGGCGATACGCGAAGGGCGCTGGTTTCACAGTGCCCTTGTTACCTCATCGGCCCCTCTGTCGCTGCTGCCACGGCGTCGCGGTTCACGAGGTGGTAGTAGCCGATCACCATGATCGTGCCGAGCGCGATGCCACTCAGCTCGAAGTCGTCGGTGATCTCGAGGGTCACCTCGCCGATGCCGGCGATGAGGCCGGCGGCGAGGCCGACCAGGTTGACCGGGTCACCGAAGTCGACGCCGGTTCTCCACCCAGATCTTGGCGCCGACCAGGCCGATCATGCCGTAGAGCACGACGGTGATGCCGCCCAGGACGCCGCCCGGGCGTCGCACTCACGATCGCCCCGAACTTCGGGCAGAGGCCGAGCAGGATCGCGACCACGGCGGCCACGTAGTAGGCCGCCGTCGAGTAGACCCTGGTGGCACCCATGACGCCGATGTTCTCGGCGTACGTCGTGGTCGGCGAGCCGCCGAACGCGGCTGGACAGCGCGGTGGCGAAGCCGTCGGCGCCGATCGCCCGACCCATGTAGGGGTCGAGGTCGTCGCCGGTCATCTCCGCGACCGCCTTGACGTGCCCGGTGTTCTCGGCGATCAGCGCGATCACGACCGGGCAGCACGAGCAGGATGAAGGTCAGCGAGATGCTCGGTCCGTGCACCACGTCGACGCCGTCGGCCAGCGTCCCGCTCGGCAGGCCGACCCAGTCGGCCGCCTTGACCCCGGTCCAGGCTGACCCGGTCGTGCGTCGGTCGGCCTCTGGCCCCGCCGAGCACCGAGTTGATCTGGCCGAAGATCACGTCGAAGAGCCACGAGATCAGGTAGCCGAAGACCAGGGCCGAGCAGGACGGCGATCCGGGCCCAGAAGCCCGGGAGCAGGACCGCCGCGCAGACCATGAACGTCGCGGTGAGCAGCGCCACCCACTGGTCCTGGGGCCAGTAGATGCTCGGCCACCACCGGCGCGAGGTTGAAGCCGATCAGCATGACCACCGCGCCGGTCACCGCCGGCGGGCAGGACCTTGTGGATCAGCCCGGAGCCGGCGAAGTGGACGAGGACGCCGACCGCCAGCAGCACCAGGCCGGCCACCATGATCGCGCCGGTGACGTCGGCGGAGTCCCCGCCCTGGGCGCGGATCGCGACGACACCACCGACGAACGAGGCGCTGGTCCCGAGGTAGCTCGGGCACCTTGTTGCTGGTGATCAGCAGGAACAGGATCGTGCAGATGCCCGAGAACATGATGGCGAGGTTGGGGTCCAACCCCATGACGATGCGGGAAGACGAAGGTGGCGCCGAACATCGCCACCACGTGCTGGGCGCCGACGCCGATCGTCTTGCCCCACGGGAGCCGCTGGCCCGGTGCCACCGGCTCGCCGGGCGCGGGATCGACCACGTCCCACTTGAACATCGACATGACAGACCTTCTTTCGCTCTGACGCGCACCCGAGCGCGGCACGTGCCTGATGCTGCCACATGAGACACCCGCCGGGGCATCGAGTGGTGTGACCCGGGCGTTACCGGCGGGTAGGTGTCGCGGGCGCTAGCGTCGGTCCGGTGCAGATCCCGGTGAGCGCGCCCCCACGCGTGGCGGCACACCTGCGGTCGACGGGCGACGGCCCGGCGCCGGTCCTGCACCGCGGCCCGGATGCGGTGTACGTCGACGTGGCCGGTCGCTGCGTCGGCGTCGTCGGCACCCGGGCCACCGCGGTGCCGTGCGCGCTGCGGACCGCGCTCGACCGGCTGCCGGACGTCGCGCGCGCCTCGGTGCGCGAGCGGCGTCCTGCACCTCGACGAGCGAGCCGCTCGTCGTCGGTCGCCTCGTCGACGTGACGGTGCCCCGGCTGCCGCTGACCGGCCGCGCCGGGCGCGATCGACGTCGCCGGCCTCGTGGGGCGCGGCGACGGGCTGACGCCGTACGGCGACGACGTGCTGTGCGGCTGGCTGGCGGTGCACCGCGCGGCCGCGGATGGCCACCCCGGAGGTGGACGCCGCGGTCCGCGCGCCCTGGCGCACGACGACCACGCTGCTCTCGGCGACGCTGCTCGACTGCGCGATGCACGGCGAGGTGATCCCGGAGTTCGCGGCCTGGCTGGCCGGCGCTCGGCACCGATGCGAGGAGACGGGCGGCGGCGCTGGCCCGGATCGGCCACACCTCCGGTCGCGGGCTGCTGGAGGGTGCGCGGCTCGCGCTCTCGCGGACTTGGAGAGGGTGGCCGCATGCACCGGGACGACACACGTCGAGCTCCGCAGGGGCGCGTACGCCGACTCGGTGACGCTGCTCCAGGTGAGCCGGACCGTCCAGGGCGTCGACGGGGTCGCGGCGGCCCAGGTCGCGATGGCCACCGCGCTCAACGTCGAGGTGCTCACCGAGATGGGCTTCGAGGTGCCCGCCGAGGCGACGCCCAACGACATGGTGGTCGCGGTCCGGCTGACCGAGGACGGCTTCGCTCGAGGCGGCCCTGGCCGGGGTGGACCGGGCGCTCGCGGAGTCCGGACGCCGCGAGAGCGGTCCCACCGAGGAGGCCCCGCCGCGGACCACGGCGTCCGCGCTGCGTCGCTCTGCCGGCTCCGGGCCCGACGCGATCGCGCTGGTCTCGGTGCCCGGGCGCGAACGCGTTCGTCGAGGCGATGGACGCGCGTCGAGGCCGGGCCACGACGTGATGGTGTTCAGCGACAACGTGCCGGTCGAGCAGGAGGTCGCGCTCAAGCGAGCACGCCGCCGAGCAGGGGCTGCTGGTGATGGGCCCCGACTGCGGCACGGCGGTGGTCGGCGGCCTCGGGCTCGGGCTTCGCCAACGTCGTCCAGCCCGGGCCCGGTCGGTCTCGTCGCCGCGTCCGGGCACCGGCTGCCAGCAGGTGCTCGCGCTGCTCGACCACGCCGGCGTCGGGGTCACCCACGCGCTCGGGGTCGGCGGCCGCGACCTGTCCGCCGAGGTCGGCGGCCTGGCCACCCGCGAGGCGCTGCGGCGGCTGGACGCGGACGCCGGCGGTCGAGCTCATCGTGCTGGTCTCCAAGCCTCCGGCCGCCGGAGGTCGAGGCCGAGATCGAGGACTTCGCCGCGTCGCTCGGCACCCCGGTGGAGCTGGCGCTGCTCGGCGCCGGCCACCCGGACCTCACCGAGGCGACCGAGGCGGTGCTGCGCCGGCTGGGCCGCGACGGTGCCGCCGACTGGCCGGTGGTCGGGCTCGGCCGCCGCGCCGTCCGGCGGGCGCTGCCTGCGCGGGCTCTTCGTCGGCGGCACGCATGGCCAGCGAGGCGAAGATCATCGCCACCGGGCTGCTCGGCGCCGAGGAGCGCGCAGGGCCACACGTTCGTGGACTTCGGCGACGACGCCTACACGACCGGCCGGGCGCACCCGATGATCGACCCGACGCTGCGGCTGGAGCACCTGGCCCGGGCCGCCGCCGACCCGGACACCGCGGTGCTGCTGCTCGACGTCGTGCTCGGCCACGGCGCCGAGCCCGACCCGGCCGCGCTGCTGGCGCCCGCGCTGTCCGGCGTACGACAGCCGGTGGTGGTCGCGGTCGTCGGTACCGCCGCCGACCCGCAGGGGCTGCGACCGCCAGGTCCGGGCGCTGGCCGAGGCCGGCGCCGAGGTGCACCTGTCCAACGCCGGCGCGACCCGCCGCGCCGTCGAGCTGATGGGAGAGCCTGCCGATGAACACGCCTGACCGCCGTCGTCAACGTCGGCGCCGACCTGCTGGCCGACGCGATCGCCGACCAGGCCGTCCCGGTCACCCGGGTCGACTGGCGACCGCCGATGGAGGGCACCGAGGCCGACCTGGCCACCGTGGCCGCCGACCCGCGCCGCGCCGAGGCCAACGCCCGGGCGCTCGCCGCGATGCTCGAGGTGACCGCGACGCTCGTCGACGTCGCGCCCGGCGTCCGAGCTGCTCGGGCTGGAGCGGGGGCAGTTCCTGCACGCCGGACCGCCGATCGAGTGGGACCGCGCGTCCGGGCCCGCTCCGCGGCGCGCTGATGGGCGGCGCCGCCCTCGAGGGACTGGTCGACGACCCGGAGGACGCCGTCGCGCTGTTCGAGGCCGGCACCTCGGTCTCGCTCGAGCCGTGCCACCACCGGTCCGACGGTCGGCCCGATGGCCGGCGTGGTCACGCCGAGCATGTGGCTGTGGGTGCTCGAGGACGCCGCCAGCGGGCGGCGTACCTTCTGCTCGCTCAACGAGGGGCTCGGCAAGGTGCTGCGGTACGGCGCCTACGGCCCCGAGGTGCTGACCCGGCTGCGCTGGATGGGCGACGTGCTCGGGCCGCTGCTCCAGGCGGCGGTGCGCGACGGCCGGGACCGGTCGACGTCACCGGGATCCTCACCCAGATGCTCCAGATGGGCGACGAGGCGCACAACCGCAACCGCGCCGGCACCCTGATGCTGCTGCGCGACCTCGTCCCCGGCCATGGTCACCAGCGGGCTTCGACGCCGGCGACGTCGCCGAGGCGCTGCGGTTCATCGGCGGCAACGACCACTTCTTCCTCAACCTCGCGATGCCCGCCTGCAAGCTCGCGCTGGACGCGGCCCGCGGCATCGACGGCTCGACGATGGTCGTCGCGATGGCCCGCAACGGCACCGACTTCGGCATCCAGGTCGCCGGCACCGGCGACGAGTGGTTCACCGGCCCGGCCCAGCTGGCCGACGGGCTCTTCCTCGGCGACTACGGCCCCGACGACGCCAACCCCGACATCGGCGACTCGGCGATCACCGAGACCGCCGGCATCGGCGGCTTCGCGATGGCCACCGCGCCCGCGATCGTCCGGTTCGTCGGCGGCTCGGTCCCGGACGCGCTGGCCACCACCCGCCGGATGCACGAGATCACCCTCGGCGAGAACCCGCGCTGGTCGGTCCCGGTCCTGGAGTTCCAGGGCACGCCGACCGGCATCGACGTGACCAAGGTGTGCCGGACCGGCATCCTCCCCCAGATCAACACCGGCATGGCCGGCAAGGTCGCCGGCGTCGGCCAGGTCGGCGCCGGCCTGGTCACCCCACCCGCCGAGATCTTCCCGAAGGCGCTGGCCCGGCTCGCCGAGCTGGCCGCCTGACCCGGTGACCTCACGCTGATGGGCGGCCTCACGCTGATGGGCGGCCTCGGGCGGCCGCACCGCTGACCGCCGTCATGGGGCTCCGCTCGCTTCGCGACGGCCCGTGGAGGCGGCTCCGCCGCGTCGGGGCCGCCCTTGACCGCGGGTCCCGAGCGGCGCGCTGACGGCGCGCTCAACGGCGGGGCTCCGCCCCGCCGCCGCGGGCGCGGCCGCCCCTGACCTGGCCGGGTGGCGGTTTGCACCGGAAGATCCACCCCTGGGGTCGAGGATCCGGTGCAGATGCCTGTCCTGGCGCCGGCCGTCCCGACAGTGCAGGAAATTCGACCGCAGGACCGACGAAGTTTGCTGCACAGTCGGCGACGCCACATTCGTCAGGGCCTGCGCTGCCGACGACGTGGCGAAGCCCGCCGTGGGGCGCCGGATCACCCCTATCGCGCGAGGCTCGCGTTGGGGTAGGCGCGCGCGCACCGAGCCCGCCCGGCAGCCGCGCGGCGCCCCGCACCCTTCGTCGAAGGCGTTGCGCGCCGCACACGCGGTCAGAGGGCCCGACTCGGGGGCGGCAATGCAACACCCCGACCGGTAGCAGCGGCCGGGGTGTCGCGGGAGGGAGCTCAGTAGGACGGCTGGCTCGGGTCGATCTGGTTGACCCAGGCCGAGACGCCGCCACCGACGTGCACGGCGTCGGCGTACCCGGCGCCCTTCACGATCGCCAGCGTCTCCGCGGAGCGGACGCCGGTCTTGCAGTGCATGACGATCTGCTTGTCCGAGGGCAGCTGCTCGAGGGCGTTGCCGTTGAGGAAGTCGCCCTTGGGGATCAGGACCGCGCCGGGGATCTGGTTGATCTCGTACTCGTTGGGCTCGCGCACGTCGATGAGGACGAAGTCGCGGGTGCCCTCGGCCCGCTCCTTGAGCATGTGCTCGAGCTGGACCACCGAGATCGTCGAGCCGGCGGCCGCGTCGGCGGCCTCCTCGGAGACCGCGCCGCAGAAGGTCTCGTAGTCGATCAGCCCGGTGACGGTCGGGTTGCTCGCCGCACAGCGCGCAGTTGGGGTCCTTGCGGACCTTCAGCTTGCGCCACTACAGCTCGAGGGCGTCGTAGATGACCAGCTGGCCGACCAGCCGGGTCGCCGATGCCGGTGATCAGCTTGATCGCCTCGTTGACCTGGATCGACCCGATCGACGCGCACAGCACGCCGAGCACGCCGCCCTCGGCGCAGCTCGGGACCATGCCCGGCGGCGGGGGCTCGGGGTAGAGGCAGCGGTAGCAGGGCGCGTCCTCGGCCGAGCGTCGGCGCGAACACCGAGGCCTGGCCGTCGAACCGGTAGATCGAGCCCCAGACGTAGGGGATCCCGAGGAAGTACGCCGCGTCGTTGACCATGTAGCGGGTCGCGAAGTTGTCGGTGCCGTCGACGATCAGGTCGTAGCCCTCGAAGACCTGCATGACGTTGTCGTTGTCGAGCCGCTCCTCGTGGAGCACGACGTCGACGTAGGGGTTGGCCTCGGCGATCGACTCCGCGGCCGACTGCGGCCTTGGACTTCCCGATGTCGGACTGCCCGTGGATGATCTGGCGCTGCAGGTTGGACTCGTCGACCTCGTCGAACTCCGCGATGCCCAGGGTGCCGACGCCGGCCGCGGCCAGGTAGAGGAGCGCGGGGCTGCCGAGGCCGCCGGCGCCGATGACGAGCACCTTGGCGTTCTTGAGCCGCTTCTGACCGGTCATCCCGACGTCGGGGATGATCAGGTGGCGGCTGTAGCGCCGCACCTCGTCGATGGTCAGCTCGTCGGCGGGCTCCACGAGCGGGGCCAGCTGGGGTGTGGGCACGGATGCTCCTCCGGACGGATCTTGGGTGACACCGGGTGAACGCCGCGAGGTCGTCGGTCTGTTCCCCGTCCTGCTCCCCCCATGGTCCCTGCGCCACGCCGTACGCACCCAGACACGTCCCGTCATCCGGTCACCGGGCGCTCTTGGGTAGGGTCCTGCCCGTGAGCACGGGCCAGTACGACGTGGACGCCGCGCGCCCGCGCGGGGGGCGGCTGCCCCGGCGCGAGCGACGCGCCCAGCTGCTGTCCTCCGCGCTCGAGGTCTTCGTCGCGCAGGGCTACCACGCCGCGGCGATGGACGACATCGCCGACCGGGCCGGGGTCTCCAAGCCGGTGCTCTACCAGCACTTCCCCGGCAAGCTCGACCTCTACCTCGCGCTGCTCGACGCCTCCTGCGACACGATCATCGCCAACACCCGCGCGGCGCTGGAGTCCACCCAGGACAACAAGCAGCGGGTCGAGGCCACGATGGCGGTCTTCTACGACTACGTCGCCAGCGACAGCGGCGCCTTCAAGCTGGTCTTCGAGTCCGACCTCACCAACGAGCCCGCGGTCCGCGAGCAGGTCGAGCGGGTCACCACGCGAGACCGCGGCGCTGGTGGCCGAGGTGATCCACGAGGACACCGGGCTCTCCGACGAGCAGTCCCGGCTGCTCGCGGTCTCCCTGGTGGGAATGGCGCAGGTCAGCGCGCGGTTCTGGCTGACGGAGGCCGGCGGCATCGACCGCTCCGACGCCGCGGCGCTGGTCGCGGCGCTGGCGTGGCGCGGCATCCGCGGCTACCCCCTCACCGACGAGCACTGACGACGCAAGACCTACCCAGGAGGAACGACCGTGGAGGTCAAGATCGGCGTCCAGCAGGCGCAGCGCGAGCTGATCGTGGAGGTGGACGAGTCCGCCGAGGCGATCGAGAAGCTCGTCAGCGAGGCGGTCGCCAGCGAAGGGGCGTGCTCACGCTGACCGACACCAAGGGCCGCAGGGTCGTCGTACCCGGCGCCAAGATCGCCTACGTCGAGATCGGCACCGGCGTGGCCGGGACGGTCGGGTTCCGCAGCTAGGACAACCGGGAGACGGTCATGAGCATCGGCACCATCCTCGTGGCGCTCATCGGCGGGGCGATCATCGGCCTGCTCGGCAAGTGGGTCGCCCCCGGCGACCGGGACATCCCGCTGTGGGCGACCGTCCTGTGCGGCGTCGGCGGGGTCTTCCTCGGCAACTGGCTCTACGTCGACGTGCTTCGACTTCCGCGCCCAGACCACGGGCGTCGACTGGTGGCGCCACGTCTGGCAGATCGCGGTGGCCGCGATCCTGGTGATCGGCGCCGCGAGCGTGCTGGGCGCGCAAGCGCCACTCCTGAGCGCCGACCGCGGTCAGGCTGGCGAGCCCCAGCTCGTCCATCCGGGCGGCGTGCCGCTCGGTGATCCGGGTGAACATCCGGCCGATCGCGGCCAGGTCCAGCCCGGGTCGGTCCACGCCGCCGGCGAGCAGCGCCGACAGCGCGTCGCGCTCGGCCGCCACGCGCTGGGCCTGGGTGAGCGCCTCGCCCATCAGCCGGCGGCCCCACAGCGCCAGCCGGCCGCCGAGCCGCGGGTCGGCGCGCGATGGCCGCGCGGACCCGGTCGACGACGAACGCCGCGTGGCCCTCGTCGTCCAGCGAGGCGACGACGAGGTCGCGGGTGTCGGGGTCGAGGTAGGCCGCGATCTCGCGGTAGAAGTCGTCGGCCAGCCCGTCGCCGACGTAGGCCTTGATCAGGCTCTCGAACCAGTCCGACGGCGCGGTGTGCTCGTGGAAGAGGTCGATCGCGTCGCGGAACGGCGCCATCGCCGCGAACGGGTCGGCGCCGAGCTCGCGGATCCGGGCGTGCAGCGCGGCCACCTTGCCGAACTCGGCGCTGGCCATGGTCGCGATCGCGACCTTGTCCTCCAGCGTCGGCGCCATCCGGGCGTCCTCGGCCAGCCGCTCGAAGGCCGAGATCTCGCCGTACGCCACCGCCCCGAGCAGGTCGACGACCGCGTCGCGGTAGATCGGGTCGTCGGAGACCGCCGACGAATCGTCAGACGACTCGTCAGGCGCGGATCCGGGCGTTGATTGAGCCACGCGCGCACCCTACCGATACCATTGATGCAGGTAGAGGCCGTCAATCGGACGGCCCGGTATGTGCGCGGCAGACGTGCCTGTGACGGTCCGCCGCACCGAACTGACTGTCTTCCAGTTCGGCTCGCCGGCACGAGCCGGGCGGGCGACCACACACGAAAGCGACAAGACCCTGACCACGTTCCGAGAGCTCGGGGTACTCCCCGACATCTGCGACGCGCTCGAGCGCGCCGGCATCACCACCCCCTTCGCCATCCAGGAGATGACCCTCTCGGTCGCCCTGCTCGGCACCGACCTGATCGGCCAGGCCCGCACGGGCACCGGCAAGACGCTGGCCTTCGGCATCCCGGTGCTGCAGCGCAGCGTCACGCCGAAGGACCCGGCGTACACCGACATGCCCCAGGGCAAGCCGCAGGCGCTCATCGTCGCCCCGACCCGCGAGCTCGCGCTCCAGGTCTCCAGCGACCTCGCCCTGGCCAGCAAGGACCTCGGCCTGCGCGTCCTCACCGTCTACGGCGGCGTCGGCTACGACACCCAGCTCGACGCGCTCAAGGACGGCGTCGACATCGTCGTCGGCACCCCGGGCCGGCTGATCGACCTCGCCGACCGGCGCGCCCTCGACCTCTCCCACGTGCACGCGCTGGTGCTCGACGAGGCCGACGAGATGCTCGACCTCGGCTTCCTGCCCGACGTCGAGAAGCTGCTGTCGAAGACGCCCGAGACCCGGCAGACGATGCTGTTCTCGGCCACCATGCCCTCCGCGATCGTCACGCTGGCCCGCCGGCACATGCGGCACCCGATGAACATCCGCGCCGAGTCGTCGTACGACACGCACGATGGTGCCCGCGACCGCGCAGTTCATCTACCTCGCCCACGACCTCGACAAGCCCGAGATCATCGGCCGGATCCTGCAGGCCGAGGACGCCGGCAAGATGATCGTCTTCACCCGCACCAAGCGGCAGGCGCAGCGGATCGCCGACGACCTCGCGGAGCGCGGCTTCAGCGCCAGCGCGCTGCACGGCGACATGGCCCAGGTGGCGCGCGAGAAGGCGCTGACCAAGTTCCGCGAGGACAAGCTCCAGGTGCTCGTCGCCACCGACGTGGCCGCCCGCGGCATCGACGTCGCCGGCGTCACCCACGTCATCAACTACACCTGCCCCGAGGACGACAAGACCTACGTGCACCGCATCGGCCGCACCGGCCGCGCCGGCGCCTCCGGCATCGCGATCACCTTCGTCGACTGGGCGGACCTGCACCGCTGGAAGATGATCAACAAGACGCTCGACCTGCCCTTCGACGAGCCGCAGGAGACGTACTCGACCTCCGAGCACCTCTTCCACGACCAGGGCATCCCGCCGGGCACCAAGGGCCGGATCGTGCCGGAGAAGCCGCGCGAGCCCCGCGAGGAGCGCCCCGACCGGGCCCCGCGCGACCGGGGCGACCGGCCGCAGCGCAACCGGGACCGCAACCGCACCCGGACCCGCAGCGGCGAGAAGGTCGAGGCGGGCTCCGCCGCGGCCGGTACGCCGAGCGAGAAGCCGGCCGGCGACGGTTCGTCCCGCAACCGCCGCCGTCGGCGCCGTTCGGGCTCCGGCTCGGGAAGCGGCTCGGGCGGCGGGCAGGCCGCGGCGACGGTCTGACTTCTCCAGCGACCTTTGCGCTTCTGCACCGAAGCATTGCTGTAGAAGCGCTGGTTTCACCGGTTGACCGGTGAAACCAGCACGCGCCCGCTCAGACGGTGACGTCGACCTCGGTGCCGATCGGGGCGAAGTCCCACAGCGCGATGGCGTCCTCGCGCTCCTGACGGATGCAGCCGTGCGACTGCGGCGTGCCGAGCTGGGCGACGGTCTGCACGAGCGCGCCGTCGTCGACCGGGATGTCGTGGAAGCCGATGGCCGCGCCGTTGTCGCCCTCGGTGAAGCGGACGAAGTACTTCATGGTCCCGGAGTCGTCGATGCCGCCAGGCCTGCTCCGAGCGCGAGTAGACCGCGTAGGTGCCCGGGTCGAGGTTGTCGTAGAGGCTGCCCGAGACCAGGTAGGTCCGCTCGACGTCCTCGTCGTCGTCGACCAGCCAGACCCGCTGGTCGCTCTGGTCGAAGACGATCCGGTCGCCCGTCACCCGAGTCGTCGGGGACCGGCGGGTCGGCGTCGGGCACGACGGTCGTCGTCCTGGCGGCCGGCCGAGCCCTGCGTAGACGCCTCGTCGGACGGCCGCTCGGCGCCTCGGTCTGCGTGGCGGACGGCGTCGTCGACGGCTGGGCCGGACGGCGTGGTCTCGGCGCCCGCCAGCACCGAGCCGACCGCATGCGTGGTCGGGCCGCGGTCCCGGGCACGGTCGTCGCTCGCCGGGTCGCCGTTGGCCACCGACGGGCAGCACGCCGACGCCGCCGAGCATGGCGATCCCGGTCACGCTCAGCGACGCGCCGAGCACGGCGAGCCGGCCGTAGCGCGGCTGCGCCCTCTCGGCGCGCCGGCGGCCGGCCGGCGGCGCGGCGTGGCGGCGCGGCGGTTCGGCCCGGTGGCGGCTCATGGACTCAGGACGCCACCCGGGCCGACGAGGTTGGCGGCGACCTCGCGGTAGGCCTGGGCGCCCTTGCTGCTGCGGCTGGTGGCCAGGATCGACCGCCCGGCGGCCGGCGCCTCGGCGAACTTGATGGTCTTGGGGATCGGGGGCTCGATCACCTCGAGGTCGTAGGTGTCGGAGATGGTCTCGAGCACCGTGCGCGCGTGGTTGGTGCGCCCGTCGTACAGCGTCGGGAGCACGCCCCAGACCATCAGGTCGCGGTTGGTGAACCGGCGTACGTCGTGGACGGTGTCGAGCAGCTGGCCGACCCCGCGGTGCGAGAGCGTCTCGCACTGGAGCGGGATCAGCACGCCCTCGGCCGCGGTGAGCGCGGCGACGGTGAGCACGCCGAGCGAGGGCGGGCAGTCGAGCAGGATCCAGTCGTAGTCGCTCGCCCTGCTCGGCGAGGTCCTCGACCACGGTGCGCAGCACGTGCTCGCGGCCGGTGCGGGTGAGCAGGTCGGCCTCGGCGCGGGCCAGCTCGATGGTGGCCGGGAGCAGGTCGACGCCGTCCTCGGTGGTGACGATCGCCTCGGTCGGGCGCCAGCCCCTTGGTGAGCACGTGGTGGACCGAGAGCTCGAGGTCCTCGGGGTCGATGCCCAGGGAGAAGGTCAGGCAGGCCTGCGGGTCGAGGTCGACCAGCAGCACCCGCTGGCCGAGCTCGGCCAGGGCGGCGCCGATCGAGGCGACGGTCGTCGTCTTGGCGACGCCACCCTTCTGGTTGGCGATCGCGAGGACCGTCGTGCGCTCGCTGGCTCATCATCGGGCCCATCATGCCGGACGCGGGGTCGCGGTCGCGCGCACCCACCTGCCAGACTTCGAGCCATGTCTGAGACCGCCCTCGTGACCGGCCCCACCGCGGGCATCGGCCACTCCTTCGCCCAGCAGCTCGCGGCCCGCGGCTACGACCTGGTCCTGGTCGCCCGCGACGAGGAACGGCTGGAGAAGACCGCCGCCGAGCTGCGCGCGACGTACGGCGTCGAGGTGGAGGTGCTGGCCGCCGACCTGACCGACCGCACCGACCTGGCCCGGGTCGAGGCCCGGCTGGCCGACCGCGGACCGCCCGGTCGACCTGCTGGTCAACAACGCCGGCTTCGGGCTCAAGGGGCGCTTCCTCGACAACTCCGTCGACGCCGAGACCGCGATGCTCGACGTCCTGGTCACCGCGGTGCTGCGGCTCATCGCACGCGGCGCTCGAGCGCGATGGCCGAGCGCGGCCACGGCGGCGTCATCAACGTGTCCAGCGTCGCGGCGTTCCTGCCGCGCGGCTCCTACAGCGCCGCGAAGGCGTGGGTGAACTCGCTTCTCGCGAGTGGGCCGCCAACGAGTACCGCTCCCGCGGCGTGACGGTGATGGCGCTGTGCCCGGGCTTCACCAAGACCGAGTTCCACGAGCGGATGGACGTCGTCCGCGGCTCGGCACCCGACTTCATGTGGCTCGACGCCGACAAGCTCGTCGCGACCGCGCTGTCCGACTACGACAAGGGCCGGGTCTACTCGATCCCGTCGGCGCAGTACAAGGCGATCGCCACCGCCTCGCGGCTGGTCCCGAACGGCCTGCTGCAGCGGTTCCAGTCGGTCGGGCGCAAGTAGTCACTCCCCCAGCGCCGCGAGCGGCGCCAGCGGGACGACCCCCTCGGCCCGCGCGGCCATGTCGGGGTCGACGGTCACGAACGCGTCGGCCTGCAGCCGGGCCACGGCGAGGTACTCCGCGTCGTAGGTCGTGTCCCAGCCCCGATCGCGGGCGATCCGGAACGACGTCCACCGGGACACCCGGTCACCGAGCACCCGGATCTTGAGCTCGGTCAGCCGGGTGTGCAGCGCGCGGGCCTCCTGCTCGGTCAGGTCGCCCCGCTCGACCGCCTGCAGCAGCAGGGTGAGCGCCCGGCTGCGGATCGCGTGGGGCGCGACCAGCTGGTGTCCGGGGGCGACCGGCAGCTCCTCGGCGACGATCCGCAGCAGCGTCGGCGCGTCGATCGCGTAGCGGGTCACCGGACCACCTCGGGGGTCGGGCGCTCGGAGCGGGCCGCGGCCGCCGCGGCCAGCTCCAGCAGGCGCTCGTACTCCTCGGGCGCGGTGGTGTTGCAGCCGAGCTCGTGGTCGTGCTTGCCGGGCCGTGGTGGTCGCTGGAGCCGGTGACCACGAGGTCGAGGCGCCGCGCGATCTCGCGGAGCCGCTCGCGGTCCTCCGGCGGGTGGTCCTGGTGGTCCACCTCGAGGCCGGCCAGCCCCAGCCCGGCCAGCTCGGCGATCGCACTCTCCGGCATCGAGTCGGGGCCGTGCCGGCCCCACGGGTGCGCGAGCACGGTCACGCCGCCGGCCTCGTCGACCACCCGGATCATCTCGACCAGCGGGGCGGCGTACCGGTTGACGTAGGCCGGCCGGCCGGGGTTGAGGTACAGCCGGAACGCCGTGTCGCGGTCGGGCACGACGCCCAGCGCCACCAGCGCGTCCGCCACGTGGGGTCGGCCGGTGGCCGCGGTGCCGTCGGCGGCCCGGCGCACGTCGGCGATGTCGACGTCGACGCCCACGCCGCGCAGCCGCTCCAGCATCGCCGGCACCCGGCTGCTGCGGCCGTCGAGGATCTTGCGCAGGTGCTCGACCAGCGGCGGGTACGTCGGGTCGGGCAGGTAGGCGAGCAGGTGCACCCCGCGCCCGAGGTGGCGGGTGCTGATCTCGATGCCGCGCACCAGCGCGATCCCGACCTCCGCGGCGGTCCGGGCCGCCTCGTCCCACGCCTCGGCGGTGTCGTGGTCGGTCAGCCCGAGCACGTCGAGCCTGGCTCGCGCCGCCGCGCGCACGCAGCTCCTCCGCCGTCTGCGTGCCGTCGCTGGCCCGCGTGTGGGTGTGGAGGTCGATGCGCACGTCTGCACCCTAGGGCGCGGCTCTCCATGGGCGGTGGATGCCGGCGTCGTCCACGCGCGCGCTGGCCAGGCGCCGGCACGCACGCAGACTGGGGGTCTTCGAAGTGTCGGCAACGCCGCCAGCGCGTGATGTGGGCGGCGTCCGGCGCCGCCGGGAATGGGGAGCCACGCCCTAGGGGCGGTCGCCGTCAGCGGCCGGGTCACCAGGCCGGCGCCGGACCTCCGAAGGGCAGCTCCACCAGCGGCGGCCCGAGCCGCGAGACGTCGCGCAGGATCCAGTCGTCGCGCAGCAGCAGCATCGCCGAGGCGGGGCGCAGCACCAGCCACAGCCAGCGGCCGTCGGCCTCCCCGGCGACGACGGACCGGTCCCACTCGCCCGTCGACCGCGGACGTGGAGACCGGCCACAGCGGGATGGTCTTGGAGTCGATGCGGACCCGGACGGTCGGCGGCGCCCTCGCCGACCTCGGTGCCGGGGTCGTCGTGGACGGTGCCGGCGATCCGGGCGCCCAGCCCGGTGCCGGGCTCCTCGGTGATCACGAGCACGTCGACCGGCCCGTCGAGGGCCGAGGTGCCCGAGACGCAGGTCATCGCGGCGCGTCCGCGGTCTGCGGTGCCGACGGCGGCGAAGTCGGTGACCCGCCAGCCGGGGCTGAGCGGCCACGGCAGGTACGTCGGGAACCGCGTCGTCGCGCCCAGGTGCTCCACGAACGCGTCGTACGACGCCTCGGTCGGACGCCACAGCGGCTCGACCGCCCGTGGTCGGGACACGACCACGCGTCGAGCCGGCCTGCGCGACCGGCGTCGCGCAGCGGGGGCAGCCGACGGTCAGGGCCATGGGCTCAACCGTCCGGGACCGCGGGGCCGGAGGTCAAGAGTTCCACCGTCAGCACGACCGGCTCCTCGCGCTCGTGGCCGAGCACCGAGACGGTGCCGGTGTCGAGCCGGAGCAGCCGGCCGTCGGTCACCGGCAGCCGCAGCCACCGGGCGGCCAGCCCCCGCAGCGCGTGGCCGTGGCCGAAGACCAGCGCGTCCCCGCCGACGGCGCGGCACCGCGCCACCACCCGGTCCAGCCGAGCCGACACCTCGGCCGCGGTCTCGCCGCCGGGGCACGGGTGGGTCCAGACCGTCCAGCCCGGCACCGACGCCCGGATCTCGTCGGTGGTGACGCCCTCGTAGTCGCCGTACGCCCACTCGGCCAGGTCCTCGTCCGGCCTGCGCCGGCCGAACCCCGCCAGCTCCGCCGTGCGCCGCGCCCGCGCGCGCGGCGAGGTCAGCACCAGCGCGAAGGCGTGCTCGGCCAGCCGCGGGCGCCAGCGAGCGCGCGGCCTCCTCGCCCGCCGGCAGCAGCGGCAGGTCGGTGGTCGAGGTGTGCCGCCCCGCCTCGCTCCACTCGGTGGCACCGTGCCGGACCAGCCAGACGTCACCCATGGCGGACCAGTACCCGGCATCGGCGCGCGCGTCAGTCCTCGGCCAGCACCACGACGGCGTCGCCGGCGCCGATCGTGTAGGTCTGCGACTTCGGCGGGTTCACCACGACGCCGAACTTCAGGCCGGGATCGGCCAGCAGCGCCGACTTGAGCCCGATCGCGGTCTCGTTGCGGCGCGCCGCGCCGGCGACGACCGTCGCCCAGCTGACGTCGTCGCCGGGCTGGACGTACCACTCGGCGGGCCGCAGGTAGATCTCGCTGCCCTCGGCGCCCAGCAGCTCCTTGAAGACCGCCTCGAGCCGGCCGTCCTCGGAGAGCTGGGTGACCAGCAGGCGAGACGATCTCGCCGCTGACCACGATGTCGTCGACGTCGGCGACCGAGGCGAGGACCCGGTTGCGGTCGTCGATCATCTCGCTGACCACCGGGGTCTCGGAGCCGAGCTTGCGAGGATGTCGCGCACGTGCAGCAGGGTCACCAGCGTCCGCGAGTCGGCGGTCTGCACCTCGAGGTCTCGTCGTAGCAGAGCACGATGATCTGGTCGAGGTCGCCGCGCGACGTGCTCCTCGAGCACCGCCCGGTTGGTCGAGGAGGCCTTGACCACGGTGACCGCGAGGTTCTGGAAGGCGGGCACGACGGGCTCGCCGTACGCCGTCAGCACGGTGAGCGTCGAGCCGGGCGGGGCGTAGCGGTCGAGCTCGCGGAGCACGATCGGCGCCCGCTCGTTCCAGCCGATGAGCAGCGCCTGGGTCGGGCGGGCGTCGTCGCCGGACTGCTGGCCCAGCTGGTCGAGGGCCGGCTCGGTGAGCGAGCGGGACTGGCCCTCGAGCGCCGAGTCGTCCTCGACCACCACGATCAGGGTCTGGTCGGCGGTGATCACGGTGTCCGGGGGCGGGTTCAGCTTGGACACGCCGCCGTCGATGTAGCCGACGACCGAGGCGGCCTCGAAGGCCAGCTGCGCCTCGGCGTACGTCGACCCGGCCAGCGCCGTGGTCCTCGAAGAAGTAGAACTCGTCGCCGGAGTAGTCGAACAGCTCGGTGTAGACGGCGGCGGCGCCGGACTGGCGCGAGGTCTGCACGACCAGCTTGGCGACGGTCTCGCGGATGTCGAGCAGGGTGGTCCGGCCCTTGCCGACCAGCGCGGCGGCCTCGAGGTTGCTCGGGTCCTGGATCTCGGCCACGATCCGCGGCCCCTCGGGACCGCTGTGGGTCAGCGCGAGGAGGGTCTTGATGACCTCGGAGTCGGGGTCGTCGGAGTCGGGCGCCAGCAGGATCACCGAGCGCGCCGTCTCGTGGCTGCTCAGCCGCAGGTCGTCGAGGTCCATCGGCGAGCCGGAGCGGCAGACGATCCGGGTGCCCCGGCGCTCGGGCACCTTGACCTTGAGCTCCTCCTCCATGTCGACCTTGTCCCGGTCGGCGAGGATCACGATCACGGCGTCCTTGCGGCTCTCGTTGGCCAGGGTCAGCTCGGAGATGATCGTGAAGATCGACTCCGACCAGCCGAGGATGACCGTGTGGTCCTCCTCGAGGACGATCGAGCGGCCGCGGCGCAGGTCGGCCAGCTTGGTGTCGATGCCGTTGGCGAGCACGCCGATCAGGGCGCTGACGATGAACAGGCCGCCGAGGGTCAGCACCAGCATCGTGAGCAGGAAGCGCCCAGGTGCCCTGCGTCGCCGCCGATGGTGCCGGGGTCCAGCGCGTGCAGCAGGTTGTAGAAGAGCTCGTGGAAGAAGCCGTCGCCCGTCGTGCTGCTCGTGCGAGCCGGAAGATCGTGAGTGATCGATGGCGAAGACGACGATCAGCAGCGAGCGTGGCCGCGGTCAGCCAGGCGATCAGCGCCGGCGTGCCCCGACGACATCGAGTTGTCGAACATGTAGCGGAGCCGGTCGCCCAGCCCCGACTTCTTCTCCGTCGCCGTCTTGACCGACGGGCCGACGGCTCTCGCGCCATCGCCTTCGCCGTCCGGACCCGCAGCTGCTGTCCCGTGCGCGCCATGCCTGCCTCTCAGTGCCGGACCGGAAGGCCCGAAATTGCCCGGAGCATCCTCCCCCGACAGCCCCGGACACGTCACTGGCACGATCGGGCCATGACCGACCGCCGATCGCCGATCGGCTCGCTCGCGGCGACCGCGCGCTGGCCTTCGCCACCCAGGGGCTGGTCTTCATCAGCCTCACCACCCGGCTGCCGCGGTTCTCCGACCGCTGGGACCTGTCCGAGGTCCAGCTGTCCCTGCTGCTGCTGATGATCGTGCTGCTGGCCGGCGCCGGCTCGGTGGTCGCCGAGCTGGTCGCCACGCCACACCGACAGCGCCCGCACCCTCCGCGCGGGCCTGCTCATCATCGGCGTCGCCGTCCCGGTGGTGGCCGCCGCCCCCGCCGGCGGGGTCTTCGTGGGCGGGCTCGCGGTGTACGGCGTGGGGCTCGGCATCGTCGACGCGACCAGCAACATGCAGGCGGTCGCGGTCGAGCACCGCTACGGCCGGCCGATCCTGCCGTCCTTCCACGGCGCCTGGACCTTCGGCGGCATCCTCGGGGCCTGCTACGCGCTGGCGGCGGCGCACCTGCCGCTGTGGACGGCCGGCCTGGTGGCCGTGGTCCCGCTGGTCGCCCTCGCCGCGCCGTACCTCCCCCGCGAGCACGGCGAGGCGCTGACCGCCGCCGAGCAGGTCGCGGTGCCGTGGCGGCCGATCCTGCTGGTCGGGCTCGGGATGGTGCTCTTCTACATGGTCGACACGGCCGCGCAGACCTGGGGACCGACCTACCTCGACGACTCTCGACGCGCCCAGCACCCTCGTCGCGCTGGCCACGCTGCCCTACCTGGTCGCCAGCCTCGTGCTCCGGCTCGCCGGGCGACCGGCTGGTGGCGCGGTACGGCGCGGTGCCGGTCCTGCGCACCGGCGCGGTGGTGGCCTCGCTGGCCCTGCTCGTGGTGGTCACCGCGCCGACCTGGCCGGTCGCCGTCCTGGGCTTCACGCTGCTCGGGCGCCGGGGTCTCGGTGATCGCGCCGCTCAGCTTCTCGGCCGCGGCCCGGATCGCCGGCGGCGAGCAGGCGCGCGTGGACGCGGTGATCGCGCGGTTCAACCAGTTCAACTACGTCGGCGGGCTGCTCGGCGCGGTGCTCACCGGGCTGGTCGGCGCCGGCTCGCTGCGGCTCGGCTTCGCGGTGCCGATGGTGCTGATCCTGGCCATGCTGCCCCTGGCCCGCGCCTTCGCGCCGGCGGGCCGGGTCACCGTCGCCGCCGAGTGACTAGGCCATGACCTAGTCGTCCTCCCACGCGGGACCGGGCCGGTAGGGGTCGGGCTGGACCGTGGTGACCGGACGACGGACGGTGACGTAGACCTTGAGGAGCGAGCCGTCGGCCTGGCGCTCCAGCCGCGGGACCCGGAAGTCGGTGTACGTCGTGGTGTAGGCGTTGCGCGAGTTCCGGCTGCTGTTCCACTCGAAGTTGAAGTTGTCGAGGTACTTGTGGACCACGGTCGTGCCGTGCACGGTGAACCAGATCTCGTCGTTGGCGGTGCTCAGACTGGCCCAGTTGGAGGAGCCGGTCAGCACCATGTTGGTGTTCGGTACGCCGTTGTAGGTGCCCTGGATGACGAAGTACTTCTGGTGGCTGTAGAAGTCCAGGATCACGTCGTCCTCACCGTCGTGGTTGAGGTCGAAGTCGTCGTCCGGGTGGTAGTCGAGTCCGGTCGAGCGCAGCGGGATCCGGCCGCGGGGGGTGACAGCGCCGAGGATCTGCTTGGTGTGGAAGCCGATGAGGCCGTAGTCGACACGGAAGTCGCAGCCCTCGGCGTACTTCTGCCGGATCGCCGAGGCGATGTAGTCGCCCCGCTTGCCGCGCATCGTGTGCATCGCGAGCGCCAGCCGCGTGCGGGTCTGGCCGCCATGGCCGTCCGGGGTGAGGCACTGGACCTTGTTCAGCATGTCCAGCACCAGGTCGTTCTTCGGCCCGGACAGCTTGGGGAAGGCCCAGGTCGTGTACTTGTCGACCGAGTCGTCGCAGGTCGCGCCGTTGGCCGGCGTACCGCAGAAGAAGCGGGCCGGCCGGCGCTTGCTGTAGTCGTGCTTCATGTCGCTGAACAGGTTCGTGAACTGGGCGAACAGCTGCTCGTTGCCGGACATGAAGTAGAGGTCGTTCCACTGGTGCAGGACCGCGTTGAGCGTCATGTTGGCGGAGCCGATGGCCATCACGTCCTTGGACTTCCCGGCCCTGGTGAACGAGTAGAACTTCGAGTGCAGGTTGTTGTACTGGTTGGCGGTGCCGCGGCAGCTCGCCTTGCACTTGTAGATGAAGCTCTTGCCGAACCGGTTGGCGCCGAGCACCGCCCGGACGGCCTTCATGGCCCTGGTGTCCTGGTGGTCGTTGACCAACATCTGCACCTTGACGCCGCGGCGGTGCGCCGCGATGAGCGCGTCGGCCACCGGCATCCTGTCGAAGGAGTAGACCGCGATCCGGATCGTCTCGCCCTTCGGCACGTGCCGGATCGTGTCGATGACCCGCTTCTCGATCGTGAAGTGCCGCGACCTGATGTGCGGGTCGTTGAAGAACGGGCCGTTGTAGGCCTTCCACCGGTGGCCCTTGCGGGTGCCCGGCGCCTGCGGGTCCCGCTTCTTCTGGCGGACCTTGTGCACCGCCGTGGCGCGACCGGTCCGCACCGGTGTCGCCGTGGCGGCGGGTACGGCGAGGAACACGGACGCGACCAGCCCCAGGCAGGTCACGAGCACCGGCGTCGACAACCTCTTCACTGACACACCCCTCCGCACTCGTGCGCACTCCAGCAGGGTGACGGGCCGACGAGCCCATCGGTGGTGTCGAGCGGGGTCCGACGCCAGACAAGTTGACGTTATCAACTCGTTCGCGATCTGGCTCGTCCCACGAGGGAGGTGGGCTACTCGGCGGCGTCCGGCCCGGGCCAGTTCTTGTCCGGCTGCGGCACCGGCCGGCCCGGCTGCTCGCCGCCGCGCTCCTCGAGGTAGCTCTGCTTGGGCACCATCACCTTGCGGCGGAAGATGCACACGACCTGTGCCGTCCTGGTTGTAGCCGATCGTCTCGACGTGCACGACGCCGCGGTCGTCCTTGCGACTTCGACTCCCACTTGTCGAGCACCGTGGTCTCGCCGTACAGCGTGTCGCCGTGGAAGGTCGGCGCCACGTGGCGCAGCGACTCGATCTCGAGGTTGGCGATCGCCTTGCCGGAGATGTCGGGCACCGACATGCCGAGCAGGATCGAGTAGACGTAGTTGCCCACGACCACGTTCTGGCCGAACTGGGTCGTCTCCCCCGCGTAGTGCGCGTCGAGGTGCAGCGGGTGGTGGTTCATCGTGAGCAGGCAGAACAGGTGGTCGTCGTACTCGGTGACCGTCTTGCCGGGCCAGTGCTTGTACGTCGCACCGACCTCGAACTCCTCGTAGCTGCGTCCGAACTGCATGCGCCCCATCCTCGCCGGCCGCGCCGCGACGGCGCACCCGCCGGACGCGTGGGCCATCTCACCAGCGTGCGGTCAGCTGCCGCCCCCACCGGCCTTGCGCCGGTGCATCTTCGGGCCGCCGCCGACCACCTCGGAGCCGTGCGCCTTCTCGCGCAGCGGGCCGTCCTCGTGGACGCCCTTCTCCTTCTTGTTCTTCCGGTCGAGGGCCTCCCGCATCTTCGCCTTCAGGTCGTCGTTCGCTCCGGACTGGTCCGCCATCATTCCTCCATGCGTGGGGTGCGGGTGGGTCCCTCCACCTTCGCACCCGGGACCCGACGCCGTCGAACTCGATTTCATGGTCGGTACGGCAGCAGGATGCCCGATGCGCCGGGTGACCTCGCCGGCGCCGTCGAGGGTGAGCGTGCCGATCGTGAACGGCTCGCGGCGCCACCCGGACCGAGGTCCGGCAGCCCGCTGCGCGACGGTCTCCCAGAGCCGGCGGGTCGCGCGCGTCGCGCACCCGGACGGCGTAGTCGCCGCAGCGTCACGTCGATGCGGTCGTCGTGCACGTCGAGCAGGGCGTAGGTCGTGAGCCCGAACTGGAACGCGCCGCCGTGGGCCAGCTGGACGATGCCGTCCGTGCTGGTCGCGGTCACGTCGTGCACCTCCCCGCACAGGTAGACGTCGACGCCGTACCGCTCGAAGATCCGCCACAGCCCCGACCGGGCGCCGCCCGGGTAGTGCAGCTCGCTCGACCCGCGGGCGCGGACCGGCTCCAGGACCGGCACGTGGCCCTGGACGATCGGTCCAGCGCACGCCGTCGGCCTGCGCCCGGCGCAGCACGCCGCACCAGCCAGCGCCGCTGCGCGGCCGGTCGAGACGGATCCGGGCGTGGCCCGCGGTGATGTCGAACGGCGTCGATGCTGACCACCTGGACGTCCGGCGCCGGCCGGAAGGCGTACGCCGTCCCGGCGTGCCGACCGCCCGGGTGGTCGGGGAACCGGGGCCGGCCGCCGGGGTCCGGGTGAAGTAGCGGGCGAACTCGCTGCGGCGAAGACCGGCGCCAGCCGGCGCTTGGACGCCCGGCCACGGGTTGTCGCCGTACTCGTGGTCGCCGATCGCCGGGTAGAGCGCGAGGCCGCGCTCGCGGAACCGCTGGAGGTACTGCGGGTAGTACGTCGCCGCCGCGCCGGTGCACGGCCCGGGCCCGCTGCGCGCCGCGGTCCGCGACCGGGCCGAAGTTGCCGGTGCTGGTGCGAGTCGCGTCCCCAGCGCCCGTCGACGAGGTCACCGGCCACCAGCACCGCGTCCGGGGCCTGGGCCGCTGCCAGTCGTCGAGGACCGTGCCGATGGCCCGCTCGTACGCCGGGCTGGTGCAGTTGCGCGAGCGTCCGGGCTGCCACGAACCCCGGACCGCGGCGCAGGTCGGCGACGTCGGCGTTCAGGAAGTCCGGGCTGGAGAGCAGGCGCAGCGGTGCGCGGGGTGTCCGCGCGGCCCGGCTGGCCACGCTGCGCGCGGCCAGCTCGCGCGTGTCGCCGCCCTCCTCGACCCGCGCGGCGAGCGGTCCCGGCGCCGCGCCGGCCCGGACGTCGACCGCGCAGGTCGGCGGCCCGTCTGCTCGACCACGTCGCAGACCAGCGTGGCGCCGTCGGCCTAGATCCAGCGAGCGCGCCGCGGATGACCGAGCTCGGCGCGCAGCCGTCCGGGATCGAGCCCGACCACCGTCCCACCCGTGACCCGCACCCGGACGACCTCGCTCCCGGCCACCCGCCACCTGGACGTCGAAGGAGACGACCCCGCCGGACACGGCCGTGGCAGGCTCGGCGCCACGCGGCCGAGGCGACCCGGTGGCCCTCGGCGGCGACGACCGGGCCCGGCGGGGCCGAACCGGCGAGCCAGGCCGCGGCGGTGGCGGCGGCGACGATCGACAGTCGGACCCGAGAGCGCATTTCAGTAGTCTAATTCACTAGACTTACTGCTTGTTGCTGCCCATCGTGTCGGCGCGGCGCCGGCCGTCCCGCGGTGCGAGGCTGGTGGCCATGGAACCCGACCGCGCCGACGGACCCGTCCGTACCCCCATGCGAACCCTCGCGCTGTCCGTCGCTGCCCTGCTCCTGCCGCTGTCCCTGGCCGCCTGCGGCTCGGACGACGACGGGGACGACGTCGCCTCCGACCCGGCGCCGACGACGGCCACGGCCGTCACCGAGCCCGACCGCTGCGCCGACGGTCGGGCACCTACCCGGCCTTCGAGCCGACCGACTACACCTTCGAGCTCACCGTGAGCTGCTTCTGCATGGGCGCCGGCATCCCGATCGAGGTGACCGTCGTCGAACGCCGAGGTGGTGGGCGCGGTCTACGGCATGGACGACGGCGGCCGCGGCGGCACCCAGGCCGGCGACCCGGCCGACAACGCCTTCTGGCTGACCATCAACGACGTCATCGACAAGGCCAACGACACCGAGGCCGACAAGGTGACCGTCGACTGGCCGGCCGGCCAGGACTACCCCAACAGCGTCTACGTCGACGGCTCGAAGAACACGTCGCCGACGACGAGGTCGGCTACACGATCGCGGACGTGCAGGTCAGCTGAGCGCGGCGAGCAGCTCGTCGAGCACGGCGTACTGCCGCTCGGCCGGGAACCGGTCCGGGTCGAAGAGCGCCTGGACGACCAGGCCGTGGGTGAACGCGGTCAGCACGTCCACGACGGTCTCGCGGTCCCGGCCGGCGGCCAGCTCGCCGGCCTCGATCGCCTCGTCGACCAGCGGCCGGAGCCGCGACCGCCAGCGCTCGTAGCGCGCCGCCTCGGCCCGCCCCAGCTCGTCGTCGGCCAGGGCGAGGTCCCAGAAGCCGACCCACACCTTGCTCAGCACGGTGGCCTCGTCGTCGTCGACGAGCACGGCGCGCAGCCGGACCCGGAGGCCGGCGACCCCGCGGTCCGGGGTCTCCGCCTCGGCCATCCGCGGCACGGTCCGCTCGTGGACCACCTCGAGCGCGTGCCGGACCAGCTCGCGCTTGCTCCGGAAGTAGTGGGTCAGCAGCCCCGTGGTCGCGCCCATCTCCCGGGCCACCGCGCGCAGGCTCAGCCCGGCGAAGCCGGTGTCCGCGAGGACCCGCCAGACCGCCTCGGCGACCTCGCGGCGGCGTACGTCGTGGTCCACGGTCACCGGCACGGTGCTAGGTTACACAACAGTCGTTATGCAACCTCTCCGGAAGGAGCCCGCATGCTCTCCCTCGACCTCGGCGACGGGCTCGCCCTCGCTCCCCTCGAGCCCTGGCAGGCCGCGGAGTTCGCGGCGTACGTCGAGGCCCACCGCGCGCACCTGCGGCCGTGGCTGCCCTGGGCGGTCTCCATCACCGACGAGGCGTCGGCGCGCGCCTTCCTCCAGCGGTACGCCGACCGGCAGGCGCGCGACGAGGGACGGATCTACGGCCTGTGGGAGGACGACCGTCTGGTCGGCGGCACCCTGTTCCGGGTCTTCGACGCCGCGGCCGGCACCTGCGAGATCGGCGTCTGGCTCGCCCCCGACGCGGTCGGTCGCGGGCTCGTCACCCGGGCTGCGCGGGCGATGGTGGACTGGGCGGTCGGCACCCGCGGCCTGCGCCGGGTGGAGTGGCACTGCGTCTCCGAGAACCTCGCCAGCCGCGCGGTGGCCGAGCGGCTGGGCATGCAGCTCGAGGGCGTCCTGCGGGAGTCGTGGGAGCACGACGGCCGCTGGTGGGACACCGAGGTCTGGGCCGTGCTGGGGGCGGAGTGGCGCGCCGGTCGCACCACGTGAGTCCCAGCCCCGGCTCACCTGGTTTCGAGACGGGCGCAGAACGCCCTCCTCAACCACCGCTGGTCGAGCTTGTCGAGACCACCGCAGGGTCGGCTCCCAGCCAGAGCTGCGGCTCGCGCCGGCTAGCTCAGCGCAGCTTGTAGTCCTTGAGCAGCGCCGCGGCCGATGATCATCTTCTGGATGTCGCTGGTGCCCTCGCCGATGAGCATGAACGCGGCCTCGCGGTAGAGCCGCTCGATCTCGTACTCCTTGGAGTAGCCGTAGCCGCCGTGGATCCGGAAGGAGTCCTGGACGACCTCGTTGCAGTACTCCGAGGCGAGCATCTTGGCCATGCCGGCCTCGACGTCGTTGCGCTCGCCGGAGTCCTTCATCCGGGCCGCGCGGACCATCATCGCGTGCGCGGCCTCGACCTTGGTCGCCATCTCCGCGAGCCGGAACAGGATCGCCTGGTGCTCGGCGATCGGCTTGCCGAAGGTCTCGCGCTGCTGGGAGTAGGCGATGGCCAGCTCGAAGGCCCGGTTGGCGATGCCGCAGGCGCGGGCCGCGACGTTGACCCGGCCGACCTCGACGCCGTCCATCATCTGGTAGAAGCCCTGGCCGGTCTCGCCGCCGAGGATCTGGTCGTCGTGGTCCTTGTAGCCCTCGAAGACCGCCTCGGTGGTGTCGACGCCCTTGTAGCCCATCTTGTCGATCTTGCCGGGGATGGTCAGGCCCGGGCGCGGTCTCGCCGAAGCCCGCCTCCTTCTCGACCAGGAACGTCGTCATCGACTTGTACGGCGACTCCTCACCCTCGTCCGTCCGGACCAGCGTCGCGACCAGGTTGGACGTGGCCGCCGTTGGTCAGCCACATCTTCTGGCCGTCGATCGTGTAGCCGCCGTCGTCGTTCGCGACGGCCTTGGTCTTGATCGCCGCCACGTCCGAGCCGAGCCCCGGCTCGGACATCGAGAAGGCGCCGCGGACCTCGCCGGTCGCCATCCTGGGCAGGTACTTCTTCTTCTGCTCCTCGGTGCCGTGCCGCATCAGCATGTAGGCCACGATGAAGTGGGTGTTGATGACCCCGGAGACGCTCATCCAGCCGCGCGCGATCTCCTCCACGCACAGCGCGTAGGTCAGCAGCGACTCGCCCAGCCCGTCGTACTCCTCGGGGATGGTGAGCCCGAAGATCCCGAGCTCCTTGAGCCCGTCGACGATCTCCTGCGGGTACTCGTCCGCGTGCTCGAGCTCGGTCGCGACCGGGATGATCTGCTCGTCCACGAAGGTCCGGACCGCCTTGAGGATCTCGGTCTGGTCCTCGGTGAGTCCGTCGGTCTCGCACAGGCGACCCATGGTGAAGCTCCTTGCCGCGTCGGGTGGTGAGCGCGGCCGAGTTACCGACCGGTCACCACCCCGCCGTGGCCGGGATCACCCCGCCGGCGCGTGGCCAGGTCACGGCGTCGCTGGTCGACTGCGTGGGGCTCGGCGGCGAGCGTGACGCGTCGTGGTCGGCGCCGTCGGGCCGTGGGCGGCGGCGTCGGGGTCGGCGGGGCGGCGGGATCGATCGGCTCGACCGGCTGGACCAGCGCGTCGGTGACGCAGCATGTGGTGGTCGGTGGTGCGGACGACCTTGCGGCTGCGGTCCTGGACGTAGTTGGAGAACTGCACCTTGGAGCCGAAGATCCAGTCGACGACCATGCCGCGCGGCGGCTGGCAGGTCGCGTCGCTGCGGAAGCCGCCGCTGGCCGAGACCATGCCGGCCTGCTTGGTGACCCGGCAGAAGACCTGCTTCTTGGCGTTCATGTCGCCGGTCCACACGATCGGCAGGCCGTTGCTGGTCTTCAGCTGGTTGACCAGCGCGATCTGGAGCCGCTGGCCGAGCAGCCGCCACTTCAGCGCGTTGCCGCGGACGTCGGCGGGGTTCTGGAAGTTCATGAAGTAGATCTGCTGGCCGGTCTGCAGCGACTGGAGCAGGACCACGCGGCATGCGGAGCACGTCGCCGTGGAAGTAGGGCAGCTTGATCCACGACGTCGACGACCAGGCGGAACTTGTCCTTGCGCCAGGCGATCGAGTTGCGCAGGAAGCCGATGCGTGTCGATGTAGCCCGGGAAGATGTCGTACTGGGCCGAGGCCTTCTTGACCCACTTGGCGTACTGCTGCGGCTGGAACTCCTGCAGCCCGACCACGTCGACCTGGCGGCTCTTGATCAGCTGGACGGCCCACTTCATCCGCAGCGCGCCGTCGGCGTACCCCTTCTTGGTGCCGCCCGGCGCGGTGTGGTCGTAGCCGAGGATGTTGAACGAGCTGACCCGGAACGACGTCGGGCCGGAGACCGCGGCGACCACGGGGATCGGGCTGGCGCCCATCTCGCCGTACTCGTCGGACTTCTTGTCGCGTGCCGGCGACCGCGAGCGCGGTGCCGCCGAGCAGCGTGCCCAGCGACGAGGGCTGCCGACGGACCAGCCGCGCAAGCGGGATGCGGACGACGGTGGGGAAGCCCGTCATGATGTGTTCCTCCGAGGTTCGACGGTGTGTCGCGCAAGCAGTGTGCCTCGATCTGATGCTAAATGCACAACAGCCCCACTGCGTCACAATTTTCACAAATTCCGCGGACGCCGCGCTTCGCCACCCATCATCGCCCAGCACGCTCTCCTGACGAAGTGGAACCTCGGAAGGTTGGTTGCGCGTCCCGAGTCGTGTGGACGCGACGAGGCACACTTGAGCCATGACGAGCGATCGCGCCGCCCTCGACCGCCCGCTCCGCACCCGGGGCCGCAGCCGTGGAGCCGCCCTCTGGGCCGTGCCGCGCTGGTCGTCGCGAGCGCCGTGTCGTGCGGGAGCGACGAGCGGGGACGACGACCCGACGCGCGAGCGACCCGACCTCGACGCAGCACGTCGACCTCGCCGTCCGACTCCGCCTCCGACCTCGGACGTCGCCGGCCGAGCAGCGGCTCCGCCACCGACGAGCGGCGACCCGGTGCCGTCCCCGATCATCAACAAGGCCGTCAAGGCCGCCATCGAGGACGACTTCCCGGCCCTGGTGCCCGCCGGCGTCCCGGACGGCTGGACGGTCGTCATCGGCGGCGTACTCGCCCAGGCCGCGGCGGCATCTGGCGCGATCGCGTCTCACCGACCCGAACGGCGCCGACGTCACGCTGCGTCCAGTCCAAGGCGCGGCGTCGACGCGCTGGTCCGCCAGACGCTCGGCCGGACGCGGCCAGCCGGCCGGCGAGGTCGACCTCGAGCGAGTACGGCACCGGCACCTGGACCGTCTACAGCGGCGACACGCGGCACGGCGATCGCCAAGGAGCTCTCCGGCACCTCCGCCGTCGTGGTCGGGACCGACCAGGACACCGTCGTCATCGCTGGCCGAGGAGCTGCTCACCGCCGAGGACAGCGGCAACGGCTCGGGCGACGGCTGACCGGAGCGGTCCGAGGAACGAGGAACGAGGGCGGGTCCGACGGAGCGTGCCGAAACCTCCGCAGCGAGGGCAGGAACCGCACCAGGGAGGTCCCAGCCGCGCCTCACCAGGCTTCGAGGCTCGTCGCTGGCGCTCCTCGCACCTCGGTCTCCGTCGGGCCGCTCCGGTTGGTCAGTCGCCTTCCCAGTACCGGCCGCCGGCCGGTACGGGTCGCGCTCGACCGTGGTGACCGGGCGCCGCACCGTCGTGTAGACCGTCTTCGTCGAGCCGTCGGCCTGCGCGGACCATGCCGGGCGACCCGGAAGTCGGTGTACGTCGTGGTGTAGGCGTTGCGCGAGAACCGGCCGCTGTTCCAGAAGGTGTTGAAGTTCCGCAGGTAGCGCTTGGCGTTGTCGCGGCGCCTGGATGGTGAAGAAGACCTCGTCCTCGGCGGTGCCGAGGCTGGCCCAGTTCGAGGAGCCGGTGAGCACCATGTTGGTGTTCGGGACGCCGTTGTAGGTGCCCTGGATCACGAAGTACTTCTGGTGCGTGTAGTAGTCCAGGATGACGTCGTCCTCGCCGTCGTTGTTGAGGTCGAAGTCGTCGTCGGGGTGGTAGTCGAGCCCGGTGGACCGCAGCGGGATCCGGCCGCGCGCGGTCGACGCGCCGAGGATCTGCTTGGTGCTGGAAGCCGATCAGCCCGTAGCTGACCCGGAAGTCACAGCCCTCGGCCCACTTCTGCGCGGATCGCGGAGGCGAGGTAGTTGCCGCGGGCGCCGCGCATCGTGTGCATCGAGAGGACCAGGTGGGTGCGGGTCTGGCCGCCGGCGCCGTCGGGCGTGAGGCACTGGATCTTGCTCAGCATGTCGAGCACGACGTCGTCCTGCGGGCGTCGACGTCTTCGGGAAGATCCAGGTCGTGTACTTGTCGACCGAGTCGTCGCAGGCCGCGCCCTCCGGCGACGCCGCAGAAGCGGATCGGCGGCTGCTTGGTGTTGTAGTCGTGCTTCATGTCCTTGAAGACGTTGACGAACTGGCTCGAACAGCGCCTTGTTGCCGGACATGAAGTAGCCGTCGTTCCACTGGTGGTAGATCGGCGTTCCGCGTCAGGTTGACGGAGCCGAGCGACCATCACGTCCTTGGACTTGCCGGCCTGGGTGAAGCGTGTAGAACTTCGAGTGCAGGTTGCGGTACTGGTCGGCGAAGCGTGCGGCAGCCCTGCTTGCACTTGTAGATGAAGTTCTTGGCGAACCGGTTGGTGCCGAGCACCGCCCGGACCCTCTTCATCGCGTGCGTGTCCTGGTGGTCGTTGAGCAGCATCTGGATGCTTCACGCCGCGCTTGTGGGCCGCGATCGATCGCGTCGGCGACCGCGCTCCCGGTCGAAGGAGTAGACCGCGATCCGGATCGGTCTCGCCCTTCGGCATGTGGCGGAGGGTGTCGATGATCCGACGCTCGATGCTTGAAGCGGCTCGGCGTTCACGTGCGGGTTGTTGAAGAAGGCGCCCTTGTAGGCCTTCCAGCGCTTGGGCTTCGGCTTCTGCTTGTCAGCCGTGCCGCGCGCGGACGCGGCGGCCGCGGCCGCCGTGCCCGGACGCGGCGGTCTGCGCCGCGCGGCGCGGTCGCCTGCGCCGAGGGAGCCGCGCTCCACAACGTCAGGACCAGCGCGATCGAGACCGCGCAGGACCCCAGAGTCGAGACTCTCTTCACCGACAACCTCTCCCAGTGAACGGGTGCGTCGACTGGACGAGGCTCACGCACCCTCTGTCATGTCGGGCGGGCCCTCGCGGGCGATGCGACGGACGTCCGCGAGCATATCCGCGACGAGTGTAGTCGCAGAGTCCAGAAGAGCCGCATTCGACACGGTGTCCGGGCGTGGCCGCTCCGGAAGGTCAGCGGGCACCCGGAGGCTCTCGACGTCACCGACCACGTGGTAGCCGCGCCGCTCGATGATGCGTACGGCGCGGTCGGCGCGCTCGCCGGCACTCGGCCACCTGGCGCGTCGTCGGCGCCGAGCCGCTCCCCCTCCTGGCGGACCAGGTGGCCCTCGGCGAGGTAGCCGCGGATCCAGGTGCCCCGGTCGACGGGCTTGCGGAACGCCGTGAGGTGCGGGTTGACCCGCCGCAGCAGCTCGATCTGGACGACGCCGAGCGCCGGGTTGCGCGGCTCCTCCGGCGCGTCGTACCGGTCGGGGTCGAGGCCGAGCACCCCGGCGAGGTTGCGCCAGTGCTGGTCGCGCGGCGCGTCCGGGCCGGGCATCGGCAGCACGTGCACCTGCTCGGGCGGGACGTGCCGGCCCCAGCGCCGCAGCACCCCGCCGAGGTCCCAGGTCCGCCAGCCGAACTCGCCCTGGCCGCCGAGCCGGTCGCCGCGCATCTCGGCCAGCGGCTTGGTGCCGCCGTTCTTGACGTACTCCGCCCACCCCGCGGTGAGCATGCCCAGGGTGTCGCGGGCGGTGATGACGACGTGCACCTCGGCCGGGCGCCAGCGACTCGATCAGCCGGCGCGGCCTGCTCGCGGCCGGCGCCGCACATGAACTCGTGGGTGAGGATGGCCGGCCCCTGGTGCCGGTTGACCGCCTTGACCAGCCGGGCCAGCGTGCCGGGCGCCTTCGGGTGCCGCTGCTCGAGGTTGCGGCCGCTCCTGCAGCTCGAGGGCGGCCCACAGGTGCTCGCGGTGGCCGCGGCCCGGCAGCAGGTAGCCGTCCGCGGCGAGCGCGCCCTTGGACGCCCCAGAGCACCGACTGGAGGTAGGTGGTGCCGGTCTTCGGGCAGACCGATGTGGAGGAAGACCTGCGAGGCCATGGGTGCGTGGCCTCAGACGCTCTGGCGGTACTTCTCGAGCAGCTCGGCCAGCTTCTCCTCGTCGCGGGCGGCCACCGGCAGCAGCAGCTCGGTCACGATGTCGGTCAGCTCGGCCAGCCGGATGTTGAGCGCGCGGCACTCCTGCACCTCGGCCTCGAGCCGCCGGACCCGGCGCCGCAGGTCGAGCGCCTCCCCGGCGCGGGTCGAGCGCAGCCGCTCGACCAGGCCGCTCTGTCTTCTCAGCCATCTCCACGTCTCCATTCCACGATCAGCCGGCACACCTTCGAGGCGCCCGGTGAGTCCGAGACCGGGATCGTCTCGCGGTGCACGACCGTGGCGCCCCAGCCGCCTCGAGCTCCGCCACGATCATTCGCAGGCTGCGGCGCCGCGACCCGCTGCTGGCCCGGCGTACCCGTCCGTCGCCGAACCTGGGCCAGGAACTCCAGGTAGAGCCGCCCGCCCGCCCTCGCCGGCGAGCATCATCCGGCCAGCCGCCACAGCTGCTCGCGCGCGGGCCTCTGGGTCGAGCGTGTCGACCAGGTGTCGGGCGGTGAGCACCGGCGCCCGGGCCGGCGGGCGCAGGTCGCGCCGAGCCGGCAGCACCTGGCGGATCTCGAGCAGGTTCAGCGCCAGGTACGTCACGAGGCCGGTTGTCCGCGGTCTGCCGCTCCGCCTCGGCGAACGAGCGCGGCTGGAAGTCCAGCCCGAGCGACGGCACCCCGCGCTCGCCATGTACAGGACGTCGGCGCCGCGGCCGCAGCCGAGGTCGACGTACGTCGCCGGCGCTCCGGCTCGACGCTGGCCGACCCATGCGACGAACGGCGACGGCTCGGGCATCGCCCTTGAGCACCCGCGAGTAGATCCGGTCCCAGCGGGCCCGGCCCACGCGCAGGCCGCGGAACCAGCCGTTGAGCCGGCGCACCGTCGTGGCCGGCGGCGCGAAGTGGAAGGCCGGGTCGGGCACCCGCCACGAGGCGCCGTACGTCGCGGTGAGCAGCCGGTCGGGGTCGGCGGGCGCCGGGAAGGTGCGGCCCTCGAGGGTGGTGGTGCCGAGCGGGAAGATCCAGGACTCCTCGAACGGCTCGCGGATCTCGCCCATCAGGTGCAGGTGGCCGTCCATCAGGAAGCCGCCGAAGACGTCGAGGCCGCGGACCACGCCGTCGCCCTCGTCGACGTCGACCTTGAAGGCCAGCGCGGAGTAGCGGGTGATCCGGTAGCCGAGGCCGATCAGCGCCCGCTGGATCCGGAACGACTCGCGGATCACGTCGACCGGGTGGGTGTGGTGGCTGACGTAGCCGAGGTCGGCGTCGCTGTCGTTGCCGATCACCTTGCCCTCCCGGACGGCGCCGAGCAGCGTGCCGTAGGCCAGGAACGCCTCGACGCCGACGTCGCGCAGCGCCGCGATCACACTCGTCGATGGCGTCGAGCAGCGGCTCGAGCTCCTCGCGGCTGCGGGTGTCGAAGGCGACGACCCGGCGCAGGTACTTGTCGAGGCTGATCGGCTGGCCGTTGCGGTTGACCACCTCGATCCGGCCGCGACCCGGAGCCGAGCGTCGACCTCCCGGCGGAAGACCTCCTCGCCGGTCCGGGTGACGACCACCGTGAACGTCGGCGGTGCCGTCGAGGAACTCCCGCAGCGTCTTGGGCCAGGCGAACGAGCCAGCCGCTGGCCGTCCCGCGACCGCCGTCGCGGTGCAGCCAGAACGACAGGATCCGCCGGCCGTCGAAGAGGACGTCGAGCACCGCCTCCTGCGGCGCGCGGGCGCGGACGCCGTCGGCGTCGACGGTCACGTCGCTCACTCGGCCAGGAACCCCAGGCCCGGGACTCGACGGAGGGCGGTGCTCACGGGCCGCGACTCTAGTGCCCCGCGACACCCAACCGATTTCGCGCCGACCGCGTCTCCATGATGAGGTGACCCCTCAACGACGACCTGTCCGACGACGCTACGACTTGGCATTGGGTGCACATGTCTCTGGTTCGCAGAACGTCGGTCGTCCGCTGTCGCGGTGACCGGCCTCGTCCTGGCCCTGGTGCATGACCCTGGTCGCCTCCTCGTGGCATCCGGGAGCGTCCCGGGCACCGCCGCGCGGCGCGGCCCGCGCAGCAAGGCGGGTCCGCACGCCCCGAAGGTCGGCGCCGCGAGCTGGGTGCCCGGGCCACTCGAAGGCCGGCGCTGGCCAAGATCCAGCAGGCAGGCCGCCCTCCGCGCGGCGCACCGCGGCGGCGCGGTTCCGGTCACGTTCACGCGACCGGGTCCTGGGCGCCCAGCCGGTGCTGTCCTACCGCGGCGTCGCCGACCCCACGGTGGCGCGGTACGCCGGCGGCTGGGTCGCCGTCTCGACCGGGCCGGGCGCGCCCCGCGCGCTCGCCCCGCAGCCCGGCGGACCGTGGCAGAACATCCCGTCCGCCCTGACGGTGCAGCCCAGCTGGGCCATCAGCGGCCGCTACTGGGCCTCCGACCTGGTCCAGGTCAACGGTCTGTGGCTGCTCTACTTCTCCGCCGAGGTGGCCGGCCTCGGCCTGGACGGGCGCTGCATCGGCGTCGCCACGGCCACCGACCCGACCGGAGCCTTCGTGCCCGACGAGCGGCCGCTGGTCTGCCCCAGGCAGGCGGCCGCCCCGCCGGCGTACGACAAGATCAAGCGACGCGACCGCAACATGCCCAAGGGCGGCGTCATCGACCCGGACTTCTTCAAGGACAAGCGGCGGCACCAGTACCTGCTGTACCGCACCCAGGGCACGCCGTCCTCGATCCGGCTGGTCGAGCTGCCGGGCAGCGGCCGCCCGGACGGGCAAGGCGCGCAGCACCGAGCTGGTCCGCCGCGGCGGCGTGATCGAGAACCCGACGATGGTGCGCCGCGGGCGGCAGTACGTGCTGCTCACCTCCGAGGGCGAGTTCGGCGAGTGCAGCTACAAGACCACCTTCCGTCGCTCGGCGAAGCTCACCGACTGGTCGAGGTCGAAGCGGCAGGTGCTGGTCGACAGCCAGCAAGAGCGGGCTGTGCGGCCCCGGCGGCGCCGACCTCGGCCGCGGCGCCAGCGGCGAGCCGCTGCTGTTCTTCCACGCGTGGACCTGCCCCGAGCTCGGCGGCAACTGCCCGGGCGGCCACAACTACGACCGCGAGCAACCTCTACGACGCCCGGCGGTCGCTGTTCGCGGCGTGCTGCGGTTCACCAGCCGGCAGTCACCGCGGATCAGTGCCGTACGTCACCCCGATCCTGCCGCCGCCACCGCCGTCCGCCCGCCCCGACCGCCGACGTCCGACCCCGACGCCCGTCGCCCGACGCACGCCGCTCCGGCCGTGAGCGGGCCGCAGCGAGCGGCAACGCTGCACCAGCACTCGGCGGCTCGACGTAGACGCCACGCGTCGGCCAGGACGCGGCCAAAGCCACGGGGCAGCCGCCGGTCGGCTCGGAGCTGTCGTCCGAGTCGGCGACGGGTCGCCGGTGGGCGTCGGCTCCGCGCCGGGCGGTCGCCGCCGAGCGGCTCCTCGGGGATGTAGGCCTCGGCGTAGACGAACGGGTGGTCGCTGACCCGGCCGACGATGCCCTGGCTGGCGCTCACGAAGTCCGGAGAACTCGCATCCCGGAGCCGAAGATCCAGTCGACGTCCATGTCGGTCGGGGGTGTCGCAGCCGCCGGAGTAGCCGCCGCCGTTGGCGGCCTCGAGGTCGGTGCCCCCGACGATCGGGCAGAACGACCTCGGCGCGGTCGTTGTAGTCGCCGGTGAACACGACCGGGGTGCCGTCGGCGGCGAGCTCGTTGGCGAGCCGGATCTCGATGCTGACCGCCACGCCGCGCCAGCGGGCGTTGTTGCCGTGGCTGGGCGTGGTCGCGGGGTTGTGGGTGTTGAAGAACCACACCTCGCGGCCCGGACTCGATGTTCTCGAGCTTGATCACGGGGCGCCGGATCAGGTCGGCCGCCGAAGTAGGGGATGCGCGATGCTGTTGGCCTCGACCAGCTTCCACACGTCGGTGCGCCAGGCGATCGAGTCGCGGATCGAGCCGCGGTCGAGGGTCGGGCCGGGGTAGACGTCCCACCGCGAGCCGGCCAGCGACCGGAACCGGGCGTACTGCGGGTCCTCGAACTCCTGGAAGCCGACCACGTCGAGGTCGGCCTGGTTGATCAGCGAGTAGGCCATGCCCATCCGGGTGGCGCCGGAGGCGTAGCCGCGCTTGTTGCCGCCGACTTGGCGGTGTGCGAGCTGCCGAGCACGTTGAAGGTGCCGACCCGGAACGTCGTCTCGTCGGCCAGGCCGCGGCGCAGCCAGGCCAGCGACCGCTTGAGCTTCTTGGCGTCCTTGACGTCCTGCGGGGGCACGTCGGTGACGACCTCGGTCGGTTCGTCGGTCGGGGCCGGGGCGTCGTCGGTGCCGTCGCTGACGGCCACCGGCTGTCGGCCCTCCGCGCTGGTCGTCGGCGACCCGACGTCCGCGGCGACGGTCGGTCGTCACCGCCGCCGTCGCCCGGAGCGCCGATCATCCCGGTCGCACCGCCCACGAACAGCGTCACGAAGGCGACGACGAGGACCACGGTCGCGACGACCTTGAGGTGGCCCAGGCGCCGGGAGCGCGGCATCGCGTGCTTCGACACGGCCCCCTCCCAGGTACCTGTTCGCGGCCACCCGATCTGGGCCCCGCACGACGAAATCCGGCCTCGCCAGGGTACCCCGCGAGCGCGGACCAGCCAGTCCCATTCTTGACGGTTCTGCCCCCGGCTCCGTTCCGTCGTCGCGGGCCCGCCCACCGGTAGCGTGGCCGCGTGAGCACGGCCCCCTCCCGCGTGTACGCCGCCCGCCTGGTCGGCCTGCCGATCTTCGACCCCCAGGGGGACCAGGTCGGCAAGGTGCGCGACCTCGTGGTGGCGATCCGCTCGGAGGGCAGCCAGCCGCGGGTGCTGGGGATGGTGGCCGAGGTGTTCGGCCGGCGCCGGATCTTCGTGCCGATGACCCGGGTGACCAACATCGACAGCGGGCAGGTCTACACGACCGGGCTGCTCAACATGCGCCGGTTCGAGCAGCGCTCGACCGAGACCCTGGTGATGGGCGAGCTGCTCGACCGCAAGGTCACGATCACGACCACCGGGATCACCGGCACCGTCTACGACGTCGCGATGGAGCAGGCCCGCAACCGCGACTGGGTGCTCAGCCGGGTCGCCGTCCAGGAGCCGGCCAAGGCGCTGCGCCGGCGCGGCCAGACCCACGTGGTCGAGTGGAGCGAGGTCACCGGCCTGGCCCGGCCCGAGCCCACGCAGGGCGCGACCCGGCTGCTCCACGCGCTCAACGAGCTGCGCCCGGCCGACGCCGCCAGCGTGATCCACGACCTGCCGCCCGAGCGGCGCTCGGCCGTGGTGGCCGCGCTCACCGACGAGCGGCTCGCCGACGTGCTCGAGGAGCTGCCCGAGGAGGACCAGGTCGAGATCCTCGGCTTCCTGGCCGACGAGCGGGCCGCGGACGTGCTCGAGGAGATGGACCCCGACGACGCGGCCGACCTGATCGCCGAGCTGCCGCCCGAGACCGCCGAGGCGCTGCTCCAGCTGATGGAGCCGGACGAGGCCGAGGACGTCAAGCGGCTGATGTCGTACGTCGAGAACACCGCCGGCGCGATGATGACCTCCGAGCCGGTGATCCTCGGGCCGGACGCGACGATCGCCGACGCGCTGGCGCACGTCCGCAACCCCGACCTCACGCCCGGCGCTGGCCGCGCTCGTCTACGTGTGCCGGCCGCCGCTGGAGACGCCGACCGGCCGGTTCCTCGGCGTCGCCCACATCCAGCGGCTGCTGCGCGAGCCGCCGTCCACGCTGGTGGCGGGCGCGCTCGACGAGTCGATGGAGAACCTGCGCTCCGAGGCGACGATCGACGAGGTGGCCGCCCACCTGGCGACGTACAACCTGGTCGCCGCACCGGTCGTCGACGAGAACGGCCACCTGCTCGGCGCGGTGACCGTCGACGACCTGCTCGACCACATGCTCCCGGAGAACTGGCGCGACCGGGCGGTGCGCAGTGGCTGACTCCAGCGCCCGCCGCGGCGCGCCTCGACACCCCGCGCGAGGCCCGGCGCCAGCTCGTCCGCCGCCCGACCTACGACTCCGACATGTTCGGCGTCTTCGCCGAGCAGTTCGCGCGGTTCATGGGGACCGCGAAGTTCCTCATCTACATGACGCTGTTCGTCGTCGTCTGGGTGCTCTGGAACCTCCTGGCGCCCGAGGACCTGCGCTGGGACGAGTACCCGTTCATCTTCCTGACCCTGATGCTCAGCCTGCAGGCGTCGTACGCCGCGCCGCTGATCCTGCTCGCCCAGAACCGCCAGGAGGCCCGCGACCGGGTGATCGCCGAGCAGGACCGGCAGGCCGACGCCCGGGCGCACGCGGACATGGAGTTCCTGGCCCGCGAGGTCGCCTCGCTGCGGATGTCCGTCGGCGAGGTCGCGACCCGCGACTTCCTGCGCTCGGAGCTGCGCTCGCTGCTCAGCGACCTCGACGAGCGATCCGAGAAGGCGGACCGCTCCGAAGAAGGTGACGAGGCCACCGGCGCACCGGGTGAGCCGAGGTGGCCCGACTACCCTTGGAGGATCATGAGCACCCCCCTCCTCGAGCAGGTCCGCACCGCCCTCGGCACCGTGATCGACCCCGAGATCAAGCGCCCGATCACCGACCTCGGGATGGTCGAGTCGGTCGAGGTGGACGACGCCGGGGGTCGCGCGCTGACGGTGCTCCTCACCGTCGCCGGCTGCCCGATGAAGGACACCATCACCCGCGACGTCAACGCCGCCGTCCGCGCGGTCGCCGGGCGTCACCGACGTCGAGCTCACGCTGGGCGTGATGTCGGCCGAGCAGCGGGCGGGGCTCAAGGACCTGCTCAGCGACGGCAAGGCCCAGCGCGACATCACCTTCGCGCAGCCCGGGTCGCTGACCAAGGTCTTCGCGATCGCCTCGGGCAAGGGCGGCGTCGGCAAGTCGTCGGTGACCGTCAACCTGGCGCTCGCGATGGCCGGCCAGGGGCTCAGGGTCGGCGTCGTCGACGCCGACATCTACGGCCACTCGGTGCCCGCGATGCTCGGCGTGGCGGACGCCCGGCCCACCCAGGTCGAGGACCTGATCATGCCGGTGCCGACCGCGTCGGGCGTCTCGGTCATCTCGATCGGCATGCTCAAGCCGCGGCGCGACCAGGTCGTCGCCTGGCGCGGCCCGATGCTCGACCGGGCCCTGGTCCAGATGCTCGCCGACGTCTACTGGGGCGACCTCGACGTGCTGCTGCTCGACCTGCCGCCCGGCACCGGCGACGTCGCGATCTCGCTCGGCCAGCACCTGCCGGGCGCCGAGGTCGTCGTGGTCACGACGCCGCAGGAGGCCGCCGCCGAGGTGGCCGAGCGCGCCGGCACGATGGCCTCGATGATGCACCAGCGCGTGGTCGGCGTCGTCGAGAACATGTCCTACCTGCCCTGCCCGCACTGCGCCGCGGACGGGCGAGGACCACCGGCTCGAGGTGTTCGGCTCCGGTGGCGGCGACCGGGTCGCGGAGACGCTGTCGAGCCGGTTCGGGTACGACGTGCCCGTGCTCGGCCAGGTGCCCCTCGACCTCGTCGCTGCGCGAGGGCGGCGACACCGGCAAGCCGATCGTCGACTCCGACCCGACCTCGCCCGCCGCCGTCGTGCTGCGCTCGGTCGCCGACACGCTGGCCGGCCGCGGCCGCGGCCTCGCCGGCATGCAGCTCGGGCTCACCCCCGCCGGCCGGCTCTAGGCTAGCCCGCCGTGTTCGGAGTCGGCCTGCCGGAGCTCGCCGTCATCATGTTCGTGGCGGTGCTCGTCTTCGGCCCCGACAAGCTCCCCGACCTGGCCCGCCAGGCCGGCCAGATGCTCCGCAAGGCACGCAGTTCGCCGACGCCGCCCGCGACGAGCTGCGCGAGGAGCTCGGCCCGGAGTACGCCGACCTCGAGCTCCGCGACCTCGACCCGCGCACCATCGTCCGCAAGCACATCATCGAGGCGATGAACGACGCCGAGACGACGCCGCCCAAGCGCAAGGGCCTGCGGCCGCTCAAGGAGGGCGAGCCTCGCCCGCCCTCCCACGACCTCTGCCGGTGCGCACCTGACACCCCTGGCTGCGGCGACACTGCACGAGCCCGTCGCGGCGTCAGCCTCGTGGCGCGCCGACGCCGAGCGCCAGTAGGCCGTCGAGCGCGTTGGCCGTTGGTCTTCACGAACCAGACGATCAGGCCGACGAAGAAGAACCAACCGAGCAGCAGCACCCACAGCCCCGTCGCCGCGCTCACCGGCTTGACCTGGCCGCGGCGCTCGTAGAGGCCACCGACCTCGTCGAGCTCACGAACGGCATCGCGATGCCCACGAAGATCGCGAGGATCAGCGCGAGCCCGCCACCGATCCCGGCGCCGGAGTGCTGCTTCATCTCGTCGTGGGTCTTGTAGTACCAGTACCAGCTGTAGAAACCGAGCGTCACGATCGTGAGCAGGATGCACGTCCCGGTGCTGCGGATCTTGCCGAGCGGTGCGGGGCCGACTGCGCCGGCGTACGCCGGGACGGCCGCGCCGGCCGGCACCGGCGGCGCGGCGGGCGCGGGCGGCGGTGGGACCGGCTGGTTCTGGTCGGTGGTCGGAGCGGGGTCGTTGGCCTCGGTCACGCGCAGGAGGCTATCCCGGTCGCCTTCTTGTGGGACGACTTTCCGCGCACCGTGTCGTACCACGCGGCCGCCGTTCGTGGAGAGGGTGAAGGAGGCGATCAGCCATGTGGGACACCGTCCAGGCCAACGACCAGCACCTCTCGCACGACCTGCCGTGCCCGCGCTGCGGCCACGAGGTGCACACCTTCCTCGCCTGCGGCGACGACTGCGCCTGCCCCCCGGCGCTCCTGCCCGGCTCGGCCGCCCTCCAGGCCGCCTGAGCCGCCCGAGCGGCCCCGAGCTGCCCTGGCGCGGCTCAGCGCCGCGACTGCACCGCCGCGAGGTGGGCGAAGCCGACGACCACGACCCGGCCCGCCTCGCCCGGTGGCGACCTCGACGAAGTCGGCACCGACCCGGAGGAGCGTGCCGTCGTGGCGGCGGCCGTCGGTGAGGTGCAGCGAGCACGGCTCGGCGTCGTCGGCGAGGCGGCGCAGGGCGGCGCCCAGGCCGAGCCGGGCGACGGCGGGCCAGGCCAGCTCGGGGACGGCGCGGTCCGAGCGCGCCGTGCACGGCAGCGACGGCGTCGAGCCGGACCACCCAGTCCTGGCCCGGCGCCGCGCAGCAGGCACCAGCCGGTGGCGACCCGGGTCAGCCGACCGGACACCGCCCCGACGCCCAGCAGCTCGAGGGTGACGTCGAGGTCGACGCTGCCGCCATGCAGGCGGGAGGCCAGCGTGACCGGACTGGTACTCCGCACGGCTGCGGTCGGCGAGCTCGGGCGCGCGCTCGCGCGGCGTACAGCGCGCCGCCTGTCCCTCGAGGTCGTCGAGGTAGGCGAACAGCTCCTCCTCCCAGCACACGCCCCGACCCTGCCACGGACGCGCCTGCGCGGCTGTGGAGAGACGCCTTGACGACCGTCGTCAAACAGACGTTGAGTGACGCAAACAGAAGCAAACGCAAGGAAACTCTCGGGAATGCTGTACGCCTGGCGGCCAGCCGGCCGCGCTGCCTGGCCGTGGCGATCGGCCTCACCGCGGCCCTGTGGGGGGCGGCCGCGGTGCTGGTCCGCACGCCGCGGCCAGGCAGCCGGCCACCCCGGACCGAGGCGGCGCTGGTCCGGCTCTGCCTGGCCGCCCTGGTCCTGGCCGTCGGGCTGGGCCTGGCTGCAGGCCATGGCCGGCGTGGCCGACGCGTGGCGCGGGACGCCCCGGCCCGGCGGCGCGGCGTCCGCCGCCTCGCGCTGGCCGCGTGCGGGGCGCGTGGCGCTCGGCCGAGCGCTGCTCGGCCGGCGCCGCCGACCACGCCGCCCCCGCCACGGACACCGGCGGTCCCGACCCGCTGTCCGGGCTGCCGCTGCCCGAGCGGGCCGAGGGCCCGGCCCGCCGCCGGGCACCACGCACGTCGTCGTCCGCCCCGGCGACACGCCTCTGGGCGCTCGCCGCGCGCGACCTGCGCGGCCACGGCCGACCGACCGGCAGGTCATCGCGCGCTGGCACGCGCGTCTACCGCCGCAACCGCGGCGTCATCGGCCCCGATCCCGACCTGATCCGCCCGGGCCAGGTCCTGGAGCTCACGAAGGAGCCGCGATGACCATCACCCCGCTCCGCGTCCCGGTCGCCTCCGTCCAGGGCACCCTCGCCCTCGACCTCAGCCCGCGGCACGCGCCGCCGGAGGTGCCACCGGCCGCTGGCGTCCCGCGCGGACGCCGACGTGGTGCCGATCGACCCGCAGCCAGCGGGACCGGCTCGAGCAGTGGGTGCACCGCTTCGTCCAGGCCACGCGTCGAGATCGTCGGCGGCGACCGCCCGCGAGCCAGCTGCTGCGCTGGACCTCCGGCCCGGTCTACGCCGACCTGCACCGCCGGGCGGTGCTCGTCGCGCGGGCCGGAGGCCACCAGCCCGGCGTCGGCCGGGTGCAGCCGGTGCGCCCGCACGTGGTGAGCGTGCACACCAGCTTCGTCAGCCCGACGGTCGCCGAGGCCAGCGCCCGGGTGCGCTACGGCGCCCGGTCCCGGGCGCTCGCGCTGCGGTTCGAGAAGCGCGAGGACCGCTGGGTGTGCACGGCGATGGAGTTCTGCTGATCGTCGACGGCTCAGGTGAGCGGCCGGACCCAGGTCGCCACGCCCTCGTCGAGGGCGAGCTCGCCGTCGGCCGCCGCGGCCGCCTCGGGATCGTGGGTCGCCAGCACGACGACCGAGCCACGCTCGGCGACGGCCCGCAGCGCGGCGAGCACCATCTCGCGGTTGCGGCCGTCGAGGTCGCTGGTCGGCTCGTCGGCCAGGAGCAGGTCGGGCTGGGCCGCGAGCGCCCGCGCGACCGCGACCCGTTGCTGCTGGCCACCGGAGAGCTCCTCGACGAGGTGTTCTGCCCACTCCTCGAGGCCGACCACCGTCAGCGCCTCCCGGGCCCGCGTGTCCGCATCCGACCGACGTCAGCCCGCGGTCGAGCAGCGGCACCACGATGTTCTCGTACGCCGTGAGCACGGCCGCGAGGCCGTTGCCCTGCGGCACCACGGCGATCCCGCGGGCCGCCGCCTCCGGCCGCCGGCCGACCGGCGTCCCGTCCCACTCGACCCGGCCCCGGTCCGGGCTCCAGCGCCCCCGCCATCAGCCACAGCAGCGATGTCTTGCCCGCACCCGAGGGACCGGTGATCGCGAGCAGCCGGCCGGCGGGAACCGAGAGCGAGAGCGGCGCGACCGCGACCAGGCCGCCGTACCTCACCTCGACGTCGTCGAGCACCAGGCGGCTCACAGGTTGTCCTCCACGCGCAGCCGGTACTCGCCGTCCTCGAGCTCGAGCCGCACCAGCGTGCCGGGCGGCAGCACCTCGAGGGCGTGCGCGGGCAGCGGCAGGAACCCGTCGGCGGTGACCACGGCGTACTCCTCCCCCGCAGCGGCCCTCGCCGCCGATCCGGCCGTCGCGGATCGTCACCGTGCGGGGCATCCAGCGGGCGACGTCGCGGTCGTGGGTGACCAGGATGATCGTGGTGCCGAGCTCGCGGTTGACCTTGGCCAGGGCGGCCAGCACCCGGTCGCGGGCGGCGTGGTCGAGCCGGCTGGTCGGCTCGTCGGCGAGCAGCAGCCCCGGCCCGGTGGCCAGGACGACGGCGAGGGTGACCAGCTGCAGCTGCCCGGGGGTGAGCCGGTCGAGCGTGCTCGTCGCCCTGGTCCGCCAGGCCGACCATGCCCAGCAGGGTGGGTGCCGAGGGGCGCCGGTCCCCGTCGGGGTCGAGGGCGCGGGCGGCCTCCTGGGCGAACTCGATGTTCTGGTTCGGGGTGAGGAACGGCAGCAGGTTGCGACCCGCGCCCTGCAGCATCAGCGAGACGTCGGTGGCGTGCAGCGGTCGAGGTCGCGCTGCGGGGCGCTGGTGAGGTCGAGGTCGCCGACGAAGACGTTGCCGGCGGTCGGCCGGAACAGCCCGGCCAGCAGGGACAGGAGCGTCGACTTGCCGGCGCCGGAGGGCCCGAGCAGGGCGATCATCTCCCCGGTGCGCACCGTGAGGTCGACGCCGGCCAGCGCCGCGACGTCGCGCCCCTCGCCGCGGTAGACGTGCACCAGACCACGGGTCCGCACCGCGAGCCCGCGCGGGGCGAGTGGCGCTGTGGGTCAGGGTCAGCTCGGTGGTCATAGACCACGTCCCGGATCCGGTTCAGGGGGGCGCGGCGCGCGGTCCACCGCGAGGTGGCCACCGCCAGCGCGGTGAGCAGCACGCAGGGCCACCGCGGCCGCGACGAGCACCGACGGCCCAGGGGGTGGCGAAGTCGGTGGTGTCCACGTCTGGTGGGTCGGTGAACTGGCGTACGCCGGGCAGGGCCAGGACCGCCGCGACGCACGCCGCAGGCGACGCCGGCCAGGGCCCCGACCAGCGACCACCGGGAGCTGGCCGAGCAGCTCCAGCCGGCGCAGCGAGCGGTCGGAGAGGCCGGCCATCCGCAGCGCGGCGAGGTCGGTGGCGCGGGCCCGCCAGGTGGTGGCGGTCGCCACGATCATGACCAGCATCGCGACGAGGATCGCCGCCACCGCCGACGAGGACCGACAGGGCGAGGCTCCAGGCCGCGGGCGAGGCGTCGAGGTCGTCGCGGACGTCGTCGATGGTGGTGACGTCGTCGACGACGACGCCGTGCTCCCTGAGCGTCGTTCCGGACGCCGGACACGGCGCCCGCGTCGTCCGACCACACGCTCACGATGTCGCTGGTGATGCCTGAGTCCGGGCGCCGCGCAGCAGCCCGTCACGTCGACGACGCCGCGAGCCCGGCGGCGACCCGGGCACCCGGGCAGGGTGCCCGCGACCGTCATGTTGACCTGGTCCTCGAGGCCCGGCGCGGTGAACGTCACGTCCTCCTCCGTGGTGACCAGGGCCGGCACCGGCTCGGGCACCCACGTGCTGCGTACATGACCGGCGGTCGCGCCGCCGGCGGTCGTCATGGTGACCCCGAGGTTGCCCGCGGCGTCCTCGGCCGGGACGAGCGAGCCGCCGTCGTCCGCTGATCCGGCGCCAGTCCCGCGGTCTGGCCGAGGCTGAGTACGGCGCGCCGTCAACGTGAGGTCGCGCAGGACCACGGTGCCCGGCGAGCTCGACCACCGGGCGGCGTCGACACCGGTCAGCCCGGTGACGATGCACCCTCGGCGCACGGGACCGACACCGAGAACGCGACCGCCGCGGTCGAGCCGGCGGGATCACCGCCAGGTCGGCACGTGGCGGGTGAGGCCGTCGGCGTCCTGCAGCTGGAGAACCGATGCGCGAGCGTCGTCGACCCGGTCGCGGACGGCCCGGCGAGAACCGGATCTCGGCCGCGTCGACCGTGCCCGCGAGGGTCGCGCCGGTCAGCCGGACCGGATCGACCTGCGGCGCGCCGATCGCGGCCCAGTCGTCCCGGCTGGGTCTGGACAGCGGGAAGTAGGCCACCCGCGGGAAGGCCGTCGGGTCCACCGCGACGGTCGCGCCCCCACCCGATCGGGACGTCCCGGTGGTGTCGTCACCACGGGGGTGAGGTGCTCGCCGGTCCGGGTCGGCCTCGGCCACCGCGGCGACGACGTCGATGCAGGCGTCGCGGCCTGGATCGCGAGCGACGTAGGGCGCGCCGTTCTGCCTGCTCGGCGGCGTTCTGCGCGGTTGTGCTGGCCGGTGACGAGCGCGTCGACGCAGAAGACGAACAGCGCGCTGGCCACCACGACCATCACCAGGATCCGGCGCGCCGAGGGCCGGCGTACGGCGTTGACGATGCCGGCCGCGGCCACCGCCCGGCCGCTGCGCAGCAGCCGGCGTCGAGGCGAGCCGGGTCGCGGGCCCGAGCGCGCGACCGAGGAGCAGGCCGACGGCGACGGCGAGCAGGGTCGGCGCCAGGGTGGCCAGCGGCCCCTCGAGGTTCCCGGTGACCAGCGCGACCACCGCGGTCAGCGAGAAGACGACCATGGCGACCTCGGCGACGCCGGCCCCGGTACCGGTGTGCCGGGCCGGGCACCGCGCGGAGCAGCGAGTCGACCGGCTCTCGCACCGCCCGCCGCGCCGCCGCCAGCACCACGAGCGAGGACGAAGACCGCCGAGCCGAGGGCGGCGAGCAGGTAGCCGCCCGGCAGCTCCCGGGGCACGGGGACCGGGAAGACGACCGAGGCGACCAGCGCTCATGACGAAGGGCGCGACGAGCACCCCGACCGCGACGCCCAGCCAGGGTGACCGGGACCAGCTCCGCGAGGAGGTACGCCGCGGCGCCGCGCCGGCCGCGACCGCGCAGCCGCGCCAGCGCGAGCTCGGGACGCCGGTCGTCGGTGGCGGCGACGAGGACCATCCAGAGCACCACGGCCACCAGCACGAGCAGCTGGACCACGAGGACCACCACGGTGGTCCGGCCCTGGTCGCTGCCCGTCGGCGACGTCGCTCGGCGAGCGTCGGGAGGTCGGTCTCGACGCGCACCTGCGACGACCGCACTGCCGGAGAGCTCGTCGGCGCGGTAGGCGTCGATCGACGGGCCCGATCCGGAGCAGCTCGTCGTGGTCGACGTGCCCCGACGGGCCAGGCGACCGAGCTCGAGGTGCGGTACCACTGGCGTGACCGCGGCGCCGAGGATCGTCTCGGCGACGGTCACCCAGTCGTCGGTGGCGACGCCGACGTCCTGGATCGCGTGACCGGCCCGGCCCGTGATCGGCGCGCCGAGCCAGTCGTCGTCCGGGTCCGGCGCGTAGACGCCCACGATGGTCACCGGGCCGTGCGGCGGCTCGTCCCCGTCGAAGAGCTGGTCGACCCGCTCGGTGACCGTCGACCTGGCTGCCGACGGTCCAGCCGTTCGTGGCCACGTCGTCCGCGCTGACCATCACCTGGCCGGCCCGCGTCGGGCAGTCGCCCTCGGTCACCTCGAGCCGCCGGCAGGCGTCGGCCGCGGCGAAGAGCCGGGTGGCGACCGAGCTCTGACCGTCAGGCAGCGGGACCGAGACCGGCACCGAGGCCGACGTGACCGGGGCCTCGACGTACTGATCGAGCGTGGCGGGCAGGTCGGCCACGAGCTGCTGGGCGGTGAGCGTGTCCGAGCTGAGCCGCAGCGCGCGCTGGGCCGGCGACGCGTTGGCCAGCGCCGAGCCGGCCAGCGCCTGCTCCATCGCGCGCTGGTAGAGCGGACCCGAGGCACAGGCTGGTGGTCAGCAGCGCGGCGAGCGCGACGAGCGACAGCGCCTGCAGGCGGCGGTGGCGGATCCTGCTCCACACAGAAGCCGCCCTCCCAGTCCCCACTCGACGAGTGCTGGGAGGCTAGTTCACCGCTGGTCACGAGACGGACACGGAACGGTCTCCGGGCGACAACGACGCGCCTGACAGCGCTCGAGGCACCGGTCCCGGGCGTCGCCGGGACCCGGTGCTCGCCGTCAGCCGCCCGGCGGCGCGCGCGGTCAGCCCGGTCGGACCACCGGGCCGGCCGTGGCACATCTTGTACTTCTTGCCCGACCCGCAGGGGCACTGCGCGTTGCGGCCCACCTTGGCGAACGGGTCGTCGTCGTCGGTGACCGTGCTGCCCTTGACCTCGACCTCGCCGCCCTCGGATGGGCGCGGAGTAGGACAGCTTCTGCGGCTGCCGGCCTGCTGGAGCCCCTTGGCCTTGATCTGCGGGCTGCGCACGAACGCCGCGGCCGGAGACTCGAGCTCCTCGTTGGGCTGCTCGGCGGGGCCGGAGGCGACCAGCGGGTCGTCGGCGTCGACCTCGTCGTCGGGCCGGGGACGAAGTCGCCGATCACCCGGCGCATCGGCTCCTCGATCTCGACCTCGTCCTCGTCGTCGCCGTCCTCGTCCGTCCTCGACCGAGACCTCGAGGTTGAACAGGAAGCCGACCGACTCCTCCTTGATGCCGTCCATCATCGCGGCGAACATCTCGAAGCCCTCGCGCTGGTACTCGACCAGCGGGTCGCGCTGGGAGTAGGCGCGCAGGTAGATGCCCTCGCGCAGGTAGTCCATCTCGTAGAGGTGCTCGCGCCACTTGCGGTCGAGCACCGAGAGCAGCACCCGCCGCTCCAGCTCGCGCATGACCTCCTCGCCGACCTCGGCCTCGCGGGCGTCGTAGGCCGCCTGGGCGTCCTTCTGGAGCTCCTCGATCAGCTCGTCCCGGTCGATGTTGGCCGCGCCGCCGTGCTCCTCCGTCGAGCTGCTTGAGGTCGAGCGAGACCGGCCAGATCTGCTTGAGGTCGGTCCACAGCTGCTCGAGGTCCCACTCCTCGGCGAACTCCTGGGTGGCGCCGGTGACGACGCCGGTGACGACGTCGTCGATGAAGGTGCGGACCTGCTCCTCGATGTCGGCGCCCTCGAGCACCTCGCGGCGCTCGCCGTAGATCACCTTGCGCTGGCGGTCCATGACGTCGTCGTACTTGAGGACGTTCTTGCGGGACTCGAAGTTCTGCGACTCGACCTGGCCCTGCGCGTTGGCGATCGCGTTGGTGACCCGCTTGTTCTCGATCGGGACGTCGTCGGGGATCTTGAGGACCTGGAGCACCCGGTCGACCCAGTCGGACTTGAAGAGCCGCATCAGCTCGTCCTGGAGCGAGAGGTAGAACCGCGACTCGCCCGGGTCGCCCTGGCGGCCGGAACGACCGCGCAGCTGGTTGTCGATGCGGCGCGACTCGTGCCGCTCGGTGCCGACGACGTAGAGGCCGCCGAGGTCGCGGACCTCGTCGTGGTCGCGGGCGACCTGCTCCTTGACCTTCTCGAGGGTGGCCGGCCAGGCCGCTTCGTACTCCTCGGGCGTCTCGACCGGGTCGAGGCCGCGGCTCGCGCAGCTCCTGGTCGGCGAGGAACTCGACCGAGCCGCCGAGCATGATGTCGGTGCCTCGGCCGGCCATGTTGGTGGCGACCGTGACCGCGCCCTTGTGGCCGGCGACCGCGACGACCTTGGCCTCGTCGGCGTGCTGCTTGGCGTTGAGCACCGAGTGCGGGACGCCGAGCTTCTTCAGCTTCTGGGAGAGGTGCTCGGACTTCTCGACCGAGACGGTGCCGACCAGGATCGGCTGGCCCTTCTCGTGCCGCTCGCGGATGTCCTCGACGACGGCGTCGTACTTGGCCTCCTCGGTGCGGTAGACGAGGTCGGCGTTGTCGATGCGGGCCATCGGCTTGTTGGTCGGGATCGGGACCACGCCGAGCTTGTAGATCTTGTCGAACTCCGAGGCCTCGGTCATGGCCGTACCGGTCATCCCGGAGAGCTTCTCGTAGAGGCGGAAGTAGTTCTGCAGGGTGATCGTGGCGAGGGTCTGGTACTCCTCGCGGACCTGGACGCCCTCCTTGGCCTCGATCGCCTGGTGCAGGCCGTCGTTGTAGCGGCGACCGGCCAGCATGCGGCCGGTGTGCTCGTCGACGATGAGCACCTCGCCCTCCATGACGACGTACTCCTTGTCGTTGTGGAAGAGCTCCTTGGCCTTGATCGAGTTGTGCAGGAACGAGATCAGCGGGGTGTTGACCGACTCGTAGAGGTTCTCGATGCCGAGGTGGTCCTCGACCTTGGTGATGCCGGGCTCGAGGACGGAGATGGTCCGCTTCTTCTCGTCGACCTCGTAGTCGACGTCGCGCTCGAGGCCGCGGGCGATCTTGGCGAACTCGCCGTACCACTTCACCTCGTCCTGGGTCGGACCGCTGATGATCAGCGGGGTCCGGGCCTCGTCGATGAGGATCGAGTCGACCTCGTCGACGACCGCGAAGTTGTGGCCGCGCTGGACGCACTCCTCGATGGAGCCGGCCATGTTGTCGCGCAGGTAGTCGAAGCCGAGCTCGTTGTTGGTGCCGTAGGTGATGTCGCAGGCGTAGGCGACGCGCCGCTCGTCGGGGCGCATCTCGGGAAGGATCACGCCGACGGTGAGCCCGAGGAAGTGGTGGACGCGGCCCATCCACTCGGACTGGAACTTGGCCAGGTAGTCGTTGACGGTGACGACGTGGACGCCCTTGCCCGTCGAGGGCGTTGAGGTAGGCCGGCAGCGTCGAGACGAGGGTCTTGCCCTCGCCGGTCTTCATCTCGGCGATGTTGCCGAGGTGCAGCGCCGCGCCGCCCATGATCTGCACGTCGAAGTGGCGCTGGCCGAGCACCCGGCGGGCGGCCTCGCGCACGGTGGCGAACGCCTCGGGCATCAGGTCGTCGAGGCTCTCGCCCTTGGCCAGCCGCTCCTTGAACTCGTCGGTCATGCCCTGGAGCTCCGCGTCGCTCATCGCGACGAAGTCGTCCTCGATGGCGTTGACCGCCTGCGAGATGCCTTCGAGCTGGCGGAGGATCTTGCCCTCGCCGATGCGGAGGAGCTTGTCGAGGATGGCAGGCACGGTGGGGTGACTCCTGGGTCGAGGTCGATCGTTGGGGGCGCGGACGGCGCACACGGGGCGCTGCGAGCGCCGTCGTTCATCGTAACGGGCGACGAGGTCAGGACCGTTCCTCGCCGCGGCCGCGCTCATATTTGACGTGAATGGGTATTGACATCAATTCCTTATTGGTGTCAACTACCACTGACATGAAAACGACGCGCACCTACACCATGACCGCCCGGGCCGCAGGCCGTCGGAGGACACCCGGACCCGGATCCGCGAGGCCGCTGTTCGACCTCGGCGACCACGCGGCTGTTCTCGGAGATCTCCCTCGACGACGTCGCCGCGCGAGGCCGGCGTCAGCGTCCAGACCGTGCTGCGCCACTTCGGCAGCCGGGCGGCGCTGATCGAGGCGACCATCGACTACGCCATCGGCCGAGGTCGCGCACGAGCGGCGTCGCGCCCGACGGCGACGTCGACGCGGCGCGTCGCGGTCCTCGTCGACCACTACGAGCTCCGCGGCGACACCGTCATGCTGATGCTGGCGCAGGAGGCCACCGACGAGCAGGTCCACCGGCTGACCGAGACCGGCCGACGGATGCACCGCGACTGGGTGCGGTCCGACCTTCGCCCGCCGTCGTCGCCGACGCGAGGACGCTCGCTCGACCTGCTGGTCGTCGCCACCGACGTCTACACGTGGAAGCTGCTGCGCCGCGACCGCGGCTACTCGCGCGCCACCACCGAGCAGCGCATGCACGCGCTGGTGCCGGCGGTGACCAGCCACGGGAGAAGAGAGACTGACATGGCCGACATCCTGTTCGTCACCTGGGACGGCGGCGGCAACGTGCCGCCCGCCGTCGGCATCGCCGACGAGCTCAAGGCCCGCGGCCACCGGGTCCGGTTCCTCGGCCACGCCGCGCAGGCGTCGAGCCTTCGCCGAGCGCGGGCTGGAGTTCGCGGCGCTCCGCGACCGCGCGCCCGTTCGACTCGACCGCAGCCGGCGACCGCCGCTCGAAGATGCTGGCGACGTTCGGCGACCGGGCGATGGGCGCCGACGTCGTCGCGCGAGCTCGCCGCGCGGCCGGCCGACCTCGTCGTGGTCGACTGCCTGCTGTTCGGCGTCATGGACGCGCTGCGCACGACGACGGGCTGCGCTACGTCGTCCTCGAGCACTCCTACGACACGTGCTGCCGCGCGGCATCCTCGAAGGGCCCGATGGGGCTCATGCTCCGGCTGCGCGGGCTGCAAGGCCGCTGGCGCTCCTCGACGGCAGGCGAGCCGTACGCATGGCGGCCACCATCCCCGACGCTCGACTCCGGCCACGGCGACGTCGTCCAACCTGACGCGGTCGGGCCGGTCGTCGCCGTCGCCGAGCGCCCGGACTCCGCGGCCGACCGTCCTGGTCAGCCTGAGCACGTTCGCGTTCCCGGGATGCTCGAGTCGACCTGGCAGCGGGTGCTCGACGCCGTCGGCGCCGCTGGACGCCCGCGTCGATCGCCACCACCGGCCCCGCGGTCGACCCGGCCGCGCTGCGGGTGCCGGCCGAACGTCGAGCTGCACCGCTGGCGTGCCGCACGCCGAGCGTGATGCCCGAGGTCTCGGTCGTGGTCGGGCACGGCGGCCACGCGCACGACCATGGCCGGCGCTGGCCCACGACCTGCCCCTCGCTGGTCATCCCGATGGACGCCATGACCGACCAGCCCTACGTCGGCAGGCAGCATCGAGGCGCGCGGGCGCCGGGCGGACCATGGGCCGCAAGGTCGCTCACCGGAGAAGATCCGCGCCGCGCTCGCGGAGCTGCTCGGCCGACGGTCCGCACCGGGCGGCGGCCGCCCGGCTCGGCGCCGCGGTCCGCGCCCTGCCCGGGGCGCGACCACGGGCGCCGACCTCGATCGAGGACGTCGCTCAGCGGCGCGAGCTGCGGCGCCAGGTCGCCCTTCGGCTCGATCCTGACGCTGTCGAGGCCCAGCCAGGCCGCCAGCACGTCGAGCTCCTCGCGCAGCTCGTCGGCGGTGTCCTCGGGGGCGCCGTCCTCGGCCCAGGCCGACTTCACGACCAGGCGGCCCTCCTTGCGGTCGGCCTTGAGGTCGACCCGGGCCGACGATCTCGTCGCGCAGCAGGAACGGCAGCACGTAGTAGCCGTGCACCCGCTTGTGCGGCGGGGGTGTAGATCTCGATCCGGTAGTGGAAGTCGAAGAGCTTCTCGGTGCGCTCCCGCAGCCACACGACCGGGTCGAAGGGGCTCAGGAACGCCCGCGCCTCCACCTTGCGCGGCCGCCGCGCGTCGCGGTGGAGGTAGGCCGGGCGGTTCCAGCCCTCGATCGCGACCGGCAGCAGCTCGCCCTCCTCGACCAGCACGTCGACGGCCGGCTTCACGGCGTCGGCCTTCATCCGGTAGTAGTCGGCCAGGCAGCGGAGCGTCGCCACGCCGTGCGAGGCCGCCGCGCGGCGCACCAGCTCGAGGTCGGCCTCCTCCGGGCGACGGCGTCGGCAGCGCCAGCACCTCGGCCGGGATGCACCCGCTCCGGCACGTCGTAGATCACCTCGAACTGGCTGTTGCGCCCCGCGACCGCCAGGTCGCCGGCCATGTAGAGGAAGTCGAGGGCCTTCTTGGCCTCCGACCAGTTCCAGCCCCAGTGCTGCTTGTCGCGCGGCGCGCCGTCGTCGAGGTCGCGGGCGGTGCTCGGCCCGCGCGCGGCGACCTCGGCGAGCAGCCGCTCGGCGAGGTCGTCGTCGACCTCCTGCCACCACTTGCCCTGCTGGGCGCGGTAGGACGCCATCCGGTGCTGCATCACCGGCCACAGCTCGACCGGCATCAGCGCCTGGACGTGCGCCCAGTACTCGACCAGCCGCCGCGGCCGCTTCTCCGCCGCCCGGGTCAGCAGGTGCGGTGTCGTAGGGACCCATCCGCGAGAACAGCGGCATGTAGTGCGCGCGCTGCAGCACGTTGACCGAGTCGACCTGGAGCACGCCGGTGCGCTCCAGCGTGCGGTCGAAGGTCCGCATCGTCGGCGTGGTGTGCCGCGGGTCGAGGAACCCCTGGGCGGCCAGCGCGATCCGGCGCGCCTGGGCGCGCGAGAGCGTGTCCGTCACGCGCCGAGACTCAACCACGGCCGCCGACAGCGCGGACGATGCCGGCCCGGTCGGCGCACTCAGGGCAGGTCGAGCAGCTTCTCCTTGACGGCGTACATGACCGCCTCCATCCGCGAGTGCAGCTGCAGCTTCTCGAGGATGTTGCGGACGTGGTTCTTGACCGTGTTCTCGGAGATGAACAGGTCGCGGGCGATCTCGCGGTTGTTCATGCCCTTGGCGACCAGGCGGAGCACCTCGAGCTCGCGGTCGGTGAGCCGCAGGCCCGGGCACGTGCTCACGCTCGGGGCGCGACATCTGCTTGAACTCGTCGATCAGCTTGACCGCCATCGACGGGCTGATCAGCGACTGGCCGTCGGCGACCACCCGGATCGCCTGGGCGACCTCCTCGATGGAGGAGTCCTTGAGCAGGTAGCCGGAGGCGCCGCTCTTGACCGCCTCGTAGAGGTCGGCCTCCTCGTCGGAGACCGTGAGGATGATGATCTTGGCCGACGGGACGGCCTCCTTGATGGCCAGGCAGGCCTCGATGCCGGAGCGCTTCGGCATCCGGATGTCGAGCAGGACGACGTCGGGCGCGGCGGTCGCCGCCAGGCTGGTGCCCTCGAGACCGTCGCCGGCCTCGCCCACGACCTCGACGCCCGGCTCGGCGGCGAGCAGCATCGTCAGCCCCCGCCGGAACAGCTCCTGGTCGTCGACGACCAGGACCCGGATGGGCTCTGGCTCCCCGTGTTTCGCTGTCCGCCACCCGCGCATCATGACACGAGTGGGCGGTGCCTCGGGCACGGACGGGGCATGCGAACGCGCGCAGGGGTGACCCAGATGGGCCAACCCGCACGGCCGACCCGACCACCGGGCACGCCCTGGGGCGGGCTCGTCCGGCCTGCCGGCTCAGGTCGACGTCGAGCGAGATGACGCCGTAGTCGTAGCCGCGACGGCGGTAGACGACCGAGGGCCGCTCGCTCTCCTTGTCCACGAACAGGTAGAAGTCGTGGCCGACCAGCTCCATCTCGTAGAGCGCCTGGTCGAGCGTCATCGGGCTGGCCGGGTGGGTCTTCTCGCGGACGACCAGCGGGCCGTCGCCGGTCGACCGCGATCGGACCGACCTGGCGGTCGGGACCTGCGGTCCTCGGCGGTCGTCGCTCGGCGGCCTCGTCGACGTCGGCGAGCGCCTGGCCGACCGAGACCGGGGCGTGCCGGCCGTGGTGGACCCGGCGGCGGTCGGCGGCGCGCCGCATCTGGGCGGCCATCTTGTCGAGGGCCAGGTCGAGCGCGGCCATCTTGTCGGCGGCCGCGGCCTCGGCGCGGATCACCGGTCCCTTGGAGAACGCCGTGAGCTCGATCCGGACGGCGCGGTCACGCTGGCGCGGGTTGGCCTCGCAGTCGACCTCGACCTGTACCCGCATGATCCGGTGGTCGTGCTTCTCGAGCCGGGTCAGCTTCTCCTCGACATGACTGCGATACCTGTCGGTGATCTCGCAGTGTCGTCCGGTGACCACAACATCCATGTGAACCTCCCGTGTAGGCGTTGTCCTGTCGGTTGGTCAGGAAGACCGCCTGAGAACGGGAAGAGCCCGGGGAGTCCCCCGGGCTCTACGTCCTCGGGTGGACTCCATACACAGACGTTAGTCGGCCTCTGGTGGGCACGGAAGGGACTTGCGCACCTTTCAGGAAAGTCCCAGGTCCTGCACGGCCGACGCGCCGGGTGTCGCGGCCACGACGGCGATCCGGACGACCTCGAGCCCGACCGCCTCGAGCGCCCGCTGCGCCTCGCGCGCCGTCGAGCCGGTGGTCAGCACGTCGTCGCACACCACCGCCCGGACCGGTCTCGCGCCGGCCCGCAGCGCGTGCGCAGCGCCCGGCGCCGGACCGCGCATCGACCCGGCCAGGTTGGCGGCCCGCTCGACCGCGTCGAGCCCGGCCTGGTCGACGACACCGCGGCCGCAGCCGGAGCAGCCGCTGCGCGGTCGACGTCGTGCCCGCCGCGCCCGAGCAGTCGCGCCGCGCCGGCGGTGATGGCGTGGGTCGGGTCGTGGCCCCGCGCACGCACCGTGCGCGGCTCGCGACGGGACCGGCACGAGCACGACCGGGCTGCCGCCGCGGCAGCTCGCACGCCACCGCCGCCGCGAGCAGCCGCGGCCAGCGGCCCCGCCAGCCCGAGCAGCCGACGCTCCTTGAGCCCGAGGACCATCGCCCGGACGGTGCCGTCGTAGGCCGCGGCGGCCCACGGCTCCACCAGCCCCGCCGGCACCGGCGTCGGCCAGGCCGGCGCCGCCCCGGCCGGCAGCTCGCCCGCGCACCCCGGGCACAGCAGCCGCCCCGGCCGGGCGCAGCCGACGCAGGCGCCGCCCAGCAGCAGGTCGAGCGCCCCGTCGAGCACGGTCTCGGTCATGCCGCCCATCGAAGCCGCCGCACCCGACGCCCGCCGTGCGACCGCGAGGCCGACCTGTGGACGACGGGCCGGTCCGCGGTCGCCTGTGGACGCGAGATGCGATGCTCAGCCGACGTAGCCGAGGCTGGTCACGTCCTGGATCGATCTCGCTCAGCACGTCGGCCGAGCGCGGTCCGTCGAGGTCGAGGAGCCCGACTCGCGCACGACGGCGTAGCTGGTCTCGCCCGGGACCGGCGTCCCGACCAGGCCGAGGACCTCGCTCGTCGATCGGTCAGCGGACAGCGTGTCGGCGCGTCTGGGCGCCGTCGACCGAGGCGCTGCGGACCTGGAAGAGCGTCGCGGGCGATCGGGTGCAGGACGGCGATGCTGGTCGGCGAGCGCCAGGCGATGTCGCGGATCTGGCCGTCGAGTCCTCGGGCGGTGATCGTCTCGGCGGCGAGCGCGCCCACGACCTGGCCGTCGCCGCTGGTGAGGATCCGGCTGACCACGATCGGGTCGTTCTCGGCGCTCCGCGCGGATCACCGCGACGAGGCGCGAGCCGTCGCGCGAGACGAGGAAGTCCTTGACGTCCTCGCCGCTGATGCCGGGGACGTCGAGCGGCGCGCATCTGGTCGCCGCGGCAGGTACTGCACCACGGCGCCCTCCTGGCGCCGGTCGACCTCCCACAGCCGGCCGCTGAAGTCCCAGGCCGGGCCGAGCAGGTCCTCGCCGGTGGTCGATCAGGCCGGATGGCCGATGCTCGCCGTTGTCCTTGACCGGCGCCGACCCAGCAGCGTGTGCCGGTCGGCGAGACGCCGGCGGCCTGCTCGGCCCGCAGGTCCGGCGCGACGGTGCGCAGGCTGTAGCCGCCCGCGCCGAACGGCCCGGTGACCGGCTGCGAGGTTCTGCGGGCTGCCGCCGACCATGCAGCCGTCCTGGAGGCCGAACAGCAGGGTGCTCGATCCCGCGACGTACGGCGCGTACTCGTGGCCGTGGTCGACGCTGAACTCGGCGCTCTGCCCGGGCAGCTGCACCGGCCGGCCGTCGATGGTGACCCGGAACCGCGAGATCGTGGGGTCCTGGCGCAGGCGTCCACGCCAGCTGCGAGACCAGCAGCTCGGCCTGCTCGGGCGTGGCACGGCGGCCGTCCGCCGCGTCGCTGGTCAGGTCGACCTCCGCGACCCCGCTCGGCGAGACCGGCACCGAGAGCGAGCGCAGGTCCGGCGGGAGGTAGTCTGCTCGGTGCGCCAGCTCGGGCGACGGACCCTGGAGCAGCCCGTTGACCAGCGAGGAGGCGAACTGCTGGCCGCGCGGCACGAAGACCGGCTCGGGGACGAGCATCGTGGCCGGACGGGTCGAAGAAGTAGAGCGAGACCTGGCGGAACCGCTGCTCGAACCACGACTGCGGGCACGATGAGGTACGGCGGCGGCTCGGAGATCCGCCACTCGCCGTCCTCGAGCTCCATCGGGAACGGCACCGTCGCGTCGGCCTCGGGGACCGGGCCCGAGCCAGGCACCGCGGGCGTCGGTGCGGAACGCGTCGCTCCAGCGTGGCCTCGACCGTGTTGTTGCCGCGCGGGGTGCACGACCGGTCGTAGATGACCATCCCGGTCGGCTGCCAGTCGACGCTCGCCTCGCGGGTGAGGAACTCGCGCGCGACCGAGGTCCGGATGGCCGGGGTCGCGCGCATGGCGTCGAGGAAGCCGCGCACGATCTCCTCGCGCGAGTCGCCCTTGCGGGGCCGGGCGGGTCGATGCTGGCCGGCCGTCGTCGCGGTTCGAGCCGGTCGGCGTGGTCTCCCGGACCGGGCCGCTGTCGGGCATGCTCACGCCGCAGCCGGACAGCACGAGGCCGGCCAGCACGAGGGCCAGGGCGGGGACGGTACGGCGGGTCACCGGACCGGCTCCGGGGCGTCCTCGGGGACCAGCGGCAGCGGGCTCTGGCGCAGCGACGCCGCCGACCCGGCGGGGCAGGGTGAGCCGGAACTGCGAGCCCTCGCCCGGCCGGCCCCACGCCTGCAGCCAGCCGCCGTGCAGGTGGGTGTCCTCCATCGAGATCGAGAGCCCGAGGCCGGTGCCGCCGCTGGTGCGCGCACGGGCCGGGTCGGCGCGCCAGAACCGGTTGAACACCATCGCCGACTCGCCGGGCGCCGAGCCCGACGCCGTAGTCGCGCACCGCGATCGCCGCGGCCTGGTCGTCGCCGGCGACCTGGAGGACGACCAGCGCGGTGCCGGTCCGGTGCCCGTCGGGGTGGGCGTGGTCGATCGCGTTGGTGACCAGGTTGCGCACGATCCGCTCGACACGGCGTACGTCGGCCTCGGCCAGGCACGGGTGGTCGGGCGCGCGCACCTCGAGCCGCACGTCGCGCTGCTCGGCCAGCGCCCGGGTGGTGTCGACGACCCGGTGGGCGACGTCGACGAGGTTGACGTCGTCGGTCTCGAGCACGGCGGCGCCGGCGTCGAAGCGGCTGATCTCGAGCAGGTCGACCAGCAGCGTCTCGAAGCGGTCGAGCTCCATCTGCAGCAGCTCGGCGGCGCGCGCGGTGGCCGGGTCGAAGTCGCGGCGGGCGTCGTGCAGCACGTCGCCGGCCATCCGCACGGTGGTCAGCGGCGTGCGCAGCTCGTGGGAGACGTCGGAGACGAACCGGCGCTGGACCCGGCTCAGCTCCTCGAGCTGGCGGATCTGGCGCTGCAGGTTCGAGGCCATCTGGTTGAACGACGTCGCGAGCCGGGCCAGGTCGTCCTCGCCGGAGACCCGCAGCCGCTCCTGCAGCCGACCGGCCGCGAGCCGCTCGGCCACCCGGCGGGCCATCCGCACCGGGGTCACGACCTGCCGGGTGACCAGCCAGCTGACCCCGGCGACGAGGACCAGCAGCAGCACGCCGGCGGTGAGCAGCGCCCGGGTGACCAGCGCCATGGTCTGCCTGCTGCTCGTCGAGCGGGAACAGGAAGTAGATCGTGTAGGTGCTGCCGTCGGCGGGCAGCTGCACCTGGGCGCCGACCGCGATGCCCGGCTCGCGGCCGACGACGTTGCCCTCGTCGTCGGTGCGCACGATCGAGGTGTAGGTCCACGCCGTGGTGGCGTCCGGCTGCTCGAAGTGCTCCTCGAGCGAGACCGGGACGCTGGCCGAGGAGAAGTGGCCGCTGCGACTCGGTGCCGCCGTCGGCGATCCGGACGCCCTGCACCGGCCGGGCCGGCCACCACGACGCCGTAGCCGCGGGTGCTGCCGCGCTGGATGATCAGCGTCGGTCAGGTCGCTGCGCTGCACGGAGGGGTCGGCGTCCTGCCCGGAGCGCGGAGGCCGAGCCGGCCGTTGGCCTCCTGCGACCTCGTCGGCGACCTCGCCGGTCACCGCGTCGACGCGCTGGTCGAGCAGGCCGTCGCGGGTCTGCTGGAGCAGCAGCCAGCCGACGCCGGCGATGACGACCGCCGAGAGGAGCACGGTGCTGACCACCACCCGGGCCTGGATCGAACGGCGCCAGAACGTCAGCCCGCGGCGGAAGGCCCCGGGAAGACGGCGCGGCGCACGGGCGCGGAGCACGGCTCGCCCCTACGCCGTGCCGGCCTTGTAGCCGACGCCGCGCACGGTCACCACGATCTCCGGGTTCTCCGGGTCGTGCTCGACCTTCGAGCGCAGCCGCTGGACGTGCACGTTGACCAGCCGGGTGTCGGCGGCGTGCCGGTAGCCCCACACCTGCTCGAGCAGCACCTCGCGGGTGAAGACCTGCCACGGCTTGCGGGCCAGGCAGACCAGCAGGTCGAACTCCAGCGGGGTCAGGTTGATCGGCTCGCCGTCGCGGGTCACCGCGTGGCCGGCGACGTCGATGGCGAGGTCGCCGATGGTCAGCGACTCCTGGGCGGCGCGGTCGTTGCGGCGTACGCGCGCGCGGATCCGGGCCACCAGCTCCTTGGGCTTGAACGGCTTGACGACGTAGTCGTCGGCGCCGGACTCGAGCCCGACGACGACGTCGACGGTGTCGCCCTTGGCGGTCAGCATGACGATCGGGACGCCGGACTCGGCGCGGATCTCCTTGCAGACGTCGATGCCGTCCTTGCCGGGCAGCATCAGGTCGAGCAGCACGACGTCGGGCCGGTAGTCGTGGAACGCGTCCATCGCGAGGTCGCCCCGGGTCACCACCCGGCCGTCGAAGCCCTCCTGGCGCAGCACGATCGTGAGCATCTCCGCCAGCGAGGCGTCGTCGTCGACGACGAGGACGCGACCCTTGGTCGCGAGGTCCGCCGCTGCGGCGTGCTCAGCCATGCCGCAAGTGTGCCCCACGGTGCTGAGGAATCCCTTGGAAAGCGAGGCGGGACGGGTCCCGGACAGCCGGCGACCCATCCGCTCCTGGGCCGAGACGTGCCGAGCGCGAGCCCCGGATGTCCGGGGGCTCCTGCGACGGGTGAGGTGAGCTGCTCAGTAGCGGTACTGGTCCGACTTGTAGGGACCCTCCACGGCGACACCGAGGTAGGACGCCTGCTCGTCGGTGAGCGTGGTCAGCTTCACGCCGAGCGCGCCGAGGTGCAGGCGGGCGACCTCCTCGTCGAGGTGCTTGGGCAGCACGTAGACGCCGACCGGGTACTCCTCGGGCTTGGTGAAGATCTCGATCTGCGCGAGCACCTGGTTGGTGAAGGAGTTCGACATCACGAACGACGGGTGGCCGGTCGCGTTGCCGAGGTTCATCAGCCGACCCTCGGAGAGCACGATGATCGACTTGCCGCCGGGGAAGGTCCACACGTCGACCTGCGGCTTGACGTTCTTGCGGGTCGCGACGCCGTCGGCCTCGAGGCCGGCCATGTCGATCTCGTTGTCGAAGTGGCCGATGTTGCCGACGATCGCCTGTGCTTCATCCGCGACATCTGGTCGACCGTGACGACGTCCTTGTTGCCGGTCGCGGTGATGATGATGTCGGCGACGTCGAGGACGTTGTCGAGGGTGTCGACCTGGTAGCCGTCCATCGCCGCCTGCAGCGCGCAGATCGGGTCGATCTCGGTGACGATGACGCGGGCGCCCTGGCCGCGCAGCGACTCGGCGCAGCCCTTGCCGACGTCGCCGTAGCCGCAGACGACCGCGACCTTGCCGCCGATGAGGACGTCGGTGGCGCGGTTGATGCCGTCGATGAGCGAGTGGCGGCAGCCGTACTTGTTGTCGAACTTCGACTTGGTGACCGAGTCGTTGACGTTGATGGCCGGGAAGAGCAGCGAGCCCTCCTTCATCATGTCGTAGAGGCGGTGCACGCCGGTGGTGGTCTCCTCGGTGACGCCCTTGATCTCGCCGGCGATCGTGGTCCAGCGGTCGCTTGCTCTCGGCGAGCGAGGCGTTGAGCACCTCGAAGATGACCTTCTGCTCGTGGCTCTTGGCGGTGGCCGGGTCGGGCGCGACGCCGGTCTTCTCCATGTCGACGCCGAGGTGCACGAGCAGGGTGGCGTCGCCACCGTCGTCGAGGATCATGTTGGCGAACTCGCCGTCGGGCCACTGCAGGATCTGCTGGGTGCACCACCAGTACTCCTCCAGGGTCTCGCCCTTCCAGGCGAAGACCGGGACGCCGGCGGGGGCGTCGACGGTGCCCTCCGGGCCGACGACGACCGCGGCGGCCGCGTGGTCCTGGGTGGAGAAGATGTTGCAGGAGGCCCAGCGCACCTCGGCGCCGAGCGCGACCAGCGTCTCGATGAGGACGGCGGTCTGGATCGTCATGTGCAGCGAGCCGGCGATCTTGGCGCCGGCGAGCGGCTTCGAGTCGCCGTAGCGCTCGCGCATCGCCATGAGGCCGGGCATCTCGTGCTCGGCGAGGGTGATCTCGGTGCGGCCGAAGTCGGCCAGGGAGAGGTCGGCGACCTTGAAGTCCATCTGGTGTCTCCTAGAACGGTGGAGGCAGGTCTGCGCCGCGCATCTGCGCGTAGTTGGGATCTCCCACGCTGACCCGAAAAGACTAGGACTGCCGCCTCCCGAAGACGCAATCCTCGACGTACGCGGGCTCAGTGCGAGCCGGCCGGCTCCTCGTGCTTCTTGCCGAGCGGCAGGACGTGCATGAGTGCCACCACGACCGCACCCACGACGATGCCGACGAGCGCCGAGATCGCGGTGTTGAGCAGCCACCCGAGCACGACGCCCACGCCGGGAACAGCGTCGTGGACCGCCTCCTCCCAGTGGTGGACCGTGTCGTAGGGCCAGTGCCAGCCGACCTCGGCGCTGTTGACCAGCAGGATGTGGCCGCCGACCCACAGCATGGCGACGACGCCGACGACGGAGATCACCGACGAGCAGCCGGGGCATCGCGCGGACCAGGCCCAGGCCGAGCCTCTGCGCGAACGCGGACTGCGCGCTCGGCCAGGTGCAGCCCGACGTCGTCCATCTTCACGATCAGCGCCGACCACGCCGTACACGAGCGATCGTGATGGCGACCGCGACGACGAGCAGGATCAGCGCCCGCGGGACGAGCGCCTCGTCGGCGACCTCGTTGAGCGCGATCACCATGATCTCGGCGGACAGGATGAAGTCGGTGCGGATCGCGCCGACGACCATCGCGTTCTCGGCGTCGGCGCCCGTCCTCCACGCGCGAGGTGGTGCTCGTCGTGGCCCGCGGATCCGCTCCCAGACCTTCTCGGCGCCCTCGTAGCAGAGGTAGCGTGCCGCCGAGCATGAGGATCGGCGCGAGCAGCCAGGGCAGGAACTGGCTGAGCAGCAGCGCGGCCGGGAGGATGAACAGGATCTTGTTGCGCAGCGAGCCCGATCGCGATCTTGCGGATGATCGGGAGCTCGCGGTCGGCGGCGACGCCGTGGACGTACTGCGGCGTGACCGCGGTGTCGTCGACCACGACGCCCGCGGCCTTGGCGCTGGCGCGGCCCGCGGCCGCACCGACGTCGTCGACCGACGCGGCCGCCATCCGGGCCAGCGTGGCGATGTCGTCGAACAGCCCGAACAGCCCGGCGCTCATGGCGGGAAGGCTAGCGGGCACGACCGTGCGCGTGCCTCGTCGCCGGCAGGCCGCACGATGCGTGCAGCGCCGGCCATCGATCGCCGGCCTCGACCACGGCCTCACCTCGACGGCTCGCGATCTGGTCGGCGTGCGCGGCGCGTCGAGCTCGACGGCCTCCTTGACGTGCCGCTCGGCGTAGCCGAACGGGTCGACCGGCGTGGGTCAGCACGCGGGCGACCGGCTGCCAGGCGAGCAGCAGCGCGAGACCGGCGGCGGCCAGCGGTGGTGACCACGCAGCGAGACCGCGGCGTGGTCGTCGGCCCAGCCCATGTAGCCGGCGTACTCGGCGCCCTTGATGACGAAGCCGTGGAACAGGTAGACGACCAGCGTGGCCGCGCCCATCCGGGTGAACCAGCCGCCGACCCGCGGCACCAGGGCCAGGAACGACCAGGCGCCGAGCGTGCCGACGACGCAGGAGCACCGCGCGGGTCAGCAGGGCACGGCCGTCGCCGACGTCGAGCTCGCCGTACTGCGAGCGGTAGTAGAGCCACTCGGTCTGCGCCAGCGTGTCGGTCCAGGTGGTCAGCGACCGCGATGGCGAGGAAGACCACGCAGCGCGGCGTTGCGGACCCACGGCTCGCCGCAGCCGCTCGAGGCGCTCCGGCGTCGCGGTGAGGCCGAGCACGAAGAACGGCAGCAGGCCCGAGCACCCGGGCCATGTCGAGGGTGTCGCCGGCGTAGAGGCCGGCGACCAGGCTGATCGCGACGGCCACCGCGATCGCGACGGCGGCCGGGCAGCCGGGTGAAGACCGGGGTCAGCAGCCGCCAGAAGAACAGCGCCGAGAGGTACCACATCGGCCAGTGCGGGTCGCGGAACAGGTCCTCGAGCTGCTCGCCGCCGACGTAGATGCGGAACAGGGCCAGCGCGCACTCGAAGACGACGTACGGGCACCACGACCGTGCGGACCAGCTGCCAGAGCCGCTGCGGCGCGTAGGTGAACGAGCGCGACAGGTAGCCGGTGACGAACACGAACGCCGGCACGTGCCAGGCGTAGAGGAAGTCGTAGAGGTGGTCGTTGACGCCGTTGTGCGGCAGCAGCGTCCACGCGTGGCCGACCACGACGAGCAGGACCAGCGCCATCTTGGCGTTGTCGAACCACGGGTCGCGCGCTTCACGGCCGCGGCCGGCGTCGAGGCAGGCGTGCTGCGGTGGTGGGGACGGCCACGCAGCCCGTACCCGGACGGCGGTCCGGACACCTCCCGTCTCACGGTGAGACCGGGTCACTCCTCGACCAGGCCGACCCGGAGGTACTCCGCGGCGTAGGTCCCCGACAGCAGCAGCGAGGCGTAGCGGGCCACCTCGGTCGGGGCGTCGGTCGTCACGGTCTCCACACGTACGCCGCGCGAGGAGGCGGCCGCCAGCAGCCGGCCGCGCTGCTCGCGGACGACCGGCTCCTCGGAGCCGTCGTCGAGGAGCAGCAGCATCGGCCGCGCGCTCGGGCTGGGCGTCGGCGAACGGGTCGTCGAAGACGTCGCGCTGCGCGGGCGGCCTCGATGCACCGGCAGCAGGTGCTCGGCGTCGCCGGCCAGCGCGGTGCGGCCGCTGGCGCGGCGGATCGACTCCGCGACCCGGCGCGCGGCGCGGGCGGCGAGCACGGTGCCGCCCCACACGAGCGGGTTGGTGTCGGCCAGCGCGATGGCCAGCATCTTGGCCGGGTTGACCGCGAGGTCGCGGTGCGGCGAGCAGGCGATCGCGACCGTCGTCGAGCGCCTCGGCGACCTGCTCGGCGTCCGCCGCCGGACCGAGCTGGACCCGGTCGAGGTAGGACGAGCATCACGACCGCGGTCGCGAGCTGGTCGCGGGTCACGGTCGGCAGGATCGTGCTCCAGCGGCCGGCGGCGTGCTCGGCGACCATCGACGCGGGCGGGCAGGCCACCACGACCTGGCAGCCGCGGCGCACCGCCTCGGCCACGCGCCGACGCGGTACCGGTGTCGGAGCCGTCGGGGGCGAGCACGACGACCAGGTCGAGGCTGCCCGCCCAGCCGGGCAGCGCCGGGCCGGGCCAGGCCACGAACGGCACCGGGCACCACGGCTCGAGCACCGCGCGCAGCAGCCGGGAGTCGGGGCCGGCGGCGATCACCGCGCGCGGCCGGGCCAGCTCGCGGGCGCGCGCGACCGCCTCCTCGATCGCGGCCGCGGCCTCGCCGGCCTCGCGGCGGACCCGCGCGCCGGACTCGGCGAGCGTGCGCAGCCGGCAGGTCGGACCGCGCCAGGGCGCGACTCGTCGTCGAGCCGGGACTCGTCGAACCAGGTGACCACTAGGTCGCGCCGGCTCAGCCGGGCCGGCGGGCTTCGTCGACGAGCAGCACCGGGATGTCGTCGCGGACCGGGTAGGCCAGCCCGCAGCGACTGGCAGACCAGCTCGCCCCCGCCGTCGGTCTCGACCGGCGCCAGGTCGCCGTGGCAGTCGGGGCAGACGATGATCGCGAGCAGCGTCGTCGGAGAGGTTGAGCGGCATCAGGTGGGTCCTCTCCTCGGATCAGCGCGAGGACGTCGTCGCGCACCTGCTCCATGATGGCGCTGTCGCGGCCCTCCGCGTTGAGCCGGAGCAGCGGCTCGGTGTTGGAGGGGCGCACGTTGAAGGTCCAGTCGGCGTGGCTGACCGTCAGCCCGTCGAGCCGGTCGAGGGTGACGCCGTCGCGTGCCGGCGTACGCCGCGGCGACCGGCCTCGGTGACCGCTGCCGGTGTCGGCGACCTCGGAGTTGATCTCGCCGCTGAGCGGGTAGCGGTCGTACTCGGCCATCAGCTCCGAGAGCGGCCGGTCGGTCTCGGCGAGCGCCGCCAGCGCGTGCAGCGCGGCGAGCATCCCGGAGTCGGCGCGCCAGAAGTCGCGGAAGTAGAAGTGGCCGCTGTGCTCGCCGCCGAAGATCGCGTCGGTCTCGGCCATCGTGGCCTTGATGAAGGAGTGGCCGACCCGGGTGCGGACCGGGACGCCGCCGAGCTCGCGGACCAGCTCGGGCACCGCGCGGCTCGTGATCAGGTTGTGGATCACGGTCGCGCCCGGCTCCTTGGCCAGCTCGCGGCGGGCGATCAGCGCGGTCAGCGCGGACGGCGAGACCGCCGCGCCGCGCTCGTCGACCAGGAAGCAGCGGTCGGCGTCGCCGTCGAAGGCCAGGCCGAGGTCGGCGCCCTCGCGCGACCACCCGCGCCTGGAGGTCGCGCAGGTTGGCGGGCTCGATCGGGTTCGCCTCGTGGTTGGGGAAGGTGCCGTCGAGCTCGAAGTACATCGGCACCAGCTCGACCGGCCGCCGGGCAGCCGGCCGAAGACCGCGGGCGCCGTGTGGCCGGCCATGCCGTTGCCGGCGTCGACGACGACCTTGAGCCGGCGGCTGCCCGTCGACCGGCACCAGCGAGAGCAGGTGCTCGGCGTACGCGTCGAGCAGGTCGATGGTGCCGGACCTCGCCGCACGCCGTCCCGGCCGGTGCGCCGCGGCTCGAGCACGAGGTCGCGGATGTCGGCGAGCCCGGACTCCATGCCGAGCGGGCACCGCGTCGGCGCGGCACATCTTGATGCCGTTGTACTGGGCGGGGTTGTGGCTCGCGGTGAACATCGCGCCGGCGACGCCGAGGTGGCCGGAGGCGAAGTAGAGCATGTCGGTCGAGGCCAGCCCGATCATCACGACGTCGGCGCCGGCCTCGCCCGCGCCGGCCGCGAAGGCGCGCGGCCAGGCCCGGCGAGCTGGGCCGCATGTCGTGGCCGACCACGACCGTGGCGGCGCCGGTGACCTGGGCGTGCGCGCGGCCGGTCGCGCGGGCCAGCGGCTCGTCGATCTGCTCGGGCACGAGCCCCCGGACGTCGTAGGCCTTGAAGACGGCCCGGACGGTGTCGGGGTCGACTCCGTCGGTGACGTCGGTGGGTCCGTCATGCGCGGAACCCTAGTTGCTACGGGGTCGGCGCCTCGTCGTGGGTGAGGACCCGCAGGTGGCCGCGGCGGAAGGTCTCGCGGGAGCCGTACTCGGTGGCGGGCGGCGCCGCCGGCGGCCGGGACCGGGCGGGCGGCCTCGCGGACGGCGTTGGCCAGCGCGAGCAGGTCGTCGTCGGAGGGGCCGCGCGGCGAGAGGTCGGAGACCAGCCGGAGCACCTCCCAGCCGCGCGGCGCGGAGAGCCGCTCGGCGTGCCGGTCGCACAGGTCGTAGGCGTGCGGCTCGGCGTAGGTCGCCAGCGGGCCGAGCACCGCGGTCTGGTCGGCGTAGACGTAGGTGAGCGTGGTGACCGCGGGACGGTCGCACGCGGTGCGCGAGCAGCGGCGGGCAGGACTCACGCCGCGACCGTACCTCCGGGTCGGCGCGGCTCCGTTGAGGCTCGCGGCGTGGACGACACTCGGCTCGTGGACCGCGGCCCGGCCGTCGGCCGCCGCGACCGACGCGGCCGTGGGATGCGCGGCCCGGGCGTGCGTCCCCCGGCAGCCCGGCAGCCCCGAGCTGCCGACCAGGCGCGAGCGGTTCGACGACCTGGCGCTCGGCATCGTGACCAGCGTCGACCGGCGCTGGCAGGACCAGCTCGGCCTCGTGGAGTACGCCGTCGAGGACGCCCCGCAGATCCCCGACGACTGGGAGAGCGACCAGGTGCCGCTGTCCTCGCTGGTCCGCGGCAGCGGCGCCACCCCGACCCGGCTGGTGCTGTTCCGCCGGCCGATCGAGCACCGCGCCGAGACCCGCGCCGACCTGGAGGCGCTGGTGCTCACCGTCGTGGTCGAGCAGGTCGCCGAGCTGCTCGGCATCGACCCGGAGCGGGTCGACCCGCGCTACGAGGGAGAGCTCTGATGGGCTGGTGGCCGTTCGGTCGCAAGAGCACCGAGGACAAGAACGTCGAGGCGCTGCTGGAGGAGGCGAACGCCGCCAGCCCGACCGGCCCCGCCGTGTCGCCGGTGACCGCCGAGCGCGGTTCCGGCTGCCGGTCGAGGACGTCTTCATGATCACCGGCCGCGGCGTCGTCGTGACCGGGCGGGTCGAGTCCGGGACCGTGCGGGTCGGGCCAGCCGGTCGAGCGTCGGTCCGCGACGGCGTCGTGGTCGCGACCACCGAGGTCACGGCGATCGAGAAGTTCCGCGCGGTGATGGAGAGCGCCGACCGAGGGCGAGAACGTCGGCCTGCTGCTGCGACGGGCTGACCCGCGAGCAGCTCTGCGCAGCGGGGACGTCGTCCACCGGCAGCTAGGGCACGCCCGGGTCGCACGTCGGGCACCAGCCCGGTCAGCACCAGCTCGCGCAGGGGCACGACCGCGGTGCCGGTCCCGCTGAGCAGCACCGCCGCCCGGACCGAGGTGCCGCTCGGGCGTGAGCGTCACGAGCACCGCCGTCGTCGGGCAGCGGTGACGTCGGCGCCCGCGTCTGGGCGTCAGCTCGACGCGCTGCTCGTCCAGCACCTTGCCCGTTCGCGGCGTACGCCGTCACGGTGGCCACGCCGACCGCGTCGGGGCCGCCGAGCAGCAGCCGCTTCGGCCCGGCCGGGACGCACGGCAGCGGTGGTCTCGTCGAGCGGCCGGCGCGGCGGTCAGCAGGGACAGGTCGTCGCCGACCGACCTGGCGCAGGGCGGCGGTCGACCGGACCGGTCGACTCGACCAGCAGCCCGGTGGCGCCGTCCTTGGCCGCCTGGGCCAGCACGTCGTCGAGCGAGACCGCCGCGGTGCTGTCCGGGCGCGACCCGGACCGGCTCGACGCCGGACGGCGCGAACGACGGACGTCGGGGTGACCACCTTGACCGTGGCCCGCACCTCGTCGGCGCCCGGGTTGGCCAGCGACCAGCGTGCGCTCGCCGGCGCCGCCGGTCAGGCCGAGCAGCAGGTTGGTGGTGGCCGGCTCGGGCTGCGCCGGCAGCCAGTCCTGGCCGCTCGTGCCGGTGCCGAGCTCGTCGTAGGCGTCGACGACGTGCACCGCGAGCCGGCCCCGGCTGGTGTGCACCTCGAGCGACAGCTCGCCCGGCGCGGCACGATCTGGCCGAGGTCGAGCGCTGGTGCTGGTGCCGCCGGGCACCGAGACCCCGCGCAGCGCCGGCACGTCGACGACGCCGGTGGGTGAGCGGACGGTGATGTCGGCGATGGCCGGGCCGGCGTTCGGGTTGACCAGCTCGACCACCGAGTCGTGGGTGGCGCCCGCGCCGACCGCGGTGAACCACTGGTCGGCGCACCGGCGGCGCGCAGTCGACGGCGGACAGCGGTGCGCGTCCGCGAGCGTCCCGCGACCAGCCCGGGTGCGAGGTCGTCGGTGCCGGTCACCACCGCGGGACCGGTGCCGGGCGGCGCGGTGCGAGACCCGGCCGGTGCGCACGCGCAGCGGCGTCGACCGCGTCGCCGAGGCCGACCTGCACCTCGCCCGTCGACCTGCGACGCCCGGATCGGCGCCGAGGGTGCTGACGCCGAGCGGTCCGACGCCGGTGCCGGGCAGCGGCGCCGGGCAGACCACGGACGCCGAGGTCAGCGGCGTCTCGACCGGCGGCTGTCCCTCGGGCTGGTCGCGGTCGGGCTGCAGGAGCAGCAGCGCCAGCGCGCAGGCCACCGGGAGCACGACCGCGAGGAGCACGTCCGCCCCGAACCGGCGCCTCATCGCCGTCCTCCTGCGCGGGCCCGGTCCGTGCGACGGTGCGCAGAGCACGAGGACGACCAGGATCGCCGACGCCCTGCAGGACCAGCAGCCCGATCCGCAGCCACGACCGCGGCCCGTCGAGGTCGCGCGCCGACAGCGGGCGGTCGACCTGCCAGGCGCGGGTGCTGCGGTCCTCGGCGCTGGCCTGCACGAGGCCGCCGGTGGCGTCGAGCGCCGCGGCCACCTCGCCGTCGGCGGGTGCGGGCAGCACGACGTACTCGATGCCGCGCGTGGCCAGCTCGTCCACGTCGTCCGGGGTCGGCCGCGAGGCCAGCTCCTGCACCAGCGCGGTGAAGTCGTGGTCCTCGGCGGTCAGGACCAGCACCTCGTCCTCACCGGTGGTGACGCCGTCGTCGCGACGCACGGTGTAGGTCAGGCCGTCCTCGACCGAGCCGCGCGACGCACGAGGATCCCGTGCTCGGGGCCGAGCTCGGAGCTCTGCACCATGTACGCCGGGATGCCGGCGTCCCGGTCGCCGGTCAGCTGGTCGCCGCCGTCGACCACGAACCACGCCAGCCCGCCGAGCGGGTACGACGACCGCGACCACGCGAGCAGCGCGGCCACGGCGACGCGCCGCGACACCGTGCGGCGTGCTCGACGCCGAGCGCACCGAGGACGACCGCGGTGACCAGCGCCGCCTGCACGACGACCAGCAGGAAGGCCGAGCCCGGGCGGGGTGGACAGCGCGGCCAGGTCGAGCGTGATGGCCCCGAGCGCCGACGGCCGACGACCGCGGCCAGCAGCGCGACCACCCAGCAGATCAGCACCGGGATCCGGGTCCGGCGCGGGCACCAGGGCCAGCAGCGGCCAGCACCGGCAGCACCACGCCGAGCCACCACGGTGCGCCGAGGTCGTGGAACCGGCCCAGCCCCAGGTCGACGCCGTCGGGGGTCGGGCCCGGGCAGCAGCCCGCCGTCGAGCAGCAGCCCCTCGCCGGCGCCGTGCAGCAGCGCCGGGAGCCACCACGGCGCGAGCAGCACCGGGACCACGGCCAGCGCCACGACCGGCGGACCCCAGGCCGACCGGTCCCGGCCGATACCGGGCAGCAGCGTGAAGGCGAGCACCACCACGACGACGCCGACGAGCGGCGGCGACCAGCCAGGCCAGCGGCGTCGCCGCAGGCGACCAGCGCGAGCAGGAGCCCGGTGCGCCAGGCCGCCCGCCAGCGGCGGTCCGCCTCGGGGTCGGCGAAGCCGAGGGCGGCGTGCGCCAGCCACGGCAGCAGCGCCGCCGAGAGCACCGGGGCCGAGCCGGCCCTGGCCCCAGGCACCGGAGACGACCGGCACCAGCGCGTACGTCGTCGCGCCCCACAGGATCAGCCAGCGGTTCGCACCCGCCGGGCGTGGCCAGCCGCCCGGCCACGCGCAGGAACCGCCACGCGCCCCACGAGCGCGAACGGCACCGCCAGCACCAGCACCGCCGAGACCGCGGCGGCCGGGCTGCCGCCGAGCACGGTGGCCAGCAGCGCCATCGGCAGCACGTACGGCGGCGCCGGGACCGCGGTCCCGAGCCCGAGCTCGTGCCACGACGACGAGGTGCAGCGACCACCAGTCGCGTCCAGTCGCTCGGGCGCCGGCGAGAGCCCCGGGCCGGAGACGTGGCCGAGCGCCGAGCGGGCGCCGACGAGCATGGCGAGCACCGCGACGGCCAGCAGCACCGCGACCGGGTTGGTGAGGAAGCGGGCGACGAGCCCGGTGTCCTCGACGACCTCGTCGTCCTCGAGCCGCTCCCGCTCCGTCGTGCGCCGCGCCGCGAACGACGACGGGTCGCGCTCGGCGGCCGCGGCGCGGCGCCGGTCGGCGACGTCGGAGGCCGGACTGGGTGAGCGCGGTCGCGAGGTCGCTGACCGCGTCGAGCCCGTGCCGGTAGGGCAGCCAGCGCGGCGCCAGCAGCCCGCTGACGTCGTCGGGGTCGGCGGTGGCCGCGGCGCGCCGGGCCCGCCGGGCGGCCAGCAGGTCACGCGGGCTCGCGACCACCGAGACGTACGCCGCGAGGTCGTCGAGCGCCTGGCCCGGCGACGCGGACCGCCAGGAAGCCGAGCATCCGGAGCAGCGTCCCGAACGCCGAGCCGGACGACCTGCAGCGGCCAGACCCGGGAGCGGGAGTTGGCGAGCAGGGTGAACAGCGCGGCGCGGCGCTCCTGGTAGTGGGTGTGCCGGCCGGTCAGCGGCGTACGCCGCAGCCCGCGGTGCGCGGCCTCGGCGTGGAAGACCACGGCCTGCGGCACCACGACGGTCCGGTGGCCGGCCGCGGCGGCGCGCCAGCCGAAGTCGAGGTCGTTGCCGAAGATCGGCAGCTCGTCGTCGAGACCGCCGAGCTCGTCGAGGACCCGGCGGCGGACCAGCATGCCGGCGGTGTTGACGGCGAGGACGTGGCGCGGCTCGGAGTACTGGCCCTGGTCGTACTCGCCGCGCTCGAGCCCGGTCTCGCGCCGACCGGTCCCGGAGATCGTGACGCCGAGCTCGAGCAGCCGCTTCAGCGAGGGCCACTCGCGCAGCATCGGGCCGAGCACGTCGGCGTCCGGGTCGTCGGCGGCGCCGGCCAGCAGGGCCAGCAGCGCCTCGGGGTGCGGGCTGGCGTCGTCGTGCAGGACCCAGACCCACTCGGTGTCGGCGCCGAGCTCGTCGAGGTGCGCCAGCCCGGCGCGCAGGGCGGCGGGGAACGTCGTCGACGACGGCAGCGCGACCACGCAGTCGGCGCCGAAGGCGTCCGCGAGCAGCTCGGCGCTGCCGTCCTTGCTGCCGGTGTCGACCGCCGACGCGGTGCGCGATCGGCGCCAGCTGGCCGGCCAGCCCCTCGAGCACCGTCGGGCAGCCAGCGCTCGCCGTCGTGGCTGACCAGGACCACCGCGACGTCCTCGCGGCCGCGCGCGGTCAGGCGGCGCGTGGCGGGGATCGGCGGCGGACACGATCGTTCAGGGTAGGGGGCGGCCCTGAGCGCCCGAAATCGGCGCCACCGGCCGGAAATGAGAGGAGCCCGGGCCAGCGGCCCGGGCACTCTCGCGTCGCGTCGTGACGGTCAGACGGCGCGCTTCTTCAGCTTGCGGCGCTCCCGCTCGGAGAGACCGCCCCAGATGCCGAACCGCTCGTCGTTCATCAGTGCGGACTCCAGACACTCGGTCCGGACGTCGCACGTGAGGCAGACCTTCTTGGCCTCCCTGGTGGATCCGCCCTTCTCCGGGAAGAACGCCTCGGGGTCCGTCTGCGCGCACAGCGCACGCTCCTGCCACCCCGCGTCGTCGGCGTCGTCCCCGTCCAGGAGAAATAGTTCTCTCATGTGACTGCCCTTCGACCCTGTGAATCCGTGGTGGAATTCGACTCTCTTTCCAGAGAACCGGCCGACCGACCTCGTCCCGAGAATTGGAGTGTGTTGAGCTCGACCCTGCTCGACCAGCGTGTCGTCTGGATTCCTGGCTCGGAATCGTGAACGACACTGGTGTGATTACATGCCTGTCGTACCCCTGAAGTCAAGCCCCGATCTGGTATGGGGATTCGCTGGGACGGACCACCCGGACCCTCTGGCGACGGGCCCCGGATGCGACAGGCTGGGCCCCATGGAGCGGCCCACTGCGCAGCAGCGCCGGCTCACCGTGCTGTCCGGCGGGATGGGCGGCGCGAGGTTCCTGCAGGGGCTGCTGCACGGCGATCGCGCACGGGCCGGCTGCCGGGCGTGGCCGCCGACGCCGAGGTCACCGTCGTCGCCAACACCGCCGACGACCTGTGGGTGCACGGGCTCAAGGTCTGCCCCGACCTCGACACGGTGATGTACACCCTCGGCGACGGGATCGACCCCGAGCGCGGCTGGGGCCGCCGCGACGAGACGTGGAGCGTGAAGACCGAGCTCGCGGCGTACGGCGTCGAGCCGACCTGGTTCGGGCTCGGCGACCGCGACGTGGCCACCCACCTGGTCCGCACCCAGATGCTCGACGCCGGCTACCCGCTCTCCGAGGTGACCGAGGCGCTCTGCCGGCGCTGGCTCGCCCAGCCTCGGGGACGTCCGGCTGCTCCCGATGACCGACGACCGGGTCGAGACCCACGTCGCGATCGCCGACGCCGAGTCGCCGAGCGGCCGCCGGGTCGTGCACTTCCAGGAGTACTGGGTCCGGCTGCGCGCCGAGGTGCCGGCCGAGGCGGTCGTGGTGGTCGGCCTCGACGAGGCCACCCCGGCCCCGGGCGTCATCGACGCGATCACCGACGCGGACCTGGTGCTGCTGCCGCCGTCCAACCCGGTGGTCTCGGTCGGCACGATCCTCGGCGTCCCGCGGGTGCGCGAGGCGCTGGTCGCCACCCAGGCCCCGGTCGTCGGCCTCTCCCCCATCATCGGCGGCACCCACGTCCGCGGGATGGCCAACCAGCTGCTCACCACCATCGGCGTCGAGGTCAGCGCCGGCGGCGTCGGCCGCCACTACGGCGCCCGGTCGCAGGGCGGCGTCCTCGACGGCTGGCTGGTCGACGAGTCGGACGCCGACCAGCTGCCCGGGCTGCACGCGGCCGGGCTGGCCGCGGCCGCCGTACCCCTCTACATGACCGACCACGACGCCACCGCCGCGATGGCGGCCGCGGCGGTCGCGCTGGTCGTCGTGACCCTGACCGTCCTCGCGCCGGACGGCGTCCCGGAGGTCCGGGCCGGGCGACGACCTGGCCGCGCTGGTGGTCGCCGCGCTCGCCCCGGTCGACGGCGACGTCGTGCTGGTGACGAGCAAGGTCGTCAGCAAGGCCGAGGGCCGGGTCGCTGCCCGGGCACCGACCGCGTCGCGGCCGTCGAGGCCGAGCTGGCCGAGCCCGGCGCCCGGGTGGTGGCCCGGCGCGGACCGACCACGATCGTGCGCACCCGGCTCGGGCTGACCCTGGCGGCGGCCGGGCGTCGACGCGTCCAACGTCGAGCGCGGGCACGCGTGCTGCTCCTGCCGCTCGACCCGGACGGCAGCGCCCGGGCGCTGCGCCGCGCGGTCGCCGAGCGCACCGGCGCCAACGTCGGGGTCGTGGTCACCGACACCGCCGGCCGGGCCTGGCGCACCGGCCAGACCGACATCGCCATCGGCGCCGCCGGGATGCTGGTCCTCGACGACCACAGCCGGCCGCACCGACGCGCCACGGCAACGAGCTCGCGGTCACCGCGCCCGGCGCTGGCCGACGAGCTGGCCGGCGCGGCCGAGCTGGCCCAGGGCAAGCTGGCCGGCCGGCCGTTCGCGCTGGTCCGGGGCCGAGCCGACCTGGTGCTCCCGGCCGGCGAGGACGGGCCGGGCGCGGCGGCGCTGGTCCGCGTCGAGGGCGAGGACCTGTTCGGGTACGGCGCCCGCGAGGCGGTGGTCCGCGCGCTGGCCGGCGACCCGGCCGACCGGGCGCCGTTCGGTGCGCCGGCCTCCGCCGAGGAGATGGCGGCCGCGGTGACCCGGGTCGCTCGGGGTCGCGCGCCCGAGCCGTCGACGGCGACCACCTGGCCGTGCCCGCCGGACCCCCGGCTGGCGCCGCTGGCGTTCGCGCACGGCTGGATCGGTCCGAAGAAGGTCCTGAGAAAGCGGTGATCCGACCGGTCACTCCGTAGACTCCTCCGTCGGGCTCCCGCGAGCCCCACTTTGCCGTGCCCTGCTCCCTGACCACCCGAGGTACTCCGTAGCCGTGGCCAAGAAGTCGTCCAAGTCCGACCGCCAGGCGGTCATCGACGAGATCCGCAAGAAGCAGAAGGGCGCCGAGAAGCGCCGTGGCTTCGCGATCGTCGGCGTCTGCGCGCTGGTCGCCGTGCTGATCGTCGCCGCGGCGGCGTACCGCCCGGTGCAGCAACTGGTGGGACCTGCGCAAGTTCAAGGACATCGACCTGGCCTCGATCGGCGCCCCGGCCTCGGCGTGCGGCAAGGTCGAGACCAAGCCGGCCGACGGCAACCAGCAGCACGTGCCGACCGGCTCGCAGGTCACCTACTCGACCGCGCCGCCGGCGTTCGGCTCGCACTGGAACGAGCAGGGCGTCGCCCCCGCGCCGTTCAACCGGAAGTTCTACACCGACGAAGGACCGGCCCGAGCTCGAGGCGCTGGTGCACAACCTCGAGCACGGCTACACGATCCTCTGGTACGACGAGTCGATCGCCGACGACGCCGACGACGCTCAACGTGATCGACGGCATCGCCGACAAGTTCCGCTCCGACAGCGACAACCTGCGCTACAAGTTCATCGCCGCGCCGTGGACCTCCGACGACGAGAAGGAGAGCGGCAAGTTCCCCGACGGGATGCACATCGCGTTCTCGCACTGGTCGGCCGGCGGCGCCGGCGAGACCGACGCCGCCAAGCAGGTCGGCGTCTTCCAGTACTGCTCCGAGCCGAGCGGTGCCGCGCTCGAGAAGTTCATGCTCGACTACCCCTACACCGACTCGCCCGAGCCGGACGCGATGTGAGGGCGCGACCCGAGCGGATCGCGATCGTCAGCGGCTACTTCAACCCGATCCACATCGGGCACCTGCAGATGATCAAGGCGGCCCGCGCGCTGGCCCCGCACCTGGTCGTGATCGTCAACAACGACCGGCAGCAGCTGCTCAAGAAGGGCCGCATCCTCATGACCGAGGACGACCGGCTGGCGATCGTCGCCGAGCTGCGCAGCGTCGACGAGGCGTTCGTGGCGGTCGACGACGACGCCACGGTCGTGGACTCGCTGCGCCGGGTGCGCGAGCTGCTACCCGGACGCCGAGCTGCTGTTCTGCAACGGCGGCGACCGCTCGCACGCCCAGCGACGTCCCGAGCGCGGAGACCCACCTGACCGACGAGATCGGGCTGCAGATGGTCTACGGCGTGGGCGGCGAGGACAAGGCCGACTCGAGCAGCCGGATCAACGAGGAGCTGAGCCGCGCGGACAGCCCCGCGTCCTCCTGAGCCCGTGACCTTCGCCGAGCTGCTCGCCACGCAGCTGCGCCGCGACCCGGGCCGCCCGTTGCTCACCTGGTACGACGAGCGCACCGGCGAGCGGGTCGAGCTGTCGGTGACGACCTACGCCAACTGGGTGGCGAAGACCGCCTCGCTGCTCGTCGAGGAGCACGACCTCGAGCGCGGTGACGTGCTCGCTCGTCGACCTGCCGACGCACTGGCTGGGCCCGGTCTTCCTCGGGCGCCGCCTGGACCGCCGGGCTGGCCGTGGCCTTCCCCGGCGTCGGACGGCCGCGCCCGACGCGGTCGTGTGCGGCCCCGACGGCCTGGCCACGTGGGCGACCGCGCGCCGACGACCTGCCGGTGCTGGCCTGCTCGCTGCTGCCGATGGGCGTCCGGTTCGCCGAGCCGCTGCCGCCGGGCGTCCACGACGTCGGCGTCGAGGTGTGGGCGCAGCCGGACGCGTTCATGCCCTACGACCCGCCGGACGGCGACGACGTGGCGCTGCTGCTGCGACGGTCCGGTGACCCAGTCGACGCAGGCTCGAGCTGCGGGAGCTCGGTCGCCGCCGGGAGGTCTCACGACCTCGACCGGCGGCGACCGGCTCCTGTCGACGGCGAACCCGGCTTCCCCACCAGGTGTCGCCGCCGCTTCGCGAGCCGCTCGTGTCGAGCGGCTCGCTGGTCCTCGTGGCCGGGGCGGACCCGGCTCGACTCGACGCGATCGCCGAGGCCGAGCGGGTCACCGACCGGCTGACGGCCTAGCCGCCGGACGCCGTCCGCCCCGGGCGCGCGGCGCACCGGGGCTCCGGCGTACGCCGCTCGGCCACCCGCAGGCTGACCGGGCCGCGCGCGCAGTGGGCGCGCTGCGCGTCTGTGCGTACCCCGACATGCCGACGCCCTCGGGCACGCTGATCGTCGGCTGGGCCGCCCTCGTGCCCGGCCGACACCGACCACGTCGAGCGAGACCACGCGGGTCGCCGGCACCAGGGCGATGACCACCACACCGAGCGCCAGCAGCTGCTGGCACGCGGTGACGTAGCGGGCGCGCGATGGCGACATGACGGGGTTGCTCCTGTGCGGGGGAAGGTCACACGAGTTGCAACTTTCACACGCGCCACAGGGGTCGCGGTAGAGAATCTGAGTAACTACAACGTTGTAATTGCCAGTCGACACGCCGAGCGATCTCGAACTTTGTCAACTCCTGTCTCAGGAGCCGACCCCGCGCGACCCGTCGTACGCCACGGTCGCTGGCGTCCGAACGTCGACCCGTCGACGCTCACGACGGGCTCGGCGTCGGGTCAGATGTCGGAGCCGAGCTCGGCGTCGGTGGTCTGCTCGTCCTCGGGGTCGACGTCGTCGCTGTCGTCGTAGTGGAGGTACTTGATGCCCTCGTCGACGTCGCCGTCGAAGCCGACGACGCCCTTCTCGAGCACGATGACGCGGGTGCACATCTTGCGCACCGACTGGGCGGCGTGGCTGACGTAGAAGAGGGTGACGCCGCTGTCGCGGATCTCCTCCATCTTCTTCATGCACTTCTTCTTGAACGGCTGGTCGCCGACGGCGAGCACCTCGTCGGCGATGAAGACGTCGCAGTCGACGTGCACGGCCACGGCGAAGCCGAGCCGGGCGAACATGCCCGAGGAGTAGTTGCCGACCGGGGTGTCCATGAACGTCGCCGACGTCGGCGAAGCCGGCGATGTCGTCGAACTTGGCGTCCGTCTCCTCCTCGGTCATGCCGAGGATGGCGGCGTTCATGTAGATGTTCTCGGTGCCCGGTCATCTGCGGGTGGAAGCCGGCGCCGGTGGCGATCAGGCCGGAGATCCGGCCGCGGGTGCGGACCTGGCCGGAGGTCGGCCGCATCACGCCCATGATGTGCTTGAGCAGGGTGCTCTTGCCGGAGCCGTTGAGCCCCATCAGCCCGATCGCCTCGCCCTGCTCGACGGTGAAGCTGACGTCCTGGAGCGCCCAGAAGCTGCGCTTGGTCTTCTGCCCGCGCAGCTTGGCGACGACCACCTGCTTGAGCGTCCGCTGGTAGTGCATCGAGAACTGCTTGGAGACGTTGTCGACCTCGATCGACGCGACCATCAGACGAGCCTGTCCGGGATCTTGTCGTCCAGCCGGGAGAAGACCCACTGGGCGAAGCCGAGGAACAGCGCGGCGAAGACGAGCATGATCACGCCGCGCAGGAACAGGTGCGGCGGGAAGTTCGGCGTGCAGACCAGGCTGGAAGCCGAACTCCGTCGCCGGCCTCCGCGGCGTCCTCGGGGCTGATCGTGGTGATCCAGAACGCGCGCTGCATGAGCAGCACCGCCATCGGTGATCGGGTTGTAGCAGGTAGAGGTGCTGCGATGACCGGGAAGTCCGCGAAGCGGACCCGGACCAGCGTGTAGGGGTACATCATCGGGACGCTGAACGGCAGCATGCTTGGTGAAGATCTGCACGACCCGGGTCCAGTCGCGGTACATCACGTTGATCGCGGCGAACATCAAGCCCCATGCCGGTGCCGAGCAGGATCACGATGCCGAAGGCCATCACGGCGGCCAGCATCCCCATCGGGTCCGGCGCGAACGAGCCGGTGGCCAGGCAGGCGCCGATCAGGATCACCAGCTGCGGCCCCGTGTGGTAGAGCGAGACCAGCATCGAGGCGATCGGGAAGATCTCCCGCGGCAGCGGCATCTTCTGCACCACCGCCTTGTTCTGCATGATCGAGCGGGTGCCGGAGTTGAACGACTCGGTGAAGCAGGTTGACCACGACCATGCCCGCGAACAGGTGGATCGCGAAGTGCGGGACCTGGCCGCGGCCCAGGATGATCCCGAAGACGAAGTAGAAGGTCAGGAACCGCGTGAACGGGTTGATGTAGGACCAGGCCAGCCCCATCTTCGAGCCGATGTAGCGGGCCCGGAGCTCGCGCTTGCACCATCAGCCGGAGCAGGTAGCGCCGACGCAGGACGCCGACCAGCCCGCCCTTGGCGGCGGGGTCGACCATCGGGACGTGGGCGAGGTCGTGACGGTACGGCGACGACTCGCGTCGCTCCGGGGTGAGCTGGTCGGTCATGCTTCGGGATCCACGCCCTCGGTCCAGGGCCGGAACGTCTGCTGCCCACGTCTCCGGCGAGGTGATCGTCGGGCAGCGCGGCGCGGTACTCCTCCGCCAGCCGCGGCCACTCGCGCGTCAGCCGCTGGTGCAGCTCGGCGGTCTTCCTGGCCAGCTCGCGGAACTTCGCCGGGTCGCGCTTGTAGAGCGCCGCCGAGGTGCCGTCGTTCATCGACACGACCGCGGAGTCGTAGGACGCGAGGCGGTACCACTTGGCGTCCATCGCGCGGATCTCGACCTCGGGGAACTCCGTGCGAGAGCTCGCGGGCCGGGCGCAGCTGGCGGATCGGCGCGAGACCGGCGGTGATCAGCCGCGAGACCCGGCCGGGGATCTCGATGATGTCGCGGCCCTTGCGCGGCGGCTTCTTGCGCCGGATCTCGGGGAACGCCTCGCGGTCGGGCTCGAGCTGGGCGTCGGTGAACTGCTTGCGCAGCGCGTTCACCTCGGCGAGCCGGGTCGGCAGCATCGCGTGCAGCCCCTGCGGGCCCGGCCAGCACGTCCTCGAGCGCCAGGTTGCGGAGCTCGACCGTGGAGTACTGCATCGCGACCAGGTGGGCGATCGAGTAGGTGAGGTCCTCGCGGATCAGCTTGCCGCCGCGCGGGTACGGCGAGTGCAGCAGCGCCGACACGAACCGGTTGCGGACGTGGAAGTAGGCCTGCCAGTCGAGCGCGTCGTTCTTGTCGGTCCACGGCACGTGCCAGACGGCCGCACCCGGGAAGGTCACGGTCGGGAAGCCGGCGGCCCGGGCGCGCAGGCCGTACTCCGCGTCGTCCCACTTGATGAACAGCGGCAGCGACAGCCCGATCTCGCTCGATCACCACGCGCGGGATCAGGCACATGAACCAGCCGTTGAAGTCGACGTCGACGCGCTTGTGCAGCCAGCGCGCCGAGCGGATGTTGCGGGCCGAGAGGTCCCAGCGGCTGTAGCCGTCGAGCGGCGTCATCCACCAGAACCGCCACGGCTGCACGATCTCGCCGAAGCTGTGCAGCTCGGACTTGTTGTAGAGGCTGAACATGTGGCCGCCGACGATCGTGGGCCGGCGGGCCAGGTCGCCGAAGGTGACCGCGCGGATGATGCCCTCGGGCTCGCAGACGACGTCGTCGTCCATCATCAGGGCGTAGGTCGCGGTGCCCTTGCGCAGCGACTCGAGCTGGCCGCGGGCGTAGCCGCCGGAGCCGCCGAGGTTGCCCTGCTCGATGATCCGCAGCTTGTCGCCGAGGGCGCCCTGCGCGTCGGCGTAGAACGTCGGAGTCGACGACCTTCTGGGTGCCCTGCTCCATCACCATGACGGTGTCGAGGTAGGGCTTGAGCAGCTCGTCCTCGCCGAGCTGGCGCGAGCAGCTTGGCGCAGAAGTCGGGCCGGTTCATCGTGGTGATCGCGATGTCGGCGGTGCCGTGCTGCGAGCCGGTCCTCGGGGACCTCGGCGGACCACTCGGCCGACTCGACGACCGCGTCGTCGTCGCCGGCGATGACGTTGTACCAGTACCAGCCGCCGTCGACGAACGGCTTGAGCGGCAGCTCGAAGACGAAGGTGCCCTTGGCCTCGCTGCCGGTGGTCGCCGAGTCGACGCGCTGCGAGCGGCCGTTGGCCAGCGAGCGGTAGACGATGAGCGTGGCGCCGCGGCCGGAGACCTCGACGGTGAGCCGGACGTCCTGTGACCACGGTCCAGCGCCGCCAGTAGACGGCCGGGAAGGCGTTGAAGTAGGTGCCGAACGAGAGCCGCTCACCGGAGCGCACCCGCAGCGCGGTGCGCGACTCGATCTGGTCGGGGTGGATGGCCCTTGCCGGTCGAGGTGGACTGCCGGATGGCGGCGTTGTTGAGGTCCTTGGCCGCCCGGTTGCCGCCGATCTCGTAGCGGTCGGCGTCGAGCTCGGCGTCCTCGGGGTCGACGTAGAGCGCGAAGACGTCGAAGTCGCGGTCTCGATCGGCATGATCTGCCGCTGCAGCACCCGGCGGTTGGTCTGCGCCTCGCGGGCACCGGCCGCGGCCGGCGCCGGGGCCGCCTTCTTCGTCGTACGACGACGCGTCGTGGTGACCTTGGCGCTTGCTGGTCGGCTCGCTCACTCGTCCACTCCCCCGGACTTCAGCTCGACGCCCTCGGCGAAGTGCGGCTTGAGCTTGTTCTCGTACATCGACAGCGCCGAGCCGATGGCCATGTGCATGTCGAGGTACTTGTAGGTGCCCAGCCGGCCGCCGAACAGCACCATCGGCTCCTGCTTGGCGAGCTCGCGGTACTTCAGCAGCTTGGCGCGGTCCTCGGCGGTGTTGATCGGGTAGTAGGGCTCGTCGCCCTCCTCGGCGAACCGCGAGTACTCGTGCACGATCACGGTCTTGCCGGGCAGGTGGGTCTTCACCCGCTCGGGGTGGAAGTGCTTGAACTCGATGATCCGGGTGAACGGCACTTCCTGGTCGTTGTAGTTGACGACGCCGGTGCCCTGGAAGTCGTCGACGTCCTCGACCGACGCCTCGAGGTCGACGGTCCGCCACGACAGCCGGCCCTCGGAGTTGCCGAAGTACTCGTCGACCGGGCCGGTGTAGACGATCGGCACCTTGCCCTTGAACTCCTCGGCGACGTCGAAGAAGTCGGTCTCGAGCCGCACCTCGATGTTCGGGTGGTCGGCCATCCGGGTCAGCCAGGCGGTGTAGCCGTCGGTGGGCAGGCCCTCGTAGGTGTCGCTGAACCAGCCGTTCTCGAAGGTGTAGCGGACCGGGAGCCGCGTGATGATGTCCGCGCTCAGCTTCGTCGGGTCGGTCTGCCACTGCTTGGCGGTGTAGCCCTTGATGAACGCCTCGTAGAGCGGGCGGCCGATCAGGCTGATCGCCTTCTCCTCGAGGTTGGTGACGTCCTCGGTGGCGATCTCGCTGGCCTGGCTCGCGATCAGCTCGCGGGCCTCCTGCGGGGTGTGGCTCTTGCCGAAGAACTGGTTGATCAGCCCCAGGTTCATCGGCAGCGAGTAGACCTGGCCCTGGTACTTGCCGAAGACCCGGTGCTTGTAGTCGGTGAACGTCGTGAACCGGTTGACGTACTCCCAGACCTTCTCGTTGGAGGTGTGGAAGAGGTGTGCGCCGTACTTGTGCACCTCGATGCCGGTCTCGGGCTCGCGCTCGCTGTAGGCGTTGCCGCCGAGGTGGTGGCGCCGCTCGAGGACCAGCACCCGCAGCCCGAGCTCGGACGCGCAGCGCTCGGCGATCGTCAGTCCGAAGAACCCGGAGCCGACGACGACGAGATCAGGCCCGTGGCCAACTGGGGAGTTCTCCGACGACACGACAGATCAGTCTACGGACGGGGCCCCGAGCGGCTCGATTCGGCGCGCCTACGCGCCCGCCACGGCCCGCTGCAGCGCGCGGAGGCTGCGACGAACGTCACTCTCGGTCGGTCGACCAGTTGCTCACGGAGATGCGCAGCACCGCCCGGCCGCGCCAGATGGAGCCGCTCATCCAGGCCTCGCCGTCGGCGAGCAGCCGCTCCACCACGGCCCGGGTGCGCTCGTCGCTCCCGAAGCTGACGCAGACCTGGGTGAAGACCACGTCGTTGAGCAGCTCGGCGCCCGGGAGCTCCGCGATCCCGCGGGCGAAGGCCGCCGCGTGGCCGGCCATCCGCTCGACGAGGTCGGCGACCCCCCGCCGGCCGAGCGCGGCCAGCACGGCGTACACGGGGATCGAGCGGGCCCGCCGGGACAGCTCGGGCACCTTCTCGAACGGGTCGCCGGCCTCGTCGTGGATGAGGTAGTCGCCGTGCATCCCCATCGCGGCCTTGACCGCGGCCGGGTCGCGGACGATGGCGATGCCGCAGTCGTAGGGCACGTTGAGCGTCTTGTGCGCGTCGGTGGCCCAGGAGTCGGCGCCCTCGACACCCGCGGTCAGGTGGTGGTACGCCGGCGTGGCCGCGGCGAACAGCCCGAACGCGCCGTCCACGTGCACCCACGCGCCGTGCCGGTGCGCCACCTCGATCGCCTCGGCGAACGGGTCGTAGCCGCCGGAGTGGACGTTGCCCGCCTGGAGGCAGACCACCGTCGGCACGTCGCGCTCGGCCAGGACACGCTCGAGGTCGGCCACCACGAGCCGTCCCTCGTCGTCCGCCGCCACCGCCTCGGGGGCGCCCAGCCCCAGGTAGCGCAGCGCCAGGTCGACGGTGTCGTGCCGCTCCAGACCCACGAGCACCCGCACGCCGGGGCTCCCGGTGAGGCCTCGGGTCGCGACGTCCCACCCGGCGCGCCGCAGCACCTCGTCGCGGCCGGCGGCCAGGCCGGTGAAGTTGGCCATCGTGCCGCCGGTGACGAACCCGACCGCGCTCTGCTCCGGGCAGCCCGAGCAGGTCGAGCAGCCAGGCGCTGGCCACCTGCTCGGTCGCGGTGGCCGCGGGCGTGAGCCGGGCCAGCCCGGCGTTCTGGTCCCAGGCGCTGGTCAGCCAGTCCGCGGCCAGGGCGGCCGGGTGCGACCCGCCGATCACCATCCCGTAGAAGCGGCCGGACGGCATCGCGGTCAGCCCCGGCTCGCAGCGCGGTGGCCAGGTGCTCGACCACGGCGGCCGGGTCCTGCGGCTCGTCCGGCAGCGCCGTGCCGAGCCGCTCGACGAGCTCCTCGACCTGGGCCTGCGGCGGTACCGGCCGGTCCTCGAGCGACTCCAGCCACCGCTGGGCGTGCTCGACCGCGACCGGGAGCGCCTTCCCTCTCTCACTCACGGGGTCACTCTCCTCGGTCCGGCGAACTCTGCGTAGACCCCGTCGCTGAACGCCACCCGGTCCGGCGGCCGCCCGGCGAGTCCGGGGAAGCCCGCCGCGGCCACCAGCTCGTCGTCCAGCTCGACCACCTCGGCGTCCCGCAGGGCCCACGGGGCGTGGTGGTTGGGCACGAAGGTGGTTCCGCGCGGCCGGCGTACGTGCGCGCCCCAGCGGGCGGTGAGGAAGTCGTCGAGCGGGCTCGCCTCACGGGGCGCGCCGACGCGCACCACGACCCGGCTGGCCGGCCGGGCGCCGGGCCGGCGGACCCGGGCGTCGTACCGGACCGTGTCGCCCGAGCGGTCGAAACGCATCCGCGCCCAGCGGTACGGCGGCCCGACGAGCGCCCGGACCGACGGCACGACGAGCGCCCGGTCGGTGTCGAGGCTGAGGAAGACCACGCCGCGGCGGCCGGTGTCGTCGACCGAGTAGACCCGGACGTTGGTCTCGAGGAAGGTGCCGAGGTACGGCAGCCGCGGCCGCCGGCCGAGGGTCACCCCGACCATCCGGAACGGCACCAGCCCCACGTAGGTGCGGTCCTCGAAGACGTCGGGGCGGGTGTGCGGTGGCAGCAGCGGCGCCACCAGCGCGGGGTCGACCGCCCAGTGCAGGAAGGTCAGGTCGCGCCAGGTCTGGGTCGAGACGATGCGGCCGCGCAGCGGCGGCGCCTCCCGCGAGACCGGCTCGGGGCTCACCGCCGCGCTCGGGCGTCCTTGAGCGCGCGGCGCACGTTGCGGGCCTCGGCCCGGCCGCCGCGCACCGGCGACAGCGCGACCACGCCGGCGGTGATCAGCCACGGCTTGGCGCGGACCAGCGCGTTCTCGCCGTACCGCAGGTGGACGGTGAACAGGTTGCGGTACATGTAGTAGCCCTTCCACCCGGCCAGGTCGTGCTGCTGGTCGAAGTCGAGCTGCCGCACCAGGACGGCGTCGCGGACGCCGTAGATGTGGAACCCGGCGCGGCGGGCGCGGAGGGCGTAGTCGACGTCGTCGTAGAAGATGAAGAAGCCCGGGTCGGGCAGCCCGATCGCCTCGACCACCCGACGGCGGACCATGAACCCCTCGAACGGCGATGTTCTCGAGCTCGACCAGCGCCGGCATGGCCGCGCGGGTGCCGTACGTCGTCTCGACCATCGCGGTCTTGGGCTTGATGCGGAGCGGGTTGCGCAGGTCGAACTTCAGCGCGGCCTTCTCGACCAGCCGCCCCTGGGTGTCCTCGCGGACCACCATCAGGCAGTCCGACAGCTCGTCGGCCACGGCCAGCAGCACGTCGAGGCAGTCCGGCGCGGGGACCACGTCGTCGTCGAGCAGCCAGATCCGGTCGTAGCCCTGCTCGTACGCCGCGCTCACGCCCGGCGTGGAAGCCGCCGGCGCCGCCGAGGTTCTCCTCGGGCCGGATCACCTGCAGCGGGAGGTCCCGGACGCCCTCGAGGACCGTGGCCGTGTGGTCGGTGCTGGCGTTGTCGACCACGATCACCGCGTCCGGCGCGCGGTCGAGCGCGGCCAGCCCGGCGAGCATCCGGGTCAGCAGGGCGGCCCGGTTGTAGGTGACGACGACGACGGCGACGGTCTCGGCGTCGTCACCGGAGGTACCTGCCGGTGGCCGGTGAAGTCGCCGCGCAGCCCGGCGTACGCCGCCCGGGCGCTCATCGGCAGCCGCCGCGGCTCGCGGCCGGGTCAGCGTGTAGAACCACACGGTCTTGGCCCAGAACATCAGCACGTGCGGCCAGCCCCGGTAGCGACGCAGGTTGACGGTGTTGTTGCGGGCCATGCAGTAGTGCTTGAGGTCGCTCGGGCTGTGGTTGTACGTCGTGCGGCCGAACATCATCGGCGTCCCGAGGTCGTCGGTCGCGGGGTGCAGCACGTGCGCGTCGACCACGGTGGCGATCCGGGCTCCCGCCGCCTCCGCGCGCCAGAGGTACTCGACGTCGTCGCCCCAGATGAAGAACTCCGCGCGCGGGTAGCCGATCCGCTCCACGAGCTCGCGGGTGACCAGGACGCCGTTGAACGGGATCACCACGCCCCGGATCAGGCCGTCCACGGCGGCCTTCTCGACCGCGGCCATCTCGTGGACGACCCGTGGTGCCGCCGGGCAGCCGGATCGGGAAGCAGAGCCGGGTCGGGTCCTGGGCGGCCAGCACGGCCGGGCCCCAGAAGTCGAGGTCCTTCGCGCTCCAGCAGCCGAGCCAGGCAGTCCGCGCTCGGGCAGCCCGTCGTCGTCCATCAGCCACGACCAGGTCGGCGCCGCGGTCGACCGCCCAGCTCGAGCCCGTGGCTGAACCCTCCGGCGCCGCCGGTGTTCTCGGTCAGCGAGCTCCGGCGGTGCACCGGCTGGGTCCGCAGCCACTCCCCCGTCCCGTCGGTCGAGGCGTTGTCGACGACGAGCACCTCGTCGAGCTCGGGGATCTCGGCCAGCCGGGCCAGCTGGCGCCGGAGCATGTCGAGCCGGTTGAAGGTGACGACCACGGCGACGATGCGGCGTCCGTGCTGTCGGTCATGTTTTTCGGGGTCCCCGCGGAAGCGCGAGCGCAGCGAGCGGTTTCGTGGGGTGATCACGCGGCCAACCGTCTCAGAACAGGGCCTCTTGGACGTAAGCGGGCCCGGCGGGCGCGGGCACCAGCTTGGGCAGCGGGCCGGGCTTGGGCCGCGGGGCGGCCTTCCAGCGCGGGTCGACGTACGGCTCCGTGACGGTCCGGGTCGGCTCGCGCAGGGTCAGCGCCCGGATCGCGGTGGGGACGTGCAGCTCGAAGCGGGAGTAGGTCGCGCGCACGGCGTCCTCGTCGAGCGGGCAGCCGGCCGCGGCCCTGGAGGTCGAGGCCGAGCTCGGCGGTGGTCACCATGGCCATCACCTCGCGGTTGAACAGCCACCGCGGCTTGGCCTCGGGTGCCTGCAGGGCGCGGGTGCGGGCCTTGCCGATCGCCGCCGCAGCACGCTCGCCGCCGCTCGTCGGCGTCGTCGAAGGCGGCCTGCGCGGTGCCGAGCGCCTGGAGCAGCTTGACCGCGGTCTTGGCGCCGAAGCCGTGCACACCGGGGAGGTTGTCGGATGAGTCGCCGCGGAGCGCCGCGAGGTCGAGGTACTGCTCGGGACGGACACCCGGTCACCATCGCCAGCCGGGCCGGGTCGAGCAGCGGCGAGGCGTCCACGCCACCGTTGAGGATGCGCAGCATCCGGGTGTGCTCGTCGATGAGCGCGAAGCTGTCGCGGTCGGACGTCGCCACGACGGTCCGGGCGCCGAGCGCCGGCGCCTGCGCGGACACACTGGCCAGCACGTCGTCGGCCTCGAGCCCCTCGGGGACCACGACCACGACGCCGAGGTCGCGCAGCACCTGCGACGGCGAGGTCGAGCTGCCGCTCGAGGCTCTCCGGCTTGGGCGCGCGGTGCGCCTTGTAGGTGGGCCAGCGCCGCTTGCGGCTGCTGTTGCCGCGGTCGTCGAACCCGACCACGACCACGTCGGCGCAGACCCGGTCGACGGCGACGACGCAGCTGGCTGAGCAGCCCGCGGACCGCCCACCCCTGCGCGCCGTCGGGCGTGCGGTACATCGTGCGGCCGGGCGTGGAAGGCCCGGTGCAGCAGCGAGTTGCCGTCGACGGCGAGAACGGTGGGTGTCGGCTGCTCGGACATGCTGGGTACAGCCTGCCACTCCGCGTGGACAGGGTGGCGCACCACCGCTCATCGCGCCTGTCGAGATGGCCTGAGGGTCGGGTCCCGCCGCCATCGGTCGCCTTCCAGCCCGGGCTGCGGAGGTTTCGACACGCTCGGTTGCGGCCTCGTCCCTCGGCCGCACTCGCTGCTCAACCACCGACGATCGGATTCCTCCTCGTTCCTCGGAGGTCTCCGATCAGCAGGCCGAGTCGAGGTCCTGGGACTCGTTGGCGGCGTACCCCTCGGAGAGCGAGCCCGACCGAGCCGCCGGTGACGGTGTCGGGCGTCTTGGGCTTCTTCGCCTTCTTCACCGGTCCCTCGCTCGCGCCGTCACCGGAGCCCGAGGAGCCGCTGTCGGACGCCGGCTCGACCTGGGGGGCATCGCCCTCGGCGGCGTCGATCGCCTCGGCGACCTTCTGACCGGATCAGCCTGGCGTCGGGTTCGTAGGTGTCGAACATCGGCGGCACGACCGAGAGCGTCGCGATCTTCTGGCTCTTGGCCTTGAGGGCCAGGCTGATGAACCGGTCCACCTCGCTGGCCGGGATGCTCGTGGTGACCATGGCCGAGGAGGCCTTGGCGATCTTCTGGAAGTTCTTGAGCACGACCGTCGGGTCGAGCTGGTCGAGCATCGCGCCCATGATGCACTTCTGCCGCGCCATGCGGGAGTAGTCGTCGGACCCGTCGCGGGCTCGCGCGTACCACTGGGTCTCGAAGCCGGTGAGCTTCTGCTTGCCGGGCTCGATGTAGTCGTAGACGTCCGACGCCGAGGCCGCCGATCGGGATCCGCGAGCGGACGTTGACGGTCACGCCGCCGACCGCGTCGACCAGGCTCCGGAACCCCTTGAGGTTCACCATCGCCCAGTAGTTGATCTTCAGCCCGGTGATCCCCTCGACGGCCATGATCGTGGCGTCGACGCCGGGGTTCTTGGACTTGCCGAACAGCTCCTTGTTGTCCAGCGCCCAGGTGTAGACGCCGTTGAGCATGCAGTGCTCGCAGTCGAAGCCCTTCGGGAACTGCTCGTGCATCACCGAGCCGCGGCGGAACGGGAAGTTCTGCATGTTGCGCGGCAGCGAGACCAGCACGGTCTGGCCGGTCTCGGCGTCGATGCTGGCGACGGTCAGCGAGTCGGGCCGCAGCCCCCAGCGGTCGATGCCGGAGTCGCCTCCCATGCAGCAGCACGTTGTAGCGGCCGTCGTGGGCGCCCGTGGCGTCGCCGGAGCCGAACATGGTCTGGATGAAGTCGCGCTGCACCCCGACCAGGTGCGCGCCGAAGAGCAGCACCGAGGCGACCGAGAAGCACAGGATCCCGTTGATGCCGACCGCCGCCCGGCGATGGCCCAGCCGCAGGGTCAGCGGCTGGCCCAGCCGCCAGGCGTCGAAGAACAGCACCGCCCACGCGACGGCCAGCGCCATCAGCGCGAACCGGACCACCTGGAGGGCCGCGAGGTCCGAGACGAGCCAGAACGCGAACTCGTGGTGCACGGCCGCCACCAGCAGGCAGCCGGCCGCGACGATCAGCAGGGCGAACCAGGTGCGGAGCGCCGCCCGCCCGACCCGCCGGTTGCCGCAGGCCAGCTGCGCGCTGCCGGGGAGCACCAGGGTCATCGCCATCAGCGCCAGCGCGCGCCGGAACCGCACCCGCGCCGCCCGCTCCGCCGTCGAGGTGGCGTCGTTCGCGGTGTACGTCGCGGAGTAGGTCTGCGGGCCGTTCGGGTGGCCAGGGCCGGACATCGATGCTCCTGAGGGGAAGATCAGGTGGGCCCCGCCAGTATCACCAGTCACAGGCGTCACACCGGGCTGCGACGCGCCGGTGCTCGACACTCCGAGGAACGAGGAGGGTCGAGGACTTCGGTGGTCGAGCAAGGCCGTCCGGCCGAGGGACGAGGCCGGAACCGGCCGGGTCGAGACCTCCGCAGCCTGCGCTGGGACTCGACCCGGGGTCATCGGGTGCCGACCTTGCGCGGGTCTCGACAGGTTCGACCAGCGGGGCGAGTCCCCATCCACGCTCACCCGAGCGCGTGCGCCTCGATCGCTGCCACCAGCTCGGGAGTCGGCTCGCGGTCGACGTACACGAGCCGGACCGCGTCGGGGTCGGGGTTGGGTCGGTCCGGGCCGCGCCAGGCCAGCCGCATCCCGAGCCGCTCGGCGGTCCGGCGCGAGGCGAGGTTGTGCTCGAGCAGGTAGGCCACGACCGGCCGGGTCGGCTCGACGTCGTGGGCGGCCTCGAGCGCCCGCTGCCCCATCTCGCTCGCGAAGCCGCGACCGTGCACCGAGGTCGCGAACCGGTAGTAGAGGTTCCACCACGGCCGCCCGGTCGGGCTGGTGCAGCCCCCGCGGCCGACGACGGGACCGCCGGGCCGCTCGCGCACCGACCAGTAGCCCAGGCCCTGCCGGGCGAACTGCCTCTCCGACTGGGTGACCATGTCCGCCGACTGCTCGCGGGAGGTGTGCCGGCCCACCGGGAAGTGCCGCCACGACTCGGGGTCGGAGTGGATCGCGTGCAGGTCGTCGACGTCGGCCTCGGTCGGCAGGTCGAGCCAGAGCCGGGCGGTGGTGGTGTGCAGCCAGGGGTTCACCAGCGGGACCGGCCCGCCTCGATCCCCGGTGTCCGGAGGAGATTTGCCTCACGTGGCGTCATCACGATCCCAGCGTGACCCGCCCGTAGGACGGGGCCCACGGGGCCATGTCGACCCGCCGTACCGCCCGGATCGGTCATGGCCCGCACGGTAGCGTCCTCCGCATGCCTGATCGTCCCCGGAACGGCGGTCCCGAGGACGGACCCGACTACCAGTGGCTCTACGGGAAGGGTGGCCCACCGCCCGAGGACCCGCAAGCCACCCGCCCGGTCCCGCGCCAGCAGCGGCCCGGTGCGCCACGGCCCGAGGAGACCCGCGTCATGCGCGCCCAGCCCCGTCCGACCGGTGAGGACCGCAGGACCAGCCGCCCGACCCCACCGCCGGTGGCACCCCCGGTCGACCAGTCCTCGGGGCGCCCTCGCCGGCGGTTCCGGTTCCGGTTCCGCTACGTGTTCCTGCTCCTGCTGCTGTGGGTCGCCTACCTGGTCATCGTCCCGGTCGTGGCGTGGAACAAGGTCGACAAGGTCGAGTGGCAGCCCGACGGCGACCGGCCCTCGGACCAGCCCGGGACGACGTACCTCCTCGTCGGCAGCGACTCGCGCGCCGGGCTCAGCAAGGAGCAGCGCAAGGAGCTGAGCACGGGCAACGCGGGCGGTGGCCGCACCGACACGATCATGCTGCTGCACACCGGCTCGGGGCCGAACCTGCTGCTCTCGATCCCGCGCGACTCGATCGTCGACATCCCCGGTCACGGCACCACCAAGATCAACGCGGCCTACGCCTACGGCGGACCGAAGCTCCTCGTGCAGACGATCGAGCAGGACACCGGCGTCAGGGTCGACGACTACGTCGAGATCGGGATGGGCGGAGTGGCGGGCATCGTCGACTCGGTCGGCGGCATCGAGGTCTGCCCGAAGCAGAACATGAAGGACAAGCTGGCCGGCCTCGACATCAAGAAGGGCTGCCAGGAGGTCGACGGCACCACGGCCCTGGCGTACGCGCGGTCGCGGCACGCCTCCGCCACCGGCGACATCGACCGGGTCCGCCGCCAGCGCGAGGTGGTCTCGGCGGTCGGCTCGGCGGTGCTCTCGCCGTGGAGCGTCATCAACCCGGTGACCTACTGGAAGCTCAACAGCGCGATCCCCGACTTCTTCGCCTTCGGCGACGGAATGGGCCCGGTCCGCAGCGCGATGTGGGCCACGGCGATGACCCGCGTCGACGGCGACAAGGGGCTGACGTGCGTGGTGCCGCTGCAGGACCTCGCGGTGAACTGGGACCCCGACAAGGCCCCGCAGATGTTCCAGAAGATCATCGAGGACGACACGGCCTCGGTCGGCAAGGACCTCTGCTCCCCCACCGGCGGGATCGGATGACCTTCTCCCTCTACGAGACGCTCTCGGTCTCGATGGACGACGACGGTGTCGCGACCCTGATCCTCGACCGGCCCGGGCAGCTCAACGCCTTCGACCTGACGATGGCCCGCGAGCTCGAGCGGTTCTTCCTCACCGACGCGCGCGACGACGCGGTCCGCGCGGTGGTCGTGACCGGCGCCGGCCGGGCGTTCTGCGCCGGGATGGACCTCTCCGCCACCGGGAACGTCTTCGGCCTCGACGAGTCGCTCGCGCCGACGCCCGAGGAGTTCCGCGCGGCGTACGACGAGCCGCCGTACCAGGACGGGCTGCGCGACACCGGCGGCCGGGTCACCCTCGCGATCCACGCGCTCCCCAAGCCGGTGATCGCGGCCATCAACGGCGCCGCCGTCGGCATCGGCGCCACCATGACCCTCGGCATGGACCTCCGGCTCGCCTCCACCGAGGCCCGCATCGGGTTCGTCTTCGGCCGGATCGGCATCACGCCGGAGGCGGCGTCCACGTGGTTCCTGCCGCGGATCGTCGGGCTGCAGCAGGCCCTCGAGTGGATCTACGCCGCCGACATCCTGACCGCCGAGCAGGCCCTGGCCGGTCGCCTCGTGCGCTCGGTGCACGCACCCGACGAGCTGCTCCCCGCGGCCCAGGAGCTGGCCCGGTCCTTCGTGCGTGGCCGCTCCCCGGTCGCCCTCGGGCTGGCCAAGCGGCTGCTCTACCGGCACGCCGGCTCGGCCGAGCCGCTGGAGGCGCACCTCTCCGACTCGCTGGCGATCTTCTGGACCTCGGTCGCCGACGGCAGGGAGGGCGTCGCGGCGTTCCTCGAGAAGCGACCGGCCGAGTTCACCGGCAAGGCCTCCGAGCTCCCCCGCATCGACTGATCTGAGCCGTCCGAGGAACGAGGACGGATCAGATCGATGGTGGTTGAGCAGCGCGTCCGACCGAGCTTGCTCGGGCGGAACCGCGCGTGCCGAAACCTCCGCAGCCCGGGCAGCTACCGCAACGTGCGCGCCAGCAGTCCCTCGAGCTCCGTGAAGTGCCGCTCGGTCGCGGCCTCGTGGTACATCGAGGTGTCGGCCATCGAGTAGCCGTGCGCGGCGCCCTCGTAGATCTCGTTGAGGTGCGGCCGCTCGGCGGCCTGGAGGGCGTCCTCGAGCTGGGCGACCTGGTCGAGCGTCATCGAGCGGTCCTGGTCGGCGTGGCCGAAGACGTACTCGGCGGTGCTGGCCGCGATCGCCACGTGCGGGCTGTCCTCGGCGTCGGTGACCAGGCCGCCGCCGTGGAAGCCCCCCACAGCGCCGACCGTCCCGGGGAAACGCCCGGCCGTGCGTACGGCGAGCCGCGCCCCCATGCAGTAGCCGGTCACCCCGACGGGTCCCTCGCCGGCGTGCTCGAGGAGCGTCCGCAGCCACGCGTCGGCGTCCGCCATGGACTTCTCGGGCGGGTAGCCCTGCACCCGGTCCATCACGCCGCTCGCGAAGAAGGCCTCGCGGGCGCCCTGCTGCCGCAGGTCCCCCTGCGGGGCGAGCTCGGCGGCGCTGCCGTGGCGGTAGAAGACGTGGGGCGCCAGCACGGTGTACCCCCACCCGGCGATCCGGTCGGCCATCTCCTCGATCTGCGGGCGCAGCCCGATCGCGTCGACGTAGAAGAGCACCCCGGGGTCGCCCGCCCGACCGGTCAGGTAGGCCTCGGCGGTGCCGTCCGCGGCCTCGATCGGGATCGTCTCGCCCACGCCTCGGACTCTAGTGGCCGCCACCGGAGGTTCTTCGGGTGCTTCGCACCCCGGGCACGCACCTCGCGGCGTTGCCGTCGCTCGCTGGACGAACAAGTAGAGCGTCGCTCCGGCGCCTTGCGATGCACGCACTCGGAGCACGGATCACCCACGACGACCCTCCGGCGGCAACCACTAGCCAGCAGGCGCCAACCCGACCTGGCTGGGCGGGAGCAGCTCGAGCTCGGTGATGCCCGCGCTGCGGTCGGCCTGGGTCTCGCCCTCGACGCTGAGCGAGAACGGCAGCCCGGCGTACGCGGCGGACCACTGGTAGGGGTCCTCCTCCTCCGGGTCCTCCTCGATCGAGTACCACTGCAGCCCCGCCTGCTCGCCGCCGACCTCCCAGGGCTCGCTCGGGACCGCGTTCTCGACCTCGTAGTACTTCTCCTTGTCGAAGCCCACGTCCCACCGGGTGTACCGGACCAGGAAGCCGCTGTGGACGCACTCGTAGACCTCGGCCTTGCCCTCGATGGGCGACTCCTTCTCGGTGCACGTCGAGGCCAGCCCCGGGAAGACGGTGGTCATCGCGTCGCGGCCCACGGGCACCGGGCACTCGAGAGAGCTGGCCGCCTCGCTGTGGTCCCAGCAGGTGACGGGCCCGCTCGCGGCCACCTTGCTCACCTGGCCGGACGGCGTCGTGCCGGCGTTCTGCTGCTCGGTGGGCGACTGGTCCTCGGCGGTGGCGTCGGAGCCATCGCCCCGGGTCAGCGCGAGGGTCACGACGACCGCGAGGACGACGGCCGCCACCACGCCCGCGCCGATCAGCGCGTTGCGCCGACCGGTGCCGGCCGGGGCGGGTACGGCGGCCGCGGGCGCCGATGCCGACGGGGCCCACGCGGCCGTCGACGACGGCTGCCGCACCGCCGCGACGGGCCGGGTGTCCGGCCGGTCGGTGGCGCGGCGCACCGCGCGCACCAGGGCGGGCGTCCAGTCCTCGGCGGGGCCCGTGGCCTCGAGCCACTGCGACGTGCCGATGAAGTAGCGCAGCGACCTGGACGGCTGCACGTCCTCGATCCGGACCGGGACGATCCGGTGGCCGGCCCCGACCGTGGTCTCGAGCTCGCGGGTCACGTGGGGCGACTCGTTGGTGGCCGCGGAGAACACCAGCAGGACCGCGGGCGCCGCGTCGAGGGCCTCGAGGATGGCCTGGGTGTAGTTGTCGCCGGGGTCGATGTCCCGCGGCGCGATCCAGCAGGGGACGCCGGAGCCCTCCAGCGCGGCGACGATGTGGAGGGCGGTGGCCGCGTCGGCCGATGCGTGGCAGACGAACACCCCACCGTGCATCTGTCGAGGCTGGCACGGCCGGGCCCGCGTGACCATGGCCGGTTCGGGCTACCCACCGGTCGACCGGGCTACGGTCCACGGTGCGCCGAGCGCGCTCAGGAGTGGAGCGACGCGGCCTCCTCGAGCGCCTCGTCGAGGATCCCGATGGCCTCCTTGACCTCGGCCGCCGCGGTGTTGAGCGGCGGGACGAGGTGCACCCGGTTGAAGTTGACCATGGGCAGCAGCCCGCGCCGCTTGCACGCGGCCACGACGTCGTTCACCGCCTGGCTGGTGCCGCCGTACGGCGCCAGCGGGGCCCGCGACTCCTGGTCCGAGACCAGCTCGACGGCCCAGAACGCGCCGACGCCACGGACCTCGCCGACCCAGGCGTGCCGGTCGCGCAGGGCCTCGAGCCCGGGCGCGAAGACCTCGCGGCCCAGCGCCTCGGCGTGCTCCACCACCCGCTCGTCCTCCATGGCCCGGATCGTGGCGATCACCGCCGCACAGGCCAGCGGGTGACCGGAGTAGGTCAGGCCGCCGGGATAGACGCGCTCGTCGAAGGTCGCCGCGATCTCGGGCCTGATGGCGACGCCGCCCAGCGGGACGTAGCCGGAGTTGACGCCCTTGGCGAAGGTCAGCAGGTCCGGCACGACCTCGTCGCGGTCGATCGCGAACCAGCGGCCGGCCCGGCCGAAGCCGCTCATCACCTCGTCGGCGATGAGCACGATGCCGTGCTGGTCGCACAGTGCCCGGACGCCGGCGAGGTAGCCCGGCGGCGGCACCATGATGCCCGCCGTACCGGGGATGGACTCGAGGATGATCGCCGCGATCGTCTGCGGCCCCTCGAAGGCGATGACGTCCGCGAGGTGCGCCAGCGCCCGCTCGCACTCCTCCTCGGTCGTGCTCGCGTGGAACTGGCTCCGGTAGAGGAACGGCCCGAAGAAGTGCACCGTCCCGGCGCTGCCGGTGTCGTTCTGCCAGCGGCGCGGGTCGCCGGTGACGTTCATGGCCAGCTGCGTGCCGCCGTGGTACGAGCGGTACGTCGAGAGCACCTTCGGCCGTCCGGTGTGCAGCCGGGCCATCCGGATCGCGTGCTCGTTGGCGTCCGCGCCGCCGTTGGTGAAGAACACCTTGTCCAGGTCGCCCGGCGTGTGGCTCGTGATGAGCCGGGCCGCCTCGGAGCGGGCCGCGTTCGCGTGCTGCGGGGCGACCGTGCACAGCTCGGCCGCCTGCTGCTGGATCGCCGCGACCACGCGCGGGTGCTGGTGGCCGAGGTTGGTGAACACGAGCTGCGAGCTGAAGTCGAGCAGCCGGTTGCCCTCGCCGTCCCAGATGTGCGAGCCCTCGGCCCGGGTGATCACCATCGGGTTGAGCGCGCCCTGGGCGGACCAGGAGTGGAAGACGTGCTCGCGGTCGAGCGCGAACGTCTCCTCGGGGGTGAGGTCGGCGACGCGGCCCTCGGGTGCGGAGGCGGCGGTCGGGCCGGCGAAGACCAGGTGCTCAGACATTGCGCGGGAACCCCAGCTCGAGGCCGCCGACGGTCCGGTCCGCCGGGTCGACCCACCGCGAGGTGATCACCTTGCCGCGGGTGAAGAAGTGGACGCCCTCGACGCCGTGGGCGTGGGTGTCGCCGAGCAGCGACTTCTTCCAGCCGCCGAACGAGTAGTAGGCGACGGGGACCGGCACCGGGACGTTCACGCCGATCATCCCGACCTGGACGTCGGCCTCGAACCGGCGCGCGGCCCCACCGTCGTTGGTGAACACCGCGGTGCCGTTGCCGTAGGGGTTGTCGTTGACCAGGGCGACCGCCTCGTCGTAGGTGTCGACCCGGACCACGGACAGCACCGGGCCGAAGATCTCCTCGCGGTAGACGTCCATGTCCGGCGTCACGTGGTCGAACAGCGTCGGGCCGAGCCAGAAGCCGTCGGCCGCACCCCGCGGGGCGACGTCGCGGCCGTCGACGACCACCTTGGCCCCCGCCTGCTCGCCGGCGTCGATGAACGAGGCGACGCGGTCGCGGTGCGCCTGGGTGACCAGCGGCCCCATGTCGGCCTCGCGGGCGCCGTCGGCGGTGGCCGCGGCGCCGCCGTCGCCGATCAGCAGGGTGCGGGTCCGGTCGGCCACGCGGGCCACCAGCTCGTCCGCGGCCGGCCCGACGGCGACGAGCACGGAGACGGCCATGCACCGCTCACCGGCGCTGCCGTACCCGGCGCTGACCGCGGCGTCCGCGGCCAGGTCGAGGTCGGCGTCGGGGAGCACGACCATGTGGTTCTTGGCGCCACCGAGCGCCTGCACCCGCTTGCCGTGCCGGGAGGCCTGCTCGTAGACGTACTCGGCCACCGGGGTGGAGCCGACGAAGCTGATCGACTGCACGACCGGGCTCTCGAGGAGCGCGTCGACCGCCTCCTTGTCCCCCTGCAGCACGTTGAAGACGCCGTCCGGGAGCCCGGCCTCCTTCCAGAGCTGCGCCAGCCACAGCGCCGCGGACGGGTCCTTCTCGCTGGGCTTGAGCACCACCGTGTTGCCGGCGGCGATCGCGATGGGGAAGAACCACATCGGCACCATCGCCGGGAAGTTGAAGGGCGAGATGATGCCGACCACGCCGAGCGGGTCCCGCTTGGAGTGCACGTCGACGCCGGTCGAGACGCTCTCGCTGTGGCCACCCTTGACCAGGTGCGAGATGCCGCAGGCGAACTCGACGACCTCCTGGCCCCGGGCGATCTCGCCCAGGGCGTCGGAGAGCACCTTGCCGTGCTCCGCGGTGATGAGCTCGGCGAGCTCCTCGCGACGGGAGTTCAGCAGCTCACGGAAGGCGAACAGCACCTGGGTACGACGCGCCAGCGAGGTGCGGCGCCACGCGTCCGCGGCCCGGTCCGCGGCGGCGATCACCCGGTCGGCGTCGCCGCGCGAGGCCAGAGCGACCCGTCCGGTCACGGCCCCGGTGGCCGGGTTCGTCACGTCGGCGAAGCGGCCGCTGGTCCCCTCGAAGGGGGCTCCGGAGAGCCAGTGCCCCAGCACGTCGGTCATGTGTTCGTCTCCTGTCCGCAGATGTCGCTCCATCATCGGCGTCCCGACGTCGCTCGTGCCCCGACGGACCGTATGCTTCGGGGGTCTGGTTCCGACAGATCGTCAAGGTGGTCCCGTGCTGACGCTCGCCGAGGTCCTCGCCATGCCGGTGGTCCGCAGCGCGGACCCGCTGGTGCTGGCCTCCCGGGACCACCTCGACCGCCCCGTGGAGTGGGTGCACGTCACCGAGCTGGCCGACATCGGCCCGCTCCTGCGCGGTGGCGACCTGGTCCTCACCACCGGCATCGCCCTCGTCGAGACCCCGGAGGCGCTGGCCGCCTTCGCCACGAGCCTGGCCGACTCGGGTGCCGCGGGCCTGTTCCTCGAGCTCGGCCGACGCTGGCGGCAGACCCCGCCCGCGCTGGTGGAGGCGTGCCAGGGGCTCGACCTCCCGCTGGTCGCGCTGCGGCGCGAGGTCCGGTTCGCCGCAGTGACCCAGGCCGTCGGCGAACGGCTCGTGGACGAGCAGGTCGCGGCCCTGCGCGAGGCCCACCACGTCCACGACGTCTTCACCGAGCTCAGCCTCCAGGAGGCCCAGCCAGGTGAGGTCCTGGCCACCGTCGAGAGGCTGTCCGGCGCGCCGGTGGTGCTGGAGAGCGCCGAGCACCAGGTGATCGACTACCGGCGCGGCCCCGACCGCGTGGCCGGCTTCCTCGACGACTGGGAGCGGCGCTCGCGCAGCGTGCGGCAGCCGGGCCGCACCGGCTGGGACGAGAGCAACGGCTGGCTGGTCACCCGCGTGGGCCGGCCCGAGCGCGGCTGGGGCCGGCTGGTCATCGGCTCGGCGCTCGCCCCTCCCGAGCGGCTGGTCGCGATCGCGGAGCGCGCCGCGGCCGCGCTCGCCCTGCACCGCCTCTACGACCGGAGCCGCGACTCACAGGTGCGGCGGCTCCACCACGAGCTCCTGCTCGGGCTGGCCGCCGACCCGAGCGACCCGGAGCTCCGGCGCCGGGTCGCGCTGGCCGGCGTACCGGAGCGGGGCCGGCGGTACGTCGGGGTCACGCTCCGACCGCCGACGACGACCGGGGTCGCGGCCCGGGTCGAGGAGCTGGTCGCGGCGGTGCTGCGGGCGGCCGAGCAGCTCCGGGTCGGCTGTCTGGTCGCGGACTCCGACACCGAGGTGCGCGTCCTGGTGGCGGTGCCGACCCGGGTCGACCCCGTCGCCGCCGTCGACCGCCTGGTCCGCGCCGTGGCCGAGCGGGACCCGGTCGTGGCCGCCGCGGGCACGCCGAGCGAGGAGCTGGACCAGGTCGACCGCACGCTGCGCGAGTCGTCGTTCGTGCTGGCCGCGGCCGACCCGTCGTCACCGACGCTCGTGCACCGCCTCGAGGACGTCCACCTGCGCGGGCTGCTGACGATGCTCGGCGACGACGTGCGCGTGCGCGACTTCGCCGAGCGCGAGCTGGCACCGCTGCGCGCGGCCGACCTGGCCCACGGCACCGACCTCGAGCGAGCCGCGCGCACGCTCGTGGAGAGCTGGGGGAACAAGGCCGGGGCGGCCAGCCGCCTCAACCTGTCCCGCCCCGCCCTCTACGACCGCATCGCCAAGCTCGACCGGCTGCTCGGCGGGTCGCTCGAGGACGCCGAGCGACGGACGTCGCTCCACGTCGCCTTCATCCTGAGCGACCTCGCCGGGGGCTGAGCCCGGCTCAGCCCGTGGGCTCGCCCTCGCGGGCCTCGACCTCGAGCAGCGAGCCGATGGTCGAGCCCTCGGGGTGCTCGCCCGCGATGTCCGCGTTCACCGCGGCGCCGACGACCTTCTCGTGGCGGACCAGGCCGTGGTAGACGCCCCAGGCGATGCAGACGAGGATCAGCCCGCCGGCGATGTAGACGCCGTACCTGGTCTGGTCGGTCGGCAGCGGCCGGATCGAGCCGTAGATGCCGAGCCCGACGGTGACCGTCGAGACCAGTCCGACCAGCCAGCCGTACGACGCCCAGCCGCCGGTCGCCACGACCTTGAGCGCGGCCAGCGACAGGATCAGGTACGTGGTCATCACCAGCAGGCCGCCGAGGGTCGCCGCGACGAAGAAGCCGGTGTAGGGACCGGCGCTGTCCACGCCCCAGTTGATGTTGCCGTCGAGGATGATCGCGAACACCGAGACCGCGGCGAAGGCGGCGATGCCGACCACCGGGGTGCCCCACCGCGAGGTCCTGGTGAAGGCCTTGGGCAGCAGGTGACCGCGGGACAGCGCGAAGAGGCCGCGCGACGACGACAGGGTGAAGCCGATGCCCACCGCGAGCATGTCGAGGACCAGGCCGATCTCCATGAGCGTGGCCATCCACTCGCCGACGTACTGGGCACCGATCGTGGACAGGCCGAGCGGGTCGGAGGCCCAGGCCTGCGAGACGTTCTCGACGCCGAAGCCGATCGTGCCGGCGTAGGTCATGAGCAGGCAGAAGCCGCCGACGATCGCGATCGTCGTCATCGTGGCGCGCGGGATGGACCGGCGGGGGTCGCGGGTCTCCTCACCCAGCGAGGCGCACGACTCGACACCGACGAACAGCAGCACGGCGAACATGAACGAGCGCATGAAGTCGCCGGACGTGGCCGAGCTCGGGTTGAACGGCACGAGCGAGTTCCCCTCGAGGCCGCCCTTGGCGATGACCACCAGCGCGGTGATGACGTACGGCGTCACCGACAGCGCGAAGATCACCAGCTGCGTCTTCACCGAGATCTCCACGCCGCGCACGTTGAGTGCGACGCAGACGAGCAGCAGCCCGAGCGAGAAGAGCCACCACTTCACCTCGATGTCGAAGTGGGCGCTGAGCATCTGGGACCCGAGGACGCCGCCGCCGATGAGCATGGCCGGGCCGCCCAGGATGATGTAGGCGAGGTAGTAGAAGCCCGCGGTCGCGATGCCGGTCGTGGCCCCGAACGTCTGCGCCACGTAGTCGTAGATGGCACCCGCGCCGATGTACTTGCGGGCGAACATCACCAGCACTCCGCCGAGGCAGAAGACGCCGAGGGTGGCGACGATCAGGTAGATCGGGCCGGACGAGCCGCCGTAGGCGGCCACGATGCCGCCGAGCAGCGCCGCTGAGGTGATCGGGCCGACCGAGAGCGACTGCGCGACGCAGTCGATGGTCCCCAGCTTGGCACTCGCGAGTCGACCGTGCTCGTCGCGGGTGGGGGTGGTGGATGCGGTCATGGGTCCTCCTGGATCGGCGTGGGACAGCCGCGTGGGTGGGGTGGCTCTGACCCGAGTCGATGCTTGAGTATTGAGACCGTCATCACTACTGTCAATGCCTCTGACATATCCAATGTCACGGGCGTGCTCTCCCGAGCGCGCTCCGGGCGCCCGACTCCCCAGGAGCTGTTGCGGATGGACCACGAGCACCTCTCGAGCGGCACCGAGGCCCCGGCCGAGGAGGAGATGACCCTCTTCGACCTGCGGGTCACCGTGGACGAGATCAAGGGCCGCTCGGTGTGCGGCATGCAGGTCGGCGACTGGTTCGAGGTGCGCAACAGCGACCAGCTGTCGCTGCCCCCGGGCCGGCACTTCTGCTTCTGGGCTATCCAGTCGGTGCTACCGCTGCTGCCCGCCAAGATGCGCAAGCTCCCCGAGTCGGACTGGCTCGAGCAGGACTCGCTCGTCTGCTGCCCGGACCCCGAGGAGGGTCTCGTCATGCGCATCGAGCGGATCGGCCAGGTCACCATGAAGACCTCCGACCTCTCGTGAGCCCAGCAGTGGGTCCCGCCTACGACGACCGGATCGAGTTCGGCGTCGGCTTCGGGGGCACCCTGCCCCCGTCGTCGTACACCGAGCTCGCCCAGCAGCTGGAGACCGACGGCTTCCACGTGGCGACGGTCTTCGGCGACCTGATGATGCAGCCTCCCGCGTTCCCGCTCGCCACCATGGCCGCGGCGACCGAGCGGCTGCGCCTCGGCGTCGGCTGCTACACCCCGTGGACGCTGCACCCGGTCGAGATGGCCGGACAGCTCGCCTACCTCGACCACCTCAGCGAGGGCCGGGTCTTCATGGGCATGGTCCGGGGGGCCTGGATGGGCCAGCTCCGCATCGACCAGAAGAACGCCCTCGCGGCCGTGCACGACTGCATCTCGATCGTGCGCGCGCTGCTCAGCGGCTCCCCCGCCGGCCACGAGGGCACGGTGTTCCGGCTGGCCCCGGGCACGCTCCCGGAGTACCCGGTGCTCCGCTCCCGGGTGCCGCTCATGATCGGGACCTGGAGCCCACGGCTCGCGGCGTACGCGGGCGAGCACGCCGACGAGGTACAGGTCGGGGGCTGCGCGAACCCGGACATGGTGCCGGTGGTCCGCGAGTACGTGCGCGTCGGCAGCGACGCCGCCGGCCGGCCCGCTCGGGACCCGCGGATCGTCCTCACCGCGGTCACTGTCGTCGACGAGGACCGGGCCGCCGCCCGGGCCCGGGCGCGCACCGAGGTCGCGCTGCCCTTCCACGTCATCGCGGGCATGGACCGCACCTTCGACGTCGACCCCGAGGTGCTCGAGCGGATGGAGCCGCTGCTGCGGCAGGGCGAGATCGAGGCCGCCGGCCGGCTGATCCCCGACGACGCGCTCACGAGGTTCTCGTTCTGCGGCACGCCCGACGAGGTCGTGACGCAGGCGGCCGCGATCTACGAGCGCGGCGCCAGCCGCATCGAGTTCGACACCCCGTTCGGGCTCACGCCGCGGCGCGGGATCGAGCTCCTGTCCGAGCACGTGCTGACCCCACTGCGCCGCGAGCTCGGCGACCGGGTGCTGGCCCAGGGAGAGGAGCCCCGATGACGACCCACGAGGTGGGCCTCGGCCTGGCCGGCTCCCTGCACCCCCGCGACTACGGCCCCATCGCGGCGCGCGCCGAGGCGGCAGGGTACGACGCGATCACCGTCTTCGGCGACCTGATGTTCCAGCCGCCGGCGCTCGTGCTGCACAGCATGGCGCTCGCGACCGAGCGGGTCCGGCTCGGCGTGGCGGCGTACTCCCCCTGGCTGCTGCACCCGGTCGAGGTCGCCGGGCAGATCGCCTACCTCGACCACGTGAGTCGCGGGCGCGCCTTCTACGGGCTGGTGCGCGGCGCCTGGCTCGACCGGCTCGGGATCGACCAGACCGCGTCGCTGAGCGCGGTGCGCGACACGGTCGAGATCGTCGGCCGGCTGCTCCGTGGCGACGAGTCGGGCTACCTCGGGAAGGTCTACAGCCTGGAGGCCAGGACCAACCTGATGTACGACGCCTACCGGCCCCAGGTGCCGCTCCTCATCGGGAGCTGGAGTCCGCGGCTCGCGGCGTACGCGGCCGAGGTCGCCGACGAGCTGCAGGCCGGCGGCAGCGCGAACCCCGCCATCGTGGGCCGGCTGACGGAGCTGGCCGGTCGGACCTCGCCCGAGGGGCGGCCCGGCATCTGCCTCAACGCCGTCACCGTCGTCGACGAGGACCGGGCCGCGGCCCTGCAGGCCGCCCGCTCGGCCGCCGCGCTCTACCTCGAGGTGGTCGCGCGGTTCGACCCGACGGTCGAGGTCGACGAGGACCTGCTGGCCGCGATGCGGGGGCGGCTCGACGTCGGCGACGCCGACGGCGCGGGCGCGCTCATCCCGGCGGACATCCTCCGCAAGTTCGCCTTCGCCGGCACACCCGAGGACGTGGCCGTCCAGGCCGCCGAGATCCTCGACGCCGGGGCGGCCCGGGTGGAGTTCGACACGCCGTTCGGGCTGGACGGCGACCGCGGCCTCGCGCTGCTGTGCGACGAGGTGCTCCCGCGGGTCCGTGCCCACATGGGGGGCTGAGCGCTGCGAGGATGACCGCGTGCGCCGCGCCGTGGGTCCCCTGCTCGCCGTGACGGTGGCACTGGTGCTCGCGGACTCGGCGGTCGTGACGCTCGCCCTGCCCGACATCCTCCTCAACCTGCACACCTCCGTCGCGCAGGTCGCGTGGGTGCTGATCTCGTTCAACCTCGTGCTCGGGCTGGTCGCCGCGCCGATGGCCATCGGCTCCGGTCTCGTGCAGCCGCGGGTCCTCGGTGCCGTCGGCATCGCCCTGTTCGCCGGCTCCTCCGCGTGGTGCGCGGTGGCGGGGTCGATCGAGGTGCTGATCGCGGCCCGGTGCCTGCAGGCGCTCGGCGGCGCGCTGGCCCTGGTCGGGTGCCTGGAGCTGCTGGTGGCGGTGTACGGCGAGCGCCGCGGCGTCGCGACCTGGGTCACCGCCGGGGTGGTCGGCACGGCGGTCGGGCCGGTCGCCGGTGGCCTGCTCACCCAGGCGTTCTCGTGGCAGGCCATCTTCGTGGTCCAGGTGCCGTTCGCGGTGCTGGCGGTGCCGGCCGCGCTCGCCGTCCGCGCGGCCCCCTCGCTGAGCCCGGACCGGCACCGCCCGGCCGTCCGGCCCAACCTGACCCTCGCCCTGCTGTCGGCGGCGCTCACGGCCGCGCTGTTCCTGCTGGTGCTGCTGCTGGTCAACGGCTGGGGCCGCTCCCCCGGCGGCGGCCGCGCTCACCGTGTCCGTCGTACCGATCGCGGCGCTGGCCGCGCGGCCGCTCGCCCGGCTGCTGCGCCCGCCGCCCCCGGTCGAGGTGGCGGCGGGGTGCTTCCTCGTCGCCGGCGGCCTGGCGGCCCTCGCGATCCCGCCGTCCTCCCACCTGGGCTGGACGATCGCGCCCCAGGCACTCGTGGGCCTCGGGCTCGGGCTGACCGTCGACCGGCTGACCTCCCAGGCGATGGAGATGCGGCTGCCGCGGGCGCAGCACGCGGGGTGGACCATCGGCGCCCGGCACCTCGGCGTGGTGCTCGGCCTGGCCATCCTCACGCCCGTCTTCACCGCCGACCTGCAGGACGCGCAGGAACCGGCCCAGGAGGCGATCACGTCGCTGGTGCTCGACGCGCCGCTGACGCCGGAGGACAAGATCGCGGTGGCCGAGGCCCTCGGCCGCGAGCTGACCCAGCAGGAGGGTCGGATCCCCGACCTGCACCGCGCCTTCGCGACGCTGGACCTCGAGCCCAGCGAGCGGCCGGCCGCGGCCCAGCTCGAGCGCGACCTCGACGCCCAGCTGGAGCGGGCCGCGACGTGGGCCTTCCGCGACTCCTTCCTCGTCGGCGCCGCCCTCGCGCTGCTGGCCCTGCTCACGGTGGTCGTGCCCCACCGGCGGAGGACCTCGTGACCAGCCGCGCGCAGCTGACCGGCCTGCCGGCGGTCGCCGTGGTGCTGGTGGGCGGTGTGCTCGCCGTCCAGCTGAACCACGGCGGCGGGACGTTCGAGCCGCTCGCCTCGGCCGACCCGTGCGCGGCCCGCACCGTCACCTCGCAGGCCGACGGCATCGACGGGCTCACCGAGCGGCTCGTGCTGCTCGGCCTCGACGGCGCCGCGTGCCGGCTCGGCGTCAGCCGCGAGGCGCTGACCCTCCAGCTCGCGCAGCCGGGCCCCCGCACGGACGAGGAGATCGACGCGCTGCGCGCGGGGCTGCTCGACGCCGTGGACCGGATGAAGGACGAGGGGACCCTGCCGCCGGCGTCGGACCTCGTGGACGAGGCCCTCGACAACGCCGATCTCAACCGGTTCCTCGAGGCCGCCATCCGCGCCCTCCCGGACTCGGTGATCGACGCCGCGCTCAAGACCGACGACGTCCTGGTCCGCACGATCGACGAGCTCGACCTGCGCGAGGTGCTCGCGAACATCGACGACCAGCACGACCTCAACCAGCAGCTGGACGCAGCGGTCACCCAGGCCGTGAAGGACTCCCTCCTCGACCGGCTCCGCAACCTGATCTGACCGACGTGCGCGTCGACGGGCTCGACGAGCGGCCGCCGGCACCGCGTCGACCTCACCCAGGGCGCGTGGGGCCGCCCCGCATCATGGAGTCGTGGTGGAGGTGGACCCGGAGCGGTTCGAGGAGATGGTGACCGAGGCGCTCGACGGGCTGCCCGACGAGCTCGGCGAGCTCATGAGCAACGTGGCGGTGACCGTCCAGCACACCCGCGGGCCGCGGGGGCTGCTGGGCCTCTACCGCGGCATCCCGCTCTCGCGCCGTACGTCGTCGTACGCCGGCGTGCTCCCGGACCAGATCACGATCTACCGCCTCGCCATCTGCGCGGTCTGCCGCACCGAGTCAGACGTCGTGGAGCAGGTCCGGCGGACGGTGATCCACGAGGTGGGTCACCACTTCGGGATCGGCGACGCGCGGCTGCGCGAGCTGGGCTGGTGACCCAGGACGTCTGGCCCCGCGGGTCTACTCGCGACCCTCGTAGCGCCGGGGCTTGAGCCGGTCCGGGGCGTCGTCGGCGTCGAAGAACTCGCAGGTGAACTCGCCGTCGTACCCGAACAGGAAGCCGAAGACCGGGTTCACCACCTCGAGGTCGACCCGGAAGACGCCCTTCTCGTCGTCGAAGCGCTCGCGCAGGTCGGCCCGGCCGCTGAACAGCATCGGGAACCGGAAGCCGACGACGCCCTCGTAGAAGCGCTGGGCGTCCGAGCGCAGGTGCAGGCTGCCGTCGGCCTCGGCGCGCAGGTCGAGGTCGACGGCGAGGTGCTGGTGGGTGCCGAGGTAGTCGACGACGCCGCCGTCGCCGGCCGAGGTCATGGTGGCGTCGAACCGGCGGGTCTTCCCACCCAGCACGTACTCGCGCACGAAGGTCACGGCCTCGCGGCCGAGGGGGTCGCGGTAGGGGTAGTTGTGGATGGTGAACGGCACGTCGGTGCCGGTGTCGGGCACCAGGATGTTGCGCAGCCGCCCGAACTGCAGGAACGGCACCGTCCACCAGGGGCCGCGCCGGACCCGGTGCATCGTCCCGGTGCCCACGCACCCGTAGCCGGACTCGAGGCCGACGCCGAAGCGGCGCTGGAGCATCGGGTGCAGCCGCCCGAACTCCTCGCCCATCGCCCGCTCGAACATGCCGGTCACGGGGCCTCCAGGCGGTCCAGGGTCTCGGGGGCCGCCTCCATCACGCGGCCGTCGGCGGCCCGGCGCCGGCAGCGCGCGGCCCTCGGTCGCTCCGGCCGCCAGACCCACAGCACCGAGCGCACCGGCCAGCGCTCGGGTTCCTCGCCGCGCTCGGCCCAGATCCGCAGCCGGTCGAAGCTCCAGGCCGTCATCCAGCCGATGACGCGGCGCAGCAGCAGCCGGTCCGCCAGCCCGCCCCAGCCGGGCCGGTAGTCGTAGCCGGTCGTGAACCGTACGCCGTCCGCGAGCGGCTCGTAGCGCCAGTAGCCCCGGCCGTCGCCGAGCGGCGAGAGCCGGTCGGGCGTCGTGAACCGCAGCGCCGAGGTCCGGGTGCCGTCCGGCCGCCGCTTCTCCCCCACCGAGGTGCCCGTCCCGGCGAGCACGTGGCCCGGGAGCCGGCGCTCGTAGCGGAACCGCTGGCCGCCGCCCGGCAGCCCCGCCACCGGCTCGATGGAGCTGAACCGGAGGTCCCAGCGCGGGTGCAGCGCCGTGTCCTGGGTCAGCCGCCACACCTCGTCCATGGGCGCGTCGATGTCGATGGACACGAAGATCGGCGGGCCGCCCCCGTGGCGCGGCACGCTCAGCCGGCGACCCGCTGGCGGAGCCCCGCGATGAGCAGGTCGAGGCCGAACTCGAACTGCTCGGACATGCTCGGGTAGAGCTCGTTGGCCAGCCGGACCGTCTGCGGGAACACGTCGGGCGACGCGGTGAGGTAGTCGGCCCGCCAGCGACGGTGCCGCGCGGCCTCCTCGTCGGAGGACGGGGCGGGCTCGAGCGCGTCGATGGCCGCCGACCCCACCGTGAACTCGACCAGTGCGTGGTAGCCGAAGACCGTGTCCTCGTCGGAGAGACCGGCCTCGCCGAGCAGGCCGAGCAGCCGCTCGGTGAACGCGCGCTCGTTCTCCATGCGCGACGGCCCGGAGGCCATCACCCGCGCCGCTCCCGGGTGGGTCATCAGCACCTGGCGGAGGTCGCGGCAGACCGCGGAAGCGCCGTCGAGCCCGGCGCCCTCGCCCACCGTGGGCATCCGGTCGACCAACCCCGCCATGATGCTGTCCGCGGCCTCGCGGAGCAGCTCGTCCATGTCGCGGAAGTGCCGGTAGAGGGCGGTCGGGTGGACGTTGAGTGCCTCACCGATGGTCCGGGTGGAGACGGCGTCGACGCCCTCGCTCTCGAGGAGCTCGGTCACGGCCGCGATGATCTTGTCGCGGCTGAGCCGCCCCGTGCGCGTCGCAGTGGGCATCGAGCCTCCTCTCGGGACGGGGTGAGGCGTGCCCAGCGTAGGCGCTCAGTCGTAGAGGCGGGCCTTGCCGAGCCGGTCGAGGCACACCTCTCCGGACCACGGGAGCATGGTGATGCCCAGCCGCGAGTCGCGGTACATCCGCTCGAGCGGGAGGTGCTTGAGCATCGACTGGCCGCCACAGACGCGGATCGCCAGGGAGGCCACCTTGTTGGCGTTCTCCATGACCGTGTAGACCGCGACCCACGCCCGGGCCAACAGCTCCTCGTCGGGGTCGACCTCGGTGTGGTCGAGGACGTCGTACAGCACCGCGCGGCTGGTCTCGTAGTCGATCTGCATCTGCGCCCACCCGACCTGCTTCTGGACGAGGTCGCGGCGGGCGCTCCCGGGCGGCTGGCCCGACGTCTCGCCGCGGAGGTAGGCGCGGGTGAAGTCGAGGATGCCCTGGGTCAGGCCCAGGTAGCTCGGGGCGAGCGACATGAACAGGAACGGGAACCGCTGCGCGGCCTGGTCGTAGCCCCGCGGCGGCAGGACCTCGTTGTCCGCCGGCACGAAGACGTCCTCGAACAGCAGCGTGCGCGAGACGGTGCCGCGCATGCCCAGCGGGTCCCAGTCGCCGACGATCTGGATGCCGTCCGCGTCGGCGGGGATCGAGAGCAGCCGGATGAACGGCTCGCCGGGGACCTGGCAGGTGACGTTGTAGCGGTTCGCCGCGCCGGACAGCGACGCGAAGATCTTGCGGCCGGTGACCCGGAAGCCGCCCTCCACGGGCTCCGCCTTCGTGTGCACGCCCGACGTGGCACCGGCCGAGATGCCCTCGCTGAACGGCTGGCTGTGGATGACCCCGTCCTCGACGACGCCGCGGAACAGCTCGGCGCGGCGCAGGTGGTGCAGCGCGCGGTCCTCGGCGGAGAAGTCGAGCATGTCCGCGACCTGGCCGGCCCAGAGCATCGTCGCGTTGTGCATGTTGAAGGTGAGCGCGGTGGCGCCGCAGTAGCGGCCGACCTCGGCCGAGACCCGCGCGTAGTCGGCGTACGTCGCACCCTGCCCGCCGTACTCCCTCGGGACGCACAGGGCGAGCAGCCCGGCCTCCTTGAGGTCGGCGAAGTTCTCCCAGGGGAAGACGGCGTCACGGTCGTAGCGCACGGCGCGCTCGGTGAACGCCGGTCCCAGCTCGCGGACCCGGGCCACCATCTCGTCCCGGGTGAGCGGGGCCACGTCGAGGGAGCGGTCGAGGGATGTGGTCATGGGCGACAGTCTGCGAGCAGACCGAGGCTCATGTCAACAGGTCTGTCAGACCCCTTTACATCGCGCGAGACGGCTGCCTAGACTCCAGCCCCATGGACACGGCCATGACCGAGATCACAGACGTGCTCGGGGGTCCCGTCGCCTGGCGGACCTCCGGCGCGGCTGACGCTCCGGCCGCCGTCTTCCTGCACGGCCTCGGCGGGCAGCGCACCAACTGGGACCCCCAGCTCGCCGCCCTCGGCGACGTGCGCCGCTGCTGCGCGTGGGACCAGCCCGGGTACGGCGCCTCGCCGGGTCGGCCCGGCTCGCTCCCGGAGCTCGCGGCGGTCGCCGCCGAGTGGATCGCGGGGCTGGGCGCCGGGCCGGTGGACGTCGTCGGCCTCTCCTTCGGCGGCATGGTCGCCCAGCACCTGGCCCTCGACCATCCGCACCTCGTACGCACCCTCGCGCTGCTCGACACCAGCCCGGCCTTCGGGCTCGACGGTGTCACGACCAAGGAGGACTGGCTGGCCAGCCGGGTCACTCCCCTGCACGACACGAGCACCGCGGCCGATCGCATCGAGGCGGGTCGTCGCGGGGCTCGTCGGCCCCGCCTGCCCGGCCGAGGTCCGACGGGTGATGGTCGACTCGATGCGCGCGGTGCCGGCCGAGAGCCTGGCCGCCGCGTGCCGGGCCCTGGTCGACCACGACACGCGCGAGCGGCTGGCCGGGATCGCGGCCCCGACGCTGGTCGTGGTCGGGTCCGAGGACACCGAGACGCCGCCGTCGTACGCGCGGGAGATCGCCTCCCGCATCCCCGGGGCGCGGCTGGTCGAGGTCCCGGGTGCGGGACACCTGGTCAACCTGGAGGACCCTGAGCGGGTGAACGCCCACCTGCGCACCCTGTGGGAGACGGGCGGGACCGCGTGAACACCGAGTGGCGCTGGGTCCAGCGGTTCGCAGCCCAGCTCGAGCTGTGCGAGCTGCTGCCGACCGAGCTGTGCATCGTGCTCTCGGAGTCCGGGAGCCGCCCGGAGCTCGTCGAGTCCGCGCTGCTCGCGGCGCAGTCACTCGGCGCCGCGACCTTCCAGGTCGTGATGCCCACCCCCGCCAACCCCGGACCGGTGCCGCTGCGCTCGACCGGGACCAGCCTCGCGATCCAGGAGAACAGTGCAGCCATCGCCGCCCTGTGCCGCGCGGACTTCGTCGTCGACTGCACCGTCGAGGGCCTGCTGCACGCCCGGGAGCTCGGCCAGATCCTCGAGTCCGGGACGCGGGTGCTGATGATCTCGAACGAGCACCCCGAGGTCTTCGAGCGGATGCCCCACGACCCCGACATGGCCCGGCGGGTCGACCTCGGGTACGACATGATCTCGGCCGCCTCGACCATGCGGGTGAGCTCCAAGGCCGGCACCGACCTGACCGTCCGGCTGGACGGCTCCTTCCGGGCCGGGTCCACCGGGGTCACGTCCGGCCCCGGCAGCATCGCCCACTGGCCCGGCGGACTGGTGCTCGCCTTCCCGGCCCGCAACAGCGTCAACGGCACCATCGTGCTGGCCCCCGGCGACCTCAACTGCACCTTCAAGACCTACGTCCGCTCGCCGATCCGGCTGACGGTCCGGGACGACTACGTGGTCGACGTCAGCGGGGACGGCTTCGACGCCCGGCAGCTCGCGAGCTACATGGCGGCGTTCAACGATCGCGAGGCCTACGCCAGCTCCCACCTCGGCTGGGGCATGAACCCGGGCGCCCGCTGGGACTACTTCGACCTCTACGACAAGGCCCAGCACAACGCGGTCGAGGCGCGCGCCTTCGAGGGCAACTTCATGTACTCCACCGGCGCGAACGAGACCGCGGGCCGGTTCACCCGCTGCCACTTCGACCTGCCCATGCTGGACTGCAACGTCGAGCTGGACGGCGTACCCGTCGTCGAGGGCGGGGTGCTCCAGGGCGACCTCGCCCCGACCCGCCCGGTCAGCCCCGACGTGCTCGGCCCGACCATCGCCGCCGACGGCGGGGCCGAGTCGTGACCATCGACCCGCTGTGGCACGACCACCGCGCGGTGGCGCCGCCCTACCCGGGCTGGATGCTCGACGACGAGGGCCGCGCGTACGAGGAGGCGACCGCCCAGCACTTCCTCACCGCGATGAGCTCGCTGGCCGCGACCGTGTGCGTCGTCGCGGCCGCGAGCCCCACCGGTGAGCGGTTCGGCATCACGGCGACCGCCGTGTGCTCGCTGTCCACCGAGCCGCCGCAGCTGGTGGCCTGCGTGAACCGCAGCTCGAGCATGGCCAAGGCCCTCGAGGAGACCGGCTGGTTCTCGGTCAACATCCTGTCGGGCAGCCAGGAGTCCGTGGCCGGCGCGTTCGCCGGCCGCACCGGGCTCAAGGGCTCCGACCGGTTCGACGACGCCGACTGGTCGCAGCACACCACCGGCACACCGACCCTCGACGGGGCCGCCGCCGTCTGCGTCTGCCACGTGTCCGACAGCCTGCACCAGGCCAGCCACATCGTCGTGATCGGCCGGGTGCTCGACGTACTGCTGTGCGAGGGCGAGACCCCCTCGCCCCTGATGTACCACCAGCGCCGGTTCACCACGGTGAGCCCCGCACTGTTCAAGGAGCCCTCGTGACCCCCATGACCCCCGACGAGTACATCGAGAAGTTCGACCGGGGCTTCGCGACCGTCGCCGTCGTCGACACCAACGGGCTGCTCCGCGGCCAGCTGGTGTCGTCGCGGAGCCTGGCCGGGATCCTCGAGAACGGCATGGGCATGGCGCCGGCCACGCTGGCCCTCGACCCCACCGACGAGTTCCTCACCCTGCCCGGCGTCACCGACGGGTCGGCCGACTTCCACGACGACTTCCTGCGGGTCGACCCCGACAGCGCGCGCCGGGTGCCGTGGGCCGAGGAGGGGCGCGACCTGCTCGTGCTGGCGACGTACTCCGGCGAGACCGCCGGCCTCTGCCCCCGGTCGCTGCTGCGGAAGGTCCTCGACCGGGCCGCCGGGCACGGCTACGCCCCGCGCTACGGCATCGAGCTCGAGTACACGCTGTTCGACGAGACCGCCGAGAGCGCGCGGGCCAAGAACTACCAGGGCCTGCGCACCGCCACGACCCACAAGAGCCACGACCTGGTGATCTACCAGGTGCACCAGACCGAGTGGTACGCCGCCGTGGCCGACATGTGCGACACGCTGCGGATCGACCTGGCCAAGATGCACGAGGAGATCGGCGGCGGGTTCATGGAGGCCTGCATCGCCGCCGGCGAGGGCCTCGAGGTCGCCGACCAGCTCGTCCTGCTGAAGAACTTCCTGCGGATCCTGGCCATGCGCCAGGACAAGACGGTGACCTTCATGCCGCGCTGGAGCGAGGACGCGGACAGCCAGTCGAGCCACGTCCACATGTCGCTGCTCGACCTCGCCGGCGACCCGGTCTTCCACGACGCCGCCGGAGCGCACGGGATGTCGGAGACCTTCGTGCACTTCCTGGGCGGGCTGCGCCGCTACCTCGGCGACCTGTCGCTGTTGTTCCTGCCCACGGTGAACTCCTACCGGCGGTTCGCGCCGGGCACCTTCGCCCCGCCCGGTCTGACGTGGGGCTACGAGAACCGCACCGCGTGCCTGCGGGTGGTCGGGCACGACCAGGGCACGATCCGCGTCGAGAACCGGCTCGCCGGCGCCGACGCGAACCCGTACCTCATCGTCGCGGCCATGCTCGCCGCCGGCACGGCCGGCATCGTCGAGAAGCTCGACCCCGGCGCCGAGGTGACCGGCAACGGCTACGAGCAGACCTCCGACGGACCGGACTTCGCCCGGACCATGCCCGAGGCCATCGAGCGGCTCCGCGGCTCGGCGTTCGCCCGCGACTGGTTCGGCGACGCGTTCGTGGACGGGTTCGCCTCCACCCGGCAGAGCCAGCTCGACGCGTTCGCGGCCAAGGTGCCGGACGTCGAGCTCCAGCGCTTCTTCGACCTCGGGTGAGCACCCGCGTGAGCGCTCCCGCCCCGCGGGTGCTCCTGAACACCTGGCGCCGGCAGGGCCGGGTCTTCGGGCCGCCGCTGCGCGACATGTACGGCGCGGAGGTGCAGTACGTCCACGCGGTGCAGCGCGCCGGCGGCCGGGTCCTGCTCAGCCCGGAGGCCGCCGCGGACACCGACCCCCGCGAGGTGCTCGACGGCATGGACGGACTCGTGCTCATCGGCGGCGAGGACCTTGCCGCCACCGTCAGCGGCGTCGCCCCGGACCTCGTCGGTGCCAATGCCTCCGAGCCCCGCGACCGCTGGGAGATCGCGCTGCTGCGGGCCGCGCTCGACCTCGACCTCCCGGTGCTCGCGATCTGCCGCGGGCTCCAGCTGCTCAACGCCGCCCGGGGCGGGAGCCTGCACGGCGACATCGCCGGCGGCACCCCCGAGCACCCACCGGTCCCCGCTGACACCGAGGTCGCGCTGGCCTACCGCCACTCGGTCGCGTTCACGCCCGGCAGCCTCGTCGGCGGTGTCTACGGCGTGGCCGGCAAGGACGTGAACTCCTTGCACCACCAGTCCATCGCCCGCCTGGGCGCCGGACTCACCGTGACCGCCCGCGCCGCCGACGGCTGCATCGAGGCGGTCGAGCTCACCGACGCCCGCTGGTGCGTCGGCGTCCAGTGGCACCCCGAGCTCCTCCCCCACGACGACCTCGAGCAGGGACTCTTCCGGGCCTTCGTCGCCGAGTGCGCCGACGTACGCACCGACGTACGCCACCAGGGTCGGGCCCTGGCCACCACCGCGGGCCACCACGGCTGACGGGTCAGCTGCTCCCCCCGCTCGGCAGCTTGTCGTCCTCGTTGCCCGGGTCCTGCACGTCCTCGTCGTCGTCGGGCTCGTTGTCGGCGGGCTCGTCCTCGATGTCCTGGTCCACGTCGCCCTCGTTCCCGTCACCGTCGTCCGAGCAGCCCGCAGCGCCCGCGAGGAGCGTGATGCCGGTGACCGTGGCGAAGGCGATCCGGATCGCCGACCTGCGCTGGACGTGTCGCACGGCAACCTCCGACTCGTGACCCCGTGCCTGGGTCGAGTCTCGCGCCGCGAGGTCGGGACCGCAACGGGTGGCGCTCTCGGTGCGGTGCACGGCGGCGTGCGGCAACCCGACATCCGAGTGTCTGACGCTCCCCGGGGCCGTCAAGCCTGGGTGCCTCCGCTGCGGTGGGTGGGGCGGGTTGACAGCCCCGGCGAGCGCCAAAGGCGGGCTGGCTATCGGGTTGCCCGAGAGTGCTGGCTGCGGCCCGACGGTGGCTGAGGTGCGAGGAGCGCCAGCGACGAGCCTCGAAGCTTCCGCAGCGACGGCACCTCCGCTGGACCACCGTTGGTCGAGTGTGTCGAGACCGCCGCGTCGACCCGCGCGGGCTCTGGCTGCCCAGCGTCTCGGTGCGGGTCCGCGGGCGGGGGTGCATGCCGGACGCCACTGCGGTCCTGGTCGCGCTCGGTCGGTCCGATCGATCGGGTCGGTCCTGGTCGGTTCGGTCCTGGTCAGTTCGGTCGGTTCACGTGCGGCGGGTGAAGGCGACCTTGCCGCCGGGGAGCTTGGTCATGGTGAAGGTGGGGTCGTGGGCGCGGGCGTGGTGGCGGGGGCAGATCATCATCCCGTCGCGGTTGGTGCCTCCGCCGTCGGCCCAGCGGACCGGGTGGTGCAGGTGGCACAAGCCCGGTGGCCAGTCGCATCCCTCGACCTGGCAACCACCTGCCTCGATGGTCTTGGCGATCCGTTGAGCCTCGGAATAGAAGCGGCGCTTGCGACCCAGGTCGAGCACCTGCGACCTGTCGCCGAGCACGGCGGGGATGATCCCTGCCTCGCAGGCGAGCTTGCGGGCCAGGGAGGCGCTGATCGACTCTCCGGTGTCGAGCCGGGCGGCTGTGAGGCCGCCGAGGAGGGCGTCGAGGGTCATGGTGACCACGACGGTGGCGTTGACCCCGCCGGCCTTCGGGAGGTCCTTGACCGGGTAGCGGTGGATCAGCTCGGTGAACGCCCGCCCCATCCGCTCCGGACCGGGCTTGCGGTCGCCGAGGGGGCCGGAGGCGGCGCGGTGCTTGGGGGCGGCGAACGCCAGGAGGGCCTTCTTGAGCGCGGCGCCGGTGAGGGTGTCGAGGGTGAACCGGCCGTGGACCTTGCCGTGTCCGTCCTCCCACATCGTGAGCCGGGTGGCGGCGGCCGCGTCGCGTTCCTCGCGTTCGAGGAGTTGGGCCTCGTGGGCGTCGGCCGCATCCGGGGCCACGACCTCCAGGAGCCGGCGTCCGAACCGCTTCAACGCGCGGGCGTCGAAGTGCTCGGCCTCGGCGAGCAGGTGGGCCTCGGCGTCCTGGACCAGCGAAGGGTCGAGGTCGGCGGGGAGGTCGTCGAGGGCGCGGAGGATGACCTCGGCCTGCTCGACGTGCAGCCGACCGCTCGGCGAGAGCGTCGCGGGTCGGTCGTGGGACCCAGCGACGCAGCCAACCGGACGGTGCGGTGCGCGCGCCGGGGGTGATCTTGGTGTGGTGGGCCAGCCAGGTCGCGGTCGACGTGGCACCGGACCGGCCGGGGATGTCGAGCGACTCGGCCTGGGCCACCAGGCGGGCCTCGAGCTCGGTCAGCTGGGCCTTCGCGGCCTGGGCACGTCGCTCGAGGGCCGCGATCGTCTCGGTGGCGTCCATCGACCACAACGGCACCCCGGCCACCGCACCCAGCTGGTCGCGCACGCCCGCCATCGCCCGGGTGACCCGGTGCGGGTGGTGCGCGATCGCCGTCATGACATCTATCCAAGCAGCGACCACCGACAGTCGGCTGGGCCCGGAAGCCCTTGTCCACAAGGGAAAACGGTCACGTCCCGGGGTCGGGTCAGCGGGCTGGCTGCGGTGGTCTCGACAGGCTCGACCGGCGGTGGTCGAGCGGGTGCCTCCGCGCTGGGCCTGACCACCGCGCGCACCGCAGCCAGCACCCTCGCGGCAACCCGATAGCCAGCCCGCCTTTGGCGCTCGCCGGGGCTGTCAACCCGCCCCACCCACCGCAGCGGAGGCACCCAGGCTTGACGGCCCCGGGGAGCGTCAGACACTCGGATGTCGGGTTGCCCAGCCGACCAGGCTCGACCGGCGGCTCGCGGTCCGGCGGGCGCCTGCTTTGCGCTGGTCTCGACGGGCTCGACCGGCGGTGGTCCGGCGGGTGCCTGCGCTGCGGGGATCTCGACGGGCTCGACCGGCGGTGGTCCGGCGGGTGCCTGCGCTGCGGGGATCTCGACGGGCTCGACCGGCGGTGGTCCGGCGGGCGCCTGCGTTGCGCTGGTCTCGACGGGCTCGACCAGCGGTGGTCGACCGGGTGCCTGCGCTGCGGCCCCGGTCAGACCCTCGCGGCCACCCGTCAGGCAGAGGCGACCACGTGGGTCGGCAACGCCTCGACGTCAGCCGCCGCCGCGGGCCGCCACCGCACGTGCACCGCGTCCGCACCCTCGTCGCGCAGCAGGGACAGCCGCGGCGGGATCTTGTCGGTGCGCGAGGTCGGCGGGCGCCGGCGGCCGGCCTGCCAGGGCCGCGGCCAGTCGGCGGCGTCGCCGACGTAGTCCTGCTCGGCCGCGGCGTGCAGGGTCCACTGCGGGTCGTAGAGGTGCGTGCGGCCGAGCGCGCACAGGTCGGCGCGGCCGGCCAGCAGGATCGAGTTCACGTCGTCGTAGGACGAGATCGCGCCGACCGCGATCACCGGCACGCCCGCCGGCGTGCGGCCACCTCGTGCCGGATCCGGTCGGCGAACGGGGTCTGGTAGGAGCGGCCGAAGGCCGGCTTCTCGTCCTTGACGACCTGGCCGGAGGAGACGTCGATCGCCGCGGCACCGTGCTCGATGAACGCGCGGGCGATCTCGACGGCGTCGTCGCTCGGTGTTGCCGTCCGGCACCCAGTCGGTCGCCGAGATCCGGACCGTCACCGGGATGTCGGCCGGGCACGACGGCGCGCACCGCGTCGAAGACCTCGAGCGGGAAGCGCAGCCGGTTCTCCAGCGAGCCGCCGTACTCGTCGGTGCGCTGGTTGGAGATCGGCGACAGGAACGACGACAGCAGGTAGCCGTGCGCGGCGTGCAGCTCGAGCAGGTCGAAGCCGGCCTCGACCGCCGCGGCGGGCGGCCGCGACGAAGTCGTCCACGACCTGTGTCGAGATCGGCCCGGGTGGCCTCGCGGGGCACGTGGCAGCCGGCGCCGTACGGCAGCGGCGACGGGCCGACGACCTCCCAGTTGCCCTCCGGCAGCGGCTCGTCCATGCCCTCCCACATCAGCTTGGTCGAGCCCTTGCGGCCGGAGTGGCCGAGCTGGAGCGCCGATCTTGGCCGTGCTGCTGCTCGTGCACGAAGTCGACGACCGCGCTTCCAGGCGTCGCGCTGCTCGTCGTTCCAGAGCCCGGTGCAGCCCGGGGTGATGCGACCCTCGGGCGAGACGCAGACCATCTCGGTCATCACCAGGCCGGCGCCGCCGAGGGCCTTGCGACCCGAGGTGGACCAGGTGGAAGTCGGTCGGCACGCCCGTCGTCGGCGAGTACATGTCCATCGGCGAGACGACGATCCGGTTCTTGAGCTCCAGCCCGCCGATCCGGACCGGCTGGAACATCGCGGGGGCGACCTCGTCGGCGCCCTGGTGCCGCGCGAATTCCTCCTCCATCCGCGCCGCGAAGTCGGGGTCGCGGTCCTTGAGGTTCTCGAAGGTGATCCGGCGCGAGCGGGTGAGCAGGTTGAAGACAGAACTGCGCCGGGTCCTGGTCGGCGTACATGCCGATGTTCTCGAACCACTCCAGCGACGCCTGGGCGGCGCGCTGCGTCGACTCGACGACCGGCTTGCGCTCGGTCCTGGTAGGCCGTCGAGCGCCGCGTCGACGGTCGGGGTGCTCGTGCAGGCACGCGGCCAGGGCGAGGGCGTCCTCCATCGCCAGCTTGGTGCCGGAGCCGATCGAGAAGTGCGCGGTGTGGGCGGCGTCGCCGAGCAGCACGACGTTGCCGTCGTACCAGCGCTCGTTGCGGACGGTGTGTGAAGTTCAGCCACTTGGAGTTGTTGGTCAGGACCGCGTGGCCCTGGAGCTCCTCGGCGAAGATCTCGTCGATCCGCTCGACGGCGTACTCGTCGGAGACGCCGGGCGGGAAGACCGTGTCCTCGGTGCGCGTCGAAGCCCGGCGCGGCGCCACACGTCCTCGTGCATCTCGACGATGAAGGTCGAGCCCCGCGTCGGAGTACGGGTAGCCGTGGATCTGCATGGTGCCCCACTCCGTCTGCTTGACGAAGAACTGGAACGCCTCGAAGACGAGGTCGGTGCCGAGCCAGATGTACTTGTTGTGCCGGCGGTCCAGCGTGGGGCCGGAAGGCGTCGGCGTACCGCGTGCGGACGGCGGAGTTGAGGCCGTCCGCGGCGAGGACGAGGTCGTACGTCCTCGCGCAGCTCGTCGACGTCCGGGCGCCTCGGTGCGGAAGTGCACGGTGACGCCGAGTTCGGCGCACCCGCTCCTGCAGGATCCGGAGCAGGTCCTTGCGGCTCATCGCGGCGAACCCCTGACCGCCGACGGTGAACGGCGTGCCCGTTGAAGTCGATGTCGATGTCGGTCCAGCGGGCGAACCGCTCGGCCATCTGGTCGTCGATCACGGTGTCGGCGTTCTCGATGCCGCCGAGGGTCTCGTCGGAGAAGACGACGCCGAAGCCGAACGTGTCGTCGGGCGCGTTGCGCTCCCACACGGTGATGTCGTGGCGCGGGTCGAGCTGCTTCATCAGGGCGGCGAAGTAGAGTCCGCCCGGGCCACCGCCGGCGATCGCGATCTTCATGCGTGCTCTCATCGTCCGCGTCGGCGGCCTCGGCATCGACCTGCTCGCGCAGCCGGAAGTGCTGCAGCTTGCCGCTGGCGTTGCGCGGCAGGGCGTCGACGAAGCGGACGTCGCGCGGGTACTTGTACGGCGCGAGCTGGTCGCTTGACGAAGTCCTGGATGCTCCTTGGCCTTGGCGTCGTCGCCGGCGACGCCGTCGCGCAGCACGACGAAGGCGCAGACGACGCGAGCCGCGCTCGGGGTCGGGCTCGGCGACGACGGCGGACTCGACCACGTCGGGGTGGTCGTCGATCGCGGCCTCGACCTCGGGGCCGCCGATGTTGTAGCCGGAGGAGACGATCATGTTGTCGGTGCGCGCGCGGTAGTAGAAGTAGCCGTCCGTCGTCGCGGCGGAAGGTGTCGCCGGTGACGTTCCAGCCGTTGACGACGTAGCCCTGCTGGCGGTCGTCGTCGAGGTAGCGGCAGCCGACCGGGACCGATGACGGCGAGCCGCCCCTCCACGCCCGGCCCGACCGGCTCGCCGTCCGGGCCGAGGATCGTGGCGCGGTAGCCGGGCACGCGGCTTGCCGGTCGCGCCCGGGCGGATGTCGTCGCCGGCGGCGGAGATGAAGATGTGCAGCATCTCGGTGGCGCCGATGCCGTCGATGATCTCGAGGCCGAGTCGTGTCGCGGACGGCGCTCCCAGACGTCCTGCGGGATGTGCTCGCCGGCGCTCACCGCCGCGCGCAGGCCCGCGAGCTGGTCGACCTTGCCGGCCTTGAGGATCTGCTTGTACGCCGTCGGTGCGGTCGCCAGGACCGTCACGCCGTGCTCGGCGACGAGGTCGGCGAGCTGGACCGGCGTCGCCTGCTCGGTGAGCAGCGCGCACGCGCCGGCGCGCAGCGGGAAGACCACGAGCATGCCGAGCCCGAAGGTGAACGCCAGCGGCGCCGTGCAGGCGACCACGTCGCCGGGGCCGAGCTGCAGGATGTGCCGGCCGAAGGTGTTGTCGATCGAGAGCATGTCGCGGTGGAAGTGCATGGTGATCTTCGGGACGCCGGTGCTGCCGGACGTCGGGCCGAGCAGGGCCACGTCGTCGGCCGCCGTGTCGACGGCGGTGAACTCCCCCGACTTGGTCGTCGACCCGGCTGGCCAGGTCGTCCGCAGCGTCGCCGCCGTAGGTGACGACGGTGAGGCCCGGCGCGTCGAGGGCCAGGACGTCCTCGGCGAAGCGGTGGTCGACCAGCGCGACGACCGGGCCGGGTGCGCTCGACGATCGGGGTCCGAGCTCGCGGGCGCGGAGCGCGGCCATCGTCGTGACGACGACGCCGCCGGCCTTGAGCACGCCGAGCCAGGCGGCGACAGTCCACGGGTTGTTCGGCGAGCGCAGCAGCACCCGGTTGCCGGGCACGAGCCCGAGGTCCTCGACCAGGACCTGGGCGACCTGGTTGGCGCGCCGGCTGCAGCTCGCCGTAGGTCCAGACCTCGCCGTCGGGGGTGCGCAGCGCGCGGGCGGTCGGCGCCGACGCGCGCGACGGGGACGTCGATGAGCTCGGCGGCGGCGTTGAGCCGGTCGGGGTACTGCAGCGCGTCGGTGGTGAACTCGAGGTCGGCCACAGCTCGCGCGGCGGCAGGTGGTCACGGGCGAAGGTGTCCACGTGGGCCCTGGTCGACAGGTCCATCAGCGTGCTCCGTTGTCCGGGCGGATCATGCCTTCCTGGAGGACGGTGGCGAGGTGCCGGCCGTCCGGGGTGAAGAAGCGGCCGCGACCGAGCCCGCGACCGGCCGAGGCGGACTCCGCCTCCTGCGCGTACAGCAGCCAGCCGTCCAGCGCGTCGGCCGGCGGGCGGTGGAACCACATCGCGTGGTCGAGGCTCGCGGTGACCAGCCCGTGCTGGGCCCAGGGCAGGCCGAGCACCCGCAGGACCGGCTCGAGGATCGTGTAGTCGCAGACGTAGGCCAGCGCCGCGAGGTCGCGCTGCTCGTCGGTCAGCCCGTCGCACCGGCCGCAGCGCGTCGAACGGCCTGACCCAGACCGCCTGGTGCGGCACGTCGCTCGCCCTCGACCCGCGAGGTAGACCGGGCCGGGGACGTGCCGCATGTCGAAGCTGCGGCCGCCGCTCCAGTACGCCTTCGACTCCTCGGTCATCATCGTCCGCCGCCGGGCGCGACCGGGTCGAGGTACGCCGCCGAGCTCGGCAGCGACTCCGGGTCGGGGACCTCGGGCGGCGCCGCCGGGGCGAACTCGTCGCCGGACCCGCCGGCGGCGAAGCCGACCAGGCAGACGTAGACGGGCTTGTCGTTCTGGTAGCCGCGCACCTGCCGGGTCGAGTAGCCGCGGCCGTCGCGCAGCAGCTCGACCTCGTAGCGGACCTCGGCGCCGATGTCGGCCGGGCGCAGGAAGTAGCTGTGCATCGAGTGCAGCGTCTTGCCGTCGGTCACCGAGCGCATCGCGGCGGCCGCGGCCTGGGCGACCATGTCGCCGCCGTACGCCTTCGGCCACGGGCAGGGCTGGGTGATCGCGGTGAAGGCCAGGTCGAAGTGCTCCGGCTCCGCCTGGCGTGCAGCTGCAGCGCGGCGGTGAGGATCGCGGAGGTGCCGTGCTCGACGGCGCCGGTCGGGGCGTGGGTCACGGGCGGTCCGTCCAGTCGCGGCAGGTCCGTGTCGGCGACCTCGGGCAGGTTGACCACGATGTTCTCCGGCGTGCGGGTGGTCATCCAGGTCAGCGGCTTGTTGCGGTCGAGGTTGCACTCGACGTGCGGCATGAACGGCGGCACGAAGACCCAGTCGCCCTCCTCCATGTCGAGGTAGTCCTCGAACTGCTCGCCGAAGTAGATCCGCGCCGCGCCCGGACAGCACGTAGCCGCCGGTCTCGGCCTCGCCGTGGTGGTGCGGCACCGAGCGGTAGCCGGCGTCGTTGCTGACCTTGCCGAACCAGATCCTGGTGGCCGGGGTGTGCTGGATGCTCACGCCGGAGATCCGGGTCGCGCCCGCGGACTGTCCGGTGTCGCCGACCTCCTGGCCGCCCCGGGTGACGACGGGAACGACGAGGCCGGACGGGCTCGCGTACATCGCGTTGTCGCCCTCGAGCGTCGTACTTGCTGAGGTCGGGCTCCATGGGTCTCTCCTCCTGTGGGGTCAGTCGGTGAAGCGGATCGTGTTGCGCAGCGGGCCGATGCCCTCGATCTCGGTCTCGACGACGTCGCCGTCGGCGAGGAAGCGCTGCGGGTCGCGGGCCATGCCCGACGCCGCCCGGGGTGCCGGTGAGGACGACGTCGCCGGGCCGCAGGACGGTGAACGTCGGAGACGTAGGCGAGCAGCGCGCCGCGTCGAAGACCAGCGTGCGGTGTTCGCCGCGCTGCACCTCCTCGCCGTTGACCCGGCAGGAGATGTCGAGCCCGGCGCCGAGGATCGACCTCGTCGGGGGTCACGACGACGGGACCGACCGGGGTGGTGCGATCCCAGGCCTTGCCCTGGAACCACTGCAGGGTGCGGTGCTGCCAGTCGCGCACCGAGATGTCGTTGGCCACCGTGTAGCCGGCGATCGCCGCGCGGCCGCCTGCCCGCGTCGGCCCCGCGCGAGCTCGGCGCCGACGACGACGGCCAGCTCGGCCTCCCAGTCGACGTCGAGCCCGGACGGCAGGACCACGTCGTCCTCGGGGCCGACCAGCGTGTCGGCGTACTTGGCGAACAGCGTCGGGTGGTCGGGCAGCTCGCGGCCCATCTCCGCGATGTGGTCGGCGTAGTTGAGGCCGCAGCAGACGACCTTGGCCGGCGACGGCAGCGGGAGAACCGGCGTGGCCCCGACCAGGGGCGCCCCGGGCTCCGGCGGCGTCGCGTCCCGGAGCACGGCGGACAGGTCGTCGCCCGGCAGCCGGGCCCACCCGCCGTCGGTGCGCACGGCAGCGGAGGTGCCGGTGCCGAGCCGCACGGTCGCGAGCTGCATCCCGGACCTCCCTTCGTCATCGTTATAGCGCGCCCTTAACGCTCGTCGCAAATATGTCATAGAGTGGCGGCGAACGGAACAGCCCGTGACAGGAGACCCGCCGTGAACCCGATCCCCGTCAACCCCGCCGCCCTGCCGACGCCCAGCGGCTACTCCCACGGGACGCTGTCCGGCAACACGCTCCACCTGGGCGGGCAGACCGCCCTGGACGCCGACATGAAGATCGTCCCGGGCGGGATCGTGGCGCAGTTCCGGCAGGCGTTCGGCAACGTGCTCACGACGCTGGCCGAGGCCGGTGGCCGCCCCGAGGACCTGGTGAGCATCACGATCTACCTCACCGACATCCCGGACTACCAGGCCCACGGCCGCGAGATCGGACAGGTCTGGCGCGAGCTGGCCGGGGCGACGTACCCCGCGATGGCCGGTATCGGGACCACCGCGCTCTGGCAGCCCGAGGCCCTCATCGAGATCGTGGGCGTGGCGGTGATCCCGGACGAGCGGCTCACGCCGCCGCGCACCTAGCCCGGTGCCTGCCCGACGGCGGCCGTCACGTAGTCATGCGCCGGCTCCTCGAGCAGTGACTGGAGGGCGGCGAAGAGCCGGGCCGCCTCGGCCCCCGCCCAGTCGTCGGGCAGCAGGTCCTGCGGGAGCCCCGGGTCGAGGTAGGGCAGCTGGCGCCACGTGGTGAGGACGCGCACGTAGTCGGCGAACGCCGCCTCGGCGTGCTCCGCCGGTCGCGCCCGGGACCGCCACCGCGACAGCAGCGGCTCGTAGTCGGCGATGAAGCCCCGGTAGCGCGCGTCGATGCCGTCGAGGTCCCACCACTCCCCCACCAGCGAGGTCACCTCCCCGAAGCCGAGGTGGTCGGCGTGGAACAGCTCGACGTAGTGCTCGAGGCCGTCGCGGGCGAGCACGAGCCGCGCGTCGTCGGCCACGTGCGCGGGCGCGATCCAGGTGCCGGACGAGATCGTCGCGAACCCGAGCCAGGTCAGCCGGGACCGCAGCGCGTGCCGCTTCTCCCGCTCCGACTCGGGCACCGAGAACACCGCCAGCACCCAGTCCGCCTCCTGCGGCTCCTCGCGCTTGAAGATCCGCCGGTCGCCCTCGGCGAGCACGCTCTCGCCGTACTCCGACAGGGCGTACCCCGCCACCCCGTCGCGCCGGTCGCTCACCAGGACGCCGCGCTTCTTGAGCCGCGACACCGACGACCGCACCGCCTGCGCGTCCAGCCCCGCGTGCCCCATCAGCGCGATCAGCCGGCTGACGCCGATCCAGCCACCGAGCCCGCGCAGGTAGAGGCCGAAGACGGTGAAGATGAGGGCACGGGGTGACTGCGGCGGGGGCGCGGAGTCAGCCGACGTCACGAGGCGTGAATGTACGCCCTGCGCCCGCTCCGGCGGCCGGGCGCGCGAGGATGTCGTCGTGCCGCACGAACTCGACACCACCAGCCCGCTCGACCTCACGACGTTGGACGAGGCGGACGTCGTCTCGGGTGCTCCGGCCACCGGCCACCGGGCCTTGACCACCGTCGGCGGCGTCGAGGTGGGCGTCTGGGAGATGACGCCGGGTACGGCGACCGACGTCGAGGCGGACGAGGTCTTCGTCGTCCTGTCCGGGTCGGCGACGGTCGACTTCTCCGACGGGACCTCGCTCGAGCTGGGTCCCGGCAGCACCGTGCGGCTGCACGCGGGCGAGGAGACCAGGTGGACCGTCCGCGAGACGCTGCGGAAGGTCTACCTGACCTGACGGTGGCTCCGGCGCCGGCTCAGGACTTCTTGACGTAGAAGAGCCGCTTGTTGACGAACTCGTCCATGCCGAGCGGCCCGAGCTCGCGGCCGAAGCCGCTGCGCTTGGTGCCGCCGAACGGCACCTCGGCGCCCTCGCCGGCAGGAGTGTTCACGTTGGCCATGCCGACGTCGAGGCCGGCGGCCACGCGGGCCGCGCGGTCGGAGTCGCTGCTGAACACCGCGCCGCCGAGGCCGTACGGCGTGTCGTTGGCCAGCCGCAGCGCCTCCTCGTCCGAGGACACCTTGTAGACCACGGCCACCGGCCCGAACAGCTCCTCGCGGTAGGCCCGCATCCCGGGGGTGACGCCGGTCAGCACGGCCGGCGAGTAGTACGCCGAGGGCCCGTCGCCGCTCTCGCCGCCGACGTGCAGCTGGGCGCCGTGCGCGACGGCGTCGTCCACGACCTCCTTGAGCCGCTCGAGCGCGGCCCGCGAGGACAGCGGCGCGAACGTGCCGTCCGCCGGGGAGGTCGGGTCCCCGGGCTGCAGCCCCGTGGCCAGGTCGACGAGCCTGCCGACGAAGGGCTCGTAGACGTCGTCCATCACGATCATCCGCTTGTTGGAGTTGCAGGCCTGCCCGGTGTTGTAGATCCGGGTCTCCCACGCCTGCGTGGCCGCCGCCTCGACGTCGTCGCTGTCCAGCACGACGTACGGGTCGGAGCCGCCGAGCTCGAGCACGCACTTCTTCAGGTGCTTCCCGGCCAGCGCGGCGATGGTCGAGCCGGCCCGCTCCGACCCGGTGAGCGAGACGCCCTGCACCCGCGGGTCGGCGATGACGGTCTCGATCTGGGCGAACGTCGCGAACACGTTCTGGTAGACCCCGGCCGGCACCCCTGCGTCGTCGAAGATCCGCTGGATCGCCTCGGCGCACCGCGGCACCGACTCGGCGTGCTTGAGCAGCATCGTGTTGCCGAGCACCAGGTTCGGGGCCGTGAACCGGGCCACCTGGTAGTACGGGAAGTTCCAGGGCATCACGCCGAGCAGCAGCCCGATCGGCCGCTTCTGCACGACCGCCTCGTCACCGGAGAACGACGTGATCGGCTGGTCGGCCGCGAGCCCCGGGCCGTGCTCGGCGTAGTAGCCGAAGATCGCCTGGCAGAACTCCACCTCCTCGACCGCCTCGCCCAGCGGCTTGCCCATCTCCTCCACCGCGATCCGCGCCAGCTCGTCGGACCGCTCGGCGAACAGGTCGCCGATCTTCCTGGTCACCGCGGCCCGCTCCTCGATCGCCAGCTCGCGCCAGCTCAGGAACGCCGCGTCCCCCGCGGCGAGGGCCGACTCGACGGCGTCGTCGGTCGTGAAGTCGAACGTGGCGGTCACCTCGCCGGTCGCGGGGTTCGTCGAGGCAAAAGCAGGCTGCTGTGCGGTCATGACCCCAGCCTCCCGCATGGCGTCAAGCCGGGCGACCCGGCCACCTGAGAGGCATGGGAGTGGTGGGAGGTGTCGCGGGACGGCGCGCGCGGTCACCCAGTGGCTGGCGCGTGAAGGCTCGTGAACGGTGCCCTTCCCACCCACAGGGGAGGGGTAGCCGGTCATGTCCCAGCCGGTGACCTGCCTGCCGTTGGCGTTCAGCACCGGGGTGGCGCGCGGTGTTGCATTTCCTTCTCTCTGCGTGGCTTGAGCCGGATGGCTCGCCCGTGCCCTCCTCGTTCATGACCAGGACGAGGAAGGCCGGACGGTGGACCCGGATCACATGACCGTTGCGGTCAGTGGTCCCCGCCGGCGCTCACGCCAACGGGGCGGCCGGGTGGTTCCTCAGGCGACAGGGGTGGCCGTGAGCACCACGTTGCTGTCGTAGTGGCCCGTGGCAGGGTCGTAGCCCTCGCAGGTCACCACCACCAACCGGTGTGGGCCGCCCTGCCCGAACAGACGCGGGGCCTGCTTGGCGAGCGCGGCCTTGCTGATCACCTTCACCCTGGCGACCTCGTAGTCCACGCCGTTCACGGTCGCGGCGCTCCCGACCGCGATGTCTTCGAGGTCGTCCAGGTCTCCGCCACCGGTGTGCACGGTGTGCCCGACCAACAGGGTCGCCCCGTGCCGGGCCCCGGCCCGGCGGCCCCACCAGCCGAGCACGGTGGGGTCGGCGGGCGGGGTGAGGCTCGAGCCGTCCAGTTCGAGCGGCACCACCGGGGAGTCGATCGTCCCGGCCATCTGCAGCCGGGTCGGCGTGGTGGGAGCAGGGGGCGGGGCGGGAGTCGAGCGGGTCGTGGTGACCGCGACCCGCTCGCGCTCCGACTGCTCCGGGCCGGGCTGGTGCGCCTCCGTCACGGCCACGCCGCAGCCGGTCAGCGCGACCACCATGACGAGGCCGATCAGGAGTCGCTTCACGTCACAGCCCAGCGTTGATCACGGTCGGGATGGTGCGGTGCGCCGCGGACTCGGCCGTCGGCGCGCCCTTCAGGACTTCGCCGTTCGGCTGCTCGTGTCCGGTGCGCACCTGCCAGGTCGGCGACTGCTCGGCGGGTGCCTGCTCGGCGGCTGACTGCTCGGCGGGCGGCTGCTCGGTGGGCGGCTGCTCGGTCCCCGGCTCCTCGCTGTCGATCTCGCAGGTCGCCGGGTCGGTGCCCTCGGTGTTGATCCGCGTGTAGACCGACCAGCGGTACTCGGTGGTGCCCAGTGTGGTCCGCTCGTAGCGGTACACCTCGTGCGTGGTCGGCGGGTGCTCGACCACCTGGCCGGCGGTGCCCGGTTCGCGGTGGAACCATGACGCGTTGCCGTTGCCCAGCTGGAACGTGCCGGTCAGGTCCTGGCTCGGACCGCCCTCGGTGTGCGGACCTTGCCAGGTGCCGCGCGGGTCGCTCGGGAACGCGGGCTCACCCTGCAACGGGCCCTCGTCCTTGTTCGGCGAGAAGTTCCACCACTGGCTCGGGGTGCCGGGGATCGACTCGAGCGAGCCGTCGTTGTTGGAGACCTTCTTGGTCTCGACCAGCTCCCAGCCGGAGCCGGTGGGCGGGGTGGTCACCCAGCCGCTGTCCTGGACGGTGTCCGTCGAGGTCTGGCTGTACTCCTCGCCGATCTTGGTCACGTTGGCGAGGTTGTCCTCACCTGCCTGCCCGTCGGGGTCGGCGGGGGTGACCGGGTCCGTGGTCCACTCGGTGAACGACGCCCGGTGCCAGGTGCCGATCACGTCCGGGGTGCCGGGGCGCGGCACGCAGATGTCGTCCGCGTGGGCGGCGCTCGTGCCGAGTCCGACCAGGGTTGCGCTCACGGCGAGGGTGGCGAGGCTCGCCATCATCGTGCTCTTGCTCATGTCTGTGCTCCTTGTGTGGTGCTGCTGTGGGTGGTCACGCCGTCCTGCGGCCCGAGCGGGGTGCTCGTCTTGGCACGAGCCAGCTCCGAGTGGCGCGCCCGCCGGGCTTGTCGCGTGTCCAGTCAGCCAGCAGGACGAGATGGACGTGAGGTGTTGCTCGGCCTGGGTGTGCTCTAGCACGACCCTGTAAGTGTCGTCTATGCGGCTGCTATTAAGCAACTCATTGCGATGTATCGTGCATCACTACAGCGACTACTGGTACCCTCACGGCATGGCCCGCCCCTATACAGACCCGGTAGAGATCCTCACCGCGCCGATCCCGGCGCAGTCCCCGTTCATCCCCACTGACGCGAAGATCGTCGTCGGGGAGGTCGCTCCGGCGTCTCCCGAGCCGATCCCCATCGTGCTGCTGCCCGGGTTCGAGTACCGGCTACGTGAGTGGAGGAACCCGGACACCCACGAGATCCACTGGCGCCTCGAGCGGCGAAGGGCCTCCCGACCCGGAGAAGGGGACGAGTAGCCGCCGCCCGACGACCTCGACCCGGTCGTCCGAGGCCTCCGCTGCGTGCTCGGAGCTATCTGTGGTTCCCGGGCAGACTCCACAGATCGAAGGAGCCGTCGTGCTCGCGACGTTGTTGGCGCGCCATCGTCCGGGCCACAGGAGCTGGGCGGGAACCCGACGATCGATGATCACGAACGAGACGAGCTGCGGGTTGAGCTGACGGAGGACGGAGCGCAGGCTCGCGCCGAACTGGCACAGGCGCGGTCCGCCGCAGGCGACCTCCGGGAGTCGACGCCCCGGGCGGTCGCCGCCGCAGGTCAGAGGTGGGACTGCACCCCGGCGAGGAGCTGGCGGGCCATCACGATCCGCTGGACCTGGTTGGTGCCCTCGTAGATCTGGGTGATCTTGGCGTCGCGCATCATCCGCTCGACCGGGTAGTCGCGGGTGAAGCCGTAGCCGCCGAGGACCTGAACGGCGTTGGTGGTGACCTCCATCGCGGTGTCGGAGGCGAAGCACTTGGCGGCGGCGCCGAAGAACGTCAGATCAGGGTCGTTGCGCTCGGAGCGGCCGGCCGCGGCGTAGGTCAGCTGGCGGGCCGCCTCGACCTTCATGCCCATGTCGGCCAGCAGGAACTGCAGCCCCTGGAAGTCGGCGATGTTCTTGCCGAACTGCTGGCGCTCCTGGGCGTAGGCCAGCGCGTAGTCCAGCGCACCCTGGGCCACGCCGACGGCCTGGGCGGCGATGGTGACCCGGGTGTGGTCCAGGGTGCGCATCGCGGTCTCGAAGCCGGTGCCCTCGGCGCCGATCATCCGGTCGGCGGGGACCCGGACGTGGTCGAGGTACACCTCGCGGGTCGGAGACCCCTTGATGCCCAGCTTCTTCTCCGGCGCCCCGAACGTGACGCCCTCGTCGCCCTTCTCGACCACGAACGCCGAGATGCCCTTCGAGCGCTGCTCGGAGTCGGTGACGGCCATGACCGTGTAGAACTCCGAGACCCCGGCGTTGGTGATCCACCGCTTCACGCCGTTGAGCACCCAGTGGTCGCCGTCGCGGACCGCGCGCGTCTTCATCGCCACCGCGTCCGAGCCCGCGTCGGGCTCGGAGAGGCAGTACGAGAAGCCGCCCTCACCGCGGGCCAGCGCACCCAGGTAGTGCTTCTTCAGCTCCTCCGACCCGGCCAGCTGGACCGGCAGCGACCCGAGCTTGTTCACCGCCGGGATCAGCGACGCGGACATGTCCACCCGGGCGATCTCCTCGATCACCAGCACCGTCGCCAACGCATCGGCCCCGGCACCGCCGTACTCCTCCGGGACGTGCGGGGCGTGGAGGTCCGCGGCCAGCAGCGCCGCGGCGGCCTCCTCGGGGTAGCGCGCCTGCTCGTCCACGTCCGCGGCGTACGGCGCCACCTTGGCCTCGCACAACGACCGCGACCGCCTCGCGGATCTCCCGGTGCTCCTCCGACAGCGCGAAGAGGGGGTTACTCATGAGTCACATCGTAATCCGCGGAACCGGGGTGGCGACCCCCGGCCGACGTATCTCACACCGGCCGGGAGTCCCCCACGCCACCGGCCCTGAACGGGCCGGGAGCCTTGCCTGCGCGCCCTCCGCGGACGCGCGCGGCCACCACCGTGTCACGGGTGGCCGCGGCGGCGGCGCGGTTCGCCGGAAACCTGGCCGATCGGTCAGGCTCGGCCTGGTGCGGGGGCGCCACCCAGGGCGTGGCTCCCCATTCCCGGCGGCGCCGGACGCCATTGAGAGCCACGCCCTAGGCTTGCGGCATGACGTGGCAGGACCCCGAGTCGGTCCGGTTCATGCTCGACGACTGCAAGGTCTGGGCCGTCGTCGGGCTCTCGGGCGACACCCGCCGTACGGCGTACTCCATCGCGGCGCTGCTCCAGGAGCGGGGCAAGCAGATCGTCCCGATCCATCCGGCCGCGGCGTCCCCCGAGGGCCTCGAGGTGCTCGGCGAGAAGGGCTACGCCACGCTGGCCGACGTGCCGTTCCCCATCGACGTGGTCGACGTGTTCCGGCGCTCGGAGGCGGCCGGCGAGTTCGCCGACCAGGCGGTGCAGGTGGGCGCGCGGGCGGTGTGGTTCCAGCTCGGTGTCATCGACGCTGACGCCTTCGACCGGACCGAGGCCGCCGGCGTCCCGATGGTGATGGACACCTGCCCGGCCATCGAGTGGGCCCGGCGCGGCTGACCGCGAGGACACTCAGCGACCGGGGAGCAGCCCCTGCCGGATCGCGATCGAGAGCACCTCGAGCTTGGAGTGCGCCCCGAGCTTGGTGGAGATGTTGGCGACGTGGTTGCGCACCGTGTGGACGCTGACCACGAGCTGGGCCGCGATCTCGCTGTTGGTGAGCCCCTCCGAGACCAGGGCCAGCACGTCCAGCTCGCGCTCGGTCAGGTCGACGTTCGCGCCGTTGCGGTTGCGGTTGAGGCGGGGCAGCAGCCGGGCCAGCATCTCCGGGGAGATCACCGCCTCGCCGCCGTGCGCCGCGCGGACCGCGGACCGCACCTCGTCGAGGCTGCGCGACTTCGAGAGGAACCCGCTCGCCCCGGCGTCGATCGCACTCACCAGGACCTGGTCGGCGGTGCTCGCGGTGAGGACGACGTACTGGGTCGAGGGGCGCAGGTCGCGGAGCTCGGCGATGGCGGCCACGCCGTCGCCGTCGGGCAGCCGGTGGTCCATCAGCACGACGTCGGGGAGCACCTGCGGGAGCAGCGAGCGCGCCTCGGCCAGCGACCGGGCGGCAGCGACGGTGTGCAGGTCGGGCTCCGCGTCCAGTACGTGCCCCAGACTCATCGCCAGGACCTCGTGGTCGTCCACGATGAGCAGGCGACGTCGGTCAGCTCGAAGACGTGGGCCGCCGCGGTCGGCCGACGAGCCATCCCGCTTGGTGCACTCGTACGAGGCCGGCCCGCGCATCGGCGCCTGCAAACGGTTCCGCGTACGGCGGACCATGGGAGCGTGACCCGTCACCGAAGGCTCCGGACCGCGGGCACTCGCGCGCCCGTCGTCCCTCCTGGGTAGCAACCGGCGACGGAGGCTGATCCCCCAGTTCGGGCCGCCGTCGCCTCGGGTTACCTGGCCACTCCGCCCGGGCCGCGAGAACGCTCTCCTTCCTCGCGACCCGGGCGGTGCGGCGTTCGGGTGGCGAGCGCACCCGCCACCCCGAGGAGCCACTCGAGCGGGCCGCGCCGTCGCGCGGCCACGAAGGCCGCACCGACCGCGAGCAGCACGAGCACGTGCCAGCCGAGGGACGCCGGCTCCTCGGCCGGCCAGACCCGCTCGGTGCGCAGCACCACGTGCAGGCTGTAGAGCGTCAGCGTCATCGTCCCGGCGCCGAACGCGATCGCCACCGCGCGACCGGACCGCTCGCCCAGCCACCCGACCAGCCACAGGCAGGCGCCGATCACCAGCGCCGCGGAGGCCCCCGTCTGGAGCAGGTCGAACGGCGTACCGCTGTGCGGCGCCACGACGAGCAGCCACGCCCACGAACCGCCGGCCGGTGTGGTGCCGTGCATCCCGCCCGAGATCGCGTTGACCAACGCGTCGGCGGTCGAGACGTCGCCGTACCGGCCGGCGTCCGGGACCAGTCGCCGCAGCACCCACGGCTGCTCGGTGAACGACCGGGACACCAGGAACGCCAGGCCGGCCAGCACCAGGCCACCCACGACGAGCCGGGCCTGCACCGTGCGGGAGCGCAGGTCGCAGCGGCCGATCGCCATGCCCAGGAGCAGGTACGCGAGCCAGGTGAGGCAGGGGTAGTAGCCGGTGAGCAGCAGCTCGGCCAGGAGGTGGCCCGGGTCCTCGAGCTGGTCGAAGGCCGGGCTCGGTCCGGAGCGCGGCGCCAGGTGGGGACGGACCAGGTGCGAGACCACCGGCGCGACCACGGCCCAGGTCGCCGCCCACGCGAACAGGGTGCGGGCCCGCAGGCCGAGGAACGGCAGCCCCATCAGGAACAGCAGCCCGTAGTAGGTCAGGATGATCGCGAGCCCGCTCCCGAGCTCGCCCAGGGCCAGCCCGAGCAGCGCGATCAGCAGGGCCCGGACGGCCAGCCCGGTCCGCGACGTACGACGGTGCAGCAGCACCAGGCTCACCCCGGCCAGCACCGCGAACAACGCCGAGGCCCGGCCGTCGACCAGCCAGGCGGTCCGGGTGAGCGTGCCGTCCGGGCGTCGCTCGTCGAGCACGTGCGCGGCGACCATGCCCAGCAGCGCCAGGCAGCGCGCGACGTCGAGGCCGACGAGCCTCGGGCCGGGCTGGCTCAGAAGCCCACCCGCCGGCCTCCGCTGTCGCCACGGACGGCGGCGCCCTTGGCCTGCGCCGCTTCCTTGAGCGCGGCCTGGAAGTCGACCATCTTCTGCCGCAGCGCCTCGTCGGAGGCGGCGAGGATGCGGACCGCGAGCAGGCCGGCGTTGCGCGCGTTGCCGATGGCCACCGTGGCCACCGGTACGCCGGCCGGCATCTGCACGATCGAGAGCAGCGAGTCGAGGCCGTCGAGGTTCTCCAGCGGGACCGGTACGCCGATCACCGGCAGCGGCGTCACCGAGGCGAGCATCCCCGGCAGGTGGGCCGCTCCCCCGGCCCCGGCGATGATCACCCGGAGGCCACGCCCGGCGGCGTCCTTGCCGTAGGCGAGCATCTCCTCGGGCATCCGGTGCGCGGAGACGACGTCGGCCTCGTAGGGCACGCCGAACTCCTCCAGGGCGGTCGCCGCGGCCTTCATCACCGGCCAGTCGGAGTCGGAGCCCATCACGATCCCGACCTGCGGCGTCACGTCGTCACTCGTCATCTCAGGTCACTCGCTCTCGTTGCCGAGGTCGCCGCGGAACCAGGCTGCGGCGTGCCGGGCGCGCTCGAGGCAGTCCTCGAGGTCCTCACCGTAGGCGTTGACGTGCCCGACCTTGCGACCCGGCCGCAGCTCCTTGCCGTACAGGTGCACCCGCAGCCGCGGGTCGCGCGCGAGCGCGTGCGGGTACCCGTCGAAGAGCCGCCCCACCTGCTCGTCCGGTCCGCCGAGGATGTTCACCATCACCGTCCACGCAGCGCGGCGGCGCGGGCGACCCGAGGGGCAGGTCGAGCACCGCGCGCAGGTGGTTCTCGAACTGGCTGGTCACGGCGCCGTCCTGGCTCCAGTGGCCGGTGTTGTGCGGGCGCATGGCCAGCTCGTTGACCAGGACCCGCCCGTCGGTCGGGTCTCGAACAGCTCGACCGCGAGCATCCCGACCACGTCGAGCTCCTTGGCGATCGTCAGTGCGACCTGCTGGGCGTGGGTCGCGAGCTCGGGACCGAGGTCGGGAGCCGGGCTGACCACCTCGTGGCAGATGCCGTCGAGCTGGGTGCTGGCCACCACGGGGTACGCCGCCGCCTGGCCGCTCGGCGACCGGACCACCAGCGCAGCCAGCTCGCGGCGGAAGTCGACGAGCTCCTCGGCGAGCACCTGGACGCCGGTGGCGCGCGCGGCCGCGAACGCCTCGTCGACGTCGCCCCGCTCACGGACCACCCAGACCCCGCGACCGTCGTACCCGCCGCGGGTGACCTTGAGGACGCAGGGGAAGCCGAACAGCGCCGACGTCCTCGGGGCCGGCCACCACGGCCCACTGCGGGCACGGCACGCCGAGGGCACTCAGGCGCGCGCGCATCACCGCCTTGTCCTGGGCGTGCACCAGCGCCTCCGGCCCCGGGCGCACGGCGATCCCGGCGTCGGCCAGCGCGTGCAGGTGGTCGGTCGGCACGTGCTCGTGGTCGAAGGTGACGACCGCGACGCCGTCGGTGACCTTGCGCAGCGCGTCGAGGTCGCGGTGGTCGCCGACGAGGGTGTCCGGGATGACCTGGGCGGCCGACCCGCCCTCGGCCTCGGCCAGCAGCCGCAGCGGGATCCCGAGGGCGGCGGCGGGCTCGGCCAGCATCCGGGCGAGCTGTCCGCCGCCGATGACGGCGACGGTGGGGGCGAGCTCGGGCACGGGGAAACCCTAGTGACCCCCGCCCCGACGACCTGCAGGATGGGCGGGTGCCGCTCACCATCTCCGTCCTCGCCGACCGACCCGACCTCGTCGAGCCGATGTGGGACATGCCCAACTCGTGGCCGGAGTTCATGCGCCACGACCCGATCGGCGGGCTGTTCTACGGCAACGTCGAGACCAGGTTCGCCGAGTACGTCCTCATCGCCCAGGACGACGCCGGCGAGGTCGTCGGCTGCGCCTACTCGATCCCGTTCGTGCGCGACGACGAGGACGCCCTGCCCGACAACGGCTGGGACTTCGTGATCCGCAACGGGCTGCTGGCCCACCTCCACGGCGACGAGCCCGACGCGATCTCCGCCGTCGAGATCGCCGTCCGGCCCGACCGCCAAGGGACCGGCCTCTCCGGGCAGCTGCTCGCCGCGATGCGCGACAACGCCGCGCGGCACGGCTTCGCCGAGCTGGTCGCGCCGGTCCGGCCCAACGGCAAGACCGACGTCGACGAGCCCATGGCGTCGTACGCGTTCCGGCTGCGCGAGGACGGCCTCCCGTCCGACCCGTGGCTGCGGGTGCACGTCCGGGCCGGCGGCCGCATCGCGAAGGTCGCCCCGCGCTCGATGGTGGTGCCCGGCACGCTCGAGGAGTGGCGCGCGTGGACCGGTCTGGCGTTCGACCGGACCGGCCCGGTGGTGGTGCCCAAGGCATTGGCCCCCGTGCACTGCGACGCCGAGCACGGCACCGCGGTGTACGTCGAGCCGAACGTGTGGGTCGTGCACCGGACCGGCGCCTGAGACGTCACGCTCACCGGGCGCCCGTCGACCGTGACCTCCAACGGGCCAAGGACGGCGACGGCGAGCACGGGTCCTAGTCTGTCGCGATGGCGCCGGGTCCGTCCTCGAGGCTGTTCACGCCGCTGCGGATCGGCACCTTCGAGGTCGCCAACCGCCTCATGCAGGCGGCGCACTCGAAGCAGTACTCCGACCGCTTCGAGTCGGCCCGCGAGACGGCGTACTTCGTCCGGCGGGCCGAGGGCGGCTGCGCGCTCTTCGTCGCCGGCAACCACCTGGTGCACCCCAGTGGGTCGATCCGGCACTTCGAGGACGCGTTCGATCCGCGGTCGGTCGAGGCGAACCGGCGGTTGACGGACGCCGTGCACGAGGCCGGCGCGCGGGTCCTGGTGCAGCTCAACCACCACGGGGCGCAGACGCAGCCCGACGGGCCGGTCGGGCCGCGGCCGGCGTACGCACCCTCGCGCCTGGTGTCCCCGTCCACGGGGCACGCGACCACGGAGGCGACGCCGGACGACCTCGCCGGGTTCGTCGAGGCCTGGGCGCGCAGCGCCGAGCTGGCCCGGCTGGGCGGGTTCGACGGCGTCGAGCTCCACATGGCGCACAGCTACCTGCTGCACCAGTTCCTGTCCCCGCTCTACAACCTGCGCACCGACGCCTACGGCGGCGACCTCGAGGGGCGCACCCGGTTCCCGCGGGAGGTGCTGAGCGCGGTCCGCTCGCGGGTGGGTGACGACTTCACGGTCGGCCTCCGGATCGTGGCCCACGAGTTCCACCCACAGGGGCTCGACGGGCCCGGGTCGCGTAAGACCATCGCCCGGCTGCGGGCCGAGGCCCGGGTGGACTTCCTCGACCTCGCGGCCGGTGGGTACCACAACGTCCACTTCGTGTTCCCCTCCTCGGCGATGCCGGTCGCCTGGCTGCGGGACGAGGTGGCGGCGGTCAAGGCGGCGAACCCGGACCTCCCCGTGTTCGGTGTGGGCGCCGCGACCTCGGTCGAGGAGGCCGGCGAGGTCGTCGACTCGGGGATCGCCGACATGGTCGCGCTCACGCGGGCCCAGCTGGCCGACCCCGACCTGGCCGCCAAGCTGCGGGAGGGGCGGGCCGGCGAGATCACGCACTGCATTCGGCTCAACCAGGGCTGCCTGGGCCGCGGGAGCCGCGGGCTGCCGGTCTCCTGCACGGTCAACCCGACAGCGGGCAGGGAGCTGGAACGGCCGGAGCGGCACCGGACCACGAGCCCGCGCCGGTGGCTGGTCGTCGGCGGCGGTCCGGCCGGCATGCGGGCGGCGGTCGAGCTGGCGCGCGACGGCCACGAGGTGGTGCTGCTCGAACGCGGCCCCGAGCTCGGCGGGCAGCTGCTCAGGGCCAGGCAGGTCCCCGGCCGCGAGAGCGTGGACCTGCTCCTGCGGGACCTCACGCGGGACCTCGCGGCCCTGGGCGTGGACGTGCGCCTCGGGGTCGAGGCCACCGCCGACACCATCCGGGCGGAGCGGGCGGACGACGTGGTGGTCGCCACCGGGGCCGTCGCCCCGCACGGGACGTCCCTCGCGGCCGGCGGGGCGTGGGCGGACGGCGTCCCGGACGCCGCCGTCGACGCGTTCACCGCGCTCGACGACCCCGCGGCCCTCGGCCGCCGTGTCGTGGTCGTCGACTCCGACGGGTCGGCGTACGCCTCGGGCGTCGTGCTGTCGCTGCTCGACCCGCACCGCGAGCTCGAGGTCGTGACGCCGTACGAGTCGCTGTTCCCCCACGTCGGGAGCGGGTACGACCGTCAGCTCCTGCTCGAGCGGCTCGGGTCCCACCCGAGGTTCCGGCGCCGGGTCCAGCACGTCGCGGAGGCGTGGTCGCCGGGCCGGCTCACGGTCCGGGACACGCTCACGCGGGTGCCGGCCGTGCTCGACGTCGACACCGTCGTCGCGGTCGAGCCGCGGGCCTCGGTCCTCCCGAGCGGGCTGGGGCGTCCCGCGCGGGTGATCGGCGACGCGCTGGCCCCGCGGAACCTGGACGCCGCGCTGTTCGACGCCGTCGAGCTGGCGTACGCCGCGGCCGGGTTCGCGGACGTCGGCCGCCAGGAGTGAGAGCGGCTACTGCCGGCGTACGGCGACCGGCTCGACGATCCCGAAACCGCGCACCGGCCGGGCCGGCAGCCGACGGGTCTCGAACTGGTCCTCGGGGAGCAGCCCGGCGGTCTCGCGCGTCGACGATCACCCGGTTGCGGCGGGCCACGGCGGTGAGCCGGGCGGCCATGTTGACCGGCGGCCCGAACACGTCGCCGAGGCGGAGCACGACGAGACCGGAGGCCAGGCCGACGCGGACGTCGGGCATCCGGGAGTCGCGGCCGATCACGGTGATGATCCCCTCGGCGATCTCGTAGGCCGCGATCGGGTCCTCGTGCACGAACAGCACCGAGTCGCCGATCGACTTGATCACCCGGCCGCGCTGCGGCGGCGACCACGTCGGCGCAGCGCGCCTCGAACAGCTCGACGAGGTCGCCGATCCGGTCCTCGGAGAGCTGGTTGGACAGCGCCGTGAACTGCACGATGTCGGCGAAGCCGACGGTCAGCCGGGTGGTGTGCAGGTCCTCCTCGCGCGCGCCCAGCGCCTCGGTGCCGGGCCACCGCGGCGGCCAGGTGGCGGCGCCAGACGTAGATGAGCAGCGCCTCGAACGGCTCGGAGAACTCCTCGATCATCCGCAGCGCCGATGGCCAGCCGGTCGCCGGCCGTCGCGGGTCCCTGCCGGCCTCCTCGCGGGCCAGCTCGAGCACCCGGGTGAGCAGCGCGGAGACCTCCCAGTCGGACAGCCGGGCCATGGTCTGGCCGACCGCGCGGGTCAGGTGCACCGCGAGGTCGAAGTCGATCAGCCCCGAGTCGACGAGGCCGACCAGCGTCGAGAGCGCCTCCGCGTCGGACCGGGTGAACGCGGTCGCGGCGCCGTGCTCGGGGAAGCCGAGCGCCCGCCAGAGCCGCCGGGCCTTCTCGAGGTCGACGCCGGTCTCGGCGGCCAGCTCGGCGGCGTTGAAGACGCGCGGCTCGCCGAGGATGTGCTGCTCGAGGTCCTCCGAGGGAGCTGTCTTCGTGGGGCAGGTTCAGACACCTTCGTCGCGCGAGTCGTCGGTGTGCAGGCTCGTGCAGCAGGTCGTTGAGCTTGCGCTGGATCTCCTCGATCCTGCGGGATGTCGGGCAGCGCCACCTGGCCGTGGGTGCTCGCGTCGCTGATCACCAGCGTCCCGCAGCCGAGCAGCCGGTCGATCAGGTCCTTCTCGTAGGCCACGTCGCTGATCCGGGTCAGCGGGATGTCGTGGCCCCGGCGGGTGATCACGCCGTGCCGGGTGATCAGCCGGCGGGTGGTGATCGTGTACGTCGCGGTCAGCCAGATGAGCAACCGGGCGGATGACGAACCAGACGATGCCGATCGCCACGACGATCCAGACGACCTTGGTGACGATGCCCTGCGTCGACCGCGTTCTGGACGAACGACGCCGATCGCGAGCAGCACGACGAGCGCGAGGATCGGGAGCAGCAGCGCCTTGGGGTGGGTGCGCGTGTCGATGACGATCGACTCACCCTCGTTGAGCAGGTCCTTGGAGATGGCCACGGACGGATCATGTCACCGATCCGCCCGACGGCGCTACTCGGCGGCACGGACGTGCACGACGTCGCCGGCGCTCACCGCGGTCGTCTCGCCGGCCGCCTCGAGCTCGACCAGCAGCCGGCCGCTCGCCGTCGATGCCGATGGCGGTGCCGGTCAGCGCCTCGCCGGAGGGCAGCTGCGACCCGGACTCGCGCGCCGATGGTCGCGCAGGCCGCGGCGTACGACTCCGCGAGCCGCATCGCGGCCAGGTCGCCGCCCTCCTGCCACGCGGCGTAGGCCTCCCACAGCGAGGCGAGCAGGTCGAGGAGCAGGTCGGTCCGGTCCGGCACCTCTCCGCCGGCGACCAGCGAGCGAGGTGGCCTCGGGGACCGGCAGCTCGTCGGCGGTCATGCCGACGTTGAGCCCGACCCCGACCACCGCGGCGGGCCCGGCGGGCGTCTCGACCCGCTCGACGAGGATCCCGGCGACCTTGCGGTCGTCGAGCAGCACGTCGTTCGGCCACTTCACCGACGCCTCGAAGCCCGCCGCCGTCAGCGCCTTGTCGACGGCGTACCCGGCCAGCAGCGGCAGCCACGGCCAGATCGGCGGCGGCACGGTCGGCCGCAGCAGCACCGAGAAGGTGAGCGCCGGACCGGGCCGGTGTCTCCCACGTGCGGTCCAGCCGGCCCCGGCCGGCGGTCTGGTGCTCGGCCACGACGACCAGCCCCTCGGCGGCGCCGGCCTGGGCGCGCTCGGTGACCAGCGCGTTGGTGGAGGCGGCCTCCTCGACCACCTCGACGGTCACGCCCGGCAGCAGGGCCGGGTCGGCCGCGGCCAGCCGGGCCGCGTCGAGAGGTGGGCGTCGCGGCGAGGCTCCGAGGTCACGACCACTAACCTCTCACGGGTGAGCGCGCACCCCGGCGAAGGCACGGACGTCCCCGAGGACATCGACACCCACACCACCGCGGGCAAGCTGGCCGACCTCGACCGGCGCCTCGACGAGGCGGTGCACGCCGGCTCGGCCAAGGCGGTCGAGAAGCAGCACGCCAAGGGTCGCAAGACCGCCCGCGAGCGGATCGAGCTGCTCTTCGACGAGGGCTCGTTCGTCGAGCTCGACGAGCTGGCCCGGCACCGCTCCGACGGCGTTCGGGCTCGAGAAGCGCCGCCCGTACGGCGACGGCGTGATCACCGGCTACGGCACCATCGACGGCCGCCAGGTCTGCGTCTTCTCCCAGGACTTCACGGTCTTCGGCGGCTCCCTGGGCGAGGTGTACGGCGAGAAGATCACCAAGGTGATGGACCTCGCCATCAAGACCGGCTGCCCGATCATCGGCATCAACGAGGGCGCCGGCGCCCGCATCCAGGAGGGCGTCGTCTCGCTCGGCCTGTACGGCGAGATCTTCCGCCGCAACGTGCACGCCAGCGGCGTGATCCCGCAGATCAGCCTGATCATGGGCTCCTGCGCCGGCGGGCACGTCTACTCCCCCGCGGTCACCGACTTCACGATCATGGTCGACGGCACCTCGAACATGTTCATCACCGGTCCCGACGTCATCAAGACCGTCACCGGCGAGGACGTCACGATGGAGGAGCTCGGCGGCGCCCGCACCCACAACACCAAGTCCGGCAACGCCCACTACATGGGCTCGGACGAGGAGGACGCGCTCGAGTACACCAAGGCGCTGCTCTCCTACCTGCCCGCAGAACAACCTCGACGAGGCGCCGTCGTACGACGACGAGGCGGACACTCGAGTTCACCGACCTCGACCGGACGCTCGACACGCTGATCCCGGACTCGCCCGAACCAGCCCTACGACATGCACGACGTCATCACGGCGCGTGCGTCGACGACGAGGAGTTCCTCGAGGTCCAGGAGCTCTTCGCGCCCAACCTCGTCGTCGGCTTCGGCCGGGTCGAGGGCCACTCGGTCGGCGTCGTGGCCAACCAGCCGATGCAGTTCGCCGGCACCCTCGACATCGACGCCTCGGAGAAGGCGGCCCGCTTCGTCCGGTTCTGCGACGCCTTCAACATCCCGGTGCTGACCTTCGTCGACGTGCCCGGCTTCCTGCCCGGGCACCGACCAGGAGTGGAACGGCATCATCCGCCGCGGCGCCAAGCTGATCTACGCCTACGCCGAGGCCACCGTCCCGCTGGTCACGGTGATCACCCGCAAGGCCTACGGCGGCGCGTACGACGTGATGGGCTCCAAGCACCTCGGCGCCGACATCAACCTGGCCTGGCCGACCGCGCAGATCGCGGTGATGGGCGCCCAGGGTGCGGTGAACATCCTCTACCGCAACGAGCTCAAGGACGCCGACGGACCCCGAGGCCACCCGCGCCCAGCTGATCGACGACTACGACCAGGCGCTGGCCAACCCCTACATCGCGGCCGAGCGCGGCTACGTCGACGCGGTGATCAGCCCCCACGAGACCCGGGTCGAGATCGTCCGCGCGCTGCGGCTGCTGCGCTCCAAGCGGGAGACGCTGCCGGCGAAGAAGCACGGGAACATCCCGCTGTGAACGACCCCGCGAGCGACGCCCCGCTCCTGCGCGTGGTCCGGGGCGACGCCACCCCCGAGGAGGTCGCCGCCCTGGTCGCGGTGGTCGCCTCGCTCGGCAGCGGCGGCGCCGAACCACCGGCCGCGCCGTACACCGGAGTGGTCGGCGCACCACCGGAAGCTGCGGCGCAGCCTGCCGCACGGGCCGGGTGGCTGGCGGTCGAGCTCTCTGCCGCGTTAGCCGTTCTCGCCTACCATGGCGGCCGGATGAAACAGTTCGTCGCCCTGCTGGCCCTCACTCTGGGCCTGACCTCGCTCGGAGTGGTCACTGCCACTCCGGCGCTTGCCGCACCCCCGACCAACGACGCCCTGGCCGCCGCCGAGGTCATCGCGGGCCCGGGCACCCTCGCCGCCGACACCACCGACGCGACCCTCGAGACCGACGAGGCGGACGCCGCCCACATCGACTGTGACTCGATCGACGCCTCGCTCTGGTACGCCTACACGGCGCCCAGCAGCGACGTGCTGAGGCTCGACACGGCCGGCCCGGGGATCGACTCCGTGATCAGCGTCTACACCTCGGACGACCCCGGTGCCCCCACCGTCGGCTCGCTCACCCCGGTGCGGTGCAACGACGAGGTCGGCGACGGCCACCTGTCGAACGTCCAGTTCAAGATGACCGCCGGCACCGTCTACTTCATCCAGCTCGCCAGCTACGAGGGCAGCGACCCGGGTCCGGTGCAGCTGACCGTGACCCAGGGTCCGGCGCCCGTGAACGACGACCGGACCGGCGCGGACGTGATCGACGCGCTGTCGCCCGGGACGCCGGTGCACCCGACGACCGAGCTCGCCACCCGGCAGACAGGGGAGCCGTCCGCCTGCGGCGCCGTGAACAGCAGCGTCTGGTACCGCTGGCGGCCCGACGCGACGGTGATCGCGGACCTGGAGGCGACGGACCTCGGACCCGAGATGAGCACCGCGGTGAACGTCTACCGGGGCGCCCTGCTGAGCAACCCGGTGTGCGGTGGCCTCGACGTCCAGTTCACCACCCAGCCCGCGACGACGTACTACATCCAGGTGGCGGACGCCGGCACGCAGGTCAAGCACGGCCGCCCGGGCACCCGGGAGCTCCTGCTCAGCACCGGCCCGGCCCCGGCCAACGACACGGTGGCGGGCGCCACGACCGTCACCTCGCCCAGCACCAACCCGGTCACCAACGCCTTCGCCGGGATGGCGGCCGAGAGCCAGCCGACCAGCGGTTCGTGCAACAACGGGTTCCCGGTCACCCGGACCGTCTGGTACCGCTACTCCCCCGAGTCCAGCGGCGATCTGGTCCTGGCGACCCTCGACCCTCAGCAGGCGGACACCAAGCTCGCCGTCTACACGGGGCCTGCGGCCGGCGCGGCCTTCCCGGACCTCACCCCGGTCGGTTGCGACGACGACGGCGGGTCCGGACCCCTGTCCCGCCTCCAGCTGCCGGTGACGGCGGACACCACCTACTACCTCCAGGTCGGCACGATCGGCGCCAAGGGCAGCTTCGACCTGCACCTGGCCAGCGGCACCGCGACGGACCTCGACGCGACCGCGACCGGGCAGACCGTCGACCTCGAGGCGACCGTGGGCGCCATCTCGGGGACCCCGACCGGCACCGTGGAGTTCTTCGACGGCGACCAGTCGAAGGGCACGGCTCCGCTGACCGGCGGCCTCGCGCACCTGACGCTCGGCTCCGTCCCGGGTGGGTCGCACACCTACCGGGCCGAGTTCGTGCCGGCCGACACCGACTACCTCGCCTCGACGTCGACCACCCGGTCGGTGACGGTGACCGTCCCGACGCCCCCGCCCCCGCCCGTGGCCGACGCGACGACCACCACCCTCATCGCCCCGCCCAAGGTGTCCACCGGCCGCCGGGCCACGGTGCGGGTGCTGGTCACCACGACCACGGGCGCGACCGCGACCGGGACGGTCACGATCACCATCGGCAAGCGCACGAAGACGGTCGCCCTGGTCAACGGGCGGGCGACGCTCAGGAGCAGCCGGCTGCGCAAGCCCGGGAAGGTCGCGGTCGTCGCGTCGTACGCCGCGACGAGCACCACCCTCGCGTCGAGCGACACCGCGAAGATCAAGGTCCGGAACCGGCACCGGACGAACGCCTGACCGGAGCGGTCTAGTCCGGTCGGGCCATCCCGCCCCCGTGGAACTGGTCCCGCTGGGCCATCGTCACGCAGGACTGCGCACCGCACCATCAGTGCGGCACAGGACGCGGGCCCGTCGCGGGGGGCGACGGACCCGCGTCCTGTGCGCGAGTGCGGCGGCTCAGCTGCGGGCGCGCTCCCGTCCGGGGGCGAACGAGCGCGGCGACGACCGCGACGGCGACCGCGGCCGCACCGGTCAGCAGCGCGGCGCCGATCGCTCCGTCGTACCCGACCGGGGTGAGCTCGCCGCCGTTGCCGAGGAACACCGCGATCAGCAGGGCGATGCCGAGCGCGACACCGAACTCGCGGATCGTGGAGTTGGCCGAGCTCGCGATCGCGAAGTCGCTGTCCGGCAGCCCCTGCAGCACCGCGGTGGCGCTCGGCGCGAAGGTCAGCCCCATGCCGACGCCGGCCATGACCAGCGGCACCACGAACGAGGAGTACGCCGAGCCGTTCTCGGTCAGCCACGCGAACCAGACCAGCGACGCGGTCTGCAGCGACCAGCCCGACGAGGAGCAGGGCCCGCACGCCGGTCCGGCCGACCAGGGCGCCGGCGATCGGGGCGACCACCATCGGCGCCGCGGTCCACGGCAGGGTCCGGACGCCGGCCTCGAGCGGGCTGTAGCCCTGCACGATCTGGAGGTACTGCGCGAGCAGGAAGACCGTGCCGAACATGCCGATCGTGAAGGTCAGGCTGATCGACGTTGGCGACCGAGAAGCCGCGCGAGGAGAACAGCCGCAGCGGGAGCACGGCGTAGGAGCGGCCGCGCGCCCAGGCGACGTACGCCGGGACCAGCAGCGCGGCCAGCGACCAGCGGGACCAGCACGCCGGTCGAGCTCCAGCCGTCGTCGTTGCCGTGCACGATGCCCCAGATGCCGAGGAAGACCGCGCCACCGAGCAGCGCGTGCCGACCAGGTCGAGCCGCTGCCAGGCGCCCGGGACTCGCGGACCGCGACCAGCAGCAGCGGCAGCGCGACCAGCGCGACCGGCACGTTGAGCCAGAAGATCGCCTGCCAGCTGACGCCCTCGACGACCGCGCCGCCGACGACCGGGCCGAGCGCGACGCCGAGGCCGGAGACGCCGCCCCAGATGCCGATGGCGGCGGCCCGCATCTTCTCGGGCACGACGGCGGCGAGCAGGGTCAGCGAGAGCGGCATGATCGCCGCGGCGCCGAGGCCCTGGACCGCCCGGGCGGCGATCAGCGCCTCCGAGCGTGGTGCTCAGCGCCGAGGCGATCGAGGCGAGGGTGAAGACGGTGACGCCGGCGATCATCACCCGGCGCCGGCCGAGCCGGTCGCCGAGGGTCGCGGCGGGCAGCATGAAGGTGGCGAAGGCCAGCGTGTAGGCGTTCATGAACCACGACAGCTGGTTGACCGACGAGCCGAGGTCGGCCCGGATCACCGGCAGCGCGCTGGTCATCACGAGGTTGTCGAGGGTGGCCATGAACATCGGCAGCGAGGCCGCGACGACCGCCAGCCAGACCGGGACGCGCCGGCGCGGCCGCGGCGCGGCGGTCCGGGCTGCGACCCGGGGCGGCGTCGAGACAGTGGTCATCAGCAACTCCGATCCAAGAAGGCATTGAATGATTACTTCTGGTCACGACGCTTAGTAATCGACTGATAACATGTCAAGCGTGACCGAGACACCGAAGGTCACCGGATGAGCGCCGAGGACCGCCGCGAGCTGGTGCTCGAGGCGGCGACCCGGGCGTTCGCCCGCGGCGGGTACGCCGGCACCAGCACCGACGCGGTCGCCAAGGAGGCCGGCGTCTCCCAGCCGTACGTCGTCCGCATCTTCGGCACCAAGCTGCGAGCTCTTCCTCGAGGTCTTCGAGCGCGCCTGCGAGCCGGATCCGGGCGGCGTTCGAGGCGGTGCTCGCCGACGGCCCGTTCGACCCCGACGAGCGAGGACGACTGGGCCCGGCTGGGGCTCGCCTACACCGAGCTGCTGCGCGACCGCGACCTGCTGCTGGTGATGATGCACGGCTTCGCCGGCGGGCAACGACGACGAGATCGCGGCCGCGCCGCGCCGGGCATGGGCGCGGATCTTCGCCACCGTCCAGTCGCACCGGCTGCGCCGACGAGCGCGCCGCAGGACTTCGTCGCGCAGGGGATGCTGCTCAACGTGATGCTCTCGATGCGCGCGCCCGAGCACCTCGAGCGAGGGCCCCGACTGACCGCGCTGGCCACCTGCGCGTTCGGCGACGCGCTGAACTCTTCGTCGCCGCGTGACGCACCCTCGTCCTCGCCTCCCAGTCCCCCGCCCGGCTGGCGACGCTGCGCGCCGCTGGCGTCGAGCCGGTCGTGATCGTCTCCGGCGTCGACGAGGACCAGCTCGGTCCGCTGCCGCCGGCCGAGCTGGCGCTGCAGCTGGCCGAGCTGAAGTGCGCCGCGGTGGCCGGCCGCGACGACCTGCCCGACGGCCGCGCTCGTGCTCGGCTGCGACTCGGTGCTCGAGCTCGACGGCGAGGCGCTCGGCAAGCCGGCGACGCGCCGACGAGGCGACGCGGCGCTGGCGGTCGATGCGCGGCCGCTCCGGCGTGCTGCTCACCGGGCACTGCCTGCGCGACACCGCCACCGGGCACGTCGCCTCCGCGACCGCGTCGACCACCGTGCACTTCGCCGACGTCACCGACGAGGAGATCGCGGCGTACGTCGCGAGCGGCGAGCCGCTGCACGTCGCCGGCGCGTTCACGATCGACGGGCTCGGTGGCGCGTTCGTGACCGGGATCGAGGGCGACCACCACAACGTGGTCGGGGTCAGCCTCCCGCTGGTCCGGGAGCTGGTGGCGGAACTGGGCCACTCGTGGACCGACCTCTGGCGAGCGCCGCCGACTCGCTGACCGGGCCGGTGTCGCCGTCGAGGAACTCCATCCTCGTCGACCAGCCCCGGCTCGTCGTAGATCTCGACGATGCTGATCGGGCGCTTGAAGACGAAGGTGCGGAACAGCGCGAACCGGGCGACCAGGCCGAGCACCAGCCCGATCACGTTGGCTGACAGGTTGTCGGAGAACGGGTCGTCGAGGCCGAGCACGTCGCGGCTGATCGCCAGGCAGCCGATCGGGATCAGCATGGTCAGCAGGTTGATCACCACGAACGACATCAGGCCGCCGTCGGAGGTCACCGGCGGCCGGTCGCGGAACGCCCAGTGCCGGCTGCCGTAGTAGCTGACGCCCATGCCGACGCTGTTGGCGATGACGAACGCCAGGATCGGCTGCGTCGCCGAGCAGCGCGTGGTCGCCGGTGTTGAAGCCGTGCACGAGCAGGTTGAAGATGATGAGCGCCACGATCGTGGCCGCTCCACCCACTGCGAGGAACCGGCCCACCTCAGCGATGAAGCGCTGCGTCCGGTCCGACATGCGGTCGATGCTAAAGGGCGACCCCCGCGGACCGGCGCTACCCGGTTCGCCGCGGGTGTCACGCCGGGGCCTCGTGCCGGTCTGCGTGCTGGCCCGCGGCTACTTCGTGAACAGGGACGAGGCCTTGTTGATCGTCTCGACCAGGCCGTAGAGCAGCGGGATGCCGACCACCGCCCAGGCGGCTGCGACCTTCGCAGTCATCGCGGGCTCCTCTCGGGTTGCGGCACGGCCCCGGTGGCCGCGTCCTCCATGTCCTTCTCGTGGAACCGTTCGTCCACCGGCCGGATCAGGATGTTCGCGACGAAGCCGACGGCGAGCAGGCCGACCATGATGAACAGCGCGCCGCGGTAGGCCTCGGCCGTCAGCTCGCCCGGCGTGCCCTGGGTGTCGAGGTAGCGGTTGACGATGAGCGGGCCGGCGACGCCGGCGGCCGACCAGGCCGTGAGCAGCCGACCGTGGATGGCGCCGACCTGGAAGGTGCCGAACAGGTCGCGCAGGTAGGCCGGCACGGTGGCGAACCCGCCGCCGTAGAACGACAGGATGATCGCGGCGTACAGGACGAACAGCGCGGTCGAGGTCGACCCGGTGGTCGCGAGCAGCACGTACACGATCAGCCCGCCACCGAGGTAGAGCATGTAGATCGGCTTGCGCCCGACCACGTCGGACGTGGCCGACCAGCCGAACCGCCCGGCCATGTTGGCCAGCGACAGGATCCCGACGAAGCCGCCGGCGGCGGCCGCGCTGACCGCCGAGGTGCTGCCCTCGCGGAAGAAGTCCTGGATCATCGGCGCGGCCTGCTCGAGGATCCCGATGCCCGCGGTCACGTTGCAGAAGAGCACCACCCAGAGGAGCCAGAACTGCGGCGTCCGGATCGAGGTGGCGGCGGACACGCTCGCGGTGGTCACGAGCTTCTTCTCCCGGACCGTGCTGGGGTCCCAGCCCTCGGGCTTCCAGTCGTCGGCGGGGACCCGGACCGTGAACGCGCCGAACATCATGAAGGCGAGGTAGACGACGCCCAGGGTGACGAACAGCATCGTGACCGCGTGGCCGCTGGCCACGCTGGCCGGGTCGGTCGCGTCGTACGACGGGTCGTAGAGCGCCATCAGCCGGCCGCTGAGCGGGCTGGCGATCAGCGCGCCGCCGCCGAACCCCATGATCGCCATGCCGGTGGCCATGCCCGGGCCGGTCGGGGAACCACTTGATCAGCGTCGAGACCGGCGAGATGTAGCCGATGCCGAGCCCGATGCCGCCGATCACGCCGTACCCGAGGTACACCAGCCACAGCTGGTCGGCCGCGATCCCGGCGGCGGCGACCATGAAGCCGGTGCTCCAGAAGCAGGCCGCGGTGAACATCGCGGCACGCGGGCCGTTGCGGTCCACCCAGGTGCCGGCGACCGCCGCGGAGAGGCCGAGCATCACGATCGCGATGCTGAAGATCACCCCGATCGCGGTGAGCGAGGAGTCGAAGTCGGCGACCAGCGCGGTCTTGTAGACGCTGGTCGCGTAGACCTGGCCGATGCACAGGTGCACGGCCAGGGCGCAGGGCGGGATCAACCAGCGGTTGAACCCCGGGCCGGCGACGGTGCGCTCGCGCGCGAGGAACGACGGAACCATGGGCATGACGGGCCTCCGAGAGCACCGAAGAGATGGTCAAGGATTCACGTACCCCGTGGTGACCCCTGTCACACCTCCTTGGCACCGGTCAGCCGGTGGACCCGGGTTCGAACCTGCTCCCGGCCGGGTGCGTGCCGGCCACGCGGGAGCCCTTGCCGACCAGCGTGACGGCGTCCGGGTCCTCCAGGGCCGGCGCGTCGGGATCGCCCAGCCGCGCGCCGGGCGCGACCTCGCAGTCGGCGTCGACCACGGCCCAGTGCACCCGGGCGCCGGAGCGGACCACGGTGTCGGCGAGGACCACGCTGTCGTGCACCTCGGCGCCGGCCTCGACCTCCACGCCGGGGCCGAGCACGCTGCGGCGTACGACGCCCGCGACGCGGGAGCCCGGCGAGAGCAGGCTGTCGACGACCTCGCCGCCGTCGACCACCCGCGCGGGCACCCGCTGCGGCAGGCGGGACAGGATCGGCCAGCGCGGCACCGACAGCATGTCGCGGTCGTCGGTCAGGACCTCGTGGTGGGCGCGCAGGTAGTGGTGCGGCTGGCCGACGTCGCGCCAGTACCCGTCGTACCGGTGCGCGAAGGTGCGGCCGCGCTCGACCAGCCTCGGCAGGAGGTGGTCACCGAAGTCGCCCAGCCCGGTGTCGCCCTCGTCGCTCTCCCCGCCGAGCTCGCGGTGCAGCTCCTCGAGCACCTCGCGCAGGACCCCGGGGTCGTAGGCGATCACCTCGGCCACGACCGTGCCGGTGGCGGGGTCGTCGGGCTTGTAGGCGAAGCCGGTGATCCGACCGTCGTCGCCCACCTCGACCACGCCGTGGTCGCCGGGGTCGTCGCCCTCCGGGGCCTCGACGACCACCACCGTGCACTCGGCGTCCTGTTCCCGATGGGTGTCGAGGACGTCCTGGTAGTCGAGCCGGTACACGTGGTCGGCGCTCATCACGAGGACCACGTCGGGCTCGAACGACGCCAGCTCGTCGCGGAACCGGAACAGCTCGTCGGCGTTCCCGCGGGCGAAGCCCTCCTCGTCCATGCCGCCGGTGCCCTCGTGGGGCAGCAGGATCCGCAGCCCGCCGAGGTTGCGGTCGAGGTCCCACGGTCGGCCGTTGGCGACCTCATCCTGGAGCGTCGAGCCCTGGAACTGCAACGAGAGCCAGACGTCGCTGATCCCCGAGTGGGCGAGGTTGGACAGCGGGAAGTCGACGAGCTGGTGGACGCCGGCGAACGGGAGCGCCGGCTTGGCCCGCTCCCGGGTCAGCACGTCCATCCGGCCGCCGACGCCGCCGGCCTGGATCAGGGCGAGCACGCGGGGACGAGGCATGCCCCGCGGTACCCGCTCACTCGACCGGCAGGCCGAGCCCCCGGGCGATGAGCATCCGCTGCACCTCCGAGGTGCCCTCGCCGATCTCGAGCACCTTGGCGTCGCGGTAGAAGCGCGCGACGGGGTACTCCTCCATGAAGCCGTAGCCGCCGAAGACCTGGGTGGCGATCCGGGTCGCGGTGACCGCGGACTCGGTGGCGTAGAGCTTGGCGATCGCGGCGGCCTGCTTGAACTCCTTCACCGGCGCCCCGGCGTCCTTCATCGCGGCCGCGCGGTAGGTCAGCAGCCGGCGCGGCGTGCAGCATCACCTCGAGGTCGGCGATCTGGAAGGCGACGCCCTGCTTGCGGCCGATCGGGCACGCCGAACGTCTGCCGCTCGCCGGCGTACTGGACGCTCAGGTCGAGGCAGGCCTGGATGCAGCCGACCGCGAGCGCGGCGATCGCGACCCGGCCGTCGTCGAGGGTGGCGAGGAACTGCGCGTAGCCGCGACCCCGGTCACCGAGCAGGTTGGCCTCGGGCACCCGGCAGTCCTCGAAGGTCAGCGGGTGGGTGTCGGAGGCGTGCCAGCCGAGCTTGTCGTAGGGCTTCTCGGCGGTGAAGCCGGGCGTGCCGCTCGGCACGAGGATCGCGCTGATCTCGGCCTTCTCGCCGTCGGTGCCGGTGCGGGCGGTCACCGTGACCACGCTGGTGATCTCGGAGCCGGAGTTGGTGATGAACTGCTTGGCGCCGTTGACCACCCACTCGCCGTCGCTCGAGCTCGGCCTTGGTCTTCGTGGCGCCCGCGTCGGAGCCGGCGCCCGGCTCGGTGAGCCCGAAGCCGGCGAGCGTCTGGCCGGCCACCAGGTCGGGCAGCCAGGTCTGCTTCTGCTCGTCGGTGCCGTAGGTGAGGATCGGGTTGATGCCCGAGCCCGACCGCCGCCTCGAGCGTGATGCCCATCGACTGGTCGACCCGGCCGATCTCCTCGATCGCCACGCAGAGGCTGGTGAAGTCGCCGTCCTCCCCCGCGCCGCCGTACTCCTCGGGCGAGGTGAGGCCGAACAGCCCGAGCTTGCCCATCTTCTGCACGACGTCGACCGGGAAGTGGTGGTCGCGGTCCCACTGCGCGGCGTGCGGCGCGATCTCGGCCTCGGCGAACTCGCGGACGCTCTGCCGGAACTCCTCGTGCTCGCGGCTCAGCTCGAAGGTGCTCATGGGGGGCAGGCTACTCGGTTTGGTTAACGATCGCTAACCTCGATCCGGTCACTTGCGGAGCGACGGGCCGCGGACCACCTTGATGTTGAAGTCGTTGCCGCCGAGCGCGAGGTCGATGCGGATCCACAGCGGCAGCCACATCTCCGGGCCGCGGGCGGTCTCGATGCCGCCGAGGTCGATCACGTCGCCGTGGCCGATCTGCGCGGAGCAGCTCGGTGACCGTCGCCTTGGCGTCCGCGTCGTCGCCGGAGACGAAGACCGTGGTGTCCTCGCCCAGCCGCTGCGGGTCGACCATCAGCGCGTTGTTCATGGTGTTGAGGCTCTTCACCACCCGCGCGTCGGGGTGGGCGCGCTGGATCGTCTCGGCGAGCGAGTCGTCGTCCTTGACGAACAGCGTGCGGCGGGAAGCCCTGCGAGCCGTCGAGCGGGTTGGAGATGTCGAGCAGCACCTTGCCCGCCAGGTTCGCCGCGCCGGCGCTGTCGAGGATGCCGAGCGCGACGTCGCCGCCGGACGCGTTGACCACCAGCGTCGGCGCCGGCGGCGGCCTCGGCGAAGGTCGGCGAGCCGCACGGCGGGGTGCTCCGCCGCCCAGGCGGCGTACTCCTCGCGGCCGGCGGTGCCGTCGGGGTCGCGGGTGCCGATGGTGACGTCGTGGCCGAGCTCGGCCAGCCTGCCGGCGACGGCGCGGCCCACGGGTCCGGTGCCGAGCACCGCGATCTCCAGGTTCTCCACACCGACGACGCTAGGACTTCGACCGCGCTGGAGGTCAAGGCCGATCGCGGCGCAGTGAGACGATGCGCCACGCTTCGGCGAGCGGCGCCGGACGATAACCTGCGCTGGTGCCGGAGACCACCCCGTTGCAGAAGGTCCTCATCGCCAACCGCGGCGAGATCGCGGTCCGCGTGATCCGCGCCTGCAAGGACGCCGGGATCGGCAGCGTCGCGGTGTACGCCGACCCCGACCGCGACGCGCTGTTCGTGCGGCTCGCCGACGAGGCGCACGCGCTGGGTGGCTCGACGCCCGGCCGAGTCCTACCTCGACATCGCCAAGATCATCGCGGTCGCCGAGAAGGCCGGCGCCGACTCGGTGCACCCGGGCTACGGCTTCCTGGCCGAGAACGCCGACTTCGCGCAGGCGGTCATCGACGCCGGGCTGACCTGGATCGGCCCGCCGCCCGCGGCGATCGAGGCGCTGGGCGACAAGGCCAAGGCCAAGCACATCGCGGAGAAGGCCAAGCGCGCCGCTGGCGCCCGGCACCAAGGACCCGGTCAAGGACGCCGACGAGGTCGGTCGCGTTCGCCGAAGGAGAACGGGCTGCCGGTCGCGATCAAGGCGGTCTTCGGCGGCGGCGGTCGCGGCCTCAAGGTCGCCCGCACGATCGAGGAGATCCCCGACGCCTACGAGTCGGCGGTCCGCGAGGCGGTCACGGCCTTCGGCCGCGGCGAGTGCCTCGTCGAGAAGTTCCTCGACAAGCCGCGCCACGTCGAGACCCAGTGCCTGGCCGACCAGCACGGCAACGTCGTGGTCGTCTCCACCCGCGACTGCTCGCTGCAGCGGCGCAACCAGAAGCTGGTCGAGGAGGCGCCCGCGCCGTTCCTCACCGACGAGCAGGTGGCCGCGCCTCTACGAGTCGTCGAAGGCGATCCTGCGCGAGGCCGGCTACTTCGGCGCCGGCACCTGCGAGTTCCTGGTCGCCCAGGACGGCACCATCTCCTTCCTCGAGGTCAACACCCGCCTCCAGGTCGAGCACTGCGTCTCCGAGGAGGTCACCGGCATCGACCTGGTCCGCGAGATGTTCCGGATCGCCGCCGGCGAGGAGCTCGGGTACGACGACCCGGAGATCCGCGGCCACTCGATCGAGTACCGCATCAACGCCGAGGACGGCGGCCGCAACTTCATGCCCGCCCCCGGCACCCTGTCGGCCTGGAGCCCGCCGCAGCGGCCCCGGCGTCCGCCTCGACGGCGGCTACGAGAACGGCGAGACCATCCCCGGCTCGTTCGACTCCCTGATCGCCAAGCTGATCGTCACCGGCCGCGACCGCACCCAGGCGCTGGAGCGCTCGCGCCGCGCGCTCGACGAGTTCGTCGTCGACGGCATGCCCACGGTCATCCCGTTCCACCGCGCGGTGGTCTCCGACCCGGCGTACGTCGGCGTCGACCGGCGAGACGTTCGACGTCTACACGACCAGTGGATCGAGACCGACTTCGACAACCAGATCGCAGCCGTACGCCGGCGACGTCGGCCGAGGCCGACGAGCCCGGCGAGCGCCAGACGCGTCGTCGTCGAGGTCGGCGGCAAGCGGCTCGAGGTCGTGCTGCCCGGCGGGCTCGGCGCGGTCTCCGCGGGTGGCGGCGGCGGCGCCAAGAAGCCGAAGCGGGCGGCCGGCAAGAAGGCCGGCTCGGCCGCCAGCGGCGACGCCGTCACCTCGCCCGATGCAGGGCACCATCGTCAAGGTCGTCGTCGAGGAGGGCCAGGAGGTCGCCGAGGGCGACACCGTGGTCGTCATCGAGGCGATGAAGATGGAGCAGCCGCTCAAGGCCCACAAGGCCGGCACCGTGACCGGCCTCCAGGCCGAGGTCGGCGCCACCGTCACCAACGGCGCGGTCATCTGCGAGCTCAAGGACTGACGATCTCCGCGACGCCCCCTCCCTCCGCGAGCCGAGCCAGCGGGTCAGCCCGCGCGCCCGGCTGATGTGGACCGTCGAGGCCGCTGGTCCAGGCGGCGCTGCTGGCGGTGGTGCCGATCGTGCTGGCCGGCCCGCTCGACCTCTTCGACCTGCCGTGGTGGGTCTGGCTGCTCGGCGGGCTCGTCCTCGCGACGTACGTCGCGGTGGTGCCGCGCTGGCGCTACCTCGTGCACCGCTGGGAGGTCACCGACACGGCGGTCTACACCCAGACCGGCTGGTGGGCCCGCGAGCGGCGGATCGCGCCGATGTCGCGGATCCAGACCGTCGACCACGTCGAGGGCGCCATCTCGCGGCTGTTCGGGCTGGCCACGGTCACGGTGACCACCGCGTCGGCCGCGGGCGCGCTGGAGATCGCCGGGCTGGACAAGGACGTGGCGCGGCGGCTGGTCGACGAGCTGACGGTCAAGGCGGACGCCGTGGAGGGTGACGCCACGTGACCGAGCCGGGCCGCGACCTGTCGGCGTACCCACCGCCGGAGCCGGGCCCGGAGATGCGGCGCGACGCCGAGTGGCAGCGGCTCGACCCGCGGATGCTGCTGGTGCACCCGATCCGCGAGGTGATCCGGTTCCTGCCCGTGCTGGTCGTCTTCGCGGTGGCCCGGACCGCCGCCGGCGGCGAGCAGTGGCAGCTGCTCGGCGTCGCCATCCCGATCGCGCTCGGCCTGCTGCGCTACCTGACCACCAGCTTCCGGATCACCGCCGGCCGGATCGAGCTCCAGCGCGGGCTGCTCAACCGGCACGTGCTCTCGACGCCGGTCGACCGGGTCCGGACCGTCGACCTGACCTCGTCGCCGATCCACCGGCTGCTCGGGCTCACCACGGTGCGGATCGGGACCGGCACCGCCTCGACCAGCGACGAGGACCGCGATCGACCTCGACGGGCTGCCGCTCGACCGGGCCCGCGAGCTGCGCGCCGAGCTGCTGCGGACCTCGACCGCGGACGACGAGGTGGCCGTCGAGCGTCGCGCCCGAACGGGACGTGCGTCACCTTCGACCCGGTCTGGGTGCGGTTCGCGCCGCTGACCGGCAGCGGCGTCGTCATCGCCGCGGCCGCGCTCGGTGCCGCCGAGCCAGCTGCTGCAGGCGGTGGGCTTCTTCGAGCGGTTCAACCTCGAGACCATCGAGCTCCCGGGCCTGTCCCTCGCTCGTGCTCGTCCCGCTGCTGGTGCTCGGCGCTCCTCGTGCTGATCTCGCTCCTCGTCGATCGCCGGGTACGTCGTCACCAACTGGGGCTTCCGGCTGACCCGCACCCGCGGCGCCGCCACCTGGCACCTGACCCGCGGCCTGTTCACCACCCGCGAGACCACGCTCGACGACGACCGGCTCGCCGGCGTCAACCTCTCCGAGCCGCTCGGGCCTCCGCCTGGCCCGCGGCGCCCGGCTCTCCGCGATCGTCACCGGCCTGGCCGGGCAGCCAGCAGGGCAGCTCGACGCTGGTCCCGCCGGCCCCGCGCGCGGTCGTCGAGCGGGTGGCCCGCGAGGTGCTCGACACGGCCGACGCCGGTCGACGCCCCCCTGCGTCAGCCACGGCCCGCGCCGCCGCCCGCCGCCGCTGGACCCGCGCCGCTGCTCCCGGCGCTCGTGCTGGCCGCCGGGTGCGTCGCCGCCGGTGCCCTGGTCGCCCCGGCCTGGCTGCTCGCCGGCCTGCGTCGCCCTCCCGGTCGCCGCGCTGCTCGCGCTGGACCGGACCCGCTCCCTCGGCCACGCCCTGGTCGACGGCCACCTCGTCGCCCGCTCCGGCTCCGTCGTACGCCGCCGCCGGATCCTCGAGGTCGACCACGTCATCGGCTGGAACCTCCGCGCCACCTGGTTCCAGCGCCGCGCCGGCCTGACCACGCTCGTCGCCACCACCGCCGGCGGCAACCAGGCCGTCACCGTGCTCGACGTACCCGAGGACGAGGCGGTGCGGGTCGCCCACGCCGCGCTGCCCGATCTGGTGGCGCAGTTCCGCGCGTGACCGTGCGGCCTCGGCCCGACGAGAGCAGTTGCGTCATCCGGACGAGCACCCGTCGGCTCGTCCGTCGACGTCACCCAGGGAGGTCCCGACGCGATCGGTGAGCAATTCCGCGATTTCCCTGCGAACGCCTCCGGACGTCCCTAGCCTGACGTCATGGTCGAGATCGTGAGCTGGTTCGGCGTCGCCGTCATCGCGCTCTTCGCCCTCGTCGGCTTCGCCGGCGTGGTCGCCACCAGCGTGCTGACCCTGGTGCGCCACGCGCGCCGTGGCTCGGTGGCGGTGGAAGCGGCCGAGGCGCCGCGACTGGCTTCTGCCGCCTGACTCAGTTCCAGGTGATCGTCCCGAGGTGGCCCAGCGGCAATCTCGGGTCAGCGGGCAGCGCTGCCCTCCTCGTGTCGTCGTCCGAGGGAGCAGGAGCAGGACGAGGTGTCCGCGGACTGTAGCGCCCGACGAGGCGGACCGGATCCTTTGTAGCGTTCCGGCATGTTCTCGAAGGTCCTCGTCGCCAACCGCGGCGAGATCGCGATCCGGGCGTTCCGGGCCGCCTACGAGCTGGGCGCGCGGACGGTGGCGGTCTTCCCGCTACGAGGACCGCTGGTCCGAGCACCGGCTCAAGGCCGACGAGGCCTACGAGATCGGCGAGCGCGGGCACCCGGTGCGGGCCTACCTCGACCCCGACGCGATCGTCGCGGTGGCGGTGCGCGCGGGCGCGGACGCGGTCTACCCGGGCTACGGCTTCCTGAGCGAGAACCCGGCGCTGGCCGAGGCGTGCGCGAACGCCGGGATCACCTTCGTCGGGCCCGACCAGCGAGGTGCTCGACGCTGACCGGCAACAAGGCGCGGGCGATCGCGGCGGCCAAGGCGGCCGGCGTACCGACGCTGCGCGAGCGTCGAGCCGAGCACCGACGTCGGACGCGCTGGTCGAGCGGCAGCAGCGCCATGCCGTACCCGCTGTTCGTGAAGGCCGTCGCGGGCGGCGGCGGCCGCGGCATGCGGCGGGTCGACGACCCCGAAGGACCTGCGCGACGCGGTCGAGACCTGCATGCGCGAGGCCGAGGGCGCCTTCGGCGACCCGACGGTCTTCATCGAGCAGGCCGTGGTCGACCCGCGGCACATCGAGGTGCAGATCCTCGCCGACGCCGCCGGCGACGTGATCCACCTCTTCGAGCGCGACTGCTCGGTGCAGCGGCGGCACCAGAAGGTCGTCGAGATCGCGCCGGCGCCGCACCTCGACCCCGAGCTGCGCGACCAGGATGTGCGCGGACGCGGTCCGCTTCGCGCAGCGAGATCGGCTACCGCAACGCCGGCACCGTCGAGTTCCTGCTCGACCCGCGACGGCAACTACGTCTTCATCGAGATGAACCCGCGGATCCAGGTCGAGCACACGGTCACCGAGGAGATCACCGACGTCGACCTGGTCCAGGCCCAGCTCCGGATCGCCTCCGGCGAGACGCTCGCCGACCTCGGCCTGAGCCAGGAGAGCGTCCAGCGTCCGCGGCGCCGCGCTGCAGTGCCGGATCACCACCGAGGACCCGGCCAACAACTTCCGCCCCGACACCGGCGTGATCACCACCTACCGCTCCCCCGGCGGCGGTGGCGTGCGGCTCGACGGCGGTACGACGTACACCGGCGCGGAGATCTCCGCGCACTTCGACTCGATGCTCTCCAAGCTCACCTGCCGCGGCCGCACCTTCGAGGACGCGGTGGCGAAGGCGCGGCGGGCGGTGGCGGAGTTCCGGATCCGCGGCGTCACGACCAACATCGCGTTCCTCCAGGCGGTGCTCGACGACCCCGACTTCCGGGCCGGCCGGGTCACCACCAGCTTCATCGAGACCCACCCGCAGCTGCTCCAGGCCCGCGCCAGCGGCGACCGCGGCACCAAGCTGATGACCTACCTCGCCGACGTCACCGTCAACCAGCCGCACGGCGAGGCACCGGTGACCCTCGACCCGGTCACCAAGCTGCCCGACCGGTCGACCTCGACGTCCCCGCCCCCGACGGCACCCGCCAGCTGCTGCTCGAGCTCGGCCCCGAGGCCTTCGCGCGCCGGCTGCGCGAGCAGACACGACGTCGCGGTCACCGACACCACGTTCCGCGACGCGCACCAGTCGCTGCTGGCCACCCGGGTGCGCAGCACGGACCTGCTCGCGGTCGCCGCCGTACGTCGCCCGCAGCACGCCGCAGCTCTGGTCGCTCGAGTGCTGGGGCGGCGCGACGTACGACGTGGCGCTGCGCTTCCTCTCCGAGGACCCGTGGGAGCGGCTGGCCGCGCTGCGCCAGGCGGTGCCCGAACGTCTGCCTGCAGATGCTGCTGCGCGGCCGCAACACGGTCGGCTACACGCCGTACCCCACCGAGGTGACCACCGCCTTCGTGCAGGAGGCGGCCGACGACCGGGCTCGACGTGTTCCGCATCTTCGACGCGCTCAACGACGTCGAGCAGATGCGCCCGGCCATCGAGGCGGTCCGCGAGACCGGGACCACGGTCGCCGAGGTCGCGCTCTGCTACACCGGCGACCTGTCCAGCCCCGACGAGAAGCTCTACACCCTCGACTACTACCTGCGGCTGGCCGAGCAGATCGTCGACGCCGGCGCGCACGTGCTCGCGATCAAGGACATGGCCGGGCTGCTCCGCGCTCCCGCGGCGCGCACCCTGGTCACCGCCCTGCGCGAGCGGTTCGACCTGCCGGTGCACCTGCACACCCACGACACCCCGGGCGGCCAGCTCGGCACCCTGCTCGCCGCGATCGACGCCGGGGTGGACGCGGTCGACGCGGCCTGCGCGCTCGATGGCCGGCACGACGTCGCCAGCCGCCGCTCTCCGCGCTGGTCTCCGCCACCGACCACTCCGCCCGCGAGACCGGGCTCGTCGCTCGCCGCGGTCAACGCGATGGAGCCCTACTGGGAGGCGGTGCGCCGGGTCTACGCGCCGTTCGAGTCCGGGCTGCCCGCCCCGACCGGCCGGGTCTACCGCCACGAGATCCCCGGCGGCCAGCTCTCCAACCTGCGCCAGCAGGCGATCGCGCTCGGCCTCGGCGAGAAGTTCGAGCAGGTCGAGGACATGTACGCCGCGGCCAACGACATCCTCGGCCACATCCCCAAGGTGACGCCGTCCTCGAAGGTGGTCGGCGACCTGGCGCTGGCGCTGGTCGGGCTCGGCGCCGACCCGGCCGAGTTCGCCGAGAACCCGGCGAAGTTCGACATCCCCGACTCGGTGATCGGCTTCCTCAACGGCGAGCTCGGCGACCCGCCCGGCGGCTGGCCGGAGCCGTTCCGCACCAAGGCGCTCGAGGGCCGCACCTGGAAGCCGCCGGCCAGCGAGGTCACCGCGGAGCAGGCCGCGGCGCTGCGCCGACGGCAGCTCGCGGACCCGCCGCGCGACGCTCAACGAGCTGCTGTTCCCCGGCCCGACCCGCGAGTTCCTCGAGGCCCGGCGAGACCTACGGCGACGTGTCGGTGCTGCCGACCGTCGACTACCTCTACGGGCTGCGGTACGGCGAGGAGCACGAGGTCACCCTCGAGGAGGGCAAGACGATCATCCTGGGGCTCCAGGCGATCAGCGAGCCCGACGAGCGCGGCTACCGGACGCGTCATGGCCACCATCAACGGCCAGCTGCGGCCGATCAGCGTCCGCGACCGCGCGGTCGCCTCCGAGGTCGCCGCCGCCGAGAAGGCCGACCCGTCGAAGCCGGGCCACGTGGCCGCGCCGTTCCAGGGCGTGGTCACCACGGTGGTGGCCGAGGGCGACAAGGTCGCGGCCGGCGAGGTGGTCGCCACGATCGAGGCGATGAAGATGGAGGCCTCGATCACCGCGCCGGTCGACGGCACGGTGGAGCGGCTCGCGCTCTCCGGCACCCAGGCCGTCGACGGCGGCGACCTGGTGCTGGTGCTCGCCTAGCGCTCAGGCCGGGCCGCCAGCTCGAACCAGGTCGACTTGAGGCCGAGCCGGAACCGGAAGTCGTCGCCGGTGACCTTGACCGACGTGGGCAGGCCAGCAGGCTGCCGGTGAGCGTCACCGAGGTGACCCGGCCGCCGAAGTGCGCACCGAGGCCGTCGCGGGTGAACGACAGGCTCGCGAGCGTCCCGACCTCGGGCCAGGTCTTCTCGATCTGCTCGCGGGTCAGCGTGGCGGTCCACGGGTCGTTCGGGTTGTCCGAGGACGCCTCGTAGGGGTCGGGCTGCGCGACCAGGTAGGGCTGCGAGCCGGCCGAGCTGTAGCCGCCGTTGCTCGAGGAGAACTGGGTGAACGCCGGCTGCGCCCTGGTAGATGCACGACCCGGCCGCGCGTCGCCTGCACCGCCGCGTGGCCGCCGGGTGCTCGTCGCCGACGCCGCCGTAGACCTGGCACGACTCGGTGTCGCAGATGTCGTAGTACGACGTCGCGGCTCGCACGCTCGAACGCCGCGTAGGTGCGCGCCGCCACGGCCTGGGCGCGGACCGCCTCGGCCGGCCACTCGGCCGGGACCTCGCGCGGGACGACGCCCTGCACGTAGCGGTCGAGCGAGCAGCACGTTGACCGTGTGCTTCTCGACCGAGCGCAGGGCGCCGCGGTACTGCGCGGACTGGTGCCCCGGCAGCCGCAGGGTCAGCGGCTGGTTGCCGGCCGAGAACTCGGCGGCACCCGGGAACGTCGTCCACTTCTGCCAGCCGCCGCGACCGGGCGCGCGGTAGGAGACCACGCTCCTCGAGCCCCGCGGCATGATCCGCCAGCGCGTCGCCTTCGGCCGCACCTTGGCCAGGTTGAAGGTCTTGCGCCCGGTCAGCCGGGTGAGCCGCAGCCCGTCGCGCGGCGTCGACCACGACGTCCTTCTTGTCGGCGGTGATCAGCACCTTGATGCGGGCCGTGCGGCCCGGCCCGAGCCGGGTCCCGGGGTAGTAGAAGCCGACGATCTGCTTCCACGTGAGGCCCTGCTTGGCGGCCCCCTGCGCGCCGTACTGCGACAGGCCGTGGCCGTGGCCGTAGCCGTAGCCGGTGACCGTGTACGCCGCGACGTCGGGCGCCCCGGCGACCTGGTCGGCCGAGGCCGGCGGGGCGGCCGCACGAGGCGGACGAGGCGACGACCCCCAGGCCGAGGCCGAGCAGGCGAGAGCGGGTCATGGGTCACGAGGTTAGGCGGCCGGGCAAGCGGGGCCTCAGGTAAGCCTGCCCTCTCTGGACGCGGCCGCCCATCGGGGCCACGGTGGATCCATGACCACGATGAGCCTGCCGATCATCAGCACGTGCTCCGCCGAGGGCTGCTCCTACAACCACGACCACGACTGCCACGCAGCCGCGATCACGGTCCTCAACCACGGATCTGCCGCCTGCGGCACGTTCGTGGAGGGCGACCACACCGCCGGGATGGAGGAGGCCGGCCACGTAGGTGCCTGCCACCGGGCGGACTGCACCCACAACTCCGCGCTCGAGTGCACCGCCGACCACATCGACGTCGGCGCGATGGGCGACGTCGCGGACTGCCTGACCTACGCGCCGGCCTGACGGCGGGCCGTGAGGAGCAGGTACTCCCACTCCATGACGCCGTCCTGCAGCGCGTCGTCGCCGAGCTGTGCGAGCGCCGCGTCGAGCTCGGCCGTGCGCTGCCGGGTCGTCGGCGAGGGAGCGGTAGACGGCGATGGTCGGCCCGTAGGTCCGCTTGAAGAAGTCGCGGAACGCCGCGCCGTCGGCGAACAGCGGCGACCGGCAGGCCCTGGTCTCGTGCCGTCACGTCGGTGACGCGGTCGCCGAGCAGCTCGCGCACGTGCTCCTCGTCGCCCCAGAGCGGCGGCGGCTGGGCACCGGGCGGGGGCGGCGGCGCGAACGGCTTCATGGTCGCGAACATCTGGCCGATGAAGCCGGCCGGCGTCCAGCTGAGCAGCCCGATCCGGCCACCGGGCCGGACCACGCGGACCAGCTCGTCGGCCGCCTGCTGGTGGTGCGGGGCGAACATGATGCCGACGCAGGAGATGGCGGCGTCGAACTCGGCGTCGGCGTACGGCAGCGCCTCGGCGTCGCCCACCTCCCAGCGCAGCGTGACGCCGCGGCGAGCTCGCGGCCTGGCGGCCGGTCTCGATCAGGTCGGGGGTGAGGTCGCTGGCCACGACGTCGGCGCCGGCCCGGGCGGCGGGGATCGAGGCGTTGCCGGAGCCGGCGGCGATGTCGAGGACGTGGTCACCGGCGCCGATGCCGGTGGCCGCGACGAGGACCGGGCCGAGCGCGGCGATCACCTCGGTGGCGACGGCGGGGTAGTCGCCCATCGCCCACATGGCTGCGTGCTTGGCCTTGAGGGCGGCGTCGTCGGTCTGGGTCTGGGTGTCTGGGTCTGGGTCATGCCGAGAAACGTAGGGACGCGGTGTCCCGGCCACATCGGGGCAGACCACCCATGTTCGGGCCGCCACCCAGCGGCCGGCTACGTACGTGCCAGCGACGGCCGCGGCGGCCCGGGCCGACGGCCCGTGCACGCCGAGCTTGGTGTAGCCGTTCTGCAGGTGCCGCTCGACGGTGCGCACGCTCAGGTGCAGCTCGGCGGCGATCTCGTCGTTGGACCGGCCGTCGGCGACCAGGGTCAGCACCTCGCGCTCGCGCGCCGACAGCCCGTCCGTCGACAGAGGCCGGCGCACCGTCCGGCGCCACGAAGCCGCGCACCTCGTCGACGAAGACCGGCCAGGCCGGCTCGTCGCCGAGCAGGATGTGGTTGTCGCTGTCCAGCGGCACCAGCCGGGCGCCCGGGATGCGGGTCGCCAGCAGCCGGCCGTGCTCGAAGTCGTTCATCTGGTCGCGCAGCGAGTGCAGCACCAGGGTCGGTACGTCGAGGCCGGGCAGCAGGTCGAGGCAGTTGGCCGCGGAGCGCTGGCGCAGCGCGTCGGAGGCGGTCGTCGGCGGAGGCCGCGACCCGCTGGAGCTCGTCGAGCCAGAGCATCTGCTCCTCGGTGGCACCCGGGATCATCATCGAGGTGAACACCCGGCGGAAGGTGTGCTGCGGCCGGCCCCAGCCGACCTTGATGAGCTGGGCGAACGCCTCGAGCTCCTCCTGGCTCTCGATCGAGCCGGCCGCGGCGCCGGCGTAGCTGCCGTAGAAGAGGAGCCGGGTCACCCGCTCGGGGTGCCGGGCGGCGTAGGAGATGGCCGGCGGGCCGCCCTGGGCCATGCCCATCAGCGCGAACCGGTCGAGGCCGGCGTGGTCCGCGACCGCCTCGAGGTCACCGATCCGGGCCTCGAGGCTGTGGTCGGTGACGTCCCAGTCGGAGAGGCCGTAGCCGCGCTCGTCGTACCGGATGATCGTGACGAACCGGCCGATGTCGTCGCAGGAAGTGCGCCACACCGGGCTCTCCCAGTCGTGCTGGAGGTGGCTCAGCCAGCAGGTGGAGACGAGCATCGGCGGACCCGTCCCGGAGACGGCGTAGGCGATCCGGACGCCGTCGGGTGCCTCGCAGAAGCGGACCTGCTGGACCGGATCCGAGGCGGACATCCTCCGAGGCTAGGTCGGCCCGCGGTCCGCGAAATGGCCCGGACGGGCTACGCGCGGAAGTGGTGCAGCCGCCGGGCGGCCTCGGCGACCGAGCCCGACATCGACGGGTAGACGGTGAACGCCTGGGCCAGCTGGTCGGCGGTCAGCGACTCGGCGACCGCGATCGAGACCGGGTGGATCAGCTCGCTGGCCCGCGGGCCGACCACGACGCCGCCGACGACGATGCCGGTGCCGGGGCGGCAGAACAGCTTCACGAAGCCGTCGCGGACGCCCTGCATCTTGGCGCGCGCGTTGCCGGACAGCGGCAGGGTGACCGCCTCGGCCTGCGATCTCGCCGGCGTCGATGGCCTGCTGCGACCAGCCGACGGTGGCGATCTCGGGCGCGGTGAAGACGTTGGAGGAGACCTTCTTGAGGTCGAGCGGGTGCACTGCGTCGCCGAGGAAGTGCCACATCGCGATCCGGCCCTGCATCGCGGCGACCGAGGCGAGCATCAGCACGCCGGTGCAGTCGCCCGCGGCGTAGACCCCGCGCGCGGAGGTGCGCGAGACCCGGTCGACGTTGACGAAGCCGCCGTCCTTGAGCGACGACGCCGGCCTCCTCGAGGCCGAGGTCGGCGGTGTTGGGGACCGAGCCGAGGGCGAGGATGCAGTGCGAGCCCTCGACCGTGCGGCCGTCGGTCAGCGTCACGGTGACCACGTCGCCGGACGCGGGTCGACCGACTCCATCCGGGAGCGCGACAGCACGGTCATCCCGCGCCGGGTCAGCACCTCCTCGAGCACCGCGGCCGCGTCGGCGTCCTCGCCGGGCAGCACCCGGTCGCGGCTGGAGACCAGCGTGACCGGGATGCCGAGGGCGAGGTAGCCGCTCGCGAACTCGGCGCCGGTGACGCCGGAGCCGACCACGACCAGCTCGGTCGGCACCTCGTCGAGGTCGTAGACCTGCTCCCAGGTCAGGATCCGCTCGCCGTCGGGCTGCGCGGTGGGCAGGGTGCGCGGCGCGGCACCGGTGGCGACCAGGACGGCGTCGGCGTCGCAGGATCTCCTCGGCCGTCGCGCAGCTCGGCGACCACGCGGTCGGGGCCGTCGAGCCGGCCGCGGCCCTGGACGCACCGTCACGCCCTCCTTCTCCAGCCGCCGGGCGATGTCCTCGGACTGCGTCGGCGGCCAGCGCCTTGACCCGCGGGTTGACGCGGCCGAGGTCGACGCGGACGCCGTCCTCCCCGATCATCACGCCGAGCTCGTTGGCGCCGGCGACGTCGGTCATCAGCTCGGCGGTGGCGATCAGCGTCTTGCTCGGCACGCAGTCGGTGAGCACCGCGGAGCCGCCGAGGCCGTCGGTGTCGACGACCGTGACCTCGGCGCCGAGCTGGGCCGCGACCAGGGCCGCCTCGTAGCCGCCCGGGCCGCCGCCGATGACGACGACGTGGTCGGTCACGGTCGCCTCACAGGTTGATCATGTGGCCGGCGATGCCCTCGACGGCTTCCTTCATCGCCTCCGACAGGGTCGGGTGCGCGAAGACGTTGCGGGCCACCTCGTCGGCGGTCAGGTCCCACTTCTGGGCCAGGGTCAGCGCCGGCAGCAGCTCGGTGACCTCGGGGCCGATCAGGTGCGCGCCGACGATCTCGTTGTGCTCGGCGTCGGCCACGATCTTCACGAAGCCGACGGTCTCGGCCATGCCGCGCGCCTTGCCGTTGGCCGAGAACGGGAACTGCGCGACCTTGACGTCGTAGCCCTTCTCCTTGGCCTGCGCCTCGGAGTAGCCGAACGACGCGATCTGCGGCTGGCAGAACGTCGCCCGCGGGATCATGTCGAAGTCGATCTCGATGGTCTCGGCGTCCGCGATCGTCTCGGCCGCGACGATGCCCATCGCCTCGGCGGTGTGGGCCAGCATCAGCTTGCCGGTGACGTCGCCGATCGCGTAGATGCCCTTGACGTTGGTGCGGCCGCGCGCGTCGACCGCGATCGCGCCGCGGTCGGTCAGCTCGACGCCGGCCTTGTCGAGGCCGTAGCCCTCGACCCGCGGGCGCGAAGCCGAACGCCGCCAGCATCTTGTCGGCCTCGAGCACCTGGCTGTCGCCTCCGTCGGCCGGGCTGACGGTGACCTTGACGCCGCTGCCGGTGTCCTCGACGTTCTCGACCTTGGTCGAGAGCAGCACCTTCACGCCGAGCTTCTTGTACTGCGCGCAGCAGCTCCTTGGAGACGTCGGCGTCCTCGGTCGGGACCATCCGGTCGAGGAACTCCACGATCGTCACGTCGACGCCGAAGTTGGTCATCACGTAGGCGAACTCGACGCCGATCGCGCCCGAGCCGCCGATGATGATCGACCCGGGGAGGTTCTCGTCGAGGATCTGCTCCTCGTAGGTGACGACGTTGTCGCTGACCGACATGCCCGGGCAGCATCCGGACCTTCGCGCCGGTGGCGATGATCAGGTCGTCGGCGGTGTAGGACGACGTGGTGCCGTCCTTGTCGACGCTGACGCCGTGCTTGCCGTCGGCCTGGCCCGGTCAGGGTGCCCCAGCCGTCGATCTCGGTGATCTTGTTCTTCTTCATCAGGTAGTGGACGCCCTTGGCGCTGGCGTCGGCGACCTCGCGGCTGCGCTGGTGGGTCGGGCCGAACGCCATCGTGGCGTCGCCCTCGATCCCGAACGTCTTCTTCTCGTGGGTGATGATGTGCGCGATCTCGGCGTTGCGCAGCAGCGCCTTCGACGGGATGCAGCCGACGTTGAGGCAGACCCCGCCCCAGTACTTCTCCTCGACGATCGCCGACGCTCTTGCCGAGCTGGGCTGCGCGGATCGCGGCGACGTACCCACCGGGGCCGGCGCCGAGGACCAGGACATCGAAGTGGGTCACGTCGGTCACGACGCCAGCCTAGTGGCGTCCTGCCCGACGCCGACTCGCCCACTACCCTGCTCGCGTGCCGCTGTACGCCGCCTACGGCTCCAACCTGGACCCGCGCGCGGATGCTGCGAGCGCTGCCCGCACTCCCCGCTGGAGACGACGGGCTGGCTGACCGGCTGGCGGCTCACCTTCGGCGGCGAGGAGCACGGCTGGGACGGCGCGCTCTCCGACGATCGTCCAGGACCCGCTCGAGCAGGTCTTCGTGGCGGTCTACGACGTGTCGCGGGAGGACGAGTCGGCCCTCGACAGCTGGGAGGCCGCCGACTCCGGGCTCTACCGCAAGACCAAGGTCCGGGTCTTCGACGCTGACCGGCGAGATGCTGGTGTGGACCTACGTGCTCGACGCCTACGAGGGCGGGCTGCCCTCCGCGTCGTACGTCGGCGTGCTCGCCGAGCGCCGCCGAGGCCGCCGACGCGCCCGAGCGACTACGTGGCGGCGCTGCGCGCGCGGCCCTGCCGGTCGACCGGGCTCTAGCGACCCCGGCCGGCGGCAGGTCGGCGTCAGCGCTCGAACGGACCGTGCTCGGGTCGGCACACCGTCCCGGGGTCCGGGAGGATCCCCTTCACCAGGTAGCGCGTGATCACCGCGTCCAGGCAGCCGTTGCCGGTGAACGAGGCCGGATGACCGGGGCCCGCGAGAGTCAGGAGGCGCGACCCCGGCATCCGGTCGTGGACCCTCACCGCGCGTCGGTAGGGGCTCGCGGCGTCGAACCGAGCGTTCACGAGCAGCGCGGGCGCGGAGGTCACCCGGTCGAACGGACCGGTGTAGCGGTCCTCGTCGTGGCCCGGCCAGCCGGCACAGGCCGCGGACACGTAGGCCCAGTCGGCGCCGAAGTACGGCGACCGGCGGTCGGCCACGGCGGCCTGGGCGTCCCACACGGCCGCGCCGGTGGGGTCGTCGGCCTCCGAGCACGCGACCGCGAGCAGCGCCTCGCGGCTGTTGTCGTAGCCACCACCGGCCCGGGTCGCCGTGGGGCGGGCGGGCGCCCTCCGCCCGGCCGGCGGTGCGTGCTGGGCGGTCTCCAGCAGCACGCCGATGTCCGGCCAGACCGGCGGGAAGGTCAGCCCGCCCCGCAGCCCGTCGACCACGTCGGCGTAGGTGAACGTCTCGGGACCGCCTCCTTCGTCGAGCACGACGGGGTGGTGGCGCAACCGCTTCATCAACCGGTCGAACTTCGCGTGGGTGTCGCCCGAGGCGAACGCGCAGCGTCGGGACCCGGCGCGTTGGCAGGCGTCGAGGAAGAAGTCCATCGCCTTCGCGGTCGCGGTCGCACCGCCGACGCGGACCGAGAACGGCACGGAGTCGCCCTGGTGGCCGCGGCCCGTCGTCCAGGCGACCGGGTCGAGCACGCCGTCGAGGCTGAGGGCCCGGACCCGGTCCGGGAACAGGCCGGCGTAGGTCTGACCGAGGAGGGTCCCGTAGCTGTAGCCGGCGTAGCTGAGCCGCTCGTCGCCGACAGCGGCGCGCATGGTGTCGAGGTCGCGGGCCACGTTCGCGGTCGAGAGGTGGTCGAGCAGCAACGGGTCGAGGGCGGCACACGAGCGGGCCAGCCCGGCCATCTGGTCGGCGTACGTCGCTCGCTGTGCCGACCCGACCGGGAACGCGGGGACGTCGGCGAAGAACTCCTGTTGCGCGGCCACGCTCGGGAAGCACCGGATCGGCGTGCTGCGTCCGACCCCCCGCGGGTCGAAGCCGACGATGTCGAACCGGCTCTGCACCCGGGCGGGCAGGACGCCCCGGGCGTCCCCGCGGACGAAGTCGACGCCGGAGTTGCCGGGCCCGCCGGGGTTGACGAACAGCGAGCCGATCCGGTGCGCGGGATCGGTGGCGGGCAGGCGGATCATCGCGACCGAGATCTGCTCACCACCGGGGTCGTCGTAGTCCAGCGGTACGTCGATGCGGGCGCACTCGAACGGCCCACCGCAGTCGTGCCAGGTCAGCGACGAGCTCGGCGCGACCGCCCGGGCGGCCCCGGCAGGAGGTGCGATGAGGCCGACCAGGGCGATCGCGATCGAGACGAGCGCCACGACCGTTCTGCGGCGGTGGGCTGAGTGGTGGCGGGGTCGCATGGTGATGCCCTTCTGGGGTGGTGGTGTGGGCTGGGCGCTCAGGCGGTGGCCAGCGCGGCCGGCTGGTGCAGTCCGAGCAGGTCGATCGCGACCTGCCGCATCTCGACCTTGCGGACCTTGCCGCTGGCGGTCAGGGGGTACTCGTCGACGAGGTGCACGTACCGCGGAATCTTGTAGCGAGCGAGCCGGCCCGCGGCGAACTCGTGGATGGCCTCGACCGTCGGGGCCTCGGCGCCTTCGGCGACCAGGTCGAGGCACTGTCCGATCGTCTCGCCGAGCAGGGGCCGGTCGCCGAGGCCGTGGGAGTAGGACGCGGGGACCGCGCCGGCCGCGGTCCTCATGCCGCCCTCGCGCGCAGGTGGCGGCGGTAGGCCAGGGCTCGGATCCGCGGGCTGCCGATGATGCCGTAGTGACGGCCGAGGTCGGCGTCGAGCTCGGGGGCCCGCTGGTAGCCGAGACGTTCGTACAGCGAGACCGCGGCGGTCATGACCTCGAGGGTGTGGAACGCGAACTCGACGGCACCGAGCTCGCGGGCCAGGCGTTCACACTCGGCGAGGAGAGCCGTGGCGAGGCCGCGTCCGCGGGCTGCGGGGTGGACCGCCAGCCCGCGTCCCCCCGCCCAGCCCCGTGGCCATCCGAGTCCCTGGAGGGTGCTGTCCGGGTAGAAGAGTCCAGAACCCAGGATGGCGCCGTCGACCTCGGCGACGATCAGGTGGCCGCTCGAGGTGTGCCGATCGAGGTCGAGGAGATCGGTCAGGAGGCTCGCCCAGAGCCGCCGGGGAAGCGTGGCCCGGTACGGCGCGTACGCCGTCTGCACCAGGCTGGCCACGGCCGGGTGGTCCTCCCGTCGCCCTCGCCGCACGGTCACCCTTGCTCGTCGTGTCGGCGTGGCGGCGGTGCTGTCGTCGGGCAGGGCCCGGGTGCTCGTCACAGTGCTCGTCCTTCTGGTGGTGGCTCGGTGCTCGGGTGCCCGCGCCGCGCCGAAAGGCGGCCGTCAGGGACCAGGACCGTGGATGTCACTCAGAGCACGACACCGTGCGGGACGGTGTTCACGCCGCGCAGGAACGACCGGGCGTCAGGGACCTGGCGGAGTCGAGGACATGGCTTCGTGGGCCTCGGCGGCCGCGCGCCGCGTCGGGACGCCGAGCCGCTGGAGCACGGCGGCGACGTGGTGGTCGACCGTGCGCGTCGACAGGTGCAGCTGACCGGCTATCTCGGCGTTCGAGCGGCCGAGGGCGACCAGGTCGAGGATCTCGGCCTGCCGGGGGGTGAGGCCGGCGGGGTTGGCCAGCGTCGTCGGCTGGGGGCCGCGGGGCACGCGGCGCACACCCAGCTGGCGCAACCGCTCGCGGGCCAGGCGCGCCGCCGGGCGTGCACCCAGACGGTCCAGCACGTCCAGCGCCTCGAGCGTCGGGTCGACCTGTCCGGACTCCATGAGCTCGAGGGCCCGCTCGTAGGGGTCTCCGTCGTCGCCCGCCCAGGCAGCGGCGGCGGCCTCCCAGTCACCACGCAGCCCGGCGTCGTACGCCCCGGGACAACCCGCGAAGGGCTCGGCCGGATGGCCGAGACGCCGCAGGTAGCGCAGCACCTCGCCCCGCTGGACCAGGCACCCCGGGCGGTCGGTGCGCTCCAGGAGCAGTCGCGGGTACCCGCCGGCCAGGCTGGGGTCGCCGGCCAGCCACGCGTGCTCGAGCCGCGCCAGGCCGGTCGGGACCAGCCACTCCAGCACGTCCGCTCGCTCCGCGTGCTCGCTGGCCTCCCGGAGGATCCGCTCGGCGCCGGGCGCGTCCTGTCGCACCAGGAGGCGCGCCAGGATCGGCAGCGTCTCGCGCCCGATCATGCCCGGATCGCCGCGACCGTCGAGCAGCTGTCGGTAGCCGCTGACCGCGTCGGACCAGCGTCCCCGCATGGCCATCCTCCGGAACCGGCGGGCGGCGAACATGTAGCGGTGCACGCGGAAGTCCCGGTCGCGGCCGTACTCCTCCGCCGTGTCGATGTAGGCGCACGCCCGGTCGAGGTGACCGAGGCGCCAGAGGCCCTCGATGAGGTTGTAGTAGCCGCGCATGACGTACTCGCGGTGACGTGCTTCCCGCGCGAGCTGAACGCTGAGCAGCAGCTCCTGCTCGCCGTCGAGGTCGCCCAGCTGGAGGCGCGCGGAGCCCCGGTAGTTGTGGCTGAGCGCGGCCACGTTGACCGCTCCCAGCGCTTCGGCGAGCTCGATCGCGGCGCTGAGGTAGGCCAGTCCCTCGACCTCGCGATCGACGAGGACCAGCGTGCCGCCCATGTCGAGCAGAGCGAGGGCGTGCGCGGCGCTCCTGCCGTCGCGCTCGGCCAGCTTCAGAGCCGTGGCGGCTGAGCGTCGTGCTCCGGTCGTGTCCTCGATCAGCCACTGCTGCCTCGACAACGTCACCATGGCGCGCACGATGGCCGCGTCGTCGCCGGCGGTGCGCCACAGCCCGACCGCCGCCTCGGCCGCAGCCGCCGCCTCGTGGAGCCGGTTGCTGGTGCCCAGGACCCAGCTGTAGGCCTCGCACACGGAGGCGTGCTCGCGCTGGCTCAGCAGGTCTGCGCGCTCGAGCACGGCGCCGTACGCCGAGACGGCCTGCGCGTGAGCACCCAGCCGCTGCGCCTCCTTGCCGGCCAGCGTGCCGTACTCGACGACGGCATTGTCGTCGCCGGCCCCGAGCGCGTGGTGCAGGACCGTGAACGGGTCGGACTCGGGACGGCTCACGAGGGCGCGGAGCACCTCGGCGCTGCGGCCACGACGGGCACTGGTCGGGAGGGACTGCACGACGGCCCGGCGGGCGAGCTCGTGGCGGAAGCACACGAGGTCACCGCGCAGCTCCAGGACGCCGGCACTCTCGGCCTCCTCGACGGCCGACAGGTCGGGGAGGAGGGCGCCCAGGAGGTCCAGGGTCATCCCCGAGGGACCGACGGCGAGGAGGTCGAGGGCCTGCTGGGCCGGGCGACTCAGCTTCATCACGCGCGCGAGGACCGCGTCCACCACCGTGGGCGGGACGTCGCCCGCCTCCGTCGACGCCAACGCCTCAGTGACGAAGAACGGGTTGCCCCGGGTCAGCCGGAACACCTCGTCGGCGTCGGCGGGGTGTCGAGCGGCGAGCTCGCCGACCGCCGCCGGCGTCAGTGGCGCCAGCTTCAGCCGCAGCGACGAGTCGCCGGACAGGCTCCCCAGGTAGGCCCGGAGCGGGTGGTCGCGGGTCAGCTCGTCGTCCCGGTAGGTCACGACGACGATCGCGTTCAGCTCGTGCACACGTCGGCTGGTGTAGCGCAGGACGTCGAGGGTGGCGTCGTCGGCCCACTGGGCGTCCTCGATGACCAGGAGGGTCGTGGGGTGGGTGACCAGCTGCTCGGCGACGGCGGCGAAGAGCCGGTCGGGATCACCGCTGTGGGCCAGTGCGTCGTGGAGCGGCCCCGTGGTGCCGCGCACGGCATCGCGCAGGGGCCCCAGGGCACGCGGGGTCAGCAGGTCCTCGCAGGCACCCGCGAGCAACCGCACGCGCGAGGCCAGCTGCGCCACCAGGGCCTTGACCAGGCTGGTCTTGCCGATGCCGGCCTCGCCGCAGACCAGCGCCGTGCAGCCGCCCTGGCCGCCCAGGACCCGCTCGGCCGCGGCGCCCAGCGCCTCGGTCTCCGAGCGCCGCTCCAGGAGCGCCGGGGTCATGTCTCATGGTCGCACTCCACCTCCGCGTCGTCACGGTGGTCGACGCGGCGACCGCGCCGCCCGACGTGGGCAGGTGCCTGGCCCGAGATGGGCACCGCGTGCCGATGTCGGGGGCTGCCGGCGCGGCGACTCTCGACACATGACCTGCACCGACGTCTCCATGACGGACCACGTGAACGCCACCGAAGGCCCCTGCGGGCGCGTCGGTTGCGCCCGCCTGTGCACGCAGGAGGGACTGTCCGCGGCCCGTGCGGCCCACTACCCCCGGATGCTGGCGCGAGCACGCCGGATCGTCGGCGACCCGCACCTGGCCGAGGAGGCGGTCCAGGAGGCCCTGGTCCGCGCCTGGCGTAGCTGCGCCGCCTTCGACCCCGCGGGCGGGCCGCTCGGCAACTGGCTCGTGGTCATCACCCGCAACGCGGCGATCGACATGGTCAAGGCGCGCACCCGCCGCCTGCCCGTGGCCTCGCAACAGGACCACGGCGACCGGGTCCACGACGGCGGGAGCGGCGTCGACCTGGTGCTGCTGCGGGCCGAGCTCGTCGACGCCCTGGCCGCCATCGGCCACCAGCACCGCGAGGCTCTCGTCGAGGTCATCCTGCGCGACCGGCCGTACGACGCCGTCGCCTCGGACCTCGGGGTACCCGCTGGGACCCTCCGCACCCGCGTCCACTACGGCCTGCGCGCCCTGCGCGACGCCCTGACCGAGCAGCACGCGGCATGACCCGGGAAGCGGAGCCGCCGTCGAGGCAGCAGACCGCCGGGCACCACGTCGCCGGCCGCCCGGTCACGGAACCGGAGGACACCGCCATCTACTGCCCCGAGTGCGGCATGCCCGCCTGGATCGAGTGGAGCACCTCCCTCGGCAGCACCGGAGGCGACGTGCGCCACGTGAAGGTGCGCTGCTTCCAGCGGCACTGGTTCTTCATGCCGGCCAGCCACCTCGACGAGGATCGTCAGTCGCCCGGCTGAGCCGAGTGGCAGACCGCCTCGACGTTGTTGCCGTCGGGGTCGCGGACGAAGGCGCCGTAGTAGGCGTCGTGGTACTCCGGCCAGAAGCGGGGCTCGTGCAGGACCTCCGCACCGGTCTCGGTGGCCGCGTCGAAGAACGCCCGGACTGCCGCGGCGTCCTTGGCCTGGAAGGCGACGTGGATCTCGCGGTTGGGCCCGGAGGCCGGCCCCTCGGCGGGCTGGGCGCCGATCCAGAAGTCCGGCCCGGCCGTCGCCGTACCCGATGGCCGTGCCGAAGTCCATGAGCCGGGTGAAGCCCAGCGCACCCAACACGCGGTCGTAGAAGGCGGACGCCGCCGCGAGGTCGGAGCAGTTGATGCCCAGGTGGTCGATCATGGGTCGATCCTGCACCCGACAGCCGACGACGCCGGGGTGGCCCTAGAGTCCGGTGGGTGAACGACGTGTCGCCGTACGACCTCGCGGCCCGGGCCGCGGAGAAGCTCGCCGAGCTGACCGGCGTCGAGCGCCACGACGTGGCGCTCGTGCTCGGCTCGGGCTGGCTGCCCGCCGCCGAGATGCTCGGCGAGACCGTGGCCGAGGTGGCGACCACCGAGCTGCCCGGCTTCGGCGCCGCGGCGGTGGCGGGGCACTCCGGCAAGATCCGGTCGGTGCGGGTCGGCGACCTCACCGCGCTGGTCTTCCTGAGCCGCACCCACTACTACGAGGGCAAGGGCGTCGCCGCCGTGGTGCACGGCGTCCGGACGGCGGGCCGCGCGGGCTGCCGGACGATCGTGCTCACCAACGGCTGCGGCGGCCTCAAGGAGACCTGGACCCCCGGTACGCCGGTGCTGATCAGCGACCACATCAACCTCACCGGCCGGTCGCCGATCGTCGGCGCCGACCTTCGTCGACCTCACCGACCTCTACAGCTCCCGGCTGCGCGCGCTGTGCCGCGAGGTCGACCCGAGCCTCGACGAGGGCGTCTACGTGCAGTTCCCCGGCCCCCACTACGAGACCCCCGCCGAGGTGCGGATGGCCGGCGTGCTCGGCGGCCACCTGGTCGGCATGAGCACCACCCTCGAGGCGATCGCCGCCCGCGAGGCCGGCATGGAGGTGCTCGGCATCAGCCTGGTCACCAACCTGGCCGCCGGCATCGGCAGCGAGCCGCTCAACCACGAGGAGGTCCTCGAGGCCGGCCGGTCCGCCGCGCAGCGGATGGGCTCGCTGCTCTCCCAGGTCGTCCCACGTCTGTAGGTTCCACGTCGTGCGCGTACTCCTGACCGGCGCGGCCGGCAGCATCGGCCGGGTCCTCACCGTCGGCCTGGCCGACCGCGGCCACGAGGTGGTCGGCCTCGACCTCGTGCCGCAGCCGGACGGCGTCGACGGCGCCTGGCACACCGCCGACTGCACGGACCCGGACGCGGTGGCCGACGTCTTCGCCGCGGAGTTCGCCGAGTCGAGCCTCGACGCGGTCGTGCACCTGGCCGGCCACCCCGGCGAGGTCTCGCTGCCCGACTCGCTCACCTCGCACGTCGTCACCACCGCCGCGCTGCTCGACGCGATGGTCGAGCACGGCGTCCGCCGGTTCGTCTACGGCGGCTCCAACCACGCGGTCGGCCACACCCCGCGCGCCGGGCTGCCCGACGGCCTGCTCACGACCGACACCCGGCCGCGGCCGGACACCTTCTACGGCGTCGCCAAGGTCGGCGCCGAGGCGCTGATGAGCCTCTACGCCGACCGGCACGGCATCGACGCGGTCGCCTGCCGGATCGGCTCGTTCCGGGCCGAGCCGGCCACCGTCCGCCACCTGTCCACCTGGCTCTCCCACGACGACTGCGTGCGGATGGTCGACGCCGCGCTCACCACCCCGGCGTCCGGGGTTCGCGGTCCTCTACGGCATCTCGCGCAACACCCGGGCCTGGTGGGACCTCGCGCCCGGCCGCGCGCTGGGCTACGACCCGCTCGACGACGCCGAGGACTGGGCGGACCGGATCGAGGCCGCGCCCCGACGACGCGGCCGAGAACGCCCACGTCGGCGGGCTCGTTCACGATGGACGAGATCGAGCGTCCCGCCCTCGACCGCTCGTGACCGGTCTTGACCTGGAGCGCACTCCAACCCTGACACTGGGACGCGTGACCCAGGGACTCTCCATCGCCGAGGCCGCCGACCTGACCGGCCTGAGCGCCGACACGCTGCGCTACTACGAGCGCGACGGGCTGATGCTGCGCCCGGTCCCGCGGGCCGGCTCCGGCCACCGGCAGTACGCCGAGCGCGACATCGCCTGGATCCGGCTGATCACCAAGCTCCGCTCGACCGGCATGCCGATCCGCGACGTACGCCGCTACGCCGACCTGGTCCGCGCCGGCGACGGCAACGAGGCACGAGCGGCTCGAGCTGCTCCGCGCGCACCGCCGGGTCGTGCTGGCCCGGCTGGCCGAGGTGCAGGACCACCTCGGCGCCATCGACTACAAGATCGGGCTCTACGAGACCCGGCTGGCGGGAGCCGAGCCCGCCGCGTGACCCGCACTTGACCTGGAGCGCGCTCCAAGGAGTTCAGTGGAGGCATGACACTCACACGACGCACTCTCGGCACCGACGTCCGCCCTCGAGGTCTCCCAGCTCGGCCTGGGCTGCATGGGGATGTCGGAGTTCTACGGCACCACCGACGAGCAGACCGGCGATCGACACCATCCACCGCGCCCTCGACCTCGGCGTCACCTTCCTCGACACCGCCGACATGTACGGCCCGTTCACCAACGAGCAGCTGGTCGGCAAGGCCATCGCAGGGCCGGCGCGACGAGGTCCAGCTGGCGACCAAGTTCGGCAACGAGCGCAACCCCGACGGCAGCTGGGTCGGGATCAACGGCTCCCCCGACTACGTCCGCGCCGCCTGCGACGCCTCGCTGCAGCGGCTCGGCGTGGACCACATCGACCTCTACTACCAGCACCGCGTCGACCGGTCGGTCCCGATCGAGGAGACCGTCGGCGCGATGAAGGAGCTGGTCGAGGCCGGCAAGGTCCGCCACCTCGGCCTGTCCGAGGCCGCGGCCGACACGATCCGCCGGGCCCACGCCGTGCACCCGATCACCGCGCTCCAGTCGGAGTACTCGCTGTTCACCCGCGACCTCGAGGACGAGATCCTCCCGACGATCCGCGAGCTCGGCATCGGCCTGGTGCCGTACTCGCCGCTCGGCCGCGGCATCCTCACCGGCGCGGTCACCCGCGAGTCGCTCGAGTCGGGCGACTCCCGGGCCACCGGCCGGTTCCCGCGCTTCGCGGGCGAGGCGCTCGACGCCAACCTCGCCCTCGTCGACAAGGTCAAGGAGCTCGCCGACCGAGCACGGCTGCACGCCGGGCCAGCTCGCCCTGGCCTGGGTCCTGGCCCAGGGCGACGACGTGGTGCCGATCCCGGGCACCAAGCGGGTCGACCTACCTCGAGGAGAACCTCGGCGCCACCGCCGTCGAGCTCTCCGACGACGACCTCAAGGCGCTCGAGGACGCGGTCCCGCGCGACGCCGTGGTCGGCGACCGGTACGGCGACATGAGCACCGTCAACGCCTGAGCGCGTCAACCGACCGGGCCGGCCACCAGGGTCACCGAGCCCTGGTGGGCGGTACCGGCGCCGTCGGTCCGGACGCCGGCCAGGACGTCGTCCACCACGCGGAGCACCCGGCCGATCGGGATCACGTAGCCCGTGACCTCCCGGGCCCCGCTGGAGGCGGCGACGTTCATCCCGACCACCTCGCCGCCGGCGTCGAGCAGCGCGCCACCGCTGTCCCCGGGCACGACGTCCGAGCTGACCTCGATGAGGTTGCGGAGGCGGACGTCGGCCCCGGTGACGTCGTCCTGGACGGCGATCGGGTGGTGCAGGTCGGTGACCGTGCCCGGCGCCGCCGTGAGCGAACCCCCGTCGCCGCCGGCGTCACCGACGGCGGTGACCGCGTCACCGGTGGTGACGCCCCCGGGGTCGGTGGTCACCGCGGTGAGCCCCGCCGGGTCCTCGAGCCGCAGCACGGCGACGTCCTTCGTGGCGTCGTACCCGAGCACCGCCGCGGCGTACTCCTCCCCCGTCGTGGCGTCGGTGACCGTGATGTCCGTGGCGCCCTCGACGACGTGGTGGTTGGTGACCACGAGCCCGTCGCTGCCGAGCACGATGCCGGTCCCTGCCGCCTCCCCCTCGCCGTACTCCAGCGTGGTGGTGATCTCGACCAGCCCGACGGACTGCGCCGCCGTCGCCACCGAGGTGTCGAGGCTCGGGTAGGCGGAGGACTGCTGCAGCCCGCCGTACCCGGAGCCGTAGCCCGGCGGGTAGGGCCCGCGCCCGTCGGCCAGCACCATGGTCGCCGCCGAGGCGGGCGCGGCCACCGCGGCCACCGTGAGGGGCAGGGCGAGCGCGGCCGCGGCCACGCTCCGGGTCACCTTCCTGGAGGTCGTCATGCCCCGACCGTCCGCCTCCCGCATGTGCGGCGGCTGTGTGCGAGCGGTGGACCTCCTACTGGTCCTCGTCCAGCCCCGCGACGACGTGCTCGGCGATGGCCAGGCTCGAGGTGGCGGCCGGCGACGGTGCGTTGCGCACGCAGGTGACCCCGTCGGCCCGGGTGATGCGGAAGTCGTCGACCAGGGACCCGTCCCGCTCGACGGCCTGGGCCCGGATGCCCGCGCCCGCCCGGACCACGTCGCCGGCCCCGATCTCCGGGACGTAGCGCTGGGCCGCCCGCATGTAGGCCCGCGTCGACAGTGACCCGCGGACCTCGGAGACGCCGGTGCGCCAGTGCCGCCGGGCCAACCGCCAGAACCCCGGCCAGCCGACGATGTCGCGGAGGTCGGGCCACGCGACGTCCGAGCGCCGGTACCCCTCGCGGTCCAGCGCCAGGACGGCGTTCGGGCCTACCTCCAGCTCGCCGGAGACCCTCCGGGTGAAGTGCACGCCGAGGAACGGGTAGCGCGGGTCGGGCACCGGGTAGACCATCCCCCGCACCAGCTCGCGCTTGGCGGCGGCCACCGCCATGTACTCGCCGCGGAACGGCACGATCCGCGGCCCGTCCTGGCCGTCGGCCAGCCGCGCCAGCCGGTCGCCCTGGAGCCCGCCGCACACCACGAGCCGGTCGAAGCGCAGCCGCTCCCCGGACCCGACGACCACCCGCACCGCGCCGTCGCGCCGCTCGATCCCGGTCACCGGCGTCGAGAGCCGCACCTCGCCGCCGGCCGCTTCGATGTCGGCGGCGAACGAGCGGGACACGGCCACGAAGTCGGTGATGGCGGTGTGCGGCGAGTGCAGCGCGGCCAGCCCGCGGGCGTGCGGCTCGACCTCCGCGATGCCCGCGCCCTCGACCCGGCGCAGCCCCGGGACCAGGTTGGCGCGGGCGGTCCGCTCGAGGGCGTCGAACCGCCCCCGCTCGGACCCGTCGACCGCGACGACGAGCTTCCCGCACTCGACGTACGGCAGCCCGCGCTCGGCGCAGTGGTCCCGCAGCAGGAGCCGGCCGCGGGTGCAGAGCTCGGCCTTGAGGCTGCCCGGCCGGTAGTAGATGCCTGCGTGCACCACCCCGGAGTTGTGGCCGGTCTGGTGGGCCGCGACCCGGTCCTCCTTCTCGAGGACCACCACCGTGGCGCCGGGACGCGCGCGCACCAGCTCCCGGCCGACGGCCAGGCCCACGATGCCCCCGCCGACGACGCCGTAGACCGGTTCCGTCACAGGTCCAGTCTTCGCGACAGCGCTGCCAGCGCGCGAGCCGCCTGGCGACGGACCGCCTCGTCGGGGTCGTCGAGGTGGTCCCGCACGGAGTCCAGGTGCTCGCTGTCACCCGCGACGGCCAGCGCGCGCATCGCCTGGGCACGGACCCGCGGCAGCTCGTGGTCGGCCAGGGCCGCGGCACCGTCGCCCGCGCCAGCCACGTCGTGGCGCGCGGTGACCTTGAGGCACATCTCGGCCGGGCGCCAGTGCTCGTCGGCCAGGCCGCGCACGACCGCGCCGGTGGCGCTGTCGTCCCAGACGTGCAGCAGCCCGCGGGCGCCCCACGAGCGCACCCAGTGGTCTCCGCCACGAGTCGCGGTCGAACACCGCGTCGCCCGGCTGCCACGTCGTGGCCGGTCAGGCTGCGCAGCTCCTCGACGTACTCCTCGCGCTCGGCGCCGCCCATCAGGTCGGTGCACACGGCGACGAACCGCGGCACGCCGAGCCGCGCTGCCAGCTCGGCGATCAGCTCCGCCACGGGCGGTCGGTCGGGCACAGGTCCTAGGGTGCGCACATGACCACCTCTGCGGCCACCGACGTCCTGCTGGAGCGGGCCCGGGCCTGGGCGGCCGAGGACCCCGACGACGCCACGCCGGGCCGAGCTCGAGCAGATCATCGCCGACGTGGAGGGCGGCGCCGACCCGGCCGACCTGGCCGACCGGTTCGCCGGCACCCTGGAGTTCGGGACCGCCGGGCTGCGCGGGGCGGTCGGCGCCGGGCCCAACCGGATGAACCGGGTCGTGGTGATCCGCGCCGCGGCCGGGCTGGCGGCGTACCTGCACGAGCAGGGCGCGACCGGCCCGGTCGTCGTCGGGTACGACGCGCGGCACCGCAGCGACGACTTCGCCCGCGACACCGCCGAGGTGATGACCGGCGCCGGCTTCAAGGTCTGGGTGCTGCCGCGGCCGCTGCCGACGCCGGTGCTGGCCTTCGCGATCCGCGAGCTCGGCTGCGCGGCCGGCGTCATGGTCACCGCGAGCCACAACCCGCCCCAGGACAACGGCTACAAGGTCTACCTCGGCGACGGCAGCCAGATCGTGCCGCCGGCGGACGCCGGGATCGCGGCCCGGATCGACGCGGTCGGCGCGCTGGCCGACGTGCCCCGCGGGCGCCGGCGGGACCGTGCTCGGCGAGCACGTCGTGGACCGCTACCTCGACACCATCGCCGAGCTCGCCCAGGACGGGCCGCGCGACCTCGACCTCGTCTACACGCCGCTGCACGGCGTCGGCGGCACGTCGGTGCTGCAGGTGCTCGAGACCGCCGGGCTTCGCGGCGCCGCGGGTGGTCGAGCAGCAGGAGCAGCCGGACCCCGACTTCCCGACGGTCGCCGTTCCCCAACCCGGAGGAGCCGGGCGCGATGGACCTCGCGCGTGGCGCTGGCCGAGGAGCACGGCGCCGACCTGGTCGTGGCCAACGACCCGGACGCCGACCGCTGCGCCGCCGCGGTCCCGACCGGGCCACGGCTGGCGGATGCTGCGCGGCGACGAGGTCGGCGCGCTGCTCGCCCACCACCTGATGTCCCGCGGCCGCACCGGCACCTGGGCGACGTCGATCGTGTCCTCCAGCCTGCTCGGCCGGATGGCGGCCGCCGCCGGCCAGCCGTACGTCGAGACGCTGACCGGCTTCAAGTGGATCGGCCGGGTGCCCGGGCTGGCCTTCGGCTACGAGGAGGCGCTCGGCTACTGCTGCGACCCCGACCACGTGAAGGACAAGGACGGCGTCTCGGCGCTGCTGCTGCTCTGCGAGCTGGCCGCCGAGACCAAGGCCGCCGGCCGCACCCTGGTCGACGTGCTCGACGACCTCGCCGCCGCAGCACGGCCTGCACGCCACCGACCAGGTCTCGGTGCGGGTGGCCGACCTGTCCCTGATCGCGGCCGCGATGGAGCGGCTGCGCGCGACGCCGCCGACCGAGCTGGGCGGGCTGGCGGTCGAGCGGGTCGACGACCTCTCGCTCGGCAGCGCCGACCTGCCGCCCACCGACGGGCTGCGGTTCCACCTCGCCGACGGCGCCCGGGTCGTCGTCCGGCCCGAGCGGCACCGAGCCGAAGCTCAAGTGCTACCTCGAGGTGGTCGTCCCGGTCGACGTCGAGGCCGGCGTCGACGCGGCGCGGATCTCGGCCGCGGCCCGGCTGGACGCGCTGGGCGCCGACGCCGTGGCGGCCCTGGGCTCTGACGCGTCTAGCCGACGCAGGATCGCGAGCCGACGAGGAAGAGCACCGCGGTCGCCACGAGCGCGGCGATCTCCGGCCAGGCCGGCTCGCGGCGGATCTGCTCGGCCAGCTCGTCGGCCTCGGGCGAGAACCGCTTGATGCCGCGGCGGACCCGGTCCTCGTTGATCGAGCTCCTGGATCCGGATCTCGACGAAGTCGGCGTAGTTCATCCCGGGCTCGCGGACCGTCGGCGGCCACCTCGCCGCGGAGCCCGCCCATCTGCTCGCGGGCCCGCTGCACCGCCGAGCCCTTCATCGCCTGGCGCAGGGTGCGGCCGACGCCGGCGCAGACGTAGCGCTTGTCGCCGGCCGCGACGGCCAGCACCTGCCGGACCGCGACCTCCTCGATCGCGGCCAGCGGGATGTACGACCGTGCTGAGCATGTTGCGCAGCACCAGCTCGCGGCCCTGCGACCAGCACCCGGGGCCGGACCGTGCTCGTGTAGAGCACGACGCCGCCGAGCAGCGCGACGCGCCGGCACCCAGAGCGGGACCTCGTCGCGTGTCGAGCGACCCAGCCCGACGATGAACGCCGAGCACGACGAGCCCGCCGAGGACGGCGACGACGGTGCCGCCGTTCGGGGCGAACTTCTCCACCGTGACGTCGTCGTCGCGATCGGTGCGGGCCACCACGTCCTCCATGGGCTCGCAGGTGCGCGATCCAGCCTATGCTGGGCGGCATGGTCGCAACCGAGTCCGAGGTCGAGACGACACCGTTCCGTGACCTCGACGTCACCGGGTCCGACTCGTCGCTGCGACGCTTCCTGCACGGACTCCCCGGTGTCGACCAGGTCGGCGCCGAAGCAGCGCGCCGCCGCGCTCGGCACCCGGTCCATCAAGACCTCGGCCAAGGCCTACGCCCTCGACCTCGCGATCTCGATGGTCGACCTGACCACGCTCGAGGGCCAGGACACCGAGGGCAAGGTGCGCTCGCTCGCCGCGAAGGCGATGCACCCCGACCCGTCCGACCCGACCTGCCCGTCCACGGCGGCGGTCTGCGTCTACCCCGACATGGTCGCCACGGTGAAGGACGCGCTGGGCAGCAGCGGCGTCAAGGTCGCGGCGGTCGCGACGGCGTTCCCCAGCGGCCGGGCCGCGATGGACATCAAGCTCGCCGACACCCAGGACGCCGTCGAGGCGGGCGCCGACGAGATCGACATGGTCATCGACCGGGGCGCGTTCCTGTCCGGCCGCTACCTCGAGGTCTTCGAGGAGATCGTCCAGGTCCGCGAGGCCTGCGGCAACGCGCACCTCAAGGTGATCCTCGAGACCGGTGAGCTGCAGACCTACGACAACGTGCGCCGCGCGTCCTGGCTCGGCGATGCTGGCCGGCGGCCACTTCATCAAGACCTCGACCGGCAAGGTGCAGCCGGCCGCGACGCTGCCGGTCACGCTGGTCATGCTCGAGGCGGTCCGCGACTTCCGCGAGGCGACCGGCACGATGATCGGCGTCAAGCCGGCCGGCGGCATCCGCACCGCCAAGGACGCCATCAAGTACCTCGTCACCGTCAACGAGGTGGCCGGCCCCGACTGGCTCGACCCGGACTGGTTCCGGTTCGGCGCCTCCACGCTGCTCAACGACCTGCTCATGCAGCGCATGAAGCTGAAGACCGGCCGGTACTCCGGCCCCGACTACGTGACGGTGGACTGACCCATGGCAGCAACCGGACAGCGAAGTTCGAGTACGCCCCGGCCCCCGAGTCGCGCTCGATCGTCGACATCAAGCCGTCCTACGGCCTGTTCATCGACGGCGAGTTCGTCGACGGGCACGGCAAGGCGTTCAAGACCGTCAACCCGGCCTCCGAGGAGGTGCTGGCCGAGATCGCCGAGGCCGACGACAACGACGTCGACCTCGCGGTGAAGGCCGCGCGCCGCGCGCACCGCGGTCTGGTCGCGGATGCCGGGCTCGGAGCGGGCCAAGTACCTCTACCGGATCGCCCGGATCATCGCCGAGCGCTCCCGCGAGCTCGCCGTGCTCGAGTCGATCGACAACGGCAAGCCGATCAAGGAGTCGCGCGACGTCGACGTACCGATCGTCTCGGCGCACTTCTTCTACTACGCCGGCTGGGCCGACAAGCTGAAGTACGCCGGCTTCGGCGAGCAGCTCGCTCGGCGTGGCCGCGCAGGTCATCCCGTGGAACTTCCCGCTGCTGATGCTGGCCTGGAAGATCGCGCCCGGCGCTGGCCTGCGGCAACACCGTGGTGCTCAAGCCGGCCGAGACCACGCCGCTGACCGCGCTGCTGTTCGCCGAGATCTGCCAGCAGGCCGACCTGCCGCCGGGCGTGGTCAACATCGTCACCGGCGCCGGCGGGACCGGCCAGGCGCTGGTCGGCCACCCCGACGTCGACAAGGTGGCGTTCACCGGCTCGACCGAGGTCGGCAAGGCGATCGCGCGGACGGTCGCCGGCACCGACAAGCGGGTCACCCTCGAGCTCGGCGGCAAGGCCGCCAACATCGTCTTCGACGACGCCCCGCTCGACCAGGCGGTCGAGGGCATCGTCAACGGCATCTTCTTCAACCAGGGCCACGTCTGCTGCGCCGGGTCGCGGCTGCTGGTCCAGGAGTCGGTGGCCGAGGACGTGCTGCACCGGCTCAAGCGCCGGATGGCGACGCTGCGGGTCGGCGACCCGCTCGACAAGAACACCGACGTCGGCGCGATCAACTCCGCCGAGCAGCTGCGCCCGCATCCGCGAGCTGTCCGACATCGGCGAGGCCGAGGGCGCCGAGCGCTGGTCGGCCCCGTGCGAGCTGCCCTCGCACGGCTACTGGTTCCCGCCGACGCTGTTCACCGACGTCACCCAGGCCCACCGGATCGCCCGCGAGGAGATCTTCGGGCCGGTGCTGTCGGTGCTGACCTTCCGGACGCCGGCCGAGGCGGTCGCGAAGGCCAACAACACGCCGTACGGCCTGTCCGCCGGGCGTCTGGACCGACAAGGGCTCGCGGATCCTGCAAGATGGCCAACCAGCTGCGCGCCGGCGTGGTGTGGGCCAACACGTTCAACAAGTTCGACCCGGCCAGCCCGTTCGGCGGCTACAAGGAGTCGGGCTACGGCCGCGAGGGCGGCAAGCACGGGCTGGAGGCCTACCTGCGATGACCCGCGCTGACGTCCGCAAGACCTACAAGCTCTACATCGGCGGGGCCTTCCCGCGCTCGGAGTCGGGGCACTCCTACGTCGTCGAGGACGCCAAGGGGAGGTTCCTCGCCAACGCCGCGCTCGCGTCGCGCAAGGACGCCCGCGACGCCGTCGTGGCCGCGCGCGGCCGCGTTCGGCGGCTGGTCCGGCCGCACGGCGTACAACCGCGGCCAGGTGGTCTACCGGATCGCCGAGCTGATGGAGGACCGGCGCCCGCAGTTCGTCGACGCGCTCGGCTCGTCCGAGGGGCTGACGTCGCGGCAGGCGTCGGCCGCGCTCGACGCCGCGGTCGACCGGCTGGTCTGGTACGCCGGCTGGGCCGACAAGCTGACCCAGGTGGTCGGCAACGCCAACCCGGTCGCCGGGCCGTTCTTCAACCTGTCGACGCCGGAGCCGACCGGCGTGGTCGCCGTGCTCGCGCCGCAGGAGTCGTCGCTGCTCGGGCTGGTCTCGGTGGTGGCGCCGGTGATCGTCTCCGGCAACACCTGCGTCGTCGTCTCGTCGTACGCGCGGCCGCTGCCGGCGGTGACGTTCGGCGAGGTGCTGGCGACCTCCGACGTCCCGGGCGGGGTCGTCAACATCCTCACCGGGCGACGCCGAGACTCGTGGGCCCGTGGCTGGCCTCGCACATGGACGTCAACGCGATCGACCTGTGCGGGCTCGCCGGCTCGCGCCGAGCTCGCCGACCGAGCTCGAGGTGGCGGCCGCGGAGAACCTCAAGCGGGTCCGCCGGGCGCCCATGGTCGAGCCGGACTGGACGCCTCGAGCCGGAGCTGTCGGCGATGACGGACTACCTCGAGACCAAGACCGTCTGGCACCCGATCGGCGTCTGAGCAGCGCCTCAGGCCAGCCGCTGGAGGGCGGTCTGCGCCAGCTCGGCGAGCGCGGCCTGCACCTGGGCGGCCGAGGCCGTCGGCTGGTCGGTGGTCACCCGTGACTCGACGAGCAACCCCGCGTCGGAGACGGCCAGCAGGACGTTGATCCCGGAGCCGTCACCCGTGACCACCGCGCAGCCGGCGGCGTCCGACCCGAGCCAGTCGACCTCGTGGCCCGCCTGGCCGTCGCTGAGGTCGGCGCACCGCTCGTCGAACTCCTCCTGACCGGCCTCGGGCAGGTCGTCGCTGCTGGTGCCGGGCACCGGCCGGCGGGCCACGCTCAGCGTGCCCTGGTCGGCGCCGAGGCTGCAGGTGGCCGAGTCGAGCGTGGGTGTGGCCGAGGCGGTCCAGCCGAGCCCCTCCAGGACGTCGTCCGGAATGAGCGCCGCGCAGTCGGCGAGCGTGGTCTCCTCCGCCGCCGGCGGGCTCGAGACGTCGTCCGCGTCGGCGTCGCCGCACCCGTGGAGGAGCGTCGCCAGGAGCACCGTCGCGGGGACGAGGGCGACCAGCCCGAGAACGCGTCGCATGGCGTGCTCCTACCCAGGGGGGCCGGGAGGGCAAACCGTCGGTCCTCGGTTTCGGACCTCCGGAGCCGGGGCAAGCCATGCCACGTGAGCAACCCGATCGAGGTCGACCTGGACCACGCCCACCGCGTCGTCGGCGTCCGCATCGCCGCGCTGCCCGACGAGCTGCGTGACTCCGTGGCACTGGCCCGGGCCTTCCGGGACGCCCTCGCGCACCGCCTCGCCGAGGGGCGACCGACCGCGCCGCTCGGGCTCGACGCCGCCGGCCGTCCGGTGGTCCGCCGGGTCTCGATGCCCGCGTGGCGACCGCTGCGCGAGCTGGTCGCCGAGGCCGCTCGCGGCCCGCAGACCGTGCCGACCCGGCGCTCGGACCCGCTGCCCGGTGGCGAGCGGGGGGTCTCCGACAACGACTGCCTCGCGGTCGTGCTCGACGCCGCCGGTCAGGGCGGCGACCTCACCGCCGACCCCGGCTGGCTGCGCCAGGCCACCGCGCCCCACGTCGCCGCCGCCATCACCCAGGCGTTCGCCGCCGCCTACCAGGAGAGGGACACCCGATGAGCTTCAAGGTCGAGTCCGACAACCTGCGCCACCAGGCCGCCATCTGGGCGGGCGCCAAGGTGGACGCCGACAACGTCAGGCAGACGCTGTCGGTGACGGTCGGTCAGGGCGACGCGTTCGGCGTCATGGCGGGGTCGATGGGCGTCTCGGGGCGCTACAACGAGTGGACCAGCGACATGGACAACGCGCTCACCGATGCGTCGTACAGCTTCGACTACCTCGACGCCGCGCTGACGTCCACGGCCAACGGCTACGACGAGTCCGACGCGACCGCGTCGACCAGCATCGACGTGCTCGACAGGAAGATCGACGAGGGGAGCTACCACCATGACTGACGGTCCGCAGTACTTCGAGGACCTCGTCGACGAGATCGACCAGAAGGCGCAGGACGCGATCGGCGAGATCGTGGACAAGGCCAACTGGGTGGCCGACAAGCTCGACGGTGCCGCCGGCAGCTTCCTGGAGGGGCTGGGCCACCTGATCCCCGGCAAGAGCGACGTCGAGAAGGCCATCGACAAGTGGAACGACGAGATCTGCCCGGCCATCCAGGAGCAGGTCGACAAGCTGGCCACGGAGGTGGCGAACGCCGTCGGCAAGCTCGCGGGTGAGCCGCTCACGCTGATCGACTACTCGAAGAAGATGGTCGCGGCCAAGGCCACCCTCTACAGGTCGACCACCCTCGAGCAGGACATCACCAACCTCGGCAACACGTGGGAGGGCGCGGCCTACAAGTCGTACTCGACGGTGGCCTCCGAACAGAGCGACGCGATCCTGGCGCTGGCCAACAGCCTCCAGACCGGCGGCGAGCTGACCCGGGCCGGCGCGGACCGGATCCTGCAGCTGTGGCTGGACCTCTACCAGCACTTCTACACCTTCCAGGCCGACGCGATCAGCGTCATCGGCAGCCTCGCCGACGTGGGCAAGCTCCTCGGTGCTGAGATCGCGCCGATCATGGACGCGATCGCGCTGGTGTGGACCAAGGTCAACGACGTCGCGGTCACCCTCGGCGAGTTCTTCAAGAACCAGATCACCGAGGCCTCGCTGGGCTGGGAGAAGCTCGACGCCGGCTCCGACGGCCTGCCGCAGAACCACTGGCCCAAGATCGCCGAGACCAGCAGCGACACCATGAACGACCCGACGAAGTGGCCGAAGTCGGCCTGACCGGTCAGCCGGCCAGCGTCGCGACCGCCTCGCGCACCAGTGCCTGATCGGTCGGGGTCAGCGCCACGACGGTGATCACCGTGGCCAGGTCGCCCTCGCCCTTGACCACCACCTTGGTGGTGCCGACGCCACCCCCGGGCTCCACCGCGCAGGCCGTCCTCTCCTCCAGCCAGTCCGCCGGCTGGCCGGGCTTCTTGCCGCCCCTGCGGTCCAGCGTCGCGCAGCGCTGGTCGTAGCCGGTGTCGTCGTCCACCTCGACGTACCCCTGCTCGGTCTCGCGGTGGCACCCGCGCACGGTGGCCTCGGCCGGCCGCGGCGTTGACCACCGCAGCCCGTCGAAGACGCTGTCGGGGATCCGGGCCGCGCAGTCGGCGTCGGTGGTCCGGTCCGAGCCGGGTGCGTCCTCGGTGTCGTCGTCGTTGCAGGCGGCCAGCGTCAGCGCGACGAGGAGCGCGAGGGCCGCCCGCCGGATTCCCATGTCGGCAGCCTGTCACGGCATGATGTTCGGGTGCCGGCGCGGGTCATCGTCCTGGCCGGGCCCTCGGGCTCGGGCAAGTCCCACCTCGCCGAACGGCTCGGACTCCCCCTCCTGCGCCTCGACGACTTCTACCGCGACGGCTCCGACCCGGCGCTCCCGCGGATCGCCTCGGGCGCCAACGCCGGCCTGGTCGACTGGGACGACCCGGCGTCCTGGCTGTGCGACGAGGCGGTCGAGGCGCTGGCGACGCTGTGCCGCACCGGGTCGGTCGAGACCCCGGTCTACGACATCGCGCACGACGGCCGCAGCGGCTTCCGCGCGCTCTCGCTCGACGGCGCCCCGCTGGTCGTGGCGGAGGGCATCTTCGCCCACCACGTCGTCGCGCCGCTGCGCGCCGCCGGGCTGCTCGGCGCGGCGTACTGCCTGCGCCAGCACCCGATGGTCACCTTCTGGCGCCGGCTCTCCCGCGACCTGCGCGAGCACCGCAAGCCGCCGCTGGTCCTGGTCCGGCGCGGCCTCGTGCTCATGCGCGACCAGCGCCGGATCGTGGCCGAGGCGGTCGCGGCAGGGTGCACGCCGTGCTCGGCCGACGAGGCCTACCGGCTCGTGCAGGCGCTCCCGGTGTCGCGGTGAACCTCGACGCGATCCGCGGGCTCAGCCAGCCCGACCAGCGCACGTGCGGGCCGACGTCCCTGGTGGCCGCGCACCTGCTGCTCGACCCGGCGTACGCCGCCACCCAGAACCCCAAGGTCTTCGCGACCGCGGTGGTGGCCCTGCACCGCGAGCTCACCGCGCCGTCGGCCTTCGGTCGCGCGCAGCTCCCCTGGCCGCGCGCGCTCGGCACGCCGCCCTGGGCTGCCGCCCGCGCCATGGCCTCGTTCACCGGCCTGCCCTACCGCACCCAGGTGGTCCGGCTCGGCGGACGCTCGGACGACTTCGACGCGGTGGCGAGCGCGGTCACCGACGGGTACCCGGTCCCGCTGTACGTCGGATCGGCGTGGCTCCCCCGCCACGTCGTGCTGGCCGTCGGGCCGACCGCTGAGGGGGTCGACCTCTACGACCCCGCGCACGGGCGCATCTCCGAGCTCACCCGAGCGGCGTTCGAGGCGGGCGAGCTCACCACCACCCGGCAGTGGCACCACCCGTGGTTCGTCATCGCACCGGGACGTCGGCCCGGTGCTCCGGGTGGTACGCGCGGGGCGTGAACGACCGCGCCGGCGCGGTCCGGCCGTCCCTCCGGCGCGGACCGCCGCGTGGAGCTGCTAGTGGTGGTGCCGCCGGAAGTTCGTCGTGGGTGATCCGTGCTCGGAGTGCGTGGATCGCAAGGCGCCGGAGCGACGCTCCACTTGTTCGTCCAGCGAGCGACGGCAACGCCGCGAGGTGCGTGCTCGGGGTGCGTAGCACCCGACGAACTTCCGGTGGTGACCACTAGCGGCCGGCGATCTCCTGCGCGAAGACCCGGAGCAGGTCCTCGGAGGTGTCGGCCCGGTACGCCGAGCCACCGGTGGCTGCGGCGATGCGCTGGATCTTGGCCAGGTCGGCGTCCTCGCTCACGGCCACGCCGATGATGCGGACCGGCCGCTGCGGGTCCGCCATCGCGCGCAGCCGCTTCAGCAGCGCCTTCGCGGAGATCGACCCCGGGTCGTCGTTCGACCCGTCGGTCAGCAGGATGACCGAGTTGGAGTAGTTCTCGTCGTACTTCTTCAACGCGTAGCGGTACGCCGCGAGCGCGGTGTCGTTGAGTCCGGTCCCACCCTCGGTGCTGTCCTTCATCCCCTCGGCCTGCTCGCCGAGCAGCTGGCGCTGGGTCTTGCCGTCGACGACAGCGTCGAGCCGGCGGATCGGCTCCAGCACCGCCCAGTCGCGGCCGCGCGGCCCGCGTTGGGTCGAGAACTCCCACAACCCGATCCGGGCGTGGTCGGGGAAGACGGCGAGTGCGGTGGTCGCGGCGTCCACGGCCACGTCGATCCGGCGGCCACCGGCGGGCGCGTCGAAGGCCATCGACCCCGACACGTCGAAGACGGCCAGCACGCTGGAGGGGATGCTCAGCACCCGCCAGGTGAGGAGCGCACCGTCGACGTCGGTGCTGGTCGGCTCGGGCAGGAAGGTCAGCTTGCCGGCGCCGCTGCCCGGGGCGGTGCCGCCCTCGCCACGACGCAGCCCGGCGGCGCTCAGGCTGGCGGAGCCACGGCCCGAGGTGAGCCACGAGGTCAAGCCCTCCGCCACGGTGCGGGCCGCCGGTCGGGCGTCCTCGCGGATGCCGACCGGGAACCGCAGGAGGCCGGTCCCGCTGGGCGGGGTCACGGCCACGAGGTCGGGGTCGGTGCGGCGGGCGGCCAGGAACGCGGCCTCGGTCGTCACCACCTCGCGGGGCGAGGCGCCACCCAGGCCCTCCAGGGACGTGTCGACGGTCTGGCCGCGAGAGGCCACGTCGCCGTACCGCTGCGCCACCGCGACCAGCGACGCCCGCGCGGTCCCGGGGTCGGCGCCGGTGACGCCAGCCTCCAGCTGCGGGGTGACCACGGTCAGGGCGCCCAGGGTGTCGGTCATCGGGTCGGGCAGGTCCACGAGTCCGGACGCCAGGGCCTCGGCCCAGGTGGCCGGCGGCGCGGCGGCGGGTCCGCCGACCAGCACGACGGGCGTGCTGGCGACGGCCTCCGAGACCACGGTCATCGGGGCCTTCTGCAGGTTCCACTCGCCCATCGGGAGCCACACCTCGGGGGCCAGCTTCCCGAAGAACAGGTCCTCGATGACCTCGTGCTCGGTGCGGGTCACGACGGTGGCCGCGGTGCACTCGGTCTCGATCGCCGCGATGGCGGCCTCGGCTGCCGGGGCCAGCATCGGGGTCACGGTCACCTCGACGGGGGAGCCGCACTCAGGTCCGGAGCCGTCGGCGTCCGCGTCGCCCGGCTGGTCCAGCAGGCGGTATCCCGCCACGGTCGCCGCCCCGGTCAGGACCGCGCACACCAGCACCGCGAGGCCGACCCGCCTCGAACGCCGCTTCTGGACGTGCTGCCCCGAGACCATGCCACCCCCTCGGCGCGCGGTCCGGGACGGGGTGCCCGGCCACGACGACCCTCCCGGGCCTGCTTCCCCCTGCAGGCCCGCTCCCGCGAGTCAGGGTAGCGATGACGTGGCGCGACGGCGAGCAGGACGGCCGTCAGCGGGTTGATCCGGCCAACCGGACCAGACTGGCGACACCGGAGCCGGCGTAGGTCTGGAGCCGCTCGAGCGCGTCGTCCAGCCCCGGCGTGCGCACGTGTCCCGGCGGGATGCGGGCAGGGTTGAGCGGCACCCCCTGGGCCCATTCGCGGATGTCGGCCTCGGCACCGAACGCCGCGGCGTTCTGCATGCCGAAGATGTTCATCTGCGCCCACTGGACCAGCGAGTCCGGGTACGGCGAGGGCGCGCACACGGCGTTCTTCTCCTCGTCGGAGCCGCGGGTGGCCTCGACGTAGCCGGCGATGGCCGCTCCGAAGCAGGGGAACCCCGCACGCACGGGCTGCAGGGTGATCTCGGAGGGCTGCCAGATCGGCACCAGCGGTGGGTGCTTGAGACCGTCGGCCGCGCAGTTGACGACCAGCGCGTCGGGGGCGATCTCGACCGAGCCGTCCTCGAGCTCGAGGCGACCGGGCGACACCGAGCGCACGTGGCCGAGGCGTACGACGTCGCCGAGCGTCCGCAGCAGGTCCAGCTCCCACGTGGCGAGGGTCGGCGCCTTGGCCATCGTCGGGGTCACCGACCGGTCGACCCGAAGCATGATGCCGGCCTCCTCCAGGCGGAGGAACAGGTCGTCGAGCGAGCCCGCCCGCGTCGCCGACTCCATCATCGTCGCGACCATGCCGAGGAACACCTCGGGGTCGGGCTGCACGACCGCCCGGTTCAGCATCCACGGGTCGCGGGGGCGCACCCAGCAGATGGCGTCCGGGTCGACCCCCCGAGCGAGCAGCCAGACGCAGGCGTCGGTCGCCGTCTTGCCGGAGCCGGTCACGACGTACTGCCTGGGCGCGTCCTCCACGTGCGCCAGGTCGTTGACCGGCACCACGCGGGCTCCGGGTGCGACGTCGAACTTCGGCGGCAGCTCGGCGGGGATGTCGGGCGCGAGGTAGCGCGCGTCCACGACGCGGCAGCGCTCCGGCACCTCGAAGCGGCGGCCGGAGACCCGGGAGACGAACGTGCGGTCGCCGATGTGGTCGCAGCCGGCGAAGAACTCGACGTTGTCGCGCAGCCGCCCGGTCAGCAGGTCGCTGTAGTAGGCGAGGATCGTCGGCTGGTTGGCCCGCTCGTGGAGCCCCGCCTCGGGACCCCGCTCCTGCACCTTGCCGCCGCCGAGCAGCGTGGACGCGACGCCGTAGAACTGCGAGGACTGGTGGAGGCGGACGAACGGGTACGCCGCGAGCCAGTGGCCGCCCACGTCGTGGCGGCGATCCACCATCGCCACCCGGACGCCGGGCGCGTGGTCGACCAGCGCGTCGGTGAACGCCATGCCCATCGCGCCCGCGCCGACCACCAGGTAGTCGGCGTCGACGACGGTCGTCATGAGGTGCACCGTAGCGAGCCTCGACGCCCACCGGGAGATGCGTGACACGAACGCCTCCGCGGGACACACCGCGTGACCACGGCCCCCGCAGCTGGTGGTGACCCGAGATTGACGACGACGTCAGCCGTCGAGCCTCACCAGGGCCTCGACGATCTGGTCGACGTGCGCGGAGAAGGCACGCCCCCGGGGCAGCAGCTCCGGGGTGGCGTGCGCCAGCTGGAGGTGTCCGAGGTACGCCGTGTACGCGAGCAGGCCGCGGTCGCGCGCTCGGCTCCGGGACAGCCCGAGGTCCGTGTAGAGCTGGGTGAGCTGCCCCAGCCGCCGAGTGGTCACGCGGTCGAGCGTGGCGGCCACCACCGGGTGTGAGGCGCTGGCCTGGAGGGCCAGCTCCACGCTGCCACGTGCCTCGGCGGTGGTGGTCAGCACCGACATGAAGGCCAGCCGGAGCAGGGTGCGCAGCCGGGTCGGGACGTCGTCGGTCCTGTCGAGCGCCGCGATCACCACCTCGGTGTCGCGATGCTCCCAGCGCTCCAGCGCCGCCTCGAGCAGCGCGTTCCGGTCGGCGAAGTGCCAGTAGAAGCTGCCCTTGGTCGCCCGTAGCTCCTTGGCCAACGGCTCCACGGCCACCGCCGCGAGGCCGCCCCGGGCGAGCGCCGCGAGGGCCGCCTCGACCCAGTCCGCCCGCCCCAAGGAATCGCGCTTCCCATTCGCCATGCCCATACGCTACCGTATGGAAACCTCCATACGGAGGCGTATGGAAGGAGTGTCATGAACGGACAGAACTCCCCCACCGCCGGTCGACCGCGGAGCCGCCCCAGCGGGGCCGGCCACCCGGGCCGCGCGTACCCGACACCCGTGCCGGCCACGGCGCTGCTGGACGGCGCCCTGCCGCGTGTCGACTGGTCGGACGCCTACGCCGTCCCGGTCCCGATCGACGGCCCGCGTCACGACCCGCAGGAGTGGGCCGACGCGATCTTCAGCGCGCCGCCACCCTGGGTGCGCGCGCTGTTCGGAGTGCGCCAGGTGCTGGTCCGGCTGGTCGGCATCGAGCCGGGCGGTCGCGATGTCTTCGCCACCGTGGACTGGAGGCCGGACGAGGTCCTCGTCGGCGTCGACCAGCAGCATCTCGGGTTCCGCGCGTCCGTGCTCGTCGAGCCCGGCCGGGTGGTGCTGAGCACCGTCGTCCAGCTGCGCAACCGGCGGGGCCGCGCGTACTCGAGCCTCGTCCGCAGGATCCACCCGTGGGTGGTGCGCGGCATGGTGACGCGGGCCGCGCGCCGGCTGGCGGTGCCCGCATGAGCCCGTGGCCCCGGACCCGTCCGCACCAACGGGGCGAGCTCGATCAACGACAACAGCTGCACCAAGGGCTGGTCCCAGGTGACGTCATGAGGCGCCACCAGCACCCGATCACAGGAGGTACCCATGTCGACCGACACGCGCCAGCGCACCTATGAGTGGGACGACCCGGCTCCCACGGCCTTCGCGGGCCTGGACCGCGATGGCCTCAGCGTCCTCCGCGCCATCGGTGCCGGCGAGCTGCCGCTCCCCCCGGCGGTCCGGACGCTCGGTCTCGAGCCGGTCGACGCCCACCCGGGTCGGGTCACCTTCCGGCTCGAACCCGACGAGTTCCACCTGAACCCCTTCGGCATCGTCCACGGCGGCGTCCTCGCGGCGGTGCTGGACACCGCGATGGGCTGCGCCGTCCACTCCCTGCTCCCGCCCGCCGTCGGCTACGTCACCGCCGAGCTCAACGTCCGCTTCCTGCGCCCGGCCCTGGTCGCCGGAGGACCGCTGGTCTGCCGGGGCGAGGTCGACCACCAGGGCCGGAGCACGATGGTCGCCTCCGCCCGCATCCTCGACGCAGACGACCGGCTCATCGCGCTCGCGGGGTCCACCTGTCTGGTGCGGAGGCCGTGATGCCCGCGCGGGTCCTGGTCGTCGGGTGCGGCTTCGGCGGGTTCCAGGCGGTACGTCGCCTCGAGCGGCGGCTCTCCGCGAGGGAGGCCGAGATCACCGTCGTCACCCCGCAGGACCACCTCCTCTACACACCACTGCTGCCCGAGGTGGCCGGGGGGCTGTTGGACCCGCGGGACGTCACGGTGCCGCTCACCGGGCGGCTCCGCTCGCGCGTCGTCCTCGGTCAGGTCGAGGACATCGACCTGCCGGGCCGGACCGCGATGGTCGCCGACCCGGAGGGACGGCGAACCGAGCTCGGCTGGGACCGGCTCGTCCTGGCGGCGGGCAGCGTCTCCGACACGGGGAGGATCCCCGGGCTGGAGGAGCACGCCGTCGGCTTCAAGACGACGGCCGAGGCCGCGTTCCTGCGCGACCACGTGCTGCAGCAGCTCGAGCTGGCCGTCTCGACCGACGACCCGCGGGAGCGAGCGGAGCGGACGACCTTCGTGGTCGTCGGCGCCGGCTTCGCGGGCACCGAGCTCGCGGCGTTCCTGCAGCGGTTGAGCCGTGCCTTCGCCCGCCGCCGCTCCGGCCCGGCGCTGCGGCCACGCTGGGTCCTGGTCGACGCAACGGCCCGGGTCCTGCCCGAGCTGGGCCCCGACCTCGGCGCCAAGGCCCTCCGGGTGCTGCGTCGCCGCGGTATCGACGTGAGGCTCTCCACCGCCGTGCACGAGGTCACGGCCACGGGGGTCAGGACCAGCGACGGCGGCTGGATCCCGAGCCGCACCGTCGTCTGGTGCGGCGGCGTGACGCCGAACCCGTTGGTCCGCAGCCTCGGCCTCCCGCTGGACCGCGGGCGCGTGCGGGTGGACGAGCGGCTGGTCGTCGCGGGCCGGCCCGACGTCTTCGCCCTGGGCGACCTCGCCGCCGTCCCCGACCTCACCCGGCCCGGTCACGACACCGCGCCCACCGCCCAGCACGCGATGCGTCAGGGCCGGACCGTGGCCGACGCGGTGGTGGCGTCCCTCCGAGGCAGCACCTCCCGCCCGTACCGGCACCACGACCTCGGGCTGGCCGCCGACCTGGGCGGCTGGCACGCCGTGGCCAGGCCTCTCGGCGTACCCCTCACCGGACCGGCGGCCCGGGTCGCGGCCCGCGGCTACCACCTCGCCGCCGTCCCAGGGAACCGGGCACGGATCGCGACCAGTTGGCTCACCGGTGCCGGCCGACCGCCCCTCCTGGTCCATCTCGGGCACGCTCGCCCGCCCCACCACGCCTCCGCCGCCAGGAGCGGATCGTGGTCACCGACCTGACGGGCGCAGACCACGAGATCACGGTCGTGGATGGGTGGGTCGCCTTCGCGGGGACGGTCGTCAACGACGCCGAGGGCCGCAACGCTCCGGGAGAGCTGCACGTCACCCGTCTACGCGACCGACGGAGCCGTCCTCGCTGGGTACGACGAGGGCGACTGAGGTCCGTCCTGCTGGTGACGCGCCGTCGGGTCCGGGTTCCGGCCCCGATCGTCGTCCTCGGAACGCACGCACCTGCCGGTGAACGGGCCCGCCCGACGATGCCGATGTCGGCTCCGCCCGACCATGCCGATGAGCAGGTGCCGGTTCAGGTCTCGTCGTTCTTGGTCAGAGCGTCCCGATCGTCATGGGATGCGGACCGGTCATCCTTCGAATGTGCCCGGTCGAGTGCGGCATTGCGGCGTTCGGACCAGTGGTCTCCGTAGTTCGGCTCGTGTGTTGAGTCTAGGAAATCGGCAAGGTCTAGGTCGTGCTCGCGCTTGTCTGCCGCAGCATCCAGGGCCTCGGTGACGCTGTCCCGCTCGTCGGCGGCGGCCAGGATCGCCTCGGCGGCCTGCGTGTGCTTAGCAAGGGCGGCTTCCCGCGCCGTCACCTCGGCTTCCCGCGCCGTCACCTCGGCTTCCCGTCGTTCGAGCTCGTCTCCTGACTGCTCCCGCTTGCCCATGGTGAGAGCCAACCACGAAGCACGACCATGCCGCTGTCGGCTTCGCCCGACCTTGCCGCTGCCGGGCCGGCTCCCGACCATGCCGCTGAGAGAGCGCGTAAGAGCGTGCAGCGGCCTTCATGCGCAGGGAGCGGGAGACGTTCCATTCGCTGGCCCGGTGGGAAGGCGCGCGTGAACTCGTTGCATCGAGGGTCAGCGCGCCCGGACCTCCGGGCGTGAACTGGTCGGCGAGTCGCGTACGCCGCGGCTGACGTTCTCTCGTGGTCGTCCTCACGTGCGTGTTCACCATCAGGTGTTGTCGAGATAGCCGCCTGTCTCGACCCACCCGGGTCCGGTCTCGCACCGCCGCGCTGTGGTCACGCAGACGTGGTCCCCGGTGCTGTCGGGCGTCACGAGCGCGCTGGCGACCAGGGCTGTGGAGCTGTACCAGCCGAACAACCACGTGACACGCCAGTACCCACGTGCCACGGTCGGGCGCAGGTCCGCGCGGCCGAAGATCACGCCGTTCTGCGCGGCTCCGATGACGCCGACCAGGACGTCCGAGCGAACCACGATGACCCACCCCGACCCTGACCATTGCTCCAGCAGGTACATCGCGTGCACTTCTTGCGCTCCGGAGAACGCAGGGCTCCGGTAGGCAATGGGACCGGTCTCGGTGATGAACCTCAGCGCGGTCAGTCCGGGGATGATCACGCCGGCGACGTCGCCGAGGTCCGTGACCTGCACGACTGGCGGCGATACGGCGCCGGCCTGACCCTGGGTCTCCGACTCCGCCCACCGGGGGCGGGGTGCCGAACCGGCCGGTGCTGGGGGCGTCGCCGCGGGCTCGCGCCCCACGCTCTGCGCGCTGAACTGAACCGGGACGCCGCGCCTGGCCTGGCGCGCGTCGCCACCACCCTCAGCAGCACTTTCAGCGCCGACCACGGCCAGCGCGAGGAGCGAGCACACCAAGCCTCCCGTGACCGCCCGCACCCGCATCTTGTGCCTCCCGCTCCCCGGAGTCAGCACGCTAGGCGCGAATGGGCTCGTGGCTCCCGGCAGGTCGCAGGTTTCCCCTGCGTGGGGGAGCCGGAGCGGTCGCCGCGCAGCCACTCGCGGCTTGCCGTGCGGCATCTCGTCGCGCTCTGCGCGCCGAGCCGGGCTCGTCCGCCGGCCGGACCTCGCCTGCCTGCGGAGCTCTACGCCTCGCCCGCGACGTCGGCGCCGATGCTGTGGACGTTCACGTGGGTGGCCCCAGGAACGCGATCTTGAGGCTCAACGGGCCCGATGATCGCCGTGCTCGCGACCGTGGACGTTCACGACATGTAGGTCAGGTGCGCCCGTGGCGAGCTGGTGTGCGCAGACACAGCCACTTCCCGGACCCGCAGAACCGACGCTACAAATGAGAATCTCGACCCGGAAGACCCGACACAGGACACCCCTCCCGACCGCTCCTTGACCCAGCGGGGAGCACGGTCGGGTGGGCCTGAACTGGGTCAGTCGCCGCCCAGCCCCGCCTTGCGCGCCTTCACGATGGCAGCTGAGCGGTCCGAGACCTGCAGCTTGGTGAAGACGTTCGAGACGTGGTTGCGCACGGTTTTGAGGCTGATCATCAGCTCGTGGGCGATGGTGGCGTTTCCTTTGCCGGCCGCGATCATCTCGAGGACACCGCGCTCCCGTTCGGTGAGCGTCGGGAAGGCCGTGGTCGCGGAGCCGGGGCCTTGCGCGAAGTGATGTATGACGCGGGCAGCGACCTCGTGGCCGAAGATGGCCTCGCCTGCGGCCGCAGCGCGGATCGCGCGGACGATCTCGTCCTGGTCGGCTCCTTTGAGCAGGTATCCGCGGGCGCCGGCACGCATGGCGGCGAAGACGGAGTCGTCGTCCTGGAACATCGTGAGCACCACGATCGCGGGCGCCGGCGCGATCCGGTTGATCTGGCGGGTGGCTTCGATGCCGTCGAGGTCGGGCATGCGCAGGTCCATCAACACGACGTCAGGTGTGAGGGTCTCGGTCAACTGGACCGCTTGTCCTCCGGTCTCCGCATTGCCCACGATCAGCAGGTCGTCGATGTCGGCCAGCATCAGCTCGAGCCCTCGACGGAAGGCCGGGTGGTCGTCGGCTACGAGGACGCGAATCATCCGAGGACCGCGAGCGAGTCGGCCTGGCGCAACGGCAGGACGGCGCGAACGACGAGGCCGCCGTCGGGCCGGTGGGAGATCGTGCACGACCCGCCGAGCTCTGCTGCTCGCTCGGCCATGGAGTCCCAGCCGACGCCGTTGGCGGTGGGGGCTCCGCTGCCACGACCGTTGTCGGAGACAGTGAGATCGAGGGTCTGGTGGCACGCGAGATCCACGCTGCACCGGCTGGCACCTGAGTGCCTGGCGACGTTGGTCATGGCCTCCGAGGCGATCCGGAATGCCGCGACCTCGACGGCGGCAGGCATCGGGGGCAGCGTGGGTGGGCTGTTGACCTGGATCGCGAGCCTGTCGGTCGACAGGGATGCGGCTCGTTGGCGGATGGCTCCTGGAAGCCCGACCTCGTCGATTGCGGGTGGTCGTAGTCCGTCGACGGCGCGGCGTACCTCGGAGACGGCAGCTTTGGTCTCGTCGCGGATCTCAGCGAGTAGGGCGTTGCGGTCGGTGGCGTCCTGGCGGGAGCGTGCGGCCTCGATCATGAGCAGGATGGCGGCCAGGGACGGGCCGACGCCGTCGTGCAGCTCTCGGCGCAGCCGTCTGCGTTCCTCCTCCCGAGCGTTCACGATCCGGGACCGCGACGCCTGCAGCTCACCGGCCAGCTGCGCGGCTCGGATGGTGACAGAGGCATGGCGGATGAGGTCGTGGAGGAGTGCGTCGTCCGCCGGGGAGAGACGGCGACCTGCCGGCACCTCGACGGCCAGGTCACCGATGTGGTCGCCTCGGTGCACCAGAGGGCGCCGCACGACGCGCGGGTCTCCGGACGCCGGGTCTCCTGGGGCCGTCATCCACACTCGCTGGACCTTCAGCGCTTCGGCGACGGAGGCGGTGATGGTGTCCACCACATGGAGCGGATCTGTGGACTCGAGGCTCGCGCCGAACCGTCGCAGGGCCGCCGCTGGGTCGGCGCGATAGCCGTAGACCCAGCGCTCGACACGCCCGCGAAGGAACGAGTACGCCGGCTGGACCGCCACCGCGATGACCGAAACGGCGAGCACACCGCCCGCCGTGCTGCTGCCGAGGAGTCGCTCAGCGCCGAACAGGAAGAAGGCGTAGAGCGAGACCACGGCAGTGACCAGCACGCCGTACGTCAGGGTGCCGCTCAGCACCAGCTCGATGTCGAAGAGCCGATGCCTGAGGATCGCGATCCCGATCGTGACGGGCAGTGCGACGCCCGCGAGAGCGAGGGACACGTCGATGAGCAGCTGGTTGTCGTCCAGGGCGAAGTGCCCGACCCAGCCCAGCACGAGCGCCAGGGGCAGGCTGGTCGCTCCCCAGACCAGCCACAGGAGCTGGAGGCGGGCGTCCCCCGAGGTCCGGCGCAGCCTGGCTCGCACCGCCATCACCGCACCGAAGAACAGCAGGACGGTGAGCGCCAGACCGACCACGCCGATGATGGTGAAGACCGCTGGCGGTCCCAGGGCCAGCGGCGGGTCGGTGCCTGCGTGCGTCTTCCGGAACCCATCCGCGTCGCCGGCCGCCCCGATGAGGAACGCAGCGACTCCCGCCAGCCCGACGAGCACCCAACGGCGCCAACCGGGCGAAAGGGTGTGACCGTCGGGGAGCAGGTACGCGATGAGGACCAGCCACAGGAAGATGAACACCCACGCGCCCGCAGCGAGCTGGTCGAGCGCCAGCCCAGGCTCCCCGGTGCTCGGGCCGGTCCCGGTGAGCGCGGAGGCAGAGCAGACGCCGTGCGCGACCAGCAGCCACCCGACACGACGTTGCCCCGCGCGAAGCACCGCGAGTCCGACCAGCAGCGACACGACGGCGACGCCGAGCGCGACGACGGGGTTCATGTAGCGAGTCTGGGCCCTGACGAGGGGCGCGGATAGGTGCCCGGGAACTGTTCCCGGACGAGTCGGGACACCCAGATCGTGCGCCCGGGTCGCTGGCCGGGTGATCTTCGGTGCCCCAGGGGCCGTGGGTCCCTCCGAAGAAGGGAGTGCGGCATGCCGATCACCACGTTCGAGAAGCTCCTACCCTGGAGCGGCGCGCTCGCGGGCCTGTGCTGGATCGGTCAGGACCTGTTCCAGAACATGCAGACCCACGACAGGCCCGGAGCAGCGACCACGGCGGTCATCCACGACCATCTGGGCCTGAACTACGCGATGCAAGGCTGCCTCGTCCTGATGGGGATCGCCCTGTTGTTCTTCGCGACCGCCATCCGGAACCTGCTGCGTTCGGGAGAGGCGCGAGAGGCGACGTACTCGAGCGTCGCGTACGGCGGCTGGGTGGCCGTCGTCGCCGGTCTCTCGCAGATGGTGATGTGGAACTGGGGCCTGATCAACGGTGCCGCCGACGCCAAGGACGACGCCGCCCTGGGCTACCTGAGCTACGTCGGCTACTTCGGCTGGGCCGGCATGGGCATCGGCCTGGCCGCGGCTTTCATCGCGACCGGGTTGGGCGGAACGCGCAGTGCGGTGCTCCCGAGGTGGTTCTCGATCGTCACCGTCGTGCTGGGCGTGCTCGGCGCGCTGGGGGATGCTGGCATCCCTCCCGGCGGTCTTGTCACCTACGTGCTGCTTCCCTTCTGGTTGATCGCCGCGTCCTTCGTCATCGCCAGGAGCGACCGACGTTCGGCGGAGCCCGGCCCGCACGCACTGGCCACCGCTTAGCCAGTGCGGCGACACGGGACGAGCAGCGGCAGGGTCGGCCCGAGCGCCGTCAGCGGCACGGTCGGCCGCGAGGCATCACAGACCGAACATCACTGGCGTGCCCGGGACGTCACCGGCGATCAGCGCCGCCAGCGGTGTGGCGATGGCCCGGGGTGAGAACAGGTCGGTTCCGCCGTATTCGGCGATGTCACCGTGCGCCACCACCGCATCCCCAGCGTGCGCGCATCAGCCACTGACAGGGAACCTTGATGGTGGTCGCATGTGGTCAGATCCAGCTGATCGGCCTGCCGATCGGTCAAGGGCGGAACAGCTGTCGACCGCCCCGTGAGGAGGCGAAGCGTTCACGCCTCCTCACGTGCGGTTCGGATCAGGCGGTGGGGAGGATGTTCTGGTTCAGCCGGAACAGGTTGGTCGGGTCGTACGTGTTCTTCAGCTCCACCAGTCGCCGGTGCGTCTCGGGCGGGTAGGACGCCTGGGCCACGGAAGGGTCGAGATCGCCGGTGAAGTTCACGTAGGTTCCGGCGCCCGGACCGACGGCCGCCGCGATCCCTCGGGCCCAGGCGATGGACTCGTCGAAGCCGTCGGCGTCGGGGGTGCGGGCGATGACGTTGACGATGAACTCCTGGTCCCGGAACGCGTACGCCGTGTCCGGAGCGGGGATTCTTCCCACGACCCCGCCGAGGTGCTGGAGGTGGATCTCGGCCAGTGGGTTGGGCAGCGTCGCGAGCGACTCCTCCAGCACGCGCAGCGCTTGGTCGTTGACCTCGCGCAGGAACGCAGACCGGAAGTAGTTGTGGATTCCGCGCGGGTAGAGCGGGTCCAGGGCCTGCTGCCACCCCGCGTAGGGGTTGTCCGCGAACACGTCGACGATCACCGTGCCCAACGAACGGAAGGGCGCGGTGGCCGTCTCCGCGGCGGCGGGGTCGCCGGACCAGCAGCCAGCGACGCCGATGATCGGGGTGCCGTGGACGGCCTCGGGCAGGAACGGCACGGGTGGGGCGGTGGTGAGGTTGACCAGCGTGGTCAGCTCATCAGGTGCTGCCGCGCACGCGGCCCGGTACCCCGCCAGCACCTGCGCGGCTTCTTCGGCCGGGTAGAAGACCAGGCCGGAGTGGACCGTCGGGCCGACCGCGTGGAGCTGGTACTCGAAGGAGGTCACCACCCCGAAGTTCCCCCCACCTCCGCGCAGACCCCAGAACAGCTCCGCGTTCTCGCTGGCGCTGGCGTGGACGAGCTGGCCATCTGCAGTGACCACGTGCGCACCGACGAGGTTGTCGCAGGCCAAGCCGTGCTTGCGCATCAGCCACCCGATGCCGCCGCCGGTGGTGAAGCCGGCGATCCCGGTCGAGGACACCAGTCCCCCGGTCACGGCGAGTCCGAACTGCTGGGTCTCGGCGTCCAAGTCCTTCCATGTGCACCCTGCCTGCGCCGTCACGGTGCGGTCGTCGGGGCGGACCTCGATGCCGGTCATGAGTGACAGGTCGAGCACGATGCCGTCGTCGACCGTGGAGAATCCCGCGATGGAGTGCCCTCCACCGCGGACCGCGAGCGGCAGCCCATCGCTGCGGGCGAAGTCGACGGTGCGGAGCACGTCTGCCACGCCGGCGCATCGAACGATCAGCGCCGGGCGCCGGTCGTGCGCGCCGTTCCAGACGCTGCGCGCCTGGTCGTAGCCGGCGTCACCCGGGAGCACCGCGGTGCCGCGCAGTCCGGCGATGAACTCTGTGAGCCTCGCGCTCCCGATCTGGCCGGCAGCTGTGTGTGTCGTGGTCATGATTCCTCCTGGTTGCGCCGTCGGTCTCGGAGCCGACGGAGGTCGTCTTGTCGAGGTGGTTCGGTGGCTGTCGAGTGACCGTGTTGAGGTCGGGTCCGCTCAGCCCTGGCCTGCGCGGTGAGCCGAGGAGGTCAGCCTCGATAGGCGGTCGGCGCGACGTACATCGCGAACGTCTGGGCGACGATCTTCCCGTCGTCCACGACGAAGGTGTCGGTGCCCAGGGGGATGTCGCTGCCGACGTTCCACGTGATGTAGGCGAGTTCTCCCTCGACGTGGAGGCTCCTGAGCTCGAACCGATCGATGCCGCCCAACGGCAGCACCTCGAGGAAGTGCTCGAAGAAGCGGTGGATCTCCTGCTTCCCGACGTAGACCTCGGCCTCGGTGTGGAAGTGGGCAGCTTCGTTGTAGTCCGCGACGATGGCGTCAATGCCTTGGCACTCCAGGAAGGCAGTCAGGTGGTGGCGGACCACGGCTTCGGTCGTCGGTGGCTGGGGTTTCATGTTGGGCCTCCTCGAGTCGGTCTGCTCCGCGACGCGGTCGCCGTGGTGCGTCGCGGACGCACCCGGTGCGCGTCCTTCGGGCTGATCGTGAGGCCGGCTGCGGCGCACGACGAGTGACGGTGCCGTACCACCACGGCCGGCCTGGTGCCCCTCGAGGCACGGCACGATCCGCGTGAGGAGCAGGGTCGTCCCCGCGTGTGCTCGGGATTGCGGGGCGCCGAGGCAGTACAGGATCCGTACTACCGGGTCTCGACGACGAGGTGAAAGATGCGTACATGACGAGCCGCAGGGAGTACTGCCCGATCGCGTCCGCTGTCGGAGTGCTCGGTGATCGTTGGACCCCCTTGATCATTCGAGAGCTGATGGTCGGTGCCAGCGGGTTCAACGAGATCCACCGCGGGATACCCCGGGCGAGCCGCAGCCTGCTCGCACAGCGGCTCCGCGAGCTGGAGCGCCGCGGCCTTGTCGACCACACACCGAACGGCCCCGGGCTCTCCGGGGCCTACGAGCTGACCCCGGCCGGCCAAGGTCTGACCGACATCGTGTGGGCCATGGGCCATTGGGCCGCCGAATGGGTGTTCGGTGACCCGACCGACGACGACTGCGACGGCTTGTCGCTGATCTGGCGCACGCACCAGCTCGCCGTTCCCGCAAGGCTTCCGAAGGACCGAACCGTGGTGCACCTGGTACTCACCGGCTCCGGAGGGGCTCAAGGCTGGCTCGACATCCAACGGCCTGGCATCACCGTCTGCAAGGACGACCAGGGCCTGGCTGTCGATCTCGCCCTCGAGGCCGACACTGCCCAGATGCAGCGCTGGCTCATCGGCCTCGTACCGTTCCGGGACCTCGTCGCCGACGGCCACGCCCGCTTCCTGGGACCGAGCCGCCTGGCCAGAGCCTTCCCCACCTGGTTCGACACGACTGGGTACTCCCGGACCCTGCGCCGAGGCGAGCAACGCCGGCTCCGGGACGCCGTCCCGGCCTGACTCCGACTTCTCGTTCCGCCGCGGTGCCGCACCGCGGTAGATCGCTCCAGATCAAGCAGAGAGCGCGGCTCCCGCCCTCGGCTTCCGCAACCTCGCGAACTACATCGCCCGATCCCTACTCGAGACAGGCGAGCTCAGACCCCGACCACACCCGGCATGGTGAAGGGGCGCTCTTCCTGGGGGTCGGCCACGATGCGACGGAAACCGGCAACCAGTGATCTTGCGCTGAGCCTGCCGCAGATGAGGTGCGGGGGTGGATCGGCGTCGGCTGCCCGACCAGGGACAGCGATGCCCCAACGCAGCCGAAGGCCCGATCTTGAGTCACCGTTCGCCGTGGACCTCTTCGCGTACCCGCCCAGATCGGTCAACGGCGCACCCGATAGCGCAGGTGGAGCACCCGGTTGCCCTGAATCACCACGTCAGGATCCTCCAAGAGGTGCTGCGCGTGGACCGACCCGAAGTAGCGCTTGCCGGACCCGAACAGGACGGGTACGACGTCCATGCGCACCTCGTCGACCAGACCTGCGGCAAGCACCTGGCCACCGACGTCGCCGGCGGCGACCTCGACGATGCGGTCACCCGCAAGCTCCTGCGCCTTGGCCACGGCTGCCTCGACGCCGTCGACGAAGTGGAACGGCGCCTCGGGGTCCCAGCCCTCGGGCTGCGGCCGGTGCGTCACGACGACCACGTGGTCGATCCCGCTCGGAGGCTTCCCGCCCCAGCCGTCCGTCAGGTCGAAGACGTGGCGGCCGACGAGTGTCACCCCGATCTGGTCCCAGTACGGCCGGATGTAGTCGTAGGACGTCTGCGACACCTGCACCTCGCCGCTGTCGTCCAACGGGACCTCACCGCTGGACAACCAGTCGAACAGCGGTCCGGGCTGGTCATTCTCGTCCGCGACGAAGCCGTCCACCGACACCGAGCTGTACATGACCACCTTCCCCACGGCCCTCTCCTCTGCTTCGGGGTGCCTCAAAATTAGCGTTCCGTGAGCTGTCGCTCCCGTCCTCAATCGATCGGCCGGCAGCGGCCAGCGGCCAGCACGTGGCCGGGACGTTCGCGCAGGAACCGCCGCCGGACTTCGACGTACCGGGTCGGCGTGAGCCCGGTGAACGCCGGAACCAATGGCCGAAGCGGGCTCGGTCGACGTGGCCTCCGCCACCGGCGAGGCCGCCCCAGCCGATCGGTCCGGCGGGTTGATCGCGAACACGGTGGCGGCGAGGCGGCACGTGCGGGCCGGCCGCTTCGGCGTGACGCGTGAGATGGAGTGAGGGAGAGCCCGTCCTCGGGTTGAGCGGAGCCATTGGACAAGATGGGCCCGTGCTCGGACTCGAGATGGTGGTGCTGCTCGGAGTCGCCCTGGTCGCGTGCGGGGCGCTCGCTCGCCGCTACCCGATCGCGCCGGCGATCCTGCTGGTGCTGGTCGGCGTGCTCGTCGGGTTCGTGCCGCAGCTGCGACAGGTACAGCTGCCGCCGGAGGTCGTGTTGCTGCTGTTCCTCCCGGCGCTGCTGTACTGGGAGAGCCTGACCACCTCGCTGCGCGAGATCCGCAACAACCTGCGAGTCGTCGTCATGACCAGCACCGCGCTGGTGGTGGCCACCGCGGCTGCGGTCGCGGCGGCGGCGCACGCGTTCGGCCTCGAGTGGGGACCGGCGTGGGTGCTCGGCGCGGCGCTCGCTCCCACCGACGCGACCGCGGTCGGCGTCCTGGCCCGCAACCTGCCGCGGCGGACGGTGACCGTGCTGCGCGCCGAGAGCCTGGTCAACGACGGCACCGCGCTGGTGCTCTACGGGCTGGCCGTCGGCGTCACCGTCGGCGAGCAGCACCTGACCGGCTGGCACGTCACGTGGCTGTTGGTCCTGTCGTACGGCGGCGGCGTGCTCGCCGGGGGTCTCGTCGGCCTGGTCAGCTGGCAGGTACGCGGCCGGATGGACGACCCGATGCTCGAGGCCATCGCGATGCTCGTCACCCCGTTCGCAGCCTTCCTGCTGGCCGACGTCATCCACGCGTCCGGGGTGCTGGCGGTCGTGTCCTGCGGGTTGTTCATGAGCCAGGTGACGCCGCGGATCACCGGTGCGGCGACCCGCCAGATCGTCATCCCGTTCTGGGCGCTCTCCACGACTGTCCTGAGCAGTGCGCTGTTCGTGCTCATCGGCATCTCTGCCCAGTCCGCCTTCCGGGGCCTCACCAGCACCTCGCTGCTGCGCGCCCTGGTCGACACGTTGGTGGTGACCGTGGTCGTGATCGGGGTGCGGTGGATCTGGACCTACACCACGCCGTACATGATCAGGTTGGTCGACCGCCGTCCTGCCCAGCGGTCACGCCGGGTCGGTGCTCGCCAGCGCGCGGTGAGCGCCGTGGTGGGCTTCCGCGGCGCCGTCTCGCTCGCTGCGGTTCTGGCCGTGCCGCACAGCCTGGACTCCGGGGCACCGTTCCCGGACCGGGACCTGATCGTCCTCATCACGTGCGGGGTGATCGTGTTGACCCTGCTGCAGGCGCTGCTGTTGCCGGCGGTCGTGCGGTTCGCGCGGCTGCCTGAGGACACCTCCGTCGCCGAGGAGCTGCAGCTCGCGGAGATGTCCACCCTGGACGCGGCGATCGAGGCCATCGACGCCACAGCCGCCGAGCTCGGCAGCGACCAGAGGGTCGTCGAGCGGGTGCGGCACGAGCTGGACAAGCAACGCACCCTGCTCGCGGCCGCCGGAGCCGACGGCGACCCCGTCGTCGAGCACGACGACCAGTACACGAGCCTCTCGCTCGCGCTCATCGCCCGACGGCGTGAGGCCCTGCTCCAGCTCCGCGACGCGCAGCGGATCGACGACATCGTGCTGCGCCGGGTCCAGGCTCGGCTGGACATCGACGAGGTGCGCATCTCCCGGTCCAACCCCATCGAGTAGGCGACGACTTCCTTGTGGGGCCACGCCGCACCGGGTCGCGTTCGCGCGACCGTGCCGATGGTCGGGCGCCCGCGGCCGTGAGGTCTTGGCTTGACGCCAGCCGGAGCAATCAAGCCAGTGCGCGAAGCCGGACGATTGGTAGCGACTCCCATGCGGACGTGGACTCATCCAGCGGCCCGCGCCTGACGGCACACCTCAGTATTTGGGAGGCGGGTCCGAGTTCTTGCGGAACCTCATGGGGCTTTCCCCCTTCCAGAGGCCGTCGTACTCCGCTTGGTCTCGAACGTTCGATGGGTTGAAGTGGGAGGCGGTGCCCGGCTCCCTGGGGCCTCTGTGTCTCCGGTCTGTCCACCAAGCGAACGCGAGAAAGATGCCTAGGAGCACGGCCAGCACGATGAGCCAGGTCATGGGTGGCCTCCTTCCAGTGGGGCCTCCGATCACAATGCACCCGCCCCATCCCTCGCGCCAGCGCGCGCAACGATGGTTGCGAACGATTCCCTTGACGAGCCGAGCTAGCTCGAAGAGGCGCAAACCGCATCGCCGTGTCGCATGATCGACAGCCCCTAAGATCGGCCGACCATGCCGCTGTCGGAGTCCAGGAGCCCCGGTCACGTCGGGCCTCGTCGCCCTCAGTCGGCCGAGCACATCCTGCGGACAGTCCTCGCCGTACCGAGCGTCGGTGGCGTCACTCTGGTGCGGCTTGTCGGGCACCCTCCGCTGGACCGAAGAACACCAGGACGGACAGGTCGTCTGTGATGTCGTGGAACCGATGAACCTCGTGGGCCTCGACGAAGAAGACTGAGCCGGCGGCGACGTCGATCGCCTCACCGGAGCTGGTGAACTTCGCGCGGCCAGCAGTCACGACATAGACCTCGTCCTCAGTGTGCGGCTCCTGGGGATCCTCGGCGCCCGCGCGTAGCGAGTAGGTGCCCAGGCTGAGGTCGGGCCGACGCAGGTGCTCGACGTACCCCGTCCCCTTCGCGTCCAGCCCACCGAAGACGCCTGCCTCCTCGAAGCTCTCCACGGGCGTGAGGTTAGTGCCGTCGCGAGGGATCTCCGTTCCAGGACTCGAAGCAACCGCCGCCCGTCAACCGGATCACCGGGGCCCTGGCGTCGCTTGGACACCGCGAACAACAGCGCTCTGCCCGAAGCAGGCGCGCCTGGCGCGAGCCCTGCCGGATGGACGACGTTCCTGGCGATGTCCGTGACGGCACCGATCCGGCCAGGCTGGTAGGGCGACCGATCATGCCGACGTGCGGCCGCCCGGTCGGACTCACTCGTGGAGGCCGTCTCGCGTTCGAGCCGAGCGCTCGCGACTCAGATACCGAACCGGCTTGCCGAGCGACTCCGCGTAGGCAATCTCCCGTCGGGTCGACTCGCCTACGTAGCCGCCCGGATCCACGATGTACACCTCGTCGGCCATGCGAATCTTCTGGAAGTGCACGCCGCCGAGCCGCCCCTTCAGGTCCGAGCTGTCGACTGTCCAGTCGTAGTCCGGCAGATCGGGGAGGCTGAACATTCCGAGGCTGATCACGACGCAGCCCTCCATCGTGAGCCGTTGGTTGACCTCCGCGAACTCCGCCTCGAACGTGGTCGAGCCGCAGAGCGTGATGACCTTCGCCTCACCTTCGGCCGACTGCGGCGCCTGCTGATCCTCCATGAGGTTCATGATCGGTGAACGACAGGACATCCGCTCTCGCCCCCTGGACGTCCGCTCATGCCGCCGCCGGGCCGCCGCCCGACCATGCCGCTGACCGGGTGCTGAGGATGCCGGCGGTCTTGCTCGTGAGTGGTGCGGACTCGATCCGCCCGACCATGCCGAAGAGCACTCGCATCGTCTTGTAGGGGCCAGCCGAGCGGCGTTCGTTCCGGACTTCACCCGCTTCGGGGCAATCGCCGGCGGGTGTCTCGGGTCAGGATCCGTCCTGAGGCCCTAGCGAGAGGGAGACACCTGTGCGGGTGCCGACGGTGGATCAGGCGAACCTGCGTAGACGCGTCGCGCACTTCGGGTGGCTCACCGTGGGCCTGGCGGCGTTGGCGATCGGCTTGCTGGTCGTCGCGGCGGTGCTGACGTCGACGCAGGACGATGAGGTTCAGCTGGAGGAGGTGTTGCTTCCGCTCAACGTCGAGTTCGGCAACCCTGGTGGCGCGGTGCTGGCTTCAGCAGCCCTTCTGGTGGCCTCGACGTTCTTCGGCTTGGCCGCGTTGCAGACCGCGGCGGTGGTGCGGCTGCTCGACCCCGAGCGGCACGTGCCGCCGCCCCCACCACCGCGGGTGCGTGAGGCCCGTCGGCTGATGCTGGGACCGGCCGCTGCCGGGCCGGCCAGCATCGAGCAGCTCGCCGACTCGCTACCACCACTCGCACTCCCCGGACCCGAGGAGCTGCCAGCCGGGACCGTTGTGCGGTGCATCGTGCTCATCCCCGCACACGACGAGGAGGCAGTCCTCGCGTTCACGTTGCAGTCGTTGGCGGAGCAGACCCGTCCCCCTGACCGGGTCGTGGTCGTGGCGGACAACTGCACCGACGCAACCGTTGAGGTGGCCCGGACCCATGGGGTCGAGGTCTATGAGACGGTCGGCAACACGGAGAAGAAGGCCGGCGCGCTCAACCAGCAACTGGCCCTGATCCTCCCCGAGAGCGAGCCTCGGGACGTGGTGGTGGTGATGGACGCCGACTCCACGATCGCCCCGGAGTTCCTTGAGGTGGCGCTCGGGTTGCTCGAAGCTGACCAGTACCTGATGGCGGTCGGTGGGCAGTTCTACGGCGAGGACGGCGGCCGGTTGGTCGGTCAGTTCCAGCGCAACGAGTACGGCCGGTACCAGCGGGTCGTCGCGCGCAAGCTCAACCGCGTCTTTGTCCTGACCGGGACCGCGTCGGTGATCCGCGCCTACGCGCTCCGTGCGGTCGCCCAGGCACGGGGTCCTCTGCTGCCCGGAACGCCCGGACGGGTCTATGACACGTTGGCGCTGACCGAGGACAACGAGCTCACGCTGGCGCTGAAGACGCTGGGCGCGCGGATGACGTCTCCACCGGAATGTCGGGTGACGACCGAGGTCATGACGTCGTGGCGAGATCTGTGGCGTCAGCGGCTGCGGTGGCACCGGGGAGCGTTGGAGAACATCGGCGCGTACGGTGTCACCCGCGCGACCGCGATGTACTGGGGCCAGCAGCTCGGTCTGGGCTACGGAGTGGTGGCGCTGCAGTCGTACCTGCTGCTGATGACGATCAGCCTGCTGGCCGCCGACAGCATCAGCTGGTCGCCGTTCTGGATCTGCATCGGGATGATCTTCGTCCTGGAGCGCCTCGTCACGGTCTGGCGGGTCGGCTGGCGGGGCCGCGCGCTCGCCGCACCCATCTTCCCCGAGCTCGCTTACGTCGTCTTCCTGCAAGCCTGTTTCGTGACCTCGATCGTGCAGATCCTGCTCGGACGGAAGTCCGACTGGAACCACGTGCCTCGACCGGCGCTCTCCGGAGTCGTCACGCCGTGGCTGGGAATGTGGCTCCTCACCGCGTGGGGAATCCTGCTCCCGACGTGGATCCTCGAAACCGACTGGTACCTCGCCCTGGCCACGTGGGTCGGATTCAACACGCTCGTCTTCGTCTTCCTCAGCATCCTCCAGCTGCTGCCACCTTTGCACCGCCGTACACCTCGGTGACGTCGACACCGGCCACGCTGTCGTTGGGCCGACCGCGTACAACTGATCGCGCATTCACGTTCGTTGATCGAAAAGGGCTTTCGGCGCCCGCGCATGCCGCTGTCGAGCCCGCCCGACCATGCCGCTGGTCCACGATGTTGCAGGCCCGCGACGTCCGTGTCCCAGGTCACCGGATCCCATACCCCCAAGGGTGGCTTCGGCCGGACAGCCCAGGGGCACCTCTTCATTGCACCAGCCGCTGCCGCGCACTCGCGGCAGCGACCCTAGAAGGAAGATCGTCATGTCTACGCACACCGCCCCGCCCACCTCCGCCAACCGCGGAGAGACTTTCGAGCGCCGTCTCAGCACGGAGACGAAGGCGTCGTTCAAGACGACCGAGTTCTTCGCCTACGTCGCCGCAGTCGTCGGTGTCCTCGCGGCCTCAGCCATCGTCGACGCCACCGACTTCGGAAGCCAGGACGCGTGGTTCTTCGTCACCCTTCTCACCATCGGCTACATGATCAGCCGCGGGCTGGCCAAGTCCGGCAGCCGTGACTTCTACGACGCGGACACCACCCGCAACCACCGCAGCTGACCATGGCGGTGCGCATCAAGCCACTCGGCGGCGGGATCGGATGCCTCGTGATGATCCTGATCTCGGTCGTCTTGTCGGTCGTGCTCACCATCTTGCTCAACCTGGGCCGCTAGGCCCCCTCGAGGCGATCTCCGCCTCGAGCAGAACCGCCCCGGCTTCGTCATCGCCGGGGCGGTTCTGTCGCACCAGTGGGCTTGACCCATTGGTGTGGATGTCGTTGACGCTTCCGGCGCTCGCCGCACTTCTCGACGCTCACGCTTGGCTGTCCGACTCACTCGCGCTTGCGCGACCGGCACGGGATCGCCCGCTCATGCCGCCGTCGGCTCCGCCGCCATGCCGCGTTTTGCCTCCATTCCGACCTGAGTGAGGGGCTCGCCATCTGCGCCGTCGCAGTCATGCTGGGCGTGCTCATCTTGCTCGTCGGTACACAGCACACGTCACCGGCTTCGCCTGACTCACACCGGGTGTGGTTCTGCACATTGTCGGGAGCGAATCGCTCAGCGTTGCCGCTCGACCATGCCGTGGCCGGGCCTCGCGCTTGCCGAACGTATGAACGATCGCGCCCCCGTGCGTGGCGCTGAGCGTGGACTCATAGCGCCAGACGGCGTTCGTTCATGCGTTCGGCAGACCCATGCCGCTGGGAGCATCCACCGGGCTAGCCTCGCCCGGTGTCCTCCACCGACTTCCTGGTGCTGAGCCGGGCCTCGGGAGCCGCCGCAGACATCGACCCTGAGGAGCTGACCGAGCGGCACTGGTCCTACATGGACCGCTTCGCCGACGCCATGACCGCCCGCGGGCCGCTCCTCGACCTGGCTGCCGACACCTGGCTCGGGAGCCTGCACGTGGTCGCCCTGCCGTCGTTCGAGGCTGCGCGCTCGTTCGTGGCCGACGAGCCCTACCAGCGGGCTGGCTTGTTCGAGTCACACCGGATCCTCGCGTTCCGCAACCTGCTCGGTCGCACCATGTGGGAGTACGCCGGAGCGCCGGAAGGGCGTCGCCTCGTGGTACTCGAGCTCCCGCCCGGTCGCCGTACCTGCGGAGCAGCTGATCGTGCACGGGACCTTGTCCGATCCCGACACCCGTGCACCCGCCGGCTTCCTCGCCTGCGTGCAGGCGCCCTCCCGCGAGGCATTCGACGAGTGGCGCGGCGAACTCGATGCCGAGGTCTACGACTGGGAGTTCGGAGGTCGCCGATAGACGGGCGACCATCCGCTGACGACCGGCCTCGGCCAACCCAGCGTGGGACCTCTCCTAGGACCATCCGGTACGCAGGCTCATGCCGGCTACTCGGCCTCCGCTCCTCCCAGGTGAGAACCCGGCTCTGCCGGCAGCGGGCAGTAGCCCCGTCTCCTCGCATGAAGGATGTTGAGCACGCCGATAGCGGCTCCGGCTGCAATGACAACGATCGGGGCCAGATCGAGAGCGAAGCCGAGCAGCACCAGCACGACTCCCGAGCCCACGCCCCACAAGACCGGATGAGCCACCACCCAGTTGCTGAACCGGCTCAGCAGACTGCGCATCTGCCACCACATCCCTCGCTTTGGACTGCTGTCGACCGTAGGGCCGACCTCGTGCCCACGTCGAGAGACGACCAGGGTTCGTTCTCAGAGCGAAGGGCTCCGGCGGCCGCAAGGACGACACCCTGGTCGGCGCCCGGGCGAGGACACCTGCCACGGCACAGCGGGCAGGACACAGCGACCTCGCGCGAGGTGACGACCAAGGTCCCGTGAGCTCGTCTACTGGTGCGCCACCCTGGCCTTCTCCATCACCCGTTCACGGTGGACCCCGTCGGCCATCACGTCGCCCAGCTCACCGGTGTACCTGAACCCGTGGCGCTCGTAGAGTGCCGCGGCTCGGGTGTTGCCGGCGGCGACGCTGAGTCGCAGCACTCGAGCGCCGGTCGACCAGGCCCACGCTTCGACGTCCTCGACGAGCGCGTCTCCGACCCCCCGACCCCGCGCAGAAGGCGCTACCCACATCGAGATCAGCTCCACGGCCCCGTCGTGAGGCGTCGGTACGCCGCTGGCCATGCCCGCCCCTTCGCCATCGACCACGGCGACGACGTTGTGGGAACCAGGGATCTCGAGCCGGCCGCGCCAGCGCTGCTCCGCGTCGGCCTCGCCCTGCCAGTCCGCGAGCCGGGACCCGAAGGCGTGGGGCGCTTCGCCCAACGCGGCCAACCGCAGCTGCCGCCAGGTCGCCCAGTCGTCCGGAGTCAGCACCAGCATCTCCACCACGGAGCAAGGTTGCGGCCCATCCCGGCCGGTCGCCACTGGATTCGGTGGGTCGCTCCGCTCAGGTCCTGTCGGGCCGCCGACCACCCACTCGCACGTCGCGCTGGCATGCCGATGAGAGTTCGTGGCATGGGGTGCGCCGCAGTCCCGCACGGGCTCCGGTGCGGCTCCGGGGAGCGGGACGGCCCTGGTCGCGCCCTCGGTGGTCCGCCTGCTTGGTTGCACGTCTGTTGTCGTCAAGACGCCTGGCGTCGCGCTACCGGGTGGGCGCGGACGCGTCGTACCAGCGCAGCACCCGCAGCGCCCTCAAGGTGTTCCACCGGCTTGGCGTGCCGTCGGGTTCCTCGAACCGGAAGTGGACCGCGCCGGCGTGGGTGTTCTCGAGCAGCCAATGCCCATCGGGTCGGCGCTTGGCGCGGACATGTTCGATCGCGTCGGCCAGCCGCGGATCCGGAGTGCCACCACGCAGGGCGAAGTACTCCGTGGCCTTGAGCAGGTCGTAGTGCCAGCGTGGGGGGTAGGAGAACGACGCCCACTCAGGGTTGACCTCCTCGCCCGTGCGTAACGACCGGAAGAGGTTGCGCCGGAGCAAGTACTCCTCGCCGTTGCGACGAGCTCGGCGGACCTCCTCAGATCCGCCGGTACGGCGCTCCCACCTCAGCAGGGCGTCGATCACGTCGAGGGTGCTGGCGAACGATGACGGCGCCGGCCGCGTCTCGGCCCAGCAGTTCCAGCCACCATCCGGCATCTGGTCGGCCAGAAGCCTCTGCACCACAGGGTCGACGTCGACGCCCAGGTAGGTACCGATCAGGATCGTGCCGGCGTTGATGCAGCAGTCCTCCTCGCCGGCGAAGAACGGCAGACCGTCGCACTCCCAGCGGCAGTTGCCCGCCACCAGGTGTGCGGTCTCCTGCATCACCGGACTGTCCGGGGGTGTGCCCAGGTGGCACAGGTCGAGCAGGACCGGGTACGTCGCGGTCCACGGCTGGCCCGGCTCGGCACCCGATCCGTCGGTCGGCGCCTCGCCCGGCTCCGCGTCGGGCGAGGGCCAGGGCGGCGGCGGCTCACCGGCAGCCAGGGCTCGTGCAGTGTCCGCTGCGAACGCAGCGGTACCAGGAAAGCAGGCTCCGTTCGCCCACAGGCCATCAGGAGCCCGCAGCGCCAGCAGCCGAGCACCCCAGCCCTCGTGCTCCACCCGGGCTCGCTCGGTCGCCACCACGGTCTCCTCGGCGTCGAGCAGATCCCGGAGAACCTGCCAGCGGATCGCCGGATCGCCCTGCAGCAGCCACTGCACGACCGGATCGTCCACGGCCATCGGCGCCGTTCGTGGCTGGAAAGGGCCCTGATCCTCCGTCGGCTCCATCCCCGAACCGTAATCGGAAGAAGCGCACGCATCTGCCGCTGACGGGCCACGCCCGACCATGCCGCGGTCGGGCCTCGCGCTTGCCGAACGTATGAACGATCGCGCCCCCGTGCGTGGCGACTGAGCGTGGACTCAGGGCGCCAGACGGCGTTCGTTCATACGTGCGACGGACCACCATGCTGTGGAGAGGACCCGCCCGTCATGCCGCTCTGCAGGCGGAGCCCGACCATGCCGCTATTGACCCTCGGGCAGTGCGATGGTGGTCTCGTGGACGAACACCTCCGGGCGGCGCTGGACGACTTCGTCTCGCAGCTCGCCACGATCGAGGACGTCGAGGCCGTCTGGGTGGGCGGATCGCTGGCCACTGGCGATCACGTCCCCGGCGTCAGCGACCTCGACCTCGTCGCTCTGACAAGGGTCACGCTGGACGGAGACGCCCTTGAGCAGATCGCGGCCATCCACACCGAGCTCGATGCCGGAGCGGCTGCCGGAATGAACCTCGGCTGCCAGTACGCCGACCGCGACAGCCTGGCGGACGCGACGATCGAGCGGCCGACGTGGACGCACGGCGAGCTCATCACGCGTGCGGTCTCCTTGGTGACTCGTGTCGAGCTCGCGGTCCACGGGTCCGCGCTGACCGGCCCTCCACCTCACGACGTGCTGCCTGCCGAGACCGGCCACATGGTGGTGGCAGCAAGCCAGAGCGAGCTGGCCGGCTACTGGTCGTGGGCGGCCCGACACCCGCAGATGTTCTGGCGACTGCCGGTGATGGTAGATCTCGGACTCACGGCGATGGCTCGGGCACGGCACGGGATCTCACGCGGTGAGCTGCTCACCAAGTCGGCGGCCATAGAGCAGGCCCACGCGCCAGACTGGCTCAAGGAACAGCTGCGGGCGCGACGGCGCGGAGAGCAACTCGCCTCGCCTCGCTGGCGATCGGCGTACATCGCCTGGCGTGACGTGCAACGGACCACGGCAACGACATCGGTCGGATCAGCATCCGACTAGCGCGCCCGCCCGGCGACGGCGCCGCTCTTTCTCTGATCGAGCTCGGACATGCCGATAGGGCGCTCCGCCTGAGTCGGCCCCGACCATGCCGCATGCGGTCCGCCCTCGAGCCGATCACCGTCTGGTACGCCCCGTGCTGCCCCGTCTACAGGTCGGGCTCGTCGTCGAGGTGCGGCCCGTCCCAAGTGGACAGGCAGAAGGGATGGCCGGCCGGGTCGGCGTACACAAAGCAGTGGTCGGAGTTCGGCTGGAAGTCGAGCCGGGTGGCGCCAGCAGCGACTGCGCGGGCTCCGGTCGCCGCGAGATCGTCGACGAAGAAGTCGAGGTGCATCTGCATGGGTACGTCGGCGCCGGGCCACCCGGGCGGTCGGAAGTCGTCGACCTGCTGGAACGCGATGACACCATTCGGCCCGGAGACGGTCGCCCAGTGCTCGCTCCCCCTCGTGACTCCTCCGGTCAGCTCGGCGTAGAAGCTCGCCAGGGCCAGCGCGTCGGGCGCGTTCACCGTGGTCACGCTGAGTCTGATCTCGTCGGACATCACTCGATCTCCATCGCTTCGTAAGCAGGTGACAGCTCGTCCCAGCGCCGGCGCCACGCCGGTGCCGGAGTGTGCTCAGTCCAGCGCTCGGGGTGGGCCCCGGCGGCCTCTGTCAGCGACCGCCCCAGATCCTCCAGATGCGCCTGCCACCCGGCCCCGTGCAGGTACATCTTGTCCACGGGCAGTCCACGCTCCTCGACCACCAGCCTGGTCTGCGACCCCTCCTCGGTCAGCCATGCCTCCATCTGTGACTCATCGTCTGTGCCGGGTTCCATCGTGAGGAGCAGATGACGCGGTGCGTCGCACACCTCGACCCGCCCCGGACCTGTCCAGGTGCTGGTGAAGACGGCATGGATCGTGCCGCCCACCCGCAGGTCGCCGGAGACTTCAGCGATCCAGCGTGCGAGCCGCTCCGGTGTCGTACACGCCTCCCACAGGTCGTCGATGTCCGTGTCGAAGACGTCCTCGACACGCACCGCGCCCCGGGTCTCGTCCAGCACCCGCATCGTCCCGATGATGTTCACCTTCGCGCCTTCTTCCCTCGAGCGATCTCTGTGTGAAGTGCGTCGAGCCGGCCCTGCCAGAGCACGCGGTACGCCGCGAGCCACTCGTCCACCTCGATGAGCGCCTCCGGACGGAGGCTGTAGATCCGGCGCTGCGCCTCCGGGCGTACCTCGATCAGTCCGGCCTCCCGCAGCACCCGCAGATGCCGGGACACGCCCGGACGGGCGATCGGGATCGCTTCGGCCAGCTCTCCCGCGCTCGCCGGGTGAGCGCGCAGGATCTCCAGAACCGTTCGCCGGCTCTCGTCCGCCAACGCATGCAGCACCGCGTCCACGGTCCTAACGTACCTGATCGGGTACGTATCCGCAAAGGTACATACGGCTATCGATTCGCCGGTGACATCCCGGGCACGCCACTGACGCTCGGCCTGTGATCTCCCCGGTCACGCCCCGCCCCGACCGTGCCGCTGAGGGGACGTTGATCGGAGCCTTGCAGACGATCCCGTGCGTGAACGCGACGGTGGCTGGGTCCGATGCTGGTTCTACGAGGCCGGCATCGCCGTCAGACCACCCTTCGGAAGCGTGGCGTTCAACTCCCTGCGCGAGGTGACCCCGAGCTTGGAGAAGACCTTGCTCAGGTGCCATTCGACCGTTCGCGCGCTGAGAAACAGCCGTGCTCCGATTTCCAGGTTGGTCAGACCGTCACTCGCCAGCTGGGCGACCAGCGCCTCCTGCGACGTCAGACGGGCTCGCGTCTCGATGGTGCGTGGCCGCACGTTCTCGCCCGTGGCGAGGAGCTCGCGACGAGCGCGCTCCGAGAACGCCTCCATGCCGATCGTGGCGCACAGGTCGTGGGCGGTGCGGAGCTGGTCACGGGCGTCGACGCGTCTGCCTTCGCGTCGGAGCCACTCCCCGTACAGAAGGTGGGCGCGAGCGAGGTCCGGTTGCAGCTGCGTTCGGCTCAGCCGGTCGATCGCTTCGCGATACAGCGACTCGGCCGCGCCACCCAGGCGCAGCAGCGCGCTCGACCGGGCATGGATCCCGAGCGCCCAGTCGGAGTCGCAGCCTTCGATATGCTCCGCGAGGCGCTCAAGAGCGCCCCTCGCGAGGTCGTCACGATCGGACCTCATTGCGGCCTCGATCAACTCGACCAACGCCCACGAGGCGATGAACAGCTCCGGGGTGTGCTCGCTCGCCTCCACGGCTGCCGCGAGCGCCTCCTCATAGTGGCCGAGACCGTTCATGAGGACGGACCTCGCCCACCACGCGTACTGGACGGCGGTCCCTTGTCCTCCCTCTGCGGCGTGCTCCATGACGTCCGCGATCAGCTGGGAGTCGACGGCCTCGTGGCCGCGGACTCCCGCGAGCGCCAGCGCCGCGTACGGGGCGATGCGGGTGCCGGTCGCCTCCTTGAGGGTGTCCAGCTCAGCCATCAACAGCGTGGCCCTGGCAAAGTCGCCTCCGACTGCGGCGGCCTGACCACATGCGTTGTCCAGGACGGCGAGGGCTTCGAGCGCCCCAGTGTCGCGGGCGAGCCGCACCGCCCGCAGGGCGATCTCGAGGCCGCCGTCATAGTCCCAGATCAGGTTTGCGGCCCGCGACGCCAACCAGCCCCAACGGAGCACCTCCTCTCGGGAGACATCGGCACTCGAGAACGCAGCGACCGACCGCCTGAGCACCGGCACGGCGGCACGGCGTCCGTCGGTGAAGACCAACGCCAGACCTTCGAGCAGCAGGTCGCACGGCAGGCGAGGCCCCACCGGATCGGGGGCGATCCCCGCAGCGCGGGAGACGTCGAGCAGGCTGCCGCCCTCACGCGCCAACCGGCCGGCGAAGAGCGCTGCGGCCCACGCATCGAGATAGGTGTTGCGTGACAGGCGTACGTCGAGGCTCTCGAGCCTCCGAGCGGCCTCGAGCAGCATGAGTGGAGCCTCGCTACCGCGGTTCTGGGCAAACGCGATCTCGGCCTGTAGCCGGTCCATGCGGGCTCGACCGAGGTCATCCAGGGGTCCGGACTCGGCAGCAGCCACCAGCGAGAGCGCCCCATCGAAGGCGCCTGCTTCGAGGCTCGCCTGCGCGGCCGCCATCGCGCGGTCAGCCCGACGCGCAGGATCCTGCGTCAGGGCGACCGAGCGCTGCAGAAAGGCAGCCGCGGCAGCGAGACCGCCCCGACCTTGGGCTCGCCCGGCCGATCGCTCGAGCTCGTCGGCCACGGCGTCGTCGGGACCGAGCACAGCCTGGGCACGGTGCCACGCGCGACGATCTGGGTCGGTCTCGGGATCGGTGACCGCGGCCAATGCCCGGTGGACACGACGGCGCGCCGCCGGCGACGCCGCCTGGTAGATCGCCGAGCGCAAGAGTGGGTGTCGAAATCCCACTCGCGCGTCGATCTCGACCAGCCCCTCCGCCTCGGCAGGCTCCGCGGCCGCAACCACGATGCCCAGCTCGGAGGCGGCCCGCCAGAACAGGTTGGGCTCTCCCACCGGATCGGCCGCCGCGAGGAGCAACAGGAGCTGCGTGTCGCTGGGCAGCACTTCGAGACGGCCGCGGTACTCCGCCTGGATGCGAGTGGGCAAGGGCAAGGTGCTCGGCACCGCAAGGCCGCCGGGCAAGACGGCCGATGAGCGCGAACGGGAGAGCTCGAGCAAGGCGAGCGGATTGCCGTGGGCCTCGGCGAGGATCCGACTGCGCACCAACGTGTCCAAGGGACTGAGCGTCGCCGAGGTGACCAGGTCGGCCGCGTCTGTGTCGGACAAGCCGCGGAGACGCAGCTCCGGCAGGCCCTCGAACTCGCTCAAGGCGTCGCCGTCGCGCTCGGCGAGGACGATGACCACCGACTCCTCCCGAAGCCGCCGCGCGACGAAGGAGAGCACCTGGGCCGAGGACCGGTCCAGCCACTGGGCATCATCGACGAGGCACACCAGCGGCCGGGTGTCGGCAATTTCGGAGAACTGGCTCAGCAGGGCGAGCCCCACGAAGAAGCGATCGGGCGGCTGCCCCGACCGGAGTCCGAAGGCTGTTTCCAGCGCTTCTCGCTGCGGCGGCGGTAGCCGCTCGAGCCCATCCAGAAGGGGTTGGGAGAGTTGATGGACGGCGGCAAAAGGCAGCTCCATCTCCGACTCGATGCCGACCGCCCGGATGACGCGACAGTCGTGGCTACCCGCCGCCACGTACTCGAGTAGTGCGGTCTTGCCGATGCCCGCCTCGCCACGCAACACGATCGTCCGGCTGCTGCCCTCCCTGGCCGCTTCGACATGGGCGTCGAGCGTCGCGCACTCGCTCGTGCGGCCACGCACCTGCATCCGCAACACCCGCGCATCCGGAACTCCGGCCGCTGGGATTCGCCCTCCCCCGGCGGCGCCACCTGCCCCGCAGCGACGATGGGCCAGAGCATAGCGCCCGCCCGCACCGAGCCTGCGTCGTCGCTCAGCTCGTTTGAAGGCCCAGTGGGGAGTGCGGACCCCGCCCGGTCAGGTCTTCTGAGAGCCGCTTCCTTCCTCGGTCTTGTTGCGGCAGTGACTCAGTCCTCCGGCCGCGTGGACGAGTCTGGCGGCGGCCGAGGCGGCATGTGGCTCCGCGCTGGGGTGGGCGGCGCCCGTTCGGTGGCCAGCCGTTGGCCGGGTGACTCTGCGTCGAGTCACCCGGCCGTCGTTCGTGCGGTGGTCGCGTGGGCTACGCGGTCCGGTAGGGAGCGAGGAAGGCCTCGAGGAGCTGGAGCAGCTCCTCGGGCGCCTGCTCGGCGACCCAGTGGCCGGCACCGGAGACGACGGCACCCTGTACATCGGCCGCAGTCGCGCGCATGCCGTCGCCGACGTGGTCGCCCCAGCTTGCGGCACCACCGACGGCGAGCACCGGCATCTGCAACGTCTGCTTCACGCGCTCCGCGTTCTGGGCCATCGTCGTGTCCCAGTCGCGGTAGAAGCCGAGGCCACCGCGGAGGGACTCCGGGCTGGTGAAGTTGGCGACGTAGTAGGCGATGACGTCCTCGGGCAGCGGGGTTCCCCCCTGGATCGCGAACTCGTAGCCGAAGAAGATGTCCTCGCGGCCGCTCACCAGCTGTTCCGCGATCACCCCGGCCCGGTTGAACGGAATGTGCCAGAGCTTGTTGTTGAGCGGTCCGGGGACGAAGAGCGGTGGTGCCGGGACGGCGCCGGGCGCACCCGGGATCTCGGCGGCGACCAGGTAGGCGACCCGGGTGGGGTTGTCGGCGGCCAGGGCGTAGCTGATCACCATGCCGGTGTCGTGGCCGGCGACGGCGAACCTGTCGAAGCCGAGCGCGTCCATCAGCGCGATGAGGTCGGCAGCCAGGGTGCCGCTGTCGTAGCCGGCCTCGGGCTTGTCGGACAGCCCCATCCCGCGCTGGTCGACAGCGACCACCGTGAACTGCCGCGCCAGCGTGGGCATCACCAGGCGCCAGGCGTACCAGCTCTCCGGCCACCCGTGGACCAACAGCAGCGGAGGGCCCTCCCCGCCGATGACCGCGTGCTGGCGGTGCCCGCCGGTCTCGATGACCCGGCTGGTGAAGGTGTCGGTGAACCCGGCCGGGAGGTTCGGCGCCGAGGTGACCGAGCCCGGTCCCTCGGCAACGGCGAAGCGGGAGAGGTCTGTACTCATGAGCGTGCCTTTCGGGCTGTGAAGAGATCCGGTCTCGGGCGATCCCGGCTTCACACACGCTCCCTGCGGGACGCCCGCGGTCGCGCCCGGGAAACCCCCGGGGGTCGGCGACCAGTGCTCCTCCGGGGTTCGCTCCGAGACCCACCGATCAGCACCGGCCGCGTCGCGACTGATGGCCCTTCGAGTAGGCGTTCCCGGCACGTCCCGCGACGGGACGTGCTGATGATCGGCTCTCCACCGGCCGGATCGGCTGACTCACCGCATGTGCCCTGGCGACTCAGCGCCCCGGCACCCCCGGGGGCTCCGAACCGGGGGTGTCCACGGGTGCGACCCGGACGAGCGGCACGCGAGTCTCCTCGACACCACCGACCGCCCAGGTCGTGACGAACAGGAGTCCTCTCATGCACAAGCCCTCGAACAACGTGCGTACCTCTTCGCGCCGTCCCACCGTCGTGCGAGTGCTCGCGGCCGCGCTCGCGATCGCCCTCGCCGCAGCGGGTGCCGCGGCCTGGACGGCGTTCTCCGTCTCCGGCGGCGCGTCAGCGGTCCCGGACGTTCACAAGACCCGACCCGGGGCCGGCAACACCGGCTCGGTCGCCACCTCACCGGGGCTTCCCGCAGGTTTCACCAAGACCTTCAAGGACCGGTTCGTCCAAGCGAACGGCATCCGCCAGCACGTGGTGATCGGCGGCGAGGGGCCACCCCTCCTGCTCGTGCACGGATGGCCCGAGAACTGGTACGCCTGGCGCCACGTGATGCCCGAGCTGGCCAAGAGCTACACGGTCATCGCCGTGGACCAACGCGGGATCGGGCTCACTGAGAAGACCCGGACCGGGTATGACACCGCAACCCTGGCCCGCGACCTGGCCACCCTCATGACCAACCTCGGGTACCAGCGGTTCGCCGTGGTGGGGCACGACACGGGGATGGTGATCAGCTACGCGCTGGCGGCCGACTTCCGCGATCGGGTGGCGCGCCTTGCGGTCGCAGAGGTGCCGGGTCCGCCCACGCTGAAGGGCTCACCGCCGGCCTTCATCGACGACGCGCACAACGAGAAGCTCTGGCACATCTCCTTCAACCGGGTCAACGACAACCTGATCCTCGACATGGTCGGCAGCAACGCGGATGCCTACTACCGCTACGAGTACGAGATCCAGGGCGGTGGAACGACACCGTCGGAGAAGGCGATCAAGTACTACATCGGGCTCTACACCGAGAACCGGGCCGCCCTGCGGGCCAGTTTCGGGTTCTACCGGGCCTGGGACGCCACCACCGCGCAGAACGGGACCCGGCAGGCGATGCCGCTGTCGATCCCGGTGCTCGGAATCGGCGGCGAGAACAGCTGGGGTCCCGCCGTCGGAGGCGCCATGGCCGGGTTCGCGACCAACGTGCAGACCGCGGTCATCCCCCGTGCGGGCCACTGGGTGGCCGAGCAGGCACCGCACCAGCTGCTGTCGACGCTGCTCCCGTTCCTGGAGCCGTACCGCACCGGCTCCTGAACCCTGGGACCGAGCGGTGGGCGGGGCCGCCCACTGCTCGGTCGACCACCCACGCCATCGCGCCACGGAAGGAACGCCATGGATACCTGGTACGGGGCGCCGGCCCGCGCCGGGTCGGTCCTGGTCGCGATCGACGACGTCGACTCGTGTCCCCAGCTCCTCGCGTGGGCAGCCGCAGAGGCGGCCGGCCGGCACACAGGTCTGTCCATCGTCCATGCCTGCCCCCGGCAGCCGATGTGGGATCCGGCCACCATCGCCGAGTGGGCGCCGGAACACCTGCGGGTGCGCCAGGAAGCGCTGGACCTCCTGTCGGCCGCCGAAGAGTACGTCCACGCGACGGTCCCGGCTGTCGAGGTTCGCCTCACGTTGCGGGCAGGAGCGCCTCTGCGAGTGATCAGGTCAGAGGCCCGGCGGGCGAGCCTGACCGTTCTGGGTCGCGGAAGCGCACATCGGCGGTCGGTCACGTCCCGGTTCATCGCCCGTTCCGGCTCACCGGTCAGTGTGGTCGGCTGCACCGACCCGACGGTTCGTCTGCCACCGACGAACCGGGTGATCGCGATCCTGCTGCCCGGCCAGGGCAGCTCTACGGTGCTCGCCGTCCTCGACGTGGCACTGACCACGGCACGACGACACAGGTGGCCGGTGACGGTGATGGCGGACTGGTCAGACATCTGGCAGGCGGGTCTGGCCGGATTGATCCTGAGGGCCCGGGCGCACATGTCCGGCGACGTCGACCTCGAGACGCGGTCCATGGGCGGGCGTTCATCGACGCTACCGCCGGTCGAGGCCCTCACCGCAGCAATGGTCGTGCTCGCCGCCACACGCCGCGACCGGGCCCGTGCCGGGACCGGACCCCTCGACCGGCTACTCCGGTCCAGTGGCGCGACCACGACGTACATCCCCCAGCCGTAGTGATCACGCAGTCCCAGCAACTGGTAGACGCTCACCCGGGACAGGTGGACCACGCCACGTCCTCGGCCTCGACCACGTCGACTCGTCCAGCGAGCTGATGTTCCACGACAACGTCGGCCGCACCACGCTCGGCCTCGGCGACCTGGAGGGCCTGCGCCTGCTCGGCCAGGGTCCGTGCCTCTAGGTCGCCGGACCGAGCCCCTCGGTCAGGGCCAGCGGCCGACCGTCGCGACCAGGGACGGCGCGGACCGCGGGATGGCCTGGTCCTGCCGGTTCCGACGCCGCGACCAGACGGTCCCGGACGCCGCCCAGAAGCCCTGGGCCGACTGGTGGCGGTGCCCTGCGTTGCGGGTGGTGAAGGTGTTCATGACGATCTCCGTCCGGTCTGGCCGGCCCGACTGCCGACACCCCTGATCGTCGTGGCCCGGGGCGGTCCGCGACGATCGTGCTGACCGCTCACCACGGCCGAGGAGACCGCCGTCCTCGCGTCGGGTCGGGTGCGGTTGACCGCCCCACCGGGGTGGGGCTGGCCGCACCCGGCGATCGGCCGCCGCCGCCGGCGACCGGCGCGCGACGCAATCGTGGTGCCGTCAGCAGCGCTCGGCCCGCATGATGGGTCCGTGGGGAGGATGCGCAGCCCTGTGATGGTCGGCCGCGACGCCGACGTACGACGGCTGCGCGAGGCCGCGGACCTGGTCAGCAGCGGCGAGTCGGCCACCGTGCTGGTCCTGGGCGAACCGGGCATCGGCAAGACGCGTCTGGTCTCCGAGCTGAGGGCGCAGCTGCGCCAGGAGGGCTGGGTGGTCGGCACCGGGCACGGGGTCGAGCTGAGCGGGGGCGAGGTCCCCTTCGGCGTTCTGGCCGAGACGCTCCGTGACCTGGTCCGTGAGCTGGGCGTCGACGAGGTCCGGGCCGCCCTCGACGGCCAGGTGACCGCCCTGGCGCCGCTCGTCCCCGCGCTCGCCGGCGGCGCCGCCGGGCGCGGTGCCGGTGGAGGCACCGACCTGGCCCAGGTCATCAACGCGACCGCAGACCTCTTCGAGGCCATCGCCACCGGACGGCCCCTGTGCTGGCTGATCGAGGACCTCCACTGGGCCGACGCTTCCTCAAGCGACGTCTTCGCCTACGTCGTCCGTTCGTCCGGCGCTGCCCGCGTCCTGACCGTCGCGACGAGCCGCCCGACCGGTGACACCGAGCTGTTCCGGGCACCCACCGTCGACGTCGTCGAGCTCTCCCGGCTGGGCCTCGGCGAGACCCGTGAGCAGCTCCAGCACCTCGGGATGGACCACCCGCCGGCCATCCTGGAACGCATCGCCGTGCTCAGCGACGGCGTCCCGTTCCACGTCGAGGAGCTCGCGGCGACCTGGGACGGGACGTCGATCGACACCAGGTTCCTGCGGCGCCTAGCCGGAGGTCGCACCGCGGGACTCTCGACACCGGGCCGGGAGCTGGCCGAGGCGGCGGCGCTCGCCGAGGGCCACCTCCATCCGGCGTACCTCGACCAGCTCGGCTTCGACAGCAACGTCCAGCGCGAGGTGGTCGCCGCCGGCCTGCTGGAGGCGGACCCGTCGGGTGAGCAGCTGCGGTTCTGCCACGCGCTGCTGCGTGAGGCCATCGAGCAGTCGCTGCTGCCGGCCGATCGCGAGCGGTGGCACCGACGCTGGGCCGAGGCGCTCGAGGACACCGCGGCGCCGATGAGCGTGGCGGCGAGGACCACGGCCCTGGCTCATCACTGGGCCGCGGCGAACAACCCCGCGTGCGCGCTCAGGTACGCCGCGGAGTCGGCCCGCATCGCCTCGCGGGCGGCGGCGCCGGCGGAGGAGGTGTGGCACCTGCGCCGGGTGCTCGACCTCTGGGACCGGGTCGACGAGCCGGAGCGGCTCGCGGGGTGGACCCGCGACGAGGTCACCGCGTACGCCATCGGGACGGCGAGGGGTGGTGGACACGACCCCGAGTGCCAGGCGATCGTGTCCACCGAGCTGGCGCGCTGCGAGGCGCGCGGGGACGAGGTGGGCGCGACCGCCCTGCGAGTCCTGAACCGGCTCTTCTCCGACCCGTCGGCGACGCCGATCCCGGATGTCGAGCGTCGGGACGCCCGGGCGCTGCTCGAGGCGCCGGTCGACGCGCGGGTGCTCGACGCGCTGATGTACATGTCCTTCTTCAGGCGGATGCCGCACGGGATGGAAGAGGCCTTCAACACCCGAGCCCTCGAGCTCGGCGAGGCGCTGGAGTCGCCGCGGCTGCGTTCTCGCGCGTACGCCGTCGCGGCGCTCGTCACGGGCCGCACCGGGAGGTTCGAGGATCTGGTGCGCCAGCTGCGCGAGGCCGAGCCCACCTTGGGCGACATGCCGATGCGGGATCGGTGGATCCACCACGCCAGCATCGTCGGAGCGCTGCGCCACCTCGGGCGCGCCCGGGAGGCGCGCGACGACGCGCGGAGAGAGCTGGGCCGGCTGAACCGTCCCGAGGTCCTGCCCATCCAGTACCAGTCGCTCAGCGGGGACCTCGTCGCGGCGATGGTGGAGCTCGGCGAGTGGGACGGTGCGGAGGCGCTGATCGCGGAGGTCTGGCGGAAGACGCCACCGACGCCCTCCGTGCCGGGTCTGGTCAGGTGGCCGCAGCTGTACCTCCAGGTGGACGAGCAGTGCCTCAACGCCGCCCGCGGCCGTCCGGTCGACCCCGACGTGGTCGCCGTGGCGGTCGCGGCCCTGGGCGCCGGGTGGAAGCGGCTGCACCCCGAGGGCGGGTTGGCCTCGCAGCTGGCCGAGCTGGCCACCGCCGAGGGAGACCTCGGCCGGGTCCGGGAACTGCTCGAGGGAGCGTGGGAGCTCGAGCACCCGGAGCAGTACTGCGACGGCCTGCCGTCGACGGTCCTGGCGGCACTCCGTGCCGAGACGCTCCTGGTCGACGCGCGGGACGAGGCGGCACGTCGAGAGTCCGCCGGCTACGCCGAGCGGGTCATGGCCGCCGCACGGCGGGTCCCTCGCGAGGGTCCGCTCGGCGAGGCGTGGTGGAGCGAGGCGGAGGCGCACGCGGGCCGGGCCCGGGGCCGGGACACCCCCCAGCAGTGGGCCGCGGCGGCCGCGGCGTGGCGCGCGTGCGAGCACCCGTGGAACGTCGCGCGCTGCCGGCACCAGGAAGGCGTCGTCCGGCTGGCGGCGGGCGATCGGGACGGGGCCGCCGCCGCGCTGCGCGACGGCCTGGGGATCGCCGATGCTCTCGGGGCAGCGCCCCTCGCCGACCAGATCGCTGCGCTGGCCAGACGGGCCCGCCTCGACGTCGGAGCACGCCCCGGTGCGAGCGCCGCACCGGCGCGGAGCTTCGGCCTCACGCCGCGCGAGGGCGAGGTGCTCGCGCTGCTGGCCGAGGGGCTGAGCAACGAGCAGATCGCGACCACGCTCTTCATGTCGCCGAAGACCGCGTCGGTGCACGTGTCGCGCATCCTGATGAAGCTGGGTGCCGCCAACCGGACGCAGGCGGCGGTCGCCGCGCGCCAGCACGGGCTGGTGTGACCCCGGCGGACCTCACGCGACGCTCGTGCGGCCGGCCGCGAACCACGACCGGGGCTGGACCACGCGCCGTACGATCGCGGCGCGGGGGCGGCCGGCTCGACGCGCCCGCGTGCGCACCCGGGCGTGCCGCGCGGCCCGGTAGTTCTCGGCCTCGCGGATCCGGTCCCGCGTGTACTCGTGTGCGGCCTGCTGAGCGATGTAGGGGTTGCTCGCGTACATGACGCCTCCAGGTGTTCGGGTCGGGCACCTCCCGACCCCTCGACTGTCGGCGTAAGACGGGCTCCGCGAATCTGCAGAAGTCCGTACTTCCCGGCCGGGCCTGAGCGCCACACCGGAGATCGATGGGCCCGGAGGTGTACGGCGTTCGCCCGATGTGCGCCGAGGCTGCTTAGCGCCAGCCTCGAGGTGAGCCACTTCCCGAGGAGCCCACCGTGGAACGACACCACCTCACCCCCCACTCGCACGGCGCCGTCGCCGCCCTCGGCACCCTCGCCGCGACGGTCGTCCTGGTCGCGGGCGGCGTCCTCGTCGTGACGAGCGCCGACGACGCCGCGGGTGCACAGCCGGGGCCAGCGCGCCCGAAGCCCACCCGAACCCCGACGGCGACACCCACTCCGACACCTACTCCGCCTCCCTCACCCAGCCCCACCCCGCCAACCTCGCCGTCGACGTTGCCGTCCCCGGGCGGCGCCTGCGCGGCGTACACCTCATGGGGCGAGACGTCGTACTGCGTCGTCCCAGCGGTGGACGCACTGGTCGACGGCACCCACCCCGCCGGTACGGCGCTCGCCGCGCCCTCCGTCTACGTCGGTGGCCTGTCCGGCCGGACCGTCACGCTGACCAGCCCGGCCGCCTGCCCACCCGGCACGTACTGCGGCGCGCTCTTCGTCGACGCCACGGTGACGTTCGCCGACGACGCCAGGCTGCCCGCGTACGGCGAGGCCGTGGACGTCTACGGCGTCACGACCGCGTCCGGGTTCACCGTCACGTACAGCACGCTGGTGCTGCCCTGCGAGTACGGCCTCGGCTGCGCCTAGAACGTCGGGATCGTCCTCGACCTCGGTGATGGAGAGCGCACCAGATCCGCCGCGTCAGCTGGCGCGGCCCAGCATGACCGAGGGCGCGCCCACGAGCCGCTTGGCCTCGCGGATGCCACTGGTCATCGCGCCGTCGGCGTACCCGACCCGGGCGCTGCAGGTGTGCTCCCCGGCGAAGAGGACCCGGCCCGCGACGGGCGTGCCGAGGAGGTCGAGGTCGGCGTTGGCGGAGCCCGGGGTCACGTGGGTGTAGGCGCCCGCGGTGTACGGGTCATCGGCCCAGCTGGTCACCTCGACGGCCACCGGTGCGGGGCACGGCGCGCCGAGCACGGCCGCGAGCTGGTCGGTCACCCACCGGACCGCGGCCGTCGGCCCGGCGGCCAGGACCGGCCCGGTGGCGGAGTGGAACACGTGGCACACGAGGATCGGGCCGATGCCGAACGCGTCGAGGTCGAAGACCCAGGCCGCGGGCTGGTCGGCGTCCGGCGGGAAGAGGACCAGGTGCGACCACCCGGCGGCGCGCCAGAACGGCGTCGCGAACCTCAGCACCACCTTCTCGTAGCGCCCGAAGCCGAGCCGGCTCACGACCCGGGTCCGTTCGGCCGGGAGCGGCGGCGTGAAGCTCAGCAGCGGCGACTTGAGGACCCCGAGCGGCACCGCGACCACCACGTGCGAGCCGGTCTCGGTGGCGCCGGCCTCCGACCGGACCGACACCCCTCGATCCGTGACGTCGACCCCGACCGCCGGCCAGCCGAGGCGTACGTCGAGACCGGAGCCCATGGCGGCCACGACGGAGCGGTAGCCGCCCCGGGGCAGGTCGCCGAAGTAGTCCTCGTCGTACTCCTCCTGCGTCCACAGCCACGCGAGCGACTGCTCCTCGGCGGCGCCGGCGGCGTCCGCCTCGACGCTCGCGCGCAGGCCCTGCCGCGCGCGCCGCAGAGCGTCCCCGTCGAGCCCGGCCGAGGCCACGAAGGCCTCGATCCCGTCGGCCGCGGACGCGTCCGGCCCCAGCCGGTCGCGGAGCGCGTCCAGGGCCGTGGCGAAGCCGCCGAGGTCGCCCGTCCGGGTCTCCGCCACCTCCTCGGCCGGGAGCCAGGCCCCGGTGCCCACGTCGAACGCCGCCAGGGTCGGCAGCGGGTCGCCCGGCCGGCACTCGACCCCCGCGAGCTCGGCGAAGCGGCGCAGCGGGTTGCCCGACGGGTGGTGCAGCCACGACCCACCGAGGTCGACCGGCGAGCCGCCGACGTCCACCGTGTGCAGCCGGCCGCCGACCCGTGGCCGGGCCTCGAGCACCGTGCAGTCGACCCCCGCGTGGTGCAGCGCGTTGGCGACCGTGAGTCCCGCGATCCCGGCGCCCACCACGAGCACGCGCTCCACCGGCCCCTCGATCCCGTCCGGGACCTCGGCGCCGCCGTCGTCGAACAGGGCTACGCGGTCGACGTCCCCTCCCCCTGCAGCACGGCGTACGCCGGCTTGATCACGTCGGCGATGAGGGCGAGCCGCTCGTCGAAGGGCAGGAACGCCGACTTCATCGCGTTGACCGTGAACCACTCCAGGTCGCGGACGGTGTAGCCGAACGCCTCGGCCAGGCGCGGTGAACTCCGAGGTCATCGAGGTGCCGGACATGAGCCGGTTGTCGGTGTTGACCGTGACCCGGAACCGCAGCCGGGTGAGCAGCCCGATCGGGTGCTCGGCGATGGAGGTCGCGGCGCCGGTCTGCACGTTGGAGGCCGGGCACATCTCGAGCGGGATCCGCATGTCACGGACGTACGCCGCGAGCCGGCCGAGCGTGACCGTCGCCGGAGTCGGAGACCGTGATGTCGTCGATGATCCGGACACCGTGGCCGAGCCGGTCCGCGCCGCACCACTGGATCGCCTCCCAGATCGACGGCAGCCCGAACGCCTCGCCGGCGTGGATGGTGAAGTGGCGAGTTCTCGCGCTGGAGGTACTCGAACGCGTCGAGGTGGCGGGTGGGCGGATAGCCGGCCTCGGCGCCGGCGATGTCGAAGCCGGCCACGCCGCGGTCGCGCCAGGCGATCGAGAGCTCGGCGATCTCGCGGGAGCGGGCCTGGTGCCGCATCGCGGTGAGCAGCTGCCGGACGGTGATGCCGGTGGCGGCCATGCCCTCCTCGAAGCCCTGCTGCACGGCGGCGACGACCTCGTCGAGCGACAGCCCCGTCGAGACGTGCTGCTCGGGGGCGTAGCGCACCTCGGCGTACACGACCCCGTCCGCAGCCAGGTCCTCGACGCACTCGCGGGCCACCCGCGTCAGCGCGGCGGCGGTCTGCATCACGGCGACGGTGTGGTCGAAGGTCTCGAGGTACTTCACGAGCGAGCCGGAGTCGGCCATGGTGGTGAACCACTGCGCCCAGCGACTCGGCGTCCGGAGCGGGCAGCTCGTGCCCGCACCTCGGCGGCGAGCTCGACGATGGTCGCGGGCCGCAGGCCACCGTCGAGGTGGTCGTGCAGCAGCACCTTCGGCGCCCGCTGGACCTGCTCCCGGGTGACCACGGGACCTGCACTAGGTTCGGTGAGGACGGCGCTCATGCTGCGCCATCCTGTCAGCAAGCCCAGGCGCGAGAGGAACGACGTGCGCACCTTCACCGACCTCGACCGAGCTGGACGCCGCCGTCGGCGAGCGAGCTCGGGACCACCGACTGGTTCGAGATCGACCCAGGAGCGCGTCAACCTGTTCGCCGACGCCACCGACGACCACCAGTGGATCCACGTCGACGAGGAGCGCGCGGAGGCGGGGCCGTTCGGCGGCACCATCGCGCACGGCTACCTGACCCTGTCGCTGATCCCGCTGTTCAACAGCAGCTGATCTTCAGCGTCGAGACCGACGGCGCCCGGCTCAACTACGGCCTCAACAAGGTCCGCTTCCCCAACCCGGTCAAGGTCGGCACCCGGATCCGCTGCACCGCCACGCTCGGCTCGAGCTCACCGACGTCCCGGCCGGCAAGCAGCTGGTCGACCGCTACACGATCGAGATCGAGGGCGAGTCCAAGCCCGCCTGCGTGGCCGAGATGGTGGTGCTGCTGCTCGGGTGAGGCTCAGCTGACGAAGCGGGTCAGCTTCGCCAGGCCCTCGCGTCGGCACCGTGATCGCCACGCCCTCGCCGACGGCGTGCAGGGTCCACCCCGACGGCGTACGCCGCAGCAGGGCCAGCACCGCGCCGGTGTCCGTCCACCGAGAAGGTGAGCGTGAAGCGCGCCAGCTCCTCGTCGGTCTCGTCGTCGACCAGCCGGCAGTAGGCGTTGGCGACCCACGCGAGCGAGTGGCCCTGGTAGCTGCTGACCAGGAACAGGATCGTGTCCACCGGGCCGTGCACCCGCGACGAGGTCGACCAGGATCGACTCGTCGTCGCCCTCGCCGCTGCCGGTCTGGTTGTCGCCCGAGGTGCGTCGACCGACCCGTCGCGCGTCGTGAGGTTGTTGTAGAACGCCAGGTCGAACAGCTGGCCGCCGGTGAACTGCGAGCGCGGTGGCGTCGAGGTCCACCTCGGGCGGCCGGTCCGGGCGTACGCCGGCGCCGGCGTCCTTGTCCCAGCCGATCCCCATCCGGACCCGCGTGGCCACGATGTCGAACGTCTCACCCGCAGAGAGCTGTGTCATGTGCCCACCCTGTCCATCACTATCGGTCCGGCGTCGTAGGACGCGTCGGCGGAGATGTCGAAGGACCCGTCGAGGACCGCGAGGGCCCGCTCGAACCGGTCCGGCTCGTCGGTGAGCAGCGTCATCAGCGGCTGCCCCTCGGTGACCGTGTCGCCCGGCCGCGCGTGCCAGCGCACGCCGGCTCCGGCCTGCACCGGGTCCTCCTTGCGGGACCGGCCGGCGCCGAGCCGCCACGCGGCGGTGCCGACGGCCAGCGCGTCGAGGCGGGTGAGCACGCCGGACGCGGGCGCCACCACGTCGTGCGACTCCTTGCGCCACCGGGAGCGCGGCGTCGGGGTCGCCGTCCTGGGCACGGATCATCCGCTTCCACGACGTCCATCGCGGAGCCGTCGGCCAGCTTGTCGGCCGGGTCGACGTCGGTGACGCCGGCGCCGGCGAGCATCTCGCGGGCCAGCGCCAGGGTCAGCTCGACGACGTCGGCCGGGCCGCCCCCGGCCAGCACCTCGACCGACTCCTCGACCTCGATCGCGTTGCCCGCGGTCAGACCCGAGCGGCGTCGACATCTCGGTGAGCAGCGCGACGGTGTGCACGCCGGCGTCGGTGCCGAGCGCCACCATCGTCTCGGCCAGCTCGCGGGCCCGTGCGTGGGTCTTCATGAACGCGCCGGTGCCGACCTTGACGTCGAGCACCAGCGACCCGGTGCCCTCGGCGATCTTCTTGCTCATGATCGACGAGGCGATGAGCGGGATCGCCTCGACCGTGCCGGTCACGTCGCGCAGCGCGTAGAGCTTCTTGTCGGCCGGGGCCAGCTCGTCGCCGGCCGCGCAGACCACCGCGCCGACGGACTCGAGCTGGGCGAGCATCTCCTGGTTGGAGAGCGCCGCCCGCCAGCCGGGGATCGACTCCAGCTTGTCGAGGGTGCCGCCGGTGTGGCCGAGCCCGCGGCCGGAGAGCTGGGGCACCGCGACCCCGCAGGCCGCGACCAGCGGGGCGAGCGGCAGCGTGATCTTGTCGCCGACGCCGCCGGTGGAGTGCTTGTCGGACGTCGGCCGGGACAGTCCGGAGAAGTCCATGCGCTCGCCGGAGGCGATCATCGCGTCGGTCCAGCGGGCGATCTCGGAGCGGTCCATGCCGTTGAGCAGGATCGCCATCGCCAGCGCCGACATCTGCTCGTCGGCCACCACGCCACGGGTGTAGGCGTCGACCACCCAGTCGACCATCGAGTCGGAGAGGCGACCGCCGTCCCGCTTGGTCGTGATCACCTCGACGGCGTCGTGCTGCTCAGCCACTGCTCTCCTCGGTCGCCTCGATCTTGTGCAGGTTCTCGGGTCCGAACGCGTCGGGCAGCACCTCGGTCATCGGCTTCACGCCCGACACCGTCCACACCTGGAGCCCGGCCCCGCCGTTCTCCCACAACAGCTGCCGGCAGCGGCCGCAGGGCATGATCACCGACCCGTCGGCGTCGACGCACACGAAGTGCGTCAGCCGACCGCCGCCGGTGATGTGCAGCTGGCTCACCACACCGCACTCGGCGCACAGCGTGACGCCGTACGCCGCGTTCTCGACGTTGCAGCCGGTGAGCACGCGGCCGTCGTCGACCACCGCGGCTGCGCCCACCGGGAAGTGCGAGTACGGCGCGTAGGCGCGCCGCATCGCGGCCACCGCCTCGGCCCGCAGCGCCCTCCCAGTCGAACTCGCCGTTGGGCGCGGTCATGACTTCACGTAGGGCTCGCCGTCGGCGGCCGGAGGCCGGACCATGCCGACGAAGCCGGCCACCGCGATCACGGTGACGAGGTACGGCGACGCGCGCAGCAGCTCACCCGGGATCTTGTCGAGGAAGGCCAGCTGCGCCTGCAGCGTGAAGCAGAAGCCGAACAGGAGCGCGGCCAGGGTGGCGCCGATGGGGTGCCAACGACCCATGATCACGGCGGCCAGGGCGATGAAGCCGTTGCCCGAGGAGGCGTTGGAGTCGAACGTGCCGGTCGAGCCGACGGTGAAGTAGGCGCCACCCAGCCCGGCGAAGACGCCGGCGAGCAGCACCGCCTGCCAGCGGGTCCGGTTGACGTTGATGCCGACCGTGTCCGCGGCCTTGGGGTGCTCACCGACCGAGCGGACCCGCAGCCCCCAGGTCGTCTTGAACAGCACCAGCGTCACGAACACGACCGAGCCGTACATGATGTAGACCAGCAGCGTCTGGTTGAACAGCGCCGGCCCGATGACCGGGATGTCGACCAGGCCGGAGACCGGGATCTTCTCCAGGATCGGCGGCTCGTTGAGGTACTTCTTGATGTCCGGGTCGTCCGGGATCTGGCTGAGCAGGAAGTCCGTCAACCCGGTGGCCAGGGCGATGAGCACGACACCGAGCACCACCTGGTTGACCTGGTAGCGCAGCGCGAAGACGCCGAGGAGGGCGGCCATCGCGACGCCGGCCGCGATCCCCGCCGAGCAGTCCCATCTCGGCGCTGAAGCGCGAGACTGGCGGCGACGGAGGCGAAGAAGGCGCCCATCAGGAACTGGCCCTCGATCGCGATGTTGATGACCCCGGCCCGCTCGCCGAGGCAGCCCGCGAGGGCACCGAAGATCAGCGGCGTGGCCAGCCGGATGGTGCCCGGGAACGGGTTGATGAACGCCACCGAGAACGAGCCGGACTGGTCGGCGTAGCACCAGACGATGAAGCCGATGAAGAAGGCGACACCGACCAGGAAGTAGACCAGCACGCCGAGCGCGCCCTTGGGCACCTTGTTGAGCAGCGCGAGCACCAGCGACCGCGAGCGCCACGACCAGGCCGACGATCATCATCGGCCGCGCGTTGATCTCCTTGGCCGGGTCGTCCTTGGTGACCCGCTCGCCGAGCGTGTAGACGATGGTGAAGTCGTCCACCCTCAGGAAGAACACGATGAGAGCCAGGCTCACCAGGGCGAAGAGGACGACGAGCTTGACCTGTCGGCGTACGTCGCCCCGGTCGCGGACCTCGACGGCGCCCTCGGCGGTGATCGCGGTGATGGCGGCCATCAGGAACCCCAGCCCTTCGCCATGACGGTGGCTCCCGCCGCCGCTGCTCCTTGATGTGCAGCAGCCCCTTGACCAGGGCCGGCGCGGCCACGAAGAGCACGATGAGTGCCTGGAGGACGTCGGTGAGCTCCTTCGGCGTGCCGGCACTGGCCTGCATCGCCACGCCGCCGACGCTCATCGCACCGAACAGCAGGCCGGCCAGCACCGTGCCGAGCGGACTGGCCCGGCCGAGCAGGGCCACGGTGATCGCGTCGAAGCCGATCGAGCCGGGCAGCGTCGCGCTGAGCGAGTTCTGGTTGCCGAGGACCTGCATGGTCGCCGGCCAGGCCGGCCAGCAGCCCGGCCAGGAGCATCGCCAGCGTGTAGACCTTCGAGACGCTCATGCCCGCGGTGCGCGAGGCCTGGGCGTTCGCGCCCACCGCCCGCAGCTCGAAGCCCCAGGTGCTGCGCTCGAGCAGCCACCAGACCGCCACGCCGGCCAGCAGCGCTATCAGCACCCCGGAGTGCACGTCGAAGCCGCCGACGCTCAGCCGTGGGAACGCCGCCGAGTCGTCGACCTTCGGCGAGAGCGCGTTGTCGCTGCCCGGCCGCCGGAAGGCGTCTTTGCTGAGGGCGTAGAGCAGCACGGAGGCGGCGAGGTAGTTGAACATGATCGTCGTGATGACCTCGTGGGCGCCGGTCCGCGCCTTGAGGAACCCGACCAGCCCGCCCCAGAACGCGCCGCCCAGCAGGCCCGCCACCAGCGCGACCAGCAGGTGGACGAACGGCGGGAGGTTCCACGTGAAGCCGACGTAGGCGGCGCACAGCGCGCCGATGATCAGCTGGCCCTGGGCGCCGATGTTGAACAGGCCGGCGCGGAAGGCCAACGTCACGCCCAGCCCGGCGCAGATCAGCGGCGCCGAGCGGTTGAGCGTGGAGGCGATCGCGTTGCTGGACCCGACCGCACCCTTGACCAGTGCGCGAGTACGACGACCAGATGGCGTCCGCACGACCTGGTGAAGAAGTCCCACGGGTAGCTGCCGAAGTACTTCAGCGACTCGATCACGTCGTCGTCGCTGCAGCGCGATGACGACCGCGCCGATGACGAAGCGCGATCAGGAAGGCGCCGGCGGTCACCTTGACGGTGGGCAGCCAGGAGGCCGGGTTCCGCAGGTCGGCCTTGGGTCCCTGGTCGACCGACTCCGGCTCGGCGCCGGGTGGCGGGACGGGTGCCTGCAGCGTCATGCCGGGACCTCCTCGGGCTTGTCAGGGGTCGCGCCTGCCATCAGGAGGCCGATGTCCTCGCGACGGATGTCGGGGCTCACCGTGTCGACGATCCGGCCGTCGTACATCACCGCGATCCGGTCGGAGAGGGCGAAGATCTCGTCGAGCTCGGTCGAGACGATGACCACCGCGGTGCCCTTGTCGCGCTCGGAGATGATCCGCTTGTGGATGAACTCGATCGAGCCGACGTCCACGCCGCGAGTGGGCTGTGAGGCGATCAGCACCTTCAGCGGTCGGGAGAACTCCCGGGCCACGACGACCTTCTGCTGGTTGCCGCCGGAGAGCGCCGAGACGGGTGCCGAGGCGGACTCGGTCCGGATGTCGAACTCCTTGATCCGCGCCTCCGCGTTCTTGTCGATCTCGTCGAGCTTGAGCGCGAGGCCGCGGGAGAACTCGTCGCGGCGGTAGAGGTCGAGGATCAGGTTCTCCTTCACGCTGAACGCCGCGACGAAGCCGTCGTGCGACCGGTCCTCGGGGATGTAGCCGATGCCCTCCTCGAGGCTGGCGCGCGGCCCGTGCGTGCTGATGTCACGTCCGTCGATCCGGATCCGGCCCGCGTCGGGCCTGACGAGCCCGAGCAGCGCCTTGATCAGCTCGGTCTGCCCGTTGCCCTGGACGCCCGCGATGCGCGAGGACCTCGCCGCCCCGGGCCTCGAAGGAGACGTCCTTGACGACCTGGTGGCCGCGCGGGTCGACGACGGTGCAGCCCCTCGACCTCCAGCACCGCCGGCCCGACCTTCGGCGGTGCCTTGTCCACGGTGAGCTTCACCTCGCGGCCGACCATCATCTCGGCCAGCTCGGCCTCGGATGCCGTGGGTGGAGCGGTGCCGACGACCTTGCCGCGCCGGATCACGGAGATCCGGTCGCCGACGGCCTTCACCTCACGGAGCTTGTGGGTGATGAAGATGATCGAGGTGCCCTGCTCCTTGAGCGAGCGCATGATCTCCATGAGCTCGTCGATCTCCTGCGGCGTGAGCACCGCGGTGGGCTCGTCGAGGATCAGCACCTTGGCCTCGTGGGAGAGCGCCTTGAGGATCTCGACCCGCTGCTGGACGCCGACCGGCAGCTCCCCGACCAGGGCGTTCGGGTCGACCGCGAGGCCGTAGCGCTCGGACAGCTCGGTCACCATCGCGGCCGCCTTGCGCCGGGACAGCACCCCGGGCGCGGCGGTCTGCTCGTTGCCGAGCATGACGTTCTCGGCGACCGTGAACACCGGGACCAGCATGAAGTGCTGGTGCACCATGCCGATGCCGGCCTCGATCGCGTCGCTGGGCGAGGGGAAGTGACGGGCTCGCCATCGATGAGGATCTCGCCCTCGGTCGGCGTCAGCAGGCCGTAGAGCATGTTCATCAGCGTCGACTTGCCGGCGCCGTTCTCACCGAGCAGGCAGTGGATCTCGCCGGCCTCGATGGTCAGGTCGATGTGGTCGTTGGCCGTGAACGACCCGAACTTCTTGGTGAGTCCCTTGATCTCCAGCTTCATCGCTGTCCCTCCACGACGACGGCTCCGTTGACGGCTCGCTGACGAACAGCCCCGACGATAGGGCAGAGCCGGGGCGGGGGAAGTCCCCGCCCCGGCTCTGTCACCGTGATGTCGAGCGGTTCTCGGTCAGCCGGCCGGCGTGATCGTGATCGAACCGTCGATGATGCCCTGCTTGAGCTCGTCGATCTTGTCCTTGAGCTCCTGCGGGATCTCGCTGTCGAAGTCGTGGTACGGCGCGAGGCCCACACCACCGTTCTCGAGCGTGCCGTTGTACAGCTCGTTGCTGAAGGTGCCGTCGATCGACTCCTTGATCGCCTCGGTCACCGAGACGTCCATGCCCTTGGCCACCGAGGTCAGCAGGATGTCGCCGTACTCGGTCGACTCGTAGCCGTCGGTGTCGACCCAGATGCCCTTGGCGCCCGCGTCCTTGGCGGCCTGGAGGCCACCGAGGCCGGCGGGACCGGCGACCGGGAAGATGATGTCGGCGCCCTGACCGATCAGCTGCTCGCCGACCGACTGGCCCTTGGTCTTGTCCTCGAAGTCCTCGGTGAACGAGCCGTCCTTGCCGTCCCAGCCGAGCAGCTTGACGTCGGTGCCGTTGTCCTCGTTGTACTTCTCGACGCCCTGGCGGAAGCCCTCCATGAAGATCGTCACGGTCGGGATCGTGCAGGCCACCGAAGGTGCCGACGACGCCGCTCTCGGACATGCCCGCGGCCAGGTAGCCGGCGAGGTAGGACGGCTGGTCGGTCGAGTAGGTCAGGCCCTTGGGTTCGGGGGCGAGATGTCCTTGCCCTTGTCGTTGAAGAACGCGTAGTCGACGATCGCGAAGTCGATGTCGGGGTTCGCCTTCGCGGCGGCCAGCGTCGCGTCACCGAGGAGGAAGCCGACGGTGGTGATCTCGTTGCAGCTCTGCTGGATGAGCTGGTTGATGTTGTCGGCGTACTGCTCGTCACCGGTCGACTCGACCTGCGCGGTCTGGATGCCGAACTGATCCCCCGCGTCGGTCTGACCCTTGAGCGCGGTCTGGTTGAAGCCCTTGTCGTCGAAGCCACCGGAGTCGGAGACCATGCACGCCTTGAAGTCCGGGTTGGCCGCGACCGACTCCGAGGGGCTGCGGTGCTCTCGCTCGGGGCCGCACTGGTCGACTCGTCGCGGCTGGCGCTGTCGCCCGAGTCGTCCCGATCCCCACATGCGGTCAGCGCGAGGGCGGCACAACCCGCCACCAGCGCCATGCGTGCCGTCTTCTTCACGGCATCCTCCTGATCGTTTGTAATAAGAGTCGCGCGCCCGGTCCGAGAGCGCGTCGCGCCACCCTAGGCCCTGACAGGGCTCGGCGGCGATGGCCGCGAGCCAGTGTTTTCCGCGTTGTTACCGGTTGGTGACCTCGCGCCGGTGCACCACCGTGGTCCGGGAGCCCCTCCTGAAGGGCCATGGCGGCATGGTCCGGACGGGCGATCGGCCGATCAGCGGCGTCAGGGTCGACATGGCGGCCTCGGCCAGCAGCCGCGCGCCGATGCCGATCGCGCGCTCGTCGACGCGCAGGTTGCCCTGGTGCAGGTCGTACGTCGCGCCACCCGGGCGTACGGGTGCCGAGCCGCATCATCGCGCCCGGGACGCGGTCGAGGTACCAGCCGAAGTCCTCGCCGCCGAGGCTCTGCGGGGCCACGACCTGGCCCGCCTCGCCGAGCACCGTCGCGCACGGCGTCGGCCAGGATCCGGTTGGAGACCGGCTCGTTGACCACCGGCGGGACGCCGCGCTGGTAGTCGATCTCGGCGGTCACGCCGTAGGGCCGGACGATGTCGTCGACGACCGTCGCGGACCACGTCCTCGCAGTCGGCCCAGGCCACGGCGTCGAGGATCCGGACGGTGCCGGTGACCAGGCCGTGGTCGGGGATCACGTTGGGCGCCGAGCCGGCGTGCAGGCTCCCCCACACCACGCTGACACCGGCACGCGGGTCCATCCGCCGGCTCAGCACGGCCGGCAGCTCCGTGGTCACCTTGGCCAGGGCGAAGGTGAGGTCGCCGGTCAGGTGCGGTCGGCTGGTGTGGCCGCCGGTGCCGGTGAGCCGGACCTCGACCCGGTCGGCGGCGCTGGTCAGCGGGCCGAGCCGCAGCCCGACCTGCCCGACGTCGACGCCGGGGTCGCAGTGCAGCGCGAAGACCCGCTCGACGCTCCTCGAGGGCGCCCTCGTCCATGAGGTGCACCGCCCCGCCGGGCATCACCTCCTCGGCCGGCTGGAACAGCAGCCGGACCCGTCCCGGGAGCAGCCCGCGGTCGTGCACCTCGGCCAGGGCCAGCGCGGCGCCGATCGAGCGCGGTGGTGTGCACGTCGTGGCCGCAGGCGTGCGCGACCCCGGCGCACCGTGCTGGCCCACGGGTCGTCGGTGAGGTCCTGGACCGGCAGCGCGTCCATGTCGGCGCGCAGCGCCACCAGCGGACCCGTCGGTGCCGAGGTCGGCGGCGAAGCCCGGTGCGGCTGTAGCGGGTGACGGCCAGCCGGCCTGCTGCACCAGCGCCGCGGCGCGCTCGGCGGTCCGCAGCTCCGACCACGACAGCTCGGGGTGGCGGTGCAGGTCACGGCGCAGGTCGACGAGGTCGGCGTCGTACTTGTCGACGACGTCGGCGATGACGGCGCTGGCGGGGGTCGCGGTGCGGGTCGTGCGGGGGCATGTCCATCCGAATCTAGTTGACGCGTGCGCGCCGGCCCGCGCCGCTGTCCCCGCGGCGCCGAGAACGAGCGAGGATCTCCGGCGCGTTGCCGGAGATCCTCGCAGGCTCGGCGGATCAGTGTCACGGCGTGATCGTGACCACCTGACCCTTGGGCTTCTTGCCCGGCAGGGCGTTGATCGTCGCGAGCAGGCCGGTCGGGGTGACCTCGACCGCGGCCGGCAGCTTCACCTGGAGGTAGGGCTTCACCTTGGACTTGCCCGCCTTGAGCCTGGAGATCTCGCCCTTGAACAGCTGGGCGATGTAGATGTCGCCGTTGCTCGCCACCGCGACCCCGGTCGGGCTGAGCAGCCCGCCGACCAGCGTCTTGACCCTGCCGTTGCTCGGGTTGATCCGGAGCACCCGGCCGTTGAGGCCGAGGCTGGGGTCCTCAGGCCCACCCGGAAGGCTGGTGACGTAGAGCTTGCCGTCGGGGCCGACCTCGACGTCGGTCGGGACCGCTTCGAGACCGAGCTTCTTGCCGACCAGGCAGGCCGGCGCGCCGTTGGCCTCCACTGCACTCTTGGTCAGCGTGACCTTGACCGGCTTGAGGGCGGCGACGGTGGAGAACTTCCCCGTGGGCGTCGAGCGCCAGGATCGCGTTGGCGCCCGCGTCAGCCACGTAGGTGATGCCGTTGGCGGTGGCCACGGCGTAGGAGTGGGTCTCCTTGTGGCCGGAGTAGGGCTGGATCTCCTCCGGGGCCTGGGCCAGGCAGGACTTCGGCGTGTTGAGGAGGCCGTACTGGAACTTCCCGTCGGGGTTGTTCTTCTTCTCGTACTTCCAGGTGTCGCCGAGCAGCTGCGGGGCCCCGGTGCTGTCGAGGGTCCAGACGCCGCCGGCCTTGTTGTCCGGCGAGCCGGTCACGAAGCGCAGGACCCCGCCGTCGGCGGAGACGCCGTCGGCGCGCGTTCTTCTTGCTCGTGTAGATCTCCGAGACCACGCCGGCGGGCGTCTGCTTGTAGAGGACGCCGGCGAAGCTGTCGGCCCAGTAGCGGGTGCCGTCGGGCGCCTGGGCGACGCTGAGCGGTCCGACGAGCTTCTTGGCGACCGGGGTGACGGTCGGATCGGCCTTCTGGGCCGGCGCCGCTGACGCGGCGCCGGTGAGCGCGGCGCCGGCGGTTCCGGCGGCGAGCGCGAGCGCCGCGGCTGCGGCGATCAGGGGTCGGGTGGGCATGTTCCCTCCGGGGGTCGGTGGACGAGGTATCAACTCTGCGTGGGCCGACCGGCACTCCCCGCCGCGTAGGCCCTCCCCGGCAGGTTCGTACGCGGAGGTTCCCGAGAACAAGGGGAACGCCGTCCCGCCTCGAGGGAACGAGGCGGAACGGCGTCCCGAAATCACCCGTTCGGGTGAAGTCCGGCCGGGGCCGGGTCACGGCGTGATGGTGACGACCTGACCCTTCGGCTTCTTGCCCGGGAGGGCGTTCGCGGTGGCCACCAGGCCGCCGGCAACGACCTCGACGTCGGCCGGCAGCGGCACCTGCGCGAAGGGCTTGGCCCGGCTCGAGCCGGCCTTGACCTTCGAGATCACGCCGGGAACAGCTGGGCGACGTACAGGTCGCCGTTGGTGTCGACGGCCAGGCCGGTGGGGCTGACCAGGCGGCGGACGACCGTGCGCATCTTGCCGTTGGCGGGGTTGAGCCTGAGCACCCGGCCGGGGCGCCGAACGAGCCGTCCTCGGGGCCACCGGGCAGGCTGGTGACGTAGAGCTGGCCGTCCGGCCCGGCCTCGATGTCGGTCGGCACCGCCTCGAGGGCGAACTTCTTGCCGATCGTGCACTTCGGCAGCTTCAGGTTCTCCGCCGCGGTCTTGGTGACCTTCACGACCGCCGCCGGGACCATGAACGACCGGACCGAGCCGTCGGCGCCGAAGGCGAAGACCGCGTTGGCCCCGGCGTCGGCGACGTACGTCGTCCCGTTGACCACCGTGCTGGCGTAGGGGTGCGTCTCCTCCAGACCCCACGTCTGGATCGGCATCTGCGGGTCGAGGTGGCAGGAGTCGGGCAGGTTGCGGAAGCCGTAGTGGTAGCGGCCGTCCGGGTTCTGCTTCTTCTCGGCCTTGCCGGTGTCGCCGATCTGGACGGGCGCGCCGGCGGCGGCGAGCGTGTAGACGGCACCCTTCTCGTTGTCGCCCTGGCTCACCGCGAAGCGGAGCTGGCCGCCGACCGCGGAGACCGCGCCGACCTCGGCCTTCTTGGGGCCCTCGAAGATCACCGTCGGGGCCCCGCCGGGGGTCTGCTTGTAGAGCAGGCCGGCAAAGTTGTCGGAGAAGTAGCGGGTGCCGTCGGGGGCGACGGCGACGCTGAGCGGGGCGACCAGCTTGGTCGCGACCGGGGTCACGGTCGGCTTCGCCGACGGCGCGGCCGCAGCGGTGGCCGAACCGGCGAGCCCGCCGGCGACGGCGAGGGCCGCGGTGGCGGCGAGGACGTGGCGTGTGCGCATGGCTTTCCTTCGGAGTGGAGGACGAGGACTGCCCGAAGCCTCCGGGTCCACGCGTCCCGCCCCCAAGGAACCGGTGTCCCGATCTGCCGGGACAACCGGGCAGGGCGATCCCTCGTCAGGCCACCGGGCCCGGCTCGTCGTACGCCGCGATCAGGCGGTCGGCCGCCACCGGCGCCGGCAGCTCGCCGGCCAGCACGGCGTCGCGGATCTCGTCGCGGATCCGGCGTACGCCGGCCGAGTGGCGCAGCCGCTGGTCGAGCTCGTCGCGGACCAGCGCCCAGGTGAAGTCGAGCTGCTGGGCGGCGCGCTTCTCGGCGAGGCCCTCGGCACCGAGGTGGTCGCGGTGCGCGAGCACCCGCGACCACAGGTCGTCGACGCCGATGTCGTGCAGCCCGGACACCGTCACCACCGGTGGCGCCCACTCGCCCCGGCCGCGCACCAGCCGCAGCGCGCCGGCGAGCTCGCGGGCGGCCGCGCGGGCCTCGTCCTCCCGGTCGCCGTCGGCCTTGTTGACCGCGATCACGTCGGCGATCTCGAGGATCCCCTTCTTGATGCCCTGGAGCTGGTCGCCGGTGCGGGCCAGGGTGAGGAAGAGGAAGGTGTCGACCATCCCGGCCACGGTGACCTCGGACTGGCCGACGCCGACGGTCTCGACCAGCACCACGTCGTACGCCGCCGCCTCGAGCACCGCCATCGCCTGCACGGTGGCCCGGGCGACGCCGCCGAGGGTGCCCGGCGGCCGGCGAGGGACGGATGTAGGCGCCCGGGTCGGCCGAGAGCCGGGCCATCCGGGTCTTGTCGCCGAGCACCGAGCCGCCCGTGCGGATGCTCGACGGGTCGACCGCCAGCACGCCGACCCGGTGACCCTGACCGGTCAGCCGCGTGCCGAGGGTCTCGATGAACGTCGACTTGCCCGACGCCCGGGCACGCCGGAGATGCCGACCCGCACGGTCGGCGAGCGGACCCCGCTGCCGGACGTCCTCGGCCAGCGCGGTCAGGAGCTCGCGGGCCGCCGCGCGGTGCTCGCGCTTGGACGACTCGACCAGCGTGATCGCCTGCGAGATCGCCGCGCGTCGCTGCGCGTGGATGCCCTCGACGAGCGAGTCGACGTCCGGCCTGGGCACGAGGGCTCAGTGGTCCAGCTGCTCGCGGAGCCGGGCCAGCAGGTCGAGCGCGGACTCGGCGATCACGGTGCCGGGCAGGAACACCGCGGCGGCGCCCATCTCCGGAGCGTGGGGACGTCGTCGGGCGGGATCACCCCGCCGATCACGACCATGATGTCGGGCCGGCCCTGCTCCTCGAGCGCCGTGCTTGAGCGCGGGCAGCAGCGTCAGGTGCCCGGCCGCCAGCGAGGAGATGCCGACGATGTGCACGTCGGCGTCGACCGCCTGCTGGGCGACCTCCTCGGGCGTGGAGAACAGCGGCCCCACGTCGACGTCGAAGCCCATGTCGGCGAAGGCGGAGACGATCACCTTCTGGCCGCGGTCGTGGCCGTCCTGGCCCATCTTGGCGACCAGGATGCGCGGCCGGCGGCCCTCGGCCTCCTCGAACTCCGCGGTGGCGTCGAGCACCTGCTGGACGAGCGTGCCGCCGCCCTCGCCGGCCTCGTCCCTGAACACGCCGCTGATCGTACGGATCGTGGCCTGGTGCCGCCCGTAGACCTTCTCGAGGGCGTCGGAGATCTCGCCCACCGTGGCCTTGGCCCGGGCCGCGTCGACGGCGAGTGCGAGCAGGTTGCCGTCGAGGTCGCCGCGCCGGGCCGTCCTCGGCGGAGCGGGTCAGCGCCTCGAGGGTGCGGCGTACCTCGTCGTCGTCGCGCTCGGCGCGCAGCCGCTCGAGCTTGGCCATCTGCTGGCGGTAGACGTCGTCGTTGTCGACCTTGAGCACGTCGAGCTTGTCCTCGGCGGCGAGCCGGTAGGTGTTGACGCCGATCACCTTCTGGACGCCGGAGTCGATCCGGGCCTGGGTGCGGGCAGCGGCCTCCTCGATGCGCATCTTCGGGATGCCCTGCTCGATCGCCTTCGCCATGCCGCCGGCCCGCTCGGCCTCCTGGATGTGCGCCCACGCCCGCTCGGCGAGGTCGTGGGTCAGCCGCTCGACGTAGTAGGAGCCGGCCCAGGGGTCGATGGTGCCCGTCGTACCGCTCTCCTGCTGGAGCAGCAGCTGGGTGTTGCGGGCGATCCGGGCCGAGAAGTCGGTCGGCAGCGCGATCGCCTCGTCGAGGGCGTTGGTGTGCAGCGACTGGGTGTGGCCCTGGGTGGCGGCCATCGCCTCGATGCAGGTGCGGCCGACGTTGTTGAAGACGTCCTGCGCGGTCAGCGACCAGCCGCTGGTCTGGGAGTGGGTGCGCAGGCTCAGCGACTTGGGGTTCTGCGGGTCGAACTCGCGGACCAGCCGGCTCCACAGCGCCCGGGCCGCGCGCAGCTTGGCGACCTCCATGAAGAAGTTCATCCCGATCGCCCAGAAGAAGCTGAGCCGCGGTGCGAACTGGTCGATGGTCATCCCGGTCGCGAGGCCGGCCCGGATGTACTCGACGCCGTCGGCGAGCGTGTAGGCGAGCTCGAGGTCCTGCGTCGCCCCGGCCTCCTGGATGTGGTAGCCGGAGATCGAGATCGAGTTGAAGCGGGGCATCCGCGCCGCGGTGTAGCTGAAGATGTCGGAGATGATCCGCATGCTCGGCTCGGGCGGGTAGATGTAGGTGTTGCGGACCATGAACTCCTTGAGGATGTCGTTCTGGATGGTCCCGCTGAGCTGCTCCGGCTTCACCCCCTGCTCCTCGGCCGCGGCGATGTAGAGCGCGAGCACCGGCAGCACGGCGCCGTTCATGGTCATCGACACCGACATCTCGTCGAGCGGGATGCCGTCGAAGAGGGTGCGGGTGTCGTAGATCGAGTCGATCGCCACGCCCGGCCATGCCGACGTCGCCGCGCACCCGCGGGTGGTCGGAGTCGTAGCCGCGGTGGGTGGCGAGGTCGAAGGCGACGCTGAGCCCCTTCTGGCCGGCCGCGAGGTTGCGGCGGTAGAACGCGTTGGACTCCTCGGCGGTCGAGAAGCCGGCGTACTGCCGGATCGTCCACGGCTGGGTGGTGTACATCGTCGGGTAGGGGCCGCGCAGGAACGGCGACAGCCCGGGCCAGGTGTCGAGGGCGTCGAGCCCCTCGAGGTGCTCGGGCCCGTAGACCGGGAGGATGTCGATCCCCTCCGGGCTCGGTCCAGGGCTCGCGACCGCGTCTGCGGCCCAGGTCGCCGCCGACCGCGCCCGCAGACGCGTCGCTCAGGGGCAGGCCGGCGAAGCTCTCCGGGACGCTCATGCCAGCTTCTCCCTCGTGCGGGTCAGGAAGTCGAGCGCGTCGACACCCATCGCGCAGGAGTCGTCGGCCCAGTCGCGCGGCTTGCCGGCGACGATCACCCACGCGGCGCCCGGCCTCGCGCAGCGCCGCGGCCGCCTCGGCGCCCACCCGTCGTAGGCCGCGTCGGTGCCGGCCAGGCAGACGACCTGCTGGCCGTCGTACGCCGCGACCAGGTCGTCGGCGGTCTCGGTCGGGCCGGCGACGTCGACGGCGATGCCGCCGGCGGCGAGCAGGTTGGTGGCGAACGTCGCCCGCGCGGTGTGCTGCGGCGACCGTGCCCATCGGTGGCCAGGAAGACCGGTTCGGCCAGCGGGTCGTCGCGCAGGGCCTCGAACGCCGCGCCGTAGCGGCGGACCTCCGCCTCGCGGGCCGGCGACCGCGCTCGGGCAGCGTCTCGGCGAGGTTCGGGAACTCGGTGAGCCCGGTCAGCGGGCGCTGCGGGTGGCCACCTCGCGGTCGCGCTGCGGCGACGGTCGTCGGCGATCTCGGCGTCGAGGTCCGCACCCTCGTCGAGCCGGCCGAACAGCTCCCAGGCGGCGACGGCGAGGTCGTCGGTGAGCTTCTCGACGGCGTACGCGCCGCCGGCCGGGTCGGCGACGGTGGCGACGTGCGACTCGTCGATGAGCAGGGCGACTGGTGTTGCGGGCGATCCGGCGGCCGAACGCGTCGGGCGTGCCCGAGCGGGCTGTCGAAGGGCAGCACGGTGACGGCGTCCGCGCCGCCCACGCCCGCCGCGAACGCGGCGACGGTGGTGCGCAGCATGTTCACCCAGGGGTCGTACTTGCTCAGCATCGGCCGGCTGGTCACGGCGTGCTGGTGCTGCGTCGCGGCTCGCCGGTCCCGCTGAGCTCGAGGACCCGCGCCCAGAGCCGGCGGGCGGCGCGGAGCTTGGCGATCGTCGGTGAACTGCTCGTCGGTCGCGGCGTAGCGGAACTCGACGATCTTGGCGGCCTCGTCGAGGTCGAACCCGACGTCGGTCAGGGTGCGGAGGTACGTCGCGCCGACGGCGAGCGAGTGGGCGAGCTCCTGGACGTCGGACGCGCCGCGGTCGTGGACCTCGGTCGCGTCGACGACGAAGACGCGCACGCCCAGTCTGCCAGGCCCGGTCGGCCAGCTCCCGGGTGGCGCGCCGGGCGTCGAGGCCGAGGTTGGTGCGCGGGTGCAGCTCGCGGCCGTCGGCGTACTCGCAGGAAGGCGCGGGCACCGGCCTCGGTCGTCTGCAGGACCACCGGCGCGAGGTCGAGCAGGACGCCGTCGAGCAGCGATCGCCCAGTCGGTGTCCTCGTCGGCCTCGAGCCACAGCGAGGTGACCCCGCCCTCGAGGTCGGTGAGCAGGGTCTCGTTGTCGGTCTTGGCGTCGGTGACGGCGAGGTGCGCACGGATGTCCCACGCCCCCGCGCGCGTGGGCCGGCCGCCGGTGATCAGGTCGTCGAGGAGGTCCGGCGTACCGAGCGGGGTGATGCCGATGCCGTCGAGGGTGGTCCGGGTGAGCTTGTCCCAGACCTGCGCGTCGGGGTCGTCGTCGCCGAGCCGGCGGGCCTTGCGCAGCACCGCGGCGGCCGCGGCCTCCCACTCGGCGCGGTCGTGCCGGTCCTCGGGCGCGGCCAGGTCGAGGCTGCCCTGGTCCGGCTCGAGCTCCTCGGGCTCGGCCAGGCCGCCCTCGACGGTCTGCTCCTCGGTCACGCTGGAAGCGTAGGTTCGCAGCCGACGTCAGGGCCATCGACTGTGAATTTGTCCATGCCATGGGTTGCCGTCCGGGCGCCTGAGCAGGAGCAACGTGTCCCCATGGCGGACAAAGGAGCTCGTGCAGCCGGCAGACAAGATCTCGAGGCCCTCAAGCCCGATGAGATACGCAACGTCGTGCTGGTGGGCCCGAGCTCCGGTGGCAAGACGACCCTCCTGGAGACCCTGCTCGTCCGCAGCGGCGCCCTGACCCGCGCCGGGACGGTCGCCGACGGCACCACGGTCTCCGACTTCGAGCCCGGCGAGCGGGCGCACGGCCGCTCGATGTCGCTCGCCGTGGCGCCCGGTCGTGCACCGCGGCGTGAAGGTCAACCTCATCGACACCCCCGGGTACGCCGACTTCGTGGGCGAGCTGCGCGCCGGGCTGCGGGCCGCCGACTGCGCGCTGTTCGTCACCGCGGCCAACGAGCCGGTCGACCGGTCACCGCGATGCTGTGGCGCGAGTGCGCCGACGTCGGGATGCCGCGTGCGGTGGTGGTGACCAAGCTCGACCACGCCCGGGCCGACTACCCCGGGGTGCTGGCGGCAGCCCAGGCGACGTTCGGGAGCACCGGTGACAAGGTGCTCCCGTTGTACGTCCCGGTCATGTCCGGCACCGAGGTGACCGGCGCTCGTCGGGCTGCTCGGGTCGGACGGCGGCGAGGAGCACGAGGAGGCCCGCGCCGCCCTGATCGAGGGGATCATCGAGGAGTCCGAGGACGAGGGGCTGATGGACCGCTACCTCGAGGGCGAGTCGGTCACCGAGGACGCGCTGCTCGAGGACCTGCACCGCGCGATGGCGCGCGGCACCTTCTTCCCCGTCGTCCCGGCCTGCTCGACGCAGCGGCGTGGGCTGCGACGAGCTGCTCGACCTGATGGTGCGCGGCTTCCCGGCGCCCAGCGAGCACCCCAGCCCGGCGACGTTCACCCCGGCCGGAGCGGCCGCCGACGCCGGTGACGTGCGACCCGCACGGGCCGCTCGTCGCCGAGGTCGTGAAGACCACGAGCGACCCGTACGTCGGCCGGGTCAGCCTGGTCCGGGTCTTCTCCGGCACCCTCGACCCGGACCGGCCGGTGCACGTGTCCGGACACCTCACGTCGTTCTTCGGCGCCGAGTCGGGCCACGCCGACCACGACGACGACGAGCGGGTCGGCGCGCTGTCCTACCCGTTCGGCCAGCGCTGCAGCCGGCGCAGCCGGGTGGTCTGCGGCGACATCGCCACGGTCGGCCGGCTGACCCGGGCGGAGACCGGCGACACGCTCTCCTCGGTCGAGGACCCGCGGGTGCTGCGGCCGTGGTCGCTGCCGACGCCGCTGCTGCCGGTGGCGATCGAGGCCGCGACCAAGTCCGACGAGGACAAGCTGTCGACCGCGCTGTCCCGGCTGGCCGCCGAGGACCCGTCGCTGCGGGTCGAGATGGGCGACCGGCGAGTCCGGCCAGCTGGTGCTCTGGACGATGGGCGAGGCGCACGCCGACGCCGCCCTCGAGCGGCTGTCCGAGCGGTTCGGCGTCTCGGTCAGCCAGGTCGAGGTCGTGGTGCCGATGCGCGAGACCCTGGCCGCGCCCCGGCAACGGCGCTCGGCCGGCACGTGAAGCAGTCCGGCGGCCACGGCCAGTACGCCGTCTGCGAGATCGAGGTCGAGCCGCTCCCCCGCGGGCTCCGGGTTCGAGTTCGCCGAGCGGGTCGTCGGCGGCGTCGTGCCGCGGCAGTTCATCCCGTCGGTCGAGAAGGGCATCCGCGCCCAGATGGAGCGCGGCTGCGCCGGCCACCCGATGGTCGACGTCCGGGTGACGCTCACCGGCGGCAAGGCGCACAGCGTCGACTCCTCGGACATGGCCTTCCAGAGCGCCGGCGCGCTGGCGCTGCGCGAGGCCGCCGAGACGGCCGGCGTGGTGCTCCTCGAGCCGTACGACGAGGTCGAGGTGCACGGTCCCCGACGACCTGGTCGGCACGGTGATGAGCGACCTGGCCGCGCGGCGCGGCCGGGTGCTCGGCCAGGACACCGCCGACGGGCATGGCCGTGGTGCGTGCGCACGTGCCGGCCAGCGAGCTGGTCCGCTACCCGATCGACCTGCGCTCGGCGACCCACGGCACCGGGTCGTTCACCCGGTCCTTCGCCGGCTACGAACCGGTGGGCGAGCGGTAACCCGCCGCTGAGTGACGTGACAATCGTCGGTCGGGTCTTGGCCATGAGCGCCGCTCCGCGACAGTGCAGGAAATTGGCGCTCGTGGGTCGAATTTCCTGCACTGTCGGAGTCTTCGTTGCGCCGCAGACGGACACCACAAGCGGCCGGCCCCTGGGAACCGCCGAACAACTGGCTCAGGCCTTCCGGTCGGCCACGCGCAGTCGTCACCCGAAGCCCCCCACAGCTGGTCAGCGGCCGGCCAGCACTCAGGTCGGGATCGTCCGTCCCGCGGCGGCCATCAACCGCTGGGTGTCCGTGGCGTCGCCGGGTGGCGTGGTGGGTGGCTTGACCAGCCCGATCTCGACGGTGTGCTCGGTGCAGGTCAGCTCCACGACGCCGGTCATTCTCGGGATCCAGTCGGGTGGGAACTCGATGGCGCGGCCCAGGCTCGAGGAGACGTCCCACGCGTGCGCCGCCCGTCGATCGGACGGCGATCGGCGCCGGGCCAGGCGCCTCGCGTCGTCGGCGCGCTGGTGGCGCTCGCCGGCGTCTGCGGTCGAGCTCGCTGGCCGGCGGACGCCGAGCGTGCTCGCAGCCGGCGGCGGTCGACGGGCAGTTGCTCGACGCCATCTGTCGCCGGTCACCGGACGATCAGCTCGGCGCTGCTGACCAGCGATCAGGTCGTCGTCGCCCGCACGTCCGCGACCAGGGCCGCCGACCCTGGTCCGGACCCACCAGCTCGTGACGTTGAGCGGTGTCGGCGGGGTGGGCAAGACGCGGCTGGCCCTGGCCGCGGCGGCGTCCCTGGCCGACGAGTTCCCCGACGGCGTGTGGCTGGTCGAGCTGGCGCCGGTCGGTGACCCCCGGGCGGTGCCCGACGCCATCGCCCAGGCCCTCGGCATCACCCCGCAGGGCGACACACCCGTGATCGATGCCGTGGCCGAGTCGGTGGCCGGGCGTCGCCTGCTCATCGTCATCGACAACTGCGAGCACGTCCTGTCCGCAGCCGTGGCGGCGATCGCACGGGTCATCGCCCGCTCCGACCAACCACGGTTCGCCGCGACGTCGCGAGAGAGGTTGGTGCTGGCCGGCGAGGTGGTGGTGTCGGTCGAGCCGTTGGCGTTGGCCGGTGGCGTGACGTCCGACGCGGTGACCCTGTTCGTGGAGCGGGCCGGCACGGTCCGGCCGGGCTTCGGCATCTTCGACGAGCAGACCGCAGCGGCGGTGGTCGAGATCTGCGAGACGCTCGACGGGCTTCCGCTCGGCATCGAGCTGGCCGCGGCGCGGATGGCCGCCATGAGTGCGGCCGAGGTGCGGGACCGGCTCACCGACCGGTTCCGGCTGCTGACCGGGCCGGAGCACGGACCGGATCGGCAGTCGACGCTGCGCAGCACGGTGGCCTGGTCCTACGACCTCCTGGACGACACCGAGCGCGCGCTGCTCCGGACGGCGTCGGTCTTCGCCGGTGGCTTCGAGCTGCGGTCGCTGCGCGTCGTCGCCCGCTCCGACGACGACGTGGAGGTCCTGCGGCTCCTGGACTCGCTGGTGCGCAAGTCCCTGGTCGTCGCCCACCACGGGGCCGCGCGGACGCGGTACAGCATGTTCGAGACCATCCGGACCTACGCCCACGAGAAGCTCTCGGAGGCGGGCGAAGGAGACTCAGCCCGCGACCGGCATGCCGCTCACTTCGCGAACGAAGCCGCCGCACGGTGGGAGGTCTGGAACGGACCCGGATGGCATGACCAGGTCGGTTGGGTGCAGGTCGAGCTGGCCAACCTGCGCTCCGGCTTGCGGTGGAGCGTGGACCGCGGCCAGGTCACGGTGGCGACCGACCTCGCCGCCCACGCGGCGCTGATGGGCTTCTCGGTCGAGCTGTTCGAGACCATCGGATGGGCCGAGGGACTGCTCGAGCAGGCGACGCACGCGGACGTCCGGCGGCTGCCCAGGCTGTACGCCGCCGCGGGGTACGCCTGCTTCGTCGGCCGGGCCGCGGCCGCGACCACGCACGCCCACCGCGCCACCGAGCTGGAGACCCAACCCGACTACGAGTCGTGCGAGCCCGGGTACGCCAGGTTCATCGAAGCCCTCGGACAGGTCTACAACGGCAACCTGGATCGCTACATCGAGCTGACGCGAGACGTCGCCGCACTGCCCGGCACCAGCCGGGCGTACGGGATCGCGGCGTACGTCGACGGGCTCCAGTCGGCGGGTCGGGTCGACGAGGCGCTGGAGCTCACGGACGCGGCGGTCGTGGCGGCGCGCGACCTGGGCAACCCGTACTGGATCGCCTACACGTCGTGGATCGTCGGGTTGGCCTGGTCGAAGGCGGACCCACAGCGGGCGCTGGAGACGTGGGACGAGGCCGTGGCGTACACGGCCGCACACGACGTGCGCTTCTTCGAGGGCTTCCTGGCCCGCGACGCGGCCCTGCTGCACACCTCGGACGGTCAGCTCGAGACCGCGCTGACCCTGTTCGGCACCGCCATCGAGGCTTTCCTGCGCACCGGCGCCGTGGCCCAGCTCATGATCACCCTGGCCAGCCTTCCGGCCCTGTTCGAACGCCTCGACCGACCCGCGGTCGCGGGCACCCTGCTCGGGGCCATGGCCCGGGAGCCGGCCAGCTTCCACCACGTGCCGGCGCTCGCCGACCTCGGCCCTCGGCTGCGCGACACGTGGGGCGACGAACGACCGGATCGGTGGGCCGCCACCGGCGCGGCCATGGATCTCCTGGCCGGGCGGCGGCGACAGCGCTCGAACCAGCTCGACGTGGCCCGGCACCGCCCCGTCGTCCCAGGCTCGGCACCAGCGCCGCGCTGACGCAGATGCCGGCGACTGCACGGCCGACGACGCCGAGCCGAGGCATGCCAGGCGCTGCGGCCACCCGGCACCGTCCCTGTCGCAATCCGGCCGGGTGGGCTGACGGTCGGAGACCACGCCGGGGCGGCAGCATGCACGGGTCAGGACGCAGCGTACCGCGACCCGATCGAGGAGGACCGCGTGTGGGCGATCTTCGACTGGGACGAGGCCGGCTGGACGGCGTTCGCCACGGACCCGGAGACCCCGGGGATCATGCAGGAGGCGGGACACCTCGGCAGGCCGTCGCTGGGTCAGTTCCTCGGAACCTTCTCCGCGTAGACCGGGCAGCGCCCCGCCGTACGCCGTGGTGACCGGGACCGCCGACGGTCCTGGCGAGCTGACGGCGGGGTCAGGCCCTGGACGCCGGCCGCTTGACCGGGCTCCCCTCGCGCTTCGGCGCGGTCTCGCGGCCGTCGTCGTCCTTGTTGCGGAGGCCGATCTTGGCGCCGAGCCACACCAGCGGGTCGTACTTCTTGTCGGCCACGCGCTCCTTCATCGGGATGATCGCGTTGTCGGTGATCTTGATGCCCTCGGGGCAGACCTCGGTGCAGCACTTGGTGATGTTGCACATGCCGATGCCGGCCGCCGCCTGGGCGAGCTCGCGGCGGTCGTGGGTGTCGAGCGGGTGCATGTCGAGCTCGGCGTACCGGAGGAAGAAGCGCGGGCCCGGCGAAGGCCGGCTTGTTGTCCTCGTGGTCACGGATGACGTGGCAGACGTTCTGGCACAGGAAGCACTCGATGCACTTGCGGAACTCCTGGCCGCGCTCGACGTCGATCTGGGCCATCCGGCGCTTGCCGTCGGCGTCGCGCGGGCGGCGGCGAGAACGACGGGCAGCTCGGAGGCCTTCTCGTAGTTGTAGGAGACGTCGGTGACCAGGTCCCGGACGATCGGGAAGGTCCGGACCGGCGTGACCGTGATGGTCTCGTCCGGCTCGAAGTCCGAGAGCCGGGTCATGCACAGCAGCCGCGGCCGGCCGTTGATCTCGGCCGAGCAGGAGCCGCACTTGCCGGCCTTGCAGTTCCAGCGCACCGCGAGGTCGCCGGCCTGGGTGGCCTGCAGCCGGTGGATGGCGTCGAGGACGACCTCGCCCTCGGAGACCTCGACGGTGTAGTCCTGGAGCTCGCCGCCCTGGTCGTCGCCGCGCCAGACACGCATCTTCAGCTCGGTCACTGGGTGTCCTCACTTGTCCTCGAAGAAGGCCTTGAGCTCGTCGGGCATGACGGGCAGCGGCTTCTCGGCCAGGTCCACGCCGTCGCCGGCGGAGTTGAGCGTGAGCACGAGGTTCTTCGCGCCCCACTCCGGGTTCGGGTCCGGGGAAGTCGTCGCGGGTGTGGCCACCGCGCGACTCCTGGCGGGCCAGCGCCGCCTTCGCGATGCACTCCGAGACGAGCAGCATGTTGTGGATGTCGATCGAGAGGTGCCAGCCCGGGTTGTAGGCGCGGCCGCCCTCGACCTTGAGCTGCTTGGCGCGCTCCTTGAGCTGCCTCGATCTCCTTGAGCGACTGCTCGAGCTCGTCGGCGGTGCGGATGATGCCGACCAGGTCGTTCATCGACTGCTGGAGGTCGGCCTGGATCGTGTAGGCGTTCTCGTCGCCCTTGGGGTCGAACGGCGCCAGCGCGGCCTCCTCGGCCGCCGCCAGCTCGTCGTCGATCGACCAGCGCGACTCGCGAGCTCGAGGCGTACGCCGCCGCGGCCTCGCCGGCCCGCTTGCCGAACACGATCAGGTCGGAGAGCGAGTTGCCGCCGAGCCGGTTCGAGCCGTGCATGCCGCCCGAGCACTCGCCCACGGCGTACAGGCCGTTGACGCCGGAGAGCTCGGTGTCGGGGTCGACCTCGACGCCGCCCATGACGTAGTGGCAGGTCGGGCCGATCTCCATCGGCTCCTTGGTGATGTCGACGTCCGCCAGCTCCTTGAACTGGTGGTACATCGACGGCAGCCGCTTGTGGATGAACTCCGGCGATCCGCCGCGAGGCGATGTCGAGGTAGATGCCGCCGTGCGGTGATCCCCGGCCGGCCTTGATCTCGGAGTTGATCGCGCGGGCGACCTCGTCACGCGGCAGCAGCTCGGGTGGCCGGCGGTTGTTCTTCTTGTCGTCGTACCAGCGGTCGGCCTCTTCGACGTTGTCGGCCGTCTCCGCCTTGAAGAACTCCGGGATGTAGTCGAACATGAACCGCTTGCCCTCGGAGTTCTTCAGGATGCCGCCGTCGCCGCGGACCGACTCCGTGACCAGCAGCCCCTTCACCGAGGGCGGCCAGACCATCCCCGTCGGGTGGAACTGGACGAACTCCATGTTGATCAGCGACGGCGCCGGCGCGCAGCGCGAGCGCGTGGCCGTCGCCGGTGTACTCCCACGAGTTGGAGGTGACCTTGAACGACTTGCCGATGCCGCCGGTCGCGAGGATGACGGACGGCGCCTCGAAGGCGATGAACGACGCCGGTCTCGCGCCAGTAGCCGAACGCACCGGTGATCGCGCCGTCGCGCGTCCTTGAACAGCTCGGTGACCGTGCACTCCATGAAGCACGTCGATGCCGAGGGCGACGGCGCGCTGCTGGAGGGTGCGGATCATCTCCAGGCCGGTGCGGTCGCCGACGTGGGCGAGCCGGGCGTAGCGGTGGCCGCCGAAGTCGCGCTGGGAGATCAGCCCGTCCTCGGTGCGGTCGAAGAGGGCGCCCCAGTCCTCGAGCTCCTGGACCCGCTCGGGCGCCTCCTGGGCGTGCAGCTGGGCCATCCGCCAGTTGTTGAGCATCTTCCCGCCACGCATGGTGTCGCGGAAGTGCACCTCCCAGTTGTCCTCGGGCCAGCGGTTGCCCATGGCCGCGGCGATGCCGCCCTCGGCCATCACGGTGTGCGCCTTGCCGAGCAGCGACTTGCAGACGATCGCGGTCTTCGCACCGGCGTCGTGTGCGGCGATCGCGGCGCGCAGGCCGGAGCCGCCGGCACCGATCACGACGACGTCGTACTGGTGCTTCTCGGCGGTGCCCGCCGAGGGGGTGGACGCAGTGGTCTCGGTCATGTCAGCGACCTCCTCAGAAGAACCGCGGGTCGTCGAACACGCCCGGCCGCCAGCAGGAAGATGTAGAGGTCGACCAGGGCGACGGAGAACAGCGAGTACCACGCGTAGTTGCGCGTGCCGGGCGTTGAGCTTGGAGACGAAGGTCCACATCTTGTAGCGCACCGGGTGCTTGCTGAAGTGCCGCAGCCGGCCACCGATGATGTGGCGGCAGGAGTGGCACGAGAGCGTGTAGAGCCAGATCAGCACGACGTTGATCAGCATCAGCACGGTGCCGAGCCCCATGTGGATGCCGTCGGGCTCGCCCTCGGCCGGGCCGAAGGCCAGGATCACGTCGTAGGTCAGGATCAGCGGCGACGACCACGGCGGCGTACCAGAACCAGCGGTGGACGTTCTGGAGGATCAGCGGGAAGCGGGTCTCGCCGGTGTACTTCGCGTGCGGCTCGGCGACGCCGCAGGCCGGCGGCGACAGCCAGAACGAGCGGTAGTAGGCCTTGCGGTAGTAGTAGCAGGTCATCCGGAAGCCCAGCGGGAAGATCAGGATGATCAGCGCCGCCGAGAGCGGCCACCATTCGAACGGCTGGCCGAAGTCCGACGAGCCCTCGACGCAGTCGCCGAGGCACGGCGAGTAGAACGGCGAGAGGTACGGCTCGGAGAAGTAGTGGCTGCCCATGAAGGCGCGGACCGTCGCGTAGATGACGAACGAGAAGAAGACCGTGAAGGTCGCCGCCGGGTAGAGCCACCACCGGTCCTGCCGGAGCGTCCGGACGCCGATGCTGGCCCGGGTCGGTCCGCCGACCCCCGCCGCCATCGGTCCGTCACTGGCCTGCACCGTCGATTCACGCGCGTCCGTCGACGCCATGAATGACCACCTCCGCTGCTGCGCTGTCACCTGCGCTGGGCTGACGTTCCTGCCGCAGTGTGCACACTGCCACGCCGAAGTGGAACCAGTTGCCCCCGGGGTACCCCCTCAACGCGGGATATGTCACACCGGGGCGGCCGGCCCCTCGCCCAGCCCGGTGGCCAGGTCGCGGGGCTCGAAGTCGATGGTGGCGCGCAGCGCGCTCACGTCGAGCTGGACGACGGGGACGTCGCTGGGGCGGCCGGGCTGGCGGTCCAGCTCCACCTCGGTGCCGATCGAGCGGGCCACCATGTGGATGACGTCGAGGACGCTCTCGGAGCGACCCGACCCGACGTTGAGCACGCGGGTGCCGTCGGGGCGGCGAGCCAGGGCCACCACGGCGTCTGCGACGTCGTCGACGTGGACGAAGTCGCGGCGGGCCGAGCCGTCGCCGTAGACGACCACCGGCCAGCCCGACCGCAGCGCGGTCCGGGTGACCCCGATCAGCCCCTGGGAGCCGTGGTGCGGCTCGCCGGGGCCGTAGACGTTGGCGACGCGGAGGATGTCGGCGGCCAGGCCGTGCTCGCGGGCGTGCAGGGCGACGTAGCGCTCGGAGGCGACCTTCAGCACGCCGTACGCGCTGATCGGCCACAGCGGCGCCGACTCCGGGGTCGGCGTCGGCGCGTCCGGGCCGTAGACCGTGCCGCCGGACGAGATGAGCGTCATCGATCCGACCGAGGTGTTGCGCATCGCCTGGAGCGTGGTCAGCAAGGGGCCGAGGTTCGCCGCGATCTCGCGCATGGGGTGCTCGTTGGACTCCGCCGGCCGGGCCGTGCCGGCCGCGAACACGACGTGGTCAGCCCCCTCGAGCAACCCGGCGACCTGGTCGCCGTGGCGGGCGTCGCCGGTGACGACCTCGTGTCCGGGCTCGGTCGGCGCCGACACCTCCTGGCGGGACAGCGAGCGGACCTTCCAGCCCCGCGCCAGCCCAGCCCGGGCGACGCGCCTCCCGATGAACCCGTGGCCGACGACGGCCAGCGTCCGGCCTTCCCCGTGTGTGCTCATCGCTCGTCACCTCCCGCCACCACGGCCGCGCCCAGCGCGCCGGCCACCCGGTCGAGGTAGTAGCGCTCGTAGACGGCGGGGTCGTGCCGGCTGGTGACGACCTCGCGAGCGCGCGCCCCCATCGCCGCCAGGTCCTGCGGGCTGCACGCGCCCACGCGCTCCAGCATCTGACGCAGCGCCCCGAGGTCGCGGTCGCCGCACAGCCACCCCGAGACGCCGTCCTCGACGAGCTCCGGGATCCCGAAGACCGCGGTGGACGCGACCGGTCGCCCGAAGGCCATCGCCTCCAGCATGGTCCGCGGCAGCGACTCGACGTCGGAGGCGCAGACCAGGACGTCGCTCGCGTGGTACCAGCGGTAGACGTCGGGCTGCACCGGCTCCACGCGGATCCGCCGGTCGCCGAGCCCGGCGACGACCTGTCCCAGCTCCTCGGCCTGGGCCGACCCGGGGACGGCCCCCACGCACACCAGCTCGATGTCGAGGTCGCGGAGCCGACGCGACCGCGCGAAGGCCTGGGCCAGGCCGAGCTGGCCCTTGCGGGGCTCGATGGTGCCGAGGCAGAGCAGCGTGCGGGTGTCCGCGCCCAGCCCCAGCTCGGCGCGGAGGGCGCGCCGGTCGACGGCGTCGCGGTAGCCGGCGATGCCGTCGAGGTCGACGCCGTAGGGGACGACCACACCGACCCCCGGCGAGAGGTGCTCGGCGAACAGGCGCTGGGTCTCCGCCGCCTCGAACACCACCCGGCCGGCGGCCCGCAGGCTCCGCTCGGCCCGCTCCATGACGTAGGGGTGGGTGGCCGCGATCCCGTGCGCCTCGGTCCAGAACCGGCCCAGGGCGTAGCTCTCGTGGATCGCCCAGGTCAGCGGCAGGCCGAGCCGCACCGCGGCGTCGGCCCCGGTGAACGCGAGCATCGTGTTGGCGAGGGCGGTCGTGCAGCCGTGCTGCACCGCCCACGCGCCGATCAGGGCCACGTGCGCCTCGTACGCCTCGGGGTCCTGCACGGGAGTGGGTCCGGTGACGAGCACGGGGACACCCATCGCCTCGAGCTCGTCGACGAGGACGCCGGACCGGGGGCTGGTGAGCGCGAACCGGACGCCACGCCGGGCCAGCCGGAGCATCAGCTCGTGCAGGTAGAGCTGTCCGCCGCCGAGGTTGAGGTCGTGGGTGGTGACCAGGACCCGTTCCCCGTCGGGCGCGATGCCGCGGGCCAGGGCCGCGAGCCGCTCGTCGGTGCGACTCCGCACGATCGCGCAGCGCGCGGCGTCGGGCCGCGCCGGGGGCAGCGTCGTGCGCACCTCGGGTGTCCAGGGGGCGACCTCGACCGTGGTCCCGTCCAGCAGCTCGACCGAGGCCGTCAGCGTCACCGTGGCGGCCTCGGCGGGCACCTCGAACACGGAGTCGAACCGGGTGGTGAACGCCAGCCGGCCGTGCCGCAGCTCCGGGACCGGGGTCAGCCGCATCGGTCCCACCGGCTCGCCGTCGCGGTAGAGCTCGACCCGGCCCACCTCGTGCGCGGTCCGCACGACCCCCTCGACCCGGGAGAAGCCGGCGTCGAGGAACGGAGGCCGGTGGAAGTGCGCGACCTCGCCGCGCACCTGGCAGCGCACCGTCCCGAGGTGCCGCACCTTGCCCAGCCGCGGCGCGTCCTCGGCGGGTCGCGGTCCGGGCTCGAGGACGGCGTACGCCGAGACGATCACCTCGTCCCCGGCGACGGAGCTCAGGTCGAGAGTCGTCGACCAGCCGGCTCCGGCGGTGTCGGCGAACTGGCCCGACCAGCGCTCCGTGACGTCGTTGCGCTCGTGGAACTCCGAGACGAAGGCGGACGGGCGGCCGTCCACCGTCACCACCACACCGACCAGCCGGCGCCGCGCGTGCACCGCCCAGCCCCCGACGTGGTTGAGGCCGCGGAGCAGCACGGTTCCCGCGACCGGCTCGTCGAGCCGCCCCCTGAACCGGATGTCCCCCGCGGTGGCCCGAGCGCGCCGCTGACCCCCCAACTGCACCTCTCGACGGTAGCAAGGACACTTTCGCTACCGTTCCGTCGTGCCGCCGTACCGCGGCGAGACGGTGCGTCTCGCGTTCGTCTCGAAGCCGGGCGGCAGCGTGTTCATGGCCGAGCTCCTCGCCGCGGTCGCCGACGCCGTGCGCGCCCTCGACCGGCCGGACGTCGAGGCGATGACCCACGACGGGCTGGTCTCCGAGATCGCCGACGAGCGGACCGTCGCGGTGGTGGTGCCGCACGAGTACTTCCTGCTGCCGCCCGCCGAGGACCCGGCCCTGGGCGCGCGGACCGTCGCCTTCGGGGTCGAGCACCCGGGCACCGAGGAGTTCGAGACCTCGGCGCTGCACGCCGCCGCCTGTGCGGCGCGGTTCGAGATCTCGGGCGACTCGGTGGCGGAGCTGGCCGCGCGCGGGCTCGAGGCCGGCCACTTCCCTCTCGGGTACGTCGCGGGCTGGGACCGGTGGCGGGGCCGGCCGGTCGAGCGCGACGTGGACGTCGTCTACCTCGGCACCGCGGACGAGCGCCGGCTCGGGTCCTGGCGCGCGCGGCACGTGACCTGGCCGGCCTGCACACCGAGCTGCTGATCCCGCCGCACGAGCAGATGACCGGGGCCCGGCCCGACTTCGTGGTCGGGCCCGCGAAGTGGGACCTGCTGGCCCGCAGCAAGGTGCTGGTGAACCTGCACCGCGGCACCAAGACGTCCCTCGAGTGGGTCCGGGTGCTGGAGGCGATCGCCAACGGCTGTGCCGTGGTCACCGAGCCCTCCGACGACCTCGGCCCGCTCCGGCCCGGAGAGCACCTCCTGGTGGCCGACGCGGAGGACGTCGGCCGGGTGGCTGCCGAGCTCGCGGCCGACGAGCCGCGCCGGGCCGCGCTGGCGGCGGCGGCGTACGACCTGTGCCGCGAGCGGCTCGACCTGGCCGGCCCCGCCGCCGAGCTGGTCGAGGTGGCGCTGCGGGTGGCCGCGGCGCCACCTGCGCACGCGACCACACCGGAGGTGGTCGAGCCGGTCGCGCACCGAGCGGCCTGGCTGCCCGCGCCGGGCGGCGGCCCGTGGGCGCCCGCGGGCCTCGAGCCGGCACCGATGCGACCGCGGCGCCGAGCCGACACCGACCGACGACGGCCGGCTACGCCTGCTGCGCACCCCCCTCGACGGCTCCGTGCACCCGGGCGTGGCCCGCAACCGGCTCCTCGCGGCGACGGACGAGCCGTTCGTCGCGGTCCTCGACGACGGCGACGAGCCCATCGGCGACGCGCTGGAGCGGATGGCCGACCTGCTCCGCGACGACCCCGAGCTGGACGCGGTGCTCTGCCCCGCGACGTACGGCGAGACGTTGGTCAACCTGGTGCTGCCCGAGGCGCAGCGGCTGGTCGAGCGGGTCTACCTCACCCGCGGCTTCGTGGTCCGCCGCACCGCGATCGAGGCGCTGGGCGGGTTCACCGAGGACCCGGACCTGGCGGGGCTGGTCGACCACCACTTCTGGCTCTCACTGACCTGGGGCGGCGGGCGCACCGCCGTGCTCCGCCGGATCGGGCTGGCGCTGAGGCCGGCGTGACCCGACCCGGGCCACGGCTGACGCAGGCACTGCTCCTCGGCGCGGCGGTGGCGGCGTTCGTGGCGCTCGGCGCGCTGTGGCTGTGGCGGTTCCGGCGCGGGCAGCCCGTCGACATCGACGAGGCCGGCTACCTGGCGATCGCGATCAACGACTACCGCGGCCTGCACGACGGGGGCCTGGACGGCTTCCGGGACGCCTACCTCGCGCCGAGCATCCAGGCGCCGCTCATGACCGCGCTCACCGCACCGGTGTTCCTCGTGACCGGGCCCGGGGTGCTGCCCGGGCTGCTGGTCCCGCTCGCGTTCGGCGCAGTGCTGCTGATCGCGGCGTACGCGCTGGGGCACGCGGTGGGCGGACCGCGGCTGGCCTGGCTGACGCTCGCCCTCACGGCCGCGGCGCCGATGGTGATCATGTTCCACCGCTCCTACAACTTCGCGATCGCGTCGGCGGCGTGCAGCGCCCTGATGCTCTGGGCGGTCGCGCGGTCGAACGGGTTCGAGCGGACCGGGTGGTCGGCCGCCGCCGGCGCCTGCGTCGGTCTCGTCGCGCTCTCCCGCACCCTCACGCTCGCGTTCCTGCCCGCGCTCGTCGTCGTCGGGCTGCTGCTCCTGGCCGCCGGACCGGCCCGCGGGCGGCGGCTGCTCAACCTCCTGCTGGCCGCGGCGGTCGCCGTCCTGGTCGCCGGACCGTGGTACCAGCGCAACGGTGAGGCCGTCTGGGACTACCTCACCGACTTCGGCTACGGCGCCGGCCGCGCGGCGTACGGCGAGGACCAGTCGCTGCTCTCGGCGGACTCGTGGCGGACCACGGCGCAGTACGTCGTCGCCACGTCGGGCCTGCCGATGGTGCTGCTCTGGGCGGTGGGCGCGGCGGTGCTGGGGTGGGCCTGCGTCCGCCTGTGGCAGCGCGACGGGCTGCGGAGCGCGACCCTGACCGTCCTCAGGTCACCGCTGCTGCCGAGCGCGGTGTGGACGACGTGGGGGCTGGTCGCGCTCACGACGTCCGGCAACAAGGGCTCGGGCTTCACCTCCGCGCTCGTCCCGGCCATGGCGCTGCTGACGGGATGGGCCTTCCTGCGGCTCCCGCGAGTGCCCGCCCGGGTGCTGGTGTCGGCCTCGGTGGCCGTGCTCGCCCTCAACACGGCGGCCGCCGCGGACCCGACCACGGTGCTGGCGCGGCCGCGGGCGGTCCAGCTGCCGTGGGTGGGCGACGCCGTCCTGGTCAACGGCGTGGGCGTCATCCAGAACTACACCCGTGGGGGTCAGCTCCACCCCACCGACGGGCAGCTCACCGACGCGCAGGGCCGGGCCTGGCACGCCGCCCAGGTGCGGGTGGCACGCCAGCTCGACGAGCTGGGTCCGGCGTTCACGACGTTCGGCTTCCGGCACCGCCTGCTCAACCTCAACACCGTCCAGCTCGAGCAGCTGCTCGAGGGCCGGCCGGCGCTGGCCGTCACCATGGTCGACCCGGTCTCCGTACCGAACGATGTGGAGGCGATGACCGACTACCTGACCACGGGCTCGGCGACGACGGCCTGCCTGGTGCTGACCGCCCGGGGCCAGTCGTTCGAGATCGGCCCGGTCGTCGACCCCGACCTGATGGCGCAGGCCGCGCGCGCGGCCGGCTTCCACCGTCGCGCGACCGTCGAGCTCCCCGACCGCCGGACCGTCGTGGTGTGGCGCAGGCCATCTTCCTGTCCCGTCACCGGAGGGGTCCCGGCGGCCTCGCGATAGCCTCGTGGCGTGGCGACCACGCGTCCGAGTCCGGGCCAGACGACGGGTCTCGTCACCGGAGCCCGAGCGGTCCGGTCGACGATCGCGCTCAAGATGCTCATGGCGGCCAGCGGCGTCGTCTTCATCGTCTTCGTGCTCGTGCACATGTACGGCAACCTCAAGGCCTTCAGCGGCCACGACGCCTACAACGAGCTACGCCGAGCACCTGCGCTCGATCGGTCGAGCCCGAGCTGCCGCACGAGGGCATGCTGTGGGCGATCCGCGCGGCGCTGATCGTCGCGCTGGTCGTCCACGTCACGTGCGCGTTCGTGCTGTGGCGGCGCACGGGTCGGGCCCGCACCACGAGGTACGTCGATGAAGAAGCAACAGCGCCTCGACGTTCTCCTCGCGACTGGATGCGCTGGGGCGGGGTCACGATCCTGCTGTTCCTGGTCTGGCACCTGCTCAACTTCACGATCGGCAAGGTCAACGTCGCCGGCGGCTCGACCGACGACCCGTACGACCTGCTGGTCGACTCGTTCCAGGTCTGGTGGCTGACGCTCATCTACCTGCGTGGCCATGGTCGCGCTCGGCCATGCACCTGCGGCACGGCGTGTGGAGCGCCGCGCAGACCCTCGGCCTGACCAACAACGCACGCGCCCGCCGCAACGCCAACGCGCTGGGGCGTGCTGCTCGCCGTCGTCATCGCCGGCGGCTTCTCGCTGGTGCCGATCTTCATCCTCCTCGGAGTGATCTCATGACCACGCCGCACGGCACGTCCGACGACAAGCCGGACATGCCGGACACCACGCTGTCGTTCGACTCCTCCCCGACCCGCGAGCCCGGCGGCGAGCAGTACGACGACGCGGCCGGCTACTACGTCGACGGCGACCCGGTCGCGAGACACCAAGGCGCCCGACGGACCGCTCGAGGAGCGCTGGGGCACCCGCAAGTTCGAGGCCCGGATCGCCAACCCGGCCAACCGGCGCCGGCTCTCGATCATCGTGGTCGGCACCGGGCTGGCCGGCGCCTCCGCGGCGGCGACGCTCGGCGAGGCCGGCTACGTCGTGAAGTCGTTCTGCTACCAGGACAGCCCGCGCCGGGCGCACTCGATCGCGGCGCAGGGCGGCATCAACGCGGCCAAGAACTACAAGGGCGACGGCGACTCCGTCTACCGGCTCTTCTACGACACCATCAAGGGCGGCGACTACCGCTCGCGCGAGTCGAACGTCTACCGGCTGGCCGAGGTCAGCGTGAACATCATCGACCAGTGCGTCGCCCAGGGCGTCCCGTTCGCCCGCGAGTACGGCGGGCTGCTCGACAACCGCTCGTTCGGCGGCGTCCAGGTCTCGCGCACCTTCTACGCGCGCGGCCAGACCGGCCAGCAGCTGCTGATCGGCGCCTACCAGGCGCTGGAGCGGCAGGTCGCGGCCGGCACGGTCCGCTGCTACACCCGCCACGAGATGCTCGAGCTGATCGTCGTCGACGGCCGGGCCCGCGGGATCATCGTGCGCGACCTGGTGACCGGGGAGATCGAGACCTACTTCGCCGACGTCGTCGTGCTCGCCAGCGGCGGCTACGGCAACGTCTTCTTCCTCTCCACCAACGCGATGGGCTGCAACGTCACCGCGACCTGGCGCGCGCACCGCAAGGGCGCGCTGATGGCCAACCCGTGCTACACCCAGATCCACCCGACCTGCATCCCGGTCACCGGCCACCACCAGTCCAAGCTGACCCTGATGTCGGAGTCGCTGCGCAACGACGGCCGGATCTGGGTGCCGAAGAAGAAGGCGGACTGCGACAAGGACCCGCGGGAGATCCCCGAGGAGGACCGCGACTACTACCTCGAGCGGATCTACCCGGCGTTCGGCAACCTGGTCCCCCGCGACATCGCCTCCCGCGCAGGCCAAGAACATGTGCGACGAGGGCCGCGGCGTCGGCCCCGAGGTCGAGGGCGTACGCCGCGGCGTCTACCTCGACTTCGCCGAGGCGATCGACCGGCTCGGCCGCGACGTCGATCGAGGCCAAGTACGGCAACCTCTTCGACATGTACGCCCGGATCACGGGCGAGGACCCCTACGCGGTCCCGATGCGGATCTACCCGGCGGTCCACTACGTGATGGGCGGGCTCTGGGTCGACTACGACCTGCAGTCGACGATCCCCGGGCTGTTCGTCACCGGCGAGGCCAACTTCTCCGACCACGGCGCCAACCGGCTCGGCGCCTCGGCGCTGATGCAGGGGCTGGCCGACGGCTACTTCGTGCTGCCGAACACGATCCGCGACTACCTCGCCGACGGCCCGTTCGACCGGGTCCCCGAGGACCACCCGGCCGTGGTCGAGGCGCAGGAGTCGGTCCAGGTCGCGGATCGACGCGTTCCTGACCACCAACGGCACCCGCAGCGTCGACTCCTACCACCGCGAGCTCGGCAACATCATGTGGGAGTACTGCGGCATGGAGCGCACCGAGGACGGGCTGCGCAAGGCGATCGACCTGATCCGCGGCCTGCGCGAGGACTTCCACCGCAACGTGAAGGTGCTCGGCTCGGCCGAGAGCCTCAACCAGTCGCTGGAGAAGGCCGGCCGGGTCGCCGACTTCCTCGAGCTCGGCGAGCTCATGTGCATCGACGCGCTCAACCGGCGCGAGTCGTGCGGCGGCCACTTCCGCGGCGAGTCGCAGACCGAGGACGGCGAGGCGCTGCGCCACGACGACCAGTACGCGTACGTCGCCGCGTGGGAGTGGGCGGGCGACCCGGCGGCCGAATGGCGACGCCCGTGCTGCACAAGGAGCACCTGACCTACGAGTTCGTCGAGATGAAGCAGCGGAGCTACAAGTGAAGGTCACGCTCAAGATCTGGCGCCAGCCCGACGCCTCGTCGGCCGGCGGCGATGGCCACCTACCAGCTCGACGACGGTCTCCGAGGACATGTCGTTCCTCGAGATGCTCGACGTGCTCAACGAGGAGCTCATCCGCGAAGGGCGAGGAGCCGGTCGCCTTCGACTCCGACTGCCGCGAGGGCATCTGCGGGATGTGCGGCCTGATGATCAACGGGCAGGCGCACGGCCCCGAGGTCACCACGACCTGCCAGCTGCACATGCGGTCGTTCGAGGACGGCGACGAGATCGTCATCGAGCCGTGGCGCGCCGACCCGTTCCCGGTGATCAAGGACCTCGTCGTCGATCGGCGCGCGTTCGACCGGATCATCGCCTCCGGCGGCTACATCTCGGTCAACACCGGCGCCGCCCCCGACGCGCACGCGCGTACCGGTCCCCAAGGACAAGGCCGACCGGGCCTTCGACGCCGCCACCTGCATCGGCTGCGGCGCCTGCGTCGCCGCCTGCCCGAACGGCTCGGCCTCGCTGTTCCTCGGCGCCAAGATCACCCACCTCGGCGAGCTGCCGCAGGGCCAGGCCGAGCGCGACCGCCGGGTCGTGCACATGGTCGGCCAGCACGACGCCGAGGGCTTCGGCGGCTGCACCAACATCGGCGAGTGCACCGCCGCCTGCCCCAAGGAGATCCCGCTCGACGTGATCTCGCGGCTCAACTGGGACCTGCACGCCGCGCTGCGGCACGGGCACTAGGCCGGTCTCTCGTCGATCGCCGCGGGCCGGTCGCCAGGATCACGTCGGCCCCGACGGTGCCGGTGACCTGGCCGCCGGCCGACTCGATGGTCGCCGGCAGCCCCTGGCAGCTGCCGACGGCGTGGGCTGCGCCGGGTGCGAACGACAACGCCGAGGCGATGAGGACGAGCACGAGGACGCGACGCGTCCTGCTTCCCTTGGGGTGAGCCAGTCAGCTGGTCTGATGCGCGGAGTCTCGCTCCGGTTCGCGTGTCCTGACCAGCCGCAGCCCGAGCCGGGCCAGCACGATCGCGATGACCAGGTCGACCACGATCAGCACCGTGTGCGCCACCCAGTACGCCGTGGCGCGGTCCTCGCCGTCGGCGTGCGCGGCGTACAGGTTCTTCGCGAACGTCAGCCAGATGACGACGTTCCAGGCCGCGACCCCGAGGAGCAGCCAGCCGTGCCGGCGGTTGAGCGTCATGCCCCCGAGGCTACGAGTCGTCCCCAGTGTCCTCGACCGGTGGCAAGCGCCGCGGCCGGAGGCAGTGATCCGTCACCTTGTCACCGGCTCCTCTCGTTGCGTCGGCAGGGCAGGGTCGACGCACTGGCGGTTGTCGGGCCGCACCCATTCGTCCGGCGCGGAGGACGGGCAAGACGCCCTGATCTGGCAGCCGAAAGTCGCGAGCGAGAGTCCTGCCGCACTCCGACCACCGTGACCGGGTGAGGTGTCTGTCTGCGCATCGCACGGCGGACCCGACGGTGCTGCCGTCGGGGCACGGAGCCGCACCCGGTCCTCACGTGGTCAGGGGCCTCCCTTCCAGTGCTCGATGCGGTGGTGGTCGGGATCGAAGCCGTGTCGGATGCCCCACAGCACAGCCTGGGTCCGGCTGGAGACGTCGATCTTGCGATACAGGTTGCGGACGTAGGACTTCACGGTGTTGGGGCTGAGATAGGTCAGCGCGGCTATGTCAGCGTTGTTCTTGCCCTGGGTGATCAGGGCCAGGATCTCCGCCTCGCGGTCTGACAACCCCTCGGCTCGTCCGGGCCAGTCGTGACCGGAGGCGCCACGCGCTTTCCCTGGCGGGTCGCTGATGACGACCTCCCCCGCGTGCACGGCCTCGATCGCGGCCACGAGCTCTCGAGCGGGCAACGCCTTCGACAGGTAGCCGCTGGCGCCCAGCTTCCGGGCCTCCTGGACCAGGTGGGCGTGGAAGTTCCACGTGTAGACCGCCACACGACGGGCGTGCGGGTTGTTGACCAGCACCTCGATCTCGGCGTCGTCGGACTCCGGCTGCGCGAACGTGTCGTACAGGACGACGTCCACGTCGTCCTCGACCGCCCTCCGGGTGTCGAGCTCAGCGATCACGACCCGGTCGCGATACGGCTCCAGCATGTGCGCGATGCCGATCACCACCACGTCGTAGTCGTTGACGAGGGCGGCGTACACAGGCTGCTTCGTGGCCGGCATCGTCTGCACGGTAACCCTCCGAGGGGTGTAGTAGACCCGCCCACGGGATGGTGCACTGACGACGGCTACCGGATCGCGGCCCTCGCGATCCGCAGGGGGACAGCGGCGTGGCTGTGGGCCGCCGAGGAGGCACTTCATGCGGGGACCCGGCGTCACCTTCGCGAGTGCCGATCGACCACGCGTCCGGTGGCGCCCGTCGGGCAGCGCGAGATCGCTGAGCAAGCGACGCCGTCGCGGCCGACGTCTGATCGCCGTGGCCCCACCAACCGGGACGAAGGGCCGACGATGGACACGTGGTCATACCGTGACAGCACCTGGGTCCGAGCAGGCGACCTCATGGGCTACGACGTCGAGGCGACCGACGCCGCCCTCGGTCGGGTGGACGCTGCGTCCCACGCCCTCTCCGGGTCGTACCTCGTGGTCGACGTCGGCTCCTGGATCGTCGGCAGGCAGCGCCTGATACCGGCCGGGACCGTGACCGGGGTGGACCACGAATCCAAGACGGTCAGGGTCTCGATGACGAAGGACCAGATCAGGAACGCCCCCGACTACGACAGCGACACCTGGGGCGCCGAGTCGCGAACCGCCCACGAGGACTACTACTTCCCGTTCAGCCAGTAGCCGACCGCTCGCTCCAGCTGCCAGAGGGCAGTACGGGAGCCACAGGTGCCTGACTGCGTGCGTCGCCGGATCGGCCGCAGCCCGAGGGCGTGTAGACCCGAGCACGCCCGGATCTGACGCGATGAGGGTGTGCGAGGTTGCGGGCCGCACGGACCAGCGCCCCCGACCCTTGCGGGCCGGGGGCGCATGACGCTGCGGATCAGACGATCGGCGCCGTGACGGTCAGCGGCTTGGTGCTGCTGCCGTAGGTCACAAACAGCGAGACCGAGCCCACGCCGGCCGCGTCAACGGGCGTCTCGTTGGTGAAGGTCTCGGCGAGGTAGTGCTCGGTCGTGTACTCGACCTCGCCCTCGTCGGTCTCGTCAACAAGGTTGATGTACGGGTGGGGTTACCTGACTCGGGCCGACCTGGCGGTCCTGGAGCGCCCTCACATGCCGCGAGGCGCGTGAAGGCGCGTGAACCAGTCAGCCGACGGTCGGATGCGACGGGGCACACATCATTCCGGCCCAGTGGGACCAGGTGGGCCGTGCGCGGACCCGCGGCATGTGCGACGGCCCCGCAGCCCTCGGTCGGACGGCGTCATGCGGACAGAGCAAGCGGGTGCTCCATCCGGATGACGACCTGGATGTGTCACCACCGCCGCACAGCGCCGAGCTGGGAGCTCGGACAGGGAGGCCGGGTGCCTGGATCCGCACCGACCGATCTCGTCGCAGCGACCTTGCGCTCAGCGTCGCCCAGCGTGCTTGCGGTAGATACCCACCGCCTTGCGCACCACAGGATCGTCATCGTCGCCGAGCCGGTCGGCGATCTGGTGCCCCACGTCGAGGTCCGCTCCGTCGCCGTACTTGGCGAACCACAAGGGTGCCGTGATCGCCGAGCGCCGGCGCAGCGGGTCGGGGCTGGTGGCCAGGTCGTGCAGCACGTCGTACGGCCCGCCGCTGGTGGCGGCACCGACCACCCACGGCGCCGCCCGGTCGACCATGTCCCACGTCGTGATGGCGTCATGGTGGTCGAGGTAGGCCGCGCGCAGCCGCGGTCCCGGGGCTTTCCGGGCGCGGAAGTCGAGCACGCAGAACGCCGCCATCCGTGGCTCGAACTCCCGTGCGGCGAACAGAAGTGCGAGCTCGGCATCGGGCAGGTCGGTGGCCGCCTTCGCGAGGGCGAACAGCTCTCCCATGCGAACGCCGAACGCGGGCTCGCCCTCGGGGAGCCGGCGAGTCAGCTTGACCAGCTCGGCCTCGGTGGCGCGCTCACGCAGCTGCTCGACGAGCTCCGCAGCGGTCCGCATCAGCCCAGTGTCGTGGAGCGACCATGAAGCCGGTCCGGCTAGACCTTGATCCGAGAAGAGGTCGGGTCGTACATCGGACGCAGCGACACCTCGACCGGGTAGCGGATGCCGGCGATGTCGACCTGCCAGGCGCCGCTCCCGAGCCAGTCCGGGGTGACCGGCGCGCCGCCGCCGGAGACCATGGCCAGGCCGACCGCCCCACCCAACGTCCAGCCGTACGACGCCGCCCGGACGTAGCCGACAGCCTCACCGTCGCGGTGGAGGACCTCCGCGTGGTACAGCAGCGGCTCGGGGTCGAGGACCCGGACCTGCACGATCCGCTGACCCATCCCGCCACCTGCGGCGTTCGCGGACCTGCGGGCCAGCACCGCGTCGCGACCGACGAAGCCGCTCGGCTTGTCGAGGGCCAGCGCGAAGCCGAGGCCGGCCTCGAGGGGGCAGTCGGTGTTGTCGATGTCGTGACCGAAGTCGCGGTAGCCCTTCTCCATCCGCAGCGAGGCCAGCGCCTTGAGCCCGACCGGCCGCAACCCGCCGGCCGACCCGGCTTCCTGCAGTGCGTCGTACACGCGGAGCGTGTCGGCCGCCGGGACGTAGAGCTCGTAGCCGAGCTCGCCGAGGTAGGTGATCCGTACGCAGAGCACCTCCACGCCGGCCACCTCGAGCCAGCGCGCGGTCCGGAAGGGGAACACCTCGGTCGAGAGGTCGGCATCGGTCAGCTCGGCCAGCACGTCGCGTGACCGGGGCCCCTGGACGTTGAGCTGGCCGTAGTCCGCGGTGACGTCGGTGACCGTGCAATCGGCATCTGCGCCGTGGCGCGCCAGCCAGGCCAGCGAGTGGCCGTGCGCGGTGTCGGACGCGACCACGAAGAAGTCGTCCTCGGCCAGCTTGGTGACCGTCAGGTCGCCCTCGATCCGGCCGTCCTCGTCGAGCCACTGGGTGTAGGTGATCGTCTCAGCCTTCTCGTTCACGGCTCCCGCTGAGACCCGGTCGAGCACGTGGCCGGCGTCCGCACCCCGCACCCGGAACTTGGCCATGAAGCTCATGTCCATGAGACCGACGCCCTCGCGCACGGCCCGGTGCTCGGCCTCCCACTGCTCGAACCAGGGCGCCCGACCCCACGTGGGCTCGGCGGTCGGCGTCGTGCCGGCACCCGCGAACCAGTCGGCGCCCTCCCAGCCCGAGACCTCGCGCAGGTAGCCACCCTGCGCGACCAGGCGGTCGTGCACCGGTGAGAGCAGCGTGTTGCGAGCAGTACGCAGCTGCTTGCCCGGGGTGTGCGCGGCATACACCGTGCCGAGGATCTCGGTGGTGCGCGCGGCGCGGTAGTCGTCGTCGGCCTGCCACGGACGGAACCGGTCGACGTTGAACCCCGTGACGTCGACGTCGGGCCGGCCGGTGGTGATCCAGTGGGCCAGCACCCGGCCGAGGCCGCCGGCGGACAGGACGCCGACCGAGTTCATGCCCGCGGCAACGAAGTAGTTGCGGATGCCGGGCGCCGCGCCGACGGCGGGGGCGAGGTCAGGGGTGAACGACTCCGGGCCGCAGAAGAAGGTGCGGACGCCGACCTCGAGCGTGACCGGGACCCGGGCCATGGCCTTCTCCAGGAACGGGCCCATCCGGTCCCAGTCGGGCGGGATCGTGCCGAAGGAGAAGTCGCGCGGGATGCCCTCGACCCTCCACGGCGCCGCCCGCGGCTCGAAGAGGCCGACCATCATCCCGCCGCCCTCCTCGCGGTAGTAGCCGTACGAAGCGGGGTCCTCGAACACCGGCGCGTCGGGGTCGAGCCCCTCGACCGTGTCGGTGATCAGGTAGTAGTGCTCGGCCGCCTGGTTGGGGATCACCAGTCCGTTCCGCGCCCCCAGCTCGCGGGCCCACATGCCGGTGCAGTTGACGACGTACTCGGCCTCGATCCCGACCGTCTCGCCGGGTGCACCCGAGGAGACCCCGACGCCGGTCACGGCCCCGCGGTCGGTGAGCACGTCCTCGACCGAGACGCCCTCGATGATCCGCACCCCCAGCCGCCGGGCGCCCTTGGCCAGCGCGGTGGTGAGGTCGACGGGGTTGACCCGCCCGTCGCCGGGGACGTGGAAGCCGGCGAGCAGGTCATCGGTCTTCGCCCAGGGGAACAGGTCGGCCATCTCGCGCGGCGAGATCTCCTCGACCTCGAGCCCGAGGTGGCGCTGGAACGCGGCGACCCGTCGGTACTCCTCCAGGCGGGCCTCGTCGGCGGCCGCCTCGATGAGGCCGACCGGCTTGAAGCCGGTGGCCTGGCCGGTCTCCTCCTCGAGCCGCGCATACAGGTCACGCGAGTACAGCCGGATCGCGGTCGAGGTCTCCGACGTCGACCCGAAGCAGGTCATCAGTCCCGCTGCGTGCCACGTGGTGCCCGAGGTGAGGCGGTGACGCTCGAGCAGCACCACGTCGGTCCAGCCGGCGTGGGCGAGGTGGTAGGCGACGGAGCAGCCGATCACGCCCCCACCGATGACGACGACGCGGGCACGCTCGGGGAGCTGGGTCCCGGCAAGGGCGGTCACCGTCCGAAACCTACTGGTCGTCAACGACGCCGTGCAGGGTCGAGAGTCCCCGAGTCACGCCGGACTCAGCGACGCCAGAGATACGGGGTGGTGGTGGACACCTTGAGGAAGCCGTACCTCTCCAGGATCGGGCGGGAGTACTCGGTGGAGTCGCTGTGGATGAGGGTCTTGTCCATCTGCAGCGCCGAGCGCGCACGAGCCGCGGTGAGTGCGCGATAGATCCCGCGTCCGCGCCACTCCTCGAGCGTCGAGCCACCCCAGATGCCCGCGAACTGAGTTCCGGCCACCGGCTCGAGTCGACCGGCAGAGACGATGCGTCCATCGGCCTCGGCGACCCACAGCTGCATTCCGTCGTTTAGCGAGAGCCGACGCAACAACGCATCAGCCATCCCGTCCGCGTCGGCGGGTGGGTCTCCGAAGGCCGCACCGGCCATCGCGCTCATCGCGCGGACATCAGCGGCATCGCGGACCTGCCTGAGGGAGACGCCGTCGGGCAACGGAACGTCGACCGCCAGTCGCTGCGCCTCCCCGATCATGATCGACTCCGTCTCCTCGGGGACGAACCCGTGGTCAAGGAGGCTCTGGTGGAGCCCCGGGGCGTGGTCGTGTGCGCGCGTCTTCCACTCCACGCGAGTGACCTCGGCATCCGCCTGGTAGTGCGTGAGCGCCGCACTGACCAGCCGCCCGATCGCGTCGGCATCGGCGCCACCGAGATCCCGGTAGGTGACGAAGCCACGACCACCCGAGAAGGTGACCAACCGCAGCGGACCCAGCAAGGTCACGGAGACGGCGCTGGGAGTCTCGGCGTCTGTCCGCAGCTGTTCGTCGTACGCCGCGAGGAAGCGACTGCGCTCGTCCATGACGCTCATGATCGCGGAGCACGAGCCGAGCTCGACGGCAGGCCCCCGGTCCTGCGCCAAGCCTCAGCAGGCGTCAGCCTGATGCGGCCCGCCGGGCACCCCTCAGCACCACACCTGAGCTGCAGCCCTCGGCCCGGGGGCCGTCATACGGACAGAGCAAGCGGGTGCTCCATCCGTACGACGGCCCCCGGATGTGTCACACCGGCGCCTGAACTGCCTGTCCGGATCCGCCGCGTCCCGTGCGTCGCACCGTCGCCAGTCGCCCTGCGGCCTCCGGACCAGCATGTGTGGTTCCGACGCCGTGCCTTCGGCGGCGAGCACTGCGCGGCCGGCGGCGGTCTGGCCCCAACCCGGCGATGGGTCCAGAGGACGCGCCTCGGGAGGCCGCGACAGGCGAAGCGGGCGTACTTGGCTGTGTACGCCGGGCGGGTTGCCGTTGGCGTCGACCTGGACGGGATGCACCACTCGCCTGGTCCGGCGCCACTCGCCGCTGCACCTCGTGGCGAAAGAGGCCTCCCGACGTCGGGATCTGCCGCAGCATGCGAGTGACGACTTCGCACCGGAACGGCCGATCTCCACATCGATGACCAGCCATCAGGGATGATGGAGACGATGACCACTTCAGCTGGGCCACGACGTCACCTGTCCTCGAGCCCGTTCCAGCCCGATCCCGAGCCGATCATCGAGCAGTTCGCGGTCGACGACCTGGTGTCCCACGACTCCTACGGGATGGGTCGCGTCATCCACGTGGAGGCGAACGCAGTGACGGTCGACTTCCGGCCGCTGACGGTGCGCATCACCAGCCCGTTCCACAAGATGACCCGGATCTAGGGGACGACCCTCAGACCCCGTTGCGGGCGGCGACACCCCGCCAGGATCTGTCGCGACCCGCAGCGCTGACCCACCACGAACGCGCCGCGTGCGTCAGGGCTGGGGTGCGCGGCGACCGCTGGCTGTCGTCGCAGGCGGTCGGCAGCTGGTCAGGCCGTACGTCGTGTTCCACGACACCGGGGACTGAGCCTCGTCAGGAGTCGTCGGAACGGCTCTTGGCGACGGCGGCAGCGGCCGCGGCCGCGCCGATCGCGGCGCCCGCGACGAACGCGCCCTTGCGCGACCTCTGCTCCTCGCCGGTCGTCGGCAGCTCGTCGACGGACGGCAGCGTGCGGCCCCTGGACCGGCGCGCGCGGCTCGACGACGCGCTGCTCGCGGGCCAGCGGGTGGGTCCAGGCCCAGGAGGCGGCGTACAGGATCACCCGGGAGAAGTAGTTGATCCAGACGAGCAGGATCAGCGCCAGGCCGAACACCTGGAACGCCGGGTTGCCCTGGGTGAGCGCGGATCAGCAGCGCCCGAGATCTGCTTGAGGATCTCGAAGCCGACCGCGCCGAGCAGGGCCCCGACCACATCGCGCGCTTCGGGAGGTCCGGGGCGGCGAGCAGCCGGAACATCGACGAAGAACAGCACCGCGTTGGCGAGCAGGCCGAGCACGACGGTCAGCAGCTCGACCAGCCAGCCCGAGCTCGGCGCCGAGACCCAGCCCAGCCCAGCACGTCCTCGGAGAAGCCGGACACCAGCCCGGTGAAGGCGACCGCCACCAGCAGGACGACGCCGATGATCACCAGCGTGATGAGGTCGCGGACCTTGCCCATCACGAAGTTCGGCTGCTCGCGCGCCGGGCAGCTCGAAGACCGTGATCAGGGCGTCGCGCAGCGCCGAGAGCCAGCCGAGCCCGGCGTAGAGGACAGACCGACGAGGCCGAGGATCCCGGCGGTGGCGGCGGAGTCCTGGATGTCCTCGATGTTGAGCTGGTTGGTCGCCGTCGCCGATCATCCCGGGGAACATCGACTCGATGGCCGCGACCAGCGTGTCCTGGGCGTCGGGGAAGACCTTGGAGACGTAGCCGACGACGAAGAACGCCAGCGCCAGCACCGGGAAGACCGAGAGGAAGCCGAAGTAGGTCACCGCCCCGGCCTGCTGGCTCGCCTTGGTCGCGCCGTAGTGCTCCTGGGTGCGCACGGCGTGGTCGAACCGCGGGGCGCTGCTGCCGCACCTCGGCGACGCGGCCCTTGAGCCGATCGACGAAGCGCCGGCATGTCCGTCAGGTACCCGGCTGGAGGGCGAAGCAGCGGGTGGGCGTCCAGCCCCGCTCCTCGTCGTGCACGTAGAGCCCGAAGTGGTCGACCTCGAACTCGCACTCGAAGTCGGCGAGCTCGTCGAAGGCCTGGTCGAGCTGCGCCTCGGCGACGTGGTGGGCGATGGTGACGTGCGGGTGGTACGGGAAGGCGAGGTCGACCGCCAGCGGCCCGCGGCGTACGGCGGCCGCGAGCTGCTCGCACTGCGAGATGCCCTCGACCAGGCTCACGAACACCACCGGCGAGACCGGCCGGAAGGTGCCGGTGCCGCGCAGGTGGACCGCGAACGCCGGCGACGTCGGCGGCGGCGACCGTCGAGGTGCGCCTCGATCTTCTCGAGCTCGTCGTCGGTCACCTCGGTCGGCGGGACCAGGGTGATGTGCGTCGGGATGGTCGCGGCCATCGTGTCGCCGACGCTGGTGCGGTAGTCCTGGAGCTCGGTCGCCCAGGGCTCCGGGATGGCCACCGCCACTCCGATCGTCGGCACCGTCCGAACCTACTCGGGGGCTACCTCGGCGTCGCGACGAACCCCACCCGCTGGTAGACGTCGTCAAGGGTGCGCCTGCGCGACCGCCTGGGCCTGCTGGCGGCCCTGCTCGAGCACCTGGGTGAGGTGGGCCTGGTCGTCGAGCAGCTCGAGGGTGCGGTCGCGGAACGGCGTCACGAAGTCGACGACCACGTCGGCGAGGTCCTTCTTGAGGTCGCCGTACCCCTTGCCGGCGTACTGGTCCTCGAGGTCCTGGATGCTCGGTCGCGGTCAGCGAGCTGTAGATGGTGAGCAGGTTGCTGACGCCCGGCTTCTCCTCGAGGTCGAAGCGGATGTCGCTGCCCGAGTCGGTGACCGCGCTGCGGATCTTCTTCGCGCTCACCGTCGGGGTCGTCGAGCATCTCGATGATCCCGGCCGGGCTCGAGGCGGACTTCGACATCTTGGCCGTGGGGTTCTGCAGGTCGCCGATCTTGGCGGTCGCCTTGAGGATGTAGGGCTCGGGCAGCCGGAAGCGTCTTCTTGTAGCGGCTGTTGAACCGCTGGGCGAGGTCGCGGGTCAGCTCGAGGTGCTGGCGCTGGTCCTCGCCGACCGGGACGTAGTGCGGCCGGTAGAGCAGGATGTCGGCCGCCTGGAGGATCGGGTAGGTGAACAGCCCGACGCTGGCCGCGCCCTCGCCGCCCTTGGCGGACTTGTCCTTGAACTGGGTCATCCGGCGGGCCTCGCCGAAGCCGGTCAGGCACTGCAGCACCCAGGCGCCCTGCGCGTGCGCCGGCACCTGGCTCTGGATGAAGATCGCCGACCGCTGCGGGTCGATGCCCATCGCGAGCAGCTGGGCCGCGGCGCGCAGGGTGCGCTCGCGCAGCGCCTTCGGGTCCTGCTCGACGGTGATCGCGTGCAGGTCGGCGATGAAGAAGAACGGCGCGTGGTCGCGCTGCAGGTCCACCCACTGCCGCAGCGCGCCGAGGTAGTTGCCGAAGTGGAAGGAGTCGGCGGTCGGCTGGATGCCCGAGAGGACCCGCGGCCGGGCGCCGCCGGAGACGACGTCGGGCACGCTGACCTCGGGCTCCGTGGTGGGTGCGGCGGACATGGGTGGCATTCTCCATGGTCGTGGCCGCCACCGCCGACCTGGTCCACACGTTCTACGACGGACCTGTGGAACCGCTGGGACGACGCGCGGGTCGACCTCGTCCTCTCCCCCACCTTCGCGTTCCGCGGCTCCCTCGGTACGTCGACCGTCGGGCGCGCGCCGGGTGGCGCGCGTACCGCAGACGGCGTCCGGGCGGGCTCGGCGGACTTCCACAACGAGGTGGTCACCCTCGTCGTGCGACGCCGACACCGCCGCGGCCCGGCTGCCCTACTCCGGCACCCACTCCGGCACGCTGCTCGACCTGCCCGCCACCGGCCGCCGGTTCGAGTACGCCGGCGCGGCGTTCTTCACCGTCGAGGACGGACTGCTGGCGTCGGCGTGGGTGCTGGGCGACATCGAGGGACTGCGCCGACAGCTCGGTGGCTGACCTCGGTGGTCACCCGGCGGGCAGCACCTCCTCGCACTCCGTGACGACGGCCGCGCGGCAGGTGTCCTGGCCGTCGCCGCCGTCCGCGGTCGACGTGGCGGGCGGCGCGCACGCAGGGACGGCGTCGACGCGCAGCAGGTCGTCTCCGCCGTGGCCGACGAGCCGGGCCGCGCAGGCGCCGTTGACCGTCAGGTCGTTGTCGTGGTCGTCCCCGGTCAGCCGCACGGTCGCGAACTCGTTGACGACGACGCGCTCGAGGCTGGTGATCCGCAGCCGGTACGCCGCGCCGGTCGCGCTCGTCGTGAGCGTCACCCGGTCCTTGCGCAGGTCGCCGGTGAGTCCGTCGGGGAAGTCCTTCGACTGATTGAACCTCGTCCACACGACGAGCTGGTCGCGGCGGCCGCCGAGGTCGATCGTGGTGCGGGGGCGGCCCGTGGTCGGCCGCAGGACGACGATGTCGCGGCCACCGCCGGTCTGCACGTGGTCTCGGCCGTCCAGGTCGAGGGTCACCAGGTCCCGCTCGGCGCGGCCGACGAACGTGTCGTTCCCGGTGCCGCTGACGAACTGCACCTGGCCGCGGTGCTTCCCGACGACGTAGACCTCGTCGTCGCCGCCCTCACTGCGCACCAGCGTGAAGCCGCCACCCCCGACCACGCAGATGAGGTCGTTGCCGGCACCGGTGGCCACGTCCGATGAGCCCGCGGTGACGACGACGTCGCGGCGGCCGGTCCCGCGGAGCAGCTTGCCGGGCTTTCCGACGAGCGTGGCCCGCTCCCCGTGACAGGTGGGCCCAGCCTCGGCCGCGTCGGTGCGGGTCGACAGCGGCGCCGAGACGAGGGCGACGGCGAGTGCGGCACTGACGGCCCAGGCCTTCTTCATGGGGGCTCCTTCACGGACGAGGACGAGGCTTCCAAGCTGTTGGATGCTCGACGGACCGATTCGGTTCGCGGCTGTCGGGACGCTACCGCCCGGAGCCTGACGGCGGACCTCGGTCCCGGACCCGCTGGGCCCTGAGCCGGGGGGTCCCGGGACCCCGGAGACTCGTCGTCCCGGGGTGCCCGTACGGGCACGGTCCGCGGGTCTGCAGGCCCACGAGCGAAGGGATCGCAGCACCTTCCGGCTGGGCTGAGCCCGCGCGAAGTGTCTGCGGCATGAACCGCACGAGCATCGTGATCCTCACCGTCGTCACCGGCGGACTGGGCGTGGGCCTGCACGTGCCGACGCTCGCCGCCCTCGCGGCAGCGCCGGCACCGGCGCCCGCCGCGTCGCTGGTCGCACAGCCGGCTACCGCCCCCACCTGCGCCCGCGACCGCGTGATGCTCATCGGCCACCGCGGGATGGGGCCGGACACCCGGACCTGGCACGGGACGACGTACTCGGAGGACACGGTCGAGGCCTTCCGGGCGGCGGTGCGGGTCGGCGCCGATGGCTTCGAGACCGACTTCTGGCCGACCGCCGACGGCGAGGTGGTCAGCCACCACGACGGCACCCTCGACCGGATGACGGCCGAGACCGGCACGATCGGGAGCCGGACGGCCGCGGAGGTCGCGGGCCTCCGCAACGACAGCCAGGCGCACGTCCCCACCTTCCGCGAGACCCTGGACGCGCTCGTGCCGGCGCACCCCGGCGTGCGCGTCCAGCAGGAGTTCAAGGACGGCCGACTGTTCAGCGACGCCCTGCTCCTCGAGCTGGCCCGGATCGACCGTGAGTACGTCGCCGACGTCGATGCCCAGGTGCTGGTCACGGCCTCCACGGTGCGGCTCCTGGAGCGCTTCCACCGGCTCGCGCCCGACCTCCCGCTCGGCCTGATCGACCGGTCGTCGGGCCGCCCCCGGCTCTCGTCGATGCCCTCCTGGGTCGACGTGGTCCTCATCGAGCTCGGCGCCGCGGACGCGACGTACGTCCGACGCGCGGCGGCCCGCGGGCACGAGGTCTCCCTCCGCAAGGTCGACACGGTGGCCCAGCTCCGGGAGGCCGTCCGCCTCGGCGCCACCCGGGTGGTCACCGACCGTCCGGAGGTGCTGGGCCGCGCCTGCTGACCAGGTCCGAGCCGGAAACGATTTGCGCCGGCCCGGCGCGTGGACGATGGTGCGCGCATGGCCGCCCCCACCCTCACCGACGGCGTCGTGACCCTGCGGGCCCACCGGGCCGAGGACGTGCCGCGGATGGTCGAGCAGTGCCGGGACCCCGAGATGCAGCGCGTGGACGCACGGTGCCGGTGCCGTACGACGCGAGCGGACGCCGAGGAGTTCGTCGGCGAGCTGGTGCCGGCGCTGGTGGGCCGACGGGACGGAGTGGGCGTTCGCGGTCGAGCTCGAGGGCGCGGTTCGCCGGCACCGTCTCGCTGCGCGACGAGGGCGACGGGCCGCGCCGAGATCGCCTTCGGGGCGCACCCGGACGTGCGCGGCACCGGCGCGATGCAGCGGGCGCTGCGGCTGCTGCGTCGACTGGGGGTTCGCCGAGCAGGGCCTGCGAGACGATCGTGTGGCAGGCCTTCGTCGGCAACTGGGCGCAGCCGGCAAGCTGGCCTGGCGGCTCGGCGTTCACGGTCGAGGGCACCCTGCGCCGCTACCTCCCGCACCGCGGCGCCCGGCGCGACGCCTGGGTCGGCACGCTGCTGAAGGACGACCCGCGCGAGCCGCGCTCGACCTGGCTCGACGTGCCCGAGCTGGTCGGCGACGGGTTCCGGCTGCGGCCGGTCCGGGAGAGCGACGCGCCCGCGCATCCACGAGGGCACCGCGGAGCCGACCACCGAGCACTGGCTGGGGCACAAGCCGGCGCCGTACACGCTCGACGACGCGCACGCCTACGTCGAGCGGCGCCGCGAGCTCGCCGCGACCGGCCAGTGCGTCACCTGGGCGATCGCGGACCCCGACGACGACCGGATCCTCGGCACGGTGCTGTGGTTCAACTGGACGCCGGGGGTCGAGTGCGAGATCGGCTACTGGACCCACCCGGACGCGCGCGGCCGCGGCCTGGCGACGCAAGGCGGCCCGGCTGGTGATCGACCACGTCTTCGAGACGTTGGGCGTCAAGCGGGTCACCGCGTTCGCCGCGGTCGACAACACCGCCTCACGGCGCGTGGCCGAGGCGGTCGGCTTCCGTCAGTACGGCGTCGAGCGGTACGGCGCGCAGCGTCCGCGACGACTGGGTCGACATGGCGCTCTACGACGTGACGGCCGTCGGAGTGGGCGGCCGGCGCGGTCCAGCGCAGAACGCGACCGCCAGCACGACGAACCCGGCCAGCGACAGCGCGGCGCCGATCACGAGCGGCGACCGGTAGCCGAAGCCCGGCGGCGATCGTCACGCCGCCCAGCCAGGCGCCGAGCGCGTTGCCGATGTTGAGCGAGCCGTGGCTGAGCGCGGCGCCCGAGGGTCTCGGCGTGCTCGGCGGCGTCGATCAGCCGCATCATCAGGCCGAGCGCCAGCACCGAGCCGACCGTGGTGACGAGGAACAGGGCCGGCAGCGCGACGTAGCCGTGCGGCAGCAGCAGCCACGACAGCGAGGAGGGTGACCGCGAGCGCCACCGGCGCAGCCGAGCAGCGACTTCTTGAGCGACCAGTCCACAGCCGGCCGGCCACCCAGTTGCCGAACACCATGCCGACGCCGAGGGTGAGCAGGAAGACCGGCACCGCGCCGTCGGGCAGGTCGCCGACGTGGGTGGCCATCGGCGCGACGTACGAGAACAGCGCGAACATGCCACCGAAGCCGATCGCCCCGGCCACGATCGCGAACCACACCTGCGGCTTGCGCAGCGCCTGCAGCTCGCGGCGGCCGGTGGCCTCGGGGTTGCCGGGGCAGTCCGGCACGAACGCCAGCACCATCGCGATGGTCAGCGCGGCGAGCGCCGGCGACGACCCAGTACGACGCCCGCCAGCCCAGGGTCTGGCCGAGCCAGGTCGCGGCCGGCACGCCGACCACGTTGGCGACCGGGAGCCCCATCAGCACCAGGGCGATCGCGCGGCCGCGCCGCTCGGGGGCGACCATGCTCGCCGCCACCAGCGAGGCGACGCCGAAGTAGCCGCCGTGCGGCAGCCCGTCGAGGAACCGGGCGACCATCAGCGTCTCGTAGTTCGGGCGCCAGCGCGCTCAGCGCGTTGAACAGGGCGTAGGCCGCCATCAGCCCGAGCAGCAGCCGCGCGGCGCGGCAGCTTCGCGCCGAAGTAGGCGATCACCGGCGCGCCGACGACCACGCCCAGCGCGTACGCCGAGATGACGTGGCCGGCCACCGGGATCGACACGTCGATGCCGTCGGCGACCTGGGGCAGCACGCCCATGGTCACGAACTCGGTGGTGCCGATCGCGAACCCACCGATGCCCAGCGCGACGACGCCGAGCCAGAAGTGCCGCACGCTGCGTCCCGGCCTCGAGCGGGGCGACGTGCCGGCGTCGCGGTCGGCGGGCTGGTCACTGACACCATGGTGCAAGCCGGACCGACCCCGATCGCCTATTCCTCGAGCGTCACTGGCGAGCGGTGACCATCGACGCTCGGACTGCACGAGGAAGACCTCACCGGAGTCCGGCGCGCACGGCACGGCCGGCGTACTCGCCGACGTCGGCGAACCCGCCGCCGAGCTCGATCGTGTCGCCGCTGCGGGCCACGATGTCGCGGTCGGGGTCGTAGACCTTGAGCTGGTCGCTCGGCCCGACCCGCTGCACGGTCGCCTCGTAGTCGGCCGGCCAGACGACGGTCGACCTGGGTGCCGTCGGAGGCCTCGAGCTGCAGGCAGCCGTCGTCGCCGAGGACGAGCTCGCCGGTGAAGCGCGGCGTCCATCGAGTCGTCGCCGGGCTCCCAGTCCGAGGTCAGGATCGGCACCCGCGTGCCCGTCGACGAGCTGTTCCTTGTCGTAGTGGAAGTGCAGGTAGGTGAAGCCGAGCGCCGCGATCAGGATCGGCACCGCGACGCAGACGGCGTACCCGAACGGCGTCAGCGTCCGCCGCCCGATGTCGGGCGGCTGCGGCGCGTCCGGGTGCCTGGGTCTCGCTCACGACAGCGAGGCCAGCGCCTCGTTGAACGTCGCGGACGGGCGCATCACCGCGGCGGCCTTGTCCGGCGTCGGGGCGGTAGTAGCCGCCGATGTCGGCCGGGCTGCCCTGGACGGCGAGCAGCTCGTCGACGATCTGCTGCTCCTGGCCGGCCAGCGTCTCGGCGAACGGCTTGAAGACCGCGGCCAGGTCGCTGTCCTCGGTCTGGCGCGGCCAGCTCCTGGGCCCAGTAGAGCGCCAGGTAGAAGTGCGAGCCGCGGTTGTCGATGCCGCCGAGCTTGCGGGTCGGCGACTTGTCGTTCTCGAGGAACGTGCCGGTGGCCTTGTCGAGGGTGTCGGCCAGGACCTGGGCGCCGCGGTTGTCGGCGTAGCCGGCGAGGTGCTCGAACGACGCGGCCAGCGCGAAGAACTCGCCCAGGCTGTCCCAGCGCAGGTAGTTCTCCTTGACCAGCTGCTGCACGTGCTTGGGCGCCGAGCCGCCGGCGCCGGTCTCGAACAGGCCGCCGCCGTTCATCAGCGGGACGACCGAGAGCATCTTGGCCGAGGTGCCGAGCTCGAGGATCGGGAACAGGTCGGTGTTGTAGTCGCGCAGCACGTTGCCGGTCACCGAGATGGTGTCCTCGCCCTTGCGGATCCGCTCGAGGGAGTACGCCGTGGCGTCGGCCGGCGCCATGATCTCGATGGTCAGCCCGTCGGTGTCGTGCTCGGGGAGGTACTCGTTGACCTTGGCGATCAGGTTGGCGTCGTGGGCGCGGGCCTCGTCGAGCCAGAAGACCGCGGGCGACGCCGGTGGCGCGGGCCCGGGTGACGGCGAGCTTGACCCAGTCGCGGATCGGCTCGTCCTTGGTCTGGCAGGCGCGCCAGATGTCGCCGGGCTCGACGGTGTGCTCGATGAGGGTGTCGCCGGCGCCGTTCCGACCACGCGGACCACGCCGGCCGCCGGCACCTCGAAGGTCTTGTCGTGCGAGCCGTACTCCTCGGCCGCCTTGGCCATCAGCCCGACGTTGGGCACCGAGCCCATGGTGGCCGGGTCGAAGGCGCCGTGGGCGCGGCAGTCGTCGAGGACGGTCTGGTAGACGCCGGCGTAGCGACGAGTCGGGGATCACCGCGAGGGTGTCGTGCTCCTCGCCGTCGGGGCCCCACATGTGGCCCGAGCGTGCGGATCATCGCCGGCATCGAGGCGTCGATGATCACGTCGGAGGGGACGTGCAGGTTGGTGATGCCCTTGTCGGAGTCGACCATCGCCAGGTCCGGGCCGTCGTCGAGCCCCTGCTGGACGGCGGCCTTGATCGCGTCGCCCTCGGGCAGCGCCGCGACCGCGGAGAGCAGCGCGCCGAGGCCGTCGTTGGGCGAGATGCCCGCGGTCTTGCAGCGCGTCGCCGTACTGCTCGAACAGCGTCGGGAAGAAGGCCTGGACGACGTGGCCGAAGATGATCGGGTCGGAGACCTTCATCATCGTGGCCTTGAGGTGCACCGAGAACAGCACGTCCTCGGCCTTGGCCCGGGCGATCTGCTCGGTGAGGAAGCGGCGCAGCGCCGCGACGTTCATGAAGGTGCCGTCGACGACCTCGCCGGCGAGCACCGGGATCGACTCCTTGAGCACGGTGACGGTGCCGTCGGCGGCGACGTGCTCGATGCGCAGCGTGTCGTCGGACTCGATGACCACCGACTGCTCGTTGGAGCGGAAGTCGTCCTTGCCCATCGTGGCGACGTTGGTCTTCGAGTCGGCGGACCAGGCGCCCATGCGGTGCGGGTGCGCCCTGGCGTAGGCCTTGACCGACGCCGGCGCCCGGCGGTCGGAGTTGCCCTCGCGCAGCACCGGGTTGACCGCCGAGCCCATGACCTTGCCGTAGCGCGCGCGGATGTCGCGGTCCTCGTCGCTCTGCGGGTTCTCGGGGTAGTCGGGCAGGTCGTAGCCCTGCTCCTGCAGCTCCTTGACCGCCGCCTTGAGCTGCGGGACCGAGGCGGAGACGTTGGGCAGCTTGATGATGTTGGCCTCGGGCTTCGTGGCCAGCTCGCCGAGCTCGGCGAGGCGTCGTCGGCCTGCGCTGCTCGTCGGTCAGCCGGTCCGGGAACTGGGCGATGATCCGGCCCGGCCAGGGAGATGTCGCGGGTCTCGACGCTCGACGCCGGCCTTGCGCGGCGTACGCCTCGATGATCGGCAGGAACGAGTACGTCGCCAGCAGCGGCGCCTCGTCGGTGTGCGTGTAGATGATCGTGGCCATGGCTGCGTCAGCTCCTGTGCGGCGACGGGCCGTTCGTCTGATCAGATGTCTTGACGTCAAGATATCATCCCGGAGCCTCGCCGGTCCGCTGAACCCGGGGCGTCTTCGTGACTAGCATGCCGACCATGGCCGACTCCTCCACCACCGTCCAGAAGGTCGCCGCCGAGGTGCATCGGGACCTTCGTGCTCGTCTTCTTCGGTTGCGGCACCGCGATCTTCACCGGGGTCGACTACGTCGCGACCGCACTCGCCTTCGGGCTCACGGTCCTGGTCGGCGCCTACGCGTTCGGCCGGGTCTCCGGGCGCCCACTTCAACCCCGCCGTGTCGGTCGGGGCCGCGCTCGGCGGCCGGATGGCCTGGCGCCAGGTGCCGGTCTACGTCGGCGCGCAGCTCGGTCGGCGCGGTGGCTCGCCGGCCTGGTGCTGTTCGTCCTCGACCAGGGCATCGACGGCTACGACATCGCGACCGACGGCTTCGCCCAGAACAGCTTCGGCGACCAGAGCGGCATCGGCTTCGCGTGGTGGGCGGCGTTCCTCGTCGAGGTCGTGATGACCGCGATCTTCCTCTACGTCATCCTCGCCGTCACCGACGCCCGCAACGAGCACCCGGCGCTCGCGCCGGCCGCGATCGGCCTGACGCTGGCGATGATCCACTTCGCCTCGATCAACCTGACCGGCACCTCGGTCAACCCGGCCCGCTCGATCGGCGTCGGCCTCTTCGCCGGCAGCGACGCGATCATCCAGCTCTGGCTGTTCATCCTCGGCGCCGCTGGTCGGCGCTGCGATCGCGGGCTTCACCTACCCGCTGATCTTCGGCCACGGCACCGAGCCGGTGCCCGGCTCGGGGCTGGCGCTTCGCCCGGCCGGGCACGGCCGCGGCGGTGCCCGGCTACGGCGCGCCCGACCAGTTCCAGCAGGAGTGGAACCAGCAGGCCGCCCGAGCAGGCCGCGTGGGAGCAGGAGCCGATCATCCAGGACGGCTGGCAGTGGGACCACGCCGCGCAGGAGTGGAAGCCGCTCGAGCAGTGGCAGCCGCCGCCCCGCCGGCCCAGCCGCCCAGCCCGCGACGACCGACCCGTCGGTCGCCGCCGGTCGAGCAGCCCGACCCGGGCACCGGCACCACCGCAGATCCGCCCGCCGGAGTAGGCCTCAGCCGGGCGCGCTGTCCAGCTCGGCGAGGTAGACCGGCCCGGAGGTCGAGACCTCCTCGACCAGCCCGACCCCGCGGGCGTAGTAGGCCCGCGTCGCCGCGTCCGGGCGCGAGCGGGCTGGCTGATGTCGAGCCCGACCAGCGTCGGTGAACCTCCCGGCCGGCGTGGTCGACGGCCTGGTCGGTGGTGTCGACCGTCGACCCGCACGTCGACCACGCCCGCGTCGTACGCCGCGCGCCAGCCGTCGCCCACCCGCGGCGTGCGCGGGCATCGCCAGCCCGGCCTCGGCGCCGTCCTCGCCGGCCCGCCACACGCCCTCGCGGCCGAACCACCAGACGTTGCCGTGCCGGTCCTGGGCGTAGTAGTCGACGACCTGCTGTCGCCGGTCCGGGCTCGGTGCGCGCGACCACCGGGGTCGTCGCCACCCCGGCGACCGTCGACCGGCTCGTCCGCGACGGTGATCGGCCAGCGTCGCCGCGGCGTGGCGCCGGTGACCGTCGTAGCGTCCAGGTCGCCGCCGGGTCCGAGCGCCAGCCACGGGTTGTCGACGCCGCGCACGAAGTCGGCGCGGGTCCGGCGACGGGGTCGGGATCACCAGCTCGTCGATGCCCGAGGGCGGGCTGTCCGGCGACGCGGCGCCGCACCCGCCGGCGCCGAGCGACGACCGCCAGGGCGAGCGCGACGTACCACCCCGGTCGCCTCGCCACCCTCCCATCGTCGCGCACGCGCCCGCTGCTAGCGTCCATTCGGGCCAGCCCATCCCACTCAGGAGTCGTCTCGTGAGCTCTGCCCCCCTCAAGGTCGCCGTCACCGGTGCTGCCGGCCAGATCGGCTACAGCCTGCTGTTCCGCCTCGCGAGCGGCTCGCTGGCCGGCGACCGCCCGATCGAGCTGCGGCTGCTCGAGATCGAGCCCGCGCTCAAGACGCTCGAGGGCGTCGTCATGGAGCTCGACGACTGCGCGTTCCCGCAACCTCGCCGGCGTCGAGATCGGCGCCGACGCCGAGAAGATCTTCGACGGCGTGAACCTCGCCCTGCTGGTCGGCGCGCGGCCGCGCGGCCCGGGCATGGAGCGCAGCGACCTGCTCTCGGCCAACGGCGCGATCTTCACCGCGCAGGGCCAGGCCCTCAACAAGGTGGCCGCCGACGACGTCCGCATCGGCGTGACCGGCAACCCGGCCAACACCAACGCGCTGATCGCGCTGCTCCAACGCCCCCGACATCCCGGCCGAGCGGTTCTCCGCGCTGACCCGCCTCGACCACAACCGCGCGATCTCGCAGCTGGCCGCCAAGACCGGCGCCCCGGTCACCGACATCACGCAGATGACGATCTGGGGCAACCACTCCGCGACCCAGTACCCCGACCTCTTCCACGCCGAGGTCGGCGGCCGCAACGCCGCCGAGGTCGTCGACGACCAGGACTGGATCGAGAACACCTTCATCCCGACCGTCGCCAAGCGCGGCGCCGCCATCATCGAGGCCCGCGGCTCGTCCTCGGCCGCCTCCGCCGCCTCGGCGACCATCGACGCCGCCCACGACTGGCTGTTCGGCTCCGCCGACGACGACTGGGTGTCGATGGCGGTCGCGCTCCGACGGCTCCTACGGCGTCCCCGAGGGACTCGTCTCGTCGTTCCCGGTCGTCACCAAGGACGGCGACTGGACGATCGTCCAGGGGCTCGAGATCGACGACTTCTCGCGCGGCCGGATCGACGCCTCGATCGCCGAGCTCGCCGAGGAGCGCGACGCGGTCAAGGAGCTCGGGCTGATCTGAGCCGTCCGACGAAGGCGGACGGGTCAGATCGATGGTGGTCGAGCAGCGCGTTCGGCCGAGCCTGCTCGGACGAGACCGCGCGTGCCGAGGCCTCCGCAGCCGAGCTGGGGACTGAAGCCCGCGGCTCGTCGAGCCGGTCGGCTCAGCCCGGCTGGTTGGGGATCGTCGTCGCGAGGAAGAACAGCGCGGCGCCCACCCCGCCGAGGAGCACGACGTCGAAGAGCCGGTTGCCGTACGGCGAGCATGCCCGCGTCGCGGCGCGGGAGCACCAGCCGCAGCAGCGGCGGCGAAGCAGAGCGCCGCCGGCCAGGCAGCGGATGCCGAGCCGCCAGTCGCCGCGTCCACACGATCGCGATGCCGACCGCGCCGCACGGCCAGCACGAGCAGGTAGAACGCGCCGCCGATCGTCGACGGGTAGCGGCGCTCCTCCTCGAGCGCCTGCTCGACCTCCTCGGCGGCCGCGTCGAGCTCCTCGGCGATCTCCTCCGGGGAGGGCACCGGCGGGTCGGCCGGCGGCTCGGCGGGCGGCTCGTCGGTCACCGACGGTCACCCGGCGGCCCGCTCGGCCATCAGCACGATGTTGGTGAGCAGCATCGCGCGGGTCATCGGGCCGACCCCGCCCGGGTTCGGCGAGACCCACCCGGCGACGTCCCAGACGTCGTCGGCCACGTCGCCGGCGATCTTGCCGTCGACCCGGGAGACGCCGACGTCGAGCACGGCGGCACCGGGCTTGACCATGTCGCCGGTGATGATGCCGGGCACGCCGGCGGCGGCGACGACGATGTCGGCGCTGCGGGTGTGCGCGGCCAGGTCGCGGGTGCGGGTGTGGCAGAGCGTGACCGTGGCGTTCTCGGTACTTGCGGGTCAGCAGCAGCCCCAGCGGCCGGCCGACGGTGAGGCCGCGGCCGAGCACGGTCACCTCGGCGCCCTCGATCTCGACGCCGTGGCGGCGGAGCAGCTCGATGCAGCCGATCGGCGTGCAGGGCAGCGAGCCCGGCTCGCCGAGCACCAGCTTGCCGAGGTTGACCGGGTGCAGGCCGTCGACGTCCTTGTCGGGGTCGACCCGGGAGAGCAGCGCGAACTCGTCGAGCCCGGTGGGCTGCTGGACCAGGAAGCCGGTGCACGACGGGTCGGCGTTCAGCTCGTCGATCACCGCCTCGACCTCGGCCTGGGTCGCCGTGGCCGGCAGGTCGCGGCGGATCGACTCGATGCCGATCTCGGCGCAGTCCTTGTGCTTGGCGCCGACGTACCAGTGCGAGCCCGGGTCGTCGCCGACCAGCACCGTGCCCGAGGCCCGGGGATGACGCCCGCGCTCCCGGAGCGCGGCGACCCGCTCGGCCAGCTCGGCCTTGATCGCCTTCAGCGTGGCGGTGCCGTCGAGCTTCTGTGCGGTCATCGGGTCCTCCCTGGTGGCTCAGTGGAAGAAGTGCCGGGTGCCGGTGAAGTACATCGTCACGCCGGCGGCCTTGGCCGCCTCGACGGTGAGCTCGTCGCGCATCGACCCTCCGGGCTGCACGATGGCACGGACCCCGGCGTCGATGAGGATCTGGGGTCCGTCCTCGAACGGGAAGAACGCGTCGGAGGCCGCCACCGAGCCCGCCGCCCGGTCTCCCGCGCGGGAGACCGCGAGCCGGCAGGAGTCGACCCGGTTGACCTGGCCCATGCCGATGCCGACCGAGGCGCCGTCCTTGGCCAGCAGGATCGCGTTGGACTTCACCGCCCGGCACGCCCTCCACGCGAACGCGAGGTCGGCCAGCACGTCGTCCGGAGCCGCCTCGCCGGTCGCGAGCGTCCAGGTCGCCGGGTCGTCGCCCGGCGCGTCGACGTGGTCGACGCGCTGCATCAGCACGCCGCCGCTGATCCCGCGGAACTCCACCGGGTCCGGGTGCTCGTCGGGCGGGCAGACCAGGATCCGGATGTTCTTCTTGCCCTGGAGCACCTCGACCGCGCCCTCGTCGTACGCCGGCGCGACGATCACCTCGGTGAAGATCTCGGCCACCTGCTCGGCCATCGCCACCGAGACCGGCCGGTTGACCGCGATCACGCCGCCGAACGCCGAGGTCGGGTCGCACTCGTGGGCCCGGCGGTGCGCCTCGGCCACGTCGGCGCCGACCGCGATGCCGCACGGGTTGGCGTGCTTGATGATCGCCACCGCCGGCTCGGTGAAGTCGTTGGCCGCCCGCCGGGCCGCGTCGGTGTCGACGTAGTTGTTGTAGGACATCTCCTTGCCGTGCAGCTGCTCGGCGGAGGCCAGGCCGCCGCGCCAGTGCCGGTAGAGCGCGGCCGGCTGGTGCGGGTTCTCGCCGTAGCGCAGCACCGCCGCCTTGTCCCACGTCGCGCCGGTCCAGGCCGGGAAGCCGGTGCCCTCGGAGGTGTCGGTGAGCACGCTGCTCATCCAGCTCGCCACCGCGACGTCGTACGTCGCGGTGTGCTGGAACGCCTCGGCGGCCAGCCGCTGCCGCTGCGGCCAGCGTGAAGCCGCCCGGCGGCGACCGCGGCGAGCACGTCGGCGTACCGCGCCGGGCTGGTGACGATCGCGACCGAGGGGTGGTTCTTGGCCGCGGCCCGGACCATCGACGGGCCGCCGATGTCGATCTGCTCGACGCACTCGTCCGGGCGTCGCGCCGGAGAGCACGGTCTGGCGGAACGGGTAGAGGTTGGAGACCACGAGGTCGAACGGCTCGATGCCCAGCTCCGTCGAGCTGCTGGACGTGGGAGTCGAGCCGCCGGTCGGCCAGGATCCCGGCGTGCACCTTGGGGTGCAGCGTCTTGACCCGGCCGTCGAGGCACTCCGGGAACCCGGTCAGGTCCTCGACCTTGGTGACCGGGAGGCCGAGCCCCTCGATCAGCGCGGCCGAGCCGCCGGTGGAGACCAGGGCCACGCCGGCGCTCGTGCAGGCCGCGGACGAGCTCCTCGAGACCGGACTTGTCGTAGACCGAGACCAGGGCCCGCTTGATCGGGATCCGGGAGTCGCGTGCTCCCACCTCTCCGTGGGCCCCAGGCGTTGTCTGTTCACTCCCCGGCGGACCTCCTGTCCGTCGGATGGTCGAAGCCCGTCGGCCCGCGCCCGACGCGCCGCCCCGACGCGCCATCCGTCCGACCGATCGACGAGCATCTCGCGCTCGGCCACCTTGATCCGCTCGTGCAGCGATCTCGACGGTGTCGTCGTCCTCGACCCGGACCGCCGCCTGCGCCACGATCGGACCGGTGTCGACGCCGTCGTCGACGACGAAGAGCGTGCAGCCGGTGACCTTGACGCCGTACGCCAGCGCGTCGGCCGGCCCGTGCATGCCGGGGAACGACGGGCTCAGCGCCGGGTGGGTGTTGACGAACCGGCCGCCGAACGCGGCCAGGAACGTCGGTGCCGACCAGCTTCATGAAGCCGGCCGAGACGACCAGGTCGGGCCGTGCTCGGCGACCGAGGCGGTGAGCGCGCGGTCCCAGGCGGCGCGGTCGGCGAAGTCCTTGACCCGGTGCACGAACGTCGGCACGCCCGGCCCGCTCGGCCCGCGCCAGCCCCTCGATGCCGTCGCGGTCGGCGCCGACCGCGACCACCGTGGCGCCGTACGCCGGGTCCGCGGCCGCGTCGAGCAGCGCCTGGAGGTTGGTGCCGGACCCCGAGACGAGGACGACGAGGCGCGCGGGCGCGGCCTCGGACGAGGGGATCGGCACGGATCGGTGAGTCTAGGGCGCCGCGTCCTCGTCGCGGACCGGGGCAGATCGGCCTCGGTTGCGTCCGGATCTCGTCGAGTGCGTCAGCGTCGTGCCGCGCGACGACCTGGGCGTCACGCGACGGCGACGCGGCGGCCTCCGGCAGCGGCTCCAGGCTGCGGCGCTGCCACCAGGTGGCGACCAGGCCGCCGAGCAGGCCGCCGATGCCGAAGGCGGTGACCGCGTGCACCAGGACCGCGCCGGCGAGCGGTCCGACGTCGGTCATCCGGCCCGGGCCGACCGCGCCGCCGGCCAGCAGCGGCGAGCATGCCGAACAGCGACGCCGGCCAGCATGCCGCCGCCGCAGCCGTGCAGGGCGCCCTCCTCCCAGCGGTACGTCGGGTGCGCGCGCTGGGCGCGCATCGCGCCGACCGCCGCCACGAGCGGGCGGCACGCCGACGAGCGCCGGCGGTCCAGGCCGGGCGTCGGCCCGGTGTCGGGCAGGGCGGCCAGCAGCGGGAACATCGGCAGCGCGCCGACGGTGACCACGGCCGGCGAGACGATGCGTGTGGGTGCCCGACGGTGAAGCCGGGGCCGAGCAGGTAGGAGCCCGAGAAGACCACCGCGTTCGGGACCACCAGCAGCGAGACGACGACCAGCTGCACGGTGGCGCCGGTGTCGGTGTGCGAGCTGCGAGGTGACGTTGAGCGCGGTGTCGAAGTCGGTGACCAGCGCGACCAGGAAGGCGACCAGGGAGACCAGCAGCCAGGTCGTGAGCACCCGGCGGCAGGCGGCGGCCGTGGCCGACCACCGAGGCCGGCAGGGTCGCGGTCCAGATCGCGGCCCGGCCGGAGCCGATCGCGATCGCGGGGGCACCGAGCACCGCCGCAGAGCAGCACCGACCACAGCACGACCCGCGAGGTGTCGGGCGCGGTCGCGGCGGTCGAGGCCAGCGACGCGGTGACGGACCGCGACCGCGACGTAGCCGGCGGCGTAGAGCAGCGCCGCCGTCGGGACCGTCCAGTCCCGCTCGCCGTCGGCGATCCGCTGGGCGTCCGGGCCGTGGCCGGAGATCGAGTCGCCGAGCCGGTGCCCGATCCGCCAGGTCGACCCAGGCGCAGGCCAGCGTGATGCCGAGCGGCATCACCGAGACCAGGGCGCCGCCGACGTGCACGCCCGAGCCGTGCGCCATCAGCCAGGCCAGGGCGCCGACCCAGAGCCCGTCGCGCGGGGTGCCGTGCGTACCGGCGTCGGTGAGGAACCAGCCGGCCACGCCGAGGGCCAGGCAGACCACCAGCGTGCTGGCCGCGGCCACCGCGCCGGCCACCGGTGCCAGCAGCACGAGCGGCCGCCGGTGGCGCAGGTCGCGCCGCAGCTCACCCGCCGACGGGCGGGTGCGGTCGGGCATCAGCGCGGTCATGCTTGTGCGGGGTCCTCGCGGCGTTGTGTGGTGGAGGAGCGCAGCGGGGGAGCCGCAGAACGCCGTGGGGTGCTCATGTCGGCCCATCTTGCGCGGGCCCGAGGGGCGATCCGGGGTGCCACGCCGACCGGAAGGCCTGATCCGAGGACTGGGAGGTCTCAGGGTCGGCTCGCTACCGTGGTGCGGCCATGCCCCGCACGCTTCCCCGCTCGCCGCGCGGAGTCCGGAAGGCTTCGAAGCCTTCTACAAGGACGTCCGCGGCCGGCTGCTCCTCCAGACCTACGCGCTCACCGGCGACCTGCACGCCGTCCCAGCGCGCGGTCCGCGACGCCCTGGTCGTGGCCTGGCACCACTGGCGGAAGGTCTCGCGGCTCGACGCAGCCCGAGGACTACGTGCGCCCGCTGGCCTGGACCCGCGCCCAGCGTCGCAGCAGCGCCCGCTGGTGGGCGCGGCAGAAGGACCTCGACGCCGAGACCCGCGCCACGCTCGACGCCCTCGGCAAGCTGACCACCACCCAGCGCAAGGTGCTGCTGCTCACCCACCTGACCGCGCTGCCGATCGACCACATGGCCCGCGAGGTCGGCGTCACCCGCGCGACGGCCGAGCGGGAGCTGCAGACCGCGAGCGCGCAGTTCGCCGTGCACCGCGACGTCCCGTCCACCGCGATCCGGGGCGTCCTCGAGGCGCCTCGCGCCCGCGCTGGAGTCGGTCCGCTGGCCGCGACCCTCGATCATCATGCGGGCCGGCTCGGCCCGGCGCCGGGCCCACACCACCGTGGGTGTCGTGGCGGCCGTCGCCGCGGTGCTCGTCTCCGGGCTCGCTGGTCACCGACGGCGCCGGCGTCCGCCCCGCCCTGGCGACCAAGGGGATCCTCGAGGGCACCACCACCGAGGCCCCCCGGCAGCAGGAGGAGCCCCCCCGCCGCCGGACCCGCTCACCCCCGAGGCGCTGCTCGGCGTCGACCAGGTGACCGCGGCGATCCCCGGCACCTGGACCGAGGGCGCGACCAGCCAAGAACACCGAGGGCGACGGCCTGGTCTTCACCTGCCAGGGCGGCCGGTACGCCGACATGCACGGCATCGGCGCCCTGGTGCGGACGTTCACCGGGCAGGCGGCCCAGCCCGGCACCAAGTCCGCGCCGAGTCGTCGAAGCCCAAGGCCAAGGCTGCCCGGCCGGCGCCGATCACCGCCGGGCAGTCGGCCGAGGCGTCTGCCGACGACGAGGCCGCGGCGAGCGACGTACCGGACCACCGTCGCGTGGTACGCCGGGTGCGCCAGCCCCCGCGTCCAGCTGCTCTCGACCCACCGCGTCGAGGGCGTCGGCGACGAGGCCACGCTGCTGGTGCTGCGCGACTGGACCGAGCCGGTCACGACCCAGGTCGTCGGCGTCGCCCGCACCGGCGGCCTGACGACGACCGTCGTCGACACCCGTACCGGCATGACCGACCCCGACCAAGGAGCCGGACCTCGCCCCGAGCGCCGGCCTGCTGGCCACGGCGGTCACCGGCCTGTGCACGCTGCCCGACGCCGGCACGTGCGCGGCCGCCCCCGAGGTCCGCGACTCCTCCCCGGTCCCGGTCGGCAAGCACCCCTCCCTCCTGGTCGAGGCCGACCTGCCGCCGGTGCCCGGCATCGACCAGCCCTGGGTCGGCACCAAGCCGCGCCGGGCCAAGGAGAACGTCGCCGCGACCCGCTGCGACGACACCGCACTTCACCGGGCCGGAGTTCAGCGAGGCCTGACACGCGCACCTTCGTGATCCCGGCCGCGACCCAGCTGCCGCCCGAGTTCGGCCTGTCGCGAGACCGTCGGCGCGCTGCCGCGCAAGCAGGCGCAGGCCTTCGTCGACGACATCCGCGACCAAGCTCGCCAAGTGCCCCGACAACGACCTCGGCACCGACGTCGAGCGGCTCGCCCAGGAGGAGACCGGGCCGCGCGACCTGTCGGTCTGGCGACTGACCGTCGAGGTCTCCGAGGAGCGCTCGGTGCGCTTCCTCATGGCCGTGATCCGCGAGGGCAACGCCGTCGCCCAGCTGACCTTCGTGCCGTCCGGCGACGTCAGCATCGGGCCCGAGTCGTTCACCACGCTGGCGCACCGGGCCCAGGAGCGGCTCGGCCAGCTCGCCACGACCGGCTGAGAAAAGTCCGCACCGGCCGCAACCTGTCCGGTGGCCCGGGCGTACCACCCTCGACAGATCCGGAACACGAGGAACGAGGGTCCATGGACGAGGCCGAGTTCGACGACTTCTACACGTCGTCGTTCGCGCGGGTCACCGGCCAGCTCTACGCGATGATCGGCGACCGCGACGAGGCGCAGGAGTGCGTCCAGGAGGCGTTCGTCCGCGCGTGGCAGCACCGGCGCAGCCTGCGGAAGGCCGAGCACCCCGAGGCGTGGGTGCGCACCACGGCCTACCGGCTCGCGGTCAGCCGCTGGCGCCGCACGGTCCGCGGCCGCCGGCCCGCCGACCGGGCCGTCGGTACGGCGGTCACGTCTCCGCCACCCTCCGAGGCGCACGTCGCGGTCGTCGAGGCGCTCAAGCAGCTGCCCGAGGCCCAGCGGCGCGCGATCGTGCTCCACCACCTGGCCGACCTCCCGGTCCACGACGTGGCCCGCGAGACCGGCGTACCCGAGGGGACGGTGAAGGCCCGGCTCAGCCGCGGCCGCGCTGCCCTCGCCCTCCTGCTCGCCGAACCTGCTGACAACGGAGCGACCCATGCCTGACCTGGACGAGCTCGCCGGCTTCGACCCCGGCACGCCGACGCGCATGCTCCCGCCCTCCGAGGTCCGCCGTCGCGGCGACCGCCGCCGCCGGACGACCACCCTGGTGGTGGCCGGCGCCGCCCTGGCCGCCGCGGTCGCCGTCGGCACCCCGGTCGCCCTGCTCGCCGGGCCCGGCGACCGCGGGCAGGTCCACCCGATGCCGAGCCCGCCGGTCCCGACGCCCGCGCCGGGCTGGGTCACCACCGTCCCCGCGGACTTCCCGCTGACCGCGGGGTTCCCGGACGAGGACGCCACGCCCGGGAGCGGCCTCTCGGCGGACCCGAACACGGCTCCGGTCTGCGACGGCGCCGGTGTCGAGGGCTTCGTCGACGACCGGGTCGTGACCTACTCCGGAGAGTCCGAGGACCGCGCCGCGCGGGTCCTCGCGCTCTACCCCGACGACGCGGCGGCCCGGTCGCAGCTGGCGGCGCTCCGCGCCGCGGTCAACGGCTGCGGTCCGGCAGCCATCGCCGACGGGACCACGGCGGTCTACGCCCCGGTCCCGGCCGACCTCGGTACCGAGGAGTCGTTCGCCTACACCCAGCAGGTCCAGCACGACGACGGGCTGCTCAGCGACCTGACCTACGTGCAGGTGGCCCGCACCGGCAACGCCCTCTACCTCGAGTCGTCGTACGGCGCGGCCGGCGGCGACCAGGTCGTCGCCGCCGAGGCCCAGCGCCTGCTGGAGGGCGCGACCGCGCCGCTGCAGGAGATGTGCCGGTTCGCCGAGCACCCGTGCCAGGTCGAGGGCGAGCCGGCCGCCGGGTCGAGCGCGCCGGCAGGCAGCGCCGAGGACATCCCCGAGGAGTTCCCCCTGGGCGTCGGCTTCGTGACCGGCTCCGACGTGTCGGTGACCGGGCCGTCGTCGTCGATCAACGGTGTCTCGTTCGCCGACCTCTGCCAGACCGGCGCGTGGCCGGGGTCGGGCGGCACCGACCGGCTCGCCGTCCGGCTCGAGGGGATCGAGTACTCCGTCACCCGCGAGCTCGTCACCTACGGCTCCGCGCAGGAGGCGTCGGCCGTGGTCACCGCGCTCTCGGACGCCGTGGCCGCGTGCCCGCAGGACGAGGACCGCCGGTTCCGGACCCTGGAGGCGAACACCGGCTACCCCTCCTCGGTGACGTTCGGCTTCACCTACGAGCAGGGGATCGGCGGCGCGGTCTACCAGGTCGTCCGCGTGGGACGGGCCGTGCTCGCGACCGTGGAGACCGGCGAGTACGCCCCCGAGAGCCTGCCGGCCGGCGTGCAGTCCCTGACCGGCGACAACCGCGAGATCACCGACCTGATGCGCTGCTCCTGGACCGAGGCCGGCTGCTGACCGGACGCCTCGGGCTCAGCCCCGGGCGGCCAGGATCTCCCGCATCAGCGCGGCGGTCTCGGACGGCGTCTTGCCGACCTTCACGCCGACCGCCTCGAGGGCCTCCTTCTTGGCGGCCGCGGTGCCCGAGGAGCCGGAGACGATGGCGCCGGCGTGGCCCATGGTCTTGCCCTCGGGTGCGGTGAAGCCGGCGACGTAGCCGACGACCGGCTTGGTGACGTGGTCCTTGATGTACGCCGCGGCGCGCTCCTCGGCGTCGCCGCCGATCTCGCCGATCATCACGATCGCCTTGGTGTCGGGGTCGGCCTCGAACGCGGCCAGCGCGTCGATGTGCGTGGTGCCGACGATCGGGTCACCGCCGATGCCGATGGCGGTCGAGAAGCCGAAGTCCTTCAGCTCGTACATCATCTGGTAGGTCAGGGTGCCGGACTTGGACACCAGCCCGATCGGGCCCTTGCCCGCGATCGTGTGCGGCGTGATGCCGGCCAGCGACTCCTCGGGCGTGATGATGCCGGGGCAGTTCGGCCCGATCATCCGGGTGTCCTTGCCGTCGAGGTAGGCCCACACCTCGGCCGTGTCCTGCACGGGCACGCCCTCGGTGATCACCACGAGCAGCCCGATGCCGGCGTCGATGGCCTCGATGCAGGCGTCCTTGGTGAAGGCCGGCGGCACGAAGACGACCGACACGTCGGCGCCGGTCTCGGCCATCGCCTCCTTCACCGAGCCGAAGACGGGCAGCTCCTGGCCGCCCAGCTCGACGGTGGTGCCGGCCTTGCGGGCGTTGACGCCGCCGACGATGTTGCGAGCCCGCCTCGAGCATCAGGGTGGTGTGCTTGGAGCCCATCCCACCCGGTCATGCCCTGGACGATGATCTTGGAGTCCTTGTTCAGGTAGATCGACATTGCTCTGCGTCTCTCAGTTCTTCTCGTCGACTCGTGGTCAGGCGTGCGCGTGGGCCAGCTCGGCGGCCTTGTCGGCCGCGCCGTCCATGGTGTCGACCTGGGTGACCAGCGGGTGGTTGAGCTCGTCGAGGATCCGGCGGCCCTCGGCGACGTTGTTGCCGTCGAGGCGCACCACGAGCGGCTTGGTCGCCTCGTCGCCGAGGATCTCCAGCGCGCCCTTGATGCCGTTGGCGACCTCGTCGCAGGCGGTGATGCCGCCGAAGACGTTCACGAACACCGCACTTGACCTGCTCGTCGTGGATGATCACGTCGAGGCCGTCGGCCATCACCTGCGCGTTGGCGCCGCCGCCGATGTCGAGGAAGTTGGCCGGCTTGACGCCGCCGTGCTTCTCGCCGGCGTACGCGACGACGTCGAGGGTGGACATGACCAGGCCCGCGCCGTTGCCGATGATCCCGACCTCGCCGTCGAGCTTGACGTAGTTGAGGCCCTTCGTCCTTGGCCTTGGCCTCGAGCGGGTCGGTCTCGTCCTTGATCTCGAACGCCGCGTGGTCCGCGTGCCGGAACTCCGCGTTGTCGTCGAGGGAGACCTTGCCGTCGAGCGCCTCGAGCTTGTCGCCCTCGAGCCGGGCCAGCGGGTTCACCTCGACCAGCGTCGCGTCCTCCTCGACGAAGACCTTCCAGAGCGCCTGCATCATCGCGACGGCCTGCTCGAAGACCGGCTCGGGGAACTTGGCCTCGGCGACGATCGCGCGGGCCTTCTCCTCGTCGACGCCGGTGCCCGGGTCGATCGGGATCTGCTGGACGGCGTCGGGGTTGGTCTTGGCGACCTCCTCGATCTCCACGCCGCCCTCGACGCTGGCGATGCAGAGGTACTGCCGGTTCGACGCGGTCGAGCAGGAAGGAGAAGTAGTACTCCTCCACCGGGGGCGTGGCCGGCGTGACCAGCACCCGGTTGACGGTGAGGCCCTTGATCTCCATCCCGAGGATGTTCGACGCGTGCTCGAACGCCTCGTCGGGCGTCTTGGCCAGCTTGACGCCGCCGGCCTTGCCGCGGCCGCCGGCCTTGACCTGGGCCTTGACCACGCAGAAGCCGTACTCCTCGGCGGCGGCCCTCGCCTCCTCGGGGGTGGTGACCACGGTGCCGAGGGTGGTCGTGACTCCGTGCTTGGCGAAGAGCTCCTTCGCCTGGTACTCCATCAGGTCCACGAGGGGATGTCCTTGTCCGCAGGGTTCGAAGGTTCGGGGCGGCGGAGCGTTTCGGGCCTGCCGCCCTCGGGCACCTTAGTCCCGGGTCTCAGGCGGCTTACGAGGGGCAGGAGGCCGACGTGATCCAGAACACGACCACGTGATGGTCGAGCGAGGCGACCGCCGAGCCTCCGAGCTCAGCGTCGGCGACCGCGACCAGATCGACGTCCTCCTGGACGGCGACCGCGGCGAGCTGCGCAGGCGACACTCCCGCGGTCGAGCACCACGACTTCGAGACCTGCGTCACGCAGCCGCCGGGGGCCGGTCTGGACGTCTCCGCAGTACAGGAGACGAACCGGCGACGCGGACATGGCCGGAGGGTAACCATGGGGTGGACCCCGCCTTCCACAAAATGCGTTGACACCGATTTCGGAGGCCCGAGGGCATCCGCTATGGTCAGCGCGCTGTTCCTGTCGTCGGCCTGGGGGGACCCTGACTCGTGCCTGGTCACCGAGCTGAGCCTCAACTTCTCGAGGCAGGCTCCGCGACCCCTCGGCCCCGCTGGCCGACGGGTGGCCGACGTCCCGGTCGACTCGTCAGCCCGCTCGAGTCGCCCGTCTCGTCGTACGTCGGACGTCGCAGGGCCCCGGTGCCCACCGAGCCGCTCGCGCACACCGCGCTGCTCGAGAACCACCCGAAGGTAGAGGTGGCGCCCGAGCCGGTCCGCGAGTCCGCGCGCGAGCTCGACACCGGCACCATCGAGCGGGTCCTCAGCGCCCTCGAGCCCGTCGACCACACCACGTCGTTCGAGCACGAGCCCACCGCCCGGCTGCCGATGCTCCGCGCCGAGCCGCCGGTCACGGCCGGCAAGCGCCGCGCGGTCAAGCACGCCGGCGGCCGCGGCCCGCTCTTCAAGGCGCTGCCGTCCGCGCCGGTGCTCCTCGGCATCGCCGCGCTCGCCGTCTCGATCGGTGGCGTCGTCACCGTCAACGACGCCGCTGCCGCCAGCTCGGCAGCAGCCGCGGCAGGTCACCCACGCCGCCTCCGCGCTCGGCGGCTCCAGCGGCCAGGGCACGGTCTCGGCCCGCAAGAACGACGTCACCCGCGACTCGGCGCCGCGACGCCCAGGCCGACGCCGCGCGACGAGCAGCTGCAGGCGGCCGCCGAGGGGCTGGCCGAGGAGCGCGACGGCGCCCTCAAGCAGCTGGCGGGCGCAGGCCGAGAAGCAGGCCAAGGTCCTCGCCAAGGACCTCTGGCAGTACCCCCTCGAGCCGGTCGATCCTGACCGCCCGCTTCGGCCAGTACGGCCTCTGGTCGAGCTACCACACCGGTCTCGACTTCAACGGCAACACCGGCGACCAGATCCACGCGATCGCCAACGGCGAGGTGATCTCCGCCGGCTACGACGGCTCCTACGGCAACAAGACCGTGGTCCGCCTCGAGGACGGCACCGAGCTCTGGTACTGCCACCAGAGCGCGTTCATGGTCTCGGTCGGCGACACCGTCACCGGCGGCGAGGTCATCGGCCTCGTCGGCTCGACCGGCCACGTCACCGGCTCCCACCTCCACGTCGAGGTGCACCCCGGCGGCGGCGACCCGGTCGACCCCTACACCGCCATGCAGCAGCACGGTCTCTTCTGACACCTACGGTGGTTGAGGACGGTCGCTCTGCGACCGTCTCGGAACCGGGTAGCCGGGGCTGGGACTCGACGCGCCGCTCGTGGAGCCAGTCGTCGTCCGTCGGGGTCGACTACCAGACGATCCTCATGGGGTTTCGAGACGCTTGCTGCGCAAGCTCCTCAACCACCGTTGGCTACAGCTTCTCGACCGGCGCGTAGCGCAGCAGCAGCCGCTTGACGCCCTCGCTGCCGAAGTCGATCGAGGCGACCTGCTTGTCGCCGACGCCCTCGAGGGCGACGACGGTGCCCATGCCGAACGAGTCGTGCAGGACCCGGTCGCCGGGGTCGAGCGAGGGGATCGTCGCGGGCCGGCTTGGCCTTGGAGGCGGCGTCGGCGCGGGCGGCGGCGGAGGAGAAGTTGCGGCGGCCCGCGGTCGGTCGGGCTGCCCCAGGAGCCGCCGGCTGCCGCCGTACGACGTGGAGAGGTCGGGCCGGTCCCACTGCGTCTGCGCGGCCTCGGTGCGGCGCCAGTCGACCAGGTCGACCGGGAGCTCGTCGAGGAAGCGGGAGCCGGGGTTGTGCGAGGGCGCGCCCCACGCCGAGCGGACCACCGCGCGCGAGATGTAGAGCCGCTCGCGGGCGCGGGTGACGCCGACGTAGGCGAGCCGGCGCTCCTCCTCGAGCTCGGGCTGGTCGCCGAGCGAGCGCGAGTGCGGGAAGACGCCGTCCTCGAGGCCGGTGAGGAAGACGACCGGGAACTCCAGCCCCTTGGCGGTGTGCAGGGTCATCAGCGTGACCACGCCGTCGCCGTCGTCGGGGATCTGGTCGGTGTCGGCGACCAGCGAGACCCGCTCGAGGAAGTCGGCGCAGCCCCGGGGCGACGATGCCGGCGTCGACGTCGGCCGGGTCGGCCGACGGGCCCGGCGACGGGGTCGTCGGCGAACTCGCGGGCGACCGCGACGAGCTCGCCGAGGTTCTCGCGGCGGGTCTCGTCCTGCGGGTCGTCGGACTCCTCCAGCGACTTGAGGTAGCCGGAGCGCTCCAGCACCGACTCGAGGACGACGTCGGGCCGCTCCCCCGCGTCGACCATCGACTGGAGCTCCTCGATCATCGCGACGAACCCTCGATGCTGGCGTCTGGGACCGGGTGGCCAGCCCGGGCGCGTCCTTCGCCGCGCGCGCAGCGCCTCCCAGAAGGTCAGCCCGTCGCGCGGCGGCCAGCGCCTGGACGCATCGCCACCGCGCGGTCGCCGATGCCGCGCTTGGGCACGTTGAGGATCCGCTGCAGCGAGACCTCGTCGTCGGGGTTGACCAGCAGCCGCAGGTAGGCGAGCGCGTCGCGGATCTCGCGCCGCTCGTAGAAGCGGACCCCGCCGACCACGCGGTAGGGCTGGCCGGTGCGGATGAAGACCTCCTCGAAGACTCGCGACTGGGCGTTGGTGCGGTAGAAGACCGCGACGTCGGCGGCCTGTGCACCCGCGTCGACGAGCTTGTCGATCTCGTCGGAGACGAAGCGCGCCTCGTCGTGCTCGTCGTCGGCGACGTAGCCGATGATCCGCTCGCCGTCGCCGGCGTCGGACCAGAGCTTCTTCTCCTTGCGGCCCTTGTTGTGGCCGATCACCGAGTTGGCGGCGGTGAGGATGGTCTGGGTGGAGCGGTAGTTCTGCTCCAGCAGGATCGAGGTGGCGTTGGGGAAGTCCTGCTCGAAGTCGAGGATGTTGCGGATGTTGGCGCCGCGGAAGGCGTAGATCGACTGGTCGGCGTCGCCGACCACCATCAGCTCGGCCGGCTCGACCCGCTCGCCCTCCGGAGCCGATCGCGTCGGCGTCCTCGAACTTCTCCGCGCACAGCTCGGCGATCAGGGCGTACTGGGCGTGGTTGGTGTCCTGGTACTCGTCGACCAGCACGTGCCGGAACCGGCGCCGGTAGATCTCGCGCACGTCGGGGAACTGCTGGAACAGGTGGACGGTGAGCATGATCAGGTCGTCGAAGTCGAGGGCGTTGGCCTGCCGCAGCCGCTTCTGGTAGAGCGTGTACGCCGCGGCGTAGGTCTCCTCGAGCTTGTTCTTGGCGTCGCGCGGCGGCGTCCTCCTCGTCGCGCAGCTCGTTCTTGTGGTCGGAGACCCAGTGCAGCAGCGCGCCGGGCTGGAACCGCTTCGGGTCGAGGTCGAGCTCCTTGGCGACGTTGGTCATCAGCCGCTTCTGGTCGGCCGCGTCGTAGATCGAGAACGACGACTTGTAGGCGAGCCCCGCCGTAGTCGAGCGCGGTGATCTCCTTGCGCAGGATCCGGACGCAGGCGGAGTGGAACGTCGAGACCCACATGATCCGGGCCCGCCGGCCGACCAGGTCCTCGACCCGCTCCTTCATCTCGGCCGCGGCCTTGTTGGTGAAGGTGATCGCCAGGATCGACCCGGGGTGCGCCTTGCGCTCGGAGATCAGCCAGGCGATCCGGCGGGTCAGCACCCGGGTCTTGCCGGAGCCCGGCGCCGGCGACGACGAGCAGCGGCGCTGCCCTCGTGGACGACCGCGGCGCGCTGCGGCTCGTTGAGCCCCTCGAGCAGCTCCTCGGCGGTGGGCCGCTGCGCCGCGACTGCTTCTCGGCAGGCGCGGCGAGGTGCTCGAAGCCGGGCAGGGAGTCGGTGCTCATGTCTTTCCGGGTCCCCGCGGCGTTGTTCGTCGGAGGAGCGAAGCGGGGAGACGAAGACGTCGTCGGGTGGTCATGTCTCGCCAACCCACGTGCCGGGACCCGCGGGTACGGCGAGCAGGGTCCGGACCAGGACGTCGGCCAGCAGCTCGGCGTACTGCTGCGGGGTCCGCCCGCGGCCGGTCACGAGGCCGAACCACTCCGGGCTGTTCAGCGACCAGACCAGGTCGGCCGCGTCGTCGTCGGACAGGTCCGGCCGCAGCTCCCCGGTGGCGCGCAGGTCGGCGACGAGCAGCCGCATGTTGGCCGCCCGGCGCTCGGAGAGTGCGTCGTGCTGGGCCAGCGCACTCCGGCTCGGTCGCACCGGCCTCGCGCAGCGCCCGCATGATCGGGACCGTCCGCGGCAGCACCCGGGCCAGCGCGTCGGCGTACGTGCGGATCTTCGCCTCCGCCGTCGGCGCCGCGCGCACCGCCCGCACGTAGCCGCGCTGCTCCGCGGGCACCGGCGCGGGACCCTCGGCGAGCGCCACGTCGTGGACGGCCAGCAGCAGCTGCGGCTTGCGGCCGACGCTCGCGTAGACGGTGTCCAGCGAGACGCCCGCGCGGTCGGCGACCGCCTGGACCGAGGTGGCGGCGTACCCGCCCTCGGTGAACAGGTCCCGGGCCGCGGCGAGGATCGCCGAGCCGGCGTCGCTCGGCCGCCGCCCGCCGGCGCGAGCCGTCGTAGGCGCCTCTTGACCGGCTCCGCCATGAGGCCTACCTATTATCCGAAAGCTAGCTTCGGATGAATTAGCAGGAGGCCGGCATGTCGGAGACCGAGCAGCTCGTGGTGCGCGAGCCGGGCACCGGCCGGGCCGACCTGGGCGATGGAGTCGCTGTTCGAGCACCTCCTCGAGCCCGGCCAGAGCAGCCGGCTCGGCGTCGCGCTGGTGACCCAGCCGCCGGGGATCGCCACGCCGCTGCACCGCCACGACCAGGAGGCCGAGGCGTTCTACGTCCTCGAGGGCCGGCTGGACTACCAGGCCGGCGACGACCTCTTCGAGCTCTACGCCGGCTGCTTCATCCACCTGCCGCAGGGGCGTCCCGCACGCGTTCCGGATCCGCGGCGACTCGCCGGCGAAGTTCCTCGCGCTCACGGCGCCGGCCGGGCTGCTGCACCTGTACGACGAGGTCGGGCTCCCGGCGGCCGAGCGGCGGCTGCCCGGCGCCGGACGGCCAGCCGCCCTGGAGGTGGAGATCCCGAAGTGGATGGAGATCGGCCCGCGCTACGGCCTCGAGGTGGTCGGGCCGCCATCCCGAGTGACCGCCGACGTCCGCGGCGAGCCGGGAAGGCCGCAGCGATCAGAGCAGCCGGCGGTCGTTGGCCCAGCGGGTCAGCTCGTGGCGCGAGGAGAGCTGCAGCTTGCGCAGCACGCTGGACATGTGCGTCTCGACGGTCTTGATCGAGATGAACAGCTCCTTGGCGACCTCCTTGTAGGCGTAGCCGCGGGCGATCAGCCGCATCACCTCGCGCTCGCGCTCGGTGAGCCGGTCGAGGTCCTCGTCGACCGCCGCCACCTCGATCGAGCCGGCGAACGCGTCGAGCACGAAGCCGGCCAGCCGCGGCGAGAACACCGCGTCGCCGTCGGCGACCCGGCGGATCGCCGAGACCAGCTCGGGGCCGGTGATGGTCTTGGTGACGTAGCCGCGGGCGCCGCCGCGGATGGTGCCGATGACGTCCTCGGCGGCGTCGCTGACCGACAGGGCGAGGTAGCGGGTCTCGGGCACGGCGGTCTGTGCGAGCGCCGCATCACCTCGACTCCCGCCGCCGCCGGGCAGGTGCACGTCGAGCAGCACGACCTCGGGCTGGTGCTCGGCGATCGCGGCCACCGCCTGGTCGACGTCGGCGGCCTCGGCCAGGACCTCGACCTGGCCGGCGCCGGCCGAGGCCAGCTCGGCGCGGACGCCGCTGCGGAACATCGCGTGGTCGTCGACGATGACGATGCGGACTGGCGCTGGCGGCTGACGAGGCTCACGGGTTCTCCTCAGGAGCTGCGGTCGGGGCAGGTGCAGCCGGACCTCGGTGCCCTCGCCGGGTGCGGAGCGGACCTCGGCGGTGCCGCCGTGGCGCTCCATGCGGTCGAGGATGCTGCGGCGGACGCCGTACCGGTCCTCGGGCACGTCGTCGAGGTCGAAGCCTGCACCACGGTCGCGGACGAAGACGTCGACCGCGCGCCGTCGGTGACCTCGGCGTAGACGTCGACCCGGCCGGTGCCGGCGTGCTTGGCGGCGTTGGTGACCGCCTCGCGGGTGGCCTGGACGATCGGGCGCAGCGGCTCGTCGAGGTCGCAGTCGCCGACGGCGACCACGTCGACCGAGACGCCGTGGGCGTCCTCGACCTCGGCGGCCGCGGCGCGCAGCGCGCCGGCCAGGCTGGACTCGTCGGTGGACTCGCCGGCGTACAGCCACGACCGCAGGTCGCGCTCCTGGGCGCGGGCCAGCCGGGCCACGGTGGTCGGGTCGTGGGAGCTCTTCTGGATCAGGGCCAGGGTCTGCAGCACCGAGTCGTGCAGGTGCGCGGCCACGTCGGCCCGCTCCTGGGTGCGGATCCGCTCCTCGCGCTCGGCACCGAGGTCGGAGGCCAGCCGGAACACCCACGGGCCGACCACGAGCGCCAGCCCGGCCACGCCGAGCAGGCCGGCGATCAGCGCCACCCGGGCCTGGCCGAACGAGCTGCCGTTGACGCCGACCACGACCAGCGCGACGACCACGAGCACGCACGCCCGCCCCGACCCGGGCGTACGACGCCGCAGCCGCCGGAGCCGAACACCATCCGCACCGGGTCGAGCCGGCCCGAGGAGTCGAGCCAGCGCTCGCGCTGGACCTCGTCGGCCTGCCGCCACAGCAGCGCGACGCCGGCCAGGCCGATGACGATCGGCCAGAAGACCGCGCCGCCGCCGAGCGTCGCCTGGACGACGAGGATGCACGCCGAGCGCCAGCGCGGCCAGCGCGATCGCCGGCCCGGCGTCGGTGAGCCGCCGGACCCGACCGGGCCGGCGACCGCCGCGGGAGGCGCTCTCGGCGCCCGGCGTGCCGGTCTCGAACCGCGAGTCCGACGGGCACCACCAGCCAGAGCCCGATGTACATCGCGATGCCCGAGCCCGCCGAGCGCGGTGGCGAGCAGGAAGCCGGCCCGCACCCACAGCACCGGCAACGCCGAGATGGCGCGCCAGACCCGCCGGCGACGCCGCCGAGGATCGGCGACTCGGAGTCGCGGGTGACGCGCCGCCCCTCGTGGCGCGGGTGGGTGGGTGCGCTTGTCATGACCTACCAAGGATCGCAGAGCGGGGCCTCCGCACCCCATGGGCAAGGACCCCGAGCCGACCCTGAGGTGAATGCGGCTCCGCGGCCACAGGTTCAGGGTCGTCCCCGATGGTGGCGAGGCCTGCAGAGCGACGCAGGTTGATGCCATGACCACCACTCCACCCCACACATCGGGAGCCAGCCGCCTCCCGGGCCGCCGGCCGACCCGGAGCACGGAGGCCCCCGCGCGACCCGCGAGGAGGTCCGCGACCTCGGCCGGATCCGTCGCACCACCGGCCCGGACCGCAAGGTCGCCGGCGTCGCCGGCGGCCTGGCCCGCCACCTCGACATCGACCCGGTCATCCTGCGGGTCGCCTTCGTGGTGCTCGTCTTCTTCGGCGGCGCCGGGCTGCTGCTCTACGGCGCCTGCTGGCTGCTGCTCCCCGAGGACGGCAGCCGCGCAGCGCGCCGCTCAGCCTCGACGACCGCAACCGGACCATCGCGCTGATCGTCGTCGGCGCATCCTCGCGCTGCTCGTCCTGCTGGCCGACTCGGTCGGCCAGTGCGGCTTCCCGTGGCCCGTCTGGCGCTGGTCGCGCTGGTCGCGCTCCTGGTCCTGACCTTCGCTCGACCGCGACCGCAAGACCCCGCCGCCGACGGCGCCGCCGGTCCCCCACGCCCCCGACCCGACCACCGGCGCAGTTCGCCCCCGCGGCGCCCGGCACGCCGGTGGCCGCGTCGCCACGCCGTACCTCCCGCCGCCGCGCAACCCGCGCCAGCGCGGCCCGATCCTGTTCTGGTTCACCATGGCGCTGGCCGCCCTCGGCATCGGCGTGCTCGGGATCCTCGACCTGGCCGGCGCCCCGATCGCCGACCCGGCCTACCCGGCCGTGGTCGTCGGCACCTGCGGCGTGATGCTGCTGGTCGGCGCGTTCTACGGCCGGGCCGGTGGGCTGATCTTCGTCGGCCTGCTCGCCTCCGCTGGCCCTGGCCGGCGCCACCAGTCGCCCAGGAGGTCGACGGCGGCGACATCACGCCGCACGCCGGTCGCCGGCGGCCGACGTGCCCGCTCAGCCTCGACACCGACGCCGGCGAGATCGTCCTCGACCTGCGCCAGGTCCAGGACCTCGCGGCGCTCGACGGCCAGAGCATCGACCTCGCAGGCCGACGTCGGCCGGATCGAGGTGATCGTCCCCGCCGGGCTGAGCGTCCACGTGGACGCCGACGTCGACGGCCCCGGCCACATCGAGCTGTTCGGCGACGAGCGCGGCGGCATCGGGATCGCCGACCAGGTCCACCACTACGCCGGACGTCGGCACCCCTGAGATCGTCCATCGAGGCGGACGTCTCGGTCGGCGAGATCCAGGTCCACCGAGGAGGGCAACCGATGAGCACCAACGAGCGACCGCCCCAGCGGCCGGCACCCGGTCAACATCGGCCACCTGGTGATGGGCCTCGCCTTCCTCGGCATCGTCGGCATCTGGGCCCTCATCCAGACCGACACCGTGACCGGCGACGACATCCGCTGGCTGATGCCGATCCCGTGGGTCGTCGCCGGCGTCGTCGGCCTGGCCGCGACCGCCGATCACCGGCTCCCGGCGGTACGCCGTCAGGCAGACCGGCTGGGTCGGTGACGCAGCCCGAGCAGCCCGGCTGGGCCGGTACTCGACCCGAGGAGCCCGACCGGCCGACCTCCCGAAGTACCCCGAGACGACCAGACCCCCGAGGAGCACGCCATGACCACCGACCCCACCAACCAGCAGACCGACCAGCCGCCGAGCCAGCCCACCGCCCAGCCGACCCCGCCGCCGGCCAGCCCGAACGCCGACCAGCAGTACGCCTCGTCGGCGAGCGTGCCCCGGCGCCTGGTCCGGCGCACCGACGACAAGATGCTCGGTGGCGTGTGCGCCGGCCTGGCCGACCACCTCGGGCCTCGACCCGACGCTGGTCCGGGTGCTCACCGTCCTGGTGACCGTCCTGGGCTTCGGTTCGGTGGTCATCGCCTACCTCGTCGCCTGGGTGATCGTCCCGAAGGACGTGGACGTCTACGGAGTCAGCCCGGCCGCCGGCGCCGCAGCCACAGCACGGCTGAGCCCGGCTGAGCTGCTCGGCGGCCCACGCGTCGCGGACCAGCAGGGTCGTGTCCGGGTGGTCGCTGAACAGCCCGTCGACGCCGGCGTCCAGCAGCACCCGGACCTCGGCGTCGACCAGCTCCGGCCCACCGGGGTCGTCGTCGCGCACCGTCCAGGCCAGCACCTGCAGCCCGGCCAGGTGCGCCTCCTCGACCAGCGCCGGCCGGGCCAGCAGCCGGGTCCGGGCCACGCCCAGCACGTCGGCGTACCGCGCGACCGCCCGCAGCCCGTCGTGGCTGCACAGGTCGTCGTACGTCGTCGGGTCGCCGACCGCCGACCAGGTCGGCCGGGGCGCCCGACGGCCTCGACCAGCTGCACCAGCGGCAGGTCGGTCCGGTCCCGCAGCCACCGCAGGTTGGCGGTCTCGAAGGACTGCAGCACCACGCCGGAGTCGCGCCGGTCCAGGCCGTGGTCGCGCAGCGAGGCGAGCACGGCGTCCTCGAGCGGCAGCCCGATCGAGGCGAGGTACGACGAGCGACTTGAGCTCGACGTGCAGCCCGATCCCGCGGTCCCAGCGCCGGGACTCCTCGGCCACCAGCATGAGCAGCTCGTCGAAGGTGGCGATCTCGCAGCCGGCCGTCCCAGCGGGTGTTGCGCGGCCGCCGCTCGGGCAGCCGCTCGACGGCCCGCAGGGTCTTCAGCTCGGCCAGGGTGAGGTCCTCGCAGAACCAGCCGCTGCACCTCGCGGCCGCCGACCGTCCTTGACGGTGCGCCGGTCCGCGAACTCCGGGTGCGCCGGCCACGTCGGTGGTGTCGCTGATCTCCGTCTCGTGGCGCAGCACGGCCACGCCGTCCGCGGTCATCACCAGGTCGGGCTCGACGGCGTCGGCGCCGAGCGCGATCGCCAGCCGGTACGACGCCAGCGTGTGCTCGGGCCGGTAGCCGGGCGCACCCCGGTGCCCGATCACCTGCGGCAGCAGACCTCGCCTCACGCCTCGACGGTGCGGAAGCGAGGTGACCTGATCGGCGGGAACGACATGAACCGCGAGTGACGGTCGGGCGTGAGGTTGGCTGTTGTTTGATGGGCCCATGGCCCTCCCCACGCTCGGGCGGCTGGAGTCCCTGCCGGCGCTCGACCACCCCGAGCTGCTGGCCCCGCCGGTGGTCGCCGCCCTCGAGGCGTGGGAGCACGGGCGCGAGCTGGCCGTCGTCGAGATCGACCCGGCGGTCGCCGACACCGCCGCGATGAGCGAGGCCTACGACCTCGGCATGGACACCGGCGCCAACTGCGTGGTGGTCGGCGGCAAGCGCGACGGCGAGGAGCGGGTCGCCGCCTGCCTGGTCCGCGCGGACACCCGGGCCGACGTCAACAACGTGGTCAAGCGGACCCTCGACGTCCGCAAGTGCTCGTTCCTGTCGATGGACCGCGCGGTCGAGGAGTCCGGGATGGAGTACGGCGGCATCACCCCGGTCGGGCTGCCCGCCGGCGTGGCGGCTGCTGGTCGACTCGCGGGTGCTCGACATCGAGGTCGCGGTGATCGGCTCCGGCGTACGCCGCTCCAAGCTGCTGCTCCCCGGGCGGCTGGCGGGCGCGCTGCCCGGGGCCGAGGTCATCGAGGGGCTGGCGGGCTGATGGACCAGGACCGGAGGGCCCGACGAGGAGCGCAACGAGACCGAGGCGGAGCGCGAGGACCGCAAGTGGGACGACATGCTCCAGGAGCTGCGCGTGATCCAGACCGGCGCGCAGCTGACCGGTGGCTTCCTGCTGACGCTGCCGTTCCAGCAGCGGTTCGCCGGACCTGACCGACCTCCAGGAGCGCCGTCTACCTCGGTCTCGTGGTGCTGGCCGCCCTGGTCGTGGCCCAGGTGCTCACGCCGATCGCGATCCACCGTCGGCTGTCCGGGCGAGCACGTCAAGGGGCAGCTGGTGTCGTCGGCGCACCTCGCCATGCAGGCCGTGCTGGTGTCCCTCTCGGCTGCTGCGTGGTCGGGATCGACGACGTTCATCTTCGACGTCGTCGTCGACGGAGCCGCGGCGCTGGTCGTCGGTGCCGCCCTGGGCCTGGTGCTGGTCGTCCTGCTCGTCGTCGTACCGCGCAGGCTCGTGAGCTGATGCGCAGCCTCGTCGCCGTCGCGGCCCTCGTCCTGGCGCTCGCCGCATGCGGGGCCGACACGCACGACGGCGACGGCACGCCCGCTGCCGGCGCGGAGCCCAGCCCGACGACGTCGCTCTACACGCTGACGCCGGTCCCCCTGCCCACCGAAGCCGCCGCCGAGCGGCAAGCTGATCGCCGACATCGAGCAGTCCTCGCGCGACGGCGCCGCCAACCGGTTCCAGGTCTGGGTCGACAACGACACCGACCGCACGATCACGCCGACCAAGGTGACCTACACCGACGACCGGTTCCGGACCCCACTGCCCGGCACCCGGCTCCGGGACATCCCCTCGCAGTCGCGGCGCGGCTTCCCGATCTACCAGCCCGACCAGCCGGCCTGCGACAGCACGGCGAGCAGCGGGACGGTCACCGTCGAGTACACCGTGGACGGCGAGCAGCAGACCGCGACCGTGCCGGTCTCGGACGAGGCCGAGGTCGTCGACCGGATCACCTCGGCGCGCTGCCTCGAGCTCGCGATCGAGAAGGTCGCGCACCTGAGCTGGGCCGACGAGGTGACGGCCAGCGGCGACGGCGGCAAGGGGTCGGTCGGCACCTGACCCTGGTCATCGACACCACCGGCAAGCCCGGCCCGCACGCTGGTCATCGACAGCATCGTCGGCAACCCGGTGCTCTCACCGGGCGAGCGCGGCGTGTTACGACCCGACGCTCACGATCACCGGCGACCAGCCGTCGCAGCGCGTCGCCGGTCCCGGTGAAGCCGACCCGGTGCGACGCCCACGCGTTCGGCGAGTCCGGCAGCTTCGACGGCGTTCGCGTTCAACGTCCACGTCGACGGCGAGCCCGGCCAGTTCGTGCTCCGGCTCGGCCCCGACCGGGGCCGTCAACGCGATCGACTACGCCGAGGCCTCGTGCGGCTTCCTGACCTCGATCGGCGGCGGCGAGGGCTGACCCGGCACCGGGCCGAAACCGATTCGCTCGCGAAAGGTGCTCGCTCCGTACCCTTGAGCGAGTGCGCCGCCTCCCTCTCGACCACCCCGGGACGGCGGTCCACAGCTCGCCCGGGCGCGTTCCTCTGGTGGATGGCGCGGGGCCAGTGGCAGACGCTCGTCGGCGGCATGTGCTTCGGCATCGTCTGGATGAGCTGCCAGGCGGTGATGCCCGCCGTGATCGGCCGCGCCATCGACCGCGGCGTGGCCGCCAAGGACGGCTCGGCGCTGCTCACCTACGCCGGCGTGATGCTCGCCATCGGCCTCGTGCAGGCGTCACCGGCATCATGCGGCACCGGTTCGCGGTCACGAACTGGCTGACCGCGGCCTACCGCACCGTGCAGCTGGTCGGGCGCCAGGCCGTCCACCTCGGCGGCGCCCTGCCCGCGCAAGGTCTCGACCGGCGAGGTCGTCGCGATCGGCACCAACGACATCTCCAACCTCGGCCAGGTCATGGACGTCTCGGCGCGGTTCTCCGGCGCGATCGTGTCGTTCCTGCTGGTCGCGGTGATCCTGCTGCAGCACGTCGGTCCCGCTCGGCCTGCTGGTGCTGCATCGGCGTCCCGGTCCTGATGCTGCTGATCGGCCCGCTGCTGCGGCCGCTCGACCGCCGCAGCGCGCACCAGCGACACCTGATGGGCGAGCTGTCCAACACCGCCAGCGACATCGTCGGCGGGCTCCGGGTGCTGCGCGGCATCGGCGGCGAGCAGGTCTTCCACGACCGCTACCGGCGCGAGTCGCAGACCACCCGCCAGGCCGGCGTCCAGGTGGCGCGGCTGCAGTCGGTGCTCGACGCGCTCCAGGTGTTCCTGCCGGGCGTCTTCGTGGTCATCGTGGTCTGGCTCGGCGCGCGGTACGCCGTCCAGGGCCGGATCACGCCCCGGCGAGCTGGTCGCGTTCTACGGCTACTCGGCGTTCCTGATGATCCCGCTGCGGACCGCGACCGAGTACGCCAACAAGCTGATCCGCGCCCGGGTCTCGGCCGCGCCGGGTCTGCCGGGTGCTGGCGCTCGACGCCCGACCACCTCGACCCGGCGACCCGGCCGCCGCCGCCGCCGCCCGGGCGCCGAGCTGGCCGACGCCCGCACCGGGCTCCGGGTCCGGCCCGGGCTGGTGACCGCGCTGGTCAGCGACCAGCCCGACGAGGCCGCCGCGCTCGCGGACCGGCTCGGGCTCTGCGCGGCCGAGGTCGACGACGACGTCACCCTGGGCGGCGTACCGCTCACCGCGCTGCGCCGCGACGACGTACGCCGCCGGATCGTCGTCTCCGACACCGGCGCGACGCTGTTCTCGGGCCGGCTCGGCGACCGTCCTCGACACCACCGGCGGCACCGGCGACGTGCGCCGCGCGCTCGAGACCGCGTCGACCGACGACATCCTCGAGGCGCTGCCCGACGGGCTGGACACCGTGGTGGCCGAGCGCGGCCGGACGTTCTCCGGCGGTCAGCGGCAGCGGCTGGTCCTGGCCCGCGCGCTGGCCGGCGACCCGGAGATCCTGGTGCTGGTCGAGCCGACCTCCGCGGTCGACGCCCACACCGAGGCCCGGATCGCGTCGCGGCTGCGCGGCCACCGGGCCGGGCCGGACCACCGTCGTGGTCATCGTCCAGCCCGCTGGTGCTCGACGCGGTCGACGAGGTGGCCTTCCTGCGCGACGGCCGCGTCGTCGCGACCGGCACCCACGCCGACGCTGCTCGAGCACGACGCCGACTACCGCGCCGTGGTGACCCGCGAGAGCCGAGAGCCGGCCGGCGAGGTCGCGCGACATGAGCCGTCCGCACCGCGCTGCCCGTCGCCGACTCGCGGTCGCTGCGCCGCTACGTCCGCGGCCTGGCCCGCCGCCACCCCCGGCTGCTGTGGACCGCGCTGGCGCTGCACGTCGGCGCGGCGCTGGCCGGGCTGGCCGCCCCGCGGCTGATCGGCGACCTCGTCCAGTCGGTCGAGCGACGGCACCACGGTCGGCCACGTCGACCACGATCATCCTCGTGCTGGCCGGGCTTCCTGGTCGTCCAGACGGTGCTCACCCGGTACGCCCGGCTGACCAGCCAGGTGCTCGGCGAGCAGGTGCTGGCCGAGCTGCGCGAGGACTTCGTCGGCAACGCGCTGGCGCTGCCGGTCGGCGTGGTCGAGTCGGCCGGCTCCGGCGACCTGCTCACCCGGACCAGCCGCGACGTCGACCAGCTCGGCTGGTCGGTGCGCTGGGCGCTGCCCGAGTGGACGATCGCGGTGATCACCGCGGTCGTCACCTTCGTCGCGGCGATCACGCGTCGGCTGGTGGGTGCTGCTGCCGGTCGTGCTCGGCCTGCCGCCGCTGGTGGTCGGGCTGCGCTGGTACCTCGCCCGCGCCAAGGACGGCTACCTGCGCGAGTCCGCGTCGTACTCCGCGATCAACGCGACGCTCACCGAGACCGTCGAGGGCGCCCGCACCGTCGAGGCGCTGGGCCTCGGCCCGGAGCGGGTCGCGGCGATCGACGCCGACGTCAAGGAGTCCTACGACGCGGAGCGCTACACGCTCTACCTGCGCACCGTGTTCTTCCCGAGCATGGAGCTGTCGTACCTGATCCCGACCGTGGCGACGCTGCTGCTCGGCGGCTACCTCTACACCCAGGGCAGCGTCAGCCTCGGCGAGGTCACCGCGGCGACGCTCTACGTCCAGATGCTCATCGACCCGGTCGACCGGATCGTGTCGATCCTCGACGAGCTGCAGATGGGCGCCGCCTCGCTGGCCCGGCTGCTCGGCGTGGCCCAGGTGCCCGACGACCGCGAGGTCACCGGCGCCGAGCCGGCCGGCGAGAAGCTCGACGCCACGCGACGTGCGGTTCTCCTACGTCGACGGGCGCGACGTGCTGCACGGCGTCGACCTCGAGGTCGGGGTCGGCGAGCGGATCGCGATGGTCGGCCCGTCGGGCGCCGGCAAGTCGACGCTCGGCCGGCTGCTGGCCGGCATCCACCCGCCCCGCACCGGCGCAGGTGACCGTCGGCGGCGTCGGCCTGGTCGAGCTGCCGCTCGACGAGCTGCGCGGCCACGTCGCCCTGGTGACCCAGGAGCACCACGTCTTCGTCGGCACGCCTGCGCGAGAACCTCGCGCTGGCCGCGCCCCCGGGCGCCACCGACGACGACATCCGGGCGGCGCTCGGCGGCCGTCGACGCCCTCGAGTGGGTGCGAGGCGCTGCCCGACGGGCTCGACACGGTCGTCGGCTCCGGCGGCCGCGCGCTCACCGCCGCCCAGGCCCAGCAGATCGCCCTGGCCCGGCTGGTGCTCGCCGACCCGCACACGCTGGTCCTCGACGAGGCCACCTCGCTCATCGACCCGCGCGCCGCCCGGCACCTCGAGCGCTCGCTGGCCGCGGTCCTCGCACGGCCGCACGGTGATCGCGATCGCGCACCGGCTGTTCTCGGCGCACGACGCCGACCGGGTGGCCGTGGTCGAGGACGGGCGGATCACCGAGCTCGGGTCGCACGACGAGCTGGTCGCGGCCGGCGGGTCGTACGCCGCGCTGTGGGACAGCTGGAACGGTCACGCAGCCGATCGCGACGAACGAGGGGTCGGCCTGGGCGGGACCGGGTCGAGCAAGCGCGGCGACTGAGGTACGAAGGCGCCGCAGCGGGTCGGGACACACCGGCGCGGACGCTCGGACTCGATCCGGATGCCTGCGCTGCGGCGGTCTCGACAGGCTCGACGGGCGGGCTCACCCCAGGCGCCTTCGGTGCGGAGGTTTCGAGACGGGCGCGAGCGCGCCTTCCTCAACCACCGACGGCTCAGCCCATGCCGCACATCCACCAGCCGTCGCCGAGGTCGACCGGCTCCGTGCACACCATCCCCGCCATGTCGTAGCCCTCGGGCGGACCGCCGGGCGACCAGAGGTAGCCGCCGCCGTCGTCCGGGATGCCGTACCACTGCGGGAAGAAGACGACCTCGTCACCGGCCGCGCCGTCCCCTCCCCTCGCCGCGGCGCGCCCGTCGACCGTGAGCCACCGCCACCGCAGCGGCAGCCGGTCGCCGTAGAGGTCGTCCGAGCGGTCGACGTGGTCGAGCGCGGCGTCGTACATCGGCCGGTGCACGTCGAACCAGGCCTGCGGCGCCAGCGCGACCCAGTTGAACGACAGCAGGTACAGCGCCACCGCGCCGCTGACCGCGGTCACGGTCAGCCAACGGCGCCCGGCCACCGCGCCGAGCGCCCAGCAGCCGCCGATGACGACGAGCCAGAAGAGCCAGGCGACACCCAGGCCGAGGTAGGTCCCACCGAACGGCAGCGGCAACAGCGCACTGGCGACCCCGGCCAGCCAGAGCGCCCCGATCGCCACCGCGGCGAGCACCGTCCGGCGCACCGGCCACCTCCTGGTCGTGGGGCGGGGCGGCAAGTGTCACATGACGCTCAGGCGTCGGCGTGCTCCAGCCCGCTGATCCGGATCCCGGAGTGCACCTTGTACCGACGGTTGATCGAGATCAGCACGGCGGTCATCGGCTCCAGCACCCGGGCCAGCCGCAGCTTCCCGGCGCTGATGCCGTCGCGGCCGGTGACGGCGCGGGCCAGCTCCATCGCGACCTGCTTGCCCTCGTCGCTGTCGCCCACGCAGAGGACGTCCTCGTCGAGGTACTCCTCGTCGCCCCAGAGCAGCACCGCCGAGACGTTGTGGAAGGCACCCACGACGGTCGCCTCGGGCGCCAGCTCGGCGGCGTGCTCGGCCGCGGAGCCCTCGCCACCGTCGATGACCTGGCCGTGCGCGCCCCGCTTGTCGAAGGCCAGCGGGTTCACGCACGAGATCGACGGTCTTGCCGGCCAGTGGCAGCGACGACGACCAGCTCGTCGTGGCCGTCCCACGGTACGGCGAGCAGCACCACGTCGGCCCGGGCGCACGCGTCGGCGTTCGCGGCCCCTGACACCGAGCCCGCGCCCGCCGCGCCCGCGAGTCGCTCGGCGACCTCCGCGGCGGTGGCCTCGGCCTTCTCGGCCGCGCGGGAGCCGATCACGACGTCGTGCCCGTGCCGGGCGAACCGGTAGCCGAGCCCCTTGCCCTGCGGGCCGGTCCCGCCCATGACCGCGATCCGATAGGTCGTCACGCCCGGGATGCTCCCACGCCGGTCCAGCGTGCCCTGCCCGAGGACCGTCAGTTGATACTTCGGTCACACCGATGTGGACGCGGACCGCGGGTGCGGCCGCCCCCTCCCTGTACGGCTCGTCGGTCAACCGGAAGGCCCCGCGCAGGGGGTGACCTCGGCAACCTTGCACCGTGACAGTTCCACTGTCACAGTTGGGGGGTGCAGCTCTCCTACCCGCTCCAGTACGACGGCAACCCGCGCGCGACCGCCGACCAGGTCGCCGAGCTCGAGAAGGCCGGGCTCGACATGGTCTGGGTGGCCGAGGCCTACGGCTTCGACTCGCCGACGCTGATGGGCTACCTGGCCGCCAAGACCGAGCGGCTGCAGATCGCCGCCGGCATCCTCAACGTCTTCTCGCGCACCCCCGGCGCGATCCTGCAGACCGCGGCCGGGCTCGACAACGTCTCGGCCGGCCGCGCGGTGCTCGGCCTCGGCGCCTCGGGGCCGCAGGTGATCGAGGGGTTCCACGGGCTGCCCTACGACAAGCCGCTGGGCCGCACCCGCGAGGTGATCCGGATCGTCCGCTCCGGCCTGCAAGCGCGAGCCGCTGCAGGCGCACGGGCATCTTCGACATCCCGCTGCCCGGCGGACCAGGGGCTCGGCCTCGGCAAGCCGCTGAAGATCCTGACCACGCCCGAGCGCGACACGATCCCGATCTGGGTCGCCTAGCCTCGGCGACAAGAACGTCGAGATGACCGCCGAGCTGGCCGACGGCTGGCTGCCGATCCTCTTCATCCCCGAGCGGGCTCGCGACGTGTGGGGCGACTCGCTCGACGCCGGCGCCGCCAAGCGCGACCCCGAGCTCGGGCCCGCTGCAGATCAGCGCCGGCGGCATGGTCGCGATCGGCGAGGACCCGGAGACCAAGGGGCTGCTCGACTTCCTGCGGCCGATGTACGCGCTGTACGTCGGCGGCATGGGCGCCCGCGGCAAGAACTTCTACAACGAGCTCGCCCAGCACTACGGCTACGAGAAGGAGGCCAAGGAGATCCAGGACCTCTACCTCGACGGCAAGAAGAAGGAGGCCGAGGCGCTCGTCCCGATGGAGTGGATGGAGGCCGAGCAACCTGGTCGGCCCCGCGTCGTACGTCCAGGAGCGGATCGCCGCCTTCAAGGAGGCCGGCGTCACCCACCTCTCGATCGTCCCGGCCACCGACGAACCCGGCGGCCACCGTCGCGCCAGCTCAAGGACTGGGTGTCGTGACGCGGCTGGCCGGGCTGCACTCGCGGGGGCGGTACGACCACCTCGACGAGATCCGGACCCTCGACCCCTACGACGACGCCGACCGCGACCGGATCGTCACCCTCACCGGCCGCCACGACTTCCCGTGGGACTTCGACCAGGGCACCGCGATCGCCTTCCTGCGCGACTACGGCGTCCCGTCGATCGCCCGGCTGCTCGACCGGACCCGGGAGTTCGAGGACCACGGCGTCAAGCGGTACGACGACACGCTGTTCTTCCAGGAGGAGGCGATCGCCGAGGGCGTCGACTCCGAGCGGTCGCACACCGCGATCCGGCGGCTGAACCGGATCCACGGCCACTACGACATCCCCAACGACGAGTTCCAGTACGTCCTGGCCACCACCCTGGTCGGCCCGGTGCGCTGGATCAGCCGCTACGGCTGGCGGCGAGCTCGACCCGATCGAGCTCGTGGCGCTGACCCGGTTCACCACGCGGTTCGGCGAGCTGATGGGCATCAAGGGGCTGCCGGAGACCTACGACGGCTACCTCGAGCTGCTGACCTCCTACGAGCGCGAGCGGTTCGAGTTCGACCCGGCCAACAAGCGGGTCACCGAGGCCACGATCCGGATCGGCCGGGCGACCGCGCCGTGGTACCTCAGGCTCGGCTTCCGGCGGGTCTCGATCGCGCTGATGGACGAGCCGCTGCGCGCAGGCGCTCGGCATGGAGGCGCAGCCGCGCTGGCTGGTCGCGGCGGTCGACCTCGGGCTGCGGCTGCGCGCGAAGGCGCTGCGGTTCTTCCCGCCGCGCACGCACGCCGTACGAGCGCAGCCACCCGACGTACCCGAACGGCTACGAGCTCAGCCGGATCGGCCCCACCTCGATGCTCGACGAGCTGAACCGCATGACCACATCGAAGGAGCCCACCGTTGCCTGAGCGTCCGTCCATCTACGAGCAGGAGCACGAGGACTTCCGCGCCACCGCGCGCGCCTTCCTGGAGAAGGAGGTCAAGCCCTTCCACGACCAGTGGGAGCAGGACGGCCAGGTCGACCGCGAGGTCTGGCGCAAGGCCGGCGAGGCCGGGCTGCTCTGCTTCGACGTCGACGAGGAGTACGGCGGCGCGGGCGTCAAGGACTTCCGCTACAACGTGGTGCTCACCGAGGAGATCACCCGCGCGGGCGCCAGCGGCGCTCGGCTTCCCGGTGCACAACGACGTGATCGTCCCCTACGTCAGCGCGCTGGCGAACGACGAGCAGAAGCAGCGCTGGCTGCCCGGCCTGGTCTCCGGCGAGCTGATCTCCGCGATCGCGATGACCGAGCCCGGCGCCGGCTCCGACCTCCAGGGCATCCGCACCTCGGCGGTCGACAAGGGCGACCACTACGTGCTCAACGGCTCGAAGACGTTCATCTCCAACGGCATCCTCTCCGACCTCGTCATCGTGGTCGCGCGCACCGACCCCGACGCCGGCCACCAGGGCATCTCGCTGCTCGTCGTCGAGCGCGGGATGGACGGGCTTCGAGCGCGGCCGCAACCTCGACAAGATCGGGCTCAAGGCCCAGGACACCGCCGAGCTGTTCTTCGACAACGTCGAGGTGCCCAAGGCGAACCTGCTCGGCGCCGAGGGCTCCGGCTTCGTCTCCCTGATGGAGAACCTCCCCCAGGAGCGGATCTCCATCGCGGCGATCGCGGTCGCCGCCTCGCGAGCTCGTGCTCGAGCTGTGCCTCGACTACGCCAAGACCCGCGCAGGCCTTCGGCAAGCCGATCGGCAGCTTCCAGCACAACCGGTTCCTGCTCGCCGAGATGGCGACCGAGGTGCACATCGCGCGCGTCTTCCTCAACGACTGCGTCACCCGGCTCAACGCCGGCGAGGTCGACACCTCGCTCGCCTCGATGGCGAAGTGGTGGACCACCGAGCTGCAGACCAAGGTCGTCGACCGCGGCGTCCAGCTCTTCGGCGGCTACGGCTACATGACCGAGTACCCCATCGCGAAGGCGTTCGTGGACTCCCGCATCCAGACGATCTACGGCGGCACCACCGAGATCCAGAAGGAGATCATCGGCCGGATGCTCGGCCTCTGACCGGCTCGGCACCGGACGCAGACGCATGGCACACTGCCGCCGGCTGGTCGGAGTTGGCCGACGGCGAGCTGGGCCGCGGCGGAGCGTCTGGGCACGCGGCAATCGCCGCCACGGCTGCGCGGCGGTGGTGGTAGGCGCTGTCGAGCCAGGCATCGGACGCCTTATCGACTGGCGAGCCACCGATCGACCTTGAGCCGGGGACCGGGCATTCCGGTGGTGCCGGATCTCGGGAACTCCGGACCGCTGGCGGCGATCTGGGATGGCTCCCAGGGGCGGCGGCGCGCCTGAAGCCGTCGGCCTCGTCGCGGAAACCGGGACGTTCGGGACGCTCCCCATCACCTTGCCCCAAGACGACCCCGACGGTCCTGACGCCATGGTGGTCGCTCTGTCGGCCGACGGCCGCAGGATCGCCTATACGTCCGGGTCCCCGCGGGAACTGATCGTCCGCGATCTGGAGAGCGGCGAGAAGTACTCGCCCCCGTCCGATTTCAAGACCCGCGATGGGTTCAACTGGGTCGATGCCACCCACCTCGTCGGCCACGTTTGGGGGGGTTCCGACGGAGACGGATGGGTGTGGGAGCCGGGCACGGCGACGGCGCCCAAACTGGTCAACCCCTACCGTGTGCCGTACGGCGGCACGGACGGGTTCGACGTCCCTGCCCTGCCCAGCGGGGTCCTCACCGGAGCATCGCCTGAGCGGGTCACGTTCGCTGCCGATCTGATCGGAGCAGCGCTCGACGCAGATGGCGGTGCGTCGTGACCGGGTACGCCGACTTCGAGGAGTTCGTGGTCGCGCGGAGGGGTGCGCTGCTGCGTACGGCGTTCCTGCTCACCGGTGACCATCACGACGCCGAGGACCTGGTGCAGTCAGCGCTGATCAAGGTGGTGCCGAAGTGGGCGCGGATCCAGGACAGCCCGGAGGGGTACGTCCGGCAGGTGCTGGCGCGTGAGTCCGTGAACCGGTGGCGCGGTCGCCGCTGGCGTGAGGCAACCACCGACGTGGTTCCAGAGGTGATGCATCACACCAGCGCCGCCAGCACCGACCGCATCGCGCTGCTCGAGGACCTGCGCCGGCTGGCTCCGCGGCAGCGGGCGGTGCTGGTGTTGCGCTACTTCGACGACCTCACCGAGGCCGACACGGCTGCGGCTCTCGGCATCTCCGTGGGAACTGTCAAGTCGCACGCCCGCGACGCGCTGGCGCGCCTACGCAACCAGCCGTCGGGTGAGGAGAGGTCAGCGGCCCACGACGTGAAGCCCCAGACTGCGTGATGCTCACGGTGGAAGTGACGCGCTGATCAAGCACGTGCTCATCGCCTGAGCGGACGCGTTGACCGGCCTTCTCCTTCGCGGCCCGCGTGCCAGCAGGCGTGACCGTCAACGTCCCGATCGAAGCCGCCGGGACCGGGCACCACCCGCGCGATCCGGCCGTCCTCGGCGAGCTCCACGAAGTCCAGCCCCACCAGGGTCTCGGTGCCGTCCGCCTGCACCAGGTGCCAGCCGAACCGCGCGACGTGGGTCGGGGTAGGACACCGGCTTCGTCAGGGAGGTGGCGAGGCACTGGCGCCGGACGACGGGTCGGGGTCGCTCCAGCCCCGGCGCTGAGGTGTCGACGAGCTCCTCGAGCCGCCCCCCGTCACCGACCATGCGGCCATCGAGGCACTCGATTGCGGCCAGTGGTCCAGACCAGTTCGGCTTCTGTCACTTTTGGAGAAGTGCCGGTGTCGATGAGTTCGACAGGGTTGGCGAGTCGACCTCGCACCAACTCGGGGGAAACCCCGATGCCGACTGTCCCCACCTTCTGATGGAGTTGACCCCATGCATCGCCAGATCGCCGGAAAGCTCACCGGACCCGTCACCAAGTGGATCGTCCTCGTCGTCGTGCTGCTGCTCACCGGCGTCATGGGCTTCCTCGGCGGCAAGCTCGCCGACGTCAAGAACAACGAGCAGTCCTCGTGGGTCCCGTCGTCCGCCGAGTCCACCCGGGTGGCCGACCAGCTGTCCGGCGAGATCAACCCCAACGACATCCCGACCCTCGTCGCCTACCACCGCCCCGGCGGGCTGACCGACGACGACCTCGCCGCCATCGACGAGCAGGCCGCCGGAGATCGCCCAGATCGACGGCGTCACGGCCACGGGGGTGCTGACGCCCAACGGCGCGGCGGCCCTGCAGGCCCAGGGCGCCAACGTGCCGACCCTGCTGTCCGAGGACGGCGAGGTGGCCTACGTCTACTTCACGTTCAACATCGGCAAGGACGGCTGGAACAAGATCAAGGAGCCCGTCGACGAGATCAAGGAGATCACGGAGATGGACGGCGTCGACGTCTACGTCGGCGGCTTCGGCGGCCAGGCCTACGACTTCATCAGCTCCTTCGACGGCTCGCACGTCACCCTGCTGCTGATGACCTTCGCGCGTGGTCATCCTGATCCTGCTGATCACCTACCGCAGCCCGGTCCTCTGGATGCTCCCGATCTTCTGCGCGGTCGTGGCCAACACCATGGCCGGCGGGGTGGTCTACCTGCTGGCGAAGTACGCCGGGCTCGTGGTCAACGACCAGAGCCAGTACATCCTGAGCATCCTGGTGATCGGCGCCGGCACCGACTACGCACTGCTGCTGGTGGCCCGCTACCGCGAGGAGCTGCGCCGCCACGAGGACCGGCACGAGGCGATGGCGTTCGCGCTGCACCGCGCCGCGCCGGCGATCATCGCCAGCGCCGCGACCGTCGTGGTGGGCCTGCATGTGCCTGGCCTTCGCCGACCTCAACTCCACCGCCAGCCTGGGCCCGGTCCTGGCCGTCGGCGTCGGCGTGACCCTGCTGGTGATGGTCACGCTGCTGCCCGCGCTCCTGGTGATCTTCGGTCGCTGGATCTTCTGGCCGGTGCGGCCCGTCTTCGGCTCCCCCGAGCCCACCCAGACCGGCTTCTGGTCGCGGGTCGGCAACCGGATCAGCGTGCGGCCGCGCGCCGTGTGGATCGGCACCGCCGTGATCCTGCGCGATCGCCTGCCTCGGCGTGTTCAAGCTCGACGCCAACGGCCTCTCCACCGAGGACGGCTTCACCGAGACCCTCGACTCGGTCACCGCGCCAGAAGCTGCTGGCCGACCACGACCTGGCCGACAGCTCCAACACCGATCCAGGTGGTGACCAACGACGAGCAGCTGCCGGAGGTCCAGGCGGCGGTCGCCGACATCGACGGCCTCGGGACGCCCACCGACCCGGTCTCGATCGGCGACGGTCGCAGCTACTTCGAGGTCCCGATCAAGTACGACCTCGCCTCCGAGCCGGCCTTCGACATCGTCGATCGACGCGCGCGACGAGGTGCACGCCGTCGACGGTGCCGACGCGCTGGTCGGCGGTGGGGCGGCGTTCTACCTCGACACCAAGACCGCGTCCGCAGCGCGACAACAAGGTGGTCATCCCGCTGGTGCTCCTGGTGGTCCTGCGTGATCCTGGTGCTGCTCCTGCGGGCGCTGCTGGCGCCGCTGATCCTGATCGGCACCGTGATCCTGTCCTTCGGTGCCGCGCTCGGGCTGTCGTCGCTGCTCTTCCACTACGTGTTCGACTTCGCCGGCGCCGATGCCGGGTTCCCGTTGTTCGCGTTCGTGTTCCTGGTCGCGCTGGGGGTCGACTACAACATCTTCCTGATGACCCGGGTCCGGGAGGAGACGGTCCAGCACGGCACGCGCAAGGGGTCGCTGATCGCGCTGTCCTCGACCGGCGGCGTGATCACGTCGGCCGGCCTGGTGCTCGCGGCGACGTTCCTCGTGCTGGCCACGCTGCCGTTCGTCTTCCTGGTCGAGCTCGGCACCGCCGTGGCGCTCGGCGTCCTGCTCGACACGCTGATCGTCCGGTCGGTCCTGGTCACCGCGCTCAACCTCGACCTCGGCGGCAAGATCTGGTGGCCGAGCAAGCTCGACCGGGGCGACCACGTCGTCGACCCCGGCACGGCGGAGCCCGAGCGGGAGTCCGTCACCGTCTGAGCGCTGACCGGCGGCTGTGGGCCGGGGAATCCCCCCGGCCCACACGCCGGTTAGCGCTGAACCGTGGTGATCCGTCCTCCCCACACCCCAGCAGGTACGGCGCGCTCTGGCGCGCGCCGAGCGCGGCGCGGCCCTCGACCTCGACGAGGCCACCGTGCTGCTGGCGGCCACCGGCGAGGATCTCGACCGGCTCTGCGCGGCCGCGGCGCAGGTGCGCGACGCCGGACTGGTCGCGGCCGGGCGGCCCGGGGTGGTGACCTACTCGCCCAAGGTGTTCATCCCGGTCACCAAGCTGTGCCGCGACCGGTGCCACTACTGCACCTTCGTGGAGTCGCCGGGCCAGCTGAGCGCGGGCCGGGCACGGGATGTTCCTCTCCCCCGACGAGATCCTCGACATCGCCCGCCAGGGCGCCGAGCTGGGCTGCCTCGAGGCGCTGTTCACCCTCGGCGACCGGCCCGAGGACCGCTGGCCCGAGGCGCGGGAGTGGCTCGACGAGCAGGGCTACGACTCCACGCTGGCCTACGTCCGGGCGATGGCGGTCCGGGTGCTCGAGGAGACCGGGCTGCTGCCGCACCTCAACCCCGGCGTGATGTCGTGGGAGGAGCTGAACCGGCTCAAGCCGGTCTCCCCGTCGATGGGGATGATGCTCGAGACCACCTCGCGCCGGCTGTTCGAGACCAAGGGCGAGGCCCACTTCGGCTCACCCGACAAGGACCCCGCGGTCCGGCTCCGGGTGCTCGAGGACGCCGGCCGGCTCTCGATCCCGTTCACCACCGGGCTGCTGGTCGGCATCGGCGAGACGCTCACCGAGCGGGCCGAGACGATCCTGGCGCTGCGCGCCACCTCCCGCGCGTACGGCGCGGTGCAGGAGGTGATCGTCCAGAACTTCCGGGCCAAGCCCGACACCGCGATGCGGCACGCCGACGACCTCGGGCTCGACGAGTACCGCGCCACGATCGCCGTCACCCGGCTGCTGCTCGGCCCGAAGGCCCGCGTGCAGGCGCCCCCCAACCTGGTCGACCTGGCCGAGTGCCGGGCCCTGCTCGGCGCCGGCGTCGACGACTGGGGCGGCGTCTCGCCGCTGACCCCCGACCACGTGAACCCCGAGCGGCCCTGGCCCTCCCTGGAGCGGCTGCGCGCGATCACCGCCGAGTGCGGCTTCGAGCTCGCCGCCCGGCTCACCGTCCACCCCGAGTACGTCCGCGCCGGCGAGCCGTGGCTCGACCCCCGGGTCTCCGGCGCACGTCGCGGCGCTGGCCCGCGACGACGGTCTCGCCAAGCCCGGCGTGACGCCCACCGGGCTGCCGTGGCAGGAGCCGGACGGCGGCTTCGCCTCGCGTCGGCCGCACCGACCTGTTCGCCGCCGTCGACACCGAGGGCCGCACCGACGACCGCCGCTCCGACTTCTCCGACGTCTACGGCGACTGGGACTCGGTGCAGGCCGGCGGCGCGACGCTGCGGTGGTCTCGACAGGCTCGATCGCAGCGGTCGACTCGAGATGGTGCTCGGACTATCGCCTTGCGGGCCGCCGAGAAGGACCCCGGCAACCTGTCCGACGAGCACGCGCTGACCCTGATGACCGCCGAGGGGCCGCTGCTCGAGCAGGTCTGCCGGCTGGCCGACGACCTGCGCCGCGAGACCGTGGGCGACGAGGTCACCTACGTCGTCAACCGCAACATCAACTTCACCAACGTCTGCTACGTCGGCTGCCGGTTCTGCGCGTTCGCGCAGCGCCGCACCGACGCCGACGCCTACTCGCTGTCCCTCGACGAGGTCGCCGACCGCGCCGCAGGAGGCGTGGGACCTCGGCGCGACCGAGGTCTGCATGCAGGGCGGCATCGACCCCGAGCTGCCCGGCGACGGCGTACTTCGACCTGGTCACCGCGGTCAAGCAGCGGGTGCCGGAGATGCACGTGCACGCGTTCAGCCCGATGGAGGTCGTCAACGGCACCGCCCGCACCGGGCTGTCGATCGAGGACTTCCTGATCAAGGCCCGCGAGGCCGGGCTCGGCTCGCTGCCCGGCACCGCGGCCGAGATCCTCGACGACGAGGTCCGCTGGGTGCTCACCAAGGGCAAGCTGCCCACCCGCACCTGGATCGAGGTCGTCTCCACCGCGCACCGGGTCGGCATCCCGACGCACCAGCACGATGATGTACGGCCACGTCGACAACCCCCGGCACTGGGTCAACCACCTCCGGGTGCTCAGCCGGATCCAGGACGAGACCGGGCGGCTTCACCGAGTTCGTGCCGCTGCCGTTCGTGCACACCAGCGCCCCGATCTACCTCGCCGGCGTCGCCCGCCCCGGCCCCACGCTGCGCGACAACCTCGCCGTCCACGCGATGGCCCGGATCCTGCTGCACGGCCGGATCCCGCAACATCCAGACCAGCTGGGTCAAGCTCGGCGTCGACGGCACCCGCGCGATGCTCCGGGCCGGCGCCAACGACGTCGGCGGCACGCTGATGGAGGAGACCATCTCCCGGATGGCCGGCTCCGAGCACGGCTCCGCCAAGACCGTCGAGGAGCTCGTCGAGATCGGCGCCGGCATCGGCCGGCCGGTCGTCGAGCGCACCACGCTCTACGGCCGCCGCTGACCCCGGAGCGGGTCATGACTGCCCGCCCGGCAGGGCGGGGCGGCTGGTCACCTTTTGGTAACGAGCCGGAAACCTCGTCGTCGCACCTCTGGACGTGACGGTCGCCACTCTATATGTTGTGGCGCGCAACAAACCGCGTACGTCCGCCGAGGGGGCGGGAGGCGCAAGTCACTAGGAGGCGGTTCGCGTGAAGCGAAAGACCAGCTTGATGGTCGTCGGTGCGCTGGGGGTCGCCCTGGCCCTCTCCGCGTGCGGCGACGACTCCGACAGCGGGTCGGACTCGGGGTCGGACAACGGATCGGCAGCGCGAGCGCGGCAAGATCGGCGTCATCCTTCCCGACACCGAGTCGTCGGTGCGCTGGGAGTCCGCTGACCGGCCGGCGCTCGAGGCGGCGTTCAAGGAGGCGGGTGTCGAGTACGACATCCAGAACGCCGAGGGTGACGCGGAGAAGATGACGCACGATCGCCGACGGCATGATCGCCGACGGCGTCACCGTCCTCGCGATCGTCAACCTCGACTCCGAGTCGGGTGCCGCGATCGAGGAGAAGGCGGCCTCGCAGGGCGTCAAGACCATCGACTACGACCGGCTCACCCTCGGTGGCTCGGCCGACTACTACGTCTCGTTCGACAACACCAAGGTCGGCGACGCTCCAGGGCCAGGGTCTGGCCGACTGCCTCGGCGACAAGGACGCGAACATCGTCTACCTGAACGGTTCGCCCACCGACAACAACGCCACGCTGTTCTCGGCCGGTGCGCACACCGTGCTCGACCCGATGACCAACTACAAGGTCGTCGGCGAGCAGGCCGTGCCCGACTGGGACAACGAGCAGGCCGTGACGATCTTCGAGCAGCTCTACACCCAGGCCGGCGGCAAGGTCGACGGCGTCCTCGCCGCCAACGACGGCCTCGGCGGCTCGGTCATCTCCGTCCTCGAGGAGAACGGTCTCGCCGGTCAGGTCCCGGTGACCGGTCAGGACGCGACGGTCGAGGGTCTGCAGAACGTCCTCGCCGGCACCCAGTGCATGACGATCTACAAGTCCGCCAAGCTCGAGGCCGGAGCGCTCGCCGACGCGGCGATCGCCCTGGTCAACGGCGAGGAGGCCGAGACCACCGGCACGACCGAGGACGCCGAGGGCGGCCGCGACGTTCCGTCGATCCTGCTCGACCCGGTGTCGATCACGAAGGACAACGTCAAGGACGTCATCGACGACGGTGGCCAGACGGTCGGCGGACGTCTGCACGGGCGACTACGCCGCAGCTGTGCACCGAGGCCGGCATCTCCGGCTGACCGTAGGACGACCGAGACGACGGGCGCCCGGGTCGGCAATACCCGGCCCGGGCGCCTCTTCGTTCACCCGAACAACGAATCCATCCGACGACAAATCGAGCGGGAGATCCGATGAGCGAGCCGCTGCTCGAGCTGCGCGGCGTCAACAAGAGCTTCGGCGTCGTCCACGTCCTCCACGACGTCGACTTCGCCGTCTACCCGGGGCAGGTGACCGCCCTCGTCGGCGACAACGGCGCCGGCAAGTCCACCCTGGTCAAGATCATCGCCGGCATCTACGGCCGCGACACCGGCGACTACTTCTTCGAGGGCAAGCCGGTCGACGTCCACGGCCCCCGCGACGTGGCCGCGCTCGGCGTCGAGGTCGTCTACCAGGACCTCGCGCTGTGCGACAACCTCGACATCATCCAGAACATGTTCCTCGGCCGCGAGGAGATCAAGCGCGGGATCCTCGACGAGCCGACCATGGAGGCCCGCGCCCGCGAGACGCTCTCGTCGCTGTCGGTCCGCACCGTGAACTCGGTGCGCCAGACCGTGGCCAGCCTGTCCGGTGGCCAGCGGCAGACCGTGGCGATCGCCAAGGCGGTCCTCTGGAACTCCAAGATCGTGCTGCTGGACGAGCCGACCGCGGCGCTCGGCGTGGCCCAGACCCGCCAGGTCCTCGACCTGGTGCGCCGACTCGCCGACCACGGCCTCGGCGTCGTGCTGATCTCGCACAACATGACCGACGTCTTCGAGGTCGCCGACCGGATCACGGCGCTCTACCTCGGCCGGGTCGCCGCCGACGTCCCGGCCAAGGACGTCACCCACAGCCAGATCGTCGAGCTGATCACGGCCGGCCGGTCCGGGAACCTCGGCATCTCCGAGAACCCCGCCAGCCGCGACCGTCTGAGGAGGACGGACATGACCATCGGACGACCAGACCTCGACCAGCCGAGCGACCGCCGGCGCGCCGCCGGCGACGGCGGCTTCTCGGGCGACACGCGCACGACCAGCCGACCCTGGGCGACGTCTTCCGCGACTACGTCAACCGGGTCCGCGGCGGCGACATGGGCTCGCTGCCCGCCATCCTCGGCCTGGTCGTGCTGGTGGTCATCTTCAGCTTCGCCAGCGACACCTTCACCACCAAGCTCAACATCGCCAACCTGATCACCCAGGCCGGCGCCGATCTGCGTGCTGGCGCTGGGCCTGGTCCTCGTGCTCCTGCTCGGCGAGATCGACCTGTCCGCCGGTGTCGCCGGCAGCACCGGCGCCACGATCACCGGCTCTGCTCATCGTCGACCACGGCCAGGGCTGGGTCGTGGCGGCCCTGGCCGGGCTGGTCGTCGGCGCCGTGATCGGCCTGGCCATCGGCCTGCTGGTGGCCCGCCTCGGGCATCCCGTCGTTCGTGGTGACCCTGGCCTTCTTCCTCGGCCTGCAGGGCGTGCTGCTGAAGTTCATCGGCGAGGGCGGCTCGGTCCGGTTCAACGACGAGGTGCTGCGCGGCCTGGCGATCAAGAACATCGCCCCGACCGCCGGCTGGATCCGGCCGGCGTGATCATCGCTCGGCTTCGCCTGCTGTCGCTGCGCACGCTACCGGGTCCAGGTCGCGCGGGGTCTGCAGCACCCGCCGTTCGAGCCTGGTGCTGATCCGGATCGTGGTCCTGGCGGTCGTCCTCGTCGGCCTGGTCGCCTTCATGAACGCAGAACCGCAGCCGCAACCCGAACTTCCCGATCGAGGGCGTCCCCCGGATGCTGGTCGTGGTCGTCGCGCTGCTGATCTTCTGGACGTTCATCCTCAACCGCACCCGCTACGGCCGGCACCTCTACGCCGTCGGCGGCAACGCCGAGGCCGCCCGCCGCGCCGGCATCAACGTGCTGCGGGTCCGCATCTCGGCCTTCGTGATCTGCTCGACGATGGCGGTGATCAGCGGCCTGCTGCTCGCGGCCAACACCGGCAAGGTCTCCCCGGGCTCCGGCGGCGGCAACACGCTGCTGTACGCCGTGGGCGCGGCCGTCATCGGCGGCACCAGCCTCTTCGGCGGCAAGGGCCGCGCGATCGACGCCGTCATCGGTGGCCTGGTGATCGCCACGGTCAACAACGGCCTGCTGCTGCTCAACAACGCGAGCTGGATCAACTTCGTCGTCACCGGTGGCGTGCTGCTCCTCGCCGCGAGCGTCGACGCGATCTCGCGCCGCCGGCGCTCGGCCGCAGGGGTCTAGCCGACCATGAGCTCCTGTCCCCCCGATCCGGACTGGGCACCAACCAGGAGGCCGTCCGCCGCCACAACCTCGGCACCTTGCTGCGCCACGTGCACCAGCCGGGGACCAGCTCGCGCGCCGAGCTGACCAGGGGGATGGGGCTCAACCGCAGCACGATCGCCGGCCTCGTCGCCGAGCTGGAGTCGCTCGGTGCGGTGGCCCACGCCGAGGCGGTCGGCACCTCCCGGGGTGCCGGCCGGCCGTCGGTCGGCGTACGGATCGCGCCCGACGGACCGTTCGTCGTCGCGGTCGACCTCGGGGTCGACCGGGTGGTCGTGGCCCGGGTCGGGCTCGGCGGGCACGGTGCAGCAGCGCGCGGAGACCATCATTGCCGGGAGCGAGGCCTGGCAGGTCGGTGCGACGGTGGCCAGCCTGATCCGCGACGTCGTCGCCGAGGCGCCCACCGACCTCACCCCTGGTCGGGGTCGGGCATCAGCGTGCCCGGGCCTGGTGCGGCGCAGCGACGGGCTGATCCGGCTCGCGCCGAACCTCGACTGGCACGACGTCTCCTTCGGCGGGATCGTCCTCGCGGCGCTCGGCGCTCGACGTCCCGGTCTCGCTCGGCAACGACGCCGACCTCGGCGCGCTGGCCGAGCACGAGCGCGGGGCCGGGGTGGGCATCGACGACCTGATCTACATCTCCGGCAACGTCGGTGTCGGTGCCGGCGTGATCACCGGCGGGCAGCCGGCTCGAGGGCGCCGGCGGGTACGCCGGCGAGATCGGCCACCTGCGGTTCAACCCGACCGGCAAGCCGTGCCACTGCGGCAACCTCGGCTGCTGGGAGACCGAGGTCGGCGCGCACGCCATCGCCGAGGCGATCCGCTGCCCCGCCGACAAGGTGCCGCAGCTCGACGAGGTGCTCGACGGCTACGACAAGGCGCCGCGGGAGCTGCGTGCCATCGGCAGCGCCATCGGCCAGGGGCTGGCCAGCATCGTCAACGTCTTCAACCCCCAGGTGGTCGTGATGGGCGGCTACTTCGACGCCGTGTACACCCTGGTGCGCGCCGAGATCGACACGGGGCTGGCCGAGCGCGCCCTTCCGGCGGCGCTCGAGTCGGTCTCCCTCGCCGTACCCGCGCTGGGACGCGACTCGGTGCTGCTCGGCGCCGCCGAGATGGCCTTCGAGCCGCTCTTCGTCGACCCGGTCGACCGCGCTCGGCAGCGCGGTCCAGGACGTCCGGCCCGCCTGGCGGGCTGAGCGCCGGCGCCTCGGCGCAACCGGTGCGCCAGCGGCTGGCGCCTCAGAGGTTCACCGGGAACCCGATGAACTCAGGCGGCCCGCGAGGCCTGAGCGGGCCAGCGCGAGAGCGACCGGGTACCCGGTGAATGCCTCCTCACGGGCTGAGGCCGAGCTCGCGCTCGCCGGAGAAGACCTGGGTGAAGCCCCGCTCGGCCGCGCCGAGCGCGGCGGCCTCGATGCCGAGCGCCCCGACCCGGAGCTCGGGCCCGCGCACGGGGCCGACCAGCCGCTGCTCGAGGGTGCGCCGGGCCGGCCCGAGCACCAGCTCGCCCAGCGGGACGAAGTACCCACCCAGCACGACGACGGCCGGGTCGAGGACCTGGGTCAGCACCGCCAGGCCGAGCCCGACGTCGCTCGCCGAGCGCCGCCAGCCGCTCGCGGACCCGGAGGTCGGTGCGCGGCCCGCACGGCCACCGCCTCGGCCGAGGCGAGCGGCGTCCCGAGCTCGGGCATCTCGACCGCCCGGAGCATCGCGTGCAGCCCGACCGAGGCCTCCCAGCAGCCGCGTCCGGCCGCAGCCGCACGGGACGGTCGGGTCGCCGACCGGCATGTGCCCGACCTCGCCGGCGAACCCCTGGCCGCCTCGGACCAGCGTGCCGTCCTCGACGATGCCGGCGCCGACGCCGACGGTGCCGGTCAGGTAGAGCAGCGAGGACGTGTCGGTGGCGGCCCCGTGGTGCGCCTCGGCGTACGCCGCGCAGTCGGCGTCGTTGCTCACGTGCACGGGGCAGGTGCCACCCAGGGCGCGCTCGACCTGGCCGGCGACCCGGCCGCCGTCGATGTCGACGTTGGGCGCCCAGGCGACGGTGCGGTCGTCGGCGCGGACCAGGCCCGGCACCGCGACGATCGCGCCGACCAGCTCGCGGTCGGGGTCCTCGCTGACCCGGCGCGCGGTCGCGGTGGCCAGCGCGGCGAGGGCGCGGAGCGGGCCGCCCGGGCCGACCGGCCGGTTCTCGTGCGAGACCACGCGGCCGGCGAGGTCGAGGACCACCGCCGCGACGTAGTCGACGTTGAGCTCGAGGCCGAGGGCGACGTACCGGTCACCGACGCAGGGCGACCGGCCGGGCCGGGCGACCGCGCGCTCCCGCCGCGGCTCGCCTCCTCCACCAGCGGCGCCGTCGGCCTCCAGCGACGGCCACGATCGTGCCGACGGTGGCCTTGGCCAGGCCGGTCCGCTGGGCCAGCTCGGCGCGCGAGGCCGGCCCGGCGGTGCGCAGCGGCGCGCAGCACCGCGGCGGTGTTGCGGCGCCGCACCCACTCGGTGCTGGCGCCGCCGCCGTCGCCGCCCACGACCCTCGTCAGCCGCGGACGCCGTAGAGGTGCTCGAGGGCCAGCTGGTCGAGGTGCTCGGTCGCGGCGCCCTGGGCGGCCAGCGCCTCGGGGTCCGGCAGCGGCCAGTCGAGCAGCTGCTGCCAGCCCTCACCGTCGGCGAGCGTCGGCTGGGCGAGCTCCGGCAGCTTCGCGGCCGCCAGGGCCGCCTGCACCTCCGGGTCGGCGCGGAACGCGCGCACCTTCTCGCGCAGGATCAGGTAGTTGCGCATGTTCGCCGCGGCGCTGACCCACACGCCGTCCTCGTCCTCGATCCGGGCCGGCTTGTAGTCGAAGTGGACGGGGCCGTCGTACCCGCCGGACGAGCAGCGCGTCGACCACCCAGAAGGCGCCTCGCACGTTGCCGGCGCCGAAGCGCAGGTCCTGGTCGTACTTCGGGCCGTTCTGGCCGTTGAGGTCGATGTGGAAGAGCTTGCCCTGCCACAGCGCCTGCGCGTAGCCGGCCGCGGCGTTCATGCCCGCCATCTCCTCGTGGCCGATCTCCGGGTTGACGCCCACCAGCTCGGGCCGCTCCAGCTGGGTGATGAAGGCCAGGGCGTGACCGATGGTCGGCAGCAGGATGTCGCCGCGCGGCTCGTTGGGCTTCGGCTCGATCGCGAAGCGCAGGTCGTAGCCCTGGTCGACGACGTACTGGCCGAGGAGGTCGAAGGCCTCCTTCATCCGATCGAGCGCGACGGCGGTGTCCTGGGACGGCGCCGTACTCCGCACCCTCGCGGCCGCCCCAGGCGACGTAGACCTGGGCGCCGAGGTCCGCGGCGAGGTCGATGTTGCGCATCACCTTGCGCAGCGCGAACCGGCGGATGTCGCGGTCGTTGTTGGTGAGCGCGCCGGCCTTGAAGACCGGGTGGCTGAAGAGGTTGGTCGTGGCCGTGGTGACCGCGAGGCCGGTGTCGGCCAGCCCCTTCTTGAACCGCTCGATGATCGCGTCGCGGGTGGCGTCGTCGCTGCCGAACGGGATCACGTCGTCGTCGTGGAAGTTGACGCCGTAGGCGCCCAGCTCAGCGAGCTTCTCGAGCGCGTGCACCGTGTCCATCGGCGGCCGGGTGGCACCGCCGAACGGGTCGACGCCCCGCCAGCCGACGGTCCACAGGCCGAAGGAGAACTTGTCCTCGGGGGTCGGAGTCGGGATCTCGATGCTCATGGTGGTGCCTTCCGGTGTGGTGGGTGGGTCAGGTCCAGGACTCGGTGCGGTCGCGCAGCTCGGCGTAGCGCTCGCGCACCTCGGGCTGCGGGTCGGCCTCGAGCAGGTCGGCTCCGCGGTCCGGCCACGCCGGCGGCGCGGGGGTGCCGGCGAGCGCCCACGCGGCCTGGCGCGCGGCGCCGAGGGCGACGTACTCCCCCGGCGGCGGTACGACGACCGGCCGGCCGAGGATCGCCGGGGCCAGTGCGCGCACCGCGGCGCTCCGTGCGGCGCCGCCGACGAGCAGCAGCCGGCCCTTCTCGGGCACCTGCACGGAGAGCAGGTCGACGGCGTCGGCCAGCGAGCAGAGCAGCGCCTCGTACGCCGCGCGGGCCAGGTCGGCGCGGGTCGTGGTGGGCCGCAGCCCGGTCCACGTGCCCGTGGCCAGCGGCCGGTTGGGGGTGCGCTCACCGCCGTAGTACGGCAGCAGGGTGAGGCCGTTCGCCCCGGGCGGGGCGCTCAGCGCGAGGGTGGCGAGCTCCTCGTGGTCGACGCCCAGCAGGGCGGCCTGGAGGTCGAGGATGCGCGCGGCGTTCATGGTGGTGACCATCGGGAGGTAGCCCCCGGTGGCGTCCCCGAAGCAGGTGACCGTGCCGCTGCCGTCGACGACCGGGGTCCGGCTGACCGTCGACGCGACGCCGGAGGTGCCGATCGAGACGAGCACGTCACCGGGCGCGAGATCCATGCCGAGCGCGGCCGCCATGTTGTCGCCGGTGCCGGCGCCGAGCACCTGGCCGCCGCGGGCCTGCCCGGCGACCGCCCCGGGCGCGACCACGTCGGGGAGGGCGGCGGCCCGGCCGAGGGCCGCCTCCAGCAGGTCGGGGCGCCACCGCTCCTCGCGGGCCGAGTAGTAACCGGTCCCGCTGGCGTCGCCTCGGTCGGTGAACGGCGCGGTGCCAGGCGCCGCGAGGTGGGCCGAGACGTAGTCGTGCGGGAGCAGCACCCGCTCCACGCGGGCCGCGTGCTCCGGCTCGTGGTCGCGCAGCCAGCGCAGCTTGGTCACGGTGAAGGAGGCCACCAGGACGCTGCCCACCGCCTCGGCACAGGCCTCGGGTCCGCCGTGCTCCGCGATCAGCTGGTCGACGGCGCTCGCCGAGCGGGTGTCGTTCCACAGCAGCGCCGCCCGCACCGGCTCGCCGTCGCCGTCGAGGGCGACCATGCCGTGCTGCTGGCCGCCGACCGCGGCCGCGGCGGCCCGGTCGAGCAGGGGCGCCGTGACGGTGTCGGCCGCCGTCAGCCAGGCGCGCGGGTCCACCTCGGTGCCGGCCGGGTGGGGCGCGGTGAACTCGTCGACGACCGCGCCCTCGTCGGCGTCCACCAGGACGGCCTTCGAGGACTGCGTCGACGAGTCGATCCCCAGTACCAATGGCACGACACCGTATTTAGTACGACTCTTGAACTAAAGTCAAGTGGTGGCCCCGGAGGCGCGGGCTACGCTTCGACGGTGACCGAACGAGACTTCGAGGGCGGCGACCAAGAGACGTACGGCGACTACAGCGTCGACGACGAGGACCAGCCAGGCGAACCTCGAGGACCTGGGCGACCCCGACGTCGCCGACGAGCTCGACCGCGGCTACTCCCCGCCCGAGAAGTGGTCGGCGGCCCAGGGGTACGGCAACACGCCGTACGAGGAGGCCGCCGGCGAGTCGCTCGACCAGCGGATCGCCCAGGAGGAGACCGAGCCCGACCCCTACGACCAGGCCGAGCGCACCGAGGACGAGGACATCTCGACGACGGCGAGGTCGGCGACCAGCGGGCCGGTCGCCTGGTCGACCCCGACGAGGGATTCGGAGAGGACACCGAGGCGGACCTGGTCGGCCGACGACGTCGGCATCGACGACGCCGCGGCTTCCGCCGAGGAGGCAGCCGTACACATTGTTCCCGACCAGGACGGGTACTGACCCTGCCGTACGACCCGCCACCGGGCGGGTCCTGGGAGGGAGAGTTTGATGTTCTTGATCTGGCTGCTCGCAGTCGTCATCGGCATCGCGGGGATCGTGTCGCTGTTCCGAGGACAGGTCCTCCTGGGAATCATCCTGATCATCCTGGCGTTCGTCGTCGGCCCGGGGGGCTACAGCATCTTCAAGTAGCTCCGCGGGCGCCTGACCCGGCCGGGCGGGTCGGGCGCCACGGCCCCGCGCCGCGCCGTACTAGAACACGTTCCAGTTCTGCGCCCTACGATGACGCCGTGCGCTTCTCGATCAGCACGGCGTTCCTGCCGACCGACCAGCTCGTCCCGATCGCCAAGGCGGCCGACGAGCTCGGCTACGACAGCCTCGCGATGCCCGACCACGTGGTCGACCTCGAGACCCTGCGGACGCCGTACCCCTACACGCCGGACGGCGCCCGCCGCTGGGGCCCCGAGGCGGAGTGGCCGGACCCGTGGGTGATGGCCGGCGCGCTGTCGACGGTCACCACCCGGCTGCGCTTCGTCACCAGCGTCTACGTCCCGGCCATCCGCAGCCCGTTCCAGGTCGCCAAGTCGGTCGGCACCGCCGCGGTGATCTCCGGCAACCGGGTCGCGCTCGGGGTCGGGATCGGCTGGTGCGAGGAGGAGTTCGAGCTGCTCGACCAGTCCTTCCGCACCCGCGGCCGGCGCACCGACGAGGGCCTGGCGCTGCTGAAGGAGCTGTGGCAGCCGGGCTGGCGCGAGTTCCACGGCGAGTTCTACGACGCGCCGCGGCTCGTCATGGAGCCGACGCCGACCGCGCCGGTGCCGATCTACGTCGGCGGGCTGTCCGAGATCGCCTTCGCCCGGGCCGCGCGGCACGACGGCTGGGTCGGGGACATGTACCCGACCGACGAGGCGATCGCGCTGGGCCACAGCGGCTCGCGGAGGTACGCGCGGACGCGGGCGCCCAGGGTGACTTCTCGGTCTTCGTGGCGCTCACCGACGCACTCCTGCCCGAGCAGTTCGCGCGGGCGGAGGAGGGCGGCGTCACCGACTGCATGACGATGCCCTGGATGTACTACTCCGGCCGGACGGCCACCCTGGAGCAGAAGCTCGAGGGGATGGCGCGGTTCGCCGAGGACGTGGTGCAGCCGCTCGCGGGACGGGACGCCCCGGGCGTCACCACTCGCTGAGCGAGGGGGCGAAGCGCAACGCGGGGTCGATGCCGAGGGCCTCGCGCAGGGACGTCACGACCTCGACCCGCGAGCAGCCCTCGAGCCGGTCCAGCGGCTGGGAGCCGTCGGTCGGGCGGTAGTCCACGTCGCTGCCGACGTAGGTCACGTAGCCGGTGCCGGAGTCGAACTTCTCGTGCCGGCAGTAGACCAGGTCCTTGGCGCCGTCGCTGGTGAGGATGACGTGGTTGGAGCCCTCCTCGGCGTACACGAAGTCCGCACCGTCGCCGGGCAGCATGGTGTCGTCGCCCTCGTCGCCGGTCGCGTTGTCGTCGCCGGGTCCCAGGTCGACGAGGTCGTTGCCGTCGCCGCCGTCCAGGGTGTCGTTGCCGTCGCCGCCGTACACCTGGTCGTTGCCGGGACCGCCCGACACGTGGTCGTTTCCGGCGTCGCCGTAGATCGTGTCGTCGCCGTCCTGGCCCTGGATGCCGATGCCGGTCTGGGCGATGTCGCCGTCGTTGCCGTCGCCGCCGTGGCCGACGTCGTTGCCGGCGCCCAGCATGACCTTGTAGTCGTCGCCCGGCCCGGCGTCGACCACGTCGTCGCCCGAGCCGCTGTTGATCGTGTCGTTGCCGTCCTGGCCGAGGATCTGGTCGTTGCCGGCGTTGCCCGCGAGCTCGTCGTTGCCGAGCGCACCGTCGAGCAGGTCGTTGCCGCCACCGCCGGCGAGCCGGTCGTTGTCGTCCTCGCCGTAGGCGACGTCGTTGCCGGGGCCCATGACCAGGCTGTCCGACCCCGTGCCACCCCAGGCCTTGTCGTTGCCGGCCATGCCCTTGAACTGGTCGCCGCCGCCCTTGCCCTTGAACTTGTCGTTGCCGGGCGAGCCCTTGACCTGGTCCGACGACGTGGTGCCGTGGATCGACTTGGCCTCGGCCGCCAGCGGGGCCATGAGCGCCACCGAGACGACGGACACGGGGACGAGGAGGGAGCGGCGCAGGCGGTTCACTCCGAGACCGTAGGCAAGGAGCTCCTGACCCCGCGGCGGAATGGAGACCTTGTGCCCGTTCGTCCCGCGCGGGGCTAGTCCGGACCACTGGGGACCCTAGGGTGGGGGCGTGACCCAGCCGACGACCGAGGAGTCGCCCGGCCTGGAGTTCGTCTTCGTGGTCACCTACGGCCGCTCCGGCTCGACGTTGCTGATGGGCTTGCTCAACAGCATCCCGGGCTACCTGGTCCGCGGCGAGAACTGGGACGCCCTGCACCACCTCTTCACCTTCCACCGCACGCTGGCCGAGGGCAGCCGGAAGTGGGACGCTTCGCGACTGCGGCGGCCGACCCACCCGTTCTTCGGCGCCGCCGACTTCCCCGAGCAGCGCTCGTACGCCCGCACCCGCGACCTCGTCGTGGACACGGTGCTCCGCCCCGAGGCCGACACCCGGGTCACCGGGTTCAAGGAGATCCGCTGGTACCGCGACGACGTCGAGGAGTACGTCGCCTGGCTGCGCGAGGTCTTCCCGGGCGCGCGGTTCGTGGTCAACACCCGCGACCACGACGAGGTGCGCCGCAGCGGCTGGTGGGCCAAGCACCCGGAGAACGCCGAGTCGCTGCCTCGCGTCGAGGCCCGGATCCTGGCCCTGGCCGACGCGCTCGGCGACGCGGCGTACCGCGTGCACTACAACGACTACGTCGCCGACCCGTCGGTGCTGCGCGGGCTCTACGACTGGCTGGGCGAGCCGTTCGACGAGACCGCGGTGCGCGCGGTGCTCGCCCGGCGGCACTCGGTGTGAGCCGCGCGGTCTCGGCTCCCGAGTAGCGTCGGCGCATGGCGATCGAGGTCCGCCCCGCGACCCGCTTCTCCGACGTGGCCACGATGCTCGGCCCGAAGAAGAACCCGGACGGCAACGTCTGCTGGTGCCTCAGCCACCGGGTGGACTCGACGACCAACCAGTCCCTCACCGGCCGGGCCCGCGGCGACTACGTCCGCAAGCTCGTCCGGCGCAAGGTGGCGCCGGGGGTCCTCGCCTACGACGGCGACGAGGTCTGCGGCTGGGCCGGGGTCGCCCCGCGCGCCGGCCTGCCGGTCGCGCGCTCGACCAGGATCGACGCCGTCGACGACCTGCCGGTGTGGTCGATCTTCTGCGTCCGGGTCCGGCCCGGGTTCCGCGGCCGGGGCATCTCCCTGAGCCTGGTCGAGGGGGCGGTCGCCTTCGCCCGCACGCACGGCGCACCGGCGGTCGAGGCGGTCCCCGTCGACAACGACGGTCGGAAGGTCGACCTGACCATGGCCTTCGTCGGCACCCGAGGGCTCTTCGAGCGGGCCGGCTTCGAGAAGGTGGCCGACACCCGCTCGGTCACCGCCGGCTTCCCGCGCGTGGTGATGCGACGCGCCCTGTGACGCCGCGCGTGGCGTCGATCATGGTGATCGTCACGAAGCCCCGGTCCGGCTGAGCGGGGCTCACAGGTTTCTCATACGTTGATCGTTCACGATTCACCCATGACCGACACCGTCAGCCGGCGCATCGTCTTCCAGGGCCTGGGCGTCCTCGGCGTGGCCGCCGCCCTGGCCGGCTGCGGGGGCTCCTCCGACGGCGGCGACGCCGACGGGTCCGCCGCCGCCTCACCCGGGACTGCGCTGGCCACCACGGACGAGGTCCCCGTCGGCGGCGGCATCGTCCTCTCGGACCAGGGCATCGTCCTCACCCAGCCGACCTCGGGCGAGTTCAAGGCGTTCGCCGCGGTCTGCACCCACCAGGGCGCCGCCCTGGACGCCGTCGGCTCCGACGGCATCGAGTGTCCCGTGCACGGCAGCCGGTTCTCGATCGAGGACGGCTCGGTGACCCACGGCCCCGCCACCCAGTCGCTCGCCGAGGTGCCGATCACGGTGAAGGGCGACGAGATCACCGCCGCCTGAGGCTCACGCTCGGAGCTCGGCCACCCGGGCCGCGGCCCGTTCGGCCGCGGCGACGTGCTCGGGGTCGCCGGTCATGGCGGCCGCCATGCGCAGGTGCGGCAGCGCCTCCGCCGGACGGCTCTGCCGCTCCAGCGCCCGGCCGAGAGCGTGCCGCGCCCAGGCGTCGCTCGGGTCGTCGTCCACCAGCGAGGCCAGCTCCTCCTCGGCCCGGCCCAGCTGGGCGCGGATCAGGTAGGCCCAGGCGCGCAGCGCGCGCAGGCCGGTGTTGCGCGGGTCCTCGGCCAGGGCCGGCTCCAGCACCTCGAGCGCCTCGACCGGCGCGCGTCGTACGAGCAGGTCGTGGGCCACGCGGTACGCCGACTCGGGCGCGTGCTGGCCGGGGAAGACCACCGCGGGTGCGACCAGGTCGAGCTGCTCAGGCTGGCTGTTCACGCTCCACCAAACACCCGACCGGGTGCCGGCATTCCGTCACTTGACGTGGGTCGGCGTCACTCCCACTCGATGGTGCCGGGCGGCTTGCTGGTCACGTCCAGCGTCACCCGGTTGACCTCGCTGACCTCGTTGGTGATGCGGGTCGAGATGCGCTCGAGGACGTCGTACGGGAGCCGCGCCCAGTCGGCGGTCATGGCGTCCTCGGAGGTGACGGGGCGGATGACCACGGGGTGGCCGTAGGTGCGGCCGTCGCCCTGGACGCCGACCGAGCGGACGTCGGCGAGGAGGACCACGGGCATCTGCCAGATGTCGCGGTCGAGGCCGGCGCGGGTGAGCTCCTCGCGCGCGATGGCGTCGGCCTGGCGGAGCACGTCGAGGCGCTCGCGGGTGACCTCGCCGATGATCCGGATGCCGAGGCCCGGCCCGGGGAACGGCTGGCGCCAGACCATCGTCGAGGGGAGGCCGAGCTGCTCGCCGACCAGCCGGACCTCGTCCTTGAAGAGGGTCCGCAGCGGCTCGACCAGCTCGAACTGGAGGTCGTCGGGGAGCCCACCGACGTTGTGGTGGGACTTGATGTTGGAGGTGCCGGCGCCGCCGCCGGACTCGACGACGTCGGGGTACAGCGTGCCCTGGACGAGGTACGCCGTGTCGGCGCCGCCGCCCCCGAACACCCGCACCTCGGCCGCCTCGAAGGTGCGGATGAACTCGCGGCCGATGATCTTGCGCTTCTCCTCGGGATCCACGATCCCCTCGAGCGCGCCGAGGAACTGCTCGCTCGCGTCGACCACGTCGAGGCTGTCGAAGACCGCCTCGAAGTCGGTGCGCACCTGCTCGGTCTCTCCGAGCCGCATCATCCCGTGGTCGACGTACACGCACGTGAGCCGGTCGCCGATCGCGCGCTGCACGATCGCGGCGGCCACGGCCGAGTCGACGCCGCCGGACAGCGCGCAGATCGCGCGGCCGTCGCCGATCTGCGCGCGGATCGCCTCGACCTGCTCCTCGACGATGTTGAGCATCGTCCAGGTCTGCCGGCAGCCGGCGATGTCGTGGAGGAAGTGCTCGAGGACCTTCTGCCCGTGCTCGGTGTGCAGCACCTCGGGGTGCCACTGCACCCCGGCCAGCCCGCGCCCGACGTCCTCGAAGGCCGCGACCGGCGTACCGCTGGTCGAGGCGAGCACCGTGAAGCCCTCGGGCGCCGCGGCGACCGAGTCGCCGTGCGACATCCAGACGTTGTGCTGGACCGGCACGTCGGCCAGGAGCGTGCCCGGCTCGCCGACGGTCACCGGCGTGCGGCCGTACTCGCGGACGCCCGTGTGCGCCACCTCGCCCCCGAGCCCCTGGGCCATCAGCTGGAAGCCGTAGCACATGCCGAAGACGGGCGTGCCGGCCGTGAACAGGCCGCTGTCGATCGTGGGGGCGCCGTCCTCGTAGACCGACGACGGGCCGCCGGAGAGCACGATCGCCTTCGGCCTCCGCGCCAGCATCTCCTCGACCGGCATCGTGTGCGGCACGATCTCGGAGTAGACCCTCGCCTCGCGCACCCGGCGAGCGATCAGCTGGGCGTACTGGGCCCCGAAGTCGACGACGAGGACCAGGTCGTGGTCGGCGTGCGGACCATCCACCGTCATGCGCCGAGCCTAGTCCGGCCGGTCCGGCCGGCTGACCTCGGCACACGGCAGCCTGCGAGTGTCGAACGCTGGGAGCCGACCCGGCGGACATCTCGACAGGCTCGATGAGCGGCGGCCCGGTCCCAGCCCCGGCTCACCGGCCGCCTAGGCACCCGCTCGACACCGCCGGTCGAGCCTGTCGAGGCCACCGCAACGAGGGCTGGGAGCCGACCCTGCGGACATCTCGACAGGCTCGATGATCGGCGGCCCGATCCCAGCCCCGGCTCACCCGGCCGCGCAGGCACCCGCACGACCACCGCCGGTCGAGCCTGTCGAGACCACCGCAACGAACGCCGGGAGCCGACCCTCGGACATCTCGACAGGCTCGATGAGCGGCGGCCCGGTCCCAGCCCCGGAGGTCACCCGGCCGCGGAGGCACCGGCTCGACCCCCGCCGGTCGAGCCTGTCGAGACCACCGCAACGAGGGCTGGGAGCCGACCCTGCGGACATCTCGACAGGCTCGATGAGCGGCGGCCCGGTCCCAGCCCCGACTCACCGGCAGCGAAGGCACCCGCTCGACCACCGCCGGTCGAGCCTGTCGAGACCACCGCAACGAGGGCTGGGAGCCGACCCTGCGGACATCTCGACAGGCTCGATGAGCGGCGGCCCGATCCCAGCCCCAGCTCACCCGGCCGCGCAGGCACCCGCACGACCACCGCCGGTCGAGCCTGTCGAGACCACCGCAACGAACGCTGGGAGCCGACCCTGCGGACATCTCGACAGGCTCGATGAGCGGCGGCCCGGTCCCAGCCCCGACTCACCCGGCAGCGAAGGCACCCGCTCGACCACCGCCGGTCGAGCCTGTCGAGACCACCGCAACGAACGCCGGGAGCCGACCCGGCGGACATCTCGACAGGCTCGATGAGCGGCGGCCCGATCCCAGCCCCGACTCACCCGGCCGCGCAGGCACCCGCACGACCACCGCCGGTCGAGCCTGTCGAGACCACCGCAACGAACGCTGGGAGCCGACCCTGCGGACATCTCGACAGGCTCGATGAGCGGCGGCCCGGTCCCAGCCCCGGCTCACCCGGCCGCGTAGGCACCCGCTCGACCCGCGCCGGTCGAGCCTGTCGAGACCACCGCAACGAACGCTGGGAGCCGACCCTCGGACATCTCGACAGGCTCGATGAGCGGCGGCCCGGTCCCAGCCCCGGCTCACCAGGCCGCGCAACGGGCACCCGCTCGACCACCGCCGGTCGAGCCTGTCGAGACCACCGCAACGAACGCTGGGAGCCGACCCGCGGACATCTCGACAGGCTCGATGAGCGGCGGCCCGATCCCAGCCCCGGCTCACCGGGCTTCGCAAGACGAAGGCACCCGAGCCGACCCTGCGGACATCTCGACAGGCTCGATGAGCGGTGGCCCGGTCCCAGCCCCGGCTCACCGGGCTTCGCAAGAGAAGGCACCCGAGCCGACCCGGCGAACATCTCGACAGGCTCGATGAGCGGTGGTCGAGTCCGGCCTCAGCTCAGCGGGCGGGCCGGAAATGCACCAGGGCCCGGCCGGGGAGGGAGGGTGGCCGGGCCCTGATCGTCCACGCGTTCCGTTGGACGGCGCCTGGACACGGAGACCGGTCCGAGGGAGGGAGCAAGAAGACCGGGTTCCGCTCGGCTCAACGACCCCCCGACAGGCGGGTTACGCGTGTAGAAGGCCCATTTCGGGCGGGCGGGGAGTCCTGGTCTGGACCACTGATACCCCGGCGGTACCTGACCTGCGCAAACGCGTCGTTCAGCTGACGCCGACGATGGGGAGCCGGAGCGCGCCGGGGGCGGAGGCGGGTACGGCCGGGCGACCGAGGGGCGACCGGCTGGAGGCGCTCGTACGCGCTCGCCGAGGGCCGGGCGGGGGTCGGCCTCGCCCTTGTTGGGCCAGAACGCCATCGCGCGCTCGGCCTGGGCGGTGATCGTGAGCGACGGGTTCACGCCGAGGTTCGCGGTGACAGCGGCGCCGTCGGCGACGTGCAGCCCGGGGTGGCCGTAGACCCGCTGGTAGGGGTCGATCACGCCGGTCTCGGACGAGTCGCCGATCGCGCAGCCGCCGATGAAGTGGGCGGTCAGCGGCATCCCGAACGGCTCGCCGATGTTGCCGCCGGGCGTACCGCCGACCTTGGCGGCGATCCTGCGGACCGCCTCGTTGGCCACCGGGATCCAGGTCGGGTTGGGGGCGCCGTGGCCCTGCCGGGAGGTCATCCGCCACACCCCGAACGACCGGCGTGCCGTACGTCGTGATCGAGTTGTCGAGGCTCTGCATGACCAGCGCGATGACGGTGCGCTCGGACCAGTGCTTGAAGTCGTAGAGGTCCTTGATGTTCGCGCGCTGCGTCCACATCTCCTTGAGCCACACCCGCCAGCGCGGCCCGTCGCCGTCGCCGTCGGTGAGCACCGTCTGGAGCATGGCCATCGTGTTGAAGCCCTTGCCGTAGCGCACCGGCTCGATGTGGGTGTCCTCGTCGGGGTGGAACGACGAGGTGATCGCGACGCCGTAGGAGTAGTCCGTCGGGTCGTCCACCGGCCCGATGGCCCCGAGGATCGACTCGGAGTTGGTCCGCGAGAGGTGGCCCAGCCGCGCGGACAGCCGGGGCAGGTGGCCCTCGTCCTTCATGCGGTGCAGCAGCTTCTGGGTGCCCAGCGAGGCGGCGGCCATCACGACGTGCTCGGCGGTCAGCACCTTCTCGACCGCGGCGGGTGCGGGCCTTGGTGAACTTCACGCGCACGTCGTACCCGCCACCGGGCCGCGGTGAGAGCCGGGTGACCGTGGTCAGCGGCAGCACCACGGCGCCGTTCTGCTCGGCGAGGTAGAGGTAGTTCTTGACCAGCGTGTTCTTGGCGTTGTGGCGGCAGCCGCTCATGCACTCGCCGCAGTTGAGGCAGGTGTTGCGCGCCGGCCCGGCACCGCCGAAGAACGGGTCGTCGATCTGCGTCGCCCGGGCGCCTGGCCGGGGCCGCCGAAGAAGACGCCGACCGGCGTCGGGTGGAACGTGTCGGCCACGCCCATGTCGGTGGCGACCTTCTCCATCACCTCGTCGGAGGGCGTGCGGACCGGGTTCTCGACCACGCCGAGCATCCGCTTGGCCTGGTCGTAGTACGGCGCGAGCTCGTCCTTCCAGTCGGTGATGTGCGACCACTGCGGGTCGTTGTAGAAGGCGGGCAGCGGCTCGTAGAGCGTGTTCGCGTAGACCAGCGACCCGCCGCCCACGCCGGCGCCCGCGACGATCATCGTGTCGCGGACGGCGTCGATGCGCTGGATGCCGTACATGCCGAGCGCCGGCGCCCAGAGGTAGCGCTTGAGGTCGAAGGTCCCCGAGGAGAAGTCCTCGTCCCGAACCGCGGCACCCGCCTCGACGACGCCGACCCGGTAGCCCTTCTCGGTCAGCCGCAGCGCCGTGACCGAGCCGCCGAAGCCGGAGCCGACGACGAGGACGTCGAAGTCGAATGCCTCGGAATTTGTTCGACTGTCTACCGAATTCTTCATGCCCGGCCGAGCTTCTTCATCAGCCGCAGGTTGGCGGTCATCACCTTGGCGTAGGTCCGGTCGGACATGCCGAGCATGCGGAGCGAACCGGATCAGCCGCTGGGTGGCCACCGACTGCGACTCGGTGTAGCGGTGGATGCCCTCGCTGCCCTGGCGCCGGCCCATGCCGGACTCGCGCATGCCGCCCATCGGGGCTGTCGATGCTGGCGAACGTCGCCCCGAAGGCCTCGTTGATGTTGACCGTCCCGCACTTGATGAACCGCGCGAGGGCCCGGGCCCGGGCGCCGTCCTGGCTGTAGATCGAGGCGTTGAGGCCGTACTCGCCGCCGTTGGCCCGCGCGACCGCGTCGGCCTCGTCGTGGAACCGGTAGAGCGAGATGACCGGCCCGAACGTCTCCTCGCCGAAGCAGGTCATCTCCGGGGTGACGCCCTCGAGGATCGTGGGCTCGAAGAAGTAGGGCCCCAGGTCGGGCCGGGCCTGGCCGCCGGTGAGCACTCGGGCGCCCTTGGCCACCGCGTCCTCGACGTGGCGCGACGACGGTGTCGAGCTGGGCCTGCGAGATCAGCGAGCCCATGTCGACGCCCCAGTCGAGGCGTCGCGCCGAGGGTCATCGCCTCGGTCCGGGACACGAACCGCTCGACGAACCGGTCGTAGACCTGGTCGGCCACGAACATCCGCTCCATCGACACGCACAGCTGCCCGGCGTTCGAGAACGACGCGCGGACGGCGCCCTCGGCGGCCTTCTCCAGGTCGGCGTCGCGGAGCACGAGGATGCGGGTTCTTGCCGCCGAGCTCGAGCGAGCAGCCGATCAGCCGCTCGGCGCAGCCCTTCGCGATCAGCCGGCCGGTGGCGGTCGAGCCGGTGAAGCAGACGTAGTCGGCGCGCTCGATCATCTCGGGGCCGATCTCCGCGCCCGGGCCCGCGACCACGGCCAGAGGTCCGGCGGGAAGCCGGCCTCCTCGAGCAGCTCGGGCGCCGAGCAGCGCGGACAGCATGGTCTGCGCGTCCGGCTTGGCGACGACGGCGTTGCCGGCGAGCAGCGCCGGGAGGCCGTCGCAGAGCGCCATGGTGAACGGGTAGTTCCAGGGGCAGATGATCCCGACCACGCCCTTCGGGACGCGGTTGACCTCGACCCGGGTGAGCCCGGGCACGACGCCGATCCTGCGCTGGGTGTCGAGGTGCTCGTGCGCCGTGCGCGCGTAGTAGCGGGCGGTCAGCGCGACGTGCAGCGGCTCGTCGAACGCGTGCTTGCGGGCCTTGCCGGACTCCCACACGATCAGGTCGATGATCTCGTCCTGGCGGTCGAGGATCAGGTCGTGCAGGCGCAGCAGGATCGCCGCCCGCTCGTCGAGGCCCACCCGGCTCCACGCCTGCTGGGCCTTCCGCGCCCGCGCGTAGGCCTGCGCGACGTCCGCCGCGCTCGACTGCGGGATGTGCGCGAGCGGGGCGTCGTTGAGCGGACTGCGCACCTCGACCGTGGTGCCGGTCGTGGCCAGGACCCGCCGGGTCAGGCTCTCGGCGTACTCCGGCTCGAGGGCGTACGACGCCGTCGCGTCGTGCTCGGGATCGCGCGGCCCCTCGACCAGCGGACCGCCGGCGGGGCTCGGGTTCCGGTCGCTCATGCGTCCGAGCCTAGGCCGTCGTGACGTGCGCCACTACCCGCGAGTAGCCCACTGTGGCGCTTTACACATTTCCGGGCTCTGTCAAGGAGCCCGTGCGGCCTGAACTCCCGGGCGGCCGGGGATTCCGCACCGCGCATCGATGGCCACGCCTCGGACCCTCGTACAGCTCCCGGCTCAGGCGAAGAGGCCGGGGTTGGTGGCGACCGGCCGGGCGAGGGTCGGTCGTACGGCGCGGTACGCCCCGACCATCGGCGCGATCTCGTCCGGCTCGGCGCCGTGCAGGATCACCGAGTGACAGCCGAGCTCGAGCTCGCGGACGATCGTGCGGGCGGCGTCCTCCGATCGGCCGTGGGCCGACGCGTCGAGCCACTCGTCGGGGACCAGCTCGCCGATCCGGTGCAGGGTCTCGGCGTCGGCGGAGGCGTCGATGGCGCCCGCGGCCGCCGCCGTCGTGAACACCTCCGAGGTGCGGAGCCGCTCCCAGGCGGCGGGTCCCAGCCGTTGACCTAGACCAGCGTGTCGCCGTACGCCTGGAGGTAGGTGACCAGGCGGCCGACCCCGCGCCGGACCGTGTCGTCGTCCGAGAGGCCGTCCGGTACGGCGGCCAGGCACGACCAGATCCGCACCGAGTCGGGGTCGCGACCGGCCCGGTCGGCACCGGCCCGGACCGCCGCGATCGAGCTCCGGGTCGCCTCCTCGCTGAAGAAGGTGTGCATGATGACGAAGTCGCAGAGCTCGCCCGCGAGGGCCATGGTCTTCGGGCCGACCGCGACGAGGCCGAGCGGTGGTCCCTCGCCGAGCCCGCTGCGGTTGTGCAGCACCGGCCACGTCCCGGCCGGGCCGTCGTGGTCGAGCACGTAGCCGTCGGTCCAGAGGCGGCGCAGGATCCCGATGAAGTCACGCAGCACCGCCTCGGTGACCACGGGCAGCCCGATGGCCTTCCAGTGCTCGGCCATGCCCCGACCGAACGACATGGCGTAGCGGCCCTCGGTCATCGCGTGGAGTGTCGAGCCGAGGGTGGCGGTGACGATCGGGTGCCGGACGTGGTGGTTGATCGCGGCGCTGGCGATGCCGAGCGAGGGCGCCCGGCCGGCCACCGCCCCCGCGAGCGCACCCGCCTCCTTGACCGTGAACCGCTCGCTGATCATGCAGGAGCCGAGCCCCAGCGCCTCCGCGTCGGTGGCCTCGGGGAAGACCTTCCGCGCGTCGGCGGGGTGGTGGGTGACGGCGTAGTAGGCGAGCTCGTTGAGCTGCTCGCTCACCCGGCCGGGGCCTCGGTGTAGATCGACTTCAGCTCGGTGTACTGCGCCAGCCCCTCCGGGCCGAACTCGCGGCCGATGCCCGAGTTCTTGTAGCCGCCGAACGGCGCGGCGAAGTCCATCGTGTAGGTGTTCACGCCGTACGTCCCGGCGCGGACCCGGCGGGCCACGTCGAGCCCGGCCTCCACGGTCCGACGGTCCACACGGTGCCGGCCAGGCCGTAGTCCGAGTCGTTGGCGATCCGGATGGCGTCGTCCACGTCGTCGTAGGCGATCACGGACAGGACCGGCCCGAAGATCTCCTCCTGGGCGATCCGCATCCGGTTGTCGACGTCGGCGAAGACCGTCGGGCCGCACGTACCAGCCCGTCGTGAGACCGTCGGGCATGCCGTTGCCGCCGAGGACCACGCGGGCGCCCTCCTCCTGGCCGAGGGCGATGTACTTCTCGACCCGCTCCTGCTGCCGCTGCGCGACCATCGGGCCGATCTCGGTGGCCGGGTCGGCCGGGTCGCCGACCGGCATCGAGGCGACGGTCTCGACGAGGGCGTCGACGACGGCGTCGTAGTTCGCGCGCGAGGCCAGGATCCGGGTCTGCGCGACGCAGGCCTGGCCGGAGTTCATCAGCGCGGTGAACCGCAGCCCGTCCATGGTCGTCGGCCAGGTCGGCGTCGTCGAGCACGATCGCGGCGGACTTGCCGCCGAGCTCGAGCGAGACCCGCTTGAGCTGCTCCCCGCAGACCGCGGCGATCCGGCGGCCGGCCGCCGTCGAGCCGGTGAACGCGACCTTGTCGACGCCCGGGTGGGCGACCAGGTGCTCGCCGACCTCGCGACCGGCGGCCACGATGTTGACGACCCCGGCCGGTACGCCGGCCTCGGTGAGCAGCTCGGCCAGCAGGTAGGCGTCGAGCGGGGTCTCCGGTGCCGGCTTGACCACGACCGTGCAGCCCGCGAGCAGCGCCGGGACGAGCTTGGACATGATCGTGAACTGCGGGACGTTCCACGGCGGGATCGCCGCCACGACGCCGACCGGCTCGCGGCGTACGACGACCGTCGAGCCGAGCGCGCCGGCCCGCTCCTCCTCCCACGGGAACTCCCGCGCGATGGCCAGGAACGCCTCGATCTGCATCCACGGCGCCGGCGACTGCGCCAGGTTCGAGAACGACTGGTCGGCGAGCCCATCTCGACCGTGATCAGCTCGGCCATCTCGGCCATCTTGCCGGCGTACAGCCCCGAGAACGCCTGGACCACGTCGATCCGCTCCTGCGGCGTCATCCGCGGCCACGGGCCCTCGTCGAAGGCGCGCCGGGCCGCCGCGACGGCGGCGTCGATGTCGGCGACCGACGCCCTCGGGCACGCGGCGCGACGACCTGCTCCGAGTGCGGGCTCACCACCTCGAGGACGGCGGACGTGGCCGGGGCGGCCCACTCGCCGTCGATGAACAGGGCGTCGCGGTCGTGGGCGGTCATCGGGTGCTCCTCGGGTCGGGTCTTTGTCACGTGTAACTCAGCGTCCGAACCACTACCTCGGCGTTGTAGCCCTGCGGCAGTGGGCTGGACACTGAGTTACTGCATGTCTGCGGCGGTTCATGGCGCCAGCGTGAACCAGTCGGCGAAGCCGGTGGGGTCGTGCCGGCCGAGGGCGCCGTGCTCGAAGAGCCCCCAGCCCTCGGCGCCGTCGCAGACGGCCCGGCCGACGTGGTCGATGACGCCGAACATCACCCGCCCGGCCACGTCGGGCGTCGTTCAGGTCGTAGGTGACCCGCTCGGTGAAGTCGGCGCCCTTCCAGACGCCGTGGCTCCAGTCCGGGTCGCCGCCGTACCCGCCACCGACGTGGATCGGTACCGGCGAGCAGCGACTCGACCTCGAGGTGGACCGGCTTGCCCTCGGGCGTCGTGCAGCGGATCGAGCGCGCCGGTCGGGATCCGGGTGCCGGAGGCGTAGTGGATCTTCGACCAGCGGCCAGCCGAGCTGCTCGACCCGGCCGTCCTTCCAGATCCGGGTGCAGTCGTTGAGCGTGCGGAGCCCGTCCGGGCTCCTCCTGGATGATCAGGCACGACGGCGAAGTCGTCGAAGGCATCGGCACGTAGAGCCACCACATGCCCTCGAACGGCGGGTTCGCCGGAGCACCCGGCCGGCTCGCGCCTCGCCGACCGGGCGGATGCCCCACGACCGGTCCCGGAGCCGATCCAGCGGTCCGGGGTCGACGGCGATCTCCTCGCCGTCGACCACGATCGGTGCCGCACCACGAGCCGAGCTGGGCGAACCGCTGCGCGTCGAGGGTGACCCGGCGACCCGGAGCGCATGCACGTGCGGCTGCTCCTGGAGGACGGCGAACAGGTGCCCTCCCAGGTCAGGTCCGCGGCGATGCCCTCGGTCTCCTCGAGCGACCACGCGGAGCTTCTGCAGCGGCTCGAGGACCTCGATCCGGTAGTTGCCGACGTGCTGGTTGAGCCGGTCGTCGTCGATCGCGTCGCCGAAGTGCACCGCGGTCTGGGTGTCGCCGCGGCGGACCAGGAAGAAGGCGTCCTTGGTGCCGAGGTTCGGGTAGTAGCCGTGCCCGAAGATGCACGAAGATGTCGCCGGTGCGGTCGTGGGCGTTGAAGTAGGAGCGGTCGTAGAAGTTGCGGTCGCTGCTGCCGCCCAGGCGACCGGCAGCGGCGCCTGGTGGAGCGGGTACTCGTCGAGCGGCCCGATGCCGCCGGTCCACCTGCTCATGCGCCGACCTCCTCGAGCAGCCGCTCGATCAGCGGCTTGTGGTGGAAGAGGGTCTCGATGTCGTCGGGCCGCTCGATCTCGCCGAAGTGGATCTGCCGGGCGCCGGTGCGCATGAAGACGATGCACCACTGGACCGCGTTGTAGACGTGGTACCAGGCAGGTCGCCGAGCTCGACGCCGGTGAGCTCGCTCGTACGTCGCCTTGACGTCGTCCTCGCGCATGAAGTGCGGCATGCCCGGCATCTCGAAGACCGCGGTGATCGACTCGAAGACCAGGTGCGCGAAGACCATCCACGACACGTCCAGCTCGCGCGGGCCGATCGCGGCCATCTCCCAGTCGAGGACGCCGACCGGCTCGAAGTCGCGGTACATCACGTTGCCGATCCGCGAGTCGCCCCAGCACAGGACCGTGTCCGTCGCGCTGGTGTCCGGCAGGTTCGCCTCGAGCCACGCCAGCGCGCGCTCGACGATCGGCGAGCGGCCGATGTCCGGGATCGACGCACTCGTACCAGGCCCGGGTCCGCGCCAGGTTCCGCTCGAGCAGGGCGTCGCGCCGGCGTGGCCGGCTCGGTCGAGGAAGGCGAACGTCGTCGCCGGCGTCCGGGATCGCGTGCAGGCTCGGCGAGCACCTGCGACGGTGTTGTCCTGCAGCCGGCGCTGGTCCTCCGGCGACGCGTCGGCAGCCAGTTGTCGCCGAAGTTGTAGGGCAGCACGTCCTGCGGCACGACGCCGTCGATGCGGTCCATGAGGAAGAACGGCGTGCCGAGCACCTCGCCGGTCGGCTCCATCCAGCGCACGGCCGGGACCGGCACGTCGGTGCTGCTCGCCGACGATCCGCATGGCGTCGTACTGGTCCTGCAGCGCGTAGTCCGGGAAGACCGGGAGGTCGTCCGGCGACGGGCGCGACCCGGGCGACGTACTCGCCCGTGCGCGCGCTCGCCGTCCTCGGTCCAGGTCGACGTCGAGGATCAGGGTCTCCGAGGACATCCCGTTGGCGTCGATGCCGCTGTGCAGCGTGACCACGCGGGTCGGCGCCGGCGGGCAGGCACCGTGCCAGCCAGTCCTCGGCCAGCCGGCGGGCAGCGGTGCCGGCGTCGCGGCTCGAGCGCTGCATCTTCAGGTCGGCCGGCGGTGGCGCCTGGGTCACGTGCCCCTCCCTGGTGTGACGCGGGTCTCGTGTTGACACGCGTCAGCATCGGTGGAACGTGTTCTAGTTGTCAAACGGTTCCGACGGTCACCGCGGTCAGACGATGTCGCGGCGCCTTGACCCGGGCCTCGTCGGCCTCCTGGTCGGTGCGCTTCGCTGGCTCTGCCGCTCGGCCTCGACCCGGCGCAGGTAGTGGTCGACCTCGTCGGCGGTGCGGGCCTCGTCCCAGCCGAGCTCGACGGCCATCAGCCGCGGCGGCGACGGGGGCGGCGCGCGACGCCGCGGTCGAAGGTCTCGATCGAGATCCGGGTACGCCGGGTGAGCACGTCGTCGAGGTGGCGGGCGCCCTCGTGGGTGACGGCGTAGACGACCTCGGCGGCGAGGTAGTCCTCGGCGCCCTCGAGCGGCAGCGCCAGCGTCGCGCCGCTCGCTCGACCAGCGCGAGCAGGTCGTCGACCAGGCCGCCGTACCGGCCGAGCAGGTGGTCGATCCGGGCGACGTGCAGCCCGGACCGGCGGGCCAGCAGCACCCGCTGGTTGGTCCGCGTCTCGCAGTCCGTCGGCACCGAGCAGCGGCACCCGGTCGGTGATCGAGTCGCGGATCGTCAGGTTGACCGGTCGTGGCCAGCGAGTGCGCGGCGGCGTCGACGGCGTCGCGGCCCATCACGCGGTACGTCGTGAGCTTGCCGCCCGCGATCATCACCAGGCCCGGCACCGGCGTGACCACGGTGTGCTCGCGGGAGATCCGCGAGGTCGGCTCGGACTCGCCGGACAGCAGCGGGCGCAGACCGGCGTACACGCCCTCGCACGTCCTCGTGGTCGAGCGGCTCGCGCAGGATCGCGTTGACGTGGTCGAGCACGTAGTCGATGTCGGCCTCGGCTGGCCGCGGGGTGCGCCTTGTCGAGGGACCACGGGGTGTCGGTGGTGCCGATGATCCAGTGCCGGCCCCACGGGATCACGAACAGCACCGACGTCTCGGTGCGCACGATGAAGCCCGCCTCGGAGCGGATCCGGTCGCGCGGCACGACGAGGTGGATGCCCTTGGACGCCTGCACGTGGAGGGCGCCGCGGCCGCCGACCATCTCCTGGATCTCGTCGGTCCAGACCCCGGCCGCGTTGACGACGACGCGGGCGCGGACCTCGAGCTCGCGCTGCCGTCCTCGAGGTCCGACGCACGGACGCCGACCACCCGCTCGCCCTCGCGCAGGAAGCCGGTGACCTGCACCCGGGTCGCGACGTGCGCACCGTGGGCCGCCGCGGTGCGGGCGACGGTCAGCACCAGCCGGGCGTCGTCGACCTGGCAGTCGTAGTAGCGGATCGCGCCGGTGATCGACTCGGTGCTTGAAGTCCGGCGCGATCCGGGCCACCGCCTGCGGAACAGGTGCCGGTGCCGGGGCAGGCCCATGCTCGGACGTGCCGAGCATCGCCATCGCGTCGTACAGCAGCAGGCCGGCGCCGACGTAGGGCCGCTCCCACCCGCGGTGGGTCAGCGGGTAGAGGAACGGCACCGGGCGCACCAGGTGCGGCGCCAGCCGGGTGAGCAGCAGGCCGCGCTCCTGCAGCGCCTCGCGGACCAGCCCGAAGTCGAGCATCTCGAGGTAGCGCAGGCCGCCGTGGATCAGCTTGCTGCTGCGGCTGCTGGTGCCGCTGGCCAGGTCGCGCTGCTCGAGCAGGCCGGTGGTGAGTCCGCGGGTGACCGCGTCGAGGGCCGTCCCGACGCCGACCACCCCGCCGCCGACCACCAGCACGTCGAGCTCGCCGGCGCGCGGGGCGGCCATCGTGGCGAAGGCCCGTTCCCGGGCGTCCGGGCTGAGCGCGCTCGGACCACGGTCCATACCGCCCAGTCTCTCAGGCGTTTCGGGGTCCCCACGGAAGCGCGAGCGAAGCGAGCGTCTTTCGTGGGGTGAAGGCGTGCCTGCGCAACCCACGGCGGCCGTCGTGCGTCACTGTGCACGTGGGGGGTCGGTCACGCGCAGCCGTCGGTGCGGTCGCGGCGTTCGCGGCGCTTCTCGCGACCCTCGGCGCGCCGCACCCGGACAGTCCGCCGAGCCGGCCGGAGGCGGCCATCGCGCTGGCGGGCGACTCGACGACCGGCCCCGCCACGACTCCCGTCGCGGCGACCGCCGTCGTCCGCCCGGCCCGGCGTACGGCGACGCTGGTGATGGGCGGAGACCTGCTCTGGCACAACACGGTGTGGGCCAGCGCCGCGGAGGACCACGCCACGACCGGTCGCGGCCGCGCGTACGACTTCGACCCGATGTTCGCGGGCGTCCGCTCCCTGGTCCGCGGCGCCGACGTGGCGCTCTGCCACGAGGAGGTGCCGTTCGCCGCACCGGGCCGGCCGCTGCAGAACTTCCCCGTCTTCGCGGCGCCGCCCGAGGCCGCGGCGTGGATCGGGTCGTTCGGCTTCGACGGCTGCACGACGGCGTCGAACCACAGCCTCGACCAGGGGTACGACGGGCTGGTGCGCACCGCGGACCTGCTCGAGCGGGCCGGGGTCGAGCACATCGGGACCTTCCGCACCCGGGCGGAGCGGCGCCGGCCGGTCGTCCTCGAGACCTCCGACGGCGTGCGGATCGGGGTGGTCGCCGGGACGTTCGGCACCAACGGGTTCCCGCTGCCGGCCGGCCGCGCGTGGTCGGTGTCGCTGTGGGACGCCGCGGACCTGCTGGCCCAGGCGCGCGCCGCGCGGCGGGCCGGAGCAGACGTCGTGGTCGTGCACCTGCACGGCGGCGACGAGTACAGCCACCTCCCCAACGCCGCCCAGGTCGCACTCGTCGACCGGCTGACCCGCTCTCCCGACGTCGACCTCGTGCTCGGCGAGCACGCCCACGTGGTGCAGCCGATCACCAAGGTCAACGGGAAGTGGGTCGTCTACGGCATGGGCAACATGGTCGCCCAGCAGGAGCCGACGCGGCCGGACACCTACCAGGGCATCCTGGTCCGCTTCACGTTCGCCGAGCGGCGCAGCGGCCGGTTCGCCGTCACCCGGGCGGCGTACGTCCCGATCGGGTGGAACGTCTGGCACCCCGGCTCCCCGATCCGCGTCGTGCGCCTGACCGGCGCGGCCGCGGCCGACGTCGTCGCCGACGTGGAGGCGCTCGGCCGGTCGCCGGGGCTGCACCACGGCTGAGCGTCAGCCGACGATGCAGGCGGTGCCGACCCGCCGAAAGCCCACACCCTCGTAGATCCGAGCCACGTCGTCGCTCCCGGCGGACATGAACACGGTGTGGACGCCCGCGCGCGCCGCGTCGTCGGTCAACGCCCAGGTGAGGTGGCCGGCGATCCCCCGGCGCCGTAGGGCTGGAAGCACGCCGACCCCGACGATCTCGGTGACGTCGCCGCGCGGGTTGTGGCTGCCGCCGCCCACCGCGCCGAGCTCGGGGTCGAAGGCGCCGTAGAGCACCGACCGACCGCTGGCCAGCAGGTGTGCCACGTGCTCGGTCTGCTGCTCGGCCACGAGGGCGTCGCGCTCGGCGACGGACGCCGGTCCGGTGCGGGTGTCGTCCTGACCGAAGCCCACGTGGACGGCGGCCTGCACCGACGCCAGCTCCGGGTCGTCGCCCGCGAGGCGGCGTACGGTCGCCGGGCTCCGGCGGTGCACCGGCTCGCTGGCCAGGACCAGCAGGGGGTAGTCACCGACCTCCACCCCGGCCGCCCGCGCGGCGGCCCGCAGGCTCGGCGTGGTGTCGTGCACCCACTCGATGGACCGCGGCACGCCCAGCTCCTCGAGCCGGTCGAGCACGGATGACACGTCGTCGGCCGTGATCTCGCCGGTGTGCCCGAGCCGCGGTCGCGCGTAGTAGGGCCACCCGCCGCGGGAGACGAAGACCGTGAACGGCCCGTGCTCCTCGGTGTCGGCGCCGACCCGCGGGGCGTCGTCGTAGTAGCGCTCGAGGCGGGCGAGCAGGTCGGTGTGGTCGGTCATCGGGCGCATCCTCGCGTGTCCAGGCGGGCACGGCACACTGGTTTTCGTGCTGTCGCTCGAGCTCGCCCTCGCGCTCCGGGACGCCGGCGTCGTCTGGCGGCCGGCGCCGGGCGACGCGTTCGTCGTACCGGACCGCGACCTCGACGAGCACGTGTTCGTGCTCAGCGACATGGTCGTGCAGACCGTGCAGCCGCCGGACGGCCCGCCGATCCTGGCCTTCAACGGCACCACCGAGTGGGCGCTGGACAGCCTGGAGGCCCACGAGGCGCTGTGGCTGCCGCGCGAGGACCAGCTCCGGGCGCTGCTGGGCCTGGCGTTCGTCCGGCTGGAGCGGGTGCCCGGGCCGCCGGAGGGGTACGCCGTCACGACCGCCTCCGGTCGGTACGTCGACGTGACGCCCGAGGCGGCGTACGCGCGGGCGGTGCTCGGGCCCGTCGGCTAGCCGCTCAGGGACTCGATCTCGAACCCGACCTCCCGGCGCGTCACCGAGGTGGCCGCGTCCCACCGCACCTCGGCGCGGCCGGACAGCTGCAGGACCCTCCCGCTCACGGGGTCCACCAGCAGCAGCGCCGCCGCCGGGTCGACCTGGAGGTTCCCGAGGCTGTTGAACATCTGGTTGCCGGGCAGGTCGTCCCACGCCAGACGGCTCGCGGACTCGACGCGCAGGAAGCCCGGCCGGCCGCCCCGGTGCGACGCGTCGTTGCCACGCTCCGGGTGCGTCGTGCCCAGCACGAAGGTGTCGAGCGACTCCACCAGGGAGCGGTCCCGCGCGGTGAGCCCGCCGGAGCTGCGGGTGCCCGGCATCGCGTGAACCACCGCGGGCAGCGGGCGGGGCGGGATGTACTGCGGGCAGTTGCCGTAGGCCTCCGCCACCTCGATCTCGAGGCGATCCGGGGACGTCGCGACGAGCTGTCCGTTGATCCGGGCCCGGCGGCGAGCGACGTACTCGATCGCGAGGAGCCCGACCGGCTGCCCCGCCCGCAGGCCGTGCAGCGGGTCCCCGGCCGCCGGAGCGGCCCGCACCTCCAGCGTGGTGGCACCCGTGGGCTCGAGGAAACCCGGCTCGCCGCTCAGCGGCGAGACCCAGAGCCGGCCGTCCCGGTCGCGAGCGGCCATGGCGGCGTAGGTCCGGCCGGCCAGGAACTGGCCCAACCCCCCGCGCAGGTCCGGCACCGAGAGCATGCCGGTCAGCCGCGCGGCCGCCGCGGTCACCCCGGCCCGCTCCTGCACCGCGAGCTCGCCCTCGTGGAAGCCGGACCTCACGGTTGGAGATGCGCTCATACGTTAGACACTACTCACGGACACAAGCCGCTGCAACCGTTAGACTCTGGCTCGTGACCGCTCCACGCCTCGACCAGGGTCCCGTCGTCGACCTGCTCAACACCGTCTGGGCCGACCGGGCCGGGGTCCACGACGAGCTCGCTGGCGCCGGGGCCACCACCCTGCGCGAGCTGCGGGACGCCGTACGCGTCCTCGCCGCGGACCGGACCGCGGACCCTCGCCCGGTCGCGAACGGCCACCAGGAGCGGGTCGCGGGTGCCGTCGAGGTGGTCAATCGGGTCTCGGCGCTCGCACCGAGCTGGCCCGTGCTCGTCGACGGGCGGCCGGCGGTGGAGTACGACGCCAGCGAGGCGGACCGGGCGCTCGGCGTGCTGGCCGCCGATGCGGTTGCGCTGTTCGGTTCCGAGACCGAGCTGCGCGCCTGCCTCGCGCCGGGGTGCGTCCTCTACTTCGTCAAGGACCACCCGCGTCGGGCGTGGTGCTCGACCGCGTGCGGCAACCGCGAGCGCGCCGCGCGCCACTACGCGCGCCACCGCGGCGACCGGCCGTAGCCGTCAGTCGACGACGACGACCTCGACCCGCTGGAACTCCTTGAGCTCGGTGTAGCCGGTGGTGGCCATCGAGCGCTTCAGGGCGCCGATGAGGTTCATGGTGCCGTCGGCGACGCGAGAGGGCCCGAAGAGGATCTCCTCGAGGGTGCCGACGGTCTCGAACTCGACCCGCTCGCCACGCGGCAGCAGCTTGTGGTGCGCCTCGGCGCCCCAGTGGAAGCCGTGGCCGGGGGCGTCGGAGGCGCGGGCGAACGGCGAGCCGACCATGACCGCGTCGGCGCCGCAGGCGATCGCCTTGGCGATGTCGCCGGACTTGCCGATCGAGCCGTCGGCGATGACGTGGACGTAGCGGCCGCCCGACTCGTCGAGGTAGTCACGGCGGGCGGCCGCGACGTCCGCGACCGCGGAGGCCATCGGCACGGCGACGCCCAGGACGGTCCGGGTGGTGTGGGCGGCCCCGCCGCCGAAGCCGACCAGCACGCCCGCCGCCCCGGTGCGCATGAGGTGCAGGGCGGCCTGGTGGGTGGCGCAGCCACCCACGATCACCGGGACGTCGAGCTCGTAGATGAACTCCTTGAGGTTGAGCGGCTCGGCCTGCGAGGAGACGTGCTCGGCGCTGACCGTCGTCCCGCGGATCACGAACATGTCCACCCCGCCGTCGACGACGGCCTTGGCGAACTCGCGGGTGTGCTGCGGTGACAGCGAGCCGGCCACGGTGACCCCCGCCTCGCGCATCTCGCGCAGCCGCTCGGTGATGAGCTCCTCGCGGATCGGCTCGGCGTACATCTCCTGCAGCCGGGCGGTGGCCTGCTCGCCGCGGAGGCCTGACACCTCCTCGAGCATCGGCGTCGGGTCCTCGTAGCGGGTCCACAGCCCCTCGAGGTTGAGCACCCCGAGGCCGCCGTACCTGCCGAGCGCGATCGCGGTCGCGGGCGACATGACCGAGTCCATCGGGGCGGCGAGGACCGGGAGCTCGAACCGGTAGGCGTCGATCTGCCAGTCGACGCTGACCTCCTCGGGGTCCCGGGTGCGCCGCGACGGGACGATCGCCACGTCGTCGAAGGAGTACGCGCGGCGTGCGCGCTTGGCCCGGCCGATCTCGATCTCGGTCACGGGCCGATCCTCCCATCGCGGCGCCCGGCCTCCGAAATTGCTCGACTGTCGACCATTTCCGTAGCCGGGGTGCAGACTGCCAGCGCCATGCTCGTGCTCCCCGACCACCTCGCTCCGCTGCTGCGCCCCGAGCCGCACCTCGACGTGCTCGGGACGTCCGACCCGTGGGCGCTGCCGCCGGACTGGCTCGAGTCGACCCAGCAGCGGCTCAAGGCGCTCGCGGAGGACCCACGCGGCCAGGGCGGCGTGGCGCCGTCGGGCAGCTGGCGGACCGGGACGTCGGGCACGGTCCCGTTCCTGTGGAACCTGGTCACCTTCCTGCCGAGCGCCATCCCGACCTGGGCCGGGACGCACGCGAGCCTGGGCGACCTGCTGCTGAAGCCGTGGCTGTCCGACAGCTACACGTCGTCCGAGCCGCGGATCACCTACTACGTCAACAGCGACGACACCTGGCACCTCGACCTGTGGTGGCGCCAGCGCGCCCTCGGCGCCGAGGCGCGCATCAAGGCGCTCGAGCTGACCCTGGAGTGCGTCGCGGTCTTCGCCGACGTCCCGCAGTACGCGCCGCGGGCGGCGACGTTCACGACGATGCTGCGCCGGGTGCTCGACGACCCCGAGCTCCGCGCGCTCCACGAGACCGCGACCTGGGAGGTCGTCGCGAAGACGTGGCGCGAGCGGGTCTGCACCGAGCAGGACGCCCAGGTGTTCTCCGAGGGTCGCGGCTGGACCTCCCAGCTGATGTGGTCCCTGAGCGGGCTCGACGCCGCACACCAGGTGCTGGGCAATGTGGTCAGCCGCGCGCAGCCGGTCGACGAGGTGATCGCGTCGATGGCGCTGTACGACGCCGTCGACGAGCTGCCGGCCGCGCTGGCCGCGGCGGTCGGGAGCGAGCGGTTCGGGTCGGTCAACGCGGCCTTCGAGCGGCTCAAGCCCGGGTTCGACGGCCCCGACTGGATGTCGGACAACCGCGGCTGGCTGGCCCGCGGCATGGTGAACGGGGAGATCGACGCGGTCCGGCTCTGGCTCGGCATGGGCACCCAGGTGGCCGAGCTCCTGGCCGGCCTCCCGAGCTTCGCCCGGTCGACCTCGTGCCCGAGCCGGAGCGGCTACCTCGACGACCTCACCAGCCTCTTCCGGGCGCCGCCGCCGGTGGTGAACCCGATGGGCGCGAAGCTGCTCGAGGACCGGCGGAACCAGCGTCCGCCGGCCGGCACGACGGTGACCACCGACGGCGTACGGCTGGCGGCCACGGAGGGCGAGGACGGCGTCCCGGACCTCGCCGTACCCGAGGTCGAGATCGGCGACCCGATGGCCGAGCTCGAGGCGCTCGTCGGCCTCGCACCGGTCAAGGAGCAGGTCAAGCGGCTGGTGGCCGAGCTCAAGGCCGAGCAGCTGCGGACCAAGGCCGGCATGCCGCCCTCGGAGCGGTCCCGGCACATGGTCTTCACCGGCAACCCCGGCACCGCGAAGACCACCGTGGCCCGGCTGCTCGCCCGGATCTACGCCCAGCTCGGCGTCCTGGCCCACGGCCACCTCATCGAGGTGAGCCGGGCCGACCTGGTCGGCGAGTTCATCGGCCAGACCGCGCCGCGCACGACCGCCCGGTTCAACCAGGCCATCGGCGGCGTGCTGTTCGTCGACGAGGCGTACTCGTTGGTCCCGCCCGACTCGTTCCGCGACTTCGGCCAGGAGGCCGTGGCGACGTTGCTCAAGCTGATGGAGGACCACCGCGACGAGGTGGTGGTCATCGTGGCCGGCTACCCGCGCGAGATGCAGCGGTTCATCGACTCGAACCCCGGCGTCGCCTCCCGCTTCCCGACCACCGTCGGCTTCGCGGACTACGCCCCCGACGAGCTGTGGGCGATCTTCCGGCTGTACGCCGCGAAGGCGGGCTTCTCGCTCCTCGACGGCGTCGAGGCGTCCTTCCGCCGCCTGGTCCCCGACCCGCGCCCCGAGGCCTTCGGCAACGGCCGGTTCGTGCGCAACGTGTTCGAGGACGCGGTCACCAGCCAGGCGCTGCGGATCACCGCGATGACCGACCCGATCGCCGACGTCGTCACCCAGCTGCGGCCCGAGGACCTGCCGGACGGCACCTCGGCGACCGGGCGGGACGACGGGACCGGGCTCTACCTCTGAGGCGGCTCGCTCCGGGACTGCACCGGATCGTCCCCCTCTCAGCGGCGGCGATCCTGCACTGTCCTGCGCCGCCGACGGGCCCAGCGGGTCGGCGTCGGCGATCCGCCACCCGAGCAGCAGCTGGTGTTTGCACCGGAACATGTCGCCCAGGGGTGGATCTTCCGGTGCAAGTGGCGGCGTCCTTGGGAGCGCTCGCCCGACTGCACCGACTTTTCGACCCAATGGCGACAATTCCCTGCACTGTCGTGGACAGTGCCGGACACCTACCTAGCCCGAGTAGTTGGGTGCCTCCACCGTCATCTGCACGTCGTGCGGGTGGCTCTCCTTGAGCGAGGCCGAGGTGATCCGCACGAAGCGGCCCTTCTCCTGCAGCTCGGGGATGGTCCGGGCGCCGACGTAGAACATCGACTGGTTGAGGCCGCCGATCAGCTGGTGGGCGACCGCGGCGAGCGGGCCGCGGTAGGCGACCTGCCCCTCGATGCCCTCGGGGACGATCTTGTCGTCGCTGGTGACCTCGGCCTGGAAGTAGCGGTCCTTGGAGTAGGACTTCTTGCCCCGCGAGGACATCGCGCCCAGCGAGCCCATGCCGCGGTAGGACTTGAACTGCTTGCCGTTGACGAAGACCAGGTCGCCCGGTGACTCCTCGCAGCCGGCGAGCAGCGAGCCGACCATGACGGTGTCGGCGCCGGCCACGATCGCCTTGGCGATCTCGCCGGAGTACTTCAGCCCGCCGTCGGCGATCACGGGTACGCCGGCCGCCTTGCAGGCGAGCGCGGCGTCGTACACCGCGGTGACCTGGGGTACGCCGACACCGGTGACGACCCGCGTGGTGCAGATCGACCCGGGGCCGACCCCGACCTTGACGGCGTCCGAGCCGGCATCGAGGAAGGCCTGGGCGCCCTCGCGGGTGGCGACGTTGCCGCCGATCACCTGCACGTGGGAGGTGGCCGGGTCGGTCTTGAGCCGCTTGACCATGTCGAGCAGCATCCGGACGTTGCCGTGCGCGGTGTCGGCGACCAGGACGTCGACGCCGGCCTCGATGAGCGTGGTGGCCCGCTGCCAGGCGTCGCCGAAGTAGCCGATCGCGGCGCCGACCATCAGCCGGCCGTCGGCGTCCTTGGACGCGAGCGGGAACTGTTCGGACTTCACGAAGTCCTTGACCGTGATGAGCCCGCCGAGCCGACCCTTCTCGTCGACCAGGGGGAGCCGCTCGCGCTTGTGCTTGCGCAGCAGCAGGGTCGCCTCCTCGCGGGAGATCCCGACCGGGCCGGTGATCAGCGGCATCGCGGTCATCACCTCGTCGACCTTGGTGGTGGCCCACTCCGCGACGGGGGTGAACCGGAGGTCGCGGTTGGTGATGATGCCGAGCAGCCGCTCGTCGGTGTCGACGACCGGGAAGCCGGAGATGCGGTACTCCCCCGCGAGCTGGTCGAGCTGCTCGAGCGTCGCGTCGGGCCCGATGGTGACGGGGTTGGAGATGATGCCGGTCTGGGTCCGCTTCACCAGGTCGACCTGGTAGGCCTGGTCCTCGATCGACAGGTTGCGGTGCAGGACACCGAGCCCGCCCTGCCGGGCCATGGCGATCGCCATCCGCGACTCGGTGACGGTGTCCATCGCGGCGCTGACCAGCGGCACCTTGAGGCTGATCTCGCGGGTCAGGCGGGTCGAGGTGTCGATGTCGGCCGGCGCGAGGTCGGAGTGACCCGGCAGGAGCAGGACGTCGTCGTAGGTGAGACCCAGGGTGGCGAACTTCTCGGGCAGCTCCACCTTGTCCAGTCTAGAGCCGGAGTGGTCGCAGGTCGCGCACCGGCACCCGCACGGTGAGCTCGTCGCCGGCCATCCGGATCCGGCCGCGCAGCCCGGCCGACAGCACGAGGGGCAGGACGGCGCCGTTCCCGGACCGCGTGGCCAGGACCACCTCGTCGGCGCCGAGCGCGTTCGCCAGCCGTCCGGCGTCGACCAGCAGCCGGGTGCCGACCCCGCGCCGGCGCCAGCCGGGCTCCACGGTGAGGCTCAATGCGCGGGTGCCCGGCTCGTCGGCCGGCAGCAGCTTCGCCCGGCCCACGACCACGCCGTCGACCACGGCCGAGACCGTGTCCTCCGCCACGACGTACGACGGCCGCCCGTCCGGCGGTGGCCGGTCCTGGGCGGTCCCCGCCAGCACGTCGCTGACCAGCGCGGCCAGCGCGGAGCCGCGGGCGTGCTCGGTGGCCGTGAACGCGGTGGCCCGCCAGACCTGGACCACCACGTCGCCCACGGTCAGCTCCATCACGTCACCGGCGTCACCGGGTGGCTCGGCCTCGGCGTCGAAGAGCCGGGCCACCACCTCCGGGAAGAGGGTCGGCCTCGCGACGATCTCGCGGGCCGCCTGGACGTAGCGGGTCGGCTGGTCGGTCAGGGCGGCCTCGGTGCACGCGAGCACGCGCACCGCCGTACCCCCCGACGCCTCGACCAGCGCGACCAGCCGCTCCGGCGCCCACTCGTCGGGTGCCCGCAGCACCAGCTCGTCGGTGACCGCCTCGACGCCCGGGAAGATCTGGAGGCCGAGGATGTTGATGTCGGCCAGCCCGCACTGCTCGGCCAGCAGCGCGAGCGCGCCGGGCCGGTCGGGCAGGGTCGTACGGACGCGCCAGAGCATGACCGCAGGGTGCGCCGTCGAGGTTGCGGGTCGGGGTCGCCCGTGTTTCGGGCGTGGGTCAGACGTCGAGGGTCTTGGCGCGCATCGAGTCGCCCGGACCGCCGCTCCGGCCGCCGAAGCGCGAGAAGACGTGGAACTCGTAGGGGCCGTAGCCGGGCAGCGAGGCCTGCATGCAGCCGCGGGGCACCACGACCCGCACCTGGGCCTGCGCGGGCTTCCACGTCACCTTCAGGCCGGGGCACTTCACGAGGTACGGCGTGGGCGTCTCCTCGTTGTTGATGTCGTAGACCCGGCCGACCGTCCGGCCGTTCTCGCGGAAGACCGTGATCCGGTCCCAGGCCGAGTTGAGCGGCCACGACTCGAAGGCGACGAAGGTGGTCTCGGTCAGCTTGGCGAGCCGGACCGACCAGACCGCCTTCCGCTTGGTGATGCTGTACGTGCCCGAGAGCAGGTCGATGCCGGCCGGGGCGTCGCCGCGCTTGTCGGTGACCGAGGCGTGGTCGGGGTGCTTCGGCTTGGCCGTCGCGGCTCCGGCCCCCGACAGGGCAAGAGCCAGGGTCACTGCGGCAGCGGTCAGCACGGGGACGAAGGCAGGCAGGGTGCGGCGCATCCGGGCAATCTAGAGCCGGCCCTGAGTGGTCGGACATGCCCCGAACGGGCCAGTGACACCTCCGAGCGGAGATGGTCCGTGACGTACTGGCTGGACGAACACCGTTCTCCACAACCACAACGTCACGGAGTATCCCGACGACGGCTCCGTGGCCCTTGCGAAGATGACGCGTATGACGGTCGAGCCGAGCGTGGCGCACGAGCGCGCCCTGGTCCGGCTCGAGCGTCGCGTGGTGCGTGCCGTCGACAGCCGCTGGACGATCGCGGTCGCCGCCGCCGCGGCCTTCGTCCTCCGGCTGCCCGGGCTGACCCGCCCGGTCCGGGCGGACGAGGCCGGCTTCGTGCTCGTGGCGCGGGCGTGGGACCCGCGGCCCGACAGCGTCTACGGCACGTTCTTCGTGGACAAGCCCCCGCCGCTGCTCGCCCTGTTCAAGCTGAGCGACGCCCTGGCCGGGCCCCTGGCCGTGCGGGTGGTGGGGGCGGTGGCCTGCGCCGTGCTCGTCCTGGTCGCGGCCTCGGTGGCCCGGCTGCTGACCGACGAGCGTGCCGCCCGGTGGACCGCGGTCGCGGCGGCCGCCCTGGTCACCACTCCCCTCATCGACGTGGTGGCGGTCAAGGGCGAGGTGCTCGCGCTGCCGTTCCTGCTCGGCGCGGTCGGGCTGGCCCTGGTGGCCGTCCGGGACCGGTCGACCTGGCTCGCCCTGGCAGCGGGGCTGCTGGCCGGGATCCCGCTCGGGCTGAAGCAGAGCCTCGCCGGCGGCGTGGTCTTCATCGCCGCGCTCCTCGTCGCGAGCCACCTGGCCGGGCGGGTGGGACGGGCGGACCTGCTCCGCCTCGCCACCGCGACGGTCGCCGGGGTCGCGGTGCCGGTGCTGGCGACCGTCGGCTGGGCGGTCGCGGCCGGCGTACGGCCGAGCGCGCTGTGGTACGCCCTCTACGGCTTCCGGGCCGACGCCGCTGGGGCGCTCGGCGAGGGGTCCGTGGGCGCGACGGTACGGCGCGCCCTGGTCCTGCTGCTGATCCTGGTGGTCACGGGGATCGCGGTCGTGCTCGTCGCCTACCTGGCCCGCGTCCGCGACCACTGGCGCCGCGACGCGCCGCTGACCGCGGCCGTGGTGGGGTTGATCGGCTGCGAGGTCGTCGCCATGTCGATGGGCGGCAGCTTCTGGCAGGACTACGCCTTCGAGCTCATCCCCGGGACGCTGGTCGCGCTGGCCCTGCTCGCGCCCCGGCTGCGAGCCCGCCTGGTGGTGTTCATGGCCGTCTCCACCGCGCTCTCGTTGCTGGGCTGGGGGGCCTGGAACCTCGCCGGTCGGCAGGAGTTCCACGAGCACGACACCGGGGTGGCCCTGGCCGGGGCGGCCGAGCCCGGAGACACCCTCGTGGTCTTCGGGGGCCGGGCCGACCTGCAGCTCGAGAGCGGCCTCGACTCGTCGTACCCGTACCTGTGGAGCCTGCCGATGCGCGCGCTGGACCCGGACCTGGCGCGGTTGCGGGAGCTGGTCGCCGGTCCCGACGCGCCGACCTGGATCGTGGAGTGGTGGCCGTTCGACACCTGGACCTCACAGGGCGACCTGCTGGAGGCCGAGGTCGCCGAGCGGTACGTCGAGCACGGGACCGGCTGCGACGGCCGCACCATCTGGCTGCTCAAGGGCGTGGAGCGGCCGGTCCCCGAACCGGACTGCCGGGGCACCGGCATCGCGTTCGGCCCCTAGGGCAGTCCCCTGGAGGGCCGGGCAGCACAGCGACCCGCCCCCGGAGGGGCGGGTCGCTGCGAGGTGGTGCGTGGGCTCAGTGGCCGTGGCCGTGCCCGTGGCCCTGGCCACCGGCGTCGGACTCGTCGTCCTCGGGCTTCTCCACGATCAGGGTCTCCGTGGTGAGCAGCATGCCCGCGATGGAGGAGGCGTTGATCAGCGCGGAGCGGGTCACCTTGACCGGGTCGAGGACGCCCTGGGCGACCAGGTCGCCGTACTCCTCGGTGGCGGCGTTGTAGCCGTTGCCGATGCCGAGCTCGCGGACCTTGGTGGTGACGACGTAGCCGTTGATCCCGCCGTTCTCCGCGATCCAGCGCAGCGGCTCGTCGGCCGCCTTGCGGACGATGCGCACGCCGAAGGCCTCGTCGCCGGAGAGGCCGAGGTCGTCGTCGAGCACCGAGACCGCGTGGATCAGCGCGGAGCCGCCGCCGGGGACGATGCCCTCCTCGATGGCCGCGCGGGTCGCCGAGACGGCGTCCTCGATGCGGTGCTTCTTCTCCTTCAGCTCGACCTCGGTGGCCGCGCCGACCTTGATGACGCACACGCCGCCGGCCAGCTTGGCCAGCCGCTCCTGGAGCTTCTCGCGGTCCCAGTCGGAGTCGGTGTTCTCGATCTCCGCCTTGATCTGGTTGACCCGGCCCGCGACCTCCGCGGAGTCGCCCGCGCCGTCGACGATCGTGGTGTTGTCCTTGGTGATCACCACGCGCCGGGCCTGGCCCAGCACGTCGAGGCCGACCTGGTCGAGCTTGAGCCCGACCTCCGGGGCCACGACCTGGGCGCCGGTGAGGGTCGCGATGTCCTGCATCATCGCCTTGCGGCGGTCACCGAACGCGGGGCTCTTCACCGCGGCGGCGTTGAAGGTGCCGCGGATCTTGTTGACCACCAGGGTCGACAGCGCCTCGCCGTCGACGTCCTCGGCCAGGATGAACAGCGGCTTGCCGGACTGGATCACCTTCTCCAGGAGCGGCAGCAGGTCGGCGACGGCCGAGATCTTCCCCTGGTGGAGCAGGATGTAGGGGTCGTCGAGGACGGTCTCCATCCGCTCCGGGTCGGTGACGAAGTACGCCGAGATGTAGCCCTTGTCGAACTGCATCCCCTCGGTGAACTCGAGCTCGGTGCCCATGGTGTTGGACTCCTCGACCGTGATCACGCCGTCCTTGCCGACCTTGTCGAAGGCGTCGGCGAGCAGGCCGCCGATCACCTCGTCGCGGCTGGAGATCGTCGCGACCGAGGCCATGTCCTCGCGGGACTCGACCTCGCGGGCGTTCTTGAGCAGCTCGTCGCTGACCGCCTGGGCGGCGGCGTCCATGCCGCGCTTGAGCCCCATGGGGTTCACGCCGGCGGCGACGGCCTTGAGGCCCTCGTGGACCATGGCCTGGGCCAGGACCGTCGCTGTGGTGGTCCCGTCACCCGCGATGTCGTTGGTCTTGGTGGCCACCTCCTTGGTCAGCTGGGCGCCGAGGTTCTCGAAGGGGTCGTCGAGCTCGATCTCACGCGCGACGGTCACGCCGTCGTTGGTGATGGTCGGCGCGCCCCACTTCTTGTCCAGGACGACGTAGCGGCCCTTGGGGCCGAGGGTGACCTTGACGGTGTTCGCCAGCGCGTCGACACCGCGCTCGAGCGCCCGCCGGGCGCGTTCGTCGAACTCGAGGATCTTGGGCATTGCTCTCCTTCAGTGGTGGTCACGTACGACGGGTCGTGGGCCTGTGGACGCGCGATGGCGCGGTCTCAGGCACACGACCCGTCGGTGACGCGTGTGGGCTAGGTCAGGACACGACCGCGAGGACGTCACGCGCGGAGAGGATGAGGTACTCCTCGCCGCCGTACTTGACCTCGGTGCCGCCGTACTTGCTGTAGATGACCTTGTCGCCGATGGCCACGTCGAGCGGGACGCGGTTGCCGTTGTCGTCGATGCGCCCGGGACCGATCGCCATGACCTCGCCCTCCTGGGGCTTCTCCTTGGCGGTGTCCGGGATGACCAGGCCTGAGGCGGTGGTCTGCTCGGCGTCGAGCGGCTTGACCACGATGCGGTCCTCGAGGGGCTTGATGTTGACCGACACTGTGTCGACCTCCACTTTCGTGCTGCTGGCGTTGGTGGGTGGAACTTTGCAAGTCCGCTGGCACACTCACCCGGAGAGTGCCAACGACGAAACTAGCACTCTCGTCAATGGAGTGCCAGAGAGGGGTGGGTCGGTCGTGGACGTCGAGTCGGTCCGGTGGCTGCAGACCGACGACGGCCAGCGCGTGCTCGCCCTCGCCGCCGCGCTCGACGAGCCGGACCCCCTCCGGGCCCACACCGCGCTCGAGCGGGCCACGCCCGGTACGCCGTCCGACCTGCGCGCGGTGGCGCTCACCCAGGCTGAGCTGCGGATGAAGGCGCAGGTGAAGTTCGGGGCGCTGGCCTCCTCGATGTACTTCACGCCCGACGGGCTCGAGCAGGCCACCCGGCTCTCGGTCGCGACGCACCGCGCGGCCCGGCTGACCGCGTTCGGCGCCACCACCGTGCTCGACCTGGGCTGCGGTATCGGCGGCGACCTGATCGCCGTGGCCCGGGCCGGCATCACCGCCGCGGGGGTCGACCTCGACCCGGTGCGGGTCGCGGTGGCCTCCGCCAACCTGGTCGCGCTCGGCCTCGGCGGCGCGGTGCAGGTCGCCGACGCGCTGGGCATCGACCACTCGCCGTTCGACGTGGCCTTCTGCGACCCCGCTCGCCGGAGCGGCCGCGGGCGCACCTTCTCGCCCGACGCCTGGACGCCGCCCTGGTCGTTCGTGGAGTCGCTGCTGGCCCGCGACGCCTGCGTCAAGACCGCCCCGGGCATCCCGCACGAGGTGATCCCGGCCGGCGTCGAGGCCGAGTGGGTCAGCGACCACGGCGAGGTCAAGGAGGCCGCGCTGTGGGGCGGTCGGCTCGCCACCGTCGAGCGTCGCGCCACCGTCATCGGCGACGGCGGCCTGGCCACGCTCACCGACGAGGACGACCCCGGCGCCGACGTCGTACCCCTCGGGCGGTTCCTCTACGAGCCGGACGGCGCCGTCGTCCGGGCCGGCCTCGTCACGGCGGTGGCCGCCGGCGTCGGTGGCGGGCTGCTCGACCGGCACATCGCCTACGTGACCGCCGACTCGGCCTTCCGCTCCCCTTCTCCCGCTCGTACGAGGTCCTCGAGACCCTCCCCCACCGCGAGAAGCAGCTCCGCGCCGCCCTGCACGATCGCGGGATCGGCCGGCTCACGATCAAGAAGCGCGGCGTCGACGTCGTCCCCGACCAGCTCCGCAAGCGGCTGGCGCTCACCGGGGACCAGGAGGCGACCATCGTGCTGACGCGGGTGGCCGGTCAGGGCACCTGCCTGCTGGTCCGCCCGTTCTGATTGAACTGCGAACCAGATCGACGCCGAGCCGTCGTTACTCGTCACGAGTAACGACGGGTCGGCAGCCTCCAGCAGGTCGAGCCGTCGTTACTGCACGCGAGTAACGACGGGTCGGCGCGGGTCAGGAGCCCCAGCCGGCAGACGCGTCGCGTTCCGCGCCGATCGTGGTGTCGTCGCCGTGCCCGGTGTGCACGACGGTGTCGTCGGGGAGGGCGAAGAGCTTCGCGCGGATGGACTCCTCGAGCCGGGGCCGGTCGGAGTACGAGCGCCCGGTGGCGCCGGGGCCACCCTGGAACAAGGTGTCGCCGGTGAACACGCAGCCCAGGTCGGAGACCAGGAAGCAGCAGCCGCCGGGGGCGTGGCCGGGCGTGTGCAGCGTCTGGATCCGGGTGCCCGCCACCTCCAGCTCCCAGCCGTCGGGGAGGTCGAGGTCCCAGAGGTAGTCCTGGTGGACGAGCTCCCAGAGCGGCCTGTCGTCGGGGTGCAGGAAGATCGGCGCGACCACGGCCTCGCGCAGGGCGGGGGCGACGCGGCAGTGGTCGTCGTGGGCGTGGGTGAGCAGGATCGCCTTCACCGTGCGGCCGCCGACCACGGCCAGGATGTCGTCCACCGAGTGCGGGGCGTCGATCACCACGCACTCGTCGTCGTCACCGACCACCCAGATGTTGTTGTCGACCTCGAAGGTCTCCCCGTCCAGCGAGAACGTGCCCGAGGAGACGGCGTGGTCGACCCGCAGCACGCCCGCCATCAGAAGACGACGACCGAGCGCAGCACGTCGCCCTGGTGCATCCGCTCGAACGCCGCCTCGACGTCGCCGATCCCGATCTCCTCGGTCACGAACGCGTCGAGGTCCAACCGGCCCTGCTGGTAGAGGTCCACGAGCATCGGGAAGTCGCGCGAGGGCAGGCAGTCGCCGTACCACGACGACTTGAGCGAGCCGCCGCGACCGAAGACGTCGATGAGCGGGATGTCGGGCAGCTTCATGTCCGGCGTCGGTACGCCGACCAGCACCACGGTCCCCGCCAGGTCGCGGGCGTAGAACGCCTGCTTCCACGTCTCGGGCCGGCCCACGGCCTCGACCACGATGTCCGCGCCGTGCCCGCCGGTGAGCTCCTGGATGGCGGCGACGGGGTCGGTCGAGGACGAGTCGACGGTGTGGGTCGCACCCATCCGCTTGGCCGCCTCGAGCTTCTTGGGGTCGATGTCGACGGCGATGATCGGCGAGGCGCCGGCCAGCGCGGACCCCGCGATCGCGGCCACGCCCACGCCGCCGCAGCCGATCACGGCGATCGACTTCCCGCGGGTCACGCCACCGGTGTTGATCGCGGCCCCCAGCCCGGCCATCACGCCACAGCCCAGCAGTCCGACCGCCGCCGGCCGCGCCGACGGGTCGACCTTGGTGCACTGGCCGGCCGCGACCAGCGTCTTCTCGGCGAAGGCGCCGATGCCCAGCGCCGGCGAGAGCTCCGTGCCGTCCTCCAGCGTCATCTTCTGGGTCGCGTTGAACGTCGCGAAGCAGTACCACGGCTCACCGCGGTTGCAGGCCCGGCAGTTTCCGCACACCGCACGCCAGTTGAGCACCACGAAGTCGCCGGGCTCGAGCCCGCTCACGTCCGGTCCGACCGCCTCGACGACACCCGAGGCCTCGTGGCCGAGCAGGAACGGGAAGTCGTCGTTGATCCCGCCCTCCCGGTAGTGCAGGTCGGTGTGGCAGACCCCGCAGGCCTGCACCTTCACCACCGCCTCGCCCGGGCCCGGGTCGGGGACGTTGATCGTGACCAGCTCCACCGGCGCTCCCTTGGCCCGCGCCACCACGGCCTTCACCTGCTGCATGCTGTTGGGTCTCCTCCGCTCACGGGTGTCGGGCCCAGCCAACAGCATCGGACCGGCGTCCGGAACAGCGGATGACAACCATCCGCCGGGCGATCGCGTCCTTGGCGCGTGAGGGAGCGACGATGACCGACTCGGCGGCCGCGGTGACCGCCCAGAGCAGGACGGGGACCGTGATGACGGACCGGGACGCCGACTTCACGGCGTACCTGGAGGCCCGCCAGGGCCGGCTGCTGCGCACGGCGTACCTGCTCACCGGCGACCAGCACCAGGCCGAGGACCTCCTCCAGACGTCGCTGGCGAAGCTGTACCTGGCCTGGGACCGGATCCGCGACCGCGGCTCCATCGACGGCTACGCGCGGCGGATCATGGTCAACGAGAACAACTCGGCCTGGCGCAAGCCGTGGAAGCGCCGCGAGCACGCGACCGACTTCGCGGCGGAGGGCGCGCCGAGCGGCACCCCGGTCCGCGACCAGTACGACGAGGGCGTGGGCGACGCCGTGTGGCAGATCGTGCAGACGCTCCCGCGCCGGGCCCGGGCCGTCGTGGTGCTGCGGTACTACGAGCAGCTCTCCGAGGCCGAGACCGCCGAGGTCCTCGGCGTCTCGGTCGGCACCGTCAAGTCCCAGACCTCTCGGGCGATGGCCGCGCTGCGCGAGCGCACGCCCGCCACGTTGCGACCCCGCGAAGGGGAGGAGGAGCGATGAGCGAGGAGACCTTCGTCCGCGAGCTCGAGCGGCGCTCCGAGGACGTGCTGCCCCGGCACCTGGCGTTCGAGGACGTCCGCGCCACGGCGCACGGCATCCGTCGCCGGCGCCGGCTCGCCGCGTCGGGTGCGGTCGCGGCGGTCGTCGCGGCGGTCCTCATCGGCCCGGGAATGCTCGGCGCCTCCCAGCGCGACGCCGGCCCCGACCCGGCCCCGTCGCCGCCGGTCATCACCGACGGCCGGAAGGTGTCCTTCGACCTCGGGGCGCCCGAGGGCGAGGCACCGCGCGTGCTGTACCAGCGCACGACCGACGGGGTGGCGATCGACGCCGAGGGCGAGCACCCGCTCCCGGAGGGCACGACCCAGGTGGTGCCCTACCAGGACGGGTACGTCGCGGTGGCCGACGGCGACAGCCCGCTGGAGGTCAAGCAGCGGCTCTACCGGCTCGACGCCGACTTCCAGACGGTCGAGGACCTCGGGCCGGTGCTCGCGCCGGTGGCGTTCACCGCGGACGGGAGCCGGATCGCGTGGGCCGAGATCGGCCCCGACCGGGCCGCCACGATCGTCCGCGACGACGGGGCCGGGATCCTGCGGACCACCCTGCCGGCCGGCCAGCTGCCGCGGCTGGTCGGGTTCACCGGCGCCGGCACCGTCCTCAGCCTCGACGACGGCGACCAGGACCTCGGCGACCGCGTGCTGGACGCCCAGGGCGGCCTGACCGAGCTCCGCGGACTCGAGTACGTCTGGGACGCCTCGCCGGTCAGCGACCTCGTGGTGGGCAACGCGCGCTGGGACGACCGCGTGGGCCTCGCGTGCGCGGGCACGGTGCGCGACGGCACCCGGATCCGGAGCCAGTGCCACTACCAGGTCGAGGACCTCGGCCCGGACGGGTCGCTGGTCATCGCGTACCCGGACGAGGCCACCCCGAGCAACGGGCGGCTCACCGTCCTCGACGCCGAGACGCTGGAGCCCCGCGTGCGGTTCGTCGGCGACCGGGGCGCCCGGATCGTCGAGGCGGCCTGGGAGGACGACGACCACGTGCTGGCGGTCGTCGAGCAGGGCGACCGGCAGTCGATCCTCCGGCTGGGTCTGGACGGCACCGTGGAGCGGACCACCGCCTTCGAGACCGTCCGGAGCCTCAGCACGACGTGGTTCCTGGCCGGACGCCCCTTCTGAGGAGCGTTTCGGTGCACCGACGAGCGGGTACGACCTCGGCAGGCCCGTCGTCGGAGCGGCGACAGGCACGCCGGTCGACCGGGCAACCGACCGGTGTCCCTGGAGGGGAGCCGTCATGGGGCTCCGCGACGGTGCCAGTCAACCGTGAGAGGGTGCAGCGCGTCGGACCGGTGTGCGCACCCTGACCACCCTGGCGCTGCTGCTCGCGTTGACCGGCTGCCAGTGGGGACCGCCGCCGCGGATCCCGTACGTCGACGGGACGACGTACGTCGAGCCGGACGGCGACCGGCACGACCTCCCCGGCCAGGCCCGGCTCGGCGTCACCGGCATCACGCCGTACCACGGCGGCCACCTCGTCGCGGACACCCGCATCTTCGAGGGCACGGTCGGGCTGGCCGCGCTCGTGGACGGCGAACGGACCGGGCTCGGCCCGTGTGCCACCGGCGCCGGCGTGCTCAGCGCGGACCGCGACCGCGTGGCCTGGACGACCATGGGCTGCCCGGAGAGCAACCAGCTGGGCGCGACGGTCGTGCACGTCGACGCCACCCGCGGGGGCGGCGGCTGGACCAGGACGCTCGACCGGCAGTACACGTTCTTCGCCATCGGCTTCCTCGACGAGGCGGTGGTGATCTCGGGCTGGCTCGGCCCGGTCCGGGTCGTGCCGCCGAGCGGGCCGATCACCGTGGTCCCCCACCTGCGCACCGCCGTCGACGTCCACGGCACCCTGGTGGCCGGCCGGTCCACGGTCGTCGACACCGCCACCGGGGCAGCGCTCTGGCACGGACCGCGGACCCAGCTGTCGTCGTTCAGCCCCGACGGACGGCTCCTCGTCGGCACGCGGGGTCGCGACAGCGTCCTCGTCAGCGCGCGGACCGGGGCGCTCCGCAGCACGCTCCCCCGCCACCTCGAGGGCCTCACCTGGGAGGACGAGCTGCACCTGGTCGGCGTGGTGCGCCGCGGCGGCATGGAGGCGCTGGTGCGGATCGGGCTGGACGGGCGCGCCGAGCTCGCCGGCCCGGTCGTGCCGGAGGACTGGTCCCGCTACACCTTCGAGACCCAGCCCTGAGGGGCTCAGACCAGCACGGTCGTGACTGGCTGGCTGCTGTCGGCCGGCAGGTCCAGCGCGGACGGCGTCCGGCCGCGCGCGACCATCTCGGCGCCGAGCGCCGCCACCATCGCACCGTTGTCGGTGCACAGCCCCGGACGCGGCACCCGCACCCGGACGCCGACGGCGGCGGCCCGCTCCTCGGCCATCGCGCGCAGCCGCGAGTTGGCCGCCACGCCGCCGCCGATGAGCAGGTCGTCCACGCCGGTGGCCGACGCCGCGTCGAGCGCCTTGCGGACCAGGACGTCGCACACCGCCTCCTGGAACGACGCCGCGACGTCGGCGACCGGGACCGGCTCACCGCTGCGCTCGCGGGCCTCGACCCATCGGGCGACGGCGGTCTTGAGCCCCGAGAACGAGAAGTCGAACCGGTGCCGCTCCAGGTCCCGGCGGCTGGTCAGCCCGCGCGGGAAGTCGATGGCCACCGAGCTGCCGGACGCCGCGGACCGGTCGATGTGGGGACCACCCGGGAAGGGCAGGCCGAGCAGCCGGGCCACCTTGTCGAACGCCTCGCCGGCCGCGTCGTCGATGGTGGCGCCCAGCGGCTCCACGGTGGTGGTCACGTCCTCGACCTTGAGCAGCGAGGAGTGGCCGCCGCTGACGAGCAGGGCCAGGCACGGGTCGGGCAGCGGGCCGTGCTCGAGCTGGTCGACGGCGACGTGGGCGGCCAGGTGGTTGACGCCGTACAGCGGCTTGCCCAGCCCGATGGCGAGCGCCTTGGCGGCGGCCACGCCGACCAGCAGCGTGCCGGCCAGGCCGGGCCCGCTGGTCACCGCGATCGCGTCGACGTCGTGCAGCCGGACGCCGGCGGTCTCGCAGGCGCGTTCCAGGGTCGGCACCATCGCCTCGAGGTGGGCGCGGCTGGCCACCTCGGGCACCACGCCGCCGAACCGCGCGTGCTCCTCGACGCTGCTCGCCACGGCGTCGGCCAGCAGGGTCTGGCCGCGGACCACCCCCACCCCGGTCTCGTCGCAGGAGGTCTCGATGCCGAGCACCAGCGGATCGCTCACGGCTCCATCCTCACAGGACGCTCCAGGACGACGGCGCTGGTGCCGTCGCGGTAGTACCTCGGCCTGCGGTCCAGCTCGACGAACCCCTGCGCCGTGTAGAAGGCCAGCGCGGCCTCGTTGTCCTCGCGCACCTCGAGCAGCAGCCGGCCGATGTCCTCCTGCACGGCGAGCGCGACGACCTCGTCCAGCAGGGCTCGGGCCACCCCCTGGCGCCGCGAGCCGGAGGAGACCGCGATCCGTTGCAGCTCGGCGACGTCGGCGACCAGGCTCGCGACCGCGTGCCCGACCACGAGACCCTCGGACTCGGCGACGAGGTAGTGGACGGTCGGCAACCGGCCCGCCACCCCCTCGGCGACCAGCCCGTGCGACCAGGCGTCGGCTCCGAGGTTGTCCGCCTCGGACACCGCGATCGCGTCGACATCGGCGTCGGTCGCGGCCCGGACGCTCACGAGACCCGCTTGGGCGTCCCGGGCGTGGCGGCGTCGGGCCGGCGCAGGTAGAGCGGCTCGGGGTCGTGCAGCTCGGCGCGCTCCCCGACGATCACCCGGGCCAGCCAGCCCGCGCTCGGCATCGTCGGGCCCGCCGCCACCGGGAACGCGTCCGGGTAGAGGACCGCGCCCTCCCCCACCACCGGCCGCTCGGTGGCCACGTCGGCGGGCCGGGCCACGTCGGGCCCGTCGCGGCGCACCCCGGCCTCGTCGTACGACGCGAGGTAGACCTCCTTGCGGCGGGCGTCGGTGGCCACCACGAAGTCCGCGCCGACCGCGCCGGTGTCCGCGGCCTCGACGGCGAGCACGTCGAGCGTGCACACGCCGTAGACCGGGAGCTCGAGGACGAAGCCGAGCGTGCGGGCCGTGACCAGGCCGACGCGTAGTCCGGTGAACGGCCCCGGTCCGATGCCCACCCCGATCGCGGTGAGGTCCTGGCGGACCAGCCCGGTCTCGCGCAGCGCGCGGTCGATGAGCGGCGCCAGCTGCTCGCCGTGCTGCAGCGGCCGCTCGGAGACGCCCTCCCAGGCCACGTCGTCGCCGTCGTGCAGCGCGACGGTGACCAGCGGGGTGGCGGTGTCGAAGGCCAGCAGCATCAGGGCGCCTCCCCCCACACCATGGCGGCGCCACCGCCGCCCAGCACGCACGCTGGCGGCGTTGCCGACCCTCGAAAGACGTCCAGTCTGCCAGCGTGCCGGCGCCTTGCCATCGCACGCCCTGGACGACGCTGGCATCCACCATGAATGAGGGGAGACACCCTAGAGTGCCCTCCAGTGCGTGGTGAGCCGGCCGTCGTCGTGGAGCAGGTGCAGCGCGAGCGTGGGCGGCGCCGCCTCCCAGACCCGCGGCACGTCCTCGGCGTCCATGGTGACCGTGGACGCGCTGCCGCCGCCGATCAGGAGCGGCCGGCCGGCGAACGTCGTCGCGCACGCGGTGTGGGCGTGGCCGACCAGCGTGGCGACCACGTGGTCGTGCCCGCGGAGGACGCGCTCGAGGGGTTCGGGGTCGTGCAGCAGGATCGGGGCCATCAGCTCGAGCCCGATCTCGGCGGGCGGGTGGTGCAGCACGACGAACGACGGCGTGGGGTCGCTCTGGAGCATCACCTCGAGCCACGTCAGCTGCTCCGCGGACAGCTCGCCGTGGTCGATCCGCTGGCCGTCGCGCGCGTCGACCAGCGAGTCGAGCATGAAGATCCGGAACGTCGCGGCCTCGAGCACCTGGAGGAGCGGCCCGTCGCCCTCGCGGTCGAGCAGGCCGCGGGCGAACTCGGTCCGGACGTCGTGGTTGCCGGTCCCGACGATCTTCGGACCGGGCCAGGCGTCGAGGACCTCCCGCGCCTCGGCGTACTCCTCGGCGAACCCGTGGTCGGCGACATCGCCGCTGACGACGAGCGCGTCGGGCCACGGGTCCATCGCGATCAGGTGCGCGAGGACCCGCTCGGCCCGGGCCCGCGCGTCGGGCGGGCCGCCGAAGTGGGTGTCGCTGACGTGCGCGATGACCGTCGTCATCCGAGCCCCCGGAAGGACAGCACGTGCCAGCGCGGGCCGACGGGGGTGATCTCGACGCGCCGGTGCTCGTCGTCGTCCTCGTCACCGCGGACGATGTCCACCTCGAGCCGGGACTCCGACAGCCCCTCGGCCAGGCCCTCGCCCCACTCGACCACCGTCACCGCCTGGTCCAGGGAGGTGTCGAGGTCGAGGTCGTCCAGCTCGTCGATGCCGCCGAGGCGGTAGGCGTCGACGTGCACCAGGGCCGGCCCGCCGACCTCGCTGGGGTGGACCCGGGCGATGACGAACGTCGGCGAGGTGACCTGCCCGCGGACGCCGAGGCCGGCGCCGAGCCCCTGGGTGAACGTGGTCTTGCCGGCCCCGAGCGACCCGGTGAGCACGATGAGGTCCCCGGGGGCGAGCTGCCCGGCGAGGGAGCGGCCCAGGCCGCGCATCGCCTCGGCGTCGGGTGCCTGGTAGACCGCGGTGCGGAGCGGGCGGCGCAGCTCGACGTTGGGCGGGTCGCGGCGGATCTCGCGGAACCCCTGCCGCTCCCAGAACCGGATGGTGGCGGGCAGCTCCTCACGGGCGACGACGGTGAGGTCGTCGTACCCGTCGGCGGCGTCGACCGCTGCCTCGATGAGCGCGGCCGCCACGCCGTGGCCCTGGGCGGTGGGGACGACCCCGAAGCGGCGGAGGTACATGGTGCTGCCGACGGGGTCGAGCACGAGCGCTCCGGCCGGTACGCCGTCGACGCGGGCCAGGAGCCCGCCGTGGTGGGCCAGCCGCTCCTCGAGCTGCTCGGGGGTCTCGGCGAGCGCCGCGGCGGGCGGCTCCAGCGGCGGCCGGGCCTCGAAGGCCGCGTGCACGACCGCGTGCACGGTCACGGCCTCCTCGGCACCGACGGGCTTCACCTCGACCGGGCCGGGCCCGTCACTCACCACTGCTCGACCCGTTCGGCGGCCGCGGACAGGAGCTGGTCGAGGGCCGCGTTGACCTGGCCGTGCCGTTCGATCATCACCATGTGGCCGGCGTCGTCGCACTCGATCAGCGTCGAGCCCGGGATCCGCTCGTGCAGCTTGCGGCTGTGCCCGACCGAGGTCAGCTTGTCGGCGGTGCCGCAGATGATCGTGGTCGGCACCCGGCCGATGACCTCGACGCTGTCGAACTTGTCGAGCCCGCGGAAGCTCGGGAAGAACTCCGCGACCACCTCGAACGGTGTCTGCGAGAGCATGCTGTCCACGAAGTCGACGTACGCCGCCGGTACCTCGCCCCCGAAGGCGAACAGGTCGGTGGCCACGACCGCGACCGTGCGGCCGGCCCGGCGCACGCCGTCGACGAGCCGGTGGCTGCGGGCCAGGGTCCGGACGGTGCGGTGGGTCAGCTCGCCGCCGAGCTTGGCCGGCACCAGCGGCAGCAGGATCCGGCTCGGGTCGAGGCCGCCGGCGGTGGTGGAGATGAGGCCGACGCCGACGATGCGGTCTCCGAAGAGCTCGGGGTGCTGCTCGGCCAGGGCGATGATCGACATGCCGCCCATCGAGTGCCCGACCAGGACCACCGGCCCCTCCGGCACGACGTGCTCGAGGATCGTGAGCAGGTCGTGGCCGAGCTGGTCGATGGTCGCGTGGCCCTCGGTCGAGCGGCCCGAGCGGCCGTGCGAGCGCTGGTCGTAGTAGACCGAGCGCTCCAGGCCGCGGTACGCCGCGCGCTGGAAGTGCCAGCAGTCGAGGTTGAGCGCGTAGCCGTGGCAGAAGACGACGGTGAGCCGGCTCGCCGGCTGCGGCACGCCCGCGTCGAGCTCGTCCACCTCGACGTGGAGGGGTACGCCGTCGTCGGCGATGATCGTGACCGGCCGCGAGCGCAGGGTCCCGAATGGCGTCGCGTCGCCCTTGCGCCGGCGGATCGCCCGGCTCTGGTGGTTGATGCCGAGCACGGCACCGGCCGCGGCCAGGCCGACCGCGCCGGCAGCGGCCCCGAGGATCCGACGGCGTGCGGTCATGCTTCTTCGGGGTCCCCGCGGAAGCACGAGCCGACGGCGCGCAGCGCCCCCATCGAGTGGTTTCGTGGGGTGATCACGAGCCCATTGTCTCGCTGTCGACGTGGCGGCGGGTGAACCGCCCCCCGATGCGGGTCACGACCTCGTAGCTGATGGTGCCGCAGGCCTCGGCCCAGTCCTGGGCGGTCGGCTCGCCGTGCTCGCCCGTGCCGAAGACGGTCGCGATCGCGCCCGCGCCCGGGTCGTCGCCCTCGAGGTCCACGACGAGCTGGTCCATGCAGATCCGCCCGCGCACCCGCCGACGGCGGCCGCCGACCTCCACCTCGGCCCGGTTGCTGCCGGCGCGGATCAGGCCGTCGGCGTACCCCACCGGAACCAGGCCGAGGGTGGTGCTGCGGTCGGCGACCCAGGTGCGCCCGTAGGACACCGCGGCCCCCGCCTCCACCCGCTTGACCATCGCCAGCCGGGCCCGGGCGGTCATCGCGGGGCGCAGCCCGAGCTGCGGCGTGACCCCGGGAGCGGGGTCGAGGCCGTACGCCGCGATGCCGCACCGGACGAGGTCGAAGCGGGAGCTCGGCCGCAGGACGGCGGCGGCGGAGTTGGCCAGGTGGGTGACCTCGGGCCGCAGCCCGGCCCGGGTCGCGTGGTCGAGGGCGTCGCGGAAGACGCGCTCCTGCGCGTCGTTGGCCGGGTCGTCGGGCTCGTCGCTGCTCGAGAAGTGCGACCAGATCCCGGTGACCGCCCACTCGCCCGCCTCGACGCCGCACCGGGCCCGGTCGACCACCTCGGGCCAGGCGCTCAGCGGCGCGCCGCCGCGGGAGAGCCCGGTGTCGACCTTGAGCTGCACCCGGGCGCGGACACCGGTGGCCGCGATCGCGTCGAGCTCGGCGACGGAGTACGCCGTCACGTCGACCTCCCGCTCGATCGCGGCGGCCCAGTCGTCGCCCGGGACGGTGAGCCAGCACATCACCCGGCCGGTGTCGCCGCCGGCACGGAGCGCGAGGGCCTCGTCGATCGTGGCCACGCCGAGCCAGTCGGCGCCACCCGCGCGCGCGGCGCGGGCGACCTCGACCAGGCCGTGGCCGTACCCGTCCGCCTTGACCACCGTCATCATCCCGGTGCCGGTGAGCTCCTTGAGCAGCCGGACGTTGTGGCGGATGGCGGCGAGGTCCACCACCACCTCGGCCCTCACTCCAGCACCTCCCGGACGACCTCGGGGAGCGCCAGGGCCACCTCGCTGGCGACCAGCGGGCCGTCGTCGCTCGCCAGCGTCGCGGCGGCGCCGTGCAGCCACGCGCCCACGCTCGCGGCGTCGTACGGCGTCAGGCCGGCGGCCAGCAGCGCCCCGACGACGCCACCCAGCACGTCGCCCGCGCCGGCCGTGGCCAGCCACGAGGTACCGGTGGTGTTGACGCGGGTCCGGCCGTCGGGCCGGGCGACCACGGTGCGGCGGCCCTTGAGCAGGACGGTGGCGCCGAACCGGCGGGCCGCCTCGCGCGCATGGTGCAGCGGCCGCGCCTCGACCTGCTCCCGCTCGACGTGCTGCATGCTCGCGAGCTCGCCCGCGTGCGGTGTGAGCACCGCCGCCTGCCCGGGTACGACGTGCGCCAGCGCGTCGGCGTCGACCACGACCGGGACGCCGTCCCGGAGCGCCGCGGCCAGCTCGTCGCCGGCCCGCTCGCCGCCGCCCGAGCCCACCACCCAGGCCTGCACCCGCCCGGCGCCGACCACCTCGGGGTGCTGCTCGCGGACCGTGTGCGCGACCGCCTCCTCGCCGACGTACCGCACCATGCCGCACAGGCCGCTGTTCGCGCCGGCCACGCTGAGCAGGGCGGCGCCGGGGTACTCCACGCTGCCGGCCCGGATGCCGACCACGCCTCGGGCGTACTTCTGGCTCTCGAGCGCCGGGCGGGGCAGGAGGGCCGCGACGTCCCGGGGCTGCAGCGCCTCGAGCGCGGGCTCGGGGAGCTCGAGGCCGATGTCCACGAGGTGCACCGCTCCGCACGCGCGCGCGGCGGGGTCGATGAGGTGGCAGGCCTTGAGCGTCCCGAAGGTCACCGTCAGCGCGGCCTCGACGTGGTCTCCGTCGACCTCGCCGGTGTCCACGTCCACACCGCTCGGGGTGTCGACGGCCAGCACCGGTACGCCGTGCAGCAGCTTCAGCGCGTCCGAGGCGTGCTGCGCCAGCCCCGCGCGCCCGCCGATGCCCACGATGCCGTCGACGACCAGGTCCGGACGGCTGCCGGGCTCGTCGACGACGCGGCCGCCGGCCCGCCGCAGCGCCCGGGTGCCCTCCTCGTGCGCACGGTCGCTGAGCGGCCACGCCTCCACCAGCACCCCGCGCCGGGCGAGCATCGCCCCGGCGTACAGCGCGTCACCGCCGTTGTCCCCCGTGCCGACGAGCAGGAGCACCCGGCGCCCGTACGCCGAGCCGAGGAAGTCCACCGCCGCCGTCGCCAGCCCGGCCGCCGCCCGCTGCATCAGGGTGCCCTCCGGCAGCCGCGCCATCAGCTCCCGTTCGGCCGCCCGGACCTGCTCGACGGTGTGCGCGTGCAGCATGCCGCCACGCTAGCGGGGAGATTCACCCGGGTGGCGCGGCAAGACCACCCGAGCGAGTCATGTCTCCACTGCGTCGCGCACGTACGGTGGCGCGCGTGTTGCTGCGAGCGGTGTGGGGTCTGTGCCTGGCGATGGCGGCGATGGTCATCGGCGTGGGGATCGAGCTGCACTCCTCCGGCGCCGGTGCGCTGGTGAGCTACCCCGTCGTCGTGGCCGGCGTGCTCCTGGTCCCGCTGGCGTCCGCGGTGATCGAGCGGCTCGCCCCGGCGAGCGGGGCAGCGTCGGACTAGACGGTTAGCCCGAGGGGCAACTCGGGCACCTCTTCCGCATCGGCGCTACTGCGCGCCTCCACACGGAAGAAGGGACACCCTCATGGACATCGTGGGCATTCTCATCGCTGGGGTCATCATCGGACTGCTCGGCAAGTTCGTCGCACCAGGCGGCAAGGACAACATCCCGCTGTGGCTGACGCTCCTGTGCGGCATCGGGGGCGTGCTGCTCGGGCTCGTCGTCTACACGGCGTTCGGCGGTAACGGCTCGCCCGGCATCGACTGGACGCGCTGGATCGTCTCCGTCGTCATGGCCGCAGTCCTGGTCGTCGTGGCGTCGACCGTGACCGGGCGCAACAGGTCGAAGACGCACCTGCACCGCTGATCCGCTGGACCGGAGGAGCCACGACCGCGCCGGTCGTGGCTCTTCCCACGACCGGAGCCGTCAGTCGTCCGAGAGCGTGAGGTCCACCATCAGCTCGTCGGCCAGCGCCTCGAGCACGTCCCGCAGCTCCTCGGTGCCCAGCGAGGAGGGCGCCACCAGGACCGCGTGCGCCTCGAACAGCGCGCCGCCCGCCATCGGTGCGTCGCGCACGTCCGTGCTGAGCTCCTCGATGCTGACCTCGCGCTCGGCGAGGGCGGTCGAGATCTCCGCGACGATGCCTGGCCGGTCCGCGCCGAGCAGCTCGAGGTGGAGCCGCACGGACTCCGGCTCCGCCACCTCGTCGGTGCGCTCGACCACGACGTGCAGCCCCTGGTCGGTGAGGGCGGCCAGGTCGGCGACCAGGTCGTCGTACCGCTCGTCGGGGACCGCCACGAGCACGATCCCCGCGAACTTGCCCTCGAGCCGGGACAGCTGGCTGCGCTCCCAGCTGGCGCCGTGGGCGCTGATCGGCGCCGAGATCGCCGACACCAGCCCGGGCCGGTCGTCGCCGAGCAGCGTCAGCACGAACGTGGCCATGTCGGCAGGCTAGGCGGTGCGGGGTGGCCGCGGCAGGGGTCGGCGGCCCCGACGTGGCCTCAGTGACCCGGGACGTCGCAGTCGAGCTGGTCGACGATCCGCTGCTGGCCGTCGGTCATCTCGTCGTAGTCCTGATGGTCGCCCTGGCCATTGTTGAGGAACAACGACGTGCAGTAGAGGACGCGCTGGTCCTCCTGCGTCTCGTAGACGGTCCAGGCGGTGAACGCGGCACAGGCCGCGCCGATGAGCACCCCGGCGGCGATCAGCGTCAGCAGCACGACGCTGTGGTCCCGGGGCGGTCGCGGCGGCGTGGGGTCGCCCCGGCCGACATCCACGACCTCGATGGGGCGGAACTCCTCGCTCACCGCCGCAATCTAACCCTCGAGCACCACCACGGCGGACGCGATGCCGGCGTCGTGGGACAGGGACAGGTGGGTGGTGCGGACCCCGAGGTCGTCCGCGCGGGCCAGGACGGTGCCGCGGAGCTCGAGCAGCGGGCGGCCCGACTCCTCGGAGACGACCTCGGCGTCGTGCCAGTGCATGTCGCCGGGGGCGCCGAGCGCCTTGGCCAGCGCCTCCTTCGCGGCGAAGCGGGCGGCCAGCGACGCGAGCGGCCGCTCGAGCTCGCGCGGGGTGAACAACCGCTCGGCCAGGCCGGGCGTCCGGGAGAGCGCGGCGCCGAAGCGCGAGATGTCGACCACGTCGATGCCGACGCCGATGATGGCCACGTCGCCCGCTACTCGACCGTGACGGACTTGGCCAGGTTGCGCGGCTGGTCCACGTCGTGGCCGAGAACCGAGGCGAGCTCGCAGGCGAACAGCTGGAGGGGTACGACGGCCACCAGCGGCTGGAGCAGGACCGGGACCGAGGGGAGCCGGATCAGGTGGTCGGCGTACGGTGCCACCCGCTCGTCGCCCTCCTCGGCCAGGCAGATCGTCACCGCGCCGCGGGCCCGGACCTCCTGGATCCCGCTCAGCATCTTGTCGTGGAGCTGGTCGCGGCCGCGCGGGGGCACGACGCAGAAGACCGGGATGCCCGGCTCGACGAGCGCGATCGGCCCGTGCTTGAGCTCACCGGCCGCGAACCCCTCGGCGTGCAGGTAGGCGATCTCCTTGAGCTTGAGCGCTCCCTCGAGGGCCACCGGGTAGCCGGCGTGCCGGCCGACGAACAGCACCGACTTCGTGTCGGCGTGCGCCCGGGCCAGCTCGTAGACGGAGGAGGCCGCGTCGAGCACGGTGTCGATGTGCGAGGGGATCGCCTCGAGCTGGTTGACCACCTGGGCGATCTCGTCGCCGAACCGGGTCCCCTTCACCTGCGCCAGGTAGAGCGCGAGCAGGTAGCAGGCCACCAGCTGGGTCAGGAAGCCCTTGGTCGACGCCACCCCGATCTCGGGACCGGCGTGGGTGTAGATCACCGCGTCGGACTCGCGCGGGATGGTCGAGCCGTTGGTGTTGCAGATGGCCAGCACCTTCGAGCGCTGGGTGCGCGCGTGCCGGATCGCCTGCAGCGTGTCCGCGGTCTCACCCGACTGGGAGATCGCGACGACCAGCGTGGAGTAGTCGAGGATCGGGTCGCGGTAGCGGAACTCCGAGGACAGCTCCACCTCGACCGGAACCCGGGTCCAGTGCTCGATGGCGTACTTGGCGACCATCCCGGCGTAGAACGACGTCCCCGCCGCGATGATGATGATCTTGTCGATGTCGCGCAGCTCCTGGTCGGAGAGGCGCATCTCGTCGAGCTGCAGCAGCCCCGAGGCGGTACGCCGGCCGAGCAGCGAGTCCGCGACCGCGCGCGGCTGCTCGAAGATCTCCTTGCGCATGAACCAGTCGTGGCCCTCCTTCTCGGCCGCCGAGAGGTCCCAGTCCACGTGGTAGCGCCGCCCCTCCTGCGGCACGCCGTGGAAGTCGGTGACCTCCACGCCGTCGCGGGTGATCGTCACGACCTGGTCCTGGCCGAGCTCGAGCGCCTCGCGGGTGTACTCGATGAACGCCGCCACGTCGGAGCCGAGGAAGTTCTCGCCGTCGCCGAGCCCGACGACCAACGGCGAGTTGCGCCGGGACGCCACCACCCGCGACGCGTCGTGGGCGTCCACCGCGACCAGCGTGAACGCGCCCTCGAGCTGCTGGCAGACCCGCTGCATCGCGATCGTGAGGTCGCACCCCGACTCGAGCTGCAGCTCGAGCAGCTGGGCCGCGACCTCGGTGTCGGTCTCGGAGGTCAGGGTGTGGTCGTCGGCCTCGAGCCGGGCGCGCAGCTCGGCGAAGTTCTCGATGATGCCGTTGTGGACCAGGGCCACCCGGCCGGCGTACCCGACGTGCGGGTGGGCGTTCACGTCGTTGGGCGCCCCGTGGGTGGCCCAGCGGGTGTGCCCGACACCCGTCGTCGACGGCGGCAGGGGCCGGTCGGCGATCGCCTTCTCGAGGTTGGCCAGCTTGCCGGCCTTCTTCGAGATCGCCAGCGCCGAGTCGGCGACCACGGCGATGCCGGCCGAGTCGTAGCCGCGGTACTCCAGCCGGCGCAGGCCGTCGAGCACCACGTCCTGGGCCTGCCTGGCCCCGACGTAGCCCACGATCCCGCACATGGGCGTCGAGTCTACCGAGCCCGGGGTGACCACCTCGGCAGGCATGGCGGCTGACAGAATCGCCGCCATGCTAGGGGCGTGTCACGTCATCCCATGGCGGCGCCAGCGCCGCCCAGCACGCACGCTGGCGGCGTTGTCGACGTTCGAAAGACGCCCGGTCTGCCTTCACGCCGGCGCCAAGCCACCACCCCACGAAGGACGCTTGCTGCACTCGCGCTTTCGCGGGGACCCCGGAAAGACGTCGCACGCACTGAACGACGCTGGCATCCACCGAGGATGACGTGACAACGCCCACCGGCGAGAGCCACCCGGGTCCCCCGAACGGTCCGTCGGAGGCACCCCGCGAGTCCTCCCCCTACATCGAGCTCGACCGCAGCACGTGGGCGCAGCTGGCCAACCAGGTCGAGGACCCCCTCACCGAGGAGGAGATCACCGCGCTGCGCGGCCTCGGCGACCAGCTGGACCTCGAGGAGGTGCGCGACGTCTACCTGCCGATGAGCCGCCTGCTCAGCCTGTACGTCGAGGCCGCCGGCCGGCTGCACCGCGAGCAGGAGGACTTCCTCCACCGGGCCACGCCCCCGCGGACCCCGTTCGTGATCGGCCTGGCCGGCTCGGTGGCGGTCGGCAAGTCCACCACCGCCCGCGTGCTCCAGCACCTGCTCGCGCACTGGCCCGAGCACCCCCACGTCGCGCTGGTCACCACCGACGGCTTCCTCTACCCCAACGCCGAGCTCGAGCGCCGCGGCCTCCTGCAGCGCAAGGGCTTCCCGGAGTCCTACGACCGCCGGGCGCTGCTGCGCTTCGTGGTCGACATCAAGTCCGGTCGCGACGAGGTCGAGGCGCCGGTCTACGACCACCTCACCTACGACGTGGTGCCCGACGAGAAGGTGCACATCAAGCACCCCGACATCGTCATCGTCGAGGGGCTCAACGTCCTCCAGCCGGCCCGGACCCGTGACGACGGCCGCACCGGCCTCGCGGTCAGCGACTTCTTCGACTTCTCGGTGTACGTCGACGCCAAGACGTCCGACATCCGCGACTGGTACGTCTCCCGGTTCCTGCGGCTGCGCGAGACCGCCTTCCGCGACCCGCAGTCCTACTTCGTGCGCTACTCCTCCCTCTCCCGGGACGAGGCGGTGGCCGAGGCGATGCGGATCTGGGACGCCATCAACGGCCCGAACCTCGCCGCGAACGTCCTGCCCACCCGGTCCCGGGCCACCCTGGTGCTCCGCAAGGACGCGGACCACTCCGTGCGGTACGTCCGGCTGCGCAAGATCTGACCGAACCACGGCTCAGATCGCCTTCTCCGCCTCCAGGCAACGTTCCACGACGCGGAACCCGAGCCGGTCGTTGATCGCGTTCATGTGCCGGTTCACGTCGGCGTTGCCCGTCATGACCCACGCGAGATCCGGGAACCGCCCGGCCAGCGCCCGCTGGTTGGCGATCTTGACGGCCAGCCCGAGCCGGTGGCCGCGGTGTGCGGGGACGACGAGCGTCCCGCCCTGGAAGCCGCGGTGCGGCATCGTCTCGTTGACGAACGCCTCGGTCATCGCCACCACCTCGCCGTCGGCGGTGAGGGCGAACGTGCGCACGTCGCGGCGACCGGCCCTGGCGCCGCGCTCCTCGAGGGCTCGGAGCCGGGCCTCGTCCCATACCTCGTCCTCGACGTCGGCATCACCGGACGGCGCCTCGGAGACGAACATGTTGTTGATCGCGCTGTAGCCGTCCACGAGCTCGGCGGGCAGCGGAGACCAGACGGTGCGCAGCTCGTAGTCGCGGTGGTACGGCGCGCACTCGGCCGCGAGCCCGTCCCAGCGGCCCCGCGTCGCGGGCACGTCGACCACCTTCATGCCGTCCTCGAGGGTGACCCGGAACCCGTGGCGCTCGGCGAAGGCCAGCCCCGCGCTGGTGCCGCCCATGGGGGCGAACACCTCGGCGCCCAGCACCCGGCGCCCCTCGTCGCGGGCCCACCGCTCGGCGTGGTCGAGCAGCAGGCTCCCGATGCCCTCGCGGCGCCGGTCCGGGAGGACCGAGACGTCGGCGTAGGCCCGGTGCAGGTTGTCGACCGTGCTCCCGTTGGCCGCCCCGGCGCCGACCATCCGGTCGCCGTCCCACGCGGCCAGGAACACCCGGGCCCGGTCGACGAACTCCATGGGGACGTAGGCCTTCGCCGCCTGCCACGCCAGGTGGTCGTTGTGCGGGCGCTCGGCCACCGCGTCCCGCTGCACCTCCCAGAACGCCCGCACCTCGGCCTCGTCCGCCCGGTCCAGCGGGCGCACCTGCACGCCGGTCAGGTCAGCACCTTCTGGAGCTCGAGGACCCGCTCGACCGGGCGGTAGCCGAGCGCGTCGTTGACCGCGTTCATGTGCTCGTTGACGTCGGCGTTCCCCGTCACGAGCACCTCGGTCTCGGGGGACTCGGCCCGCAGCAGCTGGTGGAGCAGCACCTTCAGAGCCAGGCCCAGCCGGTGGCCGCGGTGCTCGGGCAGCACGAGCGTGCTGTCGATCTCGGCCACGTGCGGCGCGCCGCGGGGCACGGACAGGTTGCTGTAGCCGACCAGCTCGCCGCTGGGCGCGGCGGCCGCCACCAGCAGTGAGGCCACGCCGGAGCCGACGCGCCGCTCCTCGCCGTGCCTGATGCGCTCGGCGTCGAAGATCTGCGGCTCGAGGTCGAGGTCGCCGAGCGGGATCTCGCCGAGGAACCGGCTGAAGAGCACAGCGATGCCTTCCACGTGCTCCTCCGGCGCCCGGTCGCCCCACCAGAGCAGCTCGTAGCCCTCGGCCCGCTCCGCCGCGTGCGCCGCGAGCCCGGCCCACGTGGACTCGGTCGCGGCCAGGTCGGCCGCCTTGACCGTGTCCTGGCTGGCCACGGCGTAGCCGTGCCGGGCCGCGAACCGGCTGCCGGCGCTGTCCCCGACCGGCGGCACGTGGGCGTCGGAGATGAGCGTGGTCCGGCCCTCCTCGGCCGCCCGCCGCTCGAGCGCGGCCAGGACGGCGGACCCGACGCCGCGACCGCGGTCCGCCGGGGCGACGTACGGCGAGAGGACGGCGAGGTGGGTGTTGTCCCGGTCGGAGACGTCCAGGATGCCGGCGCCGACCACCCGGTCGTCCTCGTGCGCGCTGACCAGCACGGTCCGGGCCTGCGGACGCGGCGCGGGGAGGGCGCGGCGCGCCACCTCCCAGGGGGTCCACAGGTCGAGCGGGCGCTCGGCCTCGGCCGCGCGGCCGACCTCCCACCACGCCCGGAGCGCCGCCTCGTCGGCGGGATCGGTCTCGCGCACCTCGATGGCCACGACTGGCGAGCCTAGGACGGTGTGCGCCGGCGCCGCCTCCGGTTTAGCGTCCAGCTCCGAGTCACGGGGTTGCGAGCCGCGTGCTGCGGCTCCTCGACCACCGAGCTCAGCCGAGGGCGAGCCGCTCGCGCACGACCGCCGCGAGCCGGTCGGCGACGCCGCGGGCGCCGTCGTCGGTCGGCGCCTCGACCATGACCCGCACCATCGGCTCGGTGCCCGAGGGTCGGAGCAGCACCCGCCCACGGCCCGCCAGCCCGGCCTCCTCGGCCGCCACGGCGGCGGTGAGCACCGGGTCGTCGGTGCGGTCCTTGTCGACGTCGGGGACGTTGACGAGCACCTGCGGCAGCCGGGTGACCACGGCGGCCAGGGACTGCAGCGGCCGGCCCGTCGCGACCATCCGCTGGAGCAGGTGCAGCGCGGTGAGGATGCCGTCGCCGGTGGTGGCGTAGCGGCTCATGATCACGTGGCCCGACTGCTCCCCGCCGAGGACGTAGCCCCCGGCCCGCATCTCCTCGAGCACGTAGCGGTCGCCGACCCGGGTCTGCACGACGCGCACGCCGGCGGCCTCCATCGCCTGGACGAAGCCGAGGTTGCTCATGACGGTCGCCACCACGGTGCCGGTCGACGAGCTCGCCGGACTCGGCCAGCGCCAGGGCCAGGATGGCCAGCAGCTGGTCACCGTCCACGTCGCGACCCTCGTGGTCGACGGCCAGGCAGCGGTCGGCGTCGCCGTCGAGCGCGATCCCGACGTCGGCGCCGTGCTCGAGCACGGCCGCCTGCAGCGGGCCGAGGTGGGTGGAGCCGCAGCCGTCGTTGATGTTGAGCCCGTCGGGCTCGGCACCGATGACGACGACCTCGGCGCCCGCGGCGCGCAGGGCCATCGGGGCCGCGACGCTGCCCGCGCCGTTGGCGCAGTCGACGACGACCTTGAGACCCGCCAGCGGACGTTCCTGCGGGCGGTCGAGGGTGGCGACCAGGTGGTCGACGTACTCCTCGATCGGCCGCTCGTACGGTCGCACCCGGCCGACGGCCGCACCGACCGGGGCGTCCCAGGCGCCGCCCAGGAGCTCCTCGATCTGCGCCTCGATCGCGTCGTCGAGCTTGTGCCCGCCGCGTGCGAGGAACTTGATGCCGTTGTCGGGCATCGGGTTGTGCGAGGCGCTGATGACCACGCCGAGGTCGGCGTCGAGGGCGTCGGTCAGGTAGGCCACGCCCGGCGTCGGGACCACCCGGAGGCGGAGCACGTCGACCCCGGCCGAGGCCAGCCCGGCCACGACCGCGTGCTCGAGGATCTGCCCCGAGATCCGCGGGTCGCGGCCGACCACGGCCAGGGGTCGCTCGCGCGCCCGGTCGAAGTCGCCGCGGTCGATGATGACCCGCGCCGCGGCGACCGACAGGTCGAGGGCGAGCTCGGCCGTGACCTCGCGGTTGGCGAGGCCACGGACCCCGTCGGTGCCGAAGACGCGCGGCATCCCGGGTTGTCTCGAGCCTGCGATCAGCGCTTGCTGTACTGAGGCGCCTTGCGGGCCTTCTTGAGACCGGCCTTCTTGCGCTCGATGACGCGGGCGTCGCGCGTGAGCAGCCCGGCCTTCTTGAGCGAGGGACGGTTGGCCTCGACGTCGATCGAGTTGAGGCAGCGGGCCACGCCCAGGCGCAGCGCGCCGGCCTGGCCGGTGATGCCGCCGCCGTGGATGCGGGCGATCACGTCGAAGCGGCCCTCGAGCTGCAGCTCGGCGAACGGCTCGTTGACCACCTGCTGGTGCAGCTTGTTGGGGAAGTAGGAGTCGAGGGTGCGGCCGTTGATGGTCCACACGCCGGTGCCGGGGACGATGCGCACGCGGGCGACGGCCTCCTTGCGGCGGCCGGTGGCCGCGGCGGGGGCGATGGTCGCCGGGCGGGCCGGGGTGTCGGCCGACGGGGCGCTCTCGGAGCTGTAGGCGACGCCGCTCTCGTCGGCGGTGTAGGTCTCCTCGACCTCGGTGCCCTGGTCCTCAGACGTCTGGGAAGTCACTGTTGTTCCTCTGCTGGCTGGTCGGGGACGACTACTGGGAGATCTGGGTGATCTCGAAGGGGACGGCCTTCTGGGCCTGGTGGGGGTGCGTCGGGCCCGAGTAGACCTTCAGCTTCTTGATGCATCTGCCGACCGAGCTTGTTCTTGGGGAGCATGCCCCAGACGGCCTTCTCGACGACCTTGCGGGCGTCCTTGTCGAGGAGCTGCCCGACCGGGGTGGCGGTCAGGCCGCCCGGGTAGCCGGAGTGCCGGTAGGCCAGCTTGGACGTCTTCTTGTCCCCGGTCAGGGCGACCTTCTCGGCGTTCACGATGATGACGAAGTCGCCGGTGTCGACGTGCGGCGCGAAGATCGGCTTGTGCTTGCCGCGCAGCAGGTTCGCGGTCTGCACCGCGAGGCGACCGAGGACGATGTCCTCCGCGTCGATGACGTGCCAGGCGCGCTGGATGTCGCCGGGCCTGGGAGAGTAAGTGCGCACGAGGATGCTCTCTCGTTCGTCGGGACCGCGTCGGAGGTCTCCGGCACGGCGGGTGGTACCACGCCTTCTGACGAACACGGCCCGGCTCGGTGCCCATCTCTGGGAGATGGTGCTCTGTCCGGGACTGCGACCGGACGTCGTGCGGACGTCCGGACGCGGCAGGAGGCGCGACCGTTCAATGTACGGGGCGACGCCCGGACGGGTCAAAACCGTGGCGCGGGGCTCCGCGGCCCACGTCGGCGCCCGTACGACCAGCGAGACACCTGGTTGTGGATCGTTCACATACCGGGACTAGGTTGGCGGGGTGACCCAAGAGAAGACTGAGTCGCTGACTGTCCGGGACAACAGGACCGGACAGGAGTACGACGTACCCATCACCGACGGCACCATCAAGGCCGCGGACATCGGGCAGATCAAGGCCGGCGAGGAAGCACCCGGGCTGGCGGTCTACGACCCCGGCTTCGTGAACACCGCCTCGTGCCGCAGCAGCGTCACCTACATCGACGGCGAGAAGGGGATCCTGGAGTACCGCGGGTATCCCATCGAGCAGCTGGCCGAGAAGTCGAACTTCCTCGAGGTCGCCTACCTCCTCGTGCACGGCAGCCTGCCGACCAAGCAGGAGTACGACGCGTGGGTGCACGAGATCACCTACCACACGTTCGTGCACGAGAACGTCAAGGAGTTCATGCAGGGCTTCCGCTACGACGCGCACCCGATGGGGATGCTGATGGCGTCGGTGGGAGCCCTCTCGACCTTCTACCCCGACGCCCGCAACATCAGCGACGCGGACAACCGGCACATGCAGATCGTGCGGATGATCGCGAAGATGCCGACCCTGGGCGCCTGGTCGTTCCGGCACGCGCAGGGCAAGCCGTTCGTCTACCCCGACAACGAGCTGAGCTACACCGCGAACTTCCTCTCGATGCTGTTCAAGATGAGCGAGCAGAAGTTCGACGCCGACGAGCGGCTGGTCAAGGCGCTCGACGTGCTGTTCATCCTGCACGCCGACCACGAGCAGAACTGCTCGACCAACGCGGTCCGCTCCGTCGGCTCGTCGCAGGTCGACCCCTACTCCGCCGTGGCCGCCGGGGTGGCCGCGCTCTACGGCCCGCTGCACGGCGGTGCCAACGAGGCGGTGCTGCGGATGCTCAAGCGGATCGGCTCCAAGGACAACATCCCCGACTTCATCAAGGGCGTGAAGGACGGCAACGAGCGGCTGATGGGCTTCGGGCACCGCGTCTACAAGAACTTCGACCCGCGGGCCACGATCATCAAGAAGGCCTGCGACGACGTCTTCGAGGTCACCGGGGTCAACCCGCTCCTCGAGATCGCCAAGGAGCTCGAGAAGATCGCGCTCGAGGACGAGTACTTCATCAAGCGCAAGCTCTACCCCAACGTCGACTTCTACTCCGGGCTCATCTACGAGGCCTTCCAGTTCCCGCCCGAGATGTTCACGGTGCTCTTCGCCATCGGCCGCACGCCCGGCTGGCTGGCGCAGTGGCTGGAGCTGGTGCAGGACAAGGAGCAGAAGATCGCCCGGCCCAAGCAGATCTACACCGGCGACCGGACGCTCGACTTCGTACCCGCGTCGGAGCGTTGGGCCTGAACCCCCCGCGCGGCGTCATCTGGGACCTCGGCAACGTCCTCATCGACTGGCAGCCGCACGCCGCGGTGGCCGCGGGGCTGGGCGAGGCCGAGGCGACCCGGTTCCTGGGCGCCGACGACTTCGACTTCATGGCGTTCAACCACGCCCTCGACGGCGGGGCCACCTGGGCCGAGGGTGAGGCCGAGCTGCGACGGACCCACCCGCACTGGGTGGAGCACGCCGCGGCGTACCGCGCGAACTTCCCCTCCTCGCTGGTCGGCGAGGTGCCCGGCACCGTCGACATCGTGCGCGAGCTGAGCGCGGCCGGTGTACCCATGTGGGGGCTGACCAACTGGCCCGACGAGTTCTGGTCGCACGCGCCGGAGCGGTTCGAGTTCCTCGGGCTGCTCGACGACGTGGTCGTCTCCGGCACCGAGAAGGTGGCCAAGCCCGACCCCGCCATCTACGAGATCGCGGTGGCCCGGGCCGGGTTGCCCGCCTCCGACCTCGTCTTCGTCGACGACAAGGTGGCCAACGTCGTGGGCGCGATCGAGTCGGGGCTGGACGGCGTCCTCTTCACCGGGGCCGACGACCTGCGGGTCGCCCTGCGGGAGCGCGGCCTGCCCGTCTGACGACCGGCTCAGTTCACCGCCCGGTCGCGCCCTTCCCAGTAGGGCTTGCGCAGCTCACGCTTGAGGATCTTGCCGGTCGGGTTGCGGGGCAGCAGCTCGATGATGTCGACCGACCGGGGGCACTTGAACCTGGCGAGCGACTCCTGGCAGAAGGCGATCAGCTCCTCCTCGGTCGCCGTGGTGTCGGGCTTGAGCGAGACCACCGCCTTGACCGACTCGCCCCAGGTGTCGTCCGGGACGCCGATGATCGCGACCTCCATGACCGCCGGGTGCTCGGCGAGCACCCGCTCGACCTCGGGCGAGTACACGTTCTCGCCGCCGGTGATGATCATGTCCTTGAGCCGGTCCTCGACGAAGACGTACCCGTCGGCGTCGACCTTGCCCATGTCGCCGGTCCGGAACCAGCCGTCCTCGGTGATCACCGCAGCGGTCTCCTCGGGCTTGCCGAGGTAGCCCTTGAACAGCTGTGGGGTCTTCAGCCAGATCTCCCCGTGCTCACCGGTCGGCAGCTCCTCGAGGGTGGCCGGGTCGACGACCTTGAGCTCGACGCCGGGGATCGGGCGGCCTGCGGAGACCAGCCGCTCCGGGTGACCGGACGCGACGGCGTCGCGGTGGTCGTCGGACGAGAGCTGGGTCGCCACCCCGGACACCTCGGTCAGGCCGTAGACCTGGATGAAGTCGGTGTTCGGCCACGCCTCCATCGCCGCGCGCAGGAGCGGCGGCGGCATCGGCGCGGCGCCGTAGGTGTAGGTCTTCAGCGCACCGAACAGCTTCACCGCGTCGGGCCCGGCCTGCAGCACCTGGGCCAGCACCGCCGGGACCAGGAAGGTGCGGTTGGCACCGCCGAGGATCGCGCCGGCCAGTGACGCACCGTCGGGGTCGCGGGTCATGAAGCTGGGCACGCCGTCGTTGATCGGGAACAGCACGTACGACGAGCCGCCGACGTGGAACAGCGGCATCGACACCATGCACTGGTCGCCGGGCTCGAACTCCCACCCGTCGTGGGCGTTCAGGGTGTGGGCGACCATGTTGGCCTGCGTGAGCATCACACCCTTGGGCCGGCCGGTGGTGCCGGAGGAGTACATGACCAGGCACACGTCGTCCGGTGAGACGCCGTCCTGCCGGGTCACCCGCTCCGAGCCCTCGAGGAACGCCTCGTACTCGTCGCCCTCCGCGCCGTCCGGGGTCACCTCGATGATCCTCTCGACGTGCGTGAGGTTCTCGCGGATCTTGTTGATCGTCGGCATCAGCTCGGCGCCGACCACCAGCACCTTCGCGCCCGAGTCGTTGACCGCGTAGTCGACCTCGTCCCCGGCCGAGCGCCAGTTGACGATCGCGTTGGCGGCACCGAGCGAGGCGGCCGCCATCGACAGCTCGACGCACGCGGGGTGGTTCTTGTCGAGGAAGCCGACCACGTCACCCCGGCCGACCCCGAGCGCCTTCAGCCCGCCGGCGCAGCGGCGCACCCTGTCCTCCCACTCGCGCCAGGTCCACCGCCGCTCGCCGTAGGTGAAGGCCAGGCCGTCGGGAAGGTGCTCGGCCCAGTGGGCGAGCCGGTCGTCGACGTACGTCGGTGTGGGGGCGGTCATGCCCCCGCATTGTGTCGGCGCCCACCAGCGCTCACAAGGGCGACCGCCGGCTGATCTGGGCTGATCTGCCCCGGCTGACCAGCTCAGCTGACCCGCAGGTGCTCGCAGTCGTCGGAGATGGTGCCGGCCGGCGGCTTCCCCTCGGCGATCACCGTGTCCTCGCCCTGGCCGCACATGACGTAGGCGCCCCGCTCGGGGTCGATGATGACCATGCGGTCATCACCCCGACCGCCGGACAGCCTGGTCGTCGCGGTAGCCCGAGACGATGTCGTCGCCGGGCCCGCCGTACAGGCGGTCGTCGGCGTCGTCGAACGCGCCGACCAGGAAGTCGTCACCGGCGCCGCCACCGAGGTCGTCGAGGCCCGGCCCACCCTTGACCACGTCGTCGCCGGGGCCGCCGACCAACAGGTCGTCGCCGCCGAGACCCTCCAGGCGGTCGTCGCCACCCCGACCGCGCAGCGTGTCCTTGGCGTTGGTGCCGGTCAGCCGGTCGGCGCCGGAGTCGCCGTCCTTCACGACGGCGGACGCCGCACCGCCGGAGACGAGCAGGGCGGCGGTCAGGACGAGGGCGGGCAGCTTCAGCATGGCGGCATCGTGCCAGCGGCGAGGTCCCGGGCAGCAGGGACACGCGTCACACTTCTTCAGGGACACCCAGCGATGTCTCAGGATGGTCACAGTTCCGCTCGGCACCGTTGCCTTCGTGACCGACTCCGGCGACACCACGCCACTCCCGCAGCCTCCGCACCAGCCCGCGAACCAGCCGCCCGCGACGCCCCCGACCTGGCGTCCCTACGGGTCCGCGCCGGCCGCCGCTCCGGTCCCGCCTGCTCAGCAGCCGGCTCCGAAGCGCAGCCGCCGGATGGCGTTCGCCGGCGGCGTGGTCGCTGCTTCCCTGCTCGTGGGTGGTGCCGCCGGCGTCGGTGGCGCAGCGGCGTACTCCGCGTTCCAGGACGAGAACGGAACCTCCGGCTCGAACGGCTCGAGCTCGGCGACCACCTCCAAGGTCGTCGACACCCCGAGCTCGCCGGCCGCCGACGGCAGCGTCGAGGCGGTCGCCGCCAAGGTGCTGCCCTCGGTCGTGAAGATCGACGTGAGCGGCTCCCAGGGCGCCGGCTCCGGCTCCGGCATCATCCTCAGCTCCGACGGCCGGATCCTCACCAACAACCACGTGGTCGAGCTGGCCGGCGACGGCGGCTCCCTCCGGGTGACCTTCAACGACGGCAGCCACGCCGACGCCACCGTGCTCGGCACCGACCCGCTGACCGACACCGCGGTCATCCAGGCCCAGGACGTCTCGAACCTGACCCCGGCGACCATCGGCAAGTCCGGTGACCTCGCTGTCGGCCAGGGCGTCGTGGCCGTCGGCTCGCCGCTCGGCCTCGAGGCCACGGTGACCAGCGGCATCGTGAGCGCCCTCAACCGGCCGGTGAACGTCGGCTCGGACGGCTCGGGCAACAGCACCGTCTACCCGGCCATCCAGACCGACGCCGCCATCAACCCCGGCAACAGCGGCGGCGCGCTCACCGACATGAACGGCAACGTCGTCGGCATCAACGCCTCGATCGCCACCGCGGGCCAGTCCGCCGGCGGCGAGAGCGGCAACATCGGTGTCGGCTTCGCGATCCCGATCGACGAGGTCATGCCGATCGTGGACCAGATGTCGAAGGGCGAGACCCCGACCCACGCCCGGCTCGGCGTCTCCGTCTCCAACGTCGGCGCGACCGAGGGCCAGCCCGGGGGCCAGCCCGACAGCCAGTCCGACAGCTCGGCGACGGCGCCCAGATCCAGCAGGTGAACGCCGGCTCGAGCGCCGCCGACGCAGGGATCGACACGGGCGACGTGATCACCAAGATCGACGACCACCTGATCACCGACGCCGACTCCCTGGTGGCCACCATCCGGTCCTACCGGCCCGGCGACCAGGTCACCGTCACCTACCAGCGCGACGGTCAGGACAAGACCGCCCAGCTGACCCTCGACTCGGACTCGGAGGCCTCCAACTCCTAGTCCGCCACCAGACGCCCGCCGAGCGACGACGGCGGGTCTCCGAGAAAGGTGGGATCCCACGGCCGCACCGGGTCCGTCAAAGCCGTGGCCGTGGGATCCCCCTCCTCGCACCTCGTCACCCCCTTCCGACGAGGGAACGAGGCCGGCGCTTGCTTGTTCGGCCCGCTCGGGCCCACCGAGCAAGCGCCGGCTCTGTCGTTCTCCCCGCCCCGCGACCGTGGGGGAACGCCCGTGGGAGCACCTGGCCCGGCCCCGTTCAGGCCAGCGTCTTCTGCACCTCACCCATCCACTGCACGGGACGGAAGCCGAGCCGGTCGTTGACCGCCGACCATCGGCGCGTTCACGTCGGCGTTGAAGGTCACCACCGTGGAGATCTGGGGCTGGGTCTCCTGGAGCAGGCGCACGTTGGCCACCTTGACCGCGAGGCCGAGCCGGTGGCCGCGGTGGTCGGGGCGGACCAGCGTGCCCCACTGGTAGGCGCGCTCCGACTCGTGCACCGTGAGCACCAGGTCGGTGTAGGCGACCACCGCTCCGTCAGGAGCGACGGCGGCGGTGCCGACCTTGACCCGGCCCTGCTTCTCGAGCAGCGTCTCCTCGGCGCGGATCCCGTCGACGTCGAGCGCCTCGTCCTCGCGCTCGATGTCTCCCATCGGCGCCTCGGTCCTCAGGGTCGCGCTCAGCGCGGCCCAGCCCTCGACGAGTTCGTCGGGCACCGGGCCGACGAACGAGCGCAGCGTGTACCCGTCGTGGTGGGCGTGCCGCCTCGGCGGCGAGCCCGTCCAGCCGGTCGTCCGGGACGGGCAGCGCCGAGCCGCCGCTGCACGTCGACCAGCGCGAGCGCGAAGCCGTTCTGCTGGGCCCAGGCCGAGCTCGGCCGAGCCGGCGCCGTCCGTCGCCGAGGTCGTAGGGCCAGTTCACCTCCGCGACCAGGCGCCCGCGTCCGCGGGCGCGGGCCTCCTGCCTCGAGGTGGGCCAGCATCGTCAGCGGCGTACCCGTGACCGCGGTCGCCGGGCGCGCAGCAGACCAGCACGTCGAGCCAGGTCGAGGTTGTCGAGCGTCGAGCCGGACATCCAGCCCAGGTGGCGACGTCGGCCGTCCACCCACCCCGCCCAGCCGAGCCGGAAGATCCTCGGGTCCGGGTCGGCCATGGACAGCGCGGACCTCGTCGAGCTGCCAGACGGTGGCGAACTCGCCCTGCGGCCCGTGCCGGTTGGCGGCGGTGTAGACGTCGTGGAACGCGGCGAACGCCACCGGGTCGGAGGGGTCGACCGCCTCGATGCGCTGGGTCATCGGGGTGGTGTCATCGGCTGCGGGTCACCCGACCCTCGTCCCACACCGGCTCGTCGGTCTCGTAGACCGTCGCCGTCGGCGCCGTAGACCAGGAACCGGTCGAAGCCGCGCGCGAACCAACGGTCGTGGGTCACCGCGACCACCGTGCCCTCGAACGCCTCGAGCCCGGCCTCGAGCGCCTCGGCCGACTGGACGTCGAGGTTGTCGGTCGGCTCGTCGAGCAGCAGCAGGGTGGCGCCGGACAGCTCGAGCAGCAGGATCTGGAACCGGGCCTGCTGGCCGCCGCTGAGCGACTCGAACTTCTGCTCGGAGGCGTGCGCCAGCTCGTAGCGGTCCAGCACCCGCGCGGCCTGTTCGCGCCCCATGCCCGTGCCGGCCGTCGGGGCGGCCGTCGCCGCGGTGCAGGATCTCGAGCAGCGTGCGGCCGACCAGCTCGGGGTGCTCGTGGGTCTGCACGAACCAGCCGGGGCGGACCCGGGCGCCGAGCTTGGCGTTGCCGGTGTGGCGCACCGGCTCGACCGGGGTGTCCTCGACCGGGCGGTGCTCCACGTCGGGGTCGCTGCCGCCCGCGGCCAGCAGCCGCAGGAAGTGCGACTTGCCGGAGCCGTTGGAGCCCAGCACGGCCACCCGCTCGCCGTACCAGACCTCGAGGTCGAACGGCTTCATCAGCCCGGTGAGCTCGAGGTCGGTGCAGACGACCGCGCGCTTGCCGGTGCGGCCGCCCTTGAGCCGCATCTGCACCTGCTGCTCGCGCGGCTGCTCGGTGGGCGGGCCGGCCTCCTCGAACTTGCGTAGCCGGGTCTGGGCCGCCTTGTACTGGCTGGACATGCCGTCGTTGTACTCGGCCTTGATCTTCAGCCGCAGCACGAGCGCCTTGATCTTGGCGTGCTCCTCGTCCCAGCGGCGGCGCATGCTCCTCGAAGCGCAGGAAGCGGTCCTTGCGCGCCTCGTGGTACGACGCGAAGCCGCCGGGGTGCGTCCAGACGCTGTTGCCCGCCCCCGACGCACCGAGCTCGACGTCACGACCCGGGTGGCGGTGTTGTTGAGCAGCTCGCGGTCGTGGCTGATGTAGAGGATCGTCTTCTCGGACTCGCGGATCCGCTGCTCGAGCCAGATCTTGCCCGGTACGTCGAGGAAGTTGTCCGGCTCGTCGAGGAGCAGCACCTCGTCGGGGCCGCGGAGCAGGAACTCGAGCACCAGCCGCTTCTGCTCGCCGCCGGACAGCGTGCGCAGCTCGCGGTACTTGGCCCGCTCGTAGGGGACGCCGAGCCCGGCGACCGTGCAGACGTCCCACACCACCTCGACGTCGTAGCCGCCGGCGTCGGCGTACTCCGCCAGCGCCTCGGCGTAGGCCATCTGGGTCTTCTCGTCGTCGTGCTCCATGAGCGCGCGCTCGCAGCCGTGCACCGACCTCGGCGGCCGCGTCCGGACGCGGGGCGGGCAGACGCTGAGCAGCAGGTCGGCGACCGTGGGTTCCTCCCCGAGCCCGATGCCGACCATCTGGCGCATCACGCCCGAGGCCACCGCTGCGGGTCACGACGCCGGCGTGCGGGGCCAGCTCGCCGGTGATGATGCGCAGCAGCGTGGTCTTGCCCGGCGCCGTTGGCCCCGACCAGCGCGACCTTGGCGCCCTCACCGACGCGGAACGACACGTCGTCGAGCAGCACCCGGCCGTCGGGCAGCTCGTAGCGCACTCCGGCGACGTCCACGTGTCCCACGTCGCAGGATTGTGCGCGACCGGGTGTCCCGGCCGCACCTGACTATTGTCCCGCGCTCACGCCGGCTCGGTGCTGAACAGCAACCAGCCGTAGTACGCCGCGACGGCGAGACCGATCACCAGCAACACGATGAGGACCCTGCGGGCCACTACCACCATGTCTCGTCCTACCTCTGGCGCAGCTCCGGCGGCAATGGCAAGTTCGTGCCATCTCCGGACCACCCGGGCGAGAGCGCCCAGTAGAGGACGTCCGGCGTGAGCTGACGGACCTGGCCGTCGACGCTCACGCGGGGGCAGCCCGCCACGAGGTCGACCTTGGCGGAGATCCCCGCGGACCCGAGGACCACCACCTGGTGCGGCTGGCTGCCCTGGCTGGTGTCGCGGCACGTCCCGGGCTCGGGCGCGGCCTGGAGCGCGCGGACGGCGTCGCCGGCGTCCTCTCCCACCAGCGCCTCGCTCTGCTCGAGCTGGCCGTTCTCGTCGTACCGGCACACCGAGAGCGCGCCCTCCGGCGGGTTCTCCGAACCCGGCGTGTACCGCGCCTGGCACCCGTTGGGGTCGCCCTCGGGACCGATCGCCCGCATCGAGTCGAGGACGTACGACGCGACGGTGGACTCGCGGGCCGCGACCATGACCAGGACGCCGCCGATGCCGCGGCCGCCCACGACGTTCTCCTCCGGCCAGCCCCCGCCTGTCTGGGAGACCACGGGCCACTCGAAGTCGTCGCGGTTGTCGATCTCCTGGAACGTGAGGCCGTACGTCGACGCGGGTTCGCACAGGATCGAGCTGGCCACCGTGCCCGGTCGCTGGATGCGCGGGACGAGGTCGCCGCCGCCGGCGCACCAGTCGCTGAGGCTGCCGTACTCCCACGTGTTGGGCACCTGCACGGTGACGCCGTGCCAGCTCTCCCAGTGGTAGCCGGTGGACAGGTTCGGGTCGTCGTCCTGACCGCTCTGGTCGACGGCGGTCTTGCCGCGGCCCGCCGGCCCGACGCCCTCGCCGCGGCCGTCGCCGTCACCGCCGCTCGCCAGCAGCACGCCCGGCACGGCCACGGCGAGCGCGAGCAGGGCGGCGCCGCCGGCGATCCGGGTGCGGCGGGTGCGCCGGGCCCGCTCCCGGGCCGCGGCGGCCAGTCCGATCGCGGGCGGCGCAGCCTGCGACCCCTCGGTGCAGGGCGTCGGTCAGGCGCTGCTCGAGGTCACTCATCGTTCGCTCCCAGGGTGTCGGGCCCCAAGCCGGGGGGCACGGTGGCGCGGAGGGCGGCCAGGCCGCGGGAGACCCGCGAGCGGACCGAGCCCTCCCGCACGCCGGTGAGGTCGGCGATCTCGGCGTACTCGAGCTGTTCGTAGTAGCGCAGGACGATCGCGGTGCGCTGGCACGTGGGAGCGCCCCGAGGGCGGCCCACAGGGCGGCCCGCTCGTCGGGCATCAGCCCGGGCGTGGTGGCGACGGCGGAGTCACGCACCTCCTCGACGGGCGACTCGCGGCGGCGGAACCGGCGCCACCACGACGTGTGCGCGTTGACGACCATCCGGCGGACGTAGGCGTCGACGTCGTCGACCCGGGAGATGCGGCCCCACCGGGGCAGGGCCCGGGCCAGCGCCTCCTGGACGACGTCCTCCGCGTCGGCGGTGTTGCCGGTCAGCGTGTAGGCCAGACGCAGGAGCGCCGGGCCGCGCGCGGCGACCCACCCGTCGAAGTCGGGGCCACTCCCGTCCCGTGACAGAGCCACTCGGGCTCCTTCCTGCGCCAACGCCTGCATGCATCATCAACGCTGCTGGCCCCGATCCTGTTGCAGACCGTGCTGCCCGGTGTGGGGCAGAGCGCCCGGAGACGACGCCGGGGCATGGTGTGTACTGGCCAGTAGCCCCACCGGATGCGGGCGTCAGAGAGCGAGGAGAGGCATGCAGCTCGAGCTGTCCGAGGAGGAGCGCGCGTTCCGCGACGAGATGCGCGAGTTCTTCACGACCAAGGTGTCCGAGGAGATCCGCGAGGCGGTCGCGGCCGGCCGCGAGCTGACCAAGGACCAGCTCGTCGAGAGCCAGCGGACCCTCAACGCCGCGGGGCTCGCCGTGCCCCGCTGGCCGGTCGAGTGGGGCGGCCAGGACTGGAGCGAGATCCAGTACCACATCTGGCACGAGGAGATGGAGCGCGCGAACGTGCCGACACCCCTCGCCTTCAACGCAGGGATGATCGGGCCGGTCATCGCCCAGTTCGGCACCGAGGAGCAGAAGCAGGAGTTCCTCCCCAAGACCGCGAACATCGACATCTTCTGGTCCCAGGGGTTCTCCGAGCCCGACGCCGGCTCGGACCTGGCCGGGCTGCGCACGACCGCGGTCAAGGACGGCGACGACTGGGTGGTCAACGGCCAGAAGACCTGGACCACGCTCGGCCAGTACGGCGACTGGATCTTCACCCTGGTCCGCACCGACCCCGAGGCCAAGAAGCAGGCCGGCATCTCGATGCTCCTCATCGACATGGAGTCCGAGGGCCTCGAGGTCCGGCCGATCCAGCTGATCGACGGCGGGCACGAGGTCAACGAGGTGTGGTTCGAGGACGTCCGGGTCCCGGCCGAGAACCTCGTGGGCGAGCTCAACGGCGGCTGGTCGATCGCGAAGTTCCTGCTCGGCAACGAGCGGGTCGGGGTCGCGCCGTCCGGCATCATCAAGCGGGTGATCGCCCGGGTCAAGGGGCTGGCCGAGGACCGGTTCGCCGACGACCCGCTCCTGCGCGCCCGGATCGCCACGCTCGAGAACGAGCTGCTCGCGCTCGAGCTGACCGCCATGCGGGTCGCCGCGAACTCCTCCGACGGCAAGCCGCACCCCGCCTCGTCGGTGCTCAAGCTCAAGGGCAGCGAGCTCCAGCAGGCGGTGAGCGAGCTGGTCCTCGACCTGGCCGGCCCGGGCGGCCTGGCCAGCGGGGCCACCGGTTCGTCCGACGGGGGCGGCAGCGAGCTCGACGAGTGGCAGCGCCTGGCCGGACCGCACTACCTGAACCTGCGCAAGGCCTCCATCTACGGCGGCTCCAACGAGGTGCAGCGCCAGATCATCTCCCGCAACATCCTGGGTCTCTGAGGAGCGACCGGTGGACTTCCACTACGACGACGAGCAGGACGCCCTGCGCGAGGCCGTGCGCGGCTTGGTGGGCAAGGCGTACGGCGACTACGAGAACCGGCGACGCGCGGTCAGCGACGACTCCGGCTTCGACGAGAAGCAGTGGGCCCGGATGGCCGAGATGGGGCTGCTCGGCCTGCCGTTCTCCGAGGAGGACGGCGGCGTCGGGGCCGGCCCGGTCGAGATCGGCATCGTGTGCCAGGAGCTCGGCCGGGTGATCGCGCCCGAGCCGTACCTGACGTCGGTGGTGCTGGCCGGCGGGCTGGTCTCGGCCTGCGGCACGCGCGAGCAGCGCCAGGAGGTGCTCGCGGCCCTGAGCGCCGGCGAGCGGGTGCTCGCCTTCGCCCACGACGAGCCCGGCCGGACGTGGAGCCCGGCGGCCGAGAAGGTCACGGCCGCGCAGGACGGCGACGGGTGGACGCTCACCGGCGTCAAGGAGCCGGTGCCGCACGGCGCCCGTGCCGACGTGCTCGTGGTCAGCGCGGCGCTGCCCGGCGGCGGCACCGGGCTGTTCCTCGTCGACGGCTCCGACGCGGAGCGCACCGGCTACCCGACGTACGACGGCAGCCGCGCGGCGCGGGTCCGGTTCGACGCCACGGCGGCCACGCCGCTCGGCGAGCCCGGCCTCGACGTCACCGCCAGCATCTCGACGGTCCAGGACATCACCCGGGTGATGGCGGCCAACCAGGCCCTGGGGGCGATGCAGTTCCTGCTGCCGACGACCACCGAGTACCTCCGCAGCCGCAAGCAGTTCGGCGTACCGCTCGCGACCTTCCAGGCGCTGACCTTCCGGGCCGCGGACATGTACGTCTCGCTGGAGCTGACCCACTCGATGGTCGACTGGGCCACCATGGTGGTCGCCCAGGCCGGTCGAGAGGGACAGGGCCCCGCGGCGGTGGCCGACGCGGCCCGCCGGGTCTCGGTCCAGGTGAGCGCGGCCGGTCGGCACGTCGGCCAGGAGGCGATCCAGCTGCACGGTGGCATCGCGATGACGATGGAGTACTCCGTCGGCATGTACACCGCGCACCTGACCGCGCTCGACCACCTGCTCGGCGACGGCACGCACCACCTGCGCGAGCTCGCCGCCGGCGTCACGTCGTACGACGCGCTGGACCCGCTGGCCTGACCACGGGCTCCTGACACCTGTCACATAAAGTCTGCGCATGGCGCAGGGTCTCGAGGAGGGCTCCGAGACCGCGTCCGGGACCGGCTCGCTGCCGCCGGTCACCCGGCGCGGTGTCCGCGCGCTGGCCATGTCGGCGTACGCCGTCGCCCTGGCGCTGTACTCCGAGCTGCTCGGCATCCCGAACGACACCGTGTCGGTGTTCGTGTGGCTGTGGCTCGGCACCATCGCGTGGAACATCGAGGCGCCCTGGCGGTACCACCTGCGCTTCGTGCGCGACTGGTCGATCCCGATGCTCGGGCTGATCGTCTACTTCTACAGCCGCGGCCTCACCGACGAGCTCGGCCTGCCCGTGCACGTGACGATGCCGATCCGCGTCGACGAGTGGCTGTTCTTCGGTCACCTGCCCACCGAGGTGCTCCAGAGCCACCTGTGCGGGGACCCGTGCCTGCGCGAGAGCGACCCGCGCTGGTACGACATCTTCTTCACCACCGTCTACGCCAGCCACTTCCTGACCGGCCTGACCATCGCCGCGGTCCTGTGGGTGCGCAAGCGCTCCGAGTGGCTGCTCTGGATGCGCCGCTACGTGGCCATCAGCTTCGGCGCGCTGGTCGATCTACATCCTCTACCCCATGGCGCCGCCGTGGATGGCCTCCGAGGAGGGGTACATCCAGGCGACCCTCCCCCGGCTCACCGGACGCGGCTGGCGCGACCTCGGCCTCGGCCGGTTCGACCTGGTCCTCCAGGGCGTCGGCAACCCGGTCGCGGCGATGCCCTCGCTGCACGCGGGCATCACCTTCCTGGTGGCGATGTACGGCATCTGGCGGCTGCGCACGCCGTTGCGGTTCCTGCTCCTGCTCTACCCGCTCGCCATGTCCGTGACCCTCGTCTACTACGCCGAGCACTACGTCGTCGACGTGCTGGCCGGCGGACTGCTGGCCGCCGTCGTGATGGTCGGCTGCTGGCTGTGGGAGCGGCAACGGGGCCGGCGGGACCGACCCCGTGAGCGAGCTGTTACCAAAGCCCCGGAACCGGGCCGATACGAGGTCTAGACAGTCACCGTTCTGTTGCCGAGCAGTGGAGGACGACTGTCTACCGTCGTACCTGTCCACATGGCCGCATTGGGGGATCCGACCACGAGGACACCAAACGCCCTCCGCGTCAGCGGAGGGCGTTTTGCCGTCCCGGGTCAGGTCGAGCCGCGCAGCAGCCAGACGACCGGGTGGTCGGGGTCCGGCTCGTAGCGGCACTCGAGGCCGGTGCGGACCCGGTCGTGGAGGTGACGACCCAGCCAGGGGTCGGTCTCGGCGATCCGGGCCAGGGCGGCGACGATCGCCTTGCGGACCGCCACCCGGGCCCGCTCGTCGCGTCGCGCCGCTGGTGCGCCGGCGCCCGCCGAGCCCGGTCGCCGCCCCGAGCTGCTCGAGGAGCCAGGTCCGCTCCTCGTCGTCCGCGTCGGGGTCGAGCTCGGCCAGCCGAGCCTCGTAGGCCCGCCGGGCCTGCTCGTCCAGGACGCTCGAGCCCGCCCTGTTCGACGACCTCGCCGCCCACGAGGGCCGTGGCCGGGACGTCCCGGCCCGGCTCGCGAGCAGCCGGTGCAGGTGCGCGAGGCCGCGCATCCGCGGCAGCACGAACGTCGCGCCCTCGCGCCCGACCAGCCACAGGCCACCGGGCTGCTCGTGCAGGTGCACCACCGTGTCGCCGGTCGGCTGGCGGCCCGGCCTCGAGCGCGACGCGGCGAGCCGGTCGCGCCACCAGCCGGCGCCGATGCGTTCGTAGGTCGCCAGCGCCGCGGCCCGGTGCCGCGCCGCTGCGGCGGGGTCGCCCAGCAGCGCGAAGCCCCGGGCCAGGGTGTCGTCGGTGACGCCGTGCCACATCACGGCGCCGGCGTTGACGACCGACCGGCCGGCGTACGGCGCGAGCATCGTCACCAGCGAGTCGGTCAGCTCGCGGTCGCCCGTCGCGAGCGCGCCCTCGAGGAGGCACTGGACGACGAGCAGCCAGTCGGTGTCCTTGGGCAGCTCCGCCAGCACCTCGGGCGGTGAAGGCGCCGAGCATCTCGGCCACCTTGTCCGGCCGCTCGGCACCGAGCCAGATCACCGCCGCCTCGGCCCGGACGGTGGCGACCCCGAGCTCGACGCGCGTAGTGCCTCGAAGGCGGGCGCCTCGGCCGCACAGCCGTCGGGGTCGCCGCGGACGAACGCCGAGTAGCCGCGCATGCTGTGCAGCACGCCGTCGCCGTCGGGGATGACCGCCTCGGCCGCGGCGGCCTCGGCCCGCTCGACCAGCATCGGGACGACGTCGACGTGACCCCGCAGCAGCTCGAGCGGCAGCCGCCGGCTGGCCGCGAAGAACCGGGCCCGCGGCGACTCCTCGGCCGAGCAGCTCGATGGCGTGCATGGACCGGTGCATCCGAGGCAGGTCGAGCACCTCCCACGCCACGGTGAGCCCCCAGAGCTGGGCCTGCAGCCGGGCGTCGGGGTCGCGGAGGTGGGCCGCGACGTCGTCGAGCCGGACGGCCCAGTCGCGGCGCCGGGCCAGGTCGTCGGGGCCCCAGTGCGAGGCCAGCGCCGCGTCGAGGGCGTCGGCGAGCAGGGTCGGGTCGTCCAGGGTGTCGGCGAGGTCGAGCGCCTCGAGCGCGAAGGGGCGCGCGCGGACGCGGCTCGTTCGCGTAGGCCCAGCAGCGCGCCAGCGCCGCCGCCAGCCGGGCCCGGGGCGCCGGCTCCGTCGCTGGCGTCGTACGCCGCGTGCAGCCGGACCGGCAGCAGGCCGGGGACGAGGTTGTACTGCTGGCCGCGGGCCAGGCCGAGCACCGCGGCGACGCGGGTGCCGAGGTCGCCGTCGACCTCCGCGAGGTCGGCGGCCCGACCGAAGAAGGCCATCGCGGCCTCGCCGTCACCCTCGGCCCACGCCGCCTCGGCGCGAGCCAGCAGGCTCGACGCCGAGGCAGTCGGGTCGACCATCGTCCGAGACGGTAGGGCCGCAGCAGCCGCACCTGCTCGGCGTGCCGCCGCTGGAGCTCCTCGTCCCAGTCGCCGGTGCAGTAGACCGACAGCTCGCTGATCCGCCCGTCGGTGACGAGGCAGTGGATCAGCTCGCGGCAGTACCACTGCTGCCCGTCGGCCTCCCAGCGCTCCTCGAACTGGAGGAGGAAGCCGCGGGACGTCCGGTCCAGGGCCTCGACCCGGACCGTGCCCCGGAAGGGGTGGTCGTCCTCGCGGAGGCCGAACACCGCGTCGAGGCCCTCGGCCTGGACCCGCCAGTGCGGGAGCGAGAGGTCGCAGAAGACGTCCTCCGCGAGCAGCCCCTCGGGCCGGACCCCGGTCTCGAGCCAGCGCACGAACGTGGCGCCAGGTCCGCGACCTCGCCGTCGAGCCGCGACGCGGCGTCGACGGCGGTCACGCGTCCGCTCCGCTCATCGCCTCGATGTTGCGGCCGATGACCTCCATGACCGGCTGGAGGTCCGCGGTGCGGCTGAACTCGACGATCGAGGTGCCGGCGACGATCAGCGGGCGGTGGCCGGGCGCGGCGACGTACGCGTCGCCCTCGACGTAGGTCTCCTCGTGGTCCGGCCAGCGGAAGGTGATCTGGCCGGCGGTCACGTAGCCGAGGTGCAGGCAGGTGCAGGCGTCGCCGGGCAGGCCGCGGAAGTACGGCGCCACGTCGAGGTCCTGCTTGAACGTCTCGAACGAGACGGTGTGGTCGTCGAGCTCCGCGTAGCGGCCCTCGACGACGTCCATGTCGATGCCGACCGGGGTGGTCGAGCGGGATGCACTGGGCATGGTTCCTCCTCAGGTGGGGTGTGGTGTCTCACCCGGGAGGCGTGAGTTCCGGCGTCACATCGTGAGTCGACCCGTGACCCGACCCGGTCAGCCGGCTCGCCGGTCCGCCTCGGCCACCGCGCGGCGCACGTCGTCCGGCGCGAGGTCGAACGCCTTCAGCGTCTCGAGCACGACGTGGTCGCCCTGGCGCACGAGCCCGAGCAGCACGTGCTCGGTGCCGATGAAGGCGTCCCCCAGCGCGATCGCCTCGCGCAGCGAGAGCTCGAGCACCTTCTTGCTCTCGCGGGCGAACCGCGTGCGACCCTGCGGCAGCAGACCGCCCGCGTCGAGGTCGCGGTCGATGCGGCTGATCACGTCGTCGAGGTCGATGCCGAGCAGCTTGAGCGCCTCGGCGTCCTCGGCGTCGAGCCCGTCGACGTACCGCCGAGCCAGGCCGCGGACGACGCGCCGGACCTCCTCGCCGACCGCGCCGAGGTCCGCCAGCACCCGCATGGCGAGGGTGCTGTCGGTCGCGGCCAGGGACTCGAGCAGGTGCGCGGGGCGGACCTCGCGGGCGCCGGCGCGGGCCGCGGCCTGCTGCGCTCCGACGACCACGGCCCGGGCGTTGCGGGTGAACCGCTCGAACATCTGGGACTCCTCTCCGCCCTCGGCTAGCGCCGGGCGTGCTTCTTGTGGACGGCCTGCCGGCTGACGCCGAGCACCTCGGCGATCTCCTGCCATGACCAGCCCGCGGCGCGGGCCCGGTCGACCTGGGTGCGCTCGAGGTGCTCGAGCAGCCGCCCGAGCGCGCGGACCGCGCGCAGCCCGGCCCGGGGGTCGGCGGCGGTGGCCGCGTCGGTCAGCTCCTTCAGCTCGGTCATGATGTCAACCGTAGTTGACACGCACCACGCTGTCAACCGTAGTTGACGTTGTGCGAGTGTGGCTCCATGCAGCAACTCCAGGACGCCGGCGCGGTGGTCACCGGCGCGGGGCACGGCATCGGGAAGGCGCTGGCCGCCCGACTGGTCGCCGGCGGGCGCGCGCGTCGTGGTGAACGACCTCGACGAGGACGCCTGCCGCGCGGTGGCCGAGGAGCTCGACGCCACGGCCGCGCCCGGCGACTGCTCCAGCGACGCCGGCGTGCGCGCGCTGGTGGCGACCGCGACCGCGGCGCTCGGCCGGATCGACCTGTTCATGGCCAACGCCGGCATCGACCGCACCCAGCCCGACAGCCTGCAGGCCTCCGACGAGGACTGGGCCCGGATGGTCGACACCAACGTGATGGCGCACGTGCGGGCCGCTCGGGTGCTGGTGCCGCGCTGGCTGGACGACGGGGGCGGGGGCAGGTTCGTGGTCACGGCCAGTGCCGCCGGGCTGCTCACGATGATCGGCGCCGCGCCGTACTCGGTGACCAAGCACGCCGCGGTCGGCTTCGCCGAGTGGCTGTCGGTGACCTACGGGCACCGCGGGATCGCCGTCCAGGCGATCTGCCCGCAGGGCGTCCAGACCCGGATGCTGGAGCAGGCCGGGCCGCTCAAGGACCTGCTCACCCGCGACGCCGCCCTGACCCCCGACGCAGGTGGCCGAGGCGTGGGTGGCGTCGCTCGCGGAGGACCGGTTCCTCGTGCTGCCGCACCCCGAGGTCGGCGACTACTACGCCGCCCGGGCCGCGGATCCCGACGCGTGGCTGGCCGGGATGCGCCGCCTCCAGGCGAAGGTCGACGAGCTGACGGGGGTGGGGCGGTGAGCGAGGAGCTGCGGAGCGAGGACGTGCCCGGGCTCGACCTGGCGGCGTTCCGGCGCTGGTACGACGGGCAGCGGCCCGGCGAGCTCGGCCGGCGAGCTCCGGGCGAGGCTCATCGCGGGCGGCAAGTCCAACCTCACCTACGAGGTCACCGACGGCGACGCGTGGTGGATCGTGCGCCGCCCACCGCTGGGCCACGTGCAGGCGACGGCGCACGACATGGGCCGCGAGTACACCGCGATGTCCGCGCTGGCCGGCACCGGCGTACCCGTGCCCCGGACCTACGCGCACTGCGCCGACGACTCGGTGCTCGGGGCGCCGTTCTACGTGATGGAGCGGATCGAGGGCACCGCCTACCGGCGCGCGGCCGAGCTCGACGGGCTCGGCGCCGAGCGGACCACCGCGATCGCCGGCCGCCTGGTCGAGGTGCTGGCCGCGCTGCACGCCGTGGACCCCGAGGAGGTCGGGCTCGGCGAGTTCGGCCGGCCCCAGGGCTTCCTGGAGCGCCAGGTGCGCCGCTGGGGCAAGCAGCTGGAGGGGTCGAAGACCCGCGAGCACCCCGACGCCGACGAGCTGCACCGGCTGCTCACCGAGCGACTCCCGGCCGAGGACCCCGCGGTCGTCGGGGTCGTGCACGGCGACTACCGCCTCGACAACTGCCTCGTCGGCGCCGACGACCGGATCCACGCGGTCGTGGACTGGGAGATGGCCACGCTCGGCGACACCCGCACCGACCTCGCGCTGATGATGGTCTACGAGACGCTCGGCGCGTCCGCCGGCGGCGACCTCGTCTCCGACGTGGCCAAGGCGCAGGGCTGGCCCCGGCAACGACCAGCAGCTCGCGGCGTACGTCACGGCCAGCGGTCGCGAGCCCGGCGACGTGGCCGGCGAGATGAACTGGCACCTGGGGTTGGCCTACTTCAAGCTCGCCGTGATCCTCGAGGGGATCCACTACCGCTACCTCCAGGGCCAGACGGTCGGCGACGGGTTCGACCGGATCGGTGAGGGGTTCGACCTGATCGTGGCCGCCGGCCTGCACGCAGTACGCGACAACTGAACGGGAGCAGTGAGATGGACTTCGCCCTCGACGCCCGCACCGAGGAGCTGCGCGAGCAGCTGCTGGACTTCATGACCACGAAGATCGAGCCGGCCGAGCCGGTCTTCCACGACCAGCTCGCGGCGATGGACGACCCGTTCGCCTGGTCCACCGCCCCGGTGCTGAACCAGCTGCGCGCCGAGGCCCGCGATCTCGGGCTGTGGAACCTCTTCCTCCCCGGCGAGGACCACGGCGAGTACGCCGGTGCGGGGCTGACCAACCTCCAGTACGCGCCGCTCGCCGAGATCACCGGCCGGGCCGGGCACCTCGCCCCGCCGGCGCTCAACTGCGCGGCGCCGGACACCGGCAACATGGAGGTGCTGGCGATGTTCGGCGACGCCGAGCAGAAGGCGCGCTGGCTCCGGCCCCTGCTCGAGGGCACCATCCGCTCGGCGTTCGCGATGACCGAGCCGGATGTCGCCTCCTCGGACGCGACCAACATCGAGACCTCGATCGCACGCGACGGCGACGCGTACGTCCTCAACGGCCGCAAGTGGTGGATCACCGGGGCGATGAACCCCGAGTGCGAGATCTTCATCGTGATGGGCAAGACCGACCCCGACGCCGAGCGGCACCGCCAGCAGTCGATGGTGCTGGTCCCGCGCGACACCCCGGGGCTGACCGTGGTCCGTCCGATGACCGTGTTCGGGTACGACGACCACGAGCACGGCGGCCACGCCGAGCTGCTCTTCGAGGACGTCCGGGTGCCGGCGAGCAACCTGATCGCCGAGGAGGGGCTGGGCTTCGCGATCGCCCAGGCCCGGCTCGGCCCCGGGCGGATCCACCACTGCATGCGCGCGATCGGGCTCGCAGAGAAGGCCATCGAGCTGATGTGCGAGCGGGTCGAGGGGCGGGTCGCCTTCGGCAAGCCGCTGGCCCGGCAGGGCGTGGTCCGCGAGTGGATCGCCGAGGCCCGCGTCTCGGTCGAGCAGCTCCGGCTGCTGGTGCTCAAGACCGCCTGGCTCATGGACACCGTCGGCAACCGCGGCGCCCACACCGAGATCCAGGCGATCAAGATCGCCACCCCCAAGGTGGTCCAGGAGATCGTCGACCGGGCCATGCAGGCGCACGGCGCCGGCGGCCTCTCCCAGGACTTCCCCCTCGCCGCGTCGTACGCCGCGATCCGGACGCTCCGGTTCGCCGACGGCCCCGACGAGGTGCACAAGGCCTCGCTGGCCCGGGCCGAGCTGGCTCGTCAGGCCGCCGCGCGGGGACCGTCCACCTTCCGTCCACCAGGAGGATGACGGCATGGACCTGTCGCTGAACGAGGAGCAGGAGGCGTTCCGCGCCCTGGCCAGGGACTTCCTCGAGAAGGAGGCGGTGCCGCACCGGCAGCAGTGGGACCGCGACGAGTCGGTCGACCTCGCGATCATCCCGAAGATGGCCGAGATCGGCTTCTTCGGGCTCACCATCCCCGAGGAGTACGGCGGCCTCGGGCGGCGACTACGTGACGTACGCGCTCGGCATGGAGGAGCTCGGCCGCGCCGACTCCGCGCTGCGCGGCATCGTCTCGGTGTCCAACGGGCTGGTCGGCAAGTCGATCCTCGGCTTCGGCACCGAGGAGCAGAAGCAGGAGTGGCTGCCGGGCATCGCCACCGCGGAGAAGCTCGGCTGCTTCGGCCTCACCGAGCCCGACACCGGCTCCGACGCCGGCAACCTCACCAGCCGCGCCACCCGCGACGGCGACGACTACGTCCTCAACGGCCAGAAGCTGTTCATCACCAACGGCACCTGGGCCGACGTGGCCCTGGTCTTCGCGCGGACCTCGGACGACGGGCCGCGGGGGGTGACCGCGTTCCTCGTGCCGACCGACACCGACGGTTTCGAGGCCCGCGAGATCAAGGGCAAGCTCGGGCTGCGCGGCCAGGCCACCGCCGAGCTGTTCCTCGAGGACGTCCGTGTCCCCGCGTCGGCCCGGCTGGGCGAGGAGGGCCAGGGGTTCAAGATCGCGATGAGCAGCCTCGACAAGGGCCGGGTCTCCGTCGCCGCCGGCTGCGTCGGGCTGGTGCAGGCCTGCCTGGAGTCGTCGGTGTCCTACGCCAAGGAGCGCACCCAGTTCGGTCGCCCGATCGCCGGCTTCCAGCTGGTGCAGGACATGATCGCGGACATCTCCCTCGACGCCGACGCCGCCCGCCTGCTGGTGTGGCGGGCCGCGGACCTGATCGACCGCGGCGAGGACTTCCGGGTCGCGGCCTCCAAGGCCAAGCTCTACGCGTCCGAGGCCGCGGTCCGCGCGGCCAACCACTGCATCCAGGTGTACGGCGGCGCCGGGTACGTCGACGAGTACCCCGCGGCCAAGTACCTCCGCGACGCCCGTGTGATGACCCTCTACGAGGGCACCAGCCAGGTCCAGAAGCTGCTGATCGGCCGGGCCGAGACCGGGATCTCGGCGTTCGTCTGAGTCACTCCTCGGCGCGCTCCGGCAACGCCGGCCGCTGGTGGTAGTCGCCGGCCTCGCTGGTCCACCACGCCTCCACCGTGCGCAAGCCGGTGGGCGGGTCGAGGGTCCCTGCGCAGATCGACGTCCGCCCCGGCGTGCCCCGGCCCTGCCAGAACAGCGACGAGCCGCAGCGCCGGCAGAACGCGTACCCGACCTCGTGCACCGGGAAGAACCACGCCAGCTGCTCCTCCGGGTCCTCGACCCGCAGGTCGTCGGCCGCCGCGCTGGTCGCCGCCATGTGGTGGCCGGTGAACCTTCGGCACCGGTGGCAGTGGCAGTTGAGGACGTCGCGCAGCGGGCCGGTCACGGCGTACGTGACGGCGCCGCACAGGCAGCGGCCGGTCCCGGTCGGCTCGTCCACGTGCTGATCCTCCACCCCTAGGCTCGCGTCATGACCAGGCCCTGCAAGATCGGCGTCCAGCTACCCGAGGTCGAGCGGTTCGTCCCGTGGCCCGAGTACCTCGACCTGGCGCGCCGCGCGGAGACCGCCGGCTACGACTCGGTGTGGATCGGGGACCACCTGGTCTACGACCTGCCGGACGGCTCGACGCGGGGTCCGTACGAGGCGTGGACGACGCTGGCGGCCATCGCGGCGGTGACGGAGCGGGTCGAGATGGGCCCGCTGGTGGCCTCGACCGCCTTCCACGCACCGACGATGCTCGCGAAGCAGGTCGCGACCGTGGACGCGATCTCGCAGGGGCGCTTGATCCTGGGGCTCGGAGCGGGCTGGAACCGCCGCGAGTTCGACGCGTTCGGCTTCCCCTACAACCGGCGGGTCTCGCGCTTCGCCGAGGCGCTGGCGATCATCGCGCCGCTGCTGCGCGAGGGGCGCACGACGTTCCACGGTGAGTTCTACGACGTCGACGACTGCGTGCTGGACCCGCGGCCGGTCCGGCCGGGCGGACCGCCGATCATGCTGGGCTCCAACAGCCCGCGGATGCTGGGCATCGGGCTGCCCGTCGTCGACGCGTGGAACGTCTGGTGGAGCATCTACGACAACTCCGTCGACCGGTTCGTCGAGGTCAAGGCCGAGGTCGACGCGGCCGTGCCCGAGGGCCGCCAGGTGGCCGCAACGGCTGCCGTCCTCGTCACATTGCCCGGGGGCGCGGGCCGGCTCATGGGCGAGACGTACGCCGCACGGGTCGCGACCGTGACGCCCGACGACCTCGGCGACCACGTGCGCGGGCTCGCGGCCGCGGGCGCGACCCACCTGCAGCTCGTGCTCGACCCGATCACGGCCGAGTCGATCGACGTCGTGGCCGAGGTGCTGGCCGACCTCGACGCCTGAGCCCCCCGGGTGACGCAGCACGAGCCGGGCTGGGCCGGGCCGACGACGGACCGCCGGAGAGCGGCCTGCGCGGAGCAGGCCGCCGGCGCGCATATGTCTAGTCGCGGGGTGGCGGTACGGCGTGCTGCCCGACGGGCCCCCACAGGTCGAGCACGTCGAACAGCACCGCCATCACGTCCTTGGCGTGATCGACCCGCTCCCGGCTGGCGCGCCGCACCACCCGGCGCTCGAGGTCCCGGCGCAGCGCCCGGGTCACCTCGACCAGCTCCCGGCCCCGGGCGGTGAGCCGGACCGCCTTCTGCCGCTGGTCGCCCACCACGGAGACCCGCTCGGCGTACCCGAGCCGCTCCAGGTCGAGCACCTGCTTGGAGGCGCCCTGCTGGGTGATGCCCAGGGCCGTCGCCAGCGCGCCGATGGTCGGCTCGCCGTGCAGCAGCTGCTGCACGACGTAGCCGTGCGAGGTCTTGACCCCCTCGAAGCCCCGCTCGGCCAGGCGGTCGATGACCAGCTCGTTGAGCGCCGGCGCCACCAGCCCGACGTAGGTCAGCAGGTCCAGGTCGGCCCTGCGCTCCACCTCAGCCAGCTCGTCAGCCACACCACCATGATTGCACAACCAGGGTTGTGTTCCAGCGAATACACAACTATGGTTGTGCAACATGAGTAGTACACATGAGCGCGTCGTCCGCGAGCTGCTGGCCGCCATCGAGGCGGAGGCGCCGGTGGAGACCGTCGCCGGGTTCTGGCACCCCGACGCCGAGCAGGTCGAGCTGCCGAGCCTCATGCGCCCGGCCGGCCACCGGCGCGGGCTGGCCGAGATGCTGGAGGGCTACCGAGCCGGGGTCGGGTTCCTGCGGAGCCAGGCCTACGACGTGCTCGACGTCGTGGACGACGGCGAGCGGCTCGCCGTCCAGCTCCGCTGGACCGCCACCACGGCGGTCGGCGCCGGCGCGCTGCCGGCCGGGACCGAGCTGGTGGCCCACGTGGCGGTGTTCTACGAGTTCCGCGACGGCCTGGTCCTGCGGCAGAGCTCCTACGACTGCTACGAGCCGCTCCCCCAGGCGGGCTGAGGTCACCCGTGCGGGTGAGTGCCGTGGCCGCGCCGCGCGGGAACCGTTCGGTCATGCCTGGCAAGAAGACACCCGGTCCCAGCGTCAAGGACAAGAAGCTGTACGAGGACCTCCGCGACGAGGGCAACAGCAAGGAGAAGTCGGCCCGGATCGCCAACGCGGCCGCCAACACCTCCCGCAAGGCCGTCGGCCGCAAGGGCGGGAAGTCCGGCGACTACGACGACTGGACGGTCGACCACCTGCGCAGGCGGGCCGGCGAGATCGGCATCGAGGGTCGCTCGAAGATGAACAAGGCCGAGCTGGTCAAGGCCCTGCGCAACCACTGACCGTCGGCGGTCCGGAGTACCGTGCAGGGATGCGCGGTGATCGCGTGGAGATCGTCATCGACGCGGGCGGCGAGGTCCGCACCTACGACATCGTCGCCACGCGCAACGGCCGCCGCGTCGAGATCGAGACCGGTCGCGGGCTCGTCACCGTCACCGAGGTCACGCGCACCGGCAACCCGGTCCGCACAGCCCGCTTCATGGCCAGCCGGGTCCTGGCCCTGGTCGAGCACCCGGCGGTCCAACCGTCCCCGCCTCCCGACTGAGGGCACCACCGGATGGACCGCCACCGACTCCTGACCGGCGCCGCTCCTGTCGTCGCCACGGTGGTCGTCGCCGGGGTGCTGGGCGGCCTGCACGGCAGGTTCCCGGACCTGTCCGTCTACCGCTACGGCGCTCACGCGGCCCTCGACGGGCTGTCGCCGTACGCGACGCACGACCCGGCGACCGGCTACCCGTTCACCTACCCGCCGTTCGCGGCGGTGGCGATGACCCCGCTGGCGCTGGTCCCGGTGTGGCTCGCCGCCGCGGCGTGGACGGCCGCCTCCGTCGGGGCGATGGCGGCGGCGGTCGCGGTCGTGCGCCGCGCGCTCGACCGGCCGGCACCCGGCTGGCTGGTGGCGCTCGTGACCGTGGCCGCGGTCGCGCTCGAGCCGGTGTGGCAGAACCTCGCCTTCGGCCAGGTCAACGTGCTGCTCATGCTGGCCGTCCTGGTCGACCTGCTCGGGCCGGAGCGCCGCTGGTCCGGGGTGCTCGTGGGCATCGCGGCCGGCATGAAGCTGACCCCGCTGGTCTTCGTCGTGCTCCTGGTCCTCGTCGGGCGGCGCACCGCGGCGGGGCGGGCGGTGGTCGCGTTCGCGGTGACCGTCGCGGTCGGATTCGCGGCGCTGCCGGGGGCGGCGTCGTACTGGACCGACGGGCTCCTCGACGCGAACCGGGTGGGGCCGCCGGCGCTTGCGCACAACCAGTCGGCGTACGGCGTGCTGACCCGGCTCCTCGGTGCGCAGCCGACCACGGTCGTGTGGCTCGCCGTCGCGGTGCCGGTCGGTGCGGCGCTGCTGCTGCTGGCCGCGCGCCGGTGGCGCGCCGGGGACCGCGTGCTCGGGACCTGCCTGGCGGCGCTGGCGATGCTGCTCGTCTCCCCCGTCTCGTGGTCGCACCACTGGGTGTGGGCAGTGCCGGTCGCCCTCGTCGTGTGGTCGCGCAGCCCCGGCGTCGCCGTGACGTGGGTGGGGGTGTTCGTGGCCCGGCCGATCCTCTGGGCCGGGTACGGCGACGGGCGCGAGCTCTCGTGGAGCGCCACCGACCAGCTGGTCGGCAACGCGTACGTCGTCGCGGCCGTGGCCGTCGCGGCCTGGGCTGCCTGCCAGCCGGCCCGGGCCGACCGCGACGGCAGAGCAAGAGGTGGCCGTCACGAGACGGCCCGGGACGCGGAACGACCCGGTGGGCCTGGATCGGTGAGGACCCACCGGATCGCGTGACGCGCGAGGCCGGGTGCGCGGAGTCACCGGCGCACCCGGCCCCGCAGCCTACGGAGCCCGCGTCGCCGCGATGTCCCGACTCGTGATGCCGATGCCCGTCGCGCGGTCCAGGGACCGGGCCGTGTGCGTCGCGGTGACCCGCAGCGGCTGGTCGGAGACGATGTCCAGCACCCCGAACACGAGCCGGTCACCGCCGCGCTCGCCCAGTGCCTCGTCGAGCGAGCAGCAGTCGTCCATGGTCGCCTCGTGCTTGCGCAGCTCGAGCTTGGCGAACGGCTTGGCCGGCTGGGTCTCGGGCTCGCGGCCGATCACCTTGCCCTCGAGCACGAGCGGCGCGAACGCCTTGACGATGTTGGCCGTGCACGTGAACGGGTTGTAGATCGTCACCGCGGTCGCGTACTCGCCGGGCACGACCGGGCCGCACGTCTCGGGCTCGCGGTGGCCGTCCCCGTGCCCCGGGTCGGGCCAGGTCCCACAGACCATCTCGACGCTGTAGTGGTAGCGGCACGCCGGGACCGTGACGCGGACCTTCTTGGCCGCGACGACGACGCCGTCCGCGACGACGTCGATGGTCCCGGTGTAGACCTGCGGCTCGTTCTGGCACGACTTCGTCCCGAGCCAGGACACCTCGAAGGTGAGGACGTGCTCCTCGTCGCCCTTCAGCGGTCCGTAGCCACCGGCCGGGGTGATCGACTCGACGAACTGGGCGGTGTCCCCCGTGGGCACGAGGCTGACGTTGCCCGTCGACGCCACCGCGGAGGCGATGAGCGGACCCAGGACGCCGACGATCGCGTCGGGGTCGACCCCCGAGGTGTGGCTCCCGTTGGTCGCGGTCGCGATCCGGGTGGCCTGCCCGGGCGAGCCCTCGATCGGACAGCTGCCGTAGTCGGCCGAGTTCGCGACCGGGTCGCCGTCGAGGGCGTCCGGGAGACCCGTCGTCGTGCTCACGGCCACGACGGTGATCTCGGCCCCGGTGAGGTCGGCGGTCACCGAGGCCTCGGTCAACGCCGCGCCCAGTCCGCTCAGGTCGGTGCAGATCGGGTCATGGCCCGGCGCGTCCCCGAACCACACCACGATCCGCTTGCTGTCGGTGCGCCAGCCGATCGACGGGTTCGTCGCGAGCTGGTGCAGGGCGAAGAACTGGCCCTCGGGCAGGTCCAGCCCCTCGCCGTCCAGGGCCGTCCACGTGTCGATGGCGGCGGTGACCGGCACGTGGTTGGCCGTCGGCGACAGCTGGTGCTGGAAGGCGTAGGAGCTGGACAGCGGGATCGGGAAGTCGCGGTAGTTGCCGACGCCCCAGGCCACGTCGTACGCCGCGAGGCCGGGGTGGCTGAGGATCGCTTCGGAGCCCGCGATCACGGCGTCGAGGACCGGCTGCATGCTGCCGGTCGTGTCGGCCAGGAGGTAGACGTCGGCCTTGGCCGCAACGCCCGTCGGTGGCACCGTGACGGTGATCTTCTCGCTCACGCGGTCGCACTTGTCCAACGTCCAGTCGTTGCGGCGCGGGTCGATGGTGACCGGCTCCTTGGGTGGGACGTGGGGCAGGTCGCCGACCTCGAAGTCGGGCACGAAGAGTCGCCGTCCGGCCCGGCGATCCGCGGCCGCTGGGTCGAGCAGCTCACCCGAGGCCGACAGGGCGACGGCGACCGTCGTGTTCGGGACCCCCTCGGCGTGGGCGGTGTACCTGCGGACCAGGCTGCCGTCGGCGAGCCGGTCCTCGATCGTCGAGGTGAGCACGGGCGTGGCGCCACCGAGCGCCTCCGTAAGGTGGTGCAGCACGCTGTCGGGCATGCCGTTCGAAGCGGTGGTCATGAGGATGTTCCTCTGCGCTGGAGCGGACCGATCCCCCAGAGCGTCTGGGCCAGCACCACATGAGGAGGCCCCGACAGGGCCGCTGATACACGCGGAGCCCGCGACTCGTCGCGGGGCCGCGGCCGGACCTACGACACCGCCGCGCGGACCTTCTCGATCATCTCCGTCTCGCGCTCGCTGACCAGCTCGGCCCCGAAGCCCATGAACCCGCCCTCCTTGGCGGCGTTGGCCGCGGCCTCGGCGGTGCTGACCAGCCAGCTCCCGAAGGCGGCCGCCTCCTCCGGCGTCGCGTGCGCCTTCACGATCGCGCAGACGTCGGAAAGCTCCTGGAGGACCTGCTCACCGGCCGGCGTACCGGTGGTGGGGCGGAACCCCTTGACCGGGTTGTGGTGCTGCTGGACCTGCGCCTGGATGTCGAGCGCGACCTCGCTCAGCAGCTGTTCCCGGCTCGGCGGGTTCGTCGCGGCCTTGATCGAGGCCATCGACTCCTTGGCGGCCTCGATCGGGCCGCCGGGGTCCGCGAGCGTGATCGCCATCCCCGCGACGAACGGCGCCCGGACGACGCGCGCCCAGTCCGCCTCGGGGAAGTCGGCCTTCGTCGTCATGGTGGTGTCCCTTCGTGTGGTCGGTGACGTCTCGGTACCCCGCTGTGCGGCCACCCGCGACGGTCCCGGTCCGGGACCGTCGAGGAGGTCGAGCTCATCCTCGGCAGATCGGTCCCCGGCCCGCAACCGCTCGCCCCCCGACCCGACGGCCCTACAGTGACCCCATGGTGGTGCGCGTCGTCTTCGCCGACGACAACTTCCTGGTGCGCGAGGGCGTTGCCGGGCTGCTCGCCGAGGCCGACGAGGTCGACCTCGTCGAGGCGGTCGCCGACCCGGAGGCCCTGCACAAGGCCGTGGTGCTGCACCGCCCGGACGCGGTGCTCACCGACATCCGGATGCCGCCGACCTTCACCACGGAGGGCATCGACGCGGCCAAGCGGATCCGGGCCGAGTTCCCGGAGACCGGGGTCGTGGTGCTCTCGCAGTACGTCGAGGAGGAGGACGCCTTCGACCTGCTCTCGGACGGCGTCGAGGGGCTGGGCTACCTGCTCAAGGAGCGGGTGACCGACGTCGACGAGCTGGTCCGGGCGTTGTACGACGTGTCCCGCGGCGGCTCGGCCCTGGACCCGAAGGTGGTGGAGGGGCTGCTGGCCCGGAAGAGCTCGACGGCCGGCTCGGCACTGGGCGGGCTGACCGAGCGCGAGCTCGAGGTGCTCCGGGAGCTGGCGACCGGACGCAGCAACGTCGCCACCGCCAAGGCGCTCTTCATGAGCGAGCGCGCGGTCGAGAAGCACGTGGGCTCGGTGTTCCAGAAGCTCGGTCTGGTCAACGAGTCCGACGTGAACCGTCGCGTGATGGCCGTGCTGGCCTACCTCGAGTCGACCGGAGGCGCGCCGGCGCGCTGAGGCGGCGGGCGGCCACCTGCCGGCGGGGTGTGGCTAGCCCTACTGCACCGGGGCCCGCGGCGGGATGAAGCTGTTCGGCCTGGGCCTGGTGGCCGCCATGGTCGGCGTGATCATCGCCCTGCCGGCCGCGGTGCGGCCGCTGGCGGCCGCGATCGCGACCCCGCTCCGGCTGCGCGGCCTCCCGGGCGAGCTGGCCAAGCAGAACGCGACCCGCAACCCGCGGCGCACCTCGGCCACCGCGGCCACCGCGGCCGCGCTGATGATCGGCCTCGCGCTGGTCGTGAGCATGGGCGTGTTCGCCTCGTCCCTGAAGGCGTCGTTCGGCGACGTCCTCTCGGACCAGGTCGACGCGGACCTGTACGTCGTCACCTCCAGCGCCCAGGCGCCGGGCTACAGCCCGTCCGTCCTGGCCGCAGTGGCGGACGCCGAGGGCGTGGACCAGATCTCGGCCACCGCCTGGGGCATGGCCCGCTTCGACGGCCAGGACGTCGGCTACTCCTCGATCGACCCCGAGTCGGCCGAGCAGGTGCTCGCCCTGGGTGTCACGGCGGGTTCGCTCGCCGACCTGGGCGCGGACGACGTGATGGTGACCGAGGCGGCCGCGACGGCGCACGGCTGGAAGGTCGGCGACACCGTGAAGACGGAGTTCGTCGAGACCGGCAAGCACCGGCTGCACATCGCAGCGGTCGGCGCTGGCCGTGATGATCGCCCTGCTGGGCACCATCCGGAGCGGTCGGGCCACTCGTGCGTGTCGGGGCTACTCGGGCTTCCCGTCGAGGAACATCCGCAGCCGCACGTCGGTGCGCTCGACCCCGCTCACCTCGGGGTTGTTGAGCGCCCGGCAGACCCAGCCCAGCCGCAGGGCCGGCGGGACGGCGTCGCGCAGCTCGGGCCGGTCCGGCGCGTAGCGGGCCAGATAGCTGTCGACGTAGGGCCAGATGTCCTCGGAGTCCTCGACGTCGTCGAGCCCCCAGGCCACGCCGCCCTCCAGCGTCACCGACATCGTGAAGAACGGGTGCGAGACGACCGCGTCGCCCCAGTCGAGGATCAGGTTGCGCCCGTCCTTCACGAACACCTGGCCGTCGTGCAGGTCGTCGTGCTGGAGCGTCTCCGCGACGCCGTACGACGCGAGCTCGTCGACCAGGTCGTGCACCCGGCCGGACCGCCTCGCGGAACCGCGGCTCCACCCACTCCGCGCCACCAGGTCGGCGTACCGGTCCGCCAGGTCGGCCAGTCGCAGGTCGGGCACGCCCGGCGGCCACCAGCTCGTCGACGTCCGGCTCGAGGGCGCGGTGCAGGTCGGCCGCGCCCTCGAGGACGTCGTGCCAGCGGCCCAGGCTCCGCTCCTCGACGACGACCTCGCGCAGCCGCTCACCGGCGTCGGCCATCAGCATCCAGCCGCGCTCGAGGTCGCGGCCGAGCAGGGCCGGCACCCGCGCCGGGCACGCGGCTCGAGACCTCGTCGACGACCAGCGACCTCGTGGCGCAGCGCCGGCGGTGTTGGCCTTGAACCACACCGGGCCGTCCGCGGTCGGCACCCGGAGCACCGTCGCCCAGGAGCGCACGTGCGGCTGCTCGACGTCGCCGGTGCGCTCCCGGCCGAGCGTCGGCCAGCCGCTCGTCCACCCAGGCGACGGCCTCGAGCCAGGAACGCCGGGTCCTCCCACACGTGGTCGGCTGCTCGGTCACGGCGGAGAGTCTCCAGCACCCGGAAGCCCTTCGCACTCGCAATTCGCTCGGTCGGGTAGCCCTGCTCCCCCAGCCAGCGCTGCAGCGAGTCGGCGCCGAGGTTCTTGCCGACCACCAGCACCGCTCGGCCGCCGGGCACCAGCCGCGGCAACCAGGTGAGCAGCAGCTCGTGCAGGGCCGCCTTGCCGATCCGGATCGGCGGGTTCGACCAGAGCTCGTCGTACGTCGCGTCCGGCCGGTACGCCGCCGGGGGTGCGTGGCGGTGAACCGGTCGGCCAGCCCGAGCGCGGCGGCGTTCTCGTTGGCCAGCAGCACCGCGCGCTCGTTGACGTCGACGCCGGTCACCGTGGCGGCCGGGACGGCGCGCGGCGATGGCCAGCCCGATCACGCCGTAGCCGCAGCCGAGGTCGAGGACCCGGCCCCCGGCAGGCGGGTCGGTCTCGCGGAACAGCACCGCGGTGCCGATGTCGACCCGGCCCTGCGCGAAGACCCCGGAGCCGCTGGTGAGGGCCAGGTCGTGGCCCCACACCGACGCCGTGCACCGGCATCCGGCGGAACGGCACCGACGGGTCGGCGGTGAAGTAGTGGTCCTCCGGCGGCTCAGCCACGCCGCGCCCTGGTGATCTCGACCCGGGCGCCGAGCTCGGCGTCCGGCGGGTAGCCGACCTCCTCGAGCGTCAGCCCGTGCGCGGGCGCCACCGCCACCGCGGAGTCGCGCTGCGCCGCGGCCAGCACCGCGGCCGGCCCAGTCGACGTCGCGCCGGCCCTCGCCGACGGCGAGCAGGCAGCCGACCAGCGACCGGACCATGCTGTGGCAGAACGCGTCGGCCCGCACGTGCGCCACCAGCAGCCCGTCCGGCCTCGCGCGACCAGACGCAGGTCGAGCAGGGTCCGGATCGTCGTCGCGCCCTCTCGCTGCTTGCAGAACGACGCGAAGTCGTGCTCGCCCACCAGCGCGAGCGGCGGCGGCGTTCATCAGCGCCTCGTCGAGCGGCCGCGCCCACGCCAGCACGTGGCCGCGGCGCAGCGGGTCGACGAGCTCCGGGCCGGTCGGCCACCCGGTAGGCGTAGCGCCGCCAGAGCGCCGAGAACCGCGCGTCGAAGCCGTCCGGCGCCGCCGACCGCCCGGTGCACCCGCACGTCGGCAGCCAGGACGCCGTTGAGCCCGGCGGGCCAGCCGCTCGGCGCCCTCCGGCAGCTCCGTCGAGGTCGACGTGCACCACCTGCCCGCGCGCGTGCACCCCCGCGTCGGTCCGCCCGGCGCAGGTGAGCGTCGACCTCGGGCAGCCGCAGCACCGTCGCCAGCGCGGCCGACAGCTCGCCCTCGACGGTGCGCAGCCCCGGCTGCGCCGCCCAGCCGTGGAAGCCGGTGCCGTCGTAGGCGACGTCGAGGCGGATCCGCACCCGCGCATCCTCTCAACGGCCGGAACTGCGTCCGTGCTCTAGGGCGTGTCGCCCAAGGCGAAGTGGATGCCGGAGTCGTCAAGGCCGCGACTGGCCAGCCGCCGGCGCGCACGCGGACTGGGCGTCTTCGAAGGGCCGGCAACGACGCCAGCGTGGGCGCTGGGCGGCGTCCGGCGCCGCCAGGACCTGGGCGACACGCCCTGAGGCACGGACTAGGCTGGACGTGGCAGACCCCGCAATCATCCTGGTCTCCGAGCACCACGCCGACACGCTGCTCGAGGTGTTCTACCGCCGCTACGGGCACGACTACACGCTGCGCTCGGCCCGGTCCTGCGCCGAGGCGGAGAAGATCGCGCAGGAGATCAAGGACTCCGGCGAGCCGGTGGCGCTGTTCGTCAGCGACTCCCGGCTGCCCGACGTCCAGCACATGTTCGAGGCGGTGCACCGCTTCCGTCTCGTCGTACCGACCGCCCGGCGCGTGATCGCCGCGCACTGGGACTACTTCCTCGCACGACGCCGAGGAGCTGCGGCCCGGGCTGGCGCGAGGGCAAGTACGACGCCTACCTGCTGATGCCGCGCGGCAACCGCGACGAGGAGTTCCACAACGCGATCACCGAGCTGCTCTCGGACTGGACCTCGACGGTCCCGCAGCCCGAGGTGGTCAGCGCCAAGGTCATCTCGCCGGTCCACGACGCGCTCACGATGGCGATCCGCGACTTCCTCGACCGGATGGGCATGCAGAACAACGTCTACGACCCCGACGACCCGCAGCTCGCAGGAGTTCATGCCGCGCATCTGTCGAGGAGCTCGGCATCGACGAGCTCCGCTACCCGGTCGTGTGGTCGCCGGCGCGCGGCGCGATCCAGGCCACCTCGGTGCGCGACGTGGCCCGCTCGATCTACCCCCGCACCCAGGACGAGCCCGACGAGGTCGTCGACCTCGCGGTCGTCGGCGCCGGTCCGGCCGGGCTCGCGGCCGCGGTGTACGCCGCCTCGGAGGGGCTCACGGTCGTGGTGCTCGAGGCGGAGGCGGTCGGCGGCCAGGCCGGCACCAGCTCGATGATCCGCAACTACCTCGGCTTCCCGCGCGGCATCTCCGGGATGCGGCTGGCGCTGCGGGCCCGCAACCAGGCGATCCGCTTCGGCACCCAGTTCCTCACCGGGTGGGAGGTCACCGGCCTCGAGCCCGGCACGCGACGGCGCGCCGCACGTGCTGCGCTGCGACGGACGACGAGGTCCGCGCCCGGGCCGTGCTGATCTCCAGCGGCGTGGCCTACCGCAAGCTCGGCGTACCCGCCCTCGAGGAGCTGGTCGGCAACGGCGTCAACTACGGCGCCGCGATGACCGCCGGCCGCGAGATGGAGGGGTACGACGTCGTCGTGGTCGGCGGCGGCAACTCCGCCGGCCAGGCCGCGCTGCACCTGTGCCGGTTCGCGGCTCGGTGACCATCGTGGTCCGGCGCCCGGCGCTCGAGGAGACGATGTCGGACTACCTGATCAAGGAGATCGGCTACCAGGAGCGGATCGAGGTGCTGCCCTGCACCCGCGTCGTCGACGGCGGCGGCGAGGGTCAGCTCGAGTGGCTGACCCTCGAGGACACCAACACCGGCGAGCGGACCCGCAAGCAGGCGCGCGGGCTGTTCCTGCTGCTCGGCGCCGAGCCGCGCTGCGACTGGCTGCCGACGGAGCTGGCCCGCGACAAGAACAGCTTCGTGCTCACCGGCCGCGACGTGCCGCGCGACCAGTGGGTCGACGGGCTGCCGCCGGCCAACCTGGCCACCACCGTGCCCGGCATCTTCGCGGCCGGCGACATCCGCTCCGGCTCGATGAAGCGGGTGGCCGCGGCCAGCGGCGAGGGCGCCTCCGTCGTCCCGCTCGTGCACGCCTACCTCGCGCCCGGCGCCCGGAGGACCAGGTCGGCGGCCGCTCCCGTCGGCTGACCGACCCCCGTCGCGACTATCCGAGCTCGTGGCGGTACGGCGGGTCCGCGCCCGGCCGGGAGACGGTGACCGCCGCGGCCCGGGCGGCGTGCTCGAGCACCTCGACGACCTCGGCGCGCGGCAGCGCGGCCAGCGCCGCGCGTCCCTCGGCGCCCAGCCGGCCCGCGCTCCCAGAGCGCGTCGATCAGCCCCGCACCGAACGTGTCGCCCGGCGCCGATCGTGTCCGCGACCACGCACCGGCCGCGACGTCGATCTCGACCGGACCCTCGCGGTCCAGCCAGAGCGCGCCCTCGGCGCCGCGGGTGACCACGACCGCGGCCGGGCCGAGCTCGAGCAGCGCGGCCGCCGACTCGGCGTGCGACCGCGCCCGGGTAGAGCGCCTCGAGGTCCTCGTCGCTCGCCTTGACCAGGTCGGCGACCGCGACCATCCGCTCGACCCGCGCCGACGACGTCCGGCCCGGTGCCGGTGACGGCGGGCCGGGCGTTGACGTCGTAGGTGATCGTCGCGCGGTCGCCGCAGCCGGCTCAGCAGCGCCAGCACGTCGTCGGCACCGGGCGCGAGCACCGCGCCGAGCGAGCAGGTGTGCGCGACCAGCGGGTCCTCGTCGTCGGGCACCGGCAGCAGCCGCCAGTCGATGTCGAAGGTGTACTCCGCCGCGCCCGCCGTCCCGATCGTGGCCTCGGGCGGTCGAGGTGTGCTCGACGGCGCCCGGGTCGCAGGCCAGCGTCACCCCGGCCCGCTCGAGGTGGGCGGCGATCATCTCGCCGTGGTGGTCGGCCGCGAAGCTGGTCGCCAGCCGGGTCGGCCGGCCGAGCCGGGCCAGGGCCACGGCGACGTTGGCCGCGCTGCCGCCGGCGTACTCGTGCAGGTGTCCGCTCAGCGTCTGCACGATGTCGACCAGCGACTCCCCCACCACCAGCACGCCGCGCTCCATGCCCCGTCTCTACCACCGTCTGGTGCAAGGATGGGGCGTGTCCGAACTGCCACGCACCGGCGCGTGGCCGCCAGGGTCCTCGGCCGTCCTGGGCCCTGACGTGGTCGACCTGGTCACCGGCATCGTGCTGTCGGTCATCGGCGTGGTCGCCGACAACCAGGCGCTCGCGATCGTCGGCGTGCGTCCTGCTGCATCTCCGGCGGCGGCATGCTCGCCTTCGTGGTCTGGCGGCGCAACCAGCCCGAAGCTGCTGTGAGCTCGCTACGTGCTCGTACGGCGCGGCGCCGTCGGCGGCGTCATCGGCGGCGCGGCTGCACCTGGCCGGCCACGACGTCACGCTCGTCGCCCGCGGCGAGCACCTGGCCCGGATCCGCGCGCGACGGGCTGGTGCTCGACACCGCGGAGGGCCGGCACGCCGTCCGCGCACCGCGCCACCGACACCGCGGCCGAGGTCGCCTGGACCGACGACACCGTCGTCGCTGCTCGCGGTGAAGTCGCACCAGACCGAGGCCGCGCTGGCCGACCTCGTCGCGCGCACGCGCCGCCCGGCACGCCCGTCGTCTGCGCGCAGAACGGCGTCGCCAACGAGCCGGCGACGCTGCGCCGGTTCGCCCGCACCTACGCGATCACGGTGATGCTGCCCTCCGCAGCACCTCGAGCCGGGCGTGGTCGTCCAGAGCTGCCACCCGGTGCCGGGCATCCTCGACATCGGCCGCTACCCGCACCGGCACCGACGAGGTGGCCGAGCGCGGTCGCCGCCGACCTGCGCTCGGCCGGCTTCGAGTCGGTGCCGCGGCCCGACATCATGGCCTGGAAGTACCGCAAGCTGGTCACCAACGCCGTCGGCGACGTCTCGCACGGTGCTGCCGGACGAGGCCGACGAGCTGAGGCCGCTGGTCCGCGCCGAGGCCGAGGCGGTGCTCGCCGCCGCCGGCGTACCGCTGGTCAGCCACGAGGCGGACCTCGAGCGCCGCGGCGACCTGCTGCAGGGCCGACCGGACGTCGACGGGCCCGAACTCGCTCGGCCAGAGCCTGGCCCGCGGGATCTCGGGCACCGAGGTCGACTTCCGGGCCGGCGAGGTCGTGCTGCTCGGCCGGCTGCACGGCGTCCCGACCCCGGCTCAACGAGCGGGTCCAGCGCGAGGTGCACCGGCAGGCGGCCGGCCGAGCTCGCTGAGCCGTCAGTCCGGCCTCGACCACGTGGGCGTCGGAGCCCGGATAGGTCAGCCCCTCGTGGCCGTCGGACCAGCGCACGAGGTACGGCGGGGCGCCGTCCGCCCCACGCACCTCGACGACCTCACCCTCACGGCGCGAGTCGTGGTCGGTCCGGCCCTCGACGACGAGGCGATCTCCCACCTTGGCATGCATCGCGCACCTCCTCGTCACCACCATCCTCCGGCGCCGCCGCGGGGACAAGCCCGGAAATGACGGACGACCCGCCCGAAGGTTCGGGCGGGTCGACGCGCAGTCGTGCTCGAGTCAGGCCTTGTCGGCGTCCTCGTCGGACTCCTCGTCGGCCTCCTCGGCGGGAGCCTCCTCCGCGGCCTCGGCCTCGGGGGCCTCCTCAGCGGCGGCCTCCTCGGCGGGAGCCTCGTCGGTGGCCTCCTCGACCTCGGCCTCGGCGACCACGCTCTCCTCGGCGACGCCTCCTCGGCGAGCTCGGTCGGAGCCTCGGTCTCCTCGGCGGCGGGCGCCGGGGCGGCGGCCTTGGCGGGCTCGGCCTTCTTCTTGGTGCGGGCCGGCTTCGGGTCGTACTTCTCGGTCACCAGCTCGATGACCGCCATGGGGGCGTTGTCGCCCTTGCGCGGACCGATCTTGGTGATCCGGGTGTAGCCACCCGGCCGCTCCTCGAAGCTCGGCGCGATCTCGGTGAACAGCGATGTGCACGACCGACTTGTCGCGGATGGTCTTGAGGACCTCGCGCCGGTTGTGCAGGTCGCCCCGCTTGGCCTTGGTGATCAGCTTCTCGGCGACCGGCCGCAGCACGCGGGCGCGCGCCTCGGTGGTGGTGATCCGGCCGTGCTCGAACAGCGCCGTGGCGAGGTTCGAGACGATCAGCTTCTGGTGGGCCGGGCTGCCGCCGAGGCGGGCACCCTTCTTGGGAGTGGGCATCGTGTTCTCTCTTTCTCTCCGGCCGTGTCAGGTACCGGGGTAGACGACCCGCTCGGGTCGGCGGGTCGATTTGCGGTGATCAGAGCTGCTCGTCCTCGACGTACGCGTCGTCGTAGTCGTCGTCGCCGTACGCCGCCAGGGCCGCGTGCGGGTCGAAGCCCGGCGCGCTGTCCTTGAGCGAGAGGCCCATCTCGTGCAGCTTGGCCTTGACCTCGTCGATCGACTTGGCGCCGAAGTTGCGGATGTCGAGCAGGTCCTGCTCCGAGCGGCTGATGAGCTCACCCACGGTGTGGATGCCCTCGCGCTTGAGGCAGTTGTAGGAGCGGACGGTCAGCTGCAGGTCCTCGACCGGGAGGGCGAGGTCGGCGGCCAGCTGCTCGTCGACCGGCGACGGGCCGATGTCGATGCCCTCGGCCTCGACGTTCAGCTCGCGGGCCAGGCCGAACAGCTCGACCAGGGTCTTGCCGGCCGAGGCGATCGCGTCGCGGGGACGGATCGACGGCTTGGTCTCGACGTCGATGACCAGCTTGTCGAAGTCGGTGCGCTGCTCGACTCGGGTGGCCTCGACCTTGTAGGTCACCTTGAGGACCGGGCTGTAGATCGAGTCGACCGGCATCCGGCCGATCTCGTTGTCGGCGCCCTTGTTCTGGACGGCCGAGACGTAGCCGCGGCCACGCTCGACGACCAGCTCCATCTCCAGCTTGCCCTTGTCGGACAGGGTGGCGATCTTGAGGTCGGGGTTGTGCACCTCGACGCCGGCCGGCGGGGTGATGTCGGCCGCGGTCACGTCACCGGCACCCGACTTGCGCAGGTACATGGTGACCGGCTCGTCGTGCTCCGAGGAGACGACGAGGCCCTTGAGGTTGAGGATGATCTCGGTGACGTCTTCCTTGACGCCCTCGATGGTCGAGAACTCGTGGAGCACGGAGTCGATCCGGATGCTCGTGACCGAGGCACCCGGGATCGAGGACAGCAGCGTGCGACGCAGCGAGTTGCCGAGCGTGTAGCCGAAGCCGGGCTCCAGCGGCTCGATGACGAACCGCGAACGGAACTCGTCGACGGACTCCTCCGACAGGGTGGGGCGCTGTGCGATGAGCACTGGTTCTTTCCTTTCCGGGCCCGACCGCTATTTGACGGGCCCGAACATGTTGCGGCGGCGAAGGTAGTGGAAGTTCTGATGTGCGGTGAGGACTACTTCTTGGAGTAGTACTCGACGATGAGCTGCTCCTGGACCGGGATGTCGATCTGGGCCCGGACCGGGACCGAGTGCACGAGGATCCGCATCCGGGTCGGCAGCGCCTCGAGCCACGCCGGGACGTGCCGCTCGCCGTGGGTCTCGCGAGCCACGATGAACGGCGTCATCTCCAGCGACTTCTCCCGGACGTCGATGACGTCGTGGGCGGAGACCTGGTACGACGGGATGTCGACCTTCTTGCCGTTGACCTTGAAGTGGCCGTGGGCCACCAGCTGGCGGGCGTGGCGACGGGTCCGGGCGAAGCCGGCGCGGTAGACGACGTTGTCGAGGCGGCACTCCAGGAGCTGGAGCAGGTTGTCACCGGTCTTGCCGGCGCGACGCGAGGCCTCGGTGTAGTAGTTGTGGAACTGCTTCTCGAGGACGCCGTAGGTGTAGCGGGCCTTCTGCTTCTCGCGGAGCTGCAAGCAGGTACTCGCTCTCCTTGATCCGGCCGCGGCCGTGCTGGCCGGGCGGGTAGGGACGACGCTCGTAGGCAGCGTCTCCTCCGACGAGGTCGACACCGAGACGGCGCGACTTCTTGGTCATGGGGCCGGTGTAACGGGCCATGTCAGTCTCTCCTTCTGTCTCGGGTCAGACGCGCCGGCGCTTGGGCGGGCGGCAACCGTTGTGGGGGGTGGGCGTGACGTCCTGGATGGTGCCGACCTCGAGGCCGATCGCACCCAGGGAGCGGATCGCGGTCTCGCGGCCCGAGCCCGGGCCCTTGACGAAGACGTCGATCTTCTTCATGCCGTGGTCCATCGCCCGGCGACCGGCGGCCTCGGCGGCCATCTGCGCGGCGAACGGGGTGGACTTGCGCGAGCCCTTGAAGCCGACGGTGCCGGCCGAGGCCCACGAGATCACCGCACCGGTCGGGTCGGTGATCGTGACGATCGTGTTGTTGAACGTGCTCTTGATGTGGGCCTCGCCCTGAGCGATGTTCTTCTTCTCCTTGCGACGGACCTTCTTGGCCGTCGCGCGAGTCTTGGGGGGCATCTCTAGATCACTTCGCCTTCTTCTTGCCGGCAACGGTGCGCTTCGGACCCTTGCGGGTGCGAGCGTTGGTCTTGGTGCGCTGACCGCGGACCGGCAGGCCCTGGCGGTGACGGCGACCCTGGTAGGAGCCGATCTCGATCTTGCGACGGATGTCGGCCTGGACCTCGCGACGGAGGTCACCCTCGATCTTGAAGTTGGCCTCGATCTCGTCGCGGAGCTTGACCAGCTCGGCGTCGCCCAGCTCGTGGACCCGGGCGTCGGGGTTGACCCCGGTCGTCGGCGAGGAGCTGCTGGGCGCGGGTACGGCCGATGCCGTAGATGTAGGTGAGTGCGATCTCGATGCGCTTGTCGCGCGGGAGGTCCACACCAACGAGGCGTGCCATGTGGCGGTTTCCTTACGTGGTTCGCAGCGGTGTCGGTCGTGTCGCGTCCCGGTCCTGCCTCGGTCGGGCTCCGGCCGTCTGCTCCGGAGGTGGCTTCACCCGTCGTGGGACGGGCTAGCGATCACGATGTGGGTGTTCAGTTGTGGTGCTGCGGTGCGCTGCGGTGCTCAGCCCTGGCGCTGCTTGTGGCGCGGGTTCTCGCAGATGACCATGACGCGGCCGTGGCGACGGATCACCTTGCACTTGTCACAGATCGGCTTGACGCTCGGGTTGACCTTCATCGGATGAGGTCCTCTTCTGTCGGCTGCGGGCGTTACTTGTAGCGGTAGACGATGCGACCACGGGTGAGGTCGTACGGCGAGAGCTCCACCACCACGCGGTCCTCGGGGAGGATCCGGATGTAGTGCTGGCGCATCTTGCCGCTGATGTGGGCGAGAACCTTGTGCCCGTTGCTCAGCTCCACGCGGAACATCGCGTTGGGGAGGGCCTCCACGACGGTGCCCTCGATCTCGATCACGCCTTCTTTCTTCGGCATGTCCTCCACAATCCGTTGTTGGTGCTGGTGTCTACCGTCGGCCCGCGAACCTCCCAGCCCGTGCTGCGAGCTGGGTGGACCTCATGCAGCCGTCCGTGGCTCCTCATTCCCCGGCACAGCGTCGAGAGCTCCGCGTGAGCGAGGTCGAGCCTGGCGTTCCGGGCAGCCGCGAGGCGCCACGAGACAGACCCATGTTGGGCCGACTGCCAGTCTAGTGCAGTCGGCGGCTCAGAATCCCTAAATTGCCGGGCCCGCGAGCAGCCGCAGCGTCTCCTCGCGGGCCGGGCTGCGGTCGGGGTCGGTGCCCACGTGGGCGGCGGCGACCGGGTGGACCATCACCTCGTCCACGCCGTACGTCGCGGCGAGCTCCGCGAGCTGGGCGCGGGCCGAGGCGGGGTCGCCGACCACCCAGCGCGAGCGCATCGCCTCGATCAGCGGGCGGTGCGCGTCCGGGCAGCCGTCGACCTTCTCGGCCTCCTCGACCAGGAGCTGGGGGCCGAGCGGGGCGCCGGTGCGCAGCGCCACCATCATCAGCAGGTTCGGCAGCGCCCGCCGCTCGGCCTCCTCGGCGGACTCGGCCACCACGGCGTTGACGGTGAGGAAGGTCCGCGGCTCGGCCAGCTCGGGCGACGGGCCGGAAGCGTGGAGCGGTAGAGCTCGAGCGCCTCGGCGGTCCCGGAGCCGGAGAAGTGGTGGGCGAAGACGTAGGGCATCCCCTTCTCGGCGGCCAGCCGGGCCGAGTAGTCCGAGGAGCCGAGCAGCCAGATCGTCGGGCACGGTCCGGGCGACCGGCGTCGCCTTCAGCGCGTGGGTGCGGCCGGCCACGCTCAGCCCGACACCCGCCGGCTCCATCATCGCCAGCACGTTGTCGACGTACTCCGGGAACCGGGACACCGCCTCGTCGGTGACCCCGCCGGCGCCGTGGCGCAGCGCGAAGGACGTCACCGGGTCGGTGCCGGGTGCGCGGCCGATGCCGAGGTCGATCCGGCCGGGGTAGGCGGCCTCGAGCAGCGCGAACTGCTCGGCCACCACCAGCGGCGCGTGGTTCGGCAGCATCACGCCGCCGGAGCCGACCCGGATCCGCGAGGTGGCCGAGGCGACCAGGCCGATCAGGACCGGCGGGTTGGTGGCCGCCACCGCCGGCATGTTGTGGTGCTCGGCCAGCCAGTAGCGGTGGTAGCCCAGCTCGTCGGCGGTCCGGGCCAGCGACAGCGTGGCCGCCACGCGCGTCGGCGGTGGCCTGGTCGGTGCGCACCGGGACGAGGTCCAGGACGGACAGGTTCAGCTCGCTCACCGTGGGATCAACGACCCGGGGCCGCCGGCTATTCCGCGGACGCGGCCGCCCTGCGGTCGCGGGAGTCCTTGATCAGGCTCAGGACCGTCGTCACGCCCAGGATGCCGACGATGGCCACGAGCGAGAGCCAGATCGGGATCTCGGGCGCCCAGTCGATGGGCTCGCCGCCGTTGATGAACGGCAGCTCGTTCTCGTGCATGCGCGTGGAGGATCAGCTTCACGCCGATGAAGGCGAGCAGCACCGCCAGGCCGTAGGACAGGTAGACCAGCCGCTTGAGCAGGTCGCCGATCAGGAAGTAGAGCTGGCGCAGCCCCATCAGCGCGAACACGTTCGCGGTGAAGACCAGGTAGGGCTCCTTGGTGAGCCCGTAGATCGCCGGGATCGAGTCGAGCGCGAACAGCAGGTCGGTCATGCCGAGCGAGAGCACGACGATGAACATCGGGGTGATCAGCCGCTTGCCGTTCTCCTTGACGAACAGCTTGACGCCGTTCCACTCGGTCGGTCGCCGGGAGGTGGTCGCGGGCGAACTTGACGATCCGCGGCTCGTCGTACTGGCTCGTCGTCGAGGTCGTCGTCCTTGGCCAGCTTGTAGGCCGTCCAGATCAGGAAGAGCCCGAACAGGTAGAAGACCCAGCTGAACTGGTTGATCGCGGCGGCGCCGACGACGATGAAGATGCCGCGCATCACCAGGGCGATGACGATGCCGATCAGGAGCGCGGTCTGCTGGTACTGCCGCGGCACCTGCAGCTTGGTCATGATGATGATGAAGATGAAGAGGTTGTCGACCGAGAGCGAGTACTCGGTCAGCCAGCCCGGCGAAGAACTCACCGCCGTACTGCGCGCCGGCGAAGTACCCAGACCCCGATCCCGAAGAGGATCGCCGCGCCGATGTAGAAGATCAGGTCGCGGGTGACCTCACGGGTGGACGGCTCGTGCGGCCGGCGGCCGATGATGAGCACGTCGACCAGCAGGAAGCCGACCGTGACGACGATCGGTGGTCCACCAGAGCCAAGTGGGGACATCCACGGGTGATACTCCTGGGGCGAGGGGACGGGTGACCGCCGAAGGTCTCTTCCACCGCCCGGCCCGCCGGGGCGGCCCGCGGGCCCGGAGCGCACCCCGCTGTCCCTGGGGCGCTCGTGCTGACGATCCCGCGACGAAGGAATACTCCCCTCCCGCAGCCGCAGTCTTTCACAGGCGAGGTACCCGCTGCGAACCGTCCCACCGCCCCCTAGGACAACGGGCCGAACGGCACACCGAGCGCGCTCAGCGCCTCCTCGCCGCCGTCCAGGGCGGTGAGCACCCACAGCCCGCGGTCGGTGAGCGCGAAGGTGTGCTCGGCGTGCGCGGCCCACGAGCCGTCGGCGGTGACCACCGTCCAGTCGTCGTCGAGCACGTCGGTCTCGTGCGTGCCGAGCGTCACCATCGGCTCGACGGCCAGCGCCATGCCCTCGACCAGGCGGGTGCCGCGCCCGGCCCGGCCGACGTTGGGCACGTCCGGGCGGCTGGTGCATCGCCGTACCGATGCCGTGGCCGGTGTAGTCCTCGAGGATGCCGTAGCGCGACCGCCTGGCGCGCAGCCGGCCTCGACCGCCGCGGAGATGTCGCCGACCCGGCCGCCGAGCCGGGCCGCGGCGATGCCGGCCCACATGCGCGGCCTCGGTGTCGGCGACCAGCGTGGTCAGCGTCCGGCGCGACCTCGCCCACCGGCACCGTGATCGCGGCGTCGCCGTGCCAGCCGTCGACGATCGCGCCGCAGTCGAGCGAGACCAGGTCGCCCTCGACGCAGCTCGCGGTCGCCCGGGATGCCGTGCACGACCTCGTCGTTGACCGAGGTGCAGATCGAGGCCGGGAAGCCCTGGTAGCCCGAGGAACGACGGCGTCGCGCCGGCGGTGCGGATGGCGTCCTCGGCGATGCGCGTCCAGCGTCCGCGGTGGTCACCCCGGGGCGCACGGCGGCCGCGCAGCACCTCGAGGGTGCGGCCGACGACCAGGCCGGCCCGCCGCATCGCCGCGACCTGCTCGGGCGTCTTGACCTCGACGCCACGGTCCCGCCAGCCCATCCGCGGACCGGCTCAGGCTACTCCGGGACGACGTCGAGGGCGTCGAAGATGCGCTGGGTGACCTCGTGCGACCTCGCCCATGCCGTCGACCTCGATGAGGATGCCGCGACCGCGGTAGATCTCGATGAGCGGCTCGGTCTCCTCGGCGTAGACCTCCTGGCGGCGCCGGATGACGTCCTCGGTGTCGTCGGCGCGGCCCTCGACCTCGGCGCGCTGGAGCAGCCGCTGCGACGATCTCGTCGCGGTCGACGGTGAGCACGACCACCGCGTCGAGGCGGTGGCCGGTGAACTTGATCATCCCGTCGAGCTCCTCGACCTGGGCCAGGGTGCGCGGGTAGCCGTCGAGCAGGAAGCCGGAGACGGCGTCCGGCTCGTCGATCCGGTCGCGGACCATGAGGTTGGTGACCTCGTCGGGGACGTACTCCCCCGCGTCCATGTAGCGCTTCGCCTCGACCCCGAGCGGCGTGCCCTTGGAGACGTTGGCGCGGAAGATGTCGCCGGTCGAGATGGCGGGGATCTTGAAGTGCTCGGCGACGAACTTCGCCTGGGTCCCCTTGCCCGCGCCCGGCGGGCCCATGATGATCAGTCTCATCTCCGGGGTCCCCGCGGAAGCGAGAGCACGTCCGCGCGCAGCGCGCTGCACCGAGCGGTTTCGTGGGGTGGAGGCGCACTAGCGCAGGAATCCTTCGTAGTTGCGCTGCTGGAGCTGGCTCTCGATCTGCTTCACCGTGTCGAGGGCGACGCCGACCATGATCAGGATCGAGGTGCCGCCGAACGGGAAGTTCTGGTTCGCGTTGACGAGCACGAGCGCGATCAACGGGATCAGGGCGATCAGACCGAGGTAGAGCGAGCCCGGCAGCGTGATGCGGGACAGGACGTAGGACAGGTAGTCCTCGGTCGGCTTGCCCGCCCGGATCCCGGGGATGAAGCCGCCGTACTTCTTCATGTTGTCGGCCACCTCTTGGGGGTTGAAGGTGATCGAGACGTAGAAGTAGGTGAAGAAGACGATGAGCAGGAAGAACGTGAGCATGTAGAGCGGGTGGTTGCCGCGCACGAGGTAGTTGTTGATGAACCGGACCCAGACCGAGTCGCTGCTCTGGTTGAACTGCGCGGCCATCGCCGGCAGGTAGAGCAGCGACGAGGCGAAGATGACCGGGATGACGCCGGCCTGGTTCACCTTGAGCGGGATGTAGGTCGAGCTGCCGCCGAACATCTTGCGGCCGACCATCCGCCGGGCGTACTGGACCGGGATCCGGCGTTGCGCCTGTTCGATGAAGATGACCGCGGCCACGATGACCAGGCCGATCACGAGGACCATGGCTGAAGGTCCACCAGCCCTTGTCCTGGCCGACCGCCCACATCGTGGCCGGGAAGGTGGCGATGACCTGGGTGAAGATCATGATCGACATGCCGTTGCCGACGCCGCGCTCGGTGATCAGCTCGCCGAGCCACATGATCACCGCGGTGCCGGCGGTCATCGTGATGACCATGACCAGGAACGTCGGGGTGCTGTCGTTGTACAGCAGGGGCTTGTCGCAGCCCTGGAGCAGGTTGCCCGAGCGGGCCAGCGCGACGATGCCCGTCGCCTGGAGCAGCGCCAGGCCGAGGGTGAGGTAGCGCGTGTACTGGGTGATCTTGGTCTGCCCGGACTGGCCCTCCTTCTTGAGGGCCTCCAGCCGCGGGATCACCACGACGAGCAGCTGCAGGATGATGCTCGCGGTGATGTAGGGCATGATCCCGAGCGCGAAGATCGTCAGCTGGAGCAGCGCGCCGCCGGAGAACAGGTTGATCAGGTTGTAGATGCCGGTGTTGTCCACGTCGTTGATGCACGACTGGACGTTGCCGACGTCCACGCCCGGGGCGGGGATCTGCGAGCCGGCCCGGAAGACCACGATGATCATCAGGACGAACAGCAGCTTGCGCCGCAGGTCCGGAGTCCGGAAGGCGTTCGCGAACGCGGTCAGCACGAGGTCCTCTATTCCTGTTCAGCGGGTGCCTCGAACCCGTCGAGGGCACCACGGCAGCCTAACCCAGCGGGTGCACAGCCCCCTCAAAGGGCAACGGTCAGGCGACGGTGACGGTTCCGCCGGCGGCCTCGATCTTCTCCTTGGCCGAGGCGGAGAACGCCTGGGCGGTGATGTCGACCTTGACCGACAGGTCGCCCTGTCCGAGGACCTTGACCGGGTGGCCGTCGCGGACCGCGCCCTTGCGCCACGAGCCCGTCGACGGTGACCTCGCCACCCTCGGGGAAGAGCTCGTTGATCCGGTCGAGGTTCACGACCTGGAACTCGACCTTGAACGGGTTCTTGAAGCCCTTGAGCTTCGGCAGCCGCATGTGGATCGGCATCTGGCCGCCCTCGAAGGCGGCCGGGACCTGGTAGCGGGCCTTGGTGCCCTTGGTGCCGCGGCCGGCGGTCTTGCCCTTGGAGGCCTCACCGCGACCCACGCGGGTCTTGGCGGTCTTGGCGCCCGGGGCCGGGCGCAGGTGGTGGAGCTTGAGCGTCATGTCAGTCGACCTCCTCGACCGTCACGAGGTGACGGACGGTGTGGACCATGCCCCGGATCTCGGGACGGTCCTCCTTGACGACCACGTCGCCGATCCGCTTGAGGCCGAGGGTGCGCAGGGTCTCGCGCTGGTTGGCCTTGCAGCCGATCGTCGAGCGCTTCTGCTGGACCTTGAGCTGAGCCATCAGGACGACACCTCCGCCGGCGCGGCGGCCGGCTGCTCGGCCCGGGCCCGAGGAGCGCCGCCGGAGCGACGTCCTCGACCGGCAGCCCACGACGGGCGGCGACGGTCTCGGGCTGCTCCAGCATGCGGAGCGCCTCGACGGTCGCGTGGACGATGTTGATCTGGTTGGACGACCCGAGCGACTTGCTCAGGATGTCGTGGATGCCGGCGCACTCGAGCACGGCGCGCACCGGGCCACCGGCGATGACGCCGGTACCGGGAGCGGCCGGGCGCAGCATGACCACGCCGGCGGCCTTCTCGCCCTGGACCGGGTGCGGGATGGTGCCCTGGATGCGGGGCACCCGGAAGAAGTGCTTCTTGGCCTCCTCCACGCCCTTGGCGATGGCGGCCGGCACCTCCTTGGCCTTGCCGTAGCCGACGCCGACCATGCCGTCGCCGTCACCGACCACCACGAGGGCGGTGAAGCTGAACCGGCGGCCGCCCTTGACGACCTTGGCGACGCGGTTGATCGCGACGACGCGCTCGACGTAGGCGGTCTTGTCGGCGCCCTGGCCGCCGCGACGGTCGTCGCGGCCACCACGCCGGTCGCCGCCCCGCGGTTTGCCGCGCTGGGGTCCGCTCATGACTGGTTCTCCATCTCGTACGTCGTGTGGGTGCTCATGGGGTCAGGTCATCAGAACTTCAGACCACCCTCGCGGGCGCCGTCGGCCAGGGCCGCCACGCGACCGTGGTACTTGTTGCCGGCCCGGTCGAAGACCACGCCGTCGATGCCGGCGGCCTTGGCCCGCTCGGCGACCAGGCCGCCGACCAGCTTGGCCTTGTCGGTCTTGTCGCCGGACTGCGAGCGCAGGTCGCCCTCCATGGTGGAGGCGTAGGCCAGCGTCTTGCCGACCGCGTCGTCGACCACCTGGGCGGTGATGTGCTTGGCCGACCGGGTGACGACCAGGCGCGGACGCTCGGCGGTGCCGGCGACCTTCTTGCGGCCCCGCGCCTGACGGCGCAGCCGCGCGCGAACGCGAGCCGAGGTGTGCTTGTGCTGCTTCAGCGAGATCGCCATGGTCACTTACCAGCCTTTCCGACCTTGCGGCGGACGTGCTCGCCGGCGTACCGGACGCCCTTGCCCTTGTAGGGCTCGGGCTTGCGGAGCTTGCGGATGTTGGCGGCCACCTCGCCCACGAGCTGCTTGTCGATGCCCTGGACGCCGAGGCGGGTCGGGTTCTCGACCGCGAAGGTGATGCCGTCGGGGGCGTTGAAGACGATCGGGTGGCTGTAGCCGAGCTGGAACTCGAGCTGCGTGGGGCCCTTGGACAGCACGCGGTAGCCGACGCCGACGATCTCGAGCCGCTTCTCGTAGCCGTCGGTCACGCCGACGACCATGTTGTTGACCAGCGTGCGGGTCAGCCCGTGCAGGGACCTGCTGTTCCGCTCGTCGTCGGGGCGCTTGACGTCGAGGACGCCGTCGTCACCCTTCTCGACGATGATCGGGGCGGCCACGGTGTGGCTCAGGGTGCCCTTGGGGCCCTTGACCGTCACCACGGGGCCGTCGATCGTGACGTCCACGCCCGACGGGACCGGGACGGGGAGCTTGCCGATGCGCGACATGTTCTGTTCTCCTCCTGGTCTCTCGTCACCAGACGTAGGCGAGGACTTCCCCACCCACGCCCTTCTGGTTGGCCTGACGGTCGGTGAGCAGCCCCTGGCTGGTCGAGATGATCGCGACGCCGAGGCCGCCGAGCACCTTGGGCAGGCCGGTGCTCTTGGCGTAGACGCGCAGACCGGGCTTGCTGATCCGGCGGACGCCGGCCAGCGAGCGCTCACGGTTGCGGCCGTACTTGAGGGTGATCGTCAGCGTCTTGCTGACCTCGCCCTCCTCGGGGTCCTTCGACGTCGAAGGAGGCGATGTAGCCCTCCTGCTGGAGGATCTCCGCGACGCCCTCCTTGATCTTGCTGTGCGGCATCGACACGGAGTCGTGGAACGCCTGGTTGGCGTTGCGCAGACGGGTCAGCATGTCTGCGATCGGGTCGGTCATCGTCATGGTGTTGGTGTTCCTTCTCGTCTGGTTTCCCGTGCGGACCTGTGACGTGTGCTGGACCTGTGACGTGTGGTTGGGCTGGTGGCTACCAGCTCGACTTGGTGACGCCGGGCAGCTCGCCGCGGTGCGCCATCTCGCGCAGGCAGATCCGGCACAGGCCGAACTTGCGGTAGACGGCCTTGGGCCGGCCGCAGCGCTGGCAGCGGGTGTAGCCGCGGACCGCGAACTTGGGCTTGCGGGCCGCCTTGACCCTCAGTGCTGTCTTCGCCATGTCTCTCAGCGCTCCTGGAAGGGGAACCCGAGCTGCTTGAGCAGCGCGCGGCCCTGGTCGTCGTTGGTGGCCGTGGTCACGATCGTGATGTCCATGCCGCGGCTGCGGTCGATCCGGTCCTGGTCGATCTCGTGGAACATGACCTGCTCGGTGAGACCGAAGGTGTAGTTGCCCTTGCCGTCGAACTGCCGCGGCGAGAGGCCGCGGAAGTCGCGGATGCGGGGCAGCGCCAGCGACAGCAGCCGGTCGAGGAACTCCCACATCCGGTCGCCGCGCAGCGTGGTGTGCGCACCGATCGGCATGCCCTCGCGCAGCTTGAACTGCGCGATGGACTTGCGGGCCTTGGTGACCAGCGGCTTCTGGCCGGTGATCGCGGTGAGGTCGCGGACCGCGCCCTCGATCAGCTTGGAGTCGCGAGCGGCCTCGCCCACGCCCATGTTGACCACGATCTTGACCAGGCCGGGGACCTGCATCACGTTGGCGATCTCGAACTCGGACCTCAGCGCCGGGAGGATCTCCTCGCGGTAGCGCGTCTTGAGCCGCGGGGTCACCGCGGCCGAGGCCGTCGGTGGCCTCGTGTCTCGGTGTCTCGGTCTCGGTCATCAGATGTCCTTGCCGGTCTTGCGGGAGATGCGCACGCTGCGCTCGGCGGCGTACGTCGAGCCGTCGGGGCGGCGCTTGGTCACGGTGTCGCGGCGGAAGCCGACCCGGGTCACGTCCTTGCCGTCGACCAGGATCACGTTGGAGACGTGGATCGGCGCCTCGGCGGTGATGATCCCGCCGGTGTTGCCGGCGCGACCGCCCTGGTTGACGACCTTGGTGTGCCGCTTGACGCGGTTGACGCCCTCGACGATCACCCGCTGCTCCTCGCGGAGCACCTGGATGACCTTGCCCTCGGCGCCCTTGTCACGGCCGGCGATCACCTTGACGGTGTCGCCCTTCTTGATGCTCAGGCCCTTCTGGGAGGACTCAGCCTTGGGCCATCACAGCACCTCCGGGGCGAGCGAGATGATCTTCATGAACCGCTTGTCGCGCAGCTCGCGGCCCACGGGGCCGAAGATGCGGGTGCCGCGCGGCTCGCCGTCCTGGCTGAGGATCACCGCGGCGTTCTCGTCGAACTTGATGTAGGAACCGTCGGGCCGGCGGCGCTCCTTGACGGTGCGCACGACGACCGCCTTGACGACGTCGCCCTTCTTGACGTTGCCGCCGGGGATGGCGTCCTTGACCGTGGCCACGATGGTGTCACCGATGCCGGCGTAGCGCCGACCCGAGCCACCGAGGACACGGATGCACAGAATCTCCTTGGCGCCGGTGTTGTCGGCGACCTTGAGACGGCTCTCCTGCTGGATCACTTCGCCTTCTCCAGTACCTGAACGACGCGCCAGCGCTTCGTCGCCGACAGCGGCCGGGTCTCCATGATCAGGACCCGGTCACCGGTGCCGCACTCGTTCTGCTCGTCGTGGGCCTTCAGCCGCGAGGTCTGGCGCAGCACCTTGCCGTAGAGGGCGTGCTTGACGCGGTCCTCGACGGCCACGACCACGGTCTTGTCCATCTTGTCGCTCACCACGAGGCCCTCGCGGACCTTGCGGCTGTTGCGCGCTCGGCGGTCGGAGCGGCTGCTCGGTCGCTCGCTCATGCGGCACCATCCTCGTCGTGTTCGTCGTTGCTGCCGGGAGCGACCCGGATGCCGAGCTCGCGCTCGCGCACCACGGTGTAGATCCGGGCGATGTCCTTCTTGACCGTGCGGAGCCGGCCGTGGCTCTCCAGCTGGCCGGTGGCCGCCTGGAAGCGGAGGTTGAACAGCTCCTCCTTGGCCTCGCGCAGCCGCGTCTCGAGGTCGACGTCGTTCATCTCGTCGAGCTCGTGCGCCTTGGTACCGGTCGCCATCAGAACTCACCAGCCTCTCGGGTGATGAAGCGGCACTTCATCGGCAGCTTGTGCATCGCGCGGCGCATCGCCTCGCGGGCCGTGACGCTCGTCGACGCCGGACAGCTCGAACATGACGCGGCCGGCCTTGACGTTGGCGATCCACCACTCCGGCGAGCCCTTGCCGGAACCCATGCGGGTCTCGGCGGGCTTCTTGGTCAGCGGGCGGTCGGGGTAGATGTTGATCCACACCTTGCCGCCACGCTTGATGTGGCGGGTCATGGCGATACGGGCCGACTCGATCTGGCGGTTGGTGACGTAGTGCCCCTCGACCGCCTGGATGCCGAAGTCACCGAAGGCGAGCCGGGTGCCACCCTTGGCGGCACCGGTCCGCTTGGGGTGGTGCTGCTTGCGGTGCTTGATCCGTCGTGGCATCAACATGCGCTCAGCCCTCCGTTCCGGGCGTCGCGCTGTCGGGGCGGCGGGAGCACCGGCGCCTCGGCGGCCGGGGCGCCGGCCGCGAGCCTCGGTGGCGCCGCCGTCGCGGTCCGACGCGGGTCGGGCGGGTGCCGCGGCTGGGCCGGTCGCTGCCGCCACCACGGGCCGGACGGTTGCCGCCACGACCGGGGACGCCGGCGCGGGCCGCAGCCTGGGCCTGACGCTCGGCACGGGTGCCGGCGACCTCGCCCTTGTAGATCCAGACCTTCACGCCGATCCGGCCGAAGGTCGTCTTGGCCTCGTAGAAGCCGTAGTCGATGTCGGCACGCAGCGTGTGCAGGGGCACGCGGCCCTCGCGGTAGAACTCGGTGCGCGACATCTCGGCGCCGTTGAGGCGACCCGAGCACTGGATCCGGATGCCCTTGGCACCCGAGCGCATCGTGGTCTGCATCGCCTTGCGCATCGCGCGACGGAACTGCACGCGACCCGAGAGCTGCTCGGCCACGCCCTGGGCGACCAGCTGGCCGTCCATCTCGGGGTTCTTGACCTCGAGGATGTTGAGCTGGACCTGCTTGCCGGTGAGCTTCTCGAGCTCGCCGCGGATGCGGTCCGCCTCGGCGCCACGGCGACCGATCACGATGCCCGGCCGCGCGGTGTGGATGTCCACCCGCACGCGGTCGCGGGTGCGCTCGATCTCGACCTTGGCGATGCCGGCCCGCTCCATGCCCTTGGAGAGCAGCTTGCGGATGGCGACGTCCTCACCGACGTAGCTCTTGTAGAGCTTGTCGGCGTACCAGCGGGACTTGTGGTCGGTGGAGATGCCGAGCCGGAACCCGTTCGGGTTGATCTTCTGGCCCATCAGGCATCCTCTCCAGTCGTCTCGGCGGCCTTCTTGGCCGCGGTCTTCTTGGTGGTGGTCTTCTTGGCCGGCGCCTTCTTGGCGGCGGCCTTCTTGGCGCGGGCTCGGAGTCTTCGTGGCGGCCTTCTTGGCCGGCTTCTGCTCGGGCTGCGCGGGCGCCAGCGCGGACGCCGGCTGCACGACCAGGGTGATGTGGCTGGTCCGCTTGTTGATGCGGGTGGCCCGGCCCTGGGCCCGCGGGCGCCAGCGCTTCATCGTCGGACCCTCGTCGACGTGCGCCACCGACACGACGAGGTCGTGGGTGTCGAGGCCCTCGGTGGTCTCGGCGTTGGCGACGGCGCTGCGCAGGACCTTGTGCACGGTCTCGGCGGCCGCCTGCGGGGCGAACTCGAGGATGGACAGGGCCTGGTCGACGGGCACGCCGCGGACCAGGTCGACGACCCGGCGGGCCTTCATGCGGCGTGATCCGCACGTAGCGGGCGCTCGCGAAGGCACCCGGGCGGTCGCCGAGCAGCGAGTCGCGGCGGGCGCTGGTGCGCTGACGCTCTGTGGTGCTCATCGACGACGACCCTTCCGGTCTTCCTTGACGTGACCTCGGTAGGTGCGGGTGGGCGCGAACTCGCCGAGCTTGTGCCCGACCATCGAGTCGGTGATGAACACCGGCACGTGCTTGCGACCGTCGTGGACGGCGATGGTGTGGCCGATCATCGAGGGGATGATCATCGAGCGGCGCGACCACGTCTTGATGACGTTGTGGCTGCCCTTGTCGTTCTCGGCGTCCACCTTCTTCTCGAGGTGGCCGTCGACGAAGGGGCCCTTCTTCAGGCTGCGAGGCATGTCGGTTACTTCCTACCCTTGCCGGACTTGCGGCGACGGATGATCTGGGCGTCGGAGGCCTTGCGCTTGCGCGTGCGGCCCTCGGGCTTGCCCCACGGCGAGACCGGGTGGCGACCACCGGAGGTCTTGCCCTCGCCACCGCCGTGCGGGTGGTCGACGGGGTTCATGACGACACCGCGGACGGTCGGGCGCTTGCCCTTCCAGCGCATCCGGCCGGCCTTGCCCCAGTTGATGTTGGACTGCTCGGCGTTGCCGACCTCGCCGACCGTGGCGCGGCAGCGGACGTCGACGAACCGCATCTCGCCCGACGGCATGCGCAGCGTGGCGCGCGAGCCCTCGCGGGCCACGAGCTGGGCGCTCGTTGCCGGCCGAGCGGGCGATCTTGGCACCGCCACCGGGCCGCAGCTCGATGCAGTGGATCGTCGTACCGACCGGGATGTGGCGCAGCGGCAGGTTGTTGCCGGTCTTGATGTCGGCGTTGGCGCCGGACTCGACCATCGTGCCCTGGCGCAGGTCCTTCGGCGCGATGATGTAGCGCTTCTCGCCGTCGGCGTAGTGCAGCAGCGCGATCCGGGCGGTGCGGTTGGGGTCGTACTCGATGTGCGCGACCTTGGCCGGGATGCCGTCCTTGTCGTAGCGCCGGAAGTCGATGATCCGGTAGGCACGCTTGTGGCCACCGCCCTGGTGACGGGTGGTGATCCGGCCCTGGTTGTTGCGGCCGCCCTTCTTGGGCAGCGGCCGGGTCAGGGACTTCTCCGGCGTGGTCCGGGTGATCTCGACGAAGTCGGCGACCGACGAGCCGCGACGGCCCGGGGTGGTCGGCTTGTACTTGCGAATGGCCATCAGGAAACCGGTCCTCCGAAGATGTCGATGCGGTGGCCCTCGGCGAGGCTGACGATGGCGCGCTTGGTGTCCTTGCGCTTGCCCAGCCCGTTGCGGGTCCGCCGCGTCTTGCCCGGGCGGTTGAGGGTGTTGACGGCCGTCACCTTGACGTTGAACACCTTCTCGACCGCGATCTTGATCTCGGTCTTGTTGGCGTCGGGGCGCACCAGGAAGGTGTACTTGTTGGCGTCGAGGAGGCCGTAGCTCTTCTCGGAGACGACCGGCGCGATCAGGACGTCGCGGTGGTCCTTGTGCAGGGTGCTCACTTGTCGTCCTCCTCGGCTCGTGCGTCGCCTCGACCGACGCCTTGCTCCGGCCTCGAGGAACCCGGCAGCCTCGGCGTCCTCGGCGGTCTTGAACCAGAACTCCGCGACCGTCGAGTCGTACCAGCGGCCACCGGGGGCGTGGAACTTCATCGACTGGGCGTTGCCCTTGATCTCGTAGCCCTCGGGGCCCGAGCCGTCCTCGTCCGCCTTGACGGCGCCGGGGAAGTCCTCGGCGTCTCGTCAGCCTCGGCGTCCTTCTTCGGCCGCTGGCCTTCTTGGCGGCCTTCTTCTCGGCGCCTTCTCCTCGACCGCGTCGTCGGCCGGGGCCTCGACCACGGTGGCCTTGCGCTCGCTCGCGGCGGCGGTGCCGTTCACGAAGGCGTCGAAGGCGCCCCGGGTGAAGACCACGTCGTCGGAGGCGACCACGTCGTAGGTGTTGAGCTGGTCGACGGCCACGATGTGCACCTCGGGCGCGTTGCGCAGCGAGAGCCAGGTGACGGCGTCGGTGCGCTCGAGCACGACGAGGAAGCGGTGCCGGTCGCTGATCGCGATGAGCGAGGCGAGCGCGGTCTTGGTCGACGGGCGCGTCACCGAGGCCGAAGCCGTCGACGACGTGGATGCGGCCGTCGCGGGCCCGGTCGGAGAGGGCACCGCGCAGGGCGGCGGCCTTCATCTTCTTGGGCGTGCGCTGGTCGTAGCTGCGCGGCTGCGGGCCGTGCACGACGCCACCGCCGGCGAACTGCGGGGCGCGGGTCGAGCCCTGGCGGGCGCGGCCGGTGCCCTTCTGCTTGTAGGGCTTGCGGCCACCGCCGCGGACCTCGCCGCGACGCTTGGTGGAGTGGGTGCCCTGACGCGCGGCGGCCTGCTGGGCCACGACGACCTGGTGGATCAGCGGGATGTTGACCTCCACGTCGAAGATCTCGGCGGGCAGGTCGACCTTGCTTGGCGCTGGCCTTGTCTGTGTTCGACTTGGTAGCCATGCTCAGGCCTCCTCGACGTTCTTCTTGGCGGCCGAGCGGAGCACGACGAGGCCACCCTTGGGGCCGGGGACGGCGCCCTTGATCGAGGATCAGGCCCTTGTCGGCGTCCACGGCGTGCACCGTGAGGTTCTGGGTGGTGACGGTGTCCGAGCCCATCCGGCCGGCCATCCGGACGCCCTTGAAGACGCGACCGGGGGTCGCGCAGGCGCCGATCGAGCCCGGCTTGCGGTGGTTGCGGTGGGCACCGTGCGAGGAGGAGACACCGTGGAAGCCGTGCCGCTTCATGATGCCGGCGAAGCCCTTGCCCTTGCTGGTGCCGGTCACGTCGATCTCGTCGCCGGCGGCGAAGGTGTCGACGGCGAGCTCCTGGCCCACGGTGAACTCACCGGCGGCGGTGGTGCGGATCTCGACCAGGTGACGGCGCGGCGTGGTGCCGGCGCGTCTGGAAGTGGCCGGCGCGCGGCTTGGTTCACCTTGCGGCCGTCGATCTCGCCGAACCCGACCTGGATGGCGTTGTAGCCGTCCGTCTCGGGCGTGCGGACCTGGGTGACGACGTTGGTGCCGGCCGCGATCACGGTCACGGGGACGATGCGGTTGTTCTCGTCCCAGAGCTGGGTCATGCCGAGCTTGGTGCCCAGCAGCCCCTTCACGTTGCGTTCGATGGTCATCTGTCGAACCTCAGAGCTTGATCTCGATGTCGACACCGGCCGGGAGGTCGAGCCGCATCAGCGAGTCGACGGTCTTCGGCGTGGGGTCGAGGATGTCGATGAGCCGCTTGTGGGTGCGCATCTCGAAGTGCTCGCGCGAGTCCTTGTACTTGTGCGGCGAGCGGATGACGCAGTAGACGTTCTTCTCGGTCGGCAGCGGCACGGGGCCGGCGACGCGAGCACCCGTACGGGTGACGGTGTCCACGATCTTGCGCGCCGAGGTGTCGATCACCTCGTGGTCATAGGCCTTGAGCCTGATGCGGATCTTCTGTCCCGCCATAGGTCTCTCTCGTCCTTCTCGTCTGCTGCCGTCTGGTCTCTGGGTGCTGCTGTCTTGGGTCGCCGCCCTCGGCCCACACCCCGCACCGACCCCCGCGGTCGGGCGTGTCGTATCGCTTTCGTGCGACACAGACCGGGATCCGTGTGCTTGTTGTGGTGGCGCCCGGCGCAACGGCCGGGCTGCATCGGGTCTCCAGGTTCGGTGCGGACGCACGCCGACACTCATCAATCACGCAGGAGACGCGATTCAGGAGTCAAGCAGTGCGATGCACCCCGGCAACCCGCCAGAGCAACCGGAACAGTTTGTCAGAGATCGCGCACCTGGCCAAATCGCTCTACACTCGGTCTGTGCAGAACGAGAACACGTTCTATTTCGACCCGGACGCGGCGCCGGTCCCGGTGGCCGTCTGGGGCACCGGGAACATGGGTCGGGCCGCGATCCGGGCCGTCGACGCGCACCCGGGGCTGACCCTGGTGGCGGTGCTGACGAGCACCGCGGACAAGGCCGGCCGCGACGCCGGCGAGCTCGCCGGGCTGGGCCGGGACCTCGGCATGCCGCTCTCCACCGACGTCGACGCGGGGCTCGCCGCGCTGGGCGGGGCCGGGGCGGTGGCGTACACGGCGTCCGGCGACATCCGTCCCGACGCGGCCCTGGCCGACGTACGGCGCGCGCTGGCGGCGGGCGCGGTGGTGGTGACGCCGGCCGTCTACGCGCTCTACGACCCGCGCAACGCCCCGGAGGAGCTGCGCGAGCCGCTGCTGGCCGCGGCCCGCGCCGGCGGCGCCGCGCTGTTCGTCTCCGGCGTCGACCCCGGCTGGGGCAACGACGTGCTCCCGGTGCTGGTCAGCGGGCTGGCCGGCGACGATCGACGCAGGTCCGCTGCCAGGAGATCTTCGACTACTCGACCTACGACGCAGCCCGACGCGGTGCGCTACCTGGTCGGGATGGGCGAGCCGATGGACTACGAGCCGCCGATGGTCGCGCCGGCGGTGCCGACCATGGTCTGGGGCGGCCAGGTGCGGATGATCGCCCGCGCGCTGGGCGTCGAGCTCGACGAGATCCGCGAGACCGCTGGAGCGGCGCCCGCTCGAGGCGGACGTCGACCAACGCGCATGGGCACTGTTCGAGGCGGGGCACCCAGGGCGCGCTGCGGTTCGAGGTGCAGGGCATCGTCGACGGCGAGCCGCGCATCGTGGTCGAGCACGTCACCCGGATCGCACCCGGCGTGCGCCCCCGACTGGCCGGTCGCCGCCCGACGGCGGCGACGGCGCGCACAAGGTCGATCATCGAGGGGCGGCCCCGGATCGAGGTCAGCCTCGAGGCGACCGACGAGGGCGGCAACCGCGCCGCCGGCGGCAACGCCACCGCCGCCGGCCGGCTCGTCAACGCGATCCCGTGGCTGCGCGCCGCCGAGCCCGGGCTCTACGACGGCCTCGACGTACCGCTCTCCCCCGCCACGCGGGCGGCTCGCACCAGGAAGGACACCCGCATGATCGTCGACGTCCCCGAGGGCCAGGACCCGATCATCCACGTCTGGGGCGTGATGGTGCCCGGCATCGGGCCGGCCGCGGCCACGTTCGCCCAGGCGGTCTACGACCACACCACGCTGGGCCTGCGCGAGTTCGAGGCGGCCCGGCTGCGGATCGCCCAGATCAACGGCTGCCTGTTCTGCCAGGACTGGCGCACCGAGCGCGACGGCGTGAAGGTCGAGGACGTCGTTCGCCGAGGCCGTCACCGACTGGCGGACCACCGACGACCTCGACGACCGGGCCCGGCTGGCCGCGGAGTACGCCGAGCGGTACGCGCTCGACCACCACGGCCTCGACGACGAGTTCTGGGGCCGGATGAAGGCCGCACTACTCCGACGCGGAGATCGTCGAGCTGTCGATGTGCCTGGGCTCCTGGCTCGTCGTTCGGCCGGCTGAACCGGGTGCTCGGCCTCGACACCGCCTGCGTGCTGCCCTCGCACTACTCGAAGCGGGAGACCGCGGAGTGCCGGAGCCAGCCTAGACCCCGGTCAGCGCGAAGTCGATGAGGCGCCTGGCCGTCGGGCCGCACGGGTGCCCTGGTTGTCGGTGAGCAGGTCCCAGCCGTGGTCGGAGCTCGGGCGTCGAGGAACCTCGCGCCGGCTGGCGTCGGGGCCAGCTGCTGGGCCGCGGCGTACAGCTGCTCGTCGTCGTCGGGCGCGTGGGCGACCAGTCCGGGGAGCCCGCGCGCCGGCCACGTCGGGAGCGAGGTCGAGCAGCACCGCGTCACCTCCCACACCGTCGCCGCCGGACAGGTCGACCCACCCGTCCACCTCGACGCCGTGGGCGACGGCGACGACGGTCTGGGCGCCGCCCATCGAGGCGCCGACGAGCACGACCGCGCTCGGCGTCGAGCTCGTCGCGGGCGTGGGCGACGGCCAGCGCGACCTGGTCCTCGGGCGGGGTCGCCTCGCCGTCCGTCGCACTCCGCGCCGCGGCGTAGCCGCACAGGTCGATCGCGACCGACGACAGGCCGGCGGCGGCCGCCTCGGGCGCGAACCGGCCCCAGCCGCACAGGCCGAGCAGCCCGGTCTGGTGGAGCAGCACGAGCACGGTGCCGCTCGGGGACTGGCGGCCACGAAGTCGGCCGCCGGCAGCGTCATCCCGTCGCCGGTCAGGACGGAGACGGTGGCGTCGGCGTCGGTCGCGCTTGCACCGACGTCGCAGTGGTCGGCGATCGACATCGGGTAGGCGTGCCCCGCGTGCGCGTCGTCCGGACGGCTCCGTCCGAGGCCTCGTCCGAGCCGCCCGAGCAGCCCGCGAGCACCGCGCTCACGGCCAGCAGGGCACCGCACCCGTCCGCCGCACCGCTCCTGCGCACGGCGACAAGGTAACCGCCACGGCCGCGACTGCGGATGACAGGATTGCGCGCATGTCGGACCCGGGGACTGGCGGACCGCCCCAGCCGCCACCGCCCGGCTGGCAGCCACCACCGCCCCCGCCGCCGTCGTACGCCGGCACCGCCGCCGGTCGCCGGCGCCGGTCAGCCGCCGCCGCCCGACGTACCCCCAGCCGGCCACCGCCGCAGTCCGCGCCGAGCGCCTGGGCACCGGCGCCGGGGATGCTCGGCGCCGCGCACAAGCCCGGGGCGATGCCGCTGCGGCCGCTCGTCGCTCGGCGACATGTACGACGCGGCGTTCCGGATCATCCGCTTCAACCCCAAGGCGACCGTCGGGTCGGCGGTGCTGGTCGCCGCGGTCGCGATGGCGATCCCGGTGGTCGATCACCGCGCGTGCTGTACCTCGCCGTCGGCCTCTCCCTCGACGACGAGCGGCAACGCCGAGCGACGCAGCTCGATCGCGGCTGCGTCGGCTCGTCGGGTCGCTCGGGCTCGGCGCCGTGCTGGCCACCTTCGGCACCATCCTGGTGACCGGGATGATCTCCCACGTCACGGCCGCCGCCGCGGTCGGCCGCCGGCTCACCCTCGGCGAGGCCTGGGCGGCCACCCGCGGCAAGCGCTGGCGGCTGATCGGGCTGGCCCTGCTGCTCGGCCTCGTCGTTCACTGCTGCTGCTCGGGCGTCTACGTGCTGCTCTGGGTGGTCGTGGTGCGTCGCCGCGGGCGACAACGCGCTGCCCGATCGTGGTCTGGGGCCTGGTGAGCGTCCCGGCGTTCGTCTGCCTGATGGTGTGGTTCTGGGTGCGCGTCTACTACCTGCCCGTGCCGGCGCTGATGCTCGAGCCGGTCGGCGTCTTCGGCGCCATCGGCCGGGGCTTACGCGCTGACCCGCAAGCAGTTCTGGCGGACCTTCGGCATCGCGCTGCTGACCGTGCATCGTGGTGCAGCATCGCCGCGCAGCGTCGCTCGGCTTCCCGATCGGCATCATCGGGCAGATCGCCACGCGTCGCGGTCGGCGCGCAGTACGCCCTGCTCGTCCTGGTCGATCACCCAGGCGCTGACGCCAGGTGGTCTCGGCCGCGTTCGTCACCCCGTTCACCTCGGCGGTCACCTCGCTGCAGTACCTCGACCAGCGGATGCGCAAGGAGGCCTACGACGTCGAGCTGATGCAGCAGGCCGGGATCACGGCGTCGTGACGCCCCTCGTGCTGCTGCTCCCGGACCCGCCGCTCGACCCGTCCGGCTCCGAGGCGCGCTCGAAGCTGCGCCGCGAGCTGCTGCACCCCGAGTACCACCAGCAGAACCTGATCCAGCAGGTCATCGACTGGCTCGACGCGCAAGGTGAGCAGCGGCCTCGACCGGGCCTCGCAGGCGCCGCCGCTGTCCACGCTGATGGCGATGGTGATCTTCGTCGGCGCTGGCCCTGGCGCTCGGCCTGGCTGGTCTCGCGCGCCCGGCGTACCGCCCGGGACCGCGACGAGAAGCGCGCGGTCCTCACCGACGAGGTCGTCACGCGCCGACGAGCTCCGCGCCCGGGCCGAGGCCGCCCTCGAGGCCGGCCGGTTCGAGGAGGCGGTGGTCGACGGGTTCCGCGCGGTCGCGGTCCGCCAGGTCGAGCGCGGCCGGCTGACCGACACCCCGGGCGCCACCGCGCACGAGGTCGCCGACACCCTCGCCGTGGAGTACCCCGAGCTGGCGGACCGCGTGCAGGCGGGCGCGCGCGCTCTTCGACGAGGTGCTGTACGGCGACCGACCGGCCACCCGCGAGCAGGCCGACCGCGGTGCTGGCCCTCGACGACGACCTGGTGGTCCGCCGATGACCGACCGCGACCGCCCCCGCCCCGACGACGCCCGCCGCGCAGCCCGGGCTTCGTCCGCCGGCACCGCTCGACCCTGGTGATCGGTCTGGCCTCTGGTCGCGGCGGTCGCGTGGCCGTCGTGCGTCGGGCACCGGCACCCAGACCTCGACCCCGATGGACCCCGACAACCCCGGCCCCGACGGCGCCCGCGCGCTGGCCCGCGTGCTCGGCGACGAGGGGGTCGACGTGCAGGTGGCCCGCGACGCCGACGAGCTCGAGGCGATCGACGTCGACGACCGGACCTCGGTGGTCGTCGTGCTCCCGGAGTACCTCGGCACCAGCACCATCGACCGGCTGCTCGACCACGCCGCCGACGCGCACACGGTGATCGTGGTCGGCGCCGGCCCCGGCGTGGCCGACGCGTTCGGCGCCCCCGGCGGCGGCGCCGAGGTCGCGCTGGCCGAGGGTCGCGCGTCCGGGCTGCGACGACCCCCGCTTCGACGGGGCTGACCCTCGAGGTCGACCGCGCGACCGCTCTACCCGGACGGCGAGCTGCTTCGACGGCAAGGACGGCGCGGTCGTCACCGAGCCGGACGACGGGCTGATGCTCTTCGGCGCCGACCAGGCGCTCACCAACGACCAGATCCTGCGCGCCGACAACGCCGCGGTGGCGCTGCGGCTCCTCGGCCAGGACGACCGGCTGGTCTGGTACGTCCCCTCGCATCGACGACCTCGTCGGCGACGACGGCGTCAGCCTGCAGATCCTGCTGCCGCGCTGGGTCCGGCCGGGGCTGGCGCTCGGCGCGGTCGTCATGGTCACCGTGATCCTGTGGCGGGCCCGACGGCTCGGCGCCGCTGGCCACCGAGCCGCTGCCGGTCGTCGTGCGCGCCGTCGAGACCACGCGCAGCCTGGGCCGGCTCTACCGCCGCTCGGGCGACCGCGGCCACGCCGCGGAGCTCGCTGCGCCGAGCCGCCCGGACCCGGCTGCGCCGAGCGGCTGCGGCTCGGCTCCACCGCCGCCTCCGGACGTCCGTCGTCCGCGAGGTGGCCCGGCGCACCGGCCGCAGCCGAGGACGACGTCGCGGCGCTGCTCGGCCCGGGCGGCGACGTACCGTCCTCGGACCGCGACCTGATCACCCTGGCCAGGCAGCTGGCCGCGCTCGACAGAGAGGTACGCCGTACATGACCGAGAACACCCGGGCCCCCGAGACCGTCGGCACGGGGCCGCCCGCGAGCGGCTCGCCGCGGTGCGCACCGAGGTCGGCAAGGCCGTGGTCGGCCAGGACGCCGCGGTGTCCGGGCTGCTCGTCGCGCTGCTGTGCGGCGGCCACGTGCTGATGGAGGGCGTGCCCGGCACCGCGAAGACGCTGCTGGTGCGCACCCTGGCCGAGCGCGCTGTCGGTGGACACCCGGCGGGTGCAGTTCACCCCCGACCTGATGCCCGGCGACATCACCGGCTCGATGGTGATCGACAGCCGGCAGGCGGGCGAGCTGACCTTCCGCGAGGGGCCGGTCTTCACCAACCTGCTGCTCGCCGACGAGATCAACCGGACGCCGCCCAAGACCCAGTCCGCGCTGCTCGAGGCGATGGAGGAGGGCCAGGTCTCGGTGGACGGCGTCTCCCGCAAGGTGCCCTCGCCGTTCCTGGTGGCCGCGACCCAGAACCCGGTCGAGTACGAAGGCACCTACCCGCTGCCCGAGGCCCAGCTGGACCGGTTCCTGCTCAAGGTGGTGCTGCCGATCCCCGAGCGCGACCGACGAGCTGGAGATCCTGCGCCGGCACGCGGCCGGCTTCGACCCGCGCGACGTCCGCGGCCGCCGGGGTCACCGCGGTCGCCGGGCCGGCCGACATCGCCGCCGGCCAGGCCGCGGTCAGGACCGTCCAGGTCACCGACGAGGTGGTCGGCTACATCGTCGACATCGCCCGCGCCACCCGCGAGTCGCCGTCGCTCAGCCTCGGCGTCAGCCCGCGCGGCGCCACCGCGCTGCTGCGCTCGGCCCGGGCCTGGGCCTGGCTCACCGGCCGCGACTTCGTCACGCCCGACGACGTCAAGGCGCTGGCGCACGCGACGCCTCGTGCACCGGCTCGGGCTGCGCCCCGAGGCCGAGCTCGAGGGCGTCGACGTGGCCGAGGTGCTGGCCTCCGCGCTCGGCTCGGTGCCGGTCCCCCGCTAGGACGCGCTCGATGGTCGATCACCGGTCGGGTCCCGCTGCTGCTCCTCCTCGGGCTGGTGCCGGTCGTGCTCCGGCCCGAGGCGAGCACGGTGCGGCTGTGGCTGCTCGTGGTCGCCGTGCTGGTCGTCGCCGACCTGCTGCTGGCCCCGCCGCGTCAAGGCCTGGCGGTCAGCCGACGCCCGGTCGGCACGGTCCGGATGGGGTACGACGCCGAGTCGGTGCTGCTGGTCGAGAACGCCGGCCGCCGCCGGGTGCGCGGGCGTCGTCCGCGACGCCTGGCAGCCCACCGCCGGCGCCACCGCCAACCGGCACCGGATCGCGCTCTCCCCCGGCGACCGGGTGCTGCTCCGCACCCCGCTGCGGCCCCGGCGCCGCGGCGACCTGCGCGCCGTCGGCGTCACCGCCCGGCTGCGCGGCCCGCTCGGCCTGGCCGCCCGGCAGAAGACCCTCGACGTCGCCGGGCACGGTGCGCTCGCTGCCGCCGTTCGAGTCCCGCAAGCACCTGCCCAGCCGGCTGGCCCGGCTCCGCGAGCTCGACGGACGCGCCGCGATCCGGGTGCGCGGCCAGGGCACCGAGTTCGACTCGCTGCGCGAGTACGTCCGCGGCGACGACGTCCGCTCGATCGACTGGCGGGCCAGCGCCCGCAACCGCAACGTCGTGGTCCGCACCTGGCAGCCCGAGCGCGACCGCCGCGTGGTGCTGGTGCTCGACACCTCGCGCACCTCGGCCGGCCGGGTCGAGGACGTGCCGCGGCTCGACTCCGCGATGGACGCCGCGCTGCTGCTGGCCGCGCTGGCCGCCCGCGCCGGCGACCGGATCGACTTCGTGGCCGGCGACCGCCGGGTCCGGGCCCGGCTCCGCTCCGCGCGGCGCACGCGACGTGGCCGCCAACCTCCAGGACACGATGGCCGACCTCGAGCCGGTCATCGCCGAGGCCGACTGGTCGGCGCTGGCCGGCGCGGTGACCCAGTTCGGCCGGCAGCGGGCGCTGGTCGTGCTGCTGACCCCGCTCGAGCCGTCCGCGGTCGAGGAGGGGCTGCTGCCGGTGCTGCCCGTCGCTGACCCGGCACCACCGGGTGGTGCTCGCCTCGGTCCGCGACCCGGAGCTCGAGCGGCTGGCCGCGACCCGCGGCACCATCGACGAGGTGTACGACGCCGCGGCCGCCGAGCAGGCGATGGTCCGCCGCCGGCACACCGCCGAGCTGCTCCGCACCGTGGGGCTGGACGTGGTCGACGCCGACGCCGAGCGGCTGCCTCCCGCGCTGGCCGACCACTACCTCTCCCTCAAGGCCAACGGGCTGCTCTGAGGTGGACGCCCTCGAGGTCGTGGACTGGCGGCGCCGCACCTTCGCGCTGTACGCCGAGGTGCGGGCGGCCGCGGACCCGGCCGAGGCCCACTCGCTCTGGGTGCGCGGCCGGGACGCGCTCTTCGCCGACCACCCCGCCTCACCGCTGCTGCCCGAGCGCCGCGCGGGGTTCGCGGGGCTGCCCGTGCCGGCGTACGACCCGGCGTTCCGCTTCGAGGTGGAGCTGCGCGCGGCCGACCCGGAGCCGTGGTCGGTGGAGACCGGCACCGACGGGACGGTGACGTTCGAGCGGATCGGCGTCGCGGACCTCGAGAGGCTCGGCAGCCTCGACGTCTGGCGGCTGACGTCGTACGGCGGCGGCGTGTTCGTGCCGCTGAAGGACGGGACCTCGGGGGCCGGCAGCTACGGCGGCGGCCGCTACGTCCTCGACACCGTCAAGGGCGCCGACCTCGGGTCCTCCGACGGCCGCGTGGTGCTCGACCTCAACTTCGCCTACGCGCCGTCGTGCGCACACGACCCGGCATGGGCCTGCCCGCTGGCGCCGGCCGGCAACACCCTGTCGGCCGACGTACCGGTTGGCGAACGGACGGGCTAGGTACGGCTAGGGCATGTCTCCCAAGTCCCGGCGGCGCCGGACGCCGCCCGCCCACTTGAGTGACATGCCCTAGGCGGGCTCGGAGACCCGGGCCCGGCGCATCCGCTGGGCCAGGTCGACCACCGCGTCGGGCAGCAACGCCACCAGCAGGCCCCCGAACCCGCCGACGGCGAGGAGGGCGGGCAGCGGGTCGGGCATCCCCGAGGGCGACACCGCGGTGAGCACCACGGCCCACAGCAGGGCGAGGGTGCCCAGGGTGACGCCGCGCGAGGCCCACCGACGTTCCGGGCACTGCGCACGGCGGGGGCCGCGGTGCAACCAGGGGCGCTCGACCCGGTCGCCGAGCCACTCCGCGACCTCGGCCTCCTCCTCGCGCCCGTCGCCGCGGCCGCGCAGCACGACGGTGCCGTCGACGCCCGTGAGCGTGAGCCGCCACCAGAGCCCGCCGATCGCCGGGCCGATCCGGGCCCGGCGCACGTCCTCGGCGGCGACGGTCAGCACCTGGTCGGTCGGTGTCGCCCTGCCAGACCGTGAGCATCCGCTTGCGCAGCTCGAACGAGGCGTCGCGCTGGGTCGACCGGACGCGACGGATCGGTTCAGCCGGGCGCCCTTGGTGTCGCGGAAGACGTGCAGGGAGCGGTCGGTGACGATGACCATCCGCGCGCGCCAGCCCCTGCCGGGCCGCGAACGAGCCGATCGGCCGCTCCGGGCGGTGCACGAGGTCGTGGTCGAGCCACAGCGGCTCGTGCACGTCGATGTCGAGCTCGCCAGCGCCTCCCGCAGCTCGCCGTAGGCCTTCTCCGGCCCGTCGCCGTCGCGGACCATGCCGAGCACCTCGGCGACGACGACTCCAGCGGCAGCGTCCAGCCGTCGTCGGCGCTCAGCCGGGTGCCCTCGGGCCAGGCCCACTCCGGCTGGAACTGGAGCGAGTCGATGGCGGCGATGGCGATCGCGGCGGTGAGCAGTCGGCTGGCGAACTTCTCGTGCCACTCGCCGTACGCCGTGGTGTGCGCCGGCGTCGAGCCCGCGGTCGACCGCGGTGGCCTCGGCCAGCTCGCGGCTCCTCGCCGGTCTCGAGGAGCACCAGCACGGAGTCGAGGGTGACCGCCGGGTCGCCGGTGGTCCGCCGGGCGGCGTCGAGCACCTCGGTGACGAGCGCCCGCCAGTGCGGCACGCGTGACCTCGGCGGGGTGGTCCGCCCACGTGATCGGCTGGAGCCGCGTCGACGCGGCTCGTCGAGCTCGCGGGCGACCGCCTCCTCGTGCCGGGCGACGAGGTCGGCGATCACACCGGTGGTCGGCCACATCGGCCGGGTGCTGCCCAGCCAGCCGGCCGCGTCCGCGCCTTCGACGAAGTGCCGCAGGCCGGTGAACGGCGCCACGTGCCGGCGGCCGCGCGCGAAGGCCGGCTGCGAGCCACTCCTGCTGGAGCAGGTCCCAGGCGTCGGCGACCTCGTCGCGGGCCTCCTGCGCCGCCGCACCCGAACGCGAGCTCGATCTCAGCGCCGCACCGCGGCGCGCTCGCAGGCGCCGGCCCAGTTGCCGAGGTCCGCCTCCAGCGCGGCCGCTCGGGCGCGGAGCGTCTCGGTGATGCGCAGCGTCGGCCAGGTCAGCCTCGGCCGGCGGCCGACGAGCTGCCGGCCGATGTCGCCGTGCGCGACCCGGAGCGCCCAGCGGACCTCCCGCTCGTCCTCGACCGAGGCCTGGACCGCGGCCACGGTCAGGAGCTCGCGCAGCTCGTCGGCGTCGAGGCAGGCCAGCAGCGGCAGCCCGAGCACCAGCTCGCCCTCGGCCAGCTCGAGCTCGGGCCGCGGCGACCAGCCGCACCGACGTCCGGCCACGCCATCCGGCCGTCGCGGGTCGACGGACGCCGCGCAGTGCGACGCGCTCCGACCTGGCCGAGCAGCCGCCCCGAGCGGGGCGTGGCGCCGGGGCCAGAAGCGGGTCAGGTTGTAGCCGGTCGCGGCCAGCAGCACCGACCAGATGACGACGTACACCGGGCGGAGGGTGGTCGCGACCACCAGCAGCACCAGGCTGACGACGACCAGCGACAGCATCGAGCACAACGCAGCGGCCCACGCCCCGTTGAGGGCCCGGGCGGTCTTGATCAGCCGGGTCCGTGCCTCGTCCAGCGAGTCGGACACGTCGACCGTGGTCGACAAGGTCACCGCGCCATGATCGGCGGTTTCGGCCGCGGGTGTGGGCGGTTTGGCAGAACTCCGAAGGCGGAGCGTCCGCCCTTCTACGGGGCCGGGCGGGTGCCGCGACCGGGCGGCACCGACGCCAGCGGCGGCTCCGGAACGCCTGGGGCCCGACGCGGGCGGGGTCGACCCGGCCCAGGCAGGTGCCGCGCACGCTGGGTGCGCTGGGGCAGCGGGAAGACGTTGAAGAGCGGCGTCGTGCCGTTGAACCACGGACAGGTGACCTCCCGCTCCCGGCCGCGACCCATGCTCGACTCGGGCGCCACCGCGACCGGCCGGCCCTCCTGGTCGTAGAGCTGGACGCCCTGGAGCGGCTGTCCGGCGGCGTCGTAGGCGTAGATGTTGCGGACCACGTCGGTGCCGTTGCGGAGCCCGGGCCGGTGCGTGCCGTCGTGGTAGCCCGCGTCGTAGCCGTCGGGCCCGGCGAACACCGAGGCCTGGCTCCCGTCGCCGGTGAAGCGTGAGCGGCGCCAGCACGGCGAACGCGTTGAGCGCCAGCGAGGACCACGCGGGCAGCCGTCGACCGGTCCGGGCCCGACCCGGGCCACAGCTTCCCCTGGCCGATCAGCACGCTGACCACGACCGCGGCGAGCAGGAGGGTCGGGCCGAGGAGCGGGACGCCGAGGGTGGGCCAGAGCGAGACGTACTCCCACTGGCCCGCCAGCTGGTCGAGCAGCGTGACGGCGACCCAGGCGCGCAGCACCCACCAGGCGGGGCGGAGCGCCTCGACGACAGACCACACGCGACGGGTGGCGGCGTTGTGCGACGTCCACGAGCGCCACTCCGCGCGGGTGCGGTCGAGCACCTCGTCGGGGCGGAGCGACCGCCGGCGGGTGCGGGCCTGGACCGTCACTCCGGCGGCGGCGCGCAGCTCGGCGGCGTACGCGGCCGGGTCGGGCAGCCGGTCGCCGTCGGCCACCTGCTCGGAGAGGTCGGCCTCGAGCCCGTCGAGCAGCTCCTCGCGCTGCTCCTCGGCGAGGTCCGCGAGCTGCGCGCGCACCCGGGCGACGAAGACGGCGACCTCGGGGTGGATGGTGGTGCTGGTGGGCGGGTCACGAGCGGGCTCCCTCGGGCGCGGTGGCGGCACGGGTGTCGGACAGGAGCGCGGTCACGGTGTCCGCGAAGGTCTCCCAGTCCTTGGTCTGGGTGGCGAGCTGGGCGCGGCCCGCCGGGGTGATGCCGTAGTACTTGCGGTGCGGTCCCTCGTCGGAGGGCACGACGTACGACGTGAGCGCGCCGGCGGCGTAGAGGCGGCGCAGCGTGCCGTAGACGGAGGCATCCCCGACCTCGGTCAGTCCGCCGGCCCGGAGCCGGCGGAGCACGTCGTACCCGTAGCCGTCCTCGTCCTCGACGACGGCCAGCACCGCCACGTCGAGCACGCCCTTGAGCAGCTGCGTGGTGTCCATGCAGCGCACACTACTTCGGATAGCGCAGTAGTGTGACGTGGAGAGCACCGGCGTGTCGCCCGCCCGAGGTCAGGCCGAGGTGGCGACCCGGTCCTCGAGGTAGCGGCTGTCGAGGTCGCCGGTGGCGCCGCGGTGGTAGGCCTGCCGGCCGAGCACGAAGACGTAGGCGAAGAAGGCCAGCCTCGGCGGTGATGCCGATGCCGACGCGGGCCCAGGTCGGGAGCCCGGACGGCGTCACGAACGCCTCGATCGACCCCGCTGACCATGAGCACCGCGACCAGGCCCAGCGCGACCGTGCCCGCCGTCCGTCCCTCGCGAGCGATGGACTGGGTGCGGGTCAGCTCGCCCGGGCTCGATCCACGACCAGAACAGCCGCAGCCCGACTCCGCCGGCCACGAACACCGCGGTCAGCTCGAGCAGGCCGTGCGGGAGGATCAGCCCCCAGAACTCCTGGCCGTGGTCGTGCCGGTGCATGATCGAGCCGATGACCGCCAGGTTCGCGATGTTGCTGAAGAGCAGGTAGATCACCGGCAGCCCGAGGATCCCGAAGGCGATGCACAGGGCCGCGACCCAGGCGTTGTTGATCCAGACCTGCAGCGCGAAGTGGCTGGCGGCGTACGTCGAGTAGTAGTCCTCGAAGTCGTGGTTGACCAGCTGGTCGATCTCGCTCGGGGGTGAGCAGGCTCTGCTCGACGTTGGGGTGGTCGAGCAGCCACAGCATCATCACCGCGGTCACCACGACGTTGGCGACCAGGCAGCCGAGCCACCACCACCGCAGCCGGTAGAGCGCCGCCGGGAACCGCTCGGTGAAGAACGCCGGTGAAGCCGCGCCACGAGCTGACCCGGGTGCCGACCGCCTTGTTGCGGGCCTTGGCCAGCAGGCTCGACAGGTGCGCGACCAGCGACGGGTCGGGCGCCGACGTGCGGACCACGGAGAGGTGGGTGGCGACCTGCTGGTAGAGGTCGACCAGCTCGTCGCTCTCGGCGCCGCTCGAGCCGGCCGCGGTGGACCAGCTGCTCGAGCCGCTGCCACTCGTGCGCGTGCGCCAGCACGTACGCGTCGAGGTCCACGGCCCCACCCTAGGGTGGCGACGATGGAGGAGACGGAGCTTCCCGACGGACGCCGCGCCCAGCTCTGGACCGGCGGCGCCGCCACGGGGCCGACCGTGCTGGTCTGCCACGGGACGCCCGACACCCGGTGGGTGGCCCGCACAGGCCGGGCGGCCGCCGCGGCCGCCGGCGTCCGGCTGCTGTGCGTGAACCGCCCCGGCTACGGCACCTCCACCCCGGCCCGCTCCACGCTCTCGTCGGTGGCCGACGACGCCGTCGCGGTGCTGGACGCCCTCGGGCTCGAGCGGGTCGGCGTGCTCGGCATCGCCGGCGCCGAGCTGCACGTCACGCCGACCACGCACCTGGCCACGCTGCTCGCCGGCTGGCCGGACATCCTGAGCACGCTCGGTGCCGGCTGAGGACCTGCCGGGGAGCGCCGGCTGCGACTGTGCAGCGAATTGTATCGTCGGCGCAGCCTCGAATTTCCTGCACTGTCGGGACGGCCGGCGCCAGCCCAGGGATCTGCACCGGATCCTCGACCCCAGGGGTGGAGGTGCCGGTGCAAACCGCCACCCGGCCAGGTCGGGGCGGACGCCCGGACGCCACGACCACGCCGCAACCCGACCTAGACTCGCGGCGATGACGGCCCACGAGTTCGCGACGCTCACGACCGATGACCTGGTCACCGGCGAGGCGGTCGCGCTCGACCTGCCGCCGGCCAGCCTGGGCGCACGGATCGTGTCGGGGCTGATCGACGTGGTCGTCACGATGATCCTGTTCGTCGCCGCGATCTTCGTCTTCGTGGTGGCGGCGCTGCAGGCCGACGGCGCGCTGATCTGGGCGTCGTTCATCGCCACGATGATCGTGGTCTTCCTGGTCGTACCCGTCCACGGTCGAGACGCTGACGCGCGGCAAGTCGCTCGGCAAGCTGGTCTGCGGCCTGCGCGCGGTGCGCGACGACGCGGGGCCGATCACCTTCCAGCACGCCTTCGTGCGGGCGCTGATCGGGTTCGTCGAGATCTACGTGTTCACGGGCGTGCCGGCGTTCTTCTCGGCGCTGATCAGCTCGCGCGGCAAGCGGCTCGGCGACTACGCCGCCGGGACGTACGTCGTCCGCGACCGGGTCCGGCTGCGGCTGACGCCGCCGACGCTGATGCCGCCGCCGCTGGCGGCGTGGGCCGCGCAGCGCCGACATGGCCTCGCTGCCGACCGGCCTGGCGCTCGCGGTGCGCCAGTTCCTCGGCCGGCTGCCGCACCCTCGACCCGCAGTCGCGCGTCACCATCGGCACCCGGCTGGCCGACCAGGTCAGCCAGTACGTCGCTCCCGCCGCCGCCGCCCGGCACCCCGCCCGAGGCCTACCTCGCCGCGGTCATCGCCTCCCGGCGCGAGCGCGACCAGGCGCGGCTGCACCGCGAGGCCGAGCTGCGGCGCCGGCTGGTGCGCGGCCGGTGATCAGCGTCCCCGCCGACCTCCTGGTCCACCTGCGCCGGGCCCGCGACCACGCCGACCGCCACTACACCGAGCCGCTCGACCTGGAGGCGCTCGCGGGCGTCGCCGGGATGAGCAAGTACCACTTCCAGCGGCTCTTCACCGCGACGTACGGCTGCTCGCCCACGGCCCACCTCTCCCGCCGCCGCGTCGAGCGCGCCCAGGACCTGCTGCGCGCCACCAACCTCACGGTGACCGAGGTCTGCCACGCGGTCGGGTTCTCGAGCCTCGGCTCGTTCAGCAGCCGGTTCCGCGAGCTGGTGGGCGAGACGCCGAGCGAGTTCCAGCGGAGGTACGCCGCCACGGGCGCGCCGCACATCCCGGGCTGCTGCATCTTCATGTGGGGGCTGGCCGAGCGGACCTCCGCAAGCCAGGAGAAGCCGGCGGTCGCCGACTCGGCCTAGCGTCGGGCGCATGATCACCAACATCTCGATCGCCTCGGTCTTCGTGACGGACGTCGACGAGTCGAAGGCCTTCTACATCGACGTCCTCGGCTTCGAGGAGAACAGCGACGTCACCCTCAGCGACGGCTACCGCTGGTGCACGGTCAGCCACCCGAACCAGCCCGAGCTCCATGGTGCACCTGACCGTTCCCGGGCCGCCGCACACGCCCGACATGGTCGACGGCGATCAACCGCGCGCTCGACGAGCGGCAACATGCACGGCCTCGGCATGGCCGTCGACGACTGCCGCAAGACCTACGAGGACCTGCAGCGCCAAGGGCGTGGAGTTCATCCAGGAGCCCGCCGACCGGCCGTACGGCGTCGAGGCGGTCTGCCGCGACAACTCCGGCAACTGGATGGTGCTGGTCGAGCAGAAGGCGTACACCGGCGAGGAGTTCGCCCACGCCTGATGGTCAGCGGAGACGCAGCGTCGCGGTGGCGTCCTCCAGCAGCGCGGTGCACGACGCGCCCCGGGCCGAGCAGCGCCAGAGGCTGCGCGCGTCGGCGTCCTGGACCACGACGAGCAGCTCGCCCCGGTCGGACCAGCCGAGGTCGACCACGGTGCCGGACGGGCCCTCGACCGGCGTGGCGTTCGCGGTGCGCGGGTCGAGCAGCTCGACCCCGCGCCGGTTCTGCGTCGGGCGGGCGTAGGCGTGCCCGTCCGGCGCGAGGGCGCCGATGCGGTCCCCGGGCGAGCCCGGAGCCGACGAGGCCGTGGTCGTGGAAGAAGCTCACGCCGACGTCGGTGCGCACCGCGACCACGCCCTCGGCAGCGTCGACGCCCCGGATGGTGTTGCCGGCCTCGGGGTCGAGGAACAGCTCGTGGACCCCCGCGGCGTCGTGCAGCATCAACCCCGTGGCCTGGGCGATCACCGCCATGCCCTCCGCCGCCGCCATCAGCCGGCCCTGCTCGGTCTGGGCGCTGGCCCTCGACCGGACGGTCGGGTCGATCCCCCACCACCGCACGAGTCCGTCGAGGTTCTCGAAGACGACCGCGTCGCCGTCGAGGTACGCCGTGCGCACCGCGTCGGGGACCAGCCGCTCCAACGAGCCGTCGACCACCCGGCCCAGCTGCCCGTCGTCGGTCAGCACGACGACCCCTTGCGGCGTCGTACCGACGACGCGCGCCGCCGCCGGCCCGGCCGGTCCGAGCCGGCCGTCGTCGGAGAGGACGCGGAGCCGGCCCTCGACCAGCACCGGGGTCCCGCCCTCGACGACGACCGACGGTGGGGCCGGGTCGGTCCGGTGCGTCGGCTCGTCGCCGCCCAGGGCCACGACCGCCCCGGACGCGACCACGGCCACCGCGGCCACGGCGCCGGCCACCCGACCGGCCGTGCGCCGCCGCCGGACCCGCGTCACCCGGCGCCGGAAGGCGAGCGGATCGGGCGCCGGGACGGGGACGGCGTCGGAGACGGACGTGAGGGTCTCGCGGATCTCGGTGACGTTCATGACTGCGGCTCCAGGTCGGGCAGCGCGGCGCGCAGCCGCTTGAGCGCGTGGTGGGTCTGGCTCTTGACCGAGCCGACGGAGACCCCGAGCTCACGCGCGGTCGCCTCCTCGGTGAGGTCCTCGAGGTACCGCAGCACGAGCGTGGCCCGCATGCGCGGGGGCAGCCTGCGGATCTCCTCCCACAGGGCGAGGTGGTCGGCGCGCACGTCCACGCCGCCGCCGTGGCCGCGCTCGGGCAGCTGGTCGGTGGCGAACTCCCGGCGCGGCCGGCGCCACCGGCTGGCCAGCTGGTGCACCATCGCGCGGCGCACGTACGCGTCGGCCGCACCCTTCTCGCGGATCGAGGCCCAGCGCACGCACGTCCTCGCCAGCGCCGACTGCAGCAGCTCCTCGGCCTCGTGCTGGTCGCCGGTGAGCAGGTACGCCGTCCGGTACAGCGGCGCCCAGCGCGCGGCCATGAAGTCGCTGAAGCTCAGCTCGGTCGCGGTCACGGTGACAAAGGACGACGCCCGACGGGCAAAGGTTGAGAGCGCATCGGGACGAGTCTCTCAGCGGTCCGGCCGTCGCTGTCCCAGGCAGGAACCCATGGGGCAGAGTTGGCGCCATGACCGACGTGGCCGCGCTCTGGGACTTCGACGACCCGGCTGGTTCGGAGCCCGGTTCCGGGCCGCCGCCGACATCGCAGAGGGCACCGACCGGCTGGTCGCTGCTGACCCAGGTGGCGCGGGCGCTCGGCCTCCAGGAGCGGTACGACGAGGGGCACGCGGTCCTCGACGACCTGTCCGTCGACGACGCCGAGGTCGCGACCCGCGCCGCGCTCGAGCGCGGCCGGCTGCTCCGCTCGGCGGGCGAGCCCGACGAGGCCCGCCCGCACTTCGAGGCCGCGGCGGCCGGGGCCCGCGAGACGCGGGCTGGAGGCGCTGCACGTCGACGCCCTGCACATGGTCGCGCTGGTCGCACCGGAGGAGGAGCAGCGGCGGCTGACCGAGGAGGCGCTGGCCGCGGCCCGCGGCGCCACCGACCCGGCGGCCCGCAACTGGGACGCCAGCCTGCTCAACAACCTCGGCATGACCTACGCCGACGCCGGCGACTGGCCCGCCGCGCTGGCCGCCTTCGAGGAGGCGCTGGCGGCCCGGGAGCGGATCGGCGACGTCGGCCGCACCCGGGTGGCGAGGTGGATGGTCGGCTGGGCCCTGCGCGAGCTCGGCCGCCGGGACGAGGCACTGGCCGTGCAGACCGCGCTCAAGGCCGAGCTCGAGGCCGCCGGTGAAGAAGACCCGTACGTCGACGAGGAGCTGGCCCTCCTGCAGGGATGACGGGCCGCACGCTGCGACGTACCGTCGGGACATGACGTTGCCAGCGCTGGCCGCCCTCCTGGTGTGCTTCGCGCTGCTGTGCGGCCTCGCCTACCTGCTGGGACTCGCGCTCAGCAGGCGCGCCGAGCCGTTCCGCGACTGGGTGTCCACCCGGACCCGGCACCGCCACACCGCGCAGCACCCGACCGGGCGTCCCATCGAGGCGATCACCGCCGACGTGCACCGGCTCGGGACCAGGTTCCACGCCCTCGACCCGAGCACGCGTCGTACACCAAGGTCGAGGCGGTGCGCACGCGGTTACGACCGCGCGCTGGCCGAGTGCTGCACCTCGCTTGGGCCTGACCCAGCTGCTCGGCGTGCTGCCGGTCGGTCATGAGCTCGACGTGGAGCGCGAGCGCGTGGAGGCACTGCTCGCGGACGCCGGGGTGCGACTGCCCGGTGCGGCCTGACCGGCCTCAGCGGCGCCGGTAGGCGAGGTCGGTGATGGTCCGCCCGGCCTCCAGGCCCTTGCGCTCGAACCTGGTGACCGGCCGCTCGGCCCACCGCGGCACCGGCCCGCCCTCGAGAGCCGGCTCGGCGTCGAGCACCGCGCGCATCTGGTCGGCGTAGTCGGCCCAGTCGGTGGCCAGCCGCCAGGTCGCACCGGGGGCCAGCCGGGAGGCCGCCAGCGCCGCGAACGACGCGTCCACCAGCCGACGCTTGCGGTGCCGGGTCTTGGGCCACGGGTCGGGGAAGAAGGTCCACAGCTCCGCCAGCCCGCCGGGCTCGACGAGGTGCTCGAGCGACCAGACCGCGTCCACGCTCGATCAGGCGCACGTTCGCGGCCCCGGCCTCGGCCACCCGCCACAGGGTGTCGGCGACCCCGGGCCGCCAGACCTCCATCGCCAGCACGTCGTACGCCGGCCGGGCCGCGGCGAGCGCTGCGGTGGCCTCGCCCACGCCCGAACCGATCTCGACGATGAGCGGCGCCTCGCGCCCGAACCACGCGGCCAGCGAGAACCCCGGCTCGTCGACCGCCTCGTCGGGGATCACCCAGCCCTCGTGGTGCGCGTCCCACGCGGCCGCCTGGTTCGGCGTGAACCGGTTCCCGCGCCGGGAGTAGCTGAGCACCTCCCGCATCCGCCGGCCGTCCGCGGTGAGCTTGTGGTGCGGCCGGGCCGGGGGAACGCGCGCCTCCATGCCCGTCATTCTCGCCTCACCCTGTCGTACAACCTTCAATGAGAGCCCTCTCACCGGTCCCTCACGGTGACCTCACAGTCAGGGCGCACCGTACGTGGTGTCGGGGAATCCACCGGCATCCACCCAAGGAGGAAGCACCATGGCACGCTCTCACCTGCTCAAGGCCCTTCAGCCGGCCCGGGTCTCCGGTCGCCGCGGACGCGGCGGTCGCCACGGCGGGCGCTCGCACACCGGGACCAACACGGGGACCGGGACCGGCACCGGGACGCGCACCCGGACCGGTGGCTGACGCGAACCGACGACGGCCGTGACCAACGCCGAGGGGGCGGGCCTGCGGGCCCGCCCCCGCCGCGTGCTGACCCGCGTGATGGACCTGCTCCGACCCGAGCGGGACGCCGCGCCCTTCGTGGGCGAGGCGCCACCGATGACGGTCGGGCAGGTCGTGCGCCGGTTCTGGCCCGACGTCCGGCCGCTGCGCGGGTGGCTGCTGGTCCTGGTCGTGCTGCTCGCCGGGTCGCCACTCATCGCGGTGCTCGAGGTGCTCCTGTTCCAACGGCTCGTCGACGACGTCCTGGTGCCGGCCACGCTCGGCCCGCTGCTCTGGATCGCGGCCCTGTACGTCGGCCTGAACCTCATCAGCGCGGTGATCTCGGGGGTCGACGACTACCTGTCCACCTGGATCTCGCAGCGGTTCCTGGTCCGGCTGCGCACCCAGGTGTTCAGCCACGTGCTGGCCCACCCGAGCCACGTCCACGACCGCAACCGGCTCGGCGACACGATGTCGCGGCTGACGTCCGACACCGCCGCCGTCGAGTCGTTCATGATCGGGCAGTTCGCGTCCGGGACCGGCGCGGTGCTGCGGCTGGTCATCTACGCGGGCGCGCTGTTCTGGCTGCAGTGGCAGCTCGCTCTCGTCGCGATGGTCGCGGCTCCCCTGCTCTGGTGGGTGGCCACCCACTTCTCGAGGCTGGTCAAGGCCGTCTCCCGCGAACGGCGCCGCCGGGCCGGCTCGCTCAGCGCGGTCACCGAGGAGCAGCTCGCAAACGCCGCCCTCGTGCAGACCTACAACCGCGAGGCCGACGCGGTCGCGGAGTACAACCGGCAGAACCGCGCCATCGCCTCCGCCGAGCTGGTCGGCGCCCGGATCCGCGCGGTCTTCCTTCCGCTGGCCGACCTGGCCGAGCTCATCGGGACCCTGGCGGTGATCGCCGGGGGCACCTGGGCGCTGGCCACCGACCGGCTCACCCTCGGCGGACTGATGGCGTTCCTGGCGCTGCTGGTGCAGTGCTACTCGCCGCTGCGCTCGCTGGGGAACCTGCTGCCGGCCCTCTACTCCGCCACCGCCGGCGTCGAGCGGATGGTCGAGCTGCTCGACGAGCCGCTCCCGGAGGACGCGCCCGGTGCCCGCGACCTCACCCACGTGCGCGGCGCGGTCGAGCTCTCCGGGGTCCGGGTCCGCTACCCCGGGGCCGGCCGCGACGCGCTGCAGTCCGCGACGTTCCGGGTCGAGCCCGGCGAGCTGGTGGCGCTGGTCGGGCCGAGCGGGGCGGGCAAGTCCACGGTCGCCCGGCTGCTCACCCGGCACGTCGAGGTCCTCGACGGCGCGATCCGGATCGACGGCCAGGACCTGCGCGACCTCACGGCCCGCTCGGTCCGCGACGCGGTCACCCTGGTCCCCCAGGAGACCGCCCTGATGGACGCGAGCATCGCCGACAACATCGGGTTCGGCCGCCCCGGCGCCGGTCGGGCCGAGGTCGAGGAGGCCGCCCGCCGGGCGGACGCGGACGGCTTCGTGCGGCTGCTGCCGCAGGGCTACGACACCCGGGTCGGCCAGCGCGGCCGGTCGCTCTCCGGCGGCCAGCGCCAGCGGATCGCGGTCGCGCGGGCCCTGCTCCGCGACGCGCCGGTGCTCTTCCTCGACGAGCCGACCACCGGCCTGGACGCCGACACCTCGCGGCGGCTCCTCGACGCCGTCGCCCGGCACCGGGCCGGCCGCACGGTCATCGTGGCCACCCACGACCCGGTCGCGCTGGAGTACGTCGACCGCGTGATCACCCTCGAGGACGCCGGTGTCGACACCCAGCCGGTGCAGGTGGGGGCGGCACGATGATCCCGGTCGCCGTCGACCCGGACGTCGTACCCGTCGGCGCCGAGGTGCTGCCCGGGCACCGGGTCGAGGCCCTGCTGGCCCGCGGCGGCCGGGTGGACACCTACGACGTCACCGACCTCGCGCGGGACTGCCGGGCGGTGGTGAAGGTCATCCGCGCCGACCGGCGCACCGAGCAGCACGTGGTCGACGCGGTCGCGACCGAAGGCCGGCTCCTGACCACGCTGGCCCACCCACACCTGGTCCGCGGCTACGAGGTGGTGACGGACCCGGCCCCGGCCATCGTCCTGGAGACGCTGCCGGGCGCGACGCTGGCCGCCCTGGTCGACGACCGCTCGCTCGGGGTCGCCGACGCCGCGCTGCTCGGCCGTCAGCTCGTCTCCGTGCTCGGCTACCTGCACCGGCACGGCTGGGTGCACCTCGACGTGAAGCCGGAGAACGTCGTCGTGCAGGAGGGGCGCGCGGTGCTGATGGACCTCGGCGTGGCCACCCGGCCCGGCCGGCTCGAGCGCAGCATCGGCACCGACGGGTACGCCGCGCCCGAGCAGGGCGCCGGCGGCGCCGTCACGCCCGCCACCGACGTGTGGGGGCTGGGCGCCACCCTCGCCGAGTGCGTCACGGGCAGCGCGCCAGGCGCCGCGCCCGACCTGCCGCGGGTGCCGGCCCCGCTCCGGCCGCTGCTGGCGGCCTGCCTGGACCCCGACCCGGTGCGGCGGCCGACGCTCGACGAGCTGCGGGCCCGGCTCGAGGTCCTGATGGCCGCGCCGGCGCCGTCCGCGTGGGACCGGCTCAGGACGTGGAGACCCCGGCCACGGCGACGATGATCACGACCACCGCGAACAGCAGGCCCAGCCCGAACAGCACCGTGCCGACGATCCCGCAGATCCGGCCGGCGTTGGCCGTGCTCCGCCCGCCCAGCTGACCGCCGCTCGCGTCGATCTCCCCGACCACCCGGTTGCCCATCACCCAGGCGAACGGCGAGATCAGCTGGCAGAGCACCAGCCCGAGGATCCCGAGGATCAGCACGGTGACCGCCTGGTGGTGGTCGGGCGGCACGAACCCGCCGTACGGCGGTGCGCCGTACTGGTTCGGCGGGTAGCCGCCGAACGGCGGCTGCTGCTCCGGGGGCGGTGGCGGCGGCGGCTGCTGCGTCACGGCGCACATCCTGCCACCGGTAGGAGGACACTAGGGTGCGATCCGTGATCGACCGCGACCGCCTGGCCACGCTCCGCCGCGACGAGGAGGCCCGCTTCGTCGACCTGCACCCGCGCTCGGCGGCGCTGGCCCGGGAGCAGACGCACCACGCTGCTGGCCGGCGTGCCGATGCCGTGGATGACGCGGTGGCCGGGCTCGTTCCCGGTCTCGGTCGCCTCGGCGCGGGGCGGACACCTGGTCGACGCCGACGGGCTCGAGTACGTCGACCTCTGCCTCGGCGACACCGGCGCGATGCCCGGCCACGCGCTCCCCGCCGTGACCGAGGCGGTCGCGGCGCGGGTGGCGGCCGGCGCCACCGCGATGCTCCCGTCGCCCGACGCCGCGTGGGTCGGTGCCGAGCTGGGCCGGCGGTTCGGGCTGCCGTTCTGGCAGCTCGCGATCTCCGCCACCGACGCCAACCGGTTCGTGCTCCGGTTCGCCCGTCACCTCACCGGCCGTCCGCGGGTCGCGGTGATGGACTGGTGCTACCACGGGACCGTCGACGAGGCCCTGGCCGTGCTCTCGCCCTCCGGCGCCGTCGAGCCCCGCCCCGGCGCGCTCGGCCCCCAGGTCGACGTGGCCGAGACCACCGCCGTCGTGCCCTTCAACGACCTGGCCGCGCTCGACGCCCGGCTGGCCCGCGGCGACGTCGCCTGCCTGCTGATGGAGCCGGCGCTCACCAACATCGGGATCGTGCTTCCCGACGAGGGCTACTCGGCGGCGGTCCGGGAGATCACCCGCCGGCACGGCGTGCTGCTGGTCGTGGACGAGACGCACACGATGTGCGCCGGCCCCGGTGGCTGCACGGCCGACTGGGGGCTCGAGCCCGACCTGCTGGTGGTCGGCAAGGCGATCGGCGGCGGCATCCCCTGCGCGGCGTACGGCATGACCACGGAGGTGGCCGACCGCCTCTCCGGGCCGATGCTGGGCCACGACATCGACGTGGCCGGCGTCGGCGGCACCCTCACCGGCAGCGCCCTGGCCCTGTCCGCGATCCGCGCCACGCTGTCCCACGCCCTCCGGGAGGAGGACTTCGCGGTCGCGGTGCCCCTGGCCGAGCGGTTCACCGCCGGCGTCGCCTCCGCGATCGCGGCGCACGACCTGCCGTGGCACGTGCAGCGGCTCGGCTGCCGCGCGGAGTACTGGTTCTGCCCGCCCCCGCGCGACGGGGCCGCGGCGGCCGCCGCGGTGGACGAGGAGCTCGAGGGGTTCCTGCACCTGTGGTGCCTCAACCGCGGCGTCCTGCTCACGCCGTTCCACAACATGGCGCTGTTCTGCCCGGCCCACACCGAGGCCGACGTGGACCGCCACACCGAGGTGTTCGCCGCCGCCCTCGACGCCCTGCTCGGCTAGGTTCGCCCGGGTGAGCGACGACTGGCGAACCGACCTGGTCGAGCGGCTGCGCACCCTCATCACCGCGGCCGAGCCCGACGTCGTCGAGGAGGCCAAGTGGCGCAAGGCGTCGAACCCCGACGGCGTCCCGACCTTCTCCTGCGACGGCCTCGTGTGCACGGTCGAGACCTATCAGGACAAGGTGAAGCTCACCTTCGCCCAGGGCGCCTCCCTGGACGACCCGTCCGGTCTGTTCAACGCCAGCCTCGACGCCGGCACCCGCCGGGCCATCGACCTCCGCGAGGACGACGCGCTCGACGAGGGTGCGTTCAGGGAGCTGGTCCGCGCGGCGGTCGCGCACAACCGCTCCTGAGCGCCCGCCGACGCGGGGTGGTCCGGTCCCCCGGACCGACACAGACGAGAACCCCCGCCAGCCGGAGGCTGACGGGGGTTCCCGGTGACTCGAGGTCGGGTCAGATCACTTGGCGATCGTCCAGCTCGCTCCGCTCGCTGGGATCACTTCAGTTCGGAGCGGATTCGAGCAAGCTCGATCCGCCGGTCCTCACTTCGTGATCTTGGTGACCCGGCCGGCGCCGACGGTACGGCCGCCCTCGCGGATCGCGAAGCGCAGACCCTCGTCCATGGCGATCGGCTGGATCAGCTCGACCGACATCTCGGTGTTGTCGCCCGGCATGACCATCTCGGTGCCCTCGGGCAGCGTGACGACGCCGGTGACGTCCGTGGTCCGGAAGTAGAACTGCGGACGGTAGTTGTTGAAGAACGGCGTGTGACGGCCGCCCTCCTCCTTCGAGAGGATGTAGACGTTCGCCTCGAAGTTGGTGTGCGGGGTGGTGGTGCCCGGCTTGATCACGACCATGCCGCGCTCGACGTCCTCGCGCTTGGTGCCACGGAGGAGCAGGCCGACGTTCTCGCCCGCCTGGCCCTCGTCGAGCAGCTTGCGGAACATCTCGACACCGGTGACGGTCGTCTTCTGCGAGCCCTCGCGGATGCCGACGATCTCGACCTCCTCGTTGACCTTCACGATGCCCCGCTCGATGCGGCCGGTGATGACCGTGCCACGACCGGTGATGGTGAAGACGTCCTCGACCGGCATGAGGAACGGCTTGTCCGTCTCACGCTCGGGGGTCGGGATGGCCTCGTCGACGGCGTCCATGAGCTCGAGGACGCTGGCGCCCCACTTCTCGTCGCCGTTGAGCGCCGGGAAGGCAGCCACGCGTACGACGGGGATGTCGTCGCCCGGGAACTCGTACTCGGAGAGGAGCTCGCGCACCTCCATCTCGACGAGCTCGATGAGCTCCTCGTCGTCGACCATGTCGCACTTGTTGAGCGCCACGACCAGAGCCGGCACGCCGACCTGGCGGGCGAGCAGCACGTGCTCACGCGTCTGCGGCATCGGGCCGTCGGTGGCGGCGACCACGAGGATCGCGCCGTCCATCTGCGCCGCGCCGGTGATCATGTTCTTGATGTAGTCCGCGTGGCCCGGGCAGTCGACGTGCGCGTAGTGGCGCGCCTCGGTCTGGTACTCGACGTGCGCGATCGAGATCGTGATGCCGCGCTGACGCTCCTCGGGAGCCTTGTCGATCTCGTCGAACGGGGTGAACGGGTTCAGGTCCGGGTACTTGTCGTGCAGGACCTTGGTGATGGCAGCGGTCAGCGTCGTCTTGCCGTGGTCGATGTGACCGATCGTGCCGATGTTGACGTGCGGCTTGGTCCGCTCGAACTTCGCCTTAGCCACTGTGGGCTCCTCCTGGGTGGTGTTTTCTACTGACTCGTACTTGCTGGGGTGGTGCCGAAGGTCGTAGGTCGATTACTCGCCGCGAACCTTCTTGATGATCTCGTCGGCGATGTTCTTCGGAACCTCGGCGTACGAGTCGAACTCCATCGAGTACGAAGCCTGACCAGAGGTCTTGGACCTCAGGTCGCCAACGTACCCGAACATCTCGGACAGCGGCACAAGGGCGTTGATGACCATGTCACCGTGACGCTCCTCCTGTGCCTGGATCTGGCCGCGCCGGCTGTTCAGGTCGCCGATGACGGTGCCGAGGAACGACTCGGGGGTCGTCACCTCCACCGCGAACATCGGCTCGAGCAGCACGGGCTGGGCCTGGCGGGCGGCCTCCTTGAAGGCCTGGTTGCCGGCGATCTTGAACGCGAGCTCGGAGGAGTCGACGTCGTGGTAGGCGCCGTCCTCGAGCGTGAACTTCACGTCGACCATGGGGTACCCGGCGAGGACGCCGAACTCCATGGCCTCCTGGCCGCCCTGGTCGACCGAGGGGATGTACTCCCTCGGCACCCGGCCGCCACTGACGTTGTTGGCGAACTCGTAGCCCGCACCGACTCCCGTCTCGGGGTCGATGTTCGGGCCGAGCGTGACGACGACCTTCGCGAACTGGCCGGAACCACCGGTCTGCTTCTTGTGCGTGTAGCTGTGGTTCTTGACCTCGCGGCGCAGGGTCTCGCGGTAGGCCACCTGCGGCTTGCCGACGGTCGCCTCGACGCGGAACTCGCGCTTCATCCGGTCGACGAGGATCTCCAGGTGGAGCTCGCCCATGCCGGCGATGATCGTCTGGCCGGTCTCCTCGTCGGACTTGACCGTGAAGGTCGGGTCCTCGTCGGAGAGCCGCTGGATCGCGGTGCCCAGCTTCTCCTGGTCGCCCTTGGTCTTGGGCTCGATGGCGACCTCGATCACCGGGGCCGGGAAGGTCATCGACTCCAGGACGACCGGCTTCTGCAGGTCGCTCAGGGTGTGCCCGGTCTTGGTGTCCTTGAGGCCCATGACGGCCACGATCTGGCCGGCGCCGACCGACGCGATCTCCTCACGCTTGTTCGCGTGCATCTGGTAGACCTTGCCGATCCGCTCCTTGCGGCCGGTGACCGAGTTCATCACGGTCGAGCCCGCCTCGAGCTTGCCCGAGTAGACCCGGACGTAGATCAGCTTGCCGAGGTGCGGGTCGGAGGCGATCTTGTAGGCCAGGCCGGAGAACGGCTCGTCGTCGGAGGGCTTCCGGCTGACGGGCTCGTCCTCCTTGTTGACCGCGTGACCGACGATCGCGTCGATGTCGAGCGGCGACGGCAGGTACTTCACGACCGCGTCGAGCAGGGGCTGGACGCCCTTGTTCTTGAACGCCGTCCCGCAGAGGACCGGGTTGAGCTTGTCGGCCAGGGTGGCGCGACGGATCGCGGCCTCGAGCTCCTCGACCGAGAACTCGCCCTCCTCGAGGTACTTCTCCATGACGGCGTCGTCGGCCTCGGCCAGGGTCTCGAGCAGCTTCTCGCGGTACTCGGCGGCCTGCTCGGCCAGCTCCGCGGGGATCTCCTCGACCGTGTAGTCCTCACCGATGGTGGTCTCGCCGCGCCAGGTGAGGGCGCGCATGCCGACCAGGTCGACGACCCCGAGGAAGTCGGACTCGGCGCCGATGGGCAGCTGGAGGACCAGCGGGGTGGAGTTGAGCCGGTCGACCATCATGTCGACGCAGTGGAAGAAGTCGGCACCGGTGCGGTCGAGCTTGTTGACGAAGCACATGCGGGGCACGGCGTACTTGTTCGCCTGCCGCCACACGGTCATGGTCTGGGGCTCGACGCCCGCGACGCCGTCGAAGACGGCGACCGCGCCGTCGAGGACGCGCAGCGAGCGCTCCACCTCGGCGGTGAAGTCGACGTGGCCCGGGGTGTCGATGATGTTGATCTGGTGGTCCTTCCACCAGCAGGTCGTCGCGGCGGACGTGATGGTGATGCCGCGCTCCTGCTCCTGCTCCATCCAGTCCATCGTGGCCGCGCCCTCGTGGACCTCACCGATCTTGTAGTTGATACCGGTGTAGAAGAGGATGCGCTCGGTGGTGGTGGTCTTGCCGGCGTCGATGTGCGCCATGATGCCGATGTTGCGGACCTTGTTGAGGTCCGTGGTGATGTCGACAGCCACTGTCTTTTCTCAGTCCCTTGGGGTTACGTGCGAACGGCCCGGGCCGTCCGGACCGGGCTCAGGGAGAACGTCGACGCGGTGGTCTTTGTTCCTCTCGAGCCCGGCCGGGGCGGTCACCAGCGGTAGTGGGCGAAGGCCTTGTTCGACTCGGCCATCTTGTGGGTGTCCTCGCGCTTCTTCACCGCGGCACCGAGGCCGTTGGAGGCGTCGAGGATCTCGTTCATGAGCCGCTCGGACATCGTCTTCTCGCGACGGTCCTGCGCGTACCCGACGAGCCAGCGCAGGGCCAGCGTGGTGCCGCGGGTGCCCTTGACCTCGATCGGGACCTGGTAGGTCGCACCGCCGACTCGGCGGGACTTGACCTCGATGGCCGGCTTCACGTTGTCCATGGCCCGCTTGAGCGTGACCACGGGGTCGGTGCCGGTCTTGTCGCGGCAGCCCTCGAGGGCGGTGTAGACGATGCGCTGGGCGACCTGCTTCTTGCCGTCCTGCAGCACCTTGGAGACCAGCTGGGTGACCAGCTGCGACCCGTAGACGGGGTCGACGTCGAGCGGCCGCTTCGGGGCCGGGCCCTTGCGCGGCATGTCAGCTCTTCTCCTTCTTCGCGCCGTAACGGCTGCGAGCCTGCTTGCGGTTCTTCACGCCCTGGGTGTCGAGCGTGCCGCGGATGATCTTGTAGCGGACGCCGGGGAGGTCCTTCACCCGGCCGCCGCGGACGAGCACGATCGAGTGCTCCTGGAGGTTGTGGCCGACGCCCGGGATGTACGCCGTGACCTCGACGCCGCTGCTCAGGCGCACGCGGGCGACCTTGCGGAGGGCGGAGTTCGGCTTCTTCGGGGTGGTGGTGTAGACGCGCGTGCAGACGCCGCGTCGCTGGGGCGAACCCTTCAGGGCAGGCGTCTTGTTCTTCGACACCTTGTCCTGGCGGCCCTTGCGGACCAGCTGATTGATCGTGGGCACCTTGAGTGGTTCCCTTTCTGTGGTTTGCTCTCACGGCCCGGCGCCTTGCCGGGCACGGGTGTACTGCGTTGTTGCCTGTGCCTGTCGCGCCCTGCCTGCACCGCCGAGAGAGACAGCGGGTGGTGGCCGCGCGATGAGGGTCTGGACGAGCCAGACACCGAGGATCGAGCCTACCGGGCGCCTGTGGGAGGGTCAAAACTCCCGACCGCGGGGGCCGAGGTCGCTCGGGCCCGCGACCGTCACACAGCGAGCGGCAGCGCGACGCGCTGCGGCTCCGCCTCGGCCGCCCGGCGCTCCATCCGCCGGAAGACGAGCACGGCCAGGCCCACCCCCACCAGGACGAGCAGCCCGCCGATGACGAGGGTCCAGCGGGCGCCGAGCTGCTCGCCGATCAGGCCGATCACCGGCGACCCGAGCGGCGTACCGCCCATGACGACGGTCATGTAGAGCGCCATGACCCGCCCGCGGAGCGCCGGGTCGGAGGAGATCTGCATGGTGGCGTTGGCCGAGTTGAGCAAGGTGATCGTGCAGAAGCCGATCACCGGAGCGAACAGGGCGAAGGCGAGGTAGGTCGGCAGCAGCCCGGCCACGATCTCGGCCACGCCGAAGCCGGTGGCGGCGAAGATCAGCAACCGGAGTCGGATGGTGGGCCGCCGAGCGGCCATCAGCGCGCCGGAGAGCGAGCCGACGGCCAGCGCCGAGCCGAGGATGCCGAACTCCCCTGCGCCCTTGTCGAAGACCTGGGTGGCCATCAGGGCCGAGGTGATCTGGAAGTTCATCCCGAAGGTGCCGGCGAAGAACACCAGCACGAGGATCATCATCATCTTCGGCTGCGACCGGACGTAGCGCATCCCCTCGACCAGCATCCCGGGCTCCCGGCCGCGCGGCTCCGGTGTGTGGAGCAGCCGGCCGTCCATGCGGCGCAGCTGCCAGATGATGGCGAAGTAGGACAGGCCGTTGAGCAGGATCACCCAGCCCGACGCGCGGGCCCCGCCGCCCAGCAGCCCGATGAGCAGCCCGGCGAGGGCCGGCCCCATCAGGCGCGCGACGTTGAACGCAGCGGCGTTGAGGCCGACCGCGTTGGTGAGGTCCTCGGGGCCGACCATCTCGGAGACGAAGGACTGCCGGGTCGGGGCGTCGAAGGCCGAGGCGATGCCGAAGGTGAACGCCAGCGTGTAGACCATCCACACCTCGGCGTGACCGCTCACCGCGATGGCGCCCAGCAGGAGCGCGGAGACGGCCATGCCCAGCTGGGTGAGCTGGAGCAGCAGCCGCTTCGGGAACCGGTCCGCCACCACGCCGGCGTACGGCGCAAGGAGGAGCACCGGCAGGAACTGCAGTCCCGTGGTGATGCCGAGCTCGGTGCCACCGGTGCCGGGCAGGCTGAGGACCAGCCAGTCCTGGGCCACGCGCTGCATCCAGGTGCCGGTGTTCGACACCACACTGCCGGCGACGTACAGCCGGTAGTTGGGGTTGCGCAGGGCGCGGAAGGTGGGGCTCACAAGCTCTCTGTTCAGTCTCGCTCGGACAGTCGTTGCAGGATGGGGGCGGCGGCACGCAGCACGTCGCGCTCCGCCGCGGTCAGGTCGCGCAGCTGGCGCGAGAGCCACTCGTCGCGGCGCTTGCGGTCGGCGACGACCCTCGCCCGGCCCTGCTCGGTCAGGGTGACGACCACGACGCGGCCGTCGGTCTCGTGCGGGCGGCGCAGGACGTAGCCACCCTCCTCGAGGAAGTTCACCTTGCGGGTCATCGTCGGCGGCTGGACCCGCTCGATCGAGGCCAGCTCGCCCACGGTGAGCTCGCCGTGGCGGAACAGCGCGCCCAGCACCGCCATCACCGGGATGCTCAGGTCGTTGGCGGGGTCACGCTCGTTGGCCAGCCTGCGTCGCAGCCGCATGACGGACATGCGGAGCTCCGACGCCAGCCCGGCGTCGGTGCGCGAGACCTTCTCCACGGTGGGCATGTCATTAGCCTAACTCATTACCCGTGCTAACTATTCCGGGTCCCGGAACGACGAACGAGCGGCCACCCCGGCGTGGGGTGGCCGCTCGCGCGGTTCGTGATCGGGCTACGGCATGTCTCCCAAGTCCCGGCGGCGCCGGACGCCGCCACTTGAGAGACATGCCCTAGGTGAGCACCCGTGTGATCGGGTCGATGGCGAAGTAGACGACGAACGCCAGCGCCACGATCCACAGCAGCGGGTGGACCTGCCCGGCCTTGCCGAGCACCAGCTTGATGAACACGTAGGTGACGAAACCGGCGCCGATGCCCACGCTGATCGAGTAGGTGAACGGCATCAGCACGATCGTGAGGAACGCCGGGATGGCGATCTCCACGTCGAGCCAGTCGATCTCCCGGACCTGCTGCATCATCAGGAAGCCGACCAGGACCAGCGCCGCGACCGCGGCCTCGGACGGGATCAGCTTCACCAGCGGCGAGATCATGATCGTCAGCAGGAAGAGGAGCCCCGTCACCACGGACGCCAGGCCCGTGCGCGCCCCCTCGCCGACACCCGACGCGGACTCGATGTACGACGTGTTGGACGAGACACCCGCCGCACCACCGGCCGCCGCGGCGAGCGAGTCGACGATCAGGATGCGCTGGGTGTTCGGCGGGATGCCGTCCTCGTCGAGCAGCCCCGCCTCGGCGCCGATGGCCGTCATCGTGCCCATCGTGTCGAAGAAGTCGGCCAGCATGAGGGTGAAGATCAGGAGCAGCGTCGAGACGACGCCGATCCGGTCGAAGGAGCCGAGCAGCGAGAACTCGCCGAGCGTGTCGAAGTGCGGCGTGGTGAACACCTTGTCGGGCCAGGTCGGCTCGTTGAGCGACCAGCCCTCCGAGGCGCCGAGGGCGTCGACGATGAGCGCCAGGATCGTGGTCAGCACGATCGAGATGAGGATCGCGCCCTTGACCTTGCGCACCCACAGCGCGATCACCAGCAGCATGCCGAAGGCGAAGACCACGACCGGCCAGCCGGTCAGCACGCCGCTGGAGCCGAGCTGCACCGGGACCGTGGTGTTGGCGGCGTCGGGGATGCGGGCCACGAAGCCGGCGTCCACGAAGCCGATCAGCGCGATGAACAGGCCGATGCCGACCGAGATCGCGGTCTTCAGCGCCGTCGGCACGGCGTGGAAGACCGCCCTGCGGAACCCGGTCAGCACCAGGACCAGGATGATCAGGCCCTCGATCACCACCAGGCCCATGGCGTCGGCCCAGGTCATCTGGCTGGCGATGGCGAAGGCCACGAAGGCGTTCAGGCCCAGGCCGGTGGCCAGCGCCAGGGGGAAGTTGGCCACGACGCCCATGAGGATGGTCATGACGCCGGCGACCAGGGCGGTGCCGGCCGCGATCGCCGGGAGGTTCGACCCGTCGCCGGAGCCGCCGCCGAGGAAGTTCCCGTCGACATCGGGAGCGAAGCCGAGGATCAACGGGTTGAGGACGACGATGTAGCCCATCGTGAAGAACGTGACGAGACCGCCGCGGATCTCGCGGCTGTACGTCGATCCCCGCTCGCTGATCTTGAAGTACCGGTCCAGGCCGGACTTGTCCCCGGCCTCCGTCTGGGTGCTCATGGCCGCACCCAACCAGAACCGGGAGCCTCGGGGAACACCTCTGTGCCCGTGTCGCGGCGGGTTCTAGGCTGGGCGTGTGGACCCGGTCCTGCGCGACGAGCAGCCCAAGAAGCACGAGTTCGGCAACCGCACCTACATCGTGGCGGACGTCGAGCCGCTCGACGTCGACGGCGTGCGCACGGTCGAGGTCGGCACCCTGGCCTGGCTCATCGGCTTCGTGGCGCTGCTGCCGTTCTACGGCCGCCTCGAGGACGCCGGCCGCACGTGGTGGCTCTGGACCTGCCTGGCCGGCTTCGGGCTGGGCCTGTTCGGCCTGGAGTACTGCCGCCGCCGGCGCAAGGTCCGGGCCGAACGGACCGAAGAGACGGGCTGAGCCACCCGCCGATCGAGCCTGTCGAGACCGCCGCAGGGAAGGCACCGGCCGTGCCGCCGTCGGTCGACCGCCGGGGTGTCGAGACAGGCGCTAGCGCGCCTTCCTCAACCACCGGTGGTTGAGGAGGTCGCTCTGCGACCGTCTCGAAACCGGCCGCAGCCTCAGAAGGACTCGAACTCGTCGCGCGACAACGTGTCGACCACGTGATCCGGCAGTGGCTGGGGCTCGTGCTTCTTGGCCAGCCGCACCTCGGAGTGGGCGCCGCAGCCGTGGTCGACGCTGACCACCCGGCCGTCGTCGTTGGCGTCGCCGTTGGCGCAGACGCCGAAGGTCTCGCTCAGCGGCCCGGAGATCCGGAGCAGGAAGCCGCAGCTGCGGCAGTGGTGCGGCGCCGACTGGGCCAGCGGGGACTCGGGGCCGCCGTCACCGTCGTACCACCGCTGGGCGGCGAGCTCGCGCCCCTCGACCGAGAGGGTGCGGACCCGGCCGAGGCCGAGGTCCTGGGCCACCTGGCGGACCTGCGCCTTGTCGTCGGCGTCGAGCGGGTCGTCGCCGAAGGAGTACGTCGGGACCAGCCGCGGGTCGTCGTCGCCGACCGGCAGCAGGTCGCCGGGTGAGAGGTCGCCCGGCTGGATCCGCTCGCGGTAGGGCACCCAGGCGGGGGCGACGATGGCCTCCTCGCCGGGGACGAGGACGACCTCGTCGACCGTCACGAGCTTCTGCCTCGTGGCCCGGGCCACGGTGACCGACCAGCGCCAGCCGGTGTAGCCGCGGCGGGTGCAGGCGAACAGGTGGGTGACGACCCGCTCCCCCTCGGCGGCGGCGCCGAGGTGGTCGCCGACGTCGGCGGCGTCGACGTCCTCGAGCAGCGCGGCACGGGCGGTGTCGACGGCCGCGGCGAGCGCGGCGTCGGCCCGGCCCCGGGGCGCGGCGGTGGTCACGAGGGTGGTCACAAGGGCAAAGCATGACTGATCGGCAGGGCCCGTGTCAGGTCGGGGCAGGAGTGCCACGCCTCGGGCAGGATGGTCACGTGGACGAGGACGACCAGCGCTGGCGGGATCCGCACCCGCGCCAGGTGCCGATCGCCCCCGAGTCGGTGTCGGCGGCGGACCGCGCCCGCAAGATGGGCCGCGGTCTCAAGAGCGGCACCCTGGCGACCGGGCGCGGGCTGCGCTCCCTCGGCCGCGGCACGGCGCGGGCCAGCCGCTACACCGTGGACCAGGCCAAGCGCGCCTCCGAGGCGGAGGGCGCCGGCGAGTCCGGGCTCTCCCGCCTCATCCAGATGCACGTCTTCAACACCGCGGGCGACGCGGCGGTGGCGATCTCGCTGGCCGGCAGCCTGTTCTTCCAGGTCCCCTCCGGTGAGGCCCGCGACCAGGTGGCGCTGTTCCTGGGGCTCACGATGCTGCCGTTCGCGATCGTGGCTCCGCTGATCGGCCCGTTCCTCGACCGGTTCGCGCACGGCCGGCGCTGGGCGATCGGGGCGACGATGGCCGTGCGCGCCTTCCTGTGCTGGGCCCTCGCCTCGTCCATCTCCAGCGGCTCGGCCCTGGTCTTCGCCTCGGCGCTCGGCGTGCTGGTCGCGTCCAAGGCGTACGGCGTCACCAGGGCTGCCGCCGTACCCCGCCTCCTCCCCCGCGACTTCACGCTGGTCAAGGCCAACGGCCGGGTCTCGCTCGCCGGCATCGTCGGGGCCGCCATCTCGGCACCGATCGCGGCCCTGGCCTCGCTGGCCGGGTCGGAGTGGTCGCTGCGCTACGCCTTCGTGCTGTTCGTCATCGCCACCGTGTGCGCGATCCGGCTGCCCGCCGAGGTCGACTCCAGCGAGGGTGAGGGCGAGCTGTCGTGGCGCGGGGAGGAGGGCAGCACCTCCCGGCGCGGCCGTCGGCGCACCCGGATCCCCGGCTCGGTCGCCTTCGCGCTGCGGGCGAACTGCGGGCCGTGGTTCCTCAGCGGCTTCCTCCTGATGTTCGGCGCCTTCCTGCTCCGCAACCCCGACGTGCGACCGGACAGCTCGTTCGGGCCCGGGGTGATGATCGCCATCGTGGTCGGCGCGGCCGGGCTCGGTCGCACGCTCGGGACCATCGTGGCCTCGATGCTGCGGCGGATCACGCCGGCGCTGGCCGTGGTGCTGGTGCTGCTCGGCGACGCGGCCGCCGCCCTGCTCGCCGCGCTGTTCTACGGCATGTGGACCCTGGCCCTGCTCGGCCTGGTCGCCGGGCTGGGGCAGGCGCTGGCCAAGTTCTCCCTCGACGCCACGATCCAGCGCGACATCCCGCCCAAGGTGCAGGCCAGCGCGTTCGGCCGCAGCGACACCACCTGCCAGCTGGCCTGGGTGCTGGGCGGCTTCGTGGGCATCGCGCTGCCCCTGGACCCGCCCCGGCTCGGGCTCACCGTGGCCTTCGCCGCCCTGGCCGCGTGGGCGGCGTACGTCCTCTCGACCGCGCCGCGCGCCCGCCGTCGGCGCCGTGGGGTCGCGCCGGAGCGGGCCGCACAGGCCGACGTCGAGACCCAGCCGCTGCCGATGCAGCGGCGGCCGTAGGCGGCTCCCCCCGGGGGGAGGTTTCACCGGCTGGCCGGTGATTCCGGACGTTCGGCGCAGAAGTTTCTGCGGCGAACGTCCAGTTTCACCGGCTGGCCGGTGAAATGTGCGGCCAGTGGGGCCAGAGAGACCAAGCGCAGGCTAGAGCTCGAGCTCGTCGGCCAGGGCGCGGAGCAGCTTCGCCGTGGGGCCGGCGGTGCTGCGGTCGGGGTGCCGGCCGTGCCGGTAGGCCTCGCCGACGCCGTCGAGCAGCCGGATCAGGTCCTCCACGATGGGGGCCATCTCGTCGGGCTTCTTGCGCTTGGCGTGGGACTGGTTGCGCTGGACCGAGGTGGGCTTGTCGAGGATCCGGACCTGGAGCGCCTGGTCGCCGCGGCGGCCCTGGGCCACCCCGAACTCGACCCGGGTGCCGGCCTTGACCGTGGTCACGCCCTCGGGCAGGGCATCGGCGCGCACGTAGACGTCGGGGCCGTCCTCCTGGGACAGGAAGCCGAAGCCCTTCTCGGCGTCGAACCACTTCACCTTGCCAGTGGGCACGGTCTGACCTCTCGCTCTCGCACTTCTCGCGGACGCTCGTACCGCGACGGAAACCCTAACCAACGGCCGGTACGCCGCTCGACCCGATTCCCCTCAGACCACCTCGGGCGCGAGCGTGCTCACGCCCACCACCAGCCCGGCGAGGTTGGCGGCCAGGAGCACCAGGATCCAGAGCACGGCCGGCACCCGGGTCAGCCGGGCCAGCTGGTCCGGGTCCGAGGTCCGGCCGCGGCGGCGGCCGGCGGCCAGCAGCTCCACCAGGGGGCGGGGCGCGGCCAGGAGGAGCAGCCAGGTGATGAGGTACGCCGCGACGGACTGGACGGTGCCGTCGCCGTACCAGGTGAGCAGCAGGACGACCGCGCCCCCGCCGAGCAGGACCAGGAAGCCGTAGCCGTTGCGGACCCACAGCAGCAGTACCGCGCTGAGCAGCACGAGCAGCCACAGCAGCCCGACACTGCGCCCGGCGGCGAGGAGCAGCGCGGCGACCAGCCCGAGCACGGCCGGGGCCAGGTAGCCGGCCGCGAGCATCGCGACCATGCCCGGCCCGCGCGGCTTGCCCCTGGTGACGGTGAGGCCGGAGGTGTCCGAGTGCAGGTGCACCGACCTCAGCCGCCGTCCGACCAGCACCCCGACCAGCGCGTGGCCGGCCTCGTGGACGACCGTGACGCCGAGCCGGACCCGTGGCCAGGTCACGGAGGCGAGCACGAGGACCAGCGCGACCACGCCGGTGAGCAGCACGAGCTGCACGTCCGGCACCGGCTGGGTGGCCGTGGCGCGGTCCCAGATCTCCCCGAGCACGCTCAGCCCCGGCCCAGGCGGTACGCGCGGACCTCGTCGAACCGCTCGAACCCGGCCCGCAGCAGGACCGGCGCCGAGGTCTCGAGCCGGCCCTTGACCAGCGCGACCGTGCAGCCCGCGGCGGCGCCGGCCCGCAGCCGGTGGTCGAGCAGCGCCCGGTAGACCCCGGTGTGCCGGGCCGCCTCGGCCACGCCGCCGCCCCACAGCCGCAGGCTGTCGCCGGCGACCGTCGAGCCGGCGTACCCCAGCAGGACGCCGTCGCGGAACGCGAGCACTTGGCTCGGGTCAGGCCCCTTGGCGGCGAGCTCCTCGGCGGCCTCGGACCCGGGCCGGAGCTCGCTGCCGAAGACCTCGTGGTCCAGCCGCTCCAGGGCGAGCACGTCGGCCAGGTCCTCGATCGGCCGCACCTCGACATCGGCCGGCGGGTCCAGCTCGGGCAGGCCGCCGGTGAGGTCGCGGGCCAGGATCGCGAGGGTCTCGGTCAGCTCGCCGCCGCGCTCGCGCAGCCGGCGCTCGAGGTCCGGCGGCCGGGTGGTGTCGGAGAGCTCGAAGAAGTTCACCGACTCCCGGCCGAGCCCGCGCGCCGCGTCGAGGACGTCGTCGATGAGGTCGTCGGCCGGGCGCTCGCTGCGCCAGCGGGTCGCGACGGTCGGGTCGGAGAACCAGGCCGGGTAGGCGATGAGCAGGAACTCGTCGGTCTCGACGGTGCGGGCCTCGTCGGGGACCCAGATCCACTCCGCGATCCGGGCGCGCACGTGGTCCGGGTCGAGCCTCACCTCAGCCGCTCGTTCATGGAGCCGGAGCGGAAGCCCTGCTCGTCGACGACCACGTCGTCGAACCCGGCCTCGGTCACCGCCCGGACCACGTCGGCGTGGGCGCCCTCGGCCAGCGGGAGCAGGGCCCGGTCGACCTCGACCGACGCCCGGTCGCCGAGGTCGCGGACCCGCAGGTCCTGGAGGCCGTACGGCGCGAGCAGGCCGCGCACGGCCGCCTCGGCGCGCTCGACGCGGGCCAGCCGGTGCGGGGTGACCTCGACGCCGTACGCCACCCGGCTGGACAGGCAGGCCGCGGCCGGCTTGTCCCAGGTCGGCAGGGCCCACCGGCGCGAGGCCTCGCGCACCTGGGCCTTGGTCAGCCCGGCGTCGCGCAGCGGCGCGACGGCCCCGCGCTCGTCGGCGGCGCGGATGCCCGGCCGGAAGCCGGCCACGGCGTCGTCGGCGTTGGTGCCGGTGACGACGGTCGCGAGTCCGCGGGCCTGCGCCAGCGGGGTGAGGACCTCGATCAGCTCGGCCTTGCAGAAGAAGCAGCGGTCGCCGCCGTTGGCGCGGTAGCCGGACCGCTCCATCTCGTGGGTCTCCGGGGTCAGCAGCTCCACGCCGAGCGCCTCGGCGAACTGCCGCGCCGGGTCGCGCTCGACCTCGGGCAGGGAGTGGCTGTAGCCGGTCGCCGCCACCACGCGGTCGGGTCCGAGGGCGCGGACCGCGGCGGCCAGCAGGAAGGCGCTGTCGGCGCCGCCGCTGTAGGCGACGAGCACGCTGCCGCGCTCGGCCAGGTCGCGCTCCAGGTCCGCGAGGCGGGTCGTCAGCAGGTGCTCGTCGAGCCAGGCCGGGAACTCGGCCAGGCTCTCCAGCACCACGTCGGTCCCGGCCTCCTCGAGCTCCTCGCGGGTGCAGCCGCCGGTGAGCACGCTGACGCTGAGCGCACCGGCGGCCCGGGCGCCCTCGACGTCGTGCACGTGGTCGCCGACGTAGATGCTCGCACCCTCGCGCCGCAGCACCTCGGCCTTGCCCACGCCCCAGACCCAGCCTTCGACGAGGTCGACGTCGAGGCCGATGTGCTCGACGTGCAGCTGGGCGTTGCGGGGGAACTTCCCGGTCACCAGCACGATCCGCCCGCGGTGCCGGCGTACGGCGGCCAGCGCCTCGTGCGCACCCGGCAGCGCCGGCACGGACGTGATGGCGTGGTCGAGGTAGAGCTCGCGGAACAGGTCGCCCGCGGGCGCCACCGCCTCCGCGGCCAGGTGCGGCTCGAGCAGCTGCTCCAGCGGTGGCCCGAGCCTGGTGGTCATCTGCTCGACCGGGAACTCGACGCCGAGCTCGTCCCCCAGGGCCCGCAGCGTGGCCGCGAACCCGGGCACGGTGTCGATGAGCGTCATGTCCAGGTCGAAGCCGACCGCGAGCTGACTGGACATGCGGGCAAGCCTAGGCGGCGGCCCACATGGGAGCTCCGCCCCGGGTCTGGACTGTCAGGAGCGACCGGTCGTACGTCCCGTGAGGCGGACCCGTACGACGCCATGGGGGCGCTCCCGTCCGCCTCACCCCATCGGCGCGAACCACTCAGGACACCTCGGCGCGGGTTTCACGGTCGTCGACGGCTACGGGCTGCTCGACGCCACGCGGGCCGTGTTCGACCACTGACCTGCTGAGATCGGCTCCCCACCCCGGGCCGACCGCGAGGCCGGTCCGGGGTGGTCGGCCGTGCCCAGCCCAGTGACATCGTGGTGTGGTGGCCCGATCCGACGAACCGGGGCCGGAGCCTGGCGCCCCGGTGGGCCGGCGCGTGGTGCTCGGCCTGGCCGGGCTCGGGGTGGCAGGTGTGGTGGGCGGAGCGTCCTTCTCGCGCAGGCTCTCGGAGTGGCTGGCCCCGGTCGAGCTCCGCGACCCCACCGGGTTGCTCTCGACGCTTCCTCTGGGGCCGGTGTTCCGCTTCTACTCCGTCACGGGTGGGGTCGAGCCGCGCGACGCGGAGTCCTACCGGCTCCGGGTGGGCGGCCTCGTGGCGCAGCCCGCGACGTACCGGCTCGACGACCTGATGGCGCTGCCCAGGACGACGTTCACCAGCGACTTCCACTGCGTGACCGGCTGGGTGGTGCCCGGCGTGCAGTGGAGCGGTGTCGCGCTCGCCGACCTGCTCGACCGCGCTCGGCCCGCACCCGAGGCGCGGGCCGTCCGGTTCCGCTCGTTCGACGGGGTCTACACCGAGAGCCTGACCCTGGAGGACGTCCGGGAGCCACACGTGGTCGTCGCGCTGGAGATGCTGGGAGGCCCCGTCAGCCACGACCACGGAGGGCCGGTGCGGATGTACGTCGACGGCCAGTACGGCTACAAGAGCACCAAGTGGCTCGACGGGATCGAGCTCACGGACACGGAGGTCCCGGGCTACTGGGAGCACCGGGGCTACGACATCGACGGCACCATCCGTGCGTGAGGCCGAGCCGACCCTCGCCCGGTTCAGCCGGGCCGAGCGGCTGGTGCACCGCAGTCTCGGGCTGCTGATGGGCACCTGCCTCGTCACGGCGTTCGTCCTCTACTACGGGCCCGTCTCGCTGACCGTCGGCCACCGGCACGCGGTCGAGCTCGTCCACGTCGTCGCGGGCTACGCCCTGCCGGTGCCGTTGCTGCTCGGCCTCGCCTCGTCGGCGTACCGCGCCGACCTGGGGCGGCTGAACCGGTTCTCTCGGGAGGACTGGCGCTGGCTGCGCTCGAGGAGCCGGCGCGACGGGTCGTTCGGGGTCGGGAAGTTCAACGCCGGGCAGAAGCTCAACGCGAGCCTGGTCGCGGGCTCGGTCGTGGTGCTCCTCGGCACCGGGACCCTGATGTTCTGGCCCGGGCTGGTGCGGCTGGCCTGGCGGACCGGGGCGACGTTCGTCCACGACTGGTTCGCGCTGGGGCTGGGGCTCCTCGTGCTCGGCCACCTGTGGTTCGCGATCGCGGACCCCGACGCCCGGACGGGCATGCGCACCGGTCGGGTGCCGCGCCGCTGGGCCGTGAAGGAGCACCCGGCATGGGCGAGTGACGAGGCGGCGGGCTCCTAGGGCATGTCTCTGCCGAGCGGTCGGTCGTGCAGGAGCTTCTGGAACAGCACGTGGTCGCGCCAGGCGCCGTTCAGGTACAGCAGCTGCCGGGCCAGGCCGTACTGCTCGTAGCCCAGCGCCTGCAGGACCCGCTGCGACGGCAGGTTCTCGACCATGGTGCCGGCCTCGAGGCGGTGCAGCCCGATCTCGAGCGCCTGCTCCTCGCAGAACTCCACCGAGGCCTTGGCCAGGCCGCGGCGCAGGTGGTCCTTGTCGACCCAGTAGCCGAGGGTGCCGCCCTGCATGGTGCCGCGGATGATGTTCTGGATGTTCGTGCGGCCGACGACATCGCCGTCCGGCGCGACGATCACGTAGTTCCGGAACAGCCCGCGCTCCTCGAGGTCGAGCCGCTCCTCGATGTGCGCGACCTGCCCGGCCTCGGTGTAGAAGGAGTCCGGCCGCTCCGGGTCCCACGGTGCGAGGTGCTCGCGGTTGCGGGCGTACGCCGCGGCGAGGGACGGCGCGTCCCCCGGCTCGAGGGCGCGGAACGAGTAGCCGTCGGGAGCTGGCACCGGGTCAGGCTAGGCCACGCCCCGGGGCCGGGGCGTGGGGTCCATGGCCCGTCTTCGCCATTCCGGCCCGGACGGCGGGGTGGTCGACTGGGCGCATGCTCCGGACCCCCTGGACCGCCCGGCTCGGCGGCGCGGTGGCGGCCGCCCTGACCGTGACCGCGCTGACCGGCGCTCCTGCTTCCGCAGCCACGGGGGAGCGCGCCGACAGGGTGGGCGACGCCCCGCGGATCATCGACATCGCCTCGATGTCGGTGCGCAACGACCGCCACCGCGTGGTCATCACCTCGCACGTGCCGGGGCTGAGGACGCGCGGCGGCTTCGCGTTCGGCTACAGCACCAGCCCGAACGGCGGCCTGCTGGTCTTCGCCGACCGGGTCGCGGGCCGGCTGGTCACCGAGGCGACGTACTGCGGTGAGATCACCTGCCACGACGTCCGGTGCCGGGGCCTGCGGGTCCGCTGGGTGACGGCCAAGCACATCGTGCAGGCGATCGTGCCGCAGCGCTGCTACCCGGCACCGCTGCCGTCACCCGGGGTCTTCACGGCCACGTCGGCGTCGAAGGACGACTACGACGACGCCGGGGTGCTCCGCGTCGCCCGCGGCTGAGCGAGGCTCAGTAGAAGGCCTGGGCGCCCACGAAGGTCGTCACCACGCCCGTCAGCGCCGTCGTCGCCACGACGAACGCCGCGCCGCCGCCCAGGCCGAGCAGCCGGCGTCCCGCCGTCGCATCCTTGGGCAGCACCGCGCGCCGTACCCATCCGGCGAGCGCACCGAGGCCGCCGACCAGCCCGCGGGCCCACTGGTACTCCAGGGCGAGCAGGGCGAGGCCCAGCGCGATCACCACGAGGCCCGGGCCCGGCAGCACCAGCATCGCGAGGCCGGCGATGACCACGAGCGGCCCGACCACGGTGACGCCCGCCCGGACGAGCAGCGAGCGGAGCCGGCTCTGGCCGGACCAGGCGTCGATGCGGTCGAGGAAGGCGGTGGCGCGAGGGGACAGCTGGTGCGTCATCGGGGTCCTGGAGGTCGGCGGCAGACCCCTCAGGGTGACGGACCCGTCTGAGAGGCGGCTGAGCGTCAGCCGAGGCGGAGCTTCTCGGTGGTCTCCTCGCGCATCTGGACCTTGCGGATCTTGCCGGTGACGGTCATCGGGAACTCCTCGACGACCATCACGTAGCGCGGGATCTTGTAGTGGCTGAGCCGGCCGTCGCAGAACGCGCGGACCGCGTCGGCGTCCAGCGGCTCGGCGCCGGCCTTCAGCTTGACCCAGGCGCACAGCTCCTCGCCGTACTTCTCGTCGGGTACGCCGATCACCTGCACGTCCTCGATGTCCGGGTGCTGGTAGAGGAACTCCTCGATCTCGCGCGGGTAGATGTTCTCGCCGCCGCGGATGACCATGTCCTTGATCCGGCCGACGATGTTGCAGTAGCCGTCCTCGCGCATCTCGGCGAGGTCGCCGGTGTGCATCCAGCCGTCCTCGTCGATCGCCTCGCGGGTCTTCTCCTCGTCCTCCCAGTAGCCGAGCATCACCGAGTAGCCCCTGGTGCAGAACTCGCCCGGCCGGCCGCGCTCGACGGTCTCGCCGGTCGCCGGGTCGACGATCTTGATCTCCAGGTGCGGGTGCGACCCGGCCGATCGAGGCCGTACGCCGCTCGAGGTCGTCGTCGACGCGGGTCTGGCAGGAGACCGGGGAGGTCTCGGTCATGCCGTAGGCGATGCCGACCTCGGGCATGTGCATGTCGTTGACGCAGCGCTTCATCACCTCGACCGGGCAGATCGAGCCGGCCATGATCCCGGTGCGCAGCGAGGTGAGGTCGTGGTCGGCGAAGGTCGGGTGGTTCTGCATCGCGATGAACATCGTCGGCACGCCGTACACGCCGGTGCAGCGCTCCTCGGCGATGCACCGCAGCGTCATCTCGGGGTCGAAGCCGGGCGCCGGGATCACCATCGTGGCGCCGTGGGTGGAGCAGCCGAGGTTGCCCATGACCATGCCGAAGCAGTGGTAGAAGGGCACCGGGATGCAGAGCCGGTCCTCGTCGGTGAAGTTGATCAGCTCGGTCGTGAAGTAGCCGTTGTTGAGGATGTTGCGGTGGCTGAGCGTGGCGCCCTTCGGGTAGCCGGTGGTGCCGGACGTGTACTGGATGTTGATCGGGTCGTCCGGGCGACAGCCGCCAGTCCATGAGCTCGAGCAGCGTGACGCCGGGGTCGCTGACGTTGTGGTCGGTCCACTCCGGGCTGTCGAGGAACCACACCTGCTCGACGCTCGACCTGGTCGCGGACCTGCTCGACCATCGCCCGGTAGTTGCTGGTCTTGAACTCGGTCGCCGAGATCAGCAGCTTGGTGCCGGACTGGTTGAGCGCGTAGGCGAGCTCGTGGGTGCGGTACGCCGGGTTGATGTTGACCAGGATCGCGCCGATCTTGGCGGTGGCGAACTGCGTCGAGCGTCCACTCCGCGCAGTTGGGCGACCACATGCCGACCCGGTCACCCTTGCGGATCCCGGCCCGGATCAGGCCGATGGCCAGCGCGTCGACGTCGCGGTCCAGCTCCGCCCACGTCCACCGGCGCCCGGTCGCGAACTCGACCAGGGCCTCGCGGTCCGGGTACGCCGCGACCGTGCGCCTCGAAGTTCTCCCCGATCGTCTGCTCGAGCAGCGGCGGCTCGAGCTCACCCTCGCGCGTACGACTCAGCCATGCGCCGAACGTACGCCGGGTTGGTCGGCGGTAGGTAGGGTCTGCCGCGTGACCAGCACGGATTCGGACAAGGTCGAGTCCGGGCAGAAGCAGCGGCCGTTGAAGGCGCATCCGCGAGACCGTGCTCCTGCTGGCGTTCGCGATCGTCCTGGCCCTGGTCGTGAAGACCTTCTTCGTGCAGTCCTTCTACATCCCCTCGGAGTCGATGGAGCCCGGGCTCATCGTCAACGACCGGATCCTGGTCGAGAAGCCGTCGTACTGGGGCAGCGGCGGGCCGCGGCGCGGCGACGTCATCGTCTTCGACGACCCGGGCGGCTGGCTCAACGGCCTCGAGGCCCAGCAGCCCATGTCGCTGCTCGCCCGCGGGCTGGCCAAGATCGGTCTCTACCCGACCGGCGGCCACCTCGTGAAGCGGGTGATCGGGGTCGCGGGCGACACCGTCGAGTGCTGCGACGACCAGGGCCGGATCATGGTCAACGGGCAGCCCGTCGACGAGGACGACTTCATCGAGCCCCAGAAGGACCCGCCGAAGTCCTGCGACGGGCCCGATGCCCGGCGGCCAGATGGACTGCAACTGGACCGCCGGCCCGGTGCCGGCCGGCACCGTCTTCGTGATGGGCGACAACCGCGACGACTCGGCGGACTCCAGCGTCCACCTGTGCCGGCCCAACGCCACCCGCTGCGACCCGAACGACGCCTACGTGCCCGTCGACGACGTCGTCGGCAAGGTGTTCGCCCTCGCCTGGCCGCTCGGCCGCGCGCAGCTCATCCACACGCCCGACGCGTTCGACGACGTACCGGCTCCGAAGGGCGACTGACTCCGCGCTGTCGGTGGGTGGGCTCGGCCGAGTCGGCATTCGCTGGACCACAGCCGGTCGAGCCTGTCGAGACCCCCGCAGCGGAGGCACCCGCTGAACCACCGCCGGTCGAGCCTGTCGAGACCACCGCAGCGCAGGCACCCGCTGAACCACCGCCGGTCGAGCCTGTCGAGACCACCGCAGCGCAGGCACCCGCTGAACCACCGCCGGTCGAGCCTGTCGAGACCACCGCAGCGGAGGCACCCGCTGAACCACCGCCGGTCGAGCCTGTCGAGACCCCCGCAGCGGAGGCACCCGCTGAACCACCGCCGGTCGAGCCTGTCGAGACCCCCGCAGCGCAGGCACCCGCTGAACCACCGCCGGTCGAGCCTGTCGAGACCCCCGCAGCGCAGGCACCCGCTGAACCACCGCCGGTCGAGCCTGTCGAGACCCCCGCAGCGCAGGCACCCGCTGAACCACCGCCGGTCGAGCCTGTCGAGACCCCCGCAGCGCAGGCACCCGCTGAACCACCGCCGGTCGAGCCTGTCGAGACCCCCGCAGCGCAGGCACCCGCTGAACCACCGCCGGTCGAGCCTGTCGAGACCACCGCAGCGCAGGCACCCGCTGGACCACCGCCGGTCGAGCCTGTCGAGACCCCCGCAGCCAGCCCGCTGACTCGACCCGGGACGTGACCGTTTTCCCTTGTGGACAAGGGCTTCCGGGCCCGTCGGACTGTCGGTGGTCGCTGCTTGGATAGGTGTCATGACGGCGATCGCGCACCACCCGCACCGGGTCACCCGGGCGATGGCGGGCGTGCGCGACCAGCTGGCCGCGGTGGCCGGGGTGCCGTTGTGGTCGATGGACGCCACCGAGACGACCACGGCCATCAGCGAGGTCCAGGCCGCGAAGGCCCAGCTCGCCGAGCTCGAGGCCCGGCTGGTCGCCCAGGCCGAGTCGCTCGACATCCCCGGCCGGTCCGGTGCGACCTCGACCGCGACCTGGCTGGCCCACCAGACGAAGACCACCCGCGGCCGCCGCCCACCGCACGGTCAGGTTGGCCGCTGGCGCTGGAGTCCCACGACCAGACGCGCGACGCCTCGCCAAGGGGCGGGTGCACGTCGAGCAGGCCGAGGCCATCCTCCGCGCCCTCGACGACCTCCCCGCCGACCTCGACCCTGTCGCTGGTCCAGGACGCCGAGGCCCACCTGCTCGCCGAGGCCGAGCACTTCGACGCCCGCGCGTTGAAACGGTTCGGACGCCGGCTCCTGGAGGTCGTGGCTCCGGATGCGGCCGACGCCCACGAAGCCAAGCTCGCTCGAGACGCGAGGAACGCGACGCGGCCGCCGCCACCCGGCTCACGATGTGGGAGGACGGACACGGCAAGGTCCACGGCCGGTTCACCCTCGACACGCTGCACCGGCGCCGCGCTCAAGAAGGCCCTGCTGGCGTTCGCCGCCCCCAAGCACCGGGCCGCCTCCGGCCCCCTCGGCGACCGGAAGCCCGGACCGGAACGCCTGGGCCGGGCGTTCACCGAGCTGATCCAGCGCTACCCCACCAAGGACCTCCCGAAGGCCGGCGGGGTCAACGCCACCGTCGTGGTGACCATGACCCTCGACGCCCTCCTCGGCGGCCTCAAGGCCGCCCGGCTCGACACCGGCGAGTCGATCAGCGCCGGCCAAGCTCGGCGACTGGCGTGCGAGGCCGGGATCATCCCCGCCGTCCTCGGCGGGAAGTCCCAGGTCCTCGACCTCGGCCGCACCCGGCGCTTCCACACCGGAGCCCAACGCATCGCCAAGACCCTCGAACAGCGCGGCTGCACCGCCGAGGGCTGCGACTGGCCACCCGGACTCTGCCACCTGCACCACCCCATCCCCTGGAGCCGCGGCGGCGGCACCGACAACGACGGGCTCCTGCTCTGCCCCCGCCACCACGCCCGCGCCCACGACCCCACCTACACCACGACCCACCTACCCGGCGGGAAGGTCGCCTTCACCCGGCGTACCTGAGGCAACCGGGGATCGACCGACCCGACCGAACGAGACCAGGAGCCCAGCGGCGTCCGGCGTGCACCCCTGCCCGCGGACGCCAGCCAGAGCTCACGCAGCCAGCATTCTCCGGCAACGCCGAACCACTGCGGTGGTCTCGACAGGCTCGCCCGGCGGTGATCCAGCGGCTGCCTTCGCGCCGGTCCCCTCCACCGCGCGCACCGCAGCCAGCACTCTCCGGCAACCCGCCGTTGTCGGCGGGTCCGCGGTCCCTACGGACGCGCCGTCGTCACCACGTCACGCCGCGCCGGCCCGTGGTCGATGGCCTCGTCGAAGGCCGGGTACCGGCCGTGCAGGTGCACCGGCGTGCGCGGCCGGCCGGTCCGCCGGGCCTGGCGGTTGGCGTAGGAGAGGTTGAGCGCCTCGACCATGATCGCGAAGGCGATCGGGCCGTAGATCAGCGGCTTGTCCACGTGCACGTCGAAGCCGTCGGCGACCAGGGTCGCGCCGATCAGCACCAGGAAGGACAGCGCGAGCATCTTGACCGTCGGGTGGGCGTTCACGAAGTCCGAGATGCGGGTGGCGAGCACCATCATCAGGCCGATCGAGAGCATGACCGCGGCGATCATGATCGAGATCTGGTCGACCATGCCGACCGCGGTGATGACCGAGTCGAGCGAGAAGACGGCGTCGACGAGGATGATCTGGACGATCACGTGGGCGAAGCCGGACGCGGCCGTGCCGACGCCGGGGGTGTGGTCGTCCGCCTCGCCCTCGAGCTTGGCGTGGATCTCGGTGACCGCCTTGTAGATGAGGAACAGCCCGCCGACGACCAGGATCAGGTCGCGGCCGGACACCTCCAGGGCGGTGGCGGTGCCGATCTCGAACCACGGCTCGGTGAGGCCGACGATCCACGAGGCGACGAACAGCAGCCCGATCCGCATCAGCAGGGCGAGCGTGAGGCCGACGTACCGGGCCCGGGCGCGCTGGTGCTCGGGCAGCCGGTTGGTCAGGATCGAGATGAAGACGATGTTGTCGATCCCGAGCACCAGCTCGAGCGCGAACAGGGTCAGGAACGCGACCCAGAGGTCCGGGCTGCTGAGGAGGTCCACACCAGGGCCAACGGGCCCGGTACGTCACGGGTTCCTGCGGACGGACGGGTGTGGCTCACCGCACGACGTCGAAGACGTTCAGCTGGACGCCGTTCGTGTAGGTCCGCGACTCGCGCAGCGTGAGCTTCTGCTTGTCCTCGGCGTCGGTCGGGAAGAGGCGCTTGCCGCTGCCGAGGACCACCGGGAAGACCATGAGGTTCCACTGGTCGACGAGCCCGGCCCGGTGGAGCGACTGCGCCAGCGTCGGGCTGCCGGCCACCTGGATCGGGCCGCCGTCGCCCTCCTTGAGCGCGCGGACTCCGTCGAGGTCGCGGACCACGGTGGTGTCGCTCCAGGCCGGGTCCTGCAGCGTGGTCGAGACCACGACCTTGTCCATGGTGTTGAACTTGTCGGCGAAGTCGCCCTCGCGCTCGGGCCAGGCCGCCGCGAACCCTTCGTACGTCGCGCGGCCCAGCAGCAGGGTCTCGGTGCCGAACAGCTCCTCGCCCTTGAACTCGTACATCGTCGGGTCCTCGTCGATGTCGAAGGTCCAGCCGGTGTGCTGGTAGCCCTCCTCGCCGCCGGGCGCCTCGACGACGCCGTCCAGGGAGATGAACTCGGTCACGTAGAGGGTGCGCATCTGCTTGCCTCGTCTCTGGAGTGGGTGGTGGTGCGTCCGACCTCTCCACGAACGGGCGCGGCCCGGTACGACACCCGCCGCCGCAGAACGTCTCAGACCGCCAGCTCCCGGACCAGGGCGGCGGTGGCCGGCACCTGCTCGGCACCCTCGCGGTGGACGATCCCGAAGGTCCGGGTGCCGAAGGACGGGTGCTCGCGCACGCGCACGCCGGGGTGGGGGTAGGCGTCCAGCGCCGAGCGCGGCAGCAGCGTGACGCCGAGCCCGACCGCGACGAGGTTCTGCACGACCACGTAGTCGTCGCTGACGTGCCGCACGGTGGGCTCGAAGCCGGCCTCGGCGCAGACCCGGATGGCGTGGGCCCGGCAGCGCTCGCAGCCGACGATCCACGGCTCGTCGGCCAGGTCGGCCAGGGTCAGCCGCCGGCGCCGGGCGCCGCCGGTGGTCGGCGGCGACGACCAGCGCCACCGGCTCGTCGCCGAGGGGCCGCCAGACCAGCCCGGGCCCCTCGGCCGGGGCGTCGCCGTCGTAGGCGAACACCAGCGCCAGGTCGGCGTCGCCGGTGGCGAGCAGGGCCAGCGCCTCGGGCGGCTCGGCCTCGGTCAGCTCGACGTCGACGTCGGGGTGTCGGGCGCGGAGGCCGGCGATGGCGCGCGGCACCAGCGTCGCGGCCGCCGAGGGGTAGGCCGCCAGCCGGACCCGACCCCGGCGCAGCGCGGTGAGGTCGGCCAGCTCCTCCTCGGCCATGTGCAGCTGTACGGCGAGCGCATCGGCGCGCGCCAGCAGCATCCGACCCGGCTCGGTGAGCTCGACCCCGCCGGCACCGCGGAGCAGCAGCGCGCACCCCGCGGACCGCTCCAGCGCGCGCAGGTGCTGGCTGACCGCCGGCTGGGTCCAGCCCAGCTCGCGGGCGGCGGCGCTGATCGACCCGGCCCGCGCCACCGCCCGGAAGATCAGCAGCCGCTTCGGATCCATAAGCACATCTTATGGCTCGTCGTACGAAGACCGGGCTTCCTTGGAGGCGCGTCGACGCCGCACCATGGAGGGCATGCAGACGATCGGCCTCATCGGCGGCATGAGCTGGCACTCGACGGTGGAGTACTACCGGGTCCTCAACGAGCTCGTCGCCGAGCGCCGCGGCGGCCACGCCTCGGCCAAGGTGGCGCTCCAGTCGCTCGACTTCGCCGAGATCCGCGAGTGCCAGGTGCGCGACGACTGGGACCGCGCCGGCACGGCTGCTGGCCGAGGCGGCCCGCCGCTGCGAGCAGTCCGGCGCCGACCTGGTCCTCATCTGCACCAACCTCATGCACCGCGTCGCCGACGACGTGCAGGCCGCCATCGACGTCCCGCTCCTCCACATCGCCGACGCGATCGCCGACGCGGCCCACGACCGAGGGCTGGTCGCGGCTGGGCGTGCTCGGCACCCGCTGGGTGATGGAGGAGGACTTCTACGTCGGCCGGCTGGCCCGCCACGGGCTCGACGTCGAGGTCCCGGGTGCCGCCGACCGCACCGAGGCCGACCGGGTGATCTTCGACGAGCTGACCCGCGGCTCGTGCGCGCCGAGTCGCGCGCGTCGTACGCCGCGATCCTGGGCCGGCTGCGCGACGCGGGCGCCGAGGCCGTGGTGCTGGGCTGCACCGAGATCGAGCTGCTGGTCCGCCCCGAGGACGCCCCGCTGCCGGTGCATCGCCTCGATGCGCACCCACGCCGAGGCCGCGGTCGCGGCGGCGCTCGGCGACCGGGTGCTCGGCCTAGCGGCCCTCGGCCATCGCGCAGAGCGCGTCCATGGCCTTGGGGGCGTCGGCGGTCACCATCGGGCCGATGTCCTCGGCGCCCGGGCCGGTCACGTAGGTGCTGACGGTCACCTCGGCACCGCCGTCGGCGACGTCCTTGACGACGTGGTCGATGTGGATCCGCAGCTCGCCCATCTCGAGCCGGTCGAGGTAGCGCGCCCCGGGCTCGACGAGCTCGAGGGTCACCGGCACCTCGATGCCGCCGGTGAGCACCATGGTCCCCGCCGCGCCCTCGGCGAAGTGACCCTCGAGCGCGACGGACTCCACCGACGGGTCCCAGCAGTGCCAGCTGCCCGGATCGCTCCACAGCGCCCACACGTCGTGGGCGGTGGCAGAGGTGGTCACGGTCCGCGAGTACTCGAAGGTCACGGTCCGAACCTAACCGGACACGAGGGCGTCGAGGTAGACCCGGCTCACGGGAGCCGGGCGACGGTCATCTCGCGGTCGCCGAACCGGACCCGGTCGCCGTCGCGCAGCGTGGCGGGCTTGCCGCCGACCAGCCGCTTGGTCACGCCGGCGCGGATCAGGATCGAGCCGTTGGTCGAGCCGCGGTCCATCACCACGAGCGCGCCGTCGGGCACCACCTGGAACTGCGCGTGCGTCTTGGACAGGCTCATGTCGTCGGACGGCAGCGTGACCAGCCGCTTCACCGGCTCGCCGGGCCGCGGCTCGGGCCGCCGGCCGACCAGGGTCAGGCCGCGCACCTCGAACTGCTCGCCGGTGTCGAAGGTGACCTGCCACCGCACCGGCGGCGGGCGGGTCGAGCGGGCGCGGCCGGGTGCGGTCGCCATCGGCGCGCCGGCGGCGCGCTCGGGGCGACCTCGGTCGGCGGCGGCGGAGCGCCTCCGTCGGCGGGGCCTCCCCGACCAGGGGCCAGCCCAGGCCCTGCCGCGGCGTGACCGTCGGCGCGGCGGCGGCGCGGCTCGGCCTCGGGCGGCGGCGCCGGTCGGCCGCTTGCCCCGCGACGGGACCCGCCGGGGCGGCGTCGGCGACGCCGGGACCAGCCGCATCGCGGTGAGGTTGACGACCTGGCGCGGCGCCTCCTCCTCGGGCTCGTCGACCGCCGGGACCGGGCGGACGTCGACCACCACCGAGCCGGTCCGCAGGTCGTGCCAGCCGCGGCGCCAGCCGCTCGGGTCGACCAGCGCGGTCCAGGCCAGCGCGGCGGCACCGAAGCCGAGCGTCGGCAGCGTCGCCACGCCGAGCACGAGGGTCCGCAGCATCGGCCCGCGGTACGCCGATCGGCCGGGCGTCCTCGGCGCGACAGCACCCGCAGCCCGACCAGGGCCTTGCCGGGCGTCAGGCCGAAGATGCCGACCAGCATCGAGCCGAGCAGCCCGACCAGCAGCACGGTGCCGGCGATCGCCGCGACGCCCGGCCCAGAGTCGGCCCGGCTCGATGAGCAGCGTGTAGGCGGCGTACGCCTCGGCGCCGATCACGCCCCACGCGAGCGAGCGCAGTCGACGACGAAGGCGTAGAACCGGCGGTCCGCGCCGGCGACCAGGTGCTCGGTGGTCAGCTCCTCGGTCGTGGGAGCTTCGAGGAGGGCATCGCTCATGGGCAGGCTCAGGGAGCTGGTGACCTTGATGGTCACGCCGTCGCCGAGGTCGATGAGCGCACCGGGGATCAGCTGCACCGGCGACGCCGGGCGCGAGGTCCTCGGGGCCGAGCCCGGGCTGCACGAGCACGGTGCCGTTGGTGGAGCCCGAGGTCGGTCACGACCGCGGTGCCGTGGTCGGCGCCCGAGCCGGGCCGGACCTCGATGTGGGTCGAGGAGATCTCGAGGTGCGGGCTCGGCACCGTGACCAGCCGCGGCTGCTCGGTGTCGTTGAACCGGCGCGCCTCGGGCGCCCGGCCGATCACGACGGCCCGGTCCACGTCGACGACGTCGCCGTTGGAGATCACCAGGCGGGCGACCGGCACGGTGACGTCGGGCGCCGGCGGCTGCCCGGGGATCCCGGGCGGCTCGGCGGGCGGCGGCTCCCAGGCCCCCGTCGACGGTGAGCCCGTCGTGGTCGGTGACGCCGGCGGAGCGGGGATCGCATCGGTCGGCGGCACGGGTCGGCGGCGGGCGGTGGCGGGGGCGGCAGGGTCGGGCGGCGCCGGGGTCCAGGCCGGCGGCTCGGGCGACCGGACCGGCAGGCCGAGCTCCTCGTCGTACTCGTCGTCGTCGTCGTCCTCGAGGTCGTCGCGGTCGGTGTCGATGCTCGGCGGGTCGTCCGCCGCCGCAGCGGGAACTCACGCTCGTAGGCCGGCTCCTCGACGAGCTCGTCGGGGCCCTCGTGGGCCGGCGCCTCGTCGAGCCGCGAGATGCGGAACAGCCCGCCGTCCACGACGTACGACGGCAGCTCGTCGTCGAGCGTCGTCGTCGTGCAGCACGATGCTCATCCGCTCGACGTCGAGACATCGAGCGCTCCACCCACGTCGTGGCGTTGGAGCCCTCGAGGCTGCACGGTCTCGCCGTCGACCTGGAACTCGGCGCGGGCAGGGCCGCGGATCACCACCCTGGTCTCGCCCTCGCCGGTGCTGACCAGCACGAAGGCCGACAGGTCGCGCAGCCCGCCGGAGATCAGCGCGTCGAGGGTGACGTCGAAGCCGGCGCCGCCGTCGACGAGCTCCCAGAGCGCGGCCACCCGCGGCTTCTCGGTCGGCGGAAGGATCACCACGGCGCGCTCGCCGACGATCCCGAACCAGTCGCCGGGCAGGTAGGAACGCACGGGCGTCGGAGGGATCGCCGACTGCGTTCACGGCAGTGCTCCCAGTTTCTGCTCGAGACTCGCTCGCTGTCGCTCGGAGTCGTAGGCCTGGTCGGGGACCAATCCCACCACATCGACCACGACCGCGGTGGCGTTGTCGTCGCCCCCGGCCGCGCAGGGCGGCCGCGACCAGCCGGTCGGCGGCGTCGCGCGGGTCGGGCGTCTCGGTCAGGATCGGCCGCGATCTGGTCGTCGTCGACCAGCCCGCTGATGCCGTCGCTGCACAGCAGCAGCCGCTCGACCTCGGCGACCGGCAGCAGGAAGAAGTCGGCCGGCTCGAGCCGCGGCCCGCCCAGCGCGCGGGTGATCACGTGCCGCTCCGGGTGGTCGGCGGCCTGCGTCGCCGGTGATCTCGCCGGAGTCGACCAGCTCCTGGACGACGCTGTGGTCGGTGCTGACCTGGCGCAGCTCGCCGTCGCTGACGGCGTAGATGCGCGAGTCGCCGAGGTTGGCCAGCAACCAGGCCGGGCGCGCCGTGCGTCCTCGACCAGCAGGGCGGCGACGACGGTGGTGCCCGGCGTACGTCGCTGGCCGCGGCCCCCCGCGCGCGGCGTACTCCGCGATCCGGCGCTGGCTGGCCTCGAGCGTCGCGCGTGACGACCTCGGTGCCGCTCGGTCGGCTCGTAGCCCTCGTCGGCCAGCCGGGCGAACTCCTCGACGACGATCCGGCTGGCGACGTCGCCGTTCTCGTGGCCGCCCATGCCGTCGGCGACGACGAAGACCGGCGGCGCGACCAGGTAGGCGTCCTCGTTGGTCTCGCGGAGCAGCCCGACGTCGGTGGCTGCTCCGTGGTGGAGCTCGACCTGGGTCACGGCTGCGGCTGAGCCTAGAGTTGGTGGGATGGCCAAGGAGGGATACCGATCGCTCGCCGACCAGCTGCGCGGCTGGCCGGACGACCGGTTGTCCCGGTTGCTCACCGAGCGTCCCGACCTGGCCACACCCGCTCCTCATGACTCCGGCCAGCTGGCCTCGCGGGCGACCACCCGGTCCTCGCTGCTGCGCGCGCTCGACCAGCTCACCCGGCTCGAGCTCTCCGTTCTAGATGCCCTGGTCGTCGCAGGTCAAACGTCACGTGCGGCGTTGACGGAGCATGGTCCACGCCGATCCCACGCGCGGTGCGGCGGCGATCGACCGGCTGGTCGACCTGGCGCTGGCCTGGGAGTCGACCGGCGGGCTGCGGCCGCTGAGCGGGGTCGCCGAGGGGCTGACCGGCGGTCCGGAGGCCGGGCGTGAGCGGGCTGCGGCCCTGCTCCGCGCCCGCGCCCGGCGGCCGTCGAGGTCGCCGGCGCTGCTGGCCGAGCTGTCCGAGCCGGCCCGGGCGATGCTCGAGCACGTCCTGGCCGCCGGTGGCGAGGCCACCACCGACGACGCGCGGCACACGCTGCTGCCCGAGGACGCGGCCACGCCGGCCGAGGAGCTGCTCGCCCGCAGGCTGCTGGTGCCGCGCGGGACCGGCTACGGTCGTGGTGCCCGGCGAGGTCGGGCTCGCGCTGCGCGGCGGGCACACGACCGTCGAGCGGGTCGACGACGTGCCGGCGCTGGCGACGACCGAGCGCAGCGAGCGCAGGTCGACGCGCGTGGCGGCGGGCGCGGCGTTCGAGGCGGTACGCCGGCTCGAGCTGCTGCTCGACCTGTGGGGCGCCGACCCGCCGTCGGCGCTGCGCAGCGGCGGTCTCGGCGTGCGCGACCTCAAGGCGACCGCGGCGGCGCTGCACGTCGACGAGGCCACCATGGCGCTGCTCGTCGAGACCGCCTCGGCGTCCGGCCTGCTGGCCACCGCCGCCGACGGCGTCGGCAACCCGGTGTGGCTGCCGACCGACCTGGTCGACACGCTGGGTGCTGCAGCCGCCCGCCGAGCGGTGGGCCGGGCTGGCCCGGACCTGGCTGGACAGCCCGCGGATGCCGGGGCTGGTCGGGTCCCGCGACACCGCCGGCAAGCCGTGGAACGCGCTGGCGCCCGAGCTGGCCGGCGTGCACATGGCCGAGACCCGCGCGATGACGCTGGCGGCGCTGGCGGCGTTGCCCGACGGCGAGTGCCTGGCCGCCGGGACCGGCGTGCCGTCCGTGGTCGCGCTGCTGCGCTGGCAGCGGCCGCGCCGGCCGCGGAGCCGCGCCGACCAGGTGCTCTGGACGGTCACCGAGGCCGCCGCGCTCGGGGTCACCGGGCTCGACGGCCTGGCGTCGTACGCCCGGGACCTGCTGGCCGGCGAGGACGACAAGGCGACACAAGGCGCTGGCCGGGCTGCTGCCCGAGCCGGTCGACCACGTGCTGCTGCAGGCCGACCTCACCGCGGTCGCGCCCGGGCCGCTGGAGTCGCAGCTGGCCCGGCGGCTGCAGCTCGTCGCCGACGTGGAGTCGCGCGGTGGGGCGACCGTCTACCGCTTCACCCCCGGCTCGGTCCGCCGCGCCCTCGACACCGGCTGGACCGCGGTCGAGCTGCACGAGTTCCTCGGGTCGGTGTCGCGGACGCCCGGTGCCGCAGCCGCTCACCTACCTGGTCGACGACACCGCCCGGACCTTCGGGTCGGTGCGGGTCGGCCACGCCGAGGCGTTCCTGCGCGCCGACGACGAGACCGCGCTGACCGAGCTGCTGCACCACCCGAAGGCGTCGGCGCTGGCGCTGCGCCGGCTGGCGCCGACGGTGCTGGTCAGCACCGACGCCGCTCGACCTCCTGCTGCCCCGGCTGCGCGAGCTCGGCGCCGCGCCGGTCGTCGAGGCCGAGGACGGCACCGTGCACGTCGTCCGCCCCGACCAGCGCCGGGCCCGGACCCCGCGCGAGCACCGCGGGCGCGGGGCCGCCTCGGCCCGGCGTACGGCCACCGTCTCCGCCGTCGTCACCGCGATCCGCTCCGGCGACCGGGCCGCGTCGTCCCGCCCGACGGCGCCCGAGGCCGCGCTCTCCGCCGTCCGGGTCGCTCGCCGCGCTGCGCGAGGCGGTCGAGACCGGCACGCCGGTGCTGATCGTCTACGTCGACAACCACGGCACCCGCAGCGAGCGGATCGTCGACCCGGTCTCGGTCGAGGGCGGCGTGCTGACCGCCCACGACCAGCGCTCCGACGACGTGCGCACGTTCGCCGTCCACCGGATCACGCTGTAAGACCCATTTCGGGGTCTGAACCCGTAGACTCGTGAGGTGGACTTCATCCGGTACGCCGAGCGGTCGGCCGGGCTGCTCAACGCGGCGATCACCGACGTGGACGCGCTCCGGGCGCACCTCGCCGACCGCGAGTGGCTGGTGGCCCAGTGCACCGACCGCGACTGCATGCTGCTGCGGAAGTTCCAGCGCGAGCTGCGGCCGGTCTTCGAGGCCTCGGCCGCCGACGACACGGCGGCCGTCGTCGACGGGATCAACGAGCTGATGGTGCGGCACCCGATCACGCCGCAGATCTCCAGCCACGACCCGCAGCACCTGCACATCCACGCGGCCGTCGAAGACCCAGTCGGTCGCCGAGCTGCTCGTCGGCGAGTCGCTGCTCGGCCTGGCCAACCTGGTCTGCGACCTCGGCCCGCACCCGGCTCGGCATCTGCGCGGCGTCCCCGTGCACCAACGTCTACGTCGACACCTCGCCCAACCAGTCGCGGCGCTACTGCTCCGACCGCTGCTCCTCGCGGGCCAACGTCGCGGCGTACCGCGCCCGCCAGAAGGCCGTCGCTTCGCGTGAGCACCCCACTGACATGAACGACGGACCCCTCATCGTCCAGTCCGACAAGACGCTGCTGCTCGAGGTCGACCACGAGCGCGCCTCCGACTGCCGCAAGGCGATCGCGCCGTTCGCCGAGCTGGAGCGGTCGCCCGAGCACATCCACACCTACCGGCTGACCCCGCTCGGGCTGTGGAACGCCCGGGCCGCCGGCCACGACGCCGAGCAGGTCGTCGACACGCTGCTGGAGTACAGCCGCTACGCCGTCCCGCACGCGCTGCTGGTCGACGTGGCCGAGACGATGGCGCGCTACGGCCGGCTGCGGCTGGAGAAGCACCCGATCCACGGGCTGGTCCTGGTCAGCAACGACCGGCCGGTGCTCGAGGAGGTGCTGCGCGCCAAGAAGGTCGCCGGGATGCTCGGCGCGCGCATCGACGACGACACCGTCGTCGTGCACGGCTCCGAGCGCGGCAACCTCAAGCAGGCGCTGCTCAAGCTGGGCTGGCCGGCCGAGGACTTCGCCGGGTACGTCGACGGCGAGGCGCACCCGATCTCGCTCGACCTCACCGACTGGACGCTGCGCGACTACCAGCGCGAGGCCGCGGAGTCGTTCTGGCACGGCGGCTCCGGCGTCGTCGTGCTCCCGTGCGGCGCCGGCAAGACGCTGGTCGGCGCGGCCGCGATGGCGCACGCGCAGGCGACCACGCTGATCCTGGTCACCAACACCGTGTCCGCGCGGCAGTGGAAGGACGAGCTGCTCCGCCGTACGTCGCTGACCGAGGACGAGATCGGCGAGTACTCCGGCTCGGTCAAGGAGATCCGCCCGGTCACCATCGCGACGTACCAGGTGATGACCACGAAGCGCGCCGGGCGTCTACCGCCACCTCGAGCTGCTCGACGCCCGCGACTGGGGGCTGATCGTCTACGACGAGGTGCACCTGCTGCCGGCGCCGATCTTCCGGATGACCGCGAACCTGCAGGCCCGCCGCCGGATCGGGCTGACCGCCACGCTGGTGCGCGAGGACGGCCGCGAGGGCGACGTGTTCTCGCTGATCGGCCCCAAGCGGTACGACGCGCCGTGGAAGGACATCGAGTCCCAGGGCTGGATCGCGCCCGGCCGACTGCGTCGAGGTGCGGGTCTCGCTGCCGACCGACGAGCGGCTCGTCTACGCGACCTCCGAGCCCGAGGAGCGCTACCGGATCGCCTCCTGCACCCACCAGAAGCTGCAGGTCGTCCGCGACCTCGTCGCCTCGCACGCCGACCAGCCCACCCTGGTCATCGGCCAGTACATCGACCAGCTCGACGAGCTCGCCGCTGCCCTCGGACGCTCCGGTCATCAAGGGCGAGACGCCGGTCAAGGAGCGGCAGCGCCTCTTCGAGGCCTTCCGCACCGGGCGAGGTCGGCCTGCTCGTGGTCTCGAAGGTCGCGAACTTCTCCATCGACCTGCCCTCCGCCGAGGTCGCCATCCAGGTCTCCGGCTCGTTCGGCTCCCGCCAGGAGGAGGCCCAGCGGCTCGGCCGGCTGCTCCGCCCCAAGACCGAGGGCAAGACCGCGCACTTCTACACGATCGTCTCCCGCGACACCGTCGACGCCGACTTCGCCCAGAACCGGCAGCGGTTCCTCGCCGAGCAGGGCTACGCCTACCGGATCGTGGACGCGGAGGACCTGCCGGCCTGACCCGCCGCGGGGTCAGCCCACCGTGGCGGTCCGCGTCCCGCGGGCCAGCTCGTAGGAGAAGACCGCGAGGAACGCCGTGGCGAGCACGCAGCCGGGCCAGGTGGCGTAGGAGATCATGAACGCCGCGAAGGCGGCGACGACCATGACCGGCGCCCACCAGCGCACGACGCGGGCCCGCCAGAGCGCGAGCGCGGCGAGCGGCAGGGCGAGCGCGAGACCGGCGAAGCCGGGCAGCTGGAAGTACGGCATGCCCCACGAGATGTCGGCGACGCGGTCGTGCATCGCGTTGACGCCCTCGACCCCCCAGAGCTGCCCGGTCGCGGAGTCGACCCAGTCGGCGAAGAGCAGGCCGGGCAGCGTGGTCATGCCGGCGAAGCCGAGGACGCCGGCGACGTTGGCCAGCCAGACGCCGCGGCGCCGGACCAGCCCGGCGACGAGCAGCGCCGTACCGATCCAGAACGCGTAGGCCCAGTGGAAGGCCAGCGACTTGATCTGCAGCGCGTCCGGGTGCTCGGCGTACGCCTTGAACATCCGGTCGCCGTCGATCCCGGCGGCCGGGTCGGCGACGGCGCCGACGGTCAGGCAGATGCCGGCCAGCACCGGCAGCGCGAGCAGGGCGTAGCGGCGGACGCGCAGGCCCAGCGGCAGGGCCTCCGCGCTCGGGGGGACGGTGGTCTCCCGGTCGGTCAGGGTGGTCATCGCGTGCTCCTCGACGAGTGCTGCGGCGGCGGGTCCGCCATCGGGAGGAGTGCACCGGACCGGGTGTCCCGCCGGGGAGGGACAGCGCGGCACGTCTGGAAGGGCCCCGCGTCCGGGTACCGGGACATGTCTGGACGAGTGTCCGCTCCGGCGCCGTCCGATCCGCCCTATCTGCTGGAGTACGCCCATGAGCCAGATGCCGCCGCCCGGACCGCCCCTGGGTCCGCCCGGGCCGCGGTCGGGCGCGCCGGTCCCGCCGCCGGCGGCGCCGAGGCCGATGGGCTGGCTCCTGCTCACCCTCCAGGGCAGCCCCCTGACGAGCAGCATGATCACGCCCGCGGTGCCGGTGAACGGCTGGCGCGTGCCGGCGCAGTACGGCGACAACGTCATCCCCGTGCACGCCGGGCCGAACCGGATCGACGTGAGCTGCCAGTGGTTCCGGAAGTACGGACGGGCGACGCTCGAGACCACGGTGCCCGACGGCGGCCAGGTACCCGTCTTCTACGCGGCGCCGCTGCACAGCTCAGCCGCGGCGCGATCGGCTCACGAGAAGCAGAAGCGCCCGGGTGTGCCCGGCTTCGTCCTGATGCTGACCACGATCCTGCTGGTCGTGGTTGCACTGATCGTGCTGCCAACCTGTAGCAGCAGTTGCGGCCACGCTGCAGACTTGAGGGATCAGCCACTCGACCCGAGCCGTCTCGTCCTCGCCTACTTCGGCGACGATCCCGACCGCGTCTACCAGTTCGTCCCAGTGGCTTCCCGGTCCTGGAGCTCCTCGACCGCCACGAGCCCGTCGGCATCGTGCTGCGCGACCCGGACACCGCGACGCTGGTCCGTGAGCGAGACGACGCTGCCGGTCCTGGTGGCCGCCGACTTCGCCGCGCTCCGGAAGCTCTACGCCGAGCTCGACGCGAAGGTGGTGCTCTACTGCAACAACTCGCCGAGCAACTTCGACTCGCTCCTCGAGCCCCGGATGCTGCACGTGCACGTCAACCACGGCGAGAGCGACAAGCAGAGCATGGCGAGCAACAACGCCAAGTCCTACGACCGCGTCTTCGTCGCCGGCGAGGCGGCGGTCCAGCGGTACGCCACGGGCTGCTCGAGTTCGACACTCGACCGCCTCGTGCGGATCGGCCGGCCGCAGCTCGACCTGCACCGCGAGCCGGTGCTGGCGCCGAGCTGAGCGGCGCACCGTGCTCTACGCGCCGACCTGGGAGGGCGACGCCGACTACAACAACTACTCCTCGGTCGACACGCATCGGCCCGGAGATCGTCCGCGGCCGTGCTCGCGCGTGCCCGACGTACGCCTGGTCTACAAGCCGCACCCCCGCGTCGTGACCAGCGACGACCCGGGATCCGGTCGGCGCACCGCGAGATCATCGGGCTGCGTGGCGAGGCCGCCGCCCGGGACCGGACGGCCGGCCACCTCGCCCTCCCCGACGCCGACATCCTCGCCGTGATGCCGGACTGCGACGCCATGGTCACCGACGTCTCGTCGGTGGGGCTGGACTGGCTCTACCTGCGCACCGAGCGGCCGCTGTTCATCGCGGACCGCCACGACGACCCCGAGCGGCTGCGGCTGACGGCACCGGTGAGCCGGTGCGCGGACGTCGTCGACTCGCACGACCGTGCACCGGCCTGACCGAGCTGCTCGCGCCAGCGACTGGAGCACGACGAGCTGCACCTCGCCCGCATCGCGATGCGCCACCACTACTTCGACGACGTCAAGGTCGGCGACAGCACCGCCCGGTTCCTCGACGGCGGTGCGCGAGCTCACCGCGCTGCGCGACAGGCTCCTCGGCGACTACGAGCAGGTCGCGACCTGACCCCTTCGGGCGTGCCTGTGGATGACGGCCGACGCGGACCGCCCACGGCGTGCAGGCTCGTCCGGTGACGAGCTCTCGGGAGGTGAGGCACCATGACAGTCATGACCGCGGTCGAGACGGCGGGCCGGTTCACGAGGGCCGACCTGGACGCGATGCCCGATGACGGGCGTCGCTACGAGCTCCTCGACGGGGCCATCATCGTGACGCCGGCACCGACGCCGGCGCACCAGGACGCTGTCCTCAACCTCGCACAGCTCCTCCGTGCTGAGGTACCGGCCCACCTGAAGGTGTTCATCGCGCCCCTCGACGTGGCCCTGCCCACGCACGATGTGCTCGAACCGGATGTGCTCGTGGTGAGCAGGGACCTCGTGACGGCGAAGGACGTCACCGGCGTTCCCGTCCTCGCGGTCGAGGTGCTCTCCCCCAGCTCGCGGCGGCGCGACGTCGGCGACAAGCTGACCGCCTACCGTGACGCCGGAGTGCCGTCGTACTGGGTGGTCGACCCCGTTGGCCTCCGCTTCCGCGCTCGGCAGCTCGAGGACGACGACTACGTCGAGGTCGCCGACATCAGCGGCGACCAGGAGTGGACGGCCGACGCGCCCTACGAGGTGACGATCCGACCGGGGGACCTGCGCGACTAGGGCGCCTAGCGCCCGGGTCGCGCAGCACCCGCTGGCTGGCCAGCCGGCCGGGCGATCCGATCACGCAGCCGCCCGGGTGGGTGCCGGAGCCGCACTGGTAGTAGCCGTCGAGCGGGGTGGCGTACTGGCTCCAGCCCGGCGCGGGCCGGAAGAAGTACATCTGCGGGCGCCAGGAACTCCCCGGCGAAGATGTTGCCCTCGGTGAGCCCGGTGCGGGCCTCGATGTCGACCGGCGTGACGACCTCGCGGTGCAGCACCAGGTCGCCGAAGCCCGGGAAGTGCGACTCGAGGACGGCCTGCGCCTTGTCGCCGAAGCTCTCCCGCTCGGTCTCCCAGTCGCTGCCCGCGAGCTCGTACGGCGCGTACTGGACGAAGCACGACATCACGTGCTTGCCGGGCGGCGCCATGTCGGGGTCGACCACCGACTGGATCGCGGCGTCGATGAAGGGCCGCTCGGAGTACCAGCCGTACTTCGCGGCGTCGAAGGCGCGCTCGACGTACTCGATGGTCGGGCCGATGTTGAGGAAGCCGCCGTAGTGGTCGACGGTGTCGGGCAGCGCCGGGAAGACCGGCAGCCCGTCGAGGGCGAAGTTGACCTTGGCCGAGACGCCGCGGAACTTCATCCGGCGCACGTTGTCGACCAGGTCGAGCGGCAGCTCGCGCGGGTCGCAGAGCTCGAGGAAGGTACGCCGCGGGTCGAGCGCGGAGACCACGACCGGCGCGCGGAACTCGGTGCCGTCCTCGAGCGCGACGCCGACCGCCCGGCCGCCCTCGGTGATCAGGTCGGGCGACCGGCGACGCCGAGCCGGATCTCGGCGCCGTACGCCTGCGCGGCCCGGGCCAGCACCTGGGTGAAGCCGCCGTTGCCGCCCTTGTGGAACGCCCACGAGCCGAGGTGGCCGTCGTGCTCGCCCATCTTGTGGAACAGCAGCACCAGCCCGGAGCCCGGCGACATCGGGCCGACCTTGGAGCCGATGATCGAGGACGACGCGTGGTAGCCCTTGACCGCCTCGTGCTCGAAGTAGTCGTCGAGCCAGTCCGAGGCGCTGCCGGTGAGCAGCCGGACCACGTCGTGCATCGATCTTCTGCTCGACGCCGCCGAGGTGGTCGAGCAGCCACTTCACGTCGACCGCGTCCTCGGGGTCCTTGCCGAAGATGTTGGGCGGCGCGTTGTCGAAGAGCGGCCGCACCGCCTGGCAGACCCGGTCGAGGTCGTGGTGGTAGCGCTCGTAGGCGTCGGCGTCGCGCGGCGAGTGCCGGCGGATCTCCTGCAGGTTCGGCCTGGTGGTCGTCGCCGAAGAGCAGGTAGTCGCCGTCGCCGGTCGGGTGGAACGACGACGGCATCATCAGCGGCAGGAAGCCGTGCTTCGACCAGGTCGAGCTCGTGGATGATCTCGGGCCGCAGCAGGCTCAGCGCGTAGGAGAACGTCGTGAACTGGAAGCCCGGCACCAGCTCCTCGGTGATCGCCGCGCCGCCGACGCCGCCGTTCTTCTCCAGCACCAGGGTGCGCAGCCCCGCCTTCGCGAGGTACGCCGCGTGGGTGAGCCCGTTGTGGCCGCCGCCGACGACGATCGCGTCGTACTCGTGGGAGGCTCATGCCTTCTTCCTCTCTCAGGGTCGAAGAACGGCATCGTGGTCGTGGTGACCCGGACCGTGGTGTTGTGGTGGTTGACGGCCAGCTCGAGCCGCAGCTCGGTGCCGGCCGCCGCCGAGGTCCGGGCCGCACCCGGGCGATGCCGATGTGGCGCTGCAGCACCGGCGAGTAGACGAAGCTCGTGCAGTAGCCGACCTCGTTGCGGTCGTCGTCGCCCGACTGGTGATACAGCATCGACTCGTAGGGCAGCGGGTGCGGAGACTTCGGCGGGAACAGGTCGTCGTCGCGGTAGAGCCGGTCCCAGTCCGCCCAGTCGACGACGATGCCGGTGGTCGCCCACCGCGACGTGCCGTCCAGCAGCTCGCGCCGGATCGCCTCGGAGCCGACGAACCGCCGCGACCCGTCGCGCACGCCGCGCAGCATCCAGCCGAAGCCGAGCTCCTTGGGCGTCACCGTGTCGGCGTCGCTCATGGCCAGCCGGGCGTCGTGCCACTCGATGTCGATCAGCGCGAGCCCGGCCTCGATGCGCAGCGTCATCAGCGCCTCCTCGCCGAACGGCCGGATGCCGTGGCCGCGGCCCGCCTCGAGCACCGCGTCGAGCACGTCGACCGCGCGGTCCTCGGGCACCGTCAGCTCGAAGCCGAGGTCACCGGTGTAGCCGGTCCGGCTCAGCGTCACCGCGGTGTCGGCCACCTTGACCGGCACGTGGTCGAAGTAGCCGAGCGTCTCGGCCTCCGGCATCAGCGGCGCTCAGCACGGCCCGCGACCGCGGTCCCTGGACGGCGAGCATCCCGTAGCCCTCGGTCACGTCCTCCAGCTCGACCCGCAGGCCGCTCCCGAGCTCCTGGAACCAGGACAGCGCCGGCCGGGCCGCGGTCAGGAGGAACTCGTCGGCCGAGTGCCGGAACACCACCCCGTCGTGCATGACGTAGCCGCGGTCGTCGCACCAGCGCGGTGTACTGCGCCTGCCCCGGCCGGCACGTGCCGCACGTCGCGCACCAGCGCGCCGGCCAGCAGCCGCTCGGCGTCCGGCCCGGTGACGAGGTACTTGTAGAGCGGCGAGGTGTCGAAGACGCCCACCGAGTTCCGGACCGCGAAGTACTCGTGCTTCGGCGCATGGGTGTACCGCAGCGGCGACAGCGTGCCCTGCCAGTGGGTGTAGAGCCCCTGGTCGTTGAGCTCGCTCAGCCGCGGGTGGAACGGAGTCGTGCGCACGGCGCCAGCGCTACTCGTTACTGACTCCGCGAGTCAGTAGTCCAGCGCCGCAGCCGCGTGCCAGCGAGTACCCGAGTGGCCGACGATCCACAGCGTAGACCTCGGCCTCGTAGGCCAGGTGGGCGAAGCGACCGGCGGGGCCGACGTGGGCGCCGGCGCCGGTCTCGACGCGGAACAGGCAGCGCGGGGCCCACTCGGGGTCGCTCTCGCGGAGCGCGGCCACCCACTTGGCCGGCTCCCAGACCATGACCCGGGCGTCGTGGACGGCGCCGGTGACGAGCAGGTCGGGACGGCCGCCGGCCGGCGGCAGGTTGTCGTACGGCGAGTAGCGGGCCATCCAGGCGTAGTCCTCGGGCCGCGAGCGGGTCGCCCCACTCGTCCCACTCGTTGACGGTCAGCGGGATGGTCGGGTCGAGCATCGTGGTGAGCACGTCGACGAACGGCACCTCGGCCACCACCGCGCGCCAGCGGTCGGGCCGCTGCGAGAACACCGCGCCCTGGAGCAGCCCGCCGGCGCTCAGGCCGCGGGTGGCGATCCGGGCGCCGTCGACGAGCCCGTCGGCGGCGAGGCCGTCCGCGACCGCGACGTGGTCGTCGAAGGTGTGCTGCTTGTGCTCCATCCGCCCGTCCAGCCACCAGCGCCGGCCGCCCTCGCCACCGCCGCGGACGTGCGCGTGCACGTAGACCACGCCGCGGTCGAGCAGCGACGGGATCGCCGGGTCCCACTCCTGGTCCGGGTAGACCGACTCGTAGGCGCCGTAGGCGTACATCACGCAGGGCGCCGTGCCGTCCAGCGGCGTGTCGACGGTGCCGCAGGATCGTGGCCGGGACGAGGGTGCCGTCGGCCGACGGGAACGACCGCTGCTCGCCGACGTACGCCGCGGGGTCGAAGCCGGGCGCCTCCTTGCGGAGCCGCTCGGTGCGCTCGCCGGTGGCGAGCGACGAGCGTCGGACCAGACCGGCGGCATCAGGTAGGACTCGTCCACGACGATGATCCGGTCGCAGGTCGTGCTCGACGTTGCGCTCGTCCGGCGCCGACCAGGGACGCGATGTCCGACACCGGGGTGACGACGAGTCCCGTCGCCGGCGAGGTCGTCGAGGCGGCAGGATGCGCAGCTGGTTGCGGCCTCCGGCCCGCGAGGTCAGCACCACGTGCCCGGCGAAGGCGTCCACCTGCTCGAGCCGCTCGGCCGGGTCCTCGGGTCGCAGCGGGCGCCCAGGCCGTGGAGTCCTGGTCGCCCGAGCGCGGCACCGGGCAACGCGCCAGCCGGAACTCGGTGCGCCCCGTCGTTGGTGACCAGCAGCAGCTCGTCGGAGCCGTCGGGGTGCCGCACGTGCTCGGCGTGGTACTCCACCCCGCGCCGGCGGCCGCCCACCGAGCGCGGCGCCGAGGTCGGGTCCGCGGCGTCGACGACCCAGACCTCGCTGGTGTCGCGGTTCTCCGACCAGATGACCACCAGGTCGCCGGTGCGGGACGCCTCCACCTCCAGCTCGAACTGGCCGTCCGGCTCCTCCAGCACCAGCTCGTCGGCGGACGCGGGCGTCCCGAGCCGGTGCCGCCAGACCTGGTGCTGGCGCCACAGCTCGTCGTGCACGAGGTAGAAGAAGTACGCCGAGTCCGCCGACCACGCACCGCCGGGCGCCGCGCGGGGCACGACGTCGGCCAGGTCCGCGCCCGACCGGCCAGGTCGCGGAACCGCAGCTCGTAGACCTCGTCGCCGTCGAAGTCGACCGAGTAGGCCAGCAGCCGAGGTGTCCGGCGAGACCGCCCAGAGCCCCAGGTCCACGTAGTCCGCGTCGGCCGGCCAGCTCGTTGACGTCGAGCAGCAGCTCGTCCGGCTCGGCGTCGCCGGCCGTCGTCACGACGGCGCAACAACTGCTCGTACTCCCTTCCTGCCGGAAGGACCGTGTAGTAGGAATAGCCATGCTGCGGCCAACTGACCGACGAGTCAGTAGCCGGAACCCTGCCGGTCATCTCGGCACGCAGCTCCTGGACGAGGGGGCCCAGATGTCCGGTGGCGACGTCGTACCACTCCCGCTCAGCGGCGAGGTGGGCGAGGACGGGGGCGTCGAGCCGGCGCATCCAGTGGTAGGGATCCGGCCGCCGCACGCCGTGCGCGACGTGCTCGTGCGGCTCCTGGGCCGCGTGGGCGGGCCGGTGCGGGGTCGACACGACGCGGCACCGTACTCCCCGCCGGGCCGCCGCCGTGGTGGCCGCGATCGGGCTCGTGGCGCTGCTCGCTCAGCGTGCTCTGCACTCGCCGGCCACCGGCGCAGCGCCGACGGACGACGACCCGGTCACGTTCACCGTCGGCATCACCAACGAGGTGGACTCGCTTCAACCCGTTCCTCGGGCTACGAGGCGGAGTCCTACGAGATGTGGGCGCTGACCTACGACTACATGATCAGCTACTCGATGACGGACATGTCGCCCGAGCCCGGCGCTGGCCACCGACTGGGAGACCTCCGACGACGGCCTGACCTGGACCTTCGACATCCGCGAGGGCGTGACGTGGTCGGACGGCGAGCCGCTCACCGCCGCCGACATCGCCTACACCTACAACCGGGTCCTCGACGGCGGGCCCGAGGCTCGACACTGGGGCTCCTACCTCACGTCGGTCACCAAGATCGACGGCCCCGGACGACACGCACGTGGTGCTGACGCTCGAGAAGCCGAACGCCGTGCTGCCGCTGCTGCCGATCCCGATCGTGCCCGAGCACATCTGGAAGGACATCGAGCGAGAAGGACGGTGAAGACCTACCCGGCCGAGCCGAAGGACGGCGAGCCGGTGGTCGGCTCCGGCCCGTTCCGGCTGGTCGAGGGCACGGCCGGCGGCTCGACGTACCGCTTCGAGAAGAACCCCGACTACTGGGGCGGCGCGCCGCACGTCGACGAGGTCGTCTTCCGGGTCTACAAGAGCGAGGACCCGATGGTCCAGGCGCTGATCAAGGGCGAGATCGACTTCGCCGACGACATCACGCCGCTCCAGGTGAAGGCGCTGCAGGACGAGGACGGCATCACCGCGCAGAACGGCGACTCACCGCGGCTTCGACGAGATCGCCTTCAACACCGGTGCGGTCGACACCGAGACCGGCGACCCGATCGGCGACGGCAACCCGGCGCTGCAGGACCCGAAGTTCCGGCACGCGCTCGGCTACGCGCTCGACCTCGACCAGATCGTCGAGACGGTCTACCAGGGGGCCGCGGCTCCCCGGGGACACGATCGTCCCGTCGGCGTACTCGACCTGGCAGTGGGAGCCGCCCGAGGACGAGGCGTTCACCTTCGACCTCGACAAGGCCGGCCGCCGGCTCGACGAGGCCGGCTACACCGCTGGGCTCCGACGGCAAGCGGACCATGCCCGACGGCTCGCCGATCGGCACGCTGCGGCTCTTCGCCCGCAGCGAGAACAAGAAGTCCGTCGACACCATGGACTACTTCCAGGGTGGCTCGGCGAGCTCGGGATCGACGCCGAGGTCACCGCGATGGAGAGCAACAAGCTGCACCAACGTGATCCTCGACGGGAGTTACGACGCCTTCCAGTGGGACTGGTACGTCGAGCCCGACCCGGACGCGATGCTCGCTGACTTCACCTGCGACCAGCGCGGCGGGCTGGTCGGACTCGTGGTACTGCGACCCGGAGTACGACGCGCTGTACGCCCAGCAGAACGGCGAGATCGGACCAGACCAAGCGGAGTCGAGATCGTGCACCAGATGCAGGAGCATGCTCTTCGAGGACGCGCCGTACCTCGTCACGGCGTACACCACGATCGGCGAGGCGTTCCGCAACGACCAGTTCGCGTGCTTCCAGCCGCAGCCGGACCCGGGCGGGGTCTGCTGTTCCAGTACGGCGTCCACAACTACCTCAACATCCGGCCGGCCGACGAGGCCGGCGACTGCGACGGCGTCAGCACCGCGCTCGGGGCCGAAGGCGTCCGGCGAGCGCGGGCAGTGGCAGCGACTCCGACGAGGGCGGCAGCACGGCCGCTGGTCATCGGCGGCGATCGTGCTGGGTGCGCTCGTGGTCGGGCTCGGCTTCTGGGCGCTGCTGCGGCGGTCGAGCGGCGGCCGACCGCGAATGACCGAGTTCGCCGCAGCGGGGCCGGCAGTCGCCGCGCAGCGCGGCCGGTACCGGGCGCCGGCGCAGCTACGGCCGCTACGTGCTCGCGCAAGGTGCTCGGCGCCCTGGGCAGCCTGTTCTTCGTCCTGGTCCTGAACTTCTTCCTGTTCCGGGTGCTGCCCGGTGACCCGGCCCGGACCCTGGGCCGCGGCCGGTTCAAGACCGAGGCGCAGCTGGAGGCGTTCCGGGCGCAGTACGGCCTCGACCAGCCGCTCCCCCAGCAGTTCCTCACCTACCTGCAAGAACACGTTCACCGGCGACCTCGGCGATCTCGCTGCGCTACCGGGTGCCGGTCATCCGACCTGATCCTCGACCGGCTCTGGCCGACGCTGCTGCTGGTCGGCACCTCGACGGTGCTGGCCATGGTGATCGGCGTCTACCTCGGCGTGATCAGCGCCTGGAACCGCGGCAAGGCCTTCGACAAGATCACCACCGGCACCACGCTGACCCTCTACTCGATGCCGGAGTGGTGGCTCGGGCTGCTGCTGATCGCCGTCTTCGCGGTGGGGGTCGGGCCCGCTGCCGGGCATCTTCCCGACCGGCGGGCTGCACTCGGTCGGACGCGGTACCTGGCGAGCCGTCGAGCTACGTCGCCGACACCGCCCTGGCACCTGGTGCTGCCCGTGACCACGCTGATCCTCGTCTACCTGGCGGAGTACTCGCTGATCATGCGCTCCTCGCTGCTCGACGAGCTCGGCGAGGACTACCTGACCACGGCGCGCGCCAAGGGGCTGCGCGACGTCGTCGTACGCCGCCGGCACGCCGTGCGCAACGCGCTGCTGCCCACGACCACGCTCATCGCGCTGCTCAGCATCGGCTTCGTGGTCTCCGGCGCGATCACCGTCGAGACGGTCTTCTCGATCCCGGGGCTCGGCCTGCTCGCCACCGAGGCGCTGACGATCCCCGACTACTGGGTGCTCCAGGGCACCTTCCTGGTCACCTCGGCCGGCGTCATCGTGGCCAACCTGCTGGCCAACCTGGTCTACGGCCTGCTCGACCCGCGGGTGCGGACATGACGGCCACGCCGACGGCACGTGCAGCTCGACCCCCGGCCAGGTCGCCCGCCGCCGCCGGGCCGAGGCGTGCGCGCCGCACCTGGGCGGCTTCCGCAGCCACCGGTCCGGCCTGTTCGGGCTGGCGCTGCTGCTGTTCTTCGTGCTGGTGGCCGCTCCTCGCGCCGCTGCTCGCCGACACGCGACGGGCTGGACGTCACCAAGGCCACCGGCGGCGTGCTCGAGCCGCCGTCCAGCGAGTACTGGCTCGGCACCGACGAGAACGGCCGCTCGATCCTGACCCTGCTGATCTGGGGCTCGCGGATCTCGCTGTTCGTGGGGCTGCTGGCCACGCTGATCTCGATGGTGATCGGCACGCTGGTCGGCCTGGCCTCCGGCTTCTTCGAGGGCTGGCCGGCGCCGGCTGCTGTTCCGGGTCACCGAGTGGTTCCTGGTGATCCCGTTCGTGCCGCTGGCGATCGTGCTGGCCACCGTCCTCGGCCGCGTCGCTCTTCAACATCGTCGATCGTCATCGGCATCACCGGCTGGGCCGGCACCGCGATGCTGATCCGCAGCCAGACGCTGTCGATCAAGGAACGCCCGTACGTCGAGCGCGCCCGCGTCCTCGGCGCCGGTCGCTGGCACCAGATGTCGCGGCACGTCCTGCCCAACGTGATGCCGATGGTCTTCGCCAACACCACGCTCACCGTGGCGCTGGCGATCCTCGCCGAGACCACGCTGAGCTTCCTCGGCCTCGGCGACCCGACCCGGGTCTCGTGGGGCTCGATGCTGGAGAACGCGTTCGCCGTGGGCGCGATGACCACCGGCGCGTGGTGGTACATCGTCCCGCCCGGCGTCTGCGTGGTCCTGGTCGTGCTCGCCTTCACGCTGGTCGGCCAGGCCCTCGAAGAGGTCTTCAACCCCCGGCTGCGTGAGCGGTGAGCGCGTGTCGGCGGAGGTGGAGCCGCTCCTCGCGCTGCGCGGGGTGTCGGTGACCTACCAGACCGCCGAGGGCCCGCTGCCCGCCGTGCGCGGGGTCGACCTCGCGGTCGCGCCCGGGCGAGGTGGTCGGCTCGCCGGCGAGTCCGGCTGCGGCAAGTCGACGCTGGTCAGCACCGTGCTCCGGCTCCAGCCGACCAGGGCGCCGAGGTCGACGGCGAGGTGCTGGTGCTCGGCCAGGACGTGCAGACCATGCAGCTGGGGCGAGCTGCGCGCGCTGCGCTGGGCCGGCGCGTCGATCGTCTTCCAGGGCGCGCTGCACTCGCTGAACCCGGTGCAGCGGATCGGGCGGCAGATCGCCGAGCCCATCACGGTGCACGAGCCGGAGCTGCGCCCGGAGCAGGTCCAGCGCCGCGTCGACGAGCTGCTCGAGCAGGTCGGGCTGAGCGCGGCCCGGGCGCGCTGCGTACCCGCACCAGCTGTCCGGCGGCCAGAAGCAGCGCGTGATGATCGCGATGGCGCTGGCCTGCCGGCCCGCAGCTGATCGTCGCCGACGAGCCGACCACGGCGCTGGACGTGATGGTGCAGGCCCAGATCCTCGACCTGCTGCGCGACCTGGTCCGCGACCTCGGCGTCGGGCTGCTGATCATCAGCCACGACCTGTCCGTGCTCGCCGACGTCTGCGACCGGGTGCTGGTGATGTACGCCGGCCGGGTGGTCGAGTCCGGCACCGCCGGCGAGGTCTTCGCCGACCCGCTGCACCCCTACACGGCCGCCCTCTCCGGCGCCTTCCCGCGGATCGGCGACCCGGCCGCGCGCTACGCGCCGGCCGGGCTGGCCGGCGACCCGCCCGACCCGCGGTCGCTGCCCGAGGGCTGCTCGTTCGCACCCGCGCTGCCCGCGCGCGGTCGACCGGTGCACGCACGCCGAGCCGCCGCCTGGTCGAGGTGCACCCGGCCGGCCGGTCGCCTGCATCCGGGTGGGTGAGCCGTGACCGAGCCTGCCGAGACCGGGCCGCTGCTCGAGGCCCGCGGGGTCGCCGTCGAGTTCGTCACCCGCAGCGGCCACGCCGCCCGGGCCCTCGACGGGGTCGACCTGTCCGTCCCGCGCGGCGAGGTCCTCGCCATCGTCGGCGAGTCCGGCTCCGGCAAGACCACGCTGGCCCGCACGCTGATGGGGCTGGAGCGGCCGACCCGCGGCGAGGTGCTCTTCGAGGGCAGGCCGCTGGACTACTCGTTCCGCGCGCTGCAAGCGCCTACCGGCGCCGGGTCCAGATGGTGCTGCAGGACGCCGCCGGGCTCGCTCAACCCGCGGCAGACCGTCTACGAGTCGGTGGCCGAGGGGATCCGGCTGCACCGGCTGACGCGGACCGACGAGCAGGGCCGCAGCGAGGCCGAGCAGGTGGCCGCGGCGCTGTCCGAGGCCGGGCTGCGACCGCCGGAGCGGCTGTTCCTGCGCTACCCGCACGAGCTGTCGGGCGGGCAGAAGCAGCGCGTGCTGATCGCCGGGGCACTGGCCCTGCGACCCGAGCTGGTGCTCGCCGACGAGCCGGTCTCCTCGCTCGACGCGTCGATCCGCGGCGAGATCCTCGCGCTGCTGCTCCGGCTGCGCCAGGAGCTCGGGATGGGCGTCGTGGTGGTCACCCACGACCTCGGCCTGGCCTGGAACATCGCGGACCGGATCGCGGTCATGTACCTCGGTCGGGTGGTCGAGTGCGGCACCACCGAGGAGGTGCTCACCGCCCCGAAGCACCCCTACACGAAGGCCCTGCTGTCGGTCGTACCGGAGATCGAGGACCTCGAGCCGGTGGTGCTCACCGGCGAGATCCCCGACCCGAGCCGGATCCCGTCCGGCTGCCGGTTCCACCCGCGCTGCCCGGCGCGGGCCGACGGCACCGCCGAGCGCGCGGGCGTCGACGAGGCCTGCCGGCTCGAGCCGCTGGAGGTGCTCCCGGCCACCGGCGAGCACCGCGCGGCCTGCCACCTCGACCGGGTCCTGTCGACCGCGCCGCCGGGATAGTCCGTGACGGTCTCGCTGCCCGAACACCGTTCTCCACAGCAGACACGTCACGGACTGTCGCAGCGATGGCATCTCGACACGCCCGACCACGAGGTGACACCCTTGCCTTACTGACTCGCGGATCAGTAAGGAGGCGAGGGTGACCGACGAGGAGCTGCAGGCCGCACTCCCCCGCGAGATGTACGTCGACGCCGCCCAGTGGGCCGTCGAGCGCGACGCCGTGCTGTACGGCGAGTGGTACTGCGTCGGGCGGCTCGACGACCTCGGCCTGGCCACGCCCGAAGCGGGTCGTGGCGGTCGACGTGGCCGGCGAGTCGGTGCTGCGTGACCAGCGCCGAGGACGGCACCCTGCACGCGGCGTACAACGTCTGCCGGCACCGCGGCTCGCAGCTCTGCGCGCCCGAGCAGCCCGCGCGCGACGCCGGCTCGCTGCGCTGCCCCTACCACTCGTGGACCTACGCGCTGGACGGCTCGCTGCTGCAGGCGCCGCACGCCACGGTCGAGGACCCCGACGCCTTCGCCCTGCACCCGGTCGGGGTCGAGACCTGGCAGGGCTTCGTCTTCGTCCACCTCACGCCCGCCGAGGCGACGCCGCTGACCGGGCAGGTGGCGCACGCCGACGCAGCGCTGCGCAACTACGGCATCGGCGACCTGGTCACCGGCCAGGTGCTGCGCTACGACGTCGCCGCCAACTACAAGGTGCTGCTCGAGAACTACAACGAGTGCTACCACTGCGGCCCGGTGCACCCCGAGCTCTCCCGGCTTGGTGCCGTCCTTCGCCGGCGGTGGCGCGGGCCTCGACTGGGACCACGGCATCCCGCACCGCGAGGGCGCGTGGACGTTCACGATGACGGGCACGACCACCCGTGCGCCGCTGCCGGGGCTCGACGACGCACGAGCGGACCCGCCACAAGGGTGACCTCGCCTACCCCAACCTCATGCTGTCGGCCTCCGCCGACCACGTGGCGACGTTCGTGCTGCACCCGCGCGGCGTGGACCGCACCGAGGTGGTCTGCTCGCTGCTCTTCGCCCGCGACGCGGTCGCGGACCCCGCCTTCGACCCCGGCGACGCCGCGGAGCTCTGGCACCTGGTCAACCAGCAGGACTGGGCGATCTGCGAGTCGGTGCAGCGGGGCATGTCGTCGCGCGCGTACACGCACGGCTGGTTCGCGCCGATGGAGGACGACAGCCTCGACATCCGTCGCTGGCTGCTGCCGCGACTGGAGGCTCGATGACGGAGCGGTTCGACTACGTCGTGATCGGGCTCGGCGGGCTCGGCAGCGCCGCCGCGTGGGAGCTGGCCCGGCGCGGCCAGCGCGTGCTCGGCCTGGAGCGGTTCGGGCTCGGCCACAGTCGCGGCGCCAGCCACGACACCAGCCGGATCCTGCGGCACAGCTACCACACGCCGGCGTACGTGCGGCTCACGCAGGAGGCGTACGCCGACTGGGCGCGACTCGAGCGCGAGTCCGGCCAGTCCCTGGTGACGCGGACCGGCGGGCTCGACCTGTTCCCGCCCGACCCGGCCATCCCCTCGATCGACTACACGCAGTCGATGGACGAGGTCGGGATCGCGCTACGAGGCGCTGGACGCCGACCAGGTCACCGCCCGCTGGCCCCAGCTGCGACTGCCCGCCGGGACGCTGGCGCTGTACCAGGCCGACGCCGCGATCGTGCCCGCCGGCCGGACCACCGCGGTGCTGCAGGACCGAGGCCCGGCGGCTCGGCGCCGAGCTGCGCGACCACGCCCCCGTGCTGCGACCTCGAGGACCTCGGGGAGCCGGCGTGCGGGTGACCACCGCCGACGGCGACGTCGAGCTGCTCGGGCGTCGTCGTGACCGCCGACGCCTGGGTCAACGACGTGGTCGGCCACCTCGGCCTGCAGGTCCCGGTCGAGGTGACGCTGGAGCAGGTCACCTACTTCGGCCTCGACCGGCCGGCCGGCCTCGCCGACCTGCCGCTGTGGATCTGGATGGACGACCCGTCGTTCTACGGCTTCCCGCCGTACGGCGAGCGGACGGTCAAGGCCGCCCAGGACTGCGGCGGGCCCGTCGGTCGACCCGGACGACCGCACCAGTGACCCGACCCGGCCATGGAGGCGCTGCTCGCCGAGCACGTGCGCGCGATGCTGCCCGGCGTCGGGCGCGCCGGTGCGGTCGGTGCGCTGCCAGTACACGCTCACCCCCGACCGCGACTTCGTGCTGGCACCGGTGCCCGGCCACGAGCGCGTCGTCGTCGGGCTCGGGCGCAGCGCACGCGCTTCAAGTTCGTGCCGACGTTCGGCCGGGTGCTGGCCGACCTCGCTGACCACCGGTGACGACCACGTCCGACGTGTCGGCGTTCCGCCTCGACCGGCCCGCGCTGACCGAGCCCGACTACGCCGCGCACTGGCTGGTCTGACGTGATCCGGTCAGTCCAGGGTCGCGACGTCCACGCCGAGCTCGACCGCGAGCTGGGCGGCCACCCAGCTGCGCAGCTGCTCGCGGGTCACGCTGCGGTGCACGACCGCGGCGACCGAGAGGCCGTCGACCAGCGCGGAGAGGCGGGCCACCGTGGCCTCCGGGTCGGGACAGGTGAAGACCCCGCTGGCGACGCCGTCGTCGACGACGCCGCGCAGGATGTCCTGCCACTGGTGGTCGAGCCGCTTGAGGACCTTGCGGATGTGCGGCGTCGCGCTGCGCCACCGCCCAGGCGTCGATCCAGATCCGCCAGCCCGTCGCGCGGCCGGTCGGGCCGTACAGCCGCAGCACCCGGCGCAGCCGCTCCACCGGGTCGTGCGCCGCTGGCCGCCTTCTCCAGCCGGCGCAGGTCGCGCTCCACGGCGTGCGCGAAGGCCTCGGCGACCAGGTCGTCCTTGGTGCCGAAGTGGTAGAAGACCAGGGCCGGGCTCACGTCGAGCGCCACCGCCACGTCGGCGACCCGGGTGGACGCGAGCCCCAGCCGGTCGAGCAGCTCGACCGTCGTCGAGAGGATCTCCTCCCGGCGCACCTCCACCGACCGTCTGGCCCTGCGGGTCACCCGCGCACGCCGCCCTCGGTCGCCATGGCGCGCAGCATAGATCGGAGTCAACCAGTGACCGACGTCCGCGACCTCGCACCGCCCGAGGGCCGCGAGCTGGTGCAGATGCTCCCGGCCGAGGCCTACACCTCCGAGGACGGTGCTCGGCCTGGGAGCGGCGGCACCTGTACGCCGGTGCCTGGACCTGCCTCGGCCGGGTCGCCGACCTGTTCCCGCCCGAGGGCGGGCTGACCCAGCGCGCGGTCGTGGTCGGGGACGTCTCCTGCCTGCGTCGCGCAGGGCAGCGACGGGCTCCGGATGTTCGCGAACACCTGCCGGCACCGCGGCCACGAGCTGCTGCCCCGAGGACGGTACGTCGACCAAGCGGACCGTCATGTGCCCCTACCACGCGTGGACCTACGACCTGACCGGGCGCTCAAGGGCGCCCCCGGCTTCCGCGAGGTCGACGTCGCTTCGCGCTCGAGGAGCACGGCCTGGTCGAGCTGCCGCTCGAGGTCTGGAACGGCTGGGTCTTCGCGCACGCGCGTGCACCCGCTCGGGTGCGCCGCGAGGTGCCGCCGTTCGAGCGGTACGTCGGCGACCTGGCCGCGGCTGCTCGCGCCGTACGACATCGGGCGCCTCGTGGTCGCCGACCGGCACTCCTACGAGGTGGCCGCGAACTGGAAGGTGATCGCCGAGAACTACCACGAGTGCTACCACTGCCCGCTGATCCACCCGGAGCTGTGCCAGGTGACCCCGCCGGACTCGGGCGACAACTACGACCTGCCCGGCGCCTGGATCGGCGGCGGGATGGTGCTGCGCGACGGGATGGCGTCCGATGTCGCTGGACGGGTCGCTGGCGGCGACGCCGCTGCCCGGGGTCGAACCCGACCGCCGTGGAGTACCTCCACCTGCTGCCCAACCTGCTCGTCTCCGCGCACCCCGACTACGTGATGACCCACCGGATGGTGCCGCTCGCGCCGGGCCGGACCTGGGTCGAGTGCTCGTGGCTGACCCTGCCCCGACGCGGCCGCGGCCGGCGCGCCGGGCGCGGTGGAGTTCTGGGACATCACCAACCGCCAGGACTGGGCGGCCTGCGAGTCGGTGCAGCGCGGGCTCGAGTCGCCGCACTTCCGGCCCGGGCCGTTCGCGCCCCGCGAGGACGCCGTCGCCCAGCTGGTCTCGATGATCGGCGCGGCGTACCGCTCGGGTGGGCTCAGCGCATGACCCGACGGGCCGGGCTGCTGCTCGCGACCGTGCTGGTCGCCGCGCTCCCGGTCCTGCCGGCTCCGACCGGAGCGGCGGCCCCGGCCGCCGCGGCCACGCTGACGCTGACCCCGTGCCAGGTCCTGCCGCACGCCCGGTGCGGCACCCTCGAGCGGCCGTGGGAGCCCGGAAACCCAGCCGCCGGCACGGTCACGGTCGGCTTCGCCTTCGTGCCTGCTCGCGACCGGTCGCGGCCGGCCCTGGGCACGCTGGTGCCGCACGAGGGCGGCCCCGGCTACAGCACCACCGGCAGCGCGGCGTCGTACGCCGACATGTACGGCCCGCTGCTGCTGCGGTCCGGGCTGGCCGGCGACCACCGGCCGCTGCTCAGGCTGGTCGCGGAGGCCACCGGCGGGGGCACCGACGCCGGTCCGGTGCAGGCCTACAGCGAGGGCCTCGACGCCGCGGTGGCGTGCCACGACTACCCGCAGCTCTACGACATGACCGCGCCCCCGACCACGCGACAGGCGCAGTACGCCGCGGCCCTCGACGCCCGGACCCGGTCGGACGCGGCCACCTACGGACCGTTCACCGTCCGCGAGTACGCCGACTCGGACTGGCAGATGCTCGACTGGTGCACGCAGTGGCCGGCGGCGCCGGCGAGCAACCCGGCCGGCCCGCCGTTGCCGCCCGGCGGTGCGTACCCGGACGTCCCGGTCCTGGTGCTGAGCGGCGAGCTCGACTCGATCACCACGCCCGCGGAGGGCGCGCTGGTGACGGCCCAGTTCCCCCACGCCCGGCAGGTGCTGGTCCGCAACAGCTTCCACGTGACGACGGTCGGCGACACCGACCGCTGCGCGGTCCGGATCGTGCGCACGTTCGTCGCGTCCCCGACAGCCCCCACGCCGCGGGCGTTGCGCCGCTGCGCGCGGGACGTCCCGCCGGTGCGGGCGCTGGGCCGGTTCCCCTCGTCGGCGCCGACGACCGCCCGGTGCGGTCGCGCGCGCGGCGGCCCTGACCGCCGCCGACCTGCCGGACCGCTGGTGGAACAACTACAGCGGCCACGGGGTCGGGCTCCGCGGCGGCACCTGGCGCTACGCCGGCGACCGGGTCGTGCGGTTCCGGCTGTCCGACGTCCGGCTGGTGGCCGGGCTGCCCGTGTCCGGCACCGCGGTCTGGGACCGCGACGGCGCGACCATGACCGTCTCCCTCGACCTGCCGTCCGGCCACCTCGCAGGCTCCTGGGACACCCGCCGGGTGGGCGCCCGCGCAGTCCTGACCGGCACGCTGCGGGGGCACCCGGTGCGGGTCGCCTTCCTCGCTCCCTAGCCGGGATAGTCCGTGACGAAGTGGCTGGACGAACACCGTTCTCCACGACCATTTCGTCACGGACTATCGCGTCAGCGGGGCACGGTGCTCGCGCCACTCCCGGTGGCCGATCTGCTCGTCGCCGTCGAAGGCGTCGGCCTCGATGACCACGTCGTAGCCGTCCGGGCCGATGTCGACGCGGAGCGTCGAGACCACCCGGACCTCGACGCTCGGGCCAGGTGAGGCGGTACGTCGTCTCGGCGGTCGCCCACTGCGCGAAGGTGCGGCGGTCGACGCCGACCTCGCCGCGGTAGTCCTCCAGCGCGGTGCCCTCGTGCGGGACGTCGTACGACGCGACGCGAGCGGACCGTGCAGGTGGTGGTGCGCCGGAGCACGTCACGGGTGATCGACCACGTGACGTCGGTCGGGTCCTCGGACGAGCGACTCGGCCCCGGGCCGGAACGCCGGCGGCTCGACGCCCGAGTCCGGCCACAGCGGCAGCTCCAGCGAGCCGCCGTGCACGGTGAGCGTGACCGGGGCCGGCGGGGCGATCGTGTTCGGCCAGTCCGCGCCCGCGACCGAGAGCCGCAGCCGGTGGCCCGGGTCCGGGCCGGTAGGCGCAGGCGTCGAGGAGCAGCGTCGACGTCGTACTCCTCGTCGGGCACCAGCGGGCCGGCGCGGACGCGTCGCGGAAGGCCAGGTCGAGCGAGCCGCGCGCGATCAGCGCCGAGGTGCCGTCGGGGAAGACGTCGCAGAGCTTCACCGACAGCGACGCGGCCGGCGCGGAGGCGCTGAGACCCGGAGCCGGACCACCGGCTGCCCGACCACGAGCGGCTGGGCGTCCCAGTCCCACGTGAGCGAGTGGGCGTCGTCGTCGCGCTGGTCGCCGGACAGCCCCCACGGGAGGTGGCCGGCGCAGTCGATCCAGGCCGACGTCGCCGACGTCCGGCTCGACGGCCAGCGAGCGCGGCCCGTCGCACGTCGTACGTCGCGACGCCGGCGCGGCGACCGGCCACGGCCCGCTCACCCAGAAGCCCTCGTGCTCCTCGAGGTCGGGCTCCGGGACGGTCGAGGTGCGGACGAAGACGTCGGCACGGTCGGTCCACTCGTCGGCGGCGGACCCGCGCAGCCACCGGTCCCACCAGGCGACCATCTCGTGGTCGAGGTCGATCCGCGGGCCGGGGATCGCGGTGGCCGGGTCGGCGTGCGCCCACGGTCCGGCCAGCAGCCGCCACGGCGTGCCGGCCGCGCCGAGCCCCTCGACGGTGCGGAAGGTGTTGTTGCGGTAGCCGTCGGCCCAGCCGGCCACGATCATCGTGGGGCACTGGATCCGGTCGTAGCCGACGTGCCGCAGCGAGCCGGCCTGCCAGTACGGGCCGTCCCGGTTCTCGCGCAGCCAGGTGAGCAGCCACGGCTCGTTGGTCTCCCAGCGCCGCTGCCACTCCGCGCGCCAGTCGCCCGGCGGCCACTCGGCGGGGACGGGCGGCAGCACGCACATCGGCGTCATGTAGTGGCAGTAGTCGACGAGGTCGACCAGCCGCAGCGCGTGGCCGCGCCAGTGCACGTCGTCGGTCCAGCGGTCGTCGCTGGAGTAGATCGCCACGATCGCCTTGAGCGCCGGCGGCCGCTCGGCCGCGATCTGGAGCGAGTTGAAGCCGGAGTACGACGTGCCGAACATCCCGACGTTGCCGTCGCACCACTCCTGCTCGGCCAGCCAGGCGATCACGGTGCAGAGGTCGGTCCGCTCGACGAGCGGGTACTCGTCGGTCGCGTCGCCGGACGACGAGCCGGTGCCGCGCAGGTCGACGCGGCACACGGCGTACGCGTGCTCGTCGCGGAGGCTGCGGTAGCCCTCGGCGTACGACGAGGTGAGGTCGTCCTTGCGGTAGGGCAGCGCCTCGAGCAGGCACGGCTGCGGCTCGGCGGTGTCCGGCAGGAAGAGCGTCGCGGCCAGCTCGACGCCGTCCGCCATCGGGATGCGGACCGAGCGCTCAGCTTCCGGCCACGGCCGTGCTCCCGCAGCAGCCGGACGACGGTGTCGGGGTCGAGCCCCTCGCTGGTGTTGCCGTCGCGGCCGACCGTGGTCGGCGACATCAGCAGCGAGTTGAGCACCGACTCCTCGGCCGCGTCGACCACCGCCTCGAACAGGTCGTCGAGCCCGCGCCCGCCGAGCCGCGGCCCGTCGTCGAGGACCGTGCCGTCGCGGTCGGTGCGCGCGGTGGTGCTCGACGGCCAGGAAGATCTCGCCGCTGCCGTGGTGGGCGGTCGAGCCGGTGCGGGCCAGGCCGAGCCCGACCCGGCGGGCCAGCCGCTCGCAGCCGGCCGGGTCGACCGGTGCGTCGGTGACGACGACGCCGATGCAGGAGCCGGCCGGCTTCGGCGGGCCGGTCGTCCTCCGGGCAGCAGCCGCCCGACCGGGACGCCGTCCACGGTGAGCCGGTCGCGCTGGCCGAAGTTGGTCATCAGCAGCACCGCGACCGTGTGGCCGCCCGGGGTCACCCGCGACGAGGTGCCGATCCCGCCCTTGAAGCCCAGGCACGACATGCCCGGTCCCGCCGACCCGACCGCGCCCTCGTCCGGCGGCGCCGCCGAGCCGCGCGACGCGAGCGCCGCCTCGTGGGCGGCCCGGACGTCGTCGGCGGTCACCCACATCGTCCGGATGTCGTTGAGGAAGGAGTCGTCGCACTCGGCCACCACCGGCACGAAGATGTCGTCGACGATCTCCGGGTGCCGGTCCAGCTCGAGCTCGAACGCGGCGTCGTAGACCCGGCCCACCTGGCTGGTCGAGGTCAGGTAGACCGGCGACTCGAACAGCCCCGACTCCTGGAGCGACAGGAAGCCGGTGCACGTCCCCCAGCCCGTTGAGCACCGCGCCACCGCCCACGAGCGGTCTCGGGTAGGCGTCCTCGGCGAGGAACAGGCAGCTGACGCCGGTCCGCGCCGTCTCCCGGGTGATCGTGACGTGGCCGAGGCCGACGCCCTCGACGTCGAGCACCGAGTTGGTCGGGCCGGTCGGCAGCGAGCCGATGGCGATGCCGAGGTCGCGGGCGCGGGGCATGTGCTCATACTGACCCATGAATCAGTACGCCGTCCCGGTCGTCTGGTCGCCGGAGACCCGGCGCCACGACCCGCGGCACGAGGTGTGGGTGGGCGTCGCGACCGAGGGCACCGAGCGCGCGGACCGGGTCGACGCGATCCTCGACGCGCTGCGCGCGGACGGCCACGACGCTGGTCGAGGCGACGCCCCAGCCGGACGACGCGCTGCTCGCCGTGCACGACCGCGAGCTGCTCGAGTTCCTGCGCACCGCCGCCGAGCGCTGGGCCGCCGGGCCCGTACGCGCGACCTGGTCGGCCAGGAGCGGGTGGTGCCGTACCTGTTCCCGACACCCGCGATGACCGCCGGGCTGCCGGCCCGGCCCGCGGTCGCGGTGCACGCCGACGCCGGCCGGTTCGCCTACGACACGATGACGCTGGTCGGCCCGGGCACCTGGGAGGCGGCCCGCGCCGCCGTCGACTGCGCCGTCGCAGGCCGCCGGTCTGGTGGCCGACGGGGCCCGGCTGGCGTACGCGCTGTGCCGCCCGCCGGGCCACCACGCGACGCCGGCCGGCTTCGGCGGCTCCTGCTACCTCAACAACGCCGCGGTCGCCGCGGCCACGCTGCGCGCCGTCAGGCGCGGAGCGGGTCGGCATCGTCGACGTCGACGCCCACCAGGGCAACGGCACCGCCGCGATCTTCTACGACCGCGCCGACGTGCTCTACGGCTCGGTGCACGTCGACCCGGCGGCCGGCTGGTTCCCGCACGTCGTGGGGTACGCCGACGAGACCGGCATCGGCGCCGGGCGAGGGCGCCACCCGCAACCTGCCGCTCCCCGAGGGCACCGGCGACGAGCCGTGGCTGGCCGCGGTCGCCGAGCTCGCCGAGTGGGTCGCGCCGACTGCGACGCACCTCGTCGTCTCGCTCGGCGTCGACGCGGCCGCGGACGACCCGGAGAGCCCGCTGCAGGTCACCGCGCGACGGCTACCGCGAGGCCGGCCGGCTGCTCGGCGCGACCGGGCTGCCGGCCGTCGCCGTCCAGGAGGGCGGCTACCACCTGCCGACGCTGGGCGGCCTGGTCGCGGCGTACCTCGAGGGGCACGCGGGCGACCCGTCCTGACCATCCTCTGCGGCCGCCGGCGGAGAACTGCGCCGGTCACCCCGCAGACGCATCGGGCCGGTCGACACCCGGCGGCGCGGTGCTGGCGCGGACCACGAGCTCGGCGGGCAGCAGCTCGCGCTCCGGGGGCGCGCCGTCCGGGTCGTTGACCAGCCGGACCAGCGCGTCCACCGCGAGCCGCGCCTTGGTCCGGACGTCCTGCCGGATCGTGGTGAGCGGGGGCCGGGTCAGCACCGCGACCCGGCTGTCGTCGTACCCGACCACGGAGACGTCCTCGGGCACGCGGAGGCCGAGGTCGGCGGCCGCGCGCAGCACCTCGAGCGCGAAAGCGTCCGAGACGCACAGCACCCCGGTGGGGCGGTCCGGGCGGTCGAGCAGCGCCCGCGCCGCGGCGTACGACGGCTCGGAGGCCAGGTAGACGCCACGCTCGACCAGCGGCTCGATGCCCAGCGGCTCGAGCACGTCGCGCCACCCGTTCATCCGGTCGTAGGCCGGCACCAGCCCGGCGTTGCGGTCCTCCTCGGACTCCAGCGGCAGGGTGAGCACGCCGATCCGGCGGTGCCCGAGGTCGACGAGGTGCTGGGCGCCCAGCCGGGCGCCGTTGCGGTCGTCGACGTTGACGCTGGGCAGCCCGTCGATGGGGCGCTGGTCGACGGTGACCATCGGCAGACCGCGCCGGCGCGCCCACTCCAGCTGCTGGTCGGGGCGAGCCGCAGATGTAGACGAGCAGCCCGTCCATCGCGACGTCGCCCTCGACGACGCCGTCGGTCTCGGTGGGCGCGAGCAGCGTGCACGGCCAGGCCGTGGTCGGCGAGCTGGTCGGACACCGCGGCGACGAACTCGCCGGCCAGCGCATCGGAGATGACCACGCTGAGCCGGTCGGTGAGCAGCAGGCCGACCGAGCCGGTGCGGCCCCGCGCCAGTGCGCGGGCGGCCGGGTCTGGCCCGCTGTAGCCGAGCTCCTCGGCGGCGGCTCAGGATCCGCTCCCGCAGCGCCGCCGAGAGCTGGTCGGGGCGCGAGAACGCGTTGGACACCGTCATCCGGCTCACGCCCACGCGGTCCGCGATCGGACTGCAGCGTCACCCTCGCCATCACGGTCATTGTCGGACCCTCGGCGGCTAGGCGCACACCTCCGGGCGTCCGGCGCGGCGCGGGCTCGACCGCGCGGGCCGTGGCGTGCAGGGCGGCCGCGAGGGCGACCCGGGTCGCCCGCAGCGGGCGCCGACGCGGGTCGGTAGGGCACGACCGGGGCGTCGGGCAGTGCGCTGCGGGCCAGGTCGCCGAACGTCTGCTCGGCGGGAACGATCGGGGTCGGGTACATCGGGGCTCCTCTCCGGTTCTTTACCGCTACAGTACTCCTCGGGCTTTACCGGTCAAGAAGGGTGGCGGCGGCCGTCCACGGTTCGTCGCGGAATCGGGCCCGACCCCGCGCCGCTCCTACCCTTGACCGCGTGAAGGTCCTGCTCCTCGAGAACATCCACCCGGTCGCCGTCGAGACGCTCGAGGCCCGCGGCCACGAGGTCGAGCTGCGCGCCGGCTCCCTCTCCGAGGACGAGCTCGTCGAGGCGCTGGCGCGCGGCGTCCAGCTGCTCGGGATCCGCTCCAACACCCACCTCACGCCGCGGGTGCTCGAGGCGGCCGACCGACCTGGTCGCGATCGGCTGCTTCTGCATCGGCACCAACCAGGTCGACCTGGCCGGCGGCCGCCGAGCGCGGCATCGCGGTCTTCAACGCGCCGTACTCCAACACCCGCAGCGTCGTCGAGCTGGTGATCGGCGAGATCATCGCGCTGGCCCGCCGGCTGCCGGAGAAGACCGCAGCAGGATGCACGAGGGCGTCTGGGACAAGTCGGCCAAGGGCAGCCACGAGATCCGCGGCCGGACGCTCGGCATCGTCGGCTACGGCAACATCGGCACCCAGCTCTCCAACCTCGCCGAGGCGCTCGGCCTGCGGGTGATCTTCTACGACACCGCCGACCGGCTCGCGCACGGCAACGCCCGCCGGATGCCGACCCTCGACGCGCTGCTCGCCGAGGCCGACGTCGTCTCGCTGCACGTCGACGGCCGGCCCGGGCAACGCCGGGCTCTTCGGCGCCGAGCAGTTCGCGAGGATGAAGCCGCGCTCGCTGTTCATCAACGCCTCCCGCGGCATGGTCGTCGACGACGTCGCGCTGCGCGAGAACATCGAGTCCGGCCACATCGCCGGCGCCGCGCTCGACGTGTTCCCGGTCGAGCCGAAGGCGCAGGGCGACGCGTTCGAGTCGGTGCTCCGCGGCCTCGACAACGTGATCCTCACCCCGCACGTCGGCGGCTCCACCCAGGAGGCGCAGGAGGAGATCGGCTGGTTCGTCGCCGGCAAGCTCGCGTCGTTCGTCGCCGAGGGCAGCACCGCGCTGTCGGTCAACCTGCCCGCCGTCCAGCCGCCGCCGCTGACCGACGGGCGTCCGGCTGGCCTACCTGCACGTCAACGTGCCCGGCGTGCTCGCCGAGGTCAACGCCTACCTCGCCGAGCAGGGCGCCAACGTCACCGGCCAGTACCTCGCCACCCGCGGCGAGCAGGGCTACGTCGTCACCGACGCCACCGAGGCGATCAGCGAGGCCGCGCTCGACAAGCTGCGCTCGTCCGCCGCAGACGATCTGGCTGCGCAGCTACACGTCCTGACGCCCGACCAGCGGTGCGCTGAGGAGCTCGCCGCGGCACCCCGACGTAGTCTCGGGACATGCCTCGGTGCTCCCCGACGTGCGCGGGCGGCTGGGCGAGGCGCTGTTCCTCCGCGTCGCCGGCCCGGACGGGCCGCGGCACCGCGAACGGATCCACTTCCGCGAGGGGCCGCGCTGGTTCGAGGCCGGCAGCCCGATCACCCGGGTGCACGGCGACGCGTCGATGTTCGTCGGCGGGCTGCGGGCGCTGCTGCTGCAGACGCTGCACCCGGCCGCGATGCGCGCGGTCTCGGAGCACTCCGGCTTCCGCGGCGACATGTGGGGCCGGCTGCACCGCACCAGCACCTTCCTCGCGGTCACCACGTTCGGGGTCGCCGACGACGCGCAGCAGGCGGTCGACGCGGTCCGCCGGATCCACGAGCGGGTCACCGGCACGATGCCCGACGGCACGCCGTACGCCGCCTCCGACCCGCACCTGCTCGCCTGGGTGCACGCGGCCGAGGCGGACAGCTTCCTGCGCGCCCACCAGGTCTACGGCCGCCGGCCGCTCGACCAGGCCGGGCGCGACGAGTACGTCGCCCAGATCGCCGAGGTCGGCCGCGCGGCTGGGCGTGGTCGACCCGCCGACCACCGAGGCCGAGCTGGCCGAGGTGCTGGCGGCGTACCGCCCCGAGCTGCGCGGCACGCCCGAGGCGCGGGAGGCGGTGCGCTACGTGCTGCTCAGGCCGCCGCTGCCGCTGGCCGCCCGGCCGCCGTACGGCGCGCTCGCGGCGGCCGCGGTCGGGCTGATGCCCGCGCTGGACCCGGCTGCCGCTGCGGCTGCCCTGGCTACCGGTCTCCGAGCGCACCGTCGTGCGGGCGCTCGGCGGGCTGGCCACCGGGACGATCCGGTGGGCGATCTCCAGCCGCCGTCAGGAGACCGACATGTCGGCCTCGGACCAGTAGGCCCTCATCGAGGTGATCCTGCCGTCGTCGTCGAAGGTCATCACGTCGATCGGCGCGAGCGTGTAGGTCTGCTCGCCGGCCTTGGTGCGCAGCTCGAACAGGAACGCCGCCTCACCGCCCGCGATCCGCGCGCTGAGCACCTCGCCGGCCTGCTCCAGCGCCTCGAGCGCCGGAGTAGAACTCCCGGATCGACTCGCGGCGTGGTCCGCACCTCGGTGCCGACCGGGTCCTCGACGGTGGCGCCCTCGGCGTAGAGCTCCATGATCTCGTCGGTGGTGCCGGTCGCCACCCGGGCGACGTACTGCTCGATCACCTCGCGGATCTTCTCCGGGCTGGCGGCCATCGCGTCTCCTCAGAAATAGAACACGTTCTCGTTCTTGTACGGCGGCAGCGTAGCGGGTTGGATGAGCGCGATGGACCTCAGTGACAGATGGCCCCTGCCCGACAGCCCCCGAGGTGCGCGACGAGCGTCGCCGCGGCGTACGCCGACCCGAGCCGCGGCTACCACGACACCCGGCACCTGACCGAGGTCCTCGACCGGCTCGACGAGCTGGCCGCCCACGGCGCGGCCTACGACGCCACGCCGGTGCTGCTGGCCGCGTGGTTCCACGACGCGGTCTACGACGGCGAGCGCGACGCGGAGGAGCGCTCGGCGGCCTGGGCCGAGGACGCGCTGGCCGCCGCGGCGCCGGCGCCGATCGTGGTCCGAGGTGGCCCGGCTGGTCCGGCTCACCGAGACGCACACGCCCGACGACGACGACGTCAACGGCTGCGCGCTCTCCGACGCCGACCTCGGCATCCTGGCCGCGCCCCGCGAGCGCTACGACGAGTACGTCGCCGCGGTGCGCCGCGAGTACGCCCACCTCGAGGACGACGTCTTCGACGCCGGCCGGGCCGACGTGCTCCGGGGGCTGGCCGCCAAGCCGCACCTGTTCCACACGCCGTACGCCCGGGAGCAGTGGGAGCAGGCCGCCCGGGCCAACCTCGAGCGGGAGCTGGCGGTCCTCGACGGCTGACGTCCGCGGCGCGTGTATCAGGCGCCCGGGTCGACTCCTCCGTCTACACGAGGAAGGAGGTGGCGTCATGTGTCGTCAACTGTCACCAGGTGGCCGGCTGGCCTGTGCCAACCCGGCCTGCAACGGGCGCTCGCACGTGTGGGTCCACGAGTCGTCGGCTCCGGACCGCAAGCGTGACCTCGACGCCCGCGACCACGACCTGGGCTCACCCCGGCTGGTCGGGGCCGGTCACTGACCTCGGCGTCAGGAGACCGCCGGCGGCCAGCGGTGCCGGCGCCAGTCGTCCCACGTCGCGAACCCCGCGGGTGGGTCGTCGAGCGGCTCGCTCCCGTCGAGCTCACCGGGCGTCGGGACCTCGAACGAGGCCGCCCACTCGGCGAGCTCCCCGTCGGACATCGGCCAGGTCGTGTGGGGCGCCTGCGCCTGGCGCTCGGCCAGCCGGCTCCGCTGCTCGGCGGGGTCGAGCTCGACGTAGTGCAGCTCCACCGCCGCGCCCCGGTCCGCGGCGGCCTGGCGCAGCGCGGAGCGCTCGTCGCGGCCCCAGAGGCCGTAGTCGATCACGACGTTGATGCCGAGCTCGAGGGCCCGCAGCCCGATCTCGACCAGCCGCCCCTCGATGACGTCCTGGGCGGACGGCGGGTTCTCCGGCCCGTAGAGCGCCCGCACCCACTCGTCCTTGGTGAGCCGCAGGGCCCGGTGCTCGGCCTCGAGGCGTCGGGCCGCGGTGGTCTTCCCGGTGCCGGGCAGCCCCACGGTCAGGAACAGCGTCGGTCCCGCCACCAGCACCCCCGCCTAGGAGTAGCGGTGGGACTTCGCCGCGTGCCCGTGCTCGCGGGTGCAGGTGCGGCCGTTGATCGACCGGTGGCCGCACAGCCCGTCGCCGGCAGGCGGGACGGGAGGCGCCACCGGCGGTGGCGCGGTCGCCCGGGGTGCGCGGGGCGCCTGGGCCGCGCCGGGCGCAGCGGCCATCCGTTCGGCGTAGCGGGCCTCCCGCATGGCGCGCAGGGCTGCTTCCTTGCTCATCGCTCGTTCACGTGATGCACCCTAGGCGGCGGCTCCGACACTGCCACCGGTGGCCACGGCGCGGCGTGTCAGCCGCGCTTGCGGCGCCGCAGGCCCGCCGCCACCAGCCGGGTCACCAGCTCGCGCGAGGACACCGGCTCGACGCCGCGGGCCAGCACCTCGTCGTACCACTCCGAGGGCACGTCGTAGTGGTCGCGGTCGAAGCCGCGCTCGGGGATGCCGAGCTCGCGGGCGAAGGCGTGCAGCTCGTCGAAGGACGCTGTCGCTGGCCAGGTGCGACCACATCCGGCCCCGCGAGGGGACCGCGGGCGGGTCGATCATGAGCGCCATCAGATCCGCTCCATCGCGTGTCGAGGAGCAGCCGCCACGAGCGGGTCAGCGCCGGCGTCGACGTAGGCCTTGCTGCTGCCGCCCGGCCGCACCTGCGGCGCCGAGGTGGAACGCGCGGACGCCGGTGCGGACCAGCCACGGCACGTGCTCGGCCAGCAGCCCGCCGCCGGGCATCAGCAGCGCGGCGATCGCCGGGTCGGACTCGGCGGTGGCGAGCAGGTCGTCGTACCCCTCCGCCATGCCGCGCGGCGACCCGGCCGAGCGCACGTGGACCAGCCCCGGCAGCCCGACCAGCGCGCCGCCAGGCGCGGCGCGGCTCGAGGGTGTCGTCGACGGCGCGGTGGAAGGTCCAGGGCACGTTCGGCGAGCGACGTGGCCAGGTGGGTGCAGACCTCGGTGTCGACCTCGAGGTCCGCGTCGAGGAACCCGAACGACACGCCGGCGGCGCCGACCGCGAGGTAGTCCTCCGCCAAGCCCGACCAGCCGGGTCAGCTCGCCACCGGTCGTGGTCCAGGAGTCGTTGAGCCGGAGCAGCACGAAGACCGGCACGTCGGTGTCGCGGCAGACCGCCGAGACCGTGGTGATCTCGGGCGACAGCTCGACCCGTCCCGGCGCGGCCAGGTGCAGCCGGTCCGCGCCGCCCTCGACCGCGCCCGGCACGTCGCGCTCGTGCGCGACCGCGACCTCGAGCAGGACCCCCACGGGCGAAGCCTAGGGGTCGAAGGCTCACCACCGTCGACACAGAATGGGCAGGGTGGACACCGTGCCGTTGTTCGATGCGAGGGCTCGCGTGCTCGCCGACCTCCAGGCCCGCGACCACGCCACCGCCCAGGCGGTGTCGCTCCTCGAGGACGCCGTCTCGGCCCGCGAGTGGTGGGCCGACCAGTGGCCCGAGGGCCAGGTGTACGTCGCGGGGCTGGTCGCGCAGGACGTCCAGGACGGGCTGTTCGAGACCACCGGCCGCTGGCCGCTGTGCCTGACCTGCCCCGGCCCGGAGCACTCGCTCTACATCCAGCCCGACCTCGGTGGACCGGACCCGGTCTGGGTCTGCGAGGTGTCCGGCGACGTGGTCGCCCCGCTGGGCGGGCTGGGCGACTGACCTTCCGGCCATCTCGACCGGCTCGACGGGCGGTGGTCCCCTCCCAGCCCCGGCTCACCTGGTTTCGAGACAGTCGCTGGCGCGCCTTCCTCAACCACCGGCGGGCCACCCCACCACCGGTGGTTGAGGAGCTTGCGCAGCAAGCGTCTCGAAACCCCGGGCCACCCGAGGCACCGGCCCGACCACCCGTTCCGGCCTCGTCCCCAAGGTGGGCGATGCACTCCAGCGCTGCGCGTGCTGTGATCGAAGGCAGACGTCAAGACCCCCCTCTTGCAAGCAGGTGCCCGATGCGCCGAGCCCGCGCCCTGGTCGTCCACCCTCTCCGTGCCGCGCTGCTCTGCGCGGTCCTGGTCAGCGCACTCGTGCTGGCCTCCCCGCTGGCCACGTCGCTGCGTGACGACTCCCGAGGTGCCAGCGGCGCGCCGCCGGTGACCGACACCGTCGCGCTCGCCGCCGCGGGCCAGCCGAACATCTTCTTCTACAACCTCGACGACCTCCGCGACGCGTTCCCGGGCGCCATCGACCCGCTGCAGTTCATGCCCAAGACCCGGGCGTGGATGGCCTCCGGGCGCCGGTACACGCAGATGTTCGTCGCCGACCCGTCGTGCTGCCCGTCGCGGTCCTCGCTGATGACCGGTCGCTACCCGCACAACAACGGCGTGCACAACCAGCAGGACGGCCCGAACTTCGACAGCAGCCACTCGATGGCGTGCTACCTCCGCAGCGCCGGCTACGCGACGTACATCGACGGCAAGTTCCTCACCACATGGCCCAAGACCTCGCTGCCGCCGTGCTTCGACCACTCCACGGTCATGTGGGGCGGCTACAACGACGTGCAGGTCAAGGTCGACGGCACGTCGCGCAACGAGCACGGGCTACAACACCACCTACCTCGGGCAGCAGAGGGCGCAGCTACATCACCCAGGCGCTCGTCCGGCACCAAGCCGTTCCTGCTCTACGAGACCCCGCAGGCCCCGCACTGGGTGAACACCACGGTCAACGGCACGACGGTCAAGCTCGCGGTCCCCGACACCAAGTACGCCAACACCAACGTGGGCACCTGCTCCGGCGTCCCGGAGGCCGACCGCTCCGACAAGCCGGCCTACGTGCGGACCATGAACTACACGCAGGCGCAGGGCCAGCAGATGTGCCAGAGCCAGCTGCGCGCGATCATGACCGCCGACGACGAGTTCGCGGCGACGATGCAGCTGCTCTCGGACCGCGGGGTGCTCGACAACACGCTCGTGATCTTCTCCTCCGACAACGGCTACAACTGGGGCGAGCACGGCCGTTGGGAGAAGTTCGTCCCGTACGAGCCCACGATCCGCGTACCCCTCTGGGTGCGGTGGCCGGGCCACCTCACCGCCGGTGTGGACACGACCCGCATCACGTCGTACCTGGACCTGCTGCCGACCATGCTCGAGGCGGCCGGCTTCACGCTGCCCGTCGGCGCCCCGCGGCTCGAGGGCGAGTCACTGACGCAGGCGAGCCGCCGGACGACGATGTACAGCGAGTACTACAACGACCCCGCGAACCAGAACATCCCGTCGTGGCGGATGGTCCGCACCGCGACCGCGAAGTACGTCCAGACCTACAACGCCACGGGCGGGATCATCGCGCGCGAGTACTACAACCTGACCGCCGACCCGGCCGAGAACACCAACCTGCTCGGTGACAGCTCGTCGGCCAACGACCCGCCCGCCAGCACGATCACGAGCATGACGGCGACGCTCAACGCGTTCTCGACCTGCACCGGGACCGCCTGCGTGAAGTAGGCCGGCCGCGGGTCAGCGGGGGTGGGTCAGAAGTCCTGACCGATCTGCACCCAGAGGGTGTAGCGGTCGGCGCGGAAGACGCTGCGCGAGACCTCGACGACCTTCTCGCCGTTGAGGGCGCGCCGCGAGTGCCGCAGCACCGGGGCGCCGGCCTCGACCTCGAGGTGCGTCGGCCTCGTCGGCCGTGGCAGACGTCGGCGTTGATGGAGTCCTCGGCCCAGGTCGGGCGCAGGCCGCGCTGCTCGAGGGCGTCGTACAGGCTGGTCGGCATCCCGCTCTGCAGGAAGCCGGGCAGCAGCACCTCGTTGAGGTAGGCGTCCTCGATGCACATCGGGCCGCCGTCGGCGCGGCGCAGCCGCTTCCAGTGGATGACCGGGTCGCCCTCGGTGAGGTTGAGGGCGCGGGCCACGCCGGGGCCGGCCTGCTCGCGGCGGGCGAGGAGCGTGATCGACTCCGCCAGCAGCCCGCGGCGGGCCATCTCCTCGCTGTAGCTCGTGATGGTGCTGGCGGTACGCCGCGGGCGGGCCACGAAGGTGCCCTTGCCGGGGATCCGCTCGAGCAGCCCCTCGACGACCAGCGCGTCCATCGCCTGGCGCACGGTCATCCGGGCCACGCCGAACTGGGCCACGAGCTCGCGCTCCGAGGGAGCCGGGGAGCCCGGGGACATGCCGGAGACGAGAGAGCGCACGTACTCGCGCACCTGGACGTGCTTCAGCGCGCGCCCGTCCTTGATGAGGACCTCCGTCATGTCAGCCAGACTAGACCGGCGTTCGCGGCCCCGTCCTCGCTTTGGCGAGACCACCCGGGGGCCGATCGGGTGGACCTTCCTAGCCCCCTCGGACCACCCGAACGGGCCACTCGGCACCGTGGGTACGGCGGAGGTGACCCGGGTCACTCGGTCGCGATGGCGCGCAGCACGTCGAGGCGGGCCGCGCGCCGCGCGGGGAAGACCGCGGCCAGCACGCCGATGACCAGCGAGAGCACCAGGAACACCACCAGCTGCACGAACGGGATGTTGATCCGCTCCAGCCCCTGGTCGCGCAGCGCGTACATCAGCGTGACCCCGAACACGATGCCCAGCCCCACGCCGAGCACCGCCCCGAGCACGGCGATCACCACCGACTCGAGCCGGATCATCAGCCGCAGCTGCTTGCGGCTGACCCCGATCGCGCGCAGCAGCCCGATCTCGCGGGTGCGCTCGATGACCGAGAGGGCGAGGGTGTTGACGATGCCGAGGATGGCGATGACGACCGCGAAGACCAGCAGCACGTAGATGATGCAGATGATCCGGTCGATCGGCGCGCGCTGCTCCGCGGCGAACGCCTGCTCGTCCTTGACCGTGACGACCGGCAGGTCCGCCACGACGGCGTCGAGCCGCTCCTGGAGGGCCGCACCGGCGGCTCCGTCCTCGGCGAAGACCACCACGTAGTTGTCCTGGTCGGGGAAGCCGGCGGTCGAGCAGGGTCGGGATCGTGGTGAGGACCGGCGCGAAGATCAGCGGGTTGTCCTCGAAGACGCCGACGACCCGCCACTTCTGCGTGCCGGTCGGCACCGTGATCTCGAAGGTGTCGCCGGTCGTCAGGTCGTGCTCGTCGGCCCAGTCGCTCTCGACGAGGACGGTGTCGTCGGCGAGGTCGGTGGCCGCAGCCGGAGTCCATCGTCAGCTCGAAGCCGGTCGATGCGTCTCCGGCGCCGGTGGCGACCACGAGGTCCGTCGCCGTCGGAACAGGCCGAAGCCGAACCGCTCGCGGAGCACCGACTCGACCCCGTCGATCGTCGGCCATCCGGTCGGTGATCGCCGGCGAGTAGCCCTCGCCGAAGGCGCTGCTGACGATGTAGTCACCGATGAAGTTCTCCTCGACGGTCTTGTCCACCGACGCCTTCGCCGAGGAGCCGAGGATGGCGACGGTGAAGGCCAGGGTGAGCCCGATCATCAGCGCCGACGCGGTGGCGGTCGTACGCCGCGGGTTGCGCAGCGAGTTCTGCCCGGCCAGCCGACCGATCGGGCCGAAGAGCGGCGCGTCGACCGCACCGGTCGGCGCGCAGGAACGGCCGGCCGATCACCGGGCTGGCCGCGGTCACGCCCAGCAGCACGGCCAGCACGCCGGCGCCGACCCACCACCCGTTGTGCGGGACCGCCGCCGACGAAGAGGCCGACCAGCGACCAGCGGGATGCCCGCGCGCGATCAGCGCGATGCCCGAGCAGCAGTCGTCGGCGTACGGACGACTCGGGCAGCGCGACGTCGTCGCGGAGCGCCTGGACCGGCGCGATCCGGCCGGTCCGCCGGGCCGGCAGCCAGGCCGCGACCATCGTGACGACGATGCCGGTGGCGTACGCCGCGACGGCGTGCGGGGCGCGAAGATCAGCGGCTGTTCGGCCAGGTCGAGGCCGAACGGTCGCGACCAGGGACCGGATGCCCATCGCCAGCACGCACGCCGAGCCCGAGCCCGAGCGTGGAGCCGATGACGCCGACCGACGAACGCCTCGAGCTGGACCGAGCGGATCACCTGGCGCTTCGACGCGCCCAGCGCGCGCAGCAGGGCGAGCTCGCGGCTGCGCTGGGCGACCAGGATCGAGAAGGTGTTGACGATGATGTAGCTGCTCACCACCAGCGCGATCCCGGCGAAGATCAGCAGGAAGGTGGTGAGGAAGTCGATGCCGCTCAGCAGTGGCCCGGCGCTCTCCTCGGCGGCGTCGTCCCCGGTGACCGCCTCGAAGCCGTCGGGCAGCACCGCGCTCGCCTGCTCGGTCAGCTCCTCCTGGCGAGACGCCGTCCTTCGCGGTCACCCAGATGACGTTGTAGGCGTCCTGACCGTCGAGGAACAGCTGCTGCGCGGTGGGGGTGTCGAAGGCGGCGTACGTCGCGCCGTTGAGCGACCCGCCCTCGCGGAAGCCGGCGATGCCGACCAGCGTCGGGTGCACGTCCAGCGTCTGCGGTGGAGGTGACGATCGCGACCTGGTCACCGAGCTCGTAGCCGGCCTCGGTCCGCGGTGTTCTCGTCGAGCACCACCTCGTCCGCGCCGTGCGGCTCGTGGCCCTCGACGATGACCAGGCCCTCGAGGCCGTGGCCGGCCGGGGCGTCGCTCCAGTTGCCACCGAACGCCGGCGGGCCGGAGCCGCCGACCACCTTGTTCTCGGTCGAGAGGACGTAGACGCCCGTGCGCGCTGACCATCCCGTCGACCCGGGCCGCGCCCGGCAGCTCCTCGAGCTCCGGGACCAGCGAGGCCGGGCACGGTCTGGGTGCTGACGATCGGGCCGCCGCCCTCGAGGTCGCGGCTCGTCGGCCGGACCACCGTGTCGCCGACGGTGGAGGCGAACAGCGCGGTGAAGCTGCGCTGGAGGGTGTCGGAGAACATCAGGATGCCGGTGACGAACGCGACGCCCAGCACGATCGCGAACGTGCTGAGCAGCAGCCGGACCCGGCGGGCCAGCAGGCTCTTGAGGGAGGCCCGGATCATCGGCGTCAGGCCGGCCCGGGCGGCCATCCGGGCCATCGTGTCGAGCACCTGCTCGCGCGTCGGGTCGCGCAGCTCGTCGACGACCCGGCCGTCGGCGAGGAACAGCACCCGGTCGGTGTAGGCGGCGGCCACCGGGTCGTGGGTGACCATCACGACCGTCTGGCCGTGGTCGTCGACGCTGCGGCGGAGCAGCTCGAGCACCTCGGCGCCCGAGGTGGAGTCGAGGTTGCCGGTCGGCTCGTCGGCGAAGACCACCGTCGGCCGGCTGACCAGGGCCCGGGCGACCGCGACCCGCTGCTGCTGGCCCCCGGAGAGCTCGTTCGGCTTGTGGTGCGAGCCGGTCCGCGAGGCTCACCGTGGCGATCACCGAGTCGTACCAGGCGCGGTCGGGGCTGCGGCCGGCGATCGCCAGCGGCAGCAGGATGTTCTCCTCGGCGGTCAGCGTCGGCACCAGGTTGTAGGACTGGAAGACGAAGCCGATCTCGTCGCGCCGCAGCCGGGTCAGCGCCTTGTCCTTGAGCACGGTGAGCTCCTGGTCGCCGACCATCACCGAGCCGGAGTCGGCGGTGTCGAGCGCGGCCAGGCAGTGCATGAGCGTGGACTTGCCCGAGCCGCTCGGCCCCATGACGGCGGTGAACTCGCCCGGCCATCAGGTCGATGGTCACGTCGTCGAGCGCCACCACCCGGGTCTCGCCGGTCGCCGTAGGTCTTGGTCAGGTTGGCGACCCGCGCCGCGACCGCTCCCTCCGTCATGACACCACTCTGGCAGTCAGCCGGTGGGCACCGGCATCGGGGATCCACCCGACCGGACCCTGTGCGCGATGCTCAGGACCATGAGCGACGTCGTGGCCGGCCCGCTCGACCTCCGGAGCGCCGTACGCCGACGCCTGGTGATGACACCCGAACGAGTGACCGGTGGGCAGTCGAACACCTGTTCGATTTCGGCGTACACTTCCGGCATGGACTTCCAGTCGACGCTCTTCGCGCCCGCCGAGTCCCGTGAGCCCGACTTCGGCGCGCTCGAGCGCACCCCGCTGACCCGCGGCGCCTGGGTCGACATCGCCCGCGAGCTGGCTGCCGGACGCCGACGACGTCTTCGAGACCCTGGTGCGCGACGTGCCGTGGCGGGCCGAGCGCCGGCAGATGTACGACCGCGTCGTCGACGTGCCCCGCCTGGTGCACACCTACATGATCGGCGACGAGCTCCCCCACGCCGGCCTCACCGAGGCCCGCGACGCGCTCTCCGACCACTACGCCGCCGAGCTCGGCGAGCCGTTCCGCACCGCCGGGCTGCTGCTACTACCGCGACGGTCGCGACAGCGTCGCCTGGCACGGCGACACCATCGGGCGCGGCAAGACCACCGACACCATGGTCGCGATCGTCTCGGTCGGCGACCCGCGCAGGCTGCACCTGCGCCCCCGGCTCGGCGGCGCCGACCCCGTGGTCGTCGAGATGGGCCACGGCGACCTGGTGGTGATGGGCGGCTCCTGCCAGCGCACCTGGGAGCACGCCGTACCCAAGGTCGCCCACGCCGGCCCGCGGATCTCGGTGCAGTTCCGGCCGTTGAACGTCTTCTGACGACGACCCGACGTAGGAGGGTCGTCGTCAGAACCCGTTCAACATCGGTGGTCGAGCAGCGAGTGCGACCGAGGGACGAGGTCGCAACCGAGCGTGTCGAGACCCCCGCAAGCCAGGCTGGGACTCACCCACCGCTCATCGAGCCTGTCGAGACGTCCGTGGGGTCGGCGCCCAGCCCTCGCTGCGGAGGTCTCGACAAGCTCGACCGACGGTGGCAGGTCCGAGCCCACCGTGCGGTGGTCTCGACAGGCTCGACACGCAACGATCGCCTAGGGTCGAGCAGGTGGATCGGGACTGGTGGAAGTCGGCCGTCGTCTACCAGGTCTACCCCCGGAGCTTCGCGGACTCCGACGGCGACGGGGTCGGCGACCTGGGCGGGATCATCGCCCACCTCGACCACCTGGTCCGGCTGGGCGTCGACGTCGTCTGGCTGAGCCCCGTCTACCGCTCGCCGATGGACGACAACGGCTACGACATCAGCGACTACCAGGACGTCGACCCGCTCTTCGGCACGCTGGAGCAGCTCGACGAGCTGGTGGCGACGGCGCACGAGGCCGGGCTCAGGGTGCTGATGGACCTCGTGGTCAACCACACCAGCGACGAGCACCCGTGGTTCGTCGAGTCGCGGTCGAGCGCCGACAGCCCCAAGCGGGACTGGTACTGGTGGCGACCGCCCCGGGAGGGGTCCGACGCGGGCGCGCCGGGCGCCGAGCCGACCAACTGGGGCTCGGCCTTCGGCGGGTCGGCGTGGGCCTTCGACCCGGAGTCCGGCGAGTACTACCTCCACCTGTTCAGCCCCAAGCAGCCCGACCTGAACTGGGAGAACCCCGACGTCCGGGCCGAGGTCTTCTCGATGATGAACTGGTGGCTCGACCGCGGGATCGACGGCTTCCGGATGGACGTCATCAACCTCATCTCCAAGGTGACCGTCGACGGCAGCCCCGGCCTGCTGGACGGGGCCGTGGGCGAGCGGGACCCTCGCGGTGCGGGCGTCGTCGACACCACGGCCTTCGGCGACACCACCCCGCACGTCGTCAACGGCCCGCGGGTCCACGACTACCTGCAGGAGATGCACCAGGCCGTCTTCGCCGGCCGGCCGGCCGGGCTGCTCACCGTGGGCGAGACCCCCGCGACCTCGATCGAGGACGGCCGCCTCTACACCGACGCCGCGCGCGGCGAGCTCGACATGGTCTTCCAGTTCGAGCACGTGGACCTCGACTCGGGCCCGCGCGGCAAGTGGGACATCGTCCCGTTCACGCTGGTCGACCTCAAGGCCTCGATGGACCGCTGGCAGCAGGGGCTGGCCGAGGCGGGCTGGAACAGCCTCTACCTCGGCAACCACGACCAGCCGCGGCTCGTCAGCCGGTTCGGGAACGACGCCCCGGAGCACCGCGCGTCGTCGGCCAAGGCGCTGGCCACCGTGCTGCACCTGCACCGCGGGACGCCGTACATCTACCAGGGCGACGAGCTCGGGATGACCAACAGCGTCTTCGAGCAGGTCGAGGACTTCCGCGACCTCGAGTCCGTCAACCACTTCCGGGCGGCGACCGGTCGCGGCGAGGACCCCGACGAGGTCATGGCCGCGCTGCGCCGCAAGGGCCGCGACAACGCCCGGACGCCGATGCAGTGGGACGCGAGCGAGCACGCCGGGTTCACGTCCGGCACGCCGTGGCTGCCGGCCAACCCCAACCACACCGAGATCAATGCGGCCGCGCAGGTCGACGACCCGGACTCGGTCTTCGCCCACCACCAGCGGCTGGTCGCGCTGCGGCACGACGACCCGGTGGTCGTGCACGGCGACTTCACGATGGTGCTGCGCGAGCACCTGCAGCTCTACGCGTACACGCGCACCCTCGGCGACACCACGCTGCTGGTCGTGGCGAACCTGTCGGACGACCCGGCCGACGCGTCCGGCCTGCCCGACGCCGAGGCGTGGCTGGGCGCCGACCGGGTGCTGGACAGCGGGCCGGGCGATCGGGACACGTGGGTCCTGGAGCCGTGGTCCGCGCGCGTGCGTCGGCGTACGACGGGACCGGCCACGGAATAGACCCGCGCGCCCGGGAGGTTGCCCCAAGATGACCCAGACCACCCAGACCACGCTCGCCGCCGCCTCGGGTACGTTCAGCTTCGGCGGCGACCTGGAGGTCGTCCGGCTCGGGTACGGCGCCATGCGGATCACCGGCCCCGGCATCTGGGGACCGCCGCAGGACCACGACGAGGCGCTGCGGGTGCTGCGCCGCGCCGATCGAGCTCGGCATCACCTTCATCGACACCGCCGACTCCTACGGCCCCAACGTCTCCGAGGAGCTGATCGCCGAGGCGCTGCACCCCTACGCCGACGACCTGGTGATCGCGACCAAGGCCGGGCTGACCCGGCAGGGGCCGAACAGCTGGATCGCGGTCGGCCAGCCGGCGTACCTCCGCCAGCAGTGCGAGCTGAGCCTGCGCCGGCTCGGCGTGGAGCGGATCGACCTGTTCCAGCTGCACCGCATCGACGCCGGCGTTCCCGATGGAGGACCAGGTCGGCGAGCTCAAGGCGCTGCAGGACGAGGGCAAGATCCGCCACATCGGCCTCTCCGAGGTCTCCGTCGACGAGCTCGAGGCCGCCCGCAAGGTCGCCGACATCGTCTCGGTGCAGAACCGCTTCAGCCTCGGCGACCGCGCCTCCCAGGCGCTGCTCGACCACTGCACGGCCGAGGGCATCGGCTTCATCCCGTGGCGCCCCGTGGCCGACCACGTCGACGACGGCGCGCTGCAGGAGGTCGCCGCCGCCCACGACGCCACGCCGTCGCAGGTCGCGCTGGCCTGGCTGCTGCAGCCTCTCGCCCGTGATGGTGCCGATCCCCGGCACGTCGACGGTCGCGCACCTCGAGGAGAACACCGCGGCCGCCGCCATCGAGCTGACCGACGACGAGCTGTGGGTGCTCTCGCAGGGCTGAGCGCTGTGTCGGTTTCACCGGCTAACCGGTGAAACCTGCGCTTCTCGAGCGAAGTTTCGGTGCAGAAGCGCAGGAGTCCCCGGTCAACCGGGGACTCCTGCGACGGATGTGACTACTGCGCGGTCGGCGGAGCCGGAGGCGTGGTCCCGCCGGCGGGGTCGGCGGGCGGAGCCGGCGGCGCCGCGGGCGGCGTCGCTGGAGCGGCCGGAGCAGCCGGCGGGGCGGCGGGAGCGGCTGCGGGGCGGCGGGAGCGGCCGGCGCCGCCGTACCGAACGACACCTGCGGCGCCGATCTGCTGGCCCTCGGGGGCGTCGTAGAACTCGCGCTTGTGCACGTTGGCGATGCCGGTGAACAGCATCCACGGGATGGTCATGACCAGCTTGTTCAGCGAGGCGACGGCGTCGTTGTAGTACTGGCGGGCGAACGCGATCTGGTTCTCGGTCTCGGCGAGCTGGCTCTGGAGCTCGAGGAAGTTCTGGTTCGCCTTGAGCTCGGGGTAGGCCTCGGCGACCGCGTTGACCCGCACCAGGGCCTGCTGGAGCGCGGCGTCGGCGGCGGCCTTGGCCGGCACGTCGTCACCGGCGGCGGCGGCCTGCACGCCCGGCCCGCGCCTTGGTGACCTCCTCGAAGACCGCCGTTCTCGTGCGCGGCGTAGCCCTTGACCGTCTCGACGAGGTTGGGGATCAGCTCGGCGCGACGGGTCAGCTGGACGTCGATGCCGCCCAGCGCCTCCTGGGCTCCGATGTCGCTGGTCCGGAGCTTGTTGAAGCCGACGATCACGAAGCCCACGAGGGCCACGAGAACGACGATCACGATGATGGCGATGAGCATCTGCTGTCTCTCTCTTCAGTGGGTGCTGCGCTGGACGTTGCCTCGGGAACTGCACCTACCCGCTCAGTATGGAGGGTGGAGGGCCTCGCGCCGGGTCACCACGACCCGCCACCACCTCCGCCGCCACCGCCGCCGCCGGAGAAGCCGCCGCCGCCGCCGCCGCTCGACGACGAGCGTCTGGGTGGCGTTGTACGACGAGATCGCCGAGTCGACGGTGCTGCTGAAGTCGCCGACCATCGAGTTCACGAAGTCGCCGGTGTGCGACGCCGGCGTACGCCCCGGCGAAGTAGTGCGGCACCGGCGGCTCCTCGCCGACCTCGACGCGGTACTTCTGCCGCCCACTCGTCGGCGCAGTCGAGCGCGACCGCCCACGGGATGTAGGCGGTGTAGAGCTCCTTGCGGCCGGAGAAGTCGAAGCGCTGCTTGCTCGACGGCGTCGCCAGCATCCGGCGGAAGCCGCCGACCCGCGACCACAGGTCGCGGCCGGCGCGGGTGCGGCTGGTGCCCGGAGCCGGTCGCCATCAGCGAGAGGCCGCCGACGCGAAGCCGCCGGGGATCAGGCCGAGCGCGGTCATCGAGAACGGGTTCCAGATCGCGCCGACCAGCATCAGCGCCGAAGGCCGACCAGCACCAGCAGGCCGCCGAGGCCGCCGAGCCCGCTGGTGACCATGTGTCCCGGAGGTCTTGGCCCAGGTCTCGACGCTGCTGTCGAAGCGCGTCGATCTCGTCCTTGAGCCGCAGCCCGGCCGACGACGTCCTTCTTGCTGGCCGTGAACGACGAGCCCGGCCCGCCGAGGATGTGGGCGATGTCGGTGGTGACCGGGTCGAGCCCGGCCCAGCCCGGCGGCGCCGGCCTTGTCGGTGATCGTCCAGGAGTCGCCGTCGCGGGTGAGGTCGACGGCGCCCTTCTCGGCGGCGTGCATCAGCGTGGCGACGTACGTCGTGCGGTCGACCGTCTCGCTGTAGACGTACTTCGCCTGCGCCGGGCCGATCCCGTCGGGCGGCGCGTAGAGGACCGGGAAGCCCGGCGGCTTCTCCCGCGACCGGGCGCCGAGGATCGAGCCGAACGCCGAGCGCGCGCGACCGCGGCGAGCAGCACGAAGACCAGCAGCGGCAGGTGGCTGCCGAGCACGCGGTCCCAGCGGCCGGTCCACGGCACCGAGTGGCCGGGCCGGGGGTCGCCATGTCGAGGCCGGTGGCGATCGTGACCGGCGTCCGCGCGGCGATCGGCCCGGTGGTGATCGTGAGGTCCTGTGGTGCCGCCGCCCTCGGCGGTGCAGCCGGTGCTCGCGATCGTTGCCGATCGCGCACTTCACGTCGTCCTGGGCCGGCGACCGGCAGGTGCACGGTGAGCGTGCGACTGGTCGATGCTCTGCTGCCAGCCGCGCGGGATCAGCTGCCAGTAGAACATCGTCTCGACGTCCTCGCCGGTGATCGACTTCGTTGTTCTCGGCGAGCACGCCGTCGATGTGGTAGCTGATCACGTAGGTGTGCTCGCCGACGTCGAGCGTCGTGTTCGGCGTCGCCGATCTTGGCGACCCGGAACCGGCCGTGGTCCTCGCTGCTCATCTCGAACGGCTCGTCGTTGCCGTCGCGGGTGACCGTGATGTCCTCGGGCACGCGCCGGGCGTGCGGGTTGTTGTCGTCGACCTTGTCCCAGAACCGGAAGATGCCGTGCTTGCCGTAGACCGGGAAGTCGACGGTGATCGTCTCGGTCACGTCCATGTCGCCGTTCGTCGCGACGTCGAAGTCCGCCACGTAGTTGGTGATCGTGGTGTCCTCGGAGTTCGGCGTCGACCTGCCCGTTGCCGTAGAAGAACGCCGGGATGCAGAGCAGGAGGACGATCACGCCGAGGCCGATCGCGGTCCCCACGAGCCGTTTCACGATGCGCACACCCTAGGGGGTGAGCGGTCCCGGTCGTCTGTAGCCCGCGCCGGATCAGCCGAATCCCTGTGGTTCGCCGCGAAAATCGGGTGCCGACTGTCGGTGGTCGCTGCGAGAGTCGACGCGATGGCCACCACGACCTCCTCCCCCGGTCTCGGCGGCTTCTGGCGCGACCTCCCCCGCGAGGGCCGGCTGCTGCTCTCGATCGTGGTGCTGGAGTTCCTCGGCACCGGTCTGGTGCTGCCGTTCCACGTCGTCTACCTCCACGAGGTGCGCGACTTCACGCTCAGCGACGTCGGGCTGCTGCTCGGGCTGCCGCCGCTGATGGGGCTGCTGGTGGTCGGCCCGGGCGGCTCGGCCATCGACCGGGTCGGCGCCCGGCGGATCCAGCTCGGCGTGCTGACGCTGCTGGTCGTCGGCAACGTCGCTGCTGGCCTTCGCCACCACCCGGCCGGTCGCCGCGCTGGCGCTCTCGCTCAACGGCATCGCCTTCGGCATGTCCTGGCCGGCCTGGCAGAGCGTGGTCGCCTCGGTCATCCCGCAGCGAGCTGCGCCAGCGCTACTTCGGCGTCAACTTCACCCTGCTCAACCTCGGCATCGGCATCGGCGGCGTCGTCGGCGGCTTCTTCGTCGACGTCGCCGACACCCGCACCTTCCAGGTCGATCTACCTCGCCGACGCCGTCTCCTACGTCCCGGCGCTGCTCCTCCTGCTCGGCCCGCTGCGCCACGTCGCCGGCCGGGTGGTCGTGGACGTCCGAGCGACGACGCGCCGCGCCGGTGGGCTACCTCGCGGTGCTTCGCAGCCCGGCGATGGCCACGATGACGCTGCTCAGCTTCGTGTCGTCGTTCGTCGGCTACTCCCAGCTCAACGCCGGCATGCCGGCGTACGCCCGCGGCGTCGGCGAGGTCTCGACCCGCGCCCTCGGCTTCGCGTTCGCGGCCAACACCCTGGTCATCGTGCTGCTCCAGCTCGTCGTGCTGCAGCGGATCGAGGGTCGCCGACGCACCCGCGTCATCGCGGTGATGGGCGTGGTGTGGGCGTTCTCGTGGCTGCTGCTCGGCCTCTCCGGGCTGGTCCCCGGCACCGCCGGCGCCACCCTGCTGGTCGCGGCCTGCGCGTCGGTGTTCGCGTTCGGCGAGACGCTGCTCCAGCCGACCATCCCGGCGCTGGTCAACGACCTGGCGCCCGACCACCTGCGCGGTCGCTACAACGCGCTCAGCTCGGGCTCCTTCCAGCTCGCCGCGGTCATCGCCCCGCCGATCTCGGGGCTCCTGATCGGCCACGCCCTCGGCAACGTCTACATCGGCCTGCTGGTCGTCGGCTGCCTGGTCTGCGGCGTGGTCGCCATCGCCCGCCTCGAGCCCCAGCTCGACCCCCGGGTCAACGGCGTCCGCGAGGACGAGACCGTCGGCCGACGGCGAGATCACGCCGCCGGTGGTGTCACCGGTCGAGCTGAGGACCGGCCTCAGCGCGCGTCAGAGCCACCGACGATCAGCACAGATGATCAGCGCGATGACGACGAGCGCGACCAGCCCCTGCTTCCAGTAGGTCTTGACCAGGATCGGCAGCACCGTCGAGCCCAGGTTGATCGCGTCGTCCGCCTTGGCCGGCGTGGCGAGCGCCGGAGGTGGCGACGCCGCGGCGGCCGGCTCCGGCGGCCGGCGCCGGCGCGGGGGCGGGGTCGGGTGGGACGGTCCCGGCGGCGGCCTCGGCGGCGGTCGGCGACCGACGCGGGTCGGCCGCGGCCGCCGGCTCGGGCGGCCGCGTCGCGTCGTCCGGTGCCGCGCCGGGGCGTCGCGCCGAGCCGCTGCTCGAGGCAGGCCACGAACTGGCCGAGCAGCTTGTCCGAGACGTCCTGCATCACGCCCGCGGCCGAACTGCGCCGGCTTGCCGGTGACGGCCAGGTCGGTGAGCACCTCGACGTCGGTGCCGCCGCGACGCGGCCGACGCCATCGTGAGCGTGACCTTCGCGCCGGCGGTGCCGTTGCCGCGCTTGTCCTTGCCCTTGGCGTCGACCACGAACCGGTGCGCCGCGTCGTCCTTCTCGACGAAGGTGCCGGAGCCGTTGTAGACGAGCGCGATCGGGCCCAGCTTGACCTTCACCGAGCCCGCTGAACGAGTCGCCCTCGGCCGAGGTGACCTGGGCTCCCGGGAAGCACTCCGCGACGGACGCGATGTCCTGGAAGTGCGCCCAGGTCTCCTCGACGGCGGTGGGGACGGTGAACCGGTGAGCGAGATCCATACCGCCCGGTCAGGCTCCCGCGGCGGCGAGCACGGCCCGCCGGGTGAGCACGCCGGCCAGGTGCCGCCGGTAGTCGGCGTCGCCGTTGAGGTCCGACGGCGGGTTGGTGCCCTCCGTCGCCCGCTCGGCCGCGGCCCGGACCGCGTCGGCGGTGGCCGGCTGCCCGGCCAGCGCCTCCTCGACCCCGCGCGCCCGCAGCGGCGTGGAGCCCATGTTGGTCAGGCCGACCCGCGCCTCGGCGATGGTGCCGCCCTCCGCGCGTACGGCGGCCGCGACCGCCACGATCGGCCACTGGTGCGCGACCCGCACGAACTTCTCGTAGTGCGCGCCCCAGCCGGTGTGCTTCGGGATCCGGACCTCGGTGAGGATCTCGTCCTCGCCGATCGCGGTCTCGAAGAGGTCGACGAAGAACTCGTCGGCCTCGACCGTGTGGGTCCCGCCCAGCCCGGCGATGACGAACTGCGCACCCAGCGCCAGCGCCGGCGCACCCAGGTCGCCGGCCGGGTCGGCGTGCGCGAGCGCGCCGCCGAAGGTCCCGCGGTGCCGGATCTGGGCGTCGGCGAGGTGCTCGCACCGCCTTGTGCAGCAGCAGCGCGTGCTCGCTCGACCAGCGGGTCGGAGCCGACCACGGCGTGCGGGGTCATCGCGCCGATCACGATCGCGTCGCCGTCGTCGCGGACGCCGCGCAGCGACTCGATCTTGCCGAGGTCGATGACGATCTCGGGCGCGTTGAGCCGCATCCGGAGCACCGGCAGCAGGCTCTGCCCGCCGGCGATGATCTTCGCGTCGTCGCCGTGCTCCGACAGCGCGTTCAGCGCCTCCTCGAGCGTGGTCGGTGCCACGTAGTCGAACTGTGCGGGGATCACAGGTCCGCTCCTTCCCCGGTCTCGCCGGGATCCTGGTTGCGCTCGCCCTCCGACGAAGTGCGGCATCGCCGACTCCTCCGTCGGGTCGGCCCCCGCCGCCGGTGTCGTTGATGGCCTTCCAGACCCGCTCGGGCGTGCACGGCATCGCGATGTCGTTGACGCCGAGGTGCCGGACCGCGTCGACGACCGCGTTGACGACCGCCGGCGTCGACGCGATGGTGCCGGCCTCGCCGACGCCCTTGGTGCCGAGCGTGTTGGTGGTCGACGGCGACGTGGTGTGGTCGATGTCGAAGCTGATCGTGTCGGCCGCGGTCGGCAGCAGGTAGTCCACGAACGAACCGGACACCAGCGTGCCGGCGTCGTCGTACACCGCCTCCTCCCAGAGCGCCTGGGCGATGCCCTGCACCAGGCCGCCGTGCACCTGACCGGACACGATGAGCGGGTTGATGATGTTGCCGATGTCGTCGACGCAGACGTACTTGCGCATCTTCAGCCCGCCGGTCTCGGTGTCGACCTCCATCGCGCACAGGTGGGTGCCGTGCGGGAAGGAGAAGTTCACCGGGTCGTACGTCGCGTCCGAGTCGAGGTGGGCTCGATCGCCGTCGGGCAGGTTGTGCGCCGCGAAGACCGCGGTCGCGATCTCGCCGATCGCCATGCCCTGGTCGGTGCCGCGGACCGAGAACCGGCCGGCGTTGAACTCGATGTCGTCGACCGACGCCTCGAGCAGGTGCGCCGCGATCGGCTTGGCCTTCTCGATCACCTTGTCGGCGGCCCGGACCAGCGCCTCGCCGCCGACCACCAGCGACCGGGACCCGTAGGTGTCGAGGCCGCGCGTGGCACACCTGGGTGTCGCCGTGCAGGACCTCGACGTCCTCGAAGGCGACGCCGAGCCGGTCGGCGACGATCTGGCTGAACGCCGTCTCGTGGCCCTGGCCGTGCGCGGACGACACCGGTGACGACCTCGACCTTGCCGGTGGCCAGCATCCGCACGCTCGCGTGCTCCCAGCCGCCGGCGCCGTAGTCGAGGCTGCCCGAGCACCCGGGACGGCGCCAGGCCGCACATCTCGGTGAACGTCGAGATGCCGATGCCCAGCTGGACCGGGTCACCGGAGTCCCGGCGCTGCTTCTGCTCGGCCCGCAGCTCGTCGTACCCGAACATCTGCCATGGCCTTCTCGGTGGCGGCCTCGTAGTTGCCGGAGTCGTATGTCATGCCGGCCACCGTGGTGAACGGGAACTCCTCGTGCTTGATCCAGTTCTTCTCGCGGACCTCCATCGGGTCCATCGCCGACCTCGGCGGCGAGCTCGTCCATGATCCGCTCGATGCCGTACGTCGCCTCGGGCCGGCCGGCGCCGCGGTAGGCGTCGGTCCAGGTCTTGTTGGTGAGCACCGTCTGGCAGGCGAAGTGGTAGGCCGGGAACTTGTAGATCGAGTTGAACATGAAGGCGCCGAGCACCGGCACGCCGCCGCCGACGATCGCGACGTACGCCCCGAGGTCGGCGAGGAGCTCGACCTTGAAGCCGGTGACCGTGCCGTCCTTCTCGGCGGCCAGCGTGAGCTTCTGCCACTGGTCGCGGCCGTGGTGCGCGCTGAGCAGGGACTCGCGAGCGGGTCTCGGTGTACTTCACCGGCTTGCCGATCCGGCGGCCGACCGCCCAGGCGATCCACTCCTCGGGCGTGACCTGGAGCTTGCCGCCGAAGCCGCCGCCGACGTCGGGGGCGATGACCCGGATCTTGGACTCGGGTACGCCGGTGGTCGCGGCCAGCGCGAACCGCACGATGTGCGGGATCTGGGTGGCCGACCACATCGTGTACTGCTCGCCGGTCGGGTCGACGACGACCGAGCGCGGCTCCATGAACGCCGGGATCAGCCGCTGCTGGCGGTACTCGCGCTCGATGACGATGCCGTCGGTGCGGGCCTTGGCGATGGCCTCCTCGACGTCGCCGCCGGTGCCGGCCTGCGCGGAGTCGAAGACCCAGAGCGCGGACTTGTTGGTGCCGGCGTCGGGGTGCGCGAGCACCGTGTCGGCCGCGGCCTCCTTGAGGTCGAGGGCGGCGGGCAGCTCCTCGTACTCGACGTCGACGAGCTCGGCGGCGTCGCGGGCCTCGGCGGCGCTGCGGGCGACCACCACGGCGACGATCTCGCCGGCGAAGGCGACCCGGTCGGCCGGCATCGGCGAGTGCGTGGGCGTGACCTGGTCGGGCGTGATCGGCCAGGCGTTGATGCAGACGCCGAGCTCGTCGCCGAAGTCCTTGCCGGTGAACACGTCGACGACGTTGGTCATGCGCGTTGGCCGCGGCCGTGTCGATGCTGAGTGATCTTCGCGTGGGCGTAACGGGCTGCGGACCATCGCGAGGTGCAGCATCCCCGGGCAGCGTGAGGTTGTCGGTCCAGCGCGTGCGGCCGGTGATCAGCCGCTGGTCCTCCTTGCGGCGCCGGTCGCGGCCGATCTCGGCGCGGGCCGGTGCGTCCTGGACGGCGGTCATGCCGTCGCCCCCTCGCTCGCGCCGCTGTGCTCGGCGGCGTACTGCACCGCCTTGACGATGTTGTGGTAGCCGGTGCAGCGGCACAGGTTGCCCTCGAGCCCGAGCCGGATCTCCTCCTCGCTCGGGTGCGGGTTCTCGTTGAGCAGGTCGACGCTCTGCATGATCATCCCCGGCGTGCAGAAGCCGCACTGGAGGCCGTGGCACTCGCGGAACGCCTCCTGCACCGGGTGCAGCTGACCGTCTGGTCGCCAGCCCCTCGATCGTGGTGACCTCGGCACCGTCGGCCTGCACCGCCAGCACGTTGCACGACTTCACGCTCGTGCCGTTGAGGTGCACGGTGCAGGCACCGCAGTTGCTGGTGTCGCACCCGATGACGGTCCCGGTCTTGCCGAGCTTCTCCCGCAGGTACTGCACCAGCAGCATCCGGGGTTCGACGTCGTCGGCGACCTTCTCGCCGTCGACGGTGAGGCTGATCCGCGTCATGGGCTCTCCCTTGTGCCTGCTCGCGAGTGCGCGCCACGGCCGTGTGGCGCTGGTCACGCTAGGAGCCGCATGGTTGGCGTCGGGTTGGCAGCGCAGGCTGCGCGAGAACGCTCACCGCCCGTCTCGAAGCCGTCGTTACTCGTCCTAGTCGACGGTCAGCGGCGGGCGACGGCCAGCCGGCCCTTGAGCAGGGGTACGGCGGGGTGCGGGCGGCCGCCGATCCGGGTCGGCGAGGGAGGCCAGGCAGACCTCGAGCACCTCGGAGTCGTACGGCGCGAGCTCGCTGTAGCGGACCACGGCGTCCGGCTGCGGGTCGACGAGCAGCGCCTCGCGGACCGCGACGGCGACGTACTCGGCGAGCTCGGAGAGCGCCGGGGAGTTGGTGCCGGGCAGCAGGTCGCCGCCGTAGGCGTCGACGGCCGCGCCGACCTCGCCGCGGCGGAGCAGCGCCAGGACGTGCTCGACGTCGGTGGCGACCGGCATCAGCAGCCGGTAGGGCCGCGAGCCGAGCTGGCCGCCGAGGGCGGCGCGCAGGTGGGAGACCTCGGCCTTGAGCGTGGAGAACGTGATCGCCTGGTCGCCGTACAGCATCGCGTGCAGCTGCTCGAGCGAGAGCCCCTCGGGGTGCAGGGCCAGCAGCGCGAGCACCTCGGTCTGGCGCCGGTTGAGCAGCAGCCGCTGGCCGTCGAGGTAGGTCTCGGCGGTGCCGAGCAGCGTCATCACGAGGCCGGGGTCGCGGGTGCACGTCCGACAGCGCGGAGGGGTGGTGGGCCGAGCGCGGCATCGCGGACTCGATGAGCCGGGCCATCACCCGGGCGGTCGCGAGGCCGATCGGGTGGGTGCGGTCCCAGGTGGTCGAGAGGTCGATGACGCCGAGCTTGGCGCCGGTCACCGGGTCGTGGACCGGCGCGGCCCAGCAGACCCAGTTGTGCACGATCGAGGCGTAGTGCTCGGCGCTGAAGACCATCGCCGGCTCGGCCGAGCCGGTTGGCCAGGTCGAGCGCGTTGGTGCCGACCGACTCGTCGTCCCAGCGGCCGCCGGCCACGAAGTTGACCGTCTCGGCCTTGCGCCGCATCACCCGGCCGCCGTAGGTCCACAGGATCCGGGTGTCGGCGTCGGTGACCGCGATGACCAGGTCGCCGTCCTCGGCGGTCCGGCGCAGGTCCTGCTCGACGCTCTCGACGGCCGTCTGCAGCGGCGAGTCCCGCCAGATCGCCGCGATCTCGGACTCGTCGGCGAGCGGCGCCTCCTTCACGTCGATCGGGATCGCGGCCTCGGACCGGGTCCAGCGACGTCAGGATCTCCGGGCCGGACCAGCGCCTCGACCTCGTCGCCGTGCTCGACGAAGCGTCGTCCAGGCCCGCACGGCGTCCTGGCGTCGGCTGGCTCAGCTCGCCCCGCACCATGCGCGCCGAGGCTACCGTGCTGGTGACGTCGGTCACAGGCCGTGGTGACCGAAGACCATGGCTGCAGCGTCGCTGCCCGAGGGCGCCGACGACGTCGCTGCCCGAGGCCGTCGCCGCGTACGCGACGACCGGTACACCAAGGCCGGCCGGCTCAGGGCCTCGGCGTACGACGCGGAGATGGAGCGGCTCCAGGAGCAGCTGGTCATGCTGCAGTACTGGATCCAGCGCCAGGGGCTGCGGGTGCTGGTGATCTTCGAGGGCCGCGGCTCGGCCGGCAAGGGCGGCGTGATCAAGCGGATCACCGAGCGCACCAGCCCGCGCACGGTCCGGGTGGTGGCCCTCCCCAAGCCCACCGAGCGCGAGCGCACCCAGTGGTACTTCCAGCGTTACGTCGAGCACCTGCCCTGCGGCCGGCGAGATGGTCCTCTTCGACCGCTCCTGGTACAACCGCTCGAACGTCGAGTGGGTGATGGGCTACTGCACCGAGGAGGAGCACCAGGAGTTCCTGCGCTCCTGTCCCGGAGTTCGAGCGGATGCTGGTCCGCTCGGGCATCACGGTCATCAAGTACTGGTTCTCGGTCTCCTTCGAGGAGCAGCGCAGGCGGTTCGAGGCCCGCAACGCCGAGCCGCTCAAGCGCTGGAAGCTCTCCGACATGGACCTCGCCGAGCACGAGCTGTACGTCCGCTACTCGATGGCCAAGGACACGACCTTCCAGTACACCGACATCAAGCAGGCGCCCTGGTACGTCGTCCCGAGCGACGACAAGCGCGCGGCCCGGCTCAACTGCATCAGCCACCTGCTCAGCCAGTTCGACTACGAGGACGTCGCGCCCGACGAGGTCGAGCTGCCCGAGATGCGCGAGATCCCCTACGTGCGCCCGCCGATGCACGAGCAGACGTTCGTGCCTCAGCTGTTCTGATCGAGCTCGCGGCGCAGGAACCGGATCGTCTCGTCCATCGAGTCCTGCCACCGGGCGTAGAAGGCGTGGTCCTCGCCCGGCCACCAGCGCAGCCGGCTGTCCACCCCGGCCTGCACGCATCAGGCCGCTGGGTGGTCCGCGCCCACGGCGGCGGGCAGGTGCCGTCGGCGGTGCCGTGGTGGGCGAGCACGGGCTCGGTGATCCGGTCGAAGTACGTGCGCGGGGACAGCTCGCGGTAGAACCGCGGCGACTCGGCCGGCGTCCCGAACCGGTCGAAGAGCGCCGTCGACCACCTCGGGCCGGCCTGGCCCGGGTGAAGTGGTCGAGGTTGTCGAGGAACCGCGAGCTCACCGACGCGTAGATGACCGCGGCGTCGACCAGCCCGGGCTGGGTGACCAGCGCGTTCATGGTCACGCCGCCGCCCATCGACCGGCCGAGCATGGCCAGCCGTTCGTCGTCGACGTACGGCAGCTCTTCGAGCGCCTCGACGGCGTTGACGGCGTCGCGGGTGTAGCCGAGCCGGGTCTCCCGGTCGACCGGCGCGCACCGGGTCGGAGGCGGCGTGGCCGCGGTAGTCGGTGTGCAGCACGACGAACCCGGCCCGGGCCAGCGCGTCCTGCTCGCGGGCCAGGCCCTGGCCGGTGACGTAGATACGACGGCTCGATGTAGCCGTGGTTGAGCACGATGCCCGGGAACGGGCCCGGGCCCTTCGGCCGGATCAGCACGCCGGAGACGGTGAGCTCGTCGCTGCGGTAGGTGACGTCGTGGCGGGTGTAGTCGGCGGTCTCGTACTCGGTGCGCAGGATCCGCGGCTTGCCACCGCTGGGCGGCTTCGCGCATCAGCGCCGGCAGCGACAGCGGGTGGTGCACCTCCGGGAGCGCCGCCTCGGCCGGGCGCTCGGGTCGCGCGGACTCTGCGCTGGCGGCCGGGCCGCCGCTGGTCGAGCCTGTCGAGACCTCCGTCAGGTGCGGCACTCGCCGCGCCGTCCGGCTCGTCCGACGGACTCCGACGTGCAGCCGGCTCGCCAGCACCAGCGACGACGAGGACGGCGGCGATACGGCGCATGCCCGGTGTACGGATGATCAGCCCAACGGGTTCGTCTCGCCGTGGATCCGGCCGTCGGTGATGCCGAGCCGCTGCCCGCGGCCGCCCCAGCGGCCGGCGATGATCTCGGCCGCGATGCTGATCGCGGTCTCCTCCGGCGTCCGGGCGCCGAGGTCGAGACCGATCGGGCTGGACAGCCGGTCCAGCTCCTCCTCGCTCGAGCCCGGCCTCGCGCAGCCGGGCCATCCGGTCGTCGTGGGTACGCCGCGAGCCCATCGCGCCGACGTAGGCCACCTCGGGCAGCCGCAGCGCGACCTCGAGCAGCGGTACGTCGAACTTCGGGTCGTGGGTCAGCACGGTGACCACGGTGCGCGGGTCGATCCGGCCGGCCTCGTGCTCGGCCGTCAGGTAGCGGTGCGGCCAGTCGACGACCACGTCGTCGGCCTCCGGGAACCGGCTGTTCGTCGCGAACACCGGCCGGGCGTCGCAGACGGTGACGTGGTAGCCGAGGAAGGCGCCGACCCGGGCCACCGCGGCCGCGAAGTCGATGGCGCCGAAGACCAGCAGCCGCGGCTTGGGCGCGAACGCCCACACGAAGACCCGCATCCCCTCGCCGCGCCGCTCGCCGTCGGGACCGTAGGTGAGCGTCGCGTTGTGCCCGGCCGCCAGCAGCCCCATCGCGTCGTCGCGGACCGCGTCGTCCGCCCGCGGCGAGCCGAGCGTCGGGAGCCCTGACCGGCGGTCGCCGTCGTCGGACATCCCGGGCGTACGACGAGCCGGCGGCCCAGCCAGGCGGGGTCGGGGTGCTCGATGACGGTGGCCAGCGCGACCGGGCGGCCGGCCTCGATGTCGGCGGCGATCTCGCCGAGCTCGGGGAAGGTCTCCTGGCGAGACCTTCTCGACGTAGACGTCGAGGATGCCGCCGCAGGTGAGCCCGACCGCGAACGCGTCGTCGTCGGAGACGCCGTACCGCTGCAGCACCGGCGCGCCCGGACTCGACCACCGACTGCGCGAGGTCGTAGACCGCGCCCTCGACGCAGCCGCCGGACACCGACCCGACCGCCGTCTCGTCGGGACCGACCAGCATCGAGGCGCCCGGCCGGCCGCGGGCGCGGACTGGAAGGTGGCGACCACGGTGCCGACGCCGATCGTGTCGCCGGCCTCCCACCACTTCATCAGCTCGGGCAGCACGTCACGCACGGGCGACCACCTCCACCAGCTCGGCGTACGTCGCCAGCGAGTGGCCGGCCACGAAGTCGTCGACGTGGGGCAGCACGGCCAGCACGCCCTGCTGCACCGGCTCGTAGCCGTGCTTGCCGCGGTGCGGGTTGACCCACACCACGCGGTGCGCGACCCGGCTGCAGCCGGGCCATCTGCTCGGCGAGCTGCGCCGGGTCGCCGCGCTCCCAGCCGTCGCTGAACACGACGACGACCGCGCCGCGGGCCAGCCCGCGCTGCCCCCAGCGGTCCATGAAGATCTTGAGCGTCTCGCCGAGCCGGGTGCCGCCGGACCAGTCGGGGACGGTCTCGCCGGCCGCGATCAGCGCCCGCTCGGCGTCCTTGCCGCGCAGCGCGCGGGTGACGTGGGTCAGCCGGGTGCCGACCGTGAACGTCTCGACCACGCCACCGCCGTGGGTGAAGCGGTGGGCGAGGCGGAGCAGCGCGTCGGCGTACCCGCTCATCGAACCGGACACGTCCACCAGAAGGACGACGCGGCGCGGCTTGTTCCCGCGCCGCCGCCAGTCGATGCTCCGCGGGCTCGCCCATCTGCCGCAGGCTGGCGCGCAGGGTGCGCGAGCGCGTCGACGCGTGCCGCGGTGCCAGCGCTGGTGCCGGGAGGTACGCCGGCGCGGCGGCCGCGGCCGCAGGGTGCGCGAACAGCGCGGCCAGCCGGGCCTTCTCCGCGGCGGACAGCGAGGCGACGTCGCGGTGCCGCAGCACCTCGGTGTCGCTGGCCATCGCCCGCACCACCGGGTCGTCGGTCTCGCCGTCCCCGTCGCCGTCGCCCTCGGCCAGCGGCAGGCCGGAGAAGCGTCGGGACGCCCTCCTCGGCGGGCCGCGGCCGGGGCAGCCCGTCGCGGGCGTTGAAGTACGCCTCGTGCACCTGGTCGTAGCGGGCCAGGTCGTCGGGTGAGGCGCAGAGCGTGGCCCGGCCCGCGACGTACGTCGCCGCGCGCGTCGTCCGAGCCCCACCAGCGCCACCGCGGCCAGGTAGCCCTGGGCGCGGTCCTGGGTCACGGGCACGCCGGCGGCGCGCAGCGCCCGGGCGAAGCCGAGCAGGATCTCGTCGGGCTCGCGGACGGTCTCGGCGATGGCCGCTCACGGCCGCAGCATCTGGTCGAGCGCCTGCTGCACCCGCTGCGCGTCCTCGCGGTACTTCACCAGCGCGCCGAGCGTCCGCGCCGACGACTCGAGGTCGAGCGTGGTGGTGCCGAGGTGGTGCAGCGCCCGGGCCCAGTCGAGGGTCTCGGCGACGCCCGGCGGCTTCTGCAGCCCGACGTCGCGCAGCTGCTGGACGACGCCCACCACCTGCCGGGCCAGCTCGCTCGGAGACCTCGGGCGCGCGGGACCGGACGATCTGCACCTCGCGCTCGAGGCCGGGGTGCTCGATCCAGTGGTAGAGGCAGCGCCGCTTGAGGGCGTCGTGCAGCTCGCGGGTGCGGTTGGAGGTCAGCACCACGACCGGCGGCGTCGCGGCGGCCACGGTGCCGAGCTCGGGGATGCTCACCTGGTAGGTCGAGAGCACCTCGAGCAGGAACGCCTCGAACTCGTCGTCGGCCCGGTCCACCTCGTCGACGAGCAGCACCGCCGGGCTCTGCTGGAGCGCGGCCAGCACCGGCCGGGCGAGCAGGAACCGCTCGTCGTACAGGCTCTTCTCGGCCTCCTCGACGTCGGTGCCGGCACCCGCCGCCTCGAGCGCCCGCAGGTGCAGGATCTGGCGCGGGAAGTCCCAGTCGTAGAGCGCCTGGGTCGCGTCGATGCCCTCGTAGCACTGCAGCCGGACCAGCGGCAGGTCGAGGGCGTCGGCGATCGCCTCGGCCAGCGCGGTCTTGCCGGTGCCCGGCTCGCCCTCGAGCAGCAGCGGCCGCTGCATCCGCAGCGCGAGGAAGGTGACGGTGGCCAGCGCGTCGTCGCACAGGTACCCCGTGTCGCCGAGCCGGGCCGCGACGTCGTCGGCCGACGCCGGCAGGCTCCGTCTCCATGTCACAGACTACGTTTCGGTACCGTTGGGGGCCGCGTTGGCACGTAGCGTTGGCTCGCCGTGCCGTGCACCGGCTGCTGAGCATCGACGGCGGCGGCGTCCGCGGGGTCGTGGCCCTCGAGGTGCTCGCCCGCATCGAGCAGGTGCTGCGCGACGAGACCGGCGACCCGGAGCTGGTGCTCGGGGACTGGTTCGACTACGTCGGCGGCACCAGCACCGGCGCGATCATCGCCGGCGGGGTGGCGCTCGGGCTGCCGGTGAGCCGGATCCAGCAGCTCTACCGGGAGAACATGCGCTCGATCTTCACCCGGGCCGGGATCTTCGACCTGGTCCGCGCGCGGTACGACGAGGCCGGCATCGAGACGGTGCTGCGCCGCGAGTTCGGCGAGGACACGCACCCTCGGCTCGACGGACCTGCACTGCCTGCTGCTGCTCGGGCTGCGCAACACCAGCACCGGCTCGCCGTGGCCGGTGAGCAGCAACCCGGCCGGCCGCTACAACCAGGGGCCGGGCTCCAACCTCGACCTCCCGCTGTGGCAGCTGGTCCGGGCCAGCTCCGCGGCGCCGACGTTCTTCGTCCCCGAGGAGGTCGACGTCGGCGGCGCAGACGTTCGTGTTCAGCGACGGCGCCGTCACCACGCTCAACAACCCGGCGCTCCAGCTGGTGCTGATGGCCACGCTGCCGGCGTACCACCTCGGCTGGCCGACGGGCCGCGACGAGCTGCTGCTGGTCAGCGTCGGCACCGGCACCACCGAGCGGCGCGCAGGCCGACCTGCGCGCCGGCGACCTCAACCTGCTCAGCTACGCCACCTCGGTGCCCGAGGCGCTGATCCACAGCGCCGCCGTGCAGAACGACTACCTGTGCCGGGTGCTCGGCGAGTGCCGGCTCGGGCCCGGGCCTCGACAGCGAGCTCGGCGACCTGGTCGGCGGCGCCGGGCTGCTGCGCGAGCCGCTGTTCAGCTACGTCCGGTACGACGCCGAGACGCACCCCGCCAGCCTCGAGTCGCTCGGCGTCGGCCACCTGTCCGCCGAGCACCTCGACCGGATCGACGGGGTCGAGTTCATCGAGGAGATGTGCGAGTTCGGCCGGGCCGTCGCCGCCCTCGTCGACCCGGCCCACTTCGCGGGGTTCCTGGACCCCGCGACCACCGGCGGTTGAGAGGCACCCGCTCGACCGGCAGCCCGGTCAGGCGCCGGCGACGCGGTGGGCGTCCACCGAGTCGGCGACCGCGCCGAGCATCACCAGGAGCGACCGGGCGAGCGGCTGGAAGGCGCGACCCTCACGGGTCAGGGTGAGCCGGCGGACCGAGCGGTCGACGAGGGTGACGCCGAGGGCGCGCTCGAGCCGGATGATGCGGGCGCTGAAGGCGGCCTGGGAGAGGTTCATGTCGCGAGCGGCCGCGGTGAACCCGTCGTTCTCGACGAGCGCGACGAACGACGCGATCTCTCCGACGTGGAGCGCGAGGAGACGCGGACGCTCCAGCCAGGGCCCGTCAGCCACGTCGCCAGTCTCGTGCTCGGCGACGACGGGCGGGTCTGCCCGCAGTCACGGTTGGGTCACAGGTCGGCATCGGCTCCGTCTCCTCCCCGGTTCCGGACGTCCGGATTCGGCCCTGCCCGAAAGCAGGGCCGAATCCGGGTGATCGGACTGCTACCGGTGACCTACGCGCCGCCGCCCTTGACGGAGATGATCCCGAGGTCCGGGTAGCCGCTCGTCGAGATCGCGTTCACGTAGTTCTCGACGTTCGAGCCCCGCAGGTAGTAGAACTGGCTGATGTCCAGCGGGATGTAGGCGACCTCCTCGGCCAGCATGTTGTCCACCTCGGCCCACATCTGGTTGGCCTTGTCGAGGTCGGTCTCGGCCGCCGGCAGCGTCCATCGCCGCGTTGACCTCGTCGCTGTGGAAGTTGCCGTAGTCCTGGCCGTTCGAGTCCTGGCGTCAGGTTGACCCGGCTGTCGAACAGCGGCGGGATCACCGTCGAGATCGACGGGCAGTCGGCGCCCCAGCCACCCCAGATCAGGTCGCTGTCGGACCCCGGCTTCTGGATCGTGTCGTAGTAGGGGCCGAGGGGTCCAGACCGTCGAGCGTCACGTCGAAGCCGGCCTCGTCGTAGGTCGCCTTGAGGGCCGCGAAGGCCTTCTCCGAGGCGTCCGAACCGATCGGGTAGGTGAACTTGATCGGGTAGGGCAGCGTCTCGCCGGACTCCTGCAGCAGCTGCTTCGCGGTCGCCACGTCCCCACCCTCGGGCTCGCCGAAGTTCGGGTTGGCGACGTAGCCCGGCGTGGCCGGGTTGACGATCGACAGCGACGGCGAGGACGCGTTGTCGCCACCCAGCGCGCCGACGTAGGCCGCGCGGTTGGTGGCCGCGGCCAACGCCTGACGTACCTTGAGGTTGGTGATCCGGTTGAAGTTCGGCAGCAGGTAGTTGCTGTACGGCGACTGGATGTTGACCGCACGGTCGGCGACGTCGCCGGTGATCTGCGGGTACTGCGCCGGCGTCACGTTGCGGGTCGAGATCGCGTTCTGGTCGTCGCCCTCGTCGGCGATGAGCCGGTCGATGATGACCTCGGGCTCGATGCCGATCTGGAAGACGAAGCTGTCGGGGTTGGCCTCGCGGTTCGTGTCCTCGCTGCCGTCCCACTCCGGGTTGCGGACGAACGTGCCGCCGGTGTCCTCGTTCCACGCGCCGTCGAGCATGTAGGGACCGTTGGAGAAGACCTGGAGATCGGACTTGTCTCCCTGGTCCTGGTCCTCGCGGAACGGCGCGAAGGCGTGGAGCGCCGCGATGGCCAGCGGGAAGGTCGGCCACGGCTTCCTGAACCGGTAGGTGATGGTGCTGCCGTCGCAGGTCACGGCCTTGTCGAAGGCGTCCTGGCCCTCGCCGGTGTAGGGACCCTTGTAGACGGGCTTGCCGTCGGCGTCCTGGGGGATGTCGAGGAAGTCGCGCGGGTAGAAGTTCGGGCCGCCGGTGACGCGTGGTCGGCGAAGTTGCGCGACGCGCCGTACTTGAGGTCCTCACAGGTGACGGGCTTGCCGTCCTGCCACACCGGGCCGTCCTTGACCGTGAACTGCCACTCGGTGGCGTCCTCGTTGGACTGGCCGGTGTCCGTCGCGAGGTCCGGCACGGGGGTCGAGCCCTCGGTCGGGTCCGTCGCGCCGGCCGGGAAGGTCACCAGGCTGCGGTACACGAGTCGGCTCAGGTTGGATATGTCCCGACCGACGTAGGTGCGCTGTGGGTCGAGGTGCTCGGTCACCGATTGCTCGAGCGAGTAGATCGTGCCGCCCTTGGTGGCCTCGGTGCGCTCCTGGGGCGTCGTGCTGATGGGACCCTCGTCCCCGCCGCCCCCACCACACCCGGCGAAGCCGAGGGCCAGGCCGGCGGCACGCCGCGAGCGCGGCGAGCCGTTTGCGTTGACTGGTCATGCACGTCTCCTTCGTGGGTCGGGTGGAGCTCCGAGCGGCCGGGCGTACGGCAGACCCGGCCGCTCGGATCCCCTCCGAGGGGCTCACGCGGGAGAGCCTTCGGACCGTCGGCGTGACCCGCTCCACTCATCACCGTGGTCCCGCACCGGGGTCGGCGCGCCGACTCATCGATGCCGTCGATCGCAAACGGACAAAGGTGACCGACCGGTGACCCCGCCGTGTCCGACCCGTGACCGAAGGGTCCCGGACCGTCAGGTCAGGCCCAGGTCGTCGGCCTGGACGACGACCGCGCGCCGGTTGGGCAGGCCGAGCTTGGCCAGGATGGCCGAGACGTGGTGGTCGGCGGTCTTGGGCGAGATGTAGAGGCGGCCGGCGATCTCGTTGTTCGAGAGCCCGCGCGCGACCAGCCGCGCGACGTCGAGCTGCCGGTTGGTCAGCCCGCCCGGGTTGGCGCGGGTGCTCTCGCGCGGGCGCTGCGGGACGGTGGTGAGCCCCTCCTGGCGCAGGGCGACCCGGAGCCGGTCCGCGGTGCCGACGGCGCCGAGCTTGTCGAGCTGGGTCACCCCGCGGATCCGGTCCTCGGCGTCGGGCGAGTCCGTCCAGGCCATCGCCTCGTCGAACGGGTCGCCGGCCAGGTGCCACCACGACGCGGCGTCGGCGTACCGGCCCTCCAGGACGTGCCGGAACGGCTCCGCCACGTGCGGGGGTACGTCGACCGGGAGGTCGAGCCGGCGCAGCCAGACGGCCAGGTTTCCGGCCGCCCAGTCCGCGCCGGGCGCCGTCCCGAGCACCGGCAGCTGGGCCACGGCGAGCTCGGAGACCCGAGGGTCGGGCCGGTCGGTCATCCAGGCCACCTCGGCGAGGGCGGCCAGCACCGCGAGCCGGCGCAGCGGCTCGTCCAGCCGCTCGGCGAGCGACCAGGCGTCCTCGACCTCCGACAGCTGCGCCTCGTCGCCGCGGCGCAGCGGCACCAGCGCTCGCACCAGGTGCGGCCACAGCGTGGCGAACGGCATCCCCCGCGCGTCGAGCACCGATGACGCGTCCTCGAGGGCGGCGTTCCAGTGCCCCTTGACGAACTGCAGCCGGGTCCGGACCCCGGTCTGCCAGTGCCGGCAGATCGGGATGTCGCGCTCGAAGGTGAAGGGCAGCGACTCCGCGAGCACTCGCTCGGCGGCGCGGTAGCGGCCGTGCTCGACGTCGAGGTTGGCCAGGTTGGAGTAGACCGTCGAGGCCAGCTCGTCGAACCCGTGCGCCCGGGCCGCCTCCATGTGGTCGAAGAGCCGCGTGCGGGCCTCGCCGTCACCGGTCGCCAGCGCGTTGGCGTCGTCGATGACCCGGCCGCGCAGCTCCAGGAACGCCTCCGGCTGCTCCTCGATCACGTCGTCGGCGTCGCGGAGGCAGTCGAGCGCGAGGGCGACGTCGCTGCGCATGTAGGCGAGGTACGCGCGGGTGGTGCGGGCGTGCCCGAACGCCAGCCGCGAGCCCGCCTCGGTGGCGATCGACGCCGCGCGCTCGAGGTGGTCCTCGGCCTGGCGGCGACGGGCGTTGTAGTACTCGTAGATCGCCACCGCCGCGTGCGCCCCGGCGAGGCCGGCCTCGTCTCCCGCCTCCTGCCACAGCGAGAACGTGGCGCGCGCGTTGTCGAGCGCCTCGCCCAGCCGGCTGGTCATGTACTGCTGGTAGGACAGCGCGAGCAGGAGCTCGGCCCGCTCGCCCGGCGGGACGTCGTCGAGGTGCTCGAGCGCGGTCTCGAAGAACGCCGCCGCCTCGCTGTGCGCGCCGGCCCGGATCGCCTCGGCGGCCGCCTCGCGCGCGTACGCCGCGGCGCGGGCCGGGTCGCGGGCGAGCACCGCGTGGTGGGAGAGCACCGCCGGCTCCCGCGGCTCGACCTGCTCGAGCGCGTCGAGCAGCCGGGCGTGCAAGCGGCTGCCCCCACCCGGCGGGACGGTGCTCTCGACGGCCAGCCGGGCCAGCTCGTGCCGGAAGACGATGCCGTCGGTCGTGCGGGTGAGCAGCGCGGTCTCGTCGAGGCGGCGCAGCGTCGGCAGGTCGACGTCGAGCAGCGGGAGCACCCGGTCGTTGAGCCGGTCGGGTGCGGTCGCGACGAGCTGGAGCACCTCGAAGTCGGCCTGGGAGACGTCCGCGGTGCGGGCGAGCACCGCGTCGCGGACCGAGCCCGGCATCGGCAGGTCGGGCTCGCGGGTCACCGCGGTGACGAAGAAGGGGTTGCCGCCGGTGACCGCGTGGACGCGCTCGGCGTCGAGCCCGGTGCCGTGCACCAGGTGCTTGACGCCGTCGACGGTGAGCGGCCGCAGCGCGAGCGTGGACAGACCGTCCAGCGCGGCGACGTCGCCGAGGAGGACCCGGGCCGAGTGCCGCGGGTCGATCTCGAGGTCGCGGTAGGTCATCAGGAGCACCAGGGGCATCGACTCGACCCGCCGGGCCAGGAAGCGCAGCACGTCGACCGACGCGGCGTCGACCCAGTGCAGGTCCTCGACGACCAGCACGGTCGGCTCGGTGCGCAGCGCGGCGTACACCTGCTCGCAGACCTCGGAGAGCAGCACGTCGGCGTGGCCGATGTCCTCGAGCCCGGGCACGGCCAGGTCGCGGAACGGACCGAGTGGCCGGGGGGTGTTGAGCGGGTCGCAGTGGCCACGCAGGACCCGGAGGTCACCGGCCTCGGCGCACACCGCCTCGACCAGCGCCGACTTCCCGGCACCGGAGTCGCCGGTCAGCGCGAAGCCTGCGCCCTGCCCGCCCGCGGCGGCCTGGCGCACCGCCACCCGGAGCATCTCCAGCTCGCGCTCCCGTTCGAGCAGCTGCACAGCGTCAATGTAGAGGTGACCGGCGCGTACGCCGAGCGGATTCTCGTGGTCCATACCCACTCCTGGGGGACCGGGCCCGGCCGAGGAGCCGGACCCGGTCCGGGTCTCACTGCTGGGTGGTGTCGCGGTCCGGGCCGCCGAGGAGCCGGTCCTTGCCCGTGCCACCGACGAGCCGGTCCTTGCCCTTCTCGCCGTAGAGGCGGTCCTTGCCGGGTCCGCCCGAGACGCGGTCCCTGCCGCCGGGCTGGCTCGCCACGCCGTACACGTAGTCCACGGCGCTCGTCACGCGGGTGACCCCCGCGGTGCCGAACGAGGTGTCCGGCCCATGAGGCGACCGCTCACGACGCACCCGCCGTGTGCGGACCGAACTCAGCGACGACGGGGCTGACGACGTTGGCCGGGAAGCCACCGCGGCGGGCGTGCTCGAGGATGGTCTCGGCGTCCTCGGCGTCGTGGATGCAGTAGATCTTGTCGCCGGCCACGTAGCTGTTCACCCAGGTGTAGGGGACGCCGAGGGAGGCGACGGCCTCGTTGGAGGTCCGGGAGATCTCGACGAGCTGCTCGGGGGTGAGGTCGTGGGCTCCGGGGATCTCGCGCTCGATCACGAATCGGGTCATGACGGTGCTCCTTGGTGAGTTCGGCGACCCTGTGCCGCCGGGGTGACCCCACCGTCCTTCCCGGAGGCACCCACCGACATCGGGAGCCGTTCCCTACATTGGCCTCCCCCCACTCCGGGGTTTGCGGGACGGCGCCTCGTGGCACCGGTCCGGTGGGAGGGACCCTTCTTGAGGGAGGACGGCCCGGAGGGAGTTCACGCGTGTACGACGTCGCCGATGACCATGACCGCGAGCGGGCCGACGACGACCCACCGCTGTCCCACGAGCCGCTGTGCGTCCGGTGCGGCCACTCGGCGCACGTGCACCTGCCGTGCGGCGACGCTGCGACTGCGAGCCGACCGCGATGCCGGGCGAGGAGCGGATGCGCGGCTGAGCCCGAGATCCGCCGGGGTCAGCCGACGGCGGACGTGCGGCTGTCGACGTCGGCGCCGCTGGCCAGGTCACCGCACTCGACGAGCACGGTGTCGTGCTCGCCGAGGTAGTCGCGGGCGCCCGCGTCGCCGTCGAGGCGGCGGCCACGGCCGCCCAGTGGGCTCGGCCGAGCACCACCGGGTGACCTGGGCGGCCGTGGTACGACGCACGGGCGAGGGCCTCGTCTCCCTCGCGCTCAGAGAGCACGCGTCGTACCACGGCCGCGGTCAGGTCGGGCAGGTCGACCAGGCTCACCACGGCGGCCTCGGCGTCGCTCCCCCGGAGCGACTCGAGACCCGCGACGCAGTGAGGCCGACATGCCCGTGGCCCATTCGTGGGCGACGACGACGTCGACGCCGAGGCCGTCGAGGAGGCTGACCGCCTCGTCGGCCCCGGCGCCGAGCACCACCGTCACCCCCGTGCACCCACCGTCCTGCAGGACCTCCACCGCGTGCTGGACCCACGACGTCCCGTCGGCGTCGTGCACCAGCGCCTTGGGCCGGCCCATGCGGGAGCCGGCCCCGGCGGCGAGGAGGAGACCCTGCGCGTTCAGCGGACGAACGCCTGGTCGTAGAGCGACCGGAGCTCGCCGGTCGCCGGGCCGCTGTTGCCGCACACCGACGACCATGCCGTCGGTGGCGGAGATCAGGTAGGTCTCGCCCTCCTTGAAGTCGACGGCCTGGATCAGGGCGCCGATCTGGTCCGCGGAGGCGCGTCACCTGGACAGTCTCGCCGACCTCGCCGGTGAAGACGTCGGTGGTCTGCAGGGTGACCGTGTCGCCCTCGATCGAGGTGACGGTGCCCTCGAAGGCCTGGGTGACCGGCGCGAGAAGCTCGGCGGTCGGCGCCGCGCACCGCCCGGGGCGCCGGTGCCGGTCAGCTCGGTGGTCTGACCGCCGGGACCGGGGCGCCCGCCTCAGGCTGCTCACCGGCCGAGCGCTGGCTGGTGCGCCGTCGGCGGCGCGGAGCCGTTGTCGCTGCCCAGACCCGGAGACGGCGTACCCGCCGACCCCGGCGATCACGGCGGCGGCCGCGGCGGCGACCAGCCAGGTCAGCCGGTTGCGGCCGTGGGTGCCGGTGGCCCGGTCGCCGGTCGTCGGCGCTCGGGCCGGACTCGAGATCAGCGCTCATGATGTCCTCCAGGAGGTTCGCGAGAGCGGCCGGGTCGGCCGGGGAGAGGGAGCGCGCGGGGTCACCGCCGCGCAGCAGCGCGCGCAGGTCGTCGTCGCGGTCGAAGTACGCTCGGACGGTCCGTGGTCACTGGTGCTCATGTCTCCCTCCCTTCTCTCACCCCTTCATGTCCGGCGCCGCCGTCGATCTTTCGCAGCTCCTCGACGAACTTGCCGCGGGCCCGGTGCAGCCGGATGCTCACGGCGTTGGCGGTGATGCCCAGCACCTCGGCGATCTCGCCCGGGCCCAGCTGCTCCCACGCCCACAGGCGGAGCAGCTCGGCCTCCTCGGGCCGCAGCGCCGCGAGCGCGGCGGCGACCCGCGCGTCCGGCGGATCGGCCTCGGGCGCCGGCCTCCTGCGGCGGGTCGACGACGGAGATCCGGGCGGCCAGCCGGCCTGGCGCCGGTCACCGCGCTCGGACGTTGGCCAGGCAGTTGCGCGCCACGCCGTACACCCACGGCAGCGCGGGCTCGGGCACCTGGTCGAGGCGGCGCCAGCAGACCAGCAGCGTCTCGGCGAGCACGTCCTCGGCGGTGTCCGGGTCGGTACGCCGGGCCAGGAAGCGGCGAACCGGCTCGACCACCTCCGCCGCGAGCGCCTCGAAGCGCGCGCGGGCGTCGTCGGAGGTGTCCGCGGCCACGGCTCAACCCTCACACACCGGCCGACAGATGCCGCTGACCCGCCCGAACGGGTCGGGCGGGTCAGCGAGCTGGAGCTCGTGCTGCGTCAGGCAGCGCGGGCGGACTCAGAAGTCCATGCCGCCCATGCCGCCGACGGGTCGCCGGCCATCGCGGGAGCCTTCTCGGGCTTGTCCGCGACGACCGCCTCGGTGGTGAGGAAGAGCGCCGCGATGGAGGCGGCGTTCTGCAGCGCGCTGCGGGTCACCTTGGCGGGGTCGATGATGCCCTCGGCGATCATGTCGACGTACTCGCCGGTGGCCGCGTTGAGGCCGTGGCCGGGCTCGAGGCCCTTGCACCTTCTCGGCCACGACGCCGCCCTCGAGGCCGGCGTTGATCGCGATCTGCTTGAGCGGGGCCTCGGTCGCGACGCGCACGATGTTGGCGCCCACGGCCTCGTCGCCGGTGAGGTCGAGCTTGTCGAACGCGACGTCCGCCGCCTGCACCAGGGCCACGCCGCCGCCGGCGACGATGCCCTCCTCGACGGCCGCCTTCGCGTTGCGAACGGCGTCCTCGATGCGGTGCTTGCGCTCCTTGAGCTCGACCTCGGTGGCCGCGCCGACCTTGATGACGGCCACGCCGCCGGCCAGCTTGGCGAGGCGCTCCTGGAGCTTCTCGCGGTCGTAGTCGGAGTCCGACTTCTCGATCTCGGCGCGGATCTGGTTGACCCGGCCGGCGATCTGGTCGCTGTCGCCGGCACCCTCGACGATGGTGGTCTCGTCCTTGGTGATGACGACCTTGCGGGCCTGGCCGAGCAGCTCGACGCCGGTGTTCTCGAGCTTGAGGCCGACCTCCTCGGAGATGACCTGGCCACCGGTCAGGATCGCGATGTCCTGGAGCATGGCCTTGCGGCGGTCACCGAAGCCCGGGGCCTTGACGGCGACGGACTTGAAGGTGCCGCGGATCTTGTTGACGACCAGGGTCGACAGCGCCTCGCCGTCGACGTCCTCGGCGATGATCAGCAGCGGCTTGCCGGACTGCATGACCTTCTCGAGCAGCGGGAGCAGGTCCTTGACGCTGGAGACCTTCTGGTTCGCGACCAGGATGTAGGGGTCCTCGAGGACCGTCTCCATGCGCTCCGGGTCGGTGACGAAGTAGGCCGAGATGTAGCCCTTGTCGAACCGCATGCCCTCGGTGAGCTCGAGGTCGAGGCCGAAGGTGTTCGACTCCTCGACGGTGATGACGCCTTCCTTGCCGACCTTGTCCATCGCCTCGGCGATGATCTCGCCGACGGTCGGGTCCGCGGCGGAGATCGACGCGGTCGCGGCGATCTGCTCCTTGGTCTCGATCTCGGTCGCCATGCTGAGCAGCTGCTCGGCTGACGGCCTCGACGGCCTTCTCGATGCCGCGCTTGAGGCCCATCGGGTTCGCGCCGGCGGCGACGTTGCGCAGCCCCTCGCGGACCATGGCCTGGGCGAGCACCGTGGCGGTGGTGGTCCCGTCACCGGCGACGTCGTCGGTCTTCTTCGCGACCTCCTTGACGAGCTCGGCGCCGATCTTCTCGTAGGGGTCCTCGAGCTCGATCTCCTTGGCGATGCTCACGCCGTCGTTGGTGATCGTGGGGGCGCCCCACTTCTTCTCGAGCACGACGTTGCGGCCCTTGGGACCGAGGGTGACCTTGACGGCGTCGGCGAGGGTGTTCATGCCCCGCTCCAGACCCGCGTCGGGCCTCCTCGTTGAAAGCAATCAGCTTCGGCATGACTGGTGCGTTCCTCACGCTTGAAGAGTTCAGGTGGTTGTCACTCTCATGACGAGAGTGCCAGCGTCATGTTTAGCACTCGACCCCTGCGAGTGCAAGCAAGGTTCGCGCTCAGCGCGGCGCGGCCGGGCTCGGCGACGACCGTCGGCAGGCCCGACGAGGTGGACACCGTCGCCGAGGGGTCGCCCCGACCTGCCGGCCAGCGGTGGCGCGGTCGACCGGCGTCTCTCGAGCGGTTCGAACCGCCGCCCTCGACGGCAGCGCTCAGGAGCTCTCCCGCACGACCAGCCGGGTCTCGAGCAGCCGGGGCTCGGGCGGCTCGTCGGGGTGGCCCATGGTGTCGAGCAGCAGGGCGACCATCTCGCGGCCCATCTGCTCCGGCGACTGGTGCACGGTGGTCAGCGGCGGGTCGGTCGACTGGGCGAGCGGGGCGTCGTCGAAGCCGACCACGGAGACGTCGCCGGGCACGTCGCGGCCGGCCTCGCGCAGCACCCGCAGCGCGCCGGCCGCCATCAGGTCGTAGGCGCAGAAGACGGCGTCGAGGTCGGGCGCCGCGACGAGCAGCACGCGCATCGCGGACTCGCCGCTGTCCTGGCTGAAGTCGCCGCGCACGACGAGCGCGTCGTCGACGGCTCGAGCCCGGCGGCCGGCCAGCCCGGCCAGGTAGCCCTCGTGGCGGGTCCGGCCCACGACCATGTCCGCGGGTCCGGCGATGGTGGCGATCCGGCGCGCGGCCGCGGTGCACGAGGTGGTCGACGGCGAGCCGGGCGCCGCGCACGTTGTCGGCGTCGACGTAGGCGCCGCGCTGGTCGCTCGGTGGCCCGGCCGCCGAGCACGACCGGCAGCCCCCGTGCGCCCGGATCCGCTCGGGCAGCGTGTCGTCGTCGTGCAGCGAGAGCAGCAGCACGCCGTCGACGTGCTGGCGGGTCAGGTAGTCGTCGAGCGCGCCCGTTCGGCTGCGCGGCTGCGGCGAGCAGCAGCACCAGCTGCAGCCGGGCGTCGGCCGAGCGCGGTGCCGATGCCGCGCACGACGCCGGCGAAGAACGGCTCGCCGAAGACCCGCTCCTCCGACTCCGCGATCACCAGCGCGACCGCGTCGGTCCGCTGGGTGACCAGGGTGCGGGCGGCCCGGTTGGGCACGTAGCCGAGCTCGGCGATCGCGCCCTCGACGGCCTGGCGCGCCCGCTCGGAGACCTTGGCGCTGCCGTTGATGACCCGGGACGCCGTCCCGCGGCCGACTCCGGCCGCCGCGGCCACCTCCTCGAGGGTCGGGCGGGTGCGCGGCTGCCGCGTCATGGCGTCAGTATGTCGTCCGCGGTCTCGCCCCGGGCCGCGCGCACGAATCGGCCGTACCACGCGCCGCTGGCCTTGACCGTCCGCTGCTGGGTGGCGAAGTCGACGTGGACCAGGCCGAACCGCATGGCGTACCCCCACGCCCACTCGAAGTTGTCGAGCAGCGACCAGGCGAAGTAGCCCGGCGCACGTCGGCGCCCTGCTCGCGATCGCGCGCGGCAGGCGCGGCAGGTGGGCGGCGAGGTAGGCGAGGCGGTCGGGGTCGTGCGTACGAGCCGTCGGCCCCGGGCTCGTCGACCCAGGCCGCGCCGTTCTCGGTGACGTAGAGCGGCAGCGGCGGGTAGTCGCGGGCGACCCGCACCAGGGTCTCGGTCAGCCCGGCCGCGTCGACCTCCCAGCCCATCCGTGTCGGCCGGCCGTCGGCGAGCGCCGCGGTGCGGTGAACTCCGCGCTGTCGGCTGCCCGGGGTACGCCGAGCCGGCGCGGACCACGTGCCGCGCTGTAGTAGTTGACGCCCAGCAAGTCCAGCGGCTGCGCGATCGTCTCGAGGTCGCCGTCGCGGACGCAGCCGCAGTCCGGCACCAGCGGGCCCAGGTCGTCGAGCACGTCGGCCGGGTAGCGGCCGAGCAGCACCGGGTCGAGGAAGCACCGGTTGTGCAGCCCGTCGATGCGCCGCACCGCGTCCTGCGCCTCCGGCGAGTCGTACGCCGCGGCGACCGGGTAGAGGTTGAGCGTCGATCCCGACCCGGGCCCCGGGCGCGGCCGCGCGCAGCGCCTGCGCGGCCAGGCCGTGGCCGAGCAGCAGGTGGTGGCGGCCGCGACGGCGGCCGCCTGGTCGTGCCGGCCCGGGCGCGTGGATCGCCCGAGGCGTAGCCGAGGAACGCCGAGCACCACGGCTCGTTGAGGGTGGTCCAGGTGCGCGACCCGGTCGCCGAGCGCGCCGGTGCACCAGCGCGGCGTAGCTCGGCGAAGCCGGCCGGCGGTGTCGCGGACCGGCCAGCCGCCGGCGTCCTCGAGCGTGCTGCGGCAGGTCCCAGTGGTAGAGCGTCACCCACGGCGTCGATGCCCGCGGTCGAGCAGCTCGTCGACCAGCCGGCCGTAGAAGTCCAGCCCGCGCGGGTTGAGCCGCGCCCGGCCCGGCCGGCTGCACCCGCGGCCAGGAGATCGAGAACCGGTAGGCGCCGAGGCCCGAGCTCGGCCATCAGCGCCGACGTCGTCGCGCGTACCGGTGGTAGTGGTCGCAGGCGACGTCGCCGGTGTCGCCGCCGCGGACCCGGCCCGGGCGTCGCGCTGAAGGTGTCCCAGATGGACGGGCTGCGGCCGTCCTCGGCGACGGCGCCCTCGATCTGGTACGCCGCGGTGGCCGCGCCCCAGACGAAGTCGTCCGGGAACTCCTCAGGACGCACCACGGCGTCCGTCAGCGACTGCGCGGCGCGGGGCTCGACGGTGGTCACGCCTTGAGCGCACCTTCCATGATGCCGCCGATGATCTGGCGGCCGAACAGGATGAAGACCACGAGCAGCGGCAGCGTCGCCGAGCAGCGGTGCCGGCGAAGATCAGCGCGTAGTCGGTGTAGTAGCCGCCGGCCAGCCGCGACGAGCGACGACCTGCACGGTCGGGTGGTCCGAGGTCGAGGACGAGGTAGGGCCAGAGGAAGTCGTTCCAGCGTCTCCATGAACGTGAGCAGCGCCGAGCACCGCCGCGGCCGGCCGCAGCACGCGGGCAGCACGACGTTCCAGAAGATCCGCAGCGTCGAGCAGCCGTCGACCCGGGCCGCCTCGATGCAGCTCGTCGGGCACCGCCTGCGCCGACGTACTGGCGCATCATGAACACGCCGAACCCGGTGACCAGGAACGGCACGATGACCGCCGTGCAGGGTCGCCGGTCCAGGTGCAGCTTGACCATGAGCATGTAGAGCGGGATCAGCCCGAGCTGGATCGGCACCATCATCGTGAGCAGCACGAACAGCGAGCAGCGCGTTGCGGCCGCGGAACCGCAGCTTGGCGAAGGCGAACCCGGCCAGGCGTGGAGAACAGCACCACCGAGATCGTGCACACGGCCGAGACGATCACCGAGTTGACCAGGCCGTGCGCGAAGTGTGACGTCGGCGTTGGCCAGCACGCCGGTCGATGTTGTCGGCGCAGCTCGCCGCCCGGGCGTGAGCGGCGGCGGCACCGCGGTGATGTCGGCGTTGGGCCGCGACGCCATGACGACCATGAAGTAGAGCGGGAACGCCGACAGCGCGGCGACCAGCGTCAGCACCACGACCGTGCGGGCTGGGCCGGAACCGGCGCCGGCCGGGGACCCGGCGCGACCGCGGCGCGCGTACGGCGACGGCGGGTTCGAGGCGCTCGAGCTGGGCGGTCACGTCACACCTCGCAGGCGCCGGAGCAGGACGGCGTTGACGCAGCGCCGACCAGCGGCGATCACGAGGAACATCACCCAGGCGACTGCCGAGGCGTAGCCGAACTCCTGACCGGTGAACGCCTTCTCGTACACGTACATGGTGAGCGTCTGGAACTGGCGCGGTCGTCCCGCCGGTGATCGCGTTGGCGCCGGAGTTGAACAGCAGCGGCTCGGTGAACAGCTGGATGCCGCCGATCGTGGAGATGATGACGTGACGAAGACGATCGTCGGGCCGCAGCATCGGCACGGTGATCGTGCCGGAACTGCTTGCACGCGACGAGGCGCCGTCGATCGCCGCGGCCTCGTAGAGGTCCGCGGGATGGCCTGCATGCGCGGCCAGGAAGATCAGCGCGTTGTAGCCGGTCCAGCGCCAGTCGACCATGGTCGAGATCGCCAGCCACGAGGACCAGCGGTGCTGCCTGCCAGTCGATCGGCTGTCGACGCCGACGTGGCCGCAGCAGCCAGTTGACCAGGCCGAAGTCGCGGGCGAACAGCAGCGTGAAGACGATGCCGACCGCGGCGATCGAGGTGACGTTGGGCAGCAGCACGCCCATCCGCCAGAGCGTCCGGGCCCGCAGCCGCTGGTTGAGCAGCTGGGCCAGGATCAGCGCGAGCAGCAGCTGCGGGACCGTGGCGACCACGAAGATGCCGAGGGTGTTGCACGAGCGCGTTCCAGAAGTGGTCGTCGCTCAGCAGCGTCTGGTAGTTCTCCAGGCCGACCCAGCTCTTGTCGCCCAGCAGGTTCCAGTCGTGCAGGGAGACCCAGAAGGTGAACAGCAGCGGGAAGAGCCCGAACACGCCGAAGACGATGAAGAACGGCGCGATGAAGGCGTAGCCCGTCACCTGCTCCCCGCGAGGACCGCGCCCGGGTCGGGCGGTACGCCGCTGTCGGGCGGGCGTTCCGGTCAGTGTGCTCACGGTGTTCCTCTCTGGCTCGTCGTGGTGGTCGGGCTGGTGGTTATCGGGCTGGTGGTGGTCGTCGGGTGGTGAACGGGTTCGACCGGTGGGCCCGGCGGTTCGCAGGGACGGACCCACCGGTCGAGGGAGAGGCTCAGCCCGCGGCGGCTTCGGCGTCGCTCACCGCGGTGGCCCACCCGTCCTCGTCGGACTTCTCCCCGTTCTCCACGCTGCGCATCGCGTTCTCCACCGCGTCACGCACCGGCTGGTTCTTCGCGCCGAGGTAGACCGGCTCGAGACTCGCGGCACCGGCCACGAACAGCTGGCCGACCGGAGCGTCGTTGAAGTACTCGTTGGTCGCGTCCTTCAGCGCCGGAGTGTCGTACAGCGTCGGGTTGGACGGCAGGTTGCCCACGGCCTCGAAGGCACCCATCTGCCCGTCGGCGCTGGTCAGGAAGTCGACGAGCTCGATGGCCAGGTCCTGGTTCTTGCTCGCCGTCGGCACGGCCAGGAAGGAGCCGCCCCAGTTGCCGCCGCCGCCGGGGACGGTGGTGATGTCCCACTTGCCGGCGTTCTCGTCGCCCGCCTGCTCCTTGATGTAGCCGGTCATCCACGCCGGGCAGGCGATGGTGGCGAAGGAGCCGTTCTTGAAGCCGGCGTTCCACTCGTTGGAGAACGACTTCAGCTTGGCGCTGATCCCGGCCTCCGACATCCCGAGCGCGGTGTCCCACGCCTCCTTGACCGCCGGGTTGGAGTCGATGACCAGGTTGTCGTCAGTGTCGAAGTAGGTCTCGGAGCCGCGACTGCATGAGGATCGAGTTGTAGGTGTTGGTCGCCGAGTCGATGAAGTGGACGTCGTCCCGCCCGATCGCGGACTGGAACTGCTCACCGACCGCGGTGAAGTCCTCCCAGGTCGGCCACAGGGCGGCCACCTCGGTCGCGGTCGGTCGGGAGCCCGGCCTCCTCGAACAGGTCGCGGCGGTAGCACATGGCCAGGCCGCCGACGTCGGTCCCGAGGCCGATGGTGTCGGCGCCGTCGGACGTGGTGGCCTGGGCGTACTTCCAGTCCAGCCACTGGTCCTTCTTGTCGTTGGAGCCGTGGTCCTGGAAGTTCACGAACTTGTCGGCACTCTGCAGGAAGTTGACGACCTGGCCCTCCTCGATCGCGACCACGTCGCCGGCGCCGCTGCCGGCCGCGATCTTCTGCGTCAGCGAGGGTGTTGTACTGACCGAGGTCGCCCTCGGCCGTCTCGACGATCTTGACCCCGGGGTGGTCCTTCTCGAACTGCTTGTACAGGTCTTCGTAGCCGAAGTTGCCGAACACGTTGACCCGCAGGGTCGTCGAGTCGGAACCCTCGGCGTCGTCGCCGCAGCCCGCGAGGGCGGCGGGGGCGAGCAGCAGGACGCCGACGGCGGCGGCCGTACGGCGAACCCGGGTGGCGCGGAGCTGGTGGTTCATGGTGAGTCCCGTCTGGCCTCGGTGGCCGGTGCTGTGTGGGAGCGTTCCCACCGAACAGTGACGGCCGACACATCCTATGTCAAGAGTTCTCGTGGGATCGCTCCCACGACATTCGTCCCGGGTCCGGTCGAATGCGCTCGGTGCCCAACCCTCAGACGAAGCTGGCCAGGTCGTAGGCGCCGAGGATCCGCGACACCAGCCGGAACTCACCGGTCCCCACGTGCCAGGCCACCAGCAGCGGCGTGGACTGGCGCGACTCGTAGACCACCCAGTCCTGGTCGAGCCGGCCCGCCACCGGGCAGCAGTCCTTCCAGCGGTTGTCCTGGCCGTTGGAGAACCGGTCCATGAACGCCAGCACCGCCGGCCCGTCGGCCGAGTCGGCCACGAGGAACTCCGGGCCCGAGAGGTCCTCGCCGCTGTCGCGGACCGGCAGCGCCGCCACCCCCATCCCCCACGACGCCGCGCCCTGGTGCGCGGCGCCGTACTGCTGGGCGGCCGAGGCGTCGAACGGCGGCCGTGGAGGATCCTGCTTGACCAGGCCGGTGCCCCTCGGCACCGTGGACCACGAGCCCGTGCCCAGCGAGAAGACCGCGTCGTGGTCGTCCTGCGGGAAGACCAGGTGCTCGCCGTCCGGGGTCAGCATCCAGGAGCTGGCCGGGAAGTAGCGGTAGCCGTTGGGCTTGGTGAACTTCTCGACGCTGCTCACGTCGACGGTCCGCAGCTCCCCCGAGGGGCCGAGCAGGACCACCTCACGTCCCCGGGCGAACGCCGCGATCGCGTGCCCGAGCTCGCCCGGCACGAACGGCTCGCTCGCGTCGAGGTCGATCTCGGCCGGGAACTGCGAGTCGATCGGCGTCAGGGTCCGCTCCTGGGCCTGGTCGGGACTCCACCAGAGCGGCGCGCCCTCGTACGTCGCGTCGGGCACGACCGCCGTCGGGGTCGGGGCTCCCGGCGTGGTCCGGGTGTCCGAGACGCCCGGCTCGCGCGGGTCCGTGAGCGGCGTCGAGCTCAGGGCGGCGATCCCGCCGGAGACGAGCACCGCGACCCCGGCCACACCGGCCACCGCCCCGAGACGGCGGCGCCGGCGCACGGTGCGGGCGCGTCCCCAGGCCTGGGCCGACCGGTCGGGCATCTGCTCGTCGGCCACCCGCTCGCGGAGCAGCTCGCGCAGTCGTTCCTGGGTCATGTCGGCTCCTCCAGCAGGTCGGCGAGCTCCGGGGCGGCCTCGCGCAGCCGGGCCAGCGCCACGTGGGTCTGGCTCTTGACGGTCCCGACCGAGACCCCGAGGGCCTCGGCGGTGGCGCGCTCGCTCAGGTCGTCGTAGAACCGGAGCACGACGGTGGCGCGCTGCTTCGGCGTCAGCTGCGCCAGTGCGCGGTCGAGCAGCAGCCGCCGGTCCACCGCCGCGCCGGGGCCGGGCGTGGCCGTGCCGTCGCGGACGTCGAGGACCACTTCGCGCCGCCGCCGGCGCCACCACGAGATGTTCGTGCGCACCATCACCTGCCGCGCGTACGCGTCGGGGTGCTCGTCACGCAGCCGCGACCACCGCAGCGCGACCTCGGTGAGCGCGTGCTGGACCAGGTCCTCGGCGCGGTGGTGGTCGCCGCAGAGCAGCACCGCGGTGCGCAGCAGCGCCTGCTGCCGCTCGCTCGCCCACCTGGTGAACGAGGCGGCGCCGTCCCGGTCCGTCACAGCCCTAGAACGCCTGGCCGCCGGGAATGGTTGGCGTCAGGCGGTCACGAGGCCGAGTCGGCGCCCAGGGCCTCGTCGGTCTCCGTCCCGGAGACCCCGGGCGCGAGCCGCGAGTGCGTCCGGCCATGGAAGAAGTACACCAGCATGCCGACCGCCAGCCAGACGGGGAACCGCAGCCAGTCTCGGTGGCCAGGCTCGCCATCAGGCCCAGGCAGGTCGCCGCCTCTCGATGTCCTTGGTGCGGGTGACGGCGGTCCTCCTCGAGCGCTGCGGCACGGGCCACCTCCTCGTCGTCGCCTCCGCGTCCGGCGGCCGCTACGCGATCAGCTCAGCCAGGTGCGCACCAGGTCGGCGAACGGCCCGGCCGCGCGCGGGTCGACGTCGAGGTAGAGCCCCGGCTCGATCAGCTCGAGCTCGCTGACCACCCAGGCGTCCTCCCAGCGCATCACGTCGACCCGGGCGTACGCCGGGACCCGGCGTCCGAGCGCGCGCCGACCACGGCGACCGCCTCCTCGGCCAGCGCGGCCCGCTCGGGGTCGAGCGGCACGGCGACCGAGCGGCCGCCGTACGCCTCGTGCACCCGCACCTCGTCGCCCCCGGGCCGCTTGTCGACCTGCGAGACCGCGCGGCCGCCGAAGACGTAGACCGACGTCTCGCCCACGGTGCGGACCGACTCGACCAGCGGCTGGACGACCCATGGCGACGGGGCCAGCAGCTGCAGCCGCTCGTCGGCCGGTCGCGGACCACCACCACACCGATCCCGCTGGCCCCGACCCGGGGCTTGATCACGCTGGTCCCCCACCGCGCGACCGCCTCGGCGCAGCCCGGCGACCAGGGTGCGGTCGTCGAGCAGCGCGGTCGGCACGCACGGGAGGTGTTCGCCGAGCCCGACCAGGTAGGCCTTGTCGGCGTTCCACGCGAACAGCTCGGCGCCGTTGAGCAGCGGGGTCCGCGACTCGACCGTCGCGGGCCCAGGCCAGGAACTCCGTCGTCCGCCGGTGGTAGTCCCACGTGGACCGCACCGCGACCAGGTCCGCCGCTGCCCAGTCGACCGTCGGGGTCGTCCCACACCGCCCAGGCGGCGTCGACTCCGCGCTCGGCCAGCGCCGCGCTGAGCAGCTCGCCCGGCTCGCCGTCGGGCATCAGGTTGAAGGTGGCGAGCAGGACTCGGGGCACCTGTCGATTCTCCCCGACACATCCGATGCTCCGGCGCCCACCACCGCCTCGCGATCCGGCCCGGCCCCGCACGCACCTGAGATCGGTCCGAGGTTCTGTCGATTCCGGCCGTGCTCGCCCGTCATCCCGGTGACAAGACTGACAGCAACGTCGAGAGGATCACCACCATGACCGAGTACGTCGTCCTGCTGCCCGGTGACGAGTCCCAGTGGGAGCACACGTCCCCAGGCGGACAAGGAGCGCATGTACGCCATCCACCGCGAGTTCGCGCAGGCCCTCGAGGAGCGCGGCCACAAGGTGACCGGCGGCAGCGAGCTCGCGCACTCCCGCGAGGCCAAGGTGCTGCGCACCGACGCCGACGGGAACCACACCGTCACCGACGGCCCGTACGCCGAGACCGTCGAGCAGCTGACCGGCTTCTACATCGTCGAGTCCGACGACCTCGACGACCTGGTCGAGGTCTGCAAGATCCTCGCCGCGGCGAGAGCGCCATCGAGATCCGGGCGGCGGCGGGCGGCTCCGCCGTCGTGAGGTTCCTGCGTCCTGATGGCCGAGGCGGACCACTTCGACAAGTGGGAGGCGGCCGACGACGCAGCACCGCGAGCGCGTTCTTCGACCGACTTCCGCGCCTTCGACCGAGGCGGTCGCGACGCGCGGCAGCGTCGTCGGCGGGGACGCCCTCGACCGGCCGCGAGCGCGCGGACCGTGCTCCCCGGGGACGGCCGGCCGGTGACCGACGGGCCGTACGCCGAGACGGTCGAGCAGGTCGGCGGCTTCTACGTGATCGACGTGCCCGACCATGGACACCGCGGTCGAGGCTCGCGGCGCTGCTGCCGCGCGAGTACACCGTCGAGGTCCGGCCCACCCTCGAGGTCGACGTCTGAGCCAGCAGGCGCTCGACGCGGCGCTGCGCGACGAGTGGGGCCGGCTGCTGGCCCTGCTCGTCGCGCGGTACCGGCGCCTCGACCTGGCCGAGGACGGGCTCGCCGACGCCTTCGAGGCGGCGGCCCGCACCTGGCCGGCCGACGGGGTGCCGGACAACCCCGGCCGCGTGGCTGCTGGTGGCGGCCCGGCGCCGGATCACCGACCGGCTGCGGGCCGAGGCGGTCGCCAACCGCAGGCTCCCGCTGCTGGCCGTCGAGGCCGACCTCACCGAGGAGGCGCAGCGCACCATGGCCGACCCGGGCGAGCGCGGCGGCGTCGCCGACGAGCGGCTCCGGCTGGTGCTGCTGTGCGCGCACCCGTCGCTGCCGCGCGAGGCGGCCGCCGCGCTGACCCTGCGGCTGGTGCTCGGCGTCTCGACCGAGGACCTGGCCCGGCTCTTCCTGGTGCGGACCTCGACGATGGCGGCCCGGCTGACCCGGGCCCGCAAGCGGCTGGCCGGCGAGTCGTTCGTCGGTACCGGTCGGGCGCCGAGCTGGCCGACCGGGTGCGGGTCGTCTCCGACGTGGCCTACCTCGCCTTCACGGCCGGCTACGCGCCCGGCTCCGGGCGCGGACGTGCTGCGCGCCGACGTCGCCGGCGGAGGCGATCCGGCTGGTCCGGGTGCTCCGCGACCTGCTGCCCGGAGCCCGACCCCGAGGTGGACGCGCTGCTCGCCCTGATGCTGCTCCAGCACTCGCGCCGCGACGCCCGGGTCGCCGACGGCCGGCTGGTGCTGCTGCCCGACCAGGACCGGTCCGCGCTGGGCACCGGCGCCGAGATCGCCGAGGCGGTCGAGCTGCTCACCCCGCTGGCGCACGCCCCGCCCGCGCCGTACCTCCTCCAGGCGCTGGTCGCCGCCGAGCACGCGATCGCGCCGACCGCCGCCGACACCGACTGGGCGCGGATCGTGGCGCGGTACGACGAGCTGCTCGGCCTCGTCGACTCCCCGGTGGTCCGGCTCAACCGCGCCGTCGCGGTCGGCGAGGCCGACGGTCCGCTGGCCGGGCTCGCCGCGCTGGACGGGACTGACCGAGGAGGAGCTGCCCGGGCACCGGCTGCCGGCGGCCCGGGCCGAGCTGCTGGCCCGTGCCGGGCGGACCGACGAGGCCGCGGCGGCGTACGACGACGCGATCGCGCGCTGCGGCAACGAGGCCGAGCGCGCCCACCTCGAGGAGCGACGCGCCGCTCTGGACGACCGGTGAACGACCGAGGGGACGCTGCGGTAGAGAATGGGGCCGATGCGCCTCTTCGCCGCGCTGGTGCCGCCCCGGGACGTGCTCGACCACGTGCGCTCCGTCGTTGACTCCGTGGAGGTGGAGCCCGAGCGTCCGGTCGTGGCCGGCCCGCCCGGCCGGCACCGGCTGGGTCGCAAGCGTCCGGCGACCGAGGAAGCGGAGCCGCCGGCGCCGACCGGCCCGATGCTGGACCTGATCGCCCCGGTCGCGCATGCACCTGCCGATCGCCAAGTTCGGCAACCTCGCGCTCGACGACGCCACCCGGCTCGCCGACACCCTGGACCGCGAGGCCGCGGACTGGGCCGTCCCCGCGGCTGCACCTGGCCGGTGGCCTCGCGCTGGAGCCGGAGGGCGACTACTCGGTGTGGGTCAGGCTGCGCCGGCGACCTCGACGCGCTCAACACGGTCGCGCCACGGCGTCTCCCGGGTCGCCCAGGGGCTCCACCTGTTCGTCGACCGGCGGGTGTTCCGGCCCGAGGTGCAGCTCGGCACGATCAACGACCGCACCACGGCGGCCTACCTCGAGCAGCTGCTCGCCGCGCTCGACGCGTTCGAGAGCGCGGCGTGGTGGCAGACGACGGTCTCGCTGCTATCCCCACCGACCACGGTCCCGGACCAGCCGCCGTTCAAGGCCTTCCGCGACATCCCGCTGGGCCCGCCGTCGCCCACTGACGCGCCGGCTGACGGGTCGGGTCAGGCGATCGGCGCCAGCCGGTCGCCCGGCGTCCGGACCGGCGGGCTCGTCCGACGCCGGCGTCCGGTCGGTCGCTGCCGCGGTTGGCGCGCACGACCGTCGAGCAGCTGCTCGAGCGGCATCGGCCGGTGCAGCAGGTAGCCCTGCACGAACGGCGCGCCCACGTGGTCGCGGACCGCGCTCGAGCTGACCGGCCCGCTCGATGCCCTCGACGACGACGTCGAGGCCGAGCGCCTCGCCCATGGTCACGATGGCCGCCCAGGACGGCGCGGGCCCGCTCGTCGCTGTCGATGTTCTGGGACAGCGTGGCGTCGGTCTTGACGACGTGCGCCGGCAGCTCGCTGGAGGTAGCTGATCGAGGAGAAGCCGACGCCGAAGTCGTCGATGGCGAACCGCACGCCCAGCGCCGCGATGATCCGCATCGCCTCGAGCACCTCGAGGTCGTCGCCGATCCCCTGCCGCTCGGTGATCTCGAGGACCAGGCCGGTCCGCCCCATCGCCCGCGACCGTCCGCTCGCACGGCGCCGACGAACGTCGGGCTCGCGGAGCTGGCGGGCCGAGACGTTGACGCTGATCGAGATCGGGCCGCCGGCGGCCTCGCGCAGCGCGTGCGCGTCGCGGGTCGACCGTGTCCAGGACGACCTGGCCCGAGCGGCGACGACCAGGCCGGTGTCCTCGGCGAGGCGGATGAAGACGTCGGTCGGGCACGTCGTCGCCGTTGAGCTTCCAGCGGACCAGCGCCTCGACGCCGGCGATCCGGCCCGTCCGCGGCGGCGACGACCGGCTGGTAGACCACGTCGCAGCTCGCGTCGTGCTCGATGGCCTTGCGCAGCTCCTCGACCAGCTCGAGCCTCTCGCAGCCGGGCCCGGCCGATCGCGGGCTCGTAGGCGACGTGACTGGGCCTTGCCGCGGCCCTTGGCCTCGTACATCGCGAGGTCGGCCTGGCGCAGCAGCGCCTCGCCCGACTCGCTGCCGTCGCCGTACGCGATGCCGATCGAGGCACCGAGCGGGACGCGGTGGCCCGCCACCTCGGCGCCGCGCGGTCAGCGACGGCCAGGATCCGGTCGCTGATCTCGACGACCTGCCGACGGTGACGTCCTCGAGCAGCACCGCGAACTCGTCGCCGCCGAGCCGGGCCACGGTGTCGCTGTCCCGCGTGCAGGCCACCAGCCGGCGCGCCACCTCGACCAGCACCGCGTCGCCGGCGGCGTGGCCGAACCGGTCGTTGACCGGCTTGAACGCGTCGAGGTCGATGAAGAGCAGCGCCACCCGGACGCCGCGCCGGCGGGCCAGGTGCAGGGCGTGCGCCACCCGGTCGAGCAGGATGCCGCGGTTGGGCAGGTCGGTCAGCGGGTCGTGACGCGCGTAGTGGACCATGTCCGTCGGTCAGCTGGAGCCGGGCGAACGCGTCCGAGCAGACCACGGCCAGCGCGTCGAGCGCGTGCTGGTCGGCGCCGACGGTCGAGCGGGCCCGGTCCCGTGCCGGGGCGACCACCCAGAGGGCGTCCTTGCCGCGGCGCACCTGCGCGCCGATCTCGTGCGCAGTCCGGCGGCGAGCCGCGCACCTCCACGTCGCGCAGCCGGATCAGCCGGCGGGCGTCGTGCAGCAGCGCCTCGATCGATCGGGTCGGGCTCGTGCAGCGCCTGGACGCGGACCGCCGCCTCGAGGAGCACGGTGAGCCGGCGGGAGTTCTCGCGGCCGCGGGTGACGGCCCGGGTGGCGACGAGCAGCGTGACCAGCGGGACGACCAGCAGCGATGAGCGTCCACCACGGGCTGCTGCGCAGCACGACGGCGGCCGAGGTAGCCGAGCAGGTCGAACGGCACGAAGCAGGCGACCGCCAGCCAGGTGCCGGGCTGGACGAGGTGGCCGCGCACCGGCGTGTCTGGAGTCGATGGCGACCGAGATCGCCGAGAGCGACGTAGTCGACGAAGAAGTACGCCGCCGGCGGCCGCGACCATGGCCACCAGCTCCCGCGGCGTGCCGGTCTCCGGACCGCGCACCGAGTGCAGCGACCAGCGCGGCCACTGGCGCCGGCGAGGATGCCGACGCCGATGTTGAAGACCTGGGCGCGACCGCCCGCTTGCCGGAGGTCGACCTGGGTGACGATGACCGCCGAGCGCCCCAGACGGCCAGCGCCGCGCCGGGCGTCGAAGGTGCAGAGCAGGAACATCAGGACGCTCGAGTCGAAGCCGATCTCGATGCCGCCGTCCTCGCTGTCGAGGACCATCGGGAAGCGGGCGACGACCACGACGAGCGGGACGCCGACGAGCGCGGCGACGCCGACCTCCCAGCCGCCGGCGAGGGCGCTCGGGAGCGACCAGCGCGAGCAGGGCGAGGCCCGAGCGACGCACAGGCGTCAGGTCGAATCGCCAGCTGCGCGAGTCGCGCAGCCGGTCCGGTGGTCGCCATGGTCTCCTCCGCCGCTCGTCGGGGGCTCGACCAGTATCGAGGCCCGCGCCGGTCCGCGAGGCCGAATGGCCAGACTGGGCGGACACAGTGACCTACCCGACGGGCTGGGGCCTCCGGTGACCGAACGGCTCACCGTCGACCAGGCCGAGCGCCGCGAGCAGCGAGGGCAGAAGCGCCTTGGCGGTGCGCTGGTATCCGGCCGCGCTGGGGTGGAACCGGTCGAGGCTGAACATCTCGTCGGGGTTGGTGACGAAGAACGGGCCCACCACGTGCGCCAGCGAGACCGCGTGCGCCCCGGCCCGGACCGCGGCCGCCGCCCTGCGCCCGGGCGAGCTGCCGGGAGGCCCGCGCCGGCGAGGGCGCGCAGCGGCTGCGGAACCGGGCGCAGCGCGCCGAGGTCGGGGCAGGTGCCGACCACCACCTCGGCGCCGCGGTCGCGCAGTGCCGCGATCGCCTCCTCGAGGTGGCGCACCGACTCCGCGACCGGGACCCGGTGGGTGACGTCGTTGCCGCCGACGACGATCACCGCGAGGTCGGGGCGGTACGCCGGCGGCAGGGCGGCGAGCTGGTCGGCGAGCATCGACGACTCCGAGCCGACGCGGGCGACGGTCCGCAGCCGGACCGACCGCCTCGTCGCCTTGGCCAGCCGGGTGGCCAGCCGGGCGCCCAGGGTCTCCTTGGGCAGCTCGGCGCCCAGCCCGGCGGCGATCGAGTCGCCCACGACGAGCAGGTCGAGCGTGGCGCCGTACCTCTTCTTGTACAACGTGTCGGCGGCAGGCGCGAGCTCGCCCAGCGGTTGACCGATCAGTCTGCGGGCGATCGTCGCCTGCCGGCGCAGCAGCAGCCGGCCGACGAGCAGGCCACCGCCCGCGGCCGCCGCCAGCAGGGCCGTGACCCGGGCCGTCGTTCTCCGCACGGCCCGATGTCAACCAGACCGACCTGAACGGCCGGCCACGGCGCGGCGACCGCCAGGTGTCAGCCGCCGGCGACCGCCGGGATCACCGAGATCTGGGTGCCGTCGGGGGTCGGGGTCTCGAGGTTGTCGAGGAACCGCACGTCGTCGTTGCCGACGTAGACGTTGACGAAGCGGCGCAGCTCGCCGTGGTCGTCGAGGATCCGGCCCTTGATGCCCGCGTAGTTGCGCGTCGAGGTCGTCGAGGACCTCGGCCAGCGTGGCGCCGTCGGCGGTCACCTCCGACTCACCCTCGGTGTAGGTGCGCAGGATCGTCGGGATGCGGACGGTGGCGGTCACGCGGCTCTCCTCGTGGTGGGGGTTCAGGCGAGGCCGGTCGCGGCGAACGCGGCGTACGTCGGCTCGATGGTCGCGGCCGGGCCGACGGCGTCGGACGACGGCGTCCAGCGTCTTGAGGCCGTGGCCGGTGTTGATGACGACGGTCTCGAGCGCGGGGTCGAGCTGGCCGGTCTCGACGAGCTTCTTCAGCACGCCGACCGTGGTGCCGCCGGCGGTCTCGGTGAAGATGCCCTCGGTGCGGGCCAGCAGCACGATCGCCGTCGCGGACCTCGTCGTCGGTGATGTCCTCGACGGCGCCGCCGGTCTCGCGGCAGATGTCGAGGACGTAGATGCCGTCGGCCGGGTTGCCGATGGCCAGGCTCTTGGCGATGGTGTCCGGCTTGACCGGGCGGATCGCGTCGACGCCGGCCTTGTAGGCCACCGAGACCGGCGAGCAGCCGGTCGGCCTGCGCGCCGAAGACCTTGTAGGGCTTGTCCTCGACCAGGCCGAGCTTGACCAGCTCCTGGAACGCCTTGTGCACCTTGGTCAGCTGCGAGCCGGAGGCGACCGGGATCACGATCTGGTCGGGCAGCCGCCAGCCGAGCTGCTCGGCGATCTCGTAGCCCAGCGTCTTGGAGCCCTCGGCGTAGTAGGGCCGGACGTTGACGTTGACGAACGCCCAGCCCTCCTCCTCGCCGGCGATCTCGGAGGCGAGCTTGTTGACGTCGTCGTAGTTGCCGTTCGACCGCGACCAGCTGCTCGGTGAAGACCGCCGAGTTGACCTGCTTGGGCTGCTCGAGGTTGCTCGGGATGAAGACCACGGTCTTGATGCCGGCCCGGGCGCCGGCGGCGGCGACCGCGTTGGCCAGGTTGCCGGTGCTCGGGCAGGCGAAGACCTTGGCGCCGAGCTCGCGGGCCGCGCTCAGCGCGCAGGCGACGACCCGGTCCTTGAAGGAGTTGGTCGGGTTGGTCGAGTCGTCCTTGACCCACAGGTTGTCGATGCCGAGCTCGCGGCCGAGGTTGTGCGCCTTGAGCAGCCGGGTGAAGCCGGGCTCGGTGTTGGGGCTCTGCTCGATGTCGGTCGGCACCGGCAGCAGCGCCTTGTAGCGCCAGATGTTGCGCGGGCCGGCCTCGATCTCCTCGCGGGTCACCCGCGGGAAGTCGTAGGCGATCTCGAGCGGTCCGAAGCACTCCGGACACGCGTAGAACGGGCCGAGCTCGACCTGGTGGCCGCACTCGCGACAGGACAGGGCCTGTGGCGTGGCCGAAGGCGCCCTCGCGGAGCGTCGCCGGTCTTCTCGGCGACAACAGTGCTCACGGATCCTCCTCCTCATCTTCTCCGGGCGACCTTCGCTCCGGACGGAATTGGCACCATTTCCGCGACCGCTCCGAGTGCTGAGCTCGCGGCGGTTGCCGGGACTTCACAGGGCCGTTCCCTCAGTCCCTCTGGATGAGCTGATCGACAACTGTACGCGAGCCCGTCTCAGCATGTGCACACCGGTCCCGGCATGCTGGACCGGGACCGGCGTACGCGTTCCGGCGGTCAGGCGGCGCGGTGGCCTCGTCCTCCGACCGCGCCTCCGCCGCCGGGGTCAGCGCACCGCGGACGACGTCGAGGACGTCGCCGACGACGTGCACGGTGAGCGCCTCGAGGACCTCGGCCGGGACGTCGTCCAGGTCGGGCTCGTTGCGCAGCGGCACGAACACCTCGGTGAGGCCGGCCCGCTGGGCGGCGAGCAGCTTCTGCTTCAGCCCGCCGATCGGCAGCACCCGGCCGTTGAGGGTGACCTCGCCGGTCATGCCGACCTCCGAGCGCACCGGCCGGCCGGTGGCCAGCGAGGTCAGCGCGGTGACCATGGTGATGCCCGCGGACGGGCCGTCCTTGGGCGTCGCGCCCGGCCGGCACGTGCACGTGGATCGCCTTCTCGAAGAACGCCGGGTCGACCCCGAGCTCGGCCGCGTGCGCCTTCACGAACGACAGCGCGATCTGCGCGGACTCCTTCATCACGTCGCCGAGCTGGCCGGTCAGGGTCAGGCCGGCCGTGCCCGTCGTGCGCCGACGCCTCGATGAACAGCACGTCACCGCCGAGACCGGTGACCGCCAGGCCGGTCGCGACGCCCGGGCACCGAGGTGCGCTCTGCCGACTCGGGCGTGAACCGCGGCCGGCCGAGCAGCTCCTTGAGGTCGGGCTCGTCGACGTCGACGCGCTCGGCCTCGCCGATCGCCAGCTTGGTCGCGGCCTTGCGCAGCGCCTTGGCGAGCAGCCGCTCCATCTGGCGTACGCCGGCCTCGCGGGTGTAGTTGGCGGCGAGCTCGCGCAGCGCGGCGTCGGTGATCGATCACCTCGTCGGCGGTCAGCGCGGCCCGCTCGAGCTGCCGCGGCAGCAGGAAGTCGCGGGCGATGGCGACCTTGTCGTCCTCGGTGTAGCCGTCGAGGGTGACCAGCTCCATCCGGTCCAGCAGCGCCGACGGGATCTGCTCGACCACGTTGGCGGTGGCGATGAACAGCACGTCGGACAGGTCCAGGTCGAGCTCGAGGTAGTGGTCGCGGAAGGTGTGGTTCTGCGCCGGGTCGAGCACCTCGAGCAGCGCCGCCGCGGGGTCGCCGCGGTAGTCGGCGCCGATCTTGTCGACCTCGTCGAGCAGCACGACCGGGTTCATCGAGCCGGCCTCCTTGATGGCCCGGACGATGCGGCCGGGCAGCGCGCCGACGTACGTGCGCCGGTGGCCGCGGATCTCGGCCTCGTCGCGGACGCCGCCGAGGGCGACGCGGACGAACTTCCGGCCCATGGCGCGGGCGACGGACTCGCCCAGCGAGGTCTTGCCGACGCCGGGAGGGCCGGCCAGCAGGATCACCGCGCCGGAGCCCCGGCCGCCGATGACCTGCAGGCCGCGCTCGGCGCGGCGGGCGCGGACCGCGAGGTACTCCACGATCCGCTCCTTGACCTCGTCGAGGCCGTGGTGGTCGGCGTCGAGCACCGCGCGGGCGCGCGACGACGTCGTTGCTGTCCTCGGTCGTGACGTCCCAGGGCAGCTCGAGCACGGTGTCGAGCCAGGTGCGGATCCAGGCGGCCTCGGGGTTCTGCTCGCTGGAGCGCTCGAGCTTGTCGACCTCCTTGAGCAGCGCCGCGCGCACGTCGTCGGGCACGTCGGCGGCCTCGACCCGGGCGCGGTAGTCGTCGGCGCCCTCGGGCTCGCCCTCGCCGAGCTCCTTGCGGATCGCGGCGAGCTGCTGGCGCAGCAGGAACTCGCGCTGCGACTTCTCCATCCCCTCGCGGACGTCCTCGCCGATCTTGTCGGTGATCTCCGCCTCGGCGAGGTGGTCGCGGGTCCAGGCGATGAGCGGTCTCGAGCCGCTGCTCGACGTCGGGGGTCTCGAGCAGCTCGCGCTTCTGCTCGTCGGAGAGGTACGGCGCGTAGCCGGCCGCGTCCGCGATCGCGCTCGGGTCGCTCATCTGGTGGACCGTGTCGATGATCTGCCAGGCCTCGCGGCGCTGGAGCACGGCGACGACGAGCCGCTTGTACTCCTCGGCCAGCTCGCGGGCGCGGTCGGTGACGGTCTCCTCGACCGGCTCGACCTCGACCCACAGCGCGGCACCGGGGCCGGTGACGCCGCTGCCGATGCGGGCCCGGCGGCCGGCCCGCAGCACGGCACCGGCGCCGCCGCCGCATCATCCGGCCGACGCGCTCGACGGTCGCCACCACGCCGTACGACGCGTAGCGGTCCTCGAGCCGCGGGGCGAGCGAGCAGCTCGCCCGTCGCTGCTGGCTGCGGGCGGCGTCGACGGCGGCCTGGGCGGCCTCGTCGAGCGGGATCGGGACGACCATGCCGGGCAGGACGACGAGGTCGGAGAGGAACAGCACCGGGAGCGAGGGTTGAGTCATGTCGGCTCAACTTCCGGCGGGCGGCCGGTGTTCCGGCGTTCGTTGAGGGCGAACAGCCGGTCAGCCGGCCGGGGCGTCAGCGGGTGGCGCTGAGCGTCTCCGACACCGGCTGCGGGTCGGCCGATGCTGGAAGCCCTGGCCGAGGTGGACGCCGAGCTGGCGCAGCCGCTCGCGCTGCTCCTCGGTCTCGATGCCCTCGGCGCAGACCCGGGCGCCGCGCCGCAGCCGCCCACGCGAGAGCACCGAGCCGATGCAGCGCCCGGTGCCGGGCCGACTCGAGGTCGTGGACGATGGACATGTCGATCTTGACGATCTCGGGCTGCAGCAGCTCGAGGCGGTCCATGTCGGAGTAGCCGGTGCCCCAGTCGTCGACGGCGATCGAGCGCGCCGCGGTCGCGGTAGTCCCGCATCGCGGCCAGGACCGCCTCGAGCAGCTCGCCGGTCCGCCGGGCTGTCGGTGTGCTCGGTGATCTCGAGGACCAGGCCGGTCAGGTCGCCCGCCAGGGCCTCGCGCACGGGCGGGGCGGTGCAGCGAGCCGATGTCGACGTTGACCGAGAGCAGCAGGCCCGGGCAGCGCGACGAGCCGCGCCGCGACGGATGGCCTCGGCCTCGAGCTCGGCCAGCCGGCCGAGCGCGCGGGCCTGCTCGAAGACCGTCATGCGGGTCGCTGGTCCGGGAACCGGCTCAGCGCCTCGACGGCGACCATCTCGCGCGGTCTCCAGCTCGACGATCGGCTGCAGGACGATGCGCGGCTTCGGGCAGGACCAGGCTCGGCGGGCGCGGACGGCGCGACGCAGACGCGGTTGCGGCCGCCGCGCTTGGCGTGGTAGAGCGCCCGGTCGGCGGCGGCGACGGCTCACGCCGGGCTCCGTCCCGGGCTGCCAGGTGGCCACGCCGGCCGAGAACGTCTGTCCGCGCGGCGTGCTGGCCATCATCGCTCGAGCACCCGGGCGCGGGCGGCCTCGCGCGTCGTGGTCCGGGCAGCAGGACCGCGAACTCCTCACCGCCGACGCGGGCGAGCACCTCGCCGGTGCAGCAGGTGCTGGCTCCACGCCGCGGTGGCCTCCTTGAGCAGCCGGTCACCGGCCGGGTGACCGTGCTGTGTCGTTGTAGGCCTTGAAGTGGTCGAGATCGAGCACGGCGACGGTCAGCGGCGCGTTCCGTGTCGCGGGCCGAGCTGGCAGGCTCGGGAGAGCTCGAAGTCCCAGGTGCGGCGGTTCGGGACGCCCGGTGAGCGCGTCGGAGCGGGCCAGCGCGGCCAGCTGCACCGCCTGCGCGCGCACCACGCCGAGCAGCCCGGCCATCCGGGCCGAGCACGAGCAGGGACATCACGGCCGAGCCGGCGGCGACCACCGGCCACGCCGACAGGGTCGCCGTCCGAGATCCCGTCCAGCGAGCCAGCGCGACGGCGGGCAGGAGCAGGCCGCCGGTGAGCACCACCAGCCGGCGGACGGGTCGACGACGACGTCCTCGAGCCCGGGCGGCGGGCTCGGCCAGGTCGTGCACCGACCGGTCCCAGGTCGGCGCCGGCGATGCAGCACGTAGCCGGCGAGCCAGACGCAGGTCGTTGGTGAGCTCGGAGGCTCGACGCTGCCGGTCACCGATGGTCGTGGTCGTGTAGTACGACGTCGCCCGCGAAGATGAAGCCCAGCGCGGCAGATCAGCAGCCGGAACGACGTCGTGCGCGCGCTGGGCGTGGCCCAGAACCGCACCAGGATCGCGAGCAGCAGGATGTCGGCCGATCGGGTAGAACGCGCTCGTCATCTTGCCCAGCAGCGCTGAGGCTCGAGTCCGGCGCCGATCGGCACCAGCGACGAAGACGCCGGCGATCGACCGCCGACCCCGGTGGCCAGGATCGCGGCGTCGAGCACCGCGGCCAGGTCGCCGGCGACCGCCGCGGCGGCGGACCATCACCACCAGACCCGCGGCCATCAGCCCGTACGCGACCACGTAGACGCGCGTCGGCCGGCGCCGGGTAGGCCTCGAACCCGACCAAGGCGCCCTGCAGCGAGAAGAGCGCGTCGCCGACCACCCAGCCCAGGAAGCCGGTGATGACCAGCAGCCACCCGCGTCTGCGCGCCGCGGCGCGTGGCGGTGCAGCCCCGCGAACGCGGCCAGCGACGCAGGCCAGGCCGACGGCGGCGAAGGCACCGTCGCGGTAGCGGTCCCGCGGGGAGGAAGCACGTAGCCGACCGGCCAGCCGCGACCAGCGGCGCCATGACCGTCAGCGGGCCGACGCCGGAGGGCGCACCGCACCATGGTCGCTGCCGACGGCGCGTCTCGCGGCGTGTCGAAGAAGCGCCGAGAATCATGGCCCGGACTGGACCAGTCCGGTCCGGACCGGGCTAGGCCCGGAGGGCGGCGGCGTCCGCGGTGAGCTGGCGGAGCAGGTCGAGGACACCCTCGGGGCCGTGCACGAGGACGTCGGAGAGGGGGACCAGGGCGCTCTCCTCGTCGGAGGCCGAGCAGACCAGCAGGGTGGGCAGCCCGCCCTTGGCCAGCGCGGCGACCGCCTCGAACGCCTCGACGTCGCCGAGGTCGTCGCCGACGAAGACGAACGCCGCCGGCGTCGAGCTCCTCGACGAGCCGCGTCGACCACGATCCCCTTGTGCATGCCGGGCGAGCGGACCTCGATCACCTGCTTGCCGGGCTCGACCACGAGGTCGTGGCGGGCGGCCAGCTCCTCGCAGCGCCGGCAGCAGCGCGTCGAAGGTCGCGCTCGGGGTCGGCCAGCCGGCGGGTGTGCACCGCGACGGCCAGCCCCTTCTCCTCGACGTGGGCGTCCTCGGCGTCGAGCGCGGCGCAGCAGCCGGGGCAGGTCGGCGATGAAGACGCCAGCCCGTGCGGCGGCCGCGGCGCGATCACCCGGCGGTTGGTGGAGCTCCAGCGCTCGTTGCCGTACTGGCCGAAGAGGTAGAGCTCCTTGCCGGCGTCGCCGATCGCGTTGCCGACCCGCTCGAGGCCACCGAGGTCGAGCGCCTGGCGGGCCGGGCGGCCGGTGACCACCGCGACGGCGAGCACCTGCTCGGCCAGGTCGACGAGCACCTGCGCCGGCCTCGGGGTGGATGTGCGCCTGCGGCCGGGTCCTCGACGATCGGGGCCAGGGTGCCGTCGAAGTCCAGCCCGACGACGGTCTCGGCGGCGGCCCGGACCAGGGCGGCGTACTTCTGCTCGCCCTCCTCCGAGGTGAACTCCATGACCGAACCCCATCACACACGCGTCGGCGGCCGGCACCGGAGCGTGGCCGGCACGCGGTCAGTCGAGCGGGCCGGTGAGGATGACGGTGAGCCGGTCGAGCCGCATCGGGTCGACCGCCGGCGCGGTGCGCTGGATGCCGAGGTCGAGGGCGAGCAGCTTGCCCGCCCGCTCGAGCCGCTGGGGGTAGTAGACGGTCGAGGCCGGGATGGTGCCGTACCAGTTGTCGGAGCCGACGACCTGCCAGCCGATCTGGCTGGCCTGCGCGGCGACCCGGCCGGCCAGGCCGGTGACGTTGGAGTTGTTGAAGACGACGACGTAGACCTTGGAGCGGTCGACCTTCGGCTTCGTCGGCTTCGCGGGCTGGGTGGGCGTCGGCGTCGGCGGTCGGCGTCGCGCGTGGTCTCGGGCTGGGAGATCGGTGGTGATCTCGCTTCTCCTCCGGCGCGCTGTCGCGGGTGGCGACGAAGGCGACGCCGGCCATCGCGACCGCGATCGACGCTGAGGATCACCACCGGCGAGGGGAAGACCACGCCGCGCTCGTCGCGCGCGTGCCGCCGACGCGACCATCGGGCTAGAGCTCGAAGCCGAGCCGGCGGGCCGAGCGCTGCCGCTGGCGGGCGGCGCGCAGCCGGCGCAGCCGGCGGACCAGCAGCGGGTCGGCCTCGAGGGCCTCCGGCCGGTCGATGAGGGCGTTGAGGACCTGGTAGTAGCGGGTCGAGGACATGTCGAACTTCTCGCGGACCGCGGTCTCCTTGGCGCCGGCGTACTTCCACCAGTGCCGCTCGAACTCGAGGATCTCGCGGTCGCGGTCGCTGAGGGCAGGCTGCTCCCCCGCCTGACCCGCGTCAGGGCGTCCGACGTTCGCCGCATCCATGCCGGTCATGGTAGGCGACGAATCACACCGATGTCATTCAGCGCACCCGGCGAGCCGGACGCTGCCCGAGCAGGCTACGTGCCCATGCCCGTCACCCGTTGGGGGATCCTCGCCCCCGGACGCATCGCCCGGACCTTCGCCCAGGACCTCCTGCTGGTGCCCGACGCCGAGGTCGCCGCGGTCGGGTCGCGCTCCCTCGACCGGGCCACGGCGTTCGCCCGGGAGCACGGCATCGCAGCGCGCGTACGGCTCGTACGAGGAGCTGCTCGCCGACCCGGCCGTCGACGCCGTCTACATCGCCTCGCCGCACGCGCTGCACGTCGAGCACGTCACGGCGGCGCTCGAGGCCGGCAAGCACGTGCTCTGCGAGAAGCCGCTGACGCTGCGCGCCGCCGACGCCGAGGAGCTGTTCGCGCTCGCGCTGCGGCACGAGCGGTTGCTGATGGAGGCGATGTGGACGGCCTGCCACCCGGTCGTCCGCGACGGTGCAGCGACGGCTCCGCGCGGGCGAGTTCGGCACGCCGCGGCACCTGCACGCCGAGCTCGGCTTCGTCGTCGACACCCAGCCCGACGGACCGGCTGCTCGACGCCGACGCTCGGCGCCGGGGCGCTGCTCGACATGGGCATCTACCCGCTGACGTTCGCGCACCTCATGCTCGGCGAGGCCGAGGCGCTGACCGCCACCGCCGTGCTGTCCGACGTCGGGCATCGACCTCGACATCGCGATCGCCGGCCGCTACCCGGGCGGCGCCGTCGCCACCATGACCGCGTCGATGACCTCGTGGTCCTCGCGCCGGCGCCGAGATCGCGACCGACCGGGGCCGGCTGGTGCTCGAGGACTTCCACCACCCGTCGCGGGTGACCTACACCCCCACCGCGGTCGGCGGCACCAACGACGACGTGGACCGCAGCCGGGCGCGGGTGGTCGAGGGCGCCGAGCCGGTGATCGGCCGCGGCTACGCGCACGAGATGGTCGAGGTCCAGCGCTGCCTGGCCGAGGGGCTGCTCGAGAGCCCGCTGGTGCCGCACGCCCAGACGCTGACGATCCTGCGCCAGATGGACGAGCTCCGCGCCCAGGTCGGCGTGCGGTACCCCGGGGACGGCTGAGGCCGCCGGCGAGGGAATGACCCGTCCGGGTCATATCTCCGCGCGCCGCAGGACCTCCTAGGAGCCGTCAGAGCAACCAGCTCCCGGAGGCAACCATGAAGCGCATCTCTCGTCTGTCCATGCTCGCGGTCGTCGCGGTCGTGGCCCTGGTCCTCGGCTCGTTCGGCACGGCCACGGCCGGCCCCGTCCTGAGCAAGGCCAAGGTCAAGTCGATCGCCACCAAGGTGGTCAAGAAGCAGGCGCCGTCCCTGTCCGTCGCCAGCGCGACGAACGCCACCAACGCGACCAACCTCAACGGCCAGCCCGCGTCGGCGTACCAGAACGCGTCGTACCGCTACTCCCTCCCGCAGGGGGGCACGGCGACCGGCACCAAGACCTACAACTTCCCGGGTCTCCCGTCGGGCAACTACCTCGCCACGTTCTCGCTGCTCACCTCGGCCGCGGTCAACACCAACGTGGCGTGCTACATGTCGCCCAGCGCGTCCAGCAGCACCGGCCGCTTCTACGGCATGGGGACCTACGCCAACGGGCTCAGCACGCCGAGCGCGGCGGGCAACCTGGCCATCACCGGCGGCTCCGCGCCGCAGCTGTACTGCTACGCCCTCGGCGCCGGCGGCAACTGGAGCATCTACGCGGGCACCGACTACCCGTCGATCATCACCTTCACCAAGGTCGACTCCATCCAGACGCTGGGCACCGCTCGGGCGACCGCAGGGGACCGGTCCGGCCCCGGCGCGTAGCCGGCACCTGCGGGCCGGTCAGCCGGCCTGCAGGAACCGCACGACGGCCAGCACCCGACGGTGCTGGCCGTCGTCGGGCAGCAGGCCGAGCTTGGCGAAGATGCGCTGGGTGTGCTTCTCGACGCGCGCCCTCGGTGACCACGAGCTCCTCGGCGATCGCGGCGTTCGAGCGGCCCTCGGCCATCAGCGCGAGCACCTCGCGCTCGCGCGGGGTCAGCCCCTCGAGCGGGTCGCGGCGGCGGCTCATCAGCTGGGCCACGACCTGCGGGTCGAGCACGGTGCCGCCCTCGGCGACCGTGGCCAGCGCGGCGAGGAAGTCGTCGAGGTCGCTGACCCGGTCCTTGAGCAGGTAGCCCACCCCGCCGTCGCCCGAGGCGAGCAGGTCGTCGGCGTACGACACCTCGACGTACTGCGAGAGCACCATGATCCGCGCCGCCGGCCAGGCTCGCGCGCACCTCGACCGCGGCCCGCAGCCCCTCGTCGGTGTGGCTGGGCGGCATCCGCACGTCGACCACGCCGACGTCGGGGCGGTGCTCGAGCGACGGCGGCGACGTACGACGGACCGTCGCCGACGGCGGCCACGACCTCGTGGCCGGCCTCGGCGAGCAGCAGCTGGAGCCCCTCCCGCAGCAGCAGGGAGTCGTCCGCGACGACGATCCTCATGCGCCTCCCACCGGGAGCCAGGCGGCGACGACGGTCGGGCCGCCCTCGGGCGAGCTGACCTCGAGCCGGCCGTCGGCGGCCAGCACCCGCTGCTGCGAGCCCGGCCAGCCCGCTGCCCTTGGCGGGGTGGGCGCCGCCCACGCCGTCGTCCTCGACGCGGACCTCGACGCCGCCGTTCTCCATCCAGACGCCGACCGAGGCGCGGGTGGCACCGCTGTGCTTGGCCACGTTGGTCAGCGCCTCGGCGACCACGAAGTAGACCGCGGTCTCGACGTGCGGCGGCAGCGTGTCCGGGCACGTCGATCGTCGCCTCGACCGGGACCGTCGCTCCGCACGGTCAGCTCGCCGAGCGCGGCGGCCAGGCCGCGGTCGACCAGCAGCGGCGGCGCGATGCCGCGCGACAGCGAGCGCAGCTCGTCGACGGTCTCGCGGGCCTGGAGCAGCGCCGCGTCGACGGTCTCGGCGGCCGCTCCGGGTCCTCGGCCAGCTGCTTCGCGAGCCGGCCGAGGTCCATCGGCAGCCGGACCAGCCGCTGCTGCGGCCCGTCGTGGATGTCGCGCTCGAGCCGGCGCAGCGAGGCGGCCTCGGCGGCCCGGGCCGCGTCGCGGCCGCCCTCGACGCGGCGCACCTCCTGCTGGAGCTCGGCGCGGCTGCTGAGCAGCACGTGGGCCAGGCTGCCGTGCAGCGCCGCCGCGAACCGGACCACCAGGGGCAGGGTGACCAGGGCGATCGCCCCGATGACCAGGTACACCACGCTCTCGTCGTGCCGGCCGCTCGCCGAAGCCCAGCTCGTGGCGAGCACGAACCCCTGCGTGTCGTCGGGTCTCGGGATCCAGCGCTGCCAGAACCAGTAGGTCAGGCCGCCAGCCGGCCGCCGCCCACCAGGCCAGGGCGAGCGCGAACGCGACCGTCCCGGTGACCAGCCCGACGATGCACCAGACGACGTCCAGCCAGGACTGCGCGTCGCGCAGCGGCAGCAGCGCCTTGCGCCAGAAGCCGTCCTCCGGCCGCGGGCAGAGGTAGGCCGGTGTCTCGGCGGGCTTGCCGAGCATGCCGCGCAGCCGGATCCGCTCGAACCGCGCGAAGCCTCGCGCCACCATCACCGCCGACCCAGAGCAGCAGCAGGCCCGCCGATGAGCACGATGAGCCCGAGCCCGAGCGCGAGGTCGATGACACCACGATGAACGCCGGCAGCGCGAGGAACAGCGACGACAGGGCGTAGCCGAGTCGTAGAGGACCCGACGCACGCCGCGGGGGCGGGCGGGCTCCCGCCACGTGGCTTCGCGGAAGGTGGTGTCAGTCATCGGCAGGGTCAGGTGTCCGTCATGTCTCCAGCCTCGTCGCGCGGGGACCGCGGCCACGATCCTGCCAGCCCGACAGCCGGTGTCGGGCCAGCCCGACACCACGGGCGGCGTACCCACCCCCGACAGGGTGGAGTGCGCCGCCCGGCCGCTGCCTAGGCTGGCGTCGTGGGCTACGACCTCGTGATCGTCGCGAACCGGCTGCCGGTCGACCGGGTCGAGCAGCCCGACGGGTCGTCGACCTGGCGGCCCTCGCCCGGCGGGCTGGTCACCGCGATCGAGCCGGTGATGCGGGCCAACGACGGCGTCTGGATGGGCTGGCCGGGCGGCACCGAGCAGGACCTCGAGCCGTTCGAGGTCGACGGTCTCGACGCTGCACCCGATGTCGATGACGCGCCGAGGAGATCGAGGGCCACTACGAGGGCTTCTCCAACGGCACCCTCTGGCCGCTGTACCACGACCTCGTGGCCAAGCCGGAGTTCCACCGCGAGTGGTGGGACTCCTACGTCGCGGTCAACCAGCGGTTCGCCGACACGGCCGCGGAGCTGGCCAACGAGGACGCCCTGGTCTGGGTGCACGACTACCAGATGCAGCTGGTGCCCCAGATGCTGCGCGAGCTCCGGCCCGACCTGCGCATCGGCTTCTACCTGCACATCCCGTTCCCGCCGGCCGAGCTGTTCCAGCAGCTGCCGTGGCGGCGGCAGCTGCTCGAGGGGCTGCTCGGCGCCGACCTGGTCGGCTTCCAGCTGCCCGGCGGCGCCGCCGAACTTCGTGCGGCTGGTCCGCCAGCGGGTCGGCCACAAGACCCACCGCGACCTGGTCTACCTGCCCGACGGGCGCACCGTGCGGGCCGCGGCGTTCCCGATCTCGATCGACGCCGCGGGGCTTCGAGGAGCTCGCCCAGTCCCCGGAGGTGACCGCGCGTGCCAAGGAGATCCGCAGCGCGCTCGGCGACCCGCGCAAGATCTTCCTCGGCGTCGACCGGCTCGACTACACCAAGGGCATCTACGCCCGGCTCCGCGCGTACGCCGAGCTGCTCGCAGGACGGCCACTTCGACGTCGAGGACGCCGTGTTCGTCCAGGTCGCGGTGCCCTCGCGCGAGCAGGTCGAGGAGTACCAGATCCTGCGCGACGAGATCGACCGGCTGGTCGGCCGGATCAACGGCGACCTCGGCCGGATCGGCCGGCCGGCGATCAGCTACCTGCACTCCTCCTACCCGCGCGAGGAGATGGCCGCGCTCTACCGCGCCGCCGACATCATGGTGGTGACGCCGTACCGCGACGGGATGAACCTCGTCGCCAAGGAGTACGTCGCCTGCCAGTACGACGACGCCGGGGCGCTGGTGCTCTCGGAGTTCGCCGGCGCCGCCGACGAGCTGCGCCAGGCGTGGCTGGTCAACCCCTACGACATCAACGGCATGAAGTCCGCGCTGCTCGAGGCCTACCAGGCCGACGAGAAGGAGCTGACCAAGCGGATGCGCGCGATGCGCAAGACGGTCAGCAGCCACGACGTGGCCGCCTGGGCCGACAGCTTCATGACCGAGCTGGCCAAGGTGCGCGACGTGCACGGGAAGACGGTCAAGCCCACCCGCGCGCGCTGACCCGCACCGCTCAGCGCGTGGGCGGCAGCTCCCGCTCGGGCAGCCGGCCCGCCATCATCGTCAGCACGTCGTCCCGGACCGCCGGCCCGAGCTCGCCCCAGCCCGGCTCGTAGCCGTAGACCTCGCGCAGTCCGGCCGCGGTGCTGCACAGCCCGTCGACGAGGTCGACGTCGTCGGGGCCGATCAGCCCGGGGTGGCAGACGCCCACCGCCTCGGAGACCTTGAGCAGGTCGCGGCGCAGCGCGACCACGTAGTTGGCCGCGCGCACCGACTTCGAGCTCCGGGTCCAGGCCGCGCTGCGAGCCACGGCGTTCTGGGTGGCCACCCCGGTCGGGCAGCGGTCGGTGTGGCACCGCTGGGCCTGGATGCAGCCGAGGCGATCATCGCCTCGCGGCCCACCTGGACGCCGTCGACGCCGAGCGCGAAGGCCGACCACGGCGTTCTCGGTGCAGCCCGAGCTTGCCGCCGCCGATGAAGACCACGTCGTCGGTGAGCCCGGCCCGCGCGAACCGCCTGTAGACCTCGGCGAACCCGATCCGGAAGGGGTAGGCCACCGAGTCGGCGAAGACCAGCGGCGCGGCGCCGGTGCCGCCCTCGCCGCCGTCGACGTTGACGAAGTCGACGCCGCGGCCGTCCGGCCCGCGCATGCCCCTCCATCTACCCGACCAGCGTGGTCCCAGAACTCGAGGTTGCCGACGGCCGACTTGATGCCGACCGGGCAGGCCCGGTCTCGGTGGCCACCAGCTCGACGAAGTCGAGCATCGAGTCGACGTCGCTGAAGACCTGGTGCCGGCTGGGCGAGGCGCAGTCCCGGCCCGCCGGGATGCCCCGGATCTCGGCGATCTCCCGGGTCACCTTGGCCGCCGGGCAGCATGCCGCCGAGCCCGGGCTTGGCGCCCTTGCGACAGCTTGATCTCGATGGCCCGCACGGGCGCCGAGGCGACCAGCGTCCTTGAGCCGGGCGAGGTCGAAGGCGCCGTGCTCGTCGCGGCAGCCGAAGTACGACGTCCCGATCTGGAAGACGAGGTCGCCGCCGTTGCGGTGGTACGGCGACGAGCGCGCCCTCGCCGGTGTTCTGCAGGCAGCCGGCCAGCGCGCGCCCCGCGGTTGAGCGCCTCGACCGCGTTGCGCGGACAGCGCGCCGAAGCTCATGCCCGGAGATGTTGACCACCGAGCGCGGGCCGGAACGGCGTGCGCGCCGGCCGCGCGCCGCCCCGATCACCTTGGCCATCGGCAGCGGCACGCTCTCGCTCGGCGTGCCGGCCGGTCATCGCGCCCGGGACCGGCGAAGGTGCGGTGCTTGATGACCGGGTAGCCCTCGGTGTTCTCGACGTCGTTGTCGGTGCCGAAGCCGAAGTAGGAGTTCTCGCCCTTCGACGAGGCGTAGACCCAGCGCCGCTGGTCGCGGCTGAAGGGCCGCTCCTCGTCGTTGGAGGTGACGATGTACTGGCGCAGCTCCGGGCCGAACCGCTCGAGCGTGAACCGCAGGTGCCCGATGATCGGGAAGTTGCGCAGGATCGCGTGCTTGCTTCTGGGTCACGTCGTGCGCGGCGACCGCCCCGAGCGCGGCGGCAGCGCCGGCCGCGACCCGGGTCCACTTCATGACCCGTGTCTAGTCGGCGGACGAACCCCTGTCGATCACCCGCGCGGTGGGTCGCGGGCTACCGTTCGCACCATGGACCTCCACCCCACGAAGGGCGCACGCTGCGCTCGCGCTTTCGCGGGGGCCCCGGATGGACCTGGTGCCCAAGCCCGACCAGGTCGTCTCGGCGGCCGGCAACGTGGCGCACAAGGTGCTCTACGGCGGACTGGCCGACCTGCGCCCGATGCCGCGCACCCTGATCGACGAGGGCGAGCTGCGCGAGGTCTACCACTACCGGCCCGCGGCCACCGCCCGCGAGCAGGGCGACCCGGTGCTGCTGGTGACGCCGCTGGCCGCGCCGGCGCTCTGCTTCGACCTGCGCCGCGGCTGCTCGCTGGTCGAGCACTTCGTCGACGCCGGGCGGCCGACGTACCTCGTGGAGTACGGCGAGGTCTCGTTCCGCAACCGCAGCCTCGGCATGGAGCACTGGATCGACGAGGTCGTGCCCGACCGCCGATCGAGGAGGTCTCGAAGCACGCCGGCGGCCGGCCGGTGCACGTCGTCGGCTGGAGCCTCGGCGGCATCTTCGCCATGCTCACCGCCGCCGACCGGCCGGACCTGCCGATCGCCTCGGTCACCGTGGTCGGCTCGCCGGTCGACGTCAGCGCAGGTGCCGCTGGTCGCCCCGCTGCGGCCGCTGCTCAACCTCACCGACGGCCGGGTGCTGACGCCGGTCTACCAGGTGCTGGGCGGCGCCCCGAAGCCGCTGGTGAAGTGGGCCTTCCAGCTCTCGTCGTTCCAGAAGCTGGTCACCAAGCCGCTCGCGGTCGCGACCCACCTCGACGACGCCGACTTCCTGGCCCAGCTCGAGGCGGTCGACCGGTTCACCGCCAACATGATCGCCTACCCCGGCCGCACGCTTCGGGCAGCTCTACCACCGGTTCGTGCGCAGCAACGCGCTCAGCGACCGGCCGGTTCGAGCTCGGCGACCGCACCATCGACGCTGTCCGCGATCACCGCGCCGGTCCTGGTCTTCGCCGGCGCCACCGACGGCATCGCGCCGGTCGACGCGGTCAAGGCCGTGGTGCCCGCTGCTGACCGGCGCGCGCGAGGTGCGGTTCGAGATCGTGCCCGGCGGCCACCTCGGCATGCTCACCGGCCGGGCCGCCCGCGGCTCGACCTGGCGGGTGCTCGACGAGTGGGTCGGCGCAGTGGTCGACCGACCGCCGCGGCCACGCCGACCGCCAGGAAGGCCGCCAGGAAGGCCGGCCGGAAGGCGCCGGCCGCCAAGGCGGCACCGCAGGCTGCGGCGAAGAAGGCCGCAGCGAAGAAGCGCACGACGAAGCCCCCGAGGAAGCCCCCGAGGAAGTCGGCCGCGGCGGCCACGAAGGCGCGTCCTCGGCCCCGGCGCCCGCGGCGCCACCGGTCGAGCCCGGCGACGCCAGCTCCGACGCCATCGGCGTCAACCCGACCCGTCGCTACGGCTCGGCGGGCTCGCGCAGCCTGGCCCGCTGACCGGCCTCGCCGGTCGCGCTCGCCTAGCCTGCCTCCGTGGACCCGCCTCGACCCTGCCGCGGTCGGTCCGGCTCGGCTACGGCTCCGGCTCGGTGGCCACCGGCGCGTTCGGCACCGTGCCCGGGCCTGATGCTGCTGCCCTACCTGACCGACAGCCTCGGCATCGCCGCGCTCGCGGCCGGCTTCATCGTCTTCCTGCCGAAGGCGTGGGACGTGTGCTGAACCCGATCGCCGGCCGGATCAGCGACCGCACCGTCGACCCGCGCGGCCCGCGCCGGCCGTGGCTGCTGCGCGCCGGGCTCGGCGCTCGCGGTCGCGTTCGCGCTGCTCTTCGCCGCGCCGGAGATGGGCTCGAAGGCGGTCGAGGCCGCGTGGGTGCTGGTCTGCTTCCTGGCCTGCGCGACGGCGTACGCGTTCTTCCAGGTGCCCTACGTCGTCGATGCCCGCCGAGATGACCGTCGTCGTACGACGAGCGCACCCGGCTGATGACCTGGCGGGTGGCGATCCTGGCGTTCACGATCATGCTCGCCGGCGCGACCGCGCCGCTGATCCGCGACGCGGTCGGCGGCCGCGCCGGCTACCGCGTGATGGGCGTCGCGATGGCGCTGATCATCGTGGTCGGCGTCGTCAGCGCGTACGTCGGCACCCGCCGCGCCCCGGTCGGCGCGTCGCAGCCCGGCGCCGGGCACGCTGCGCGACCAGCTGCGGATCGTCGCCGGCGCGCGCGACTTCCGGCTGCTGCTGACCACGCTTCGTCATGCAGGCGCTCGCCACCGGCTGCATGCTCGCCGGCGTCGACTACCTGGCCACCGACGTGCTCGACCGCAAGGGCGCCGACGACGATCCTGTTCGTCTGCTTCGTCGGGCCGGCGCTGCTGCTCACGCCGGCGTGGTCGGCGATCGGCACCCGGATCGGCAAGAAGCGGGGCTACCTCGTCGTCCTCGGTGATCCTCGCCGCCGGCGCGCTGCTCGCCGTGCCGGCCCGGTCGGCGCCGTTCGGCTCGTGGTCTGCCGCGCGGTGGCGCTGGTCGGCGTCGGGTACGCCGGCTGCCAGGTCTTCCCGCTCGCGATGCTGCCCGACGCCGCCGCCGTCGACGCGCGCCGGACCGGCAGCTCAACCGGGTCGGCGTCTACACCGGCGTCTGGACCGCCGGCGAGACGCTCGGCCTCGCGCTCGGCCCGGGGCTCTTCGCGCTGGTGCTGGCGCTCGGCGGCTACCGGTCCAGCACCGACGGCGACGTCGCCCAGCCGGACTCGGCGCTGACCGCGATCACGCTCGGCTTCTCGGTGCTGCCGGCCGCGCTGGTCGCTGCTCAGCCTGGTCTGGCTGGTGCGCTACTCGCTCGACGCCGACGCAGGTCGACGGCCGACCGTGACACCGCACGGAGCAGCGCATGACCGACGCACTGGCCCGGCTGCGGGCGCTGCAGGCCGCCGACCTGCCGGTGCACGGCGGCCGCACCCTCGCCTACGTCTACGACTCCGGCCTGCCCGACGTCGACCGGATCGGCCGCGAGGCGGTGGCGGCGTACGCCGGCTCCAACGGGCTCGACCCGACGGCGTTCCCGAGCCTGCTGCAGATGGAGAACGACCTGGTCGGCTTCGCCGCTCGACCTGCTCGACGCGCCCGGACACCGCGGTCGGCACCGTCACCTCCGGCGGCACCGAGTCGGTGCTGCTCGCCGTGCAGGCGGCGCGCGACGCGCACCCGGACGTCGCCGAGCCCCGGATGGTGCTGCCGTCCACCGCGCACGCGGCGTTCCACAAGGCCGCGCACTACTTCGGCGTCGAGGCCGGTGCTGGTGCCGGTCGGGCCCGGACTTCCGCGCCGACGTCGGCCGCGACCGAGGCGGCCGTCGACGAGGCGCCGCGACCGGACCGTGCTGGTGGTCGCGAGCGCGCCGTCGTACGCGCACGGCGTCGTCGACCCGGTCACCGAGCTCGCGGCGCTGGCGGCCGCGCGCGGGATCCGGTGCCACGTCGACGCCTGCATCGGCGGCTGGGTGCTGCCGTACGCCGCGCGGCTCGGCCGCGCCGTGCCGCCGTGGACGTTCGCGGTCGAGGGCGTCACCTCGATCTCGGTCGACCTGCACAAGTACGGCTACGCACCCAAGGGCACCTCGCTGCTGCTGCACCGCACGCCGGAGCTGCGGCGGCCGCAGTTCTTCGCGTCGGCGGCGTGGCCGGGCTACACGATGCTGAACTCGACGATGCAGTCGACGAAGTCGGGCGGGCCGCTGGCCGGCGCCTGGGCCGTCGTCGAGTCGCTGGGCGACACGGGCTACGAGCGCCTTTCCCGCGAGGTCTTCGAGGCCGTCGACGCGATCGTCGCCGGGACCGCCGACATCGCCGGGCGTCGACGTGCTGGTTGCCTCCACAGTCGACGCTGGTCGCGCTGGTCACCGACGGCACGCTGCGACGCGTTCACGGTCTGCGACGAGATGGCGGCGCGCGGCTGGTACGTCCAGCCGCAGATGTCGTACGCCGGCACGCCGCCGACCATCCACCTCTCGGTGAGCGCCGCGACCGGTCGCCCACGTCGACGAGTTCCTCGCCGCGCTGCGCGAGTCGGTCGCCGCGGCCGCAGGCGGCCGGCCCGGTCACCGTCGACCCCGACGTCGTCGCGTTCATCGAGGCGCTCGACCCGGCGGCGCTCACCGACGCCGACTTCGACGGCCTGCTCGCCGCCTCCGGCCTGGTCGGCGCCGGCGCCGACGGCGGCCTCGCCCTCCCCGACCGGATGGCCGAGGTCAACGCGCTGCTCGACCTCGCCTCGCCCGCGATGCGCGAGGCGCTGCTGGTCGCCTTCCTCGACCGGCTCTCGCGCCCGAACCGGTGACCGAGCCCGCCGTCCGCCGGCTCGAGATGGTGGAGGCGCTGCACCGGCGGGGGCTCCAGCTGCTCCGGATCACGCCGTCGATCGCGCCGAGCGGCCTCTACTGGCGGCTTTCGGTCTCGGCGCGCGGCTGCGGCGAGGTCGATCGGTGGACCTCGGGCAACCCCGACGACGGCCTGGCCGGCGAGGCGCTGGCCGACCGCTTCGTCGACGACCACCCGGCCCTCGCCGTCGCCGGCCGCTAGGCACTCAGGCCGGCGGGTGCTCGGCCAGCCACGCCGCGCGGGCCCGCTTGCCGGCCCGGGCCAGCCAGGCGTCCTGGACGACCTCGGTCAGCTCGTCGAGCGAGAGCTCGCCGATCCGCGAGCCGCGGAGCAGCACCGACGGGTGGCCGTCGAAGTGCGGCGTGGTGAAGAACGGCGTCGACTCGTCGAGGACCAGCGCCTGCTTGTCCTCCTCGGACTCGACCCAGAAGACGATCACGTCGTCGTACCGCTCGCCGGTCTCGGGGTCGACCGCGTCGGGTCGCGGGGTGCGGAAGAAGACGAAGCTGCGGCCGGCCGACCTGGTAGACGGCGCGCTCGCGGTCCGCGTAGCGGGTGGCGCCCGGCATGCGCCAGCGCGAGCGCGTGCACGTCGTCGACGGTCGCGCGTCGGGCCACGGGTCCGAGGCTAGACGGGCGTGGTCGCGTCGGACGCGGGGTCGATGAGGATCTTGGCGTGCCGCTCGGGGTCGCCGAGCGCGTCGAACGCGTTGGCGACGCCGTCGAGCCCGACGGTGCCGGTGACGAGCGCGGAGGCGTCGACCTTCGCCGTCGGCCAGCGCGTGCAGGGTGTCGCGGAACTCCAGCGGCGTGTAGCAGAGCACGAACCGCAGGTCGAGCTCCTTGTTGATCGCCATCGACGGCCGGAAGCTGTCGCCGCCCATGCAGACGCCGACCACGACCACCCGCGAGGCCAGCGGCGCCTGCGAGACGACGGACTCGATCATCCCGGGCACGCCGACGCACTCGAAGACCACCGGACCGGACGGCGTCGCGGCGCCGAGCCGCGTCGGCGGCGCGGAAGACGTGCTGCCAGCCCGGCACCCGGCGCAGCCGGTCCATCGAGCCGACCGCGAAGCCGGAACAGGTCGGGCGCCGAGGTCACGTGCTTCGACGCCGGCGACGGCGTACGGCGACTCCTCGGTCGGGTCGACGACCACGTCGGCGCCCGCAGCGGCGGGCCAGCGCGCGCCGGCCGGCGGAGAGGTCGGAGGCCACGACGGTGCGCACGCCGCGCGCCTTGAGCCAGCAGATCACCGCGAGGCCGACCGGGCCGCAGCCCAGCACGATCGCGACGTCGCGCCTGCGAGACCGACGGACTGGTTGACCGCGTGCAGCGCCACCGCCATCGGCTCGGTGAGCACGGCGACGTCGGGCGCGAGCCCGTTGGGCACGACGAACGACATCGACTGCTCGACCAGCACCTGCTCGGCGTACCCGCCCGGCGCCAGCGGCGAGAGCCCGATCGGGTGCGCGTCCCGGCCGCGCCGGACCAGCGGGAACGACACGACGTGCGCGCCCTCGCGGAACTCGCGGCGCACGCCGCGGCCCGCGCTCGCGCACCTCGCCGACGAACTCGTGGCCCAGCACGGTGGCCGACGAGGTCCGCATGAACTCGTCGTAGTCGAGCTCCTCCATCACCTCGGCCAGGTCGTCGCAGTGCTCGCGGGCGTGCAGGTCGGAGCCGCAGATGCCGCAGCGCAGCACGCCGAGCACCAGCTGGCCCTTGGCCGGCGTCGGGTCGGGCAGCTCGACGACCGACAGCGTCGCGTCGGCGCAGGCGACCGCCCTCATCGCGTCCCCGCCTCGTGCGCGAGCCGGCGGGCCGCCGCGGCGACGTCGTCCCGCAGCCGTTCGTGGCTCATCCGACGTCCGCCGTCCGTAGCGGGGTCGCGACCCGCTCGTTGGGACCCATGTGCCGATCATGTCGCAGCACCTGATCCCGTCGGGCCCGAGGTGGGGCACATGACCGCTCCCCTCACCCGACGCGCCCTGCTCGGGGGCACCACCGCCGGCGCCGCGCTGCTCGGCGCCGGCGCGCTGACCACCGGCCTCGTCGACGACGCGGAGGCTCTCGTCCTGGCGGGCACCCGCCAGGGCTCGCTGCCGCGGCACGTCGACGTGGTCGTGGTCGGCGCCGGCATCGCCGGGCTGGTCGCCGCCCGCGAGGTCGCACGCGCAAGGGCCGTCGGTGCTGGTGGTCGAGGCGCGCAAGCGGGTCGGCGGCCGGGTGCTCAACCACCACCTGACCGGGAGGCAGCACGGCCCGCAGGTGATCGAGTCCGGCGGCGCGTTCATCGGCCCGACCCAGAACCACATCGCCGCGCTGGCCGAGGAGCTCGGCGTCCCGACGTTCGTCGAGTACAACACCGGCAACAGCGTCTACGTCTCCTCGACCATCGGCCGGCTGGAGTACCCCGGCACCGTCCCGCCGGACCCGACGATCCTGGCCGACGCCGCGCGTCCTGCTCCAGCAGATCGACACCTACGCCGCGGAGATCGACGTCGCGGCCCCGTGGGCGCACCCGCGGGCCCGCGAGTGGGACTCGATGACGCTCGGCGCAGTGGATCCGCGCGCAACGCGGTCAACGGCCCGGGCGTCGAGAACCTCATCGCCTGCTGGACCCAGCCGGGCTTCGGCGCCGACCCGAGCGAGCTCTCCTTCCTCTTCACGCTCTGGTACGTCGCGTGCTCGGGCGACGAGACCCACACGGGCACGTTCTCGCGCAACTCCGACACCGCGAACGGCGCGCAGGAGCGGCGTTTCGTCGGCGGCTCGCAGCGGGTGCCGCTCCGGCTGGCCAAGCAGCTCGGCGACATCGTCGCGCTGCACGCGCCGGTCCGGCGGATCGTCCAGCGGGACCGCCGGGTGCACGTCGTGACCGGTCGCGGCACCGTGGTCGCGCAGCGCGTCGTCGTGGCCGCGCCGCCGCCGACGGTGCTCGACATCGGCTTCCACCCCGGGCTGCCGAGCCGACCGGCGCCGGCTGCTGCGGTCGCTGTCGCATGGGCCAGCTGATGAAGTGCGACGCGATCTACCCGACGCCGTTCTGGCGGGCCGCCGGGCTCAACGGCTTCGGCATCAGCGACCACGGCGCGGCCCGCGCGGTCTTCGACAACACGCCGCCGAGCGGTGGGCCGGGCGTGCTGCTGGCCTTCGTGGGCGGCTCGACCTGGCGGACGTACGGCCCGATGCCCAAGGACCAGCGGCGGGCCGCGGTGCTGCAGGGGTTCGCGGACCATGTTCGGCGAGCAGGCGCTGCACCCGATCGACTACGTCGAGCACGACTGGACCCAGGAGCGGTGGAGCCGCGGCGGACCGACGGCGATCCACGGACCGGGCACGCTGGTCCACCTACGGCCCGTCCGTACGCCGACCCGCTCGGCCGGGTGCACTGGGCCGGCACCGAGACCGCGACGTACTGGTCGCGGCTACATGGACGGCGCGGTGAGCTCGGGTCGGCGGGCGGCCGCCGAGGTGGTCGCGAAGCTGCGCTGACGCGGCTCGCTAGGTTGGTCGCGTGTCAGCGCTGGCCGGGCTCGTCGACAAGGGGCTGATGGCGCCCGGACTGGGCCGCGGCGCTGGCGCCGGTCGACGACCGGATCGCGCGCGATGGGCCAGTTCCTGCGCGAGGAGCTGGCCGCCGGGCGGCGGCTACCTGCCGGCCGGCGACCACGTCTTCCGCGCCTTCCAGCGGCCGCTGGCCGACGTGCGGGTGCTCGTCGTCGGCCAGGACCCGTACCCGACCCCGGGCCACCCGATCGGGCTGTCAGCTTCGCGGTCGAGCAGCACGTCTGGCCGCTGCCCCCGAGCCTGGTCAACATCTACCTGGAGCTGCGCAACGACCTCGACGTCGATGCCGCCGCGGCACGGCGACCTGACCGCCTGGGCCGACCAGGGCGTGATGCTGCTCAACCGGGTGCTCACCGTGCGGCCCGGCGAGTCGGCCTCGCACCGCGGCCGCGGCTGGGAGGAGGTCACCGAGCGCGCGATCACCGCGCTGGTCGAGCGCGGCGGCCCGTGCGTGGCGATCCTGTGGGGCCGCGACGCCCAGTCGCTCAAGCCGATGCTCGGCCAGGTGCCCGTGGGTCGAGTCCGCGCACCCGTCGCCGCTCTCGGCGTACCGCGGCTTCTTCGGCTCCCGGCCGTTCTCGCCGGGTCAACCGGCTGCTCGAGGAGCAGGGCGCCGCACCCGTGGACTGGTCGCTGCCTCCGGCGACGCCTGGAATAAAGTTGAATCCTGAACTATTGGTGGTGTCATGACCGACTCCCGGATGCCCGCCCTCTACATCGGCCACGGCGCGCCGCCGCTGCTCGACGACCCGATCTGGTCGGGCCAGCTCGCCGCCTGGGCGCAGGACCTGCCGCGCCCGACGGCGATCCTGATCGTCAGCGCGCACTGGGAGTCCGCGCCGGTGATGCTCAGCGCCGACCGGCGCGCCGCTGGTCTACGACTTCGGCGGCTTCGACGCGAAGTACTACCGGATGACCTACGAGACCCCGTCGGCCACCGCGCTCGCCGCAGCGGGTCGCGGCGATGATGCCGAGCGCCGAGCCGGTGCACCAGCACGCCAGCCGCGGCCTCGACCACGGCGCCTGGGTGCCGCTGCGGATCATGTACCCCGAGGCCGACATCCCGGTGCTCCAGCTGTCGCTGCCCACCCACGACCCGGTCCGCCTGCTCGAGCTCGGCGAGCGGCTGCGGCCGCTGCGCGACGAGGGCGTGCTGATCATCGGCTCCGGCTTCCTCACCCACGGGCTGCCGTTCCTCACGGAGTTCCGCATCGACGCCGCCGCGCCCGGCTGGTCGACCGACTTCGACGCCTGGGCCGGCGAGGCGCTGGCCCGCGGCGACGTCGACGCGCTGGCGTCGTACCAGAGCCAGGCGCCCGGCATGCCGTACGCCCACCCGACCGTCGAGCACTACACGCCGCTGTTCGTCACCCTCGGCGCCGCCACCGACCCCGAGGAGCCCGGGCTCCAGGTGATCGACGGCTTCTGGATGGGGCTGTCGAAGCGGAGCCTGCAGGTCGCCTGACATCGCGGCGCAGTAACTCAGTGTCCAGCCCACTACCGCGGTGTTCCAGCGCCGAGGTAGTGGGCTGGACACTGAGTTACTAGTCCCTAGGCCGCCGACCCGTCCTCCACAGCCGCCGGATTCGATGGTGGCGCCGCCCGGACTCCGGGCAGACCTCGAGCATGTATCTCCAGGTCCGGCGCACGATGGCCGCCAACCACGGGCTCATCTCCACTGCCCAGGCTCGCGACTGCGGCCTGACGACCTCGCACATCGGCATGCTGGTCCGGACCGGCAAGCTGGTCGTGGTCCGGCGCGGCATCTACACCGACGGCGCGACGTGGGAGGCGCTGGACGAGGACCGCGGACGCCATCGACTCCGGACCCGCGCTGCCACCAGGCGGATGACGCGGGCCTTCGTCGCCAGCCACGACTCGAGCGCCCACGAGCACGGGCTCGCGATCCTGAACCCGCCGGATCCTCACGTGCACATCACCCGCCCCGGCTCGACGAACGCGTGGACCGAGTACGGCGTCAAGCACCACCTCGCGCGCTACCGCGAGGAGCAGGTGGTGCGGATCGACGGGCTCGACGTCCTCGACCTCGCCCGCACCGCGGTCGACATCGCTCGGGAGCACGGCGAGCCGTACGGCGAGATCGCCTGCGATGCCGCCATGCGCATGGGCGTACCACGATCGGCGCTCGAGGACGCCTGCGCGATCATGACGCACTGGCCGCATCATCCGACGTACGCGAGCGCGCGGTCGCGTTCGCCCGGGCCGGAGGCCGCCAACCTGGCCGAGACGCTGACCCGCATCCTGGTGGAGGAGCTCGGGCTCGGGGACGACGGATCCGCAGTTTCCGGTGCGACTCGACAACGGGCGGGTCGCGTGGGGCGACATCCGCGTGGACCGCCACATCTTCGAGTTCTTCGGCGAGATCAAGCTCAAGCCGCCAGAGGCCGGCGGCGTGGCCGCAGGCGCCGGCATTCCAGGTGGTCCGCGACGCGAAGCAGCGCGACATCGCAGCTCGGCCATCAGGGACTGGGCGTCTCGCACGTCATGTGGGGAGACCTGTGGCGCGACGCAGCGGGCCGCGACCAAGCGTCGGCTCCGCACGGAGTACGACGAGACCGTCCGCAGGTTCGGCACCGAGCTGCCCGAGCGGCTGGTGCGCCAGGCCAGGGAGCTGCGCGACCAGCGCGGAGCCTGACGCTCTGCCACGGTCAGCAGTAACTCAGTGTCCGACCCACTGTCTGCGGTGCTGCAGCCCCTGGGCAGTTGGCTGGACACTGAGTTACTGGCCGTCAGGCAGCTCAGCGGATGCGGGTCTTCCGCATCATCTTGAGCCCGCCGAGCATCCCCTTGACGTACTTGTCGTAGTCCTGGCCCGGGCCGCGCGCCCATCACCTGCTTCTTGAGCACCGCGAGGTTCTGCACGTCGGTGTACTTCAGCAGCCCCTGGTCGCCGTGGCGGGCGCCGACGCCGGACTGCTTGACGCCGCCGGACGGCGTGCCCTTGGAGGCGAACGCCGTGGCGAGGATGTCGTTGACGTTGACGTTGCCGGACTCGATCCGCCGGCCGACCTGCGCAGGCGTTCGCGACGTCGCCGCCCCACACCGAGGCGTTGAGGCCGTAGTCGGTGTCGTTGGCGAGCGCGACGGCCTCGTCGACGGTGCGAGTAGCGGTGCAGCGCGACGACCGGACCGAAGGTCTCGGTGACGCCGGCCAGCATGTCCTTGGTGACGCCCTCGAGGATCGTCGGCTCGAAGAACGCCGGCCCGAGGTCGGGCCGCGGCCTTGCCGCCGGTCAGCACCGTCGCGCCCTTGGCGACCGCGTCCTCGACGTGCGACTGCACGCGGTCCTTGTGGTCGGGCGAGACCAGCGAGCCGACGTCCGGCCCGAAGTCGTACGACGCGCCGAGCGTCAGCGCCTCGGTCGCCGCGACGAAGCGCGTCGCTGGAACTCGTCGTACTTCGACGCCGGGCAGGTACATCCGCTCGATGTGCATGCAGATCTGGCCGGTGTTGCCGAAGGCGCCGAACATCGCGCCCTGCACGACCTCGTCGAGGTTCGCGTCCTCGAGCACGATCATCGGGTTCTTGCCGCCGAGCTCGAGGCAGCAGCCGATCAGGTTGCGGCCGGCCCGCTCGCCGATGACCCGGCCGGTCGCGGTCGAGCCGGTGAACATCACGTAGTTGGCGTTGTCGATCAGCGTCGGCCCGACGTCCGGACCCTCGCCGCAGACGACCTGGAAGAGGCCCTTCGGGAGCCCGGCCTCCTCGAGCATCTGGACGCCGTACAGCGGCGAGAGCGCGGTCTTGTTGTCGGGCTTGAGCACGATGCCGTTGCCGGCCATCAGCGCCGAGATCGAGTCGGAGATGCCGGTCGCGAACGGGAAGTTCCAGGGCGCGATGATCCCGATGACGCCCTTGGGCTGCCGGATCTCGGTCGAGGTCGAGACCAGCGGCACCGGGCCGCCGCGCTTGACCGGCTTGAGCAGCTTGGGCGCCCGCTTGAGGTAGTGGCTCATCACCATCACCGGGTCGCAGGTCTCCTCGATCGCCATCCGGCGGTTCTTGCCGCTCTCGACCTGGATCAGGTCGGTGGTGGTCTGCGCGTTGTCGATGAACAGCGTGTGCGCGCGCTTGAAGACCGCGAGCCGCTCCTTGAGCGGCCGCGCGGCCCACTCGACCTGGGCCGCCCGGGCCGCGGCGTACGCCGCGCTCGATGTCCGCGGGCGTCGACTGCGGCAGCTCGACGAGCACCTCACCGGTGTAGACCTCGGTGAGCTTCCAGCGTGCCGCCGCTGGTCGACGGCACCCGGGCGACGAGCTGCTCGAGGAAGGCGTCGGTGAGGGACGCCGGTCGCTGCAGTGTCATGGCGTCAGCCCCTTCCGAGGACGAGGTCGGCGCCGCGCTCGCCGATCATGATCGCGGGCGCGTTGGTGTTGCCGCCGGTGATCGACGGCATGATCGAGGCGTCGCAGACGCGCAGCCCCTCGATGCCGCGGACCTTGAGGTCCGGGCCGACGACGGCGAGCTCGTCGACGCCCATCCGGCAGGTGCCGACGCCGTGGTAGACCGACGTCGCGCGGTTGAGGATCGCGTCGCGCAGCTCCTGGCCCTTGAGCTCGGCGCCGGGGTGGATCTCCTCCTTGACCGCGCCGCCGAACGCCGCGCCGGCCATGATCTCGCGGACCATCTCCGAGCCCTCGGCGAGCACCTCGAGGTCGGCGGGGTCGGCGAGGTACTGGAAGTCGATCAGCGGCGCCGCGGTCGGGTCGCTGCCGACGCCAGCCGGAGCGTGCCGCGGCTGCGCGGGTAGATCAGCGTCGACGAGGATCGTCAGCGACGGGCCGCGGGTCGACGTCGTGGCGGATCGGCTCGTCCTGGTTGGGCGAGACGTAGGACCACGGCAGCAGGTGCAGCTGCAGGTCGGGTACGTCGGTCGGCCTGCGACGTCCGCAGGAACGCGACCGCCTCGAAGACGGAGTTGGCCAGGAACGACTTGCCCGGGCCGGAGCACCTCCTTGGCCACGCCCTCGGCCGAAGAAGAGCGGCGTGCCGCGCATCTTCGACGTCGTCGCGTGGAAGGTCAGCGCGTGGAACAGGTGGTCGTGCAGGTTGTCGCCGACCGGCAGGTCCGCGACGACGTCGATGCCGTGGTCGCGCAGGTGCTGGGCGTGCCCGATGCCGGAGAGCATCAGCAGCTGGGCCGAGCCGACGAAGCCGGCCGAGAGGATGACCTCCTTGCCGGCCCGGATCGTCCGCTTCGCGCCGTTGCCCTTCTTGGGAGTCGGTGACCTCGATGCCGATCGCGCGGCCGTTCTCGATGACGACCTTGCGTGACCAGCATCTCGGTCTGGAGCTGCGAGGGTCGCCGGGCGTCGAGGTGGTGGATGTAGCCGCGGGAGGCGGAGTAGCGCAGGCCGGCGGCGGCGTTCTGCTGCATCCGGCTGACGCCCTCCTGCGACTCCGCGTTGTAGTCGTCGAGGATCTTGGCGCCGAGGGTGTCGGACGGCGGCCTGGATGAACTGGAGCGAGCCCTCCTGCGGGCGTCTTGTTGCGGGTGACCCTGATCGGGCCGCCGGCGCCGCGGTAGTCGTTGGCGCCGTCCTCGAAGTCCTCCATCCGCCGGTACGCCGCGTTGACCGCGTCGGCGTCCCAGCCGGTGTTGCCCTCGGCCGCCCAGGCGTCGTAGTTGGCGCGGTTGCCGCGGACGTAGACCATGCCGTTGATCGAGCTCGAGCCGCCGACGACCTTGCCGCGCGGCACCGGCATCTTGCGGTCGAGCAGGTGCTTCTGCGGCGTGGAGTAGAAGCCCCAGTCGACCTTCTTCTTGATCTCGGGGACCGAGTGCATCGGGCCGATCATCCCGGGCTTCTTGACCAGGAACTGCTCGTCGCTCTTGCCCGCCTCGACCACGATCACGCTGGCGCCGGACTGGGCCAGCCGGCCGGCGATCGCGGCCCCGGAGCAGCCGGATCCCACCACGACGTAGTCGGCCTCGTTCGCGTACGGAGCGGTCTTCGCCATGGCCACGAACTGTAACGCGTTCTAGTTTCATACCGGCAGAATGGCTGGACGGTCCGGACAACTGTAACACGTTCTAGTTTGCTCGCACAGGTCTCGCCGCCGACGAGGATGCGACGCGTGAAGATCCTGTCGATCCAGTCCTCGGTGGCCTACGGGCACGTCGGCAACTCGGCGGCCGTCTTCCCGCTGCAGCGGCTCGGCCACGAGGTCTGGCCGGTGCTCACCGTGCACTTCTCCAACCACACCGGGTACGGCGCGTGGCGCGGCCCGCTGCTCGACCCGGCCGACGTCCGCGAGGTGATCGCCGGCATCGACGACCGCGGCGTGCTCGGCGAGTGCGACGCGGTGCTGTCCGGCTACCAGGGCGACCCGGCGGTCGGCGCGGTGATCCTCGACGCGGTCGCGACGGTGAAGGCGGTCAACCCGGACGCGGTCTACTGCTGCGACCCGGTGATGGGCGACGTCGGCCGCGGGCATGTTCGTCCGGCCCGGGATCCCGGAGTTCATGCGCGACACCGTCGTGCCGCAGGCCGACATCCTCACGCCCAACCACTTCGAGCTCGACTTCCTGGCCGGCCGCGACGACCACGCACGCTCGACGAGGTGCTGGCGGCCGTCGACGAGGTCCGCGACCGCGGCCCGCGCGACGTGCTGGTCACCAGCGTGCTGCACGGCGACGTGCCCGACGGACTCGCTCGACGTCGTCGCGGTCTCCGACGCCGGCGCCTGGGCGGTCGACCACTCCCCTGCTGCCGATCACCCCGAACGGCTGCGGCGACGTCACCGCCGCGCTCTACCTCGCGCACCTGCACCACGACCGGCTCGCCCGGCCCGGCGCTGGAGCGGACGACGGCGTCGGTCTTCGCCGTCCTCGAGGCGACGCTCGCGGCCGGCACCCGCGAGATCCAGCTGGTCGCCGCCCAGGACGCGATCGCCGTCACCCCCGACGACGTTCGCCGCCCGACGGCTGCGCTGACCCGGCCGCGGTGAACGAGTACGTCGCGCTGACGCTCGACCTGGTCGGGACGTTCGTCTTCGCCCTGACCGGCGCCCTGGTCGCGGTCCGCAACCGGCTGGACATCTTCGGCACCCTGGTCCTCGCCGTGCGCGACCGGCCTCGGCGGCGGCCTGGTCCGCGACGTGCTGCTCGGCGACGTACCGCCTCCCGGGCTCACCGACTGGCGCTACCTGCTGGCCGCGGCCCTGGCCGGGGTGGGCACGTTCTACTGGCACCCGGCTGGTGGCCCGCTGGGAGAACATCATCCTGACCCTCGACGCCGCCGGCCTGGCGCTGTTCTGCGTCAACGGCGCGGTCAAGGCGTCCGAGTACGGGCTGGGCGTCGTGCCGGCCGCACTGCTCGGGATGATCACCGCGGTCGGCGGCGGGATGATCCGCGACGTCCTGGCCAACCGGGTGCCGGTCGTCCTGGAGGCCGGCACCGGTTGGTACGCCGTCCCGGCCCTCGCCGGGGCGGCGCTGGCCGCCGTCGGCCACCACTACGGCTGGCCGACCGTGCTGGTGCTCGCCCCCGGGATGGTCGTGTGCTTCGGCTGGCGGGTGCTCGCGATGCGGCGCGGCTGGGCGCCGATGCCGGCGCGCGGCCTCTGACCGGCCGTCTGGGCCGCGCTAGAGGGCGTCCTGGATGGTGATCTTGTCGTAGACCGTCGGCAGCGGGTCCGAGCTCGAGCAGTCCACGGTCACCGTGGTGTCCTCGGGGATCTTGTCGAGCTCGCCCGGCCGCGCAGGTCGCGGTCGCGACGATCTCGCTCGCCGGCATCGAGCAGGCTGATGCTCGACGCAGCAGCCGGTCGGCCTTGCCGCGGTGGTTGGTGACCTTGAGGTTCTCGATCGTCGAACAGGCCGCTGATCGGCGTCGGCGGGATCGTCCAGCCGTCGGCGTACTCGAAGCCGTCGACCTCGAAGGCCTGGCCCTCGGTGATCGTGAGCGGGTTGTTGGGGCCGCCGAGGGTGTCGTCGTTGACCGCGTCGTTGACCTCGTTGCCGACGATCGGCGACGACCGCGATGCAGCCGCCGACGAAGAGCAGGAACAGCACCGCGAAGACGATGAGGATGTTGCGCGCGGTGTGGCTCTGCTCGACCGGCTGCACGGCGTAGCGGCTGGCCGTTGCGGCTGGCCGTAGCCCGGCTGCCCGTAGCCCGGCTGCCCGTAGCCCGGCTGCGCGTACCCCGGCTGCTGGTAGGTGCTGCTGGTACGGCTGCTGGTAGGTGTTCGGGTGGCCGGGCTGCTGGGTCTGCTCGGACCCGAGCGGGCCGGAAGTTGTCGCTCCAGGCGGTGCCGTCCCACCAGCGCTCCTGGTTGTCCTGCGGGTACCAGCCGGCGGGTGGGTTGGGCGTCTGCGTCATGGCGTGCCTTTCCGTGCTCGTCCGGATCGTCCCCGGTTCGACGCGCAGCGTGGCACATCGGCTGCATCGGACGTCAGTAGCCCGCGCGGGCGACGGCTACCGACGACCGGCGACCACTGCGGCCAGCGCTGCCGCGCGGCGTGAGGTGAAGACCTCCTCCAGCGGCAGCGGTACGCCGTCCGGCCCGGCCAGCGGCACCCGCCAGTTGGGGTACTCGTCGGTGGTGCCGGGCTGGTTCTGGGTCCGCCGGTCGCCGACCGCGTCGGTGAGCGCGACACAGAGCAGCCGGGCCGGGGTGAGCGCGAGGTAGCGGTGCAGCGCGCGCACGACGTCCTCGGGGTCGCTCGTCGTCGGCGAGCAGGCCGCGGCGGCGTACCTCGGCCAGCCACGCGTCGACCTGCGCCCGGGCCGGCGGCCAGCTCGTCGTCGAGGTCGCCGTCGAGCAGACCGAGCTGGTGCTGGAGCCGGACCTGGTCGCCGACGAGGTAGCCGGCGGTGGGCGGGAGGTCGTGGGTGGTGACCGAGGCCAGGCACCACTCGCGCCAGTGCTCGGCCGGCAGCGGGCCGGCCGTCGTCGCTGCTCGAACCACAGGATCGAGGTGCCGAGGATGCCGCGGGAGGCGCAGGAAGTCGCGGGCCTCGGGCGCGACGACCCCGAGGTCCTCGCCGACCACGACCGCGCCGGCGCGGTGCGCCTCGAGCGCGAGCACGCCGATCAGCGCCTCGTGGTCGTAGCGGACGTAGGTGCCCTCGTTCGGCGGGCCGCCGACCGGGATCCACCAGAGCCGGAACAGCCCGATGATGTGGTCGACCCGGACGCCGCCCGCGTGCCGGAGCACGGCACCGATGAGGTCGCGGAACGGCTGGTAGCCGAGCTCGGCCAGCCGGTCCGGCCGCCACGGCGGCTGGCTCCAGTCCTGGCCGAGCTGGTTGTAGGGGTCGGGCGGGGCGCCGACCTGGACGCCCTGGGCGTAGACGTCCTGCAGCCGCCACGCGTCGGCGCCGCCGGGGTGCACGCCGACCGCGAGGTCGTGCATGACGCCGAGCCGCATGCCGGCTCCGGTCGGCCTTGGCCTGGGTCTGCTGCAGCTGCTCGTCGAGCACCCACTGCAGCCAGCACTCGAAGTCGACCCGGTCGGCGTGGTCGCGCCGCGAAGGCCGCGCACGGCCGGGCTGTCGTGGCGGCGGTAGCTCCGCCGGCCACTCGCGGACGTCGTTGCCGTGGTCCTCGGCCAGCACGTTCCAGGTGGCGAAGTCGGTGAGGGCGTCGCCCTCGCGCTCGCGGAACGCCGCGAAGTCGAGCTCGCGCCCCGCGCTGCGCGGCGCCGCGTGCACGACCCGCAGCGCCGCCCGCTTGGCCGTCCAGCGCGGCGTCGCGGTCGACCGGGTCCTGCGGGGTCAGCCACGGCGCGCAGCTCGGCGACGAGCTGGTCGACCGCGTCCCGCTCGGCTGCCGGCAGCGCGGCGTACTCGGGGATCCGCTCGACGCGCAGGTAGATCGGGTTGAAGAACCGGCGGCTGCTCGGCAGGTACGGCGAGGGCTCCAGCGGCGCCAGCGGCTCGGCGGCGTGCAGCGGGTTGACCAGGACGTAGTCCGCGCCGAGCTCGCTCGCCGACCACACCGCGAGGTCGGTGAGGTCGGTCAGGTCGCCGAGCCCCCAGCTGCCGGCCGAGCGGACGCTGTAGAGCTGGGTGGCGAAGCCCCACTGCTGCCGCGCCGCGGCCTGCTCGGGCAGCCCGAGCCAGCGCGGGCGTGACGATCGAGGTGCGCGCGTGGCCTCCGTGTCGCCGCTGCGCGCCTTGAGGCGTGGTAGCCCAGCGGCAGGTCGAGCGGGCACCTCGAACGTCGCCTCGCCGATCCGGCTGCCCGTCGACCTCCCGCGGGCTCGACCCAGTGGTCGACCTGGTCGGCCCGGCGGGCGCTGCCGTCCTCGAGCTCGACCCACACCTCGACCGGGTCGCCGTCGGTCACGTGCACCGGCACCCAGGTCCGCTGCCCCGGCGACCGTCACCACGCGTCGGCGGCAGCATCCGCAGCCACGGCTCGTGCTCCCGGCTGCTGCCAGGCGCGCGTCGGGGTCGGTCGTGTCGACGCCCATGCGCCGCCAGCACCGCCTCGATCGTCTCCGCACGTCACCCGGACCTGCTGGCCGCGCCAGTCGACGTACTCGGTCATCACGCCGTACGCCCGGGCGAGCTCGACGAGCGGGCCGGTCGGGGAGGTCACGCCGCCCGAGTCTGTCAGCCTCCGCGCGGCCACTGCGACGAGAGCCGGTGACAGGAGTCGAACCCGCGACATTTCGCTTACAAGGCGAACGCTCTACCAACTGAGCTACACCGGCACGGTGCGCCGGACATGCGTAGATGCGGCAGCCTCAGCTCATCCCACCGTCGAAGGCCAGCACCGTGCCGGTGATCATCCGGGCCGCCGGCGAGGCGAGGTAGACGATCGACTGGCCGATCTCGGCGGGGCTGATGGCCCTGCCGGGCAGCATCATCATCAGCCGGTCCATCACCCGCGGGTCGAGGTCCGGCGGGAAGATGCTGGCGACGTGCTCGACGAGCGGGGTGTCGACGGTGCCGGGGCAGACCGCGTTGACCCGGATCCCCTCGGGCGCGAGCTCGAGCGCCAGCGCCCGGGTGAGCATGGTGAGCCCGCCCTTGGCCGCGGAGTACGCCGCGGAGTAGCCCTGGGCCTTGTTGCCGGCCACCGAGGAGACGTTGACGATGTTGCCCTTGGCCGCCCGGATGTGCGGCAGCGCGGCCTGGATCAGGAAGAACGGCCCCTTGAGGTCGACCGCCTGCACCCGGTCGTACTCCTCCTCGGTGACGCCCTCGAACGCGGCCGAACTGCACGATGCCCGCCACGTTGGCCAGGACGTCGATCCGGCCGCTGCTCGGCGCAGGTGGCGATCGCGGCGTCGACGGCCGCCTTGTCGCCGACGTTGCACTCGACGTACGTGACGCCGTCCGGGACGGTCGGGTTGATGTCGAGGCCGAAGACGGTGTCGCCGAGGTCGCGGAACAGCTCGGCGGTGGCGTAGCCGATGCCGGAGGCGGCTCCGGTGATGACGACGATGCGTGGCTCGGTCACGGCCGCACGACTAGAACCTGTTCTAGTTCGTCGAGCAACTTCGAGTAATGTCGAAGTATGACCGCCCTGACCATCGGCCAGCTCGCCGAGCGCTCCGGCGTCGCCACCTCGGCGATCCGCTTCTACGAGTCCCGCGGGCTGATCTCCTCGGAGCGCACGACCGGCAACCAGCGCCGCTACGCCCAGTCGACGCTGCGCCGGGTCGCCTTCATCAGGACCGCCCAGCGGATCGGGCTGACCCTCGAGGAGATCGGCGAGGCGCTGGCCACGCTCCCCGACCGGCCGTACGCCGACCAAGGCCGACTGGCACCGGCTCAGCCGCGACTGGCGGCCGCGCCTCGACGAGCAGATCCGCGCGGATCGAGCTGCTCCGCGACCGGCTCGACGGCTGCATCGGCTGCGGCTGCCTGAGCCTCAAGTCCTGCGCGCTCACCAACCCCGGCGACGACCTCGCCGACCGCGGTCCCGGCGCCGTGCTCCTCGACCCGGACCGCCGCCCGTGGTGACCACGCCGCGGTAGTCCGTGACGAAATGGCTGTCCGAACACTGTTCTCCACCGCAAGATCGTCACGGACTATCCCGCTGGCGGCACTAGCCTGGACCGCATGGCGCTGCGGATCGTCGCGAGCCGGCCGGACCCGGCGATCGTCACGCTGCCCTGGTCGATGCCGCTCGAGGAGTGGGGCGAGCCGTACGTCGTGCCGCTCCCCCGCGGCCTGTCGCGGCACGTGGTCCGGATCGTGCGGCTGCGCGACCGGGTGTACGCCGTGAAGGAGACCGTCGAGGAGATCGCGTTCCGCGAGTACCGGCTGCTGCGCGACCTGCAGCGGCTCAACCTGCCCGCGGTGGTCCCGCAGGGCGTGGTGACCGGCCGGGTCGACGCCGACGGCGAGGAGCTGCCGAGCGCGCTGCTCACCGAGCACCTGCGGTTCTCGCTGCCCTACCGCAGCCTGTTCAGCCACGGCCTGACCGCACGACAGCCTGCCCGTCGCTGGTCGACGCGCTGGTGGTGCTGCTGGTCCGGCTGCACCTCGCGGACTTCTTCTGGGGCGACGTGTCGCTGTCCAACGTGCTGTTCCGGCGCAGCGCCGGCGGCTTCGCGGCGTACCTCGTGGACGCGGAGACCGGCGAGCTGCGGCCCAGCCTGTCCGACGTCGATGCGCGAGTACGACCTCACCATCGCCACCGAGAACGTCTTCGCCGAGCTGCTCGACCTGCAGGCCAGCGAGTCGCTCGAGCCACGAGGTGCGAGGCCCACGAGATCGTCGAGCTGCTCGAGCCGCGCTACGCACGCGCTGTGGGAGCGAGCTGACCGCCGAGGAGGAGTTCTCCGCCGACGAGATGTGGCGGATCGAGCAGCGGATCGAGCGGCTCAACGACCTCGGCTTCGACGTCGACGAGCTCGACATCGTCACCGACTTCGACGGCGACCAGGTCCGGATCCAGCCCAAGGTCGTCGAGGCCGGCCACCACCAGCGCGAGCTGCAGGGGCTCACCGGGCTGCACGTCGAGGACGCCCAGGCCCGGCGGCTGCTCAACGACATCGCGTCGTACACCGCCGCACTTCAACCTCGGCCGCGAGGACCGGCACCTGGTCGCGAACCGCTGGCTCGACGAGATCTACGAGCCGGTCGTCGCGATGATCCCGCCGACGCGCGCGGCAAGCTCGAGCCGGCCGAGGTCTTCCACGAGGTGCTCGCGCACCGGTGGTACCTCGCCGAGCAGGCCGGCCACGACGTCGACACCTTCGACGCCGCCGCGCGACTACATCGACGACCGTGCTCAAGCACAAGCCGGACGAGGCGATCACCTCCGCGCCGGCCGCGGTCACGCCCGACGCCTGACCGCTGTGGCGGTCCACGGACCTCAGGGCCTGCAGACCCGGCAGGCCACGAGCCCGGCCGTGTTCTCGCCGACCGGGCGCAGGTCGTCGCGGTGCGCGACCAGGGAGCAGTCGCGGCGGTGCATCGTGGTCCCGTCGCCGGCGGTGACCGGGAGCGCGGACGACGTCGACGCCCTGGTCGTCGAGCGAGGCCGCGCGCGAGGTGACGTCGGCGAGCACCAGCAGGGTGTCGGCGAGCCGGCGGGAGGCCTCCCGGTTGTCCTCGGCGATCCGGGCCAGCCAGGAGCCGAAGTAGAGGAACCCGCCGACGAAGGTGAGCGCCGAGGCCGCCGAAGCCGCCGGAGATCATGTACGACAGCTGGTCGTAGCCGAACGGCGTGTTCGCGACGCCGTACCAGCCCAGCACGATCACGACGAGGCCGAGCGGCAGCAGCGAGGCGCCCGACCCAGAACAGCACCTGCTGGAAGAGCCGGGAGTTGTCGTTCTTCAGCGGCGCGGCGCCGCTGCGGCCGCGCCGCCCGGGCAGGGCGGTGCCGGCGCCGAGCCGGGAGCCGCTGGCGGGGGTGCGGGCCGTGGCGCCGTGGTGGCATCGTGGTCATCAGCTGCACCTTTCGCAGGTCGGGGAGGCCGGAGTCGAGGCCGTGGGGGCAGGCGCCGGCACCGCCGAGGGCCAGCGCGCCGATCCTGCGGACGTAGCTGCCGGCCAGCAGCGCACCGCCGAGGCCGGCGACGAGCAGCAGCGCCGGGGATCGAGAACAGCGGCGGCAGGCCGGCGGTGAGCGCCGCGTCGGTGAGCGGCGGCGCCGTCGTGGCCGTGGGCGGCGGTCGGCGGAGGCGTCGCCACCGGGAAGCGCGCTGCCGCCGAGGCCCGCCGCACCTCCGCCGCCGATGGCCCCACCGCTGGCCGCGCCGCCGGCGTCCTCCCCCTCGTCACCGGTCGGGTCGTTGTCCGGTACGGCGTCGGGCAGGTCGAGCGGCTGGACGGTGTCGACGGCGGCCGTGGTGTAGCCGAGGTGCAGCACGACCCGCGGCGAGAGGTTCCCGATCGCGCCGAGCGCGCTCTTGAGCGGCGCCGCCTCGGCGGGAACGGGACCTGGTCGAGGATCGGCCCGAGCTGGAGCTGCGACAGCACCGGTGCGAGGGTCTTGAGGTCGATGGTGACGATCAGCCCCTCGACCACTGCCGGAGGCCTTGTCGCCGACGGCCTTGTACGTCGGCTTCGGGCAGCTGCGACCGTGATGCCGAGCGCGGCCAGGGCGGCGGTCGGGTCGTCGGGCAGCCCGGGGATCGGGCCGGACTGGCCCGGCGGCGACGAAGCCCTCGGGACCGATGCCGAAGGTCTGGCCGGCGATCGTCATCGTGCCGTAGTCGGCCCGGCCCTTGGCCACGCCCGTCGTGCCGTCGCTGGTGGAGATCAGCGTCGACGCTGATGCCCGGACAGCGTGACGATGCCGCCGAGCAGCCGGACGTCGCCGAGCGCCGCGCGCGAGGTCGTGGTGACCGCGTCGGTGCCGGCCACCGACTGGGTGTCGGCGACGTACCCGTTCGACGTCGACCAGGGCCGCCAGGGCTGCCGGGAGCTGGCAGGCGTCGGAGTCGCCCGCGCCTGACCCGTCGTTGGCCGAGCCGTCCTCGGCCGTCGCCGAGCTGCGGGAGGACGTGCCCGACGCCGAGGAGCTCGGGAGCGGCGCCGACGCCACGGCCCAGGCCGACCACGGCCAGGATGTCGTCGAGGTTCTCGAGCAGGGGCAGGCCGGGCAGGCCGGGGACGCCAGCGCCGCCGTCGTCGGTCGGGTCGCCGGAGTCGTCACCGGCGCCGTCGCCGGCGTTGCAGTCGTTGGAGAAGCCCGACGGTCGCGCGGGTCGTGCCGTCGCTCGGACGTCGTGCGTCATCGAGGTGCCGGGGAACGGCGGTTCGTCGCCTTCGGTGGTGTCGCGAGGGGTACTGCGAGTTCACCTGGACCGGGTAGCCGTTCTCGCCGAGCTGCGGTCGGGCAGGCCGAGCTGCTCGACGAAGGTCTTGAGCCCCTCGCCGACGCGCGTCGCCGGGCCACAGGAAGCTGGCCCGGCCCCTGGTCGAGTGCCGCGTGTCGGCCTTGACCTTGGCGTAGCCGATGTCGAGCTCGGCCTGCGGGCTCGGTCGGGATCGGGATGGTCGGCTCGAAGATCTCGACCTTGACCGGCGTCGCGACCGCCGCTGCTGCTGTAGCCGCTGAACGCCGCGCGCCGTCGGCGGCCGCGTCGGCGCGCGGCGCGGCCGCGTGACACGGCAGCGACGTGCGCCGGCCAGCGCCGCGGCGACCACCGGGATCAGTGATCGCTTCATGCTGCCCCTCCGAGGATGACGTCGGACATGGTGTCGAGGATCTCGGCGGGCTCGCCGGTGGCGACGACCCGGCCGCCGCTCATCACGGCGGCGTAGTCGGCGACCCGCAGCGCGGTGCGGGCGAACTGCTCGATGCAGAGGATCGAGACGCCGCTCGCGGCGATCTGGGCGACGGTCTCGTAGAGCTCGTCGACGATCAGCGGCGCCAGGCCCATCGACAGCTCGTCGAGGAGCAGCAGCGCCGGGTCGGAGGCCAGCGCCCGCGACATCGCCAGCATCTGCTGCTCGCCGCCGGACATCGTGCCGGCGAGCTGGTCGCGGCGCTCGTGCAGCCGGGGGAAGTAGGAGAACGCCGTGTCGAGGACCGCCGGCGGCCGGCGACGCCGGCGTACGACATCAGCGTGAGGTTCTCCTCGACGGTGAGGTTCGGGAACACCGAGCGGCCCTCGGGCATCGTGCAGAGCCCGACCCGGGCGAGCTCCTCGGGCGCCGGCGTCCTGCACGTCGACGCCGCCGAGGTGGACGTCGCCGGACGTCGGCTTCTTCTGGCCGCTGATGATCTTGATGAGCGTGGACTTGCCGGCGCCGTTCGGGCCGAGCAGCGCCATCACCGCACCCTTGGGCACGGTGCAGGTCGACGCCGCGCAGCACCTCGATCCGGCCGTACGCCGCGTGCAGGTCGACGACCTCGAGGATCGGGACGGTCATCGCGGTCACCGCCGGGATCGTCCTGGTCGCCTCGACCGGCTGCAGGTCGGTGCGGGTCTCGTCGGCGGCGTCGTGCTCGGCCGTCCGCCTCGTCGGCGTAGCCGAGGTAGGCCTGCTGCACGGCGGGGTCGGCGCGGATCTCGGCCGGGGCGCCCGAGGCGATGACCTGGCCGAAGTCGAGCACGTGGATCTCGTCGCAGACCGACATCACCAGGTCCATGTCGTGCTCGACCATCAGGATCGCCGCGGCCCTCGGCGGCCAGCTCGCGCGAGCAGCTCGCCGAACGCCTCGGTCTCGGTCTCGTCCAGACCCGACGACGGCTCGTCGAGCAGCAGCAGCTGCGGGTCGCCGGCCAGGCAGCGGGCCAGCTCGAGCAGCCGGGCGGTGCCGGTCGGGATCGAGTCGGCGCGCTCGTCGGCGTACGCCGCGATGCCGACCCGCTCGAGCAGCCCGTCGACGTCGGCGCGCGCGGGCCGGACCAGGCCGAGCAGGCCGCGGTGGATGTCGTGGGCGACCCGCACGTTGTCGCGCACCGTCAGCGAGCCGAACGCCTCGAGCCGCTGGAAGGTGCGGCCCATGCCGCGCCGGGCCCGGCGGTGCACCGGCGTGTCGGGTGACGTTGCGGCCGTCGAACCGGACCTTGCCGCGGGTCGGCTTCTGCAGGCCGGTGATCACGTTGAAGCAGGTGGTCTTGCCGGCGCCGTTGGGGCCGATCAGGCCGGTGATCCGGCCCGCCTCGGCGACGAACGACGCGTGGTCGACGGCGGTGACGCCGCCGAACTGGACGACGACGTCGTCAACCTCGAGGAGCGGCTCAGTGCGCATGGGCGGGCACCCCCTCGGACTCGTCGACTCGGTCGACGGCGGTCGTCGGCGTCGTCCGCGACGGCCGCTCGGCGCCGGGCAGGCGTCGGCAGGTTGGCCCGGATGCGCCGGCGCGATCCGGCGCTCGAGCCAGCGGCCGAGCCCGAACAGCAGGTTGGCCAGGCCGTTCGGGTCCGGCCAGGAGCGACCGCGCCGACGCCGAGCACCACGAAGAGCAGCCCGGCCAGCTGACGGGTGGTCGCTCTGCAGCACCGGCAGCAGCATCAGCGCGACGCCGCCGAGCGACGGCGCCGGTCACCGAGGTGACGCCGAAGACCGACGGCGCAGCAGCAGCAGCAGCAGGCTGTTGAAGTAGCTGAAGTCGCCCGCGCCGATGGTGCTGCCGCAGCCCGGCGAACAGCGCCGCCGGCCAGCCCGGCGATGCCGGCGGAGAGCGCGAACAGGCCGACCCGGAACCAGCGCATGTCGAGGCCGAGCGTGCCGCACGCCGCCGGGCTGTCGCGCATCGCGATCAGCAGCCGGCCGACCACGCCGCGGCGCAGCAGCAGCAGCGCCCAGCGCGATCAGGACGAGGAAGACCGCCATCACGAAGACGTAGCCGCCGGTCGAGCCGATCGGGTGCCCGAGGATCGAGAGCCGCTCGGCCGGCAGCGGTGCCGTTGAAGCCGAAGGCGAAGTCGGCCTGGAAGACCATCTTGTCCATGATCGAGGCGAAGGCGAGCGTGGCCAGCGCGAGGTAGAGGCCGGTCAGCCGGAGCACCGGCAGCGCCACCAGGGCGCCGACGCCCGCGGCGACCAGCGCGGAGACGCAGCAGGCCGTAGAGGTTGGGCTCGTCGAGCTTGGCGTAGGTCGAGCGCGCCGACGCCGGCGAAGGTGAGCTGCGCCAGCGAGACGTGGCCGCCGTACCCGGTGAGCAGCACCAGCGAGAGCATCACGATCGCGAACGTCGCGGCGGTGCCGACCAGCAGCAGGTTGGCCTCCGACAGCGAGCCGGCGAGCAGGCGCCACGAACAGCAGCAGCGCCGCGCTCCAGCCCATCGTCCTGCGGCAGCGACGGCAGCGGCGCGGAGACGATGCCCTTGACCTGGCCGATCCGCAGCTGCGCCTGGGGCAGCGCCACGACCACGACGAAGAGGAACAGCGCCGGGACGACGTTCTCGCAGCCTGGCGAGAGCGCGCCGTCGATCGTGCACGTAGCCGACGGCGTAGGACTGCAGCGAGGCCCAGCCCCATCGCGCCGACGAAGGTCAGCGGCAGGCTCTTGAGCCGGCCCAGCATCGCGGCGGCGTAGGCGTTGATGACCAGCAGGGTGAGCGCGTAGTAGTCGAGGCCCGACGGTCGGGACCAGCAGGATGCCGCCGAGCGCCGGCCAGCGAGACCCCGATCATCCAGGCCAGCGCGGCGACCTGGTCGGGCTTGCCGCCGAAGAGCCGGAGCAGCTCGGGGTTGTCGACCGAGGCCCGCATCGCGGTGCCGATCCGGGTGCGGGTGAGCAGCAGGAAGAGGCCGACCGCGACGACGACCGAGGCCAGCGATCGTGATGACCTGGTGCGCGGTGACGTGGTGCTCGCCGATGCTGAACGTCGTTGCCGGGGAAGAACGGCAGGACGGTGCGCGGCTCCGGCGGGCCAGATCTGCTGCGGCCACGCCGATGCAGCCGACGAGCAGCGCCACGGTGACGACCAGCGAGACGCTCGACCGGGCGCGTCACCGAGGCCGCGGGCCACGAACCGCGCGATGAACCAGCCGATCGCCGGCGCCACCACGAACGAGCACCAGGACCAGCGCCAGCCAGGTCGGCATCCCCTGCCGGACGCTGAAGTCCCAGAACACGAAGGCCAGCAGCATGCCGAAGGCGCCGTGGGCGATGTTGAAGACCCGGGTGGTGGTGTAGGTCAGCACCAGGCCGCTGGCCGCGATCGCGTACGCCGCGCCGGAGAAGAGGCCGAAGAGGGTGTAGGCGATGAAGGAGCTCATGGTCGTGCTCCTCAGCCCGGGGTCGTGCCGGCGCAGGTGTACTTGGTCCCGCCGACCGGGCTCCACGTGCCGCCGCTGAGCTGGATGAACCGCCAGCAGTCGCCGGTCCGCTTGGTGCCGACGTGCTGCGGGGACGTGCATGCCGTTGGCGGTCCAGTTGTCGACGTTCTTGCAGCGCGTCGACGAGCGTCGCCCGGGTCAGCTTGCCGCCGAGCGCGGTCGCCTGCTCGACGAACAGCCGCGCCGCCGACCAGGCGAAGACGCCGAAGAAGGTCGGCGTCGCGCCGGGGCTCACCTGCTGGAGCCAGCTCGGTAGAGCTGCATCTCCTGTGTTGCTGCCGGCCTCCTCGAACGGCACGAAGTTGAGGAAGACGACGGTGCCCGTCGACCGCGTCGCCGCCGGTCTCGACGAAGTCGGGGATGTAGTCGGTGGGGTCGCGCAGGTAGACGTCGGGCTTGTAGCCGCTGCTGCTGCATGGCCTGGGCGAGCCGCACGCGACGTGCTGGTAGGCGCCGACCCAGAACGACCACCTTGACGCCCTTGTCCTTCAGCTGCTGGACGTACGGCGCGTAGTTGAACTCCGAGACGTCGATGCCCTGGACGTACGTCGAAGTGCAGCCCCTGCTTGGTCATCGCCGCGGACCTGCGACCGGGCCGTTCTCGGCCGCGGCGCCGGCGTTGATGTAGAGCACGCGCGGCGTGCGCGGCGGCGTCCGGGTAGTTCTTCTTGACGAAGTCGCCGGGACGCGTTCTCGCACTCGCCGGTGTTGACCGACTGGGCGGCGAAGCAGGTCGTGCAGGCGTTGCGGTCCTTGGTGACCGCGGCCGACCGGATGTCGGGCAGCCCGCAGCGACTGGGCGGTCGCCGCGCCGCCGGAGTCGAAGGCCGACATCGAGCCGACCATCGCGAACACCTCGTCGCAGCCCTTGGCGTAGGCCTGCTGGTCGGCGCCGGCGTCGGTGCGGCTGTCGTAGCGTCGCGAGCTCGAGCTTGCGGCCGCAGATGTCGCTGGTGGAGTTGAAGTAGGCGACGTAGGCCTTGACCGCCTCCTGGCTCGGACTCGAAGAGCCCGGGCACCGGGCCGGAGATGTCGGAGGCGTTGCCGATGGTGATCTCGGTGTCGGTGATGCCGGGACCGTTCTTGAAGCCGTCGCAGCTGCGCCTTGTCGCCGCCGCCGTCGGCGGCGTTGTCGCCGCTCGCCGTGCGGCACCGCCGCCACCGCCGCCACCGGCCGCCGGCACCCGCCGACGCCGGTGCGCCGCCGGCCGTCGTGCCGCCGCCGGTCGTGCCGCCACCGGTCGTCGTGCTGCCGGCTGGCGCCGGTGCCACCGGTGGTCGTGCCGACCCGCCGGTGGTCGTCGCCGGCGCCGGTGGCGCCGGGGACGACCTCACCGCCCTGGGCGGTCCGGCGCCGCCGCCGGCTGGCGCCGGCCACCTGCGTCGGGGTCGAGCTGCGAGCCGCAGGCCGCCAGGCTCAGGGCGAGCACGAGCGCGCCGCCCGCGGACACGGTGCGGGCGACGCCGGGACGCACGGCGAGACGGGGCACGGGGTCCTCCCAGGCGCGAACTAGAACACGTATCAGTTGCGCCGTCAACGACGCCCGTCGGCGCAAAGGTGACGCCGGTCACCGTCACGCCGAGCGACTGAGTGACGAGGTCAGCGCCGCTGCGCTGCTACTCGCTGCGGCGATCGGGTCGAGCGTCGACGTAAGTCGCCGACCGTGAAGGTCGCCGTTGGTGTCGAGGGTGACCGACTGGACGCCGACCGGGCGGCCGTCGCGGTAGGTGAGCAGGCGTGATCCCGGCGGGTCGGCGGATCGGCGGCGCCGACCGCGATGGCGTACGCCGCGCCGCCGGTGGTGCCGGTCGTGTAGCTGTAGCCGACCGCGCCGTTCTCGCCGGCCACCGCGGTCGGGCCGCTCTGGACGTGCAGGTGGCCGCCGACGACCAGGTCGGCGCAGCCGCGCTCCAGCGCCTCGTCGCCCATGTTGGCGTCGTGGACCAGGATCGTGCGCGATCCGGTCGCCGTCGTCGTCGGCCTCGCAGGCCGCGTCCGCGAGCCGGTCGCCGACCTCGTCGAAGCTCAGCCCGCTCTCGTCGCGCCAGCTGCCGAGCCCGCTGGAGCGCGGGTCGCCGACGCCGAGCAGCCGGGTCCCGGCCGGGCCGTCGACCACCTCGCCGTCGAGCATGGTCCAGCCGTGGTCGGCGAGGTAGTCGCCGACGAAGGCGCCGTGGTCGTGGTTGCCGGTGACCGCCCACGCTGTCGGCGTACGGCCCGTCGTCGAAGGCGGCGTCCAGCGAGTCGAGGGAGAACGCCTCCCAGGTGCTGCCGGTCGAGGTGTCGTCGCCGCGCGTCGAAGACCGCCGTCGGCGCCGGCCGCGTCGCCGACCGCGCGGGCGACCGCGGTCCATGCCGATGTTGTCGTGCCGGTCGGAGACGAGCAGGACCACCGTCTCGCCCTCCTCCGGCTGCCGCAGGTCGAGGTCGGCGGCCGCCTCGGCGGCGTCGCGGTAGAAGGTCTTGCCCTCCTCGTAGGTGTCGACCGCGCTCTCGATCAGCCGCCGGGTCTGGCTGGTGGTGACGTCGCCGCGGACCTCGACGTCGTCCAGCTCCTCCGGGAGCGGCACGTCGGGGCCGAGGAACTCGCGCCAGCGACTGCCACTCCTCCTCGCTGTCGAGGGTCTCCTCGTCGTCGCGCCCACGGCTGCGCGGCCACGACCGCCGACCACGGCCGAGCCGCGAGCGAGCAGCGCGATGGCCGCGGCGCTGGCGGGCCGCGCGCGAACGAGCGCGCGCCGGCGGCGCTCCGGCCGATCAGCAGCCAGACCACGATCGGCACCAGCGCCAGCGCGCGCGCCGCGCACCAGCGAGTCGACGACGAGGTCGGCCAGCACCTCGCGGACCCGCGCCTCGGGGCCCTCGGGCTGGCTGGCGATCAGGGCGTACCGGTCGACCAGCTCGTCGGTGCTCGGCGGCGTCGGTCTTGCCGAGCTGGACCGCGACGCCGACCCGCTCCGCCGGTCGGCACCCGGACGTCGGGCAGCACCGGCCCGGTGAGCAGCACGACGTGGCCGGACAGGTCGGGCCGGATCACGGCGTCGTGGCTGGCCAGCGTGGTCTCCCGGCTGCTGTGCAGGAAGATGACCGCGTGCTGCAGACCACGGTCAGCAGCGCCCACGCACACGAGCGTACGCCGCGCCGACGAAGACCCGGCGCGTCCGGACGCTCACGGTCTAGGCGCGCGCCTGCGCGACCGCGTAGAGGGCGACCGAGGCGGCGACGCCGGCGTTGAGGGACTCGACCTGGTTGGCCATCGGGATCGAGACGCAGCTGGTCGCAGGTCTCGGCGACCAGGCGGGACAGGCCGTCGCCCTCGGAGCCGACCACGACGACCAGCGGGCCGTCGGCCAGGTCGAGGTCGGGCAGCGCGACGTCGCCGTCCGCGGCCAGGCCGACCACCATGCAGCCGGCCTCCTGGTAGGCTCTTGAGCTGGCGGACCAGGTTGACCGTCTGGGCCACCGGGATCCGGGCGGCCGCGCCGGCGCTGGTCTTCCAGGCCGACGCGGTCATGCCGGCCGCGCGGCGCTCGGGGATGACGACGCCGTGCGCGCCGAAGCCGCCGCGCTGCGGATCGCGGCGCCGAGGTTGCGCGGGTCGGTGACCTGGTCGAGGGCGACGATCAGCGGCGGCTCGCCCAGCTCCTTCGCGCGGTCGAGGAGGTCGTCGGGGTGGGCGTACTCGTACGCCGGGATCCGCGCGGCCAGCCCCTGGTGCACGGCGCCGCCGGTCATCCGGTCGAGCTCGCCCTTGGTGACCTCGAGCAGGCTGATGCCGCGCTCGCTGGCCAGCCGGAACGCCTCGCGCAGCCGGCCGTCGCGCTCGGCGCCCTCGGCGACGTACAGCGCCGTTGACCGGCACGCCCTCGCGCAGCGCCTCGACGACGGAGTTGCGGCCGGCGATCCACTCGGCGTCGCCGGTCGTGCGACGCTTCGGCCGCGCCGCCGCGGACTTCGCCGCCTTGCTGCTTCGCGGCCTTGTGCGCCTGGTGGTAGGGGCGGTCCTTGGCCTTGGGCGTCGGCCCCTTGCCCTCGAGGCCGCGCTTGACCCGGCCACCGGAGCCCGGCGGTCGGCTTCCCTTGCCGGTCTTGCGGATCGAGCCCTTGCGCTGGCTGTTGCCCGCCATCTAGCTCCCGTCGGGATAGCGGCTCTGGCGTTCATCAGATGCTCCACTTCGGGCCGTGCGGGGGTGTCCTCGATCTCGATGCCGGCGGCCTTGATCCGGTCGCGGATCGCGTCGGCGGTGGCGAAGTCCTTGGCCGCGCGGGCCTCGGCGCGCTGCTCGAGCAGCCCGGCGACGAGGACGTCGACGGCGCTGGTCAGCTTGGCGTCCGCGCCGCCGGCGCTCGGCCAGGCCGGGTCGGCCGGGTCGAGGCCGAGCACGTCGAGCATCGCGCGGACCTGACCGGCGGTCGCCGTCGGCGTCCTCGCCGGCGGCGAGCTGCCGGTTGCCCTCGCGCACCGCGTCGTAGAGCACCGCGACCGCGGCCGGCGTGCCGAGGTCGTCGTCCATCGCCGCGGCGAACGCCTCCGGGACCTCGCCCGGCTCGGCCGTCGCCGGCCCGGTCGAGGAAGTTCTCGATCCGCCGGAAGCCGACCGCGGCCTCGTCGAGCGCCTCGAAGCTGAACTCGACGTGGCTGCGGTAGTGCGCGGCGACGAGGTAGTAGCGCAGCTCGATGCCGCGCACCCGCTTCAGCACCTCGGGGATCAGCAGGCTGTTGCCGAGCGACTTGCTCATCTTCTCGCCGGCGGTGGTGATCCAGGCGTTGTGCATCCAGTACGACGCGAACGGGTGCCCGGCCGCGCGCGACTGGGCCTGCTCGTTCTCGTGGTGCGGGAAGCGCAGGTCGACGCCGCCGCCGTGGATGTCGAAGGCGGTGCCGAGGTACTTGCCGGCCATCGCGGAGCACTCGATGTGCCAGCCCGGGCGGCCCGGGCCCCACGGGCTCGGCCACGCGGCGGTCTCCGGCTCGGTCTCCTTCTTCCAGCCCTTCCAGAGCGCGAAGTCGCGCGGGTCGCGCTTGCCGCGCGGGTCGGCGTCCTCGGCCGCCTCCATGTCGTCGATCCTCTGGTGGGTCAGCTCGCCGTACGCCGGCCAGGAGCGCACGTCGAAGTAGACGTCGCCGGAGCCGTCCTCGGCGGCGTACGCGTGGCCCCTCTCGATCAGCTGGCCGATCAGCTCGAGCATCTCGGGGACGTGGCCGGTGGCGGCCGGCTCGTAGGTCGGCGGCGCGACGTTGAGCGCCTCGTAGGCCCGGTCGAGCTCGCGCTTCATCGCGTAGGCGAGGTTGTACCAGGGCCGGCCCTGCTCGGCCGCCTTGACCAGGATCTTGTCGTCGATGTCGGTGACGTTGCGGATGAACGTGACGTCGTAGCCGCGGTGGCGCAGCCAGCGCTGGAGCACGTCGAAGTTCACCGCCGACCGGACGTGGCCGACGTGCGGCTCGGACTGCACGGTCAGGCCGCAGACGTAGAGACCCGCCTTCCCCTCCTCGAGGGGCACGAAGTCACGGACCTCGCGGGTCTGGGTGTCGTAGAGCCTGAGCACTGGTCAAGTCTAGGGAGACGACCGTGGCCGCACCGATTCCCGACGCGGCCTCAGGTGGTTTCGAGACGGGCGCAGCGCGCACTCACGCACGAGCAGCGCATCGCCCTCGTCGTCCTCGACCAGCAGGACTCCCGAGACGTTGTGGGTCACACCCCGCTCATTTCTGAGTCTCCCTCTGCCGGCGACCCCAGTGCCGAGCCGACCATGCCGCAGAGTACGCGTGTACCGCCCGCTCCACGAGGGTGCGCGAGGCATCGGTTCGTGTGACGGGAGTGACCGGTGTGACGTAGCCTCGACGGATGCGTCGGCTGCTGCCGCTCTGTGTGCTCGGCTCCTCGCCGGGATGCTGGTGGCCGTGCCCACCACCGGCCCCGCGGCGGCCTCGCCGTCGCGCGCCTCGGACCGGCAGGTCGGCGTTCGCCCGCTGGGAGGGCGGCCCGGCCTTCCGCACCGGCAGCAGGTCCGGCACTCCGCCTCAAGCACGGCGCGCTGGTCCTCAAGGACACCGCGCAAGCAGCGCGCGCTACCGCGGCACGCCGGTACGACGTGGGCACCTGGACCTCGCCGCCCGTCGCGCCCGGGCTTCGGCGCTCACCCAGCTGGTCGCGTCGTGGTCGGCCGGCACGCCGCGGAACAGCTGGGTCGAGGTCCGGGTCCGGCTCGCCGGCGGCGACCGACCGGTCCGGTGGATGGTCCTGGGCCGCTGGGCCTCCTCGGACAAGCACGTGCGGCGCACCTCGGTGCCCGGCCAGTCCGACGCCCTCGGCCGCGTCGACGTCGACACCTGGAAGGCCTCCGGCGCCGGCGCCTCGTCGTACCAGCTCCAGGTCCGGCTGATGCGCCGCTCCGGCGCGTCCTCGGCCTCGCCGTCCGTCTCGATGCTCGGCGCGGTGGCCTCCCGGCTGCCCGTCGTCGGTGCCGGCCGTCTCCGCCCCCGGCGCGGCGCGCGGGGTCGTGCTCGACGTGCCGCGCTACTCGCAGATGGTGCACCGCGGCGACTTCCCGCAGTACGGCGGCGGCGGCGAGGCCTGGTGCTCGCCGACCTCGACCGCGATGGTGCTCGGCTACTACGGCCGGCTGCCCGCCGCCTCGTCGCTACGCGTGGGTCGGCCCGCGCCCGGACCCGTGGGTCGACGAGGTCGCGCGGCGGACGTACGACGCGTCGTACGAGAGGCACCGGCAACTGGCCGTTCAACACCGCGTACGCCGCCTCCCGCGGCCTCTCCGCCTTCGTCACCCGGCTCCGTTCGCTGACGCGAGGCCGAGTCGCTCGTCGCGGCCGGCATCCCGGTGATCGCCTCGGTGTCCTTCTCGTCGCGGCGGCGCTGTACCGGCGCCCCCATCTCCGTCCACCGCCGGCCACCTGCTGGTGATCGTCGGCTTCACCGCCACGGGCGACGTGGTCGTCAACGACCCCGCCGCCTCCACCGCCGCGCGGCGTCCGCCGCACCTACGACCGCGCCCAGCTCGAGGCCGCCTGGCTCGGCGGCTCCGGCGGCACGGCGTACGTCATCCACGACGCCGCCCACCCGCTGCCGCCGTCGCCCGGGAACTGGTAGGACGTAGCGCTGGGGCGCGCCCTTGGGGGTGCCGGAGAGTGCTGGCTGCGGTGCGCGCGGCGGTGGGGACCGGCACGAAGGCACTCGCTGGACCACCGCGGGTCGAGCCTGTCGAGACCACCGCAGCCAGCCCACTGACCCGACCCCGGGACGTGACCGATTTCCCTTGTGGACAAGGGCTTCCGGGCCCGTCGGACTGTCGGTGGTCGCTGCTTGGATAGGTGTCATGACGGCGATCGCGCACCACCCGCACCGGGTCACCCGGGCGATGGCGGGCGTGCGCGACCAGCTGGCTGCGGTGGCCGGGGTGCCGTTGTGGTCGATGGACGCCACCGAGACGACCACGGCCATCGAGCGAGGTCCAGGCCGCGAAGGCCCAGCTCGCCGAGCTCGAGGCCCGGCTGGTCGCCCAGGCCGAGGCGCTCGACATCCCCGGCCAGTCCGGTGCCACGTCGACCGCGACCTGGCTGGCCCACCAGCACGAAGACCACCCGCGCCGCCGGCGCACCGCACGGTCCGGCTCGCCGCCGGGCTGGAGTCCCACGACCAGACCCGCGACGCCCTCGCCGAGGGGCGGGTGCACGTCGAGCAGGCCGAGGCCGTCCTCCGGGCCCTCGACGACCTCCCCGCCGACCTCGACCCCGACCTGGTCCAGGACGCCGAGGCCCACCTGCTCGCCGAGGCCGAGCACTTCGACGCCCGCGCGTTGAAGCGGTTCGGACGCCGGCTCCTCGAGGTCGTGGCCCCGGATGCGGCCGACGCCCACGAGGCCAAGCTGTTGGAGCGCGAGGAACGCGACGCGGCCGCCGCCACCCGGCTCGACGATGTGGGAGGACGGACACGGCAAGGTCCACGGCCGGTTCACCCTCGACACCCTCACCGGCGCCGCGCTCAAGAAGGCCCTCCTGGCGTTCGCCGCCCCCAAACACCGCGCCGCGCTCACGGGCCGCTCGGCGAGCGGAAGCCCGGCCCGGAGCGGCTGGGGCGGGCGTTCACCGAGCTGATCCAGCGCTACCCCACCAAGGACCTCCCGAAGGCCGGCGGGGTCAACGCCACCGTCGTCGTGACCATGACCCTCGACGCCCTCCTCGGCGGCCTCAAGGCCGCCCGGCTCGACACCGGCGAGTCGATCAGTGCCGGCCAAGCTCGGCGACTGGCGTGTGAGGCCGGGATCATCCCCGCCGTCCTCGGCGGCAAGTCCCAGGTCCTCGACCTCGGCCGCACCCGGCGCTTCCACACCGGAGCCCAACGGATCGCCAAGACCCTCGAACAGGGCGGCTGCACCGCCGAGGGCTGCGACTGGCCACCCGGACTCTGCCACCTGCACCACCCCATCCCCTGGAGCCGCGGCGGCGGCACCGACAACGACGGGCTCCTGCTCTGCCCCCGCCACCACGCCCGCGCCCACGACCCCACCTACACCACGACCCACCTGCCCGGCGGGAAGGTCGCCTTCACCCGGCGCACCTGGGCAACCGGGATCGACCGACCCGACCGAACGCGACCAGGAGCCCAGCGGCGTCCTGCGTCCACCCGTGCCCGCCGACGCAAGGCAGCGCTACGCAGCCAGAGGACTCATGACGGAAGCGGTCGACAGCGTCAGGGCCGCAGCAGGTACAGCCGGAACGCCGCGCTCTCGACCGGCAGCACCTCGACCGAGGTGAACCCTGCGTCGGTGGCGTAGCGGCGCAGGGTGTCGGGGCGCATCACGGTGCCGGTGGCGGCGGAGCCGGGCTCGGTCATGCTCGCGGGCAGGCAGTGCAGGACGCTGTAGCCGTGGTAGCGGCGCTCCTCGTCGTCGGCCGGCCCGGCGAAGGCGTCACCGACGGGCTCGTCGGCGACCAGGACGACGCCGTCGGGGCTCGAGGGCCTCCCGGGCGGCGCGGAGCGCCTCGACCGGCCGGGCCAGGTCGTGGACCATCTCGAACATCGTGGCGAGGTCGTAGCCCGCGCCGGCGAGGGTGGCGGCGTCGCGGAGCTCGAAGCGTCACCCGGTCCGAGACGCCCTCGGCCGCGGCGACCCCGCGGGCCGCGGAGATCGAGCCGGGGTCGAGGTCGACGCCGTCCACGGTGAGGCCGGGGTGGGCCTGCGCCATGCAGACGCTCGACCAGCCGACACCGCACCCGATGTCGAGGACCCGCGCCCCGTCGGAGGCGAGCCGCTCGGGCAGGCCGGGTACGGCGGCCAGCCAAGCGCTCACCTCGGACCGGTAGACCGGCCGGGTGCCGAGGGCCTGTCCCTCGGCCTCGTCCGGGCCGTAGTCGGCGTACGGGATCCCCCGGCCGGTGCGGAACGACTCCACCAGCCGCGGCACCTGGGCGAGGTCGGCCACCAGCGAGCATGACGGTGCCGGCCACGCCATCGACGGCGTCGGGATCGAGCAGCACCGCGGCGTGCCCGGCCGGCAGGGAGAACCGCCACGCCTCGCCGTCCTGCTCGGCGTCCAGCAGCTCGGTGGCGCCCTGCTGCTCGAGCCACTCCCGCACCAGCCGCGCGTCGGTCCCGGTCCGCGCGGCCAGCTCGGCGGCCGTCGCCGGGCCGTCGTCGGCCAGCGAGCGGTAGAGCCCCAGCTTCACCCCGAGGTAGGTCGACGCGATGTCGAAGACGCCCAGCGTCGCCACGTCCATCCGCCGGACGAGCTCCTCACGCTTCACGCCCCGATCATCACACCGACCAGCCGCCGTCGACGTCGAGCTTCTGGCCGGAGACGAAGCCGGCCCGGTCGGAGGCCAGGAAGCAGACCGCCTCGGCGACGTCGGTGGCGGTGCCGAAGCGGCGCAGCGGGATGTTGCGGCGGGCGACGGCCAGCGCCTCCTCGGAGAGCTCGCCGGAGGCGATGAGCCGCGCGGCCATGCCGTCGGTGAGCATGCCGGGGCCGACGGCGTTGACGCGGACGCCGTAGCGGCCCTCCTCGGCGGCCAGCGCGCGGACCAGCGCCTCGACCGCGGCCTTGGGCGCCGACGAGAGGCCGTCGCGGACCGGGTAGCGGGCGGTCGCGGCCGTGGTGACCGCGACCACCGAGCCCTCGGCGACCCGCAGGTGCGGCAGGGCGGGATGGACGACGTTGAAGAAGCCGGCCGCGTCCTCGGCCAGCTGCTCGGCCAGGTCGGGCGGCGTCGACCGCGGACAGGTGCCGCATCGGGACGTGCGGCCCGGCGGCGTGGACGAGCGTGTGGAGCCCGCCGTACGACGCCGCGACGGCGTCGACGACCGCGGCGCACTCCGCGGCGGATCCGTGACGTCGAGCTGGTGCGCCGAGGCGTGCACGCCCCAGCCGCGGGCCGCGTCGACCGCCGACGCGGCGGCGTCGGCGCGAGAGCGGTAGGTGAGCGCGACGGCCGAGCCGCGCGACGCGAGCATGCGCACGACGGCCAGCCCGAGGCCACCGCTGCCGCCGACGACCAGGGCGCAGCCGGCGCGCGAGCGCCGAAGTCCGTCACGCCCAGCGGGCGACGCCGGTCCGACCTGGTCATCGACGTGGCCGAGCTGGTCTGGGAGCCGATCGAGGCTGAGCGCGCTAGCTGCGGAGAAGTCCACGGTGTGCCACCCGGTCGCGCCGTCGGGCACCACGTCCTGCTCGACGCCGGTCTGCACGGTGCCCGTCTTGTCGATCGCGCGCACCCGCACGGTGTGGTCGCCCTCCTCGACCTCGGCGACGCCCTTCCACTGCACCCACGTGTCGTCGGTCGGCACCGCCGCGATCTCGGCGGTCCGCCAGGCACCGCCGTCGACGGAGAACTCCACGCCCTCGATGCCGGTGTGCTGCGCCCACGCGACGCCGCCGAAGGTCACCTGCGCCGGCCGGCACCTCCGCCCCCGAACGCGGCACGTCGATCCGCGAGGACATCTTCACCGGCCCCTGCTCGCTCCAGCCCCGCTCGGTCCAGTACGCCGAGATCTCGTCGAAGCGCGGTGACCTCCATGTCGACGACCCACTTGCACGCCGAGACGTAGCCGTACAGCCCCGGCACGACCGTCCGGACCGGGAAGCCGTGCTCGATCGGCAGCGGCGCGCCGTTCATCGCGATCGCGAGCATCGCGTTGCGGTCGTCGGTGAGCGCGGCCAGCGGGGTGCCGCACGTCCAGCCGTCGTCCGAGGTCTGCAGCACGGCGTCCGCGCCGGCGTGCGGGCCGGCCTCGGCCAGGATGTCGGCGAGCCGGACGCCGCTCCACCACGCGTTGCCGATCAGCGGGCCGCCGACCTCGTTGGACACGCAGTTGAGGGTGACCCAGGCCTCGGTGAACTCGCCGGCCGACCAGCTCGGCGTAGGTGAGCGTGATCTCCCGGTCGACCTTGCCGTGGATCCGCAGCGACCAGTTCGTTCGGCTCGATGGCGGGGACGACGATCGCGGTGTGGATGCAGGTAGAAGCTCGCCGTTCGCCGGTCTGCCAGGGCGAGACCCCCTTGAGCCCGATCCGGGCCGCCGGCGGCACCCGCGGCTCGGTGACCTGCGGGCAGCCGGAGCAGCCGGCGCGACTCCTCCACGTGGCGGCGGCCGCGGCCGACCACCCGGCCCGGCGGCGCCGAGCACCACGGCGCCGGCCGCGATCAGCCCGGCCCGGATCACGAAGCGTGCGCCGGGTGTGGTCCGCGCGAGGACAGCTCGGCGGCCCGCCGCCCCGACGAGGTCGACGGTCTCGTGCTGCCCGGCCGGCAGCGGGCTCGCTGGCGTGGGCCACGGCCAGGTCGGCGTGCCGCAGCGGCTCGGTGAGCAGCGAGAGCGCGACCAGCCAGGTCACGAAGCCGACGGCCACCGGGACGAGGTCGACGCTGCTGGCCCCGCGCTGGGCGGACACCGCCACGGCCGCCGACCACGGCCAGCGCGCCGTACACGATGCGTCGGCGCCCACCAGGTCCGCCGCGCGAGCCGGCCGGCCCAGGCGAAGACCAGCCCGAGCGACCACGAAGATGCCCGAGCAGCAGCAGCGGCTTGTCCAGCCGGCCGACCAGGCCGATGAGGTACTCCGCCAGCCAGCCGGGGGTGAGCCGGATGACGAGCTCGGCGACCGCGACGACCGGGCGACTCGCGGATGCGTCATCGCCATCGCCACGAAGTAGCTGGTCGCGAGGCCCGCGACACCGGCGGCGAGGCCGGCGAGCGACCACGCCCCGCGGAACGTCCTCACGTCGCGATTGTCCCCCACAGCCCTCATTCGTTACGCGCGCCGGTCGGACCGGGCATGATGCGGCGGGTGAGCGACCCCGGCACCGAGCAGCCTGCCCCGCGTCGGGCTGGGCGTCGACGTGCACCGGTACGCCGACGGCGTACCCCTGCACCTGGCCGGGCTGGCCTGGCCGGACGAGCCGCAGGGGCTCGAGGGCCACTCCGACGCCGACGTCGCCGCGCACGCGCTCTGCGACGCGCTGCTCTCGGCGGCCGGCCTGGGCGACCTCGGCTCGCAGTTCGGTACGTCGGACCCGCAGTGGGCCGGCGCCTCGGGCACCGCGCTGCTCGAGGAGACCGCGCGGCGGGTGCGCGCGGCCGGCTTCCGGATCGGCAACGCCGCCGTCCAGGTGGTCGGCAACCGGCCCAGGCTCGGCCCGCGCCGGGCCGAGGCGGAGGCCGCGCTCAGCGCGGCGCTCGGGCGCCCCGGTGTCGGTGTCGGCGACGACCACCGACGGGCTCGGCCTCACCGGCCGCGGCGAGGGCGTGGCGGCGCTCGCCACCGCGCTCGTCGTCAGCTGACGCGACCGGCTGGGTGCCCGCCGCACAGCGGCGGACACCCCGAGGGTGGCGGCTGTCAGCCCAGCCCGCCGAACCGGTTGAAGGAGTTGTCGAGGATCGGGCATCATGCTCCTCGAACGGCCGACTCGAAGTCCTCGGCCGGGACGTGCTCGATCGAGGATGCCCAGCACGGTGCCGTCCTGGCGGACACCCACGTAGATCTGGCCGTGGATGCTGATCGACCCCTGGTTGTCGACCCAGAGCGCTTCGTACTCGATGCCGGCCAGCGAGACGACCGAGCCGAACGGCTCGAGCGGCACCACGTCGGAGGTCTGCAGCTGCGTGTAGTTCTCCGGCGGCAGCAGGTTCTCGAGGTTCTGCGTGATGACGTCGCCGGCCGCCGTCGACGGGTCGTCGACGTAGCTGAACGCGAACGAGAAGCTGTCCTGGCCGTCGCTCTGGAAGACCCGGTTCTCGTCCTGGAAGTCCACGTGTCCAGCCGTCCGGCACGTAGATGTCCACGCCCGGTCGCCTCGATGGTCGCGCCGCGGCCGCCGCTCACAGGTGTCGCCGCCGTCGCTCGGCGTCGGCTCGTCGGTCGCCGTCGGTGGCGCTCGTCGGTCGGCGACGTCGGAGAACCCGCCCGAGCCGGGCGAGACGCTGCCCACCGAGCTCGGGCGTCGAGGTCGCGTCCGAGCCCGGGAGCCCGCGAGGTGAACGGCGACCTCGCGCCGTGCCCGTGCGGCGAGGAGTTGCCCGGGCGCCCAGCGACCTGCGGCGCGAGCCGGGTGCCTCCGTCGCCGCCCGGCTGGATGACGTTGTCCTTCGGCGACCGGGTCGGGGTCGAAGGCGACGCCGGCGATGCCGCCGAGCGCGCCGACGGCGACGGTGGCCGCGGTGATCAGGCCGATCACCTTGAGCCGGCTGCTGTTGAAGTACTCCGCCGGTGCCCTTCACCGGCGGCGTGGTCGGCGGCGGTGGTCGCGGCGTGCTGGCCGGCGTGCTCGCTCGGCAGTCGGGCCGGGGTGGCCGGGATCGGTCGGGCGTCGTCGGTCAGGCGACAGCCCCGCGGCGGAGCCGCGTCGGCGCTCGATCCCCATGGCCGACCGGGCCTGCCTGCGAGCTCGAGCGGACCGAGGTGCCGCACACGATGCAGAACGACGCGTTGGTCGAGCAGCAGGTTCTCGCACTCGGGGCAGAAGGTCTCGACGAACGTCGAGCGCCTGTCCTCCGAGCCGTCACCCTTGGCGGCGGCCTCGACCGCGGCCTCGAGCAGCGCCGCCTGGAGCATCATCCGGATCTTGACGACCAGCGCGGCCAGGATCAGCGAAGCCCCAGATCAGGCCGAGCGCGTTGCCGAACGGCAGGTAGGCCATCAGCCGGACGCCGAGCCAGTAGGCGATGTTGGCGACCGACCGCGAGGCCGAAGTTCGCGAAGTACGTCGGCGTGAAGCCGTCGTACCCCTCGCCCTTGCCGGAGAACGACGCCACCGCGATGCCGGTCGCGGTGCCGTAGATCAGCGACTTCACGACCATCACGTTGACGCACGACGATCATCCACGACGCGATGCCCGACGTGGTCCGGAAGTCCTGGGCGGTGAAGACCGAGGAGTAGACGACGATGGTCTCGAACGCGGCGTAGGCGGTGCCGGCCGCGACGCCGAAGGTGAGGCCGTCGATCATGTCGTCGAACTGCGGGCCGCGCGGCGAGCAGCACCGCGAAGACGTTCTTGGCGACCTCGGCGACGACCGGCAGCAGCACCGCGAAGATCAGCAGCGCCGGGAACGACAGCGAGCCGATGCCGCCGCGGGCGCGGCCGCCGCCGGCGAAGCTCGCCCACTGCGCGTCGAAGACCCAGTCGAAGAAGAACAGCGAGACCAGCACCGACAGCGCGCCGGTCGCCACGAAGAGGCCGACCACGACCGCGGTCGGCGCCTCCTCCCAGAGGTTCACGTCGTCGATGTAGACGAGGTAGGCCAGCGGCACCAGGAAGGCGGCGGCGGCGATGGCGATCGGCAGCAGGCCGAGCGCGGTCGCGCCCAGGATCAGCACGCCCGAGATGATCATCGCCCAGCGGTAGTTGTCGGCCGAGCGCCGCGAGGTGTGCGGCATGACGGTCGAGATGAGGGCGAACTGGGTCACTCCCTCGGCCGACTGGACGGCGTACGACGCCGAGCGCTTCGCATCACCGGGCCGCACCAACGACGTCCCGCAGCGGTGGCAGAACGACGCCACCTCCGGGTTGTCGGACGAACACGTCGGACACGCCACGTGAATCACTCCTCAGTTCGGGTCCATGGCAGGCGAGCACGCCGCGACGGGCGCGCTGCTGCGGGCATGGTGTCAGTTCCGGCCGCATGCAGGAGCACCCAGGACGGAGGACTATCTTTCGCCGTGCCCGGACGGGTCATTGACTTCGGGACAACCGGGCCCCGACCATCGCGTAGCCATGATCAGTACCCGCCCGTCTACGCCTGCCCGGACGCGGGACGCACCGGCCGCTGGTGGGCGGTCCTCGCGGTGGCCGTGCTCGGCGCTCTTCGCGACCGGCTGCCAGACCCCGATCGAGGGCGCCGACGACGACCGGGAGCCAGTGACGCTGGTCGTCTCCGAGACCTGGGTCCAGAGCCACCAGGGCAGCGGCGGCGAGGCCGCGGCCCGGATGCGGCGCAGCCTCCAGGACGCCGTCGAGCCGACTGCGCTCCGGACGACCCACACCGGCTGGGTCGGCCGCCAGGACGACGTCACCGGATTCCTCGCCGAGCTCTCCGGCGGCTCCTGGCCCGGCGAGCCCGGCGGCGTTCATGGACGAGCACGGCCCGGCCCTGTTCGGGGTCGACTCCTCCACGCTGCGCTTCGAGGACGCCGGACACCGAGACCGTCCCGAACGTCACGACCACCCGGGCGACCCAGGCGCTCGGCGACGGTGCCGGTCCTCGACGCCACCCTGGTCTTCACCGGCCGCGGCTCAGCCCGCCAGCACCGACGACCAGCGGGTCACCGGCGTCCGCGGCCGGGTCTTCCCCGGGCTGACCGTCGACACCACGCCGACGATCACCGCCGAGCAGGCGACGACCACCGCGGCCGAGGCGTCCGGTGGGACCACCGACGGCACCGCCCCGGCTCGTGGTGCTGCCCTCCGGCACCGGCGTGCTGGCGTGGGAGGTCGTGGTCGTCGGCGAGACGCCGGAGCGACATGCGGCGGGCCGCTACTACATCGACGCGCACACCGGTGACCTCGTCGACGTCCGGCCGGTCTCGGCCGAGGTCGCTCGCCGCCGGTGCCCCACCCCGTCGGCCGGTCGCAGGCGGCCGGCGCGCGGCCGCGACCCCAACAGCGTCGAGGTCACCGGCACCGACCCGCTCGGCCGCGACGCTCACGGCGTACGGCCTGCAGACCGGCGACGGCGTCGAGCTGACCGACACCACCACCGCGGCCTGGGACGCCGAGCAGCCGCACCGGCGCGATCCAGACCTACGACGCCTCGGCGCTCAAGAACGAGATCCGGCTGCCCGGCAAGCTGGTCGGTCAGCCCGAGCACGCAGATCACCGACCCGGACGCGATCGCCGCGCAGGCCTACAGCCACAGGATCGTCGACTACTACGAGAGCCTCGGCCGCGACTCCTGGGACGACCAGGGCGGCACCGCTGATCAGCTCGGTCCACTTCGGGCCCGAGGACTACTGCAACGCGTTCTTCGCCGGCTACCTGCGCCAGCCGCAGATGGTCTACGGCAACCCGTGCGTCCTGCAGGGGCAAGCAGCTCAGCCGGACCTTCGTCGAGCCCGACATCGCCGGCGCACGAGGTCACCCACGGCGTCACCGCGACGACCGCCGGACTGCTCTACACCGGCCAGTCGGGCGCGCTCAACGAGAGCTTCTCCGACTACTTCGGCAACGTCATCGGCAACCTGATCCACGGCAACGACAGCGTGGCGATCGGCGAGGACGCCTGCGCCGGGATCCCCGCACGAGCCAGCTGTGCGTGGCGAACCCGGACGGCGCCTGTCGTTCCGCTACATGCTCAACGGCAGCGACTTCGACGACTACCTGCGCATCCTCGACGCCGGGCGCAGCGGCTGCTGCTGCTGATCAACTACAAGCAGGACTACGGCGGCGTGCACTACAACTCGGCGATCTGGAACAACGCGCTGTGGAGCATCCGCACCCGGCTGGCCCAGATCGACGGCCAGCCCGGCAACACCTCCCGCTGGCGCACCAGCCTTCGACCGCGCCGTCTACGGCGCGCTCGCCACCCGGCTCACACCGACCAGCGGCTTCGTCGACGCGCGGGCCGCGGTCGAGCAGGTGATCATCGACTCCCAGCTCGACCCGGTGGTCCTGCGCACCGCCCGCGAGGTCTTCGACGCCGACAAGATCTGCACCGGCTGCCCGACCGCGAGCGAGCTGGCCGGCGACGCCGTCACCACCTCGCCGCAGACCCAGCTGCACCCGTCGATCTCCGGCGACCGGGTGCTCTGGCTCGACCTGAGCTCGAACAGCGACTTCGCCGGGTACGCCGCGACCACGTCGCTCGGCGGCTCGGCGCGCCGCAGCCTGTCGCCCACCCCCGACGCGCTCGAGGTCGGCTTCGCCGGCGACGCGATCGGTCGCTCGACCTCCGCGGCCGGGTGACCCGCACCGTCGGCTCGGACAGCACCGTGATCGACAACGTCCAGCCCGAGGCCACCGTGGCCGCCGGCTTCTCCGGCTCCGACGCCGGGCGCCGCCTGGCTCAGCCGCGGCGTCGACGGTCAAGTACGTCGACGCGGACGGCACCTGTCTCCAGACCGAGCGTGCCCGGGCTGCAGGGCGACACCGATCACCTCGATCGCCGCCGGCGGCGGCACGGTCGCGATCGGCACCGACCAGGGCCGGGTCTTCGTCTGGAACGCCCGGCAGCGGCGACTTCCGCCAGGTCGGCCAGCTCCAGGCGCGGTCCTCTCCACGGCGACGTACGGCGGCCCGGTCTTCGCGATCGACGACAGCCATCGCGTCGGTGCTGTTCACCGCCGACGGCCAGACCGCTCGAGGTGTCGCGGCAGCGCCACGCCGTTCGGCGCCACGATGTCCGGCGAGTACGTCGTGTGGGCCGAGGCCGTCGGCCGGATCCAGACCCCGGTCGTCCCGGGCGGCACCTCGCCGTACCCGGAGACCGACCTCTACCTGCTCTCGCTCGGCGACCGGCAAGATCTACGACCTGCACCCGCGCCCCCGCGCAGCAGGGGTTCCCGTCCATCTCCGGCCGCCAGCTGGTCTGGCAGGACGCCGACCTACGGCGGTGACGACATCTTCACCGCCGCCGTACCTGGAGGGCTCTGATGACGCGCGTCGTCCGGGCGGCCGCCGCTGGTGGCTGGCCCCGCTGGTCGTCGCGCTCGGCCTGGTGGCCACCGGCTGCGACACCGGCATCGACGGGATCGACGGCGGCCGACGGCGGCCACGCGAGCCGGTGACGCTGGTCGTCTCCGAGACGTGGGTCACCGACCACCAGGGCCGACCCCGGCGCGGCGGGGCGGCCGGCGGCTCCGACGTGCGGGCCCGGCATCGCCGCGTCTGCAGAAGGCCATCGACGCGCTGCGCGACGAGACCGCACACCGGCTGGATCGGCCGCCAGGACGACGTCACCGGCTACCTCTCCGAGCTGAGCGGCGGGTCGTGGCCGGGCGACGCCGACGGCGTTCATGGACGAGCTACGGCCCGGCGCTGTTCGGCGTCGACTCCTCGGTGCTGCGGCTCGGCGAGCCCGACAGCCAGACGGTGCCCGGCATCGTCACCACGAAGGCCACCCAGGCCGTCGGCGACGTCCCGGTCGCTCGACGCGTCGCTCGTCTTCGTCGAGCGCGACGACCGGCTGACCGGCGTCCGCGGCCGGGTCTTCCCCGGGCCTCGACGTCTCGACGACGCCGACCGCTGCCGGCCGACCAGGCGCGCGCCGATCGCCGAGCAGGCGTCGAGCGGCACCGCGCAGGCGCCGCCGTCGCTGGTGGTGCTGCCGCGCGGCGCCGGCGTGCTGGCCTGGCTGGTCACCGTGGCCGCGCTGGCCGACGGCACCACCCCGCTGGCCGCCGCCGACTACTACATCGACGCCACCACCGGCGACATCCTCAGCGTCCAGCCGGTCACCGGCGAGGGCCGGGTCGCGCTGCCCTGGGCGGCCGCGGCGGCGACGTACCTGCACCGGGTCCACCGGTCGCCGGCGACCTGGTCGCGGCCGACGCCAGACCCGAACTCGGTCGAGATCACCGGCCCCAACCCGATCGGCGGCACCCTCACCGGCCACGGCGTCCAGACCGACGAGGGCGTCGTGCTGCGTCGACACCACCACGCCCGTCGTGGGACCAGCAGCGCAGGACCGGCGGCATCTCGACGTACGACGCCACGCGGGTCAACGAACAGCGGGCAGCTGCCCGGCAAGCTCGTGGTCAGCCCGGACACCAAGATCCGCGACGCCGAGGCGATGGCCGCGCAGGCGCTGAGCCGCGACGTCTACGACTACTACGCGTCGCTGGGCCGCGACTCGTGGGACGGCCAGGGCGGCTCGATGGTCTCGTCGGTCCACTACGGGCCCTCGGACTTCTGCAACTCCTTCTTCACCAGCTCGCTGCGCCAGCCGCAGATGGTCTACGGCAACCCGTGCACCACCGACGCGGAGGGCCAGGCCGAGGTGACCGAGGTCGAGATCGACACCGCCGGCCACGAGATCACCCACGGCGTCACCGCCACCTCGGCCGGGCTGAAGTACACCGGCCAGTCCGGCGCGCTCAACGAGAGCTTCTCCGACTACTTCGGCAACGTGATCGGCAACCGGGTCAAGGGCACGGACAGCGTCGCGATCTTCGAGGGCGGCTGCACCGGCTACACGGAGGAGACGCTCTTCTGCAAGCCGCAACCCCGACGGCAGCCTGTCGCTGCGCTACATGCTCAACGGCAACGACTTCGACGACTACCTGCGCGTCCTCGACCCCGGCTACCGGCTCAAGCTGCTCGGCTTCAGCAGCCAGGACCAGGGCGGCGTGCACTACAACTCCGCGATCTGGAACAACGCGCTCTGGTCGATCCGGGTCAACCTGGCCAAGATCGACGGCAAGCCCGGCAACGACTCGCCGCTCGCCCAGGCCTTCGACAGGGTCGTGTACGCCGCGCTGACCACCCGGCTCGGCCCGACCTCGGGATTCCTCGACGCGCGGGCCGCGGTCGAGCAGGTGATCGTCGACTCCGCAGCTCGACCCGGTCGTGCTGCGCACCGCCCGCGAGGTCTTCGACCAGGAGAAGATCTGCGCCGGCTGCCCCGACACCGGCGCAGCTCGGCGGCGACACCGGTGGCTCGGCGTCGCCGTCCACCCAGCTGCACCCGGTGGTGAGCCGCGACAGCGTGGCCTGGCTCGACGTGAGCGGCGACGGCGACAACTTCGGCTACGCCGCGTCGACCAAGCTCGGCGGCGCCACCCCCTCGAAGGGCGCCTCGTCGGACGTGGCCGAGGTCGCCTTCGGCGGCGACGCCCTGGTCACCCTCGACCTCAACGGCCGGATCAACCGCTACGCCGCCGACGGCGGCGCCGCCACGCTCGACCAGGTGCCGTTCGAGGCCGACGCTCGCGGCCGGGCTGGCCGGCTCCGACACCGGCGCCGCGTGGGTCGGCGGCGACGACACGGTCTCGTTCGTCGACCCGGCCGGCCAGGTCACCAGCGCCCAGGTCGACCGGGCTGCAGCGGCGACACCATCACCGGTCTCGGCACCGGCGGCGGCATGGTCGGCATCGGCACCGACGGCGGCCAGGTGCTTCGTCTGGCAGCCCGGCGGCCAGGCTCACCCAGGTCGGCCAGCTCGACGGCGCGGTGATCTCGCGTCGCGGCGTACGGCGGGAACGTGGTGGCGGTCGACGACGGCGGCACCGCAGCGCTGTTCACCGCCGACGGCCAGCAGTTCCGGCTCAGCGGCGCGGCCGCGCCGTTCGGCGTCACCATGAACGACCGCTACGTCGTCTGGGCCGAGAACAAGGGCCCCCTCGAGGCCGGGGTGGCCGGCGGCGGTCTCGCCGCTACCCGGACACCGACCTCTACCTGGCCTCGCTCGGCCAGCGGCAAGGTCTACGACCTGATCCCCGAGGGCGGCCAGCAGGGCTTCCCGTCGCTCTCCGGCAACCGGCTGGTCTGGCAGGACGCCGCGTTCGGCGGCGACGACGTGCTGACCGACCGAGCTCCCGGACGGCCTGTAGGGCGGGTGCGGCGATGAGCAGGACGCGAGCGATCGCGGCGTGGCTGCCTGCCCTCGTGCTGGTGCCGGCGGCGCTGGTGGCCGGGGTGGCCGCGGTGGTGCCCGAGGACGACCTGGCGGCGATGCGTGAGGAGCAGCCGCTGGACCTCGGCACCACCTGGGTCTACGACGTCTTCGACCACGGCGAGCCGTCGGGCACGCGCACCAGCCAGGTGGTCGCGCCCGCGGGCCAGCCCGACGACTCCGGCGGCCTGCGCTCGATGACCGCGGTGAGCCGCCACTACACCGACTACCCGGGCTCGGGCGGGCCGCGGTCGTTCCGCTCGTTCCTCGGCGTCGAGGGCAACACGATGTACCAGCACGCCCAGGAGGAGGCGGACACCTGGTACCAGATCGAGCCGCCGATCGTCGCCTACCGCCTGCCCGCCGAGGAGGGTGCGGCCTGGGACTACGAGGGCCTGGTCGGCGACATCGCGTACTCCTCGGAGACCCAGCTGACGGAGGTCGCCGACGTCGAGGCCGGCGGGCACACCTTCGAGGACTGCGCGCACTTCGTGAACACGGTCCCGGTCACGCTCGACGACGACGAGACCAACGACCCCGACGCGACCGAGGTCCTCGAGGAGTGGACCTGCCCCGGGTACGGCACCGTCAAGAGCCGGGACCGCGTCGAGGAGACCGACGTGGACATCACCGAGGAGCTCACGGAGTTCCACGGCGTCGAGGGGAACTGGTACGCCGAGGGGCACGACCCCGAGCCGGTCGGCGACGTCCAGACCGTGCCCGGCGCGACGTTCGGGTTCGACGCCGGCCGGACGTTCGCCGTACCCGACGGGGAGCTGGGTCGCGAGCTCGCGTGGAGCGACATGCGCGCCGAGCACGCCCTGCACCCGCCGGTCTCCGACGGCGAGGTGATGGTCTACGCCGAGCGGAACGGCGCGGTCTCGCTGCGCACCACCGACACCGGCGAGCTGCGGTGGCGGCTCCGGCTGCGCGGGCCGATCATGAGCGCCCCGGTGCTCGCGGGCGACGCCGTGCTCGTGGCGGACAGCCTCAAGCAGGTCTGGGCGCTGTCGGTGGCGGACGGCCGGGCTCTGTGGATGCGCGAGCTGCCCGACATCGTGTCGGCCGCACCCGCCGTGGTCGGCGGCGTGGTGGCGGTGCCGACCGACGACGGGAGGCTCACCGCGCTCGAGCTCACCGACGGCTCGACGGCGTGGATCCAGGAGCTGGACGCCGCGGTGCGCAACGCCGTCGCCTACGACGGCGAGCACCTCCTCACCGGAGACCAGTCCGGGACCCTCAGTGCCCTGGACCCCGAGGACGGCGAGGTGGCCTGGTCGACGTCGTTCGTCCCGGGCCTGGCGCAGGGGCCGGTGGCGGCGGAGGACCACGTGCTCGTGCTGGACGGCGACGGCGTGGTGCACGCGTTCTCGACCGACGGCGAGATCGAGTGGCAGTCGCGCGGGCGCGGCCTCAGCGAGAGGCCCCTCGCGGCGGGCAACGGCGTGGTCGTGACCACGGACTTCGGCCAGGTCACCGCCTACGACACCGACGACGGGCACGAGCTGTGGCGCCGGGAGCTGCCCGACGGGAGCAGCCTGCCGGCCATCGTGGGCGACGAGGTCGTCCTCGGGCTCCGGAACGGCGAGGTCCGGGTCTACGGCCTCACCGACGGGCGGCTCGTCGACCGGTGGGAGCTGCCGGTGTCCGCGCCGGGGGACGCGTGGTTCAACGACGTCGCCCCCGGCCTCGTCGGCGACGACCTCGTGCTGGTGGCGGCCGGCAACGGCGCGACCAACTCCGTCCTCTTCGCCTACCCGACCCGGGCCGGCGCGTCCTCGGGGGTGCACCTGCGGCTCGACCACCGGGAGTTCCTCGGGGCGCCTGCCGAGCCACCGGTGCTGGCGGGCGACGACGTCGTCATGGCGTCGTACACCCAGCTGCTGCGGATCGGCCCGGACGGCAGCACCACCGTCCTCGCCGAGACGCCCGACTCCACGCACGCTGGAGCCGTGGTCGCCGACGACATCGTCGTCACCAGGACCGGCGACCAGGTCCAGGGGCTCCGGCTCGAGGACGGGACGGTGCTGTGGGAGGCCCCCGGCGGCGAGCCGTCGTTCGGCACCGTGCCCGCGACCGACGGGACCACGGTGTTCTACGGCATCGCGGACGCCGGGTTGGCGGCCGTCGACCTGCACAGCGGAGCGGTGCGCTGGGCGACCCCGGTGCCCGACGAGCGGTCCGCCACGACGCCGACCGTCCTGCCCGACGGCGACGTCGTCTACGGCGGCGGCGGGCTCGCGCGGTACGACGGCGCGACCGGCGCGGAGCTGTGGCGGGACCCGGACGCGCAGCTCTTCGGTCCCGCGGCCCACGCCGGGGGCATGGTCTACGCCCTCACGGTGTCCCGGTCGGCGGACAGCGCCGCCGTGGCGGCGTACGACGCCGCGACGGGTGAGCGCCTCTGGGCCCGGCCGGTGAGCGACCCGGCGCCCTTCCAGGGCCCGGCCGTGGGCGACGGGGTCGTCGTGTCCATGGACGGCCACGTCGCCCGGGCGTACGACGCCCGGACCGGCGCGGTGCTGTGGTCGCTGACCATGCGGCGGACGCCGTCGGGCGTGCCGGTCGTCGCCGACGGCCGCGTCCTGCTCGTGCAGTCGGGCAACGGCCACGACGTGGAGGACGCGGAGTACCGCCTCACGGTGCACGACGCGCGCACCGGACGGCTGCTCGGTTCCTGGGAACCCGTCGGGGCACCTATCAGCAGCCGCCCGCAGGTCGGCAGCACTCCCGACGGGCGGCTGCTGGTGCCGGACCTCGGGATCACCGTCGTGGAGGTGGGCGGGTGACCCGGCTGCGCCGACTGCTCGTCGTCCTCCTCGGCCCCCTCTGGGTGCGCACGTTCCGCGACCCCGTGCGCGAGGGCCACCTGCGCCTCGACCGCCTCTCCCGCGCCGAGGGTCAGCTGGCCCGGTTCGGGCTGGTGCTCCTCGGGCTCCTGCTCGTCTCGCTGCTCTTCTCGGACCTGTGGCGGACCGGCGTCCTGCTGCAGCTCAACGGGACCCGCAACGAGCTGAGCTTCCTGCCCCGGGCCGTGCTGCCCGTCACGCTCCTCGGGCTGCTGTTGAGCTGGGCGCTGCTGTGCTGGGGCGCGCTCGACGCCGGCCCGCTGGTCAGGGTCGTGGTCGCGCTGCTCGCGCTCGCGACCGGCGCGCTCTTCACGGTCACCAGCACGGGCCTCGGGTCCGGCGCCTGGGTGTTCGACCACGGGGCCACGCTGATCCGGATCGGCCTGTTCGGGACGACGGGGCTGCTGGTCCTGTCCGCGGTCCTGCACCCGGTGCTGCGGGGCCGGCCGCGCCTGGCCGGCGTCACCACGGGCGTCCTGCGCGTCGCCCTGCTCGTCGCGCTCCTGCTGCAGTACGGCACGCTCCAGTGGGCGAACGTCGAGTCCGAGCGGCAGGGGCTGCCGCTGCTGGTCCCCGGCCTCATGGACGGCTCGATCGACCAGATCAACGGCTATCTCCTCCCCCTGGTCTACGTCGCGGCGGTCGCGGTGATCGACTTCGCGCTCGACGTCTCGAGCAGCCTGACCGAGCCGGCCCGGGTGCTGCGGCGCCGGTGGCTGCTCGTCGTCCTGGTGGCGCTGCTCGCGGTCAAGGTCGTCGTGCAGGTCGCGCTGGAGTGGGACCAGTGGCGGGCCACGCTGACCTACCAGCCGGTGGCGTTCTGGCGCACGGTGGTCTGCCTGGTCGTCCTCGGCACCGTCGTCGCGCTGGTCACCCGGTTCCCGGCCTCGGAGGACCACCAGCTGGCCAAGGAGCGCGCCATGTACGGCGGCAGTCTCGCCCTGGCGGCCCCGACCATGCTGTCGGTCCTCGGCGTGGGGGTCGCCCTGTTCATGGTCGGTCAGCTGCACACCGACCTCGGCAGCGAGGTCAACGACGCCGTCCCCTACACCTGGCTCGGGGGCGAGGGGCTGGCGATCGGAGGCGGCCTGGCCGTCCTGGCCGGGCTGGTCCTCATGCGCAGGAGCGCGGGCGGCTTCGGCGACGAGCTGGGCTCCGCCCTGGTCGTCGTCGGCGCCTGGTTCCTGATGATCTTCGTCCCGAGCTCGCTGGGCCTCGAGCTCGGCTTCGACTACCCCACGGTCGACCTGGTCGTCACCGTCGGCGTGCTCCTGGTCCTGCTCCTGCGCTGGCGGTCGCTGACCCCGGCCGCGCTGGTCTCGCTGGCCACGCTGCTCGTCTTCTCCTGGCTGGTGATGAGCCGGGGCGACTACCTCTCGTTCATCGGTGGGCTGGCCGGGCTGCCGGCCATCGTCGTGGTCGTCTTCGGCGTCGTGCTGACGCTGGCCAGCGGCTCGTCGTTCGCGTCCGAGAGCTCGCGCCGGCTGCCGGCCGAGGCCAGGCCGCTGCTGTTCGTGGGCTACCTGCTGCTGTCGGTGGTGATCCTGCACTGGCTCGAGGTGACCCACGAGCAGGGGCAGGACGACAACTCGCTCATCGGCTTCTACGCGATAGGCATCCCGATGGCGGCCTGGCTGGCCGGCCGGCGCATCGCGCGCCGCGAGCCGGAGGCGGATGCAGCTGCGCCGGCGCCCGAGCCGGAGCCGGAGCGCGCGGCGGAGCCCGCAGCGCTCTGAGCCTCAGGCCGCCGCGGTCTTGCGGTGCCCGACCAGCACCACGCCCTCGACGATCTTGACGTCGTAGGCCGCGACGGAGACGTGCTGCGTCGTCCAGGCACTGGCCGGAGCGCAGGTCGAAGCGCGTGCTTGTGCACCGGCGAGGCCACGAACGGCACGTCGTCGCTGCCGCCCGACGATCCCCTTGGCCAGCACCGCGTGCCGGTCGAACGGGTCGTGGTTGGCCAGGGCGTGGACCGTGCCCTCGTCGACCCGGAAGATCGCCACCGCCTGACCGTGCACCAGCGCGACCACCCCTCGCTCGACCTCGAGCTCGGCGAGCCGGCAGACGGGCTGCCACTCGACGGGATCGGCGCGGGGACGTCACCTTGTCGAAGGTAGGGACGACGTGTTTCCGGCGGCGACGACCGTGCAACGGCGTGTAAACAGTTTCCTCGTGCGTGCCCGCCGCCGTCGTGATCCTCGCCGCCGGGTCCGGGAGCCGGGTCGGCGCGGACACCAACAAGGTGCTGCTCCCGCTGGGCGACAGCACCGTGCTCGGCCAGTCGGTCCGGGCCGTGCTCGCGGTCGCCGAGGTGACCCGGCTGGTCCTCGGGGTCCGCGCCGGCGACGAGGACGCCGTGCGGGACGCGGTGACGCCGCTGCTCGGCGCCCACGAGGTCCGGCTGGTCCGCGGCGGCGCGACCCGGCACGCGTCGGAGTGGGCGGCCCTCCGGACGCTGGCCGAGGACGTCGGCCGAGGGCGAGGTCGACGTCATCGCGGTCCACGACGGCGCCCGGCCGCTGGCCGGGGCCGCGCTGTTCGCCGCGACGCTGGCCGCGGCTCGCGAGCACGGCGGTGCACTGCCGGTCGTGGGGCTGCCGGCGCTGCTCGGCCGCGACCTGCGCCGCGGTCGCCGGCGAGCTGGCCGGCGTCCAGACGCCGCAGGCCTTCCGCGCCGTACCCCTGCTCGAGGCGCACCGGCGCGCGGCCGAGGACGGCTACGAGAGCACCGACACCGCCGCCTGCTTCGAGCGCTACGCCGACCTGCCCGTCGTGGCCGTCCACGGTGGTCCCGGGAACCTCAAGGTCACCTTCCCCGAGGACGTGGCCGTCGCCGAACGCCTCCTGTGAGGAGCGGCCCTAACGGTCCGGGGTCCGGTGGCCCCGGCGGCGCGGTCAGCGCCTCGAGCACCCGCAGGTCGTCCTCGTCGGCGACCCGGCGGGCCTCGGCCGGCGCCTCGAGGGTCTCGACCGGGAACCGCTCGGCCAGCGTCGGCCACCAGCGCGGCGAAGTCGGTGGTCGGGACGCCGTCGAGGGCGGCCACCACGGCGGCCGGCAGCACGATCGGCGAGACGACCTGGAGCAGGCCGGCCCGGTCGACGGTGGCGCCGACCCGGCCCGTCGGCCAGCTCCTTGACCGTGTCGGTGACCGGGCGGACGCCGACGGTGACCGCGGCGGACGCCTCGGCGTGCTCGACGCACTCGACCACGAACGCCGGCGGCGTGAGCGGGCAGAGCGCGTCGTGGAGCACGAACGGCGCACCCGCGTCGACCAGCGCCTCCCAGCTCGGTGCCGAGGTCGACGAGCGTCACGCCGGCCTCGCCCAGCGCCCACGCGGCCGCCGCGACCAGCGGCTCGCCGTGCACCAGCGCGAACGGCAGCGACCCGCGGCCGGTCTCGACCACGGTCCCCAACGCATCGACCCGCCCGAGCTCGTGCTCGGACGGGTCGATGAGGCGGTCTGGTGAGAGCGCGTCGCTCAGGAGGCGAGCACCTCGTCGAGGATGGCCTCGGCCTTGTCCTCGTTGGTGTGCTCGGCCAGGGCCAGCTCGGAGACCAGGATCTGGCGCGCCTTGGCCAGCATCCGCTTCTCGCCGGCCGACAGGCCACGGTCACGCTCGCGGCGCCACAGGTCGCGGACGACCTCGGCCACCTTCATGACGTCGCCGCTGTGCAGCTTCTCGAGGTTGGCCTTGTAGCGGCGCGACCAGTTGGTCGGCTCCTCGACGTGCGCAGCACGCAGGACGTCGAACACCCGGTCGAGGCCCTCCTTGTCCACGACGTCGCGGACACCCACGAGGTCGAGGTTGCAGGCCGGGACGCGCACCACGAGGTCCTGCTGGGCGACGATCCGGAGGACGAGGTACTCCCGGTCCTCCCCCTTGATGGTCCGCATCTCGATGTCCTCGATGATCGCGGCCCCGTGGTTCGGGTAGACGACCGTTTCGCCGACGGTGAAAGTCATATGTGAAGTTCCCCTTCCTAGGTGACCAGTCTAACACGGCGCCGGTCGTCGCTTGATCGCTGTTTCCGCAGGTCAGAGGCACAATCCGGACTTGACAAAGGCGACCCCTCGTGCTGCGAGGGGGCCTCGGGAAGGGCTCCGGACGGCGCCCGCGCTCAGGCTCTCCACAGGTGAAATCGCAGGTCATCGGCCCGCGAGCCCTGCTCGCGCGAGCCCCGCGTGGTCAATACTGCGGGGCATGGCGAGTGAGGGTCGCGGGGGCCGTCGGAGGGCCCTGCGGGGCGGGGCCGAGGAGGCCGCTGGTGCGGTCCAGCCGGCCGAGGCGAGCGCCGCCCCGGCGTCGACGACCGTCACCGCGACCGACCGGTCTGCCCGAGCTCGAGCAGACCCAGCCGACCGAGCCCACCGGGAGCGGCGTTCCGGGTCCGCGACCTGACCCCGTTCCTGCTGGTCCGGGCCGCGCACCCGCGCCAGGCCCTGCTCACCGCGGTCGGCATGACCGTCGCCGCCGCCCTGGCCGGGCGGCCCAGCCGCGAGCTGCTGCTGATCCTCGGCACCGTGCTCGTCGGCCAGGTGATCCTCGGCTGGTTCAACGACCTGGTCGACCGCAAGCGCGACGCCCGCCACCAGCGCCCGGGCAAGCCGCTCGCCGACGGCCGGCTCGACCCGGGCACGGTCTGGTTCTGCCTGGCGCTCGCGGTCTTCCTGGTGGTGCCGCTGTCGGTCGCCAACGGCCTGTACGCCGGCGTCGGCCTACCTCGCTCTCGCTGGCCATCGGCCTGGTCGGCCAGTGGGTCTGGCTGCGCAAGGGCTTCTTCTCGTGGCTGCCCTGGGCGGCGGCGTTCGCGCTCTACCCGGCGTTCCTCTCCTACGGCGGCTGGGGCGGCCAGGAGCGCGGCGCCCCGCCCGAGCTGCTGGTCACCGCGCTGGCCGCGCTGCTCGGGATCGGCGTCCACTTCCTCACCGCGCTGTGGGGGCTGGTGCCCGACAACGAGGACGGCTGGACCTACCTGCCGCTGAAGCTCGGGCTGCAGATCGGCGCCTCCCGGCTGCTGTGGGTGGCCGCGCACCTACACCATGCTGGTGCTGGTCGCGCTGGCCTTCGCCGGCACCTACGTCGGGCTCGCGCAGGAGCCGCTCTAGCCGCGCCGAGCGCGTCCATTAGGGTTCTGTGCCATGCAGCCCCGACGCTCGCTCCGGCTGGTCGCAGGAGCCCTCGTCCTCGCCCTGCCGCTCCTCAGCTCGTGCGGGTTCAACAAGGCGACCGACAAGGTCTACACGCCCGGCGAGGGCACCAACGACCGCGACGGCGACGTCGACGTGCTGGCCGCCGTGGTCGTGGCCGCCCAGCCCGACTCCGGCACCTTCATGGCCTCGCTGGCCAACAACTCCAGCGAGGACGAGGACACCTTCGACGGGACTGGCCGGCACCGGCGACTGGCCGGACCTCGAGATCGCCGACGTCGACCGCCGATCGACGATCCCGGCCCGGGGCTTCGTCAACCTCGCCGACGAGGGCGGCATCAACGTCACCGGCGACTTCGAGGCCGGCGACATGATCGCCGGCTGACGCTGACCTTCGACAGCGGCGACAGCGATCACGATGGACGTGCCGGTCGTCTTCGCCTGCGACGAGTACGCCGGCCTCGACACCTCCAGCGGCGGCGGGTCCGAGCCCGTCGCGACTCCGAGCGAGCCAGCGAGACGTCCGACGACAGCTCCGACGAGCGCGTCGCCGAGCACGAGCGCCCGAGCGACGCCTACGACTGCGCCGGCCGTGCTCGGGGAGGACTGACCGGCGTGACGCACACGCTGGTCCTGCTCCGCCACGGCGAGAGCGAGTGGAACGCCGAGAACCTCTTCACCGGCTGGGTCGACGTACCCCTCAGCGACAAGGGCCGCGCCGAGGCCGAGCACGGCGGCGACGCTGCTCAAGGAGGCCGGGCTGCCGCCCGACGTCGTGCACACCTCGCTGCTGCGCCGGGCGATCACCACCGCCGGCGATCGCGCTCGACGTCGCCGACCGGCACTGGATCCCGGTGCGCCGCTCCTGGCGGCTCAACGAGCGCCACTACGGCGCGCTGCAGGGCAAGAACAAGAAGCAGACGCTCGAGGAGTACGGCGAGGAGCAGTTCATGCTCTGGCGCCGCTCCTTCGACGTACCCCCGCCGCCGATCGAGGACGGCGGCGAGTGGTCCCAGGCCGGGCTGCCGCAGTACGCCGACCTCGGGCGACGAGATGCCCCGCACCGAGTGCCTCAAGGACGTCATCGCCCGGTTCCTGCCCTACTGGGAGTCCGACATCACCGCCGACCTGCGCGCCGGGCAAGACCGTGCTGGTCGCCGCCCACGGCAACAGCCTGCGCGCGCTGGTCAAGCACCTCGACGGCATCAGCGACGAGGACATCGCCGGGCTCAACATCCCCACCGGCATGCCGCTGGTCTACGAGCTCGACGACGCCCTGGCGCCCACCGTCCCCGGCGGGCGCTACCTCGACCCCGAGGCCGCCGCCGAGGCCGCCGCCGCGGTCGCGAACCAGGGTCGCTGAGCAGCCGGCGCGGACGATCCGCGGCGATCCGGGAGATCGTGCAGCTCCGCGACCGAGGAACGCGGTCGCGACGTGCGCGAATCGCCGGATCACCGGGGACCGTCCGCCGATCGCCGGCGTCAGCCTCAGGCCCGCAGCGCGGCGGGTTCTCGCCGGTGACGACGAAGACGACCCGGTTGGCGACCGAGACGGCGTGGTCGGCGATCCGCTCGTAGTAGCGGCCGAGCAGGGCCACGTCGACGGCCGCCTCGACGCCGTGGGTCCAGTTGTCGGAGAGCAGCTCGGTGAAGCTCGTGCCGGCGCAGCTGGTCCATCTCCTCGTCGTCGCGGCCGAGCTCGATGGCGGCGTCGACGTCGCGGCTGGTGATGATCGTCGTGCACCCGCTGGACCATGTCCTCGGCGACCTCGGCCATCCGGCTGATCGGTCGGCCGGATCTCCTCGGGCACGGCGACGTTGGGCACCCGCAGCCGGGCGATCTTGGCGACGTGCACGGAGAGGTCGCCCATCCGCTCGAGCTCGGTGACCATCCGCAGCGCGGCGACGACGACGCGCAGGTCGCCGGCGACCGGCTGCTGGAGGGAGAGCAGGGAGAACGCCGTGTCCTCGACCCGCTCGCGGGCCCGGTCGATCTCGACGTCGGCGCTGATGACCCGCTCGGCGATCTCGGCGTCGCCCTTGAGCAGCGCCTCGGTGGCGCTGGCGGACGGCCGTCCTCGACCTGGCGAGCAGATCGCGGCGAGGTCGTCGAAGATCGACTCGAGCTGGTCGTGGAAGGCTTCACGCATGGCGCGCGACCGTAGGTCGGCAACGTGACCAGTCGGGGTGACGACGTGAACTGACGGGTGAACGTTCGGTGCCCCGGACGCTCCGGAAGCGAACACGGTGCGACCGCAGCCCTACCATCGAGATGTGGACCCGACGACACAGGCGTTCCTCGCCGCCGTCCTCGGAGCCGTCGTCGCCGGCGGCGCCGTGCTCGCCTGGCACATCAGCGACCGCCAGCAGTCACGCCGTCCCGGTCGCCGAGGAGCCGGTCGTCCCGCCCGAGGTCGCGACCGTCCTCTCGGTGCTGCGCAGCAGCGCGGTGATCGTCGACGACACCGACACCGTCGTGAAGGCCTCCGCGCCGGCGTACGCCCTCGGGCTGGTGCGCGGCACCGCAGCTGGTCTCCGAGGAGCTCGACCGAGCTGGTCCACGAGGTACGCCGCGACGGCCAGATCCGCGAGACCGAGCTGCTGATGGACCGCCCGCGCGCGCCCGCCCGCCACGTCACCGCCCGGGTGGCGCCGCTCGGCTCGCGGCTGGTGCTGGCCCTGGTCGAGGACCGCACCCGCGAGCGCCGGGTCGAGGCGGTACGCCGCGACTTCGTCGCCAACGTCAGCCACGAGCTGAAGACCCCCGTCGGCGCGATCCGGCTGCTGGCCGAGGCGGTCTCCGACGCCAGCGAGGACCCGGAGGCGGTCAAGCGGTTCGCCGGCCGGATGCTCACCGAGAGCGACCGGCTCTCCCGGCTGGTGCAGCAGATCATCGAGCTGTCCCGGCTCCAGGCCGACGACCCGCTGGAGACGCCGACCGCGGTCGAGCATCGACGACGTGATCGGCGTCGCCGTCGACACCAGCGCGATCGACGCCGACTCCAAGCGGATCGACATCGTCACCGGCGGCACCCCGGGCCTCGAGGTGTTCGGCAACGAGGAGCAGGTCACCGCCGCGGTCGCCAACCTGGTCGCGAACGCCGTGTCCTACTCCGCGCGTCGACTCCACCGTCCTGGTCACCACCAAGGCCGACGAGGCGTCGGTCGAGATCTCGGTGGTCGACCAGGGCATCGGCATCCCGCCCGACGAGATCGACCGGATCTTCGAGCGGTTCTACCGGGTCGACCCGGCCCGGCACCGCTCCACCGGAGGCACCGGGCTCGGCCTCTCGATCGTCAAGCACGTCGCCGCCACCCACGGCGGCGACATCCGGGTGTGGTCGGTCGAGGGCCAGGGCTCGACGTTCACGCTGACCCTGCCCCAGCACCAGCCCCACCACGGTGCCGACGGCGCACCCCGAGCCCATCCAGAAAGAGGTACTGAAGTGACCCGGGTACTCGTCGTCGAGGACGAAGAGAGCTACAGCGAGGCCCTCGCCTACATGCTCCGCAAGGAGGGCTTCGAGGTCGCGATCGCGGCCGACGGCAACGCCGCGCTCACCGAGTTCGACCGCAACGGCGCCGACATCGTGCTGCTCGACCTGATGCTGCCCGGGCATCCCCGGCACCGAGGTGTGCCGCACCGATCCGGCAGACCTCCAGCGTGCCGGTGATCATGGTCAGCGCCAAGGACGACGAGGTCGACAAGGTGGTCGGCCTCGAGCTCGGCGCCGACGACTACGTCACCAAGCCGTACTCCCCGCGCGAGCTGGTCGCCCGGATCCGCGCGGTGCTGCGCCGCGGCCCGAGCCCGACCTGGCGCCCGCGACCCTGGAGGCCGGCCCGGTGCGGATGGACGTCGAGCGCCACGTCGTCACCGTCGGCGGCGCAGGAGCAGCGGCTGCCGCTCAAGGAGTTCGAGCTGCTCGAGATGTTCCTGCGCAACCCCGGCCGGGTGCTCACCCGCGGCCAGCTGATCGACCGGGTCTGGGGCTCCGACTACGTCGGCGACACCAAGACCCTCGACGTCCACGTCAAGCGGCTGCGCGCCAAGCTCGAGCCCGACCCGGGCGAGCCGAAGTACCTCGTCACCGTGCGCGGCCTGGGCTACAAGCTCGACCTGTAGGCCGGCCCGGCCCACCAGCGGCAGCGGCGCCCGCGGGTCCTGCGTCCGCCGACGGGGCTGGCCGGATGTCGTGGTGACGACGTCCGAAATCCGCGTGTCAGGTGTCGGTGGCAGTTCCTAGGCTGGGTCCGTGACCGCGACGTCGGCCGAGCCAGGCCGCCACCCGCACCCGACCAGCCGACGCTGCCCCGACCTGGCTGCCGCTGGCCGCGGTCGGGGTGACGCTGGTGCTGTGGGCCTCGGCGTTCGTCGCGATCCGCCACCTCGCCGGCGACTTCTCACCCGGCTGCGCTGTCGCTCGGCCGGCTCCTCGTCGGCTCGGTCTGCCTCGGCGGTCGTCGCGCTCGGCCGCGGGCTGCCGCGGCCGACCGGCCGGCCAGTGGGTCTCGATCGTGACGATCGGCGTGCTGTGGTTCGGCGTCTACAACGTCGCCCTCAACGCCGGCGAGCAGCACGTCGACGCCGGCACCGCGGTGATGCTGATCCAGGTCTCGCCGGTGCTGATCGCGCTGCTCGCGGCGATGTTCCTCGACGAGCGGTTCACGCTCTACCTCGCGCTCGGCCTCGCCCTGGCCTTCGGCGGCGTCGCCCTGATCGCGACGGCCTCCGGCGACTCCAGCGGCGACCGCAGCGTGCTCGGCGTCGTGCTGTGCCTGGTCACCGCGGTCGTCTACTCGGTCAGCCTGGTCCTGCAGAAGCCGCTGGTCGCCGGCTGCCGGCCGATCCACGTCACCTGGCTGGCCTGCACGGTCGGCGCGGTCGTGTGCCTGCCGTTCGTCGGGCCAGCTGGTCGACGACACCCGCGCGGCCTCGGCGTCCGACGATCTGGTGGGTCGTCTACCTCGGGGTCTTCCCGACCGCGATCGCGTTCACGACGTACGCCTACGCGCTGCGCACCATGTCGCGCCAGCAGCCTCGGCGTGACGACCTACCTGGTCCCGCCGATCACGATCGTGATGGGCTGGCTCTTCCTCGGCGAGACCCCGCCCGCGATGGCGTACGTCGGCGGCGCGCTCGCGCTGGTCGGTGTGGCGGTCGCCCGCCGCAAGCCGCGCACGCTGGCCGACGAGCCTGCGCCGCCCTGCCTGAGTCCTGCCATGATCTCGGCCGGTGAGCATCGTCGCGGACGTCGTGGTCGGCCTGGTCGCCGCCCTGCACCTCTACTTCCTGGTGCTCGAGATGTTCCTCTGGGACACCCCGACCGGGCACCGGACGTTCGGCCTCGAGCCCGGCGTTCGCCGCCGAGAGCAAGGCGCTCGCCGCCAACCAGGGGCTCTACAACGGCTTCCTGGCCGCCGGGCTGGTGTGGGGCCTGGTGGCCGACCTGACCGACGTGAAGCTCTTCTTCCTCGCCTGCGTCATCGTCGCCGGGCGCGTACGGCGCGGCGACGGTCAACCGCCGGATCCTGGTCGTGCAGGCGCTACCGGCGCTGGTCGGCTTCGTGCTGGTCCTCGCCAGCTAGCCTGAGCCGTCCGTCGCCGTCGGCCTCCAGCCAGCCGCGGAACGCCTCGAGGTTCTGCGGTCGACTCGCCGCGCAGCTTGCGCCACTCCCACTCCTTGCGGATCGAGGAGGCGAAGCCGAGCTCGAGGATCGCGTTGAACGACTCGTCGGCGGTGGTCAGCACCGCGCCGAGCAGCCGGTCGAGCTCGTCGTCGGTCGACCGACCGACAGCGGCAGCCGGCCGTCGAGGTAGATGTCGCCGAGCCGGTCGACGGCGAACGCGACGCCGTACATCCTCAGGTTGCGCTGCAGCAGCCACTCGTAGACCCGCTCGTGGTTCTCGTCGGGCCGGCGGCAGACGAAGGCGTGCACGCCGAGCGCGTGCGCGCCGACGTCGAGCCGGACCGGCGGTCTGCAGCTTCTTCTCGCCCGGGCAGGGCGAACGAGAACAGGCCGGGCCGCGGCTCGTCGTACTCGAGCTCGTTGGCCTCGAGGTACGTCGCGGAGCCGGTCGGCGGGCTCGGTCACGACACGGCTCGCGGCGAGCGAGCAGCGGGCCCGCTCGTAGACCTCGAGCGTCGCCTCGGCGGTGGCGCTCCCACGAGAACAGCCGGGCCTGCTCGAGCGCGCCGGCCTCGAGCCGCGGCGCGCAGCGCGTCGTCGCTCGAGGACCCGGCTGCAGCGCGTCGGCCCAGTCGTCGGTGCCGGTGGCCCGTCGACCAGCAGGCCGCTGTGGCCGTCGCGGACCACCGTGGTCAGGCCGCCGACGGCGGCGGCGACGACCGGGGTGCCGGTGGCCTGGGCCTCGGCGGCGACCAGCCCGAACGACTCGTTGTACGACGGCACGGCGACCAGCGTCGCCGCGGCGTACCACCGGGCCAGCTCGGCCTGCGAGACCGGCGGCACGAACCGGACCACGTCGGCGAGGCCGAGCTCGGCGGCCAGGTCGGCGAGCGACTGCGGCTTGTCGAGCCCGGAGCCGGAGGGACCGCCGACGATCGGGACGACGAGTCCGGGCGCGGCGGCCCGGCTCGCGCTCGAGCAGCTCGGCCACCGCGCGCAGCAGCACGTCGGGCGCCTTGAGCGGCTGGATCCGGCCGGCGAAGAGCAGGACGTCGGCGTCCGCGGGCAGCCCGAGCGCCGGCGCGGGCCGCGCCCTGTCGGCACGGGCCGGAACACGTCGAGGTCGACGCCGGGGTGGACCACCTCGACGCGGGCCGGGTCGGCGTCGTACAGCTCGATCAGCTGCTTGGCCTCGAGGTCGGTGTTGGCGATGAGCATGTCGGCGGCCTCGACCACCTGCTCCTCGCCGATCATCCGGGCCAGCGGCTCGGGGGTGTCGCCGTCGGCGAGGGCGTCGTTCTTGACCTTGGCCATCGTGTGCATCGAGTGCACCAGCGGGACGCCCCAGCGGTCGCGGGCCAGCGCCCCGACCTGGCCGGAGAGCCAGTAGTGGCAGTGCACGAGCGTCGTAGTGGCCGACCGGCTGGGCGGCCTCGGTGCGCAGCACCTCGCGGGCGAAGACGCACAGCTGGGCGGGCAGCTCGTTCTTGGTCAGCCCCTCGAACGGGCCGGCGTGGATGTGGCGCACGGTGACGCCGTCGCAGGCCTCGACGACCGGGTCGAGCGCCGAGCTGGTGGCGCGGGTGAAGATGTCGACCTCGACGCCCCGCTGGGCGAGCCGCTTGGCCAGCTCGATGACGTAGACGTTCATGCCGCCGGCGTCGCCGGTGCCCGGCTGGTCGAGCGGCGAGGTGTGCAGGCTGATCATCGCCAGCCGCTGGAGCTCGCCCATCGCGCACCTCCTGCACGGCCTGTGCTGGGAACGGTCTCCCCCGAGACCCAACCCGCGGGTGGCCGGGCTCATTCCCGCGGTACCCGGGCCGGCCGTTCAGGCGGCGTGCGACCCGCGCGAGCGCCGTCGCTGCTCGGGCTCGTCGCCGCGCGGTCGCCGCGGCGGGCCACGAGCCCGGCCGAGGCAGTAGACCGCCATCAGCCCGCCGAGGATCCCGTCCACCGACCGGTCGGCGTACTGCTGGTGCAGGAACGCCAGCACCGCCCAGACCAGCGCGACGAGGCAGATCGCGACGACGACCCGCAGCGCCACCAGGCCGGACACCAGCCCGCCGCCGATGCCGAGGAGGGCGATGCACGAGCAGGGCCAGCCCGCCGTAGTGCAGCGCGTCGATCGACGGACGTCGGGGCCGTCGCCGTCGTCGAGGATCGGCCCGCGCCGACCCAGCACAGGCCGCCCAGGACGCCGGCGACGCGGGCGAGGGCGGTCAGTGTCACGAGCGGATGAGTGTGCCACCACAATGGCGGCCATGAGCCAGACGTCCTGCCAGCCCGACAGCTCCGGTCCGGACCGCCGTCGTCACCGGCGCCAGCAGCGGCATCGGCGCCGCGACCGCCCGGATGCTCGCCGCGGCCGGGTTCCACGTCTTCTGCGCCGCCCGCCGTACCGACCGGATCGAGGCGCTCGCCGCGGAGATCGGCGGCGACGCGCGGTGACCTGCGACGTCACCGACGCCGACTCGGTCGCCGGCGCTGGCCGCGGCGGTCGGCGGCACGCTGCACGTGCTGGTCAACAACGCCGGCGGCGCGTTCGGCGCGGCCCCGGTCGCCGAGGCCGACACCGACGACTGGCGCCGGATGTACGAGGTCAACGTGATCGGCCTGGTGCAGGTGACCCGGGCGCTGCTGCCCGCGCTGCTCGCCAGCGGCGACGGCGATGATCGTCAACGTCGGCTCGACCGCCGGCCGGATCGCCTACGAGGGCGGCGGCGGCTACACCGCGGCCAAGCACGGCACCCAGGTGGTCACCGAGACGCTGCGGCTCGAGCTCTGCGGACCAGCCGGTCCGGGTCTGCGAGATCGCGCCCGGGCATGGTGCAAGACCGACGAGTTCGCGCTGGTCCGCTTCGACGGCGACCAGGAGAAGGCGGAGGCGGTGTACGCCGGCGTGGCCGACCCGCTGATCGCCGAGGACGTCGCCGACGCGATCACCTGGATGGCCACCCGGCCCGCGCACGTCAACGTCGACGAGCTGGTGATCCGGCCGCGGGCCCAGGCGGCGCAGCACAAGGTGCTACCGCGAGCCCGCCCGCGAGTGAGCGTGGAAGAGTGAGCCCATGGCGAGCGGGATGAAGACCATCGGGCTGGTCGGCGGCATGAGCTGGGAGAGCAGCGCGGTCTACTACCGCGACCTCAACCTCGGCGTGCAGAAGCGGCTGGGCGGGCTGTCCTCGCCCCGGCTGGTGCTGAGCACCGTCGACTTCGCCGAGCTCACCGACCTCGAGGACGCCGAGCGCTGGGACCAGATCGGCGACCCTGCTGGCCGACGCCGGCCGCGGCGTGGAGCGGGCCGGGGCCGACTTCCTGCTGCTGTGCACGACGACGTTCCACAAGGTCGCCGACCAGGTCGCGGCGGCGGTCGACATCCCGCTGCTGCACCTGGCCGACGTGGTCGCCGAGGCGTGCCGCGAGGCCGGGCGTCGACCACGGTCGGCGTTCATCGGCACCACGGTCGCGATGTCGGACGGCTTCTTCACCGACCGGATGGCCGGCCCACGGCCTCGAGGTGCTGGTGCCGCCGGCCTCGGAGCACGACTGGCTCAACTCCGCGATCTACGAGGAGCTGGTGCACGGCCACGTGCTCGACCGCACCCGCCGCCGGGTCGTCGAGCTGATCCACCAGCTCTGGGACGCCGGCGCCGAGGGCGTGCTGCTCGGCTGCACCGAGCTCGAGCTGCTCATCCACCAGGCCGACGTCGACCTGCCCGGTCTTCCCGTGCACCACCCTGCACGTCGAGGCGGCCTCGACCGGCTGCTGACCGCGGCGCTCTGGCGCTCGACCCGTCGGCCGGCTGTCGCAGCACCAGCGTCGGCGACCCGGCGCAGGTCGGCGGTGAGGTGCTGCTCGGGCACGGTGGCGCGGTCGCCGCAGAGGTCGAAGGCGTAGACGTACATGTCCGGCTTGGGGTCGCCGCCGGCCACCTCGCGCAGGTCGATCCGGTCGACCAGCTCGGCCAGCTCGGGCGCGCGCTGGTCGTCGGCGTCGAGGTCGACCTCGCCGTCGGCGACCAGCCCGGCGAAGCCGCCGGTGCGCCGCACCCGCACGCGCCGGCTCGTCGGCGCTCGGCCGGCGGCGGCTGGCCCGGGCCGGCGGTGCGCGGTCGCCGGGCGTGACGCCGACGGTGCGCCAGGCCTCCGCGACCGGCGTCGGCGTGCTCGCCGGCCGCCGCGACGGTGGCGGCGGCGAACGCCGGCGAAGTCGGCTGCGGGCCGACAGGCCGCCGGTGAGCGCGGCGTACCAGATCCGGCCGGCGCCCTCGGCGGCCGAGCCGCCGATCGCGATCGCGGCGAGCTGGAAGGCGCGGTTGGGGATGCCGGAGTTGAGGTGGACGCCGCCGTTGTCGTCGGTGGTGTCGACGTAGTCGTCCATGTGGCCGGGCTGCGGGTCCTTGCCGAGCACCGGGTCGTCGTACGCCGTGCCGGGGTGCGGCCATGTCGCGCAGCGCCCGCGCCTGGACGCCGGGCAGGAACAGCCCGGCGCCGATCAGCCAGTCGCCCGCCACGGCGTCCTGGCCGAGCAGCCGCTGCTTGAGGCAGGAGGCGAAGACGTCGGAGACCGACTCGTTGAGCGCCCCGGACTGGCCCTCGTAGACCAGCCCGGCGGTGTGCTCGGTGACCGCGTGGGTGAGCTCGTGGCCGAGCACGTCGACCGGCTTGGTGAACCGGTCGAAGGTCTTGCCGTCGCCGTCGCCGAAGACCAGCTGGGTGCCGTTCCAGAACGCGTTGTCGTAGTTGCGCTGGTAGTGCACGGTCGCCACCACCGTGCGCGCCGGCGTCGTCGTAGGAGTCGCGGCCGTAGACCTCGCGAACAGCGCCAGCGACGGCGGCCACCCCGTCGGCCGCCTCGTCGACCGCCACGTCACCGGACGCCGGCTCGCCCGGCCGGCGCACCACGTCGCCGGGCAGCCGCGGCGCCGTTGCGCGGCGGTGTGCACCACCCACGCCGGCGCCGGCCGCGGCCGGCCTCGGCGGGCGCCGCGGTCGGCGCCGCGGCAGCCGGACGCGCGTCGTCGTGGGCCAGCATCTCCTCGACCCACTCGGCGTCCTCGGGGCTGTTCAGCGCGATCTGGCGCAGCAGGTACGGCGGGACGAAGCAGTGCCCGCGTCACGACGGCACCCGGTCGGCCGGGAACCCACCGGTGGCGACCGGGCCCCAGCGCTCGGGGGTGATCCGGACCAGCGACTTGCCCTGCGGCGCATCGCCGCGCGGTACTCGTCCCAGTCGGGGTGCTCGCCGGAGATGCAGCGGAAGTACTCGACCAGCCCGTCCTCGGCCTCCTGGCCGGGCATGTCGAGCACCTCGGCGGTGCCGTCGACCTGCACCCACGCGTCGTTCCACTCGTCGGAGAGGACGAGCACGCTGGCCCGCGGGTCGCGGCGCAGGTTGGTGGCCTTGGCGCGGTCGGGGTAGGTCGAGACGACGATCCGGCCCGTCGGCGTCGACGCCGCCGGTCACCGGCGAGAGCTGCGGGCCGCCCGTCGCGCGCGGGTGGTGACCAGCACGAGGTGGTGGCGGGTCCGGACGAAGTCGAGCAGCTCGTCGCGCGTCGACCCGGTGTTCGTCGCGATCTGGGGCATGCCGCCAGCCTAGACAGCCCCTCCGCCGGCCGACGTTCCGCGCAATCGCGCCGAGACGGGGCCCCTCCGCGGCCCGAACGCCCCACATCGGCGCGATTGCGCGGAAATGGCGATGCTGGACGACGGCGCGTCGACACCTAGAGTTGACCCTCGTGCCCGAGACCGATCAGCTCCGTGAGCGCGAACCTGCGCAACGTCGCGATCGTCGCGCACGTCGACCACGGCAAGACCACGCTGGTCGACGCGATGCTCCGCCAGGCCGGCGCCTTCACCGCGCACCAGGCCGAGAGCGTCGCCGAGCGGGTCATGGACTCCGGCGACCTCGAGCGCGAGAAGGGGATCACGATCCTCGCCAAGAACACCGCGGTCCACTACGCCGGCCCCGCCGGCCGGCGGCAAGCCGATGACGATCAACATCATCGACACCCCCGGCCACGCCGACTTCGGCGGCGAGGTCGAGCGCGGCCTGTCGATGGTCGACGGCATCGTGCTGCTGGTCGACGCCAGCGAGGGCCCGCTGCCGCAGACCCGGTTCGTGCTGCGCAAGGCGCTCAACGCCGACATGCCGGTCGTGCTCGTGGTCAACAAGGTCGACCGCGGCGACGCCCGGATCGCCGAGGTCGTCGACGAGACCTACGAGCTGTTCATGGACCTGCTCGACGACAGCCACAGCCAGGACGCGCTCGACTTCCCGGTCGTCTACGCCTCCGGCCAAGGCCGGCATCGCGCAGCCTCGAGCAGCCCGAGAACGGCGCGCATGCCCGACGGCGCCGACCTCGAGCCGCTGTTCCGACGATCCTCGAGACGATCCCGGCGCCGACGTACGTCGAGGGCGCGCCGCTGCAGGCCCACGTCACCAACCTCGACGCGTCGCCGTTCCTCGGCCGGCTGGCGCTGCTGCGCGTCCACCAGGGCACCCTGCAGCAAGGGCCAGAACGTCGCGTGGATGCCGCCGCGACGGCGAGGTCAAGAACGTCCGGGTCACCGAGCTCCTCGTCACCGAGGGCCTCGAGCGCAAGCCCGGCGAGCCGGCCGGGCCCGGCGACATCGTCGCGGTCGCCGGCATCCCCGAGATCACCATCGGCGAGACGCTGGCCGACCCGGAGAACCCGGTCGCGCTGCCGCTCATCCACGTCGACGAGCCGGCCATCTCGATGACCATCGGCACCAACACCTCGCCGCTGGTCGGCCAGGTCAAGGGCGCACAAGGTCACCGCCCGCCTGGTCAAGGACCGCCTCGACGCCGAGCTGGTCGGCAACGTGTCGCTGCAGATCCTGCCGACCGAGCGCCCCGACGCCTGGGAGGTGCAGGGCCGCGGCGAGCTGGCGCTGGCCATCCTGGTCGAGCAGATGCGCCGCGAGGGCTTCGAGCTCACCGTCGGCAAGCCGCAGGTGGTCACCAAGGAGATCGACGGCAAGGTCCACGAGCCGATCGAGCGGCTGACCATCGACGCGCCCGAGGAGTACCTCGGCACGATCACCGAGCTGCTCGCCGCCCGCAAGGGCCGCATGGAGCAGATGACCAACCACGGCACCGGCTGGGTGCGGATGGAGTTCCTGGTCCCGGCCCGCGGCCTGATCGGCTTCCGCACCGAGTTCCTCACCGACACCCGCGGCACCGGCATCGCCCACCACATCTCCGAGGGCTACGAGCCGTGGGCCGGCGAGATCCGCTCGCGCAACAACGGCTCGCTGGTCGCCGACCGCAAGGGCGCGGCGACGGCGTACGCCATGACCACGCTGCAGGAGCGCGGCATCATGTTCGTCGAGCCGACCACCGAGGTCTACGAGGGCATGATCGTCGGCGAGAACTCCCGCGCCGACGACATGGACGTCAACATCACCAAGGAGAAGCAGCAGACCAACATCCGGTCCGCCACCTCCGACAACTTCGAGAAGCTGATCCCGCCGCGCAAGCTCTCGCTCGAGCAGTGCCTGGAGTTCTGCCGCGAGGACGAGTGCGTCGAGGTCACCCCGCAGACGGTCCGGATCCGCAAGCTCGTCCTCGACCAGAACGAGCGGGCCAAGACCGCGACCCGGGCGCGCAAGGGCACCCGCTGAGGGTGTCGGTGGGTGCAGGTTTCACCGGTTAACCGGTGAACCCGCACTTCTGCACCGTTGCACCGCTGTAGAAGCGCAAAGGTCGCTGGAGAAGTCGGGGCCGCAGTGGCCCGGGAGCGGCTCGTCGATCGTGTGGTCGACCCGGTCACCGAGGGTGACCTCGATGGCGGGGATCCACCACGGGTCGACGCCGACGTCGAACCAGCCGGCGCGGACCGCCGGATCGGCCTCGGCCAGGGTGCGCGCCTCGTCCGGGCCGACGAGGTAGATCGTCAGGCCGCGCCACGCGGGGGTGTCGAGCGCGCGGATCGGGCCGTTGAGCGCGACCTTGCCCTGCTCGGCGAGGCCGCGCAGGTAGGCGATGTGCTCGGCCTGGATCCGGTCGTCGTCCGGCCCGTCGGGCGGGCGCGGGTCCGGAGTCATCAGCCGCACCACGGTCAGCACCTGGAACTCCATGGGCCGAACCTGTCAGAGCGGGTGCCCGGGCACTACCTTTCGGCTGTGCTCCTCGACCTCCAGCTCGACGTACCGCCCGAGCGCGCCGCCGCCCGGGCCCGCGAGCTGGTCGCCGCCGGGGCGGCCGGGCTGTTCACCTTCGAGGGCCCGCACGACGTGTTCCTGCCGCTCGCGGCGGCCGCGGCGGCGGGGGTCGAGACCGACCTGATGACCAACGTGGCGATCGCGATGCCGCGCTCACCGATGCACCTCGCGCACACCGCGCACGACCTGCAGCGGATGAGCGGCGGCCGGTTCCGGCTGGGGCTCGGCTCGCAGGTCCGCCCGCACATCGAGAACCGGTACGGCGCCACGTGGTCGCCCGCCAGCCGCCCGGATGCGCGAGATCGTGCTCGCGGTCAAGGCGATCCTCGCCGCCTGGCAGGACGGCACCCGGCTCGACTTCCGCGGCGAGCACACCCGGCACACCCTGATGCCGCCGACGTTCGTGCCCGGCCCGCTCGAGTGGGGTCCACCCCCGGTGCTGCTCGGCGCGCTCGGCCCGGTGATGACCCGCACCGCGGCCGAGGTCGCCGACGGGCTGCTGGTGATGCCGTTCCACAGCCACCGCCACGTCCGCGAGCGCACGCTGCCCGCGGTCGAGGAGGGGCTCGCCCGGCGCCAGACCGACGCGCCGTTCGCCCTCTACCCCCAGGCCATCGTGGCCATGGGCCGCACCCCCGAGCAGCTGGCCGCCGCCACCCTGGGCGTCCGCGGGCTGCTGGCGTTCTACGGCTCCACGCCGGCGTACCGGCCCGGTGCTCGACGTCGAGGGCTGGGGCGAGCTGCAGCCCGAGCTCAACGCGCTCTCCAAGACCGGCGACGTCTCCGCGATGATCGAGCTGGTCGACGACACGATGGTCGAGACGCTCGCCGTCCGCGGCACACCCGAGGAGTGCGCGGCCGAGCTGCACCGCCGCTTCGGCGACCTCGCCGACCGGGTCTGCTGCTACTTCCCGGGGTACGACGCCGACCTCGGCGACGTCGCCGACCTGGCCGCAGCGCTCGCTGCCGGCTGACCCGCGCGGGCCTTGTGACGGACCGTTACGACCGGCCGGCCAGCCCGGCGACCTGCTCGACGAGGGAGATGTCCGAGGAGGTCGGGATCACGTGCACCTCGTCGGTCCCGACGTCCTCGAGCCGCCGCAGCAGGTCGCGGAGGTCGTCGACGGTGCCGGCGAAGCCGGTGGTCGGGGCCATCGCGTCGACCAGCTCGGGCGGCAGCCAGTTCATGTAGTGGCGCAGGTGCCGGTGCACCTGGGCCCGGGCGTCCGGCACCGCCGACGGGGACGGCGCGAGGGCGACCCAGAACGACGTGGTGAGCAGCGGGGCCGGGCGACCGGCCTCGGACCAGGCCGTCCGCGCGACGTCGTACAGCGCGGAGATCGCGGCGACGTCGAGGTCGAGGGTGAAGCCGGCCAGCCCGTCGGCCCAGGGCGCCGCGGCGCGCACGGTGCGTCGGACCCATGGTGCCGACCAGGAGCGGCGGGCCGCCGTCCTGCACCGGGGACGGGCCGACCGGCCGGGCGGCCCCGGTGGGGTTGTCGCCGCCCAGACTCGCTTCAGCACCGTGGCCACCCGGCGCGAGCTCGCCGTACGTCTGGTCGCAGTCGCGACTGCGCGGCCCGGTAGTCCTCGACCCGGCCGCCGATCCCCAGCCCCGACGGTGAGCCGGCCGTCGCTGAGCCGGTCGGCGGTCGCCAGCGCCTTGGCGAGCGGCAGCGGCCGGTGCAGCTGCGGGACGACCACCGTCGTCACCAGCCGCACCCGGAGGTCCACGCGGAGACGGCGCCGAGCAGGGTCAGGGTCTCCGGGTTGTCGAAGGCCATCCGCTCGCCGAAGCACAGGGACGCGTACGGCCCGTCGTCGATCGCGCGGGCCCAGCGCTCGAGGGTGTCCGGCTGCTCCCAGAGGTCCGGCTCCATGACCGGCAACGTCATCCCCAGTCGCATGGGGAGCACCCTCTCAGAGCGGACTAGGTTCGGAGCCGTGGACACCTCCGACCTGATCCGCTCGGCCCGGCAGCAGTCGCTCGGGGACCTCCCCCGCCGGTCCGCGCTCCGCCACCCCGACAAGATCGCGATCATCGACGGTGGCACCCGGCTGACCTTCGCCGAGCTCGAGGCCGTCGTCGACCGCGCCGCCGCAGCGATGGCCGCCGCCGGCCTGGCCCAGGGCGACCGGCTCGCGCTGCTGTGCCACAACTGCTGGCAGTTCGCGGTGCTCGACTTCGCGACCGCCCGGATCGGCGTCGTCCTGGTGCCGATCAACTTCATGCTCGGCGCCGACGAGATCGCCTTCATCCTCGACCACAGCGGCGCGCCGGCGTTCGTGGTCGAGGACGCGCTGGTGCCGACGGCGGAGCGGCGCGCTGGCCGCGGCGACAGGCGGGTCGGTCGCGCAGCGGCGGGTGGTCCGCCTCGCCGGTGGGGAGGCGCCCAACGGCTGGTCGGACCTGCAGGAGTGGCTCGACCACGACGGCACCCCGCCGTACGTGCCCGTCGACGACGACGACCCGGTCCGGATGATGTTCACCTCCGGCACCGAGTCGCGGCCCAAGGGCGCGCTCCTGACGAGCCGGTCGCTGCTGTGGCAGTACGTCACGTGCGTGGTCGACGGCGAGATGAGCCCCGACGACGTCGACGCTGCACAGCGCTGCCGCTCTACCACTGCGCGCAGCTCGACTGCTTCCTCGGCCCGACGTCTACCTCGGCGCGACCAGCGTGATCCTGCCCGGCCCCGACCCCGCGGCGATCCTCGCGCGCGATCGAGGAGCACGGCGTCAACCAAGCTTCTTCGCGCCGCCGACGGTCTGGATCGGGCTGCTGCGCCACCCCGGCTTCGACGACGCCGACCTCTCGACCCTGACGCAAGGGCTACTACGGCGCCTCGCCGATGCCGGTCGAGGTGCTCAAGGAGATGCAGCAACGGCTGCCCGACGTCGCCTGTGGAACTTCTACGGCCAGACCGAGATGGCGCCGCTGGCCACCATCCTCGGGCCCGACGAGCAGCTCTCGCACGCCGGCTCGGCCGGCCGCGCCGCCCTCAACGTCGAGACCCGGATCGTCGACGACCAGGACCGCGACGTGCAGCCGGGCGAGGTCGGCGAGATCGTGCACCGCTCGCCGCACGCGACCCTCGGCTACTACGAGGACGAGGCGAAGACCGCGCGAGGCGTTCCGCGACGGCTGGTTCCACTCCGGCGACCTCGGGTACGTCGACGAGACCGGCCACCTCTACGTCGTCGACCGCAAGAAGGACATGATCAAGACCGGCGGCGAGAACGTCGCCTCCCGCGAGGTCGAGGAGGCGATCTACCGGCTCGACGGCGTCGCCGAGGTCGCCGTCTTCGGCGTCGAGCCACCCGCGCTGGGTCGAGGCCGTCGCCGCGGTCGGTCGTGGCCAAGGACGGTGTCGCGCTGACGCCCGAGGACGTGGTCGCGCACGCCCGCTCGGTGCTGGCCGGCTACAAGACCCCCAAGTACGTCGTCATCGTCGACGCGCTGCCCAAGAACCCGAGCGGCAAGATCGTCAAGCGAGCGTTGCGGGAGGAGCACGCCGGACTGGCCTCGGAGGAATAGCCCCTTCGGGCCGTATCTCCGCCAGGGGCCCATGACTCCGCCCCTGTATGACCGACTTGTTGCTGCCCGCGGAGGCGGCGACGGTGGCCGTTCTCGGGACCCCACCGCACGCCCCTGCCCCCACCCGGGCCACGCCCTACCTCGACCTCGACGTCCCGCAGTCGGTGCGGCCTTCCGGCGGCTGGCCGCGGCGCTCCCGGGCACCGCGCTCCACTACGCCGTCAAGGCCAACCCGGAGCCGCAGCTGCTGGCGGCGCTGGCCGCGGCCGGGTGTCGCTTCGACGTGGCCAGCCCGGCCGAGATCACCGCGGCCCTGCTCGCCGGCGCCGGGCCGGGCGACCTCGTCTACTCCAACCCGGTCAAGCGGCGCGAGGACGTCCGCTTCGCGGCCCGGCTCGGCGTCGACCTGTTCGCGGTCGACTCGCCCGGCGAGGTGGCCAAGGTCGCCGAGGCCGCGCCCGGCAGCAGGGTGCTCGCCCGGCTGGTGACGTCCGGGGAGGGGTCCGACTGGCCGCTCGCCCGCAAGTTCGGCTGCTCGACCGGTGAGGTCGTCGAGCTCCTGCGGGAGGCCGCCCGGCTCGGGCTGAGGGCGGACGGCGTCTCCTTCCACGTCGGCTCGCAGCAGCGCGACCCGGAGGCCTGGCGTACGCCGATCGCGGCGGCCGCGACGGTCTTCGCCGCGCTGCGCGCGGACGGTCTCGACCCGTGGCTGCTCGACCTGGGCGGTGGCTTCCCGGCCCGGCTCGACGCGGGCTGCCCCCCGCCGGAGGCGTACGGCGCCGCGATCGAGCGGCACCTGGCCGCGGCCTTCGGCGACGAGCGGCCCACCACGATCGCCGAGCCCGGCCGCGGCATCGCGGCGGACGCGGGGGTGCTCGTCGCGACGGTCCTGGCCGTGCTGCACCGGGCCGGCACCCGCTGGGTCTTCCTCGACGCGGGCGTCTTCACCGGGCTGGTGGAGACCCTGGACGAGGCGATCCGCTACCCCCTGGCCACCGACGTGCCCGGGCCCACGGGACCGTGCGTGCTCGCCGGCCCGACCTGCGACAGCACCGACGTGCTCTACCAGGACCGGATGGTCGAGCTCCCGCTCGCGCTGGCCGAGGGCGACCTGGTCCGGTTCCACGGCGCCGGCGCCTACACCGCGACGTACTCGACGGTCGGCTTCAACGGCTTCGCCCCGCTGACCACGGTCGTCAGACCATGAGGTCGGTGCGCCGGCTGCTCACGGCGTACGCCTGCGGTGCGATCGCCACCGGTCTGCCGTGGCCGCTGCTCCTCGTCCTCGTCTGGGACCGGTACGCCGACGGGCCGCACGGCGCCCTGGCCGTGGGCCTGGTCGGGGCCGCGCGGATGGCGCCGTACGTGCTGCTGTCCTGGGCGGTCGGCTCGGTCGGCGACCACGTCCGCCGCGACCGTCTGGTCCGGGTGACGATGGCGGCGCGGCTGGCGTTCCTGACCACGGCGGCGGTCGCGCTGGCCGCCGACCGGATCGGGCCGGCCGTGGTCGCGGCCGCCCTCGCGGTCACCGTGGCCACGCCGACCTACCCCGCCATCGGCGCCGCGCTGCCGCACCTGGCCGGCGCCGACCGGGCCCGCGCCACCGAGCTGCTCGTGACCATCGAGGTCGCGTCCTGGGTGGTCGGGCCGGCGCTGGGTGGGCTGCTGCTGATCGAGCCGCTGCGGCCGTGGACGCTCGTGGTCGCCGCGGCGCTGGCCGGTGTGGGCCTGGTCCTGTGCTCCGGCATCCGGATCCCGGGCCCGGTGGAGCGCGCGCCCGACTCGGTGGCCGGGATGCTGCGGCACGTGCGCGGCTGCCGGCCCGCCCTCTCCGCGCTCGCCCTCGCGGGGCTGCTCAACCTGGTGGTGACGACGGCCGGCGTGGTCCTGCTGCCGCTGAGCCAGGAGGACTGGCGCCGCGGCGACGCCGCCTTCGGGCTGGCCACCGCCTGCCTCGGCTTCGGCGCCCTCGGCGCCCCGGTGCTGGCCCGGTTCGCCACCGTCTCGGTCCGGCGCGGCCTCGCGACCATCGGGGGCGCCGTGGCCCTGGTCGCCCTGACGCCGGTCCCGTGGCCGGCCCTGCCCCTGCTGGCCCTGGCCGGTGCCACCGGTGTCGTCATCGAGAGCCTGGTGACCGGCACCCTCCAGGACGCCGTCCCCGACCGCTACCGCGCGGGAGCGCTCGGGCTGGGCGACACGATCATGGTGAGCGCCTGCCTGGTGGGCAGCCTGGTCGCGCCGGCCCTGGCGCGGTACGCCGGCGCGCGGGCCGCGCTGCTCCTGGTCGCGCTCACCGCCGTCCTGCCCGTGCTCATCGTGCGGTTGGTGCCCGCGGTTCGCCGCGACACTGCCTACGATGCTCCGGGTGAGCCCACGGGAGCGCGACCCGATCCGCGAGGCGCACCGCCAGTGGGTGCGGCACGGCTGGGGTGACGCGGCGGACGGCATGGTCATGGTGACCTCGCTGGTCCGCGCCCAGCAGCTGCTCATGGAGCGGATCGACGCGGTGCTCCGGCCGCTCGAGCTGACCTTCGCGCGCTACGAGGTGCTGCGGCTGCTGTCGTTCTCCTCGGCCGGCGCGATGCCGATGACCCGGCTCGGCTCGCTGCTCCAGGTGCACCCCACGTCGGTGACCAGCGCGGTGGACCGGCTCGAGCGGCAGGGGTTCGTCGAGCGGCAGCGCCACGACGAGGACCGACGCGTCGTGCTCGCCGCGATCACCGAGGCCGGCCGCGCCGTGGTGGAGAAGGCGACCGACGGCCTCAACAACGAGGTCTTCGAGCGGCCCGGGCTGTCGGCCTCACAGCTCGAGGAGCTGACCGGGCTGCTCGGCGCGTTGCGCAAGGACGCCGGCGACACCGTCGACTGACGTCAGCGGGGCGCGGGCCACGACCGGGCGCGACCACGACCCCCAGCCGAGCTCGTTGCGGGCCCGGAGCCGTCCCGGCGACGACCGCCGGACCGCTCCCCGCGGCGGGCCCGTCGGCCGCGGCGGGTCGATGCGGATCGCTCGCCCAGGCCGGCTGAGCGTCCGCGACTACCGTCGCGCGGGCCGACGACGTACCATTACTTGGACGTCCAACCAATTGAGGTCCACACACATGAGCCAGCTCCACGTCCCGAGCCACCCGGTGCGACTCGTCACCGCGTCCAGCCTGTTCGACGGGCACGACGCCTCGATCAACATCATGCGGCGGATCTTCATGAGCCAGGGCTGCGAGGTCGTGCACCTCGGCCACAACCGCTCGGTCCAGGAGGTCGTGGACGCCGCCATCGAGGAGGACGTCCAGGGCGTCGCGGTCTCGTCGTACCAGGGCGGCCACATCGAGTACTTCGAGTACCTCGTCGAGTCGCTCCGGGCCCGCGGCGCCGACCACGTGCACGTCGTCGGCGGGGGCGGCGGGGTGATCGTGCACGACGAGATCGAGCGGCTGCGCCGCAGCGGGGTGACGATCTTCTCCCCCGAGGACGGCCAGCGGCTCGGGCTGCCGGGGATGATCAACAGCGTCGTCGACGACCTCGACTTCGACCTCTGGGACCGCCGTCAGGTCGGCGCCGACGACGTGATCAGCGGCGACCGGGTCGCGATCGCGCGGGCGATCACCGGCGTCGAGGGCGGCCGCCTCCCGGCCGAGACGCTGGCCGCGCTGCGCACGGCGGCCGGCCGCGACGAGGTGCCGGTCCTCGGCATCACCGGCACCGGCGGCTCCGGCAAGTCGAGCCTCACCGACGAGCTCGTGCGCCGGCTCCGCGTCGACCAGCAGGACAAGCTGCGGGTCGCGGTCGTCGCGGTCGACCCGACCCGGCGCAAGGGCGGCGGCGCGCTGCTCGGCGACCGGATCCGGATGAACTCCCTCGACGGCGACCGGGTCTACTTCCGCAGCCTGGCCACCCGGGGCGCCCACGAGCTGCCCGACTACCTCGGCCGACGTCATCACCGTGCTCAAGGCGGCCGGCTTCGACCTGGTCGTCGTCGAGACGCCGGGCATCGGCCAGGGCGACGCGGCCGTCGTCCCGTACGTCGACACGAGCATGTACGTCATGACGCCGGAGTTCGGCGCGGCCAGCCAGCTCGAGAAGATCGACATGCTCGACTTCGCCGACGTCGTGGCGATCAACAAGTTCGAGCGCCGCGGCGCCGAGGACGCGCTGCGCGACGTCGGCCGCCAGCTGGTCCGCAACCGCGAGGCGTTCGGCAAGCGGCCCGAGGACATGCCGGTCTTCGGCACCAGCGCCGCGACGTTCAACGACGACGGCGTGACCGCGCTCTACCAGCACCTCAGGGGGCTGCTCGGCGAGCACGGCCTGCACCTCGAGGACGGCACGCTCCCCCACGTCGACGTCCGGCACTCCTCGCGGCTGCGCCAGGTGGTCCCGCCCGAGCGGGTCCGCTACCTCTCCGAGATCACCGAGACGGTCCGCGGCTACCACGCCCGCACCGAGGAGCTCGTCGACCAGGCCCGCCGCGTGCAGCGGCTCGAGGAGGTCGCCCGCGAGCTCGACGAGGACGAGCTCGGCGGCGTACCGGCCCGGCTGGCAGGCGGCCCGCGACGCGCTCGACCCCGACACCCGCACGCAGCTCGAGCAGTGGCCCTCCGTCGTCCGCGAGTACGCCGAGCACCCCGGCCGCGAGTCGCTGTCCGGCAACCGGATCCCGCGCGTCTCCGCTCCCGGCGTACGCCGACCACGGCGAGCTGGTGAAGTACTGGCGCCGCGAGAACCTGCCCGGCCGGTTCCCCTTCACCGCCGGCGTCTTCCCGTTCAAGCGCGAGAACGAGGACCCCGCCCGGATGTTCGCCGGCGAGGGCGACCCGGCGCGCACCAACCGCCGGTTCAAGGTGCTCTCCGAGGGCCAGCCGGCCACCCGGCTCTCCACGGCGTTCGACTCGGTCACGCTCTACGGCCGCGACCCCGACGAGCGCCCCGACATCTACGGCAAGGTCGGCACCTCCGGCGTCAGCGTCGCGACGCTCGACGACATGAAGGAGCTCTACGACGGCTTCGACCTGCTCGACCCGACCACGAGCGTCTCGATGACGATCAACGGCCCGGCGCCGACGGTGCTCGCGTTCTTCCTCAACACCGTGATGGACCAGGCCCGCGAGCGCGGCCTCGACCCCGAGGAGGCGCTGCGCACGGTCCGCGGCACCGTGCAGGCCGACATCCTCAAGGAGGACCAGGGTCAGAACACCTGCCTGTTCTCCACCGAGTTCTCGCTGCGCTGCATGGCCGACATCCAGGAGTGGTTCATCGAGCAGGAGGTCCGCAACTTCTACTCGGTCTCGATCTCCGGCTACCACATCGCCGAGGCCGGGGCGAACCCCATCAGCCAGCTCGCCTTCACCCTGGCCAACGGCTTCACCTACGTCGAGGCCTACCTCGCGCGCGGCATGGACATCGACGACTTCGCGCCGAACCTGTCCTTCTTCTTCTCCAACGGCATGGACCCGGAGTACTCCGTGATCGGCCGGGTGGCCCGCCGGATCTGGGCGGTCGCCATGAAGGAGAAGTACGGCGCCAACGAGCGGTCGCAGAAGCTGAAGTACCACGTCCAGACGAGCGGCCGGTCGCTGCACGCGCAGGAGATGGACTTCAACGACATCCGCACCACGCTGCAGGCCCTGATCGCGATCTACGACAACGCGAACTCGCTGCACACCAACGCCTACGACGAGGCGGTGACCACGCCGTCGACGGAGTCCGTGCGCCGGGCGCTGGCCATCCAGCTGATCATCAACCGCGAGTGGGGCCTGGCCATGAACGAGAACCCGCTCCAGGGCTCGTTCATCATCGACGAGCTCACCGACCTCGTGGAGGCAGGCGGTGCTCAAGGAGTTCGACCGCGATCAACGAGCGCGGCGGCGTCCTCGGCGCGATGGAGACCGGCTACCAGCGCGGCCGGATCCAGGACGAGTCGATGCTCTACGAGCACCGCAAGCACGACGGCTCGCTGCCGATCATCGGCGTCAACACCTTCCGCCGGGCCGGCGGCGACGACGGCACGCCCGACCACGTCGAGCTCGCCCGCGCCACGTCGGAGGAGAAGGAGTCCCAGCTGCACCGGGTGCACGCCTTCCAGAAGGAGCACGAGCAGGAGGCCACCGCCGCCCTCGCGCGCCTCAAGGAGGTCGCCACCTCCGACGAGAACGTGTTCGCCGCGCTGATGGACGCCGCCCGGGTCTGCTCGCTCGGCCAGGTGACCGAGGCGTTCTTCGAGGTCGGCGGCGCGTACCGGCGGAACGTCTGAGGTCGTCCCAGTGGCCTCACGAGTTCCAGTAACTCAGTGTCCAGCCCACTACCCCGGGGCTGCAGCACCCATCCAGTGGGTTGGACACTGAGTTACATGCGACCGGCCGAGCGCGTCGTCAGCCTGGTCCCCAGCATCACCGAGGCCCTGGCGTCCGTACGCCGTGAGGCGGTCGTCGGTGCGACGGACTGGTGCACCCACCCGGCCGACCTCGACGCGACCCTCGAAGGCGCGGGTGCGCGGCACCAAGAACCCCGATCTGGACACGATCCGCGCAGCTGCGCCCGGACGTGGTCATCGCCAACCACGAGGAGAACCGCGAGCTCGACGTGCGCCGGCTGCGGGAGTCCGGCGTCGACGGTGCACGTCACCAGGATCGAGACGGTGCCCGAGGCGGTCGAGACCTTCGAGCACCTCTTCGACGAGGTGCTCGGGCTGGGAGCGGCCGGCCTGGCTGGCCGAGGTCCGCGACGCTGTGGTGCGGACCGCTCCCCGAGGTCACGCAGACCGTCGCGATCCCGGTCTGGCGGGACCCGTGGATGGTCGTCGGCGGCAGCACGTTCACCGGCGACCTGGCCCGGCGGCTCGGCTGGGCCAACGCCTACGCCGACAGCACCGACCGCTACCCGAAGGTCGAGCCCGGCGACGTCGAGGCGCCGGGGCGTCGACCTCGTGCTGCTGCCCGACGAGCCCTACGTCTTCACCGCCGAGGACGGGCCGGAGGCGTTCCCGCGGACCGCGACCCGGCTGGTCAGCGGCCGGCTGCTGACGTGGTACGGCCCGTCACTGCTCGAGGCCCGGGCGCTGACCTAGCGGGCCCGGACCGCGATCTTGACCGAGGCCTGACGGGTGAGGGAGGCCACCGAGATGGCGGTCACCTTGAACGTCCGGTGCGCGCCGGGACGGGTGCGCGCGGTCCGCTCGACCACGACCTTCAGCACGAGGCCCTCACCCGGGTCGACCCCGTCGGTGTGGAGCCTCCCGCGCACCACCTGGTTCGTGACGTCCCGGCCCTCGAGCTTGTAGCGCACCCGGAAGCCGGCGCTGCCTCGCGTGCCCCTGAGCCGGAACGCGTCGTACCGGGCGCCGTCGTTGACCAGGCGCACGGTCGCGCTCACCCGCTTGGCGCGCAGCACCTTGTCGATCCGGTCCCGGGACCAGCCGGGCTGGGACAGCGCGGCGACCGTGTAGGTGCGGGTGACGGTGGTGGTGTTGCCGGCGCCGTCCCGCGCGGTCAGGTGCACCGTGTGCGCCCCTGGGGTCGAGGTGTCGAGCGCCCCGCCGGGCCGGACGTCGCCCGCGCAGCTCCGCAGTGACGAGCCGCCACGGTCGCTGCAACGGAAGTCGACCGCGACCTGCTGTCCCTCCACGTACGTCGCGCCGTCGGCCGGTGAGACCTCGTCAATGACGGGAGCAAACGCGTCGGGTACGTGCACGAGGTTCGCCCGGTAGGAGATGTATGGCACAGGCGGGGCCACCCGCAGCTCCCACAGGAGGCTGTCGTCAGCAGCGACCTCACTGGCCAGCGCCTGGGTCGACCCGCCCCAGCCGATCAGGGTGTGACCGTTCCCCAGCCGTGCGGTCGACCCCATGAACGGCGAGTAGCGGGCCACGGGGGTGTAGTCCCAGACCCGCCTGGCGGTGCCGGCCGTCAGGTCGAGCTGGTACTCGACGGCCCGACTGCGAGGCCTCGGCGTGGCGGCGGCGCTCGGATCTGCCTGGTCGATGCAGAGGTTCTGCGCCCCCGGAGCACCCGAGCCGTTGTCGAAGAGGAGGAGGTTGCCGTCGGGCAACAGGTGCGCGGAGTGCTGGGCGCACGGCCCTCCATCGGGGTCGTCGACGAAGTCGAAGTCGCTGTCGCGGCCGCCGAGCTTCCAGATCACGTCGCCCTGTTCGTAGTCACCGTGGTCGCGTGTGGCGATCCGGAAGACCGAGCTCAGGTGGCGGAACGAGACGACCACGTCGCGCTCCGGGCCGACGACCTGGATGGAGTTGACGTGTGCGTAGTCAGGATCGGTCCCCGGTCGGGCGCTCTCGCCCTCCAGACCGAGAGTCGACCACTCGAAGACCACCTGGCCGGTCGCATCCTGCTCCTGGACCACGGCGTCCGTCTTGCCGGTGTCGGCGTTGAGCTCGTACGCCAGCAGGAAGCGAGACCCGTCCGGCAACAGGACCGAGTCGTGATTGTCCGTGTGCTTGAGACCCCTGGTCTCGTAGGTCGCGACCTCTCGCCAATGGTCGTCGCGGACCACGGTCGCCCACCCGGTCTTCTCCGCGGTCGTGGTGGGCCGGGTGACCGTGATCCGTCCGTCGGGCTGCTGCTTGAGGTCGATGCTGTCCGAGACCTGCTCGACGTGGCCGGGGACGCCGTTGCGGTCGACGGTCGCGTTGAAGCGGGGCACTGCAGGCGAGAGCTGGAACATGGTGAGTGCGATCTGACCGTCGGCGAGGCCCGGGGCGGACGTCACGGCCTCCAGCGCCGGGAAGCCGGCCGGCAGGTAGACCAACGAGTGCACCTCCGCCCCGGCCGAGTCCTCGATGAAGACGGACACCTCGTCGCCGGCCGTGAGGCCGGTGACCGTGGCCGTGCCTCCCGGCGCCACCCGGCCGTCGACGCGGACGACGCCGGCCGGGTCGGTCGTGGAGGCGTGCACCGTCACCGTGCCGCCGGTTGCGCCGGTCGTGGTGACGGCGTACCGCTCGATCGCGGGGTCGAACGCCGGGTAGGTGGCAACGCCCGCGCCGGTCACCTCCAGCGCGTGGTCGGGCGGGGCGGCCGCGGACGCTGCCGGGTCGCCTCCGAGCACGGCGAGGACGCCGGAGGAGACGAGCGAGAGGACGAGCAGGGACGTACGACCCGAGAGCACCCCGGGATTGTGCACCAGGTTCCAGCCGGGTGGCGCACCCGTGGTCCGAACGGGCCATTTTCGACCGGGGACACCGGGAGTTCGCCGGCCCTGGCACGCCGGGCCGGGATCCACATGAGACTGGCGGGCGTGACGACGTGGGAGGGCGTCGGGCCGGCGTCCTGGAAGGGGCGCACGCCCCTGGTCATCGCCGCCACCATCCCGGTGGTGGTCCTCGTCGCGCTCCCGTGGCGGAGCGTGCAGCTGCCCGCCGTACCCGGGTTCTCCGCGCTGTGGCTCGCCCTCCTCGTCCTGTGCGACCTGCTGACCGCCGTCCTGCTGATGGGCCAGTACCGGGCCGGCGGCTCACCGCGGCTCCTCGCGCTCTCCTGGGCCTACCTCTGGGCCGCCGGGGTGGCGGTCCTGGTCGCCGTCGCCCTGCCGGGCGTCCTCCGGTCCGACCCCTCGTTCGCGGCCGACGCCAACAGCCTCCAGTGGCTCTGGGTGTCGCGGCACGTGGTCCCGCCGGCGCTCATCGGCCTGGCCCTGGCGCCCTGGCCGGTGCCGTTGGAGCGGCGGGTCTCGCTCCTCTGGACGCGGCATCCGCGTGACGCTCTCGTGGTGCGCGGCCGCGGTCCTGACGCTGCTCTTCGCGATGCTCGTCTCCGAGGCTCCCGAGCGGCTGCCGACGATCACCCTGGGCGGCACCGGCTCGACGACGCCGGCATCGCCTCGGTCGTGGTCCTCAACGGCCTCGCCGTGGGCCTGGCGGTCTGGGGCGTGGCGAAGCGGCGCAGCACCGAGGGCATCGAGCGCTGGGCCGTCGTGGCGTCGGTGGCCTACCTCGCCGAGGTGTGCCTGATCGCGCTGCACGAGGAGCCGTTCACCGTCGCCTTCTACCTGGCCCAGCTGCTCGAGCCTGGCCGCCGCGGCGTTCGTGGTGCTGGCGATCCTCCGGGAGGCCTCGCAGCTCCAGGAGCAGGCGACCGGGGCCGCGCGCCGGCTCGAGGAGCGCAACGCCCAGCTGGTCGAGGCGACCCGGCTGCGCGACCACCTCACCGCCGTGGTCAGCCACGACATGCGGACGCCGCTGGCGGGGCTCCAGGGCTACCTGGAGATGCTGCGCGACGACGATCTCGACCGGGCCCTGGTCCAGCGGATGCTGGACCGCTCGTGGATGCTGACCCGCCGGCTGACGCTGCTCACCGAGGACCTGCTCGCGGCCGCCACCCTCGAGCACGGTGACCTCGCGGTCCGGCCGGTGCTGCTCGACCTCGACCTGCAGCTCGGCGAGTGCGCCAGCTGCTTCCCCGACCTCGACCTGGAGCTGGACTGCACGCCCGACCTCGCGGCGTACGCCGACCCGCTGCGGCTCCAGCAGATCCTGGTCAACCTGGTGCGGCAACGCGCAGAAGCACGGCGCCGAGCCGGTGCTGATCGCCGCGGCTCCCGACCCGCAGCAGCCGGGCGGCGTGCACGTCCGGGTGTCCGACGCCGGGCCCGGCGTCCCCGCGACGTTCGTCCCGCGGCTCTTCGACCGGTACACGCAGGGCCCCGCAACGGCGGCCGGCGGCTCCGGCCTCGGCCTCTCGGTCGCCCGCGACCTGGTGACCGCCCACCACGGGACGATCCACTACGAGCGGAGCGGCAACGCGTTCGTCGTCACGCTGCCGCCCTCGTCGGTGGGCGAGGCCCGCCGGGCGTTGCCCTCCGAGACCGCGCGGCTCAGCTGACCCGGGTCAGCCAGCGGCCGAGCAGCGTCCCGCCGTCCTCGAGCAGCAGCGCCGGCTCGAGGGGTACGTCGAGCGGCGCGCCGTCGGTGATCCGCGGGTGCAGGCCGCCGAGGACCCGCGGGACCACGGTCAGGTCGAGCTCGTCGACGACGCCCTCGGCGAGCAGGTCGCGCAGCAGGTGCGGGCCGCCCTCGCTGAGGATGCTGGTCCAGCCGCGGTCGACGAGCGTCTGCTTCAGCGCGGCCAGGTCGACCCGGTGGTGGCCGAGCACCAGCACCTGCTCGTCGCCCAGCGTGGCGCGAGCGTCGGCGAGCCGCTCGGCGGCGGCACAGGTGGCCATCAGCACGCTGCCCGGCTCGGCCTCGCGCAGCTGCGGGGGGACCGCGCCGCGCCGGCTCACGAGCACCAGCGGCTGTGACAGGTCGCGGTAGCCCTCCACGCGGGCCGTGCCGGCACCGACGAGGACCACGTCGCAGAGGCGGCGCAAAGACTCGAACACGCGGTGGTCGGCCTCGTTGTTGATGCCGCCGCTCTTGCCGTCCTCGCCGGTGGCCGCCCCGTCCAGGGTGCTGATCATGTTGACCCGCAGCCACGGCCGGTGCGGTACGGCGTACAGCTCGTCGAGCTGGGCGTCGCTCAGCTCGTCGGTGAGATCGCTCCCGCTCAGGACCCTCATGACCACCTCATCACCCAGTACTGCACGCCGAACGGCGCGGCGTCGTACTCCACCTTGGCCCCCGACAGCTCCGTGAGGGCGGCGACCCGGCGGATCGGCTCGACGGTGGCCCACAGCTCGCGGGCCAGGTCGGCATCGACCTCGGCGAGTGCCGCCCGGTCGCCGGCGAGCAGGGCGCGACCCAGCGCGTCGTCGAAGGGCACCGCGCGCGCGTCGTACGGCCCCGGCGAGGCGTCGGTACGGCGCGCGCTGCCGTTGCCCATGACGAGGTACGACGGCTCGGAGCCCGTGCGGGTCGTCGCCCCGAGCAGGTGCGCGGCCACGCGCCGGGCCTGGTCGTCGCCGAGCACCGTGACGTCCTCACCGAGCCAGCCGACCGCGTCGAGGACCACGGCGCGCAGCTCGGCGACCGGGTCCTCGAGGCCGGCGTACTCGGGCAGGAACGCCAGCACCGGCGGGGCCAGCACCACCCGCGTCACTGGAGGCCCCGGATCGCACGCTGCGGCAGCCGGCGGCCGGCGATGCTGTTGACCATGTCGACGGTGTGCCGGGTCTCGACGACCTCGTGCACCCGGTAGACCCGGGCTCCGGCGAGCGCGCAGACCGAGGTCGCGGCGAGGGTGCCGGTGAGCCGCTGGGTGGCCGGGAGGCCGAGGGTCTCGCCGACGAAGTCCTTGTTGGACAGCGAGACCAGCACCGGCCAGCCGGTCGCGACCATCTCGTCCAGCCGGCGGGTGACCTCGAGGGAGTGGAAGGTGTTCTTCGCGAAGTCGTGGGCGGGGTCGATGATGATCGACTCGCGGGCCACCCCCGCGGCGAGCGCCCGCTCGGCCAGCGCGACCGTGGCGTCGATGGCCGCCCGCACGACGTCGTCGTACTCGACCCGGTAGGGGTCGGTGCGCGGCTTGAAGCCGCCGGTGTGGGTGCACACCACCGCCGCCCCGAACTCCGCGGCCACCTCGACCAGCGCGGGGTCATGGCCGCCCCAGGCGTCGTTGAGCAGGTCCGCGCCCTCGAGGCAGACCGCCCGCGCCACCTCGGAGCGCCAGGTGTCGACGCTGATCACCACCTGCGGGTGCGCGGCGCGCACCCGCCCGACGAAGGACGCGACCCGCTCGGTCTCCTCCTCGGCGCTGACCTCGGGCCCGTAGCCGGCCCGCACCCCACCGATGTCGACGATCTCCGCGCCCTCGCCGACGACCTTCGCCACCCGCTCGAACGCCGCGTCCTCGGCGTAGGTCGCGCCGCGGTCGTAGAACGAGTCCGGGGTCCGGTTGACGATCGCCATCATCAGCGTCGCGTCGTCGCCGAACTCGTGCCGGCCCAGCCGCAGGGTCACGCGCCCGAGGCTAACCGGCCCCGATCTCGTCGAGGCCGGCCGCCCGCGGTCAGCCGAGGTAGGTGCGCACCGCGCGGGCCAGCGCCCGTGCGTACCGCGCCTGCCCCCGCGGGGAGGTCATGGTCGCGGCGTCACCACTGTCGCGCATGTTGCCGCACTCGACCATCACGGTGGGTACGTCGGAGAGGTTGAGCGTGCCGAGGTCGGAGCGCTCGTCGAGGCCGTCGCCGCCGGCGATGTAGTTGGCGACGGAGAAGTCGGTGCGGACCAGCATGTTCTTCGTGATCTTCGCGAGCCGCCGCGACGGCGTGGAGATGTCGTCGGTCCAGGGCGCGCGGTCGGGCGGGTAGATCACGTGGAAGCCGTGCGCACCCGAGGCCGTCGAGCCGTCGCCGTGGATGCTGATCTTGAGGTCGGCCTGGCGCTTGTTGCCGGCGCGGCCGCGGTAGTCGACACAGGGACCCCACGCGTCCTCCCGGTTGGACTTCCGGGTCAGGACGACGATGGCACCGGACTTCTCCAGCTTGGCCTTGAGCCGCTGGGTGACGTCCCAGGCGAACGTCGCCTCGGGGTAGCCGCCGTTGGTCGCCGTGCCGGTGGTGTTGCAGGGCTTGGTGAAGCCACCCGCCGGGACCGGCCGGTTGATCTCGGCCGGGAAGTTGTGGTTGCCGAGCTGGTGCCCGGCGTCGAGCACGATCACCCGGCCGGCCAGCGCCCCGACCGCTGGTCGCGCGGCGTGCGCCGGGTGCTCGGCGTCCGTTGCAGACGAGGACGGGACCGGACCGGCGGTGAGGACGGCGGCCAGGAGCGGGGCGAGGAAGGAGGTCACTCGTACCCCAGGATCTCCTGTCGCTTCTCGCCCCAGGCCAGGGCCGAGGCGATGGCCTCCTCCAGCGAGAGCTCGGAGCGCCAGCCGAGGAGGCGGTGCGCCTTGTCGACGTTCGCGAACGCGCCGGGCACGTCGCCGGGACGCGAGGGTGCCTCGCGGACCGGGACGTCGTGGCCGAAGACCTTCTCGAACGCCGCGACGAGCTCCCGCACGGTCACGCCCGACCCGGTGCCGATGTTCATCACCACGCTGGGCGCGTCGGCGGCCGCGATCACCTCGTCGAACCGCTCCACCGCGCGGACGTGCGCCCGGGCGACGTCCCACACGTGGATGTAGTCGCGCAGGCCGGTGCCGTCGCGGGTGGGGTTGTCGGTGCCGGTGATCGTGAAGGCGTCCTTCTGGCCGCGTGCCGCCATCACCAGCTGGCCCAACACGTGGCTCGGCTCCTTGGCGTAGATGCCGGACTCGAGGTCCGGGTCGGAGCCGATCGGGTTGAAGTAGCGCAGGATGATCGCGCGCAGGTCGGTGGCGACGGCCATGTCCTCGAGGACCTGCTCCATCATCCGCTTGGTCCGGGCGTACGGCGACCCGGGCGCGAGCGCGTCCTCCTCGGTGACCTCGAAGTCGTCCTTGACGGCGTAGAGGCTGGCCGAGCTGGAGAACAGCACCCGCGGCTTGCCGAGCTGCTCGAGCCGGTCGAAGAGCTCGAGCGACTTGGCGACGTTGTCGCGGTAGTACTCGTACGGCAGCGCCACCGACTCCGGCACCACGATCCGGGCCGCCATGTGGATGGTCGCGTCGAGGTCGGGGTGCTCCTCGACGATCCGGGCGAGCAGCGCCCGGTCGGCGATGTCGCCCTCGTAGAAGACCCGGTCGCGGACGAAGACCTGCGGTCCGGTCAGCAGGGAGTCGAGGATCAGCGGGACGTGGCCGGCCTGCTCGAGCGCCTTGGCCGTGACCGAGCCGATGTAGCCGGCGCCGCCGGTGACGAGGACCTTCATGGCCCCCACCCTAGGTGTGGGTCAGACGAGGGTCAGATCGGGACGCACGGTCTCCACCGCGAGCGCGCCGTCCTCGGCCGCCTTGAACCGCCGGCCGACGAGCACCGCCAACGGGAGGGGCACGATCGTCCACGCGACGAGCATCAGGAGGACGCCGATCAGCATGGTCATGTGCACAGCCTGCCCACAAAACAAGCCCGGGACACCCAAAACGCGGAAAACAGTTGGTAGCGAGTTGCCCCGTCGTACGACCGGACCAGACCATCGGACACACTGGCCGGCATGCCCACCGCGCTGATCACCGGCGTCGGCGGGCAGGACGGCAGCTACCTCGTGGAGCGCCTGCTCGCCGACGGCGTCGAGGTGCACGCGCTCGCGCTGCCGGACGACGTACCCGTCGACGGAGTGCACACCCACCTCGGCGACGTGGCGGACGTGGAGGCGACCCGGGGGCTGCTGCTCGACGTCGCACCGGACGAGGTCTACAACCTGGCCGCGGTCAGCTCGGTGGCCCGCTCGTGGACGGAGCCCGACCTCGTCGCCCGCGTCAACGGCCTCGCCGCGGTGGGCCTCCTGGAGTCGGCGCACCTCCTGCAGGAGCGCACGGGCCGGCCGGTCCGGTTCGTGCAGGCGTCCAGCGCCGAGATCTTCGGCCTGCCCGACCGCTCACCGCAGGACGAGGACACCGCCGTCCGCCCCGTGAACCCGTACGGCGCCGCCAAGGCCTACGCCCACCACGCGGTCGAGGTCTACCGGCGACGAGGCGTGCACGCGGTCGGCCTGGTGCTCTACAACCACGAGTCCCCGCGCCGGCCGCCCCAGTTCGTCACCCGCAAGATCACCACCGGCGTGGCCGCGATCGCCGCCGGGGCCGCGACCACGCTCACCCTCGGCAACCTGGCCGCCACCCGCGACTGGGGCTGGGCGCCCGACTTCGTCGAGGCCATGGTGCTCACCGCCCGCGCCGAGGTCCCCCGCGACTACGTCGTCGCCACCGGCGACAGCCACACCGTCGAGGAGTTCGTGGCCGCCGCGTTCGGTTGCGCGGGCATCGACGACTGGGCGCCGTACGTCGAGGTGGACCCGGCCCTGTTCCGCCCCGTCGACGCGCAGGCCCTCACCGGCGACGCGAGCCGGATCCGGGCCGACCTCGGCTGGGCCCCCACCGTCGGCTTCGAGGAGGTCGTGCGCCGGATGGTCGAGGCCGACCTCACGACGCAGTGGGGACGATCCGACCCGGGGCCGGGCCGTGGACGTTGAGTGGACCTCAGCGCTGCTCGAGCAGCTCGAGGAGGTAGCTGCCGTAGCCGCTCTTGGTGAGCGGTTCGGCGAGCTCGCGGAGGCGGGCGTCGTCGATGAAGCCCATCCGCCACGCCACCTCCTCGGGGCAGCCGATCTTGAGCCCCTGCCGGTGCTCGATGGCGCGGACGTAGTTGCCGGCCTCGTTGAGGTCGTCGACGGTGCCGGTGTCGAGCCAGGCAGCACCGCGGGGCAGCACCTCGACCCGGAGCCGGCCCTCCTCGAGGTAGGTGCGGTTGAGGTCGGTGATCTCGAGCTCTCCGCGCGCCGACGGCTTCAGCGCGGCGGCCTTCTCGACCACGTCGGAGGAGTAGAAGTACAGGCCGGGCACGGCGTAGCTGCTCTTCGGCCGGGCCGGCTTCTCCTCGAGGGAGAGCGCCTTGCCCTCGGCGTCGAAGTCCACGACGCCGTACGCCGTGGGGTCGGCCACGCGGTAGCCGAAGACCGCGGCGCCGTCGAGGTCGTCGAAGCGGTTGAGCCGGGAGCCGAGCCGGTCGCCGTAGAAGATGTTGTCGCCGAGGACCAGTCCCACCCGGTCCTCGCCTACGTGGTCGGCACCGATGATGAAGGCCTGCGCCAGCCCGTCGGGGCTCGGCTGCACGGCGTAGGTGATCCGCACGCCGAACTGCGAGCCGTCGCCCAGCAGCCGCCGGAACTGCTCGGCCTCGTGGGGAGTGGTGATGACCAGCACGTCCTGGATCCCGGCCAGCATGAGCGTGGTGAGCGGGTAGTAGATCATCGGCTTGTCGTAGACCGGCATCAGCTGCTTGCTCACCGCGAGGGTGATCGGGTGCAGCCGCGAGCCGGTGCCACCGGCCAGGATGATTCCACGCATGGGCCACCACCCTAGTTATGCCGCAGAGCCCCGAGAAATTAGGCTGAGCGCCCGTGGCTGACCTACTCGTGACCGGCGGAGCCGGCTTCATCGGCTCCAACTTCGTGCACCACGTCGTGAACAACACCGATCTCGGCGTGACGGTGCTCGACAAGCTGACCTACGCCGCCAGCCGGGAGTCGATCGACGAGCTCCCCTCGGACCGGGTCGAGCTGGTCGAGGGCGACGTCGCGGACGCCACCCTGGTGGACAAGCTGTTCAGCGACCACGGCGCCGTCGTCCACTTCGCGGCCGAGTCGCACAACGACAACTCGCTGCACGACCCGAGCCCGTTCATCCAGACCAACATCATCGGCACCTTCACGCTGCTCGAGGCCGCCCGGCGGCACGACGTACGCCTCCATCACGTCTCGACCGACGAGGTGTACGGCGACCTCGACCTCGACGACCCCAAGCGGTTCACAGAGGACACGCCGTACAACCCGTCGTCCCCCTACAGCGCCTCCAAGGCCGGCTCCGACCACCTGGTCCGCGCCTGGGTCCGCAGCTTCGGCGTGCGCGCGACGATCTCGAACTGCTCCAACAACTACGGCCCCTGGCAGCACATCGAGAAGTTCATCCCGCGGATGATCACCAACCTGATCGACGGCGTCCCGCCGAAGGTGTACGGCGACGGGCTCAACGTCCGCGACTGGATCCACGCCGACGACCACTCCTCGGCCGTGCTGCGGATCCTCGACCAGGGTCGGGTCGGCGAGACCTACCTCATCGGCGCCGACGGCGAGCGGAACAACCTGCAGGTCGTGAAGGCGCTGCTCGCGCTGTTCGGTCGCTCCGAGGACGACATCGAGTTCGTCACCGACCGCGCCGGCCACGACCGCCGCTACGCGATCGAGTCCGGCAAGCTCCGCGCGGAGCTGAGCTGGTCGCCGCGGTTCCAGGACTTCGAGGCCGGCCTGGCCGACACCGTGGCGTGGTACCGCTCGCACGAGGACTGGTGGCGCCCCCACAAGCAGGCCACCGAGGCGTTCTACGCGACCAAGGGCCAGTGACCACGATGAGGTCCCGGGGTTTCGAGACGGGCGCTAGCGCGACTTCCTCAACCACCGGAGCAGTCACGGTGGTTGAGGAGGTCGCACCGCGACCGTCTCGAAACCGCGCAACCCGAGGCTGGGACCACCCATGACCGAGCTGTCCGTCGAGCCGACCCCGATCCCCGGGCTGCTGGTCGTCCGGCTCCCCCTCCACGAGGACAGCCGCGGCTGGTTCAAGGAGAACTGGCAGCGCGCCAAGATGACCGCGCTCGGCCTGCCCGACTTCGGGCCCGTCCAGCACAGCGTCGCGTACAACGCACGGCGCGGCGTGACCCGCGGGGTGCACACCGAGCCGTGGGACAAGTTCATCAGCGTGGCCCACGGCCGGATCTTCGGCGCGTGGGTCGACATGCGCGAGGGCGAGACCTTCGGGCGGGTGTTCACGGTCGAGGCCGACCCCTCGGTCGCCGTCTTCGTCCCGCGCGGGGTCGGCAACTCCTACCAGGTGCTCGAGGACGGCACGACGTACTCCTACCTGGTCAACGACCACTGGCGCCCCGGCCACGCCTACCCGGCGCTCAACCTGGCCGACCCCACGGTGGCGATCCCGTGGCCGATCCCGCTGGCCGAGGCCGAGGTGTCCGAGAAGGACCGTGCGACGCCCGTGCTCGAGGACGTCACGCCGATGGCCCCGCGCCGGACGCTCATCGTGGGCGCCAAGGGCCAGCTCGGCACCGCCCTGCAGGCCGACTTCCCGGGCGCGGACCTGGTCGACCTCGACGAGCTGGACGTCACCGACGCGGACCAGGTCGCGGCCTGGCCCTGGAACGAGTACGGCCTCGTGCTCAACGCGGCGGCGTACACCGCGGTGGACGCGGCGGAGACGCCGGACGGACGGCGCACGGCGTGGGCGGCCAACGCCGGCGCCCCGGCCACGCTGGCCCGCCTCTCCGCCGAGCACAGGTTCACGCTGGTGCACTACTCGACCGAGTACGTCTTCGACGGCACCGTCGAGCCGCACACCGAGGACGAGCCGCTCTCGCCGCTCGGGGTCTACGCGCAGTCCAAGGCGGCCGGCGACGTGGCCGCGGCCACCGCCCCCCGCCACTACGTGCTGCGGACGTCGTGGGTGATCGGCGCCGGCAGGAACTTCGTGCGCACGATGCAGCAGCTGGCCGCGAACGGCGTCAGCCCCTCGGTCGTCGACGACCAGGTGGGCCGGCTGACGTTCACCGCCGAGCTGTCCCGGGCGACCCAGCACCTGCTCGACGCGGGCGCGCCGTACGGCACCTACAACGTCAGCAACGGCGGTGACCCGACGTCGTTCGCGGACGTCGCCAAGGCGGTCTTCGCGCTCAGCGGCCGCTCGGCCGACGACGTCGGCACGGTGACCACCGAGGAGTACTTCGCCGGCAAGGAGCTCGCCCCGCGGCCGCTGCGCAGCGTCATGGACCTGACCAAGCTCCGCGCCACCGGCTTCGAGCCCGAGGACGCGCGGGTCGCCCTGGAGCGGTACGTGGCCGAATCCGCGGGCTGACCGCACCGGCAGGACCTCAGACCGGTCACGAGGTGACCGGCGACCCTGACCGGACGGCCGCGCAGCGACCACTCTTGCTCTACCGGGGCGACCCACTTGGTGGCGTCGTGTCGGTGGTCCCGTCAACGCGATCGCCCTGAAGGAGGAGCCATGATCGCCGCTGCTGCCCTACTGTCGATCCTCGCCCTGGTCGCGATCGTCACGATCGCTGTGTCCCTGCGCTCCGTCGTCGAGGACGAGAAGCGCACGGAGTCCCAGCTCCACGACCTCCACACGCCCACCGTCACCTACGCCGTGCCCAACGGCGTCGACCCGGTGGTCTTCGCCGTCGCCCTGAAGCGGGCCGGCTACCTCAGCATCGTCACGGAGGTGGGCTCGTCCCAGGGCCTCCTCGTCCGGTGCGAGACCGGTGACCGCGAGCGGCTGCGCCATGTGCTCGACGACGTCGTGAGCACCCACGACACGCCCGCGCGGACCCTGTACCACGCGGTCTTCGAGGACGAGCGCTAGCCACCTCGCCCGCTGGGGCGGTGCGTCAGCGGCGGCGGGTGAGCCCGGCGAGCGCCGGGCGGACGTCGGCGAGGTAGACGAAGGCCGCGATCGCCGCGACCAGGTTCAGGATCATCCCGAGCGGGATGAAGGACAGGACCACACCGAGGCCGAGGATCACGCACCACACCGTCTTGGTCAGCTTGTTGGCCGCCTCGTAGGACTCGCGGGAGTACATGAGCGCGCTGCCCAGGGCGAAGATCTTGACCGCGAGCAGGACGAAGTAGACGGCCAGCCCGATGGTGCTCTCGACCTGGAAGACCCCTGACATGCCTCCAGCCTAGAGGAGGATCGGACAGCACGAGGCCCTCGCAGGTGCTCTGCGAGGGCCTCGTGGATGCTGCGGGTGACTCAGGAGGTCACTTGGCGGCGGTCTTCTTGGCCGCGGTCTTCTTGGCGGGAGCCTTCTTGGCCGTGGCCTTCTTGGCCGTGGCCTTCTTGGCCGGAGCCTTCTTGGCGGTCACGGTCGCGCCGGTGGCCTTCTGGACCGGGCCCGGGTCGGCGACCGCGGAGGTCTCCTTGCGGATCCGCTTCACGACCTTCTCGCCGCGCTTGGCCAGGTCGGCGTAGGTGCCGGAGGCGGTCTCGACGTTGCCGACCACGAACTTCTGGGCGTCGTTCTGGAGCTCGGCGACGCGCTTCTCGATCGCGGCGCGACGGGCCTTGGCGTCCTTCGACAGCTCGTCGACACGGGCGCTCACCACGGTGGTGGCCTGCGAGCGCAGCGCCTTCGGCTGGAACTCGAAGCTCGTGACGGACTTCTGCGCCGAGGTGAGTGCCTTCTGGGCGTCCTTCTGGGCCGCCTCGATGCGCTTCTGGGCGTCCTTCTGGGCCGCCTCGATGCGCTTCTGCGCCTCGGCGACGTACTCCTTGACGGTCTCGAGCGCCAGGTCGGCGGCGCCGACTCCGGCGTGCAGGCCGCGCTGGGCCTCGGTCTTGATGTCGAACTTGACCTTCGTCATGTCGATCCTCACTTCTTCTCTGTGGTGGTGGTTGCTGGTGCTTCGGGCGAGTCGTGCGCGTCGGGCTCCTGAGGGCCGTTGAGGGCCAGGAACGACGCGTAGACATCGAGCAGCGACTGCTTCTGGCGCTCGGTCAGCCGGGTGTCGCCGAGGACCGCGAGCTCGACCGAGCCCCCGACCCCGTCGACCGGGTTGACGATCCCCGCCCGCACGTAGAGCGACTCCGCGGAGATCCGCATCGCCTTCGCGATCTGCTGCAGCACCTCGGCCGAGGGCTTGCGCAGACCGCGCTCGATCTGGCTCAGGTAGGGGTTGGAGACCCCCGCCTGCTCGGCCAGCTGGCGCAGCGAGAGTCGGGCCGACAGCCGCTGCTCCTTGAGGTAGTCACCGAGCGCGCCGGCAGTCTTGTTGACCTGCTCCCCGACACGTTCTCCGACTCGTCCCTTGGCCATGTCTCCAGTGTGCTAGCTGGAGTTAGCAAATGCAAACTGAGGGGCTGTGGATCGAGTCACATCCTCAATGTCCACGCGGGAGAACCAGCAGCAGCACTGCTAGCACCACGCCCGCCAGACCGGCCAGGTCGGCCGTCGTGAGCCCGTGGTCCTCGGTCACCACGACGAGCACCTCGCCCTCCATCGGCTTGTTCACGACCAGCCACAGGATGGAGCACGCGCCCAGCGCCAGGGCCGCCCAGCGACCGCCTCGTCCGGCGAGGACCGCGCAGGCCACGAGGGCGACCAGCACGAGGCCGGGCAGCACTAGTCGGCAACCACTAGAACGCAGCCCGCAGCTCACCGACCGGCTCGCCGGCGCCCAGCACCGGCACGCGGCCGGTGTCGTCCAACGCGGCGGCGTCCACCCCCGCGTCGGCGGGTACGCCGTCGCGGCGCAGCGCCTCGGCCATCACCACCGGGCGGACCCGGGCGCCGCCGTCGTCGACCTTGAGCGCGTACGCGCGGCCGTCGGGCAGCGCGACCGCGTAGCAGGCCTCCGCCCCGGCCTTGCCGATCGCGCCCGGGATCGCGGTGAGCAGCTTGAGCTCGTCGCGCGTCGTACCGGAGACGTACTCGGGGTAGGCCCGGATCGCCTCCGCCACGCGGTGCCCGGGCCCCTCGGTCGCGGTGGCCAGGGCCCGGAAGCCGCGGGCCAGCCCGGTCAGCGAGGTCGAGAGCAGCGGCGCGCCGCAACCGTCGACGGCCGTCACCGCCACGGGTTCGCCGGTCGCCTCGGCGAACGTCGCGGCGATCGCCTGCTGGAGGGGGTGGTCCGGCGCGCGGTACGTCGCGGTGTCCCAGCCGTTGACGACGCAGGTCAGCAGCATCGCCGCGTGCTTGCCGGAGCAGTTCATGGCCAGCGGGCTCGGTTCGTCGCCGGCGCGGATCGCGGCCAGCTTGGCGACGTCGTCGAGCGGGTAGTCCGGCGGCGTCTGCAAGGCGTCGGTGTCGAGGTCGCCGAGCGCCAGGATCCGGCGCACGCCGTCGAGGTGGAACGGCTCCCCGCTGTGCGAGGCGCAGGCCAGGGCCAGCAGCTCGGGCGGCAGGTCGAGCCCCGCGTGGACCATCCCCAGCGCCTGCAGTGGCTTGTTGCACGAGCGCGGCAGCACCGGCGAGGTCGCGTCGCCGACGGACCACGCGGTGCTGCCGTCCGCCGCGAGCGCGACCACGGACCCGTGGTGGTGCCCCTCCACGAACCCGGAGCGCACCACCTCGGCAACGACCACCGGTGCTGGCATGCGCTCACCCTAGGAGCCCTGCTGAAACAAGGGCGTGGATGCAGGCGTCGTGAGAGTCGTGCGATGGCAAGGCGCCGTCCCGATGACAGGCTGGACGCCTTTCGAGGGGCGGTGACGCCGCCAGCGTACGGCTATCGCGGCGCCGGCGCCGCGCGGTTGTCTCAGCAGGCTCCCAGAGCCTGAGAGGATGCGGCACGTGCCGACCCCGCCCGTGCCGCAGCACTGTCCGTCACCGGTGGAGCTCGACGACCTCGAGCTGCTGTCCAGCGGAGCGCTCGGCGACCTCGACGCCTTCAACCAGCCCGGCAGCCCGGTGACCCTCGTCCTGCCCGAGCCCCTGGCGGCCCAGGCGCGCTCGGTGGGTGCGGTCGAGCTCGTCGACCCCGAGGGGCTGCCCCTGGCCCAGGTCGCCTGGCCGGGCGGACGGGTCGACCCGCTGACCCACGCGCAGTACGGCCCGTTCCGCGAGCTGGCGCTCCCACCCGCGACGTACCGCGAGCGGTACGCCGGGCGCACGGTCGTCCCGGTGAGCGACCCGCTGACGACCGCCCAGCTCGCGACGCTGTCCGGGCTCGGGCCGGTGACGCTGCTCGCGCTGACCGGCACCGGCACGCCCTGGCTCTCGCCCGTCGGCCTCGTGCGGGCCACCCGCGCCGCGGCCGCCCTGCTTCCGGACGCCGTCGTCGTCACCGTGCCGCTGGCGGCGCACGGCGACGCCGAGGCCGACCACGCGCTCGGCGTCCGCGTCGTGGAGACGTTCGCGGCCGGCGACCCGGTGCACGCGCTGGCCGACGACGACAGCGAGGAGTACCCCGCTGTCGTGGCCGCCGTCGTCGACCACGACCGCCCGCCCCCCGACCGCCAGGGGCTGGTGCTGTTCTTCACCGGTCTGTCCGGCAGCGGCAAGTCCACGCTGGCCCGCGCGCTGGTCGACCTGCTCCTCGAGCAGGGCGAGCGCACCGTGACCAGCCTCGACGGCGACGTCGTGCGCCGGAACCTGTCCGCCGGACTGACCTTCTCGAAGGAGGACCGGGAGACCAACATCCGCCGGATCGGCTGGGTGGCCGCCGAGATCTCCCGGCACGGCGGGGTGGCCGTGGTCAGCCCGATCGCGCCCTTCGACGAGACCCGCCAACAGGTCCGGGCCATGGTCGCCGAGGCGGGCGGGGCGTTCTTCCTCGTCCACGTGGCCACCCCGCTGGAGGAGTGCGAGCGGCGCGACCGCAAGGGCCTGTACGCGCGGGCGCGGGCCGGCGAGATCCCCGAGTTCACCGGCATCTCGTCGCCGTACGAGGAGCCGGAGGACGCCGACGTCCGCGTCGACACCACCGGCCGGAGCATCGAGGGCGCCCTCGGCGACGTGCTGGCCGGCCTGCGGGAGGCCGGGTTCGTCGAGCTGTGAGGGTGCTGTTCGTCTGCACCGGCAACACCTGCAGGTCACCGGCCGCCGAGCTCCTGGCCCGGGCGCTCGGACCCGGTGACGTGGAGTTCGGCAGCGCCGGCACCGACGCCCGGGACGGCGAGCCGATCAGCCCGGAGATCGCGGCCGCGCTCCCGGCCGCCCTGGACACCGCCGGCTTCCGCAGCCGCCGGCTCACGCCGGCGCTCCTCGACGTGGCCGACCTCGTGCTCACGATGGAGGCCGCGCACCGCGTCCTCGTCCTCGACGAGGACCCCGCACTGGCCGGCCGGGTCCTCACGTTGGGGCGGCTGGCCGAGCTGGTCGGCACCGTCCCCGAGGGGCTCGACCGGGAGGCGCGGCTGGCGCACCTCGGCGGCGCGCACGGCCGTGCCGATCCGGCACTCGACGTTCCGGACCCCTATCGTCGGGGGGCAGAGGCCGCTTCAGGGTGCGTGGCTCGCCTCGAGGAGTTGCTGCGCGCCGTGCTGCCCGTCCTCGACCGTTGAGCCCCTCCCACGGAAGCACGAGCGCATGGACCTGTTCACCACCACGGCCCTGTCCATCCTGGCCGCGGGGTTCTTCGTCGGCATCGTCGTCGGCCTGACCGGCATGGGCGGCGGCGCGCTGATGACCCCGGCGCTGATCTTCCTCGGCGTGGGCGACGCGGCGACGGTCGTCACCGCCGACCTGACCGCGGCGGCGATCTACAAGTCCGGCGGCGCCGCGGTGCACGCCAAGAAGGGCTCGCCCAACCTCACCCTGGCCATGTGGCTGATCATCGGCTCGGTCCCGATGGCGCTGATCGGCCCCCACCTCGTCGCCGCGGTGACCGACGACGCCGAAGAGCTCGACTACGTGCTCAAGATGTCCATCGGGTTCGCGCTGCTGCTCGCCGCGTCGACGTACGCACTGCGGCTCTACATCAACCTGCGGCGGATCCGCGGCGGCGCCGCCCACGCGGACCCGGACCCCCGGATCCGGCCGATCCCGACCCTGCTCGTCGGCGCGCTCGGCGGCCTGCTCGTCGGCATCACCAGCGTCGGCAGCGGCTCGGTGATCATGGTCGCGCTGCTCATGCTCTACCCCGGGCTCAGCGCGGTGCGCCTGGTCGGCACCGACCTCGTGCAGGCGGTCCCGCTGGTGCTCGCCGCCGCGATCTCCAACATCGCGCTCAACGGCCTCGACTGGGAGCTGCTCATCCCGCTGGTGGTGGGCTCGGTCCCCGGCACCCTCATCGGCAGCACGATCGCACCGCGGGTCCCGCAGTCGTTCATCCGGCGCGGCATCGTCGTGGTGCTCACCATGAGCGGCGTCGCGCTGCTCGACAAGGCCGGCTGGGCGCCGCTGGGCAAGGACGAGACCCATCCGATCTTCATCGCCCTGGTCGGCATCGCCATGATCGTGCTGGTGCCGCTCATCTGGGGGCTGCTGCGCCGGCGCGAGGGGTTGCCCATGTTCGGCGCCCCGACCGTCGCCGAGCTCGAGGGCGAACTCCCCGCGGCCGAGGACGAGGCCGTCCCTCGGCCGTAGGTCAGGGGCGGCCCAGCGCCCGGTAGGTCCACCCGGCGGCACGCCAGGTGGCCGGGTCGAGGCAGTTGCGGCCGTCGATGATCCGCGGGACGGCGACCTGGCGGCGGAGCTCCTCCGGATCGAGCGCGACGTACTCCGGCCATTCGGTGAGAAGCAGCACCACCTCGGCCTCGCGTACGGCGTCCGCGACGGTGTCGGCGTAGACCAGCTCGGGCCACTTCTTGCGGGCGTTGTCGACGGCCTGCGGGTCGGTCACCGTGACCTGGGCACCCTGCAGCTGCATCTGCGCGGCCACGCTGAGCGCCGGCGAGTCGCGGATGTCGTCGCTGTGCGGCTTGAACGCGGCCCCGAGCACGGCGACCCGGCGGCCGACGATCGAGCCCCCGCACACCTCCCGGGCCAGGTCGACCATCCGGACCCGGCGGCGCATGTTGATCGAGTCGACCTCGCGCAGGAAGGTCAGCGCCTGGTCGACGCCCAGCTCGCCGGCGCGGGCCATGAAGGCCCGGATGTCCTTGGGCAGGCAGCCCCCGCCGAAGCCGACGCCGGCGTTGAGGAACTTGCGGCCGATCCGGGCGTCGTGGCCGATCGCGTCGGCCAGCATCGTCACGTCCGCGCCGGTGGCCTCGCAGAGCTCGGCCATCGCGTTGATGAAGGAGATCTTGGTGGCCAGGAACGAGTTCGCGGCCACCTTCACCAGCTGGGCGGTCGCCAGGTCCGTCTCGATCTTGGGGGTGCCGTCGGCCAGCGTGGCGACGTACACCTCGTCGAGGACGCGCGCGGCGCGCTGACCGCCCGCTCCGGGCCGGACGCCGTACACCAGGCGGTCGGGGTGGAGGGTGTCCTCGACGGCGTGGCCCTCACGGAGGAACTCGGGGTTCCAGAGCAGCTCGGCACCCGGCTCGCGCTCCTCGATCCGCTCGGCCACGACCTCGGCGGTGCCGACCGGCACCGTCGACTTGCCGACGACCACGTCGCCCGGGGTGAGCAGCGGCAGGATGCTGTCGACGGCGGAGCGCAGGTAGGACAGGTCGGCGGCGTTCTCGTTGCGCTTCTGGGGGGTCCCGACGCAGATGAAGTGGACCCTCGCCCCAGCGGCGCGCGACGGATCGGTGGTGAACTCCAGCCGTCCGGTGGCCAGCGCGTCGACGAGCAGCTGCTCGAGGCCCGGCTCGTGGAACGGCGGCCGGCCGGCGGCCAGCGAGGCCACCTGCTCCTCGATGACGTCGACGCCCACGACCTCGTGACCCAGGGACGCCATGCAGGCGGCGTGCACCGCGCCGAGGTAGCCGCAGCCGAAGACGGAGATCCGCATGCCGTGGAGTCTAGGGAGCCAGACGTCTGTACCAGTGCCCTCCCCAATTCTGGTGGAGCCCCCTGCCCGCGCGGGATTTGTCCACCTTCTCGGTCAAGATTTCGACGGTCCAGCCCCTGCCGATACCCTGAGGTAGCCATCGCCGGCCCCGGTCGGGGCACCCACTAGACCAGAAATGGCCTCTCCCATCTGATGACCGTGACGCACGCCGACTACCGGCTGAGCCAGCTCGACCAGCTCGAGGCGGAGTCGATCCACATCTTCCGCGAGGTCGCGGCCGAGTTCGAGAAGCCCGTCCTGATGTTCTCGGGCGGCAAGGACTCCATCGTCATGATGCGCCTGGCCGAGAAGGCGTTCTTCCCCGCGAAGATCCCCTTCCCCGTCCTCCAGGTCGACACCGGGTACGACTTCCCCGAGGTGCTGGCCTGCCGCGACAACTGGGTCAACCGGCTCGGCGTACGCCTGATCGTGGCCAGCGTCGAGGAGGCGATCGCCAACGGCGTCGTCGTCGACGACGGCAAGACCAGCCGCAACCGGCTCCAGATCGGCACCCTGCTGAACGCGCTCGAGGAGGGCGGCTTCACCGCGGCCTTCGGCGGCGGGCGGCGCGACGAGGAGAAGGCCCGCGCCAAGGAGCGCGTCTACTCCCACCGCGACGAGTTCGGCCAGTGGGACCCCAAGAACCAGCGCCCCGAGCTGTGGAGCCTCTACAACGGCCGGCTCCACGAGGGCGAGCACATGCGCATCTTCCCGATCTCGAACTGGACCGAGCTCGACATCTGGGACTACATCGGCCGCGAGGGCATCGAGATCCCCTCGATCTACTTCTCCCACCAGCGCCGGGTCTTCGAGCGCGACGGGATGCTGCTCTCGGAGTCGGAGTTCAACCCGACCCGGCAGGGCGAGAGCGTCGAGGAGCGCACCGTCCGGTTCCGCACCGTCGGCGACCTGACGCTCACCGGGTGCGTGGAGTCCGAGGCCGCGACGATCCCCGAGATCATCGCCGAGGTCGCCGTCGCCACCGTCACCGAGCGTGGCGCCACGCGCGGTGACGACCGGTTCTCCGAGGCCGCCATGGAGGACCGGAAGAAGGAGGGCTACTTCTGATGTCCGAGACCCCCGTGCACGGACTGGCCGGCCGCGACGCCGACCTGCTCCGCTTCGCCACCGCCGGCTCCGTCGACGACGGCAAGTCGACGCTCATCGGCCGGCTGCTGCTCGACTCCAAGTCGATCTTCGCCGACCAGCTCGAGGCCGTCGAGGCCACCTCGGCGTCCAAGGGCTACGACTACACCGACCTCGCGCTGCTCACCGACGGCCTCCGCTCGGAGCGCGAGCAGGGCATCACCATCGACGTGGCGTACCGCTACTTCGCGACGCCCGAACCGCAAGTTCATCATCGCCGACACCCCCGGCCACGTGCAGTACACGCGCAACATGGTCACCGGCGCCTCGACCGCCGACCTCGGCCTGGTGCTCGTCGACGCCCGCCAGGGGCTGACCGAGCAGTCGCGCCGGCACGCGGTGATCCTGTCGCTGCTCCGGGTCCCGCACCTGGTGCTGGCCGTCAACAAGATGGACCTCGTCGAGTACTCCCAGGAGATCTACGAGAAGATCCACGCCGAGTTCACCTCGTTCGCGACCAAGCTCAACATCCCCGACCTCGAGGTCATCCCGATCTCGGCGCTCAAGGGCGACAACGTCGTGACCCGCTCGGAGCACATGGACTGGTACAGCGGTCCCACGCTCATGCACCACCTCGAGCACGTGCACGTGGCCTCCGACCGCGACCTGGTCGACGTCCGCTTCCCGGTCCAGTACGTCGTGCGCCCGAAGTCCGACGAGCACCACGACTACCGCGGGTACGCCGGCAGGTCGCCGGCGGCGTCCTCAAGCCGGGCGACGAGGTCGTCGTGCTGCCCAGCGGCATGACCTCCAGGATCGCCGGCATCGACCTGTTCGACGAGGAGATCCCCGAGGCGTTCCCGCCCATGTCGGTCACGGTCCGCCTCGAGGACGACGTCGACGTCTCGCGCGGCGACATGATCGCCCGGGTCAACAACGCCCCGCAGCCCAGCCAGGACATCGACGCGATGATCTGCTGGATGACCCCGACGCCGCTCCGGCCGCGCCAGAAGCTGGCCATCAAGCACACCACCCGCACCGCGCGGGCGCTGGTCAAGGACATCCAGTACCGCCTCGACGTCAACACGCTGCACCGCGACCAGGAGACCAAGGAGCTCGGCCTCAACGAGATCGGCCGGATCCAGCTGCGCACCACGCAGCCGCTCCTGTGCGACCCCTACTCGAAGAACCGCACCACCGGGTCGTTCATCCTGATCGACGAGGCCACCGGCGTCACCGTCGGCGCCGGGATGATCAACAGCGCCAACTGACGGTCAGCACTCGCCCCGACGAGCTCCAGGCCCGCACCGACACCACCCTCCGGTCGCGTCAGCTGGGCTGCCTACGCCGCCAGGCCGAGCAGGGCACGCGCCTCGTCGGTCGACATCGGCGTGCGCTGGGCCACCCGGCCGGCGTCGACCGCACGGTCGACGAGCTGGCGGTTGGAGTCGACGGGCACGCCCTTGCTCATCGTCAGCACGTCCTCCATGCCGACCCGGAGGTGGCCGCCCTGGGCGAGGGAGGCCAGCATCACCGGCAGGGTGGTGCGGCCGATGCCGGTCGCGGACCACGAGGTGACGGCGTCGGGCAGGGCGGCGACGCCGGCCACGAGGGCCGCCGCGGTGCCGGGCATGCCGCCGGGAACGCCCATCACGAAGTCGACGTGCACCTTGCCGCCGTACGGCAGGCCGAACCGGTCGAGGAGCCGGTGCAGGGCGGCCACGTGACCGAGGTCGAACAGCTCGAACTCCGGGCACCACCTGCCGCTCCTGGCTGAGCTGGTAGAGCTCGGTGACGAACGGCCACGGGTTGGAGAACACGTCGTCGCCGAAGTTCGTGGTGCCCATGGTCAGGCTGCAGGAGTCGGGGGCCGCGTCGAGCACCTTCAGCCGCTGCTCGAGCGGGTCGTGCACCGAGCCGCCGGTGGAGAGCTGGACGACGAGATCCGTGCCCTCGCGGAGCGCGGCGACCGTGTCGGTGAGCCGGCCCAGGTCGAGCGTCGGACGGTGCTCGCCGTCGCGGATGTGCACGTGGATCATGGCCGCCCCGGCCGCCTCGCACTCCTGCGCGGTCTGCACCAGCTCCTCGAGGGTGGTCGGGAGCTGCGGGCAGTCCGCCTTGGCGGTCTCGGCGCCGGTGGGCGCCACGGTGATGAGAAGCGGATCGGGCATGGCCGCATGCTGCCAGACGGAGCCCGGCCCGCTGCTGACAGGCTGGGCCGCATGCGTGCGGTCGTGCAGCGGGTCCTGAGCGCGTCGGTGTCGGTCGACGGGGCCGTGGTCGGTTCGCTGCCCGCACCGGGGCTGCTCGCCTACGTGGGCGTCACCCACACCGACGGCCCCGCCGAGGTCGCCTGGCTGGCCCGCAAGCTCTGGGACCTCCGACTGCTGCGCGACGAGCGGTCGGCCTCGGACGTCGGCGCCCCGGTCCTCGTGGTCAGCCAGTTCACGCTGTACGGCGAGGCCCGCAAGGGGCGCCGTCCCACCTGGCAGGCCGCCGCACCCGGGTCCGGTCTCGGAGCCGCTCTACGAGGCGGTCTGCGCCGAGCTCGAGCGGCTCGGCGCGCACGTCGAGCGCGGCGTCTTCGGTGCAGACATGCGGGTCGAGTCGGTGAACGACGGGCCGGTCACCGTGCTGCTCGAGGCGCCCTGAGTCAGAGGCTGAGCTCGGCCCAGGTCACCTTGCCGGGGCCGCCGTCGTTCTCGATCCCCCACGAGGTGGCCAGGGCCGACACCAGGACCACGCCGCGGCCGCTCTCGGCGGTGCTGCTGAACGGCTGCGGCTCCGGCGTACCGGCGCCGTCGTCGGAGACCTCGATCCGCAGCAGTCCGGGCGACGCCGACAGGCGCACCTGGTACGACGTCCCGGCGTGCAGCACGGCGTTGGCGGCGAGCTCGGTGACCACCAGGAGGGCCTCGTCGGGGTCGGCCGCCACCGCCCACTGCTCGAGCGTGCGGCGTACCCAGTCGCGGGCCTCGGGCACGGTGCTGACGTCGGCGGCGAAGTCCGCGGTCGCGGCGTGGTCGCCGGTGCGTCCGACGTCCTCGAGCAGGCCGACGAGGTAGTCGAGCTCGGCGTCCTTGAGCACGTAGCCGTCGGTGTGCTGCTCGAAGTAGGCGCGGTCCTCGGCGTCGGCCCCGGTGAACACCACCACCCGGGTCTCGGGCGCCGCCTCCCGCATGCGGGTCAGCACGTCGCGGCCCGCGAGGTCGGGCAGGCCGAGGTCGAGCAGCACGATGTCGGGCTGCAGCGCGGTGGCCAGCTCGACGGCCTCCAGGCCGGCCCGGGCCTCACCGACGACGTCGAAGCCGCCGTGGTACCTGAGCGCGATCCGCACCAGCCGCCGGACGTCCGCGACGTCGTCGACGAGGAGCACGCGGATGGTCACGGGACCATCGTGGCCGACGGGATGCGGATCACGAAGGCGTTCTGCTCTGCCCGGTAGGAGGCTTCACCCCCTTGGGCGCGCGCCAGCTCGCGGACGATGTGCAGCCCCAGGCCGGTCCCGTGACCGCCCCGCGTGGCGAACCGCTCGAACAGCCGGTCGTGCAGGTCGTCCGGTACGCCGGGGCCGGCGTCGCCCACGACGATCTCGACGTGCGCTCCGGCGGCCGTGGCGGTCACCCGGACCGGGCTCTCGCCGTACGCGACCGCGTTGGCGACGAGGTTGTCGAGGATCTGCCCGAGCCGGTCGGCGTCGAACCGGGCGACCAGCCCCTCGGGCGATGTCGGCGTCGATGAGCGCGTCGGGGTGGGCGACCCGGAGGCGTTGGAGGACCGGGCCCAGCACCCCGGCCAGGTCCTGGTCCTGCAGGTCGAGGGCGAGCGTGGCCGCCTGCAACCGGGAGGTCGTCAGCAGGTCGCCGAGCAGCCGCTGCAGCCGGCCCGCGCTGCCCGTGCATGCTGGAGAGCAGCTCCTCCCGCTCGTCGTCCTCCAGCCGGTCCAGGTTGTCGGCGAGCAGCCGGGCCGACATCGTGAGCACCCCGACCGGGGTCCGGAGCTCGTGGGCGGTCACGGCCAGGAACCGGGCCTGCTCCTCCGCCGCGTCCGCCAGCCCGGCGTTCGCCTCCTCGAGCCGGGCGTTGGCCTCGGCCAGGGCATGGGCGTAGTGGCCCTGCTGCTCCAGCATCTGCATCCGCTCGGTGTGGTCGCGGGTGATCTTGGCGAAGCCGAGGTGCTGACCGGACTCGTCCCGGATGGCGGTGATCGTGACGTGCGCCCAGAAGCGGCTGCCGTCCTTGCGGACCCGCCAGCCCTCCTCCTGGTAGACGCCGTCGCGCAGGGTCAGCTCGAGCTCGTGCTCGGGATGCCTGGCCTTCTGCTGCTCGGGTGGGTAGAAGATGCGGAAGTGCTGGCCGATGACCTCGTCCGCGGTCCAACCCTTGGAGCGCTGCGCGCCGAGGTTCCAGCTCGAGATCCGACCCTCGGGGTCGAGCATGAAGATCGCGTAGTCGCGCACCACGTCGACCATGAGCCGGAACCGCTGCTCGCTCTGGTGGAGCTCGAGCTCGGCCAGCCGCTGCTCGGTGACGTCCTGGCACTGGGCGAACAGGTAGAGCGGCCGGCCGGTCCGGGCGCGGACGACGGTGAGCGTGCTGCGTCGGTAGACCTCGTCGGTCCGCGGGTGCTCCAGGGTCACCACGTCGACGCCCTCCTCGACGATCGAGGTGATGGCCGATCGCAGGCCGTCGTCGTCGCGCACCGCGGCGCCGTACGCGCGCCCGAGGAGGTCGCCGACGGTCCGGCCCAGGATCCGGCGCGAGCGCGGCGTTGGCCCGGACGATGCTGCCCTGCAGCGTCATCGTCGCCATGCCGATGGCCGCGTCGTCGAAGACGCTCTGGAACCGCTCGACCTGATCGCCGAGCACCTGGTCCCCGTCGCTCTCGACCGGCTCGACCGCCTCGCCGCTCGTCGCCGCCGCCGGCTCGGTGGTCGGGGCCTCGCCCGGGGAGTCGGGCGCCCCCACGAGCTCCGCCACGACGGCGTCGAGCGAGGAGGTCTTGGTGAGGTAGGAGGCGGCACCGAGCTCGAGCGCGCGCAGCGCCAACGGCTCCTCGTCGAAGCCGCTGAACATCACCACCCGCGTGCCGGGTGAGCACTCGAGCACCGCGGGCAGCGCGGTCAGCCCGTCGACGCCCGGCATGGAGACGTCGAGCAGCATCGCGTCGGGCTGCAGCCTGCGGGCCAGGTCGATCGCGTCGGCGCCGTCGGCGCCCTCGCCCTCCACCACGGCCGCCCCGGAGAGCCGGAGCTTGGTGCGCACCAACGTGCGGACGTCGGCCGAGTCGTCGACCACGACCACCCGCAAGGGGCCGGCCGGGCCGGGCGTGACACGGCCGGGCGCGGGGTAGCCGGTGAGCGACCAACCCCCGGGTTGGCGCCAGGCGCGCCAACGACGCCCTTGATCAGCCATGTTCGGATGAAACTAGCCGCGCGCCGCCACGGCAAGGCTCACCCGATCGGGCGAGCCCACCGCGACGGCGCTGCGGAGGTCGTGGAGGGGTTCAGATCGCGACGGTCACCTCGGCCACCGAGCCGACCTCGGCGTGCACCGCGCGGTCCACGGGGTCGGCCTGCGGGGCCAGGGTGCGCAGCGTCCAGTCACCCTCGCCGGCGAAGAACCGGAAGTGGCCGGTCGCCGAGGTCGGGCACCTCGGCGGTGAACTCACCGGTGCGGTCGAGCAGCCGCACGTAGGCGTTGCCCACCGGCTGGTCACCACGGACGCACCTGGCCCTGGATGACCGCCTCCTTGGCGACGTTCACGCCGTCGAGCGAGAGGCCGCCCTTGGTCGCGCCGCACATCAGGCTTCACCCGGCTCGTCGCCGAGGGCGACGGGTACGCCGACCAGCGAGCCGTACTCGGTCCAGGAGCCGTCGTAGTTCTTGACGTTGTCCTGGCCGAGCAGCTCCTTGAGCACGAACCAGGTGTGCGAGGAGCGCTCGCCGATGCGGCAGTAGGCGATGGTGTCCTTGTCCCAGTCGACGCCGGCCTCGGTGTAGAGCTCCTTGAGCTCGTCGTCGGACTTGAAGGTGCCGTCGTCGTTCGCGGCCTTGCTCCACGGGACGTTCGCGGCGGTCGGGATGTGGCCCGGCGCGCTGCGCCTGCTCCTGCGGGAGGTGCGCCGGGGCGAGCAGCCGGCCGGCGTACTCGTCGGGACTGCGGACGTCGACGAGGTTCTGGGTGCCGATGGCGGCCACGATCTCGTCGCGGAACGCGCGGATCGACTGCGTCCTGCTCCTGCGCGGTGTACGACGTCTGCGTCGCGGCTCGGGCGCCTCGTCGGTCAGCTCGCGGGAGTCGAGCTCCCACTTCTTGCGGCCGCCGTCGAGCAGCTTCACGTCCTGGTGGCCGTAGAGCTTGAAGTACCAGTAGGCGTAGGCGGCGAACCAGTTGTTGTTGCCGCCGTAGAGCACGACGGTGTCGTCGTTGGCGACGCCGCGCTCGGAGAGCAGCGCCTCGAACTGCTGCTTGTTGACGAAGTCGCGACGGACCTGGTCCTGCAGGTCGGTGGTCCAGTCGAGCTTGATGGCGCCCTTGATGTGGCCCTTGTCGTAGGCGGTGGTGTCCTCGTCCACCTCGATGAGGACGACGTTGTCGTCGTCCAGGTGCTCCTCCACCCACTGGGCGGTGACGAGCGAGCTCTCGCGGGTCATTGGTTTCCTTCTCTCTGTTGTTCGTTGTCGTTGTCAGGTGGGCGGTTCGGGTCGCAGCCGCCCTGGGCCCGCTTGACGAGCAGGTACAGCTCGCAGCCCAGGCAGAGCCGGAAGACCGCGTTGAGCAGGGCAGCGACCAGGGCGAGCCCGATCGCGACCTGGCCGAGCAGGGTCGCGCCGGCGGCGAAGCCGACCAGCGCGACGAGCGTGAAGGCGAGGCCGACGCCCTGGGCGAACCGCGGCGGCGCCGGGTCCTCGAGCTCGGCGGGCGGGCCGAGAGCCGCGGCCGCACGACCGTGCGGAACAGCCAGGCGTGCGGCGTGTGCTGCACCCCGCGGCTCGCGCCGATCGCGAACAGCACCGCCTGGACGGCGGTCAGCACCGCGGCCCACGGGCTCGGCAGCAGCAGCACGACGACCAGCACCACGGCGGTGATGCCCGCGGTGAGCTGCGGGCCCCGCGGGTCGATGCCGGCGTGCGCCCGCGGTGGGTGCTGGTGCGGTGGTGGTCATGGCTCTCCTGGTCGTGGGAAGATCGGGCGGCGAACCGGCCGGGCACACGACGATGCTGCGGTCAGGTAGTCCGGGAGGACCGGGAGGAGGCAGCTCGTCAGGAGAGTCGACACAGCGACGAGCGCACGCGGCAGTGGTCCACTGCGCGGCGGCGGGTCAGCATGGTCGTGAACACTCTTCGAGAGTAGGGGGTGGTCGCGACGGGCACCCAGCGATTGTCTCAACCAGTGGATAGTCGTCCCGCATTCTGAGATGTCCGCCGACGGGGCAGCACCCGGACCGGTCACGCCGCCCGGCTGGCGCCCGATAGTCTCGCGTCCGCCGAACTCGAGGACGGAGCCACCGGTGCCCAAGCGCGCCTTCATCACCGGGATCACCGGCCAGGACGGCTCGTACCTCACCGAGCTGCTGCTGGGGAAGGGCTACGAGGTCCACGGCCTGGTCCGGCGCGCCTCGACGATCAACCGCGGCCGGATCGACCACATCGACAGCCCCGACCTGCACCTGCACTACGGCGACCTGACCGACGGCGTCGAGCCTGGTCAACCTGATCCACGCCATCGAGCCCGACGAGGTCTACAACCTCGGCGCGCAGAGCCACGTCAAGGTCTCCTTCGAGATGCCGGAGTACACCGCGTCGACCGACGGCACCGGCGCGCTGCGGCTGCTCGAGGCGATCCGCGCGGCCGGGATCGACTGCCGCTACTACCAGGCGTCCACCTCGGAGATGTTCGGCGCGACCCCGCCGCCGCAGGACGAGCGCACCGCCTTCCACCCGCGCTCGCCGTACGGCGCGGCCAAGCTCTACGCGCACTGGGTGACGGTCAACTACCGCGAGGCCTACGACCTGTTCGCGGTCTCCGGGATCCTGTTCAACCACGAGTCCCCGCGTCGCGGCGAGAGCTTCGTGACCCGCAAGATCACCCTCGGCGTCGCCGCGATCGTGCTGGGCGCGCGCGACTCGCTGCACCTCGGCAACCTCGACGCGGTCCGCGACTGGGGCTACGCCCCGGAGTACGTCGAGGGCATGTGGCGGATGCTGCAGCACGACGAGCCCGACGACTACGTGCTCGCCACCGGCGAGGGGCGCACCGTGCGCGAGTTCGTGCAGGCCGCGTTCGGGCACGCCGGCCTGGACTGGGAGCAGTACGTCACCTACGACGAGCAGTACGAGCGACCCACCGAGGTCGACGCCCTGATCGGCGACGCGTCCAAGGCCCGCGAGGTGCTCGGCTGGAAGGCCGAGACCAACGCGGACCGGCTGGCCCAGATCATGGTCGACGCCGACATCGAGCAGATGACCCGGCTGCTGCGGTCCTGACCACCGAAATGGCCGGGACAGCGGGCCCTGACCACCGAGATCGCCGCTAGGCGAGCGGCTCGAGGCTCGCGATCACGGCCTGCTTGCTGGGGGCGCCGGAGGCGCGGCTGACCTCGCGGCCGTGCGGGTCGAGGACCAGCGTGGTCGGGGTGCGCAGGACGCCGAGCCGGCGGACCAGGTCGAGGTGGTGCTCGGCGTCGACCTCGACGTGGCGCACGCCCGGGACGATCCGCGCCACGTCCTCGAGCACCCGGCGGGTGGCCCGGCACGGCGCGCAGAACGCGCTGGAGAACTGCAGCAGCGTCGCGCGCTCGCCCAGCTGGCCGTCGTACGCCGTGCCGGCGAGCACCGAGGCCGGAGCGCTCGAGCTCGGCCGGCGTCGGCCGAGGCGCCCTTCACCGCGTGGGTGCCGCGGAACCGGCCGTCCGACGCGGCGCGCCACAGGCCGAACCCGACGGCCAGCAGCACCGCGACGGCCAGCACGACGAGCCCCGTGGTCATGTCCGGGTCAACGCCTGGCCGGCGCCGGCATTCCCGGGGTGCACCGCACCTCGTCGCTCAGCCGCCGGCGAACGGCGGCAGGAACTCCACCGACGAGCCGCCGGCTCGATGACCACCTGCGTCCGGGTCCGCGGTGCCGACCGGCTGGTCGCCGACCAGGGTCGAGCAGGCCGTCGAGCACCTCGGCCAGGCGGGTGTCCGGGTGCAGCGCGGCGACCGCGCGCGCGCAGCTCGGCGAGCGTCATCGGACCCGTTCACCGGGACGTCATCGGCGTCGGTCCCGGCGGCCGCCTTCGCGGCGGCCCAGTAACGGACCCGGATGACGTTCGTCTCAGCCACGGGTTGGATCCTTCCAATGTGTCCGTCCGAGTTTCCTAGACTTGACTCTGACAAGCCGGAGCCCAGCGCTGTGCCTCGGTCCGATCCCCGACTCCGGGAGGACGACCCTTGAGCACCCTGCTCCTGCTGACCAACGCACTCCAGCCGTCGGCCGAGGTGCTGCCCGGCCTCGCGCTGCTCGGCCACCAGGTCAAGATCCTGCCCGCCGAGGGGAGCGCGCTGCTCGAGGCCCCTGACTCCGACCTGCTGCTGGTCGACGGCCGCCAGGACCTCGCGCACGCCCGCGACCTGTGCCGGCTGATCCGGACGACCGGCACCGACGTGCCGGTGCTGCTCGTGGTCACCGAGGGCGGGCTGGCCGTGGTCACCCACGACTGGGGCATGGACGACGTGCTGCTGCACACCTGCGGCCCGGCGGAGCTCGAGGCCCGGATCAAGCTGGCCATCGGCCGGCTGGCAGCGCCAGCGCGAGGCGGCCGACCCCGAGGCGCACGTGATCCGGTCCGGCGAGGTGATCGTCGACGACGCGACGTACACCGCCAAGATCGGGAAGCGTCACCTCGACCTGACCTTCAAGGAGTTCGAGCTGCTCAAGTTCCTGGCCCAGCACCCGGGCCGGGTGTTCAGCCGGCAGCAGCTGCTCCAGGAGGTCTGGGGCTACGACTACTTCGGCGGCACCCGCACCGTCGACGTGCACGTGCGCCGGCTGCGCGCCAAGCTCGGCCCCGACAACGAGACGCTGATCGGCACCGTCCGCAACGTCGGCTACCGGTTCGTGATCCCCACCAAGGACAAGGACGCCCAGGACACCCAGGGCGCCCGGGACGCGGCGGAGCAGGCCAGCACCTAGTCTCCGAGGGTGCTCACCCAGGTCGACGGCACCGCGGACGAGGGGTGGCGCGCCGTCCTCGAGGAGGTCCGGGCGGCCGTACGCGCGGCGGGCGAGGACGACCCGCTCGACGAGGCGGCCCGGCTCCGGGTCAAGCACCACGGGCTGGCGGACAGCACCCTCTGGCTCGCGGGCACCGACGGGTTCGCGCTCGCGCACGACGGTGCGGTGGACCTTGCGGTGGCGCCGCCGGCCCGCGGCGCGGGGCTGGGCCGCGAGCTCGCCGCCGCGGCGTTGGACGGCGACGACCCGCTGACCGCCTGGTCGCACAACGACCACCCGGCGGCCGCCGTCCTGGCCGAGCGGCACGCGACTGCGCAGCGCCCGCGCGCTCTGGGTGATGCGCCGGCCGACCAGCGAGCCGCTGCCCGAGCTCGTCGTACCGGACGGGACCGAGGTGCGCGGCTACCGCGACGAGGACCACGACGAGGTGTTGCGGGTCAACGCCGCGGCGTTCGCCCACCACCCCGAGCAGGGGTCCATGGACGCCGACGACCTGGCGGACCGGATGGCCGAGGAGTGGTTCGACCCCGCGGGGCTGCTGGTCGCCGACACCGGCGACGGGCTCAGCGCCTTCCACTGGACCAAGCAGCACGACGCCCACCTCGGCGAGGTGTACGTCGTCGCGGTCGATCCGGCCGCCCAGGGACGAGGGCTGGGGCGGGTGGTGACGCTTGCTGGTCTGCACCACCTGGCGGGGCTCGGGGTCGACGAGGTGCTGCTGTACGTCGAGTCCGACAACGCCCCCGCGGTGCGCGTCTACAGCGGTCTGGGGTTCACGCACGCGGCCGCGGACACCCACGTGCAGTACCGCCGGCCCTGAGCCGGTCGTCACTCCAGCCCCGCTGCGTCGTTGACCAGCCGTGACCAGCTCGGCGACCCCCGGCGCGGAGCGGACGCCGCCTCCCTCGCCGGAGGGCCGGGCGGCCGACGGCTCCCGCCTGCGCCGGTGGCGCCGCGGCGCCGAGCGGCACGCGCTCCTCGACCTCGGCGACCTCGGGGACGGGCCGGTCAGCGCCCGTACCGCGGAGATCGACCTCGGCGACCTGGACGACGACGAGGACGAGGGCCCCGACCCGGACAGTCTGCGCCGCGAGATCGAGCGCGCCACCCGGGAGATGACCGAGGCCGCCGAGCAGACCGCCCAGGCCCAGGCCGCGGCCGAGCAGGCCGCCCGGGACCGCGCCGCCGCGGAGGAGGCCGCCCGCGAGCACGCCTTCCGGGCGCGCACGGAGGCCCAGCGACGCGAGGTCGCCGAGCAGCTGGCGGCCGAGTCCGTCGAGCAGGTGGCCGCGGCCTCGGCGGCCCGCGCGGCGGCCGAGGAGGCCGCCCTGCGCGTCACCCTGGAGCGCGAGGCGGCCGAGGCCCGCGCACAGGCCCACGCCGAGGCCGCCGCGAAGGCGCTCGAGGAGCGCTCCGCCGCCGAGGCCCGGGCCCGCGAGCTCGCGGCGTCGCTGGAGGAGACCCGCGCCGCGCTGCTGGAGCAGACGCGGGCCGCGCTGGCCGCCGAGCGGGCCCGGGTCGATGTGCCGACGCCCGTCGCCGAGCCCGTGCCGGCGCCTCCCCCGAAGCCCGCTGCACCCGCCCCGGCGGCGAGGATCCAGCCGGAGGGCGTGCCGGACCGCGTCGAGCTCCCCTCCCCCGGCAGCTCGGCCGTGGTGACCCTGCTGCTCGGCGTCGCCGCGCTGGCCGCGGCCGGCGTGACCGTCTACCAGGCCTACCTCGACCGCCTGACGACCGTGCCCGGGATCGCGGCGAGCGCGGTCACCCTGCTGCTCGTGGTGCTCGTCAGCAGGGCCCGCGGCGCCACCGTCCGGGTCTGGCTCGACCACGGCGTGCTGCACATCGACGAGGGCGACAGCCACCGGCGCTTCGACCTGAGCACGCCCACCACCAAGGTCGAGATGGTCGGCCGCCCGGGCACCCGCCGCTGGAAGGTGCTGTTCCTGCGCAAGGGCATGGCGCCGTACGAGGTCGACGCCGGCATGGTCCACCCCGTGCCGTTCGTCGAGGCGATCTCGCCGTACCGTCCGCGGCTCACCTCCGGCGTCGAGTGACCGCGGGCCTCAGCGCAGCGGGCGCACGTGCAGCCCGACCTCCGGGTCGACCACGACCTCCTGGGCGGCGGGCATGCCGTCGACGACGAGCTCGGCGGCCAGGTCGACGTTCCGCTTGACCAGCGCCAGGGCGATCGGGCCGAGCTCGTGGTGACGGGCGCACGAGCCGACGAAGCCGACGGTCTTCTCGCCGAGGAGCAGGTCGGCGCCGACGGCCGGCAGCCGGTTCTCGCTGCCGTCGAGGTGCAGCAGCGTCAGCCGGCGCGGGGGCCGGCCGAGGGTGTGCACCCGGGCCACGGTCTCCTGGCCGCGGTAGCAGCCCTTGTCCATGTGCACGGCGCTGCCGATCCAGCCGACCTCGTTGGGGATGGTGCGCGCGTCGGTGTCGACGCCGAACCGCGGCTCGCCGCGCGCGATCCGGAGCGCCTCGAAGGCCCACAGCCCCGCCGCCGGCCCGGCCGCCTCGGCGTACGCCGCGAGCTGGTCGCGCGGGACGAGCTCGTAGCGCTCGTAGCCCTCGCCGCGCGCCGGCCGCCAGGTGACGGCGGACGACGAGGAGTCACGTCGGTGAGCTCGACGCGCATCATGAACTTCATCCGCTCGAGGAACTCCACCAGTGCGGCCGCCCGGCCGGGCTCGGTGTGGAGCGTGAACGCCGTCGCCGTCGTCGCTGCCGACGAAGGCGTGCTCGACGTGCCCCTGCGGGTCGAGCACCAGCCCGGGCAGCGTGACCCCGGGCGCGAGCGCCTCGAGGTGCTGGGTGGTGAGCGAGTGCAGCCAGGTCAGCCGGTCGGGCCCCTCGATGCGTACGACGTCGCGGTGGGAGAGGTCGACGAAGCCCTCGCCGTTCTCGAGGGCCCGCTGCTCGAGGTTGAACGAGCCGTAGTGGGCGGCGACCGCGGCGTCCGACGCCGTCGCCGGCCACGGCGCCGGGTAGGTCGAGCAGGGGGTTGGTCATGTGTCTCCTCGGCAGTCGGTGCACCGCCCGAAGACGGTCAGGTGCCCGATGTCCGCCTCGAAGGCGAACTCCTCGCGCAGCCGCGCCAGGGTGAGTTCGAGCACATCAGGTCCAACGGACACGACCCTGTGGCAATTCCGGCAGACCAGGTGGAAGTGCTCGTGGTCCCGCACCGAGTGGTACGTCGGTGCGCGGTCGCTCAGGTGCGCGTGCCGGACCAGGCCGAGCTCCTCCAGCACCTCGAGGGTCCGGTAGACCGTGGAGACGTTGAGGGCCGAGGACCTCTTGCGGACCTCGGCCAGCACCTCGTCGGGGGTGGCGTGGCCGAGGGTGTCGACCGCGTCGAGGATCAGCTCGCGCTGGGGCGTGAGCCGGTAGCCCTTCCCGCGCAGCTTCTCGCGCCAGTCGTCTGACATCCCTCAGCCCTGCGCGGGAGCCCTCTGCAGGCGGGCCCAGGTGTGCGGCTGCAGGGCCTGGCCCATCGCGGCCATGTCGAAGGCGTAGAGCAGGTCACCCTCGACGTTGCCGTAGAGGCGGTGGCCGGCGACGTACTCCTTGGCCGTCTCGGTGCGCGCCACGGCGTCGGTCCGCAGCTCGAGCTTGCCGCTCTCGGCCTCGCCGTACCAGATCTCGACGAAGCCGGTGTTGTGCGAGAGCAGCAGCTCCATCCGCCCCTCGGGGCGGCACCGGAGGAAGCCGGTCTCGAGGGCGGCGTCGCGGACCTTCTCGCCGTCGTCGTCGACGATCCAGGCGCGGGCGAAGTAGTGGAAGAACGGCCGGCCGTCGTGGGTGAAGATCAGCTCCTGGCCGAACTGGTACGGCTCGATGGTCGGGTAGTCGCCGTGGCCGTTGCCCTGCCAGGTGCCGAGCAGCCACGCCACCGGTCCGCAGTCGGGGTGGAGGTTGTCGGGGAGCTCGAACGGCACCCGCCCAGACTAGTGTTCGGCCACCCGCCCGGCTCCGGTCGAGACACCCGACCGGCAGGTTGTCCACGGTGGAGAACCTGCCGATGGGGTCTCTCGACGCGAGCGGGGCGGGCCTAGTCTGCAGGGATGCCACGTCCACTCGTCGTCAAGGTCACCTGCGGTCCGGAGGAGCCAGAGCGCTGCAACCAGGGGTTCACGGTGGCGGCCACCGCGCTCGCGGCCGGCTCCGAGGTCTCCCTCTGGCTGACCGGGGAGGCCGCGTGGTTCGGCGTACCGGGGCGCGCGGAGACGTTCGAGCTGCCGCTGGCCGCCCCGCTGGTCGAGCTGCTGGAGGCGGTGCTGTCCGGCGGCCGGGTGACCGTCTGCTCCCAGTGCGCGGCCCGCCGCGAGATCACCGAGGACGCCGTCCGCCCTGGCATCCGGATCGCGGGAGCGGCCCTCTTCGCCGAGGAGGCGCTCCGCGAGGACGCGCAGGCGCTGGTCTACTGACCCCTCGCCCGCAGGGGTGACCCGCAGGGGTGAGCGGCCTCGAGATCCGCGAGTCGCTTCCAGTACCACAGCGCAACTAGACTCGCCGCGATGACTCGAGCGGCTGATCCCCATTCGACCGCGCCATCCGCACCACCCGACGAGTTCTCCGAGGTCTCGGAAGCCGACGAGGCTCCCACCGACCCCGGTACCGCCGACGTCGAGTCGGTGCAGGCGCGGTTGCTGGAGCACGCCCGCGCGGCCGAGCGGTCGGCCCAGCTGCGCCGGATCGCCGAGGAGGCCGCCGCCCTCCAGGCCACCGAGCGGCTCGCCGCCGAGGAGGCCGCCGAGCGGGCCGCTCTCGCCCGCGCCAGGGCCGACGAGCTGGCCGCCGAGCATGCCGCCGCCGCGAAGGAGGCGCACGAGGCGCGGACCGCGGCCGAGCGGGCCACCGCCGAGCTGAGCGAGGGCCGGCGGGCCGCCGAGGCGGCGGCGCTCGACAGCACGCGCCAGCGGGGGCTGGCCGAGCAGGCCGCGCTCGAGCAGACCAAGGCCGCCGAGGCGGCGGCCGTGGAGCGCAAGCACGCCGAGCAGCAGGGCCACGCGGAGGCGGAGGCGCGGTACGCCGCGGAGCGGGTCGCGCGCCAGCACGCCGAGCGGGCGCTCGAGGCCACCACCGCGATGACGGCGGCCGAGGAGCAGGCCCGGACCCAGCACGAGGCCGCGGCGGAGGCGAGCGCGGCCCGCGCCGAGGCCGAGGAGCAGGCCCGCGTGCACGCCGAGTCGGCCGCGGAGGCCCACCGCGAGCGGCTCGAGGCCGAAACCCGGCTCCAGGCGCTGGCCGACGAGCTGGAGAAGGTCCGCTCCCAGGCCCTCGAGGAGACCCAGGTCGCGACGCTGGCCCGCGAGCGCGCCGAGGCCGCCGCGCGCGAGCAGGCCGAGCTGCGCGAGCTGGCCGAGCGGGCCACGGCCGAGCACGCCGAGGCCCGGCAGATCGCCGACGAGGCTGCGACCCGCCACGCCGAGCACGCCCAGCTGGCCCACGAGGCCCGCGTGGCGGCCGAGGAGAGCGCCCGCGACCTGGTCGCCTCCGCCGAGGAGACCGCGCGGGCCGTGGTCACCGAGGCCGAGCAGCGGGCCCGCGCCACCATCGCCCGCGCCGAGGCCCGCGCCCGCGACGCGCTCACCCTGGCCGAGACCCTGAGCCAGCAGGCGAAGGACGCCGCGGAGGCGGCGTACGCCGCCCGCGCGGAGGCCGAGGAGGCCGCCCGCGAGCACGGCGAGTCCGCCGGCCGGTCGGCCGCCGCCGCCGACGCAGCGCACGAGGCGGCCCGCGAGCGCGCGGAGGAGGCCGAGCGGGCCCAGGCGGCCCGGCTGGCCGCCGAGGGACTGGCCGGCGAGCACGCCGAGCAGGCCGGCGCCGCGCACGCCGCACGCACCGAGGCCGAGGAGCTGGCGCGGGCGGCCCACGAGGCCCGCGCCGCCGCCGAGGAGGCCGCCGCCGAGCGGGGCCGCATCGCCGAGGAGGCCTACGCCGCCCGCACCCGCGCCGAGACCGCCGCCGAGCAGGCCGCCCAGGCCCGCGCCGCGGCCGAGGAGCTGGCCCGCGAGCACACGAGCGGTGCGGCCGGGGCCGCCGAGGCCGAACGGCTCGCCCACGAGGCCGCCGAGGCCCGCGCCACCGAGGCCGCGGACGCGCACACCGCACGGCAGGCCGCCGAGGCGGCCGCGGCCGAGCACGCCTGGCTGGCGCGCGCCGCGCACGAGGGCCGGGCCACGGCCGACGACATCGCCCAGTCCGCGCAGACCCTGCGCACCGCCGCCGAGGAGAGCGCGGCCGAGCACGCCGAGCAGGCCCGCGCCTCGCACGAGGCGCGGCTGGCGGCCGAGCGGGCCGCCGACGAGGCGCACACCGCCCGGCTCGACGCCGAGGAGTCGGCGGTCGAGCACGCCGCCGCCGCGGCCCAGGCCGCCGCCGCCGAGCACGCCGCGCACGAGGTCGCCACCACCCGGTCCGCCGAGGCCGAGGCGGCGCTGGCCGCCCGCGCCGAGGCCGAGCTCCGGACGGCCGAGCACGCCGAGGCCGCGCGCGAGGCCCACGCCGCGCGCGTCACCGCCGAGGAACTGGCTCGCAACGCGCACGAGGACAGCGCCGCGGCCGAGCGCGCGGCCGCCGAGCACGCCCGCGTGGCCGAGGAGGCCCTGCAGTCCAGGGCGGCCGCCGAGGTGGCCGCCCGAGTCGCCGCCGGGGCCGGCGAGCAGGCGCACCGCGCCCGCGAGGCCGCAGAGCAGGCCGCCACCGAGCAGGCCGGCCGGGCCGAGGAGGCCGCGACGGCCGCGCAGGCGGCGCACACGGCGGCCGAGGCCCGGGCGAGCGAGGCGGCCGAGGCGCACGCCGCCCGCGAAGCCGCGGAGCGGACCACCACCGAGCTGGCGTGGCAGGCCCGGCAGGCCCACGAGGGCCGCGCCACCGCCGAGGACATCGCCCAGTCCGCGCAGGTGCAGCGCGCCGCCGCGGAGGCCACGGCCACCGAGCAGGCCGAGCTCGCTCGTCAGGCCCACGAGGCGCGGCTGGCCGCCGAGCGGGCCGGCGACGAGGCGCACCTCGCCCGGCTCGCCGCCGAGACCGCCGCCGCCGACCACGGTGCGGCCGCCGCCCGGGCCGCCGAGGCCGAGCAGGCCGCCCACGAGAACGCCACCGACCACGCCGCCGCCGCGCGCGCCGCCCACGAGGCCCGCACCGCGGCCGAGCAGGCGACCGCCGAGCAGGCCGAGGCCGCCCGCACCGCTCACGATGCCCAGACCGCCGCCGAGGAGCTCGCTCGCGCCGCCCACGAGGCACGCACCGAGGCGGAGCGGGCCGCGACCGAGCAGGCGGAGCTGGCCCGGCAGGCGTTCGACGCGGGCGCGGCGGCCGAGCAGGCCGCCGAACAGGCCCACGTCGGGCGCGGCGAGGCCGAGCAGTCGGCCGCCGAGCAGGCCGCCGCCGCGGGACAGGCCGCCGCCGCCGAGCTGGCCGCCCACGAGGCCGCCGCGGTCAAGGCGGAGGCCGCACGGCTGGCCGACGAGGCCCGCGCCGAGGCCGACCGGGTCGCCGCGGAGCACGCCGCCGCGGCGAAGGAGGCCTACCAGGCCCGGGCCGAGGCCGAGGCCGCCGCGCAGGCGGCGTACGCCGCGCGCGAGGCCGCGGAGGTCGCCGTCCGCCGCCAGGCCGAGTCGGCCCGCGCCGCGATCGCCGACCGCACCGCGGCCGAGCAGGTCGCCGCCATGCAGGCCACCGACGCCGAGGCTGCGCACGCCGACCGCACCGTCGCCGAGGAGGCGGCCACCCGCGCCCACGAGGCCGCGCGGCGTGCCGCGGAGGCGGAGCGGGCCGCGCACGAGGAGGCCGAGGCCCGCGCGACCGAGGCCGCGACCGCCCACGCCGACCGCACCGCCGCCGAGGAGCTCACCGCCGCCCAGCTGGCCGAGGCCACCGCCGCCCACGAGGCCCGGGCCGCTGCCGAGCGGGCAGCCGAGACTGCCGAGCGGGCCCGCGAGGCCGCGGACACCACGGCACGCGAGCACGGTGCCGAGGCGGCCCACGCCCTGGAGGCCAGGACCGCGGCGGAGCGGCTCGCCACGGCGGCGACCGACGCCGCCGAGGAGGCGCAGCGCCTGCGCGAGGAGGCCGAGCAGCGCACCGCCGCGCAGCACGCACTCACGCTGGCCGCCGCACAGGCCGAGGCCGCGGCCCACGGCACCGCCGAGGAGCACGCGGACCTGGCCCAGCGGGCCCACGAGGCGCGCACCGCCGCGGAGGAGTCCGCCCGGACCCACGCGGAGGCCGCCGAGGCGGCGTACGCCGCCCGCACCGAGGCCGAGGAGGCCGCGGTGGTGGCCGAGGAGGCGCGGCGCGTGGCCGAGGAGACGGCCAAGGCCCAGGCCGAGCGGGCCACTCGCGCCGGCAAGGAGCGGGCCACGGCCGAGTGGCGCACCGCGGAGGCCCTGGCCAACCTCCAGGTCGCGGCCGAGGAGCACGACGAGAAGCTGCGCGAGGCGGTCGAGGGCCGGATCGCCGCCGAGGAGGCGGCCGCCGAGGCGATCTCGGCCCGGGCGGCGGCGGAGCGGGCCGCGGCCCGGCTGGCCGAGGAGCTCACCGAGGCGCGCGAGCGGCTGCGCGAGCTCGAGGACGCCGAGGCGCGGAGCTAGCTAGCCCGCCGGCGCGGATTGCTGGGTGAGCGCCGCCGCGAGCGCCGTGGCGATGCGCAGGTTGGCGGCCCGCGAGGTCCGGCCCACGCCGACGATGTTGAAGAACCCGTGGATCTGGTCGGCGAACCGGGTCAGCTCGACGCTCGCCCCGGCCTCGCGCAGCCGCTCGGCGTACGCCTCGCCCTCGTCGCGCAGCGGGTCGAAGCCGGCGGTGTAGACGAGGGCGGGCGCGAGGCCGTCGGGCAGCTCGGCGTGCGAGCGGCGAGAGCCGCGGGTCGTCCGCCGGGACGCCGGGCGAGTAGTAGCGGTCGGCCTGGTCCATGAACTCCGGGTCAGGTAGAAGCCGTCGCCGAACAGCTCCGCGCTGCGGGTCTGCCGCCGCGCCTCGGCCGCCGGGTAGACGAGCAGCTGCACGGCGCACGGCCACCCGTGCCGGGCCGCCTCGATCGGCGACGCCGGCGGCCAGGTTGCCGCCGGCCGAGTCGCCGCCGACGCCGAGCCGCGTCCGGGTCGGCGCCCAGCTCGGCCACGTGCTCGACCGTCCAGGCGTACGCCGCGGTCGCGTCGTCGTACGCCGCCGGGAACGGGTGCTCGGGGGCCAGCCGGTAGTCGACCGACGAGCACCCGCACGCCGGACGCTCGGCCAGGAACCGGCAGGCGCCGTCGTGGGTGTCGAGGTCGCCGCAGAAGAAGCCGCCGCCGTGGAAGAAGACCAGCAGCGGTCCGAGGTCGGCCGCCCCGGTCGGCACGTAGAGCCGGGCCGGCAGGTCGGCCACGCGCAGCGCGCGCACCGACCCGATCGGCTGGTCGCCGGCGGTGTGCGCGGTGGTCTCGCGCAGCACGTCGCGGCCCGCGCGCCAGCGGCACCGTCTCGGCGCCCGGGACGCCGGGCCAGCCGCTTCATCCGCAGCATCAGCTGGACGTCGGTGGCCAGGGTGTGCCCGTCGATCGGTGACCGGCCGGCCCGCCAGCGCTCGCTGGGCCCGCTCGGGGAGCGCCATGCGCCGCGACCAGCCGGCGCGCTCGAGACCTGGTCCGCAGCTGCATGGTCACCAGAGCCTACGGGGTCGGACAGCGGCCGGACACCCGCCGTTCACCCAGCGGTGCCAGACTGGCGCCATGACCCTCGACCACGCCGACGCCGACGTCGCCTCGCGGGCCGACGGTGTGCCCGAGGAGCCGTTCGACGTCGAGCCGCCGTACGTCCCGGACCGACGAGGCGCTGGCCGCCGTCGAGAAGTTCGAGGACCGGTTCCTCGACCGCGAGCTGTCCTGGCTGCGGCTCAACCAGCGGGTCCTCGAGCTGGCCGAGGACGAGCGAGCTGCCGCTGCTCGAGCGGGTCCGGTTCGCGGCGATCTTCACCAGCAACCTCGACGAGTTCTTCATGGTCCGCGTGGCCGGCCTCAAGCGCCGGATCGCGGCCGGGCTCGCCGTGCGCGCGGCGTCCGGGCTGATGCCGCGCGAGGTCCTCGAGGCGATCTGGGCGAAGTCGCGCGAGCTCAGCGAGCGGCACGCGCGGCTCTTCACCGACGAGCTCGTCCCCGAGCTGCCCGGAGGCCGGCATCGAGCTGGTCCGGTGGGGCGACCTCGACCGCGAGGAGCAGAAGTTCTGCAAGAAGCTCTTCAAGGACCGGATCTTCCCGGTGCTCACGCCGCTGGCGGTCGACCCGGCGCACCCGTTCCCCTACATCTCCGGGCTCTCGCTCAACCTGGCCGTCACGATCCGCAACCCCAAGACCGGCAAGGAGCACTTCGCCCGGGTCAAGGTGCCGCCGATCTTCGACCGGTTCGTGCCGCTCGGCAACCAGCGGTTCGTGCCGCTCGAGGACGTCATCGGCGAGCACCTCAAGCGGCTCTTCCCGGGCATGGAGGTCCTCGAGGTGCACACCTTCCGGGTCACCCGCAACGAGGACCTCGAGGTCGAGGAGGACGACGCCGAGAACCTCCTCGCCGCGCTCGAGAAGGAGCTGCTGCGCCGCCGGTTCGGGCCGCCCGTCCGCCTCGAGGTCGAGGAGTCGATGACCCAGGGCGTCCTCGACCTGCTGGTCTCCGAGCTCGGCGTGAGCCAGGAGGAGGTCTTCCGGCTCCCCGGCCCGCTCGACCTGCGCGGCCTGCACGGCATCGCCGACCAGAACCGCGAGGAGCTGAAGTACCCGGCGTTCGTGCCCGACCACGCACCCGCTGCTGGCCGAGGTCGAGTCCGTCGGCGCCCGTCGACGTGTTCAAGGCGACCCGGCGCCACGACGTGCTGCTGCACCACCCCTACGACTCGTTCGCGACGTCGGTGCAGCGGTTCATCGAGCAGGCGGCCGCCGACCCGCACGTGCTGGCGATCAAGCAGACGCTCTACCGCACCTCCGGCGACTCCCCGATCATCGACGCCCTCATCGACGCCGCCGAGGCCGGCAAGCAGGTGCTGGTGCTCGTCGAGATCAAGGCCCGCTTCGACGAGGAGGCCAACATCCGGTGGGCCCGCAAGCTCGAGCAGGCCGGCTGCCACGTCGTCTACGGCCTGGTCGGGCTCAAGACGCACTGCAAGCTGGCGATGGTCGTGCGCGACGAGCCCGACGGGATCCGCCGCTACACCCACATCGGCACCGGCAACTACAACCCCAAGACCGCGCGGATCTACGAGGACCTCGGCCTGCTCACCACCGACGAGCTGATCGGCGAGGACGTCGCGCACCTGTTCAACAACCTGTCCGGCTGGTCGCGCAACGCGTCGTACGAGCAGCTGCTCGTCGCGCCCGACTCGGTGCGCGACCGGGCTGGTCGAGCGGATCCACCGCGAGATCGAGCACCACCGGGCCGGCCGGCCGGCGCGGATCCGGATGAAGATGAACTCGCTGGTCGACGAGGCCGTGATCGACGCGCTCTACCTCGCCTCGCAGGCAGGGCGTCCCGGTCCAGCTGCTCACCCGCGCGATCTGCGCGCTGCGGCCCGGCGTGCCCGGCCTGTCGGAGACGATCGAGGTCCGCTCGATCCTGGGCCGGTTCCTCGAGCACAGCCGGGTCTACTGGTTCGACAACGGCGGCGAGCCGGAGGCCTGGATCGGCTCGGCCGACATGATGCACCGCAACCTCGACCGCCGGGTCGAGGTGCTGGTCCGGCTGCCCGAGGCCGAGCTGGTCGACGAGGTCGGCGAGATGCTCGACCTCGCGTTCGACCCGGACACCGCGGCCTGGGAGCTGCGCAGCGACGGCGACTGGGTGCAGAACGGCGGCCGGGTGGCCTACCAGGAGACGCTGATCGAGCGCCACCGGCGGCGTCGTACGGGCGCGTGAACGGCCCCTGACTTGCGCGTGGCGGCCGGGCACCCCCTAGGCTGTCCGACGGCTCCAGCCGGTCTCGCACCCGCCCTCGCCAGGAGTAGTCAGTGGCTTTGCGCTTCCGCCCGGTCGACACGGCCTTCTACGACCTCTTCACCGAGGCCGGCGCAGCACCTCGTCGTCGGCGCCGGCCTGCTCGCCGAGATGCTCAGCGAGACCGCCGTCCACGAGGACGTCGCGCCGCCGGATGCGCGCAGGCCGAGCACGAGGCCGACGAGACCACGCACGCGCTGTTCAAGCGGGTGAACTCGACCTTCGTGACGCCGTTCGACCGCGAGGACATCTACCGCCTCGGCTCCGGGCTCGACGACGTCATGGACATGATGGACGAGGTCGTCGACCTGATCCTGCTCTACGAGGTGAAGGTGCTGCCGCCCGAGCTGTCGCAGCAGGTCGAGGTGCTCCAGCGGTGCGCCGAGCTCACCGCGGCGGCGATGCCCAGGCTGCAGACGCCGCAGAACGCTCGAGGAGTACTGGATCGAGATCAACCGGCTCGAGAACGCCGGCGACAAGAACCACCGCCGGATGCTGGCCAAGCTGTTCTCCGGCGAGTTCAAGACGATCGAGGTGCTCAAGCTCAAGGACATCGTGGAGGCGCTCGAGGGCGCGATCGACGCCTTCGAGAGCGTCGCCAACATCGTCGAGCAGATCGCCGTCAAGGAGAGCTGAGCGTCCCCATGGAGCTCGCGATCGTCGTCGCGGTCGTCGTCGTCGCCCTGTTCTTCGACTACACCAACGGCTTCCACGACGCGGCCAACGCCATCGCCACCTCGGTGTCGACCCGGGCGCTGACCCCGCGGGTCGCGCTGATCCTGGCCGCGGTGATGAACTTCGTCGGCGCCCTCCTCGGCCAGGAGGTCGCCAAGACCGTCCAGAGCGTGCTGACCATCGACGGGGTCTCGGAGAACCACGGCCTGGTCATCGTGCTGGCCGGCCTGCTCGGCGCGATCACCTGGAACCTCATCACCTGGTACTTCGGCCTGCCCTCGTCGTCCTCGCACGCGCTGATCGGCGGCCTGGTCGGCGCCGGGCTCGCCGGCGGCGTGACCGTCGAGTGGCACACGATCATCGAGAAGGTCGTCATCCCGATGGTCGCCTCGCCGATCGTCGGCTTCTCGCTGGCCTTCATCATCATGCTCTCGATCATGTGGATCTTCCGGCGCCGCAACCCGCACAAGGTCTTCCGCGGCTTCCGGATGCCGCAGACCGCTCTCGGCCGCCGGCCTCGCGCTGGGCCACGGCCTGCAGGACGCCCAGAAGACGATGGGCGTGATCTTCCTGGCGGTCACCACCGCCGGCTACTACTCGCGCCGACCGACGAGAGCCTGCCGCTCTGGATCGTGATCTGCCGCCGCCGCCGCGATCTCGCTCGGCACCTACTCCGGCGGCTGGCGGATCATGCGCACCCTCGGCCGCCGGATCATCCACCTCGACCCGGCCCGCGGCTTCTCCGCCGAGACGGCCGGCGCCGCCGTGCTCTACACGACGGCGTTCGTCTTCGAGGCCCCGATCTCGACCACCCACACGATCACCTCGGCGATCATGGGCGCCGGCGCCACCAAGCGCTTCTCCGCCGTCCGCTGGGGCGTCGCCCGCTCGATCGTCACCGCCTGGATCCTCACCTTCCCGATGGCCGGCTCCGCCGCCGCCGCTGATCTACCTCCTCTTCCGGTTCGTCTTCCAGCTGCCCTGAGCGGTCGGGCTACTCCGCCACCCGGGCCGCGTAGGCCGCGGAAGGGATGTACACGGCGGTGACGTAGTCCGAGCTGTGGTTGTAGGCGAAGACGGCGGCGGACCAGCCGGAGCCGGTGGTGGACCGGCGCTGCCTGCTCAGCCGAAGCGGCCGGAGATGTAGGCCTCGGTGGCCTCGTTGTCCGGGTTGCTGAACATCTTCTTGGTGCGGGTTGAACTCGACCAGGTGGCCGGGCTGGCCGGCGGCCTTGAGGTTGAAGAAGCCGGTGTCGTCGGAGACGCGGGCGGCCTGCTGCATGTTGTGGGTGACGATCACGATCGTGTAGTCGGCCTTGAGCTCGTGGATCAGGTCCTCGATGGCCGAGGTCGAGATCGGGTCGAGCGCCGAGCACGGCTCGTCCATCAGCAGCACCTGCGGCTCGACCGCGATCGCGCGGGCGATGCACAGCCGCTGCTGCTGGCCGCCGGAGAGGCCCATGCCCGGCTTGTTGAGCCGGTCCTTGACCTCGGTCCACAGGTTGGCGCGCGCGCAGCGACTTCTCGACGATCGCGTCGGCCTCGGCCTTCTTCATCCGCTTGGAGTTGAGCCGGTTGCCGGCCAGCACGTTGTCGTAGATCGACATCGTCGGGAACGGGTTGGGCCGCTGGAAGACCATGCCGATCTGGCGGCGTACGGCGACCGGGTCGATCGCGGCGTCGTAGAGCGACTGCCCGTCGACCATGATCTTGCCCTCGACGCGGGCGCCGGGGATCACCTCGTGCATCCGGTTCAGCGAGCGCAGGAACGGTCGACTTGCCGCAGCCGGACGGGCCGATGAACGCGGTCACCGACCGCGCCTTGATGGTCATGTTGACGCCCTCGACGGCGAGGAAGTCGCCGTAGTAGATGTTCAGGTCGGAGACGTCGATGCTCTTGGCCATGGCGGTTCAGCCCTTCCGTTCACTCTTCTTGGGGGCGAAGATCCGGCCGATGAGGCGCGCGATCAGGTTGAGCACCATCACGATGACGATGAGGACCAGCGCGGCGCCCCAGGCGCGGGCGATGCCGGGCGGCTCGGTCCCGGGCGGGGCGTCGAACGGCACCGTGCCCGGCTGGGTGAACGAGTAGTAGATGTAGACCGGCAGCGTCGTCATCCGCTCGCCGAACAGGTTGAAGTTCACCGAGTCGGTCTTGCCGGCGATCACCAGCAGCGGCGCGGTCTCGCCGATGATCCGGGCGATCGCCAGCATGACGCCGGTGATGATGCCGCCGAGCGAGGTCGGCAGCACGACCTTGGCGATCGTGCGCCACTTCGGCACGCCCAGCGCGTACGACGCCTCGCGCAGGTCGTCGGGCACCAGCCGCAGCATCTCCTCGGTGGAGCGCACCACGATCGGGATCATCAGCAGCGACAGCGCGACCGAGCCACCGAAGCCGAGCCGGATCTCGGGCCCGAAGATCAGCACGAACAGCGCCAGCGCGAACAGGCCGGCCACGATCGACGGGATGCCGGTCATCACGTCGACCAGGAAGGTGATCCAGCGGGCCAGCCGGTTGCCCTTGCCGTACTCGACCAGGTAGATCGCGCAGAACAGGCCGACCGGCACCGAGATGACCGCGGCGGCCGCCGTGACCAGCAGGGTGCCGATGATCGCGTGGTAGATGCCGCCCTGCTCGTCGCCGACGACGTTGCGCATGTCGTAGGTGAGGAACTGCGGTGTTGATCGCCGGCAGCCCGTTGCTGACGACCGTCCAGATCAGCCAGACCAGCGGGATCACCGCGACCGCGAACGCCGTCCACACCAGCGGAGGTCATCAGCCGGTCGACGGCGCCGCGGCGGCCCTCGACCGCGAGCGACCACAGCGGGCAGGCCCGACGAGGAACAGGACCGCGGCCAGCGCCAGCGAAGGCGGTGATGCCCCAGCCGAGCAGCAGCGCGAGCAGCCCGGAGGCGCCGACGGCGACGCACGCCGACCAGGACCGGCGCCCAGCCGCGGCAGCCGGGGCGCGGCGAGCGGCAGCGACGCGCGCGCGTCGCGGAGGCGCGTCGAGGGTGCGTCATCGCGTCCAACCTCCGCTCGTTGCGGGCCACGATCCAGCGGGCCGCGAAGTTGACCGCGAAGGTGAACGCGAACAGCACCAGGCCGGTGGCGATCAGCACGGCCAGCTTGTCCGGCGTCGCCTCCGCGAAGCTCGAGGCGATGTTGGAGGCGATGGTCGCCGGGTTGGTGTTCGAGATCATGTTGAGCGTGACGACCGGGCTGGCCGAGAGCACCATGGCCACCGCCATCGTCTCGCCGAGCGCGCGGCCCAGGCCGAGCATCACGGCGGAGACCATGCCGGAGCGGGCGTAGGGGAAGACGGCGTAGCCGGATCATCTCCCAGCGGGTGGCGCCGAGCGCGAGGGCGGCCTCCTCGTGGAGCCGCGGCGTCTGGGCGAAGATCTCGCGGCAGATCGCGGTGATGATCGGCAGGATCATGATCGCCAGCACGATGCCGGCGGTGAGCATGCGTCTTGCCGGTGACCGAGGCCGGGCCCGGCGAAGAACGGCAGCCAGCCGAGGTGGTCGTCGAGCCACTCGTGGACCGGCACCAGGTAGCGGCGCCGAGGACCCGCGCGCCCCAGAGGCCGAAGACCACCGACGGCACCGCGGCGAGCAGGTCGATGACGTAGGCGACCGGCACCGCGAGCGCCCGCGGCGCGTAGTGCGAGATGAACAGCGCGATCCCGAGCGCGAACGGCACCGCGATGACCAGCGCGATCAGCGCCGCGAAGATCGTGCCGAAGAGCAGCCGGCCGACGTAGGGCCAGAAGCTGTCGAGCGGCGCGTAGTTGCTGGCCGGCTTGCTGATGCCGGGGATGCCCTCGATGGCGAGGAAGATGAACACGCCGGCGAGGGCGACCAGGATGGTCAGCCCGGCCGCCTTGGCCAGGCCCGGCGAAGATCCGGTCGCCGCGCTGGCGTCGGAGGGCTCGCCTGGGGCTCGGCCTCGGTGGTGGTCACGCTGCTCCTGCTCGCATGGGGTCCGGTCCTGCGGACGGGCCCGGAGACCGGGCTGCGGCGAGCCGGCCGGAGTGGCCGACCCGCCGCATCGCGGCTGCCTCCGGTGGCTCCTCGTTCGCTCACTTGATCTCGTCGACGATCCCGGCGGCCTCGTCGGCCAGCGAGGAGTCGAGCGGGCGCGGAGCCGGCCTGCTCGGCCGCGGCCTGCTGGCCCTCCTCCGAGACGACGTAGGAGAGGAAGCCCTTGACCAGGGCGGCCTCGTTCGCGTCGTCGTAGGTCGGGCAGGCGATGCAGGTAGGACGTCAGCATCAGCGGGTAGGCACCCGGGCTCGGTGTCGGTCGCGGTCCACGTCGATGGCCATGTCGTTCGCACCGCGGCCCTCGGCGCGCGGCGAGTTCGCCAGCACCTGGGCGGCACCGTCGGCGGACGGCTTGTTGAACTCCTCGCCGACCTTGATCGCCGCGATGCCGAGGCCGCCGGCCTGGCTCTCGTCGGCGTAGCCGATCGTGCCGTCGCCGGCCTTGACCGCGGCCACGAGACCCGAGGTGCCCTCGGCGGCCTCACCACCCTGGATCGGCCAGACGCCGTCGGGGTCGTAGGTCCAGGCGCCGCCGGCCGCCTTCGACAGGTAGTCGGTGAAGTTCTCGGTCGTGCCCGGAGTCGTCCGAGCGGTGCACCGGGCGTGATCGTGGTGTCCGGCAGGTCGGCGTCCGGGTTGTCCGCGGCGATGGCCGGGTCGTTCCACTTGGTGATCTTGCCGTCGAAGATCTGGGCGATCGACCTCGGGCGAGAGGTTGCAGGTCGTCGACGCCGTCGAGGTTGAAGATCGACGGCGATCGGGCTGACGTAGGCCGGGACCTCGATCGACGTCGCCGCCGCAGCGCTCCTTGGCCGCGTCGAGCTCGCCCTCGTCGGTGCTCAGCGCCGAGTCGGAGCCGGCGAACGAGTAGGCCTTGCTGATGAAGTTCTCGCGACCGGTGCCGGAGCCGACCGGGTCGTAGTTGACGGTCGCCGCCGGAGTTGGCGCTCCTGGAAGCCGGCGCGCCAGACACCCTGCGCGGACTCCTGGGCGGAGGAGCCGCCGCCGTTGAGGGTGCCGCTGAGGCTCTCGCTGCTCTCGCTGCTGCCGCTGTCGCTGCCGTCGCCGTCCTCGGTGTCGTTGCCGGCGCCGCAGCCGGTGAGGGCCAGGGCGAGCGACGGCGATGCCGGGCACGATGGCGCGGCGGATGGACAGTGCGTCTTCACAGCGTATCTCCTGAGTCTTCTCGGGACTTACGCCGTGAACGTAGGGAGCGCGAGGTGTCCGGACCCGTGGGCGCGGGTGAACGGCGGGTGAACGGGGGCGGTCCGTCTGATGGCGGCGAGCCGGGCGTGAGACGACGCATCACGTGAACAGGCCCGTAGACCTCGCTCAGTGGACCTGGTGGTCGCTCCGCGGCCCGCACCCGACCCTGGCGCAGGTGGGCCACCAGCAGGTCACCCGGCTCCAGCGCCGGGTCCTCGAGTCCCGAGCGCGTCGAAGACCCACGGCAGCACCGGCCGGTGGGTGCACAGCACCAGGCCGCCGGCCGAGGCCGGCCGCTCCTCGAGCCAGTCCGACCAGCTCGGCGACCAGCTTGCGGACGCGCGCGCGGGTGGCGTCCTCCTCGCTGAGCAGCGTCGTCGGTGCGCAGCTCGCGGCCGGTCGCGGCGGCGTACGGCTCGAGCGTCTGCCACGCACCGGGCGCTGCTCGAGCTGACCAGCCGCCGTACGTCGTAGGCCGCCAGCACCGGCACCAGCCGTCCCGGCCTGCTGGCGCCCGGTGGCCAGCAGCGGCCGGTCGCGGTCGTCCTGCCGCCAGGTCTTGCGGGAGCGGGCGTCGCTGTGCCGGAGCACGACCAGGCGTCCGGGTCTTGCTTGGCGCTGCTCCAGCGCCTCGTCGAGGGTGTCGACGTCGAACTGCGTAGGTCAGCCGCCGGCGGGCCTTGTCGACCGGGAACCAGCCGACCTCGTCGATCTCGGCGTTGGGCTCGTAGCCGCTCACGTCGGCGTCGCTCGACCGCCCGCCCGATCCAGTAGTGCACGCGCTTGGTGCCCGCCGCGGACCAGGTAGCGCTGGTCGGCCAGCGGGAGGCCGAGCCGGACGCGGAGCCCGGTCTCCTCCTCGACCTCGCGCACCGCGGCGGCGGTCGGCGTGCTCGCCGCGGTCGAGCTTGCCCTTGGGGAAGGACCAGTCGTCGTACTTCGGGCGGTGCACCAGCAGCACCGTCGCGACCGGGGCCGAGGACCACGCCACCGGCAGAGACGACCTCACGCTCGCGACCGGTCGGCGGCGGGGGCATGACCGTTAGTCTCACACCAGTCCTGAGCGAGGAGGAACCCGGTTGCCACCGCCGTGGAGACGCCGGCTGACCGTGGTCGCCGGCGCGGGGCTCGCGCTGGTGCTCGTCGCCGCCGTCGCGGTGGTGGGGTGGCGCTGGTGGCAGGACCGGCACCGCACCGACCTCGAGCGGGCGGTCGCCTACGCGCCGGCCGACACCGCGCGCTTCTCGTGGACCGACTGGGCCGCGGTCCGGGGCGAGCTCGGCGCCGACCTCGACGATCGTTCCTCGGCCGAGGACGTCGAGGAGTTCCTCTCCGACGGGTTACGACGCCGACCTCACCTCGGCGTCCGCGATGGTCGAGTCGGCCACCGTGCTGCAGCAGGCCTTCGGCTTCTCCCCCGCCGACGTCGCCTGGGAGCTGCTCGGCGCAGAGCACCGCGGGCTCGGTCCTGCTCGTCGGGCTGCCCGACGGCGCTCGACGTCGACGAGCTGGCCGACGGCTTCGAGGCGCTCGGGCTACCAACGCGCCCGACGAGGACACGGGCGTCTGGGACGGCGGGGAGCAGCTCGTGGCCCAGCTCGGCCGAGCAGAACGGCTCGAGCCTCAGCCCGCAGTTCCAGTACCTCGCCCTCGACGCCGACCGCCACCTGCTGCTGGCCAGCGACAGCGGCCCGTACCTCCGCGACGCCGTCGCCGGCCTCGACGACGACCTGGACGACGAGGGCCTGTCCGACGTCATCGGGGCGGTGGGTGAGCCGCTGTCGGCCGCCGTCTACACCGGCGACAACGCCTGCAAGGCGCTGGCCATGGCGCAGGCCGACGAGGGCGACCAGAGCAGCGCGGACCAGCTGGTCGCCGCGGCGGGCGGCGTGGACCCGCTGACCGGGTTCGCGATGGCGGCCGAGCCGGACGGCACGGTGCGGGTGGCGCATGGCGTTCGAGAACGACGACCAGGCGCGACGCAACGCCGACAGCCGGGCCGAGCTGGCCGCGGGACCGGCGCCCGGGCCAGGGCGGCGACTTCGCCGACCGGTTCGACCTCGGTCCGGTCACCGCCGACGGCCGGGTCGTGACCATGGAGCTCACGCCGGTCGACGACAGCTCGGTGCTCTCGGACCTCTCGACCGGCCCGGTGCTGTTCGCGACCTGCTGAGCCGACCTACGCGACGCTGAGGGCGTGGCCGACCGCGAGCCGCAACCGCTGCCACCACCAGTGGATCCGCATCACCGGAAGTAGCCAGCGGAGCGGGTGCTCCGTCTCCCCCGATCAGCGGAAGCGAGCGCAGCCGCAGGCTGTTGGCGACCACGAACACCGAGGACAGGGCCATCGCGGCGCCGGCCAGCATCGGCGTGAGCAACCCGGCCGCGGCGATCGGCAGCGCCGCGACGTTGTAGGCGAACGCCCAGAACAGGTTGCCCCGGATGGTGCTCAGCGTGCGACGGGACAGCCGCACCGCGTCGGCCGCCACCCGCAGGTCGCCGCGCACGAGCGTGAGGTCGGACGCGGCGATGGCGGCGTCGGTGCCGGTCCCCATGGCGACCCCGAGGTCGGCCGTGGCCAGCGCCGCGGCATCGTTGACGCCGTCGCCGACCATGGCCACGACCCGCCCGCGGGCCTGGAGCTCGCGGACCGCCGCGACCTTGCCTTCGGGCAGCACGCCGGCCACGACCTCGTCGATGCCGACCTGGTCGGCGACCGCGCGGGCCACGCGCTCGTGGTCGCCGGTGAGCAGCACCGGATCGAGGCCGAGGCCGCGCAGCCGCCGCACGGCCTCCGCCGACCCGTCCTTGACCGTGTCGGCCACCTCGAGCACGCCCCGGGCCCGACCGTCCCAGCCCGCGATCACGGCGGTCCGCCCGGCCGCGTGCGCGCGCGCCACGGCGGCCGTGCAGCTCGTCGGGCACGACCAGCCCCTCGTCCGCGAGCAGCTCGGGCCGCCCGACCAGCACGTCGCGACCATCGACGCCCCCGCGCACCCCGAGGCCCTCGAGGTTGCGGAACCCGGTGACCGCGGCGTGCGGACCCGCGCCGGCCACCGCCCGGCCGATCGGGTGCTCGGACGCCGCCTCGACGGCGCCCGCCAGCCGGCGTACGACGTCGGCGTCCTCGCCCGGGCCGGGGACGACCCCGACCAGCGCGAGCTCGCCGGTCGTCACCGTCCCGGTCTTGTCGAGCACGACCGTGTCGATGCGCCGCGTGGCCTCGAGGACCTCGGGGCCGCTGACCAGGATGCCGAGCTGGGCACCGCGGCCGGTGCCGACCATCAGCGCGGTCGGCGTGGCCAGGCCCAGGGCGCACGGGCAGGCGACGATCAGCACCGCCACCGCCGCGGTGAGCGCCGTCGCCGCACTGGCCCCCGTGCCGAGCCAGAAGCCGAGCGTCGCCACCGACAGCGCGATCACCGCCGGGACGAAGACGCCCGAGATGCGGTCCGCCAGCCGCTGCACCTGGGTCTTGCCGTGCTGTGCCTCCTCCACCATCCGGGCCATCCGCGCCAGCTGGGTGTCGCTGCCGACCCGGCTGGCCCGGACGACGAGCCGTCCGTACGTGTTCACCGTGGCACCGGCCACCGACACTCCCGGGCCCGACGTCCACAGGCACCGACTCGCCGGTCAGCAGCGAGGCGTCGACCGCCGACGTACCGCTCTCGACCACTCCGTCGGTGGCGACCTTCTCGCCCGGGCGGACCACGAACAGGTCCCCGGCGCGCAGCTCCGCCACCGGCACCCGGGTCTCGACGCCGGCGCGGAGCACGGTGACGTCCTTGGCCCCGAGCTCCATCAGCGCGCGCAGGGCCGCGCCGGCCTGCCGGCGGGACCGCTTCTCGAACCAGCGGCCGGCCAGCAGGAACGTCGTCACGCCCGCCGCGGCCTCGAGGTAGATGTTGTCGAGCCCGTCGGTGCGCTCCAGGGTGAAGCGGAAGGGGTGGGTCATGCCGATCATCCCGGCGCTGCCGTGCTGCAGGGCCACCAGCGACCAGCCGAACGCGGCCAGCACGCCCACCGAGACCAGGGTGTCCATGGTGGTGCTCCCATGGCGGAGGTTCACCAGCGCGGCCCGGTGGAAGGGCCAGGCGCCCCACACCACGACGGGTGCGGCCAGCGCGAGGGAGAACCACTGCCAGCCGTCGACCTGGAACGCCGGCACCATGGCCATGAGCACGACCGGCACGGTCAGCACCGCGGAGACCAGGAGCCGCTGCCGCAGGGCGTCGAGCTCCGGGTCGCCGCGCTCCTCCTCGCCCTCCACGGGTGCGTCCGAGGGCAGGGTCGCGGCGTACCCGGCGGCCGCCACCGTGGCGAGCAGCTCGTCGGTGGAGACCGACTGCAGGTGGCTCACCCGGGCCCGCTCGGTGGCGTAGTTGACGCTGGCGGTGACCCCGTCGAGCTTGTTGAGCTTGCGCTCGATGCGGTTGGCGCACGACGCGCAGGTCATGCCCGTGATGTCGAGCTCGACGTCGTGGAGCCGGGTGTCAGTGGCCATGGCCACCCTCGACCGTCACCGTGAACGCCGCGGTGTGCACCACGTCGCCGTGCCGGAAGTCCAGGAAGAGCCGGTACCGGCCAGCGCTGGGGAACGACGTGTGGAACGCGACCGCCGGCCCGGGGCCGCCGTCCTCGTCGGGGTGCACGTGCAGGTAGCCGAGGTCGCCGTCGCGGAGCGAGACCAGGTGGCCATACGCGCCGAGGTAGGGCTGCAGGTCGGTGACGGGCTCACCGTCCCGGGTGACCGTCGCGGTCAGCACGGTGTCCTCGCCCGCCGACACCCGCTCGCGGCCGAGCGTGACGTCGTACCCGTCGACGTGCGCGGTCAGCGAGTCCGCACCGAGCGGCGCCGGCGCGAAGTCGCCGGGCACCAGCAGGTCGGCGCCGAGCACCTGGGGCTCGCCGCCGGTGGGCCGGAAGTCCGCGAGCACCCGCCACGCTCCCGGGGTGAGGTCGACGTCGACGCTCCACTCCCCCGTGGCCGCGTCGAGGGTCGGGTGCACGTGCTGGAAGCCGGTGAGGTCGCGGCGCACGACCACCAGGTGGAGGTCGCGCTCGTGCTGCGCGTCGTACGCCGTGACCGGGCGACCCTCGGCGTCGCCCACGGCGAAGGCCAGCCGCTGCCGGCCCGCGGGCAGGCCAGGCTCGAGAGTGAGCGTGTAACCACCCGCGGACGCCTCGAGACCGCCCACGTCGTGGTCGGACCCCTCGGCCACGTCCATCCCCGCCATCGCGTCGTCGTGGCCGGCCGCCTCGGCCGGCTCCTCGGTCACGGGTCCGACCACCCGGCCGGCCCCGAGTGCCACCGCGAACAACGCGGCGCAGCCGGCCACGAAGGCCAGCACGCGCACCGGCGCGCTCACGTGATCGAGTAGCCGGCCTCTTCGACGGCGGCCGCGAGGGCCGCGGGGTCGAGGGGCTCGGCGCTGGTCACGGTGACCTGACCGACGCTGTGGTCGGCGCTGACCTCGACGACGCCGTCGAGCTCGGCCACCTCCTCCTGGACGGACAGCTCGCAGTGGCCGCAGGTCATGCCGGCGACGTCGTAGGTCGCGGTGATCACGACCGCACCAGCCTGGTGATCGCGTCGACCGCCTCGCTCACCTTCTCGCGACCCTCGGCCTCGCCGGCCCGGGCCGCGTTGACGACGCAGTGGTTCATGTGGTCCTCGAGCAGGCTCAGCGAGACCGCCTGCAGTGCCTTGGTGACCGCGGCGACCTGGGTGAGGACGTCGATGCAGTAGGTGTCCTCGTCGACCATGCGCTGGAGGCCGCGGGTCTGGCCCTCGATGCGGCGCAGCCGCTTCAGCACGTCGTCCTTGCGGTGGGTGTAGCCGTGCACGTCGCTCATGCCGTCTACCCTACCCCCCTAGGGTATCCATTCTCAAGGCGTGCCTGCTCGCTCCCGGCGAGGTCGGTCACCAGGGGACCGGCCGGCGGACCCGTCAGGAGGGGTCGGGGCGGACGCCGAGGATCCGGTCGATCTCGGCGGTCGTGAGGTGCTCGTCGGCCTCGCTGGCCGCGATGATGAGGTTGGTGGTCAGCTCCACCTCGCCGAGCAGGTCGGCGTCCTCGAGCGTCACGTCGAACTGGTCGTGCATGCCCGGGGCCTCCTCCCGCGTGTCGCCGTACCACCCGGGGTACCCGCAGGGCTCCCGGATCGCGCCGCTACCCCTCAGGATAGTGGTCGCCGTCACTCCAGACAGTGATCCGATCGGGTGGTGAGGGGATCACCCGAACAACGCACGAGGCCCCACCCGAGCGGGTGGGGCCTCGCGACGGTGGTCCTGGAATCAGAGAGGACGGACGTTCTCGGCCTGGGGGCCCTTGGGGCCCTGGGTGACGTCGAACTCGACCTTCTGGTTCTCGTCGAGGGACTTGTAGCCCTGCGTCTGGATCGCCGAGTAGTGCACGAAGACGTCGTCGCCGCCGTCCTCCTGCGCGATGAAGCCGAAGCCCTTCTCAGCGTTGAACCACTTCACGGTGCCCTGAGCCATTGCTCGATTACTCCTTAGTCGGGGCGTGAGGCCGCCAACTCGACGGCCCCGCAATAGATGCGGTGACTCGCCGCTCCCGACCTGCAGAACCTCCACAGGAGCAGAAACGCCGTTGGTCCCAAAACCCCACCGGCGTCAGACCAGCTGGATGTTGCACCTCTTGCTGCCGCAAACCTTACCAAGACCGCCCCTCGGTGAAACCCGTCGTGGCGCTGTTCTCGCGCTTCGGTCGTGACCGTTCGGCGACGGCCAGGTGACGGGCACGTGACCGGGCCGGCCCGACCCCGGAGCGCCGCGGCACGGTGCGCCGCGCGAGCAGGTTCCGCCGGGTGAACCGTGTCACCGTCCTGTGCATCGCCGGTGGTCCGGCTGTGGAGATTGTCTGGACCAGCTGTCACCACAACCGTCACACCGGCCCCAGATGGGCACCGGTCCCCCGTCCACGTCCCCCGAACGGACTAGTCCGATCTGACTACGAGCAGCGCCAAAGGGTCGAAGACCCACAGAACGACTGCAGCGGCTGTTACCCACGGGGAGCCTTGGTGCCAGTGGCCTACCCCCTGAGGTCACCACCCCCTGCTGGTCCGCCGCCCGCGATGACCCCTCGGCCGTTCCCCCGACGGCCCGGGCGACCGACCTGAACCCCCGGATTGGCCCCGATGTCTGCACCCCTCCCCACCACCGCCCGCGACGACCGCACCTTCACCGAGCTCGGCCACGACCGGCCCGCCGGCACGACGCTCGCCTCCACACCGGGTGACCTCGCGCCCGAAGGGCACCGAGTCCCCGGTCATCCGCGGCGGCGCGGACCTCTGCACGGGCTGCGGCTGATGCCGGGCGACCGCCGCACCCACCCGAGGGTCCCCGGCCTGTCCGGACGCCCGGTCGGGATCGACGGCCACGGCGACGCCGGGCGGGGCACCGACATCGGCGCGCACGAGCCCACCGGCGAGGGCCACCGCGCGCCCGACGGCCCGGACCACGACAACAACCACGGAGGCACGAGCCACGGAGGCGGCGCCGGCACGGGCGGGAACGAGGACGGCGCCTCGCTCCACCACGCGCGCCTGGCCGTAGGCCTCCACTGAGACCAAGTCCGGGGGACCCCAAGGGGTCGGGGTCCCCCGGACTCTGGATGGGAGTCCCCCCACTCCCACCCGCGGGAACCTCGGGTCCCGCACCGGATCCCCGCATCCTGCGACCGGCCCGGGGGTGGCAGGAATCGGGGTCCAGACGACGTCCCGGCCCAGGGGGGCCGGGACGTCGCTCTGTCTGGAGCTCCCAGGGACCCAGGCGACGACGTCCCGGGCTGGCCCCCGAGGGGGCCGGGACGTCGCTCTGTCTGGAGCTCCCAGGGACCCAGGCGACGACGTCCCGGGCTGGCCCCCGAGGGGGCCGGGACGTCGCTCTGTCTGGAGCTCCCAGGGACCCAGGCGACGACGTCCCGGGCTGGCCCCCGAGGGGGCCGGGACGTCGCTCTGTCTGGAGCTCCCAGGGACCCAGGCGACGACGTCCCGGGCTGGCCCCCGAGGGGGCCGGGACGTCGCTCTGTCTGGAGCTCCCAGGGACCCAGGCGACGACGTCCCGGGCTGGCCCCCGAGGGCCGGGACGTCGCTCTGCCTGGAGCTCCCAGGGACCCAGGCGACGACGTCCCGGGCTGGCCCCCGAGGGGCCGGGACGTCGCTCTGTCTGGAGCTCCCAGGGACCCAGGCGACGACGTCCCGGGCTGGCCCCCGAAGGGGGCCGGGACGTCGCTCTGTCTGGAGCTCCCAGGGACCCAGGCGACGACGTCCCGGGCTGGCCCCCGAGGGGGCCGGGACGTCGCCCTGTCTGGAGCTCCCAGGGACCCAGGCGACGAGAGCGACAAGAACGACGCAACGACGATGGGCCGGGCTCCACTCGGGAGTGACCGGCCCTCGTCGTCGCAGGGGACCGACAAGGGCCGGTCTGACGACGACGGGGGGATCAGCGCCGCCGAAGGGCTTGAGGCAGCGTCATGCAGTGCTCCCCGAGCAAGCCCTCGACGGCAACGTAGCCCCGCCGCGGCCGGTCGGTCATCCGCCAAATGCGGGACATCCTCACCCATTTGGGTGAGGATGCCGCCGGCCGTCGCCGAGCTCTCACCCCGTTCTCGGGGGGCACCGAGCCGGTGCGCCGGTCCTAGGGTCGACCCATGGCCCTCCAGTCGACGGCGAGCGCTCCCCCGGAACCTGTGGCACCGAGCCTGAGCCGGCGGCAGGTGAACCTCGTCTTCGGGACGATCATGCTCGGGATGCTGCTCGCGGCCCTCGACCAGACGATCGTCTCCACGGCTCTCCCGACCATCGTCGGCGACCTCGGCGGCGCGCAGCACGTCTCGTGGGTGGTCACCGCCTACCTGCTGACCGACACGATCGCCACCGTGCTGGCGGGCAAGTTCGGCGACCTGTTCGGCCGCAAGCTCGTCTTCCAGCTCGGTGCCGGCATCTTCGTCGGCGCCTCGCTGATGTGCGCACTCGCGGAGTCGATGGCGTGGCTGGTGGCCTGGCGAGCCGTCCAGGGCGTGGGTGCCGGCGCGCTGATGGTGACCGCGACCGCGCTCATCGCCGACGTGGTGCCGCTGCGCGAGCGGGGCAAGTACCAGGGCGCCCTCGGTGCTGTCTTCGGGGTGACGACCGTGATCGGCCCGTTGCTCGGCGGGCTGTTCACCGACCACCTGTCGTGGCACTGGTGCTTCCTGGTGAACCTGCCGCTCGGCATCGTCGTCATCGCGGTGGCGGCCAGGACGATGCCGTCGGTCAAGGCACGCTCCCGACCGACCATCGACTACGCCGGCATCGCGGCGATCTCCGTCGTCGCCGGTGGCCTCACGCTGGCGACGAGCCTCGGCGGCACCGAGTTCGACTGGACCTCGCCCTTCATCCTGGGGCTGTTCGCTTCCGCGCTGCTGGCCATCCCGGCCTTCATCGTGGCCGAGCGCCGCGCGGTCGAGCCGATGCTGCCGCTGCGCCTCTTCCGCGACCCGGTCTTCTCGATGTCCTCGGTGATCGCGCTCGTGGTCGGGTTCGCGATGCTCGGTGCGATGACGTTCCTGCCGACGTACCTGCAGTACGTGCACGGCGTCTCCGCGACCTCCTCGGGGCTCCGGATGCTGCCGATGGTCTTCGGGCTCCTCGTCGCCTCGATCGGAGCAGGCGTGGTCGTCTCGCGCACCGGGCGCTACAAGGTGTTCCCGATCACCGGCTCGGCGCTGATGACCGTCGGCCTCTACCTGCTGTCGCGGATGGACGCGGACACCGGTTTCGTCACGATCTCGGCGTTCATGCTCGTCCTCGGTGTCGGGATCGGGCTCTGCATGCAGGTGCTGACGATCATCGTCCAGAACACCGCGGCGTACCGCGACCTGGGCGTCGCGACCTCGGGCGTGACGTTCTTCCGGGCCCTCGGCAGCTCGTTCGGAGCCGCCGTGTTCGGCGCGATCTACTCGGCCAAGCTCACCGACGTGCTGCCCCGGGCGATCGCGTCCTCGCCCGGCCTCGACCCGAGCACGGTGACCACGCCGTCCGCGCTGCACAGCCAGCCCGCGGACGTGATCGCGCCGGTGGTGGACGCATACGCCGAGGTGCTGCACACCGTCTTCCTGTACGCCGCGCCGGTCGGGATGATCGCGTTCGCCCTCAGCCTCTTCCTGCCGGAGGTCCCGCTGCGCGACGCGGCCCGGGCCGGTGCCACCGACGTCGGAGACGGCTTCGGCATGGCCGAGAACGCCGATCCCGAGCGCGCGCTCGAGGTGCAGCTGGCCCGCCTGATGAGGCGCGACGGCCGGCGGGTGCTGCCGCAGATCCGCGTGGACTCCGGCACCCGGCTCGGCGGCGCGGAGACGTGGTGCGTGGCCCAGGTGCTGCTCCGCGAACGCCATGGCTTCGTGGCCGACCTCGACGCCATCGCCGCCCGCACGAACGTCCCGGCCAGCGTGCTCGTCCCGGCCCTGCGCCAGACCCAGGAGGGCGGCTACCTGACCGGCGACGAGCACGGGTGGCACACCACCGAAGCCGCGCGCGAGCAGTGGGACGTGTTCAGCGCGGAGCTGAAGGCGTGGCTGCTGGTCCGGCTCGGCGTCACCGGCGCGGACACCTCGGAGCAGCTCGCCGTGCTCGAGGAGGCGCTGCACCGCATCGTGAGCCGGCTCCTCGACGAGGAGGCCGGTGCGGCCCGCGGTCCCGAGGACCTCGTGCTGACCGCCTGAGACGCGACCGCCGGACTCACCCGGTTCGGGTGTGTCTGGCACACCCGAGCCGGGACACGTTGGGGCGCGAGCGGTGTCGACCGCCCGCAGCGTCGATCCAGGAGGTCGCAGTGGCCGGTCCGCCCCGTCAGGTTCTCCCCGTCCCCGAGCAGGTGTCCCGCGGGACGTTGACCTACGACGCGAAGGACCCCGATGCGTCGTTCCCGCCGATCCGGCCGCTGCTGCCGCCGGAGGGTGCGCCGAACGTCCTGGTGGTGCTGATCGACGACTGCGGCTTCGGCGCGTCGAGCGTGTTCGGCGGGCCGATCCAGACCCCGACGTTCGAGCGGCTGGCCGGCGGGGGGCTGCGGTTCACACGGTTCCACACCACCGCGTTGTGCTCACCCACGCGGGCCGCGCTGCTGTCGGGTCGCAACCACCACACCGTCGGGATGGGCGGCATCACGGAGATCGCCACCTCGGCACCCGGCTACAGCTCGCTGCGGCCCAACAGCTGCGCGCCGCTGGCCGAGACCTTGAAGCTGAACGGCTACTCGACCGCGCAGTTCGGCAAGTGCCACGAGGTGCCGGTCTGGCAGACCAGCCCGATGGGGCCCTTCGACAGCTGGCCGTCCGGCGGCGGTGGCTTCGAGCACTTCTACGGCTTCATCGGCGGCGAGACCAACCAGTACGCGCCCGCGATCTACAGCGACACCACGCCGGTCGAGCCGGACCGCACGCCGGAGGAGGGCTACCACTTCACCGAGGACATGACCGACCACGCGATCGACTGGGTCCGGCAGCAGAAGGCGCTGATGCCGGACAAGCCGTTCTTCGTCTACTACGCCCCGGGTGCCACGCACGCCCCGCACCACGTGCCCGCCGAGTGGTCGGCGAAGTACGCCGGCCGGTTCGCCGCCGGCTGGGACGCGCTGCGCGAGGAGACGATCGCGCGGCAGAAGGAGCTCGGCGTGGTGCCCGCCGAGGCCGAGCTCACCACGCGCCACGACGAGATCCCCGCCTGGGACGAGATCCCCGACGACCTCAAGCCGGTGCTCGCACGGCAGATGGAGGTCTACGCGGGGTTCCTCGAGCACACCGACCACCACGTCGGGCGGCTGGTCGACTCCCTGGCCGACCTGGGCGTCCTCGACGACACGCTGGTCTACGTGATCATCGGCGACAACGGCGCGTCGGCCGAGGGCGACCTGCACGGCACCTTCAACGAGATGGTCAGCCTCAACGGCGCGAACGCGCTGCAGACGACCGAGTTCATGGCCGCACACATCGACGAGTTCGGTACGCCGGCGGCGTACAACCACTACGCCGTCGGCTGGGCGCACGCGATGAACGCGCCGTACCAGTGGACCAAGCAGGTCGCCTCGCACTGGGGCGGCACCCGCAACGGCACCATCGTGCACTGGCCCGCGAAGATCGGCGCCCGCGGCGAGGTCCGGCACCAGTTCCACCACGTCATCGACGTCGCCCCCACCGTGCTCGAGGCGGCCGGCATCCCCGAGCCGACGATGGTCAACGGCGTCCAGCAGCACCCCTACGAGGGCGTGAGCATGGCGTACGCGTTCGCGGACCCGCAGGCGGACGACCGGCACGGGACCCAGTACTTCGAGATGTTCGTGAACCGCGGGATCTACCACCAGGGCTGGTCCGCGGTGACTCGCCACTCGATCCCGTGGGACGCCGGCGCGCCGATGCCCGCGCTCGACGACGACGTGTGGGAGCTCTACGAGCCCGGCGACTGGACCCAGGCCCGCAACGTCGCCGCAGCGCAGCCCGAGAAGCTCGCCGACCTCCAGCGGAAGTTCCTGCTCGAGGCGAGCCGCTACAACGTCTTCCCGCTCGACGACCGCCGGGTCGAACGGTTCGACGCCGACCTCGCCGGGCGCCCCACCCTGGTCCGCGGCAACCGCCAGCTGCTCTTCGGCGGCATGAAGCGGCTCAGCGAGAGCTCCGTGCTCAACATCAAGAACAAGTCCCACGCCGTCACCGCGGACATCGACGTCACCGGCTCCGGCAGCACCGGCGTCATCGTCGCCCAGGGTGGCGCGTTCGGCGGCTGGAGCCTGTACCTGCTCGAGGGGCGGCCGACGTACTGCTACAACCTCTTCGGGCTCCAGCGCTTCCACGTGCGCGGCGACACCGACGTACCGGCCGGCGACCACCAGGTCCGCCTCGAGTTCGCCTACGACGGCGGCGGCCTCGGCAAGGGCGGCACCGCGGACCTCTACCTCGACGGCACCCAGGTCGGCACCGGTCGCATCGACGCCACCGTCCCCTTGGTCTTCTCCGCCGACGAGACCCTCGACCTCGGCTCCGACACCGGCACCCCGGTCAGCGACGACTACGACAGCCGCCAGAGCCTGTTCAGCGGCCGCATCCACCGCGTCCAGATCGACCTCGGCGACGACGCCCAGGACAACGACCACCTGATCACGCCCGAGGAGAGAATGCGGATCGCCACCACCCGGCAGTAGGGAGTCGCCCGCGCCTGTCGCTGCTCACTGACAGGGTGTCCCCGTGTCCCGGGTCTGGCTGTCGCGGTTGCCCGGTGACCGGGTGCGGCTGGTCGACGCGGGTGCCGAGGTGGAGCTGCCGATGTCCGGGCTGCCCGCCCACGTCGCCGAGCGGGAGGGCGACCGCCCGCGGTGGGTCTGGGACGACACGGCACGGTGGTACCCGCCGCTGCTGGCCGCCGGCGTGCGCGTCGAGCGGTGCCACGACCTGCGGCTGGGGCACCACCTGCTGCGGCGCGCCCCGGCCGTGGACCGAGAGCTGCTGGCGGGCGAGGAGTCGGAGTCGTGGGACCGGCTGGGACCGGCCACGCCGTCCGACCCGGCCCTGTTCCTCGTCGACGACCGGGACGAGCACCTGCGCGCGGAGCTGGAGGACGCCCGACAGCTCGCGGCGGTCGCGGCGTCGTCAGAGGCGACCAGGCTCGGGCTGCTGCTCGCGGCCGAGTCGGCGGGGGCGCTGGTCGCGGCCGAGATGACGTACGCCGGGATGCCGTGGCGGGTCGACGTCCACGAGCGGCTGCTGCTGGAGTGGCTGGGGCCGCGTCCCCCGCGCGGCGCACGACCGGTCAAGCTGGACGCCGTCGCCGACGAGGTGCGCGAGGCCCTCGACGCACCCGGGCTCAACCCCGACTCGCGGCCCGAGCTGCTCGCCGCGCTGCGCCGGACCGGGCTGGACGTGAGCGACACCCGCGCGTCCTCGCTGCGCCGGCTCGACCACCCGGGCATCGAGCCGCTGCTGCGCTACAAGCGGCTCGCGCACCTGTTCTCCACCAACGGGTGGGAGTGGATCGACCAGTGGGTCCGCGACGGCCGGTTCCGGCCGTCGTACCAGCCGGCGGGCTCGACCACCGGCCGGTGGTCGTCCAACGGCGGCGGCGCGCTGTCGGTCCCGGTGCAGGTCCGCCCCGCCGCGGTCGCCGACGACGGCTGGGTGCTGGTGGTCGCCGACGTCGCCCAGCTCGAGCCGCGGGTGCTGGCCGGCATGAGCGGCGACCGTGCCCTGGCCGGGGCCGCGCGCGGCGCCGACCTCTACCAGGGCATGGTCGACGACGGGGCCGTGGCCACCCGCGGCGACGCGAAGCTGGGGCTGCTCGGCGCGATGTACGGCGCCACCAGCGGCGACAGCGGCCGGATGCTCGCGGGTCTCGCCCGCCGCTACCCCGACGCGTTCGGCCTGGTCGAGGAGGCGGCGCGGGCGGGCGAGCGCGGCCAGGTCGTCCGCACGCTGCTCGGACGCGGCTCCCCGACCCTCGGCGACGCCTGGGACCACGACCCCGACGAACCGGCCGAACCCGACGTCCAGGCCGCCCGCCGCCGCGCGTACGGCCGCTTCACCCGCAACTTCGTCGTCCAGGGCACCGGCGCGGAGTGGGCGCTGTGCTGGATCGCCGACCTCCGCAACCGCCTGTGGCGCCTGTCGGACGACGGCGGCCTGGCCGACCGGCCGCACCTGGTGTTCTTCGTGCACGACGAGGTGGTCGTGCACGCCCCGGCCGCCCTCGCCGACACCGTCACGCGCGAGGTGGGCGAGGCGGCGACCACCGCCGCTCAGCTCCTCTTCCGCGACGTCGCCGTCGACTTCCCCCTCAACATCTCCGTCGTCACGTCCTACGCTGACGCTGGCAAACCAGGAAGCGACCCGAGCACGTCGGCCGTCGGCCCCGGCGACCGCGGTGCGGGAGTCGCCGGGGGTGCGGAAGCCGGTCGGGATCGCGGCGCGACGTGACCCCTCACCGGAAGGGGGACGGCCGATGACCAGCCATCCGATCCGCGTCGGGGTGTACAGCCAGCAAGACATAGTCCGCCAGGGGATCGTCTCGCTCCTGTCCAAGCATCCTGACAAGTTCGACGTCGTACCGACGCCGGCGGCCGCCGAAGACCCGGACCCCGATGTCGTCCTCTACGACGCGATGGCGCTGCTCGCCGGCGACACCCGGCCCCTGAGCCACCTGGTCGACATGACCGCCTCCAAGGTGCTCGCCGTGGGACACGACCTCCGGCCCGACCTGGTCGCGCACGCGCTGAGCACCGGCGTCGACGGGTTCTTCTCGGTGGGTTCCGACGAGACGGAGCTCCTGGCCGCAGTCGAGTCGGCGGCCACCGGCTGGCAGGTCGGCGACACCGGCGAGAACCCCACCGTCGGCTCCAGCGCAGCGGAGGCCCGGGCCCACCAGCTCGGCGCCGACGTCGGGCTCACCGAGCGCGAAGCACAGGTGCTGTCGCTGATCTCCCAGGGCTACTCCAACCAGGAGATCGCGTCCGAGGTCGTCCTGAGCATCAACTCGATCAAGACCTACATCCGGACGGCGTACCGCAAGATCGGCGTCGACAGCCGGGCAGGTGCGGTGAGCTGGGCCATCCGGCACGGCTTCGCGTCCACACCCTAGAACTGCGCGGCGGTTGTCCCGAGGGTCCGGCCAGCGCATACCCTGAGCCACCGAGGGGCCCTTAGCTCAGTTGGTAGAGCGTCGGACTTTTAATCCGCTGGTCGTCGGTTCGAGCCCGACAGGGCCTACAGCGTGTTTCCGCAGGTCAGACCCCGTGTGCCAGCGTCTGGCAGCAGGCGTGGCGGGCTCGCATGGCCCCGAAATGGCACAGAAATGGCACACCAGAACGAGCAAGACCCGGCCGGGAACGCCACGGAACGGCAGGGGACAGCAGTCAGACGAGAGCGCAGTCAACGAGGGCGCGGCGGCGGGATCTGCGGGGTCGGGACGAGCTCGCCCAGGGCGGCTCCGACGGCGTCGAGATCGTCGGGGAACAGGCCCGCGTAGACGTCGAGGGTCATGGCGGCCGAGGCGTGTCCGAGCATCTGCTGCACGGCCTTGACGTTGGCTCCCGACCTGATGGCCAGGCTGGCGGCGGTGTGCCGCAGGTCGTGGGGTGTGAGGTCGGTCCGGCCGAGGGCCCGCACCGCCGGGTCGAAGACCCGCGCCCGCCAGTTCCGCAGCCGCAGCACCGATCCCTCGGGGGAGGTGAGCAGCAGCTCGTCCGGGGCGCGCCCGCGGATGCGGTCCTCGACGAACGGGGTGAGGGACGGCGGGAACGGCACCGACCGGACCCGGTAGGTCTTGGGGTCCGACCAGACCGCGCGACCGCCGACCTCGGTCACCGACCTGGCCACGGTGAGCCGCAGCCGCGCGAGGTCGACGTCACGCACGCGCAGCGCGGCCAGCTCACCGAAACGCAGACCGCACAGCGCCAGGATCGCCACGGACAGGCCGTCCTCGCCGCTCACCGCGATCAGACTGGTGACCTCACCAGCGGTGAGGAACCGCGGCTCACCACGACGTACCCGCGGCAGCCGCACACCGCGAGCCGGGCTCGCGGCGAGCCGGCCGTCGGCGACGGCGGAGTCGATCACCAGGGACAGCACTCGGAACGCCTGCCGCACCGTGCCCGGTGCCGCCCCGCTGCTCACCAGGTCGCTCACCCACGCCTGGATGTCGGACCGGCGCAGGTCGCACAACCGCCAGGTGCCGAACCTGGGGAGCACGTGCAGCCGCAGGAGACCGCGGTAGCGGAACGCCGTGGACTCCTTGAGGTGCACCAGCCCGCTCGCCCAGGCCTCCGCGATCTCGGCGACCGGGACCGTGGCCGCCCGCGGGTCGATGTACTGACCCCGGTGCCGCGAGGCCTCCATCTGGTCGGACCACTGCTGGGCGTTGACCTTGCGCGCGAACGACTTCTTCCGCGGTCGACCACTCGGGTCGCGCCACCGAGCCAGGCAGTTCGCGGTGTTGGCGTCGCGGACCACGCTGACCATCAGGCGCCCTCCGGTGCTCGCGCACCCAGGCCCGGACCACGCCCGGCTCGTAGCGCAGGTGCTTGCCCAGCTTGGTGGCCGGCGGCCCCTCACCGCGGACTCGCCACTGGTAGATCGTCGCGACCGGAACGCCCAGGAACCGACCCACGTCCCTGATGCTCCACAGGCGGTCCTCATCCGCCGGACGAGGTGGTCTGCCGCGGCGGGCGCTGCGGTCGCGGCTCGGGCCACAACGCCAGCTGGTCCGGACCCGGCTCGGTGCGGGCAGCGGATCGCTTCATCTCTTCTCCCTGGGTTCGAGGACTACTCGTATGGAGTGAGAAGCAACGCGAACGAGGGGAGAACGGACGGAGGTCAGCCACCTGGGTGCCTTCGCGCCCACGAGCCGGGAGTGGATGACCCTGCCGTTGGCGTCGGACGGACGTGACCAGGAACCGATCGAGCGGCGTGAACGCCATGACGTCGACACGAGTGGCACCACCAGAAACCAAAGGCTGAGTCCACGCCACGCACACCTCCCCAGCGCACATGCCACGACGACTCGGTGCAACTGCGGATGGCGAGCCTGTGGAGACAGAGAGCGTTCTCCACACGCTCGTTTGGTCGATGAGGGAGGGAGGCGGATCGTCGGCAACGAGAGCGGCCCCGGACCGGTGCTGTCACACCGACCCGAGGCCTCGGCACGACGTGCAACGGAGGCACGCGCACCGTGACCAGAGCATCCCAGAACCCACGCGCAAGCGACCATCGAGATCCCGACCCAGCCACGGCACCGACACCTACATCGTGAGGACGCGGCATGGCGCCGGCGCGCCGAGGCCAGGTCGACGAGGCGTCACGCGATCAAGGGCGGACAGCCGGTCGTCGACGAGGCGACCGCGTAAGGGACGGCACACGGCCCGACGCACGGGGCGATCCGTGCGTCCGACACGCGGCGCTAAGACGCAGGTCCTCGGGCGCCGACTCCTGCGTCGCCACCGCGATCGCACCGATGCAGGCGGAGACCGAGCCCCAGCCCATTATCGCCTGGGCGCGGTCGGCCGGCTCGTTGACAAGGTCGACGACCACGCACAGGCCGACCGTCACCAGCGCGAGCATCGCGACGACGACGGCGGGCAGGCGAGCGGGGGTCGCCCAGGAGTATCGATCCGCGGACGTCCCACATCCAGGGTCGTGTAGAGAGGACGGCGGGCAGGCGAGCGGGGGTCACCCAGGAGTATCGATCCGCGGACGTCCCACATTCCCGGGGTCTGTGTCCCCCGCACACGGGGCATTCGAAGGGGACACGTCGCGGGACGACGGTCCCTGTCACTTGGGCCGCAGCTGCTCGGAGAGTTCAGGCATCGGCGGCTTCTAGGCCGCCCCATGTCAGGAGAACGCGATGACCTTCGAGCAGACCCCCGCGCCCGCCCGCTCCGACGTACGCCCTCCGACAGCGTCCGCCTCGACCCCGACCCGCCCGTTCTACAGGCGCGGCATGCTGCTCACCGTCGGCGCGGTCGCATGGGGCGTCGACACTCTCGTCTTCGGGACCGACCGGTCGGGCACCACCGAGCAGATCCTGTCCGCGCTGACCGGAGGCACCTTTCAGCTCGGCCTGCTCGGGCTGCTGAGCGTGCTCTACGCGACCAGGGCGCTCGGCGAAGGCGGCCTCGCACGCTTCGTCATCCGCTTCGAGTTCGTACTCGTGCTCCTTGCCCTCGGCTCCACCGTCGCCGACGGCATCGGCGTCAGTGACATGGACCAGGCCGGCTGGGCGATGCTGGACGCGTTCTGGCCGCTATCGATGCTCGGCATGTTCTTCATCGGCATCCGGATCGCGATCGCCGGCCGCTGGCACGGCAAGGCGCGCTACTGGCCGCTGATCGCGGAGAGCTGGGCCCCCATCGTGGTCCCGATGTACGGCCTCTTCGGCAGCACCGTCGCCGGAGTCGTGTCCTTCGTCCACCTGTGCATCGGCTACGGCGTGCTCGGACAGATCGTGGCCCGCAAGGAGAGTTGAGCCGTCAGGCCGCCGCCTTCTCCTCCGGGCGGACCCGGCTGTGCCGCTGTCCGTAGGCGATGTCGACGAGGCCCAGGACCATCCAGACCAGGAACCGCAGCCAGGTCTCGCAGACAGGTTCGCCATCAGGTAGACGCAGATCAGTGCGGAGAGCGCCGGAAGCCAGGGGCTGAGCGGCACGCGGAAGGGCCGATCCAGGTCGGGCCGGCTCGCCCGACCGCGGGGCAATGACGCGGGTCGCCGGCCGTTGTCCGGAGTCTGATTCGGCTGGAGCTCTGCGGTGCACGAGCTTCGTGGCGGCGGCTGGGCGACTGGTGCCCGAGGACGCGCAAACCGCTAGAGGTCCTCGGTTCGAATGACGTCGAGGTTGCGGAATCCGAGCGGTCCGTCGCAGATCGCGGTGAGGAACTCAGCGAACTCGCCGGTCTCGGGACGGGCGGAGTTCTCCATGCCCACGGCGTGGGACGAGAACTCCACCGTCAGCAGGTAGACGTCCTCGGCATCGCGGTCCTTGCACACCACCGCCTGGTGCGGAATCCGTCGGCCGTTGGTCGTGGTGATCCAGGCATCGAGGTGCGCGTGGAAGTCATCGATCCGGCTGGTCCGGAACTCGATGATCTGCCTGAACCTCATGGCTTGACCTCGAGCACGATGTTGAACGGCGTCTCGGCTACCCGTCGAAGGCTGGTGAATCCGGCCTCGGTGACGGTGGCACGCAGGCGTGCCTCGCCGGCCTGTGCCCCGAGCGCCGCACCCACGTCCTGGGACAGGGAGCTCGGCGTGCAGAGCAGGGTGGAGAACCCGTAGTAGGCCGCTCCGACGGGGGTGAGGTTGTCGGCCAGGTCGTCGCCGGCGTACGGCTCGATGATCATCAGGGTGCCGTCCGGGAACAGCTGCTCGCGGACGTGCGTGCACGCGCCGATCGGGTCGCCCATGTCGTGCAGGCAGTCGAAGAAGCAGACCAAGTCGTAGGTGCCGTCGAAGCGTCGCGGCGGCCGCTACGTCGAAGCGCACCCGCTCGGACAGGCCTGCGTCCGCGGCCCGCTTGCGGGCCGCCTCGATCGATCCCTCGTCGGCATCGAAGCCGACCACGGTAGACGCCGGGTAGGCCTCGGCGAGCAGAAGCGTGGACGCCCCGTGACCGCAGCCGACGTCGGCGATCCTGGCGCCGGCGATCAGCTTGGCCTCGACTCCGTCGAGCGCAGGGATCCACTCCGTCGCGAGGTTGTTGAGGTAGCCCGGCCGGAAGAAGCGCTCACACCCGCCGAGCACGTGGCCGTCATGCGCGCCCCAGCCGAACCCTTCTCCGGAACGGAACCGCTCGGCGATCGTGTCCGTCGCGTAGACCGACCCGAGAGCGATCTCGAAGGCGCCGATCACGCACGCAGCGCTTGTCTCGTCGGTGAGCGGAATGGCGTGCTCCTCGGGCAACGAGAACCGGCCGTCGCCCTCGTAGCAGATGTAGCCGCGGGCCGCCTGGGCGCTCAACCACTCGCGCACATAGCGCTCGGTGGTCCCCGTGCGGGCCGCGACCTCGGCCGGGGTCAGCGACCCAGCGCCGCGCATCGCGCGGTACAGGCCGAGCTTGTCACCGATGACGACCATGGCGCCGCCGAGCAGTGCCCCGACGTCATCGACCGCACGGCCGACGAAGTCCATCATCGTGGTCTCGTTCATGTCCCTGCTCCTCAGTCGTTGGTGGTTGCGGTGGATGGATCGGTGTGCCGGCGTCGTGTCGCGGACACGAGGCCGTAGTTGGAGACGAGCAAGGGAGTCACGTAGGTCAGCGCTGCCTTCAGCCAGACGAGCCCGGTCGCGTGACCGGACAGGATCACGCCGAGCTGGTTCATGACGAAGAACGTCGAACCGACGACCAACGCGATCGAGACCGTCCTGCGCAGATGTTGTGGCGCGAGCACCACGACCGATACCTCGTGCGCGCTGGACCACGTGGCTGCGGATCCGCTCATCCCGACCTCCGGTGCTCAGGTTGTCGGTGAAACGTAGGCCGCGTGAGGCGGAGATACCTCCGTAGAGATACGGAAGTTCGGCTACAGACCCGAACTCCGCCGCCCGGCGGATCAGCTCGTTCTTCGAGCTGACGCCGAGCTTCCCGTAGAGGCTCTCGAGGTGGCTCTCGACGGTGCGTTTGCTGAGGCTGCAGGTGGCCGGCGATCTCGGTCGCTGTCGAGCCGCGCACCGTCAGCACGGCCACCTCGTGCTCGCGCCGGCTGAGGGCATCGACGCCCAGCTCGGTCCGCCGCCGTGGTCGGCTCTTCCGGCCGGTCAGGAACACCTCGACCTCGTCCGCGATGGCGTCGGCGTCTCCGAGCCAGGGCCGGTGGTCCGTGCCGGGCAGCTCGACGTACGACGCGGCCGGCAGGTGCTCGGCGAGGTAGCGCGCGTGACCGACGTGGATCCACGTGTCACCCGTGCGATGCAGGATCAGCACCGGCTGAGTGATCGTCGGCAGCAGATCGCGGATGTCCATCCGCATGTTCATCCGGATGACGTTCTGGGCCATGGCCGGGCTGGCTGCCATGCGCAGGTAGCGAGCCCACCAGACGCGGTGCCTCTCGTCATCGGAGGCGCTCGGTGAGCCTCCGTCCCACCACTCGCCCGAGGCCCAGGCCCGGTCCATGCCCGCGACGATGTCGTCCAGCTCCTCGGCGGTCGGACCGTACGGGTAGTCGGGTCCCGACGAGACGCCGTGCCCACGATCCGTACAGAACGATCGACTGGCACCGCTCGGGATGAGCGCGGGCGAACAGCAGGCCGAGCGTGCCTCCCTCCGAGATGCCGAACATCGTGCCTCGCCGTGACCCGACCGCATCCATGACCGCGCGGATGTCGTCCATCCGCTCGTCCATCGACGGTGGATCGGCCACCGGGTCGGACATGCCGGTGCCGCGCTTGTCGAACACGATCAACCGCGAGAACGACGCGAGCCGACTCAGCAGATGTGCCAACCGCGGCTGCTCCCAAGCGACCTCCACATGGGACACGAAGCCAGGGACGAGGACCAGATCGACGGGGCCGTCGCCCACGACCTGGTAGGCGATGTTGACCGACCCGCTCTTCGCATACTGCGTCTGCGGTCGGGCCATGCGGACACTGTCCCGCCCCGCTTCGAACGGCTCAACCCGGATACGACATCGGGAGATCCGTGAGTACGTCGAACTGGGCGATAGGACGCGCTCGCCCGGAGCTGAACTCCTTCTCCTCCGCTTGCGCGGCGGGGCAATCCCGCCGCGTCAGAAGATCGCGGGCGGCTCCGGCACCTGGCGGAGGCGGTCAATCGCCCACACTGCGCTCTTCAGTGCGTCCGCCCTGCCGTTCTCTCCTGGGCTGCGGCGCGGTCAGCTCTCGCCGGTGGTTCCGTCGGGCAGCGCGGTGGCCGGCGACGTGGCCAGGGTCATGCTCGGCGCTCCGCTCTGGACGGGGTGACCCCCAGTGCGGGCCCCACGACGGTCCCCGGTGAACGCCGCCGCGAGCGCGGCCAGGCCCAGGCCAGCGGCGACCGGGACCCAGAAGCCGGCCGCGTGGCCGCCCGCGTCCACGGCCCAGCCGGTGAGCCCGGCTCCAACGGCGAGCCCGGCGCCGATCCCGGTCGTGAACACGGTGATGCCCTCGGTCAGCCGGCTGTCCGGCACCGCCTCCTCGATGCGGGCGAACGCCGCGACGAGCGTGGGCGAGATCGCGCACCCGGAGACGAACAGACAGGCGCCGAGCAGCGGCACGCTCGAGGCGAAGGGCAGGGGTACCACCAGCAGGCCGAGCGCGACCGCACCCCGCCGGAACTGGGTGGCGGCCGACGAATGGCTCCGCACGGCTCCGACGGCGATGCCGGACAGCAGGCTGCCGACCGCCCAGACCGACAGCAGCGCCCCGGAGAGCCCGGTGCTCCCCCGGCCCGCGGCGAAGGCGACCGTCGCGACCTCGGAGCCGCCGAGCAGCGCTCCCATGGCCACGGCGCATCCGACGAGGGGGGCGAGGACGCGCCACGGCATGGCCGGGCGGCTCCGGTCCTGCCGCCGCAGCGCCACCGGGGGCGCCGTGCTGGTGTGACCGACCAGAACGGCGGTGCCGACCATCGTCGCGGCGGCTGCGAAGACCAGCCCGGCAGCGGGGTGCACGGCGGTGGCCAGGACGGTGACGAAGGCGGGGCCGACGATGAAGACGAGCTCGTCGAGGACCGACTCGTAGGCGAAGGCCGTGCGCAGCTCCGTCCGGTCGTCGAGGAGGTGCGCCCAGCGGGCGCGGACCGAGGCCCCGATCTGCGGGAGCAGTGCCCCCGCGACCACGGCGCACAGGTGCGGCCACGGGCGGTGGGCGCCCGTCTCGACCGCGAGGACCAGCCCGGCCAGGCCGACGGTGCAGCCCGCTGCAGCGAGAGCCAGCACGCGTGCCTGCCCCCAGCGGTCGATGCACCGTGCCTGGACCACGGCGCCGCTCGCGTTGGCCAGCAGGAACAGCGCCGAGACGACGCCCGCCTGCTGGTAGGAGCCGGTTCGGTCTGCGACGAGGAGCACGATGCCGAGGCTCACCATGGCCATCGGCAGCCGGGCGACGAGCCCGCCGGTGGAGAACACCACGGCACCGGGACGGCTCAGCACCTGGCGGTACGGCGCGAGGGCGGTGGCCATGTCAGTCGCCTGCGGCGTTCTCGCTCGGCGCGGTGCCGAGGAGGGCGTCGTCGAAGAAGCCGACCACGCGGCGCTCGTACTCCTCGGGGTGACCCTGGAGCCCCTTCATGTGATCGACGTCGTCGATGGCCCAGAGGTCGGCGCTCGGTCCGATCAGCCGCTGGTAGAGCGGGTTCATCGTCTCTCGGTTGCCTCCGTTCGGCGCCCAGATGAGCAAGGCAGGACGCGGCGCGATCCGGTGCACGACGTCGACCAGGCTCGGCGGCTCCGCCTCGTCGGCGAACAGGGAGACCCCGGCCTGCTTCGCCACGAGGGTGTGGAAGCCGCGGATCACCGTCCCCGGCGAGAAGTCCACGAGCTCCTCGCCGAAGGTGCGCGTGCCGGCGCCCTCCGAGACGACCGCGGCCAGCCGCGAGTCCTCGGCGGCAGTCTCGAGCATGAGCTCGCCGCCGACGGAGAGGCCGAGACCCCCGATGCGTGCCGGGTCGACGTCCGGCCGGCCCTCGAGGAAGTCGAGCGCGGCCTCGATGTCCCGCGTGCCACCCCAGCCCAGGCGGTTGCCGTCGCCGTCGCTGTGGCCCTCGCCACGACGGTCGAAGAGCAGGACCCCGTAGCCGTGCTCGACGAGCATCCGGGTGTGCGGCTGGGGGTTCGTGCGGCCCGGGAACGCGATCACGGCGGCGCCGTTGGTCGACGGCACGTACCAGCCCTCGAGCTCCAGGCCGTCGCTCGTGGTCAGGACGACGTCCTCGTGGGGTGCGCCCAGGTCGGCGTCGGGGACCGTCGCGCGCATCGCGTGGGTCACGTAGTAGCCGAAGGCGAACGGGGCAACGACCTCGGCTAGGATCGCGAGCCCGGCGGCGCCCACCAACGTCCGGCGCAGGTACTGACGGGGTCGGGTCGGGCCACTGCGGCGGGAGCGCCACAACGTCTGCGCGGCCAACCCGACCAGCACCAGGCCAGCGACGCCGGCGACCAGCCCGGTGTAGTCGTCGTCGCTGAGCCCGACCGTGGACAGGTGGTAGCCGGACTCGAGGAAGCCGCTCAGCAGCCCAGCGATCGCGGTGAGGAGGGCAAGCACCGCCCGCAGCCCGGGACGCACCCGGGGGTAGGCGAGCGCGGCGACGCCGAGCGCCAGCAGCGGCACGCCACCGCTGGCGAGGTGGTCACCGGCCGCCACCCCGTGGGCCGGCTGGAGAAAGCTGTCGTCGGCGAGGTGGAGCGCCACGGCGGCGGCGGCCACAAGGAACACCCACGGGGCGCCCGGGGCGCCCGGGGCGCAGCGGGTGGGCTGTGGGGTCATGTCGTCGACGCTAGGGAGCCGGGCACCGCAGCGGCATCGCGCCAGCCGCACGCTCGCGGGGGTCATCCCCCTCCTGCTCGGCGGGTTGGCCCCCGCCTCCGGCGGCGGAATCCCCCTACAGTGAGGCTCATGCCCCTCCGCGTCGTCTTCGCCGACGACAACTACCTCGTGCGGGAGGGCGTCGCGGGCCTGCTGACCGAGACCCCCGACCTCGAGCTCGTCGAGACCGTGGGCGACCCGGTGGCGCTGCACGCGGCGGTGGCCGCCCATCGGCCCGACGCGGTGCTCACCGACATCCGGATGCCGCCGACGTTCACGACCGAGGGCATCGACGCCGCCAAGCGCATCCGTTCGGAGTTCCCCGAGGTGGGCGTCGTGGTGCTCTCGCAGTACGTCGAGGAGGACTACGCCTACGACCTGCTCGTCGACGGTGTGGCGGGGCTCGGGTACCTCCTCAAGGAGCGGGTCAGCCAGGTCGAGGACCTCGTCCGGGCCCTGCACGAGGTGGCCCGCGGGGGCTCCGCGCTCGACCCGAAGGTCGTGGAGGGGCTGATGGCCCGGACGTCGAAGGAGGCGAGCTCACCGCTCCGGGGGCTCACCGAGCGCGAGACGGAGGTCCTGCAGGCGATGGCCACCGGGCTCAGCAACGCGGCGATCGCGTCGACACTGTTCATGAGCGAGCGTGCGGTGGAGAAGCACATCGGGTCGGTGTTCCAGAAGCTCGATGTGGTCAACGAGTCCGACGTCAACCGGCGCGTGATGGCCGTGCTCGCCTTCCTCGAAGCCACTCGCGGCACGCGGCCGGCCTGAGGGGTGCCAGCACACCCCCGGATGGGCGGTCACCCCCCTGTCGCGGTGGCTCGTCGCTGGGCGAAAATCGTGACGAGGAGGTACGCCATGAGTCGGGTCCCCGACGCCGAGGTCCGGGTGCTGGTAGTCGACGACCAAGAGCCGTTCCGCCGTGCCATGACCGCCGTCGTCGAGGAGACGGACGGCTTCGTGGTCGTCGGTTCGGCCACGACCGGCGAGGAGTCGCTCACAGCGGCGGCCGCGCTCCGTCCCGACCTGGTGCTGATGGACGTCAACCTCCCGGGCATCGACGGTGTCGAGGCCTCCCGCCGGCTCACCTCCGCTGAGGACGGCCCCGTGGTCGTGCTGCTGTCGACCTACGACGCGGAGGACTTCGACATCGCCGGCAGCGGAGCGACCACGTACGTCGCCAAGGCGGCGTTCGGCCCGGACCGGCTGTCAGAGTGCTGGCGGGCCGCTGCCGGCGCCGACGAGCCCACCTGACGCAGCCGGGATGCGCACGGTCACGGCTCCGTCGGCCGCGGTGACGCAGCCGCCGACAGCGGCGACCCGGTCGTCCACCGCGCGCAGCGGCAGCCCCTCGCCGGTCATGCCGGTGATCCGCAGCAGCAGTTCCTCGCCCTCGGCCGTCAGCTCGACCGAGGAGCTGTCAGAGAGCGCGCGCACCGCCTCGGAGCACGAGAAGTAGATCGCCGCCTCCACCCGGCTGGAGAACCGCCGCCCCGACGCGGAGGGGTCCACGACCAGCCGCGCGGCGAGCCCGCCCCGGCCCAGGCAGGAGCGGAGCGCGGGCTCCAGCCCGGCCCTGGCGAGCTGGGTGGGGAAGACGCCTCGGGTCAGGTCCCGGAGAGCCTCGAGCGCGCAGTTGGTGAGATCCACCAGCTCCTCGAGGCGGTGCGGGGCTCCCGACGCGACGGCCACCTGCGCGGCGCCCAGCCGGTCCGGGAGCTCGAGCAGCGGGGGCAGCACGTCCCGGGAGATCGCCGCCTCCAAGGTCCGGCGGACCTCGTCGTCGGCGTCGATGATGCGCGCGCGGGACTCGGCCAGCTGCTGCGTCGTGCGATCCAGGGCGGCCACCCGTTCGGCGAGCTGGGTCTCCATCGCCGCGTTCCGCACCGCGACCGCCGCCTGGTCGGCGAGCGCCTGGAGCAGGCGGGCGTCCGAAGCCCGCACCTGGCGTCCGTGCGGCACGAGGACGGTGATGTGCCCCAGGACGACCCCGCCACTGCGCAGCGGGACGTCGTAGGGCTGCCCCGCCTCCCGGCCGGTCTGGCCCCAGGCCGCCGACACGACGCCGAGGTCGGCCAGGTCGATGGTCACCGTGGCGCCCCGGGCCGACACCGCGCGGCCGGCGGCATCCGCGACAGCGAGGAGCAGGGCGTCGGGGCTGGGCGTCTCGGCGAGACGGCTGCTGAACTCGGAGAGCGCGACGTAGGGCCGCGCACGGGGCCCGTACGCCAGCCGGTTGGCCAACCGGACGACCGCCCGCCGCAGCGGCTGGAAGGCCAGGGCCACCACGGCAGTGCCGAGGAGTGAGATCGCGAAGCTGCCGGTCCTGCTGTCGACCTGGTTGCCGACCACGACGACCAACGTGATGTAGCCGACGGCGGCGAACGCCGTGGCCACCGCCAGCACGATGGCCCGGTCGATGATCAGGCTGACGTCGTAGAGCCGGTAGCGGAGCACCGCCACTGCGAACAGGACGGGGAGGGAGAGGTAGGCGAGGTAGAGGGGCACCGACGCCGCCCAGGTCTGCCTGCCGCCGTTCAGGCTCTGCATCACGAACAGCGCGGCGATGCCGAAGGCCAGGGAGCCCGCGGCGACCGCGATCACGGCCATCTGCTGCCGCTCCTCGCCGCGGCTCCGGCGCAGGCGCACCAGCATGGAGACCAGCGCGCCGACCAGGACGATGCTGATCAGCGCGAAACCGACGGTGAAGGTCAGCTCGCGGACCGGCCCGACGTCCTCACCTTCGATGTCGAACGTCGTCGGGTCCCCGGACAGGAGTGCGACAGCGCAGCACAGCACGCCCAGCGGCGCTGCGGCGGCGAGGTACCGCCACCGTGGCGACAGCAGCCGCCCGTCGGGCGCCAGCAGGAACAGCAGGGCCAGCATGGCGATCGCGAACTGGCCGCCGATCAGCGACGCGACCAGCCCGAGGACCGAACCCAGAGCCGACGGCCCGGGGCCGGCCTCACTGACCACCCAGATGCTGTAGGCCTCGAGTGCCAACGACAGCGCGCCGACCACGCCGATCAGGCTGAGCAGCCAGCCGATGACGTGCCGCCCGTCCCGCGACACGATGACCGCGCCGAGCAGCGCGGAGCCGACCACCGCACCGTTGGCGAACGGGAAGCCGTGCTGGGCCACCGCCTCCTGGGAGAGGAGGGTGCGGTAGGTCGAGGTGACCGCGATGTCGACGGCGGTCAGCGCGAGGGTGAGCGCCGCGAGCAGCCATGCGATCTTGGCGTGCACGTCAGACCCCGCTCGTCGCCGGGAGGCCGGCCCGGATCCGGGTCCCCAAGGCGCTCGACTCGACGTGCAGGGTGCCGTCGAGCGCCTCCATGCGGTCGCGCATGTTGGCCAGTCCGGACCCCGAGGCGCTGGCAGTGGCGTCGAACCCGGTGCCGTTGTCCTCGACCGTGAGCACCAGCTCGTCACCCTCCTGGCGCAGGCGGATCCGGATGCGCGTGGCCCCGGCGTGCTTGGTGGCGTTCTGGAGGGCTTCGAGGGAGCAGAAGTACGCCGCCGCCTCCAGACGGGCCGGGTACCGACCGATGCCGGCGGCGTCGAGCTCCACGTCCAGGGGGCTCACGTCGATCGCCGCCTCCAGCGCCGGCGCCAGCCCGGCGCCGGTGAGCAGTGGTGGGTAGATGCCCCGGGAGAGCCGCACCAGGGTCTCGATGGCGTCGACGGCCGAGCGCTGCTGGGACTCCAGCATGGCGCAGGCCCGGTCCGGCGACCGGTCGGCCAGGGTCTGGGCGAGCCGGAGGTTCACCGCGAGGGCGACCAGGTGCTGCTGGGCGCCGTCGTGGATGTCGCGCTCGAGCGACCGCCGGGCCGCGTCCTGGTCGTCGACCAGGCGCTGCCGCGAGCGCGTGAGCTCCTCGGCCCGCGCCGACAGCTCGTCGGCCCGCTGCTCGAGCTCGGTCCGGAGGCGGACACCTTGCAGCACCATCCCCGCCTGAGCGGCGAGGCCGGCGAACAGGCGCTCCTCCACCGACGACATCGGAGCGTGCGGGCGCTCCTGGACGACGAGCACGCCGAGCAGCTCCCCGCCACGGCGCACGTCGAGAGACCGGCGGCCGGCCCCGTCCCCGACGGTCGGACCGGGCCGGTCACCGGGCCTGACCGCGTCGGGTGGCCACGTGGCGGCGAGCGTCGGACGGTCGCCGCCGACCAGCCAGACCTCGGACCAGGCCGCGCCGGTGCCCTCCGCCAGCACCTGGGCCATGCGCTCCGGCAGCTCCTCCACGACGTACCTGCCGCTGACCGTCCGCGAGAACCGGCTGAGCACGTCGTACGGCGACGCCACTCCCTTGTGCAGGAGCCGGGAGGAGAGCGCCTCGAGGCGCGACTGCACCCGGTCGAACGACAGGGCCACCACGGCCGTGGCCACGACGGAGAGAGCCACGTCCGCCGAACCCGTTCGCCCGAGCAGCACGCCGCCGGCCACGACCAGGACGGCGTAGACGAGGACCACGTACCCCGCGAGGCCGCCGAGCACCAGGGCAGTGGCCGCCCACTCCGCGCCGGACCGTCGGCGGAGACGGCCCAGAGCGTTCATGAGTTTCAGTGTGCGCCCATCTCCGGAGGGACGGGAGGTGCGGACCCGTACCCCTGGGGTGGGGCTGGCCGCACGATCGACCGTTCAGGACCCGTCGGCCACCCGCCACCCGCGTGCGCCCAGCCCGATGGGCGGCGGTCCCGAGATCGCGTGTGCTGATGCCACGCCGTTCGACAGGAACCGGCGACCTACCTCAGGAGACCCACATGTCCGTCACCACCCTCGCTCCCCAGGTGACCGCAACCGCGGCCGCCACCGTCGCGGCCACCAAGTCCTACGGCACCGGAGACGCCACGGTCGTGGCCCTCGACGCCGTCAGCGTCGAGCTCCGCCAAGGCGAGTTCACCGCCATCATGGGGCCGTCCGGCTCCGGGAAGTCGACGCTGCTCCACCTGCTCGCCGGCCTCGACCGCCCCACCTCCGGCGAGGTGTACCTCGGCGACACCGAGATCACCTCGCTCAACGACAAGACGCTGACGCTGCTGCGGCGCGACCGGATCGGCTTCATCTTCCAGTCGTTCAACCTGCTGCCGACCATGACGGCAGCGGAGAACATCGTGCTGCCGATGCGCATCGCCGGCCGCAAGCCTGACGCGGCGTGGGTGGCCTCGATCGTCGAGACCGTCGGGCTCACCCAGCGCGTGGGTCACCGGCCCTCGCAGCTCTCCGGTGGGCAGCAGCAGCGCGTGGCCGCCGCCCGGGCCCTGGCCTCGCGCCCGCAGATCGTCTTCGCCGACGAGCCCACGGGTGCCCTCGACTCCAGGTCGGGGGCGGAGCTGCTGGCCTTCCTCCGCACCGCGGTGGACGACCTCGGCCAGACCGTCGTCATGGTCACCCACGACGCCAACGCCGCGGCGTACGCCGACCGCGTGATCTTCCTGGCCGACGGCCACATCGTCGACGAGCTCCGCTCGCCGACGTCCGACAGCGTCCTCGACTACATGAAGAAGCTAGGAGCCTGAACCGCCATGTTGAAGTCAACCTTCCGGGGCATGATCGCGCACAAGCTGCGCCTCGTGCTCACGACGGCGTCGATCGCACTCGGCGTCGCGTTCCTCGCGGGGACGCTGATCCTGACCGACACCATGAACCTCGCCTTCGAGCAGCTCTTCGGCAAGGTCTCCTCAGGCACCGATGCGGTCGTCCGCACCGAGGCCTCCTTCACCCAGTCCTCCGGCGTCGGGACCAACCGGTCCCCCATCGCCGAGTCCGTGCTCGACGACGTCCGTGACGTCGACGGCGTGCGGACCGCCGAGGGCTTCGTGAGCGGCTACGCGCTGCTCACCGACAACGACGGCAAGGCCATCCTCACCACCGGCGGCGCGCCCACCATGGGCTACACCATGGCCAGGGACGAGAGCCTCCGCGGTGAGGTCCAGCTCCGGTCCGGCACCGCGCCGGACGGGCCGACGGACGTGGTCATCGACGCGGCCAGCGCCGAGGAGAACGACATCGAGCTCGGGTCGACCATCAAGGTCCTCTTCCAGGGCCCGACCCGGGAGTTCACCGTGGTCGGCACCGTCGGCTTCGGTGACGAGAAGAGCCTGGGCGGCAGCTCGGCGGCGTACTTCGACGCGGAGACCGCGCAGGAGGTCCTCGGCGAGGACGGCGTCTTCGACTCGATCGGCGTGGCAGCCGATGACGGCGTGTCGCAGTCAGTCCTCGCGGATCGGCTGGACGAGGTCGTGCCGGCCGGGACCGAGGCCGTCACCGGCAAGGATGTCTCCGACGAGAACGCAACCGCCATCAAGGAGGAGCTGAAGATGGTGGGGATCCTGTTCACGATGTTCGCCGGCATCGCGCTCTTCGTCGGGGCCTTCATCATCTGGAACACCTTCACGATGATCGTCACCCAACGCTCGCGAGAGATCGCACTGCTGCGCGCTGTCGGGGCCACCCGGCGGCAGGTGCTGCGCGGCCTGATCGTGGAGGCCACCGTGCTCGGCACGGCAGCCTCGGCCCTCGGCATCGCGATGGGCGTCGGAGTGGCCAAGGGCCTCAGTGCCCTCATGACCTCGGCCGGCTTCCGCCTGCCGAGCACCTCCCTGCAGCTCGAGCCGCGCACCGTCGTGGTCGGGATGCTGGTTGGGGTCCTGGTCACCGTCGTCTCGGCGCTGGTCCCGGCTCGGCGCGCCACCAAGGTGCTGCCCATCGAGGCCCTGCGTGAGGCGACCCCCGGTGGGGAGAAGCTCACGCGCCGGCGGGCTGTGGCTGGTGCCGCACTGCTGGCCACCGGCACCGGGGCCGTGCTCGCCTACCTGTACGGCGACGCCCCGGGCGCGGCGTTCGGGCTCGGCCTGGCCGTGGCGATGGGCGGCGTGATCGTGTCGCTGCCCTTCGCGGTCCGCCCGCTGACGGCGGTGATCGCAGCCCCCATGCGGCTGCGGGGGCTGCCCGGCGAGCTGGCCAAGCAGAACGCCGTGCGCAACACCCGGCGCACCGCATCCACCGCGGCAGCGCTCATGATCGGGCTCACCCTCGTGGTGAGCATGAGCGTGTTCGCGTCGTCGCTGAAGGACTCCTTCGGCGAGGTCATCGGGGACAAGACGAGCGCGGACCTGTTCGTCACCCCGGCGAGCACCCAGGGCCCGGGCTACAGCCCGTCGGTCGTGGACGCGGTCGCGGACGTGCCGGGCGTCGAGGAGATCTCGGCCAGCGGCTGGGGAGAGGCCCGCTTCGCGGGCTCCGACTCCAGCTACTCCGCGATCGACCCGTCGACCGCAGGGGACCTGATGAGCCTGGACCTCTCCGAGGGCTCGCTCTCGGAGCTGGGCGCCGACGGCGTGGTGGTCTCCAAGGCCACGGCCGACAGCAACGGCTGGGGCGTCGGCGACACCGTGGAGGCGAACTTCGCCGCCACGGGGAAGCACGGGCTGCACGTGGTGGGCGTCTACGACTCGAAGGGCTGGATCGCGGACAACTTCGTCATCAGCCTCGAGGCACAGAACGCCTTCGCGGGTCCCCAGCTGATCACCTCGGCGCTCGTCAGTGTGGAGGCCGGGGCCGACCTCGAGACCGTCCAGGACGACATCACCGCGGCCCTGGCGCAGCACCCGGACGCCAAGGTGCTCGACGCCGACGAGTTCGAGGCGGACGCCAGCGGCATGATCGACGGGCTGCTCACCTTCGTGACGGTGATGCTGCTCCTCGCGGTCATCATCGCCCTGCTCGGCATCGTCAACACCCTCGTGCTGTCGGTCTTCGAGCGCACCCGGGAGCTCGGGCTGCTGCGTGCGGTCGGCATGACCCGTGGCCAGGTGCGGTCGATGGTGCGCTGGGAGTCCGTGGTGATCTCGCTGATCGGTGCCGTGAGCGGCGCCGGCCTCGGGATCGGCATCGGGCTGGCCCTGTCGCGGGCCCTCGAGGACCAGGGCATCACGGGCATCTCGGTGCCCGGCCCGCAGATCGCGGTGTACGTCGCGCTGGCTGCGGTGGCCGGTGTCCTCGCGGCCCTCGGGCCGGCCCGGTCCGCGGCCAAGGTCGACGTGCTCAAGGCGGTGGTGACCGACTGACCACCTGCTGACCCCGGACGGCCGGGCGGTGTCCTCGACACCGCCCGGCCGTTCGCTGCTCCCCGGGGCGGCTGGCCCTCGCGGGGCGTGGTGCTGGCCTCCACCGACGTGCGCCCACCCCGATGTCGCGCCGGTCGCAACCGCGGTGTGCTGGGAGCACCACACCAGACGAACTCCAGGAGCCCGCCATGCGCACCACCCCTGTCCTCACCGCACCCCGTCCCGAGACCTCGCCCTCGGCACCAGCCGCCCCCGCCCCCTGGACACCCGCGCGGACCGCGTGGCTGTCCGCCGGCGCGGCCGCGGTCGTCGGCGCCGTGCTGCTGGCCGCGGCCGGCGGCGCGGTCCACCTGGTCGACGAGCACCTCCGGGACGGTGCCTACCTCACTTCTGACGCCGTGCGGGTCGACTCGACGGGCCACGCCGTGACCGTCGAGGACATCGACCTCGACGGGCTCGGCGGCGACTGGCTCCTGGGCACGGCGCGCGTGCGCGCGACCGGTGCCTCCGGCGCGCCGGTCTTCATCGGCGTCGCACCCACCGAGGACGTGGCGGACTACCTGGACGGCGTGGCCCACTCCACGGCGACCGAGCTCGACGACCCGGCGTACACCGAGCACCCGGGCACGGCGCCCGGCGAGGCTCCCACCGAATCCGACATCTGGACCGCTCAGGCGTCCGGGACCGGTACGCAGTCGATGACGTGGAAGCCATCGGGCGGCAACTGGACGGTCGTCGTGATGAACGCCGACGGATCGGCCGGCGTGGACGCCAGGACGGACGTCGGAGCCACCGTGCCGATCGTGGACACCCTGGTCCACTGGCTCCTCGCCCTGAGCGCCCTGCTCGCCGTCGGGGGCGGACTCGTGCTGCGCTTCCTGCAGGTCTCGGCCCGACGCCGCTCGGCCGGTGCGCGATGACCGCGGCGGTGCTCGCTCCCGCGAGCCGGCCCACGGAGGTCATCCGCCGGCTGCACGAGGTGTCACCGTCCGAGGACCTCGACCTGGTCCTGGAGCACATCAGCCCCGGTGAGGTGCTCTTCAGCACCCACGCGCGGCGGATGGGCCAGCACCCGGGCGTGATCACGCACGGCGGGGTGTGCACGACTCTCCTGGACTTCGCGCTCTCCTCGGCGGTCCAGTCACTGCTGGCGCCGGGACGGTCCTACCGGCCGGTCGACTTCGCCGTCACCCTGGGCGGCGTGAGCCGGCCCCTCGAAGGCCGGCTCGAGGCTGCGGCGCACGCCGTGCGCCGCGGGTCCGGGATCCTCGTCGCGTCCGGCAGCGTCCGGGGCGGCGACGGGGTCCTCCACGCGACCGGGCGCCTGGTGGCACTCGCCACCGAGGGCGCCGAGGCCTGAGCCGGGCGGGCGCTGGTGCCGAGCCGGTCAGCGCGGGACGGTCTGGATCGTCCCTGAGCTGAACGGCGCGACCGAACCGCCGACGAGGATCGACCCGTCGTCGGCCTGACGGACGTCGATCCGGCTCGGCCGACCGACGAAGCGTCCCTGGTGCACCTGGAAGGACTCGGCCGCGGATCGCAGGCCATGGTTGATCAGGTAGGCGGCTGCTGGTCCAGCGGCGCTGCCGGTCGCGACGTCCTCCGTCACTCCACGGTTGTCCCAGGTGCGGCCCTCGGGCTCGGTCCGGGTCGAGCACGTAGACGAAGTCGGCTCCGATCTCGCTCAGCATGGCGGGCAGGTCTGTCACAGAGACGTGACTATCGGCCAGGCCCTCGGTCGTGACGGGGAGCAGCAGGTACGGGAGGCCGGTGCTGACGACCTGGCTGGGCAGGTCCGCGCGCAGCTGCTCCGGCCGGACGCCGAGGGCGGCTGCGAACCGGAGCGCCACGTCGTGCCCGAGGGCCGGCGACAGCACGGCGGGTCCCTGGTCCATCTCGGCGGCCACGACGCCGTTCGCCCGGGCGATCGTCGTCACGGGCAGCGGCCGGCCGCCCACCCGGATGGTCCACCCCCTGCGATCGCCGTCCGACCGGGCGGAGCGGGTGTGCAGGACGGCCGCCGCACCGAGCACCGGATGACCGGCGAAGTGGAGCTCCTCTTCGGGGGTGAAGATGCGTCCTTCGGCTCGGTCGTCCTCGACGTCGAACAAGAAGATCGTCTCGAACTGCCTCAGCTCCTGGGCGACCCCGAGCATCAGCTCCGCCGCGAGCGGGCGGTCGGACAGCACGACGGCCAACCCGTTGCCGGCCAGGGCTCGGTCGGTGAAGACGTCGACGTGGTGAAGGGTGAGCGGCCCGAGGGCCGGGCCTGACGGGTCCATGGGGTCACGCTCCTGTCGTCGCGACCAGTGTGGGAGCTCCTCGGCGCCCCGGTCCAGGTCGGCCGGGCTTCGGTCCCCCGGTGGGGCCAGCCCCCACGACGAGGTGGAGCCAGCCGCACGGCGACCCGCCCCCCGTCGGTCGGCCTCCGCCTCGCGCTGTGCGCGCAGCCCCATGGGCCGCGGTCGGCGGATGCCGTGTGCTGGTGGAACGCGCCGCAGAGGCGGCGCACTCGATCTCCAAGGAGCTGCACCATGTCTCATCTTCTGTACCGAATCGGGAACTTCGCGGGTCGCCATCCCTGGCGCGTGATCGCTGCCTGGGTGGCCATCGCCGCGGCCGCGTTCATGATCAACATGTCCGGCGGTGGCGAGCCCGACGAGAGCTTCAGCCTCCCGGGCGCCGAGTCGCAGCGAGCGGCCGACGCCATCCAGGACCGGTTCCCGCAGCAGACGCTCTACACCGCCAACGTCGTCTTCCACTCCGAGGACGGTCTGACTGACCCCGCCACGATGGCCGCGGTCGACCAGGCCGTGGCGGAGCTCGCCGACGGCGCGCACGTGATCGGCGTGGACAGCCCCTACGACCCGCGCGGACCGACCGTCAGCGAGGACGGACGGACGGCGTTCGCCACCGTCGCGTACGACACGAAGGAGATCGGCATCGACGAGTTCGACGCCGCCGAGTCCGCGGTCGAGGACCTCCGTGACGCCGGTGTCCAGGTCGAGTACGACGGCGGACTGGGCTACGCGAACGACGAAGCCGGCGGCAACAGCGAGATGATCGGGATCCTCATGGCGATCGTCATCCTCGCCATCGCCTTCGGGTCCCTCGTCGCCATGAGCCTCCCGATCGTGGCCGCCCTGACGGCGATCTTGGTCGGCAGCAGCACCATCGGCATCCTGTCCGGCTACGTCGCGGTGCCCGAGATCGCCAGCGTGGTCGGGATGATGCTCGGACTCGGAGTAGGCATCGACTACGCCTTGTTCATCCTCGCCCGGCACCGTCAGAACCTGGCCGCCGGGCAGTCGGTCCCGGTGGCCATCGGTCGGGCCAACGCGACCGCCGGGCTGTCGGTGCTGTTCGCCGGGGTCACGGTCATCATCGCGATCCTGGGGCTCAAGGTCTCCGGCATCCCGATGATGGCGATGATGGGCTACGGCTCGGCGATCATGGTCGCCGTCACCATGCTGGCGTCGATCACGCTGCTGCCCGCCATGCTCGGTGTGGTCAAGCACCGCGTGAACAGCGCCCGCGTCCCGTTCGTCAAGCAGAAGCCGGCCGACGCGACCGACTCGTGGTCGGCTCGGTGGGCCGCCAAGGTCGTCGCCCGGCCGGTCCGGTACGGCGCCGCAGCCGCGGTCGTCCTCGGAGTCCTGGCCATCCCGGTCTTCTCGATGCACCTCGGCTTCTCGGACGCGGGCAACGACCCCACGTCGTCGACGACCCGCAAGGCCTACGACCTGATGGCCGACGGCTACGGCCCCGGCACCAACGGCCCGTTCCAGGTGGCCCTCGAGACCAACGGGGACCCTGACGCGGACGCCGCGGTCACCGCGGTGGGCAAGGCCCTCGCGGCGGAGTCCGGTGTGGCCTCGGTCGGCCCGGCCGTGACCAACGACGGCGGTGACCTCGCACTCTTCGAGGTCGTCCCGACCACGTCGCCGCAGGACGTCAAGACCGGTGAGCTCCTGGCCCACCTGAGGGAGCACACCTTGCCGCAGGCGCTCGACGGCACGGACGTGGAGGCGTCGGTCACCGGCGCGACCGCGCTCACCGACGACGTCTCGTCCCGCCTGCAGGACCGGATGCCCCTGTTCCTGGGAGCCGTGATCGGCCTGTCGTTCCTGGTGCTGATGCTGGTGTTCAGGTCGGTGCTGGTCCCGTTGAAGGCCGCGCTCCTCAACGTGCTCGGCGTCGGCGCCGCGTACGGCGTGATCGTCGCCGTCTTCCAGTGGGGCTGGGGCGCCAGCCTGATCGGCGTGCACGAGTCGGTGCCGATCATGCCGCTCGCACCGATGCTGATGTTCGCGATCCTCTTCGGCCTCTCGATGGACTACGAGGTCTTCTTGATGAGCCGGGTCCGCGAGCAGTACCTGAAGCACCGGCAGCCCGGTCGGGCGATCGTCGAAGGTGTCGGCTCGACGGCGCGTGTGATCACCAGCGCCGGACTGATCATGATCTGCGTGTTCGGCTCGTTCATCCTGGACGTCGACATCACCACCAAGATGTTCGGCATCGGCCTGTCCGTCGCGGTGTTCCTCGACGTCACGCTGGTCCGGATGGTGCTGCTGCCGGCGGCGATGAGCCTGCTGGGCCACCGCGCCTGGTGGCTGCCCGCGTGGCTCGACCGGCGCCTGCCGGTGATCGACATCGAGGGTGGGGCCCACGACGGGGAGGAGCCGGCGATCGAGCCGGAGCCGACCGGGACGGAGCGCACTCCCGTCCTCGTCTGACCGCATCCGCCTCAGCACCCGGTGCGCCCGCTCCCTCGGGAGTGGACGCACCGGGTGCTTCGCGCTGCCGACGGGTGCGGAGGCCTTGGGATCCTGCGGTGCCTCAGGGCCTGGAGCTAGGGGTTGCCGGGCACGGCGAACCCGGCCTCGTACGCCAGCACCACGAGCTGCGTCCGGTCGCGGGCGTCGAGCTTCATGAGCAGGTGGCTGATGTGGGTCTTCGCCGTGGACAGGCTCATGTGCAGCTCAGCGCAGATCTCGGCGTTCGACAGCCCTTGGGCGACGGTGGCCAGGACGTCCCGTTCCCGGTCGGTCAGCTCGGGGAGAGCGGTGCGGGTCAGGGCCGGCGAGGTGGGACGCGCTGCGAAGTCCGCGATGAGACGGCGGGTGACGCTCGGCGCGAGCAGGCCTTCGCCGCTCGCGATGACGCGCACGGCGTTCCGCAGGTCGTCGGGCATCGCGGCCTTCAGCAGGAAGCCGCTGGCACCGATCCGGAGCGCTTGGTAGACGTACTCGTCGTGGTCGAAGGTGGTCAGGATCAGCACCCGAGTGGGGGTCGATGGGTCCTGGACGATCTGGCGGGTGGCCTCGAGGCCGTCCATCTCGGGCATGCGGATGTCCATGAGCACCACGTCGGGTCGGAGCTGCTGGGCCAGCGTCACGCCCTGTGCGCCGTTGCTGGCCTCCCCGACCACGGTCATGTCGTCGGCCGCTTCGATGAGGGACGCCAGACCGCTGCGCAGCAGCACCTCGTCATCGACCACGGCGACGGTGATCATCCGGCCGTCACTCCGGGAAGCGCGACCGCGAGGCCGACCCGCGCCGTCTCGGCCCGGAACGGCAGGTGAGCGCGGACGCCCCAGCCTCCGTTGGTCCGGGGGCCCGCCTCGAACGACCCACCGAACAGGGCCACCCGCTCGCGCATCCCGAGCAACCCGTGCCCGGACTCCGCCGCGCCGCCGGCCCGGCCCAGCAGGCCGCGGCCGTGACCGTCGTCGCTGATCTCCAGCGCGAGCCCGTCCGGTCGCCACCGCACCGAGACCTGCGCGGAGGCACCGGGCGCGTGCTTGACGACGTTGGTCAACGCCTCCTGGACGATGCGGTAGCCGCAGAGGTCCACACCCGGACGGGACGGCGAGCGGTCGCTCGCCCTCGACGACCAGCCGGGTCGCCACGCCGGCCGCCTCGGCCTCGCGGGCCAGGGACGGCAGGTCCGCCACGCCGGCTGACGGCTGGAGCTGCGCGAGGCTCTCGTCGTCGTGCCGGAGGATGGCCAGCATCCGGCGCATCTCCTCGAGGGCGCTCCGGCTGCTCGTCTCGATCGTCTCCAGCGCCCGGGAGGAGCCGTCCGGGTCCTTGCGCAGCCGCTCCAGCGCCACGCTGCTCTGCACGGCGATCAGGCTGATCGCGTGTGCGACGACGTCGTGCAGCTCGCGCGCGATCCTCAGCCTCTCCTCGTTGACCGCCTTCTCGGCCAGCGTGACGCGCTCCCTCTCGAGCTGGGCAGCGCGCTCGCCGTAGATCTCGTCGTAGGCCTGCCGCGTCCTCACGAGCTCCGCCAGGCCGATCACCATCGCGAAGGTGATGGCGTCGAGGAAGAAGGTGCTGGCCGTCGTGTCCGGCAGCGTGAGGTACGCGAGCACGATCAGGCCGTAGCCGGCCGCGATGACCACGACGCCCACCGACCGCCGGTCACGGACCAGGACGGTGTACGCCGCGAAGGCGATGCCCACGCCGGTTCCTGCGGCACCGAGCAGCAACGCGACGCCGAAGCAGGTCGCGAGGATCGCCGAACACGAGCCGGGGCGCGGCACGGCGCAGCGCGAAGGGCACGGTCGCGCCGAGGGCGACGACCCAGGCCGCTGCCTGCTGGACCGTTCCGTCGAGGGGGTCCGCGCGGACCTCCGCCAGCCACCACACCGCCAGGACCGCCGCCACGACGGCGTCGATGACGTAGAGGAGCCGGGTCGACCCGGCGGCGTTCATGGCGCGAGCGTACTCGCGGACACGACCACGGCCATCGGTCGCGCGACCGATGCAGGGATGGGGTCGCGAGCACTAGGCCGCGGGGACGATCGCGGATCCGACCACCGGACCGACGCGCGTCAGGGGCCTCGGCCGTGATGGTGGAGCGACAGGCGGATGCCGACTCGGCGGGCCCGCACCACACCACCGGAAGGCACTCCCATGACCGCACAGACCCTGACGTCCGACCGCCTGGCGATGCAGAAGCCGGTCGCCCAGGTCGTCGACGTCTCCAAGACCTACGGCCGCGGCGCGCAGGCGGTGCACGCCCTGCGCAACGTCACCGCCGCCTTCGCGCCCCGGTCCTTCACCGCCATCATGGGCCCGTCCGGCTCCGGGAAGAGCACGCTGCTGCACGTGGCCGCCGGGCTGGACCGTCCGACCAGCGGTGACGTCAGGATCGGGGACTCCGACCTCTCGCGCATGTCGGAGAAGGCCCTGACCCGCCTGCGGCGGGACCGCATCGGGTTCGTCTTCCAGGCCTACAACCTCATGCCGTCCCTCGACGTGGCGCAGAACATCGGGCTGCCGGCGCGCTTGGCCGGCACGCGCGTCGACCGCGACTGGCTCGCCGAGGTCGGCGAGCGGGTCGGGCTCGGAGGGCGGATGAGACACCGGCCCGCCGAGCTCTCCGGTGGTCAGCAGCAACGCGTCGCCATCGCCCGAGCGTTGGTGACCCGGCCCGAGGTGATGTTCGCCGACGAGCCCACCGGCGCCCTGGACTCGCGCACAGGTGGCGAGATCCTCGGCCTGATGCGCGAGTCCGTCGACCGCCACTCCCTCTCGATCGTCATGGTGACGCACGACCCGCTGGCCGCGGCTCGCGCGGACAGCGTGCTGTTCCTCGCAGACGGTCGGATCGTGGACCATCTCGTCGCCCCGACGGCCGAATCCGTCGCCGACCGCATGACCCATCTGGAGGGCTGAGCGATGTGGACCTTGGCCATCGCCAGCCTCCGTTTCCGGTGGCTGAGCTTCGTGGGCATCTTCGTGACCGTGCTGGCGGCCACCGCTCTGGTGACCGCAACCGGGTCGCTCCTCGAGGGCGGGATCCGGGCTGCGGTCCCGCCCGAACGGCTGGCCGGCGCCGACATCGTCGTCGCCGCCGACCAGGAGATCAGCAAGTCCAGCGGTCACGGCGAGGACCGGGAGACCGTCCGCAGTGCGGTCGTGGAGCGCGTACGGGTCCCCGCCGAGCTCGCTGCGGAGGTCTCGTCGGTCCCCGGCGTGGCCGACGTGGTGGCCGACCTCTCCTTCCCCGCCTACGTCGTGGTGGACGGTGAGCAGGTGGCAGGGCCCGGCGGGACGCCGTCGCTCGGACACTCCTGGAGCAGTGCCGCCAGCACGCCGTTCCGGCTCGTCGACGGGGCCGAGCCGACCGGACCCGCCGATGTCGTGATCGACTCCGCGTTGTCGCGCCGTTCCGGTCTGGCCGTGGGTGACCGGACCTCCGCGGTCGTCGGCGGCCGGACCACCGAGGTGACGGTCTCCGGGGTCGCGGAGCCCACTGGCGACCGGTCCCTGACCGAGCAGTCGGCGGTCTTCTTCTCCGACGGTTCAGCTCGAGCTCTCTACGCCCACCCCGACCAGGCCGACCTGCTGGCGGTGACGGTCAGCGAAGGCGCCGACCCGGAGGTCGTCGCCGCCGCGCTCGACAAGGTCCTGGGCGGTGAGTTCGTGGTGCTGACCGGTGAGGATCGTGGGCAGGCCGAGTTCCTCGACTCCGCGGAGGCGAGCATCCGTCTGATCGCGATCAGCGGTTCACTCGGCGGCATCGCGCTGTTCGTCGCCGCCCTGGTGCTCGCCGGCATGATCACGTTGTTCGTGCAGCAGCGGCAGCGGGAGATCGCCCTCCTGCGTGCCGTCGGGGCGACCCCCCGGCAGGTGCGCACGCTGCTGGCCCGCGAGACCGTCACAGTGACCCTGCTGGGCGCCGTGGTCGGGATCTGGCCGGGCTTCTGGCTCGGTGCGCGTCTGGCCGAGGCGATGCAGGACAAGGGTCTGCTCCCGGGCACCTTCGAGGTCCAGGCCGGTGTCTGGCCGCCCGTCGCCGCGGTCGCGGCGGTGCTGCTCGTCAGCCGGGCGGCCGCCTACATCGCAGGCCGCCGGGCCGGACGCGTCCGGCCCGTCGAGGCCCTCGCGGAGTCCGCCAAACCGCCCAGGGGCATCGGCTGGCTGCGTGCCCTGACCGGACTGCTCTGCGCTGCGGGCACGGGCGCACTCTTCCTCGTGGCCATGTCGGTCAGAGCCTCGATCGCACCGGCGTTGGTGCCGGCGACGTTGATGGCGGCAGTCATCACGGTCGCCCTGTTCGCGCCGGTGCTGGTGTGGTTGGGCACGCGTACGGCGGGCCTCTTCATCCGCCCGGTCTCGGGTCCCAGCGGGTTCCTCGCGCTGGCGAACGTGCGGACGCAGGTACGACGTGTGGCGTCGGCAGTGATCCCGCTGGCGCTGACCGTCGGAGTCGCTGGGATGGCTCTCTTCCAGCAGTCCACCCTCGAGGAGGAGTCGCAGGCACAGGGCGCCGACCGGGTGACGGCCGAGCACGTGGTGGCCGCGGGGGACGCCGGGCTCCCTCCTTCGGTGGTGCACGAGCTCGCGGCCGGGTCGTCGTACGACGTGGTCGGCCTGGCCGACACCACCGTCTACGCCAACTCCGAGCTCGATCCCTATGCGGCCAAGGTCGTGGCGGGCGAGAGTCTCGACGGCCTGCTGGACCTCGGGGTGGTCGAGGGTTCCCTCGGTTCGCTCAGTGCGGGTGAGGTCGCACTCTCCGAGGACGCCGCCGCCGGCATCGGGGCCGAGGTCGGCGAGCCGGTCGACCTCCACCTCGGCGACGGGACCCCCCAGGAGTTCACCGTGGTCGCTCTCTACGACAAGTCGCTCGGGTTCGGCGACGTCCTGCTCCCGTGGGCCTCGGTCGAGACCCACCTGACCGACGCCCTGCTGTCGCTGGTGCTGGTCGACGGGGGCGACGAGCCCGCTGCCGCCGGCGCTGCGGTCGCGGAGCTGCACGACCAGAACCCGACCACCGTGGTCGGCGGAGCGGACCTGATCGCCGCGGCCGAGGACGCGAACGCCGACACCCAGGCCTGGGTCAACTACCTGTTGCTCGGCCTGGTCATCGGGTTCGCCGCCTTCGCCGTGCTCAACACGCTCATGTTGGCGATCCGGGGGCGGAGCCGGGAGTACGCGCTGCTGCAGCTCATCGGCGCTTCGCGGCTGCAGGTTCGCCGGATGATGCGGATCGAAGCGCTGCTCCTGGTCGTCGTGGGGTGGGCCGTCGGATCGGCCGTCGCTGCCGCCACGCTGATGCCGTTCGCCTACGCCGTGTCGGGGTCGTTCCTGCCCCACTTCCCGCCGCTCCAGGTGGGCGCAGTGCTCCTCAGCACAGCGGCGTTGGCCTGGGTGGCGACGATGGTGCCAACCCGAGGAACCATGCGGACCCGCCCGGTGGAGGCCATCGGGATCCGGGACTGAGGCACCGCTGAACACGCGCGACGGGCGCGGCCGATCTCGGCTGCGCCCGTTCGCCGTCCGCGGGGCGCGTCGAGGGCGACGCCGCTCGACGAGCTCAGATGAGCCCCAGCTCCCGCGCGGTGGCCACAGCCTCCTGGCGCGACCCGACGCCCAGCTTGCGGTAGAGGCTCTTGTTGTACGCCTTGACGGTGTTGATGGACAGGAACAACGCCTGTCCGATCTCCCGTTGGCTCGCGGTGCCCTGCATGGCCCGCAGGACCGACAGCTCCCGGTCGGTGAGCTCGTCCACGAGGACGCCGGAACGTCGCGCGGCCCGGACGGCACCACGGCCGATCCGGAGCTCGGCGGTCTCGAGGCGCGGCAGGACGAACTGGCTGACGGGCTCGTCGTCGGCGACCTCGCGCGCCCGGGTCAGGGCGGCCTGGGCGGCGGAGCGCTCGCCGCACGCCAGCTCCGCGTCGGCGAGGTAGACCAGCGCCAGGACGAGCAGCGTCGGCCGGGGGTGCAGCGCGATCAGCTCGACGGCGTGGCGCAGCACGGGTGCGGCGGTGTCGACCTGCCCGGTCTGGTGGCGACGCCGACCGGCCGCCAGCCGCAGCGCCGAGAGGCCGGGGGTGATGCCGCGTCCGGCGCGCAGCTCGGCTGCCTTCGCCAGCGGCTCGGACTGGCGCAGCACCGCGTCGCAGTCGTCTCCACGACCCGCTTCGACCAAGGTGATCACCAAGGTCCCGGCCACGGACAGCAGCAGCCACGGCGGCCACGACTCCTTCGCGGCGCCGCGCCACAGGTCGAGCAGCACGGCGGCGGAGTCGTCGAAGCGACCGTCCCGGGCCAGCGAGGCGCCGAGACCCCAGGAGGCGACCGGGTGCCCCTCCCGGCCGCCCTGCGTCTCGAGCTCGTAGCCCCGCTGGGCCAGCGCGACCGCTCGGCCGCTGTCGGCGTCCACCACGCCGAAGTTGGCGCGCAGGGACAGCACGGCGGCCTCGAAGCTGTGCCACCCCGGGGCGACCGCGTCAGGGGAGGCTCGGTCCTCGCACGCGTCGAGCCAGCGGACGACCCGGTCGCGGTCCCCGCACAGGGCAGCGGCATACGCGAGGGCATAGGCGAGGCTCGGGTCCACGTTCGCGTGTGGGAGACGCTCGCCGAGCTGCACGAAGGTGGCTGCCTCGCCCCGGGCCAGGAACCACCGCTCGGCGTGCGCGAGGAGCAGCTCGCCGGCGGCGCCGGGTTGTCCGGCCCGCAGGAGGTGGTGGACCGCCTCGTCGATCCGGTTCTCGCCGGCGAACCACCAGGCCGCGCGCTGGAGCACGCCGTCCGGGTCGGCGCCTCGCTGGTGCAGCAGCGCGTCACGCAGGAGCGCGTGGCAGCGGTACCACTCCCGATCGTGGTCGAGGGCCGCCACGAACAGGTCGGCGCGGACGAGCTCCGCGAGCACCTCCGCGGACCCCTCGACCTGCAGGGCGGCGTCGCAGAGGTCCCCGGACAGCAGCTCGAGCGGCGCGGAGCGCACCAGGAGGTCGCGTTGGCGCGGCGCCAGCCCGGGCAGGACCTCGGCGGCGAAGTAGTCGAAGAGGTGGCGATCGTCGTAGGACCGGTCGGGATCTGCACGCAGGGCGAGCCCGGCCAGCTGGAGCCCGGCCGCCCAGCCCTCCGTCTGCTGCCACACCACCTCGGCGCGGGCGGAGTCGAGCGCGAGCCCTGACACGGTCGAGACGAGGTCGGCGGCCTCGTCGGGCGAGAACCGCAGCTGGGCCGCGCGGATCTCGGTCAGGTCGCCCCGTGCCCGCAGCCTGGCCAGTGGTAGGGCCGGGTCCGCCCGGCTCGCCAGCACGATCCGCAAGGAGGACGGCAGGTAGGTCAGCAGGAACTCCAGCGACTCGTGGATCTCCGGATCAGTGATCACGTGGTAGTCGTCGAGGACGAGGACGTGGGCGTGGGAGGGGCGCGAGGCGGCCAGCTCGTTGAGCAGCACGGGCAGCGCGAGCTCCACCACCGGGATCTCCGCGGCGAGCGCCTCGAGGGGCGCTGTGCTGAGGTCGTCGCCGAGCTCGCTCAACGCCGTCAGCACGTAGCGCCAGAAGCGACGGGGCTCGTCGTCGCTCTCGTCGAGGGAGACCCATGCGACGCGCTGGGTGTCGCCGCCGTCGCGAGCCCATGCGCTGAGCAGGCTGGTCTTGCCCCATCCGGCGGGGGCCACCACGACGACCAGCCGCGTCCGCGCCGAGGCGACCTGCTCCACCAGTCGGCCACGGACGACAGCACCGTCGCGGACCGGCGGGACCTGCTGCTTGACGGCGAGCAGGGGGCGGGCGGACCCGTCGGTGTCCATGGTCCCTCCGACCTGCGGCTCGGGGCGCACTCGCTGGCGAGTCTGTCACCCCGACCACCCCGGGTGCACCCGTCGCCGGGTGGTGTGCAGGCACCCGGGTCGCCCGGATCGTCCTCCGGGTCAAGCCAAGGGAGGACTGCCATGAACCACACCATCACCGCCGCCCCCGAGCGCGTGCCCCGAGCGCCGCGACTCGACGAGGCGCCCAGAGTCAACCACCGCGCCGTCACCGCGGTGGTCTGCGTCGCGCTGGCGGCCGTCGTGGGAGCGATGTCGTCGCTCAACGTCGCGCTGCCCGCCATCGCGCGGTCCACCCATGCCGACGAGTCACAGATGACGTGGATCATCGACGCGTACTCGCTCTGCTTCGCCGCACTCCTGCTGCCCGCAGGCGCACTCGGGGACCGGTTCGGACGCCGCCTGACCCTGCTCGGCGGCCTGTTGATCTTCGGCACCGGGTCGGTGATCGCGATGACCGTCGACGGGGCCACCGAGCTGATCGCACTGAGGGCCTGCCTCGGCGTCGGGGCCGCACTGGTGATGCCGGCGACCCTCTCGACGATCACCGGGACGTTCTCGGCCGACCAGCGGACCAAGGCAGTGAGCATCTGGGCAGGCGTCGCCGGTGCGAGCGCCGTGCTCGGCGTGCTCGCGTCAGGGACGCTGCTCGAGTTCTGGAGCTGGCGCTCGGTGTTCGCCTTCAACGTCGTGCTCGCGGCGGTGGCGATCCTCGGCACGCTCCGGTTCGTGCCCGAGTCCGCAGACCCGGAGGCTCCGCGGCTCGACGTCCGTGGTGCGGTGTCGGCGGGCCTGGGCCTGACGGTGCTCGTCTACTCGATCATCGAGGCACCGACGCACGGCTGGACCTCCGTGCGCACGCTGCTCGGGCTCGCCGCGGCGGTCGTGGTCCTGGTCGGCTTCGTCCTCCTCGAGCGACGTACGCCGGACCCGATGCTGGACCCCCGGATCTTCGGCCGGCGGCGACTGTCCGCGGGCTCGCTGACGATCTTCGTGCAGTTCTTCGCGTTCTTCGGCTTCATGTTCGCCTTCCTGCAGTACCTGCAGCTGGTCCGGGGCGACTCGGCGCTGGTCTCGGCCGTCTCGATCCTGCCCATGGCTGCGGCCCTCATGCCCACCGCGCGCCTGACGCCGCGGCTCGCGGCGGCCTTCGGGGCTCGCCGGGTCTGCACCGCCGGCCTGCTGCTGCTGGCCGCTGGTCTGTTCATCGTGGCCCAGGTCGACGCCTCGAGCTCCTACTGGTGGCTGCTCGCCGGACTGCTGCCGATCGGCGCCGGCATGGGTGCCGCGATGACGCCCGCGACAACCGCGATCACCGAGTCGCTGCCGGACTCGCAGCAGGGCGTGGGCTCGGCCATGAACGACCTCGCCCGCGAGCTGGGCGGAGCCCTGGGGATCGCGGTGGTCGGCAGCGTCGTGTCGTCGGTCTACCGTGGGAGCTTCGAGCTCCCGGTGGGCGCGGGGAGCGCCGACGTCGTCGCGAAGGCCAAGGAGTCCTTTGCGATGGCCGCCCACGCCGGCGGGCCGATCGGAGAGGCGGGGCGGACGGCGTTCGTGGACGGCATGCATGCCGGCCTCGTCGCCTGCTCGCTCGCCGCGGTCGCCGCAGCCGCGCTGGTCGCCTGGCTGATGCCGGCCGGGTCCCGGGGCGTGGGTCACGGACCCGCTGGATCAGGGGAGTGAGTCGTGACCGTGTCCACGGGAACCGTCGCGGCGACGCGCGGCTCCCGCGGCCGGGGACGGGAGGCGGGTGGCCCGACCCGGTCGGGCTGGCTCTCGGGGGGCCGCGAGCTCGGCGTCCTGGCGGGGCTCTACGTCGCCTACAGCCTGACCCGGGTGCTGGCCTCGGACGACCTCGCCGCTGCACAGGACCGCGCCCGGGACATCGGGCGGCTGGAGGACGCCCTCCACCTCGATGTCGAGTCCTGGCTCAACCACGCGACGAGCGACCTCGCGTGGCTCGCCGTGCCCATGGACTTCTGGTACGCCGTGCTGCACTACCTCGTCACTCCGGTGGCGTTGGGCTGGCTCTACCTGCGCCGCCGGTCGGAGTACGGCCGGGCCCGGACCGCGCTGGTCGTCAGCTCCGTCCTGGCGCTCGGCTGCTACCTGCTCCTGCCCACGGCACCCCCGAGGCTCACCGGCGGCTCGTCGTACGTCGACACGTTGGCGCTCTACGCGCACGTCGGGTGGTGGAGCGAGCACGCGTCGGCGCCGTCCGGGCTGGGCGGCCTCACCAACGAGCTGGCGGCGATGCCGTCGTTGCACGTCGGCTGGGCCATCTGGGCGGTGTGGGCGGTGCGCGGCCGGCTGCTCGCCTACCTCTACCCGGCGGGCACGGCACTCGTCGTGGTCTGCACCGGCAACCACTGGGTCCTCGACTGCGTGGTCGGGCTGCTCCTGACCCTCGCGGGGATCGGCGCGGCGACCTGGTGGTCCCCGGCGCGCTCCGAGGAGCGCCGGCCACGAGGACTCGGCCATGAGTGAGATCGCCGCCCGGTGCGAGGTCTCGCTGACCAGCCGGGTCTCGGCCTCGCTCACGGCGCACCTCGCCGGGAGGTTCGATCGCGTCTCGACCACCGCCGACGGCAGCGGACTGGTGGTCGAGGGACTGGACCAGGCCGGCGTGCGAGGCCTGCTGACCTGCTTGTGGGACGCCGGCGCCGAGGTCCGCTCGGTCACGGTCCTCCCGAGCACGCTCCGAGGGAGCCGCAAGCCCTCGGAAGAGCACCGGTGAATCCCGGCAGGCGTCCGCCGCGGCGACCGAGCCGACCGGCGTGCACATCGAATGCTCCGGCGACGGGGCAGCCCAAAGGAAAGGACCGCACAGTGACGACGAGGACCTACCGGGTGCAGATGACTGGTCAGTTCGCCGGCCTGACGCCGGCCGTCAGCGCGCAGCTTCGAGATGAGCAGGGTGAGCACGACCTGTTCCTTGCGGCCTTCACGTCCGAGGGAACGTTCACCTACACGCCGACGCTGACACGCTTCACCGTGCGGTACCTTCTCGAGGTCTCGGAGGACTCGGCCGCGGAAGCCGATGAGGCTGCCGAGGTGGAAGGCGAGCTCTTGGCCGGCCAGTACCTCGAGTCTCGGGGCATTAGCCACAGACCGTTGACCGTGACGGTCGTCTGCATGGATGACGTGAAGGTGAAACGCCGACCCAACAGGTCATGAGCAGACACCGTCGGTCGTCGCAGGAGGAGCCGCGGCCCCCACCCGATGCATCCTTGGAACAAGACAGCGTCAATGGGCTGAATCGGGCCTGGCGTACACCGGCAGCTACGTCTTGTTCGCATCAAGCCGTTCGTGGCGCAGAGGTGGCCCACGATCCCCGCGTGGATCAGGAGGCGCCGTTCCCCGGCTCGATGGTGAACGCGATGCTCGTCCTTGAGCGGTGGGGACCGACGGCGGCGCGATGATGGATCAGTGCCGGCCAGCTGCTCGATCCTCGCGGACTTGCTGCCGGCCGACTTCGGAGAGTGGGAGCCGGTCACAGGGGGAGAGTCGGGTGCATCGGTCGTTCGCGACCGCGGTGCGCAGCGGTACGCGAAGCTGGTCTCGACCGAACGCGTCGCGGAGCTGGCGGCCGAGCGGGACCGCTCGGTCTGGCTGACTCGCACCGAGATCCCTACTGCACGAGTGCTGGAGTGGCGCGAGAACGATGCCGGCGCCTGCCTGGTGACCCAGGCAGCTCCCGGGGTGCCGGCGAGCACTCTCGAGGCTGTCGCTCTCCAACGGGCGTGGCCCTCGGTCGTCACGGCGGTCCGAGCCCTGCACGACCTGACCACGGACCGGTGCCCCTTCGACCGGAACCTGGCGCGGATGATGCCCCTCGCGCGGGCGAGCGTGGCAGAGGACCGTGTCGTCGTCGAGTTCCTCCCCGAGGCACTCCAGCGAACGTCGCCCACGCGGATCCTGGAACGGATCGAGGCTGAGCTGCCGGTCCGCCTCGACCAAGAGCGCACGGAGCTCGTGGTGTGCCACGGCGACCTGTGCCTGCCCAACGTGCTGGTCGATCCCGCCACCGACCGGGTCACCGCACTCATCGACCTGGGCCGCTTGGGAACCGCCGATCCCTACGGCGACATCGCACTGCTCCTGGCCACCGCCCGCCAGACCTGGCCGGACGAGGCCATGGCTCGCCGAGCGGACCAGGAGTTCGCCGAGATCTACGGAACCGAACTCGACCCCGCACGCCAAGACTTCTACCTCCGGCTGGACCCCCTGACCTGGTAGAGCCGGCCAGCACACGCGGCGAGCGGACGCAGCGATCGCGGCCAGACCGGGATGGCCCGGGTCTCCCACGATGCGCAGGGCTGTCCGGCTCGGACACGCACCGGCCATCAGCCCTGAGGATGAGCGGAGATCATCCCGTTGCGACTGATCAGGACCAGCCCGGAGGTCGATGTCACAAGGATCCTCCGACTCCTACCGTTCGAGAACGACGCACCACCAGCAGGTGCACACCGACCTGAGCCAAGGAGTCACGATGTCCGCCCGCACCTCCTCCGAACCCGACCGCCTCATCGCGCCGATCCAGCAACGCTCGGCGCCAGCCGCAACCCCACGCGACCGCCGGGTGTTCGTCGGTGTGGTCGTCCTGGCCGTCCTCTCGGTCGGCGGCGCGATCATCTCCGTCGCCGGAGGGCTGAGCTCCACGATCTGGGAGGCGATGGGCCCGACCGGACGGCTCTCGATCCCGATCCCGATGATGCTCGCCCAACTCGCCGCTGCCTGGCTGGCGGCGGGCCCGCGCCGGCGGCCGGCACTCCTGGCGAGCGCGCTGCTCGCCTTGGTCGAGCCGATCTGCATCATGTCCGGCTTCTACGACGGCGGATACAGCGACCCCGACCGCTCGCCGCTGCACGTCGCCTACCAGCTCCTGTTCGTCGCGACCATCGCCGTCGTCGGTGTCCTCGCAGCGCTGCGCTTCAGCTCGCTCCTTCGCCGGCGCGGCTGATCGCTCGGTCTTCCTCGACGTCGGCCCGACCTCGAGCCCGTCGCGCAACGGGGGCGGTGCGTGTGCACGTCACGACCAGCAGTCGACCCAACGGCGCACCTGCCCGGATGAAGGTCGCGACGTGCCCACCCGCTGGACGTGGCCTTGGCCCGACGCCCACAAGACTGGCTACGACCCGCGGAATGACGCAGGCCGGATCCGCTTGGATCTTGACAGCCCGTCGGCCGCGAGTGACATCGCTGAGCAGCCCGATCGCCGGGTAGGGCGGCGAGTCAGCCGCAATACTCGGCCTGTGTCGACCCCATCGTCCGAGGTCATCGAAGACTTCATCGCAGGGATGAGAGTGCTGTCGTCCGGGGTGCCCGGCGGGTACCAGGAGCGCGGGGATGGCGTAGTCCTCAACGTGATCGGGCTCGCCTCTCCGTCAACAAACACTGTTCACATCCTCGAGCCGACCGCGTCCCGCGTCGACGCCCGACGGTTCGTGGGGCAGCTTCGGGAGGCCGGACTCCCGTTCGTCCTTCGGGTCAGACCGAACCCACCAGATTGGGTCGTGAGTCTTGCTGCGGAGTCCGGACTGGTGCAGCAGCTGGAGTTCCCGATCATGCAGCTCGTCCCGACCACACCATGGGAGATCCGCGAGCCGCCCCTCATCGTGGAGGTGGATCCGGATGACACCGAACTCGTTCGGCGCGTGACCGACGCCTTCACGACCGGCAACGAGGTCCCGCCGGGTGTCATCGACCCGCTGGTCGCGCCACCCATGTTCGATCGCCCCGAGGCGGCCGTCTACGCGGCGCTGCACCACGGCGTCGTGACGTCAGTGGGCATTCGTTTGCAGGTGCCGGACGCGGTCGGCGTGTTCGGGGTCGCGACCCCGCCTGAGCACCGACGTCGAGGACTCGGTGAGGCCATCACCGCCCGCATCGTGATGGACGGACTCGCTGCTGGTGCGCGGTCAGCCTTCCTCGGCGCCACCCCGATGGGCTACCGCATCTACGAACGCCTCGGATTCCGGACCGTCGAGACCTGGACGTTCCATGTGCCGGGCCAGCCCAGCAGCGAGTGAATGGAGCCACGAGGTGCTGGGCCGTTCCGGGCTGTAGGTCGTTCGAGGTCGAGCTCTCGCCGCGATCAGTGCCGCGGTGCCGACGCACGGGGCGTGCATGTCGGCGTCGTGGTTCCGGGCCTGACGGATCCTCTGGTCCATGGTTGACGCGTCTGACTGAGGCGGGCTTGACTTCAAGCTGCTGCCGAGTGGTCGCGCCATTTCTTGGAGGACCCCATGGATGAACCGGCTCTCGGTCGGCACGGCCGCGGACCGAGCCCGTCGCGGCTGTGGCGCGCCGGGACCGGGGTGAACGCTGGCATCGCGGGGTTGGCCGTGCTTGCGCTCGCCTCGGCCGTGCCGGTGGTGATCAGCGGCGACGCGGCCGGTGCCGCCGACGGGGCCGGTGCCGCCGACGAGGGGCGTCAGGCCTCGCCGCTCGCGCCCGCAGGAAGGCCCTCCAAGCGCCGACCACGGCCCAACATCGTCTTCATCATGGGCGACGACCTCGGCTGGTCCGACCTGCACACCGGCCGCGTCAACGACGGGCACGGCAGCGACTTCAACGAGACGCCGGCCATCGACCGCCTCGCAGCCGAGGGCATGACGTTCGACAACGCCTACGCCTGCATCAACTGCGCTCCGACCAGGATGGAGCTGCTGACCGGGGCCTATCCCACCCGCAACCGGAACAACGTCTACGCGGTCAACGACCTCAACCGCGGCGGGCCGGACACGCTCCTGGTCGGCCCACCGCAGGGCCGCGAGGACGGCGCGGTGACCCTGAGACCCGACACGACCACGGTCGCCGAGACGCTCCAAAGGGCCGGCTACCGCACCGGGTACGTCGGGAAGTTCCACGTGACCCGGTCCGGCCCCGACATCGTGACCCAGCACGGTTTCGACGAGAACTTCGGAGGCTCGAACTACCCCAGCGTGCGGCAGTACTTTGCGACCAACGGGGAGTTCGACGACGCCATCGGCCCCGAGCTGGACCGGTTCGCGGCCACCTACACCCAGGAGTACGTCGCGGCCAACATCGCGCCGTATTCCACGGGAGTCGCCCCCGCGGAGCTCAACGCGCTCGTCGGCACGCCCAAGCACGTCAGCGATGCGGTCGCCGACGCGGCGATCGACTTCATCGACCGCAGCGCCGCGACGCGGTTCCTGACCTGGATGAGCCCCTATGCGGTCCACGAGCCGACCGGTGACGAACAGGCCCGCCCGGACCTGCTGGCCAAGTACCGCGCCCGGGCTCCGGGCCTCGCCCCGTCGCGGCCGTCATACGCCGCGCTCACCGAGGGCCTGGACCAGTCCGTGGCCCGCGTCGTCGACCACCTCGAGCACACGACGGACCCCCGCAACCCCGGTCACGTCCTGGCCGACAACACGCTGGTCATCGTCACCTCCGACAACGGCGGCCGCGAGGACACCGGCGCCTGGAACGGCCCACTGCGCGGACAGAAGGGCGAACTGTACGAAGGCGGGGTGCGCGTGCCCTGGATCGCCTGGAGCGCCAACCGGAGGCTGGTGCGCGGCGGCACCGTGAACCACACCGTGATCAACGCCACCGACCTCTACCCCACGCTGGTCTCCTACGCCCAGGGCCAGATGCCTCACGGCGTTCCCTTCGACGGGACCGACCTGCGCCCTGCCATCGAAGAGAAGGCGAGGCTCGAGGCGCCTCCGCGCTTCGCGCACCTGCCGGGCTACCTCATCAACGAGGGGCGCTACCAGCGACCGGAGTCGACGGTCCGCGACGGCCGCTGGAAGCTGACCTACAACTACGAGGACCACTCGTGGCGGCTCAACAACGTCGTCAAGGACGTCGAGGAGGCCGTTGACCGCGCCGCCGGACGGCCGGCCACCGTGGCCCGCCTCGGCCAAGAGCTGGTGGACTGGCTCAGCGACACCGGCGCCCCCCTCGCGACCCTGCGACCGGGTAGGGCCCCGCTGACGATCCGGGTGCCGCACGGCCTGACCTACGCCCACGGCAAGATCCGCCACCACCGCCACGCGAAGACCATCGTGATCCAACCGGGCCAGGAGGTCCCGCTCGTCCTGCCGCTGCCGCGCCGTCGTCGCTGACCGGCCATGGTCGAGCCGGCCTGCCCCACGTGCTGGTCGATCCCGCCACCGACCGGGTCACCGCACTCATCGACCTGGGCCGCCTGGGAGCCGCCGATCCCTACGCGGCGGAAGGATGCGCCCTACGTCCCTGCGGGCATCTCGGCCCGCGGGGGGGCCGCCTCGAGGAGCGCGTCGAGCAGGGCCTGGTCGCCGCGGATCGTGACTTGGTCGCGGCACCCGTCCACGAACAGCGAGTAGATCCCGTCGGGATCGCCTTCCACGATGAGATCGGGGTCGTTGATCGGACCGGCCACCACCTCTCCGTCGACCAGCCCGGCGATCTCGGGGCCGGCCCGAAACTCGAAGCGGCCAGGAGGCGCGAGGGGTGCCAACACGCTGTCCATGGCGTTGGCCAGCCAGCCGACGAAGAGCTCGTCCCTGTCGGTGGGCGGACCGAGGCTGCGGGCTCCCCAGAGCGCCAGCTCGCGCATGGCCGGCCGGAGCTCGCGGCCGTAGGCGGTCAGGTCATAGACCTTCGACGCCGCCGGAGGGGGGAGGGTACGCCGGGCGACGACGCCGTTGCGCTCGAGGTCACGCAGACGCGAGGCCAGGATGTTGGTCCCGATGCCGGGGAGACGGTCGACGAGGTCGGTGTAGCGCTTGGGTCCGTGCATCAGCTCGCGGATGACGAGCAGCGCCCAGCGGTCGCCCACCAGGTCCAGGGCGTGCGCCATCGGACAGTACTGCTCGTAGCGCTTCGCCATGCCGAAAGGGTACCACTTGGTCGCGATTCTGAAGAAAGTGCTTGCAAAACAAAAGTAGGCGCTGTTACGGTCGCTTGCATGACTTCAGAAATGCAAGCAACTCGGGCTGCGTCGTCCGACAGCCGGAGGTGGCTCGCTCTCGCCCTGCTGTGCGTGGTCCAGTTCATGGTCGTCCTCGACGTCGCGATCGTGAACGTCGCGCTTCCCTCCATCAAGGTCGACCTCGGGTTCTCCCAGAGCGACCTGCAGTGGGTGATCAGCGCCTACGCGCTGGTGTTCGGCGGGTTCCTGCTCCTCGGCGGGCGCGCCGCGGACATGCTGGGCCGCCGCCGCATCTTCCTCGCCGGCATCGTCGTCTTCACCGTCGCGTCGCTGCTGGCCGGGCTCGCCTGGTCCGAGGCGTCCCTGATCGGCGCCCGCGCCGTCCAGGGCCTCGGGGCGGCGATCATCACGCCCGCCGCGCTGTCGATCCTGTCCACGACGTTCGCCGAGGGCCGGGAGCGCAACATTGCGTTGGGTGCCTGGGGCGCCGTGGGAGGCTTCGGTGCGGTGGCGGGCGTGCTCCTCGGAGGCGTGCTCACCGACGCCCTCAGCTGGGAGTGGATCTTCTTCGTCAACGTCCCGGTCGGGATCGTCGGCTTCGCGCTCGCGCCGTTCCTCCTGCAGGAGAGCCGCGACGCACGGGTCCAACGGTTCGACCTGCCGGGTGCCGTCCTGGTGACGAGCGGCCTGTCCTCCCTGGTCTACGCGATGACGCAGGCCGGCCAGCACGGCTGGCTGGCGGCGGAGACGCTCGCCGTGTTCGGGGCGTCCGTGACCCTCCTGGCCGCTTTCGTGGGCTGGGAGCTCCGCCACCCCGACCCGCTGATGCGCTTCGGGATCCTGAAGACCCGGACGGTGAGCGGGGCGAACGTCGCAGGATTCATCATGGGCACCGCGCTGTTCTCGATGTTCCTCATGCTGACGCTCTACATGCAGCAGGTGCTCGGCTACTCCCCGATGAAGACGGGCGTCGCCTACCTCGCGGTCGCCGGTACGGCGATCATCTGGTCGGCGGTCGCCGCCCAGCTGGTGACCCGCGTCGGGGTCAAGCCGGTGCTGGTGGTCGGGATGACCATGCTGACCGCGGGCCTCCTGTACTTCACGCAGGTGTCGGTCGGCGGCAGCTACCTCGGCGACCTGATGCCCGGCTTCCTGATCATCGGGGTCGGGATCGGGTTCTCCTTCGTGCCGATCTCGATCGCGGCACTGGCCGGGGTGACGCCGTCCGAGGCCGGGCTCGCATCGGGGCTGATCAACACCTCGCAGCAGATCGGTGGCGCGCTCGGTATCGCCGCCCTCTCCACGATCGCCACCTCGCGCACCGAGGACTCAGTGGTCAGCGGCTCGGCCCTACCCGTGGCCCTGGTCGACGGGTTCTCGTCGGCGTTCCTGGTCGGGGCGATCTTCGCCGCGCTCGGCCTGGTCGCCGCGCTGACCCTGATCCGCCGCGACGAGCTGGAGCCGGACGTGGTTGCAGACTCGGAGGTCGAGCTGGCACTGGAGGCCGCCTGATCGACGAGTCGGCCACGAGCGGGTGTGGGGGGTCGGTCCTGGTGGACCGGCCCCTTACACGCGTCATACCCGATCGTGGCCGCCGCGTCACTCCCGGCGGTGTGACACATCCGGGCCGTCATACGGATGGAGCACCCACCTGCTCTGTCCGTACGACGTCGGCGGCCGAGGTGGGCCGCGCCGTCGACGCGTCTGGGATGGTCGACGGCGCTCGGGAGCCATCAGATGGCTCGTCCGTCTCATGTCGCGGGCGGGGCGCTGGGTTACCCGCGAAACCGTGACGACCACGCCCGTGCGCAAGCGATGATGGGGCGGTGAACCCTCGCCGACGCCGCGACGACGTCACCCGTCGGCTGCGGGTCGAGGTCGAGCCGACGATGGTCGACGAGGAGTTCGTGGCCCGGTTGGCGGCCATCGCGCGGACCAGCGCGAGCGCGCAGCGCGTCGCACCGCGCCGCGGGCTGCGGATGGCCGCGCTGGCGGCCGGGGTGTCGGCGATCGTCGTCGGCGGCGGGATCGGGATCGCGTACGGCGCAGGCGTCGTCGGCCCGCCCTGGTCACCCGAGCCGGAGCCCAGCACCCCCACGGTGAGCTCGTCGCCCTCCCCGTCCGGGTCGGCCTCGCCCGAGACTCCGTCCGCACCCGACACCTCCCTCGCGCCGTCACCGGCGTCGTCACCCGAGTCGTCGGGTCGGCCGCCGGCGGCCAGCGAGAGCGGGCAGCCAGCTACGTCTCAGGCGCCGTCGAGCCCCCAGGTCACCGATGCCGCCCCGTCCGACGACGCCGACGAGGACGCCGACGAGGACAACGGGAACAACGGGAACAACGGCAACGGCGGGAGCGGCAACGGTCCCGGCGGCGACAACCCCGGTGGGAACGGCAACGGGAACGGAAACGGCAACGGGAACGGCAACGGTCCCGACGGCAACGGTCCCGGCGGCAACGGGAACGGCAACGGCCCGGACGGCGACAGCGGCCAAGGGAACGGCCAGGGCAATGGCCAAGGGAACGGCCAAGGCAACGGTCAAGGAAACGGTCAAGGAAACGGCCAGGTCGAGGGCTGACGGGGACCTACCCCGACACGTATCGGCGAGATGCGTCGCCAGGCCCGGGCCGCACCGGTACGGTGCCGTCCAGGCCCAGGTTCGCGACCCCCTCACCGACCGGATCTGCACATGACCGACCCCATGCCCCAGTGGATGGTGCGCGTCTACTGGGAGACGCCCGACACGCTGGACGACGAGGCCGTCTCCGCGGTCCTGCAGCACCTGCAGGGACACAGCGCGGTGATCAGCCGCCACCCCATCGACGCCATCTGAGAGGCCACCGTCGGCGTGCAGGCGCCGACGATCGAGTCGGCCGCCACCGCGGCCTTCGACCTCGTGGCCGACGCGACGGCCGAGCGGCCGGTGAGCGCGGAGGTGCTGCGCGAGCACCTGCCACACCGGCGCCACGCCATCCAGCCCCTGTGACGGCGGCCGGACCGCCGACGGTCCCCGCGGCCTGGGGGGTGGCCGAGGGGACCGTCGGGTGTCGTCATGGGCCGACGACCGGACCTGGCCACACGGCCGGACGCTGCGCCGACCCGAGTAGGGGGGTTCCGGTTCGACGCGTGGGGGGAGTCCTGCCCTGCAGCGGTGCCAACCTAGGCAGTGCCGAGGGCCGGTGGAAGGACATCCGCCCAATTCGTGGCCCGGATCGGGCCGTGGTCTAGAGGTCCTGCGGTCCCGGGCACCGGGGCGTAACACGCCGGCCCGGTCATGACAGGTCCTACGGTCTCAGCGCACCAGGTAGACCGGTGGCCCCTCGGGCTCGACCGCCCCGGACGCCAGCCAGGCGGCCATCGCCTCGGGCTCGCGCCGCTCCAGCTCGTCCAGCAGTACGCCGCGCGCGGCGACGACCTCGGCGCGATCCGCGGGCGTCGCGGCAGCCCGCAGCCCCGCGCTGCTCTTGCGCCACAGTGCGCACAGCTGCGCCGTGGAGAGGCGCTCCAACGACAAGGTCCACCTGCCCGAGAGTCCCGAGACGACGCCACCGCGGACGCGGTGCCGGCCCCTCAGGGTAGGGACTGTGGGGCGGTTCCGGTCAAGATCGCGCGAACCCGGCAGGCCCGGATTGGTGACGATTCAGCCAACTACCCGGGCGAGCCATAGACGAGAACACGTTCTAGTTGGCAGAGTGTCGGCGATCACAGGGCCGCCCCGGCGGCCCTCGCGGTCCGAGGGAACACAGAGCTTGGGGAGAGGGAATCGATGACTGTGCGCACACGCACCCGAGGGCTCGCCGCGGCGAGCGCGGTGGTCCTCCTGCTGGGTCTCGCGGCCTGTGGCGGAGGCGGCGACGACGACAGCGACAGCGAGAGCTCGGGCAAGCCCACCCAGGACCCGGACGTGACCTTCACCGGTGACCCGGTCACGGTGATGACGATCTCGACGTACGACACCGACACGCTCAACGCCAAGGCGGTCCTCGACGTCGCCCAGGGCGCCGTCGTGCAGATCAACAACTCCGGCGGCCTCGGCGGCCACGAGCTGAAGCTGATCACCTGCAACGACAGCGCGGACCCGAACAAGGCGGCCGACTGCGCCCGCCAGGCCGTGGACGAAGGTGTGGCCGCACTGGTCGGCGGCTTCACCGCGAACGGCGACGCGATCATGCCGATCCTCGAGCAGGCCGGCATCCCGTGGTTCGCCCCGCCCGGCATCTCCGCCGCCGAGCTGTCCAGCGAGAACAGCTACCCGATCACGTCCGGCGTGCTCGGCCTCGCCGGCCTCGGCCAGCTGGCCGCCCAGGACGGCTGCGACACGGTCGCCTCGGTCAACTACGACCTGCCCTCCGCCGGCCAGATCGCCCAGCTGGTCGACCTGGCGCTGCAGAACCAGGGCCACGACAAGTCCACGCTGATCAAGGTCCCCCCGACCACCACGGACTTCAGCACCATCGCCCAGGAGACCAGCGAGTACGACTGCGCCGTGGTCGGTACGCCGCCGCAGGCGTTCCTCGGTGTTGCGGCCGCCGGCGCCCAGCTCGGCAGCGAGACCACGTACTACGTCGTCCCGGGCGGCCTCACCGACTCCGTGGCCGCGAACGGCGCGGACGCGGTCGAGGGCACCAAGTCGCTCTCGAACTTCCCGGACCTCGACGACCCGATCTGGGACGAGGCCAAGAAGTACGTCGGCGACCTGTCCGACGACGAGAACGGCGGACTGTCCGGCCTGTACTTCCAGAACACCTGGGTCGCCTTCCGCACCTTCCTGTCGCTGGTCAAGAACAACGACGACTTCAGCGCGGCCGGCGTCAAGGCCACGCTGGACGCCACGACCCAGGTCGACACCGACGGGTTCACGCCGCCGTTCAGCTTCGCCGAGGACTTCCCGGCCCCCGGGCTGGAGCGGGTCTTCAACTACCAGGAGCTGACCTTCGTCATCAAGGACGGGAAGCTGCAGCAGGCCGGTCCCGAGTACACCGACATGCGCACGGCGCTCGTTCCCGCCTCGTAGCCGTGACCACCACTGCCATCCCCGGACCGGCCACCGCGCCGGTCCGGGACGCGGAGGTCGTCGTGGAGGCGCGCGGGCTCAGCGCGGGGTACGGCGGCACGCCGGCGATCCACGACATCGACCTCGAGGCCCGCGCCGGCGAGGTGGTGACCCTGCTGGGCGCCAACGGTGCCGGCAAGACCACGACCCTGCTCGCGCTGGCCGGTGAGGTGCCGCCGATCTCGGGCACCGTCGCGATCCACGGCGACGCCCGGCGCCGGCGGCTGCACCAACGGGCCCGCCAGGGGCTGGGCTTCGTCACCGAGGAGCGCTGCGTCTTCATGCAGCTCACCGGCTGGCAGAACCTCAAGCTCGGCCGCGGGCGCCCCGAGCGGGCGCTGGAGCTGTTCCCCGAGCTCGAGGAGCACCTGGGCAAGAAGGTGGGCCTGCTGTCCGGGGGCCAGCAGCAGATGCTCGCCCTGGGCCGGGCGCTGGCCGCCGAGCCACGGGTGCTGCTCGCCGACGAGCTGTCGCTCGGCCTCGCCCCCATGGTGGTGGAGCGCCTGCTGACCGCCGTACGGGCCGCGGCCGACACCGGGGTGGCGGTGATCCTGGTCGAGCAGCACGTCCGGCAGGCCCTGGCCGTCGCCGACCAGGTGCACGTGCTGCGCCGCGGCCGGGTGGTGCTCTCCGGCTCGGCCGAGGACCTCGCCCACGACGCCGACGGCATCGCCGCCCACTACCTCACAGGTGACTCCGACACACCATCCACCCCACGGCCTTCTTCGGCTCCTCCGCTTCGCTCCTCCACCGAACAACGCCGCGGGGACCCCGGAAAAGCATGAACGACCTGCTCCGCTTCACCCTGCTCGGCCTCGGGACCGGCGGCATCTACGCGCTGCTCGGCCTCGGTCTGGTCGTCATCTACCGCGGCTCCGGCGTCATCAACTTCGCCCAGTCAGGCTTCGCGCTCGTCGGCGCCTACCTCACCTACCGGCTGCAGGTGCAGGGCGGCCACGGCATGGCCTTCTCGGTCACCGCGTCGGTGCTGGCCTGCGCGGCGATCGGTGTCCTGGTCCACTTCCTCGTGATGCGGCCGCTCCGGTCGGCCAGCCCGCTGGCGCGGGTGATCGCGACGCTGGGCGTCCTCACCGTGCTCAACCAGGCGGTGATCCTGGAGTTCGGCGCCAAGCAGGTGATCGCGAAGTCGCCGGTCCCGACCGAGGCCCTGCACCTGCCCGGCGACATCGTGGTGGGCCGCTACGGCTTCTACCTCGTCGCCGTGGCCACGCTCGTGGCCCTGCTGCTGACGGTCACCGCGGTGCGCACGAGGTTCGGGTACGCCATCTCGGCGGCCGCGGAGAACGCCCGCGGCGCGTCGGCGCTCGGCTGGTCACCCGACCTGCTGGCCAGCGTGACCTGGGCCGTCGGCGGCGGGCTCGCCGCGATCGCCGGCTCGCTCATGCCGGCCACCACCGCCGGGTTCATCTCCCCCCTCACGTTCAGCATCCTGATCATCGGCGGCCTGGCCACCGCCCTGCTCGGCGGCTTCCGGTCCTACCCGCTGGCGCTGCTCGGCGGCGTCTTCCTCGGGGTCGCCCAGTCGCTGGCCACGCACTGGAGCAACGACCTGCTCGAGGCCACGCACCGGCCGGGCATCCCCGACGCCGTCCCGTTCCTCGTGATCATCGTGGTCCTGGTCATCCGCGGCCGCGGGCTCCCGCTGCGCGGCAGCATCTCCGACCGGCTGCCCCGGGTCGGCACCGGCCGCGTCCGGCCGGCCGTGGTCCTGGTGGTCGGCGCGGCCGCGCTGCTGTGGATCGGCGTCGGCGCCTCGAACGACTGGTACGCCCCCACCGTGATCAGCGCGACGTTCGCGATCGTCGGGCTCTCGGTCGTGGTGCTCACCGGCTACACCGGCCAGCTCTCGCTGGCCCAGTACGCCCTGGCCGGCATCGGTGCCTTCGCGGCGGCCAAGATGGTGGCCGCGCACGGATGGCGCTTCGAGCCGGCCCTCCTGGTCGGCGTGCTGGTGGCCATGGCCGTGGGCTTCCTGTTCGGCCTGCCGGCGCTGCGCACCCGCGGCGTGAACCTGGCCGTGGTCACCTTCGGTCTCGGCTTCGCGGTCGACCAGCTGGTGTTCAGCAACAGCGCCTACACCGAGGACGCCCGGGTGATGCCGACCGACCTCTCGCTCTTCGGCCTGCCCATCGACCCGGTCGGGCACCCCCGCAACTACGCCGTGGTCTGCGTGGCCTTCCTGATCCTGGCCGCGCTGGTCGTGGCCAACCTGCGTCGCGGTCGCACCGGACGCCGGCTCCTGGCGGTCCGCACGAACGAGCGGGCCGCGGCGGCCATCGGCGTCAACGTCTTCGAGACCAAGCTCTACGGCTTCACGCTCTCCGCCGGCATCGCCGGGTTGGGCGGTGTGCTCTTCGGCTTCGGGTACGGCGCGATCCTCTTCAACTCGGTCTTCAAGCCGGGGGCGTCGATCAGCGTCCTGGTGCTGACGGTGATCGGGTCGGTCGGCTACCTCGCCGGGCCGGTGCTGGGCTCGCTGCTCGCCTCGAACGGGCTGATCACGCTGACCTCGTCGGGCGGACCGGTGAACGCCGCGGTCGAGGACTCCTCGACCTGGCAGCAGTACCTGCCGATCGCCACCGGCGTGCTCCTGCTCGTGGTGCTGATCCTCAACCAGAACGGCGTGGCCGAGCGGATCGACGCCCTGACCCGGGGCCTCCGGGCGCGCATCCCGGGGCTGCGCGACGGCGGGTCCGAGCCGCTCCCCACCGCGGACCGCAGGACGGTGCCGGCGCACACCCTCGCGGTGTCCGCGCTCACCCAGAAGTTCGGCGGCTTCACGGCGCTGGAGGACGTCTCCCTCCAGGTCGGGCCGGGCGAGGTGGTCGGCCTGCTGGGGCCGAACGGCGCCGGCAAGACCACGCTCATCGACTGTGTGGCGGGCAACAACCGCCTCACCGCCGGCACGGTCACCTGGGACGGCACCGACATCACCCGCTGGGCGCCGTACCGCCGCGCGCGAGCCGGGTTGTCCCGCTCGTTCCAGTCGCTGGAGCTCTTCGACGACCTGACCGTGCGCGAGAACCTCCTGTCGGCGGCCGACCCGCGCGACCGGCTGGCCTACGTCACCGACCTCGTGTGGCCCGGCCACGCGCCGCTGCCGGCTCCGGTGGTGGCCGCCGTCGAGGAGCTCGGCCTCGAGCCGCTGCTCGACCGGCGTGCGGAGGACCTGTCCTACGGCCAGCGCCGACTGGTGGCGATCGCCCGCGCGGTCGCCAGCAGCCCGTCGGTGCTGCTCCTCGACGAGCCGGCCGCCGGCCTCGACGAGACCGAGAGCGCCGAGCTGGGCCGGCTGATCCGCCGGCTGGCCGACGAGTGGGGCATGGGCGTGCTGCTCATCGAGCACGACGTCGCGCTGGTGCTGCGGAACGCCGACCGGGTGGTCGTCCTCGACTTCGGGCACAAGATCGCCGAGGGCACCCCCGCCGAGGTCCGCGACGACCCGGCCGTGCGCAAGGCCTACCTGGGCGAGGAGGCGGAGGCCTCCACCTCCTAATGCATCATCGCGGCGGCGGGGTCGACCGACCTCGCGGCCGCCTTCCGGGGCAGGAACCACGCCGGGATGAGGCAGAGCGCCACCAGCACGACGGCGACGGTGAAGCACGTCGCGAACGACTGCGACATGTCGGAGAACGCCTCCGCCAGCGCCGCCGGTCCGCCCGTGAACCGTTCGCCGCTCTGTGCGGAGTCGCGCAAGGCGCTCGCCTCCGGGCTGCTGTTGAACCCGTTGGTGAGCAACACCGAGAACAGGGCCGTGCCGATGGACGCGGCGACCTGCTGGTTGATGTTCATCAGCGTCGAGCCGCGGGCGATCTCGTGGTCCTTCAGGGTGGCCAGCGCCGAGGACATGATCGGCATCATCGTGCCGCCCATGCCCAGCCCCATCACGAAGAGGGAGCCGAGCAGCAGGAGGTACGACGGGTCGTCGATGGTCACGCCGGACTGACCGACCACCACGTCGCTGACGCCCACGCCGACCTGGGTGAAGCCGAGCATGCCGATCACGATCACCACGATGCCGGTCAGCACGACCTTGCCGGGTCCGATCCGGTCGGTGAGCATGCCAGCCACGGGCATGGTCAGCATCGCGCCGATGCCCTGCGGGGCGAGCAGGAGGCCGGCCGAGAGGGTGTCCTCGCCACGGACCAGCAAGAAGTACTGGGGGAACAGCAGGCTGGCGCCGAAGAACGCGATCGCGAACAGCGCCATGGCCACGACGGCGATCGTGAGCCGGAAGTTCTGGAACAGGTGCAGGTCGATGAGCGGGTGGTCCCGCCTGGCCGACAGCTCCCGGAACACGAAGGCGACGATCAGCACCAGGCCGATCACGGCCGAGACGAGCACCCGCGCGGCCAGCACGGTGCCCTCGCCCGGGATCGACGAGACGCCGAACAGGAACAGCGCCAGCCCCGGCGAGAGCAACAGCATGCCTGGCCAGTCGAAGGTCTCGCTCGGCGCCACCGTGTCCTTGGGCAGCACCCGCCAGGCGTAGACGAGGGCCACGGCCCCGATCGGGATGTTGATGAGGAAGATCCAGTGCCAGCTGGCGGCGTCGATCAGCCAGCCGCCCAGGATCGGGCCGAAGATCGGGCCGAGCAGCATCGGGACGCCGAGGACGGCCATCACCCGGCCGACCCGGTCGGGGCCGGCGGCGCGGGTCATGATCGTCATGCCGACCGGCATCAGCATGCCGCCGCCGAGGCCCTGCAGGACCCGGAAGGCGGTGAGCATCTCGATGCTGGTGGCCAGCGCGCACAGCGCCGAGCCGGCCGCGAACAGGAGCACCGCCATCATGTAGAGCCGCTTGGTGCCGAACCGGTCGGCGGCCCAGCCGCTCAGCGGGATCACCGTGGCCATGGCCAGCGTGTAGCCGGTCATCGTCCACGCGGCCTCCGCCGGCGAGGCGTCGAACTCGGACTGGAACGTCGGCTGCGCGACGGACACGACGGTGATGTCGAGGATCGACATGATCGCGCCGAGCACCACGACTCCGGCGACGAGCAGGACACCGCGGTCGAGCTTGTCGTCGCTGGTGCTGCCGGACTGTGAGGGGGAGGTCTCGAGCGTCACCGCTCCACCGTAAGTCGGGTCACCGACGGCGTTCACGCGACTTTCTCGTTCTTCGCGCGCGACGTGACCGTGGTCACCCCGTGCCCAGCCTCCTCCGGGGCGGCATGATGTGCGCCATGACGACGCCGGTCGAGAAGTCGTTCACGGGAGTGGGCGGCACCAACATCGTGTACGACCTCTACGAACCCGCCGGGGAACCGGTCGGGCTGATCCTCGTCGCGCACGGCGTGGCCGAGCACGCGGGCCGCTACGGCCACGTCGCCGACCTGCTGGTCGGGCTCGGCCTGCGGGTGGCGATCCCCGACCACCGGGGCCACGGCCGGTCCGGTGGCAAGCGGCTGCTGGCGCGCGACCTGTCGGAGTTCGGCGCCGACCTCGAGACGCTGCGCACGCTCGAGCTCGTCGACGGGCGGCCGACGTACCTCCTCGGGCACAGCATGGGTGGCTGCATCGCCCTCGACTACGCCCTCGACCACCAGGCCTCGCTCGCCGCGCTCGTGCTCTCCGCGCCGGCGGTGCTGCCCGGCGACGACATCAACCCGCTGCTGATCAAGGTGGCCAAGGTGCTCGGCAAGGTGGTCCCCGGGCTGCCCGGCCAGAAGCTCAGCTCGGCGTCGATCTCGCGCGACCCCGCCGTGGTGGCGGCGTACGACGCGGACCCGCTCAACTACCGCGGCGCGCTCCCTGCCGGTATCGGCGGCGCGATGCTCCGCGCGATGGCGAGCTTCCCCGCGCGGCTCCCGTCCCTGAAGCTGCCCCTGCTCGTGCTCAGCGGGACCGACGACAAGATCGTCAACCCCGAGGGCGCGCGCCTCGTCGACCGGCTGGCAGGGTCGAGCGACAAGACCCTGAAGATGTACGACGGGCTCTACCACGAGGTCTTCAACGAGCCCGAGAAGGAGCTCGTCCTCGGCGAGCTGAGCGACTGGCTGAAGGCGCACCTGGCCGGCTGAGCGTCTCGGTCAGCCCCGCTCGACCTCCAGCAGCGGCGCCGGTTCGCCACGCGCCAGCACCTCGCGGACCTCGTGCACCGGCCGCCAGCGGTCGTGCAGCGTGGTGAGGAGCGAGATCAGGGTGAGGAAGAACAGGGTGTCGTAGCCGTCCAGCCGGACGTTGGAGCGGCCCAGCAGCCAGTCGCCGACCAGGACCAGGCCGATGTTCATGACCAGCCGGGCCGCGAACGCGAGCGCGGTGGACCGGATCGTCCACCGGCGCCGGGCGGCGGCCAGGGTGATGCCGGAGTTGAGCACGACGACCGCGGCCACGCCGATGAACACGTCGGAGCTCGAGCCGGTGAAGTCGGGGAGCATCTGGGAGAAGATCACCGCGACCAGGCCGACGAGCATCACCTTCTCCAGCGTGCCGGTCGAGAGGATCGCGTCGAACCGCATCCGCCAGGCCGCCTGCTCCTCCGGCTCGTCGATCGCCTCGGGCAGCGTCTCGGGGCGGAACTTCCACGTCCAGTCCGGCGGCCAGAGCCGCGGCCGGACCAGCATCTGGAAGCCGACGACCAGGCCGAGGACGAGCACGATGATCAGCCCGATGAGCCAGTGGTGCGCGCCGATCTCGTCGGTGAGGTCGAGCTGTGCGACGTGCAGCCAGTACTCCTGCGGCAGCTTGATCACCACCCAGATCAGCGCCGCAGCGCTCAGCCACCAGCCGACGAGCAGGTGCGCGGGCTGCCACCGCGAGCGGATCGTCTCGTAGGCGATGAAGAAGTACTCGAAGACGTTGGGGAAGACCAGCAGCACCCAGCGGGCGTGGGTGAGCTCGAACACCAGGGCGCCGACCAGCCGGTAGAAGTAGAGGAACCAGCCGATCCGGAACGCCGGCATGCTCTCCCAGTTGCGCAGCGTCGAGAGGTAGGCCATGGACAGGTAGAAGACGTCCATGGCCTTGTCGTAGGACTGGTAGTTCGGCGGGTCGTGCCCGAACAGCTGGAAGATCGTCTGGTCGACGCCGTCGAGGACGAGGCACGCGACGATCGCGGGCAGCGGGTAGAACGGGATGGCGAGCGGGAGCAGGAACCGCGCCCCGACGACCGCCACGAACACCAGGGTCGTCGCGGTGTCCACGAGGCCATCCTGGCCCGAGCGGTGCGGTGGTGGGGGGAGGTCAGCGGCCCTTCCACACCGGCGGGCGCTTCTCGGCGAACGCGCGGGCGCCCTCCTGGGCGTCCTCGGAGACGAAGACCGGCGCCATCAGCTCGGCCTGCTTCCGCCACCCCTCGGCGACGGTCCAGTCCGGCGCCGACCGGACGATCTGCTTGGTCACGGCGACCGCCAGCGGCCCGTTGGCGGCCACCACCCGGGCCAGCTCCACCGCGGCGTCCACGGCGGTGCCGTCGGGCACCACTCGGTTGACCAGCCCGAGCTCCGCGGCGCGCGGCGCCCCGATGGGCTCGCCGGTCAACAGCAGCTCGAGCGCGATCGCCTGCGGGATCCGCTGGGGCAGGTGCAGCGCCGCCCCGGCACCCGCGACCAGCGCCCGCTTCACCTCGGGTACGCCGAGCCGCGAGCCCTCGGCGGCGACCACCATGTCGCAGGCCAGCACCAGCTCGAAGCCGCCCGCGACGGCGTACCCCTCGACGGCGGCGATCAGCGGCTTGCGCGGCGGCCGCTCGGTGAGCCCGCCGAGCCCGCGCCCCTCGAGGACGGGGAGGTCACCGGCGAGGAAGCCCTTGAGGTCCATGCCCGAGGAGAAGGAGCCCCCGGCGCCGGTGAGCACACCGACCCGCAGGTCGTCCTCGCCGTCGAGGCGGTCGACGGCCGCCGCGATGCCGCGGGCCACGTCGCCGTTGATCGCGTTGCGCGCCTCGGGTCGGTTGATGGTGACCACGAGGACGCCGTCGCGCTCCTCGGTCAGCACGGCCTCGGTCATGTGGTTCCTCTCCTCAGAAGGTGCGGCAGTCGTAGGGTGCCGTTCCCTTGGCGCCCCCGTCGACCCAGTCCCGGTACGCGGTCAGCTCGTCGTTCGAGCACGAGGTGCCGGACCGGTGCAGCCCGGCGTACGCCGCGGCCGGGAGCAGGAGCGGGGTCAGGAACATCAGGGCGAGCAGCACCGCCCGCAGCCCGCCGCCACCCCACCGGAGCAGGGCGAACGTCGCGAGCACGAGCCCCACCACCCACGCCGCAGGCACGACCAGCGTGGCCGCCCCGTGTGCGGACTCGCACAGCGTCGCGCGGGTCGAGTCGCCCGCCACGCTGGTGGTCTTGCCCCCGATGTCGGAGCAGGTGGCCGCCCAGCTCGCGGTCAGCCAGACGGTCAGCGCGAAGCCCACCACGACCACGAGGACGAACAGGGCGATGGCGTACCACCTCAGGGGGGCCTCGTCGTCGTCCAGCGGCAGCTCGGGGTCCAGCTCGGTCTCGCGCACGGCCCACAGAGTAGGCGGGGTGGGGATGCAAGGACGTCCAACTAACATGGCCTCCATGACCGCTCGCCGGGTGCTGCCCACCGAGGAGACCGCCGACCTGCTCGAGCTGGTCCGCCGGATCGCTGCCGACGAGCTGGCCGAGCGGTCCACCGCGGCGGAGGCCGACGGCACCTTCCCGCGCGACATCTTCACCAAGCTGGGCCGGGCCGGGCTGCTGGGCCTGCCCTACCCCGAGGAGTACGGCGGGGGTGGGGTGCCCTACGAGGTCTACCTCCAGGTGCTGGAGGAGATCGGTGCGGTGTGGGCGAGCGTGGGCGTCGGGGTGAGCGTCCACGCGCTGTCCTGCTACGGGCTGGCGACCTTCGGCACCGAGGAGCAGAGGCAGCGGTGGCTGCCCGACATGCTCGGGGGTGAGCTGCTCGGGGCGTACTGCCTCTCCGAGCCGCACGCCGGCTCCGACCCCGCCGCGATGCGCACCACGGCGCGGCGCGACGGCGACGAGTGGGTGATCAAGGGGACCAAGGCCTGGACCACCCACGGCGGCTTCGCCGACTTCTACAAGGTGATGGCCCGCACCGGCAGCCCCGACACACCGGCCCGCACCGGCATCTCGTGCTTCCTGGTGCCGGCCGACGCTCGCGGGCTGTCGGCGAACCCGCCCGAGAAGAAGATGGGGCTCACCGGCTCGACCACCACGGCGATGAACTTCGACGACGTACGGATCCCCCTCGACCGGATGCTCGGCGCGGAGGGCGAGGGGCTCAAGATCGCCTTCACCGCCCTCGACTCCGGCCGGCTCGGCATCGCGGCCGTCGCGACCGGGCTCGCCCAGGGGGCGCTCGACCAGGCCGTGGCCTACGCCCAGGAGCGCGAGACCTTCGGCAAGCGGATCATCGACCACCAGGGCCTCGCCTTCATCCTGGCCGACATGGAGGCCAACACCCAGGCGGCCCGCGCGATCACCCTGCACGCGGCCCGGCTGCGCGACCGCGGCCTCGCCTTCTCCCGCGAGGCCTCGATCGCCAAGCTGGTCGCCACCGACAACGCCATGAAGGTCACCACCGACGCGGTGCAGGTCTTCGGCGGCTACGGGTACACCCGCGACTTCCCGGTCGAGCGCTACATGCGCGAGGCCAAGGTCATGCAGATCTTCGAGGGCACCAACCAGATCCAGCGGATGGTCATCGGCCGCTCCCTCGACGCCGACCACCACGGCCGGATCGAGCACGCCGACTGACCCACCCCGACCCGGCGCGCGTGAGTCGGGGCTCGACGGGGAACCGGCCTGGGAAGGGTTCCAGACAGGCGGGGGGTGCCGTGCCGCCGGAGATCATCGCCGGCCGCTACCGCGTAGAGCGGGAGGTCGGCCGCGGCGGCATGGGCAGCGTGTGGCTGTGCCTCGACGAGCGGCTGGGCCGACCCGTCGCCGTCAAGCAGGTGGGCGGCCTGCCCGGGGAGTCGAGCATGCACCTCGCGCGTGCGCTCCGGGAGGCCCGGCACTCGGCTGCCCTCAACCACCCGAACGTCGTGGCCATCTTCGACGCCCTCGAGGAGGGCGACCGCGTGTGGCTGGTCATGGAGTACGTCCCCTCCCGCACGCTGGAGGAGATCGTGCGCAGCAACGGCGCGCTGCCGCCCGCCGAGGTGGCACGGATCGGCGCCGACGTCGCCGACGGCCTCGCAGCGGCGCACGCACTCGGCACCGTGCATCGCGACGTCAAGCCGAGCAACATCTTGGTCCGGGACGACGACGGCCGCGCGCTCATCGCCGACTTCGGGATCGCCCGCACCGTGGGCCAGGAGCAGCTGACGCGGAGCGGACTGGTCACCGGCACGCCCGCGTACTTCGCCCCCGAGCTGGCCCGCGGCGAGGAACCGTCCACCGCGTCGGACGTCTGGGCCCTGGGCATCTCGCTGTACGCAGCGGTCGAGGGGCGGCCGGCGTACGACGAGCAGCCCAACGCGATCGCGATGCTCAACACGATCGCGCACCACCCGCCGCCCGAGCCCGGCCGAGCCGGCGCCCTGACCCCCGTCCTCCGGCAGATGCTCGACCCCGATCCGTCGACGCGCACCACCATGGCCGGGGCGGCCAGCGCGCTGCGGGAGCTGGCCGGGCGTGAGGTCCCGACCGCGCCACCGCGCCCGGACCCCGTCCCGACACCGGTGCGTGGTGTGCGGCCTCCCGAGACGGTCGCCACCCGCGCCGAAGTCCCCTCACCTCGGGACCGACGCCGCCGACCCACCGCCCTCCTGGTGGTGGGCGCAGCGCTGCTGCTGGTGCTGGCCGCCGGTGGTGGGTGGTGGCTGAGCCGGGGCGACGACGAGGGCCGCGGGGCGAGCGGCTCCCCCGCCGCGGGACCCGACGAGCCCCAGCCGTCCCGCACCCCGCGGGGCTCGGGTCCTCCCTCGACGCAGTCGACACCGGAGCACTCCCCGCCCACCTCCTCGTCGGCGTCCCCGTCGGCGTCGTCGACGCCCTCCCCCGCCGACGCCGGGCCAGGCTCACCCGCCCAGCTGGTCGCGGACTACTACGAGCTCCTGCCCGAGGACACCGACGCGGCGTGGCGGCTGTTGGACCCCGAGCTGCAGGAACAGATCGGCCGCGGCACCTTCGACGGGTTCTGGGCCACCATCGACGACGTGCGCGTCGAGGACACCGACGAGGTCGAGGGCGGAGTGGTCCAGGTGACGCTGACCTACACGAGCGACGGCCGCAGCGAGCACGAAACCCGACAGCTGGCCGTCGCCCGGACCGGCGACGAGCTCCTCATCAGCGCGGACGAGGGTGCCGTGTGACCCGCCGGGTTACCGGGACGGCATGACCAGCACCGGCATGAGGCCACCGCCCGACCCGAACGACCCGCACGACATCGAGCCCCGCTCCGACGTTGCGGCGGTCCCCGACGAGGAGGGTCTCGACGCCGGCACCGTCGAGCAGGACCTCTCCCAGTCGCCCGAGGAGAAGCAGAACGCGACCGACGGGTACGCGCCCGCCGACGACGAGGACGCGCCGGACACGCTTGAGCTCGACGAGCTCGAGGGCTGACACTCGGCGCCCCGAGCGGGCACGCTGAGGCCATGACCGTCACCCGGATCCCTCACGAGCCGCTGACCCCTCGCGCCGACGAGGAGATGCCCGGTCGGAGCATCATCGACCAGCCCGGCCCGGCGTGGACCGGCTTCGCGCTCATGGAGTGGCAGCTCACCGCCGCCGAGTGGACCGACCGGCACCCGCACGACGAGGTCAACTACGTGCTCGAGGGCGAGCTGCACGTCGAGTCCGACGGCGAGACGGTCGTGGCCGGACCGGGCGACACCGTCGTGGTCCCGGCCGGCAGCCTGGCGCGGTACGCCGCCCCGGCGCACGCCCGGATGCTGGCGATCTACGGGCCCAACCCGGACGGCCTGGAGTCGGGCGACTTCGCCTTCCGGCGGCTCGACGACTGAGCGCGGCGACAGACTTCTACAGCGACCTGGGCGCTTCTGCACCGTTGCTTCGGTGTAGAAGCGCAGGATTCACCGGTTAACCGGTGAATCCTGCGACCGGTGGGCCTACCGGTCGAGCCGGTCGAGCTGCGAGATCGGCGCGGACGCGCCGGCGTACGAGTGCTGGCTCGAGCTCGAGAAGTAGTTGATCCCGATGAAGTTGAACCACAGCGTGGCGGTGCCGACCAGGGCCAGGATCGCGGCGTTGCGGCCGCGCCAGCCGGCGGTCGTGCGGGCGTGGAGGTAGGCGGCGTACACGACCCACGTGATGAACGCCCAGACCTCCTTGGGGTCCCAGTTCCAGTACGACGACCACGCCTGGTGCGCCCAGATCGGTCCGGTGATCAGCACCGCGAAGGTCCACACCGGGAACGCGAAGGCGTGGATCCGGTACGACATCAGGTCGAGCTTCTCCAGCGACGGCACCCGGGCCCACAGCCCGGTCTGGGGCTTGTCGCCACGGCGGCGCTTGATGAGGTACGTCGCGGAGGTCATGCCGCCGAGGGTGAAGGCGCCGGTCGCGGTGATCGCGGAGACGACGTGGATCACCAGCCAGTAGCTGTTGAGCGCCTCGGGCAGCGGGCCGACCGGGTCGTAGAGCCAGACCACCGCGACCATCAGCAGCGCCAGCACGAAGGTGACGACCACCGGGCCGAGCCAGTCGAGGGCGTAGCGCCGGCCCATCACCAGGAACAGGGCGGCCACGACGAACGTGCCCGCGAGCGTGAACTCGTACATGTTGCCCCACGGCACCCGGTTGGGGTCCGCGCTCATGCCGCGGGAGAACAGGGCGACGAAGTGGATGACGACCGCGAGGGCGGTGAGCAGCAGCCCGAGCCGGCCGAACATCGCGACCCGGTCGCGGTGCTTCTCGACGTCGACCTCGGACGTCGGCTCGACGTCGGGTCCTCCGGAGCCGGCCAGCACGCGCGACCTGTCGACCTGGCGCAGCGAGGCCCACTCGACGACGTACGCGAGCAGGGCGAGGAAGTAGACGACCGCAGCGGCCGCGACCGCCTGGTTGCTCAGCGTGGCCCACGCGGCATCGGTCATCGGGGTTCCTCCTGCAGGTCGGCGACCAGGTCCGACAGTACGGCGTCGGTGTCGGCGCCCCCCGAGCGGTCCAGGGCGGCGATCTCGACGAGGGTCCCGTCCGGGCCCTCGCTCACGCGGAGCCAGACCCGCCGGGACCGGATGAACAGCGAGCCCATCAGCCCGAGGAGCGCCAGCACCACACCGAGCAGCGCGATGCCCTTGCCCGGCGTCTGGCTGATCTGGATGCGCTGCCACGACTCGACCCGGTCGAAGGTGATGCTGCCCAGCCCGTTGGGCAGCTGGGCGGTGTCGCCGGGGGCGAGGTCGACGCGCAGCGTCTCCATGCCCTTCTTGGCCGGTAGGGCGGTGGCGTTGGCCTTGTCGAGCACGTAGACCGACTGCGACGCGCCGCCGTCGAGCCCGAGGTCGCCGGTCCACACGTTGAGCGACAGCGCCGGGTTGAGGTCGTCGCCGTTGAGGTTGACCGGGTCGCCGTTGACGTTGGCGAACGTCGGGTAGAAGAAGCCCTCGAAGCCGAGCTGGCCGGGCTTGGCGTCCGGCACCTTGATGACGCCGAAGGAGAACAGGTCCGGCCCCTGGGGCAGGAAGACCGTCGGCCCGTCGTAGACCACGCGGCCCTCACCGTCGCGCACCGTGACCACGGGCGCGTAGCCGTGGCCGATGAGGAAAAGGTCGGTGTCGCCGATGGTCAGCGGGTGGTTGACCCGGAGGTCGTACTTCTTCTCCTCGCCCCCGGGCTCCGACTGGTACTCCATGTGGGCCTGGAAGCCCCGGGCCATGCCCGTGCGCGGCCCGGACGTCAGCCAGTCCACGTCGAAGTCGTCGACGGTGAAGCGGAACGGGTCGAGCTGCCCGGCCCGGAACAGGCTGCCGGGCACGAAGTCGTCGTACTGCGTGGGGGTGTTGCTGAACGGCGTGCCCGTCACCAGGATCACGCCGCCCTTGTAGCCGAGCAGGGTGCCGGTGGCGAAGCCGACCAGCACCACCAGCACGGCGAGGTGGAAGACGAGGTTGCCGAGCTCGCGCAGGAAACCGCGCTCGGCGCTCACGGTGCCCTCGGCGGCGTCCTTGCGCAGGCGGTAGCGCTTGCGCCGCAGCAGCGTGCGGGCCCGCTCGAGCACGACGTCCGCCGACTCCGTCGTGCCGTACGTCGCGTGGCTGGGCAGGCGGGTCAGGTTGCGCGGTGCCGCGGGCGGCTCGGCGCGCAGGTTGCGCCAGTAGACGAAGGTGCGCGGGACGATGCAGCCGACCAGCGAGACCACGAGCAGGATGTAGATCGCGGCGAACCACGGCGAGCCGTAGACGTTGAAGATCCCGAGCTTCTCGTAGATCGGGGTCAGCGTCTCGTGCTGGTCCTTCCACTGCCCGGCCTTGAGCGCGTCGACCCGCTCCTGGGGCACGAGCGAGCCGGGCACCGCCGCGAGGGCGAGCAGGAGGAGCAGGATCAGCGCGGTCCGCATCGAGGTGAGCTGGCGCCAGCACCAGCGCAGCAGCTCGCGCAGCGTCGAGCTCGCCCGGAGCGACGCTCCGGGGCCGGCGCGGACGGCTTGGCTGCGGTGGTCGTCACACGGCCACCGAGTAGTCGGCGATCAGGTGGAACTGGAGCCAGTGCACGGACTCGGTCCACCAGCCGGTCAGCAGCAGCACTCCGACGAGCACGAGCATGGCCCCGCCGAGCCGGGTCACCCAGCAGCTGGTGGTCGGCGGATCCAGGCGACCGCACCGAGGCCCGCCGCCAGGCCAGCGCCGGCGAGGATGAACGGCAGCCCGAGCCCGAGCGAGTAGAAGGCCAGGAGCACGCCGCCGCGCAGGGCGTCCTCGCCGTAGGCGAGGAACAGGATGACGCTGAGGGTCGGGCCGATGCACGGCGTCCAGCCCAGCCCGAACAGGAAGCCGAGCAGTGGCGCTGCGGCCAGCCCGACCGCGGGCACCCGGTGGATGCGCACGTCGCGCTGCAGGATCGGCACCAGTCCCATGAAGGCCAGGCCGAGCAGCGATCGCGAGGACGCCGAGCACGATGTTGAGCGCGGTCTGGTTGACGAAGAACCAGCGGCTCACGCTCGCCGACGCCACGCCGAGCAGCACGAAGACCACCGTGAAGCCGAGGACGAAGAGCATCGAACCGGCCAGCATCCGACCGCGGCGCGGCGCCTGCTCGGAGTCGGCGAGGTCGGCGCCCGAGAGCCCGGTCGCGTACGACAGGTAGCCGGGCAGCAGCGGGATCACGCACGGGGAGAAGAACGACACCAGCCCGGCCAGCACAGCGATCGGGCACGGCCAGCACCATCGAGCCGGAGCCCGCGACCTGCGCGAACCAGTCACCCATCCGCGGTGGCCCCCCCGGCGTCGCCCTCGGCCACGACGTCGTCCACGACGTCCTGCAACGTCACCGCCCCCGGGATCTTGCCCAGCACCAGGGCGGCGACCCGGCCGTCCCGGTCGAGGACGACGGTGCTCGGCAGCGAGTACGGACCGAGCTCGTCGCTCAGGTCCAGGAGCACCGAGCTGCCGCGGGTCGTAGAACGACGGGAACTCGATGCCGACGTTGTCCCCGAAGGCGCGGGCCGTCGGAGTCGTGTCGCGGATGTTGACGCCGAGGTAGGCGACCTGCGTCGGATCGGCGTGCGCGGCGAGCTGCACCACGGTCGGCATCTCGGACCGGCACGGCGGGCACCACGACGCGCCAGACGTTGAGCACCACGACCTTGCCGCGGTAGTCCGCGAGGTCGAGCGGCTGGCCGTCGAGGTCCTTCCCCTCGGCCTCGACGGGCTCGCCCCGCTCGGCCTCGGCCACCTGCTGGAGCGATGCCCTCGCCGGTGATCCAGGTCTTGCCGTCCGTGCCGTCGAGGTCGGAGCAGGCGGACGCCGAGCCGACCGCGAGCACGAGCGCGGCGACGAGCAGGGGAAGGCGGAGGCGGGGCATGTCAGGAAGGCTTGTTCTCCTCGGGCGCGCCGCCCGCCGAGAACGGCGCCGTACTGTCCTTGGCCGGGATCAGGTCACCGGCCGGCTCGCTGTAGGAGACCTGGGTGATCCGGTCGCCGACGAAGTGGAGGGAGGTCAGCGAGCAGAGCGTGCACTGGCGGCGGCGCGGGTCGTGGAGGAACGAGCGCTTCTCGACGTGCAGCCGGGTGATCCAGATCGGCAGCTGGTGGGAGACGATCACGGCCTCGTGGCCGGTGGCCGCGACCCGGGCGTCGTGCACCGCGGCCATCATCCGGGCCACGACCTCCTTGTAGGGCTCGCCCCACGAGGGCTTCGAGCGGGTTCCAGAGGTACCGCCAGGCCGAGGGCTGCAGCAGCGCACCGTCGCCGCCGGCGAACCGCTTGCCCTCGAAGATGTTGGTCGACTCGATCACGCGGTCGTCGGTGACGATCTCGAGGCCGTGGGCGGCCGCGGTCGGCGCCGCGGTCTCCTGGGCGCGCTCGAGCGGCGAGGACCGCAGGTGGGTGATGTCGCGGTCGCCGAGCGACTCGGCGACCCGCTCGGCCATCGGTCCGGCCGAGCTCGGAGAGGTGGTAGCCGTCGCGGCGGCCGTAGAGGACGCCCTCGGGGTTGTGCACCTCTCCGTGGCGCAGCAGGTGGACGATGGTGTCCGGCGTGCGGCTCATGCGGGCTCCTGTGTCGTCGTCCGGGCGGCAGCGGCGGCGGCGCGGGCCGCCTCGGGCAGGGCGTCGAGGACGGTCTGGACGGCGCGGTCGTCGTGGGCGGCCGAGAGGAACCACGCCTCGTACGCCGACGGCGGGCAGGTAGCACGCCCCGGTCGAGCATGGCGTGGAAGAACGCGGCGTACGCCGCCGCGTCGGTGCGCGAGGCGTCCTCGAAGTCGCGGACCGGGCCGGCGTCGGTGAGGAAGACCGAGAACATCGTCCCGGTGGCCTGCACGACGTGGGCGACGCCGGCGGACGACAGCGCGTCGGAGAGCGGCGGTCTTGATCGTGTCGGCGGCTGCGCCGAGGTGGGCGTAGACGTCGTCGGTGGCCAGCCGCAGCGTGGCGAGCCCGGCGGTGGTCGCGACCGGGTTCCCGGACAGCGTGCCGGCCTGGTAGACCGGCCCCTCCGGGGCGAGGCGGGACATGACGTCGGCCCGGCCGCCGAACGCCGCGGCCGGGAAGCCGCCGCCCATCACCTTGCCGAAGGTCATGAGGTCGGGGCGCCAGCCCTCGCGGGCGCCGTCGAGGCCCCACTGACCGAGCCGGGAGGCCCGGAAGCCGGTCATCACCTCGTCGCTGATGAACAGCGCGCCGTGGCGGCGGCAGGTCTCGGCCAGGAACGCGTTGAAGCCGGGCTCGGGCGGGACCACGCCCATGTTGCCGGGCGCCGCCTCGGTGATCAGGCAGGCGATCCGGTCGCCGTGCTCGGCGAACGCCTTCTCGACCGCGGCCCGGTCGTTGTAGGGCAGCACCAGGGTCAGCTCGGTCGAGGACTCCGGCACGCCCGGCGTGCCGGGCAGCGCGAACGTCGCGAGCCCGAGCCGGCCGAGGCGAGCAGCGAGTCGACGTGGCCGTGGTAGCAGCCGGCGAACTTCACGACCACGTCGCGGCCGGTGAAGCCGCGGGCCAGCCGGATCGCCGACATCGTCGCCTCGGTGCCGGAGGAGACGAACCGCACCCGCTCGACCGGGGTCCGGGCCACGATCTCCTCGGCGAGCTCGACCTCGGGCTCGGTCGGGGTGCCGTACGACGTGCCGCGCGCGACCGCCTCGGCACGGCGGCCTGCGACCTCGGGGTGCGCGTGGCCGAGCAGCATCGGCCCCCAGGAGCAGATCAGGTCGACGTACTCGTTGCCGTCGACGTCGGTCAGCCAGGCGCCCTCGCGCGGAGCGGATGAAGCGAGGCGTGCCGCCGACCGCGTTGAAGGCGCGGACCGGGGAGTTCACGCCGCCGGGGGTCACCGCGCGCGCACGCTCGAAGAGCGCGTCGGACTCGCTGGCGTCGGCCGGGGCACCGCCTCATTGTCCCCGAGCGGTCCCAACCAGCCGAACCGGCGTCGCCCCGCGGCCCGCCGCGCCGGGTCCGGCCGCGCGCTCCCCGCAGCCGTTTGCGCATGACGAGTTTGGCGGGAAGACTGGGTCAGATCGTGACCGCCGTCACTCCGGGAGCGCATGATCGGGTACTGCTGCCGTAACTTGGTGGTGACACGGTTCGTTGAGTGCTCGAGCCGCCTGGAGGGGGCGGTTCGGATAGCTCAGGGAGAGAGCAGGATGTCCGCTAGGCGATTCGGCCGCATGCACAAGGCCACGGCGCTCGTGCCGCTGGCGCTGCTCTCCGCCGCGTGGACCGCCAGCCTGGTCACGACGACCTCGCCCGTCGCCGTCGCGGGCGAGCACCCGGACCCGACCCTCCCCGACGGCACCAGCGTCCCGACCGCAGGCCATCGAGGCACCGGCGAGCGTCTCGGACGGCAGCGTGCTCGGCCCGGGTGTCGACGGGGCGACGCCGACCAGATCATCTCGACCTCCTCGACCTCGGGCATCCCGTCGGCCGCGCTCGCCGCCTACCAGCGCGCCGAGACCGTCATCAACGCCGCCGACCAGACCTGCCACCTCACCTGGCAGCTGATCGCCGCGATCGGCCGGGTCGAGTCCGACCACGGCCGCGCGAACGGCAACACCCTCGACGACAACGGCCTCGCCACGCCGGGCATCTACGGCGTGCGCGCTCAACGGCGCCAACCGCACCACCGAGATCGTCGACACCGACGCCGGCCAGTACGACAACGACGCCCAGTACGACCGCGCGGTCGGGCCGATGCAGTTCATCCCCTCGACCTGGTCGGTCGTCGGCGTGGACGCCGACGGCGACGGCGAGCGCAACCCGCAGGACATCGACGACGCCGCGCTCGGCACCGCGGTCTACCTCTGCTCCGGCGACGACGACCTGGCCACGACCGTGGGGCAGCAGGCCGCGGTCTACCGCTACAACCACAGCCAGTCCTACGTCGACCTGGTGCTCTCGATCATGGACGCCTACCTCGCCGGCGACTTCACCTCGGTGCCCAACGGCACCGTGATGGCCGGGCAGATCACCAAGACCCCGCCGCCGCTGCACGTCCCCGGCACCCCGGCCCACGAGGCCGAGATCCACACGCCGTCCCACCACAACACCCAGAGCAACACCCCCACCGACACCGGTGGCGGCACCACGACCACCACCGGAGGTGGCGGTTCGACGAGCGGCGGCGGCTCCACCGGCGGCGGTGGCGGCACCGGCGGCAACGGCGGTGGCACCGGCGACGGTGGCGGCGTCAGCGTCCCGGGCACCCCGGTCACCCTCCCGCCGCTGCCGACCACGTCGATCCCGCCGGTCGACACGGCGCTCACCCAGGCCCAGGCCACCGCGCAGTGCCTGCTCGACGGCATCAACCAGCTGCAGGTCGCGCAGTTCCAGGCGTGCCTCGACCACTACATGAACCCGTGACCTCGGTCAGGTAGGCGCTGGCCGGACGGGTGCCCGCGCCGACCGGGCAGGGTCAGCGGCGCAGCAGCCGGGCGGCCTCGGCCGCCCAGTAGGTCAGCACCACGTCGGCACCGGCGCGGCGGATCGACGTGAGCGTCTCGAGGATCGCCGGCTCGCGGTCGATCCAGCCCTGCGCGGCGGCCGCCTCGACCATGGCGTACTCGCCGGAGACGTTGTACGCCGCGACCGGGACGTCGACCGCGTCGCGGACCCGACGGACCACGTCGAGGTAGGCGAGGGCCGGCTTCACCATCACGATGTCGGCGCCCTGCTCGACGTCGAGGAGCGCCTCGCGCACGCCCTCGCCGGCGTTGCGCGGCGTCCTGCTGGTAGGTGCGCCGGTCGCCCTGCAGCGACGAGTCGACGGCCTCGCGGAAGGGGCCGAAGAAGGCGGAGGCGTACTTCGCGGAGTAGGCCAGGATCGAGACGTCGGTGTGCTCGGCGGCGTCGAGCGCGTCCCGGACGACCGCGACCTGGCCGTCCATCATCCCGCTGGGGCCGACCATGTCGACGCCGGCGTCGGCCTGGGCGCGGGCCATCTCGGCGTACACCGCGAGGGTGCGGTCGTTGTCGACCCGGCCGTCGGGGGTGAGCACCCCGCAGTGGCCGTGGTCGGTGAACTCGTCGAGGCACAGGTCGCTCATCACCGTGAGCGCGTCGCCGACCTCGGCGACCACGTCGGTGATCGCGAGGTTGAGGATGCCGGCCGGGTCGAGCGCGCCCGAGCCGATGGCGTCCTTGCTCTCGGGGATGCCGAACAGCATCACGCCGCCGAGCCCGAGGTCGGCGGCCTCGGCGACCGCCTTCAGCAGCGAGTCGCGGGTGTGCTGGACGACGCCGGGCATCGAGGAGATCGGCCCGGCTCGTCGAGGCCCTCGCGGACGAACAGCGGCAGCACCAGCTGGCCGGGCGAGACGGCGTCTCCGCGACCATCCGGCGCAGCGCCGGGCGTCGTGCGCAGCCGACGCGGCCGGACCAGCGGGCCGGTCAGCCGGGTCACCGTCGGCGCTCACGTCGTGTGCCCTCCCTGCGGTGGTCTCGACAGGCTCGACCTCTCGCTCGCTCAGCGCTTGCTCGCTGCGCTCGCTCGGCTTCGCCTGGGTCGCGCTCGGACGGCTTGGTGACCGGCTGGCCGGCCTCGAGCATCGCGGCCCGGCGGGCGGCACCGAAGTCGGCGAGCGCGTCGACCAGCTCCTCGACGTCCGGCGTCGGCGCCAGCACGTCGACCCGCAGGCCGTGCTCCTCGGCGGTCTTGGCCGTCGCCGGCCCGATCACCGCGATGATCGTCGACGGGTGCGGCTTGCCGGCGATGCCGACCAGGTTGCGCACCGTCGAGGACGAGGTGAAGACGACCGCGTCGAACTTGCCGGTCTTGATCGCGTCGCGGGTCGTCGCCGGCGGCGGGGTGGCCCGCACGGTGCGGTACGCCGTGACGTCGTCGCACTCCCAGCCCAGGTCGATCAGGCCGGCGACGAGGTTCTCGGTGGCGATGTCGGCGCGCGGCAGGAAGACCCGGTTGATCGGGTCGAGCAGGTCGTCGTACTCCGGCCAGTCGGCCAGCAGCCCGGCGGCGGACTGCTCGCCGGACGGCACCAGGTCGGCACGCAGGCCCCAGGCCGCGATCGCCTGGGCGGTCTTGTCGCCGACCGCGGCGATCTTGAGGCCGGAGAAGGCGCGGGCGTCGAGGCCGTACTCCTCGAACTTCTCGCGCACCGCCTTGACCGCGTTGACCGAGGTGAAGGCGATCCACTCGTAGCGACCCTCGACCAGGCCGCGGACGGCCTTGTCCATCTGCAGCGGGTTGCGCGGCGGCTCGACGGAGATGGTCGGGACCTCGTCGGGCACGGCGCCGTAGCCGCGCAGCCGCGCGACGAGCGAGCCGGCCTGCTCCTTGGTGCGCGGCACCAGGACCCGCCAGCCGAACAGCGGCTTGGTCTCGAACCACGACAGCGTCTCGCGCAGGTCGACGACGTCGCCGACGACGGTGACGGCCGGCGGCGCCATCCGCGCGGCGCGCGCGTCGGCGGCGATGCCGTCCAGCGTCGAGGTGACCGTGGCCTGCTCGGTGGTGGTGCCGACCCGGGTCATCGCGACCGGGGTCTCGGGGTCACGGCCCGCCGCGACCAGCGCCTTGGCGATGTCGCCGATCATGGCCGACGGCCGAGAGCAGCACGAGCGTGCGGTTGTCGGCGTACTGGCACCAGTCGACCTTCTCGCCGCAGGTGACGACGGCGACCTCGCGGTGGTCCTTGGTGGTCAGCGGGATGCCGGCGTACGCCGGGACCGCGGTGACCGACGAGACGCCGGGGACGATCTCGAAGCCGAGGCCGGCCTTGACGCAGGCCTGCGCCTCCTCGGGCCCGGAGGCGTAGAGGAACGGGTCACCGGTCATCAGCCGGACGACGCGCTGGCCCTTCTTGGCGTGCTTGACGACGACCTTGGCGCGGGCGGCGTGGGTCAGCGGCTGGCCGTCCTCGCCGAAGCCGCCGTCGACGAACTCGGGGCCGGCGGCTCGTCGCGCCTCGGCCGGGCAGCGCGGCAGGCCGAGGACGGCGGACCAGGTCGGCGTGCTCGGGCACCTCGGTCACGACGACGTCGGCCTGCCGAGCAGGTCGACGGCGCGCACGGTCAGCAGGCCCGGGTCGCCGGGGCCGCTGCCGACGAACGACACCCAGCCGCGGCGGCTGGCGAGGTGGCCCGTTCGCGCGGTCGGTGGAGGTGGCGGTCTTGCCTCGCGTCATGCGTTCTGCCTCTTGTCTAGCGATCGGTTGCGTCGGTTGCGGTCAGGTCGCGCTGCTCCGTCGGCGAGCATCTCCTTCGCCAGCCGGGTCCCGACGCCCGCGGCGTCGGCGGGGTCGCCGGTCGCGGACATCCGCACCGAGAGCGCCCCGTCGGGGGAGAGCGCGATCGCCCGCACCCACAGCTCCTCGCCGTCCTCGCCCTCGACCACCTCGGCCAGGGCCCCGATCGGGGCCGAGCAGCCGCCCTCGAGGGTGGCGAGCACGGCCCGCTCGGCCTCGACCGCCGCGCGGCTGCCGCGGTCGTCGAGCGCGGCCAGCTCGGCCACGAGGTCGTCGTCGGCCCGGCACTCGACCGCCAGCGCACCCTGCCCGGGGGCGGGGAGCATCTGCAGCGGGTCGAGCACCTCGGTCACCTCGTCGAGACGGCCGATCCGGGCCAGCCCGGCGCGGGCGAGCACGACGGCGTCGTACTCCCCGGAGCGGACCTTGCCGATCCGGGTGTCGACGTTGCCACGAACGCCGACCACCTCCAAACCGAGGCCGAGGGCGTGCAGCTGCGCGGCCCGGCGCGGCGAGCCGGTGCCGACCCGGCTGCCGACGGGCAGCTCGCCGAGGGTCAGCCCGTCGCGGGCCACGACGACGTCGCGCGGGTCCTCGCGGGGGGGTACGGCGGCCAGCGCGATGCCGTCGGGCGGGTAGGTCGGGAGGTCCTTGAGCGAGTGCACGGCGACGTCGACCTCGCCGGCGAGCAGCGCGTCGCGCAGCGCGCCGACGAAGACGCCGGTGCCGCCGGCCTGCTCGAGCGGGGTGCCCGCGGCCTGGCTGCGGTCGCCCTCGGTGGTCACCTCGACCAGCTCGACCTCGCGGCCGAGCCGGTCGCGGATCAGCGTCGGCGACGAGCTCGGACTGGGTGGTGGCGAGGAGGGACGCCCGGGTCCCGACCCGCACGGGGCGACTCATGCCAGGCCCTCCGGTCGGGTGACGGCGTCGACGGCCTCGGGGTCGAGGGCGAACAGCTCGGCGAGCGCGGCGGCGTAGGAGACCGCGCCGGTCTCGTTGGCGAGCTCCTTGACCCGGACGGTCGGCTCGTGGAGCAGCTTGTCGGCGACCCGGCGGACGGTGTGCAGCACCTCGGCGCGGGCGGCCTCGTCGAGGTCGGGGAGCCGGCCGGTCGAGCCGCTCCATCTCGGCGTCGACCACCGAGGTGGCCATCGAGCGCAGCGCGACGACGGTCGGGGTGACGCTGGCCTGGCGGCGGGCGGCCAGGAAGGCCGCGACCTCCTGGGTCACGATCCGCGCGGACCTCGGCGACCTCGCGGCCGGCGTCGGAGTCGCGCAGCTCGTCGGCGAGCTCGGCGAGGTTGATCAGGGTGACGCCCGGCAGGTCGGCGACCTCGGGGTCGACGTCGTGCGGCAGCGCGAGGTCGATGATCGCAGGTCATCGGCCGGCCGTCGGTGCGCGCCGACTCGACCATGACCGCGGCTGACCAGCAGCCCGGTCGCCCCGGTGCAGGCGATGACCACGTCGGCGACGGCGAGCTCGGCCGCGAGGTCGGCCAGGGACGCCGAGCGGGCGCCGTACTCCGCGGCGAGGCGGTCGGCGCTGCCGGCGGTGCGGTTGACGACGGTGACGCTCGGCGGCGCCGCGACGGGACGACGGTCGCGGTGGCCAGGCCGGCCATCGCGCCGGCGCCGACGACGAGCGACCCGCTTGCCGGCCAGGTCGCCGCCGGCCGGCGCGGCCGCGGTCGAGGGCGGCGCCGACCAGGGTACGGCGCGGCGCTGTCGATGTCGGTCTCGGCGCGGGCGCGCTTGCCGACCCGCAGCGCCTGCTGGAAGAGCACGTTGAGGGCCGGGCCGACGGTGCCGAGCTCCTGGCCGAGCGCGGAGCGCGTCGCGGGTCTGGCCGAGGATCTGGCCCTCGCCGACGGCCATCGAGTCGAGCCCGGCCGACGACCTGGAAGAGGTGGGAGACGGCGCCGTCGTCGTAGTGGACGTAGAGGTGCGGCAGCATCGCCTCGGTCGTCTCGCCGGCCCGGTCGACGAGCAGCCGCGAGACGCTCCTCGACGCTGCCGTGGAAGCGGTCGACGTCGGCGTAGATCTCGAGCCGGTTGCAGGTCGCGATCACGGTCGCCTCGGTGACGTGCTCGCAGGCGGCGACGTCGTCGACGAGCTTGTGCACGCCGTCGGCGTCGAGCGCGACCTGCTCGAGCAGGGAGACCGGGCGCAGTTGTGGGAGATGCCCACGACGAGGACGCTCATGCCGACGCCTCCGCCTGCTTGCGCTGCTCGTGGTAGGCGAGGATCTGCAGCTCGATCGACAGGTCGACCTTGCGCACGTCGACGCCGTCGGGCACGGCGAGCACGGTCGGCGCGAAGTTGAGGATGCTGCGTGATCCCGCACGCGACCATCCGGTCGGCGACGTCCTGGGCGGCGACGGCCGGGGTGGCGATCACGCCGATCGCGACGCCGTGCTCGCGGACGATCTGCTCGAGGTCGTCGAACGGCGCGGACGTCGATGCCGGCGACGACCTCGTCGCGGCCGGCTCGGGTCGGCGTCGAGCAGGGCCACGACGCGGAAGCCGCGGCTGCGGAAGCCGGAGTAGTTGGCGAGCGCGTGGCCGAGGTTGCCGATGCCGACGATGACGACGGGCCAGTCCTGGGTCACGCCGATCTCGCGGGCGATCTGGTAGCGCAGGTAGTCGACGTCGTACCCGACGCCCGCGGGTGCCGTAGCTGCCGAGGTAGGAGAGGTCCTTGCGCAGCTTGGCGCTGTTGACGCCGGCGGCGGCGGCGAGCTCCTCGCTGGAGCAGGTGGCGGTGCCCTGCTCGGACAGCGTGGTGAGGGCCCGGAGGTAGACGGGCAGCCGCGCGACGGTGGCCTCGGGGATGTCCCGGGCGCTCTCGGGTGAAGTCCGTGCGGTCACTGCGTCTTCTCTCCATAGCCAGGGAGCTGCTGGGCCGTCGTCGGGCGCTGCGGAACGACTCCGTTCCGCGCCCGGCGGCTCGATCACTGTAGGAGTTTGTGAACGCGGAGAACAAAACCGAGAGGCGGTCTCCGTCACGCGGCCGCCGGGCTAGCACATGTGAGCATGAGCCACGTCCGGCGGGTCGGGTCGAGGGTCTGGCCAGCGCGGCCCGCAGCCGCTCCTCGTCGACCCGCCAGAAGTCGTGCTGGCGGCCGTCGACGAACGTCACCGGGATCTCCTCGCCGAACCGCTCCCGCAGCGCCGGGTCGTCGTCGATCGAGACCTCGTCGTACGACTCCCCCAGGTCGGCGCAGACCCGCTCGACCACCACGCGGGCGTCGTCGCACAGGTGGCAGCCCGGCCGGGAGTAGAGGGTGACGCGGGCGGTCATGCTCGACTCCAGCAGGCCGAGCGCGCGGCGCCGCTCGATGCCGCGCAGCCGGCCCTTCTGGACCTTGCCGGTGACGCCGCGCGGCAGCTCGTCGACGACCTCGATCCGGCGCGGCTGCTTGAACCGGGCCAGCCGCTGCTGCGCAGTGCTCGCGCACGGCGTCCGCCGACCGCGCTCGGCGTCCGGCGCCGGGCGCGACGACGTAGGCGACGACGGCCTCGCCGGTCTGCTCGTCCGTCGACGCCGATCACCGCGACCTCGGCGACGCCCGGCGACCTCGCGCGATGACGTCCTCGACCTCGACCGGGTAGACGTTGAAGCCGGAGACGATGACCAGCTCCTTGAGCCGGTCGACGAGGAACAGGTCGCCGCGTCGCGTCGAGGAAGCCGACGTCGCCGGTCGACCACCAGCCCTCGTCGTCCGGGCCGCCGGCGCCGTCGGGCCAGTAGCCGCTGAACAGGTTGGCGCCGCGGATCTCGATCTCGCCGGGGTCCTCGCCCTCGGGCGGCTGCCCGGTCTCGTCGACCAGCCGGATCTCGATGCCCGGCAGCGCGGCGCCGACCGAGCCGGGCTGGAGCCGCTCGCTGCACAGGGTGCTGGTGACGACCGGCGACGCCTCGGTGAGGCCGTAGCCCTGGTGGACCGGGACCCCGGTGCGCTCGGTGAACTCGCTCGACCAGCTCGGGCGACAGCGGCGCCGAGCCGGACAGCATCAGCCGGACCGGGCCGAGCCGCTCGCTCGAGGTGCGTCCTCGTCGCGCCAGTAGGCGAAGACCGGCGGCGCGACCGGGACCACGCTGCACGCCTCGTCCTCGATCAGGTCGAGGGTCTCCTGCGGGTCGAACCGCTCGACGAGCACCAGCTTGGCGCGGTGCCGCAGCACCCCGCCGAGCACGGCGTTGAGGCCGTAGACGTGGAAGAGCGGCAGCACGCCGAGCACGACGTCGTCGCCGTGGATCATCGGCGGCTCGACCGCGGCGACCTGCTCGATGTTGGCGAGCAGCGCCCGGTGGGTGAGCATCGCGGCGCGCGGCCGGCCCGACGTACCGCTCGTGTAGAGGAGCGCGGCGAGCTTCTCCGGGTCCTGCAGCGGCGGCACGGCGCGCGCCGTGTCGGCGCGCAGGTCGTCGTAGGAGCGCTCCCCCGGCAGCAGGGTGCCGCCCGACGACGACGACCCGCGGGACGACCAGCCGCGCCAGCAGGTCGGCCTCGATCGAGCCGGCGGCGTACGTCGGCGGCCTGCGCCTCCTCGAGGGCCTGCACCGCCGCCGCGCACCGCCGTCGACCGTGTCGGCGTCGGCCACGACCATCCGCGACCCGGAGTCGGCGATCATCCGGGCCAGCTCGCCGGCCGTGGCGCGCGGGTTGACCGGCACGGCGACCGCCTGGGCCCGCAGCACGCCGAGGTACGTCGTCACGAACTCGATCCGGTTGCCGATCGCGATCAGCACCCGGTGCCCGCCGACGATCCCGGCGGCGCCGAGCCCGGTGGCGACCCGGCCGACCTCGTCCTCGAGCTCGCGCCCAGGTCAGGCTGCGGCCGCCGGCCTCGACGACCGCGAGGCGGTCGGGGCTCTCGGCGGCCGCCCGCGGCGACGCAGCTCGGCGACGTCGCGCGATCGCCGGAGCCATGGGCGGATACTTCCACACACCGCGGGCCACTCGGGTCGGGTCTACCCTGCCGGTGTGACGCCCCCGACCGGAGACCGCGCCCGCTGCAACCTGCAGCAGCGCTCGACGCTCGCCGGCGAGGCCGCGGCCGCCGCCGCCGAGGTCGAGTCCGCGCTGAACCACCCGCGCGGACCCGACCGCGGCGGCGTTCTTCGACGTCGACAACACCGTGATGCAGGGCGCGAGCATCTTCCACCTCGCCCGCGGGCTGCACCGGCGCAAGTTCTTCACGACCCGCGAGATCCTCGGGCGCCGCCTGGAAGCAGGCCTACTTCCGGGTCGTCGGCGTCGAGGACCCCGAGCACGTCGCCGAGGCCCGCGTCGTCCGCGCTGAGCTTCATCGCCGGGCACACCGTCACCGAGCTCGAGGAGCTCGGCGAGGAGATCTTCGACGAGGCGCATGGCGCACCGGATCTGGCCCGGCACCCGCGCGCTGGCCCAGCTGCACCTCGACGAGGGCCAGCGGGTCTGGCTGGTGACCGCCGCGCCGATCGAGATCGCCCAGATCATCGCCCGCCGGCTCGGCCTGACCGGCGCGATGGGCACGGTCGCCGAGCACGTCGACGGCGTCTACACCGGCCGCCTGGTCGGCGACATGCTGCACGGCCCGGCCAAGGGCGAGGCGATCAAGGCGCTGGCCGCCCGCGAGGGCGCTCGACCTGCGCCGCTGCTCGGCGTACTCCGACTCCTACAACGACCTGCCGATGCTGACGCTGGTCGGCGACCCGTGCGCGATCAACCCCGACGCCAGGCTGCGCGCGCACGCCCGCGAGCAGGGCTGGCGGATCCGCGACTACCGCACCGGGCGCAAGGCGGCGCGGGCCGGCCTGCTGGTCGGCGCGGTCGCCGGCGCGGTGACCGGCACGGTCGCCGCCGGGCGTCGCCCTGCGCGGCCGGCGCCGCTGACCCGCGGTCCCGACGACCGCCGTCAGGCGGACCCTGACCAGTCCAGTGTGGCCTGGGCAACGATCTGTTCCGAGCATGTGATGAACTCCGTCTACTGTGGGAATGGCTTCGGGGGAAGCTGACGGGAGGGTCCTGCATGCCCGAGCGTGGGTCACGACGTCGCGCGCGGGCTCGAACGCCCTGCGCGCGGCGGTCGCGCGCGCCCTCGCTCGGCGACGCCCTGACGCCTGCACTGGCCCGCTCCGGCGCGGGTCCGCAGGCACCGCACCCCGGCCGGCGACCGACCGGCTGGCTGCTCGCCGAGGCCGTCGCGACGGGCAGCGACCTCGGCGCCCCGGCCGGCGGGTACGACGACGCCGACCTGGCCGCCTCCTCGGAGGAGTCCGAGGCCGAGCGCACCCGGCTGATCGCGCTGGTCGAGCTGGCCCGCCAGGGCGACGCCGAGGCGTTCGGGCTGCTCTACGACCACTACCAGGGCTCGGTCTACCGCTTCCTCTTCTACCGCACCCGCTCCAGCACGCTGGCCGAGGACCTCACCTCGGAGACCTTCTTCCGGGCGCTGCGGAGCATGAACGAACTTCCGCTGGCAGGGCAAGGACTTCGGCGCCTGGCTGATGACGATCGCCCGCAACCTCGCCACCGACCACTTCAAGGCCGGCCGCACCCGCCTCGAGCTGACCACCGAGGACATGGGCGCTCCACGACGACGCGACCGAGGGTCCCGAGGACGCGGTGCTCGCCGGGCTCACCAACGAGATCCTGCTGCAGGCGCTCACCGAGCTGCCCGCCGAGCAGCGCGACTGCCTGGTGATGCGGTTCCTGCAGGGCATGAGCATCGCCGAGACGGCCGCCGTCCTCGGCCGCAGCGACGGTGCGGTCAAGCAGCTCCAGCTGCGCGGGGTGCGCAACCTCGCCAAGCTGATGCCGGAGGGGATCCGGGACTGATGCGCGCAGCACCGCACCGCACGCGTAACCCCGCGTGGCCGGCCGCGTCGTTGGTCCGTACGTCGGCGCCTCATCACGGGGACGGCACCGGCGACCTCGCTGAACGGACCGCACGCGATGAGCCCGCTGTTCCCGGCGCAACGACGCGCCGAGCGAGTTCGACGCCCTGGTCGAGGGAGCCCGACCGCGACGACCGTCGACGCCCGCGCACGCCGAGCTGCTCGAGCTCGTCGGCGCGCTGCGCGGCGTCCCCGCGCCGTCGAGGCCCGCCCCGAGTTCGTCGCCGACCTGCGCGAGCGGCTGATGGTCGAGGCCGAGACCGCGCTCGTGGCCGCCGCCGCCGCGCAGCGCGACGACGTCGCCCGGCTCACGCTCGCCCGCGCCGCACCCGCGCGAGCGCCGGCTCGCCGCCGCCGTCGGCGGCGCTCGCGATCGTCGGCGCGACCACCTCGATGGCCGTCGCCGTCCCAGGGCGCCCTGCCCGGCGACGTCGCTCTACCCGCTCAAGCGGGCCATCGAGAACGCCCAGACCGGGCTTCGCGTCGGCGACGACGCCAAGGGCGAGCACCGCTGCTCGCCAACGCCTCCGGCCGCCTCGACGAGGTCGACGCGCTCAGCCAGCGCGAGCGACCCGGACGCCGCCGCTGGTCGCGCAGCACGCTCGACACCTTCACCGACCAGGCCGACGAGGCCGCCGACCTGCTGCTCGCCGACTACGACGCAGCACCGGCAACGCGGCCTCGATCGCGCAGCTGCGCGACTTCGCCTCGCAGCAGCCTCGACACCGCTCGGCCGGGCTCGAGCCGCGTGATCCCGCCGCGGCCCGCGACGAGCTGGTGAACGCGGCCGCAGGTCGTCGTCGCCCGATCGACGCCGAGGCCGCCCAGCTCTGCCCCGACTGCGGCGGCCGCCGATCGACGCGATCCCGCCGCAGCTCGCTGGCCGGCGCGCCGCCGGTGCGCTCGACGACGGCACCGCAGCCCTCACCGGCGGTCAGCTGCCGGGCGCCGGCGCCGAGCGGCCAGGCCGACGGCGGCCTCGACGGCAGCCCAGCACGCTCGACCCGCCCGCCGTCGCCCAGTCACCATCCCGTCCGGGCGCCCGACCACCCTCCCGACGGCCTCACCCGGCGGGCTCGGCACCGGGCTGCCCGGCACCGGGACCACCAGTGGCTCCGGCGGCGGCGGCGGCGGCGGCGGCAAGGGCGACAAGCCCGAGCCGGTCGACCTGAGCCCGGTCACCGACACCGTCGACAACGTCGGTGCCGGTGTCGTCCAGGGCGTGACCGACGCCCTCGACGGCGCTCACCGGCGGCCTGACCGGCACCGTCACCGACCCGCTGACCGGTGGCCTCACCGGCACCGGGAACTGACGTTGGTCCCAGCCTCGGCTGCGGAGGTCTCGACACGCTCCGATCAGCGGAAGACGGACTGCCGCTGCATCAGCAGCGAGTAGAGCGTCTGCTGGATGGTCTCGCGCACCTGGTCGGTGACGTTGAAGACCAGCATCGGGTCGTCGGCCGCGCCGGCGTCGAACTCGTCGGTGCGGATCGGCTCGCCGAACTCCAGCAGCCACTTCGACGGCAGCGGCACCAGGCCGAGCGGCCCGAGCAGCGGGAAGAACGGCGTGATCGGGATGTAGGGCAGGCCGAGCAGCCGGGCCAGCGACGGCACGTTGCCGACCAGCGGGTAGATCTCCTCGGCGCCGACGACCGAGAGCGGGATGATCGGCACGCCGGTGCGCAGCGCGGCCGAGACGAAGCCGCCGCGGCCGAAGCGCTGGAGCTTGTAGCGCTCGGCGTACGGCTTGCCGATGCCCTTGAAGCCCTCCGGCCAGACGCCGACGAGCTCGCCGCCGCGCAGCATCCGCTCGGCGTCCTCGTTGCAGGCCAGGGTGGCGCCGCCCTTGCGGGCCATCGTGCTGACGAACGGCATCTTGAAGACCAGGTCGGCGCCGAGCGGGCGCAGGAAGCGGCCGGTCTGGTCGTGGATCGAGACCATCGTCATCAGGCCGTCGACCGGGACCGTGCCGGAGTGGTTGGAGACGACCAGGGCGCCGCCCTCGGTCGGGATGTTCTCGATGCCGCGGACCTCGATGCGGAACCACTTCTGCGCGATCGGGCGCAGCGCGGCCATGAAGAACCGCTCGGTGATCTCCTGGTCGAAGCCGTACTCGTCGACGACGTAGTCGCCGGTCACCCGGCGGCGCAGGAAGGCCAGGAACCGGGCCAGCTGCGGCTCCCACTGCTCGCCGAAGACCTCGCGGGCGGCGTGCTGGAACGCGGCCAGCCAGTCGCCGGCCGGGATGCCGCCCTGCGGCAGCCGCTCCTCGGCGTACGCCGGGGCGCGCGTCGGCTCGCCCCGGCGTCGGCTCCGGCGTCGGCTCCGGCGTCGGCTCGGGGGCCGCGTCGGTGCCGGCCCCCTCGACGGCCTCGGCCGGCGTCTCGCTCATCTCGCGCTCGGGCGGACTCGCCTTCCTCGGCGCCGCCTTGCGGGGCCGGCGGCCAGGCCGCGCGCGGCCGAGGACGGCTGCCGCTGCCCGGGCCGCGGCCCGGCCGGCCGCGGGTGCCGATCGGGATGATCTCGGCGTCACCCACGGCGCTCACCCCCCACGGGCTGAGCGCAGGCGGCGCGTCCACCGGCGGCAGCTGGTCGAGCGCGGCGGCCAGCACCCGCTCGGTGCGGCCGCCGGTCGGCGTCAGCGCCGGCCGCGAAGTCGGCGAAGGCGCCTCGGCGGTGGTGAACGCGGGCTCGAAGCCGAGCGACGGCGCGCATCCGGGTGGTGTCGACGCCGCGACCGTAGGTCAGGAAGCCGAGCTGCTCGGGCGAGAAGTCGGCGACCCGGGCCGAGCGCAGCACCGAGCCGACGCCGCCGACCGCGAAGCCGGCATCGGGACCGTCGGCCGCTGCAGCCGGCGCAGCGCCTGGGAGAGCATCAGGACGCCGTCACCGGCGACGTTGAAGGTGCCGGCGACGTCGGTGCGCGACCGCGTGCCGCAGCACGTCGAGCAGGTCCTGCTCGTGCAGGAACTGCAGCCGGGCGTCGTGGCCGAGCACGGTCGGGATCACCGGCAGCCGGAAGTACGACGTGAGCGGGCTGACCACGTGCGGGCCGATCACGTTGGCGGCGCGCAGCATGGTCACCCGGACGTCGGGGCGGCGGCGGGCGAAGCCGCGCACGTAGCCCTCGATCTCGGCGACGTCCTTGGCGTAGCCCGAGCGCGGCGCGCGCCGCGGCTCCATGTCCTCGGTGAACATGGCCGGGTCGCGGCTGCTCGCGCCGTACACGGTGGTCGTCGACTTCACGACCAGGTGCTGGAGGCTCGGGCGCCTTCTGGCACGCCGCGAGGAGCTGCATCGTCCCGATGACGTTGAGCTCCTTCATCGTGTTGCGCCCGCCGGCGCTGCCGGGGGTCGAGATCACGCTCATGTGGACGACGGTGTCGACGTCCTCCTTGGCGATGACCTTGGCGATGACCGGGTTGCGGATGTCGGCGCGCACGAAGGAGACGTCGCCGATGTCACCGCGCGGCGGGACGACGTCGACGCCGATGACCCGCGCGACGGTCGGGGTCGGCGGCGAGCGGCACGCGCGAATCGGCGACCGAGGTCGCGCGAGACCCCGGTGACCAGGACGACGTCCTGCCGGCACTCGCCCTGACCCTGACCGTGCGAGGGGCGGGTCGGTGGTCTACTTGCCGAGCTTGCGACGCTGGACGCGCGTCTTCTTCAGCAGCTTGCGGTGCTTCTTCTTGGCCATGCGCTTGCGCCGCTTCTTGATGACAGAACCCACGAGGAAACCTTTCGACGAATGCTGGTCGCGTCCGCTGCCGCGCGAGGCACGGCCCGGAGGACCGGCCCAGCCTATCCGCCGTACGAGCAGGTCAGAATGCGCGGACCGGTCCGGACGCGTGAGGTCGGCGACAACCGCGCGACGGCGCCGCTCGGGGTGCTGCGCGGGGTCAGCCGGCGCTGTAGAAGCTCTTGCGGAGGTACTCGTCCACGTCCTCCTCGAGGACGCGGAACGAGCGGCCGACGCGGACGGCAGGCAGCTCGCCGTTGTGGACGAGGCGGTAGACCGTCATCTTCGAGACGCGCATCATCGCCGCGACCTCGGCAACGGTGAGGAACTTCGACGTCGGAGATGTCCCCGGAACTGGTAGCCATCGTGCACCGTCTTTCTCGTGCGACGCGCCACCGGCTTCCCCACCGGTGATTGCACGCGTCGCGCTCCGGTGAGAATAGAGCCTGATGTGACTCGTGGGGAAGGGGTTCTCGAAAAGTGCTTCAAGTTGTCTCGGCGTGTCCACTTGCGTCGCAGCCGCTCAACTCTCCCGTTCTGCGAGCTCAGTCACGGCAGCGGATCGAGGCCGTGCAGCGGGAAGACCTCCGTCCGGGTCGCGTGGATCGCCCGGTCCAGCCAGGTGTCGGGGTCGTAGCCCTCGCGACCAGTCGCGGTAGGCCGGGGTCCGCCCGTCGGTGAGCCGGCGCGGCGCCGTCCGGCGCGCAGCCCGCTCGCGCACGTACTCCCGCCAGGCCTCCGGGGTGTCGGTCGCCGGGTCCAGCGGCGTCGCCCGCCGACGATGCGCCAGCAGGTGCGTCCAGGCCCGCGGGACCACCTCGACCAGCGCGTAGCCACCGCCGCCGGTGGCGACCCAGCGGCCGCCGGCCACCTCGTGGGCGAGGTCGTGCAGCGCGAGGTACGCCGCGCGCTGGCCGTCGACGGTGAGCATCAGGTGGGCCAGCGGGTCCTCGACGTGCGAGTCGCAGCCGTGCTGGGTGACCAGCACCTCGGGCGTGAACTCGCGCAGCAGCGGCGGCACCACGGCGTGGAAGGCGCGCAGCCAGCCGGCGTCCGCCGGTGCCGGGCGGCAGCGCGACGTTGACCGCGCTGCCCTCGGCGCCCTCGGCCGCCGAGGTCGTGCGGGAAGCCGGTGCCCGGGAAGAGCATCTGCCCGGTCTCGTGCAGGCGAGATCGTGAGCACCCGCGGGTCGTCCCAGAAGATCCGCTCGACGCCGTCGCCGTGGTGGACGTCGACGTCGACGTAGGCGACCCGCTCGGCGCCCTGGTCGAGCAGGCACTGGATGCCGACCGCGACGTCGTTGTAGATGCAGAAGCCGCTGGCCCGGTCGCGCATCGCGTGGTGCAGCCCGCCGGTGATGTTGGCGGCGTGCAGCGACTCGCCGGTCCAGACCTGTCGGAACGCCTCGACGCTGGCGCCGACGACGTGCGCGGCGGCCTGGTGCATGTCGGGAAGACCGGGTTGTCGTCGGTGCCGAGCCCGACTGGAGCTCGGCGGCGCCCGGTGTCGGCCCGGCGCGCTGCACCGCCTCGATCAGCGCGGGCGTCGTGCACGGTCGCGATCAGGTCGTCGGTCGGCCATCGGCGCGGGGACGACCCGCAGCCGCGCCGCCCGAGCACGCCGAGCTCGTGCGGCCAGCCGCATGGTCAGGTCGACGCGGAGCGGCGACATCGGGTGGTGCGGGCCCGAAGTCGTACTCGGTGAGGCTCGGGTCGAAGACGACCGTCGCCGGGCCTGAGCACTCGGCATGGCCGCACGCTACCATGCGCAGCGACGGTATCGCTGAGCGGTGTGCCGACGACCGTCTCGCGTCCTGTGGTGGCCCGCCTGACGGCGGCCGCCCCTCTCAGCACACCTTCCTATCCGGCCGCCCACGGGCGGCCGTTCGCGCTGTGTGCGCGGCGCCCGTGGGCTCTCACCCCAGGAGCTCCACCATGACCCGCACCCTCTCCCTGCTCACCCCGTCCGGCCGGCTCACGCTCGGCAACCTGCTCGGCGCGCTGCGCCCGATGGCGCAACGGCAGGAGGACGCCTTCTACGGCATCGCCGACCTGCACGCGATGACCACCGAGCACGACCCGCGCCTGCTGCGGGCGTACGCCGCGAGACGGCCACCCTGCTTCCTCGCGGTCGGCCTCGACCGGGCGACGCTCTTCCGGCAGAGCCGGGTGCCGGCGCACGCGCAGCTGGCCTACCTGCTCGAGTGCTCGGCCACCACCGGCGAGCTGAACCGGATGATCCAGTTCAAGGAGAAGGGCCGCGGCGTCGACTCGACCCGGGTCTCGCTGTTCACCTACCCGGCGCTGATGGCCGCCGACATCCTGCTCTACCGGCCCGAGCAGGTGCCGGTCGGCGCCGACCAGCGCCAGCACGTCGAGCTGACCCGCGACCTCGCGCTCCGCTTCAACCGGCGCTACGGCGAGGTGTTCACGGTCCCCGAGGTGGTCACCGCCTCGGACGGGCGCCCGGGTCATGGACCTGCTGCACCCCGACCCGCAAGATGGGCAAGTCCGCCGACGCGGCCGGCTCGATCCACCTGCTCGACCCGCCCGACGTCGTACGCCGCAAGGTGGCGCGGGCGGTCACCGACTCCGACACCGGGCCGGACGCCGTACGGCCGACCCGGCGGACAAGCCCGGGGTGACCAACCTGCTCGACGATCCTGGTGGCCTGCGGCGGCTCGGCCGACGGCCTCACGACGTACGGCGCCCTCAAGCAGGCCGTGACCGACGCGGTCGTCGCCGAGCTCGAGCCGATCCAGAAGCGGTACGCCGAGCTCGCGGCCGACCCGGCGTACGTGACCCAGGTCTTCGCCGCCGGCGCCGCCCGCTGCCGCGAGGTCACCGCCCCGGTGCTCGCCGCCGCGACGACCGCCATCGGGTTGTGAGCCCGCCGTCGTGGCGATAGTCCGTGACGTCGTGGCTGTGGAGAACGGTGTTCGTCCAACCATTTCGTCACGGACTATCCCGACGAGGCGATGAACGCGGCGACGACGGTGCCCAGCTCCTCGCCGGCGTCCTCCTGGAGGAAGTGGCCGGCGTCGGCGCGACGGGTGCTCGAGCCGGCGCGCCGGGGACGTGGTCGCGAGGATCGCGTCCATGCCGCCGGTGATCGGGTCGGCGTCGCTGAACGCGGTGAGGAACGGGCGGTCCCACCGACCCAGGAACGCCCACGCCGCCCGGTTGGCCTCGGCGGCGGGGTCGTCCGGTCGGGTCGGCACCAGCGTCGGCATCACCCGCGGGCCGACCTTGCGTCGCCTCGTCGGGGAACGGCGCGTCGTACGCCGCCCGCGCGGCGTCGCCGAGCCCGCGCACGCAGCCGGCCGCGACCAGCCGGCCGATGTCGAGCGACCGGCGCCTTCTCCACGGCGTCGTCGGAACATCCACCAGACCTCCGGCATGTCGACGGTCCCCCGTCGGCAGGCCGGTGTTCGCGGCCACGACGCGCGCGAACCGGTCCGGGCTGCTCGGCGACGAGCCGCAGCCCGATCAGGCCGCCCCAGTCCTGGCCGACCAGCGTCACGTCGCGCAGGTCGAGGTGGTCGAAGGCCAGCTCGCGCACCCACTCGACGTGCCGGGCGAAGGTGTGGTCGTCCGGCGCCGCCGGCTTGTCCGAGCGGCCGAACCCGACCAGGTCCGGCGCGACGCCCGGATCCCCGACGTCGGCCAGCACCCGGATCACGTGCCGGTAGAGGAACGACCAGGTCGGCTCGCCGTGCAGCAGCAGCGCCACCGGACCGTCGGCCGGGCCCGCCTCGACGTACGCCATCCGCAGCGTGCCGCCGTCCGCGGTCGGGCACCTCGGCGTACGACGGCGGCCACGGGAAGTCCGGCAGGTCGGCGAAGCGGTCCTCGGGCGTGCCGGTACGTCTCCACGCCCGCCAGTCTGGTCCCTAGGATGAGCGACGATGACCAAGCCGCGCATCTTCCTGGGTTCGTCGGGCAAGCAGCAGAGGCTGTTGAAGTCGCTGACCAGCGGGCTCGCGTCCGTGGCCGACGTCGAGCCGTGGACGACCGTGTTCAACCCCGGCGTCAACACCCTGGACCGGCTCGTCGAGCTCACGGGCGAGGTCGACTTCGCGGCCTTCGTCTTCGCCCAGGACGACTGGACGGCGCCGACGGCGGGCGACCCCGGTCACGCCGTACCGGGGCAGGCCTCGCCGCGCGACAACGTGGTGTTCGAGGCCGGGCTGTTCGGCGGCGCACTGGGCATGCGGCGCACCTTCATCCTGCACGCGAACGACGCGAAGCTGCCCACCGACCTGCTGGGGCTGACGGTGGTGCGCTACCCCCCGAGCCTGACCCCGGCCGAGCTCAAGGAGGTCAACCAGAAGGTCCGGAGGGCCATCGAGGCCGAGGGCCGGCTGGCGCGGATCGAGGGCGACTGGTGGCAGTACTCGCTGAGCGCGCGGAGCGAGCTCGAGCCCTCGGCGGTGAGCCTCCTGCGCATCTCCCGCGACCGGGCCGGCGGCCTCGAGGTCAACGGCCGCTCGTGGCAGCAGGACGGGACGTTGTCGGCGCGGTACTGGAGCGAGGCGAGCCGGGAGCGGACCGGCCCCCCGGGCATCTTCGTACTTCCACCAGGGCGAGCGACCGCGCCATCTCGATGCGCCCCGGTTCGAGGGCACCGGCGAGATCAAGCTCGAGTCTCCCGACCGTGCGGCGGGCTACTACACGATCCGCACCGAGAACCTCCCGGAGACGTCGGTGCGGACCTCGGGCGTCTACGCGCGCGCGGACGCCGGCGACTGGGCGGTGCTCGAGTCGGGCAGCGTCGAGGAGCGCCGGGCGCTCATCGGCCAGCGGCTGCGCGACTGGGACGCGCACGCCAACAGCTGAGCCTCAGCTGCCCTCGGCCAGCTGCGCGGGAGCGGTCGCGCGCGGCCTCCATCGCGGCGAGGAACGCCGCGCGGACCTTGTGGATCTCGAGCTCGCGCAGCGCGGCCGCGGTGGTGCCGCCGGGCGAGGTGACCTGCTCGCGCAGCACGGTCGGGTGGGTGCCGGTCTCGCGCAGCATCTTGGCCGAGCCGACGAGCGGTCTGGATGACGAGCTCGGTGGCGGTGGCGCGCGGCAGGCCGAGGTGGACGCCGGCCTCGATCATCGACTCGACGACGAAGAAGATGTACGCCGGGCCGGAGCCGGAGATCGCCGTGACGGCGTCCTGCTGGCGCTCGGGGATCCGCAGCACCTTGCCGACCGAGGCCATCAGCGCCTCGGCCTCGGCGAGGTGCTCCTCGTCGCAGTGCGAGCCGGGCGAGATCGCGGCCATGCCCTCGTCGACCAGCGCCGGGGTGTTGGGCATGACGCGGACGACGGCGACGCCCGTCGGGCACCCGCGACTCGATGAACGCGGTGGTGATGCCGGCGGCCAGCGAGACCACCAGCTGACCGGGGCGCAGCGCGGGGGCGATCTCGTCGAGCAGGTCGCCCATGTCCTGCGGCTTGACGACGAGCGCGACGGTGTCGGCCTTCGCGGCCGCCTCGACGTTGCCGACCACGGCGACGCCGTACCGCTCCTCGAGCTCGCGGGCGCGCTCGGCGCGCTTCTCGCCGACCAGCAGGTGGTCGACGCGGCGGCCGGCGCGGACCAGGCCCGGAGAGCAGGGTCTCGCCCATGACGCCGGCGCCGAGGATGGCGGTCTGCTGTCACGGCTGCGCCTCACTTCTTCGAGATCAGGGATCTCACGAAGAATGACAGGTTCTGCGGACGCTCGGCGAGGCGTCTCATCAGGTAGCCGTACCACTCGGCGCCGTAGGGGATGTAGACCCGCACCGTCTCGCCCGGCCTCGACCAGCCGGCGCTGCTCCTCGGGGCGGATGCCGTAGAGCATCTGGAACTCGTAGGAGCCCGGCGTCGCGGCCGTAGCGGCTCGCCAGCGACGACGCGATCTCGACCATCCGCGGGTCGTGGGTCGCGATCATCGGGTAGCCCTGCCCGGCCAGCAGCACCTTGAGGCAGCGCACGTAGGACTTGTCGACGTCGAGGTCGGTCCTGGAAGGCGACCTCCTCGGGCTCGTTGTAGGCGCCCTTGCAGAGCCGCACCCGCGAGCCCTCGTAGGCCAGCGCCCGGCAGTCGGCCTCGGTGCGGTGCAGGTAGGCCTGGAGCACCGCGCCGGTCTCGGGGAAGTCCTTGCGCAGCTCGCGCAGGATCGCCAGCGTCGAGTCGGTGGTGGTGTGGTCCTCCATGTCGAGGGTCACCGTGGTGCCGGCGTTGCGGGCGGCGCGGCAGATGGTGCGGGCGTTCTCGAGCGCGATCTTGTGGCCGCTGTCGGGCAGCGCCTGGCCGATCGCGGAGAGCTTGACCGACACCTCGGCGCTCGCGGGTCAGGCCGCGGGCCGACGAGCTGCTCGAGCACGTCGAGGTACGCCGCGACCGTGGCGTCGGCCTGCTCGGCGTCGAGGGTGTCCTCGCCGAGGAAGTCGAGGGTGACCCGGAGCCCGTCGTCGACCAGGACGGCGGTGGCGTCGACGACGGACTCGGTGGTCTCACCGGGGACGTAGCTGCGGACGATCCCCGCCGAGACCGGCATCGTGCTGACGAGCTTCTTGACCGCTCGCTGCGGGCGAGCAGGAGCAGCGGCTGGCGGAGGAGCGCCATGCCGCCCAGGCTACGTCGGACCCCGCGGGCCCTTCAGGGCGTACGCCGCCGCAGGGTCGCGGCGCCGAGGGCGAGGCCGGCCACGCGCGAACGCCGCGACCACCGCGAGGTCGGGCCAGACCTCGGCGGTCGCGTGCTCTGCGTCAGGTGCTGCATCGCGTCGACGGCGTAGGAGAGCGGCAGCACGTTGCTGACCGCCTCGAGCACGGCGGGCAGCTGGTCGCGCGGCACGAACAGCCCGCACAGCAGGATCTGCGGGATCACGATCAGCGGCATGAACTGCACGGCCTGGAACTCGGTCTGCGCGAAGGCGCTGACGAACAGGCCGAGCGCGGTGCCGAGCACCGCGTCGACCACCGCGACCACGGCCGAGCAGCCAGACCGGGCCCTGGACGTCGAGGCCGAGCAGCCCGACGCTGAGCCGCGACCGCCAGCAGCGGCCTGGACGGCGGCGACCAGCGCCGAACGCGAGCGCGTAGCCGAGCAGGAAGTCGAGCTTGCCCATCGGCATCGCCAGCAGCCGCTCGAGGGTGCCGCTGGAGCGCTCGCGCAGCGTGGTCACGCTGGTCACCAGGAACATCACGATGAACGGGAACATCGCGAGCAGCGCCGGCCCGAACCGGTCGAAGGTCGCCGGACGGAGTCCGTCGAACATCCACCAGAGCAGCGTGATCAGCAGGCACGGCAGCACCAGCAGCATGCGCCGAGCGTGCGGTGGTCGCGGCGGAGCTGGGTGCAGCACCCGGCCGGCGACGGCGAGGGTGATCCGGGGCGTCATGCCGCGTCGCCTCCACGATCGCGAGGAACGCCGCCTCGATGTCGGTCGGCGCCGGCCTTCGCGCTTGATCTCCTCCGGGGTGCCGTCGGCGATGATCCGCGCCGTCGCGCATCAGCAGCAGCCGGTCGCAGCGCTCGGCCTCGTCCATCACGTGGCTGGAGACGAAGACCGCCGCCCCGTCGTCGGCGAGGCGGTGGAACAGCGCCCACAGGTCGCGGCGCAGCACCGGGTCGAGGCCCGACCGTGGGCTCGTCGAGCACGAGCAGGTCGGGCTGCCGAGCAGGGCGACCGCGAGGCTGGCCCGGGAGCGCTGGCCGCCGCTGAGCCGGCCGACGACCTGGTCGGCGTGCGAGCCGAGGTCGACCGCCTCGACGACCCGGTCCACCTCGTCGCCGGTCGACGCCGAGCACCCGGGCGAAGAACGCGGAGGTTCTCGGCGACGGTGAGGTCGTCGTACACGCTCGCGGCCTGGGTGACGTAGCCGATCCGGTCGCGCAGCGGCGCGCTGCCGGCCGGCTCGCCGAGGACCCGGACCGTCGCCGCCCGCGACCTGCTGCACGCCGACGAGGCAGCGCATCAGCGTCGACTTGCCGCAGCCGCACGGCCCGAGCAGCCCGGTCACGCCCGCCGCCGATCGTGAGGTCGAGGTGCTGGAGGACCGCGTGGCCGCCGCGGACGACGGGGAGGTCGCGCACCTCGACCGCGTTTTTCACCATGTGCTGAATTATGCGCTCGGTGTGCGGCTCGCGCAAGTGTACTGAGCGTTCGTGCGACTGTCGGTGCTCGAGCGCCCATGAGTGCACGAACACCGGTTACTGGACTCGGAGGCTACGGCAGCGGCCCGGTCAGGTACCGCTGCAGCGTCGGCGCGTACGATCGCGACCAGCTCGTCGGCCGGCATCGAGGCGAGCGGCTCGACCGCGAGCACGTAGCGCACCAGGATGAGGCCGAGCACCTGGCAGGCGACGCAGCGGCATCCGGCGCTCCGGCTCGTCGATGCCCGAGCGCGAGGCCGACCGGGCCGAGGACCATCGGGAGGAACCCGTCGCGGAGCAGCCGCTGCCCGTCCGGGTCGACGACGCCGCGGACCAGCCCGAGCAGCGGCAGCCGGAGGCTCCGGGTCGTCCCAGACCGAGAGGAAGACCCGCAGCAGCCGCTCCCCCGCGCCGTCGGCGCCGCCCTCGATCGCCGGCAGCGAGCGCCGCCCGCGGGTCGACCGGCAGCTCGAGCGCGGCGAGGAACAGGTCGTCCTTGGTGCCGAAGTAGTGGTGCACCAGCGCCGCGTCGACCCCGGCGGCGGCGGCGACCGCGCGCATCGACGTGCCGGCGTACCCCTGCGCGGCGAACAGCTCCCGCGCCGCGGCCAGGATCGCCGCCCGGGTGTCCGGCGCCCCGGGGCGGCGCCCGCGCCGCGGCGCGGCGCGTCATCAGCCGGCGTCCGGCGGCGAAGAAGTGCTCGCGGGCGAACTCCAGCGACTCGCGCAGGTCCGTCTCGCGCTCCTCGCGGTCGGCGGCACTTGCGGGTGTTGATCTCGAGCGACGATCTCGCCGCCGAAGCCGGTGCGCGCGAGGTGGCGCAGGAACTCGGCGGCGCCGATCGAGCCGCGGCCGGGCACGAGGTGCTCGTCCTTGGCCGAGCCGGTGCCGTCGGTGAGGTGGATGTGCCGCAGCCGGTCGCCGAGCCGGTCGGCCATCGCGATCAGGTCGGAGCTGCGCGATCGCCGCGTGGGAGAGGTCGATGGTGGTGTTGGCGTAGGGCTCGGCGGAGGGGTCCCAGCCGGGCAGGTACATCTCCATGCCGCGCCGCGACGAGGCCCGCCACGGGTACATGTTCTCGACCGCGAAGGCGATGCCGGTCGACTCCTCGAGCGCCGCGATGCCGTTGACGAAGTCGCGCGGCGTACTCCTTCTGCCAGCGGAACGGCGGGTGCACGACGACCACCTCGGCGCCGACCGCCGTGCGCCATCTCGGCCGAGCGCTCGAGCTTGCCCCACGGCTCGGTGCCCCAGACCCGCTGGGTGAAGAGCAGGCACGGCGCGTGCACCGCCGAGACCGGGACGTCGTGGTGCTCGGAGAGCTGCTTGACCGCCGCGATCTGCTGGCTCAGCGCGTCGATCCGACCATCACCTCGACCGCGTCGTAGCCCGAGGCTCGCGGCGTACCCGAAGGCGTGCGCGGACGACTCGGGGTAGACCGAGGACGGTGGAGAGCCCGATCCGGGTCACGTCGTGCTCATGCCGAGCACCGCACGATCTGGTCGAGTCGCTCGAGGATCACGCCCTCGCGCAGCGCCCACGGGCAGATCTCGAGCTCGGTGAGGTCGAAGATGTCCATGCACGGCCTCGGCGACCAGCGCGCCCGGCACGATCTGGTGGGTCCGGCTCGGCGAGACGCCGGGCAGGTCGGCCAGCTCGTCGGCGTCCATCGCGACCAGCTTGGGGATCCACTCGCGCAGCTCGGCGCAGCGGCAGGGTGCGCGGCACCAGCGGCGCCGTCGGCCGACGGCGCGGCGCCGCAGATCCGGGCCAGCGAGCGGAACGTCTTCGAGGTCGCCGCCGCGTGGTCCGGCGCGCCGCCGCGCAGCAGGTGGCCCGGCGTCGCGGGCGATGTCGGCCCGGATCTGCTTGCGCAGCGTCGCGGACGGTCGTCGTCGTCGGGCGGCCGGCCGGCGAAGTGCGTGCGCGCCAGCCGGGCCGCGCCGAGCGGCAGCGACCAGGCGACGTCGGGCGCCTCGTCGCGCGCCGCCCGCGATCTCCAGCGAGCCGCCGCCGATGTCGAAGACCGCCAGCCGGCCCGGCCGACCAGCCGAACCAGCGGCGTACGGCGAGGAAGGTCAGCCGCGCCTCGTCCTCGCCGGACAGCACGTCGATCGTCACGCCGGTGCGCTCGTGCGACGTGCTCGAGCACGGCGTCGCAGTTGCCGGCGTCGCGGACCGCGGAGGTCGCGAAGCCGAGCATGTCCTCGCAGCCCTTGTCCTCGGCGACCCGCAGCGCCTCGGCGGTGAACGCGGTCAGCGCGTCGATGCCGGTCTGCGACGACGGCGCCCGCCTCGTCGAGGTGCTCGGCGAGCCGCAGCGGCTCCTTGTAGGAGTACGCCGGCAGCGGCGCGGCACCGCCGTGGGCGTCGACCACGAGCAGGTGCCCGGTGTTGGACCCGATGTCGAGGACGCCCAGGCGCATGGGTCCAACGTACCTGTGCCGCCCCGCGCCGTAGGCTGGACCGGTGCCCGAGGTCGACCTGGTCTTTCCCCGCGCGTTCGTCGAGTTCGTCAACCCCGCCGACGAGTCGGAGGTGATGCGCTGCGACCTGACCTGGCTGACGTCGAGCTACACACTGCATCTTCGGCCAGGGCTGCCAGGGCATCTACACGGACGCCCCCGACGTCGGCTGCTGCACCCTCGGCGCGCACTTCGCCGACAAGGACGACGAGAAGCGGGTGGCGGCGTACGTCGGCCAGCTCGACGAGACGCTGTGGCAGCAGCAAGCCCGAGGCGGCCGGGCGAAGTCGGTCAAGAAGGGACTGGATCGAGATCGACGAGGACGGCGAGCGCAAGACCCGGTCGTCGAGTCGACGGCCAGCGGCGTGCGTCTTCCACAACCGCCACGGACTTCCACCTCGGCGCCGGCTGCGCCCTGCACGCGCTGGCGCTTCGTGCTCGAGAAGAACCCGCTCGAGACCAAGCCGGACGTGTGCTGGCAGCTGCCGATCCGGCGTACGTTCCGCAACGTCGAGCGCCAGGACGGCACGACGTACACCGAGGTCTCGATCGGCGAGTACGACCGGCGCGGCTGGGGCCCCGGCGGCCACGACCTCGACTGGTACTGCTCCGGCAACACCGAGGCGCACGTCGCGCCCGAGCCGCTCTACCTCACCCACGCGCCCGAGCTGATCGCGCTGATGGGCGAGGCGGCGTACGACGAGCTGGTGCGGCACTGCGAGGCGCACCTGCGCTCGCGCTCGGCGCTGGCGCTGCACCCGGCCGACCCGCACTGACCCGTCGGTGAACGTCTCGACGTCAAGAGACAGCCGACCCCGCTGTCGGTGACGAGCGACCGCTGGCATTCACAATCTCTCCATGCGCCTCGACCATCTCTCCTTCGCCGCCGGACCCGATGGCCTCGCCGCGACGGCCGAGCGCATCGGGGGACTGCTCGGACCCGGATTCGTCGACGGCGGCGTGCACCCGCGCTTCGGCACCCGCAACATGATCCTGCCGCTCGCCGACCACACCTACCTCGAGATCGTCGAGGTGCTCGACCACCCGGCCTCCGACAAGGCGCCGTTCGGCCAGGCCGTCCGCGCCCGCTCCGCGCTCGGCGGCGGCTGGCTCGGCTGGGTCGTCGCGGTCGACGACATCACCGTCGGTCGAGCAGCGGCTCGGCCGCGAGGCCGTGATCGGCAACCGGCACCGCCCCGACGGCACCGAGCTGCGCTGGAAGCAGATCGGCGTCAACGGCCTGATCGCCGACCCGCAGCTGCCGTTCTTCATCGAGTGGGAGAGCCCGGCCGAGCTGCACCCGAGCACGGGCGCCGACCGGCGACTACTCGCTGGCCTGCCTGGAGATCGCCGGCGACCCGCAGCGCGTCAGCGAGTGGCTCGGCGAGACCGTCGAGGCGCCGCTCGAGGACGTCAAGGTCGAGTGGGTCGCCCCCAACGGCACCCCCGGCATCATCGCCGTGCAGGTGCAGACCCCGCACGGCCTCGTCCGGATCTGACGCCCTGAGCCGTCGCACTCCCGGGGCGCTCGCCCGAGCCCCAACATCTGGCACCACCCCGCGACGTACGAGATCGAGAACCGCGCCGTCGACCCCGACGGCCGGCTCGGGGCCGCGATGCGTCGCGTCGCGTCGACTGGGCCGGCCGCGACGTGCTCGACGTCGGCTGCGGCACCGGCTTCCACCTGCCGCGGTTCGCCGACGACCGCGCGCGTCGGTGGTCGGCGTCGAGCCGCACCCCGACCTGGTCGCGCTGGCCCGTCGCCGCACCCGCGCGCTGCCGAACGTGACCGTGCACCAGGGCACCGCCCAGGCGCTGCCGCTGCCCGACGCGTCGGTCGACGTCGTGCACGCCCGGTGGGCCTACTTCTTCGGTCCGGGCTGCGAGCCCGGCCTGGCCGAGCTGGACCGCGTCGTACGCCGCGGCGGCACGCGTTCGTCGATCGACAACGACCCGACCCGCTCGACGTTCGGCGGCTGGTTCCGCCGCGGCTACCCGGACGTCGACCCGGTCGCGGTCGAGCGGTTCTGGTCGACCCACGGCTGGACCCGGACCCCGGTCGACATGCGCTGGTCGTTCTCCTCGCGCGCCGACCTGGAGGCGTCGTGCGCATCGAGTTCGACGCCGCGGCCGCCGAGGCGGTGCTGGCCGAGCACGAGGGCATCGAGGTCGACTACGCGGTCAACCTGTGGTCGCAGGGGTTCTGACCAATCCTGCCCGGTCGGAAAGGGTCGACAGTCGAGCAATTTCCGAGCATCCGCGTGACTGCCGAGCCATTTCGGCACCCACTGCCGAGGATGCTCGGCGAACGCCACCCGGGGGTCGACCTCGGAAATTGCTCGACAGTCGAGCAATTTCGGAGAGCAGCGCCGTCAGCTCGACCCGCGCACCACCAGCGTCGGAGCCAGCAGCACGCCCGGGGGTCACCGAGGGCGGAGCGCCGAGCAGGCCCTCGAGCGCCTTGACCACCTCGACGGCGACCTCCTCGAGCGGCTGCCGCACCGAGGTCAGGCCGGGCGGCACGATCTGGGCGACCTGGGAGTCGTCGAAGCCGGTGACGGCGATGTCGCGGCCGGCGCGCAGGCCGCGGTCGGCCAGCGTGTGCAGCACGCCCATGGCCAGGGTGTCGGAGGCGCAGACGAACGCCGCGGGCTGGGCCTCGTCGAGCAGCACCGCGCTCGCCTCGCGGCCGGACGCGACGGTGTCCTCGACCCGCGAGGCCAGCCCGGTGGTCGGGATGTCGCGCGAGCGCATCGCCCGCGACCAGCCGGCCCGGCGGTCCTCGCCGAGCAGCGAGTCCTTGCGCCAGCCGATCCAGGCGATCCGGTGGTGGCCGCGCTCGATGCAGGTGCGTGGTGGCCATGTCGGCGCCGGCGGCGCCGTCGACGTCGACCCACGGGTGCCGGGCCTCGGCGTCGTTCCACGGCCGGCCGAACGCGACGAACGGCGCGCGCCGCTCGTTGAGCCAGGCGGCCTGCGGGTTGCCGAGGTAGGTGTCGGTGACCACGAAGGCGTCGACGGCGGTCGAGCGCAGCAGGTCGTCGTACGCCGGGCAGCTCGTCCTCGGCCTTGCCGGTGCGGGTGCCCGAGAAGAGCAGCACGTGGTAGCCGGCCTCGCGCGAGGAGTCGACCAGCGAGTGCACGAACCGGTCCATCGCGGCGTTGGCCGTGCCCTCCTCGACCGCCTTGATCGGCAGCCCGATCAGGTGCGAGGCGCGGGTGCGCAGGTTGCGGGCCGCGCGGTTGGGCAGGTAGCCGAGCTCGGCGATCGCCTCCTGGACGCGGAGCAGGGTGTCCTCGCGCAGCAGGTCGGGGTTGTTGACCGCGTTGGACACCGTCTGCCGGGAGACCCCGGCGCGCTCGGCGACGTCGGCCAGGGTCGGCGGGGTCACGGGGAACCGGCTCATGGTGTCGTGACACGTCCCCTCCCAGCGGTGCTGTGCCCTGCTGCCTACCAGTGCTCTGGATCGTTCCAAGACAGGATATCGCGGGGTCCACCCACAGGGGTGACGACCCCGTGCGGAGCGGCTCACGCCCGCTGTCGGCGCGGCCGCCTAGGTTGCTGCCATGCCCAAGACCACCACCCGCCCCGCCTACCGCTGCACCGAGTGCGGCTGGGAGACCGCCAAGTGGGTCGGCCGCTGCGGCGAGTGCCAGGCCTGGGGCTCGGTGGCCGAGGCGGCCGCGCCCGACGCTGCGCACGTCGGCCAGCCCGGTCACCGCGCCGGCGGTGCCGATCGGCCAGGTCTCGGTCGAGGAGTCGACGTTCCGCACCTGCGGCGTGCCCGAGCTCGACCGGGTGCTCGGTGGCGGCCTGGTCCCCGGCGCCGCGATCCTGCTCGCCGGCGAGCCCGGCGTCGGCAAGAGCACGCTCCTGCTCGAGGTGGCGGCCCAGACCGCGCGGGTGCCGGCAGCGCGTCCTCTACGTCACCGGCGAGGAGTCCGCCGCCCAGGTGCGGCTGCGCGCCGACCGCACCGGCGGCGTCCACGACGAGCTGTTCCTCGCGGCCGAGACCGACCTCGGCGCGGTCCTCACCCACATCGAGCAGGTGCGCCCCACGCTGCTCGTCGTCGACTCGATCCAGACCATCGGCGCCTCGGGGGTCGAGGGGGTCCCCGGCGGCGTCACCCAGGTCAAGGAGGTCGCCGCGGCCCTGATCCGGGTGGCCAAGACCCGCAACATCACCACGGTGCTCGTCGGCCACGTCACCAAGGACGGCGCGATCGCCGGGCCGCGGGTGCTCGAGCACCTCGTCGACGTGGTGCTGCACTTCGAGGGCGACCGCAACTCCCGGTTCCGGATGGTGCGGGCGATGAAGAACCGGTTCGGCCCGGTCGACGAGGTGGGCTGCTTCGACCTCGGCGCCGACGGCATCAGCGCGGTCACCGACCCGACCGGGCTCTTCGTCGAGCACCAGACCGGTCAGGTCGCCGGCACCTGCGTCGCGGTGACGATGGAGGGCCGACGGCCGCTGCTGGCCGAGGTCCAGGCGCTCGTCACCCCCTCACCGCTCGAGCGGCCCCGGCGCACGACCTCCGGGCTCGACTCCTCGCGGGTGGCGATGGTGCTGGCGGTGCTCCAGCAGCACTGCCAAGATCCGGCTGCACTCCTACGACGTCTTCGCCTCCACGGTGGGCGGCGCCCGGCTGCACGAGCCGGCCAGCGACCTCGCCGTCGCGGTGGCGATCGGCTCGGCCACCCTGGGCGTGGCCCCGCCGTCCGGGGTGGTGGCGATGGGCGAGATCGGCCTCGCCGGCGAGCTGCGCCGGGTCCGCGACCTGCCCGCAGCGGCTCGCCGAGGCGGCCCGGCTCGGCTTCCGGGTCGCGGTGGTGCCGAGCGACCGCAGCCGGACCGGGCCGCGCGCACCGGAGTCGTGGACCGTCGACGGCATGCGGGTCCTCGACGTCCCAGACGTCGCCTCGGCCCTCCGGCTGCTGCAGCTCACGTCCGGCACGCCGCGGCTCCGGGCCGCCGACGAGGGCTGACCCGTCCACGAGGCCGTACGCTTCTGCTGCACGCGAAGGGGGTGGAGCGATGGCCGAGCGGACCGATGAGATGTTGCGCCTGCGCGCGACCCTCGCGTCGATCGCGCCCGGCACCTCGCTGCGCGACGGGCTCGAGCGGATCCTGCGCGGCCGCACCGGCGCGCTGATCGTGCTCGGCAGCGACCGCACGGTCGACTCGATCGCCACCGGTGGCTTCGACCTCGACGTCCCGTTCACCGCGACCGGGCTCCGCGAGCTGGCCAAGATGGACGGCGCGATCATCGTCGACCGCGACCTCACCCGGATCCTCAAGGCCGCGGTGCACCTGATGCCCGACCACACGATCCCCTCGGAGGAGACCGGCACCCGGCACCGCACCGCCGACCGGGTGGCGCGGCAGACCGGGTTCCCGGTGATCTCGGTCAGCCAGTCGATGCAGATCATCGCGGCCTACGTCGGCGAGACCCGCCACGTGCTCGAGGACTCCGGCCAGATCCTGTCGCGGGCCAACCAGGCGCTGGCCACGCTGGAGCGCTACAAGCTCCGCCTCGACGAGGTGTCGAGCACCCTGTCCGCCCTCGAGATCGAGGACCTCGTCACCGTGCGCGACGTCGCGGTCGTCGCCCAGCGGCTCGAGATGGTCACCCGGATCGCCGGCGAGATCGAGGACTACGTGCTCGAGCTCGGCACCGACGGCCGGCTGCTGTCCCTGCAGCTCGAGGAGCTCGATCACCGGCGTCGACCTCGAACGCGAGCTGGTGATCCGCGACTACGTCCCGGGCGGGCGCCGCGGCAAGCAGCCCGAGGTGCTGCTCCAGCGGCTGGAGGCCCTGACCGCGACCGAGCTGGTCGACCCGGCGTCCGCGGCGCGGGTGCTCGGCCTCGGCAGCGTCGAGCACCTCGACGGCGCGGTCGCTCCGCGCGGCTACCGACTCCTGGCCAAGGTGCCCCGGCTGCCCGCCGCGGTGGTCGACCGGCTGGTCGACCACTTCGGCACCCTGCAGAAGCTGCTCTCGGCCGGGGTCGAGGACCTGCAGGTCGTCGAGGGCGTCGGCGAGCTGCGGGCCCGCAGCGTCCGCGAGGGCCTCTCCCGGCTCGCGGAGTCGACAATCCTGGAGCGCTACGTCTAGGGCATGTCTCTCACGTAGGGGTGGATGCCGGCGTCGTCCCGGCGCGCGCTGGCCAGGCGCCGGCACGAAGTCAGACAGGGTGTCTTGCGAGGGTCGGCAACGACGCCAGCGCGTGATCGGGGCGGCGTCCGGCGCCGCCGGGACTCGGGAGACATGGCCTAGACCTCCGCGGTACGACGTTCGTCACGCTGCGGCTGCGTACTCGCCCGTAACCTGCACCGCGCCTCGCCGTTGGCCATCACAGCGCGCGGGGGGTATTGGGGCGCTACCCGGGTTGGGAGACAGGAGCGAGTCTTGAGCATGTCCTGGCGCCGTCGCGCCGCCGTCGGCGTCGCTGCCGTGGCCGTTCTGACGGGAGGGATGGGGCCGGCCGGGACCGCGGCCGCCGACATCCAGCGAGACCGGGGGCAGCGGGGCGGGATCACGCCGTACGCCTACTGGGCCAACACCTTCGGGACGAAGGTCGTGGTCAACGGGGTCGAGCTGAAGACCGTCAAGGACGCGCAGGCGCTGCAGAAGTGCACCCGCCAGCTGCGCGGCGAGACCGTCAAGGGCTCGAGCCTCGGCACCGACGGGCTGCTGCCCATCGGCAACGACCTGGTCAAGATCTCCCCCAGCACCAGCCGGACCCAGACCTACCACTCGGGCACCCGCTACGGCGTGCGCGGCATCAACCTGATCGCCGACATCGCGGTCGGCGGCACGATCGGCGACATCCAGACCCCGGTGCTCAAGATCGAGGGGCTGCAGTCGATCGCCGACTCCTACGTCGACGCCGCCGCGAACCGTGGCGGGGCCGACCGCTACGGCTACGGCTCGGACTTCGGCTTCCAGGGGATCAGCCTCGAGATGCCCAGCGGCACGGCGGTGCCGCCGGAGGTCCAGCAGCTGCTGCAGATCGTCAACCAGGCGGCCACCCCGGTGAACCAGGTGGTCAACCAGGTCGTCCAGCTGCTCACCCAGGTCGGCGGGACCCTCGAGATCCCGGGGCTGGGCTCGCTCGGGCTCGGCAGCAGGCACGGCCGGACCACCGCGCACGGCGCCGAGTCCAGCGCCTACGCGCTGAAGATCCAGGTCAACAGCCCCGTCGACGGCTCCAAGACCGTGATCCAGCTCGGCCGCGCGACCAGCCGGATCAGCGACCCGGTGCCGTCCGGGGTCTTCCGGACCACGATGACCGCGCTCAACGTCAACGTCGGCGACCTGCTGTCCTTCGGCGGCGTCGGGGCCGACCTCGATCCCGTGTGAGGGCACCAGCGGCAAGGTCCGCACCAAGAAGATCGCCGCCGCCTCGGTGCCCGGCATCGTCAGCCTCTCCGACGTCCAGTACACCTGGTCCGGCAAGCAGTTCACCCGCGGCCACGGCCCGGCGAAGCGCAACCGGGCCAAGGGGTTCGTGCAGGCCCGGATCGGGCAGGTCTCGATGCCGAGCGCGGGCCTGGTCATCAACGGGCTGACCTCGCGGGTCGACATGAGCAGCCGCCGCGAGAACGCGCCGGTGACGAGCTCGGCGTCGACCAGCTTCGACTCGATCACCGTCAACGGCACGGCCGTCGCCCCGCTCCAGCCCGGTGACACCTACGACTTCAACGGTGGGGCGCTCACCTACGGGATCCGGTCCGACGGTGAGCTTCTTCGGCTCGCAGAACGAGGGCCTGCGGATCATCCTGTTCCAGGACAACGTGGTGATCGACCTGGCCACGGTCCACGGCCAGGTCTTCTTCCGGTAACCGCCGTGTCCTCCCGGAGCTGCAGGTACGCCGCACTGCTGGGCGCGACGCTGGTCGGCGCGCTGCTGCCGGTCCTCGGCGTGGCCTCGCCGGCCCACGCCGACGCCGGCTGCCAGCACGAGGCGCCGAGCGCGGCGCACCCGTTCGGCTGCGACGACATCACACCGCCGGAGACGACGCTGGTGGGCGCCACCCCCGCACCGGCGCGCGGCTACGTCGCCAGCACGGCGATCCGGTTCGACTTCGCCGGGACGCCCGGCGGCACGGGCGAGGCCGATCCGGTCACCTTCGAGTGCCAGCTCTACGCCACGGCGAACGACCCGGCGTCGTACCAGCCGTGCACGAGCCCGGCGGTGTTCACCGGCCTCGCCGCAGTCGGGGGCCGTGCCGTACACCTTCAAGGTGCGCGCGGTGGATGCGAGCGACGACGCGATCGCCGGATGCGACGGTGCGCTGGGCTGCCTCGGCACGGCCGAGGCCGTCGCCGACCACGACGCCACGCCCGTCACGGTCGACCTTCAACGTCGACACCACGGCGCCCAACACCTTCCTCACCCGCGCGCCCCGCGACGACATCCGGCCGGACTGGCCGGTGACCCTGACCCGTCGCCCCCAGCTGGTCCTCAACTCCAACGAGGGCGGCGCGCGGGTTCCGCTGCGAGGTCAACGGGCGCCGCAGGCCGTGCGCGGGCGGCGTGGTCACGCTGGCGCGGCTCAGGTCGGGCCCGCAGACCTTCTCGGCGCAGGCGGTGGACGCGGCGGGCAACCTCGACCCGACCCCGGCGACCACGACGTTCTTCGTGCCGGCCGACCTCGAGGCGGTCCGCGGGTCGGCTGGACGCGGCTGCGCCGCAGCGACGCCTTCGACGGCGACCTGCTCGCGCCACCAAGGTCGGGGCCGTGCTCCGCGTCGGCCACCAGCGCGACGTCCGGGAGCTGCGGCTGATCGGCCCCGTCCGGTCCCCGGCTCGGCAAGGTCCAGGTCCGGGTCGGGCACAGCCGCTGGTACACCGTCGACCTCTCCGGGAAGGCCGTGCGCCAGCGGACCTACGTGGTGCGGGACCAGTTCGCGCCCCGGCAGTCGGGCGCGGTCACCGATCCGGGTGCTGTCCGTGCCGCGTGGCGGCTCGGTCCAGCTCGACGCGCTGGTCGCGCGCGGCTGACCCGGGAGACCGCCTGCGTCAGTCCTCGCTGCGGCCGTAGTCGTCCTCGAGGCGGACGATGTCGTCCTCGCCGGTGTAGGCGCCCCGCTGCACCTCGATGATGACCAGCGTGTCGTCGTCCTGGTTGGCGATCCGGTGCGCCTGGCCGAGCGCCACGTCGACGCAGTCGCCGGGGCCGGCGACGACCCTCTCGCCGTCGATGGTGCACGTGGCCTTGCCCGAGACGACCACCCAGTGCTCCGCGCGGTGCGCGTGGGTCTGGTACGACAGTCGTGAGTGCGGGTGCACGACGATCCGCTTGACCTTGAACCCGTCACCCTCGTCGAGGACGTGCCAAGAGCCCCACGGTCGGTTCTCGGAGGTGCTGCTCACCGGCCCAGACTACCGAGCGTCGTCGTCCTTCTTCCCGTCGCCGTCGGGCTGTGCGGTCTGCGTCACGGTGGCCGGCGCCGGTGGCACCAGCTCGAACTGCACGTCGGTCGGCTCACCGCCGTAGCGGCCGCGGCTGCGGACGTGGTAGAAGCCCGGCAGCGCCCAGGCCGTGCGGTCCGAGCAGCTCGTCGTCGGAGCGCCGGGAGCTCCAGACCACCGGGACCTGGGTGACCGAGGCGCAGCCGGACCACGACGTCCTGGGTGGGGATCGCGTCGGGGCACTGCTTGCTCAGCCAGATCTGGTCGTGGCCGGAGACGATCGTTGACCGTCACCGTCTCCGGCGAGACCTGCCAGGTGCACGCCTCGCTCGTCTCGGGTCTGCAGGTTGAGCAGGAACGGTGACGTCCGCGCCGCCGATCGGCGCGGCGACCGTCGGGGTGATGAGCACGTCGTCGTCGGCGCACGGACCGGTCGGGTCGGGCAGCACCGGCGTCGGAGGGTCGGCGTGGGCGTCGGGTCGGGCGTCTGCGAGCCCTTGCCGCCCTTGCCCTGGTGGCCCTTGCCCCTCTTGCCCTTCTTCGTGGCCGTGGCGGTCGGGTCGCTCGGCCGGCACGGTCGCGGTGGGGCTGGTCGAGCGTGGAGGCACCGGCCTGCTCGGCCTGGTCGTCGGAGCGAGCCGTCGCTGCCGTGGCCGAGCACCTTGCCGACGCCGAGGAAGACCACGAGCGCGACGCTCAGCACCGCCAGCCGGCGACGCCAGTAGACCCCGGCAGGCAGGGGTCCGCGCGTGCTCGCAGGCATGTCCAGCACGCTAGAACGCCGCGGGCGCGCGGACCGGGTACCCACGCCGGAGGGGCTACCGTCCTGCTGCGATGCACGCTCTGCACGAACCGGTCCTCGACCTGGTACGCCGACCACGCGCGCGACCTGCCCTGGCGGCGGCCCGGAGGCCTCGCCGTGGTCGGTGCTGGTCTCGGAGCTGATGCTCCAGCAGACCCCGGTCGTGCGGGTGCTGCCGGTGCACGCAGCGTGGCTGGAGCGGTGGCCGACGCCGGCCGACCTCGCGGCGGAGCCGCACCGGCGAGGCGGTGCGGGCGTGGGGCCGGCTGGGCTACCCGCGGCGGGCGCTGCGGCTGCACGCGGCGGCCGCCGCGATCGTCGAGCGGCTACGACGGCGAGGTGCCCGCGTCGTACGACGAGCTGCTCAGCCCTGCCCGGGCGTCGGCGACTACACGGCGGCCGCGGTCGCGTCGTTCGCCTTCGGGCGCAGGCACGTCGTCCTCGACACCAACGTGCGCCGGGTGTTCGCCCGCGCGCTGGGCGGCGTCGAGCTCCCCGGCCCCTCGGTGACCCGGGCCGAGCGCGACCTGGCCGCCTCGGTGCTGCCCGAGGACGACGGGACCGCCGCCACCTGGGCGGTGGCGGTGATGGAGCTCGGCGCCCTGGTCTGCACGGCGGCCGCCCCGCGGTGCGCGGACTGCCCGGTCGCCGACCTGTGCGCCTGGCGTGCCGCCGGTCACCGGCGTACGCCGGACCGCCGCGGCGCGGCCAGGCCTGGGCCGGCACCGACCGGCAGTGCCGCGGCCGGCTGATGGCGGTGCTCCGCGACAGCGACGGGCCGGTGCACCGCGAGCCGGCTGGAGGCGGCCTGGCCCGACCGCGCGCAGCGGGAGCGCTGCCTTCGGACGCTGATCGACGACGGCCTGGTCACCCAGGCCGCCGCCGACAGCTTCGTGCTCTGACTGGTGCGCTGACCCAGGGTCAGTCGTCGCCGCCCGACTTGGGCACGTCGATCGGACCGGGCTCGTCGTCGGTCAGGTCACCGAGCGGCGTCGCCGACCTCGACGCCGGCCGTCTCGAACGGCGGCAGGTCGGGCAGCTCGCCGACCTTCTGGCCCGCGAAGGTGAAGGTCGCGGTCGGGCCCTCGCCCTCGACGTCGACCAGCACGATCTGACCGGGGCCGACCTCGCCGTAGAGCATCTTCTCGGCGAGGACGTCCTCGATCTCGCGCTGGACCGTGCGGCGCAGCGGCCGGGCACCCAGCACCGGGTCGAAGCCCCGCTCGGCCAGGAGGTTCTTGGCCGCCTGGGTCAGCTCGATGCCGCATGTCGCGGTCCTTCAGCCGCGATCTCGACCGCGGCGATCATGTTGTCGACCATGTGGATGATCTGCTCCTGCGACAGCGGCGGGAACACGATGATCTCGTCGACGCGGTTGAGGAACTCGGGCCGGAAGTGCTGCTTGAGCTCCTCCTGGACCTTGTTCTTCATCCGCTCGTAGGAGCCGGCCGGGTCGCCGCTCTGCGCGAAGCCGAGGTGGATGCCCTTGGCGATGTCCTGGTGCCGAGGTTGGTCGTCATGATGATGACGGTGTTCTTGAAGTCGACCACCCGGCCCTGCGAGTCGGTCAGGCGACCTTCCTCGAGGATCTGCAGCAGGCTGTTGAAGATGTCGGGGTGCGCCTTCTCGACCTCGTCGAAGAGCACGACCGAGAACGGCTTGCGCCGCACCTTCTCGGTGAGCTGGCCGCCCTCTTCGTAGCCGACGTAGCCGGGAGGCGAGCCGAACAGCCGCGAGACGGTGTGCTTCTCGCCGTACTCGGACATGTCGAGCTGGATCAGCGCGTCCTCGTCGCCGAACAGGAACTCGGCGAGCGTCTTGGACAGCCAGGTCTTACCGACACCGGACGGGCCGGCGAAGATGAACGAGCCACCGGGGCGCTTGGGGTCCTTGAGGCCGGCACGGGTACGGCGGATCGCCCGGGAGAGCGCCTTGACGGCCTCCTCCTGGCCGATGACGCGCTTGTGCAGCTCGTCCTCCATCTTGAGCAGCCGGGTCGACTCCTCCTCGGACAGCTTGACGATCGGGATGCCGGTCGCGACGGCGAGCACCTCGGCGATCAGCTCCTCGTCGACCTCGGCGACCTCGTCCATGTCGCCCGCGCGCCACTGCTTCTCGCGCTCGGACTTCTTGAGGATCAGCTGCTTCTCCTCGTCGCGCAGGCGGGCCGCGGCCTCGAAGTCCTGCCCGTCGATCGCCGCCTCCTTGCGCTGGCGGACGTCGCCGATCTTGTCGTCGTACTCGCGCAGGTCGGCCGGCGCGGTCATCCGCCGGATCCGCAGCCGCGAGCCGGCCTCGTCGATCAGGTCGATGGCCTTGTCGGGCAGGAACCGGTCGGAGATGTAGCGGTCGGCCAGCGTCGCCGCCGAGACCAGCGCCTCGTCGGTGATCGTGACGCGGTGGTGCGCCTCGTAGCGGTCGCGCAGCCCCTTGAGCATCTCGATGGTGTGCGCGATCGACGGCTCGGCGACCTGGATCGGCTGGAACCGGCGCTCCAGCGCGGCGTCCTTCTCGAGGTACTTGCGGTACTCGTCGAGCGTGGTGGCGCCGATGGTCTGCAGCTCGCCGCGGGCCAGCATCGGCTTGAGGATGCTGGCGGCGTCGATCGCGCCCTCGGCCGCACCGGCGCCGACGAGGGTGTGGATCTCGTCGATGAACAGCACGATGTCGCCGCGGGTGCGGATCTCCTTGAGCACCTTCTTGAGCCGCTCCTCGAAGTCACCGCGGTAGCGCGAGCCGGCGACCAGCGCGCCGAGGTCGAGGGTGTAGATCTGCTTGTCCTTGAGCGTCTCGGGCACGTTGCCCTTGACGATGTCCTGGGCCAGGCCCTCGACGATCGTCGTCTTGCCGACGCCGGGCTCGCCGATCAGCACCGGGTTGTTCTTCGTGCGGCGCGACAGGATCTGCATGACCCGCTCGATCTCCTGCTCGCGGCCGATGACCGGGTCGAGCTTGCCCTCGCGGGCGTCCTGGGTCAGGTTGCGGCCGAACTGGTCGAGGACCAGCGAGGACGACGGCGCGTCGCCGCCGCCGGCCGCGGCGGCCGCGCAGGCCGTCGACTCCTTGCCCTGGAAGCCCGAGAGCAGCTGGATGACCTGCTGGCGGACCCGGTTGAGGTCGGCGCCGAGCTTCTGCAGCACCTGGGCGGCGACGCCCTCGCCCTCGCGGATCAGGCCGAGCAGGATGTGCTCGGTGCCGATGTAGGAGTGGCCGAGCTGCAGCGCCTCGCGCAGGGACAGCTCGAGCACCTTCTTGGCGCGCGGGGTGAAGGGGATGTGGCCGCTGGGGGCCTGCTGGCCCTGGCCGATGATCTCCTCGACCTGGGCGCGCACGGCCTCGAGCGAGATGTCGAGGCTCTCGAGGGCCTTGGCGGCGACGCCCTCGCCCTCGTGGATGAGGCCGAGCAGGATGTGCTCGGTGCCGATGTAGTTGTGGGAGAGCATGCGGGCCTCTTCCTGGGCCAGCACGACCACCCGGCGGGCTCGGTCCGTGAACCGCTCGAACATGCGTGTCTCCTCGAAGCTTCCGGTGGGGTCGCTCGGACAACCCCACAGCCAGCCTACGCGTTCCCGCACGGGAGCACGGCGTCGCATCCGCTGACAGCGAACATCCGAGCGCGCGGGCCGAGCTTGCTCGGACCGCGATCAGCGAGGAGGTTGAGAAGGCTCGGCGCAGACGCGAGCTCGCTCGCGGGTGCGCGAGCCGACGAAGCCACGTACGCCTGGGCTGGGAAACGATCGAGTCCCAGCCCCGCCTCCCGCGGTTTCGAGACGGGCGCAGAGCGCCCTCCTCAACCAGCGTCAGCCGAGTCCCAGCCCCGCCTCCCGCGGTTTCGAGACGGGCGCAGAGCGCCCTCCTCAACCAGCGTCAGCCGAGTCCGCCCCCGCGGTTGAGCCGGCGGAGAGCGCCCTTCCCGCGCCGCGAGTCCGCCCCGCCGCCGCGGTTTCGAGACGGGCGCAGAGCGCCCTCCTCAAAGCGTCAGCGAGTCCAGCCCCGCCTCCCGCGGTTTCGAGACGGGCGCAGAGCGCCCTCCTCGAACGCAGCGAGCTCCGCGGCTCGAGCCGCGCGGACGTCAGTGGGCGGTTTCGAAGGCCTCGCGCACGGCGGGGATGCGGCCACGCTCCGGGACGTCGTGGCCGTGGGAGCGGGCCCAGTCGCGGATCTCCTTGGCGGAGTGGCCGGTGCTCGAGGCGGCCGACGACCGTCGGCCGCGGCGGGCGCCACTCACCTTGCGGCCGTGGCCCACGTAGGCGGCCAGGGCGTCGCGCAGGGCCGCGGCGTTCTTGTCGTTCAGGTCGATCTCGTAGGACGTGCCGTCGAGGCCGAACGAGACCGTCTGGGTGGCGTCACTGCCGTCAAGGTCGTCCTCGAGGACGATGTGCACCTTTTGCGCCATGGTGGTGATTGCCTTTCCGTGCCGATGGCATTCCGAGAGAAACGATGCCCCGTCGGATCCACGGATCCCAGACTTGCAATGATCGTTGCAGATCCGCACGGTTTCATCCAAATACCGGCAAAGGGACAATTCGACATCCCATTACCACGGTCGAAGTCGGACGAGAAAAGTCAGGTCATCCGTGACCGATTCCGTCCGGGCGACGAAAAGCATGCAATCGGCGCCGCCCGGGGCGCTTCCGACGCGCGCCGGGAACCGCTCGTGAATGGGGAGCGGGAGCCCCCGCGTTGTTAGGGTGCCGTACGTGCCAGACGTGCTCGAGTCGCTGACGCCCGTGGGCACCCAGGTCCCCGCCGGGCTCGAGGCCGCGTGCGCCCTCCCCGGTGTCCGCGCGTTCACCTCCCCCACCGACCCCGAGGTCACCCTGCTGGTCCCGGCGGACGACGAGCCCGACCCCGAGGTCACGCATCCTCGTGCCCGGCGGTCAACGAGGAGATCACGATCGAGGACTTCGTCGCCTGGTGCCACGAGGGCCTGCGCGACGCCGGCGTGCGTCGGCGAGATCCTGATCGTCGACAGCTCCGACCGACGCGCACCCCCGAGCTCGCCGCTCGCCGGCGGCGCCCGGGTGCTGCACACGCCGCAAGCGCGGGCTCGGCCGCGCCTACATCGACGCCATCCCCTACGTCCGCGGCCGCTACGTGGTCATGGGCGACGCCGACTGCACCTACGACTTCCGCCAGCTGGCGCCGTTCGTCGAGGCGATGCGCGACGGCACCGAGTACGCCATGGGCTCGCGCTGGAAGGGCTCGCATCGAGCCGGGCGCGATGCCGCGCGCTGCACCAGTACTTCGGCACGCCGTTCACCACCTGGATCCTCAACCGTCTCTACGGCAGCCACTTCAGCGACATCCACTGCGGCATGCGCGGCATCACCCGCGACGCGCTGGTGCGGATGGGCATCGTCTCCCAGTCGTGGGAGTACGCCTCGGAGATGGTGCTCAAGTCGGTCCGGATGGAGCTGCGGACCACCGAGGTGCCGGTCACCTTCCTCAAGGACCGCGAGGGCCGGCTCTCCCACCACAAGCGGTCCGGCTGGTTCTCGCCGTTCGCCGCCGCCTGGATCAACCTGCGCGCGATGTTCGTCCACGGCGCCGAGTTCTTCCTGTTCAAGCCGGGCATCGTGCTGCTCGCTGCTCGGGCTGCTGCTGACGCTGCCGCTGTCCTTCGGCGACATCACGATCGGCGAGATCACGTTCAGCCTGCTACACGATGCTGATCGGCGTCGCGCTGGCGGTGATCGGCCTGCAGAGCATCTACTTCGGCTGCCTGGCCCACGTCTTCCTCGACTACGGCGGACGACACCGCGAACGCTGGCGACGGATCTTCCGCTACACCAAGACGATGGTGATCAGCGGCGTCGCTCTTCGCCGTCGGGCTGCGTGCTCGACGTCGTGCTGCTGGTCGTACGTTCATCAGCCACGACTTCACGCTGCCGCGACCCGTCGGCCACGATCACCCACCTCGGCGATCACTCGGCCTGCTGCTGATGATCGTCGGCTTCTCGACCTTCTGCTTCACCCTGCTGCTGCACGCGACGCAGCGTCAGCTACGGCGCCGGCCGATGACCGGTGACTGAGCGCCGACGGGCGGTCCAGCTCCTTCGGCGAGAGCGGCGACGTCACCGTCGTCGACCGGTTCGGCGTGTGGCTGTCCAAGCGCCAGATCGAGCGGGTCGTCGGCACCGCTGGTCGGCAAGGACGTCGCCGACATCGGCTGCGGCTACGACGCCGACGTTCATGCGCACGGTGCTCGGCGAGGTGCGGCACGCGCCACGCTGGTCGACGTCTCCCTGGCGCCCGACCTGGCCGACGCACCCCAAGGTCGCGCGCCATCGAGGGCGCTGCTGCCCGAGCGCCATGGACGCAGGTCGAGCGACCGCCTCGCTCGACGTCGTGCTCTGCATGTCGGTGGTCGAGCACCTCTGGGAGCCGGAGCTGACCCTCGGCGCAGTTCCACCGCGTGCTGCGCCCCGGCGGGGTCTGCGCGGTCAACGTGCCGTCGTGGCGCGGCAAGCGCGCCCTGGAGTACTCCGCGTTCAGGCTCGGCCTCTCGCCGGCCGAGGAGATGGACGACCACAAGATGTACTACGACCCGCAGCGACCTCTGGCCGCTGATGGTCAAGGCCGGCTTCATGCCGCACGCCATCAAGTGCTTCCGGCACAAGTTCGGCCTCAACACCTTCGCGGTCGCCACCGTCGACACAGGAGCACCGCCAGGAGACCGCATGACCTTCACCGAGGACTTCCTCGCGCGAGACGGTGGACGCTCGTCCAGACCCTCGACACCGACGCGATCGAGGCGATGGCCGACGGGCATCGCCGCCGTCCGCGAGCGCGGCGGCCGGCTGTTCATCCTCGGCGTCGGCGGCTCGGCCGGGCTCGGCCAGCCACGCGGTCAACGACTTCCGCAAGATCTGCGACGTCGAGTCCTACTCCCCCACCGACAACGTCTCCGAGCTGACCGCCCGGGCCAACGACGAGGGCTGGGACACCACGTTCGCCGCGTGGCTGAAGGGCTCGCGGCTCGACGCCGACGACGCCGTGCTGGTCTTCTCGGTCGGCGGCGGCAACGCCGAGAAGAACGTCTCGACCAACATCGTGGCCGCGCTCGACGCTCGCCAAGGAGCGCGGCGCCTCGATCTTCGGCATCGTCGGCCGCGACGGCGGCAACACCGCCGCAGCTCGCCGACGCCTGCGTGATCGTGCCGCCGACTGTTCGCCGACCACATCACCCCGCACACCGAGGGGCTGTGCTGCGTGATCTGGCACCTGCTGGTCAGCCACCCCGCGCTCGCCGGTCGCCGCGACCAAGTGGGAGTCCGTCGTATGACGCGACGCGCCTCCGCAGCGCGTCTGCGTCGTCGGCGGCGCCGGCTTCATCGGCAGCCACTTCGTCGCGCGGCTGCTCGTCCGACCCGGCACACCGAGCAGGTCACCGTCTACGACAACTTCTCCTCCGGCCGCGACTGGCACCTCGAGCGCGGTCAAGGACGACCCGCGGCTGACGCGTCGTCCGCGCCGACGTCGGCGACCTGGCCGACGCTCACCGACGACCTTCGCGCGGCCACGACACGGTGATCCACCTGGCCTCCAACCCGGACATCGCCGCGGCCGTGACCAACCCGGCGATCGACTTCGACCAGGGCACGCTGCTCACCCACCACGTCGCCGAGGCGGCCCGGCATGGCCGGGGTCGCGCTGGTGCTCTACGCCCGCGGCAGCGGCGTCTACGGCGACCTCGGCGAGCTCGAGGCGGCCGAGGACCACGGCCCGATGGTGCCCGACGTCGACCTACGGCGCCAGCAAGCTGGCCGGCGAGGCGCTCCTGGCGTCGTACGCCGCGATGTTCGACTTCACCGTGCGCGCGCTTCCGCTTCGGCAACGTGGTCGGCCCGCAGCCAGACCCACGGCGTCGGCTTCGACTTCGTCCGCCGGCTGCTCGACGACCCGACCCGGCTGCGCATCCTCGGCGACGGCCAGCAGAGCAAGTCCTACATCTACGTCGAGGACGTCATCGACGCCGTGCTGCTGGCCGGCTCGCAGGCGCGACACGCCGTTCGACGCCTTCAACGTCGCGACCGGCGACTACGTCACCGTCACCGAGATCGCCGAGCTCGCGATGCGAGGTGCTCGGCCTCGAGCCCGGGGCCGACGACGTTCGAGTACACCGGCGGCGACCGCGGCTGGAAGGGCGACGTGCCGGTCGTGCGGATCGCGACCGGCAAGATCCGCGCGCTCGGCTGGGCGCAACCGAGCGCACCGGCCCCGAGGCGCTGCGCGACTCGATGACCGCCGATGGCCGACGAGGCCCGCGCGGGGCTGCTCGACTCGTGACCCGGACGGCCCGGCCGTCTTCCTCGACCGCGACGGGGTGCTCAACCGGCCGTTCGTCGAGGACGGCGTGCCGGTCCCGCCGCGGCGGCGCCGAGGACTTCGAGCTGCTGCCCGGGGTGGTCGAGGCCTGCCGGGCGCTTCGCCGACGCCGGGCTGGCCCTGGTCGTCGTCACCAACCAGCCCGACCTCGCCCGCGGCGCGCTCGACCCGGCCGAGCTCGACGCGATGCACGACGCGCTGCGCGCGGCAGCTGCCGCTCGACGACGTCGTGGTCTGCCCGCACGACGACGCCGACGGCTGCTGGTGCCGCAAGCCGCGGCCCGGGATGATCCTCGACGCCGCCCGCCGGCTGGACCTCGACCTCGACCGCAGCGTCGTGCGTCGGCGACCGCTGGCGCGACGTCGACGCGGCCCACCGGGCCGGCGTGCGCGTCGGTCTACGATCGACTGGGGGCTCGGAGAACCGCTCCGGGACTCGCCGGACGCGCGTTTTGGCTCTCTGGCCGAGGCACGGGATCATGTCCTGAAGGTCTGCGGCGCCGACGGCGCCACGACCCGGGCACGGCACCTGACCGACTTGGAGATCCGCACGTGAAGATCTACGCCGACGGCGCCGACCTCGAGAGCATGATCGCCCTCGCCGAGGACCCGCGGATCTCCGGGTTCACCACCAACCCGACGCTGATGCGCAAGGCCGGCGTCGACCGACTACGAGGCGTTCGCCCGCAAGGTCCTCGAGACCATCACCGACCACCCGATCTCCTTCGAGGTCTTCGCCGACGAGCCGGCCGAGATGGTCCGCCAGGCCCGGCTGATCGCCTCCTGGGGCGACAACGTCTACGTGAAGATCCCGGTCACCAACACCCGCGGGCGTGCCCAGCGACGACGTGATCCGCGAGCTGTCCGCGCGACGGCGTGCACCTCAACGTCACCGCGCTGATGACCGTGGCCCAGGTCGAGACGGTGGCCGCGGCGCTCGCAGGGCGGCCCGGGCCACGTCGTCTCGGTCTTCGCCGGCCGGATCGCCGACACCGGCCGCGACCCGATCCCGCTGATGACCGAGGCGCTCGCAGGCGCTCGCCCCCGAGCCCGAGCTCGAGCTGCTCTGGGCCAGCCCGCGCGAGGTGCTCAACATCCGCCAGGCCGAGCGAGGTCGGCGTCCACATCATCACCGTCACGCCCGACCTGCTGGCCAAGATGGCGAGCTTCGGCAAGGACCTCGACCAGTTCTCGCTCGAGACCGTGCAGATGTTCCACGACGACGCCGCGCGCCGCGGGCTACACGCTGTGAGCGACAGCGCTGGCGCGCGGCTCAACGCCGACGGGACCGACCAGGACGACTGGGACGACCACTGGGACACGTACGGCGAGGCGGCCAAGGGCAACCCGGCCAACGACTACCGCCACGCCATGGTGCTCAAGCTGCTCGGCGCGCTGCCCACGGGCGCCGTGGTGCTCGACATCGGCAGCGGCCAGGGCCAGTTCGCGGTCGACCTGCAGGCGACGAACCCGCAGACGTCCAGGTCTTCGGCGTCGAGTACAGCGCCGAGGGCGTCCGCCGGGCCCAGCAGGTCGCCGCGCGCGACGGGCGTCCCGGCGCACGTTCTTCGAGCGCAACCTGCTCGAGCCGGTGACCCGCGACCGCCGAGCAGCCGCCGGCGACCCACGCGGTCTGCTCCGAGGTGCTCGAGCACGTCGACGACCCGGTCACCGCTGATGCGCAACGCCGTCGCGCTGCTCGCGCCCGGCGCCAAGGTCGTGGTCACCGTGCCCGGGCGGCCCGCGCTCGGCGTTCGACAAGCACATCGGCCACTTCCGGCACTTCACCGCGCCGGCGCTGCACCAGGTGCTGACCGAGGCCGGCCTCGACGTCGACCGGGTGCTGCGCACCGGCTTCCCGTTCTTCAACCTCTACAAGCTGGCCGTCGTCGCCCGCGGCGAGAAGCTGGTCGACGACATGGAGCACCGCGACGCCCGGCGCCGAGGCCTCCGGCCTCGAGAAGGCCGTCACCGGCTTCTTCAAGCGCACCTTCCCGCTCAACCGCGACGACGCGCGGCTCGGCTGGCAGCTGGCCGCGGTCGCGCACGTCCCGCTGGTGGGCTGAGCCGTGCTGATCACCCGCACCCCGCTGCGGATCACGCTGGGCGGCGGCGGCACCGACCTGCCGTCGTACTACGAGGAGCACGGCGGCATGGTCGTCTCGGCGGCGATCACCAAGCACATCTACATCTCGATCAACCGCACCTTCACCGACGACTACTTCCTCAAGTACAGCCAGCTCGAGCGGGTCGACAAGCCCGACCACATCGAGCACCCGATCGTCCGCGAGGTGCTGCGCGCCCACGACGTCGGCCCCAGCGTCGAGATCGTCTCGCACCGCCGACATCCCCTCCGGCACCGGCCTGGGCTCGTCGGGCTCGTTCACCGTCGGGCTGCTCAAGGCGGTCCACGCCATGCAGCGCAACCACGTCTCCGCCGTCCGACCTCGGCCGCGAGGCCTGCGAGATCGAGATCGAGCGGCTCGGCCGCACGGTCGGCAAGCAGGACCAGTACATCGCGGCGTTCGGCGGCATCACCCGCTTCGACTTCAACCCCGACGGCTCGGTCGACGTGGCCCCGGCCCGGCTGTCCAGCGACACCGTGCACGACCTCGAGCAGCACCTGCTGATGTTCTTCACCGGCTACTCGCGCGCCGCCGACCAGGTCCTGGCCGAGCAGGTGACCAGGTCGCAGAGCGGCGACCAGGCGATGATCGACAACCTCCACTTCGTCAAGGACCTCGGCCTGCGCAGCCTCGACGCCCTCGAGAGCGGACGACGTCGCCGGCTTCGCCGACCTGATGCACGAGCACTGGCTGAACAAGAAGAAGCGCTCGAGCGTCGATGTCCAACCCGCGCATCGACCACCTCTACGACGTCGGCCGCAACGCCGGCGCGCGCGGCGGCAAGCTGGTCGGCGCCGGCGCCGGCGGCTTCCTGATGTTCTACGCCGAGGACACCCGCCGGGTGCGCGCCGCGATGCGCGAGGAGGGGCTGGCCGAGCTGCGCTTCGGCATCGACCCCGCCGGCAGCACCATGCTCGTCCGCGAGTGAGCGACCTCCATGCAGTGCGTGATCCTCGCCGGCGGCCTCGGCACCCGGATGTGGCCGGTGGCCAGGACCGTGCCCAAGACGCTGCTGCCGGTGGCCGGCCGGCCGTTCGCCGACTGGCAGCTGGACTGGCTGGCCGACGCCGGGGTCACCTCGGTCGTCTACTGCGTCGGCTACCTCGGCGAGCAGGTGCGCGACGCACGTCGGCGACGGCGCCGCGCTGGGGCCTCGAGGTCCACTACGTCGACGAGGGCAGCGAGCTGCGCGGCACCGCCGGCGCGCTCCGGCTGGCCCTCGACGAGGGCGTCCTGGACGAGCGCTTCCTGGTGCTCTACGGCGACTCGTGGCTCCAGGTCGACCCGGCCGACGGTGCTACGCCGCCGCCGAGCGGTCCGGGCTGCCCGGCGCTGATGACCGTCTACGAGAACAACGGCCAGTTCGACACCAGCAACGTCGAGTACGCCGACGGGCGCGTGGTCCGCTACGAGAAGGGGCTCGACCCGATCCCGCCGCCGAGATGCGCTGGATCGACTACGGCCTCTCGGTGCTCGACCCGCGACCTCGTCGCGCGAGCGGATCCCGGCCGACACGGTCGCCGACCTCGCCGCCGCTGTGCCACGCGCTGGCCGCGGAGGGCGCTGCTGGCCGGGTTCCTGGTCGCCGACCGGTTCTACGAGATCGGCTCGCCGTCCGGGCTGGCCGAGGTCGACGGCGCTGCTCGAGCAGCGGACCCGGTGAGCGGGCCGCGCCGGCCCGCGGCGCTGCCGCTGCTGGTCGGGCTGGTCACCCAGGCGGTCACCACCTACGTGGTGCTGATCATGGCCGGGCGGTCGCTGGGACCGGTCGGCTTCGCGGCGCTCTCCAGCCTCTACTTCCTGGTCACCAGCGTCGCGACCGGCCTGTTCACGCCGCTGGAGCAGGAGGTCACCCGCCGGCGCGGCGTCGAGCGGGCGGTGCGCACGTGGGACGCGACGCTGACCCGGCGCGCGCTCGGCCACGGGTTCACGATGGCCGCCCTGGCCGTCGGGCTCGCGCTCGCGGCGTACCCGCTCACCGTGCGCACGCTGGGCGACCGCGGCTGGCTGGTCGTCGCCCTCTGCCTGGCGCTGCCCGGGTACGCCGCGTGGTTCGCGGTCCGCGGCGAGCTGGCCGGCCAGGGTCACCTGCAGCGGTACGGCGTCCAGCTCGTGGTCGACGGCGCCAGCCGCCTCGTCGGCGCGGTCCTGCTCGTCGCGACCGACCACGCGACGACAGCCGGGTTCGGGCTCCTGTTCGGCCTCTCACCGTGGGTGACGCTCGCCGCTCACCCTGCCCGGCTGGCGGCTGCGGCCCGACGACCGCAGCCCCGACCCGGCGAGCGGGCTGACCCGTCCGCTGGCCCTGCTGGTCGTCAGCGCGCTGGCCGCGCAGCTCCTCATCAACGCCGGTCCGGTGGTGGTCAACCTCCTGGCCACCGACGCCGAGCGCGACCTGGCCGGCGTCTACCTCGCGGTCCTCGTCGTCGTCCGGATCCCCGTCTTCCTGTTCAGCGCGGTCCAGCCGGGCTACCTCCGGGCCCTGGCCGAGCACGTCGGCCACGGCGACCGGACCGCCTTCCTCGCGCTGGTCCGGCGGGTGCTCGTACCCGTGGCGGCCGCGACCGCCGTGCTGTGCGTCGCCGCGACTGCGGTGGCGCCGCCCGTGGTGAGCTGGCTCTTCGACTTCGACCAGGAGCTGAGCCGCACCACCTGCCTGCTCCTCACGCTCTCCGTGGGCCTGTTCCTGGCCTCGGTCGTCCTCGCCCAGGCGCTGCTCGCCCTCGACCACCACCTCTGGGTGACCACGGGCTGGCTGCTCGGCCTCGTCGGGCTCGCCGTCGGCACCGCCCTGGGAGACGGCGTGGTGGCCCGCGCCACCGCCGGGCTGCTGCTGGGCGCGGCCGTCGCCGCGATCTCCCTGGCCATGCTGCTCACCCGAGAGTGGCGCGCTGGGTCAGCGATACTGAGCCGTCATGAGCGCGGTGACCGAGGATCCTCCCGGGGCGGCGCAACCCGAGCCGCGAGCGAGGTACCGTCCGCCCGACCCGCGGGATCAGATGTCCCCGACCCGCTTCCCGTTCCTGGTCGCTGTCGGTGGCGCTCGTGCTCGGCGTGGCGTGCGTGCTGCTGCAGCGCCGGGGGTCGCAGTTCTTCGCCGACGACTACCTGTTCCTGCAGCTCGCCCGCGACAACGAGCTCAGCCTGCGACTGGCTGACGACCGACAACTACGGCCACTTCGCCCCGCTGACCCGGCTGGCGTACTTCGCGGTCCAGCGCGCGTTCGGATTCGACTACGCGCTCGCGGCGCTGATGCCGGCCGGACTGGTGGTCGCCATGATGTTCCTGACCCTGCTGCTGGCTCTTCCACGAGCTGCTCGGCCGGCGCTACGTCGTGACTCGGGCTGGCGCTCGCTGGCGGCCACGTCGGTGCCCGTTGGTCCGGACCCTGCTGTGGTGGGGCGCGGCCGTGCACGTGCTCGGCGCCGCCACGATGATGACGCTGTGCGTGACCGCCGTTCGTCATCTGGTCGCGCACGCGACCTCGAGCGGTACCGGGTGGTCTCGGTGCTCGCGCTGGTGGCGGGGCTGCTCGTCCAGGAGCGGCCGCTGCTGACCATCGGCTACCTGGTGCTGATCCGCTACCTGCTGGGCGTCGGCTGGCGGTCGGGCCGGCCGCTGGCGCGCATGCTCCGCGACGAGGCCCTGGTCTGGCTGCCGTACGTCGTCGTCGACGTCGTCGTACCTGGTCTACCGGGTCTTCGTCTTCCCGTCCTCGCCCCAGCCGGGTGACCCAGGGCAGGCCGTCGAGTTCATCTGGCTCAGCGTCGTCCGCGGGTACGCCCCCACGCTCGTCGGGCAGCGGGTGCTGCCGACCGACGGGCTGTGGGGCCTGACCGGTCGATCATCGGGCTCGCGGCGCTGACCGCGCTGTCGGCGTACGCTGGTCGCGACCCGCCGGGGCGGCTGGCGGGCGCTGGTGTTCCTGGCTCGCCCTCGTCTACCTCGCGAACATGGGCATCCTGGCCGCGGGCCGGCTTCAGCGTGACCAGACCTGAAGGCCCTCGCCACCGACCTGCAGTACTACGTCGACGTCCACGTCGCCACGGTGGTCGCCTTCGTCTTCGGCTTCGTGCTGCATGCCGGCCCGCACGGCGAGACCGACGCGACGACGGACCGGCCCGCTGGTCCGGTACGGCGTGCCGGCGGCCGTGGTCGCCCTGGTGGTGTCGACGACGTGGCACCGCCCGGGCGATCACGGTCGGGCAACCAGGCGACGGCCGCGCACGAGCTACGTCAACTCGGCGCAGTCCGCCGCTCCGGGCCGAGCCCGGGCCTCTTCGCCCTGATGCGGACCAAGCTCCCGATGAGCGTGGCTCCGTCGTTCACGGACCCCTTCACCGACGTGCCGCCGATCTTCTCGCTGGACCGTACGATCGCGGCCAAGGTGGACCCGACCGCGGCCAAGCGCCTGGTCGTACTCGGTGACGGCGCAGTGGCGCCGGTGCACGGCACGACCATCGTCGACATCCCGATCACGCCCGCATCGGGTCAGCGCGGACCTGAGCGACGCTCGACCTTCACCGACGAGGGTGCCTGCCTGAGCGGCGACGCGGGCGCGTTCCTCAAGCTCAGGCTGCCCCGGGAGGTCGAGGCGCCGGGCTCTTCGTCGCGATCAGCTACAGCAGCCCCGAGGACGACCGAGGTGCTCATCTCCACCCGCGGCGACCAACCGGCGTACAACTGGTCGACCACCGAGCTGCCTCGCGGGGACGGACGTGACCGTCGTCGAGCGGCTCGACGGCCAGGAGCTCCGGACGCTGGTGCTCGGCCGCGGACGCACCGGTCGAGCGACCTCTGCGTCAACCACGTCGAGATCGGGCGGCTCGCCGTCAGATCGTCGACGGCACCTGCCAGACGCTCACCGAGTACGGCGAGCCGGTGGGCCGCGCGAACACGTGCGACGCGCCCTGGCCCGAGCTACCTGACCGCTCAGGCGTTGCGCTCGAAGACCAGCTCCAGGCCGCGCAGGGTCAGCCACGGCGCGCGAGTCGGTGAAGCAGCGGCACTCGTCGACGACCAGCGGCGCCAGGTAGCCGGTCGCGATCACGCGTGACGTCGTCGGGGTCGGCGCCGAGCTCGTCGATCATCCGGGCGACGATCCCCTCGACCTGGGCCGCGACCCCGAAGACCATGCCGGACTGGAGCGCCTCGACGGTGTTCTTGGCGATCACCGTGCGCGGCCGGGCCAGCTCGACCTTGCGCAGCTGGGCGCCGCGCCGGCCCAGCGCCTCGAGCGAGATCTCGATGCCGGGGGCGATCGCGCCGCCGACGTACTGGCCCTGCGCCGCTGACCACGTCGAACGTGGTCGCGGTGCCGCCGAAGTCGACGACGATCGCCGGGCCGCCGTACTCCGTGGCCGCGGCGAGCGCGTTGATGATCCGGTCGGTGCCGACCTCGCGCGGGTTGTCGATCAGCACCGGGATGCCGGTGCGGACGCCGGGCTCGACCACGACCGCGGGGACGTCGGGGAAGTGCCGGGGCAGCATCTCCCGCCACTCGTGCAGCACCGCCGGGCACGGTCGAGCAGACCGCGATGCCGTCGACCTCGTCGATCGCGTCGCCCAGCAGGCCGCGCAGCAGCACCGCCCACTCGTCGGCCGACCGGCGGTCGTCGGTGGAGATCCGCCAGTCGGCGCTGACCTCGCCGTCGTCGAGCAGCCCGAGGACGGTGTGGCTGTTGCCGATGTCGGCGGCGAGCAGGGGCACGGCGTCTACCCCTCGGTGAGGTCGAGGCCGATGTCGAAGACCTTGACCGAGTGGGTCAGCGCGCCGACCGAGATGAAGTCGACGCCGGTCGCGGCCACCTCGCGGGCGCGGTCGAAGGTGAGACCGCCGGAGGCCTCCAGCCGCGCCCGGCCGGCGGTGATCCGCACCGCCTCGGCCATCACGTCGGTCGGCATGTTGTCGAGCAGGATCTCCTCGCAGCCGGCGTCGAGCAGCTCGCGGAGCTGGTCGAGGTCGGTGACCTCGACCTCGACGCGCAGGTCGGGGTAGGCCGCGCGCACCGCGTCGTAGGCCGGCACCACGCCGCCCGCGGCGACCACGTGGTTGTCCTTGACCATCGCCCGGTCGGAGAGGCTCATCCGGTGGTTGAGGCCGCCGCCGCAGCGGACGGCGTACTTCTGCAGGGCCCGCCAGCCGGGCAGCGTCTTGCGGGTGTCGAGCACCCGGGCGCTGGTGCCCTCGAGCGCGTCCACCCAGGCCGCGGTGGCGGTGGCGACGCCGGAGAGGTGGCAGGCGAAGTTGAGGGCGGTGCGCTCGGCGGTGAGCAGCCCGCGGGTGGGGCCGGCCACCCGCATGACGACGTCACCGGCCGCGACCCGGGTGCCGTCGGGGACCCGGTCGCTGTCACGGTCACGGCGTCGCCCATGACGGTCTCGAAGACCAGGGCGGCGATGCCCAGCCCGGCGACCGTGCCGGCCTCGCGGGCCGCGAACACGCCCTCGCCGCGCGCGTCGGCGGCGATGGTGGCGACGCTGGTGACGTCCTCGGTCGGCACGTCCTCGGCGAGCGCCCGGTCGATCGCGGCCTGCACCTCGCGCCGGGTCGAGGCCGGCCGCGGCGAGCTCGTCGTGCGACGCGAGCGCTCACAGGCGGTCCGTGGCCGGGCTCGGGACGAAGACCAGCTCGGTCTCGCCGTCGCGCATCACGACGTCGAAGTGGCCGGCGAACCGGTCGTCGTCGCGCTCGGGGAAGTCCTCGCGCCAGTGCGAGCCGCGGGTCTCCTCGCGCAGCGCGGCCGCGTCGGCCAGCGCCGTGCTGATGGTGACCAGGTTGGTGGTCTCCCACGACTCGAGGTCGACCGACCTCGGCGGCCACGCCGGCCAGCTTGTCGAGCGCGGCGGCGGCGTCGGCCAGCCCGGTGGCGGTGCGGAGCACGCCGACCTCGGCGCGTCATCGTCTCCTGCAGGTCGCGGCGCAGCGACGCCGGGCACCAGGCCGGCGGTGCGCGGGTCGGTGGCCGGGTCGGCCCAGTCGCGCAGCTCGCCGGGCAGCACGTCGGCGATCCGGCGCGAGAAGACCAGCCCCTCGAGCAGCGAGTTGGAGGCCAGCCGGTTGGCGCCGTGCACGCCGGAGCAGGCGACCTCGCCGGTCGCGTAGAGGCCGGGCACGTCGGAGCGGCCCCACAGGTCGGTGCGGACGCCGCCGCTGGCGTAGTGGCAGGCGGGCGCGACCGGGATCAGCTCGGTGACCGGGTCGACGCCGTGCGAGCGGGCGGTGGCCAGGATGGTCGGGAACCGGCGCTCCCAGAACTCGGCGCCGAGGTGCCGGGCGTCGAGCCACATGTGCGGGTGGCCGGTCTCGATCATCCGGCGCATGATCGCCTTGGCGACCACGTCGCGCGGGGCGAGGTCGGCGAGCTCGTGGACGCCCTGCATGAACCGGTCGCCCTCGAAGTCGACGAGGAAGGCGCCCTCGCCGCGGACCGCCTCGGAGATCAGCGGCTGCTGGCCGCGGGAGTCGGGGCCGAGGTACATCACGGTCGGGTGGAACTGGACGAACTCCAGGTCGCGCAGGGTGGCGCCGGCCCGCAGCGCCAGCGCCATGCCGTCGCCGGTGGAGACCGCGGGGTTGGTGGTCTGCGAGAACACCTGGCCGAGACCGCCCGAGGCCAGCACGACGGCCCGGCAGCGGACCGCGCCGACGCCGTCGCGGACGCCCCTCGCCGATCACGTGCAGGGTCACCCCGGCGACGCCGCCGTCCTCGGCGAGCAGCAGGTCGACGGCGAGCGCGTGCTGGATCACCTCGATCTCGGGCGCCCGCTCGACGGCGGCGATCAGCGCGCGCTGGATCTCGGCGCCGGTGGCGTCGCCGCCGGCGTGCGCGATCCGGTCGCGGTGGTGGCCGCCCTCGCGGGTCAGCGACAGCTCGCCGTCGGGGTTGTGGTCGAAGTTGGTGCCGAGCGCGATCAGCTCGCGGACCGCCTCGGGACCCTCCTGCACCAGCACGCGCACGGCGTCGAGGTCGCAGGCGCCGGCGCCGGCGACGAGGGTGTCGACCTCGTGCTGCTCGGGGGTGTCCCCGGGACCGAGCGCGGCGGCGATGCCGCCCTGCGCCCACTGGGTCGAGCCCGGCGGCCAGCACGTCCTTGGTGACGACCAGGACCTTGTCGACCTGGTCGCGCAGCCGCAGGGCGGCGGTCAGCCCGGCGATGCCGGAGCCGATGACGACGACGTCGGCGGTCGTCGTCCAGCCGGGGTCGGGCGCGGTGAGGCGGCCCGGGAGCCGGCGTACGGGCAGTGTCCACCAGAGTGAGGTCTAGCGAGCGGCGGTCAGCGTCGCCCCGGACGAGTCCGGGGCCGTCGAAGGTCTCGGCCGGGTCGAAGCCGGTGGCGAGGATCTTGTTGTCGGCGTCGACGAAGACCACGTGCGGCTGGAGCTCCCTGGCCTCCGCGGTCTCCATCTGGCCGTAGCCGATCAGGATCACGACGTCGCCGGGGTGCACCAGGCGGGCCGCGGCGCCGTTGATGCCGATCACGCCGCTGCCGCGCTCGCCGGCGATCGTGTAGGTCTCGAGCCGGGCGCCGTTGGTGACGTCGACGATGTGCACGAGCTCGCCGGGCAGCAGGTCGGCCGCGTCGAGCAGGTCCTCGTCGACGGTCACCGAGCCGACGTAGTGCAGGTCGGCCTGGGTGACCGTGGCCCGGTGGATCTTGCTCTTCATCATCGTGCGGAGCATCAGGGCTCCTGGCCTTCCGATCGTGAGGGGCAGGTTGTCGATCAGCCGGGTGCTGCCGACCCGGGCGGCGACGAGGATCGCGGGCCTCGGTGCCGGCGGGGTACGTCGCTCGGGCAGCGCGCCGAGGTCGGGGTCGGTGACCACGAGGTAGTCGAGGTCGACGCCGTGGCGTGGTGCGCAGCTCGGCGCGGGCCGCGCCCAGCGCGGCGTCGACGCCCCGCTCGGCGTCGCTCCTGGGCGGCGCGCAGCGCGCGGCTGAGCACCGCCGCCTCGCGGCGCTGCTCGTCGGGTCGAGGTAGCGGTTGCGGCTGGACAGCGCCAGGCCGTCCGGCTCGCGCACGGTCTCGGCGCCGACGACCTCGACGCCGAGGCACAGGTCGTCGACCATCCGGCGGATCAGCACGAGCTGCTGGTAGTCCTTCTGGCCGAAGACGGCGAGGTCGGGCCGGACCAGACCGAACAGCTTGGCGACCACGGTGAGCACGCCGCGGAAGTGGCCGGGCCGGGTCCTGCCCTCGAGGACCGTGCGCCAGCGGGCCCGGGCTCGACGCGTGACCTGCGGCTGGGCCGGCCAGCCCGGGTAGACCTCCTCGACCGCGGGGGCGAAGACGACGTCGACGCCCTCGCGCTCGCAGACCTCGAGGTCGGCGTCGAGGGTGCGCGGGTAGCGGTCGAGGTCCTCGCTCGGGCCGAACTGCAGCGGGTTCACGAAGATCGAGGCGACCACCGGGCCGTCGCCGACGCGCTCGCGGGCGACGCGCAGCAGGCTGGCGTGGCCCTCGTGGAGGGCGCCCATCGTCGGCACGAAGCCGACCCTGCGGCCGGCGCCGCGGGCGTCGGCGAGCAGGGCGTGCGAGCTCCTCGCGGGTGTGCGCGAGGACCGGGGCGTGGCGGTCATCGCGCCCGGTCGCCGCAGCGTCGCAGCGGCCGGCCAGCGCCGCGGCGTCGAGCAGGTCGCGGATCCGGGCGGCGCGGATCGGCACGACCCGGCCGTCGGTGACGGCGCGGTCGAGGGTGGCGCGGGCCAGGGCGACGTACGACGGCCAGGGTCTGCGGCGCGTTGGCGGTGATGTCCTCGAGGTGGGCCCGGACGGTGCCGAGGTCGCCACGGACGATCGGGCCGGTCAGCGCGGCGTCGCCCTGCTCGCAGGGCGTTGTCGAGGGCGGCGGTCAGCAGCGGGCGCAGGGTGCCGGCCGGGTCGGCGGCACCGGCCGCGGAGAGGATCTCCATCGCCTCGGTGACCAGGGTGACCAGGTGGTTGGCGCCGTGCGCGAGGCCGGCGTGGTAGAGCGTGCGCATCTCCTCGGGCACCCACATCGGCGTGCCGCCGAGGTCGGCGACCAGCGACTCGACGAAGGCGCGCTCGGCGGCGTCGGCGGTGAGGCCGAAGACCGTGCCGGGCAGCCGGTCGAGGTCGACCGCGGTGCCGGTGAACGTCATCGCCGGGTGCATCGCGGCCACCCGGGCGCCGACCGCGCGGGCCGGCTCGAGGACGGCCAGGCCGTGCCGGCCGGAGGTGTGCACGACGTGCTGGCCCTCGTGCAGGGCACCGCTGTCGGCGAGCATCGTGACGACGTTGCCGAGCATGTCGTCGGGGACGGCGAGGAGCAGCAGGTCGCAGGCCCGGGCCACGTCGGTCGGCTTGCGCCGCGGGACGCCCGGGCAGCAGCTCGGCCATCCGTCGGCGCGAGGCGTCGGACTCACCGGCGGCGGCGACCACGTCGTGGCCGGCCGCGCGGAGCGCAGCACTCAGGACGGCGCCGACGCGGCCCGCGCCGACCACACCGACCCTCAGGTGCGGTCATGTGAACCTCTTTCGTTCCAGTCCCTCCGACCACCGCTCCCGGAGGGACGGCCGGTGTGGGTACCGGACTACTTCGTGCGTGTTCAACGACAACGGTACGGCGAAGTTTCCCCGCACGACACCGGTCGCGACGTGACGAGGGCGACATCCGGAGGACTCAGCCGGCCGGCGTGACGACCCGTCCCGACCGCCATCGACTGGCCACGCAGACGTGCGCGCCCGGGCGTGAAGCCCTTGACGCGAACCGTCGCGACCGACGGCGCGGCCACGGTGTCGAGGACGCCCGGTGTCGCTCGGAGCCAGCGTGTGCCGGTCCTTGTTGGCGCGGTCGAACCCGGTCTCGCCCGCCGGGCCGCACGCGTGACCCGGACCGACGTGCTCGCCGTCGACCGTCGGCCAGCGTGCGGACGACCAGGTCCGGGCCCGGTCACCGGCGCTCGCAGCGGCCACAGCACCGAGGACGAGTCGGTGCGCGGTGAAGCACAGGGAGCCGTCGCCGGCTCACGTCACGCTCGTCCGTCGAGCGAGGCGCAACTCGCCCGGCGCCGGCGTCCGCCTGCGGCGAGCCAGTCGATGTCGACCGGCACCAGGTCGCCGGTGGCCGAGAACACGGAAGTACGGCGGCGACCGGGTCGTCGAAGCCCAGCGCGCGGGACCGACGACCGCCGAGCACCCGGTCGGCCCGGTTGTAGGGCTCGAAGCTCGCCGGGGGCCACGGAGCCCGGGACGTCGGAGTTGATCACGGTGAACGGATCGCCGCGGCCGCGCAGCGCGGCCGCGGAGGCCCGGGCGTGCTCGACGAAGGCCGGCGAGGCGCCCGGGGGCAGCTGGTAGCGCGACGTCGGCCCGGCGGACCACGCGTAGCCGGCGACCACCGCGAGCACCGCAGGGGGACGAGCACGCGGCGCGCCCGACGGCACGCGGATCGGCTCGTGCCGCGGACGCCTGCGGCGGGGCTCGGCCACGCCTCCAGCACGCCGATCACGAACGAGCACCGTCGGCAGGTGGAAGTAGATGGCGTTGTCGACGACGCGCGACGCCGTAACGATCGAGACCCGGTTGAGCACCAGCGCCAGGGTCGGGCAGCAGCCAGCCGGCGGCAGCGAACAGCAGGCCGCGCCAGGCGCCGGTCCGGGTCGCTCAGCAGCCAGCCCACCAGCGCGACGAGGCCGACGCACCCGATGACCAGGCTCAGCGCCGAGAACGACGTCCGAGTGCGGGTCGTGGAACCCGACGGTCGTCGGGATCAGCGTGCGGACCAGCGAGTCGACCCAGGGCGTGCACGACGTCGACCCCCGAGGGCCGCGGCACCGGGTCGTAGTAGTTGACCCGGTAGTTGAGCGCGGCCGCGACGTCGATGGCGATCACACCGAGCCAGACCCACCAGCGTACGGCGCAGCGTGGCCCGCGACGGCTCGCCGCGTGACGCGGCGGCCGAACAGCGAGGAACCACAGGCCGCAGGTAGCCGACAGCAGCATGCGGCAGCTCGTAGTCGAGCACCGCCGACCGTCGCGCCCGGCGAAGCACGGCCGAGCGCCCAGACGCGGCTGCGGCCACGCAGGATCTGGACCATCGCGCCGAAGGCGACGTAGAAGCCGACCAGCGCGGGCAGGATGTTGACGCCGGCGGTCCACCAGTTGCCGAGCGGCAGCGAGGGTGAGCGACGGGCGCCAGCAGCGAGGCTGCCGACCAGCGCGAGGCGGGTGCGGCCGTGCAGCACCACCATCAGCCAGGTGACGGCTCGCGGCCACGCCGGCCGAGCAGCACGCACAGGACGAGCCGGCACCACCCACGAGGTGCTCGGGGATCGCCCCGACGACCGCGAGGTTCGACCAGCCGGCACGACCGGCGAGAAGTGCCGGAACAGCGGGTCGGTGAGGTAGCCCCAGGACAGGTCCGGCGTCGCGGGCCTGGCCCAGGAAGATGAAGTCGTCCCAGAACAGGAAGACGTGCCGCGACAGCAGCGATCAGGAGGGCGGAGGCGGCGAGTGCGACGCCGAGGAACACGGCCCAGGGGCAGCTGGCTCCCGGGCTCGGGCTCAACGCCGGCCGGGCGGGTGGGGCCGCCGTCGGTCCCGACGCGCTCAGCGACTTCTTGCGCGCCCACACGACGGAACGCGGCGGCGGGACCGGCTCGACCTCGACCACGAACTGGTAGGCGAACAGCGTCGGCCGCAGCCGGACGAGCAGCGCGTCGACGGCGAGGACCAGCCGCTGGACCAGGGAGCGCTTGGCGGAGACCACGTCGACCGGGAGCCCGGTCATCTCCAGGCGCTTCACCGTGAAGCCGTTCTTCTTGATCATCCGCAGCAGGCTGCGGCGGGTGAAGAACCGGACGTGGGTCTTGTCGAGGATGCCGCGCTGGTCGTAGTCGAAGATGCCCAGCGTCGTGCGCACCCGCGGGTACCAGTGGCCGAAGTTCGGCACCGAGATGATGACCCGGCCGCCCTCGGCCGAGCCGGCTGCCCATCTCGCGCAGCAGCTGGTCGGAGTTGCGCAGGTGCTCGAGCACGTCGGCGGCGACGCGCGACGTCGAAGCCGGCTGCCGACCTCGTCGGGGAGCCCCTGCTCGAGGTCGGCCTGCGACGAACTCGTCGACGCGCTTCTCGACGCCCGGGGATCTCGAGGCAGTCGACGCCGGTGACGTGGTGGCCCGCGGTCGCGGAGCAGCTCGGCCGAGCAGGCCGCCGGAGCAGCCGACGTCGAGGACCTTGGACGGCGGGTAGTCGTCCATCAGCTCGAGGATCACGGAGTGCGAGGAGCCCTCGGACTCCTTCAGGTCGTACTCGTCGCCGACCTGGGCGAGCTCGCCCGGGGTGAAGCCCATCTTGCGCGAGCCGGTAGACCGCGACGTCGGCGACGACGTCGGCGGCGTACTGCATGCCGTTGACGTAGCAGATCTCGTCGCCGTAGTAGGTCGGGATCGGGATCTCGACGATCTTCTTCCCGTGGCTGTGCAGCGCGATGATGATCTGGGTGTCGAAGTTGAACCCGTCGGAGGTGCGCCGACAGGTCCAGCTCGGACAGCGTGTGCACGTTGTAGGCGCGGTAGCCCGAGTGGAACTCGGACAGGTCCGAGCCGAGCAGCTGGTTCTCGACCTGAGTCAGGATCTTGTTGCCGACGAACTTGTAGAGCGGCATGCCGCCCGCGGCGGGCCGCGCCCTTGCTCCATCATCCGGGAGCCGAACACGGCGTCGGCCTCGCCGCGCACCAGCGGCTCGACCATCGCGGGCAGGAACTCCGGGGCGTACTGGCCGTCGGCGTGGAGCATCACGATGATGTCGAGGTCGTGCTCGGCGGCGAGCCGGTAGCCGGCCTTCTGGTTGCCGCCGTAGCCGAGGTTGTTCTCGTGGCGGATCACCGTGACCGGGCAGGTCGCGCTGGGTCTCCTGGTAGCCGAGGCCGACCAGGTAGGTGCGGTCGGGCTGGCGTCGTCGCAGACGAAGACCTCGGAGATCCGCGACCGGAACTCCTCGGGGATGCGGTCGAGGGTGTGGCCAGCGTCGACGCGGCGTTGTAGGCGACGACGAGGACGCCGATGCGCGGCTCGCGACCGAAGGGGAGGGACTGCTCGGTGATGGCCACGTCGAGGGCGGCGTCGGTCTGTGACACGGAAGGACGTCCTTGGCTGCCAGGCGGTGGAGAACGGGCGCGGCGATGCGGCTCCGACGTCTCAACACACTAACAGCGGGACTCTCCGTGGCCCGCATCCGCGACGGCACGGCGCCCCGCCGCCCGTCGTCGTGATTCGTGGCGGGCCTGCGCGGCACCTAAACTCCTGCGGGTGACACAGGTTCTCCCCGGTGGCCCGGTGGCTGCCCCGGCGGAGGACGAAGCGACCCGCGGGGTGCCGGCGGTCGCGGGTGACGCGACCGACGTGGCGAGCGGTCGCGACGACGTCACCAAGGGCCATCGGGCCGACATCCAGGCGCTGCGCGCCATCGCGGTCATGGGTGTGGTCGTCTACCACCTGTTCCCCGGGCTGCTGCCCGGCGGCTTCGTCGGCGTCGACGTCTTCTTCGTGATCTCCGGCTTCCTCATCACCAGCCACCTCGTGAGTGCGCCGCCCGGCCGCCCGAAGGACTTCGCCCGGTTCTGGAGCCGGCGCGCGCTGCGCCTGCTCCCTCCGGTGGGCGTCGTCATCCTGGCGACCCTCGGCGGCGTGCTGCTCTTCGTCTCGGCGGGGCAGTGGAAGGAGTACGCGCGGGAGGCCGCGACCTCGATGCTCTACGTCGAGAACTGGCAGCTGATCAGCGAGGCCACCAACTACCTCGACGCCCAGCGCGCGGTCTCGCCGTTCCAGCACTTCTGGTCGCTCTCGGTCGAGGAGCAGTACTACCTGATGTGGCCGATCGTGGTCGCGGCGCTCGCCCTGCTGGCGCACCGGATCCATCGGTCACCGCGGGCCGTGCTCGGCGCCGGCTTCGCGGTCGTGGTCGTGGCGTCGTTCACGTGGGGCCTCATCCAGACCGACGGCCAGTCGGCCGAGGCGTACTTCTCGACCTGGACCCGCATGTGGGAGCTCGGGATCGGGTCGGTGCTCGCCGCCGTCTACCCCGCGCTGAGCACGCGGCTCAGCACCGTGCAGCGCATCGCGGTCTTCTGGCTCGGGCTCCTCGGCATCGCCGCGGCGTACGCGCTCATCGACGGGCACACGCCGTTCCCGGGGTACGCCGCCGCGCTCCCGACGCTCGCGACGGCGGCCGTCATCCTGGCGGCCGACCCCGTGAGCCGGACCAACCCGCGGTGGCTGACCCACTCCGCGCCGGTCCAGCTGGTCGGGGACGTGTCCTACGCGCTCTACCTGTGGCACTGGCCGCTGATCGTGCTCGTCCCGTACGCCCTCGCGCGTCCGACGGCACCGTGGGAGAAGCTGGTCCTGCTCGTCCTCGCCGTGTTGCTGGCGTGGGCCAGCACGACCTACCTGGAGGGTCCCGTGCGCGGGTCTCGGTGGCTGAAGTTGCGTCTGCGACGCGTCTTCGCGATGGCCGCGGTGATCACCGCGCTCGTGCTCGCGGTCAGCCTCCTCGTCAACGCCCGGGCCAACCGCGAGATCGCGGCGGCCGCCGACCAGGTCAAGGACGCCATCTCCGACGGCCGGCCGTGCTTCGGCGCCGGGGCGATGGACCCCGAGCACGACTGCCCGGCCCAGCAGAAGCTGATCACGCACGCCGGCGTTCGCCAAGGACGACTACTCCGACGGCATCACCGACAAGAAGTGCCTCAACTGGCCGCCATACCACGACCAGCCGGTGGTCTGTCACCGCGGCGACACGACCTCACCGAAGAAGCGGATCGCCCTGTTCGGCAACTCGCACGCCGGGCAGTGGGTCGAGGCGATGTCCAAGATCGGCCGGCGCGAGCACTGGCAGGTCGACACCTACATCGTCGGCAGCTGCTACTCGACCTTCGACCCCAACCCGAGCTTCTGCGACCAGATCATGGGCGACTCGGCGAAGCTCCTGCTGGGCGGCGACTACGACCTGGTGGTGATGTCGACCCTCGACCGCGCCGACACCAGCTCGCACCGAGATGTACCAGCCGACGATCCAGCAGGCGCGGGCGACCGGCGCGAAGGTGCTGGTCATCCGGGACACGCCGGCCCCGATGGACCCGAAGAACGTCACGCCGGACTGCATCGCCGCGCACATGGACGACTTCTCCGCGTGCTCCGGCAAGGCGCGGAAGTGGATCGGTGTCGACTACCTCACGTCGGCGGCCAAGCGCGAGGCCCGCGACGACAAGGGCGTCTCCTGGGTCAACATCAACAAGTACCTCTGCCGCAAGGGCAGCCTGCCCCGCGGTGATCGGTGGCGTCATCCCCTACCGGGACGAGAACCACCTGACCGTGACGTACTCGATCTCGCTGGTCCCCTATGTGCTGCCGGCAGTCGCGAAGGCGCTGCGCTGAGCCTCGGCCGGCGTCAGACACGCGAGGGGTAGTTGCCGTTGCGCTGCGAGGCGGCGAACGTCGACCGGAGCGCGTCGGCGACGCGCGCCCCGGTCGCGCAGGTTGACCGCGGACGGCGCCCGGCCGCCGAAGCAGTCGGTGAGCGACTCGCGACAGTCGGAACGCGTCGATGTCGTCGAGGACGTGCGCGGAAGCCCGAGGTACGTCCATCGAGACCGAGCCGTCGAGGCCGTCGGGCGCGACGGTGCAGCGCACGACGCTCCTCGTCGGTCGCGCGACGGGCGGCAGCCAGCCGGCGTCGATGATGTAGCCGACTTCGGCGCCGGCGCGGCGCATGAACGCCGCCGACGCCGTGCAGCCGCGCCTGGCTAGGAGCCGCCGGGCGCCGCGAACGCCCGCACCTGGCCGCGGAAGCGCGGGTAGCGCAGGTCGATGATGGCCTCGTTCTCGGGCACCGAGGTGTGCTGGCGCGTCGACCAGCCCGGCGCTCGAGGTTGGAGCCGCGGCCCGCGTGGTAGACGAAGGTGCCGGGGGCCAGCGCGACGCGGTAGCCGGCGGCCAGGCTGCGCAGCGACCAGTCGGTCTCCTCGCAGTAGCCGCGGCCGAAGACCGGGTCCATGACGCCGACGTCCTCGACCACCGAGCGTCGGGATCGATCATGCAGAACGAGATGCCCGGCCGGGATGTCCATGGACGGCGTCGCCGGTAGTGGCTCGGCGAGGGTCGTCGCTGAGCCAGTCGACCCGCTCCTGGTCGGCCAGGAAGCGGTCGGGGTCGGCGTTGGGCAGGGAGTACATCGACACGTTGTTGGACCAGGCGGTCACCGAGCCGACGCCGTCGTGCAGCGACCGCCCGCAGCAGCTGGGTGAGGAGGTTGCGCGGGTAGATCACGTCGCTGTTGCTGATGATGACGTGGTCGTAGCCCTGCTGCGACGGCGGTGAGCAGCGCCAGCGAGACGTTGCGCGGGATGCCGAGGTTGCGCGGGGTGCGGTAGTAGCCGATGCCGCGCTGCTCGCACATCGCGGCGAGCCGGTGGCTGAAGCCGGGCGCCGGGCTGGCGTCGTCGAGCACCAGGACGTCGAGCTCGGCGCCGCCGTGGTCGATGCGCAGCGCGGAGTCGAGGGTGCGCGCGATGAAGGCCTCACCGTTGTAGGCGGTGATGGCCAGGAGGACCCGGGGACCGGTCATCGGCGCCGAGTCCGTCGCCGCCCAGCCTCGACCGGGCCGCAGCCGCTGCGAGCGCGGCTGGCCGAGCGGAACGCGCGGGAGCCCTTGATCTGCGGCTCGCGAGGCCTCGTCGAGCTGGCGGACCAGCCGGCGGTTGCGCAGCTTGGCCTTCTGCGAGGTCGTTGGAGCCGGCCGCAGCTCCTGGGTGAGCGTGGTGAGCCGCTTGGTGAGGTCGATGACGCGCGCGTTGGCGACGTCGACGTCGAGCAGCGCCTGGGCCAGCGAGATGTCGTCGAGGTCGACGGTGTTCTTGACCGGCTGCGTCGAGCGGTCGGCGTCGCGCTCGTGGCCTGGTCGTCGTCGGCTTGTGTCAGCCATGTCGTTCCTCGGTTCGCGTGCGGGGTGGGACGGTCATCGGGCCGGCTGCGCGAGCAGCTCTCGGTAGGCGCGGACGAGCCGGGCGGCGGTCTCGTCCCAGGTGTAGCGGCTCCCGCACTTGAGGGTGGCGGTCACCTGCTCGTCGGCCAGCTGCGGGTCGTCGAGCAGCCGCTCGCAGCAGGCGGCCAGCTCGTCGGGGTCCCAGACTCGGAGGCGACGGGTACGCCGTCGAGCACCTCGGCCAGCGGGCCGACGCGGGTGAACGACGGTCGGCGTACCGAAGCGGGCCGCCTCGAACGGCACCAGGCCGAACCCCTCGTTGGAGGTCGGGTAGAGGCAGATCGAGGCGTGCCGGAGCAGCCAGTTGCGCTCCTCGGACGGTGACGTCGGGCAGCGGTCACCACGCCGGTCGGCGTCGCGCGAGCTCGATGGCCTCGAGCACCCGGCTCGAGCCCTCCGGCGACGGCGACGCCGGCCAGCACCAGGCCCAGCGACGGGTGTCTGCTCGCGGAGCAGCCGGTAGACCCGGATCGCGAGGTCACGGTTCTTGTGCGCGTAGTTGGCGCCGAGCACGACGAGGAAGTCCGGGCCGCCCAGCCCGCGGGCGAGCAGCTCGGCCGGGAACGCCGTCGGCCTCGTCGCCGGCTGAGGTGGTCGGTGCCGTTCTCGACGACGAAGGTGCGCTCGGCCACGACCGGCAGCCGCTCGCGGCGCAGGTCGTCGGCGACGTCGTGGGAGATCACGACGAGCGCCGTCGGCCTTGGCCACCGCCTGCTGGATGCCGCGGCGGTAGTTCATCCAGATCTTGGGCCGGTCGTGGTAGGCGCCGACGCTGTAGGCGATCAGGTCCTGGAGGGTGACCAGCACGCGGTCGGCGGACCGGCGCCAGTTCATCCAGGGCAGCCCGCCGGTCGGCTGGAACGGCCGGTGCAGCGACGTCGGCCCGCTGACCGTCGGGGAAGCGTCAGCGCCGTGCGTCTTGATGACCCGGACCTTGCGGGTGGCCGAGCACCCGCTCGGCGTAGCGCGGCACGTCGCCGTCGCATGCCGACCCCGATCCACTTGACGTCGTCGCGACGCGCGAGCGCCTCGACCAGGGCCAGGGTCTGCACCTGGGTGCCGTTCTCGATCGGGCCCGAGGCAGCTCGCGTCGATGAGGATCCGCAGGCCGCGCACCTTGGCCCGGGCGGTGCTCATGGTCAGGCCGGAGCGGGGAGTCCGGCGCGTCGCTTCTGCTGACGTCGTGCAGCGAGCATCACGCTGCGGGTGCAGCTGCGGCCAGCCGACGCCGGATCGCCTCGTCGTCCAGCGGCGGTGCTCGCCGCCAGTGCTCGCCCTCCCAGAGCCGGGTGACGTACGTCGCCGGGTCGAGCACGGCGCGCAGCCCGCGGCGCTCGGCGCGCATCACCATCTCGACCACCGCGGCCTCGGGGCTGCCCGCGAAGACGTCGTCAGGACCCTTGGTCATGACCAGGCAGTCGCGGCTGACCAGCGTCGCGGCGCCGGCCGGGGCGGCGATCGGGGCCGGCGTCCAGCCGCGGCTCGCTGCTGCGCAGCAGCCGGGTCAGCGTGGTCTCGTCGTGGCCCTCGAGGGAGTACTGGGTGGGCCGGTTCGTCGGTGCGGGAAGCTGAGGTGCCCGGCGGCGTTGCTCAGGAACGAGACCGAGACGACCCGGGCGTCGCCGGCCAGCGCGTCGAGCGCGGTGCCGAGGCCCATCTGCGGGCACCAGCACCGGCGCGGTCATCAGCAGCACCGGGCCGGCGCACGGCCTCGGGCAGCGAGCCGACCGTGTCGGCGAACGAGCCGCGCCGCGACGACCTCGAGCCGGTCGTCGTCCGGGAGCCGGTCGAGCGACCGGGTCGGCCGCGGACCGCCACCAGGACCCGCTCGCAGGTCGGGGAGCCTCGAGCAGCCGCGCGATCGCCGGCAGCCAGGGGTCGACGTCGGCGCTGGACCCAGGCGAAGGCGGTGAACGGTGCCCGCGCGGTCCGGTGCTCTCGACCTGCGTGCTCAGCCAAGGAACCCGCCACGCTTCAGCCAGTCGGAGACCGCCGCGCTGCCGTCCTGGAAGGTCCAGGTCGGCGTCCAGCCGAGCGCCTCGCGGGTGGCGGTGACGTCGGCCCAGGCCGAGCGCACGTCGCCGTCGCGGAACTTGCCCGGAGATCTGCGGCTCGGGCGCGCCGTGGTGGGCGGCGATCATCCGGGCGGCGTCGAGGATGGTGGTGCGGACGCCGTTGCCGACGTCGAGGATGCGCTGGTCGCGCCGGCGGCCGGGCGATGCCCGCCACCAGCGCGGAGACGACGTCGTCGATGTAGACGAAGTCGCGGTTGATCTCGCCGTCCTCGTAGACGTCGAGGGTCTCGCCGCGCGAGGCGAGCCGGTGGAAGAGCGTGATGATGCCGGTGTAGGGGTTGTGCGGCGACTGGCCGGGGCCGTAGACGTTCTGGAGCCGGAAGACCGACAGCGGGACCGAGAAGCTCGGCCGACCAGTTGCGGAGCACCAGCTCCTGGGCGAGCTTCGTCGAGCCGTAGACGCTGCGACGGGTTGGGGTGGGTGGTCGCGGCGCTGCGGCCGCGAGCGGCGTCGGCCGGCCGCCGGCGGCGTCGACGTGGTCCCACTGCGCGGCCGCGAGCTGGGCGTGCGAGCGCGGCGCCGGCTCGAAGACGCGTGCCGTCGGCGGCCCGCCACGGGCCCTCGCCGTAGACCGCCCGGCTCGAGGTCAGCACGACGTGCTCGGGCAGCGCGTCGTGGCGGACGAACGCGTCGAGCATCGCGGTGGTACCGACGACGTTGGTCGACGGCGTGCCGGGTGGACTCGGTCAGCGACTGGGCGGTGCCGGTCTCGGCGGCGAGGTGGACCACGAGCGTCGGGCCGGACCCGGGCGAGCAGCGCGTCCCAGACCGCGGGGTCGGCGACGTCGCCGACGACCAGCTCGACCTCGTCGGGCAGGGCCGCCGGACGGGCGCCGCCGGGGTGCACCTGCGCGAGCAGGTTGTCGACCGCGACGCACGGGCAGCCCGCGCTCGAGGAGGCGCGGCGCGAGCGCAGCAGCCGATGAAGCCGGCACCACCGGTCACCAGCACCGCTGGCTCCAGCCCGGACGACGTGCTCAACTCACTCACCTACAACCAGTTGGGACTCAGGCGTTCTCCGACGTCGCCCGTCTCCGCGCGCGCACCGTCGCACCGACGCGACCACGGGCTCACGACAGCGTACGCGCGCCGCGACGCGGGCACTGTACCCGCGCAGACAGCTCGAGCGACCGCTCGGATGACGCCCGGCTGGACGGCGATGCAGGGTGCCACCGTCGATCGCGAGACCGCTGACGGCACCGCTGCAGCGCGGTCGAGTACCTGCTGACCGAGGTCGCCCGCGGAGACCACCCTCAGCGCGACCGCGGCGTCGACCAGGCGTCCAGCAGCGCCTGACCGCGCAGTACCGTCGACGGCTGTCGCGGGCGGTCCGCTGCCGGAGCTCGCAGAGACCGAGGCGACGTTCTTCTCCCAGAACGGCGAGGACGGCGTCCTGCTCTACCTGTTCGCGCTGCTCGGGCACGGCGATCGGCTGGCCGTCGAGATCTGCGCCGGTCGAGGCTCGGCACTGCAACCGCGTCAGCCTGCGTCGAAGAACGGCGACGAGGTGCGAGCCGTGCTCGCGAGAACCACAGCGGCCAGACTCTCGGCACGAAGTGGTTCGACCCTCCGGTGCTGAGCACGCGCGCTGGATCACCGCCGAGCAACGTCGCGGCTCGTGACGTGCTCGACGACGCCGGCTGTCGACGAGTCGATCGACCGTCCGGTCACGATCGACCTCGACGGCGTCGGACTACTGGATCTGGAAGGCGCTCGGGCACCTGCGGCCCCGCGTCGTGGTCACCGAGGTCAACCCGTTCCTGGGGAGCGAGCGGGTGACCCTCGCCTACGACCCGGAGTTCGTCCGGCCCGCCGACATCCCCTTCGGCAGCACCTCGCTGCCGGCGATGGCAGCGCTGGCCGACGAGCTCGGGTACCGCTTCGTCGGCACCGAGCGGTTCGGGATCAACGCCTTCTTCGTCCGGTCCGATCTGGTGCCGGACGGGCTGCCGCTCCCCACGACAGCCGAGACCCTCGCGCGGCCGTCCGTACGGCGCAGCGCCGCGCGACTGGGAGCCGCCCTGGAGCCCTACCGCAGCTCGCTCGACTGGGTCGTCGACCCGCCGGTGACCTAGGACCGCGCGTCGGGGTCGCCGCGCCAGCGCGCGCTGGGCCGGCGAGCCCGGAGCCAGCTCGGGCAGCCCGACCTCCAGCGGCCGCGGCGCGCGCGGCAGCCACTCCTGGGTGACGAAGTCGACGATGTGCACGCCCTCGGGAGCGGTGATCTCGTGCACGCCGGGCAGCACCTCGCCGTCCAGCAGCGCGTTGTAGACCGTCCACTCGCGGCGCTTGCGCTTGTTGCGGTAGCTGGTCGCGAACGACGCCGGGTCGGTCCAGTGCGCGAACTCGTCGCCGTCGAGGTACTTCAGCTCGACGCACAGCCCGTGCGGGAGGCCGATCGAGCGGACCGGGTCGGGCGTGGTGCGGATCTCCCACTCGTAGGCCTTGGTGAACACGAAGTCCGGCCCGATCGGGAAGCCCCACTCCTCGGCGTTGCGCAGCCCGAGGTCGAGGTAGCCCTTGGACTCGCTCTCGAGGTAGAGCCCGTGCCGCGGCACCCGGATGATCGACTGGACGTCGCCGACCTGCCAGCCGAGGTCGCCGATCGACACCTCGCCCTCGGTGGTGAGGACCATGTCGCCGTCCCACTTCCAGGAGTAGCGGGTCCGCACCTGGGCGAAGCACCAGTTGTAGAAGTAGGCCAGCGAGTGCACCGGACCGCTCGGGCGGGCGAGGTGCTCGGCGCCGGCCCGCGCGACCTGGAAGGGGTACGTCGCCTGGCTCAGCTTGTCCGCGAGCCCGGCCGTCGCGGCGGTCTCGGCGGTCACCTCGGGGGTGCCGTCGGTGGAGCCGTTGTCGACGACCAGCACGTGGTCGCAGGCCCGCAGCAGCGGCGGCAGCACCCACGGCAGGCTGCCGCGCCTCGTCCTTGACCCGGAGCACGGCGGTGGCACCCGGACGCAGCCCGCCGGCGCGGGTCCAGGGCCAGGTGATGTCGAACTCGGTGTGGCCCTCGAGGTTCCGCAGGCCGCTGCCGGTGGTCGTCACGCTCGGACGCTCGCGGCCGGCCATCTTGCGCAGCCCTGCGGACGCACGGACGGCGGGATCGCGGCGCGCACGCCGTGCGGGATCCGGTCGGCACCGCGCGGGCTCGAGCCGGCCGGCGCGCCGTCCCTCTGCCGCTTGAGCCGCTGCTCGGCGGCCACCACCGAGGAGCGCGAGATCGCGGCCGACTCCTCGTAGAGGTCGACGTACGCCTCGCGGAGCTGGTCGAGCGCCTCGTGCACCTCGGGGGTGTCGCCGCCGGGGTCGGCGAGCTTGTTGAGCTCGTCCCACGTGGCCGCGGTGAGCTCGTGCAGCCGCTTCGGGAGGCCGAGGTCCTCGAGGGTCTGGCTCATCCGGCGCAGCCCGGGGTCGACGAACCGGTGCCCCTCGCGGATCTGCTCGCTGTCGGCGTGCAGCACGTGCTGGAGCTGGAGGGTCTCGGCGACGTGCATCGACGTCTTGACCCAGTCGTCGAGCAGGTCGCCGTAGCGGACGAAGACCCGGCCGCCGTCGGCGACGGACTCCCGGGTGCCGCGCTCGGTGTGCAGCATCATGTTCAGCCAGCTCGCGGCCAGGTGGGCCGAGCCGAGCCGGTTGGCGTAGTAGGTCTGCTTGCTGCCGACCACCTCGCTGGGCGCGCGGAGCATGGTCGCGAAGACCGGGGTGGCGCCGGTGCGGACCGCGGCGACCCGCCACAGGCCGAGGAACCAGCCCAGCCGCGGGTCCTTGACCACCAGCTCGGGGCTGACCTGGAAGTGGCTCTCCAGCCACTCGGCGGTGGCGATCCGCTCGTGCTCGCGGGTGGCGACCCGGCCGGTCTCGAACCACGCCTCGGGCCGCGAGTCGCTGACCTGGACCAGCGCCTCCTTGAGCAGCCGGTCGTGGTGGTCGACCACCCAGCGCGGCTCGCCGAACCCCTTGGGGTTCGTCTCGTCGGCGACGACCTCGGGCTGGGGCACGTGCAGCCCCATGATCCGCATCAGCCCGGCCATGGTGCTGGTGCCGCTGCGGCCGGCGCCGGCGACGAACAGCACCTTGCGCGGGTACGTCGTCGCGTCGGTCAGGCTCAGCTCGGTGGGCACGGGGCGTCGAGGTCGACCTATCGGTGGCTACCGTTCGGCGCCCATGTTCACGAGGCGTCGCCCGGCGCTGCTGAGCGTGGTGGTGCCGGCGTACGACGTCGCGGCGTACCTGCCCGGCCTGCCTGGACTCGGTGCTCGCCCAGTCCGACGTCGCTCGGCCGGACCGGGCTCGAGGTCGTCGTCGTGGACGACGGCTCGCCGGACGACGTCGGGCGCGATCGCGGAGTCGTACGCCGCCCGCGACCCGCGGGTGCGGGTGGTGCACACCGAGAACCGGGGGCTGGGCGCGGCCCGCAACGAGGGGCTGCGGCACGTCACCGGCGACCTGCTGGCGTTCGCCGACTCCGACGACGTCGTCCCGCCCGGCGCCTACGCCGCGCTGCTGCGGCAGCTGACCCGCACGCGGCTCGGACTTCGTGACCGGCTCGGTGGCCCGGCTGGGAGCCCGCCGACGACGGCGCTGGTCGAGCCGCCCTGGATGCGGCGGCTGCACCGGCAGCGGATGGACCTCGTCATCGACGACCTGCCGGAGATCCTCGGCGACGTGTTCGCGTGGAACAAGCTGTTCCGCACCGACTTCTGGCGCGACACCGGGCTGTCCTGGCCCGAGGGCGTCCGCTACGAGGACCAGCCGACCACCACGCTGGCCTACCTGCGGGCCCGGCGGTTCGGGCTCGTCCCCGACGTCGTCTACCACTGGCGGATCCGCTCCGACGGCACCTCGATCACCCAGCAGCGCTCGTCGATGAAGGACCTGCGCGACCGCTGGGAGACCAAGCTGACGTCGCTGCGCAGCGTCGAGGAGTACGGCGCCCCGAAGGTCACCGCGGTCTTCCGCGACCGGGTGCTCGCCGGCGACCTGCACCGCTACTTCGCCGAGATCCCCGGCTGCGACGACGAGTGGTGGGAGCTGCTGCGCAGCGGCGTCCTCTCGATCTGGGGCTCCCGCTCGCTCACCCACCGCGGGCTGCTGCCCGCGACCGGCTGGTCGGCTGGCTGGTCGAGCAGGGCCGGCGCGACGACGCCGCGGCGGTCGTGGCCTACGCGCGCGACCTCGGCCGCCCGCTCGACCGGGTCGAGACGCCCGAGGGCCGACGGCTCGACCTGCCCGCGGACGTCCTCGACGTGCGCACCGTCGCCCCGGCCGCGCTGGCGCTGCGGGACACCGAGCGGTGAGCGTCCGCCCCGTCGAGTTTCGCCGGTTGACCGGTGAAACTCTCGCTTCTGCACCGAAGCTTCGCTGTAGAAGCGCAGGAGTCACCGGTCGACCGGTGACTCCTGCGACTCAGGCGACGGAGGTGTGGCTAGAGCAGGCCGTTCTCGCTGAGGAAGTCGGTCGCGACGTCCTCGGGCTTCTCGCGGTCGACGGCGATCCGGCTGTTGAGCTCGGTGAGGTTCTCGGTGGTGAGCGCGGCCATCAGCGGGTTGAGGATGTCGGCGAGGTCCGGGTGCTCCTGGAGGAACGCCGAGGAGACGGCCGGCACGAGGTTCTGGGCCGGCTGGATCTGCTTGTCGTCCTCGAGCACGACCAGGCCCTGGGACTCCAGGGTGCCGTCGGTGGTGCTGGTCTCGCCGAGCTCGGACTCGCCGCTGATCACCGACTGGTAGGTCTGGTCGCTGGCGTAGCCGAGCGGCAGCACCTCGGTGATGTCGATGCCGTACTGGTCGGACGAGGCCGCCCTCGCAGTCGAGCCGGCCCTCGCAGTCGGGGGCGGCGGCGAGCTTGACGCTGACGCCCTCGAGGTCGGAGAGCTTGGTGACGTCGTTGTGCGTCGGAGTAGTCCTTGGTGACCATGAACGCGTTGGTGTCGGTCGCCGGCGGACAGGTCGAGCAGCGTGATGCCCGGCCTCGTCGAGCAGCGCCTTGCCGTCGTCGGCGAGCTGGTGCGCCGTCGCCGGCCTCGAACGGCGCGGCGTTGTCGCCGTTCTTCTGGCGTGTTGAGGAAGTTGACGATGCCGCCGACGTACTCGGGAACGATGTCCACGCTGTCGGGGAAGGTCGGCCATGTAGCCGTCGCGCGAGTCGACCAGCTTGGTCGTCGACGTCGTAGCCGGCCTTCTCGAGGAGCTGCTCGTACATCGACGGCGACGAGCGTGGCCTCGGGGAAGCTCTGGCCGGCCAGGGTCAGCGGGCCGCCGGCGCTGGTCGCGTCGCTGGACTCGGACGCCGCGGCCGAGCGAGCTGGAGTCGTCGGCGTTGTCGGAGCCGGAGTCGAGGTCGTCACCGGCACACGCGGTGGCGAGGAAGAGGGTGCCGACGGAGAGCACCGCCGCGAGCATGGATCGTCTGATCGACATGGTGTTCCTTCTGTGTCCCGTGACCGGCTGGCCACGCGTGTCCGGATGAGGCTGGAGCGAGCGAGCCTCACTGAGCGCCGACGGCGTCGGCACCCGCGGCAACCGTAGGGGCAGCCGCCGACATTCCCGAGTCACGCTTCGGTCACGTTTCGATGACGATCCGCCTGCGCCCGGGGCGTGACCAGCCGCTGGCCGCCCGCGGCGAGCAGCTCCAGGACCAGCGCGACCAGGCCGACGACGATCGCTCCGGCGATGCCCTTGCCGTAGTTGGTGCGGAAGAAGCCGTCGGTGATCACCCGGCCCAGCCCGGGCCCGGCGACCAGCGCCGCGATCGTCGCGGTCGCCCACACCTGCACCAGCGCGAGCCGTACGCCGCTCATGACCAGCGGCAGCGCCAGCGGCAGCTCGACCCGGAAGAACTTCTGGGCGCCGGTCATCCCCATGCCGTCGGCCGCCTGCTTGACGTCGGCGGGCACCTCGCGCACCGCGACGTAGGAGTTGGTGATGAGCGGCGGCAGCGCGAACAGCGCGAGCGCCAGCAGGGTGGCCAGCCCGGCGCGGCCGTACGGCCCGAACTCGCGCGGTGCCGGGGAAGTCGGCGGTCACGAAGATCGCCAGCAGCGCGAACGTCGGGATCGCCCGGCCGATGTTGGTGATGTTGATGGCCAGGAAGCCACCCGCGGCCCAGGTGGCCCAGCCAGAGCGCGATCGGCAGCCCGACCAGCATCGCGATGCAGCAGCGCGGTCACGGTGAGCAGCAGCTGCTGGGTCAGCAGGTGCAGCATGCCCGTTGTCGCCGGTCCAGTTCGACCAGGTCGTCAGGTAGTCCCAGGCGTCGTGAGAGACGGTCATGTCGCGGCCGCCCCGGGTCCAGGGGGTCAGCACCCGCTGCGAGAGCACGATCAGCACGTCGAGCAGGACGGCGAGCACGACGCACAGCACCGAGGCGGTGAACAGCTCGGCGCGGAAGTTGGAGTTCACGCCGTCCTTGATCAGGTTGCCCGAGCCCGCCGTACGCCACCAGCGAGCCGATCGTGGTGAGCGCGACGGTGGACACGGTGGCCACCCGGAGCCCGGCCATGATCACCGGGATCGCCAGCGGCAGCTCGCACGCGGAACAGCAGCCGCCCGGCGCCGTAGCCGAGCCCGCGCGCCGACTCCACCACCTCGTCCGGTACGCCGCGCAGCCCCTCGAGCATCGCCCGCACCAGGATGGTCAGGGCGTAGAGCGCCAGCGCGATCACCACCGTCGTCTTCGACAGCCCGGTGAACGGCACCATCAGCGGCAGCAGCGCCAGCGACGGGATCGTGTAGATGGCGGTGGCCGACGCCGAGCACGCGTCGACTCCAGGCGCGCGTAGCCGGCGCGCGAGCAGCGCCAGCGGGAACGCGATGACGCAGCCCCGAGCAGCGACCGACGAGCGCGGTGATCTGGAGGTGCTCGAGCGTGGCGTGCTGGATCTCGGGCCGGAAGTCCTTGACGTACTGGCCGCAGATCCACTCGTTGGTGAGCCGGCTGTAGCAGGTGGGCCCGTCGGCGGACGACGACGTCGGGGCTCCGACGGCGGCCGCCAGTAGGGTCACCGCATGGAGGTTACCGATGGGGGAACCGGACAAACCATGATCCGCCTCTCCGGTGTCGGCAAGACCTACGACGACGGCACCGTGGCCGTCCAGGAGCTCGACCTCGACGTGGCCGCGGGCGAGCTCGTCGTGCTCGTCGGGCCCGTCCGGGTGCGGCAAGTCGACGACGCTGAAGATGATCAACCGGCTGATCGAGCCCACCACCGGGACGATCGAGATCGACGGCGTGGACGTGACCGCGCACCGACCCGGTCAAGCTGCGCCGCGGGATCGGCTACGTGATCCAGCAGATCGGGCTGTTCCCGCACCAGAAGATCGTCACCAACGTGATGACCGTGCCGCTGCTGTACGGCGAGTCGAAGTCGGTCGCCCGCCAGCGGGCCGAGGAGCTGCTCGACCTGGTCGGGCTGGACCCCGCGACGTACGGCGACCGCTACCCGCACCAGCTCTCGGGCGGCCAGCAGCAGCGCGTCGGCGTGGCCCGGGCGCTGGCCGCGAACCCGCCGGTGCTGCTCATGGACGAGCCGTTCGGCGCGGTCGACCCGGTGGTGCGGGTCCGGCTGCAGGACGAGTTCCTGCGGCTCCAGCGCGAGCTCGGCAAGACCGTCGTGATGGTCACCCACGACATCGACGAGGCGGTGCGGATGGGCGACCGGGTCGCGGTGTTCGCGACCGGTGGCCGGCTCGCGCAGTTCGGCACCCCGGCCGAGCTGCTCGGCCACCCGGCCGACGAGTTCGTCGAGGACTTCGTCGGCGCCACCAAGGGCCTGCGCCGGCTCACCGTGACCGCCGATCGACGCCGCGCACCTCGAGCCGCTCGACGGCGTCAGCACCGGCGACCTCGCCGACGACGGTCGAGGTCGAGCGCCACCCTCGAGGAGGCGCTGGCCGCGATGCTGCGCAGCGACAAGGGCGTGGTCGGGGTCAAGGACGGCGCACAGTTCGTCGGCGTCCTGACGCCCAACGGGATCCACAAGGCGCTGCGGGCCTCGCTGGTCGACGGCGCCGCCTGACCCGCGAGACGCGCCTCAGCGCTCGACGCGCACGCCGGGCGCGACGACCACGGCCTCGGTCGGCGAGCCCGCCATCGCCTCGGCGAACCGCTGCCCGGGGGTGGTGAACAGCCGCTGGTGGTTGGCCCGGGCGATCATCCGCAGCCCGGCCGGCCAGAACGTGCCCCAGTGCACCGGGACCGCCCACCGCGCACCGACGCGCGCCACGGCCTCGACCGCGTGCTCGGGGTGCATGTGACCGTCCTCCAGGGTCGGCCCCCACCCCCCGATCGGCACCAGCGCGAGGTCGACCGGCTCGACGTCGTCCATGTCGTCGCGGAGCTCGGTGTCGCCCGGGAACCACCACGAGCCGGTGGCCCCCTCGACCCGGAAGCCGAGCGGAGGCGGCGGCGGGCGCTCGCGGGACCACGGGTGCCGGCGGCCGTCGTGGGTGGCGGGCAGCACCTCGATGCGGACGCCGGCCCGCTCCACGACGTCGCCGGGGACGACCGGCACCACCCGGTCGCCGGCGATCCCGGCCAGCAGCTTCTCGCCGCCACGCGGCACCAGGATCGGCACCTCGGCGCCGAACCGGGCCAGCGACGGCACGTGACAGTGGTCGTGGTGCAGGTGCGAGATGAGCACCAGGTCGGCCTCGACCGCCTCGCGGGCCGGGGTGACGGCGTACCGCTTGAGGTGGAGCAGCCGGTCGCCGAGGACCGGGTCGGTGACCACGCGCGTCCCGCCCGTCTCGACGGTGGCGGTCGCGTGGCCCCACCAGGTGACGGCGATGGTCATGGCACCGGCACGTCGCGGTGCCACGACTCGGTGACGTACGACGTCTCCCAGCCCAGGCCGCGGTAGAGCCGGTCGGCGCCGGTCGGTGAGTCGGCGTCCACCTCGAGCCCGACGCTGTCGCGGCCCGCGGGCGGCGGCGTCGGCGATCACCGTGCGCAGCAGCCCCTTGGCGACGCCCCGGCCGCGGGCCAGCTCGACGCACGCCGATGTAGGCGACGTACGAGCGCCGACCTGGACTCGGTACCGACCAGGGCGCCGGCGGGCTGCCCGTCGACCTCGGCCAGCCACCAGTGGTCCCAGCGGTGGCCCGGGTCCTCGCGGAGCCGGAACAGGAACTCGTCGAAGGTCTCCGGCTTGGAGTTGAAGTGGTCGGTGAACGCGGCCTCGAGCACGTCGTGCACGGCGCGCAGGTCGGCCTCCGCCGGCTGGCCGTCACCCTCCCGGTCGACGAGCCGCACCACCACGCCGTCGCGCTCCCAGCGGGCGGGGTCGTCGACCAGCCCGGCCTCGTCCGGGGTGACCGGCCGGCTCATCTGCCACCAGGTCCGGACCGTGCGTGAACCCGTCGGCGGCCAGCCAGCGGTGCTGCCGCTCGTCGTCGGCGAACGCGCCGGTGTCGATCTGCTGCACCTCGAGCCCGCGGGCCGCGCCCACCTCGCGCGCCTGCCCGACCGCCCACTCGACCAGGAGGTCGGAGCACGCCCGGCCGACCGGCTCGGGCAGACCGCGCTCGACGACGTGGCCGAAGAGCATCCGGCCACTGGCCCGGTCGTGGACGCTCCCCCAGGCGCGGATCAGCCCGGTGTCGTCGCGCACCACGACGTTCTGCCGGGTGCGCAGCCCGTGGTCGGAGACCTCGACGAGGACGTCGTCCTTGCCGGCCCCGGCCCAGCCGCGGCCCTCGCGCTCGTGGGCCCGCAGCAGGTCGGTGAGCCGGCGCACCTCCCCGAGGTCGTCGGGGTCGGGCGTACCGACGGCCCATCCCGCGGGCAGCGCCCTCGGGCTGCTCGACGAGCTCCTCGGGGTCGGGTGGAAACGGCTCTCCTCGGGGATCACAAGCCGTCATCCTCCCAGAGGCAACGCAAACAGCCCGGTGGTGCTCCACCGGGCCGTTGCGCGGGGGTCGGTGCTAGGCGTGCTTGCGCTGGTGCTCCGCGTCGTGCCAGGCGGCGGTGACCGAGTCCAGCTCGGCGCGCAGCGCGAGCACGTCGTGCTCGAGCTCGACGACGCGGAGCTGCGCGATCGCCGCGCGCTCCTCGGCCTCGGAGAGCCGGACCTGCAGGCCGGCGGCCCGGCGGCCCTCGGCGTTGCGCTTGCGGGTGGAGGTGGCGGCCCGGCGCTGGGAGAGCGGACAGGGCCAGCTCGAGCTCGTCGAGCGCCTGCTCCTTCTCGGCGATCCGGGACTGCACGTCGGCGACGTACGCCGCGTGCTCGGAGGTGCGGACCTCGGTGAGCTCGTTGTAGGCCGTCGCCTGGGCGGCGCGGTCGCGCGCGGCCTCGACCCGCGACTCGACCAGCTCGGTGTGGGTGATCCGGGTGGCTGCGGCGCCGAGGACGACACCGAGCCCGGCGGCGATCGTGACGAGGAGCCACGAGCCGCTCACGGCTGCGCCGGCGACGACCAGCGCAGCGAGCACGATCAGGCCCACGGCGGTCGTCACGCGGATCGACCGCTGACGCCTCCGTGTTACCTGTGTTACTGGTGGGGAAGCCATGGGGGCAGGCTATTGCGCCCGGACGCCCTCGCCCGCGCGACACGCTCGACCCGGGCGACCCGCTCCGACGCGGTCGGGCCGGCCCGATCCGCCGGTCCGGACCGGTCTCGCTCCGATTTGCATACCTCCCCGGGTGTCGGATACCGATACGTATGCCTGCAGCCCCCCCAGTCAGGCGATCCTTTGCTGCCCTCGGTGCAGCGATCGCGCTCGTCCTCGCCCCCACCGCCGCCGACGCGCTGTCGTCGCGGTCCGTCCAGCGGTCGATCAACGGCCACGCGGGCCACGACCACATCGTCGGCACCAACGGCTCCGACCGCATCCAGGCGCGGGCCGGCCGCGACGTCGTCAACTCCCGTGGCGGCTCGGACAACGTCAACGGCGGCGGCGGTCCCGACCGACTCGCCGGCCACGGCGGCAACGACCGGCTGATGACCGGTGCCGGCAACGACGTCGCCGACGGCGGCCCGGGCCGGGACTCCGTCATCGGCCAGAACGGCGCCGACGTCCTGTACGGCTCGGCGGGCCGCGACCACGTCTCCGGCGGTGCCGGCAACGACGCCCTCAACGGCGGCGACGGCAACGACGAGATGGACGGCGGCGACGGGGACGACACCATCGACGCCGGCGCCGGCAACGACCAGATCACCGGCGACGCCGGGAACGACGTGATCTACCCCGGCCCGGGTGCGGACAAGGTGTACGCCGAGGAGGGAACCAACCACGTCGCCGTGTCGGACGACGGTGCGCGGGACGACATCTGGTGCGTCCGCAAGGAGATGATCGGCCACTCCTCGGGCCTGGTCACCTACGTCGGTGGCCGCGACCGGGCGGACCTGCTGCACGGGTGCCGGGTCGAGGTCATCAGCCGCGTGGCGGCTCGCGCGGCCGGACTGCTCCCTAGGGTCCCGGTAGTCAGTCCCGGTCGCGACGGACCTGGCAGGCGCGCTCGAGCAGGAGCGCGAAGACCACCATGGCGATCCCGGCGAGCACGGCCACGGCGGACCTCAGGATCCGCTGGCCGGCCAGCTCGGCGGGGTCGCCGATCCAGCTCAGCGGCGTACCCGGCGTAGCCGCCGGCCACCAGCGCCCCCACCAGCGCCCCCGCGCGGGCGAGCACCAGCCGGTTGACCGCGCGGTGCGGCTCCAGCCGCTCGCGCCGGACCTGCACGGCCCGGTGGGTCTGCCACCACGTGATGCCGATGGCGACCGCCACCAGCCACAGCGCCGCCGGGCTGGGCCCAGGAGACCAGCGGCGCGGTGCCGTTGAGCTCCTCGGCCACCGGGCTGCCAGAGCCAGCCCAGGACCAGGCCGCCGGCCGCCCACGCCGTGACCACGGCGTACGACGTCGGCCGCAGCCGCCCCGTCGGGTCCGGCGGCTCCTCGCGGTCGTCGTCGGACCCCGGGTCGAGGTGGGGATCGACGTCGCGGGTCACGTCTGGTCGGTGGTCACTCGAGGTCGAGGACGAGGTCGTCGCGACGCTGGATCCCGCTCTCGCCGACGGCGGAGAGCAGGTCGGCCACCGGGCCGCGGTCGGGGAACTCCGCCTGCGGGTCGACGTCGAGCCAGGGGCGCAGCACGAACGCGCGCTCCGCGGCCCGCGGGTGCGGGAGCCGGAGCTGGTCGTCGTCGCGCGCCGGTCGCCGACCACGATGAGGTCGACGTCGAGGGTGCGCGGCGCGTTGCTGACCTCGCTGCGCTCGCGGTCGAACGCGTCCTCGATGGCGAGCGCCCGGTCGAGCAGCCGGGTCGCGGCCAGCGTGGTGTCGGCCAGGACGACCGCGTTGAGGAACATGTCGGAGCCGTCGGGGGCGTCCACCGGCTCGGTCTCGTAGACCGGCGAGACGCCGGTGACCCAGACGTCGGGGGTGTCGGCCAGGGCCCGCACCGCGCCCTGGAGGTTGTCCATCCGCTCGCCGAGGTTGGAGCCCAACGAGAGCACCGCCCGACGGATCGGACGCATCTCGCCCGTCAGCGTGTCGGCGTCGATGATGTTCGGGTTGGGGGTCTCGGTCACGGGGGGCCCTCCTGGGTCTTCGACCGGGTGATCGTCAACGCAACGTCGCGGAAGCTCGCATCGATGGGCGCGTCCGGCTTGTGGACCGTGACGCGCACCCATTCAACACGGCTGTCCAAGAGGCAGACATCCGCGATCCGCTGGGCGAGCGTCTCGATCAGGTCGACCGGATCGCTCTCGACGGCGGCTTTCACCGACAACGCGAGACTTCCGTAGTCGACGGTCTGCTGACAAGTCGTCCGACGCCGCGGCGGGGGCGGTGTCGATCCCGAGCACGAGGTCGACGACGAACCGCTGGCCCTCGCGCCGCTCGTGCTCGAAGACGCCGTGGTGGCCCCAGCACTCCAGGCCGGTCAGGGCGAGCTCATCGGTCACGCCGCACCTCCTCCCGAGCGGTCGCGAGTGCGTCCAGCACTCGCAGGGCGTCGCGGGTGGAGCGTACGTCGTGCACCCGGAGCCCCCACACACCCGACCTGCGCCAGCACCACGCTGAGCGCGGTGGTGGCGTCGTCGCGGCCGTCCACGGGCCGGGGGGTGCCGTCGGCGTCGGCGAGCAGGGTGCCGAGGAAGGACTTGCGGCTGGCGCCGACCAGCAGCGGGTAGCCCGAGCTCCTTGATCGGCCCGAGGTCGACCAGCAGCTGCCAGTTGTGCTCGCCGCGCTTGGCGAAGCCGAGCCCGGGGTCGAGGACCAGCCGGTCCGGCGTCGATCCCGGCCGCCAGCGCCGCCTCGACCCGCTCCGCCAGCTCGTCGCGGACGGCGGCGACCACGCCGCCCGGGCTCGTCGTAGGTCGCGAAGTCGGTCATGTGGTCGGCGTGCGCCCGCCAGTGCATGGCGACGTACGTCGCGTCGGAGTCCGCGACCACCCGGAGGATCTCCGGGTCGGCCAGGCCGCCGGAGACGTCGTTGACGATCCGCGCGCCGGCGGCAAGCGCTGCCGCCGCCACCTCGTGCCGCATGGTGTCGACCGAGACGGTGGCGCCGTCCGCGGCGAGCGCGGTGACCACCGGGACCACCCGGCCCAGCTCCTCCTCGACCAGCGGCCGGGTCGCGCCCGGGCGGGTCGACTCGCCGCCCACGTCGAGGATGTCGGCCCCGTCGGCCAGCAGCGCCCGGCCGTGGGCGATCGCGCTGGCCGGGTCGGCGTACAGCCCGCCGTCGCTGAACGAGTCGGGCGTGACGTTGACGACGCCCATCACCAGCGGGAGCGCGGCTCCTGCCGGGTGCGACACCATCACCGCGCTGACGTTAGCGTCCTCTCGTGGACCGCACCTTCCTGCTCGGCGTCGGTGCGATGAAGGCCGGGACGACCTGGCTGCACGACCACCTGGCCGCATCACCCCAGTGCGAGCCCGGGGTGCGCAAGGAGTACCACGTCTTCGACAGCCTCGACCTCGACCAGGAGCCCTACGTGCTGCGCCGGGTGGTGGACAAGGCGCGGGCCTCGCTCGACGCGGTCGCGGAGGGGCGGCCCACCGACCCCACGTTCCTCGTGCAGTCCGCGATGATCGCTGACGAGGAGCTCTACTTCGACTACTTCACCGCGCTGTTCTCGCGCTCCGGCGAGACCCGGCTGACGATGGACATCACCCCGGGCTACGCGCGGCTCTCGACGCAGCGGCTCGCCTCGATCCGCGCCTCGTTCGCGCAGCGCGGGGTGCGCGCGGTGGCGGCGTTCCTGATGCGGGACCCGGTGGAGCGGCTCTGGTCGCAGGTGCGGATGCAGAAGCGGCGCCGGCCCGAGCAGAACCCGGGCTCGGCCGAGGAGCTCGTCGCCCTGCGGTACGCCGAGCCGTCGTACGCCGACCGGACCCGCTACGAGGCGACCGTCCCGCACGTGGACGAGGCGTTCGGCGACGCGTCGTTCTTCGGCTTCTACGAGGAGCTGTTCGACCCCGAGCGGGCCGGTTCGGAGGCGGGTCGGCTGGCGGCCTTCCTCGGCATCGACCACCGCGAGCCCGACCTCGGCGCGCAGTTCAACGTCTCACCCCGCTCGGCCCAGCTGCCCGAGGAGACCGTGCGGGCGGTCGCCGAGCACTTCCGGCCGACCTACGAGTTCGTGGCGTCCCGGTTCCCCGACCGCGACCTGCCCAGGATCTGGCCGAGCAGCCGCTTCGTGCTCTGATCCTCGCCGGCGGCCAGCCGTGCCTCGGCCTCCTTCCGGCGGGCCCGCTCGGCGCTGCAGCCGGCCGCGGAGCTTGGCCGCGCCCGGCGGCCGAGCCGCGGCGCTCGCGGTGCCGGGCCTCGTCGAGGGTGACCGCGACCGCCTCGGCGTAGCGGGCGTCGTACTGCTGGCGCTCGGCGTCGAAGACGCCCGCCAGCGACGGGTCCTGGGGGTCGTCGACGAGCACGCCGAGCTGGTGCCAGGTGTCCTCGGCCAGGTCGCGGAGCCAGTCCGGCAGCACGATGTCGTCCCAGGTCAGCTGGGAGCGGCGCATCCCCGGGTCGAGGAACGCGTCGAGCCCGCGGTCCTCGTCGAGCGGGAGCGCCAGGTCGAGCTGGTCGGACACCCGGGCCAGCGCGGTGCGCCAGTCGGCGAGCAGGTCGTCGTACCGGATGAAGGCGCGCGGCGCGTCCCGCGAGCCGCGCTCGGTGACCAGGGCGACGTTGAGCCAGGCGGCGGTGTTGGAGGTCTCCTTGACCCGGCGCTCGGCGTCGGTACCGCCGGCCCTCGCCCCACGTGCGGTCCTGCGAGCCGACCACCGCGGCCGGGTGCCGGAGCGCGGTGAGGATCCGCAGGTCGCGGCCGGCGTCCTCGGCGGCGCGCCGCCACAGCGGGAGCACCCAGGCGGCGTGCGGGTCCTTGACGACGACCCGCTCCGGCTCCTGCTGGGCGTCAGCCAGTCGCGCAGCTCGCGCCTGCGACCGCGCCGTCCTCGAGCAGCGCCGCGACCCGCTCCTCGGCCCGCGGGCTGCCGTCGCTCGGGCGCACCAGCGCCCCTCGCATCAGCCGCTTGTGGAACTCGATGACCCACCGCGGCTCGAAGTGGCCCTTGGCGTTGCGCTCCGACGCGGGCACCTCGGGCTGCGGCACGTGCCAGCCCAGCAGCTTCAGGCTGCCGGCCAGCGAGCTGGTGCCGCTGCGCATCGAGCCGGTCACCAGGACCACGGTGTGCTCACTCATCGCGGGGGCAGCCTATGCGGTCCATAGTGTGGTGCCGTGATCGTCTCCCACGAGCACCGCTTCGTCTTCATGAAGACGCGCAAGACAGCGGGCACCAGCGTGGAGATCGCGCTGTCCCGGGTCTGCGGCGCGGACGACGTCATCACGCCGGTCACCGACGACGACGAGGCGCTGCGCCGGGCCGCTGGCGGCCGCGGCCCGCAGCACTTCGAGTCGCCGCCCCACCTGGAGCGCAAGGCGTTCAACCACATGCCGGTCTCGATGGTCCGCACGATGCTGGGCCGCACGCGGTTCGAGTCCTACTTCTCCTTCGCGATCGAGCGGAACCCCTGGGACGCCGTGGTCTCGCTCTACCACTGGCGGTTCCGCGACACCGAGCCCGGCCCGCTTCCCGGAGTTCGTCGCCTCGGAGGCGGTCGAGACGTTCGCGACCAAGAACCAGCGGATCTACCGGCTGCAACGGCGAGATCGCCGTGGACCGGGTGCTGCGCTACGAGTCGCTGGCCGACGAGCTGGCCACCGTCTGGACCGAGCTCGGCCTGCCCGGCTCCCCCGACCTCCCGCACGCCAAGGCCGGCGTCGCGACCGCGCGGCCCGTCGTACCGCGTCGTACTACGACGACGCCTCGCGGGACCGCGTGGCCGAGCTGTTCGCGGCGCCGATCGCCGACCTCGGCTACGAGTTCTGACGGGTGCTGCCCGGGTGGGCCCGCCGGGGCATCCCCGGGGTCCTCACGGCCGCCAGCGTCAGCGGTTGCGGTGGATCAGCGCCATCGCCTCGGCGCGGGTGGTGGCGTTGGTGCGGAACTGGCCGCGCACGGCGGAGGTGATGGTGCGGGCGCCGGCCTTCTTGACCCCGCGCATGGTCATGCAGAGGTGCTCGGCCTCGATGACGACGATGACGCCGCGCGCCTCGAGGAGCTCCATCAGCGCGTCGGCGACCTGGGTGGTCAGCCGCTCCTGCACCTGGGGCCGCTTGGCGTAGACGTCGACGAGCCGGGCCAGCTTGGACAGCCCGGTGATCTTGCCGGTCTCGGCCGGGATGTAGCCGACGTGGGCGACGCCGGTGAACGGCACCAGGTGGTGCTCGCACATCGACCAGAGCTCGATGTCGCGGACCAGCACCATCTCGTCGTGGCCGAGGTCGAAGACGGTGGTCAGCACGTCCTCGGGCACCTGGCGCAGCCCGGCGGTCAGCTCGGCGTACGCGCGGGCGACCCGGGCCGGGGTGTCGCGCAGCCCCTCGCGGTCGGGGTCCTCGCCGATCGCGATCAGCAGCTCGCGGACGGCGGCCTCGGCGCGCGGCGTGGTCGAACGCCGGCACGTCGGCCGGCCCGCGGAGCTGCGTCGGTCACGTCGGTCCGGCGGAGCCCGGGGCCGGCGGGGTCGGGGGCTCGGTGCCGCCCGCGACGGCCGGGCGCCGTGCACGTCGCCGCCGGGGCCGGGCGGGGTGACGACCGCGCCGGCCCTCGTCCGGGTCGTCGCGGCGCGTTGAGCCGTTGGAGCCGTAGGGCGAAGCCGTTGGCGGCCGCGCGGTCGCGGATCTCCTCGGGGATCTCGACCGCGGGGATGGTCGAGGGACGCCGGTCCGGCGACCCGGTCCACGCCGGCCGCTCGGAGCGGCGCCGCAGCGGCACGAAGACCTCGGCGATCTGCTCCTTGTCGAGGGTCTCCTTGTCGAGCAGCTCGAGGACCAGCGAGTCGAGGACGTCGCGGTTCTCCTCGAGGATGTCGAAGGCCTCCTGGTGGGCGGTCGCGAGGAGCTTCTTGGTCTCCTCGTCGACGATCCCGGCGACCTCCTCGGAGTAGTTGCGCGCGTGGCCGATGTCGCGGCCCAGGAACGGCTCGGCGTTGCCGTCGCCCAGCTTGATCGCGCCCAGCCGCTCGGTCATGCCGTACTGGGTGACCATCGCGCGGGCCACGCGACGTGGCCTTCTCGATGTCGTTGCCGGCGCCGGTGGTCGGGTCGTGGAAGACCATCTCCTCGGCCGCCCGGCCGCCCAGCATGTAGGCGAGCTGGTCGAGCATCTGCGAGCGCGGCTGGGAGTACTTGTCGGAGTCGGGCAGCACCATCGTGTAGCCCAGCGCCCGGCCGCGCGGCAGGATCGTCACCTTGTGCACCGGGTCGTTGCCCGGCAGCGCCGCCGCGACCAGGGCGTGGCCGCCCTCGTGGTAGGCGGTGATGAGCTTCTCCTTCTCGCTCATCAGGCGGGTGCGTCGCTGCGGACCGGCGATCACGCGGTCGATGGCCTCGTCGAGGGTCTCGCATCGTGATCATCTTCTGGTTGGTGCGCGCGGTGAGCAGCGCGGCCTCGTTGAGCACGTTGGCCAGGTCGGCGCCGCTGAAGCCCGGGCGTACGACGCGCGACCGCGATCAGGTTGACGTCCTGGGCCAGCGGCTTGCCGCGCGAGTGCACCTGTGAGGATCTGCTCGCGGCCGGCCAGGTCGGGCGCGTCCACCTGGATCTGCCGGTCGAAGCGGCCCGGGCGCAGCAGCGCCGGGTCGAGCACGTCGGGCCGGTTGGTGGCCGCGATCAGGATGACGCCGCCGCGGACGTCGAAGCCGTCCATCTCGACGAGCAGCTGGTTGAGCGTCTGCTCGCGCTCGTCGTGGCCGCCGCCCATGCCGGTGCCGCGGTGCCGGCCGACGGCGTCGATCTCGTCGATGAAGACGATCGCCGGCGCGTTCTCCTTGGCCTGCTCGAACAGGTCGCGGACCCGGGAGGCGCCGACACCGACGAACATCTCGACGAAGTCGGAGCCGGAGATCGAGTAGAACGGCACGCCCGCCTCGCCGGCCACCGCACGGGCCAGCAGCGTCTTGCCGGTGCCGGGCGCGCCGTACAGCAGCACGCCCTTGGGGATCTTGGCGCCCACGGCCTGGAACTTGGCCGGCTCCTGGAGGAACTCCTTGATCTCGCCGAGCTCCTCGATCGGCCTCGTCGCAGCCGGCGACGTCGGCGAACGTCGTCTTCGGCATGTCCTTGGAGATCAGCTTGGCCTTGGACTTGGCGAACTGCATGACGCCGCGGCCGCCGCCGCCCTGCATGGAGTTCATCAGCCAGAGGAACAGCACCACGAGCAGGATGATCGGCAGGAACGAGAAGATGAAGCGAGCTGAGCAGCCCGGGCCGGGAGACCTCGACGGTGACCTTCTCGATCGTGCCCTTCGTCGACCTGCGCCTGGGCGGCCGCGGAAGATGTCGGCCTGGGTGCCGGTGAGCTACTTGGTGGTGACCTCGCGGCCGCCGTCGCGGTCCACGCTGTCGTCGAGGGTCGCCTTGATGACCTGGTCGCCGTCGACGAAGGTGATGTCCTTGACCTCGCCGCTTGGCGATGTACTCGTTCATCTGCGAGGCGCTGATCTCGTCGCCGCCGCCGGAGCTGATCAGGAACTGCATGGCGATCAGCACGCCGACCACGGCGACGACGATCCAGATCAGTGGACCCTTGAAGATGCGCTTCACGGACTTCTCTCAGCTACGGGCACGGGTGAACGTACGACGGTACATAACGCCGCCAACGTCCAGTGTCTCAGGTGACTTCGGATCGAGCGAGCCGAACGGCGCCCGTTCGCTCAGCGCGGACGGATCCTCAGGCTCGCGCTCAGGTGCGGCTCGGTCGACCGGTTTCACCGCGGCGTACCCGTTGGCCAGAGGTTCTGCGGCGAAGCGACGGTCCAGCGACCGTCAGGGCTAGCCGCGTACCCGGCGTCACGCAGCGGCGGCTCAGCCGCCGTAGACGTGCGGCGCGAGGGTGCCGATGTCGCGCAGGTTGCGGTAGCGCTCGCGGTAGTCGAGGCCGTAGCCGACCACGAACTCGTTCGGGATGTCCCAGCCGACGTACTTCACGTCCACCGGCATGGTCAGCGCCTCGGGCTTGCGCAGCAGGGTGCAGATCTCGACGCTGGCGGGGTCGCGGGAGCCGAGGTTGGAGGTCAGCCACGACAGCGTCAGGCCGGTGTCGATGATCTCGTCGACGATGATCACGTCGCCGGCCGGAGATGTCGGTGTCGAGGTCCTTGAGGATCCGCACCACGCCGCTGGACTTGGTGCCGGAGCCGTACGACGAGATCGCCATCCAGTCCATCTCGACGTGCCGGGAGAACGACCGCGCCAGGTCGGCCATCACCATCACCGCGCCGCGCAGGATGCCGACGATCAGCAGGTCCCTGGCCGTCGTAGTCGGCCTCGATCTCGCGGGCCAGCTCGCCGAGCCGTTCCTGGATCTGGGCCTCGGTGAAGAGCACCTCGACGAGGTCGGACTCGACGTCGGCAGCGTCCATGGCGGTCAGCCTTGCACAGCGGTCGGCCGGAACCGCAGCCGCCCGTCCTCGCCCGCCGGAGGAGAGGTACGCCGTGACGTGGCCGGGCAGCTGGACCTCGCCGCCGGCGCCGCGCGACGCGCAGCAGCTGGCCCAGCGCGACGACGTGCACGTGGAACAGCTCGGAGCCGGTCGCCCCGGCGTCGAGGGCGGCCAGCCGGAGCACCCGGTGAGCGGGTGGCCGGCGGCAGGTCGGCGAGCGCCTTGACCTCCAGCCCGTCGTCGGCGTCGCGCAGCTCGTCGTACGCCGCCTGCGGCGAGCTGGTCGAGCAGCTCCATGTCGGCGCGGAGCTGGTCGGCGGTGCGGGCCAGGGCGCCGGCGACGCCCGGGCCGAGCTCGTCCTCGAGCACCGGGAGCACCTTGCGGCGCACCCGGACCCGGGCGTAGGCCGGGTCGATGTTGTGCGGGTCGTTCCAGTACTCGATCCCCTCGACCTGGCAGGCGGTCACGGTGTCGGTGCGGGTCACGTCGAGCAGCGGCCGGCGGTAGTGGTCGAAGCGGCGCCGCATCCCGGCCAGCGACCGGCCGCCGGAGCCGCGGGCCAGGCCGAGCAGCACGGTCTCGGCCTGGTCGTCGAGGGTGTGGCCGAGCAGCACCGCGACCGCGCCGAAGTGCTGCGACCATCTCGTCGAGGACGGCGTACCGCGCCTCGCGGGCCGCCGCCTCCGGCCCGCGACCGCCGCCCTCGCACCTCGACCCGCGCCGACGCGGTCTCGTCGGCGCCGAGCGCCGGCCATCTGCTCGACCACGCGGTCGGCGTGCGCGGCCGAGTCCTCCTGGAGGCCGTGGTCGACGGTCACGCCGATCACCCGGCAGCCCGAGCTTGTGCCCCTCGAAGACCGTCGCCGACAGCAGCGCCAGCGAGTCCGGTCCGCCGGAGCAGGCGACCAGCACGGCCGCGTCCGGCGGCAGCCCGGCCGGGCTGCTCGGCGACGAGCTCGGCCAGGGTCCGGCGTACGGCGACCCGGACCGCGGCGACGGACGGGTGGAGGCTCACCGTCGCGCGCTAGCGTCACGTGCAGGACGCGCGCCATCCAGGCGTCGGGGTCGGCGATCTCGGCCCGGGTCGGCAGGTGCTCGGGCTGCTCCCAGACCACGTTGAAGCCGCGACATCCCGGCCTTGTCGACGACGGCGCGGACGAACGTCGGCGCCGTCGCGGTACTGCGCCATCTTGGCGTCGAGGCCGAGCACCCGGCGCAGGAGCCGGTCGAGCACGCCGACGCCCTTGCGGCGCTCGTTGAACTTGGCGCGGATCTTGGCGACCGACGGGATCACGGTCGGGCCGACGCCGTCCATGACCACGTCGGCGTGGCCCTCGAGCAGCGACATCACGCCGGTCAGGCCGTCGAGCAGCTCCTTCTGCTCCGGGGTGCCGACCACGTCGAGGAGGCTGCCGCCGACGAGCCGCCGGCGCGGGCGTTCTTGAGCCCCTCGAGGACCCGGGTGAGGCCGTCCTCGAGCAGGCCGCGACGGCTCCATGGTCTCGGCGAACTTCTGGATCTGCGCCGAACAGGTGCTCGCGCATCCACGGGACCGCGGTGAACTGCACCCGGTGGGTCTCCTCGTGCAGGCAGACCCAGAGCCGGAAGTCGTGCGGGTCGGCCTCGAGCTCGCGCTCGACGTGGACGATGTTGGGCGCGACCAGCAGCAGCCGGCCGTCGGGGTCGTGGAACGGGTCGAACTGGCCGAGCACCTTCGACGCCAGGAAGCCGAGCACGCCGCCGACCTCGGCGCCGGTGATCCGCGGAGCCGACCGCGGCGGTGAGCCCGGTCGGCGGCTTCTTCTCGGTGAGCTTGTCGACGATCGGCGCGAGCAGGGTCGCGAACGCGTCGGCGTTCGCCTGCACCCAGCCGGCCCGGTCGACGACCAGCACCGGGGCCGAGTGGTCGCGGCGCGACCAGCCCGGTGAACTCGCGGACCAGCCCGGTCGAGCGGTCCGCGCCGTCGCGGAGCTCCTCGACGATCGCCGCGGCCTCGTCGCGGCCCGATCGTCGGCCCCTCGCCGGCCAGCCGGACGCCGATCCGCACCGCGAGGTCCCAGTCGACCATCTCGGGCCGGCCGCCCCGTCGGCGCCGTCGGTCCGGAACGCGTGCGTCATGCCACTCAACCTAACCGGACGCGCGATGGCCCGACCCGGGGCCCGCACGGGTGGCACTAGCGTCGACCGGGCATGGACGGCGACCTCGTGGCAGGTCGACCGGCTCGACCTCGACGGCTACCTGGCGCGGGTCGGCGAGGACCCGCTGCCGCCGTCCCGGGCCGCGCTGGACGCGCTGCACGAGGCGCACGTGCGGACCTTCACCTTCGACAACATCGACGTGCTCCTCGACCAGCACCCGGGCGTCGGCCTCGAGCAGGTGCACGGCGAAGTTCGTCGGCCGCGGCCGCGGCGGCTACTGCTTCGAGCACGGCGACCCTGTTCGCCGCGGTCCTCGAGCGGCTGGGGTACGACGTCACCCGGCGCCTGGGCCGGGTCGGACCGCCCGAGACCACCGCCCGCACGCACTGCGTCGTGGTCGTCGACCTCGACGGCGAGCGGCTGCTCGCGGACCCCGGCTTCGGGATGAGCCTGCTCCGGCCGCTCCCGCTGGCCGACGGCGCGACCGACGACTTCCGCGGCTGGTCCTACCGGCTGCGCGAGGTCCGCGCCGGCGACGTGCGCGCATGGGAGCTGAGCCGGTGGCGCGACGAGCAGTGGGAGCTGATGCACACCCACGACGAGCTGCCGGTCCAGCCGCCGGACCTGGTCTCCGGCCACCACTACACGAGCACGTTCCCGGCCTCGCACTTCCGGCACATGCTGATGGTGACCCGGCACGGCGAGGCGCCGGCACACGTCGCTGACGCACCGCGACGGTCACGGTGCGCCGGCCGGGCGAACCGACCGAGCACCGCGAGATCGACGTGCCGAGCTGCGCGACCTGCTGCACGAGCTCGCGGTCCCGCTCACGGCGGACGAGGAGGCGCAGCTGCTCGACCGGGTCGAGCAGCTGCGCGCCCGAGGTCGTGCCTAGCAGCCGAGTCCTTCGCGGTACCACTCCGGGACCTGGCCGGCGCCGGCCTCGTCGGCGAGCTCCCAGACCACCTCGGGGTAGTCGCCGTCGGCTTGTTCATCTCCTGCAGGATCGGCCAGTCGCGCGAGGTGCCGAGCACCCGCAGCCGCCTCGTCCGCCTGGCCGGCTGGTCGTGGGTCCGTCGCGTTCTCGTAGTCCTCGAGCCAGGCGCAGGCGTAGGCGCCGACCACCTCGGCGCCGAACTGGTAGCGGTCCTTCGCCTCGCCGTCGCGACCGAGCCGGAGCGACGTGCCGGCCGGGAAGCCGGCGCCGGAGACCGCCTGCGATCTCGCCGAGGATCTCGCCGGCCGCGGCCGCGCCGCTCGTCCTCGGTCACGTAGTCGTCGGGCAGCGAGGCCTCGAACTCGGCCGTCCGAGGTCAGCCGCAGCTGGCCGAGCAGCGCGAGGTAGGCCGCCTCGTCCATGCCCTGCGCCGCGGAACTCCATCCAGTGGCCGTCCTCGACCTCGCGGATCGCGGTGTGGTCGTCGGCGTGTAGGCCCACATCTGCGCCGGGCCGGCCGAGCACCGTGATCGGCTCAGCCGGCGGCCGGCGGGTCGACGATGTGCTCGCGGTCCTCGACGTAGGAGTCGTAGCTGGTCGGCGTCGTACGACGTGATCTCGAGGTCGGCATCGCCGTTGCGGAACCCGAGGCCGTCGCCGCCGAGCGAGTCGACCTTCCAGCCGGGGGCGTCGAGCACCACGGCCTGGCCCTCGGGGAGGCCGAGCGAGGCCGCCACGTGGTCGGAGCCGTCCGGCGCCGGGCGGTGCTGCTGCCACCACAGCGTCGCCGCCGGCGAGGCCGGCGACGACCGCGGCGGCGGCGAGCGGGCGACCAGCCAGCGGGTGCGGCGGGGGGCGGGTTCGTCGAGGGTCTCGGCGGTCTGGCGGTCGGGTGCGACGGTGCTCATGATCTCCTCCAGGAGCTCGGCCCGCCCGGACTCGAGCGGCAGCCGCGAGATCGCGTCGTCGGTCAGCTTCGGGATCATCTACCGCTCCTTCCGGGAGAGCTCGGGTGTGTTGCTGGAGGAGATGTCCGGGCGGCGGCGGATCGTTGCCGAGCACCTCGCGCAGCCGGGCCCGGGCCCGCGAGAGCCGGGGCCGCACGACGGCGGTGGTGAGCCCGAGCACCTCGGCGATCTCGCGCGACTCCAGCCCCTCCCAGAGGTGCAGCTCGAGCACCTCCTGGTCGCGGGCGCTGAGCCGGCGCATCGCCGCGGTGACGTCGGCACGCTGCACCACGTCGTCGCTGGTGTCCGGGACGTGGCGCGCCAGCTCGCGGCGCAGCCGGTCGCCCAGGGCGCTGCGGCGCCGCTCGCCTCGACGGTGGTTCGCGAGCACCCGCCGCGCGACGCCGTACAGCCACGGGCGCAGGTCCGGGGCCGTGCGGCGCGTGCGCCAGCCGCCGCCACGCGACGAGGAACGTGTCGGCGGTGACGTCGCCCGCGTCCTCGGGCCGGTCGACCCGGCGCAGCGCGAAGCCGAGCACCGCGTCGAAGTGGTCGGCGTAGAGGTCGCGGAAGGCCCGCTCACGCTCGTCGAGGGAGAGGGCCACGTCACTCACATGTCCGGCAGGGCGGCCGACCGTTGCAGCCCGGCTGCTAGAGGATCGCGCCGGGCGCGTACGCCGCCGCCTCGGGGTGCCGCGCGGTCACCTCGGCCACCCGGCGCACGACCTCCTGGGTCTGGGCGACCGCGGCGCCGGTGAAGGTGATCGGCTCGGCGACCAGGCTGTCGAGCTGCGTCGGCGGTGAGGCCGAGCCGCGGGTCGGCGGCCAGCCGGGCCAGCACGTCGTTGTCGGCCGCGCCCTGGCGCATGTCGAGGGCGACGCCGACCGCGGCCTCCTTGATCGCCTCGTGCGCGGCCTCGCGGCCGACGCCGTTGCGGACCGCGGCCATCAGCACCTTGGTGGTGGCCAGGAACGGCAGGTAGCGGTCGAGCTCGCGCTGGATCACCGCCGGGAAGGCCCCGAACTCGTCGAGCACGGTGAGGAAGGTCTGGAACAGCCCGTCGGCGGCGAAGAACGCGTCGGGCAGCGCGACCCGGCGTACGACGGAGCAGGAGACGTCGCCCTCGTTCCACTGGTCGCCGGCCAGCTCGCTGACCATCGACAGGTGGCCGCGGAGCACGACGGCCAGGCCGTTGACCCGCTCGCAGGAGCGGGTGTTCATCTTGTGCGGCATCGCCGACGAGCCGACCTGGCCCTCGGCGAACCCCTCGGTGACCAGCTCGTGGCCGGCCATCAGCCGGATCGTGGTGGCGAGGTTGGACGGCGCCGCGACCAGCTGCACCAGCGCGGAGACGACGTCGAAGTCGAGCGAGCGCGGGTAGACCTGGCCCGACGCTGGTCAGCACGTGGTCGAAGCCGAGGTGCTCGGCGACCCGCGTGCTCGAGCTCGGCCAGCTTGGCGGCGTCGCCGTCGAGCAGGTCGAGCATGTCCTGGCTGGTGCCCATCGGGCCCTTGATGCCGCGCAGCGGGTAGCGGGCCAGCAGCTCCTCGACCCGCTGCAGCCCGACCAGCAGCTCGTCGGCCACGGTGGCGAACCGCTTGCCGAGCGTGGTCGCCTGCGCCGCGACGTTGTGGCGACCGGCCGGCCATCACCAGGCGTCTCGTGCTCGGCGGCCAGCCGCGCCAGCCGGGCCAGCGCGGCCACGGCCCGGTCGCGCAGCAGCTCGAGCGACTGGCGGACCTGGAGCTGCTCGACGTTCTCGGTCAGGTCGCGGCTGGTCATGCCCTTGTGGATGTGCTCGTGCCCGGCCAGCGCGCTGAACTCCTCGATCCGCGCCTTCACGTCGTGCCGGGTCACCCGCTCGCGCGCCGCGATCGAGTCGAGGTCGACCTTGTCGACGACGTCCTCGTAGGCCTCGACCACGCCGTCCGGCACGTCGACCCCGAGGTCGCGCTGCGCCTTGAGCACCGCGATCCACAGCCGCCGCTCGAGCACGATCTTGTGCTCGGGCGACCAGATCTCGGCCAGGTCGGCGCCGGCGTAGCGGGTCGCGAGGACGTTGGGGACGGTCACGGTCCCGATTCTCCCACCCCGGGTCCTGCGTGCCCTAGCCTGTGGCGATGGCGCGCACCTCACGGCTCCTGGCCGCCGTACTGCTGGCCGTCTCGCTGGCCGTCTCGCTGGCCGTCTCGCTCGCCGCCCTCACCCCGCCGGCCTCGGCCCAGCAGCCCGGCACCCAGCAGCCCGGCACGGAGGCCGTCGAGCGGAAGCGGCCCGGCAGCGCGAGCGACCACACGTGGCTGTTCGACACGAAGTACACCTGGTCGAGCTGCGACACGATCACCTACCGCGTCGACCCGATCGCGGCCCCGACGGGCTGGACGACGCAGGTCAGCCGAGGTCGGTCAGGAATGTCGAGCAGGCCAGCCGGCTCGAGTTCCGCTACCTCGGCAAGACCAGGGTCGAAGTCGACGTTCACCGACTTCAACCCGCCGGACACGACCTCGTGATCGCCTTCCAGAACCCCAGCCAGACCGACATGCTCGGCGGTCCGACCGTGGCCGGCCGGCGCAGCTGCAGCACCGTGGCGCCGAGCCAGCGCGTCGTGGCGCGACCACGGGTGCGGCCCGCCGGGGTGCTGCGGGAACGTGAGCGGTGCGCCGTCCGCTAGAGCGACGGCCAGGACGCCGTCCGGACCGGTCGGACTCGACCACGACCGGGAGCTCCAGCCAGACCGGGCCGTCCCACACCTCCCGCTCGGTGATGGTCGTAGCCGGGCGCGAAGGTCACTCGGCCCGCCGCGATGTCGGTGCGGTGCTGGGCACCGTCGAAGGAGATCAGCGCGACGCCGGCGTACGCCGCGGCGCGGGCGGCCGCCACGTCGGGGCCGGTGCCGACCACGGCGAGCACCCGGCCGCCGGCGGTGACGAGCGTCGCCGTCGCGGAGCGCGGTGCCGGCGTGGATGACGTGCACGCCCGGCAGCGCCTCGGCCGCGTCGACGCCGGTGATCACGTCGCCGGAGGACGACGAGGCCGGGTAGCCGCGGCTGGCCATCACCACGGCGACCGCGGCGCCGTCGGCGAAGACCGGCGGCGGGCACGTCGGCGAGGGTGCCGGTGGCCGCGGCCATCAGCAGCTCGCCGAGCGGCGACTCGAGCAGCGCCAGCAGCGGCTGGGTCTCGGGGTCGCCGAAGCGGGCGTTGAACTCGACGACCCGCACGCCGCGCGAGGTGAGCGCGAGGCCGGCGTACAGCAGCCCGGAGAACGGCGTGCCGCGGCGGGCCAGCTCGTCGACGGTCGGCTGCAGCACGGTGGCCAGCACCTCGTCGACCAGCCCGGGCGGCGCCCAGGGCAGCGGCGTGTAGGCACCCATGCCGCCGGTGTTCGGGCCCTCGTCGCCGTCGAAGATCCGCTTGAAGTCCTGGGCCGGCTGCAGCGGGTAGACGGTGGTGCCGTCGGTGATCGCGAACAGCGAGACCTCGGGCCCGTCGAGGTACTCCTCGATCACGACCCGCTCGCAGCGCGCGCCGGCGTGCGCCAGCGCCTCGTCGCGGTCGTCGGTGACGACGACGCCCTTGCCGGCGGCCAGGCCGTCGTCCTTGACGACGTACGGCGCGCCGAGCTCGTCCAGCGCCGCGGCGGCCTCCTCGGCGGTGGTGCAGACGAAGGCCCGCGCGGTCGGGACGCCGGCCGCGTCCATGACCTCCTTGGCGAACGCCTTGGACCCCTCGAGCCGGGCGGCCGCGCCCGACGGGCCCGAAGCCGCGATCCCGGCGCGCCCGGACGGCGTCCGCGACGCCCGGCGACCAGCGGTGCCTCCGGGCCGACGACGACCAGGTCGACGCCGAGCGAGGCGGCCAGCGCCGCGACCGCGGGCGCCGTCCAGCGGGTCGACGTCGTGCAGCGTGGCGACCGCGGCGATCCCGGGGTTGCCCGGGGCCGCGTGCACCTCGGTGACGCCGGGGTCGCGGGCCAGCGCGCGGGCCAGGGCGTGCTCGCGGCCGCCGGTGCCGATGACGAGGGTCTTCACGGGCGTCAAGGCTAGGTGGCACCGCGTCGTGCGCCGGGACACGGACTCCGAGTAGGCGCCGGGCCGGTAGCGCAGGATCGGGTCGTCGGAGAGCTCGATGCCGTCGACGACCCGGGTCGGGTCGAAGACGGTCGGGGTGCTGCTCACCGGGCCGCCCTCGGGGTCGGCGACCTCGGCGGTGACCACGATCCGGCCGGCGAGCAGCTCGCGGCAGCCCCGGACCAGACCGACGTCGCGCGGTGCGGGTCGTGGCCCTCGCCGGCGACCTGGACCCACACCTCGTGGGTGACCGGGCCGCGCTCGAGCCGGGCCGCCATCTCCTCGGCCAGCCGGTCCGGGCCCGCGAACTGCCGGTCCAGCCGGTCCGCCTTGGTGGCGGTCGGCCGGAAGATGTAGCGGACCCAGGTGCGGCGCGCCGTCCGCGTCCAGCCAGCCGTAGGCGTGGATCGGGTAGAAGGTCACCTCGGCGAAGCTGACCGGCGAGCCGATCGCGCCTGGCCCGGAGCGCTCGCCAGCGACGCGTCGGGCAGCACGCCCGGGTGCCGGGCCAGGAAGAGCGGCAGCGTCAGCGGCTTCTCGGAGGCCTCGGTCAGCGCGACGAACACCTCGGGGTCGTCGGTCGGGAACCGCGGCGAGGTCTGGCCGAGCAGGTCGGTGGCCGAGCCGTCGGGCAGGTGGAACTTCACCGCCATGCCCGCGGATGTCCGGCTTCGCGTCCGGGCGCGCGGCGTTGCCGCCGGCGTTCGACCAGCGGACGGTGACCTCGTGCGGCTGCCCCGTCGAGGTGGCCGGCCCGGCACAGCGCGGTGGCCTCGGGGGTGGCGGTGAAGGTGCCGGTGTAGAACCGGCCCTTCGCGTGCAGGGTCCGGTAGCCGGGCGGCCCGCCGAACGCCGCGCGCAGCCGGTCGATCGCCTGCTCTGGAGTCAGCACGGGCCCAATCTAGGGCGCCTGCGGACCCAGGCCCTGCGTGTCCAGGAAGGCGAGGGCGGCGTCCGCGACCTCGGTCCAGTGGCTGTCGATCACCAGCGAGTGGCCGACGCCCTTGATCTCGACCAGCTCGGTGACGGCGGACGGGTTCTTGCGCTGCTGCTTGTACGCCGCGTTGGCCAGCGCGAACGGCACGATGTGGTCCTTCTCGCCGGTGATCACGAGCATCGGGCCCCGGTCCGCGGCCTGCTTCTCGGCCTTGACCACCGTCCACGGGATCAGGTTCGCGGTCGCGGCCTGGAACAGCGGGCGGCCCGGCGCCGGGGTGTGGAAGGTCTCGTAGAGCCGGTGCGCCTCCTCCTCCGAGACCGCGTTCGCGAAGCCGTAGCGGAACTGGTCAAAGGTCAGGGTGACGGTGCGGCCGCGGTTGAGCGGGTTGCCGAGCACGGGGAACGACGCCTTCAGGGCCGAGAACGGCAGCGGGAGCACGCCCCGGCTCGGGGCCGGGTCGATGCTGACCGTGCCGGCGGCCAGCCCGCGACCGGCGACCATCTGGACGAGCAGTCCGCCGAACGAGTGGCCGATCAGGATCGGGGCGCGGTCGAGCCCGGCGACGACCTCGGCGACGTGGTCCGCGACGTCCGCGACCGACGTGCCGGCCAGCGAGTCCTTCTTCGCGTGGGCCTCGGCGTACGTCGCCTGGTCGCCGGGCCACTCGACCGCGACCGCGGCGTACCCCGTGGCCTCGAACCGCTCCTTCCAGCCGTCCCAGCTGGACGCCAGCAGCCACAGGCCGTGGACGAAGACGACGGGCCGACGGCCCGAGGCGTTGGCGGCGGCGACCTCGGCGGCCTCGCGGGCGGTCACGGTGCCGGACGGGGACGGTGCGCTCATGACCGCAGCGTCGCAGGGCCGGCGGCCCAGCGACAGGCCGTGTCCGAGAACGCCGTGCTACGCCCGTGTGAACCGGTCAGAGCAGGTCGTGGACCACGATCGTCGCGTCGCGGGCCGGCCCGACGCCGATCGCGGAGATCCGGGCACCGGACAGCTCCTCGACCCGCTCGACGTAGGCGCGGGCGTTGGCCGGCAGGTCCTCGACGCGTGCGGGCCTCGGAGATGTCCTCCCACCAGCCGGGGAGGTACTCGTAGATCGGCACCGCGTGGTGGAAGTCGGACTGGTTGACCGGCATCTCGTCGTGGCGGGTGCCGTCGACGTCGTAGGCCACGCAGACCGGGACCTGCTCGAGCCCGGTGAGCACGTCGAGCTTGGTGAGCACGAAGTCGGTGACGCCGTTGACCCGCGCGGCGTAGCGGGCGATCACGGTGTCGTACCAGCCGCAGCGGCGCGGCCGGCCGGTCGTGGTGCCGTACTCGGCGCCGACCTTGCGCAGGTGCTCGCCGAAGTCGTCGTGCAGCTCGGTCGGGAACGGCCCCTCGCCGACGCGGGTCGTGTAGGCCTTCACGATGCCGATCACGCGGTCGAGCCGGGTCGGCGGGATGCCCGAGCCGGTGCAGGCGCCGCCGGCGGTGGCCGAGGACGACGTCACGAACGGGTAGGTGCCGTGGTCGACGTCGAGCAGCGTGGCCTGGCCGGCCTCGAGCAGCACGGTCTCGCCGCGGTCGAGCGCCTGGTTGAGCAGCAGCCCGCTGTCGACGACGTACGGCGCGCAGCCGGTCGGCGTACGACGCGAGCTCCTCGACGATCTCCTCGACCGAGGGCGCGCGACGGTTGTAGATCTTGGTGAGGATCTGGTTCTTCAGCTCGAGGACGCCCTCGACCTTGGCCTCGCAGGATCTTCTCGTCGAAGAGGTCCTGGATGCGGATGCCGATCCGGTTCATCTTGTCGGCGTACGTCGGACCGATGCCGCGCCCGGTGGTGCCGAGCCGGCGCGAGCCGAGGAACCGCTCGGTCACCTTGTCGAGGGTGCGGTTGTAGCTGGCGATGACGTGCGCGCTGGCCGAGACCTTGAGCAGCGAGGTGTCGACGCCGCGCTTCTCGAGCCCGTCGATCTCCTCGAACAGCACGCCGAGGTCGACCACGACGCCGTTGCCGATGACCGGCGTGCAGCCCGGGCGTGAGGATGCCGCTGGGCAGCAGGTGCAGGGCGTACTTCTGCTGCGCCTCCCCCTGGCCGATGACGACGGTGTGGCCGGCGTTGTTGCCGCCGTTGAACTTCACGACGTAGTCGACGCGGCTGCCGAGGACGTCGGTCGCCTTGCCCTTGCCCTCGTCGCCCCACTGGGCGCCGATGATGGCGATCGCTGGCATCCGGGCATGGCTCCTTCGGGTGGGGTCCGGACCAGTACGTGACGGCAAAGGATAGGGTCACCGGCGATGGACCCCCTCCTCGTGATCACCAACAGCGACGCCGGCCCCGCCGACGAGGAGTCGCTGCAGACGGCGCTGACGGTCCTCCGCTCCCACACCGTCGGTCGAGGTGCAGGCGACGTCCAACCCGGGCGAGCTGAACAGCGCGCTGCACCGCGCCGGGTCCGCGCCGGATCGTCGTCGCGGGCGGCGACGGCAGCCTGCACGCGGTGGTCACCACGCTCTACCGGCGCAACGACCTCAAGAACGCCGTGCTCGGCATCCTGCCCGCTCGGGACCGGCAACGACTTCGCCCGCGACCAACGAGATCCCGCTCGACGTCGAGGAGGCCGCCGCAGGTCCTCGTCGACGGCGTGCCCCGAGCCGATGGACCTGGTCGTCGACGAGGTCGGCGAGATCGTCGTCAACAACGTGCACGCCGGCGCCGGGGCGCAGGCCAGCCGCCGCGGCGCGAAGTGGAAGGACCGGCTGCACGCGGTCGGCGTCGGCAAGGTCAACCTCGGCAAGCTCGGCTACCCGATCGGCGCGCGTCTCGGCCGCGGTCAAGCCGCCGTTCATCCGGGTCCGGGTCGAGGTGGACGGCGAGGTGGTCGTCGACCTCGACCAGCCGATCCTCATGGTCGCGGTCGGCAACGGCGCCAACGTCGGCGGCGGCACCGAGCTGACCCCGCACGCCGACCCCGGCGACGGCACGGTCGACGTGATGGTCTCCCGGTCGATCGGGCCGTTGGCCCGGCTCGGGTACGGCGCCAAGCTGGTCAGTCGGCCGGCACCCGGAGCGCGACGACGTGATCTACCTGCGCGGCTCCACGGTCTCGGTGTCCGGCGAGGAGTTCTGGTGCAGCGCCGACGGCGAGATCTACGGACCCGAGCGGCACCGCTCGTGGCGGGTCGAGCCCGCGGCGTACTCGCTCGTCGTGCCCCGGTAGCGTTGGCCCCGTGTCGAGGGGTGCTTCAGCGGGTGACGGCGAGCCGCACGACTGGGTGACGCGCGCCGCCGACGACGCGGTGCGGCACGCCGGCGACGGCGCGACCTCGGTCACGGTCTCCTCCGGCGCCAGCCCGTCGGGGCGGGTGCACCTGGGCAACCTGCGCGAGTTCCTCACCGTGCACTTCGTGGCCGAGGAGCTGCGCCGGCGCGGCGTCCCGACCCGGCACCTGCACGTCTGGGACGACTACGACCGGTTCCGCAAGGTGCCCGTCGGCGTCGACCCGTCCTGGAGCGAGCACATCGGCCGGCCGCTGACTCGAAGGTGCCCGACCCGGAGGGCTGCCACGACTCGTGGGCCGAGCACTTCAAGCAGCCGCTGCGCGACGCGCTGCACGCCATGGGCGTCGACATGGACGAGATCTCCCAGACCGAGCGCTACGAGGCCGGCCACTACCGCGACGCCGTGCTGACGGCCGTCGCGCGCGCGCGACGCGATCGAGGCGGTCCTGGCCCGGCACCGCACCAAGGCCGCGGCTCCTGAGCCGGAGAACGAGCAGGAGGCCGAGGCGCTGGCCGACTCCGTCGCCGACGAGGACGACGAGCCGCCGGCACCGGCGACCTGGCCCGGTTCCCCTACAAGCCCTACTGCCGCGACTGCGGGCGCGACACCGTCACGCTCACGTCGTACGACGACGAGACGACCGAGCTCTCCTACACCTGCGAGTTCAACGGCTACTCCGGCACGCACGAACCTCTCCACGGAGTTCGAGGGCAAGCTCGTCTGGAAGGTCGACTGGCCGATGCGCTGGGCCTTCGAGCACGTCGACTTCGAGCCGGCCGGCATGGACCACGCGACGCCCGGGTCGTCGTTCACCGTCGGCCACTCGCTGGTGGAGGACATCTTCGGGATGCCACGGCCGGCGTGGTTCGGCTACGGGTTCGTCGGCTTCGCCGGCGTCCAGAAGATGTCGTCGTCGGCCGGCGGCGCCCCCACCGCCGAGGACGCGCTCCAGATCCTCGAGGCGCCGATCCTGCGCTGGCTCTACGTGCGCCGCAACCCGCGGCAGACCTTCAACATCGACTTCGGCGCCGAGGTCGTCCGGCTCTACGACGAGTGGGACGCGCTCGGCCGCAAGGCCGCTCGACCCCGCTCGCGCGGGACGCGCAGGTGCTGGCCTACGAGCGGGCGGTGTCGACCTCGACGGCCGGCGTCCTGCCCGCCCCGGCGCGCGTCGAGTCGTTCCGGCTGCTGTCGTCGGTCGCCGACGTCACCAACGGGACCGCCGCCCAGATCAGCCGCATCGTCGGGCGCCTCGGTCGAGGACCTCGAGCCGCGGCTGGGCCGGGCGCGCGAACTGGACCCGCGACTTCGTCCCGGCCTCCGACCGCACCACGGTCCGGACCGAGCCCGACACCGACCGGCTGCGCAGCCTGACCGAGGACGAGCGGCTCTGGCTGGCCCAGCTGCTCGACCGGCTGCCTGACGAGCTCGACCTCGAGGCGACGACCGCGCTGGTCTACGGCGTACCGAAGCTGGCCCGCGGCCTGGGCCTCGACGACCCGCCCACCGACGAGGTCAAGGCCGACCAGAAGGCGTTCTTCAAGCTGCTCTACAACCTGCTCGTCGACGCCGACCGCGGGCCGCGGCTGCCGACGCTGTTCCTGGCGCTGGGCAGCGAGCGGGTGCGGCTGCTGCTGACACCGCCGTCCTGACGCGTGCGTCCCACTGGCGTCACTCACGTTCCTGTAACTGAGTGTTCGTGCACCTGGATGGGTGCTCGAACACCCACCCAGATTCACGAACACTCAGTTACAAGCCGCCGCCGACCTACGTGAGGTCGCCGAGCAGCACGTCGTACGCCGTCGGGCTCGAGTCGCGCAGGAACGCCGAGCAGCGCTCCCACTCGTCGGTCTCGCCGATCACCTTGGCGGACCGGGCGAGCAGCGCCAGGCAGCCGAGGAAGCCGCGGTTGGGCTCGTGCTCCCAGGGGACCGGGCCGTGGCCCTTCCAGCCGTTGCGGCGCAGCAGGTCGAGGCTGCGGTGGTAGCCGACCCGGGCGTAGGCGTAGACCGTCAGCGGGTCCGCGCCCGACGCGCCGGCCAGCGTGCCGAGGGCGAGCCCAGGCGGCCGGTGAGGCGGGGTGGCGGCGTACGACGTCGCCGGGGGCCAGTCCGGCGTCGAGGTCGTCCTGGGCGGGGTCGCGCGGCAGGTGGGTGGGCGGCGGTCCGGCCATCAGGTCCTGGTGCTGGGTCACGGAATGCATTGTCCCCGCCCGGGTGTTGGCTTGAGTCATGACCCAGCCTTCCCCTGCCGTCGCGACCGCCGTCGAGGAGAAGGACCCGTGGCCGGCGCTGTTCGCGCTCTGCCTCGGCTTCTTCATGATCCTGGTCGACTCGACGATCGTCTCGGTCGCGACGCCGGCGATCATCAGCGACCTCCACGCCGACGTGAACGACGTGGTCTGGGTGACCAGCGCCTACCTGCTGGCCTACGCCGTGCCGGTGCTGATCACCGGCCGGCTCGGTGACCGGTTCGGCCCCAAGCGGCTCTACATGAGCGGGCTGACGGTCTTCACGCTCGCGTCCCTGTGGTGCGGGCTGACCGACTCGGTCGAGATGCTGATCGTGGCCCGGGTGGTGCAGGGGCTCGGCGCCTCGATGATCACGCCGCAGACGATGGCGATCATCACCCGGATCTTCCCGGCCGCCCGCCGCGGCAAGGCGATGGCCCTGTGGGGCGCGACCGCCGGCGTCGCCACGCTGGTCGGCCCGATCCTGGGCGGCGTGCTGGTCGACGCGGCCGGCTGGGAGTGGATCTTCTTCATCAACGTCCCGGTCGGGCGTCGTCGGCCTGTTCCTCGCGGCCCGGCTGGTGCCGACGCTCGAGACCCACACCCACAGCGTTCGACTGGCTCGGGCGTCGCGCTCAGCGGGATCGGCATGTTCCTGCTGGTCTTCGGGATCCAGGAGGGCCACCAGTACGACTGGTCCACCGCGATCTGGGCGATGATCGTCGTCCGGCCTCGTCGTCCTCGTGCTGTTCGTCGCTGTGGCAGGCCCGCAACACGCCGCGAGCCGCTGGTCCCGCTCGGCCTGTTCCGCGACCGCAACTTCTCGCTGGCCAACGTCGCGATCTCGGTGATGGGCTTCGCGATCACCGCGCTGGCGATCCCGCTCATGCTGTGGGCCCAGGTGGTCCGCGGGCTCAGCCCGACCCGCTCGGCCCTGCTGCTGGTGCCGATGGCGATCATGACGATCCTGCTGGCCCGGCCGGTCGGCAACCTCACCGACCGCGTGCACCCGCGGCTGATCACCGGCGTTCGGGTTCGCGGCCACGATCGTCTCGCTGGTCTGGCTGTCCCGGCGAGATGACGCCCGACGTCGCGATCGCGGCGATCATCGGCCCGATGGTGCTGCTCGGCATCGGCAACGCGTTCATCTGGGCGCCCAACTCCGCCACCGCGACCCGCAACCTCCCGATCCAGCAGGCCGGCGCCGGGGCCGGGGTCTACAACGCGACCCGGCAGGTCGGCGCGGTGCTCGGGCTCGGCCGCGATCGCGGTGCTGATCGACGCCCGGCTCGCGGCCGAGGGGTTGCCGGCCTTCGACGGCACCGGCTCGACCGGCGGCGCGCTGCCGGCGGCGTTCCTCGACGGCTTCAGCCAGGCGATGGCCACCTCGATACTGCTGCCGGCCGCGGTGCTGGTGCTCGGCCTGGTCGCGTCGCTGCTCTTCGAGCGACCCGCGACACGAGGGTTTCAGTGCAGCCGCGCGTCGCCTCGGCCGACGCCGGATCCGCAGCACCAGCGTCAGCAGGCTGAGCATCAGCAGCGGTCCCCAGACGAACGCGCCGCGCAGCGTGAACGGCGCCGTGGTGGTCAGCGGTCCCGGACCGGCGCCGCGGTTCGGCGCGTCGGCCTGAGGGGCCTCCGACTCCTCGGTCGGCGTGCTGGTCGAGGTCGGCGCGGGGGTCGGCTGCGACGACGGGCGTCGCCAGGTCCGGCCCATTGGTGGGGTCGGTGAGCGACGACGGCGCCTCGGAGGGCGACGTCACCTCGGTCTCCGGGGGCTGGGTCGGCTCGGGGTCGGCGGTGAGGGTCGGCGCCGGGTCGCTCGTCAGGGTCGGCGGAGCGGGCGGCGGCGGCACGGCCACGGCCCTGTTGACCACGACCACACCCCGCGGGTCGCGCTTGGCGACCTTGACCTTCTCGGGCAGGAACTCCGGGTCGGTCCACTTCCAGTCGGACGCCGGAGGGGCCTGGAGCCGCTCGGTGACGGTGCAGGTGGCGTCCACGGGGATCTCGTCGGAGAGGACGCGGACGTCGGCGGTGGCGCGCACCTGCCAGGTGTCGTCGGCGCGGGGTGACGTCGTCGCCGTTGAGCCGGCACTCGAAGCGACCCTCGAAGAAGCGGTCCGGGTCCACGACCTCGTCGGGGTCCTGGACCTCGACGTCGATGGTCAGCGTGCCGAGGTGGGCGACCTCGCCGGCGCAGCCCAGGTCGGTGTCGGGCAGGAACGGGTAGGCGTGCAGCTGGCCGGACCCGGTGTGCACGAGGTCACCGGCCACCAGGATGCGGCCGTTCGTGCCGGCGCCCGACAGCGTCGTGGTGCTGGGCGCGGTCGGGACGAGCAGGCAGCCGGGCAGCTGGGCCAGGCCGCCGACGTCGACGGTGGTGGCGCCGGGGACGTTCCACATCAGGTGGGTGGCGAGGTCCGCGAAGGCCGGTCGGCCAGCGGGTCGATCACCGTGCCGTCGGGCGCGAGGAGGCTGTCGATGTCGAGGTCGACGGCGGGACCGGTGAGGTTCACGATCACGGTCGCCCCCGCCGGGCACGCCGAGCAGCTGCAGCGAGCGGCCGGCGACGGGCTGGGGGTCGGTGCTGGGGTCGGTGGTGGGGTCGGCGTCGGGGTCCCACTGGCTGTCGCCGCTCGGCGGCGCGGGGGACCCAGCGTCGCGGCGTCGACGGTGAACACCTGCAGGTCCGGAGTGACCCCGTCGCCGGTCAGGGTGATCGCGGTGTCGGTGACGTCGACCGTGCCGTTGGCCGGCAGGGCGGCGAAGGTGCCGGACTTGGCGCCGAGCGAGCCGAGCAGGTCGTCGTACGGCGCCGTCACGCGGGGCACCGACTGGTCGAGCCGGCCGCCGTGCATCGTCGACGTCCGCGGCCGCGCCGCCACCGACCACGACGTCGCCGCCGAGCGTCTGGCCGACGTCGAGGTGGGTGGCCGGGTCACCGTTGAGGTTGCCGCCCACGACCAGCATGTCGCTGTCGGCGTACGGCGGGACCTGGGAGCCCAGCCCGGTGACGCCGACCTCGTAGGTCCCGGGCGTCTCCCGCGCGAAGCTCGCGTCGCCCCGGACGACCACGACGCCCTCGGCGCCGGCGGCACTGCCCCGGGCGCTCAGGTTGCCGCCGACCAGCACGGAGACGTTGCCGTCGAAGACGTCGCCCGCCGGCGGGCCCGCGCGCAGCGCGGGACCAGTCGATCGGGCAGGCGTCATCGAGCGACGAAGGTCTGGTCCGTCGCTGATGCTGGTTTTTCTGCCGTCGGCACCCACCCGAGCCCTGCTGCACGCACCGACTAGGCATGCGACCAGGAACCCCGAGAAGGTGTGGCGGCATGGGGGCGCCACACACGCATCGTGACACCCCCCGGGGCACCTCCGCAGCCGAATCGCCGAACTCGTCCAGACCGGTCGCGAAATTACCCCTCGGGGTATACGCCAAATGGGCTTCGTCACCCCAGCGAATGACCTGCGGAACGCAGGTTCTGGCAGGCCTCGACGACGCGCGCGGCCATGCCGGCCTCCGCCGCCTTGCCCCAGGCGCGGGGGTCGTAGGCCTTCTTGTTGCCGACCTCGCCGTCGACCTTCAGCACGCCGTCGTAGTGGCTGAACATGTGTGCAGCCGACCGGCCGGGTGAAGGCGTACTGGGTGTCGGTGTCGACGTTCATCTTGACCACGCCGAAGTCGACCGCTGCGCTGATCTCCTCGGCGGTCGACCCGGAGCCGCCGTGGAAGACCAGGTCGAAGGGCCGCGACCCCTCGGGCAGCCCGAGCTCCTTGATCACGGCCTCCTGGGCGTTCTTGAGGATCTCCGGGCGCAGCTTGACGTTGCCCGGCTTGTAGACGCCGTGCACGTTGCCGAAGGTGAGCGCGGTCAGGTAGCGGCCCCGTTCTCGCCGGTGCCGAGCGCCCGGACCGTCGCGATGGCGTCCTCGGGGGTGCTGTAGAGCTTGTCGTCGATCGCACCCTCGACGCCGTCCTCCTCGCCGCCGACGACGCCGACCTCGATCTCGAGGACGATGTTGGCCTTGGCGGCAGGTCGCGAGCAGCTCCTCGGCGATCTGGAGGTTCTCGTCCAGCGGCACCGCCGAGCCGTCCCACATGTGCGACTGGAACAGCGGCTCCTCGCCGCGTGCCACCCGCTCGACGGAGATGTCGAGCAGCGGCCGGACGAAGCCGTCGAGCTTGTCCTTGGGGCAGTGGTCGGTGTGCAGCGCGATGTTGACCGGGTAGCTCTTCGCCACCTCGCGCGCGTACGCGGCGAACGCGACCGAGCCGGTCACCATGTTCTTGACGGTCGGGCCGGAGAGGTACTCCGCGCCGCCCGTCGAGACCTGGATGATCCCGTCGGAGCCGGCGTCCGCGAACCCCTGGAGCGCGGCGTTGAGGGTCTGCGACGACGAGACGTTGATGGCCGGGAACGCGTAGTTCCCCTTCTGGGCCGCGTCGAGCATCTCGGCGTACTTCTCGTGGGTGGCGATCGGCATGACCGAACCCTAGTCCGCACCCACGCCTACTCTCGATCCGTGGGACAGGTCTCGTGACAACCCTTCGCCGCCGGGCTCCGTAGACAGGGCATGGACACCGAGCTCGCCGACCGGCTGGACCGGAGCATCGGCCCCGCGCCGGAGTCCGACGACCTGCTGGCCGGATTGCTGGCCGCGGGCCACGGTGCGGTGCGCCGGCGCCGGGTGGCCACGGTCGCCGGTACCGCGGTCGCGGTGCTGGTCGTCGCGGCCGGCGTCGCGGTGGCGACCGGCGGCAGTCCCGACCGGGCCACGGCCCCCGCCAGCGAGCCCACGGCCACCGCCAGCGCCGCGCCGGAGCCGCCGACCCCCACCCCGGCCGCCACGGCGAGCGTGGGCCCCGCGTGGGCCTGGGGCCACGAGCTGGCCGCCTTCAACCCGACCACGGGGGAGCTCGAGATCCACCCGGGCGCGACCGTGGTCCAGCGGATCGACAACCCCTACCACCTCGACCCGCCGCGCGGCTCGGTCGCGGTCGCGGTCGCCAAGGGCCAGCGGACGATGTGGTACGCCGTCGCGTGGGACGGGACCGGCGCCAGCGGGGCGACGACGCCGGCCCAGGGGTCGTTCCGGGCGTGGGTGCAGCAGGTCTCGGCGATCGCCTCGAGCGCCGAGGAGGGCGACGGGTCCGCGCCCACCCCGGGGTTCCCCGGCCAGGACCGGGACGACCTGGTCGCCTTCGTGGCCGACCACGGTGAGCGGCTCGGACCGGTCGGCGACGTCGTCGTGCTCGAGCAGCGGGCGGGCGTCGACGTCGGGCCCTCGTTCGCGACCGCGGCGGACGACAGCGCCGCGGCCGAGGTGCGCACCGCCGACGGGACGGTGCTCTTCGTGCTGGCCCGGCGCACCGCCGGCGGACCGGCCCAGTACATCGCGGTCACCCAGGCCGAGGGCGGCGCCGACCTCGACGCCTTCCTCGCCCTCGCCCGCGACCGGTACGCCGAGGGCAGCGGGCTGCTGTGAGGGCCACCGAGCGCGACGCGGAGTTCTCGGAGTTCGTGCGCGCCCGCCGCACCCACCTACGCCGGATCGCCTACGCCCTGTGCGGCGACTGGCACCGCGCCGACGACCTCGTGCAGACGGCGCTGGTCAAGCTGTACGTCGCCTGGCCGCGGGTCCGGCGCGACGGTCGCGAGGAGGCCTACGCGCGGACCATCATCGTGCGGGCCAACATCGACGAGAGCCGGCGCCCGTGGCGCCGGGAACGGCCGGGCCTGGCGGCCGGCCCCGAGCCCGCGGCCTCCGCGTCCCTGCCGGTGGAGGAACGCGATGCGCTCTTCGACGCCCTCCAGGCGCTACCGGCCATGCAGCGCCGGACGGTGCTGCTGCGGCACTGGCTCGGGCTGTCGGTGGCGGAGACGGCGTCCGAGCTCGGCATCGCCGAGGGGACGGTCAAGAGCCACACCTCGCGGGGCCTCGCGGCGCTCCAGGACGTCCTGGCCCGAGCCTGAGCCACGGGGCGCCGGCCGAGGGCACGTCCCAGGCCATGTCTCCCAAGTCCCGGCGGCGCCGGACGCCGCCGGCATCCACCCCTACTTGAGAGACATGCCCTAGCCGCGCCAGGCGTCGTCGCCCGAGAGGTCCGCGTGGGCGCGGACCCAGGCGTGCATCGCGATCGCGCCCGCGGCCGAGGCGTTGATCGACCGGGTCGAGCCGAACTGCGCGATCGAGAACGTCGCGTCGCAGGCCGCGCGAGCCGGCTCGGACAGCCCCGGCCCCTCCTGGCCGAACAGGAAGCAGACCCGGCGCGGCACCTGCGTGGTCTCGAGGTGCAGCGAACCGGGCAGGTTGTCGATGCCCCACAGCGCCACCGGGCCGCCGGGCAGCTCGCGCAGGTGCGCGGCCAGCGCCGGGACGTCCCGGTGGTGCCGGACGTGCTGGTAGCGGTCGGTCACCATGGCACCACGCCGGTTCCACCGCCGGTTGCCGACGATGTGCACCTCGCGGGCCAGGAAGGCGTTGGCCGAGCGCACGATGGTCCCGATGTTGAAGTCGTGCTGCCAGTTCTCGATGGCCACGTGGAAGTCGTGGCGGCGCCGGTCGAGGTCGGCCACGATCGCCGCGAGCGTCCAGTAGCGGTACCGGTCCACGACGTTGCGGCGGTCGCCCTCGGCGAGCAGCTGCGCGTCGTACTCGGCGCCGGTCGGCCACGGCCCCTCCCACGGGCCCACGCCGACCTCGGGCGGCCCGTGCGGCATCGGGTCGTACGGCGCCCGCTCGTCGGGCAGATCGGCGTCCTGCTCGGCGTCCTGCTCGGCGTCGTCCCGGTCGCGGCCCACGGACCCGACAGTAGACAGACATCCGGTAGTCAGCCGACGTGCAGGTTCGCCACGTAACATTGCGCCGTGACGTTGCTCCCGGACCTGGCACCGTTCGTGGAGCCCATGCTCTTGGGGATCAAGTGGCTCGACCCCGACTGGCTGCTGAGCGAGTTCGGCGACGCCTTCCTCTGGGTCAGCATGGTGATCATCTTCGTCGAGTGCGGGCTGTTCTTCCCGTTCCTGCCCGGCGACACCCTGCTGTTCGCCCTGGGCCTGTTCATCGCCGGCGGCAAGTACCAGGTGCTCGGCGTCGACAACAAGGCCGCGCGGGCTGGCCATCGCGATGTCCCTGCTCACCGTCGCGGCGTTCCTCGGCAACGTCGTGGGCTACGAGATAGGCAGACGGCTCGGGCCGCCGCTCTACGAGCGCGACGGCCGGATCATCAAGCGCGGCCACCTCGACAAGACCAGCGCGTTCTTCGAGAAGCACGGCAACAAGGCTCTGGTGATCGGCCGGTTCGTGCCGTTCGTCCGGACCTACATCACCGTCGTGGCCGGCGTGACGCAGATGCAGCGGCGCCGGTTCTTCACGTGGAGCGCGGTCGGCGCGGTGCTCTGGGTCGTCAGCATCACGATGCTCGGCTACCTGCTCGGCGAGAGCTTCCCGGCCCTGGGCGAGAACATCGACTACGCCGTCCTGGCGATCCTCGCGTTCTCGATCATCCCGATCACCTACGAGTGGTGGAAGCACCGCCGCAACGCGCGCCGCGCTCGCGCCGTGGCCTCGGCGCCGGACACCCCCGCCGACCCCCAGCCCGACGCCGCCGGCGCGGACGTCTGAGCGCAGCCTCCTACTGAGCCGCCTCGCGCGCCGCGTCGAGGTCGGCCTTGGTCAGGACCGGCCGCACCTCGAGGCCGACGTCGGCCAGCGGGTTCTCGCCCGCCGGGCTCCGGTCGATCGCGCAGACCACGACGTCCACGATCGCGCCGAGCTCGCGCAGCGCGTTCGTCGCGTCCCGGACGGCACCGCCGGTGGTGATGACGTCCTCGACGAGGGTGATGCGGCGGCCGGCGACGTCCGGCCCCTCGGCCAGCTTGCAGGTGCCGTACTCCTTGGCGTTCTTGCGCACGAACAGCGCCGGCAGCCCGGTCCGGGCGCTCAGCACGGTCGCGATGGGGATGCCGCCCATCTCGAGCCCGCCGAGCAGCTCGGTGCCGCGCGGCACCAGCTCGACCATCGCCTCCGCCACGCGGGCCAGCAGCGCGGGCTCGGTCTCGAAGAGGTACTTGTCGAAGTACTCGTGCGACACCTGCCCCGACCGGAGCGTGAACGTGCCGGTGAGCCGGCACGCGGCGTCGATCTCGGCGGCCAGCGGGGACTGTGACATGGACTGGGCGGTCACGACGGCCACGCTAGCGTGAGTCACCGTGACCTCCCTCGCCACCCGGCTCCAGGGCATCGCGCCGACGATCTTCACCGAGATGTCGGCGCTCGCCGTACGGACCGGCTCGGTCAACCTCGGCCAGGGCTTCCCCGACCAGGACGGGCCGCCGGAGGTGATCGCCGAGGCGGTCCGGGCGCTCGAGCACGGCGCCAACCAGTACGCGCCCGGCCCCGGACGGCCCGAGCTCCGGCAGGCGGTGGCCCGGCACCAGCAGCGTCACTACGGCCTCGAGCTCGACCCCGACCGGCAGGTGGTGGTGACCACCGGGTGCACCGAGGGGATCGCCGCCGCCCTGCTCGGGCTGGTCAACCCCGGCGACGAGGTGGTCGTGCTCGAGCCCTACTACGACTCCTACGTCGCGATGATCCAGATGGCCGGCGGGGTGCGCCGGCCGGTGACGCTGCGCGAGCCCGACTTCCGGCTCGACGTCGACGCGCTGCGGGCCGCCGTGTCCCCGCGGACCCGCTTCGTGCTGCTCAACAGCCCGCACAACCCGACCGGCACCGTGCTCACCCGCGACGAGCTCCAGTCCGTCGCCGACCTGGCCGTCGAGCACGACCTGGTGGTGATCACCGACGAGGTCTACGAGCACCTCACCTACGGCGCCGACCACGTCCCGATCGCGACCCTGCCCGGCATGTTCGAGCGGACCCTGACGCTGTCCAGCGCCGGCAAGTCCTACTCCTTCACCGGCTGGAAGGTGGGCTGGGCGACCGGGCCGGCCGAGCTCGTCGGCGCGGTGCTGGCCGCGAAGCAGTGGCTGACCTTCACCTCGGGCTCCCCGCTCCAGCCGGCGGTGGCGCTGGCCCTCGACGAGCAGCCGGACTTCCCGCGGGCGCTCGCCCGCGACCTCGAGGAGCGCCGCGACCTGCTGGTCAAGGGGCTGGCCGGCGCCGGGCTCACGGCGTACAACCCCGAGGGCACCTACTTCGCGAGTGCCTCGGTCCGCGAGCTCGGCTGGTCGGACGGGATGTCGTTCTGCCTGGCCCTGCCCGAGCGCGCCGGGGTGGTCGCCATCCCCTCCCAGGTGTTCTACGACGATCCGACCGACTCCGAGGGCGGTAGGCACCTGGTCCGCTTCGCGTTCTGCAAGGACCGCACGGTGATCGAGGCCGGGCTGTCCCGGCTGGCGGCCGCCGATCTCCGGGCCTGACCTCCCTCGCCACACCGGTCACTCGCGTGCATGTAACTGAGTGTTCGTGCATCTGGATCGGTGCTCGAACACCCATCTAGGTGTCGTAACCCTCAGTTACATAGGGGACCGGACCCCACCGGCGACCCCAAGATCGGGAACGTCCCCCCATGTCCGGGCCGCCCCGCGCTGCCAGCCTTGTCACTACCGCGCCGACCGGCGCGGACAGGGACGAGCACCGGAAGGGGGTGCGCGCGATGGACATGGCAGTACTGGCGGGGTCGCTGTCGACGGCGGTGTTCGTCGGCTCCACCCTGCCGATGCTCACCAAGGCCCTGCGCACGCGCGACGTGTCGTCGTACAGCCGCGGCAACCTGGTGCTCGCGACGGCGGGCAACGGGCTCTACGCGTTCTACGTGTTCAGCCTGCCGCCGGGGCCGCTGTGGGTGCTGCACCTGTTCCACACGCTCGCCACGGGCTTCATGCTGGTGTGGCACGTGCGCTACGCGGACCTGCGCAGCCACGCTCTCGACTCGGGTCGCAGCAGCAGCGCGAACGCTGCGGCGCAGCCGGCCAGCGGTATGGCGAACAGGAACGACGCCACGACGCCCAGCACGCACAGCGCACCGGCCGCGCCCGCGGAGACCATGAGCAGCGGGGCGGCCCACGAGGTGCGACGCCAGACCAGGACGGCCAGCCAGATCGCGGCGACCGACCACAGGATGATCCCGGCGCACGTCGCGTAGAGGACGACCTGGATCGCGCCGTCGCTGAACTGCTCGGCGATCTCGGCGTTCTGCTGGTGCATCTCGTCGACCATCTGCTGGGGGTCCAGCAGCATCGCGATGAGGGTGTCGCCGAAGAGCGCGAGGGCGGGGGCCGAGAAGACCCAGGTCAGGATGCACGCCCACCGGACCGCGGGCGGTCGTGGCGCCGAGGCCGCGGCCGGCCCGCGGGCCACGGACGGCGACGCGGGCCTGGCGGCGTACGGCGCGGGGTGCAGCGGCGGCGCGGTCGGCGGCGGCAGGTCCCGCAGCTGGTCGCTGCCCACCGGTTCGCGACCGACCGGCTCCTGACCGACCGGCTCGCGAGCCGGTGGGGGCAGCGGCGCGGGCGGCGGCGTGCGGACGGTGCCGTCGAACCAGTCGCGAGCGGGCTGGAACCACAGCATCACGACCGCAGCGGTGACCATCGCCGGGATCACCCCGCCCCCGGTGATGCCGGTGACGAAGATGCCGCTGACGAACAGGGGTACGGCGAGCACCGACAGCGCCACCCGGGCGCCCTTCGAGCGCTGCAGCGCCTGCCACCCGAGGATCGCGCTGGCCGCCGCGCTGGCCGCGGTGACCATGGAGGCGACCCGCAGCAGGTCGAGGACCCCCTGCACACCGAGGCCGAGGGAGTCTCCGGGCGGCCTGCCGAGGTACTCCTCCACGGCCTCGCGGGTCTCGAGCGAGCGCAGCCCCGCCACCTCGCTGAAGGCCAGCAGCACCACGAGCACGGAGCCGCCCACGACGAGCCACCCGGCCAGGGTCACCTGGGCCGGGCGGGCCGGCGTGCGCTCGCTCATGCCCCCATTGTCCGGGTCGGTCCGAGCCGGGCGTCAGGCGGCGTGCAGCTCCAGGCCGTCGGCGCCCTTCTCGACGGTGACCGCGCCGCCGTCGGCGACCTCGCCGCCGATCAGCATCCGCGAGAGCGGGTCGCCGATCGCCGACTGGATCAGCCGGCGCAGCGGCCGGGCGCCGTACGCCGGGTCGTAGCCGGTCTCGGCCAGCCAGGCCCGCGCCTCGTCGCTCACCCGGATCGAGATCCGCCGGACCGCGAGCCGCTTCTCCAGCATCGCCAGCTGCAGGTCGACGATCCGCGCGAGCTCGTCCCGGGTGAGGGCGTCGAAGATCACGATCTCGTCGAGCCGGTTGAGGAACTCCGGCTTGAAAGACGCGCGCACGGCGGCCAGCACCGACTCCCGCTTCTTCTCCGGGTCCAGCGTCGGGTCGACCAGGTAGGCGGAGCCGAGGTTGCTGGTCAGGACCAGCAGCGTGTTGCGGAAGTCGACGGTGCGGCCCTGCCCGTCGGTGAGCCGACCGTCGTCGAGCACCTGCAGCAGGATGTCGAAGACCTCGGGGTGCGCCTTCTCGACCTCGTCGAGCAGCACCACGGAGTACGGGCGCCGGCGCACGGCCTCGGTCAGCTGGCCGCCCTCGTCGTACCCGACGTAGCCGGGAGGTGCACCGACGAGGCGGGCCACCGAGTGCTTCTCGGAGTACTCGCTCATGTCGATGCGGACGATCGCCCGCTCGTCGTCGAACAGGAAGTCCGCCAGTGACTTGGCCAGCTCGGTCTTGCCGGTGCCGGTGGGGCCGAGGAACAGGAACGACCCCGCGGGCCGGTTCGGGTCCGAGATGCCCGCGCGCGAGCGGCGGACCGCGTCGCTGACCGCGCGCACCGCGTCGTGCTGGCCGATCAGCCGCTCACCGATGACCTCCTCCATCCGGAGCAGCTTGGCGGTCTCACCCTCGAGCAGCCGGCCGGTGGGGATACCGGTCCAGGCCTCGACCACGTCGGCGACCTGCTCGGCCCCGACCTCCTCGCCGACCAGGGGCTCGAGGGTCGAGGTTTCGGCGGCGGCCGAGGCGGCCAGCGACTTCTCGAGCTGCGGGATCTGGACGTAGAGGATCTCCGAGGCCTGCCGGAGGTTCTCCTCGCCGCCCTCGCGCATCAGCTTCTCGGCCTGCATCCGGACCGTGTCGAGGCGCCGGCGCAGCTCGCCCTCGTCCTCGAGGGAGGCCTTCTCCTTGTCCCAGCGCGCCTCGAGCCCGCGCAGCTCCTCCTCCTTGTCGGCGAGGTCCGCACGCAGGTTGGCGAGCCGCTCCTTGGAGGCGTCGTCGTGCTCCTTCTCCAGCGCGAACTCCTCCATCTTGAGCCGCTCGACCTGCCGACGGAGCTGGTCGATCTCCTCCGGCGAGGACTCGATCTCCATCCGCAGCCGGGAGGCCGCCTCGTCGATGAGGTCGATCGCCTTGTCGGGCAGCTGGCGACCACTGATGTAGCGGTCGGAGAGCGTGGCCGCGGCGACCAGCGCGGCGTCGGTGATCCGGACGCCGTGGTGCGCCTCGTACTTCTCCTGGATGCCGCGCAGGATCTGGATGGTGTCCTCGACGGTCGGCTCGCCGACGAAGACCTGCTGGAAGCGGCGCTCCAGCGCGGGGTCCTTCTCGATCCGCTCGCGGTACTCGTCGAGGGTGGTGGCGCCGATCATGTGCAGCTCGCCGCGGGCCAGCATCGGCTTGAGCATGTTGCCGGCGTCCATGGCCGAGTCGCCGCCGGCGCCCGCGCCGACGACCGTGTGCAGCTCGTCGATGAAGGTGATGACCTGCCCACCGGAGTCCTTGATCTCCTCGAGGACCGACTTGAGCCGCTCCTCGAACTCGCCGCGGTACTTCGCCCCGGCCACCATCGCGGCCAGGTCGAGCGAGAGCACCCGGCGGCCCTTGAGCGAGTCGGGGACGTCACCGGCCACCACGCGCTGGGCGAGCCCCTCGACGACGGCGGTCTTGCCGACGCCGGGCTCGCCGATCAGCACGGGGTTGTTCTTGGTGCGCCGGGAGAGCACCTGGATCACCCGGCGGATCTCGGCGTCGCGGCCGATCACCGGGTCGAGCCGGCCCTCCTCGGCGGCCTGGGTGAGGTCGAGGCTGTACTTCTCGAGCGCCTCGTACGTCGACTCGGCGTCCTGGCTGGTCACCCGGCGGTTGCCGCGCACGGCGCCCAGCCCCTCGCGGAGCCGGTCCTCGGTGAGCCCGGCCGCGCGCAGGACCTGCTGGGCCGAGCTCTCGACGCCGGCCAGCGCGATGAGCAGGTGCTCGCTGGCGACGTAGTCGTCCTTCATGGACCGGGCGAGGTCGAGCGCGGCGGCCAGCACGCGGGTCAGCGACGCGGAGGCGCCGGGCTGCTGGACCGTGGTCCCCGTGGCCCGCGGCAGCGCGGTCATCACGGCCTCGGCCTGGGCGAGGAGGGTGCGCGGGTCGACGCCGGCCTTGCCGACGAGCGTCCCGGCAGTGCCCTCGTCGTCGCGCAGCAGCGCCACCAGCAGGTGCACCGGCTCGGTCGAGGTGTTGCCGGCCGTGGTCGCGGCGACCTGGGCGGCCTCGATCGCCGCACGGCTGCGGGTGGTGAACTTCTCGGCGCCGAACTGGCTCATCTGCGTGGACTCCTGCGGGCTGGGCCTCGTGGAGGCGGGTCTGGGTGCGGGAGGGCGCCCGGTGGGCACCCATTCTCCTCAACCTGCCGAAAGTTGAGTGCATTCCACTCAACTCTGGGAATTTTCGATCGGGCGGCATCTCACTCGGATGCTTGTAACTGAGTGTTCGTGCGTCTACATGGGTGTTCGAGCACCCATGTAGATGCCGTCACACTCAGTGACAAGCAGAGCGATCGGCCGTCAGCGGCCGCGCCGCCAGACGACGACCTGGCTCGGCCGCTCGGGCGGTCGTAGGGCGGGCAGGCGGGGGCCGGCGGACGGCCGGCCGGTCAGCGCCTGGCGCAGCGCCTCCCGGGTCGCCTCGAGCTCGGCGATGAGCTCCTCGTTGCGGGCCGCCAGCGCCTCGACGCGGTTCTCGAGCTCGAGGATGCGGCGCACGCCCTCGATGCCGATGCCGGACGAGGTGAGGTCGGCGATCTCGCGGAGCAGGTCGATGTCGCGCGGCGAGTAGCGGCGGCCGCCCCCGCCCGTGCGACCGGGGGTGATCAGCCCCACCCGCTCGTAGGTGCGCAGGGTCTGCGGGTGCAGCCCGGTGAGCTCGGCCGCGACGCTGATCACGAAGACCGCGGCATCCGGGCCGGGCGCACCGAAGAAGGGCTGCTTGGCGCGGTTCACGGGGGTCATGCGCCACCTGCCTCGGTGAACAGGTTGGCGCGCAGCGACGGCTCGTTGCCGGCGGCGCGGTAGGCCTGGACCGCCTCCCGGGCGGCCGCGTTCAGCGAGCCCGGCACCTGGACCTGGACGGTGGCGAGCAGGTCGCCCGTCGTGCCGTCCTTGCGCCGCGAGCCCTTGCCGCGCACCCGGAAGGTGCGGCCGTTCGGCGTACCGGCGGGCACCTTGACGGTGACCGGGGCGCCGCCCAGCGTCGGGATCTTGATGTCGGCACCCAGGGCGGCCTCGTCGAACGAGATCGGTACGTCGACGGTGAGGTTGTCGCCCTTGCGGCCGAACAGCCGGTGCGGGGTGACCTTCACGGTGACGTAGAGGTCGCCGGCGGGCGCGCCGTTGGTGCCGGGCGCGCCCTTGCCCTTGATCCGGATCCGCTGGCCGTCCTTCACCCCGGCCGGGATCCGGGCCTGGATGGTCCGCGACGAGAGACCGTGGCCGCTGCCGTGGCACGTCGGGCACGGCTCGTCGTAGACCAGCTGGCGGCCGCCGCAACGCGGGCAGGTCTCGTTGAGCGAGAACGCACCGCCCACCGTGTTGACCACGAAGCCGGCGCCCTCGCACTCGGGGCAGATGTGCGGCTTGGTGCCCGGCTTGCCACCGGTGCCGCTGCAGTCGGGGCACGGCGCGTCGGAGGTCAGCCGCAGCGAGATCGTGACGCCGTCGGTGGCCTCGGTGAACCCGATCGTGGCCGTGGACTCGACGTCCGCGCCCTTCTGCGCGCGCGGCTGCGACTGGGTGCGGCCGCGGCCGAACCCGCCGAACAGGTCGCCGAACACGTCCCCGAACCCGCCGCCGGCGGTGGTGCCGCCGGCGCCGCCCCGGTCGCGCAGCAGGTCGTCGAGGTTGAACCCCCCGCCGCCGCCCCCGCCGCCGAAGCCGCCCCGGAACCCGCCGGAGCCGTAGAGGTCGCGCATCTCGTCGTACTTCGTGCGCTTCTCGCCGTCGGCGAGGACGTCGTAGGCCTCGGCGACGGCCTTGAACTTCTCGTGCTTGGCCGTGTCGCCGGGGTTGGAGTCGGGGTGGTTGGCGCGCGCGAGCTTGCGGTAGGCCTTCTTGATCTCCGCGGTCGTGGCGTCCTTCTTCACGCCCAGCTCGGCGTAGAAGTCCTTCTGGGCCCAGTCGGCCCGGAACCCCTCGGTGGTGGCCATGCGCGCACCTCCCTCCTGCTACTCGCTCTGCTCGTCTGACTGTGCCTCGGTCGCCGGCTCCGGCGCAGGGACCGCGCCGCTGACCGGGTCGACCACGAGGACCTGGGCGGCGCGCACCACGCGGTCGCCGATCCGGTAGCCGGCCTTGGCGATCACCTTGCAGGTGGTCACCGTGACCTCGGGGTCCTCGCCGATGTGGCTCAGCGCCTCGTGGATCGTCGGGTCGAACGCGTCGCCCACGGCCCCGAACTTCACCAGGCCGACGCCGGCCAGGATCCGCTCCAGCTGGTCGGCGACCGCCTTGAAGCCGCCCTCGAGCTCGCCGTGCTCGCGGGCCCGGTCGATGGTGTCGATGACCTCGGTGATCGGGGCCAGGGCGGCGTACGTCGCGTTCTGCTTGACCAGCTCGCGGTCGCGGTCGACCCGGCGCTTGTAGTTGACGTACTCGGCCTGGAGCCGCTGGAGGTCGGCGGTGCGCTCGGTGAGCTGCGTCGCCAGCGTGGCCAGCTCGCCCTCGATGAGGTTGCCCTCGACCTCGGTCTCGTTCGCCATCTCTCCTGCCGCCTCGCCGAAGCCCGGGGCCGGGCCCGTCGAGTCCCCCTCGGGGGTCTCGACGGGCTCGACCGGCGGCTGCTGCGGTTCGGTCACTTGGCCTCGTCCTCGGTGCCCTCGTCGTCGCCGGCCGGCTCGTCCACGATCTCGGCGTCGACGACGTCGTCGTCGGCCTCGCCGGTCGCACCGGTGGTGCCGCCCGCAGCCGCGGTGTCGGCCTCGGCCGCGGCGTACATCGCCGCACCCATCTTCTGGCTCGACTCGTTGAGCTTGGTCACCGCGGAGTTGATCTCCTCGGCGCTCGCCTCGGAGTTCTCGAGGACGCCCTTGAGCGCGTCGACGTCGGCCTGGACCTCGGTCTTCACGTCCTCGGGGATCTTCTCGCCGTTCTCGGCCAGGAACTTCTCGGTCGTGTAGACGAGCTGGTCGGCCAGGTTGCGGGTCTCGACCGCCTCGCGGCGGGCCGCGTCGTCGGCGGCGTACTGCTCCGCCTCCTTGACCATCCGGTCGATATCGTCCTTGCCGAGCGCCGAGCCGCCGGTGATCGTCATCGACTGCTCCTTGCCGGAGGCCTGGTCCTTCGCGTGGACCTGGACGATGCCGTTGGCGTCGATGTCGAAGGTGACCTCGATCTTCGGCACGCCGCGCGGGGCCGGCGGGAGGCCGGTCAGCTCGAAGTTGCCGAGGGGCTGGTTCTGCGCCCACATCGGCCGCTCGCCCTGCGCCACCTTGATCTCCACCGACGGCTGGTTGTCGTCGGCGGTCGTGAAGATCTCCGACCGCTTCGCGGGGATCGTGGTGTTGCGCTCGATGAGGGTGGTCATCACGCCGCCCTTGGTCTCGATGCCCAGCGACAGCGGGGTCACGTCGAGCAGGAGGACGTCCTTGACCTCGCCCTTGAGCACGCCGGCCTGGAGCGAGGCACCGACCGCGACGACCTCGTCGGGGTTGACGCCCTTGTTGGGCTCCTTGCCGTTGAGCAGCTCCTTGACCACGTCGGTCACCGCGGGCATGCGGGTCGAGCCGCCGACGAGGACCACGTGGTCGATGTCGGCGATCGCGACGCCGCCGTCCTTGAGGACGGCCTTGAAGGGCTCGCGGGTCCGGTCGAGCAGGTCGGCGGTCAGCTTCTGGAACTCCGAGCGGCGTCAGCTTCTCCTCGAAGTGCAGCGGGCCGGACTCACCGTGGGTGATGTAGGGCAGGTGCACCGTGGTCTCGCTGGACGCCGAGAGCTCGATCTTCGCCTTCTCGGCCGACTCCTGGAGGCGCTGCTTGGCGATCTTGTCCTGGGACAGGTCGACGCCGTTGTTGTCCTTGAACTTCTTGACCATCCACTCGACGATCCGCGAGTCCCAGTCGTCACCACCGAGGTGGTTGTCGCCGGAGGTCGCCTTCACCTCGATGGTGGAGAAGCCGTCGTCGTCCTTGCCCACCTCGAGCAGCGAGACGTCGAACGTGCCGCCACCGAGGTCGAAGACCAGGATGGTCTGGTCGCCGTCGCCCTTGTCGAGGCCGTAGGCCAGCGCGGCCGCGGTGGGCTCGTTGACGATGCGCTGCACGTTGAGGCCCGCGATCTCGCCGGCCTCCTTGGTGGCCTGGCGCTGCGCGTCGGAGAAGTACGCCGGCACGGTGATGACCGCGTCGGTGACCGTCTCGCCGAGGTAGGCCTCGGCGTCGCGCTTGAGCTTCTGCAGCACGAACGCGCTGATCTGCTGGGGCGTGAACGACTTGTCGTCGATCGTGACCTTCCAGTCGGTGCCCATGTGCCGCTTGACCGACCGGATGGTCCGGTCGACGTTGGTGACGGCCTGGCGCTTGGCGACCTCGCCGACCAGCACCTCGCCGTTCTTGGCGAAGGCGACGACGGACGGGGTCGTCCGGGCGCCCTCGGCGTTCGCGATGACGGTGGGTTCGCCACCCTCGAGGACGGCGACGACGCTGTTCGTCGTGCCGAGGTCGATGCCGACCGCACGTGCCATGGTTGTTGCTCCTTGTTGCTCGGGGACTCTGTTCTCAGGTCTGGGGGTGAGTTGAGTCCAACTGGCTCAACTTTGCTCACTCGGCCCAACGCTACTCGGTCGCCGCCGTGTTCCCGAACCGGGGCAGAATTTTCCGCGACCGCCCGCCCGGGCCTTGGGTAGCGTCGGCGGGGTGGGGCGCCCCGTGGCCGGTGGAGTCGCCGGCGGGGTCGTCGGCGCCGTCGCCGCGGGGGTGCTGCTCGCGGGCTGCACGGACGACCTGGAGCCGGAGCCCCTGCACCCGGTCGAGCCCACGTCGACGTCGCCGCCCGCCTCCTCCCCCGCACCCGGCGCGAGCCCGACCGCCCCGGCGCCCACCTCCACCGCGCCCGCCCCGCGAGCCGACCCGGACGAGGTCCGGGTCGAGACCGCACTGGCCGCGGTGCGCCACCTCGCCGGGACGATCGGACCGCGACCGGGCACCTCGCCGGCGTACCTCCGCGCGGCCCGCTGGGTCGAGGACCGACTCGCCGGGCTGGGCTGGACGGTCGAGCGGCAGCGGTTCCCGACCCCGGCCGGCACGTCGTGGGGCGTCCCGGTGCCGGCCGGGCCCTCGGTCAACCTGGTGGCCACCCGTGGTGACGTCGTGCCCGGGCGGCCGTGGCTGCTGGTCGGCGGGCACCTCGACACGGTTCCGCAGGCGCCGGGCGCCGAGGACAACGCGTCGGGCATCGGGGTGCTGCTCGCGACCGCGGAGGCGCTGACCGGGCGGCGGACCCGGCTGCCGGTGGTGCTCGTGGCGTTCGGGTCCGAGGAGCCCCGCGGCCCCACCGACGCCGACCACCACTACGGCTCCACGTCCTACGTCGACGCCCTCACCTCCGCCCAGCGCAGGAGCCTGCGCGGCATGGTGTCCCTCGACCGGGTGGGCGTCGGCGCGGTGGTGCCGGTCGGCTCCGCCGGGCCGCCGGACGCCCTGACCGCGCGAGCTGCGCGCGGCCGCCCGTCGCGCCGGCGTCCCGACCGTCCTCGAGCCCGGGCAGACCTCGAGCGACCACTGGTCGTTCGTCCGGGCCGGGCTGCCCGGCGCCCGGCTCGGCAGCACGCCGTACGCCGCGTACCACTCCGCCCAGGACCTGCCGCCCGTGGTCGACCCGGCCCAGCTCGAGCGGACCGCACGGCTGGTCGTCAGCTGGCTCCGCTAGCGGCTGGTCGGCCCGGCGCTCAGGTGAGGCCGGCGCACGCCCGGAGACCGCGCAGCTCGGTGCCGAAGTCGGCTCGGGCCGGGCCGGTGAGGGGGCGTGGCAGCCCGTCGGTGCCGATGCCGGCGGGCTCCCACCCGGCCGCCGTCACGGTGGCGCGGCCGAGGGGCGTCTCGGGCGGCTGCACTCTCAAGGTCAACACCCCGGTCAGGTCGGTCGGCGTGTACCAGGCGTAGTTGCCGAGGCCGTAGGCCACGTAACCGGCACCCAGGCGCCCGTCGCCCTGCAGCTGGTGCGCGTGGCTGCCCACGACGACGTCGGCACCCTGCCTCACCAGCCTGGCGGCCAGGGATCGCTGGTCATCGGTCGGGCACGACGTGCCCTGGACGCCCCAGTGCACGTAGACGACGACCACGTCGGCGGTCGCCTCCGCCCGGGCGACCGCGCGCAGCAGCCTGCGGGGATCGACGGCATCGGCGGTGCCGGGCGCCGTCGCGGTGGCCGCCCACCCACCCGTCGGGTCGGCGGTCGGGTCCAGGGCCGCCCTGGTGGCACCGAGGACCGCCACCGTCGTACCCCTCACGTCGAGGACGGCCGGCCGGAACGCCGCCCGCGCGTCCCGGCCGATGCCCACCACGGCGAGCGGCGGGCTCGCGGCCCGCGCGGCGTCGACGGCGTCGAAGGTGCCGCCGAGTGCGGCCCGCCCGTGGTCGAGGGCGTGGTTGTTCGCCATGGTCGCCACGTCGACACCGGCCGCGGCCAGAGCGGTCAGCGCGGTGGCCGGCGCCTGGAAGGTGAACCGCTTCCCCGGCTCGGGGCGGCCACCCTCGCCGACGGAGGTCTCGAGGTTGACGACGGCCACGTCGGCGGCGGCCAGGGTCCGGGTCACCGGGGCGAGCGCCGTGGCCGGATCGGCGAGCCGTGCGCGCAGCGGTCCTTCGAAGTGGACGTCGCCGGCCACCGCGATCACCACCTCAGCCGGGGCCGGGGCCGGGGTCGGGAGTGGAGCCGAGGGGGTGGGCGACGTCGAGTCGCTCGGGCTCGACGGGACGCCGCCGGGCGCCTGCTCGGCGTCGGGCGGCGCCCCGTCGCAGGCGGCGAGCGGCAGGGCGAGGCAGAGCAGGACGACCGGTACCGCCCTTGTCCTCATGTACCGATGCTCGCCTGCCGATCAAGGGGAAGCCGGGAGAAGGGCGGACGCGGAGCAGGTCGCGACCGTAGTCTGGGGCGCCGGTTTCTCCGGACCCGTGCGGGCAGAGCCGGTCACGAGCAAGGGTGTCGTGCTCGTCGTCGACGACGGCGAGGTGAACCAGATCGTCGCCGTCGGCATGCTGCGCCACCTCGGGTACGCCGCCGAGGTCGCCGAGGACGGCGAGCGGGCCCTCGACGCCGTACGTCGCCGGCGCTACGACGCGATCCTCATGGACGTGCAGATGCCGGGCATGGACGGCTACGACGCCACCCGCGAGATCCGGCGCCTCGAGGCGGACGGGCGTCGCACGCCGATCATCGCCATGACGGCGTCCGCGACCGAGGGTGAGATCGAGCGCTGCCTGGATGCGGGCATGGACGACCACCAGTCCAAGCCGGTCCAGAAGGCGGCGGTCGCCGAGGTGCTGGACCGCTGGGTGGTCAGCCGCTGAGCCGGTCGGCCGCCGCCCGCAGCCGCAGCCCGATGTCGACCAGGTCCACCCGGGCCAGGCGCGGCACCTCGGCGAGCGGGATCCAGCGCGCCTCGTCGGTCGTGCCGTCGACCTCGTCGCGCAGGTGCCCGCCGACGACCGCGGCCTCGTAGACCACCCGGATGCCGCGGAACCAGCGGTCCCGGTCGACGGTCCGTTCCTCGGGTGCGACGACGACCGTGTCCACCCCCAGCAGCCGGCCGAGCTCGACCTCGTAGCCGGTCTCCTCGCGCACCTCCCGGACCGCAGCCGTCCTCGACGGTCTCCAGCAGCTCGACGCCGCCGCCCGGCAGGGTCCAGAGGGGTTCGGCGGCCTCGTTCCAGAGCGCGAGCAGCACCCGGTCGTCACTCGTCGACGACCACGGCGTACGCCGCGAGCCGGGAGTCGTACTCGGTGTGGTGGAGCCCCTGGTCCTGCGTCACCGGACCAGCCTCGCAGGTCAGCGCGGGTGCAGGGGCCGCGCGGAATGTTCGCGCGCCGAGTCGGTTACGGACAGGTATGACCGTCCCCACCCTGACCCTGAACAACCGGACCGAGATCCCCCAGCTGGGCTTCGGCGTCTTCCAGGTGCCGCCCGCGCAGACCGCCGAGGTGGTCACACAGGCGCTCGAGGTCGGCTACCGGCACATCGACACCGCGCAGATGTACCAGAACGAGCAGGGCGTCGGTGAGGCGCTCACGGCCTCCGACGTCCCACGCGAGGAGCTCTGGATCACCAGCAAGCTCAACAACGGCTTCCACCGGCCCGACGACGCCCGCCGCGCGTTCGACGAGACGCTGGCCAGGCTCGGCCTGGAGCAGATCGACCTGTTCCTGGTCCACTGGCCGCTGCCGACGCTGTACGACGGCGACTACGTCTCGACGTGGCGCACGCTCACCGAGTTCGTCGAGGACGGCCGGGCCCGCGTGCGGTCGGCGTCTCGAACTTCCAGCCCGCGCACCTCGACCGGATCGTCGCCGAGACCGGCGTCGTACCGGCGGTGAACCAGATCGAGGTGCATCCCTACTTCGCCAACGAGGCCGCCCGCGAGGCCAGCCATCGGCACGGCGCGCTGGTGGAGTCGTGGTCGCCGATCGCCCAGGGCGCGGTCCTCGACGACGAGGTGATCGGCAAGATCGCCGCCGCCCACGGCCGGACGCCGTCGCAGGTGACCCTGCGCTGGCACGTCGAGCGCGGCGACATCGTCTTCCCGAAGACCATGCACCGGGAGCGGATGGAGGAGAACTTCGCGATCTTCGACTTCGAGCTCACGCCCGACGAGGTGGCCGCGATCAGCGCCCTCGACCGTGGCGAGGACGGCCGCACCGGGCCGAACCCGGACACCTTCGACTACGTGCCCGCGCTGAGCGGCGACCCCCGCCCCGGGCCCGACCACCGCAGGGTCGGCTCGGAGCCGACCCTGCGGGATGTCTCGGCAGGCTCGACCTTCGCGTCGGTGCGGTGCGCCTCGTACCTCGGCGCTACCGCACCTGGACGCGAACCTCGTTCGAGACCTCGGGGCCGTCGGTGTCGCGGACGCGGAACTTGTTCACGCCGATCTGCGCGGTCTGCACGTAGGTCGAGAACGTCTCGCCGCTGACCACCGCGTCGACGGTCGCGAAGTCCTCCCACTTGCCGTTCTCGAGGCGCTGCACCTGGACCACCGCGCCCTCGCCGCCGGGGTAGACGCCGGTCAGGTAGATCTCCTCCATCGGCCCGACCTCGGTCACCGCCGCCGACAGCGAGATGGCGAACTCCGGCGGGGCCTCCGAGCTCGGGTCGGCGCGGTGGGCGTCTCCTGCTCCGGGCTGCAGGGTGATCTGCGGGCCCGGACGCCGACTCGGTGGCCGACGGCTTGGGCAGGTACATCGACTGCTGGCTCGACGCCGTCCCGTCGTCATCGTCGTCGCCCAGCCCGAGCACCGAGCTGCCGCGAGGGCCGCGCCGCTGACCAGCAGCCCGACCACGACGCCCACACCCACGAGCGCGACCAGGCCGGAGATGATCGGGTGGCCTTCGTCCTCGCTCAAGGCGGGGTCCTTCCGTGAGGGTCCGGGCGGCAGTACGACGAGCCCATTGTCCGTCAGGATCCCCGACGCCACCCAAACGTGCCGCTTCCCGGGCGAGGCTCGCCGCCCAGTAGCGTCCGGGCATGCCCCAGGACCCGATGGCCATGGCGCCGCGCGATGCAGGCGATCATGGCGCCAGGCCGGCGCGTGGGTGACGCAGTACAAGGGCGACCTCGCCGCGCGCGGCCTCGGCTTCACGCCGACGACCTGGCGGCGATCGCCGCGTCGGCCGCCGCGCACCCGCTGCCGCCGGGCGGGGACCAGCCGCCGAGCGCCGCCGACCAGGCCGAGATGCAGCGTGTCCAGCAGGCGGCGCTCGAGACCGTCTACCCGGAGCACGGGTTCGCGCCGGAGGACCCGCGGCTCACGCCGGTGGGCATGCCGCTCGTGGCGTACGCCGTCGCGGCCCGGGCGATCGGCTGGGCCAACGAGGACGACGGCGCTCGTCGAGCGGGTCCTGAAGGCGCTCGGCCACACCCGCGAGGACTACGACCCAGGCCGGCGACCACTGGACGCCGATGCTCACGACCGGACATGGCGGTCGCGACGCTCTACGGCCAGCTGTTCGCGAACGTCCGCCGAGCCTGCCGCGTCAGGCGCCTGACCTGCCGTCACCCGTGCTTCGGCGACGGGATCTGGTCGGTGGCCAGCTCGCCGCCGGCCGCGAGCCAGGCGCCGACGACGCGGGCCGCGTCGCGGCGCGGGTTGTAGATGTCCTCCTCCGAGGACCACAGGTTGTCGCCGGCGTAGACGAGCCGGGTCCAGTTCGGGAACCAGAACGGCTCGCCGTCCGGGTCGGTCGGGTGGTCGAGCAGGTTCTTGATGAGGATGACGACCGCGCCGTTCTCCTCGTCGTACGCCGTCCAGCCCTGCGGGAACCGCATGTGCGGGAACGGCGCCATCACCTGTCTGGATCCACTCGCGGACCGCCTCGCGGCCGTGCAGCTCGCCGTAGGCGTGCTCGACGTAGTGGACGTCCTCGGTGAACAGGTCCGCGAACGGCGCCCAGTCGCCGCTGGCCGAGCAGCCCTGCGACCACCGTCGTGTAGTGGGCGAGCGCGGACTCGAGCTCGGCTCTCGTGAAGCGGCATCAGGTCTCCTGACCTCGGGCTCCAGGACCACGACCGGGATCTCGCGTTCGGTCCACTTCTGGTACTTCGCGAAGTCGGCGTACAGGTCGACCAGCCGCGGCCACAGCGCGTCGCGCTCGTCGGGCGTGGCGGTGCGGGCCCGCACCGGCCGGTCCCGCTCGCCCTTGAGGCTGACGGTGGTGTCGGGGTGCGCGGGCAGGTTGGCGTACCACTGCGGGTTGCTTCGGCAGCCCGCCCTGCGAGGCGACGACGACCAGGTCGCGGCCGTCCTCGAGGTAGAGCAGCGGCGTCTCGAACTGCTGGCCCGACTTCCGGCCGACGTGCTTGAGCAGCAGCGTCGGCACCGGCTTCTGCCACCCGGCGCCGACCCGCCACTTGTTGCCGACCCGGCCGTTGGTGAGCCTTGAAGACCCGCGACCTGGACGCGCGACATGCACCTTGATGAACCGCAGCGCCCACGGGGAGTCGAGGCCGTCCGGCCGCTCCTCGGGCAGCCCGGCCATCAGATGTTCTGCTTCCAGACGACTTCCTCGCGCAGCTGCGCGACTGCGCCAGCCGTCCGGCGTACGGGTCATCGAGTGGTGGTAGAGACCGCCGATCTCGACGATCTTGGTGCCGCCCTGGCCGTCGTCCATGGGCATCGGGTTGTGGAAGTACGCCGAGACCTCCGCGCTGTCGCCGTCGAGCCGGATCTCGACCTGGCCGAGCGTGTGCATCCGCAGCGGGAAGAACGCCGGCAGCATCTCGGCCAGCCACGGCTTCACCTCGGCGAAGCGCCGCCGCGATGCCGCCGGACTCGGTGTAGTCGATCTGCGCGTCCGGGGTGAACACCGTGTCGAGCCGGTCCCAGTCGCCGGTGTCGATGGCCCGCGTGTAGCGGATCAGGACGTCGTTGATCTCGGCGCGGTCGCTCAGCTCCTGCAGGTCCACGCCGCGGCAGGATCGCACAGAACTGGAACATGTTCTAGGTAGCTCGCGGTCCGAGTCCGCGCCTCGGCTCACCTGGTTTCGAGACGGGCGCAGAGCGCCCTCCTCAACCACCGGTGGTTGAGGAGCTTGCGCGGCAAGCGTCTCGAAACCTCAGCAGATGTCGCCGTCGCCCGCCCAGGGGCGCCAGCGGTGGCCGACCGGGCCGCCGGGGCGGTGGGCGACCCGGAACTCCAGCCGGGTGTAGGCCGCGGTGCCGTCGGGGCAGGTGCCGAGCGCCTCGGCGCGGAGCACGATCCGGCCGGGCCGCTGCGTAGTAGCCGCCCTCGGGACGCAGCAGCCAGGTCACGCCGCGGCCGGTCGCGGTGGGCCGACCCCAGTGCCGCCACTCGAGCTGGGCCACGTAGCCCGACGGGTCGCCGCCGTTGAACACGTGGCGCGGCTGGGCCTTGCCCCACCCCTTCGCCTCCGGGGCCAGGTGACCCGGCGAGCCGAGCACCGGCTCGTCCGCGGCGGCCGAGGTGACCGGGGTCAGCGTGGCCGCGAGCACGAGCGCGGCGACCAGCGGGACGGCGGGGACGAGGAGGCGGAGGGAGGGCACGTCCACAAGACGCACCGGGCAGCCGGCGGGGTTGCCAGCGACCGGGTCACGATCCGGTCTCGCCGGTCCCCTTGCGCCGGCGGTACGCGCGGGCCGCCGCCCGGTCGTTGCAGAGCGTGCAGCAGTAGCGGCGGGTGCCGCCGCGGGTGCGGTCGACGTACGCGCAGCGGCACGGGTCGCTGGCGCAGATGCCCGAGCCGGTCGACGCCGTGCTCGGCCAGGTGCTGGGCGACGGCGACCAGCAGCCGGCCGCGCAGCCCGCCGCCCGACCGTCCGAGCCCGTCCCGGGCCGACCTGGACGACGGCCTCGGCGTCGCAGCAGGGCGACGTTGAGGACCTGGCGGGCCTCGTCGGGGTCCTGCGCCCTCGAAGACCGGCCGGATCGTGGCCCGCAGCGCCTGCAGCACCGGCAGGTCGTCGTCGCGCTGCGCGGCGGCGAGCTCCTCGTGCCCGTGGCGGGTCAGCGCCCGGCGCCACCAGACCAGGTCCGTCGGCCATCCGGTCGGACGGCTCCTCGAGCAGGTCGACCGAGTTGAGCAGGAGCACGGCGAGGTCGAGGTCCGAGGCGGCGGTCACCGGCTCCTCCTCCCATCGAATGCGTCAGTTGCTTGACGAATCATGCTACTGACGCTTCACTCGTCCCGTGAGTGCGACACCCGCGACCGTCCGGATCGTCGACGTCACGCTCCCCGTGCCCGGCCAGGACCCGGTCCGAGCCTGGCGGGTACGAGGGCGACGATCCCGGACGGCCGCGGCCGGCGGTGCTCTGGCTGCACTGGCTGGGCCACCTCCACAACGACCGCTCGCGAGTTCCTGCCGCTCGCGGTCGCGCTCGCCTCGCGCGGTGTCGTCTCGCTGCTACCGGCGGGACACTTCCCGTGGGTCCCCGACCCGGACGGCACCGCCGACGGACGTGGCCCGCGCGTGCGCGACGCAGGTCGACGCGCACGCGGTCGCGCTCGACCACCTCCTGGCCCGGCCCGGCCTCGACCCCGCCCGGGTCGCGCTGGTCGGCCACGACTACGGCGGGATGTACGGCGCCCTGCTGGCCGAGCGCGACGAGCGGGTGACGACGCTGGTCGCTCCAGGCCGGCGACGCGACGTGGGCGCACTGGTTCTCGTCGTACTGGCTGCACGCTCGAGGACGACGCCCTCAAGGAGTACGCCGCGCGGTTCTCCGGCCTCGACCCGGTCGACGCACGTCGCGCGGCTCGGCCGACTCGGGACGTGCTGTTCCAGTGGGCCGGCAACGACACCTTCGTCACCGAGGAGTCGCGCGCGGCGTACGCCCGCGCCAACCCGCTGGCGCGCAGCGTCGGGTCTACGAGCGCGCCGAGCACATGCTCGACGACCGGGCCGCAGGCCGACCTGCGCGTCGTTCCTCGCGGAGCGGCTGGGGGCTCGCGCAAAACTGAAACACGTTCTAGTCTTGCGCGCCATGCGGTTCACCTACGCCGAGGCGATGACGCAGGCGACGTTCTACGCCCCTCTGGCGCAGGCCGCGGAGGCGGCCGGCTACACCAGCATGACGGTCGCCGACAGCCTGATCTACCCGCAAGGAGTCCGACTCGAAGTACCCCTACACCGACACCGGGGACCGGGAGTTCCTCGACGGCAAGGAGTTCATCGAGACGATGGTGCTGTGCGCGCACCTGTTCGCGGTGACGACGCACGCTGCGGCTCACGCCGTTCGTGCTCAAGCTGCCGGTGCGCCCGCCGGTGCTGGTCGCCAAGCAGGCCTCGTCGCTCGCGTTCCTCTCCGGCAACCGGCTCGGCCTCGGCGTCGGCATCTCGCCGTGGCCCGAGGACTTCGCCAACCTCGGCGTCGACTGGGCGAAGCGCGGCAAGCGGATGGACGAGTGCATGGACATCCTGCGCGGGCTCACCACCGGCGAGTTCTTCGGCTACACGGGCGAGTTCTACGAGATCGACGCGCTCAAGCAGTGCCCCGGCGCCGACCGAGAAGATCCCGCTGCTGGTCGGCGGCCACGTCGACAACGCGCTGCGCCGCGCGGTGCTCAAGGGCGACGGCTGGATGCACGCCGGCGGCGACGGCGAGGAGCTCGACCGGCTGCTCACCCGGCTCGCCGAGATCCGCAAGGAGGAGGGCGACACCCGCGACGACTTCGAGGTGCACGTCATCTCCTACGACGCCTACGACCTCGACGGCATCAAGCGCCTCGAGGACAAGGGCGTCACCGACTGCATCGTCGGCTTCCGGGTGCCCTACATCAAGGGCCCGGACACCGAGCCGCTCGAGAAGAAGATCGAGCACCTCGAGCAGTACGCCGAGAACATCATCGCGAAGGCGGGCTGACGGTGGCAGAGGTGCGCCGACGCTGGGACTGGACCACCGCTCATCGAGCCTGTCGAGATGTCCGCGGGGTCGGCTCCCAGCCGCTCGCTGCGGAGGTCTCGACGAGCTCGACCAGTGGTGGTCGCGTCATGAGCGAGTCGCTGAACCTGACCAAGCCGCTCCAGGACGCGATCGCCGAGGCCGAGGAGCTGATCGCCAACGCGCCGTTCATCCGGACCGAGCAGGACCGGCTCGAGGGCTACGACTACCTCGCCGGCCGGATCCGGATGGCCATGCAGATGGCCTTCGACTACGACCTCGACCGGCCGCTGTTCGTGAACCCGACCCACCAGTTCTCCCGGCAGGGGCTCGACAACCCCGACGCGATCTACTTCAACGCCTTCCTCCGCGAGGGCGTCGAGTACGTCGTCCGCGGGCGCCGCGGCACCAGCGCCGACCTGTCCTTCCAGGTGATGGGCGGCCCGTACTCCGCCGACTCCGCGGCGACTCGCCTGATGGCCTTCGACGACCGCGAGCTCGACGTACGGACGCCGACGGGAGCTTCGAGTTCACCTACGTCGCCGAGCCCGGCGCCAAGTCGATGATCGTGCGCGAGGTCTTCAACGACTGGGACACCGAGGAGCGCGGCACGCTCACCATCGAGCGCGCCGACACGCTCGGCCAGCCGGCGAAGGCAGCTGACCCGCGACCGGCTCGCGAAGAAGTACGACGTCGCCGCGCGCTCGCTGGTCGGCTCGATCCAGACGTGGTTCGCCTTCCCCCAGTTCTTCCAGTACAAGGAGCCGGTCAACACGCTGACCGCGCCGCAGTCGACGCCCGGCGGCCTGGCGTCGCAGCGCTCGTCGATCGGCCACTACGAGCTCGCCGACGACGAGGCGCTGGTCATCACGGTGCCGCGCTGCGACGACTGCTCCTACCAGGGCGCCCAGATCGGCTCGGACTGGTACGCCTCGACCGACTACGAGACCCACCAGACCTCGCTCACCAAGGCCCAGGCGGTCACCGACCCCGACGGGAAGATGCGGTTCGTGGTCTCCGAGCAGAACCCCGGGATCGCCAACTGGCTCGAGACCACCGGCCACCGCACCGGCGCGCTGATGCTGCGCTGGCAGCGGCTCGAGCGCGACCTCGACCCGGCGAGGACGGCCCGACCGTCGAGGTGGTCCCGTTCGCCGACGTACCCGACGCACCTGCCCGCACTTCACCCCCATCACCACCGAGGAGTACGCCGCGCGGATCGCCGCCCGGCAGCGCTCCGTCGCGCGAAGGATGATCAGTTGAACAGCGACCTCGGTTACGCTCGAAGCGCTACGCCGCAGGCCCACGACACCTCGATCGAGGACCGCTACGCAGCCGTCCCGCTGCTGAAGGACAAGGTCGTCGTCCTCTCCGGCGTCGGCCCCGGCCTCGGCCGGTCGCTGGGCGACGAGGCCGCCAAGATGGGCGCCGACCTGGTGCTCGCCAGCCGCACCGAGCGGCGGCTGCGAGAAGATGGCCGAGGTGGTCGAGGGCGTACGGCCGCAAGGCGCTCGTCGTGCCGCACCGACGTCACCGACGAGGACTCGCGCGTCGACCTGCGTCGAGAAGACGCTCGAGGCGTTCGGCCGGGTCGACTGCCTCATCAACAACGCGTTCGCGATCCCGCCGATGGACCCGATCAGCCCAGATCGAGCTCGAGGCAAGCTGCGCGCGGCCAACGAGACCAACGTCTTCGCGCCGCTGCGGCTCTCGGCGCTGTTCGCCGACGCGCTGGCGGCGACGCAAGGGCTCGATCATCATGCTCAACTCCTGCGTCGTCGTTCAGCTCGCAGCCGGAGTACGCCGGCTACAAGCTGTCGAAGGGCGCGCTCGAGCACCTCGCCTCGTCGCTGGCCACCGAGCTCGGCCCGCGCGGCATCCGGGTCAACAGCGTCGCGCCGTCGTACATCTACGAGGACGTCAACCGGGCTACTTCGACTTCCTGGCCGCCGTCGAGGCCGAAGACCCACGAGCGAGGTGTACGCCGAGAAGGCGGCGCCGACCGACCTCAAGCGGCTCGCCTCGTCCGGAGGAGGTCGCCCGCGCGACGCTGTTCCTCGCCTCCGACCTCGCCTCCGCGGTCACCGGTCAGATGCTGACCGTCGACTGCGGCGAGTTCCACGACTGACGACAGGCCGACGCGCCATGACGCGACAACATCATGATGCGCGAGCGCCCGGACGTCGGGTCGTACGAGGACATCGTCGCGGCCGCCGTGCGCACCACCGGGCATGTCCGACTTCGGCGGCACCGCGCACGAGGAGGGGCTGCGGGTCCTGGTCGAGGACCTCGGCGTCGCCCGAGGCCGGGCTGACGCCGCGCGGCAACTACTTCCAGCGCTCCGAGGTGAAGAGCGCGCTGGTCGGCGTGCTGCTCACCCAGGCGCAGTTCGCCGCGCACCCCGAGCACCGCGACGTACCGATCGAGCGGCCGATCTTCCTGATGGGGCTGCCGCGCACCGGCACCACCGCGCTGCACCGCTACCTGCACGCCGACCCCGACCGCCCAGGGGCTGGAGATGTGGCTGACGCAGTACCCGCAGCCGCGGCCGCCGCGCGAGACCTGGGAGCACGGACCCGATCTTCCAGCGCCATGCAGCAGGCGTTCACCGCGCACCACGTCGAGAGCCCCGACTTCATGGGGATCCACTACATGGACGCGACCACCGTCGAGGAGTGCTGGCGGCTGCTGCGGCAGACCGGCAAGTCCAACTCCTACGAGTCGCTGGCCAACCTGCCGCGCTACACCGCGTGGCTGCAGCGGCCAGGACTGGACCGACGCCTACGCGCGGCACAAGGAGAACCTCCAGCTGGTCGGGCTCAACGACCGCGACAAGCGCTGGATCCTCAAGAACCCGTCGCACATGACCGCGCTCGACGCGCTGATGACCGTCTACCCGGACGCGCTGGTCGTCTACACGCACCGCGACCCGGTCACCTGCATCGCCTCGTCGTGCTCGCTGTCGGCCGAGACGACGGTCGGGCACAGCTCGACACGTACGTCGGCGGCGTGATCGGCCACACCCAGCTCGACCTGTGGTCGCGCGTCGTTCCACGCGTTCCACGACGCGCGGCCGGCGTACGACCAGGACCAGTTCGCCGACGTCGCGTTCACGGACCTGCGCGACGACCCGCTCGGCGTGACCCGCGGGATCTACGAGCAGTTCGGGCTCGACTGGACGCCCGAGGTGCAGGCGGCGATCGAGGAGATCGACCGGGAGTCGAAGACCGGGCACGCGGCGCCGACGCACGACTACACGCTCAAGGACTACGGGCTCACCGAGGACCAGGTCCGCGAGGCCTTCGACCGATGACTGTGCATGGGACAAGAAGCGCGTGGTCGTCTGGGGCACCGGCGTGGTCGGCAAGCTGGTGATCGCCGAGATCGTGCGACCACCCGGTCTTCGAGCTGGTCGGCGTCGGCGTCTCCAACCCGGACAAGGTCGGCAAGGACGCGGCCGAGCATCTGCGGCCTCGCCGAGCCGACCGGCGTGCTCGCGACCGACTCGGTCGAGGAGCTGGTCGCGCTGCGGCCGGACGCGCTGGTGCACTACGGCCCGACGGCGCAGTACGCCGACGAGAACATCCGGGTGATGTCGGCGTTCCTCCGCGCCGGCATCGACGTCTGCTCGACCGCGATGACGCCGTGGGTGTGGCCGACGATGACGCAGACCCCGGCCGAACTGGGTCGACCCGATCACCGCGGCGTGCGAGGAGGGCGGCGCGTCGTGCTTCACCACCGGCATCGACCCGGGCTTCGCCAACGACCTGTTCCCGCTGACGCTGATGGGGCTGTGCGGCCGGGTCGACTCGGTGCGCGCGTCGGAGCTGCTCGACTACACCGACTACGAGGGCGACTACGAGGACGAGATGGGCATCGGCCGCTCGCCGGAGTTCACGCCGCTGCTCGAGATCCCCGAGCTGCTGATCATGGCGTGGGGCGCGACCGTCCCGATGATCGCGCACGCCGCCGGCATCGAGCTCGACGACATCACCACCACGTGGGAGAAGTGGGTGACCGCCGACCGACCGCAAGACCGCCAAGGGCGTCATCGAGCCGGGCAACGTCGCGGCGATCCGGTTCACGATCAACGGCGTGTACGACGGCCGCGAGGTGATCACGCTCGAGCACGTCAACCGGATCGGCCTCGACGCCGCCCCCGACTGGCCCTCCGGCTCCGGCGACGACGTCTACCGCGTCGACATCGACGGCTCGCCGTCGATCAGCCAGGAGACGGCGTTCCGGTTCACCGACGGCTCCGGCCGCGCGCCGGCCGTCGCCGGCTGCCTGGCCACCGGGCATGCGCGCGCTCAACGCCGTACCCGGCCGTCAACGACCTGCCCGCCGGCTGGGTCACCGCGCTCGACCTGCCGCTGATCCCGGGGGTCGGCACCATCCGCTGACCGCGGCCGAGAACCCCGAGTTCGGCGATTCGCTCGCGCCCGAGAGGTGAGTGCGCGACGCTGGGCGGACCGTCGCGCCTCTCGGCCCTGGGCGACGGGCCGCCAAGAGAGGTCGTGCCCATGAGCGAGGCCGAGACGTCGAGCGACTTCGAGCTCCGACTGCGCGCCGCGCAGCTGCACCTCCAGCTGGACGCCAGACGCGGCGAGCCCTCTCCCGACTGGGTCCACGCGCTCGTCGCGGAGGGCGAGCGCCGCACGCAGGACGGGGCCGGCACCACCCCGCTGTGATCGCGCGGGTCGCCCGCCCTCAGGCCTCGGCGAGCCAGCCGCGCACGTGGTCGAAGACCCGCGCGCCCGCGTCCTGCTTCACGCCCTCGGCGAGGTCGGCGATGCTCACCCCCCGGAGCGAGGCCCGGTAGGCGTCCTCGGCGGCGTACATGGCGCGGGCCACGCCGCACGGCCGACGGCACGCCCGGGCGGAGGCCGGCAGCGGACCCTGCTGGCGGATCTCGGTGCAGCGGAACGCCGGCTCCGAGCCCTCGATGGCCAGCAGCACGTCGAGCACCGAGATGTCCGCGGCCGGCCGGGTGAGCGCGTAACCGCCGACGCGTCCCTCGGTCGAGGCGACCAGCCCCGCCCGCGAGAGCTGCTGCAGGTGCTTGGCCAGGTAGGTCTGCGACACCTCGTGGAACTCGGCCAGCCGCTGCGCCGGCACCGGACCCTCGGCCTGGCTCAGCACCACGCAGCAATGGATCGCCCACTCGACCCCCGCGGACAGCTTCATGGCGGAGAGCCTAGCAATTCGTGGATGACAACTGTCCGAGTTCTGTGCTTCCATGAACTCGGACAACACATATCCGAGTACAGGAGAGACTCATGCGCATCGCGATCGCCGGGGCCACCGGCCTGATCGGTTCCCAGCTCACCGCCCTGGCCCGCGAGGAGGGCCACGAGGTCGTCGAGATCGCCCGCGAGACCGGCTACGACCTGCTCTCCCCCGAGCCCGGCCGGCTCGAGACCGCCTTCTCGGGCGCGCGACGCCGTGGTCGACGTGACCTCGACCCGGGGCGTCCTCGACGACCGGGCGACGCTCGACTTCTTCACCGGCATCGCGGGCACCCTCGGGCGAGCAGCCACCGCGGCCGGCGTACGGCGCACGGTCACGCTCTCGATCGTCGGCATCGACAAGAGCCCCGACTACGGCTACTACGTCGCCAAGCTGGCCCAGGAGCGGGTGGCCCGCGAGACGAACGCCGGTGCGCTGGTGCTGCGGGCGACCCAGTTCCACGACTTCGCCCGGCAGATGTTCGAGTGGAACCGCGACGGCGACGTCACCCGCGTCCTCGACGCGCCGACCCAGCCCGTGGACACCCCCGAGATCGTCCGGCTCCTGCTCGACCTCGCCACCGGCGTCGTGGACCACGACGTCGAGCTGGCCGGTCCGCGGCCCGAGCAGCTGCTCGACCTCGTGCAGCGGTACGCCGCGCACGTGGGCGAGGACGTCCGGGTCGAGCCGGTCGACGCCCCGGCCAGCGTCGCGGCCGGCGCGATGCTTCCGGACCACGACGGCGTCCTCCTGCGCGGGATCGACTGGACGACGTGGCTGGCCGCTCAGCCGACGAGCGTGCGCAGCTGACCCAGCGCGTCGCGGAGCACCACGGCGAGGTCGCCGGTCCTGGGGCCGGCCACCGCGTGACCGGGCTGGCCCGCTCGGCAGAGGCCGCGGACCGGGTCGCGGCGCTGGGCGCCGAGGTGCGCCGGGGCGACCTGGCCGACACCGACGGCCTGGCCGCGGCCGCGCGGGCCGCCGACGGCGTGGTCCACCTCGGCTACCACCACGACTTCTCGCAGATGGCCGAGGCGGCCGCGCTCGACCGGGCGGCGCTCGAGGCCCTGGGCGCCGAGCTCGAGGGGAAGCCGCTGCTGTTCGCCACCGGAGTGGTCGGCGTGCACACCGAGGACGACCAGCCCGACCCCGCCCTGCACCCGCGCTCGGGCAACGCGCTGGCCGCCCTCGCGCTGGCCGACCGCGGCGTCCGGACCGTCGCGCTGCGCTTCTCGCCCACCGTGCACGGCGAGGGCGACCAGGGGTTCGTGGCCACCCTCGCGCAGGTGGCGCGCGAGCGCGGCGTCTCGGCGTACGTCGGCGCCGGGACCAACGTCTGGCCCGCCGTGCACCGGCTCGACGCCGGGCGGCTCGTCCGGCTCGCGCTGGACGCGGCGCCGGCCGGCTCCGCCGTGCACGCGGTGGCCGAGTCCGGCGTCCCGACCCGCGTGATCGCCGAGGCGCTGGGCCGGGCGCTCGACCTGCCGGTCGCGTCGGTGCCTGCGGAGGCGACCGCGGAGCACTTCGGCTGGATCGGGAGGTTCTTCTCGATGGACGTCCCGGTCTCCAGCGACCGGACCCGCGCGCTCCTCGACTGGGAGCCGACCGGACCGACCCTGGTCGAGGACATCGACGCCGGGCGCTACCCCGCCTGAGTCGCCGGCCCGCGGCGCCGGTGGTCGCGCGGGCTGACCCCGCGCTCGCGCTTGAACGCGGCGCTCAGCGCGAACGGCGTCGCGTAGCCGACCTGCCGGGCGACCGAGGCGATCGTCGCGTCGGGCTCGAGCAGCAGGTCGGCGGCGAGCGCGAGCCGCCAGCCGGTGAGGAAGGTCATCGGCGGCTCGCCGACCAGCTCGGTGAACCGGCGGGCGAACGCCGCCCGCGAGACCCCGGTCTCGGCCGGCCAGCTCGGCCACCGTCCACGGGTGCTCGGGGTGGTGCTGCATGAGCCGCAGCGCCGGACCGACGACCGGGTCGCCCTGGGCGGCGTACCACGCCGGCGGGTCGGACTCGGGCCGGTCGAACCAGGTGCGCAGCAGGGTGATCAGCAGCAGGTCGAGCAGCCGGTCGAGCACCGCCTCCTGGCCCGGCGCGTCGCGCACCACCTCCTCGGCCGAGCAGGTCGACGAGCGGGGTGTCGAGCTCGTCCGCGCGCAGCACCAGCGTGCGCGGCAGCGCGCGCAGCAGCCGCCGGGTCGACCTCGCCCTCGACCTGGTAGACGCCGGTGAGCAGCACGGTCTCGCCCGACGTCGCTGTTGCCCCAGCTGCGCACGCCCTGGCTCATCTCCTCGACGACGACGTGGCCGTCGACGGTGGTGCAGACCTGGCCGGGGTGGATCACGATCTGGGTCGGCGTCGCCGGGTCGTCGGCGATCGTCCAGTGGTCGCTGCCGACCCAGACCACGACGTCACCGGCCTCGAGACGGACCGGCTCCTCGCCGTCCGGGCAGACCCACAGGTGACCGCGCACGACCGCGGTCACCGACAGCGGCGCCTCGTCGCTGGAGCCGCACCGACCACGGCGGGTCGAGCAGGATGCGGAGCAGGAAGGCGCCCCGGGCGCGGGGTCCGTCGAGCAGCCCGGCCAGTCCGTCCATGCCCGACACTGTAGACGCTCGCGTATGTAATAGGACAGATTCAGCGATGGATCGTCTCGCCCGATCGACGGTTGACTGGCAGCCATGACCACCACCACCGGCGCCGAGGCGCTCACCAGCGAGACCGTCCTGTCCACCGCCATGGCCTCCGAGGCCCGCGGCCCCGTGCTGCTCGTCGCCGCCGTCGTCGCCGGGCTCCAGGCCGGGCACCTACTTCACCTGGGCCACCGGCGTGATGCCCGGGCTGGCCCGGGTCGACGACCGCACCTTCGTCGACGCCATGCAGCAGATGAACATCGCGATCGTGAACCCGGTCTTCATCGCCACGTTCCTCGGCGCCCCGCTCCTCGCCGGCGCGGCGGCCGTGGTCGCCGGCCCGCAGGCCCGGCCCTGGGCGATCGCCGCGACCGCGCTCGCGGTCGGGCACCGTCGTGATCACCTTCGCCGGCAACATCCCGCTCAACGACGCCCTCGACGCGGCCGGCCCGGTCGACAGGATCAAGGACCTCGCGGCCGTCCGCGCCGACTTCGAGTCGCTCTGGGTGCAGCTCAACATCGCGCGGACGCCTCACCTCGGCCGGCGCGCTGGCCTGCCTGGCCATGGCCGCCCTGCGGGCCCGCGGCTGACTCAGCTCTCGCCGGCCGCCCGGCGCACGGCGCGCTCGGCGACGGCGTGCTCGTCGGTGCGGGCGTCGTAGGACCAGAAGTCGCGCAGCCAGAGCGCGGTGAGGCCGACCCCGGCGACGCAGGCGAGGCCGCCGCTGGTGATCGCCCCGCGCACCGACCACAGGTCGGCGGTGACGCCGGCGCGGACCTGGCCGCCGAGCGGGCCGACGGAGTAGGACAGCATCTCGATGCCGGCCAGCCGGCCGCGCATCGACTCGGGGATGGTCTGGCTCCAGACGGTGCCGCGGAAGACGCCGCTGATCATGTCGGCCGCACCGCGCGAAGCGCGAGGAACACGCCCGACCAGCCAGATCGAGCGGCATCAGGCCGGCGAGCGCGATGAAGCCGCCGTACGCCGCGGCCGCGAGCACGATCGCGCGACCGTGGTGGTGCACCCGCGCGGTCCAGCCGCTCAGCGCGGTCGCGACCAGCGCGCCGACGGTCTCGGCGGAGTAGAGCAGGCCGAGCAGCTGCGGGCTGGTCGAAGACCTCCTCGACCAGCGCCGGGAACAGCACCACCGGGAAGGCGAGCAGCATCGCAGACGATGTCGACGAGGTAGGTGCCGAGCAGGTCGCGGCGGCCGAAGCGCGTAGGTCAGCCCCTCGCCGATCCCGGCCAGCGAGGGCGGGGTGGTCTCCTCGCGGTGCGGGTAGCTGCGCATCAGCCAGAACATCAGCGAGGCCACGACCAGCCCGCCGATGTCGATCGAGGAAGCACCAGCCGATCCCGACGTAGGCCACCAGCAGGCCGCCGACCGCCGGGCCGACGAGCACGCCGAGCTGCATGCCGAGGCTGGTCAGCGCGTTGGCCGCCGGCAGCTCGTCGTGGGTGACGGTGCGCGGCATCAGCGCCTCGCGGCTGCGGCCGCTGCATCGACGACGTCGAGGCCAGGCCGACGCTGACCACGAAGATCAGCCAGACGCTGGGGTCGTCGCGGAACGCGTTGACCGCGAGCACCGCCGGTGAACGCGCCTGGGCGAGGCCGCAGGCCGACCAGCAGCTTGCGCCGGTCGACGTGGTCGGCCAGCGCGCCGCCGTACAGGCCGAAGACGATGAGCGGCACCAGCTCGACCAGGCCGATCGCACCGACCGCGAAGTTGGAGCCGGTCAGCGTGTAGATCTGGTAGGGGATCGCGACATAGCTGACCATCGCGCCGAAGTAGAAGACCGTGCCGGCGCAGAACAGCAGCCGGAAGTCGCGCGAGGTGCGCAGCGGCGTGATGTCCATGCGCAGCGCGCGCAGCCGCTCACCCCAGGTCACGAGCGGCGAAGGACCTGGCACCCGACCACGCCGGGCGGGCAAGCCGGTTATGCGGCGAGCGAACCGCGCGATGTCCAGCGTCGAGGCGACGGCGACCGTTACCGGCGTGACCCGGATGCGCGCCGCCTCGCGCGGGACCGAGGTGATGTTGCGGACCTCGGCTCGTCGGTCGCCGACCGCGGTGACGTCGACCGCCCGGAACACCTCGCGCAGCACGGCGACGCCCTCCATCATGCGCGAAGCCGGCGCCGATGCAGCGGCGGACGCCGCCGCCGAACGGGATCCAGGTGTTGGTCGGCGGGTTGTGGCCGAGGAACCGCTCGGGGTCGAACCGCTCGGGGTCCGTCGTAGTTGTCCGTCGCGGCGGTGCGCGATGAGGATCGACGGCCCGACCGTGGCGCCGCGCGGGAGGTCGATGCCGGCGATCGTCGGCGGCTTCATCAGCGTGCGCACCACCATCGGGATCACCGGGTGCAGCCGCATCGACTCCTTGATCACGGCGTCGAGCCAGGCGTCGCCGTCCGCGTCGCCGGCGTCGGCCGCCGCCTGGGTGCGGCGCATCAGCTCCGGGGTCGCGGCCGAGCTCGTAGAGCGCCCACGCCAGCGCGGTCGCGGTGGTCTCGTGGCCGGCCAGCAGCAGGGTGACGAGCTGGTCGCGCAGCTCGGTGTCGCTGAGCCGGTCGCCGGTCTCCTCGCCCTCGCGGATCAGCCGGGACAGCACGTCGGTGCGCTCGGCCAGGTCGGGGGCGGTACGCCGCTCGCGGATCTCGGCGTACATCAGCTCGTCGAGCTCGACCTGGTTCTGCGACGGCCGCCTTCCACGGGCCGACTGCGGTGCAGCGCCGGGTAGCGTCCACACCGAGCAGCACGGCCGGGCTGACGTTGACGGTCGCGTTGACCCGCGGGCGCAGCGCGGCCAGCCGCTTCTCGTCGGTGACGCCGAAGACGACGCGCAGGATCACCTCGAGGGTGAGCACGTTCATCCGGTCGAGGGAGCGGAACTGCTGGCCGTCGGGCCAGTGCGCGACCTCGTCGCGGGCGATCTCGGTGACCAGCTCCTGGTAGCTCGCGCAGCGCGTGGCCGTTGAACGCCGGCATCAGCAGCTTGCGGGCCCGCTTGTGCTCGGCGCCGTCCTGGAGCAGCAGCGAGTGCTCGCCCATGACCGGGCCGAGGATCGCGTTGCCCTTGCCGGCGTGGAAGATCTCGGGGTCGCCCGCGAAGATCTCCTTCGCGTGCTCGGGCCGGGTGAAGAAGACCAGCGGCCGGCCGCTCCGGCATCAGCCGCACCGTGTAGACGTCGCCGTACTTCTTGTGCAGGTACGGGTGGAACCAGTGCCGGAACCGCAGCAGCGCCGACCGTCTGCACGAGCGCCGGCCAGCGCGGTCCCGGCGGGCAGCCCCGCGGTGTCGACCGCCGGCGAGCCTGTCTGCCGCCGGCCAGCGTCATCCGCTCGAACCGCTGCTGGGTCAGCGCCCGGATGTCGGTCGGCTCGTGATCGAGGAGGGCCACGGCTCCGAGGTTACTGAGACGTCGATGTCGCCGCGACATCCGACTGCGGTCGGAGATGCGGCTGGCGGGGAGAGTCCGCGTCGGAATCACCCGCAGCCGACCGCAGGTGCCGCGCGCAGGAACGTGCACCTGGTGCGCGACGGACGGCGTCGAACCAGTCGCTGCCGGGCCAGACGTCGAAGTGGTCGCACGGGTAGTGCCGGACCTCGGCGCGGCCGGCCGACGGCGGCCTTGGCGGCGGCGTGCGGCGGGGCGCTGCGGTCGAAGTCGGCGATCTGCACGAGCAGCGGGCAGCGCAGGTGCTTGGCGTGCTTGCCCGGGCGGTGGCCGCCGAGCTCGAGGCCGACGGCGGCGTCGATCTCGTTGCGCCAGGTCGGCCCGGCGATCGCGAGGTAGGACTCGTAGTGGCCGGGCAGGGTCAGCGCGCCCGAGCTCACCGGGGCGGGCCACGACCGGCATCATCACCGGCTCGCCGCGCCGGACCCGGCTGCGGACGCCGGCGGCGGTCGAGCGGAGCATCGCCGAGGGCGTGTGGTGCTTCAGCGCCAGCCGGCCGGCGGCCATCCCGTCGACCAGCGGCGTCAGCGCGACGACCGCGGCGACGTCGTCGCGGCCGCGCCGCGGCGGCGAGCACGTGGCCGCCGGCCAGCGAGACGCCCCAGAGCACGAGCCGGCCGCGGGTCGACGCCGGGCAGCCGGGCGGCCGCGGCCATCGCGGCGCGGTAGTCCTCGACCTGGCCGGCCATGCTGACCCGCTGCCGCGGCGTACCGCCGCGAGGCGCCGAAGCCGCGGTAGTCGAAGGCGAGCACGTCGAGCCCGGCCTCGGCCAGCGCCGTCGGCGAACGGCTCGAGGCCGGAGTCCTTGGTGCCGCCGAGCCCGTGCGCCATCACGACGACCGGCCGGCCGGCGTCGGTCCGGCGAACGCGTCGCCCTCGCCGGTGAAGTGCCAGCCGTCGCAGCTCGACGCCGCCGGAGACGAAGGTGAGCTCGTCGTGCTTCATGCGGCTCACCTCTCCGTAGATGGTGTGCAGCCAGATGTGTGACGACGGCCTCGACCAGCTCGCTCGCGGTCGAGCGGGCCGCCGCAGCGGCCAGCCGCTCGAGCATCCGGTCGTTGAGCTCGAGCAGCACGGTGGCCAGCGCGGTCGCGTCGGCGCCGGCGGGCGCGGCCCCGGCGGCGCGCTCGGCCTCGATCATCGCGGCGACCACCGGCGACGAACGACTCCCGGTCGCTGTCCCACAGCTCGCGCACCGTCGCGCTGGTGGCGCGGGCGTCGAGCAAGGCCCGGAACAGGTGCTCGTGCTTGTCCCACGTCGAGAACAGCGCGCGCACCATCGCCTCGATGTTCTCGGCCGGCGAGCCGTCCGCCGCGGAGCAGGTCGGCGGCCGCGAACGACTCGTCGTACATCTCCTCCATCAGCGCGGCGACGGCGCTGGCCTTGTTCTCGAAGTAGAAGTAGAACGCCGAGCGGGTGACGCCGGCGCGGCGCGAGATGTCGGCGATGTTGATCGAGTCGAGGCTGCCCTCCTCGCGCAGGTGGTGGTCGAGCGACTCGAGCAGCGCGGTACGGCGGTCGTCGCCCGCGGGCGCGCGCTGGCTCGCGTCATGCCCGGCCAGCCCGGCGCGCGCTGGCCTGCGCCCGGGCCCGGCCGGCCGGGAGCTCCTTGGTGCGCAGGTCGTGCTCGTAGACGAAGTAGTCGACCTGCTGGGTGTGCCGGGGCCGGTCGGAGCACGTGGCCGATGTAGAGCTTCGCGTCGTCCGCGTCGATCACCCGCTCCATCTCGTCGACGTCGGGCAGCGCGTACGCGCCCACGGCGTACGCCGCGAGCAGCCGGGCCTGGCCTCGACGAACGGGAACAGCGTCGGGCACCGCCTGCGCGAAGCCCATGAACACCAGGTCGTCGAGCGCCGGGCTTGAACATCCGCTTGAACAGGCGGATCCGGTTGCCGGGCGCGCTGAGGAACTCCTCGTCGAAGAACGGGAAGGTGATGTTGTAGCCGGTCGCGTAGACGATCACGTCGAAGTCCGACGACGTGCCGTCCTCGAAGTGCACGGTCTCGCCGTCGAGCCGGCTCGACGTTCGCCCTTCGGGCGTCACGTCACCCGACCCGAGCCGCAGCGGCAGCTCGACCGACTGGGTCGGGTGCGCCTCGAAGAACTTGTGGTTCGGGCTTCGGCAGGCCGTAGAGCTCCGGGTTGGAGCCGGTCATGAACTGCATCTTCTGGATCGAGCCTTGCGCTGCCACGCCAGCGGGATGTGCGGCGAGGTCGCGAAGTACTTGTCGGCGGGCAGGCCGTACGATGTACTTCGGCACGATCCAGGCACTCGAGCGGGTCGAGAGCGTGACCTGGTTCTGCAGCGACTTGCTGGACAGCTCGACGGCGATGTCGGCGGCGCTGTTGCCGAGGCCGACGACGAGGATCCGCTTGCCCTTGAGGTCCAGCGGGTCGGTCGGGTCGATGTAGTGGTGGGAGTGGATGGACTCGCCGGTGAACTCGCCCGGGAACTCGGCCGTGCGCGGGTCCCAGTGGTGCCCGTTGGCGACCACGAGCAGGTCGAACCGGCGGGTCTCGCCGCGCTGCGGTGGTCAGCTCCCAGCCGCCGCCGGGCAGGTGCTCGGCGTGCACCACGCCGTTCTCGAACTCGATGCGGTCGCGCAGCCCGAACGCGTCGGCGTAGGAGTCGAGGTAGGCCTTGATCTGGGTGTGGTGCGGGAAGTCGGGGTAGTCCTCGGGCATCGGGAAGTCCTTGAAGGACAGCCGGTGCTTGCTGGTGTCGATGTGCAGCGAGCGGTAGGCGCTGCTGTGCCCGTTCGGGTTGCCGAAGGCCCAGTTGCCGCCGACCCGGTCGGAGGTCTCGAAGCAGGTGTAGGGCACGCCGTAGTCGCCGAGCATCTTGCCGCGGTCAGCCCGCTGATGCCGGCACCGATGACCGCGGTCGTGGGTCGGCCCGGAGGTCGGGTCAGAGGCTGCACCCCGCGACCGTAGGGGCGCTATTTGACACGCGTCAAGTGGCGGTGCGGTTGACCTGCCGCCACTTGGAGAGCACCAGGTTGATGTAGGTCCTCACCCCGGGGCCGTGGCGCTCGCCGTACGGGCCCCCTGTCTCGTGGGTGCCGTCCTCGAGCAGCGAGGAGAGGCCGGTGACCGGGTCGAGGGTGGGGTCGGCGAGCACCGTGCCGCGCCAGTCGATGATGTAGGTGTTCGGCCGGGTCTTGGCCAGGTTGCGCGAGTAGCGGTTGTACTCCTGGAGCACCGCGTCCTTGTCGGCCTGGAACTCTCCGGCCCGGACCACCATGACCAGGAAGACGTTGGTGCGCGCCGGCAGCTTGGCGATCGCGCGGCGCAGCCGGGCCTCGCTCCAGTCGGGGTGGTGGCAGCGGTTCGTGCCCAGCGCCATGATGAAGTTCGCCGGTGCCGGGTTGTGCCGCAGGTACGCGTCGAGGTGCGAGGACAGGGTCCGGATCGAGCGGCCGCGCTTGAAGTCGAGGTACCAGTCCGGCTTGAGCGCCTGGAGGTCCGGCGCGATCCGGTAGGTCGTCGAGTCGCCGATCATGAAGGTCCCGCTGGTCGCGCGCTCGTGTGCGGCGGCCGCCGGCCTCGACTCGGGCTTCAGCTTCGGCTTCGAGTGGGCGGGGGTGACCGCACCCAGGGTGCCGAGCGAGGTGAGTACGGCGGCCACGCCGACCGCCACCAGCTTCTTCAACAGGGCCTCCGAGTCCGTTGTGCGGGAGACATCTTCACCGCAGCGGCGCCGAAATCACGAATGCCGTGCCGGGGTGCCTGGCGGCCCCGCGTGGAGCCCGCTAACTTGACGCGCGTCAACTCACCTCAGGAGGGCACGTGGCGGAACGGGTGGCGGTCGTGGTCGGAGGCGCGTCCGGGATCGGGGCGGCGTGCGTGCGGGCGCTGCGCGACGACGGGTGCCTGGTCGTGGTCGCCGACGTGGCGGCGGGCGCCGACGTGGTCTGCGACGTGACCTCGGAGGAGGCGGTCGCGGCGCTCTTCGACGGCGTGCTCGCCGAGCACGGGCAGGTGGACGTCGTGGTCAACAGCGCCGGTACGTCGACGCTGGCCGCGGTCGTCGACCACGACCTCGGCCGAGTGGCGCCGGGTGGTCGACGTCTGCCTGACCGGCGGGTTCCTCGTCCTCAAGCACGCCGGCCGGGTGCTCGGCGAGGGCGGTTCGGTCACCTCGCATCACCTCGCTCAACGCCCGGCAGCCGGGCGGCGGGCTCGCGGCGTACTGCTCGGCCAAGGCGGGGCTCGCCATGCTCACCGAGGTCGCCGCGCTCGAGCTCGGCGCCCGCGGGATCCGGGTCAACGCCGTCTCGCCCGGGCTGGTCGTCACGCCGCTGACCGCTCCGGCCCTCGACATCGACGGGATCGAGGCGGACTACGTCGAGAACACCCCGCTGGGACGGGCGGGGACACCCGAGGAGGTCGCGGAGGCGGTGGTCTTCTGCGCCCGCGCGGCGTGGCTGACCGGGGAGGTGCTCGACCTCAACGGCGGCGCACACCTGAAGCGCTACCCCGACCTGCTGGGCCACGTGGCGCGCGCGTTCGGCTAGGGCCTAGCGCGTGACGTGACCCCAGGCGGCCCGGCGCCGCGGGATGACGACGCTGCGGGTCAGGGGTACGGCGATGCTCGCGACGACGCTGAGCACCAGCGCGAGCAGCAGCAGGAGCAGGTAGCCGTCGGGGGTCTCGGCGGGGTTCCCGACGAGCCGCTCGGCGGCGGGCGCACCGCCGGCGGCGGCGCGGCCCTGCGCGCGTGGGACGCTCGCGGGCACGAAGGTGAAGGCCAGCAGCGCGGCGATGACGAGCAGGTAGCAGCCGAGCGCGCCGGCCCACAGCGCCGCGAGCACGGCCTGCCGGACGTCGCGGCTGCTCACCACGGCGAGCACGGCCGCGAAGACGGCGCCGGCCTCGACGGCGACCAGGGCCAGGCCCGGGTGCTCCGGCAGGCCCGGGGCGGCGAGCCCGGGGAGGATCCAGAACGTCGTCGCGGCGAGCCCGGACAGCGCCGCTCCGAGCAGGGTGGTCGCCGCCAGCTCCGCGAGCCGGCCGGTCATGACCAGCATCGCGATCAGCTGCGCGACGAGCACCACCAGCAGGATGCCGCTCACGACCACGAACCGCTGCGGCCGCTCGTCGTGCCAGGGCTGGGTCGCGGCCAGCAGCACCGTCGGCGTGGTCAGGACGGCCGCACCGCCGACCCGGACCACACGCCGTACGGTCCTGGAGCACTCCCCCGTGGAGCCCTGCATCTGGTCACGCTAGGACCGGGGAAATCGGCCGCCGCCGGTGCGGTGGGCCTTTCCCCAAGATTGGGTCGCCGGTCAGGACCGGTCGACGTCGTACACGACGTGGGTGGCGAGCGGCGAGGCGTGCACCTCGACCGGTCGCAGGCGGAGGTCGGTCGAGGCCGGCGAAGGGCGACTCGCCGCTGCCCAGCACGACCGGGGCGTGGTTGATCATGATCTGGTCGATGACGCCCGCCTCGAACCCCTGCCGGACCGCGCTGGCACCGCCGGCGATCGTCACCGTCTCCTCGCCCGCCGCCTCGACCGCGCGCTCCATCGCCTCGTCGAAGCCGGTCACGAAGTGGAAGGTCGTGCCGCCCTCCATCTCGACCGACTCGTGCGGGAAGTGGGTGAGCACGAAGACCGGCGCGTGGTACGGCGGCTCGTCGCCCCACCAGCCGCGCCACATCTCACCGCCCGCCGCGTCGGCCCATGGCCCGCGGTCCGGGGCGTACATGTTGCGACCCATCACGTAGGCGCCGCGCGGCGCGAGGATCCGCTCGGCCATGGCGCGGTCGACCTCGTTGTGGGACTGGCCCATGTGCCAGCGGTGCAGCTCCTCGCCGCGGACACCCAGCGGCTGCTCGCGGGTCTGGTCGGGGCCGGCGACGAAGCCGTCGATGGACATGGACAGGTGGGCGGTGACCTTGGGCATGCTCGTCAGACTCCCACCGGCGCTCCGGGTCATCGCAGAAACTCGTGTGAGATTTTAGGTGCGTGCGCACACACTTTGTGTTACGGTCGCAGCATGACCTCCCAGGACGACCGCATCGCAGCGTGGGCCGCGGTGCTGCGCGCGCACGCCGCGGTGGTGCCGAAGCTCGAGCGCGCGGTGCAGCGCACCGGGCTGCCGCTCACCTGGTACGACGTCCTGCTCGTCGTCAACGCCGCTCCCGACCGCCGGCTGACGATGAGCGAGCTCGGCCGCCAGGCCGTGGTGAGCCGCGAGCGGGTCAGCCGAGTGGTCACCGAGCTCGAAAGGGAGGGCCTGGTCGAGCGCCGGGCCAACCCCGACGACCGGCGCTCGTCGTACGCCGCGATCACCGCCGAGGGCCGGCGCCGGCTGCGCGCCGCGGCCCCGGTCTACCTCGGGGCGGTCGACACGCACTTCCTCGACCACCTCCAGCCCGCCGAGATCACCGCCGTGGCGGCCGCCCTCGAGAAGGTCGTCGAGGCCGAGGAGCAGCCCCCGCCGCGCTGACCTCCGATCCGCACCGGACCCCGGTGCCCCACCAGCCCCGTGAGCATATATGTGCGTGCCCACGCAAATGAAAGGAAAGATGATGACCACCACCCCCACGAGCGACCTCGCTCTGCTCCCCGCCGACACCGTCTGGGAGATCGACCCGGGCCACGCCGAGGTCGCCTTCATCGGCCGGCACTTCATGCTGACCAAGGTCCGCGGCCGGTTCACCGACGTCACCGGCGAGTTCCGGGTCGGCGCGTCGATGGCCGACGCCTCGGTCGACGTCCGCATCGGGATGGCCAGCGTGGAGTCGGGCAACCCCGCCCGCGACGAGCACATCCGCTCGGCCGAGCTGTTCGACGTCGAGGCCCACCCCACCGCCACCTTCCGCAGCACCGCCGTGGAGTGGTCGGGGGACCGTGGGACCGTCCACGGCGACCTCACGATCCACGGCGTCACCCGCAACGTGCCGCTCGAGGTCACCTTCGAGGGCCAGGTGGGCGACCCGTGGGGCGGCCAGCGCGCCGTCTTCTCGGCACGCACCAAGGTCAACCGCGAGGACTTCGGCGTGACCTGGAACGTCGCGCTCGAGGCCGGCGGGGTCCTGGTCTCCAAGGACATCCAGATCGAGATCGACCTGGAGACGGTCCTGCGCAAGTGACGAGGCGAGCGGGCGCCGGCCGACGGCGCCCGCCCCGCCGCCGACCGCGGGGAGGGAGGAGACACAGATGAACGCCGCACGCACCACCGTGCTGTTCGTCCTGCTGCTGGCCGCGTTCGTCGCGATGGCCGTCACGTCGTGAGCCGGCCGACGGTCAGCCGACCAGGGACCGCACCACCAGCACGACCGCCGACAGCGCACTGACCGCGAGCACCGCCGGCCGGACCCGGTGGGCCGGCAGGTGCCGCCGCGAGAGCGCCCCGGCAACGACACCGACGAGCAGGGCGGGCAGCAGCTCGGCCGCGGTCCGGGCCTGGTCCCACGTCAGGTCGCCGACCACGAGCAGCCCCACCAGGCTGAGCGCCGCGCCCACCACGAAGTAGACCGCCATCGTCGTACGGATCTGCTGGGCCGGCCGGTGCTGGTAGAGGAGCGCGAACGGCGGGCCGCCGATCGAGGTCGCCGTACCGGTGATGCCGCCGATGAAGCCGGCGCCACTCAGGGTTGCGTGGTTGACGGGGACCTCGACGGCCCGCCAGGTGATGAGCACCATGAACAGCACCACGAGCCCGACGGCGACGCCGAGCTGCTGGTGGGTGAAGACCGCCACCACCGCGACGCCGACGCCGGTGCCGAGCACCCGCGCGGGCAGCGACCAGGTCAGTCCCGGCCAGTCGATGTCGTCGTGGTCGTGGGTGAGCGTGGCCACGGGCAGCACCAGCGCCAGCATGATCAGCGTGCCGGGCATGGTCCACGGCTCGAGCAGCGTCAGCACCGGCGCGGCGACCAGTCCGATGCCGAGGCCCACCACGGACTGGACGGCCGAACCCAGGAAGATCGCCAGGGCGATGGCGACGTACGACCCGGGGTCCACGACGGTCCATCATGGCCGCCGCCGGCGCTGCTCCGGACCACGGGTGGTCGTCCCCCGTGGGATCGACCCTGTTCGGCGACCTCGCGCACGGGCTAGGTTGCTGAACGTCCTCGGGAGGGAGAGCGCCCATGACCGCCACGCTCAGTGAGCAGCTGACCCGCAAGAAGCCGATGGCCGCCGAGAAGGGGCCGCACGACGGACCGGACCTCGAACGCAGCTTCGGCACGTTCCAGCTGATGATGTTCGGCGTCGGCGCCACCGTCGGCACCGGCATCTTCTTCGTGCTGCAGGAGGCCGTCCCCGACGCCGGGCCGGCCGTGATCGTCTCGTTCCTGATCGCCGGCCTCGCCGCCGGTCTCTCGGCGCTGTGCTACGCCGAGATGGCCAGCGCGATCCCGGTGAGCGGGTCGACGTACTCCTACGCCTACCACGCCCTCGGCGAGCTCGTGGCCATGGTGATCGCCGCCTGCGTCCTGCTGGAGTACGGCGTGGCCGCGTCCGCGGTGGCGGTCGGGTGGAGCGGCTACTTCAACGAGCTCCTCGACAAGACGATCGGCGTCACCATCCCGGACTCGCTGTCCTACTCACCCATCCCGTACGACGGCACGAACGGTCTGGTCAACCTGCCCGCGATCGTCCTCGTCGGCCTGTGCACGCTGCTCCTGATGCGGGGCGCCAGCGAGTCGGCGCGGGTCAACACGGTCATGGTGCTGATCAAGCTCGGCGTGCTGCTGCTCTTCATCATCATCGGGCTGACCGCCTTCCAGACCGACCGGTTCGACAACTTCTGGGCCTCCGGCTCGGCGGGCATCAGCGCGGCGGCCGGCACGATCTTCTTCTCCTTCATCGGGCTCGATGCCGTCTCGACCGCCGGCGAGGAGGTCCGCAACCCGCAGAAGGCGCTGCCGCGCGCGATCATCGGCGCCCTGTGCATCGTGGTCTCGATCTACGTGCTCGTGGCCATCGCCGGTGTGGGGGCGCAGCCGATCGCCGAGTTCTCCAGCGACGAGCAGGAGAGCGCCGGTCTCTCGGTCATCCTCGAGAACATCACCGGCAGCGTCGTACCGGGCACGATCCTGGCCGCCGGTGCCGTGATCTCGATCTTCTCGGTCACCCTCGTGACGCTGTACGGCCAGACCCGCATCCTGTTCGCGATGGGCCGCGACCGGATGCTGCCCGACAAGTTCGCCGAGGTGAACCCGCGCACCCTGACCCCGATCTTCAACACGATCGTCGTCGGGGTCGTGGTCGCGATCATCGCGGGCTTCGTGCCGTCCGAGTACCTCTGGGACACCGTCTCCATCGGCACGCTGGTGGCGTTCTCCACGGTGGCGATCGGCGTGATCGTGCTGCGGCGTACCCAGCCCGAGCTCGAGCGGCCGTTCAAGGTGCCCGGCTACCCGGTCACGCCGGTGCTCACCGTCGCCGCGTGCGTCTACGTGCTGTCGGGGCTGGCCGCGATCACCTGGGTCATCTTCGCCGTCTGGCTGACGATCGTGATGGCCTTCTACTTCCTGTGGAGCCGGCACCACTCGCGCCTCAACGGTGGGGCGCCGATCACCGAGGACGCGTGACATGACGCTCGTCGTCGGCTTCTCGCCCGGGAAGGACGACTGGTCGTCGGTCCAGCTCGGGGCCACCCTGGCGAGGTCCGCGGGCACCGACCTCCTGATCGTCACCGTCGTACCGACCGTCTGGCCGACGCCGGTCGCCGGCCACACCGACCGCGAGTTCGAGGACTGGGCCCAGCAGCAGGGCGCGGCCGCGGTGGCCGAGGCCAGCTCCATCCTGGCCGCGGACTGCCCCGAGGTGGCGGCCGTGGCCCGGTGGACGCCGGGCCGCTCGGTCGCGAGCGCGCTCCTCGAGCAGGCCGAGGAGTTCGCCGCGTCGATGATCATCGTCGGGTCCGGCAGCACGGGCAGCTACGGCCGCGTGCACCCGGGCGCCACCGGCGACTGGCTGCTGCACTCGTCGCACATCCCGGTCGCCGTCGCCACCCACGGCTGGGCCGCCACCGAGCACGGCCGGATCCGTCGCGTGTCGTGCGCGTTCCGCGGTGACGAGCGCTCGCACGCGACGCTGGAGCGAACGGCGGAGATCTGCTCGGAGATCGGCGCCTCCCTGCGGCTGGTCACCTTCGCGGTCCGCGGCCGCACCGTCTACACCGCCGGGGTCGGCGCCCACGCCGAGGACATGGTGCTGGATCGCTGGGTCAGCCAGGCCGGGGCCGCGCAGGACGAGGCCCTCAAGGCGCTCAAGGAGTCCGGCAAGGCCCCGGAGGAGGTGGAGAGCGTCGTCGCGCACGGCCGCACCTGGGGTGCCGCCGTCGACCGGCTGGACTGGGACCGCGACGAGGTGCTGGTGCTCGGGTCGTCCGAGGCCGGCGTCATCGAGCGCATCTTCCTCGGCTCGAACGCCTCCAAGATCGTCCGGCACTCACCGGTGCCGGTGGTCGTCGTCCCCTGATCGGTCGCCCTCCGCCGATGCTGGGTGCGCTGTTGGCGGCAACCCGACATCCGAGTGTCTGACGCTCCCCGGGGCTGTCAAGCCTGGGTGCCTGCGCTGCGGTTTGGGTCGGGTTGACAGCCCCGGCGAGCGCCAAAGGCGGGCTGGTTATCGGGTTGCCGCGAGGGTGCTGGCTGCGGTGCGCGCGGTGGTCAGGCCCAGCGCGAAGGCACTCGCTGGACCACCGTCGGTCGAGCCTGTCGAGACCACCGCAGCCAGCCCGCTGACCCGACCCCGGACGTGACCGTTTTCCCTTGTGGACAAGGGCTTCCGGACCCGTCGGACTGTCGGTGGTCGCTGCTTGGATAGGTGTCATGACGGCGATCGCGCACCACCCGCACCGGGTCACCCGGGCGATGGCGGGCGTGCGCGACCAGCTCGGCGCGGTGGCCGGGGTGCCGTTGTGGTCGATGGACGCCGCCGAGACGACCACGGCCATCAGCGAGGTCCAGGCCGCGAAGGCCCAGCTCGCCGAGCTCGAGGCCCGGCTGGTCGCCCAGGCCGAGGCGCTCGACATCCCCGGCCGGTCCGGCGCGACCTCGACCGCGACCTGGCTGGCCCACCACATCCACACCACCCCCGGCGCCGCCCACCGCACCGTCCGGTTGGCCGCCGGGCTCGGGTCCCACGACCAGACCCGCGACGCCCTCGCCGAGGGTCGGGTGCACGTCGAGCAGGCCGAGGCCGTCCTCCGCGCCCTCGACGACCTCCCCGCCGACCTCGACCCGTCGCTGGTCCAGGACGCCGAGGCCCACCTGCTCGCCGAGGCCGAGCACTTCGACGCCCGCGCGTTGAAGCGGTTCGGACGCCGGCTCCTGGAGGTCGTCGACCCCGACGCCGCCGACGCCCACGAGGCCCAAGCTCCTCGAACGCGAGGAACGCGACGCGGCCGCCGCCACCCGGCTCACGATGTGGGAGGACGGACACGGCAAGGTCCACGGCCGGTTCACCCTCGACACCCTCACCGGCGCCGCGCTCAAGAAGGCGCTCCTGGCGTTCGCCGCCCCCAAGCACCAGGCCGCCTCAGGTCCTCTGGGGGAACGTCGCCCAACCCCGGAACGCCTGGGGCGGGCGTTCACCGAGCTGATCCACCGCTACCCCACCAAGAACCTCCCGAAGGCCGGTGGGGTCAACGCCACCGTCGTGGTGACCATGACCCTCGACGCCCTCCTGGGCGGCCTCCAGCGGCGAACCTGGACACCGGCGAGACCATCTCCGCCTCCCTGGCCCGCAAGCTCGCCTGTGAGGCCGGGATCATCCCCGCCGTGCTCGGCGGCAAGTCCCAGGTCCTCGACCTCGGCCGCACCCGGCGCTTCCACACCGGGCCGCAGCGGATCGCCAAGACCATCGAACAACGCGGCTGCACCGCCGAGGGCTGCGACTGGCCACCCGGACTCTGCCACCTGCACCACCCGATCCCCTGGAGCCGCGGCGGCGGGACCGACAACGACGGGCTCCTGCTCTGCCCCCGACACCACGCCCGAGCCCACGACCCCACCTACACCACGACCCACCTGCCCGGCGGGAAGGTCGCCTTCACCCGGCGCACCTGAGACCACCCGCCACGAGAGTCTCGGGTGAGGTCGCGACGCGCCCCGACTCCCGCATGCCTGTTCGCAGACCCGCCACTGGTCGACTCAGTCGACGTCGCGGCGCAGCAGGTCCTCCCACGTCTCCCGGCGCACGACCGTGCGCCACGCGCCGTCGCGGGCGAAGACGACGGGGAGCCGCCGGTTGCCGTTGTAGTTGTTGGCCATCGTGAAGCAGTAGGCACCGGTGGTGGGGACGACGACCAGGTCTCCGACGGCCGGACGCGGGAGCACCACGTCGCGGACCAGGACGTCGCCGCTCTCGCAGTGCCGCCCGACCAGCTGGCAGACCTCGTCGCCCTCGTCGAGGCGGCCGAGGATCCCCGCCTCGAACCGCTGGTCGAACAGCGCGACCTCCAGGTTGTCGCCCATGCCGCCGTCGACGGCGACGAACGTGTGCTTGCCGCGCTTGACCGTCACTACGGTGTAGACGGTGCACGCCGCCTCGGCCACCATGCTGCGCCCCGGCTCGACGATCAGCTCGGCCTCCGCCGGCAGGTGCGCGCGGGCCGCCCCGACCAGGGCGTCGAGGTACGCCGCGACGGTGGGTGGCTCGTCGGCCCAGGTGTACCGCGCGCCCAGGCCGCCACCCAGGTCGTAGACGGGGAACTCGCCCAGCCGGGCCACCGCCGCGACCGCCTCGGCGAAGGGCTCGGTCTGGAGGATCTGGGAGCCGACGTGCAGGTGCAGGCCGCGCATCCGCAGCGCGCCGGACGCCTCGATCCGGCTGATCAGGGGCCGGGCGTCGTCCGGGGACAGCCCGAACTTCGAGTCGTCGTGGCCGGTGAGCACGCTGTCATGGGTCTCGGCGGTGACGCCGGGGATCACCCGCACCAGGACGTCGACCACGCGCCCCGCCGGCACGGCCGCCTCCAACCGGTCGACGTCGTCGGGGCCGTCCACGACCACCAGGCCGAGCCCGTGCTCGACCGCGAGGGCGATCTCCTCGGGAAGCTTGGCGTTGCCGTGCAGGACGACGAGCCGTGGGTCGACCCCGGCCTTGAGCGCGCCGAGGATCTCGCCGCCGCCCGCGACGTCGAGGCCCAGCCCCTCCTCGACCATGACGCGCTGGACGGCCGTGCACGGGAAGGCCTTCGACGCGAACACCACGCGGCTGCGCGGCCACCGCTCGGCGAGCCCGTCGGCGTACGCCCGGGCGCGGGTGCGCAGCGCGTCCTCGGCCACGACCAGCACCGGCGTGCCGGTCGCGGCGGCGAGCTCGTCGAGCCGGCAGCCGCCGACGACGGGTACGCCGTCGTCGGTCAGGTAGGTGCCGGCGGGCAGCAGTTCCAGGAGCGCCGGGGCGGGGCTCATGGTCGCGATCGTAGGGGCCGGCTCAGGTCGGGCGCGCGGCCGGCGGCAGCCCGGCGGGGTCCGCGGCCGGCGCCGCGGGCAGCTCCTCGGGCAGCGCCTGGACCTGCTCGAGGCACCACTGGCTGACCTCGCGACGGCCCGTCAGCACGTCGTCGCGGAACTGCGGCCACGGCACCCACTCCCAGGCCTCGACCTCAGCCGGGTCCGGCGCGCGGGTCGCCGGTCGCGGTCGCGGTGAAGACCGGGCACAGCTCGTGCTCGACCCAGCCGGCGTAGGGTCCCGAGGCCACGACCGCGCGGTAGCGGAAGCCGGGGCAGCACCAGCGTGACGCCGGTCGAGGTCGAGGCCGAGCTCCTGGCCGGTCCGGCGGCGTACGGCGTCCTCGATCGGCTCGCCCGGCGCCGGGTGGCCGCAGCAGCGAGTTGGTCCAGACGCCGCCGAAGGTCGGCTTGGCCAGGGCCCGCTGGGTGACCAGCAGCCGCCGCGTCCTCGTCGAAGACGTAGCAGGAGAACGCGAGGTGCAGCGGGGTGTCGGTGCCGTGCACCTCCGCCTTGGCGGCGGTGCCGATCGCGTGGCCCGTCGTCGTCGAGAAGGACGACCTCCTCGGTGCTCACGCCGGCCTCGCCAGCTGGTCGACGACGCCCGGCGAAGACCCGCGGCAGCCGGGCCGCGAGCGGCACGATCTGGCGGCGCACGAGCGGCACCCGGGACGACGCGAGCAGGGCGTGGGTGAGCAGCTCGTGGCGGCGGCCGAGCCGGTGGTACGCCGCCTCGTAGCTGCTCGGGGCGACCGGCCACGACCGCGTCGACGGCCGCCCGGGCCTGGGCGAGGCCGATCGCGATGCCCTCACCGGTCAGCGCGTCGACGTACCCGGCGGCGTCGCCGACGAGCAGCACCCGACCGGCGCACCTGGCGGGTCGAGCCGCTGGCGCAGCGGACCGGCGCCGCGGGTCCGCGACAGCGGCCGGCGGCCCAGCCGCTCGCGCAGCAGGGGGTGCTCGGCCAGCAGCTCGTCGAACGGCGCCTGCCGCTCGGTGAGCACGGCGATCCCGACCAGGTCGTCGGCGACCGGGGTCACGTAGGCCTCCGAGCCGGCCGCCCAGTGCACCTCGACGAACGGCGTCCAGGGCGCCATCTCGACGTGCACCCGCTGCCCGTAGCGGCGCCGGCCCTCGACCGGCCGGTCGAGGCCGAGCATCCGGCGCACCGGCGAGTGCAGCCCGTCCGCCGCGACGAGGTAGCCGCCGGCTCGTCGTCGACGAGGACGTGGCCGCGGCGGCTTCTCGACCTCGCCGACCGCGCGCTGCACGACCTTGACGCCGGCCTCGGCCACCGCGTCGGACAGCGCGCGGTGCAGCGTCGTGCGGCGGACCCCGCGACCGTCGCCGTGCCGGAACGGCGCGTCCGCGCGTGCGGCCGCCGCCGAGGTAGCGGATGCCGGCCAGCCGGTGGCCGGCCGGGTCGACGCCGAGGGCGGCCAGGTCGGCCACCGCCCCGGGCATCAGCCCCTCGCCGCAGGCCTTGTCGACCGGGCCCGGGCGCGGCTCGCGGACGACGACGTCGAGGCCGGCGCGGGCGGCGTACAGCGCGGTCGCCAGCCCGACCGGTCCGCCGCCGGCGACCACCAGGTCACGCACCGGAGGGCTCCGGCTCGAGCGGTCGAGAGGGCGGCGTTCTCGACCCGGATCCGCACGGTCAGCAGGACCGCGTTGAGCACGGTGAAGACGACGGCGGTGATCCAGCAGGCGTGCACGAGCGGCAGCGCGATGCCCTCGACGACGACCGCGACGTAGTTGGGGTGCGGCATGAGCGCGTACGGGCCGCCGCGCACCGGCGCGCAGCCCCGGCACGACGATCACCCGGGTGTTCCACTGCCGGCCGAGGGTCGCGATGCACCACCAGCGCAGCGCCTGGGTGAGCACGACGACGACCAGCATCGACCAGGCCAGCGCCGAGGGGACGTGCGGGCTCGCGCACGTAGGCCTCGACCAGCGCACCGACCAGCAGCCCGGTGTGCAGCACCACCATCGAACGGGTAGTGCGAGAAGCCGGTCTCGACGCCGCCCCGCTCGAACGACCACGCGGCGTTGCGCTTGGAGACGACGAGCTCGGCCAGCCGCTCGAGGCCGACCAGGACGACGAGCACGGTGAACGCGGTCAGCGAGGTCACGGCGCCGCCCGCAGCAGCACGAGCTCGGAGCAGAACCCGGGACCCATCGCCATCAGCAGCCCGTGGCTGCCGGGTGCGGGCGGTCGCTCGCGCAACGTGTCCTCGAGGACGTGCAGCACCGAGGCCGAGGACAGGTTGCCGATCTGCGCGAGCGAACGCCGGGTCAGCGCGACCGCCTCCGGCTCGAGCCCGAGCGTCGTCTCGCAGCGCGTCGATCACCTTGGGGCCGCCCGGGTGGCAGACCCACCAGCCGATGTCGTCGCGGGTCAGCCCGTGGTCGGCGAGGAAGCCGTCGACGTCCTCGCGCACGTAGCGCGCCGATCACCGCCGGCACCTCGGCGTCGAGCACGATCCGCAGCCCGGTGGAGCCGACGTCGAAGCCCATCACGCGCTCGGAGTCCGGGTAGAGCCGGCTGACCGGGTGGCGAGCACGTGGGCCGGCGCCGGCCGCGAGCCGTGCCGCCCCTCGCCGGTGGCGACCACGCACGAGGCGCCGTCGCCGAACAGCCCGCTGGCGACCAGGTTGGGCACCGAGACGTCGTCGCGCTGCACGGTGAGCGAGCAGAGCTCGACCGCGACCAGCACCGCGACCTCGCCGGGGTGGCCGGCCAGGTAGTCGGCCAGCCGGGCGACGCCGGCCGCACCCGCGACGCAGCCGAGGCCGACCAGCGGCACCCGCTTCACGTCCGGTCGGAGCCCGACCAGCGCGGCGATCCGCGCGTCGAGGGACGGTACGGCGAGCCCGGTCACGGTCGCGGAGACGATCAGGTCGACGTCGGACGGCGTGAGGTCCGCGGCCTTGAGCGCGTCCTGCAGCGCCCGCGCGCCGAGCTCGACCGCGTGCTCGATGAACAGGTCGTTGGCCGCCGTGAAGCCGTCGAGCTCGCCGTACTGCTCAGAGCGGCAGCACGGTGTGCCGGAACTCGACGCCCGCGTTGGCGTGGAACCGGCGCAGCAGCCGCTCGTCGAGCCCCCCGCCCCGGGCGATCACCCCCGCGAACGCGTCGGTGATCTCGGCCTGGGAGTGGCGGTGCGGCGGGAGCGCCCCGCGCACGGTCAGCAGCTGCATCAGTGACCCTCTCAGTCCGGAGACGGCCTTGCGGCCCAGGCCGGCGACCAGACCGCGCACGAGCCGGCCCGAGATCCGGCCGTCGCCGAGCCCGAGCTCGACCAGCTCGTCGAAGACTCTTCGGTCGCGGCGGGCCACCCGGATGCCGCCGTCGACGATCACGGGGTGCTCGGCGAGCCGCGAGGCGACGAAGGTGTGCTTGAGGTGCCGGCCGAGCAGCCGCGCGCACCGCCTGCCGGTGCAGGGCCCCCGGGTCGCCGCCCGTCGCGCAGGGCGCGCACCGCGGACCGGCCCGGCCGCGATGCCGGTGGCGATCGCGTAGTAGATGCCCTCACCGGTCATCGGGTTGATCAGGCCGGCCGCGTCGCCGACCAGCAGCAGCCGGCCGTCGGGCTGGTCCCAGCGCCAGCCGGACAGCGGCAGGTGGTGGCCCTTCCAGTGCTGGCCCGCGGCCGACGGAGCCGGGCAGCAGCTGCTCGAGCTGGTCGAGCAGCAGCGCCCGCGAGGGCGGGTCACCCTCGCCGGCGGCCGGGCAGCAGCTCGCCGTACCCGACGTTCGAGAGCCCGTCGCCGCGGTCGAAGGCCCAGGCGTACGCCGGCTGCCGCCGGTCGCCGTACCGGATCACCTGGGTGCCGCGCCGGTCCGGCGGGGTCGGCGCGTAGCCGCGGATCGCCAGGGCGCGGCGGCCGTACGGCAGGCCGAGGTGCCGCGCGGACCACCGAGTGGGCGCCGTCGGCGCCGACGACCACGGCCGGCGTCGGGGAGCTGCGTCCGACCGAGGCGACCCGCTCGCGGCGGAAGGTGGCGCCGCGGTCGACCGCCCGCTCGACCAGCCGGGCGTCGAAGACCTCCCGCGGGATGACGTACACCGGCCGGGCCATCGGCCGGGCCACCGACTGCGTCGCCGCGGGCGAGCTCGAGCCGGGTCAGCGGCGTCCAGCCGTCCTCGACGCCGGTGACGCCGATCGAGGCGAGCCGCTCGAAGCAGTGCGGCGCGATGCCGTCGCCGCAGGACTTGTCGCGCGGGAAGTCGGAGCGGTCGAGCAGCAGCACCCGCAGCGACGGGTCGGCGTGCAGCGCGGCCAGCGCGGTCGGTCGCGCCGGCCGGGCCGGCACCGACGACCACGAGGTCCCAGGACTCGGTCATCGCACCCACACCAGCATGGCCACGTCGACCAGCGCCATCGCGATCGCGGCCCGGAACGGCGCCCGCCCGTGCGCGAGCAGCGCGACCGCGGCCAGCCCGGCGGTCAGCGAGCAGCGCCGCGGCCGCCACGACGCCGGAGTCGACCGGCGCACCGACCACGATCACCACCGCGGCCGCGACCAGGACGGCGGCCGCGACGACCGGGCTCCACCGGGCACCGAGCCGGTGCGGCAGCCCGCGGACGCCGGTGGCCGCGTCGTCGGCCAGGTCGGGCAGCACGTTGACGAAGTGCGCCCCCACGCCGAGCAGCGCGCCGGCCAGCGGCAGCCACAGCGGGGGCAGCTGGTCGGGGTCGTCGGTCAGCGAGACGAAGACCGGGAGGCCGCCGAACGCGACGGCGTACGGGCAGCCACGACCACGGGCGTCGACTTGACGCCCGAGGTTGTAGGCCCAGCCGGCGGCGACGCAGACCAGGTGCACCAGCCCGGCCAGCCAGCCGCAGGCCAGCGACAGCGGGACCGTCGCGACCACCGCCAGCGCGCAGGCGATGCGCACGGCGCGCTCGGAGACCCGGCCGTCGACCAGCGGCTTGTCCTCGCGGCCGACCGCGCGGTCGCGGGCCAGGTCGACGAGGTCGTTGGACCAGCCGATCGAGAGCTGGCCGGTCAGCACGGCGGCGACGACCAGGGCGACGCGCCCGGGCCCGAGGCCGACGGCGCCGGCCAGCAGCCCGGCGAGCAGCGTGACCGCGAACGCCGGGCCCGGGTGGCAGGCGCCGAGCAGGGCCACGGCGCGCTTCACCACCCGGCCCCGTTCACAGGGCCCGGATCTCGTGGACCTCGTGATGCATGACGGGATTGTCGCGCAGCGCGCGGCACGTGAGCTTCTGGAGGTCGCTCGCCCCTGGTGGCTGGTCACGCGCGACGGCGTACCGGCGACCGTCGACGTCGAAGACCGCCTCGGTCCGCGCCGTCGCCGCACCTCACGCGAGACGAACCGGACGCGCAGAGACGCGGCGTTCGTCGACGTAGCGGCGCAGCGCCGCCTCGGCGGCCTGGAGCGAGGTGGCCAGCCCGGAGCGGCCGCGCAGGTGGTCGAGGTCGAGCTCGCCGGCGGCGAGCAGCCGCGCGACGCCGCGGGCCGACGTCGGCCTCGAGCCGGCCGAAGTAGAGGCCGTGCGGCAGCACCAGCAGGTTCGCCGCGAACCGGTCGCCGCCGATGTGGCTGGCCTCCCAGGTCTGCTCGGGGAACGCCTCGGCCAGCCCGGCCGCGACCGGCCGGCCGCGCTCGGCGCAGCAGGTGTCGTGCCGGCCGTGGGTGCAGACCGCGAGCACCGGCTCGGCGTGCGGGGTCAGCCCGAGCGAGCGGCCCGCGGCCAGCGCCTCGAGGTCGAGGTCGTGGACGCCGTGCAGGTCGTCGAGGACGGTGGTCTCGAGCCAGGGCTCGGCGTGGTGGGCGTACGCCGCGAAGACCCGGACGCCCGTCGGTGCGCTTGGACGCCCCGGCCGGGCGCCGGATCAGCAGCACCTTGGTGCGGGTCGCCGCCGCGCGCTCGCGCAGCTCGGGGCCGATGCCCGTCGGGCATCCGCGCGTCGCGCAGCGCGTCGTCGCCCCACGGCCCGGCGTGCTCGACCAGCAGGAAGGAGCGCACCGTCGACGCCGTCCCGGCCATCGACTCGTCGCGCTCCTCGCTCGCGACGGCGCAGCGGAAGCTCACGGGCTCATCATTCAGGGTCGCCGGGGACGACCCTGAGCAGCCCTTCCCGGACCAGCCGCCGGGCCAGCACCAGCCGGCTCTGCTCGTCGAGGGGCAGGTCGCGGGGGCGCAGCTCGGTCGCGGCCGCGGACCTCCTCGAGCGCCGGCCGGATCCGGGCCGGTACGTCGAGGGTCCGGTCGCCGAGCAGCACCTCGAGCCGCTCGCCCTGCTCGACCAGCACGCAGGGGTGGCCCGGGCCGGCGCCGCAGCAGGGTGTCGTCGTCGATCGCGTCGAGGACCGAGCCCGTCGACCAGCGCGCCCTCGAGCCGCGGCGGCCGCGAGGTGAGGAACCGGCGTACCTCCTGCTCGACCGCGACGGCCGGGTCGACGCCGCGCAGCCGGTCGGCGATGTCCGAGAGGTGCCGGCCGAGCTGGTGGGCGAGCGCCTGCGGGTCCTCGAGGTAGCCGGCCGGCAGGTGGTCGGCGGGGACCTCGGCGGCCAGCGAGCGCGAGCGCGCGCTCGACCAGGCCGCGCCAGGTGAGCTGGTTGATGCCGATGGTGATGTGCAGCGAGACCGTGTCCTGCGCGCGGGCGGCGTGCGGGGTGCCGGTCGGGCAGGTACATCGACGTGGCCCGGCTCGAGCAGCGGCTCCTCGTCCCCCTCGGGCGGGTGCAGCTCCCACTGCTTGGTGCCGGCGGTCTGCAGCACGAACACGTCGTGGGTGTCGGAGTGCACCGCGAAGCCCTGCGACGCCGGGCGGGGTCAGGTAGGCGTTGGCCTGGCAGGGGTGGCCGAGCTCGAGCTCGAGCTCGGCGATCAGGTCGACCAGCGGCGGGAACGAGCGGTGCAGCCCCTGGAAGACCACGGTCGCGCCGTCGCCGGAACTCCTCGACGCGCCGTGCGTCCGTCGACCAGCCCGGTCAGCTGCCGGCCGGCGAGGGTGGCGCCGCGGGTGTAGCCCTTCTCGGGCAGCACCGTGCCGTCGCGCGACCAGCCGGACGCTCGGCGTACGGATCGCGGTCGCGGTCAGCAGCCGGTCGGCGTCCTCGAGGGAGAGGTACGCCGCCAGCTCGGCCGGGTCGACCCGGTGGTGGTGGACCCGCGACGCCCAGACCTTCTCGCGGAAGGTCTGGGCGTCACCGGTCAGCTGTTCGAGAGCGCTCAGGAGGCGTCTCCGTCGGTGGTGTCGGTCGCGTCGCCGTCGGTGCCGTCCGCGTCGCCGCCGTCGCCGTCGGTCGCTGTCGGTCGCGTCGCCGTCGGTGCCGTCGCCGTCGGTGCCGTCCGCGTCGCCACCGTCGGTGCCGTCCGCGTCGCCGCCGCCGACGTCGCCGCCGCCGGCGCCGGGCGTGGTCGTCATGTCGTCGTCGTCGAGCACGTCGTCGCTCATCGGTTCCTCCAAGGCGTCGGGTGGGTGTGAGGACAGTGAAGTACCCACTGCCGACCTCCGTGTACACGACCTGCACCGGGGGCGTCAGTCCGAGCAGCCCCCGGCGCCGCGCGATCGCGGCCGCCTCGGTGCGGCCCGGAGGCGTCGAGCTTGCCGAGGATGTTGGAGACGTGCACCGAGACGGTCTTGGCGCTGATGAACAGCTGCTTGCCGATCTCGCCGTTGGAGCGGCCCTCGGCGACCAGCGCGAGGATCTCGGCCTCGCGGGCGGTGAGCGTGTCGGACGCCGGACCGTCGGCGCGGGCCGGCGCGCTGCCCTGGGCGCGGAGCCGGTCGAGCAGCGGCTGGGCGCCGAGCCGGTGCGCGACCTCGCGGGCCTGGTCGCCGAGCTCGCGCGCCGCCGGCGGTGTCGCCGGTCGCGCGCAGGATGCCGGCCAGGATCGCCCGGACCGTGGCCAGCTCGTGGACGTGGCCGAAGTCGTCGAACAGCTGCTCGGCCTCGCGCCAGACCTCGACCAGCGCGTCCTGCGGCGGCGCGTCGACGCCGGCCAGCCAGCGGGCGCGCAGGGTCTCGGCGTCGAGCCGCTTCACCCAGGCGCGGCCCTCGGGACCCCAGAAGCCGGACGGGTCGGTGTACTTGTCGAGCACCGTGTGGCCCTCGCCGTGCAGCCGCTCGACCTCGGCGAGGTACGTCGCGCGCTCGGCGGCGCTGAGCCGCGGCAGCGCGTCGGCGATCGCGCCGATGGTGATCGCCGCCGAGCCGGATCCGGGCGCTGAACCACTCGTGCCAGATCCGGCCGAGCACCGCGACCGCGTCCTGGTAGACCGCGATCACCGCGGCCGGGTCGTCGGCGCTGCGCGGCGTCGACCATCTCGGCGACGACCGAGTTGATCGCGACGCCGCCCTCGAGCTCCCAGAACCGGCGCAGCGCGCGGGCCCGCTCGGCCACCGGCTCGCCGCGGCCGCACTCGACCAGCAGCGCGACGCCCTCGAGCAGGGCGCGACGGGATCGGCGGCGCGTGCTCGCCGCTGGTGTCGGTCAGCCGCAGCGCCTCGTCCCAGTCGCCGTCGACGCTCTTGATCCAGGCCAGCTGCCAGCGCGACTCGAAGCCGTACGGCGCGTAGGGGATGCCCGCCGCGTCGGCGGCCTTCATCGCGCTGCGGAACCAGCGCTCGGCCTGCGCCCACTCGGCCCAGTCCTCGTAGGAGCGGCCGAGGAAGAAGCGGGCCCGCAGCTCGGCGTGGATGGCGCCGGTCGTCCACGGCCCGGTCGACCGCCTCGACCAGCGCGGTGCGCAGCGCGTCCTTGGGGCCGGCCTTCTTCAGGCTGCTCAGCGTGGTGATCACGTCGGAGGCCAGCTCGTGCAGGTCGAGCCGCTCGGCCAGCGCGAGCGCGTCGAGGCCGGCGGCCTGCGCCTCGTCGTACTGGCCGTAGCCGGACAGCACCCGGGCCTGGATCGGCCAGCACCTTGGCCCGCAGCCCACCGGCGTCCTCGGGGAGCAGCGTCGACGGCCTGCTGGACCAGGTCGAGCGGGCTCGTCGTCGGTGGTCTCGGTGAGCAGGATCGCGTCGGCCCGGGCGGCGAGCATCCGGGCCCGCCAGGCGTCGGCGCGGCGTCCGCGGGCAGCTGCTCGAGCTGCTCGGCGAGGAGCGCGGCCGCCCGGGTCGGCTGGCCCGAGGTGGTCAGCGCCTCGGCGGCGCTGACCGCGAGCTTGGAGATGTCGACGTCGCACGCTGGAGCGGCGGGCGCGGGTCGGCGAGCAGCTCGAGCGCCTGCTCGTAGTGGTGGGCGGCCTCGTCGGGACCGGCCACCGCCATCGCCTCGTCGCCGGCCCGGATGCTGGCGTCGAGCGCGGTGTCGAGGTCGTGGGCCAGCCGGGCGTGCCGGGCCAGCTCGGCGGCGGTGCCGCGGCCCATGCCCTCGCGCAGCGCCTCGGCGTACTGCGCGTGCAGCCGCACCCGCTCGCCGGGCAGCAGGTCGTCGTAGACCGCCTCGCCGAGCAGCGCGTGCCGGAAGGAGTAGCGTGCCGTCGCCGGGGACCAGCAGGTTCATCTCGACGGCCTGGCGCAGCCCCTCCTCGAGCTCGGCGGCCGGCGAGCCCGGACGCCGCGACGAGCAGGTCGTGGGCGACCTTGCGGCCGGCGACGCTGGCCACCCGGACCACCTGGCGGGCGTCGTCGTTGAGCCGGTCGAGGCGGACCAGCAGCACGTCGGCGAGGTCGTCGGGCACCCAGCTGCCGGGCTCGGCGGCGGCGCCGACCAGCTCCTCGACGAAGAACGCGTTGCCCTCGGCGCGGCGCACGATCGCGCGCAGCTCCTTCTCGCGGATCGGCGCTCGGGCGAGCAGGCTGGCGATCAGCAGCCGGACCTGCGTCGTCGCCGCAGCGGGCCGAGCTGGAGCCGCTCGACGCCGCGCAGCCGCGACCACTCGGCGACCTGGCGGCGGAGCGGGTGGCGACGGTGCAGGTCGTCGGAGCGGTACGACGCCACGATCGCCACCGGGCCCTCGAAGGGCCGGGAGAAGAGGAAGCTGAGCAGGTCGCGGGTCGACTGGTCGGCCCAGTGGCAGTCCTCGATGACCAGCAGCAGCGGGGACACCGCCGCGACCTCCTCCAGCAGGGCGTGCACGGCGGTGAACAGGTCGGCGCGGTCGAGCATCTCGCCCTCGACCGCGGGTCCGGGACCGAGGCGCCGTCGGGCGCGACCAGCACCCGGCGCCCGGGCTGGAGCCGGGCCAGCGCGGGGTGCGCCTCGGCGACCTGCTGGACGACCTCGGGCAGCTCGGCCTCGAGCCGGCCGAGCACCTCGGAGAACGGCAGGTAGGGCAGCGCGCTGTCGCCGAAGTCCAGGCAGTGCCCGGCGACGACGCGCCACCCCTCCTCGACCGCGAGGTCGCGCAGCTCCACGAGCAGCCGGGTCTTGCCGACGCCGGCGTCACCGGAAGGACGACGTGCACCGGTCGTCGGCGGTCGCGGTGCCCGCAGACGACCGGACGCCGAGCAGCGAAGCAATCTCCGTCAGCTCGGCGTCTCGGCCGATCAGGGTCCGGCTGGTCGTGTGTACGGCCACACCGTCCATGATCCCTTGTTCAGTTGTCGTTCTCCTGCACCCGTTTGGTCCGGCGCCATGTCGACGCTCATGTCGAGCCAACGTCGGCGCGGTCAGCGGTGGTGCGGGTGGCCTCGGCGGGCCGGCGTACGAACGGGACCCGGACGCGACGGCCGCTGCGGCCGACGTCCTTGCGGATCCTGTTGCTGCGGTACTCGATCTCGGCCTGGTAGGTGTCGAAGGTGTTGCTACATGGTTGGTGTGCTCCTCAGTGGTTCCTGGTACTGCCTGGTGATCACAAAGATCGCCGTCTGAGGTAGGCACCCACATCGGGAAGGTGCCTTATCTCTGACACCTAGGCGACGAACGGGGTGCCTTAGATACGACACCTCGGGAGAATTTCACGCTCGGCGGACGCCTCATGCGTCACACCAGCCCCAGGCGACCCTGAGGAGGCGCGGTCAGGACCAGACCGGGCGGCCGCCGGCCCAGGTGCCCGCGACCAGCGGGACGCCGGGCCGGTAGGCCAGGTGGACGTGCGACGGGGCGTCCAGCAGCAGCAGGTCGGCGCGCGCGCCGACGGTGAGCCGGCCGACGTCGTCGCGGAGCAGCGCCCGGGCGCCGCCGTACGTCGCGGCGTGCACGGCCTCGGCCGGCGTCATCCCCATCTCGCGGACCGCCAGCGCGATGCAGAGCGGCACCGAGCTGGTGAAGCTCGAGCCCGGGTTGCAGTCGCTGGCCAGCGCCACCGCGCACGCCGGCGTCGAGCAGCCGGCGCGCGTCCGGGTAGGGCTGCCGGGTCGAGAACTCCACGCCGGGCAGCAGGGTGGCGACCGTGCCCGAGTCGCGGAGGGCGTCGACGTCGGCGTCGGTCGAGGTAGGTGCAGTGGTCGACCGCGGCCAGGCCGAGCTCGGCGGCGAGCAGGACGCCCGGGCCCGGGCCGAGCTGGCTGGCGTGCAGCCGTGCCCTCGCAGGCCGTACGCCGCCCCGGCCGCGAGCACCGCGCGGGCCTGGTCGACGTCGAAGGCGCCCTCCTCGCAGAACGCGTCCACCCAGCGGGCGTACGGCGCCGCGGCCTCGAGCATCGGGCCGGTGACCAGCGTCGACGTAGCCGGCCGGGTCGTCGGCGTACTCGGCCGGCACGACGTGCGCGCCCAGGAACGTGGTCTCGTCGGTGAACTGCCGGGCCACCGCCAGGCTGCGCGCCTCGTCGTGGACGGTGAGGCCGTAGCCGGACTTGATCTCGACGGTGGTGGTGCCCTGGCGGCGTCATCTCCTGCGACCAGCCGGGCGACGTGGGCGGTGAGCTGCTCGTCGGTGGCGGCGCGGGTCGCGGCGACGGTGGTGCGGATGCCGCCGGCGGCGTACGGACTCCCCGGCCATCCGGGCCGCGAACTCCTGCGCGCGGTCGCCGGCGAAGACCAGGTGGCTGTGGCTGTCCACGAAGCCGGGCAGCACCGCCCGGCCGCCCGCGTCGACCACCTCGTCGGCGGCGGGCGCCTCGGCGGCCGGGCCGACCCAGGCGACCCGGCTGCCCTCGACGACCAGCGCCGCGTCGGTCCGAGCGCGCCGAGCAGGTCTCGGTCCGCGCTCGGGGTCGTTGGTGACGAGCTCGCCGATGTGGGTGATCAGCGTCGTGGCCACAGCGCTCCGATCGCCTCGTCGAGCTCGCGCCCGATCTCCTCCTCGTCGCCCGCGTGTAGACGACCCGGCCGCTCGGCGACCACCTGGACGACGTCGGCCGCGGTGGCCGCGAACACCGCCGTGTGCTCGTCGGCGCCGGTGCCGGCGGTCCGCGGGCTGGCGGTGTCGAGGGTGACCAGGTCGGCCCGCTGGCCGACCGCGATGGCCCGGCGTCGCGAAGCCAGCGTGCGTGCCGGTCGCCGCGTCGAGCAGCTCGGCGGCGGTCCAGTGGCCGCGCTCCTGGGTGGCCAGCCGCTCGTCCATCTCGAGGCCGCGCATCTCCTCGAACGGGTCGATCACCGCGTGGCTGTCGCTGCCGAGCGTGATCCGGCAGCCGGCGTCGTGCCAGCCGCCGCGGCCGGGACCGATGCCGTCGGCGAGGTCGCGCTCGGTGGTCGGCGTGATGCAGACGTTGGTGCCGGTGGTGCCGAGCAGCTCGATGTCGTCGTCGGTCAGGTGCGTCGCGTGCACGACCGTGGTGTCCGGGCCGAGCAGGTCGGCCTCGTGCAGCAGCCGGGTCGGGGTGACGCCGTACGCCGCGAGGCAGGCCTCGTTCTCGCGCGACCTGCTCGGACAGGTGGACGTGCAGCGGCGCCCGGCCCCGGAAGACGGGCAGCTGCTCGCGCGGCACCGCCCGCACCGAGTGGATCGCCGCCGGGCCCGTCGCCGGCGCGCGCCGCCCAGCGCCTCGGCGTCGCCGTCGCTGAGTAGCGCCGCTGCACGCCCTCCGGCGGGCTGCGCCGAAGCCGCTGCAGACGTAGCAGGTGTCGAGCAGCGCGATCCGGAGCCCGGCCTCGTCGGCGCGGCCTCGCCGAGCGCGTGCCGCATCGCGTTCGGGCTCGTCGTACGGCGTGCCGTCGGGCTGGTGGTGCAGGTAGTGGAACTCCGTCACCGCGGTGATACCCGGCGGCGACCATCTCGCGGTACGTCGCCCTGGCCAGGGCGAGGTAGGACTCGGATCGAGCCGCTCGGCGACGTCGTACATCTGCTCGCGCCAGGTCCAGAACGTCCCGCGCTCGCGCTGGGTCCGCCCGCGCAGCGCGCGGTGGAAGGCGTGGCTGTGGTCGTTGGCCAGGCCGGGGATGGTGAGGCCGGCAACGGGGGAGTTCCGTCGGCCGGCCGACGAAGCTCGCGCTGGGACGACGAAACTGCGTCGTCCGGTCGAGAGGTTCGTGGCTCGACCCGGGTGAACCGGCCGTCCTCGATCTCGACCAGCACGTCGTCGTGGACGGCGCCGTCGACCCACGCCCGCTCGAGCAGGTACGACGTCACGTGGCCAGCCGCTCGAGCGTCTCGGCGAGCGCGTGCACGCCGGCCAGGCAGTCCGGCATCGACGCGGTCTCGGCCGGCGAGTGCGAGACGCCGGTCGGGTTGCGGACGAAGAGCATCGCGGTCGGAATCCCTTGCGCAGAAAGGATTCCGGCGTCGTGGCCGGCCGCGGTCGGGATGATCGGCCAGTCGCCGTCCTCGTGGTCGGCGGCGATCCGGCGGGCCAGGTCGGCGTCGAAGACGACCGCGCCCGACACCGACTCGGCGGTGACCTCGACCGACGGTGCCGTCGCGCTCGGCGCGCTCGGTCGCCTGCCGGGTCGACCGTCTCGACCAGCTCGTCCAGCGCGGCCTCCGACGAGCACCGCGCGTCCAGCCAGGCCAGCACCCGCGACGGCACCGCGTTGGTGCCGTTGGGCGTCACCTCGACCCGGCCGAACGTCGCGCGCTCCCCGGCCAGCCGGGCCTGCTTGTTGGCGGCCAGCGCGGTCATCGCGTAGGTGAGCATCGGGTCGGCCCGGTCCTCCATCCGGGTCGAGCCGGCGTGGTTGGCCTCGCCCGTCGAAGTCGAAGCGGTAGCGCCCGTGCGGCCAGATCTCGCTGGCCACCCCGATCGCGGCGCCGCGGTCGACCAGGTCGCGGCCCTGCTCGACGTGCAGCTCGACGAAGGTCCCGACGCCCGTCCAGCAGCCCGGGACCGCCGCCCTCGACGACCTCCTCGAGGCGCCACGCCGTCACGGTCCCGCAGCACCCGCGCCCGCTCCCACGACGATCGCGCCGGTCGCCAGCCGCGAGCCCAGGCAGGCCAGCCCGAACCGCGACCCCTCCTCCTCGACGAACACCGACACCCCGATCGGCCGGGCCGGCACGACCCCGCGACCCCGCAGCTCGTCGATCGCCGCCAGCGCCGAGACCACGCCCAGCGGCCCGTCGTACGCGCCGCCGTCGAGCACCGAGTCGAGGTGCGAGCCGGTCAGGACCGCTCCGGCCCGGGACCCGTCCGCCGGGTCCCACCAGGCGACGAGGTTGCCGGTGTCGTCGGCCTCGAGCGTCAGGCCGCGGGCCTCGGCCTGCTCGCGGAACCAGTCGGCGAGCTCGCGCTCGGGCTGGGTGAACGGCTGGCGGAAGTAGCCGCCCGACGGGCCGACCGGCCGACCGGCGCCAGGTCGGACCACATCCGCTCGAAGTCGTCGGGCACGCCCCCATCCAACGCAGCCGCGGCGTCGCGGCGCCACCAGCGCGCGCGGCGCGACGGTCTCGGATCCGAGATCTCGCATACTGACGCTCATGGAGTTCCAGGAGGTCGTCCGCCGCCGCCGCATGGTCCGCGACTACAGCGACGAGCCGGTCGACCCGGCGGTCGTCGACCGCGCGCTGGCCAACGCCGTCCGCGCACCGAGCGCCGGGTTCAGCCAGGGCTGGGCGTTCCTGGTGCTGGACACGCCCGACGACGTACGCCGGTTCTGGGCGGCCACCGCCGACGACCTCGACCACCCCGACAGCTGGCTGGCCGGGATGATGAGGCGCGCCGGTGGTGATCCTGCCGTGCTCCAGCAAGGCGGCCTACCTGCGCCGGTACGCCGAGGACGACAAGGGCTGGACCGACCACGACGAGGCGCGCTGGCCGATGCCGTTCTGGCACATGGACGCCGCGATGGCGAGCCTGCTGATCCTCCAGACGGCGACCGACGCCGGGCTGGGCAGCTGCTTCATCGGCGTCCCGCCGGACAGGGACGCCGCGGTGCGCGCGGCGTTCGGCATCCCCGACGACCACGACCCGGTCGGCGTGATCACGATCGGCCACCGCGCCGGGGGCGAGCAGCCCTCCGGGTCGCCGCGCACCCGTCCCGCCGGCCCTCGACGACCTGGTCCACCGCGGGCGCTGGGGCGGCTGATCCCGCTCCCGCGCGAGCGCGGCAAGCTCGAGGAGCCCGCCGCTGGCCGCATCCGTCGTCACCGATCTCGAGGGCCGACCGGGACGTGGTGGTCGAGGCGATGTCGAGGCGAGGCGTGAAGCTCGGCGTGGTCACCTCCCGCCCGACCCAGGTGGTCGGGGTGCACTTCTTCAACCCGGTGCCGGTGCTGGCGCTGGTCGAGCTGGTGCCCTCGCTGCTCACCTCGCCCGAGACCACCCAGCGGGCCCGGACCTGGGTCCAGGACGGGCTGGGCAAGCAGGCCATCGACTGCCAGGACCGGGCCGGGTTCGTGGTCAACGCGCTGCTGATCCCGTTCATCCTCTCCGCGATCCGGATGTACGAGTCCGGGTTCGCCTCGGCCGAGGACATCGACCGCGGCCTGGTGCTCGGCGCCGCGCACCCGCAGGGCCCGCTGGCCCTGGCCGACCTGATCGGCCTCGACACCACCAAGGCGGTGGCCGAGTCGCTCTACGAGGAGTTCAAGGAGCCCCTGTACGCCGCCCCGCCGCTGCTGGCGCGGATGGTGGACGCGGGCCTGCTGGGCCGCAAGTCCGGCCGCGGCTTCTACACCTACGACCGTCGCTGACACGGCCGGGCGCGACGGCCAGGGCTCTCCCAAGGTGGTGGAGCCGCCGTTCCGGGCCGCTAGGGTCCCGGCATGACCGAGGGCGGGTCCGAGCTGCCGCGCGCAGTTGCGAAGCTCCAGGCGCTGATCCGGATCCCGACCGTCTCCTACCGCGAGCCCGAGCGGATCGACACCGCAGCGTTCGACGCCTTCGTCGACGAGCTGGCCCGGCAGTTCCCGCTGCTGCACGAGCGCCTCGAGCTGACCCGGGTGCACACCCACGGGCTGCTCTTCCACTGGCGCGGCGCGAGCGCCGCGCGGCCGGTGGTGCTGATGGCGCACCTCGACGTGGTCCCGGTCGAGGGCACGTGGCAGCACGACGCGTTCAGCGGCGCGGTGGTCGACGGCACAGATCTGGGGTCGCGGCACCCTCGACGACAAGGGCTGCCTGGTCGGGCATCTGCGAGGCGGTCGAGACCCTGCTCGAGCGGGACTTCACCCCGGCCCAGGACGTCTGGCTCTCCTTCGGCTGCGACGAGGAGGTGTTCGGCACGGCGGCCGGAGCTGGCCGTCGACGAGCTCCGAGCGGCGCGGCGTCCGGCCGTGGTTCGTCGTCGACGAGGGCGGCGCGATCGCGCACGACGCCTTCCCGGGAGTCGGCACGCCGGTCGGCGTCGTCGGGGTGACCGAGAAGGGCATCATGTCGATCCTGCTGCGGGTCGAGGGCCGCGGCGGCCACGCCTCCACCCCGGCCCGCGATCGGTCCGACCGCGCGGCTGGCCCGGGCGATCACCCGGCTCGACCGCTCGCCGATGCCGAGCCAGCCTGCCGGCACCGACCGTGGAGCTGTTCCGCCGGCTGGCACCCCACGCACCGCTCCCGCTGCGGCCGCTCATGGCGAACGCCGGCCGGCTCGGCCCCGCCGCTCGCCCGGGCCCTCACCGCGGTCGGCCCGGAGAGCGCGGCGATGGTCCGGACCACGTTCGCGGTGACCACGCTGCCGGGCAGCCCGGCGCTCAACGTGATCGCCCAGACCGCCACCGCCGGCGTGAACATCCGGATCATGCTCGGCGACACGTCGCGAGACGGTGCTCGCCCACGTGCGCAAGGCGATCGACGACGACAAGGTGGAGATCGAGGTCATCGAGGCCTACGAGCCGAGCCCGCTGTCGCCGTACTCCACCGCCGAGCACGCGGACGCCGGCGTTCGCGCTGATCGAGGAGACGATCAGCGAGGTCTTCCCCGACGCCGTCCCCGCGCCGTACGTGATGATGGCGGCCACCGACTCCCGCACCTTCACCGAGATCTCCGACCGGGTCTACCGGTTCGCGCCGTTCCGGATGACCAAGGCGCAGCGCGAGGCGATCCACTCCTACGACGAGCACCTCGGCGTCGACGACGTTCCTCGACGGCGTGCGCTGGTACCAGCGGCTGATCGAGAGGCTCGCCTGATGGCAGCCACCACGCGACCCAGCCGGTCACAGCCGGTCCACGGCCTGGTCGCGATCGTCGGCTTCCTGGTCTGCGTCGAGCTCGCCAGCGGCGTGCTGCAGGGCTACTACACGCCGATCTTCAGCGACATCGCCGACCACCTCGGCATCGCCGACGCCGACGTCAACTGGTTCGAGGCGGCGCAGCTCATCGTCTCGGCGCTCGTCGTCCCGCCGCTGGCCCGGCTCGGCGACCTGGTCGGCCACAAGAAGGTGCTGCTGCTCTCGACCGCGGTCACCGCGCTCGGCTCGTGGGTGCTGGCGTTCGCGCCGGGCTTCACGACGTTCCTCGATCGGCTGGGCGATCCAGGGCGCGTACGTCGTCTGGCTGCCGCTGGAGATCTCGATCATCCACCGCCGCACGGCGAGCACCGGCCGGCAGGCACTGCTCACCCGGCGGGCCGCCGGCCATCCTGGTCGGCGCCCTCGAGCTCGCGGTGATCATCGGCGCGCTCACCTCGGGCGCCCTGGTCGAGGCGACGTCGATGGGCTTCCTGCTGGCGCTGCCGGCGATCGTGGTGACGGCCGTCTTCTTCGTCATCTGGTTCGGCATCGAGGACGCCCCGGGAGAGGCCACCGGCGGCTACGACTGGGGCGGCCTGGCGCTCATCACGCTCGCCCTCGGGCTGGTGATGGGCGGGCTGATCGCGATCCGCGTGCAGGGCCCCGGCTCGGTGCTGCGCCTGGGCACTGGTGGTGCTCGGCCTGCGCTGGCGCTCGTGCCGTTCGCTCGCTACGAGGCCGCGCACCCCGAGCCGATGGTCGACGTACGCCTGCTGGCCACGCCCGGCCAGTGGCCGGTGCAGCTGACCGCGTTCCTGTTCGGCATGTCGGTGCTCGGCGCGCAGATCCCGCTGTCCACGTTCGCCCGCACCGACCCGGACATCGCGGGCTACGGGCTCGGCGCGGACGCGTCGTTCGTCTCCACGCTCATCGGCGTGTACGTCGTCTTCCTGGCCATCGGCGCGTTCACGCTGCCGCTGACCTCCCGGCTGCTCGGCCCGCGCGGCGCCCTGGTGCTCGGTGCGCTGCTGGTCGCGCTCGGTTACGCGCTCTGGCTGCCGTTCCACGACTCGACCGGCCAGGCGCTGGTCAACATGGCCATCGCCGGCGTCGGCTCCGGCGCGCTGGTCGCGGCGCTGCCCGCGACCGCGGCGGCGGCCGCGCCGCCCGACCGGACCGGCTTCGCCACCGGCATGACCAACGCGACCAAGACCGTCGGCGGTGCGATCGCGTCGTCGATCTTCGCGATCTGCCTGGCCTCGGCGGGCTCGATCGAGGACCCGGTCAAGGGCCACGCCCCGCTGTCCGGCTACCTGACCGTCTGGGCGATCTGCGCCGCGGCGGCGCTCCTCGCCGCGGTGGCGCTCCTGCTCATGCCCCGCCGGGCCGCCTCGCACCCGGTGGGCCTCGATGGGTGAGCACCGCGGCTCGCAGTGGGACGACGAGCCCCACGGCGACCTCAACGCGGGCAAGCGCCGGCGGTGGCGCCGACCCTGGAACGTCTACCTGTCCGGCGTGGTCGGGACCTTCGGGGCGTTCATGACGATCGGCGCCGTGAGCGTCCGCCACGCACCGGGTGTCCTGGCCGGGCTGTGTGTGCTCGCGGTCCCGCTCGCGCTGATCCGGGCCGACGGCCCGAAGGCCAAGGCCGGCCGGCCACCACCCCCGGCGCCCACCCTGCGGGTCGAGCTGGTGTGGTACGGCGTGGCCGTCGTGCTCATCGTGGTCGGCGTCCTCCTCACCACCGTCTAGACGGACTGAACGGTCACCATTTGCGCGCGGCCGCGTGGGGTCTAGGGTGCGGGTGGTCTCGGACCGTCGCGGAAGGCCTTCCATGATCGCTCGCACCACCGCAGTGGCCGGGATCCTCCTCGCCTCCCTCGTCCTCGTGTCCCCTGCGGCGGACGCGAGCACCGTCCACGTGCGCTTCGAGAACGGCCGACTCACCGTGGTCGGCAGCGATGCGGGCAACACCATCGTCATCACCCGGAAGGCACGCGCTGTGCGGGTCAAGGTCGACGGCAAGCGGATCCGGATCGGCAAGCCCATCAAGCCCCGCCGGCTCAAGGAGATCAGCGTGCAGGGCCGGGGAGGCAACGACACGGTCCGGCTCGTCGAGTCCGCCGGACGGCTCCCACGGGCCAACCTCAACGGCGGACCCGGCAACGACCAGCTCACCGGCGGCTCCGCGACGACCACGCTGATCGGTGGCCCCGGCTCCGACAGGCTCACCGGCGGATCAGGAGCCACGGCGATGATCGGTGGCAACGATGACGACGTCCTGGTCGCCGGCGCCGGCCCTGCCACCATGGACGCCGGTGGCGGCAACGACACCGCCGAGGGTGGCAGCGGCAGCACGACCGCCGACCTCGGCCCTGGCGACGACACGTTCCACGGAGGCACCGGCCCGGTCGTCGTGGACGGTGGCGTGGGGCGCGACAACCTCGGCGCCGGGCTCAGCGTCTCGGCGCAGCTCTCCGGAAGCGCCGACGAGGACACCCTGGTCGGCGGCCCCGGGACGGCGGAGCTGTTCGGTGAGGGCGCCCGCGACACGCTCACGGCAGGCACCGGGCCGACCCGGTTGAGCGGCGGCGACGGCGACGACGTGCTGTGGGCCGGCGCGCAGACCTCACAGATCGCCGGTGACCTCGGTGACGACACGTTCCGGATCGACCCCGCCGTGGTCCAGGGTCCACTGAGCCTGGTCGTGACCGACTTCGGTACCGCCGCCGACACGGTCGACCTCGTCGGCGCCCTCGCGGTGCACACCGGCCTGGGGACCACGACCGTGACGATCTGGGACGGCGTCACCGACGTCGGCACCATCACGGCCGGCAACGGCCGCCTCTGGCAGGCCGGCGACTTCTCGTAGCGCGTTACCGTGGAGGCGTGACCCCCGAGCGGCCGGAGAGTCCCGACGTGACGCCGCGGTCGCGGGCCGACAGCAAGGCCGCGGCGCGCGCCCGGATGGCCCAGCAGCACACCTGGGTCGACCTGCAGGTCCGGCAGGCGATGGACGCGCGGCGACTTCGACGACCTGCCCGGCGCCGGCAAGCCGATCGCCGACCTCGGCGATCACCACGACCCGAACTGGTGGCTCAAGAAGCTGGTCGAGCGCGAGCACGTCGCCGTGCTGCCGCCGAGCCTGGCGCTGCGCAAGGAGGACGCCGAGCTCGACGAGCACCCTCGACCGGCTCAACGTCGAGGCGGACGTGCGCCGCCACGTCGAGGACTTCAACGAGCGGGTGGTCGCCGCCCGCTACCGGCTGCCCGGAGGGACCGCCGCTGGTGACCATGCCGCGCGACGTCGACGAGGCGGTCGCGGCCTGGCGCGAGCGGCGTACGGCGCGGCTGGCCGAGCAGCGCCGCAAGGCGCGCGAGGCCCTGGCCGCAGGCCGCGAGCCGCGCCGAGCGCGCAGGGCCGCAGATCACCGGTGCCGGTGAACGGCGTGCGCTGAAGGCTCGGCGACGTCGGTCAGCCGGCCGGTGAAACTGCCCGAGCTGTCAGATCGGTCATACCGACGCCGACACCATCGCTGTTACCTTCCGCAGCCATGAGCGGGTCTTCCAAGAGCGCCAAGGACTTCTTCCGGCCGCTGGCCGTCGGGGCCCCCGAGCCGCTGCGCGAGATCCCCGCGCGGCCGAGCCGGGCCATCCACTTCTTCGACCCGAGCAACGAGAAGATGGCGGCGAAGGTCCCCGACCTGGTCGGGACGGTCGACGTCCTGCTCGGCAACCTCGAGGACGCGATCAAGGCCGACAACAAGGTCGCCGCCCGCGAGGGTCTGGTGAAGATCGCGCAAGGACACGGCCGACCTCGGCGGGCCGAGCGGCCCACCCAGCTGTGGACCCGGGTCAACGCCCTCGACAGCCCGTGGGTGCTCGACGACCTCACCACGCTGGTCCCCGAGATCGGCGACCGGCTCGACGTGATCATGGTCCCGAAGGTGCAGGGCGCCGAGGACATCCACTACGTCGACCGGCTGCTCGCGCAGCTCGAGGCCAAGGCCGGGCCTCGACCGGCCGATCCTCGTGCACGCGATCCTCGAGACCGCCCGCGGCGTCGCGAACGTCGAGGAGATCTGCGGCGCCAGCCCGCGCATGCAGGGCCTGTCCCTCGGCCCGGCCGACCTGGCCGCGGACCGGCGGATGAAGACCACCCGCGTCGGCGGCGGCCACCCCGGCTACCTGGTCCGCGAGGACCCGCCGCGCAGCGACGGCGTCGCCAACCTCGAGGCCACGCCGGGCGACGTACCAGCAGGACCTGTGGCACTACACGATCGCGCGGATGGTCGACGCGTGCGCGATGCACGGCATCTACCCCTACTACGGCCCGTTCGGCGACATCACCGACGTGGTGGCGTGCGAGGACCAGTTCCGCAACGCGTTCCTGCTCGGCTGCGTCGGCACCTGGTCGCTGCACCCCAAGCAGATCGCGATCGCCAACAAGGTCTTCAGCCCCAGCGTCGAGGACGTCCGGCACGCCCGCCGGGTGGTCGCCGCCATGGGCGACGGCACCGGCGCGGTGATGCTCGACGGCAAGATGGAGGACGACGCCTCGCTCAAGCAGTGCCTGGTCATGGTCGAGCTCGCCGAGCAGCTCGCCGCGATCGACCCGGAGCTCAAGGCGCAGTACGACGCCATCGAGGTCGACGCGATGAGCGACCTCACGTCCGCGCCGCTCGGTGCTCTACATGCCGAGCTCCAACGAGCGCGCCCTCGAGAAGGCCAAGACGCATCGCCGTGCGACGGGCTGATCCTCGACCTCGAGGACGCCGTCGCGCCGGACGCCAAGCCGGCCGCCCGCGAGGCCGCCTGCGCCGCGGCGGCGAGCGGCGAGTACGGCCGCCGCGAGGTGACCATCCGGGTCAACGGCGTCGACACCGAGTGGCACGCCGACGACCTCGCGGCCGCCTGCGCCGGCCGGGCCCGACGCGATCGTGGTGCCCAAGGTCAACAGCGCCGACGCGGTCCGGCACGCTCGTCGACGCGCTCGAGAGGCACGGCGCCCCCGACCACACCACCCTGTGGGCGATGGTCGAGACGCCGTACGCCATGCTCCACGCCGAGGAGATCGCCGGCGCCTCGGAGCGGCTGAGCGTGCTGGTGATGGGCACCAACGACCTCGCCAAGGAGCTGTACGCCGAGCACGTGCCCGGCCGGCAGCCGCTCCTGCCGGGCTCGGCACTCGGCGCTGCTGGCCGGCCCGGGCCACCGGCAAGGTGATCCTCGACGGCGTCTACAACGACGTGAAGGACATCGACGGCTTCCTCGACGAGTGCCGCCAGGGCCGGGAGCTGGGCTTCGACGGCAAGACCCTCATCCACCCGGCCAGGTCGAGGGCGCCAACGAGGCGTTCGCGCCCAGCGAGCAGGCGGTCGAGGACGCCCGCGGCGATCCTCGAGGCGTGGGAGGCCGGCGCCGGCTCCGGCGTGGTGACCTACAACGGCCGGATGGTCGAGAACCTGCACGTCGAGTCGGCCGCCGGACGCTGAGCATCCACGAGGCGATCGCCGCTGGATCGGTAGCCGCCTCGTGACCGGTCGGAGGTTTCCCGTCGCCGTGCCGCCGGGGCACTGGTACGGCGTGGGACCGCTCCACGCCCGCCGCACCGTCGCCGGCATCCTCGCCGCCGGGGTCTCGCCGTCGCGCTCCTCGCGACCACGCCCGGCGCCGGCCCTCGGCCATCGCCCACGGGCGGCGCCAGCCGCGTGCACGGGCAAGGTGCATCTGGCAGACTCGGCACGGATCCACCCCGGCACGCGCCGATCGCGGCGCACGGGCCGGACGCCCAGGGCGGCAAGCCGAGGTCTCGCTCCAGGTCAGGGTCCCCGGCGGGTGGCGCACGTTCGGCACGGCACGCAAGAGCTCGCCGACCGGGCACGTTCGCGATCTCCGGCAGCCTCGACTGGTACGGCACCCACACGATCCGCGTCTCCACCGCCGGGCGGCACGCCTTCGACCGTCAGCACCACGGCGAACGTGCTCCCGACGTACACCCCGCGCGGCGACCCGGCGGACCACGCCTTCACTCGACGCCAACCGCGGCGTCCGCGACTCGCTTCGACCCCTGCAAGACCGTCCGCTACGCCGTCAACGCCGACGACGTGGGCCCGGCCGGCATCGCTGCTGGTCGCAGCTCGGCATGGCGCAGGTCTCCGCGGCGACCGGGATCAGGGTCAAGTACGTCGGCGTCTCGCACCAGATGCCCGTTCCAGACCGACACTGACCCGGCTGCCGCGCCGGGCAGGACCTGCTCGTCGCGTGCGGCGACGAGGCCGGAGGTCCCGACGTTCGTCTCCACGGTCGGCGCGTCGGCTTCGGCGGCCCGGTGCAGCTGTACGCAACGCGCAGCGACGGGCGCGGGCGCCCGGTGATCCGAGATCACTCGAGTCCGCGGTCGTCCTCGACTCCGACGCGTTCAGCCGACCTCGACGGCCTACAGCAGAGCTATCGGTCGACCCAGCCGCACGTGGGGCGAGGTGATCCTGCACGAGTTCGGGCACGCCTTCGGGCTCGACCACGCGCACGGCACCCGACGAGATCATGTACTGGCAGGCACGGGAACGGGCCGTCTACCCCGACGGCTACGTTCCGCGGGCTGTACGACGCCGGCGACCTCGCGGGCCTGGCCAAGGACGGGCTGGGCCAGGGCTGCTTCGGACCGGTCCGCACCGGATCGGCCGCGACCGCTGCGCACCGCCCGGCTCGACGAGGTCCACTGGCGTGCGTTGCCGCACGCGCGCCGGAACCGAAGGCGCCCCCGCGCGTACGCATCCGCGGCTGGGCCGCATCCGTCTCCGGTATCCGGGTGCGGCGCAGCTGCTCGTCGAGCCAGAGCTTGGCGCTGCCGAAGAAGCCGGCCACGTCGTGGACCAGCTTGCCCAGCGGCGTCCTGGGTCTGCGAACGTCTCGGTGTAGCTGTCCGCGGCCTGCTTGGCCGCCTCCGACATGCTCGCGGTGTCGTCGTCGTCGCGACGCGGGTAGGTGCCCGGCAGGATCTGCGGTGTACTCGCCGGAGTCGACCCAGCGGCGCAGCTCGGCCGCGCGTACGACGGCGAAGGGGTGCGTGGCCCGCTCGATCGAGCAGCAGCTTGAGCACCGAGTCGCGCAGGTCGCCGGCGTCGAGGTACTCCTGCCCCTGGGCGAAGAACGACGTCTGGTCGAGCTCGGACAGGTCGCCCGAGCCGCTGGCGAGCTTCATGTGCACCCGGAAGGCGACGGCCGGGTCCTGGGTGGCCAGCAGCCCGGCCCGGTCGGCGGACAGCTCGGACTTGCGCTGCCACTCGAACAGCGCGGCGACGATCACGCGGATCGCCGAGCGCGCCGCCGGGGATCGAGTTCCGAGACACCCCGGCCAGGCGGAGCATCCGCTCGCAGCAGGGTCCGGTAGACCGCGTGACCGCTCAGCGCGTGGCCGAGCTCGTGGGCGACGACGAACCGCAGCTCCTCCTCGTCGAGCAGGTCGAGCAGCGAGGAGTTGAGGACGATGATCGGCTTGTCCATGCCGATCGTCATCGCGTTGGTGATCGGGTTGTTGGTCACGAACATCTCGGGCAGCTCGGCGACGTCGAGGGTGCGGCCCACCTCGCCGAGCAGCCGGTGCAGCCCGGCGAACTGGCGCTCGTCGACGCGCACCATCGCCGCCGAGGTAGAGCAGCCGGATCGTCCGCTCGTTGACGAGTCCCGACGATCGCCTTGAGGACGGTGTCGAAGCCCTTGAGCTTGCGCAGCGCCACCAGCGCGCCGCGGTCGGCGGGGTGCTCCCACGCCCGCGAGCTGATGCCGGTCAGGGTGGCCCGGGAGCGGGTCGGCGTGGTCGTCACGCCCACAGCCTAGGCAGACGTCGGCGGCTCCCACTCCGGATCGCGTCCGATGAATCCCAGCATCCTGGTCTGCGCGTCCGCGTCGTCCGGTACCTCGACGCGCGGCGCCGTACTGGCCGCTGCCGCGCATGAGCGTCCTCGATCGGCTCCATCCCGGCCAGCATCTCCGCGCAGCGCTCGGGGTCGAGGGTGTCGTCCTGGCCGGTGGCGCGGGCCAGGTCCCAGGTGTGCATGAAGACGTCGCCGGTGAAGAACTGCGAGACGGCCTGCGGGCAGCGGGACGTCGCCGATGTGCGGGTTGCTGAGCACCCGGTCGGCCGAGGCCGGGTCGTCGAGCAGCGCCTGCACCTCGCGCTGGAGGTGGTCGCCAGGCGCCGGCCGGGTCGTCGTCCACCGACGGGCCGGCCGGGAGCTCGCACGTCCGCCCCGCGCGGCGAGGAACGACGGGAACCACTCGACGAGGTGGCGCACGACGTCGCGCGCGGTCCAGCTCCTCGACCGGGGACGGGTCGTCCCACTGGTCGGGGCGGACGCCGGCCACGACGTCGCCGAACCGGCCGCCGATCTCACGGAACTCCTGGGCAGGGGTGTCGGTCATGGCGGTCGACCCGCTCACTCCGGCTGACTCATCGCTTCGTGCCGGCCGTCGACGGGTCGCTGGTCATGAACCGCCACACCAGGCCGTGGCCGAGGAGCACGAGCAGGATCAGCAGGATCGCCTCGACCTGGATGCCTTGAGGTTGAACAGCTCGCCGATCTCCGGGACCAGCCCGACCACGGCGATCAGCGCGTAGAGGACGACGGCCGCGATCCGGTTGGCGGTGTCGTCGACGTCGGAACGCCGGCTGTGCGGCAGCGCCCGCAGCGTGGCCACCAGCCCGACCAGCGGCGATGCGCCACGAAGCTGATCCGCCAGATCGTCGTCGTGCCCGGCCCGCCGACCTGCGCGAACAGCCCCATCAGCGCCGGGCAGCAGGAACGACAGGTAGACACCGCCGACCGAGGCCCGGGTCTCGGGGTCGCGCAGCCACTGCGGGTTGCCCTGCAGGAGGTTCCACCAGAACCCGAGCAGCGCGAAGCAGGTCGCCGAGAACAGCGCGTAGAAGGTCGAGATGTCCATGGGGCTCCGTCGTGGCGGGACGTGCGTCCCCGTGGCGGCGCGACGCTAGCGGGACCGCCCGCGTCGCACTGCCATTTCGGCAGCTCTCGGCCACCGGGATATCTGCACGCCGCGCTCCTCGGCCACCTCGACCGCGCGGTCGTAGCCGGCGTCGACGTGCCGGATCACGCCCATGCCCGGGTCGTTGGTGAGCACCCGCTCGATCTTCTGCGCGGCCAGCTCGGTGCCGTCGGCGACGGTGACCTGGCCGGCGTGCAGCGAGCGGCCCATGCCGACCCCGCCGCCGTGGTGGAACGAGACCCAGGTCGCGCCCGAGGCGGTGTTGACCAGGGCGTTGAGGATCGCCCAGTCGGCGATCGCGTCGGAGCCGTCGAGCATCGCCTCGGTCTCGCGGTACGGCGAGGCGACCGAGCCGCAGTCGAGGTGGTCGCGGCCGATCACGATCGGCGCCTTGAGCTCGCCCGAGGCGACCATCTCGTTGAACTTCAGGCCCGGCCAGGTGGCGCTCGCCGTACCCCAGCCAGCAGATGCGCGCCGGCAGCCCCTGGAACGCGACCCGCTCGCCGGCCATGGTGATCCACTTGCGGAGCCGCTCGTTGTCCGGGAACAGCTCGAGGATCGCCTTGTCGGTCGCGGCGATGTCGGCCGGGTCGCCGGAGAGCGCGGCCCAGCGGAACGGGCCCTTGCCCTCGCAGAACAGCGGCCGGATGTAGGCCGGCACGAAGCCCGGGAACTCGAAGGCCCGGTCGTAGCCGCCCTTGCGCGCCTCGTCGCGGATCGAGTTGCCGTAGTCGAAGACCTCGGCGCCCTTGTCCTGGAACTCGACCATCGCCCGCACGTGCGTGGCCATCGACTCCTGGGCGCGCTTGGTGAAGCCGACCGGGTCCTCGGTGCGCTCGCGTCTCCCAGTCCTCGAACGCGGTGCCCGCCGGCAGGTAGAACAGCGGGTCGTGCGCCGAGGTCTGGTCGGTGACGATGTCGATCGGGGCATCCATCTCGAGCAGCTCGGGCAGCATCACCGCGGCGTTGCCGAGCACGCCGATGGACAGCGGCCGCTTCGCGTCGCGCGCCTCGACCGCCATCCGCACCGCCTCCTCGAGCGAGGGCGCCTCGACGTCGAGGTAGCGGTGGTCGATCCGGCGCTGGATCCGGGCCGGGTCGCACTCGATGCAGATCGCGACGCCGTCGTTCATGGTCACCGCGAGCGGCTGGGCGCCGCCCATGCCGCCGAGGCCGGCGGTGAGCGTGATGGTGCCGGCCAGGGTGCCGCCGAACTTCTTGTCGGCCACGGCCGCGAAGGTCTCGAAGGTGCCCTGGAGGATGCCCTGGGTGCCGATGTAGATCCACGAGCCGGCGGTCATCTGGCCGTACATGGTCAGGCCGAGGTCCTCGAGCCGGCGGAACTCCTCCCAGTTGGCCCAGTCGCCGACCAGGTTGGAGTTGGCGATCAGCACCCGCGGCGCCCACTCGTGGGTCTTCATCACGCCGACCGGCTTGCCGGACTGGACGAGCATCGTCTCGTCGTCGGCCAGCGTGGTCGAGGGTGCGCACCAGGGCGTCGTAGGACTCCCAGTTGCGGGCCGCCTTGCCGGTGCCGCCGTAGACGACCAGGTCCTCGGGACGCTCGGCGTTCTCGGGGTCGAGGTTGTTCATCAGCATCCGCAGCGGCGCCTCGGTCTGCCACGAGCGGGCGGTCAGCTCGGTGCCGTGCGCGGCGTGGATCGGGAGGCGGGGGTTCGTGCGCTCGGTCATGGCTCCTCATCCAACTCCGCCGGGCGGCACGCTCGACCAGCGCCGCGCCGCGAGGGCGGTCTCGGATACGAGATCCGGACTACGCCAAGATGGCTCAACCGGCTTCTCATTCCTCAACCGCCCGCGCGACCGGTCACTAGCGTGACAGGTCCACGGGGACAACCGGGAGGTGGTCCTGTGAGCGACCTACTTCTCTCCGAGTCCGACCAGACGGCGCTGAGGTTCGTGCTGGCCGCGGAGCCGGTTGCGGGTCAGCCGCTCCCCCCGTCGCGAGCGTGCTCGAGCGGCTGGCGGCGCTCGTCCGGTGCGACGCCATCGGTGCGGCGCTGACCGACCCGGACGGGTACGTCGTCGACCGAGGTCGAGCTGCCGCACGGCCACAACGGGACCTGAGCGACGTCGGTTGCGATGCTCCGCTCCGGGATCGGAGTAGTGCACTGGACCAGGGTTCCGGGCCACGCCCAGCGCATCCGCGCAGACGGGCTGTCGGACTCCTTGGCGGTCGGGTTCCGCACCGGCAGGGATCGCGTCGTGCAGGTGTGGTGGGACCGCCGGACCGGGGAGTTCGTCCGAGCGCGACGTCGCGGTCCTGACGATGATCGCGCCCGGTCGGTGCAACGGCTGGTGCGGGATGCGGCGATCCCAGGCCCTGCCGGCGTCGCTGACCGTCGCAGGAGCGCCGCACCCTGATGCTGGTCGCGGCCGGCTTCTCGAACGTCGAGATCGCGCGTCGCATGGACGTGGCGACGTTGCACGGTCCGCAAGCACCTCGAGCACGCCTACCGCAAGCTCGGGGTCACCAACCGGCTGGCGGCCGCGGTCGCGCTGCGAGGCGAGATGCTCCCGCCCTCCGATCTGCGCGACAAGCTCGCGGTAGTCGACTGAGGGCCGTCCGGTTCGACGCGCCGAGGCATCGCGAGAAAGATTCGCGCAAACGCGAATGGCCTCATCCGGGACGGCCCCGTGCCAAGGAGGACGGAAGTACCTGACAGCTTCTACCTGGGGGAACCATGCACCTCGTCCGACGCTCCTGCGCCTTGCTTCTCCACGGCGGCCCTCACGGCCGCGCTCCTCGCCGCGGCACCCGTCCGCTGCCACGCCGGCCCCGCTGCCGCTGCGCCCGAACCTCGGCCCGGCGGACACATCCGCGGTCGCGACAGGCCGCAGATGCTGCTCAACTGGGAGCGCATCGCCTTCCGCACCGTGTACACCGACGCCGCGACGCCGATCCCGGTCGGCGTTCCCGTGCTCGGGTTCACCTCGCTGGCGATGCACCGGGCCGTCCAGGCAGTCGCTGTCGCGCAGACCGGGCTTCCTCCGAGCGCGCGGCGGTCGTCGCGGCGGCGTACCAGGTGCTGCAGCACTACTACCCCGCCGCTGCGCGGCAAGCTCGGGGCCGACCGCGCCGCGAGCCTGGCCGCCGTGGCGCTCGGGCCCGGCCAAGCGGCTTCGGCGTCAAGGTCGGGAAGCGGGCCGGCGCGTGGCGTCCTCGACGAGCGAGCGCGGTGACGACTACCTGGACGCCACCATCCACTACTGCAAGCCGCCCGGCGCCCGGCGTGTGGCAGCCGGCGCCACCGGCGACGCGACATGCTCGGCGCCTGGCTCGGCTCGCTGCGACACCTGGTGGTCAAGAAGCACGGTCAAGGTCGACGGCCCGGACGCCCTCACGAGCAGCGGCGTACACCACCCAGTTCGAGGAGGTGAAGAGCCTGGGGCGCATCGACCTCGACCACGCGCACCGAGGCCCAGCGGCAGACGGCGCTGTTCTTCAACGCCAACGTCGACTCCCATGCTCGGTGACGCCCTCATCCGCTATCTCGAGCGTCACCCGATGTCGGCTGTCCGACACGGCCCGCCTCTTCGCGGCCGTGCACGCCGCGCATGACCGACTCGCTCATCCAGTGCTGGCGGCTCAAGCGGGACGTCGGGCTTCTGGCGTCCCATCGCAGGCGATCCAGGACGCCGAGCTCGACGGCAACCCCGCGACGACCCCGCGACGCCACCTGGACGCCGCTGATCCCGAACCCGCCCTACTCCGACTACGTGAGCGGGCACGGCTGCGCTCACCAGCGCGGCGGTCGAGGTGATCCGCCAGACGCTCGGCGAGACGCACCAAGCTGTGAGCTGATCCCATCCCACCTCGCCGATCCACCGGAGCTACAAGCGGCTGAGCGCCTGGGAGGACGACGCGTTCCACGCGCGGATCTGGTCGGTGGACTGCACTTCCGGACGGCGATGGTCGACGCGTACCGCATCGGCCACATCACGGCGCGACGCGTCCTGAAGGCCCTGGACTGACCACCTCGTCGGGGGCCTCGATCAGGCGAGGTCTCCGATCACTTCTTCGACCGCGGTGAGGACGGCGCCCGACGCGACCAGCTGGACGGCGGTCTCGATCTCGGGCGAGAGGTGGCGGTCGGGGCCGGGGCCCTCGACGCCGCTGCGCGCGCAGCAGCCGGACCACGGCGGCGGTGGCGGGCGACGGCTCGAGCGGCGCGCGCAGGTCGAGCGCGCGGGCGGCGGTGAGCACCTCGACGGCGACACCCGGGTCAGCCCGTCGACCGAGCGGCGCAGCTTGCGCGCGGCCGACCAGCCCATCGAGACGTGGTCCTCCTGCATGGCGCTGGAGGGGATCGAGTCGACGCTGGCCGGGACGGCGAGCCGCTTCAGCTCGGAGACGATCGCGGCCTGCGTGTACTGCGCGATCATGTGGCCGCTGTCGACGCCCGGGTCGCCGGCCAGGAACGGCGGCAGCCCGTGGTTGCGGGCCTTGTCGAGGAACCGGTCCGTGCGCCGCTCGCTGATGCGAGGCCACGTCGGCGGCGACGATGGCGAGGAAGTCGAGCACGTAGCCGACCGGGGCGCCGTGGAAGTTGCCGTTGGACTCGACCCGGCCCTCCTCGGCGAGCACGACGGGGTTGTCGACCGCCGAGGCGAGCTCGCGGCCGGCGACGGTCGCGGCGTGCTCGACGGTGTCGCGGGCGGCGCCGTGCACCTGCGGCGAGCAGCGCAGCGAGTAGGCGTCCTGGACCCGGTTGCAGTCCGGGCCGCGGTGCGCAGGCGACGACGCCGGAGTCGGCGAGCAGGGCGACCAGGTTGGCCGCGGAGAGCGCCTGGCCCGGGTGCGGCCGGATCGCCTGCAGCTCGGGCGCGAACACCCGGTCGGTGCCGAGCTGGCCCTCGACCGACATCGCGGCGGCGACGTCCGCCGTGCGCAGCAGCCGGCGCAGGTCGGCGATCGCCATGACCAGCATGCCGAGCATGCCGTCGGTGCCGTTGATGAGGGCGAGCCCCTCCTTGGCGGCCAGCTCGACCGGCGTCAGCCCGGCGGCGGCGAGCGCCTCGGCGGCCGGCACCAGCGCGCCGGACGCGTCGCGCACCGTGCCCTCGCCCATCAGCGCGAGCGCGCAGTGCGAGAGCGGCGCGAGGTCGCCGGAGCAGCCGAGCGAGCCGTACTCGTGGACCACCGGGGTGATCCCGTGCGAGAGCAGGTCGGCCAGCAGCTGCGCGGTCTCGCGGCGGACGCCGGTGTGCCCGGTGGCCAGCGTCGAGAGCCGCAGCAGCATCAGCGCCCGGACCACCTCGCGCTCGACCTCCGGGCCGGAGCCGGCCGCGTGCGAGCGGACCAGCGAGCGCTGGAGCTGGGCGCGCATCTCGGTCGGGATGTGCCGGGTGGCGAGCGCGCCGAACCCGGTCGAGATGCCGTACGCCGGCGTGGGCGCGGCCGCGAGCTCCTCGACCACCGCGCGGGCCCGGTCGATCGCGGCGAGGGCGGCCTCGCTGAGCACGACCGGCGCACCGTCGCGGGCCACCGCGACGACGTCCTCGGGCGCGAGCGCGCCCGACGTCGACGGTCACCGGTGCGGGGCGCGGTGAGCGGGAGTGCGGAGGTCAGGGTGGCCATGGGCCCATCCAAACGCCTCGGCACAGGCCGCGACCAGAGCTGGACGCCGCCGGTCGTCTCGGATGCGAGACACTGTCGGTGCCGGATCGCAGTAACAGTGACCGGGCGCCACGGAGCCGTCTCGAAACCGAGCGCACGGCGGACGCGACGACTCGGCGTCGTTCAATCGTCGGGTGACCGCGACCGTCGACCCCGCCGCCGAGGTCGGCGTCCGCCGGCGCTGGGCGATGCTCGCGGCGAGCACGCGTGGCCCAGGCCGCGACCGCGGTGATGGTGCACGGCCCGGCGTTCCTGATCCCGGCGCTGCACGACGCGAGGGGCTGACCCTGGCCGAGGCCGGGCTGGTGGCGGCCGCACCGATGGTCGGCGTGATGCGTCGCGCTGGTCCCGTGGGGCTTCGTGACCGACCGCCGCGGTGAGCGGCTGGTGCTGCTGGTCGGGCTGGTGGGCGCGGCGCTGCTTCGGCGTCGCTCGCGGCGCTGTCCGGGTCGTCGGTGACGCTCGCGCTCGGCGCTCGGGCTGGCCGGCCTCGCCGCCGCCAGCAGCAACGTGGCCAGCGGCCGGGTGGTGGTCGGCTGGTTCCCGGCCGGGCGGCGCGGGCCTCGCGATGGGGATCCGGCAGATGGCCCAGCCGGTCGGCGTCGGCGTCGCCGCCGCGACCATGGCGGTGGTGGCCGACCGGTCCGGGCCGTACGCCGCGGTGTGGGTCCCGGTCGCCGCCTGCGCCGCTGGCGGCGCGTGCTGGTCGCGCTCGTCGTCGTCGACCCGCCGCGGCCGGCCGAGCGGACCGACCGCCGCGCCGAACCCCTACCGCGCCGACCGCTACCTGCACCGCATCCACGGGGTCTCGGTGCTGCTGGTGGTCCCGCAGTTCGTGGTGTGGACCTTCGCGCTGGTCTGGCTGGTCCAGGACCGGCACTGGTCGCCGGCCGCGGCCGGCGCCCTGGTCGCCGGCGCCCAGGTGGCCGGCGCGCTCGGCCGGATCGCGCGCCGGCCAGCTCTCCGACGTGGTGGCCAGCCGGATGCGGCCGCTGCGCTGGGTGACGGTCGCGGCGGCCGCGACGATGCTGCTGCTGGGCGCGGCCGCCGGGCTCGACGCTGCCGGTCGCCGTACCGCTCGTGGTGCTGGCCACCGTGGTGACGGTGGCCGACAACGGACTGGCGTTCACCGCGGTCGCCGAGCGGGCCGGACCGTTCTGGTCCGGCCGCGCCCTCGGCGTGCAGAACACCGCCCAGTTCCTCACCGCGGCCGCGGTCCCGCCGCTGGCCGGGCTGACCGTGACCGGGCTCGGCTACCCGGCGACGTTCGCGCTGGCCGCGGTGTTCCCGCTGGCCGCGCTGGCGCTGGTGCCGGTCCGGGACGAGCGCGAGCTCTCCTGACGCCGCTGCGGCGACCGCGGCCGACGCGGTGGCCGAGCTGCACGAGCCCGAAGCCGACCACGAAGATCGCGCAGCGTGACCACGCCGTAGGACAGCGGGAACTCGTCGGCTCGAAGGCCGGGTTCGGCTCTCGTTGAGCGAGTCCAGCATCAGGTAGAGGCTCTGGAAGACGAACGCCCACAGGTAGGCGATGGCGTACGCCGTGTTGGCGGCGAGCCGGTCGCGCAGGAAGAAGCCGAGCGGGAAGGCGCTGAGGATGCGTGACGACCGCGATCATCGGCGGGCCTCAGTCCGTGACGGGCGCGGGGCGCCGGTCGCCGGAGAACATCAGCACGACGGCGACGCACGGTGAGCACCACGCTGAACGCCGACCAGGGCCTTGATGCCCATCGGCACGTCGACGAAGAACGCCGGCAGCCCGGTCAGGGTGATCACGATGATCGCGCCGGCGGCGACCCGCAGCGCCACCCGGTTGCCGCGCCAGGCCAGGATCGCGGCGACGAGGCCGACGACGCCGAGGACGCTGCCGACGACGAGGATCGCCATCGGCGGCCCCTCCTCGCCGTCCGGTGCCGGGAACGAGGACGGACGGGATGTTGGTCAGGCCGTAGAGCATGCAGATGACGAGGCCGACCTTCTGCTTGGTCGGTGGTGCCGGCCCGGGTCGGGGCGAGTGTGGTGCTGGACATGGTCTACCTCCGAGGTGAGTCGTGGACTGGATGGCTCCACCGTCGGCCCGGCGCCATGTCCCCTCCCCAGAGCATCTCCTCCCGCGGGCTTCCCGACCAGCCCGACGAGGCGGGAACTTCTTCCCAAGCGCGGCGGGGCCCGCTGACCGCGATGATGGGCGGGTGCCGATCCGCGTGCTGCTCGCCGACGACCACCCCGTCGTGCGCCGCGGACTGGCCGCGCTGCTCGGCACCCTCGACGAGCTTCGAGGTGGTCGGCGAGGCCGAGGACGGCGAGGCGGCGGTCCGCGAGACCCAGCTGACCAAGCCGGACGTCGTGCTGATGGACGTGCGGATGCCCGGGCATCGACGGCGTCGAGGCGACCCGGCGGATCCGCAAGGCGGTGCCGGAGACCGCGGTGCTGGTGCTGACGATGTACGACGAGGACGCGACCGTCTTCACCGCGATGCAGGCCGGCGCGCGCGGCTACCTGCTCAAGGGCGCCGAGCAGGACGAGATCGCCGACGCGATCCGGGCGGTCGTCCGCGGCCAGGCGATCTTCGGCGCCGCGCATCGCCGTCCCGGATGCTCGAGCACTTCGCGAACCCGCCGGCGCCGCCGCGGCCGACGAGCCGTTCCCCGAGCTGACCGCACGCGAGCGCGACATCCTCGGCCTGCTCGCGCACGGTCGACGTACCGCCGAGATCGCCGTCGACGCTGCACCTCTCGCCCAAGACGGTGAGCAACAACCTGACCACGATCTTCGCCAAGCTCGAGGTGAGCCGACCGGACCGCGGCGGTGATCCGGGCCCGCGAGCGCGGCCTGGGCGGCTAGGCCGTGGACGCCGTTCGCGCTGGCCGTCGCGATCGTCGCGGTGTCGACGCGGTGCGTCGGGCGTGGCGCTGCTGCTCCGGCGGCAGGCGCTCGTGTCCGCGACCCTGCTCGTCGTGCGCCGGGTGCCGCCTGGCATCCGCGGCCGCGATGCTGCTGGCCTCCGGCCACGACGACTCGGCCGCGCTGCTCGGCGTGCTCGCGGTGTCGCTGCTCGGCCCCGGCCGCGCTCGCCACCTATCCGCGGCTCCGCTGGCGACACCCCGTCGACTTCGTCAGCCTGGTCGTCATCCTCGGCTGCGGCGTCGTCGGCGCGTCGCGTACGCCGACCCGGGGGTCGACCGGGCTGATGGGGCTGATCCAGGGCTGCGCGCTCCTGGTCCACACCTGGTGGCGGATCGAGGTCGTCCGCGGACCGCGAGCGCCGCGCGCTCGTGTGGATGTCGCTGGCGCTGGTCCTGACCGGGCTCCTCTACTTCTTCGCCGCCTTCTCCACCGAGGGCTTCGCCAGCGGCACCGCTGCCGTCGCTCGGCGACCGCGGTGTTCGCCCTGGTCGGGCCGGCGATGTACGTCGGCGCCACGCTGCCCGACCTCGTCGACGTCCGCGGCCTCGTGGTCAGCGACGGTCGTGCACGGTGCCGCGCTGGTCACGGTGATGTCGCTCTTCGTGCTCGCGCTGGCCCTGCTCGACGCCCTGGGTGCCGACGAGCTCAACACCGGCGCGCAGGCCCTGGTCGCGGCGCTCGCCGCGACGGCCTACCACCCGACCTGCGTGCTGCTCCGCGGCGTCGTCGACCAGCTGCTGTTCGGCGAGCGGCCCGACCCGCTCGGCGCCGCGTCGGCGGTGGCCGGGCGGATCGGCGCGGACCCGGTCGTCGCGCTGCGGGCGATCCGGGAGGCGCTGGTCATCCCGTACGCCGCGCTCGTGGTCGACGGCGTCCCGCTGGCCGCGCTCCGGTACCGAGACCACGCACACGCGCACCCTCGACCTCGACGGCGCGGGCGAGCTGGTGGTCGGGCTGCGGCCCGGCGACCTGTCCTTCTCGGCCGGCGACGAGCAGGTGCTGCGGCTGACCGTCCCGCTGCTGGCCCAGACGCTGCGGGCCCGGGCGCTGGCCGAGGACCTCATCGAGTCGCGCGGCCAGACCATCGCGGCGGTCGAGGAGGAGCGGCGCCGGCTCCGGCGCGAGCTGCACGACGGGCTCGGGCCGCGGCTGTCCGGGGTGGCGTTCACCTCCGACGCGGCGCGCAACCTGATCCGCACCGACCCGGCCGCCGCCGAGGAGATGGTGGCCCAGCTGCGCGCCGACACGGTGATCGGCGATCGAGGAGATCCGGCGGATGGTCTACGCGATGCGGCCGCCGGCGCTCGACGAGCTCGGCCTGGTGCCCGGCGCTGCGGCAGCAGGCGGTCGGGCTGCGCAACCGCGACGGCGAGCCGGTGGCCGTGGACGTCACCGCGCCCGAGGAGTTCCCGGACCTGCCGGCGGCGGTCGAGGTGGCGGCGTACCGCATCGTCACCGAGGCCCTCACCAACGTGGCCCGGCACAGCACCAGCGCGTCCGCGTCGGTGCGGCTGCGAGCCGGCCGCGGACGGGCTGCACCTCGAGGTGACCGACCGCGGCCGCAGCGGCGCGTGGCGCCCGGGCGTCGGGCCTGTCGTCGATGCGCGAGCGGGCCACCGAGCTGGGCGGGACGCTCGAGGCCGGCCCGGGCCCGGCCGGCGGCCGGGTGGCGGCGCTGCTCCCGCTCTGACCGACCCCGTCGCGCCAGGTCGGGGTACCGGGGCCGCAGTCGCGGGGGAGATGGGAGGAAACACATGTCGGACACCGTTGCCATGATCGTCGTGGTCGTCGCCGTCGTGCTGGTGGTCGCCGTGGTGGCGTGGCTGCTGATGCGCACCAGGGGCCAGGAGCGACGAGCCCACGAGGCCGAAGAGCTGCGCACCGAGGCCGCGGCCCAGTCCGGGGACGTCGAGATGTCGCGCGCGAGAGGCCGCTCGCGCGGCCGCGGCGGAGCAGGCCCGCGAGCAGGCCGAGATCGCCGAGGCCCGCGCCGCGGAGGCCGAGCGCGAGCTGGCCCAGACCGAGGCGCAGCGGGAGGACACGCTCCGCGAGGCCGACCGGCTCGACCCCGCGGTCGACCACCGCAGCGAGGACTACCGGCCCGGCGACGTCTCGCCACCGCGCCGTCCGGCCTGAGCGTCAGGCGGTGGCGACCAGCGTGTAGGCGGTGCACGTCCGCAGGTCGTGCTCCGCGTCGCCGCTGCCGTCGACGAAGTCGATCCGGGCCGACCGGTAGCCGCACTCCCTGGCGAGGAGCAGCAGCGCGTCGGGGTCGTAGGGCCGCACATGACCCGGGTCGACCCAGAACGACGCCATCGTGCCCGGCGCGTGCGGGTTGACCGCCTCGACGACGAACATGCCGTCGCGCCGCAGGGCCCGGTGCGTCTCGCCGAAGAGGCGGCGCACGTCGCCGGGCGTGAGGTGCTCGACGACCCGGGTGGCGACCACCGCTCCCCAGCTCGCGGTCCCGCTCGACGACAGCGTCTCCACGCCGTCGCCGACCGTGGCGTCCACGCCGTGGGCCTTGGCCCGGTTGACCGCGTCGGCGTCGAGGTCGACGCCCCGCGCCTCGGTGCCGTGCTCGGCCAGCACCCGCAGCAGCTCGCCGCGACCGCAGCCCACGTCGAGGACCGGTGCGTGGCCGGCCAGCAGGGGGGCGTACCCGGCGAGCTGCTCCAGCACCGCGGACTCCGTCCCGCGCACCACGTCGGAGGTGTCGGGCACCTCGTCGGGATGGCCGAAGCCGAGCCGCTCACCGTCCCAGAGTCCGCGGCCCACGCCGTCGCCCGAGAGCTGCCGCTGCCTGCCGGCGGCCCGGGCCTCGGCATCGACCCGCTCGCGGAGCTTGGCCACGGCGTCGGCCAGCCCGGCGACGCGGGCGTTCTGCAGGCGGCCGGTGGTGACCCCGGCCTCCAGGGCGTCGGCCCGCTCCGTCACGCGGCGCAGCTCGCGCCGGTTCTCCTGCGCGACCTTGAGGGCCCGGTCCGCGCGCCGGCGCACCAGCCCGAGCGCCTGCAGCACCTGGTGGAACCGCTCCTGCTGCCGGCGGTCGAAGCCGCCCAGCCAGCCGAGCCGCCGCCCGGTCGCGGGCTCGCGGACCGCGCGGCGGGCGCGCTTGATCGCCCGCTCCGCGCGGTTCTGGTCGGGGTCCCGCTCGAGGGGCGGGGCCGCCAGCGCGGCCAGGGCCGCGTCGACCCGGTCGGTGATGAAGTCCGCGGTCCGGCTGATCGACCCGGTCTCCCGCACCCGGGCCGCGGCCCGGGTGCCGAGCTCGGCGGCCTCGGCCGGGTGCTCGGCCACCCACCGGAGGTGCGCGGCAGCGCGCTCGAGGTCGGGCTCGGCCCACACCGTCGAGGCCGGGTAGGGCCCGGAGCCCGCGGGCACCGGCGCCAGCTCGTGCGGCACCAGCAGCGCGGTGGTGTCGTCCATGAAGTCGAGGTTGCCCGAGTACGCCGTCGCGACGACCGGCCGGCCGCGCGCCATGGCCTCGGCCATCGTGAGGCCGTAGCCCTCGGCCCGGTGCAACGAGACGTACGCCGCGCACCCGGCCATCAGGGCATCGAGCTGGTCGCGGTCGAGGAAGTCCTCCACCAGCGTGATGTCCGGCCGCCCCGCGACCGCGGAGCGGAGCCGTTCGCGGTCGGACCGGAACCGGTCGCCGTTCACCGACTTGACCACCAGCGCCGGGCCGCCGCCCTCGGGGAAGGCACGGCAGAACGCGGCGACCAGGCCCAGGGGGTTCTTCCGCTCGAAGACGCTCAGGTAGTCGAAGACGAAGAGGAGGTAGGGGCCCTCGGGCAGGCCGAGTGCGGCTCGATCGAGCTGCGGTGCGGGCTCCGGCTCCCGCACGGGCAGCGGGACGACGTGCACCGGCTTGTCCGTGGCCCGGGCGATGGCGTCGCGCGAGAACGTCGACAGCGTCCAGACCTCGTCGACCAGCTCCAGCGCCTCGTCGTACCCGGCGAACTCCTCGACCTCCCAGGCCCACATGCCCACGGTGCGGCCGCGACGCAGCGCGGGGTCGCTCTCCCGGGCCCAGCGCGGGAGCTCGTCGGCGTTCACCGCCGCGATCGTGACCGGGTAGCGGGCCCGGTCGGGCGAGGCCGCGAACGCGTGGTCCTGCCGGCTCACGCTCGAGGCGTCGACCACCGTGGAGCAGGGCAGGCCGGCCGCGCGCACGCCGTCGACCAGCAGCCGACCCATCTCGCCGACGCCCGTCTCGGAGGTGAAGTAGCCGGCGAGGTTGACCCCCCGCGCGTGACCGGCCGCGACCTCCGCTCCGGACGCGGCCGCCGGCAGGAGCTCCACCACGATGTCGGGGTCCACGGTCGCCCAGGACCAGGCCCATTCGAGCAACGCGCCGCTGTCGGCCCCCAGCGGCGCCGGGAACCGGGCCTGGAGGTCGCTGCGGGCCTGCCACAGGGCGTGCAGGTAGCGGTTGGTCGGGCCGTCGTCCCGGACCGGCTCGCAGAACCAGGCGCGGACCGCGTCGCCGTCGTGCCAACCCGGCGGGTGCCCCGCGCCGCTGCGGTCCGATCCCACCACGGCCACCCGCAGGGCGCTGCGCATCGCCCGGGTGACCCGGGTGCCGTCGGGCAGCCGGTCGAACCGGTAGCGCAGGTCGACCACGGCACCGCGCGGACCCGCGCCGATGGCCGGGTCCGTGATCCACCCGGCGTACTCGCGGCACAGCTCGGCGACCACCGGGTGCTCGCTGAGCACGACCCGCGGCCGTTCGAGGTGGTACTTGGTCAGCACCCAGGGGCGGTCCGGCTCGTAGCCACTGAAGTGGAAGAAGTGCAGCGGCCCCTGCCCCTCGACGTGCACGACACCGTCGGTGCGGACCAGCGGACGGGAGTCGAGGTTCCAGTAGGCGACGTTGTACGTCGGGTCGCTGAGCACGGTGTGCCGGAAGTAGCCGGGCACCAGGTCGATCCACCGCTGGTCGGCGAAGAGCATCTCGGTCGGCGCGCTGACGCAGTCGCGCAGCAGCCGCTCCTGCCACCACGCGAGCATCGAGCGGCCGCTCTGGTCGAGCGCGATGAAGCCGAGGTTGAAGATCCCCGCGGCCATGATCTGGGCCTCGCTGGGCGCGAGGCCGTCGCGCGGCATCGGCACGGTGGTGTGCGGGGTCAGCACGATGCCGCGCTCGAGGCTGAGCGCCTCGATGTCGTGGAGGGAGGCGTAGACCGCGATGTCGGCGTCGAGGTACATCGCCACCTCTGCGCCGCGCGCGAGGAGCAGGTCGAGGGCCCAGGGCTTGAGCGCGGTGGAGAGCTCGGTGACGTCGTAGATCAGCGCCATCCGCTGGAACTCGTCGGCCGCCAGGTCGAGGTCGGCGGGCGTCAGCACGGCGTAGTCGGCGGTGCCCGCGACCTCGTCGGGCTCGGCGTCGACCACGAGCACCCAGAACCGGTCGCCGGGGTTGTGCTCACGGTAGGTGCGGGCGAGCACGGCCGCGCGCGGCAGGAAGTTCCTCGCCACGACGGTGACAACGTGCACGGGACCCCCTCGTTCTCGTCCGTCGTCAGGATATTGGGGGCCCGGGTCCCGGACCGCCGAAGGTACCAGTCCCCTACGGTCGGGGCATGCCCCAGGTCCCCGCCGCGACGCGCGCGCTGCGGGTGCTCCGCTACCTGGCCAGCCAGCCCGACCCGGTGCCGCTCGACGCGATCGCCCGCGCCTGCGAGCTGCCCGCGCAGCTCGGCGTACCACCTGGTCACCGCGATGGTCGCCGAGGGCTTCGTCGTGCACCTGGCCGACGAGCACCGCTACGGGCTGGGCGTCGCGGCCTTCGAGGTGGGCAGCGGGTACGCGCGACAGGCGCCGCTCCAGCGGATCGCGCGCCGGCCGCTGGCCGAGCTGGTCGACCGCACCCGGCAGAGCGCCCACCTCGCGGTGCTGCACGGCCGCGACGTCCTCTACGTGCTGGAGGAGCGGGCCCCCGGTCGTCGGCCGCTGGTCACCGACGTCGGCGTCCGGCTCCCGGCCGCAGCTGACCGCCAGCGGGCGCGCGGTGCTCGCGCACCTGCCCGCCGCGCAGGTGCGCGCGCTGTACCCGTCGACGGCCGCGTTCGTGGACCGGCACGGGTCGGGGCCGCGGACCCTCAGCGGGCTGCGCGCCCTGCTCACCGAGACCCGGCGCGGGGCTACGCCCTCGAGGCCGGCGAGGTGACGCCCGGGCTGTCCAGCGTGGCCGTCGCCGTGCTCGACCACAACCAGCACCCGCTGGCCGGGGTCGCGGTGACGTACGCCGAGGGCGAGGCCGACCCGGGGACGCTGGCCGAGGAGGTGCGCCGCACGGCTCGGCTGCTCACCACCCGCTTCGGCGGCGCGCCGCGTTGACGTCGAGGTCCGAGGCCCGCTGGGGCCTGGTCCAGGTCTGCCTGGCCGGCGTGCTGTGGGGCACCGGCGGGCTGGTCGTCCAGCTGGTCCGCGAGCACGAGCCGATGTCGGTGCTGACCATCAGTGCGTGGCGGATGCTGCTCGCCGCGCTGGCCCTGTTCGCCGTGGTGATCGTGGCCCGTCAGCTCGGCGCGGTCCGGGCGCTGGTGCGCAGCCACCCCGGCCGGGCGGTCGCGGTGGGCACCGGCACCGCGCTCTACCAGGCCTGCTACTTCGGCTCGGTCGTCGCGACCGGCGTCACCGTCTCGACGGTGGTCAGCCTCGGCATCGCGCCGGTCCTGCTCACGGTGGCCGACGCGGTGCGGTCACGCCGTCGGCCGCGGACCACCCGGTTGCTCGTGCTGGCGGTCGCGCTGCTGGGCCTGGTGCTGGTCAGCGCGACCTCGGGCTCGGGCGAGACCGGCCCGCATCCGACCCTCGGGGTGCTGCTCGCACTCGCCTCCGGCACGGCGTACGCCGTCGCGACCGAGCTCGGCCGCCCCCTCGCCCAGGTCGCCGGCCCACTGGCGCTGACCACCACGACCACGACCGTGGGCACCCTGTTCCTGCTGCCGTTCGGGCTGCTCGCGACCAGCGGTGAGGGCCGGTTGGTGACCACCGATCCCGTCGCCGTCGTCGGCCTGCTCTACCTCGGTCTCGTCACCATGGCGCTGGCCTACGGCCTGCTCTACGCCGGCCTGCGCACCACGACCGGCAGCTCCGCGGTGATCGCGACGCTGCTCGAGCCGGTCACCGCGGCCGTCGCCGCGGCGCTGGTCCTCGACGAGCGGCTCGGCGCCGCCGGCGTGGTCGGCACGCTGCTGATCCTCGCCGCGGTCGCCGGCCTGGGCGACGAGGAGGAGCCGGTGGCCGTACCACCGCCGGCGTGACCTCGACGCACCCTGCGCCGTTTCCTTGGTCGTGGAACGTCTCCGGCACCTCGGGTGTGCCCGTCCTGCTGGCGGTCGCGCTCGTCGTCGGGGCGGTCACGCTGCCGTCGTACGGCGGCGAGCGGACAGGGCACGCTGCGGGCGGGCGTCGACGCCCAGCGGCAGCGGACCCTCGAGGCGCGGCCGCACGTCGACCCGCCGGGCACGCCACCGCACGTGCACAACGACCCGAGGACCAAGAACGCGGTCTCCCGCGCCGGCGAGACGGGCAAGGACGTCCGCGACCCGAGCACCTTCCTCAGCCGCGCGCCGCGGGCGCGGCGACCGTCGCGGCCGAGCGGAAGATGCGGGACCCGCGGCTGACGAAGGTGCGCGGTCGATGCAGAAGCGGCTGCGGCGCCCGCAGGACCGCTACGCGATGGCCAACGGCTGCTACGACCTCGGCGGACGGCCGCTCTACTTCAAGCCGACCGACCTCGGCGACTACCTGCTCTACACGCCCGACCGCCGGTTCCTCGTCAACGGCGGCAGCGCCGCCGCGCCCGGCGACGCGACGATCTGGACGGCGCGCCGGCGCGGCACGGCTTCTCGTTCAGCAACGCCGGCAAGCCGCTCGCCGTCGGCGGCAGGACACACGTTCGCGCTGCACGCGGACCACGGGCTGCACCGCCTACCCCGAGGCGGGGATCGACGTCTCCGGGCGGCCGCACGGCGGCGTGACGCCGTACCAGGAGGTGCGCGGGTACGTCGACGCGCACACCCACGGCATGGCCTTCGAGTTCCTCGGCGGCGACGCGCACTGCGGCAAGCCGTGGGACCGGTTCGGGGCGCCGTACGCACTGGTCGACTGCCCCGACCACACCGTCACCGGCGGGTACGGCGGCGTCCTCGAGGTCGGTGCTGTCCGGCGAGCCGCACCACGACCCGGTCGGCTGGCCGACGTTCAAGGACTGGCCGGCGCCGGAGTCGCTGACCCACGAGGGCACCTACTACCGGTGGCTGGAGCGGTCGTGGCGCGGCGGGCAGCGGATCTTCGTGAACCTGCTGGTCGAGAACAACCAGCTCTGCATGCTCTACCCGCTCAAGCGGAACTCCTGCGACGACATGGACTCGATCCGCCTGCAGGCCAAGGACATGTACGAGATGCAGGACTACATCGACGCGCAGTTCGGCGGGCCCGGCAAGGGCTTCTACCGGATCGTCACGAACCCGTTCCAGGCCCGGAAGGTGATCAACGCCGGGAAGATGGCGGTGGTCATGGGCATCGAGACCTCGGTGCCGTTCGGCTGCACGATGAAGCTCGACGTGCCGACCTGCTCGATCGCCGACATCGACCGGCAGCTCGACGAGGTCCGCCGGCTCGGCGTGCGCCAGATGGAGCTGGTCAACAAGTTCGACAACGCGCTGGCCGGCGTGGCCGGCGACACCGGCGCGGTCGGCGGGCTGGTCAACGCCGCGAACTTCCTCGAGACCGGGTCCTTCTGGGACATGCGGCACTGCGAGCCTGCCGACGGCGAGAGCCACGATCACGAACCAGGTCGCAGCGCCGGGCACTCAGCCGGCAGCAGCAGGACGCGCTGTTCGGCGCGATCGCCCAGCTCGGCCTGCCGAGCATCGCGCTGCCGCTCTACCCGCCGCCGGACCACTGCAACGCGCGCGGCCTGACCACGCTCGGCGAGCACACGATCAAGGCGCTCGCGCAGCGGCACATGATCTTCGACCCCGACCACATGTCGGTGAAGGCGCGGAAGTCGTCGCTCGACACCATCGACGCGCTCGGCTACTCACGGCGTCGTGTCGTCGCACTCGTGGGCGACACCCGACGCGTACCCGCGCATCTACCAGGAGGGCGGCTTCATCACGCCGTACGCCGGCGACTCGACGGGCTTCGTCGAGAAGTGGCGCCGGCACGTCGGCTGGGCGGACCCGCGCTACTACTGGGGGATCGGGTACGGCGCCGACATGAACGGCCTCGGCGCCCAGGGCAACCCGCGCGGCGCCGGGGTGCGCCAACCCGGTCACGTACCCGTTCAAGGGGCTCAACGGCGTGACCATCCACCGCCAGACCGCCGGCCAGCGCACCTGGGACATCAACTCCGACGGCGTCGCGCAGTACGGCCTCTACCCCGACTGGATCGCCGACCTCGCCAAGGTCGCCGGCTCCGAGCGGCGCCGCGATCACCGAGGACATGACCCGCGGGCCCGAGGCCTACCTGCAGATGTGGGAGCGCGCCGATGGGCATCGCCCCCGACAGCTGCCGCAACCCCGAGCTGCGCAAGCGGGTCTCGACGCTCGACGCGGCTCGTCCGCCCCGGCATGACCACCCGCGCGGTGATGGCGGCCGTCGGTCAGCCCTACACCCGGCTCGGCCGGACCTTCGGGTTCTGCGCGAAGGCGCCCGGAGCTGACCGCGTGCTGGTGAAGGTCGTGTTCACGCCCGGCGGGAAGGTCGTGGCGGTGCGACACCGGGGCTGACGGCCCAGGCTCAGATGAGTGACGCCCTCACGTCGTCGCCCGGAGACGTCGCCAGGACCATCGTCGGCGCTGTCGGGTAGGGCAGCACCGCGCTCGGAGGCGGCGTCGTCAGCCAGTCGGCATAGGTCACCTTGATCCGGTCTCGGACGACGCTCTCCTGCCAGGCACTGGTCGCCGCCCAGGTGTCAAAGGCGTCCGACGGGATCACTGGCAGCGCAGCGTCAACCGCCCCTGCCTCGAGCGTGCTCTTCAATGTGGCGCCGGCGTACCAGAGGAGGGCGGCGGCGACAGTGAGAGTCAGCACGATGACCGCGATCCAGGCGACCACGCCGTCGACAAGCGTGAGAGCAACGCCGCCGACCGTGCCAATCTGCAGCATCGCCGCCGCTACGACCAGCGAGGTCGAGAGGATCAATCCGCCGGTCGTCACCTTCGACGGCGAGTCCCCCACCAGCTTCGCAACGGTGTTCGCCACGGCGATCAGCACCGCACTGACGAGGCCGGCGACCGTCATGATCGCGAGTGCCGCCTCCGGCTCCTCGCCCAACACCGCGGTGAAGGTGTCCGCACTGTTGAGAAGCGCGACGAACGCGGTCGTCGCCACGGTGAGGTTCGCCGCCCAGGAGTCCTTGAACGACCACCCGGCTTCGAGGCCATCGACCTCGGAGGTCAGCCCGTACTCGGCCGGGGGGTCGAGGTCGAGCTTCCAATCCAAGATCTCGCCGGGAGCCACTTGGCCGAAGCGCACATCGACCCGGGCCCTGACCTCGTCGTACGCCTCTTCTCGTTCCGCGCCCGTCGGGCTGTCAGGAAGGTTGCGCGCCTGCCGGGCAGCGCTGATCCGCGAGACCATCTCGGTGCCGATCACTGCCACGCCCAGGCCGAAGCCCAGCGCTGCGTACGCGCTGAGCCACAGGGGCAGCCAGGGATGGTCCTCGTCGGCACGCTTGATGGTGACCGCCGGCAACGGGCCGTCGCCGTCGAGGTCGGCCTTGAGCGAGCTCGCGTCGCCGAAGCAGCCTTCGTCGAAGGTCAGCGTCACTTTGCTGGACCGGAGACCGCCGATCGTCCTGTCGCTCACGTCGGCGTCGCACGAGTCGGTCAGAGCCACGACGTCACCCAGGGTGACGTCACCCTCGCCTGGATTGATCACGGCGATCTCGGCCGTGTACGTCCCATCGGACAACGACGCGTCCACCGAGAGCCCGTCGACCACGAGCTGGTCGGCCAGTGCCGGACCGGCAGACACACCCACGAGCGCGAGAGCCAGGCATCCACCCGCCAGGACCGATCGCACCATGCGCCGATCGTGCTCGGGCCGGCTCGGGTCGTCTCTAGCGACATCGGGTGGTTCGGGATGGCTGACCTGGGCGCCGGTCATGCCTCGGTCGTCAGCGCCGACCACCCGGTCCATGGGGCTGACGGCTCAGCCTCGGTGCCGCCGCCAGCTGGGCCGCAGCCGGCGACGCCGAGCTCGGCGACCTCGGCGGGTCGGCGTGGTCGGGCTCGCGGTGCAGCGGGCGCAGATGACGCAGTCGGGTCGCCCGCAGCCCGGCGAGGCGACCCTCGCCATCAGGTGGAGCGCCTGGTCGGCGTACTCGTCCGACAGCCGCCACACGAGGTCCATCCGGTCCTCGCCGACCGCGGCGTTGACCTCCCAGACATAGGTGTCGTGCAGCTCCCGCAGCACGTCGGCGTCACTCGGTGCGCCCATCCGACCAGTCTGCGCCGGATGTCAACGGGCCACCACCGGCCCGGGTCAGCGGCGCGGGGCGACGAGAAGCTCGGTGTCCCCCGGCCAGTCCCAGAACTCGCCGGTCGGGGACCGCTCTTCGAGGAGGGCGCGCAGCTCGGCGACGAAGGCCTCGAGCCGTGGTCCGGAGAGGTGCGGGGCGACGTACGACAGCGACAGGTATCCGGCGATCACGCCGTCCACGTCGCGCACGATGTCCGGGCGGCCGGGTGCGTGGAGGATGCGCGGTCGCCCGAAGGACGTGCGGGCGAGGGTCTCCTCGTACCGCTCCGTGTCGTACGACGCGACGGGCCGAGCGCCGGAACGCAGCTCCGGTCCGAGGTGCGCGCGGACCAGCGCCTCGATCTCCTCGTGCGGGATCGGCGGCGTGCCCGCTGGGCCCAGCGGCGCGGGCCGCGACGAGTCGTGCACGACCAGCACCAGGGCGCCGCCGGGTTCGAGCAGGTCGTGGACCGTCTCGGCGACGGGCACCCGGTCGACGCGGTGGAAGGACTGGCCGAACGTCACCACCCGCACCGGCGGCAGACCGAGGTCGCCCAGCTCCTCGGCGGTGGCCCGGACGAAGTCGACCGAGGTCAGCCCTCGCTCGTCGGCGTGCGCCCGCGCCTCGGCCAGCATGTCGGCGTCCGGCTCGAGCAGCGTCACGTGCTCGAACAGCGGCGCCAGCTCCAGCCCCACCGTCCCCGGGCCGCTCCCGACGTCCAGCAGCCGCCCGCTCCCGTCGAGCCCGAGCTCGCGCTCCAGCACCTCCCCCAGCTGCGCGGAGTACGGCGGCCGCCCGCGCCGGTAGTGCGGCGCCGCACCGGTGAACTGGGTGGGGTCGTACTGCACCTCGTCAGCCCGCCCGCAGCACGACGTCCAGCGCCTTGCCCTTCGCCAGCTCGTCGACCAGCTTGTCGAGGTAGCGGATCTTCTGCATGAGCGGATCCTCGACGTCCTCGACGCGCACCCCGCACACGACACCGGTGATGAGGGTGGCGTTGGGGTTGAGGCGCGCCGCGTCGAAGAAGTCGGCGAAGGTGGTGCCGTCGGTGAGGTGGCGGTCGAGCTCGGCCTGGTCGAAGCCGGTCAGCCACTCGATCGCCTCGTCCAGCTCGGCCCGGGTGCGGCCCTTCTTCTCCAGCTTCGCCACGTACAGCGGGTAGACGGAAGCGACGCTGGTGGTGAAGATCCGGTGCACCTCCCCACGGTAGTGCGGGCCGGCGCAGCGACCCTCAGCCGAGCCCGGGTCGCAACCGGCCCGCTCCCCAGGCGCGGTAGGCGTCGAGCACCAGCCCGTGGAAGTGGTGCACGCCGTGCTCGGAGAGCCCGGACCTCGCGGGGTCGTGGACGATCCGGCCCTGGTCGAACGCCGGCGTGCGCATCCCGCGCTGGACGCTCTCGACGAGGCCGATGTCCTGGACCTGGAGCACCTCGTCGATGTACCTCACCGACTCCTCCTCGGCCGGCTCGAGCTCGGTGGTCTCGAGGAAGAAGTCCCAGGTCTCGAGGGTCCGCTCGGGGCCGGCCGGCAGCACCTGGAAGACCATGAAGTTGCCGCGGCCCGGGTAGCGCAACAGACAGGTGTTGGGCCACAGCCACCACACCGCGTGCTCCGTGACCGAGGCGCCCGACACGTCGTACGCCGCGTTCGCGTGCTTGCCGGCCTCCGCGAAGTGGCTGGACCAGATGCCGTGCGTCTTCACCTCGTAGGTGTCCATGTCGACGAGGTCGACGAACTCCTTGTGGGCGATGTGGCAGTGGTAGCACTCGAGGAAGTTGTCGATGACGTTCTTCCAGTTCGTGTTCACGTCGTAGGTGAGCCGCTTCGCGTGGGTCAGGTCGGCGACGTCGGGTGCCCAGCGGGCGATCTCCTCGGCCAGGTCACCGGCCTGCTCGACCGGCGGCGCGGCGGCGCCGTCGAGGTTGACGTAGACCATCCCGCCGAACTCCTCGACCTGGACCCCGTCGAGGCAGACCTCCCTCGGGTGAGATCAGGTCTGGCATCGGGCCTCTTCCCGGACCAGCGCCCGTCAGGCGGGTGGTCCGCCCGCCCCGGGCTCGGCGACCGCCCGGAGCCGGGCCACCTCGGCGCGGGCGTGCCGGACGTCCTCGGTGTCGCTCCCGCGAGCCGAGGCGACGTCGTGGGTCAGGTCGAGGATGGCGCGGGACAGGTGCTTGCGGGCCCTGCGCTCCCGGTGATGGTGGGCGGCCTTGCGGTAGGCCTTGCGCGCCACCTTGTCGACGACGGCGTCGAGCTCCTCGGCGGTCAGCGTGCCGGCCTCGACCTCAGGGGCGAGGATGTCGCGGACGAACTGGTGCTCCCGGGGGGCAGCCAGACGGAAGGCGATCGTCAGCAGCGTGAAGCCCAGCACGATCGAGGCGAACAGCACGCCGAAGGTGGCGAGGCCGTTGCCGCCACCGAGGCCGCCGGCATCGTCCCAGGTGAAGTGCAGGACCATGCCGGCCAGGACGAAGGCCAGGCCGCGCCCGATCCGCCGGGGCTGTGCGGCGGTGCCGAGCAGGTACACGAACCCGCTGCAGACCAGCGCGCTGAACAACGGGTGCGAGACGGCACTGGCCCCGATGCGGGTGAGCGACATCTGCACGGCGTTCCCGACCGGATCGGTGCCGAACGCCGACGAGGTGGCCTGGGCGGCGTAGAGGAAGTCCTCGAACACCGCGAAGCCGAGGCCGATGAAGGCGCCCATCACCAGTCCGTCGTTGGCGGTGCGGACCAGCCGCGGCGCCAGGCCCATGAGCAGCACGAAGCCGCACAGCTTCGCCGCCTCCTCCGTGAACGGCGCCGTGAGGCCGGCCGCCCAGTCGGCGCTCCAGTCCTGGCCGAGCAGCTTCGCGTAGATCCCGAGCATCGCGGTGTTGACCGTGAGGGCGAACGCGAAGGTCGCCGGCACGGCGCCCCACACAGCACCGGCGACCACCAGCCCCGCGGGCTGGCGCTCCCACCGGTCGATGTGCCGGAACCACGCCCACCAGGCGACGCCACACAGCCCGCACAGCAGGGCCGCCAGCGCGAAGGCCTCGGCGTAGAACCCGAACTGCGGGCCGAAGTACCCCCAGATCTGGAAGCCGCCCACCGCGGTCAGTGCCAGGTAGACCCAGAAGCAGAGGTTGTGGGGCTGGACGAAGACGAACCGTTCGCCCCAGGCGGAGGCCTCGAGGGCCTCGGCCTGGCGGCGTACGGCGTCGGCCGGTCCGGCCGCCGGTGCGGCGCTCGCGACCGGGCTGCTCACGCGCTGCTCCCGATGCTGGTGATCATGTCGTCGACGTCGTCGGCGACCGCCCGCAGCTGGGCCGGCGGGCCGTAGGCGGTGACCTCGATACCGGTGCCGTCGATGACGAAGGCGGCGACCAGCCCGTCGCCGCGGACGCTGCTGTAGGGCTGGATCACCCCGACGTCCCCCGAGCGCGTGGTCACGGTGGCGGGGTCGCCGTCCACGCGGAACGTCGGGTCGCCGGTGGAGCTGGTGACCTTCTGGACCTGATCGAGCAGCTGCGCGGGCGTGCCGTCGAACTCACCGGGTACGACGGCGAAGGTCACCCCGTTGCTGAACACCGTCGCCCGTCCGCTCTGCACCGCTGAGCCACCCTGGCCGAGGCGGTAGCCGGTCTCGACGTTCCAGCCGGTGGTCGGGGTGAAGGCGATGTCGTCCGTGAGCGCGAGCTGCTGGCCGGCGCGCACCGGGTCGTCCCAGTCGATCGCGGCGTTGATCCGCGGGACCACCACCGTGAACAGGAGGAACACCGCAAGCACGGCGAACGCGTAGGGGAAGGACCGCTTGTCGAGTCCGAGCAGCCGATGCTCGGCCGGCACCCGCCTCCAACCCGAGTCGGAGATGACCGACATCGACCCTCTTTCCCGGCAGTCCGCAGCACGGCGACGACCCGCACCGACGCTGCCACCCTCCCACAGCAGAGGAGGGCTCAGCGGACCCGGTCGTAGACCAGGCACAGGGTGCCGTGCTCGCCCGCGGCCTCGCGGGCGAGGGTCCACCGACCGGTCGGCAGGCCGTCCGCGAAGAGCCGCGGGCCGCCGCCGAGGAAGACCGGGAAGAGGGTGAAGGCCAGCCGGTCCACGAGGTCGGCAGCGAGCAGCGCCGTGATGACGCTCGGGCTCGAGGGCACGAGGATGTCGCCGCCTTCGGTGGCCTTGAGGTCGGCCACCACCTCGGCGGTCGGCCGGTTCTCGATGGTCGTGCGCTCCCACGGCGCCGCGTCGAGGGTCGAGGAGAGCACGACCTTGTCGACGTCCACGAGCCACTTCGCGAAGCCGACGTCGCGCGGGTCGGCGCCCTCCATGTCGATGACGGCAGGCCACCAGCCGAGGAAGCCCTCGGCGTTGGCTCGCCCGAGCAGGGCGGTGGTGGCGGGCTCCCAGAGGCTGGTCAGGTGGTCGCGGGCCACGTCGGTGACGGCGTACGGCATCACCCAGCTCATGTCGGCGGGGTCGTCCGGGGCCGCGTAGCGCCCGTCCAGGGAGAGGGCGAGGTTGGTGACGACCCGGCGGCCGCTGGTCTGCTCGGTCATGACGTGCTCCTGTCGGTGGTGTGGTGGGCGGTGGTGTCCGGCGCGGCGGCGAGGAGCGCCGCGAGGGTGTCGAGGCTCTGACCGAAGCCGAGCTCGATGCCGGCGACGAAGTCGGCGGAGTCGACCGTGCTCTCGGTGAGCAGGTAGCGGACGTCCAGCGCGGTCCCCGGGCCGGCGGACCACAGCTCGAGGTCCACGCGGCTGGTGAAGGCGACGCTGCCGTCGGGGAGCAGCGGCGAGAGGCGGTAGGCGAGGTGGCGGCCGGGTCGGGCCTCGACCACGGCGCCCTCGGCCCGGCCGACGACCTGGTCGGTGCCGTCGGCGTCCTCGGCGTCGCGGTACGCCAGGACGACGCGACCGCCGGGACGGGCGTCGAAGACCAGCTCGGAGACGCGCAGGTCGTCCGGCGTCCACCACCGCGCCAGCAAGGCCGGCTCGGTCAGGTGTCGCCACACCCGGTCGCGACCGGCGGCCAGCGAGCGGTGGAAGCGGAAGGTGCGGCCGTCGGCCCACCCGGCCTCCCGAGCGGCGAGCCGCTCCGCGTCGAGGCTCACGCCGTAGCGCTCGAAGGTCTCCCGCGACCCGCCGAGCTCGTCGGCGGTGTCGGCGAGCCGGACCAGCTCAGCGGCGAGCTCGCGCAGCGGCGCCGAGCGGAGGGCGTAGATGCGCCGCTGGCCGCTGCGCTGCGAGGTCACGACGCCGGCCCGCTCCAGCGTCTGCAGGTGCTTGGTGGTCTGGGGCTGGCGCGCGCCGGCGAGCTGCGCCAGCACGCCGACCGGGCGGGGCCGCTCGGCCAGCAGCGTCACCAGCCGCCGGCGGGCCGGGTCGGCCAGCGCGGCGAGGAGTGCGTCCATGCGCCGAATGATTCCTCACCACGCATATTCGTGTCAAGGAATATTCAGATCACCCCGCGCGGGCGTCCGACCTCCGTGCGGTGCGCGGCTGTGGCCGCTCGAGGGCGGCGACGGGGAGCAGGAACCAGTGCCGCCGCAGACAGCTGACCTTCGCGTGCTCGATCGGGCCGTCCGTGCTGTCCAGGACCTCGCGCCGCTGCACCTCGGCCAGGGCGCCGCACTCGGGACACAGCGTCAGGTCCATGTCGCCGCTCCTTCGGTCGGTGGGTCTCGATAGGAGTACAGAGCGTCGCGAGCGCCGGCAGATACGGCCAAAGAATTCAGCAGAACGATCTTGTATTCAATACGCATGCGTTCTAATGTCCTCCCATGACCGAGGCCGGCACCCGCAGGTACGACGCCTCGGGGCGTCGCGAGGCGGCCCGGGCCAGCCGGCAGAAGGTGATCGCCGCCGCGACCGCGCTGTTCCTCGAGCGGGGCTGGGCGGGCACCTCGATGCGCGACGTGGCGCGGCGGGCCGGCGTGTCGGTGGAGACCGTCTACGGCTCGGGCGGCACCAAGGTCGAGCTGCTCCGCATCGCCATGGACATCGCCGTGGTCGGCGACGACGAGCCGGTGCCGCTCAGCGAGCGGCCCGAGTGGCGAGCGATCTCCACCGGCGCCACGCCGCGCGAGCGGGCCGAGGCGGTGGGCGGGCTGCTCATCACGATGCACCGGCGCACCGCACCCCTGCACCGGGCCCTGCAGCACGCCGCGGTCGGCGACTCGACCCTGGCCGAGCTTCTGGACCGGGACTTCCGCGACATCCGCGAGCAGAACCGGCAGGGCGTGCGCTCCGTGGCCGGCCGCGAGCCCACGGACGCGGAGCTCGACCTCGTGCAGGCGGCGACCAGCAACGAGACGTACCTGATGCTCACCGAGCAGCGGGGACTCAGCGACGACGACTACCGGGAGTTCGTCGCCACCGCCATGACCAGGCTCCTGCGCCTGGACGAGCAGGAGGACCGATGAAGGAGACGTGGGACCCCAGCGGCCCGGCCGACACCCGGACGATGCGGATCGTGCACAACGCGCTCCGGCGAGACCTGGCCCGCGCCGGCACGGTGCTGCGCACGGCGCCGTACCCGCATCCCGACCAGCGCCGCGCGCTGGCCACGCACCTGGCCTGGATGATGGCTTTCCTGCACCACCACCACAGCGGCGAGGACGCCGGCCTCTACCCGCTGGTCCGGGCGAAGAACCCCGAGGCGATCCCCCTGCTGGACCGGATGGACGCCGACCACGACGCGATCGAGCCCGGGATGGCTGCGCTGGTCGCCGCCGCCGAGGCGTACGGCGAGGACGCGGGCGCCCGCGAGGCCGTCCTGGCCGCGATCGCCGGGCTCGACGACACGCTCCTGCCCCACCTGCTCCGCGAGGAGGAGGAGATGATGCCGGTGGTCGCCGCCTCCATCACCTGGCAGGAGTGGGAGGACTGGACGCAGACCTACAACGTCAAGCCGCGACCCAAGAAGGAGCTCGCCCACGAGGGCCTCTGGATCATGGAGGGCCAGAAGCCCGAGGACCAGGAGCTGATGGCCCGGCTGGTCCCGCCGGTCCCCCGCTGGATCATCCTCAACGTCCTCTCGCGCGGCTACCGGAGGGCCGCCTTCCGGCGCTGGCAGGCCCAGGCCGACGCGCCGTGGCCGCTGCTGGTGTCCGGCAGCAACACCGTCGAGGTGGCGGCGTCGCCCGCGCAGGTCTGGTCGGTGCTCGCCGACGTGCGCCGGGTGCCGGAGTGGAGCCACGAGTGCCACCACGTGGCGTGGCTCGGCGGTGCGACCGAGGGCGCGGTGGGCGCCCGGTTCAAGGGCTCGAACCGGGTCGGTCGGGTCCGCTGGGCGCGACCGTGCACGGTCACCGCGTGGGAGCCGGAACGGCGGCTGGTCTTCGAGACCAAGGGCCCGCTGGGCCTCGACGCCTCGGAGTGGACCTTCGGGCTCGAACCGCACGGAACCGGCACCCGCATCACCCAGTCCTTCCGGATCCTGCGGATGGCCGGGTGGTTCGGCCGGCTGGTCCACCGCACGCTGCCCGCCCACCGCGACCGCCGGCCGGCCCTGCGCGAGGACCTCGAGCGGCTCGGCGAGCTGGCCCGCGCGTCGGCGCCGGCGACCGTCAGCGCTCCCTGAGCCGGCCGCCTACTGCACCCGCGCCGAGACCGACGACGCGTCGGCGTTGCCGGCGGCGTCGCCGACGACGAGCGCCATGTCGAACTGCGTGCTCGGCCGGCAGCCGCACGAAGTCGACCTGCAGCTGCGTCGGTGACCTTGATCGACTGGTTCGACGAGCACCGCTGGTAGCCGTTCGAGCTCGGCACGAAGACGTACGGCGTGAGCGTGCCGCCCGACCTGGAGCGAGACACCCGCGCTCGACCCGGTGGTCACGTCGACGGTGGTCACGCTCTGGATCTCACCGGCGCTGCTGAGCAGCACCCGCACGCCGACGTCGCTGTCGGCGCCGCTCGGGGCGGTGTACTGCGCCAGGAAGGTGCCGAGCAGGCCGCCGGACTGGGCCTGGTACTGCGTGGTGGCCGGCACGGACTTCGTGCCGTCGGTCAGCGCGGTCAGCGCGTAGTCCCACACCCCCTGGATCTGGCCGGGGCCGCCCGCGTCGAGGTAGGCCGGGAGGATCAGCGCCAGCGCCGTCTGCTGGCCCCCGAGCCGGGTGAAGACGTAGGTCTCGGCGCGGGTGACGTTCGCGCTCGACCCGTCGGTCAGGGTGCCGGCGATCTTGATGCCGGATGGCGTCGGCCTGGAGGACCTGCGCCTGCGGGGAGACGAACCGCACCCGCGTCGCCGCCGTCGGCCAGGACCCGCTCGCGCTGTCGACGAAGGCCTGCACGAACTCGCCCCACCCCTGCGGCTCGGTGCCGTCGGAGAGCACCGACCGAGGTTCACGTTGCCGCGGGTTCGCGGGCAGGTAGACGTTCATCCCGGTCGCCTGCTGGGTGCCCTGGCCGGTCGCCTGCAGCGTGACCGCCTGGTCGAGCGCCGCGGACGACCGCGTCCCGGGCCACGGCCACGTCGTCGGGCACGTCCGGTGAGGTGGCGCATGAAGTCGCCGAGGTCGACGAGGTCGAAGGACTCGCCCTCGGAGCCGGGGAAGCCGGCGACGAACTCGAGCGCGTCGGCCCGGGCCCGGGCCACCTCGGTGGTGATCTCCGGCATGTGCGCGACCGCCGCCTGGCTGAACGACTCCATCGCCCGGTCGAGGCCGGCGACGGCGTCGCCGTCGACCACCGACATCGCGACGCAGGTCGCGGTAGGCCTGGCCGCCGGGCTGCTCGGCGATCGCTGTCGAGCAGGTCGACGTAGCCCTGCACGAACGCGTTGGCGACGTCCTCGCCCGGAACCGCCCTGGGCCATCGGCGGGAAGGACGACGGGGCCAGCGGGTGGTAGATCATGATCTCCTCCGAGGCCGCGATCCACTTGGCCAGCGGCGCGAGCGCGGAGGCGGTCTCGTAGTTGGCCATCAGGCAGGCGGCCTGGTCGATCACGTCGAACCGGTCGATGCCGGCCGCCTGCATGCCCGTCGATCAGCCCCTCGCGCATCTCGGGGACGGACAGCGTCCTGGGTGCCGGGCGGGCCGGTGTCGACGTACCCGCCGGTGTTGCCACCGCCGTGGTCGAAGAAGGTGAAGCCGTAGTGCTTGGCCGGGAACCGGTCGGCCGCCTCCTCGACGAACGTCGCCAGCGTGTCCGGCTGGCCCATCGAGATCTCACCGAGGTCGCGGACCTCGTTGAACTGGCCGTCCTCGAGCACCAGCAGCTTGGCCGTGCTGAAGTCGCCGACCCCGGGGAGCTGGGCGGTCGGCGCGTCCGGGTCGGTCCGCTCCGGGAGGTCGAGGAGCACCACGACGTTGACGTCCGGGTCGCTCGGGAGCTGGGCGAGCTCGGCGAGGTTCTCGACCATCAGCTGCGGCACCGACGCGGTGTCGCCGACGGCGTAGACCATCATCGTCCAGTCCGCGAGGTCGTCATCCGCGGCCGGTGCGACGGCCTCGCTCGAGCTGGCCGGCCCGGACGCCGACGACGGCCGTGCCGGCCGCCACGAGCGTGGCGGCCAGCGCGGCCAGCCGTCGACCTGCCCGGACGGTGCGGTTGCTCACCGGGTGCTCCTCCGTCGATCCCGCGCCGGCTCAGAACGTGCTGACCAGCGTGTTGAGCATCGGTGTTGTAGCCCTCGATCAGCGGGCTGTCCTCCGTGATCGACCCCTGCTGGTAGAGCGCGAACGCCGTGACGCCGGTGCCGTCCTGGGGCAGGAAGTAGTACGCGAAGCCCTCGACCGGGAGCGTGCCGCCCTGCTGGGTGGCGAGCATCCCCTGGTAGCCGAGCATCACGCACTGCGACGACTGCGGACGTGGGGATCTGCACCGGCTCCGGGTCGCTGATCGCGAGGTCCTGGATGCCCAGCCCCTGCAGCCCGGTGAGGTGGTCGGTGATCATCGTCTCCATGTCGGCCGGCGGCGGCGTCAGCATCGCGAAGAAGTAGCCGCCGTCGCCGTAGACCATGGCGAAGCCGTCGGCCTGCTGCTCGACCTCGTAGCCGTCGGGCAGCTCGAAGCCGTAGCCGCTGCCGAGGTCGACCGTGCTGCTCGAGCCGAGGCCGCCGTCACCGCCGTCGGTGTCGGCCGACGGGCTCTCGGTGACGTCGAGGCCGCCGCCATCCGCCCCGAACGCCGACATCGCGGGCGCCGCCGCGCCGAGCGTCGTGCTCATCGACTGGGAGGTGTCGCCCTCGTCGGCACCCTCGGACGGGTCGGGCGTCGGACCGGGCGGGGTCACCGGGTCGGGGACGTCGTCGGTGGTCGGGCCCGGGCCGACCTGGGTCTGCAGCTCGATCGGGCTCGTCGGCGGGTGTCTGCTCGTCCGCGGCCGCGGAGGCGGCCGCCTGCCCGATCATCCCGGCGACGAGGATCGTGGCCGCCACGGCGCCAACGACCACGGCCGTCTTCTTGCCGTCCTGCGGCGCGACGCCGGGCGGGGTCGGGTCGAGCACCGGCTTCGCCGGCACGACCGGAGCGCCGGCCTCGAGGGCCGCGGTGTCGTCGACGCGGTTGCGGGCCCGGGTCACCTTGCTGCCCGCGCGGACCGACGTGCCGCAGGCGACGCAGAAGTTCGCGCCGACGAGCAGCGGCATCTCGCACGAGGGGCAGTACGCCGTCCCGTGGGCGGTGTCCTTGAGCGCGGAGCCGGTGGCCGCCGCCTCCAGCGCCGCCTCGAGCACCGCGAAGTGCAGCAGGTAGCGCAGCCGGATCACCAGGGCCGCCGCGACGAGGGCGCCCCACACCAGACCGACCACGGCACCCGTCGGTGCCCTCGAGCCGGGCCGCGAAGAACAGCCCGCCCTGGAAGACGATGTTGGCGATCATCGCCTCGGCCAGGCCGCGGAAGTAGGCCGGCTTGAAGCCGTCGTAGCCGGCCCCGAGGCCGGAGTAGCTCGCCACGGCGATGCCGGTGGCCGCGCCGTACACGATCGGCTTGACGACCGCGGCCGAGAGGATCAGCGAGACCCAGAAGCCGGCGTTGGGTGAGTCGATCTGGCCGAAGCTGCTGAACAGCCCGCGGTTGACCACGATCGTCTCCGCGGCGGCGTAGGCGGCACCGGCCGCGACCCCGAAGGTGAGGCCGTCGATCATGTCGTCGAACGCCGGCCGGCCGGCGAGCACCAGCGGCCCGACCTCCTTGAGCACCTCGCTCGACGATCGGCACGAGCAGCACCAGGACCAGCAGGCTGGTCCAGCGCACGCCGCCGGTCCCGTTGCCGTCGAAGTCGACCGGCGACAGGTCGCTGCCGAGGATCCCGGCGTGCCAGAGGAAGGTGAAGCCGACGCCGAGCGCGGCCGCGAGCGCCGATCGCGCCGAGCACCACGCCGAGCGGCTGGTCCTCCCACTGGTTGACGTCGTACATGTAGACGACGTAGATCGCCGGCACGACCACGGCGGCCGCGACGAACGCGAAGGCCAGGAAGCCGAGCGCGCCCGCCACGACCGGGATGAGGATCCCGACGCCGAGCGCCCAGCGGTAGGTCTGCGGTGAGCGGCCCGACGCCAGCGGCATCAGGGAGGTCACCAGGTTGAACGACGCGACGGGCTCGCCGGGCTGCAGCGCGTAGCTCTGGCGGCGCTCTCCGCCGGCGCCCGCGCCGGCACTCAGCTCGGCGCCCGTGGCGGGGTCGAACCGGGCACCGAGGGGAGCCACGGGCACGCCGCCGCCGGCGGGTGTCTCGGGTGTGGTGGTCACGATTCCTCCTGCAGACGTTCCTGGGTCCGGGTCAGAGCGTGCTGACCAGCGTGTTGAGCATGGTGTTGTAGCCGTTGAGCAGCTTGGACTTCGGCTTGAGCGCGCCCTTGCCGTAGAGCGCGAAGGCGGTGGCGCCGGTGCCGTTCGGCCGGATGAAGTAGTAGGCGAACCCCTCGACCGGGATGGTGCCGCCCTGCTGGGTGGCGAGGACGCCCCGGAAGTTGAGGGTGGCCGCGCCCTTCACGCCGCTGACCTGGATGGACTGCGGCTGGGTGATCTCGAGGTTCTGGACGCCCATGTTCTGGATGCCGGTCAGGTTGTTGGTGATCAGCTTGGGCAGCGTCGACTTCTTCGGCGTCAGGTAGGCGAAGAAGTAGCCCTTGAACCCGAAGACCTGCACGAAGCCCGGGCCGGGCTCGTCGATCCGGAAGCCCTTGGGCACGAGCATGAGCACGCCGTCGCCGAGGTCGAGGATCTTGTCCGAGCCGGCGGCCTGGAGGCTGCGGCCCTCGCCCTCGTCGGCCGCGCCGAGCCGGACCGCGGGGGCCTGGCCGAGCTCGTCGCCACCGGCGTCCGGGTCGAGGGTGATGCCGGTGTCGGCCGGCGGCTTCTCGTCGACCTCGTCGGACGCACCCGCCGCGGCGACCTGGCCGAGCACGCCGCCGACGAGGATGGCCGCGACCACCGCACCGACCACGAGCGCGGTCTTCTTGTTGTCCTGCGGGGCGACGCCCGCCGGGGTCGGAGCGAGCGAGGGCCTGGCCGGCGGCGCGGTCGCTGGGTCGACGTCCTCGGTGCGGTTGCGGACCCGGGTGACCTTGCTGCCGGCGCGGACCGAGGTGCCGCAGGCGACGCAGAAGTTGGCACCGGCCAGCAGCGGCATCTCGCACGAGGGGCAGTACGCCGTCCCGTGGCGGTGTCCTTGAGCGCGGAGCCGGTCGCCGCCGCCTCGAGCGCCGCCTCGAGCACCGCGAAGTGGAGCAGGTAGCGCAGCCGCACGACCAGGGCCGCAGCGACGAGCACGCCCCAGACGAGTCCGAGGACGGCTCCCGTCGTGCCCTCGACGCGGGCGGTGAAGAACAGTCCCGCCTGGAACAGGATGTTGGCGACCAGGGCCTCGGCCAGGCCGCGGAAGTAGCCGGGCTTGAAGCCGTCGTACCCGGCACCGAGGCCGGAGAAGCTGGCCACGGCGATGCCGGTGGCCGCGCCGTACACGATCGGCTTGACCACGGCGGCGGACAGGATCAGCGAGACCCAGAAGCCGGCGTCGGGCGAGTCGACCTGGCCGAACGTCGAGAACAGGCCGCGGTTGACCACGATGGTCTCGGCCGCGGCGAACGCGGCACCGGCTGCGACGCCGAAGGTGAGGCCGTCGATCATGTCGTCGAAAGCCGGGCGCCGGGCCAGCAGGATCGGGCCGACCTCCTTGAGGACCTCGCCGACGATCGGCACCAGCAGCACGAGGACCAGGAAGCTGGACCAGCTGAAACCGGTGCCGTTGCCCTCGAAGTCGACCGGCGACAGGTTCTCGCCGAGCAGCCCCGCGTGCCACAGGAAGGTGAACCCGACGCCCAGCGCCGCGGCGGCGCCGATCGCGCCGAGCACCACGCCGATGGGCTGGTCCTCCCACTGGTTGACGTCGTACATGTAGACGACGTAGACCGCGGGCACGACGAGCGCGGCGGCGACGAAGGCGAACGCGAGGAAGCCCAGCGCGGCGGCGAGCACCGGGATCAGGATCCCGAGGCCCAGCGCCCAGCGATAGGTCTGCGGCGCCGTGCCGGAGGCCAGCGGCATGAGCGAGCTGATCACGTTGAACGACGCCACGGGCTCGCCCGGCTGCAGCGCGAAGCTCTGCCGGCGCTCGCCGCCACCGGCGCCGAGCTCGGCTCCCGTCACGGGGTCGAACCGCGCGCCCGCGGGCAGCTCGGGGATCTGGGTGTCCGTCATGTCAGATCACTGCACTTTCTGCGTGGTGAAGGCGCCGTCGGCGCCGCCGGAGGCGTCGACGACGACGACGCCCATGTCGAAGCCGGTGCCGCTGGGCAGCCGGCTGAAGGCGACCGCGAGCTGCTCGGTCACCGGGATGGACTGGGAGGAGAGCGTCCGCTTGAACCCGTCGGAGGACGGTACGAAGAGCCAGGGCGTGATCCGGCCGCCGACCTCGAGCGTCACCCCCGCTGTGCTGCCGCCGTCCTGGTCGTTGAGGGAGAACGTCGAGACGCTCTCGATCTCGCCCTGGCTGCTGAGCAGCACCCGGATGCCGACGTCGGTGGCGTCGCCCGCGGGCGAGACGTAGGTGGTGGCGAAGCTGCCGATGAGACCGCCGGACTGCGCCTGGTAGAAGGTCGAGGCCGGCACCACCTTCTGGCCGTCGGTGAGCGCCGTCAGGGAGTAGTCCCACACGCCCTGGACCTGGCCCTCGCCGCCCGCGTCGAGGTAGGCCGGCAGCACCAGGGCGAGCACGTCCTTCTGGTCACCGACCTGCGTGTAGACCTGGGTCTCCTGCGAGACCACGTCGGCCGAGCCGCCGGAGACGAGCTGGCCGGCGATCTTGATGCCGCCGGCGTCGGCCTGGAGCACCCGGGCGTCGTGGCTCGAGAAGCGGGCGCCACCGCCGCCCTGGTCCTGCCCGGTCGCCGCCGCGGCGGCGAGGAACGAGCGGACGAAGTCGCTCCAGGCGGGCGGCAGGCTGCCGTTGTCGAGGTAGCTGCCGACGTAGTCGGTGGACTGCGGGAGGAAGACGTTGAGCCCCTTGGCCTGCGCGGTGCCCTTGCCGGTCACCTGGTGGGTGACCGCGTTGGTCAGCGCGGCGTACGCCGCGTCGCGGGCCACCTCGACCTCGGGCGGGACGTCCCGCAGGTGGGCCAGGAAGTCGCCGAGGTCGAACAGGTCGTAGCCGGTGGAGTCGACGTCCGGGACGTGCACCATGAACTGCAGCGACTCGGCGCGGGCTCGCGCGACCTGGTTGACGATCTCCTCCATGTGCTCGACGGCCACGTCGCTGAACGACTGGAGCGCCTGGTCGAGCGCCGGCATCTTGTCGCCGTCGACGACCGAGACCGCCACGAGCTCACGGGCCGCCGCGAAGAAGTCGGCGTACTGGTCCTCGGACTGCGCGATCTCGTCGATGACGTCGACGTACCCGTCGACGAAGCCCTCGCCGATCGCCTGCCCGTCGCCGCCGGCCTGGGCCGCGGCGAAGCCGGACGCCTCCAGCATCGCGATGACGTACATGACCTCCTCCGAGCCCGCGATCACCTTCGCGAGCGGGGCCAGCGCCGAGGCCGCCTCGTAGGAGGACATGAGGCAGGCCGAGTGGTAGAGCACGTCGAAGCGGTCGATGCCCGCGGCCTGCATCCCCGTGATCATCCCGGTGCGGATGTCGGGCACCGACATCTGCTCGGCCTGGGGGTCGAGGTCGAGGTAGCCGCCGGTGTAGGCGCCGCCGTGGTCCATGAGCGTGAGCCCGTAGTGATCGGCGGGGAAGCGGTCGGCCGCCTCGGCGATGAACCGGGCCAGCGTGTCCGGCCGGCCCATGGACAGCTCGCCCAGGTCGCTGACCTCCTCGTACCGGCCGCCCTCGAGCTCGAGCAGCTTGCCGGTCGTGAACTGTCGCGGTGCCGGGCAGGCTGCCGGGACCGGCGTTCGGGGTGTCCTGCGACGGCATGTCGACCAGGACGACGATGTTGACGTCCGGGTCGTCCGGTAGCTCGGCCAGCGCGGCGAGGTCGCCGGTCATCTCGGCGCCGATGTTCACGGTGTCGACGACGGCGTAGACCATCATCGTCCAGGTCCCGTGCCCGTCCTCCGCGGCGGCCGCCGCGGTGCGGGCGAGGGGGGCGGTCTGGGCGCCCGGGCTCCCGCTCGCGGTCGAGGGCACCAGCAACGCGGCCGCGGCGAGCACCCCGGCCACCAGTGCCGCCACCAGCGCGGCCACCACGGCGCGCGTACGGCGCCCACGGCCCAGTCGAGTCGATCCTCACGTGCACGTCTCCCCGTCCGGGGGGCCGAGTCCCCAGCTGATTGCGCAGGACCGAGCCGGCGCGGTGATGAGTCTGCAAGTCGTGCCGGGTCACCGTAAAGATCCGGCGGCGAGATCTCCGACGACACGCGGACGGCTCCGGTTCCGCGGTGACCTCACGGGAGGAGCCTGCGCCATGTCCGGTCCCGGGCCGCAGAGACAGGTGTCCCGGACCGGCCGGGACCTCCGTCGCCACGGGGTTCGGCGGAAGTTACCCGAAAGTAGGATTCGTCTCACTCTCGCGGTCGGCAGCTGCGGCTCCCCGTAGGCTGCCGCGACGGCAGGTAGCCCACGGTCGAGAAGAGGAGTGCAGTGGATCTCTGGGTGCTGGTCGTCGGGCTGGTGATGCTGGCCGTCGCGATCCCCGTGGCCGGTCGACGGGTGTTCTTCCTGTTCCGGCTGATCACCAGCGGCCAACCCGCGCCGGACCGGGTCGAGAACGTCACCCAGCGGCTCGGCGCGGCGGTCAAGAGCCAGGTCGTCGAGGTCTTCGCCCAGCGCAAGCTGCTCAAGTGGTCGGTGCCCGGCGCCGCGCACTTCTTCGTCTTCTGGGCCTTCGTGATCCTGGGCTCGGTCTACCTCGAGGCCTTCGGGATCCTCTTCTCCCGCAACCCGGAGTGGGCGATCCCGGTCGTGGGCCACTGGGACCTCCTCGGCTTCGTCCAGGACTTCATCGCGGTCATGTGCCTCGTCGGCCTGGCGACGTTCGCGATGATCCGGCTGCGGAACAACCCGCACACGCTCGGCCGCAAGTCCCGGTTCAGCGGCTCGCACCTCGGCGGCGCCTGGGTGATCCTGCGCGATGATCGTCAACGTCATCTGGACGATGTTCCTGTTCCGCGGCGCGGCGTCGGCCGCGGCGGCAACCTGCCCTACGGCAACGGCGCGTTCGTCTCGACGGCGATCGGCAACCTGTTCGACGGGCTGTCGCGACGACGCGCTCGAGATGCTCGAGGGCGTCGGGCTGCTGCTCCACATCGGCGTGATGCTCGCCTTCCTCGTCATCGTGCTCAACTCCAAGCACCTGCACATCTTCGTGGCGCCGCTGAACGTGCTCTTCAAGCGGCAGCCGAAGGCGCTCGGCGCGGTCAAGCCGCTCACCTCGGCGGGCCAGCCGGTCACCCTCGACGACATCGAGGACATGGACGAGAACACCACGTTCGGCATCGGCTCGATCGAGGACTTCTCGCTGGAAGGGGATGCTCGACTTCGCGACCTGCACGGAGTGCGGCCGCTGCCAGTCGCAGTGCCCGGCGTGGAACACCGAGAAGCCGCTCTCTCCCAAGATGCTGATCATGAACCTCCGCGACCACGCGTTCGCGAAGGCGCCGTACCTCCTGGCCGACGAGGGCGCCCGCGCCTCGCTCGCCGCAGGCCGTCCTCGACGAGGCGGACCGCCCACTGGTCGGCGAGACCGAGGGGCCGGCCTGGGAGCCGACCGGCGGCGCGATCATCGACACCGACGTGCTGTGGTCGTGCGTGACCTGCGGCGCGTGCGTCGAGCAGTGCCCGGTCGACATCGAGCACGTCGACCACGTCGTCGACATGCGCCGCTACCAGGTGCTCGTCGAGTCCAACTTCCCCGCCGAGCTCAACCAGCTGTTCAAGGGGATGGAGAACAAGGGCAACCCCTGGAACATGTCGCCCACCGCGCGTATGGACTGGGCGCAGGGGCTCGACTTCGAGGTCAAGGTCGTCGGCGAGGACGTCGAGTCGCTCGACGAGGTCGAGTGGCTGTTCTGGGTCGGCTGTGCCGGCGCCTACGAGGACCGGCAGAAGAAGACCACCCGCGCGGTCGCCGAGCTGCTGCACATGGCCGACGTCTCCTTCGCCGTCCTCGGCAACGGCGAGACCTGCAACGGCGACCAGGCCCGGCGGGCCGGCAACGAGTTCGTCTTCCAGGGGCTCGCGCAGCAGAACGTCGAGACCTTCAAGGAGTACAAGGTCAAGAAGGTCGTCTCGACCTGCGCGCACTGCTTCAACACGCTCAAGAACGAGTACAAGGAGTTCGGCGTCGAGCTCGAGGTCGTCCACCACACCCAGCTGCTCAACCGGCTGGTCCGCGAGGGCAAGCTGACCCCGGTCGTCGACGGCGCCGGTGCGCACAAGCGCAAGATCACCTACCACGACCCCTGCTACATCGGCCGCCACAACGGGGTCTACGCCCCGCCGCGCGAGCTGCTCCAGGTGCTGCCCGGCGCGGACTTCGTGGAGATGCCGCGCAACTCCGAGCGCTCGTTCTGCTGCGGAGCCGGCGGCGCCCGGATGTGGATGGAGGAGAACCTCGGCGAGCGGATCAACGTCAACCGCACCACCGAGGCCGTCGGCACCGGCGCCGACCAGATCGCGGTCGGCTGCCCGTTCTGCCGGGTGATGCTCTCCGACGGGCTGACCGCCGCGATCGACAAGGGCGAGGCCCGCGAGGAGGTCGAGGTCCTCGACGTCGCGCAGATGCTGCTCGCCTCGGTGAAGGGCGAGATGGCCACCCGCCGCGCGCCGGGCGCGGCGTCGGCCGGCACCGCGGCCGACGGCCGGTGGCGGTGGCACCGCGCTCAAGGAGCGCACCGAGGAGACGGCCGCCGAGCCCGCGGAAGGCGACGCCACCCAGACCGAGGACACCGTCACCGAGACCTCCGAGGTCGGCCCCGCCGCGAAGGCGTCGGGCGGCTCCTCCCTCTTCGACACGCCCGTCGACGATCAGCCCGAGGCCGGACCCCGGCGCGAAGCCCGGCCGTCCGGCGGCTCGCTCTTCGACACCCCGGCCGACGACGAGCCCGAGCCGGCCCCGACGAAGCCGGCCGCCGCGTCGGGTGGCTCGCTCTTCGACCTCGGGGACGAGGCCGAGCCCACGCCTGCGGCCGAGGCCGAGCCGGAGCCAGCGCCCGACGAGAAGCCGGCCGCGCCGTCGGGCGGCTCGTTGTTCGACATCGAGGCGGACGAGGAGCCGGAGGCCGCGCCTGCGGCGAACGCCGAGCCTGCGCCCGACGAGAAGCCGCCCGCGTCGTCGGGCGGCTCGCTGTTCGACATCGAGGCCGACGAGGAGCCTGAGGCCGCGCCTGCGGCCAAGGCCGAGCCGGAGCCCGAGCCGGAGCCGGAGGCCGCGCCCGAGCCCGAGCCGGAGCCGGAGGCCGCGGCCGAGACCCCGGCGGCCGACCTGACCTACGGCGGCTCGCTGTTCGACATCGCGGCCCCCGAGGCGGTCGCTGCCGCCGAGCCCGAGCCCGAAGCCGACCAGGCCGAGCCGGAGCCCGAGGACGAGGCCGAGGCCGAGGCCGAAGCGGACGAGGAGCCCGAGGACGAGCCCGAGCCGAAGCCCCAGGCGGCGAGCTCCGGCGAGGCGCACACCCCCAAGACCGACGTCGACATCCACGAGTCGGGATCGCTCTTCGACCTCTGACGGTGCAGCCTTCCAGTCACCCTGTGACCGGAAGGCTGCACTCTTCGCGGCAGCGGCGCACCCGCCCGTCCCAACCACGGGCCTGTAGAACCGCGCCGACGTACGCCGCCAGTCGGCACGGTTCGAGCACCTGACCCCACCCCGCGCGCAGCGTGATCCCTCCGGACGCAGCCGTCATGAGATCTCGGTCGAGGTCGGCCCACAGCTCGACGGGGGACTCGTGGCCCACCCGTCCGTCGAGCTCGATGGTCGTGGCGTGCTCGACGTAGTCGACGTCGCGGTAAGCGACGGTGTGGCCCACCTTCACCCGGCGCTGACGGCTACCGACGGGAAGCCCGTGCGGCCGCTCGACCTGGCTCAGGTATCGCTGCTCGAGCACTGAGTACGCACCCGAGGCGACGTCCTCGAGGATCGTAGTGAGCAGTCGGTGGTGTCGGGTCCGCGGCCGGCTCCTCAGCGTCGTGACCAGGCGAACCGGAGTCGTCCGTCGCTGCTGGACAGCGTCGGCCAGCACAGCCAGTGCCGCATCCGGGCGTGAGCGACGCGTCGCCTCGAGCAGCAGCGCGTCCTCGATGCGCATGCGCGGCGGAGAGAGGTTCGTCTGGCACCGCGCCTCGAACTCCACGATCCGAAGCACCTCGATTCCGGGGATCGGCGCCAGGTAGCGCCCGGCTGCCACGCACACGAGGACCGGGTCGTCCGGCCGGCGATGACCTCGCACGCCGTGGGCGTCGAGCGCGCAGTGGCCGGCCAGCGCAGCGGGTGCGCACCGGAGCACTGCCGCCCACCAGCTTTGTCGGCTGGTCAGCGGGCCGGTGTGGTCGACGTACACCCCGTCGTGCACCCGCCTCCAGTGCCGATTGCGCACCATTCGTCGTAGGTCGTTGTCAGTGCCGCCCAACTCGATGACTTGCCGTCGGGAGATCACGCCTCCCTGTTGCGCCAGCAGGTCGGCGACCGCACCTGAGTCCACGCCGGAGTCATGCCCGGTCGGCGCATTCGACCACCATCGATCGCCGTTACCTGTGGACAGGCGCCGGGATCGTGGCCCGGTCGTAGGCTGCCCACGGAGGTCACGTGGACTTCGACCAGTACGTCGCGGCACGCTACGGCCGGCTCATCGAGCACGCCGTGCTCAGCGGCTGCGCCGAGGGAGAGGCCGGGAGCTGCGTGGACCGGGTGCTCGTCGAGCAGCGGCGGGCGATCGGCCGGGCCGAGGACCCGGACCCGCTGGTCCACGAGGCCATCGAGCGGGCGATCGCGGGGACCCGCGAGCCGGGCCGCCGGACCGGGCCGCTCGTGGCGCTCGGGCTGGTCGGCGTCGTGGTCGCGGTCGCGGTGGCGCTGACCTACCCGCCGGCGCCGCAGCCCATGCCGTCGCTGTTCGCGCTCGACGGGGCGGAGGCCGAGCAGCAGCTCGAGGCGCAGGGGTACGACGTGATCCTGCGCCCGGTGCGCGCGTGCGAGCCCAACGGGCTGGTGCTGGGCTCGGAGCCGGCGGCCGGCCAGCCGGTCCAGCACGGCGCCACCGTGACCGTGCGTACGGCGGTGCCGTCGGGGCCGAGCTGCGAAGCGCTCTACTCGTTCCGCACCGACGCGTGGCAGTTCGTCGGCTTCTCGCTCGGCGGCCCGGCGCCCGACTTCGCCCGGACCGTCACCGTCGTGGTCGACGGCTGGGACCCCTGGCACCTCGACCACGTCGCGGCCGTCGACCCGGCCCGCTGGGGCGAGCTGATGGAGACCATCGCCGAGGCGGCGCGCGCGACCGCGCCCACCGAGAACGGCATGCCGCGGCTCGTCGTCCGCACCAGCCTGATCCCGGAGACGCTGTGCGGCGTGCCCCACCCCGACGGCACCCAGGGCCGGGGCGTCCTGCGCATCGAGATCGACCCGCGGCCCGAGGGGTCCCGGCGCGGCTGCCCGCTGACCATCGACCTCTACCGGAGCAGCGACCGCGCCATCGACGGCGTCGTCGTCTACACGCCCAAGGGCCTCGACGACGACGTCGGCCTGGCCGTGGACCCGGCCGGACTGCGCCCGGCGGAGCCCGCCGGGGGCCAGTGACCGGCTAGGCCATGTCTCCCAAGTCCGGGCGGCGCCGGACGCCGCCCCGATCACGCGCTGGCGTCGTTGCCGACCCTCGCAAGACACCCAGTCTGACTTCGTGCCGGCGCCTAGCCAGCGCGCGCCGGGACGACGCCGGCATCCACCCCCACTTGAGAGACATGCCCTAGTGACCCGGCGGGTGCCCGGTGTCGTCGGGCTTCTCGACGTGGTCGGGGACCACGGTCGGCCGCAGCCGCGCCCACACGAGGAACGCAGCCGCGAAGACGACCATCGCGAGCCCCGCCCACAGGTTGGCGTTGACGTCGCCGGTCTTGTCGTACTCCTTGTCGCCGAAGAGGCCCATCAGCAGCAGGATCAGGCCGTACAGCCCGATCAGCCCGCCGATGATGTTGCGGATGTCGAGGGCGCCCGCGGTGTGCTTGGTCGGGGTCGAGGGGGTCTGCTCGCTCATCTCTCGGTCCTCCTCAGAACGCGATGTTCAGGCAGATGACCATGACCAGGGCGATCGCGGCCAGCGGGATGGTCCGGCGGTACCAGGGGTACGTCTTCTCCTCGGCGTCCACCAGGTCCTCCTTGGGGGTCTCGGAGTAGACGAGACCCTTGAGCTCCTCGACCGGCTTCGGCCGCGTCACCAGCGAGACCGCGATGCTCAGCCCGATGTCGACGACGAACGCCACCGACGCGGCCAGGAAGGCGGCGCCCTGCCCGGACAGCGGGATCACGCCGACGCTGAGGCTGCCGAGGGTGTCCTCGCACAGGATCGCGGTGATGATCGCCGCGATCGTGCCGGACGACAGGCCGATCCAGCCCGCCGCTGCGGTCATCCGTTTCCAGAACATCCCGAGGATGAACGTCGCGAACAGCGGCGCGTTGAAGAAGCCGAACAGCACCTGCAGGTAGTCCATGATGTTCGAGAAGTTCGACGCGAGCCCGGCGGTGAAGACCGCGATCACGGTCGCCGCCACGGTGGCGATCCGGCCGACGCGCAGGTAGTAGCCGTCCTCGCGCTCCTTGACGACGTAGGTCTCCCACAGGTCGTAGCTGAGCACGGTGTTGAACGCCGAGATGTTCGCCGCCATGCCGGCCATGAACGCCGCCAGCAGGCCGGTGATCGCGACGCCGAGGAGGCCGTTCGGCAACACGTCCCTCATCAGGTAGAGCAGGGAGTCGTTGAACTTGACGTCCCCGGACGCCCCTCCCGGCACCACCTTGCCGGCCTTGGTGTCGGCGATCTCCTTGACCAGGACCGCGGCGATCATGCCGGGGAAGATCGTGATGAACGGGACGAACATCTTCGGGTAGGCACCGATGATCGGGGTCTTGCGCGCCGAGGAGATCGAGTTCGAGGCCAGGGCGCGCTGCACCTCGACGAAGTTGGTCGTCCAGTAGCCGAAGGAGAGCACGAAGCCGAGACCGAAGACGATGCCGACGACCGACCAGAAGTCGGACTCGAAGCCGGTCAGCGCGTTGCCGGGCCAGGAGTTCAGCTGCTGCTCCGCCGGCGCGATCACGTCGGGGTGGGCCTCGGCCGCGTCGGTGATCCCCTGGGTGAGACCGTCCCAGCCGCCGACGCGGTGCATCCCGATGATCGTCAGCGGGACGAGCGAGGCCACGATCACGAAGAACTGCAGCACCTCGTTGTAGATCGCCGCGCTGAGGCCGCCGAGGGTGATGTAGGACAGCACGATCGCCGCGGCGACGACCAGGGCCACCACCAGCGGCCAGCCCAGCAGCGCGTGGATGATCGAGCCGAGCAGGTAGAGGTTGATGCCGGCGATGAGGAGCTGGGCGACGGCGAAGGAGATCGCGTTGACCAGGTGCGCACCGGTCCCGAACCGGCGGCGCATGAACTCCGGCACCGACCGCACCTTCGAGCCGTAGTAGAAGGGCATCATGACGACGCCGAGGAAGAGCATCGCCGGGATCGCCCCGACCCAGAAGTAGTGCACGGTCGGGATGCCGATCTCCGCGCCGTTGGCCGACATGCCCATGATCTCGACGGCGCCGAGGTTCGCGGAGATGAACGCCAGACCGGTCACCCACGCCGGGAGCGACCGACCCGACAGGAAGAAGTCGACCGAGTCCGACACCTGGCGCCGGGCCAGCACCCCGATGCCGAGCACGACCACGAAGTACAGCGCCATGATCAGGTAGTCGACGGCGGTGGCGTCGATGATGGTGTCGTCGGCCATGGCGGTGACGGCGGGAATGACGGCGGATGCGGGCATCGCGGGTCCCTTCTGGCTCAGTGGCCCCCACAGGTCACCGGACGCGGTGCCCCCGCGTGCACCTGCGCAAACGGGTCGCGCCACCCCTTCGGGGGAACCCGACAAGGACCGCATGACACCATGTGACGCCGGATGACATCACTTATCCCTTGACATGACGTCAGAGTGATGTCACGATGGTGCACATGGACATCACGCCGTACGTCGACAGCCTCCGCCGCGACCTGCTCGCGGCCGCCGAGGCCGCCGGCCCCGAGGCGCACGCGGCCGCGGAACGGCTCACCTTCGCGCTCGACCCCGCCGCCCGGCTCGCCCTCATGGAGGCGATCTCCCAGGCCGCTACCGAGATCACCGCCGAGATGCCGGCCGGTGGCGTCGACGTCCGCCTCGACGGGCGCGAGCTCGCCTTCGTCGTCGACGCCCCCGCGGGGCCGCCCGCGCCGCCGTCCCCGCCCGCGCCCCCGGCGCCGCCCGGTGCGGAGGACGAGGAGGAGGGCGGCACCGCCCGCATCACCCTCCGGCTCCCCGAGTCGGTCAAGGCCAAGGCCGAGGAGTTCGCGGCCCGGTCCGGCCACTCGCTCAACACCTGGCTGGTCAATGTCGTCCGCACCGCCACCCGCGAGGGCGCGATCAACGTCGACATCGACCTCTCCAGCCTCCCGTTCGTCGGGGGCAACGACCCGTTCGGCGGCCAGGGACCGTTCGGCGGGGGCAAGCGCGGCCGGCGGATGACCGGCTGGGTCTGACCCACCCGCACCCAGACAGCCCGGTCCGGCATCCCTCCGCAGAGGGGCCGGCCCGGTGGATCAGCACACCCTCACACATCACTGCAGGACCACAGGAGGAGTAGTCATGCCCGAGTACCGCTTCGAGACCCACAGCCCCGTCGACCTGGTCGTCGAGATCAGCAAGGGCAACGTCAACGTCCAGTGCCTCGACACCACCGAGTCCGTCGTCCGCGTCGAGGGCAAGCACGCCGAGGACGTCATCGTCGAGCAGCGCGGCGACTCGATCAGCGTGCTCGAGCCGGGCCGCGGCCGGATCTTCGGCGACAACGCGCTCCGGGTCGAGGTCGTCGTGCCCGCCGGCACCAACCCGGCCGTCCGGACCGGCTCGGCCGACATCCAGGTCGAGGGCCGGGCCGGCCACGCGCAGCTGCGCAGCGGCTCGGGCGACTGCACCGTCGACGCCGTCGAGGGCCACCTGCTCGTCGAGACCGGCTCCGGCGAGATCCGGGTCGACGACGTCCGCGGCAACCTCAAGGTCAAGAGCGGCTCGGGCGACGTCGAGGTCGGTGCGGCCGGCGGGACCACCTCGGTCTCGACGGGCTCGGGCGACGTGAGCATCGAGCACGCCCACGGCACCACCGTCGTCAAGACCGGCAGCGGCGACCTCAGCATCAGCGCCGCGCACGGCGACACGTCGTTCAGCACCGGCAGCGGCGACGTCTCCATCGACCTCGTGGAGCGCGGCCGTCTCGCGGTCAAGGGCGCGTCCGGTGACGTCTCGATCGGCGTTCGGGCCGGCGTCCCGGTGTGGACCGACATCACCACCGTGTCCGGCACCATCCGCTCCGACCTGCAAGGCGGCGGCCAGCCCCAGGAGGGCCAGGACCACATCGAGGTCCGGGCCAAGACCGTCAGCGGCGACATCGCGCTGAGCGAGGTCTGAGCAGCACCCGAGCAGCACGCCAGCAGCACCCCAGGAGCACCCGCAGCACCGCAACGACGGTCAGACCGACTGTCGGTGCCCACCGCAAGAATCAGAGCACCAGGAGAACAGGAGCACGGCCATGAGCAACACGCTGATCGAGATGCAGGCACGGCACCAGATCCAGGAGCGGCTCTCCCGCGCCTCGGCCCCCCGGATGCCCGTGGTCAGCCGCCGCCACCGCGTCGCGGAGCGGCTGCGCAAGGTCGCCGACCGGGTCGACAGCTGATCGGCCCACCGGTCGACCGGCACCCGCGAACGCGTCAGGAACGCATCGCGACACCCCGCCGCCAGTAGCCCATGAAGGCGACCTGGCGGCGGTCCACACCCAGCTCGTTCACCAGCAGCCGGCGCAGGCCGGTGACCACCTTCGACTCCCCCGCGATCCACGCGTAGAGCCCGTCGCGGTCGTGGCCCACGCTGGCCACCGGGGAGTCCACCGCCTCACCCGACGAGGAGTACGCCGGGGTCTCCCACAGGTCGGGATCGACCTCCGCGTCGGCCCGGACGGTGTAGGTGCGCAGGTGACCGCGCTCGGACTCGGGGAGCCGCAGCCAGGAGTCCCACCACGAGTCGTCGGCGCCCTCGAACGACGGCAGCCGGCCCGCGTCGTGGGGGAAGACCAGCTTGATCCGCAGGTCGTAGAGCGGGCTCTCGGTCTCGGTCGAGGTCATGGAGGTTGGCTAACCTAACCTCCGCCTCCGTCAGATCCGGGTCCGGTGGAAGTTCTGGAAGGACCGCGACGGCGTCGGCCCGCGCTGGCCCTGGTAGCGGGAGCCGTACTTCTCCGAGCCGTACGGGTGGTCGGAGGGCGAGGAGAGCCGGAAGAAGCAGAACTGCCCGATCTTCATGCCGGGGTAGAGCTTGATCGGCAGCGTCGCGACGTTCGCGAGCTCGAGGGTGACGTGGCCGGAGAAGCCCGGGTCGACGAAGCCCGCGGTGGCGTGGGTGAGCAGCCCGAGCCGCCCGAGCGACGACTTGCCCTCCACCCGGGCGGCGATGTCGTCGGGCAGGCTGACCACCTCGTACGTCGAGCCGAGCACGAACTCCCCGGGGTGCAGGATGAACGGCTCGTCGCCCTCGGGCTCGACCTCGCGGGTCAGGTCCGACTGGTCCGCGGCCGGGTCGATGTGCGGGTAGCGGTGGTTCTCGAAGACCCGGAAGAACCGGTCCAGCCGGACGTCGATCGAGGACGGCTGCATCATCGCCGGCTCCCAGGGCTCGACCACGATCCGACCGCCGTCGATCTCGGTGAGGATGTCGCGGTCGGAGAGCAGCACGGGCGACAACCTACCCGTCGGAAAGGGTGTCGGCCCGCGCCACCGACAGGGCCTCAGCCTGGCGGGCCAGCACCGACACCGCGGACGCCGGGCCGGCGGTGCAGAGGAGCGCGAGAGCGATCAGCGCGAGCGTCGTGGCCAGCACCCCGGTGCCGCGGCGCGGCCGCCACCCGATCCGCCGGTCGAAGCCGCCCGGGGCGTGCACGTTGAGGAACCGGACGTCGCTGGTGCCGTCGTTGCGCAGCTCGTGGGCGGTCCCGGACGGGACGAGGACGAAGGTGCCGGGCCCCGCCTCGACCCGCCGGGCGTCGTCGCCGACGGTCACCGACAGGGTCCCCTCCAGCACCAGCCACGAGTCGTCCTCGGCCAGGTGCACGTGGCTGTCGACACCCTGGCCCGGGCGGAGGACGACCTGCGAGAGGTTGAAGAAGGGCGTGTCCACGGTGCGGGCCAGGAACTCCACGTTGCCCACGCGGTCGCCCCGGCCGGGCTCGACCACGACCACCTGCCGGCTCATCGCGCACCGGCCAGGGCGGTCGCGGACGCGCTGACCACGCCGCCGAAGAGGTCGTGCGGGTCGACGGCGGCCTTGACCGTGCGGAGCCGGTCGAGCACGTCGGGAGCCCAAGGACTCTCGTGCTCACCGTGGCCGAGGAAGCTGACCAGCGCGGACCCGGTCGTCCACGGTCGGACCGCCTCGACCACCTGAGCGGCCACCGCGGGGGCGACCGTCGCCAGGGGCGGCGGCGCGGGCGCGACAACGGTCAGGGCGAACGCTCCGTCGCGGCCCGCCACCGCGTTCGGGACCGCGGCCGGCCGCGCCAGCGCCCCGCCCATGAGGCGCAGCTCGGCCACGGCCAGGGGGACGTCGACGTCCGGCCCCGCGACGGCCAGGAGCGCGTCGACGACGTCGCCGGACACCTCCCGGAGCAGCGTGCCGCGGGTCACCGCGGGCAGCGGCTCCGGCGGGTCCATGTGGATCCGGTCCACCTCGGCGTACGACATCGGGCCGAACCCGCCGAGCACGGGCTCGGCGACCGCCCGCATGGGGGCCAGCAGCTCCTCGGCCTCGGTGGTCTCGAGGGTGGAGGCGAAGCGGAGGGCCAGGCTGACCGCACCCCGCAGCGGCGGCGGTACGTCGCCCACGGCGGGCAGCCGGAGCAGCGCGACCGACGTGGTCACCTCCTCCGGGAGGGTGGGTGCCCACGCGCCGAAGGCGCGGAGCACGGGCTCGACGGCGGCGCCGGTGTGGTGGACGGCGCCACCGAAGAACCGCGGCACCGGGACCAGGTCGAACTCCATCGCAGTGACGATCCCGAAGCTGCCCTGTCCCCCGCGCAGCGCCCAGAACAGCTCCGGGTCGCTCTGCGCCGTGACGGTGACGAGGTTCCCGTCGGCCGTCACCAGCTCCACCGCGCGGACGTGGTCGGCGGCGAAGCCGTGCCGCCGGGCCAGGTGTCCCATCCCGCCACCCAGCGTGTAGCCGACGACGCCGACACCCGACGACGAGCCCGACAGCGGCGCCAGCCCGTGCGGGACCGCGGCGTCGATCACCTGCCGCCAGCGCTCGCCGGCCTCGACCCGCGCGACGCGCGCGACCGGGTCGACGCGCAGCCCCTGCAGGTGCCGGGTCGACACGAAGACCGTGTCCTCGGCCGCAGCCGCGCCGTGCCCGGTGGCCTGCACGGTCACCCGGAGCCCCGCGTCGCGGGCGCAGCGCACGGCCGCGGCCACGTCTGCGGCGGACCGCGCCGCGACCACCAGCGCGGGCCGGTGGGTGACGCTGGTGTTGAACGGGGCCGTCTCGTTGCCGGCCGCCGGGTCCGTGCCGGCGTACACCTCGCCGGCGACCTGCTGCGCGAGCCGCTCGCGCAGGTACGTCGTGTCCATGTCTGTGCCTCCTCCACGCCACCCGCGCGGTGCGGATCGGCCTGGCACCGAGGCTCGTTCTGAGGCCTCACCTCAGACATGAGGAATCCGCGCAGTCCTGCCTCAGATCCTCAGGTCCTCAGATCACGTCGAGCAGGCCGCGACGGTGCGCGACGGTGACGGCCTCCGTGCGGCTGGACACGTTGAGCTTGGTCATCAGGTTGCTCAGGTGCACGCTGGCCGTCTTCTCGCTGATGAAGAGCTGGGCGCCGATCTGCCGGTTCGTCAGGCCCTCCGCCACGAGCGCGAGGACCTCCTGCTCCCGCCGCGTCAGCGTCGTGTCGACGCGGGTCTCCGCCCCGCCCAGCCGGGACCGGGACACGGTGGCCGCGACCGCACGCGCGAGCGGGACCGCGGACATGCCCTCGGCCGCCGCGGCCGCCGCCCGGGCGTGGGCCACGGCCGCGGAACGGTCACCGGCTGCCACCAGGGCCTCGGCCAGCCGCCAGTGGCAGCGCGCCTCCTCGTAGGCGTGGCCGTAGCCGAAGGCGGCGAGCGCCTCCCGCCAGGCGGCGACCGCCTCGGCGCCCGGGTCCCCCGCGAGTCGGGCGTGCTCGGCCCGGGCGCGCGCATGCCAGGCCCGGCCCTCGGGGCCGAGCTCGCCCGGCCGGCCACGGCCGTCGGTGATGATCCGGTCGACGCGGCGCAGCAGACCCTCGCCGCGGCGTACCGCGGCGGCCGCGGCCGCCTCGTCCCGGCGCAGCCGGCAGGCAGCCGCCTCGTCGGCCAGGGCGGCGAGGGCCAGCGCCGAGAGCCACAGGCCGCCGTACATCCCCTCACCGACCACCGCGTCGAGGTGGGCCTGGGCTCGCCCGGCGACGTCGACCGCTGCCGCGGGGTCGCCGGCCCACGTGAGCCGGTCGGCCTCGCACCCGCCGGCCACCAGCGCCACCTGCGGGTCGGCGTCCCAGCTGTCGGTCAGCTCGGCCAGGCGCCGGTCGCCGTCGTCGAGCCCGCGGGCCACGACGGCGTAGCAGCCCACGGCGGCGAGCCGGGCCGCGGCGACGTGCGGCGGTCGGCTCTCCTGCACCCGGGTCACCTCGAGGCTGCCGTCGAGGTCGCCGGAGACATAGAGCGCGACCACGAGGAGCAGCGTCAGCTCGATCCCGGACGCACTCCAGCGCAGCCCGGTCTCGGCGACCCGGGCGGTCGCCGCCCTCAGGACCGGCAGCGAGCCCGCGACGTCGCCGTTGTAGTAGTGCAGTGAGGCGAGCGCGTAGCGGGCGCGCAGCTCCGCGGTGAGCTCGCCGGCCGCCCGGGCGGAGCGCACCGCCTCACCGAGCCGCTCCGCCGCGGACGCCATGTGGCCGTCGATCTCGTGGAGCAGCGCGATGGTGGTCAGTACGTCGACCTCGAGACCGGGCACCGGTGCGGCGCGGACGGCCGCCAGCGCCCGCTCGGCCTCCGGCCGGGCCTCCTCGGGGCGGCGGTCCGCGAGCAGGGCCCGGGACAGCGCGGCGTGGGCCAGGGCGACGTCCGTGCCCTCGACCCCCGGGGCCGACGCCAGACCGACCGCACCCTCCCCCGCTTCGACGGCCTCGGCGGTCGTGTCCCCCGCGACGAGCTGCCGCACCAGCTCCACCCGCGCCCGCAGCGATCCCGCGAGGTCGTCCGTCGCGTCGCACAGGCCGACGGCCCGGCGCGCCAGCTCGACCGCGCGGCGGGGCTCGCCCGCGAGCCCGGCGGCCCGGGCCGCGCGCACGGCCACCTCGCCCTCCAGGGCGCCGGCGACCGCCTCCGCGCCGGCCACCTGCGGCCACCGGGCGAGCACCCGCTCGAGGTGCTGGAGGGCCTCGTCCGGGGCCAGCACCCCCAGCGCCTGGTCGGCGGCCCGGAGCGACCAGACCAGCACCTTGGCGGCGTCCCCGGCCTCGGCGAAGTGGTGTGCCACCTCGCCGGGGTGCGGCGGCCCGGCGACCCCGGCCTCCAGCGCGGCCGCCACAGCCGCGTGCAGCCGCACCCGCTCACCCGGGAGCAGGTCGTCGTACACCGCGGCGCGCAGCAGGTCGTGGGCGAAGGCGTACCCGTCGCCCTCGGGCCGCAGGACGCCGTCCGCGACCGCGACCCGGAGTGCCCGGTCCACGTCGGCGTCGGGCCGGCCCACGACCTCCCGCAGGAGCCGGTCCGGGGCGACGTGCGGCACCACCGAGACGCAGCGCACGACCGCGCGGGCGTCGTCGGGCAGGCCGTCCACCCGACCGGCCAGCAGGTCCGCCAGCTCGCGGGGCAGCCGGTCCCCGCCGGCCGAGCCGGCGGCCGCGCGGGCCAGTGCCTGCACGTAGTACGGGTTGCCGCTGGTGCGCTGCACGAGCTCGTCGACGGCGTCCGGCTCGAGCGGCGTACCGGTGTGCGCGAGGTACGCCTCGACCTCCGTCCGGGTCCAGGCCGCGAGATCCAGGCGCTGCACCGCCGGCAGGCGCCCGAGCTCGCTGAGCAGCCTCCGCACCACGGACCGGGACGCGAGCCCGTCGGTCCGGACCGTCGCGACGACCACGAGCCGCTCCGCGAGCAGCCGGCTGAGCAGGAAGCGGAGGAAGTCCGCCGACGACGCGTCCACCCAGTGCAGGTCCTCGACCACCACGACCACCGGGCCCCGGACCGCGCCGGCGGCGCCCAGGAGCGCGGCCGTCGCGTCGAACGCCTGCAGCCGGTGCGACTCGTCCAGCGGTGGGTTCGCGCTCCCGGGGGCGGTGAGCTCGTCGACGAGCGAGCCACCCTCGAGCACCGTGGCGAGGTCGGGGTCCGTCGCGGCCGCCGCACGCAGGGCGCGCACCAGGTCGACCACCGTCAGGTACGGCAGCCCGGGGTCGCCGACGTCGACGCACTGGGCGCGCAGCACCAGGGACCCGCTCAGGCCGGCCAGCAGCTCGGCGACGAGGCGGGTCTTGCCGCCGCCCGCCTCGGCGGCCACGAGGACCGCGCCCGGCCGGCCTTCCGCGGCGGCGGCCACGGCGGCGCCCAGCACCGACAGCTCCGCCTCGCGCCCGACCAGCGGCACGTCGTCCGGGACCATGGCGGTCATCCTCGCACCGCGTCGAGCCCTCGCTCGGGCGCACGCGAGCGGCGTAGGGTGCAGCCGCCGCTCCGGCCCGTCACCGATGCGAGGTCCCCATGCAGATCAACGTCAACGGTCAGACCTACTCGCGGTGGGAGGACGTCCCGCCGGACGTCCGTCAGCAGCTGGCCGCCACGTTGCCCGACGCCGACCGCAACGGCGTCCCCGACCTCCTCGAGGGGAACCTCTCCGGTCTCCCGACGGGGATGCCCGCCACGGGCCAGACCTTCACCTCGATCTCGGTGAACGGCCAGAACGTCGGCTCGGTGGCCGAGCTGCCTCCGGAGGTCCAGCAGGTGCTGCGCCAGGCGTTCGGCTGGCCGGCCACCCCGGTCGCCCCGGTCACCCCGGCCACCCCGGCCGCTCCCGGCGCCCCGCCGCCCGGGTCGCCGTGGCCGCTGCAGCCCGGCCAGGTGATGCTCAACGGCGTCCCGACCACGGTCGGCGAGGCGACCCAGCCCAGGAAGCCGTGGTGGAAGAGGCTGTTCGGCGGCTAGGGCATGTCTCTCAAGTGGGGGTGGATGCCGGCGTCGTCCCGGCGCGCGCTGGCGAGGCGCCGGCACGAAGGCAGACTGGGTGTCTTGCGAGGGTCGGCAACGACGCCAGCGCGTGATCGGGGCGGCGTCCGGCGCCGCCGGGACTTGGGAGACATGCCCTAGCCGTGCAGCTGGTCCCGCTCCAGCCGCTCGAGCGCCTCCGAGAGCTCGTGCATGCCGGCGAGCACCTCGGCCAGCCGTTCCGCACCCACCTCCTCGGCGAGCCGGCGCGCCAGCACCGCGTGCGCCGGGTTGATCGCGCGGACGGCGTCCCGGCCCGCGTCCGTCGCGAGCAGCAGCTTGGCCCGTCGGTGCGTGGGGTTGTCGGCGTAGGCCGCCATCCCCCGTTCGACCAGGAGGTCGGCGATGCGCTGCACGCTCTGCCGGGTCAGCCCCATGGCTCGGGCGATGTCGGACACGCTCTGCGGCTCCCGCAACGCACCGCCGAGCACCTGCCACCATGCGGCGGTCAGGCCGACCGGCCGGGCCAGCTCCTCGGCCACGGCCAGGAGCTGGCCGTTGAGCCGGAAGCTGGTCAGCGCCGCGTCGGCCAGCTGGTCCTGCGCTCGGGTCACGAGGCCGCCATCAGCTCGTGGAACCCCTCGGCGTCCTGGTGCCCGTAGAGCTTGTACCAGGAGGCCAGCACACCGGGCTCGTAGAGCCCGAGCCGGGCGAAGACCGCCTGCGCGAACTCCACCGGCGCGACCGGGCTGGCCGTGATCAGGTCGCCGTCGGTGACCACGAGCTCGTCGACGTAGTGCTGCGTGCCGACGTACCCGCTGGAGGCGAGGAACTCCCGGTCGGGTCCGGTGTGCGGCCGGTCGTCCAGGAGCCCCGCCGCGGCCAGGGCGTACGTCGCCCCGCAGATCGCCGCGACCGGCACGCCGGCGTCGAGGAACCGTCGCGCCCGGTCCAGCCACACGCCCTGCCGCGGCTCGGCCCAGGTGTCGGCACCGGGCAGCACCAGCGCGGCGCTGTCGGCGGGGTCGAGCTGGTCGACGGTGGCGTCGGGGACCACCGTCAGCCCGCCCACGGTGCGCACGGGATCGCGGGTCAGACCGACCGTGCGCAGCCGCACCGCGTCCGGCCGGCGCTGGAGCTCGGTGCGGCTGGTGTAGGCGGTCAGGTAGCCGACCTCCCAGTCGGCCATCGTGTCGAGGAGCGCCAGGTTCAAGTATCGAGGCATGACAGTATCCTGTCATATTTGACAGTCTCCTGTCAATGCTCGACCGCGGCCGTCGTGCTCCCGTGATCGGCCTCGCCGCCTCGCTGGGGTAGCATCACCGCGCCGGTCCGCCGGCCTGCGGATGTAGCTCAGTTGGTAGAGCGCGACCTTCCCAAGGTCGATGTCGCGAGTTCGAATCTCGTCATCCGCTCAAGATCGCAGTCGACCGCGAGGAACGAGCGGTCGACGTGGGCGATCGCAGGTTGAGCAAGCGTCGCGACTGAGGAACGAAGTCGCGACAGCGCGTCGAAACCACCGCAGCGAAGGCACCCGAGTCGACTCGGCCGGCGCCGGTCGACGTGGGCGATCGCAGGTTGAGCAAGCGTCGCGACTGAGGAACGAAGTCGCGACAGCGCGTCGAAACCACCGCAGCGAAAGCACCCGACGCGAGTCGGCGCCCATGGCGTCAGGCCTCGAGGTGCGTCGCTGCGCTCCTCGCACCTCGGCCACCGTTTCGCGCCGCGCGGTGCCCACGCGCGAGGCGGCCCGCGTGCCACCATCTGGCCTGAGCCGCTCGTCTTCCCCTCTTCCCCGGAGCCTCGATGTCTGCTGGTCCTGCTCGCGCGCCCGCGCGCACCTCCGTGCTGGTCACGCTCGGCGCGCTGGTGCTCGTGCTCGGGGTGGCGCCGTTCGTGCCGCGGGGCGGCGACGACGAGGGAGCGCTGGTGCCCAGCGGCGGCGGTGAGTACGTCGCGAACCAGGCGGCCGCCGTGGGCTACGGACGGCTGACCCCGGCGCTGCGGTCGGAGGTCGACCGGGTGGTCGCCCAGGGGCGGGTGCTCGGCCGCTCGTTGGCCCGCGGCCGCGCGACCACGGCCCGGCAGGTCGCGACGTACGTGCGCTGCGCGGAGCTCGAGGGTCAGCGGTACTGCCTCGGGACCGGCTGGACCGACGACACCGAGGCGCAGGTGCAGGCGCGGACCGAGGCCGCGGCCGGTACCGCGGGGGCGAGCCACGTCGAGCGGACCGGCGACCTCGACGCCCGCGCGACGCTGGCCCGCGCCGCCCGGATGACCGTCGCCCAGCGGGCCCGGGCCGAACGCGCAGAGCTGACGATGGCCGCCCGCTCGGTGGCCAAGGTCTGGCTGGTGCGCCACGAGATCGAGGGCGTGCCCCTGCCCGCCGGCTTCCTGGCCCGGCACCCGGAGGCGCGGGTGTCGGCCGCGAAGGCGGCCGCGGCGCCGACGGGCACGGCGACCGCGACGGTGAGCCCGTGGCCCACACCGACCACCGCGGCTCCGACCACGCCCACCACCGCGATTCCCTCGACACCCCCGACGGGCACGCCGACCACGAAGCCCAGCTCGTCCACGACGTACGACGGTCTCCCGGAGTCCGCGTCGGTCCTCGACAGCTCCCAGGTCGCCGAGCAGGAGCGGAACTACTGGTGCGGGCCGACCGCGATGCAGATGATCGCGTGGGGCTGGAAGGGGAAGTACCGCAGCCAGGAGCACTGGGCCCAGCGGCTCGGGACCACGTCCGGCGGCTCGTCGATCACCGCCATGGTCCGGGTGACCAACGACCGGACCGGGTGGGACCTCCCGCAGTACGCCGGGCCCTACATCGCCCTCGACGTCAAGCACTACAGCTTCGACTCCTGGCAGCTGCTGCTGATGAAGCACGTCGTCGACCTGCGCGCGCCGATGATCCTCCACGTCCAGCTGCTCAGGCAGTTCTTCCCCTACCTCGACCACGACGGCTCGGGGCACTTCCAGGTCGGGCGCGGCTACGACAAGCGCGGGGACAAGCCGGACCTCATCGGCTACTTCGAGCCGTGGAACCAGCAGCGCTTCCACCCCGACGAGCCGTTCATCGCGCGCACCCAGTGGCGGCAGTCCTACCGGACCTTCCGGGCCACCTTGGCGCACTACCAGCACAACGTCGGGATCTGACCCGGTGCGCCGCAGCCTCGCCGTCGCCGCCGCGCTGCTGCTGGCCGCCACCGCCTGCTCGGACCGCGAGGGGGAACCAGCGGAACCCTCGCCCCAGGCCGCCCCGTCCCCCGAACGAGCCCCGGGCGGTCCGCCGGACCGGCCCACCCAGCTCGACGCGACCGAGGACCTCCTCGACTGGGCGCCGGCGCCCGGCTCCGTCGAGGACGCCGTGACCACCAACGGGCCGTGGGTCCTCACCGTCGACGCCTCCGGCACCACCTACCGCCTGGACGGGCCCGACCAGGCCCTCGGCGCCGGCAGCGACGACGGCACCCGGATCACCGACGCGCTCCTCGACCGCGACTGGGCCGTGGTGGTCCGGCAGGCCGGGAAAGGCACCGCCACGGCCGAGGTGACCGACCTGGCTGCGGGCGAGCAGTTCACGGTCGACCAGGACTCCGACGTCCCGACCACCAGCGGCGGGACGTGGGCGCTCGGCGAGGGCACGCTGGTGCACGCCACCGTCTCCCCCGACGGCGCCTACTGCCTGGCCAGCGTCGACCTCGCCTCCCGCACGTCCGCCGTCACGTGGTGCGCGCCGGCCAAGCAGGGCTTCAACGCCGCCCACGTCACGCCGGACGCCGTCAGCGTGCTCTCCTTCGACGACGCCAAGCCGTCGTGCCGGACCGTGGGGAACGTCGACTCCGGCGAGCTCGAGCCCTTCCCCGGCGTACCGGCGTGCGCGGCCTGGGAGGGCGTCCAGCTCGGCCCGGACTCCGCGGTCTGGTCGGTGATCCCGAAGGAGAACCGGATCGAGGCGGCCGAGCTGTTCGCGCGTGTGGACGACGAGTACTACGACCTCGGGCCCGGTACGTCGGGCACCCTCGTGCCGTGCGCGGGCGCGGCGTACTTCGCCCGCGACCCGCAGCGCGAGGGCGACGCGGCCCAGCTGCTGCGCTGGGACGGCAGCACCCTCGCGGTGGTGTACGAAGCGCCGCCGGGGCAGTCCTTCCTCGAGGCACCGCGCTGCGGCGACGAGGCCCTCGTGGTCACCGCGCTCTCCGAGGGAGGCGACGAGCAGGTGGTCGCCACGCTCCCGTAGGTTCTGTCGGGTGGAGTTCACCGGGTTCCCCGTCGCGGCGCTCGACTTCTACGACGACCTCGAGGTCGACAACACCAAGAGCTTCTGGGAGAAGCACAAGCAGGTCTACGACGAGGCCGTGAAGGCGCCGATGATCGCGCTCGTGCGACGCGCTCGGCCAAGGAGTTCGGCGACGGCGAAGATCTTCCGGCCCTACCGCGACGTCCGGTTCGCCAAGGACAAGACGCCGTACAAGACCCACCAGGGCGCGTTCGTCCGGGTCGCCGAGGCGACCGGCTGGTACGTCGAGGTGTCGCCGCGCGGGGTGCGCACCGGCGGCGGCTTCTACGAGGCCGAGGCGCCGCGGCTGGCGGCGTTCCGCGAGGCGGTCGCCCACGACAGCTTCGGCCCCGAGCTCGAGAAGATCGTGCGCGGGCCTGGAGCGCAAGGGGTTCGAGATCGGCGGCGACGGTCCTCAAGACCACGCCGCGCGGCTACGACAAGGACCACCCGCGCATCGAGCTGCTGCGGCACAAGTCGCTGATCGCGAGCCAGGCGATCGGCTTCGAGCCGGTGATCCACACCGCCGGAGCTGCTCGACCTGGTCCGCAAGGACTGGCGCGCCACTCGGCCGCTGGTCGAGTGGGTCGCGCAGCGCGTCACCACCTGACGAGAATCGCGATTCTGACCGTCAGAGACCCTTGTCCGCGACTCGACCAGTCAGAACTCCCGACTCAACCGCCAGAAGTCTCGACTGACCTCAGGCGTTCCGGAAGCTCGCCATCGTGCGGTCCGGCTCCCAGTAGGCCTTCATCGACGCGACCCGGCCGTCGTCGTGGACGACGTAGACCATGATCAGGTCGGTCGTGGTGTGGCTGCCGTCGGGGAACGACGTCCGGATCCGGCCGATGTTGGCGCAGGTGTTGCTGCCCGGGTTGGCGAACGAGTCGTTGATCTCGAACTCGAACGTCGCGATCGGCGCGATCGCCTGCTCCCAGAACGCCGAGATGCCCTCGTGGCCGTGGTGGCCCTGCCCGTCGCGGGTCGAACATCGACGGGCCGACCGGGTCCTCGAGGACCGCGTCCTCGGCGTACACCGTCAGCCACTCGGCGAGGTCGCCCTTGGCCACCGCGGAGTAGGAGCGCTCGACGCGGCGCGCGCCGGGTGGTCGTCGTCCGGCGCGTTCCAGGTGATGGCGTCGGAGGTGATCGCCGAGGTGCTCATGCCCGGCATCGTAGGGCGAAACTGGAACACGTTCTAGTCCGGATCTCGACGTACGCCGGCTCGACGTCTGCCGGTCGTGTCGGGTTCACCGTCCCGTGCGCGCGGCCGCGCCACCGTGGCGGCATGGCCAAGCCGAAGTCCTTCCTGCTCGTCGGGCTGCCGCACGCCGGCGTCCCGCTGCTCGACCGCCGCGCTCGACCAGCACCGCGACGCGCTCGCCGACATCGGGGTCCGGCACGCCGGCGACGCTCGGCGGACGAGGCGTTCCGCGCCGCGGTCGAGCTGCGCCGCGAGCACCGGGCGTGGGGCGCTGCGCCGCAAGGACGTCGAGGGCACCTGGGCGCGCGATCTGCCGGCGCGCCCTGAAGCAGCGGCGACACCGTGGTCGTCGGCCAGGAGCTGCTGGCCGGCGCCACGCCCGACGAGATCGCGCTCGCTGGTCGACGGGCTGGCCGGCACCAAGGTGCACGTCGTCGTGCTGGCCGCGGCTCCCGACGGCCGCGGCCGGGCTGATCCCCGAGCGAGCTCGACCTCGGCGAGCGTGCTCGACCGCTGGGCAGTCGGCGGTCAGCACGCCCGGACCGGGTGCACGTGCGTCGTGTCCGACCCCGGCCGACGCGGCGGCCTGGCGGGCCCTCGGGATCGCTGGTCGGCTTCGACGCCGAGCGGCTCCCGCTGCCCGACCCGGCGCGACCGGTCGTCGCCGGCTCGACGCGCCGTCGCTCGCGGCTGATCGCCGAGACGCCGGCCGTCCACGTCGACCACGACGAGCTCGTGGAGCTGGCCGAGGACTGGGCCAAGGCGGTCGCGGACCGCGGGTACGACGTGCGCGGCGACCTGCGCGACCTGGTGCCGTGCGACCGCCGCGTCGACCGACCCGGCGCGCGCGGCGTACGACCAGCGTGTCGACGTGCTCGCCGAGTGCGCTCGCGGAGTCCGTGGCCGAGGTCGGCGCGAGCTGCGCGAGCGGCGCGTGAGCTCGAGCGCCGGACCGCTGGAAGCGGTCAGTGCGGCTGCCAGGCGTCCTCGTCGGCGGTCCGCGAGGTGACCGCCTTCGGCAGCTTGCCGTCGGCGAGCTGCTGGATCGAGACCTGCTCGAAGACGTCGCGCAGCGAGCGGCGCGCGGCGATCCAGACGTGCTGGAGCACGTCGGCGGTCTCGTTGTACTCGACCGCCTCGGGGCGCAGGCCGTAGACCGAGACCAGCGGGCCGTCGACCGCGCGGATCACGTCGGCCACCGAGACGTCGTCGGCCGGCGCGGCCCATCCGCCAGCCGCCGGACTGGCCGCGCTGCGACATCACGATGCCGGCGCGGCGCAGGTCGGCGAGGATCGCCTGGAGGAAGCCGTGCGGGATCTCCTGCTGCTTGCCGAGCTCCTCGGCGCTCACCGCCTTCCCGTCGCTGCGCGAGGCCATCTCGATCAGCGCGCGCAGTGCGTAGTCGGACTTCGCGGAAACTCGCATGGGGCCAGTGTGTCAGATGTGTTGATTGGTTCGGTCGCCTTACACGACGACAGCCGAGGATTCGTCAGGCGCCGACCGGCGTGGCGGTCCGCGGATCGGCCGGGTCGGCCGGCTGCTCGAGCTTGACCGCCCACGACGGTCCACAGCACCCAGAGGGTGAAGACCAGCGAGGCGAGCAGCGCCCTCGGTCACGCCGGAGGCGTCGGCCCAGTCGGCGAGCGTCTGCAGGTTGGTGAGCACGATCAGCCCGCCGGCGGCGACGCCGAGCACCCGGGCCGGCAGGTGGCGCACCAGGACCGCCGCGATCGGGCGCGGCGACGACGCCGCCGACCATCAGCGCGAGCACGTAGCGCCCACTCGATGCCCTGGGCGCCGAGCGCCGACGAGGAAGCCGAGCGAGCCGCCGACCGCGACCACGAACTCGGCGGTGTCGACCGAGCCGACCACCTTGCGCGGCTCGAGCCGGCCGGAGGCGAGCAGCGACGACGTGCCGACCGGGCCCCAGCCGCCGCCGCCGACCGCGTCGAGCGCGCCGGCGAACAGGCCGAGCGGGGCGAGGAACCGGGCGCCGGGCCGCGGGCCGAACCGGAGCCGGCGGGGCGTCAGGAACCGGCAGGTGACGAAGGTGCCGAGCGCGACGAGCAGGACGCGGCGACCACCGGTACGGCGACGTCGGTGTCGAGGTTGACCAGCAGGGTGGCGCCCGGCGAAGGCGCCGACGAAGCCGGGCAGCGCGAGGACGCCGACCGTGCGCCAGTCGGTGTTGCCGAGCGTGTGGTGGGAGAGCCCGGACGACCAGCGAGGTGCCGATCTCGGAGAAGTGGATGGCCGCCGAGGCGGCGGCCGGGGCGATGCCCGGCGGCGACCAGCAGCGTGGCCGACGTGACGCCGTACCCCATGCCGAGCGAGCCGTCGACGAGCTGCGCGGCGAGGCCGACGAGGGCGAGCAGCACCAGTCGTCGCATCGTGGATCACCTCCGGAGTCGGTCAGATGTCTCGAGTAACTGTACCCACTTTATGGACAAACCGTGCTCGGGGAGATCCCCGTCACACCGCAGTGCGGCGTTTCCTTGCGAGGGCCGTGACCTGCTGCCTACGATGAAGTTACTCACTGGTAGAACCGGTCAGTAGCCACCACCGGACATCACCCGACGACGAAGAGGTGCCTCCCCCGTGAGCCACTACAAGACCAACCTCCGCGACATCGAGTTCAACCTGTTCGAGGTGCTCGGCCGCGACGAGGTGCTCGGCACCGGCCCGTTCGCCGAGGTCGACGGCGAGACCGCCCGCTCGATCCTGGCCGAGGTCGACCGGCTGGCCCGCGAGGACCTCGCCGCGTCGTACGAGGACAGCGACCGCAACCCGCCGGTCTTCGACCCGGAGACGCACACGGCGCCGCTGCCGGAGTCGTTCAAGAAGAGCTACCGCGCCTGGATGGACGCCGAGTACTGGCGCCTCCAGATCAAGGAGGAGCTCGGCGGCACCCCGCGCCGTCCTCGCCTCAACTGGGCGATCGCCGAGATGGTGCTCGGCTCCAACGCGCCGATCTGGATGTACGGCTGCGGCCCGGCCTTCGCCGGCGTCATCCACCGCAACGGCAACGAGCGCGACCGCGCGATCGCCCAGCTCATCGTCGACCGCGAGTGGGGCACCACGATGGTGCTGACCGAGCCGGACGCCGGCTCCGACGTCGGCGCCGGCCGCACGCAAGGCCACCGCAGAACGACGACGGCACCTGGAACATCGAGGGCGTCAAGCGGTTCATCACCAGCGGCGAGTCCGACCTGCAGGAGAACATCATCCACCTCGTGCTGGCCCGCCCGGTCGGCGTCGAGGGCGTCGGCGGCCCGGGCACCAAGGGCCTCTCGCTGTTCATCGTGCCCGAAGTTCCACTTCGACCTGGAGACCGGCGAGCTGACCGGCGAGCGCAACGGCGTCTACGTCACCAACGTCGAGCACAAGATGGGCATCAAGGTCTCCAACACCTGCGAGCTCACCTTCGGCGACCCGTCCATCGGCGGCGGCGAGCCGGCCCGCGGCTACCTGCTCGGCGAGGTGCACGACGGCATCGCGCAGATGTTCCAGGTCATCGAGAACGCCCGGATGATGGTCGGCACCAAGGCCATCGCCACGCTGTCGACCGGCTACCTCAACGCGCTCGACTACGCCAAGACCCGCGTCCAGGGCGCCGACCTGACCCAGTCCGGCGACAAGACCGCGCCGCGCGTCACGATCACCCACCACCCCGACGTACGCCGCTCGCTGATGGTGCAGAAGTCGTTCGCCGAGGCGATGCGCGCGCTGGTGCTCTACACCGCGTCGTGGCAGGACAAGGTGCAGGTCTTCGAGCACGAGGACGCGCTCGACACCGACGAGGCCAGGCTCGCCGCGGCGGTCAACGACCTGCTGCTCCCGATCGTGAAGGGCTACGGCTCGGAGCGCTCGTGGGTGCTGCTCGGCACCGAGTCGCTGCAGACCTTCGGCGGCTCCGGCTTCCTGCAGGAGTACCCGCTCGAGCAGTACGTCCGCGACGCCAAGATCGACACCCTCTACGAGGGCACCACGGCGATCCAGGGCCAGGACTTCTTCTTCCGCAAGATCGTCAAGGACCAGGGCGCGGCGCTCGGCCACCTCGCCGCGCAGATCCAGGCGTTCATCGACAGCGAGGCCGGCAACGGCCGGCTCAAGGTCGAGCGCGAGCTGCTCGCCACGGCGCTCGAGGACGCCAACACCCTGGTCGGCCACATGATCAACGACCTGATGTCGGCCGACCCGACCTCGGAGACCGGCGACCTGCGCAACATCTACAAGGTCGGGCTCAACACCACCCGGCTGCTGATGGTGCTCGGCGACGTGGTCTGCGCCTGGCTGCTGCTGCGCCAGGCCGAGGTCGCGCTCGAGAAGCTGGGCGGCGTCTCCGGGCAAGGACCAGGCCTTCTACGAGGGCAAGGTCGCCGCGGCGCAGTTCTTCGCGCAGACCAACCTGCCGCGGATCAGCGCCGAGGTCGCCATCGCGCAGGCCACCGACCTGTCGGTGATGGACCTGTCCGAGGACGCCTTCTAGGACTGCACCCGCCCTCTGCGCAGGGACGCCCGCGGCGCTCGCTGCGGTCGAAACGCCCGAACGGCAGGTTTTCCACTGTGGAGAACCTGCCGTTCTGGCGTCTCGACGCCAACGCGGCGGTCAGTGCCGCAGGCCGCCGTGCGGCGGCGCGGCGTACGGCGTCGGTGAGCGTGGCCAGGGCGGCGGAGTCGATCCGCCAGCGCTGCCAGTGCAGGTGGACGTCGTGGTGGGTGCGGCCGCCGAGGGTGACCAGCCGGCCGGCGTCGAGGTCGGGGAGCAGCTGCGGCTCGGGGAGCATCCCCCAGCCGAGGCCGAGCCGGACCGCCTCGTGGAAGTCGGCGCTGGTCGGGACCAGGTGCACGACGTCGGGCTCGGTGACGCCGCGGGCGCGGAGCACGTCGTGCTGGAGCGCGTCCTTGGCGTTGAACACGACCACCGGCATCCGCTGCCAGTCGTGGCCGCGGCCGCTGCGCCACCGCTCGGCCAGCTCCGGGGTGGCGGCCGGGCCGGTAGCGGAGGAAGCCGAGGTGCTCGAGCGGCAGCCCTGCACCGGGTGCGGGTCGCTGGTCACGGCGGCCAGCGCCTCACCGCTGCGCAGCAGCTCGGCCGAGTAGGCCTGGTCCTCGACCACCAGCCGCAGCGCGAGGTCGTCCGCGCGGCCACCTCGGCGAGCACGTCGCGGAACCAGGTGGCCAGCGAGTCGGCGTTCACCGCGACGGTCACCTCGACCCGGCCGCCGTGCGTCCTCGAGCGCTGGCGCGGGCCTCGTCGTCGAGCAGCCTGGTCTGGCGCCCGAGCCGGACCAGCGCGGCGCCGGCCTCGGTCGGCTCGCACGGCGTGCCGCGGCGTACGACGACCTGGCCGACCTCGCGCTCGAGCGCCCGGATCCGCTGGCTGACCGCGCTCGGCGTCACGTGCAGGGCGCGGGCCGCGGCGTCGAAGGTGCCGTGGTCGGCGATGGCCACCAGCGCCTCGACGGCGGCGGCGTTGTAGCGGCATGAAGCCATGCTAATGAATCGTGCAGAAACATGCGTTGGCCTTCATCCGCGGCCAGCCCTAGCGTGGTGGCGTGCTCGACTCCGCCGTCGCCGGCCTGCTCACCGGCCTGTCGCTGATCGTCGCGATCGGCGCGCAGAACGCGTTCGTGCTGCGGCAGGGGCTGGCCCGCGAGCACGTCGGCGCCGTGGTCGCGATCTGCGCGCTGTCCGACCTCGTGCTGATCGTCGCCGGCGTGGCCGGCATCGGCACCGTCATCCGCCAGGCCGGCGTGGGTGATCGACGTCGTGCGCTGGCTCGGCGTCGCCTTCCTGACCTGGTACGGCGTCACGCTCGCTGCTGCAAGGCCCGCCGGACGTCGGGCCTGGCGCGCGGCCGCTCCCGAGCCGATGTCGCGGCGCTCGGCGGTGCTGCGCGCCGACCGCCCTGACCTGGCTCAACCCGCACGTCTACCTCGACACCGTGCTGCTGCTCGGCTCGATCGCCAACACCCACGGCGTCGACGGGCGCTGGTGGTTCGCGGCCGGCGCGTCGCTGGCGTCGGTGCTGTGGTTCTCCGGGCTGGGCTTCGGCGCCCGGTTCGCCTCGCCGCTGCTGGCCCGGCCGCGCGCCTGGCAGGTGCTCGACGTGCTGATCGGGCTGACCATGCTCGGCATCGCGGTGATGCTGGCGCTCGGCTGAGCGCCGGATCAGAGCCCGAACCCGAGTCCGGTTGAGCGGCTCCACCAGCTGCTCCTCCTCGTAGGCCAGGTGCTCGAGCAGCGTGCGCGTCGAGCTGCGTCGAGGGCCGTCCGTGACGCCGGCCACCCCGGTCGTCCGGATCGGCCACCAGCCCGACCAGGGCGCGGTCGAGCTCCTCGAGCCGGCCGTGCACGGCCAGGTGCTCCTCGACCATCCGGTCGAGGGCGGGGCCGAGGCTCGGGTCGGCGGTCGCGGAGCCGCGGGTACATCGCCTGGTCCTCGATCGAGTGGTGCATGGTGACGACCCGGCAGTAGGTCTGGCAGTAGGTGCCGAGCGTCCAGTCGTTCTGGCGCAGCGTCATGGCGCTGATCGCGCTGCCGGGCCTCGCCCGCCTCGCGGTGGCCGCGCTCGACCTCCTCGACCAGGGCCCGCAGCTGGGCCAGCTCGCCGCGCAGGTGGTCGTGGATCGCGACGAGGTGGTCGCCGTCGCCCACGTCAGCCGTCCGAGCGCATCGGGTAGCGGCAGCACGGTCGGAGACCGCGGTGGACCCGGCTCACCCGGCCCCGCCCAGCGGCAGCTCGAGCACGCCGTCGGCGTCCGCCGCGATCCGGACCGGGACGCCCCAGTCCTGCTGGTGCATGTGGCAGGCGGCGTTCTCCCGCCTCGACGTCGCAGGACGCGGCGCGGGCAGCGACGTGCAGGACGCCCTCGCCGACCGTCGGGTCGAGGACGAGCACGCCGGGTCAGGGCGGTGCCGCGGCCCTCGCCCTCGCGGAGCAGCGCGGGCGGGGTCGCCTCGACGACGAGCTGGGACGGCGGCCCGAACCGGTCGTCGACCTTCTGGCCCGGCGGCGGGGTGAACGCGACGACGAGCTCGAGCTCGGCCGCGACCTCGGTCACCGGGCGCTGCGTGGTGTGGCTGAACCCGTCGGTGTGCCGCGCGGCGGCGCCCAGCGGCACCCGGGTGAGCCGGTGCGCGGCGGACTCGACGACGACCAGCTCGGCCCCGTCGACGTACGCCGCACTGGGCTCGGCCAGGCCGCTGGCCAGCGTGGTGACCTCGCCGGTCGCGGGGTCGTAGCGGCGGACCGCGCCGTTGTAGGTGTCGCAGACGGCGACGCTGCGGTCGGGAGGACCGTGACCCCGAGCGGGTGCTGGAGCAGCGCCTGGTCGGCCGGCCCGTCGCGGAACCCGAAGTCGAAGAGGCCCTGGCCGACGACGGTGTGCACCTCGCCGCCCTCGACGTACCGCAGCGAGGAGGTCTCGGAGTCGGCCAGCCACAGCCGGTCGCCGTCGACGGCCAGCCCCGAGGTCTGCGCGAACCACGCCTCGGCGAGCGGACCGTCGACGCAGCCCCTCGTGCGTGGTCCCGGCCGCGACCTCGGTGCGACCGGTCGCCGGGTCGAAGGTCCAGAGCTGGTGGATGCCGGCCATCGCGATCCAGACCCGGTCCTGCCACCAGGCCACCGCCCACGGGCTCGAGAGCCGGTCGGTGGCGTCGCCCTGCATCCACTGGTGGCCGTCGCCGGCGACCACCGTCACCTCGCCGGACTCCAGGTCGATCGCCCGTGAGCTGGTGGTGCACGGTGTCGGCGACGTACGCCGTCGTCCCGACGACGCACAGCCCGTTCGGCTCCTGGAACCCGCCCCACTCGCGGACCACCTCCCGTCGCGCGTCGAGCTCGACGACGCGGTCGTGCCCGGCGTCGGCGACGAGGACGTGCCCGTCCGCCGAGCGGCACGGCGTCGGCCGGGAAGCGCAGCGTGGCTCGGCTCCACCTCGGGCGGGACGTACGGCGAGTCGCCCGGCTGGAGCGTCCCCTTGGCGCGGTGCTCCTCGACCAGCTCGCCGAGCATGCGGTCGATCGCGTGCGCGTGCCCCTCGCCGGCGTACTGCGCGACGACGTAGCCCTCCGGGTCGACCAGCACCAGCGTCGGCCAGGCCCGGGCCGTGTAGGCCTGCCAGGTGACCAGCTCCGGGTCGTCGAGCACCGGGTGGTGCACGCCGTACCGCTCGACCGCCGCGCCGCAGCGCGTCCGGGTCGGCCTCGTGCACGAACTTCGGCGAGTGCACGCCGACCACGACGAGCTCCTCGGCGTACTTCTCCTCCAGCGGCCGCAGCTCGTCGATGACGTGCAGGCAGTTGACGCAGCAGAAGGTCCAGAAGTCCAGCAGCACGAACCGGCCGCGCAGCTCGCCGATCGAGTACGTCGCGCCGCCGGTGTTGAGCCAACCCCGGCCGCGCAGCTCGGGGGCCCGGACGCGTGCGGTCACCGCACGAGTCTGTCAGGGCACCGGGCGGCGACCGGTGGTGACCACTAACGCGGCGGCAGGTGGCTCTGCGTGTCCGGTGGAGGCTGCGCGGTCCGCCGGACCTCCCGCAGCGGGTGCAGGTCTGGTACGCGCCGCTCACGTCGCTCTCGGCGGCGCCGAAGTCGTGCATGCCCACCCGGCACTTGAGGTCGTCCCACCGGCTCATCCGGACCTCCCTCTCCCCGCTCAGCATCCGGCCTGCTCCCCGGGCGGTCAAGAGCGGGCCGACACTAGGCTCGTGGCATGACCGAGACCACGGGGACGGACGATCGCGAGGAGCTCGCGGGGTACGTCGACGTCTGGTGGCAGGCGCGTCAACGACTTCCTCGACCTGCTCGAGGAGGTGCCCGAGGAGGAGTGGACGACGCCGACCGACCTGCGCGGGCTGGGACGTCAAGGCCTGCGCCGCGCACACCGCGCACCTCGAGGGCATCCTGGCCGGCAGCGCCGGAGGAGACCGCCGAGGTCGGCGAGCCGCCGCACGTGACCGGGCTGATGGGCCTCTACACCGAGATCGGCGTGGTCAACCGGCGCGAGGCCAGCGCCGACGCGATCATCAACGAGATCCGCGAGGCGGTCGACCAAGCGGCACACCGCGCTGCTCGCCGACCCGCCCACCGACGGCGACGCGAGGCCCGAGCACGATCTTCGGCGGCGTCCCCTGGAGCCTGGCGGACGCTGCTGCGCAACCGGCCGCTCGACGTGTGGATGCACGAGCAGGACGTACGCCGCGCGGTCGGCCGCCCCGGCAACCTGGACACCGCGCCGGCCAGGCACACCGCGGAGTACCTCGCCGAGAGCCTCGGCTACGTGCTCGGCAAGAAGGTCGGCGCCCCGGCCGGCACCAGCCTGCGTGCTGGACATGGAGGGCAGCGCGCCGTTCGCGTTCGAGGTCGACGAGAACGGCCGCGGCCAGCGGGTCGCGTCGCCCGCCGGCGCCCACGGTGACCCTGCACATGGACCGCGAGTCGTTCATCCGGCTGGCCGGCGGCCGCTGCGCGGCCGAGCCCGGGCAGGGTGTCGCGTCGACGGCGACCAGGAGCTCGGCGCGCGGGTCCTCGCGAGCCTGGCCACCACCCCGTGACCGGGCCCGGACCGACACCTGGCGAGCTCGCCGACATCCCCGACCAGGCGGGCCGGACCGTCGTGGTCACCGGCACCACCCTCGGCGGGCTCGGCCACCACACCGCGCTCGAGCTGGCCCGGCGCGGCGCCCGCGTGGTGCTGGCCGGCCGCAACCCGGAGCGGCTCGACGAGACCGCGCGAGACGATCCGGGCCGAGGTGCCGGCCGCCGAGCTCGAGCAGCTCGAGGTCGACCTCGCCGACCTCGGCGTCGGTACGCCGCGCGGGCGAGACCGCGACGGCGTACGGCCCGATCGACGTGCTGGTCAACAACGCCGGCGTGATGGGCACCTCGCGCCAGGTCACCGCCGACGGCCTCGACCTCCAGCTGGCCACCAACCACTTCGGGCCGTTCCTGCTCACCGGCCTGCTGCTGCCGCAGCTGCTCGCCAGCAAGGACGCCACGGTGGTCACGGTCTCGTCGAACATGCACCGCGTCGCGCGCAGCGCCCCGCTCGGCGACCCGCGCGTGCACCGCGGCCACTACCGGAAGTGGCAGGTCTACGGGCAGTCCAAGCTGGCCAACCTGCTCTTCACCTACGAGCTCGACCGGCGCGCCCGCGGCCAAGGAGCTGCCGCTGCAGGGCGCTCGCCGCGCACCCCGGCTTCGCCGGCACCCACCTCGCCGCCAACGGGCAGTACGGCCGCTCCAGCGGCGGCATCGCCTCGATCCTCGACGCGAGCATCAAGGCGCGTCTCGCAGCCGGCCGCCCACGGCGCCTGGCCCGCTGCTGATGGCCGCGACCGCGGACCTGCCCGGCGCGACGTACGTCGGCCCGGGCGGGCTCGGCGAGATGGGCGGCCACCCGCAGGTCGTCACCTCGACCGCGGCTCTCGCGACGACGAGGACGCGCAGCGCCGGCTCTGGGAGCTCAGCGAGGAGACGACGGGCATCCGCTACCCGTAGGGCTCAGCCCTCGGCGAGCAGACCCACCACCCGTTCCAGGACGGTGCGGGTGGCCTCGTAGTCGGCACCGAACTCCTCCTCGAAGCGGCGCTGTTCGGCTGGCTGGTCCGCGCCGCGCGACGGGGGCCGGCCGCGTCCACGGGCCTGACCTGCCTGTCCGGGCTCTACAGCGCCTTGACGTACCGGTGCACGGGCACCGGCACGGTGGCCCCGGCCAGGGTCACGCGCGTCGTAGGTCTCGGCGCCCCGGTCGACCCAGCCGTGCGCGGCGTAGAAGCGGCGCGCGGTGGTGTTGCCCGGCACCACCGCCAGCCAGATCTCGCCGTGGCCGGCCGCGCGAACCTGTTCCTCCGCGGCAGCGAGCAGCAGTCCCGCCGACGCCGCGGCCGCGGGCGGCCGCGGTGACCATGAGCTGCTGCAGCTCGTCGTCCGCCACGATGAGCGACGCCGAGCAGCTCGCCGACGCTCGACCGCGACGGTCACGTGGTCGAGCAGCGCGGCGGACCTCGCCTCGAAGTAGGCCCGGTCGCGGGCCCGACCAGCGCGTCCGGCACGTGGCCGCGGTGGCCGTCGTGCCACGCGGCCCGCCAGACGTCGGCCACGGTCTCGAGCTCGTCGCGCGACGCCGGACGCAGGGTGACCACGACCACAGTCATACCGCGACCGACCAGGTCTAAGGCCTCGCGCACGAGGACGTCGGCACCGGGGCGAGCACCCGGCCCGGCGCCGGCGCGGGACGAGCGGCGCCGCTCCGGCGAGGACTGAGCCATGCTGGGGGCGTGACCGAGCGCAACGTCCTGGGCGGCGAGCTGGAGCCCTGCGGCACCGACCCGATGACCGGCTTCTTCCGCGACGGGTGCTGCGAGACCGGACCCGAGGACCGCGGCAGCCACACGATCTGCGCGGTGGTGACCGCCGAGTTCCTCGACCACCAGCGCGGCATCGGCAACGACCTGACCACGCCGATGCCCGCAGTACGAGTTCCCCGGCCTGGTCCCGGGCGACCGCTGGTGCGTCACCGCCCTCAACTGGGCGCGCGCCGACCGCGACGGCGCCGCCGCACCGGTGGTGCTGGCCTCGACCAACGAGGCGGTGCTGCGAGATCGTGCCGCTCGAGACGCTGCGCAGCACGCGGTCGACGTACCGGACGACCTGAGCGCGCTCGACTAGGTCCTGCGCCATTGAGTCCACTGAGCAGGGCTGGGAGAGCCGACTGAAGCATCTCGAGTCGACGGTCAAGCGCATGGGCTTCGGAGCGACGCCAGGCTTGGCGTTGCGGGCACGGATCATGTTGCGGGCGCCGCCGGCCGAGTCCGGACGAGGCGACGGTCGCCGAGGTCCTGACTCCGGGCCTTCGACCTCGGTGTGAACCACATCGACACCAGCGACTACTACGGGCCGTACGTGGCTCAACGAGCCTGATCCGGGAGACCCTGCACGGTCACCGATGACGCAGCCCGAGCTGGTGGTATCGTGACCAAGGTCGGTGCCGCGCAACGCGACCCGCACGGCTTGCAGGCAGCCGAGCTGGGGATGGCGCCCGGCGTTCTCGCCCGGGATCGCGCGAGCCGGGGTGCCGGGCAGCATCGGCAGGCTCGGTGCGGTGCGGTCGAGGGCTGGATCTGGGACTTCTCGTCCACACACAGCACCACCGCTCGCTCGGGTGGGTCGAGGTAGAGCCCGACGACGTCCTGACCTTGTCGACGAACAACGGGTCCTTGGACAGCTTCCAGGAGTCCTGACGGTGCGGCTGGAGCCCGAAGGCCCGCCAGATCCGCTGCACAGCCGAGGTCGACATCGCCCAGCGCGGCTGCCAGCGAGCGCGTGCAACAGTGGGTCGCGAAGCGCAAGGACGACTCCAGTGTCGCGTTGACCACCTGCTCGACCTGCTCGAGCGGGGACCGTGCGCGTACTTCCGCTCGGCGGCTCGTCGAGAGCCCGTCGAGCCGGTCGACCAAGAACCGCGAGCGCCACTTGGACAAGGTCCCCCGGCCAGGTCGAGATCTACGGCGACCATCGTGCCGGCGTCCAGGCCTTCGCCGGCCGCGCACCGCAACACGATCCGTGCCCGCAACGCCAACGCCTGGGCGGTCTTCGGCCGCCGCGACCACGCCTCGAGCTGCGACCGCTCGACCTCATCGAGCACCAGCGGGACCAGTCGTGAGTCAGGCACACCTCAGCGTATCCGCTGCAGGCGAACTATTGACGCAGGACACTAGCCGCCGGCAGCCACCCCTAGCGGTCGCGCACCCGCGACCATCCCGCCCAGGGTGGCGACGTACGCCGACCCGTCGGGGCCGAGCGTCACCGCGGCGTAGTGGTTGTTGAACAGCGTCCCGGTGCCGGTGCGGACCGAGAACGCCGTCTCGCCGGTGCGGGCGTCGATGGCGGTGAGGTACCACGCGCTCACGCCCCACCAGGACGGTCGGGTCGTGTAGGCGTAGACCAGGCCGGTGGCCAGCGACGCCTTGGCGACCGACGTCGGGCGCGACCTCGTCGGAGCTGCCAGCCGACCGAGCACTCGCCGGTGCCCGGGTCGGCGTCGACGCGGGCCAGGCCACCCGGCGGTGGCGCGGCCGGCCATCGTGCGTCCACGGCCCGTCGTAGCCGTAGTTGTTCTCGACGACGACGCTGGCGTCGCCGACCGCGACGAGCGAGTTGTCGCGACGCGCTCTCGCCCTTGCCGAACACCGCGGCCTCGCAGACCAGCGCGCCGTCGGTCGACGTCGTAGAACTGCACGTGCATCTGCGGCTCGGCGTTGTCGGTGATCGCGACCAGCCCGCTCGGCAGCACGGTCGGTGTCGTGCCGCTGCCCGCGCTCAGCTGGCCGGGCTTCTTCTCGCGTGCCGTTGTCGTACGCCGCCTGCCACAGCGACCGCCGGCTGCCCGTGCGTCGTCGAGCGCGACCTTGTAGAAGCGCCTCGGTGGTCACCAGGTAGACCCCGGTGTCGTCGGCCGCGATCGAGTTGGCGATCTCGCCGTCGAGGTCGAGCGGGGTCGGGTCGCCGGTGCCGCCGGCCACGCCGACCCGGCCGTCCTGGGTGACGTACCAGGTGTTGCCCTCCCAGTCGGGCAGCAGCGCGACCAGGCAGTCGTCGTCGGGTACCACGTCGGCCGAGGTCGACCTCGTCGACCTGCTCGAGCCCGTCGCTGTCGACGGTCAGGATCCGCCGGTCGGTGGTCGCGACGACCGCGCGGTCCTCGGGCGTCGAGGTAGAAGTAGGCGCCGCCGCAGAGGTCCTCCCACGGCTGCTTGTCGGACTTCTCGCGGTCGGGCAGGTCGAGGGTGTCGAGCGGTCGCATCGTCTCGGGGTCGAGGACGTGCAGCACCGGACCGGTGCGGTCGCCGCACAGCGCGACCAGCCGGCCCTCGCGGGTCGAAGGCGAGCGTCGCGCACTCCTCGAGGCCGTACCACGACGTCGTCACCTCGGGGTCCTTCCCGAGCGGCCCCGGCCCCTGGTAGCTGTCGGTCGCCCAGCGCGTCGTCGTGCATCGAGCTGCTGCCGTTCGGCCGCCAGCCCGGGGTGCTGCGGCACGCTCAGCGCGATCGGCTGGGCTGTGGCGGCGTGGCCGTCGTACGACGAGGTCACGAGCAGCCCGCCGCCCGGCGGGATCGGCAGCCGGCCGTCCGGCAGCAGCACCACCACCGCGACCGCGACCGCCACCACCGCGACCACGCCGCCCGAGCACCCAGCGGTTCGGCCGCATCCGCCGCCGCGTGGCCGGCACCAGCAGCGCGACCAGCAGCAGCCGCGAACACCCACGGCCCGATCGCGAACCACCCGGCCAGCAGCAGCACCAGCGCCACGACGAATCCCACGGGCGGCAGCATGCCGTGTCGGGGTCGAGCGGGGACAGAGGGCTACGGGGTGGCTACCTCGGCGACCCGCTCGGTGGTCCGGGAACAGGGAGGCGTAGGCGTTGAGCGCCGGCTGGCCGCCGAGGTGGGCGTAGAGCACCGTCGAGTCGCTGCGGGATGTCGCCGTCGCGCACCAGGTCGACCAGGCCGGCCATCGACTTGCCCTCGTAGACGGTGTCGAGGATGACGCCCTCGAGCTGGCCGGTGAGCCGGATCGCGTCGAGCGTCGACTGCACCGGCACGCCGTACACGTCGCCGGCCCAGCCCTCGCAGCACGGTGATCTCGTCGTCGCGGAGGTCGCGCCCGACGCCGATCAGCTCGGCGGTGTTGCGGGCGATCCGGGCGACCTGGTCGCGGGTCTTGTCGAGGGTGGCCGAGGCGTCGATGCCGAGCACCCGCCGCGGCCGGCCGCCGGCCTCCTCGAGCGCGGCGAACCCGGCGATCATGCCGGCGTGCGTCGAGCCGGTGACCGTGCAGACGACGATCGTGTCGAAGAAGACGCCGAGCTCCTCCTCCTGCTGCGCGACCTCGTGGGCCCAGTCGGCGAAGCCGAGCCCGCCGAGCCGGTGGTCGGAGGCGCCGGCCGGGATGGCGTACGGCGTACCGCCGCGCGCTCTCGACGTCCTCGATGCGCCTGCCGCCAGGAGTCGCGGAAGCCGATGTCGAAGCCGGCCGGGTCGAGCCGCACCTCGGCGCCCATCACCCGGCTCAGCAGGATGTTGCCGACCTGGGTGCTGAGCGGGTCGGTCCAGTCCGGCACCCAGTTCTCCTGCACCAGCACGCACTGCAGCCCGAGGTGCGCGGCCACCGCCGCCACCTGGCGGGTGTGGTTGGACTGGTAGCCGCCGATCGAGACGAGCGTGTCCGCGCCCTGGGCGAGCGCCTCGGGGACGAGGTACTCCAGCTTGCGGGTCTTGTTGCCGCCGTAGGCGAGGCCGGAGTTGCAGTCCTCGCGCTTGGCCCACACCTGGGCACCGCCGAGGTGGGCGCTCAGCCGGGGCAGCGGGTGGACCGGGCTCGGTCCGAAGGTCAGCGGGTGGCGGGGGAAGTCGCTGAGGGCCATGCGGGCAGTATCGCGGTGCGCGTCGGGCAGCAGCCCCTCGTGCCTCGCCACCGCGGTCGCGACCAGCACGGTGAGCCCGATGCAGGTCGACGTTGGTGACGGGCACGACGATCCCCTTGGCCAGCACGAACGTCGCCAGCGGCTGGCTCTCCAGCAGCACGAAGACCACCACCGCCTTGCCGAGCAGCGCCACCGCCCACAGCAGGGTGAGCCGGCGGAACAGCCGCCGCATCGCCGGCCGCGCGTGCAGCTCGTCGGTGAGCGGGTAGAAGTCGCCGGCCAGCCGGGCCACCACCGGCCGCGCGGTCAGCGCCGACAGCAGGAACGCGGTCCCGATCAGCAGGTCGGTGAGCACCGGCTGCAGGAAGTAGATGAACGTGCTCTGCGCGGCCAGCGCGACGACGGTCCGCAGCGGTCAGCACGCCGGCGGTGAGCAGCAGCATCCCCGACGTACGCCGCCCGGTCAGCGCCCGGAAGCGCGATCGCGCCGTACGACCAGCTCAGCGCGGCCACGATCGCCGGCCAGATCCCGAACGTCACGAACAGCGAGTAGAAGACGATCGCCGGGCATCACGCAGGCGACGAGGAGGTTGAGCCCGACCCGGCGCAGGACCGCTGCCGGAGGCAGCGGGTGGGTGGGACAGGCCCCTGCTCGACCTCCGGCGCGGGCCGCCGCAGGGTGGCGGTCGCGGGGAGGTCGAGCAGGGCCATGGGTCTAGAAGGACACCCGAACCGGGCCCGGCCCCGGGCCGGTTCCCGAGGACTCCCGGGTCCTGGTCCAGCCGCGCGGTGGCGGCGGATCGGACGAACGTCGCGCGGTTCCGGCCCGCGGAGCGGCGGGCTTCGGCTACGCTCGCCGGCCGTCGCGCATCATGTGGACTCGTGGAGCTCACCGAGACGTTCGAGTGGGAGGGCCGCCGGATCGCCTGGGGCCGCGCCGGCTCCGGGCCGGCCGGTGGTGTTCTGCCACGGGACGCCCGTGCTCCTCGCGGGTCTGGGCGCCGTACGCCGAGGCGCTGGCGGAGCGGTACACGGTGCACCTCTGGGACCTGCCGGGCTACGGCCGCTCGTCGAAGCGACCCGGACCACCGCGGTCGCCGCCGACGTCCACGCGCGGGCGCTGTCACGGCGCTGCTCGACCACTGGGGCCTCGACCGGCCGCAGGTCGTGGCGCACGACCTCGGCGGCCTGGTCGCCCTGCGGGCGCACCTGGTCGAGGGCGCGGCGTACGCCTCGCTGTTCCTGGTCGACGTGGTGGCGGTCCCGCCGAGCGGCTCGCCGTTCTTCCGGTTCGTCCAGGACCACCCCGGCGCTGCTCGGCGCAGCTCCCGGCCTACGTCCACGAGGCGATCGTCCGCGCGTACGTCGGCAACGCGACGCCACCGCGACCTGGCGCCCGAGGTCCTCGACGCGCTGGTCGAGCCGTGGACCGGGGCCGAGGGCCAGCCGGCGTTCTACCGGCAGATCGACGACTACGACCTCGCGCTCCTCGACGAGAACGAGCGCGCCCTGCCGGAGCTCGACCTCCCGGTCCGGATCCTCTGGGGCACCGAGGACACCTGGATCCCGCTCGAGACCGGACGCCGGTTCGCGGCGCTGGTGCCGGGCGCGGTGCTGACCGAGGTGCCGGAGGCCGGCCACCTCGTGCAGTACGACGCCCCGGTCGCGCTGGCGACCGCGCTGCGCGGCTGGCTCGACGACCTGACCGACGCCGGCATGATGGGCCCATGGCCGACCCGCGCGCAGGACAGCCCGCCCAGCCGCAGGACCTGGTGGACCTGCCGCACCTCGTGACGTCGTACTACACGCGGGTCCCGGACCCGGAGGTGGTCGAGCAGCAGGTGGCGTTCGGCACCAGCGGCCACCGCGGCTCGTCGCTCGACACCGCGTTCAACGAGTGGCACATCCTCGCGACCACCCAGGCGATCTGCGACTACCGCAAGCAGCAGGGCTACGACGGGCCGCTGTTCGTCGGCCGCGACACCCACGGGCTGTCCGAGCCGGCGTGGGCGACCGCGCTCGAGGTGCTGGCCGCCAACGACGTGACCGTGCTGGTCGACAGCCGCGACGCCTACACGCCCGACGCCGGCGGTGTCGCACGCGATCATCCGCGCCAACAAGGGGAAGTCGAAGGGCTGGCCGACGGCATCGTGGTCACGCCGTCGCACAACCCGCCGTCGGACGGCGGCTTCAAGTACAACCCGCCGCACGGCGGCCCGGCCGACACCGACGCGACCTCGGTGATCGCGGACCGCGCCAACGAGCTGATCCGGGCCGGGCTCGACGGCGTGCGCCGGACGCCGTTCGCCAAGGCCCGCGCGGCCGCGAGCTCCTACGACTTCCTGGGCACCTACGTCGACGACCTGCCCGTCGGTCGTCGACCTCGACGCGATCCGCGAGGCCGGCGTGCGGATCGGCGCCGACCCGCTCGGCGGCGCGTCCGTGGACTACTGGGCCGAGATCGGCACCCGCCACGGCTCGACCTCACCGTGGTCAACCCGCTGGTCGACGCGACGTGGCGGTTCATGACCCTCGACTGGGACGGCAAGATCCGGATGGACTGCTCCTCGCCGTCGGCGATGGCCTCGCTCGTGGCCCAGAAGGACGAGTACGACGATCGCCACCGGCAACGACGCCGACTCCGACCGGCACGGCATCGTCACGCCGGACGCCGGGCTGATGAACCCCAACCACTACCTGGCGGTCGCGATCCAGTACCTCTTCGGCGGCGGCCGCCCGGGCTGGCCGTCGTCCGCGCAGATCGGCAAGACGCTCGTGTCGAGCTCGATGATCGACCGGGTCGCGGCGGCGCTCGGCAAGCCGATGGTCGAGGTGCCGGTCGGGTTCAAGTGGTTCGTGCCCGGGCTGATCGACGGGTCGTTCGGCTTCGGCGGCGAGGAGTCGGCCGGGGCGTCGTTCCTGCGGACGGACGGCACCACCTGGACCACCGACAAGGACGGCCTCATCCTGGCGCTGCTCGCCTCGGAGATCCTGGCCAAGACCGGCCGGTCGCCCAGCCAGCACTACGCCGACCTCGTCGCCGAGCACGGCGACCCGGCGTACGCCCGCATCGACGCACCCGCCACGCGCGACCAGAAGGCCAAGCTCGCCGCGCTCTCCCCCGACGACGTCACCGCCACCGCGCTGGCCGGCGAGGAGATCACCGCCAAGCTGACCGAGGCGCCCGGCAACCACGCCAAGATCGGCGGCCTCAAGGTCACCACCGAGTCCGCATGGTTCGCGGCCCGCCCCTCCGGCACCGAGGACGTCTACAAGATCTACGCCGAGTCGTTCCAGGGCCCCGAGCACCTCGCCGAGGTGCAGGCGGAGGCCAAGGCCGTGGTGGACGCCGCGCTGTCGGGGTAGCGGTGGCGGTCAGAGGTGGTCGGGCACGATCAGCGCGTCGGGATCCTGGCGCGGGCGGCACGCCTCGCAGCGCGATCTGCACCAGCGCGATCCGGGCCTGGAGCAGCACCTTGCCGCTTGCACGCCCTTGCGCCCGGCGCCGAGCCGCTCCTCGACGCGCCGCGCTCACCTGCGCGTCGGTGAAGGTCGGCCGGGTGCCGACCGCGACGTCGACGTCCGGCAGCGCCGACCAGCACCGGCAGCACCTGGTCGCCGAGGCCGTCGAGCAGCTGGAACCGCTGGTAGCGGGTCAGCGCCGCCCACGCCTCGTCCGCCGTACGCCGGCCCTTGCGGACCGTCTTGTCCTGCGCCGCCAGCACGCTCTTGGCCGCGCCCTCGAGGGCGACGGTCAGCTCCCGCTCGGTGAATCGCACGGGACCAGCCTCTCGCACCGATGAGCTGGCCGGCTCCCGCGCCAGGTCGTACCTGCGCATGACCACCGGCACCGATCTCCCCGCTGTACGGCGACGCCGTCGGCCGACCGCCCCTGAGTGGGCCGACATCGACCGGCGGCTCACCGCCGCCCCGCTCTACTGGATCGTCACCGTCCGGCGCGACGGCCGCCCGCACGCCGTACCGCTGTGCGGCGTGTGGCGCGACGGCGCGTTCTTCTTCTGCACCGGCGACGCCGAGCAGAAGATGCGCAACCTCGAGCACGACCCGCACGTGGTCGTCACCGCCGGCCCGCTCGGCGCCGACGGGTGGGGCAGCGGCAAGGACATCGCGGTCGAGGGCGTCGCCACGCGGGTCGACGACGAGGTGCTGCTGCGGCAGCTGGCCGAGGAGTGGCGCCGCAAGTACGCCGGCGACTGGCAGTTGGAGGTCCGCGACGGCCGCTTCTTCGAGGTCAGCCACCAGGGCGACGGCACCGGCGACGGCGCGGTCGTGTTCCGCGTCCCGCCGGACAAGGTGCTGGTCTTCGGCGACGAGCACGGCCAGACGACCTACCGGTTCTGAGCCAGCCCCGTCTGCTCGCTCGCCCACAGCCCGACCAGCCCGCGGAAGTGGGCGAGGAACTCCTCCTGCTCGTGGGGCGGGTACGTCGCGGCGACGGTGTCGCGCAGCAGCCGGTCGAAGTCGTCGCCGGTGACCCACTCGAGGACCGCCTCGGGCGAGGTGGGCGAGGTGCTGGTCGGACCACTCCCAGTAGCGCTCGGTCTCGAAGTGCTCGTCGGCCAGGGCGAGGTAGCGGTCCATCTTGTCGTCGTACGACAGCGACTCGTCGTCGGCGATCTCGAAGTAGCGCCTGGTCTGCAGGTCGACCTCGGACCTGCCGGCCGGTCACCACGCAGTACGTCGACCAGCGCACCAGCGCGGTGATCGCCCACGGGAAGTAGTAGTGCAGCGAGGTCACCGAGACGTCCGGGCAGGCGTTGGCGTAGTCGATCGGGTAGACGTCGTCGCCGACCACGAGCATCTCGCAGGAGTTGAACTCCCAGCGGAAGAAGGCGTTGACGATCCGCGAGATGGCGACCGTCTGCTGGCCGGCCGACTCGGAGAGGAAGCCGTGGTTGACGGCGTACCGCTGGTGCATCGGCTGGTCGGGCCGGAAGTCCATCACCATCGTCTCCGGGCCGATGGACAGCGCCCGCGCGAAGTGCTCGTAGTCGACGGTGGCCTGGAGGTGCATCAGCATCTCGCCGGACTCGTCGTACGCGCGGTGCAGGTCGCCGCGGTCGTTGATCCGCGAGACCCCGCGCCAGGCGCCGCCGTCGAACGGCTTCATGTAGAGCGGGTAGCCGAGGTCCTCGGCGACCTGGTCGAGGTCGAACTCGCGGTTGTACTTCTCCGAGGTGTAGGCCCAGCGGACGTTGTCGACCGGGTTCTTGTACGGCACCAGCGTGGTCGGCGGGACCTTCAGCCCCATCCGCACCAGCGCGCAGTAGGCGCTGTGCTTCTCCATCGACTGGAAGGTGAACGGGCTGTTGAGCAGGTAGGTGCCGTTGACCAGCGCGGCCTTCTTCAGCCACTCGCGCGGGTGGTAGTACCAGTGCGCCAGCCGGTCGATGACCAGCTCGGTGCGGACCGGGTCGTCGAGCCGGAACGGCTCGATGGTGAGCCGCTCGCTCGACACGGTGTGGGTCTCCGCCCGTCGGGCCGTCGACGTGAGCGGCCCGACCCGGCGCAGGATCTCCTCGAACGCGCGCGGCCAGTCCTCCTCGGCGCCGAGCAGCAGCCCGACCAGGTGGTCCTGAGTCATCCCTCGTCCCCTCCCGACGATCCGACGACCTCGATGCGGATCCGCTTGTTGTCCTTGCCCTTGCTCTCGGTGCCCACCACGCGCACCCGACCCACCTCGGCGGTGCGACAGCACGTGGGTGCCACCGTCGGCCTGCCGGTCGAGGCCGACGATGTCGATGACCCGCAGCGGGTCGATCTCCTGCGGGATCAGGTTCGCGGAGGTGCGGATCAGCGCCGGGTCGACGTCGGCGACGCTGCGCGGCAGGAAGTCGACGACGATCTCGTGCGCCTTCGCGATCTCCTCGTTGATCCGCCGCTCGACCTGGCGCGCCGAGGTCGGCCGACATGGCCGGGAACGGGAAGTCGAGCCGCCCCTTCATCGGCTCCATGTTCCCGCCGGTGACCGGGATCGAGTAGTCGGCCCAGATCACGCCGCACAGGACGTGCAGCGCGGTGTGGGTGCGCATCAGCCGGTGCCGCCGGTCCCAGTCGATGGCGCCCTGCACCTCGGCGCCGACGTCCGGCAGCGTCACCGTCGACCGTGTGCCAGATGTCGCCGCGCTCGCGGCGTACGCCGGTGACGGAGCAGGTGCCCTCCGGGGTCTGGAGCGTCCCGATGTCGCTCGGCTGGCCGCCGCCGATCGGGTAGAACGCCGTGCGCGCCAGCGCGACCCGACCGCCCTCGCGGTCGACGTCGGTGACCGTCGCGTCGAACTCGGTGCGGTAGGCGTCGACCGCGAACAGCTCGGTCTCGGCGAGGCCGGGTGGCGGCGGGTTGCCGGGAACTCCCATGGCCCCCGCCTAGCAGAACCGCCCGCCCCCGCGCAGGTCCGGTCAGCGCGCGCGGGTCGGTGGGTGGGCGCGCAGGGGTACGACGAGCCAGAGCGAGACGTAGCCGACGATGGCCGCGGCGAACGCCGCGACGCCCGCCCCGATCCCGGCCGCGAGGTCGAAGGCCAGGAAGACCACACCGCACATCGACAGCCCGGCGAGCACGAGGCCGGTGCGCGCCATCCGGTTCGCCGTCTCCACCAGCCAGGGGCGCAGGCCGCGCCGGAACAGGATCCGGTGGTAGGCGACCGGCGCGAGCACCGCGGCCGTGGCGGCCACCGCGATCGACAGCACGACGAGGTAGGCGCCCTTCTCGAAGCGGTCGAGGGTGTCGAACTTGTCCGTGTACGGCACCGCGAGCAGGAAGCCGATGAGGACCTGCACACCGATCTGGGTCGCCCGGAGCTCCTGCACGAGCTCGGTCCAGTTGCGGTTGAGCGTCTGCTCGGACATCTCGTCGCCGGCGGGCGGCCCCGGCTCCGGCGTGGTCATCGCACGACCGTCTCGCGTCCACTCCTGCGCCCGCAAGGGTTGCCTCCGTCGTCACGCTCCGTTCATCAAATTGGTTTAACATGATCTAATTGGTCCACATTGGCGCTCGGGCCTCTCACACTCGACTCATGGGGGACCCTGGGATGACCGCCGTCCGGCCGTGGTGGCGCCTGCTCTCCGCCGGCGCGGTGCTGGGGATCCTCGCGGTGGCCGTGCTCGCGGGGCTGGCCCGCACCACCACGGTCAGCGCCGGCTTCGCCGTGCGGGTGCCCGTGGAGCTCGCCGCGGCGTCGTCGGAGCCGGCCGCGGTCGAGCCCGGGCCGATCATCGCGCCGTTCGAGACCCGGCGGGCCACCGCGTCGTTCGGGGCCGCGGCGTACGTCGGCGGTGGTACGACCCTGACCTTCGCCGACATCCCCTCGCAGGCGCTGTCGGCCTACCAGCGGGCGGCCACCGTCATCGACCTCGCCGACGACCGCTGCCACCTCGACTGGGAGCTGGTCGCGGCGTTGGGCAAGGTCGCCTCCGACCACGGCCGGCTGCGCGGGTCGGCGCTCGACGAGCGGGGCGTGGCCCGGCCCGCGGTGCTCGGCCCGCGGCTGACCGGCCGGCACGGGACCCAGCGGGTCGCGGACACCGACGCGGGGCTCGTCGATGGGGCGGCCTCGGTCGACCGCGTCGTCGGGCCGCTCATGCTGCTGCCCGCGACCTGGTCGCTGGTCGCCGTGGACGGCGACTCCGACGGCCGCCGCGACCCCCAGGACGTCGACGACGCCGCGCTCGCGGTCTCGGTCTTCCTCTGCGCCGGACCGGGCGACCTGCGCAACACCGAGCGGGTCCGCGAGCAGGTGGGCCGCTACCACCCGGGCGCCGACTACCTGCGGACCGTGCTCCGGGTCCGCGCGGACTACCGCGCGGCCGGGGTGCTGCCGACCGCCGAGTCGCTGATGGTCCGGCAGACCGGGTTGACCGCGGTCGTGCCGGTCGTCCCCGAGGAGCCGGAGCCCGGCGCGGCGTACGAGGCGGGCGCCAGCTACCAGGGTTCGCCGCCGACCGCGCCGACCTCGGCGCCGACGTCGACGACAGGCCCCACGCCGACGGCGGCGCCCACCGCGACGCCCACGCCCGCTCCCACGGCGAGCGCGACCCCCACCGCCGACCCGACGGCGGACCCGTCCCCCACGGACGCCCCGAGCCCGACCGGCTCGCCGACCGCGGACCCCACGTGCGAACCCAGCGCGACCACCGAGCCCACGTCGTCACCCACGACCGGGCCGGACGACGACTGCACCACCGACCCGTCCCCGACGCCGGACCCGGCCGCCGACCCGGAGGCCAAGGTCCTCGCGCCGGGCGCGGCCGTCCTGGTGCTCCCGGGCGGCGCGTGGCTGTGGCGGCGCCGCCGGCGCGACCTGGCCTAGCCTGCTAGACGAACCGCGGCAGGTGGTGCGCGATCTGCTTGCGCCACCAGTCCCAGTCGTGGGCGGAGTCGTGGCCCCAGACGTCGAGCTCGTGCGGGATGCCCTTGTCCGCGAGCAGCCCGTCGAGGTGCCGCGCCGACGGCAGCGAGCCGGTCGGGTGGGTCTCCCACGGTCCCTCGCCGACGACCAGCACGACGTACAGCCGCTGCGCGCAGCCAGTCGAGGTGGTCGCCGTGCAGGTGCGCGACGTAGTCGCTGGGGTTGGTGAAGTACGCCGCCTCGCCGCGCTCGCCCCAGGCGTTCCAGTCGGCCGGGTCGTAGTTGCCGCTCTGGCAGATGCGCCACCGGGAACAGGTCGGCGCGGGTCAGCGCGAGCTGCAGCGCGTGGTAGGCGCCCATCGAGCAGCCGGTGACGACGGCGTCGCTGGAGCCGGGGCTGTCCTGGCCGATCGAAGGGCACCACGCTGGTCGAGGATCCAGCTCGCGTACGCACCGTGCCGGCGGGCCCGCTCCTCGAGCGGGATGCTCGAGTCGGACCAGGTCTGCTCGTCGAAGGAGTCGACGCAGTAGAGCTTGCAGCGACCGGCGTCGATCAGGTCGGCGACCGCGCCGACCATGCCGTTGTTCTCGTAGTCCCAGGCCCGGCCCGCTCGCTCGGGAAGACCAGGACCGGCCGGCCCCAGTGGCCGTAGCGGATCACCGTGCCGGACCGGCCGAAGTCGGGGGCGTCGAGCTCGACCTGGTGGCGCTCCATCACGCCGGCCAGGTCCGCGGCGAGCAGGTCGGCGAGGTGCGGGTGCGAGGCTGTCGCGCCAGCACGTCCACGTGTGGCCCTGGCGGACCTCGCCCCAGCGACACGGCAGGCCGACCTCGCGCAGGTGGTCGCGCAGGGCGAGGTTGTTGGCGAGGTTCTCCTCCGCGGTCCCGCAGGTCATCGTCACCTCCGGTGCTCTCGGTGCGGCCTGCTGGGCGGCCAGCACGGTGGCCACGAAACCGGTCACCTGGTCGAAGTGCGCGTAGCCCGACTCCTGCGGGTCGAGCGCCGGCGTGAAGAACGAGCCCGACTGGAGCATCAGCCCGCCGAAGGTGCCGCGGCGCGGTCCAGGCGGCGTGCAGCGCCGCGAGCGCGCCGAGGCTCTGGCCGAGCAGCACCGGCCGGTACGTCGTCTCGAAGGCGTCGGTGATCGCCGGCACCACCTCGTCGACCAGCGCGGCGGCGTACGCCGGGTTGGCGGCGTACCGCTCGTCGCGGTCGTCGCCCGGGCTGAGCAGCGCCGACCCGCATCGGCGGCCGGGTGGCGGCGTAGCGGACCACGCCGCCGTACGCGTCCATCTCGGCGCCGTCGTGGACCAGCAGCAGCGGCAGCGGGCCCTCGTGACCGGCCGGCTCCCACACCTCGACGTCGACGTCGCCGACGGTCAGCGGTGCCGCTCGCCCGGGACGGCCGGCCCCGTCGAGCCAGGCCGGTGGCTGGTAGCCCGGGCATGGCCAGCCACGAGTGCGGGCCGAACGCACCCTCGACCTGGTCCGGGTTGCCCGGGTCGGGGACCAGCGCGCCGTCGACGTCGAAGAGGTACTCCAGGCAGTCGAGGTCCGGGCAGCGTCGAGCCGCAGCTCCCAGCCGCCGTCGACCTCGGCCATCCCGAGCTCGACGCCCGAGCTCGACGTCGAACCAGACGCTTGCACGTCGCCGTGCTCGTGCTCGGGGTCGCTCGAGCCGGAAGACGATCTCGTCGTCCTCGACCGCCGTGGGCGCGAGCTCCGAGACGGTGCCCATCGCCCCAACCTAGAACAGCAGGTGATGGCCGAGCTCGCCGGTCTGGTCGACGTACATCGTGCGGGTGTCGAACCACCACCGGCCGTCGATGCGGTGGAAGGTGTCGCGGTAGCGGCCGGTGACGATCACCTGCAGCGGCAGCTCGGCGTGGCCTGGGTGACCAGGTAGTTGGACTGCGCGGTCGCGGTGCCGGCCTCGTCGTCGACCTCGATGATGGCGTTGGTGGTGAGGTGCTTGGTCCGCGGCGTGCCGGTGTCCTCGTGGATCCGGGTGGTCATGCCGTAGAGCGCCGCGCACCCGGTCGCGACCCTCGAAGACCGTCTCCGGTCCACCGCCCTCGACGGCCGTGGATGCGGCCGTGCGTCGAACAGGTCGGCCACCCCGTCGAAGTCACCGCGGTCGATGCGGTCGGCGTAGGTGTAGAGCAGGTTCTCGATCTCCCGGGCGCTGTCGGTCACGGCACCAGCACGATCTTCCCGGCGCCGTGGTCCGGCGCGACCATCGCGCGGTGCGCGTCGGCGGCCCGCTCGAGCGGGAAGCGTCTCGGCGACCACGACCCGGAGCCAGCCCTCCTCGACGCCCTTGACCAGGTCGAGCCGGGCCGCGGCGCGCAGCTCGGTGCCGGGGTCGGCACCCTCGCCGAAGCCGAGCTGGGCGATGCCGCGCTCGGCGGCGGCCGGGCTCGGGATCAGCGTCGCGACCCGGCCCGCGGTCCTTGACCACCGCCAGCGAGAGGTCGAGGACCGGCGGTGCACCGACCGCGTCGAGCACGGCGTCCACGCCGTCGGGCGCCTGCTCGCGCACCCAGGCCTCGACGTCCTCGCGGAAGTCGAACGGCTCGACGCCCATCTCCCGGAGCACGTCGTGGTCGGCCGGCAGCGCGGTGCCGAGCACCCGGGCGCCGCGGTGCCGGGCCAGCTGGGCGGCGTACAGCCCGACGCCGCCGGCGGCACCGTTGAGCAGCACGGTCTCGCCGTCGGCCACGCCGGTCGCCGCGCACGAGGTGCGCGGCGGCGGTGCCGGTGAGCATCAGCCCGGCCGCCTCCTCCCACGACAGCCCGGCCGGCTTCGGCACGCAGCTGCTCGGCCTTCGCGACCACGCGGTCGGCGTACGCCCCGCTCGACCGGGTGCACGATCACCTCGTCGCCGACCGGCAGCGCGCCCGCCGAGCACCACGCCGGCGCACTCGCCGCCGAGCAGGATCGGCAGCTTGTCGGGGTCGTCGCCGACGGTGCCGCTGTAGGACTTCACGTCCCAGGCGTTGACGCCGATCGCGCGCACCTCGACGAGCACCTGCCCGTCGCCGGGCGCGCCCGGGTCGTGCTCGCGCACCTCGAGCTGCTCGGGCCCGCCGTACCCGGTCGCGACGACCTGTCTGCTCATGGTGCGACATTAGAGGCGGACCGGCGGGCACTCGGGGCTACCAAAGACGCAGACGCGCAGACCTGGGTACGACGCCCGGCCGGGGCTACCAAAGACGCGGACGCGCAGACCTGGGTACGACGCCGCCGGGGGACGCCGTCTAGGTTGAGGCGGTGGCCGTGATCGAGACCGTGGGACTGACGAAGCAGTATCCGTCGGTCACCGCGCTCGACCACCTCGACGTCACCGTCGGCGACGGCGTCACCGGCCTGGTCGGCGCCAACGGCGCCGGCAAGTCCACGCTGATCAAGATCCTGCTCGGGCTCGCCGACGCGACCTGCGGCACGGCGCGGGTGCTCGGCCACGACGTGGCCACCGACGGCTGCCGCGATCCGGGCGCTCGGTCGGCTACATGCCCGAGCACGACTGCCTGCCCGCCGACGTGTCGGCCAGCGACCTCGTCGTGCACATGGGCCAGATGTCGGGGCTGCCGTACGCCGCGGCGCGCGAGCGCGCGGCCGACGTGCTGCGCCACGTGGGGCTGGCCGAGGAGCGGTACCGACCGATGGGCGGCTACTCGACCGGCATGAAGCAGCGGGCCAAGCTGGCCCAGGCGCTGGTGCACGACCCGCGGCTGGTGCTGCTCGACGAGCCGACCAACGGGCTCGACCCGTCCTCGCGCGACGACATGCTGGCGCTGGTGCAGAAGGTCGGGCACGAGTTCGGGATCGCGGTGCTGGTCACCTCGCACCTGCTCGGCGAGCTCGAGCGGGTCAGCGACCACGTCGTGGTGCTCGACGGCGGCCGGCTGCTGCAGTCCTCGGCGACCACCGAGTTCCTGCACGCGACCGGCAGCCTGATCGTCGAGGTGCAGGGCAAGCCCGACGCCGACCGGCTGCTCGGCCAGGCGCTGGTCGAGGCCGGGCTCACCGCGCGGCCCGCCGGCGGCGCGCTGATCGAGGTCGAGGTCCGCGACGCGGCCACGCCCGACGTCGTCCGCGACCTCACCGTCGACCTCGGCCTCGGCCTGGTGCGGATGCAGGAGCGGCACCACCGCATCGAGGACGTCTTCCGCGAGGGAGGTGCCGGCAGTGTCCAGCCCGTCTGAGCCGCCGGCCTCGACGGCCGCCCACCGGCGTCATCCACGACCTCGGCTACCGGCCGTACGGCGGCCCGCGGCTCGGCGAGGGCGCCGGTCGCGTGGTCGTTCTTCCTGCACCGGGCTGCGCAACACCTACGGGCTGGGCCGGTCCGGCCGCTCGAAGGTGCTGCCGATGATCCTGCTCGGCGATGATGCTGCTGCCGGCGCTGATCCTGGTCGGCGTCCTCGTCCAGGCCCAGGACGTGCTCGAGCTCGACCGCAGATCGTCGCCTACTCCACGCTACCCGATCACCACGCAGCTGCTGATCTCGGTCTTCGTCGCCGCCCAGGCGCCGGCGCTGATCTCCCGCGACCTGCGGTTCCGCACGATCACGCTCTACCTGGCCCGGCCGATGCGCCGCCGGTCTACGTGCTGGTCCGGCTGGCCTCGCTGACGGTGGCGACCTTCATCCTGATCGGCTGCGCCGCTGCGTGCTGATGTACGTCGGCGGGCTGCTCGCCGACCTGCCCGTCGGCCGCGAGACCACGCCGCTTCCTCGGCGGCATGTTCGGCGCGGTGCTGCTCGCCGCGCTGCTGTCCGGGCTGGCCGCGCTGGTGGCCGCGCTGACGGTCCGGCGCGGGCTGGCCGTGGCCGCGGTGATCGTGGTGCTGCTGGTCAGCTACACGGTGGTGTCGACGCATCCAGGGCATCGCGTTCGGCACCGGCCACGACACGGTCGGCGAGGTCGCCGGGCTGTTCTCGCCGTACACGCTGGTCAACGGCGTGCAGGTACTTCCTCTTCGACTCCCCGCGCGCCACGCCACGCCGCCGAGCAGCGACGGCGATGGGGCTGCTCTACGTCGGCCGCCGTGCTCATCATGGCCGGCTCGATCGGCGCGCTCATCGCCCGCTACCGGAGGTGCAACCCATGAACACCCCACGAAACCGCTCCGTAGGGGCGCTGCGCGCGGCAGCTCCGCGCTTCCGCGGGGGCCCCGAAAGAAGCATGAGCGAGATCCGGATCGACCACGTCTCGCGGTGGTACCGCAACGTCGTCGCGGTCAACGACGTGTCGATGACCATCGGCCCCGGCGTGACCGGGCTGCTCGGCCCGAACGGCGCCGGCAAGACCACGCTGATCGCGATGATGTCGGGCTTCCTCGCGCCGTCGACCGGCACGGTCACGCTGGACGGCGAGCCGCTGTGGCGCAACGAGCAGGTCTACCGCAAGGTCGGCCTGGTGCCCGAGCGGGAGGCGCTCTTCGACTACCTGACCGGGCGCCAGTTCGTGGTCGCGATGGCCGAGCTGCACGGGCTCGCCGACGCCGGCGCCGCGGCCCAGCGGGCGATCGCGCGTGATCGAGATGACCGACGCGCAGGACCGCTCGATCTCGACGTACTCCAAGGGGATGCGGCAGCGGATCAAGATGGCCTCGGCGCTGGTGCACGACCCCGCGGTGCTGCTGCTCGACGAGCCGTTCAACGGCATGGACCCGCGGCAGCGGATCCACCTCATGGAGCTGCTGCGCACGATGGGCGCCGAGGGCCGGACCGTGCTGTTCAGCTCGCACATCCTCGAGGAGGTCGAGCAGGTGGCCCGGCAGATCGAGGTCGTGGTCTCGGGGCGGCACGCGGCGTCCGGCGACTTCGGCGCGATCCGGCGGCTGATGACCGACCGCCCGAACCGGTTCGTGCTGCGCACCGCGGACGACCGGCTGCTGGCGTCGGTGCTGCTGCGCCGACGCGTCCGTGCGCGGCGCCCGGCTCCGGTCCGAGGGCGGCATCGAGGTGGAGGCGTCCGACTTCGGGCGGTTCAGCGAGGTGCTGCCGCGGCTGGCCCGCGAGCACGGCGTCCGGCTGCACGAGGTGACGCCGACCGACGAGTCGCTCGAGAGCGTCTTCTCCTACCTGGTGTCGTCATGAGCGTCCTCCACCCGACGATCGTCCGGCTCGGCGCCCGCAGCATCTTCGGCCGCTGGCGCGGCGTGCTGCTGTTCGTGCTGCCGGTGGTGCTGCATCGGGCTGTCGGTGCTGGTCCGCGGCGCTGGTCGGCGAGGACGCCGACTGCCGCGGAGGCGGATGCTCTACGGCCTCGGCCTCGTCGTCGTCGTGCCCCTGGTCGCACTGCTGGCCACCTCCGGCCTGCTGGCCTCCGAGATCGACGACGGCTCGATCTCCTACCTGCTGGCCAAGCCGGTCTCGCGGTACACGATCGTGGCCTCGCAAGCTCGTCGTCGCCCTCGCCTGCGTGCTCGTCTTCGGCGCGCGTGCCGATGCTGGTGGCGGGGCTGGTCCTGCTCCCGGAGTCGCCGTCGTTGGCCGTCGGCTTCGCGCTCGGCGTCGCTGCTCGGCGGGACGGCGTACTGCGCGATCTTCGCGCTGCTCTCGGTCCTGACCCGGCACGCGGTGGTGGTCGGGCTGATCTACCTGCTGATCTGGGAGGGGCTGCTCGGCGGCCTGCTCGACGGCATCCGCTGGCTCAGCGTCACCCGCTGGTCGGCCGAGGTCGTCGACCGATCGCCGACCTCGAGCTGGTCGACGACCTGCCGCTGGCCTACGCGTGGTCGCGCTGGCCGTCGTGATCGTGCGGCGGCGTCTGGCAGCACCGGCCGGCGGCTGCGGGCGTTCAACCTGACCGGCGACGAGTAGGACGCGACCCGGCTACTCCACGGCGCTGCTGCGGAACCGCTCCAGCTCGGAGACGGGCAGGCGGGACCCGGCCGCCCTGAGCAGCGAGACGACGTCCTGGGTGCGCCGGTCGAGCCGTTCGGCGAGCACCGACGCCAGGTCGGCCACCACCGCCGTGGCGAGGCGCTCGTGGCGGGCGAGGCGACCCTGGACGTCCTCCGCACGCCACTTGATCATCCGCACCGGGGACTTCGCCCGGGCCGTGGCCGTGCGGGTCGCGGAGGGCACGAACAGCGAGAGCTCGCCGAGCACCGACCCGGGGCCGAGCGTGGCCAGGCTCCGGCCCTGCTTGAGGACCTCGACCTCCCCCTCGAGGATGGTCGCGACGCCGTCGGCCGGGTCGCCCTCCTCGAACAGCGTCGAGCCGGCCGCCGCGTCGGTCATCGCGGTCTCGCTGCCGAGCTGGTCCAGGTCCTCGTCGGCGACGAGTCGAAATGGGCACACGGCTCGGATCGCTGCCAGCTCCGCATTCACGCGCACACTCCGGGCCTGTCGATGGACAAGGGAATCCTAGGGCGCCGGGCGAGCGGTCCGGGCAGGACGCTGGTCGCGACCCGTCATGATGGCCGTAGGATCACGGTCCGACAGGAGGCGTGGATGGGTCGGGCGCAGTCGAGGTTCACCGAACGCGCGTCCTGGCTGCTGCGGCTCCCACTCGAGACTCCGACCATCCCCTTCGAGGACGAGCAGAGCGGCTGCACGCTGTGGCTCAAGCTCGACTACCTGTTGCCGAGCGGGTGCACCAAGGACCGGATGGCGACGAACATCGTCGCGCACGCGATCGCCTCGGGCGAGGTGTCGCCCACCACCGTCGTGGTCGAGGCGTCGAGCGGGTCGACCTCGATCGCGCTGAGCATGGTCTGCGCCACGGTCGGCGTGCCCTTCCGTGCCTACATGCCCAAGTCGGTCAGCGGCGAGCGGGTCCTGATGATTCGCAGGCTCGGTGGGGACGTGGTCCTCACCCCCGCCGAGCAGGGCATGGACGGGGCCATCGGCGCCCTGCTCCGCGACTCGGACGCGGGGGCGGACGTGTACGCCGCGCGGCAGTTCGAGAACCCGCGCAACGTGTTCGCGCACCGGCACTCGACCGGACCCGAGCTCATCCAGCAGGCCGGCTTCCGGCTCGACGGCTTCGTCGCCGGGGTCGGCACCGGTGGCACGCTGATGGGGGTGGCGCACGCGCTGCGGGACCACGGCTACGACACGGCGATCGCCCAGGCGCTGCCGACCGCGACGTTCACCGCGGACGGCGATCCGGAGGTCGTCGGCGGCATCCCCGGCGTCGTCGAGGGCATGAGCAAGCTCCTCGCCCCCGAGGACGTCGGCCTCGAGGACCCCGTGCTGGTCCCCGAGCCGGAGGCCCTGGCCACGGCGCGGGAGTTCGGCCGTCGCGGCCTGAGCATCGGCCCGTCGAGCGGGCTCAACATCGCCGCCGCGCGGCGGCTCGCGGCCCGCCTCGGCCCCGGGCACCACGTGGGCACCATCCTCCCGGACCGGATGGAGCGATACTTCTCGACCGCGCTGTTCGATGACGTGACTGCGGAGCTCTAGCCGCCTCGGTCCGGCGTGCCGCGCTACTCGTCGAGCAGCGAGGTGTCCAGCGCCGGCTCCGGCAGGACCTGGACGAAGTACTCGACCCCGAACATCTCGCGGAGGATCGCGTCGGGGAACATCTCGGGATCGATGGGGTACTGCGTGCGGTGCGCCGCCATGGCCCGGATCTTGTGGCCGACGAAGTCGGAGACGTCGATGACCGTGGTCACGCTCGCGTCGACCTCGTCGCCCGACGGGAGCGACCGGGTCCGGAGCCGGGCCCACTCGACTCCACCGTCGGCGGCCCGGGAGTCCGCGGCGACGAAGGTCAGCGTCGTGACGTCGTCCACGGCGACCACGTGCGCGTTGCGAGGCCGGCCGGTGGCGATGCCCATCTCCCCGATGAACTCCCCCGGGCCCGACTCGTCGACCGGCTGCACCCGGCCGTCCGCGTCCTCGCGCCGGATCTCCACGCGACCGGACAGGAGGAAGTACATCGTCGTGGCGGCCTCGCCCTGCTCGACGAGGTAGGACCCGGACGGGAACCACTCGACGTTGACGAAGTCGGCCGCGTACCCGAGCGAGGTCGTCTCGCGCGAGAAGACGGACAGGGCGCGGACGAAGTCCTTCGTGCCCTTGAAGCGGGTCGTCAGCTCGACGACCCACCCGGCGAGCCGGTCGCGCAGCAGCATGCCGCTGCGCGGCAGGTGGCAGTGGAAGAGCCGGACGGGCCTCGTGGACCGCCTCTCGTGACACGCCGCGGTGACCGCCGCTCCGACGGCGACGTGGTCCGCGTGCCCGGAGAACCCGTCCGGACCGAACGTGACCACCACGTCGGGATCGACCTCGTCGAGCAGCTCGCGAGGCCAGCCCGACCAGCGCCTGGCCGTCGACCTCGGCGAGCCCGCCGTCGGGGTGGTCGAGGCACCTCGCCTCGGTGAGCCCGAGCTGGACCGCGGCCGCCTCGAGCTCCTTCTCCCGGACCGCGGCCAGCGTCGCCCTGGTCGCCGCGCTCGCGTCCCGGATCTGGCCGGCGCCACCCCTGGTCAGCGAGACCACGCGGACCTCGGCCCCGGCCGCGGCGTACTTGGCCAGCGTGCCGCCGGCGCACAGCGTCTCGTCGTCGGGGTGGGCGAAGATCCCCAGCACCCGCGGAGCCCGCCCCATGCTCCGATGCTAGTGGCGTCGCGCGGAACCTCCGCCGTGGGCCGCGGGCGCTGTATCTGACCCGGTCCGGCCGGGTCCGTCCCTTCATGCGCGCCGCCATCGGGGCGGCGCACGAGTGAGGGAGTGGAACATGCCGTCCAAGCGATTCATCTACCGCGGCCGTCAGGGCACGAGCCGCCACAACGTGAACTGGGACGCGATCTCGGTGGAGTCCGCCGTCGAGATCACCGCGGCCCAGTGGCAGTTCAACGGAGGCGTGTTCGGCGCTTCCGGCCGACCGGTGCTCGGCGACCCGGGGCACGAGCCGAACGTCTACGTGACCAACGTCGGTCCGCACGGCGTCACGGGGGGCGAGGCCGGCGGTGTCGAGTTCCTCATCCACGCCGAGTCGGCCGCGCCGATCGACGTGGTGGTGAACATCAGCGTCCTCGGCACGGTCGAGTCCGCGCAGATCGTCGCCTGAGGAGGCCGGAGATGACGACGACGACCGAGCCGAAGCGGGTCGGGCTCTCCCCCGAGGACCGCGAGCGCATGCGGCGGCTGTCCGAGGAGGTCCAGGGCCGGCTCCGTGAGATGGGCCTGATCATGACGAGGAACCTCGGGATGGCCGACTCGAAGGACGCGGTCGTGAAGTTCCTGCCCATGAAGTCGGCCGCCGAGGACGACGCCGGGATGACGATCGAGATCGTCTGCACCCCGGAAGGGTGCGGCTGCTACGTCGACCCGCCCGGCATCTGCGAGTTCCCCTGCGGAGCCGCCGGCCCGCTGTGACCCCGCAGTGACCCCGCAGTGAACGTTCGCGGGGGCGGCGTCGGCAGGCGTGCCGGCGTCCGTCCCCGCGAGCGGGACGAGCGCGACTCAGGCAGCCGCGGCCTTGCGCGCCTTCTGCTTGAGCCGGGCGTTGGCCGCGCGGCGGACCTTCGGCCCCTTGGTCGACATGCCCCAGAGCAGCTTGACCTGGTCGACGACAGGTTCGAGCGGTTGGTGGTGGCCAGCCAGCCGTTGGGCAGCGAGAGCCGGACCACCTTGTGCCAGGCCGAGTAGACCTGCTGCGGCATCGGCCGCGAGCAGTAGTTGAGGTCGTACTTCTCGAACAGCGCCGCACCTTCGGAGCGATCTCGTCGTACCGGTTGCGACGGCAGGTCCGGGAACAGGTGGTGCTCGATCTGGTGGCGAGAGGTTGCCGCTCATCAGGTGCATGGCCTTGGAGCCGGAGATGTTGGCCGAGCCGAGCATCTGGCGCAGGTACCACTCGCCGCGGGTCTCGTCGTCGGGGATCGACGTCCGCTCGAAGGTCTCGACGCCCTCGGGGAAGTGGCCGCACATGATCACCGAGTGGCGACCAGACGTTGCGGACGACGTTGGCGATGAAGTTGGCGGCCAGGGTCGGCACGAAGGCGCCGAACGGCAGGGCCAGCGCCGGGTTGACGACGTAGTCCTTGGTGGCCTGCCTGCGGATCTTGCGCCAGCACCTTCTTGACGTTGTCCCTGAACTCCGGCGGGGCGCTTGTCCTTGGGGATGCGCAGGTTGCGGCCGAGCTCGAGGTCGTAGGCCGCGATGCCGTACTCGAAGAAGCAGGCGTTGATGAAGTTCCAGAACGGCTGGGCGAGGTACATCGGGTGCCAGCGCTGGTCCTCGTCGACGCGCATGATGCCGTAGCCGAGGTCGTTGTCCTTGCCGACGATGTTGGTGTAGTTGTGGTGCACCTCGTTGTGCGAGTGCTTCCACTGCTCCGCCGGGGTGGCCATGTCCCACTCCCAGGTCGTGGAGTGGATCTTGGGGTCGCGCATCCAGTCCCACTGGCCGTGCAGGACGTTGTGGCCGATCTCCATGTTCTCGAGGATCTTGGAGATCGAGAGGCCGACGGTGCCGAGCACCCACAGCGGCGGCAGCGCGGAGCCGAGCAGCACGGCGCGCGAGCCGAGCTCGAGCCGGCGCTGCACGGCGATGACCCGGCGGATGTACGCCGCGTCGCGGTCGCCGCGGTCGTCGAGGACGTCCTGGCGGATGGCGTCGAGCTCGATGCCGAGCTGCTCGATGTCCTCGGGGGTGAGGTGGGCGGTGGGGTTGTCGGGCTTCTTGGTGATCGTGGTCATCGGGAGCGACCTCCTTCGTCGATGTGGCAGGCACCGGCAGCAGCGCTGATGCAGGTCTGGATCGGGACGCCCTCGGGGCCGGTCTCGCCGGGCACGGCGACGGTGATCGCGCCGTTGCGCAGGTCGCGGACCGCGCCGGACTTCAGCGGGATGACGCAGCCCATGCAGATGCCCATCCGGCAGCCGCTGGGCATGAGGACGCCGGCACCCTCGGCGACGTCGAGGATCGGGGTGGCGCCGTCGGCCTCGACCTCGCGGCCGTCGGCGAAGGTGACGGTGCCGCCCTCGCCGCGGCCTCGAGGAGGACCGGGCGGAACCGCTCGGTGGTCAGCGTGAGGCCGCGGTCGGCGTGGTGCTTCTCGAGCGCGTCGAGCAGGCCGGCCGGGCCGCAGGCGTAGGTGAGCCGCTCGTCGAGGTCGGGCACGAGCTCGTCGAGGTGGTCGACGTCGAGGATGCCGTGGCAGTCGTCGTACCGCTCGACCAGCCGGAGGTGGCCGGCGGCGGCGTGCGCCGCGCAGCTCGTCGCGGAAGATCGCGGCGGACTCGGTCTGGTTGACGTGCACGAGCGTGATGTCGGTGGCGACCGGCACCCGGCGGGAGAACAGGTTGCGCAGCATCCCGATCACCGGCGTGATGCCGGAGCCGGCGGTGACCAGCAGCAGCTTGCGCGGGATCGGCGTCGGGCAGCACGAACTCGCCCTCGGCCTGCTCGAGCTGGATCATCTGGCCGGCCCGGGCGCGGTGCACGAGGTGGTTGGAGACCACGCCGCCGGGGATCGCCTTGACGGTGAAGCTGAGGCAGCGGTCGCGGCGCGGGCCGTGGGTCAGGGAGTAGGTGCGCCACAGGCGTACGCCGTCGACGTCGACCCCGACCCGGACGTACTGCCCGGGCACGTGGCCGGCCCAGTCGCGGCCCGGCTTGACCAGGATGGTGGCGGACTCGGCGGTCTCGGGCGTGACCGAGACGATCCGGCCGCGCAGGCCGTCGTCGCCGGCCGCCGCGCAGCGGGTGGAAGACGTCGAGGACGTCGTCGCAGCTCGAGCGGCGTGACCGCGGCCTCGGCGACGCGGCGCAGCGCGCGTCCGCAGGGACGGGCCCGCGGCACGGCCGCGGACGGGTCCGGAAGCGGAGATCGATGCCATGTCTCCAGAGTCCCCTATCTCGCGTGCGATGATTCATGTCCGAGTGGACGTGAACGACCACGTCACATTTGTTCGCAGGAGACAAAATGCGCCGCACCACGCGCACCAGCCGCACCTCCGACCACGGCCTGCGAGCTGTCCGCCGGCCGCGGTCGAGGAGATGCGCGGCCAGCTCTCCGCCGTCGCCGACGAGGTGGTGGCGGCCATCGTCGAGGAGGTACCCAGCTACCGCGACGCGTTCTCCGGGCCGATGGGCGAGACGATCCGCAACGCCGTCCAGCTCGCGCTCGGCGGCTTCCTGACCCTGGCCAGCCGCGGCCGCGACCCAGGACCTGCGCACGCCGACCGCCCCGGCGGTCGAGGGCTCCTACCAGCTCGGCCGCGGCGAGGCGCGCAGCGGCCGGACCACCGACGCGCTGCTGGCGGCGTTCCGGATCGGCGCCCGGGTCTCGTGGCGGGAGCTGTCGACGACCGCGGTCCGCAACGGCCTGGCCGCCGACGTGCTCGCCGACTTCGCCGAGCTGGTCTTCGCCTACATCGACGAGCTGTCCGCGGCCGCGGTCGCCGGGCACACCGACGAGACCGAGACCACCGGCCGGGTCCGGCAGCGGCTGCTCGAGCGGGTCGCCGCGCTCCTGCTCGACGGCGCCCCCGCCGAGGAGGTCACCGAGGCCGCCGAGCGCGCCGGCTGGGACGCCGCCCACCACGCTGACCGCGGTGCTGGTCCCCGAGTCGCAGGTGCGCCCGGTGCTCGGCCTGGTCTCGCCGCGGCACCATCCAGGCCGCCGAGGCGCCGGGGCTCGACGAGGGCGCGCTGCTGCTGGTCCCCGACGCGCACGCCCACCGGCGTCCGGCGCTGCTGCGGACCCTCGCGCGACCGCGGCTCGATCGCCGGCCCCGCCGTGCCCTGGCTCGACGTACGCCGGTCGGTCGACCGCGCCCTCCGCGCCCGCGAGCTCGGCATCGAGCTCGACACCGAGGCCGAGCTGCCCCGGCTGGTCCTGCACGCCGACGAGTCCGCGCTGGCCGACCTGCGCGCCCGCGTCCTCGCCCCGCTCGAGGGGCTCCGGCCGAGCACCGCCGAGAAGCTCGCCGACACCCTGCGCGCCTGGCTGCTCCACCAGGGCCGCCGCGACGACATCGCCGCCGCGCTGTTCGTGCACCCGCAGACGGTGCGCTACCGCATGGGCCAGCTCCGCGACCTCTACGGCGACAGGCTCGAGGACCCCGACACCGTCCTGGCGCTCACGATCGCGCTGGCCTGACGGCGCGCCGGCTGCCGACGAGGGCGGCGACCAGCGTCAGGCCGACGCACGTGGCGACGATCGCCGGTGAGCGGGAGCCACGGCACGGTGAACGGCTGGTCGCCGACGTCGGCCGACGTGGCCGCGCGCACCGTCCAGCCGACCAGCGCGGTGACCGCGCCGCCGACCAGCAGCGCCGCGCCGCCGACGAGCCCGGCCTCCCACAACGCCATCCGGCGCAGCTGCTCACGGGTGGCGCCGAGGAGCGCGACGGTCCGCAGCTGGCGCGCGGCGCTGCGAGGCGCCGACCAGGACCGAGTTCACGATCGCGATCGCGGCGTACAGCCCGGCCGGCCCGAGCAGGACCCAGAGGCCGAGGCTCGTTGCCGGCGCGGGTCTGCTCGTCGATCTCGTCGATCCAGGCGTCGGCGGTGAGCACCCGCGCGTCGGTGCCGTCGAGCAGCGCGGTCAGGTCGGCCGAGCCGGGTCGACGAAGTAGAGCTCGGGCACGGGGTGTCGCGGTACGCCGCCCGGCACCAGCGCCGGCGGCACGATCACGTCGGAGTAGAGGTCCGGCGCGTCGCGCACCACCGCGACCACCCGGGCGCCGAGCAGCCGGTCGCCGAGGTGCACACCGGCGTCGGCGGACCACCCCGCGGTGATGGCGACGCCGTGGTCCAGGTCCGCCAGGTCACCGGCTCACCACCCGCATGCCGCGCGCCTGCAGGGCGGTGGCGGGGTCGACGCACGTCGACTTCCTGCGTCATCGTGCTCGGCGCCGACGGGCAGCACCACGGTGACCCGCGGGTCGGCCAGCGGCACGCCGGCCAGCCGGTCGCCGACCGAGGGGTCGCCGCCGGTGTCCACGACGTACGGCGTCGCGAGCTGCTCGCGGTCGAGCGCGGTCACCCAGTCGGCGGTGAAGCTGAGCGCCACGATCATCGAGCCCGGCGACGGCGGAGATGGCGACGATCGGCGCGGCCAGCGCGACCGGGGTGCGGACCGCCGTGCGGACGTGGTCGCGGGCCAGCCGGGCGGACACGTCGCGGCGGGCGAACGGCCGACCGACGCAGCCCGGCCAGGGCGGGGAAGATCCAGCCGCCGAAGCAGTAGAGGCCGACCACCACGACCTCGGGCACCAGGATCGACATGACCAGCGCGAAGACCGGGTCCAGCCGCGTGCGCGAACACCGATGGCGGTGGCCGCGCCGCCCAGGCAGAGCGACGCCGATCACCAGCTGCCACCCGCTCGGCCGGCGCCGCTCGAGCCCGGCTTCCTGGAACACGGCGACCGGCGAGACCCGGGAGGCGCGCTTCGACGAGCGCCACGCGCCGAGCAGGGCGACCACGATCCCGGACGGGCCCGCGATCGACCAGGCGAGCCACGGCGCGGGCAGGTCGAGGTCGACATCGTGACCACGCCCCTTCCAGCGCAGCAGCTCGAGGAAGGCCGGCGCGACCACGGTCCCGAGCAGGCAGCCGACCACGGCCGCGACGACGGCGACCAGGGCCGACTCGCCGAGCACCATCCGCCGGACCTGGCGCGGCGTCGCGCCGACCAGCCGGAGCAGGCCGAGCTGGCGGCGCCGGGTGGCCACCACGAACCCGAAGGTGCTGCCCACGACGAACACCGCCATGAACAGCGAGACCCCCGACATGATCCCGAACAGGGCGGCCAGGTCGGAGAGCTGCGCGCGGTCCTCGCTCGACAGCCCGGCGTGGTGGCCGGTGCGTGTCGACCGCGGCGCCGACGGTGACGGCGATCGACGAGCAGCGCGACACCGAAGGCCAGCGCGACCAGCGCGCCGACGTACGGCGGCCAGGAGTGCCGGACGGTCTGCCGGCTCAGCCGCAGCATCGTCATCGCTCGAGCTCGCTCATCGTGGCGGCGATGGTGGCGGCGTCGGCGCGGTCGAGCCGGCCGACCACCTGACCGTCCTCGAGGAACAGCATGCTGTGCGCGTACGACGCCGCGAGCGGGTCGTGGGTGACCATCACGACGGTCTGGCCACGGCTGTCCGAGGCCTCGCGGAGCAGCTCCAGCACCCGACGCCCGGACGCGCGGTCGAGGGCGCCGGTCGGCTCGTCGGCGAACAGCACCTCGGGCCGCAGGTGCAGGGCCCGGGCGATCGCGACGCGCTGCTGCTGGCCGCCGGACAGCTCCGGCGGGCGGCGCCGCGCCTTCTCCTCGAGGCCGACCTGGCGCAGCGCGTCCAGGACCGCGGCCCGGTCCACGCGCAGCCCGGCGAGCCGGGCGGGCAGCGCGACGTTCTCGTACGCCGTGAGCGCGTCGAGCAGGTTGTAGGCCTGGAAGACGAAGGCCATCGACGTACGCCGCAGCCGGGTCAGCTCGGTCTCCTTCAGCCGGCCGAGCGGCACGTCGCCGACGACGACCTCGCCGTGGGTCGGCCGGTCGAGGCCGGCCGCGACCTGGAGCAGCGTGGACTTGCCGGAGCCGGACGGTCCCATCACCGCGGTGAAGCGTGCCGCGCAGGAACGTGTGGGTCACGCCGCGCAGGGCGTGCACGTCGCCGGCGCGGGAGCGGTAGGTGCGGGAGACGCCGTCGAGGGTGACGGCGACCGGGTTGGGGGCGAGGGCGGTGGTCATGCGTCCAGGCACACCGGCGAACGCCGCCGCGATCACGGGCCGGGACGCGACACCCGGGGTAGCGCGTGCGCTACCCAGCGGCGGCCGCCGTCGCCCCTAGCCTCGACGGCATGGGTGCTCCCCCGGACGCGTGGTCCGCGCTCCGCGAGCCACGGCCGCGGCGGTTCCTGGCTCTCGCGGTGGCCGTGGCGGTCGCTGGCCTACCTGCGCGACCGCCGCTCCTCGTGGGGATCCCGGTGCTCGTCGTGCGTGCTCTGCGTCGCCCGGCAGTCTTCGGCGTCCTCGAGCGCCGGCGGCTGGGGCTGGTCCAGGTCCGCACGCCGGATCCGGCCTCACCCGGCGCGAGCGCCGGCGGGCCCGCCGCCGGCTCCCGGTGTCGTGGCCGGAGGTCGGCTACGCGTTCCTGCTCGCGGTCGTGCTCTGGCCGCTGGACTTCCTGCTGCTGCTGTTCCTCGGTCACGGTGCCCGGTGGTGATGCTGCTCGCCCCGGCGCCTCGGCCGAGACCGACGACATGGCGGTCCTCGGCTGGCACGTCGACCCCGGCCCCGAGGCCTGGCTGGCGACGCTGGTCGGGCTGGGCGCTGGCCGTGGTCGCGGCGTACGTCGTGACGCTGGCGGCGGTCGCCCAGGCGGCGCTCGCCCGGCTGCTGCTCGACCCGCGCGAGGCCGAGCTGGCCGCGACGGTGGCCGACCTGCGCCGGTCGCGGGTCGACCTGGTCGACGCCTTCGAGACCGAGCGCCGCCGGATCGAGCGGGACCTGCACGACGGCGTCCAGCAGCGGCTGGTCGCGCTCACGATGACGCTGGGCCGCGCCGAGCTCGACGTCGCCGGAGGGGCCGGGGCTGGCCGCCGTGCAGGACGCGCACCGGCAGGCCGAGGAGGCGCTGGCCGACCTGCGCGGCACCATCCGCGGCATCCACCCGCAGGTGCTGGTCGACCACGGCCTGACCGCGGCCGTGCACGAGCTGGCCGACCGGTCCTCGGTGCCGGTCACGGTGGACATCCGGCTCGACCGAGCGGCTGCCGGCGTCCGGTCGAGCAGGCGGCGTACTTCGTGGTCAGCGAGGCGCTGACCAACGTCGCCCGGCACGCGGGCGCCCGGCGGGCCGGTGTGCACGCCTGGCGTGCGCGAGCGACGCGTTCGTGCTGACGGTCGAGGACGACGGGATCGGCGGCGCGACGGCCGACGGGTCCCGGCACCGGGCTGGCCGGGCTGGCGCGTGCGGCTCGAGGCGCTGGGTGGCACGCTGCGGGTGACCAGCCCGCCCGGCGGCCCGACGGAGGTGAGGATGGAGTGCCCGGCTGCTGAGGATCGTGCTCGCCGAGGACGCCGCGCTGCTGCGCGAGGGGCTGGTCGGGATCCTCGAGCGGGCCGGGCACGAGGTGGTCGCGCGGTCGAGCGACGCCGAGGCGCTGCTCGCCTTCATCGGGCGGCACCAGCCCGACCTCGTCGTCACCGACATCCGGATGCCGCCGACCCACACCGACGAGGGGCTGCGCGCGGCCGCCCGGATCCGCGCCGAGCACCCGGCCATCGCGATCATGGTGCTGTCGGCGTACGTCGCGGAGGCCTACGTGCCCGAGCTGCTCGAGGCGACCGCGGCCGGCGGCGGGATCGGCTACCTGCTCAAGGACCGGGTCGGCCACGTCCGCGAGTTCCTCGCCCAGCTCGACCGGGTCGCGGCGGCGAGACGGTGGTCGACCCCGAGGTGGTCCGCCAGCTGCTCGGCCGACGCCGCGGCGACGGTCCGCTCGGCGTCGCTCACCGACCGCGAGCGCGAGGTGCTGGCGCTGATGGCCGAGGGCCGGACCAACGGCTCGATCGCCGACGTGCTGGTGGTGAGCGAGGCCGCGGTGCGCAAGCACGTCGGCAACATCTTCGCCAAGCTCGACCTCGACCCCGCCTCGGACCGGCGGGTCTCGGCGGTGCTGACCTACCTGCGCGGCTAGGGCATGTCTCTCAAGTGGGGGTGGATGCCGGCGTCGTCCCGGCGCGCGCTGGCGAGGCGCCGGCACGAAGGCAGACTGGGTGTCTTGCGAGGGTCGGCAACGACGCCAGCGCGTGATCGGGGCGGCGTCCGGCGCCGCCGGGACTTGGGAGACATGCCCTAGGTGTACCTAGAGCCCCTGCCAGTCCGGCTTCGCGGCGTAGACCTCGCGGTAGTGGTCGGCCCGCTCGAGACGGGAGGCGGCCTCGGGGTCGAGGAGCACGGTGGCGTGCGGGTGCAGCTGGAGGACCGAGGCCGGGCAGGAGGCGGTGAGCGGGCCCTCGACCGCGGCCGCGACGGCGGCGGCCTTGCCCGCGCCGGTGGCGATCAGCAGCAGGTGGCGGGCCCGGAGGATGGTGCCGAGCCCCTGGGTGAGCACGTGGTGCGGCACCTCGTCGACGCGAGCCGAAGAACCGCGCGTTGTCGCGACGGGTCTGCTCGGTGAGCGTCTTGATCCGGGTGGTCGAGGCGAGCGACGAGCCGGGCTCGTTGAAGGCCAGGTGACCGTCGCGAGCCGATGCCGAGCACCTGGAGGTCGACGCCGCCGGCCTCGGCGAGCGCCGCCTCGTAGGCCGCGCCGGCGGTCGGCACGTCGGTCGGGTCGGGGCCGTGCACCCGGTCGGCGGGCAGGCCCGAGGTCGTCGGTCAGCTCGCGGGCGATCGTGGCCCGGTAGGACTGCGGGTGGCCGGGCGGCAGGCCGACGTACTCGTCGAGGAGGAACGCCCGCACCTCGTCGTACGACGGCCCGGTGCCGGCGCGGTGCCGCGCGACCAGCTCGGCGTACGCCGGCACCGGGGACGAGCCGGTGGCCAGGCCGAGCACGCACGTCGGGCGCGCGCGGACCAGTGCCTCGATCGTGTCGGCGGCCAGCGCGGCGACCTCGTCGACCGAGGCGAGCGGGACGACCTCCACTCACGAACGTCCCAGCAGCGCGGCCCCGATCGCCGCGACCGGCTGGTCGTCGGGGACCACGCGGATCCGGGCGGCGCAGGTCGAGCGAGGCCAGGAACGGCGAGGAGGCGGCCTGGGCCCGCAGCGCGTCGGAGACCGCGGCGACGAGGGGCGCGCCGAGGTGGGCGACGCCACCGCCGAGCACGATCGTGGCCGGGTCGACCGAGAGGCAGAGGGTGCGCACGGCGTCGGCGACGCCCGCCGCGAACCGGTCGCGGACCTCGACCGCCCGCGGGTCACCCGCCGCGGCGGCCGCGAACAGCGCCTGGGCCGGGGCTCGTCGCCGGACGGCCAGGCCTCGGCCAGCGCGCGCCCGGAGGCCACGGTCTCGAGGCAGCCGCGCTGGCCGCACTGGCACAGCGCGCCGAGCGGGTCGATCGGCACGTGGCCGATCTCGCCGGCCGCGCCGGTCGCGCCGCGGCGCAAGGTGCCGTCGAGCACCAGCCCGGCGGCCAGGCCGGTGCCGATGGAGAGGTAGACGAGGTCGCGGATCCCGCTCAGCGCCACCGCGCCGAGGGTGGCGACGTTGACGTCGTTCTCGACCGCGACCGGGAGGCCGAGCCGCGCCTCGAGCTCGGCGCGCAGCGGCACCCACTCGCCGTCGACACCGAGGTTCACCGCGTGCTTGACCGCGCCGCGCTCGACGTCGACGAGCCCGGGGATGCCCAGCCCGACCGAGGTCGCGGGCGCAGCCGTCGGTGGCCGCGCCGAGGTGCGCGACGACGCGCTCGACGGTGCGGACCACGCCGTCCGGCGCCGGGCTCGGTCGCCTCGCGGACCTGCTCGAGCACCCGACCGTCGGCGTCGACGAGCACGCCGAGCGTCTTCGTCGCCCCGATGTCGAGGCCGATCGACTGCTCGCGGCTCACCGGTCCCACCCTGCCTTCCTGAGCACGTCGGTCACGGCCACCGCGCCGGGCTGGGACCAGCCCCGCGCGTCGATGGTCGGCAGGTCGTCGGTACGCCGACCGGGCCAGCCCCACTCCACCACGACCGAGCCGGCCGGCGCGGCGGCCAGCGTGGCCAGCACGTCGGGCTGCCGGTGCGCGTCGCGGACCTGGAGCACCAGCGGCCCGTCGGCAGCGCCGTCGACCCCGGCGCGACCACGTCGTCGGCCGGCAGCCCCCACGGGGCGCGCGCCGATGGCGATCGTCCCGGCCGAGTCGACCCGCACCACCCGGGCGCCGGCCAGCGGCGGCAGCTCGCCCGGACACGGTCACCGAGCGGGCCGCGCCGGCGGCGAGCGCCTCGGAAACGTCTGCGACTGTCGACTGGATCTTCCGCGCCGCGCGGACGCATCGAGGCCGCGCGACCGCCTTGGCCGCCTCGGCCAGCCGCTCCTCCGCGAGCCGGCCCGACCGCACCGCGTCGACCAGCGCGGCCTGGATCGCCCGCACCTGCTCGACGCTGTTGTCGGCGCCGATGCAGAGCAGGTCGGCGCCCGCGGCGACCGAGAGCACCGCCGCCTCCGGGATGCCGCGCGCCGCCGAGGCGCCGGCCATGTCGAGGGCGTCGCTGACGATCACGCCGCGGAAGCCGAGCCGGTCGCGCAGCAGCGCCGAGCACCGGCGCGCTCAGCGTCGCCGGCAGCCCGGGTCGAGGGCGGGCACGACGACGTGCGAGGTCATCACGGCCGCCGTACCGGCCTCGACCGCGGCCGCGAACGGCACCAGCTCGCGCTCGGCCAGCGTGGGCACGTCGACGTCGAGCACCGGCAGCGCGAGGTGGCTGTCCTCGGCGGTGTCGCCGTGGCCGGGGAAGTGCTTGGCGCAGGCGGCCACGCCCGCGGACTGCAGCCCGGTGGTCCAGGCGACGACGTGCGCGCGCCACGGACGCCGGCATCCGGACCCGAAGCTGCGGGTGCCGATCACCGGGTTGTCGGGGTTGGAGTTCACGTCGGCGACCGGGCCGAGGTCGAGGGTGATGCCGACCGCGGCCAGCTCGAGGCCGATCGCCCGGCCGACCGCCCGGGTCAGCGTCGAGGTCGTCGGCCGCACCGAGCGCCAGCGGCCCGAGCACCGGGCTGCCGTCGGGCACGTGCAGCCGGGTGACGTCGCCGCCCTCCTCGTCGACCGCGACCACGGCGCCGGGCGCGACCGACCGCACCGTCGGCGGTGTACGCCGCGACCGCGTCCGGGCCGTCGGCGGTGTTGGAGCCGAACAGGCACAGCCCGCCCAGCCCCTCCTCGAGCAGCGTCGAGGACGTCGGCGGGCACCGTCGTCCCGTCGAACGACGGCAGCAGCACCCGCAGGGCCAGGCGACTCGAGGGTCATCCCTTCACCGCCCCGGCGGTGAGCCCCGAGACCATCCGGCCCTGGACCAGGAGGAAGAAGATGATCACCGGGATCGCGATCAGCGTCGAGCCGGCCATCACCGCCGCCCCAGTCGATGCCGCGGTTGACGTCGAGGAAGCTGGCCAGCCAGACGGGCAGCGTCTTCTTGTCCTCGCGGGTCATCACGACCACGGCGAGCGTGAACTCGTTCCACGCCTGGATGAAGCCGAACACCCCGGTGGCCACCAGCCCGGGGGCGAGCAGCGGGAAGGTGATCTTGCGGAACGCCTGGAACCGCGAGCAGCCGTCCATCATCGCGGCCTCCTCGAGCTCGTAGGGCACGCCGGCGACGAAGCCGCGCAGCGTCCAGACCGTGAAGGGCAGCACGTTGGCGACGTAGACCAGCGTGAGCCCGGCGACGGTGTTGAGCAGGTGGAACCCCTCGAGCATCTTGTACTGGCTGATGAACAGCCCCTCGACGGGGATCATCTGGATCAGCAGCAGGTGACGATGAAGCTCTTGCGGCCGGGGAACCGGAACCGGGTCACCGCGAGCGCGGCCAGGAACGCGAAGGCTCAGCGAGAGCGACCACGGTCGCGACGGTCACCGCCGAGGCTCATCGAGAGCGCGTCGAAGAACCGGCCGCCCTCGAGCACCCGGCGGTAGTTGTCGAGCGAGCCACCGAACGGCAGCCAGGTCGGGTCGGGCGCGTTGATCTCGCGGCGCGGCAGCAGCGAGGTGTTGACCATCCAGTAGACGGGGAACGCGCAGACCACGAAGATCGAGCAGGCCGGCAGGTCGGCGCCGAGCCGCGACGGAGCGCGGACGCGGGTGCGGGCCATTCAGGTCAGTCCTCTTCGTCCTTCAGCATCGTGCGGACGTACGGCGCGGTCAGCAGCGACGGTGAGCGCGAGCATGAACATCGCCACCGCGGCGGCGGTCCCGAAGTCACCGCCGCCGATGCCGAGCCGGTAGATGTAGGTGCCGAGCAGGTTGGTGTCGCGGGTGACGCCGCCGGCCTTCTGGAGCACGTAGATCTGGGTGAAGACGCGCAGGTCCCAGATGACCTGCAGCAGCCCGATGATCGAGCAGCACCGGGACGGATCGACGGCAGCACGACGTGCCGCAGCCGCTGCCAGCGCGCAGGCGCCGTCGAGCTCGGCGGCCTCGGTGAGGTCCTCGCTGACCTGGGTGAGAGCGGCGTACCCGGTGAACGCCACGAACGGCACGCTCATCCAGACCACGATCACCGTCGCGACGAAGAAGAACGACAGCGGGTGCAGCAGCCACGAGTGGCCCTCGTAGTCGGCGCCGAGCCGGGTGAGCGTCCAGTTGACGACGCCGTACTGCGTGTCGAAGAGCCACTGCCACACCGTGAGCGAGGCGACCACCGGCATCGCCCAGGCCAGCAGCAGCCCGGCCTGGACGAGCAGCCGCACGGGCGCGGACATCAGCCGCATCAGCAGCGCGACCGCCATGCCCGAGCACCATCGTGATCGCCGCGTTGACCAGGCAGAAGACGACGGTGCGCGACCAGGACCGTCCAGAGGTACGGGTCGATGACGAGCGCCCGGTAGTTGTCGAGCCCCACCGAGGTGGCCGGCCGGCCGAACTGCTGGGCGAGGCCGAACTCGTGGAACGAGAGCAGCACCTGGCGGACGAGCGGGTAGCCCAGCGAGAGGGCCAGGAGCACGGCCGCCGGCAGGACCAGCCCGTAGGGCAGGCGGCCGGCGCCCCGGCGGCGCCGCGGCGGCTCGGCCGGGAGGTCCGGGACGGGCGGGCGCGCTGGACACGGTGCGCTGGTCGTCGTGGTCACCCCCTCCTCCTCTCGCTGGTGATCATCGTCGGTGCCCGAGCGTCGGGCATGGCGCGGCCGGGGCGGCATCGGTGCAGGGGACGCCGCCCCGGCCGGGTCTGGCGAGCCGGGCTCAGTTGAGCTGGTCGGTGATCGTTCTCGTCGGCCGCCGTGGCCAGCTCCTGGACGTCGCCGCCCTTGGCGATGTCGACGAACAGGTCCTCGAGCACCCGCGAACCCTCGACCTGCGGCCCAGCCCGGCGCCGCCGGGGTCAGCTTGGCGTTGGACGCGGCCGCGATGGTCGCCTGGGCGAACTCGTCGTCACCGAGCTCGCTGGCCAGCGAGCTGCTTGGCGGGGGTGAGCCCGGCACCGGCCATGCATCTTCTGGTAGTCGTCGCTGAGCATCAGGGCCGACCGACGTCGCGGGCCAGGTCCTGGTTCTTCGACGTGGCCGAGATCGCGATGTCGGAGCCGCCGAGCAGCACCGGGGCGGGCTCGCCGTCGCTGCCGGGCAGCGCGAAGACGCCCAGGTCGGCGACCATGTCGGGGCAGCCCGGTGTCGGGGTCCTCGATGAGACCCTTGACCCAGCCGGGGGCGGACAGCATGCCGACCTCACCTGCGCAGAACGGCGTCTGCGGGTTCTCCTCGTTGCCGTCCTTGGCGGCGCCGGAGGCCTGCTCCATCAGGGTCTGCACGGTCTCGAGGCCCGCGACCGACTCGGGCGTGGACAGCGCGCCCTTCCACTCGTCGCCGTCCTCGACGGCGAGGTCGCCGCCGGCGTCCCAGACGAACGCGACGCCGTTGCGCCAGTCCTGGCCGGGGAACCAGAAGCCGGAGAAGTTCGCGGGCTGCGGGTTGGCCTTCTTGAGGTCGATGGCGGCCTGGACGAACTCGTCCATCGTGGTCGGCACCGAGATGCCGGCCTGCTCGAAGAGGTCCTTGCGGTAGAAGATGTACTTCGAGCCGGCGTAGTACGGCACGGCGAACGTCTTCCCGTCGACCTGGGCGGCCTCGACGAAGCCCGGCAGCAGGTCGTCGCCGCCCCAGCCCTCGAGGTCGTCGCTGACGTCGCTGAACGCGCCGGCGGAGGTGAACGTCGGGGCCTGGGTGTTGCCCACCTCGACGACGTCGGGAGTCTCGGAGTCGCTGGACAGCGAGGTGGTCAGCTTCTCGACCAGCCCCTCCCACTCCTGCTGCTCGATCGTCAGCGTGGAGCCGGGGTGCTGGTCCTCGAAGGTCGTCTTCAGCCAGTCCCGCGCCTCTTGCGGGGTGTCCGTGCCGTTGAGCCAGACGCGGATCTCGGCCTTGTCGGGTCCGCCGCTCGAGGCGGCGTCGGCGCGTCGTCGTCGCCGCAGGCGGACAGGCCGAGCCCGAGCGCGAGCACGCCGGCTGTGGCGAGCGCCCCGGACTTTGATAGGGCCATCTTGTAGGTGCGCACCCTGCGTCTTCCTCATCGTACTGTCGACTTACTGTGCTGGTGACTGGGGGTGCCGTGCGGTCGCCATCAGGACACCCCCAGCTGACCGGCCAGGACGAGGACCGCGGCGCCCACGAGCACCACGTCGTCGCCCAGCGCGGACGTGCGGACCACGAGCTCCTCGCCGGAGACCGGCATCGTGCGCTCGCGGATCGTGCGGTCGACGGCCGCGAGCAGCGGCCCGTCGAGCAGCTCGAGCGGGCCGCTGAGGACCAGCTCGTGCAGGTTGAGGGTCCCGACCACCGGGGCCAGGGCGACGCCGACCTGGGTGCCGACCTCGGCCAGCGCGTCGGGGCCGTCGGCGGCCAGCCGCTCGCGCAGCCGGGGCGCGGCCAGCACGGTCTCGAGGCAGCCGCGGCGGCCGCAGGCGCACTCGGCGCCCTCGGGGTCGATGACCACGTGGCCGACCTCGCCGGCGGCCGAGCGGTGGCCGTGGAGCAGCGCGCCCTCGAGCACCAGCCCGGCGCCGACACCGGTGCCGACCCGGACCAGCATCAGCCCGCCGTCGCCGGCGTCACCGAAGCGTGTGCTCGCCGAGCACCGCGGTGTTGGCGTCGTTGGCCACGAAGACCGGGAGGTCGAAGGCCGCGCGCAGCCCCTCGGCCAGCGGCGTGTCGTGCCAGCCCAGGTTGGGCGCGTCCACGACGACGCCCGCGGCGTCCACGACACCCGGGGTGCCGACGCCGATGCCGAGCACCGGGCGGTCGGCCGCGGTCGACCAGCTCGCGCGACCAGGTCGTGCACGAGGTCGACGGCCGTCCTGGCCGCGGCGGCCCTCGAGCGGCCGGCTGCGCCGCTCCTGGACGTCGCCGGACAGGTTGAGCAGCGCCCCGGATGACCACGCCGTCGGCGGAGAGGTCGACCGCCACGATCTGGCGGGACCCCTCGGCCAGCTGGACGAGCACCGGGGGCTTGCCCACCCGGCCCTGGACCGGGGCCGCGGACTCGGCGAGCAGCCCCTCGGCGACCAGGTTGCCGACCACGTCGGAGACGGTCACCCGGGTCAGCCCGCTGGAGCGGGCCAGGTCGGCCCGGCTGGCCGGGCCGTACCGGAACAGCAGCTGCAGCAGCAGCGCCCGGTGGTGGCGGCGGGTGTCCTCGGGCAGCAGCCGGCCCGAGGGGCGCAGCGGCCGGCGTACCGGGGCCGAGGTGCTCGTCACATTTGTTAGTTAAACCTCACTTACTAATTACTTGTCAAGGGTTTCGGGAATAGTCCGTGACGAGTCCGGAACGAGCGCGGCGTCCTCCGGCGGTGCCAGCGTGAGCACCGCGTCCTCGATGAGGTCGTCGCGCTCGATGTCGGTCTCGACCGTGCGCAACCGGACCGCGAGGTGCGGCTCGGGGTCGTCGCCGGTCAGGTCGACGGCGGCCACGACGAAGAGCCGCTGGGGGCCGACGAACTCCAGGTGCAGGTAGGTCACCCGGTCGACGTCGGGGTGCTCGAGGAGCAGCCCCAGGACCTGGTTGCGGACCTCGGGACCCTGGGCCTCGCCGAGCAGGTAGTCCATGTTCCGGCGCATCAGGAAGATCGCGACGCCGGCGAGCAGCAGCCCGATGAGCGATCGAGGCCACGGCGTCGAACTCGTGGCGCCCGGTCAGCTGGTGCAGCCCGATGCCGACCGCGGCGATCAGCAGGCCGACCAGCGCCGAGAAGTCCTCGCAGGACGACCGCGCGCAGCGTCGGGTTCGACGTCTCGCTGACGTAGCGCACCGGGCTCCGCCGGAACCGCCGCGGCGGCCCCGTGCACCTGGCGGCTCGCCTGCAGGAACGAGGTGCCCTCCAGGACGAAGGCGATGCCGAGGACGACGTAGTTCGCGGTGAAGCTGGCCTGGCCGGGCTCGCCGAACAGCTGCGGTCACGCCGTGCCAGACCGAGACGACGGCGCCCGCGGAGAAGAGGCCGAACGCGGCCACCAGCGACCAGATGTACGTCGCCCGGCCGTAGCCGCGTGGGTGCGCCTCGTCCCGGGGACGGTTGCCCCGGCGCTCGGCGACGAGGAGGAAGACCTCGTTGCCGGTGTCGGACCACGAGTGTGCGGCCTCGGCCACCATCGCGGCCGAACCGGTGACCACCGCCGCGACGCTCTTGGCGACCGCGAGCAGGCCGTTGGCGACCAGCGCCACGAGCACGGTGAACAACGACGACGTGGTGCTGGGCGCGCTCGGGGAGTCGTTCGACGGGGCCACGCCCTGCTGGTACCCGTCCGGCCCACTGGGACCGGTCGCTAGCGTCATGGCCATGTGGCGGGGCTCAGCGGTGGCTCTCGCCCTGGTGGCCGCGGCGCTCGCTGGCTGCGACGAGGACGCCCGGGCGGGCCGCGACGTCGGCGCCTACGTCGCCCTCGGCGACTCCTACACCGCGGGCGCGGGCACCGGCCCCCGGGTCGCCGGCGCGCGGCCGCCGCGTGCGGGCAGGTGCCCGGGAACTACCCACGGATCGTGGCCAAGGAGATCGCCGCCGAGCTGGTCGACGCGAGCTGCGCCGGCGCGCGGACCGGCAACGCCACCCAGCCGCAGGAGGGGAACGGCGCCGCCGGCTGGCCGCCGCAGCTCGACGCGGTCGGCCGCGAGACCGACCTCGTGACCGTCTCACTGGGCTACAACGACGAGGGCTTCTACTACGACGCGCTGTTCGACTGCGCGTCCGTCGCGAGCCAGGACCCGACCGGATCGCCGTGCCGCGACCAGCGCGAGCAGGACGGCATCGACCCACAGGCGCTACCCGACCGGATCGGCGCGGCGCTCGACCAGCGTGCTCGAGCAGGTGCAGGACCGCGCGCCCGACGCCGACCTGCTGGTGGTCGGCTACCCGCAGCCGGTCCCCGAGCGAGGGGACCTGCCCGGAGCTGCCGCTGGCCACCGGCGACTACCCGTACGTCCGCGACCAGCGTGAGCCGAGCTCGACGACGCGATGCGCACGGCGGCCGAGGAGGCCGGCGCCACGTTCGTCGACGTCATGGGCGCCGAGCGCAGGGCCACGACATCTGCGCCGGCGCGGACGCCTGGGTGAACGGGGTCGGCACCGACCCGAGGTCGGCGGTCGCCTTCCACCCGTTCGCGCAGCGAGCAGCAGGCGGTGGCCGACCTGGTCGTCGACGCGCTGGCGTGACCGGGGCGGCTCCAGGCACCTAGAGCGTCGAGTGGACGACCCGGCCGCCGACGGCGGTCAGGGCCACCGACATGGTGCGCAGCGCGTGCCCGGTCGCGGCCGAGTCCGCGCCGACCGCGAGCGGGTCGGCGTCGAGGAGCACCAGGTCGCCGGGTGAGCCGACGCCGACCGTGGGCTGGCCGTCGACGGACGCGGCCAGCGCCTCGGCGGGGGTGAGCGCCTGCTCGCCGTGCCACGGGTCGCGGTCGTCGGCGCTGCGGTGCACGGCGGCCGCGATCGCCAGCCACGGGTCGAGCGGCGAGACCGGGGCGTCGGAGCCGAGCGCGAGCTCCACGCCGTCGTCGAGCATCCAGCGGAACGCGAAGCACCGCTCGGCCCGGCCCGGGCCAGACCAGCTCGGTGAGGTCGCGGTCGTCGAGCAGGTGGGCCGGCTGCACGCTGGCCCGGACGCCGAGCTCGGCCATCCGGCGTACGTCGTCGCGGCCGACCAGCTGGGCGTGCTCGATCGAGCCGATCGCGCCGGTCTCGGCGTACGCCGCGAGCGCCTCGGCGACCGCCGCGTCGCCGATCGCGTGGGTGGCGACCTCGAGGCCGCCGCCGTGGGCGCGCTCGAGCAGGTCGCGGAGCTCGGCGCCGGAGAGGTTCGGCTGGCCGGCGGGGTACTCCAGCCGGTGCGCGTCGGCGTAGGGCTCGCAGCACCAGGCGGTGCGGGTGTTGAGCGACCCGTCGCTGATGATCTTGAGCGGCCCCATGGTGACCCGGTCGTCGCAGCCGGGCAGCGGGTCGCCGGTGCGCAGCCCCGCGTCGATCACCTCGTCGAGGGTGTCGGCGTACGTCGCCCACCGGACCCGCAGCACGTCGCAGTCCTGCGGCCCAGCGCTCGGCCCACGTCCTCGCGGCTGCCGCCGAACTCGAAGTCGACCATGCCCGACGATCCCCCGGGCGGCCGCCGCGTCGAGGGTGCGGCGGAACGCCTCGGGCGAGGTGCCGTCGTTGCCGACCAGCGTGACCAGCCGCGGGTAGACCGAGAACCACTCGGTCTCCCGGACCACCGAGTCGCGCACCGGCATGGCCAGGTGCATGAGCGCCGTGGTGTTGAGCCAGGCGTGGTGCCCGTCGCCGGCGATCAGCACCACCGGGGTGTCGCCGGTGACGGCGTCGAGCTCGGAGACGGTGACGTCGCGCTGCCACCCGCCGGGGCGGTGGCCCCAGCCGACGACCGGTACGCCGGGCAGCGTCGGTGACCCGCTCCGCGACCAGCGCCAGCGCCTGCTCGGGCGACCGGGCCGGGCGCCAGGTCGAGCCGCTGCGAGGCGAGCGTCCACTGGGTGAAGTGCACGTGCTGGTCCCAGAGCCCGGGCGCACACCAGCGGCCGTCGGCGTCGATCTCCTCGACCCCGGGCCGGGCGTCGAGGTGGGCGGCGACGGTGGTGACCAGCCCGTCCTCGACGAGGACGTCGACGGGGTGCTCGCGGCGGGGCCGCGGCGGGTCCGATCGGGACCAGGCGCGCGCGTCGGATCATCAGGCTGGTCACCGGCGCCACGCTAGGACACGTTGCACGAGGCTCGGCAATGGCCCGGTTGGGCGGTGACGCCCTCACCCGGCCGGGTCGGCGACCCGCTCGCGCAGGCCCGCCGCGAGGCCGGCCACGGTGAGCAGGTCGACGAGCCCCCCGCCGTACTCGGCCAGCCGGCGGTGCCGCACCGGCCCGAGGCGGAGCCGCAGGTGCAGCCGGGCGCCGGCGTCCTCGGGCGTGAGGAGCAGGCACCAGCTCACCGCGGTGCGGCCGCGGGTCGAGGTGTGCAGCAGGTGGTGGCCGGGCTCGAGCCCGGCCACCGTGAACGTCTCGTCCGCGCCGCCCCAGTCGGGGATCACGTCTCCGACGCGGAGGCCGAGGTACGCCGGGTCGAGGTGGCGCAGCCCGCGCCGGCCGGCCGGCACGAACCGCTCGACCCGGCGCGGGAGGTACCACCCCGCCCGCCGCTTGCCGAGCTGGACGAGCCACGGCCAGACCTCGGCGGGCGGCGCCGGCAGCGAGAACACCCGGTAACTGAGCGTTCGGTCAGCTTCGATGGGCGTTGGAACACCAGAGAAGCTGACCGAACGGTGAGTTACCCCGAGTCGCTCAGGCGGCGCAGGGCTCCGGGCAGTCGCAGTCGTGCTCGGCCTCGACCTCGGTCCGCGCTCGGCCGGCATCGCCATCGGCTGCGGCCGGAGGAACACGCCCGCCGACGACGGCGGCCAGGCCGGCGGCGACGGCACCGACCGCGAAGGCGACCTGCAGGCCGCCGTGCAGCGCCTCGACCGCGGCGGCACCGCGCGGCCGCCAGCGAGGCGGTGCGCGAGTCGGAGACCGCGACCAGGACGGCCAGGCCGAGCGCGCCGCCCATCATGAACGAGGTGTTCACGACACCGGAGGCCAGACCGGCCTCGTGCGGCTCGACGTCGCCCATCGCGGCGAGCAGCACCGGGTTGAAGGCGATGCCGGCGCCGACGCCGAGCAGCATCATCGAGGGCAGCACGTCGGTCACGAAGCTGCCGTCGACCGGCGCCGATCGCGAACAGCGCCAGGGAGGCCGCGGCCAGCGCCAGGCCGACGGTCAGCGGCGCCCGGATGCCGAAGGCCATCACCAGCCGGTCGGAGAGCTTCAGCGAGCAGAACATCATCACCAGGCTGGTCGGGACGAAGGCCAGGCCGACCTCGAGGGCGCTGTAGCCCGAGCACCTGCTGGAGGTAGAGCGCGGCCAGGAAGAACCAGGCGAACATCGCGGCGGCCCAGAGCACGCCGACGACCTGCGAGACCGACGACGTTGCGCAGCGTGAACAGCCGCAGCGGCACCAGCGGCGTCGGCCGGCCTTGGTCTCGCGGACGCACGAAGGCGACGAACAGGACGAGCGGCGACGGCCAGCAGGCCCAGGGTGCGGGTCGAGGCCCAGCCGGCCTCGTTGCCGCCGACGACGGCGTAGACCGCGATCATCAGGGCCGAGGTGACCAGCACGGCGCCGGGCACGTCGAGCTTGGTCGAGCCCGGGACGACGTCGTCGGTCGGCAGCACCGCGCGGGCGGCCACGACGACGGCGATGCCGACGGGGACGTTCACGAGGAAGATCCAGTGCCACGAGAGCAGGCCGGTCAGCACGCCGCCGAGCAGGACGCCGACGGCGCCGCCGCCGGACATCACGAAGCCGAAGACGCCCATCGCCTTGGCCCGCTCGCCGGGCTCGCTGAACAGCCCCATGATCAGGGCCAGCGCGACGGCGGAGACGCGCGGCGCCGGCCGAGGCCCTGGACCGCGCGGCCGACGACGAGGAACGACGCGCTGGGCGCCAGGCCGCAGACGGCGGAGGCGATCGTGAAGGAGACGACGCCGCCGAGGAAGACCCGCTTGTTGCCGAGCAGGTCGCCGAGCCGGCCGGACAGCAGCAGGAAGCCGCCGAAGGTCAGCAGGTAGGCGTTGACCACCCAGGCCAGCGAGGCCTGCGAGAAGCCGAGGTCGGTGCGGATCGAGGGCAGCGCGACGTTCACGATGCTCTGGTCGAGCACGATCATCAGGTCGCCCAGGCACAGCACGTAGAGGGCCAGCCAGCGGCTCTTCGGCGACGCGTGGTCGGCGTCGGGGGCCTGCGGGGAGGGCTGGTGGGTGGTCATCTCGTTCTCCTCGGTCTGGAAGGGCCTTCACCACTCTCCACGAACGGGGGCGGACGAATACGACAGACCTCGCCAACTTTCTGAACTCATCGTTCGTCCGAGGGGTGTGGTTAGGGTCGAGCGCCATGTGGTGGCGCGCGCTCGGGGTGGCCGTCGTGCTGCTCTGCGTCGGCGTCGCCGGCGGGTACGCCGTCGCGGACCGCAGCGCCGACGAGCCGGCCGAGCAGCGACACGCTCGAGCCGGTGCCGGCGGAGTCGCCGGCCGTGCCCACGCCGCCGGAGCCGACCGATCCTGCCCGACCCGGACGACCGAGCCGCTCGCAGCCCGACCTGCCCAGCCTCGCCCGATCGACCTGCGGGTCAGCCGCCGAGCGGCCGGGCGTCACGGTGGACATCCCCGACGGCTGGCGGCAGAACCAGGTCGCCGACACGAACATGTGGAACTTCGTCAAGCCGGGCAACCCGATCAACACCTACACGCCTGCGGATCAGCATCGTGCGCGGCGCAGAACGTCTCGATCGCCGGCGCCAAGGCCGGCCGGATCGCGGCCCTGGAGGAGGCCGACAGCCAACGGCGGGCATCGAGGACTTCGACGGTCACCGACCGAGACCGACGACACCTTCGAGGCGACCTACATCGACGGCGGCTACCTCCGCGTGACGATGGAGAAGTGGGTCTCGTTCGACGGGAGCCACGCGTACGCCTCGGTGCGGCCGTCACCGGCCGCACCGTCGACGAGGAGGGGCTGCGCGACCTGCTCAGCCCGGACCATCGACTCGATGCAGGAGCTGCCGGCCGAGCCGCGCACCAGCGACAAGGCCGAGGCGCCCTAGATCCCGTGGGTCTCGACGTCGTCGAGGACCTGGTTGGCGGTGGCCGCGGTCGTCGCTGCGGATCTGGACCCACAGCAGGGTGTTGGCGGCGACCAGGACGACCCGCTCGACGATGACGCCGCCGCCGGGGCAGTCGGAGTAGACGACCGTGCGCGAGTCGTCGCCGTCCTGGCTGTCCTGCGACGGCCCGGCCGGCGGTCGTCGCACTCGGGGTGCTGCGGCACCTGCTCGGGCAGCTCGGTGCTCGGCAGCAGCGCGACGAAGACGCCCTCGCCGCTGCCGTCCTCGGTCGCCCAGTCCTGCGCCGGTGCCGACCGAGAGCGCCGGGAAGCTGGCGCCGTCGGCGTTCGGCGGGCTCCCAGCCCGTCGGTCGCGTCGGCGCGGTCCCAGTCCGCGGGCACGGTGACCGAGAGGCGTGCCGCGTGTCGTCGGTGACGGTCCGCTCGGTCGGCGCGAGCTGGCGCTGCGCGGCGTACCCGGCTCCCCCGCCGACGGCCAGCGCGAGGACGCCCGACCAGCGGCGAGCACCGCGAGCCGGCGACCGCGCCGCCGCGGCAGGTCCGGCTCGGGCAGCGCCGCTCCGTCCGGCTGCGACGGTGGGCCGCGGGCCCGGGCTGGGTCAGCTCGGGGTCGCGGTCGAGCCACGGCTGGGTCGCCGGCCCGGCGGCGACCGGGCCGAGCGCCGCGGCCAGCGCGGTCGACGAACTCGGTGACGCTCGGGTAGCGGTCGTCGCGGCTGCGGGCCAGGCCGCGGTGCAGCACCTGCCTCGACGTCCGGCGGGAACGGCCGCTCCGGCGTCGAGACCGGCGGCAGCGTCGCCCGGGTTCATCGCGTCGGACAGCGAGGCGTGGGTGAACGGCGGCCGGCCGGTGAGCAGCAGGAAGGCCAGGGCGGCGAGGGAGTACTGGTCGGCCCGCGCGTCGGGCGCCTGCGGCCGCGGCCTGCTCGGGGGCGACGTAGGTCGGGGTGCCGGCGATCATCGTGAGCCGCGAGGACATGTCCAGCGCCTTGCCCAGCCCGAGGTCGCCGACCATCGCGCGGACCGTCGTGCCCGTCGGCGCCCTCGACGCTGCGGAACAGCACGTTGGCCGGCTTGATGTCGCGGTGCAGGATGTCGCGGTCGTGCAGCGCCTGGAGGCCGGCGCCGACCTGGCGGACCACCTCCATCGCCTGCGCCGGCGTCAGCCCCTCGACCTCGAGCCGGTCGGCGAGGGTGCCCTGGTCGGCGTACGACATGACCAGGTAGGGGCGGCCGTCGTCGAGCTCGCCGGCGTCGTAGACCGAGACCACGTGCGGCGACTCGACCTTGCGCAGGTAGCGGCCCTCCTCGAGGAACCGCTGCCGGATCTGGTGGTCCTCGGTCCAGTTGTCGGCGAGCACCTTGATCGCCACCGGCGAGTCGAGCTGCTCGTCGTAGGCCAGCCACACCGTCGCGAAGCCGCCGGAGCCGATCCGGCGGCGCACGGCGTACCGGCCGAGCCGGTGGGGCATGGACACGCCCGCATCATGGCCCCTCGGCACCGCGGACGAAACGATCCGGGCCAGCTCGTCGCGCGTCGGACCGTCGGCGTACGCCGGCCGCCAGCCGGTCTCGTAGACGCGGGCGGCCGGCGCCTGCAGCGGGTCGAGCGAGTCCGGTCCGGCCGTCATCGACAGGTAGGGCCGCAGGCTGCCGGCGGATGCCGGCGTCCTTCGCTGGCGGCGTCGATGACCAGGTCGGAGGGCAGCGGCCGGCTCGAGGTCGATGTCGGCGCCGGCCCACCGCGCGAGCCGGGCCGTGTCCATGTCGACGTGGTCGCGCACCCACGGCGCGATCACCTCGTCGCACCACGCGTCGAACGAGTCGCGGACCGCGTCGAGGTCCTCGCCGTGCGTGTCCACGCTCCGCGAGCAGCCGCTCGCGCCTGCATCAGGGCCAGGGTGATGCCGCGGCCGAAGTTCGGGGTGGTGGTGCCGACCGCGTCGCCGACCGACCACCAGCCCGCTGCAGCAGCGGGCCGCCCGTCGGTCCGCCGCTGACCGCGGTAGTGGTTGAGCAGGCTGCCGCCGGGGAAGCACCGACGCCGACCGGCTCGGCGCGCTCAGGGTCGGTCCACTCCGCCAGCCCGGCGATCACCCGCGCAGGCCGCGTCGTACGCCGCGTCGTGACGCAGCGCCTTGAGCTCGCGGTCGTGGCTCGTGCCGCATGATGACGGTCGAGAAGACGCCGTGCTCGTGCGGGAACACGAGGACCAGGTAGCCGTCGAAGTCCCCCTGCCAGGCGATCGGGCCGGCTGAGCGGGCCGGGCTCGGCGCCGGGTCGCAGGCGGTACACGCCGGTCGACGTACGCGATCCCGCAGTCGCCCCCGAAGCCCGCCCGCTCGCCGAGCGCCCTGGTGACCGGGCTCGAGCGGCCGGACGCGTCGAGCACGAGCTCGGCCGGGACCGGCTCGCCGTCGACGTCGAGGCCGATCGCGACCCCGTCGACGTGCCGGACGCCGCGCACGTGACCGCGGCGCAGGACCAGCCCGGGCTCGGCGGCCGCGACCTCGCGCAGCGCCTGCTCGAACGTCGACCGCTGCGACCGCACGCCGGAGACCTCGTCCGAGCCGGGCAGCGGACACCGGCTCGGCCCCGAGCTCGAGCCAGCGCGTCCACGCCTCGGGCAGCTCGCCGTTGCAGCGCAGCCGGCCACCGGGGCTCGGAAGGCGTGGGCGTGGTGGAACTGCATGACGCCCTTGCGCGGCCAGCTGCCGTCCGGCTCCGGGACCGCCGTCGCGGTCGACGACCGTGACCGCGTGGCCGCGGCGCTCGGAGGGCGGCGCCGAGGAACAGGCCCGGTGGGCCCGGCACCGACGATCGCGACACGCACCCGGCCCACGGTTCCGCCACGGCGCGGCCGCGTCCATGGCCCGGTCGGGTCATGCGTCGCAGGTCTCGGTTCGGTTTCGATCCGACCTGACGCGACCAGCGCTGCACTATGTTCGAGCGCCGCTGGGGAGGGTGGAGCACAGTGACCGAGACGGCAGCCACGCCGGACGAGATCGACGACCTCGCGCGGCGCGCCCAGGACGGCGACCGCGACGCGATGGAGTCGCTGCTCGCCGCGGTGCGCCCGCGCACGCTCAACGTCTGCCGCGGGCGTGCTGCCCTACACGCCCGACGCCGAGGACGCCTGCCAGGAGGCGCTGATCAAGGTCGTCCCAGAAGATCGGCACCTGGAACCAGCAGGGCCGGTTCACCACCTGGCTGCACGTCGTCGCCGTGAACTCGGCGCGGTCGACGTACCGCCGGATGAAGAACCAGGCGATCGCCGCCGACCCGCACCGAGTCGCAGGCGATGCAGCGCCCGGACCCGCGCACCACGAGCGTCATCGCCGGCACCCGCCTCGACCTGCTCGAGGCGATGGAGACGCTGGAGCGCGAGCACCCGCAGTTCGTGGAGCCGCTGCTGCTGCGCGACGTCTACGGGCTGCCCTACGAGGAGATCGCCGCGCAGGTCGGCGCCCCGCTCGGGACGATCAAGGCGCAGATCCACCACGGCCGCCGGCTGGTGCGGCCGATGCTGGCGGAGTCCTCGTGAGCGCCTCGTGAGCCGGCGGCGGCGCTCGGGGCCGCTCCTCCTCACCGCCGCGCTGGTCGACCGGCTGCACGCGACGACTCGACGGCCGCGAGCCGGCCGGCGGCCAGTCCCCCGGCGCGCCAGTCGGCCAGCGCAGACGCCGTCCGGCTCCGCGTCCCTGCCCGGCCGAGACCGACGCACCGCCCGGACCCCGACGACCCGGCCCTCGACCCGGCGCTGAGCGAGCCGGTCGAGGACTCGGTCTACCCCGACGTCGGCGACCCGAGCGTCGACTCGCTGCACTACGACCTCGACCTGGCCTGGACGCCGGACACCCGCACCCTCGAGGGCGACGCGACCATCGAGCTGCGCTCGACCGCCGACGGCGACCACCTGCAGCTCGACCTCGGCGAGCCGCTCGACGTCGTCGGCGGTGACCCTCGACGGCGCCGACGTGCCGTTCGAGCACACCGGCAAGGACCTCGTCGTCAGCGCGCCGGTGGCGAAGGACGAGCGCTACGTGCTCGAGGTCCGCTACTCCGGCACCCCGGAGCCCACGCCGGCGCCGACCACCCGCAGCGACTTCAGCACCCGCGGCTGGACGATCACGCCCGAGCGGCGAGACGTGGACGATGCAGGAGCCGTACGGCGCGTTCACGTGGTACCCCGTCAACGACCAGCCCTCCGACAAGGCGCTCTACGACATCAGCGTCACCGTGCCCTCGCCCGTGGGTCGGGATCGCGAACGGCGAGATGACCGACCAGACCGAGCACGACGGGCTGACCACGACCTCGTGGCACCTGTCGTCGCCCGCGTCGTCGTACCTCGTGACGGTGGCGACCGGCGACTACACGCGCACCACGCAACACCTCGCAGAGCGGCGTCGAGATCTCCTACTGGGTGCCCAGCGACCGGCCCGGGCTGGCCGACGGGCTGGACGTACGCCGCCGACCGGGCTCGACTGGCTGGAGGCGCGGCTCGGGCCCTACCCGTTCGACAGCCTCGGCTTCCTGCTCGTCGACTCGCAGCAGCGGCATGGAGACCCAGACCATGATCACGCTCGGCGCCACCGACTACACGACGTCGCCGGCGGTGCTGGTCCACGAGATGGCGCACCAGTGGTACGGCGACGAGGTCACGCCCGACGACTGGCGCGACGTGTGGATGAACGAGGGCATGGCGATGTACCTCCAGGGCTGCTGGCAGGCCGAGGCACGACGGCCGCACGCGTCGACGCGGTGATGGACGAGTACGCCAGCGTTCGAGGCGCGCGATGCGCGCGGAGTCCGGCCCGCCCGCGGACTACGACCCGACGCAGTTCGGCGAGGGCAACATCTACTACGGCCCGGCGCTGATGTGGCACGAGCTGCGCAAGCGGATCGGCGACGACGCGTTCTGGAAGGTCGTCCGCGACTGGCCGGCCCGCGACCCGGAGACCAACGCCGCCCGCGACGAGTACCTCGACTGGCTGGTCGACCAGACCCACGTCGACCGCGTCCTTCTTCGAGGACTGGCTGCTCAGCCCGACCACCCCCGCGCGCTCCTGACGCCGACCCGTCGACTCGTGACAGTAACGCGGTCGGCTGCTGCGCTGACCGTCTACTCGTGAGCAGTAACGACGGTCGGCGTTCTGCTGTGCGCTGATCGGGCCGAAGGGTTGTCCGGGCCGCCGGCGTGTGAGGTGGGCGCATGCGACTCCTGGTGCTGGGTGGGACGGTCTTCCTGTCGAGGGCGGTGGCGGCCGAGGCGGTGCGCCGCGGGCACGAGGTGACCTGCGCGGCGCGCGGGACGTCCGGCTCGGTGCCCGACGGCGCGCGACGCTGGTCGAGGTCGACCGGACCCAGCCGCTGCCTGACCTCGGTGAGTTCGACGCGGTGGTCGACGTGGCCCGGCACCCGTCGTGGGTGCGCGGCGCGGTGGCGGCGTACCCCGACGCGCACTGGGTCTTCGTCTCGACCGTCAACGTGTACGCCGACGACGCGACCCCGCGGCGGCACGCCCGGCGACGCTGCCGCTGGTCGAGGCGATCGAGGAGGACGTCGACCTCAAGGAGCAGCCCGAGGCGTACGGCCCGATGAAGGTCGCCTGCGAGCGGCATCGTGCTCGACGGCGCCGCGTCCGCGATGGTGATCCGGCCCGGGCTGATCGTCGGACCGGAGGACCCGACCGGCCGGTTCAGCTACTGGCCGCGCCGGCTCGCCGCCGGTGGGGAGGTGCTCGCGCCCGGCGACCCGGCCGACGTCATGCAGGTCGCCGACGTCCGCGACCTCGCCGGCGTGGGCGGTGACCGCCTGCGAGCAGCGCACCACCGGCGTCTACGACGGCGTCGGCCCGGCCATGCCGCATCGCCGACCTGCTCGCGCAGTGCGCCGACGGCGTCTCGTCCGAGGTCACGTGGACCTGGGTCGACCAGGCGTTCCTGCAGGAGCAGGAGGTCGAGCCGTGGATGGGGCCCGGTGCGATCCCGCTCTGGCTGCCGCGGCCGGAGTACGACGGCCTGCCCGCCCACGACGTGCAGCCCTCCCTCGACGCCGGCCTCACCGTCCGCCCGCTCGCCGAGACCACCCGCGACACCCTGGCCTGGCTCGACGCCCACCCCGACGCCCCCGTCACCGGCATCTCCCTCGACCGCGAGCGCGAGCTGCTCGCCGCCTGGCACGCCCGCACCTCGGGATAGTCCGTGACGAAACCACCTGTGGAAGCACTGTTTTCCACAGCGAGAACGTCACGGACTATCGCGACCCGGTCACCACTGAGGCGAGCAGGCCGGCCGCCTTGTCGGCGCCGCCTCGCCGCACCGGGCGGTACGCCGGCCGGGTGCGACGGGCGGCCATCAGGGCGTCGGCCAGGTCGCGGGGCGAGGTGGTGCGGTAGTCCATCCGGACGCCGGCGCCGTAGTGGTCGAGCCGGTGCGCCACGAAGTGCTGCTGCTCCCAGTGGTGGGCCAGCGGGAAGTAGACGAACGGCCGCCGGGCGGCGACCAGCTCCATCGTGGTCGACAGCCCGCCCTGCACGACCGCGACGTCGGCCGCGGCCAGGTGCTCGAACAGCGAGTCCACGTAGCCGAGCTTGTCCATGCCCTCGACGTCCGGCAGCCGGCCCGGGGTCGAGCCGCGGGCCGGTCACCATCACCAGCCGGGCGTCCGGCTCCTGCGCTGCGGACCAGCGCGAACGCCTCGGCCGTGAGCTCGAGCAGGTCGCGGCCCACCGCGGTGCCGCCCACGGCGGCGACGTAGAGCGGGTAGCCGGTGCCGTAGCCCAGCTCGCGCCGCAGGCGCTGCGGCCGGCGGTAGGCGCCGCGGGTCGAACGGCACGACGTACGGCACGCTGGTGAACCACCGCTCGGTCCAGTCGCGCACGGTCGGCAGCCCGGTGCCCGAGCGACGCGTCGGGCAGCTCGCCGAGAGCCGCCGATGAACACCGACCGGTCGCGCACGTAGGGGAACCGCTCGCGGTGCTCGATCATCTCGGCGTTGTAGTCGGCGCACAGCTCGACCTCGCGGGGGTCGCGCTCCGGGTCGACCGGCAGGAAGCCGACCACGTCGGTGAGGAAGGCGTACGGCGCGATCTTGCGCTCGGGGTTCTCGTGCAGGAAGTGGTCGACCTCCCACGACTCGTCACCGACCCACAGGTCGTACGACGTCTCGCGGACGACGTCGTCGAAGAGCATGTAGTTGGCGCAGAGGATCTCGTCCATCCGGCGGAAGGCGTGGAAGGCGTGCAGGTCGTGGCGCTCGGCCTCGCTCTCCCAGTGCGCCGACTCCGAGGCCAGCTCGGCTGCTGGCCGGGTGCACGGCCTCGCCGTGCGCGCGCACCACGTCGGTCACGGGGGACTGGGCCAGCCACTCGATCTCGAGGTCCGGCACCTGCTCGCGCAGGGCCCGGGCGATGGCCAGGTCGCGCAGCACGTGGCCCAGGCCGATCGGCGAGCAGACCCACAGCGCCCGCCGCTTGCGCTCGCGGGCGAACAGCCAGGGGGTCGCGGCCGCCGTCGGCGGCGCAGAGGTGGTGTGCATGTCGACGAACTCCTTGATCTCGGTGTTGACCAGCACCGGGTGCCGGGCGTGCGGGACGTGGCCGGCGCCCTCGAGCACGACCAGCCGCGCCCCGGTGAGCTCGGCGAAGCCGCGGCCCCGCTCGAGCGGCTGGCACCGGTCCTCGGTCGCCGTGCATGACCAGCAGCGGGCAGGTCGAGCCGGCCGACCAGGTCGACCGCCTCCGCCTCCTCGCTCGGCCGGAGGGTGGCGTGGGTGCGCGCGGTGATCGTGGCCGCGTCGGTCTGGAGCGCCCAGCCGACCAGGTCCTCGAAGGCCTTGGTCGAGTGCGGCTCGGGCACGAGCAGTGCCGGAGTGGTAGTCGACCCAGCCCGCCGCAGTCGCCGCGCCCAGCGCTCGTGCGTCGACGGGCTCGATCGGGTCGGGCTGCGGCGCCAGCGGGTGCACGCCCGGTGCGATCGCGACGATGCCGCGCACCCGCTCCGGGGCCGCCTCGGCCACCAGCAGCGACCACTTGATGCCCGAGCACAGCGCGACCAGGAACGCCGAGTCCGTGCCGGTGGCGTCCAGCACGGCGAGCGCGTCGGCCGGCGTTGACGTCGTCGGAGTACGCCGCCGCGCCGGTCGGCCGGCCGGACCGCCCGTTCCCGCGTGGGTCGACGGTGACCACCCGGAAGTGCCGGGCCAGGAAGGGCACCTGGGCCTTCCACTGGTGCCCGTCGACCACCGGGAAGGTGCCCATCAGCAGCAGGGTCGGTCGGCCCGGAGCCGAACACCTCGTAGTGGATCGCGCACGCCGTCGCGGTCGACCTCGCCGGCCAGGTCGGGCTCACGGGCGCGCACCGGCGCGCCACCTCCTCCACGAAGCGGCGCAGCCGCGAGGTTGAACCAGACCGGGTGCCGGGCCTGGACGCAGTGGCCGCCGCCGCGACCACGACGTCGATCGGGCAGCCGAGTCCCCCGGGCGAGGGCCACGCCGTCGGACAGCGGGGCGATCCGGTCGTCGTCGCCGTGCAGGACCAGGGCCGGGCAGCGCACCCGTGCCGGCGGCGGCCCGCGCCTCGGCGGCGCCCAGCACCCGCCGCTTCGGCGACCGCGTCGCCACCAGCGTCTCGGCGTCGGTCTCCAGCGCCCACGCCGACCGCCTCCTCGACCTGCCGGGTCGAGTGCGGCTCCGGGAACACCTCGCCGAAGAAGAACTCCGCGAACCCGGCCTGGTCCTGGCGCCAGTGGTGCGCGTTCCACCGCCCCCAGCCCTCGTAGCTCTCCCGCTCCTCCTCGAAGCGCGTCGCGACCGGGTTCGGCCGGTCGTGCAGCTCGACCGCCGCCGCCGACGAACACCGCGCCGCGTGACCCGGTCCGGGTGGTCGGCCGCCAGGGCGAGCAGCACCCGGGCTCCCGAGCGAGTAGCCCGACCACGACCGCGTCGTCGAACCCCGACCGCGTCCAGGACGGCGAGCGCGTCGGCGACCAGCTCGGCGTCGTCGTACGCCGACGGGCCCGGCCGGCCGGTCCGAGCGCCCGTTGCCCCGGCCGTCGTACACCACGACCGGGCGTGCCGGGCCAGGTACGGGCACCTGCAGCTTCCAGATCCGCGAGTGGACGATCGACCAGGGCGGCAGCAGCACCACGGTGGCGGGCCGTCGCCGTGCACCTCGTAGTAGAGGCGCACGCCCGACCGCACGGCGTAGCCGCTGCGGTCGGGCTCGCGGGCGCGCACGGGACCCACTGTCCCGCGCGCGCCCGCGCGCATCGCCGCATCCGTGCGCTCAGGGCCGGGCTTCGAAGACGAGGTTGAACGGCGTCTCCGCCGCCCGGCGGAACCGGGTGAAGCCCGGCCTGCGGCGACGACCTCGCCGATCGCCTTCTCGCCGGCCTGGGCGCCCAGCGAGTAGCCGCCGGCCTGGGAGAGCGCGTTCGGCACGCACAGGAAGGTCGAGAACCCGTAGTAGACCCGGCCGACGGGGTTCAGGTTGTCGGCCACGGTGTCGCCGGCGATCGGCTCGACGATCAGCCAGGTGCCGTCCTCGGCGAGCGACTGCCGGATGTGCCGGGCCGCGCCGACCGGGTCGCCCATGTCGTGCAGGCAGTCGAAGGTGGTGACCAGGTCGTAGCCGCGTGCCCGGCGAAGTCCTGGGCGCTGGCGATCTCGAAGTCGATCCGGTCGGCGACGCCGGCGTCGGCGGCCCGCTTGCGGGCCAGCTCGATCGACTCCGTCGTGGTAGTCGCAGCCCACGAGCCGCGCCTGTGGGGAAGTGCTCGGCGAGCAGGATGGTCGAGGCGCCGAGCCCGCAGCCGACGTCGGCGACCTTGGCCCCGGCCTCGGAGCTTGGCCTCGACGCCGTCGAGCGCCGGGATCCAGCGCGGGCACCAGGTTGGCGAGGTAGCCGGGCCGGAAGAACTGCTCGCAGCCGACGAAGACCTCGTCGTCGTGCTCGTGCCAGCCCACACCGGCGCCGGTGCGGAACGCCTCCTCGATCCGGTCGACCGCCTGCAGCGAGCCGAGCGCCAGCACGAAGGCGCCGGGCGCGTAGACCGCGCCGTCGGGGTTCGCCAGCACGAAGGCCTGCTCCTCGGTCATCGACCAGACGTCGCCCTCGGCGTCGTAGGTGACGTAGCCACCGGCGGCCTGGCCCGCGCAGCCACTCGGCGACGTACCGCGGGTCGCAGCCGGTCCGCCGGGCCAGGTCGTCGGCCGTGCCCGGCGCCTCGGCCAGCGCCCGGTACGAGCCCGAGCCGGTGCCCGAGGACCACGCCTCCGGCGGTGATCGTGGCGCCCGAGGTCACCGACGAAGCGCCCCAGCATCTCGTTCAGCTTGTTGTCGTCCATGTCGATGTCCCTCCCGGACCCGCGGGGGCCGTCCGCGGCCGCGGTCGCGGCCGCGACCCTGTCTACGAGCGACGCCGCGAGGGCCGGGACATACGGGGAAACCCCTACGGGACCGAGGGACGGCGACCCGCGGCGGCCGCCCACGCCGCGACGCCGGCGCGGCTGGGCACGCCGAGCCGGGACATGACGGTTGCTGCACGTGCATCTCGACGGTCTTCTCGCTGATGCCGAGCGCGGCGGCCGATCTGCCGGTTGGTGAGCCCCTCGGCGACCAGGGCGGCCACCTCGAGCTGCCGCGCGGTCAGTCGACCGCCGCCGCTGCTCGCGTCGTCGGCCTCCGGGTGAGCCGCTCGGCGAGCTCGAGACCGCCGCGGCGCGGCATGGTCCGCCCGGCGTGCCGTTCGTGCTCGGCCGCGGACGTGCCCAGCGACGCGCTCCAGCGCGGTGGTCGAGGTCGTCCAGGCGCCGAGCCTCGTCCTCGGTCGGCGGGCTGGCCAGCCACCTCGCTGCCGGCCGGCGCCGCGGCGCCGACGCAGCCGCGCCGCGGTCGCGGCGGCGCCTCGGGCCAGGGCCACCTCGGCCACCACCTCGAGGCACTGCGCGGTCCCGCGCCGGTCGCCGACCTCTCGTGCAGCCGCAGGGCGCGGCCGAGCAGCTCGGCGGCCCGTCGACGTCGGGGCCGCCCGCTGCGGACCACCGCCGACGCCGAGCAGGCAGGCGCAGACGGCGACTGCCCAGTCGTAGTCGAGTCGACTCGAAGAGCTCGCAGCGACTCGGTGAGCAGCGGCTCGGCCTCGTCGTCGCGGTCCTCGTCGAGCGCGAGCAGGGCGAGGTCGTGGCCGGCCCACGCCGTGCCCGCGTCGGTTGCCCAGCCGCCAGGGCGGCCTGCGCGCGGCCGTGTAGAGCGCGCGCGGCCTCGTCGAGCGGCCCTCGCGCGCGGGCCACGTGGCCGAGGAAGGCGCGCGCCACCGCGCGCCCGGCGCGCGTCGGACGCCCGCGTGCCGACGCGGAACGGGCCGAGCAGCGCCGCGGCCGCTCCGGGTCGCCGAGGCCGTAGGCGACGACGCCCGGCCGCCAGCCGTCGCCGCGGCCCGGGCCTCGGGGTCGGCCCGCTCGTCGTCGGCGCCACGCTCGGCCAGCACGTCCAGCGGCGACCACGGCCTCCGCCAGCAGCCCGCGCGGGTAGCCGTCCCAGCCGAGCATCGTCGGCCAGCCACAGGACGTCGCTCGGGGTCGGGATGCGTGCGGCCCGGGCGATGCGCCAGGGCGCGCGTCCGGTCGGCGCGGAGGTCAGCTCAGCTGCGGCAAGGTCGCGGTCTCGGCGGCGGTGCCGAGGGTGGCCTCCCAGTGCCGCGGGCGCGTCTGCGAACCACGCCGCGTGCCGGTCGCGGGTCGCGGCCTCCTCCTCGTCCTGCTCGTCGAGCCGCTCGGCGGCGTACTCGCGCAGGCTCATCGAGCATCGTGAACCGGGCCTCGCCGTCGACCGTCGTCGCCGGCCCGGCGCACCAGGCTCTTGTCCAGCAGCGACTCGACCGCGTCGAGGACGTCGCGGCGTCGGCGCAGACCGCCTCGGCGTCCGCGATCGTCCACTCCGCCGGCGAAGCACCGACAGCCGGCGGAAGACGGCCTGCTCGCGCTCGGGGAGCAGGTCGTGGCTCCAGGCGATCGCGGTCCGCAGGTCGCGGTGGCGCGCCGGGGCGTCGACGCGGTTCGTGGTCAGCACGCTCATCCGGCGCTCCGAGCCGGAAGGCGAGCTCGCTCGGCGTGAACACCCGCAGCCGGGCGGCGGCCAGCTCGATGGCCAGCGGCAGCCCGTCGAGCCCGATGCAGATCTCGGCCAGGGCACGCGCGGTGCCCGGCGTCAGCTGCACGGCCGCCCGGCGCCCGGTCCAGGAGCAGCGTCACCGCCGGGTTGTCGCGCAGCCGGGCGAGGTCGTCCAGCTCGTCGGCGCGACGGCATCGGCAGCGGCGGAACGGCGTACTCGCGCTCGGTGGCGAGCCGGAGCCGCTCCCGGCTGGTGGCCAGCACCCGCAGCCGCGTGGTCGCGGCGAGCGACGTCGGCCAGCCACGGCGGCCAGGTCGGCGAGCAGGTGCTCGCAGTTGTCGAGGACGACCAGGTGGGTCCGGTCGGTGGTCGGCGTCGCGCTGCGGCCGACGACGACGCCGAGGCGAGCTCGAGCGCCCGGCGATCTGCCACGACGCCGGGCGTCGCGGACCGGCGCGAGGTCGACCCAGGCGACGTCGTCGCTCGTCCTCGCAGACCGCGAGCGCGAGCCGGGTCTTGCCCACGCCGGGCGGCCCGGTCAGCGTCACCAGGCGCGCCGCGCCGAGCAGGTCGAGGACGTCCTCGACCTCCGTCGACCGGCCCGATCAGCGCAGCTCGGCCGGCGCGGGCGGTCGGGCTCGCGCTGAGCACAGCCCGATCCTAGGGCGCGTGCCGGGCTGGGTGCCGTGCGGACGAGTCGGAAGTTCTGCGCGTGCAGACCTACGTCGTCAGCGGAGCCGCCTCGGGCATCGGCGCCGCCACCACCGCGCTGCTCCGCGAGCCAGGGCCACCGGGTGGTCACCGTCGACCTGCGCGACGCCGACGTCACCGCGGACCTGTCGACCGCCGAGCGGTCGCGCGGCCGCGGTCGCCGGCGTGCGCGACGCTCGCCGACGTGGTGCACGGCGTCGTGCCCGGCCGCCGGCATCGGCGGGTTCACCGGGACCGACCCCGCGCTCGTGGTCTCGGTGAACTTCTTCGGCGCGGTCGCGCTCGTCGAGGGGCTGCGCGAGCCGATGGCCGCGGCCGGCGGCGCCGGCGTCGTGTTCCTGGCCTCGAACTCGATCACCGGCCAGCCCGGCTGGGCCGGCGAGGTGGCCGTCGCGTGCCTGGCGCGGCGACGAGGAGCGGCCCGGTCGGCCGCCGCGGCGAGCACGAGGCGGTCATGGTCTACCCGGCCAGCAAGGCGGCGCTGGCCTGGTGGGCGCGGCGCGAGGGCGTGACGGCCGGAGTGGATCGGCGCCGGCATCCGGCTCAACTCGGTCGCGCCCGGCAAGGTCGCCACCGCGATGACCGAGCAGCTCGCCGCCGACCCGGTCTTCGGGCCGCTGTCGGAGGCCTACCCGACCGCGATCGGCCGCGACGGCCGGGCCGAGGAGATCGCCGCGCCGATCGCGTTCCTGCTCTCCGACGCGGCCTCGCTCGTCGTCGGCTCGGTGCTCTACGTCGACGGCGGCACCGACGCGATCCTGCACCCGGTCGCCCCGGAGGGCTGGGACGTGACCCTGCCCGCCGCGGCCGTCGAGTGAGCCGCGAGACCGAGCGGCAGAACCGCCGGATGCTGCGCGCCCGCGACGCGATGGACCGGCAGTTCGCCGACCCGCTCGACATCCCGGCGCTGGCCCGGATCGCGCACGTGTCCGAGGCGCACTTCATCCGCACCTTCCGGGCGACGTTCGGCGAGACCCCGCACCGCTACCTGCAGCGCCGCCGGGTCGAGCGGGCGATGGCCCTGCTGTGCTCGACCGACCGCTCGATCACCGACATCTGCATGTCCGTCGGCTTCTCCAGCCTGGGCACCTTCAGCCGCACCTTCCGGGAGATCGTCGGCGAGTCGCCGAAGGAGTACCGCGCCGCGCACCCGCTCGTGGCCAAGGTCCCGACGCACTTCTCGATGGCCTGGACCCGGCCCAGCAGTTTCGGAGAAGAACGCGGCCCGAAGCGTCGTTCCCGCCTAGACGTCGTCGGAGAACGACATGAGCTACCAGGCATACCTCGACGCGATCGAGAAGAAGACCGAGCAAGACCCCGCAGCAGCTGCTCGACGAGGCGGCGGCGCACGGGTTCACGGCGACGACCAAGGCGGCCGCGTCGTCTGCGACTGGCTGAAGGCCGACTACGACCTCGGCCGCGGCCACGCGATGGCGCTGTACGGCGTGCTCAAGAACGGCTCGACCATCAGCGCCACGCATGTCGGGTCAGCGGCGCCACCCACTCCGACCCGTCCACCGAGCTGCGGCTCGACGGCGTCGACCACCGCTGACCAGACAGTCCACCAGCAAAGGAGAAGCGACCATGTTCACCAACATCAACGTGTCCCAGATCTTCGTCTTCGACCAGGACGAGGCGCTCGACTTCTACGTCGGCAAGCTCGGCCTCGAGGTGCACACCGACGTGGACCTCGGCTTCATGCGCTGGCTCACCGTCAACGTCCCCGGCCACCCGGACCGCGAGATCCTGCTCGAGCGGCCCGGACCGCCGTCGATGGACGAGGCCACCGCCGCCCAGGTCCGCGAGCTGGTGAGCAAGGGCGTGATGGGCGGCTGGGTCGGCTTCGTGACCGACGACTGCCGCAAGACCTACGACGAGCTCGCGGCCAAGGGCGTGGAGTTCACCGACGGCCCCAACGAGCAGCCCTACGGCATCGACGCCGGCATCCGCGACCCGTTCGGCAACAAGCTGAGGTTCGTGCAGCCGAGGGCCGGCGGCTCGAGCGACGGGTCCCGCCAGCGCGCCGGGACTGCACCGGAAATTCGACGCCAGACCGCCGAATCGTCCTGCACTGTCCCGGACCGTGCTGGGACCGGCGCCGCGGCTCGACCACCGCCGGTTCTGCACCGGGAAATGTCGCCCTGGGGTGGAATTTCCGGCTGCACATCGGCGGCGCCGAGCTGCCCACCCCGACTGCACCGGAATTTCCACGCCACGACCGCCAATTTCCTGCACTGTCGGGGCGCCCGGCGGCCGCCGTCGGCCCCGACGTCCTCAGAACAGCAGCGCGGACGCCGGGTCCTCGACCATGCCGGCCACGTCGGAGAGGAACCGCGAGCCGGACTCGCCGTCGATGTGCCGGTGGTCGAAGGAGAGCGCCAGCGTGGTCACGTGCCGCACGACGATCTCGTCGTCCACCACCCACGGCTGCTTCTTGATCGCGCCGAAGCACAGGATCGCGGACTCGCCGGGGTTGATGATCGGCGTGCCGGCGTCGACGCCGAAGACGCCGACGTTGGTGATCGTGAACGTGCCGCCGCTCATCTCGGCCGGCTGGGTCTTGCCGTCGCGCGCGACCGCGGTCAGGTCGCCCAGCGCGGCGGCCAGGTCGAGCAGCGAGAGGTCCTGGGCGTCCTTGATGTTCGGGACGACCAGGCCGCGCGGCGTGGCCGCGGCGATGCCGAGGTTGACGTAGTGCTTGAGGACGACCTCCTGGGCCGCCTCGTCCCAGAACGAGTTGATCACCGGCGTACGACGCATCGCCAGCATCACGGCCCGCGCGAGCACCAGCAGCGGCGAGACCTTCACGTCGCGGAACTCGCGGCGCGCCTTGAGCCGCTCGACGAACTCGACGGTGCGGGTCGCGTCGACGGTCACCCACTCGGTGACGTGGGGCGCGGTGAACGCCGACTGCACCATCGCGCCGGCCATCATCTTGCGGACGCCCTTGATCGGCTCGCGGGTCTCGCGCTCGCCGGTCGACGTCGGGCGCTGCGAGGTCGCGGCCGGCGCGGTCCTCGACGTAGCCACCGGGATGCCGCGCGCTCGACGTCCTCGCGGGTGATCGTGCCGTTCGGGCCGGTCGGCCTCGAGGGTGGCCAGGTCGACGCCGAGGTCCTTGGCCAGCTTGCGCACCGGCGGCTTGGCCAGCACGCGCAGCGCGGCCGGGCTCGAGCGGCTCGGCGGCTGCTGGCTGCGGGCCGGCACGGCCGGCTCGGGCTCGGCGGCCTCGACCAGCGGCGAGGCCAGCCCGGTCTCGAAGGACGCCTGGGCCTGCATGTGGGTCGGCCAGCGGTGCCGGAGGCGACCTTGCGCGGCCCGCCGGGTCGGGCCGCGGTCGGCCTTCATCCGGCCGACCAGCTGACTCGCCCTCGCCGGACCCGGACGCGGCCGGGTTGGAGAGGTCGATCTCCATCTCCTCGGGCGCCGGGGTCGCCGGTGCGGCGCCGCCCTCGGCGGCCGCGTCGTCGCCGATCGCGATGATCGGCGTGCCGACCGGGATGGTCTCGCCCTCGGGGGCCAGGATCGCCGAGACGGCGCCGGCGTACGGCGAGGGCAGCTCGACGATCGACTTGGCGGTCTCGATCTCGCAGACGATGTCGTTGATCGCGACGGTGTCGCCGACCTTGACCTTCCAGGAGACGATCTCGGCCTCGGTCAGGCCCTCACCGACGTCGGGCAGCAGGTACTCGGGCATCGGCAGCCTCCTAGAAGGACATCGTCCGGTCGACGGCGTCGAGCACCCGGTCGAGGTCGGGCAGCCACTCCTCCTCGATCCGCGAGGCGGGGTACGGGGTGTCGAAGCCGCCGACCCGCAGCACCGGCGCCTCGAGCGAGTAGAAGCACTGCTCGGTGATCCGGGCGGCGAGCTCGGCGCCCATGCCGAGGTTGACGTGCGCCTCGTGGACGACGACCGCGCGGCCGGTCCGGCGCACGGAGTCGAGCACCGGGCCCATGTCGAGCGGCGAGAGCGTGCGCAGGTCGATCACCTCGAGCGAGCGGCCCTCGCCGGAGGCCGCCTCGGCGGCCTTCATCGCGGTCTTCACCGTCGGGCCGTAGGCGAGCAGCGGTGACGTCCTGGCCCGGGCGTACGACGCGCGAGCTGAACAGCGGGTCGGGCGTCGCGGTGTCGTCGAGCTCGGCCTTGTCGGCGTGGTACTGGCGCTTGGGCTCGAGGAAGATCACCGGGTCGTCGCAGGCGATGGCCTGCTGGATCATCCAGTAGCCGTCGACCGGGTTGGAGCAGGCCACCACCTTGAGCCCCGGGGTGTGCGCGAACTGCGCCTCCGGCGACTCGCTGTGGTGCTCGACCGCGCCGATGCCGCCGCCGAACGGGATCCGGATGACGATCGGCATCTTGATCCGGCCCTTGGAGCGGAAGTGGATCTTGGCGACCTGGCAGACGATCTGGTCGTAGGCCGGGTAGACGAAGCCGTCGAACTGGATCTCGACGACCGGCCGGTAGCCGCGCATCGCCATGCCGACCGCGGTGCCGACGATGCCGGACTCGGCCAGCGGGCTGTCGATGACGCGGTCCTCGCCGAAGTCCTTCTGCAGTCCGTCGGTGATCCGGAAGACGCCGCCGAGCTTGCCGACGTCCTCACCCATGATCAGGACCTTCGGGTCGTCCTCCATCGCCTTGCGCAGCCCCATGTTGAGGCCCTTGGCGAGCGTGATCTTCTCGGTCATGTCAGTGCGCTCCCCTCGAACGACTCGAGGTACGCCGCGAACTCGTCGTGCTGCTGCGCGCAGCTCGTCGGTCTGCTCGGCGTAGACCACGTCGAAGATGTCGAGCGGCTTCGGGTCGGGCAGCGCCTTCACGCCGTCGCGGAGCCGGGCGCCGAGGTCGTTGGCCTCGCCGGCCACCTCGTCGAAGAAGGCGGCGTCGGCCAGGCCGTTGCGCTTGAGGTAGGCCTCGACCCGGGCGATCGGGTCCTTGAGCTTCCAGCGACTCGACGTCGCCGGAGAGCCGGTAGCGGGTCGGGTCGTCGGTCGTGGTGTGCGCGCCCATGCGGTAGGTGTAGGCCTCGACGAAGCGTCGGGCCCTGGCCGTCGCGGGCCCGCTGCAGCGCGGCCTGGGTGACGGCGTACGTCGCGAGCACGTCGTTGCCGTCGACGCGGACGCCCGGGAAGCCGAAGCCGAGCGCGCGCTGGTAGAGCGGGATCCGGGTCTGCCGCTCGATCGGCTCGGAGATCGCCCACTGGTTGTTCTGGCAGAAGAAGACGACCGGGCGCGTTGTAGGACGCGGCGAAGATGAACGCCTCGTTGACGTCGCCCTGGCTCGAGGCGCCGTCACCGAAGTGGGCGATCACCGCGCGCGTCGCGCTCCGGGTCACCGGTGCCGACCGCGCCGTCGCGCTGCATGCCCATGGCGTAGCCGGTGGCGTGCAGGGTCTGGGCGCCGATGACGATCGTGTAGAGGCCGAAGTTGTACTCCTCGGGGTCCCAGTCGCCGTGGTCGACGCCGCGGAACAGGCCGAGCAGCTTGAGCGGGTCGAGGCCGCGGCACCAGGCGACGCCGTGCTCGCGGTAGGTCGGGAAGACGAAGTCCTGCGGGCGCAGCGCGCGGCCGGCGCCGACCTGGGCGGCCTCCTGGCCGAGGAGCTGGGCCCAGATGCCGAGCTCGCCGTGGCGCTGGAGCGCGGTCGACTCGGTGTCGATCCGGCGGACCAGCACCATGTCGCGGTAGAAGCCGCGCAGCTCGTCCTCGGAGAACTCCATGTCGAACTCCGGGTGGTGCGACCCGCTCGCCCTCGGGCGTCAGCAGCTGGACAGCTCGGGGCCGCCGTCCTGCTGCGAGGGACCGAAGACCTCGGCGAGATCGGGTCCGAATCCAGGGGGTGCTGGGTCCACTGCGTCGTCCACAGAGTTCTCCTCGGGAGGTCACGGCCGGGTCGGGGTCTCCGTCCACGGTGGGAAGTGTCCGGCCACCGCGTCGCGGGGGTGGTGCGGGCTGTGAGCCGGGTCACGATCGTGCAGCGCCAATGTATCGGGGCGCCCCCCGGACTGCCCAACCCGGCCGCCCGTGACTGCGCGTAACGGACGGCGCCCGCTCGGGCACCATGGGGGCGTGACCGACTACCCGCCCCACATCACCGACCCCGGCCACCGGGCCCCCGTGCCGCGCCGCATCCGCGCGCAGAAGGACGGCCGCTGGGTCGTGGACACCCGCGCTGCGGTCTACGTGTGGGAGTTCCCGCCGTACCCGCAGTACTACCTGCCGGTCGCTGACGTCGACCCGGCGCTGCTCGCCGACCCCGAGATCAAGCCCCGGCTGCGCCGCGACCCCGGGCTGCCCGACCACGTGCGGATCCGCTGGGAGGCGCTGGACCACTGGTTCGAGGAGGACGAGGAGGTCTTCGTCCACCCGCGGAGCCCGTACGTGCGGGTCGACGCGCTGCGCTCGACCACGCGGGTCCGCATCGAGCTCGAGGGCGTGGTGCTGGCCGAGTCGGGTGCCCCGGTGCTGGTGTTCGAGACCGGGCTGCCCACGCGGTACTACCTCGACCGCGGCGGCCTCGTGCTCGACCACCTCGAGCCGTCGCCCACCCAGACCGCCTGCCCCTACAAGGGCCGGACCACGGCGTACTGGTCCGCGCGGGTGGGCGGCGCGCTCCACGAGGACCTCGCCTGGTGCTACGACTTCCCGACCCGGCAGCTGCTGCCGATCGCGGGCCTGGTGGCGTTCTACGACGAGAAGGTCGATGTCTTCCTCGACGACGTGCTCCAGGAGCGCCCGGTCACCGCGTTCAGCTGATGTCGGTTTCACCGGACTCCTGCAGCCGGGCCCAAGGAAGCGGCCCCGATCAGTGGACCTCGCCGAGGTCCTCGTGCTCGCGGTGGCTGACCGGCTCGACCTGGAACGTCGCGTGGTGGACGTCGAAGCGCTCGGCCACGCACGCGCCCAGCGCGTCGAGGGTGGCGCCGACGCCGCGCTCGGCCAGGCAGGCGTCGGTCACGGTGACGTGCGCGGACAGCGAGGGGATGCCGCTGGTGATCGTCCAGGCGTGCAGGTCGTGGACGTCGGTGACGCCGGGGACCTCGCAGCAGGTGGTGCCGGACGTCGTCGAGGTCGAGCCCGGTCGGCGCGATCTCGAGCAGCACCGACGGTGGCGTCCCGAGCCAGCGACGAACGCGCGCGGCAGGATCAGCACGGCGATCAGCAGCGTGGCGATCGAGTCGGCCCGGTGTAGCCCGTCGTCCAGATCACGACGCCGGCGACCACGGCCAGCAGCGAGCCCGAGCAGGTCGGCGAACACCTCGTTGATCGCACCGCGCATGTTGAGCGAGCCGCGCTCGGCCCGGGCCAGCACGCGCCATCGAGACGGCGTTGGCGACCAGGCCGACCGAGCGCGAACGCGACCATCGGGCCGGCGTCGACGTCCTCGGGCGACGAGAGCCGGCTGATGCCGGCGTAGAGCAGGTAGCCGCAGACCGACCAGCAGCACGATCGAGTTGACCAGCGCGGCCAGCACCTCGGCGCGGTGCAGGCCGAACGTCGAGCGCGGGCCGCCCTTCAGCGTCGGCGACGTACGACGCCCCGAGCGCGAGCACGACCGCGGCGGCGTCGGTGGCCATGTGCCCGGCGTCGGCGAGCAGCGCCAGCGAGCCGGTGACCAGCCAGCCGACCACCTCGAGGACGAGGACGCACGACGGTGACCGCCAGCACCACCCGCAGCCGGGCGCGGTCCTCGGCCCGGCCGGCGGCGTGCCCGTGGTCGTGTCCCATGACCCAAGGCTAGGGCAGCGGTCCGTCGGGCGCGGTCAGCCCCGGCCGTGCGGCTCCGTCCAGCCGAGCAGGTCCGGGCCCCGCGGCACGATCCCGGTCGGGTTGATGCCGCTGTGCACGACGTAGTAGTGCGTCTTGATCTGGTCGAAGTCGACGGTGTCGCCGAACCCGGGGGTCTGGAACAGGTCGCGCGCGTAGCCCCACAGCGCGGGCAGCTCGGTGAGCTTCTGCCGGTTGCACTTGAAGTGGCCGTGGTAGACCGCGTCGAAGCGGACCAGCGTCGTGAACAGCCGGACGTCGGCCTCGGTGATCGCCTCGCCCATCAGGTAGCGCCGGTCGGAGAGCCGGTCCTCGAGCCAGTCGAGGGCCGTCCAGAGCCGGTCGTACGCCGCGTCGTACGCCTCCTGCGAGCTGGCGAAGCCGCAGCGGTAGACGCCGTTGTTGACCTCGGTGTAGACCCGCTCCATCACCTCCTCCATCTCCTCGCGCGACGGTCCTCGGGCCACAGGTCGGGTGCGTCCGGCCGGTGGTGGTCGCGCCACTCGTGGAAGAGGTCGTGGGTGATCCACGGGAAGTCGTTGGTCACCACCTCACCGGTCGGGACGTCGACCATCGCGGGCACGGTGATGCCCTTCTCGTAGCCGGGGAAGCGGGCGAAGTAGGCCTGCTGCAGCCGCTCGATGCCGAGCACCGGGTCGACCTCACCCGGGTCGAGGTCGAAGGTCCAGCTGCGCTCGTCGTGGGTCGGGCCGCACAGGCCGAGCGAGATGACGTCCTCGAGGCCGAGCAGCCGTCGCACGACGATCGCCCGGCTGGCCCAGGGGCACGCGCGGGCCGCGACGAGCCGGTAGCGGCCGGGCTCGACCGGCCACAGCCGCACGTCGGCCGGGCCGTGCTCGGGCCGGCGCGCACCGCGGGTGATCCGGTCGGGGATGTAGTCGGTGTCGCGCTCGAAGCGGCCGCCGGTCTCCTCGCTGTCGTCCTCGTTCACGGCGCACCGGTACCCAGCGGGCGCGCGACGAGGGCCCGGCACGTTGCCGTGCCGGGCCCCCGCTGGTGCGGTCAGACGGTCAGGAGCACGCCTCGTAGGACGCACTGACCTCGTAGGTCTTGGCCGGCTTGCCCTTCTTCTTGGGGAAGAGGGTGACCTCGGCGGTCAGGTCCGCCGCGACGTCGTCGGCGACCGGGACCTTCACGACCTGGCCCTTCTTCACCTTCTTCACCTTCTTCACCTTCGCGTCGTTGACGAAGTAGGTGATCTGCTTGATCTTCTCGGCCCGCTTCTTCTTGGCCGTGACCGTGGCGTCGAGGGAGTCCGTGGCGCACGAGCGGGCCGCGGGCAGCGTCGTGTACTTCTTGCCCTTCCCGGAGACGGCCTCGGTCTGGGACCCGGCCACCGCGAAGGTGGCGTGGACACTGGTGGTGGCACTGACGGTCTCGTCGGCCGTCGACCGGTTGTCGACCTCGCCCTCGAAGTAGCCCTCGTAGGTGCCGGCCGGCAGGTAGACGGTCTCGTCGCCGGAGAACTTGAGGCCGCGACCGTAGTGGTCGTAGTACGGGTAGTCGGACACCGTGGGCGTCTTCTCGATGTAGACCTCGCTGTAGCCGCCGCCGCTGCTCTTGAAGCTCAGGTGCAGGAAGCCGGCCTGGGCGACCGTGAAGCTGAAGTCGAGGTCGGAGCCGGCGTAGGCGTGGAGCTCGCAGGTCGACGCGGCCAGGAAGTCGTTGGTGCTGGTGCCGTTCAGGGCGAAGTCCAGGACGGACGGGTTGCCACCGACCGACTTGACGCTGCCGGTGGCGGTGGACTGGGCGGACAGGTTGGCGATCACCGGGCCGCCGTCGGTGCTGCTCGCCGTGACGAAGGACGACGACGTCGCGACCGGGCCGTTCTCGACGACCGGGACGTCGACGTTCGGGCTGGCGCTGTTCTCGGTCGTGGTGCACGACCCGCTGTAGGTGTACGCACCGGAGTACGGCTGGAGGTGGGTGTCGGCGTCGACGAAGACCGGCACGGCGTTGGCCGCCGGCGCCATGGCCAGGGTCGATGCCGCGAGGGCGGCCGCCGCGACGAGGGAGGCGTGTCTGGGACGCAGGTGCATGCTGAAGCCTTTCCGAGCTCAACGAAGGACGAGGTCGGGGGCTCGAGACACCCCCGAAGCACGCTAGGGACGAACCCCAGGGGCACCAATAGTCACAACGGGCCATTGTCGATCTGGCTGGTCGGTGCCGCCTTCGGCACGTCCCACGCGATGCCGGGGGTTTCCAGCGGTTACCGCTGAGGCATGACGACGACGCCGAACGCCGAGCCCGGCCCCGACAACGACCCGGACGTGGTGCCGAGCCTCGACCCGGACCCGATCCCGACCGAGCCCCTGCCCGAGCGCACCCAGCCCGGCGAGGACCCCGGCGCGCCCCCCGACCGGCCCGAGATCGAGCCGCCCGACGACCCGCGGCCGTAGCGCGCCTGGGCGGCGCACTCCCCACACACTTCTTTGCAAACAACTCTTTGCAAATACCTGTTTGCAGTTCTACGCTGACCGCGTGGACACCAGCTCGATCACCCCGACGCCCAGCCAGCTGCGGGCGCTGACCCACCCGGCGCGGCTACGGATGCTCGGGATCCTGCGGACCGAGGGACCGACGACCGCCACCGCGCTGGCCCAGCGGCTGGGCCTCAACACCGGGGCGACGTCGTACCACCTGCGCCAGCTGGCCCAGCACGGCTTCATCGTCGACGACGAGGAGCGGGGCACCGGCCGGGAGCGGTGGTGGCGGGCGCGCACACGCCTCGACGCGGACCGACGTCGAGACGCTGAAGGAGCCCGAGGACCAGGAGGCGCTCGACGCCTACCTGCAGACCGTCGTCGTGGTCTACAGCCAGATGCTCCAGCAGATGATCGAGGAGCGGGCCACCCTCTCGGAGGAGTGGCGCAACGCGTCGACGCTCTCCGACTGGCGCTGCCGGCTCAACCCCGAGCAGGCCGCTCGCCTGATCGAGACGGTCGAGACGGTGATCGAGGAGTTCGAGGCGGCCGAGGAGCTGCCCGAGGACGACTCCGACGGCGTGCCGTTCACGATCATGTTCCACGGCTTCCCGCGGCCCGGTGGACCGAGGGGCGGTACGTCGTGAGGCGCCCGCTCTACGGGTGGCTGGCCGCCGAGGGCGTCTCGCTCGTCGGCACCCGGGTCTCGATGGTGGCGCTGCCGTTCTTCGTGCTCACCACGACCGGCAGCCCCGTGAAGACCGGCCTCGTCGCGCTGGCCGAGATGCTCCCGCTGGTCCTGTTCAAGGTGCTGGGCGGACCGATCATCGACCGCGTCGGCACCCGCCGGGTCGCGCTCACCTGCGACTGGGGCTCGCTGCTCGTGGTCGGCTCGATCCCGCTGCTGCACGAGGCCGGGATGCTGTCGTTCCCCGCGTTCCTCGGCCTGGTCGCCGTGGCCGGCGCGTTGCGCGGGCCAGGCGACGCCGCGAAGCACGCCATGACGCCCACGCTGGCCGCCACCGCCGGCGTGCCGATGGAGCGGGTGACCGGCCTCAGCTCGACCGTCGAACGCACCGCCTCGATGCTCGGCGCTGCGGTCGCCGGTGGTCTGGTCGCGCTGATCGGGCCGGCCAACGCGCTGGTCGTGGACGCGCTCTCGTTCGGCCTCTCGGCGCTGCTGCTGGCCTGGGCCATCCCCGCCACGACACGACCGGTCGCTCCCGAGGACCGCCGAGGACCCGACGCCGTACCTCGACCAGCTGCGCGAGGGCTGGCGGTTCCTGCGCAGCGACCCCGTCCTGGTCGGGATCACCGTGATGGTGGCCCTGACCAACCTCATCGACGTGGCGTGGTCGGCGGTGCTGGTCCCGGTGTGGGCGATCGAGCAGCGGGGGCGGCGCGGCCGCGGTCGGCGCGCTGTTCGCGACCTTCTCCGGCGCCTCCGCGATCGGCTCCCTGGTCGCGGCCGGCGTACGCCGAGCGGTTGCCCCGCTACGCGACGTACCTCGTCTGCTTCCTGGTCACCGGGCTGCCGCGGTTCGTGGTCATGGCCTTCGAGACCACCCCGTTGTGGATCGTGCTGGCGTTCTGCGTGGTCGGCGGCTTCGCGTCCGGCTTCCTCAACCCGATCCTGGGCGCGGTCATCTACGAGCGGGTGCCCGACCACCTGATGGGCCGGGTCAGCTCGCTGTCGACCGCCTGCTGCTTCGCACTGATGCCCCTCGGCGGGCTCGTCGGCGGCTTCCTGGTCGGCGGGCTCGGCCTGACCGCCGCGATGCTGATCTGCGGCGTCGCCTACTTCGTGGTCACGATGTTCCCGGCCCTCGACCCGCGCTGGCGCGAGATCGACCGGCGCCCGGAGCGGCTCCCGGAGCCGGCCCGCGCTGGGTGAGCCGCACAGGTCAGTAGCGGCCGCCGGCCACGCGGGCGGCCAGCCCGTCCAGCCGCTCCAGCTCGGCCGAGGACAGGTGTACGTCGAGCGCCCCGACGTTCTGCTCGAGGTACGTGACCCGCTTCGTGCCCGGGATCGGCACCACGTCGTCGCCCCGCTGCTGCACCCACGCGAGCGCCACCTGTCCGGGCCGGACACCGTGCGCCTCGGCGACCGCGGCGACCTCGGCGACGATCGCCTCGTTGGCGGCGAGGTTCTCGTCGCGGAACCGCGGCATGCGGGCCCGGGAGTCCCGGCCCTCGAAGGTCCGGCCGGCCAGCGCGCCGGTGAGGAAGCCCCGGCCGAGGGGCGAGAAGGGCACCACACCGATGCCGAGCCGCCGCGCGGTCGGGACCACTTCGGCCTCGAGGTCGCGGGTCCACAGCGACCACTCGCTCTGCACGGCGGTGACGGGGTGCGTCGCGTGGGCCCGCTCGAGCTGGTCCGCGGTGACCTCGGAGACCCCGAGGTACCGGACCTTGCCCGCCTGCACGAGCTCCCCCATCGCACCGATGGTCTCCTCGATCGGCGTCTCGGGGTCGACGCGGTGCAGGTAGTAGAGGTCGATGCGGTCGGTCCCGAGCCGCTCCAGCGACTCGTCGCACCGGCGTCGCACGCTGTCCGGGCTCGCGTCGAGCCGGAACCGGACCGCGCCCTCCGGGGCGATGCCCTCGATGCCCATCTTGGTGGCGAGCGTGACCTCGTCCCGGTGATCTGCCAGCACCTGGCCCAGCAGTCGCTCGTTGGCCCCGAAGCCGCCCGGCCCGGCGTCGCCGTACACGTTGGCGGTGTCCCAGAACGTCACCCCGAGCTCGAGGGCCCGGCGCAGGGTGGCCAGCGAACCGGCCTCGTCGGCGTCGCCGTACGACTGGCTCATGCCCATGCAGCCCAGCCCCTGGGCCGACACCGTGAGTCCTTGCGATCCGAGGGTGCGCGTCTCCATGCCCTGACCCTAGGAACCGGAGTGCGCTCCAACGCAAGGGCCGGCAGCGCTCCCTGGTGGCTACGGCGTGCCGGCGGCCTTCGTGACCAGCTTCCTGATCAGCTTCTCCTCCGCGGCGCCGATCTCCAGCACGGCGAACGACGTCACCCACATCGCGCCGTCGTCGAGCTGCGCGTTCTCCTCGAAGCCGAGGGTGGCGTAGCGCGTCTTGAACTTCGAGGCCGGCTTGAAGAAGACGACGACCTTGCCGTCCCGGGCGTACGACGGGAAGCCGTACCAGGTCTTCGGATCCAGGTGCGGGGCGACGTCGAGGACGATCCGGTGGATCTGCTCGGCGAGCCCGCGGTCGGGCTGCGGGAGCGAGGTGATCGCCTCGACGCAGGCCTCGGCCTCGTCGGCCTTCTTCGCGCCGCCCTTCTTCTCCGCGCGCAGCTCGGCGGCGCGCTGCTTCATCGCGGCCAGCTCGTCCTCGGAGAAGCCGGAGTCTGATGCGTTGCTCTTGGTGGTCTCGGTTGCCATGACCAGAACGGTAGGTGCGACCCGGTCGTACCGGCTTCTCGATTCCTGACCGCTTGTCCCGCTCGCCGTCGGTCAGTGCGGGAACGCCCGGGCCAGCGCGAGCAGCCGGTCGTTGGCCTCGTCCTCGCCGATCGAGACCCGGGCGCCCTCGCCGGCGAACGGCCGGACCACGATGCCGAGCTCGTCGGCGGCGGCCGCGAAGTCGGCGGTCCGGTCCCCCAGCTCGAACCAGACGAAGTTGCCCTGCGCCTCCGGGACCTCCCAGCCGGCCTCGAGCAGCCCCGCCTGCACGCGGGACCGCTCCGCGACCAGCGCGTCGACCCGCTCCAGCAGCGCCGCCTCGGCGTCGAGCGAGGCGATGGCCGCGGCCTGCGCGACGCCGGAGACCCCGAACGGCAGCGACACCGCGCGCAGCGCCGCGGCCAGCGGCTCCTGCGCCACGGCGTACCCGACCCGGAACCCGGCCAGGCCGTAGGCCTTGGAGAAGGTCCGGAACAGCACCACGTTCGGGTGGGCGCGGTAGGTCGCCAGGCCGTCGACCCGGTCGTCCATCCGGACGAACTCGACGTACGCCTCGTCCACGACCACGAGCACGTCCTCGGGCACGGCCGCGATGAAGGCGTCGAGCTCGGTCTGGGTCACCGCGGGGCCGGTGGGGTTGTTGGGCGTGCACACCATCACGCACCGGGTGAGTGGCCCGATCGCCGCGACCATCGCGTCGAGGTCGTGGCGGCCGTCCGCGGTGACGGGCACCGGGACCGAGGTCGCGGCGGCCGCCGCGATCGCGATCGGGTAGGCCTCGAAGGACCGCCAGGCGTGCACCACCTCGTCGCCGGGCTCGCAGAAGGCCGTCAGCAGCTGGTAGATCAGCGCCACCGACCCGGTCGCCGCCGCGAGGTCCCCGACCGGCACCCGCAGCCGGGCGGCCAGGGCGTCGTACAGGGCGGTGTTGCCCATGTCGGGGTAGCGGTTCATCACGTCGACGGCGCGGTGCGCGGCCTCGACGACGCCCGGCAGCGGCGGGTAGGGGTTCTCGTTCGAGGAGAGCTTGTACGACGTCATGCCGGGCCGCACCGTCGGCGGCTTGCCGGCGACGTAGGCGGGGATCGCCGCGACGTTGGGGCGAGGCTGGGGAGAGGTCACCGGGCCAACCTATGTCCGGCCTCGCACGGGGGTGCCCAAGGTCACGCGCCCGCTGCCTTGGATCGTTCCAATGGATAGTCCAGAATTGAACCATGAGCACCACCAGTGACGCACTCGCCCGGCTCCACGACCGCTACGTGGAGGCCGTCAACATCGCCGTCGCGGACGACGACATGGCCCGCGTCGAGCGGCTCGCCGCCGAGTTCGACGTCGAGGCCCTCGAGGTCGTCCGCCAGCGCCTCGCGGCCGCCTGACCTCCACCTGACTGCGGGTCCCCCGCGGGACGTCATGCGGACCGAGCACCCGTCGGCTCAGGACGTATGACGTCAACGGTGCGGCCCGGCCCCGGGTCAGTGGGCGGCCCGGTAGACGGTCAGCACCGCGCCGTTCGAGAAGGCGCGGCAGTCCCGCAGCTCGAGCCGGCCCTCGTGACCGTGGGGAACAGCCGGCGGCCGCGCCCCTGCACGGCGGGGAAGGTGAAGATCCGGTACTCGTCGACGAGGCCGGCCTCGATGACCGCGGGCGCCAGGGTGAGGCTGCCGGTCAGCACGATGTCGCCGCCGTCCTCCTCCTTGAGCGCGCGCACCCGGTCCCGCCAGTCCGCGCCGAGGACCGTGGAGTGCTCCCACTCGGGGTCTCCGAGCGTCGAGGAGACGACGACCTTGTGCACCCGGTCGAGGTGCGCGGCGATCCCGGTCGGGTCGTCGTGCTGGCGCGGCCAGAAGCTGCGGAACTCCTCGAAGGTCCTCCGGCCGAGCAGCAGCACGTCCTCCGCCGCGCTCTGCCGCAGCACCTCCTCGTTCAGGTCGGGCGCGTGCGCCGTCGGGTCGAACCAGTCGCCGAGGAACTCGGGCGAGCCGTCGGCGGACACGTTCTGGGTGATCGCGAGCGTGCGCATGGAGTGCCGACCCGGACCAGGTCGCCAACTCATCGGCCAGGAAGGCGATCGGGTAGGCGCGCAGGCACGAGGCTCATCGGGCCATCCGCCACGGGCGCACGACGGGCAGCAGCGCGATGCCCGACCAGGACCCCCACCGCGGCACCGGTGACGTTGTCGATGATGTCGGTGACGTCGCAGGCGCGGTCGATGCGGGCGAGGGCGAGCTGGGTCAGCTCGATCATGGCGGAGTACGCCGCGAGCAGGGCCAGCCCGATCGGGCACCGTCACCCAGGCCCACCGCCAGCGCGCCGCAGACCAGGACCAGCAGGGCGCCGGCCGGGATGAAGACGACGGCGTTGAGCAGCCGCTGCCCGCCCGGGAAGATCCAGAAGCCGTCGGGTGCCGGGCCGCCGATGTCCCACGAGCAGCTGGTCAGCCGCCCCTCGGCGGAGACGATCCCCGGGGCGCCGTTGGCCGGGATCAGGGTGAGCACCCCGATCACCACCACCGACCAGAGCAGCAGCCCGCACAGGATCGACCACGGCCAACCCTGCCGCTGCGCGAGCAGCGCGGTCACGCCGGCGGCGAGCACGCCGGCGAGCGCGATGAGCGCGAGCATCACGCCCACGCCGCCGACCGGGAACATGGCGCCGACGCTACGTGGTGATGCGCGCCGCGGATCGGGCACCGCCCGAGGGTGAGCACCACGGACGAGCACACAGCCCAGGCCGGGCCGACCCTTCACCGCGGGCTCCGTCAGCGCCACCTGACGATGATGCGATCGGGGGCGTGATCGGTGCCGGGCTGCCCACCCGGCGGCTCCGGCACGGACGGACGCCCGACCGCGCGGGCGCGACGACCGGCTCCGCCCGCTGAGGCGGGCGGGCTCAGACCTGCGGCAGGAGAACCGCGCCGCCGACGACCTCCGGCAGGTCGCGACCGACCTGGATGTCCACGGGGTTGGTCAGGCAGCGGATCGAGCCGCCGCCCTTGTGGAACTCGGAGACGTCGACGAGCGCGACGTCGAAGCCCCAGGCCTCGAGCCGGTCGCGCACGTGGTCGGGCGCCGCGGGCATCACGACGGTCGCCGGGCCACCGGTGGCCGACGGGACCACGATGGAGTTGGCGGCGAACGTGGTCAGCGCCTCCTCCTCGGTGAGCACCAGCGGCTCGGGAACGAGGCTCATCAGCGTCGCGCGCGGACGCCGGGTCGAGCGCGTCGGGGCAGACGATCGCGCGCCGGTCGTCGAGCGGGCAGAAGGCCAGGTCGAGGTGGTACATGCCCGGGTGGGTGATCCGCAGCCCGCGCACCCGGACGCCGAGGTCGCTCGGCGAGGTGCTTGAGCGCCGAGCTCCTCGGTGCGCGGGACCGAACCCCGACGACGAGCGCGTCACCGAACGGGAAGACGTCGCCCGACTCGAGGTGGGCGCCGACGCCGTGCCGGCCGACGTACGACGTGGTGAAGCCGTGGTCGGCGAACCAGGGCTGGGCCGAGGCGCTCTCCATCCGGCGCTGCGCGTAGCGCATGTGCGACATCACGACGTGCGGCTCGAGGCCGCCGTCGCCGCGCCGCCGGGCCACCGCCAGGCCGAGGTTCATCGCGTAGACCATGTCGGGCGCGTCCGGCCGCTGGGGGATCACGTCGACGGTGCCGCCGAGCCGCTCGATCGTCTCGACCAGGGTGCGCCACTGGGCGAGCGCCAGGTCGCGGTCGGGCTGGTCGGAGGGGTCCATGAAGGGGTTGATGACGTAGTCGACCCGGAAGTGGCTCGGCTCGACCATGACGTAGTGACGGCCCCAGGCCAGCGACATGTCCCCTCCTCAGAAGCGCTCAAAGATTGTCAGACAATCTGACAGGGCTAGTGTGGCGTACGGGAACCACCCGGGCAAGCCGAACGCCCGATCGGCACCCGCACCACAGCGCCACCAGGAGAGAGCCGCGATGACCCAGGTCCGCCAGGGCGAGGCGCCGTTCGGCACGCTCCACCTGGAGCACGCCTCGACCGTCGACCGCGTGGCCGACGAGCTGCGCCGCGCGGTCTTCGACGGCGAGCTCGAGTCCGGTACGCCGCTGCGCGAGGTCGCGCTCGCCGCCTCTCTCGGGGTGTCCCGGCCGACCGTGCGCGAGGCGCTCACCGTGCTGGTGGCCGAGGGGCTGGCCACCCGCGAGCCCAACCGCGGCGTCTCGGTGGCCACCCCGGAGGCCGAGTCGGTCCGCGACGTCTGCGCGGCCCGGCTGGTGCTGGAGGGCGCCGGCATCCGCTGCTGGCACGACGCCCGCGACGAGCGGCGCGCGCTCGTGCGCAGCACGCTCGAGGCCTACATCGGCGCGATCGACGCGGACGCGTCGTACCAGGAGCTCAACGAACGACACCTGGCCTTCCACGTCTCGCTGGTCGGGCTGACCGGCTCGCCCCGGCTGGTCGCGATGCAGGAGAACCTCGTCGTCGAGCTCAAGCTCGCGCTGGCCCAGGTCGACCGGATCCGGCGCAACGCCCACGACCAGGCCGACTCGCACGCGCGCGCTGGTGCGGCTGCTCGAGGACGACGACGTCGACGCGGCGTACGCGTTCCTCGTCCAGCACCTCGCGGACGCCGAGGACGAGATCATCGAGGCGTTGGACCTGCACCTGACACACTGACCCGCGTGGTGCGGTTCCTCAGCTGGCTGGTCACCACGGCCCTCGCGCTGGCCGTGGCCACCCTGCTCATCGACGGCATCTACTTCGACGGGCCGGTGCACGGTCAGGAGGAGATCAGGCACAAGCTGGTGCCGCTGCTGCTGGTCGCGCTGATCCTCGGCGTGGTCACCTCGTTCGTGAAGCCGATCCTCACGATCCTGTCGATCCCGTTCATCATCGTGACGCTCGGGCTGTTCCTCGTCGTGATCAACGCCGCGATGCTCAGCTGACCGAGCTGGCTGGCCGACAAGCTCGACATCGGGTTCCACGTCGAGGGCTTCTGGCCGGCCGTGGGCGGCGCCATCGTCATCACGGTGGTCACCTGGATCGTCGACACCATCTTCGGGGACTCGCGCTGAGCCCCGGCGCTCCCCGCCCCGCGCACGCCCGGGCACTACGCGATCGCTCTGGTCTGCCTCGGCAACATCTGCCGCTCGCCGACGGCCGACGTGGTGCTCGCCCAGCGCGTCGACGACGCCGGGCTGGCCGGCCGGGTCACGGTCGCCAGCTGCGGCACCGGCGACTGGCACGTCGACCAGCCGATGGACGAGCGGGCCGCCGCCGTCCTGCGCGCCCACGACTACGACCCGTCGCATGCACCGCGCCCAGCAGTTCGTCGCCCGGCTGGCTCGAGACCAACGACCTCGTCCTGGCGATGGACGCGCAGCAACCTGGCGGACGTGCGCCGCGTCGCACAGGCAGCGGGCGGGACGGTCGACCCCGAGCGGGTCCGGCTGTTCGGCGACTTCGACCCCGTCGAACCGGGTGGCGAGGTGCCCGACCCGTACTACGGTGGGGAGCAGGGCTTCGAGGAGGTGCTGGCGATGGTGGAGCGGACCTGTGCCGTCCTCGTCTCCACCCTCCAGCAGCTGTCCGGTCTCCGCGACGACCGGTCCGAGCCGCGGTGACCCGCCAGCCCGTCGTGGCCCGGCACGCCGAGGAGCTCCTCGGCGCGGCCGTCGTCGCCACCGCACCGCTCGCGGGCGGCGACACCTCCGCGGCCACCAAGCTCCGGCTCTCCGACGGCACCACCGCGATCATGAAGACGCACGCGCACCCGCCCGCCGGGCTTCTTCGCGGCCGAGGCGCACGGGCTGCGCTGGCTCGCCGAGGCCGCGCACGACGGCGGGGTCGCGGTCCCCGAGGTGCTGGCGGTCGACGACGGCTGCCTGATCCTGCGCTGGATCGAGCCCGGCAAGGTCTCCGCCGACGCCGCGGTCGGCTTCGGGCAGGCGCTCGCGATCACGCACGCGGCGGGCGCGCCGTCGTACGGCGGCGACGGCGGACGGCTTCATCGGCAAGCTGCCGCTGCCCAACTCGCCCTGCGACTCCTGGGCGGAGTTCTACGCCGTCCGCCGGGTGCTGCCCTACCTCAAGCTCGCCCGCGACCGCGGCGCGGTCACCGACGTCGAGGCCGGCCTGGTCGAGGGCGTGATCGGCAAGCTCACCGGCGCTGCTCCCCGAGGAGCCGCCGGCCCGGCTGCACGGCGACCTCTGGAACGGCAACGTGCTGTGGGGCCAGGAGAGCCGGGTCTGGCTGATCGACCCCGCGGCGTACGGCGGCCACCGCGAGCTCGACCTGGCGATGCTGGCGCTGTTCGGGCTGCCGCACCTGCCGCGGGTCCTCGAGGCCTACCAGGAGCGCGCGCCGCTGGCCGAGGGCTGGGAGGAGCGGGTTCCGCTGCACCAGCTGTTCCCGCTGCTGGTGCACGCCGCGCTGTTCGGCGGCGGGTACGGCGCCCGCGCCGCCGAGGCCGCGGCGCGCTACGCCTGACCGGGCCGACCGGCCCACTCTCAGCGCGGGTTCAGGCGGTTCCGGCACCATAGGGGCGTGAACAGCGCCGCCACGCCCAAGCAGCGCGTGCTCGTCGTCGACGACGACAAGGCCGTGCGGGAGTCGCTGCGCCGTTCCCTGGAGTTCAACGGGTACGACGTCTCGGTCGCCTCCGACGGCGCCGAGGCGCTCGCCGGCCTGAGCGCGGCCGGGCCGATGTCGGCGCCCGACGTCGTCGTGATGGACGTGATGATGCCGCGGCTCGACGGCATCGAGACCACCCGGGCGCTGCGGGCGGCCGGCAACGACGTGCCGATCCTGGTGCTGACCGCGCGCGACGCCGTCGGTGACCGGGTGGAGGGGCTGGACGCCGGCGCCGACGACTACCTCACCAAGCCGTTCGCGCTCCAGGAGCTCCTGGCCCGGCTGCGGGCCCTGCTCCGGCGCGCCACCGTGCCGGTGGGCGAGGAGGACGAGGTGCTCTCGTTCTCCGACCTCTCGATGGACGTCGCGACGCGCGACGTGCGGCGCGGCGACCGCGCGATCGAGCTCACCCGCACCGAGTTCACCCTGCTCGAGATGTTCCTGCGCCGCCCGCGCCGCGTGCTCGAGCGCAGCTTCATCCTCGAGGAGGTCTGGGGCTACGACTTCCCGACCACGGCCAACTCGCTCGAGGTGTACGTCGGCTACCTGCGCCGCAAGACCGAGGCCGCGGACGAGCCCCGGCTGATCCACACCGTGCGCGGTGTGGGCTATGTCTTGAAGGAAACGTGACCGTCTTCCCCACGTTCGGCACCGAGGGTCGCTGGCACTACCGGCGGTCACTGGCCAGCCGGGTCACCCTGCTCACCACCATGGCCGTCGGCCTGACGGTGGCGATCGTGGCGCTCGGCGCCTACGTCACCGTCCGCATGCAGCTGCAGTCCTCGCTCGACGACTCGCTGGTCGAGCGCGCGCAGACGGCCGCGAGTGCGCTCGAGCAGCTCGACCGGATCACCGAGGGCAGCCAGACGCCGGCCTACATCGTCGCCTCGTCCGATGTCCGCATCGGCTACATGCGGTCCGACGGCCAGTCGGGCTTCATCGACCGAGGCGACGTGATCAGGCTCGACTCCCACGAGATCGCGGTGGCCAGCGGCGACGCCAAGCGCAGCGTGCGGACGGTGCGGGCCGGCGGCGTCGACTACCGCGTCGCGGCGGTGCCCATCCAGGGGCAGCCCGGGACGGCGTTGGTGATCGCCCAGTCGCTCGAGCCGCAGCAGCACGTCCTCACCAAGCTCGGCCTGGTCACGCTGCTGTTCGGCATCGCGGGGATGATCACCGCGGGGGTGGCCGGCTGGGCGGTGGCGCGCAACGGCCTGCGACCCGTGCGCCGGCTCACCGCCGCCGCCGAGGACATCGCCCGGACCGAGCGGCTGGCGCCGATCCCGGTCGAGGGGGACGACGAGGTGGCCAGGCTCGCCTCGGCGTTCAACCAGATGCTGGCCTCGCTGGCCGCCTCGCGGGACCGGCAGCGCCGACTGGTGGCCGACGCCGGCCACGAGCTGCGGACCCCGCTCACCTCGCTGCGCACCAACATCGACCTGCTCACCCAGGCGGGTTCCTCCTTGCCCGAGGACGCCCGCAACGAGCTGCTCGACGACGTCCGCGCCCAGCTCGAGGAGCTGACCAACCTCGTCGGCGACCTCGTCGAGCTGGCCCGCGACGAGCCCCCCGCCTCGGTGGTCGGGACCGTCGAGCTGCACGAGGTGCTCGACCACGCCGTGGCCCGGGTCCGCCGACGCGCTCCCTCGCTGTCGTTCGTCGTGGACGCCGACCCGTGGTACGTCGAGGGCGACGCGGCGGCGCTGGAGCGCGCGCTCACCAACCTGCTCGACAACGCCGCGAAGTGGAGCCCCGCCGGTGGCACCGTGCACGCCGCGCTGCACGGGGGCACGGTGACCGTCGACGACGAGGGCGACGGCATCCCCGAGGCCGACGTCCCGCACGTCTTCGAGCGGTTCTACCGCTCCGCCGACTCGCGCGCGATGCCCGGGTCGGGCCTCGGGCTGTCGATCGTCGCCCAGGTGACCGAGCGGCACGCCGGCACCGTCGAGGCCGGCCGCGCCCCCTCCGGCGGCACCCGGATGACCCTGCGGCTGCCCGGTGCGGCCACGCCCAAGCCGGCCGAGCCGCCCGCCGAGGCGGCCGAGCCGGCCACGACCTCGGAGCGGCTGACGATCTAGGTCCGAGGCCGGGCCGATCGTCCTGGCTCAGCTCAGTCTGCGAGCCTTGCGCGGAGAGTCGACCAATGGTGCGCTCCGTGCCGGAAACCCATGTGGGCAAGGGTTTTCGGCAACATCGCGGTGTCCGTGGCCGGTGCTTGGGTTGACTCATGCTCGGGACGAGGGATCTGAACGCGATGGGTGAGGGCGACGTCCTCGGCCGCGCCGAAGCGTGCGCCGCGATGATTCGGGAGGCGGAGGCCGCCCCGCTTCGCCTCGTCTGTCAGTGGGCGATCCTGCGCCGTCCCGGCAGGCTCGACCCGACGTCTCGGACCGGCACCCGCCGACTACCCACCGGCCCGCCCTGATCCCACTCGACCTCGCCAGTCGGCTCCGCGTCTGACCTGACCTCGCCGTCGCGTCCACAGCCGCCTTCGGCTACTCCCGCACGGCACCCTTGTCGGACTCCGAGCCGAAGTGGGTGCGCTGGCGCTACTGCCAAGCTGCCCGGACTCGCAACGTCGCCATCCCTAGCCGAGAAACCCGACCCGGAAGACCCGACCAAGACACCCCTCCGAACGGCTTCTTCGACACAGAGGGGTGCCATGGTCGGGCGCTCTGCTGGGGAGTCAGTACACGTAGACGTAACCGTTGTAGGTCACGCAGCTCACACTGCACGCGAAGTTCGTGTTCGGCAGGACCTGCTTGTAGCCGCTCAGCCCGCCCGTGTCGTTCAGCGTCCAGTAGGGGAGCGCCTGGCCCCAGCCCCACCAGACCCGGTAGACCTGGCGGTAGTAGCCGGGGCCGGTGCCGGACAGAACCCAACCGCCACGGATTCCGACCCCGGCAGGTCCTGTGTTGTTGGTGGGCGTGCCCATGTTGAGCAGCATGTTGCCGTCGGAGAACGAGTCCACGGCGTACCAGACGCCGGTGCTCGTGTTGTACTTCTGAAGGATCACCGTGGTGATGGCCTGCTGCTGGGTGTCCCAGGGCACCTTGCCGTTGCGGTAGATGCTGATCCCGCCGACCACGAACCCTGAGCGACCGCTGCCTCTGACCGTCATGTTGGTCAGCGGGGCGACCAACCCGGGAGTGCCCCAGGTGGTGTCGACGTAGTACGCCTGCGCCGGGCTCGGCACAGAGAGCGTGATCCCGAGGCTGCCGAGTAGGACAGCGAAAGGGACCAGGAGCTTGCGGATGCGGCTCGAGGTGAGCCTCGGAACCCAGCCAGGCCAGGGAGTCGGCACGACGTCCTGCACGTCCTCGACGTCGTCCGTGGCCTCGATGCGGCCGCCGATGTCCTTGTGGTTCATGGTGAGCTCCTCGGGTCGGATGAGGCCTGCGGCCCCGACTGGTTCGACCCTCGCGGAGCTCAGCGCCTCGCTCTGTTCGCTCGCCGACACTGTGCGCGACGACCAGCCGACGCACCTGCGCTCAGCCGCCGCTGCGGCCGGCGCAGCGGCCCAACGGTGTCGGGGCGGACACGCCCCTACTGGGCCTGCGCGTTCGGGTCGCGCCAGGACCGCTCGAACGGCAGCCGCCAGGCGTAGGGCGCCACGAGCTGGTGGATCGCGTTGGGCCCCCAGGAGCCGGCCGCGTACGCGCGGGCCGGCGGGGGGCTCTGCAGCAGCGGGATCGACTTCTCCCACAGCGTCTCGATGCCGGCCGCGGTGGTGAACAGCGTGTGGTCGCCGCGCATGGCGTCGAGGATGAGCCGCTCGTAGGCCTCCAGCACCCCGACCGACGACGCGGTCTCGTGGGTGGCGAACTGCATCGAAAGCTTCTCCAGCTGCATGCCGGGGCCGGGCCGCTTGCCGTAGAACGACAGCGACATCCGCGACTGGTCGGCGAGGTCGAAGGTCAGGTGGTCCGGCCCCTGCATGCCGGCGTTCGAACCAGCCGGGAACATCGAGAGCGGCGGCTCCTTGAACGCGATCGAGATGATCCGGGCGCCCTCGGCCAGCTTCTTGCCGGTGCGCAGGAAGAACGGCACGCCGGCCCAGCGCCAGTTGTCGATCTCGATCCGCATCGCGATGAAGGTCTCGGTGTCGGAGTACTCCGCGACCTCCTCCTTGCCGCGGTAGCCGTTGTACTGGCCACGGACCACGTCGTGCGGCTCGATCGGCTTCATCGAGCGGAACACCTTGAGCTTCTCGTCGCTGATCGGCCCCGGCAGCAGCGAGGTGGGCGGCTCCATCGCCATGAACGCCAGCACCTGCATGAGGTGGGTGACCACCATGTCGCGGTAGGCGCCCGTCGACTCGTAGAACGCGGTGCGGCCCTCGAGGCCGAGGGTCTCGGGCACGTCGATCTGCACGTGCTCGATGAAGTTGCGGTTCCAGATCGGCTCGAAGAGCCCGTTGGCGAAGCGGAAGGCGAGGATGTTCTGCGCCGCCTCCTTGCCGAGGAAGTGGTCGATCCGGAAGATCTGGGACTCGTCGAAGACCTGGTGCACCTCGTTGTTGAGGGCCACGGCCGACTTGAGGTCGGTGCCGAAGGGCTTCTCCATGATGATCCTGGCCCGGTCGACGAGGTCGGCCTCGTCGAGCTGGTGGATCACGTCGAGCGCGGCCCTGGGCGGCACGGACAGGTAGTGGAGCAGCCGCACGTCGCCGTCGACCCCGAGCTCTGCCTCCGCCTTGTGCACCGCGTCGGCCAGCGCCTGCGGCCCGTCGGACTGCGGGACGTAGGAGACCATCGACGCGAACCGCTCCCACTTGCCGTCGTCGAGCTCGCCCTTGCCGAACTCCGAGCACGCGCCGTACGCGAGGCGGACGAACTCGTCGGTGTCGATGTCCTCGAGCGAGGTGCCGACGATCCGGCACTCGGTGAGCAGCCCGGCCTGGGTCAGCCGCAGCAGCCCGGGCAGCAGCTTGCGCTTGGCCAGGTCTCCCGTCGAACCGAAGAGCACGATGACGTGCGGTGCCGTCACCCCGTCGACGCTAGAGCTCACAAGTTGCCACGGTATTACGCCTCGGCCAACGGCAACAGCGAGGTGAGCAGCCGCTCGGCCTTCCACCGCGACTCGGCGTACTCGTCGTCGACCGAGGACTGCACGGTGATCCCGCCCCCGGTGCCCAGCCGGTAGCGCCCGTCGCCGGCCGTGGTGAGGCTGCGGATGATCACGCCGAGGTCGGCCCGGCCGTCGGCCGCCAGCCAGCCGAAGGCGCCGGCGTACGCCACGCGGGGCGTCGCCTCCACCTCCTCGATCACCTCCATCGTGCGCAGCTTGGGCGCGCCGGTCATCGAGCCGGCCGGGAACAGCGCCCGCAGCGCGGCGACGGTGCTCACGTCCTCGCGCAGCCGGCCGCGCACGGTCGAGACGAGCTGGTGCACGGTGGGGTAGGACTCCACGGCGAGCAGCGCCGGCACCGCGACCGACCCGACGTCGCAGACCATGGCGAGGTCGTTGCGGAGCAGGTCGGTGATCATCAGGTTCTCGGCCCGGAACCGCGGCTCGGTGGCGAGGGCGCGGCGCAGCTCCTCGTCCTCCTCCGGCGTCGCGCCGCGCGGGGTGGTGCCCTTGATCGGCTTGGTCTCGATCGTCCGGACGTCCTCGTCCTCGTCCCGGGTCACCAGCGCGTAGCGCTCCGGCGACGAGCTGAGCAGCCAGCCCCGTGCGCCGTCCACGTCGTGCTGCAGGAACCCGGCGTACGGCGCGGGGTTGAGCGCACGCAGCCGGAGGTAGGCCGCCACCGGGTCGAGCGCGCTGGTGGTGTCGACGCGGTAGGTCAGGTTCACCTCGTAGCTGTTGCCGGCGTGCAGGTGCTCCTGGACCTGCGCGAAGGCGCGGGCGTACACCGGGGGTGTTTCACCGGCCAGCCGGTGAAACTGGACGTTCGGCGCCGAAGTTTCAGCGCCCGACGTCCCGTTTCTGCGCCTCAGCTCGTGGTCGAAGATCCGCAGCTGGCTGGGGCGCATCCAGACCGCGTCCGGTACGTCGGCGCCCGGGGCCGCGACGAGCGCGGGCAGGTCGGGGCGAGCGGCGTAGCCGAAGTAGCCGAACCACTGGTCACGGTGCGAGCCGCGGGCGAGCTCGTCCTCGAGCACCGCGAACACGTCGGACCCGACCACCTCGGCCTCGCCGTCCACGTGCCGGGTCACCTCGCCGGTGCGCGCGGAGTAGGTGAGCGAGACGTCGTCCGGCTCGAGGACGCCGATGAGCGAGCGATGGCCGGACCACTCGCGCGCGCCACCCCCGTCCAGCCAGAAGCAGCGCTGGTGGGCGGCCGCCGCCTCGCGGAACGCCTCGACCGCGCTCACGGCTGCCCCAGGAAGTTCGCGACCATCGCGGCACCGTGCTCGGAGAGGATCGACTCGGGGTGGAACTGCACGCCCTCCTGCGGGAGCGCCACGTGCCGCACCCCCATCACGACGTCGCCGGCCGCGTCGGCGGCCGTCACCACGAGCTCGTCGGGGAGGTCGAGCGCGGCCAGCGAGTGGTACCGCACCGCGGCGAAGAGCTGGGGCAGCCCGGCGAAGACGCCGGCCCCGTCGTGCCGGATCCGCTCGACCACACCGTGGGCGGGGGCGACGCGGTCCACCGTGCCGCCGTACGTCGTGACCAGGCCCTGCATGCCGAGGCAGACGCCGAGGACGGGCCGGCTGCCGGCCAGCAGGACCTCGCGACCCACGGCGAAGTCGACCCGGGAGGCGGGCGTGCCCGGCCCCGGCGAGAGCACCACGTGCGAGTGCCGGAGGACCTCCTCGGGCGTGACCTCGTCGTGCTGCACGACGGCCGGGAGCACCCCGGTCACCGAGGCGACGAGGTGCACCAGGTTCCACGTGTAGGAGTCGTGGTGGTCGACCACCACGACGTCCGGGATCACGCGCTCAAGATAGGGGCACCCAGGCTCCGCGGCGCATCACCCGGTCGACCTGGAGGTCGTCGGACAGCTCGACGAGGTCGGCCCAGGCCCCGGGCTCGATCCGGCCGACACCCGGCAGGCCGAGCATCGCGGCCGGCGTGGCGGTCACCGCGGCCAGCGCCTCGGGCAGCGGTACGCCGGCCCGGGCCGTGGCCATCCGGAGGGAGGCGCCGAGCGTGGCGGTCGACCCGGCGATCGCCCCGGTCGAGACCAGCCGGGCGACGCCGCCGAGGACCACCACCGAGAGGGACCCGAGGGTGTACTCGCCGTCCTCCGCGCCCGCCGCCGCCATCGCGTCGGTCACCAGCGCGGTGCGGTCGCTCCGCCAGGCCAGCCCGAGCACCGACGGGTGCACGTGCACGCCGTCGGCCACGAGCTCGAGGTACGCCGACGACTCGAGCAGCGCGGCGACTGGCCCCGGCTCGCGGTGGTGCAGCGGCGGCATCGCGTTGAACAGGTGCGTCGCTGCGGTCGCGCCGGCGTCGAGGGCCGCCCTCGTCTGGTCGTACGTCGCGTCGGTGTGGCCCACCGCGACGACGACGCCCGCGGCGACCAGCGTGGAGATCGCCCGCAGCGCGCCCGGCAGCTCGGGCGCCAGCGTGACCATCCGCAGGTGGCCTTCCCCCGCGTCGATCAGCCGCGCCACGTCCGAGGCGGTGGGAGCCACGAGCTGGGCGGCCTGGTGGGCGCCGGCGCGACGCGGGCTCAGCCACGGCCCCTCGAGGTGGATGCCGGCGACGAGCCCCTTGTCCGCCAGGGCGGCGAGCGAGGCGCACGACGACGCGAGGACGTCGACCGAGTCGGTGACCAGGCTGGCGACCACGGTGGTGGTGCCGTGGTCGAGGTGCGTCTCGACGACCCGCGCCACCTGCTCGGGCGAGCCGCCGTCGAACGACGCCCCGCCACCACCGTGCACGTGCACGTCGACGAAGCCCGGCGCGACCAGCCCCGGCAGCCGCCAGGTCGGACCCTCCGGGGGCGGACCGGAGCCGACGGCGTGCACCTTCTCGCCGTCGACCACGACCCAGCCGTCGACCACGATGCCGCCGGGCAGCACGAGGGCCCCTGCCGTGAGCACCCGCGCCCCCAGGGGCAGCGTGTGGTCAGGCACCCATGTCAGCCTGCACGAGTGACTCCTCTCCTTCGTCTTCGCGGCCCGGTGTCTCGAGGTTCCACCAGCGGATGACGAACCTGAAGAGGAAGTAGACACCACCGCGTAGCCGAGGCCGATCACCACCAGCCACAACCGCCCGGTCGCGCCGGCGGTGGCAGGGTGGGCCCATGATCTTCATCGCCGCCAAGTTCCGGGTCCTGGCCGAGCACGCCGACGCCTGGCCAGAGATCTCGCGCTCGTTCACCGAGGCGACCCGGGCGGAGCCGGGCAACCTCTGGTTCGACTGGTCACGCAGCCTCGACGACGCGCAGGAGTACGTCCTGCTCGAGGCGTTCGAGGACGACGCGGCCGCCGCGCACGTGCAGTCCGACCACTTCGCCCGGGCGCGGGCCGAGCTCCCGGCGTACCTCGAGGAGACCCCGCGGATCGTCAACACGACGGTCGAGGGCACCGGCTGGAGCGAGCTCGGGGAGCTCGCTGTCGAGCGGTAGCCGGCGGGCAGCGCCAAGGGCACCAGGACGTAGCGGGGCCCGATGGCGCTGGGGGGCAGTCGCCATCGGGCCCTGGTCCCATTCGACCATCTCCGGGCGGTTTCCGCAGCCAAAACCACCCGGTCTCACCAAATGATCCGGACCAGTTCACCCCAGGGGGTGCGCTCCGTCGCCTGCCGGTCCCAGGAGGAGGTCCGCGACCAGTCGGTGGAGCAGGTCCTGGCCGTGCTCGGTGAGGATCGACTCGGCGTGGAACTGGATGCCGCGGTAGTGCGGACCCGCCAGCAGGTGGATGTCGCCGGTCTCCGGGTCGGCCTCGACCCGGACCCCCTCGGGCAGCTCCGTGTCCGGCGAGACCCGGCCCACGAAGGTGTTGTAGAAGCCCACCCGCTCGGTGCGGCCGTCGATCTGGACCGGTGACTGGGTGCCCTGGAAGACGATGTCCTTGTAGGCCAGCGGGATCCCGAGCTCGTGGCAGAGCGCCTGGTGGCCCAGGCACACCGCGAGGAACGGCCGCTCCTGCTCGAGCAGCCGGGCGGTCGCCGCGCGGAGGGTCAGCATCTTGGGGTCGGCGTCGTCGCGCGGGTCGCCCGGCCCGGGTCCGACGATCACCAGGTCGTGGCCGTCGAGGCAGCCCTCGGCGTACTCGTCGTGGCGCACCACGGTGCTGGTCAGGCCGAGCACACCCAGCACGTGGCGCAGCATGTTGACGAAGTCGTCCTCACCGTCGAGGACGACGACGGTCCGCCCGGCCAGGCGCGGGTCGGGTCGCTCGCCGGCCTGGTCGGTGAGCCAGAACGTCGACAGCCGGCGGTTGCGCTGGTTGAGCGTCAGCAGCACGTCCTCGTCGCTGACCAGCTCGGCCACGTTGGCGCCCGACACCGGCGCCGGGGGCACCAGCCCGAACGCGCTGAGGATGCCGCCCGCCTTGGCGTGCGTCTCCGCCACCTCGTACGCCGCGTCGGAGTCGCGCACCAGCGTCGCCCCGGCGGTCACGGTGAGCCGGCCCTCCAGGTCGACGTCCGCGGTGCGGATCACGATCGGGCTGTCCACCACGGGTCCGCCCTCGGCGTCGCGACCCAGCACCGCGAGCGCGGCGCCGTAGTAGCCGCGGCCCTCGGTCTCGTACTGCTTGATCAGCCGGCAGGCGTTCTCGACCGGCGACCCGGTCACCGTGGCGGCGTACATGGTGTCGCGGAGGACCTCGCGGGGGTCGCGGTCGGTGCGCCCGGCCAGCAGGTACTCGGTGTGGATCAGCCGGCTCATCGGCTTGAGGAACGGCCCCAGCACCTGCCCGCCCTCGTGGCAGATGTCGCACATCATCTTGAGCTCCTCGTCGACGACCATGAAGAGCTCGTAGATCTCCTTCTCGTCGTGGAGGAAGTCGAGCAGCTGTCGCTGCAGACCCTGTTGGTCAGGGGTGTCCGCCGCGCCCGGCGTGGGCAGCCGGAAGGTGCCGCTGATCGGGTTCATCCGGACGTCGCCGCCGTGGATCGACACGTGCCGCTCCGGGCTCGCGCCGATCAGGTAGCGGTCGCCGGTGAAGAACAGGAACGTCCAGTACGCCCCGCGCTCGCGCTCCAGCAGCCGCTTGAGGACGGTGAGCGCGCCGTCGGCGCCCCAGTCGGCGACCGTCGCGCGGTAGTGCCGCCCGATGACGAGGTTGGCGCCCTCGCCCTGCCCGATCTCGTCCTTGATGATCGCGTCGACGAGCTTGCCGTACTCCTCGTCGTCGGTGTCGAACCCGCCGCGGTCCGCGAACTCGACCCCGGTGTCGTCGATGGCGGCCACGACCTCCTCGACCGAGAACTCCAGCTCGGTCTCGACGTCGACCACCACCAGCGGCGCGCCGTCGTCGTGCGCCTCGAAGCCGCGCTCACGCACCTGCCGGAACGGCACCGCCAGCAGCCGGTCCGCGATGTGTCCCGCCTCGGGCACCCCGGTCTCGAGGGGTACGTCGAGCAGCGAGTCGACCACCCGGCGCCGGCCGCCGACCAGCCCCACCGTGTCCCGGTCGCCCGCGCGGGTGGACCGTCGGATGATCGCCCACGCCTCGTGCCCCTGGACGGCCGCGATGGCTTCCCGGGCTGAGGTCGTGTTCGTCATGTGCGCAGCCTAGATGTGGAGGGCACGGGGGTTTCGAGACGGTCGCAGAGCGACCTCCTCAACCACCGGCCAGCCGACCACCGGTGGTTGAGGAGCTTGCGCAGCAAGCGTCTCGGAGCGACCTCCCCGACCACCGGCCAGCCGACCACCGGTGGTTGAGGAGCTTGCGCAGCAAGCGTCTCGAAACCCCGGACCCGACGGCTCAGCCGACCACCGGTGGTTGAGGAGCTTGCGCAGCAAGCGTCTCGAAACCCCGGACCCGACGGCTCAGCCGATCCGCAGCTGGAACTTCGTCGCGACGCAGCCGCGCAGCACGACGTTCCCGAGCTCGCGCGAGCGGCGGAGGTGGTCGATGCCCGTGACCTGGACGCGCTCGTGGGCGAAGCGCTTCGGCACGAACACCTGCAGCGCGCACCGGCCGGCACCGCCGCTGTGCTTGCCGGCGAGGACGAGCCTGCCGGTGCGTCCGTTGGACACGAGCCGCGTGATCGTACCGGGCACCGCGCGCGGCACCGGGCGGCCGAGCACGTCGGCGAAGGCCGGGTCCGGCGCCGACATCACCTGGTCGGGGCAGGTGAAGCGGTTGAGGCTCCCGGACACGGCGGACGGCTGACCGCCGGGCCGGTCCACCACGTGCGGGTCGCCGCAGGCCTGCTTCCAGTCCCACCACGCACCGCCGTACTGGGCCGCGTCCTCGGCGGCGGCGTAGCGCTGGATCTTGTCCGAGGCGTCGACCGGGTGCTCGGGCCAGAACCCCCACTCGCCGCCCCACACGGTGACGCCGTGCTGCTTGGCCACCCGCGCGGCGTTGGCGAAGCCGCCGGGGATGCTGTTCGACGACAGCGACTCCGCGTAGATGTGCGGCGCGAAGACGAGGTTCTTGTCCGGGGTGAAGCCCGGGCTCGGGACCGCGGAGCTGCCCAGCGCCGACCACAGCACGCTCGGCTCCCAGAACACGATGTGGTGGAAGCCGCCGCCGGCCGTCTCGCCCGCGCGGATCGCGCGGATCGCCCGGCCGTAGAACCCGCCGAGGTCGGTGGTGCCGTTCGGGTCCGGCTCGAGGCCGAAGCCCGGCTCGTTGAGCAGGTCGAAGCCGGCGACGTTGCGCGTCTTCGCGAAGTCCCGCGCCAGTCGGCCCCACGTGTCGACGAGGTGGGTCTGGATGCCGTCGGTGTCGTCCCAGAAGTGCTGCCACGCGTGCATCACCGCCGGCGCGAGCTCGCGCTCGCCGGGCCGGCAGGTGGAGGCGCCGTCGGTGATCGTCGCCCACGCGGGCGCGCCGTCCCAGCCGTTGTTGGGCGTGGTGCCGTCCGGGCAGGTCACGCCCTGCGGGGTGTCGACCGCGACGCCGTAGGCGTCCTGGTGCATGTCGAGGACGACGTACAGGTCGTGGGCGGCCGCCCACCGGACCGCCTGCCGGATCCGGCCGACGTACGCCGTGTCGTACGCACCGGGGGTCGGCTCCAGCCTCGACCAGCTGACGAGGAGCCGCACGCTGTTGAAGCCGAGCCTCGCGATGTCGCGGAAGTCGCGCTCGGTCAGCGGGACGGTCGGCGGCAGGTCCGGCCGGGCCTGGAAGTACTCGCCCAGCTGGTTGACGTTGACCCCGCGCAGCAACACCTGTGCTCCGCGCCGGTCGCGGATGGCGGCCTTGGCACCGTGGGTGGCGTGCAGCCGCAGCACCGGCCCGTCGTGCGGACGCGGGGCGGCCTGGGCCGAGCGGCCTGGGCCGAGGTGGCCTGGGCCGAGGCCTGGGCCGAGGCGGCCTGGGCCGAGGCGGTGGGGGTCAGGAGCGTCGCGGAGAGGGCGGCGACGGCGAGAGCGCGGAACACGGGCGGATCATATAGAACAGGTTCTAGTGCTGGCGCTGCAGACCGAGCTGCCGCGCGCAGTTGTGCCAGGCGCGCAGGGCGTAGCGCGCGTACCAGTCCTCGTGCCGGGCGTCGGGGTGCTCGCCGTCGACGAGGTTCGAGAGGTGCTTCTTGGCGTACGACGGCCAGTCGGCCACGCAGGTCTGGGGACGCTGGGCGGCGAGCCGGTTGATCCACCCGGCGTACTTCTTGGTGGCGGCGACCTGGGGGCCGTTGTCGCCGGTGAACTTGCGGTAGGGCAGGAAGAACAGGATCGGCGTGCCGTCGGGGATGGTCGCGATCGTGCTGCGGAAGTCGTGCTCGAAGTAGCCGCGGCTGCGGTTGGTGCCGAGCTCGATGATCACCTGGTCGGGGTCGCCGTGGTTGGCGCGGAACCAGTCCAGCCGGCCCGGCAGCTCGTCGAGCCGGCGGCCGGGGCGCAGGTCGAGGACCCAGCCCTCCTCCCGCGCGTACAGCTCGTCGTCGGCCCGCCAGCTCACCGAGTCACCGGTCATGAAGGTGCCGCCGAGGTCCTGTGGCCGCGGCGGGCCCTGGCGGACGACGCACACGCCGCCCTGCATCACCCAGCCGGGGCGGTAGGAGCAGTTGAACCGGTTGCGGTCGGCGGCGGCCTTGCTCAGCGAGACGTTGTGCCGCTTGGCGACGTTGCGCAGCTTCTTGAGCCGGTGGGGGGAGATGCACTCGTCGTAGTGCCCCTCCTCCTCGGTGTGGTTCACGTACGTCGCGGTGCGGTTGAGGCACTGCGGGGCGTGCGGCAGGACCTGGCGGAACCGGTCGGGGTTCGACGCGCAGATGTTGATCTCGCCGATCCAGACCCGGCCGAGCGCCTTGCAGCGGCGGGAGTTGATGGGCTGGCCGTACGCCGCCCCGCCGCGGCCCGGCCGCTCGCACAGCTCGGCGTCGCGGCCCTCCTTGTACATGCGCGCGCCCTTGACGCACTGGTGCCGGGCGCAGCCCTGGCCCTTGACGTAGACCCGGCCGGTGAGCGCGCACTCGCCCGGGCTCAGCCGCCTGTCGACGGCGGCCGACGCGCCCGCACCGCTCGGAACCAGCACCGTGAGCACCGACGCCAACCCCACGACGAGCAGCACAGCAACGGCTCTTCGCGAGGCCTTCATGGGTGTCTCCGGGCGACAGGTGGGCGGAACCAGCGCGAAAACCTTGACACAGCCGAACCGAACTGCCGGAATCGTGGGCGGGAGCCACCCACCCTCGGAAATTGCTCGACTGTCTACCTTTGTCCGAGGCGGCTGCGTCCGGCCGGTTTGCCGAGCGTCGTCGGCACCTGGTGCCGGGGATGCTCTGCAGTCGCCCACCCGGAGGTACGGCGTGCTCGCCGAAGCCCGGAAATTGCTCGACTGTCGACCATTCTCCGAGCCCGGACGCCCCCCACCAGCTTCCGAGGCGCGCGGTCCTCAGCTGATCGTCGTCAGCAGCTGGGTGGCGCGGGTCAGCACGACGTAGAGCGTGGCCCGGCCGGTCACCGACTCGGCCTCGATCTCCTCGGGTCGGACCACGATGATGCCGTCGAACTCCAGGCCCTTGGTGTCGAGGCCGGTCAGGACGACGACCCGGTCCTCGCCCGAGGGCGTGACCGAGGAGTCGATCGCGGCGCGGGCGCCGGGCGCGTCCTCGGCCAGCTCCGCCCAGGAGGCGAGCCAGGCGTTCGCCTCGGACCGGCGTGCGACCGGCACCACGATGCCGACGGTGCCGGACACCTGGCCGGCCACCTCGAGCACCGCCTCGCGGGTCGCGGCCTCCAGGTCGCCGGCGCCGGTGACCTCCCGCGGGGCGATGCCCGTCGAGCGGACCGCGGTCGGGAGGTCGGCGTCGAGACCGACCCGCTCGGCGTACGCCGCGGCGTACTCGTAGATCTCCGCGGAGTTGCGGTAGTTGGTGGAGAGGTGGAAGTCGTGCCGCTCCTTGCCCTCGAGCGCGGTGGCGCGGGCCTCGGCCGCCTCGGCCGGGTCCGGCCACGACGACTGGGCGGGGTCGCCGACGATCGTCCAGGACGCGGTCTTGCCGCGGCGGCCGACCATCCGCCACTGCATCGGCGTGAGGTCCTGGGCCTCGTCGACGAGCACGTGCGCGAACGGGTCGTCCTCGAGCCGGTGCGTGGGCGGCGCCCAGGCCCGGCCCGACGGCGCGTACTCCCGGTCGGAGGCGGTCAGCAGCTCCTGCAGGTCGACGCCGCCCTCGAGCAGGGAGGTCTCGTCGAGGTCGCGCTCGTCCTCGGTGCGGGACGGCACGTCGCCGAGCGCGTAGCGCAGCTCGTCGACCAGCGGCACGTCCTCGACGGAGAGGCCGGGCTGGCTCCCCCACGACTTGGTGAGCAGCCGCTGCTCCTCGTGGTTGAGCAGTCCGTCGCCGACGTGGGCGAGCAGCTCGGGCTCGCGCAGCCAGCCCAGCACGGTCGGTGCGTCGAGAGGCGGCCACCAGGCCAGCACGAAGTCGAGGAAGTCGTCGTTGCCGAGCAGGTCGTCCTCGAAGGCCTCCCGGCCCCGGTCGCGGCCACGCTCGCCCCGGACCTGGCTCCAGAGCGCGTCGAGGAGGGCGCCGGTCACGCGCGGCAGCTGCCGGTTGCGCCGGCCCTGCGACATCAGCTGCCGGCGCACCCGGCCGAGGAGGCCGCGCTCGAGGGTCAGGACGTCGTCGCGCCAGAAGATCCGGAAGGAGTCCGGGCTGCCGGGCGCCTGGAGGCGCGCGGCCCGCCGCAGCACGGTGGCCATCCGGGCCGAGCCCTTGATGTCGGCCACCGCGGGCTCGTCGTGACGCGTGGCCCGGAGCCCGTCGACGACCTCGCCCAGCGACCGCAGCGCCACCGCGGTCTCACCGAGGCTCGGCAGCACCCGCTCGATGTAGCGCATGAACACGCCGCTCGGGCCGACCACCAGCACGCCGCCGCTCTCGTAGCGGCGCCGGTCGGTGTAGAGGAGGTACGCCGCGCGGTGCAGCGCGACGACGGTCTTGCCGGTGCCCGGGCCGCCGCTGATCGAGGTCACGCCCCGGCTGGGGGCCCGGATGGCCCGGTCCTGCTCGGCCTGGATGGTGGCGACGATCGAGTGCATCTGGCGATCGCGGGCCCGTGAGAGCTGGGCCATGAGCGCACCCTCGCCGATGATCGGCAGCTCGACGCCGTCGGACTCGAGCTCGGCCAGCGCCTCGGAGTCGAGCAGCTCGTCCTCGACCCCGACCACCCGGGAGCCGGAGGAGCGCAGCACCCGGCGGCGCACGACCATGCGGGGGTCGGCCGCGGTGGCCTGGTAGAACACGGCGGCGGCCGGCGCCCGCCAGTCGATGAGCAGCGAGTCGCGGTGCTCGTCGCGCAGCCCGATCCGGCCGATGTAGCGCGGCTCGCGGTCGACGCTGTGCTGCAGGTCGAGGCGGCCGAAGACCAGCCCCTCGTGCGCGGCGTCGAGCTGCGCGATCCGGCGCGCGGCCTGGAAGACCATGGCGTCCCGCTCGACCAGGCCACCCTCGTGGCCCAGCTTGCCGCGGTTCTGTCCCTCCCGAGCCAGCTGCTGCGCGTTGCGCGCGGACTCCTCCAGCTGGAGGTAGACCCGGTCGACGAAGGCTTGCTCGGCCTCCATCTCCCCTTGAACCAGATCAGCTTCGACCAGCTTGTCGTTCAACGAGTCGTCCCCTCGGCCCACCCAGTGCTGACAGGTACTCACCGCAGAAGCGGCAAGCTCCCAAGCCTAACTCGCGCGCGGGCGCAAAGGATCATCCGTTCAGATCAAGGGCGAGCTAGCCCTTCCGGGTCAGGAAGGCGGTCATCGCCGCCTTGGCCTCCTCCGAGGCGAACAGGGAGGCGCTCAGCGCGGCCATCTCCTCGCCCCGGGCGTCGATCCGCGCGACCAGGTCGGCGTTGAGGATCCGCTTGGACTCGCGCAGCCCCTGGGCGGCCCCGGTCGCCAGGCTGGCGCACAGCGCCGCCACCTCGGCCGGCACCCGGTCGGCGGGCGCGGACCTCGTCACGAGGCCGTACGCCGCGGCCTCGGTCCCGCTGAACACCTCGCCGCCCAGCGTGGTCAGCGCCGCCGCCCGCGGGCTCATCCGGGCGTGCACCGTCAGCGAGATGATCGCCGCCGCCAGCCCCAGCTTGACCTCGGTCAGCGCGAACGTCGCCTCGTCCGCCGCGATGACCACGTCGGCCGCGGCCACGATGCCGATGCCCCCGGCGCGCACGGGGCCGACGACCTCGACCACCACCGGCTTGCTCATCGTCACGATCAGCCGCTGCAGGCGGACGATCTGCCGGGCGCCCTCCTCCATGCCCTGGCTCGTCGCCTCGGACAGGTCCGCGCCCGAGCAGAACACCCGGCCCGACGACCGGATCACGACGGCCTTGACCGCGTCGTCGCCCTCGGCGACGTCCAGCCGCTCGAACAGCTCGGAGACCAGCTGCCGCGAGAGCGCGTTGCGGTTGTGCGGGCTGTCCAGCGTGATGGTCGCGACGGCGCCGTCGACCTCGAGGTGGACCAGCTCCGCGGATGTGTCAGTCCCTGTGTCAGCCACAGGGTGAAGACTGCCCCACGTGGCGGAGGTGCACTTCCTGCAGGTCGACGGCGAGCACGGTCTCGAGGACTGGCGGCACGTCCACAACGAGATCATCCCGACCGACCCGCTGTCCCTCGACGAGGTCCGCGAACGGTCCGGCCGGCACCGCCTCGAGGTCGCCTACCTCGGCGACGAGCCGGTCGGGAACTCCACCGTGCGTCGGCCCACCGACGACGAGGGCGCCATGGTGATCGCGCGCGTGCTCCCGCCGTACCGGCGCGGCGGCATCGGCACCCGGCTCTACGAGCGGGGGCTCGCCGTGGCCCGGGAGTGGGCCGACGAGCGGCCGGTGGAGACCGTGGTGCTGGCCACCAACCAGGAGGGCCTGAGGTTCGCGCTGGCCCGCGGCTTCGTGGAGGTCGAGCGCTACCTGCTGCCCGGCGCCTCGGTCCCCTACGTCGCGCTCGCGCTCCCCGGCTGACTGTCCCCGGTCGGTGCCATCATCGCGGCATGGCCTACGACGAGGAGCTCGCCGAGCGGATCCGGGGGCTGCTCCCCGGCGTGCCGGTGACCGAGAAGAAGATGTTCGGCGGCCTGGCCTTCCTGGTCGGCGGCAACATGGCGGTGGCCGCCAGCGGCAAGGGCGGGATCATGCTGCGCTGCGACCCGGCGGACAGCGAGAAGCTGGTCGCCGAGCCGGGCGCCAGCCGGATGGAGATGCGCGGCAAGGAGATGGACGGCTGGGTGCGCGTCACCGGTGACGCGGTGGCCGACGACGCGGCGCTCTCACGGTGGGTCGGCGTCGGGACGTCGTACGCCGCGAGCCTCCCGGCCAAGTAGCCCCACACCATCCGCGGCGCGTCGCCGCTCCGAACATCATGCATGCGGAGCCGGCTGACGTACGCGCTGTTCGGGGTCCTGGCGACCCTCGTGGGCGTGGCCGCCGGCCACCTGGTCGCCGCCGTGCTGGACCCGGCGTCCTCGCCGGTGCTCGCGGTCGGCTCGCAGGTCATCGACCTCACCCCGACGCCGATGAAGGAGTGGGCGATCCGGCGGTTCGGGTCGCGCGACAAGGACGTGCTGATCGGGTCGGTGCTGGCCGGGGTGCTGGTGCTCTCGGCCGTGGCCGGGCTGCTCGCCCGCCGGCGGTTCCGGTACGGCGCCGCGACGCTCGTCGTGCTCGTCGGGGTCGCCGCGTTCACCGCGCTCCACCGTCCGGCTGCGGAGCCGAGGGACGTGCTGCCGTCCCTGGCCGCGGGCCTGGTCGGCGTCGGTGCGTTGCGGGTCCTCGACCGCCGGTTCCACGACAGTGCAGGAAAGTCGGCCCCCGGCGACGAATCTCCTGCACAGTCGGGCGCCGCGCACTCCCGCCGCGGCGTGCTCATCACCGCGGGCGTGCTCGCAGTGGCCGCGGTCGCGATGGGTGGCGCGGGCCGGCTGATCGGCCGGGCCCGGGGCCGGATCACCGACATCGCCTTCCCCCAGCCCGCCGAGCCGGCGCCGGGGTTCCCGACCGGGATCGAGCGGCAGGTCCCGGGCGTCACGCCGCTGCGCGTCCCGACCGGGGACTTCTACCGCGTCGACACCCGGCTCGACGTGCCCATCGTCGACGTCGACGACTGGACCCTGACCATCGACGGGCTGGTCGACCGGGAGCTGAGGTTCACCTTCGGCGACCTGCTGGCCATGCCGCTGATCGAGCGCGACATCACGCTCACGTGCGTCTCCAACAGCGTCGGCGGGCCGTACGTCGGGGGCGCCCGCTGGATCGGCGTACGCCTCACCGACCTGCTCGACCGGGCCGGCGTCCACGACGGCGTGGACCAGGTCCTCAGCACCGATGTGGACGGCATGACCATCGGCACGCCGTACGAGCTCGCCACCGACGGGCGGGACGCCATGATCGCGCTCGGCATGAACGGCTCGGCGCTGCCGCGCGAGCACGGCTACCCGGCCCGGATGGTGGTGCCTGGGCTCTACGGCTTCATCAGCGCCTGCAAGTGGATCGAGCGGATCACGCTGACGACGTACGCCGAGCGGGACTCCTACTGGACCGACCGGGACTGGGCCACCCACGCCCCGATCAAGATCTCCAGCCGGATCGACACCCCGAAGGTCCTCGAGACCATCGACGCCGGCGACACCGTCATCGGCGGCATCGCCTGGGCGCAGCAGAACGGCGGCGTGGCCCAGGTCCAGGTGCAGGTGGACGGCGGCCCGTGGCAGGACGCCCAGCTCGGGCCGAGCGCCGGCAACGACTACTGGCGCCAGTGGCACCTCCCCTGGACCGCCGAGCCCGGCACCCACAACCTCGCCTGCCGGGTCGTCGACGGCCTGGGCCACACCCAGACCGCCGTCCGCGCCGAGCCGTTCCCCGAGGGGGCGAGCGGTATCCAGACGCTCATCGTCAAGGTCGCGTGATCCGACGGCCGCCGAGGCACGAGGACGGCCGACGGATCACGCGAGATCGAGCCTGTCGAGATCTTCCGCAGGGAAGGCACGCGGTCCACCTGCGGACATCTCGACGGGCGATGAGCGGGAGTCAGTCCCAGCCCCGTTCTTCCGTCTCGACGAAATCCGTGGGGGGCGTCGCGCCGAAGTAGAGGTACAAGCCACCACAACGGAAGGCCAACAGACATGAACCGCAGCTCCCTCCGCCGGACAGGTGCCGCCGGCGCCGCCCTGGTCGCCCTCTCCCTCGGCCTCGCCGCGTGCGGCGACGACGCCGACAGCGGCAGCAGCGCCAGCGACGACACGGCCACCAGCTCGACGCCGATGGAGTCGGACTCGCCGATGACGTCCGAGTCGCCCATGACCGACGACGCCGGCGCCCAGAGCTTCGGCGATGGCTGCGCGAGCATCCCGACCGAGGGCAAAGGCTCGTTCAACGGCATGGTGACCGACCCGGTCGCGACGGCCGCGAGCAACAACCCGCTGCTCAAGACCCTCGTCACCGCCGTGGGCGCGGTCCCGGGGCTGGCCGACACGCTCAACTCCGCGCCGGCCCTCACGGTGTTCGCGCCGACCGACGACGCGTTCGCCAAGATCCCCGAGAAGGACCTCAACGCGGTCCTCGCCGACCAGGCCACGCTGACCGCGATCCTGTCGCACCACGTGGTGGCCGAGCAGCTCGACCCGGAGTCGGTCGTGGGCGAGCACGAGACCCTCAACGGCGACATGATCGACATCGAGGGCGACGCCGAGTCCGGCCTCACCGTCGACGGCAAGAGCGCCACGGTCCTCTGCGGCAACATCCCGACGGCCAACGCGACCGTGTACGTCATCGACTCCGTCCTGATGCCGACCACGTGACACCTCGTCACCGCACCGACCAGAGGGAAGACTGAACGACGTGGACCCGATCCGGCCCGTGGCCGCCGGCGCCTCCTCACCCGAGGGGGCGCCGGCGGCGGCGCCCGACCTGGTGGACCTCTTGCGAGCCTGCGGGAGGGGCGACGAGACCGCCTTCGCCCGGCTGTACGACGCGACCGCGAGCCGCGTCGTGGGGCTCGCGGTGCGGGTGGTCCGCGACCCGGCCCAGGCCGAGGAGGTCGCCCAGGAGGCGTTCCTCGAGATCTGGCGCACCGCGGGCCGCTTCGACCCGGCGAAGGGCAGCCCGCTCGGCTGGCTGCTCACCATCGTGCACCGCAAGGCCGTCGACCGGGTCCGCTCGGCCGAGGCGTCGACGAGGCGCGACACGACGTACCACCAGCAGAACCACCCGGTCGAGCACGACTCGACCGCGGAGGCAGCACAGGCATCCCTCGAGGCACGCCGGGTCCGCCAGGCCCTGACCAGCCTCACCCCGGTGCAGCGCGAGGCTCTCGAGCTCGCCTACTTCGGGGGCTACACGCACACGGAGGTGGCGACCATGCTCGAGCTACCGGTCGGCACCGCCAAGACCCGGATCCGGGACGGACTCATCAGACTTCGCGACACCATGGGGGTGGGGCATGAGTGACATCCATGCTCTTTCAGGCGCGTACGCCGTCGATGCGCTCGACGAGACCGAGCGCGCGCAGTTCGAGCGGCACCTGGCCGAGTGCGCGGCGTGCCGCGCGGAGGTCGAGTCGCTCCGTGACGCGGCCGCGCTGCTGGCCGAGACCACCGCGACCACGCCGTCGGCCGAGCTGCGCGACCGCGTGCTGGCCGACATCCGCAACGTGCGCCCGCTCCCCCCGACGGTGGAGCAGCCGGCCACGGTGACCGAGCTCGCGCCTCGTCGGCGCCGCCGCACCAGGACCTTCCTGGCGGCCGCCGCCGCGGCCGTCGCGATCGGCGCCGGGGGGATCGTCTGGCAGCAGGTGAGCGACGACCCGCCCAGCCGGGTGGAGCAGATCCAGGCGGCCGGCGACGTGCAGGCGTTCACGGTGCCGGTCGGTGAGGGCGGCAGCGCGACCGTCTACCGCTCGGAGCGGCTCAACGAGGCGGCCATCGTCACCGACGACATGCCCGGCGCGCCCAGCGGCAAGCAGTACGTCCTCTGGCTGCAGCACGGCTCGACGATGACGCAGGCCGGGATCATGCCCGAGGGCTCGGACAACGAGGTCGTGCTCAGCGGCGACGCGGCGACGGCGAACGCGGCCGCGGTCAGCGTCGAGGAGGCGGGTACCGACCCCACACAGCCCAGCGACGACGTGGTCGCCCTCTTCTCCTTCGACACATAGGGACGGCCGGATGACACCGACACCGCAGCGGATCGCGGTCGTCGGCTCGGGAGTGGCCGGGCTGACGGCGGCGTACGTCGCCTCGCGTACCGCGCACGTGACCCTGTTCGAGGCCGACGACCGGCTCGGCGGCCACGCGGACACCCACGTGGTGACCGAGCGGCGGCCCGGCGGGGAGCACGAGCTGGCGATCGACACGGGGTTCATCGTGCACAACCCGCGCACCTACCCGGTGCTGCTCCGGCTCTTCGCCGAGCTCGGCGTGGCCACGCAGGGCTCGGAGATGTCCATGTCGATCCGCGACGACGGCTCGGGCCTCCAGTGGGCGGGCGCCCTCGGCCGCAGGGGCGTCTTCCCGACGCCGGCCAACGTGCTGAACCCGCGCTACCTGCGGATGCTGACCGAGATCCCGCGGTTCCACCGGCAGGCCCGCCGGTTGCTCACCGAAGCAGGGCCGGACCTCACGCTCCGCGACTTCCTCGCCGCCGGCCGGTTCTCGGCGTACTTCCACCGGCACTTCATGGAGCCCTTGGTCGCCGCGGTCTGGTCGTGCGACCCCGAGGTCGCGCTCGACTACCCGGCCCGCTACCTGTTCACCTTCCTGCAGCACCACGGGATGCTCGGGGTCTTCGGCAGCCCCCAGTGGCGCACGGTCACCGGCGGCTCCCAGCAGTACGTCGCCGCGGTGGCGGCGCGGATCGACGAGGTCCGAACCGGCGTCAAGGTCACCTCGGTCCTCGAGACGCCCGACGGCGTGGCGGTGACCGATGGCAACGGCGCGGTGCGGGTCTTCGACGCGGTGGTCATCGCCACCCACCCCGGCCAGGCGCTCGACCTGCTCGCCGACCCGACCGCCGAGCAGCACGACGTGCTGTCCGCGATGCCCTACTCACGCAACGTCGCGCTCCTGCACACCGACCGATCGGTGATGCCGAGGTCCACCCACGCGTGGGCGTCGTGGAACTTCTGCCGCCCCGCCGACCCCACCGGGCAGGTGCTCGTCACCTACGACCTCACCCGGCTGCAGCGGCTGGACACGGAGACCCACTACTTCGTGACCCTCGGCGGCGAGGACGTCGTCGACCCCGACCTGGTGCTCGACCGGATGGAGTACGAGCACCCGCTCTACAACCCCGCCTCGGTCTCCGCCCAGGCGCGGCTGCCCGGCATCGACACCGAGCGGATCAGCTTCGCCGGCGCCTACCACGGCTGGGGCTTCCACGAGGACGGTGCGAGCTCGGGCCTCCGGGCGGTCGAGCGCCTCGGCCTGACCTGGCCGCGGGTGGAGCCGCGCGCGCCGGCCGACGACGTACCGACCGGCGTCTACGACACGACGATCCGGCACACCCGGCGCACGCCGTTCACCCGCTCGTTCCGACACCGATCGCACACCTGGGTGGTCGACCTCGATGACCTACCGGACCACGGCCTGCTCGGGAGGTTCGAGGCCCGGGACCACCTCGGTGACCCCGCGGCCACGATCCGCGCCAACGTCGAGGCGTTCCTCGCCGGCCACGGGATCGACCTGGGGGGCGGGCGCGTCGTGATGGCCGCGCACGCCCGCGCCTTCGGCCATTGCTTCAACCCGATCTCGGTGCACTGGTGCTGGGACGCGTCGGGCGGGCACGCTGCCACCGTGGTGGAGGTGCACAACACCTACGGCGACCGGCACGCCTACCTCGTCCACCCGGACGAGCGGGGCCGGGCCACGACGCCGAAGGCCATGTACGTCTCGCCGTTCCACGGCACCGACGGCACCTACCACCTCGCCGTACCGGTCCCCCACGACGACCGGCTCGACCTCGTGGTGAACCTCGCGACCGACGACGGCGCAACGTTCTCCGCCTCCGTGACCGGCCGGCGCTCCGCTACCACGCCCCGCCGGGCCGCCCCCGCCGCGCTGCGGGGCTCGCTGCTGATCCGGGCGCACGGGATCTGGCTGTGGCTCCGGCGGTTACCGGTCAGGCCACGTCCGACCCACACCCAGGAGGGAGTCCAGCCATGACCGACCTCGCCCACCGCAGGGTCGACCTGCGCGCGCGCCAGTGGCCCGGCCTGCAGGCGCCGCCCACCGGGCCGCGCGCCCTGGTCTCTGCCCGGATCGCCCGCGGGCTGTTCCGGGCCGCGGTCGGCCGGCTGGCCGTGACCGTGCACGTCGGTGACCACACCTGGGGTCGTGGCGGACCGGTGGCGGTCGTGCACCGGCCCGAGGAGTTCTTCGCCCGGCTCGGCCGCGACCAGCTGATCGGCTTCGGCGAGGCGTACCTGACCGGCGCCTGGGACGCCGAGGACCTCGGCGGCTTCCTGACCGTGCTGGCGGCCGAGATGCCCCGGCTCGTCCCCCCGGGGCTGCAGCGGCTCCGGGCGCTCGTGGTCCGCAAGCCGCCGGCCGAGGAGGTGAGCAGCACCGAGCAGTCCCGGGACAACATCGCCCACCACTACGACCTGTCCAACGACCTCTTCCGGCTCTTCCTCGACCCGACGCTGAGCTACTCCAGCGCACTGTTCAGCGCCGGGGAGCTGCAGCGCGGACCGGACCGCGCCGACCTGGAGGTCGCGCAGGGCCGCAAGATCGACCGGCTGCTCGACCGGGCGGGCGTGGTCGCCGGGACCCGGCTGCTCGAGATCGGCTCCGGCTGGGGCGAGCTCGCGATCCGGGCGGCCCGCCGCGGGGCGAGGGTCACCACGATCACGCTGTCCACCGAGCAGCAGGCGCTCGCCCGCCGGCGGATCGCGGCGGCCGGGCTGGCCGACCGGGTCTCGGTCGAGCTGGTCGACTACCGGGAGGTCACCGGGGAGTACGACGCGGTGGTCTCGGTCGAGATGATCGAGGCGGTCGGGTGGCAGTACTGGCCGGCGTACTTCGAGACCATCGACCGGGTGCTGGCCCCCGGCGGCCGGGTCGCCGTCCAGGCGATCACGATGCCGCACGACCGGATGCTGGCCACCCGACGCACCTACACGTGGATGAACAAGTACATCTTCCCCGGTGGCTTCCTCCCGTCGGTGCAGGTCATCGACCAGATCACCAGCGAGCACACCCGGCTCCGGCTGACGGATGTCTCGTCGATGGGCCCGTCGTACGCCGAGACGCTGCGGCTGTGGGACGAGGCGTTCCTGGCCGCGTCGGACCGGGTGCTGGCGCTCGGCTTCGACGACACGTTCCTGCGGATGTGGCACTTCTACCTGGACTACTCGCGCGCCGGCTTCGCCTCGTCGTACCTCGACGTCCACCAGCTCGCCTTCGAGAGGAACCCGTGACCACCCCACCCGTCGCCCCGCGGCTCGAGGCCGCGCTCCGCCCCTTCCTCCGGGGCGATCTCCCGGTCCGGCTGAAGGCGTGGGACGGCTCCGTGGCCGGGCCGGTGGACGCGCCGATGGTGGTGCTGAACTCCGTCGACGCCGTCCGCCGGCTGCTCCGGCACCCGGGCGAGCTCGGCGCCGCGCAGGCCTACGTCACCGGTGAGCTCGACGTGCCCGGGGACCTCGACGAGGCGCTGACCCACGCCTTCGCGGTGGCCCGGGAGCGGGGCCTGCCCGGCGGTCGACCGACGGTGTCCGCGGTGCTCGGGGCGGTGCGCGCGGCGGCCGGCACCGGCGCCCTCGGCCGGCCGCCGGCCGTGCCGGTCTCGCAGGCCCGGATCCGCGGCCGGCTGCACAGCCCGCTGCGCGACCGCAGCGCGATCTCGTTCCACTACGACCTGTCGAACGAGTTCTACGAGCTCGTCCTCGAGCCGCAGATGGCCTACTCGTGCGGCTACCACGCCACGCCGGACGTGCCGGTCGAGGAGGCCCAGCGCGCGAAGCTGGACCTGGTCGGCCGCAAGCTCGGACTCGAACCCGGGATGACCCTGCTCGACGTCGGCTGCGGCTGGGGCTCGATGTCGCTGCACGCGGCCGAGCAGTTCGGGGCGCGAGTGACCGGGCTCACGATCTCCGCGGAGCAGAAGCGCTTCGTCGACCGGCGGGTCCGCGAGCGGGGCCTCCAGGACCGGGTCACCATCGAGCTCTGCGACTACCGCGACTCCGTCGGTCAGTACGACGCCGTCGCCTCGATCGAGATGGGCGAGCACGTCGGGCAGGACAACTACTCGACGTACGCCGAGGTGCTGCACCGCTCGGTGCGGCCCGGCGGCCGGGTGCTGGTCCAGCAGATGAGCCGGGCCGGGAAGTGGCCCGGTGGTGGACCGTTCATCGAGAGCTTCATCGCGCCGGACATGTACATGCGGCCGGTCGGCGAGACCGTCGCGTTGCTGGAGCGGGCGGGGCTCGAGGTCCGCGACGTGCACGGCCTGCGCGAGCACTACGTGCTGACCGTCGCCGGCTGGCTGGAGAGCTTCCACCGCAACCGCGAGCGCCTCGTCGAGCTGGTCGGCGAGGAGGTCGTCCGGGTCTGGCAGCTCTACCTCGTCGGCGGGTCGATGGCCTTCCGCGACGGGCGGATGGGGGTCGACCAGATCCTGATGGTCCGGCCCGGCGCGGACCACACGCTGCCGCTGGTGCGCACCCGGTGACGCCCGTCGTCCTGTCCCTCCTGGCCGGCCTGCTCGCGGTGGCCGCCGGCATGACCGTCGCCGGGATCCGGGCCCGGCAGCTCGACAAGGCGGCGGTCGTGGACGTCGCGTGGGGCGCCGGCTTCGTGCTGGTCGCCCTGGTCACCGCCGTGGTCGCCACCGTGCTCGACGAGGGCACCCCCTGGCGGCGCTGGCTGGTGGTCGCCATGGTCGCGGCCTGGGGGCTGAGGCTGGCCTGGCACATCCGCGGCCGTGCGGTCGGCGAGCACGGTGGGCAGGAGGACCCGCGGTACGCCGAGATGCTGGGCGGGCCGCCCTCGGAGATCGGCATGCGGACCGTGGTGCGGCGGGTCTTCCTCGTCCAGGGCGTCGTGCAGTGGTTCATCGCCGGGCCGGTGATGATCGGCTCGGTGCTGACCGTCGCCTGGTGGCCGGTCGTCGCCGCCGGCGTCGTCGTGTGGGCCACGGGACTGTTCTTCGAGGCGGTCGGAGACCGCCAGCTCGCGGCGTACAAGCGTCAGCCGAAGGAGACCAGGCCCCCGGTGATGGACCGGGGTCTCTGGCGCTACACCAGGCACCCCAACTACTTCGGGGACGCCTGCATCTGGTGGGGGTTGTGGCTGGCCGCCGGGCTCGGCTCCGGCTGGGTGGCCGGCCTGGCGACCGTGCTCTGCCCCGCTGCCATGACCTTCTTCGTCTACCAGGTCACCGGCGTGAAGCTGCTCGAGAAGACGATGATGCAGCGGCCCGGCTACCCGGCGTACGCCGCTCGGACCTCGAGCTTCGTCCCGCTGCCGCCCAGGCGGTCGTGACTCAGGCCCGGCGCCACACGAGCGCCGCGAGGCCGATCAGCAGCGCCATCATCACGATCCGGAGTACGTCCATGGCCCGGCTGGCTGGGCGTCCGGCAGCGCGGCTGCCTCGGACATGTCCTATGGCGCCGCGTCGCCGTCCTGCTCCTGCTGCCGCTTCTTCTCCTCCTCGTACCGCCTGCGCTGCTGCTCGGCGCGGGCCCGCACCTACGCCGGGAACTCGTCGTCGTTGGCCGGGTCGGTGGCCGCCGCCCGCCCGGGGCGGTCGTACTCCGTGAACGTGGGTGCGTCGCGCTCGGGGCGGCCGAAGACGAACCAGCCGATCGCGCCGGCCACCGAGAAGAACAGCACGATCAGGATCCAGGCGCCCTTGTTGAGGTTGCGGATCTCGTCGTCCCGGGTCTGGGCCACGTCGATGAGGCAGTAGATCCAGACCGCGAAGGCCGCGGCGCTGAACAGCAGCTCGAGCTTGATCACGGGCGGGATTCCGACCCACGACGAACCGGCTGTCTCTGGTTCGACGGGGTGGTCCTGACCCCAGTCGGTGCGACACTGGAGGCGATGGAGGACCGGGTCTCCGAGGCGTTCGCGGCCACGCCGCGCGAGCGGTTCCTGCCCCGGTCAGCCCGCCGCCGCGCGGCCTACGACGGACCGATCTCGATCGGCCGCGGCCAGACGAACTCCCAGCCGCGGACGGTGGCCGACATGCTCCGGCTGCTCGAGGTCCGGGTCGGCGACCGGGTGCTCGACGTGGGCTCCGGGTCGGGCTGGTCGACGGCGCTGCTGGCGCACCTGACCGGGCCGGACGGCGAGGTCGTCGGCGTCGAGCTCGAGCCGACCCTGGTCGAGTTCGGCCGCGCCAACCTGACGCGGATGGGGCGGCCGTGGGCCCGGATCGAGGCGGCCGACCCCACCCGGCTCGGCTGGCCCCGCGAGGCGCCGTACGACCGGGTGCTGGTCAGCGCTGCGCCACGCACCCTGCCCGAGGAGCTGGTCGACCAGCTGGTCGACGGCGGCCGGATGGTGATCCCGGTCTTCGGCACCATGCTGCTGGTCCGGCGCACCGGCGCGGCGACCGAGGTCAGCGAGCACGGCGGCTACCGGTTCGTGCCGCTGCGCTGAGCGACCCGTTCGACCGACGTTCACCCGGATCCCTAGGCTCTGCTACGTGTCGGACGCCGAGCTGGGTGAAGAGCTGGTCCGCCTCGCGTCGGCCGACAACTTCCGCGACGTGTCCGGACCGGACGGGGCGTACGTCGCGGCCGACGGGACGCCGCTGCGGCGCGGCGTGGCCTACCGCTCCAACGAGCTGCAGCTGACCGAGGGCGACGCGGGCACGGTGGCCGGGCTGGGCATCACCGCGATCTACGACCTGCGCTCGACCCACGAGGTCGAGGCGCACCCCGACACCGAGGTCGCCGGCGCGACGTGGCACCACCTCGAGGTGGGCGGCATCCCGATGGTCGAGCTCGAGACGCTCTCGTCGCGCGAGGCCGCCGACGCGGTGATGCGGCAGGTCTACCGGAGCTTCGTCGAGGTGCCCGAGGCGCGGGCGGCGTTCGGCGAGCTGCTGCGGCACATCGCGGCCGCCGAGGACGGCGCGACGCTGTTCCACTGCGCGGCGGGCAAGGACCGCACCGGCTGGGGGGCGGCGCTGCTGCTGCACGTCGCGGGGGTCGACGACGCGACGATCCTCGAGGACTACCTGCTCACCAACTCCTTCTCCACCGCCACCCGGGACAAGTACCTCGGCCTGGTCCGCGAGCACCTCGGCGAGGACAAGGTGCCGGTCTACGAGGTGGCGATGCTCGTCAGCGAGGGGTTCCTCCAGGAGGGCTACGACGCCATCGCCGACAAGTACGGCGACCGCCGGGGCTACCTGCGCGACGGGCTCGGCCTCGACGAGGAGACGCTGTCGACGCTCCGGGCCAGGATGCGAGCATGACCGACGCCCGTCCGCCGTTCGCCTGGCGCGAGGTGGGCGTCGTCGTGGCCGTGCAGGCCGCCGTGCTGCTGGTGATGGCGCCGTTCTACGGGCCGGGCCGCGACGAGCTGTACTTCGTCTCCGCCGGTGAGCGCCTGGCCTGGGGCTACCCCGACCAGCCGTCGTTCACGCCGTTCCTGGCCCGGCTCGCCACCGAGGTCGCGCCGCACCACCTCGTGGTGCTCCGACTGCCCAGCATCGTGGCGGTCGTCGGCATCGTGCTGCTCGCCGTGCACTACGCACGGCTGCTCTCCGCCGGCCGCGCCGGCCAGGTGCTGACCGCGGTCGTCGTCGCGGCCTCGGCGGTGGTGATGGCGACGGGGCACCGGCTCTCCACCGCGACGTTCGACACCCTGGCGTGGACAGCGGTCCTGGTGCTGGCCACCCAGGCCGTGCTCGACCGGCGTCCCCGGCTGTGGCTGGTCGCCGGGCTGGTGGCCGGGGTCGGGCTCAACAACAAGCACGGCGTGGCCTTCCTGCTGGCCGGGATCCTCATCGCCCTGCTGCTCGACCGCGAGCTGCGGCCCGAGCTGCGCACGCCGTGGCCGTGGCTGGCCGGGCTCGTCGCCGCGGTGCTGTGGGTCCCCAACCTGCTGTGGCAAGCCGACCACGGCTGGCCGGTCCTCGACCTGTCGGCCGACATCGCTGACGAGTACGGCGGCCTCGGTGGCCGGATCGAGCTCGTCGGGCAGGCCGCCATCATGTTCAGCCCGGTGATCCTCGTGGTCTGGATGGCCGGGCTGGTGCAGCTGCTCAGGCGGCCCGAGTGGCGCCGAGCGCGGCTGCCCGCGGTCGCCTTCCTCGTGGTGCTGGTGATCTTCCTGGTCACCGGCGGCAAGGGCTACTACCTGGCCGGCGCGCTGGTCCCGCTCGTCGCCGCCGGCTGCACGTGGGTGGCAGGCAGCCGCACCCCACGCCGGGTCGTCGGGATCGGCGCCGTGCTCGCACTCTCGGCCGCGGTGGCCTGGGCCGGCCTGGTCCCCGTGCTCCCCGTCTCGACGTACGCGGACTCGTTCTTCCGCGACCTCGACGACGACCAGGCCGAGACCGTCGGCTGGCCGACGTACGCCGACCAGGTGCGCACCGTCGTCGACCCGCTCCCGGACGGCGCCGTCGTCTTCACCGGCAACTACGGCGAGGCCGGCGCCTTCGAGTGGTACGGCGTCGGCGCCCCGGTCCTCAGCGGCCACAACGGCTGGCGCAACTGGGGCCCACCCCCCGACTCCGCCGGCCCCGTGGTCGTCGTCTACCCCGTCGACCCCTCCGACGACTTCACCGGCTGCGAGCGCGCCGCCACCCTCCACAACGACCTCGACCTCGACAACGAGGAGCAGGGCCAGGGCGTCTGGGTCTGCGACGGCCCGGTCGGCTCGTGGTCCGAGGCATGGCCGCGGCTGTCGCACTACGACGCCTGACGGGTGGCTCGCAGGCACAGCGGGTGGAGGTACCCCCACCGACCGACCGCCCCTGTCAGGCCACCTCGGATGCGAGAGCTGGACGCTGGGGAGCTCGATCTGCGCTCTCGCGAGGGCCGGTCCCGCTGTCCGAGGACCACACGTCGAGTCGTCGCCGATACTGAGGCCGTGAGCGACCTGCTGTCGGTGGTGGCGTCCGCAGCCACGGCCGAGTCGTTCGTGACGGGGGCGGCGGTGGTCCGGGGCACCTTCGACCACCCCACCCAGGACTCCGGGAACGTGTCGTGGCTGGTCGAGTCGGAGGGCGAGCGGCTGTTCGTGAAGTCGGCCGGCCCCGTCGTCCCGGCGGCGGGCACCGACGAGCCGTTGCTCAGCCACGCGGAGCGGGTCGCGCTGCTCCGGAACGCGGTGCGGGTCGCGCACTCGTGCCGGCACCCGGCACTGGCCCGGCTGCGCAACGTGGTCGAGACGGCCACCGGCCCGGTGCTCGTGTACGACGCCGCGCCGGGCCGGCTGGTGGGGGTCCCCCGCGACCAGCGGGCCGACCCGGCGTCGCCGTACCAGCGGTTCGCCCACCTGCCCGCCGCCCGGATGCTCGCCGTGCTCGACGAGCTCATCGACCTCCACGTCGACCTGGCGGGTCAGGGTTGGGTCGCGTGCGACCTGTACGACGGGTGCCTCATCGTCGACGACGACGACCGGCTCACGGTCATCGACCTCGACACGTACCACCGCGGCCCCTTCACCAACACGATGGGACGGATGTTCGGGTCCGACCGGTTCATGGCGCCCGAGGAGCTCACCCTCGGCGCGACCGTCGACCAACGCACGACCGTCTTCACCCTCGCCCGGCTCGTCACCCACTTCGCCACCCGGTTGACCGAGGACCTCGACCGCTACGTCGGCTCCCCCTCCGGCGCCGAGGTGCTCAGGCGCGCCACCGAGCGCGACCCGTCGGCCCGCTTCGCGACCGTGGCCGACTTCGCCCGCGCCTGGGTGGCCTCCCGCTAGAGCGCCGCGCCGGACGCGACCGGGTCGGGCTGCGTCGTACGAACCGGGGCGTCGGTGACGGGAGTGCGTCCACCGGTCCGCTCGGCGCCGACGCCCGCCGCGACGACGAAGGCGATGCCGACCACCGCGATGGTGTTCGGCACCTGGTGGAGCGCGACGAACCCGATCGTGAGGGCGAAGGCGGGCTCGAGGGCCATCAGGGTGCCGAACGCTCCGGCCTCCAGCCGTCGGAGGGCGAGCAGCTCCAGGATGAACGGGACGACCGGGAGCAGGACGGCCAGGCCGATCCCGAGGAGCAGCCGCTCGACGGTGAGATGGTCGACGACCTGCCAGCCGACGACCAGGGTCGCGACCACGGCGGCGGTCGGCATGGAGATGGCGAGCCCGGCGATGCCGGCGACGGTGTCGCCGACCTTCTGGGTGAGCAGGATGTAGACGGCCCAGCAGCCGGCCGCGCCCAGGGCGAGCGCGACGCCGACCCAGTCGACGGTGCCGGTCCACGGATGGGTCAGGCACAGCACGCCGGCGGCCGCCACGAGGGCCCACCACCGTCCGGCCGAGCGGCTGCGGGCGACGGCCACACCGAGCGGGCCGAGGAACTCGATCGCGCTCGCCGTGCCGAGCGGGAGGCGGGTGAGGGCCGCCATGAAGAGCAAGGTGACGCCCGCGGTGACGACCCCCAGAGCCACGCCGGCCCGGAGTGCCTCGCGGCTGAACGCGGACGGTCGCGGCCGCACGACGACCAGCAGGATGACCCCCGCCCAGAACAGCCGCAGCCACGCCGCACCGCCGGCTCCGACCTGGTCGATCAGGCCGATCGAGGCGGCGAGGCCGAGCTGCACGCAGAGCATCGAGAGCATCGCCATCGAGGCGCCTGCGCGGGCGGAGGACGTGGACACCGTCCCAGTGAACGCCGGGACGACTGTTCACGTCCACGTGATTCCGGTGGACATACCGTTCAGAAAAGCAGAACAATCGTCGCATGGACGTGCGCCGGCTCCGAGTGCTCCTCGAGCTCGCCCGCCTGGGGTCCATGCACGAGGTGGCCGCCGAGCTGGGCACCACGACGTCGAGCGTCTCGCAGTCGATCTCCACCCTCGCCCGCGAGGCGGGTACGCCGCTCACCGAGCGCGACGGCCGCCGCGTGCGGCTCACCCCGGCCGGGCACCGCCTGGCCGAGCACGCCGTCACCATCCTCGCCGCGGTCGAGGCCGCCCGGCTCGACCTGGACCCGTCGGCGGACCCGGTCGGGGTCGTGCAGGTGGCCGGCTTCGCCTCCGCCATCCGGCGCTCCCTCCTGCCGGGCATGGTCGACCTGGCCGTCGCGCACGGCGGCGTCGAGGTGCGGATCTTCGAGTACGAACCGCCCGAGGCCCTGGAGCTGCTGGACCACGACGACGTCGACCTCGCGCTGATCTACGACTACAACCTGGCGCCCGCGTCGTGGCGCAGCCAGCACGACGTCGCGCCTCTCTGGGAGGTCGAGTGGGGGCTCGGCGTCCCCGCCTCCGAGCGCCGGCGGTCGCTCGCGTCGTACGGCGACCACGACTGGATCGTGAACTCCCGCCACACCGCCGACGAGGACGTGCTCCTCACCCTCGCGGCGATGAGCGGCTTCACGCCCCGCGTCATCCATCGAGTCGACGCGCTGGAGCTCGTCGACGACCTCATCGCCGGCGGCCTCGGGGTCGCGCTCCTGCCGCGCGACCGCACGCCCCGGCGAGGGGTCGCCGTGCGCCGGCTCACCGACCCGCGCGTGCACCTGCGCTGCTACGCGGTGTGGCGACGAGGCCGGGACCGGTGGGCTCCGCTCCGCGCCGTGCTGGAACAGCTGACCCGCGGCTCGTCCTCGGCCGAGGGGCGCGGGTAGCGCTACCGCTGGCTGGCCTGCTCGAGGTTCGACCGGTGGATGCCGGCGAGCCAGTCCTGGTCGAGCCGGGCGTCGACCGGGTCCTCGCCGCGTCCGATCGCGTCGAGGTACGCGCGGTCGGCGGCGAGCCGGGCCGCCACCTCGGGGCCCGTGGCGACGGCGCCGTGGCCAGGGACCACGACGTCGACGCTCCGGGTGGCAGCGTCGAGGCGGTCGAGGGCCGTCTCGTAGGCGCCGAGCTGGCCGGGCCGCCGGGCGTCGAGCATCGGGATCAGCACGTCGGACAGCATGTCGCCGGCGACCAGGACGCCGCGGTCCGCGAGGAGGAGCGCGGCGTGGCCGATGGCGTGTGCCTCGTGCTCGACGAGCTCGCCCGGCAGGGGCCCGCCGTCCGCGGGCAGCGGGGTGAGGAGGCCGATCAGCTCGAGCGGGACCCCCTGCGCGCTCTCCGCCGCCATCGCCTGTGCCCGCTCGCGGACCGCACCGACAGCCTCGGCGCTCGACGTGGTGGCGTAGCGCGGTACGTCGCCGAACCGGGCGTGCCAGAGCAGGTGGTCCCAGTGCAGGTGGGTGGAGAACCCGGCCACGACCGGGACACCGAGGCGGCCGACGTCGTCGGCGAGCTGCTCGAGGTCCGCGCCGTCGATGCCGGGGTCGACCAGGACCAGCCCGTCCTCGGCGCGCACCACGACGGCGTTGCTCCAGACCCACTCGCTCTGCCGGACCCAGACCCCGTCGGCCACCTCGTTCAGCACGGCGTCACCCTCTCAGCCGGATCGGTACGGCGCGAGCTTGCGCACCGGGGCTACGCCGGGTCGTCCGCCGGCAGTCGTTCGGGCAGCCCGAGCCGCGCGAAGCGGTCGGCGTGGAAGGTGACGATCTCGGTGATCGCCCTGCCGGTGATGCGCAGGACGTCGAGCGTCAGCGGCAGGTAGGCACCCTCCCGCTCCTGCCAGTGGTAGAAGGCGACCGCGGGCTGCCGGTTCACGGCGGTGAGGACGGGCCGCAGGCCCGTCATGTCCTCGAACCCGCTCGTGACCCAGTCGCCGACGACCGCGTCGCGACCGACGTACAGGCCCGGCGTCGGCGGCATCGAGCAGCGGACGTCGTCGCGCAGCATGGTCGCGAGCGTCGCGACGTCCGTGGCGACGCTGGCGTCGGTGAAGCGGCGTACCAGGTCGCGCGTGCCGGCGTCCTCCTCGCCGCCCGTCCAGTCCTGCCGCTCGGCGGGCAGGTGCTCCCGCATCCCGGCCCGGGCCCGCTGCAGGGCGCTGTTCACGGAGTTGACCGAGTCGCCGAGGAGCTCCGCGACGTCCCTGGCCGGCCAGCCGAGCACGTCGCGCAGGATCAGCACGGCCCGCGGGCGCGGGGCGAGGTGCTGGACCGCGACGACGTACGCCAGCTCGATCGTCTCCCGCGCGAGCGCGACGGCCTCCGGGTCGTCCGTGTCGCCCGCGGGCAGCTCGTCGAGCAGCCGGTCGGGGTACGGCTGCAGCCACAGCACCTCGCCCCCGGTCGCCGGCTCCGGCCGGCATCGGGCGAGCAGGTCGAGGCAGGCGTTGGTCGCGATCCGGTACAGCCAGGCCCGGAACGTCGACCGCCCCTCGAAGGTCTCGCGCCGCCGCCAGGCCCGCAGGAACGTCTCCTGGACGGTGTCCTCGGCGTCCTCGAACGAGCCGAGCATCCGGTAGCAGTGCACGTGCAGCTCGCGCCGGTGCCGCTCCGCCAGCCCCGTGAACGCCGGCTCGTCGACCTCACCCAGACCGCCCACGCCCAGCTCCTCCACCCGCGTGTCCACACTCATCGCTCATCCTTCCGCCTCACCGTGTCCCGTCGTAGGTGTGACGGCTGCGGGCGCGAGAACTCATCACTCGGGGCGGCGGGCAGGCCCCCACCGTCCACCGGGCCGCCATGCGCAAACGCGACCCCGTACTGCCTGAGGCACGATGACGCTCGTGTCCCTGCCGACCCCGACGCTGGTCACCGCCCGCCTGCGGCTGCGTCCCTTCACGGACGCGGACGCCGACGCCCTCTACGCGCTGCACGGCGACGCCTTCGTGCTGCGCTACTGGGACGCGCCGCCGTGGACCGAGCCCGCACGCGCCGAGCGCTTCCTCGCCACCTGCAGGCAGCTCGCGGAGGAGGGCACTGGGGCGCGACTGGCGATGGACCGGGCGACCGACGGCGCGTTCCTCGGCTGGTGCGGCCTGACCCGCTGGAACCCCGACTTCCGCAGCGCGTCGCTGGGCTACTGCCTCACGCAGGCGGCCTGGGGCCACGGCTACGCGACCGAAGCCGCGCGCGCGTTGCTCCAGTGGGGTTTCGACACGCTGCCGCTGAACCGGGTCCAGGCGGAGGCCGACACCCGCAACGCCGCCTCGGCCCGCGTCCTGGAGAAGCTGGGTTTCGTGCACGAGGGCACGCTGCGCGAGGACTGCGTCGTCAACGGCGACGTCTCCGATTCCTGGGTCTACGGGCTGCTCAGTCGGGAGTGGAGAGCTGCCGGCGGGTGACGCGTCGCGACCCTGCCTCGCCGGCCCTGCGGCCGGTCCGGGCTGCCCCACGACGGACCGCGCGGGCTGGAGCCGACCCCCTCAGCCGAGGCGCAGCAGCGCGGTCGCGCCTCCGGCAGGTGCTCCCACTGCGGCGGTCCGAGGCAGGTGCTCGATGACCACGACGGCGAGGTCGTCCTCGAGCCGGCCGCGCGGGACGTGCCGGCCGACCGCGTCGACGACCTCCTCGACCGCGCGCTCAACCGGACCCGACCGCACCTGGGACGCGAGCGTCGAGACCGCGAGGAACTCCCCGCGCGCGTCGCGTGCCTCGCTCAGCCCGTCGGTGTACATCAGCAGCCGGTCGCCGGGCGACCAGGGCACGGAGTCCTGAACGTACCCGCCCCCGGCGCGACCCAGCCCGAGCCCGAGGGGCAGCCCCCTCGGCAGGTCGAGCACCCGCGCGTCGTCCGCGCGCACCAGCTCGGGGTCGGGGTGTCCGGCACTGACGAGCGCGAGCACGCCCGGCTCGGTGACGTCGACGAGCAGCACGGTCACGAACTCCTCGTCGGCGAAGAAGCCCTCCAGGTAGGCGTCCATCTCCTCGGCGACCTCGACGAGGGTCGCGCGGAGGGCGGCGGACTGGCGGAACGCGCGGATCACCCGCGCCGCCTGCTCGACGCCGGCGATCCCCTTGCCGCGGACGTCCCCGACCAGCAGCCGGACGTGCTGCTCGGAGTGGTAGCAGTCGAAGAGGTCACCGCCGACCAGGGCGTCGCGCGCGGCCGACTGGTAGCGCGCGGCGATGGCGACGTCGCCCGCGCGCGGCGGCAGCACCGGCAGAATGGCGCGCTGCGCGACCTGGGCGATCTCCGACACCTCCGCGAAGCGACGCTCGCGCCGCACGCGGACCGCCGCGATCACGATGGCCGCAACGGAGACGAGGACGACGTTGAGGATGCGGACGTCCTGCTGCACGGTGCCGCCCGTGTCGTTCCACGCGCCGGAGAGCACGGCGGCGACCACGGACATTCCGGCGATCACGGACGTCGCCGCGACCGGGACCACCGCACAGGCGATCAGCGGTGCCAGCGCGAACATCGAGGTGAGGATCGCGTCGTCGGGGGACAGCGACATGTCGAGGGCGACCAGGAGCGCCAGCACCAGCAGCGAGACGGCGGCACCCACGAGCTGCGTGCGGTCCCGCGTCATGACTGCTCCTTCGTGCCCGAGACCCTTCCCCGAGGACGGTAGCGCGCCGCCCGGTCCGTCAGGCTTCGGCCAGCCGGACCGCCGCGGCGTAGACCGCGGCCACGTAGCTCGCCGAGTGGTTGTACGACAGCACCGCCGCCTGCCAGGCCGCGCCGTCGGCGAGGTCCCCGCCGTCCGCGCAGAGGTAGCGGCCGGCGGCGTACGCGGCGTCGTCGAGGTCCTGCGGGTCGGCGACGCCGTCCCCGTCACCGTCGGCGCCCCAGGTCGCCCAGGTGCCGGGCAGGAACTGCAACGGACCCACCGCGTGGTCCCACACCGGGTCGCCGTGGAGCGCGGCGCCGTCCGCGCCGGCCCGGATCGCCGCGACCGGCCCGCGGCCGTCGAGCGCCGGCCCGACGATCGGCCGGCTGGACCGGCCGTCGACCAGCAGCCGGCGCCCACCCACGGTGCCGTGCACGGACTCGACCTCGCCGATCCCGGCCAGCGTGGACCAGCCGAGGCCGCAGCCGGGCTGCTCGGCGGCCAGGCGCAGGGTGGCGGTGGCGTACGCGCGGACGGCCTCGGCCGGGAGCCCGGAGGCCGCCGCCGTGCTCGAGACCCAGGCCGGATCCACGACCGGCCCCGCGGTCCCGGAGGAGGTCGGCGCGGACGCGGACGTGGGTACGGCGGCGACGAGCCGGCCCGCGTCGTACTCCAGGATCGGCTCGGGGTCGCGCAGGAGCGAGAGCGCCGCCGCCGACAGCCCGGCCGCCGTGCCGAGCACCACCAGCCAGGCCGCCGCGACCACCACGACCCGCCGCAGCGTCATCGTCGACGTCGGTGGCGCTGCAGCAGGAACGGTGGGGTGAGCACGGTCAACGCCAGCGCGACGACCCCGATCCACGCCGCCGCCGAGCCCTGCCCGTCCCGGCCGCCGGTCAGCTGCACCACGGCCCCAGGCGCCGCGGCCAGCGCGGCCCCGCCACCGGTGTCGGCCGCGGCCGGGTCGACGGCCGCGCCCCCGGCGAGCGGGTCGGCCGCGGTGGGGGCCGCGGCCCCGCCGAGCGGGTCGACGGTCCCTGGGTCCGTCGTACCGGCGCCGCCCGTGGCGTCGGTGGTGGTGGCGCCGTCGGTCGTCCCGCTCGCCGTCGTCGTCCCCCCGCCCTTGCCGCCGTTGCCGTTGCCGTTCCCGTTGCCGTTGGACGCGCCGGCGCCGTTGGTGCTCGCTCCGGTCCCGCACCCGGTGGCGCCCTGCTTGGTGCACGGGTCGGGCTGCGGCGCGGAGTTGAGGATGTCGAGGGCCGGGTTGTTGCAGGACGTCGATGCGCCGGCGACGCGACCGCGCCCGGGATCCGCTTGACCTGGTCGAAGCCGGCGAGCACGAGGTTCTTGGGCAGCGGTGAGTAGCCGAGGATGTCGGCCTTCTGCTGGCCCTGGCACAGGAAGTAGTTGATGAACGTCGAGAGCGTCTTGCCCTTGTCGGTGTTGAACGGCGAGTCCGTCGACGTCGGGATGACCATGTAGCTGTAGCTCGACATCGGGTAGGCCCGCGGGTCCGGGTTGGTGTAGACCGACTCGAGGTTCTGGGTCAGGTCGGGGTTGATCTGCCGCCTTGGTGAGCGCCACCGCGACGTTGCCCGCCGTCGGCTGGGCGTAGTACCCGGCCTTGTTGAGCAGCCCGATCACCGGGAAGTTGATCCGCTTGGCGTAGGCGTACTCGACGTAGCCGATCGAGCCCGGCGCCGTACGACGCCGAGACGTAGTTGGCGACGCCGTTCGAGCCCGACCTGGGCCTTCGAGCTCCCGAAGGCCGGGTAGAAGGAGACGCTCGGGCAGCCGCTGCTGAGGTGCAGCTTGCCGCGGATGAAGGGGCAGTAGATCGAGGGCGCCTGGCTGGCCATGTACTTGGTGAACTGCGCCGAGGCGCCGGCGCCGTCGGAGCGGACGACGGGGATGATCGGGATGTCGGGGAGCGGCTTGCCGTAGTCGGCGGTGATCGCCGGGTCGCTCCAGCGGGTGATCGCGCCGGTGAAGATCTTCGACAGCGTGCTCGCCGAGAGCCGCAGGTCGCGGACCCGCTGCGCCGCCGACGGTGAGGTTGTACATGAACGACGTGCCGCCGGCCACGATCGGCAGGTAGGCGTAGTCGCGCGACGGGGACTCGGCCTGCTGCCCGGGCTCGGGCGGGTTCTGGAAGGGGATCTCGGTGTTGGCGAAGTCGACCGTGGCCTGGATGAACTGCGAGCGGCCGTCGGTCGAGCCGGTGCCGGCGAAGTTCACCACGACGCCGCTGGCCCGGATGTCGGCTCGCCAGGCGTCGACCGCGACCTGGCTCCACGTCGAGCCGGCGCCGGAGATGGGCACGTAGGTGTCGGCCTGCGCCGCCGGCGCGGGCACGAGGACCAGGCCGGCGGCCATGGTGGCGGCCACGACGGCCACGATGCGACGTACGGCGATCATGCGGTTCTCTCCTCGGGAGGCGGCGGCTGCCGCGAGACGGCGGCGCTGTCGGCCGCTCAGGTGGCCGGGCTCACGGCCACCGACGATGCGGGCCAGGGCGAAGAAGACGACGACGAGCACCAGCAGCACGACGCCGGCCCCGAAGGCCCGCTGGATCGCCACGTCGAGCGGCTGGCGCATGCCGGTGAACACGAACAGCGGCAGCGAGAGCTGGGGGCCGTGCGTCGGGTCGTAGTTGAGCTCGTTGGTGGAGCCGGCCACGAGCAGGACCGGCGAGGTCTCGCCGATGACCCGGGCCACCCCGAGCAGGACCGCGGTGACCAGGCCGGGCCGCGCCGTGGGCAGCACGACGCGGCGCACGGTCTGCCACTGCGTCGTGCCGAGGGCGAGCGAGGCCTCGCGCAGGCCGTTGGGCACGAGCCGCAGCACCACCTCGGCCGTCGTCGTGACGACCGGGATCATGCTCACGCTCAGCGCCAGGGACGCCGCGAGGCCGCTGCGCTCCCAGCCGAGCTGGATGATGCAGAGCGAGTAGATGAACAGGCCGGCCACGATGGTCGGGCACGGCCGTCATCGCCTCGACCACGGTCCGCACCACCCGGGCCAGCCGGCCGCGCACCTCGCTGAGGTAGACGGCGGTGGCGATGCCGAGCGGCACGCTCAGGACCAGCGAGATCGCGACCTGCTCGAGGGTGCCGATCATCGCGGCGTAGATGCCGCCCTCGTCGAGCGGGGCGTCCGGACCGATGTACGCCGTGGTCTCGGTGAAGAAGTTCAGGTGGCTGAGCGCCTCCTTGCCGCGCACGAACGTGAAGATCACGATGCCGGCCAGCGCCGCCACCAGGAGCAGCCCGGCCGTGGTCACCAGCGCCCCGACCAAGCGGTCGAGGACGCCCTGCCGGTCGAGCATGGTGCGCGCTGATGGCGGCGAGCATGACCAGGAAGACGACGTACCAGGACAGCCAGAAGCCGATCGCACCGCTGAGCGGCAGCAGCCGCTCGTAGGCCAACCAGGCCAGCGCGAGCGCGCCGAGGCCGGCGTACAGGACGTGGCTGAGCAGCTCCGGGTCGACGCCCGCCGACCCGCACCCGGGCAGCCGGGCGGTGGGGGGTCGGCGGGGCCGCGGTCTGCCGGGGCGGCGGGGGCGAGGACGCGTCATGTCAGATCTCCGTCGCTGCGCCGCAGCGCGACCGGCTCACCACGATGCCGGCGAGCGTGTTGATGACGAGGGTGAACACGAACAGCACCAGGCCCGCGCCGAGCAGGCCGGCCAGCGCGACGCCACCGGACTCGGAGTAGCGCGAGGCGATGTGCGCGGCGATCGCGTTGGTGCCGCTCTCGAGCGGGTGGGTGGTGAAGTCGAACATCGGCGAGATCAGGGCGTAGACCACGATCGTCTCGCCGAGGGCCCGGCCGAGGCCGAGCATCACGCCGCCGATGATGCCGGCGCGGCCGAAGGGCAGGACGACGGTGCGGATCATCCCCCAGCGCGTGGCCCCCAGTGCGATCGCGCCCTCGCGCTCACCGATCGGCGCCTGCGAGAACACCTCGCGCATCACCGAGGTCATCGTCGGCAGCACGACCACACCGACGGCGATGCCGGCGATGAACGCCGAGGAGGTGTACGACGACGGCGAGTCCGGCACGCTGCACGGTCAGGAACGGCAGCCACGTCCCGAGGTGCACCGAGAGCCACTCGGCGACGGTCAGCAGGTGCTCCTGGAGGAAGAACAGCGCCCAGATCGCGTAGATGATCGCCGGCACCGCGGCCATCAGGTCGACCAGCGTGATGAGCGGCTTCTTGAGCGAGCGCGGGGCGTACTCGCTGATGAACAGGGCGGCGCCCAGCGCGACCGGCACCGCGACCACCAGCGCGAAGACCCCGATCAGGACGGTGCCCCAGAGCAGCGAGGCGATGCCGAACTTGTCGGCCTCGGGCAGCCACTCGTTCTCGGTGAGGAAGCTCCACCCCTGCGACCGCAGGGCCGGCATCGCGCCGATCGGCGAGGAAGGTGCCGATCAGCGCCATGACGACGAGCGCGGTGAGCGCGGCGGACCGGGCTCCGTGCACGAAGACCCGGTCGGAGCGCGTCGGGCCGCGGCGGTGATGCGTGCGCCGCTCGGCCGGTGGCCGCGGCGTCGGCGATCGTGGCGGTGTCGGTGCTCATCCGAAGCGCCCGTTGACGTAGTCGGCGGTGCGCTCGTCGCGCGGGCGCTCGAAGACGTCGCTCGTGTCGCCCTGCTCGACGATGTGGCCCGGCAGGCCCTCGGCGGCCAGGAAGAACGCGCAGCGGTCCGAGACCCGCTGGGCCTGCTGCATGTTGTGGGTGACGATCACGACGGTGACCTCGCCGGCGATGGCGCGGATCGTCTCCTCGACCCGGCGGGTGGACGTGGGGTCGAGCGCCGAGCAGGGCTCGTCCATGAGCAGCACGTCGGGACGTACGGCGAGCGCGCGGGCGATGCACAGCCGCTGCTGCTGACCGCCCGAGAGCGACGAGCCCGGCGTACCGAGACGGGACTTCACCTCCTCCCACAGGCCGGCGCTGCGCAGGCTGCGCTCGACGAGGTCGTCGGCGCCGCCCTTGCCCGGGGGCTTGCGGCCGGTGAGCTTCAGCCCGGCCAGCACGTTGTCGTAGACCGACATGGTCGGGAACGGGTTCGCCTTCTGGAAGACCATGCCGATCCGCCGCCGGCTCTCGATCGGCCGGCGCGGCCGGGTCGTAGATGTCCTCGCCGTCCAGCAGCACCTGGCCGGCGAGGCTGGCTCCCGGGACCAGCTCGTGCATCCGGTTGAGGATGCGCAGGAACGTCGACTTGCCGCACCCGGACGGGCCGATGAGGGCGGTCACCTGGCCGGGCTCCATGCGCAGGTCGACGTCACTGAGCACCTGGTGGTCCCCGAACCACGCGCTCACCGCCTCGGCCACGAGGCCGGCGGGGCCGGCGGGCCCGGCCGCAGCGGTCGCGGTGAGGACGGTGGTCGCGTCGCTCGGGGAGATCGAGTCGATGGTCATCGGTGGCTCTTCCGTGGGTCGGGCGTCGTGGTCAGAGGGTGTTGGGGAGGAGGACGGCGAGGTTCTCGAAGACCTTCCAGAGCAGCGCGAGGCAGCACCGGCAGCGCTCCGATCCAGAGGCCGCCGCGGTTCGGCTTGCGCAGCGCGGTCCAGGTGGTGAACGCGGTGACGATGAGCAGCGCCTGGGCCCAGAGCAGCAGGGAGATCTGCCGGCCCGAGCTGCCCTCGCCGGGCAGGTCGTCGGCCACGGTGCCCTGACGGGTGGTCGCCGGGAGCGGGTCGCCGTCGAGCTTCGCGGAGACCTGGAGGCTCCGGGTGGGCGTGAGGGCTGGATCGGAGGTCACCAGGGTCAACCGGGCGGGCACCTGCTCGATCTGCACGTCGGGCGAGTCGCTCGTCCGGACCAGGTCGACCACGTAGGTGAACTGGCCCTGTCCTGTCGTGACCTCGATCCGGTCGCCCACCCGGAGCTGGTCGAGGTGGCGGAACGGCGCGCCCGAAGGTCGCGCGCCGACCGACCAGCACCGAGGCGCCGGCCTGGCCGGGGAGCACCGTGTCGTGGCGCAGCCCGGGCCCGTCGAGGGTCTGCTCCGAGGCGCTGCCCTGGACGAAGACCTGCTCGACGCGCAGCCGCGGGATCTCGACGATGCCGATCGGTGTGCCGGTCGGGATCGCGCCGTTGACGGGGACGGTGGCCAGGGCCAGCTGTTCCTGCAGGTCGTCGTACATCACGTCCTGGTCGCGGCCGGCCGCGATCCCTGAACCGACGAACAGGAACAGCCCGAACAGCGCGACGAGCCCGGTCACCAGCATCAGCCCGGAGGCGATGACCACCCCGGTCGTCACCTGGAAGGGCCGCCGCTCGCGCGGGGGACGCGGCTCGCGCTCGGCGCCCCGCCGCCGGGACCGACCCGTGCGCCGCCTCGGGGCGGACTCCACGGTGTCGACCTCGGGCTCGGGCGGCGCACTCACCGTCGTAGCCACTGGGGCCCCCGTCCGGTCTGGCTCATCCACATCAGCAACGGGCCGCCGACCAGGGCGACGAGCGCGAGGACGCCCAGCGCCGGCAGCACGACCAGCCGGTTGCCCGCCAGCTGCGCGCCGACGGTCAGCATGGTCGGCTGCTCGGGGACGGGGTTCGACGGCCGCGGGTCGTGCAGGAGGTCCGCCGCCGACGGGCTCGCGTCAACCGGGGCGGGCCCCACCACGTCTGGTGGGGCGCCGCCACCGCCGTCGGAGGGTGCGTCCGACGGGTCTGTGGGGCTGGCCGAGGGCGTGGGGGACGCGCTCGGCGTGGGGGTGGCCTTGGGCCCGGCCAGCACCGCCTTGCGGGCGGCCAGCACCTGGCCGCGCTGGGCGTCGGTCAGCGGGGCGTGGCCCTCGGGGAGCTGGCCGGTCTCGTCGCCCGGCGTCTGGCCGGCGTCGGCGACGTAGGAGAGGAAGCCGGGCCATCTGGGCGCGCTCCTCCTGAGGAGCCAGCGTCGACAGCGCCGCCGAGACCTGCAGGGTCAGCGGGTAGATCCCCGGCTCCTTGTCGGTGAGGTCCACGCTCCGGGTCACGCCGTCCCTGCCCACCGTGGAGTGGTCGACCGCCGTCAGCATGGAGGCGTTCGTCGGCTTCACGAAGGCCCCGCCGGCGTTCAGCAGCGACGCGGTGGACAGCCGGAACCGTGCGGCCGCCGCGGCGTCGACGATGCCGATCACCTCGCGCCGTCCGGGGTTCTGCCGCGGCGGCTTGATGGTGATGTTGACGCCACCCTCCAGCACGGTGAGCGCCCCCGGGAACTGGGCGATCGAGACCTGGCGGGCCAGCGCGTCGAGCTCCTGGACCGGCGCGTAGGTGTCCGACATCTGCTGGTCGAGCAGCGGGAAGATGTCGAAGGGCAGCGCGAGCCCCTTGTAGTTCGCGTTGACGGTCATCCCCCACGGGTCCGGCGTGCCGGCGATGAAGGCGGCCGCGTCCGGGTCGGCGGCCAGCCACCGGGTCAGCGCCAGGGTGGTGTCCGAGGAGTCGCCCAGGATCAGCGGGTGGTTGCCGGGGGCGCCCCCGGGGAAGTGCACGTCCGGGTTGAGGGCCAGGAGCTCGGGGTCGCGGAAGATGTTGACCGGGTTGTTGATCACGGCGGGGTTGCCGCCGGAGCGATACGACGCGGTGACGAGCTTCGCGACCAGGCGGGCGTTGAGCTTGAGGTCGGTGATCGGCTTGCCGTCGGCGTCGTCGATCTGGAACGCGACCACCAGGCCGGTCACCGAGACCGGCGCGTACACCACGCCCGCCAGCTTCGCGTCGGCCTTCTCGAGCGGGTCGATGACCAGGCCGACGCCGGTGGTGCTGCTGGCCACGTCGCCGCGGGTCTGCGGCTCGCCGATGGTGGTGAAGTCGAGGGTCACGGCGTCGCTGGCCAGGGTGCAGGTGCGGCCGCGCCAGCTGGCCAGGGTCGCGGCGACCATCGGGCTGCCCTCGACCCGGAGAGCGTCGCCGCTGAGGGGGCAGGCGTCCTGCACCGGGAGGAAGGTGAGCGGCACCACGGTGCGGCGGGCCCAGGACCACGGCGCGTCCATCTGGTCCTCGGTCGAGCCCGTCGGCCGGCCGTAGTTGGGCACGACCACGATCGAGCACGGCGCGTCGGAGTCACAGCCGAGGGCTGCTGACTCCCGCTTGGTGAAGACCTGGACCGACACCTCGCCGGTGCCGTCCGCGCGGGTCACGTTGTCCTGCCAGTTGGAGGGGCCGTCGGGGGTGGCGTCGAACTTGTTGGTCTGGCCGGGGTAGGTGAACGGCACCACCTCGGGCTGTCCCGGGTCGGCGTCGGTGGCGGGGATACCGCGGAAGCCGGGCGACCCGTAGCAGTCGCTCGAGCTCTGCGGGTCGGCGGTACGGCACTGGTAGACCCGCACCGGCCGCTCGGTGTTGACGTCGAGGGAGTCGCCGGCGTTGGCCAGCCGGCTGTCCGAGCTGGGCCGGAAGCCCTGCCAGGAGACGAGCACGGTCTGGTTGACCAGCCCGGTCGTCTTGCTGACGGTCACCGAGGCGCCCGGGCCGGCGCCCGGCGCCGGGACGGTGACCGCGGTGGCCGAGTCGCCGGCCGCCTGGAGCGCGGCCTCGGCGGCCGCGGGGCTGGTGACCGGAGCGGAGGCGAGCACCAGCAGCGCCCCGAGCAGCGCGGCGGTGGTCAGCGCCCAGGCCACCCGCCAGCGGGCTTCCGGTCGTGGAGTGCACCCGTTCCACATCGTGGTCTGGTCCTTCCTCGGTGGCGGTGGCGGGCCCGTCGGCCCGCCACCGCGTCGGCTGCGGTCAGCCCGTCAGTTGGGCTTGCCGCAGTACTGCGTCTGGCTGGTGTCGTCCCCCAGGGGGGTGTTGCCGAACGGGATGAGGAACTCGTCGGCGTTGTCGCAGAGGTAGCCGCCGGCCGCGAAGATGTCCTTCAGCTCCTGGGGCGCGTCGTTGCGCACCGCGTTGAAGAAGAACCGGCCGAAGGAGGCGCTCGCCCCGGTGGTGAACGCCGGGTTCAACACCTGGTAGTCGGCTCCACCCACGGTGGCCGTCGTGAACGGGGAGGTCGCCGTGTTGGCGGTGCCGATGTGGGCGCCGCCCCGCAGGTCGAGGATGCCCGGGGCGCCGTTGCCCTGGGCCGCCCACTTGGTCACCGCGTAGGGCAGGATCCCCTGCGGGTCACCGTTGATCGACTGGCCGTCGTTCTGCTGGCCGACGAACACCGTCGGCAGCCCGGCGCAGCCCGCCTGGACGTTGGTCAGGCTCGACCCGATGGCCTGCAGGAAGAACGTGTACGTCGCCGCCGTGGACGGAGGCAGGTACAGGTGGATGGCTCCCGCCTGCCCACCGACCTGGCTCCAGTCGCGGGTCGTGCACTCGAAGATGTCCTTCAGCTGGGTCGTGCTCAGCGGGGTGGTCGGCGCGTAGGCGTTGCCGATCACCGCATAGCTGACCGCGTCCCGGCTCTGCGCGTAGAACGTCAGGTTCTGCTCGGCCGCGGCCGCGCCCTTGGCCCGGCTGGAACGCACGAAGTCGATGCAGTACTCGTTGGTGTCGACCGTGCTCTTCTGGTTCAGCGTCAGCGCGGTGATGCCGGCGTTGGCACCGTTGGGCCGGGCGATCGTGCAGCCCGGCTTGGTGGTGATGTTCTCGCCGGCGACGGCCGTGACCGGGTTGATCGCGTCGTACGACGCGATCACCCGGGTCGGCGCCGGGGTCTCTCCGTTGTAGTTGACCGCAATGTTGTTGGTGAGCTCCGCGAACGCATCGGCACCGACGGTCGCGTAGATCTGGTTCGCGTTCTTGCCAGCCGGCGGGGTTCCGGGGTTGCCGTTGTCGGGGTCGGCCGAGGCCGGCTGGATCCCGCCGACGGCGAGGGCCAGCGCGGCACCGGCGACCGCGACCAGGGAGAGGGGGCGTCGGTTCTTGCCCATCGAGGGACGTCCTTCGTGGTGGTCGGGTCGGGTGGCTGGGGTGGTCCGGTTCATCACTTGACCTCCAGCGCGCCGAGGCTGACGGCGATGCCCTTGCTCTTGGCCCCCTTGGTCCCGAGCACGGTGATGACCACCGTGTGCGAGGCCAGCGGCCCGGCGAGCTTGAACTTCTTCTTCAGCGCCTTGGGCTTGGCGCTGTAGAGGTCGATGGTCGTCTTCTTGCCGTCGATGACCACGCTGACCTTCCCGGACTTGGCGGTCTTGTCGAAGGTGAGGACCAGGGAGGTGCCGTAGACCTTGGCGGTCAGCGACGACTTCTTCTTCTTGCTGGTCAGGCCCTTCTTGGTCGGCGAGGACGTGGACTTGTACGACTTCCACTTGCCCTTCTTGGTCACCTTCGGGTCGCTGGGCGCGTACTTCCCGGCGGCCAGGGCGCCGGCCGGCACGGTGGGACCGGTCGGCGGCGGGGTGGTCGTCGTGGCGTTGCTCAGCGTGATCGACCGGGTCACCGTGGTGGTGCCGCCGGGACCGGTCGCGGCCACGGTCAGCGTCGTCGCGCCGAGGGCGAGGCCGGTGTTCGGGATGGTCCCGGTCCACACGTCGCCGCCGCCCTTGGTGGCGTTCACGGTGCTCGAGCCGATGGTGAGCGTGACGCCGGTGACCGCGCCGCCCGGCGACTTCACGTACGCCGACACGGGCACGCCCGCGGAGGCGATGTTGACGGTCGCCCCGGTGGCCGGGCTGCGCACGAACGTCGACGGGCCCGGGGTGCCGGTCGGGGCGAGCGCGAGGCCGCGGAACTCGGTGCCGGCGGCCGCGGTGGCGAGGGTCGAGACGCCGCCGAGGGTGGCGGTGCCGCTGGCCCCGGTGTCGAGGACCTTCAGCAGCTTGGTCGGCGTGGTGAGCGCCAGGCTGACGTTGCCGCCGCTGGCGTTGCCGACCAGGCCGGTGACGCCCGCGACGTCGAGCTGCTGGGCCAGGGTCCAGGAGGTGCCGTCGAAGCGGTACTTGTCCAGCGTGCCGGCGCGCTTCGAGGCGTTGGCGAGATAGAGGGTGTCCAGGTTGGTGCCGGACCAGCCGGCCCCGGTCAGGTCGAAGAACGCGTACCCGTAGGCCAGCAGGTTCGCGGGCAGGCCAGGGACGTCGGCCAGCGCGGCCGCACCCGACGGGAAGCCGCTGCCGACCTTGGAGACCCGGTTCGCCAGGATGCCGCTGGCGAAGAGCTGGCCGCCCTGCGCGGTGAGCGAGGTGAAGTTCGAGTCGGCGGTCCCGGCGACCGTGCTGCTCGCGGCAGAGCCGAGCGTCGTCGTGACGATGCCGCCGTTGCCGCCCGTCGCCCAGATCCGGTCGCCGTCGGTGAGGGCGGAGCGGACGATCTTGGGGGCGCCGGCCGAGGTGAGCGCGGTGCTCGTGTCGGCGATGCCGTTGGCGTCGACGATGCCGACCACGCGGGCGACCGAGCCCGGAGCGGACGCGGTGAGCGAGGCCCCCGACGGACCGGTGGCGCCGACCGCGGCGTCGTACCCGGTGACCGCGAGGTACTTCCCGTCCGCCGAGCGGCTGATCAGCCCCTCGGAGCGCGACAGCCCGGCGGCGGTCAGCGCCGCGTTGCCGTCGGACGCAGCCGTCGGCAGGGCGATCGACTGCACCTTCGTGCCGGTCTGGTCGTACTCGTCGAGGAACACCGGTGCGGCCGCGTTGCTCAGGGCGGCGCCGGAGCCGACGCGGTAGACCACGACGTTGTCGATGGTGAACCGGGCGGCGTCGGCGTCCGACGATGCCAGGATCGGGACGGCGGCTGCGGCGACCGAGGTGATCACCGTGGCGCCGAGGATGCGCATGCGTGTGCGCATGGGAGCCTCACTCACAGTTTCAGGCGGCAGGGCCGCGTCAGACAGGGCTTCCCGAGAACGAACAATCCAGATTTAATTACGTAAGTCGACTGGATTGGGTGAAATACACACGTTTTCACCACGATTGGTCAAGCGACGCGCGTGAGATGTGTCGACACGGGCCCGGGAGCGGCCGGAAACGGCCCGGGTGGGCTAGTCCGGGTGGCCCGTCCGGGCCATCGCCCCCCGGGATCGCGACGGCGGGAGGTCGAGGCCGCGCTCACCCGTTCCGGGTGGGTCGAGCCGATCCGGGGCGTACGTACGCTCCGCCCATGCTCATCCTGGCGCTGATCCTGTTCGGCATGGTCGTGGGCGGGGCGGCCCAGCTGATCCTCGGCCGCGAGGACGGCAAGGTGGACTGGCCGCTAGCGTTCGCGGCCGGCCTGATCGGCTCGTTCGTCGGCGGGCTGCTCATCAGCCTGCTCGCGGGCGACGGCATCCGGCTGCGGCCGAGCGGCATCATCGGCTCGATCGTCGGCGCGCTCATCGTCACCGCCGGGTGGCGGTGGTGGCGCCAGCGGGCGGCCACGAACTGACTGCCGGCCCAGCAGACCCGTCGGCCCCGGGTCGTCGACGACGTGCAGCTCGCCGGTCGAGGGGTCGGTGAAGCTCACCTCGACGTTCTCGGTCTGCTTGTGCTGCTGCGCGCGGACGTAGCTGGCGTAGGCACGGCGGTCGGCGTCGGTCAGCTCGCCCCGGTCGACGAACAGCGTGCGCAGGGAGCGCGGCCACAGCCGCCGGGCCAGGACGACGTTGACCTCGATGCCGATCACGCCGATGAACGAGGCGATGTAGATGATCCCGATCAGTCCGACGAACAGGCCGAAGGCGAAGGTCATCTTCTCGGTCTCGGCCAGGACCCGGGTGGTGTACCACGTGCCGACGTACTGCAGCGCCTGCCAGAGCACCGCGACCGTGAACGCGCCCGGTGCCGCGCGCCCGAGGTGGTGGCGGCGCGCTGACGCGAGCCGGAAGACCGCGGTGAGCAGCAGCCCGATCAGCAGCACGGTGACCAGCCGGATCACCCAGGTCAGGACGCCGTCGACCCGCGGACCGAACACCTCGGTCTCGCTCCCGATGGTGGACACGATCGTGATCGCCAGCACCGAGAAGCCGGACAGCACCACGAGACCCAGGCTCTTGAGCCGCAGCGTGATCGGGTTCGGCCGCTTGTTGCGCGGCACCGACCAGGCGACGTTGAGTGCGTTCTGCAGGGCCTGGCCCAGGCCGAGCGAGCCGTAGACCGCCAGCATCACGCCGAAGACCGTCGCGATCGTCGATCCCTGCAGCCCCTCTGGCCGGCCGAGGGCGTCACCGATGATCGGGAAGGTGCCGAGGGCCGAGTCGAGGACCCGCTCCTGCAGGCCGGGGTTCCCGGCCAGGACGATGCCGAAGATCGTCGTGGCGAGCAGCAGGAGGGGGAAGATCGCGAGCAGCGCGTAGAAGCTGATGATGGCCGCGAGGTAGGGGCCCTGGTCGTCGATGAACTTGAAGAACGTCGCCACGGGGAAGCCGAAGAAGGACCGCTCGCGCTGCGCTCGGTCGAGCGTGTCGACGAACCCCACGGGTCAAGGCTATGCGGACGCCGTCTCGGCACCCGGTTTCAGAGGGTCGTCAGCACGCCGTCGGCGTCGGTGCGGAACAGCTGGACCCCGTCGGTGACCTCCGGGACGTCGGCCCCCAGCGCGACCGCGATCTTGTTGGCCGCGTTCCGCGCCACGTCGAGCACGACCTCGACCGCCTCCGTGGGCGTGAGCACCGCACGGACCTCGTCCGCCACCTCGGCCGGCCAGGCGAGCGGCGTCCAGATCATCGCGTCGACCAGGGCGAGCGCCGCCTTGGTCCGGGCCGGCAGGTCGCTGTCGGCGTAGTGGTCGACGGCCGCGAACAGGTCGTCGTCCGCACCCGCCTCGAGCGCCTCCACCGCCCGGCGCGAGGCACAGACCCGGCAGGCGTGCTGCCGGGCACCGCGGAGCCGGACCAGCTCCGTCGTCGTCGCGTCCAGGGCCGTCAACCGGGCCACCGAGGCCATGAAGTTCTCGATGACGCCCCAGAGGTCCGCCACGGGATGACGCCGCTCGCCGGGCCACACGGACGGTCCGAACAAGGCGTCCAGCGCGGCCCGCACCCGGACGGTGACGTCGGCGATCCACACCATCTGGGCGACCGCGAGCTGGTGTCCACCGGTCACCGTGGCGAAGTCGGCCCGCAGCCGCTCGTCGGTCCTGGACACGTCGACGCGGAACTGCTCGGCGAACGCCGCCACCGCCGGAGCGGTCAGCAGCTCGTCGAAGACCCCCGAGGGCCGGACCCCGACGAGGGTGGCGTACGCGGCCGCGACACCGGGCGCGTACGCCGCGAGCGCGCCCGATCCGCCGCCCGACCAGTCGTCTGTGGAGGGGCTGGCGGTGCCACCGTCGTTCACGTCGACTGTCATCACCTCAACTGTCGCAGATCAGTGGGCGCGGTGGGGCCTCGAACCCGCTACCCTGCGGCGCATGCCGGGCCCGAGGAGCACCCTGACCGCCCTCGTCGCCGCGTTCGTCCTGGCCGTGACCGCCGCCCCCGCCGCGGCCGCCGAGGAGGAGGGCCGCGACGCCGCCGGTGACGTGCGCAGCCGTGGGGTGTCCGTGGACACCGTCCCGCGCCACCCGGAGCCGCAGCGGCGGACCGGCGACATCGTGCGCTACGGGGCGACCTACGACGCCGCGCTGGTGGTCACCACGAAGTTCCGCGACCTCGCGGCCCGCGGCCACCAGGAGTTCACGTGGTTCCTGCGCACCTCGCAGGACGACTTCGAGTGGTACGTCGCGCTGATCGTGCCGCCGGGGAAGAACCGCGGGACGTTCACGCTCATCGACCCCGACGCCAACCAGCTCGACTGTGGCCGGGCCGTGCTGGACCGCGCGGCGCGGACGGTCACCCTGCGGATCCCCGCCTCCTGCCTGCGCGACCCGGCCTGGGTGCGGGTGGCGCACGGCGCGCGGGTCTACGCCGGCGGGCGCGAGTTCTCCGACGACGCGCGCCGCGACACGGTGAAGGCGGCCGGCTGGACCTACGGACCCCAGCTGGGTCAGTAGCTCTTGGGCAGCCCCAGGGAGTGCATGGCCACGAAGTTGAGGATCATCTCCCGGCTCACCGGCGCGATCCGGCCGGCCCGCGTGGCCACCAGCAGCCCGGCCATGCCGTACTCCTGGGTGATCCCGTTGCCGCCGTGGGTCTGCACCGCCCGGTCGGCCGCGTCGCACGCGGCCTCGGCGGCGGCGTACTTGGCCATGTTCGCCGCCTCGCCGGCGCCCAGGTCGTCGCCGGCGTCGTAGAGCGCAGCCGCCTTCTGGGTCATCAGCCGGGCCATCTCGATCTCGATGTGGCTCTGCGCCAGCGGGTGCGCGATCGCCTGGTGCGAGCCGATCGCATCCTTGAACACGGTCCGGTCCTTGGCGTACGCAGCAGCGCGGTCGAGCGCGAACCGGGCCAGGCCGGTCGAGAACGACGCTGCCATGATCCGCTCGGGGTTGAGCCCCGCGAACAGCTGCACCAGGCCGCCGTCCTCGTCTCCGACGATCGCGTCCGCGGGCAGCCGGACGTCGTCGAGGAACACGGTGAACTGGAGCTCGGGGCTGACGATCTCCATCGGGATGGACTTCGCCTCGAAGCCCGGGGCGTCGGTCGGCACCACGAACAGCACCGGCTTCACCTTGCCCGTCCTCGCGTCCTCGGCGCGCGCGACGACGAGCACGTTGTCGGCCTCGTCGACGCCGGAGATGTAGATCTTGCGGCCGTTGAGCACCCACTCGTCGCCGTCGCGGCGCGCGGTGGTGGTGATGTTGTGGGTGTTGGTGCCCGCGTCCGGCTCGGTGATCGCGAAGGCCATCGTCGAGGTGCCGTCGCAGATGCCGGGCAGCCAGCGCCGCTTCTGCTCCTCGGTGCCGTAGCGGCTGATGATCGTCCCGCAGATCGCCGGGCTCACGACCATGAGCAGCAGCGGGCAGCCCTGCGCGGCGAGCTCCTCGCAGACCGCGGCGATGTCGCCGATGCCACCGCCCCCGCCGCCGTACTCCTCGGGGATGTTGATGCCGAGGTAGCCGTTCTTGCCGATCTCGAGCCACAGCTCGGTGGTCTTCTCGCCCGAGCGCGCCTTCGCGGTGAACCAGTCGCGTCCGTACTTCGACGCGAGCTTGGCCACCTCCCGCCGCAGCGCCTGACGCTCCTCGGACTCGCTGAAGTTGTTGGTCACTCCGACTCCTCTACGACTGCCAGGACCTCGCCGGCGGCGACCTGCGCGCCGGGCTCCACGTCGATCTCGGTCACCGTGCCCGGGCCAGGTGCCCGCACGGTGTGCTGCATCTTCATCGCCTCGAGGACGAGCACCGGCTGCCCGGCCTCGACCCGTTGGCCCCGTTCGACGGCGACGCTGACGACGGTGCCGGGCATCGGCGCCAGCAGGCTGCCGGTCGCCACCGCGTCGGCCGGGTCGACGAACCGCGGGGTACGCCGCAGCGCCGCATGCCCGCCCGGCCAGTCGACGTCATACGAATCGTGGCCCCCGTGGCTCACGTCGTATGACGTCCGCACCCCGTCGGACTCGAGCACCACGCAGGTCGGGCTCGCCGAGACCACGACGGCGCCCTCGAGAACGTAACCGTCCCGGGTGCCCCACCACTGGACCGCAGTGTCGCCCTCGAACTCGGTGAGTTGCGGCTGCGAGACCACGTTGCGGAACGCCACCGGGATCCCCCGCTGGACGGTCCGCGCCTCCTTGGCCAGCTCGGCGAGTGCCAGGGCAGCTGCGGCAGGCGCCATCCCTGCGGGGGTCTCGACAAGCTCGACCAGCGGGAGCAGGTCGGTGGACACGTCACCGGCCAGGAACGCCGAGTCGCGCAGTACAGCGACCAGTTGGTCACGGTTGGTCCGCACCCCGTGGATCCGAGCCCGCTCCAGAACTCCTGCCAGCGTGCGCGCCGCCTGGTCACGTGTGGGCGCATGGGCGACGACCTTGGCGAGCATCGCGTCGTAGTGCGTCGACACAGTGCTGCCGGACTCATAGCCGGTGTCGACGCGGACGCCCTCCTCCGGAGGGATCTCGAACCTCGTGAGCACGCCGCTCTGCGGCTGGTAGTCGGCGGCCGGGTCCTCGGCGTACAGCCTCACCTCCACGGCGTGGCCGGTCGGTGGCTGAGGTGCGAGCGCAGCGAGCCTCGAAGCCTCCGAGCCCTCGGCCGCGGCGATCTGCAGCTCGACCAGGTCCACCCCGTGCACCAGCTCGGTGACCGGGTGCTCGACCTGGAGCCGGGTGTTCATCTCCAGGAACCAGAACCGCTCGGTCGCCGGGTCGTAGAGGAACTCGACCGTGCCGGCGCCCCGGTAGTCGACCGCCTCGGCCGCTTTGTGGGCCGCGTCGTGCAGCGCGGCGCGGACCTCCTCGCTCAGGCCGGGTGCCGGCGCCTCCTCCACCACCTTCTGGTGTCGCCGCTGCAGCGAGCAGTCCCGATCTCCGTAGACGGTGGTGCCGACGACCTGGACCTCGACGTGACGACCGCGCTCGACGTACGGCTCGAGGAAGACGGTGCCGTCGCCGAACGCCGACGCCGCCTCCGCCTCCGCGGCGGCGACCTCACGGGACAGCCCTTCCAGCGACCGGACGACCCGCATGCCTCGGCCACCACCGCCGGCCGACGCCTTCACCAGCAACGGGAGGTCGGCCTCGGTCGGGGACTCCGGCGCCTCGAGCACCGGGACGCCGGCCTCGCGCATCAGCTCCTTGGCCCCGATCTTCGAGCCCATCGCGTCGATCGACCCGGGTTCCGGCCCGACCCAGGTGAGCCCGGCGGCGACCACCGCGCGGGCGAAGTCGGCGTTCTCCGACAGGAAGCCGTAGCCGGGGTGGATCGCATCCGCGCCGGCCGCCTTGGCCGCCGCCAGGACCGCGTCGACGTCCAGGTAGGTCTCGGCCGGCGTGCTGCCGGGCAGGTGCACGGCAACATCGGCCTCGCGCACGTACGGCAGGCCCGCGTCGGCATCGGAGTGGATCGCGACCGTCGAGATGCCGAGCGTGCGGCAGGTGCGGAAGACCCGCGACGCGATCTCAGCGCGGTTGGCGACCAAGAGTCTCGTGATCATCGCACCACCCGATGGTTGAGGAGGTCGCGCAGCGACCGTCTCGAAACCTGGTGAGCTGTGGTTGAGTCCCAGCCCAGGCTGCGGTGGCTTCGCTTCGCCCGTTGCGACCTCGTTCCTCGGTCGCAGGGCTCGCTCAACCTCGTCTCGCCCACGCGCCGCGCTCGTTCCTCGCGCGCCGCTGCTCGCTTGATCATGGTCTGAAGACTCCGAATCTGTCCGTGCCGGCGTACGCCTTGTTCTCGATCACGGAGAGGCAGATGCCGAGGATCGTGCGGGTGTCCCGCGGGTCGATGACGCCGTCGTCGTAGAGCATCCCGGACAGGAAGAACGGCAGCGACTGCTCCTCGACCGAGGCCTCGACGAACTCGCGCATGCCGGCGTCGGCGACCTCGTCGTACTCCTGCCCGCGCGCCTCGGCGGCGGCCCGGGCGACGATGGAGAGGACGCCGGCCAGCTGGGCCGGGCCCATCACCGCGGACTTGGCCGAGGGCCAGGTGAAGAGGAAGCGCGGGTCGTAGGCGCGGCCGTTCATGCCGTAGTTCCCCGCGCCGTACGACGCCCCCATGATCACGCTCAGGTGCGGCACCGCGGGAGTTCGAGACCGCGTTGATCATCATCGCGCCGTGCTTGATGATCCCGCCCTGCTCGTACTCCGCGCCGACCATGTAGCCGGTGGTGTTGTGCAGGAACAGCAGCGGGGTGTCGACCTGGTTGGCGAGCTGGATGAACTGCGTGGCCTTCTGCGCCTCCTCGCTGAACAGCACGCCCTGCGCGTTGGCCAGGATGCCGACCGGTCGGCCGTGGATCCGGGCCCAGCCCGTCACCAGCGACGGGCCGTAGAGCGGCTTGAACTCGTCGAAGGCCACCTCGTTGCTCGGCGAGACGCCGTCGCAGATGCGGGCGACCACCTCGCGCGGGTCGAACGGCTCCTTGAGGTCGGTGGGGATGAGGTCGAGCAGCTCGTCGGGGTCGGCGTCGGGCTCGGCCCACGAGCCGGGGGGCGCGACCGCTTTGCGCCAGTTGAGCCGGGCCACGATCCGGCGGCCGATCCGGATCGCGTCGCGCTCGTCCTCGGCCAGGTAGTCGGCCAGGCCGCTCGTGCGGGCGTGCATCTCCGCGCCTCCGAGCGACTCGTCGTCCGACTCCTCGCCGGTCGCCATCTTGACCAGCGGTGGGCCGCCGAGGAACACCTTGGCCTGCTCCTTGACCATCACCGTGTAGTCGGACATGCCGGGCACGTAGGCGCCGCCGGCGGTGGAGTTGCCGAAGACCAGCGCGACCGTCGGCTGCTTGGCCGCCGAGGACCGGGTGATGTCGCGGAACAGCTTGCCGCCCGGGATGAAGATCTCCTTCTGCGTGGGCAGGTCCGCGCCACCGGACTCGACGAGCGCGACGGTCGGGAGCCCGTTCTCCTCGGCGATCTGGGAGGCGCGGAAGATCTTCTTGACCGTCCACGGGTTGCTGGCGCCACCCTTCACCGACGGGTCGTTGGCGGTGATCATGCACTCGACGCCCTCGATGACGCCGATGCCGGTGACCACACTCGCGCCGACGGTGAAGTCCGAGCCCCAACCCGCCAGGGGTGACAGCTCGAGGAACGCCGACCCCTCGTCGACGAGCAGCTCGATCCGCTCACGCGGCATGAGCTTGCCGCGGTCGTGGTGCCGGTCGACGTACTTCGGCCCGCCGCCCGCGACGGCCCTGGCGTGCTCGGCGTCGAGGTCGCGGAGCTTCTCGAGCATCGCCTCGCGGTTGGCACTCATCGCTCGACGACCGCCTTCATCCGCTCCAGGGTCGTGCGCATGCCCTTCTCGTTGGTGCGTCCCCGGAGCGGCCCGAGCAGCGCCCAGTAGACCCGCAGGTACGCCGTCGGCTCGAGCCGGAAGTACTCGGTCACCGTGGTGCCGCCGCCGTTCGGCTCCAGCCGGTAGCCCCAGTTGTTGACCGTGACGTCGTCGGTGCCGACGGCGAACTCGAAGACCTCGTTCGGCACGCACCTGGTCACCTGGCACGGCGACCAGTACGTCGGCCCGACGCCGTTGCGCTTCACGTGCCCCTTGAACGACGCCCCCACCTCGGGCCCGGTCGAGCCACGGGTCCAACGCGCCTCGAAGGTCTCGGGTGAGAACTCGCCGATCCGCGTCACGTCGCTGACGAGGGCCCACACCTCCTCGGGCGTGGCGTCCATGTGCATCGACACCTCACCGGTCATCGGCCGGAACAGCGTCATGACGCGTACCCCAACAACCTGGCTGCCAAGTCTGTGAGCACCTCGGTCGCTCCTCCTCCGATCGGCAGGATCCGGGCGTCGCGGTAGTGCCGCTCCACCTCGGTCCCGTGCATGTAGCCGGTGCCGCCGTGCAGCTGCACCGCCTGGTCGCAGACGTACGTCGCCGCGTCGCACGCGGTCTGCTTGGCCAGGCACGCCTCGGCGATGACGTCCTCGCCGGCGACGTGCCGCTCGGCCACGGCGCGCGTGTAGGTCCGCGCCACCTCGACCTGGCGGCGCATCTCGACGAGCCTGTGCCGCACCACCTGGTTGGCTACCAGTGGGCGCCCGAAGGTCTCGCGGTCGCGGCAGTACACCGCGGTCAGCGCGAGCGAGCGCGCGGCGATGCCGTAGGCGTGCACCGCCAGCGCGATCCGCTCGACCACGAACTGCTCGGCGATCTGGTAGAAGCCGGTGTGCTCGGCGCCGACGAGGTTCGCGACCGGGACGCGCACGTCGACGTACGACAGCTCGGCGGTGTCGGAGCAGTGCCAGCCCATCTTGAGCAGCGACCCGTCGACGGTGAAGCCGGGCGTGCCGGCCTCGACGACCAGCAGGCTCACCCCACCGTGGCCCGGACCGCCGGTCCGCACCGCGGTGGTGACGAAGTCGGCACGCACGCCGCTGGTGATGAAGGTCTTGGCGCCGTTGACGACGTAGTGGTCGCCCTCGCGGACGGCCGTCGTGCGGATCCCGGCCACGTCCGACCCGCCGCCGGGCTCGGTGACCGCGAGCGAGCCGATGGCCTCGCCGGCCAGGGTCGGCCGGACGAACCGGTCGACGAGGTCGGCGTCGCCGGAGGCGGCGATGTGCGGGAGCGCGATGCCGCTGGTGAACAGCCCTGCCATCAGCCCGCTCGACGCGCCGGCCTCGAACATCGCCTCCTGGAGCTCGACCGAGTCGAGCAGCGTGCCACCGCTGCCGCCGACCTCCTCGGGGAAGGCGACGCCGAGCAGCCCCTGCTTGCCGGCGGCCACGTGCAGGTCACGCGGGATGGTCCCGGCGTCCTCCCACTCCTGGAGGTGCGGCGCGACCTCGCGGCGCACGAACTCCGCGCCGAGCGCCCTGAGCTCGTCGTTCACAACAGCTCCTCCTGGATGTGCACGACGCGCGAGCGCAGCCACTCGCCGAGCCCCTTGGCCTGCGGGTCGAAGCGGGTGCTCGCCGCGACGCCCTGGCCGAGGAGCCCGTGGATCACCACGTTCACGCCGCCGAGGTTGGGCAGCACGTAGACGTCGACCTCGAGGTCCCTGGCCTCGGGCACGAGCTCACGCACCCGGCGCGGGCTCATCGTCTTGGCCAGCCAGGTGGCCCGCGCCTCGCGTCGGGGGTCGCCGTCGTTGACCACCCAGAGGCCGACGTTGGCGTCGCCGCCCTTGTCGCCGGAGCGGGCGTGCACGAAGCTGCCCAGCGGCATCCGGCGGTTGAGCGAGTCGAGCGGAGCGGGGTACGGCGAGGCGCGGCGGCCCTCATCGGGGTCGACCGCCGAGGCTCGGCCAGGCGGGTCGGGGATCTGCTCGCGGGTGCCGTCGGCGTGCACGACGGTGTGACGCACCCGGTCCCGGTCGACGTACTCCGGCCGGTAGACGCCGTACGGCGTCGGCTGCTGCGGCGGCGTGGTCATCGTGAAGCCGGGGTACGACGCGAGCGCGAGCTCGACGGCCGGCGCGGTGAACGCACGGCCGACCGGGTCGGGCTGCGGGTCCGTGACCGTGCACCGGAGCAGCACCGAAGCGCCCTCCTCGGTGTCGGCGTCGCGCGGCGGCAGCGCCAGCTGCGACCAGGTGACGTCACGTGCGGTCAGCGCGGGGCCGAGCTGCGCCTGCACCCAGGCCGCCTTCTCCTCGACGTCGAGACCGGTGAGCACGAGCTCCAGCTGGTTGCGGAACCCGCCGAGCTCGTTGACGCACACCTTGAGCCGCTCCGGCGGTGGGGTGCCCCGGACGCCGGTGACCGCGACCCGGTCCGGGCCCTCTTGGCCGAGCCGGATCGAGGCCAGGTCCACGCTCACGTCGGGGTTGAGGTAGCGGGTGGACTGGATCTCGTAGACCAGCTGCGCGGTGACGGTGTCCACGGTGACCGCGCCGCCGGTGCCGTCGTGCTTGGTGATGACGCTGGAGCCGTCCGAGGCGATCTCCGCGACGGGAAAACCCAGTGGTTGAGCGGGATCCATGCCGTCGCGGATGAGCCCGCGGAAGCCCGAGAAGTTGCCACCCGTGGCCTGGGCTCCGCACTCGATCACGTGTCCGGCGACGACCGCGCCGGCCAGCTCGTCGTACGCCGTCGGCGCCCAGCCGTGGTGCGCGACCGCGGGGCCGACCACGAGGCTCGCGTCGGTGACGCGTCCGGTGACCACGACGTCCGCGCCGGCGGTCAGGGCGGCCGCGATGCCCGAGCCGCCGAGGTAGGCGTTGGCGGTCAGGGCTCCGTCGAACAGCCCCAGGGGGCGGAGGTCGTCGCCCTCGACGTGCGCCACCCGGGGCTCGAGGCCCAGCGCCTTCGCGACCTCGCGGATCCGGTCGGCGAGCCCGGCCGGGTTGAGGCCGCCGGCGTTGCTGACGACCTTGACGCCCTTCTCGAGGGCCAGGCCCAGGCAGTCCTCGAGCTGCTTGACGAAGGTGCGGGCATAGCCGAGCGACGGGTCCTTCATCGTGTCCTTGCCCAGGATGAGCATGGTCAGCTCGGCGAGGTAGTCGCCGGTGAGGACGTCCAGTCGGCCACCCTCGAGCTGCTCCCGCATCGCCGAGAGCCGGTCGCCGTAGAAGCCGGAGCAGTTGCCGATCCGGACGGGCCCGGTCACGCGGTCGCCTCCCGCCCGCTGCCGGACGGGCCGGCGAAGGCCTGGGCGATGGTCAGCCAGTGCTCGGCGTCCACGCCTTCGGCCACCAGGCCCGTGTCGGCGCGGTGCACGCGCTGGGTGGCGAGCAGGCAGAACTCGTACGCCGACCCGGTCACCCGCTGGGCCGCGCCCTCGGGACCCCAGGTCCAGAGCGCCCCGCTCGGCGCGGTGAGCTCGACGCGGAACTCCTCTGCCGGCGGCCGCTCGCCGCGCACCGAGTAGGCGTAGTTGCGGGTGCGCACACCGAGGTGCGCGACGTGCCGGATCCGATCGGTCGCCTCGGGGCGCGCACCGGCAGCGTCGTAGACGTCGTGGCCGTGGGCCCACGTCTCCATGAACCGCGCGGTCGCCATCGACGCCGCCGACATCGGAGGTCCGAACCACGGCATCTTCTGGCCGGCCGGCAGGTCGCTCAGGGCCTCCCCCAGGCCCGCCCGGCTCGCGGTCCAGCGGCTCAGCGCCTCGTCACGGTCGAGCGCGGCGAGCTCGAAGGCGGCCGCGTCGACGTACCCGGTCGGATCCTCGATGGCAGCCAGCACCACGTCGTCCCAGGCCTGCTTGGCCTCCGGCGACTCGTGGGACCGCGCGGCCAGCACCGCGACCTCGTCGGTCCACATCAGGTGCACGACCTGGGTGGCGACCGTCCACCCGGGAGCCGGGGTGGCCCGGGTCCAGCCGTCGGGGCCGAGCCGATCGACGGTCTCGCGCAGCTGGTCGCCCTCGGCCGTGAGGTCGTCGAGGAGTCCCTGCAGCAAGTCGCTCATGCCCGCCCCACGTAGGTGTCGATGGTGGCCGCCCAGTGGTCGAGGACGGCGTTGCGGCGCCGGGTGTCGTCGCTGATCGTGTTGGCCAGCCCGAGGCCGCGGACCAGGTCGAGGGTGGTCTGCACGAGCGCGCGCACGCCCGGCTCCGACTCGTCGACGTCGAGGAGCTCGACCGTGAGCCGGTGCGTCTCCCGGCCCACCTTCTGCTCCAGCGGCCCGACCTCGGCGAGCAGCGCCGGGTCGGTGCGCGCGGCGACCCACAGCTCGAGCGCCGCCGTGAACACCGGGCTGGTGAAGTGGTCGCCGAGGACCTGGAGCACCGCGCGAGTGCGCCGCCCGGGGTCGGTCGGCAGCCCCTCGGCCGCGGCCGCGAGCTCGGCGCCCCGCACCTCGGTCACGTGCCGGACCGCGGCCACCACCAGGTCCTGCTTGGTCGGGAAGTGGTGCAGCTGGGCCCCGCGGCTCACCCCCGCGCGCTCGCTGACGAGCGTCGTGGACGTGCCGGCGTACCCCTTCTCGACGAGCAGCTCCACCGTCGCCTCGAGCAGCCGGGCCCGCATGGCGCGGGTCCGCTCCTCCTGCGGGACGCGGGTCACCGCGGCGTGGCTGGCCATCGGTTGAGGATGGCGCGGTCACCAACAAACAGTCAAGCCTGACTTTTTGTTCAGAGCGGGAGGTCGAGCATCAACAGCGCGAGCTGGTTGCCGTCGACGTCGTTGTAGAGGCCCACCGCGACCCCGACGCCGCCGTCCAGGTCGCTGCTGACGGGTCGCAGGATCCCCCCGTCGTCGAGCGGAGCCGGGCTGTCGGACGGCGTCCACGTGCCCGAGGCGAGGTGCTGGAGCAGCGGCGTCCAGACGCCCGACCCGTCGTCGTAGTAGCCCGTGCCGACGCATCGGCTCCCCGCACCGCACACGACGGTGGTCGTGCTGCTGCTCAGCTGACCCCCGGTCTCGTCGGGGACCAGCCCCCGCTGCACGACGGGCGTGGTGCCGTTGAAGCGGACGAGCAGTGGCCGGCGACCACCTCCGCTCAGGGCGTTGGCCGCGTAGTCCCCGACGACCGAGCAGGTGCTCGCACATGACACGCCGTTGATCACCACATCGGGATTGGTGGCGGAGCCGACGGCGGGGGCCGGGGTGGCCGTGGCGGTCCACGTGGTCCCGCTCAGCTGCTCGACGAAGCCCTGGTCCTTGCTGGAAGCGTCGTCCTGGTAGGTGCCGGCTGCGACGCACACGGTCGCCGAGGTGCAGGCCACGTCACGCAGCACCGACGGCGCCGCGGTGTCCGCGCCGGACGGCAGCGAGACCGTGGCGGCCGTCCAGGTACCAGGCCCCTCGAGGACCAGCTGCTTGTCCACGGCTGTGGTGTCCTGGCCGACGGCCACGCATGCCGAGGCGACGGGGCAGTCGAGCGCCATGAGCTCTCCGGTCGCACCGTTGGCGTCGTAGGCGACGTCCCACTGCCCCCCCGACAGCTCGAGCACGAGCGGGACGCTGTCGCCCACCGTGCTCTCGTGGTAGCGCCCGACCGCGACGCAGCTGGTGGCCGACGTGCACTCGACGTCCGCCAGCAGCTGGGTGTCCTCCTCGCCGAAGTCGGCGTCGTCGGGCAGCGAGGAGCTCGTCGCGACCGTCCACTCGCCGCCGTCCCAGATCTCGAAGAACGGCAGGTACTGCGCGGTGTCGTCCTGGTAGGTGCCGACCGCGACGCAGAACGCCGGGGAGACGCAGTCGACGTCCTGGAGCGAGGCACCCGGCACGGCGTCGTCCGGCAGCGGCGGGCTGTAGGGCTGCCAGCTGTCGGAGTCGACGCGTTGCTCCGCGAGCGGCAGCACGTCGCCGCCGCTGGTGTAGCCACCGACGGCGAAGCACTCCTGGACCGCCGGGCACTCGACGGAGTTGAGGAAGGCACCCGGGTTGGGTTCGTCGGCGTCGCCCGGCAGCGGCGCGGCGTACGCCCGCGACTCGGACGTCAGGTAGGTGAACTGACCCTCGGGGACCACGGCCGAGGTGCCCGACGGAGAGTCGACGCGTACGTCGACCGCCCCCGCGGCGTGCGCCGGGCTGGTGACGGTGAGCTGGGTGTCGTCGACGACGTCGATCCCGGTGCCGGGGGTGGTGCCGAACAGGACCTCGGTCGCCGCGGTGAACCCGGAGCCGAAGACCGTCACCACCGCGCCGCCGCCGACGGGACCGGAGGCCGGCTCGAGCCCCTCGACCACGGGCGCGTCGCCCGGCGCGAGGTACCTGAAGGTGGCGCCCGCGGCCGCCGCGGACGTGCCCGCCGCCGTGGTCACCGTGACCGGGACGGTGCCGAACGCGTGCGCCGGCGTGGTGACCGTGACCGAGGTCGCGGTCGAGGCGGACGGGGTGGCGGCCGTACCGCCGAAGCTGACCGATGTCGCGCCGGCGAGGTTCGTGCCCGTCACCGTCACCACGGTGCCACCCACCACCGGACCCGAGCCGGGGCTCACGGCGGAGACGGTCGGCGTGCTCGCCGGCGGCGCGGGCGGCGGGGGCGTGGGCGGCGGGGGCGTGGCGAGGTAGGTGAACTTGGCCTTGCCGGACTTGGCCGACTTGCCGCCCTTGGTCTGGACGACGACGCCCACCGTCCCGGCGCCCTGCTTGGGGGCCTTGACGGTGATCTTCTTGTCGGAGACGACCTTGAACTTCGCCTTCTTGCTGCCGAAGAACACCTTGGTCGTGGTGCTGAGGTGCTTCCCCTTGATCGTCACCTTGGTCCCGCCCGTGGTCGGACCGCTCTTCGGCGAGACCTTCGAGACCACCGGCTTCGGTGGCTTCGGGGCCGCGTCGGCCGGGGCGGTCGCAGCGACCACGGTGAGCGAAGCGCCAACGGCGAGGGCCAGGGCCGCGGCCCGGAGGGATCGGAACACCTAGGGAGCGTAAGGCCGACCGGTCACCGGGACCCGGCATTCGCCTCGATCAGCCGCTGCACGTCCGGCGCCCAGCGGCCGGCGTACCGCTGCTGGAGCTGCGGGATCCGCCAGTCGGTGCCCTCGACCATCTGCCGGCAGCGCGTCGACGGGCAGTGGCAACGCAGGAACCACGAGGCGTCGGTGACGCTCATCGCGTAGTCGACGAGGAGCTCCTCGTCGGCCGCGACGTCGCGCAGGGTGACGAGGGCGTCGCCGGCCCAGCCGAGGTTCGGGTCGCACGCGTGGTTCACCGGCCCCGCCTCGTGCATCGGGCCGTCGGGCCGGAGGACCTCGGCCCCCGCGGGCAGGGGCGCCCCGGCGAACAGGCCCCGGCCGGCGATGGCTGAGGGGCGGACCTCCACGTCGGGCACCCGCCCATCCAACCTCAGTCGAGCCGCGCCACCAGGGGGAGCCGCGACCGGGCGAACAGCCCGACCACCAGCGCGGTCACCGCGGGCAGCACCACGACCAGCCCGAGGATCATCAGCCAGGGGATGTCGAGGAACGGCCCGACGGTCGTGAACACCTCCTCGCCGGGGACCCCACCGCCGGACGTCGTCTTCGTCAGCGGCCAGGCCACGGCGATGCCCGGGACGAACCCGACCGCCGCGCCGAGCGCCGCGCCGACCACCCCCACGACGACGGCGTACGCCGCGGCCACCCCCCGCCGGGTGCGCGGTGAGGCGCCGATCGCCGACAGCGTGGCCAGGTCGGGCCGCGCGTCGGAGAGGGCGAGGAAGGTCGCGGTCAGCGTGCCGCCCAGCATCAGCACGCCACCCAGGAGGATGAGGATCAGCTGCGCGACGACCGTCGCGTCGTCGGGCTGGTAGCCCCGCTCGACGTACAGCCCGGTGTCGGCAGCGATCGCGGCCAGCCCTTCGTCGATGTCCTGCTCCTGCTGCTCGGAGATCGCGACGCCGGTGATGGCCAGCGAGACCGTCTCGGGCGTGGCGCCGAGCTGCTCGGCGACGACAGGGGCGATGACCATGGCCGGGCCGAGCCACGACTCGGGCACGTCGAGGAACACCGCAGGCGCGGTGGTCCGCGTGGTCCCCGCGTCCTGACCCGTGTCGGGGTCGTAGCTGTGGTGGACGACCTTGACCTCCGTGCCGTCCGGAGCGCCGCCGGAGGTCGCGAAGGCGACCACGCCGCCCTGGCCGAGCATGCGCGAGGCCCGATCGGCATCCTCGGCGCTGATCCCGATGAGTCCCAGCGGCAGCTGGTCGGCCGAGACCATGGTCGTGGCGCCGACCGACTGCGCCGAGGAGTACAGGGAGGGCCGGGTGCGCGACCGGATCTCCGTGAACGACCCGTTGTCGGACAGGCCCTGCTGCTCGGTCACCGTCGCACTCGGCAGCTCGCGGGCCACGACGTCCTGCATCGCCGGCCACGGCGGATCGGGCATGTAGGCCTGCACGATGCCGACCCCGTCGGCGACCGACGGCGTGTAGGTCGCCTGCGCCTCCGCCTGGTCGGAGGTCAGGCCGATCCCGAGGGCGACCACGCCCGCGACGGTCGCCGCCACGGCCGAGACCGCGGGCACCGTCCGGGTGCGGTGCCGGTTGGCGTCGCGGACGGCGTACCGCACCACCAGCGGGAGCCGGCCGGACAGCCTGGCCAGGCCGGCGAGCACGACCGGCACCAGCAGGATCATCCCGAGCACCGCCGGGATGGCGCTGAACGCGATCACGAACTCGCCCGAGGAGCGACCGACCGCGCCGTACGCCGAGCCGGCGATGCCGACGCCGAGCAGGACGAGCCCGAGCAGCGGCGACCTGAGGGAGGGAGCCTTGTCGCCGCGCCGCCCGGCCAGCACCGCGACGACGTCCTGGCGCGAGGCGAGGTACGCCGGGACGAGCGCCGCGAGGAAGGCGCTGAGCACGCCGAAGCCGGCCACGCCGACCAGGTGCGGCCACGGCACCTCGAACGGGCCGAACCAGGTGTCCGAGCGCGACTGGAGCAGCGGCTGGAGCAGCCTCGCGACGCCGATGCCCAGCACCACCCCGAGCGCCGCGGCGAGGCTGCCGAGCACGAATGCGCCGGCCACGATGACCCGCCGGGACTGCCTCGGCGTACCCCCGGTCGCCGCCATCAGGGCCAGGCTGCGCTGCTGCTTGCGGGCGCTGACCGCGAACGCCGGGCCGGCCAGCAGCACCACCTCGATCAGCGCCATGATCACGATGAGCCCGAGGACGGCGAGGGTCGCGTCGTCGGAGCCCTGCGTGGCCCGCACCTCCGCCGGGATCTCGGAGGCCGGCGGCGGGTCCGTGAGCACCGCCCGCGACGCGACCGTCGCGCCGACCTGGTTGAGCTGCCGCACGGTGGCCCACGACACCGGCCCGCCGTCGACCAGCCACTGTGACGTCCCGACGTCACCGACCCCGAACGCGCCGAGCTGGCCGGCCGCAGCGGGGTAGGTCCGGATCGTCGTGGACTCCGCGACGCCGACGATCGTCGGGTCGGCCGGGGCGTCGTCGGCGGCGAGCTCCAGGGTGTCGCCGACCTCGTAGCCGGCGTCGAGGACCGCCTGGTTGACGACGACCTCGCCGGCGGCCCGGGGCAGGCGACCCGACCGGAGCTCGACGAGGCCGGCCGTGACGGGATCGGTCAGGTCCACCTCGGTGACGTCGACCGGAGCCTGGCCCTTGGCCGTCCGGAACTCGACCTCGCCGTGGCGCAGCTCGACCAGCGTGGCCCCGTCGAGCAGGGACGAGATCTGCTCGGCGGTGGGCGCGGAGGACGTGCCGTCGCCGTCCATGGAGGGACAGCAGTCGTCGGGGTCGGGCAGCTGCTGGACGTCGCTGACGCCGTCCGACACCGAGACCAGCGCCGCGGCCGCCCCCATCCGCCGGTCGACGGACTCGGCACCCGAGACGGTCGAGGTCTGGGCCAGGACGTCGGCCGCGGTGACCGCGAGCACCGGCAGCGCGATCATCACCAGGACCAGCACCGAGCGCGCCCGGTGGCGGAGCGCGTCACGGCGAGCCAGGCGGAGCGGCAGCCGCCAGGCGGTGACGCCCGGAACTCGCAGCATCATCGAGTGGCGCCCGCGTCCACCAACGCCTCCACGCGGTCCGCCCCGGTCTCGTCGACGACCACGCCGTCGCGCAGGAAGACCACCCGGTCCGCCCACGCGGCGTGCCGGGCCTCGTGCGTGACCAGGACGCCGGCCGCACCGGCGTCGCAGCGGGCGCGGAGCAGCCGCAGGATCTCCTCGCCGGTCTCGGTGTCGAGGGCGCCGGTGGGCTCGTCGGCCAGGATCAGCCGGCGCTCGCCCACGACAGCGCGGGCGATGGCCACCCGCTGCTGCTGGCCGCCGGACATGTTGTCGGGGAACCGGTCGGCGAGCTCACCGATGCCGACCTCCTCCAGGGCGGCCCGGGCCAGCTTCCGCGCGGCGCGGCCGCTCTGACCGTCGAGCTCGCGCGGCAGCGCGACGTTCTCGACCGCGGTCAGTGCGGGGATCAGGTTGAAGTCCTGGAACACGTAGCCGATCGACGTACGCCGCATCCGGGCCCGCCCGTTCGCGCCGAGCGAGGCCAGGTCGGTGCCCTCGACGCACACGGTGCCGGAGGTCGGGCTGTCGAGGCCGCCGGCCAGGGTGAGCAGCGTCGACTTGCCGGAGCCGGACGGCCCCATGATCGCCACCAGCTCGCCGGCGTGCGCCGCGAACGAGACGCCACGCAGCGCCTGCACCGCGGTCTCGCCCTCGCCGTGGGTCCGGGTCACGGTGTCCAGCTGCAGCACGGTGGTCATCGGCGGGTCCCTTCGCGGTTCGTCTGTGTCTCCTCCGCTGGGGCGCCCTGTCCCACCGCGGACGAGTCGCGCTCGAGCTGGGCGCGCCGGAGCCGGGCCTCACAGTGGTCGAGCCAGCGGACCTCGGCCTCGGCGGCGAAGACCAGCGAGTCGAGGACCAGGCTCCAGGCCATGTCGGCCGGCTCCTGCACGTCGGGCGCCCGGGTCCGCTTGAGCCGGGTGTAGTCCTGCAGCGCGGAGATCGTCGCGCTCCGCTGCTGCTGGATCACGCTGCCGACGTCGACGCCCGGCACGGTGACGGCCAGCGCGAGCTTGATGGCCAGCTCGTCGCGGGGCGGCTGCGTGCGCTCGACGGGCGTGGTGAACCAGGTGGCCACGACGTCGCGGCCGGCGTCGGTGACCCGGTAGACCACGTGGCCCTCGCCGTCGTCACCGGACTCGGCGACGAGGCCGTCCCGCTCGAGCCGGGTGAGCGTCGTGTAGACCTGCCCGACGTTCAGCGGCCAGGTCGCCCCGGTGCGTCGCTCGAACTCGGAGCGGAGCTGGTAGCCGTACATCGGGCCCTGCTCCAGCAGGGCCAGCAACGCCTGGCGGACCGACATCGGGCCTCCTTCTCACGGTCGAACGGCGATGGATACCGGGTATGTATACCGCGTATGCATACCCGTCGACAAGACGGTGTTGGCCCGTCTCGTCCGCACGGCGTGCACGGCAGACTGGCCCGATGTCGACGATCCTGATCACCGGCGCGTCCTCGGGGCTCGGCGCCGAGATGGCCCGCCAGTTCGCCGCCAGGGGACACGACCTCGCGCTGTGCGCGCGGCGTACCGACAGGCTCGAGCAGCTGCGCAGCGAGATCCTCACCGCCGACCCCGGACGACGGGTGGAGCTGCGCACCCTCGACGTGAACGACGACGACCGGGTCTTCGAGGTCTTCCGCGCCTTCCGCGACGACTTCGGCCGGCTCGACCGCGTGGTCGTGAACGCCGGCCTCGGCAAGGGCGCACCGCTGGGCACCGGTCGGTACGACGCCAACCGCGAGACCGCGATGACCAACTTCGTGGCCGCCATCGCCCAGTCCGAGGCGGCGATGGAGATCTTCCGCGCGCAGGACGCCGGCCACCTCGTGCTGGTCTCGTCGATGTCGGCGATGCGCGGCATGCCCACGTCGATGACGGTCTACGCCGCGACCAAGGCCGCGCTGTCCCACCTCGGCGAGGGGCTGCAGTACGAGCTGCTCGGCAAGCCGATCAAGGTCACGGTCCTGCACTGCGGCTACATCGCCTCGGAGATGAACGAGCGCGTGCAGCAGCAGGTGAGGTTCATGGTCTCCACCGAGGACGGCGTCCGCGCGATGGTCGAGGCCATCGAGAAGGAGAAGGCGCACGCCTACGTCCCGGCGCTGCCCTGGACCGCCCTCGCCCCGGTGCTGAAGCACGCCCCGCTGCCGCTGCTCAAGCGGCTGCTGTGACGTAGCACCCATCCTCGCCGAAACGCCACGGCGCCGGCCCGACCCTGCCTACGGTGGAAACGTTTGCGAAAGGGAGGCCATGGGACGGTTCCACCGCGCCGTCGGCGTGATGATCCTCGGTACGTCGCTGCTGGGCGCCGTGCTGCTGTGGGCCGCTGTGTCCACGAGTGAGCGCACCAGCGGGGCGCAGCCACGCGAGGGGTTCGTCCTCGGCGTCTGGCAGGTCCTCTACGACACCCAGGCGCCCTCCTCGCGCGAGCTGCTCATGGCCACCGGCCTGGCCCTGCTGTTCGCCGCCGGGGTCGCCGTGCTCGAGCGACGGATCAGCAACCGGGCCCGACGCAGCGAGGACCTCGACCTGCTCCCGCTCGCGCCCAAGATCGTGATGGCGGAGACCCGCGGCCGGTACCACGGTCCGGTCACCGTCACCGTCCTGGTCCCGGCCCACAACGAGGCGGCGTGCATCGCCGACACGCTCACCTCCCTGCTCTCCCAGTCGCACCGGCCCGAGCGGATCGTCGTGGTGGCGGACAACTGCACCGACGCCACCGAGACCATCGCCCTCGGGCTCGGCGTCGAGGTGTTCCGGACGGTGGACAACAAGCACAAGAAGGCCGGCGGGCTCAACCAGGCGCTGCGCGAGGTGCTGCCGGGCCAGGGCGAGAACGACCTCGTGATGGTCATGGACGCCGACACCGTCCTCGACGACGGCTTCCTGGAGTCCGCGGTGCGGCGGATGACGGCCGATCGCGCGCTCATGGCGATCGGCGGGCTCTTCTACGGCGAGCGGGGCAAGGGGCTGCTCGGCCAGTTCCAGCGCAACGAGTACGCCAGGTACGCGCGCGAGATGGAGCGGCGGCGCGGCCGGGTCTTCGTCCTCACCGGCACCGCCTCGTTGTTCCGGCCGCGCGCGCTGCGCGCGGTCGCGGGCGAGCGCGGCCGGGCCCTGCCCGGCGTACCCGGCGACGTCTACGACACGATCGCGCTCACCGAGGACAACGAGCTCACGCTGGCCCTGAAGTCGCTCGGCGGGCTGATGATCTCCCCCTCCGACTGCACCGTGGTCACCGAGGTGATGCCCACGTGGAAGGCGCTGTGGATCCAGCGGCTGCGCTGGCAGCGCGGCGCGCTGGAGAACCTCGGCGCCTACGGCATGACGCCGCAGACCTTCCGCTACTGGGCCCAGCAGCTCGGCATCGGGTACGGCGTCGTCGCGCTCGCGTCGTACCTCCTCCTCATCACGCTGATGGTGGTCTCCCTCGACCACTGGGTCTGGTTCCCGTTCTGGATCGGCATCGGCCTGGTCTTCCAGCTGGAGCGCGTGGTCTCGGTCTGGCGGGCCGGCCGGGCCGGCCGCATCCTCGGGGCCCTGCTGTTCCCCGAGCTGTTCTTCGCGATGTTCCTCGACGTCGTCTACGTCAAGGGGATCATCGACATCTCGATGGCCCGCAGCGCCAGCTGGGAGCACACCGACGTCGCGGGCGCTCCCACCACGGAGCCGGTGTGCCTGGAGCACGCCGCGTGACCGGCCCGCTGCTGCAGACGTGGGGGGTGCTCCTCCCCGAGACGTTCCTGACCTCGCCGTTCGTGGCCGTGCTCGCGACGTTCGTGGCCATCAACACCGTGATGTACCTGTCCCTGGCCGTGGCCAAGCTCCTCCCGAAGGTCTACGTCAGCGACTACCTCCAGGGCCGCAACCGGCGGGGCGCGAACCGCAGCATCCACCCCGACGAGCCCGTCTGACCTCCTGGCGTCACGGCACCGGGGCGTCGTCGCCGATGCGCAGGTCGAGGTGGCCCAGCGTGTGGCTGAGCCCGCGGTGGTTCGCGGTGCGCCAGGCGAAGGCGATCGTCAGCACGGCGTACGCCGCGAGCAGCGTGACCGCCGCCGGGCCGACCACCTGGTTCCACAGCGGAGCCAGCACGAACACCGGACCGACACCCACGGCCAGCTTGACGAGCCGGCCGGGCAACAGCAGCCCGCGCCGGCGCGGGACGGTGTGCAGCGAGACCACCCACTCGCCGACGGTCCGGCCGAAGCCGAGCACCAGCACCGCCTCGACGGCGAACGGGACGCCCCACTGCAGCCCGGCCTGCACCGTGCGGTCCAGCTCGCCCGGCGGGACGTCGCGCAGGTAGAGCTCCCAGCCGCGATAGGCCAGCGCGGCCGCGGCCCCGGTGAGCGCGATGAAGACCACGTCGCACGCGAAGCCCACGAGCCGGCGGCCGAACGAGATCGTCGTGGGCAGCACGACCTCGCCGCGGCGCCGGCGCACGACGAGCAGGGACAGCAACGACCCGACCGTGGCGCCGAGGGTGTTGACGATGAGGTCGTCGACGTCGAAGAGCCGGTAGGCGCAGGAGTAGAGGTGCCACACACCGGTCTTCTGGGTGAGCTCGATGAGCAGCGAGAGCGCGAACCCCGCGAGCGTCGCGACCACGACCCCGCGGTGCAGGATCACGCGGGTGAAGTAGCCGAGCGGGATGAACAGCAGGACGTTGAGCACGATCTGCAGGAACGCGGGCTCGCGCAGCAGCGCCAGCGGCCCCCCGCGGTCGGGGACGTGGATCAGCCCCAGCGACCCGAGCACCCGCAGCTGGCTGCCCTTGCACGCGAAGGTGCCGTCGGCCGGCATCGGCAGCAGCGTGTAGGTCCACATCGCCAGCGCGTAGACGGCCGAGGTGACCAGGATCGCGAGGTCCAGCGGCCCGAGCCGGCCGTCGAGGCGGTACTGCACCGCCGCGGTCGGGATCAGCAGCAGCACCGCCAGGACCGACCCGAGGACGATCGCGACGAGCGCGTTCGTCGCCTGGTCGCCCACGGGGGCGACCCTAGGGTGTGGGGCTACCCGACCTGAACTGGCCCGCTCACCGCGGCCGGCGTCCGGTCGAGGTGCTGAACGACGTACGCCGCGTCCTTGCCCACCCCACCCACCGTGTGCGAGTTGAACATGTACTGGAAGTGCTGGCCGAGCACGTAGAGGCCGGGCTGCCCCTCGACTGCACCGCGCTCGCTCGCGAGCCGTCCGGACGAGTCCAGGTCCGGCAGGTCGACCCAGCCGAAGCCGTCCTCGAAGCCGGTGCACCAGATCACGTTCTCGACGTCGAGCACCTCGCCGTTCTCGGTCTGAGGCCGCCCGTCCACGATGCCTGTGATCCGTGACGTCCGCTTGACACCCGCCACCTGGATGTCCTTCTCCTTCTGGCGGATCCACGGATCCCCTTGACCCTGGAGCATCGTCGCCCGGACCTTGCGGCCCGGCTTCGAACGCTCGGTGAGGACGTGCTCCCACACCCACCAGAGCACCGGGAACCCCACTCGTCCCTGCCAGCCCCTGATGTCGATGGGGATCTCGCCGACCTGGCGACCGGAGAGCAGCACCTCGTGGGTCGGCGCGAGGTCCATGGCGATCTCCGCGCCCGTGTTGCCCGCTCCGACCAGCAGCACGGTGCCGGGCCGGAGCTGGGCGGGGTTGCGGTAGTCCACCGAGTGCAGCTGCACGGTGTCGCGGGAGAGATCGCCGGCGAAGGCGGGCGTCCGAGGCACCCGGTGCACGCCGGTTGCGAGGATCACGTGGTCAGCGTCGAACGCCTGGGCGCCGGCGGTGACCCGGAAGCCCTCGCCCTCGCGGAACAGCCCGTCCACCTCCACTCCGAGCCGCACCGGCAGCTCGAACGCCGCGACGTACCGCTCGAGGTAGTCGAGCATCTCGTCCTTGGTGGGGAAGCGGTAGCCGCCGCCCAGCGGCAGGCCGGGGAGGTTGTCACGGATGGACGGCGTGAACAGGGTGAGGGAGTCCCAGCGATTCAGCCAGGATCCTCCGACGCGGTCCCCGGCGTCCAGGATGACGAACGGCTTCCCGCGCTCGGCCAGGTGGTAGCCGGCTGAGAGACCGGCCTGGCCGGCTCCGATGACGATGGTGTCGAGCTTGTTCGACATGGTGTTCTCCTTAGGTCGACTGCGGTGCGTCGACGCTAGGAACCCCTGCAGGCGCGCCGCGTCGGCGAAACCACCCATTCGGCGAGGACCTGGGAGTGGGTACCGCCCCTGCCACCAGGCGTCAGACCAGCTGCCGTTCGAAGGCGTACGCCGTGGCTGCCGCGCGCGAGGAGACGCCGAGCTTGCTGAAGATGTTGCTGACGTGTCTGTCGACGGTCCGCTCGCTCAGCACCAGCTGGTCGGCGATGGCGCGGTTGGTGGCACCGGTGGCGACCAGCCGGAGCACCTCGAGCTCGCGCGGACTGAGCAGCTCGTCAGGTCCGGTGAGCCGAGCCAGGTCCGGCGCGGCGCCGAGCTCCTCGAAGATCGCCCGCGCTCGGTCCACCTCGCGATCGGCGGACTCACGGTCCTCCAGGGCGCGGCAGGCGTCGGCCAGCAGGATGCGAGTTCGCGCCTCCTCGTACGGCGCCGGAGTGCGGACCCAGGTCCCGAGCGCCTGACGAAGCAAGGGGAGTGCCGCTGCCGGCTCGCCCCGCACGACAAGGACCGACGCCTGTGCGTACTGGCCGAGCGCGATCACCACCGGGCTCCGGTTCACGATCGCGAGATCGCACAGCTCCCGCGCGGTGCCCTCGGCCGCCTCGGTCTCACCGACGGCGAGCAGGATCTCGGTTGCTGCGCGCAGCAGCTGGATGCGCTTGCCGCTCTGCTGGGTCTCCGCGAGCGAGCGTCGTGCCATGGCGGCCGCCGCTTGCAGGCTGCCACGGGCCAAGCGGAGCAACGCGAGCCCGGGTTGCGGGTCCTCGCCGAGCTTCGAGGCGGCCGCGAAGTGCTCCTCGGCCGAGTCGAACCTCCCGAGCAGCCGGTCGAGGTTCCCGCGCACGCTGGCCGCCCGGCCGGCCGCCCACCGGTCCCGGTCGTCGACGCTCACCCCGTCCAGCTCGTCGAGCGCCTCGGCCCAGCGGCCGTTGAGCTGCTTGAGCTCGGCCCGGCGGACCTTGCACTCGCCGGTGAAGCTGGTGAGGTCTGACTGCGCCGCCGCCCACTGCGTCATCGCGGCGGTCCACTGCTGCGCCCGAGTCAGCTCGTAGATCGACCAGCACCCCTCGATGACACCGCAGTAGATGATCCCTTCCACCAGGGCCGAGCAGTCGCCCGAGGCGACGCCGAGCATGGCCTCGTCCATGCAGGCGAGCCCCTCGTCGATGTGGCCGGCCGCCAACAGGAACTGGCCCTGCTGGTGCAGGGACAACGCGGTGTACTCCGGGGAGCCGAGTCGCCGGGCGGCCCGGACGCACTTCTCGGAGAGGCCCGCCGCTCGCTCGAAGTCTCCGCTGCCCGCCGCCTCGAAGGCGCCGGCCACGTTGAGGAACGCCGCCGCTCGCGAATCGGTGTCGTCCTCCCCGACGAGGCGCGTCGCCCGAGCGACCCACCCGCCACCCTCGGCGACCTCCCCTTGGGCGAGCTTCTGGGTGCCGAGCCAGATCGCGGCCTCAGCGGCGTCGACCCGGTCGCCGCGATCGAGCAGGCTCCGGTAGGCGCGCTCCCGGATCGCGAAGTACTCCGGCATGCGCGCCAGCAGATGGGCCGTCACGGCGAACCTGTTGTAGTCCTCGGCCCCGAGGGGAGCCGCGGTCTCCGCTGCCGCGAACTCGTCGTAGGCGCGCTGCCAGGCTCGTTCGTCGTACGCAGCCCGTGCCTCGTCGAGGCTCACGGCCCCAGTATCGTCCCGGACCGGGGCGGCGCCAGCCCGCGGAGACGACGGAGCTCCCGAGCTACTCCTGCGTCTTGCTCGCCGGAGCGGCGCCGTGGAACTCGTTGTACTGGTACGGGCTCTCGACCAGCGCGACCTCGGGGACCTCGGGGTGCATGCCCTGGTGCCACGCGTCCTCACCCATGGACGAGCGCAGGTAGTCCAGCGTCGAGTCCACCTGGCGCCGGATCGCGGCCAGGTCGACGCCCACCAGTGCGCCGTCCCGCTTCACGACCCGGCCGTCCACGAGCACCGTGTGCACGTCGCCCCGCTGGGCCTGGAAGGCCACGTGACCGTAGGGGTTGAGGATCGGGAACGAGACCGGCGACGCGTCGTTCTTGAGCAGCACCAGGTCCGCCTTCTTGCCGACCTCGATGCTGCCCAACGAGTCGTCCCGACCCAGCGCCTTCGCGCCGCCCCGGGTGGCCCAGTCGACGACCTGCTCCGCACGGAGCGCGTGGTTGGTCACCGTGTCGCCGTTGCTGTGCGCCTCCAGGTGCTCGCGCGAGCGGTCCGCCCCCAGCGTGGACCGCATGGCGCTGAACAGGTCGCCGCTCCACCACACACTGGTGTCCATCGACAGCGAGACAGGGATGCCGTGCTTGCGGATCGCCCAGGTGGGCGGGTAGCCCTGCCCGGCGCTCTGCTCGCTCTCGGTCGCCACCGACACCGAGCCGCCCGTGCCCGCGATCCGCTGGTAGGAGTCCTCGGTGAGCGTCGCCGCGTGCACGTAGATCGACTCGGGCGTCATGAAGCCGTGCTCGTGCATCAGCCGGATGCCGTCGTCGTTGGTCGCGCCCCAGACACCGGCGTGCGTGGTGACGGGTACGCCGAGGTCCCGGGCCACCTCGAAGGCCGCCCGCTCGGGGAAGCTCGGGTCGCCCGGGATGTCGAAGGCCATCTGGAAGCCGAGCATGTCGTCGCCGGTGATCCGCCGGCTCACGAAGTCGCGGAACTCCGGTCGGGTCGACCACTCCCACGGTGGCTCCTGGATGTTGCCGTAGGCGAACACGAACCGGCCCGGGATCGCCTGGAGGGCGTCGACCGCCGCGTCGGCGTGGTCGGTCGTGTGGTTGTTGTGCGACCAGTCCACGCAGGTCGTCACACCCGCCTCGATGGCCTCGGCCGCTGCCAGCAGGTTCCCGGCGTGGATGTCCTCGGGACGGAACCGCTTGCCGTGCTCGAGGTAGTAGTAGACGAAGTACTGGGTCAGGGTCCAGTCGGCGCCGTACCCACGCTGGACGGTCTGCCACATGTGCCGGTGGGTGTCGATCATGCCCGGCATGACCACGCCACCCGAGGCGTCGATCTCGACGGTCCCCTCGGGCACGTCGAGGGCTGGACCGACCGCGGCGATCTTGTCGTCCTGGGTGAGCACGTCCGCCCCGCTGAGCACCGTCCGCGCGTCGTCCATCACCAGCACCGTGGCTCCGCGCAGCACCACCGGCGGTCGCGCACCCTGGTCGGCCATCTCGCCCCTCCTCGCCTCTCCGGTGTCGGAGTCACCGGTCATCCGGGGACCCGTACGACGACGGACATGTGTCCGCTCTCCGGTCACTGATTGAACGTTTGACACTCTGGCCCGGCCGGTTCGGCCTGTCAACGGATCGGCGGGCGTGGGAGGGTGGCCCCATGCCCCGCACCGGCACCGGCCCCGACTTCATCGAGGCGCTGGCCCGTGGGCTGGAGGTCATCACCGCGTTCGAGCCGGGCCGCGACGCGATGTCGCTGAGCGACGTGGCCGTCGCGACCGGACTGGCGCGGCCCACCGCGCGGCGGATCCTGCTCACCCTCGTCGAGCTCGGCTACGTCCGCGCCGACGGCTCCCGCTACACGCTCACCCCGCGGGTCCTCGACCTCGGCACGGCCTACGTCGGGTCGCAGGGGCTGTGGGACGTCGCTCGGCCTCACCTCCAGGAGCTGTCCGCGCGGACCCACGAGTCGTGCTCGGTCGCGCAGCTCGACGGCTCCGACATCGTCTACGTCGCGCGGGCCGCAGTCCCCAAGATCGTGGGCCTGTCGGTGCAGGTGGGCACCCGCTTCCCCGCGCTGCAGACCTCGCTCGGCAAGGTGCTGCTGGCCGAGCTGGGAGCCGCGGAGCTCGACCGCGTGCTGGCCGAGCCGACCCGGTCCGGCCTCACGCCGCTGTGGCGACCGACGAAGCGGGAGCGCGACACCGAGCTGCGGCAGGTGCGGGCCCGCGGCTGGGCCATGACCGACCAGCAGCTGGCCCTGGGCATCCGCTCGGTGGCCGCGCCGATCAACGACGGCGAGCGGGTGGTGGCCGCGGTGAACGTCAACACGCACGCCGCCGAGACCACCGTCGAGCAGCTGACCGACCACCACCTGCCGCTCCTGCTGCGCACCGCCGGCGAGATCGGCGCCGACCTCGCCCGCTTGCGGAGCCTGCCCCACGTGGTGGGATGATCGCAACGGACACCTGTCCGCACAACGGTCACTCGAGGAGGACGCCGCGATGACGGGACCGCTCGACGGCGTGCTGGTCGCCGACTTCTCGCGCGTCCTCGCCGGCCCCTACGCCACCATGCTGCTCGCCGACATGGGCGCGGAGGTGGTGAAGGTCGAGGGCCCCACCGGGGACGAGACCCGGTCGTGGACCCCGCCCGAGCGCGACGGCGTCTCGACGTACTACCTCGGCATCAACCGCGGGAAGCGCTCGGTGGTGCTCGACCTGCGCGAGGAGACCGACCTGGCCCTGGCCCGCGAGCTGGCCCGACGAGCCGACGTGCTGATCGAGAACCTCCGCCCCGGGGGGATGGCCAAGTTCGGCCTGGACTTCGAGTCGGTGCGCCGCGACAACCCCGGCATCGTCTACGCCTCGATCAGCGGCTTCGGGTCGGGCGCCGGCGCCGACGTGCCCGGCTACGACCTGCTCGTCCAGGCGATGTCCGGGCTGATGAGCCTCACCGGCTCGCCGGACGGGCCCGGCTACCGCGCCGGCATCTCGGTCTTCGACGTGATGGCCGGCAACCACGCGGTGATCGGGATCCTGGGCGCGCTGCGGCACCGCGACGCGACCGGCACCGGGCAGCGGGTCGAGGTCAACCTCATGTCCTCGGCGCTGACCGGGCTGGTCAACCACAGCTCGGCCTGGGTGGCCGGCGGCGTGGTGCCTCACCGGATGGGCAATGCGCACCCCAGCGTCTTCCCCTACGAGCCGTTCCCGACCGCCGACGACGACCTGATCGTGATCGCCGCGAACGACCGGCAGTTCCAGCGGCTCTGCGCGGCGTTGGGCATCCCCGAGGTCGCGGAGGACGAGCGCTTCCTGCGCAACGGCGACCGGACGGCGAACCGCGACGGGCTGCGCCCCCTGCTCGAGGAGCAGCTCGCGAAGAAGCCCGCGCAGGAGTGGTTCGACCTGCTCCTCGCCGCCGGGATCCCCTGCGGGCCGATCAACACCATCGACGACGGGTTCGCGGCCGCCGAGCGGTTCGGGCTCGAGCCCGTGGTCGAGGTGGGCGAGGGTGACCGCGCGCTGCCCACCACCCGGCACCCGATCCGGTTCTCGGCGACGCCGGTCGACTACGCGCTGCCGCCGCCCGAGCTGGACGAGCACGGCGCGGAGCTGCGCGCCTGGCTGTCGACCCAGGAGCGGACGTGACCGAGCCGCCGACCTACGAGACCGCCCTGGGCGCCAGCAGCCGGGAGAGCATCACGCTGCTCGGCCAGGACCTGGCCCGCGACGTGATGGGCAGCGTCGGCTTCGGCGAGCTGGCCTTCTGGCTGGCCACCCAGCGCCGCCCCGAGCCGGGTGAGGTGCGCGTCTTCGAGGCGGTGCTGGCCGCGCTCGCCGACCACGGCTTCACGCCGACCGCCATCGTCACCCGGCTCACCTGGCTGTCGGCGCCCGACTCGGTGCAGGGCGCGCTGGCCGCCGGGCTGCTCGGCGGCGGCTCCCGGTTCCTCGGCGTCACCGAGGACTGCGGCCGCTTCCTCCACGACGTGCTCGAGAGGCTCGATGAGCTGCCCACCGACCCCGACGGCTGGGACGCGGTGGCGCTCGACGTCGTACGCCGCCAGCGCGAGGCGGGTCGCTTCGTGCCCGGGCTCGGCCACCACGTGCACAAGGACGGCGACCCCCGCACGCCGCGGCTGTTCGAGATCGCCCATGAGGAGGGCCAGTTCGGCCCGCACCTCACGCTGTTCGAGGCGATCGGCCGGGTGCACCCCGAGGTGCTCGGCAAGACCCTGCCCCTCAACGGCGCCGGCGTCTGCGGCGCCGCGCTCGCCGACCTCGACCTGCCGCTGGAGCTGCTCCGTGGCTTCGCACTGCTGGCCCGGACGGCGGGGCTCATCGGGCAGCTGGCGGAGGAGCTGCGGCACCCGGTCGCCAACGACGTGTTCCTCTCCGTCGACCTCCACAACCGCCCCGTCGACCCGGACCCCCTTCCGCGCCGCACCTGATCAGGAGGAACCCATGCAGCTGGTCACCGAGGACAACATCACCGAGCTCGCGAAGAGCCGCTGGGCCACCGCCCGCGACGCCCGCACCCGCGAGCTGCTCACCGGGCTCGTCCAGCACCTCCACGACTTCGCGCGCGAGACGAGGCTCACCGAGGCCGAGTGGATGGCCGCGGTCCAGTGGCTCAAGGCGACCGGGCAGATCAGCGACGAGAAGCGTGAGGAGTTCATCCTCGCCTCCGACGTGCTCGGCCTCTCGATGCTCGTGGTGCAGATGAACCACCGCTTCGACCCGGCCGCCACCCCGGCCACCGTGCTCGGCCCGTTCCACATCGACGGGTCGCCCGAGGTCGGCTTCGCCGGTGACATGTCGCAGGGGCTGCCCGGCGTCCCCCTCTACGTCAGCGGCACCGTCCGCGGGCTCGACGGCACCCCGGTGCCCGGTGCCGTGCTCGACGTCTGGCAGGCCGACGAGGACGGCGCCTACGAGGCGCAGCTCGCGGTGGACGAGGCCCGGCTGCGCGCGAAGTACGCCGCCCGCGAGGACGGCAGCTACTGCATCCGCACGATCGCACCCAAGGGCTACTCGATCCCGATGGACGGCCCCGTCGGCGCGCTGATCCAGCAGACCGACATCAGCCACTTCCGGCCCGCTCACGTGCACTTCCTGCTCAACGTCCCGGGCTACCGGCCACTCATCACCCACCTGTTCGAGGAGGGTGCGCAGTACCTCGACAGCGACGTCGTCTTCGGCACCAAGCAGGAGCTGGTCGTCGGTTACGAGCACCACGAGCCGGGACCGACGCCGGACGGCGGCACCAGCGAGGTGCCCTGGGTGTCCGCGACCTACGACTTCGTCCTCCAGCCCGCCTGATGCGCGCGGTCGAGCTGCACACCCCGGGCGAGCCGCCCGCCGTCGTCGACCGCGCCGAGCCGATCCCGGCCGCGGGCGAGGCGCTGGTGCACGTCAGCGCGGCGCCGATCACGCCGCTCGACCTGCTGTGCGCCTCGGGCCGCTCGTACTTCGGTGTCCCCCGGACGCCGTACGTGCCGGGCGTCCAGGGCGTCGGCACGGTGGACAGCCGCACGGTGTGGTTCCCCACGTCGGCCGGCATGGCCCCCGGCGACGGCAGCATGGCTGCGGTGGCCTCGGTGCCGGAGGTGGACCTGGTCACGCTGCCGGAGGGCGCGGTGCCGACCGAGGTGGCCGCGCTCGGGCTGTCCGCGATCGCGGCGTACATGGCGCTCACCTGGCGCGGTGAGCTGGCCGAGGGCGAGACCGTGCTGGTGCTCGGCGCCGGCGGCGTGGTGGGCCAGGCGGCGCTCCAGCTCGCCCGGCTGCACGGCGCCTCGCGCGTGGTCGGCGCCGCCCGTTCGCACGCCGGTCAGCAGCGCGCGCTCGCCGCCGGCGCGGACGCGGTGGTCGAGCTCGACGTCGACGACCCCGGCCAGGTCGACGAGCTGGCCGACCGGATCGGTGCGGCGGCGGACGGCCCCGTCGACCTGGTGCTCGACCCGCTCTTCGGCATACCGGCGGCGGCGGCGCTCAAGTGCCTGCGCGCGGGTGGCCGGCTGGTCAACCTCGGCGGCTCGGCCGACGAGCGCTGCCCGCTCGACTCCTCGACCATCCGCAGCCGGTCGCTGCGGCTGCTCGGTTACACCAACAACGCGCTGACCCGCGAGCAGAAGGCCGAGGCGATGCAGGCCGTGGCCGGCCACGCGGCGGCCGGACGGCTCTCCGTCGCGCACGAGATCGTTCCGCTCGACGACGCCACCGACGCCTGGCGCCGCCAGGCCGAGGGGCTGACGAGCGGGCGCCTGGTGCTGGTCCCCTAGCGTCCGCGCCCGGGAACAGCCAACCGGCTCACCGATACGTGACGAGCTCCCGCTCGAGGGCGGAGTGCTCGTTGAAGGTGAGCAGGCGGGCGCCGGAGGAGCCCACGACGACGCGGGTGACGGAGGCGTTGACGATCACGGCGTTGAACCGGGCCCAGGCGGCGGCCAGCTTGCGCGGCTCCTCGCCCACCTCGGTCAGCATCGCGCAGGCCGCGGCGATCGGACCACCGGAGGTGACCACGACGGCCGTCCGCCGCTCGCCGGCCGCCCGGCCGGCGCGGCCGATGCCGTCGCGGACGCGGGCGATGAACTCGGGGAACGACTCGGGGTAGTCGGAGTCGTAGGCGCCCGAGGACCAGCGGGCGGTGGCCTTCGTGTAGAGCTCGTGGAAGGCGCGCGCGTCCATGGTCCCCGAGTCGAGGAGCTCGCGGTCGGCGTCGGTGAAGGCCGGGTAGGCGTTGATGACCGCGAGGTGGTCGACCTCGCGCCAGTTCTCGTCCGAGTCGATCGGCACCTCCCAGTTGGGTGCGCCGTTGAGCATCTGCTCGGCGGTCTCCCGCTGGCGGCGCATGCCACCGTGGATCAGCGTGCTCGGCGCGACGCCGTACCCGGCCAGGATCTCGGCGGCGCGACGGCTCTGCCTGACCCCGCGTGAGGACAGCACGTCGTAGTCGCCCGCTCCGAACGACGCCTGGCCGTGACGGACCAGCATCAGGACTCCCATGGGACCAGCATCTCTCGACTAGTTGTTCATCCCGCGACCGTGGTCACGACGTTGGCACGTTGGACCGGGTCGGTCCAGGAATCGCGGGCGTGCAGCAGGCGCACCAGCGACCACACCACGAACGGCGAGGCCACGAGGATCGAGACCTCCGGGTGCGGCGTGCGGGCCAGGCCGGAGAAGATCAGGCTGGTCAGCGTCGTGGTGACGGCCAGCTTGGTCGAGTAGCCGACCATGACCAGCGGCGGCGCCGGCGTGGCGCGCGCGGAGCGGAGGTCGACCGCGAACGGGCGCCGGGAGGACCAGCGCATCGCGGACGAGACCACCTGCAGGACCACGACCACCCAGGTGCAGATCAGCGCGGTCAGCTCGGACGGGTTCGGCAGCCCGGCCCGCAGGCCGGCCAGCACGATGGTCACGAACGACGCCGCGAGCAGGAACTCGGCGAGCACCCACGCCCGCGCACCGAAGACCGCCCCGGGCCCGACCGGGAGGCTCTCCCGCCACAGGCCGCCGCGGGCGTCGAGGCACCACGCGTTGACGCCGAAGAGCAGCGCCCCACCGGAGGCGACGAGCCCCGGGAGGATCGTCATCTGCGACCAGTCCAGGTTGCCGGCCAGGGCGACGACGCCCGGTCCGATGGCCAGGACGGCGAGGCCGCGGCGCATCGGGACCGCGCGCCAGACCGAGCCGCGATCGGTGCGCACCAGCGCGGCCAGCGGCGAGCGCGGCAGCCGGCGGGCCGGGTAGGTCCCCGACTCGACCCGCAGCTCGTCGCGCGGGGCGCGACGGGCGGCGACGTGCGCTGGGATCGCGCCGAGCGCGACGGCGACGGCGATCAGCAGCAGCTCGAGCCCGACCGAGAAGCCCCAGCGGCCGTTGAACCCGTTGACCAGGCCGCCGGCCAGCTCCGTGGTGGGGAACGCGTCGAGCAGCGTGCCGAGCCGGCCGGCCAGCTGGAGCAGGGCCGCGGCCCCGAACAGCGCCACGGCCATCGAGCGGACGATCGCGATGCCGTACGTGCGGCGGCGGATCGCCTCGATGCTCCACGCGAGCACCTGGCCGATCGCGGTGGCCAGGACGATCCAGAGGACCACGCCGACGAGCGCGAACGGCAGGAACGTGCGCTGGACGCCGTACGACGTCGCGCCGAGCAGCACCCAGGCCTGCAGCAGCCAGGCGATGTTGAGCGGCGCCAGCAGCAGCGCGCCCAGGTGGTCGGTGGTGGGGCTGACCGCGAACGCGACGCCGTGCTCGCGGTTGAGCAGCTCGCGGCCTCCGCCGGAGGCGACCGCCGAGGCGATGGCGAGCAGCATGAACCCGGCCATCGCGCTCGGCAGGATGGTCAGCGCGTCGAGCGAGTAGCCGCCGTAGCTGCCGGCCCCCTCGAGGAACGCCGGCACACCCGCGGCCGCCACGGTGCAGCCGACGAAGATACCCGCGACCGCAGCGAAGGCCCGAGGACGGCGGACCGCCGAGGTGCGGAAGGCGACGAGGTGCGCGACGTCACGGGTCGCGCGACGTACCTCAGTCCAGGAGGCTGCGGTAGGCACGGGCCCCCTCCTCGCCGGCCATGTCGCCCGCGGTCGCGGTGGCCACCTGGGCCCCGCCGCGCAGGACGAGCACCGACGAGCACGCCTCGACGGCCAGCTCGCGCAGGTGGGTGGAGACGAGCACGCAGGCACCACGGGAGCGCGCGTCGTTGATCACGTCCAGCGTGGCCTCGACACCGATCGGGTCGACGCCGTCGAACGGCTCGTCGAGCAGCAGCACCTGGGGCTCGTGCAGCGCGGCCAGGCAGACCGAGAGGCGGCGGCCCATGCCGTGCGAGAAGCCGGTGGTGACGCGGTGGGCGACGTCGCCGAGCTCGAACCGCTCGAGCAGGTCGCGGGCGCGGTCCTCCCAGCGGTCGAGCCGGCGCAGCCGCGCGGACAGCTGGAGGTGCTCCCACGGCGTGGCCCGCGGCACGAGACCGCCCACGTCGGGGCAGTAGCCGACCGCGCGCTTGACCTCGAGCGGCTGGGTGCGGACGTCGAAGCCGGCCACGATCGCGCTGCCTGCGGTGGGCGGCACCACGCCCGCGAGCACGCGCATGGTGGTCGACTTGCCCGCGCCGTTGCGTCCCAGGAGCGCGGTCGAGCTGCCGGCGTACGCCGCCAGGTCGACGCCGGCCACGGCCTCGACCTCGCCGAAGCGCACGTGCAGGCTCTTCACGTCGACGACGGGAACACGATCGGTCACCCGACAATCCTCCCCGGGCGCGTCCTCGCGCGCGGGGGAATCGGGAACTTCGCCGGGTGCGCCAATCCGATCCTGACCGAACGGAGGACCCCCCTACTTCGCTATGGACCCCGCGTGGGGGGCGGTCGTAACGTCGGGGGAACGACACCGACGACCACCCCCTCGGGGAGGCGGCCGCCTGCAGAGCAGAGGAGGCCCCACTGTGTTCATCCAGATCATCCAGGGCAGGTGCACCCGACAGGACGAGATGCACGCGCTGGCCGACGAGTGGCGCGAGCAGCTCGCTCCGGGAGCGGACGGCTGGCTCGGCGGCACCTACGGGTTCACCGCCGACGGCATGTTCGTCGGCGTGGTCCGGTTCGAGGACCGCGCGACGGCGATGGCCAACTCCCAGCGTCCCGAGCAGGGCGCGTGGGCGGAGCGGATGGCGGCGCTGTTCGACGGAGCCGTGGAGTTCCACGACAGCGACGACGTCACGCTGCTGTTCGACGGCGGCTCCGACGAGGCCGGGTTCGTGCAGATCATCCGGGGTCGGGTCGACGACCCGTCCCGGCTGCGCGCGATGATGACCGACGCGCAGCTGCTGCACGAGATGCGGCCGGACATCCTCGGCGCGACCCTCGCCATCGAGCCGGACGGCACCTACACCGAGACCGTCGCGTTCACCGACGAGGACAGCGCCCGCCAGGGCGAGACCGTGCTGCCCCCGGAGGAGGTACGCGCGGAGCTCGAGTACGCCATGCAGGGCGCGCAGTTCTACGACCTGCGGCACCCCTGGTTCGAGAGCGCCCACAGCTGAGCCGGGTCGGCCCGCCCGACACGCTCGGGCGGGTCGACACCCAGGCGGGGATCTCCGTCGGGCCGGAGACCAACCGCCTCGAGTGGAGGTCTGCGCCACCCCGCGTCTGTTGGGGGCATGCAGACCACTCTTCTCGCCGTGGCCACGGTCGCGGCCGCCCTCTTCTTCCCGATGCCGCTGGTCGCACCGACGGCACCGGGGAGTTGCGGTCGGGTCCGGGCGGCCGGACCGGACCGGAACCTCAGCCGGGGAACGAGCCGCCCGTCGCCGCCAGGTCGCGCAGCCACGGGGTGGCCCGGAACCGCTCGCCGTACGCCTCGGCGAGCTCGTCGGCGCGCTCGAGGAACGCCGCGAGCCCGATCGGGCCGTCTTCTTGGCGGGGGTCCTGGTATCCGGCCATGAACTGGGCGGCACCGCCGGTCATGGGCGGGAAGCCGATGCCCATGATCGAGCCGATGTTCGCGGCCGCGGAGGACTCGATGACGCCCTCCTCGAAGCACTTCGCGGTCTCGAGCGCCTCGGCGAACAGCATCCGGTCCTTGATGTCGCGCAGCGGGGGCTGCTCGGCCGCGACCGGGAACAGGTCGGCCAGGCCGGGCCAGATCGACCCGCGGCCACCGTTCTCGTCGTAGTCGTAGAAGCCCGCGCCCCGCAGCCGGCCGGCCCGGCCGGCCTCGAGCATCTTCGCCACGACCGCGCTGCCCGGGTGCTCGGCGTACGGCGCACCGTCGCGCTGGGCGGCCTCGCGGGTCGCCTTGGCGATCTTGGCCATCAGCTCGAGGTTGAGCTCGTCGGAGAGCTGGAGCACCGGCGCCGGGTAGCCGGCCTGGGTGGTGGCCCGCTCGATCGAGTAGGGGTGCACTCCCTCGGCGAGCATCGCCATGCCCTCGTTGACCATGAAGCCGATGACCCGGGAGGTGTAGAAGCCGCGGCTGTCGTTGACCACGATCGGCGTCTTCCTGATCTGCTGGACCACGTCGTAGGCCTTGGCCAGCGCCTCGTCCGAGCTTTCCGCCCCCTTGATGATCTCGACCAGCGGCATCTTGTCCACGGGCGAGAAGAAGTGCAGGCCGATGAAGTCCTTCGGCCGGTCCACGCCCGAGGCGAGCTCGGTGATCGGCAGGGTGCTGGTGTTGGAGCACAGCAGCGCGTCCGGGTTCACGTGCGACGCGACCTCGGCGAACACCTGGTGCTTGAGCGAGGGGTCCTCGAAGACGGCCTCGATGACCAGGTCGCAGCCGCTGAGGTCGGCGGGGTCGGAGGTGGCGGTGATCCGGCCGAGCAGCTCGGCCTTCTTCTCCTCGGTCGAGCGGCCGCGGGCGATCGCCTTGTCGAGCAGCTTCTCGGAGTAGGCCTTGCCCTTCTCGGCGTTCTCGACCGCGACGTCCTTGAGCACGACCTCCATCCCGGCGCGGGCGCAGACGTAGGCGATGCCGGCGCCCATCATCCCGGCACCGAGGACGCCGACCTTGGTGGCCTTCCACGGCTCGATGCCCTGCGGGCGGAGCTTGCCGGCGTTGATCGCCTGCAGGTCGAAGAAGAACGCCTGGATCATGTTCTTCGAGCCCTGGTTGACGATCAGGTGGGTCAGGTAGCGGGACTCGATCCGCGACGCGGTGTCGAAGTCGACCTGCGCTCCCTCGACCGCGGCCGAGAGGATCGCCTTCTGCGCGGGGTAGTCCGCGCCCTTGAGCTGCTTGCGCAGCAGGGCCGGGAACGCCGGCAGGAAGCCGGCCAGTGCCGGTGACTTCGGCGTGCCGCCCGGCATCTTGTAGCCGGGGGCGTCCCACGGGTTCTGGACCGAGTCCGGGTTGGCCTTGACCCACGCCTTGGCTGCGGGGAGCAGCTCGTCCTGGGCCGCGACGACCTCGTCGACCAGGCCCTTCTCCCGGGCCGCGGCCGGCTTGAAGCGGGTGCCCTGGAGCAGCACGTCCATCAGGGCGGTCTGGATGCCGAACATCCGCACGGTCCGGGTCACGCCACCGCCGCCGGGGAGCAGGCCGAGACTGGCCTCGGGCAGACCGATGTCGTAGCCGCTGTCGACCGCGATGCGGTGGTTGCAGGCGAGGGCGATCTCGAGGCCGCCGCCCAGCGCTGCGCCGTTGATCGCCGCCACGACCGGCTTGGGGTAGGTCTCCAGCCGGCGCAGCGACGCCTTGACCCGCTCGCAGAGCTCGAAGACCGCCGGCGCGTCCGCGCGGGTGGTCGTCACGAAGCCCTTGAGGTCGCCGCCGGCGAAGAAGGTCTTCTTGCCGCTGGCCACGACGACGCCGGTGACGTCGTCGGCCTCGGCGTACAGCCGGTCGACGGCCGCGGCCATCGAGTCGATGTAGAGCTGGTTCATCGTGTTGGCGCCGGCGGTCGGGTCGTCGAGGGTCAGCGTGACGATGCCGTCCTCGTCCCGGTCGTAGCGCACGGCGCTCTGCTGGTCGGTCCCTGTGCTTGTCATCTGTTCAGTCCTGTACGTCGAAGTCTTGGGTTGCGTCGGGTGCGCGGGCTGCGGGGGTTTCGACACGCTCGGTCCGGGCTTCGCAAGCTCAGCCCGGCTCGCTGCTCAACCAGCTTCGATCGCCACCCCTCGTCGACGCTCGTTTGATCGCTCCGCGATCAAACGAGCTCGACGATGGTCGCGATCCCCATGCCGCCGCCGACGCAGAGCGTGGCGAGGCCGCGGCGCAGGTCGCGCCGCTCGAGCTCGTCGATGAGGGTGCCGAGGATCATCGCGCCGGTGGCACCGAGCGGGTGGCCCATGGCGATGGCGCCGCCGTTGACGTTGGTGATCTCCGGGGTGATGTCCATGTCGCGCATGAACCGCATGGCGACCGCGGCGAACGCCTCGTTGATCTCGAAGAGGTCGATGTCCGTGGCCTCGAGGCCGGCCAGGGCGAGCGCCTTGCGGGCGGCCGGGGCCGGACCGGTGAGCATGATCGTCGGGTCGGCGCCGGAGACGGCCGCGGAGATGATCCGGGCCCGCGGGGTGAGACCGAGGTCGGTGCCGACCTGCTCGCTGCCGATCGCGACCAGCGCGGAGCCGTCGACGATGCCCGAGGAGTTGCCGGCGTGGTGGACGTGGTCGATCTTCTCGACCCAGTGGTACTTCTCGAGCGCCACGTCGTCGAAGCCGGCGTCGGCGCCGATCTGGGCGAAGCTCGGCTTGAGCCCGGCCAGCCCCTCGGGCGTGGTGTCGGGGCGGATCAGCTCGTCGTGGCCGAGGACGACGACGCCGTTGAGGTCCTTGACCGGGATGACGGACTTGTCGAAGTAGCCGTTGGCCCACGCCTTGGCGGCGCGGTGGTGGGACTCGGCGGCGAACGCGTCGACGTCGTCGCGGGTCCAGCCCTCGATGGTGGCGATGAGGTCGGCGCCGATGCCCTGTGGCACGAAGCCGGTCGTGAGTGCGGTGGCCGGGTCGGTGGCCCAGGCGCCGCCGTCGGAGCCCATCGGGACCCGGCTCATCGACTCGACGCCGCCGGCCAGGATCAGCTGCTCGAAGCCGCCGCGGACCCGCGAGGCGGCCTGGTTGACCGCCTCCAGTCCGGACGCGCAGAAGCGGTTGAGCTGGACGCCCGCGGTGGTCTCGGGCAGCCCGGCGGCCAGCGCCGCGGTCTTCGCGATGTCACCTCCCTGGTCGCCGATCGGGGACACCACGCCGAGCACGACGTCGTCGATCAGGTTGGGGTCGAGGCTGGGGTTGCGGTCCCGCAGCTCGTCGATCAGGCCCACCACCAGGTCGACCGGCTTCACCTCGTGCAGCGACCCGGCGGCCTTGCCCTTGCCACGCGGCGTGCGGAGGTGGTCGTACACGAATGCTTCTGCCATGGCCCGATTGTGACAGCATTGGTGTCACGGTCAACAGGGACCGTGGTGTGGTCTGACTCACGGCGTACGCCGAGACGCGCCGAGATGGGCCGAGAGGCGCCGAGAGGAGTCCCGGTGGAGGACGAGAAGCTGCTCACCCTCGACGAGCTCTGCGAACGCGTCGGCATGAGCGTGCGCAACGTGCGCTTCTACACCTCCCGCGGCCTGGTGCCGCCGCCGATCCGCAAGGGGCGCTCCGGCTACTACACGCGCGACCACGTGGGGCGGCTGGAGCTGGTGCAGGAGCTGCAGAGCCACGGGTTCACGCTCTCGGCGATCGAGAAGTACGTCGCCGGCATCCCCTCCGACGCCACCCCCGAGGACCTCGCGCTCGCGCGCACCATGCTCGCGCCGTGGGACGTGGAGCGGCCGATCGAGATGTCCCGTGCCGAGCTGTCGACCCGGGCCGGCCGCGACCTGTCCGACGACGACCTGCGCACGCTCGCGGCCCTCGGCGTGGTCTTCCCGCTCAAGCGCTCCCAGTACCAGGTCGCGGTCTCCCAGCTCTCCGTCGGCCTCGGACTGCTCGACCTCGGCTTCCCCGTCGAGGCCGCGCTGGCCGCCTCGGACCTCTACGCGCGGCACGGCCGCGAGGTCGCCAAGGAGCTGTACGACGTGTTCCGCACGCTCGTCTGGCCGGTCTACCGCGACCAGGGCGCCTCGCCCGAGACCGTGCGCCAGGTGGTCGAGAAGATCAAGCCGCTCTCCATCGCCGCGCTCGTGTCGGCGTACGAGGCGGGGATGGACGAGACCAAGCGCGAGGGCATCGCCCGTCGTAGCCGCTAGGCGGCCGCTGGGGCGGAGACACGCCCGCGCCCCGGGTACCGGGGGTCGTGTCCCTAGGATCGCTCCGATGAGCGACGAGACCCTGACGGTGCTGGTGACCGGTGCGACCGGCTTCATCGGCAGCAGGCTGGTGCCTGCCCTGCTCGCGGAGGGTCACCGGGTCAAGGCGATGACGCGCCGTCCCGACGACTACGCCGGTCCGGGCGAACCGGTCGGCGCGGACGTGTTCGACCCGGGCACGCTGGCCGAGCCGATGGACGGTGTCGACGTCGCCGTCTACCTCGTGCACTCGCTCGACGACAACGACTTCGAGCACAAGGACGCCGAGGCCGCCCGCGCCTTCGGCCTCGCCGCGGCGGCCAGCGGCGTGCGCCAGATCGTCTACATGGGCGGGCTCGGCAAGGACGGCGAGGACCTGTCGCCGCACCTGCGGTCGCGTCGCGAGGTCGAGAGGCTGCTCGGCAGCTCCGGCGTGCCCGTCACCGTGCTGCGCGCCGCGATCGTGGTCGGTGCCGGCGGCATCTCCTGGGAGATGACCCGCCAGCTGATCAAGAACCTGCCCGCCATGGTGGTCCCCCGCTGGGCCGACACCCGGACCCAGCCCATCGCGCGTGACGACGTGATCCGCTACCTCGTGGGCGTGATCGGGGTGGAGAAGACCTACGGGCAGGTCTACGAGATCGGTGGCGCCGACCGGCTCACCTACGTGCAGATGCTCCAGCAGGCGGCCGAGATCATCAACGGCCGCCGGGTGCCGATCGTCACCGTCCCCGTGCTGACCCCACGGTTGTCCTCGCACTGGATCGGGCTGGTCACCAACGTCGACTCGACCACCGCCGGCAACCTCATCGACTCGATGAGCACCGAGGTGCTGCAGACCGACTACGCCATCCAGGACATCGTGCCGGGCGAGCCGATGACCTACCAGGAGGCGGTGCGGATCGCGGTCGAGGAGTCGAAGCAGCTGCGTTCCTGACGACGCGAGGCCCTCAGAAGAACACGAGGGGCAGCGCGACCAGCATGGTCAGCGACCACGTGCAGTGGGTGAGGATCGGTGCCAGGATGCCGCCGCTGGCCCGGCGCTCGAGCCCGACCACGAGACCCAGCAGCACGGCGGCGAACGAGAGCATCACGTTGCCGGTGGCCAGGGTGGCGACGGCGTAGGCGACGGTCGTCCAGAGGACCGGGTGGCGGGTGATGGCGGCGTACGCCGCGCCGCGGAAGAACAGCTCCTCGGCGACGCCGTTCACCGCCGTGATCACCGCGAGGAGGGGCAGCGAGCCCTGGTCGGCGTAGTCGATGATCGTCACGACCTGGCCCTCCAGACCGTCGAGGGCGTCGACGGTCCGCACCAGGAACGCGCCGGCCACGAAGACCGCAGCCAACCCGAGACCGATGACGATCGGCGTGAGGATCGGGCGGGCGTGCCGGTCGCGGACAGCGATCCGGCCCAGGTGCAGCGGACCCGAGGCGAAGGCGCCCACGGCCCAGACCGCGGCCAGGCCGAGCGTCGCCGGGTAGAACCACCGGCTGCCCGGGTCGATCCGCAGCGACAGCCCGAGCAGGACGGCACCCAGCACCACGAAGCCGACCGTGACCAGCTGGCGCCGGCGCAGGTCGCGCGGGTCCTGGCGGTGGTCGCGGGGTACGACGTCCCAGAGTGCCCGCCGTACCCACAGCTGCAGCTGGCTCATCGGGCCGATCCTAGGAAGGGCTCAGCGGCGACCGGTGCTGAACGACGCCGCGCTGTGACCACGACCGGAGGTACCCGTGGACGAGGACTGGCGACGACGCTGGCCACCGGAGCGCGACTGACCGCCGCTCGACCGGGACTGACCGCCACCCGAGCGGGACTGACCGCCACCCGAGCGGGACTGGCCGCCACCCGAGCGGTCCTGGCTGCCGCCCGACTGCGGCTTGGCTCCCGACCGACGCCGGTTGCGACCGCCGCGGCCGCCGCCACCGTTGGCTCGCGGCGCAGGCTCCTCGGCCGTGACGCCGAGGCCGCCGGCGACGAGCACCCGCTCGCCCGGGGCCAGCGTGGTCAGCACCGGGTGCCGCGGCCCGTCGATGCGGGTGATGGTCGGCTTGATGCCCGCGGCCCGGGTCAGGTCGCGGACGTCGCGCACCTGCTCCTGGGTCATCAGCGTCACCACGGTGCCCGCCGCGCCGGCGCGCGCCGTACGACCGGAGCGGTGCAGGTAGGCCTTGTGCTCGGCCGGCGGGTCCGCGTGCACGACGAGTGCGACGTCGTCGACGTGGATGCCGCGCGCGGCGATGTCGGTGGCGACCAGCGTCGTGGCCCGACCCGAGTGGAAGGCGTCCATGTTGCGGGTCCGCGCGCCCTGGCTGAGGTTGCCGTGCAGCTCGACGGTCGGTACGCCGCTCCGGTTGAGCTGGCGGGTCAGGGCCTTGGCGCCGTGCTTGGTCCGCGTGAAGACCACGGTCCGGCCGGGCGCGCTGGCCAGGTCGACGAGCACCGGCACCCGGTGCTCGCGCGCCACGTGCAGCACGTGGTGGTCCATGGCCGCGACCGGCGACTGCGCGGAGTCGGCCTCGTGGGTGACCGGCTGCTGGAGGAACTGCTTGACCAGGACGTTGACGCCCTTGTCGAGGGTGGCCGAGAACAGCAGCCGCTGCCCCTGCTTGGGCGTGGCCGCGAACAGCCGCCGGACGGCGGGCAGGAACCCGAGGTCGGCCATGTGGTCGGCCTCGTCGAGCACGGTGACCTCGACGGCGCCGAGGTCGCAGTGGCCCTGGCCGATGAGGTCCTCGAGCCGGCCGGGGCAGGCCAGCACGATGTCGACGCCGCGGCGCAGCCCCTGCACCTGCGGGTGCTGGCCGACGCCGCCGAAGACGGTCCGGGTGGTCAGCCCCGCCGCCGCGGCGAGGGGCGCCAGGGCCTGATCGATCTGGCCGACCAGCTCACGGGTGGGGGCCAGGATCAGGGCGCGCGGTCGACCCGCGCGGCGCGGGCGGCCGGACTCGGCGAGCCGGGCCACCAGGGGCAGCAGGAACGCGTAGGTCTTGCCGGAGCCGGTGCGGCCGCGGCCGAGGACGTCGCGCCCGGCCAGCGAGTCGGGCAGCGTGGCGGCCTGGATCGGGGTGGGGGTGGTGATGCCGCGCGACTCGAGGACGGCGGCGAGGTCGTGAGGCACGCCGAGCGCGCCGAAGGACGAAGACAAGGGAGATCACTCTCGATGGTGGTGTCTCACCAGAAGGGTGGTGCGGTGGCCCGGCCGCCGATGGAGGGCGGGGGCGGGCCCGGGGCAAGACGTGAACGGGCCGCTGCTGCCAGTGTGACAGAGCGGCCCGTCGAACCTCGCATCAACGCGAGGTGAGGTCGGTTACTACTTCTTGAACGCGTCCTTGAGGTCCTCTGTGGCGTCCTTGGCCTTCTCGCCGGCCTGCTTCACCGAGGACTCCGCCTGGTCGGCCCGGCCCTCGTGCTTCAGCTCGTCGTCACCCGTGACCGAGCCTGTGGCCTCCTTGGCCCGACCCTTCAGGTCCTGTGCCTTGTTCTCGGCCTTGTCGTCGAAACCCATGGTGCACCTCCGGTGCGTCGTCGGACCCGGGCGGTGACCAGCGACGCACCCGGTCAAACGGCGGTGAGCGCAGATTCACCCTTCTGGGCGTGGGTGGTGTCGAAGGCCAGGACGCCGTCGTCGATCCGGCCGTGGCGGATCATCCGGAGGTCGGTGAGGTAGTTCTGCTTGAGCCGCCACGGTGCGCGGTCGCCCTGCCGCGGCATCCGGTCGAGGGCGCGCAGCACGTAGCCGGACATCAGGTCCATGAACGGGCGCTCGGGCACGTCCGGGTCGCGCACCGGCACCACCGACCGGGCGCCGATGTCGTCCATGTGCGCGAGCAGGCGCATGACGTACGCCGAGACGAGGTCCGCCTTGAGCGTCCACGACGCGTTGGTGTAGCCGATCGTGTAGACGAAGTTCGGGACGCCGCTGAGCATCAGCGCCTTGTAGGCCATCGTGTCGGCCAGCTCGACCGGCTCGCCGTCGACGACGAGCTCGACGCCGCCGAAGGCCAGCACCTGCAGGCCGGTGGCGGTGACGATCACGTCGGCGTCGAGGTGCTGCCCGGAGGTGAGCCGGACACCGGTGGCGTCGAACCGCTCGATCGTGTCGGTGACCATCGAGGCCTGGCCCTTGCGCAGCGCGCGGAACAGGTCGCCGTCCGGCACGAAGCAGAGCCGCTGGTCCCACGGGTCGTAGCGTCGGGTTGAAGTGCACGTCGACGTCGACGTCGTCGGGCAGCTGCGACGCGGTGCCCTTGCGGATGACGTCCTTGACCTTCTCCGGCCAGCGCCGGGCGGCCTGGTAGGAGCCGATGGTGAGCAGGATGTTGGCCCAGCGGACGAACGGGTACGACGCCCGGGGGGCAGGAACCGCAGCAGCGTCGCCAGCCGGTCGCGGCCGGGGCGGGAGAGCACGTACGACGGCGACCGCTGCAGCATCGTCACGTGGCCGGCGGTCGAGGCCATGGCCGGCACCAGCGTCACCGCGGTGGCGCCACTGCCGATGACGACGACCTCCTGGCCCGCGTAGTCGAGGTCGGCCGGCCAGTGCTGCGGGTGGACGATCCGGCCGCCGAACTCCTCGGCGCCGGGGAACTCCGGCGCGAACGGCTCCTCGTAGTGGTAGTAGCCGCTCGCGCACCACAGCACACCGCAGGTGAGGGTGACGACCTCACCGTCGTGGTCCGCCTCGACGGTCCACGTGGCCGTGGCGGAGTCCCAGCTCGCGCGGACCACCCGGTGCCGGTAGCGGACCAGCTCGTCCACGCCGTACTCGGTCGCGACCGTGCGCAGGTAGTCGAGGATCGACGGCCCGTCGGCCAGCGCCCGGTCGCCGGGCCAGGGCCGCCAGCTGAAGCCGAAGGTGAACATGTCGGAGTCCGAGCGGATGCCGGGGTACTGGAACAGGTCCCACGTCCCCCCGCTCGCCGCACGCGCCTCGAGCAGCGCCACCGACCGGGTCGGCTGGTGCTCGCGCAGCTGACAGGCCGCGCCGATGCCGGACAGCCCGGCGCCGACGATGAGGACGTCCACGTGCTCGGGGGTGCTCACCACGGCGCCAAAGTACCCGGACATGGTGTCGCAGGCGGCCTGGGACGGCCGCTGCCGCCCTCAGCCCCGCGCGTACAGCTCCACGAACCGCTCGAGCACGCGCGGCGGCTCGGTGACGACGGCGGCATGGGCCAGGCGGATCAGCTCCTCGCCCTCGCCGGGGCCGAAGTAGCCGAAGTCCTGGTAGGTCTCGATCCGCATGACGATGCTGGCGACGTCGAGCTCGGGGTGGAACTGGGTGGCGTGGACGTGCTCGCCGAGCCGGAACGCCTGGACGGGGCAGGTCGCCGAGGAGGCCAGCAGCACGGCGCCGTCCGGCAGCCGGGAGACGGCCTCCTTGTGGCCCAGGAACGCGTCGAAGGTCGGCGGGAGCGCGCCGAGCAGCCGGTCCTCGGTGCCCTCGGGGGTCAGCGAGACGGTGACCGCGCCGATCGGCTCGGACCACTGCCGGTCGACGACGCCGCCGGCCAGGGTGCCCAGGGTGCCGACGCCGTAGCAGGCCCCGAGGAAGGGGAAGTCCGCCTCGACCACCTGCAGCGCGAGGTCCCGCAGCCGCGCCTCGCCGCGCACCTGCTCGGGCGCCTTGGAGTCCTGCGGGTCGCTGATGTTCCACGGGCCGCCGCCGACCACGATCCCCGACCAGGCGTCGAGGTCGACCGGGCCGAGGACGTCGCGCTCGAGCCGGACCCGGCGCAGGTCGGCCTCGTCGAGGCCGGCGCAGCGCAGCACCGCGGCGTACTCGTCGTCCGCGGCGCCGTCCTGCGCGCGGATGCCGAGGAAGAGGAACGGCTTCATCGTGACCTCAGACCTGGACGGCGACGCCCCGGTCGATGAGGCCGTCCACGTCGGCGACACCCCACGCGGCGAGCGCGTCGCGGGTGTGGGTGCCGGCGGCGGGCGACGGCGGCAGCGACAGCGCGGCCTCGGTCCGGGAGAACCGCGGCGCCGGTTGCGGCTGCACGATCCCCTCGTGCTCGACGAAGGTGCGCCGGGCCTTCAGGTGCGGGTGCTCCTGGGCCTCGCTGATCGGGATGATGCCGGCCACGCAGGCGTCGGTGCCCTCGAACAGCTCGACCCACTCGGCCTGGGTCCGCTGCAGGAAGGTGTCGGTGAGCAGCGTGCGCAGCTCGTCGTACCGGTCGGGCTCGCCCTGGCCGGGCGCGACGTCCTCGAGGCCCAGCAGGCCGATCAGCGCCGCGTAGAACTGCGGCTCCAGCGCCCCGACCGAGACGTGCTTGCCGTCGGAGGTCTCGTACACGTCGTAGAACGGCACGCCGCCGTCGAGCAGGTTCGCCCCCCGCTCCTCCTTGTAGCCACCGCTCGCGGCGAACGCCGAGGTCATGGCGTTCAGGTGCGCCGTGCCGTCCACGATCGCCGCGTCCACCACCTGGCCCTGCCCCGAGACCCGGGCCTCGAGCAGGGCGGCCAGGATCCCGATGACGAGGTACGTCGACCCGCCGCCGAAGTCGCCGACGAGGTTCGTCGGGAACTGGGGCCGGTCCGGCGTCTGCCCGAGGCCGAACAGCGCGCCGGCCACCGAGATGTAGTTGATGTCGTGGCCGGCCGCGAGGGCGAGCGGGCCGTCCTGGCCCCAGCCGGTCATCCGTCCGTAGACCAGCCGCGGGTTCACCGCGTGGCACTGCTCGGGTCCGATGCCGAGCCGCTCGGTGACGCCCGGTCGCATCCCCTCGACCAGCACGTCCGCGAAACGGACGAGCTCGAGCACCACGGCCGCGGCCTCGGGCTGCTTGAGGTCGAGGGCCACGCTGGGGCGACCCCGGTTGAGCACCATCGTGGCGCCACCGGCGAGCAGCTGGCCGCCGGGCCGCTCGACCCGGATCACGTCGGCGCCGAGGTCGGCCATGATCATGCAGGCGTGCGGCCCAGGTCCGATGCCGGCGATCTCCACCACCTTCACGCCGCGCAGTGGGCCGCTCCCCTGACCGAGGTGGATGGCTTTTCCGGGGTCCCCGAGGAATGGTGCGGACTCCGCGCGCAGCGCCCCCTCCGCAGAATTTCGTGGAGTGGATGACATGCAGCGCAGCATGGCAGAGGCGGCAATGGCCTCTTCAGGTCATGTGCTCGTTCGGACCGTCGGCTAGGTTCGGCCGCATGATCCTCGGGGGGTTCAAGCCGTCGCGTCCTGGTCACGACCAGCCCGCGCAGCCCGCGGCCGTCCCGCCGCCGGCGGACGCCAAGGACTGATGCTCCCGCGCCTCAGTGCTCGTGGTGCATCTCGGCGTGCCCGTGCGCGGCGTGCGCCTTCGCGTGCCCGAGGCCGCGCGCGATCATCGCCTTGTTGATGGGCACCGTCACCACGAACGCGACCGCGAGCGAGATCGCCAGCGAGGCCCAGAACAGCAGGTCGGTCAGGCCGGCGTCCATCGCCGCCGGCCAGATCAGCAGCGTGCCGTTGTCGACGACCTCCATGACCGCGATCGAGACGGTGTCGGCGGCCAGGGCGACCCGGACCGCGGCGCCCACGGACAGCCCCGCCCGGCGTACGCCGGCGAACGTGAGCAGGTAGCCGAAGAAGAATGCCAGCACCACCGAGATCGCGATGCTCGCGGCGTTCCCCCAGCCCGCGGCCGTGGCGATCACCATGCCGAGCACCTCGCCGATCGCGCAGCCGGTCAGGCAGTGCCGGGTCGCGGTGATCGCCTCACGCCACGTCGAGTCCACGGGGGCCATCATCTCGTCCTCGAGGACAGCCGGTCGGCACCTCAGGTGGAGGCGCCCGACCGGGTCGGCCCGCGACGGTGGTGGGGTGACGATCCTCCTCTCCGACCCTCGGGTCGCCGCCGTGCCCGTCCTCGACAGCCGCGAGCCGTTGGTCGCCCTCGACCCGTCCTTCGGACCGGCCCGCGCGCTGGTGCGCCAGGGCGTCGCCACCCGCCTGGCCACCGCGCAGACCCTGCTCTCCGGCGGCCTCCGGCTCCGCGTCGTCGAGGGCCACCGCACGGTCGCCGACCAGCAGGCGATCATCAACCGCTACTCCGCGGAGGTCTGCGCCGACCGGCCCGGCATCTCGCCGGGCGACCTCCACGAGCTGGTCTCGCGGTTCGTCGCGCCGGTCGAGGTCGCCCCGCACGTGGCCGGCGCCGCGGTCGACCTCACCCTGGTGGACGCGCAGGGTCGCGAGGTCGACATGGGTACGCCGGTCGACGCGACGCCCGAGCGGTCCGGTGGCGCCTGCTACACGGCGGCCGTCGGCATCAGCCCGTTCGCCCGCTCGCACCGGCGCCTGCTGTCGACCGTGCTGACGTGGTCCGGGCTGGTGAACTACCCGACCGAGTGGTGGCACTGGTCGTACGGCGACCGCTACTGGGCGCTCGCCACCGGCGCGGACGCCGCGCTCTACGGCCCGGTCGAGCTGTCGGCCGGGGCCGCGGCGTGACCGTCCTCGCCCTCCCCCGGCGCCACCACGCCGGGCCGCACCTCGAGGTCGACCTCGCGGCCGTGGCCGCGAACGTCGAGCTCCTCGCCCGCCGCGCGACCGGCGAGCTGATGGCCGTGGTCAAGGCCGACGGCTTCGGCCACGGCGCCGCCGCGGTCGCCCGCACCGCACTGGCCCACGGCGCCACCCGGCTCGGCGTCACCAGCCTCGACGAGGCGCTCGCCCTGCGCCGCGACGGGATCGGCGCCCCGGTCCTCAGCTGGCTCAACCCGGTGGACGCCGACTTCGCCACCGCGGTCGCGCAGGGCATCGAGGTCGCCGTCCCGGGCCGGGCCCACCTCGAGGCGGTCACCCGGCAGGCGCCGGGGGCCGCGGTGCACCTGCAGCTCGACACCGGCCTGGCCCGCGACGGGGCGGCCCCCTCGGAGTGGGCCGACCTGTGCCGGGCCGCCCGGCGCGCCGAGCGGCAGGGCCTGGTGCGGGTGGTCGGCGTGATGGGCCACCTCGCCTGCGCCGACGTACCCGACGACCCGGCCAACGCGCTCGGCCGCGCGCGCTTCGCCTGGGGGGTCGAGACCGCGCGCGCGGCCGGGCTGCGGCCGGCCCAGCGGCACCTGGCCGCGACCGCCGCCACCCTCACCGACCCGCTGAGCCACCACACGATGAGCCGGGTCGGCGCCGGGCTCGTCGGGATCGACCCGTCCGGCACGACGGCGCTGCACCCCGCGCTCACCCTCACCGCGCCGCTGGTCAGCGTCCGGCGGGTCCACGCGGGCACACCGGTCGGCTACGGCCACACCTGGATCGCCCCGGGCGTCACCGAGCTCGGGCTGCTCCCCCTCGGGTACGCCGACGGGCTGCCGCGCGCGGCCTCCGGCCGGGCCGAGGTGCTGGTCCGCGGCCGCCGGCGGCCGCTGGTCGGGCGGATCTCGATGGACATGGCCGTCGTCGACCTCGGCCCGGACGGCGGCGCGGCGGGCGACGTGGTCACCGTCTTCGGTCCCGGCCACCACGGCGAGCCGACCACCGCCGAGTGGGCCGCCTGGGCGGACACCCTCGAGCACGAGGTCGTCACCGGCCTCGGGGCCCGGGTGCGGTGACGAGGATCCGCGTGGCCGTGATCGGCGGCGGCCAGAACAGCGAGCACGAGGTCTCCCTGGCCTCGGCGGCCGCGGTGGCCGACGCGCTCGACCCGGCGGCGTACGACGTGGTCCGGCTGACCATCGACCCCGACGGCGACGTGGCTCGACCGCGACGGCTTCGCCGGCGCCGTCCAGGTCCTGCGCCGGCTGCGACGTCGCGCTCCCGGTGCTGCACGGCCCGCGCGGTGAGGACGGCACCGTGGCCGCGCTCTGCGAGCTCGCCCGCGTCCCGTACGTCGGCTCCGGCGTCGCCGCCGGCGCACTGGCCATGGACAAGTGGGCCACCAAGCTCGTGGCTCGCGGGCTCGGGCATCGGCGTGGCCGCCGACGTGCTGCTCACCCCGGACTCCGCGCACGCCTACGCGTACGACCACCCGGTCGTCGTGAAGCCGGTCGCCGCGGGCTCCAGCCACGGCGTGACCCTGGTCCGCGCGGCGGGCGACCTGCCCGCCGCCCTCGCCGCCGCCTTCGCGCTCGACGACCGGGTGCTGGTCGAGGACGTCGTGGCCGGCCGCGAGGTCGACGTGGCGGTCCTCGGCCGCCCCGACGGCAGCCGCGTCGTGGCACCCGCCCTGGAGATCGTGGTGGACGGAATCTTCGACACCGCCGACGAAGTACGACGGGAGCGCCGACTTCCGGATCCCCGCGGACCTCGGCGACGCCGAGCGGGCCGGGCTCGAGGCCGCCGCGGTCGAGGTCTACGACGCCCTCGGCTGTGCCGGCGTCGCCCGCGTCGACTTCTTCCTCACCGCGTCGGGCCCGGTGCTCAACGAGGTCAACACGATGCCCGGCTTCACCGAGCAGTCGCAGGTGCCGAAGATGTTCGCGGCCGCCGGCACGTCGTACGCGGCGCTGCTCGACCTGCTGGTCCGCGACGCCCTCGCCGCATGAGCGTGCTGTCGCATTGCGCGCATGACCGAGCGGCTGCGCGGCTGGGCGCCCGACGCCGCACTCGGGCTCGCCGTCCTGGTCCTCGGCGTGCTCGAGGTCTGGGCGATGACCGTCCCCTTCGACCACTCCCGGGTCGAGTACTTCCTGGTCGTCGTCGGGTTCGCCGTGGCGAGCGCTCTGGTCCGCAAGGCGCCGTTCGGCGGCGCTGGTCCTGGTCTGGCTGATCTGCGCCCTCCAGCTGGTGGCCGGCATGGGGGTGATCACCGTCGAGTTCGCGGTCGCGCTGGTCGCGTTCGGCTGCGCTCGGTGGGGCCACCCGTTCACGGTCCTGGTCAGCGGCCTCTCGATCCCGGCCGCCGCCGTCGTCGGGTACGTGATCGTCACGCAGGCGTCGATGGGGATCTTCCGCGGACCTCTCGGTGTTCCGCGAGCTGCGGGACAACGCCTACCGGTTCAGCGACACCCTCGCTGGTCGGCGCCACCATCCTGGGGCTGCTCGTGCTCGCGGTCCCGTGGCTGGCCGGGCTCGTCCTGCGGGCCACCGCCCGGGCGCGGCGGTCGGAGGTGCGGCAGGAGGCGGCCGAGGCCGACGCGGCCCGGGCCCAGCACGAGACCGAGCAGGCCCGCGAGATCGCCCGGCTCCGCGACGAGCAGGCCACGCTGGCCCGCGACGTGCACGACGTGGTCGGCCACTCGCTGGCGGTGATCCTGGCCCAGGCCGAGTCCGGCCAGTTCCTCCCGGACGACGACCCCGCTGCGCTCAAGCGGACCATGGCCACCATCGCGACCTCGGCCCGCTCCTCGCTGCAGGACGTGCGCCAGGTGCTGGCCGGCTCGCCCGAGCCCGCGCCGGCCCGGACCGGCGCGTTCGAGGAGCTGCTGGCCGGCGTCCGCGCCGGCGGCCACGAGGTGGCGCTCGACCGAGGTCGGCACGCCGCAGCCGCTGCCGCCGGAGCTCGACGTCGTCGCCCACCGGGTGGTGCAGGAGATGCTGACCAACGCCATCAAGCACGGCCGCCGCGACCGCCCGGTGGCGGTCGAGCGACACTGGCCCGAGGGGTCCTGGGACCGGGACCTGCGGATCGAGGTGCGCAACGTGGCGGAGTACGCCGACGGCGAGACCCAGCCGCTGCAGGCGGCGACCGTCCCGCCCGGGCAGGGGCTCGACGGGATGCGCCGCCGGCTCGAGGCGGTGGGCGGTCGGCTCGACGTACGCCGCCGCGACGAGGACGGCGAGCCGACGTTCACCGCGACGGCGTGGGTGCCGGTGAGCGGCCGGTGAGTGGGGCCGACCCCACGGACGGCGGCACCGACATCCGGGTGCTCCTCGTCGACGACCAGGACCTGTTCCGCGAGGGCGTCAAGGTCATCGTCGACGCACAGGAGGGGATGAGCGTCGTCGGCTCGGCCGGCGACGGGCTCGAGGCGATCCGGCTGGTCGACGAGCTCGAGCCCGACGTCGTGCTCATGGACGTCCGGATGCCGGAGATGGACGGTGTGGAGACGACCCGCCAGATCTTCGCCCCGGAGCGGGTCGCGCGGCGGAGCCGACCGGTGCGCGTGGTCGTGCTGACGACGTTCAACCTCGACGACCGGGCGGCGACCGCGATCCGGCTACGGCGCCAGCGGCTTCCTGCTCAAGGACACGACGCCGGTGATGCTCCGCGACGCCATCCGCACGGTGCACTCCGGCAACGCGGTGCTCGCGCCGACCGACCTCTCGACGCTGCTGGACGCGCAGTTCCGCGAGGCGGTGCCCGCGCCTGCGGCGTACCTCGCGCTGACCGAGCAAGGAGCGGGAGGTCTTCGACGCGGTGGCCCGCGGCCTGTCCAACACCGAGATCGCCGGGCTGGTCTTCGCCAGCGAGTCGACGGTGAAGACCCACGTCGGCGCGATCCTGCGCAAGCTGTCCCTGCGCGACCGGGTGCAGATCGTGGTCTTCGCCCACCAGCACGGCCTCGTACCCTGACCTCCGTGTCCCTCGATCCGCGACCTGACCGACGACGAGGCGCGCGCCGCCCTGGTGAACAAGTGGGGTGACACCGAACCGGGTGTGATCCCGGCCTGGGTCGCGGAGATGGACTACGCCGTGGCCGAGCCGATCACCGCGGCGGTCGTCGCCGCGGTGCAGCGCGGCGAGGTCGGCTACCCGCTGTTCCTGCGCTCCGGCGGTGACCTCGGGGCGGCGTACGCCGGGTTCGCGGAGCGGCACTTCGGCGAGCAGGTCGACCGCCGAGCGGGTGCTCCCCACCGCGGACGTCACCTTCGGCGTGCGCATCGCCCTCGACGTGCTGAGCGAGCCGGGCGCCGATGGTGCTGCCGCTGCCGGCCTACGACCCGCAGCACGGGCTGGCGCAGATCACCGGCCGCGAGCAGTGGGACCTGCCGGTCGACCCGGACGGCGACTCCTACGTCGTGGACCTCGACGCGCTCGACACCCTCTTCGCGAAGGGCGCCCGGACGCTGCTGCTCACCCAGCCGCACAACCCCGCCGGCCACGTGCACACCCGCGCGGAGCTCGAGGGCATCCGCGACGTGGTGACCCGGCACGGGGCGAGGGTGATCAGCGACGAGATCCACGGGGCGCTGGTGCTGCCCGGCGCCGAGCACGTCCCCTACCTGACGGTGGAGGGGACCGCGGACCACGCGGTCGCGGTGGTCGCCGCGTCCAAGGCGTTCAACATCCCCGGGCTGAAGTGCGCCCAGGTCGTGACCGGCGACGACGCCACCCGCGACCGGCTCCGCGACATCCCGATGGCCCAGAACGAGTCGTGGGGCTCGCTCGGCGTGGTGGGCTCGATCGCCGCCTACCAGGAGGGCGACGCGTGGCTGGCCGCCCTGGTCGAACGGCTCGACCAGCAGCGGACCCTGCTCCGGGACCTGCTCGCCGAGCACCTGCCCGACGCCCGGATGCGGCCGCTGGAGGCGACGTACCTGGCCTGGGTGGACCTGCGCGCCTACGGCCACGACGACCCCTCGGTGGTCCTGCGCCGCGGGGGTGTCCGGGTCTCGCCCGGGCACGCCTACTGGCCCGGGCTCCCGGGCCACGTCCGGCTCAACATCGCCACCTCGCCGACCCGGCTCACGGAGATCGTCCGGCGGATGGCGGCCGCGCTCTCCTGACTCAGCGGCGCGGCTTGACCCGCCGGTAGCTGTACCGGGCCGGCGTCGGGTCGGCGTTCCCGGCCGCGTCCACCGCGCGCACCTGGAGCTGGTGCTTCCCGACCTTCACGTTGAAGCGGTACGTCGGCTGGCAGGCCTTCCAGCCGCGGCGGTCCAGGTTGCACTGCAGCTTGGCGCCCGGCTCGCTCACCACGAACTTGAACTTGACCCGCTTCTTGGTGAACCGCTTCGGCGGCTTCTTGGTGATGGTGGTGTTCGGGGACGCGGTGTCGACCACGAAGCTCCGGAGCGCCGGCGGGTCCTCGACGTTGAGGGCCTTGTCGATCGAGCGCACCTCGAAGGTGTGCGGCCCGTCGGAGAGCGGGTTCGTGGTCGCGGGGCTGGTGCACTTGCTCAGCCACGCACCGCCGTCGACCCGGCACTCCATCGTGGCCCCCGGCTCGTTGGTCTTGAACTGGAAGACCGGGGTGTTGTTCTTGGTCGGCCCGTTGGGTCCGGAGGTGAAGGTCGTCTGCGCCGGCTTGATGTCGGTGAGCTCGTAGGCGCCCATGTCGGGGATCGGCGAGCCGTTGCGGTCGCCGTCGAAGGAGCGGAACCCGCCGGTGATGTCGGCCGGGGTGACGACGTTCGCGGCACCCTTGTCGACCACCGCTGCGCCGGTGCGCAGCGCGTAGTTGCCGCCCGCACCGTCGATGAAGCCGGGGTCGGTGAGGCTGACGAGGTTGCCACCGCCGTCATCGGTCATGGCGGGCAGCCCGGGGTTGTCGATCGCGGTGTTCCGGACCGAGAGGTTGGCGGTGCCCGAGGCCCCGGGCCGCCGGTCCACCGAGTTCTCCGGGCCCCGGACCACGGAGTTGGCCAGCGTCATGGTGGCGGTGTGGGTCACCCCGCTCCGCGAGGCGTTGGCCCAGACCCCGCGGGAGGTCGCCGCCCCACCGACGACCGTGAGCTGCTTGGCGTCGACGGTCGCCGTCGCCGCCGACCCGACCGGGGCGGCGGCCAGCCCGGACGTGCCGGTGGTCCCGAGGTCGAAGAGCGAGTTGTCGATCAGAAGCGTGCCCGCCTCGACCGACGCCCCCGTGAGCGTGCCGCGGAAGGTGACCCGCGAGACGGTGTCCGTCGCCGCGACGTCCTGGCGGTAGGCGGTCTCGGCGTTCCACGTGCTGTCGAGGAAGGTGTTGCCGCCCTTGGCGTGCACGCCGGTGTTGCCGGCCGCCTGCGTGAGGTTGACCGTGGCGTCCTCGACCCGCGCGTTGGTCGCCTCGACGCCGTACGCCCCGGTCGTGCCGGCCGCGCCGATCACGACCACGTTGCGGACGATGGCGCCGTTGAGCGAGAGACCGATGTCGCCCGCGGAGCCGGTCCCGCCCATCTCCACCCGCAGGCTCCGGACGGTCGCGTTGGCCCCGGCGGTGAGGTAGGGCTGCGCCGTCGCGCTCGCGGGCAGGGTCAGCACGGTCGAGGACGTCCCCGTGCCGGCGCCCGAGCCCTGGATGGTCACGCCGGGCCCGATGGCGTACGGCTGGGCCTCGGTGTACCTCCCCGGCCCGACCCTGATCGTGGTGACGTCCGGCTTGGTGGCCGCCTCCTGGATCGAGCCCACGGGCACCCCGCCGGCCGGGCAGTCCGCCCCCATGTTCACGCAGTAGACGCCGCCCGCCGCGTGCGCGGGCCCGGCAGCGAGCACCGGGAGGGCGGTCAGGACGAGGGCAGCAGAAAGCAGAGCCGGACGAGGCATGCCAGCAATCTACGGGGCCGCCCCAGGCTCGTCATGCCGAGATTTGACTACCCTGAGGACGGCAGCACGCGGTGCAGGAACTGCCTGGTCCGCTCCTCGCGCGGGGCCACGAGCAGCTCGGACGGCGGCCCCTGCTCGAGGATCCGGCCGGCGTCGAGGAAGCACACGCTGGTGGCCACGTCGCGCGCGAAGCTCATCTCGTGCGTGGCCAGGACCATCGTGGTCCCGGCCTCGGCCAGGTCGCGGACGATGGTCAGCACGTCGCCGACCAGCTCGGGGTCGAGGGCCGCGGTGATCTCGTCGAGCAGCAGCAGCTCCGGCTCGGTGCACAGCGCCCGCACCAGCGCCACCCGCTGCTGCTGGCCGCCCGAGAGCCGGTCCGGGTGCTTGTCCACGTGCTCGGACAGGCCGAAGCGCGCCAGGAGCTCGCGGGCGCGCTCGACGGCGTCGGCCCGCCGTACGCCGTGCACCCGGATCGGCGCCAGCACGCAGTTGTCGAGCACCGTCAGGTGCGGGAACAGGTTGTAGGACTGGAAGACCATCCCGACCCGGCGCCGCACGGTGCGCGGGTCGACGCGCGGGTCGGAGATCTCGACGCCGTCGAAGCGGATCACGCCGTCGTCGATCTCCTCCAGCAGGTTGAGGCAGCGCAGCAGGGTGGACTTGCCGGAGCCCGACGACCCGATCAGGCAGACCACGTCGTGGCGCTGCACCGTCAGGTCGATGTCGGCGAGCACCACCCGGTCGCCGTACGACTTGCGGACGTCGGTGAGCTCGACGAGCGGCGTCACAGCGCGCCCGCCCGTTCCCGCTCGAGCCAGCGCCGTTGCAGCCAGTCGCACAGCCGCGCCAGCGGCACCGTGCAGACGACGAAGAAGCCGGCCACCACGACCAGGGGCGTGTAGTTGAAGTTGAAGTTGCCGTAGTCGCGCGCGCTGAACAGCGCGTCGAAGAGCCCCACCGAGGAGACCAGCGCGGTGTCCTTCTGCAGCGAGACGAAGTCGTTCAACAGCGGCGGCACGACGCGGCGTACCGCCTGGGGGACGACCACGAACCGCATCGTCTGGCCGCGGCTCAGCCCCAGGGCCGACGCGCTGTTGACCTGCGAGGGGTGGATCGAGTCGATGCCCGAGCGGAACACCTCGGCGACGTAGGCGCTGTAGGAGACGACCAGCGCCACGGCCGCCCAGAAGAACAGGCTGTCGGGGATGCCCTGCAGGCCCAGTGCCGGGAACCCGAAGCCGAAGAGCACCACGAGCAGGATCGTCGGGATGCCGCGCACGACGTCGGTGTAGAGCACCGCGACGACCCGCAGGGGGGTCAGCCAGGGCGAGCGGGTGCTGCGGGCCAGCGCGATCGCCAGTCCGGCCACGAGGATGAGCGGCTCGCAGATCAGGAACAGCTTCACGTTGATCCAGAAGCCGTGCAGGATCGCGTCGAACGACTCCCGCGCGTGGTGGCCGTTGAAGAACAGCTCGTGGACGCTCGGCCAGCCCGGGGACGTGGCGATCGCGACGACGAGCAGCGTGAACACGACGACCGTCACCACGGTCGCGATCAGCAGCGACCGGGTGCGGAGCCGGCTGCGCACCGCCCGGCGTTCGAGCTCCCGCGCGCTCGGGGTCCAGCCTGCGGTCACTGGAGGACCGGGACGTCCACCTCGTTGGACAGCCACTGCTGCTGCAGCTGGTCGAGGGTGCCGTCCGAGGTCAGCGCTGCGAGGGCCTGGTTGACACAGTCGACCAGCGGGTTGCCCTTCTGGAAGAGCATGCCGAACTGCTCCTGCTCACCCGTGACCGGCTGGAACTGCCCGGCGATCACGCTGTCCTCGATCTCCGCGGCCGTGATGTAGAACGCCGTCGGCAGGTCGGCCACGATGCCGTCGACCTGGCCGTTGAGCAGCGCCTGCTTGGCGGCGTTCGTGTCCTCGAAGACCGCCGGCTCCGTGTTGGGCTTGATGGTCTCGCGGACCGCCGTCAGCGACGTGGTGCCGGTCTGCGCGCCGAGCTTGTAGTCCGCGAGGTCGGCCAGGCTCGTGACGCCGGCGATGTCGCTGTCCTTCAGTGCGATCACCGCCTGCGCGGCCGAGTAGTAGCCGTCGGAGAAGTCGACGACCTCCGCCCGCTGCGGGGTGATCGAGATCTGGTTGATGTCGAAGTCGAAGTTCTTGTCGCCGGGCTTGTAGGAGGTGTTGAACGGCACCTTCACCCAGGTCACCTGGTCGGCCGTGAAGCCGAGCTGCTCGGCCACCGCGTAGGTGACCGCCGACTCGTAGCCCTTCCCGTTGGACGGGTCGTTGTCGACGAACCACGGCGGGTACGCCGGTGAGTCGGTGCCGACCGTCAACGTGCCGGGGCTCAGGAGGTTGAGCTGGTCGGTGGCGCAGGGGTCCGGCGCCGCCGACTCGGTGCCCGCGCTGTCCGAGGGTGCGCTCGAGGTGTTGGCGTCGGTGGCCGTGCCGCTGTCGTCGTCCTGGGGGGCGCAGGCCACCAGCGGGGCGAGGACGAGGGGCAGCACAGCCAGACCGGTACGCAGGCGCATGAGCGTGATGCTAGGGCGAAGCGTGCTGGTCGGGCATGACGCGTCCGGGCCATGAGCCGGGCAGGGCGTCTCGACAGTGCAGCCTCGTCCCCCGCCCTGCTGGCCTCCGCTCTCCTGGCCTCCGTCGGGATAGTCCGTGACGAACTGGCTGGACGAACACCGTTCTCCACAGCGAGAACGTCACGGACTATCGCAGCGGTGGCTCGGAGTCAGAGCTCCATCAGGCGGCCCGGGCGGAAGCCCGGCCACGTCTCGGCCGCGCGCGAGCGCAGCTCGTCCAGGTCGGTCTGCCACGTGTGGCCGGAGTCCGTCCGGCGCAGCACGTAGCCCAGCCCGTGGGCGCGGTACGTCGCGCCGCCGGCCGCGCGGACGGCCGCGATCAGCTCGGCGTCGACGTGGCGGCGCACGGACCGGAAGCCGCCGACCGCGTGCAGCAGGCCGCGGTCGACCATGAGCGTCCCGCCGGCCACGAACTGCCGGTAGACCTCGCTCGGCTGCCCGAGCCGGATCGTCTGGTCGCTGGGCTCGACGTAGTAGACGTCGTCGGGCATGCCGACCAGCTCGGCGCCGCTGTACTCGCGGGCCAGGAGCAGGTCCGCGAGCGCGTCGGGGGCGTACCAGTCGTCGTCGTCCATCTTCACCACGACGTCACCGGACGCGGCCGTGGCGGCCGCGTGGAGGACGTCCCCGAACAGCTCGTCGGCCGGCCTCGGAATTTGCTCGACTGTCGACCCATTTCCGAGCTCGGCCAGCCGGGCGGCGTCCACCTCGAAGCCGTGCGGGGCCAGCACCAGCTCGAGCCGGTCGACGCCGCGCTGCCGGGCGACCTGGCCGAGGGCGTGCTCGAGCAGGTCGGGGCGGCGGGTGGCCATCACCACCGACACCGCGGGCTGACCGGCGCTCCGGACCCCGGCCAGCTCGCCCAGCCGGCGGCGCCACCCGCTGCTGGAGAACGTCGTGAGCGCGGCCCGGCGCAGGACCACGCTGTGCTCCTCGCGCGCCTGCGGGTCGTCGAGGTCGACAGGTGCCGTGATGGCCGCGGTGACCTCGGGGCCGAGGTGCGCGGCGATGGGTTCCTCGACGGCCTCGGCGGTGAGGGGTACGCCGGCCATGGCCAGCCCGCCCATGAGGCGCGCCGCGCGCAGCGGGTCGGCCTGGGGCAGCTCCGCGCGGACGCCGGCCGCGCCGCGGACCCCGCGGACCAGGGCCTCGGTCGGGCCACGGCCCCAGTCGAGCTCCGAGAGGTCCAGGACCGGGAGAGACACCTCGCGCCGGAAACCGGTGGGGTTGAGGACCCGCTCGTCCAGCGGGCCCACGGCCAGCACCGGGTCGGGGTCGGTGACGCGGACCGGGTCCGCGGCCACCTTGTCGGTGGCCTCCTCCTCGAGCACGATGCCGCGCTGCCCGGCGTGGTCGGGCCAGACGGCCTGGCGGCCGAGCTCGGCCACGACCCGGTGCACGGGGACCGGCGCCGCGAAGCGCAGCACGGTCAGCCACCCGCCGTCGACGGCCCGCGAGCGGATCAGCTGGAGGGCCGGCCACTCGGGACGCGGGGTCAGCGAGAGCGCCGAGCTGCCCTCGTCCAGCCACACCGCCAGGGCCGCGGTGCGCGCGCCCCTGGTGACCCGCAGCGCGCGCAGCTCGGCGCGGTCGCGGACGACGACCGCGACCCGGTCGTACCGGCCGGGCCGGGCCTGCCCGTCGGGGCCGATGCCCAGGACCGAGTCGGGCGCCTCGTGCAGGAAGGCGTCGAGCGCCGGGCCGGGTCCCATCAGGCCCTGCCCGCCGAGGGCTGCTCCTGCAGCTCGAGCCGGAGCGTGAGCGGCCGCGGCTCGAGCTGCATCCACTGCCGGGTGACGTAGTCGACGACGTGGACGCCGGCCGGCGCCTCGATCCGCTTCAACCCCTCGATCTCGTGGCCGCGGCCCTCGTGCAGCGCGCGGTTCACCTCCATCTCGCGGGCCTTGCGCGGCGTCCGCACCGGGTCGAAGGCGGTGTCGCTCCAGTGCGCGAACTCGTCCTGGTCGAGCCACTTGAGCTCCACGCACATGCCCTCGGGCGCGACGATCCGCTCGCTGGTCGGCGGGAACTCGCGCACCTCCCACTCGAAGGCCTTGACGAAGGTGAACTCCGGTCCCATCGGGTAGACCCACGGCTCGAGGAACCGGTAGCCGAGGTCGAGCCAGGCCACCGAGTCGCTCTCCACCGACATCGGGTGCCGCGGGATCGCCACGACGGCGTTGGAGTCCTCGAGCTGCCACGACAGGTCACGCAGCAGCTCGACACCCTCGGCCGTCAGCACCATGTCGCCGTCCCACTTCATGGAGTACGACGTGCGCACGTGCGAGAACGACCAGTTGTAGAAGTAGGTGAGCGAGTGCACCGACTCCGGCGGCGTCTCGAGGTGCTCGGTCCCGGCGCGCGCCACCCGGAACGGGTAGCTCCGCAGCGTGAACCGGTCCGCGGCGCCGTGCTCCTCCGCCACCCGCTGCGCGACCTCGGGCGTGCCGTCGTCCGAGCCGTTGTCGACCAGGACCACGTGGTCGACCGCGTCGAACATCGGCGGCAGCACCCACGGCAGGTTGCGGGCCTCGTTCTTGACCCGGAACACGCACGTGAGCCCCGGCGTGAGGGGACCGTCCTCCCAGGCCCAGCGGACCGGGAAGTCGGCGGGGTCGGGATCGGTCACGAGCCCAGGGTCCTGCGGATCTTCCGCCGGGCCCGGACGACGAACGCATCGGGCGCCGGCGGCCGCTCGTCCAGCGCCTGCTGCCGGCCCTCGCGCCGAGCCGCGACCACGCTCGACTGGGCGACCGCCTCGGCCTCGTCGTAGAACGCGACGTACGCCGCGCGGACCTCGTCGAGCAGCGCGTGCACGTCGGGGGTGTCGCCGCCGGGCTCGGCCAGCTTGCTCAGTCCCCGCCACGTCTCCTCGGCGAGCTCGCGCAGCCGCGCCGGGACCTCGACGTCGTCCCAGGTGGTCTCGACCCGCTTGAGGTCCGGGTCGATGAACTGGTGCACCTGCCGGATGGAGTTGGCGCTGGCGCCCTTGACCGCCTCGAGGTCGAGCTCCTGACCGAGCCGGAAGACCGGGACGGTCCAGTCGGTCAGCAGGTCGTCGTACCGGACGAAGGCCCGCGTCCCTTCGCGGGTGGCCCGCTCGGTGTGCAGCATCATGTTCACCCAGGCCGCGGTCCGCTGCACCTCGCTGAACGCACTGCCGGTCTGGCCGGGCGCGTAGTAGCGCTTCTTGCTCCCGACCACCTCCGTGACGTGGCGCAGCATCGTGACGTACGACGGCTGCGCGTCGCAGCGGAGCGCCGCGGACTTCCAGAGGCCGAGGAACCACGCCAGCCGCGGGTCCTTGACGACGAGCTCGTCGATGGCCGGCTCCTCGTCGACCGCCTCCTGGAAGTGGGTGCCGAGCCACTCGGTCAGCCGGGCCCGGGTGATCCCCGACGCGCTCGCCTTGCCGGTCTCGTACCACGCGCTGGGCCGCGCGTCGGAGACCTGGACGTGGCTGCGCTGCAGCAGCTCGTGGTGGAGGTCGACGACCCACTTCGACTCCGCGAAACCCTTCGGGTTGGTCTCGTCGGCCCGGACCTCGGGCTGGGGGACGTGCATGCCGAGCGCCTGTAAGGCGCCCGCCATCGTCGACGTACCGCTGCGGCCGGAGCCCACCACGAAGACCACGCGGCGCTTGCTCTCGGACATGGGCGGCAGCCTAGTGGCCGGTCATCTCCGATCGAGAAGCCGCATCCGCAGGTTGTCCACAGTGGAAAACCTGCCATCTGGGCTTCTCGACGCCAGTGGGCGAGCCGTCAGTCGACGCGTTCCTTGTGGGCCGCGATGTACTGGCGGTACCACTCGAAGGACCGCTTGGGGATCCGCTTCTGGGTCTCGTAGTCGACGTAGACGAGCCCGAACCGCTGGGTGTAGCCCTCGGCCCACTCGAAGTTGTCCATCAGCGACCACGCGTAGTAGCCGCGGACGTCGACCCCGCGGTGGATCGCCGCGGCGACCGCCTCGAGGTGCGCCTCGAGGTAGTCGATGCGGGCCCAGTCGTTGACCTCGCCGTTCTCGTCCGGCCCGGTGTTGTAGGAGCACCCGGACTCGGTGATCATCAGCGGCGGCAGTGCGGCGCGGAACCGCGCGCGGGCCATGACCAGCCACTCACGGAGCGCATCGGGCACCACGGGCCAGCCGAAGTCGGTCACGGGGTAGCCGAGCACCTCGCGGAACTCGAACGGCATCTCCGAGTCCTCCTCGGTGGCCGCGATCCGCATCGGGTTGTAGTAGTTGACGCCGTAGAAGTCGAGCGGCTGCCGGATGGTCGTGAGGTCGCCGTCCTTGATGACGTCCTCGACCAGCGGCAGGCAGTCCTCGGGGTAGCGGCCGAGCAGCATCGGCTCGATGAACATGCCGTTCCAGAGCCCGTCGAACAGCTTGGTCGCGCCCACGTCGGCCTCGTCGTCGCTGGCCGGCCACATCGGGGCGTGGTTGTTGGCGCAGCCGATGCTCGGGATCCGCCCGCGGACGCTCTCCCGCAGCGCGATCGCGGCCCGGCCGTGGGCGAGCAGCAGGTGGTGGGCCGCCGGCAGCGCCTCGAACAGCAGCGCGCGCCCGGGGGCGTGCATGCCGATCCCGTACCCCATGATCGTCACGACGTTCGGCTCGTTGATCGGCACCCAGTGCTCGACGCGGTCACCGAACCGCTCACCCACGATCGCGGCGTACTCCGCGAAGTGCTCGATGGTGGCGCGGTTGAGCCAGCCGCCGTCGTCCTCGAGCGCCTGGGGCAGGTCCCAGTGGTAGAGCGTGACCATGGGGTTGACGCCGTGCTCGAGGCACTCGTCGATGAGCCGGTCGTAGAACGCGAGCCCCTTCGGGCTCGGCCGACCCTTGCCCGACGGCTGGATCCGCGGCCACGAGATCGAGAACCGGTAGCCGTTGGTGCCGAGCTCGCCCATGAGGGCGACGTCCTCGGAGTAGCGGTGGTAGTGGTCGCACGCCTGCGCCCCCGACGACCCGTCGACGATCGCGCCCGGCTTGGCGGTGAAGGTGTCCCAGATGGAGGGGCCCTTGCCGTCGCTCGAGACGGCGCCCTCGATCTGGTAGGCCGCCGTGCTCGTTCCGAAGCGGAAGCCCGGTGGGAACCGGGGCATGCCTTCGGGCAGTGTGTCCCCCACGTGGACAATCTTTCACGTGCCCGTGGAGATCCGCCGAGGAACCGACCGATTCGTGGAACGGCAGCCGGGTCGGCTGACCGCGCACGCCTTCTCGTTCGGGTCGACGTACGACCCGGACCACGTGCGGTTCGGGCCGATGACCTGCCACGACGACCACCTGCTGCGCGCCGGGGAGGGCTTCCCCGCCCACGACCACGCCGACCTCGTGATCGTGACCTGGGTGCTCTCCGGCGCGCTGGCCCATACCGGACCAGACGGGGAGGCGCGGGTCGAGCCCGGGCAGGCCGCGGTCCTGCGCACCGGTGACCGGGTGACGCACGCGGAGGTCGCGGCCGCCCCGCAGACCCGGTTCGTGCAGGTCTGGCTCACCCCGGCCGAGCGCGGCGGGGACCCGTCGTACGCCGTCCTCACGCCGGAGCTCTTCCCGGGCGCGGTGGTGGAGGTGGCCGAGCCCGTGCCCGGGGCGGTCTTCTCGGTGGCCCGGCTCGAGGCCAACCAGACCCTCACCGTCCCGTCGGCGCCCCGCACCCACGTCTTCGTGGGCCGCGGCGCGCTGCTCCGCTCGTCGCTGGCCGAGCCGCTGCACGACGGCGACGCGTTCCTGTTCACCGACGAGCCCGTCCACGAGCTCACCGCCGGCGTGCCGAGCGAGCTCCTGGTCTGGTCGTTCGGCTGAGGGGCGCCCCCGCTCGTCCCGTGCGCCTCACCCGTGCATGTAACTCAGTGTTCGAGCATCTGGATGGGTGTTCGGGCACCCAGGTAGATGCCGTAACACTGAGTTACAAGAGCCCGCGGCGCTCAGCAGATCACCGCGAGGGCGCCGGGCTGCACCTCGACGACCGCCGGCTCGCCGCCCAGCGGCGGCACGCTGCCGAGCGGCTCACCGTCGCCGCCGAGCGGGACCGGCCGGCTCGCGTCCGCGCGCAGCTCGATGCGGCGACCGGTCAGCACGGTGACCTCGGCCAGGTCGACGTGGCCGCCGTCGTACACCTTCGGCAGCGAGCGCATCAGCGCCACCCGGGAGGCGGCCTCGATGACGACCACGTCGAGCAGGCCGTCGGCGACCTCGGCGGCGGGCGCGATCTTCATACCCGAGCCGTAGTAGGCGGAGTTGGCCACCACGACGTTCGCGGCGTCGTAGGAGTGCTCGTCGCCGTCGACCGAGACCGAGAAGCGGGCGGGTGAGTACGTCGCCAGCGCGCGGAGCGCGGCGTAGGGGTACTGCGTCTTGCGCGGCAGCCAGCGTGCGCGGTCGACGAGCTCGCCGGCGCGGGCGTCCACGCCGGCGTACACCGAGCCGGCGACCACCCGCGGCGAGGCGCCCGGCAGCGCGAGCGAGATGAGGTCGATCTTGCGCACCTCGCCCGCCAGGAGGAGCGCGGCCACCTCGTCCGGGGCCGACGGGAGGCCGAGCATCCGCGCGAAGTCGTTGCCGCGGCCGGCGGGCACCACGCCGAGCGTGCCGGCGGCCGCCGAGACCAGCCCGGCCAGCGACGAGAGCATCCCGTCGCCGCCGACCGAGACCACGACGTCACCGCGCTCGACCGCCGAGGCGACGAGGGTGCCCATGGCCAGTGGACCGGGCGAGTAGGTCACGTCGACGGTCGCCCCCGCGTCACGCAGCGCCCGGGCGACCGGGACGACGGCGGCGGGCGCGGCGCCGCCTCCGGAGGCGGGGTTGACCAGGAACGTGTAGGAGCGGGTCACGGCACCAGCACCCCCGGGTTGAGCACGCCCGTGGGGTCGAGGTCCGCCTTGACCGCCCGCAGCACCGAGGCGCCGAGCTCGCCGATCTCGTGCACCAGCCACGGCTTGTGGTCCGTCCCGACCGCGTGGTGGTGGGTGATGGTGGCGCCCGCCGCGACGATCGCGTCGTTCGCGGCGGACTTGGCCGCCTGCCACTGCGGGAGCGGGTCGGCCGCCTCCTTGGCGGCCACCGTGAAGTAGAGCGAGCAGCCCGTCTCGTAGACGTGCGAGATGTGGCAGAGCACCAGCGTCCCGGCGCCGAGGGTGGTCTCGAGCGCGGACTTCACGCCCACGTAGAGCGCCTCGCGGTTGGACCAGAACGTCGCCGTCTCCAGGGTCTCGACGAGCACGCCGACGTCGAGCAGCGCGTCGCGGAGGTACGGCGCGTTGAATCGGCCGTGCACCCACGCCTCGCCCGGCCCCTCCCCGGCCGGCGTACCGCCGAGACCGGCGAGCAGCGCGGTCACCGCGGTCTGCTTGGCGGCCACTGCCTCGGGGGCGCCCTCGTAGCCGACGATCATGAGGCAGCCGCCCGCGGACTCCCCGCCGATCTCGTCGGGTCGGGCCAGGTTGATCGCGGTCTCGGCCTCGTCGGAGAGCCTCAGCACGGTGGGCAGCAGGCCCGACTGGGCCAGCGTGCGCATCGCGTCGGCGCCGGCCGCGAACGACTCCCAGCGCCACCCCTCGTAGACCTTGCGCTCGGGCAGCCGGCGGACCCGGACCGTCACCTCGGTGATGACTCCGAAGGCGCCCTCGGAGCCCAGGAAGAGCTGGCGCAGGTCCGGGCCCGCGGCGTTGGCCGGTGCGGAGCCGAGCCGCAGCTCGCCGCGGGGCGTGGCCACGCGGAGCCCGACGACCAGGACGTCGAACCGGCCGTACCCGGCACTCGACTGGCCCGAGGACCGGGTGGCCGCGAAGCCGCCGATCGTGGCGAACTCGAACGACTGGGGGTAGTGGCCGAGCAGCACCCCCTCGGCGGCGAGCAGCGCCTCGGCCTCCGGGCCGCGCAGCCCGGGCTCGAGCACCGCGGTCATGGACTCGTGGTCGACCGAGACCAGCCGCTTCATCCGGACCAGGTCGAGGGAGACCAACCCCGCGAAGCCGTCGCGGCGGGCCGCGAGGCCACCGGTCACGCAGGTGCCGCCGCCGAACGGGACGACCGCGACGTGGTGCTCGACCGCCCACGCCAGGACCGCGGCGACCTCCTCGTGGGAGCCCGGCCGGACCACGGCGTCGGGGGCGTCGGTCAGGTCGCCCGCCCGGGCGCGGAGCAGGTCGGGGGTCGACTTGCCGCGGGTGCGCAGCCGGCGGGTCTCGTCGTCGGTGCGCACGTGCTCGGGGCCGAGCGCGGTGCGCAGCGGGTCGAGCAGCGCGTCGGTGAGCGCCGACGGGGGCACTGACACCGCCTCGAGCGCCGGGGTGTCGGCGAGGCCGAAGGCCAGCTCGATCAGGCCCCGGGCCGAGTCGGGGAGATCGGCGGCGGCGGCCGGGTCGCCCCAGCGCTGGGGGTGCATCTCGACCTGCTCGGTGAGCTCGCTCATGTGTTACAGTGTGACACATGACGTCACTTCGTCACAACGCCGTCGAGAAGGAGCCCCGGGACGCCTACCTCGACGCCGCTCGGGACTGCATCCTCGACGTGGGCTGGCGGCGCACGACCCTCACGGAGGTCGCCCGCCGGGCCGGCGTCTCCCGGATGACGATCTACCGCACCTGGGCGGACATGCCGACGCTGCTGGGCGACCTGATGACCCGCGAGTGGGCCGGGGTCGTGACGGAGCACGTCACCGAGGACGGCCCGGCCATCGCCCGGATCACCGAGGGGATCGTCGGCACCGTCCGCCAGCTCCGGCACAACGAGCTGTTCGTCCGCATCGTCGAGCTCGACCCCGAGCTGATCCTCCCCTACCTGTTCTCCCGGCGCGGCCGCTCGCAGGAGCTGATCCTCGCGATCACCGCCCAGGCGGTCGCCGAGGGCCAGCGGACCGGGGAGGTCCGGCGCGGCAACCCGGTCGCCGTTGCCCGGGCCCTGCTCCTCGCCGCCCACGGCTTCGTGCTCTCGGTGCACACGATGGTCGACGACGAGGCCACCGAGGCCGAGCTCGACGACGAGCTCGCGACCCTCATCACCCGGACCCTCGCGCCGTGACCCGCATCGAGCCCGGGCTCGCGGGCGCCCCCACCGAGGTCGACGTGGTGGTCGTCGGGCTCGGCATCACCGGCGTCGGCGTGGCCCTCGACGCCGTGACGCGCGGGCTCACCGTCCTCGCCGTCGACGCCCACGACCTGGCCTTCGGCACGTCGCGCTGGTCGTCCAAGCTCGTGCACGGCGGCCTGCGCTACCTCGCCGCCGGGCAGGTCGGCGTCGCGCACGAGAGCGCGGTCGAGCGCGGCATCCTCATGGAGGTCACCGCGCCGCACCTCACCCACGCGATGGCCACGCTGGTCCCGCTCAACGATGCGGTGTCGAAGCGCCAGTCGTCCGTGATCCGCGGCGGGATGCTCGGCGGCGACCTGCTCCGCCGTGGGGCCAGGACCAGCAAGGACACCCTGCCCAAGCCGCGCCGGATCTCGGCCACCGAGGCGCTCCAGATGGCCCCGCCGCTGCGCCGCGCCGGCCTGCGCGGCGCGATGCTCGGCTGGGACGGGCAGCTCGAGGACGACGCCCGGCTGGTGACCACGGTCGCGCGCACCGCGACGTCGTACGGCGCGCACGTACGCACCCGCGCCCGGGTCCTCTCCGCCACCGGCACCTCGGTGCGGCTCCGCGACGAGCTGACCGGCGCGACCCACGACGTCACCGCCCGCGCCGTCGTCAACGCGACCGGGGTCTGGGCCGCGGACCTCGTCGACGAGATCCGGCTCCGGCCCAGCCGCGGGACGCACCTCGTGCTGCGCGAGGAGTCGGTGCCCGGGCTGCGGGCCTCCGTGTTCGCACCGGTCCCGGGCCAGACCAACCGCTTCGTGCTGGTCCTCCCCCAGCCCGACGGCACGGCGTACGTCGGCCTCACCGACGAACCCGCCGACGGCCCGATCCCCGACGTGCCGGAGCCCACCGAGCCCGAGATCGGCTTCCTGCTCGACGTCGTGTCGGCCGCCTTCGAGCAGCCGCTGCACCGCGGTGACGTGGTCGGGGCGTTCGCCGGCCTGCGTCCCCTGCTCGACGCCGGACCCGGCGAGACCGCCGACCTCTCCCGCCGGCACGCCACGCTGGTCAGCCGGACCGGCGTGGTCACGATCGTGGGCGGCAAGCTGACGACGTACCGGAAGATGGCCGAGGACGCCGTCGACGCCGCGGTCGAGCACGCCCACCTCGACGCGGGCCCCTGCCGGACCCGCTCGCTCCCGCTCACCGGTGCTGCCAGCCGGGTCACCCTGGCCGGGCTCGAGCAGCCGGCCCGGCTCGTGCGCCGCTACGGCACCGACGCGGGCCTGGTGCTCGCGACCGCCCGCGAGGTCACCGGCCTCGGCACGGACGAGCTGCTGGCGCCGGTCGTCCAGGGCATCACCCTTGCCGAGCTCGTCTTCGGCGTGACCCACGAGGGCGCCGCCGACGTCGGCGACCTGCTCGACCGGCGGACCCGGGTGGGCCTGGTCGCCGCCGACCGGGTCCTGGCCGTGCCCGCGGCCGAGCGGGCCCTGGCGCTCGCCGCCGCCGCCCGCCCCTTGTAACGCGAGTGGCAGATGGTGCGCTCGCGTCGCCGATGAGTTTCCGCCTCGACCGCTGTCGGTACGGGCAGGCAGACTGCGAGAGGACGGAGCAGGGAGTGACGACGGTTCAGGAGCGACCAGTGACCACCCAGCAGGACGACCCCACGACCGAGCTCGACGACTTCCCGACGCTGACCGAGAAGTACCAGCGCGAGCTGCTGGCGCACTGCTACCGGATGAGCGGGTCGGTGCACGAGGCGGAGGACCTCGTCCAGGAGACGTTCCTGCGCGCCTGGAAGGCGTCCGCCAGCTTCCAGGGCCGCTCCTCGGTCCGCACCTGGCTCTACCGCATCGCCACCAACGTCTGCCTGACCAACCTCGAGGGCCGGCCGAGGCGGCCGCTGCCCGCGGGCCTCGGCACCGAGGACCAGATGGCCGGCGACGCCCTGGAGTGGGACAACGAGATCGCCTGGCTCGAGCCCGTCCCCGACGCCTCGGTCGTGGTGGCCGAGCGCGACTCGATCCGGCTCGCCTTCGTGGCCGCGCTCCAGCACCTCCCGGCGCGGCAGCGCGCCGTCCTGATCCTGCGCGACGTGCTGCGCTGGTCGGCCGCCGAGGTGGCCGACGCGCTCGAGACCACCGTCGCCGCCGTCAACTCCGCGCTCCAGCGCGCGCACGCCCAGATGAACGACCGCGGCCTCACCGAGGACACCGTCGACGACGGGCTCGACGAGGGCCAGCGGGTGCTCCTCGACCAGTACGTCGACGCGTTCTGGCGCAAGGACATCGACGCGATCGTGCGGCTGCTCAAGGCCGAGGCGACGTGGGAGATGCCGCCGTTCACCAGCTGGTACCTCGGCAACGAGAACATCGGTCGGCTGATCGCCTCGCAGTGCCCCGGCGGGACCAACGACATGCCGATGGTCGAGACCCGGGCCAACGGGCAGCCGGCGTTCGGCCTCTACATGCGCACCAAGGAGGGCGACTTCGAGCCGTTCCACCTCCAGGTGCTCGACATCCGCGAGGGCCGGGTCGCGCACGTCGGGGCGTTCTTCGAGCCGTCGCTGTTCGCCACGTTCGGCCTGCCCGCGCGGCTGCCCGCCGACTTCCGCCCCGGCGACCCGGTCCCGAGCGACGCCGAGGTCGCCCGTGGCGACCACGTGCCGTCGGGGCACGAGGCGTTCACCCCGCCTCCGCCGTCGAGTAGCCCGTGAGCCAGGCGCTCGACGGCGCCGTCGAGCTGCTCGAGCGTTCGCTGTCCTACACGCGGGTGATGCTCGCCGACGTGCGTCCCGACCAGCTCGAGCGGCCGACGCCGTGCACCGGCTGGACCCTCGGCCACCTGCTGGCCCACATGGAGGACGCGCTCGACGCGTTCACCGAGGCCGCGGCCGGCCGGGTCGCGGTCGCGCCGGCCCCGCCGACGGACAGCCGCGTCGACGCGCTGCGGGAGAAGGCGTGCGCGCTCCTGGGCGCCTGGACCGCCGCCCGGCCGGCCTCGGACGAGGTGGCGGTGGGCGACCTGGGCCTCGACGCCCCGCTCCTGGTGGCGACCGCCGCGCTCGAGATCACCGTGCACGGCTGGGACGTCGGCCAGGCGACCGGGCGCGGGACCCGCATCCCCGACGACCTGGCCCGCGGCCTGCTCGGGGTGGCCCAGCACGTGATCGACGTGAGCGACCGGGGTCCCCGGTTCGCCGGTCCGCGGCCGGCTCCGCCGACGGCGCCGTCCGACCAGCGGCTGCTCGCCTGGACCGGTCGCGTGCCGCCGCGCATGACTGAACCACTTGTGGGCAATCCCGGCGAACCGCCTACGCGCGGGGGGCTGGCTTCCTAACCTTTCACCATGGCTGGGGTCCCGTCGCTGCAGAGCGCCATCGAGCGCGTCCGCACGGGTGCGCTCGGCGAGGGCCTCGAGCAGCTGCTGGCGCTGCACGCGACGCACGGACCCGACTCGTCCGAGCCGCTGTCCGACGTCGAGCTCGCCACGATGCTGAGCGCGCTGGTCGACTGCCGGCTGGCCCGCGGAGACCTGGCGAACGCGATGACCGCCGGTGAGGAGCTGACCCCGCTCCTGGCCGGTCCGGGGCTCGCGGCCGCCATCGCACACCTGGCCAAGGGCGAGGTCGCGGCCGCGCTCGGGGACACCGAGGCCGCGGTCGGGCACTTCGCCGCGGCCGGGCAGCTGGCCCCCGACGCGCCCGCCGACGTGCTGCCCTGGCGGGCCAGTGCCGCACTGGCCCACCTCCGCAACGGCAACGCGCGGGCGGCGAGCGAGCTGGCCCGCGAGCAGGTCGAGCTCGCCCGGCGCAGCGGTTCGCCGTACGCCATGGCCGGCGCCCTGCGCGCCCTCGCGGCGGTCGACACCGGCCCGGACCGCATCCAGCACCTGCTCCGCGCCCGCGCGGTGCTCGCCGGGACCGAGGCCGACCGGCTCTCGGCCCAGATCGACACCGACCTGGCCGGCCTGCTCCTGCTCACGCACACCCCGGAGGCCTCGGACCGGGCGCTGGGTCTGCTCCGCGCGGCCGAGGAGCACGCCGGACGCCAGGAGCTGTGGCCGCTGCAGGGGCGGGTACGCCGCCTGCTCGACCGGCTCGGGCAGCAGCCGCGCAAGGTGCAGACCGAGGCCATGGCCGCCCTGACCGCCTCCGAGCGCCGGGTGGCGCGGATGGCCGCCGACGGGCTGACCAACCGGCAGATCGCCGCCGAGCTGGTCGTCACGGTCAAGGCCGTGGAGTGGCACCTCTCGCACGTCTACCGCAAGCTCGGGATCTCCTCGCGCCTCAACCTGGCCGCCACGCTCGGCGTCTCGGTCTGATCGGGACGCGTCAGCCGATCCGATCGGCTCCAGCGGTGCTCGCCCACGCCACCTCTTCCTAGACTCTCCGGCATGCCGGAGCTCCAGCACACCGTGCGCCGGATGATGGGGCGCGACCCGGCGGAGTCCGGCCGGGCGTCCACTCCGCTCGAGCTGCTCTTCGACCTGACCTTCGTCATCGCCTTCGGCGCGGCCTCCGACGAGCTCGCGCACGCGCTGGTCGAGGACCACGTGCGGGAAGGGGTGCTGGCGTTCCTGCTCGCGACCTTCGCGGTGAGCTGGGCGTGGATCAACTTCACGTGGTTCGCCTCGGCGTACGACACCGACGACTGGCCGTTCCGCCTCACCACGATGGTGCAGATGGTCGGCGTGCTCGTGCTGGCCCTCGGGCTGCCGGACATGTTCGAGTCGGTGACCCGGCACGAGGAGCACCTCGACGTGCAGCTCATGGTCGTCGGCTACGTGATCATGCGGCTGCCGATGGTCTTCCAGTGGCTGCGGGCGGGGCGCCAGGACCCGGCGCGGCGGGCGCTCTGCTCGAAGATGGTCGGCACGCTCCTGGTCGCCCAGGCCGGCTGGGTGCTGATGATCTTCGCGAACCCGTCCATGGGGCTCACCGTGGTCCTGGTGCTGGTGCTCGTCGGGATCGAGCTCGCCGGGCCGGTGCTGGCCGAGAAGCTGCACGGCGGCACCCCGTGGCACGGCCACCACATCGCCGAGCGGTACGGCCTCATGGTGATCATCGCGCTCGGCGAGGGGCTGCTCGGCACCACCGCCGCGCTCGGCGCCCTCGTCGCCGAGGGCTGGTCCGTCGACATCGTGGTGCTCGGCCTCGCCGGGGTGGCGCTGACGTTCGGGCTCTGGTGGACCTACTTCGTGATTCCGCACGGCCACCTGCTCACGGCCTTCCGCCACCGCTCGTTCGCCTGGGGCTACGGCCAGATGTTCGTCTTCGGGGCGGTCGTCGCGATGGGCGCCGGACTCCACGCCGCGGCGTACTACCTCGACGACCACTCCGAGCTGACCGCGACCGGCACGGTGCTGACCGTCGCGGTCCCGGTGGCGGTGTACGTCGGGCTGCTCTACCTGCTCTACAGCGTGCTCACCCGCAGCCTCGACCCGTTCCACGTCGTGCTCATCACGGGCTCGGCGGTGCTGCTCGTGCTGTCGGTCGGGCTGGCCTGGGCGGGCGTCGACATGGTCTGGTGCCTGGCCGTGCTCGCGCTGGTGCCGTGGGTGACGGTGGTCGGCTACGAGACCGTCGGCTACCGGCACGATGCCGCCGTGCTGGCCGCCGCCGAGGGAGCGCCCACCGCCTGATCGGGCCATGCGGATGGCCCACCTGCGTCGTTGCGGCTCGGTGTCACGGGGAGCAGACTCGCAAGGCAGGGAGGGACAGTGGTCGACCCTGTCATCACCACGGGGACGGTCAGCGCCGAAGAACACGAACGGCTTCGACGCAGTCATCTGGCGCTCCAGGACCAGTTCGACGCCGCCAACGAGGTGCTCGCTGCCGTCGGCCGGTCCGCCGGCGACGCCGACGCGGTGCTGACCACCGTGGTCGAGAGCGCCTGTCGCCTGTGCCGGGCCGACGCGGCCCACCTCTACCTGCTCGATGACGGCGTCTACGCACTGATCAAGACCGTGGGCCTCTCGGAGGCCACGATCGACTACATCGCCGAGCACCCGATGCCGATGGACCGCGACACCCTCATCGGCCGCGTGGGACTCGACCGACGGACCCAGCAGATCCCCGACGTGGTGGCCGACCCCGAGTACGGCCGGCTCGAGCTCCAGCAGGTGGCCGGCTTCCGCACCACCATGGGCGCCCCGCTGATCCTCGACGACGAGGTCGTGGGCGCCCTGGCGCTGTGGCGCAACGAGGTCAGCCCGTTCGACGAGCGGGAGATGGCGCTGGTGACCGCCTTCGCCGGCCAGGCCGCGATCGCCATCAACGGGGTCCAGCTCGTGCAGGAGCTGCAGGCCGGGCGCGCAGCGCTGGCCCGCAAGGTGGGCGAGCTCGAGGCCCTCCGCGAGGTGGGCGAGGCGGTCAGCTCGAGCCTCGACCTCGACCGGGTCCTCGCCACGATCGCGATGCACGCGGTCGACCTCGCCGGAGCGACCGGCGGCTCGATCATGGAGTACGACGAGTCGGAGCAGCGGTTCGTGGTCCGCAGCGTGTACCGGACGTCGCCCGCGGTCGTGCAACGGCTCCAGCAGGTGCGCATCGACCTCGGCGCGACCCTGGTCGGCCGGGCGGCGTTGGCGCGTCACCCGATCGCGGTCCCCGACCTCGGTGCGGTCGAGCTCGACCCGCACCTGCAGATCCTCTTCGACGACGGCTGGCGGTCCGTCGTGGCCGTCCCGATGCTCCGCGAGGAGCGGATCGTCGGATCACTCGTCGTACGTCGCCAGTCCACCGGCGACTTCGCCGAGGAGACGCTGGACCTGCTGGAGACGTTCGCCAGCCAGTCCGCCCTCACCCTGCTCAACGCGCAGCTCTTCCGCACGCTCCAGGAGCGCAGCGCCGAGCTCGAGGTCGCGAGCCGCCACAAGTCGGAGTTCCTGGCGAGCATGTCGCACGAGCTGCGCACGCCGCTCAACGCCGTGCTCGGCTTCTCCGAGGTGCTCCTCGAGCGGATGTTCGGAGACATCAACGAGAAGCAGGAGGACTACCTCCGCGACATCCACGGATCGGGAAAGCACCTGTTGGAGCTCCTCAACGAGATCCTGGACCTGTCGAAGGTCGAGGCGGGCCAGATGGAGCTGGACTTCTCACTCGTCGACGTCGGCGCCGTCCTCGAGTACGCCGCCGCCATGCTGCGGGAGCGAGCCGCCGCCCACCGGATCGACCTGCGTGTGGAGGCGACCGATGACGTGGACGAGGTGGAGGTCGACGAGCTGCGGCTCAAGCAGGTCGTGCTGAACCTCGTGAGCAACGCGGTGAAGTTCACCCCGGACGGCGGGACCGTGGTGGCCCGGGCCAAGAGGGTGGGCGAGGAGCTGCAGGTGTCCGTCGAGGACACGGGCGTCGGGATCCCGGAGGCCGACCGGGAGCGGATCTTCGAGTCCTTCCAGCAGGGCGGCCGCGGCGCTTCTCGCGAGGAGGGCACCGGCCTCGGTCTCACCCTCTCGCGCCGGATCGTCGAGCTGCTGGGTGGCCGCATGTGGCTCGAGAGCGAGGTCGGGATGGGCAGCACCTTCGGGTTCGCCTTCCCGGCCCGCCGGTCGCAGGCCGGGCCGACGGAGGCAGGAACGGGGACGGGCTCGACCGCCATCGTCGTGATCGAGGACGACCGGCCCTCCCTCGACCTGTTGACCGCCTACCTCGCCGGTGTGGCCATCCGGGTGGTCACGGCCAGGGACGGCCAGTCCGGCCTCGACGCGGTGCGCCGCGAGCGGCCCGCAGCGGTGCTGCTCGACATCAGGATGCCCGGCATCGACGGCTGGGAGGTGCTCCGGGCGCTGAAGGAGGACGCGCAGACCGCAGCCATCCCTGTCGTCGTCGTCTCGATCGTCGACGAGCGCTCGCGGGGCGCCGCGCTGGGTGCGGCCGGGTACCTCGTGAAGCCGGTCAGCCGCGACAACCTGCTCGCCGCGCTCACCGCGATCGGACTCTCGGTCACGCCGGGTCCGGCAACGGGACGGACTGCCTCATGACGTCCGAGCGCATCCTCGTCGTCGAGGACAACCCGAAGAACCTGAAGCTGGTGCGTGACGTCCTGGAGTTCTCCGGCTACGAGGTGATCGAGGCGACGACCGGCGAGGAAGGTGTCCGGCTGGCCAAGTCGGAGCACCCGCACCTGATCCTCATGGACCTGCAGCTGCCCGGCATCGACGGGTCCGAGGCGCTGCGCCAGATCCGGTGTGGCCTGGACGCGCAGCACGTCCCCGTCGTGGCGGTCACGGCGTTCGCGATGGACGAGGACCGGGCCCGGGCGTTCTCGTCGGGGTTCGACGGCTACCTCGAGAAGCCGATCAGCGTGAGCCGCTTCCCCCAGCAGGTCCGCGACTTCTTGAACCGAGGAGGACAGCCATGAGCGAGGAGCCCGAGCCGATCCGGGTGCTGGTCGTCGACGACCAGCCGACCAACATCAAGCTCCTCGACGCGACACTGTCGCCGCACGGCTACGACGTCCGCGGTGCGGGGTCCGGCGAGGAAGCCCTGGCCGCCCTGGCCGAGGGCGGGACCGACCTGGTGCTGCTCGACATCGTCATGCCCGGGATGGACGGCCACGAGGTGTGCCGGCAGATCCGCCAGGACCCGGCCACGGCCTTCCTCCCGGTCGTCATGGTGACCGCCAGTGGCGACGAGGAGAAGCTCCGGGCTCTCGAGTCCGGCGCCGACGACTTCCTGACCAAGCCGGTCAACCGAAGTGAGCTCCTCGCCCGGGTCGCGTCCCTGGCGCGGATCAAGCGCTACCACGACACGGTGTCGCGTCAGGCCGCCGAGCTGGCGGCCTGGAACCGTGAGCTCGAGGATCGGGTGCGCGAACAGGTGGACCAGCTCGAGCGGATGGCCAAGCTGCGGCGCTTCCTGTCGCCTCAGGTGGCCGACCTGATCGTGGACACCGGCGACGAGTCGTTCCTGGACAGTCACCGGCGGGAGATCGTCGTCGTCTTCTGCGACCTGCGCGGGTTCACCGCCTTCGCGGAGTCGAGCGAGCCCGAGGAGGTCATGGGAGTCCTCGATGAGTACTACCGTGCCCTGGGAGACCTGATCCACCGGTTCGAGGGGACCTTGGAGCGCTTCGCGGGCGACGGCCTCATGGTCTTCTTCAACGACCCTGTCCCGTGCGAGGACGGAGCGTTGCGGGCGATCCGGATGAGTGACGCCATGCGAACCCGGGTGCGCGGCCTCGCGGAGGCGTGGAGCCGCCGGGGCCACGACCTGGCGCTCGGCATCGGCATCGCCCAGGGCTACGCGACGCTCGGCAAGATCGGCTTCGAGGGCCGGGTGGACTACGCCGCGATCGGCTCTGTCACCAACCTCGCGGCCCGGCTGTGCGCCGACGCGGAGCCCTGGCAGGTCCTCACGACCGAGCGGGTCTTCGCCACCGCCGGTCCGGCGGTGGTCGGGGAGGACGCAGGCGACCGGGAGCTCCGCGGCTTCAGCCGCTCGGTCCGCACCTTCAGCGTCCGCGGCCTCGACAACTCGCGGATCGTCTCGTGACCGGCGCCGTGTGGACCCCGCCGGCCCGTGGCGCCGACGTGCTGTCCGCGCTGACCGAGGACGAGAGGTACGAGCGGTTCGACGTGGTGCAGAGCCGGATGAGCCAGGTGTGGGACGCGATGCGTCTCAACCTGGACGACGAGTCCGTGGTCGTCGTCCCCAGCATCACCCTGGACCGAGCCACCGCCGCCAGCGGCAGCCTCACGCAGGCCATGGAGGAGCGGTTCCTGTTCCTGCTGGTGCTGCTCCGTCAACCGCGGCTGCGGATGGTCTACGTGACCTCGATGCCCATCGCCTCCGAGATCATCGAGTACTACCTGGCCCTGCTCCCGGGGGTCATCCCCAGCCACGCGAAGTCCCGGCTGTCCCTCGTGTCGGTCAACGACGCCTCGCCGCGCTCGCTGAGCGAGAAGCTGCTGGAGCGGCCTCGGCTCCTCGCCCGGATCGCGGCCGCGATCCCCAACCGCGACCGGTCGCACATCGTGCCCTACAACACGACGACGCTCGAGCGGGACGTGGCGCTCAGCCTCGGCATCCCCATGTACGGCGCGGACCCACGACTGGCCGAGCTCGGGTCGAAGACGGGGTGCCGACGGCTCTTCTCCGAGGTCGGGGTGCCGCACCCCCTCGGCGCGGAGAACCTTCACAGCCTCGACGACATCGCCGACGCCCTGGTCACCATGCGGGCACAGCGGCCGGGCATGCGCAGCGCGATCGTGAAGCTGAACGACGGGGTCTCCGGGGCCGGGAACGCCGTCGTGCGGATGGCCGGCCTGCCGGCGCCCGGGGCACCGGACGAGCGGGCGGCCGTCCTGCGCGGGCTGGCCGGGATGGAGCTGGAGTCCGAGACCACGCCGTACGACGTGTACGTCGCCAAGTTCGCCGAGGGAGGGGGGATCGTCGAGGAGCGCATCGAGGGCGACGAGCTCCAGAGCCCCAGCGTCCAGCTCCGGGTCCTGCCCCACGGCGAGGTCGAGCTGCTCTCCACCCACGACCAGCTCCTGGGTGGTGCCAGCGGCCAGAGCTACCTGGGCTGTGTCTTCCCGGCCTCCGCGGCCTACGCGCGGATGATCACCGAGCACGCCGCCGTGATCGGGAACCGGCTGGCCGAGCTGGGCGCCCTCGGCCGGTTCGCCGTCGACTTCGTCGTGGTCCGCGACGGCGCCGGCTGGACGCCGTACGCCATCGAGCTCAACCTGCGCAAGGGCGGCACGACCCACCCGTTCCTCACTCTGCAGTTCCTCACCGACGGCCGCTACGACCCGACGACGGCCCTGTTCATCACCCCGCGCGGTCACGAGAAGCACCTGGTCGCCACCGATCACCTGGAGTCGGAGCTGCTGCGGGGTCTGGTGCCCCTCGACCTCTTCGACATCGTGGTCCGGAACGGGCTGCACTTCGACCAGTCCCGTCAGGCCGGCATCGTCTTCCACATGATCAGCTGCCTGACCGAGCACGGCCGGGTCGGGTTGACGGCGGTCGGGGACTCCCCCGACGAGGCGAGCCGCCGCTACCGCGAGGCCGAACGCATCCTGCTGGACGAAGCCCGGTCGGCCGCCGAGGAGACGCCGCTCCCGGGCTGAGCCGGGTTCGGACGCGCGTCGGATGTCCCGGGTCTGGTACGTCGCCTACGGATCCAACCTCGGCACCGCACGGTTCCGCTGCTACCTGGCCGGCGGGCGGCCCGAGGGCGGGAGCCGCACCTACGACGGGTGCCGGGACCCCTCCGAGCCCGCGGACGCCTTCAGCCTCGAGCTCCCCGGCACGCTCGTCTTCGCCGGCGAGTCCGGCGTGTGGGGAGGCGGCATGGCCTTCTTCGACCCGGACCACGTGGGCTCGGTCGCCGGCCGGGCGCGGCTGCTGACCGCGGAGCAGTTCGCGGACGTGACGGCCCAGGAGATGCGGCAGGCGCCGGGCGGGGAGTTCGCGCGGTCGATCGTGGCGGTGCTCCCCGACGTCGGCGAGCTGCACAGCCTGGGTTCCGGCCGCTACGAGACGCTGCTCCGCGTCGGTGCCCGCGCCGGCGTGCCCCTCCTGACCATCACCAACGGCGACCTCGAGGACCTCACCCCTGCGGCGCCGAGCGCGGCCTACCTGCGCTCCATCGCGACCGGGCTGCGCGAGTCCCACGGCTGGGACGACGCCCGGATCGCGTCGTACCTCGCCGCCGCGCCCGGCGCCCGGGAGGCGTGGACGCCCACCTCGGTCCTCGACGCGCTGCGGGACGGGCGAGGACCGGCGCCATCCGACCGGTAGTCCGGGGTCAGACGGGCACGGTCTCCGACGCCTCGGCGGCCTCGTCTGCTTCGCGGAGCGGGTGCGCGATCTCGTCCTGGGGCAACCGTCCCCAGATCACCGCGATGACCGCGAAGACGATCGGCGCCACCGCGGCGATCGCGAAGGTCGTCTGCAGGCCGATCGCCTCGGAGACCGGCCCGACGACGGCCATCGAGACCGGCATCAGGCTGATGGAGACGAAGAAGTCGAGCGAGGCGACCCGACCGAGCATGTGCGCGGGGACCCGGCGCTGGAGGAGCGTGCCCCAGATGACCATCGGCGCGTCGAACAGGACGCCGATGACGAACGCCGCGACCACGACCTGCCACACGTCGGTGGCGAAGCCGATGACCAGCAGTGGCAGGCAGGCGATGCCCCAGGTGAGGTTCATGAAGGTCAGGTAGCGCCGCGGCATCCGCACCGACGCCATGGCCAGCGAGCCCACGGCGGCGCCGATGCCGAACGCCGCGAGGACCACGGCGTGGTCGCCGGGGCCGCCGTCGAGGCGGTCCTTGATGAGGAACGGGATCAGCACCTCGAACGGACCCATGATCACCAGGATCATCAGCGAGGCGAAGAGCAGGGTGGAGAGCAGCCACGGCGTGCGCACCATGAAGCTGAACCCCTCGCGCATGTCGACCAGCGCGGAGACGACCGGATGCTTGCGCTCCCCCTCGGTGGCGAAGTCGCGCCGGACCGGAGTGAGAGGCACCGTGGTCAACGCCAGCAGGCCGAGGAGCGAGGCGCACGCCGCCACGGCGACGGCCGCACCGGCGGAGGCCGCACCGACCATGGCGCCGGCCACGGCCGGGCCGATGGCCTGGCCCACGGTCGGCCGGATCATCCCCTCGAAGCCGTTGACCGCCAGGAGGTCGGACTCGGGCACCAGGGCGGGCAGCCACGCGGAGTAGGCGGGGTAGTAGAACGCCATGCCCATGCCGGTCACGAACGAGACCCCGGCCAGGTGCCAGAGGGCTGTGTGGTCGGTGAGGGACAGCGCGGCGACCAGCGTCATGCCGGCCAGCTCGACGGCGGCCACCACGAGCAGGATCAGCTTCTGCGGGACTCGGTCGGCGACCACGCCGCCGAGCAGGGCCGGCAGCAGCACGCCGACCGACGAGGCGGTGGCGACCACCGAGAGCTGGGCCGGGCCGCCGCCGATCCGGATGACCTCCCACACCAGGGCGACCACCCAGACTCCGGAGGCGAAGGTCGACAGGGTGAGCGCCACCGCCAGCCGCCGGTAGGCCGGGTGGCGGAACGGCGTCAGGGCGCGCGGCAGCCGACGACCCGTCGTCGACGTCGACCCGCTCACCTCGGTGCTCCTCTCCCGGTCCCCTGATTGTGCCGGTGACGATCGACAACCTCGACCGAATTCATCGGCGCCGGGACACCAGCACGACCTTGCCCAACGCCTGCCGGCCCTCCAGCTCGGCGTGCGCGCGGGCCGCGTCCGCCAGCGGGTACGTCGACACGAGCGGCCGCCACTCGCCGGCCGCGACCTTCTCGAGCGCCCGGCCGGCCAGGCCGGGGATGCCGCCCGGCAGCGCGGCCATCCGCGGACCCAGCGACCAGCCCGCGCTGATGCCGCGGTCCACCAGGTCATCGGTGGTGAGCCGGGTCGGCGTACCGGCGGAGTAGCCGAACATCACCAGCCGCCCGCCCGGCCGCAGCAACTCGAGCGCCGCGCGGCCGACGTCGCCGCCGACGCCGTCGTAGACGAGGGAGACGCCGCCGAGCTCCGTCTCGACCCGGCCGGTCCAGCCGGGGTCGCCGTAGTCGACGACGAGGTCGGCACCCAGGTCGGCGAGGGCCTCGGTCCGAGACCCCCGCGCGGCCGCGACCACGCGGGCCCCGACGGCGAGCGCCGACTGCACGAGCAGCCAGCCCAGGCCACCGGCGGCGGAGGGCACGAGCACGACATCGTCGGGAGTGGCCGGTTCGAGCTCGACGACGCCGAGCGCGGTCCGGCCGGTCCCGACCGCGGCCACCGCGTCCGGGAAGGCGACGTGGTCGGCCACCGCGAAGAGCGTGTCGGCGGCGGTCACCGCCTGCTCGGCGTACCCACCGGGGACCGGACCGAGGTGCGCCACCACCCGCCGCCCCAGCCACGCGGCGTCCGTGCCGGGGCCGAGGTCGTCGACGACGCCGGCCACCTCCCGACCCGGGACGGTCGGCAGCTCGGGCGGCGGCAGGGGTCCCGGCTCACCGCGCCGGATCGTGGTGTCGAGCAGGTGCACCCCGCTCGCCGCCACCGCGATCCGCACCTGCCCGGGGCCGGGCGACAGGTCGGCGAGCTCGTCGAGGACGAGGTTCTGGGGCGGGCCGAAGTCGTGGAGCCGGATCGCGTGCACGGATCCATGGGACAACTTCAAGTCAGGTCGAGGTCAACCACGTCAGGTCGCGCCCGTGGCCGTGCGTGTGGGCGACCACGCGACCATCGACCGCGAGCTCGAACCGCCGCGGGGTCGGAGCCGGTGCCGCGGCGCTGACCGCCGGGAAGATGCCGGGCGCCTCGTTGCTCACCCAGTGACAGGCGCCGACGGCGACCAGGTCGCGCAGCATCGCGTGCATCCGCTCCCGGTCCGGCACCGGCAGGTAGGCCGCCACCGCGCTGTGGAACACGACCACCGTGCCGAACGGCTCGGCTTCGGCGACCAGCGCCGGCAGCTCGTCGAGCAGGTCGCCCGGCACGATCCGCGGCGGCTCCGCGCGGGCGACGGAGACCGCGTGGGCCAGCCGCTCGCGCCGCCCGTCCTGCTCGGGCCAGACGAGCACCTCGAGCCACGCCATCGCGTCGGCGTCGGTCACGTCGAGCGGGTGGAGGTCGATCCCGCCCCGCCAGGACACCTGCGGCAGCGCGCCCGGCAGCGGCGCCGGCCCGGTCACCTCACAGGCCAGGTAGGGCGGCCGCCCCAGCTCCAGCACGCCCTCCGCCGTGCGCCAGGCGTAGCCCCACCGGTCCGGGAAGAGGTTCAGCCCGGCGCTGGCCCCCACCTCGATCAGCGCCACCGGACCCGACGGGACCGCGAGCGCGAACGCCGGCAGCAGGGTGGCCAGTCGGCCCACCTCGTTGGTCTGCGTCGACCGCTCGAGGATCGTGGCCCGAATGGCGCCGTCGTCCGCGAGCAGCGCGGCCCGCAGGCCGTCGTACGGACCGGGAGCCGCGACGCCGTGCCACCGCGCCGCGGCGAAGACCAGGTTGGGCTGCTTCTTCAGCCCGGGCAGCGAGTCGACCCAGGCCAGTACCTCGGGGTCGTCGGCGACGCCGCTCGCCCACTCCAGGAAGCAGGGTGAGTCCTCGGCGGCCTCGTCGGCGAAGCGAAGGTACTGGTCACGGACCGCGGCGTAGGGCTCCACGGTGACGTCACCTCCCCTGGGGTGGGCAGAAGTGGCGCCGGCTCAACCAAGCGCCAGTGCGACGTAGGTCGTGTCGAGGTACTCCTCGATGCCCTCGAAGCCACCTTCACGGCCGAAGCCGCTGGCCTTGACCCCACCGAACGGCGCGGCGGGGTTGGACACCAGCCCGGTGTTCACCCCGACCATGCCGAAGTCGAGCGACTCGGCCAGTCGGATCGTCCGCTGCAGGTCGCGCGTGTAGACGTACGACGACAGGCCGTACTCGGTGTCGTTGGCCTTGCCGACGGCCTCGTCCTCGGTCTCGAACGTGGTGATCGGGGCGACCGGTCCGAAGATCTCCTCACGGTTGATCTCGGCGTCGTGGGGCACGTCGACCAGGACGGTCGGCGGGTAGAAGAAGCCGGGACCGCCGTGGGCCTGGCCGCCGACGACCACCGAGGCGCCGGCGTCGACGGCCGCGTCGACCAGCCGGCTCACCGAGGCGACGGCCTTCTCGTCGATGAGCGGCCCGACGTCGGTGCCGTCGTCCTGGCCGCGGCCGAGGGTGAGGGCGCCCATCCGGTCGGCGAGCTTCTTGGCGAACTCGTCGGCCACCGAGGAGTGCACGAGGAACCGGTTGGCGGCGGTGCAGGCCTCGCCCATGTTGCGCATCTTGGCCAGCATCGCGCCGTCGACGGCCGCGTCGACGTCCGCGTCCTCGAAGACCAGGAACGGCGCGTTGCCGCCGAGCTCCATGCTGACGCGCTGCAGCTGGTCGGCGGCCTGCTTGACGAGCACCTTCCCGATGCCGGTCGAGCCGGTGAAGCTGACCTTGCGCAGCCGAGCGTCGGCCATGATCGCGGCGCTGACCTCACCGGCGCTGGTCGTCGGGACGATGTTGAGCACACCGTCCGGCAGCCCGGCCTCGGCGAACGTCGCCGCGAGGGCCAGCATCGTCAGCGGCGTCTGCTGGGCGGGCTTGATCACCATCGTGCAGCCGGCGGCCACCGCCGGCCCGATCTTGCGGGTGCCCATGGCCAGCGGGAAGTTCCACGGGGTGACGAAGAGGCACGGCCCGACCGGCTTCTTGAGGGTCAGCAGCCGGCTACCGCCCGCGGGAGCCTGCATGTAGCGCCCGTGGATGCGCACCGCCTCCTCGGAGAACCAGCGCAGGAACTCGTTGCCGTAGGTCACCTCGCCGGCCGCCTCCTTGAGCGTCTTGCCCATCTCGAGGCTCATGAGCGCGGCGAAGTCGCCGCTGCGCTGGGCGACCAGCTCGAAGGCGCGGCGCAGGATCTCGCCGCGGTCGCGCGGGTTGCTGCGCGCCCAGTCGTGCTGGGCAGCCACCGCGGCCTCGAGGGCGCGCTGCCCGTCGCCCACGGTCGCGTCCGCGACCTGGCACAGCACCGACCCGTCGGCGGGATCGAGGACGTCGAAGGTCCCCCCGCCCTCGGCACCGGTCCACGAACCGTTGATGAACAGGCGCCGTTGGGCGTCCGGGAGGAAGTCGAGACCGCTCATGAGGGCCACTTTCTCACCAGCCTGAAAGAGATGACAGGCGGGCCGCCCGTGTGCTTCCCTGTGAACGTCGACTTCGGAGGGAGCACTGCGAAATCGGCAAGGGCCCCTCGTTGACCCCATGCGACGGGGGGTCCGTTTACGTTCGGGTCACCCGCGGGCCGCCCTGAGGAACGCTTCGACGACCGGACCCGCGGTCTGGCTGCCCGAGCTGCCGATGTCGACGTACACGCAGACCGCGAGGTCACCCTGGGCGGCGATCATCCACGCGTGGGTCTGCACGTCGTTGCCGGAGCCGAACTCCGCGGTCCCGGTCTTGGCGATCACCGGCGGGCCAGGCACGTCGGCGAGGCCCCGACCGCTGCCGTCGGTGACCACGCCGCGCAGCATCGCGCGGAGCGCGGTGCCCTCCGCCTCGCTGAGCGGGGCCGCTCCGTCGGGCGCGCTCACCTCGACGCCCTCGACCATCCGCGGCACGACGAGGGCGCGCTGCTGCACCGACGCGATCACGGTCGCCATCACCAGCGGTGAGGCCAGGATCGTGCCCTGGCCGATCAGCTGCGCGGCCGCGCCGGTCTCGCTCTCGAGGTCGGGGTCGGTCTTGCCGAAGTACGCCGGGAAGCCGAGGTCGTGGTCGAGGCCGATGCCGAGCGAGACGCCGGCGTCGAACAGGTCGGTGCCCGACAGCTTGCCGGCCTGCGAGATGAACGCGGTGTTGCACGAGTTGGCGACCGCGGTGCGGAGCGGGATGTCCCCCAGCGCGCTGCTCGGGTAGTCGGAGTAGTTCTTGAACTCCTTGCCGTCCACCGTGATCGTGCGCGTGCACGGCACCACGGTGTCCGGGGTGAGCCCGGCGCGCAGCAGCGCCAGGCTGCTCACCGTCTTGAACGTGGACCCGGGGGCGGCCTGGCCGAAGGTGGCGATGTTCTGGCCGCCGTTGCCAGGGCCGTTCGCGGCGGCCAGCACCTCGCCGGTCGAGGGCCTGATCGCGACCAGCGCGCTGGCCGGGCCGATGCCCGCGAGGAGCTCCTCGGCCTTGGTCTCGAGACCCACGTCGAGGGAGAGGACCAGCGGGTCACCCGGCGTCGCCTCCGTGCGGAACAGGTCGCGCGCCGTGCCCTTCTCGGGCACCGCCTGCACGAGCACGCCCGGCGTCCCGCGGAGCCGCTCGTCGTAGCGCGCCTGGAGGCCGGAGAGCCCCGCCGTGTCACCGGGGTGGTACTCCGGGTGCTCCGCGATGATCTCCGCGGTGACCGGGCCCACGCGGCCCAGCAACGGTGCGGCGAAGTCGCGGGTCGGGGCCAGCGGGAGGGTGTCGGCGATGACCCGCGCACCCGGGATCGCGGTCGCGGCGTTGCTCACCTCCGCCGGGAGCTCCTCGCGGCGGTAGACGATCGCCTCGACGAACGCCTGGGCGCCGGCCGCCTCGACGGCCTTCACGAACGGGCCGACCTCGATGCCGACCAGCCGCGCCAGTGCGCGGGCCGACTGGGTCGGGTCGGCCCCGTCGAGCTGGGTCTTGTCGATGCCCACCCGCGAGACCTCGCGCTCGGTGACGATCGACTCGCCGCCGGCGCCGAGGATGTCGCCGCGGTCGGCCAGCACGGACGAGACGTCCAGTGCCTCGCCCTCCGCCAGCGAGGGCTCCACGACCGCCGGCGCCCACGCGACCTGCCACTTGTCGGCGTCCGCAGGCAGCGTGAGCGCCACGGGTGCGTCGTACTCCCAGGAGGTCCCGCCGAGGTCCCACGTCCAGTGCAGGGTGCCGGTGGCCGCCTCGCCGCCGTCGCTCACGCGTACGCCGGCCGTCTCGACCGTGCGGCCGAGGTCAGCGAGCTGCGCGGTCACCTGGTCGTACGACGCCTGCGCGGTGGTCGCCGTCTCGGCGGTGAAGGGCACCTTCGAGAGGTCCCTCGCCGTCAGCCCGGAGGCGAGCGCGGTGAGGCCGTCCTGCGGGTCCGGCGCGTCGGCCTCGTCGTTCCCGGAGTCACCCGTGCAGCCGGCGGCCCCGAGGAGGAGCACGCCCGTGAGCACGGAGGAGAGCACCCGCGAGAACATGCGCCCCTTTGTACCCGAGCCCTCCGAACCCGCTGCGGAGGTGTCGGGTCGGCGGGTCAGGGCACCGCGTGTCCAGCGTGCACGAGGGGGAAGGTTCCGGCTTCGCCGGAGAGCAGGTCCTCGAGGATCTCGCGGAACCGCGGGCAGGTGGCGATGTCGTGGGCCCGGCAGCGCAGCGCGTGCTCGGTCATCGCACGGGACCGGACCATCTCCTCCATCCGCCGGTCGAGGTCGGCGATGTGCGCCTCCAACACCTGGTGCCGGCCGGCCGCCTCCCCGTCGAGGAGCACCTGGATCTGCTCGAGGCTCATGCCGGCCGCCTTGCTGCGGATCACCGTCGCCACCCGGACGACATCGTCGCGGCCGTACCGCCGCCGGCCCGCCCCGTCGCGTGCGGGCGTCAGCAGGTGCACGTCCTCCCAGTGCCGCAGCACGTGCGTCTCGAGCCCGAAGCGCGCGGCCACCTCACCGATCGACCAGTCCACGTTCTGCTCGGTCCTGGCGCGACTTGACTTCATGTCAACATGAAGTCACATCCTCGTACCTGACACAAGTTCGAGAGCGAGGAGTGCACGATGGACGAGCAGTACGACGCGGTGGTGGTGGGCGGCGGACCCGCGGGCCTGCAGGCCACCCTGACCCTGGCCCGCGTGCACCGCAGGGTGCTGATGGTCGACTCGGGCTCCTACCGCAACGACCCCGCCGGCCACATGCACAACGTCGTCGCCCACGACGGCACGCCGCCCGCGGAGTTCCGGGCCGCGGCCCGCAAGGAGCTCGCGGCGTACGACACCGCGACCGTGCGGGACGACGCGGTCACCGCCATCGCGGCGGAGGGCGGCGGCTTCCGGGTCGAGCTCGGCGACGAGGTGGTCCGTTCCCGCGGGGTGGTGCTCGCCACCGGCGTGACGGACGGCCTGCCCGACAAGCCCGGGCTGGCCGAGCTGTTCGGCTCGGTCGTCGCGCACTGCCCGTTCTGCCACGGCCACGAGTTCGCCGGTGGCCACGTGGGGATCCTCGGCGTTGCCGCCGCCGGTCACCTGCCAGGTCTGGTCGGTCCCATCGCCTCACGGGTCTCGGTCTTCACCGACGGCGCCGAGCTGACGGTGGACCTGCCCGCCCTGGTGTCGGTCCGCACCGAGCCGGTCACCGGCGTCTGCCCGAGCCCGGTCGGCGCGACCGTGAGCTTCGCCGACGGTCCGACCGAGGAGGTGGCGGGGCTGTTCGTCTCGACGGCGCTGGCCCAGCGGGCACCGTTCGCCGAGCAGCTGGGGCTCGCCCTCAACCCGTCCGGCTGCGTCGAGATCGACGCCATGGGCCGCACCAGCCTGCCCGGCGTGCACGCGGCCGGCGACATGGCGCACGTGGCCGCGCTGCCGATGCCGATGGCCTCCGTCATGACCGCCGCGGCGTCGGGTCAGGTGGCTGCTGCCTCGTTGGTGGCGACGTTGCTCTGAGTGCGTCCTCTCCGGGACTGCACCGGATATTGGCGGGAGGGCCGACAATTTCCGGTGCAGTCCTGGAGGTGGTGAGGTCCATGGCATTCGCACCGGAAGATCGACCCGTGGGGTGGAAATCCCGGTGCACATCGGTCGCCGACGAGATCCGGGACTGCAGCGGATCCTGGCGCCCGACCCACCAACACCCACCGCGCTGCGATGTCAGACCGCGGACGGTCCATCGCTCGACGCCGAGGCTGCCACCCCCGCGCCCTCACGCTGCCCGAGCCGGCTGTGCCGCCGCCCGTAGCCGAAGTAGACGACGAGGCCGAGCGCCATCCAGATCAGGAACCGCACCCAGGTCTCGCCCTTGAGGTTGAGCATCAGGTAGAAGCACATCAGCGTGGCGAGCGTCGCCACCAGCGGCGCGGCCGGCACCCGGAAGGCGCGCGGCAGGTCCGGCCGGGTCCGGCGCAGGATGACCACGCCGATGCTGACCAGGATGAAGGCGAACAGCGTGCCGATGTTCACGAGGTCGGCCAGCGTCGTGAGATCGACGAAGCCGGCGATGACGGCCACGACGACACCGGTGATCAGCGTGATGCGGTACGGCGTGCCGAACCTCGGGTGCACCCTCGAGAGCCACCGGGGCAGCAGGCCGTCCCGGCCCATCGCGAACGCGACCCGGGTCTGGCCCAGCATGAGGATCATCGCGACCACGACGAGGCCGATGCAGGCCCCGACGGAGATGAGGTCGCCCATCCAGTCGATCCCGGCGGCCTTGAACGCCGTGGCCAGCGGCGCCGCGTCGTCGGGGTCGATCTCGGTGTAGCTCTGCAGGCCGGTGACGACCAGGCTCACCGCGGCGTACAGGACCGTGACGATGGCGAGCGAGCCGAGGATGCCGATCGGGACGTCCCGCTTCGGGGAGTGCGCCTCCTCGGCGGTGGTCGCGACGACGTCGAAGCCGATGAAGGCGAAGAAGACGATCGCGGCCCCGGCGACCACGCCCGCGAGGCCGTAGACGGCGGGCTCGATGCCGAGCAGCGTGGTGATGAGCGGCGTCTGAGCGAAGCCGCCGCCGCTGTCGCCGACCGGCTGCGACTCGGGGATGAACGGCGTCCAGTTGGACGGCGAGACGTGCACGAAGCCGACCACGATGACCGCGGCCACGACCGCGAGCTTGATCGCGACCACGATCTGGTTGACGCGGCTGGAGAACTTGGTGCCGCGGACCAGCATCGCCATCACCAGCAGCGCGATCACGACGGCGGGCAGGTCGATGGTGCCCTCGGACGCCGAGCCGACCGACGCCGGGATCTCCAGGGCGGTGCCGTCGAGCAGCGACTGGAGGTAGCCCGAGAAGCCGACCGAGAGGGCGGCGGCGCCGATGGTGAACTCCAGCACGAGGTCCCACCCGATGATCCACGCGACGAGCTCGCCGAGGGTCGCGTAGGAGAACGTGTACGCGCTGCCGGCCACCGGCACTGTCGAGGCGAACTCGGCGTAGCAGAGCGCGGCGAGCGCGCACGCCACGGCGGCGATCAGGAAGCTCAGCGCGAGGGCCGGACCGGAGTTGGTCGCGGCCACCGTCCCGGTCAGCACGAAGATGCCGGCGCCGATCGTCACGCCGACGCCGAAGACCACGAGGTCGAGCGCGCCGAGGTCCTTGCGCAGCTGGTGCTCCGGCTCTTCCGTGTCCTGGATCGATTGCTCGATCGACTTGGTCCGCAGGAGGCTCATGTGGCCACGGTTCCCCAAACGGGGTCTCAGGTCACCGGTCCTTCTTGTGCCTGGGCTTGCGCTCCCCCGCCGGGCCACCCGCGGAGTGCGGCCGACCCGGACGGCCGGCGTCCTTGCGGAGCTTGATCGGCCGGCCGCCGATCCGGGTGGCCTGCAGCCCCTCCCACGACTCGCGGGACAGGTCGGCGGGCAGCTCGACCAGCGAGAAGTCCGAGCGGATCGTGATGGCGCCGAAGTCGCGCCGGCTGAGCCCGCCCTCGTTGGCCAGCGCGCCGACGATCTGGCGCGGCTCGACGCGGTGCTTGCGGCCGACGTCGATGCGGTACGTCGCGAAGCCCGCCGCCGGCTTCTGGTCGCGGTCGCGCTTCGGCCGCTCGGCCGGCTCGGGCTCGGCGTCGAGGAGCAGCGGCTCGTCGCCCTGCGCGACCACCGCCAGCGCGGCGGCCACGTCGACCTCCGGGACGTCGTGCTCGCGGACGTAGTGGGCGATGATCTCGCGGAACCGCTCGATGCGGGTCGTGGCCTCGAGGGCCTGGGTGATCCGGTCGTCGAAGCGCGTGAGGCGGGTGGTGTTCACGTCGTCCACGCTGGGCAGGCTCATCTGCTCCAGGGCGACGCCGTTCGCCTTCTCGAGGTGCCGCAGCAGGTAGCGCTCCCGCGGGGTCACGAACGAGATCGCGTCGCCGCTGCGGCCGGCCCGGCCGGTGCGACCGATGCGGTGCACGTAGGACTCGGTGTCGGTCGGGATGTCGTAGTTGACGACGTGGCTGATCCGCCGGACGTCGAGGCCGCGCGCCGCCACATCGGTGGCCACCAGCACGTCGAGCTCGCCCTTCTTGAGCTGGTCGACCGTGCGTTCGCGCACCGGTTGCGGCACGTCGCCGTTGATCGCAGACGCGCTGAACCCGCGGGCCCGGAGCTTCTCGGCCAGGGTCTCGGTCTCGTGCTTGGTGCGGACGAAGACGATCATTCCCTCGAAGTTCTCGACCTCGAGGATGCGGGTGAGCGCGTCCACCTTCTGCGGGTAGGACACCGTCAGGTAGCGCTGTCGGATGTTCGCCGCGGTCGCCGTCTTCGACTCGACCTTGATCTCGATCGGGTCGTGCAGGTACTTCTCCGAGAGCCGCCGGATCTGCTTCGGCATGGTCGCCGAGAACAGCGCGACCTGCTTGTCGGCCGGGGTGTCGGCCAGGATCGTCTCGACGTCGTCGGCGAAGCCCATGTTGAGCATCTCGTCGGCCTCGTCGAGGACGAGGAACCGCAGGCGGCCCAGGTCGAGGGTGCCCTTCTCGAGGTGGTCCATGATCCGGCCCGGCGTGCCCACCACGACGTGCACGCCACGGCGCAGCGCGGACAGCTGCACGCCGTACCCCTGGCCGCCGTAGATCGGCAGCACGTGCACGCCCGGCAGCTCCTCGGCGTACCGCTCGAAGGCCTCGGCGACCTGGACCGCGAGCTCGCGGGTCGGCGCCAGCACCAGCGCCTGCGGCTCGCGCTGGTCGAGGTCGAGGCGGGAGAGGATCGGCAGCGCGAACGCGGCGGTCTTGCCGGTCCCGGTCTGCGCGAGCCCCACCACGTCGCGACCGTCCAGCAGGGGCGGGATGGTCGCGGCCTGGATCGGGGAGGGCACCTCGTAGCCCACGCCGGCGACCGCGCTGAGCACGGGCCCGGCGAGCCCGAGGTCGGCGAAGGTCTCGTCGGCGGCGTTGCTCACCGGTCAACGGTAGGGCTGTTCGGGGCGGGCCGGTGATTCCACGTCGCGGTGGGCTCGGTCACCCGCGCACACTGGGGGCATGGCGGTACGTCGTGTCCGGGACGCCCTGGTGGCCGCGCTCGGCCCGGAGGCGCACGTAGAGCACCACGCCAACCACACCGGCGCGGGCAAGCTGTCCTTCGCCGTCCGGGTCGGCGAGCGGTCGCTGTGGGCCAAGGTCGCAGCCGACGACGACGAGGAGCACGCCCTGGCCACGTGGGCGCGCGTCGCCGCGCTGCTGGCCGACCGGCACGGTGCGCCCCGCGTCGTCGAGGAGCTCTCCGTGGCGGGCCGCACCGCGCTGCTGTTCCCCCATGTCGACGCGCCGCCGGCGACCCGGACCACGCTGCACGAGCGGTACGACGAGGCGCGGACGGTGCTGGCCGGGCTGCACGAGGACGCCGAGCTGGCCGCGCGGCTGGGCGGCCCGACGACCACGGCGGCGTGCTTCCGCAGCGTCTGGATCGAGCGGTTCGAGGCCGACCTCGACGTGGTCGAGGGGTACGTCGCCAAGGACGTGCATTCCTACCTCGCCGACGAGGTCGCGACCCTCGGCACGCTCGTGGACGACCTCGACGGCTCGGTGCACGCGGCCGTGCACGGCGACCCCTGGCACGAGAACTGGCTGGCCGCCCCCGACCGGCTCTGGCTGCTCGACTGGGAGGACCTGTCCATCGGCGACCCGGTCGTCGACGACGCGATCCTGCGCCACGACGCGCTCGGCACCGACCCGCACCACTGGCCCGACTCGCCGGCGTACGCCGTCGCCCGCCGGGCGCTGATGCTCGACGCGACGCTCGACGTCGCGGCCGACTGGGTCGAGCACACCGACCCGCTGGTCCGCCGGGCCAAGGAGGCGGCGTACACCGCGGGGCTGGAGGCCTACCGCGACCAGTTCAGCTGAAGAGCCGCCGGAAGAACCCCTTCTTGCGCTCCCACCCGTGCTGCTCGAGGAAGGCGAAGAGGGGGTCCTTGATCTTGTCGGTGTCGAATGAGTAGACGACCGGCGCCACCGAGACTCCCTCGTCGGTCTTGTTGACGCCGCCGAACTCGAAGGAGAACTCCTTCTTCTTCTCCTTGCCTTTGAAGAAGGACTTCTCGAGGTGGATTCCGTCGCCGTCGACCGACGCGTCGACCTCGGACTCCTCGTCCTCGAAGTCGAAGGTGTGGTCGTCCTCGTCGAGCTCGACCTCCAGCCGGTAGTCCTTGTCGACGTGGGTGACCTCGGTCGGGTAGAGGGAGGTGGCCTTGACGATGTCCCAGGTGCCGACGATGTGCTTGCCCTCGACGGCGTAGGTGAAGGGCTGGCCGGGGTCGTTGAGCGACGGCACGGCGGCGAGCAGGTCGGCGATGGGGGTGGTCACCCGCAGACGGTAGCCCTGCCGGCGGCTACTCGACCGTCACCGACTTGGCCAGGTTGCGGGGCTTGTCGATGTCGTGGCCGAGCGAGAGCGCCGCGTGGTAGCTGAGCAGCTGCAGTGCGACCACCATCAGCACGGGGTCGAGCTCACGCTCGTTGCGGGGTACGTCGACCCGGTGCACCGAGGCCTGGTCGGGCAGGTCGCCGAGGTCGACGCTCGCGTGGGTGATCACCACGAGCGGGCCCTTCCGCGCCGCGATCTCGTGCAGCGCGCCGACGTTGCGCTCGGTCAGCTCGTCGTCGGGGACCACGCTCACGGTGGGCACCGACTCGTCGATGAGCGCGAGGGGACCGTGCTTGAGCTCGGAGGTCTGGTAGGCCTCGGCGTGCCGGTAGCTGATCTCCTTGAACTTCTGCGCCCCCTCGCGCGCCACCGGGTAGCCCCGCACCCGGCCCACGAAGAACAGGCTCTCGGCCTCGGCCAGGCGGCCGGCCAGCTCGGCGAGCTCCTCCTCGCGGCCGAGCACCTCGGCGATCTGGTCCGGCAGCCGCTGGAGCCCGGCCACGAGGCGCCGGCCGTCGGCGATGGAGAGGTCCCGGACCCGGCCGAGCTGCAGGGCCAGCAGCGCGAAGCCGAGGAACATGTTGGTCAGCGCCTTGGTCGAGGCGACCGCGACCTCCGGGCCGGCGTGCAGGTAGATGCCTCCATCGCACTCGCGGGCGATCGCCGAGCCCACGACGTTGACGAGGCCGACCACCTTCCCGCCCTTGCGCTTGATCTCCTGCACCGCGAGCAGGGTGTCGATGGTCTCGCCGGACTGGCTCACCGCGACGTACAGCGTGTCGGGCTCGATGATGGGGTTGCGGTAGCGGAACTCGCTCGCCGACTCGGCGTCGGCCGGGATCCGGGCCAGCTCCTCCACCAGCCCGGCGCCCATCTGGCCGACGTAGTACGCCGACCCGCAGCCGAGCACCTTGACCCGGCGGATGGCCCGCAGCTCGCGGGCGTCCATGTCGAGGCCGCCGAGGTGCGAGGTGCCGAACCGCTCGTCGAGGCGGCCGCGCAGGACCCGCGCGGCCGTCTCGGGCTGCTCGAGCATCTCCTTGTGCATGAAGGAGTCGTGCTCCCCGGCGTCGTAGTCGGCCGGGTCGACGTCGAGCTCGGTGGCGGTCCGCGTCACCGCGGTGAGGTCCAGCCGGTAGGTCGAGAAGCCGTCGGCGGTGATCGTGGCCAGCTCGCCGTCGTCGAGGTGCGCGACCCGCGTGGTGTAGCGGACCAGCGCGGCCAGGTCGGAGGCGACGTGCATCTCGTGGTCGCCGATGCCGATGATCAGCGGGCTGCCGTTGCGGGCCACCACGATCCGGTCGGGGTAGGCCGCGTGCAGGACAGCCAGCCCGTAGGTGCCCTCCACCGCGGAGAGAGCCTCGGCCACCTTCCCCTCGAGGGTGTCGGCCTCCGAGCGACCGACCAGGTGGGCGAGCACCTCGGTGTCGGTGTCGGAGACCAGGTCGACGCCGGCATCGGCGAGGCGGGCCCGCAGGGCAGCGGAGTTGTCGATGATGCCGTTGTGGACGACGGCCACGTCGCCCTTGGTGTCGGTGTGCGGGTGCGCGTTGACGTCGTTGGCCGGGCCGTGCGTCGCCCACCGGGTGTGCCCGACCCCGACCTTGCCGGCGAACCGCTTGGGCAGCTGGTCGGCCAGGTCCCGCACCCGGCCGGCCTTCTTGGCCACCCGCAGCCGGCTCTCCCGGCCCGGCCCGAGGACCGCGATGCCGGCCGAGTCGTAGCCGCGGTGCTCCAGCCGGGCCAGCCCCTCCAGCAGCAGCGGCGCCGCCTGCTGGCTGCCGACGTACCCGACGATCCCGCACATGGTGAGTTCCTTTCGTTCCTGACGGAGGCTTCGAGGCTCGGCCGTGGTCGGCCCGGCACCTCGGCCGCCGTCAGCCGTAGACGATCCGCCGCAGCTGGCGCTCGCTGAGCTCGGGCGCCGCCACGACGCGGTGGGCGAGCTCCTCGGCGAGCCGCGCGAAGATCTCATGGTTGCGGGCGCCGTAGGTCTTCAGCTCCGCGTGCCGGCGCCGGACGTAGGCCTCGACCGGCTCGGCGTGGAAGGCGAGCACGTCCTCGACGACCCGGGCGGCCTCGGCCGGGGTCAGCTCCGTCGTGGCGACCACGTGGTCCACGAGGGTCTGGTCGGCGGGCACGGGCTCCACAGTGCGGTTTTCCGCGCCGAAGTGCAACTTTCTGCCCGATTTCGGGCAGGGCGGCTGCTAACGACCGCGGATAGCGGTTCTGACGACCGAAGTGACCAGCGCTGGTACTCTAGGTGAACGGAAAGTGAACGGGAGGTGTCCTGATGGACTCAACGACCGCGGCCGAGCGCCTCGAGATGCGCTGGCTACCGGTGATCGACGCCGCGGGACGCACCCGCATGGAGGCGACCTGGCTCGCCGTGCCGGTGTCGGCACCCGCGGAGCCGGCGGTCTTCCACGCCGCCTGAACCACCCAGCTGTCACGACGGCCGAGCGCACCGCGCTCGGCCGTCGTCCTCGTCCCGGAAACTTTCTCCGGAGGAGTCGGGAATAGAAGCGGACCACGGTCCGTTATGGGTCATTGAAGGTTGAAGAACCCTCACCCACCGACCCAGGAGGCTCCATCATGACCACGACCGACTTCGACCCCGCCACCACCGTGCTCCAGGACATCGCCGGCGCCTACACCATCGACCCCGCGCACACGCGGCTGGGCTTCAGCGCCCGGCACGCGATGGTCGCGACCGTGCGCGGCTCGTTCACCGACTTCACCGGCACCGCGCACGTGGACACCGCGAACCCGGCCAGCTCCAAGGTCGAGGTCAGCATCGTCGCCGACAGCATCAGCACCGGCAACGAGCAGCGCGACGGCCACCTGAAGTCCGGCGACTTCTTCGAGAGCGAGCAGTTCCCGAACATCACCTTCACCTCGACCGACGTCAGCCGCGACGGCGACGAGTGGCTGATCACCGGCGACCTCACCATCAAGGGCGTCACCCACTCCATCGCGGTCCCCTTCGAGTTCACCGGCTCGGCGCAGGACCCGTTCGGCAACACCCGGATCGGCTTCGAGGGTGCCGCCACCCTGCTGCGCAAGGACTGGGGCCTCAGCTGGAACGCCGCACTCGAGACCGGCGGCGTGCTCGTCTCCGACAAGATCAAGCTCGAGTTCGACATCTCCGCGATCAAGAACGCCTGAGGTCGGTCCGCACCCCGACCCACGACACCCCGACGGGGCCGCTCCGGAAAAGGAGCGGCCCCGTCGTCGTCTCTGTGGTTGGGTTCGGCTCCGTGGACATCCCCCGCGACCTGACGCACCGCCCGCTGCAGCTCGACGACGCCCGCAGCGTCTTCGAGGTGATGGCCGCCCAGGAGCGGGCGGACCTCGGCGAGGTGCTGATCGAGGAGGCCGACATCGTCGGCGACTGGAGCCGTCCGGTCTTCGACGTCGCCTCGTCCACCGTCGGCGTCTTCGACGGTGACCGGCTGGTGGCGTACGGCGAGGTGGGCACCGGCGGGCGCGGCGACGCGGCCGTCGACCCGGCGTACCGGGGCCGGGGGCTCGGGAGCGCGATCGCGCTCTGGATGCAGGACAACGCCCGCAGCAAGGGCGTTCCCGAGATCGGGATGCCCGTCCCGGCGGGCTCGCCGGGCGACCGCCTGCTCGACGCGCTGGGCTACCGGGCCCGCTGGGAGAGCTGGGGGCTGGAGCTGCCGGCCGGTGCGACCGTGCCGGCGCGCGAGCTTCCCGAGGGGTACGTCGTCCGCGAGGCCGACCCCTCGGAGTACGAGCAGTGCTGGACGGTCCAGGAGGACGCGTTCCTCGAGTGGTCGGTCCGCGAGCGCGAGACCCATGACGACTGGCTGGCCCAGATCACCGGGCGGCCCGGCTTCGAGCCCTGGAACCTGCGGGTCGTCGTCGACCCCACCGGCCGGGTGGTCTCGTTCGGCTGGGTGCAGCTGAGCGAGGACGGCACGACGGCCTTCATCGCCCGGCTGGCCACGATCAAGGACCAGCGCGGGCGCGGCCTGGCCCAGGCGCTCCTGGTCGACGCGTTCGCGGTCGGTCGCGCGCACGGCGCGGTCAGGTCCGAGCTGTCCACCGACTCGCGGACCGGCGCGCTCGGGCTCTACGAGAGGGTCGGCATGAGGGTCACGTCGACGTGGGTCAACCGGGCGATCGCGCTGTGAACCTCCCCGCGAACCTCCCCGCGGGTCTGACCGCCCGGCCGCTCACCCTCGACGACGCAGCCGCGGTCACCGAGCTGATCGTCGCCGAGGAGCTGCACGACGTCGGCCAGGTCGACGTCGCGGTCGAGGACGTCGTGAGCGAGTGGCAGCGCCCGTCGTACGACGTCGCGAGCAGCAGCCTCGGCGTCTTCGACGGCGACCGGCTCGTGGCCTACGCCGACCTCGTGCACCCCGACTTCGGGTACACCGGCGTGCTGCCCACCGAGCGCGGGCGGGGCATCGGGACCGCCCTGGCCGACTGGCTGGAAGGCCTCGCCCGCAGCCGCGGCGCCGGGCTGCTGAGCAACCAGGTGCCGCAGAGCGGGCCGGCGCACCGGCTGCTCGCCGCGCGCGGCTACCGCGAGCGCTGGACCGCCTGGGACCTCGAGCTGCCCGAGGGCGCGCAGGTCGCGGCCCAGCCGCTGGCCGACGGGTACGCGCTCCGAGACGCTCGTCCCGAGGACCACGAGACCGTCCACGAGGTCATCGAGACGGCGTTCGGCGAGTGGCGCGACCGCGGCTCGCTCGAGGACTTCGCCGCGATGGTCTGGGGCCGACCCGGCCACCAGGCGTGGAACCTGCGCGTCTGCGTCGACCCGGACGGGACCGTCGTCGGTGCGACCCACGTCCACCTCACCGGCGACGCGGGGTACGTCGCCCGGATCGCGGTCCGCCGGGACCACCGCGGCCGCGGCCTGGCCGCCGCGATGCTGGCGGACGCGTTCGGGCTGGCCCGGGCGCAGGGCGCGGTCCGCTGCTACCTCGCGACCGACTCGCGGACCGGCGCGCTCGGCCTCTACGAGAAGGTCGGCATGGTCGTCTCCTCGGCCTGGGTCAACCTCGCGACCGACCTCTGACCTCCCGCCGTCGCGGGCTCGACGTTGTGGTTGAGGGCGAAGAGGTTCCCCGGGTCGTAGCGGCGCTTGACCTCGGCCAGGTGGGCCAGGGTCGCGGGCGGGTAGGCCGCGGCCACGTCCTCGGGCGTCGCCGAACCCTGGAAGCCGACGTAGGTCCCGGCGCCGTACGCCGCCACCGGGCGCCACGGTTCGAGCGCCCGCTCGACCTCGGCGTCGGTCGCTGACTCGGCGACCATCAGGCCGCACACGACCATCGCCTCCGCGTCGCGGTGCGCGAACGCCGTCGCCTCGGTCGGGACCCGGGCGAACGCTCCGCCGAGGCTGCGCAGTGCGACCACCACGGGCGCCGTACCGGACAGGTGGTCGATCGCGGCGATCGCACCGTCCCCGAGGCTGTTCACCAGGGTGTTGCGCCCGACCAGCCGCAGGCCCGGCGGCGGGTGTGGGGCGTCCTCGAGCACCTCGGCGTACCGGCGCTCGGCGATGCCGGCGGCGGTCACGGTGCCGAGCTCCAGGAGCGGCTCGATCGCCGCGTCGGCCGCGGCCACGTCGGTGCCGGGTGCCCCCGCGCAGCAGAGCAGCAGGGTGGCCGTCCGCGGCGCCCCGGGCACCCGCGGCATGAGCACGAGGGTGCTGGACAGCTCGTCGGGCGCGGAGCGCATCGCGTCGCGCCACCGCCGCACCAGATCGGCCGGGTCGTCGAGCTGGTAGGTCACCGTCCCGTGGTGCACGGTGCCGACCGGCTGGGCCACGAAGTCGAAGTCGACGACGATCCCGAAGTTTCCGCCGCCCCCGCGCAACGCCCAGAACAGGTCCGGTCGCTCGTCGACGGAGGCGGTCACCAGGCGGCCGTCGGCCGTGACCACCCGCGCACCGACGAGGTTGTCGACGGCCAGGCCGTCCCGGCGGACCAGCCAGCCGATCCCGCCGCCGAGGGTGAGCCCGCCGACCCCGACGCCTCGCGTGTCGCCGGAGGTGAGGGCCCAGCCGTGCGGGTCGAGCGCGGCGGCCACCGCGCCCCACGTGGCTCCGCCGCCGACGCGGACGAGGCGTCGCTCGGGGTCGAGGACGTCGACCGCGTCGAGGTGCGCGAGGTCGATGACCATCCCGCCGCTGTTCGTGCCGTGCCCGAGGGCGCTGTGGCCACCGGAGCGCACCGACACGGCCAGGTCGTGGCGGACCGCGTGGCGCACCGCGGCGGCGACCTCGTCCGGGTCGCGCGGCCGGACCACCAGCTCGGGCCGACCGGTCGCGAAGAAGACCCGCGCCGCGTCGTCGTACCCCTCGTCGCCCGGTCGCACGACCTCGGCGGTCAGGTCGGAAGTCTTCAGGCTCATCGTGGCTCCTGTCTCGTCGGGTGGATGGCCGGACCGACCCCAAAGACACCGAGCACCGCGGAGGTGTGACACGCGGCCCGGCCCTAGGGTGACCGCCGTGGCCCGCACCTCGTTCGTGACCCGCTATGACTTCCGGGCGCCGGGGGCGACCCGCGAGGAGCGGCGCGAGCTGTTCGGCCGGGCCCTCGAGCAGGCGGCGTACGTCGACCGGCACGGACAGGACGCGCTCATGCTCTCCGAGCACCACGTGTCCGACGACGGCTACCTGCCCAGCCCGATCCCGGTGGCGGCGGCGTTCGCCGCGGTGACCGAGCGGATCCCGATCACCATCGCCGCGCTGCTGGTCAACCTCTACGACCCGCTCCGGCTGGCCGAGGACCTCGCCGTCCTCGACCACCTGTCGGGCGGCCGGATCAGCCACACGCTCGGCCTGGGCTACCGGCGCGAGGAGTACGACGCGTTCGGCGTGGCGTGGGAGACCCGCGGGGCCGACATCGAGGAGCGGATCACCCGGATGCTCGCGGCCTGGGAGACGGGCGCGGTGACGCCAGAGCCGTACACGCAGCCGCACCCGTTCCTCTTCTACGGCGGCGGCTCCCTGGCCGCGGCCCGCCGCGCCGGCCGGCTCGGCCTGCACTTCCAGCCGCAGCACGCCGACCCGGCGCTCCAGGAGGCCTACGAGACGGAGTGCCGTGCCCACGGCCGCGAGCCGGGGTTCACGATGCTCGCCCCGCCCGGCCCGGCCTACGTCTTCTGCGCCGAGGACCCCGACCGGTTCTGGGCGACGTACGGCCGGCACCTGCTGGCCGACGCCACGGCGTACGCCGACTGGCACGGCAGCAACGCGTCGTACGTCGTCGACACCTCGAGGACCGTCGAGGAGATGCGGGCCGCCGGCACCTACGTCGTGCTCACCCCCGACGACCTGGTCACCCGGTGCCGCGACCGCGAGATCCGGCTCGTCACCTGCCACCCGGCGTGCGGTGGTCTGCCCGCCGAGCCGTCGTGGGAGTCGCTGCGGCTGGTGTGCGAGACGGTCATGCCCGCGCTGCGGGAGCCAGCACCGTCGTGACCACGGTGGTGACCGCCGGTCGCCTCGGCGTGGAGGAGAAGCCGAACCGGGCCGGCGGGTCGACGTCGGCCAGCGCGCCGAGCTCGCTGCCGTCGAACACGCCGTGCGCGGCGTCGATGCGGTGCGCGTCGGTGGCGCCGTAGAACTCGCGCCGGTCGCCCCGGGCCGTGCCCCGGGTGCGGACCCCGCGCAGCAGCACGCGCGCCACCGGGTCGGTGAGCGCACACCACGCCGGCGACTCGGCCAGCCGGGGCGGGACCGCGCGCAGGGCCAGCCCGAGCGGCGCCCGGCCGCCCACGGTCAGGTCGAGGGTCAGCGAGGGCGACCGCACCGCCCAGCGCGCGCCGTCGAGCGTGACGGCGAACGGCTCGAGCCGGACCTCGTCGAAGGTGTACGTCGCTCCGATGAACTCCGCGACGTCCTGGCGCGGGGCGAGCAGCACGCGGTGCCCGACCGCGGTCTCGACCATCGCGTCGGCGAACTCGCCCAGCGGCGTCGAGGTCCAGCGCCCGACCACGACCCGGGTGCCGGACGTCGAGCCGACGCCGGCGATCTGGCCGCGGAACCGGTGGCGGGTCAGCGGATCTGCATGCCCCGAGATGGCCCGCGCGATGACCAGCCGCTGGATCTCCGAGGTCCCCTCGAAGATCGTGTAGATGCGGGCGTCGCGGGCCATCCGCTCGACCGGGTAGTCGCGGGTGAAGCCGTTGCCGCCGAGGATCTGCATGGCCTGGCCGGTGACCCGGACCGCCGTCTCGCCGGCGTACAGCTTGGACATCGAGCCCTCGGCGTTCTCGAACCTCTTGCCCCGCCTCGCCATCCACGCCGCGCGCCACACCAGCAGCCGGGACGCCTCGATCGAGGTCGCCATGTCGGCGAGGGCGAAGGCGATGCCCTGGTTCTCGATGATCGCCTTGCCGAACTGCTCGCGGGTCTTCGCGTAGTCCAGCGCCACCTCGTACGCCGCGCGCGCGATGCCGATGGCCTGGGCGCCGACCGCGGGGCGGGTGCGCTCGAAGGTCGCCATCGACGCGTTCGCCCCGCCGTCGGACCTCGCTCCTTCACGCGCCCGGGCCATCCGGGAGTCCAGCTTCTCCTTGCCGCCGAGCAGGCAGCGGCCGGGCACCCGCACGTGGTCGAGCACCACCTCCGCGGTGTGCGACGCGCGGATGCCGTGCTTGTGGAACTTCTGGCCCTGGCTGAGTCCCTTGGTCCCTGGAGGCACCACGAACGACGCCTGGCCGCGGGTGCGCAGCTCCGGGTCGACCACCGCGGTCACCACGTGCACGTCGGCGATCCCGCCGTTCGTGGCCCAGGTCTTGGTGCCGTTGATGACCCACTCGTCGCTCGCCTCGTCGTACGTCGCACGCGTGCGCATCGCCCCGACGTCGGACCCGGCGTCGGGCTCGGACGAGCAGAACGCGCCGAGCTTCAGGTCACCCGGGGTCCCGTACATCTGCGGCACCCACTCGCCGACCTGCTCGTCGGTGCCGCTGGCGCGCACCCCGGCAGCAGCGAGCGAGGTGCCCACGATCGACAGCCCGATGCCGGCGTCGCCCCAGAAGAGCTCCTCCATGGTGATCGGGAACCCGAGACCGGTCTCGTCGAACGCCTGCGTGGCGATGAAGTCGACCGAGTAGAGCCCGATCTTGGCGGCCTCCTCGACGACCGGCCACGGGAACTCCTCGCGCTCGTCCCACTCCGCGGCCGCCGGGCGGACCACGTCCGCGGCGAAGTCGTGCACCCACTTCTGCAGCTCGACGTGGTCGGGCGAGAGGTCGAAGCTGGGCGTCGTCACCTCGGGGTCGCTCACCCGGTCGAGGTTACCGACGGGTCCGCACGAGATGTAACTGAGTGTTACGGCATCTACGTGGGTGCTCGAACACCCAGCCAGCGGCACGAACACTCAGTTACATGCACGCGTGAGGCTCGTGGGACGACCCGGCCCCACCACCGAGCGGCATACTCCGGGCCGATGACCACCACCTCCCCCCGGGTCACCCCCGGGTCAGTGGGTGGCACCCTCCGGATCCAGCTCGCTCTGCACGTCCTCGTCGCCGATGTCGGCGGTGTAGTCCTCCGGGCGGGTCTGGTCGACGCCGGCGGAGACGTTCGTCCCGCGCAGCAGCAGCGTGCCCACGATCGCGACGACGAGGTTGAGGCCGAAGGCGAGGAAGGCGATGTAGATCTTGGTCTCGGTGCCCGGGAAGTTCACCAGCGGCCCACCGAAGTGCGACTGCACCGGCGAGGCGACGCCGTACGCGAGCCAGGTGCCCCACGCCATCCCGGCCGCCCACCCGGCGAACAGCGCCCACCGGTGGAACCATCGCGTGTAGAGCCCCGCCACGATCGCCGGGAAGGTCTGAAGGATCCAGACCCCGCCGAGCAGCTGGAGGTTGATCGCGAAGTCCTTGGACAGCGCCAGCACGAAGACCAGCGCGCCGAACTTCACCAGCAGCGAGACGATCTTGGCCTGCTGCGCCTCTTGGGCGTGCGTCGCGTCGCGGTTGATGAAGGCCCGGTAGATGTTGCGGGTCCACAGGTTCGCCGCGGCGATCGACATGATCGCCGCCGGCACCAGCGCACCGATCACGATCGCGGCGAACGCGATGCCCGCGAACCAGGCCGGGAACTCGTTCTCGAACAGCTGGGGGACCGCCTGCTGCGGGTTCGCGACCTTCACGCCCGCGGCGATCGCCACGAAGCCGAGGAGGGCGAGCAGCCCGAGCAGGAAGGAGTACGCCGGCAGCAGGCTGGCGTTGCGGCGGATCACCGAGCGGCTGCGGGTGGAGAGGACGCCGGTCACCGAGTGCGGGTACATGAACAGCGCCAGCGCCGACCCGAGCGCCAGGCTCGCGTAGGCCCAGTGCAGCGGCTCCGGCGGCATGATCGCCTTCGGCGCGGCCTCGCCGGCCGCGATCGCGTCGGCGTTCTGGGTGTTGAAGTCGCCGAACCCGGAGCTGACCGTGTCGAAGATGTGGCCCCAGCCCCCGAGCTGGTGGGGCAGGTAGAGCACGGCGACGATGATCACGAGGTAGATGAGCGTGTCCTTGACGAACGCGATCAGCGCGGGCGCGCGCAGGCCGCTCGAGTAGGTGTAGGCCGCGAGCACCGCGAAGGCGATGAACAGCGGCAGGTGCTGCACGACCCACGGGGAGTCCTCGCCGGCCTGCAGCCCCATCACCTGGAGCACGACCTCCATGCCCACCAGCTGGAGGGCGATGTAGGGCATCGTCGCAAGGATGCCGGTGAGCGCCACCGCGAGCGCGAGGGGCCGGCTGTCGTAGCGGCCCTCGACGAAGTCGGCCGGGGTCACGTAGCCGTGCCGGTGGCTCACCGACCACAGCCGCGGCAGGAACAGGAAGATCAGCGGGTAGACCACGATCGTGTACGGCACGGCGAAGAAGCCGACCGCGCTGCCGGCGTACAGCGTCGCGGGCACCGCGATGAACGTGTAGGCCGTGTAGATGTCGCCGCCGATGAGGAACCAGGCGATGAAGGTGCCGAAGCCCCGGCCACCGAGCCCCCACTCGTCGAGGCTGTCGAGGTGCTGGGCGCGGCGCCAGCGCGCGGCCGCGAAGCCGAGCACGGTGACGAGCAGGAACAGGAAGACGAAGATGCCGACCGCGACGCCGCTCATCGGATGGCCTCCGTCCGGTCCCGGGTGGAGTCGGCCGGCGGGTGCTCGTGCCTGGTCAGCTGGTAGGCCGCCGTCGTCAGGACGGCCGCGACCGGGATCAGCGCGAACTGGAACCAGAAGAAGAAGGGGAACCCGAACAGCTCCGGGTCCGTGCGGGCGTAGATTCCGACGAGGAGCGGCAGTACCACCGCCGGGGTCAGCAGGACGAGCACGAGCGTCCAGCGGGCGCGCTGGGACATGGTCACCTCCGAGCAGGCGTGACGGGCCTCACAACCCGTTCACCCCGATGAGTACCCACCGAAGCGGTGGTCTGCACCTGCATGAGCGTGATCGCGAACATGGCCATGTCCGTCGACGGCTTCATCGCCGACCCCGACGACGGGTGCGAGGACCTCTTCGGCTTCTACGACAGCGGCTCGATCGACCTCCAGGTCTCCGAGGGGTGGCCGACGTTCCACATGGACGAGCCCAGCCTGACGCTGTTCCGGGAGGCGATCGCGCGGATCGGCTGCCACGTGATGGGCCGGCGGCTCTACGACATGACCAACGGCTGGGGCGGCCACCCCGGCAACGAGGCCCCGATCGTGGTGGTCACCCACGACCCGCCGAGCTCCCACCCGGACGGCGTGCCGTACCACTTCTTCTCCGACGTCGAACCCGCCATCGCGAAGGCGGTCGAGGTGGCAGGGGACCTCGACGTCGCCGTCGCGGGCGGCCAGCTCGCGCGGCAGGCGCTGGACGCCGGCCTGCTCGACGTCATCGACGTCAGCCTCGTGCCCGTGGTGCTCGGTGCGGGGATCCCGTGGTTCGCCGGCGCGCGCGGTCCGGTGCGGCTCTCCGACCCGGTGGTCCACGAGGGTCACGGCGTCACGCACCTGCGCTACGAGGTACTCGCGGACTGACTTCGGCCCTCGCCGAACCTCTCGCGCGGAGGTCGGTGTCGCGGGCAGACTCCGTCGTCGTGACGGACCTCTCGCGGTACGACGACTGGCTCGCCTGGCTGACGGCGGCGGCCGCCGAGGATCCCGACGTCCGGTGCGTCTGGGTGGGCGGCTCGGCCGTGACCGGTGGGTACGACGAGTGGTCCGACCTCGACGTCGTCGCGCTCTGCACACCGGGCACCTCCTCCGCGGCCGCCGAGCGGTGGCTGGCGAAGGCGCGCACCGACTTCGACGTCCGTGACGTGTGGGAGCCGCCGGTGACGACCTGGCCGGACGGGCGACAGCTCTTCCTCAACCTGCAGGACCGGCCGGGCCTGCTCGAGGAGCCGACCCGCCTGGTCGACCTCGTGGTGCTCGACCTGGCCGACCTGCACTCACACGTCGACGTGCGCCGTCACGGCCGGCTCCTCGTGCTCCACGACCCCGAGTCGCTGATCGTCCTCGAATCCGAGGACACCGCGGCCGCGATGGCCGAGGCGCTCGGCCAGGTGCACCAGCGCCGGGTCACCGGCGAGTGGTTGGTCAACCGGGCGATCGCGCGCGGGCACGTGGCCGAGGCGGTCGACCTCTACCTGCGCTTCCCGCTGGCCGGCGTGGTGCGGCTGCTGCGGGCCGAGCACTGCCCGTGGCGGCACGACTTCGGCCTGCGGTACCTGCGCGAGGACCTGCCCGCCGAGGTCGCCGACCGGGTCGAGGAGCTGGTCCCGGGCGCGACGTCCGCGTCGCTCGAGGAGCTGTCCCTGCGCTGCTACGCGTGGCTGGACGAGCTGCTCGCCTGACACTGCCGCGCGGCGACCCGTGCCCAGGGGTAGCCCGATCGGATCATGGCGCCCGTCGCGCCGCGGGGCCTAGATTGACCGACGTTTGACGGGGAACCACCAGCGGGCCTATCGGGAGGCCGCTCCAGCCACGTAGGAGAGCCCCCATGCGCAGACCCGCCACCCTCCTCACCGCCGCCGTACTGGGCGCGTCCGCCCTCACGTTCGCGGTCCCGAGCCCAGCCACCGCGGCCAGCACGACCGTCGGGAACGGTTGCGTCGCGACGGCGCCGGCGCCGAACTACACCATGGTGATGACCGCCCGCTCGGGGCTCAACTCGCTACCGGTCGCAGCGCCGTCCGGTGGAGTCATCACCAAGGCACGGATCTCCATGCCCGCCGTTGGCTCCCCCTACCCCAACGCCGTGAAGGTGATGCGAGCCACGGGTGTGGCGAACCAGTACACCGTGGTCGCACAGAGCGCTCCCCTCCCGGCGAACGGCATCACGACCTTCGACGTGCGGCTCCCGATCGCCGCCGGAGACGTGCTGGGCCTGTACGGCGGCGCCACGGGCACGTTGTACTGCAGCACGCCCGACGCGGGCGACACCGTCGGCGTGATCGTGGGTGACCAGGCCCCGGGGACCACGGCGACCTACGCTCCCGCTACGGGCATCGCGCTCCCTGTGGTGGTCACCGTCGAGCCCGACGCTGACAAGGACGGTTACGGCGACGAGACCCAGGACCAGTGCCCGCAGCTGGCGTCGACGCAGTCGGCGTGCCCGGTGGTCAAGGTCGACTCCTCCGCGAGCCTGGCCGGGAACAAGATCAAGGTCGTGCTGACCACGGACAACCCCGCCACGGTCAAGGTCACCGGGATCGCCAAGGCGAACGGGAAGAAGTTCAAGCTCAAGGGTGGTACGAAGGCGGTCTCGGCAGGCGTCCTGACGACGTTCAAGGTGAAGCTGCCGAAGGGGCTCAAGGCCGCCCTGGCCAAGCTGCCGCACACCAAGAGCATCAAGGTCACACTCACCTCGTCGGCGACCGACTCGTTGGGTCGGGTCACCACCGACAAGACCAAGGTCAAGGTGCCGGGCACGCACCGGTAGCGCCCGCGGCGTTGCAGGTGACGCCACCCCAGGGGGCTCCCTGGGGTGGTGTTGCCCTCAGCGCCAGTGCGGCGGCCGCCCGTGGGCGTACGCGCGGCGCGGCCGGCGATGGCGCAGCACCACGAACCAGAACACCGCGAAGCCGAGCAGGAAGAACGGCAGGTGCGCGACCGCGGAGGCCACGATCAGGACGGCCAGCACCACCAGGAGCGGGGCCGGAACCCCACGGCGAAACGGGCGCGGGCCCGAGTTCCAGTAGCGGCCGTCGTCGTCCTGCGCGGCGGGCGTCGCGACCGCGGCGTACGGGCTGGGCAGGTCGCGGAAGATCGGGGCGATCTCGCCCCGGGTCTTCGCGGCCCACACCTGCTCGAGTCGCTCGGAGTGCTCGTCGACGGTGAGCCGACCCTGGGCGAAGTGCTCGCCCAGGTCGGCCGCCGCCGCTTCCCGCTCCGCGTCGCTGAGCCGGATCGTGCTGTCGGTCATGACTCGTCCTCGGCCTCGTCGTCGGTCTCGTCGTCGGTGACGTCGCCGTCGGCGAGGATCCCGTAGAGCTTGCGCCGGGTCTCGACGAGCACGTCGATCGCGGCCCGCTGCTGCGACTCCGAGCCGGCCGTGACGATCTGCCACACCGCGCCCATGACCTGGCCGATCTCCGGCTTGAGGCCCGAGAAGCTCCCCTCCTCGCGCGCCTGTCGCTCACTCTGCCGATCAAAGGGCAGCCACACGGCGGCGAGCTCGTCGGCGTGGTCGGCGACGTACTGCCGGCCCTCGCCGGTGAGCGCGAGCGTCTTGCGACCGCGCTCGTCGTCGGTCTCCACCAGCCCCTCGTCGTGCAGCTGCTGGATGGTCGGGTAGACCGAGCCGGGGCTCGGTCGCCACGAGCCGCCGCTGCGCTCGGAGATCTGCTGGATGACCTGGTAGCCGTTGACCTGCTCGCCGCCGGCCTCGGCGACCCGCAGGACGTCGAGGATCGCGGAGCGGACGTCGCCGCGCCGGACCCGCGGGCCGCGGCGCTGCTGGTCGTGCATCGGGCCGAGGCCGAAGAGGCCGGCGACCCACGGCGGCGGGCCCTGACGGCCGGGCCCGTCGAACCCGCCCGTCCACTCGCCCCACGGGCCGCGGCGGCCGCCGCGGCGCTGGCGTCGGCTGGACTCGTCGGGGTGAACCCACTGTCGGTTGAAGCCTGGGTGTCCCATCTCGGAACTCCTTGTCTGTCGTCATTCAGAATGTCTGTGTGTATCGCTTCTGTATCGCGATATATCGTTACTGTACGTCGACCGATCGGCTTGCGCAAGCATCGAGCCGGCCTACCGCTCCAGCCAGGCGGCGTAGGCGTCGAAGGTGTAGGGCCGGCCGAGGAAGTCGGCGACGAGGTCGGCGGCGTCCTTGGTGCCGCCGGGCGCCAGGACCCGGTCGCGGTAGCGGCCGGCGACCTCGGCGTCGAACAGGTCGTCGGGGTCGAAGGCGGAGAACAGGTCCTTCGCGATCACGAGCGACCACATGTAGGTGTAGTACGCCGAGGAGTAGCCGCCGAGGTGGCCGAAGTTGGCGAAGAAGTGGGTGCCCTCGACGTAGCGGTAGGGCGAGTAGCGCTCCTGCAGCTCGAGCTGCTTCGCGGTGAGGTCGGCCGGCCGCTCGGTGTGGAACCAGTAGGACACCGAGGCGTAGAACATCTGCTGCCGGGCCTGCAGCCCCTTGCCGAAGTCGTCGGCCGCGCGCATCCGGTCCACCAGGTCGGCCGGGATCGGGTCGCCCGACGCGTCGGTGGCGAAGGTCTGCAGGATGTCGGCGTCCCAGGCCCACTCCTCGAGCATCTGGCTCGGCGCCTCGACGAAGTCCCACTCGGTCGCGACGCCGGCGAACCGGGTCCAGCCGACGTGGCCGCCGAGCACGTGGTGGACCAGGTGCCCGAACTCGTGGAACAGCGTCACGACGTGGTCGTGCTCCATGAGCCCCTTGCTGAAGTTGCACACCAGCGCACCCTCGGGCAGCTGCCGGCCGGCCACCCCGTTGGTGATCGTGAACTGGGCCGCGTGCTTGTACTTGCCCTCGCGCGGGTGCAGGTCGAGGTAGATCCGGCCGAGGCTCTCACCGTCGCGTTCGCCCTGCGCCGAGTACACGTCGTACGCCGCGACGTCCTCGTGCCACGGCACCGCGTCGGTGGCGGGCTCGTAGCGCAGCCCGAACAGCCGGCCGGTCACCTCGAGCAGCCCCTGGCGGACCTTCTCGAACGTGAAGTAGGTGCGCACCCGCTGGGAGTCGACGTCGTGCTGCTCCTTGCGGACCAGCTCCTCGTAGTACGACGCGTCGGCCGCGTCGATCCCGTCGGCGTCCGACACGTCCTGCCGGTAGCGCTCCATCACCACCGCGAGGTCGCGCTCCATCGGCCCCTGCGCGGCCGTGGCGATCCGGTCGATGAACTCCGGGATCGCCGGGCCCTTCTCGATCATCTTCACCGCCGCGTCGTACGACGCCCAGTCGGAGTAGCCGACCAGGTTGGCGTACTCGTGGCGCAGGTCGAAGAGCTCCTTGAGGAGCGCGTCGTTCTGCGGCCAGCCCCGCTCCTGGAACGCGACCGTGACCTCGCGGCGCACGTCGGCGTCGCGGATGAACATCCGCGCCGGCACCGCGTCCGGGTAGTCGGTGGTCACCGTGACGAGGCCCTCGGCGTCGGCCGGGTGCGCCTCGAGCCAGTCCTGGGGCATGCCGGCCAGCTGCTCGGGCGTGACCCGCACGGTGCGTACGTCGTCGCGGATGTTGCGGCTGAACTCCTGGTCCACGCTGGTCATCCGCTCGCTGATCTCGGCCAGCCGCCGACGGGTGGCGTCGTCCTGGTCGACGCCGGCCCGGCGGAACTCCTCGAGCGTCTTGGCCAGCAGCCGCGCCCCGGTCGGGTCGAGCCCGGCCGGGTCGAGCGCCGCGAAGACGTCGTACAGGCCGCGGTCCTGGCGCAGCTCGGTCACGAGCTTGTCGACCTCGACCTCGGCCTCCTCGCACGCCGTGCGCACCTCGACCTGCGGGTGCACGTTCGACAGCAGGGACGACAACGCCGCGACGTTGCCGAGCTCGAGCGTCACCTCGTCCCACCGCCGCAGCGTCTCCTCCGCGTCCGCCGGCGGGACCTCCCGGAGCCCCGCCACCAGCTCCCGCGCGGTCGCCAACCCCGTCGACGTCCGGTCCCGGAACCAGTCGAGGGCCTCGTCGAGCGTGGGCAGCAGGAGCGGAGCAGGCGGTGTCATGCGGAAACCCTAGGAGCGCACCCCAGGCTCGGGCCATCTCGATTCGCGGAACGAGGCGTCCGCGTCGACGCCCGCTGACAGGTCAGCGGGCGCCCGACGCGTCTGGGTCTACTTCTTGTGCTTGCTCTGGCTGACCTGGGTCGTGAGGGTGACCTTCGGGACGCCGGAGCCGATGTGGGTGGACTTCACGGTGAAGTGGAGCTTGCCCGGGACGAGCCTGGTCACCTTGACCACCATGTAGGTCGAGCCCTTCTTGACCTTGACCTTGAGGTGGCGGACCTTGCCGGCCACGACGTGGCCGTGCTGGGTGATCGTCAGGTTCTTGATCTTGAACGTGTCGAGGGCGCTGGTCCAGGTCAGCGTCAGCTGGACCGACTTCGACCTCTTCTCGATGTTCACGCTGTGCTGCTTCGACTTGCCCTGCTTGATGCTGTCGGTGAACGTCTTGGGCGCCGACTGGCAGGTGAGCCTGGTCTGGATGTCGTTCATGACCGACTGGAGGGCCTGCGCGTCGGGCAGCGCGAAGTAGGCACCGCCGGTGTCCGCGGCGATCTGCTGCAACCGGGCCTGGTCCTCGGGCAGCGCGAGCCCGGGGCTGAACCCGATGACGTACGTCGGGGTCTGGGGCGGCGCGGCGTTGAGGTGCGTGTTCAGGTAGTCGCCGGTGTTGTGGCCGCCGTCGGTCAGGAAGATGCGGGCCGCCGCACCCGGGTTCGCCGCGCGGGCCGAGTCGAAGGCGAGGTTGTAGTCCGTGCCACCGTTGTCGGCCTGGATCAGCGAGTTGAGCGAGTTCTTCATGGCCGCGGCGTTGGCGCCCACGGCGGCCGGCGTGAACACGTCGTCGGCGACCGAGCCGAACTCCGTCGCTCCGAGCGTCGTCGAGTTCGCGAGCGCGTCGATCAGCAGGTACATCGCCTGCACGCGCAGCCGGCCCGTGTCGGTGCCGGCCATCGACCCGGAGTCGTCGACGATGGCCTGGATGTTCGTGGCCGGGGAACAGGCCGCGGCGGCGCCGGCCGGTGCCGTCACCGCCCCGGGGAGCACCAACGCGGCGGAGACGAGTCCCCCGGCGGCGAGAGCAGCGGTACGGACAATTGGACGCATGGCGGTCCCCCAGACTGAGTGAGTGGTCCCCGTCCCCCTACGGTGGGACCGCGCACCGAGGCACCGCATCGCCCAGATGCGGGAACCGCGTCAGGCCAGCTGACCGCGCCGCCGGGTCAGGTAGGCCCGCTCCGCCTCGTTGTCGATGAGCTCCAGCGCCGCGTCGTACGCCGCCCGCGACTCGGCCGAGCGGCCGAGCCGGCGGAGCAGGTCGGCCCGGGTGACGTGCCACGGGTGGTACGTCGCGAGGTCGAGCCGATCGACCGTGGCCAGCGCCACCTCGGGCCCGTCGAGCTCGGCGATCGCCACCGCCCGGTTGAGGGCGACGATGGGCGAGGGCACCAGCGCGTACAGCTGTCCGTAGAGCGCGGCGACCTGGGCCCAGTCCGTGTCGGAGGCGACGGCGGCGTCGGTGTGCACGGCGTTGACCGCGGCCATGAGCTGGTACTGGCCGGGCGCCGGCCCGCCCGCGGCGCGCAGCGCCAGGCACTCGCGCACGAGGGCGTGCCCCTCCTCGATCAGCGCACGGTCCCACCCGCCACGGTCCTGCTCGTGCAGCGGCACCAGCTCGCCGTCGGCGACCCGCATCGGACGCCGCGCCTCGGTGAGCAGCATCAGCGCGAGCAGCCCGATCACCTCGGAGTGGTGGGGCAGGAGGGTCCGCAGGATCCGGGCCAGCCGGATCGCCTCGCCGGTGAGCTCGTCCCGGATCGGGGAGGCGTCGGCCGAGGTGGACAGGTAGCCCTCGTTGAAGACGAGGTAGATCACCGCGAGCACGCCGTCCACGCGCCGGCCGAGGTCCTCGGCACTCGGGACGGTGAAGGGGATGTTCGCGACGCTGATCTTCTTCTTGGCGCGGGTGATCCGCTGCGCCATCGTCGTCTCGGGCACGAGGAACGCCTGGGCGATCTCGGCCACGGTCAGGCCGCCGAGCAGGCGGAGGGTCAGCGCCACCCGGGCCTCGGGGGCCAGGGCCGGGTGGCAGCAGGTGAAGATGAGCCGCAGCCGGTCGTCCTCGACGATTCCGGTCGGCTCGTGGGGGGTGTCGTCCTTGATCACGTGGGCCGCCTGGTACTTGGCGTCACGGTGGGACTCGCGGCGGATCCGGTCGATGGCCCGGTTGCCCGCGGTCGTGGTCAGCCAGCCGCCCGGGTTGGGCGGTACGCCGTCCACGGGCCACTTCTCGACCGCCGCCAGCAGGGCCTCGGCGGCCGCGTCCTCGGCGAGGTCGATGTCGCCGAAGCGGCGGACCAGCGAGGCGACGATCCGGCCGTACTCCTCGCGGTAGATCCGCTCGACCGCGGCCTGGGTGTCCGCCTGCGAGTCCGGCACCGTCACGCAGGCTCGTCCTGGAAGGGGCGCACCTCGACCTTGCCGGCGCACGCCTTCGACGCCTCGGTCGCCCACTGCAGCGCGGCGTCCCGGTCGGGGAGCTCGAAGACCCAGAAGCCGCCGATCCACTCCTTGGTCTCGAGGTAGGGGCCGTCGATCAGGATCGGCTCGGCACCGGTGTTGTCGACCACCGTGGCCAGGTCTCCGGGCTGCAGGCCGCCGGCGAAGACCCAGATGCCGGCGTCGCGCGCCTTCTGGTTGTAGGCGTCGACCGCCTCGAAGACGGGTTGCATCTCCTCGAGCGAACGGGCGTAGTCGTCGGGACCGCTGTGCACGCTGAGCAGGTACTGGGTCATCTCGTGTCTCCTCCGGTGGGGGCGCTTCCATCCTCTCCACGAACGGCCTCCGGGCAATACGACACCCTGGCCGGAAATAGTCTTCGGTCGCGCGGCGAAGGGTGTCCCGGGGGGCCGGGCCGGGTCTAGCGTCCTGTCATGACCGCCTGGGGAGAGCTCTACCGCGAGCACGTCGCCGCCGTGGCCGCGCTCGCCGGCACGCTGACCGACGAGCAGCTGGCGACCACCGTGCCGGGCACGCCCGCCTGGACCGTGCACGACGTGCTCGCGCACCTGGCCGGCGAGGCCAGCGACGCGGTCACCGGGCGGATGGACGGCGCACCCGCACCGGAGTGGACGGCCCGGCACGTGAACGAGCGGGCGCACCTGCCGATCGCCGACCTGGTCGAGGAGCTGCAGTCGCACCAGGACGGGATCGCCGAGGCGGTGGCCGGCAGCCCGCGGCCGGCGCTGGTCTGCGACATCGCGGTGCACCACGCCGACCTGCACGAGGCCCTGGACCTGCCACGGATGCCGGAGCGGCTGTGGCTCCTCGTCGCCGAGTCGCTGCGCGAACGGTCCGTGACCCTGGCCGACGCGGTGCCGCCGTACGAGCTGTTCCGCGCGTCCTTCTCCCGGCGTTCGCGCGGACAGATGCTCGGCTGGGGTACCGCCCTGACGGCCGAGGAGCTCGACCAGGTCTGCATCTTCGGCCCGCGTGAGGACGACCAGCCCGTGCCCGCCTAGCCACCCGGAGGAGAGCGTGGCCCGCTACGACGTCAACCCGGACGCGGTGGCGCGGTGCCGCGAGCTGATCGCCGCCAGGCAGTACGTCCTCGACTCCGACTGGGGCGCGCAGCAGCCCGGTGCCGAGGCGCAGAACAGCTACCTCGACCGGCACTCGTGGGCGGAGTACGCCGCGTGGCACCTCGGCCTCACCGAAGGAGCGACCGACGAGACCAAGGCCCGGTACGCGTTCGTGTACGGCGACCTCCGCCGCGTGCACCGCACCGGCCTGATCGCCTGCGTCTACCGGGCCTCCGAGTGGCGTCACAAAGCCGTCGAGCTCGCGGCCCACGACCTGCTCCAGGAGCTGGACCAGACCGCCGGCATCGCCTGACGCGGGACTGAGTACCCGAACTCTGTGCGGCGCGCACCAAGGCAGGGGACCGTTCTCGCATGACGGATCTCGACCGACTCCCGCCGCCCGCCCAGCCGCCGCTGGGTCACCCCTCGCCCCACCGCCCGGGCCTCAGCGCCGGCGGTTGGGTCCTGCTGGTGATGGCCGTGGGGGCGAGCCTCGCCGCCCAGCTGGTCGGCTACTTCCTGGTGCTGTTCGTCTTCTCGACCTGCGGCACCAACACGGGCTACCAGGAGGCGTGGGCCACCGGCCGCACCCTGACGATCGTCGGCGTGGTCGCCACCGCCGGTGCGTGGTGGCTGGCCGCGCACGTCGGCCGCTACCGGGACGCGATCATCGGCGGCGGACTGGTCTCGACGGTCTTCGGGATCTTCGTGGTGGTGCACGCGTTCAGCACCGACATGTGGGCCCAGGGCTGGTGCTTCTGAGCGCGACCGGGCGGGGCTCGGGTCACGAGCCGTGGAGCGAGGCGGCCCGAGGTCACCAGCCGGCCGAGCCGGCGCCGCCCTTGAACGGGCCGATCACGCGCGCGGTGATCCAGCCGCCGTAGAAGCCACCCGGCTGCGGCGTCACCACCTCGCCGTCGACGCGGCACTCGTCGACCGCGGCGGCCATCACCGCGACGGCGCCGGCGAGCTCCTCGAAGCCCGGGCTCGGGTGCTCGTAGGTCCAGGCCGACCGCGGCGCGACCCTCGTCCCCGAGACCACGTCGAAGTACGACGCGCGGCCCTTCCACTCGCACCAGCTGGCTCCCGCGGCGGGTCGCAACGCGCCGTCGGAGAAGTCCGCGCGTGGGAGGTAGTAGGTCGGCGGGTGGCTGGTCTCGAGCACCCGCCAGCCCGCGCTCGTCGACGCCACGACGGCGCCGGCGAGCACGACCTCGAGCAGAGCAGCGGTCCGCTCCAGACGCGGCGGCCGCGGGTAGTCCCAGACCGACTCCTGGCCGGGACCAGCCGGCTCCGGGCGCGGTTGCATCAGGCGTCGATGCGGTCGTAGGAACGCTCGAGGTGCTCGGTGGAGACGAGCCACTCCTCGCCGTCGACCCCGCGCAGCACCCACTGGCCGGACCGGGCGGTCTGGTCGCCCTCGAGGCTGTGCACCACCTCGCCGGGGTGGGCCTTGCGACCACGGATCTCCCCGACCCGTCGCCACCGGTCGTCGCCGAGCGGCTCGTGGGTCCGCTCGAAGATCGAGGCGGCCACCGACCTCGAGACGCCGTCGTCGTCGGTCACCTCCCAGTCGCCTGCCCGGCCCTGCATCGGCGCGCCGGTCGACGTGGTCCACGTCCACGGCTCACTGCGGCGTACGGCGTTCACCTCGCCGCGCCGGCGCAGGTGCACCCAGGTCGCGTAGGGGTCGTCGAACGAGCGGTAGCCCAGGGTGGCCAGCAGCGCCAGGATCTCCTCCACGCCCTTGCGGGTCTTGGCCCGGCTCTTCTCGGGGAGCTCGTCCCACGGGAGCAGGTCGGGGTGCTTCTTGGCCACCCGGTCCCGGGTCGGCCCGAGGCTCCAGCCGTTGCGGAGGTGGAACTGCAGCCACGACTGGTGCTCACGACGGGCCATCTCGTCGATCTGCTCGGCGCTCGGCGGCGTCCCGGTCGTGGCCCCGGCCCCCCACGTCCGGCCGACCGACACGGCCGAGCCCAGCACGGTGAGGACCTGGCGCACGTTGGAGGCCCGGTAGAACGGCGCCAGGTCGTTCCAGGGACGGCGGGCGGGGTCGTCGGGGTCGGGGAAGGTGCGCACGTAGTCCTCGTGGACCAGCCGCGCGATCCGCTCCCAGGAGTCGATGGGCCGGCCCTGCCCGGCGTCCATCGTCGACCCGAAGGCGCGGACCTGGGCGAGCAGCGGCTCGGCGCCCAGGCCGGTGACCTCGGTGTGCCGCGAGTACACGAGCAGGTCCGGGTACGTCGCCCCGAGCCGCGAGGCCCGCCGCTGGTCGGCGACGGCCACGTCGCCGCTGAAGACGAGCGCCGGTACCCCCTCCCCGGCCACGGTGGTCCGGACGACCTCGTCGAGGTCGACCCTGCTCTCGGCGCGGACCCGGTCGAGGCCGTTGTTGCCGAACCGGCTCTGGGCGAGCGCGTGCTCCTTGAGCACGTCGTCCGCGGCCGGCCCGATGATCGTGACGGAGACCTCGGGCCGGTCCGAGGGGGACACCATCGCGGCCTCGCGCCCGCGCTGGGCGAGCTCGGCGACCACCGCGAAGGTGAGGTCGGACCGCCCGGCCAGGAGCACGTGGTCGACGCCGCGCTCGACCATGTGGTCGACGAGCAGCCGGGCGGTGACCTCGTTCTCGCTGATCGTGTCCACGATCCAGTCGGGGATGCGGGTGAGGTAGCGGCGCCGCCAGTCCTCGGCCTGCCAGGCCTCGTCGATGCGGAGCAGGGCCCGGACCGGGTGGTCGCCGGTGACCGACCTGCGCCCGTCCACCGCCTCCTGGACCAGGGACATCATCCGCTGCGCCTCGGTGCTGTCGGGCGCGAGCACGGCGAGCCGGCGCAGCGCGTGGCGGCGCCGCGGCCGCACCAGCAGCCGGCGCACCGACTCGAGCCGGTGCGGGTCGGTCACCACGACCCGCCACCCCGCCGCTCGGGCCTGGCCGACCCACGGCGCGAGCGGGTCCGAGGTCAGCACCGCGAGCGTGTAGCGGTCGGAGTCCGAGGCGAGCGCGGGCAGCAGCGGTGCCGAGGTGAGGTCGACGCCGATCACGACCGACAGCCGCGGCGACCACCGCACCACCACCCGGTCGACCTGGCTGCGCAGCAGCGCGGTGACCGCGCTGGTCGCCGCCACCAGCAGCACGACCAGCTGGGTGAGCCGCGCGAACTGCAGTGCGAGCGGCACGCCGTCGGTCTGGCAGTCCGGCGCGGCGAACATGTCGACGGCGTAGTTGTTGGTCAGCAGGCCGACGACGCGGGTGACCACGCTGAAGCCGCGGCTCAGCCCGGCGTCCGGGCACGCGGCGTACGACGCGGAGGCGAGCACCAGCACGGTCAGGATGCCCAGGCCGAGCAGCACGACGGCGAAGGGCCGGCTGTTGCGGCGGTTCACCCAGCGCCAGGTCCCGAAGGCGACGAGGCCGGCGGTCATCGTCACCGCGATCGGCCACCAGGCCTCCGGGTCACCGAACGCGGCGAGGGGGCCGGGCAGGTCGACGTACACCGCGACGGCCAGCAGGAGCACGCCGACGCCGTAGACCGCGCCGGCGACGCGGATCACCCAGTGTGCGAGGTCGACCGTGTCGTCGTCCGGCGCCTTGCCCTCCCCAGAGCCCACGCGAGGATCGTAGGGGGCTCGGGGCCGTTCAGCCCCGGAGCTCGGCCAGCACCTTGAGCAGGCGACGCTCGCGGGTCTCCGGCTTCCTGGCCTCGGTGAGCTGCCGCGCGGCCTCCTTCCGGCGGGTGAACGACCACCCCGCCCAGGCCGTACGCACCGCGGGGTCGCGGGCCAGCTCGGCGGCGAGGTCGTCCGGTACGTCGACCGTCCGGGCGGCGGTGTCCAGCGCGAGCTCGAGGTCCAGGGTCTCCCCGGCCGTGACGCCAGCCGCCTCGCGGTTCTCCTTGCTCACGCCGAGCCAGAACTCACCGCCCATGTTCGCGATGGAGGACCGCCACGTGTGCGGGCCGACGGTGACCACGACCTTCGGCCGGCGGCCGCCCGCGAGCTCCTCGACGACGTCGTCGGCGATCCGGAACCCCGCGGTGTTCGCGCCGGTGCGCTCGAGCTCGAGCCGCAGGTGCATCAGAGCCGCTCCTCGAGGTGGACGGTGACGGTCTCGCCCTCCGTCTTGTCGACGTCGACGCGCAAGCTCGACTTCACCGGCAGCTTGTGGCGGCCGTCGCCGAGGGCCATGAACGAGCTCTGGAACGGCACGCCGTCCACGGTGCCACGCACCTTGACCAGGCCGCGGGTCCCGAAGAACTCCGCCGACGCCGGCCAGACGACGTAGGTCCACCCGCCCTGGGCGTCGGACTTCTCCAGCCTCGCCTCGAACGTCACGTCGAGGGGTCCCGCCTTGGTGCTCATGGTGGACAGACTGGCGCACCCGCCCCCAGTCATCGCGCCGCGCCCGGGGAGAATGGCGGAGTGGTGGACCTGAGGAGCCTGGTGGCAGACACCCGGCCCCTCCAGGAGGAGCACTTCCGCCGCCTCTGGCTGGCCAACATCGTCACCGTCGTCGGCGCCCAGCTGACGGTCGTCGCGGTGCCGGCCCAGATCTACGCCGAGACCGGCTCCTCGGCGTACGTCGGGCTGACCGGTGTGTTCGGGCTGGTGCCGCTCATCGTCTTCGGACTGTACGGCGGCGCGCTGGCCGACGTCTTCGACCGGCGCACGATCCTGGTGATCACCACGGTCGGGCTGATCGTGACGAGCGGGCTGTTCTGGGTGCAGGCCGCGCTCGGCGGCACGAACGTCTGGCTGCTGCTGAGCCTGTTCGCCGTGCAGCAGGCGTTCTTCGCGGTCAACCAGCCGACGCGCAGCGCGGTGCTGCCCAAGATCCTGCCCCTGGAGCTGCTGCCGGCCGCGAACTCGCTCAACATGACCGTCTTCCAGGCCGGCGCGATCGGCGGCCCGCTACTGGCGGGCGTGCTGATCCCGGTCGTCGGTCTCCAGTGGCTCTACCTCGTCGACACGGTCACGCTGTTCGCGACGCTCGTCGCGGTGGTGCGGCTGCCGAGCCTGGCCGTGGTCGACGCCGCCACGGCCACCCCCGGAGTCCGGGCCGTGGTCGAGGGGTTCGCCTACCTGCGGCACCAGCCGGTGCTGCTCATGTCGTTCGTGGTCGACCTCATCGCGATGATCTTCGGGATGCCGCGGGCGCTGTTCCCGGAGATCGCCCACGTCGACTTCGGCGGCCCCGAGGCCGGCGGCCTGGTCTTCGCGCTGCTCTTCGCGGCCATCCCGGCCGGCGCGGTGCTCGGTGGGGTCTTCAGCGGCTGGGTGTCGCGGGTCGAGGCGCAGGGCCGCGCGGTCATCGCGTGCATCCTGGTCTGGGGCGTCGCGATGATCGGCTTCGGCGTCGCGGTCGGCCTCGCCGATCGCGCCGCGAAGGCGATGCTCGTCCTCGCGCTGCTGATGCTCGTGGTCGGCGGCGCCGCGGACATGGCCTCCGCGGCGTTCCGCACGAGCATGCTGCAGAGCGCGGCGGACGACGCGGTCCGCGGCCGGCTCCAGGGCGTCTTCATCGTCGTCGTCGCCGGCGGCCCACGGATCGCCGACGTGGTGCACGGTGCCGCCGCGGCCATGGTCGGCACGGCGGCGGCCGCGGCGGGTGGTGGCGTGCTGGTGGTCGTCGGGACGGTGGTGGCCGCCCTGCTGGCGCCGGCGTTCGTGCGCTACCGGGTCACCCGGGTCACTCCGCGGTGACGAGCCCCTTCAGGTAGGCGGCCTGGCCCGCGTGCTGGAGGTCGTCGCTCACCACGCTGACCAGCCGCACACCCAGCGTGACCGGGGGGTCCCAGCGCTCGTCGACGATGCTGTCCAGATCCTCCGGCGCCAGCCCCGCGACGTACGACGTGGTTGCCGCGTGCACCGCGTCGAGGTACGCCGTCAGCAGCTCGGCGCTCGCGCGCACGTGGCCGACCTCCTCGCCGGTCATGCCGTAACCGGTCGCGGCGGAGTCGAAGGGCAGCCCGAAGCGGTCGACGAAGCCCTGCGCGGTCCACACCTGCTCGGTGCCGGCCACGTCCGCGACGTGGTCGTCCTGGACCCGGGTCAGGTGCCAGACCAGCCAGGCGATCGGGTTGGCGTCGCGGCCCGCACGGGCCGCGAGCTGGTCGTCCGAGAGGCCCTCGACGGCGCGGCTGGCGGTCTGGTGGATCCGGTCGAAGGCGTCGGTGAGGAGCTCCGCGGGTGTCATGGCACTCGACGTTAGCGCCGCGCCGGAACCTCGTCACCGGTCGTCGTGCCTGACCCGATCCCGGGGACCCGGTGGGCGACCATGTCCGGGTGCGTCCGGTCCTCGTCCCCACCACCGCGGTGTCGCTCGCCCTCGCCCTCGCCCTCGCGTTCGGGGCCGCGCCCGCGGGAGCGGACGGGACGACGCTCGGCCAGACCGGCGTGGCCGTCGTCTGCAGCACCGCGGTGCCGGCGGGGGTCGTGCTCAGCCCCGAGGGGGCGGGTGGCGCCACCTACACCGCCCGCCTGCGGGGTGTGGTGACCAGCTTCTCGCACCTCGCCAACAACGTGGCCGGACAGGTGCGTGCCGTCGTGTTCGCGGACAGCACGGTGGCGGGCCACCAGACCGTCGTGGCCACGAGCGCCAGGATGACCGTCACGCGCTCCCAGCTCAACACGTTCCCGGTGCGGCTGCCCATCGCGAAGGGACAGCGGATCGGGCTGGGGTTCACGGCCCCGAACATGGCGTGCGCGACCCCCGGCCTGGGCGGCGACGCGACCCTGGTCGCCACGGCGTTCGACCCCGACAGCACCTCGGACTTCGCGTCGGCGGGCGTGCTCGCCTTCGGGGGCTCGACGGCCTACCGCCCGAACATCTCGGCGGTGCTCGAGCCGGACGCCGACGGTGACGGCTTCGGCGACGTCACCCAGGACGGCTGCCCGCGGTCCGCGCTGAGCCAGGCTGCGTGCCCCGATCCGGACACCTCGATCACGAAGCGGCCCCGGCGGTTCCGGGCCAACGGCAAGGTCAAGATCGCGTTCACCGCGACGATCGCCGGGTCCACGTTCCAGTGCAGCACCGATCGCCGGACGTTCCGGACCTGCGCCTCGCCGTTCAAGAAGACGCTCGGCGTCGGGACGCACCTGATCCGGATCCGCGCGGTCAGCCCGGCCGGCATCGAGGACCCGGAGCCCTCGCGGGTACGGGTGACGATCAGGCGCTGACGCCGGCGGCGAGGACCGGTACGACGAACCGCTCGACCATCGCGCGCTCCTCGGCCGCGCTCCGGCCGGGCGCGGTGAGGAGCGAGACGACGACCCGGACCACCCAGCGCGCGGCCAGCGGGTCGGGGACGACCGTGCGGCCGAGCGCCTCGATGACCGGCGAGGACTGCGCGAGCTCGGCGGTGGTGGCGGCGTCGCCGGCCGCGAACCAGGCGGCGAGGCTCGGTGTCGCGCGCACGTGCCGCAGCGCGGAGAGCACGGCCGTGGCCAGCCGGCGCTCCGGGTCCTTGACCCGGGCCGCGTCGGCGGCCACGAGGGCCCCGACCCGCCGGGCCTCGCGGTGGACGTAGGCCACGTGCAGCTCGTGGCGGTCCGCGAAGTACCGGTAGAGGGTGGCGCGCGAGCAGCCCGCGGCGCGGGCCACGTCGCCCATGGCGACCGCGCCGATGCCGTGCTCGGCGAACAGCTCCGCCGCGGCGTCCAGGATCCGCTCGGCCGCGATCCGGTTCCGGTCCCCGGCCAGCCAGGTCTTTCCGGTGGAGCTCATGCGACCGCCAGGGGGACGGTGAGCGGGCGGCGCACGTACGGACCGGGCGCCCAGGTGACCCCGGCGGCGTCGACGGTGAACGACGGCACGCGGGCCAGCAGCTCCTCCAACGCCACCCGCGCCATCATCCGGGCGGCCGCGTTGCCGATGCAGTGGTGGCTGCCCTGGCCGAAGGTCAGCAGCTGCGTGGGCTCGCGCAGCACGTCGAGCTGGTCCGCGTCGGCGCCGTACCGGCGCGGGTCGCGGTTCGCCGCGCCGTAGCAGAGCAGGACCTTGCGGCCGGCCGGGATGCGCACGCCGTGCAGCTCCACGTCGCGGGTGGTGGTGCGGGCCAGCCCCTGGACCGGCGAGGTGAGCCGGAGGAACTCCTCGACCGCGCCCTTGATCAGGCTCGGGTCCTCGACCAGCAGCGCGCGCTGGTCGGGGTGCTCCGCCAGCAGCTGGACGGCGCCGCCGAGACCACCGGTGGTGGTGTCGTTGCCGCCGGTCACCATCGCGAACACGTAGCCGAGGAGCGAGAGCACGCCGGCGTCGTCGTCGCCCACGCCGGCCGCCACCAGGTGCGACACGGTGTCGTCGCCCGGGTCGCGACGGCGCCGCTCGATGAGGCCGGCGAAGTAGCCGAGCATCGCGGCCGTCGCCTCAGCGGCGTCGGTCGCGTGTCCGGCCGAGCTGGCCGCCACGATGGCGTCGGTCCAGCCGTCGAACCGGTCCCGGTCCTCGGCCGGGACGCCGAGGTAGTGGGCGACGACCATGCTCGGCAGCGGCTTGAAGAGGTCCACCACGATGTCGCCGCCGCCCTCGGCCACGAAGCCGTCGAGCTTCGCCGCGACGTACGCACGGACCTCCGGCTCGACCTCGCGGACGGCGCGCGGCGTGAAGCCGCGCGACACGAGCCGGCGGAACGCGGTGTGCTCCGGCGGGTCGAGCATCACCATCGGCGGGTTCTCGGCCAGGCCGATCTTCTCCAGCTCGCCGTACTCGACGGTGAGCCCCTGCGCGCTGGAGTACGTCGCGGTGTCGACCGCCGCCCGGAGCACGTCCTCGTGGCGGGTCAGCACGTAGTGGTCCTCGTGCGGACGCCCCGCGGGGACCACCCGGTGCACCGGGTCGTGGTCACGCAAGGCGGCGTACATCGCCCACGGGCTGGCCCAGTCCGGACCACCGCCGGGTCGGTGGGCCGGGCGCGACATCAGCGGGAGCATGCCTCAATGGTGAGACAAATGGCTACATCTGTCCAGCACTGCCGTGGCCCGCCCGCCGACAAGCAGCTCACTGTCACGTTCACTACTCAGGCGATACTTCGCCCCAGAGGACGACGTGACAGTGAGCTACTTGTCGTCGGCGTCGCGCAGCCGGGTCAGCCGCGCGGTCAGCAGCTCGCGGCGGTGCGCGTTGCCGTGCAGCGCGACGTACTGCTCGCCGAACCGGTGCAGGAGCGCGTCGTCGAGACGGCGCACGGCGCCGGGCGGGTAGCGGTAGTCCATCCGCTTGCGGATCACCTCGTCGTCGGCGGAGCGCAGCACGTCCGCGAGCTCGGCCAGTGTGGTGATGCCGAGCTCGAGGAGCAGCCGCGAGATCCAGACGTAGTGGTCCGAGCGCGACCAGCCGGCGTCGTCGTACTGACCGGCGAGGAAGGCGGCCAGCTCACTCGGTGCGATCCTCGGGTCGTCGTCGGTCGGGTCGCTCGGCTCGGCGTCCCGCAACCGGTCACGGATCGCCGAGAACTCCTGGTCGGCCAGCTCGAGCAGACCGGCCGCGAGCGTGAACCGGCGGTCGAACTCGCTGGCGTGCTCGGCCGGGACGGTGCCCTTGTAGCGGATGTCGTGCTCGAACTCGGCCCAGGCGTGCTGCAGCACCGTCCGGAGCTGGATCTGCACGACCCGGCCGTCGATCTCGACCTGGAGGTGCCGGCTGGCGTACCCGAACCGGCCCTGGCTCGCGGTCAGCTCGCCGAAGTCGCGGTCGTCGCGCACCGTCAGCTGCTCTCCGAGCAGCGCCGCGCCCGCCTCGACGTCGTCGCGGACGTAGGTGATGACCCGGATGCCGAGCTGGTCGCCGATGTCGCGCAGCGGGTCCGGGTAGAGGAGCCGCCCGCCCTCGGCCCGGTTGGCCTTCTCGGCGAACGACGCGATCGCCTTGGCCCGCCCGTCCACGGTCAGGTAGTTGATCCCGGCCTCGTCGAGCATCGAGCTCACCAGGGCCACCGCCCGCTCGGCCGCGTCGACGAGCGCGGGGTAGCGCTCCGCGTACGCCGTCACGCCCGCGCCGGTCGGGTCGCCCGGCCCGCCCTCGACGCCCGTGTGGAGCGAGGGGGTGACGATCACGCCCGTCGCGGGGTCGCCGTAGCTGGTCATGTGGTCCGGCCAGCGGTCGGCGTACAGCGCCACGTAGGCGCAGACGACCGCGTCGACCTGGTCCTCGGCCACCCGCAGCTCACTCTTGCGGGTGGCACCCTCGACCGAGCGGCGCAGCGCCACCCAGGTCGGGTCCGGCTGGACGACGGTCTCGACGAAGCCCATCAGGCGGAGCAGCTCGCTGCGGAGCGAGGCGAGGTCGCGGCCGGGCTTGGCCTTGTACTTCAGGGTCTTGTCGAGACCGAAGAGGGCCACGGTGGCCGCGTGGGGGTACACCTCCAGCGCGGTCTCGTGGAGCCGCAGCCCGAGCCGCTCGGCCACCCGGGCGCCCCGGGTCCCGTCGGCGAACTCGGGCTTGGCGGTGTTGGACGGGTGCGTCCCGGCCTCGTAGCGACGGTAGTCGCGGCTCAGCGCCTGCTCGGCGGGGCGCGACCCCGTGGCGTTGGTGACCACGAGCGGCGCGTCGATCCCGGCCAGGACCGGCGGCGCCAGGTAGGGCGTCAGCGCGTCGACGATCTCATCGTCGGTCCGGACCGTGCTGAGGTGGAGGAGCCGGGCGTCGGCGTCCAGCACCGCCAGGCCGGTCGGGTTCTTGTGCCCCCAGGCCAGGTCGATGCCGAGGTAGGCCGTCACGTGGTCCTCACGGGGACACGGTAGGGCCCGGGTGCGCCAGGTCGGACAGTTCGGCGCGCGTGAGCTCGGGTCCCGCGAGGGACCCCTCGCCGCCACGCAGCCCGCGGAGGAACAGCTCGAGGTGGCGCCGGGCGAGGTCGTGCTTGAGGTCGGGCGGCATCGGGCCGGGCAGCGGCCGCGCGATCCGGACCAGCATCATCCCGATGTCGGCGAAGGTGACGTCGGGGGGCAGCTCGCCGCTCTCGTGCGCGGCGTCGACCAGCGCCTCGGTGGCTGCCGCCGACGCCTCGCGGCTCGCGGCCAGCTCCGGCTCCTCGAGGTCGAGCACGTCGAGCACCTGCGGTATGACCGCGGAGACGCGCAGCTCGAGGGCGCCGCGGAGGTAGGCGGCCAGGGCCTCGAACGCGTCGTCGTGCTCCGCCAGGGCGCGCTCGGCCACGACCCGGGTCTGCTCCAGCGCGTCGAGGACCACGCCGCGCAGCAGCGCGGTGCGGTCCGGAAAGCGGCGGTAGAGGGTGGCGATCCCGACCCCGGCCCGCTGGGCGACCTCCTCGAGGGCGACGCCGGCACCCTTCTCGGCGACCAGGTCGCGGGCCGCGGCGAGCAGCTGCTCCAGGTTGCGGCGGGCGTCGACGCGCATGGTCACCGGACCATCCTACCGAACCGGAGGAAATGTCTCCATATCTCTTGACAGGGCGTCCCGCCGCGGCGCAGAGTGAAGCGGAGGAAACTGCTCCGCTTCTCGGAAGGACCGGACATGACCACCACCACCGCACCCGGCACCGTCGGGGCCCGGCCGGACCACCGTTGGGCCGCGCTCTGCGTGATCGCGCTGGCCCAGCTCATGGTCGCGCTCGACGCGACCATCGTGAACGTCGCGCTGCCGAGCGCCCAGGCCGACCTGGGTTTCGACGACGCGCACCGCTCCTACGTCGTCACGGCGTACACGCTCTCCTTCGCCGGCCTGCTCCTGCTCGGCGGCAAGGTCTCGGACCGGATCGGCCGGCGTCGTGCCCTGTCCCTCGGGCTGACCGGCTTCGGACTCGCCTCCGCGCTGGCCGGCGCGGCGCCGACGTTCGAGGTGCTCGTGCTCGGCCGGGCGCTCCAAGGAGCCGGCGCCGCCTTCATGGCGCCGGCCGCGCTGGCCCTCATCGCCTCGACGTTCACCGAGCCGCGTGAGCGCGGCAAGGCCTTCGGCGTCTTCGGCGCGGTCGCCAGCAGCGGCGCCGTTCTCGGGCTGCTGCTCGGTGGTGTGCTCACCGAGTACGCCGGGTGGCGCTGGTGCCTCTACGTCAACGTGCTCATCGCCGTGGCGGTGCTCGCGGCCGCCCGGAGGGTGCTGCCCGCCGACCGCGGCTACCCGGTGCCGGTCGACGTCCTGTCCGGCGTGCTCGCCACCGCGGGGCTCGCGGGACTGGTCCTCGGGGCCGGCGAGGCCGCCGCGCACGGCTGGGGCTCGGCCGAGGTGCTCGTCCCCGGGCTGTGCGGCCTCGCCCTCCTCGCCACCTTCCTGCTCCGCCAGCGCCGGCTCGCCGCTCCCCTGCTGCCGCTGTCGATCCTGCGCGACCGCGGCCGCGCCACGGCGTACGTCGCCACCGCGATCAGCGTGGTCGGGACGTTCGGGATGTTCCTGATGCTCACCTACCACTTCCAGGTCGTGCTCGGGTACAGCCCGGTGCGCACCGGCCTGGCCTTCCTGCCGATGAGCCTGGCCGTGGCCGGGAGCTCCTACGGCATCGCCAGCCGGCTCATGCACCGGGTGGCGCCGCGCGCCCTGGTGGCGCCCGGGCTGCTGGTCGCCGCGGGCGGGCTCGCGCTGCTCACCCGGCTGACGCCGTCCAGCGGCTACGCGACCACGATCCTGCCGGCCGAGGTGCTGGTCGGGCTCGGCATCGGCTGCGTCTTCACCCCCTCGATCGGGGTGGCCACCAGCGGCGTCGACCCCCGGCTGGCCGGCGTGGCCGCGGCCACCGCGAACACCGCGATGCAGATCGGCAGTAGCGTGGGGACCGCTGTGCTCAACACCGTGGCTGTGAGCGCGACCCGCGACTTCGTGGGTGCACCGACCGAGGCCCTGGTGCACGGCTTCGCCACCGCCACCGGGGGTGCCGCCGTGACCCTGGTCGCCGGGGCGGCGCTCGTGGTCGCGTTCCTGCGGCCCACCGCCGCTGACCACGACTCCTCGGGAGGTGCACGATGACCGTCGAGCTCAACCACACCCTCGTCCACGTGCGCGACCCGTGGGCGGCCGCCCGGGAGGTGGCCGGCGTGCTCGGCCTCGCCGAGCCGACGTCGTACGGCCCGTTCGCGGTGCTCCTGCTCGACAACGGCGCCTCGCTCGACTTCCTCGAGGACACCGGCGACATCCGGGGCCAGCACTACGCGTTCCTGGTCGGCGAGGACGACTTCGACGCGATCTGGGGCCGGATCCGCGAGCGGGGTCGGCAGTTCTGGGCCGACCCGTTCCGCCGCCGGCCCGGCGAGATCAACCACGGCGACGGCGGCCGGGGGCTCTACTGGGAGGGTCCCGACGGCCACTGGCTCGAGATCATCACCCGTCCGTACGGCAGCGCCGCGGCCGGGAGCGAAGAGCAGTCATGAGTGGACCGTTGCACCGGCCGTACCCGCCGGACGCACTACCGCGGGAGCGCCGGCGAGGTGTCGGGGTGGATCCGGCCGAGCGAGACCGAGCCGGAGATCACCTACCGCTCCGGCGGCACCTGCGAGTACCTCGCCACCGGCGACCGCACCGACCAGACCTTCGGGCTCTACCGGTGGACCTTCGGCCCGGACGAGTCGGGTCCGGACCCGCACTTCCACCGCGCGATCACCGAGTCGTTCTACGTGCTGAGCGGCGAGGTCGAGCTCTACGACGGCACCTCGTGGAAGACCGGCCGCCCCGGCGACTTCTTCTTCGTGCCCTACGGCGGGCTGCACGGCTTCCGCGGCGGCGACCACGCCTCGATGCTGCTGATGTTCACACCGGGCGCCCCGCGCGAGGACTACTTCGAGACCCTGGCCGGGCTGGCGGAGAACCCGCTCTCCGAGGAGGAGCGGGTGGAGTTCATGCTCCGCCACGACACGTACTGGGTCTGACCGCCCAGGTGCATGAGACCTTGACCACCTGGACGCCGAGCCGTCGTTACTCCTCGCGAGTAGCGACGGGTCGCGCCCCTGGGGTCGACCGAGCCGTCGTTACTCCTCACGAGTAGCGACGGGTCGGCGTCAGGCCAGCAGCGCGCGCAGCACCTTGTCGACCGTGTCCCACGGCACCGGCTCCGACAGCGGGAACTTCAGGGTGCCCTTGCCCGCGACGTACGGCGCGACCTCGTCGGCGAGGTCGGGGTCCGCGGGCACCGGGTAGAGGCTGACGTGCCTGGCCCAGGCCGCCACGTGCACGCGGGACCGACCGTCGACCTGGAAGGTCGGGATGTCGTAGCGCAGCACCTCGGTGACGTCGGGCCGGACGGCCCGCACCCGACGCCGGACCTCGCGCACCACCTCGGCGCCGTCCGGCGCGAGGCCGGCGACGTACTCGTCGATCGGGCTCACCGACCCAGCGTGTCACGCGGACCGGGAACCGTCAGCACGGCGATCGTGCCTCGGGCCCGGTCGTCAGTCGTCCGCGGCGTCGCGGCTGACCAGCAGGGCCGCCACGTCATCGTCGCGCGTCGGGTCGCGCACCTCGTCGACCACGGCGGCGAGCCACTCGACATCACCGCCCGTCTGCGGACCGACCAGGGCGCCGAGGAGCCGGGCGCTCGCGGTGTCGGCGTCCTCGCCCCGCCGCTCGACCAGTCCGTCGGTGTAGAGCAGCAGCCGGTCGCCGGGCCAGAACTCCGCGGCCCGGACGGCGCGCTGCCCGCCACCCACGCCGAGGATGAGCGTGCTCGGGTGCTCGAGCAGCTCCATCGTGCCGTCGGTCCTGAGCAGCACCGGCGGCGGGTGCCCGGCGTTGATCACCGCCAGGTGGTCGAGCTCCGGGTCCGCGACGGCGTACACCATCGTCACCAGCTGCTCGACGTGGAGCATGTCGAAGACCCGGTCCATCCCGCGCATCACCGCGGAAGGCTCCGGGTCGACAGCGACCAGGGTGCGGATCGCGGAGCGCATCTGCGCCATGACCGAGGCGGCCATGACCCCGCGGCCCATCACGTCGCCGACGAACATCGCGACCCGGCCGTCCTCGAGGTAGATGACGTCGTAGAAGTCGCCGCCCGTCTCGGTGCGGCCGGCGGGGTGGTACTGGACCGCGGTCGACCAGCCCGGCACCTCCGGCAGGGACTCGGGGAGGACCGCCCGCTGCAGCTCGAGCGCCGCGGTGCGGACCTGGCTGTGCAGCTGGGCGTTGTCGATGGCGATCGCGGCCCGGCGGGCCAGGTCCTCGCCGAAGGCCAGGTCGTCCCCGGTGAACCGGCGGCCGTTCTCGCCGGTCACCCAGCTGATCACGCCGAAGACCCGGTCGCCCACCTTGAGCGGGCAGGACAGCCCGCTGCGCAGGTCGAGCATCCGCATCAGCCGCAAGTGCTCCTCGTCGTGGGCGACGGCCTCGAGCAGCTCGTCGGTCACCTCGGGCACCAGCAGGCTGCGGCCGGACCGGAGCACGCCGTACCCGCCCTGGTCACTGTCGGGGTCGGTCGGGTAGCGCTGCTGCAGCTCCTGCACCAGGTCGGAGAGCTCGGGCCTCGCGTGCGCGACGGAGAGGGTCCGGAGCTGCCCGTCCTCCTCGAGGGCGATCGCGCACCAGTCGGCGAACCAGGGGACCGCGGCCTCGGCCACCGTGACCAGGGTCGCCTCGTAGTCGAGGTCGCTCGACAGCGTCGCGCTGGTCTCGGCCAGGAAGGCGAGCTTGGCCTCGCGGTCCGCGGCCGCGCGCTGCGCCTCGATCCGCTCGACGGTCATCGCGCACGTGTCCGCCAGCAGCCGCAGGAACAGGTGCTCGGCCTCGGTGACCTCACGTCGCCCGGGGAACGAGAGGGTGACCGTGCCGAGCACGCGCCCGGCCGTCGCGGCCAGCGGTAGGCAGAGGACCGACCCGGTGCCGTCCGCAAGCGGGAGGTCCGGGTAGCGCTGCGGGAGCTCCTCCCTGCGCACGAAGACGGTGCGCCCGGTCCGCGCGCACTCGGCGCCCGGGATGTTCGCCTCGAGCGGCAGCCGGCGCCACCGCTCGATGGCGTCCTCGAGGCCGCCGCGCAGCGCGATCAGGTGGAGCGAGTCGCCCTCCACGAGCGACAGCGAGGCCGCCGTGGCCCCGGCCGCGCTCATCATGTGGTCGGTCACGATCGCGCAGACGGCGTCCACGTCCTCGGCGGTCAGGAGCTCGCTGGTCACGTCGGCGAGCCGGCGCAGCCGGGTGCCGAGCGGCTGCCCGGCGGCGTACGGGTCGGCGGTGTGCTCGACGACGCCCTCGACGAGCACGAGGGCACCGCCCTCCTCGCCCTCGCCGCCGAGCCGGGTCCAGGCGGTGGGCATCGCCCGAGCGCTGGTTCCCGCGACGAGCATGGCCAGCTCGCCGGTCCACGTGCCGGTACGCCGGAGGAGCTTGAGGACCTGGTCGACCACGCCGCGCTCGGGCTCGTCGAAGAGTCGGGTCCGCGCGTCGCTGCCGACCAGGTGGTCGAAGGGCGACCCGAACAGGTCGAGCGCGGCCGAGTTGGCGTAGACGACCGCGCCGCCGGCGTCGAGCGCCACCGCGGCGATGGTGAGGCCGTCCAGCAGCGCGACGTCGGGCTGCCACGCGCGTGCGACCTGGCGATGGGTCCTGGCCACAGGCCGGATGATGCCACGCACGTCGGCGGTGCGGGAGGCGCAAGCGGGCCTCATAGGGGTGGTTCTGGGATGGCCCGCCCGGGCGGTGGCCCCTCGGGTCGGGACACGGGCCGGGACAGACCCGGGTCGCCGAGTCCCCGGCGATCGGGACTCCGGCATGTTCCGGAGGGGACTCGCGGGGCCGGAGCATCCAGGCACCGACACGGCACCACACCACGAAACGGAGTCGCTCCATGACCACGACCCCGCGCTCCCGCGGCGCCCTCCTGGGTCTGGCCGTCCTCGGCCTCACCGCCCTCGGTGCCGCGAACCTCGCCGGCCCGGCGTCAGCCGCTCAGGCTGCACCACCTGCCCCGCGGTCCGGGCCCCAGACCGTGGGCTCGTCCCTCCCGGGCTCGATCGTCTACATCAAGAACAACAACGTCTGGCTGGCCAGCGGCAACGGCGCGGCCCAGTTCCAGGTGACCGCGGACGGCACCGCGGACTCGCCGTACTTCGACCCGACCCAGTCCGACACCGGCACCATCGCCGCCGGCCACGGCCAGAGCATCGTGCGGATGACGCAGAACGGCACCGTGCTCAACGCCATGGACCCGCCGGCCCTGCCCGGCTCGGCCGGCCACCCCATCGACGGGCCGCCCCAGGACCTCGCGTTCTCGCCGGACGGCACCAAGATCGCCTACACGCTCTACACCTACAGCTGCCCCGTCGGCGTCGAGTGCATGGCCCGCACCGCCACCGGCGTCACCGACGCGACGCGGATGACGCCGTACCAGACCTACGGCGCGACGTACCTCGCCACGCCCTCGTGGATCGGCAACGGCCGCACCCTGCAGAGCGGCGGCTCCGGCAGCCACATGAAGCTCAAGGACATCGGCGGCGCCGAGCAGGTGTGGTTCAACGACTACGACTACGCCGACCCGAGCACCGACCTCGGCGACGGCGAGGTGTCTCCCGACGGGCGCTGGCTCGCGGCAGTGCGCGGGTACGGCGACGGCGAGCACATCATCTGGTACTCGGTGTCCGGCAACCCGTTCAGCGGCACCGCGCCCGCCGTCCCCAGCCCCGCGTGCATCAGTGGCCAGCAGGCCGGCTTCGCCGACCCGACCTGGGCGCCGGACAGCAACGCGCTGGCCTGGGAGGAGCCGGACGGGATCTGGCTCAAGAACGACCCCGCCGTCTGCGACTCCCCGCAGCCGCAGCTGCTGATCCCCGGCGGCTCGGCGCCCGACTGGTCGGCCGCCGCCGCGGCGCCCGCCCCGCGTACCTTCACGGTCTCCGGCAAGCCGTCGTTCTCCGGGAAGGCCAAGGTGGGCAAGAAGCTCAAGGCCTCCCTCGGGTCCTGGTCGCCGGCACCGACCCGCATCACCTACACCTGGCTGCGCAACGGCAAGCCGATCAAGGGCGCCCACCAGGCGACGTACAAGGTCACCCGGAAGGACCGCGGCAAGAAGATCTCGGTCCGGGTCACCGGCTCCCGCGACGGCTACCCCTCGGTGTCCGTCACCAGCCGGCCCAAGAAGGTCAAGCGCCACTGACCTCTCGTCGGACCCCTCACCCACGCCCCCGGCCGGACTCGTCCCGATGAGTTCCGGCCGGGTTCGTGGTCTCGTTGTCCATGCGCACGAAGAACCTCGCCGACCTCTACGAGCTGCCCGCCCTCGAGTGGAGCTCGGTCACCTCGCGGCTCGCCCGCGACATCACCCAGGCCCCCGGCACCGGCGGTCCCGACCGGCACACCTGGTGGCTGACCACGCTCGACGACGGCGGCGCGCCGCACACCACCGGCGTCGGCGCGGAGTACGTCGACGGCTCGTTCTTCTTCGAGACCGGCCGCAGCACCCGCAAGGGCCGCAACCTCGCCCGCGACCCGCGCTGCACCCTGTCGATCGCCCTCGACGAGTTCGACCTGGTCGTGGAGGGCCGGGCCGCGGTGGTCACCGACCCCGGCCTGGTCTCCCGGATGGCCGAGGTCTGGGCCTCCGGCGGCTGGCCCTGCCGCGTCGACGAGACCGGCCTCGCCCTCACCGCCGACTTCAGCGCCCCTTCGGCCGGCACGCCGCCGTGGCACGTCTACGAGATCACGCCGACCTCGGCCGTCGCGCTCGCCACCGTCGAGCCGGGCGGCGCCACCCGGTGGGACTTCTGAGCGCTACTCGTCGCGGACCAGGGCCAGCGTGAGCTCGACAGCGTCGCCGACGTCGACGCCCGCCTTGCGGCGTACCGCGGCCTTGACGGGTAGCACGTAGCTCCCCGCCCGCTCCGGGAACACCGACGTCCGCCACGTCTGGCCGCCGACGCTCACCTCGACCCGCACCGACCCGAAGCCGGCGGGTGGCCCCGAGAGCAGCCGGACCTCCTCGCTCACGTCGTCGGGCACGGTGAGGAACACCCATGACCCCACCGACTCCGACTCCCACAGCTCGGCGGTGAAGGTCCAGGTGCCGTCGGGCACCTCAGTGGGCCATGTCGACGAAGCGCGAGTAGTGGCCCTGGAAGGCGACGGTGATGTCGCGGGTGGGGCCGTTGCGGTGCTTGGCCACGATCAGGTCGGCCTCGCCGGGGCGGGTGGACTCGCGCTCGTAGACGTCCTCGCGGTGGAGCAGGACCACCATGTCGGCGTCCTGCTCGAGGGAGCCGGACTCGCGGAGGTCGCTGAGCATCGGACGCTTGTCGGAGCGCTGCTCGGGGCCACGGTTGAGCTGGGAGAGCGCGATGATCGGCACCTCGAGCTCCTTGGCCAGCAGCTTGATCTGGCGGGAGAACTCCGAGACCTCGAGCTGGCGGGACTCGACCTTCTTGCCGGAGGTCATCAGCTGCATGTAGTCGATGACGATCAGGCGCAGGTCGTGGCGCTGCTTGAGCCGGCGTGCCTTGGCCCGGATCTCCATCATCGTCATGTTCGGCGAGTCGTCGATGAAGACCGGGGCGCTGGAGACCTCGCCCATCTTGCGGGCCAGCTTGGTCCAGTCGTCCTCGGTCAGCTGGCCGTTGCGGATGTGGTTGAGCGGCACCTTGGCCTCGGCGGAGAGCAGCCGCATCGTGATCTCCGAGCGCGTCATCTCGAGGCTGAAGAAGCAGCTGGTGAGGTTGTTGTGGATCGAGGCGGCGCGGCACAGGTCGAGCGCCAGGGTCGACTTGCCCATGGCGGGTCGCGCGGCGACGATGATCATCTGCCCGGCGTGCAGGCCGTTGGTGAGCTCGTCGAGCTCCACGAAGCCGGTGGGTACGCCGTAGAGACCGGCCTCGCGGTTGCCGATCGCCTCGATCTCGTCGAGGACGCCGTCCATGATCTCCGAGAGCGGCGCGTAGTCCTCGCTGCTGCGCTTGTCGGTGACCTGGTAGACCTCCGCCTGGGCCTGGTCGACGAGCTCGTCGACGTCGCCCTCGCCGGCGTACCCGAACTGGACGATGCGGGTGCCCGCGTTGACCAGGCGGCGCAGGATCGCCTTCTCCCGGACGATCTCGGCGTAGTAGCCGGCGTTGGCGGCGATCGGGACGGACGCGGTGATCGTGTGGAGGTAAGGGGCCCCGCCGATCCGCTGCAGCTCGCCCCGCCGCTGGAGCTCGTTGGCCACGGTGACCATGTCGGCCGGCTCGCCGCGGCCGTAGAGGTCGATGATCGCGTCGTGGATCGTCTCGTGGCTCGGGCGGTAGAAGTCGACGCCGCGGAGCACCTCGGCCACATCGGCGATGGCGTCCTTGGAGATCATCATCGCCCCGAGCACGGACTGCTCGGCCGCCATGTCCTGGGGCGGGGTGCGGTCGCCACCCGAGCCGGGCTCCGGCATCCCTCCGGGCAGCTGCCAGGAGTCGGGCTCGGCGACGCTCACGGGTGCTCCAGGGGTGTGATGGGCGTGACTGGTGGGACGACGGGTGGGCGTCGCCGACAGTAGGGCCGAGCGCCGACAGCGACGGTCGAACGGAGCGGACGGGCGGTCCGGGTCGACCGGCCGTGGGGGCGCGACCCGGAGGAACCTACGCAGCCTCGGGGGCTCAGGGAAGCCCGCCGTCCACAGGCCTTGGGGACAAGCCGCGACTTCGGGTGGACGAGCGGCTCAGACCTGTGCACAGCTTGGGGACAGTCCTGTGGAGCTGGCCTCGGGATTCTCGCTGATCCCGGGTCTGACCTGCGTCAACAGCCGTCCACCGGTGTGGAGCGGAAATAGTTCTGCCGGGTGTCCGTTCACCGGACGGTCACCCGGTGGCCATCGGGGCGCTTTGTCGACAAAGGGTCGCCCGTCGGGTCATCCACACCTTTGTCCACCGGGTGTGCAGGGCTAGTACAGTGCTGCCCAATCCCGGCCTGAGCCCCTTACTGTGACTAGTCGTGGGCCTGGGGACGGCCGGACGTGCGACGGCCCCGCTCGGCTCCCGGGGGGAGCCGGCGGGGCCGACGGTGGGTCTGGTGGCCGGTCAGGCCGGGATCACGTTGAGCGCGACGGTCGCGGAGACCTCGTCGTGCAGCCGGACGGTGACCTCATGGGCGCCCAGCGACTTGATCGGGTTGTCGACGGCGATGGTGCGCTTGTCGACGTCCTGGCCGGACGCCTCGGTGAGGGCCTCGGCGATGTCGGTGACGGTGACGGCACCGAAGAGCCGGCCGCCCTCGCCCGCGCGGACCTTGACCGGGACCGGTGCGCCCTCGAGCTTGGCCTTGATGGCCGCGGCGGAGTCGTGGTCGCGGACCGCCCGCGCGGTGCGGGCGTTCTTGATGGACTCGACGGTCTTCTCCGCGCCGCGGGTCCAGCGGATCGCCACGCCGCGCGGGACGAGGTAGTTGCGGCCGTAGCCGTCCTTGACCTCGACGACGTCGCCGGGAGCACCGAGGCCGGTGACCTCCTGGGTGAGGATGAGCTTCATCTCAGGGCTCCTCTCAGCGACCGGTGGACGTGTAGGGCAGCAGGGCCACCTCGCGGGCGTTCTTGACCGCGATGGCGACGTCGCGCTGGTGCTGCACGCAGTTGCCGGTCACCCGACGCGCGCGGATCTTGCCGCGGTCGGAGATGAACTTGCGAAGCAGGGCGGTGTCCTTGTAGTCGACACCGCTCGCCTTCTCCTTGCAGAACTGGCAAACCTTCTTCTTGGGCTTGCGGAGTACGGGCTTGGCCATTGTGGTGCTTCCTCCTCAGAAGCCCGGCCCCTGCGTCACGCAGGGTCGCCGGAATGGTCGGTGGTGGTGGTGGATCAGAACGGGGGCTCGTCGCTGCCGACGCCGGGCGCTCCCCACGGGTCGTTGGGAGCGCCGCCGCCGGCCGCGCCGCCGCCGGCCGCAGGGGCCGGGGTGGCCCACGGGTCGTCCGCCGGGGCGGAACCACTCGGGCTGCCGCCCTGGCTGCCGCCCTGGCCGCCGCCCTGGTTGCCCCCGCCGGAGTAGCCGCCCCCGCCGCCCTGGCGGCTGGTGCGGTTGACCTTGGCGGTGGCGAACTTCAGCGACGGGCCGACCTCGTCGACCTCGAGCTCGAAGACCGTGCGCTTCTGGCCCTCACGGTCCTCGTAGGAGCGAGCCTTGAGCCGGCCCTGGACGACGACCCGCATGCCCCGCTGGAGCGACTCGGCGACGTTCTCCGCCGCCTGCCGCCAGATGGAGCAGCGCAGGAACATGGCCTCGCCGTCGACCCACTCGTTGGTGTTCTTGTCGAAGTTGCGCGGGGTCGAGGCCACCGTGAAGTTGGCGACCGCGGCGCCCGAGGGCGTGAAGCGCAGCTCGGGGTCGTCGGTGAGGTTGCCGACCACGGTGATGATGGTCTCGCCTGCCATGAGGTCTCCTTGTCGTCCCGTTCGGGTTTCCCGCCCATCGTTGCCGTCGGCACCGACGGTGGGAAGTGTGCATCCACAGGCGACGCCGTACGACGCCCGTGGGGCCGGGTCACTTGGTGTCGGGGCGGATGACCTTGGTCCGGAGGATCGACTCGTTCAGCGTGAGCTGGCGGTCGAGCTCCTTGACGGAGTCGGGCTCGGCGGTCAGGGAGACCACGGCGTAGATGCCCTCTTGGTTCTTCTTGATCTCGTAGGCCATGCGGCGACGACCCCAGACGTCGACGGACTCGACGGAGCCGCCGTCCTTGCGGATGACGTTGAGGTACTTGTCGAGCGACGGGCCGACGGTGCGCTCCTCGAGACTCGGGTCGAGGATCACCATGACTTCATAGGCACGCAAAGCAGTTCCACCTCCTGTGGGCTCAGCGGCCACGGTCTCTCCGTGGCAGGAGGGCTTGTGCGTCGTGTCCGCTCGGCGTCTGGCCGAGACGGACAGGAAAGGCTAACAGCGGGCGGCCGCGGGCCTGAAATCTCCGAGCCTGTGGATGAGCGCGGCGCACCGTCCGGCCCCGCGCCTAGCGTCCTGCGCCATGGTGACCCGCACGCGCTCACGTCCCCGGCCCGTCGCCGGGCGCTACGTGCTGCTCGAGGAGCTCGGGCGCGGCGCCACCGGCGTCGTGCACCGGGCCCGCGACCTGCGCGAGCGGCGTGACGTGGCCGCCAAGGTGCTGCGGGGTGGCGGCGCCGAGGCGGTGGCGGGCCTGGTCCGGGAGTCGGCGCACCGGATCCGGCACCCGCACGTGGTCGCGCCACTCGGCTGGGTGGCCGAGGACGACACGGTGCTGCTGCTCATGGCGCTGGCCCGGGGCGGCTCGCTGCGCGACCTGCTCGCCGCGCACGGGCCGCTCCCGCCGGCCACCGTCGCCGTGGTGCTGGCGCAGCTGCTGGACGCGCTGGTCGCGGTGCACGCCCGCGGCCTGGTGCACGGCGACGTCAAGCCGGCCAACCTGCTCCTCGAGCGCGCGCCGCCCGCGACGCCCCGCCTGCTGCTGGCCGACTTCGGGGTCGCGACCAGCTCCCACCACCCGACGGTGGCCGGCGGCACGCCTGCCTTCCTCCCGCCCGAGCGGCTCGCCGGAGCGCCACCGCACCCCAGCCAGGACGTGTACGCCGCCGGGCTGGTCGCCCGGAGGGCCCTGGCCGGCACGGCGCCCCTGCTGACGCTGTGCGACTCCATGACGCGGGCCGACCCGCAGCTGCGGCCGACGGCGGAGGCGGCGCTCCGGCGGCTGCATGACCTGGCCGGACCGCAAATGGGGGTCTGCCCCGCGAAAGGTGGGTAGAAGCACCGATTCGCTCGTGCGCGCCCGTTCCTAGCGTCGTCGACGTCCGCATCACCACGCACGAACAAGGAGCACAGCATGTCGATCACCACCCTGCGCACCCTCGTCCTGGGTGCCGCCTCGGCCGCCCTCGCCGGGCTGCTCGTGGCCCCGGTGTCCGCCTCGGCGTCCTCGCCGTGGCTCGACCAGGTCCGCGACGCGACCCGCCAGGACAAGTCCGTGCACCACGCCAAGAAGGACGGCTACGCCAAGTTCGTCGACGCCAAGGGCATCGCCTGCATCGACATGCCCGGCGAAGGCGGCATGGGGATCCACTACGTCAGCGGCGACCTCGTCGGCGACGGAGAGATCCTCGCCGACCACCCGGAGGCGCTGGTCTACGACCCGACGCCGCACGGGCTCAAGCTCGTCGCGCTCGAGTACATCGTCTTCAAGGACGCCTGGCGCAAGGAGCACAAGCACGGCAAGCCGCACCTGTTCGGGCAGACCTTCGAGCCGGTCGGCGCTGACAACCGGTACGGCATCCCGCCGTTCTACGAGCTGCACGTGTGGGCGTGGAAGCACAACCCGGCCGGGATGTTCGAGGACTGGAACCCGCGGGTGACCTGCTGATCGCGCGACCCACGGGGCCGGCTCACCTGATCGTGCTGAACTCCTGGGTGCCCACCACCCGGAGCAGCGCGAGGGCCTCGGCCTCGTGGGTCCCGGGCGCCGCCGAGTAGACGAGCAGGTTCTGGTCCGCGTCCGGGACGTGCAGGGTGTCGCACTCGAGCGTCAGCTCGCCGAGCGTCGGGTGCGCCACCGTCTTGGTGTGGCTGCGCCAGCCCCCGGCGTCGGCGGTGGCCCACAGCTCCCGGAACTCGGCCGACCCCGCGTGCAGGTCGGCGAGCAGCCGGGCCAGCCCGGGGTCGTCCGGGTACCGCGCGGCGACCGAGCGCAGGTTGCCCACGGTCTGGGCCGCGGTGGCCGCGCGCTCCTCGGGCCGGCCCCCGACCACGCTGCGCGGCGGGTCGCTCGGGTCGGGCAGGAAGCGGAGCCGGGCGTGGTTGCGGCGTTCGGGGCGCAGCGCGGACCAGTCGCCGTGCAGCGACGAGGACATCGCGTTCCACGCCAGCACGTCCCCCTTGGCACTCGTCACCAGGGCGGGCAGGTCGCCGAAGCGGTCGATGAGCCGGAGCACGCTGGGCCGGACGTAGAGGTCGATCAGGCCGGCCTGGGGCGGCGCCGTACCGGCCAGGTGGAAGACCTCGTCCCGCTCGTCGGAGTCGAGGCGCAGCGCCCGGCAGAGCGCGGTGAGCACCTGCTCGCTCGGCTGCGGGCCGCGGCCCTGCTCGAGCCGGACCACGTAGTCGACGCTGATCCCGGCCAGCATGGCCAGCTCCTCGCGCCGCAGCCCCGGCACCCGGCGGTGCAGGCCGGCGGGCAGCCCGACGTCCTCGGGTCGGACCCGGTCGCGGGCCCGCTTGACCGCACGGGCCAGCTCGCTGCGGTTCGCCCTCACCCCTCCAGCATGACGCCGCGGCCGGAGCGCTGGGTAGGACCGCCGGTCCCACGATCGGCCGGTCCTGCCGCCCGGGGCCGAACGCGCGCACCGTGGCGGCATGACCTCCCGGAGCACCGTCCTGATCACCGGCGCCACCCGCGGGCTCGGCGCCGAGACCGCCGCCCGCCTCGCCGAGCGGGGGTGGACCGTCTGGCTCGGCGCCCGCGACACCGCGGCGGGCGAGGCCGTCGCCCGGGAGATCCGGGCCACGCAGGTCGACGCCGACGTGCGGCCCGTCGAGCTGGACGTGACCGCTGACGGGTCCGTCGCGGCGGCGTACGACGTGGTGCGCGCCGCGGGGACCGGACTCGACGTCCTGGTGAACAACGCCGGCATCAGCGGCACCCGCGCGCTGCCGGCGGACACGACGCCGGCGGACTTCCTGCCGGTCTTCGGCGTCAACCTGCTCGGGCCGGTGCGCGTCACCAACGCCTTCCTGCCGCTGCTCGGCGCCTCGGCGCGCCCGCGGCTGGTCATGGTGTCGAGCGGCCTCGGCTCGTTCGGCGTCACCCAGGACCCGGACCGGCTCGAGTCGACGATCTGGGGCATCGTCTACCCCTCGTCGAAGGCGGCGCTCAACATGGTGACGACCATGTACGCCAAGTCGCTGCCAGGCGTCCGGGTGACGGCCGTCGACCCCGGCTACACCGCGACCGGCCTCAACGGCTTCTCCGGAACCCAGACCGTGACCGAGGGTGCCGAGCCGATCGTGGCCGCGTGCGTGGCCGACGAGCTGCCCGGTCCGTTCGTCGGCCGGAGCGGTCCGCTGCCCTGGTGAGCCCGTCGGCGGCCGCGCCTAGGCTGGCCGCATGTTGATCGGAGCCCACGTCGAGCAGACCGACCCGATCGCGGAGGCCCAGGCCCGCAACGCGACGCTGGTGCAGTTCTTCCTCGGCGACCCGCAGAGCTACAAGGGCCCGGTGATCCGCTACGCCGGCGGCGCCGACGGCCTCAGGGCCGACGCCGAGGCGGCGGGCGTCGACCTCTACGTGCACGCGCCCTACCTCATCAACGTCGCCACGACCAACAACCGCCAGCGCATCCCGGGCCGCAAGCTGCTCCAGCAGCACATGGACGCCGCCGCCGAGATCGGCGCCAAGGGGCTGATCGTGCACGGCGGCCACGTCACAGGACGACGACGACCCGGCCAAGGGGTTCGACAACTGGCGCAAGGCGATCGAGGCCACCGACATCAAGATCCCGCTGCTGATCGAGAACACCGCCGGCGGCACCAACGCGATGACCCGCTACCTCGACCGGATCGCCGGGGTGTGGGAGGCGATCTCGAAGGCCGAGGGCTTCGACATGGTCGGCTTCTGCCTCGACACCTGCCACGCCCACGCCGGCGGCAACCCGCTCGAGACCGTGGTCGAGGACGTCCGCAAGATCACCGGCCGGATCGACCTGGTGCACTGCAACGACAGCCGCGACGAGTTCGACTCCGGCGCCGACCGGCACGCCAACTTCGGCGCCGGCAAGATCGACCCCGACCTGCTCGCCGCGCGTGGTCCGCGACGCCGGGGCGCCCGTGATCTGCGAGACGCCCGGCGGGGCCGACGGAGCACACCGCCGACTTCGCGTGGCTGCGCGAGCGGCTCTGAGCAACTCCCTGGTGCGCGGAGCCCTCACAGGTCAGCCACAGACCGACCACACCGGGAGACCAAGCGGCGCCACCCACTGTGGCGGGCATGAGCCTCCTGACCGCGTCCCGCCCCGCACCCGCGCCGGCCGACCCGAGCACCGACCCCGACGCAACGACCGATCCGGCCGACCGGGCCCGCTGGGAGCGACCCGCGCTGGTCGCGCTGCTGGTCGGCACCGGCGTCCTCTACCTGTGGGGGCTCGGCGAGTCCGGCTGGGCGAACAGCTTCTACGCCGCCGCCGCCCAGGCCGGCTCGGAGTCGTGGAAGGCGTTCTTCTTCGGCTCCTCCGACGCGGCCAACGCGATCACCGTGGACAAGACGCCGCTCTCGCTGTGGCCGATGGCGCTGTCGATCCGGGTCTTCGGGCTGTCGTCGTGGAGCGTCCTGGTGCCGCAGGCCCTGGAGGGCGTGGCGGCGGTCGGGCTGCTGTACGCGACGGTCCGGCGTACGACGGGATCGACCGGCGCCGCGCTCCTCGCCGGTGCTGGTGCTGGCGACCACGCCGGTGGCGGTGCTGATGTTCCGCTTCGACAACCCCGACGCGCTGCTGACCCTGCTGCTCGTCGGATCGGCGTACGCGACGCTGCGCGCGGTCGAGACCGTGCGGCCACCCCGTCCGCTGGCTGGCCCTGGCCGGGGCGCTGGTCGGGCCTCGCCTTCCTGACCAAGATGCTGCAGGCGTTCCTGGTGGTGCCCGCGCTCGGCCTGGTCTACCTGCTCTTCGCGCACACCTCGCCTGCCCAGGCGGATCGGCCACCTCGCGGTCGCGCTCGGCGCGCTGGTCGCCGTCGGCCGGCTGGTGGGTCGCGATCGTGTCGCTGTGGCCGGCCAGCAGCCGCCCCTACATCGGCGGCAGCCAGGACAACTCGATCCTCGAGCTCACCCTCGGCTACAACGGCTTCGGCCGGCTCACCGGCGACGAGGTCGGCTCGGTCGGCGGCGGTGCCGGTGCGAACGGCGGCGGCATGTGGGGCGAGACCGGCATCGGCCGGCTGCTGGGCGACGAGATCGGCGGCCAGATCGGCTGGCTGCTGCCCGACCGCGCTGCTGCTGCTCGTCGCCGGTCTGTGGCTGACCCGCAGGGCGCCGCGCACCGACCTCGTCCGCGCGAGCCTCGTGCTCTGGGGCGGGTGGCTGCTGGTCACCGCGGCGACGTTCAGCTTCATGGCCGGGATCTTCCACGCCTACTACACGGTCGCCCTGGCCCCGGCGATCGGCGCCCTGGTCGGCACCGGCGCCTGGCTGCTCTGGCGGCACCGCGGCTCGCTGCTCGCCGCCGGCGTGGCCAGCGCGACGGTCTCGCTGACCACGGTGCTCGCCTTCTTCCTGCTCGGCCGCACCCCTGACTTCCTGCCCTGGCTGCGCTGGGTGGTGCTCGGCGCCGGGCTGGTGGTCGCGCTGGCCGTGGCCGGCCTCGGCCGGCTGCCCCGCCGGGTCGCGGCGGGCCTCGCCGCGGCGGCGGTCGTCGTGTCGCTGGCCGGCCCGACGGCGTACGCCGTCGAGACCGCGGCCACCCCGCACACCGGCTCGATCCCCAGCGCCGGTCCGAGCGGCACCGCGGGCTTCGGCGGCCTCGGCGGGTTCGGCGGGTTCGGCGGCCCCGCGGGCGGCGCCCCGCAGCAGGGCACGCGCCACGACCCAGCAGGCCACCGGCGGCGCCCACCGGCGCCCCCACCGGTGGCCTCGGCGGCGGAGGCGGCACCGGCGGGCTGCTCGACGGCAGCGAGTCGACCGACGCGATCACCGCGCTGCTGCAGGAGGACGCCGACCAGTACACCTGGGTGGCGGCCGCGGTCGGCTCCAACTCGGCGTCCGGCTACCAGCTGGCCAGCGAGGAGCCGGTCATGGCGATCGGTGGCTTCAACGGCTCCGACCCGTCGCCGACGCTCGCGCAGTTCCAGGCAGTACGTCGCCGCAGGGCGAGATCCACTACTTCATCAGCAGCGGCTTCGGTGGCTTCCGCGGCCAGATGGGCGGCAGCGAGGCGAGCAGCGAGATCGCCGCCTGGGTGGCGGAGAACTTCACCGCGACCACGCGTCGACGGCGTCACGATCTACGACCTCACCGCCGGCACCGGGAACGCTGCGTGAGCCTCCCCGCGTACGAGCCGCTCGCCGAGGCGGTCGCGACCACCACGCTCGACGTGGTCATCCCGGTCTACAACGAGGAGGCCGACCTCGAGGCGTCGGTGCTGCGGGTGCGCGACCAGCTGGCCCGGCTGCCGTGGAGCCACCGGGTCACCATCGCCGACAACGCCAGCACCGACGGCACCGCGGTCCTGGCCCGCCGGCTGGCGCACCGGTACGACGACGTGCGCGTCGTGCACCTGGCCGAGAAGGGCCGCGGCCGTGCGCTCAAGAAGGTGTGGGCCGACTCGGACGCGGACGTGCTCGTCTACATGGACGTCGACCTCTCGACCGACCTCAACGCGCTGCTGCCGCTGGTCGCTCCGCTGATCAGCGGCCACTCCGACCTGGCGATCGGCAGCCGGCTGCGGCACGACTCGCGGGTGGTCCGCGGGCCGAAGCGCGAGGTGATCTCGCGCGGCTACAACCTGCTGGTCCGGGGCGCGCTGCGGACCCGCTTCTCCGACGCGCAGTGCGGGTTCAAGGCGATCCGGCGCGACGTCGCCCGCGAGGTGCTGCCGCTGGTCGAGGACGACGCGTGGTTCTTCGACACCGAGCTGCTGGTGCTCGCCGAGCGGGCCGGGCTGCGCATCCACGAGGTGCCGGTCGACTGGGTCGACGACCCGGACAGCCGGGTCGACATCCTGCGCACGGCGTACGACGACGTCCGCGGCATCGCCCGGCTCGGCCGCAACCTGCTCACCGGCCGGCTGCCGCTCGCCGAGGTCTCCGAGCGGCTCGGCCGGGCGTCGGCCGACGCCGGCGCGGGGCGGCTGGGCATGCAGGTGGCGATGTTCGCGCTGGTCGGCATCGCGTCGACCGTGGCCTACGCCGTCCTCTACCTGCTGCTCCGCGGCTGGACCGGAGCCCTGACGGCCAACCTGCTGGCGCTGCTGCTCACCGCGATCGGGAACACCGCCGCCGAACCGGCGGCTGACCTTCGGGGTGCGCGGTCGGCGCGACGCGCTGCGGCACCAGGTGCAGGGGCTGGTGGTCTTCGGCGTCGGCCTCGGCGGTCACCAGCGGCGCGCTGTGGCTGGTGCACGCGGCGGGCAGCAGCCACCACGGCGTCGAGGTCGCGGTGCTCACCGTCGCGAACCTCGCGGTCACCGTCATGCGGTTCGTGGCTATGCGGAGCTGGATGTTCGTGCGGAGTCGCCGGTGACGGCGGACCGGCACGACGAGCAGCTCGCACACCTCGTGCGCGATCTCGCGCTCCGGGTGGCGGCGCTCCAGGCGCAGCGGCCGTCGGCACCGTGCGTGCAGTCGAAGACGAGGAACTGGAACTCGTGGCCGGTCTCGACGAGCGGCGAGCAGGTGCCCCGGGCGGTCGGTGACGTGCCACCGGCTCGGTCCGAGCCCACGGCGGAACCGCACGGCGAGCTGGCTCCCCGGAGCGAGCTCGACGATCGTGCCCGGCCGAGGGTCGGAGATGACGACGTAGCGGTCGTCGGCGAACGACGGGGCCGGGCTGCTGATCGACACGGTCATGACGTCTCCTGAGGGATCGCTGCGAACGAGGTCTCAGCGGAAAGGAGTTCCTGGCTACCGGTCAGATACCTCGGGCCGGTGAAAAGTTCCCGGACGCCCGGGGATGGTCCGTGACGTTCTCGCTGTGGAGAACGGTGTTCGGCCAGCGATTTCGTCACGGACCATCGCTCAGCCGAAGCAGACGAACGGCGCCGGGGCGGCGTCGGTGGACACCGCCGGCGACCGTCCCGGCCAGCGCGGTGGCCGGGTCGGTGCCGGCGGCCAGCGCCTCGTGGACCCGGACCAGCGCGTCGTGCGCGGCGACGTCGTTGACCGCGGCCGGGCTGGCGACCACGCAGCGGGCGCCGGCGTGCAGCCACGCGGCGGTCATGCCGATCAGCTCCTCGCCCCAGCGCACCGAGGAGCGGCCGACCTCGCAGGCCGAGAGCAGCACCACGTCGGGCACCGCGGGCAGCTGGTCGATGTCGTAGCCGAACCACGGACCGTCGACGAGCTCGAGGCCGGAGAACAGCGGGTTCTCGGCGGAGTGCCGGCCGTGCGCGGCCACGTGCAGGACGTCGACCCGACCGGCGAGGTCGGAGACGGCGGCCGCCGTGGCGTCCGTCGCCGGCCAGCACGGGCGCCCCGGGCCAGGCCGCGGCGGCGGCCCGCACCTCCGCCTCCGCGCGGACGACGCGGGGGCCGGCCACGAATCCGGCCGAGCCGGTCCGCAGCGGCGTCGCGCCGCGGGCCAGCCACGAGGTGGCGCTCTGCGCGACGGTGACCGGCCGCCCGACCAGCCCGGGCAGCAGCGTCCACGGGACACCGGCCAGCACGCCGGAGGGCGTGAGCACCACGCGGCGGCCGCCGAGGTCGGCGCAGCAGCGGCTCGACCAGGAGCGACGGCCACCGCGTCGAGCCGGCGGGCCAGCGTGCCGCGCACCGAGCCGGCCAGCGGGTCCGGCAGGTCGGTCGCGGCCATGTCGAGGTCCGGCAGCAGCCCGCCGAGCGACGCCGTCGAGCCGGTCCGGTCGCCGAGGTCGTGGCGCGCGGTGCCGGCCGCCGTGACGACGAGCGCCGACGACGCGGTCGGCGGTCACGACGTAGGCGACCAGCGCGGTGTCCGTCGCCCAGCCCGGCCTGGAAGCTCGCCGAGCGCCACCGGGTCGTCGACCTCGCCCGACCCCTTGCGCTGCCAGGCCTGCTCGCGGATCCGCCGGCGCAGCTCGGCCTCGCGCTCGGGCGCCGGCCCGGCCCGGAGCTCGGCCAGGTCGGCGACGGTCTGCGGGTCCTGCGGCGCCCGCACCGGCTGGATCCGCGAGGCCAGCATCCGGGCCCGCTCCGACCACTCGAACAGCACCGCGTCCGACCGCGACCGCACCGCGAGCGCCAGCCCGCGCACCGCCAGCCGCACGCCGTGGCCGACCACGTTGGTCTGCAGGTCGAGCGAGCCGAACGAGCTCTGCCACGCGTGCAGGTCGTCGAGTCCGGCGCGCAGGTGCCCCAACGCCCGCCGTACGCCGGCCGGTGCGCTCGGCCAGCTCGGCGCGGACGTCGCGGTCCTGCAGCCGTACGACCAGCGGGTGCCGGTCGACCCGGCCGAGCGCGCGCCAGCTCGGTCCGGGCCTCGCCCAGCGCACCGCGCCGGATCAGCACGCGCGCGCGGTTGAGCCGGGTCGCGGCCGCCTCGGCGCCCAGCCCCTGGTCGCGCATCTGCTCCGCCAGCTCGGCGGCCCGGCCGACGAGGGCCGGCGCGTGCCGGTCCAGGCCGACGTCCGCGGCCACCACCAGGGCCTCGGCCCGAGCCCGCCAGGCGTCGTGGCCCAGTCGTGCGAACCGGTTCCGCGCGCGACGCGGCCAGCCGGCGCGCGGACGCCGGGTCGCTGACGACCAGGCCTCGGGCCAGCGCGAGCTCGGCCTCGCCCTGGCGCTGGCGCAGCCGCCCGCAGGCCGTAGTCGCGCGCCGCCCGCCGCAGCAGCTCGGCGCCCTCGTCGTCGAGCCCCATCGCCAGCAGCACCTCGGCCCGGTCCTGGGTGCACACGGCCCGGTGCACCGGGCTGACCGGGGCCAGCACCGGGTACGCCGCGCTCATCGCCTCGAGCGCCCCGATCAGGTCGCCGCCGACCATCAGCGCGTAGCCGAGGTTGTGCTCGGCCTTGGCCTGCTCCACCTCGCAGGCCCGACGCCGGCGAAGCCGGCGGCGGCCGCGCGGAAGTCGTCGACGGCGGCCGAGCACGCGGCGCTGGTGGAGGTAGACGTCGCCGCGGTTGCCCAGGCGCGCGGGCCCGGTCGGCGGGCAGCGTCTCGAGCAGCGCGATGGCCTCGGAGAACGCCGCGAGCGCCTCGGTCGTCTGCCCCGACCGCATGTGCAGCATCGCCGAGCTGCGCGAGCGGCCACCCCGCGGTCGCGGCGCGCCAGCCCGGGCCGCGCCAGCGACTCGCGGCACAGCCGGGTGGCCGTGTCGAGGTCGCCGAGCTCCATGGCGACGTACGCGCGGCTGACCCCGATCCGGGCGAGGAGGTCGGGGTCGCTCGAGCGCTCGGCCGCCCGCTCGAGGAGCCGCCCGGCCAGGCGTACCCGGCCGTGGTTCACCGCCTCTACGGCGCGACGGTGGAGCTCCTCCGCGGTGAGCACGTGCTCATCATGGCCGGATCCCCGTGCGGTCCTGCACGGCGTCCCAGGCCCGGGTGATCGCGGTGTCGAGGTCGTCGCCGGCGCCGAGGTCGTCCTGGAGCCGGCGGGCCAGCCTGCCGGCCATCAGCGGGGCGGAGAACGACGTGCCGCTCCACACCCCGAAGCCACCCCGGAAGTCGTCGGGGTCGATGGTGTCCCGGGCCCGGCCGAACGCCTTGGTCCGGGCCAGCGACTGACGGCCGCCCTGGAAGGTGGTCGGGAAGGTGCTCATCACCGCGGCGCCCGGCACGTACGCGCGCACCCACGGGCCGGCGTTGCTGAACATCGCGTCGGTCTTGAGGTTGGGGTTGAGCGCGCCGACCGAGACGATCGGCGGGCAGTCGGGGTCGGCCTGGACCGGCCCGTTGCCGTCGGACCAGGGCGCGAACGCCGCCGGGAAGTTCGGCCGCGCTGTCGCGTCGTTGCCGACCGAGCAGACCACCAGCGTCCCCTGCAGCGAGATGTCGCGGAGGATGTCGTAGAGCGTCGGGTCGAAGAGCAGGTCCTCCGGCGTCTCGTGGTAGTAGCCGATCGACAGGCTGAGCACGTCGATCAGCTTGCCGCCCGGCTCGCCGGCCCGGCCGCGCCGCACGAGCTCGGCGATCTGGCTCAGCGCGGTGACCCAGTCCGACTCCACGATCGGCCCGACCGACGGCACGATCCGCCACGACACGATCTCCGCGTCGGGACAGGCCTGGTGCACGAGGCCGGCGATGAACGTCCCGTGGCCGGACATCGGGTCGATGACCCCGTCGAGCGGGCCGGTGAGGTCACCGAGGCATCTCCGGGTCGGTGCCCGGGGTGTGGTAGCCGATCTGCACGCCGTCGAGGTCGATGTCCTTGGTCACCACGCCGTCGAGCCAGTCGTGCTCGCCGCAGCCGGTGTCGAGGATCGCCACGACGGGCCGCCGCGTGGTCATCTCGTCGTCGTCGCAGCGGCGTGGTTGCGGGCCGACGTACGCGATCGGCTGACGCCCGCCGCTGCCGGCCACGGCGTAGCTGGCGATCGGGTGAGCCCGAGTCGCCCCCGGACGGGTGCCCCCAGTCGAAGGGGTGGCCCCAGTCGAACGGGTGGCCCCAGTCGAAGGGGTGGCCCCAGTCGAAGGGGCTGCTGAACACGACGTGGTCGAGGCCGACGCCGCGCACGCTGTCGATGCCGAACTGGGCCCGGGTCTGCTGCAGCAGCGTCCAGCCGTCGGGCGCGATCGCGGCCCGGTCTGACGCCAGCTTGATGTTGACGGTGCGGAGCCCGTGCTTCAGCCGGGCCAGCCGCCGGTCCTCCGGCTCGAGCTCGACGGTCCAGCCGAGTCGCTCGGCGACCTGGCCGAGCACCTGCATGGCGGCCTCGATGTCGATGGTCTTGGAGATCGTCAGCCGCGGGCCGACGTACACCGTCGGGCGCGGCTCGACCCCCTCGACGAACAGCGCCGTGGCCGGGTCGAGGACCCGCCCCTGGACGACGGAGTAGGCGTCACGCGGTGGCGTGGTGGGCTCGCGGTCGAGCTGCCTGCGGTCGTTGCGGGGTCCAGGGGGCTGGGTCGGTTCCATCGGTCCTCAGATCTCGAAGGCGGGTGTCATGAACGAGGTGCTGCCGTCGACCGGCTCGAGCCGGAGCCGCAGCATCCCGGGGCTCAGGTCGGGGACCTCGAAGCGGCCGGTGTCGCCGACGTCCAGGCGTCGCCAGGACCTCGGTGTCACGCAGCACCGACACGGTGACCGAGCTCGGCGGGACGACCCAGCCGTCGATCCGCGACGACGTGCCGTCGCCGGAGACCCGGAGCAGCAGGTCGACGCCGTCGTGCGCGAAGCGCAGCGTGTACGCCGTGGTGGAGGCGCCTCTGGCGCCGGCGAGCTCGTCGGTGCGCTCGACGAGCATCATCAGCTCGAGGTCGAGATCGGTGTCGGACGCCGCGAGCGCCGCCACGGCCTGGAGCCGGGCGGTCATGCCCTCCGGCACGGGGTCGTGGGACTCCCAGTAGGCGCGGACGCCGGCCAGCAGGTCGTCGTCGGTCAGCTCAGGCATGGTCTTCCCCGTTCTCGATGAGTGCGCGCAGCTTCTGCAGGCAGCGGCCGCGGGTCGGCCCGATGCTGCCGACCGGCATGCCGAGGTCGGCGGCGATCTCGCGGTAGTCGGGACGGTGCTCGAAGGCCACGATGCGCAGCAGCGCCTGGCAGCGTTCGGAGAGGTTCTCGACCGCGTCCCACAGCCGGCCCTCGGTGTCGCGACGAACGACCTCGGACTCCGCGGAGCCCTCGTCCGGCAGCCGCCGGGCCAGCTCGTCGTCCTCGACCGGGATGCCCCGGCCGGTGGCCTTGGCCACCTTCCACGCCTCGCGGCGGGTGGTGGTGGTCAGCCAGCCGCCGACGGCGGCCGGCTCCTGGATCGAGGAGCCGGCGACGGACCAGGGCCAGCCAGGTGTTCTGCACGACGTCCTCGGCGACCTCGCTGGGCAACCGGTACGCGCGCACGACGTGCCAGAGCACCGGGGTCATGAGGCGGACCAGCTCGTCGAGGGCCACGGCGTCGCCGGCGGTCCACCGCTCGAACGCCGACGCGGCCTGGCCCCAGACCTCGCCCGGCCGCTCGGTCGCTGCGCCACCGATCGTCACGCGGGCCTCCGAGATGATCCTGGAAGGGAAGGTCACGCCGATGATGAGCGCCGAGGTCGGCGCCTGATACACCCTCGAGACCAACTATGTGGGTGGGTGCACACAGGGTGTCAGGTTCACGGGCTCACGGCGAGCACCATCGGTGAGAGGGCGCCCGATAACCTCGACGGGTGACCCCCACCGTGCGCTCCATCGGACCGGAGGAGCACCTCGCCTTCGTGCGCACCCAGCGCTCGGCGAGCTTCCTCCAGACCCCCGCCTGGGGTGCGGTGAAGTCGGAGTGGCGGCACGAGTCGCTGGGCTGGTTCGACGGCGACCGGCTGGTCGGTGCGGGCCTGGTCCTCTACCGCCAGCTGCCCCGGCTGCGCCGCTACCTCGCCTACCTCCCCGAGGGGCCGCTGCTCGACTGGTCGACCGACCGGCTCGGCGACTGGCTGGCGCCGATGGCCGCCCACCTCAAGCAGCAGGGCGCCTTCGGCATCCGGATGGGCCCGCCCGTCGTGACCCGGCGCTGGAGCGCCGCCCAGGTCAAGGAGGGGCTCGCCGACCCCGCCGTACGCCGGCTCGCGGACCTGCCGCCGACCGAGCGCGACCCGGTCGGGGCCCGGGTGGTCTCCCAGCTCACCTCGCTCGGCTGGCGTGCGCAGGGCAGCGACGAGGGGTTCGCCCTCGGTCAGCCCCAGTACGTCTTCCAGGTCCCGCTGGCCGGCCGCACCGAGGCCGACGTGCTCGCGGGCATGAACCAGCTCTGGCGCCGCAACATCAAGAAGGCCGACAAGGCCGGCGTCGAGGTCACCACCAGCACCGGGCGCGGGGACGAGGAGGGCGACCTCAAGCTCTTCCACGACCTCTACGTGCACACCGCCGAGCGCGACCACTTCACGCCCCGCGGGCTGGCGTACTTCCGGGTCATGGCCGACGCGCTGGGCGCGGAGGACCCCGACCGGTTCCGGCTCCACCTCGCCCGGCACGAGGGCGACCTGGTCGCGGCCACGATCATGGTCCGCGTCGGCGCGCACGCGTGGTACTCCTACGGCGCCTCCTCCACCGAGAAGCGCGACGTCCGCGGCTCCAACGCGGTGCAGTGGGCGATGCTGCGCGAGGCCATCGCGGCCGGCGCCGACGTCTACGACCTGCGCGGCATCACCCCGACCCTCGACGCCGACGACAGCCACGTCGGGCTGATCCAGTTCAAGGTCGGGACCGGCGGCGAGGCCGTCGAGTACGCCGGCGAGTGGGACCTCCCGCTCAGCAAGCCGCTCTACAAGGCCTTCGACCTCTACATGAGCCGGCGATGACCACCCCACGACAGCGCGCCGGGGACGCGCTCCGCGCGCGAGGCGCACGCTTCCGCGGGGACCCCGGACAGGCATGAGCCTCACGCTGGCGGTCGACGGCGACCGGTGGCGCGGCCACCTGCGCGGCGTCGCCGACAGCACGCCCGGACTGGTGCCGGTGGCCAAGGGCAACGGCTACGGCTTCACCCTCGGCCGGCTGGCGCGCCAGGCCCAGTGGCTCGGCGCCGACACCCTGGCCGTCGGGACCTACGAGGAGCTGCCCGAGGTCGCCCAGCGCTACGACGGCGACCTGCTCGTGCTCACCCCGTGGCGGACCTTCCGGCCCGAGCCCGACCCGGCGCTGGCGCGCCGCGTGATCCACACCGTGAGCCGGCCCGAGGACCTGGCCGGACTGCTCGACGCCCAGCCCGGGGCGCGGTTCGTGCTCGAGCTCGCCACCAGCATGCGGCGCCACGGCATGAGCGCACCGGAGCTGTGGTCGCTCGCCCACGGGCTGCGCGGCCGGCTCGAGGGGGTCGCGCTCCACCTGCCACTCGCCGCCGGCGGGCACCTCCCCGAGGTCGAGCGGCTCCTGACCGACGTCGTCGCCGCGGAGCTCCCCACCACCACCGTCTGGGTCAGCCACCTGACCTCCGCCGAGCTCGACACGCTCCGCACGTCGTACGCCGACCTGACGATCCGGCCCCGCATCGGCACGGACCTGTGGCTCGGCGACCGCGAGGCGCTGCGGGTCACCGCGACCGTGCTCGACGTGCACGCGCTGCGCCGCGGTGACGTCTTCGGCTACCGCGGCCGCGCAGCTCCCCGCGATGGGCACCTGCTCGTGGTCACCGGCGGCACCGCGCACGGCATCGGGCTCGAGTCCCCGCTCGGCGAGTCGGACCTGCGCTCGCGCGCGAAGGTCGTCGCCCGCGGGGGGCTGGACGCCCTCGGCCACACCCGATCGCCGTTCTGGGTCGACGGCAAGCAGCGGCTGTTCGCCGAGCCGCCGCACATGCAGGCCTCGATGCTGCTCCTGCCCGGTGACGCCCGGGTGCCCGAGGTCGGCGACCTCGTCGACGCGCGGGTGCGCTACACCGCGACGGCGTTCGACCGCGTCGTCGTCAGCTGAGCCCCCGACGGGCGCGGCCCGCGAGGCCCGCGCGCCCGCTCGCCCCGAAACAGCGCAATCGCGCCCTTCCGGGGCGGTTTCACGGCTGGGACACCCCCACTTCGGCGCGATTGCGCCGAAATGGGGACCTCGGCGGCTCGGCGAACTCGCCCTGCCGCACCGGGTCGTGGCGCGGCCACAGCACGTCGCGGACCACGAAGGCGACGAGGTAGAGCTCGCCGGCCATCCGGACCAGGATCGCCAGCCAGTACGTCGTGACGTCGTCCCCGCCCGCCGGCTGCAGCTCGCCGCCGAGGTACCACCAGACCGACGCGAAGTAGACGACCTCGCACGCCTGCCAGACCAGCTGGTCCCGCCAGCGGGGCCGGGCCAGGACGGCCAGCGGCAGTAGCCAGAGGACGTACTGCGGCGAGTAGACCTTGTTGACCAGGAGGAAGCCGGCCACGACGAGGAAGCCCAGCTGCGCCAGCCGCGGCGTGCTCGGCGCGCGGAAGCCGAGCACCGCCACCCCCACGCACCACAGCGCGAACATCGCCCACGACCAGTGGTTGACGGTGGCGGCGCTGATCGCGTCACCCGAGCCCTGGCTGATCACCAGCCAGATCGAGCCGAGGTCGGGGCCACGCTCGGAGTTGAACGCCCAGAAGCGCTTCCACTCCTCCGGCCCGCTGAGGTAGGCGGGCGCGTTGAGCAGGAACCACGAGGCGGCCGCGGCGAGCGTGGTGTCCACGAGCTCCCGGTAGCGCCGCTCGCGCAGGCAGATCACCACCACCGCGCCGAGGAGGAACAGGGGATAGAGCTTGGTCGCGGTGCCGAGGCCGATCAGCACCCCGGTCGCGACCGGTCTGCCGCGCGCGAAGGTCCACAGGGCGCCCGCGACCAGCACCACCGCGAGCATGTCCCAGTTGATGAGGCCGGTCAGCACCAGCGCCGGTGAGGCGGCGAAGGCGACCGCGTCCCAGGGCCGCCGCGGATTGACCCCCGCCAGCAGCCACGCCGACAGCAGGGCCAGGGCGGCGAAGACCAGCGCGTTGACGATGACGAAGGCCCGGAGCTCCTTCTTCACCTGGTCGGTGCCGACCAGGTCGCCGGCCGGCTGGTCCGCGCGCACCGAGACGTCTGGCGAGCCGGTCGCCCAGTGCGTCACCCACGCGGCGCCGTACGCGAACAGCGAGATCCCGACGGGGTACTCCATCACCTCGTAGCGGGCCCGCACCTGGGGGTCGTCGGAGTACGGCCACGCCAGCTCGGCCAGCCCGCGCCCGGTGTAGAGGTAGGGCAGGTCGGAGTAGCACATGTGGGTGTAGCGGTGCTCGTCATAGACCCAGTAGCGGTCGTAGCAGCCGCTCTTCTGCACCATGCCGAGCGCGAACGCCACGGCCGCGAGCAGCAGCACGACCCGGGTCGGCGTCCACCACGGATGGCCGGCACCGCGCCGGCCCATCGGGCCCCCCACGCCCTCGCTGACGGCAGCGACCACCGGGTCGTCCCACGTCGGGTGGACGTGGTCGTCGCTCGTCCGCGAGGGGCCGCTCACGTCACCAGCGCATCCGGTCCCACCAGGCCATGGACGAGGCCTGGTCGGCCGCGGCCCGGGTGGCCGTGGCCGTCGCGGTCGCCGTCGGCGTCTGGCAGGTGAGGACGTCGCAGGTGGGGCTGGTGGGCGGGTCGGTCGGCGTCGTGGGCGCCGTCGACGGCGGCGCCGAGGTCGGAGGCTCCTGGGTCGGCGTGTCCGAGGGCGGGCCCGGGATGGTCGGCGACTTGGTCGGCTTGTCGGTGGACTCGGTGTTGCTCGGCGTCGGCTTCTTGGTCGGCGACGGCGGCAGGGTGGGCTGGTGGCCCTCGGTCGGGGCCTCGCCGTCGACGTACGCCGGCTCCGGGAACTCCTCGACGTCGACACCGTCGAGGTCCTTCGCCATCACCGCGGTCCAGGTCTTGGCCGGGTAGTTGCCGCCGAAGTAGCCCTCGCGGCCGTCGTCGGAGGTCGGCAGCCAGCCGTCGAGCTTGCCGGTGCCCTTGCCGCGGACGTACATCACCGACGTGGCCAGCCAGTTCTTGGCGTCGTCGGGGTCCGTCGGCTTCGGCGTGAAGCCGGTGAACCACGACGAGGAGACGTCGCCGTTGGACACGGTGGCGGTACCGGTCTTGCCGGCCGCCGGCAGGCCGAGCTCGAGGGCGGCCGAGCCGCTGCCCGCCTGCACGACCTGCTGCATGGCGTAGCTGACGTCGGAGGCGATGTCCGAGCCCTGCTCGTCGTCGATGACCTGCTTGTCGCTCACCGAGTGGTCGTAGAGCGTCTCGCCATCGCGGCCCACGACCTTCTCGATGAGGTACGGCGCGTGGAACCGGCCGCCGTTGGCGATGGTGGAGTACGCGTTCGCCATGTTGATCGGGCTCACCGTCGCGGTGCCCAGCGTGATGCTCGGGAACGGCTTGAGGCCCGCGGTGTGGTCGGGGAAGCCGTAGTCGTACTTGCGCATGGGCTTCTCCGGCGGGATGCCCATCCCGTTCATCATCGTCATGATCGCCTGCGGGCCGTCCGGGATCGAGACGGTGAGGTCGGTGTAGGCCGTGTTGATCGAGTCCTCGGTGGCCTTGATCAGGTTGACCGACGAGCCGTAGTCCGTGTCGCCCTCGTTCTCGATGTCGGAGCCGTCGGGCAGCTCGAAGGGCGAGTTGCCGTCGAAGGTGTCCTTGAGCGAGAAGCCCGCCTTGATGCCGGCCGCGAGCGCGAAGGGCTTCATCGACGACCCGGCCATGCCCCCGGCCTGGGCCCAGTTGATCTGGGACTCGAGGTAGTCCTGGCCGCCGTAGATGCCGCGGATCGCGCCGGTGTCGACCTGCACGCTGGCCACGCCGACGTGCAGCTCCTTGTCGAGCCCCTTGCCGGTGGGCTTGATGTCGGCCACGCCCTCCTCGGCGGCGTCCATCGCCTGCTTGGTGAAGGTCGTGGTGACCCGCAGCCCGCCGCCGTTGATCTGGTCCTCGGTGAGGAGCGGGCGGCCGGCGTCGTCCTTGAGCTTGAGCAGCTCGGACTTCACCATCGCGAGCACGTGGCCCTTCTGCCCGCCGTACGTGCTCTCCGCGGTCTCCGGCGGGAACTTCGGCAGCCGCTTGGCCGCCTGCTCCGCCTCGTCGGCAGTGATCTTGTCGTCCTTGGCCATCCCGTCGAGCACGTAGCGGTAGCGCTCGCGCAGCGCGATCTTCGAGTCCTTGCCGTTGGCCGGGTCGAAGTGGGTCGGGTTGTTGATGATGCTGGCCAGGGCGGCGCTCTCCTTGAGGGAGAGGTCGGCCGCGTCCTTCTGGAAGTAGGCCTCCGCGGCGGCCTGGATGCCGTAGGCACCGCGGCCGAAGTAGATGGTGTTGAGGTAGCCCTCGAGGATCTGCTGCTTGGAGACCTCCTTGCCCAGCTTGAGGGAGAGGATCGCCTCCTTCAGCTTGCGGGTGTAGGACCGCTCCTGGGTGAGGTAGAGGATCTTGATGTACTGCTGGGTGATCGTCGAGGCACCCTGCGTGGCGTTGCCCGAGGCGTTGTTGAAGACCGCACGGACGATGCCCTTGACGTCGATGCCGTTGTCGCTCCAGAAGCTGCGGTTCTCCGCGGCGACGACGGCGTCCTTCGCGTCCTGGGGCATCTGGTCGTAGGAGATCGCGTCGCGGTTCTGGATCGCGTAGCGGCCGAGCTCGTCCTTGCCGTTGCTGTAGTAGACGAACGAGGTGTTGGTCTCGAAGTCGGCGTTGGGGTCCGGCAGCTCGGTGGTCTTGTAGAGATAGGCGAACGCACCGCCGGCGACGAGCACGCACACCAGGCCGATCAGGCCGACGTAGAGCAGGACCCGACGGACCTTCTGGCCGCGGGTGCGCTGCTTCTTGCCCTTCTTCCCGCCGTTCGTGCCGTTCTTGCCGTTCTTGGCGGGGCCGGGCGACGAGGCCGCGGTCTTCTTGGCGGGTGCGGAGGAGGCGGCGCGTCCCGGGGGTCGGGTCCGCCCGGTCGACGTACCCGCCTTGCGCTTGCCTGCCACGTCGCACGAGGGTACGCAACCGAGCCCAGAACCACCGACTCGGCGCGGCCGCCCGCGAGCACATCTCAGCCGCTTCTCAGCCCCGCCCCGCTCAGGGGTGCCCCCCGCGTGAGCGAGGTCACCATCGTCCCCGTCAGGTCAGCGCGATGTACCGGCTGTTCCCGTACCGCGGATATATCGCTACGATAGGTCTGTGGCACGGCGTGGGGAGACCATCGAGCTGGCAGTCCTCGGGCTGCTGCACGAGGGACCCATGCACGGCTACGAGCTGCGCAAGCGGCTCAACCTGATGCTCGGGTGGGGGCGCGTGCTCTCCTACGGCTCGCTCTACCCGACGCTGAAGAAGATGCTGCGGGGGTCGCTGATCGAGGAGTCGACCGCGTCGACCCCGACGTCGCGGCGCCCGAAGATCACCTACCAGGTGACCCAGGCCGGCACCCGGGAGTTCGAGCGGCTGATGTCGGAGGTCGGTCCCACCGCGTGGGAGGACGACAACTTCGACATCCGGTTCGCCTTCTTCTCCTCGACCGACATGGAGATCCGGCTGCGCGTCCTCGAGGGGCGCCGGATGCGGCTCCAGGAGCGTCTGGACCGGATCCAGCGCGAGCTGTCGATGACCCAGAAGGAAGCAGACCGGTACGCCGGCGAGCTCCAGCGGCACGGCGTGGAGTCGGTCGAGCGCGAGGTCAACTGGCTCTCCGACCTCATCAACGCCGAGCGCAACGCCCCCACGCCCAATCTGAAGACCCCCCCGACCGCAGAAACGTCGTGAGACACCACACCGCCAGGTGACAACCAGAAGGGAAGCGCACCCCATGGGTTCGGTTCGAGTAGCAATCGTCGGAGTCGGCAACTGTGCGACGTCCCTCATCCAGGGCGTCCACTACTACCGGGACGCCGACCCCAGTGGCACCGTCCCCGGGCTGATGCACGTGACGTTCGGCGAGTACCACGTCAAGGACGTGGAGTTCGTCGCGGCGTTCGACGTCGACGACAAGAAGGTCGGCAAGGACCTCTCCGAGGCCATCAACGCCTCCGAGAACAACACCATCAAGATCTGCGAGGTGCCGACCCTCGGCATCGAGGTGCAGCGCGGCCACACCCTCGACGGCCTCGGCAAGTACTACCGCGAGACCATCGAGGAGTCGGCGGCCGAGCCGGTCGACGTCGTCGCGGTCCTGCGCGAGTCCGGCGCCGACGTGCTGGTCTCCTACCTGCCGGTGGGCTCGGAGGACGCCGACAAGTTCTACGCCCAGTGCGCGATCGACGCCGGGGTGGCCTTCGTCAACGCGCTGCCCGTCTTCATCGCCTCCGACCCCGAGTGGGCGGCCAAGTTCGAGGCGGCCGGCGTCCCGATCATCGGTGACGACATCAAGTCCCAGGTCGGCGCGACCATCACCCACCGGGTGCTGGCCAAGCTGTTCGAGGACCGCGGCGTGGCGCTGGACCGCACCTACCAGCTCAACGTCGGCGGCAACATGGACTTCAAGAACATGCTCGAGCGCGAGCGCCTGGAGTCCAAGAAGATCTCCAAGACCCAGGCCGTGACCTCCAACCTGACCGGGTCGCTGGCCGGCGTCGGGGCCCACGACCGCAACGTGCACATCGGCCCGTCCGACTACGTCGCCTGGCTCGACGACCGCAAGTGGGCCTACGTCCGCCTCGAGGGCCGCGCGTTCGGCGACGTACCGCTCAACCTCGAGTACAAGCTCGAGGTCTGGGACTCCCCCAACTCCGCCGGCATCATCATCGACGCCATCCGCGCCGCGAAGATCGCCAAGGACCGCGGCATCGGCGGCCCGATCATCTCGGCCTCGTCGTACCTCATGAAGTCCCCGCCGGTCCAGCTCCCCGACGAGGAGGGCCGCGCCCGCGTGGAGGCCTTCATCCGCGGCGAGGAGTAGCTCGCGGCCGGTGTCCGATCGAGACGCCCGAACGGCAGGTTCTCCACTGTGGAGAACCTGCCGTTCTGGCTTCTCGACGGCAGTTCGTCCACAAGCAGGCAGCACGCCGGTTAGCTGACACCACGTCGGGCAGACGCGGGCCATGGCACACCGCTGGGCCCTCGTCGCACCTCCTGTCACCGGCCTCGTCTGGCCGGTACCGCTCGACCCGACAGGCACGAACGGACCGACGCGTTCGCTCGCGGTGGGACCACACTGGCGGCGCTGCAGTCCGGGACGCTTCGTGCCCGCCCGCGTCACTGACGACCTGGTCGAGCAACGCATCCTCGAGGCGTATGCGGGCGGCGGGCGCCGGTGCGTCGTCACGGGATGGGCGGGGCTGCGGCTGCTGGGCGGGGGCTGGTTCGACGGACTCGCCAGCGATGGGCGCACCAGGCTGCCCGTCCAGCTCGCCGCGAACGGCGACCGCCTCCGCTCACGTCCCGGCGTGCTCGTCGTGGCCGACACGGTGCCCGACGACGAGCTCGTCCTCGTGCACGGCCTCCGGTGTGCGTTGCCCGAGCGGGCGCTCTTCGACGAGCTCCGACGGCTCGGCGTCAACCGGCCCCGCGAGATGGTGGTCGCGATCGACATGGCCTGCGCGGGCCAGCTGACGTCGATCCGGCGGATGCGCCTTTACTGCGCGACCCGCAGGTGGTACCGCGACGTCCGCATCGTCACGGACGACCCGCTCGCCATGGCGGTCGAAGGGAGCCGGTCCCGCTTCGAGTCGCTGTTCCGGATGGTCTGGGAGTACGACGCCGGGTGGGGCCGGCCGCTGGTCAACCGAGAGCTCTTCGACAGCCGCGGCAGGTCACTCGGAACACCCGACCTGTTCGATCCACGGCGAGGTGTCGTGGGTGAGTTCGCCGGCGCGGACCACCGGGACAAGGACCAGCACGCCCGCGACCTCGACCGCGAGGCCGACTTCCGGCGCGTTGGACTGGAGTACGTCGAGATCGTCGCGCGCGACTTCACCTCCAGGCCGCGGATCATCCGCCGAATGGCCGAGGCCGAAGCACGTACCGGCCTTCTGACCCAGAGCTGGGTGCTGGGTCCCGAGCCGATGCCCAGCCTGGATGACCTGCTGGACGCCCGAGATCGATCGAGACACCCAGATGGCACGTTCTCCACTGTGGAGAACCTGCCCATGGGGTCACTCGACGATCACTGACGCGACGCCCACCACTCCAGCAGCGCGGCGGAGGCGTCCTCCTCGGCCATGGGGCCGTGGTCGAGGCGGAGCTCGAGGAGGTGCTGGTAGGCGAGGCCGACGTCGCGGCCGGGGCCGATGCCGAGCAGCTCCATGATCTGGTTGCCGTCGAGGTCGGGCCGGATGGCGTCGAGCTCCTCCTGCTCCTGGAGCCGGGCGATGCGGAGCTCGAGGTCGTCGTAGGTGCGCCGCAGCCGCTCGGCCTTCTTGCGGTTGCGGGTGGTGCAGTCGGCGCGGGTGAGCACGTGCAGGCGGTCGAGCTGGTCGCCGGCGTCGCGGACGTAGCGGCGTACGGCGGAGTCGGTCCACTCGCCGGAGCCGTAGCCGTGGAAGCGCAGGTGCAGCTCGACCAGCTTCGCCACCGCCTCGGTCTCGTCCTTGGAGAACCGCAGCGCCTGCATCCGCTTGCGGGTGATCTTGGCGCCGACGACGTCGTGGTGGTGGAAGGTCACCGAGCCGTCGTCGATGAACTTGCGGGTGCGCGGCTTCCCGACGTCGTGCATGAGCGCGGCGAAGCGGGAGACGAAGTCCGGGCCGCCGCCGGGCAGTCGGTCCTCGAGGTCCATGGACTGCTCGAGCACGGTGAGGGTGTGCTCGTAGACGTCCTTGTGCCGGTGGTGCTCGTCGCGCTCGAGCGCGAGCGCCGGCAGCTCCGGCAGGACGTACGCCGCGAGCCCGGTCTGGACGAGCAGGGCCAGCCCGCGACGCGGGTACGGCGCGGAGATCAGCTTGACCAGCTCGTCGCGGACCCGCTCGGCGGAGATGATCTCGATCCGGCCGGCCATGTCGGTCATCGCGGCGACCACCTCGGGCGCGACGGTGAAGCCGAGCTGGGCGGCGAACCGGGCGGCCCGCAGCATCCGCAGCGGGTCGTCGGAGAACGAGTCCTGCGGGGTGCCCGGCGTGCGCAGCAGTCCCTGGGCGAGGTCGACCACGCCGCCGTACGGGTCCTCGACCACCCGGCCGGGCAGCCGGACGGCCATCGCGTTGACGGTGAAGTCGCGGCGGCCGAGGTCGCCGTCGAGGGAGTCGCCGAAGTCGACGACGGGCTTGCGCGAGGAGGGGTCGTAGGCCTCCGAGCGGTACGTCGTCACCTCGACCGTCCACGGCCCCTTGCGGCAGCCGATGGTGCCGAAGTCCCGGCCCATGTCCCAGGTCGCGTCGCCCCACGCGTCGAGCAACCGCTCGGTGTCGTCGGGCCGCGCGGAGGTCGTGAAGTCGAGGTCGGTGTGCGGCCGCCCGAGCATCGCGTCCCGGACCGGACCGCCGACCAGCGCCAGCTCGTGGCCGGCCTCGGCGAACCGCGCACCGAGCTCGTCGATCACCGGCGCGACACGCTCCAGCTCCACGCCCACGTTCTGCTGGAGCTCGACCACGGTGCGGGTCGCCGGCGCGGGTGCGGACACAAGGCTCAACTCTAGGAGGGATGCCCGGTACGACGGGCCGCGGGAGGCCTCAAGACCCACAGAGCCGCGCACTACCCTCTACGCATGCTCCGCCGGCTCTCGATCAGTGCTGCCCTGGCGGCGCTGGCGGTCCCGGTGGTGGCGACCGGACTGCTCGCCGGGCCGGCCGCGGCGGACGCGGACGGCGGGCCGACCGACCCCGACGTACAGACCCAGGTGCGCAAGACCGAGCGCCGGGCGGCCGAGCGGGCACTTGTGGTGACCCGGCAGGCCAAGCGGACGGCGCGCCGGGCCGAGACGGACGCGCCGCTCACGGTCACCATCGACCAGCTCACGCCGTCGACGATCCCGGAGCAGGGCGTGGTCCGCGTCTCGGGCACGATCACCAACAACGACAAGGTCCCGTGGTCGACGATCAACGTCCGCCCGTTCATCTCGGCCGAGCCGATGACCTCGGCGGCCGAGCTCGACGACGCCGCCAAGACGCCGGCCGACGCGGTCGTCGGCGAGCGGATCAACGACGAGCGGCACAAGGACTTCATCGAGGAGCTCGCCCCGGGCCAGCAGGTGTCGTACCGGTTCAGCGTCCCGCGCAGCCTGCTCCACGCTGACAGCCCCGGCGTCTACTGGTTCGGCGTCCACGCGCTCGGCGAGAACGGCAACGGTCGCGACGAGACCGCCGACGGCCGGGCCCGCACCTTCCTCCCGCTGGTCCCGCCCTCGCGAGAGGGCTCGCTCCCGACGGCGATCGTGATCCCGCTGCGCCACCAGCTGACCTACTCCGAGGACGGCTCGCTCGACGACCTGGCCGGCTGGAGCAAGACCCTCTCCCAGGGCGGCCGGCTCCGCACGCTCGTCGACTTCGGGGCCAGCTCGGGCAACCGCACGGTCACGTGGGTCGTCGACCCCGCGCTGGTCGACGCCGTGCGCCGGCTGGCCGAGGGCAACCCGCCCCGCTCGCTGGCCCCCAACCTGCAGGCCGGCGAGCCGGACGGCGAGGGCGACGAGACCTCCGACCCGTCGGCCTCCCCCACCGAGACCCCGACCGAGAGCCCGGCGCCGACCGAGGAGCCCGAGGAGAGCGGGGACAGCCCCCTCGACCTCGACGCCCTCGACCCGGTCGTCCAGGCGGCGGCCGATGCGGCCCAGGCCTGGCTGGCCCGGCTCGGCGAGGCGATGCGAGCCGAGGACCAGGTGCTGACCCTCCCGTACGGCGACGTGGACGTCGCCGCGGCCGCGCAGCACGACCCCGCGCTGCTCCAGCGGGCCGTCGCGCGCTCGGACGTCGGACTGGCGGGCTTCGACGTGGTGACCACGCCGGTGCTCTCCGCGCCGAGCGGCTACCTGACCACCGAGGGGATCGAGGCAGCCGACCAGGACACCTCGATCCTGCTCACCGACGCGATGTTCGACGACCCGGCACCGGCGCTGGCCTCCACCGAGGGGCACCACGTCGTCGTCACCTCGAGCGGCGCGGCCGAGGGCGGGCCGGGCCCGGACAGCCGGACCGGGCTCACCGCCATGCGCCAGCGGCTGCTCTCCGAGGCGGCGGTCCGGTTCCTCGGCGGCGACGAGACCTCGCTGACGATGGTGCTGCCCCACGACTGGAAGCCGGACGGCGGCGCGACGTACTTCGGCGGCCTCGACGTGCCCTGGCTCGACCTGACCAGCGTCGACTCCGTCAGCCACGCCACGGAGCCCGCCGCGGTGGTCGGCTCGACGCTGCGCTACCCGGGGTGGCAGGAGGGCGCCGAGCTCGACCAGCCCGGCTTCGACGCTGCCGAGGGGCTCACCCGCGCGGGCAACACCCTGCAGAACCTCCTGACCCTCAACAACATCGTCGCCGGCACCGTCGCGGACCAGGCGCTCGGCACCGTCTCCTACTCCGCGCGGACGCGCCCGATCGAGAACCGGGTCTCCGCCGAGCGCTCCCGGGGGTGGATCGACGAGCGGCTGACCAGCGTCCGGGTGAGCGCGCCGACGGCGGTGACGCTCTCCAGCAGCAGCGGCCGGTTCCAGGCGACGATCACCAACGACCTCGACCAGCCGGTCACGGTCTCCCTCGACGCGCAGTCCGACGACCGGCTGGACATCGAGGGTCCGCGCCGCATCGAGGTCAGGCCCGAGAGCGCGGTCGCCGTCATCCTCACCGCCCGCACCGACGAGAACGGTCTCCACGAGGTGGCGCTCCTCGTCACCGACAAGCGCGGCACCCCGCTCGGCGCGCGCACCGGCCTGACCATCCGCTCCGCCCAGGTCAGCAACGTGATCTGGCTGTTCATGGCCATCGGCGCCGCGCTGCTCTTCGGCGCGATCCTGGTCCGGCTGTTCCGCCGGGTCCGCAACGCCCGGCGCGGGTCCGGACCGCCCGGCGCCGACCCCGGCACCGACGCGTCCCCCGGCGGCCCCGCCGACCCGCCCGCGGAGGACCGCCAGCCCGCAGGAGCGGGCAGCCGGTGACCGAACGCCCCCAGCCGACGGACCAGCCGACGGACCAGCCGGTCGACGAGGCCTCCGAGCAGTCGGCCCTGCTCTCGAACAGCGCCGTGATGGCCGCCGGTACGGCGGTCTCGCGGCTCAGCGGCTTCCTGCGCGCCGCGCTGCTGTCCTACGCGCTCGGCAAGTCGGTGCACGCCGACGTGTTCAACGTCGCGAACTCGCTGCCCAACATGCTCTACATCCTGCTGGCGGGCGGCATCTTCAACGCCGTCCTCGTCCCACAGCTGGTCCGCGCGATGCGCAACGACCCCGACCGCGGCGACGCGTACACGAGCCGGGTGATCTCCGTCGCCGGCCTCTTCCTCGTCGTGGTCACGGTGCTGCTGGTGATCGCCGCGCCGGCCATCGTCGACCTCGTCGCGCCGTCGTACGACGGAGCGGTGCGCAGCTCGGCCATCGCCTTCACGAGGTTCTGCATGCCGCAGGTCTTCTTCTACGGCATGTACGTGCTGGTCGGGCAGATCCTCAACGCCCGGGGCACGTTCGGCCCGATGATGTGGGCGCCGGTGGCCAACAACGTCGTCGCGGTCGCCGTGATCCTCGCCTACATCCTCGGGTACGGCCCGGCCGAGGGCGACCAGGTCTTCGGCGGCTACACCGCCCGGCAGGAGGCGCTGCTCGGCCTCGGCTCGACGCTCGGCATCGCACTGCAGCTGGTGATCCTGCTGCCGTTCCTGCGCCGCTCCGGCTTCCTCTACACACCGCGGCTCGACCTGCGCGGCAGCGGCCTCGGCCACACGCTGCGACTCGGCGTCTGGACCGTGCTGTTCGTCGTGGTCAACCAGATCGCCTACGTCGTCGTGCAGCGGCTCGCGACCGGCGGTGCGGCCGCCGCGGCCGACGGCACCGGCTTCACCGTCTACGCCAACTCGTTCCTCGTGGTGATGGTCCCGCACTCGATCGTCACGGTGTCGCTGGCGACCGCGATGCTCCCGCGGCTCTCGGCGCACGCGGCGGCCGGCGACCGACCGGCGCTCGCCGCGTCGTTGTCGAGCACGCTGCGCGCCGCGCTGGCGGTGATCGTGCCGTTCGTCGCGCTGCTGCCGATCATCGCGCCCGACCTGGCGCGCGTCGTCTTCGCGCACGGCGCCGCGGCGGAGGGTGGCGTCGACGCCTACGTCCCGACGCTCTCGCTGTTCGGCCTCGGCATCCTGTTCTTCACCTTCCACTACATGGTGCTGCGCGGCTTCTACGCCCTCGAGCAGAACCGCGCCGTGTTCTTCGTGCAGTGCGGGGTCGCGGCCACCAACATCGTCGCCGCGGTCGCGCTGGTCGCCGCCACCACGGCCCAGCACACCTCGCCCGCCCTCGTCGTCGCCTACGCGATCTCGTACGCCGTCGGCGCGACCGTGTCCTACCTCCTGCTCAGCCACCGCCTCGGCGGGCTGCGCAGCCGGCGGCTCCTCGTCTTCGGCGGCCGGCTGCTGATCGCCACCGGGCTGGCCACCGCGCTGACCTTCCCCATCGCCCAGGTCCTCGACGGCCTGGCCGAGGACCCGGGGACCGTCGTGGCCGCCGTCCGGCTGTGCAGCGTGGGGGCCGTCGACGTGCTGCTCTTCCTGGTCTTCGCGCGCCTCCTGCGGATCCGCGAGGTCAACGACGTGCTGACCACGCTGACCCGGCGCGCCCGGGCCTGACCGGGTCCTACGATGGCTCCACGGGGACCACACCAGAGGGAAATGGGGGTCGGGGACAGCAGGGTGCCGCACGCGACCCGAGCCGGCGACGTGCTCGCCGGCCGGTACCGGCTGGTCGACCTGCTCAGCGAGAGCGGGGGCGGCCGGTTCTGGCGTGCGCACGACCGGATCCTCGAGCGGCACGTCGCCCTGCACGTGATCTCCGCCGACGACCCGCGGGCCGACCTGCTGCAGGAGGCCGCCCGGCGCTCGGCCACCGTCCTCGACCAACGGATCCTGCGGGTCCTCGACGTCGAGCGCCTCGACCACCAGTGCTTCGTCGTCAACGAGTGGGGGTCCGGGACCTCCCTCGACATCATGCTGGCCAGCAACGGCCCCCTCTCGCCGCGGCGCGGTGCGTGGCTGGTCAGCGAGGTGGCCGACTCGATCGCGGTGGCGCACGCGCACGGGGTCGCGCACGGCCTGCTCTCGCCCGAGAACGTGCTGCTCGACAACGAGGGCGGGGTGCGGATCATCGGGTTCTGCGTGGACGCGGCGCTGCACGGCATGCCGCCCGGCGACCCGCACCACGACGTCGTCGACCTGGCCGGGCTGCTGCACGCCACCCTCACCGGCCGGTGGGCGGGCGTGTCCCCCTCCGGCGTACCGCGAGCGCCCGAGAAGCACGGCCGCGTCATGCGGCCGCGTCAGGTCCGCGCCGGCGTACCCGGCCCGCTCGACGACCTGTGCGACGAGCTGCTCAACCCGCGCGGCCAGCCGGTGCGCGACGTCCGGGACCTGAGCAGCGCCCGCGGCATCCAGAGCTTCCTCGCCGAGTTCGTGGGCGACCCGGCCGGGCTGGCAGCGGCGATCGCCGCGGGCAACCCGGAGAAGAACGAGACGGTCGTGCTGCCGGCGGTGCCCGAGATCCTGGCCCGGCCGCACCCCGACGACTGGGTGGCCCCGGAGCCCGAGCCCGAGCCGGAGCCCGAGCCCGAGCTGGAGCCCGAGCCCGAGCCCGAGCCGGTGGTCGAGGTGCCCACCCAGGCCGGCCTGCCGATCTTCGACGACGAGAACGACGAGGTGTCCTGGCTGCGCGCCCGCGACGAGCCCGCGCCACCGCCCCCGCCGTTCGAGGAGCCGCCGGAGCGGCCGCTGTTCGCGCCGGAGGAGCGCAAGCCGCGGTTCCCCCGGCCCGACGAGGGTCCGGTCGTGGCGCGGGGCGACGAGTACTGGCCCTTCGACCAGGTCCGGTCGTCCGGCAGCGGGCTGATCCCGCCCGTCGACGGCATGGAGGACACCCGCGAGCAGGTGCCCGGTCGCAGCTGGATGCGGCTGGCCATGCTCATCGCCGTCGGGCTGGTGCTGCTGGTGGCCATCGCGATCGCCTTCAACCTCGGCCGGGGCAAGACCCCGCTCGGCACCGAGCCCGAGGACGACTCGACCCCCTCGGCGACGCCCACCCCCACGCCCCAGGCGCCCCCGACGCCGATCACCGGGCTCACCGCCGCCGACCTCGACCCGCAGGGCGACGGCGAGGAGAACCCCGGTGACGCCCCGAACGCCGTGGATGGCGACCCGGCCACGGCGTGGACCACCCTCACCTACAAGCAGCAGTTCGGCAGGGGCGGGCTCAAGCGCGGGGTGGGTCTGGTCGTCGATCTCGGCCAGCGGCACGCCGTACGCCGCGTCGACCTGACGCTGACCGGCGCACCGACCTCGCTCTCGGTCTACGTCAGCGACAGCGCGCCGACCGACCCGGAGGACCTCACCCCGGCGGCGCAGGTGCAGGCCGACAGCGCCACCACGAGCGTCGAGCTCGACGCCGCGCCCACGGGCCGGTTCGTCACCATCTGGCTCACCTCCCTCCCGGCTGTCGGTGGCGGCTTCAGGGGTGGGATCGTGGACCTCGTGGTGGCCGGTTCATGAACGCTCCCGCCGAGGCGGAGCTGACCGATCACGAGCTCCTGCAGGCGCACGTCGACGGCGACCCGGAGGCCTTCACCATCCTGTTCCGCCGTCACCGCGACCGGCTCTGGGCGGTCGCGCTGCGCACCATGGGCAACCCCGAGGACGCCGCGGACGGCCTCCAGGACGGCATGATCTCGGCCTACCGCCGGGCCGGCTCGTTCCGCGGCGATGCCGCCGTGACGACGTGGCTGCACCGCGTCGTCGTCAACGCCTGCCTCGACCGGATCCGCGCCGCCAAGGTGCGCCGCGCGGAGCCACTGCCCGAGGACCTCGAGGACTACGGCGACCGCGGCTCGCTCGTCAACGCCACGACCGAGGCCGCCGACCCCGCCGACCTCGCCGTCGTCGACGAGCGCCGGCGCCTGGTGCTGGCCGCCCTCGACCGGCTCCCGGCCGACCAGCGCGCCGCCCTGGTCCTGGTCGACATGGAGGGCTACCCCGTCGCCGAGGTGGCCCAGATGCTCGATTGCGCCGTGGGCACCGTGAAGTCGCGCTGCTCGCGCGGCCGGGCCCGGCTGGCCACGCTGCTCGGCGTACTCCGTCCCGGGGGTGACCCGGACCACCCGCCGCCGGGGAACCCCGACGACCTGTCGTCCGTCCGATCCACGGAGGCGTCCCGCGCCCCGCCCCATGCCGAGTGAACCCGTAGGGCTGATCCCGTCCCAGCCACCACACTCCTGACCTTCGAGAGGAGGCGTACGTCCATGAGCGACCAGCCCGGCGCCGGTCCGCTGCCCGAGCTCACCCCCGAGCAGGAGTCCGAGGTACGCCGACTGCTCGCCGAGGCGCGCCACGACGAGCCCATCCCCGTCGAGGTCGGCGACCGCCTCGACCGGGTGCTCGCCGGGCTGTCCCGTGACGAGCCGGGTCGCCCGGGGGTGGCCCCGGTCGTCGACCTCGCCGCCCGGCGCCGGCGCCGCAACGCCGCCGCCCTGCTGGCCGGCGCCGCCGCCGTCATCGTCGCCGGCTTCGGGATCGGTCAGGTCATCGACGTCGGCGGCACCTCCAGCGGGGACGACGCCGCGGGCTCCGCGCAAGCCCCGGCCGACCGCGAGTCGCAACAGCTCGACTCCGGCGGCGACTCGGCCGCCGACAGCGGCGGCACCGAGGGCGAGGAGGCGCCGTCCGCGAACACCGCTGTCCCGGACCTCCCGCCCCCGCTGGTGCTGAGCTCGGACAACCTCGGGCAGGACGTGACCCGGCAGCTGAAGCGGAGCGCGACGGGCGCCGCGGAGCAGGCGGGGCCCGACGACTTCTCGGCGTACGGCTGCGCCCCGCCGGCGGCCGGGAAGTACAGCCTGGGCGAGCTGTTCCCCGCGCTGTACGACGGCGAGCCGGCCATCCTCGTGCTGCGCCCCGCGACCGGGGACACGCGACGCGCCGTCGTCCTCGCGTGCGGGACCGCGGACGAGCTCGACAGCGCCACCATCCCCGCACCCTGATCCAGCGCTGACCCGGCACCGACCCGGTCCGGACCGGGTCGCGAGCCTGCGCGCGCTGGTGCGGCGTGGGAATCTTCCTCGCCTACGATCGGTTGTGCTGGTACCGACCAATCGAGGAGATCCACGCTCCATGTCAGAGCCCCGCAACGTCATCATCATCGGCTCCGGCCCCACCGGTTACACGGCGGCGGTGTACGCCGCCCGGGCCAACCTGCACCCGCTCGTCTTCGAGGGCTCCGTGACCGCCGGCGGCGCGCTGATGAACACCACCGAGGTCGAGAACTTCCCCGGTTTCCGCGACGGGATCATGGGCCCGGCGCTGATGGACGAGATGCGCGCCCAGGCCGAGCGGTTCGGCGCCGAGCTGGTCTCCGACGACGTGGTCGAGGTCGACCTCACCGGCGACGTGAAGATCGTCAAGACGGCCACCGACACCTACACCGCCCGCGCGGTGATCCTGGCCATGGGCTCGGGCTACCGCAAGCTCGGGCTGCCCAACGAGGACGCGCTGTCCGGGCGCGGCGTCTCGTGGTGTGCGACCTGTGACGGCTTCTTCTTCCGCGAGCAGCACATCGCCGTCGTCGGCGGTGGCGACTCCGCGGTCGAGGAGGCGACGTTCCTGACCCGGTTCGGCTCCAAGGTCTCGATGATCGTGCGCCGCGACGAGCTGCGCGCCTCCAAGATCATGCAGGAGCGCGCGTTCGCCGACCCCAAGCTCGAGATCGTCTGGAACTCCAAGGTCGAGACGATCAACGGCGACGACCGGCTGGAGTCGGTGACCCTCAAGGACACCGTGACCGGTGAGACGCGTGAGCTCGACGCGACCGGGCTGTTCATCGCGATCGGCCACGACCCGCGCTCGGAGCTGCTCACCGGCCAGGTCGACCTCGACGACAACGGCTACGTCCTCGTCGAGCACCCCTCGACCCGCACCAACCTGCACCGGCGTCTTCGCCGCCGGCGACCTGGTGGACCACCACTACCGGCAGGCGATCACCGCCGCCGGCACCGGCTGCGCGGCGGCCCTCGACGCCGAGCGGTACCTCGCCGAGCTCGCCCACGTGGGTGACCCGAGCGAGGCCCAGGCCCGCGCCGACGCGGGGGTCCTGGTCGAGCAGGCGCAGATCGCCGGGGCCTGACCGCCCGACCCGGCGAGCCCGGCGGGTGCGGGAACATTCCGCACCCGCGTGCGGTTGGATGAATCAGGCTTCCAGCTCGTCGACCCGGTTCGGGGTCGACCACACATCACGAAAGGTGACCCACTGTGGGCACACATCGAGTCCGTGACCGACGCCGAGTTCGACGCGACAGGTCCTCAAGTCCGACAAGCCCGTCCTGGTCGACTTCTGGGCCGAGTGGTGCGGCCCCTGCAAGCAGGTGGCGCCGATCCTCGACGAGATCGCGACCGCAGCACGGCGACAAGATCACCTTCCTGAAGATGAACGTCGACGAGAACCCCGTGACGCCGTCGTCGTACCGCGTCACCGGCATCCCGACCATCAACCTCTACAAGGACGGCGAGGTCGTGAAGTCGATCGTGGGCGCGCGCCCCAAGGCGGCGCTGCTCAACGAGCTGTCCGACTACATCAACTGAGCAGTTGACCGCGAGGAACGAGCGGTCAACGTGGGCGAAGGCAGGTTGAGCGAGCCCCGCGACTGAGGAACGAAGTCGCGACGGGCGCGTCGAAACCACCGCAGCGAAGGCTGGGACTCAACCAGGAGTGGTCGGGTCCCAGCTACTCATTTCCGGGTCAGTTCAGCTCGCCGCGCGTCATCCGGCCCTCGGCCGGGTGCGCCTTGGCCGGGCGTACGGCGCCCACCAGCCGCTCGAGCGCCGCCTCGACCTCGTCCTTGAGGGAGAGCGCCGCGCGCAGCTCCATCCGCATCCGCGGCGTGGCGCCGTGCGGCCCGCTGGGTCTTGAACCCGACGCTGCCCAGGAAGTCCGACGGCACGACGCAGCTGCCGCGCCGGCCCGGGCCGCGGGTGTCGCCGAAGGCCTCGACCGCCCGGATCCCACCGCGCTTGATCAGGTCGCGGGCCATCCCCTGCACGAGCATCCGGCCGAGCCCGCCGCCGACGTGCCGGGGGTGCACCCACACGTTGGTGAGCAGCACCGCGTCCGGGGAGACCGGCGCGGTCGGGAACGCGCCCGCGCCCGGCAGGAACGCGTCCGGCGCGTAGATCGCGTAGCCCACCGGCCGGTCGTCGACGAGCACCACGCGGCCGCAGGAGCCCCAGTCGCGCAGCACGTGCGAGACCCAGGCCTCCTTCTCGGTGGCCGCCTCCTCCGGGCGGATCCGGTCGCGGCTCACCGGGTCGAGCTGCCAGAACAGGCAGCGTCCGGCAGGGCCCCTCGAGCTCGGCGAGGTGGTCGACGGTGAGCCGCACGACCTTGCGGGACATGGTCCAAGGGTAGGCGCGGCATGTGACCCAGTCGGTGGTGCGGTTGACGTGCAGAGACCCGGCCTCGTCCATCACACTGGGGTGACCATGGAGAGCACGCCCGCGCGCCCGCAGCACCGCCTCGACCCGTACGTCGACCGCTACGCCGCCCGCACGGCCGGGATGACCGCCTCCGAGATCCGGGCCCTGTTCGCCGTGGCGTCTCGCCCCGAGGTGGTCTCGCTGGCGGGCGGGATGCCGAACATCTCCGGGCTCCCCCTCGACGTGGTCGGCCGCGCGATCAGCGACCTGGTCGCGCACCACGGCCCGGAGGCGATGCAGTACGGCTCCGGGCCAGGGCGTGCCTGCGCTCCGCGAGCAGATCACCGAGGTGATGCGGCTCGAGGGCATCGAGGCGCACCCCGACGACGTCGTCGTCACCGTCGGCTCCCAGCAGGCGGTCGACCTGGTCACGCGGGTCTTCTGCGACCCCGGCGACGTGGTGATCTGCGAGGCCCCGTCGTACGTCGGCGCGCTCGGGCGTCTTCAAGGCCTACCAGTGCGACGTCGTGCACGCCGAGATGGACGCCGACGGCCTGGTGCCCGAGGCGCTGCGGCAGGCGATCGCGGCCACCCGCGCGGCCGGCAAGAAGATCAAGTTCCTCTACACGATCCCGAACTTCCACAACCCCGCCGGGGTGACGCTCTCGGCGGCCCGGCGGCGCCGAGATCCTCGAGATCTGCCGGCGCGAGGACATCCTGGTCCTCGAGGACAACCCCTACGGGCTGCTCGGCTTCGACGGCGAGCCGATGCGCGCGCTGCGCGCCGACGAGGCCGAGGGCGTCATCTACCTCGGCTCGTTCTCCAAGACCTTCGCGCCCGGGTTCCGGGTCGGCTGGGCGCTGGCCCCGCACACGGTGCGCGAGAAGCTGGTGCTCGCCCAGGAGTCGGCGACGCTGTGCCCGCCGCAGTTCTCGCAGATGGCGGTCTCGGCCTACCTCTCCGCGCACGACTGGCAGGGCCAGATCAAGCAGTTCCGGGAGATGTACCGCGAGCGCCGCGACGCGATGGTCGAGGCGCATGCACGACCTGATGCCGGCCACCTGCCGGTGGAACGTGCCCGACGGCGGCTTCTACGTCTGGCTCACCCTGCCGCCCGGGCGTCGACGCCAAGGCGATGCTGCCCCGGGCGGTGACCGCCCGGGTCGCCTACGTGCCCGGCACCGCGTTCTTCGCCGACGGCTTCGGCTCCAGCGCGATGCGGCTCTCCTTCTGCTACCCGACGCCGGAGCGGATCCGGGAGGGCGTACGCCGGCTGGCGGGCGTCGTCGAGGCCGAGCTCGAGCTGCGCGCGACGTTCGACGCCTACGCCCCGGCCCGCGAGCTCGGGCCGCGCGGCTACGACGGGCCGAGCAGCGACCTGAGCAGACCTGCATGCGCGACCTGACCTACCCGCCGATCATCCTGGCCGCCAAGACCGGGTTCCGGGTGCTCGGCCAGAAGATCACGATCACCGGCGCCCAGCACGTGCCCCGGTCGGGCGGCGTGCTCCTCGCCGTCAACCACATCGGCTACGTCGACTTCGTCTACGGCGGCCTGGCCGCGAACCCGTCGGGGCGCAAGGTCCGGTTCATGGCCAAGCGCGAGCTGTTCGACCACCGGTGGACCGGCCCGCTGATGCGCTCGCTGCACCACATCGAGGTCGACCGGGCCGACGGCGAGGCCTCGCTGCGCACCGCCGTGGACTTCCTCGCGGCCGGCGAGGCGGTCGGCATCTTCCCCGAGGCCACGATCTCGCGGGCCTTGGAGCTCAAGGAGTTCAAGACCGGCGCGGTGCGGATCGCGGCCGAGGCCGGCGTACCCCTGGTGCCGGTGATGCTGTGGGGCACCCAGCGGATGATGACCAAGGACCACCCGCGCGACTTCTCGCGCGGCAAGACCGATCACGATCAGCGTCGGCACCCCGCTGCACCCCACCGGCGAGGACCCGGCCGCCGAGACCGCCGAGCTGCACCGGGTGATGTCCGCGATGCTCGACGAGGCGATCCGGGCCTACCCGGCCGCCGAGCAGCCGCCCGGGGTGCTGGTGGCTGCCCCGGCGCTACGGCGGCAGCGCACCCACCCTGGAGGAGGCCGCCGCGATGGACGCCGAGGAGAAGGCGGCGCGGGCCGCGCGCCGAGCGGCCGGAGGCGAGCCGCCGGACCGGTAATCAAGCGATAAGTCACTTTGTCGACAAAGCGACTTATCGACGCATTTCGCGTTTGCGCAGGTCAGAGGGGGTCCAGCAGCCGCTCAGGTCGCGCTCAGATCGGGCGGTCGTCCCGATTGCGCGGGTCCATGATGTCGACGATCCGGCGCAGGTCGTCGAGGCTGGCGAACTCCACGGTGATCCTTGCCCTTGGCGCCGGCCCAGGTCGACCTTGACCCGGGTCTCGAGCCGGTCCGAGAGCCGGTCGGCGAGCTCGACCAGTCCCGGCGCCGTGGGCTTGGCGCGCGGACCCGGCGCGGCGCCGGCTCGTCCGGTCTCGCCGACCGCGACGATCTCCTCGAGGCCCGCGCACGCTGATCCCCTCGGCGATCACCCGCTGGGCCAGCCGGTCCTGGCGCTCCGGGTCCTCGACGGCCAGCAGGGACCGGGCGTGGCCGGCCGAGAGTACGCCGGCGGCGACCCGCCGCTGGACGGCCGGGCTGAGCTTGAGCAGCCGGATCGTGTTGCTGATCTGCGGGCGGGACCGACCGATCCGGCTGGGCCAGCTCCTCGTGGGTGCACTCGAAGTCCTCGAGCAGCTGTGCGTAGGCCGAGGCCTCCTCCAGCGGGTTGAGCTGGGACCGGTGCAGGTTCTCCAGCAGCGCGTCGCGCAGCATGTCGGTGTCGTCGGTGTCGCGGATGATCGCCGGGATGGTGGTCGAGCCCGGCCGCCTGGGTGGCCCGCCAGCGCCGCTCCCCCATGACCAGCTCGTAGCTGGTCGCCGTCGACCCGGCGGACGACGACGGGCTGGAGCAGCCCCACCTCGCGGATCGAGTGGACCAGCTCGGCCATCGCCTCCTCGTCGAAGACCTGGCGCGGCTGGACGGCGTTCGGCCGGATCGCGTCGATCGGGAGCTCGGCGAAGCTCGCCCCGTCCACGGGCGCCAGCGACACTGCCTGGTCGACGGCCGCGGGCCCTGCGGCGCCGGTGGTGGCCTCCCCGGCTCCAGCGCCCGCCCCGGACGCCTCCCGGCCGCCTCGGCCTCGGGGGCCTGTGTGGGGATCAGGGAGCCGAGACCACGGCCGAGACCACGGCGCTGGGTGCGGGGGGCGTTCACTGGGTCCCTTCCTGGGGCCGCAGGCCCTTCTCCGCCAGCTCGCGCGCGGCGTCGAGGTAGCTCATCGCCCCGGGCGAACCGGGGTCGTAGGTCATCACGGTCTGGCTGTACGACGGCGCCTCGGACACCCGGACCGAGCGCGGGATGTAGGTGCGGAGCACCTGGTCACCGAAGTGCGCGCGCACCTCGTCGGCGACGCCGGCGGCCAGCCGGGTGCGGGCGTCGTACATCGTGATCAGGATCGCGGAGATGGCCAGATCCGGGTTGAGGTGCGCGCGCACCATGTCCACGGTCGCGAGCAGCTGACCGAGCCCCTCGAGCGCGTAGTACTCGGCCTGGATCGGGATCATCATCTCCTGGCCGGCGACCAGGGCGTTGAGGGTGAGCAGCCCCAGCGACGGCGGGCAGTCGATGAAGACGAAGTCGAACCGGTCCTCCCCCGCCGCCTCGACCGGCTCGGTGCTGATCCGGCGGATCGGCGTGCAGCGCCTTGTGCAGCCGCTGCTCGCGGGCCACCACGCTGACCAGCTCGATCTCGGCGCCGGCCAGGTCGATGGTCGCCGGGACGACGAAGAGGTGCTCGACGTCGGGGCAGGTGGTGATCACGTCGGCCAAGCGAGGCGCCCTCGACGAGCAGGTCGTAGGTCGACGGGATGCCGCGGTGGTGCGGCACGGTCATCGCGGTGGACGCGTTGCCCTGCGGGATCGAGGTCGACGACGAGCACCCGCTGGCCGAACTGAGCGAGCGCGGCGGCCACGTTCACCGTCGAGGTCGTCTTGCCGACGCCGCCCTTCTGGTTGGCGACCACGACGACCCGGGTCGCCTCGGGGCGGGCCAGGGCCGGCCGGATCCGGGCACCCTGGCGGGCCAGCAGCATGTGCTCGGCGGCCTGCGCCAGCGGGGTGGGTTCATCGCCGTACGGGTCGGCCAGCGACGGCGTCACCTCGCTGAGGTCCCGGGCACGCACCAGCGCCGGGCTGGACTGTTCGTCGGTTTCACGTGAAACCTGCTCCTCCGAGGCCGTGTTTCACGTGAAACATCGCCTCGTCGCCAGCCGGCCCGGAATCGCCAGCCTGTGGATAAGTCGGGGCCATCCTGTGGATGGTCCGCTCACCCGGGGGGTTCGCACCGGTGGAAAACTCCTGAGAGCCCTCGCCCTCCGTCACACGTGCGACCCCATCCGGCACGAGCCATCCCTCCCCGCAGTGCATCGAAGCGTCACCCTAGCCGCGCTCGATCGGCATGGGCCACCCGGACCACGGTCGCTGTGGACGCTCCGTCGTCCGCCACCAGCTCGCTCGACCACCGGGGCAGCGCAGCGCAGCCTCCGCGAGCACCGTGGCCGCTGTCGTCGATCTCGCCGCTCGGCCGAGCTGCCCTTCATGGCCAGCCAGCACGCCCGCCGGGGCCACCAGCGGCATCGCCCAGCCCGAGCAGCCGGCTCAAGCGGAGCCAGCGCCCGAGCGGTGACGACGTCGAACTGCCGCACCCCGTGCAGCTCCTCGGCCCGGCCACGCACGACGCTGACCCGGTCCAGCCCGAGGTCGTCGACCACCTCGTCCAGGAACGTCGCGTCCGGCGCAGCAGCGGCTCGACCAGGGTCACGCTGAGGTCCGGACGGCCGATCGCGAGGACCAGTCCCGGCAGCCCGGCGCCCGAGCCCAGGTCGGCCACCGAGGCGCTCGTGCGGGCACCGCTCGCGGAGAGCGCCAGGCAGTTCAGCACGTGCCGCTCCCACAGCCGGGGCGCCTCGCGCGGGCCGATCAGCCCACGCTCGACCCCCGCCGTGGCCAGCAGCTCGACGTACCGCTCCGCCAGCGGCAGCCGGTCCGACGAGAACGCCCTCCGCGCCAGCGTCGGGCGTGGAGGGCGTTTCACGTGAAACATCCGTCACGGCGTCACGCGGGAAGGACCACCACGAACCGGCGTGGCTCGACGCCCTCGGACTCCGACGTCAGGCCGGCGCCGGCCACCGCGTCGTGCACGACCTTGCGCTCGAACGGCGTCATCGGGTCCAGCGAGACCGGCTCGCCGCTCTCCTTGACCCGCGCGACCGTGTCCTCGGCCAGCTTCTCGAGCTCGGCGCGCTTGTCGGCGCGGTAGCCCGAGATGTCGAGCATCAGCCGCGACCGCTCGCCGGTCTCGCGGTAGACCGCCAGCCGGGTGAGCTCCTGCAGGGCCTCGAGGACCTCGCCGTCGCGACCGACCAGCTGGGTGAGGTCGGCGCCGACGATCGACACCGCGGCGCGGTCGCCCTCGACGTCCATGTCGAGGTCGCCGTCGAGATCGGCGATGTCCAGCAGCTCCTCGAGGTAGTCGGCGGCGATGTCGCCCTCGGCCTCGAGCCGCTCGACCCGCGAGCGACGGCGCCTCGGCATCCTCGGCATCGGTCTCGCCCGACTCGTCGTCCGCATCGTCCGCATCGTCCGACTCGCCCGACTCGTCCGCATCGCCCGCCTCGTCGGCCGGTCCTCGACGCGGACAGGGGCCTCAGCGGTCGGCTCGGCGTCCTGGTCGACGGTCGGCTCGGGCGCCTCGGTGCCCTGCTCGTCCGTACTGCTCGCTCACTGCTTGTTCCCGTTCCTCTTCTCGTTCTGGCTGCCGCTGGGTCGCCGGCCGGACTGTCCGTCGGTGCGCGGACTCTTCGCCTGGCGCTGGCTCTTGGACTGCCGCTTGGGCTGCTGACGCTGGGCCGGCCGCCGGTCCGCCTCGGGCTCGACGACCTCGGCCACCGCGGTCTCCGTCGCCGGTCGGCGTCGTCGCCGGCGTGGCCCTTCGCCGCCGCCTTCTTGCGGTCCCGCTCCTCCTTGAGGCGCGCCGCCTCGGTGCCCGGGGCCGGGTTGTTGCGGATCACGTAGAACTGCTGGCCCATCGTCCACAGGTTCGAGGTGGTCCAGTAGAGGAGCACGCCGATCGGGAACGCGATGCCGCCGACCGCGAAGACGACCGGCAGGACGTAGAGCAGCATCTTCTGCTGCTGGGCGTAGGGACCGGTCAGCGCGTCCTTCGGCATGTTCTTGCTCATCAGCTGCCGCTGGGTCAGGAAGGTCGTCGCGGTCATCGCCAGCACCAGGAAGGCGGCCACGATCTGGACCGCGAGGATCCCCGTGGGAGTCGGTGAACGAGGCGGAGATCGGGATGCTTGCCGAAGAGCTTGGCGTTGCCGAACTGCTCGGCCTGCTCCTCGGTCATGAAGCCGTGCGCGGTGCCGTTCTTGGCGGCCTGGTCGATCAGCCGGAACAGCGCGAAGAAGATCGGCATCTGCAGCAGGATCGGCAGGCAGGACGCGAACGGGTTGGTGCCCGAGTCCTTGTAGAGCTTCATCGTCTCCTGCGGCGAGACGCTCCCGGTCGTGGCCGTACTTCTTCTGCAGCTCCTTGACCTTGGGCTGGATCAGCTGCATGTTCCGGCTGGACTTGATCTGCTTGACGAACAGCGGGATCAGCGCGGCCCGGATCACCAGGGTCAGCCCGATGATCGACAGCGCCCAGGACGCGCCGCCCTCCGGGTCCAGCCCGATGATCGTGAACAGCTCGTGCCACGCCAGCATCACGCCCGAGATGGCGTAGTAGAGCGGGGTCAGGATGTAGTGGCCGATGGTGCCCAGAGGTCCCAGCGTCGAGTGCGAACACGGGATCAGGCTTCCCTTCCGTGGACGGCGGCGCTGGCGCCGGCGGTGCGCGGGGGCACCGGGTCGTAGCCACCGGCCGCCCACGGGTGGCAGCGCGCCAGACGACGCACGGCGAGCCAGCTGCCGCGCAGGCTCCCGTGCTCGCTGGACCGCCTCGAGGGCGTACGCCGAGCAGCTCGGGTGGTAGCGGCAGACCTGGCCGTAGAGCGGGCTGATCACCGCGCGGTAGGCGCGCAGCAGCCCGATCAGGACGTACTTCACGACGCGGCCCCTGTCCGGGCCGTGCGGCCGGCGGGTCCGTGCGGCGGACCCGTTCGAGACAACGGGCGAGCTCGGCGCCGAGTTCCGCGCTGTCGAGCTCGCGGCCGGCGGCAGCGCCCGGACCACCAGCGTGGCCGACGGCAGGGACGTCCGCCAAGCGGTCCTGACGACCAGGTGCCGCAGCCGACGCTTGACCCGGTTGCGGACCACGGCGTTGCCGACGGCCTTGCTCACGACGAAGCCGACCCGCGCCGGGCGTCGGCGAACCGGTCGTCGACGGAGCAGGTGCACGACCAGGGCAGCGCCACCGGCCCGCCGGCCGGACCGCACGGTGCGTCGGAAGGCGTCGCTGTCGCGCAGCCTGTGGTCGGCGGCGAGCACGGGCTAGGCCGGACTCGGCGGTGGGCCGTGGCTCGCTCAGACCGCGAGGCTCTTGCGGCCCTTGCGGCGGCGCGAGGAGAGGATCGAGCGACCGGCGCGGGTGCGCATGCGCAGACGGAAACCGTGCACCTTGTGACGACGACGGTTGTTCGGCTGGTAGGTCCGCTTGCTCACGAGCTTCTCTTCCGGTGTGGATGACAGGTCTGGTGGCCAGGTCGCTGCGTCGGCGCGGGCGCCCGCCTCCCGGCGGGGACGGGAGCGCTATCCGGGCTGCACGACACAGCCGCTGACCGATCAACGGTACGCGGTCGGCTCGACGCAGGGTCAAACCAGCGACGCGCCGCACCGGCAACCCCCCGATCGGGCTCACGGCTCGCCGTCATCGTGCACCGGAGCCGGCGCGGAAATGCCCCAGCTCGGCCTGTGGAGAACGGGTTGTGCCCGGCCCGCGCGGGGGTTAGGTTCGCTCTCACCGAGGTTCCCTACCGCCCTCCGGGGTGCGTCTCGGTCCGGTGTCTCCCCCGCCGTCGCCACGCCAGTCACACCTGTCTCGCCACTCCGTGCGGAGCCGAGGTGCACAGCCTGTGGACAACACTGTGGAGAGCCGGCGACAGGGCAGCGCACCTGGGCAGCTCAGCAGCCCGCACCAGCCGCCGGACCCAGTGGGAGAAGGCGAACGACCTCGTGGAGCACACCGACCCGGATCTCGACCGACGCCTGGCGAGCCGTGCTCGACAACGTCCAGCCCAACCAGCGGGCCTGGCTGACCTCGTGCGACCCGGTCACCGTGCACGACGACCTGGCCATCATCGCGGTGCCCGACGACTTCACCCGCAACCAGGTCGAGGGTCGGCTGCGCGGCCGAGCTCGAGGGCGCGCTCAGCGCGGTCTACGGCCGCGAGATCCGGCTCGGCACCACGATCAACCCGCGCTCGCTGGTGCCAGCGGTGCCGACCCAGCGAGCAGCGGCTTCGAGCCACGCCCCGCACCACGGCTCGGCCCCCGCCCCAATGGCGACATCGTCGACTGATCGACATGACGACATGTCGACAATCGAGCCGCTGGCGCCCGTGCTGCCGCTGCCCGGCGCCGCCCTGGACCAGCCGGTCCGGCACCCCGATCTCGTCGACCTGCCCGAGCGGCCGGAGCTGCGCCGAGCTCCGCGACGCCGGAGGGTCGCTCCGGTCGGCCCAGCGCGCTCGAGACGCGGCTCAACCCGAAGTACACCTTCGAGACCTTCGTCATCGGCTCGTCCAACCGGTTCCCGCACGCCGCCGCGGTCGCGGTGGCCGAGGCGCCGGGCAAGGCCTACAACCCGCTGCTGGTCTACGGCGAGTCCGGCCTGGGCAAGACCCACCTGCTGCACGCGATCGGCCACTACGTGCGCAGCCTCTACACCGGCGCCAAGGTGCGCTACGTGTCGAGCGAGGAGTTCACCAACGAGTTCATCAACGCGATCCGCGACGACAAGCAGGACGGTTCAAGCGGCGCTACCGCGACGTCGACGTGCTGCTGATCGACGACATCCAGTTCCTGGAGGGCAAGACCCAGACCCAGGAGGAGTTCTTCCACACCTTCAACACCCTCCACAACGCCAACAAGCAGATCGTGCTCACCTCCGACCGGGCGCCCAAGCGGCTCGAGGCGCTCGAGGACCGGCTCCGCAACCGGTTCGAGTGGGGGCTGATCACCGACGTCCAGCCGCCCGACCTCGAGACCCGGATCGCGATCCTGCGCAAGAAGGCCGCGATGGACCGGCTCACCGCGCCGCCGGACGTGCTGGAGTTCATCGCCTCCAAGATCCAGACCAACATCCGCGAGCTCGAGGGCGCGCTGATCCGGGTCACGGCGTTCGCGAACCTCAACCGGCAGGAGGTCGACATGACCCTGGCCGAGATCGTGCTCAAGGACCTGATCCCCGAGGGCGGCGAGCCCGAGATCACCGCCGGCCTGATCATCGCCCAGACCGCGGCCTACTTCGGCGTCTCGATCGAGGAGCTCACCGGGCCCAGCCGCGGCCGGCACCTGGTCATGGCCCGCCAGATCGCCATGTACCTGTGCCGCGAGCTCACCGGCCTCTCGCTGCCCAAGATCGGCGCCCAGTTCGGCAACCGCGACCACACGACGGTCATGTACGCCGACCGCAAGATCAACCAGCTCCTCGCCGAGCGCCGCGCGGTCTTCAACCAGGTGAGCGAGCTGACCAGCCGGGTCAAGGCCGCGGCCCGCCAGGCCTGAGCGCGCCCCATGACCCGCGAGCCCTGTGGACAACCTGCCCCGCGAGGTGCGAACTACACGGGGAGGATCTGGGGACCGGCCGCTCGGCGGTCGCACGGACCGGCTCCGTCGTCCACAGCCCGCTCCCCGTCGGACGGCCTCGGCGTCCACACCCCCTGTGCACAGCGATTGCGGTGGCCGACCTGCACAAACGTCGTTCGTCCACAGTTTCCACACTGCCTATGACTACTACCTACCTCTACACGGTGCGATCGACGGTGGAACTCCACCAGGTGCGCCCCCTGTGGAACGACGCACCGGACGTGGCAGGATTCGACCACACCCTGACTCCCGGCCACCGACCTCCCGGCCACCTGCCAGCCCGCGAAGGACCACACATCGTGAAGTTCCGCGTCGACCGCGACGTGCTCGCGGATGCCGTCGCCTGGGCGGCCCGCAGCCTGCCGGTCCGTCCCAGCGTCCCGGTCCTGGCCGGCCTGCTGATCGAGGCGAGCCACGAGGGGCTGGTGCTCTCGACGTTCGACTACGAGACCTCGGCCCGCGCCACGCTCCAGGCCGAGGTCGCCGACGAGGGCCGGGCCCTGGTCAGCGGCCGGCTGCTCGCCGACATCTGCCGCAGCCTCCCGGCCAAGCCGGTCGAGATGGTCATCGACGGCGCCCGGGTCTCGCTGACCTGCGGCTCGGCGCGGTTCAGCCTGCAGACCATGCCGGTCGAGGACTACCCGACGCTGCCCGACGATGCCGGCCGCGACCGGCACGGTCCCGAGCGAGGCGTTCGCGCACGCCGTCGCCCAGGCGGTCACCGCGGCGGGCCGCGACGACATGCTCCCGGTGCTCACCGGTGTCCGCATCGAGATCGACGGCTCGACGATCTCGCTGCTGGCCACCGACCGGTTCCGGCTCTCGCACCGCGAGCTCGGCTGGGACCCGCGCACCCCCGACGACACGCTGGCCGCCCTGGTGCCGGCCAAGGTGCTCGGCGACACCGCCAAGTCGCTGACCAGCGGCAGCGAGGTCACGATCGCGCTGGCCACGTCGGGCTCCGGCGAGGGCATCATCGGCTTCGAGGGCGCGGCGGCCGGCGGCACCCGCCGCACGACGACCCGGCTGCTCGACGGCGAGTTCCCCAAGGTCCGCAGCCTGTTCCCGAGCGAGCACCTGACCGTGGCCAAGGTCGACAAGCAGGCGCTGATCGAGTCGGTGCGCCGCGTCTCGCTGGTCGCCGAGCGCAACACCGCGGTCCAGCTCGCCTTCGCCGACGGCGTGCTCACCCTCGACGCCGGCTCCGGTGACGAGGCGCAGGCCTCGGAGTCGATCGAGGCCGAGATCGACGGCGAGGCCATCACGACCGGCTTCAACCCGCAGTTCCTGCTCGACGGGCTCACCGCGATCGACGAGGCCGTCGTCGAGCTGGCCTTCACCCAGTCGTCCAAGCCGGTGGTGATCAGCGGGTCCGGCGACGCCGAGGCACGCGGGGACGCCCGCCGTTCCGCTACCTGCTGATGCCGCGGCGCCTGCTGTCCTGAGCGGCATCTGGGCACCGTGACCGGGGACACCAGCAGCTCCAGGAGGGAGTCTCGGATGCACATCGGTCTCGTCGGGCTCGGCAAGATGGGCGGCAACATGCGCACCCGGCATGCGCAACGCCGGCCTCACCGTCGTCGGGTACGACCGCAACCCCGACCTGGCCGACGTCGGCAGCCTGGCCGAGCTGGTCGAGGCGCTGCCCGGACCCGACGGCGGCGCCGCGGGTGGTCTGGGTGATGGTCCCGGCCGGTGACCCGACCCGCGACGACCATCAAGCGAGCTCGGCGAGCTGCTGGGCGAGGGCGACCTGGTCGTCGACGGCGGCAACTCCAAGTACACCGACGACGCGGTCAACGCCGAGATGCTCGGCGAGAAGGGCATCGGCTTCGTCGACTGCGGCGTCTCCGGCGGCGTCTGGGGCCTGGAGAACGGCTACGCGCTGATGTGCGGCGGCTCCGACGAGGACGTCGCCAAGGTGCAGCCGGCCCTCGACGCGCTGCGGCCCGAGGGCGAGCACGGCTTCGTGCACGCGGGCCAGACGCCGGGCGCCGGCCACTTCGCCAAGATGGTCCACAACGGCATCGAGTACGCGATGATGCAGGCCTACGCCGAGGGCTGGGAGCTGCTCGAGGCGGTCGACCTCGTCGACAACGTCGCCGAGGTCTTCGACTCCTGGCGCGCCGGCACCGTGATCCGCTCGTGGCTGCTCGACCTGCTGGTCGCGGCGCTCGAGGAGGACACCCACCTCGACAAGATCTCGCGGCTACGCCGAGGACTCCGGCGAGGGCCGGTGGACCGTCGAGGCGGCGATCGACAACGCCGTGCCCATGCACGTCATCGCCGCCTCGCTGTTCGCGCGGTTCACCTCGCGCCAGGACGACAGCCCGGCGATGAAGGCGATCGCCGCGATGCGCAACCAGTTCGGCGGCCACGCCGTCCCGCACCGAGGCGCCGCGCCGGCGGCGACGTCGGTCCCGACAGCTCCTGAGCCGCTGGCCGTTGTACGTCGCCCACCTGAGCCTGCACGACTTCCGCTCCTACGCCACCGCCGAGGTCGCGCTCGAGCCGGGCGTGACGGCGTTCATCGGCCGCAACGGGCAGGGCAAGACCAACCTGGTCGAGGCGATCGACTACCTCTCCCGGCTGACCTCGCACCGCGTCGCCACCGACGCGCCCGCTGGTGCGCAGCGGCGCCGAGCAGGCGGTGGTGCGGGCGGCCGTGGTCAAGGACGGGCGGCAGGCGGTGCTCGAGGTCGAGCTCAACCCCGGCCGGGCCAACCGGGCCCGGGTCAACAAGTCGACGCTGCCCCGGACCCGCGACCTGGTCGGCCTGGTCACGCACGGTGCTCTTCTCGCCGGAGGACCTCACGCTGGTCAAGGGCGACCCGTCCGACCGGCGCCGCTTCCTCGACGACCTGCTGGTGCTGCGCACCCCGCGGCTGGCCGGCACCCGCGCCGACTACGACCGGGTGCTCAAGCAGCGCAACTCGCTGCTCAAGACCGCGGGCGCTGCGCCCGCGGGCAGCCGCCCGCAGGACGCGGCGCTGGCCACCCTGGTCGTCTGGGACGAGCAGCTGGCCCGGCACGGCGCCGAGCTGCTCGAGGCGCGGCTCGCGCTGGTCGACGACCTGCGCCCCTACGTCGGCAAGGCCTACGAGACCGTGGCCCGCGGCGCCTCGCGCGACGACGCCGAGATCGAGTACCGTCGTCGGTGCCCGGTCGAGCCGGGCCGACTGGAGGCCGCGATCCTGGCGGAGCTCGAACGCCGGCGGAAGGACGAGCTCGACCGCGGCATCTCCCTGGTCGGCCCGCACCGCGACGAGCTGCTGCTCTGGCTCGGCCACGGCGCCGGCCGCCACCGACGGCGCAGGCTGCCGGTGAAGGGGTACGCCTCGCACGGCGAGTCGTGGTCGTTCGCGCTGGCGCTGCGGCTCGCGTCCTACGACCTGCTGCGCTCCGACGGCGACGACCCGATCCTGATCCTCGACGACGTCTTCGCCGAGCTCGACACCGAGCGCCGCGCCCAGCTGGCCGACCTGGTGGCCGGCGCCGAGCAGGTGCTGGTCACCGCCGCGGTGCCCGAGGACGTGCCGGCCGCGCTGGCCGGCGTCGCGGTACGTCGTCGCCGACGGGGAGGTGACCCGCGATGCCTGAGGCGAGCCCGACGAGGCCCGAGCCGCCGCACCAGGACGACGGCCTCGACCTGGCCCGGTCAGCTGACCCGGGCGACGGCCGGCAGTCGACCCCGGCGGCCCGCAAGCGCCGGACCAGGCGCGACGACCGGCCGCGCGACGCCAAGGTCTCCGGCGCCCACCCCGACGACCGCGACCCCCAGCTGCTCGGCGACGCAGGTCGACCGGCTGGTCGCCGACCGCGGCTGGGAGCTCGAGCTGCGGGTCCGCGGGGTCTTCGCGCGCTGGCCCGAGCTGGTCGGCGCCGAGGTCGGCGCGCACTGCACGCCGGAGGCGTTCGCCGACGGCCAGCTCGTGGTCCGCACCGACTCGACCGCCTGGGCCACCCAGCTCACGCTGCTGGCGCCGACCGTCGTCCGCCGGCTCAACGAGGAGCTCGGCCACGGCACGGTGACCGTCATCGACGTGCTCGGGCCCGCACCTGCCCGACGTGGTCCAAGGGCCGGCGCCGGACCCGCGACAGCCGCGGTCCGCGCGACACCTACGGCTGACGGCCGACGACGCAGAGCCGATCTGCGGGCCGCTCGCCCATATGGGGACCTGTCCGACCCCCTGCGCGGGCGCTCTCGACGGCCTCCACGGGCCGCTGCGAGCCGTTTCTCGCGACACGTCGCCCCCCGCTCGTGGAGGCGGTGCGTGGAATGCGGCCTTCTGACCGGTAGTATGGACATCGGGTCGTCCCGCACAGCTCGGACGGCCCGTTCCATGTCACACGACGGCGGCCGCCAGGCCACGAAGGGGACGGTGTCCCCGCCGACCTGAGCAGAACCGGCCGCCGGAGCCCCCCAACGGCGTCGAGTACGACGCCTCCGCGATCCAGGTCCTCGAGGGGCTCGAGGCGGTCCGCAAGCGCCCCGGCATGTACATCGGCTCGACCGGTGAGCGCGGCCTGCACCACCTGATCTGGGAGATCGTGGACAACGCGGTCGACGAGGCGCTGGCCGGCTACTGCGACCGGATCGTGCTCACCCTCCAGGCCGACGGCGGCGATCCGGGTCGAGGACAACGGCCGCGGCATCCCCACCGACACCGCGCCCGGCCAGGAGCTGCCCGCGGTGACGATGGCGCTGACCGTGCTGCACGCCGGCGGCAAGTTCGGCGGCGGCGGCTACAAGGTGTCCGGCGGCCTGCACGGCGTCGGCGTCTCGGTCGTCAACGCGCTGTCCAGCCGGCTCATCGCCGAGGTCCGAACCGCGGCCACCTGTGGCGCCAGACCTTCACCGTCGGCGTACCCGACGGCGACCTCGAGGAGGTCCGCGCGATGGAGCCCGGCGAGCGCACCGGCACGACGATCACCTACTAGCGCCTCGCCCGACATCTTCGAGACCACGACCTACTCCCTCGAGACGATCACCTCGCGGCATCCGCGAGTACGCCTTCCTCAACAAGGGGCTCGAGATCGTCGTCCGCGACGAGCGCCCCGCGGCCGACGAGCTCGTCGACGCCGTCCAGGACGACACGATCGACAACGCCGTCGACCAGGCCGGCACCGACGCGATCCGCAAGGCCGAGGGCGGCGGTCTCGAGCAGGTCTTCAAGTACGACCGCGGGCTCGTCGACTACGTCGAGTACCTCAACCGCTCGCAAGCACGCCGCCAACCCCACGGTCATCTCCTTCGAGGCCGAGACCCCGGACGACGTCGGGCAACCACATGAGCCTCGAGGTGGCGATGCAGTGGAACACCACCTTCAGCGAGTCGGTGCACACCTTCGCCAACACCATCAACACCCACGAGGGCGGCACCCACGAGGAGGGGTTCCGCGCCGCGCTGACCTCGCTGGTCAACAACTGGGGCTTCGAGTGGGGGCTGATGAAGAAGCCCGAGGACCGCGTCTCCGGTGACGACATCCGCGAGGGGCTGACCGCGATCATCTCGATCAAGCTCGGCGAGCCGCAGTTCGAGGGCCAGACCAAGACCAAGCTCGGCAACACCGAGGTCAAGGGCTTCGTCCAGCGGATCATGAACGACCAGCTCGGTGCCTGGCTGGAGCAGAACCCCGCCGAGGGCAAGGACATCGTGCGCAAGAGCCAGGCCGCCCAGCAGGCCCGGCTCGCGGCCCGCAAGGCGCGCGACCTGGCCCGCTCCCGCAAGGGGCTGCTCGGCGGCGGCGGGCTGCCGGGCAAGCTGTCGGACTGCCAGTCGACCAACCCCGAGGAGTGCGAGGTCTTCATCGTCGAGGGCGACTCGGCCGGCGGCTCGGCCCGGCAGGGCCGCGACTCCCGCATCCAGGCGATCCTGCCGATCCGCGGCAAGATCCTCAACGTCGAGAAGGCCCGCATCGACAAGGTGCTGGCCAACACCGAGGTCCAGGCGATCATCTCCGCGCTCGGCACCGGCATCCACGACGAGTTCGACCTCGACAAGCTGCGCTACCACAAGGTGGTGCTGATGGCCGACGCCGACGTCGACGGCCACCACATCAACACCCTGCTGCTCACGCTGCTGTTCCGGTTCATGAAGCCGCTGATCGAGGACGGCTACGTCTACATGGCCCAGCCGCCGCTCTACCGGATCCGGTGGACCGGGCCGCCCGCCGACCACGAGTTCGTCTACTCCGACGCCGAGCGCGACTCGATGATGGCCCACGGCCTCGAGAACGGCCGCAAGCTGCCCAAGGAGAACCCGGTCCAGCGCTACAAGGGGCTCGGTGAGATGAACGCCGAGGAGCTGTGGGACACCACGATGAACCCCGACCAGCGGCTGATGCTGCAGGTCACCCTCGACGACGCGGCCCGCGCCGACGAGATCTTCTCGACGCTGATGGGCGAGGACGTCGAGCAGCGGCGCTCCTTCATCCAGCGCAACGCCAAGGACGTGCGATTCCTCGATATCTAGGTGTCTAACCCATCTTCTAGACAGCCTTAGAGACCCGCAGAGAGAGAGAACCATGACCGAGACCCCCACCGGCGGCACTCCCCCGACGGGAGCCGGCGGCCGGATCGAGCCGATCGAGCTCCAGACCTCGATGCAGCGCGCCTACATCGACTACGCGATGGCCGTCATCGTCGGGCCGGGCGCTGCCCGACGTGCGCGACGGTCTCAAGCCGGTGCACCGCCGGGTGCTCTACGCGATGTTCGACGGTGGCTACCGGCCCGACCGCGGCTTCTCCAAGTGCTCGCGCGTGGTCGGCGACGTCATGGGTCAGTACCACCCGCACGGCGACACCGCGATCTACGACACCCTGGTCCGGCTCGCGCAGCCGTGGGTGATGCGCGCCCCGCTGATCCACGGCCAGGGCAACTTCGGCTCGCCGGGCAACGACGCCGCGGCGGCGATGCGCTACACCGAGTGCCGGATGGCGCCGCTGGCGCTGGAGATGGTGCGCGACATCGGCGAGGAGACCGTCGACTTCCAGCCCAACTACGACGGCCGCTCGCAGGAGCCGACGGTCCTGCCGGCGCGCTACCCCAACCTGCTGGTCAACGGTTCGGCCGGCATCGCGGTCGGCATGGCCACCAACATCCCGCCGCACAACCTGCGCGAGGTCGCCGAGGGCGCCCAGTGGGCGCTCGAGCACCCCGACGCCACCCGCGAGGAGCTCCAGGACGCGCTGATCGAGCGGATCAAGGGCCCCGACTTCCCCAACGGCGCGCTGATCGTCGGCCGCGACGGGCATCGAGCAGGCCTACCGCACCGGCCGCGGCTCGATCACCCAGCGGGCGGTGATCGAGATCGACGAGGACAGCAAGGGCCGCACCTGCCTGTCGATCACCGAGCTGCCCTACATGGTCAACCCGGACAACCTGGCGCTGAAGATCGCCGACCTGGCCGACACCGGCAAGGTCCAGGGGATCGCCGACGTGCGCGACGACTCCTCCGGGCCGCACCGGCCAGCGGCTGGTCGTCGTGCTCAAGCGCGACGCCGTGGCCCGCGTGGTCCTCAACAACCTGCTCAAGCACACCGAGCTGCAGACCAACTTCAGCGCCAACATGCTGGCCCTGGTCGACGGCGTGCCCCGCACGCTCTGAGCGTCGACCAGTTCATCAGCAACTGGGTCGCCCACCAGATCGAGGTCATCCAGCGGCGCACCCGCTACCGCCTGCGCGAGGCCGAGGAGCGACGCGCACATCCTGCGCGGCCTGGTCAAGGCGCTCGACGCGCTCGACGAGGTGATCGCGCTGATCCGGCGTTCTCCCGACGTCGACGACGCGCGCGCAGGGGCTGATGGAGCTCCTCGACATCGACGAGCTCCAGGCCACCGCGATCCTCGACATGCAGCTGCGCCGGCTGGCCGCCTTGCAGCGCCAGAAGATCATCGACGACCTGGCCGACGATCGAGCTGCGTGATCGCCGACCTCGAGGACATCCTGGCCAACGAGGCGCGCCAGCGCAGCGATCGTCTCCGAGGAGCTCGGCGAGATCGTCGACAAGTACGGCGACGACCGGCGTACGCAGATCATCGCGGCCGACGGCGACCTCTCGATGGAGGACCTGATCCCCGACGAGGAGCTCGTCGTCTCCATCACGCGCGGCGGCTACGCCAAGCGGACCCGCGCCGACCAGTACCGCTCGCAGAAGCGCGGCGGCAAGGGCGTGCGCGGCGCGACGCTGCGCGGCGACGACGTGGTCGAGCACTTCATCGCGACGACCAACCACCACTGGCTGCTGTTCTTCACCACCGCCGGCCGGGTCTACCGGACCAAGGCCTACAACCTGCCCGAGGCCTCGCGCGACGCCAAGGGCGGGCACGTGGCCGGGCTGCTGTCGTTCCAGCCGGACGAGAACATCGCGCAGGTGCTGGCGATCCGCGACTACGAGCAGGCGCCCTACCTCGTGCTCGCGACCCGCAACGGCCTGGTCAAGAAGACCCGGCTGGGCGACTACAACAGCCCGCGCCAGGCCGGCGTCATCGCGATCAACTTCCGCGAGGACGACGACGAGCTGATCGGCGCCGAGCTGGTCTTCCCCGAGGACGAGATCCTGCTGGTCTCGCGCAAGGGGCAGGCCGTCCGGTTCAGGGCCGACGACAGCCAGCTGCGGCCGATGGGCCGGGCCACGTCCGGCGTCTCCGGCATGAAGTACGCCGACGGCGACTCGGTGCTCTCGATGTCGGTGATCGCCGCGGCGCAGGCGGCGGCCGAGGACTCCGAGGAGAACATCCAGTACGTCTTCACGATGACCGACGGCGGCTTCGCCAAGCGCAGCCGGATCAGCGAGTACCGCCTGACCAACCGCGGCACCAAGGGCGTCAAGGCGATGACGCTGGCCAACGAGCAGCGCGGGGTCCTGGTCGGCGCGTTCATCGTCGAGGACGGCGACGAGATCCTCTCGATCACCCAGGGCGGCCAGGTCGTGCGCAGCCCGATCAACGAGGACTTCCGGCCGACCGGCCGCTCCACGATGGGCGTGAAGTTCGTGACGCCCAAGGACGGCGACGCCGTCGCGGTGGTGGCCCGGTCGGTCGAGGCCAAGGTCGAGGAGGAGCTGGAGGCGGAGGGTACCGCCGGGGAGGGGGAGGTCTCCGGGGCCGACGCTCCCGAGGCCGAGGCCGAGCCGGCCGAGCGGTCCGCGTCCGAGCCCGAGTCCGGGTCCCAGAGCGCTGAATCGGAGAATGCCGAGGCGGATGCAACAATCGATGGGCGACGACGCGTCCGAGTGACGCTGCCCGAACTTCGATGCAGGGGGATGTGACAGTCGATGGCTGACCGTCCGAGCAACACCGGCCGAGAGGACACGGTGGCATTGCCCCTGCCCCCGAAGCGGCCGGCGCAGGGCAGCAGCAACGGCAGCCCCTCCGGCTCCACCACCGGGTCACCCACCGGCTCGAACGGCTCCCACGGCAAGGTGCTGCCGCCGATGCCGAGCGAGTCGGCCGACACCGGCAGCCGCAACGGCAGCGCGACGCCCCCGCCGCCCCCCGCGCCGCCGCGGGGCCGCGCTGCGCGCCCGGCCGCCAAGAAGACCGCCAAGCAGCCGGCCCGCCCGAAGCCCACCGACCCGCCGGCGCAGGCGCGCAAGGCCGCTGCGACCAAGGCCGCCAAGAAGGCGGCCCCGGCCGCACCCGCCGGCCCGCCGCCGAGCGCGGCGGCTGCCGCGGCTGCCGCAGCCGCTTCACCGGCCGCACCTGTGGGTCAGCCGTCGCCGGCGACCCAGTCCCAGCTCGCGCAGGCGCCGGCCGCGCGTACGACCGAGACGGCGCGGCCCGCTGCGGCCCCGCCCCCGGTCGTGGCCGCGCCGCCCGCGGCGAAGTCCCGCCCGGTCCGCGACCCGAAACCGACCCGCGCCGACAAGTTGGCCGAGCGGGCGGCCGCGACGCCGCGGCCCAGCCGCCGGGCCCGGCTGCGGCTGACCCGCATCGACCCGTGGTCGATCATGAAGACGTCGTTCCTGCTCTCGATCGCCCTCGGCATCGTCATCGTCGTCTCGGTGCTCATGGTCTGGACGGTGCTCGACGCGGCCGACGTGTGGGACTCGATCAACCAGACGGTCCGCGACGTCGTCGGTGGCCAGGACGCCTCGACGTTCGACATCGAGGACTACCTCGGCACCCGCCGGGTGGTCGGCTTCACGATGATCGTGGCCGCGGTCGACGTGGTGCTGGTGACCGCGATCTGCACGCTGGGCGCCTTCCTCTACAACATGTCGGCGTCGCTGCTCGGCGGCGTCGAGGTCACGCTGGCCGAGGACAACTGACCTCGATTCGGCGCCGCGCTCCCGGCTCCGGTAATCTTCCCGTTCGGTCGGCGTCCGGTCGCCGGCCGACTCGCGGGCCTATAGCTCAGACGGTTAGAGCGCTTCCCTGATAAGGAAGAGGTCACAGGTTCAAGTCCTGTTAGGCCCACCACGGAGTCCCGTTTGAAGAAGTACGTCCTCGGCGCGCTCGTCGCCGTGCTGGTGACCCTGGCCCAGCCGGTCCCCGCCGGTGCCGACGACCGCTCGGTGCCACCGCCACCCCTGTCGGGGACGTTCATCATCGGCGACTCGACGCTCTACCGGGTGGCGCCGCGGCTGCGCCAGGTCGAGCCGGACTGGTACATCGACCACCAGCGCGGCCGGCCGGTCTCGGCCCTGCGGCAGCGGATGGCGGCGTACCTGCGGGTCAACCCGGAGCCCGCGAACTTCGTGATGGCGCTCGGCACCAACCGCTGCCACTTCCCGGAGTGGAGCGCGGCCCGGCTGCGCCGGGCCATCGCCCAGCTGCCCGCCGAGACCAACGTCTTCCTGGTGATGGTGGTGCGGGCCGGCTCCTACCAGCGCGACAAGGACGTCACGCTGCGGCTCTACAACCGGTACTCGCGGCACCTGGCCCGGACCCGGCCGCACACCTACATCGTCGACTGGCGGCACACGGTGCTCGCGGACCCGACCCTCGACCCGGTCACCGGGGAGTCGTCCCTCCTGGAGGACGGCACCCACCAGACCGGTGGCACGCACGGCCAGGACCCCGGCCCCGGCGTGGACACCTACATCGACCTGATCGTCTCCAAGTGGGAGCGGGTCAACCGCTGAGGGTTCTTCGTCGCGGCGTACCCCTTGCTACGGTCTCCGGCATGAAGAAGCTCCTCCTCATCGCCCTCGCCGCGGCCGGCGCGGTGTTCGCGAAGAAGAAGTACGACGAGGGCAAGGCCGAGCAGGCCCTCTGGGCCGAGGCCACCGACGCGGTCAAGCGCCCCTGAGCCTCCCCGGCTTCATCCCCGCAAGGGGCCTTGGCGCAATTGGTAGCGCACCTGCTTTGCAAGCAGGGGGTTAGGGGTTCGAGTCCCCTAGGCTCCACCACGAGAAACCGCAGGTCAGCCCGCAGGGTCTCAAATGCTGGGTCCTACTGGCGGAGCAAGATAGACCGGGTGGTGCCAGATTGGTGCCAGATCGGCCAAGGAGCTGTCGGCGGGCGAGATGGAGGCACATCATCGACCTGCCCAGCGAGAGCCCGACCGGCCACACCGCGGGCAGTGACTGCGGTCGACGTACTGAAGGTCCTGCCCACACCAGCAAGACGGCCGGGTCTGGCTGACGCACTCGCCCTCGTGTGCAGAGATGTCCTTGATCGAGAGAGTCGCGTTCATCTTCCTCACCTCTGTGATCCGTTGGGTCTGTCGATGGCTCCACACTGCTGCGAACACGCGTGGCTCGCCCCGGTCGAATGACCGGGATCTGTGGGGGTCGACCTCACCCTGGGACGCGGCCCTGTCCAGCGACTGTCCGCTCGCCGTCGGCCCGGCCGGGACAGCGTCAGGACTGAGCGTGGGGTTCACGCGGTGGCTTGCCGCTCCGTAGGGAAGCGTGCGTCGAGCACGGGCCGATCGAACGACCTTCCGGCTGCCCACACGACCACGGCCAGGTAGACGACGCCCGTCACGGCCCCGGCCACCGCGGTGGCGAAGGGGCGACCTTCGGCGGCATCGGCGATCAGCGCGCCGAGAGTGCCGGCGACCATTGCGTTGATGATGTGGATGAACATGGACGTGCTGCCGAGGACGTGGCTGATCGCGCTGCGAGGCATCCCCATCGTGTAAGTCATCATCAGCCCTGCCTGATCGTCGTGCTGACTGGTGACGAGGTACTCGGCAAGCCCGGGGTCTAGGTGCGCATACCCGGCACGCAACCGGTTCATGGCCAGCACGATGGCCGCGTCTTCTCTGCTGGCGCTGTGGACACGAAACCCCGTCAGCGTCCCCAGGACCAGGATGGCGGAGGTCAGGCCGATCGAGAGGACGCGGAAGGCGACGCCGAACCCCGTCGCCTGCGTGGCCAGCGCTAGCACCACCAGGGCTGCTGATGAGACGGTGAGGTGCACCGAGATGCGGCTCATCACCTCCGACCAGGTCATGCCCCGAGTGGCGAGCAGGCTCCAGTGCTCGGTCGCGAGCAGCTGCGCCCGAACCGGTGTCGGCGGCTGGTAGGAGGCCACCTCCACCAGCTCGCGCGCCGTCGTCATGATTCGCGCCGGCGCAGGATCGCCACGCCCAGGGCCGCGACCCAGATGCCCCAGGTCGAGCTGCCGAGGAGGCCGGCGAGGTCCCAGACGGGGAAGTTCGGGATCGCCGTGGCCATGACGTCGCCCTGGTTGAGGAGATACAGGACGCTGACCACGAGGCCGCTGACGCCGACCCAGCCCGGCAGGACCCGGGTCCGCAGGATCACGATCGCGACGGTGACCGACCAGGCGATGGCCAGCACCTCACCGAGGTGCTCGCCGAGCAGTGCGCCGCCGTACTGGTGCTGGGCGGTCCACGCGGCGGCGACCGCCTCGCGGGTGGTGGCGTCGCCGGCGACGTACTCCCGCGCCAGCGGCGGCACGACGAACACCCACCGCAGGAAGCCCGTGACCGACAGCAGCACGCCGGCGACGCCGACCGCGGTGGCCGCACGCAGCACCACGTCGTCACGTCCGGCCCAGGGCGGCCGGCAGCAGCAGCATCGGGACCGCCATGACGCCGTACGTCCAGGCGACGGCGAACCAGGTCCAGATCAGGCTGGTCCCGCCGTCGACGAAGCTGGGGAGTACGACGTCGGCGGGCTCGCGCAGGATGTCGGGCCAGTCGAAGGTCGATGAGAGGACGGTGGCGGCCGTCGCGAACGCCACGGCGCTCACGATGAACAGCCATCCGGTGGTGCGGCGCAGCGTCGGGCTGGGCGCCAGGTTCCGAGTCGTGACCTCGGCGGTGAGTGTGCTCATGACAGTTCCTTTCGTGGTGGTCGGGCGGTCGGGTCAGACGTTCTCGAGGGCGCGCGTCGGTGCGGGCTCCGGGCTCGGGCTGGGTCGTCGTCCCTTCGATGTCGAGGGTCGGTAGCAGGCGGTCGAGCCAGCTCGGGATCCACCAGTTGCTGGTCGCCGAAGCAGCTGCATCACGGCCGGGACGAGCAGGAGCCGGATGATCACGGCGTCGATGACGACGGCCGCGGCCATGCCGATCCCGATGATCTTCAGGAAGATCTGGTCGTCGAGGATGAAGGCCCCGAAGACGGCGGCCATGATCAGCGCCGCGGCGGTGATCACCTTGCCCGTGGACGGCGAGCCCGTCCGAGACGGCGGAGGCGTTGTCGCGCGTCCGGAGGTACTCCTCGCGGATCCGGGACAGGAGGAACACCTCGTAGTCCATCGAGAGGCCGAACAGGATCGCGAACATCATCATCGGGATGAACGCCGGGATGGGGGTCGGCGTGGTGATCCCGACGAGGTCCCCGAGCCAGCCGCCTTGGGCGGCGTAGGCCACGACGCCGTACGCCGCGGCGATCGAGAGCAGGTTGGACACGGCGGCCTGGGCGGCGACACCACGGAGCGGAAGACCGCGACCAGCAACAGCAGCGCCAGCAGGATGACGGCCACGATGAACACCGGCAGCCGGTTCTGGATGCTGTTCGTCTGGTCGACGTCGGCCGCGGTGATGCCGCCGACCTTCACCACCACGTCGCTGCCGGCCATGGCGTCGGGCACGACGTCGTCGCGCAGGCGAGTGAGCAGCTGCTTGGTGTCGCTTCGTCCTGGGGACTGGTGGTCGGGGTGACGGTGATGAGGGCGGCGTCGCCGCGCCGGGGCCGGCGATGGGCGGTGACACGGCGGCCACCCCGGGCGTGTGCTGCAGGGCGTCGTCGAGGCGTCCGAGGTCGGCCAGGGCCGACTCGTCACCGCGGTCGGCGACCAGCACGAAGGCGCCGTTGAACCCGGCACCGAACCCGTCGGTCATGAGGTCGTAGGCACGACGGGTGGTCAGGCTGGTGGGGTCGTTGCCGTCGTCGGGGTAGCCGAGGTGGAGATCGGAGATCGGGACGATGAGCACGCCCAGCGCGGCGGCGCCGGCGAGCGCCGGCGAGGATCGGGCGGCGCTGGATCAAGCGGCTGTAGCGGTGCCAGAAGCCCTGACCCTCGGTGTGCCCGGGAGCGGCGCGGGAACGGGATCCGCAGCCGGTCGATGTTGCGACCGGCGAACCCGATCAGCGCGGGCAGCAGGGTCAGCGCCGCCAGCATCACCGCGACCACGGTCAGGACCGCGGAGAAGACGACGCCCGGGACGTAGGGCTGGTTCATGGTCAGCATGCCGAGCAGCGAGATGACGACGGTGACGCCGGCGAAGACGACGGACCTGCCCGCGGTGGCCATGGCGGTGGCCGACCGCCTGCCGGGGCTCGGCGCCGGTGCCGAGCTCGCTGCGGTAGCGGGTGAGGATCAGCAGGGCGTAGTCGATGCCGACACCGAGGCCGATCATGATCGCCACGGAGCTCGCCCACTCGGGGACGTCGATGAGGTTGGCGATCAGCTTGCCGCAGGCCAGGCCGATCCCGACACCGAACAGCGCGGTGGCGAGCGGCAGGCCCATGGCGACGAGCGAGCCGAACGCGATCAGCAGGATCAGCGCGGCGACCGCGAGTCCCGGGCCTTCGGCGCCCATGCTGCTGGACTGCACGTTCTCGATCGCCTGGCCGGACAGCTCGATCTGGACGCCGGCCGCCGCGAGCGTCGGCGGCGAGGTCGACCATCTCGGCGGCGACGTCGACCGGGAAGCGGGCACCCGTGCGTGTCGAGCTGGACGACGGCGTACGCCGTGGTGCCGTCGGCCGAGACCTGGCCGCTGCCGGCTGCGTCCCACGGCGCGACCACGTCGACGACGTGGGGCAGCTCGCGAACCGCGTCGACGAGGGGCTCGGCGACGCTGCGCACTCCGGCGGAGGCCGACTCCCGCGTCGTCGTGGATGACGACGGTGACCGTGTCGCCGGCCCGGTCCGGGAACCGCTCGTCGAGGAGCTCGACGGCGGCCTTGGAGTCCGTGCCCGGCGAGAGGAACTCCTGCTTGCTCTCGCCTCCGAAGGCATCGACCCGGCGAGGTTGATGGACACCAGGACGGCGACCCAGCGCGACCACGACGAGCCACCGGTGCCGGTACGACCACGAAGTGATGTGCTGCAACATGTCTGGCCTGCTTCCTCGATGTCGTGCACGCCGCTCGTGCGTCGGTACCGATGGTGGGCGCACCGCTGACGCGGCGCTGACAGCGGGCCGGCCGCCGTCAGGAGCCCGTCAGCGACCGCTGGTGCAGGGTCGAGGCCCATGAACGACGAGCGGCGTGGACGCCGTGATCCGACGAGCGATCGGCGGCGACGTCGTCGCCATCTCCTGGATCGTCGCCGGCGCCGACACGACCGACGACGCCGTCGTGGTCGTGATGGCGGCCCTGCTGGAGCGGCGACCCGCACCGGCTGGACCGGGCCCAGGGCCTCGCCGTCAGACCAGCCGGGACCGACAGGTCGTGGCGATCGCCCGCGCCCACCTGGCCGGCGACAGCGAGCTGGTCGACGCCCTGGCTCGCGACCACCTGGTCACCTTCCCGGACAGCCTGATCGTCTCGTGGATCGCCTCGAAGTGACCCGGTCCGAATCAGCCGGAAGACGCTAGGGTCGCACTACCGATGACCGCGATCACTCGCCACCGCGCCCGTCCGGACACTGAGTGCCCGGACGCTGGGGGCCCTCGCCGTCGTCGGGGTGGTCGTGGCGTTCTCGCTGAGCTCGACCCTGGTCAAGCGCGCCGAGACCCCGGGCGTGCTGCTCGCGTTCTGGCGGATGGTGACGGTGAGCGTCGATCTGGCACGTCTACCTGCGGAGCACCGGCCGGCGGGTCACGCTGCGCGACGTCCGCCAGGCGTTCGTGCCAGGGGTCTTCTTCGGGCTGAACCTCGCCATCTTCTTCGTCGGAGCCACCCACAACAGCGTCGCCAACGCGGCCCTGATCGGGTCGCTCTCGCCGTTCCTGATCGTCCCGGCCGGCGCGCTGCTCTTCCACGAGTACTTCAACTCCCGCGCGCTGGTGTTCGCGCTCGTGGCCTTCGGCGGCGTCGTGATGGTGCTGCTGAACGCACCACCCGAACGGCGACGCCTCGATCCGCGGCAACGTGTTCGGCTTCGTCGGCGATGCTGCTCTGGACCGGGTACGTCGTGTCGACGCGCTACTTCCGACGCGACATGGAGGTCGCGACGTTCATGTCGACGGTCAGCCCGATCGCGCGCGGTCGCGGTGCTCCCGCTGGCGCTCACAACGGCGACGTCTTCGGCCTGAGCCGCACCGGCTGGACTTACATGCTGATCCTCACCCTGCTCACCGGTGTCTGCGCGCACGGCTGTTGGTCTACGCCCAGCGCACCATCCAGATCGGCACGATCGGGATCGCCCAGGTCGTGCAGCCGGCCCTCGCGGTGGTGTGGTCGTTCCTCCTGCTCGGCGAGCACGCTCAGCGACCCGCAGGTGGTGGGCATCGCGGTGGTCATGACCGGGCTCGCTTCGGCTTCCTGGTGCTCAACGAGCGCGAGGCACGACCGGTCAGACGGTCGCCCTGACCCAGTGCGCGTCGGTCCGGTCGTGCTCGGTGATGAAGTGTGAGGCGACCTCCATCCGCAGGTCCGCCCGGTCGCAGAGGTCGCGGGCCTCGGCCGGGTCGCCGGCTGTCGGCCGCCAGCCGGCCGAGCGCGTCCAGCGCGAAGACCTCGACGTGGGCCGCGTCCGTGCGGCGCGCGCCTCGGCCAGGAGCAGCGACCAGCCGGTCCTCCGCGCCCGGGACGCCGTCCGCCGCGTCCAGCGCGGCCAGCAGGCACTCGCCGAGCGGCGCCTGTTCGCCGCCGCCGGACTGCCCGGTGCCAGGCGCGGCCGCGACTCCAGCGCCGCTCGCGCCCGTGCGAGGTGACCCTCGGCCCGCAGGACCCGACCCAGGTGCACTCGCGCCAGAGCCGCCAGCCGCACGTCGCCCGGTCGCCTCGGCCTTGTCGATCGACGGTCACGCAGGGTGGCCGACGCCGGACTCGTAGTCGCCGGCCTGGCACTGGGCACGACCCAGGCTGGAGAGCTGGTAGGCCTCGGTCTGCAGGAAGCCGAGCCGCCGGGAGGTCTCGGTCGCACTGACGGAGGTGGACGACAGCGTCGTCGAACCGCCGTTGGATCCGGGCCAGCTCCCCGAGAACGGCCTCCCCGCGGACTGTCAGCCACGGGTCCTCGACGACGCGCAGCCAGTCGCTCGACCTCGGCGACGGTCTCGACGCTGCGCGGCTCGTCACCGGCAGAGATCGCGGCCCGGGCGGCGAACAGTGCGTTGGCGGCCTGGTCCCACGGTCGGTCCAGCCAGTCGTAGAGTGTGCCCGGCTCCGATCGGTGAGCTCCAGTGCCTCCGCGAACTCGCCGTGGTGCGAGACGACGTAGGCCAGGTAGTAGGCACACCGGGCCTGCAGGTCGGGGTCGTCAGCTCGACTCGGCGAGTCCGGTCGCTGCGTCGACGTGCGTCCCGCGCCGGGCGAGGTCACCGCGTCGAGGCCTCGATCCATCCGGCCAGGAGCAGGGCCCCGGCGCGGTCGCGGGCCGCGTCGAGCCTTCGGCTCGACCGCAGCCAGGGCGGCCACGATCCGTTCCGCGCCCCGGCTGTCACCCAGGACGACCCAGGCCCAGCCGAACCCGGGGCCAGGTCGAGCGCCGCCGGGGTCGTGCTCGACGCTCCACGCCAGGGCCGCGTCGATGTTGGCCCGCTCGGCGCGGGCGAAGGGAGATACTCGTCCTGGCGACCGCTGCGTACGCCCGCGCGTGGACTCCCGCGCCGCGGTCGGCGTACCAGCGGGCGTGCGCGGCGACGTCCCGTCTCGGTGCAGCCCCGCCTCCCGCCATCGCCTCCAGCGCGAACGCCCGGATGCTGTCCAGCAACCGGTACCGCGTGCCGCCAGCCGTCCGTCACGCGCGTCGGTCGTCGTGCACGATGACCAGCGACCGGGTCACGAGCCGGTCGACGACGTCGATCGCGGCGGCAGCGGGCACACCAAGTGCCTCGAGGACGAACTCGACCGCAGGGAGGGGAGCCCCACCCGCGAAGGTCGCCAGCGCCCAGAGGCCCCGCTGGTCGTCGGGGAAGAGCAGCTCGTAGCTCCACTGGATCGTCGACCTGCAGCGAGCGGCGCCGTTCCGGACGACGGCTCGCCGGAGTCGTTCAGGACGTGAACCGGTCGTCGAGGCGGCGAGTGATCTCCTCGACCGTCAGGGTGCTGGTCCGGGCAGCGGCGAGCTCGATCGCCAGCGGCAGTCCGTCCAGCGACCGGCACAGGTTCGCGCACGCTCTCGTCGGCGTACGCCGACTCCGTGAGGCGCTGGGCCCGACGAACGAAGAGCTCGACCGCGTCCGCGCTGCGAGAGCGGTGCCAGCTCGACGAGGCGCTCGCCGTCGACCTCGAGCGGAACCTGACTTGTGCACAGGACTCTCAGGTCCGGCGCGTGGTCCAGCAGCCGCACCGCCAGCGCCGACGCAGCGTCCACGACGTGCTCGCAGTTGTCGAGGATCACCACCGCCGAGCGTGCCCTTGAGCCGCTCGAGGAGGGCCGCCTCACCGCCCGGCCCGTGAGGGCCGCCACCAGCACGTCGACCACGTCGGAGACGGTGACGGCGGTCTCGAGCCGGGCCAGCCACACCCCGTCGGGGCTCCTCAGCCGGCGGCCGACTTCGAGCGCCACCGCCGTCTTGCCGATCCCGCCAGGCCCGACGAGCTCGACCAGACGTTCGCGGGTGAGCAGCGTCGGACAGCGTCGCCACCTCCTGCTCACGGCCGACCAGGCCGGCCGACATGGACGGCAGGTTCCCGATCGGCAGATCCGTCCACGCCGGAGGTCGCCACGACGACCGGCACCTCCTGCGCCAGGATCCGTTGCTCGAGCCCCTGCAGCTGCGGGCCCAGGGTCGAGGCCGAGGTCGTCGGCCAGGTTTCGCCGGACACGCTGGTACGTCGCCAACGCATCGCCCTGGCGGCCGGCTCGGTAGAGCGCCGTGATCAGCAGCTCCCAGAGGCTCTCCTGGTACGGGTACGCCGCGACGGCGGCCTCCAGCTCGCCGATCACGCTGCCCAGGTCGCCGAGCTGCAGGTGCGCCCAGAACTGGATCTCGAGGAGGGTGCTCCGGGCCTCGTCGATGCGAGTGCGGTGCACGCTCGGCCCAGTCGGCGTCGCCGAGCGACTCGAGAGCCCGTCCCACGGAAGAGCCGCCAGCGTCGTCGCCGTCAGGTCGGCGGCACCTTGGGCTCCCCCGCCTCTCGTAGCCGCACCGCCGCCTCCGCCTGTCCGCAGCACCACCAGGGCGTCGACCTGCGACTCGTCGACGGCCAGCGCGTACCCGCCGTCCCGGCTGACGACGGCCGAGGCGCCGAGAGCTCGCCGCATCATGGCGATCTTCGACTGCAGCGTGTTGCGGCGCGTCTCGGCGGCCGCATCCACGCCCACAGGTCCTCGACCAGCCGCTCCGCGCTCACAGGCGCACCGGCCTCGAGCGCGAGCCGCACCACCAGCTCCGACGAACGGCCCGCCGGTACGTGCAGGCGTTCACCATCGCGGGTGACCTCCAGAGGCCCCAGCACCGCGACGTTCAGCACACCACGAGCGTAGGGCTGCTCACGCGGAGCACACGCGGCCTGGAGAGCGGTACGGGGTTCACACCCGCACAGGCGTGGGCTCAGCTGCCTCGGCAGCCGCCACCACCAGAGCCTTTTCGCCCTCGACGTGCAGCTCGGGAAGCCAGCCGAGCCAGGATGGCAGGTACCAGTTCCATCGGCCCAGCACGGTCATGGCGGCGGGCACGATGACCATTCGGATCAGGGTCGCGTCCACGAGCAGCGCCACGGCGACCCCGAAGCCCATCTGCTGGAACATCACCAGCTGGCCGGCCGCGAACCCGGCGAAGACCACGACGATGATCAGCGCGGCGCCGGTGATGACGCGGCCGGTCGTGGCGATTCCGTGCACGACTGCCTGGTTGGTATCGCCGGTCTGTGCGTAGCGCTCCCTGATCCGGCTCAACAGGAAGACGTGGTAGTCCATCGACAGGGCGAAGAGCACCGAGAATAGGAACACCGGGACCCAGGCCTCCACTCGTTCGACCTGTTGGAACCCGAGCCATTCGGCGCCCACCCCGTTCTGGAAGACCAGGACCAGCAGGCCGTACGCGGCCCCTACCGAGAGCAGGTTGAGGATGACGGCGGTGGCCGACAGAACCACCGAGCGGAACACCAGGGTGAGCAGGAGGAAGCTGAGCCCGAGGACGAAGGCCAGCACGATCGGCAGCCAACCGTTGATCACGTCGGAGTAGTCAACGTTCTCCGCGGTGGTGCCACCGACCAGCACGCTGGTCTCGGTGCCGCCGAACGCGGCGGGAACCAAGTCGGTGCGGAGCCGTTCGAGCCCGCGGCGGGCCTGGGTGTGGTCGGGGTCGCCAATGAGAGGGACGCTCATCACCGCCACCTGATGGCTGTCGGCGATCTGCAGCTGTGAAGGGCCGAAGTCGGGGTCGTCGGCGATGGAGTCTTCGAAGCGTGCGATGGCCGCGGTCACGTCGCTGGATGTGACGTTTCCGGAGACGACCACCTGGGCTGGGTCGGTGGTCGTGCTGCCCGGGAAGCTCCGCTCGAGAGCGAGGGCGCCGGACTTGGCGAAGGTGTCGTCGGGGAGCAGGTTGACACCGGAGGCGCCGGTCTGCAGTCCCAGGACCGGCGCGGCCGCGGCGAGCAGGATGAGCAGTCCGGCGGCCAGCGCGGTTGCGGGACGTCGTACCACTGCGCCGACGGCCCGCGTCCAGAACGGGCTTTCGGCGGAATAGGCACGGCCCACGATCGGCAGCCGCATCGCGTTGACCCGGTCGCCCAAGAGGGACAGCAGGGCCGGCAACAGGGTCAGTGCAGCGGCCATGGTGACCGCGCCGACGATGATGGCGCCGAGGGCCAGGCTGCGCAGGATCGGGTCCGGGACCAGCAGCAGGCCGAGCAGGGCCACGACGAACGAGCTTCCGGAGAACAGGACCGCTTTGCCGCTGGTGCCGCCGGTGGCCACGATCGCGTCGATCTTGTCGCGACCGGACAGCCGCTCCTCCCGATAGCGGGAGAGCACGAAGAGGCTGTAGTCGATGCCCAGCGCGAGACCCATGGCGGTGATCATGTTGACGATGAAGAAGGACAGCGACGTGACCTGGCCCAGGCCCGAGGAGATGGCGACGGTCACGATGATGGACACGATGGCGATGGTCATGGGGAGGAACGCGGCCACCAGTGCGGCGAAGACCAGGACCAGCACGATCATGGCCGCGGGTAGCCCGAACTTGAGCTCTCCATTGGTGAGGTCGGATTCCGAGAGCTCGTTGAAATCGTGGTCGAGAGTGTTGTTGCCGGTGATGTCGACGTCGAAGCTCGCCGCTGAGTCCGCGGCAACGACCTCGTCCAGGATGTCGACGATTCCATCGCCTGAGTGCGGAGCCAGCACCAGCGTGACGACGGCCGCGTGCCCGTCCTCGGAGATGCCCCACTGGCCGTCCGCGTAGGGGTCCCGGACGGTCTGCGCTGCGCCGGTGGCCTCGATCGCGGACCGCACCTCAGCGACGAAAGCCCGGAACTCGGAGTCGTCGCTGGTCAAGGTCGCCGAGTAGATGACGACACCTTCGTCGACCTGGTCACCCTGCGGGAAGTTCTCGTCAAGCAGCTGGTGGGCCCGCGCCGAGTCCGGGTTGGTCGTCAGGCTGGTGTCGGACGTGAACGCCGACCCGATCAGGCCACCGATGGCGACCATCGACACCAGCAGGATCAGCCCCCAGGCGGAGAGGGTCCGCCACGGGTGGAGGGCAGCTGCGCGGGCGAGGGTTTCGGTCACGACCTCAGCGTCGGGGCACCCCCCTCCATCCACAATGACTTGGACCGGACACACGGTTGACGATCTCGGTCATGCCTGCGACCTAGAGTGATCCCATGGATGCTCAGTGATTGAGCCGCGGATCGTCATTGCGACCTTCGACTCCGCCCAGATCCTCGACGTCACCGGACCGCTGGAGGTCTTCTCCACCGCCTCGCGGTTCCTCGACGAGGCGACGTACCGGACCGAGGTGGTCACCACTCGAGGTGGCCCGGTGATGTCCAGCTGTGGCCTGGAGTTCGCCTCGTCGCCGATCGGTGACATCAAAGGCCCCGTGGACACGCTGATGGTGGCCGGCGGCACCGGCATCCACACCGCGACGGCAGACGAGGAGCTGCTTCGACCACGTACGACGGCTCGCCGTCGACACTCGTCGCGTCACCTCCGTCTGCTCGGGCGCATTCGTCCTCGCCGCCGCCGGACTGCTGGAAGGTCGCCGCGCCACCACCCACTGGGATGCCTGCAGGCTCCTCGACGACCGCTACGAGGGCGTCACCGTCGACGCCGACGCCATCTACGTCCGCGACGGCAACGTGTGGACCTCGGCCGGTGTCACCGCCGGCATCGACCTCGCGCTCGCACTGGTCGCCGACGACCACGGACACGCTGCCGCCGCCACGGTCGCCCGCCGACTCGTCGTCTACCTCCAGAGGTCCGGTGGACAGGCCCAGTTCTCCGCCCTTTTGGCCGGCGCAGGCCGCCGACACCGCACCGGTGACGCGACCTGCTGTCCTGGCTACGCGACCACCTCACCGACGATCTGTCCGTCGCTGCCCTCGCTCGCCAGCTCAACCTGTCCGAACGGCAGTTCAGCCGGGTCTTCAAGTCCGAGGTCGGCGTCACCGCAGCTGACCACGTCGAGGCCGTCCGACTCGAGTCAGCATGCCGGCTGCTCGAGACCACGAACCGGACGGTCGAGCAGATCGCTAGGACCTGCGGGTTCGGCACCCCCGAGACCATGAACCGCAGCTTCCGGCGGCGCCTCAACACAACTCCGGGTAACCACCGCCACCACTTTCGCGGGGTCAATCCACAGCCGCCCCAGCGGCTCACGGGTTGAGCTCAGCGTCGCCCGTGCGCGACCCTGCATCCCAGGGCCGCGGTGATGAGCGAGACCACGGCTGCGGCGGTGAACGCGGCGGTGAATCCGGACGGGGTGAGGACGGCGGCGCTTGACCCGCTGACCGACATTCCGATCGCGGTGAAGGTGGCGGTGCCCAGCGCAGCGCCGACCTGGGTCGCCGAGCCCGCCATCCCGGAGGCGAGGCCGGTGTGCGTCTCGGGCATCGCGGCTGCGATGACCATGGTGGTGGGCGTGAAGCTGAGCGCGACACCCGTGGCGACCAGCAGCAGGCCGGGGAGAACCGCGACCGGGTATCCGGACCCGCGCGGTCCGTACGCCAGCCACAGGTGTCCGGCGGCGAGGACCACGAGCCCGATGACGAGGGTCCGCCGGGGGCCGAGCACCCGCAGCACCCGCGGGAGGAGTGCGAGGGACACGGCGAACCCGGTGAGGGAGGTGGGGACCATCGCCAGCCCGGCCTGCCGGGGGGCCATGTGCAGGGCCTGCTGCAGGTAGAGAGCGACGAGCACGAAGGTGGAGGCTCGGGCGGCTCCGCCGAGAAGGGCGAGGCCAACACCGGTGGACAGGACCCTCGACCTGAAGAGCTCGAGCGGCACCAGCGGCTCAGCGGCGCGGCGCTCGATGTGGATGAAGGCGACCGTGAGCGCGATGAAGCCGATGAAGCTCGACAGGACGGACGGTGAGGTCCAGGCGCCGTCTGCTGCGCCGAGGCAGCCGTGCACCAAGGCGATGACGGCGCCGGTGCTGGTCGCCGCACCGGGCCAGTCGAACCGGTGCCGGGCGACCGGTCGCGGGCTCGTCGAGCACCCGTCGGGCCAGGACGACCGCCGCGACCGAGACAGGCACCGTGACGAGGAAGACCGAGGACCAGCCGAACGAGCCGGCGAGGAGTCCACCGAGGAAGACCCCGGTCGCTCCTCCGACGGCCGACGCGGCGCCCCAGATGCTCATCGCCTTGGCGCGGGCGTGTCCGGGGAAGGTCACCAGCAGCAGCGACATGGCAGCGGGGCTCAGGGCTGCGGCGCCGGTGCCCTGGATGATCCGCCCTGCCTACGAGCATCCCTTCGTTTGCGGCGGCGGCCGCCAGCAGGGTGCCGACGGTGAACATGGCCGAGCCGGCCATGAACATGCGGCGCCGGCCGAACAGGTCCGCGGCACGACCCGACAGCAGCAGCAGTCCGCCGAACGTGAGGACGTAGGCGTTGACCACCCAGGTCAGACCGGCCGGGCTGAGTCCGAGGTCGGCCTGGATGGACGGAAGGGCCACGTTGACGATCGAGGTGTCGAGCATGACGACGAACTGGGCGGACACCAGCAGTCCGAAGGCGACGGCGCGGCGTCGGCGCTCGATGAGACCGACGCGCGGGGATGCATTGCCAGTCGGCGGCGTCTGGGTGCGCGTGACGGACCGCTGTGGTCGGGGTGCTGCGGTGATGGTCATGGTGGGCCTGCCTCTGGTCGTCGGGGTGCATGCCCACGGTGCCGCCGGAGGGGGTCCGCTCGCGCCGGCCAGATGGCCGGGTTCCGATCCGGGCGGCACGAACAGCGCCCCTCCGTCGGGAAGGGGCGCTGTTCGCGGCGGTCATTCGATGGGTGAGCTGAGCGGCTCAGTGCATGTGCATGTGACCGCCGCCGCCCCGCGTCGCCGGCATGCGCACGACGGCGAAGGCAGCGAAGGCCACGGCGATCAGGGCCGCGCCGAGGACGCCGCGGCTGAAGGCGTCGGCAGCTCCGTCCGCGGTGGTCAGCGCGCCGGCCGACGTGGCGATCGCCGACAGCACGGCCACTCCGAGCGCCGCGCCGACCTCGTGGCCGGTCATCATGAAGCCCGAGGCCATGCCGGCGTGCTCGTCGGGGATACCGCCCATGGCCGACCCCGACACCGCCACGAACACCATTCCGGCGCCGAAGCCGAGGACCACGAGGCCCGGGAGCAGGTTGGCCACGTAGGAGGCGTCGCGCGGTCGCCCGGGAGAGCAGCACCGCGCCGACGCCGGTCACGACGAGTCCGAGACCGGCGACGACCCGGGCGGCGGCGTGACCACCGACGTGCGCAGCGACATGGGTGCCCACGACCAGTGCGGCGGCCAGGGGCAGGAAGGCCAGTCCGGCCTCGAGGGCGGAGAAGCCCAGGACGGTCTGCATGAAGATCGAGCCGAGGAACACCGCTCCGACGAGTACGCCGGTCACGCCGAGCATGACCACGGTGCCGGACACCAGGGGCTTGATCGACCACGTGTGCGGGTGGACCAGGGGCTGCGCGGAGCGACGCTCGACGAGGACGAAGCCGGTCGAGCAGGACGGCCGCGGCGGCCAGCGCGACCAGGGTTCGGGCGGAGGCCCAGCCGTACGTCTCGGTGCCGGAGATCGCGAACATCAGCAGACCGAGGCCGCCTACCGCGGTGGCCGCGCCTGCGACGTCGAACTGCGCGAAGCGTCGGGCGGCGACGGGCTCGTGCGGGAGGACCCGTGCCGCCACGACGAGCGCGACGACGCCGACGGGGACGTTGACCCAGAAGATGGCCTGCCAGCCGGCCCAGGTGGTGAGCGCGCCGCCGACGACGACACCGGCCGCGATGCCCAGGCCGCCGATCGCTCCCCACAGCGCCAGGCCGCGCGCCCGCTGGGTGCCCTGGTAGGTCGTCATGATCAGCGACAGCGCGGCCGGGGTCATCAGCGCGGCGCCGACGCCCTGGGCGCCGCGGGCCGCGATGAGCTCACCTGCGCTGGTGGCGAAGCCACTGAGGAGTGAGGCCGCGGTGAAGACGAACATGCCGGTCATGAAGACCCGGCGACGGGGCAGCAGGTCGGCGATGCGGCCGCCCAGCAGGAGCCCGCCACCGGACATCAACAGGTAGGCGGTGACCATCCACTGCATGTCGCGAGCTCTGCAGGTCCAGGGACGCTGCCGATCGTCGGCAGCGCCGTGTTGACCACCGAGATGTCGAGCACGACGAGGACCTGGGCGACCAGGGCCAGGGCGAGGACGGTCCACGGCTGCCGGGACGCCGAGTCCTCGTGGACGCCGTGTGCGGTGTGGACGGTGGTGGTGTGGTGGTGGGACATGGTGACTCCTTCGGGTCGGGTCGGGCTCGGGTTCGTGGCCGGCCTGCTTCTGCAGGCATCTCCAAGGTCGTCCTGGTGGCTGGTCGTCGCCCCGGTCAGATGGCCGGGGTTCGTCGCATTGCTCTCAGACCGGAGGGCGCGGGTCGTACTGGATCTCGCGTCGGACCTCGCGGGCGCGCGCGGTCCCGGCGAAGCGGGCCACGAGGTGAAGTGCCATGTCGATGCCTGCGCTGACTCCGGCGCTGGTGATGAGGTCGTCGTCATCGACGTATCGCGCGTCGACATCGGTGATGATGGTCGGGTCGAGCTCGGAGAGCGTGTTGAGCGAGGCCCAGTGCGTGGTCGCGCGCCTGCCCGTCAGCAATCCGGCAGCTGCGTAGACGAGGCTGCCGCTGCAAACCGAGGCCATCAGCGGGACCGCGGCCCGCTGCTGCCGGACCCAGTCCAAGTGATCCGGGTCTCGAAGGAGTCGCCGGGTGCCTGCGCCGCCCGGGTGGATGAGCACGTCCCAGCTCGGGGCATCAGGGATCGAGTGATGTGCGCCGAGGGTCAGGTTCTTGGCGCCGAGCACCGGTCCGCCGTCAGCTGACACACAGGAGACGTGCCAACCGTCCTCTGGATGCTGTTGCGTCCAGTACGCCAGCACCTCCCAAGGACCTACAGCATCCAGCTCCTCGACGCCGTCGAACAGGAAGAGTCCGATGTGGCGTCGTCGCGTCACACCAGCGGCGGTCGGGTGGTCGGGGTTGTCGGGGTGGGTGGGTGACGTGTGGTCGGCCATGGTGGTCCTCCTGGTGAGTCGCGACCTCCTGGGTCGCTGGACGGGCCGGTCGCGATCGACCGGCGCTTCGAGGCTCGTGGACCCGGACCGAGGTCGCCCCGGTCAAACGGCCGGGTTCGACGACGTGCCGTCGTCCCGGGAGTACGGTCGGTGCGTGCTGGTCGGCCGGGACCCCGAGCGAGCACAGCTGGGATCGCTCGTCGAGTTGGCGCGCCACGGGTCCGCCGGCGGTGTCGTGGTGCGTGGGGAGCCGGGCATCGGAAAGTCGGCCCTGCTCGACGCTGTGGTCGCTGACGTCGGGGACGCGACGGTTCTGACCACTCAGGGCCTGGAGGCCGAGGCTCCCTTGGCGTTCGCGGCACTCCATCGGCTGCTCCGCCCGGTGTTGCGGCTGCGTGACGGTCTTCCCGCCCCCCAGGCCAGGGCCCTGGGCGTGGCCTTCGGGGAGGAGGACGGGCCCGGTGTCGAGCCGTTCCTGGTGGCGGTCGCGACCCTGTCGATGCTGACCGCTGCGGCCGAGGAGAAGCTCGTCGTGTGCCTGGTCGACGACGCGCACTGGCTCGACCCGGCCTCAGCGGATGCGTTGCTCTTCTGCGCTCGTCGCCTCGGGGCCGACCGAATAGTCATGGTGTTCGCTGCCCGGGAGGACACCGAGGAGACGTTCGACCCGCAGGGGCTCCCTGAGCTGGTTCTTAGGGGTCTCGACCGGGAGTCGGCTCGGGCTCTGCTCTCGGCGCACCAAGGTGGTGCGCCCGCGGAGGAGGTGGCCGAGAGGCTGGTCGTGGAGACCCGGGGCAACCCTCTCGCACTGCATGGAGCTGCCCGGTGAGCTCAGTCTGGCTCAGCTGCAGGGTTTTGTCGCACTGCCGACCCAACTGCACCTCACTGCCCACGTCGAGCGCTCGTTCCTCGACCGGTGCCGTCGGCTGCCGAGTCGGGTGCAGCTGCTGCTGCTGCTGGCGGCTGCGGACGACACCGGGGACCGTGTCGTCGTTCGGCGGGCGTCGGCCGCGCTGGGGGTGGGGGAGCCGGCACTGGAAGCGGCTCTCGAATCCGGGCTGTTGAGTGTCGACGGCGGCTCCGTGCGGGTGCGTCACCCGTTGATGCGGTCGGCGGTCTACCAGGCGGCCACGGCCGCGGACAGGCGTCTCGTGCACCAGGCCCTGGCCGATGCCCTCGCCGGCGCCGGGGACCCGGATCGGGAGACATGGCATCGGGCCTTCGCGGTCGAGGGTCCGGACGAGGACGTGGTCGCGGCCCTCGAGCTCGTCGGGTCGCGGGCGCTGCGACGTGGTGGTTACGTCGCGGCCGCGGCAGCGTACGAGCGCGCAGCGGCGCTGACCCGCGACGCGGCCAGACGTGCTGACCTGACTTTCGCCGCAGCTCGCAGCGCCTGGGCCTACGGACAGGGTGCCCATGCACGAGCTCTGCTCACGGCGGCGCGGGAGGGGGCGACGGACCCGCTTCTGGTCTGTGACATCGCTCGGCTCCGGGGACACATCGAGGTCAACATCGGGTCGGCCACCGAGGCGCACCGGATCTTCGTCGACGCTGCCCACGAGGTCCACGAGGTCGACCCAGTTCGGGCCCTGGAGATCGCGACCGCGGCCGCGCTGATACGTACCTTCGGAGCCGACAGCGGCACGCGGCTGCCCCCGGGGGACGTCGAGGCCGCTCCGTCCGCGGCGGACGCGCCGCGTATCCGCTGTCTCAAGCAGCTGTTGACCTCCATGACCTCGGCGGCCGAAGGGCAGTGGGTCGGAGCCGTCGCGGCTCTCGACCAGGCTCTGCTCACCGGGGAGGACGTGGACGATCGCGACCTCCTGTGGAACCTCGGCAACGCCGCTCTCCAGCTCGGTGACGACGACGGTCAGCAGCGCTTCTACTCCTACGCGCTGTCGCGAGCCCGGGAGGCCGGGGCCGTCACCGCGGTCGTCTACGTGCTGCAGCGGTTGTGCTTCGGGCACTTCGTGGGCGGCGACCTCGTCCTCGTGCGCAGCTCCGCCGAGGAGGCCAGATCCCTTGCCGTCAGCGCCGGTCAGCCGGCCCTGGCAGCTCTGCCGATTGCTTGGCTGGTCATGCTGGCGGCCGTCCAGGGCCGAGAAGACTTCGACGGCTTGTTGAGCGACCTGGACGATGTCATGGCAGCGCACTCGTTGGGCATCGCGACCGATCCGGTGCACGACCTGGGGCGCTGGGCCAGGGGCATGCGCGCGTCAGCTACCGGGGACGCGGCCAGAGCCCTGCACCACCTCGGCCGGATCCGACTTCCCTTCGTGGCGCGGATGGCCGCCGCGGATCGCATCGACACCGCCGTCCGCGCCGCCGAGCCGGGTCTGGTGCAGGGCTGGACGGAGGAGCTCGTCGAGTTCGCCGAGGGCACCCGACGGTCCTGGGCGCTTGCGACGGTCGCCTACGGGCGGGCCGTGACGTCGGAGGCGGACGATGGCGAGGGCTCGTTCAACGAGGCACTTTCGCAGTTCGCGCTTGCGCATCGCCCGCTCGACGAGGCTCGTGTCCAGCTGTCGTACGGCGAGTGGTTGCGGCGAGGTCAACGCCGCATCGACGCCAGGCGGCACCTCCGCCGTGCCCTTGAGACGTTCGAGGACCTGCGCGTTCCGGCCCTGGCCGAGCGCGCGAACCAGGAGCTGCGAGCCTCTGGCGAGACAGCCCGCAAGCGCGACCCCTCCACCTTGGTGGCGCTCACTCCCACCGAGCTCAAGATCGCGCAGCTGGTGAGCGCGGGGATGTCCAACAAGGACGTGGCTGCCCAGTGCTGGATCTCGCCGAGGACGGTGGCCTTCCACCTGCGCAACGTCTTCACCAAGGCCGGGATCACCTCGCGGGGCGAGCTCGCCCAGCTCGACCTGACCTGACTTCTCACCTCCCGAACCCGGTCATCTGACCGGGGTGAACGACGCACGTCCGCGCCAGGCTCGGCAGCAGTCTTCATCACAACTGCGAGAGCGAGACCGACATGAGCACCGACACCCACACCGTCCCCAGCGACCACCCGGCCACGTCGAAGCGCCGCCCCACCACCCCCGTCACCCGCGTGATCGCCGCGTCACTGTTTGTCGGGGCGGCGTCAGCCATGGTCCTCAGCCTCGTCGTGCTCCCCGGCGCCACCGAGAGCGTCATCACCGGATCGGTGCTCCTGGGCTTCGGGGTCGGCTGGACGATGCTCGCCGTCCTGTCCACTCGGCTCACCAGTCAGACGCAACGCTGGGCGCGCGTCCCCGCCGTGATCATGACCGCTACCGGCGCCGCCCTCATGGTCATCGCTCCCCAGAACGGCACGCTCACCTGGCTCACCTGGCTATGGGCCCCCGCACTGCTCGTCCTGACCGGCTGGATGACCGTCCAGATGCGGCGCACCCTGACCGGTCGTGGCCGCTGGCTGCTCACGCCGGTGCTCGTCTTCCTCGCCCTGGCCAGCGTCGGGGCGCTCGCCCAGACCATCACCACCCAGCGCAACGAGGACGCCTACCCCGCTCCCGGGGTCACCTACTCGGTGGGCGACCACCGCCTGCACCTGGACTGCCGAGGTCAAGGCAGCCCCACCGTCGTGCTGTTCAGCGGCCTCGGCGAGATCTCGACCTCATGGACCAAAATCACCAACGAGCTCGGCAGCGACACCCGAGTGTGCGCCTACGACCGGGCTGGGCAGGCCTGGAGCGACGACGTCGCCAGCCCCCAGGACGGCATCGCCGCTGCGGCTGACCTGCACGCCCTCTTCGCGGCGGCCAACGAAGAAGGACCCTTCGTCCTCGTCGGCCACTCAATCGGCGGCCCGTACGCGATGACCTACGCCGCTCGCTATCCGCACCAGGTCGCCGGCATGGTGCTGCTCGACAGCTCCAGCCCGCGCCAGCTCACCGACATCCCGAGCTACCCGACCCAGTACGCCGTCATGCGCCGCGGCTATGCAGTGCTGCCGGTGCTCGCGCGGCTCGGAGCAGGCGGCCTCGTCGCCGCCGGCGCTGGTTACCCATCGGACGTCGCCGACGTTCTCCACGCGATGACGTCGACCCCCCGTGCTGCCAGGAACGCACGCGACGAGATCTCCATTGTTCCCACCCTCTTCGAGCAGGCACAGGCACTCAAGACGCTAGGCGACAAGCCTCTCGTCGTGCTCACAGCGTCGGAATCGCTCGACAAGACCGACGGCTGGGCCGCCGCGCAGGACCAGATGGCAGAGCTGTCCACCAACGCGTCGCACCGCGAGGTCGACTCGAGCCACCAGGGCATGGTCGACGATGACGACTCAAGTGCTGAGTCAGCCCGTGCCATCGAGCAGGTGGTCCTGGCCATCCGTGACGGAGCCCCGGTCAGCTGAGGTCTTGGTCGGCTGCTTCCGGATTAGGTCGGCTTCCGACTCGATGCCCCGGCGCCTGGAGGACGCCGGGGCAGTGGCTTGTCTGGACGGCGGTACGTCACAGGCTCAGGAGTCGGTCGTTCCGGACCGAGTCCACGACCGCAAGGATGGCTTGGGCAGTAGCCGTGGCGTACCTCTCCTCGAGGAGGATGTCCGTGTGGGTGGCGCCGGTGACGACCTGGTGCACGCTGTTTGTCGACAGCGTCGACATCTCCTGCTGGGTAGTGATCCAGGAAGCCGGGTGCTCGCCGGCGGTCAGGACGAAGAGCGGCTTGTCGGCGAAGTCGCGAAGTGAGGTGGCTTCCTGCATCGAGGCGCTGCCTCGCAAGTATTCGTCGACGGTGCTGCGGACCCAGCTCGCTGGCGCAACGCTGGTCCGTGCCTCTTGTCGAGAGTGCGGCGGAAGCGTCCCGAGGTCCAGTCGTCCGAGCACGCGGGTCAGGCCGACGCGAGTCGCGAGCGACGCGAGGACGGGGACTCGGTTCGATTCGCGCCGTGTGGGGTCTGAGGTCACGCTCGAGCAGGTAGCGATGGGCGTACACAGCGAAGGTATTGGCGACGTCGAGACGGGCTCGCACCTTCGCGGCCTCCGGCCGGGCCTGTGAGGTGACGTACGTCGATGGGTCCTCCATCGGCCATCGCCGCTTTGCAAGCAGGGGGTTAGGGGTTCGAGTCCCCTAGGCTCCACCCTTCCCGTGCCTGCGCTCGGCGCACTTGGTAGCGGCGGGTCCGGTCGGCACGCAGGGGGTGAGGGGTTCGAGTCCCCTGGGCTCCACCTCTCCCGCACTGTGATGCCTCGGCCGCGGGGCCGGACGTGGCTATGCTCCCGTCGTGCTCATCCTCGCCATCATCGTCTTCGGCATGGCCATCGGTGCCGTGGCCCAGCTGATCCTCGGGCAGAGGCGGCGCAACATCGACTGGACCAGGGCGATCGTGGCCGGCCTCGTCGGGTCGTTCATCGGTGGGCTGGTGCTGAGCCTGCTGTTCGGTGACGGTCTGGAGCTCCGGCCGAGCGGCATCATCGGGTCCCTGGGGGGCGCGATCCTGGTGACGCTGGGCTGGCGCTGGTGGGACAACCGGAAGAAGCCCACCGCGGCGCAGCGCGCCGCCAAGCGGTCGGGAGACCCGCGCAAGTCACACCCGCGTTGACCGACCGGCTCCGGCGTCAGCCGCGCGCGTCCTCGAGGTCGTGCAGCTTCTTGACGGTCGGTGAGGTCTGCACCGCGGACGGGTCGGCGGGGTAGGTGCCGAACAGCCGGTCCGCGGTGCCGGCGGTGGTCACGGTGAACCAGTAGTGCTCGTTCTTGTAGTGGTGCAGCCGGTGGTTGCGCCACACCGAGCGGTACCAGCCGCGACCGCGGCCGGTAGTCGCTGTGCACGAGGTAGTGGGTCCACTCGTAGCCGAACTTGATGCCGTAGACCGACACCAGCAGCGAGAGCGCCGAGGCCGTGGTCGGCATCGCCAGCCAGGCGACGACGACGTACGCCGGCAGCAGCCAGACCAGCGCCTTCCACGGGATGAAGACCAGCGGCAGGTCGCGCGGGTCGGCGTGGTGCGCGCGGTGGTCGCGGGCCAGCAGCGAGTCGATGGTGACCGGGCCGAGCGAGCGCGGCCGCCAGTGCAGGATCGCGACGTGGATGCACCCACTCGATCACCGGGAACAGCGCCACCAGCGCGGCCGGGATCACGCAGCTCCCACCACGAGCCGCCGCCCACGACGACGCGGGCGACGACCGAGCCGACCAGGAACGTCGCGATCATCCACGGGCTCGGGTGCTTCCAGAACTCGCGCCACGCGGCCGCCCAGCGACAGCGACTGCACGCCGCCGGGCCTGGCCGGTGATGCGCTCCTCGTCGGCGGCCAGCCGCTCGGCGGCCAGCGCCTCGATCTCCGGGGTCGGCTTGGTCATCGTCAGCTCCTCCTCGAGAGCGGCGAGCGCGGCGAGCAGGCTCTCGGTCGCCGGCCGCAGCACCCGGTCGGCGGCGGCCCGCGCGGTCTCGGGGTCGCCGCCGCCGAGCGCGGCGGTGAGCACCCGGTAGGCGTCGACCTGGCCGACCTCCTCGGCCATCAGCGGCGCCAGCGCCTCGAGCGCGGGCTCGTAGGCCGCGCGCAGGCTGTTGAACATCAGCCGGAAGACCATCGAGTCGGCGGCGTCGACGACCTGGTCCCAGAACTCCAGCGCGTGCACCTGCCGCTCGACGTCGTCGTCGGTGGCCGGCCAGCGCGGTCGAGCGATCGTCGGTGAGCAGCCGCCGAGCGCCGGGCCGCCGCGGCCCGCGGCCAGCGCCGCGACGGCGGGACCGATCGGCCAGCCGGGCCTCGAGCACGCTGCGGGCGACCGCGGGGTCGAGCTCGCCGCGGCGGACCAGCAGCCGGGGCAGCAGGTCGAGCCCGGCGTGGCGCCGGAAGTCGCGCACCGTCGTCGCGCCGCCGTGGCGCACCTCGACCAGCCGGGTCTGCGGCCATCCGCTGCAGCGCCTCGCGGACCGCGGGCCGGGAGACGCCGAGCACCTCGGCCAGCCGGCGCTCGCTGGGCAGCGGCTCTCCGGCGCCGATCTCGCCGTCGACGACCTCGGCGAGCACCTGGTCGAAGACCTCGTCGGGCACCGAACGGCGGGTGCACGGGCTGGAGCGGCATGCGCTCGAGGATGCCTCGGCAGATGGTCAGAGGTCAAGTGGTCTGACCAGATAGGTCGGGACGCGTGCCCGCCCCGTACGCTGATCGGCGTGCCCGCCGCTCCTCGCCCCACGCCTGTGGGCCGGGCACCTGCTGGCGCTGGTGCTGGTCGCGGCGGCGGTGCTGCTCGGGCTCTGGCAGCTCGACGCGTGGCAGACCCGGCGGGCCGACGAGGCGCGCGACCTGACCCGGTCCGACCCGGTCGCGCTGGCCGACGTGATGGGTCCCGACGACCCGTTCCCGGGCCGGTCGGTCGGCCAGCCGGTCGACGCTCGACGGCGACCTGGGTGCCGGACGGCACGGTCTTCGTCAGCGGCCGCGAGCACGACGGCGCACGACGGCTACTGGATGGTGACCCCGCTGGCCATCGGCGACGCCGACGCGCCGGCGCTCCCCGTGGTGCTCGGCTGGGTGGCCGACCCCGCCGCGGCGCCGGCGCCGCCCGAGGGCGAGCGCCGAGCTGGTCGGCTGGCTCCAGCCGCCCGAGGGCACCGGCGCCGCGACGACGACCCGGACGACGACGTGCTCCCGCAGCTGCGGATCGCCGACCTCGTGCAGCACGTCGACCAGGACCTGTACGGCGCGTACGCCGTCGCGCAGCGACGGCGTCGGCGGGCTGCCCGCCGCCGACCTGACCGCAGCTGCCGGACGCCGGCCGGTTCACCGCGATCCGCAACCTCTTCTACGCCATCGAGTGGTGGTTCTTCGGCGGCTTCGCGGTGCTCATCTGGTGGCGCTGGCTGGGCGAGCAGCTGGACCCCCGAGCCGGAGGCACCGACGGAGGAGGACGAGGACCAGCCCGATACCGTGACCACGTGAATGGACTGGTCACCGCCTACCGGTGCTCGCCTTCGTGGTCGGCGTCCTGCTGGCCTTCGGCTCGCTCGTCGCCCTGCCGATGAAGTACCTCGCTCACCGAGGGCAGCACGCTCCAGCAGTTCGGCGAGGACGCCAGCATCGTGTGGCTCTTCCACGGCTGGATCTTCGTCGTCTACGTCGTCGTCACGTTCTTCCTCGCCCGCAAGGCCGGCTGGAGCATCCCGTTCACGATCCTGGTGCTCGTGGCCGGCCTGATCCCGCTGCTGATCTTCTGGGTCGAGCACCGCGTCATGCAGAAGCTCAAGGCCGAGAACCCCGAGCTCGCTGGTGGCAGACTCCGAGGCGTGACCACCGCCTTCGTCCTCGGCGGAGGAGGCGTCCTCGGCGCCGTCGAGGTCGGCATGCTGCGGGCGCTGTTCGAGCGCGAGATCCGGCCCGACCTGGTGCTCGGCACCAGCATCGGCGCGTTCAACGGCGCCCTGGTGGCCAGCCAGCCCGAGCTCGGCGGTGGTCGAGCCGGCTGACCGACCTGTGGCAGTCGGTCAGCAGCGCCCGCGACGCGGGGTACGGCGACAAGCCGCTGCGCACCGTCCGCCGGGCGGTCGCGTCCGGCACCCACCTCTGGTCGGCCGAGCCGCTGCGCCAGCGGCTCGAGGAGCGAGCTCGGCGACGTGACCTTCGAGGAGCTGCCGGTCACCTTCCAGGTCTGCGCGGCCAGCATCGAGCGGTCGGCCGAGCACTGGTTCACCACCGGCCGGGTGGTGGACGCCGTGGTGGCGAGCGCCGCCGTCCCCGGGCTGCTGCCGCCGGCCAAGGTCGGCGACGAGCACTACCTCGACGGCGGCATCGTGAACTCGATCCCGCTCGGCCGGGCCGTCGAGCTCGGCGCCACCCGGGTCTTCGTGCTCCAGGTCGGCCGGTTCGACCGGCCGCTCAAGCCGCCGAAGCGACCGTGGGAGGTCGCCCGGGTGTCGTTCGAGATCGCCCGCCGGCACCGGTTCGTCCGCGAGCTGGCCGAGCTGCCCGACGGCGGTCGAGTGCCACGTGCTGCCGGCCCGCGGCACCTCGGCCCGCGACGACACGCTGCTCGGCACCCGCGACTTCGGCGGCGTCCAGGAGCGGATCGACGCGACGTACGACGCCTCGCGGGCCTACCTCGCCGAGCACCTGACCGAGGCGGAGGAGCCGTGAGGCACCGGGCGCGCCGGCTCGTGACCGCGCCGGCGCTGCTCGGGGTGACCGCGATGCTCTGGGTGCTGCTCCCGGTCTGGCTGGTCGCCGCGGCGGCGCTCTCGCCCGCTGCTGCCCGGTCGGTGGCGGGCGCTGCGCCTGCTCTGGATCGTCGTCCTCTACGCCACGATCGACTCGCTGATGCTCGTGGTGATGTTCGGCTACTGGCTGGCCGCCGGGTTCGGGCGGCGGGTGCGCACGCCGTACTGGCAGGGGCTCCACTACGACCTGGTGCAGGGCGTGATGTGGGTGCTGTTCCGCGAGGCGAAGCGGGTGCTCCGGCTCGACATCGTCACCGAGGGGCCGACACCCGGACGCCCACCCCGGGCAGCCGCTGCTGGTCTGCTGCCGGCACGCCGGCCCGGGCGACTCGTTCACGCTCATCCACGCGCTCATGCACTGGTACGACCGCGAGCCGCGGGTGGTCCTCAAGGACACCCTCGCAGTGGGACCCGGCGCATCGACGTGCTGCTGCACCGGATCCCGGCGCGGTTCATCTCGCCCAACCCGGGGGAGGGCCAGGACCTCGAGTCGCAGATCCGGGCGCTGGCCACCGACCTCGACGACGACGACGCGTTCGTGATCTTCCCCGAGGGCGGCAACTTCACCGAGAAGCGGCGCGACCGGGCGATCGCCCGGCTGCGCAAGCTCGGCCTCGAGCGGATGGCGGTCGCGCGCCGAGACGATGACCAACGTGCTGGCGCCGCGCCCCGGCGGCTTCCTCGCCGCGCTCGACGCCGCGCCCGAGGCGGACGTCGTGCTGGTCGCGCACACCGGCCTCGACCACCTGCTCACCGTCGGCGACGTCTGGCGCGAGCTGCCGATGGACAAGCAGATCGTGATGCGCTGGTGGCGGGTGCCGCGCGCCGAGATCCCCACGGACCGCGACGGCCGGATCGACTGGCTGTTCGGCTGGTGGGAGCGAGATCGACGCCTGGATCGACGACGAACCGCCCGGTCGCGACGACCTCGAGGCCAGGACTCCGCGGCCGACGGCTACTTCTTCTTGGGCGCGTCCTCGACCGGGGTCTCGAGGTCGACGACCTCGGCCGGCTCGTCGGGCGTGGTCACCGGCTGCGGCTCGTCGGCGGCGTCGGAGAGCGCCTCGTCGGGACCGGCGGCCCCGGCGTCGTCGGCCGGCCGCGGGCCGGGGTCGGCGCGGGCGCGGGCGTCGGGCACGTACGACGACTGCCAGTTGTCGCTCTGGCCGCCGCTCTGGAGCTTGCTTGGCGACGAAGCCGACGACACCGGCGAGGGCGGCGAAGAGCGCGAGCTTCTTGAGCTTGCTGCCCTTCTTCTTCGTCTCCTCCTCGCCCTTCAGCTGCGCGACCTTGGCGTCGGCGGCCTCCTTGGCCTGGGCTGCGGCCTCGCTCGCCTTGGCGGCGCCGGCGGCCACCAGCGGGGCGGCCTTCTCCCGGGCGTCGGCTGCGGCCGCGCTGGCCTTGTCGCGCGCCGTCGGCGACCAGCGGAGCGGCCTTCTCCGGGCGTCGGCCAGCGCGGGCCCGGCCTTGTCCTTGGCGTCGATGAGCGCGGGGCGTGCGGTGTTCTCGTAGAAGTCCTCGGCGGCATCGAGCGCCGTCGCGACCGCCGACTCCACCTGCGGGCGGACCTGGTCGATGTAGTCCGAAGCCTGGTCGAGCAGGGTCTTCTTCTTCCTCAGTGCCATCGCTCTTCCTCTTCCCGCAGATCGTTCGGCCTGGCCAGCTGTCCGGCGAGCGGGTCCTGCCATTCGACCACGCCCGGACAAGCGACGGCCAGTGTGGTCCGTCTTGCGACCCGTGCGAGGATCGACGGCAACGCGCCAGCGCGGTCCGGCCCGCTCGGTACCCACGTGTGCGCGCCGTACCCCTCCACCCGCACGCCCGAAAGGCAGTCATGGCAGAGCCGCAGGCCATCCTGAAGACGAACAGGGGCGACATCACGCGTCAACCTGTTCCCGAACCACGCACCGGAGACGGTCGCCAACTTCACCGGTCTGGCCACCGGCGAGAAGGCAGTACGACGCCGGCAACGGCCGCAGCGGCCCGTTCTACGACGGCCTCACCTTCCACCGGGTGATCGAGGGCTTCATGATCCAGGGCGGCTGCCCGCTCGGCTCCGGCACCGGCGGCCCCGGCTACACGTTCAAGGACGAGCCGCACCCCGAGCTGGTCTTCGACAAGCCCTACCTGCTGGCGATGGCCAACGCCGGCCCGGGCACCAACGGCTCGCAGTTCTTCATCACCGTCGGCCGCGACCCCGTGGCTGAACTTCAAGCACACGATCTTCGGCGAGGTGGCCGACCAGGCCTCGCGCGACGTGGTCGACGCGATCGGCACGACCGCGACCGGGGCCGGCGACCGCCCGATCGACCCGGTCGTCATCGACAGTCCGTCGAGATCGTCGAGGCTGATCTGAGCCGAGCCCCAGCCGTCCGCGGCCAGACCGCGGTGCCGACCTGTTACCGGCACCCCGGCCGCGAGGCGCACATCCGCTGCCAGCGCTGCGACCGGGTCATCTGCCCCGACTGCATGCGCCCGGCCGCGGTCGGGTTCCAGTGCCCGGAGTGCGTGCAAGGAGGGCGCGAAGACGACCCGGTCCGGCCGCACGGCGTACGGCGGGCTGCGGCCCACCGACGCCTCGGTCACCTCCGATGGTGCTGATCGCGATCAACGTCGGCGGTCTGGATCGCGATCCTGCGCGACCGGCGGCGCGGCGAGCGAGCTGCTCGACTGGCTGGTGCTGCGCACCCAGGCGTTCTGCCAGGTCCCGGGCGCCGCCGGCTTCGACGTGAGCCAGGCGGTCTGCGAGGCAGGCGGGCGGCACCTACGCTGCCCGGGCGTCGTCGACGGCGCGTACTACCAGCTGGTCACCTCGATGTTCACCCACGTGCAGCTGTGGCACATCGGCTTCAACATGTTCGCGCTCTGGGTGCTCGGCCCCCAGCTCGAGCTGGCGATGGGCCGGGTCCGGTTCCTGGCGCTGTACTTCCTCTCCGGCCTCGCCGGCGTCGCGCTGGTCTATGGCTGGGGCCGGAGTACTCGCGGGCGGCACGCTCGGCGCCTCCGGCGCCATCTTCGGCCTCATGGGCGCGCTGCTGGTCGTCGCGCTCAAGGTGCACGGCGACGTGCGCGGGATCCTGACCTGGATCGGCATCAACTTCGTGATCACCTTCGTGCTTCGTCAGCAGCATCTCGTGGCAGGGCCACCTCGGCGGCTTCCTCGGCGGCGCCGCCATCGGCGCGATCCTGGTCTACGCCCCGCGCGGGCCGCGGCGCACCGCGGTCCAGGTCGCTCGGCATCTCCGCGGTCGCGCTCGTCGTGCTCGCCACGATCGTGGCCCGGATCGCCCAGCTCTCCTGACCGTTGTCCACATTCCTCAACAGGTGAATGACAAGCGTGTAGTTCTCCACAGGGTTGTGCACACGTGTGGAGAACGGACGCGGCACGCGACGCTCGACGAGTCGACCGCGGCGCAGCTCGACGGCGTGACGGCGTGGGGCTGGGGGCTACTCCCAGCGGGTGGCGAAGGTGAAGCCGACCGCCATGAAGCCGATGCCGACGAGGAGGTTGTACTGGCCGAGGTCGTTGAAGACCGGGACGTCGTCGAGGTCGTTGCTGAAGACGTAGTAGGTGCAGATCCACAGCAGGCCGATCAGGAAGCAGCCGAGCATGCCGACCACGACGCCGCGGCCGCGGCCGAGCGGGGTCGAGGGGTGGGCGGCGATGATCAGCCCGACGAAGATCGCGCCGAAGCCGATCACGTAGTTCCACTTCTCCAGGTCGCCCATGAAGCCCGGCCCCGACGGGCCGACCGGGCTCGCCGTCCTTGGTCGAAGGCGGTGGGGTCGGGCGCGGACGCCGAGGTAGTAGTAGACGATCCACGCGATGCCCCGACCGATCAGGACGCAGCGCCACGATCGAACCGGGGCGTGACCAGCGGCCCCCGCTCGGGGTCCAGGGACGACAGTGGGTCACGGGCCTTCATCCTCGACACGCGGCTACCTTAGTCAACGTGGACGACCAGCCCGAACCGGCGGCACCCCGCCAGCGGCTGGCGGTGGTCCGGCTGGCGCGCCGGGACGGTCGTGGTGGCGCTGGTCTGCGGCGGGCTGTTCGTGGTCAGCGCGCAGTCCAGCGAGGGCACCGACCTGCGGCCGGGGCGGTACGACGACCTGGCCGCGCTCACCGACTCCGAGGCCGACCGCGCGGCCGGCCTCCAGGCGCGGGTCGCCGACGCTGACCCAGGAGGTCCGCGATCTCACCGACCAGGTCGACGACGACGACGTGCGCCGCTACCAGCGCCGAGGTCGAGGCAGCTCGAGGACCCGGCCGGCCTGCAGCCGCGCGACCGGGCCCGGGCGTCGTGGTCACGCTCTCCGACGCGCCCGACGAGGTCGTCGACGCGGCCACCGGCGACAAGAACCTGCTCGTCGTCCACCAGCAGGACATCCAGGCCGTGGTCAACGCGATGTGGAAGGGCGGCGCCGACGGCGGTGGTGCTCCAGGGCCAGCGCGTGGTCACCACGACCGGCATCAAGTGCGAGGGCAACTCGGTGGTGCATCCAGGGCGTGCCCTACCCGCAGCCCTACGTCATCGAGGCCGTCGGCGACGTCGGCGACCTCACCGGCGCCATCGCCGACGACGACTACCTGCAGGTCTACCGCGAGCAGGCCGACGACCCGACGATCGCCGTCGGCTGGGACCTCGACATCGAGGACGAGGTCACCGCGCCGGCGTACGACGGCCTGCTCGACCTCAGCCTACGCGACGCCGGTCGGCCCGCCCGGGCAGACGGGCCGACTCCGCCGACGGTCGCTAGCCCTGCGTCGGCATCGTGCCGGTCGGTGCGGCGGTCTCGGTCGGGGTCGTCGGCGGCGTGTCGGTCGGCGGCGGTGGCGGCGGCTCGTAGGTCGACACGAACAGCGTGATCACCGTGCCCTGTGGCTGCGGCTGACCGCCTGGCGGCAGCTGGTCGGTGACCGTGCCGCGTGGCTCGGTCGACCTGTCGTCGCCGCGGATGTCGTACTCGAAGCCCGCGTCGACGATCTGCTGGATCGCGTCGGAGCGGTTCAGCCCGACCACGTTCGGCACGTCGATCCGGGCCCTTGCTGATCGTGACCGTGCACGGTGCTGCTGCTGGTCCACCGGCTGTGCCGGCCTCGGGCGCGGTCGACAGCACCTGGCCCTGCGGCTCGTCGGACTCCACGCTCTCGAACTCCGGCGTCGAGCTTGGCGTTGCGGAGCTGGTTGCGCGCCTCGTCCTGGGTCAGCCCGACGAGGAACGGCACGTCGACCTGCGGCATCCCGGACGAGACGATGAGGTCGATCGACGTCCCGGGGTCGACGTACTGGTCGCGGTTGGGCGTCCTGCTCGATGACCTGCTCGTCCTGCGACGTCCTCGCTCGGGCTCGAAGTCGACGTCGCCGACGCTCAGCCCGGCGTCGCCGATGGCGTCGCGGGCCTCGTCCTCGGTCATGCCGATCAGGTTCGGGACCTGCACCTGCTCGGGCGCGGACTCGAACAGGTCGCTGCGCAACGCGAGCCACGCGCCGGCGATCAGCGCGAGGACGAGCAGCCCGAGCAGGATCAGCACGCTGGTGCGCGGGCCGCGACTGCGGTCGTCGTAGTCGTCGCGGTCGTCGTACTCGTCGGGCGGCACCGGGGGCCGCACCGTGGTGCTGGTGTCGGGCACCGGGACCGGTACGGGCGGGACGACGGTGTGCACCGGCGCCTGCACGGGCCGGCCGGCCAGGTAGCGCTCGATGTCGCTGCGCATCGCGGCGGCGGACTGGTAGCGGTCCTCGAGCCGCTTGGCCAGCGCCTTCATCACGATCGCGTCGACCGCCGGCGGCAGGTCGGTGTCGTGGTCGGACGGCGGCCGCGCGGGCTCGCGGACGTGCTGGTAGGCGACCGCGACCGGGCTGTCGCCGACGAACGGCGGCCGGCCGGTGAGCAGCTCGTAGAGCAGGCAGCCGGCCGAGTAGACGTCGGAGCGCGAGTCGACGGTCTCGCCGCGCGCCTGCTCGGGGGAGAGGTACTGGGCGGTGCCGACGACCGCCGCGGTCTGGGTCATCGTGTTGGAGTCGCTCATCGCGCGGGCGATGCCGAAGTCCATGACCTTGACGTCGCCGCTCGGGGTGAGCATCACGTTGCCGGGCTTGATGTCGCGGTGGATGATCCCGGCCCGGTGGCTGTAGTCGAGGGCCGACAGCACGCCGCTGGTGATCTCGAGCGCGCGCTCGGGCAGGATCTTGCGACCCTCGCGCAGGATGTCGCGCAGGGTCCGGCCGGCGACGAACTCCATGACGATGTAGGGCTGCGAGACGCCGCTGCCGTCGGCGGCCGGCTCCTCGCCGGTGTCGTAGACGGCCACGATCGCCGGGTGGTTGAGCGAGGCGGCGCTCTGGGCCTCACGCCGGAACCGGGCCTGGAACGTCGCGTCGCTGGCCAGGTCGGTGCGCAGCCGCTTGATCGCGACGACCCGGCCGAGCCGGGTGTCGTGGCCCTTGCGGACCTCGGCCATGCCGCCGCGGCCGAGCAGCTCGCCGAGCTCGTAGCGGCCGCCGACCAGGCCGCCACCCGCCGGGGACGGCGGCGCGGGTCCGCGGGCGCCGACGGTGTGGCCGGTGCAGGCGGCGGCGGTTCGGCGGGGGGCTCGGTCGGTGGCGGCGGTGGGCTCGGGCGGGGTGTCGCTCATCGCGCTCCTCCGGATCTGGACGCCGAGGCCGGTGCGGACCCGGCCGAGGCGGACGTCGTGCCCGACGGGGTCGACGGTGGACCTGGCCGCGGAGGCCGACGGGGTCGACGTGTCGTCGGCCGGCGGCGTGCCCGTGTCGGACGGCGTCGGGGTGCCGGTGTCGCTCGACGGCGGCTCCGAGGTGGGCTCGGCCTCGCGGTAGTACTCGACGGTGACCGTGTCGCCCTCGACGAGGCCCGTGGTCGGCGCCACCGACGCGACCGTGTCGGCCTTCTCGTCACCGGGGTTGTCGACGGGCTGCGGTGTCGACCTTGAGCCCCTTGTCGCGCAGCTCGGCGACGACGTCGTCGACGTTGCGGCCGACGTAGTCGTCCTCGTCGATCGTGCACCTCGGCCGGCGCGGAGCTCGACTCCTCGCTGGGCGTGTCCTCGGTGGTCGGCGCGGACGAGGTCGGCGCGCTGCTGGTCGAGTCGGACGCGGTCGGGTCGTCGCCGTCGTTCGCCCGCGGACGCGATCAGCCACGATGATCAGCACGATCGCGGCGACCAGGCCGAGCACCAGCAGCACGATCGGCCACGGGCTGCGGCGGTCCTCCGTCGGGCGCGGTCGGGATCGGCCACCGGCGCCGGCGGCAGGCGGACGCCGGGTCGACCTGGGTGGCGTCGGACGCCGGCGGGACCGGGACGATCGCCGTCGGCCGCGCCCGCGGGGTCGCGCAGCGCGGCGGCGAACGCGTCGCCGTCGGCGTACCGCTGGCCGGGTCCTTCGCCATCGCCCGGCGCACGACGCGCGGCGAGGTCGGCCGGGACCTCGGGCGGCAGGTCCGGGACCGGGTCGTTGAGGTGGGACAGGGCGGTCGCGACCGGCGAGTCGGCGTCGAAGGGCCGGTGACCGGCCAGGCACTCGAAGGCCACGACGCCGAGCGCGTAGACGTCGGAGGCCGGCGTGGCGGTCGTCGCCGCGGGCCTGCTCGGGGGAGAGGTACTGCGGGCGTGCCCATCACCTGGCCGGTGCCGGTCAGGCCGAGGCCGTCGGAGGCGCGGGCGATGCCGAAGTCGGTGATCTTGATCTGCCGGTCGGGCGTGACGAGCAGGTTGGCCGGCTTCACGTCGCGGTGCACGATGCCCGGCCCGGTGCGCGGCGCCGATCGCGTCGGCGGCCTGGGCCATCAGGTCGCGGACCACCGCGGGGTCGAGCGGCCGGCCGCCGCGCAGCAGCGCCGAGAGCGGCTGCCCGTCGACGAGCTCCATCACGAGGAACGGCCGCGGCACGCCGGAGCCGTCGGCGCGCGCCGAGCAGCGCGGACTCACCCACGTCGTAGACCGAGGCGACGCCCGGGTGGTGCAGCGACGCGGCGTGCCGGGCCTCGGTCTCGAACCGGGAGCGGAACATCGGGTCGTCGGCGTACTCGCTCTTGAGCACCTTGACCGCCACCGGCCGGCCGAGCGCGGTGTCGGTGGCGCGCCACACCTCGCCCATGCCACCGGTCGCGATCCGGGACTCGAAGCCGGTAGCGGTGCTGGTCGTCGACGAACCGCGTGTCCGGATGCCTGGGGAGTCGCTCACTTGATCACCGCCTCCATCACCGCCTTGGCGATCGGGCCGCCGTAGGTGCCGCCGGCGATCTCGCCGCGCTCGATGCCGGCACTTCTGGATCATCACGGCGACCGCGACCTCCGGGTCCTGGGCCGGGGCGAACGAGACGAACCAGGCGTACGGCGGCACGTCGGCGCTGCCGCTCTGCGCGGTGCCGGTCTTGCCGGCCACCGTGACGCCGGGGATCGCGCCCGGGGCCGCGGTGCCGTTGTCGACGGTGTCGACCATGAGCTGGGTGACGCTGGTCGGCGGTCTCCGGCGAGACGGCCTGGCTGTACTCCTCGGGCTCGGTCTGCCTGCAGCGTCTCGAGCTCCGGCGACTGGATCGAGTCGACGATGTAGGGCTTCATCACGACGCCCTGGTTGGCGATCCCGGCCGCGACCATGGCCATCTGGAGCGGGCTGGCCCGCACCTCGAACTGGCCGATCGCGGACTGGCCGGCCTCGCGGCTCGTTCGCGTCCTCGGGGAAGTTGGAGATCGCCTGCGGGCCGATGTCGTCGAGGTAGTGCTCGTTGAAGCCGAACGTCTCCGCCTGCTCCTGCAGGGCGTCGCCGCCGAGCTCGACGCCGAGCTGGGCGAAGGTGGTGTTGCACGACTGCTCCATCGCCTGGCTGAACGGGATCTTGTCGGTGCCGCAGCTGCGGCCCTCGTTGTCGATCGAGCCCGGAGCTCGCCGGTGGTCTGCGGCAGCTGGTACGTCGGGCCGCCCGGCACCTCGCTGTCGGCGTCGTACTTGCCGCTCTCGATCGCCGCCGACGCGGTGACCAGCTTGAACGTCGAGCCCGGCGGCAGCGTCGTCTGGATGGCGCGGTTGAGCAGCGGCTCGGCCGGGTCGGCCTGCAGCCGGTCGTAGTCCGCCTTGACGCTGCGAGAAGTCGTGGGAGGCGAGCTTGTTGGGGTCGAAGGTCGGCAGCGAGGCCATCGCCAGGATCTTGCCGGTGCTCGGCTGGATCGCGACGACCGAGGCCTGCACGTCGCCGGGCAGGTCGTCGAGCCCCTCGAAGGCCGCGTCCTGGGCGTCGCGGTCGAGGGTGAGCACGACGTTGCCGCCCTTGCCGGACTTGTTGGAGAGCAGGTCGACCAGCTTGTTGACGAACAGCAGGTCGTCGTCGCCGGAGAGCACGTCGTTCTGGCTGCGCTCGATGCCGGTCTGGTCGTAGAAGGAGAAGTAGCCGGTCACGTGGGAGTACTTGAACGGCTCGGCGTAGGTGCGCAGGAAGTCGTACTCGTCGTCGGACTCCACGCTCTCGGCGACCGGCTCGCGGCCGACCAGGATCGCGCCCCGCTCGCGGGAGTACGCCGCCTCGATGACCCGGCGGTTGCGCGGGTCCTTGTCGTAGGCGTCGGACTTCCAGTACTGCAGCCAGGTGGCGTTGATCATCAGCGCCACGAACAGCAGCAGGCAGAAGATCGAGATGGTGCGGATCGGCTTGTTCATGCGTCGCCCCACCCATCTTGACCACCTGGGTGGCCTGCTCGTCGGCCGTCGTCCTCGTCGCCGCGCGACAGGTCGGGCACCGGCCGGCGGGCCTGGTCGGAGATGCGCAGCAGCAGCGCGACGATCACCCAGTTGGCGACCAGGGACGAGCCGCCGTACGACAGGAACGGCGTGGTGAGGCCGGTGAGCGGGATCAGCCGGGTCACGCCGCCGATGACGACGAAGACCTGGAGGGCGAGGACCGCCGCCAGGCCGGTGGCCATCAGCTTGCCGAAGCCGTCGCGGCAGATCAGCGCCGCGCGCAGGGCCCGCTCGACGATCAGGCCGTAGCAGAGGATCACCGCGATCACGCCGGTCAGGCCGAGCTCCTCGCCGATGGCGCCGATGATGAAGTCGGACTCCGCGAAGGGCACCCGCTCGGGGCTGCCGCCGCCGAAGCCGCGGCCGATCAGGCCGCCCCAGGCCATGCCGAACAGCGACTCGACGATCTGGCCGCTGCCGGGGCGTCTGGTCGAAGTAGGCCATCGGGTCGAGCCAGATGTTGACGCGGTTCTGGACGTGGCCGAAGAGCTGGTAGGCGACGGCCGCGCCGCCGACGAAGAGGCAGCGCCCCGACGACGAGCCAGCCGGGCCGCTCGGTGGCGACGTAGAGCATCACCAGGAACAGGCCGAAGAACAGCAGGCTGGAGCCGAGGTCGCGCTGGAAGACCAGGATGCCCGAGGCTGATCAGCCACATCACGAGGATCGGCCCGAGGTCGCGGCCGCGCGGCAGGTCGATGCCGGCGACCCGGCGGCCGGCCAGGGCCAGCGCGTCGCGGTGCAGCACGAGGTAGCCGGCGAACGCGATCGACCAGCAGCACCTTGGCGACCTCGCCGGGCTGGAAGCTGAACGGGCCGACGCTGATCCAGATCTTGGCGCCGTTGATGGTGTCGCCGACGCCGGGGACCAGCGGCAGCAGGAGCAGCACGATCGCGGCCAGCCCGCTGGTGTAGGTGAACCGGGTCAGCACCCGGTGGTCGCGCAGCAGCACCAGCGTGAGCGATGAACAGGATCACGCCGAGCGTCATCCAGGTCAGCTGCTTGTGCGGCAGGCCCTGCGGCTTGAGCGGGTTGTCCTCGTAGGCGAGGTCGAGCCGGTGGATGACCGCGAGGCCGAGGCCGTTGAGCGCGGTGACGACCGGCAGCAGCACCGGGTCGGCGTACGGCGCCACGAGGCGGACCGTGACGTGCGCGGCGATCGCGAGCGCGGCCAGGCCGGCGCCGTACGCCGATGATGTCGGGCGGCACCTCGCCCTCGACGCCGATGCCGACCGCGGCGTAGGCCCCGATGCCGACCGCCAGCGCGAGGACGAGCAGGAACAGCTCCGCGCCCCGGCGGCGCCGGTGCACGAAGCCCATGACGAACCCCGCCTGCGACATCAGCAGGCCGCCTCTCGGTGTCGGCCGGGGTCATCTTCGCGGCCAGGCTCTCCACGGTGCTCGCGGGCGTCGTCGAGGCTGTCGGCGTCGATGCCCTCGCGGACGTTCTGCGGCCTCGAAGTCGGAGAGCCGGTCGAGCGTCGACGTTGGTGCGTCTCGTAGGGGTGCGACAGGTCGACGCCGGGCAGCGAGGCGTCGACGCCGCGGTAGATCACGACGGTGCCGTCCTCCTCGCCGACGTAGAACTGGTCCTGGCTCCACGACCAGGCGACCGCGCCGAGCACCCAGACCACGCCGACCACGACGGCGAGGACGAGCAGCCGGCTCAGCCAGGTGTAGCGGCCGGGCGCGCGCGGCGCGTAGCGGACCGCCTCGGGGTCCGCGATCGGGTCGCTGGAGATCGCGAAGCCGACCTCGTCGGGGATCTCCGCGCGGATCGGCTCGAGCTCCCCGGTGTCGCCGGCGCGGTGGCCGCGGAACAGGCTGCCGCGTCTTGGCGCCGCGGGCCCGGCGGGCGCGCATGTCGGCGGCCGCGCCGACCAGCAGCGGGGCGTCCTGGGTGGCGGGGTCGTCGGGGCCGCCCTCGACCACGTCGGCGACCAGGCAGGTGACGTTGTCGGAGCTGCCGGCCTCGAGGCTGGCGCGGACCAGCTCGACGGCGGCGTAGTCGGGCGAGCCGCTGGAGAGGATGTCGGCCAGCCGGCCGGCGTCGAGGACGCCGCTGGCTCCGTCGCTGCACAGCAGCAGCCGGTCGCCCAGCTCGAGCTCGAGGACGAACAGGTCGGGCTCGAGGTCGTGGATGCCGTCGATCGCCTTGAGGATGAGGTTGCGGTGCGGGTGCACGCGCGCCTCCGCCTCGGTGATCCGGCCCTCGTCGATCAGGGTCTGCACGAAGGTGTGGTCGTTGGTGAGCTGGCTGATCTCGCCGTCGCGGAAGAGGTAGGCCCGGCTGTCGCCGACGTGGCCCATGCCGACCCGCTGCCCGTCGAAGAGCGCGACGGTGGCGGTGGTGCTGGTGCCGTTGAGGGAGGGGTTCTCGTCGACGAGCTCGGCGATCCGGTCGTGGGCGCGGTGCAGCGCGTTGCTGACCAGGCCGAGCAGGTCGCTCTCGGTCGGTGTCCGGCGCCGGGCGGGTCGTCCTCGAGCTTGCGCAGCTGGGCGATCGCGGTGCTCGAGGCGATGTCGCCGCGGGCCGCACCGCCGACCCCGTCGCAGACGGCGACGAGGTGCGGGCCGACGTACCCGGAGTCCTGGTTGTCCTTGCGGACGCGACCCACGTCGGAGATCGCGGAGAAGTCGAGCCGCACCGCGTCTACTTCCTCAGCTCGAGGATCGTCTTGCCGATGCGGACCTGGGTGCCGAGCGTGATCGTGGTGGGCTGGGTGATCCGGACGGTGCCGATGTAGGTGCCGTTGGTGGAGCCGAGGTCCTCGACGAACCACTGGTCGCCGGAGGCGGCGATCCGGGCGTGCCTCGTCGAGACGTAGTCGTCGTCGAGCTTGATGCCCGCGTCGCTGCCGCGGCCGATGAGGATCGGCGCCTGGTCGAGCTCGGCGCGCTCGCCGACGTTGCTGCCCTCGGTGACGATGCACGTGGGTCGGGCTGCCGCGGCGCTTGGGCGGCGGCTTCTGGGCGCCGCGCTTCTCCTTGCGGGCCTCGGCGCCGCGGGCGGCCTCGGGGACCCGCGCGCCGAACATGTCGGAGCGGATCACCGAGATCGCGGAGAGCACGAAGATCCACAGGATCGCCAGGTAGGCGATCCTGATGAGGAAGAGGGTGAGCTCAGACACCGCTGACCCCGCAGGCCGTCCGAGGGCGGTCGTCCTCGTCCTCCTCGAGGATGCGCACGGTCATCGTGGTGTTGCCGATCCGGACCTGGCTGCCGTCGCGGACGCCGGCCTTGGTCACCTTGTGGCCGTCGATGAGCATGCCGTTGGTGGAGCCGAGGTCGCGGACCTCGATCTTGAGGTCGTCCTTGCCCTGCTGCACGTCCGGTGCGCACGTCGAACTCGATGTGCCGCCGGCTCACGCCGGGGTCGTTGATCCGGACGTCGGCCTCGGTGCCGCGGCCGACCACCAGCCCGGGCGGCTGGAGCGGGTGCCGGGTCTTGTTGATCTCGAGGACCGCGCGGGCCCGGCGTACCTGGGTGTGGGTGGCGTTGCTCTGCACCCGCGCCTGGGCCCGGGAGCGGATCCGGAACCGGCCGGTGGTGAGGTCGTCGGCCTTCTCGAACTCGATGCGCGATCGGGCCGGGGAAGACGTAGCCCTGCGTGTCGGCGTGGTCCTGGACCTGGTGGACGAGCTCGTCGGCGAGCGCGGTGTCGTAGGGCGAGAGCCGGTCGAGGTCGACCTGGCTCAGCTCGACGTGGAAGTCGTTGGGCACCATCCGCCGCTCGCGGCTGAGGATCTGCGCGTTGTTGTCGCACTCGCGCTGCAGCGCGGCCGCGATCTCGACCGGCTGCACCGCGCTGCGGAAGGCGCGCGCGAAGGCGCCGGAGATGAGGTTCTCCAGCCGCTGCTCGAACCGCTGCAGCCCGCCCACGTCGCCTCCTTCCCCACGTCGTTCCGCTGGGTCGTGATGGCATGACAACCAGCCGCGGTGTCACGTGGCACCGGTCGGCGGTCGCCCACGACTGTATCGGGGTACCCGTTCACCCTCGTGGACGCCGGCCGACGGCGGTCGTCGCGAGTTCTGCTCGCGCCCGGACGTTTTGGTCGCCGCTCTCACGGCTGGGCTAACCTTGGCCCGCTTCACGCGCGAGTGGCGGAATAGGCAGACGCGCACGGTTCAGGTCCGTGTGTCCGAAAGGACGTGGGGGTTCAACTCCCCCCTCGCGCACCGTGAGGCTCGTCTCAGACGAGCCGGATGCTTTTCGAGGATGACGAAGGCCCCGGGCAGCTGCCCCGGGGCTCGTGTCGAGCGGCACCGCTCAGCGCGGACGGCGCCGATGCTCACCGGGCCGGGCGTCGTCCTCCTCGCCGACGTGTGGGTTGTGTTCGGTCACCTAAGTTCTTTTGATGCGGGCCGAGCGATCAATCCGGGGCAAAGAACTTCCGGAGAGTCAGGATCAGCGAGCTGGTGGGCCTCGCGAGCGCAACAGCCGGCACGAGACGGACGGAACTGCGAACTGACGCGAGCCTTCAGCGTCCAGGGAGCGTTGGAAGTCCGGCGCGGTCAACCCTCCGCGCCGACGCCGCCGTGGGGTCCGGGAAGGAGCCAGTACTGCTCCCCGGACGCGACGGTGCGGCACTGGCCGGCGGCGATGCGGCACACGAGCAGGTCGCCGGTAGGTACGTTTCCGATGCCGGCGGTCCCCAGAACGACCAGCGCGAACCGGTCCTCGTCCAGCCACTGGAACAAGCCCATCGCCTCGCCGTCGTACCCGTCAGGGACGCTGACCCGCAGGCGTTCGCCCGTCGCTGCTACGAAGACCGGAGGCGGCGCGCCAGGTTCGGGGGCCCTGCCCTCGAGCCGGGAGTCGACCACTTCGAAGCCGGGTTCAATGCCGACCGAGAACCTCGAGGTGGCCGAGCCGACGACGAGGATGGGTGAGCCCGCCGCCCGAGCCTCGACGGTGCGTTCGTTCGCCCGCGACACTCGAGTCCGGGTTCCGGCCGACACGTCATAGCGAACCGATCGGCCATCGCTGATGGACTCGGCAGAGTCGTCGTACTCCCTCCAGTACACCGCGTCCTCGAGCGGGATGATCGGATTGCCGAGACGCTGACCGTTCAGCGGCACCCGGGCGACCACGCCCGGCACGTGGGTGTCGTAGATCACGACGTCGTCGCCGTCCAGCCAGACCAGGAGCGAGCCGACCTGACCGGGCGTGACCCGGTCGATCCCACGAGCGATCTCGACCGGCTCGGAGCTCCCGTCGGTGTAGTACAGGTGGGTCGTACTTGTGCCTTCATTTTCGCCGGTGAAGAACCACAGGCCGTCGTCGAACACGTACAGGCCGTCGGGATCCTCGGCGGCCTCCATGACCCGGTCGCCGTAGTGGATGGTCGCGCCCACCCCGTAGGTGAGAGGCCGTGAACCATCTGTGGTGTCGGGCGCGACGTCCGCCTTGCTGGGCGGGCTGGTCGGAGGACCCGCCGGCGGCGACGTACGGTCGTCGCCGACCTGGACGAGCGCGAAGCTCACACCCACCGTCAGCGCAACGGCAGCCACGGTGCCGCCCACCGCCACGCGACGACGACGCCTAACGCTCCGCTCTCCCTTGGCGATCAGGTCGCGAAGGTCCAACTCGGGGCTGCCCGCAGTGTCGGCGCGCTCGCTGAGCAGGTCACGAAGCATCCCGTTCATGACGTCATCCCCTGGTCAGTCGTGGTGAATAGAGCGATCTCCGGGCCCATCCGGTCGCGGAGCCGGCTCAGGCCGGCCGACGTCTGGCTCTTGACCGCCCCGACCGAGCACCCCATGGCCTCAGCGGTCTGCGCCTCGGAGAGGTCGTGGAAGTAGCGGAGCACAATGGCCGCGCGCTGCCGGGGTGGCAGCAGGTGCAACTGGGCCCACAGTGCGTCGCGGGTGGCGAGCTCGTCGATGCGGTCGGTCACGCCGACATCAGGGACTACATCGACCGGGCGTTCGTGGAAGGAGCGACGGCGCCGCCAGGAGATCGCGGTGGTGACGATCGTCCGGCGCGTGTACGCCTCCGCCTTGCTCACGTCGCGGAGCCTGGGCCAGGAGACATACGTCTTGACCAAGGACTCCTGGAGCAGATCCTGCGCCAACTGGTGGTCGCCGACCATCAGGTAGGCGGTGTGGAAGAGCGAACCCGACCGTGCCGTCACGAGGTCGGAGTACGCCGCGACATCCCGCCGATGCCCCTCTGCCATAGCTCCCCCTCGATCGGGTGGCGAGTGGCTAGGTGGCCAACTCCTACCAGTATCGACGCATCCAGCCCCGGCAAAGGTTCGGAGTCGTCGGCGGCCGCGGCTGACTAGGTCTCCACATCTCCGCGGCGGTGAGGTTCCGAGGCGCTGGTACGCGAGCGGTCCGACCGGGGGCATCGGCCGTGGTGATCCCCAGGCTGTTCCCCGGACTGATTGCTCTGAGGCTCAGGCGAGCCCGCGAGTCGGAAGGTCATGTCATCCACGCGACGCGTCTCGGCTAACGTGGCCGCCCCGGCTCCCGACGCCGGATCAACCCAACACTGGCTGGTGCACCCCTGGGGTGCACGCCCCCGGAGTAACGGGAGGCAACCGTAAGCAACGGGACTCCGGGTTTACGCTCAGGACGGCGGTCTGCGCGTGAATAGGCGTGGTGTTCCTACGGTTCAACTCCCCCCTCGCGCACCGTGAGGCTCGTCTCAGGCGGGCCGGACATTCTCCCGTACGACGAAGGCCCCGGGCCCTTCTCCCGTCCCCGTCCGGGGCGACCGGAAAGCCCCCGCGTCAGGGACCGTTGGTGGCCGGCACCGGGGCGCGCAACGGCGGCGGGCACGAGAAAGCCCCGGGGTACCACCCCGGGGCTCGTGAGGGCCGGACCGCTCAGCGGGTACGGCGCTGGCGGACGTGCGGCGGGTTGAAGGCCTCGAGCGTGTAGGCGTCGAAGCGGCGGACGAGTCGCTTGATCGTGGTCATGCCTCCATGGTCGCGGAGTTCTTGGATCGATCCAAACGAATCGGGCCGATCCGGGCATGACCCTGGTCACGAGACGGCGGTCACTCCGCGAACGGGTCGGTGATCGCGCGCAGCTCGGTCAGCGCCTCGCGCAGCTGGCGGGTCCGCTCCGGGCCGAGGTGCTCGGTCCACGCCTCCTCGGTGGCCCTGACCACGGGCAGGCTCAACGCGACCAGCTCGCGGCCGGCGTCGGTGATGGTGACCAGGCGGGCCCGGCCGTCGGTGGGGTCCGGGACGCGGGCGACGTACCCGGCCGCCTCGAGCTGGTCGAGGATCGACCCCAGGGTCTGCTTGGTGAGCTGCGCGGCCTCCGCGAGCTCACCGGGCCGGGACCCGTCGGGCCCGATGCGCTGGAAGACCCGGGCCTGGCTCAGCGTCAGGTGGTGGCCGTGCGCGCGCTGCTCGGCCAGCACGGCCGACTCCATCGCCCGGTAGGGGATGAAGAGGAGCAGCCCGAGGTTCAGCGGCTCGTCCGGCACCAGCACAGACTGGCAGAAGTCCGAGACTCGTACTACATTGGTCCGAACTTCGGACCACGGGACGCCGTCATGGATGAGGACCACTGGACAGCCGTCACCTCGATGCGGCTCGCCGTGGCCGACCTGCTCGACCGGCTCGAGCCGGCGGAGTGGGAGCGCCCGTCCCTGTGCGACGGCTGGCGGGTCCGCGACGTCGCCGGCCACCTGTCGCTGGTGCCGACGGTCACGACGTGGGAGCTGCTCCGGGCCGCGCCGCGGGCCGGGTTCGACCCGAACCGGATCAACACCCGGCTCGCGCGGCGGTACGCCGGGCGCCCGACCGAGGCGATCGTGGCGGGGGTGCGCGAGCACGCCGCCGCGCGGGGCACGGCGAAGGTGCTCGACCCTCGCGACGCGCTCTTCGACGTGGTGGTGCACAGCCAGGACGTGGCGGTGCCGCTCGGCCGCGCGGTCGGCGTACCCGTCGCCTCGGCGCGCGCCGGGCTCGACCGGGTCTGGGAGATGGGCTGGCCGTTCCGCGCGGCCAAGCGGCTGTCCGGCCTGCACCTGCGCGCCACCGACACCGACTGGGAGCGCGGCGAAGGCCCGGCCGTGGAGGGCACCGCGCTGGACCTGCTGCTCCTGCTCACCGGGCGCACCTCGACGGCGGCGCCGCGGCTCAGCGGGAGCGGCGTCGCGTCGCTGCGGGCGTGACGGACCCCGTCACCAGCCACGCCTCGCCCCGGGCCCGGTGCCCGAGCACCACGAGCCGCGCCCCCATGAACACCCCGGCGAAGGCGACCCAGACCGCGACCAGCCCGCCGGTGAGGAACGCGGCGGCGAAGGCGGCCGGCGTGTACACGACGAGCACGACGAGCCCCGCCCAGGCGAGGTAGCGGCCGTCGCCGGCGCCGATCAGCACGCCGTCGAGCACGAAGACCACGCCGGCCACGGGCTGCCCGATCGCCGCCACCACCAGCACCGGGACCAGCAGCGCGTGCACCTCGGGGTCGCCGCTGAAGAGCGGGCCGAGGAACGGCGCCGCACCGGCGAGCAGGGCTCCGCAGACCACGCCGCCCACCACGCCCCACTGCACCATCCGCCGCGTCACGTCGCGGGTCCCCGTCACGTCACCGGCGCCGAGGTAGCGGCCGGTGATCGCCTGTGCCGCGATCGCGATCGCGTCGAGCACGAAGGCCAGCAGCGTCCACAGCGTGATCGCCACCTGGTGGGTGGCCAGCGCCACGGCGCGGTCGGTGGCGGCCACCGTCACGGCGAAGGTCGTGACCAGGAACGCGGCGCGGAGCGTGACGGTCCGGATCACGAGGGGTACGCCGGCCCGCGCGGCGGAGCGGATGCCGGGGCGGTCGGGGACCAGGGAGGCGCCCGACGCCCGGGCGCCGCGGACCACGACGACCAGCAGCGCGAGCGCGCTGAGCAGCTGAGCCAGCACCGTGCCGATCGCCGAGCCGGCGATGCCCAGCCCGTCGAACGACCCCACGCCGTAGACCAGCAGCAGGTTGAGCGCGATGTTCACGCCGTTCCCGAGGACCGCGACGACGAGCGGCGTCCGGGTGTCCTGGAACCCGCGCAGCACGCCGGTGGTGGCCAGCATGACCAGGAGCGGGGTGGTGCCGAGCCAGGCGATCCGGAGGTAGGTCGTCGCGTAGCCCTCGACGTCCGCGCCGGCCGAGAACGCGCCCACGAGCGGTCCGGTCAGCACCACGCCGAGGACGGTCACCGCGACCCCGATCAGCACCGCCAGCCAGACCCCGTCGATGCCCTGGGCCAGGGCACCCCGCGTGTCGCCGGCGCCCACCCGGCGGGCCACGCTGGCGGTGGTCCCGTAGGCCAGGAAGATGCAGAGCCCGATCGCCGTCTGCAGCACCACGGCGGCGATGCCCTGGCCGGCGAGCTGCGGGGTGCCGAGGTGTCCCACGATGGCGGCGTCCGCGAGCAGGAACAGCGGCTCGGCCACCAGGGCCAGGAACGCGGGGACCGCGAGCCGCAGGATCTCGCGGTCGTGGGGATGGCTCACCTGCTCATCCTTCAACCCTCCGAAGTGACCATGTACGGCGCGTCCACGCGAGCAAAGACTCGATGGGCATGAAGGACTCGGGATCCGGTGACGGGCAGCGGTTCCCCCTGGTCGCCGTCTGGCTGGCCTCGCTGCTCCTGGTGGCCGCGGTCGCGTTCGGAGAGATCGGCACCTTCCTGCTGCGCATCGAGGGCTCGTCGAACGCCTACGGCCCCTCGGTGTTCACCGGCTGGCAGCTCAAGGCGTCCGAGACCGACGACCTGCTGGCGGCGGCCGGACCCGGCGGCGTCTGGACGACCAACGCGCTCGCCGACCCGTTCGTGAGCTGGCACCTCACCCTCGACCTGGTCTTCACCCTCGTGCTGGCGGCCGCGTTCTTCCGGGCCCTGGTGGCGGTGGGCGAGCCGCCGCGCGAGCGTCGGTTCCGCGTCCCGGAGTCGTGGCTGGTGGTGCTGCTGCCGCTGGCCTACCTCTGCTTCGACCTGGCCGAGACCGGCTACACGTTCGGGGCGTTCGGCTGCGCGGGCCTCGGCGGCGCCGAGTGCACGTTCGCGATCACACCCGATCAGGCCCAGACCATCCACCGGCTCTCGGACCTGAAGTGGCTCGCGCTCGTGGCGAACGTCGTCGTCATCGCCGGCCTCTACTTCTGGAACGGCGCGGAGGGCCGGCTCTCCTGGCAGCGCCGCCGCGAGCTGGCCGCCGGCCGCCGCGGCCGGCCACTCGCCGTGGCGGGTCCACCCGTCGGCGTCTTCGTCGTCGTCGGGCTGTTCGTGGTGCTGATCGCCCTGCCGGGTGGCAGCGCCCTCGACCAGATGCCCGACGTGATCCGGGCCCAGGTCGACCAGGCCCAGGCCGGCCACCGCGCCCACGTCTACGCCTCCGTCGCCGCCCTGGTCCTCTTCCTCGTCACGCTGTACGTCGTCGTCTTCAGCTGGCGGCCCGGCCGCACGCCCACGCCGCCGGGGCCGCCGACCGGCCCACCGCCGCGAGGCTGGGTCCAGAACCTCATCGCCGGGCTCGAGCTGCGCGGCACGGACCTGGCGGTGCTCGTCGCCGCCGCGGCGGTGTCCGCGGTGATCGCCGTGGTCCACGACGAGACCGAGGGTGGCCGCGGCCTGCTGGCCGCCTTCGCACCGCTGATGGTCGCGATCGCGGTGCTGGTGCTCGCCGCGGGGACCCGCGGCTTCCGCACCTACGTCGCGGAGCGGCGGGCCGCGGTCGCGGCCACCCAGCCGGAGCCGACGGCCGCCCCCGCGCCCGAGGCGCTCGCGGCCGCCGAGCGCCGGGTCCGGCTCCAGGCCGCGCTGCTGATCGGGCTCGTGGTGCTGGCGGTGGGCATCGCGGTGATCCGCGCGATGCTGCCGCCGTACATGACCAAGGGCGAGGCCGAGGGCGCCGAGCGGCAGGTGCTCGGCCTCGCCGTCCTCTTCACCGTCCTGGTGCCGGTCGCGATCGCGTACTGGATGGACCGGGCGCTGCTGGCGTGGGGCGACCCCGCCGCGCCGGCCCGGCTGCGCCGCGGGATCCTCGGCACCGTCGCGTTCGCGGTGACGGCCCTGCTCGTCCTGCAGCTCGCCGTCCACCCCGAGTACGCCGCGGGGCTCGGCGCGCCGGCCACGGTGCTCGTCTCGCTGAGCGGCTGGCTGTGGGTGGTCGCCTTCTTCGCGGTCCTGAGCCGGCAGGTGGCGTGGGACCGGACCCGGCAGCTCGGGCTGGGCCGGCACACCCCCTGGCTCGCGCTGGCGGTGGTGGCCTGGCTGGTCGCCGGGGTCGCGGACTCGACCGGTGGCTACCACGACACCCGGACCGTCGCGGTGCCCGAGGAGCAGCGCGACGCCCCCGGGCTGACCCGGAACCTCGACGGCGCCTTCGTGTCGTGGACCAGCCAGTTCGCGGCGCCGGAGAGCGGCCGCTGCCGGGACCCGCGGGTCACGGCGGACGGCAGCACCACGCGCCGGATCGTGCCGATGGTGCTGGTGGCCGCACCGGGCGGGGGCGGCAAGGCGGCGTTCTGGACCGCGCTGGCCATGGACCGCGCCTTCGGCCGCGACGGGTTCTGCCCGCAGAGCCTCTTCGCGGTCTCGGGCGTCTCCGGGGGCGCGGTCGGGCTCACCACCGCGCTCGCCGTACCGCCCACGACGGACGCGGCCACGCTCGTCGACGACATGACCGACGAGGGTCCGCTCTCCACCGCGCTCGCCACGATGATGCTGCGCGACGTGCCGCAACCGCTGACCTCGCTGCGCGGGCAGTGGAGCGACCGGGCCGCGGAGCTCGAGGACGCCTGGGGCCGGGCCGCACCGGCGGCCTTCGGCGCCGACGGCGACCGCACCTTCCTCGACCTGGGTGCGGGCTGGTGGCAGACCCCCGGCGACGTCGACGGGCAGCAGCCCAGCGGCGGCCCGGTCATCGTCCTCGACGGTTCGTCGGTGTCCGACGGCTGCCGCGCGCTGGTCACCAACGTCCGGCAGATCTCCTCCGGCAACCACGGCTGCCTCACCCTGGCCAGCGCGGCGACCGACATCGCCCCGCAGGGCGTGGTCTCGGGCTCGACCGACGTGCTCGACCGGCTGCTCCCCTCGCGCCGAGACACGGACGCCGAGAGCTATCCCGAGGCCGACCGACCCGCGGCGTACTGCCCGGTGGCGGCGGACGAGATCGCGGCGGCGCCCCAGTACACCGTGCGCGCCACCACCGCGGCGCTGCTGGCGGCCCGCTTCCCGGTGGTCACGCCGTCGGGCGCGATGAGCCGCTGCGTCATCGCCGAGACGAACCTCGGCACGGCGCGGCCGCGGCCGATCATCCGCATCGAGACCAACTACGTCGTCGACGGCGGCTACCTGGAGAACACCGGCATCCTGACGCTGGCCCAGGTGTGGGACGCGGTCGAGGGTCCGGTCACGCGGTGCAACGCGGCGGCCAGCCTGGGCGAGCCGGCGGAGGGCTGCCCGAGCGACCAGGCCGGGCCGCTCTGGATCGAGCCGTGGTTCATCATGATGGAGAACCACTACCGCTCCGCCGTGGGGGCGCCGCCGTCGGGCGACCGGCCGCGCGAGCTCCTCGTCCCGCTGGTCGCGGCGAGCAAGAAGAGCACCACGCTGGAGACCGTCCCGCTCGAGCAGCTCCTGGCGATCGCGGTGTCCCGCGGCTACGTCCCGGCACCCGGCGGCGCGGCCAGCCCGGTGATCCAGTGCAACCGGTTCGTCAGGCTCGCACCGTTGCGGCAGCCCACGGTGGAGGCCCCGCTCGGCTGGGTGCTCGCGCCCGACACCCGGCTCCGGATGAGCGACGAGCTGGCGCGGAGCTGGGAGTACAACAAGACCTACAGCCGGGGCGTGACCGACCTGCGAGGGAAGGCCCTGGCCGCACCGAAGCACCTGTTCCTGCAGGACCGCTGCACCTAGCGTGCTCGCGTGGGTGCCGGTTTCGGTCCTCGGGTGGGTGGCGGTTTCACCGCTCAGCCGGTGAAACTGCCGCCTCGGCGCCGAAACTTCTGCGCCGAACGTCCGGTTTCACCGGCCAGCCGGTGAAATAGGACCGAGTGAGCCTGACCCCGGCGCGAACGCGCCAGATCAGTGCACCCGGAGCCGGGTCACCGGACCAGCAGGAGCACGATGCCGACCAGGCCGGGCAGGAAGCCCACGGCCAGCCACGGCGAGAGGATCGGCTTCTGGTGGATCAGCCGGCCCACGCCCGCGGCGACGACACCGAACAGGCCGCCGATCACGCACAGCCCGAACCGGGACACGACCGCGTTCTCGTCGAGGAAGAACGCCCCGATCACCAGCCCGACGGACAGGTGCAGGATCGTGGTGACCGCCAGCACCGAGACCACCCACCGCTGCACCTGGGTGAGCCGGTGGTCGTTGACCGGCCGCACCGGGTTGGCCGGGTCCATGAGGTGCCGCGGGCGGCGGACCGGCGTGGGATCGCTCACCCCACCATGGTCGCCGATCCGACCGCGGGGACGCCCATCGGCGAGCACGTGACCTCGGTCATCGACGCCGGTGGCACCCCGGCGGCACCCCGGCGGCACCCCGGCGTCCGGCTGGCGCCGGGTGCCAGACTCGGGCGCATGACCGACCGGGCTCCCGAGGGCGAGCAGGCTCTCCTGGCGGAGCCGATGCGTTCGCGCTGGAGCCCGAGCGTCTTCGACGACACGCACGTGCTCACGGCCGACCAGGTCCGGCGGCTGCTCCTCGCCGCGCAGTGGGCGCCGAGCTGCGGCAACGCGCAGCCGGCCGCGTTCGTCGTGGCCGAGCGCGGCAGCCCCAGCCACGAGGTCCTGGTCCGGCACCTGTCCCGCGGCAACTCCGGCTGGGTGCCCCGGGCCTCGCTCGTGCTGGTCGTGGGCGCCCAGGTGGCGCCGGACGCGGACGGGGAGGGCGGCTACAAGCCGTTCCACGCCGAGTACGACACCGGCCAGGCCGCCGCCCACGTCACCCTCCAGGCGCGCGCCATGGGGCTTCATGCCCACCAGTTCGCCGGGTTCGACAAGGCGGCCGTGGCCGAGGAGCTGGGCGTGCCGGCGTACTACAAGCTGATGGCGGGCATCGCGGTCGGCGTCCCGGGTGACCCCGCCGACGTCCCCGAGAAGGACCGCGACCGCGAGCAGCGGACCCGACACCGGCGGCCGCTCTCCGCGCTCGCGCACGGCGACCGCTGGGGCGTCCCCTGGGAGGGACTCGACCGGTGAGCGCCCGGGTGCTGCGCCGATGAGGACCAAGGCTCTTCTCGTCGCCCTCGTGGTGGTGATGATCAACCTGCCCGTTCGTGCACAGCAGGTGGCAGGACCACCGCCTCGAGCAGGACGGCGTCGACGATCACCGGCACCGTCACCGACCACCGACCGGGACGGCGACCGGAACCTCGTCACCTTCGAGGTCGAGGACGGCGCGGACCAGCCCGGCTTCGGGGGCACCGTGCGCGTCGACGAGGAGACGTACGACGCGGCCGTCGACACCGGGCGGGTCGAGGTCCGGGTGCTGCCGGGGTCGAGCGACCGTGTGGCAGGTCGTGGGCGAGGCCGAGAGCGACCTCGCCCTGGTGATCACCGTGATCGCCGACGTCTTCCTGCTGGTGCTGGTGCTGCTGCTGCGTGCGGTACGGCTCGCCGGCTCCGGCAGGACATGGTCCTGGTGGCCACCGAGGACCTCGAGCGCTGTCCGCCCGGCTCGGTGCTCGACCAGGTCGACCGGCTGCGGTTCGTGGTCTGCGGCGAGGTCGAGCAGATCGAGGACGGCGCGGTGGTGCTCGACCTCGGCGACCGGCGGGTCCGGGTGATCCTGGACGGCCACCACAACCCCGCCGGCTACCAGCAGCCGGTGCGGGCAACTGGCACGATGCGCAGCTGAGCGGGGCCTCCAGCCTCTACCCTTCGGCGGGTGAACGACCCGTCGCCACCTCGCGGTGCCCGTGCTGGTCGCGGCCGCCCTGGTCGCCCAGACCGGGCTGGCCTCGCCGGCGCACGCAGCCGGTCCGCGCTACGCCTCGCCGACCGGCACGAGCGCGCAGGACTGCCTGACCCCGGCCACGGCCTGCAACATCGAGAAGGCGTTCAGCGGGAGCACCTCGTCCAACGACGAGGTCATCCTCGCGCCGGGGACCTACAACCGACCGCGACGGTGCTCGCCGAACAGCCAGTCCGGCATCAACGTGCACGCGGCCGTCGGCCAGCCGCGCCCGACGCTGATCAGCACCGCCACCACCGCGATCGGCCTGTCCGGCGACCGGCTCGAGGGTCTCGGACCTGGTGATCCGCCACGACGGCAGCCAGCTACGGCCTCAACGTCTTCGCCACCTCGACCACTCGTGCAGCGGGTCGACGTGCGTACGACCGGTGGTGTCGCGTGCTCGCCCGGCATCAGCGGCGTGATGCGGGACATGCCTCTGCGTGACGTCGGCGGTCGGCGGGATCGCGCTGGACGACTCCTGGGGCGGCGGGACGGGCACGCTGTCCTGCGCAACGTCACCGCGATCGCCACCGGTGCGGGCTCGTACGGCATCCGCGGCGACGCCAACGGCAACAACACCAACCTCGACATCAACGCCCGCAACGTGATCGCGTCGGGCGCCACCGGCCGACGTGCGGCTCGACGGTCAGCGGCAACTCGAACAGCGACAGCGACATCGTGCTCCAGAACTCGAACTACGACATCATCGAGGGTCGACAACCGCGGGAACGTCACCAACGTGGGCTCGGGAGCACCAACCAGACGGCCGCGCCGGTCTTCGCCGACGCCACCCTCTACCACCAGGCGCCGAGCTCGCCGACGGTCGACAACGGCGCGACCGACGCCAGCGTCGGCACCGTCGACCTCGACGGCGAGGTCCGCCGGCGGCTGGGGCGACGATGGACATCGGCGCCGACGAGTTCGACCCCGATACGCCGCCGAACGTCGCGTTCGGCACATCCCCAAGGCGCAGGACGCACAAGCACAAGGTGGTCTTCACCTTCCTCGCCGACCGAGGCCGTGACGTTCACTCTGCAAGGTGGACAGGAAGAAGACCAAGCCGTGCACCTCGCCGTTCAAGATGCAAGCTCAAGCGGTACGGCAAGCACACGATCACGGTCACGGCGCGGTCGACTCGGTCGGGAACGTGGACCCGACGCCCGGCGACCTACACGTGGAAGATCAAGAAGAAGCACAAGCGAAGCACCACCACCGCTGCCACCACCACCACGACCAGCCGCTGGGTACCGGCCGCCCATGTCGTCCTTCTCCGCCAAGCACCCGCGCCGAGGCCGTCGTCCTCGCGCCGCAGCAGGACATCTGGGACGTCCTGGTCGACCCGGAGCTGATGGCGCGGTTCACGCCGTTCCTCGAGCAGGATCACCGCGGACGGCGACCACTGGCGCTGGCAGCTGTCCGGCCTCGAACGTGCTGGGCGCGAAGGTGGCGCCGGCGTTCACCGAGCGGATGGTGTTCACCGAGCCGGACCGGATCGAGTTCCGCCACGACCCACCGGCCGGTACGACGGAGCAGGCCGGCGTGGAGGGCTGGTACGCGCTCGCGCCGGCCCCCGACGGCGACGGGACCGCGCTGGTCACCGAGCTGGAGATCACCCTCGACCTGCCGCTGCCGAAGGCGTCCGGATCGCGCCGTGCGCGCGGCGATGCGCAAGGTCGATCGACACGCATGGGCGACCGGTTCTCGGCGGAACCTGCTCGCACCACCTCGGCGCGGATGAGCGGAGCCGCTGACGGGCCGGCGATCCCAGCCATCGAGCCGAGCCTGACTTGCTCGCAGCCGTCCGCGGCGCGTGAGGCTGAGCAGCGTGTCCGTCACCGCGTCGTCGTACTCGATCACCATGCGCCTGCACACGGCGCCCGACCACGGGATCGTCGGGGCGGTGGCGACCGCGATCTCCGCGGCCGGCGGCGTGGTCACCGCGATCGACGTGGTCGACTCGACCCGGGAGCGGCTGGTCCTCGACGTCACCTGCTCGGCCAGCGACGCCGACCACTCCCACAAGCTGGAGGAGGCCGTCGACGCCATCGACGGCGTCGAGGTCTACAAGGTCAGCGACCGGACCTTCCTGCTCCACATCGGCGGCAAGATCGAGGTGCAGCTCCAAGGTCCCGCTGAAGAACCGCGACGACCTGTCGATGGCCTACACCCCGGGCGTGGGCCGGGTCAGCATGGCGCTGTACAAGAACCCGCGAGGACGTCTCCCGGCTGACCATCAAGGGCAACAGCGTCGCGGTGGTCACCGACGGCTCGGCGGTGCTCGGCCTGGGCAACATCGGCCCCGGCGCGGCGCTGCCGGTGATGGAGGGCAAGGCCGCGCTGTTCAAGCGGTTCGCCAACATCGACGCCTGGCCGATCTGCCTGGCCAGCCAGGACACCGACGAGATCGTCCGGGCGGTCGAGATGATCGCGCCCGGGTTCGGCGGCATCAACCTCGAGGACATCGCCGCGCCGCGCTGCTTCGAGATCGAGCAGCGGCTGCGCGAGAGCCTGGACATCCCGGTCTTCCACGACGACCAGCACGGCACCGCGATCGTGGTGCTCGCCGCGCTCACCAACGCGCTGCGGGTGGTCGGGCAAGCAGCTGACCGAGAGTCCGGTCGTCGTCTCGGGCGCCGGCGCGGCCGGGACCGCGATCGTCACGCTGCTCATCGCCGCCGGGGTCGACCGACGTGGTGGTCGTCGACCGCGAGGGCGCCCTGTGCACCGGCGACGACACGCTGTCCGACGCGCACACCGAGCTCGCCGCGGTCACCAACCCGCGCGCAGGTGACGCGGCGACCTGCAGGAGCTGCCTCGTCGGCGCCGACGTGTTCATCGGCGTCAGCGCGCCGGGCATCCTCCAGCCCGAGTGGATCGCCGACATGGCCGAGCAGCCGGTCGTCTTCGCCCTGGCCAACCCCGACCCCGAGGTGGACCCCGCCGAGGCCGAGAAGTACGCCGCCGTCGTCGCCTCCGGCCGCTCCGACTACCCCAACCAGATCAACAACGTGCTGGCCTTCCCCGGGCGTCTTCCGCGGGCCTGCTCGACGCGCGCGCCCACGACATCACCATCGACATGCTGCTGCGCGCCGCCGACGCCATCGCGCACGTGGTCCGCGACGAGGAGCTCAACCCGAACTTCATCATCCCGACGGTCTTCAACGCCGAGGTCCCGAAGGCGGTCGCCGCCGCCATCCGCGGGGCCGGCGCCAGCGGCTGATGCGCCGCGCCCTCACGGCGGTCGCGTGCGCGGCCGCCCTGCTGCTCGGCCGGCTGCGGAGAGCGACGAGCCGCAGAGCGCCGCCCACGGCGAGCTCAGCGAGACGGCCGCGCCGCTCCAGTCCTCGGCACCCCCGCCGCCTCCGCCCACCCCGCACCGTTGCGCCGCCGTCCGAGCCGCCCCGAGCCCCGGCGAGCCGCCGCCGCCCAAGCCGCCGCGCGACCGCGCGGCCGCGACGTGCTGGCCATCTCGGTCGACGGGCTCAACACCCGTGCCCTGGACGGGCTCGGGCCGGACAGCGCCTTCGGCCGGCTGCTCGGCGAGGGTGCCGCGACGCTCAACGCCCGCACCGAGGTCGAGCAGACGGTCACGCTGCCCAACCACACCGGCATGCTCACCGGCCGCCGGATCGACGCCGACGACGGGCGGCCACGGGGTCACGTGGAACGACGAGCTCCCTGGCCGCACCGTGCCCGGGCCCGGACGGCGACGGCGTCGCCTCGGTCTTCGACGTCGTCCACGACGCCGGCGGCGACGACCGCCCTGTTCGCGGGCAAGGACAAGTTCGCCACCTTCGACCGGTCGTGGCCGGACGCGATCGACGAGTTCGAGATCGACGGCGACGCCGACGCACTGGTCGACGACACGATCGCCGACCTCACGACCGCGCGAGCGACGGTTCACGTTCCTGCACCTCGCGCTGCCGGACGTCGCCGGCCACGCGTCGGGCTGGATGTCGCCGGCCTACCTCGACGCGGTCGCCGAGACCGACCGGCTGCTCGGCGAGCTGCTCGACACCGTCGACGCGACGCCGCGGCTGTCGAAGCGGCTCGTCGTCGTGCTGACCGCGGACCACGGCGGCCCGCCCGGCGAGAAGGACCACGACGACGCGAGCGACGTCGAGGACTACCGGATCCCGTTCGTCGTCTGGGGTCGCGGGATCCGGCCCGCCGACCTCTACGAGCTCAACCCCGACTACGCCGACCCGGGCACCGGCCGGCCGGCGTACGGCGGACCGCAGCCGGTGCGCAACGGTGACCTGGCGAACCTCGTCGACCGAGCTGCTCGGCCTCGGGCCGGTGCCGGGCAGCGAGCTGGACGCCGACCAGGACCTGGACTGGCGCTAGGGGTCACGCCGTGGCGGACGCCGCGGACCTGTCCCGGCCGGCGCGCTGCCGGACGAGCAGCCGCCAGGCCGCGACGGCGGCCTGCGGGCTCGCGGCGTAGACCGAGACGACGTAGGGGAACTGCTCGTACATCCCGGTGATCCGCGCCGGGCCGGTTGGCGCCGTCCTTGAAGATGTAGCGGCCGCCGTGGGCGCCCGGGATCACGTGGCGGTGCTCCGTGCCGATCCGCGCCAGCAGCCACTGCTCGACCTGCTCGGGGTCCTTCACCTGGTCGTAGGTGACCGTGACCGGCTGTCCGAGCGCCTGCTGGAAGCACTCGTAGGACTCGACCACGGGGTAGCTGTCGTCGTTGGGCCGGGCCTTGTGGCACAGGGCGCGGTCGCGGGCGAACGACGGGAACACCCACTCCAGGCCACGGGCGCCTTCGGGCAGCCCGCACAGCCGGAGCGAGGTGGTCTCGCGGCCGTCCCAGCAGGTGCCACCGGCGGGCGCGGGCGGCGCGGCCGGGTCGGCCGGCGGCGCGCCCTCGAGCTGGGCCGTGGCCTCGGCGCTCGGTGAGGGGCTGGTCGAGGGGCTCTGGTGCCGCCGGCAGGTGGCGGGTCGTCGTCACCACCCAGGCCGCGGCCGTAGTGGACCAGCCCGCCGACGATCACGGCAGCGAGCACGAGCCAGCACCAGCGCGTCGCGCCAGCGCAGGCGCGCGCCCACCACTCGGCCATCCCCGCAGCACCCCCTGCGTCCCCACGAGTCGAAGCACCCCACGCGCTTCCCGTCCATTGTTGCGCTACCGCGCCCGCCGTCCCCGGTCAGGTCCAGTCAGGTGGCCGGTACGGGCTGGGGAACGACGCTCCAGGAGCTCGGTGGCTGGCCTAGCCTGTCCAGCTCCTCGACCGCGCAGAGGGCGGCGCCGACGACGCCCGCCTTGTTGAGCAGCGTGGCCGGCACGATCTCGGTGTCGATCTCGATCAGCGGCAGGAACTCGTCGGACTGCTTGCTGATCCCGCCACCGACGACGAACAGGTCGGGGGAGAAGAGCATCTCGAGGGTCCGGTAGTACTTCGTGAGCCGCTTGGCCCAGTGCTCCATCGAGAGGTCCTCGCGCTCCCGCGCGCTGTTGGCGGCGCGGGACTCGGCGTCGTGGCCGTCGATCTCGAGGTGGCCGAGCTCGGAGTTCGGGACCAGGACGCCGTCGTAGACCAGCGCCGAGCCGATGCCGGTCCCGAGGGTGGTGACGATGACCAGGCCGCCGCGGCCCTTCGCCGCGCCGTACCGCACCTCGGCGAGGCCGGCCGCGTCCGCGTCGTTGACGACGTGCACGTCGCGGCCGGTGGCGTCGGTGAACAGCCGGTCGGCATCGGTGCCGATCCAGGCCTCGTCGATGTTCGCGGCCGAGTGGACGACGCCGTGGCGCACCACGCCCGGGACGGTGACGCCGACCGGGCCCGTGGAGTCGGGGAAGTGGCCGAGCAGCTCGACGAAGATCTCGGCCACGGCGTCGGGCGTCGAGGGCGAGGGCGTCTTGATCCGCTCGCGCTCGGCCGCGAACTCGCCCTTCTCGAGGTCGACCGGCGCGCCCTTGATGCCGGTGCCGCCGAAGTCGATGCCGAAGGGAAGGTCCGCCACGCCCCCACGGTAACTTCCGATCGGTGTTCGTGGCCTTCGACCGCGAGGTGCGGGTCAGCCTCGGCGTGGTCACCCTCGGCACGCCCGAACGGCTGTGGCCCTGCCTCGAGGCGCTGCGCGAGCACGAGTCGCGCCATGACTTCACCGTCGTGCTGGTGGTCAACTGCGGACACGCAGGACGGCGCCCTCGCGCGAGGTGGCACTCCCCGACGGCGTCGCGGTCGAGTCGGGTGCCCGCCAACCTGGGCTGGGCGGGCGGCCTGCACCGGGCGCGGGCCCGGACCGACGCCGAGCTGCTGGTCTGGGTGCAGGACGACATGCTCCCCGAGCCCGGGTGGCTCGACGCCCTGGTCGAGGCCGCCGAGGCGCACCCGCAGGCCGGGGCCTTCGGGTCGGTGCGCGTCGACGAGCACGGCGTGCTCCTGCTCCACAACGCCGGCGAGGCCGTGCCGTACGACGCCGTCGAGCGGTGGAACGACTCCGACACGACGGCGGACCGGCCGCCGACCGCCGTGACGGCGTACGACTGGGTGACGAGCAAGGGGCTGCTGACCCGGGCCGTCGTGTTCGACGAGGTCGGTGGGCCGGATCCCCGGTTGTGGCCGCTCAACCACGTCGACAAGGAGTACTGCACGCACGTGCGCGCGCACGGCTGGGAGGTCGCGCTGGTGCCGGGCGCGCGGCTCCGGCACGGTGGCGGCCGTCTCGGCGCCCTCGCCGTTCCGGGCCTTCCTCGCGCACTGGCGGGAGCCGTGGCTCAACCAGCGACTGGCGCCGACCGTGGCGGCGCTGGCCGGGCAGCGCTCGGCGCGGGTGCCGCACGAGTGCACGGACTGGCGCGACGGGTCGTCGGACCCGGTCGCCGCGGCCGTGGGCGCCGAGGCGAGCCGGATGCTGGTGCCGCTGGCCCGGGCCCACGCGACACGGGACGCGGACATCGAGGCGCGGACGCTGCACTTCGAGCACCACCACGGCGTGGCGGAGCGGGGCCGGGCCGCGGCCGAGGAGGAGCGCGACCGCGCCCAGCGCCGGGTCCGTCGGCTGCGGCGCCGGCTCCGCGAGCAGGAGCGCTCGCTGTCGTGGCGGCTCACCCGTCCGCTGCGCGCCCTGCGTCGTCGGCGATGATGGGCCGGTGGTGACCGACGGGCCGGGGCGACGCGACGAGGCCACGGTGACCGCCGCGGGCGAGTCGGTGCTGAGGACGATCGGCGGGGTCGTCGTGCACACCCCGGTCACCCACGTGGACCACCGCGGCTGGGTCTTCGAGGTGCACAACGGCGAGCCTGCGCTGGGCGACGAGCCGGTGGTCTGGGCCTACGCCGACATGGTCCGGCCCGGGCAGGTCAAGGGATGGGCCCGGCACGAGCTCAAGGTCGACCGGTACACCCTGGTCGCCGGGGAGCTCCTGGTGCTCCTCTACGACGGCCGCGCCGGCTCGGCGACCCACGGGCTCACTCAGCGGCTGGTGCTGTCCTGCGCGGGGGCCCGCCAGGTGCGCATCCCGGTCGGCGTGTGGCACCTCCTGGCCAACATCGGGACCGGCGAGGCGCACTTCGTCAACCTGCCGACCGAGCCGTACCACCACGAGGCGCCCGACCGGATCCTGCTGCCCTGGGACACCGACGAGCTGCCGGTCGACGTGCGCGCCCACCTGCCGCGGTTCTGAGCCGAAACTCGGTCGCCCCGGGGGTGGGCGCCGGGTCAGACTCCCTGCGTGCCGACCCAGCTGACCACCGCCCGTCATCTCGACGGGCTCCGCGAAGCGATCCGCGCCTTCGTGCGCCCACGCCGACCGGGCCGGCCTCGACGCCCCGGTGCCGACCTGCCCCGACTGGACCGTGCTCGACCTGGTCGCGCACCAGGGGATGGTGCACCGCTGGGCGGGTGCGCTGGTCCGCGGCGAGCGGCCGACCGACGACGAGGTCGAGGGGTACGCCGAGCAGGGCCGCGCCGCCGCCGAGCCGCTGGCCTGGCTGTCCGACGGCGCCGACGAGCTGGCTCGGACCGTCACCTCTGCGCCCGAGGACCTCGACGCGCTGGTCTTCCTCCGTGACGCGCCGCCGGCCCGCGGCTTCTGGGCCCGACGGCAGTGCCACGAGACCACGATGCACGCGGTCGACGCGCTGGCCGCGTCGCTCGGGCGGCCGCCGCAGCCCCGACGAGGTGTGGATCGACCCCGAGCTGGCCGGGGACGGCATCGACGAGCTGCTCGGCGGGCTTCCTGACCCGGCCCCGGTCGCGGCTGCGCTGCGACGACGAGGCGCTGCTGGTCGTCCGTCCCGTCGACCTGCCGGACTGGTGGGAGGTCTCGATGGGCCCCCGGCCGGCGATCACGACCCGGCGCAGCGCGGACGACGTACCGTCCGACGAGCCGGACTGGGAGCTGAGCGGCGGCGCCGTCGAGCTCTACCTGCGACTGTGGAACCGCACGGACCCGCCGGAGGAGTGGCGGCGGCTGACCGCCGTGACGTGGTCCTGACGCTCCTAGGGGCGCGACCCGGACCTCCGTGCGCGCTGCGCGCACACACAGCACACACCTCGCTGCGTTGGCGTCGCTCGCTGGACGAGCAAGTAGAGCGTTGCTCCGCCGCCTTGCGATGCACGCACTCTGAGCACGCGAAGGACCCAAGGAGGCCCAGTTCCCGCCCCTAGACTCGCGCCATGGCGGCGCACGAGACCCGGATGCTGCTGCTGGGCGCCGTCGCGCTCTTCGAGCCGGTCAACGGCTACCAGATCCGGCGCGAGCTGCTCTCGTGGCAGGTCGACCGCTGGGCCAACGTCAACCCGGGCTCGATCTACGGCGGGCTCAACACGCTGAGCCGGCAGGGGCACCTGGTCCGGCACGACCTGGTGGACGCGGGCCGCGAGGTGGCGGTCTACGAGCTGACCGACTCCGGTCGCGCCGAGCTGCGGTCCCTCATGGTCACCGCGCTGGAGAGCGTCGACCCCTACGACCGGGCCGCGTTCACGGTCGCGTTCAGCCAGCTCCCGCTGCTCGACCGCGACCAGGTGTTGCGGTCGCTGACCGTGCGGCGCACCAGGCTCCAGGAGACCGTCCGCGAGTTCGCCGCGACCAAGCCGGGGACGGCACCCCCGCACGCGATGCGGGGGATGGTGCTCTGGCTCGACCTGGCCACCGCCGAGCTGGCCTGGCTGCGCGAGGTGATCGAGGACATCCGGTCCGGCGCGCTGAAGTTCGAGGCCGTGGAGGACTGGGACTGGGCGCCTCCCGCGGACGACCCGGGGTGGCAGATGGACGCCGACCGGCAGAAGTACCGCGCGCTGCTCGACCGCTGAGCCCGCGTGCCGATGAGTCCCGGTCCGGGACGGGGTCTGTCCTGGCGCGCCGCGGCCGCCTCGCCGGCTTGTGTTCAACCTTGAACAGTGGCACTGTTCAACCTTGAACACCGGCTCACTCCCTCCCACCCGAACCAGGAGACCCCGATGATCGAGGCACGAGGACTCGTGCAGACGTTCCACACGGGACAGGGCAAGAACAAGAACGAGGTCCACGCCGTCAAGGGCGTCGACCTCGACGTCGCGGAGGGTGAGGTCGTCGGCTTCCTCGGCCCCAACGGCGCCGGCAAGACCACCACGCTCCGGATGCTCACCACCCTGCTCAGGCCGACCGCGGGCACCGCCCGGGTGGCGGGCCACGACGTGGCCACCGAGCCCGTCCAGGTGCGGCGCAGCATCGGCTACTGCTCCCAGGTCGGCTCGACGTTCTCCGGCGCCTTCGCCGGCGACGAGGTCGTCGACCACGGGATGCTCTACGGGATGTCCCGCAAGGACGCGGTGGCCAAGGGCCACGAGCTGTTCGACAAGTTCCAGCTCGACGGGCTCTGGAAGCGGATGAACAAGAACATGTCCGGCGGGCAGAAGCGCCGCCTCGACATCGTGATGGCGCTGATCCACTCGCCGTCCCTCGTCTTCCTCGACGAGCCGACCACCGGGCTCGACCCGCAGGCGCGCGTCAACCTCTGGGAGCACATCGAGGGGCTGCGCACCCAGGAGGGGGCGACGGTCTTCCTCACCACGCACTACCTCGACGAGGCCGACGCGCTCGCCGACCGGATCGTCATCATCGACCGGGGCGAGATCGTGGCCAGCGACACCGCCGACAACCTCAAGGCCAACGTCTCCGGCGACCTGGTCACGCTCGAGGTGTCCGGGGACGAGCAGGTCGCCGTCGCCCGCGACAAGCTGGCCGGCCTGAGCGACGCGGTCGAGGTCGAGGGCCGCACCGTGAGCGGCCGGGTGGCCCGGGCGGGCAAGGCGGTGCCCGGGCTGCTCCGCGACCTGGAGGCGGGCGGCGTCGGGCTCGACGCCATCGAGATCATCCGGCCCACGCTCGACGACGTGTTCCTCACCCTGACCGGCCGGTCCCTCCGCGACGCTGACGAGACCACCGGCCCGACGGACGAGACCCCGGAAGGAGCCCAGCAGTGACGACGTACCTGCGTGACTGCTCGGTCGTGTTCCGCCGGCAGATCCGGATGAACCTGCGCAACCCCGCCTGGGTGATGATCGGGATCATGCAGCCGGTGCTCTACCTGCTGCTCTTCGGGCCGCTGCTCAAGCCGCTCGTCGGCCAGTTCGACACGGGGACCACCAACGCCTACACGTTCCTGGTGCCCGGCCTTCTGATCCAGCTGGGCATGTTCGGCGCCTTCTTCGCCGGCTTCTCGCTGATCGGCGAATGGCGGGAGGGCGTGATCGAGGCCGAGCGGGTGACCCCGGCGGCCCGCTCGGCGCTGCTGGTCGGACGGCTGTGGCGCGACATGCTGCAGCTGCTCGTGCAGGCGCTGATCCTCGTCGGCCTCGGCTACGCGATCGGGATGCGCGGCTCGATCGCCGGGGTCGTGCTCGGCATCGTGATCACGCTCCTCGTCGGGGGCGCCTGCGCCGCGGCCTCCAACGCCCTGGCCATGTCGACCAAGGACGAGAACGTCATGGCCCCGGTCGTCAACGTCGTCATGATGCCGATCCTGCTGCTGAGCGGGATCCTGCTGCCGATGACGCTGGGCGCCGCCTGGCTGCAGCGGATCTCGGACTTCATGCCGTTCCGCTACATCGTCGACGCGGTCCGCGACGTGTTCACCGGCGACTTCGCGAGCGCCGCCGTCGTGTGGGGGCTGACCTGGGCGGTGGCGCTCTTCGTGGTGGCGCTGTGGTGGGGTGCCTCGGTGTTCCGCAAGGAGAATGCCTGACGGCGAGTGCCCCCGAGGAACGAGGGGACACTCGACTCCGTCAGGGGTCGAGCGCGCGTGCGAGCGAGGCACGAGCTCGCAACCGCGCAGTCGAGACACACCGCAAGGCGGGCAACAGCTGGGCCACGGGGCCCGGTCGGGTGCCCGGGCTGCGGAGGTCTCGACAGGCTCGACCGGCGGTGGTCGCGTCGTGTTCGGACCGTTGGACGTGGGACCCGCGCTGGGACCGTGCTGATCGGGTGCCCGGGCTGCGGGGCCTCGACAGGCTCGACCGGCGGTGGTCGCGCCCTGCTCAGTCCGTCGGACGCAGCACCCGCGCCGAGATCCACGCGATGTCCTCGGCGGTGGCGTCCGGGGAGGCGGACGGCTGCATCACGTGGCTGAGCACCACCCGGACCACCATGTCGATGGCGGCGTCGAGCCCGGCCGGCGACAGGTCGACGTCGTACGGCGCCACCCGCTCGACCAGCACCGCCTTGGCCGTGGACAGCAGGGCCCCGGCGTGGGTGGTCAGCAGCGGCAGCAGCTCGGTGTCGGCGCCGTGGGTGGCCGAGACGATCGCGTGCAGCAGCCGGTTGTCCTGCGACGCCTCGAGCACCGCGCGCGAGGCGTCGCGGATCGCGCCGACCAGGTCGGTCGGGTGGGCGTCGAAGGCGACGGTGACCAGGCCGAGGAAGCGGTCGAGCTCGCGCAGGATCATCGCCTCGGCCAGCGCCGGCTTCGAGCCGACCTCGTTGTAGACGGTCTGCCGGCTGACGCCCACCACCTCGGCCAGCCGGGCCATCGTCACGGTGGCCCAGCCGTCCCGGTGGTCAGCGTGACCGCGGCCTCGACGACCCGCTCGCGGATGGTCAGCGGGGGCGTGGTCACGGTCACGAGGCTAGGACCCGGTGGTCAACGACCGGTCCAGCGGGATGAAGTCGACCTTCTCCCGGACGCCGCAGTCGGGGCAGCACCAGCCGTCGGGCACGTCGCGCCAGGCGGTGCCGGCGGCGAACCCCTCGCGCTCGTCGCCGGCCTCGACGTCGTAGGTGTAGCCGCAGCCCGGGCACTGCGCCGCCAGCACCTCGACCTCGGCTGCATGGTCCGCGGTGAGCTCGTCGGCCACCGCCTCCACGTGCGACGGCGGCGGGTACGCCGCGAGCAGCCGGTCGCGCTTGCGCGGCGACAGGTTCGCCAGCGAGAGGTCGCCGTCGACGTGCGCGAGCACGCGCGGGTCCATGACGCGCCGCCAGATCGCGGGGACGATGGCCAGCACGATCATGCCGGCGTACCCGGTGGGCAGGACCGGCGACTCCTGGTAGTCGCGCAGCGTCTGGTAGCGCCGGGTCGGGTTCGCGTGGTGGTCGCTGTGCCGCTGCAGGTGGTAGAGCAGCACGTTGGTGGCGATGTTGTTGGAGTTCCACGAGTGCGAGGGGTCGACGCGCTCGTAGCGCTGCCGCTCACCGACGCCGACCTTCTGGCGGAGCATCCCGTAGTGCTCCATGTAGTTGACGACCTCGAGCAGCGAGAAGCCGACGACGGCCTGGATGACCAGGTAGGGCACGATCCCGGCGCCCAGCCACGCGACGAGCGCGCCCCAGAGCACCAGGGACATCAGCCAGGCGTTGAGCACGTCGTTGCCGAGGCCGGAACGGGTGCTGCTGGCTGCGCGCGTAGCGCCGCTTCTCCAGCCGCCAGGCGCTGCGCAGCGAGCCGACGACGGTGCGCGGCCAGAACTCGTAGAAGCTCTCGCCCACCCGGCTGCTCGCCGGGTCCTCCGGCGTCGCGACGCGGACGTGGTGGCCGCGGTTGTGCTCGATGTAGAAGTGGCCGTAGAAGCTCTGGGCGAGCGCGATCTTGGACAGCCAGCGCTCGTGGCTCTCCTTCTTGTGGCCGAGCTCGTGCGCGGTGTTGATGCCGATGCCACCGATGCACCCGATCGAGACCGCGAGCCCGATCTTGGCCCACAGCGGGAGCTCGCCGCCGACGCCGAGCGGGTCGCCGCGGGCGATGAGGTACATCGCCGACGACGAACCCGACGTACTGGATCGGCAGGAAGAGGTAGGTGATCCAGCGGTAGTAGCGGTCCTGCTCCAGGGCCTCGATCACGTCGTCGGGCGGGTTGGAGCGGTCGAGGCCGGCGACCAGGTCGATGGCCGGGACGATCACCAGGATCACCACCGGCCCGATCCAGAACAGCCCGGGCCAGCCGGTGGCCAGCCAGCCGCCGTACCCGATGAAGAACAGGCTGGGCACGACCAGCCCGATCAGCCAGAGGTACCGCTTCGGGTCCCGCCACTGCTCGGTCGAGCCCCGCGGGACGGTGGTCTTGGCGATGGTGTCCACGTCGTTCACCCCTTCTGCTTGACAGATCACCCGTGTCTGTCAAGCGCTTTACAAGACCATAGGGAGTGTAAAGTGCGGAGCGCAAGACCTTCCAGTAACTCAGTGTCCAACCCACTGGATGGGTGCTGTAACGCCGAGGTAGTGGACGTAACACTGAGTTACTGGTGGCGCGCGGGCGCGCGGGCTCAGTCCTCCGGCGCCCCGTGCTCCGGCAGGTCGGCCACCTCGGCGGGGTCGACGAGGCAGGTCCGGCAGAAGTTGGTGCCGAACGGCGTGAGGTGGATGGAGCGGCGCACCAGCTTGGCGAAGCGCACCGACCGCACCGCAGCGCCGACGTCGGGCTGGGCCTCCAGCACCTGGTAGTCCGTGGGGTCCTCGACCTGCTCGCCGGAGAACCGGACGAGCCCGAGGCGGAACAGGTTGTTGAGATAGGCCGGCACCTCGTCGCAGTACCGCACGCCCGCGCGGGCGCCGATCATCGTCAGCCCGGAGGCGACCAGCGTGGAGCTGACCATCCCCACCGGGCCGCCGGTGCGCACGTCGACCGCGGGCTGCGGGCCGGCGCGCAGCATGTGCACGAGGATCCGGGCCTCGTCGGGGGCGAGGTCGGCGAGGATGCGGACGTACGCCGGGTGCGGCTCCTCGTCGCTCCACACGTCGCGCGAGCGCTCGAGGAGCTCCTCGCCGCGCTCGCGCAGCGTCCGCTCACGCTCGGGCACGACGACGTCGACCGGGTCCGTGATGACCGCGGCCAGGGCGGCGCCGCCGTCGAGCAGCGCCCGCGACACCGGCACGCCCTCGGCGATCGCCCGGGCCACCTCGGAGACCGTGCGGGTGGCCACCGCCAGGTCGTCGGCGACCTCGTGGAGCAGCTCGTCGGCGGCCCTGCGGTCGGTGAGCGCCCGGGTCAGCAGCCGCCCGGAGCGGACGTAGGAGCCCGCGGTCCACGCGAGCCCGCGGGCCGTCGTACCGGCGACGATGCGGGCCAGGCCGGGGAGCTCGTCGGTGGTCTCGACCCAGCGGCCGAGCTGCCGGTCGCTCATCCGCCACCCGCCCCGAACACCAGGAGATGCAGCACCCCGCCGGCGAAGCCCATCACCGCGCCGTGCGCGTAGAGCATCCACTCGTCCTCGCGGAACGCCGAGCGCATCATCTCGACGAAGTCCGCCGGCGGCAGCTCCTTGGTGCGCCGCGCGACCAGCTCCTTCATCCGCAGCGACTGCTGCCGCCCGAACTCGGGATCGCGGAAGGCGAGCTCGGTCCGGTCCACCGCCTCGACCGCGACGTCGTCGCGGATCCGGTCGAACCGGCCGGCGCCGACCGCGACCCGCACCACGGGCAGCAGCGGCCCCGCGGCGTCGTCGACGGCGGGTCGCAGCGCCCGGGCCAGCATCTGGCGGGTCCGGTCCCCGCGGGGGCCGTTCAGCAGGAAGTCGCCGATCCGCTCCAGGGTGAGGACGTCGTCGGCGATGTTGCGCGCGTAGATCTCGGCGGCCTCGTCCTGGCGCCGCAGGAACAGCCCTTGCACCTGCAGGCCCAGGATCCGGCGCGGCTCCACCGGCTCGAAGATCAGCCACATCCCGAGCTTGTTCGTGATCCACCCGACCACCACGCCCATCAGCGGCAGCAGCCACCAGACCCCGAACCAGTGGTCGACCACCGCGACCGGTACGCCGAGGAGGAAGCCGAACGCGAAGCCGAAGGTCACCATCAGCCGCAGCTCGCGACGACCCACGTCCTGGAAGATCGAGACCACGAGACCGGGGTTCTGGCGGAAGTGCTCGATCACCATGATCTTGGGGTCGAGCAGCTGGTCGATGTGCTCGCCGATCTCGTCGGTGATGTTGCGGACCACCGCGGGGAGCCGGGCCTGGACCCGGGCGACGACGGCGTCCCTGCCCCACCCGGGCAGGTCGCGCCAGAGCCGCGGGTGCTCGCGGCGCATGATGTCGTCGATCAGCGCCGGCAGGTCCGGGCCGAACACCTCGACGATGTGCTCGGCGATGCGCTCCGGCTCGAGCTGCTCGTAGAAGTCCTGGGGCGTGCCGACCTTGGCGATCACCTTGTCGACCGCGATGCTGCCCATCTTCGCGGCCCGGGCGGGCACGATGCCCTGCCACCCGACGCCACCCTCGAGCAGCCCCGGGATCTCCTGCACCTTGCGCGGCGCGGCCCGGGCCAGCGCCTTCAGCCCGGCCACGTGGACGCCGTGGAACCGCTCGGGTGAGAACAGCATCCACAGCCCCGACCAGTTGATCAGCCAGCCGACGACGCCGGTGAAGACCGGGATGGTCAGGATGTGCAGCCACCCCGAGGCGCCGTCGACGTGGGTGAAGAACCAGTCGATCTCGAGCGCCGTCACTGTCCCCTCCCTCCTCGCACGGAGAACGCGCGAGGGTGGGGGCGGGTCACGCCGACCCGGTCGCCACGGGGCGTGACCCCCGTCTCGGTCAGCGGTGCAGGTGCGGCAGGTGGGCCCGGTCGCGGGCCAGCTCGACGGCCTCGCGGAAGGCGCGCGGCGACGTAGTCGGGAACCTTGAGTCCCCGGTCGCGCGCCCAGAGCAGCTCGCTCCTCGACGCGGGCAGATCTGGTCGGCGAAGTCGTCGCTGTCCTCGGCGATCCCGAGGGTGGCCATCACGTCACCGAGGTCGGCCTTCTGGCCGGCGTTGTTGGCGCCGACGGGTGCGAAGGAGACTCCGGCGCATCAGCCGGACCAGCCAGCGCTGCCAGGCCGCGAGCTCGGACCACAGGCCGCGCGCGGAGAGCTGGTAGAAGGCGAAGTGGCCCGGCTCCTGACGCTTGATCTGGCCGATGACCGTGTCGGCGATCGGCGGTCTCGCCGAGCTCGAGGGTGCCGCGGTGGAGCAGGTTGTAGGCCAGCACCGCGGAGCGCTCGGTGGCCATGCCGGTCAGGTAGTAGAGCATCCGGCAGACGTCCTGGAACGGCGCGAGGTGGGCCAGCACGCCGAGGATCTTGAGCTTGAGCGCCGATCGACGTCGAGGTCGGCGTCGGCCGGCTCGCGGCCGAGCTCGACCTGGAGCCGGTCGAGGATCAGGCCGTGCTGGATCTCCTGCGGCTGCCAGACGTCGGCGTAGAAGTGCCGGTCGATCTCGGGCGGGTCGGGGAGCATCGTGGTGAGCTCGAGGACGTTGCGGTCGACCTCGAGCTCGACCCGCGCCATGTAGTCGAGCACGTGGCCGAACCGCGCCTCGAACTCGCGCGGGCGGCGCACGGTGAAGTCGACCGAGTCGAGCCGGATCGGCGGGTGCTCGTCGGCCAGCTTGGCGACGTGCTCGGTCAGCCGGAGCTCGGCTGACGGGGCGTACGCGCGGGACACGGCAGCAGGCTACCTTTCTGGACGTGGCAGATTCGGCGCCGGCGGCGGTCCGGATGGGTACGTCGGCGGGCCGCGCCGTCATCGCTGCGGCCGTGCTCGGCTCCGGCATCGCCTTCCTCGACGGAACCGTGGTCAACGTCGCGCTCCGGACCATCGGCGAGGACCTCGACGCGACCCTGTCCGCAGCTGCAGTGGATCACCAACGGCTACCTGCTCTCGCTGGCCAGCCTGATCCTGCTCGGCGGCTCGCTGGGCGACCGGTTCGGCCGGCGCCAGGTCTTCGTGATCGGCACGGTCTGGTTCGCGCTGGCCTCGCTGCTGTGCGGGCTCGCCCCGAACCCCGAGGTGCTGATCGCGGCCCGCGTGCTGCAGGGCGTCGGCGGGGCGCTGCTCACCCCGGGCAGCCTGGCGATGATCCAGGGCGCCTTCGTCCACGAGGACCGGGCGCCGGCGATCGGCGCCTGGTCCGGGCTGGGCGGCATCGCCGCGGCGATCGGACCGTTCGTCGGCGGAGCACTGGTCGAGTACGCCGAGCTGGCGCTGGATCTTCCTGATCAACCTGCCGCTCGCCGCGTGACGGTCCTCATCGCGGTGCGCGGCGGTGCCCGAGACGCCGCGACCCGCACGCGTCCGCGCACTTCGACTTCGCCGGGGCGGTCCTGGCCGCCGCCGCGCTCGGCGGGACGACGTACGCGCTGATCGAGTGGGGCGGCACCACGGCCTGGGTCGCGGTCGGTCGCGGTCCTCGGCGCGCCGTCGGCGTTCCTCGTGGTCGAGGCGCCGCGAGCGCGAGCCGATGCTGGCGCTCGGGATCTTCCGCGACCGGACCTTCAGCGCCGCCAACGTGATGACCCTGCTGGTGTACGGCGCGCTCGGGCGCGGTGCAGCTTCTTCGTGACCATCCAGCTCCAGACCGTCAGCGGGTACGGCGCGCTCGCGGCCGGCGCCGCCTTCGTGCCGATGACCGTCGTGATGCTGCTGCTCGCCTCGCGGGGCGGCCGGCTGGGCATGCGGATCGGGCCGCGGATCCCGATGACCGTTCGGTCCGCTGATGATGGCCGTGGGCGTGCTGCTGATGCTCCGGATCGGCCCGGACGTCTCCTACGTCCGCGACGTGCTGCCCGGCCGTGCTGGTCTTCGGCCTCGGCCTGGCGCTGATGGTCGCCTCGCTGACCGCGACCGTGCTGGCCGCGGCGCCCGACGAGCACGCCGGCATCGCCAGCGGCGTCAACAACGCGGTGGCCCGGCCGGCGCGCTGCTCGCCGTCGCGGCGCTGCCGGTCGTGGTCGGGCTGCAGCGGCGCGGAGTACGCCGACCCGGTGGCGTTCGACGACGCCTACCGGATGGCCATCGTGATCTGCGCGGTGCTGCTGGTGGCCGGCGGCGTCGTGTCCTGGCTGACCATCCGCCCCGGGGTCCTCGACGACGACGCGACCTCGGCGCCTGCCCTCGACGGGACGGGCGGGCCGGACTAGGCTGACGCCACTCCGGTGCGCATCACGAAACAGGGTGCACAATGCGCAACAAAGCACGGCTGCCACCGCCACCATGGTGCGGCTGCTGGAGAACGCGCGCTACGAGGTGCTGCCCACGGCCTCCATCGAGGACACCGTCCTCGAGCACGTCGGCCGCGACCGAGGCGGTCACGGTCACCGCCTCGCCGAGCAAGGGGCTGGAGGCCACCCTCGACCTCACCGAGCGGCTGACCGGCCACGGGTACACCGCCGTACCCCACCTCGCCGCGCGGATGGTGCGCGACCGCGCCGAGCTGGCGGAGATCTGCGACCGGCTGACCGGCCAGGGCATCGACCCAGGTCTTCGTGCCCGGCGGCGACGCCGACCCGCCCGGCGACTACCCCGACGCGCTGTCGCTGCTCGAGGACCTGCCGACGCTCGGCCGCCCGTTCGACGCACGTCGGCATCACCGGCTACCCGGAGTCGCACCCGACGATCAGCGACGACCTCACCATCCAGTCGATGTGGGACAAGCGCCGCTACGCCACCCACGTGGTCAGCAACCTGACCTTCGACCCCGACGTGCTCGCCGACCTGGGTCGCCGGATGCGCGGCGCGGCATCACCATGCCGCTGCTGCTCGGCGTCCCCGGCCCGGTCGACCGCACCAAGCTGCTCTCGATGGCCACCAAGATCGGCGTCGGCGAGTCGACCCGGTTCCTGGCCAAGCACAAGGGCACCTTCGCCCGGCTGGCCGCACCCGGCGGCTTCACCGGCGAGCGGTTCCTCGAGAAGGTGCGCGCCCGCCCTGGCCGCCGCCCGACCGATGCTGGTCGAGGGGCTGCACGTCTTCACCTTCAACCAGGTCGCCGCGACCGAGGCCTGGCGCCGCGAGCTGCTCGACCAGCTCACCGCCAACGCCTGACCCCGCCGCCCGGAACCGATCCAGTAACTCAGTGTCCGGCTCACTAGGTGGGTGCTGTAGCACTGAGGTAGTGGGCTGGACACTGAGTTACTGGTTCTCGGCGGGCCCGCCCAGCAGCTCCTCGAGCGCGGCCTCGAGCTTGCGCGTCGCCGGTCTCGACGACGGTGAGCGGCAGGCCCGATGCGGGCGGCGGCCTCCTCGGCCAGCGCGCGCAGGTCGGCGGTCGGCTCCTGGGCCAGCCACACCACCCGCGTGTAGTGGCCGGAAGTAGTCGTCGCGCAGCTCGGGGTGGCGGTCCAGGCCGAGCTCGCGGACCACGGTCCGGTCGAAGGAGCGGACCAGGAAGTCGGTGAGCAGGTAGGTCCCGGGCTGCTCGTCGAGGAACGACGCGAGCCGGGACTCGCCCGCGAACAGGTCGTAGCAGTGCAGCCCGGGCAGCCGGCGCAGCCCGAGCTCGGCGCAGACCTCGTCGAGGGCGCCGTAGGTCCCGCAGTCGGCGTACGCCACCGCGACGTCGTCGTACGACGCGGACAGCTCGTGCGCCAGCGCGCGCACCTCGCCGGCGATCAGCTGCGGCTGGTTGTGCAGCAGCGGCGGCAGCGGGTGCACGTCGACCGGCCAGCCGCGCCGCGCGACGATCGTCGGCCGCCGGCTGGGCGATCGCGCCGCAGGCGATGACCGCGGTCCTAGCCGAAGGCGAGCTGCTCGACGAAGCGGTCGTTGAACTCGGGGCGGTCGGAGAGCTCGACATAGGTCACCTCCTCCAGCAGCGCCTGCGCGCCCGGCCCGCTCGCGGATCGAGAGCAGGGCCATCTTCGCGCCCTCGCCGGCGACGTTGCCGGCCGCGACGATGCGCAGCACCGGCAGCTTCGGCACCAGCCCGATCCGGACCGCCGACGCGGCCGAGAGGTAGCTGCCGAACGAGCCGGCCAGCAGCACCTGCTGCACGTCGCGGTGCTCGAGCCCGAGCTCCTCGAGCAGCAGCGTCCAGCCGGTCGAGATCGCGGCCTTGGCGAACTGGAGCTCGCGGACGTCGCGCTGGGAGAGCACGACGCAGTCGGCCGGGTCGGTGTCGACGGTCGGGCCGGTGCAGCACGAAGACCCGCTCCTGGCCGATCGATCGGTGAGCCGGTCGGCCAGCCCGGGCGCGAGCTCCTTGGCGACGTCCTCCGGGACGAACCGGCCGCTGGCGTCGAGCAGCCCGACCTTGACCAGCTCGGCCACCGCGTCGACGAGGCCGGAGCCGCAGAGCCCCTTCGGCTCCGACGTCGCCGATCACGCCGAGCTCGACGGCCTCCGGTCGTCGTCGGCGTCCGGGTCCAGCTTGACCACCTCGATGGCGCCGTCGGCGGCGCGCATGCCGCAGCGGATCGCGCCGCCCTCGAACGCCGGCCCGGCCGGCGCCGCGGTGGAGAGGATCCGGTCGCCGTCGCTGAGCACGATCTCGCAGTTGGTGCCGACGTCGATGAAGAGCCGGGTCCGCTTGTCGCGGTCCATGCCGGACGCGAGCATGCCCGCGACGATGTCGCCGCCGACGTACGCGCCGAGCGCCGGGAACAGCATGGCCCGCGCCCGCGGGTGCAGCGCCGAGCCGAGGTCGGCGGCCAGCACCGTCGGCGGCATGCGCCGTCGACATGATGAACGGCGCGACGCCGAGCGGCTCCGGGTCGATGCCGAGCGCCAGCGCGGTCATCGTCGCGTTGCCGGCGATCGCCGACCTCGTAGACGTGCGCCGGGTCGACCCCGCCCTCGCGGCAGACCTGGGCGGCGAGCTGCGGCGAGCGTCTCGCACGCGGCGGCGCTGCAGCCGCCCGAGCGCCTCGGGGTCCAGCATCGTGGCGCTGATCCGGCTGATCACGTCGCCGCCGAACGGCTGCTGCCTGTTGAGCATCGAGGCCACCGCGACCGGGGTGCCGGTGACGAGGTCGAGCAGGGTCGCGACCACCGTGGTGGTGCCGAGGTCGAAGGCGATCGCGTAGCGCCGGTCGGTGGTGTCGCCCGGCTCGACGTCGATCGAGCGTCCTCGTCGACGACGACCGCGGTCACCTTGAAGTCCGCCTGCGCGCAGCACGCGTCGGCAGCCGGCGCAGCACGTGCAGGTCGGCGACGCGGCTCGAGGTCGTCGATCGCGGCGAGCAGCCGGTCGAGGTCGGTGCGCTGGTCGTCGAGGGTCGGCTCGGCGAGCTCGACGTACCGCTTCTGGACCGCCGGCCGCAGGATCACCTGCCGGCCGACGCCGACGGTGGCGGCCTTGGGCCGGGTGGTGAGCGGGGGGACGACGACCTCGAGGTCGCGGGTCGCCTGGACCAGGCAGGCCAGCCGCCAGCCGTCGTCGAGCTGGTCGCGGCTGAACGTCTTGACGTCGTGCCGGGTCACCGGCGTCGGCCGCGGTCGAGCCGGACCTTGCACTTGTGGCAGGTGCCGTGGCCGCCGCAGGTGGAGTCGATGGCGATGCCGTTCCACGACGCGGAGTCGAAGACGGTCACGCCCGGGGGCACCCGCACCTCGCGCTGCGGGTGCGGCGCCGGGTCGGCGTCCTCGACGGTGAAGGACAGCTCGACCCGGCCGGTGCCGTCGTGCGGCTGGGACTCGCCGCCGTGGACGGCGGTGACGAGCCCCTCGCGGCGCAGGGCGTCGGGGTCGAAGTCGCAGGTCCCCGATGTGCTCGTCGGTCACGAGGCCATCACGCGGTGGCGGCCGCCTTGGCGCGGTGCGCGGCGATCCAGGCCATGCCCCACTCGTCGTGGTTGAGGAACACGTCGGCCGCCTTGACCGCCTCCACGATCTGCGGCGTGCGGGTGTCCATGATCGCGCTGGTCAGCCCGGCGGTCATCGCCATCGGCAGCCAGGCGGCGCCGAGCGTGTGCCGGTCGGGCATGCCGAAGGAGATGTTGGACGCGCCGCAGGTCATGTTGACGCCGTGCTCGTCGCGGATCCGGCGCATCGTCTCCAGGGTGACCAGGGCGAGTTGCGAGGTGTCGGCACCGATCGGCATGGCCAGCGGGTCGATGACGATGTCGGCCTTGGCGATGCCGTACTCCTCGGTGGCGACCCGGATGATCTTGGCGGTGAGGTCGAGCCGCTTGTCGGCCTCCATCGGGATCTCGTCGTGGTCGTTGGGCAGCGCGATGATCGCGGCGTCGTACTTCTTGACCAGCGGGAGGATCGCGGCCATCCGGTCGTCCTCGGCGGTGATCGAGTTGACCAGCGCCCGGCCCTGGTAGACCGAGAGCCCGGCCTCGAGCGCCTCGACCACCGAGGAGTCGATGCAGATCGGCAGGTCGGTGAGCGACTGCACCAGCTGGATCGCCTTGGCCAGCAGCTCGGGCTCGTCGGTGAGCGGGACGCCCATGTTGACGTCGAGGACGTCGGCGCCGCCCTCGACCTGGGCCTTGACGTCGCGCTCGATGGCGGAGAGGTCGCCGGCGCGCAGCTGCTCCTGGAAGATCCGGCGGCCGGTCGGGTTGATCCGCTCGCCGATCAGGCAGAACCGCTGGCCGTGCCCGATCACGACCTCCTTGGAGGCCGACCGGAGGACGGTCTCGAGGGTCTCGTCGGCTCCCATCATGCGGGCACCTTCGCGCGCTTCTCGCTGGAGCAGGTCCTTGGCGCGCTTGACCGTGGCCGAGGCGTCGGCGGCGTAGCCGTCGGCGCCGACCGCGTCGGCGTACTCCTGGGTGACCGGGGCGCCGCCGACCATCACGATGACCGTGTCGCGGAGGCCGGCCTTCTCCAGCGCGTTCATGTTGGCCTTGAACATCGGCATCGTCGTGGTGAGGAACGCCGAGAAGCCGACGATGTCGGGCTGGTGCTCCTCGATCGCGGCGACGAACTTCTCCGGCGCCACCTGGACGCCGAGGTCGATCACCTCGAAGCCGGCGCCCTCGAGCATGATGTTGACGAGGTTCTTGCCGATGTCGTGGACGTCGCCCTTGACCGTGCCCATCAGGAACTTGCCGACCGTCTCGATCCCGCTCTCGACCAGCAGCGGGCGCAGCCGCTCCATCGCGCCGGCCATCGCCCGGCCGGCGATGAGCATCTCGGGCACGAAGAAGTCGCCGCGCTCGAACCGGGCGCCGACCTCCTCGAGCGAGGGGATGAGCGCGTCGAAGAGCAGGGTCTGCGGCTCCATGCCGAGCGCGAGCCCCTCCTCGGTGAGCTCGAGGACGCGCGGGGCGTTGCCGACCAGCGTCTCGTCGTAGAGGCCCTGCAGGATTTCTTCGGAGTGGTCATGCTACGCCCTCCTCGTGGGTGTCTTGCCGCGGAGCAGCTCGGAGAGCTCCGCGGCGTGGTCGGCGACAGGCGCGGCCGAGCTCGTCGAGCCGGTCCTCCAGCCGGGCGGTGGGTCCCGAGACGCCGAGGGCCGCGACCACCTCGCCGCGCGGTGCCGCGGACCGGTACGGCGACACCGGTGAGCCCGACCTCGAGCTCGTCGACGGTGACCGCCCAGCCGCGCCTGCGGGTGCGCGCGCCGTCGCGGCGCAGCGCGTCGAGGTCGGCGATGCGTCGCCGTCGGTCAGCCGCTCCAGCGGGCCGGCGGGCGGCGGCACGACGCCCCAGGCGTAGGAAGACCTTGCCGAGCGCGGAGCAGTGGGCGGGCACGTCGATCTCGGTCCAGTCGCGGGTGCCGAGCAGGAAGCGGGAGTCGACCTGGGCGACCTGCACGACCTGGTCGCCGCGGGTCACGCTGAGGTGCACGGTCTCGTCGGTGTCGCTCGCCGATCCGCTCCAGCGTCGGCGCGGGCCAGCCGGACCAGGTCCTCGCCACGGGTCGTGCCGCGCGGCGTAGAGCCAGAACAGGCTGCCGGCGACGTAGCAGCCGTCGTCGTCGCGCTCGAGCAGCTCGCGAGCGCTCGAGCGCGGTGAGCATCCGCGAGGTCGTCGACTTGGGCAGCTCGCAGGCCTCCTGGAGGTCGGCGAAGGTGAGCGGCTCGTCGGCGTGCACGACCGTCGAGACCAGCAGGGCGGCGCGGTCGACGGCCTGGGTGCCGTTGGCCGCCATGGCGCCCTCGCGTCTGCTGCCGTCCGGACTGTTGACCTCGGGCCAAGAGTTCCACATATGGAACCTGAGTTCCACATGATGAGGCTAGGATCCGATCCGAGTCCGGTCAAGCGCAGGAGGCCCACCGATGTTCGCAACCGCATGCCGCGCTACGAGATCCTGTCCGAGGACGCGATGGCGACCCTCGAGACGGGGTGGCGCCGGCTGATGACCGAGATCGGCGTCGAGTTCATGGACGACCGGGCGCTCGACCTGTTCCGCAAGGCGGGGCAGAAGGTCGAGGGCAACACGGTCTTCCTCGACCCCGACTTCGTGCTCGAGCAGGTCGCCAAGGCGCCCGAGCGAGTTCGACCTCCAGGCCCGCAACCCCGCGAACTCCGTCCACATCGGCGGCGACTCGATGGCCTTCGGCGCGGTCTACGGGCCGCCGTTCGTCCGCGACGGCGACGTACGCCGCGACGGGACGATGGAGGACTTCCGCAACTTCGCCCGGCTGGCGCAGAGCTTCTGCGGTGCTCGACTCGGCCGGCGGGGTGGTCAACGAGCCCAACGACACCCCGCTCGACAGCCGGCACCTCGACATGACCTACGCGCTGCAGACGCTGACCGACAAGTTCTACATGGGCAACGTCGTCTCCGGGGTCAACGCCGCGCGACACCATCGCCGATGACCGAGATCCTCTTCGGCTCCCGCGAGGCGATCGAGGAGACGCCGGCGATCATCTCGCTGATCAACTGCAACTCGCCGCTGCGCTGGGACGACCGGATGCTCGAGTCGCAGTTCGAGTACTCCGCCGCCAACCAGCCCGTCGTGCTGACGCCGTTCATCCTGATGGGCGCGATGTCGCCGGTGACGATCCCGGCCGCGCTGGTCCAGCAGATCGCCGAGGCGCTCTCGGGGATCGCGCTCTCGCAGCTGATCCGGCCGGGTGCGCCGGTGGTGTTCGGGTCGTTCCTCTCCAACATCGACATGCAGTCCGGCTCGCCGACGTTCGGCACGCCGGAGTCCGGCATCGGGCTGCTGTGCACCGGCCAGATCGCCCGGCACTTCAACCTGCCGTTCCGCACCGGTGGCGGGCTCACGTCGTCGCAGGTGCCCGACGCGCAGGCCGGCTACGAGGCGCTGATGACGCTGATGCCGACGTTCCTCGCCGGCGCCAACTGGGTGATGCACTCGGCCGGCTGGCTCGAGGGCGGGCTGGTGGCCGGCTTCGAGAAGTTCGTGATCGACGCGCAGATCGTCGAGATGCTCCAGCACGAGTTCACGCCGCTGGAGATCGACGAGGAGTCGATGGCCTTCGGCGCCCACGAGGAGGTCGGCCACGGCGGCCACTTCCTCGGTGCGATGCACACGATGGAGCGGTTCCGCACCTGCTTCTACCGGCCCTTCCTCAACTCCTCGGACAACTACGAGCGGTGGATGCGCAACGGCGCCAAGGACACCGCCACCCGGGCCGGCGAGATCTACAAGAAGAAGCTCGAGGACTACGAGCAGCCGCCGATCGACGAGGCGATCCGCCAGGAGCTCGAGGAGTACGTCGTCCGCCGCCGCGCCGAGCTCGGCGACTGAGCGGGGCTGGCCATGAGCATCGCGACCTCCTCCGAGCCCGTCGGCGACTTCGTCCTCACCCTCGCCTGCCCCGACCGACCCGGCATCGTGCACGCGGTCACGTCGTTCCTGATGCGGCACGGCGGCAACATCATGGAGAGCCAGCAGTTCGGCGACCAGCAGCCGGGCCGGTTCTTCATGCGGATCGACTTCGAGGTGCACGCGCCCGGCGGACGCCGACAGCCTGCGCGCCGACTTCGCCGCCACCGCGGCGGAGTTCGAGATGGACTACGAGCTGTGGTCGGCCCACGCGCCGTACCGCACGCTGATCATGGTCTCCAAGCAGCTGCACTGCCTCAACGACCTGCTCTTCCGGCACAGCACCGGCGCGCTGCAGATCGAGGTGCCGGTGGTGGTCTCCAACCACCCCGACGCCGAGCCGCTGGTGAAGTCCTACGGCATCGACTTCCACCACATCCCGGTCTCGCCCGACACCAAGGCAGCAGGCCGAGGCGCGAGCTGCTGGAGCTGGTCGACGACCTACGACGTCCACCTGGTCGTGCTGGCCCGCTACATGCAGATCCTGTCCGACGGGCTGTGCCGCACGCTGAGCGGCCGGGCCATCAACATCCACCACTCGTTCCTGCCGTCGTTCAAGGGCGCCAAGCCCTACCACGCGGCGTTCGACCGCGGGCGTGAAGCTGGTCGGCGCCACCGCCCACTACGTCACCGCCGACCTCGACGAGGGGCCGATCATCGAGCAGGACGTCACCCGCGTCGACCACACGCACACGCCGGAGCAGCTGGTCGCCGCCGGCCGCGACGTCGAGGCGGCCGTGCTGTCGCGGGCGGTGCGCTGGCACTCGCAGACGCCGGGTGCTGCTCAACGGCAACCGGACCGTCGTCTTCCGCTGACCCTCGCCGCCCCGGCCAGCACGCGCGACCGCCAGACTGGGGCGTGATGTCTGCTCCCGCCGCCGATCCCGCCGAGCCGTCGCGCGCTCCCGCGCGCGACACCCGGGAGATCGCGGCGACGATGGACCTGGCGCTGCGGGTGGGCGAGCTGCTGCTCTCGTCCGGGGCGGGCGCCAGCGACGTCAGCGCCGCGATGCGCAACGTCGCCCGCTCGACCGGTCTGCGCGGCTTCACCGCCGACGTGATGTTCACCGAGCTCACCATGAGCCACCAGCCCTCCTCGGAGGAGCCGGCGCTCATCATGATCCGGCAGGTGCGCTACCGCACCGTCGACTACGGCGACCTCACCGGGGTCGACCACCTCATCCGCGAACTCGTCGCCGGCGAGATCAACCGGGCCGAGGGCACCTCGCGGCTCAACCAGATCACCTCGACCGGGCACAGCCGCCCGCGCTGGTCGGTCTCGGCGTCGCTCGCCGTCATGGGCGCCGGCGTCGGGCTGGTGCTCGGCGGCGACTGGCTCGTGGTGCTGCTGGCCGCGCTGGCCGCTGCCCTGGTCGACCAGCTGCAACGGCAGATGGGCCGGCGGCGGCTGCCGAACTTCTACCAGCAGGTCGCCGGCGGCCTCCTCGCGACGCTCATCGCGGTGGCGGTCGCCGCGACGCCGGCCGACGTCTCACCGAGCCTGGTCATCTCCACCAGCATCGTGATGCTTCTGGCGGGCGTGAACTTCCTCGGCGCGATCCAGGACGCCATCACCGGCTTCCCGGTCACCGCCGGCGCGCGCATCCTCGAGGCGTTCCTGGCCACCGCGGGCATCGTGGCGGGCGTCAGCGGCGGCCTCCAGGTCGCCGACCTCGCCGGGGTGGACGTGGGCCGGGTCGACCCCGGCGCGTACTCGATCGCCGACGTGCCGGCGATGGTCGTCGGCGGTGCCCTCGCCGCCGGCGCGTACGCGTTCTCGGCGTACGCGCCGCCTCGCGCGATCGCACCGGTCGCGGTCGTGGCCGGCATCGCCGTCGGGGTGTACGGCGTGGCGCTGGAGCGCGGGATCAACGTCGCCTGGTCCTCCGCGCTGGCGGCGCTCCTGCTCGGCCTCGTCGCCTACCCGGTCGCGGCGCGGGTCCGGATCCCCACCCTGGTCGTGGTGGCCGCCGGGATCACGCCCTTCCTCCCGGGCCTCTCGATCTACCGGGGCCTGACCCTGCTCTCCACCGACGCCAGCGCGGCGCTGCTGGCCATGGCGACGGCCGCGGCGATCGCCATCGCCCTCAGCAGCGGGGCGATCCTCGGCGAGTACGTCGCCCAGCCGATCCAGCGCGAGGCCCAACGCCTCGAGAACCGGCTGGCCGGTCCGCGCCTGGTGGGCCCGCACATCGTGCAGGGCGTGCGCCGTCGGCGGAAGCCACGGCCCGACCGCTGAGGTACGGTGCGCGCATGCGTTTCCGGGGTCCCCGACGGAGCGTGCGCGCACCGCGCGCAGCGCGCCCCTCGAACGGTCCGGTGGGGTGAGTGCCGGCCGTCAGTGACACCGAGGTCGGCGCACCCGCGTCGGTCCAGTCGGTCGACCGCGCGCTGACGATCCTCGAGATGCTGGCCCGCGAGGGCGAGGCCGGGGTCACCGAGATCGCGGCCGAGCTCGGCGTGCACAAGTCCACGGCGTTCCGGCTGCTGGCCACGCTGGAGGCGCACCGGCTGGTCGAGCAGGACGGCGACCGCGGGCGCTACCGCCTCGGGGTCGGCAACCTGCGGCTGGCCGGGGCGACCACGGCGCGGCTCGACCTCGTCACCGAGGCCCGGCCGGTCTGCCGACAGCTGGCGGCCGACACCGGCGAGACCGTGAACATCACCGTGCGCAGCGAGACCAGCGCCCTCTACCTCGACCAGGTCGGCGGGCAGCAGCGCGCTGCAGTCGCACAACTGGGTCGGGCAGCACATCCCGCTGCACGCGACCAGCAACGGCAAGGTGCTGCTGAGCGAGCTGACGACGACCGAGCTCAAGGCGCGCGGTGCCGCGAGCTGCCGCGGTCACCGACCAGCACCGTGACCAGCCGCGCGGAGCTGCAAGGACGAGCTGAGCGAGGTCCGCGAGGCCGGGTACGCCGTCGCGGTCGACGAGCTCGAGGTCGGGCTGACCGCGGCCGCGGCGCCCGATCCGCAACGCGCACGGCGACATCATCGCCTCGATGAGCATCTCCGGCCCGACGTTCCGGCTCACCGACGAGCGGCTCGAGGAGGCGGTCCCGATGCTGGTCGCGGCGGCCACCGAGGTCTCGCACCGGCTCGGGTGGGGGCAGCGCACCTGACCCGGACGGGCCAGCGCGGCATGACACGGTCGGGTCACGAGCAGGGTCGTGACCCTTGACGTAGCGGGCACAAGTCACACCATTCTCCGAGGGCAAGGGATCAGTTGCGGAGACCGCAATTGGTTGCGTAAGACGCAACAACTTCACGGTGCTGCTGCGGAGGGGATCGACCGGGTGCCTGACCTCTACGTCGACGGATCGTGGGTGAGCGCGCGCGCCGGCGGCCGCCGCACCATCGTGTGCCCCGCCGACGGCACGGTCGTCGGCGAGGTCGACGAGGCCGGGCCGGAGGACACCGCGGCGGCGATCGCCGCCGCGCACCGCGCCTTCCACGAGGGCCCGTGGCCGCACACGTCGGCCCGCGAGCGCGGCGACCTCCTGCTGCGCACCGCCGACCTGCTCGAGCGCGACACCGACGCTGGTCGCCGAGGCCGAGTCGATGGACACCGGCAAGCGGCTGGTCGAGAGCGCGTACGACGTCGCCGACGTGGTCTCGGTCTTCCGCCACTACGGCCGGATCGCCGCCGAGGAGGCCGGCCGCCTGGTCGACACCGGCAACCCCGACGTGGTCAGCCGGGTCGTCCACGAGCCGCTCGGCGTCTGCGGGCTGATCGCGCCGTGGAACTACCCGCTGCTCCAGGCCAGCTGGAAGGTCGCCCCGTGCCTGGCCGCCGGCAACACCTTCGTCCTCAAGCCGAGCGAGCTGACCCCGCACACGAGCATCCACCTGATGCGGCTGCTCGAGGAGGCCGGGCTGCCGGCCGGCGTCGGCAACCTGGTCCTCGGCGCCGGGCCCGAGGCGGGCGCGCTGCTGGCCGAGGACCCGCGGGTCGACCTCGTGTCGTTCACCGGCGGCCTGATGACCGGCCGCCGGGTGATGGCGGCCGCGGCCGAGACCGTGAAGAAGGTCGCCCTCGAGCTCGGCGGCAAGAACCCCAACATCGTCTTCGCCGACGCCGACCTCGACGTCGCGCTCGACTACGCGCTGACCGCCGTCTTCCTGCACTCCGGGCCAGGTCTGCTCGGCCGGCGCCCGGCTGCTGGTCGAGGAGCGGATCCACGACGAGTTCGTCGACGCGCTGGTCGAGCGGGCGCGGACGATCCGGCTCGGCGGCCCGCGCGACGCCAAGGCCGAGACCGGGCCGCTGATCAGCGCCGCGCACCGCGACAAGGTCGCGGCGTACGTCGCCGCGGGGCGTCGCGGAGGGCGCGGTGCTGCGCTGCGGCGGCCAGGCTCCCGACGACCCGGAGCTCGAGCAGCGGCTTCTACTACCTGCCCACCGTCCTCGACGGCTGTACCAGCGACGATGAGCGGTGACCCAGGACGAGTCGTTCGGCCCGGTGCTCACCGTCGAGACCTTCGCCGACGAGGACGAGGCGGTCGCGACCGCCAACGACAGCATCTACGGCCTGGCCGGCGCGGTGTGGACCCAGGACGCCGGCAAGGCCCAGCGGGTCGCGGCCCGGCTCCGGATGGGCACGGTCTGGATCAACGACTACCACCCGTACGTGCCGCAGGCCGAGTGGGGCGGCTACAAGCAGTCCGGCATCGGGCGCGAGCTCGGGCTGGCCGGCCTCGAGGAGTACCGCGAGACCAAGCACGTCTGGCACAACGTCCGGCCCGCCGAGCAGCGCTGGTTCGAGGGATAGGCGGGAGGGCGAGCGATGGCCAGGGACCGGTACGACGTCGTCATCGTGGGCGGCGGCTCCGCGGGCTGCGCGCTGGCGAACCGGCTCTCGGCCGACTCCGGCACCAGCGTCCTGGTCCTGGAGGCCGGCCACTCGGACTGGAAGATCGACCCGTTCATCCACATGCCGGCCGCGCTGCCGTTCCCCATCGGCAGCCGGCTCTACGACTGGCGCTACGAGACCGACCCCGAGCCGTACCTGAACGGCCGCCGGGTCTTCCACGCGCGCGGCAAGGTGCTCGGCGGCTCCTCGAGCATCAACGGGATGATCTTCCAGCGCGGCAACCCGATGGACTACGAGCGCTGGGCGGCCGAGCCGGGGATGAAGGAGTGGGACTACGCCCACTGCCTGCCCTACTTCAAGCGGATGGAGACCTGCCTGGCCGGCGCCGACGACTGGCGCGGCGGCGACGGCCCGCTGGTCCTCGAGCGCGGCCCGGCCGAGAACCCGCTGTTCGCTGCGTTCTTCGAGGCCGCGCAGGAGGCCGGCTACCCGCTGACCGACGACGTCAACGGCTACCGCCAGGAGGGGTTCGCGCGCTTCGACCGCAACCTGCACCGCGGCCGGCGGCTCTCCGCGGCCCGGGCGTACCTGCACCCGGTGCGGCGCCGCAAGAACCTCGACGTCGAGACCCTGGCGATGGTCACCAGGGTCCGGTTCGAGGGCCGGCGCGCGGTCGGCGTCGACTACCTGCGCGGCGGCCGGCTGCGGCGGACGGTCGACGCCGGCGAGGTCATCCTCTGCGGCGGCGCGATCAACACCCCGCAGCTGCTCCAGCTCTCCGGTGTCGGTGACGAGTCGCTGCTGCGCGGCCTCGGCATCGACGTGGTGCACCACGCGCCCGGGGTCGGCGAGAACCTCCAGGACCACCTCGAGGTCTACATCCAGTACGCCTCGAAGCAGCCGGTCTCGATCGCACCCGGGCTGAGGTGGAGCAAGCGTCCCGGGATCGCCTACCAGTGGCTGGTGCACCGGCGCGGGCTCGGCGCGACCAACCACTTCGAGGGCGGCGGCTTCGCCCGCTCCAACGAGGACGTGGCCTGGCCGAACCTGATGTTCCACTTCCTCCCGGTCGCGATCCGCTACGACGGCTCGGCGCCGACCAAGGGGCACGGCTACCAGGTCCACATCGGCCCGATGTACGCCGACACCCGCGGCTGGGTGCGGATCACGAGCGACCGACCCGAAGGTGCACCCGTCGATGCAGTTCAACTACCTCTCCACGCCGACCGACCGGCGCGAGTGGGTGGAGGCGATCCGGGTGGCCCGCGACATCCTCAACCAGCCCGCCTTCGCGCCGTACAACGACGGCGAGCTCTCGCCCGGCCTCGAGGTCGAGACCGACGAGCAGATCCTCGACTGGGTGCGCGCCGACGCCGAGACCGCGCTGCACCCGTCCTGCACCGCCGCGATGGGCGTCGACGAGAGGTCGGTGGTCGACCCCGCCTCGATGCGGGTGCACGGCCTCGAGGGCCTGCGGGTCGTCGACGCGTCGGTCTTCCCGTTCGTGACCAACGGCAACATCTACGCCCCCGTGATGATGGTCGCCGAGAAGGCGGCCGACCTGATCGCGGGCAACACCCCGCTCCCCCCCGCCGACGTGCCCTGGTACCGCCACGGCGACGGCAGCCCCCTCTACCCGCCCGGCGACCCGCGCAACGATCAGACGATCGGCGCCCACTCGAGGAGACCGCATGACCGCCACCGTTGAGCCGACCCACTCCGCCGACCAGAGCCGAGGAGCCGCCGACGGCGACGTCGCGGTGCACGTCGAGGGCCTCTGGAAGATCTTCGGGCCCAAGGCGGACAAGATCATGAAGACCTCGGACGCCCAGCTCTCCCGCAAGGAGCTGCAGGAGAAGACCGGGCACGTGGTCGGCATCCGCGACGTCTCCTTCGACGTGGCCCCGGGCGAGGTCTTCGTCGTGATGGGCCTCTCCGGCTCGGGCAAGTCCACCCTGGTGCGGCTGCTCACCCGGCTGATCGAGCCGACCGCCGGCACGGTCAAGCTGTACGGCGAGGACATCACGGCGATGAACGACCGCGCGCTGCTCGACACCCGCCGTCGCCGGGTGTCGATGGTCTTCCAGCACTTCGGCCTGCTCCCGCACCGCAAGGTCGTCGACAACATCGCCTTCGGGCTCGAGGTCCGCGGCGAGGGCCAGGCAGGACCGTCGCAACCGGGCCCAGGAGATGGTCGACCTGGTCGGCCTCAGCGGCTACGAGAACAACTTCCCCGACCAGCTCTCCGGCGGCATGCAGCAGCGCGTCGGCCTGGCCCGCGCGCTGGCGGCCGACCCCGACATCCTGATGTTCGACGAGCCGTTCTCCGCGCTCGACCCCCTGATCCGCCGCGACATGCAGAACGAGGTCATCCGGCTGCACCACGAGGTCGGCAAGACGATGGTCTTCATCACCCACGACCTCGCCGAGGCGCTCAAGCTCGGCGACCGGATCCTGATCATGCGCGACGGCGAGATCGTCCAGATCGGGTCGCCGGACGAGGTGGTCGGGGCCCCGGCCGACGACTACGTCCGCGACTTCACCAGCGACGTACCCCGCTCGCACGTGCTGACCCTGAAGTGGGTGATGCGCGACCCGAACGCCGACGACGGCAAGGCCGACGTCGCCGGTCGACTGCGCCGGTGCTCCAGGCCAGCGCGATCGTCCGCGACGCCGCACGGGTGGTGCTCGACCACCACGGGCCCGTGCCGGGTCGTCGACGGCGACCAGGTCGTCGGCGTCGTCGACGACGAGGACATCCTGCGGGTCGTGGTCGCGGAGGAGGACGCGTCGTGACCACGACGCAGGCCCCGCCCGGCCCGGGCGGCGGCGCGGCGGTCACCAAGGAGCAGCTGCCGTACGTCGACGCGCGCAAGCCGCGGCACACCGGCGCCAAGCTGCTCGGCATCCTGGTCGTCTGGCTGGCCGCCTACGTCGTCTGGAAGGGCGAGTGGACCAAGGCGCTCGGGCTGCAGGACACCACCGCGCTGCAGCGCAAGCTCAACGAGGCCCGCGACTGGGTGCAGCTCGAGGGCGCAGGACAACTGGTTCTTCGGCGGCGTCCTCGGCGGCATCGGCGACGCGCTCGACTCGGTCGTCGCTGTTCTTCCAGGAGCTGATCAGCATCCCGGCCTTCCCGCGGCCGGTGCCCGAGATCGGCTGGCTCGGCGTCGTGGCGATCGCCGCCTGGGTCACCTTCGTCTTCGCCGGGCTGCGCTCGACGATCCTGGTCACGCTGTCGATGCTGTCCTTCGGCGTCGTCGGCCTGTGGTCGGACAGCATGGACACCCTGATCATCACCCTGCATCGTCGGTGTTCATCTGCATCGTCATCGGCCTGCCGGTGGGCATCTGGATGGCCCGGAGCAAGGCGCGTCTCGGCGAGCGTCACGCCGATCCTCGACCTGATGCAGACGTTCCCGACGTTCTGCTACCTCGCGCCGTTCGCGCTGTTCTTCGGCATCGGCCCCGCCACGGCGGTGATCCTCACGCTGATCTACTGCGCTGCCACCGATCGTCCGGATCACCGAGCACGGCATCCGCTCGGTCTCGTCCACCACGATCGAGGCGGCGCGCTCGATGGGGCTGACCCGCGGCCAGATGCTGCGCCAGGTCCAGCTGCCGATGGCCAAGCGCACGATCGTGGTCGGCATCAACCAGTGCATGATGGCGGCGCTGTCGATGGCCACCATCGCGGCCCTGGTCAACGGGCCCGGCCTCGGCAAGCCGGTGCTCGCGGCCCTGCAGGTCCTCAACGTCGGGCGCCGCGTCCGTGGCCGGCCTCGCGATCGTGGTCATGGCGATCATGCTCGACCGCACCACCACCGCGGCCAGCGAGCGGTCCACGGGCAAGACCAACGTCGGGTCGGCCAGCGGCATGGGCGTGATGTTCACCGGGGTCGTGCTCGAGCGGCTGCCGCGGTGGGCCACCGAGGACGCCGGGCGCGGCCAGCGGTTGCCTCGGCTCACCATCGTCCGGCCGCTGGCTGCTCCAGGGGCTGCTCCTCATCCCGGTGATCGTGTGCGTCGTGCTCTCACGTCAGCAGCTGCGGTTCGCCGAGTTCCCCGACGTCTCGGACACCCCGGTGCTCAAGTGGCTCAGCGGCCCGGAGCTGACCAAGCGGATCAACGAGTTCACCGACTGGCTCATCGGCGGCATCGACACCTACACGATCTGGATCAAGGACCACGTGACCGAGTGGGTGATCAACCCGCTGCAGGACCTGCTCGTCGCAGTCGCCGTGGTGGGTGATGGCGCTGGTGCTGCTGTGCCGTCGCCTACGTGCTCGGCGGCTGGCGCCCGGCGGTGGTCACGGCCGCGTGCGAGGTCGTCATCCTCGGCACCGGGACTGTGGAACGACACGATGGTCACGCTCTCGCATGACCCTGATCGCCACCGCGCTGGTGATGGTCATCGCGGTGCTGCTCGGGGTGGCGATGGGCCGCAGCCGACGGGCCGACCTGGGGATCCGGCCGTTCCTCGACGCCTTCCAGGTCATCCCGCCGTTCGTCTACCTGGTGCCGGCGCTCGCCCTGTTCCTGCCCGGCCGGTTCACCGCGATCATGGCCGGCGACGGCGTACGCCGTCCCGATCGCCACCAAGCTGGTCGCCGACGGCATCCGCGGCGTCTCGCCGACCACGGTCGAGGCGGCGCGGTCCACCGGCAGCACCCGCTGGCAGATGATCTCCAAGGTCCAGCTGCCGATGGCTCGCGAGTCGCTGGTGCTGGCCACCAACCAGGGGCTGCTCTACGTGCTGTCGATGGTCGTCATCGGCGGCATGGTCGGCGGCGGCAGCCTCGGCTACATCGTGGTCTCGGGCTTCAGCCAGGACCAGCTCTTCGGCAAGGGCCTGTGCGCCGGCATCGCCATCGCGGCGCTCGGCGTGATGCTCGACCGGATCGCGCGGTACGCCGCCGCGCGGTACGGCAAGTGACTTCCTCCGCGACGGTCGCGGAGGGGAAGAAGGGGAGAACACCTATGGCACGACGACTACGCCGTACCCGGCTGGTTGCCCTCGCTGCGGTCGTGGGACTCGGCCTCACCGCCTGCGGGGGAAGCGACATCAAGGAGAACGACACCGCCTCCGGCGGCGGCGGCAAGGACTGCGGCGACCTGCGGATCGCCGTCAACCCGTGGACCGGCTACGTCTCCAACGCGCACGTGATCGGCGTGGTGGCCCAGGAGGAGCTCGGCTGCAACGTCACCTACCCCGAGGTCAAGGAGGAGGTCGGCTGGCAGGGCATGGCCGACGGCTCCATCGACATCATCGTCGAGAACTGGGGCCACCCCGACCTGGTCAAGAAGTACATCGACGACCAGGGGACGCGTCGAGGACGCCGGGCTGACCGGCAACGACGGCATCATCGGCTGGTACGTGCCGCCGTGGATGGCCGAGAAGTACCCGGACATCACCGACTGGAACAACCTCAACAAGTACGCCGACATGTTCAAGACCTCGGAGTCCGGGGACAAGGGCCAGCTGCTCGACGGCGACCCGTCCTACGTCACCAACGACGAGGCGCTCGTCAAGAACCTCGACCTGAACTACCAGGTCGTGGTCGGCGGCAGCGAGGCCGCGCTGATCCAGAGCTTCAAGTCGGCGGAGGAGAACAAGACCCCGCTGCTCGGCCTACTTCTACGAGCCGCAGTGGTTCTTCTCCGAGATGACGCTGGTGAAGATCGACCTCCCGCCGTACACGGACGGCTGCGACGCCGACGCGGCGACGGTCGCCTGCGACTACCCGCCGTACGCGCTGAACAAGCTGATCTCGACGAAGTTCGCCGACTCCGGCTCGCCGGCGGTGGACCTGATCAAGAACTTCACCTGGACCAACGACGACCAGAACCTCGTCTCCACCTACATCGCCCGGACGGCATGTCGCCGGACGACGCGGCCAAGAAGTGGATCGAGGACAACCAGGACAAGGTCGACGCCTGGCTCAGCTGAGCCGCGGGCTGAGCAGCCGACGCCGTGCCGGTCGGACCCACGCCGGGCTTGACCGGCACGGGCGGTCGCCGTCACACTGTATGGTGTTCCCTATAGCGCAATCGAAGTGCGTAATACGCAACAATGAGTTGCACGCGAGGAGTTGTCGTGGCAGACGTCCCCACCCCGGCCAACTGCGTCGTCATCGGCGCCGGCATCGTCGGCAACAGCCTGGTCCACCACCTGGCCGAGCTCGGCTGGACCGACATCGTCCAGATCGACAAGGGCCCGCTGCCCAACCCCGGCGGCTCGACCGGCCACGCGTCGAACTTCATCTTCCTGACCGACCACTCCCGGGAGATCACCGACCTGACGCTCGACTCGGTCGCGCAGTACCGGGAGATGGGCGTCTTCATCGAGTCCGGCGGCTTCGAGGTGGCCCGCACCGAGGAGCGGATGGAGGAGCTGCGGCGCCGGATGTCCTCGGCCAAGGCCTGGGGCATCGAGGCCGAGCTGGTCGCCCCGGAGTTCGTCCAGGAGAAGGTGCCCGTTCCTCGAGAAGGACCAGATCATCGGCGCCTTCTGGCAGCCGGGCGTCGGCGTCGTCGACTCGCTCCGCGCCGGCACGATCATGCGCGAGCGCGCGCTGGAGAAGGGCGTGCTCACCGTCGTACCCGAACGTCGAGGTGACCGACCTCGAGGTCGAGCGACGGCCGGATCACGCAAGGTCTGCACCGACCGGCGGCGACATCGAGGCCGAGACCGTCGTCATCGCCTGCGGCGTGTGGAGCCCGAAGATCGCCGACATGGCCGGCGTGAGCCTCCCGCTGACCCCTGCCGTGCACCAGATGATCAGCGTCGGCCCGTGCCCGCAGCTGGCCGGGACCGAGGGTGAGATCACCTTCCCGATCGTCCGCGACATGGACACCTTCTGCTACGAGCGCCAGCACGGCGCCGACATGGAGGTCGGCTCCTACGCGCACCGCGCGATCCTCATGGAGCCCGAGGACATCCCCTCGATCGAGCAGTCCAAGCTGATCGCCGACCGAGCTGCCGTTCACCTCCGACGACTTCGACCCCCAGCTCGAGCAGGCCTACGAGCTGATGCCCGAGCTGCTCGGCGCCGAGGGCGCGGAGATGCGCTACGCGATCAACGGCCTGCTCTCGCTGACCTGCGACGGCCTGCCGATCCTGGGCGAGAGCGAGGTCGACGGGGCTCTGGACCGCCGCCGCGGTCTGGATCAAGGAGGGCCCGGGCGTCGGCCGCGCGGTCGCCGAGTGGATGACCCACGGCTAGAGCGAGATCGACGTCAGCCACAGCGACATCGCGCGGTTCCACGAGCACCAGAAGCGCCGCGAGCACACCCGGCTGCGCACCACCGAGTCGTTCATCAAGACCTACGGCATCATCCACCCGGCCGAGCAGTACGAGTCCGACCGCGACCAGCGGCTCGTCCCCGATGCACGACTCCCAGCAGAAGCTCGGCGCGTTCTTCTTCGAGACCGCCGGCTGGGAGCGGCCGCACTGGTACGAGTCCAACGCCGGCCTCGCTCGAGGAGTACGGCGACGCGGTGATGCCGCGCGAGCACGAGTGGGACTCGCGCTGGTGGAGCCCGATCATCAACGCCGAGCACCTGCGGATGCGCGAGGCCGCCGGCGTCATCGACCTGACGGCGTTCCAGATCTTCGACATCGAGGGTGCCGGTGCGCTCGACAGCGTGCAGCGCACCTGCGTCGCGCAGTGCGACGTCGCGGTCGGCAAGGTCATCTACACCCCGGTGCTCGACGCCAACGGCGGCTTCCGCTCCGACCTCACCGTGATGCGGCTCGGCGACGACCACTTCCGCGTGGTCACCGGCGGCGCGCACGGCCTGGCCGACCGCAAGTGGTTCCCCGACCACCTGGTCGGCGAGGCGACGCTCACCGACAGGACCGACGACGTCTCGACGATCGGCCTGTGGGGCCCGAAGGCCCGCGACATCCTCGCCTCGCTCACCGACGCCGACGTCTCCGACGAGGGCTTCGCTTCCTCACCTGCCGCGAGATCCCGGTCGGCGGCGCGACCGTGCTCGCCTCGCGGATCTCCTACGTCGGCGAGCTCGGCTGGGAGCTCTACGTCGTCGATGGACGACGCCGCCGCAGCTCTGGGAGGCGCTGCTCGACACCGGCGACGAGCCACGGCACCGTGCCGGTCGGCATCGGCGTCTACGGCACCACCGGCCGGATCGAGAAGGGCTACCGCGCCTACGGCTACGAGCTCGACGGCGAGCGCACCATCGTCGAGGCCGCCATGCAGCGGCCCAAGGTCAAGGCCGCCGACTTCGTCGGCCGGGAGGCCTACCTCGCCCAGCGCGAGGAGGCTCCGAAGACGGTGCTGTGCACGCTGACCGTCGACGACCACACCTCGGCGTCCGGCGTGAAGCGCTACATGCTCGGCGGCGAGCCGATCCTGACCCGCGACGGCGGCACCCTCACCGACGGCCACGGCCACCACCCCTACGTCACCACCGCCGGCTCGGCGCCGTCGCTGGGCAAGCACGTGCTGCTGGCCTACCTGCCGGCCGAGGAGGCCGCGGATCGGCAACGAGCTCGCCGTCTCCTACATGGAGGAGCTCTACCCGGTCATCGTCGGCTCGGTCGACGCGACGCCCGCTGCTCGACCCGGCCAACGAGAGGCTGCGCTGAGATGGCGAACGTCCTGGTCTGCGTGAAGCGGGTCCCGGACTCCTCCGAGCGAGGTGGTGCTCACCGAGGACGCGCAGGCCGTCGACGGCCGGTACGCCGGCTTCACGATGAGCCCGCACGAGGAGTGCGCGGTCGAGCTCGCGGTGCAGGTCACCGCCGCGACCGGCGGCGAGGCCGCGGTGCTGACCCTCGGCGACGCCGACGCGGTCGAGCAGCTGCGCTCGGCGCTGGCCGTCGGCGCCACCGCGGCCACGCTGGTGCAGGCCGAGCCGTCGACGTTCGGCCCGGCCGACGTGGCGCGCGAGATCGCCGCGGTGGTCCGCGGCGCACGAGGCCGAGGGCCGCGCGCCACGACCTGGTGCTGCTCGGCAACGACGCCGCCGACAGCGGCGACTTCCAGGTCGGGATCCGGCTCGCCTACGAGCTCGGCCGCCCGGTCGTCAACGGCGCCAAGGTGGTCGTCGGTCGCGGACGGCACCGTGACCGCGCGGGTCGAGGGCCCGGACGGCGTCGAGACCTACCGGGTGCCGCTGCCGGCCGTCGTGACGATCCGCGAGGGCGGCGTCGAGCCGCGCTACCCGAGCGTGCCCGGGCCGGATGAAGGCCAAGAAGGTGCCGGTCGAGGAGCGCACGCCCGTCGCCGAGCCCACCGGCCCGAAGCGGGTGAGGCTGACGCTGCCCCCGCCGGTGCCGTCGCAACGTGCAGATCCTCGGCGAGGGCGCGGCCGCCGCGCCCGCCGTCGTCGACCTCCTCGAGGAGCTGGGGGTGCTGGCCCGATGATCCTGACCCTGGTCGAGAAGACGCTCGACGGCGCGGCCGTCGAGGTGTCGCTGGAGGCGCTGACCTTCGCCCGCAAGCTGTCCGCCGAGGGCGGCGGCGTCCCCGTCGACGCGGTCGTCGTCGGCGAGGTCGGCGACGACCTGCGCAAGGACGCTCGCGGCGTACGGCGTCCGCACCGTGCTACGACGTCGGCGGCGACGGCGTCGCGGCGTACTCCGGCGCCGGCTGGGCCTCGGCGATCCTGTCGGTGCGCGAGCAGGCGAAGTCGGTGGTCGTGATGGCGGCCGGCACCGACCGCGGCAACGAGCTGATGGCCCACGTCGGCCGCCCGGGCCGGCGTGGCGATGGCCGCGAACGTGCTGTCCTTCGACGGGCTGTCGCCGTTCGAGGTCACCCGCCAGGTCGTCGGCGGCGCGGCGCTGGAGGAGATGCGTGCTCGACCAGCGGCCGGCGGTCTTCTCCGTCGCCGGTCACGCGGTCGAGGCCGACGCCGGCCGAGACGCCCGGGCGCGGCCGACGTCGTCGAGGTCACGCCCGAGATCGCGGCCGCCGACCTGGTCGCCCGCGTGGTCTCGACCGAGCAGCTCGAGGCCGACGAGTCCGGCGGCGCTGAAGTCGGCGCGCGTCGTGGTCGGCGCCGGCCGCGGCGCCGGCGGGCCCGACGGCTTCGGCGACCTGCTGGAGCTGACCGAGCTGCTCGGCGGCGCGCTCGGCGTCTCGCGCGTGGTCACCAGCGCCGGGCTGGCGGCCGCACCACGAGCAGGTCGGCCAGACCGGCAGCCGGATCTCGCCCGGACCTCTACATCCCGTGCGGCATCAGCGGCGCCATCCAGCACTGGGCCGGCTGCTCGTCGGCCAAGACCATCCTCGCGATCAACACCGACCCCGAGGCGCCGATGGTGACCCGGGCGACGTACGCCGTGATCGGCGACCTGCACGAGGTGGTGCCCGGCGATCAACGAGGAGATCAGGCGCCGCCGCGGCTGATCGCTGGGTGCTCGTCCTACCCTTGTCGCCAGGGAGGGCTGATGGGACACGGGGTACGGCGCGCGCTGACGGCGACCGCGACGGTCGCCGTGCTCGTCGCTGTGCGCCGCCTGCTCCGGCGACGCTCCGCGCCGCCGACCCGAAGCCGTCGGCGACGCCCGGCGGCGACGGCTCCGGCACCACCGCGGACCCCGACCGTCGAGCAGAGCCACGCGGTCCCGCCGCCCGGGCCGCGCCAGCCCGGCGTGCTCGCCCCGGCCGACATCCTCGTCGTCGGCGCCAAGACCCTCGACCCCGCGCACGGTCGACGGCGATCGAGGCGCTAAGCGACGTCACGGCGCTGCAGCTCTCGCTGGCCGAGCCCGTCGATCGAGAACGAGGCGCTCACCGTGGCCGCGGTCGACCCGGGCGCGTACCGCAGCTTCACGCCACCGCAAGTACGCCGACTTCCAGGAGGCCTGGGACCGGGTGGCCGGCGGTGAGCTCGCGCTCAAGCAGCGGCTGAAGGAGAAGCTGCCCGACCGACGCCAACGGCTACCTGCGGCTCGGCGGCGCCGCCGACGCCCCGGCGGTGCACGTCGGCGCCTACGTCCAGCAGCAGCCGCTGATCGACGCCGTGGTCAACGAGACCTGGGTCGAGACGCTCGGCATGACCGCCGACAACGCGCTGCTGGTGCGCACCGGCGCGCCGGCGCCGGCGACGGTGGCCAAGGAGATCCGGAAGCTGTTCGGCGACGCCGCCTCGGTGACGCTCGTCGACAAGGCCACCCGGATCGGCCTGCAGCCGGGCGCCACGCAGATCGCGGTCGTGACCGGCACCGTCGCCGACGCGGTCGGCGTCTTCCGCTACACCGTGCTCGGCGGCGGCCACATCGCCCCCGACCCGGCCTGGGTGCGCGACGCACATCACCACCGAGGTGGTGCCGATCCTCGGCTCGGTGACCTGCAACAAGCTGATCTTCCCGCAGCTCAAGGCGGCGCTCGCAGGAGATCCATCGAGCGGGGCCTGGCCGACAAGATCCACCCCGACGCAGTACGCCGGCTGCTACTACCCGCGGTTCATCGCCGGCACCATCGACGCTCTCCAACCACGCCTTCGGCCTGGCCCTCGACATCAACGCGGTCGAGAACCAGCGCGGCACCGTCGGGCTGATCGACCGCGGCGTCGTCGCAGGTCTTCCAGAAGTGGGGCTTCACCTGGGGCGGCGACTGGCGCTACACCGACCCGATGCACTTCGAGATGAACACCCTGGTCACCCCGAAGCCGGAGTCCGCACGCGAGTAGGCGTGCGCCACGGTCCACGACAGTGCAGGATCCTCGGCGCCCAGCGGGGGACCAACCTGCCCTGTCATGAGCGGGCCGCTGGTCGCGACGCCTGCACCGGTTCCCCGGCCGTAGGAGCCGACGATGCGGTGCAAACCCAGCCGGGCTCAGCCGCTGCGGCGGCCCGAGGCGGGCTCGCCGTCGACGAGCAGGTCGCCGACCATCGTCCGCCAGTAGAGGACCCGCTGGCCGTCGCGCCGCGACTGCAGGAGGCCGGACGCGGCCATCACCGTGAGGTGCTCGCTCACCGTGCTCAGCGAGAGGCCGAGCATCCGGGAGAGCGCGGTCGTGGAGAACGGCACGTCGAGCCGCTCCAGGATGACGGCGCGGGTGCGGCCGATGAGGTCGGCCAGTCCTGGCGGCGCCTCGCGGCCGGGCTGGTGCCAGACCCGGCCGGACCCGCGCGCGCCGTACGACACGACCGCCGAGCCCTCCCGGGTGTCGCAGGCCACCCACGGCCAGCGGAAGACCGACGGCATCAGCCACACGCCGGCCCCGGCGGCGCGGGTGGTGACCTCGGTGCGGGCCAGGTCGACGCGCAGGTGCTCGCCGTCGAAGCGACAGGTCGCGGTGCAGCTCGGGCATCGCGGCGGCCAGCCCCTCGGCGCCGAGGACCGCCTGGTGGTGGGCGATGTCGGCGCGCGCGATGGCGTCGACGCGCTCCCACAGCGGCTGGAGGACGGTCAGCCACCAGCCCGGTCAGCGCCTCGACCGTCGCGCTCGAGGTACTCCTCGGGCCGCATCGCCGAGGTGCGCGACCCGGGGGCGTGCCGGCCCAGCATCGAGAGGTCAGCCTCGACGACCGCCGGGTCGGTCTCCCGCAGGGCGGCGATCTGCTGCGAGCGGGTCGGCGGGGCGCGGACTCGGGGTGGCGCGCGAGGACGTCGGGCAGCCAGGCGCCGTCGCCGACCATCGTCAGCAGGTGCTCGAGGTCGAACTCGGGGTGCCTCGGCACCAGGCGGCGGATCCGCTGGTGCAGCAGGTGGTGCTTGGAGAAGACCAGCGCGTGCAGGCTGGCCGCGGTCTCCCACACGGCGTCGGTCGTGAACCGGACCTGCGCCAGGTCCGCGACATCGACCTCGATCTCGATCACCGGCCCAGTCTGGGACCGATTCGGCCTGAACTGAAGGTTCGGCTGGTGCCGAAGGGTCCGGGGCCGCTCGGTAGCGTGCCCGGCATGCGCGCCGTCCAGGTCGTCGAGCCCACCGGTCCCGAGCACCTCGAGGTCCGCGAGGTCCCCGAGCCCGACGCCCGGCCCCGACGACGTGCTGGTCGAGGTGCACGCGGTCGGGGTCTCGTTCCCGGACCTGCTGCTGAGCCGGGGCGAGTACCAGCTCAAGCCCGAGCCGCCGTTCACCCTCGGCGTCGACTTCGCCGGCACCGTCGTGTCCGGGCCCGGGCTTCGAGCCCGGCCAGCGGGTCGCCGGCGTCGGCCGCTACGGCAACGCCGCCGAGCTGGTCGCCAGCCCGGCGATGTCGACGTTCCCGCTGCCCGACGCGCTGTCCTTCGACGAGGGCGCGGCGCTGCCGATGAACTACCTCACCGCGCAGTTCGCGCTGGCCGAGCGCGGCGACCTGCAGGCCGGGCGAGACCGTGCTCGTGCACGGCGCGGCCGGCGGCGTCGGCACCGCGACGATCCAGGTCGCCAAGGGGTACGGCGCCCGCACGATCGCCGTGGTCAGCACCGAGGAGAAGGCGCGAGGTCGCCCGCGCCGCCGGCGCCGACGAGGTGGTGCTGCTCGACGGGTTCAAGGACGCGGTCGCCGCGCTGACCGGTGGCCGCGGCGTCGACGTCGTGCGTCGACGTGGTCGGCGGCGACGTCGTTCACCGACTCGCTGCGCGTCGCTCGCCACCCAGGGCCGGCTGCTGGTGGTCGGCTTCGCCGCCGGCCAGGGCATCCCCGAGGTGAAGGTCAACCGGCTGCTGCTCAACAACGTCGACGTCCGCGGCGTCGGCTGGGGCGCCTACGCGATGGTCCGGCCCGGCTACATGCAGGAGCAGTGGGCGGCGCTGGTGCCGATGATCGAGTCGGGCGTGGTCAAGCCGCCGATCGGGGCGACGTACGCCCTCGAGGAGTTCGGCCAGGCGCTGCTCGACATGGACCAGCGCAAGACGCTCGGCAAGTCGGTCGTGCGGGTGCGATGAACCCGCCGCACCGGCAGCTCGGCGCACCGGGTCCGCTTCGACTGGGGGCCGACCGGCGCGGCGGCGATCGCCGAGGGCGCGGACGTGGCGGTCGTCGTCGACGTCCTCTCCTTCACCACCACGCTGTGCGTCGCGGTCGAGCGCGGCATGACGGTGCTGCCGTACCGCTGGAAGGACGAGCGCGCCGCGGCGTACGCCGAGCGAGCGCGCGGCCACCCTCGCGGTCGGCCGGCTCGAGGCGCGGTCGCTGCCGACGCCGGCGTCGGCGGTCAGCCTGTCGCCGGCCGCGATGGCCCAGGTCGCCGGCGTCGACCGCGGTGGTGCTGCCCTCGCCCAACGGCTCGTCGATCTCCTTCGGCCTCGCCGACAGCGGGCTGCACCGTGGTCGGCGCCTGCCTGCGCAACCGCGCGCGCCGTCGCCCGCTGGCTGCCGCGCGCCGCGGCGGCACGGTCGCCGTGGTCGCCGCCGGCGAGCGCTGGCCCGACGACTCGCTCCGCCCGGCCGCCGAGGACCTCTGGGGCGCGGGCGCCGTCCTGGCCGCTCCTCGACCGACGACGACCTCTCGCCCGAGGCCCGGCTGGCCGCGGACGCCTTCCGGGCCGTCGAGCCGACGCTCGCCGACGCACTGCGCGCGCTGCGCGAGCGGGGTCGAGCTGGCCGGGGCCGGCTTCGCCGAGGACGTCGAGGTCGCGGCCGAGCTGGACGTCACTGACGTCGTACCGGTGCTGCACGACGGGGAGTTCCGGCCGGTCGCCCATTAGGGTCGAGCGCGTGAGCATTCTCGACGACGCCCGCGAGGGCATGGACCCCGACGTCCGCCCGCAGGACGACCTGTTCGGCCACGTCAACGGCCGCTGGCTGGCCGAGACCGAGATCCCCTCCGACCGGTCGAGCTGGGGCCCGTTCGTGCAGCTGGCCGACGTCGCCGAGGAGCAGGTCCACGGGATCATCGAGGACCTCGCGGCCAAGGTCGCGACCGACGACGACGACGGCGCCGACCTCGACGCGGACGCGCACAAGATCGGCGACCTGTTCGCGTCGTTCATGGACACCGACGCGATCGACCGGCTCGGCACCCGGCCGATCCGGCCGCTCATCGACGCGGTGGCCGCGCTGCGCGACGTCCGCGACCTGGCGGCGTTCCTCGGCGAGTTCGAGCGGATCGGCGGCCACGGGCTGTTCGGCTCCTACGTCGACACCGACGACCGCAACTCCGACCGCTACCTCTTCCACCTGGTGCAGGGCGGGCTCGGGCTGCCCGACGAGTCCTACTACCGCGACGAGAAGTTCGCCGAGATCCGCGAGAAGTACGTCGGCTACCTGACCACGCTGCTCGCGCCTGGCCGACCACGACGACCCGGCGGCGCGGCGCGCGACCGTGCTCGCCATCGACACCCGGCTGGCCGCAGGGCCACTGGGAGCGCGCCGAGACCCGCGACGTGCAGAAGACCTACAACCTGACGACCGTCGCCGAGCTCCGCGAGCTGTGCCCCGGCTTCGACTGGGACGTCTACGTCACCAACCTCAGCGCCTCGGCGCACGAGGCCGACGAGCTGCTCGCCGAGGCGTGCGTGCGGCAGCCGTCGTACTTCGCGCACCTCTCGACCGTGCTCGACGAGGTCCCGATCGAGGACTGGCGGACCTGGCTGCTCACCCACGTGCTGCGCTCGGCGGCGCCGTACCTCACCGACGACTTCGTCGAGACCAACTTCGACTTCTACGGCCGCACCCTCAACGGCACCCCCGAGCTGCGCGCCCGCTGGAAGCGCGGGGTCGCCTGGTCGAGGGCGCGATCGGCGAGGCGGTCGGCAAGGAGTACGTCGCCCGGCACTTCCCGCCGCGCTCCAAGGCGCAGATGGACGACCTGGTCGCCAACCTGCTCGCGGCCTACCGCGAGTCGATCTCGCGCGCTCGACTGGATGACCGAGGAGACCAAGGCAGCGGGCCTACGAGAAGCTCGACACGTTCCGGCCCAAGATCGGCTACCCGGAGAAGTTCCGCGACTACTCCGCGCTGCAGGTCCGCCCCGACGACCTGCTCGGCAACGTCGCGGCCGCGTCGGCGTTCGAGACCGACCGGCAGCTCGGCAAGATCGGCTCGCCGGTCGACCGCGACGAGTGGTTCATGCTGCCGCAGACCGTCAACGCCTACTACAACCCCGGCACCAACGAGATCTGCTTCCCGGCCGGGATCCTGCAGAAGCCGTTCTTCAGCCCCGACGCCGAGCCGGCCGAGAACTACGGCGGCATCGGCGCGGTCATCGGCCACGAGATCGGCCACGGCTTCGACGACCAGGGCGCGCAGTACGACGGCGCCGGCAACCTCAACGACTGGTGGACCCCCGACGACAAGGCCGCCTTCGAGGTGAAGTCGAAGGCGCTGATCGAGCAGTACGACGGCTTCGAGCCGCGCGACGCTGCCCGGCGAGCACGTCAACGGCGCGCTCACCGTCGGCGAGAACATCGGCGACCTCGGCGGCCTGACCATCGGCCACACGGCGTACCTGATCTCGCCGGGCGGCCAGGCCGACCGCCGAGGACCGGCAGCAGCTGTTCATGAACTGGGCCTACTGCTGGCGCACCAAGCGCCGCCAGGAGCAGGAGCAGCAGTACCTCACCATCGACCCGCACAGCCCGCCGGAGTTCCGCGCCAACATCGTGCGCAACCTCGACGAGTTCCACGAGGTCTTCGGGACCGCCGAGGGCGACGGCCTGTGGCTCGACCCGGAGGAGCGCGTCCGGATCTGGTGAGCCCCGCTGCCGCTCAGCCGTCGTACGGCGGCGCGACGCCCCAGCCCCATCGCGGGACCGGCGCCTGCGCGACCACCTCGGCGCCCGGCTGGGAGTTGTGCATGGCCAGCCGAGTGCCCCACTCGACGTACCCGATGACCGCGGCGCGGAACTCGGGGTCGTCCGGTAGCCCCGCGTCGTCGAGGGCCAGGCTCATCGTCGAGGCGAACCGGTGCCGCTGCTCGGCGGTGATGCCGAGGCCGCGATGGTGGGCGAGCATCGCCTCGTACCCGCCGTGCCGCTCGGTGTACGCCGGTGGTCCGCCGAGCACCTCGCCCCACCAGGCGGCCACGTGCGCGCGGTGTGCCTCGGACACCCCGCCCGGGAAGAACGGGCTCAGCTGGTCGTCGCGCTCGACCCGGTCGTAGAACGCGTCGATGAACCCTCGCAGCGCGCCTCGCCGCCGGCCCAGTCGTACAGCGTCGGCAGCTCCGGCTCGTCCACACCCACGTCGCATCCTCCCTTGTCCGGCGTCTGACCGATGCGGTGTAATGATGTAAGCATGATTACAGACGAAGCGCGAGAGCGCGTGGCCGGCTGGTTCGCCGGCCGGCTCCCCGCGGAGTGGCAGGCCGTCGCCGCGCGGACATCACGATCGACCGCGAGGAGATCACCGTCCGGCTGACCGTCCCGGACGTCGAGCTCGGCGACGACGCCGTCCGAGGTCGACCCGGGCCGAGGCCCGGGCCGGCCGGGCCAAGGCGTTCCGCGAGGAGACCCGCGAGCCAGCGGATGGAGATCGCCCGCGAGGCCGAGCACCGCTACGAGCGCCAAGGTGTCGTGGGGCGCTGCACGTCGGCAGGCGACGACCGGCACGGCGAGCTCTGGACCCACGTCGCCGCGCCGGTGATGACCCGGCTGCGCCAGCCGCAGCGGCTGGTCCTCGACACCCTGGTCGACGCCGGCGTCGCCCGGTCCCGCGCCGACGCGCTGGCCTGGTGCGTCCGGCTGGTCGGCCAGCACGAGGACGACTGGCTCGCCGAGCTGCGCGACGCGATGCAGTCCGTGGCCGACGTGCGCAGCAAGGGCCCGGCCGCCTGAGCCGGCGGCTCGCCGAGGCACGTCCGGCACGCCGGTCGACCCGTATGGCGCCTGACGAGTCGCGCTGTGGAGGGCGCGTCCGCCGTCGGCGGCCGCTGGTAGACAGAGCGGCATGACGCACCGCCAGCGCCGTCGCCGACGTGCCGACGTACGCCGCGACGCGGAGCGCCACCTGCGCGCGCTGGTCGGCCGCGACGACGCCGAGCTGCGCGAGGACCAGTGGGCGGCGATCGAGGCGCTCGCCGTCGACCGCCGCCGCGTCGCTGGTCGTGCAGCGCACCGGCTGGGGCAAGTCGGCGGTCTACTTCGTGGCCACGCTGCTGCTGCGCGCGGAGGGCGCCGGGCCGACCGTGATCGTCACCCCGCTGCTGGCGCTGATGCGCAACCAGATCGCGGCCGCCGAGCGGGCCGGCATCCGCGCGGTGACGATCAACTCCACCAACATCGAGTCCTGGGAGCCGATCCACGACGCGATCCGGGCCGGCGAGGTCGACGTGCTGCTGGTCAGCCCGGAGCGGCTCAACAACCCCGGCTTCCGCGACGAGGTGCTGCCCCGGCTGGCCGCCACCTGCGGGCTGCTGGTCGTCGACGAGGCGCACTGCATCTCCGACTGGGGCCACGACTTCCGGCCCGACTACCGCCGGATCCGCACCCTGCTCGCCGACCTGCCCGACGGGCATCCCGGTGCTCGCCACCACCGCCACCGCCAACGCCCGGGTCACCGCACGACGTCGCCGAGCAGCTCGGCACCGACGTCCTGGTGCTGCGCGGCACCCTCGACCGCGAGTCGCTGCGGCTCGGCGTGGTCCGGCTCACGACCGCCGCAGCAGCGGCTGGCCTGGCTGGCCGACCACCTCGCCGAGCAGCCCGGCTTCGGCATCGTCTACTGCCTCACCGTGGCGGCCACCCAGGAGATCGCCGACTACCTGCGCTCGCGCGGCCACGACGTCGCGGCGTACTCCGGCCAGACCGAGACCACCGAGCGGCCAGGCCCTCGAGCAGGACCTCAGTCGCCGGCCGGGTCAAGGCGCTGATCGCCACCAGCGCGCTCGGCATGGGCTTCGACGCGACCCTCGGCTTCGTGGTCAACATGGGCGCCCCGCAGTCGCCGGTCGCCTACTACCAGCAGGTCGGCCGCGCCGGCCGCGGCACCGACGAGGCCACCGTGGTGCTGCTGCCCGCGATCGAGGACCGCGACATCTGGGCCTACTTCGCCTCGCTCGCCTTCCCGCGCGAGGAGCAGGTCCGCGCAGACCCTCGAGGTGCTCGCCGAGGAGGGCGGCCCGCTGGCACCGCCGCGCTCGAGACGTGCGTCGAGCTCAACCGCACCCGGCTCGAGACGATGCTCAAGGTGCTCGACGTCGACGGCGCCGTACGCCGGGTCCGGGGCGGCTGGGAGTCCACCGGCCAGCCGTGGTCCTACGACGAGGAGCGCTACCGCCGGGTGCGCGAGGCCCGCGAGCGCGAGCAGCAGGCGATGCTCGACTACCTCGAGACCGACCGGCTGCCGGATGCGGTTCCTGCGCGACCAGCTCGACGACCCGGAGGCGCAGCCGACTGCGGGCGCTGCGACAACTGCGGCGGCCTGACCGCTCGCCGCGACGGTCTCCGCCGAGGCGGTCGAGGAGGCCGGGGCCCGGCTGGCCCGGCCCGGCGTGCCGATCGAGCCGCGCAAGATGTGGCCGACCGCGCTGGCCAACCTCGGCATCGACCTCAAGGGCAAGATCGCCGAGGCCGCCGAGGAGGGCCGGGCCGTCGCCCGGCTCACCGACCTCGGCTACGGCCAGGCGCTGCGCGACGCTGTTCCGGCCCGGACACGCCCGACGGCCCGGTGCCGGTGCCGCTGGTCCGGGCGGTGGTCGACGGTGCTCGACGACTGGCGTCCCGACGGTCGACGCGATCGTCGTGGTCGAGTCGCTCGACCCGGCCCACCCTCACCGACGACCTCGCCGCCGGGCCTGTCCGCGACCTCCAGGTCCCGGTCGTCGGCCGCTGGGCGATCGTCGACCCCGACGTCGCGCCCGGCCAGGGCGCGGTCAACTCCGCCCAGCGGGTCGCCGCGGTGGGTCGCCGGTCCTCGCTCCAGGCCGAGATCGCTCCGGGGGCCCGGGTGCTGCTCGTCGACGACCTGGTCGTCACCGGCTGGACGCTCACGCTCGCCGCCCGCGCGATCCGGGCGGCCGGCGCGTCGGCCGTCCTGCCGCTGACCCTGGCCGTTCAGTCCTGACTGCCGCGCTCCCACGCCTCGCGGTGCAGCGCCTTCATCTCGTTCTCGAGCTCGGGCGCCGGGCCGTCGATCGGGACGCGCGGCGCGATGGCGTTGATCGGCAGCACGTTCACGATCGGCTCGGCGGAGCCCCACGCCTCTCGCCACGAGAGCAGCTGCTCGGACGAGACTGCGTACACGATCCGGCCGAGCCCCATCCACCCGTGGGCCGCCGAGCACATCGGGCAGTGCTCCCCGGAGGTGTAGACCGTGCAGCCGGCGCGCACCTCGGGCGCGAGCCGCGCCGACCACTGGGCCACCGCCAGCTCGGGGTGCTGGGTCTCGTCGCCGTCGCCGTCGTGGTTGCGACCGGACCAGAGCACGGTCCCGTCCGCGTCCACCAGCACCGTGCCGAACGGGCCGTCGCCGGCTTCGAACGCCTCGTGGGCGAGCGCCACGCACGCTCGCAGGTGGACCAGGTCCTGTTCCGAGATCGCCACGGCGCCAGCATGACATCGGGAACCGGATGGCGCCGCCGCCGTGGCTGGGTGACCTCGACAAGAAATAGAACACGTTCTAGCCTGCGCGCATGCCACCGCTCCGCGTCATCCAGTGGACCACCGGCAACATCGGCCGCCGCTCGCTGCACGCGATCCTCGGCCGGCCCGACCTCGAGCTCGTCGGCGTCTACGCGCACGGCGCGGACAAGGTCGGGCGCGACGCCGCCGAGCTGTGCGGCTGGCCGGAGCCGACCGGGATCCTGGCCACCGACGACGTCGCCGCGCTGCTCGCTCTCGAGCCGGACGCCTGCTGCTACAACCCGCTGTGGCCCAGCGTCGACGAGCTCGTCGCGCTGCTCGAGGCAGGCGTCAACGTCTGCACCAGCGCGGCCTGGATCACCGGCGGCAAGCAGAGCGCCGGCGGACCGGGCCCGGATCCTCGAGGCCTGCGAGCGGGGCCGGTACCACGATCTTCGGCTCGGGCGCCCACCCGGGCATGACCAACCTGGTCGGCGATGGTGCTCAGCGGCTCGTGCGAGCGGGTCGACTCGGTCGTGATCACCGAGTCGGTCGACTGCTCGACCTACGAGTCCGCCGAGACCCAGACCGCGATGGGCTTCTCCCAGCCGCCGGACACCCCCGGCCTCGCCGAGACCGTACGCCGCGAGAGCGAGGTCTTCGCCGAGTCGGCCACGATGATGGCCGAGGCGATGGGCGTCGACGCTCGACCGGCTGACCTTCGACGTCGAGTTCACCGCGGCCACGGGCGACAGCGACCTCGGCTTCATGTCGATCCCGGCCGGGACCGTCGGCGGCGTGCTGGGCTACCACCGCGGCTGGGTGGGCGAGCGCAACGTCGTCAGCGTCGGCTTCAACTGGGTCATGGGCCGAGCACACGGTGCCGCCCAAGCCGCTCGCGCACGGGCACGTCATCCAGGTCTTCGGGCTGCCCAACATGCGCACCGTGCTGCACTGCCTGCCGCCGGAGGACTGGACCGAGCCGGGCTTCATGGGGCTCGGGATGATCTACACCGCGATGCCGGTGACCAACGCCGTGCCCTACGTCGTCGCGGCGGCGCCGGGCATCGTCACCCTCGCCGACCTCCCGCCCGTCACCGGGCGGATCCGGGTCTAGCGGGCCGAGCTCGCCAGCGCCTTGACCGCGTCGACCAGCCGCGGGTCCTCGGGCTCGACCTGCGGGCTGAACCGCGCCACCACGGTGCCGTCGGCCGTCGACGAGGAACTTCTCGAAGTTCCAGGTCACGTCGCCGGCCTCGCCCTTCTCGTTCGGCGTGCCGACCAGGTCGCTGTAGATCGGGTGCCGGTCCTCGCCGTTGACCTCGACCTTCTCGGTCATCGGGAACGTCACGCCGTAGGTCGCCGAGCAGAACTCCGCGATCTCCTCCGCCGAGCCGGGCTCCTGCCCGTAGAACTGGTTGCACGGGAAGCCCGACGACGGTGAACGCCTCGCTCGCCGTACTCCTCCTGGAGCCGCTCCAGCCCGGCGTACTGCGGGGTCAGCCCACACTTGCTCGCGACGTTGACCAGCAGCGCCGGCCGGCCGCGCGGTGATCTCGCCGAGCGTCGAGGGAGTCCCGTCGAGGCGGGCGATCTTGGTGTCGAGGATGCTCACCGTCGATCCTAGGCACGCCGACGGGCGGGGTCGGTGCCCCCGGCTAGTTTCGGACCGTGAGCTTCGTCCCGGTCACCGGCACCGCGTCCTTCCGGGCCGGCTCAGCCACCGCGGGAGAGCGTGGTCGAGTTCACGCGACGAGCGCCGCACGGTCGCGCTGCCGATCCGGGCGGCGCTGCCGCGTGCTCACCAAGGCGCACAGCCGCGACGACCTGCACCCCAGCGTGGGCCTGCTGTCGGGGGCCGCGCTGCTCGGGCTCCGGCTCGTCGCGGCCGGCCAGATCGAGCCGGCCGGCACCGAGCCGAGCTGGCGGATGGGGCCGCTCGAGGTCGACGACGAGGACCGCGTCCTGCGGCTGGCCGCGGCGCGCAGCGTACGACGACGTCGACGCCGACGAGGCCGAGGCGTGGTCCGCGCGGTGCTCGACGCGGTGGCCGACGCGATGCCGCGCGCGGCGCCGACGACCGGACGCCGCGCCGCGCGGCCAGGCCCGACTTCGAGCGCCGGCTGCGCGACCGGCTGCCGGCGCTACACCGAGCCGCGGCCCGAGCTGCCGCAGCTGGTGCGGATCTCGCTGCGGGTCGAGGCCGACGAGGAGGAGCTGGTCGCGGGCGCGGTGCGCCTGGTGCTCCAGGTCCACGACGAGCAGAACCCGCTGCACCTCTGCGACGCCGCGGTCCTGTGGACCGGCGAGGAGCGCGAGCACGGCTTCGGCGACCGGGCCCGCACCCACGCGGCCATCGCGCTGCGCGGCGCCGCCGAGGCCTGGCCGGTGCTCGACCGGCTGCTCGGAGCTCCGGGTGCCCGACCAGATCACGCTCGACGGCGACGAGCTGGAGAGCCTGCTCGAGGACGGCGTCGCGGCGCTGGCCGCGCGCGGCGTCGACGTGCTCTGGCCGCGCAGCCTGGGCCGCGACCTCACCGCCACGACGGTGCTCGACCGGCGCCGGCCGATGTCCGGGCGCGAGGCCCAGCTCCGCACCGGCATGCTTCGGCGAGGACGAGCTGTTCGCGTTCCGCTGGCAGCTCGCGCTGCACGGCGACCCGCTCACCGAGGAGGAGATGGACCAGCTGGCCGGCAGCGCCGCGCCGCTGCTGCGGCTGCGCGGCAACTGGACCGTGGTCGACCCCGCGCATCGCCCGCAAGGCCCGCAAGCGGGTGGTCCGCACGGTCGAGCCGACCGAGGCGATCGCGGCCGCGCTCACCGGCATGGTCCAGCTCGGCACGGCCGAGCAGCCGGTCGAGGAGCAGGTGGTAGCTCGGCGCCTCGCTGCTCCGGGTGCGCGAGCGGCTGCTCAACGCCGCGCAGCAGCCGCCGGTCGAGGTACCGGCCGCGCTGCGCGGCACGCTGCGCGACTACCAGCGACAGGGGCTGACCTGGCTGGCCGAGCTCACCTCGCACGGCCTCGGCGCCTGCCTGGCCGACGACATGGGGCTCGGCAAGACGATCACGCTGATCGCGCTGCACCTGCACCGCGTCGAGCTCGGCCACGCCGGGCCCGACGCTCGTGGTCTGCCCGGCCAGCCTGCTGGGCAACTGGGAGCAGGAGCTCGCCCGCTTCGCGCCCGGCGTCGCGGTGCGCCGGTTCCACGGCGAGGGCCGCTCGCTGGACGGGCTGAGCGAGCGGGTTCGTGCTGACGACGTACGGCACGATGCGGGTCAGCCACGAGCGAGCTCGCCGAGGTCGGCTGGGACCTCGTCGTCGCCGACGAGGCGCAGCACGTCAAGAACGCCCGCTCGTCGACGGCCCGGGCGCTGCGCCACGATCCCGAGCACGGTGCGCGTGGCGCTCACCGGCACCCCGATGGAGAACAACCTGACCGAGCTCTGGGCGATCCTCGACTGGGTGATCCCCGGCCTGCTCGGCAGCCGCCAGGCCTTCCGGCGGGTCTGGGCCTCGCCGATCGAGGCCGGCGTGCACGAGGCCAAGACGCGGCAGTTCGCCGACCTGATCGGCCCGTTCCTGCTGCGCCGCCGCAAGTCCGACCCCGGCATCGCCCCCGAGCTGCCGGCCAAGACCGAGACCGACCACCCGCTGCACCTGACCCGCGAGCAGGTGGTGCTCTACGAGTCGTTCGTCCGCGACACCATGGCGCGGATCGAGCGGGCCGGCCACGACGACCAGGTCACCCGGCGCGGCCTGGTGCTGGCGCTGCTCACCGGGCTCAAGCAGATCTGCAACCACCCGGCGCACTTCCTGAAGGAGTCCGGTGCGGTCCGGCTCACCGGTCGCTCGCAGAAGCTCGACCTGGTCGACGAGCTGCTCGGCACGGTGCTGGCCGAGGACGGCGCCGCGCTGGTCTTCACCCAGTACGTCGCGATGGGCCGGCTGCTCGAGGCCCACCTGGCCAAGGCCGGCGTCCCGCACCAGTTCCTGCACGGCGGCACGCCCGATCCGCGAGCGCGAGGCGATGGTGACGCGGTTCCAGGGCGGCGAGGCGCCGGTCTTCCTGCTCTCGCTCAAGGCCGGCGGCACCGGCCTCAACCTCACCCGCGCCGACCACGTCATCCACTTCGACCGCTGGTGGAACCCCGCGGTCGAGGAGCAGGCGACCGACCGCGCCTACCGGATCGGCCAGACCCGGCCGGTCCAGGTGCACCGGCTGGTCACCCAGGGGACGATCGAGGAGCGGGTCGCCCAGCTGCTGGAGCGCAAGCGCGCGCTGGCCGACGCGGTGCTCGGCCGCGGCGAGGCGGCGCTGACCGAGCTCGACGACGACGAGCTGCGCGACCTGGTCACGCTGCGCCGCGAGGACGCCCGGCGCGAGGAGCGCGCCGAGCACGTGACCACCGTCGTCCACCCGCGCACGCCGGCCCGCCGCGGCGCCGCCCGGGCGACCCGGTGGTGGGCCAAGGCCTGGGTCCGTGCGGTCGAGGAGGCGTCGTACTCCAGCGGCGACCTGGCCGCCGCCCGGGCCATCTCGCGCTCCGGGCGGATCGGCCAGATCAGCGTCCGAGCCGGGCGGGTTCGTGGCCGCGGTCGAGGACGAGCACGGCCTGTGGGCGGTGCCGGGCACCGTGCCGGTGCTCGACCCGCGGCCGGCGAGGCGCTGGTCGAGACGGTGGCCGCCGAGGCCGGCCGGGTGGCGGCGCTGCTCGCCGGCGACCTGCCGCACACCCTGGTCGAGCACGCCGAGGAGGCCGGGCGTCGAGCTGCTGCCCTACGGCGGCGAGCTCGGCTCGACCTGCACCTGCGAGGCCTGGACCGACCCGTGCCCGCACGCGCTGGCGGTGATGTACCAGCTGGCCTGGCTGGTCGAGGACGACCCGTTCGTGCTGCTGCACCTGCGCGGCCTGGCCCGCGACGACCTGCTGGCCCGGCTGCACGAGCGCACCGGACCGAGGCCGCCGCCCCGGACGAGGACCCCGACCTCGACGTGGCGGTCGACGCCGCGCTGCGCGCCGCGGCCCTGCTGGCCGAGCTCGAGGCCGAGGGTCAGTAGTCGTAGATCCGGCAGACCCGGTCGGTGAGGATCTGCCAGGTCGCGTCGTCCACGACGCCCGGCTCGGTCTGTCGGCCCGGCGCCTCGGCCTGGACCTCGGCGACCCGCGCGGCCGTCGGCTCGTCGTAGACGCCGGTGATGCGGGCGTGCGGGAACTTCTCGGCGTCGTAGTCGTTCAGCATCGACTGGAGCGAGCGGATCCAGACCACGGCCTCGGCGTCGGCCTCCATGTCCAGCCGGAGCTCGGGGGCCTCGTCGGTCGGGCAGCGCGCACGGGCACTTCACCAGCATGGTGTTGCCGGAGCGCAGCACGGTCACGAAGTCCGCCCGGTGCTCCGGCGTCATCCGCAACTCGGCACGGCTCCTGCGAGCGTGTCGAAGGGCCCGAGGTAGACCGCGTACGTCGGCGACGTCCTCCCGCTCGGGGCCGAGCACGGTCGGCGCAGGACTCGTCGGAGCGGAGGTAGCGCACACCCTTGCTGCCGTTGTCGGCCACGGCGGTGCCGAGCGGCGCGACGCTGTCGCCGTACCCGACGACCAGCAGGGACTCGCCGGTGCAGTCCTGGTCGACGAGCGGGATGCCGAGGTGCAGCGGGTCGTTGAAGGTCGAGGCCCGCCCGTCGCTCGTCGTCGGCGGGCACCACGAGCGCGGTCGCGACACCGCCGGCGATCCCGAGGACGGCGGCGACGAGGGGGGCGAGCACCCGCGCGCGCATCCGCGGCATCCTAGGAGATGCCCAGCGCCGCGCCCGCCATCCGCGTGAGCAGCTCGCGCATCCGCGCGTCGGGGAGCAGGCCGCTGTGCGGCGTGGAGTTGATCAGCCCGAACGCCGCGTGCGCCATCGCCCGGGCGCTGTCCGGCCGCAGCCCGTCGTGCACCTCGCGGAGCCGGCTCGGCCCAGAGGTCGACGTACTCGCGCTGCAGGCGTCCGCACCCGCTCGCGCGCGCTCGTCGGGCAGCGACTCCCAGTCGCGGTCCTGGACGACGATCAGCGGCCGGTGCCGCAGCGCGAAGTCGACGTGCCACTCGACCAGCGCGGCCAGCGCCGCCGTCGGGCGTCGGGAGCGGCGTCGGACCGCTCGCGGCCCGACCTGGAGCAGCCGCTCGCTGATCGAGACCAGCATCTCGGCGAGCACGGCGTCCTTGGACGGCGAAGTGCTTGTAGAGCGCCGGCCCGGAGATCCCGCAGGCGGCGCCGATGTCGGCGACGCTGACGCCGTGGAAGCCGCGCGCCGCGAACAGCTCCGCCGCGGTCGCGAGGATCTCGTCGCGGCGGGCCATGGCGCTGAGGTTAGCGGTCGCTAACCGCCCGCCCGCTTCACGCGCAGGCGCGTCAGGACTCCTCGGCCGCGGCGATCTGCGCGCGTACGTCGTCCATGTCGAGCCCCTTGACCGCGGTGATGAGCTCCTCGAGCGCGGGCGCCGGGAGCGCGCCGGCCTGGCGGAAGACCAGGATGCCGTCGCGGAAGGCCATCAGCGTCGGGATGGAGGTGACCTGTGCCGCGTGGGCGAGCGACTGCTCGGCCTCGGTGTCGATGCTGCCGAACACGACGTCGTCGTGCCGCTCGGACGCCGCCTCGTAGACCGGTGCGAACTGGCGGCACGGGCCGCACCACGACGGCCCAGAAGTCCACCAGCACGACGTCGTTGTCGGTGACGGTCTGCTCGAAGGTCTCGGCGGTCAGCGGGTACTGCGCTCATGGCAGGAGAACGCCGGGAGTGTGTGCCCTTGTTCCGCGGCCGAGTGGTCGCGGCGGGGCACGTACTGTGTCGAGGAGCACCTCCACCGAGGGTGAACCGACCGCTCAGTGGATTCTCGACGTGACGAACCGGCGAGGGCGGGTGGTGGAGCTCGGTGATGGTGGGTCCCAGGCACGCCACCGTGGGCCGTGAGTGGACGGACCGCGACTGGGTGTGGATCCGCACCGCGTCCGCGGTGGTGGTCGCGGCGGTCTACTACGTCGCGGCGGTGCTGTGGTCGAGCTGGTACGCCGACGACTTCCTCTACCTGCAGCTGGCCCGATGGGGTGAGCTGAGCCCCTCGTGGCTGGCCGTCGACAACTACGGGCACTTCGCCCCCTTCACCCGCGCCGCGTACCTCTTCGTCCAGCGCGTGGGCGGTCTCGACTACGCGTTCGCCGCGACCGTCCCCGTGGCCCTCACCACCGCCGCGGCGTTCGCGCTGATCAGCCTCCTCGGTGAGATCTCGGGCCGCCGGCTCCGCACCCTCGCGCTGGCGGGCGTGGGCAGCCTCTCGGTGTTCGTGATGCGCGTGGTGCTGTGGTGGGGCGCCGGCGTCCACGTCATGGGCGCCCTCGCCGCCGAGCTGTGGTGCCTGTGGTGCTTCGTGGTCTACCTGCGCACGGGTCACCGGCGCTGGTTGGTGGGCTCGTGGCTCGCCCTGGTCGCCGGCCTGCTGGTGCAGGAGCGCCCGGTGCTGACCATCGGGTTCCTCGTGCTCCTGCGGTACGTCGGGCTGCGCCGCGGGCCGGCGTTCCGCGGGCTCGCGCGTGAGCTGAGGGCCGACCTGTCCCTCTGGTCGGGCTACGTCGCGATCACGGTCGCGTACCTGACCTACCGCCTGTTCTTCTTCTCCTCGAAGCCCCGACCCGGCGGGGCGGCCGACGTGCTCGACCTCGCCGTCTACGGGACGGTCAACAACCTGCTCCCGGGCGCCCTCGGCGGCCGCCTCGAGCTGCCGCGCGGGGAGGCCGACCCGCCCCTGGTCCTGTCCGGCCTCGTGCTCGCCTCGATCCTCGCCGCGGTGGTGGTGATCGCGCTCACCACCTGGTCTCGCCGCGAGAGCTGGCGGCCGTGGGCCTTCTACGCGCCGTGCCTGGTGGCCAACCTGCTGATCTTCGTGTTCGGCCGGCTGGGCGGCGTGACCACCCCGGGCCAGCTCATCGCCTACGCCTACGACCAGCAGTACTTCGTCGAGGCGCACGTGCTCCTCGTCGTCGCCCTGGCGATCGCGCTCTCGCTGCCGCCGAGGCCGGCGTGGCTGCGGGCGGACCCGCAGGCCCGCCGCGTGGCCCGGGTGGTGGCGGCCGCGACGGTCGCGGCGGTCCTCGTCACGACCGTCGTCAGCTGGCGGGGTCAGGTGGACGAGAGCGCGGACCTGCCGTCGAAGGGCTACCTCGAGTGGGCGGTGACCGACCTCCGGCACCTGACCGAGGAGCAGCCCGTCGACCTGCTCGAGCTCACCCTGCCGGTCGACGTCAACCCCTTCTACATCGACGGGTACGACGACGCGCCGGGCGTCATCGGGGTCGATCCCGGGCTGCGCAGCCGGCTCGACGTCGGCTCGCCCGACAAGGTCGTGGTGACCTCGACCGGCCGGGTGGGTCGGGTGGCGCCCGTGGAGCTGGCCCGGCTGACGCCCGCGCAGCTGGCCGACGCCGATGTCTCGGAGGGGGGGTCGATCGACGTGGTCGACGGGCGACCGTGCGTGACCACGCCGGCGGGTGGGGCGATGAGCGTCCGGCTGCCCGCGCCGGTCGAGGGGGACGCGTTGTTCCTGTCGCTGGAGTACCGCAGTGCCCGGCCGGTCTCCGTGCTGCCGACCGTGGCCGACGGCGACCAGCTCCACTTCAACTGGTCGCCCGCCGAGCTGGCGGCCGGCCAGGCGACGCGGGTGACCCGGCTGCGGCACGACCGGGTCGACGGCGTCGCGCTGGTGTTCCCCGACGGCGTGGACGACCTGTGCCTGGACGGCCTGGCCGTGCTCGAGGTCGCCCTCCTCGATCCCGTGCCGGTCGCCGGCGCACCGTCCGGGGTGCGCTGCCCGGTCCTCGACGGGTCCGGGCACGTCACCGACGAGCTGGCGCGGTGCGACGGGCGCTGGCGCTGACTCAGTCGGTCGGGTACGCCTTGAGCACGCAGAACTCGTTGCCCTCGACGTCGGCCATGACCACCCAGGTGCTGTCCTCGTCCTGGCCCACGTCCGACCGGCGGGCGCCGAGCCCCTCGAGCCGGGCGATCTCGGTGGCCTGGTCGAGCGGGCGGAGGTCGAGGTGGAGGGGGTTCTTGCGGCCTCTGACGGAGTCAGATGGGCGCACGGACCCACTCGGGCCGGCCTTGCCCGGCGTCGGGTCGGGGACGCGGATGAACAGCAGGTCGGGGCAGACGCCGTCCTCGGCGCTGCCGACCGGCGGCTCGAGCACGATCTCGCCGCCGTCGCCGGAGACGTGGGTCCGCCGCCAGCCGAGCGCGGCCGCCCAGAACGTCGCGACGGGCTCCGGATCGGCGCAGTCGACGACCACGCACTGCCAACGCAGGCTCGGTGGGGTGATCACGCGCCCGAGCCTGCCACTCGGCGCACCGCTGGCCCCACAGGTTAATGATCGCTAACCTAGGCGCGTGGCAGAGGAGATGCGCGAGCTCGTCGCCGACCTGCGCGAGCGGCTGGCCGTCGTGCGCCGGGGCGGCTCGGAGGCGGCCCGCGAGAAGCACACCGCCCGCGGCAAGCTGCTGGTCCGCGACCGGGTCGACCGGCTGCTCGACCCGGGCAGCCCGTTCCTCGAGCTGAGCCCGCTGGCCGCGACCGGGATGTACGACGACGCCGTGCCCAGCGCCGGCATCGTGACCGGCATCGGCCGGGTCAGCGGCAAGGAGACCGTGGTCGTCGCCAACGACGCGACGGTCAAGGGCGGCACCTACTACCCGATCACGGTGAAGAAGCACCTCCGCGCGCAGGCGGTCGCGGCCGACAACCGGCTGCCGTGCGTCTACCTCGTCGACTCCGGCGGCGCGTTCCTGCCGATGCAGGACGAGGTCTTCCCCGACCGGGAGCACTTCGGCCGGATCTTCTTCAACCAGGCCAACCTCTCCGCCCAGGGCATCCCGCAGATCGCCAGCGTGATGGGCTCGTGCACCGCCGGCGGCGCCTACGTCCCGGCGATGTCCGACGAGACGCGTCATCGTGCGCAACCAGGGCACGATCTTCCTCGGCGGCCCGCCGCTGGTGAAGGCCGCGACCGGCGAGGTCGTCACCGCCGAGGAGCTCGGCGGCGGCGACGTGCACGCCCGCACCTCCGGCGTGGTCGACCACCTCGCCGACGACGACGCGCACGCGCTGGCGATCGTGCGCTCGATCGTGGCCACGCTGCCCGGAGGAGGCGCCCAGCCTCACCGCGCACCCGGTCGAGGAGCCGCACGAGGACCCGCTCGGCCTCTACGACGTGGTGCCGACCGACACCCGCACGCCGTACGACGTCCGCGAGGTGATCCGCCGGGTCGTCGACGGCAGCCGGTTCCACGAGTTCAAGCAGCTCTACGCCGAGACGCTGGTCTGCGGCTTCGCCCGGATCTGGGGCCACGAGGTCGGCATCGTCGCCAACAACGGGATCCTGTTCAGCGAGTCGGCGCTCAAGGGCGCGCACTTCATCGAGCTGTGCAACCAGCGCCGGATCCCGCTGGTCTTCCTGCAGAACATCAGCGGCTTCATGGTCGGCCGGAGTACGAGAACAAGGGCATCGCCCGCGACGGCGCCAAGCTCGTCACCGCGGTCGCGTGCTCGGTGGTCCCGAAGTTCACCGTCGTCATCGGCGGCTCGTTCGGCGCCGGCAACTACGGCATGTGCGGCCGCGCCTACGACCCGCGCTTCCTCTGGATGTGGCCCAACGCGCGGATCTCGGTGATGGGCGGCGAGCAGGCCGCGTCGGTGCTCGCCGAGGTCGCCGGCCCGACGACCCCGTCCCGGTGCGAGGAGTTCAAGGCGCCGATCCGCGACGCAGTACGAGACCCAGGGCTCGCCGTACTACTCCACCGCCCGGCTCTGGGACGACGGCGTCATCGACCCCGTCGACACCCGCCGCGTCCTCGGCATGGGCCTGGCCGCCGCCGCCCACGCCCCGATCCCCGCGCCGTCGTACGGCGTCTTCCGGATGTGACCGGCTGATGTCCGACGCTGTTCACGCAAGGTCCTGATCGCCAACCGCGGCGAGATCGCGCTGCGGGTGATGCGCACCTGCCGACCGGCTCGGCATCGCCACCGTCGCCGTGCACACCGACCTCGACGCGACCGCGCCGCACGTCCGCGCGGCCGACGAGGCGGTGCGGGTCGAGAGCTACCTCGACATCGAGGCGGTGGTCGCCGCCGCGCGCGACACCGGCGCGCAGGCCGTGCACCCCGGCTACGGCTTCCTGTCCGAGCGCGCGGCGTTCGCCGAGGCGCTCGAGCAGGCGGGCATCACGCTGGTCGGCCCGTCGGCGAAGGTCATGGAGCAGATGGGCCGCAAGGACGCCGCCCGCGAGATCGCCGTCGCCGCCGGCGTGCCGGTCGTGCCGCGCGGCGAGGACGTCGCCGAGGAGAGTGGGCTGCCCCGTCCTGGTCAAGGCCGCGGCCGGCGGTGGCGGCAAGGGCATGCGCATCGTCCGCTCCGCCGAGGAGTACGACGAGGCCGTGGCCGCCGCGCAAGCGCGAGGCCGCCTCGGCGTTCGGCGACGACACGATCCTGGTCGAGAAGTACGTCGAGCACGGCCGGCACATCGAGGTCCAGGTCATCGCCGACACGCCACGGCACCGTGCGGCACCTCTTCGAGCGCGACTGCTCGACCCAGCGCCGGCACCAGAAGGTGCTCGAGGAGGCGCCGGCGCCGACGATCGACGACGCCACCCGCGAGCGGGTCACGTCAGCGCGGCCGTCGCCCTGGCCCGGCACGTCGGCTACGTCAACGCCGGCACCGTCGAGTTCCTGCTCGACGCGGACACCGGCGAGGTCTACTTCCTGGAGATGAACACCCGGCTCCAGGTCGAGCACCCGGTCACCGAGCTCGTGTGCGGCGGCATCGACCTCGTCGAGCACCAGCTCCGCGTCGCCGCCGGCGAGCCGCTGCTCGATCGGCGAGGTCGACGCTGACCGGCCACGCGATCGAGGCCCGGGTCTACGCCGAGGACTCCTTCGGCGGCTTCCTGCCGCAGGCCGGCACGGCGACGTACGTGCGCTGGCCGCGACGGGCGTGCGCGTCGACCACGCGCTCGAGTCCGGCCAGGTCGTCTCCACGGCGTACGACCCGATGCTCGGCAAGGTGATCGCCCACGGCGCCGACCCGCGAGGCCGCGCGCCAGGCGCTGGTCGCCGCGCTCGACGACACCGCGATCCTCGGGCTCACCACCAACGCCGGCTTCCTGCGCGCGCTGGTCGCGAGCGACGAGTTCCGCGACGCGACCATCGACACCGCGTGGCTGGACCGGCACGACGTGCCGCGCGCCCGACCCGGCGCCGGCGCGCGAGCTCGCGGCGTGGGAGGTCTTCCTCCGCGACCGCGAGGAGCACGGGCCGTTCGCGTCCGACGGGTTCCGGCTCGGCGCCGACCCGGCGCCGGTCGTCGTCGAGCTCGACGAGCCGGTGACGCTCGGCGTCCCGCCGGCCGCACCGGCCCGCGGCCGCGGTCCGCCACGACCGGGTCGAGGTCGTGCACCACGGCCAGCGGTTCGTCTTCGAGCGGCCCGACGTGATGGGCGACCACGCCGCCGCGGCCGGCGGACGGCGCGCTCACCGCGCCGATGCCCGGCACCGTGCTCGACGTCCGGGTCGCCGAGGGCGACGCGGTCGAGGAGGGCCAGGTGCTCGGCGTGCTCGAGGCGATGAAGATGGAGCTGAGCCTCAAGGCGCCGTTCGCCGGCACCGTCACGACCGTCGGCGCGCCAGCAGGGGCGGCAGGTGGCGCTCGGTGACACGCTGTTCGTGGTGGAGGCGTCCCGATGAGACTGCCTGACCGGGTCACGATCTACGAGGTCGGCCCGCGCGACGGTCTGCAGAACGAGAAGTCGATGGTCCCCGTCGACGTCAAGGAGCAGTTCGTCCGCCGGCTGCTCGCCGCCGGGCTGCCGGTCGTCGAGGCGACGTCGTTCGTGCACCCGAAGTGGGTGCCCGCAGCTCGCCGACGCCGAGGAGCTGATGACCCGGCTCGGCGCGGACGGCCGCGACTGCCGGTGCTGGTCCCCAACGAGCGCGGGCTCGACCGGGCGCTCGAGCTCGGGCTCCGGCACATCGCGATCTTCGGCTCGGCCACCGAGACCTTCGCGCAGAAGAACCTCAACCGCAGCCTCGACGAGCAGTTCGCGATGTTCGAGCCGACCGTGCGAGCGGGCCCGCGACGCCGGGCTCGACGTCCGCGCCTACGTCTCCATGTGCTTCGGCGACCCGTGGGAGGGCGCGGTGCCGGTCGAGCAGGTCGTGTCGGTCGGCAAGCGGCTCTTCGACCTCGGCGCCAGCCAGCTCAGCCTCGGCGACACCATCGGCGTCGGCACCGCCGGCCAGGTGACCGCGCTGTCGAGGCGTTCGTCGCCGCGCGGCATGGCGACGGACGACCTCGCCATGCACTTCCACGACACCTACGGCCAGGCGCTCGCCAACACCTACTCGGCGCTGCAGTCCGGCATCACGACGTACGACGCCAGCGCGGGCGGCCTCGGCGGCTGCCCCTACGCCAAGAGCGCCACCGGCAACCTCGCCACCGAGGACCTGGTGTGGCTGCTCAACGGCCTCGGCATCGAGCACGGCGTCGACCTCGACGCGCTCGTCGCCACCAGCGCGTGGATGGCCGGCGCAGCTCGGGCGGCCGTCCCCGTCGGCCGTGGTCCGCGCGCTGTCACAATCGACCGCGTGAGCACCAGGCGCGTCTACCTCCACGTGGGCGCGCCCAAGACCGGCACGACGTACCTCCAGGACCGGCTCGCGCTCAACGCCGCCTCGCTGCGGCGGCACGGCTACCGCTACCCGACCGGGCCGCACCAGCGACATGTTCCTGGCCGCGCTCGACCTGCTCGACCGGCCGTGGGGCGGGATGCGGCCGCAGGCCGAGGGCGAGTGGGACAGCGCTCGTGCGGCGGGTGCGCCGGGCCGCGCGGGACCACCGTGGTCAGCCACGAGATCCTGGCCGGCGCCAAGCCGGCCGAGGCCGCGCCGCGCGCTGGCGGACCTCTCCTTCGCCGAGGTGCACGTCGTCTACAGCGCGCGCGACGTCGCCCGGCAGGTCGCCGGCGGAGTGGCAGGAGCAGCTCAAGCACCAGCGGAAGGTGTCGTTCGGGACGCTTCCTCGACCAGCTCCGCCAGAGCGACCAGCGCAAGGCCACCCGCTGGTTCTGGCGGGTCCAGGGGCTCCCGGGCGTGCTGGAGCGGTGGGGCGGCGGGCTGCCGCCGGCCCAGGTGCACGTGGTCACCGTGCCGCGGCCCGGGCGGCCCGCCCGAGGAGCTGTGGCAGCGGTTCTGCACCGCGCTCGGCATCGACCCGGCGTGGGCGCCGCTGGAGGGCGGCCCGTCGCAACCCGTCCATCGGCACCGCGGAGAGCACGCTGCTGCGCCGGCTGAACGCGCGGCTCAAGGCGGCCGGGCTGCCCTCCGACCAGTACCGCGCGCTGGTCCGCCAGCTCGTCGTCCACGAGACCCTGGCCGAGCGCCCGCGCATGGTGCCGGTCACGCTGCCGCCCGACGCCTACGACTGGGCCGAGGAGATCGCCCAGACGTGGATCGACTGGGCCAAGGGGTCCGGCGTCGACGTGGTCGGCGACCTCGAGGAGCTGCGCCCGGTCCGGCCCGCCGGCCGGCGAGGCGTGGCACGACCCCGACCGGCCCCGGCCGCGCGACGTCACCTCCGCCGCCTCGACGCGCTCGTGGCCCTCACCCTCGAGGCCGCCCGCCGCCCCGACCCCGACGACAACGCTCGCCGCTCGCGCGGCCGCCAAGCTCGCGCGGCACCTGCGTCGATGACGGCCGGCCGATGACCACGTCGCTCGACACCGGCCGGGCCCGCGCCTGGGCGTGGGTCGCGCACCTGCGCGCGGGCGGTACGACGCCCTGGGCCGCCTGGGACGGCGTCGACGCCGCCGACCGCGGCCGCTACCTGCCCGGCGCCCAGCAGCTCGAGCTGCTGCGCCGGCTCAACCTCGCCGGCCGGCCCGCCGCCGGCGCTCGTCGAGCGGGTGCTCGCCGCCTCGCGCGCCCGGCCGGGGCCGGCCCGACCTCGAGCTGGTCGGCGTCGACGCCGAGCGCCGCTTCGGGCCGCCCGCCGTCGACCCCGCGACCTGCCGGACGACGAGCTGCTCGCGGGTCGGCGGCCGGGCGCTGACTCGCGCCGAGGACGCTCGTCGCCGACGCGGGCTGGCCGCGAGCCCGCCACCACCGCGCGATTGCGCCGAGTCGACGGTTCCGCACCCGCTACCAGCTGGCCGGCGACCCGTGGCTGGCCGCGGCGTACACCGAGGCGCTGGTCGCCGACGGCCGGCCGCCGGGCGGCGGCGGGCCGCGCGGTGCACGTGCTCGGCACCGACCTCGCCACGATGCTGGCGCACACCTGGGCCGCGGGCGCGTTCGGCGCCGGCGGGCCGAGCTGGCCGGACTTCCTGGCCCGGGTGCGGGCCCGCCGACGGCTGCCGCGCCGGGTCGACCTGCCCGGGGTCGTCGAGCGGTTCCGCGCCCGGCCGCACACCGGCCGGGTCGGGCGTGGTGCTCGACCTGGCCGCGCTGCCCGCGGCTGGTCGGCGTACGCCGCCTCGACGCGGTGCCCGACGTGCCCGCCCACGCCGCCGAGCTGGCCCGCCAGGTCGGCGCCGCGCTGAGCCTGCACGTGCTGCCCGACGCAGCAGGCCGAGCTGCTCGGCGTCGGCGCTGCGGCCCCGGCTGGCGCGGGCCACCGGCGCGCCGCCCGTCGTACCGCCGGAGCACCGCGACTGGGTCGAGGACGCCGCCTTCGGGCTGCGGCAGCGGCTGCTGCGCGCTCGCTACCCTGTCGAGGGGGACCCGGACGCGCGTGCTGCCGGTGCTCGCCGGATCCGCGGCGGCCGCGCTCGGTCCTCGAGCCTGGCGCTCGAGCTGCTGCTGGAGGAGGCGACGATGAGCAACAAGGTCCTCCTCCACGTCGGCACGCCGAAGACCGGCACGTCGTACCTCCAGGACGTGCTGTTCCGCAACCGCGAGGCCGCTCGCGGCCGGCCGGCATCGTCTACCCGGCCGCCCGCTACGACAGCCACTTCCTCGCCGCGCTCGACCTGATGCAGCTGCCGTGGGGCGGGCTGCAGGCCGAGGCGATCGGCGCCTGGGACGACCTCGCGCCGCCAGGTCCGCGAGGCACGACGGCACCGCGATCATCAGCCACGAGATCCTCGCGACCGCGTCGCCGCGCGCAGATCGGCCGGGCGCTGGAGTCGCTCGGCCACGGCGACGGCACCGAGGTCCACCTCGTGCTGAGCGTGCGCGACCTGGTCCGCCAGATCCCCGCGGAGTGGCAGGAGAACGTCAAGCACCGCGCCCAGCTGCGGCTACGGCGCCTTCCTCGACCAGATCCGCGACCCCGAGCGCGCCACCCGGATCGGCGCGTGGTTCTGGGGCGTCCAGGAGATCCCCGACATCCTCGACCGGTGGGGCCAGGACCTGCCGCCCGAGCACGTGCACCTGGTCACCGTGCCGCCGCCCGGCGGCGCGCCGGAGCTGCTGTGGAAGCGGTTCAGCCAGGCCTTCGGCCTCGACGGCATCGACCTCGACCTCGAGGGCGAGCGGCACAACCCCTCGCTCGGCGTACCGGAGACGACGCTGCTGCGCCGGATCAACCGCCGCGCCAACGCCGAGCTCGCGCCGGCCGACTACCGGCCGCTGGTCCGCGAGCTGCTGGCCCACCAGACCCTGTCGCGCCGCACCCGGTCGCCGCGGCTCGCGCTGCCGCCGGACCTGCACCCGTGGGTGCAGGAGCTGTCGGCGTCCTGGATCGCCGAGATCCAGCGCCGCGGGTACGACGTCGTCGGCGACCTCGGCGACCTCGTGGGGGCGCCACCGGTCGCCGAGTACGCCGACCCGGACCACCCGCGCGAGCGCCAGGTCGCCGCGGCGGGCGTCGACGCGATCACGGCGCTGCTGCTCGACAACGCCCGGCTGCGCCGCGAGGAGGAGCGGCTGCACGCCGAGCTGGCCGACGTGCGTGGGGCGCTCGAGCGGGCCTACGCGACGCCGTCGTACCGCGTGCGCCGCGGACTCGTGCGTGCGACTCGAGAGCAGCCGGCGTCGGGCCGGGCGCTGCTCGGCGTCTACCGGCGGGCGCGGGGCAGGAGCTCGCGGTCGGCGTAGCGGCCGACCTTCCACGTCGCGTAGGCGTCCGCGCCCAGCCCGACGAAGCCGCCGGCGATCGGGATCCGGCGGCCGATCGTGATGGCCAGCCTTCTTGCCGGCCACCTGTGCTGACCAGCTCGGCGGCGACCTCGGCGGAGATGATCGTGTCGAGGTCGGGGTCGTGCAGCGGCGCGGTGGCCAGCGCCATCGGCGGCGCGGGCAGCTTGCGTCTTCTTGACCAGCGCGTTGACGATGTCCTCGCCGAGCATGCAGGTGAGGATCGCGTTGCGGACCCGCGGGTCGTCGAGGTCGTAGCCGCGCAGGTGCGCGATGCCCGGCGATCATCCGGCACTGGATCAGCGCCAGCCCGGTGATGTTGGTCGGGATCGTGATCGCCATCGTGACCAGGCCGCCGAGGTTGGTGAGGAACCCCTGCGCGCCGGCGTAGCGGACGTGGTTCTCGATCACCTCGTGGACCGCCTTGCTCGACGTTGCCCTTCTGCTCCCGCAGCTGGGCGTCGGCGGCCTTGGCCGCCGGCGGCAGCGGTCCGACGCCCGCGATCGCGCGGTGCAGCGCCTCGCGGACGAACGACGTGGTGAGCCCGGGCGCGAGCTCGGCGAGCTTGGGCGCGAGCTGCTTGCCCACCGCTCCCGCCGCCTTGCTGGTCACGCCCATGCTCGATCGTACGGACGGACTCCGTACGTCGAGCGTGCCGGTCGAGCCACCGCCTTCCCCGTGGGTCTTCCCGCGACCCGCGCGACGCCGAGGACGGACCTGGTCGGGGTCGGCGCCGACCTGGCGCCCGGGCACCCTGCTGGCGGCGTACCGCCGCGGGCATCTTCCCGATGCCCGAGCACGGCGTCCGGCCGCCGATGCACTGGTTCTCGCCGGTGCGCGCGCGGCATCGTGCCGCTCGACGGGCTGGTGGTGTCCCGGTCGCTGCGCCGCTCGTGCCGCGACTTCGAGATCCGGGTCGACACCGCCTTCGACGAGGTGGTGGCCGCGCTGCGGCGACCCGCGCGCGGGACGCCGGGCTGGATCACCCGCGACATCGCCGCGGCGTACGGCGAGCTGCACCGGCTCGGGCTGGGCGCACTCGGTCGAGGCGTGGCGCGACGGCGAGCTCGCCGGCGGGCTGTACGGCGTGGCGATCGGCGGGCTGTTCGCCGGGGAGTCGATGTTCCACCGGGTCCGCGACGCCTCGAAGGTGGCGCTGGTGGGCCTGGTCGGGCTGCTGACCGACGACGGCCGCCGACGGGCGGCTGCTCGACGTGCAGTGGGTGACGCCGCACCTGGCCACGCTCGGGGCGGTCGAGGTCCCGCGCTCGGCGTACCTCGGGCTCCTCGAGGACGCGCTCCGGCTGCCGCCACCCCCCGCGTGGGCGGACGGGGCCTGAGGCCGCACGGCTCCCGGGTCGGGCACCGGCCCTCCGGCGTGCGAGGGTGGACGCCGACGGAACCCGACCTCAGGAGAACACATGAAGCTCGGACTGGCTGCGGCCACGCCTGATCCTCGTCGCCGGCGGTGCCGTCGGCTGCGGGGGCGACGACGGCAGCGGCGGCAGCGACGAGAAGACCGCCTCGACGGCCGACTTCTGCGGGGCCTTCCAGGCCTTCTACGACGACCTCCAGGGCATCAGCGGCGAGGAGGACAACCTCGGCGAGATCCTCAAGAAGGCGGCCAACCGGATCGAGGACGTCGGCACTCCCGACGGCATCCCGGACGACGCCAAGGAGGGCCTCCAGCTGACGCTCGACGCCATCGACGGACCTGCCCGACGACGCCATCGGCCGAGGACATGGCGGACCATCGAGGACGACTTCACCGACGAGGAGAAGAAGAAGACCGACGCGTTCACCGCCTACCTCGCGAAGACCTGCCCCGACATCGGCGCCGTGACGACTCTGGCCCGACATCGACTGTCCAGCGACGACCGGGTCGCGGCAGCCGAGCGCTCGGCCTGCTGGCGGCGAGCCTCGTGCTCGTCGCGGCGGTGCGTCGCTGACAGCGGCGACGGCGGTGGCGGCCGAGCAACGGCGACGACGCGTCGTCGGTCGAGGACTTCTGCGCCGCGCTGGCGGACGTTCCGGGACGAGGTCGCCGGCGGCCGACTCGACCAAGGACCTCACGGCCTACATCCAGCACGCTCAAGGCACGCCGCCGACAAGGCTGCGACGAGCGTCGGCGTCCCCGGCGGACATGCCGGCCGAGGCCGAGGACGGCTTCGACCTCACGATCCAGCGGATCCAGGACCTCGCCGACGACGCCACCCAGCGAGGACGTCGCGCAGCTCGGCGACGTCAGCGACGAGGACCAGCGCAAGCTCGACGCGCTCGACGACTACATCGCCGAGACCTGCCCGGACCTGATCGGCGAGCCGTAGCGCGAGCCTCAGACCACCAGCGGCGGCTGGCCGGTCTCGCTGACCATCGCGCGGCCGGCCGCCTCCCAGTCGAGCATCCCGCCGTCGAGGTTGACGACGTCGCGGCCCTGCTGGATCCAGCCACGCCGACCACCCGCGCCGAGCGCGCGCCGACCTTGCAGACCACGAGGGTCTGCCCGCTCCGGCACCTCGTCGAGCCGCGCGGGCAGCTCGCCGATCGGGATGTGCAGCGCGCCGTCGATGTGCCCGTACGCCCACTCGACGGGCTCGCGGACGTCGAGCACCGCGAGCCCCTCGGGCAGCGGGTCGGGTACGCCGGCGACGCCGACGGTGGGGACGCTCATCTCGCTCCTGGCTACTTGAGCAGCTTGCTCATCCGGCGGTCGGCGAGCGGCTTGCCGCCGGTCTGGCAGGTCGGGCAGTACTGCAGGCTCGAGTCGGCGAAGGACACCTCGCGCACGGTGTCGCCGCAGACCGGGCAGGGCTTCGCCGGTGCGGCCGTGCACCGCGAGGTGGGACTTCTTCTCGCCCTTGAGCTCGCTGGCGGCCAGCCCGCGGGACCGCTCGACAGCGTCGCCGAGGGTGACCCGGATGGCGTCGTACAGGACCACGAGGTCGGTGTCGTCGTCGCTCTCGAGCAGGCGCGGCGCGCGGGCTTGAACGGCGACATCCGCGCGGCGTGCAGGATCTCGTCGGAGTAGGCGTTGCCGATGCCGGCGATGGTGCCCTGGTGGCGGAGCACGCCCTTGATCTGCTTGCGGCCCTCGGCCTCGAGGATGTCGCGGAACTTCTCGAGGGTGAAGTCGTCGGTGAGCGGGTCCGGGCCGAGGCTGGCGATGCCGGGGACGTCCTGCGGGTCGCGGACGAGGTAGATCGCGAGGCTCTTCTTGGTGCCGGCCTCGGTGATGTCGAGCCCGGACTGGTCGTCGAGGACGACGCGGGCGGCGAGCGGGTTCTTGCCGCCGGGGCGCGGCGGCAGCGTCGGCACCTCGTCCTTCCAGCGGATCCAGCCGCGCGCGCGCCAGGTGCATGACCAGGTGCAGCCCGCCGACGCTGATGTCGAGGAACTTGCCGTGCCGGGTGACGTCCTCGACCAGCAGCCCCTCGAGCGCGCGCAGCGGCGGGTCGAAGGTCTTGAGGGCGCTGAACGCCGCGATGTGCACCGTCGCGATGGCGTGGTCGGTCGAGCCGGCCCCTGAGGTCGAGGGCCAGGGCTTCCACCTCGGGCAGCTCGGGCACGCCGCGATTCTAGGTGGGCCGCCCACCGGGACAGTCCGTGACGACACGGCTGCCCGAACACCGTTCTCCACAGCGAGAACGTCACGGAGTATCCCGCCGTCGCCGAACCGGTGACAGGTTTCACAGCCGGGAGCACAATGGGCGGATGAGCGCCGCCCGGCCGCTGCCGGAGCTGGGGTCGATCTTCCTCGACGCCCGCGGCGAGCGACCGCGCGCTCCGGGTCTCCTGGCACTCCGAGGCCGACCTCGTGGTGCTGTCGCTGTGGCGCGACAACGTCTGCGCGGCGTCGTTCCGGCTCGTCGGTCGACGAGGTCCCCGAGCTGATCGAGATGCTCCGCGCCGGCCTCGACCGCGCGTACCGGCACGCGCCGCACCGCGACCGGCCGAGTCGGCTGCGCGGCTGACCGGTCAGCCGGTCGACGCTCCTACGGCGAGTCGTGCAGACGCCAAGTCGTCAGCAGACGCGCCGAGCCCGGAAATCTACGGAATCGGCTAGACGGCCCCATACGGTCGTAGCCGTGGACCCGGTCCGGAACCCCTACGCGCCCGGCGCCGGGCAGCGGCCGCCCGAGCTGGCCGGCCGCGACGAGCAGGTGCGCGCCTTCGACGTCGTGCTCGAGCGGGTCGCGCGCGGCCGTCCGGAGCGGTCGCTGGTGCTGACCGGGCTGCGCGGGGTCGGCAAGACGGTGCTGCTCAACGCGCTGCGCGGCCAGGCGGTCCGCAAGGGCGTGGGGGACCGGCAAGCTCGAGGCCCGGCCCGACCAGTCGCTGCGCCGGCCGCTGTCGAGCGCGCTGCACCAGGCGGTCCGCGAGCTCGCCCACCCGGAGCCGGAGCAGGCCGACCACGTGCTCGGGGTGCTCCGGTCCTTCGCCGAGCGGCAGGCCGGGCCGGACGCCAAGCTGCGCGACCGGTGGAGCCCCGGCATCGACGCGCCCGCGGTGCGCGGCCGGGCCGACTCCGGCGACGTCGAGATCGACCTCGTCGAGCTGATGACCGACGTCGGCGGGCTGGCCGCCGACCTCGGCAAGGGCGTCGCGGTCTTCGTCGACGAGATGCAGGACCTCGGCCCCGACGACGTCTCGGCGCTGTGCGCCGCCTGCCACGAGGTCAGCCAGTCCGGGCTGCCGGTGATCGTGGTCGGCGCCGGGCTCCCGCACCTGCCGGCGGTGCTGCAGCGCCAGCAAGTCCTACTCCGAGCGGCTCTTCTCCTACCAGCGCATCGACCGGCTCTCCCGCGACCGAGGCCGACCGCGCGCTGACCGCGCCGGCGGCCGAGGAGGACGCGGCGTACGACGACGACGCGCTGGCCGCGATGTACGCCGCCACCGGCGGCTACCCCTACTTCATCCAGGCCTACGGCAAGACCGTCTGGGACCTCGCGCCGCGCTCCCCGATCACCGCGGCCGACGTCGCGGTCGCCGCGCCCGAGGCCGAGCGCGAGCTGGCGGTCGGCTTCTTCGGCAGCCGCTACGAGCGGGCCACCCCGGGCGAGCGCGACTACCTGCGCGCGATGGCCGACGCCGCCGGCCCCGGACGCCGGACGCGGTCGGCTCGGTCGCCACCGCCGACGTCGCCGGCGTGCTCGGCAAGAAGCCGCAGTCGCTGTCGCCGGCCCGCGACTCGCTGCTCAAGAAGGGGCTGATCTACTCCGGCGAGCGCGGCCGGATCGCCTTCACGGTGCCGCACTTCGGGCGGTACCTGCGGGCCCAGGCCTGAGGGACCCTCACGTCTTCGTACGTGGGGAGGGCGCGCGCAAGATACGTACTTCTCCCGATGCCGGGCGGGCCGCCTCAGGGCGACCGTAGAGGCATGAACTCACTCACCCACAGCCCCGCCATCGCCCGCGACCTGGCCCGCGCCGCCCACACCGACCGCGTCGACGCCCGCGCCGCGCAGCACGCCAGGGCGGCCGTGACGCCCCGGCCGCCGCGCCGAAGACTGCGCCTGCGCCGCCCGCTCCCGTGGCGTGGCCGGGTGGCTCCCGCCTGAGTAGCGTGGGCCCATGGCCCAGGTGCGCTACTTCGTCAGCGACGTCGCCGCGTCGGTCGACTTCTACGTCGATGCGCTCGGCTTCGCCGTCGTCCAGCAGTTCGGGGCGATGGCCATCGTCGAGCGCGACGACCTCAAGGTCTGGCTGGCCGGACCCGACGCCTCGGCGTCGCGCCCGATGCCGGACGGCGCCGTCCCCGCCCCGGGCGGCTGGAACCGGTTCGCGCTGACCAGGTCGACGACCTCGCCGCGACCGTCGAGGCGCTTCGCGGTCGGGGCGCGCGCTTCCGCAACGACGTGGTGACGGGACCGGGCGGCCAGCAGATCCTGGTCGAGGACCCGGACGGCAACGTCGTCGAGCTGTTCCAGCCGGCCTGACCCGGACGCCGGCGGCTACTCCGGCGCGCCGTCCTCGGCGTACTGCAGCGTCTGCAGGATCCAGAACGCCGTGAACGCCACCAGCAGCAGGGCCTCGACCACGAAGACCCAGTGGGCGAACGGCTCCGATCCGGTGGCCGCCTTGACCGCGAACAGCACCAGCGCGCCGCCGATGACGAGGCCCATGACGCAGGCGATGGCGCGGTAGGCGCGCCTGGTACGTCGCGGCGCGGCCCACCGTGAGGGTGCCGCCGGTCGCGACGAACTCGTCGACCTTGGCGGCGTTGACGACCGCGACCGCGACGATGAGCCCGAACATCGGGACCGCCGTGCCGTAGTGGGCGTAGTCGAGGAACGAGTCGCGTCCGAGCAGCGAACCACAGCGCCAGCCCGACCATGCCGGCCGCGGAGACGCCGAGGGCGACGAGGTCGCGGCCCTCGTCGACGCCGCGCCGGACCGTGCGCGCGGCGAAGATCAGGCCGACGCACGCCGACGACGAGCAGTGCGCTCGACGTTGTTCTCGACGCCGGGCACGTAGGACGGCCGGCACGCAGCGGTCGGCGTCACCGCAGGCGGCGACGTCCTCGAGCGGCGTCGGGACAGAGCGCGACGACGGGCGCGCACATCCCGGCCAGGTTGAGCATGAGGTCCTCGCGGGGCCGGTCGCGACCCTTGATCGCGATCAGGCAGACGCCCATCGCGGTGAGCGTGCCGACGAAGACCGCGCGCACCGGCGTGTAGTAGTACGCGCTGATCGAGCCGAGCCACTCGCCGTCGCCCGAAGCGTCAGCTCGATCACGAGCGAGGCGCCGAGGAAGACGGCGAGCGCCACGAGACCGACCCGGAGGTAGAGGTAGGTCTTGGTGGTGGACTCGCTGTGCTTGGCCACCCACCCGTCGTACCACCGGCGGACGACGGCCGGTCAGCGTCGAGCGGGCCATTGACAGCTCCGCGACGACCGCGGCCTCGTGCGCGGGCCTGCGGGGATCGAAAGCTCCTCGACGACCGAGGGACGTCTCGCCCGCGCCGCGCCGCGCCTGCTCGCTCCGAGGGGTCTGGCCCCGCCACAATGGCCCCATGCCCACGTCGGCATCCCTGCCCCAGGTGGTCGCGCACCGCGGCGCCAGCTTCGAGAACGCCGAGCACACGCTGCGGCGCCTACGTGACGGCGCTGGACGCCGGCGCCGAGGGACTGGAGTGCGACGTCCGGCTGACCGCCGACGGCCACCTGGTCTGCGTGCACGACCGCGACCTGCGGCGCACCGCGGCGCGCACGCGGGCTGGTCTCGACGTCGAACCTCGAGGACCTCGAGGCGCTCGACTTCGCGTCGTGGAAGAACCCGTGGGCCGAGCTCGACGACGAGGCCCCGGACCGTGACGCCCGGCTCGACGGCGTGCTGACGCTGCGCAAGCTGCTCGAGATGGTGGCCGACTACGACCGCCGGGTCGAGGTCGCGATCGAGACCAAGCACCCGACGCGGTACGGCGGGCTGGTCGAGAAGCGGGTCGCCGAGCTGCTGCACGACTTCGGCTGGGACCAGGCCGGCGACGGACGAGCCGAGCCCGGCCCGGGTGATGAGCTTCAGCCACACCGCGCTGCAGCGGATGCGAGCGGCTGGCGCCCGGCGGTCCGACTGGTGCAGCTGATCGACAAGGCGCAGTACTGGCCGATGCTGCGCCGGGTGATCGGCCGCGGACTGGCTGGTCGGGCCCGGGATCGAGCTGCTCAGCGAGCACCCGCGGCTGGCCGAGCGGATCGCCGGCTCCGGCCACGGCGTGCACGTCTGGACGGTCAACACCGAGCCGGACCTGCGGCGCTGCCAGGAGCTCGGGGTCGAGGCGGTCATCACCGACCGCCCGGCGTACGTGCTGGAGCTGCTCGGGAAGTAGGTTCTCGGGCATGGCGAAGAAGTCGCGCACCAAGGCTCGAGAGACCCAGTCGTCCACCCGGGCGAGGTCGGCCCCCGCCAGCCGTGCCCGTGCGGGTCGGGCAAGCGGTACAAGGCCTGCCACGGCGCGGAGGGCGGCGCGGCCGACGTGTACGTCGCACGGCCGTTCGAGGGGCTGCCCTCGGAGTGCGACATCGTCGCGCTGCGCGAGCTGGTGCCGGCGGCGACCGCGCCGCTGAGCGTCAAGGGCACCGACCAGCCGGTCACGCTGTGCTCGCTGCTCCCGATGGCCGCGCCGGCGATGGTCCGCGACAGCGGCCAGGTCTGGCTCGGCCTGCAGGTCCAGCACAACTTCGGCGACCCGTCGCGCGACCTCGGCCGCCGTGCTCCAGCTGGCGCTCGAGGCCGACGAGCCCGGGCGTCATCGGCCTGACCGACCCGCCCGGCGACGGGCCCGCGGCTCCAGGACCTGGTCACCGACGAGGAGCTGACGGTCACCGTCCACGACGGGTTCGACTTCTGGCTCTCCGACGTCGACGACAAGGACGACCTCGCCGCCGCGCTCGAGCAGGCGAACGCCGCGGCGACGCCCGACCGCGCGGCTGACGCAGGTCGAGGCGGCGTACTGGACCGACGTCGGCACCAAGGAGCACCTGCGCTGGGTGATGCCCGAGCCCGAGGACCAGCTGCTCGACGCGCTGGCCCGGCTGCACGTGGCCGGCCAGGACGTGATCGTCGAGGGCGCCCGGCTGGTCGGCATGTTCCGCGCGCACGGGCTGCTCGGCCCCGTCTGGGACCTGCCGCTCGGCACCGGCCCCGAGGCGCTGGAGGACCCCGCCGTCGACGTTCAAGGAGCGACCTCGCCGCGGCGCTGGCCGACGACTCCGACCTGACCGCCGACCAGCGGGCCGCCCGCTCCGGGCTCGCCAACCGGCAGGTCACCATCCGCTGACCGCCCGGGCGCGAAACTGCCCGAGGACGCCGTTCGCGCGAGCTCGCGGCGCTCCGTCAGCCGGCCCGGCTCAGCACCCACGACTGCAGCCGCGAGTACCCCTTCACCGACGTGCGTCGCATCCGGCGGAACGAGTACCCGCCGTGCTCCCGCTCGTCGGGGTCCTCGCCGGTCGCGTCGCCGGTCAGCGCGTCGTGGGCGCCCTGGTCGACGAGCACCGAGCCGGGCCGGGCGACGGAGGTGAGCCGGGAGGCGACGTTGACGGTCGGGCCGAAGACGTCGCCGAGCCGCGAGACCACGTCGCCGTACGCCAGCCCGGCGCGCACCTCGGGGAACTCGTCGTCGGTGTCGGACCCGCGCGCGGTCATGGTCAGCGCCGCCTCGGCGGCCCGGGCGACGTCCTCGGCGACGAAGAGGACCTCGTCGCCGATGTTCTTGATCACCCGGCCGCCGTGGTCGACGACGAGGCCGGAGCACTCGGCCTCGAAGTACTCGATCCACTGCACCAGCTCGGCCTCGGTCAGCTCCTTGCTGCGCGAGGTGAAGCCGACGATGTCCACGAACACCACGGCCAGCCGGGAGGTGTCGGAGCCCGCGGAGTCGCTGGCCATGAGCCGGTCGCCGGCACTGGCGAGGTGCCGGCGCCACACGTAGGTCTGCAGCGCCTCGACCCGGGGCAGCACCTCCGAGGCGAGGTCGGTGACCTGGGCGACCGGGTCCGGGCTCTCGAGGGCGACGTCGGTGAGCAGCCGGGTCTGCCACTCCGCGAGCCGGGCGAAGCTGCGGCCCCAGGTGCGCACCAGCGCGGCCTGCCGGTCGGCGCTGAGGATGCCCAGCTGCACGAGGTCGTGGGTGTACTCCAGGGCCTGGACGTCGGCCTGCGGTGAACGCGACGGCGTCGTCCGGCTGGTGCGGGAAGCCGAGCAGCCGCCACAGCTCCTGCGCGATCTCGAGCGGTACGCCGGCCCGCTCGCACACCTCGACCTGGGTGAGGCTCGGCGCGGAGCCCAGCAGGTACCGCTCGACCGTGTCGAGCGCCTCGGACAGGTCGGGCTGGTTCTCCTCGGTCACCTCAGGATTGTGGCGGGAACCGCTCCGCAGCGGTCTTCTCCAGCGCCGCGTGGAAGGACGGCATCTCGACGTCCAACCGGTCCAGCGCTCCTTGGTGAAGTGGATCAGCTCCAACGGCGTGAGCGCCACGATCGTGGCCGTGCGCAGCGAGTGGTTCAGGATCGCCGCCTCGCCGACGATGTCACCGGCGCCGAGCCGGGCGACCTCGGTGCCGTGGCTGCGGACCGACACGGTGCCGTTGAGGATGATGTAGGCCTTGTCGGCCCCGGTCGACTCCGAGATGGGCGCCCAGCCCTCGGGCAGCGTCACGCGGGTGCCGGACGCACTGATGCGGGCGATCTCCTCGGGGGTGAACATCGAGAAGAAGGTGTCTGCCATCGTCAGCCTTTCGGTTCGGGTCACCAAGGCAACGACCCAGGGCCGCTGAGGGCACGGCCGCGCCGGTGTGGCGCAGCGGACACCGGGCGGCCGCGGCCCCGCTCAGCCCACGGACTCCCGCGAGATCGGGCAGCTCATGCAGCGCGGGCCACCGCGGCCCGAGCCCAGCTCGGAACCGGCGATCCGGACCACCTCGATGCCGGCGTCCTCGAGCCTCGCGTTGGTCTCGTCGTTGCGCTCGTAGGCGACGGCCACCCGCGGCGCGAGCGCCAGGGTGTTGTTGCCGTCGTCCCACTGCTCGCGCTCGGCGGTCACCGGGTCGAGGCCGGTGTCGATCTGCTGCGAGGGTGTCGATGCCCATGGCCTTCGCGGCCGCGCGACGAGGAACGGCTCGGCCTTGCGCGACGTCGAGCACCAGGCCACCGTCGGGCTCCAGGTCGCCGGTGGGCCGGACCGTGTAGGCGACCAGCGAGTCGGCGACGTTGGGGTAGACGACCATCTTGTCGACGTCGACCAGCGTGCAGATCGTGTCGAGGTGCATGGTCGCGCGCTCCTGCGCGATCGGTACGGCGAGCACCGTGTGCGCCAGGTCGGACTCGAAGCACTGCCGGGCCAGCCGCTCGACGCCGGCCGGGGTGGTGCGCTCGCCGACGCCGACCGCGATCACGCCCGGGGCCAGCAGCAGCACGTCGCCGCCCTCGACGTGCTCGAGGTGGGCGCCGTGCATCCGCGGCGTGCCGACGAAGCGCGGGTGCCGGGTGTAGATCAGCTCGGTCAGCTCGGTCTCGCGCTTGCGGGCGGGCATGGCCAGCGACGTGATCGCGACCCGGTCGCGCACCCACACCGAGGAGTCGCGGGTGAACAGCAGGTTGGGCAGCGGGTCGATGAGGAAGTCGTCGTAGCGCCAGGAGGCAGGTCACCAGGCCGAAGCCGCCGCGCACCTCGTCGTTGCGGATGCCGGCGGTGAGGTAGGTCGTCAGCTCGTCGGGGGACGCGTCGCCGAGCAGCCCCTCGAGGTAGCCGCGCATCGTGTCGCCGAGGTCGAGGTCGCGCAGCGCCTCCTCGATCGCCGCGCGCCCGGGCGTCGCTCGTCGCTCGAGCGTCTCGGTGAGCAGGTCGGTCAGGTACAGGATCTCGACGTCGCGGGCCGCGCAGCTCGGCGGCGAAGGCGTCGTGCTCGTCCTGGGCTCGGTGCACCCACGGGATGCCGTCGAAGAGCAGCTTGTCGTTGTTGCGCGGGGTGAGCCGCTTCAGCTCGGGGCCGGGCCGGTGCAGCATCACGGTCCGCAGCCGGCCGACCTCGCTGTCCGCGCCGTGGGGGGCCAGGCTCGTTCCCTCCGTCATGGCCGGAACTCTAGTGACCGGCGGGGTCGGGTGCGGCGGCGCGACATGTAACTGAGTGTTCGGTCATCCGGATGGGTGCTCGAGCACCCACGTAGATGCACGAACACTCAGTTACATGAGTTCGTGGGCCGGTGGGCGGTCCCCGCCGAGCGCGTCAGCGCAGCAGCTCGGCCAGCGTGAGCGCGGCGAGCAGCAGGCAGCACCGCGGCGCCGACGTAGTGCAGCACGTGCAGCGCGACGAACCGCAGCAGCGTGCGACCGGCGATCACCGCCAGCCCGCTGACGAGCAGCAGCGCGCTGAGGGCGCCGATGAAGACGCTGACCGGCGCCTCGTACCGGGCCACCAGCGAGATCGTCAGCAGCTGGGACAGGTCGCCCCACTCGGCGGCGAACAGCACGAGGAACGACGCCAGCACGGCCCGGAAGCCCGTGACGTCCTTGGCGCCCTCGACGAACTCCTCGCCCGTCGACTGCTGGTGGCTGCGCCCCTCGCGGATCAGGATCACCGCGCCGGCCAGGAACATCACCAGCGCCACGATGTGCACGAGGTCCTCGGGCAGGAACGACGCCGCGTGCCCGAGCAGCACCGCGACCGTGGTCTGCACCGCGAACGCGGCGCCGACGCCGAGCCAGACCAGGAACGGGCGGTACTTCGTGGCCAGCACGAGGGTGGCGAGGAAGGTCTTGTCGGGCAGCTCGACGACGAAGATCGCGCCGAAGGTGAGCACGAGGGCGGTGAAGTCCATTGTCAGCCCAGCCTCGCACCCACCTCCGCCCGGCTGTCGAGCAGGTGGAGCCGGAGTTCGTGCCGGGCGGTCTCGAGGTCGCGCCGGCGCAGCTGGGCGGCGATCCGCTGGTGCGCGCGGTACATCTCGGCCGGGTCCTCGTGCTGGGTCAGCACCCAGCGCATCCGGCCCGCGACCGGCTCCATGACGGCCGCCAGGACCGGGCCGGCCAGCTCGGCCAGGACCACGTGGAACTCGGCGTTCAGTGCCCGCGCCTCGGCGGGGGTGCCGTGCCGTACGGCGTCCCGGGCCCGGTCGACCACCGCGTCGAGCCGGTCGAGGTCGGCGTCGCTCGCGTGCGCGACGATGCGCTCGCAGATGAGGTCCTCGAGGGCGCCACGGACGTCGAAGAGCGCCTCGACGTCGGCCCGGTCGACGCCGCGCACCACCATGCCGCGGGTCGCCCGCTCCTCGGCCAGCCCCTCGTGGACCAGCTCGCGCAGCGCCTCGCGGACCGGGACCCGGGAGACGCCGAGCCGCTCGGCCAGCTGCCGTTCGACGAGCCGGTCGCCGGGCCGCAGGTCACCGGCGAGCACGAGGTCGCGGATCCGCTCGCGGACGCTCTGGTCTGCCATTTTGGTCTGCCACTTCCTTGGTATACCTTTTTGGCATACCAATTTGGTATACCGATTGAGAGCCTAGCGGAGGACCGGCGTGCACCTCGCCCACCGAGCCGGCTCCGCCGCGGCCGTGGCGGTGCTCCTGGCCGCCGGAGCCTGCTCCTCGGACCCTGCCCCGCGCGCGGACCCCGCACCCAGCCCCTCCACAGCCGCCGCGACCCCACCGCCGAGCCAGGAGGCGAGCGCCGTGACCCCCGCCGACCCGGAGCCCACCGCTGACCAGGCCGAGCTCGACCGGCGGCTCATCGACGCCGCCTGGGCGAACGACGTCGACCGGGCCGAGCGCCTGGTCGACCGGGGGGCCGATGTCAACGCCCAGGACGGCACCCAGCAGAGCGCGTTCCTCATCGCCACCAGCGAGGGGTACGACGAGCTGCTCGACCTCACCCTGCGCCGCGGCGCCGACGTCGACGCGCGGGACGGCTTCGACGGCACCGGCCTGATCCGCGCCGCCGAGCGCGGCCACTGGCGGGTGGTCGGCCGCCTGGTGCGGGCCGGCGTTCGTCTCGACCACGTCAACAACCTCGGCTGGACCGCGCTCCACGAGGCGGTGGCGCTCGGCGACGGCAGCCAGCGCTACGTCGACACCGTGCGCGTCCTGGTCGCGGCCGGGGTCGACGTGGGCATCCGGGCCGGCCGGGACGGCCGCACCGCGGAGGAGACCGCGCGCGACAGCGGGTTCGACGCGATCGCCGAGCTCCTCGCTCGCGCGGCGGCCGGGGGCCCCGGCCGCCTGGCGGGCGACGCGGACGACGTGGCGCTCGCGCTGCGGCACGGCGCCGCCCTCGAGAGCCGCGACGAGCACGAGCGCACGCCGCTGCTGCGCGCGGTGACCGAGGACCGGGTCGACACCGCCCGGGTGCTGGTCGCGCTGGGCGCCGACCCGGACGCCCTCGACGACCGGCACGACACCCCGTGGCTGGTGACCGGCGTCACCGGCAGCGTCCCGATGCTGGAGGTGCTGCTGCCCGCGGGCCCGGACCTGACCATCCGCAACCGCTTCGGCGGCATCTCGGTCATCCCGGCCAGCGAGCGCGGCCACGTCGACTACGTTCGTCGGGTCGTGCAGACCGGCATCGACGTCAACCACGTCAACGACCTCGGCTGGACCGCCCTGCTGGAGGCGGTGATCCTGGGCGACGGGACCGAGCCCTACCAGGAGATCGTGGGGATCCTGCTCGGGGCCGGCGCCGACCGGTCGGTCGCGGACCACGACGGCGTCACGGCGCTGGAGCACGCCGAGGCGCAGGGGCAGTCAGCGGTGGCCGGCATCCTGCGCGGCTGATGCCGCGGCCTGCGCCCGGGCCAGCACCTCGCGGACCGGGCGACCGAGGGCGTGCGCGGCGCGCACGACGTCGTCGTACTCCGGCTGCGCGGTGACCACCACGCCGTCGAGCAGGGAGAGCTTCACCGGGATCTCGATCCCGTCGACGGTCACCGACGTGGTCTCGCGGGGGAGCGCGTGCCCGCTCGACCGGGTAGCTCGCGGATGCCGATCGTCGAGGTCTCCCGGAAGATCGTGCGGCGCACCTCGTCCGCGTCGCCGGCGGCCACCAGCGCCCGGAAGGTGTGGGCCGGGCGCCCCTTCTTCATGAGGATCGGCGTGAGCCAGGCATCCTTCGCCCCGGCGGCCAGGACGGCGGTGATCACCTCGGGCCACAGCCGCGGGTCGAGGTCGTCGACGTTGGTCTCCAGGACCACGAGCCGCTCGTCGGCGCCGACCGCTTCGGCGACCAGGAGCCGAAGCACGTTCGCGTGGCTCTCCGGGTCGCGTCCGCCGGCGCCCGTCCCCACGGAGCGGGTCGTCATCGGCGGCTGCGGACCGTACGACGTGGCCAGCGTGGTCAGCAGCGCCGCTCCGGTCGGCGTGCAGAGCGGTCGCCGTGTCCCGGGCCGGCGTACGACGGCACGCCGCGCAGCAGCTCGGCCACTGCGGGCGGCGGCACCGGGAGCATGCCGTGCGCACCGCGGACCGAGCCGGAGCCGACCGCGACCGGACTCACCACGACCTCGGTGGCACCGAGGTGGGCGAAGCCCGCGCACACCCCGACGACGTCGGCGATCGCGTCGAGCGCACCCACCTCGTGGAAGTGCACGTCGAGCGGGTCGTGGCCGTGCACCGCGGCCTCGGCGACGGCGAGCCGTTCGAAGACCCGGAGCGCGTCGTCCTGGCCGACGGCCAGCAGCATCGCCCGGATGTCGCGCCAGGTCCGGTGGTGCACCGAGTCGGACGACCTCGACGTGGACCCGGGTCGCGGCGAACCCGTTGCCGGCTCACCGACTCCGACCCGCAGCGTCACGGGCTCGGGGCACACCGCGTCGACGGCCGTCTGCAGGACGTCGAGGGGCACGCCCGCGCCGACGAGCGCGCCGAGCAGCATGTCGCCGCTGGCGCCCGAGGAGGCGTCGACCCAGACGGTGGTCACTCGGCCGGACTCCGGGCGCCACGCGCGACTCTGGCCGCGAAGACGCCCGCGCCGTACCCGTTGTCGATGTTGACCACCGTCACTCCGGGCGCGCACGAGTTGAGCATCGCCAGCAGGGCGGCGACGCCGCCGAACGAGGCGCCGTACCCGACGCTGGTCGGTACGGCGACGAGCGGTACGCCGGTCAGGCCGCCGACCACCGACGGCAGGGCGCCCTCCATGCCGGCCACGACGACGAGGCAGTCGGCGGCCTCGAGGCGGTCACGGACCGCGAGCAGCCGGTGCAGGCCGGCCACGCCGACGTCCTCGATCACGTCCGACGGCCGCGCCGTGCACGCGGATGCTCAGCGCCGCCTCGGCCGCGACGGGGGCGTCGCTGGTGCCGGCCGAGACCACCGCGACGGTGCCGCGCGGCTCGGGGAACGGGCCGAGCGTGGCCGCGCGCGCGACCGCGTCGACGTTCGCCTCGGGCAGCGAGGTGGCGACCTGCGCCAGCGCCTCCTCGGAGAGCCTGGTCGCCAGCACCGCGCGCTCGGGGTGCCGCTCGTGCAGCGTCCGCAGGATCGCGATCACCTGGCCCGGCGTCTTGCCGGCGCCGTAGACCACCTCGGCGTCACCGGTGCGCCGGGCGCGGTCGACGTCCACGCGTGCGAAGCCCAGGTCGGCGATCCGCGGGTCTTCCTCCACCCGAGCAGGCTAGTCCGTGGCTGCTGGGCTCACCGCTCGGGAGCTGCGCCACCCGAGCCACGCGACCACGGTCAGCGGCAGGGCGGTCGCCACGATCACGACGACCCGCAGCGACCAGGGCGCACCGGTCGGGCCGGTGGGGTCGGTCGCGTCGAGCAGCTGCCAACCGCCGATGACCAGCACGAAGGTGACGGTGGCCGCCACCCACTCCCACAGCGCCGCGACCCGCGAGACCGCGGCCGCCTTGCCCTGCCACTGGGCGAAGGCGAGCAGCGCGATGCACAGGATCAGGAACGGCAGCGTCGGGTCCTCGCGGGCCTGGGCGAGGACCGTGTAGGCGCCGAAGGCCAGGCCGGCCAGGGCGAGCGTGGCTGAGTGCAGCCGTGTAGTCGGGGGAACCACGGCGGCAACGTACCGGTCGGGGTGTGCGTCGCGGGCGCTGACACAGGTTTCTGCGTGGGCCCGGTTCGTTCGCTGTCGGCATGGGCACCGTCGACCACTACGCGCAGGGCACGCCGAGCTACGTCGAGCTGACCACGCCCGACCAGCAGGCCGCCAAGCAGTTCTACGGCACCGCTGCTCGGCTGGGAGTTCGAGGACGTCGACATGGGCGAGGCGGGGGTGTACGTCGCGGTGTCGGTCCGCGGCGACTCGATCGCCGGGATCACCGGGCAGATGCCGCGGCTGCAGGGGCACCCGGCGTTCTGGGGCGTCTACCTGGCCGTCGACGACGTCGACGCGACGGCCTCGAGGGTCGCCGAGGCCGGCGGGACGGTGGAGGCCGGGCCGTTCGACGTGATGGAGCTGGGCCGGATGGCGAGCATCCAGGACCCGACCGGCGCCCGGGTGAACCTCTGGCAGGCCGGTCAGAGCATCGGCTCGGTGCGCGTCAACGAGCCCGGCTGCCCGATCTGGCACGAGCTGACGAGCCCCGACCTGCCGACCGCCACGCCGTTCTACTCCGAGGTGCTCGGCGTCGAGTGGGAGTCGATGCCGATGGAGACCGGCGACGACTACACCTGCCTCGTGGTCGAGGGTCGTCCGGTCGGCGGCGCGTTCCCGCCGCAGATGGAGGGCATCCCGCCGCACTGGGACGTCTACTTCAACGTCGAGGACTGCGACGCGACCGTGGCCCGCGCGGTCGAGCTCGGCGCGAGCGCGCTGGTCCCGGCGTACGACCTGCCCGGCGTCGGCCGCCTCGCGATGATCCGCGACCCCCAGGGTGCGCTCGTGGCGTTCCTCCAGAACCCGCCGGAGGGCTACGGGCATGTCTCCCAAGTCCCGGCGGCGCCGGACGCCGCCCCGATCACGCGCTGGCGTCGTTGCCGACCCTCGAAAGACCGCCAGTCTGACTTCGTGCCGGCGCCTAGCCAGCGCGCGCCGGGACGACGCCGGCATCCACCCCCACTTGAGAGACATGCCCTAGCGGCCCACCGCCCACTCCTCGCACCACCTCGCGAAGGCGGACGCCTCCTCCCACGAGCCCGGCCGCGGTGGGTCGTCCGGGTCCCAACCGAGGGCCCGGTCGTCGCGCACCTGGGTGAGCAGCGGCGCCCAGCGCGGGTCGAGCGCCGTCGTGGCCCACTCGAGCGCCCCGCGCTTCGAGGCCACCTCGCCGGTGACGAGCGAGTAGAGCACCCGGGCGTACGTCGCCACGACGTACCGCTGGGTCCACGCGACCTCGGCCGGCGCCCAGGACCGGATGTCGCCCAGCAGGGTCGGGAGGTCGCGCCGCATCCGGTCGCGGATCAGCGACGCCGGGACCGCCGCGGTGAACGACCGGGGTTCGGGTCCGGCCAGCGTCACGCCGTGCTCGCGCAGGGTCCACCGCACCACCTCGCGGTTGCAGTGGTCGTCCCACGCGAGAGTCGTGTGGCCGTGGTCGACGTAGAACCAGGGCCGGCCGGTGGAGTCGTTGTCGGCCAGGTCGGACAGCAGGGCGTAGGACCCCTCGAGGTCGTGGGTCCACTTCCCGGGGCGCCGCGGCAGCTCCGACCAGAGGTCGCGCACCGCCCGCTCGCGAAGGCCGCTCGGCGGCTCGCGCACCACGACGAGGAAGTCGCAGTCGCTGTGCTCGTCCGCGTCGCCGAGGGCGAACGAGCCCACGAGGTACATCCCCACGAAGTCCCCGGCGAACGTCGCCCGGCCGTGCGCCTCGATCTCGCGCAGCAGCCCGTCGAGCTCGGCGTACGGGGTCAGGCGTGGTCCTCGCGGAACGGGTCCGCGGGGTAGACGCCGAGGATCTTCACGTCGGTGGTGAAGAAGCGCAGCTCCTCGAGGGCGCGCGCGACACGCCGAGGTCGGAGGGGTGGCCGTCGACCTCCGCGAGGAACTGGGTGGCGGTGAACTCGCCGCCGACCATGTAGCTCTCCAGCTTGGTCATGTTCACGCCGTTGGTCGCGAAGCCGCCGAGCGCCTTGTAGAGCGCGGCCGGCAGGTTGCGGACGTTGAAGATGAACGACGTCACGACCGGGCCGTTGCCCGGCGGCGCCTCGACGAGCTCGCGGGAGAGCACGACGAAGCGGGTGGTGTTGTGGTCCTCGTCCTCGACGTCCTCGGCGAGCACCTCGAGCCCGTAGATCTCGGCGGCCAGCGGCGGCGAGATCGCCGCCTGGGTCGGGTCGCCGGCCTCGACGATCTCGCGGGCCGCGCCGGCGGTGTCGCCGGAGATCACCGGGTGCAGGTTGTGCGCGCGGATGATCTTGCGGCACTGGCCGAGCGCGTGCACGTGGCTGTGCACGGTGCGGATCTGGTCGAGGCGGGCGCCCGGGATCGCCGAGCAGGTGGAACCGGATCCGCAGGAAGTGCTCGGCGATGATGTGCAGCCCGGAGTCGGGCAGGAAGTGGTGGATGTCGGCGACCCGGCCGGCGATCGAGTTGTCGATCGGGATCATCGCCAGGTCGGCCTCGCCGCCCTCGACCGCCGCGAACACGTCCTCGAACGACGCGCACGGCCAGCGCCTCCAGCTCCGGGTAGTGCTCGCGGCACACCTGGTGGGAGTTGGCGCCCGGCTCGCCCTGGTAGGCGATCCGTCGGGGCGTCGCGGAGGTTCGGTCACCGCAGCATCGTAGTTTGGGCGACGTGGTCTTCCTGGTCGTGCTCAGTCTCGTGGTCGCCGTCGCCGCGCTGGCCGTGGCGGTGCTCGGCCTGCGCCGCGCGCCGTCGTCCGGTGGGGACGTCGACGCGCTGCCCGAGGACGTGCTCGGGCTGCGTCAGGAGGTGGCCGCCCTGCGCGCCGAGGCCACCGGCGCGATCCGGCACCTCGGGATCGTGCGGTACGACGCGTTCGGCGACGTGGGCGGCCGGCTCTCCTGGTCGCTGGCGCTGCTCGACGACGGCGGCGACGGCGTCGTGCTGACCGCGATCCACGGCCGCAGCGAGGCGCGCAGCTACGCCAAGAGCGTCGCCGGCTGGACGCTCCGACCAGCCGATGTCGCCGGAGGAGGAGGACGCCGTGGCGTCCGCGAAGCCATGACCCACGCGCGGGACTGGGACGACCTGGCCGACGAGCTCGGCGTCGCGGCGGTCGCCGACGGCGAGCCGACCCGCTGGTACGACGAGCTCTGGTCGGCGGCCGGGCGCGGCGAGGTCGCACTGCCCTGGGACCACACCGACCCGCACCCGGTCCTGGCCGACTGGGTGGCCGGCACGGTGGCCGGCACGGCACCGGCCAGGCCGGCGGCCGTGGTCGTCGGCTGCGGGCTCGGCGCGGACTCCGAGCACCTCGCCGCGCACGGCTGGCGCACCATCGCCTTCGACATCTCGCCGGCCGCGGTCGCCGCGGTGCGGGACCGCTACCCGGACTCGTCGGTCGACTACCGCGAGGGCGACCTGCTCGACCTCCCGGACGATCTCGTCGGCGCCTTCGACCTCGTGGTCGAGATCTACACGCTGCAGGCCCTGCACCCCTCCTTGCGCGACCGGGCGGTCGCCGGCGTCCACGAGCCTGATGGCGCCGGGCGGGACGGCCCTGCGTCGTCCAGGTCGTCCGCCGCGACGATGAGCCGGTGACCGACGGAGCCGCCGTGGACCCTGACCCGCGCCGAGATGGAGGCGGTCGCCGCCGACGACGTCGACCTCGACTCGCTCGACGAGGTGCTCCCGCCCGGGCGGGTCAACCCGCGCTGTGGCGGGCGGTCCTCACTCGCCGGTGACGAACCGCTGGAGCAGCACCACCAGCCGCTTGATCTGGTCGACGTCGAGGGTGCCCAGCCGCTGGGCCAGGGACTCCTCGCCGCGCCGACGGGCCTCCGCGAGCACGTCGGCGGCCTCGGGCCGCAGGTGCAGCGACCTGGGTCCGCCGGTCCCACTCGAGCCGGCGCCGTTCGACCAGCCCACGCTCCTCCAGGTCGTCGACCATCTGGACGACGCTGGCGCCGCTGACGCCGAGGCGGCGGCTCGAGCTCGGCCTGCGGGACCGGCCCCAGCGTCGGCGAGCGTGGTCAGCAGCCCGAACTGCGGCGGGCACGATCCGCAGCGGCGCCAGCGCCTCCGAGAAGCGCGCGGTGCATCCGCAGGTGCGCGCGGGTGATCAGGAACCCGAGGCTCTCCAGCAGCGGCTCGGGGGTGTCGGGCGCGAGCTCGCCCTCGAGGATCCCGAGCAGCAGCCGGCGCAGCTCCTCGCGCTCGGCCAGCGAGAAGCCGGGCGTGAGCGCCTCCTCGAGGTCCTCGGCGTGCCGGCGCCAGCGCCGGGCCGCGGCCGCGCCCTCCGGGGTGCGGGTCAGCGCGTAGGACCGGCGGTCGTCGGGGTTGCGGACCCGCTCGACCAGCCCCTGCTCGGCCAGCGCGGCGGCCACCTTGACCATGGTGGTGCGGCTGACGTCGATGGTGTCGGCGAGCGACTGCTGGGACCGGGCCGCGCCGCCGGCGAGCGCGAGCAGGGCGGCGTACGCGTGGATGTCGACGCCCGGGGGGAGCACTCGTGCCGAGGCTCGCGGTCACCCGGGCCGCGGCCCGCCACATGAGGTGGCCGGGCTGGTCCTGCGAGCCCGGGCAGCAGCTCCCGGCTGTCGGTGGCGTCGTCCAGCCCCACGCGATTCACTCCCTGATCGTTAGGCACTTGACGGATCTTCGGTCGGCGAGTATCGTACCGAAGGTAATCGTTAGGTACATTGATGATTCGGCCGTTGACGAATCGCCAGGAGCAGAGCGATGACTCGAGCAGACGCTCGACCGCCGCAGCCGGGCGGCCACGGCCGGCCGCGACCCCAAGTGGTGGACGCTCGTCGCGGTCTGCCTCGGGCGTCTTCATCCTGCTGCTCGACATCACGATCGTGAACGTCGCGCTGGCCGACATCCAGGACGAGCTCGACGCCAGCGCTCTCGGACCTGCAGTGGGTGATCGACGCCTACGCGCTGAGCCTGGCCGCGCTGCTGCTCACCGCCGGCTCGCTGGCCGACCTCTACGGCCGCCGCCTGGTCTTCGTGATCGGGACGGCGCTGTTCATGGTCGGCTCGATCGCCTGCGGCGCCGCCCAGGACATCTACTTCCTCGCAGCTCGCCCGGGCCTTCCAGGGCATCGGCGGCGCCGCGATGTTCGCCACCGCGCTGGCGCTGATCGCCTCGGCGTTCCAGGGCCGCGACCGCGGGGTCGCGTTCGGCGCCTTCGGCGCGACCACCGGGGTCGCGGTGGCGGTCGGCCCGGTGCTCGGCGGCGTGCTCACCAGCGGCCTCTCGTGGCGGTGGATCTTCTTCGTCAACATCCCGATCTGCCTGCTCGCGATCGCCATCGCCGTGACCCGGGTCCGCGAGTCGCACGACCCGCGCGCCGGGCCGCCCGGACTGGTTCGGCTTCGTCACCTTCAGCCTCGCCCTCGGGCTCGCTGGTCTACGGCCTGATCCGGGCCGGCCAGACCGAGCTGGGACGACACCCGCGTGGTCTTCTGCCTGGTCGCCGCCGCGCGTGCTGCTGGTGGTCGTTCGTGGTCAGCCAGCTGCGTGCAGGAGCGACCCGATGTTCGACCTCGGCGCTGCTCCGCAAGCCGACGTTCACCGGTGGCCTGCTCGCGGCGTTCGGGGTCTCGGCCTCGGTCTTCTCGCTGCTGACCTACCTGGTCATCTACGTCCAGAACGTGCTCGGCTACTCCGCGGTCGAGGCCGGCGTCCGGTTCCTGTTCCTGTCCGGTGCCGCCTTCGTCGCCGCGGCGGTCGCCGGCCGGCTCACCGAGAAGGTGCCGGCCAAGTGGCTGATCGCGCCGGGCTTCGTGGTGCTCGGCGTCGGCCTGCTGCTCATCCACGGCATCGAGGTCGACTCCTCCTGGACCCACCTGATCCCCGGCCTGGTCGTCTGCGGCCTCGGCGTCGGCATGATCAACACCCCGCTCGCCTCGACCGCGGTCGGCGTGGTCCCGGTGGACCGCGCCGGGCATGGCCTCCGGCATCAACTCCACGCTTCCGCCAGGTCGGCATCGCCACCGGCATCGCGGTGCTCGGCACGATCTTCAGCCACCAGGTCGCCGACGGCATCCGCTCCGGGCTGGCCGGTACGCCGGCCGCCGGCCAGTCGGACCAGATCGCCGAGGCGGTCACCGGCGGCCAGATCGACGCCGTCCTCGCAGGCGGCACCGGCCGGCGTACGCGACCAGCTCGCCGCGGTCGCCACGTCGAGCTTCGTCGACGCGCTCAACCACATCACCCTGATCGCGGCGGTGCGTGGCCTTCGTCTGCCGCCGCGGTCTGCTTCGTGCTGATCCGCCAGAAGGACTTCGTCCAGCAGGGCCCGCCGGCCGCCGGCAACTGAGCCTCCCGCGCGGGTGGTCCGTCACCCACGAGGGCACCGCGCGGACGGCCGGGCGCGGGAAGGTGACGGACCGTCCGGACTACCGCGGTGCCTGCACGTAGAACTCGGTGAACTCCCGGCACCGCCCGTCGGCGTCGAACCGCATCACGAAGCAGTTGTGGAAGACCCTGCACCACGGGGCCGTCCGGCACGTCGCGGTACGACGACGTGCCGGTCGCCACGACCGCGTCGCCGTCGACGGCGACCGGCGCGTAGCTCGCGTCGTAGGTGCCGAGCGGGTCGCGGGTGGACGGCGCCCGGGGTGTCGTCACCGAGCCACGACGCGACCACGGCCTCACGGCCGAGCACCGGCTCGTCGTAGCGGGTGGTATCGATACGCGACGTCCTCGCTGAACAGGTCGCCGATCAGGTCGGGTTCGTAGGTCAGCCAGGCGGCGACGTAGCGGTCGAGCCAGTCCTGAGCCTGCGTGCGGTCCACGGGGTCAGCGCGGCACGCGGACCAGCACCCGGCCGTGGATGCACTCCATCTGCAGCTCGCGGCCGGGGCCGATCGAGTCGCCGTCGAGCTGGCGCGGGGTGTCCGCGCCGGCGCGGACGACGATGGTGCGGCCGGTCATCCGGTCGACCAGCTCGTCGGTCCGGGGCCGCTTGGCCAGCACCCGGAAGGCGAGCGGGATCCAGGACAGGAACCGGCGCGGGTGCAGCAGCACGACGTCGAGCAGCGCCGTCGTCGATCGCCGCGTCGGGGAGCAGCGGCATCCCGGCCTGGAGGTAGCCGACGTTGCCGACCACGATCGTCCGGGCGCGGTGCGTGGTGAACTCGCCGCCGTCGACCGAGACCTCGACCCGCGACCGCCGGGAACATCAGCGACTTCAGCGCCGAGAGCACGTAGGCGATCCAGCCGACCTTGGCCTTGATGTCCTCGTTGACGCCTTCCATGATCGCGGCGTCGAAGCCCATGCCGGCCATCACCATGAAGTGGGTGCCGTCCTCGATGCCGTCGCCGCTGACCTTGACCATGTCGATGGCGCGGTCCTGGCCGGTGAGCGCGATGTCGATCGCGGCCCGCAGGAACAGCGGGATGTCGAGGTTGCGGGCCAGCAGGTTGCCGGTGCCGGCCGGGATGATCCCGATCGGGATGCCGGTGCCGGCCAGCTCGGCGCAGACCTCGCGCACGGTGCCGTCGCCGCCGCAGACCATCACCAGGTCGGCGCCGGCCACCGCGGCCGCCTCGGCCATGCCGGTGCCCGGGTCCTCGATGGTCGTGTAGTGCCACGACCGGCAGCGACCAGCCGGCCTCGGCGGCCATCGAGTTCACGATGCCGCGGAACGCGTCGACGTCCTCGACCTTCGACGGGTTGAGGACGACGGCGAGGTTGCGCTCGGAGGGGAACGGCCTCGGGCAGCGGCTCGGGCAGCAGCTCGGCGTGGCTGCGCGGCAGCGGGCTGTAGACGGCCAGCCCGAGGGCGACCATGCCCATCCCGAGCAGGAAGCCGCCGACCACGTCGGAGGGGTAGTGCCGGCCGAGCAGGACCCGGTCGAGGCAGACCACGACGACCATCAGCCCGATCAGCGACGTAGAGCAGCCGGCGCACGTTGCTGCGGCGCACCAGCATCACCACGAGCACGATGAGGATGCCGCCGAACGCCGTGACCGACGCGGCGTGCCCGGACGGGAACGACTTCGACGAGAGCAGGGCCTGCTCGAGCTGCCACTCGGGCCGGGTCCGGCCGACCAGCACCTTGATCAGCGGTGTAGGTCAGCGTGGTCGACGACCATGACGCCGACGGTGAAGATCGCCGCCCGCCGGTGCCCGCGGACAGCAGCAGCAGCGACCACGACGGTCAGCGTCATGATCGTCATGCCCACGGTGCCGAACAGCGACCTCGATCGACGCGCAGCGGCGTGATCAGCCAGCCGACGTCCACGGCGTAGTCGGCCGCGGGTGAGCCGCGGTCGTCGAACTGGGCGACCGGACCCCAGCCCTGGACCACCGCGAGCCAGCACCAGGCCGAAGAGCAGGAACGACAGCAGGGCCCACGCCAGGAAGACGAGCCGCGGTCGGTCGAGCACGGGCTGAAGTATGACGGGGCCGGCCCAGAGCTGCACCGGCGGCCGCCGGCGTGATCCCCTGTGCAATCTCGGGTGAGCGCTCGCGGCCGCGGCGACTAGCCTTGCCGACGTGATCGACCCCCGCATCATCCGTGACCAGCCCGACCGCGTGCGTGCCGCCCAGGCCAAGCGCGGGCTGTCCGACGCGGTGGTCGACGAGGCGCTGGCCGCGGACACGGCGCCGGCGCCAGGCGATCGCGGACTTCGAGGCCAAGCGCGCCGAGCAGAAGTCGCTCGGCAAGCAGATCCCGCAGGCCCAGGGCGACGAGAAGCAGGCCCTGCTCGCCCGCACCAAGGAGCTGGCCGCCGAGGTCAAGGCCGCCGAGGCCGCCCAGAGCGAGGCCGAGGAGGCCTGGCAGGCCGCGGTGCTCTCGATCCCCAACCTCGCCGCACGACGACGCCCCGGCCGGCGGCGAGGACGACTACACCGTGCTCGAGACCGATCGGCACGCCGCGCGACTTCGCCGCCGAGGGGTTCGAGCCGCGCGACCACGTCGAGCTCGGCCGGATGCTCGGCGCCATCGACATCGAGCGCGGCGCCAAGGTGTCGGGCTCGCGCTTCTACTTCCTCACCGGCGTCGGCGCCCAGCTCGAGCTGGCGCTGGTCAACCTGGCCATGGAGCAGGCCCGCGACGCCGGCTTCACCCAGGTGATCGCGCCGTCGCTGGTCCGGCCGCGCGCGATGGAGGGCACCGGCTTCCTCGGCCAGGCCGCCGACGACGTCTACCGGATCGAGGGCGAGGACCTCTACCTCGTCGGCACCTCCGAGGTGCCGATGGCGGCCTACCACTCCGACGAGATCCTCGACGCGTCGACGCTGCCGCTGCGCTACGCCGCGTTCAGCCCGTGCTTCCGCAAGGAGGCCGGCTCGCACGGCAAGGACACCAAGGGCATCATCCGGGTGCACTGGTTCGACAAGGTCGAGATGTTCGTCTACACGACCCTCGAGGAGTCCGACGCCGAGCACCAGCGGCTGCTGGCCTGGGAGAAGGAGTTCCTCGACAAGCTCGAGCTCTCCTACCGCGTCATCGACACGGCGGCCGGCGACCTCGGGCTGTCGGCGGTCCGCAAGTTCGACTGCGAGGCCTGGATCCCGACCCAGGGCCGCTACCGCGAGCTCACCTCGACCTCCAACTGCACCGAGTTCCAGAGCCGCCGCCTCGACATCCGCGGCCGCTTCCCCGCCGACCAGGGCGGCACCAAGCCGGTCGCGACGCTCAACGGCACCCTGTGCGCGATGCACCCGCACCATCGTGGCGATCCTCGAGACCCACCAGAACGCCGACGGCTCGGTGACCGTCCCGCAGGCCCTGCGCCCGCACATGGGCGGCCTCGAGGTGCTGAAGCCGGTGCATGGCTGAGCGGCTGGGCCCCGCGGCTGGTCGCCCTCGACATCGACGGGACGCTGCTCAAGTGGGTCGAGGGCGCCGGCACGACCCACGAGGAGATCGCGCCGGCCGTCGGTGACGCCGTACGCCGGGCGCGCGACGCCGGCTGCCACGTGGTGCTGGCCAGCGGCCGCTCGCCGCACGGCATGACCCCGGTCGCCGACCTGCTCGAGCTGCCACCTCGACGACGCCGAGCCGCTCTGGATCGTGGCCAGCAACGGCGCGGTCGTCTTCCGCTACCCGCCGCTCGAGGTGGTGACGGAGGAGACCTTCGACGCAGCGCCCGCGGTGCGGGCGATCCTCGAGCGGCACCCCACGGCGCTGGTCGCCGTCGAGGAGCGCGGGGTCGGCTACCGGGTGACCAAGGAGTTCCCGACCGGCGAGCTGTCCGGCGAGATGATCCTCACCGACGTCGAGGACCTCGTCTCCGCGCCGGTCAGCCGGGTGATCATCCGCGACCCGGAGGCCACGGCCGACGACTTCGTCACCCTGGCCGGCGAGCTCGGCCTGCACGGCACCGACTACGTCGTCGGCTGGACCGCCTGGCTCGACCTCGCGCCGATCGGGGTCTCCAAGGCCTCCGGTCTCGCCTACGTCGCGGAGCGGCTCGGCGTCGACGCCGCCGACGTGCTGGCCATCGGCGACGGGCGCAACGACATCGAGATGCTCCAGTGGGCGGGCCGCGGCGTGGCCATGGGCCAGGCGGTCCAACCGGTGATCGACGCCGCCGACGACGTCACCGCGCACCGTCGCCGACGACGGCGCCGCGCGTCGAGCTCGGGAGGTACTTCTGATGACGCTGCCGGAGGTCGTGGACACCGAGCGGCTGCGGCTGCCGCTGTGGACCGCGGACGACGTCGCGCGACCTGCGCGGCGACGGGCCGCGGCGCCGGGCTGGCACCGCGACTTCCCGCGCGAGGACGACCGCGACGCCGCCTCGCTGTGGCGCGACGGCGACCCGTGGGGGCCGCGCTCGATCGAGCTGGACGGCGTGGTCGTCGGCTCGATCGGCTTCTTCGGACCGCCCGAGCCGGCCGACGACGGCGTCGCGCGAGACCGAGGTCGGCTACGGCCTGGTCGAGGACGCCCGCGGTGCGCGGGCTGGCCACCGAGGCGCTGACCGCGATGCTCGGCGCAGGCCGACGCGGCCGGCGTACGCGTCCGCGCCAGCGTGCTCCCCGACAACGCGCCCAGCATCCGGGTGCTGGCCAAGTGCGGCTTCACCGAGCTGCGGGGCAGCAACGAGGACGGCGAGCTGGTCATGGCCCGCCCGCTGCGGTGAGCCCGGGTGACCCGGCCGCGGCTGGTCGCCACCGACCTCGACGGGACGCTGGTCCGCTCCGACGGCACCATCTCCGAGCGCACCCGCGACGGTGCTGGCCGCGGTCGAGGCGCAGCGGCGTGCCGGTGGTCTTCGTGACCGGCCGGCCGCTGCGCTGGGCCGAGGAGGTCTTCGACCACGTCGGCGACCACGGGCTCGGCCGTCGTCTCCAACGGCGCGCTGGTGTGGGACGTCGGCGACGGACCGGCCGCGGCTGCGCCGCGAGATCGACCCCGAGACCGTGCGCGCCGTCTGCGTCGACGCTGCGCGCGGCCGTGCCCGGCTCGGCGTTCGCGGTCGAGACCCTGTCCGGCATCGGCCTCGAGCCGGAGTTCCACGAGCGGCACCCCGTGCCGCCGACGGCGCCCGGCGGGCGCCGCTCGAGGAGCTGGTCGACGGTCCCGTGGTCAAGCTGCTCGCCCGGCACGAGGAGCTCGCGCCGCACGACTACTGGGACGCGGCCGAGGCGGCGATCGGCGACCGGGTGACGATCACGTGGTCCTCGACCAGCACGCTGCTCGAGATCAGCGCCGCCGGGCGTCACCAAGGCCACCGACGCTGGCGCTGGTCTGGCCGAGCGGCTCGGGGTCGACCCCGCCGACGTGGTCGCCTTCGGCGACATGCCCAACGACCTGCCGATGCTGGCGTGGGCCGGCACGTCGTACGCCATGGCCAACGCGCACCCGAGCGTGCTCGCCGCCGTCGACCACGTCGCGCCGAGCAACGACGAGGACGGCGTCGCCCAGGTGCTGGCTGGCATCTTCGAGCTGTGATCTGTTGTGATGCTCCGGTGCTCCGCCGCCTGCTGACGAGCCTGCTCGCGGGCGTCGTGGTCGGCCCTGACGGTGCTGGCGCTCGGGGCGCCCACGCAGGCCGCGACCAAGCCGAAGCGGGCGCCCGTGTGCCCGCCGGTGACCGTCCAGGACAGCACCAAGGCGGCGATGGCGGTCTTCAGCGGCACCGTCACCGCACGTCGAGCGCCAGCCGCGCACCGACGGGCGTGCCCGGCGCGCTCTACCTCCAGACCGTGACCGTCGACCTCGTCTACCAGGGCAAGATCACGACCGAGACCGTCCAGGTGCAGACCGACCGCAACCAGGCCGAGTGCAGCCTCGGCGCGCTGGCCGTCGGACACCGAGTACATGTTCTTCGTCACCGGCACCGGCGACCCGTGGATCGCCTCCGGTACCAGCGGCACCCGGACCCAGCAGCGACGACGGTGGTCGCGCAGGTCGAGGAGGTCTGCTCGGCGAGGGCGAGCCGCCGATCGACCCGGCGCCCGAGACAGGCGATGTTCACCCCGGTCGACACCAGCGAGCCGCAGTCGCTCGTCCCGCGCGGCCGCCCCCGGCGCCGCCCTCGTGCTGGTCGGGCCTGCTCGGCCTGCTCGTGGTGCGCGGCGTGAGCCGTCGGTCGCGCTGAGCGACCTCAGAGGTACATCCCGCCGGAGTCGCCGGGCTGGGGCGGCTGCCTCGTCGGGTCCCTCCTGCTGCGTGCTGGCCGCCCGGGCCCATCGGCAGCCCGCGGCGCATCTGCTCGAACTGCACCCGGCGGCCATCTGCTGGGCGTAGATCGCGGTCTGGATGCCGTGGAAGAGCCCCTCGAGCCAGCCGACCAGCTGGGCCTGGGCGATGCGCAGCTCGCCCTCGGACGGCGTCTGGTCGTCGGAGAACGGCAGCGTCAGCCGCTCCAGCTCCTCGACCAGCTCGGGCGCCAGTCCGGCCTCGAGCTCGTGGATCGAGGCCTGGTGGATCTCCTTGAGCCGGTTCCGGCTGGCCTCGTCGAGCGGGGCGGACTTCACCTCCTCGAGCAGCTGGCGGATCATGCTGCCGATCCGCATCACCTTGGCCGGCTGCTCGACCAGGTCGGTGACCGAGCGCTCCTGCGGGTCGTCGTCGCCCGCCGCGGCGCCGCCTGCAGGGCGGACTCCGGGACCGCGCCGATCGGCTGGCCGTCCGGCCCGATGATCACGACCTGTCGCTCGCCGCTCCTCGCCCGCGCCTCGGCCGTCCCCGGCTGCGTCGCTCATGCTTTCCGGGGCCCCGGAAGTCCGCGCTCGCTGCGCGGAGCGCGCGCACCGAGAGTTCGCGGGGCGGTCATGGAGCCAGGTCCAGCGGCCTCGATCACATGACGAGCAGGATCTTCCCGGTGTGCGCGCCGGACTCCATGAGCTCGTGCGCGCGGCGTACGTCGTCGAGGGGCACGGTCCCGTGCACGATCCGGCCGGACCTTGCCCGTCGGCGACCAGCGGCCAGACGTGCTCGACGACCGAGGCGCAGATGGCGGCCTTCTCCTCGGCCGGCCGCGCCCGCAGCGTGGTCGCGATGATCGCGCCGCGCTTGCGCAGCAGCGCGTTGAGGTCGAGCTCGCCCCTGGTGCCGCCCTGCATGCCGATCACGACCAGCCGGCCCTCGGTGGCCAGGGCGGTGACGTTGCGCTCGAGGTACGACGCCCCCATGTTGTCGAGGATCACGTCCGCGCCGGCGCCGTCGGTGTGCTCCTTGACCACCTCGACGAAGTCCTCGTCGCGGTAGTCGATCGCCACCTCGGCGCCCAGCGAGCGGCAGAAGTCGCGCTTCTCCTCGCTGCCGGCGGTGGTGAACACCCGCGCCCCGAGCTGGGCCGCGAGCTGGATCGCGAAGCTGCCGATGCCGCCGGCGCCGCCGTGCACGAGCAGCACCTCGTCGGGCTGCAGGTGCGGCGACCATGAACACGTTGGACCACACCGTGCAGGCGACCTCGGGCAGCGCCGCTGCCTCGACCAGGTCGACGCCGTCCGGCACCGGCATCAGCTGGCCGGTCGGCACGGCGACCTGGGTCGCGTAGGCACCCGCGGACAGCAGCGCGCAGGCCTGGTCGCCGACCGCCCAGCCCTCGACGCCGTCGCCGACCGCCGCGACGGTGCCGCTGCACTCCATCCCGAGCACGTCGGAGGCGCCCGGAGGCGGCGGGTAGAAGCCCTGGCGCTGCAGCAGGTCGGCGCGGTTGAGCCCGGCCGCCGCGACGTCGAGCACCACCTCACCCGGCCCGGGCTCGGGGTCGGGGAGGTCACGCACGACCAGGACCTCGGGGCCGCCGGCCCCGTCGGCGAGGACGGCGCGCATCGGGCGGCCTCACGACCTCTTCGTCGACGAGCTCGTCGGCGCGGTCGTCGTCGTACGTCTCGCCGGTGTGGTCGACGGTCCGGTCGTCGGGGATCGGGTCGTCCACGTCGTCGGGGTCGGGCGCGTCGGCCGGACGGTCCCAGCCCTCGGCCAGCTCCTGGGCCCGCGCCGCGAGCGCCTCGACCTCGTCGGGGTCGGCGTCCTGGGCGGCGGCCGCGAAGCCGAGCAGGTAGGCGGTCACCGGTGCCGCGAGCTGCTCGACGTTGTCGCGCGGCGGTCTTGGTGAGGTCGGCCAGCAGCCCCTCGTCGACCTCCACGTCCTCGAGATCGAGGACGTCGCTCAGCTCGTCGATCCAGTCGTGGAGGTTCACGGCCTCAGACTTACGCGCCGATTCGCGTCTCGCAAGTGGATCCCGAGACGCGGTCAGACGTCAGGTCGCGGACGTCGGCCCAGGTGTCGACGTCGCGGTGCTCGCGTCCCTCGGCCGGCCACCTCGACCAGGTCGAGGGGCGCGAGCAGCCGGTGCAGCGCCAGGCCGTGCTGCTCCTCCATGCCCGGGTCGTACGGCGTCGAGCCGGGCCACGTCGAGCACCATCGCCAGCTGGCGGCGGCCGTCCGGCCCGACGAGGACCGCGCCGTCGCGGCCCGCGGCCGCGGCCCGCAGCCGCTGGAAGGTCTGCGGCGGTGAGGTAGGGCATGTCGCAGGCCAGCACGGCGACCGTGCCCGCGCGGGTCGAGCAGCGCGTCGCGCCCGGTGAGCAGCGCGGCCACCGGCCCGCCGTGCCGCGGGTCCTCGCGGGTGAAGGTCACCGGCCGGTGCGTCGGCACCGGGTCGCCGACGACGACGACCTCGGCGGCGTCGACGCACGGCGTCCAGCGCCCAGGTGAGCAGGGTCCGGCCGTGCAGCTCGACCGACGCCTTGTCGGCACCGTCGAGCCGGACGGCCGCGCCGCCCGCCAGCACCACCGCGCTGAACGGCGCCTGATCCGACATGAGCCCAGTCTGTCCGCACCTCCCGTGCCGCGCACCGCGGACTGGCAGACTGGACGCGTGAGCATGCTGTCGGTCACAGTCGTCCAGGAGGCCTCCGGGCTCGACCCGGCCGACAACCGCGCGCGGCTGCACGAGCTGGTCCCGTCCGACAGTGACCTCGTGGTGCTGCCGGAGGCGTTCGCCCGGGACTTCGGCGAGGCCGGCTCCGACGTCAGCCCGTACGCCGAGCCGCTCGACGGCGCCTTCGCGACCGAGCTCGCCGCGGTGGCCGCCGAGCACAACACCACGGTGGTGGCCGGGATGTTCGAGACCTCCGAGCGACCCGGCCCGGCCGTACAACACGCTGCTGGTCGCGCGGCGCCGCGACCGCGTCGTACCGCAAGATCCACCTCTACGACTCCTTCGGCTACAAGGAGTCGAACGCGCTGCACGGCCGGGCCGCTCACGCCGGTGGTGGTGGACGTCGCCGGGTTCCGGCGTCGGGCTGATGACCTGCTACGACCTGCGCTTCCCCGAGCTGGCCCGGCTGCTCGTCGACCACGGCGCCGAGGTGCTGGTCGTCCCGGCCGCGTGGGTGGCCGGCCCGCGCAAGGTCGAGCACTGGCGCACCCTGGTCCGGGCCCGGGCGATCGAGAACACCGTGTTCGTGGTCGCGGCCGCCCAGCCCGGCCCGCGCTACACGGGCCACTCGCTGGTCGTGGACCCGCTCGGCGACGTGCTGGCCGAGGCCGGGGAGGACGCCGCGGTGCTGCGGGCCACCCTCGACCGGGCGGTCCTCGAGGAGGCCCGGCGGACCAACCCCTCGCTCGCCAACCGCAGGCTTCCTTCGGCCGCTCTGTAATCTGTTCTGTCGTGCCACGGACCGCTCCTCGACGTCGCGCGACGCGGCACGAGCGGGTCAAGGACCGACCCCTGGACCGGACCCCGGTCGCGTCGCCGCCCTCGGCCGCGCGGGCTCCCGACGGAGCCGGTGCGCGAGGAGATCGTCCCCGGACCTCCGGTCGGGGCGACGCCGGAGCTGACCGTCACCGTCCCCGAGCAGGAGCCGATCCAGAGCCGGCTGCTCGTGGCGCTGTGGCTGCTGGTGGTCGCGGGCCGGGCTGGCCGCCCTGGTCGCGGCGCTGATCCCCGTCGGGCCGGCCTGGCTCGACGGTGTCGGCGCGGTGGCCGTCGTGACGGCGTACTCCTGGGCGCTGGCGGCGCGCACCGGTGGCCGACCGGTGGTCTTCGGCGCGCTGGCGCTGGCGCTGGGCGTGCGGTGCTCGCTGCTCGACCAGGACTACCTGCGCACCGGTGCCGCGGTGATGACCTGCGTGGTCTCGGCGGTGCTCGGGGTGATGGCCACGACGCCCGGCGGTGCAGTTCGTGCGCGCGGCCCGCGAGTGCGTGGTCGCCGTGCTCATCGCCGGCGTCGGCGCGATGGCCACGATCGGCTTCGACCCGGTGGTCTCGGTGGTGCGCTTCGAGTACGTCACCCTGGGCCTGGCGCTGGTCGGCGCGTTCGGCGTCGTCTACCGGCTCGGCGCCGGTCTGCACGGCCTCGGCCGCCGTGGGCTGGTGGTGGTCGCCATCGGTGGCGTGCTGCTCGCGGTCACGCTGCTGTACGCCGAGATGCTGCGCCGCTACGGCTCGCCAGGAGCTGGTCGACCACCTGCTCGACGGCGTCCGCTGGAGCCGCGACCACCTCGGCGCCTTCCCGCGGCCGATCGAGACCGTCCTCGGCGTACCCGGCGCTGGCCTGGGGCTGCCACATGCGCGCCCGGCGCCGGCAGGGCTGGTGGCTGTGCGCCTTCGGCGTCGCGGCGACCGCCCCGGTCGCCAACTCGCTGGTGAACCCGGCGATCTCCCTGGTCGAGTGCGGCCTGTCGGTGGTCTACGGCCTCGTCGTCGGCCTGCGTCATCGGCTACGTCGTGATCCGCGCCGACCTGGCGCTCACCGGCTCCCGCGGCCAGGGCGGCCGGCGGCTGGAGGAGGCCGGCGCGGTCCGGCCCGAGCCTCCGCGCACGGCCGCGCTGCCTCTGAGGGACTAGGTTCGTCGCATGGCCCGGGAGCGGGTGTCCGAGATCGTGGCGGAGATGGTGGCCAACGTGCTGAGCGTCTCGGTCGAGCCGGGCGACCCGGTCGCGGCCGGCGACGTCGTGGTCGTGCTGGAGTCGATGAAGATGGAGATCCCGGTCATCGCCGAGGACGACGGCACCGTGCGCGCGGTCAAGATCGCGCCCGCCGACGTCGTCCAGGAGGGCGACGTGCTGGTGGAGCTCGTGCTCGAGGACTGAGCCGGTCGATCTCGGCACCGGGGACAGCGGAGTGCGGATTCGAGCAGAGGGGGCGGGATTCGAACCCGCGGCTGACATCTCTGCCAGCGACCGCTTTCAAGGCGGTTCCGATCGGCCACTCCGGCACCCCTCCGTGCCCGCCGGCGCACCGGCGGACGCGCACAGCCTAGGAGAGGCTGCGGTGGACGCTCTCGGCTACTCGGAGCCGCCGAGCTCCAGCTCCACCTCGTCGTAGGCGAGGTCGTTGAGCCGCTGCACGTGCCGCTGGATGTCCACGAGCAGCCGCTTGAGCTCCAGCCGGGTCGCCTCGACGTCGGGGGTCTCGAGGATCTGCGGGGCCGAGGGTGCTCAGCCGGGCGAGCAGGGCGTTGCGCTCGCGGAACGCCGAGCCGCCGCGCGCGGCCAGCCAGCCGTCGTCGGAGCCGGCCGCCTCGCCCACCAGCGCGTCGCGGACCGCCGCCCATCCGCTGCCGTACCAGCCAGCGCCAGTTGCCCAGCGGGATACCGGGGCGCCGGGGCGCGTCGAGGGCGTGGTCGAGGGACTGCAGCGCAGCGGGCAGACCGGGGGGAACGGTGGACATCGCGGCCTCCTAGGCCGGGGAGTTCGAGTGTGACCCAGGTCACGGGTACCCACAACCCCGCGATTGGCTCGGTGAGACCGTCCCCTGTTCAATCACCTCGTGCCCCCCGCGCCAGCCCACGCTCTACCGGCTCGCGCCGGCCGTGGTGGCCCGGTTCCTCGGGCTGGCCCTGGTCGGTCTGGCGCTGGTGCTCTTCGTCGGTACGGCGGTCGTCGCCCTGGCCGGGCTGCCGCTGGACCTGCTCGTCGCGGTCGTGCTGGTCGGCGTGCTCGGCTGCGTGGCGCTCGGCTGGTGGCTGCGCTCGCGGGCGTGGGTGCTGCGCTGCACCGACGACGGCTACCGGGTGCGGCTGGTCCGCGGCGCCGGCGTGACGCGAGGCGCGGTGGAGCGCGGTCGAGGACGCGGTGACCACGTACCGCCACGACGTCGCCTGCGTGCGAGCTGCGGCTGCGGGACGGCCGGACCACCACGATCCCGGTCGGCGTGCTGGCCGTGGACCGCGAGCAGTTCGTCCGCGAGCTCCAGGGCCGGCTGCAGCGCGGCCACGGGCTGCGGCCGCTCTGACGCCGGCCGGCTGTCGACCGGCGCGTCGCGGCGTCCTTGTAACCTGCTCCGCGGAGGCGTCGCCTAGTCCGGTCTATGGCGCCCGCCTGCTAAGCGGGTTTGGGTCAACAGCCCATCGCGGGTTCAAATCCCGCCGCCTCCGCAGCGTCGCCATGCGACGGACGGCTCCCACCCGCGCGGGTGGGAGCCGTCGAAAGTTTTCTGCACATTTTCTCGCAGATCGGCGTGTCGCGGCCCCGGAAACCGCCTGGAGCGGCCCCGGACGGGATCTCGTCCGGTCGGGCGGCCGATGGCCGGATCGCAACTTTGTCAGGGAAGGCCTGTCAATTTGATGCAGTTCGGCTCCGGATCGGCCTGCGGTAGCCTGCATCTGCAGTCTCACGCGACTCACAAGCGCTCAGGACGCAAGCGCGGGCAGGCGTTGATGGCGGCAAGGTCAAGCATCAATGAACTGCATATTTTTGCAATGCAATTTTGTGAGGCAGCGGCGGACTCACGCCTTGCCTGACCCGGCCGACAGACTACCGGAGCAGGGCCATTCCGTGGGCCCTCCGAGATCAAGGTGGGGAAACCGAATGAAGAACTTCGTGCGCAGGATCGCCGTCGTGATCGGAGCCGTGGCCGTGTCCGCCGGCCTGATCGGCGCAAGCGCCACTCCCGCGCACGCAGCCAAGGACGTTTCCTCCGTCAAGATCGCGGCGAAGCGACTCCAGCTGGCCCTGGCTGAGGCCTCCACAGATTTGAGACGAGGACCCGACTTTCCCCCCACTTGTCCGGTCCAGCGCCTACCCCCCAGGCCCGTCTCAACAGCACGAGGGCAGTGACCGCCAGGTCGCTGCCCTCGTGACATTTCCTCGGGATGCACACGGAACGCTCCGCGGAAGACTGCCGGCGGAGTGAGCCGGCCTCAGGCTCCGCCGGTTCGCTCGCGTCGGGCTCGTCGTCGATACTCCTCGTGGCCCGGAGACGCCCATCCGGCCCATCGTGTAGCCGAGCTGGAAGCGGGTCTCCGCGTCGTACTCGGCCTTGAGGTCGGCGACGTAGCCGGCGTAGGTGCGCGGGCTGACGCCCAGCCGCTTGGCGCTGACCGGGTCGCTGTGGCCCTCGATGAGCATCCGCATCGTCATCGCGCGCTGCTCGGCGGCGATGTCCTTGAGCAGGGAGGTCTCGCGGTTGGTGAACGGGCGGGCCCGCTCCCAGGACCGTTCGAAGACGTCGACGAGGTAGGCGACCACGGCGGGCTCGCGGATCGCCACCGCGACGCCGAACTCCTCGGCGTTGGGGATCACCGCGACCCGGCGGTCGACCACGATCATCCGGTTGAAGAACTCGTCGAGGGTGCGCACCTCGGCGCCGCGGGCGGTCACGGCGGCGACGTACTTGTGGGTGACCGAGCTGCGCCGGGCGCTGTGCTGGTAGAGCGTGCGCATCGTGGCGCCGCGCTCGAGGAGCTCGATGTCGCGCAGCGCCGCCTTGGCCAGGAACGCGCGGGTCGCGGCCGGCCTGCGGCTGCGCGGTGAGCATCTCCTCCTCGCACTCGGCCAGCAGCTGGTCGAGGAACGCGTCGATGGCCGGCGTCGCGCAGGTAGGTGAACGGGCCGCGGACCGAGGACTGCGGCGCGCGCCGCCAGGTCTGGCGCGAGGTTGCTGAACGCCGAGGACCACTGCGAGGACTCCGACAGGAGCTTGGCGGCCTCCTGGCTCAGCGGCGAGACGACCCGGGACTGGACGCCCGTCGGGTCCTCGGGCGACCCAGCCGTCCTGCTCGCCGTCGAAGATGATCAGTCCCATCTCGACGAGCAGGTCGAAGGCCTGGCGCAGCTCGCCGTCCTCGGCGATGCGGTAGTCGGACGGCGGCGATGCCGCCGCTTCTGGCAGATCTCCTCGTACAGCTTGGTGGCGTCGTCCTCGAAGAGGGCGCGCTCCTCGGCTCCGTATCCCGGCATGGCTCACCACCCCTCGACGGCCGCAGTGCGGCAACGTCGATGATCCCACACGCGGTAGCCCGCGGGCAGGCTCGTCGGCCTCGGAGCCTGGCGACCGCGGGCGTCGGCGTCAGTGCGGGGCCGATGGTGCGGGACGACCGGGCGGCGTCCGCTGACCACCGGGCAGCCGCGGCGCGCAGGCCGGTGGAGGCACCGCGGCCCGGCGGAAGGCGTCGGCGGCCTCGTCGCGCAGCCCGGCCTCGTCGGCCAGGGTGCCGAGCTCGAACCAGACCTGTGGCGGCCTCGCGGTCGGCGCCGACAGCCCGGTCAGCACCGCGATCGCCCGGCGGTACCAGGCCTGGGCCTCGTCGCGGTCGCCGCGCGCTCCACGCGACCTGGCCCAGGAGCGATGAGCGCGTCCACGCTGATCAGCGGCAGCTCGTCGCTGCCGTCGAGCACGGTCCGGGCGCTGCTCGCGCGGCGTGCTCGGGTCGCCCTCGAGGAAGAGCGCCTGGCGCTCACGCAGGGTCGCGTTGCGGGCCCGGTCGGCCGGGCTGGCCTCGCTCCAGTCGAGCTCGGCGTCGGCCAGACCGCGAGCTGCTCCTGGCGTCCTCGGCCAGCCGCGGCGGATCGGACTGCGCAGCATGATCCAGCCGAGCTGGCTGCGCAGCCGGCCGATGTCGCGGACCCGCTCGGTGTTCTCGAGCAGGTGCAAGGCCCGCTTGCGCGAGGCGGAGCGCCTCGGCCATGTCGCCGGCCTCGGAGCGGATGCACGCTGGCGTTCCAGTAGGCCGAGGCGCGGGCCACGGGCGAGCTGAGCCGCTCGGACTCGCGCGATCGCCTGGTCGCAGAGCTCGGCCGCCTCCTCGGTCCGGCCCGCGATGAACAGGGCCGCGGCCAGGGTGACCGAGAGCCGGATGCCCTCCTCGGTGCCGACCGCTCCTGCGGCGGCACGGCGTCCAGCGCGGTGCTGGGCGCAGGCGATGCGCCCGCTCGAGCTGGCCCTGCTCGCGCCAGATCCGGCACAGCGCGGTGGCGGCCTTGAGCGCCGTGGCGGAGTCCGGGCCGCTCTCGAGCAGCGCCGTGGACGCCGAGGTCGCGCCGGCGTCACCGAGGGCGTCGAGCGCGGCGGCCTCGACGTACCGGGCCCGGATCACGCCCGCCGCGCACGGCCTCGAGCCCGGACGCCGCCAGCACCTCGCGGACCTGGGCCAGTGCCTGGGCGGCCTCGCCGCCGACCAGGGAGAGCTCGGCGTGGTCGAGCTGCAGCTCGAGCCGCTGGCGTCCTCCCAGGCCTCGCCGAGGACGAGGTAGTCGACGTCACGCCGAGCCGGTGCACGGCCGAGCAGGTCGGGGCCGGGCGGCGCTGGCCGCTCTCGATCCGCGAGAGGTAGGCCACCGAGGCGTCGGCCGGCCAGCGGGCTGGGTGAGCCGCCGCGATCGCGCCGCCTTGATCCGGCGCCGAGCACGCGGGGTCGAGGGCGGTCAGCGCGTGCGAGCTCGGGGACATGGAGCACATCTTGCCTCGTTGGCATTTGGCGCAAGTCCCAATTTGGGGACGCGAGGTGGCGTGACGGTTGCCTGTTCTTGACTCATGGCGGGAACGCCCACGCCGACGGAGGAGCACCATGAAGCGCAAGCCGTCCGCCTTGCCGGTCGCATGGTCGCCGTGCTGAGCGTGCTCGGCCTGAGCCAGTCGCCGGCTCCGCCAAGACGCACCACACAGCGCACGTACGGCGGTCTGGTGCTGCTGACCACTAGCTGAACAGCGCAGCCAGGGCCGGGCGGGACACGGCCCCTTTGGCATGCCCCAGTGGTATGGACATGCGAGACACTTGCCAGAATTGCCATAGAGTGACGCAGTCTCGGCGCACCTGTCCCCACAGCCCCACGCGCGAGACTGCAGGAATGTCCGGCGCCGGGAGCCCCCCACATCCTCCCGGCGCCGGGCATCCTGATCAGGGCCCGCCACCTCCCCCGGGCTGCGCCGGGGGAGGTCTCGCCGGTCAGACGCCGAGCCGCGCCTTGAGGCCGTCGAGCTCGGTCCACAGCACCGTCGGGAGCTGGTCGCCGAACTTCTCGAACCACTCCTGGATCTGCGGGATCTCGGCCTTCCACTCCTCGTCGTCGACCGCCAGGGCGGCGGTCGAGCGCCTCCTCGGTCATGTCGAGGCCGTCGACGTCGAGCGAGCCCGGCGCGGGACGTGGCCGATCGCGGTCTCCTCGGCGGCCGCCTGGCCGTCGATGCGCTCGACGACCCACTTGAGGACCCGGCTGTTCTCGCCGAAGCCGGGCCACAGGAAGCCGCCGTCGTCGTCGCGGCGGAACCAGTTGACGTAGAAGATCCGCGGCAGCTTGGCCTCGTCGTTCTCCTTGCCGACCTGTGATCCAGTGGTTGAAGTAGTCGCCGGCGTGGTAGCCGATGAACGGCAGCATCGCCATCGGGTCGCGACGCACGACGCCGACCTGGCCGACCGCGGCGGCGGTGGTCTCGCTGGAGAGGGTGGCGCCGAGGAAGGTGCCGTGGGTCCAGTCGCGGGCCTCGAAGACCAGCGGGACCGTGTCGTCTTGCGGCGGCCGCCGAAGAGGATCGCGTCGATCGGGACGCCGCGCGGGTCGTCGTACTCGGGCGCGAGGATGTCGCACTGCTTGATCGGCGTGCAGTAGCGGCTGTTGGGGTGGCTGGACAGCTCCTCGCTGTCCGGCGTCCAGGGCTCGCCCTTCCACGAGGTGGCGTGGGCCGGCGGGTTCTCGAGCCCCTCCCACCAGATGTCGCCGTCCTCGGTGAGCGCGACGTTGGTGAAGACCGAGTTGCCCTTGTTGATGGTCTTCATCGCGTTGGGGTTGGTGTGCTCGTTGGTGCCCGGCGCGACGCCGAAGAAGCCGTACTCGGGGTTGACCGCCCAGAGCCGGCCGTCCTCGCCGACCTTCATCCAGGCGATGTCGTCGCCGAGGGTCTCGACCTTCCAGCCGGGGATGGTCGGCGCCAGCATGGCGAGGTTGGTCTTGCCGCAGGCGCTCGGGAACGCCGCGGCGATGTACTTGACCGATGCCCTCGGGGCTGGTCAGCTTGAGGATCAGCATGTGCTCGGCGAGCCAGCCCTCGTCGCGGGCCATCACGCTGGCGATGCGCAGCGCGTAGCACTTCTTGCCGAGCAGCGCGTTGCCGCCGTAGCCGGAGCCGTAGGACCAGATCGCGCGCTCCTCGGGGAACTGCACGATGTACTTGGTGTCGTTGCACGGCCAGGCGACGTCCGCCTGGCCCTCGGCCAGCGGGTGGCCGACCGAGTGCAGCGCCGGCACGAACTCGGCGTCGAGCTCGGTCATCCGCTCGAGGACGTGGGTGCCCATGCGGGCCATCACCCGCATGCTCGCGGTGACGTAGGCCGAGTCGGTGATCTCGATGCCGAACATCGGCTTCTCGGCGTCGAGGTGGCCCATCACGAACGGGATGACGTACATCGTGCGCCCGGCCATGCAGCCGTCGTACAGCTTGCGCATGATGGCCTTCATCTCGTCCGGGTCCATCCAGTTGTTGGTGGGTCCGCAGTCCTTCTCGTCGACCGAGCAGATGTAGGTGCGGTCCTCGACGCGCGCGACGTCGATCGGGTCGCTGGCGGCGTAGAAGGAGTTGGGCTTGATCGCCGGGTTCAGCCGGGTGAAGGTGCCGGTCGAGACGAGGGCGTCGGTGAGCTCGGTCCACTCCTCGTCGGAGCCGGTGCACCAGTGGATGCGGGCCGGCTTGGTCATCGCGGCGACCTCGTTGACGAAGTCGAGGATGCCCTGGTGCGTGGTCGGGCGGGCCCGAGCCGGAGCTGGACTCGGTGCCGGTGGCTGGCGTCCTGCGTGGCGGTCATCCGTGTCCTCTGGCGATTCGCGGTACGTGGGACTCGCGCGGCATCGTTGTCGGCGACTCGTGGTCCATGACCCGTCGGAACCCGGTGGCCCGGGGCCCGACGCTACCTGCGTCCGGAGCCCGGACATATTGGATCGGTCCAAGCGGTATGGCCCCGGTCACACCCGCTCCGGAGGTACCTTCGAACGGGTGAGAGCGGCGTGGTCCGGGCTGGTCGCTCGGGGTCGCTCGCGCTCACGGGCTGCTCCGCGGCCGACCACGCGTCGTGGACCGTCTCCGCGCCGGCGTCCGCGCGGGGCTCCGTGCCGCTCGACGCCCCGCCCCGCTCCCGGACGTCGCGCCGGTGCTCGACCCGGTGCTCGATCCGGCGCCGCCACCGTCCACCGCTGGCCGCCCGCGCCGCGCGTACCTCTCGATCCCGGCCCTCGGGTTGCGTCGCGTCCTGGTCGGCCGTACGCCGGCACCCCGGACGACCGGCCGGGCACCGCGATCCAGGACGCCGGCGACCTCGCCGCCCCGCACGGCAGCGGTGGCCTGGTCGGCCCCGGTGGCGTCGGCAACTTCCTGGTCACCGGCCACCGCACGTCGTCGACGCGACCGTTCGCCGCGCTGCCCTCGCTCCGCCCGGGCGCGCGGGTCGTCGTCGAGACCCGCACCCACCGCCTCGTCTACGAGATCACCCGGACACGGTGGACGTCGTTCCGCCGCCCGCCTCGCTGCGCGCGCAGTCGGCCGCCGTACCCGGCCACCCGGACCGCGCGCCGACCCGCGCGATGATCACGCTGCTCGACCTGCGCGACCCGCGAGGACCACGCCGCGGGCAACTACTGGTCCGACGCGCTGCACAACCCGGAGCACCGCATCGACAAGATCGGCGTCCTCCGCTCGCTGCGCCGCATCTGAGCCGTCGTCTCGGATTCGGAGCCCTCGACGCGGGTCGGCTATCCTCGTCGCAGTCCTGCGGCGGCCTCGTGCCGGCCACGGAAGGCGCCCGTAGCTCAACGGATAGAGCATCTGACTACGGATCAGAAGGTTGGGGGTTCGAATCCCTCCGGGCGCGCAGAGGTGCTCGCAGGTCAGCAACGGTTTCCCGACTGACCGCGGTCCGCAGGCCGGCGACCATCCCATCAGCAGTCCCATTACCGCGGCCGCCAGCCGTGTCGGCCGTTGCGGGCGCGGTGGAACTGGTGCGTCTTTCAGCGCCTTTCGGTGCGGGCGGGGGTGCGCGCGAGCATTGGCCATGACCAGCGCCAAGGGAGGCCCCCGAGGCGAGGCACCCAACGCGAACGCCGTCCCCGGGGTGTGGGAGGCCCGCATCCCGGTCGGTCCCGACCCGGTCACCGGCCGCACCCCGCCACCGGTCGGCCACCGTGCACTGCACCAGCGCCGACACCACCCGGGTCCGGACCCAGTTGAGGGCCGAGCGCGCCGACCTGGCAGGAGTCCGGTCGTTGCCGCCGGGGCCGCTGATCACTGCCTGGGGAGCTTCTTCGGGGCCGGTTGGCAGCGGAACCGTCTGGAAGCCCTCGACCGTGGTCGGTCGGCTACCGGTCCACGGTCAAGGCACCTCCTGGGCGATGCGGTCTCGGGTCTGCGGGTCAGTATCACGTCGACCAGGTGATCCAGGACGTCGTCAACCTCTGACGTTCGCGGCCATCTGTCAGGGACCATCCGGGTTTGGGCACCTTATGTCCGGCGCAGGCCCTCTGCCGAGCGGGACTGACTTGCGGCCGCCCGCACGACGTACTTGCCACGGCCGCTGCCTGCCGCCAGCGCGTCGTGGACCGCGGGTACCGCTTCGAGATTCTCAACCTCGATGATCCGCGGGCTCAGGACGCCGGCCGCAAGGTAGCCGAGCGCCCTCGCCAGGCCGCCCGCCACCACCTCGGGGGCCCTCGAAATCAAGGCGGCCAGGCTGAACCCACCGAGCTGAACGCCCTTGCCCATCAGCGTCGAGATGGGTGGCGGGTCGCTCATGGGTGCCCCCGCGGCGTTCCCGAACACGATCACCCTTCCTCCTGGGGCCGTGACGTCGAGGTCGAAGTCGAGCATCGTCGTCCCTTGCGGATCCAGGACCACGTCGACCCCTCCGCCGCTTGTCACGTCGTGGATGTCGCTCGGGGCGACGACGCCGCGCACGGAGACGGGTTCGTATCCGAGGCTGCGAGCGGCTGCCGTGCGATCGGTTGCTCCCACGATGCCGATCAGCTGGGATGCGCCGAGGTGTCGCGCCAGCTGAGCGACCGCAGCCCCGACGCCACCCGCGGCGGAGTGCACGAGCAGCGAGTCGCCGGGGCCCACCCTGGCGAAGTCCTCCAGCAGGAGCACAGCTGTCACGAGCTGGCCAGGGACGGCGGCCGCCTCCCGCAGCTCGACTCGGGCCGGTATCTCTGCCACCAGCCGCGCATCCGCCACGGCGACCTCGGCCAGTCCTCCGTCCGAGGTGATGGCGACCACGTCACGGCCGACCAGCGCTGGATCGGTCCCGGCGCCCGCGGCCGTGACCCGCCCGCTCACCTCGAGTCCCGGCACGAAGGGCCACGACGGCACGTAGCCGGGGTCCCCGCGTCGCTGCATCACGTCCTTGAAGTTGATCCCGGCCCACTCGACGTCGATGGCGACCTGGCCCGGGCCGGGCGCTGGCGGCTCGGACGAAACCACGTCCGTGGTGGACGCGTCGGGGGCTGGCGCGGAGTACTGAACTGCTCGCATCGGATCTCCTTCTTCTCGCTTCGTCCGGCGTGACGCTTGACACAGAGGTGTCATCGCTGCAGGATTGGTTGAGCCAATATACCAATCACGGGAGTGTTCATGTCTGATCGGTTCACGAGCATCGACCGCGGTGCCGCGGTCGGCTACTCGTGTGAGGCACACCTGAAGGCGCTGATCGCTGCTCGTCGCCTCACGTCGGGCGACCGGTTGCCACCCGAGCGAGAGCTGGCCGCGCGGTTGGACGTCTCGCGGGGCACCTTGCGTGGCGCCCTCCAGAGCCTTGCCGAACAGGGGGTGCTGGTGGCTCGGCAGGGGTCAGGATGGGTCGTCTCTCCGCAGCGCGACGTCATCGCGAAGAACCTGGCCGTCTACCTGAGCCTCGAGGACGTCACTTTCGATCAGCTGTTCGCTGCGCGCCGTGCCATCGAGCCGCACTCGGCCGCTGGCGCGGCGACCCATCGCAGCGACGAGCACATCGCGAGCATGCGGCACTGCATTCACGTCATGCGCAGTGCACCCGACACCGGGACCTATGTCAGGGCGGATGCGGACTTCCACGCGCTTCTCGCGGTGGCGTCAGGCAACCCGATGTTCTCGATCATGCTGGCACCGACCCTCGACCTGCTCGGCATGCTGCGTGAGGACGTCGCCGCCCACCCAGAGGTGACCGAAGCCAGCCATCTCGAGCACGACCTCATCATGGACGCCGTCGTGGGCCAGGACGCCGGTCGAGCGCAGGAAGCGATGCTGGCCCACATCGACCGCTTCGTGGAGAGCGGGCGCCGGCTGGTCGTCGACTCGGCGCCAGAGGAGATGTCGCCGATGTCGAGCCTGGGACGCCTGCGCTCGTCGCCGGACTGAGCTCCGGCCAGATCCTCCCCTCACCGTGGCGAGCCGGCGCTCCTGCCTGCTCGCGTCCTCGCCGAACCGTCGCACGACGAGCAGTCCGGCGCGCCCGCAACCCGCTCACACCCGCCCGCAACCCGCCAAGGAGAACCGCCATGCTCTACGCCGCCGCTGAGACCGTCCCGGAGGAGGTGGTCGAGATGAAGACCTCCGGGGGGCAGCTCCGCACCAAACAGGTCACCGGCTCCGACTCCAGTCTCACGATCGCCACCCGGACCCCGGGCTACCACTCGCAGCCGCACTTCCACGACTGCGAGCAGATCAACTACGTCACGGCCGGTGAGATCTGGGTCTTCGTCGAGGACCGCGCCTTCCACCTGCGACCCGGTGACTTCCTGCGCATCCCGCCGTCGGCGATGCACTGGGCCTGGAACCGGTCCGACCAGGACGTTGAGCTGATCGAGCTCCACACGCCGGGCCTCCTCCTCGACGGGGTGATCCCGGTCGCCCTCCTCGACGAGTCGGAGGTGGCGCGCGAGCTGGTCCCGTCGGGCTGGGGTCCCACCGCCGTCCGGACGGTCGAGCAGGCGGCGATCGAGGCCATGGAGGCACGTCGATGACGCGCGCACGCGTTGCCTCGCGGCGTCGAGCGGTCACGGGCGCGCTCGCACTGGTCTCGGCCGTGACGGTCACCGGCTGCTCGACCGCCACGGGAGGTGCAGGCGCCGGCACGGCGCACGACGACACGGCCGGGGTGTCCTCGACCGAGATCCATCTCGGCATCTCCAACGCGCTCACCGGCCCGGTTGCTGCCGTCTGCCTGCCCGCCTCGCAGGGAGCCCAGTCGTGGCTCGAGATGGTCAACGACGCGGGCGGCGTGCACGGACGCAAGGTCGTCGTCGACGTGCTCGACGATGCTTCGGACGCCCCGCGGGCCGTGGCCAACGTGCGCGAGCTGACCGGCCAGGGGGTCTTCGCCATGTTCGGTGGCTGCGGCACCGTGTCGGCGGCCGCGATCTCCTCGGCGCTCGAGGGGACCGACGTGCCCTACCTCTTCCCGTACGCCGCGCTGCCCGACCTGCTCGAGCCGGTCCAGAAGAACGTCTTCTCCCTGCTGCCGCTCTACCGCGACCAGGCCTACACCGGTGTCTCGACGATCGTGGGTGCCGATCCCGGCAGCGTCTACGCCGTCACGTCGCAGATCCCCGGCTACGAGTCGACCGTGGCGGGCGCCACGGCAGGAGTCGAAGCGGCCGGCGGGACGTTGACGGCCTCCTCGCTCCTGCCAGCCACGAACGCCCCCGCGGAGCAGGAGGCGGCCAAGGTCGGACAGAAGTCCGCGGACTATCTCGCGATGACCGTGCTCTCCCCTGACGCGGCACGGCTTCTCAACGCCCTGGCCGGCGCGGGCGACCTGCCGCGCAAGGCCGTCATCGGCAGCTCGCCGTTCGCGGCCCAGAGCTTCGCCGATGCGCTCGATCCCCGGGCTGCGTCCCTGCTGCGGGTCCTGTCCCCGACGGTTCCCCCGACCGATGAGCGCGCCCAGGAGTGTGTCGCGGCCCTGCAGAAGTACAGCCCTGACACGAAGCCCGATGCGCTGGCCCTCTTCGGCTGCGCGGCGGCGCAGGTCCTCGTCGCTGGCCTGGAGGCAGCGGGGGAGGACCTGACCCGCTCGGGGCTGGTGAGCGCACTGGAGGGGATGGGCGGCGAGGAGGTCAGCCCGTTGCTTCCGCCGGTCAACTTCTCCGCCGAGCGGCACCTGGGCCCGGAGTCCATGTTCCTCCTCGGTCTGGACAGCGACGGTGGTTACACCGTCGAGGACACCGTCGAGCTGGAGACCGCTCCATGACCGGGGGGCGGGTCTCGTGACCAGCGCCCTGCTGACCGGGTTCACCACCGGTCTCCTCTACGGGCTCATGGGATTCGGGATCGTGACGCTCTTCAAGACGACCGGTGTGGCCAACTTCGCTGCGGGCAGCATCGCGACCCTGGGAGCCACTGTCGCCCTCAAGGTCTCCGAGGGGTCTGGGGTGCCCGTCCTGGTCGCCGCCGGGATCGGTGTCGCCGCGACGGTGGGTGTGGGCGCGACGGCCTACTGGGTGGTGATGCGGTTCCGCGACGACGTCGACCACCTGAGCCTCACGGTGCGGACGGTGGGACTGTTCCTGCTCGCCCAGGCGCTGCTCGAGAAGTGGCTCGGCCCCGGGCAGCCCTTCTCCTTCCCTCGCCTGCTGCCTGACCTGTCGACGTCCGTGGCCGGGGTTCACATCTCGTCGGGCACGGTGTGGTTCCCGCTGGTCTCGGTGGTCTGCTTGGCCGGGTTCGTCTCCTTCTTCGCCTTCACCCGAGCCGGGCTGCTGATGCGCGGGCTGGCGTCTGATGCGCGCACCGCGGCCCTGCTCGGCGTCAACACCCGCCTGCTGAGCTGCATCGCGTGGGCCATGACGGCTGGGCTCGCCGCGGTGGTCGGCATCCTGGCCGCACCCAGCCGGCTGGTGTCGTCGGAGATGATGAACAGCTGGCTGCTGTACGTCTTCGCCGGCGTGGTCATCGGCGGGCTGACCAGCCTCGGCGGCGCCATCGTCGGCGGTGTGACGGTCGGCGTGGTCCAGGGCGCTGCCTACCAGCTGGCGAGCGACGAGGTCGCCCTGCTGGCCGTGTTCGCCCTCTTCCTCGTCACGCTGCAGCTGCGTCCGCAGGGTCTGTTCGGGCAGCCGCTGATCGAGAGGCTGTGATGAGCACCGCGCGTACGGTCGCGGCCCACAGCTCGGTGTGGCCCGCCTGCACGGTCGTCCTCGCCGTCCTGGCGGTCCTCGGCCTGGCTCCGCTGTCGCCCGCTCTCGTCTTCCTCGCGGCGACGGGCATGGCCTGGGCGGTGGCCGCGGTGGGGCTGGACGCCTTCAGCGGCTATCTGGGCCAGGTCTCCTTCGGTCACGCCGCTTTCGTCGCTGGCGGCGCCTACGGTTCCACCGTCCTGACGAACCACTTCGGCTGGCCGCTCCAGGTCTCCGCGGTGGCTGCGGTGGGCGGCACCGCCGCGCTGAGCGCTGCGATCGGCATGGTCCTGTTGCGTCTGCGCGACTTCGGCCTGGTGCTGGGCACCTTCTTCCTGACCTTCGTGTCGACCGCGCTGCTGTCGGGCACCCTCCTCGCCGACTTCACCCACGCGGCGTCGGGGCTCCAGACCTCGCGGCTGCTCCTGGCCGGGATCGACCTGTCGTCGGGCCGGGCCTACTACTTCACGTGCTGGGTGGTCCTGGCCGTCGTCACCCTGCTCAGTGCCTGGCTCGCCCAGTCCGGCCCGGGCCGCGTGTTGCGCCTGGTGAAGCGATCCGACGCGATGGCGCTGTCCCTCGGGGTGTCTCCGCGACGGGTCCGCCTGCTCGCCTTCGTGTGGTCGGCCACCCTCGCCTCCCTGGGTGGCGTCCTCGTCGCGCTGGGGGCCGGCTACATCTCACCGGAAGGCTTCGGCGTGCAGGCATCGATCATGCTGTTCGCCATGGTCGCGGTGGGCGGGCTGGGCAGCATCGCGGGCCCGGTCGTGGGTGCGGTGCTCCTGCTGACGGTCCCGGCCCAGCTGCAGTTCGCGGAGACCGGTCAGCAGCTGCTCTTCGCGTCACTGCTCCTGCTGGTCTTCGTCGGCGCCCGCGGCGGTCTGTACTCGCTGGTGGCCCCTCTGCTCGAGCGGTCGACCCGGCGGCTCGCTCGTCGCCGGCCGGTACCCGCGCTGACCCCGGACGCGCTCCCGCAGGACCCGGCGGCAACGTCGAGCCTGGGGTTGGTGACCCACGGGGTGACCCTCGACTACGGCGGGGTCAGGGCCTTGGACGACGTCCGGCTCCAGGTGCGTCCCGGCACCATCCACGCCCTGATCGGTCCCAATGGCGCCGGGAAGACGAGTCTCCTCAACTGCCTCACCGGGCTGGAGCGGCCGACCGCTGGGAAGGTGGAGGTGAGGAGCGACGGTGGGTCGCCGGTGGCCGGAGCGCGCATTCATCGCACGTTCCAGAACCACGCCGTCGTCGCCGACCTGACCGCCGTCGAGAACGTCACCCTGGGGCTTCACGGCGCCGGGTCAAGCCCCGGCCGCCGCGGTCAGCGGACGGCGCACGCCGAGGCCTCGGCGCGCCGCGCCCTGCTCGAGCTGGGAGTTCCGGAGCACCGCCACGGGACCCCGGGCGCCGAGCTGACCCTGGCCGAGTCCAAGCTCGTGGACCTGGCCCGGGCCCTGGTGGGGTCGCCGGGACTCCTGGTCCTCGACGAGCCCACCGCCGGCCTCAGCGTCGAGGAGATGCACGCACTTCGAGACGTGGTGCGCACCCTCAACGACCGGACCGGGCTGACCATCCTGGTCGTGGCCCACCACGTCGGCTGGGTGCGCGCGGTGGCCGGCACGACGACGGTGCTGGCGGCGGGCAAGGTGATCGCGGACGGACCGACCGACGAGGTGCTCGCGCTGCCCCGGACCCAGGAGACGTTCCTCGGCCAGCGCGCCGACCAGGAGGTCCGCTCATGACGGGCACCGTCGTCCTCGACGTGGCGGGGCTGAGTGCGAGGTATCGCCAGGTCACCGTCCTGCGCCGCGTCGACCTGCGCATCGACGCCGGCAGCGCGGTCGGGCTCGGCGGTCTCAACGGCGCCGGCAAGTCCACGCTGCTCGGCGCCCTGTCCGGCGTGGTTGCTCACGACGCCGACCGGCTGGAACTCTCCGGCCGGGCGCTCCCACGTGGCCCGCACCGGCGGGCGGCGGCCGGACTGGCCCACGTGCCGGAGGGCCGTCGGGTCTTCACCGAACTGACGGTCGCCGACAACCTCGCCTACGGGGCGGTCGCCTCCGGACATCGCCGGCGGGCGGCCGACGCGGCCCGGGCACAGGTGCTCGACGTCTTCCCGCAGCTCGCTCCCCTGCTGGAGCGGAGGGCGGGGCAGTTGAGCGGCGGTGAGCAGCAGATGCTCGCCATCGGTCGCGGCATGATGGCGCAGCCGCGGCTCCTCATGGTCGACGAGCTCAGCCTCGGCCTGTCCCCCAGAGCCTCTGAACAGATCAGCGCGGGGCTGAGCTCCCTGCGCGACCTCTACGGGACCACGCTCCTGCTCGTCGACCAGAACCTGGGGCTGCTGTCCCGGACGTGCGAGGAGTTGTATGTGCTCAGCGACGGCCTGCTCACCCCCATCGCCCACGACAGCGCCACCACCGCCGCGGCAGCCGGCTACTTCTGAGCCCCTCGAAAGGAGCGTCCGTGACCAACCACCTCATCCATCGACTCGACTTCGGGTCCGTCCGGGTCGACGCGGCAATGCTGGTGCGTGGCCGTGCGCCCGGGACCCAAGTCGAGGTGCCGGCCCAGGGATACCTGATCACCGGAGACCATCCCCCGGTCCTGGTCGACGCGGGCTACCGCGACCTCACCGTGCTGGGGAACGGCGGGACGGTCACTCCTGAGCAGGGATTCGCCGCTCAGCTCGACCGGTGGGGGGTGACGCCGGAGGAGCTCGCCTACGTCGTGCCCACCCACCTCCACCGCGATCACGCCGGCCACCTCGACAGGGTCCCGATGTCAGTGCCGGTCGTGGTCAACCGCGCCGAGCTGGAGTGCGCCTTCAGCGGGATCCAGGGCCTGGCCTACGCCCGCGACGACCTCCTCCACGTGGTACAGCGCCTCTACACCCCAGGTGCGCTCCAGGTGCTGGACCTGAGGCCCGCCGTCCCCGTGAAGCTCCAGCCCGGGATCTCGGTGGTCGCCTCCGGAGGGCACACCCGTGGTTCGGTCAACGTGCTGGTGACGACGGCGGAGGGGACGGCGGCGTTGATCGGCGACCTCCTCTACGACCTGGAGGGGTCGCTGTCCGAGCACCCGGTCGGCACGGCGTCGGCTGGCGTCCAGAGCTATGCCTTCTCCTGCCACGAGCCGGCCACCACCAACAACTTCACCCCGTCGGTCGCGGACGAGCTGGCCGCCATCAAGGCCGTCCTCGGCCACCGGTTCCTGCTTCCGGCGCACGATCGTCCCGGAGTCCTCGAGGCGGGTCGCCTCATGGGACGAATCGACGGTCCCACCGTGCCCGGACCGGCCACCCCTCTCGCCGCCCCGGCGTCCTGAGCACCGCCCACACCAGGAGGAACGTGATGACTGCCTATGTGCTCTCCGAGGTCGAGATCCTGGACCCCGAGTCGGTCGGCCGCTACAAGGAGGCCGCCCCGGCGACGATCGCGGCGTACGGCGGGACCTACCTCGCACGGGATGCCGTCCCGGAAGCGTTCGAGGGAGGATTCGACGCCGGCGAGCGCATCGTGCTCATCCGCTTTCCCGATGCAAGGGCCGCCCGCGGGTGGTACTCCTCAGCGGAGTACCAGGCGGCGATCGAGACGGCCAGCGGTGGCCTGCGCCGCCGACTCTTCGTCTTCGACGGGTTGGAGGCGCCGGTGACTTCGGTGTCCGCCACGGAGCAGCCCTAGCGCGGCTCGATGCTCGCCATCAGCCAGGTCCGCGGTGGCGGCGTCGAGGTCCTCCGTCCGCACAACCTGCCGGTGCCCGAGCCGGGACCCGGCGAGGTGCTGGTCCGGGTGCACGCAGCCGGAGTCAACCCGGCCGACATCAAGATCCGCGAGCGTGGCCGGTTTCCCTCAGGGGAGACTCCACCGTTCGTGCTCGGCTTCGACGTCTCCGGCAGCATCGCCGAGGTCGGCGAAGGCGTCACGGTGCTCGAGGCCGGGGACGAGGTCTTCGGCATGCCGCGCTTCCCGCACCCCGCCGGCGCCTACGCGGAGTACGTCGCCGCACCCGCCCGCCACCTGGCCAGGAAGCCGGTCTCCATGAGCCATCGCGAGGCGGCGGCCCTCCCGCTCGCGGGACTGACCGCCTGGCAGGCGCTCGTCGACACGGCCGACGTGCGGCCCGGAGAGCGCGTCCTGGTGCACGCCGCCGCGGGCGGTGTCGGCCACCTCGCCGTCCAGGTCGCCGTCTCCCTGGGAGCCCGTGTAGTCGCAGCGTCATCGACTCGCCACCACGATCTGCTGACGTCCCTCGGCGCGCAGCAGACGATCGACCGGCACGGTGACGAGCTCGACGATCTCGAACCGGTCGACGTCGTGCTGGACCCAGTCGGGGACCTCACCACCCGTCGTTCGCTCGAGCTGCTGCGTCGCGGCGGACGGCTGGTGCGTCTGCCAGCGTGGACGGCAACCGAGCACACGCTCCGAGCCCAGGCCGAGCTGCGGGGCATCCGGGCCGTGCGGATGCTGGTGGAGCCCGATCTCGCAGGGCTGCGGGCGCTGACCAACCTCGTGGACCGAGATCTATTGCGCCCGATCGTGTCTGGAGTCTTTGCCCTGCATGACGCTCGCAGGGCACACCGGCTGGTCCAGCTGAACAGAACAGTGGGCAAAATTGTCCTGAGCGTGTGAGGTGGTGCGGTTGATGCCTGACCATCGCCTGCTAGTTCCATTGATCGTACGGCCGGGTTCTGACGAGTCTCGGTCGAGGTGTCCGGGACCGTCGCTCTCTCATCGGCTGCCCACCCGTGGGTGTGGCTCTCACCTGGTCTGCGTAGTCCCGGTCACCCCTGGGGTCGGAGTGGCTCAAGAAGGGATTGCTCTGCTCGCAGCAGCGGTTCCCTCTCGACTCGCTGGATCGGACCGAGGGAGAGTTGAGTCCCGCAGAGTGTGTACGGCTCCGCGGTGTGCGTGTCGTCTGAGTAGGCGACGGCCACCGCGTGATCCTTCGCGGTCGAGCTCGCTCCGCACTTCATCCGCGTCAACACGGTCTGCCCGGGCGCCGTTGAGACACCGGGTCGCGGAACGGCCCGAGCGGCCGCGGTGTGTCCAGCGGGTCGCACCGGGTCTGCAGCACCCGCAGCCGACCCGCCTCGGCCACGGCGGCTTCGACCAGGGCGGACTTCCCGGCCCCGGGCTCGCCGACCACGGCCACCACGCTGCCGCTCCCGCCGGCCGCGCCCCGGACGGCCTCGCGCAGCACCCCGAGCTCCGGGGCGCGCTCCACGATGGCCACGGGGTGATCGTAGGGGCGGGCACGGAGAGGATGTCCTTCCCGAGCCGGGATGTCGGGCGACCAGCGTCGGGTCCGTGCACACACGCGGCTCGAGACAACCCACCTCTCCCTGCGCGACTGCGCCGCCGCGACGCTCGGCCACGCGTTCGCGAGCGTGCCGGTCGGCCTCGACGGGCGACGACGTCATCTGGGGGCCGTGCGGTTCGTCGTTCGGCGGGACAGCCACGGGACATTCCGGCGATGCGCCCGGGACGGCGGGCGCACCACGGTCGTCGCATGACCACTCAGACCGAGACCTCGATCTCGTGCCAGCCGTCCACCACCCGACCCGGTGCCGCTCGGCGGACCGCCCTCGTCCTCACCGGCGTGCTCACCTGCGCGCTGCCGGCCATGTTCATCCTCAACATCTCGAGGATGCTGCTGACCGGCGTCGAGACCGAGCACCGCTTCCACCAGGCCACCGGCCAGGGCCTCATCCTCTTCGCGGTCTGGCTCCTGCCGATCCTGGGCCTGCTCCGCGCGGCCTGGGCCGGTGCCCGGCCGAGCAGCGCCGCCGGCTACCAGCATCTGGCGCTCATCGGCACCGGCGCCGTCCTGGCGGCGCTCGCCCCCGGTGGTGGTGCGCCGTACCTCGTGGGGGTCATCGCGGTCGGTGGCGCGCTCCTCTGGTGGGCGCTGCCGCAGCGGCCTCGGCTCCGGCTCCCGGTCCGGGTCAACCCGGTGCTGGCCCCGGTCGCGCTGCTGGCCACGGCGTGGTTCGTGCCCTACGCCATCGACCAGCTGCAGCGGCAGAACGCCGTCACTGTGGGTGACCACTTCACGAACCCGCACTTCTTCGACATGGCCTGGCTGGTGACGGTGCTCATGGCCTACCTGATCCTGGCCGCGCTGGTCCCGGCCGCCCGCCAGCTCGCACTGTGGACCGGGGCCGCCTGCCTGGTCCTCGGCACTGCCGGGCTCGCCTTCGGAGAGTCCACGACGTTCTCCGCGGTGACCCTGCTCCTCGGCGGCGTAGCCGTGGTGGCGGGAATCGCCTCGGCTCGACGCGACGCCTGAGTGCAGGATCCGGTGACCACCCCACCTACGCTTCGCGCCATGTCCTTCCGCGTGCTCGTCGGTGCCGCCGCGCTGCCGGGTGTCGCGGGAGGGCTGGCGGCGGTGGTGGTGCTGGTCACCACCCACACGTGGGACCTGGGACTGGGGCCTCAGGTCCTGACGGACGCGACCACCGGCGTGGCCGGAAGCCTGATCGCGGCGCTCATGCTGGTCGTGGGCCAGCTGTCGTCCGGAGCTCGCCGCCTGGCCGCCGTCCTGCTCGTGTCGGGCGCCTGCTCGGGCCTGGCGGCGCTGGCCACGGCGGTGGCGCTGGCGGCCGAGACGGCCACCGACGCCGCCCGGGTGGTGGCCCAGGTCCAGTCGTTCCTGTGGGTGCCGGGCTTCCTGCCCCTGCTCACGCTGGTACCGCTGCTGTACCCCAACGGGTTGCTCCCCGGCCGGCTCTGGCGGTACGCCGCCCGCGCCTCGGTCGTGGGCACCGGACTGCTCACGGTCGGGCTGGCGCTGTACCCCGAGGACTTCGTGGGGCGAGTGGTGCTGATCAAGCCGGTGACCTCGGAGCCGGTGGCCCAGGCCGCCACGCTGAGCGCGGCCCTGCTCCTCGTCCCGGCGGTGCTCGTCGCCCTCGGCGGCCTCGTGGTGCGGCTGCGCCGGTCCTCCGGGCTCGAGCGGCGACAGGTCGTCGTCCTCCTCGCGGCCGCGGCCCTTCTGGCGGCCGTGACCGCTCTCCAGGGCGTCATTCCGGCCCCGACCGACGTGGTGCTCCAAGCGGCGGCCGTGGCGCTGATCCCGCTGGCCATCGGGGTGGCGGTGACCCGGCACCGGCTGTACGAGCTCGACACCGCGGTGTGCCGCGCGCTCGTGGCGGCCAGCCTGGGCCTCTGCGTGGCCGGTGCCTACCTCACCGTCTTCGCCGTCCTCGACGGCGTCACCCAGCACCGGACCGGGCTCAGCGCCGCTGTCGCCGCGGGCCTGGCCGGCGTCCTGCTCCAGCCGCTCGGCCGCCGGCTCAGCGCCGGCGTGGACCGCCTCTACTACGGCCTGCGGGCGGACCCCTACCAGGTCACCACCCGCCTCTCCGCGGACCTGACGGCGAGCGGCCTGGACGTGGACCGGGTCCCCGCGGTCGTCTGCGCGGCGGTCGTCGAGGGGCTCCAGCTGCCGCGCGCCGAGCTGCACCTGGTGGTCCGGGGAAGCGTGGCCGCGATCGCTGCCGCGGGCGACGAGGCTGCCCAGCCGCGGGAGCGCTTCGAGCTGCGTCACCACGCGGAGACCGTGGCCTGGCTCGAGGTGGCGCCCCGCTCCGGCGAGACAGCCCTGTCGGAGCGGGACCGGTCGATCCTCCAGGGGATCGCCGACCAGGTCGCGCCCGCCGTGGCCGCCCTCCACCTCCACCGAGAGCTGCAGGGCAGCCGCGAGGCGCTGGTCTCGGCCCGCGAGGCCGAGCGGTTCCAGCTGCGCCGCGACCTGCACGACGGCCTCGGGGCCAGCCTGGCCGGGCTCCGGCTCCAGCTCGAGAGCGCGCAGGCACTCGTCCACGAGCCGACCGTCGTCGCGCTGCTCGACCGCGGCACGAGGAGCGTCGCCCAGGCAGTGGCCGAGGTCCGCACCCTCTGCGAGGACCTGCGTCCGCCGGGGATCGACGAGCTCGGCCTGCCGGGAGCGCTGGCGGCGCTGGTCGAGCGCAGCCGGTCCCCGCGCCTGGAGGTCAGCCTCGACGTCGACCCGGTCCTCGAGCTGGGGCCGGCCGTCGAGGTGGCGGTGTACCGGATCGTCGCCGAGGCGCTCACCAACACCGGCAAGCACGCGCAGGCGACGCGAGTCGACGTCCGGGTGCACCGGACGGACCGGCTCGAGCTCCACGTCACCGACGACGGCGTCGGCCTCGAGCGCGCGGCCGGTCCCGCCGACCCGGGGACCGGAGTCGGCCTGGACTCGATGCGCCGCCGCGCCGAGGAGATCGGCGGCACGCTGGACGTCACCACCGGCTCGGGCGGCGGCACGTCGGTCCGCGCCCGGCTGCCGCTGACCGTGGGAGGAGTGCTGTGACCAAGGTGATGGTGGTCGACGACCACCCGCTGTTCATCGACGGCGTGCGAGCTGCCCTGGCCGGCGCCCCCGACCTCGACGTGGTCGCCGAGGCGCACACGCTCGCGGAGGCGCGCCGGTTGGCCGGCGAGCACACGCCCGACGTGGTGCTGATGGACCTCAACCTCCCTGACGGGTCGGGCATCGACGGCACCCGCGAGCTGCTGGCGGCCCACCCCGACCTGCGGATCCTGGTCATCACCATGTCGGCCGACGACGACGCCGTCGTGGCCGCGATGCGGGCCGGCGCGCGCGGGTACGTCGTCAAGGGGGCCGGCCGCACCGACCTGCTCCAGGCGGTCGGCACGGTGGCCGCCGGCGGCGCGGTGTTCAGTCCGGCGATCGCCGAGCGGCTGGGCTCCTTCTTCAGCGGACTGGCAGCCCAGCCCGGCCGGGAGCTGTTCCCGCAGCTGAGCGAGCGCGAGCGCGAGGTCCTCGACCTGGTGGCCCGCGGCTACGACAACCGCCGGATCGCGCGGGCCCTCTTCCTCTCCGACAAGACCGTGCGCAACAACGTCTCGACGATCCTCACCAAGCTCGGAGCGGCCGACCGCGCGGAGGCGGTGCTGCGCGCCCGGCGGGCCGGGCTGGGGGAGGAGCCGTCGGTCGGGGGTGACGTGTGAGCGCCGCCGACGGCCTGGCCGTGGCGCTGCTGTTCACGTGGCTCGGGATGGTGCTGGGCATCTCGTTCCTCGAGGCGCCGCTCAAGTTCCGGGCGCCGGGCGTGACGCTGCAGCTCGGCCTCGGGATCGGGCGGCTGGTCTTCCGGGCGCTCAACTCCGTCGAGGTCGTGCTCGCGGTCACGGTGGCCGTGGCGCTGGTGGCCGGGTCGCCGGCTCGGGCCACGGTGGCGGCGTACGTCGTGACGGCGGCGGCGCTGGTGGTGCAGCTCCTCGTGGTCCGGCCGCGGCTGGGCCGGCGGTCCGACGCGGTGCTCGCCGGGGCGGACGCGCCGCGCTCCCGGGCCCACCTGGGCTACGTCGCGCTGGAGCTCGTCAAGGTGGTCGCTCTGGTCGTCACCGGCGTCACGCTGCTCGCCGCCTGACTCAAGACGTGGGAGAAAGGGACATGGAGTCCAGGAATCTCACGCAGCTCGCCGACGACCTCCTCGCCGAAGCGAGGTCGGCGCACAGCCACCGCGCGGCCGCCACCGTCCACGGCGGCCGGCACCACGCGCTGCGCCAGACCGTGATCGGCATGGCCGAGGGCTCGGAGCTCGCCGAGCACGAGAGCCCGGGCGAGGCCACCCTGCACGTGCTGCGCGGCCGGGTGCGGCTGACCAGCGGCTCCGGTGAGTGGGCGGGGCTGCCGGGCGAGCTGGTCGTGATCCCGCCGGAGCGGCACGCCCTGCACGCCGACGAGGATGCGGTCGTGCTGCTGACCGTCGTCAAGCCCGTCTAGTGGGCTGCTCCCAGCCGCGCCGCGGCCGGCGGTTCCCCAGCCGGTCGTCGCGGCTCCGGTAGACGATGTAGGGCCGCGTGAGGTAGCCCAGCGGCGCGCTGAACACGTGCACGAGCCGGGTGAACGGCCACAGCGCGAACAGCGAGAACGCCACCAGCGCGTGCAGCTGGAAGCCCAGCGGCGCCTCGGCCATGAGGTCGGCGTCCGGACTGAGGGCGAGGAACGAGCGGTACCAGACCGAGACGCCCTCCCGGTAGTCGTACTTCCCGCCGAGGTTGAAGACCGAGCCGGCGATGGTGTTCCACATCCCCAGCACGATGACCACGGCCAGGAAGGCGTACATGACCTTGTCCATGTTCGTCGTCGCCGAGAAGACCGGCCCCACCGTGCGGCGGCGGTAGATCAGGATGGCCAGGCCGACCAGCGCCATCACGCCGGCCGTGAGGCCGCCGATGATCGCGGCCGTGTGGTACATCGTCTCGGTGATGCCGAGGGCGTCGGTCCAGCCCTCCGGCACGAGCAGGCCGATCACGTGGCCGCCGACGACACCGAGCATGCCGAAGTGGAAGAGCGGGCTGCCGATGCGCAGCATCCGGTCCTCGTAGAGCTGCGAGGAGCGGGTGGTCCACCCGAACTTGTCGTAGCGGTAGCGCCAGAAGTGGCCGACCACGAACGTGGCCAGGCACAGGTAGGGGAAGACCACCCAGAGGAACTGGTCCATCACCGACCTCCGACCGGGGCCGGGGGCACGGTCGGCACGGGCAGCAGCGTCGGTCCGCCGTACGGCGCCAGCCCGACCTCCTCCTCCGGCGGTCCCTCGGCGGCCAGCCGCCGGATCGCCTCGTGCTCGTCGCCGCGCAGGGGCGGCAGGGTCGCGCACACCGCCTGGAGTGCGCCGGCCCAGCGGGCGCCCGTCTCGGTCAGCGCCAGCCGCAGCAGCTCGAGCCCGGCACGGTGGTCGAGCATCAGCCGGCGGCCGGCGTCGCGGTCGACCGTGGCCGCGAACTCCAGCACCAGGCACAGGTGGTCGGGCAGCTCCTCCGCGGAGTCCTCGACCCCGGCCGCGCGGTAGGTCTCCCGGAACCGCAGCAGCGCCTGGCCCCGCTTGCGGGTGTCGCCGTGGGCGAACCAGGTGAGGAACAGGCTGTGCCGCTTGGTGAGGTCGAAGGTCTCGACGTAGTCGCGCTCCAGCTCGGACAGCTCGGCGCCGCGCAGCTCCGCGACCGTACGCCGTAGCGGTGCGCCGGGGCCGGCCGGCAGCCCCGTTGCGGCGGAGTCGATCAGGTCGAGCCGCTCCAGCAGCTGCGGGTCGGGGTAGTCGAGCAGCAGGGAGGCGCACTGCCAGGCGACGGTGAGCTCGGCGTCGGACAGGCGGGTCACCGGGGACCGCCCTCCTCGTCCGGCCGGGGTGGGAACAGGCCGGACGGGGAGCCCTTGCCGTCCCAGTTGAGGAGGTTCACCCGCGCCCCCTTGTCGTCCGGCGCCGCGACGGTGTCGGAGGTCTGCCGGTCGCGGAGCATCTGGAAGTTCTCGACGGCGATCGGACTCGCCCCGCCCGAGCCCTCGCCGAACGGTCCCCAGCCGCCCATCCCCGGCCCGCCCTCGTAGTCGAGCGCGCACTCGGTGGCGAGCTCCTCCAGGGCGTGCGCCTGCTCGGCGTGCGCCGGCGGGATGACGTACCGCTCGTCGTACTTGGCCAGCGCCAGGAGCCGGTACATGTCGTAGACGTCCTCCTCGCTCATCCCGACCGAGGCGGGGATCGAGGCGTCCGGCTCGCGGCCGAGGTTGAGGTCGCGCATGTACGAGCGCATCGCGGCGAGCTTGCGCAGCACCGCGTCCACCGGGGTGACGTCGCCGGCAGTGAACAGCTCGGCGAGGTACTCCACGGGGATCCGGAGCGCATCGATGGCGGCGAAGAGGTTGCCGCTGTCCTCGGCGTCCTCGCCGGTGTCGCGGACCACGTCGACCACCGGCGAGAGCGGCGGGATGTACCAGACCATCGGCATCGTGCGGTACTCCGGGTGCAACGGGAGCGCCACCTCGTAGCGGTTGATGAGCGCGTGGATCGGCGAGCGGCGGGCCGCCTCGACCCAGTCGTGCGGGATGCCGGCCTGCTCGGCCGCGCGGCGCACGTCGGGGTCCTCGGGGTCGAGGAACACCGAGCGCTGCGCCTCGTAGAGCCCCTGCTCGTCGGGGGTCGAGGCCGCCTCGAGCACCTTGTCGGCGTCGTAGAGCACCAGGCCGATGTAGCGCAGCCGGCCGACGCAGGTCTCCGAGCAGACGGTGGGCTGCCCGACCTCGATCCGCGGGAAGCAGAACGTGCACTTCTCGGCCTTGCCCGTGCGGTGGTTGAAGTAGACCTTCTTGTACGGGCAGCCGGAGACGCACATCCGCCAGCCGCGGCAGCGGTCCTGGTCGACGAGCACGATGCCGTCCTCGGTGCGCTTGTAGATCGCGCCGCTCGGGCAGGACGCCGCGCACGACGGGTTGAGGCAGTGCTCGCAGATCCGCGGCAGGTAGAACATGAACGTCTCCTCGAAGGAGCGCTGCACCTGCGTCGAGATCTTCTGCAGCACCGGGTCGCTGCGGTACGTCGCCGCCGAGCCACCGAGGTCGTCGTCCCAGTTCGCCGACCACGAGATCTTCATGTCCTTGCCCGTCAGGAGCGACTTCGGCCGGGCCACCGGCGTGTGCTCCTGCGCGGGCGCGTCGGTGAGCGTGGCGTAGTCGTAGGTCCACGGCTCGTAGTAGTCGTGGATCGAGGGCAGCTTGGGGTTGGAGAAGATCGTGAGCAGCTTGCGCAGCCGGCCGCCGCCCTTGAGCGCGAGCCGGCCCCGCTTGTTGAGCATCCACCCGCCGCGCCACTCCTCCTGGTCCTCGTAGCGGCGCGGGTAGCCCTGTCCGGGCCGGGTCTCGACGTTGTTGAACCAGACGTACTCGGTGCCGGCCCGGTTGGTCCACGCCTGCTTGCACGTGACCGAGCAGGTGTGGCAGCCGATGCACTTGTCGAGGTTCATCACCATCGCCATCTGGGCCATGACCTTCATGTCAGTAGGTCACCTCCTGCGACCTCTTGCGGATCACCGTGACCTCGTCGCGCTGGTTGCCGGTCGGGCCGAGGTAGTTGAAGGCGAAGGTGAGCTGCGCGTACCCGCCGATGAGGTGGCTCGGCTTGACCAGCAGCCGGGTCAGCGAGTTGTGGATGCCACCGCGCCGCCCCGACGTCTCCGCGATGGGTACGTCGATGAGCCGGTCCTGCGCGTGGTGCATGTAGACCGTGCCCTCCGGCATCCGGTGCGAGACGATCGCCCGCGCCACCACGACGCCGTTGCGGTTGACGGCCTCGATCCAGTCGTTGTCCTCGACCCCGACCTTGGCGGCGTCCGCCTCGCTGATCCAGATCGTCTGCCCGCCGCGCGAGAGCGAGAGCATGAAGAGGTTGTCCTGGTACTCCGAGTGGATCGACCACTTGTTGTGCGGGGTCAGGTAGCGGACGGTGACGCCGAGCTCGCCCACGTCGCCGATCCGCGGCTCGGCGAAGAGCGCGGTCATGTCGAGGGGTGGCCGGTAGACCGGGAGGCTCTCGCCGAGCTCGACCATCCAGTCGTGGTCCAGGTAGAAGGTCTGCCGGCCGGTCAGCGTGTGCCACGGCTTGAGGCGCTCGACGTTGATCGTGAACGGCGAGTACCGGCGGCCGCCGGTCTCCGAGCCCGACCACTCCGGCGAGGTGATCACCGGCGTCGGCGCCGCCTGGGTGTCGGCGAAGGTGATCTGCTTGCCCTCGTGCTCGGCCGCGAGATCGTGCAGCTGGGTGCCGGTGCGCTTCTCCAGGGTCTTGAAGCCCTGGGTGGCCAGGTGCCCGTTGGTGGTGCCGGAGAGCGCGAGGATCGCCTCGCACGCGTGCACGTCCCGCACCAGCGAGGGCCGGCCGTCCGCGGGGCCGCCGCGGACGGCGCCGTTCGTGCCGCGCAGGTAGTCGACGGACGCGGTCACGTCGTAGGTGATGCCCTTGGTCGTCGCGCCGAGCGTGTCCATCAGCGGGCCGAGGGCGGTCATCTTCGCGCCCACGGCGCCGTAGTCGCGCTCGACCTCGACCAGCTTCGGCATGGTCACGCCGGGCACCGGTTCGCACTCGCCGGCCGACCAGTCGCGGACCACGCCGTGCGGGGTCGCCAGGGCGTCGGGGGTGTCGTGGAGCAGCGGCACCGCCACGACGTCGCGGCGTACGCCGAGGTGCTCGGCGGCCAGCTCGCTGAACCGGGTCGCGATGGTCTGCCAGGCGTCCCAGTCGGTCCGGGTCTGCCACGGCGGCGCGATCGCCGGGTTGAACGAGTGCACGAACGGGTGCATGTCGGTCGTGTTGAGGTCGTGCTTCTCGTACCACGTGGCCGCGGGCAGGACGACGTCGGAGAAGAGCGTCGTGCTCGTCTGCCGGAAGTCGAGGGACAGCAGCAGGTCGAGCTTGCCCTCGGGGGCCTGGTCGCGCCAGACGACGTCGCGGGGCCGGCGGCCCTCGGGCGGCGCCTCCTCCGCGCGCAGCGACGAGTCGGTGCCCAGCAGGTGGCGCAGGAAGTACTCGTTGCCCTTGGCCGAGGAGCCGAGCAGGTTGGCCCGCCAGACCGCGAGCACGCGCGGGAAGTTCTCCGGGGCGTCGGGATCCTCGCAGGCGAAGCCGAGCTCGCCGGACCGCAGCTGCGCGACGACGTGCTCGGCCGCGGTGGTCCCGGCCGCCCGGGCCTCGTCGGCCAGCTCGAGCGGGTTGCGGTCGAAGGTCGGGTACGACGGCATCCAGCCCATCCGGGCGCTCTGCGCGATCAGGTCGGCCGTGGTGCGGCCCGCGAACCGACCGTCGCGCGGGTGGGCCGAGGACAGCGCGTCGGCCCCGACGTGGTCGTAGCGGAACTGGTCGGTGTGCAGGTACCAGTACGCCGTCTGGATCATCTGGCGCGGCGGCCGGGTCCAGTCGAGCGCGAACGCCAGCTGCGCCCACCCGGTCACCGGCCGGCACTTCTCCTGGCCGACGTAGTGGGCCCACCCGCCGCCGTTGACGCCCTGGCAGCCGGTGAGCGTGGTGAGGGCCAGGAAGCCTCGGTAGATCGTGTCGGAGTGGAACCAGTGGTTGGTGCCGGCGCCCATCACGATCATCGAGCGGCCGCGCGAGTCGGCGGCGTTCTGCGCGAACTCGCGGGCGATGCGGGCGGCCGCCGACGCCGGCACGCCGGTGATCGGCTCCTGCCACTCGGGCGTGTAGCCGGAGTAGCGCGCGAGCATCAGCTCGAACACCGTGGTCACCCGGTGGCCGCCGACCTCGCGGACCGGCACCGTCACCGTGGTCTCGCCGGGGGTGCCGTCGACGGGGTCGAAGAGCGGCAGCGTGATCGCCACCTGGGTCCCGGTGCCGATCCGGAGCTCGGGCTCGACACCCTCGAGGTCGAGGTTCCAGCGGCCGGCGTCCGCGTCGCCGAAGCGGTGGCCGACGCTGCCGTGCGGCACCACCGGCTCGCCGGTGCGGCTGTCGAGCAGCACCGGCTTGAACGCGGCGTTCGGCTCGGCGGCGTGCGCCTCGAGGTCGGCCGCGGTGAGCATCTTGCCGGGCTCGACCCGGCCGTCGGCCCCCTCGTCGAGGCGGACCAGGTACGGCAGGTCGGTGAAGCGGCGCACGTACTCCTCGAAGTACGGCGTGGTCCGCTCGACGAAGAACTCCTGGAGGATCACCCGCCCCATCGCCAGCGCCAGCGCGCCGTCGGTGCCGGGGTTCACCGCGAGCCACTCGTCGGCGAACTTCACGTTGTCGGCGTAGTCGGGCGAGACCGCGATCACCTTCTGGCCGCGGTAGCGGGCCTCGGCCATCCAGTGCGCGTCGGGGGTCCGGGTCACCGGCAGGTTCGAGCCCCACATGATGAGGTAGCCGGCGTCCCACCAGTCGCCCGACTCGGGGACGTCGGTCTGGTCGCCGAAGACCTGCGGTGACGCGACCGGCAGGTCGGCGTACCAGTCGTAGAACGAGAGCATCGCGCCACCGACCAGCGAGGTGAAGCGCGCGCCGGAGGCGTGGGAGACCATCGACATCGCCGGGATCGGTGAGAAGCCGGCCACCCGGTCCGGCCCCCACTTCCTGATCGTGTGCACGTAAGCCGCGGCGACCATCTCGGTCGCCTCGTCCCACGTCGTGCGGACCATCCCGCCCTTGCCGCGGGCGGACTTGTACGCGCGGGCGCGGTCGGGGTGGTCGACGACGTGGGCCCAGGCGGCCACCGGGTCGCCGTGCTGGCGCAGCGCCTCGCGGTACATCTGCAGGAGCACCCCGCGCACGTAGGGGTAGCGGACCCGGGTCGGCGAGTAGGTGTACCAGGAGAAGGCCGCGCCCCGCGGGCAGCCGCGGGGCTCGTAGTCCGGCCGGTCCGGGCCGGGCGAGGGGTAGTCGGTCTGCTGGGTCTCCCACGTGATGATGCCGTTCTTGACGTACACCTTCCACGAGCAGGACCCGGTGCAGTTGACCCCGTGCGTCGAGCGGACGACCTTGTCGTGGCTCCAGCGGTCGCGGTAGAAGTCGTCGGCGTCGCGGCCGCCGGCCTTGGTCAGCGTGCGCAGGTCGTCGGAGACCGTGCCGCGGGTGAAGTAGCGCCGGGTGCGGACCAGGGCGTCGACCAGCGGGCTGTCGAGCCCGGCTCGGGCGCTCACGCGGTGACCGCCGCGGCCGCGGCGGTGCGGCGTACGACCGTGAGCGTGAGCACGAGCGTGAGCGCCGCGGTCACCGCCAGCAGGACCAGGCCGATGGCGTAGGAGTCGGTGTGCCCGTAGACGTAGCCCATGATCAGGGGTGGCACGAAGCCGCCGAGGCCGCCGGCGGCGCCGACGAGGCCGGTCACCCCGCCCACCCGGGCGGGCTCGGTCACCTTCGCGATCAGCGCGAACGTCGCCCCGCTGCCGGCGCCGAGCGCGGCCGCCATGGACAGGAACGCGACGGTGCCGACGTGCTCGAGGATGGGCTGGCCCGCGGCGATGCTCGCGCCGACCGCGACGACGCCGTACCCGACGGCGAGGACCGCGACCGGGCCGACCCGGTCGGACAGCCAGCCGCCGACCGGCCGCATGATCACCGCGACCACGACGAAGCCGGCCATCCGGTTGGCCGCGTCGGCCGGGGTCAGGTCGTAGGCCGTCTTGAGGTAGGCGGGCAGGTAGACCGAGAAGGCCACGTAGCCGCCGAAGGCCACCGCGTAGAGGATGCAGGCCTGCCAGGTGATCGGCAGCGCGGCGTTGCTGCGCAGCCGCGAGCCCAGGGACGTGGTCGGGGCGCTGCGGCCCGGTGCGTCGCGCAGCACCAGCCACGACAGCACGGCGTACGCCGCGAGCGCGATCGACACGATCACGAAAGGAGCCGTGTCGCCGACGTTGGTGAAGAGCTTGACCGTGGTCAGGGCGCTGATCGCGGTGCCGCCCATGCCGGCGCCGAAGACGCCGATCGCCAGGCCGCGTCGCTCGGGCGGGAACCACGCGTTGACGAAGGGGACGCCCACGGCGAAGGCGGTGCCGCCGATGCCGAGGAAGAAGCCGCCGACCAGCATCGCGGTGTAGGAGTCGAGGGCGAAGAAGCCGAGGAAGAGCACCGGCACGATCGTGGCCGCGGCGACGATCGGGAACATCAGCCGGCCGCCGTAGGCGTCGGTGAGGGCGCCGACGATGATCCGGCCGAGCGAGCCGACGATGACCGGGACCGCGACCATGAGGGCGACGTCGGACTCGGTCAACGGACCGAGCCGGCCGTTGTCCCGGAACAGCGGGCCGAGCGGGCTGATCAGGGCCCAGGCCCAGAAGCACACCGCGAAGCCCAGCGTCGCGATCGCGAGCATCAGCCACGCGGTCCCGCTGACCGCGGCCGGCGGCACGCTCGCCTTCGACCCGGTGCTGCCAGCTGTCTTCATCTCGGCCATGGGGGAGTCCTCCTCGTCGACGCCGAAAGCCGCTGGTCCACTCCTACCTGAGTCTGCTCCCACGGAGTCAGGGACGAAAGGCCCGGTGGGGGCCGGGACGTTCCGCCCGCCGCAGAGGTCCCGAGACAGGCACCGGGCCACCGCTCATCGAGCCTGTCGAGATGTCCGCGGGGTCGGCTTCCAGCGTTCGTTGCGGTGGTTTCGAAGTCTGGTGAGTTGGGGCTGGGGCCGGGCCACCGCTCATCGAGCCTGTCGAGATGTCCGCGGGGTCGGCTTCCAGCCCTGGTTGCGGTGGTCTCGACAGGCTCGACCGGCGGTGGTCGAGCGGGTGCCTGTCCGGCCGGGTGAGCCGGGGCTGGGACCGGGCCGCCGCTCATCGAGCCTGTCGAGATGTCCGCGGGTCGGCTCCCAGCGCTCGGTGCGGTGGTCTCGACAGGCTCGACCGGCGGTGGTCGAGCGGGTGCCTGTCCGGCCGGGTGAGCCGGGGCTGGGACCGGGCCACCGCTCATCGAGCCTGTCGAGATGTCCGCGGGGTCGGCTCCCAGCGCTCGTTGCGGTGGTCTCGACGGGCTCGACCGGCGCGGGTTCAGGGGGTGCCTGTCCGGCTGGGTGAGTTGGGGCTGGGACCGGGCCGCCGCTCATCGAGCCTGTCGAGATGTCCGCGGGGTCGGCTCCCAGCGTTCGTTGCGGTGGTCTCGACGGGCTCGACCGGCGGTGGTCGAGCGGGTGCCTGTCGCGGCCGGGTGAGCCGGGGCTGGGACCGGGCCGCCGCTCATCGAGCCTGTCGAGATGTCCGCGGGGTCGGCTCCCAGCGCTCGTTGCGGTGGTCTCGACGGGCTCGACCGGCGGGGGTCGAGCGGGTGCCTGTCCGGCCGGGTGAGCCGGGGCTGGGACCGGGCCGCCGCTCATCGAGCCTGTCGAGATGTCCGCGGGGTCGGCTCCCAGCGTGCGCGTGCGGTGGTCTCGACGGGCTCGACCGGCGGTGGTCGAGCGGGTGCCTGTCCGGCCGGGTGAGCCGGGGCTGGGACCGGGCCACCGCTCATCGAGCCTGTCGAGATGTCCGCGGGGTCGGCTCCCAGCCCTGGTTGCGGTGGTCTCGACGGGCTCGACCGGCGGTGGTCGAGCGGGTGCCTCTCCGGCCAGGTGAGCCGGGGCTGGGACCGGGCCGCCGCTCATCGAGCCTGTCGAGATGTCCGCGGGGTCGGCTCCCAGCGTTCGTTGCGGTGGTCTCGACAGGCTCGACCGGCGGTGGTCGAGCGGGTGCCTGTCCGGCCGGGTGAGCCGGGGCTGGGACCGGGCCGCCGGTCATCGAGCCTGTCGAGATGTCCGCGGGGTCGGCTTCCAGCCCTGGTTGCGGTGGTCTCGACAGGCTCGACCGGCGGTGGTCGAGCGGGTGCCTGTCCGGCCGGGTGAGTCGGGGCTGGGACCGGGCCGCCGCTCATCGAGCCTGTCGAGATGTCCGCGGGTCGGCTCCCAGCGCTCGGTGCGGTGGTCTCGACAGGCTCGACCGGCGGGGTCGAGCGGGTGCCTGTCCGGCCGGGTGAGCCGGGGCTGGGTCCGGGCCGCCGCTCATCGAGCCTGTCGAGATGTCCGCGGGGTCGGCTTCCAGCGCTCGTTGCGGTGGTCTCGACGGGCTCGACCGGCGGTGGTCGAGCGGGTGCCTTCCGGCCGGGTGAGCCGAGGCTGGGACCGGGCCACCGCTCATCGAGCCTGTCGAGATGTCCGGCGGGTCGGCTCCCAGCGTGCGCGTGCGGTGGTCTCGACGGGCTCGACCGGCGGTGGTCGAGCGGGTGCCCGGCCTGCGGTGGCTTCGAAGCCTGGTTGCGGGGGTCTCGACAGGCTCGACCGGCGCGGGTTCAGGGGGTGCCTGCGCTGCGGATGGGTGGAGACAGGCGCTGGCGCGCCCGTCTCCACCACCGTCGACGTGAGTCAGCGGCGACCCGTCAGTCGTCCTCCCAGAACGGGCCGGCCGGGCGGTAGACCAGGGCCGGGTCGACGGTGACCTGCTTGCGCCGCTCGGTCCGGTAGGTGACGACCTTCTCGCCGTCCGGGCCGATCCGCACGACCGGGACCCGGAAGTGGGTGTACGACGTCGTGTAGGCGTTGCGGGAGTTGCCCGGCCGCCACATGAAGTCGAAGTTCGCCATGTACTGGCGCACGATCTGCTTGCCCTGGATGGCGACGAGGATCTCGTCGTTGACCGCGCCGAGCGCACCCCAGTTGGATGAGCCCGTGAACACGAGCTTGGCGTGCGGGTTGCCGGCGTAGTTGCCGTCGATGACGAGGTACTTCTCGTGCGAGTAGTAGTCGAGGGTGAGGTCGAGCTTCCCGTCGGGGTTCTTCACCTCCTGGTCGGGGTGGTAGTCGAAGCTCGTCGAGCGCAGCGGCAGGTGACCGCGCGGCGTCCGGGCGCCGAGGTGGCCCTTGGTGTGGAACCCGACGAGGCCGAAGCTGAACCGGGCCTGGCAGCCCTCGGCGAACTTGCGGCGGTACGCGTCGGCCAGGTAGTCGCCGCGCCGACCGCGGATCGTGTGCATGTTGACCGCGAGCTTGGTCCGCACCTTCTGGCCGGCGGCGTTCGTCGTGACGCACTGGACGCGGTCGAGGATCGCGATGATCGGGTCGTTGCCCGGGCCGAGGTAGCGCGGGAACGTGACGGTGGTCCCGAAGTCGATCGCGTCGTCACAGGTGATCGCGTCGAACGGGATCCCGCAGAAGGTGGGGAGCGGCGGCTGCTGCTTCTCGTAGTCCTTCTTCATGTCGTTGAACAGCGCGACGTACTGGTCGAAGAGCTCCTCGCGGCCCGCGGTGAAGAACAGGTCGTTCCACTGGTGCCGGGCGGCGTTCATGGTCAGGTTCGCGGAGCCGAAGAACAGGGCGTCCTTGGAGCGACCGGTCTTGGTGAACGTGTAGAACTTCGTGTGCAGCAGCCGCTTGCGGTTGTCGGTGCGACAGCCCGAGTGGCACTTGTAGATGAAGTCCTTCTTCTTGACGTTGGTGCCCAGGCGGGCGCGCAGCATCTTCATCGCCCGGGTGTCCTGGTGGTCGTTGAGGAGCAGCTGCACGTGCACGCCGCGGTTGCGCGCGGCGATCAGCCGCTTGGCCACGGGGATCCGGTCGAAGGAGTACAGCGCGATCCGGATGGTCGCGCCCTTCTTGGTGTGGTCGATGGCGCGCACCACCTGGCGCTCGATCTTGAGCCGGACGTCCCAGCCGCCGCGCGGGTTGTTGAAGAACGCGCCGGTCGGGACGCGGTAGGCGCCCTTCCCCTTGCCCTGCCGCTTCTGCGCTGGCGCGTCGAGCCGGGCGGCACCGCTCGCCGGGTCGTCGGACCCGGACGGTGCCGAGGACGACACCGACCCCGACGCCGAGGCCGGCGTCGAGTCGAACGACGACCCGTCGTCCGGGCTCAGCGCGGTGGCCTGCGCCTCCAGGGTCAGGACGAGAACTGCCGCCACGACGGCTGCCACGAGGGCATGGACCTTCTTCACGTGCACCCTTTCCACCGGAGACTGCCTCCGTACGACAGACGCACCAAAGTCTCCACAGGTTCGCTCTCCCTGTCCGCATTCTGCGTCGACTGGCCGAGAACCCACGACCCCACCCCCCGAACGGGGGTGCCGGAGACGCCCCGGAGAGGCTCCCGGAGACGTCCCCGGAGACGCCCCGGAGAGGCTCCCGGGGGACGCCCCCGGAGACGCCCCGGGGCGCCCTCAGGGCCGAACTCGGGGAATACCCGGGTGCGTGTTGGTGTCATGACGAGATAAACCGGTGCAGAGGAGGGGCGATGGCACTGGTCATGGGAGAGACACCGACGACGGTACGTCGGGCAGTGAGGCGCGCCGGGCCGACCGTGCTGCGGGCGGTCCTCGAGCTGGTCCTGGTCGCCGTCCTCTTCGAGCTCTACCGGTTCGGCCGGCTGCTCGCCCGCGGCCAGGAGGCGGCGGCGTTCGAGAACGCCATCCACGTCCATCACCTCGAGCGGCTGCTGCACCTGCCGTCCGAGGCCACGCTCCAGGGGCTCGTCCCCTCGGGACTGCTGCACCTCGCGAACGTCTACTACGTCTCGGTGCACTTCCCGGTGATGGTGGCCTTCCTCGTGTGGGGCTACCTCTTCCGGCCGCGCCCGGAGTACCTCTGGGCGCGCAACCTCGTCATCGCGCTGACGGGGACCGCGCTGGTCGTGCACATCGTCTTCCCGCTCGCGCCGCCGCGGATGTTCCCGCAGTGGGGCTTCGTCGACACCATGGCCGCGTTCGGCCCCGACGCCTACGCCGGCGCGAGCGGCGACCTGGCCAACCAGTTCGCCGCGATGCCGAGCCTGCACGTCGGCTGGGCCGTCCTCATCGCCTACGTCCTGCACCGGACCGGCCCGCGGTGGCTGGCGTGGGTGGCCACCGCGCACGCGCTCGTCACCGTGGCGGTCGTGGTGGTCACGGCGAACCACTACTGGCTGGACGGCGTGGTCGCGGCGCTGCTCCTCGCCGTGGCCGTGGCGGCGCTCCCGCCGCCGCCGTCCGCCCGAGCAGCGGCGGAGGACGAGGGGGCTGTGTTACGACTTCCCCATGGCGACCGATGAGCCGATGGGTCCGACCGCGGTCGACGCGGCCGGTCTCCAGTTCATCGCGGAGGGCGTGACCGAGCTCGCCGGGTTCGAGCTCGCTGCCATCTCCATCGTCCACGAGGGCCGCCTCCACACGATCGCCATCGCCGGCGATGACGAGGCGCGCGCCGAGCTCTCCCACCTGCACCCGCGGATCGACGACGTCCTGGCCGAGCTGGAGAACGCCGAGGAGTGGGGGGCGCTCCGGTTCGTCCCGCACGAGCGGCAGACCGGGCGCCTCGACGCGTACTCCTACATCCAGAACCGCACGCCCGCCGAGGACCGCGGCCGCTGGCACCCGCACGACCTGCTGGTCGCGTTGCTCGAGGACGAGTACGGCGTGCTGCGCGGCGTCCTCTCGGTCGACCTGCCCCGCCACGGCCAGCGCCCGGACGCCGAGCAGCGCCGGGTCCTGGAGCTCTACGCGCGGCAGGCCGGGCGTGCGGTGATCGCGCTGCTCGACCGGGCCGCGCTCGAGTACGGCATGCGCCGCGAGCGGGCCACCTCCGACTACCGCGGGCAGCTCATCGACGCGCTCTCGCACCAGCTGCAGAACCCGGTCGCGGCGATCAGCGGCAACCTCGAGCTGCTGCTCGACGACCTGCCACCCGGCGACCCCGCCGAGCGGGCGCTGCGCGCGATCGAGCGCGCGACCGGCCGGATCCAGGAGATGGTGACCGACCTGCTGGTGCTGGCCAGGGTCAACAACCCCGACCGGCCCCTGCAGGAGGTGCCGGTGGACCTCGGCGCCCTCGTCCGCGACAGCCTCGACGGCGTCGCCCTCGAGGCCGCCACGGGCCACCTGACCACGTCGGTGAGCGCCCCGTCCGAGCCGCTGCTGGTCACCGGCGACCCTGGTGAGCTCGACGACCTCGTCTCCAACCTCGTCTCCAACGCCATCAAGTACTCCGACCCCGGTGGCTCGGTGTCGGTCACGCTCGAGGAGGTCCGCGAGGGCGGGTCGCCGTACGTCGAGCTGTGCGTGCGCGACCGGGGCATCGGCATCGCCGAGGAGGAGCAGGGCCGGCTCTTCGAGGAGTTCTTCCGGTCCGAGAACGTGGCTGCGCGCAGCCGGCCCGGCACCGGCCTGGGCCTGCCCGTGGTGGATCGGGTGGTGCGCCGGCACCGCGGACGGATCGAGGTCGAGTCCGAGCTGGGCGTCGGGACCACCTTCCGCGTGCTGCTGCCGGCCGCGTGACAACCTCTCCGCGCCTGTCCTGAGTGCGAGCGCAATGAGCCTCGACGGGACGAGTCTCGAGCCACCGCCCGCACAGGCACTCAGGGACCTCCGGATCGGATGACCCATGTGGTCGATTTCCGTTGTGGACAAGGGGATTCCGGACCCGGACGAGTGTCGGTGGTCGCTGCTTGGATAGGTGTCATGACGGCGATCGCGCACCGCCCGCACCGGGTCACCCGGGCGATGGCCGGGGTGCGGGACCAGCTCTCGAGCGTGGCCGGGGTGCCGTTGTGGTCGATGGACCCCGCGGAGACCACCGCGGCCATCGGGGACCTGCTCCGCGCCGAGGCGCAGCTGGCCGAGCTGAAGGCCCGGCTGGTCACTCACGCCGGGACGATCGACGTGGCCGGCCAGACGGGGGCGACCTCGACCGCGAACTGGTTCGCCCACCACACCAAGGCCACCCGCGCCGCCGCGCACCGCACCACCCGGCTCGCGGCCGGGCTCGAGGCCCACGACCTGACCCGCGAGGCGCTCGCGGAGGGTCGGGTGCAGGTCGAGCAGGCCGAGGTCATCCTGCGTGCGTTGGATGACCTCCCCCACGATCTCGACCAGGCCGTGGTCGAGGAGGCCGAGGCGCACCTGCTGGCCGAGGCAGTCCACTTCGACGCCAAGGCGCTCAAGAACCTCGGCCGACGGGTGCTCGAGGTCGTCGACCCCGAGGCCGCCGACGCCCACGAAGCCACGATCCTCGAGCGCGAGGAACGCGACGCCCAGGCCGCCTGTCGGTTGACGATGTGGGAGGACGGCCACGGCAAGGTCCACGGCCGGTTCACCCTCGACACCCTGTCCGGCGCTGCACTGAAGAAGGCGTTGCTGGCATTCGCCGCCCCCAAGCACCAGGCCGCCACCACCGGCCCGCAAGGCGAGCGGCGGCCGACCCCGGAACGGCTCGGTCGGGCGTTCACCGAGCTGATCCAGCGCTACCCCGTCAAGGATCTTCCCCACGCCGGCGGGGTCAACGCCACCGTCGTGGTCACCGTCACCCTCGACTCGCTCCTCGGCGGCCTCAGAGCGGCGAACCTGGACACCGGCGAGACCATCGGCGCCGGCCAGGCCCGCCGGCTCGCCTGTGAGGCCGGGATCATCCCCGCCGTCCTCGGCGGGAAGTCCCAGGTCCTCGACCTGGGCCGCAAGCGGCGCTTCCACTCCGAGGCCCAACGCATCGCCAAGACCATCGAGGCAGGCGGATGCCAGGTCGAGGGCTGCGACTGGCCACCCGGCCTGACCCACCTGCACCACCCGGTCCGCTGGGCCGACGGCGGAGGCACCGACCGCGACGGCATGATGCTCTGCCCACCCCACCACGCCCGAGCCCACGACCCGAGATACACCATGACCACGACGCCCAGTGGGAAGGTCGCGTTCCACCGACGCCCGTGAGTCAGCGGACTAGCCTCGCGAACGTGCCTGACCTCGTCGTGACCGGCGGCCGGCTGCTCGGCGCGGCCGAGCCCGTCGACGTGGTCATCACAGCCGGGGTGGTCGAGGCCGTACTGCCGGTCGGGACAGGCGGCGCCACCGAGGCCCTCGACGCGATCGGCTGCCTGGTGCTGCCGGGTCTGGTCGAGGCGCACTGCCACCTGGACAAGACCCTGTTCGGTCGTCCGTGGGTATCGCACCTGGCCCGCGACGACCTGGCCTCGCGGATCGAGCACGACCGGGGCCGGCGCAGCGAGCTCGGGATCCCGGACCCGCAGGCGATGCGGGCCCTGGTCTCGGCGATGGCGGACGCCGGTACGACGGCCTTGCGCACGCACACCGACGTCGACCCCGAGGTCGGCCTGCGCGGGGTGCTGGCGGTGGCGGAGCTCGCGGCGGAGGTGCGCGACCGCGTCGACGTGCAGCAGGTGGCGTTCCCTCAGCACGGACTGCTGTCGAGGCCCGGTACGGCGGAGCTGTTGGACGAGGCGCTGCAGGCGGGCGCCACCGTCGTGGGCGGGCTGGACCCGGCCGCCGAGGGCGACGCCGCGGCGTACCTCGACGTGGTGCTGGGCCTGGCCACCCGGCACGGCGCCGGGGTCGACCTGCACTTCCACGGCCACGGCGCCGAGGGTCTCCGCGAGCTCGAGCTGCTCGTCGAGCGGACGCCGGCCCTCGGGCTGCAGGGCCGCGTGGTGGCGAGCCACTGCTACGCGTTCGGGGACCTCGACGACGCCTCGGCGGGTCGGCTGGCCGAGCGGCTCGCGGAGGCCGGCATCGGCGTGGTCACGGCCGCCCCGTACAGCTTCCCGGTGCCGCCGCTGCGCCGCCTGGCCGAGGCCGGGGTGGTCACCGGCATCGGCCACGACGGCATCCGCGACCTGTGGGGCCCCTACGGCACCGGCGACCTGCTCGAGCGGGCGCGGCACGTCGCCTACCGCAGCGGCTTCCGGCGCGACGACGACCTCGAGGTCGTGCTACGGGCCGCCACGACCGGAGGCCGGATGCTGCTCACCGGTGACGGCCGGGGCGTCGAAGAGGGCGCGGCCGCCGACCTCGTCGTCGTACCGGCCGAGAACGCCGCCGCGGCGGTCGTCCTGGTGCCGCCCCGAACGGCCGTCGTGAAGGCCGGACGGGTCAGTCGGGCAGCCGGTCGGCCCGCGCCTGCACCAGCGCCGCCGGAGCGGTGAGCCGCCACGCCTCGAAGGTGAGCTCGGCCAGCTCGTCGCGCTCGACCCCGTCGAGCTGCACCACGACCCAGCCGTAGCCGCCGGAGGTGTACTGCACCTCGAAGACCTCCGGCCGCTCGGCGACCAGGGCCAGCTGCTCGGCGAGGGTCTGCTTGAGCCCGACGGTGCGGGTGCGCGGCCACAGGTAGGCGAAGCCGCGCCGGCCCACCTCGAACGCCGACCATCGCTCGCGGTCGTGCTGGCCGACGTCCTCCAGCTGGTGGACCAGCTCGAGGAAGTCGGGGATGTCGCAGCCCACGGCCGAAACCTAGCGAGCGGTGGCGACAGGGGAGAGGCTGGCGCCGTGGACGCCTGGATGCGCGCGTGGGGTGACGGCGAACGCCTCGTCATGGCGCTGCACGCGATGGGCCCCGTGTCGACCGGTGCCCTGTACGGCTGTGCCGTCGGCCCACTCGTCGAGGCGGGCTACCGCGTCGTGGCTCCGGACCTGCCCGGCTACGGACTGGACCCACCGCTCCCGCCCGAGGAGTACGACGTCGAGCGGCTCGCGGGCCGCGTCTGGCGGTGGGCCGATGCCCTCGGCGCCGACCGGGTGACGCTGGTCGGCCACAGCTGGGGCGGGGCGATCGCGGTCCGGATGCACGCGCTGGCGCCCGAGCGGGTGGGTGCTCTGGTCCTGGTCGACAGCGGCCACGTCGAGTACGGCGAGCTGAACCCCGCTGACGCCGCCACCACCCTCGTCGAGTGGGTACGGCGCGCGGGTGAGCGGCGGCTCGTGGTCCCGGACCGGACGGCGCTCGCCGAGGCCCTGGAGGTGCCGGCCGACGACCCCCTCGTGGACGACCTCCTCCTGGGGACGGTCGAGACCGACGAGGGGCTGGTCTCGCGGGTGACGCCCGAGGCCCAGGGTGCGGCGCTCCACCACCTCGCGCGGGCGCGGCAGTCGGCCACCTGGCCGGCTCTCGAGGCCGCGGGGACGCCGACGCTGCTGCTCCTGGCCACCGAGCCGGAGTCCGCCCGCGCGCAGAACGAGCGGGCCGCGCAGGCCTTCGGGGCGGCCGTGCCGCAGGCCGACATCCGGCTGGTCGAGGGCGCGACGCACAGCCTCGTCACCGATCTGCGCGAGGAGTTCGGCCGCACCGTCGCGGCCTGGCTGGCGACGACGACGTGAGGGGTCGTACCCGATCTGAGGGGTGAGCCGTTGACCATGCCGGACGACGCGCGCACGCTGGCTGGAAGGCGGTCTGGGGGAGGTGCGGCGTGCGGAGAGCGACGCTGGTGGGGGTGGCGGTCGGACTGCTCGCCGCGAGCCTGGGCGCGGGTGCGTCGACGTCCGGCGCGGCGCCCGTCGCGGTGCTGGCGGCACCGACCACGACGGGGCTCATCCTCAACTACCGCTTCGACAACGACACCGGCGTGGTCGCCCGCGACTCGTCGACGAAGGTGATCAACGGCACCTACGTCAACACCACCGCGGCCGCCGCCCGGAGCACCGGGCCTCCGGGACAGTCCCGTGCCATCCGGCTGGTCGGGGCATCGCACCAGTACGTCGCCGTACCGGAGCGCACCGCCATCGACCTCGACCGCTTCACCCTGGCGGCGTTCGTGAACCCCACCGGCGTCGAGAACGACCAGACCGGCGGCCGGTGGGAGGTGCTCGAGAAGGCCGGTGCGTACTGGATGAACCTGCGCACCGACGGCCACCTGCGGGTGGGCGGCTTCTTCGGCGGCTGCACCAACCCGGCGTGGACCTACCTCGACAGCACCGTGACGATCCCGTACAACACCTGGACCCACGTGGCCGGGACCTACAACGGCTCGGTGCTCCGGATCTTCGTCAACGGCGTGCGCGCGGGCAGCCTCGCGGTGAGCGGCACGACCTGCCACAACGACCGTCCGCTGGCCGTGGGGGCGAAGAACTTCCCGGCCGAGGGGCTGCTCGAGGCGTTCTGGGACGGCCAGCTCGACGACGTCCGGCTCTACCGGCGGGCGCTCACGGACGCCGAGATCCGGGGGCTGGTCGCGGGCTGACAGCTACACCCGCACCTCAGCGGGCTCGGTGGGCTCGGTGGGCTCGGGCCGCTTCTCGTCTCCGTGCCCCGGCCACCAGGCGGCGTGCCCGATCAGGGCGGTCAGGCTGGGGACGAAGAACATGGCCATCACGAACGCGGCCACGAGGATGCCGAAGGCCAGGGCGAACCCCATCGACAGGAAGAACGCGTTGCCGGCCAGCATCAGGGACGCGAACGTCCCGGCCAGGATCACGCCGGCCGCGGCGATGGTCGGGCCCGCGTGCTTGATCGCCTCCGCCGCCGCCGGCCGCGGCTCCAGACCCTCGCGCGCCTCCTCGCGCAGCCGCGCGATCATCAGGATGTTGTAGTCGGTGCCGAGCGCCACCACGAACAGGTAGACGTAGATCGGGAGCAGGAACAGCAGCCCCGCGTCGCCCTTGAGGTTCTGGAACACGATGGCCGTGGCCCCCAGGGTGGCGCCGAAGCCGAGCGCGACCGCGGCCATGAGGTAGAGCGGTGCGACCAGGCTGCGCAGCAGCAACGCCAGGATGAGCATGATGACGAGGGCGGCGACCGGGAAGACCACCTTGTAGTCCCGGGTCATCGCGGCCTGGAAGTCCACGAACACCGAGGTCGTCCCACCGACGAGCGCCTCGGTCCCGTCCGGGGCGGCCGCGTGCGCGGCCTCCCGGATCGGCCCCTTGACGGCGGCGATGGCGGCGTCCGAGGCCGGGTCGTCCTCGAGGAAGACGCTGTACGACGCGGTGGCGCCGTCCTCCGACGGCGTCGGCGCACCGACCTGGGCCACCCCCTCGGCGGCACTGAGGGCGGTGCCGAACTCGGCCATCGCGTCCTCGCCCAGCGGTTCCCCGTTCGTGCTGTGCAGCAGCACGGTGGTCGGGTCGGTGGCGCCCGCGGGGAAGCTCTTCTCGAGGGTCCGGAGGGCCACCGCCGACTCGACGTCGCCCGAGGTGCTGCTGCCACCGAGGTCGAAGGAGGGGTTGAAGGAGAACGCCGCGAGCGTGAGCAACCCCAGCACGCCTCCCGAGGCCAACGCGTAGCGGCCCGGGTGCCGGCCCACCGACTGGCCGACGGCGGCGAACCGTGCGGCCTCCGGCTCGACGAGGTACTTCTTCGAGGGCCAGAACAGGGCGCGGCCGAGGAGCGTGACGATCGCCGGCACCAGGGTGAGCGCGGCCAGGAGCGTCACCGCGACCGCGATGGCCAGCGCCGGGCCGATCGACCGGAAGATGCCGAGCGAGGACAGCACCAGGGCCATGAACGCCACGATCACGGCGCCGCCCGCCGAGGCGATCGCCTCGCCGGCCCGCTCGAGGGCGTGCGCGACGGCGGAGCGCTTCTCCTCGCCCTCGCGGAGCCGTTCGCGGTAGCGGAACAGGAAGAAGAGGATGTAGTCGGTGCCGATGCCGTAGAGGACGACGACCAGGATCGTCTCGATGTCCTGGCTGGCCTTGAGGTCGAACAGCTCGTTGGCGGTGGCGATGAGTCCGAGCGCGATCTGGGAGACCAGGAAGACCACGAGGATCGGCATCAGGCAGACCAGCACGCTGCGGAAGATGAGCGCGAGCAGCACGACGATGAGCAGCACGGTGGCGAGGCCGACGATCAGCAGCGCCTTGTTGCCGGACTCCTGCTGGTCGTAGCTCTGGGCGACGTTGCCGGTGACGCCGTAGCGGATGTCGCCGCCGACCGAGTCCTCGAGGTCGGAGCGCAGCTTCTTGACCGCGTCGAACGAGGCCGTGTCGTAGCCGGTGACGTCGTCGGAGAGACCGACGACGGCGAGCTGGACCAGGCCGTTCTCGGAAGGGGGCTGGACCTGGACGCCGGTGAACGCGTCCTCGAGCTGGAGACCGTCGACGACCTCCTGGACCTGGGCCGAGTCGTCCGCGGTCAGCTTCGCGCCGTCGGTGCGGTCGAAGACGATGATCGCGGCGATCTGGCTGCTCTGCGGGAACGCCTCGTCCTGGAGGGTGAAGGCCCGGATCGACTCGTAGTGGTCGGGCAGGAACTCCGCCTGGTCCTGGGTCGCCTTGAACGCCGGCGCGAGGGCGATGACCAACCCGGCGAAGACCACCCAGGCGGCGATGACGAACCACGGACGACGCGAAGCCAGGCGACCCAGAGCACCGAACATGGTGCCGACGCTATCGGCCTGACGTTGCGTCAAGGTCAAGCGGGGGTTGTCAGAGAGTGACCCGCAGGATGCGGTCGTCGCCCGGTCGCGGATCGGTGCGGCCGTCGCGGTTCGACGTGGTCACCCACAGCGAGCCGTCGGGCGCCGCGGCCACCGACCGGATCCGGCCGTACTCGCCCGCGAAGTGCTGCTGGGAGGTACCGGCGTCCGGGCCGTCGAGGACCACCGACCACACGCACTCGCCCTGCAGTGCCCCGAGCCAGGCCCGGCCGCGGGCGACCGCAACGCCGCTGGGCGAGCACTCGTCGACCGGCCACTCGGCCAGCGGGTCGACGTACCCGCCCGGGCCGTCGGAGCCCTCGACGTCCGGCCAGCCGTAGTTCCTGCCCCTGCGGATCCGGTTGAGCTCGTCGGCGCCCTTGTCCCCGAACTCCGCGGCCCAGAGCCGGCCGCGGCCGTCGAAGGTGATGCCTTCGACGTTGCGGTGGCCGTAGCTCCAGACGAGGTTGCCGAACGGGTTGTCGCGCGGGGCGGTACCGAGGTTGGTCATCCGCAGTACCTTGCCGTTGACCGAGCCGGTGTCCTGGGCGCTGGCCGCGTCCTCCGCGTCGCCGGTGGCGGCGTACAGCATCCCGTCGGGGCCGAAGGCCAGCCCGCCGCCGTTGTGGTGGGTCGAGGTGGCGATGCCCGTGAGGATCGGCTCGGGCGCGCCGAGGGTCTTGCCGTCGTAGGAGAACAGCACGATGCGGTTGTCCGCCTCGGTGGAGATGTAGGCGTACACGATCCGGTTGTCGGCGAACCCCGGGTCGAGGGCGAGGCCGAGCAACCCCGTCTCGCCGCCCTCGTCGAGGCGGCTGTGGACGTCGAGCCGGCCGAGCTCGCGCTGGCCGCCCGCGGTGACCAGGTTGAGCACGCCGGTGTCGCGCGCGCCGACCAGCGCGGAGCCGTCGGGGAGGAAGGCGATGCCCCAGGGCACCGCGATGCCGTCGACCACGGTGCCGGCCACCTGCGGGTCCGGGTCCGGGCTCGCGCCGGGCGTCGTCGCCGTGCTGGGGCTCGCGCCGGACGTGTCGCTCGAGGTCGCGGACCGGCTGGCGGGCTCGCCGTCCGGCGTACCGCCGTCGTCCTCCGAGCAGGCGGTGAGGGCGAGGAGCGACGCGCCGGCGCCACCGCGGAGGAGGAGCCGTCTGGTCGTGCGCACGCCCATGTGACAACCGTAGGCAGCCTCGGGTTGCGGGCGTAGGTTGCGAGCCATGGGAGCGATGGACGAGCTGGACCCCATCGAGACCGCGTCGCTCGACGAGCTCAGGTCGCTCCAGACCGAGCGGCTGCGCGCCACGCTCCAGCACACGTACGCGAACGTCCGGCACTACCGCGAGGCCTGGGACGCCGCCGGCGTGCACCCGGACGACGTCCGCGAGCTGTCCGACCTCGCGAAGCTGCCCTTCACCACCAAGCACGACCTGCGCGACAACTACCCCTACGACATGTTCGCGGTGCCGCGCGAGCAGGTGGTCCGCATCCACGCCTCCAGTGGTACGACGGGCAAGGCGACGGTGGTCGGCTACACCGCCGAGGACGTGGACATGTGGGCCTCGGTCATGGCGCGCAGCATCCGCGCCGCCGGCGGGCGGCCGGGGGACGTGCTGCACAACGCCTACGGCTACGGCCTCTTCACCGGTGGCCTCGGCGCGCACTACGGCGCCGAGAAGCTCGGCTGCACCGTGGTCCCGGTCTCCGGCGGCATGACCGAGCGGCAGGTCCGGCTGATCGCCGACTTCGGGCCGCGGATCATCATGGTGACCCCGTCGTACATGCTCGCGATCGTCGACGAGATGCGTCGCCAGGGGCTCGACCCGAAGGAGTCGTCGCTGCGGATCGGCATCTTCGGCGCCGAGCCGTGGACCGACCAGATGCGCGGCGAGATGGAGGAGGTCCTCGGCATCGACGCGGTCGACATCTACGGGCTCTCGGAGGTGATCGGGCCCGGCGTCGCGCAGGAGTGCGTCGAGACCAAGGACGGGCTGCACGTCTGGGAGGACCACTTCTACCCCGAGGTGGTCGACCCGGTGACCGGCGACGTGCTGCCCGACGGCGAGAAGGGCGAGCTGGTCTTCACCTCGCTCACCAAGCAGGCGATGCCGGTGATCCGCTACCGCTCCCGGGACCTGACCCGGCTGCTGCCGGGCACGGCCCGGACGATGCGCCGGATGGAGAAGGTGACCGGCCGCACCGACGACATGATCATCCTGCGCGGCGTGAACCTGTTCCCGACGCAGATCGAGGAGCTGCTGCTCTCGCTGCCCGCGCTCTCCCCGCACTTCCAGTGCGTGCTGTCGCGCACCGGCACCCTCGACGACCTGACCGTCCGCGTGGAGCGGCGCGACGACGTCTCGCAGTACGACGGAGGCCTGGCCGGTCAGGAGCTGGAGCGGCTGGTCAAGGCGACCATCGGCGTCTCGGTCTCGGTCGACGTGGTCTCCCCGGACGGCATCGAGCGCTCGGTCGGCAAGATGCGCCGGATCCTCGACGAGCGGCCGGCCCGCTAGTGACCAGCAGTCAGCGCGTGCGGGTGGCGCCCCACAGGCCGACCCCGATGCCGATCGCCGCACCGCCGAGCCCCACGAGCCGCTGCGAGCCGGTCATCTGGTCGTGGACCGGGAGGCCGCCGAGCAGGTCCGCGGCGTCGGCGCCCCCCGAGGCCAGGAACCAGCCGCGGGTGTCGCGGCCGCGCAGCGCGGCGTACGTGAGCAGCCCGCCGATCAGCGCGTCGCGGTAGCCCATCGAGCGCAGCAGCAGGCGGGTCGTGGTGACCGGCTCCTCCGGGTCGCCCCACATCCGGTTCGCGCGGACCGGGTCCACGAGGAACGAGATGCCCGAGGCCAGTCGGATGCTCCCCACGGTGAGCGCGGCCCTGTCGATCGCCATGGCCGCACTCTGCCAGCCGGGTCAGCCGAGCCAGCGGAACGACGCGAGCACCGACTCGACGAGTTGCGGGTCCTGCCGCAGCGTCTTCTTGTCCAGCACGATGTCGATGCTGATGCTCCGGCCGTTGCGGAGGGTGGCGATGTCGTAGTTGAGCGACGGGAAGCCCGGCTCGGTGTAGGAGATGAGGTACGCCGGGCTGCCGGCGAGGTCCACGTCGGGGAGCCGCTCGGCCTTGGCGCCCTGGGGCAGGGTCTCCATCGCGCTCGTGGCCAATGAGTCGAGCGTCGAGTCGCCGGCCAGGCTCGGCCGGTCGGAGAGCTGGATCGAGTCGTAGCGACCGGGCCCGTTCGCCGCCGAGGCGAAGTCGACGAGCGGCTCGGCGGCCTCCCAGCCTGTCGGCACGTGGACCGCCGAGGTCTCCTCGGCGAGCTCGAGGCCGCCGGCCGGGGTCACCGACGGGCTCGCGGAGCCGGTGTCGGTGGGTGTCGGGTCGTCCGTCGCGGCACTCGAGGCGCTGCTCGGCGGCGCGGTCGTCGGGTCGTCCGTACCGGTCCCGGAGTCGTCGTCGGTGCACGCGGAGACGGCCAGGACGAGGGCCGCGAGCAGCGTGGCAGCGGCCGTGCGCCGATGTGTCCGGGTCACGCGTCCCTCCTGTCGCACTGGGCAACTCGGGTCACCCGTGGACCCGGAACCACCTCCGTCACCGTAGCGCGGCGATCGGCTGGGTCGACCGGACCGCCCCGCCCCGGATGGTTTGCCTTGACGGAGGCGGGGTAGCAGAGTCCTACCCGGTTTCATCGACTTCTCGGGAGCAGACGACATGGGGTTCACCGACATCGGGTCGACCATCGACACGCTCGTCCAGCTGGGCATCTCCGAGGCCCTGGCCGGCGAGCTCCGATCCTTCCTGACCACGAGCGCGGGGGAGCTGACCGACAGCACCCCCCACACCGTGGGCACCACCGCGTTCGGCCACGCGCCGGCCAGCGTGCAGCTGGCCGGCGACGCCTCGAAGGCGCGCACCCATGTGGCCGACGCCCTCAAGGACATGGCCGCCGGGCTCGAGGGCTACGGCACGATCGTCACCGACCTCTACCGCCACGCGCACGAGATCGACCTGACGACCAAGGACTCCATCGACAAGACGGCCGCCGCGGCCGACGCCTGCGTGGCCCCGTCGTTCGCCGCCCCCAGCACCTGCCAGCTTCCGGGCTCGAGCGCGGAGGGTGACTGACGATGCTCGGACCCAAGCAGCAGCAGCTCAAGGCCTACATCGAGAACGCGAACGAGGACTCCCTCGACAGCGCGGGCGACCAGTGGCGCCAGGGCGAGCAGATCCTCCGCCAGCTCGCCACCGAGCTCCGGAGCCGCGGGGACAACATCGGCGGCGACGACCGGTTCACCGGCGACACGGCCACCAAGACCGTCCAGGCCTTCCACCACTCCTCGCAGAAGATGCAGGACCGCGCCGACCAGATGCGGGACGGCTCGCTCGCCTTCCACCGGGCCGCGACCGCAGTCCGCAGCGCGCGGACCCAGAGCAACCAGTTCGACAAGCACGCCGGCGACCAGCCGCCGACCAAGCCCGCGGACAACGGCGACGCGAAGGCCCAGAGCGAGTACCAGACGCAGAACACCCAGTTCTGGAACCAGTACGGCGACCGCGAGACCGAGGCCGGCGCGGCGATCGAGGCGCTCACCAAGAACCACACCGAGCAGGCCGAGGTCTTCCAGCGCATCCACGGCGAGGCGCCGCCCCCGCCGCCCGGCGGCGGTGGTGGCCAGAACCCGGTCACCTCCGGGACGGCGCCCACGCCCACCCACGTGCCCGGTGGCGGTCGGGTCCCGGACCCTGGTGACCCCACACTCCCGCCGCCGAAGGACCCGGGCGTCCCGCCCGTCGACGGTCCGGGGAACCCGCCCGGGAACCCGCCGGGTACCCCGCCGACCGGCATCCCCGACCCGGGCAACCCACCCACGACCACACGCCCGCCGACGGCCACCCCTCCGGTCGGTGTGCCGACCGGGCCGGGCGTCCCGGCTGGTGGGGTGAGCCCGACGAGTCCGCTCGGAGGCGTCGGTGCCGGTACCACCGGGGGCCTCGGTGCGGTCGGCGGTGTCGGAGCGGCGACCGGCGGCGCGCTCGGCGGCGCGGCCGCGGCCGGCCTGGCCGGCGGCCTGGCCGGAGGCCTCAACGGCGGTCTCAACGGCCTGATGCCCGTGGCGGGTGCCGGCGGTCGCGGTGGGCTCTCCAGCAGCGGCGTCCGCGGCATCGGCTCGACCGCCCGCGGTGCGGGTTCCGGCTCGGTGCTCGGTCGCGGGGCTGGCGCCACCGGCTCCGGACGGACCGGTGCCGGCGGCACCGGGTCCCGCGGTCGCGGCGCCGGTCGCGGCGGCGTCGGCGGCCGCGGTTCACGAGGCAGCGCCGGTTCGCGCAACGGCGTCGGCGCGGGCGGAAGCGGTCGTGGCGGCAAGGACCAGAAGCGCCGCGGCGAGGAGCGCGACCTGTTCGACGACGGCAAGGACTGGCTCGACGACGAGGACGCCGCCCCCGGCCTGCTCGACTAGCCCCGGGGCTGCGGCGGCGCGTCGCGGGCAACACCTCCGGCTCATAGTGCGTCGCGCTACCCGCGCCGCGGCCAAGCCGCTTGATGCCCCGGGACCCACACCCCGGTTCCGCCACACAGGTCGGTCCTCGCAGCGAGAGTGATGCGCGGGAGGGCCGGAGGACGGGGTGCCCGGCGGGGGTGGATGGGACTGGCCCCCAGGAGCGAGGAACGAGCGGAGGGGTGGATCGCCCGCCGGGCATCCCGTCCGGAGGCCCACCCTCACGGGGCTACGAACGTAGGCCCAGCCTCTACTCAGACCACTCCTTGGCCACGAGCGTGAGCACGTCGTACGTCGCGACGGGCTCGCCCTCGGCGTTGGTCACCACCGCGTCCCAGCGAACCTCGCCGTAGTCGGCGTTGGTGCGCGGGGTGATCTGCTTGACGGTCAGCGTCACCGCGATCGTGTCGTCGGCCTTGACCGGGGTGAGGAAGCGCAGGTGGTCGACGCCGAAGTTCGCGAGCACCGGACCGGGGTCGGGGTCGACGAAGAGCCCGGCGGCCAGCGACACGACGAGGTAGCCGTGCGCGACGATCCCGCCGAAGAGCGGGTTCCTGCGCGCCGCGTCCTCGTCGGTGTGGGCGTAGAAGGTGTCGCCGGTGAACTCGGCGAAGTCCTCGATGTCGGCCAGCGTCACCCGCCGCGGCTCGGAGGCGATCGTGTCGCCGATGCGCAGCTCGGCCAGGCTCTTCCGGAACGGGTGCACGCCGTCCTCGCGGCGGGCCGAGCCCTTGGTCCAGCGCCCGGTGACGGCGGTGAGCATGTCGGGCGAGCCCTGCAGGGCGCTGCGCTGCATCAGGTGCAGGACGCCGCGCAGGCCGCCCATCTCCTCGCCGCCGCCGGCCCGGCCGGGACCGCCGTGCACGAGCGTGGGCAGGGGTACGCCGTGACCGGTGGACTCGCCGGCGTCGTCGCGGTCGAGGACCAGGACCCGGCCGTGCCACGGGGCGAGGCCGAGCGTGAGCGTGCGCGCGACGTCGGGGTCGTGGGTCACGACCGAGCCGGCCAGGCTGCCCTTGCCGCGGGCGGCCAGCGCGACCGCCTCGTCGAGCGAGCCGTAGCCGATCACGGTGCTCACCGGCCCGAACGCCTCGACGTCGTGGGGCTCGACCGCAGCCGCGTCGGCGCGCAGCAGCACCGGGCCGAGGAACGCGCCGCGCTCGCCGTCGGCGTCGACCAGGTCCGGGTTGCCGGCGCGCTCGGGGTCGCCGTACACGAGCTCGGCGGAGGCGCGCAGCGACTGGATCGCCTTCCGGACCTCGTCGCGCTGGTCGAGGCTGACCAGCGCGCCCATCCGCACGCCCTCGGCGGCCGGGTGGCCGACCGTGGTCCGGGCCAGCCGCGCGGTCAGTGCCTCGATGACGGTCTCGACCATCGGGGCCGGCACCAGCGTGCGCCGGATGGCGGTGCACTTCTGGCCGGCCTTGTAGGTCATCTCGGTGACCACGCCCTTGACGAACAGGTCGAGCTCCGGGTCGTCGGCGGCCACGTCGGGGCCGAGGATCGAGCAGTTGAGCGAGTCGGCCTCGACGCCCAGCGACACGCCACCGTGCAGCACGTTGGCGTGGGTGCGCAGCAGCCCGGCGGTGTGCGCCGAGCCGGTGAACGCGACGTGGTCCTGCACCTGCAGCTCGTCGAGCAACCCGGCGGGGCTGCCCATGAGCAGCTGCACCGAGCCCTCGGGCACCAGGCCGGAGTCGACGATCGAGCGGACCACGGCCTCGGTGACGTACGACGTCTGGGCGGCCGGCTTCACGATGGTCGGCATCCCGGCCATGAAGGCCGGACCGAGCTTCTCGAGCATCCCCCAGACCGGGAAGTTGAACGCGTTGATCTGGACGCACACCCCGGGCCGCGAGGTGTAGACGTGCTGGCCGACGAACGTCCCGCCCCGGCCCAGCGGGATCGGGTCGCCGTCGAGGTAGACGGTGTCGTTGGGCAGCTGCCGGGTGCCGACGCTGCCGGAGGCGAAGAGCGTGCCGATGCCGCCCTCGATGTCGCCCATCCCGTCGCCCTTGGTGGCGCCGGTGCGCAGCGACAGCTCGTGGAACTCGGCGACGTGCTCCATGAGGTGCTTGCCGAGCGCCTTGAGGATCCCCGCGCGCTCGTGGAAGGTCAGCGCACGCAGGGCCGGCCCGCCCACCTGCCGCGCGTACGTCGTCACCGCGCCCAGGTCGAGCCCCTGCGCGGAGAACCGGAAGACCTCCTCGCCGGTGCTGGCGTCGAGGAGCGGGCGGCCCTCGTCCTCGGCGGTGAACCAGCGGCCGGCGGCGTAGCTCTCGAGCTTGCGCGTCATGCGCTCGAGCCTATTGCAGACCGATCGGTCAGGAAATGCGGCAGGTCAGGACCCGGCCGAGGGCATCGCGTGGTCGCTGACCGGCGTGACCTGCGCCGTGCAGGTCTTCATCCCGGGTGCGAGGAACAGGTGCAGCGCGTCGATGTCGTCGGCCTCGACCAGCAGGAAGATCACGTGCTCGGAGAACGCGCCGTAGACCCCCTTGACCGTCACGCCGGGCACGGAGGCGTCGTGGAGCGACCGTGAGCCACCGGCGCCGTAGGGGCAGTCGGCGGGGTCGTGGGTCTGCTCGATGTGGAACAACATGGGCTCAGCATGCGACCCGTCGCGCCGTCGCACCAGAGGGTGCGGTGCGCGAGGGGGTCCGCACCGCTCCAGTGACCCGTCAGAGCACGGGCACGGCCGCCATCGCCTCGCGCAGCTCGTCCTCCGGGAAGTCGAGGTCCTCCATCGTGCCGTGCAGGTAGGCGTCGTACGCCCCGGTGTCGAGGTGGCCGTGGCCGCAGAGCGCGGTGAGGATCGTCTTCGACTCGCCGCTCTCCTTGCAGCGGTTGGCCTCCCGGATCGCCGCTGCGATCGCGTGGGTCGGCTCCGGCGCCGGCACGATGCCCTGGGTCCGGGCGAACATCAGCGCCGCCTGGAAGCACTCGAGCTGGGGGATCGCCTCGGCCTCCGCGAGGCCGAGCTCGTAGACGTGGGACACCAGCGGCGCCATGCCGTGGTAGCGCAGCCCGCCCGCGTGGATCGGGTCGGGGATGAAGCCGTGACCCAGCGTGTGCATCTTGAGCAGCGGCGTCATGCCGATCGTGTCGCCGAAGTCGTAGCGGTACTCGCCCCGGGTCAGCGACGGGCAGGCCGCGGGCTCGACGCAGCGGATCACCGGGTCCATCCGGCCGGCCAGCTTCTCGCGGATGAACGGGAACGCAAGGCCGGCGAAGTTCGACCCGCCGCCCGTGCAGCCGACGATCACGTCCGGCACCGCCTCGGCCTGCGCCAGCTGGACCAGCGCCTCCTCGCCGATCACGGTCTGGTGCAGCAGCACGTGGTTGAGCACCGAGCCGAGGGCGTAGCGGGTGTCCTCGCGCTGGAGCGCCGCCTCGACCGCCTCGGAGATCGCGATGCCCAGCGAGCCCGTGGAGTCCGGGTGCTCGGCCAGCACGGACCGGCCCGCCTCGGTGAGGTCGGAGGGGCTCGGGTGCAGGGTCGCGCCGTAGATCTCCATCATCGTGCGCCGCGCGGGCTTCTGGTCGTACGACGACCGCACCTGCCAGACCTCGCACTCCATGCCGTACTGGGCGGTCGCGAAGGCAAGGGCGGTGCCCCACTGGCCGGCGCCGGTCTCGGTGGTCAGCCGGGTCACGCCCTCCTCGTGGTTGTAGAAGGCCTGCGGCACCGCGGTGTTCGGCTTGTGCGAGCCGGCCGGGCTGACCCCCTCGTACTTGAAGAAGATCTTGGCCGGGGTGTCGAGCAGCTTCTCCAGCCGCCGGGCGCGCACCAGGGGTGAGGGCCGCCAGAGCCGGTAGACGTCGAGGACGCCGCCCGGGATGTCGACGTACCGCTCCCCGGTGACCTCCTGCTGGATCAGGGCCATCGGGAACAGCGGCGCCAAGTCCTCGGGACCGACCGGCTCGCGGGTGCCCGGGTGCAGCGGCGGCGGCGGAGGCGCGGGGAGGTCGGGCACGAGGTTGTACCACTGCGTGGGGATCTGGGTCTCGTCGAGGAGGAACGTCGAGCGCTCGGTGGCCATCTGCGCATCCTCGCCAGTCGGCGTCGGTTGCGCCATGGGTCGGGCGCTGGCACTATTTACAGACCGAAAGGTCAGTAAATACTCGACTCGTGCGCGGAGGACCTGTGACGACCACCGAGAGCGACGCCGTCGACCAGGGAGCGCTCCAGACCGCCTTCGACGCCACCATCGAGCGCAACGACCGGATCGAGCCGCGCGACTGGATGCCCGAGGGCTACCGCAAGACGCTCGTCCGCCAGGTCGCCCAGCACGCGCACTCCGAGATCATCGGCATGCAGCCCGAGGGCAACTGGATCACCCGCGCGCCGTCGCTGCGCCGCAAGGCGATCCTGCTGGCCAAGGTGCAGGACGAGGCGGGCCACGGGCTCTACCTCTACTCCGCCACCGAGACGCTGGGCGTCTCCCGCGGCGAGCTCACCGAGATGCTCATCGAGGGCCGGCAGAAGTACTCCTCGATCTTCAACTACCCGACGCTGTCGTACGCCGACGTGGGCACGATCGGGTGGCTGGTCGACGGTGCCGCGATCTGCAACCAGGTGCCGCTGTGCCGCACGTCGTACGGCCCCTACGGCCGGGCGATGATCCGCATCTGCAAGGAGGAGTCCTTCCACCAGCGGCAGGGCTACGAGCTGCTGATGACGATGATGCGCGGCACCGACGCGCAGCGCGCGATGGTCCAGGAGTCCGTGGACCGGTTCTGGTGGCCGGCGCTGATGATGTTCGGCCCCCCGGACGCCGACTCCCCGAACACGGCGCAGTCCATGGCCTGGGGGATCAAGCGCAACACCAACGACGACCTGCGGCAGCGGTTCGTCGACATGAGCGTGCCGCAGGCCGAGGCGCTGGGCGTGACGCTGCCCGACCCCGAGCTGCGGTGGAACGAGGAGCGCGGCCACCACGACTTCGGCGAGCCGGACTGGGAGGAGTTCATGCAGGTGGTCAAGGGCAGCGGTCCGTGCAACGCCCAGCGGATCGCGCACCGGCGCCGGGCCCACGAGGACGGCGCGTGGGTGCGTGAGGCGGCCACCGCCTTCGCGAGTGAGCAGCGGCGAGCGAGGAACGAGCTCGACGCGTCGCGAACGAGGGTCGAGCAAGCCCCACGGCCGAGCTTGCGAGGCCGTGACGGGCGCGACGAGACACACCGCAACGATCAGACGGACGGGACCCCGGCGTGAGCGACGAGAGGGAGTGGCCGCTCTACGAGGTGTTCGTGCGCGGCAAGCGTGGCCTCAACCACGTGCACGTCGGGTCGCTGCACGCCGCCGACGACGAGATGGCGGTGCGGCACGCGCGCGACGTCTACACCCGCCGCAACGAGGGCGTCTCGATCTGGGTGGTCAGGGCCGACGACATCACGGCCTCGAGCCCGGACGAGAAGGACCCGCTCTTCGCGCCGGCCGGCGACAAGGTCTACCGGCACCCGACCTTCTACACGATCCCCGACGACGTCCCGCACATGTGATGAGCCACTCCACCCCTGACCCCAACGAGGAGCACGGCAGCGTGTACGACGGCCTCCTCGGCACCGACACGTCCCAGTGGGCCTTCGGCACCGACTTCGAGGACCCGCTCGCCGGAGTCGACACCACCGTGCCCGACGACCTCGACGCGGCCGAGCTCGCGGCGTACTGCCTCGCGCTCGCCGACGACGCCCTGGTGATGAGCCACCGCCTCTCCGAGTGGTGCAGCAACGCGCCCGACCTCGAGGAGGACATCGCGCTGGCCAACATCGCGCTCGACCTCCTCGGTCAGGCCCGGTTGCTGCTGGCCCGCGCCGCAGCCGCCGACGCCTCCGTCGTCCCCGCGCTGCCCGACGGGTCGCCGGTGCCGGTCGAGGACGCGCTCGCGTTCTTCCGCGAGGCGATCGACTTCCGCAACGTGCGGCTGGTCGAGGTGGCGAACGGCGACTTCGCCCACACCGTCGCGCGGCTGCTGCTGTTCGCGACGGTGCGGCTGGCGGCGTTCGAGCGGCTGGCCGGCCACCGCGACCCGGTCCTCTCGGCGATCGCGGCCAAGGGCGTCAAGGAGCTGACCTACCACCGCGACTACGCCGGCCGGTGGTTCCTCACCCTGGCGCAGGGCACCGAGGAGTCGCGGCGCCGGCTGCTGGCCGGGCTGACCGCGCTCTGGCCGCTCTACGCCGAGCTGGCGCGCGCGTACGACGCCGGCCCCGAGGTCGACGTCGTGCTGGACCAGGTCTTCGCGGTCTCCGCCGTCGAGCGCCCCGAGGTGGCGCCGATGGCCGGTTCCGGCCACACCGAGGCGCTGTCGCGGATGCTCGCCGAGATGCAGGTGGTGGCGCGCGCGCACCCGAGGGGCCTGTGGTGAACGCCTACGCGGTCGCGGCCTCGGTCACCGACCCGGAGATGCCGATGCTCACGCTCGAGGACCTCGGGGTGCTCCGCGACGTCCGCGAGTCCGGGGGCGAGGTGGTCGTGACGATCACGCCGACGTACTCCGGCTGCCCGGCCATGGCCACGATGCGCGACGACCTCGTGCACCGGCTGACCGACGCCGGGTACGCCGCGCGCGTCGAGGTGGCGCTGAGCCCGGCCTGGACGAGCGACTGGATCACCGAGCACGGCCGGCGCGCGTTGCGCGAGCACGGGCTCTCCGCGCCGGGCCCGGCGCCGACCCGGAACGGCCCGATCCCGCTGACGCTGCTCCCGACCGCGCGGGCGGTGACCTGCCCGCGCTGCGGCTCGGCCCGCACCGACCTGACCTCCGAGTACGGCGCGACCGCGTGCAAGGCGCTCTACCGCTGCAGCGAGTGCGCCGAGCCGTTCGAGCACGTGAAGGAGATCTGATGGAACCGGTGGTGGAGGAGGTCGCTCTGCGACCGTCTCGAAACCCCTTCCACGCGCTCACGGTCGCGGACGTCGAGGAGCTCACCGACGACGCGGTCGCGGTGACCTTCGAGGTGCCCGGCGACCTGGCCGAGGAGTTCGCGTTCACCCCCGGCCAGTCGCTGACCCTGCGCCGGGTGGTCGACGCCCCGGGGGGACCGACCGAGCAGCGACGCCAGTACTCCATCGCCGCACCGGCGGGCGCCCGCCCCCGGGTCGGCGTGCGCGAGATCCCCGACGGGCTGTTCAGCCGGTGGCTGGTCCGCGACGTGCGCCCCGGCGACGTCGTGGAGGTGCAGGGCCCGAGCGGCCGGTTCTGCCCCGACCCGGCGCTGCTCGAGGGCGGCCGACACCTGTGCATCGCGGCCGGCTCCGGCATCACGCCGATGCTCTCCGTCGCGAGCAGCGTGCTGGCCCGCGCCGGCGAGGTGACGCTGCTCTACGGCAACCGCACCAGTGGCTCGGTGATGTTCGCGGAGGACCTGGCCGACCTCAAGAACCGCTACGGGCCGCAGCTCCAGCTCGTGCACGTGCTGTCGCGGGAGCCGCGCGACGTCGAGCTGTTCTCCGGCCGGCTCGACGCCGACCGCCTGCGCCGGTTGCTGACCGCGCTGGTCCCGGTCGAGCGGTTCGACCACGTCTGGCTGTGCGGGCCGCACGCGATGCTGCTCGACGCCCAGGAGGTGCTGGCCGAGCTCGGCGTACCCCGCGAGCGCGTGCACGTCGAGCTGTTCTACGTCGACGAGCCGCCCCCCGAGCTGCACCGGGCCGAGGCCGAGGTCTCCGGTGAGACCACCGAGGTGACCCTGGTCCTCGACGGGCTCTCGACGACGGCCGCGCTGCCGCGCGAGCAGACCGTGCTCGACGGGGCACAGGCGATGCGCTCGGACCTGCCGTTCGCGTGCAAGGGCGGCGTGTGCGGCACCTGCCGCGCCAAGGTGACCGACGGGGCGGTCGACATGCGGCGCAACTACGCGCTGGAGCCGGCCGAGGTCGAGGCCGGGTTCGTGCTGACCTGCCAGTCCTACCCGGTCGGCGACGCCGCGACGGTGGACTTCGACGCATGAACCCCGACCCGCTGGAGACCGCGCGCCAGATGTGGGCCGACGACCCGGCCAGCCGGGCCCTGGGCATGGAGCTGCGCGACCTCGGCGCCGGCGTCGCCGTGGTGGCGATGACCGTGCGGGCCGACATGGTCAACGGGTACGCCGTCGCGCACGGGGGACTGGTCGCCGCGCTGGCGGACAGCGCGTTCGCGCTGGCCTGCAACTCCCGCGGCGCCCGCACCGTCGCCGCCGGCTTCGACGTCACCTTCCTCGAGCCGGCCCACGAGGGGGACGAGCTGGTGGCCACCGCCGAGGAGCGTGCCCTGCGCGGGCGCTCCGGCCTCTACGACGTCACCGTCCGCCGCGACCGGACCGTCATCGCCGAGTTCCGAGGCCGGAGCCACGCGCTGAGATAGTCCGTGACGAAACGACCTGTGGAAACGCTGTTCGGACCGCCAGAACGTCACGGACCATCCCGACGGTGGCAGGATCACCGCCGTGGGCGTGGCCGTCGAGTTCGCGGGGCTGACCAAGCGGTTCGGCTCGCTCACCGCGGTCGACGACCTCACCGTGACCGTGGCTCCGGGCCGGGTCACGGGGTTCCTCGGGCCCAACGGCTCGGGCAAGACCACGACGTTGCGGATGCTGCTCGGCCTGGTCCGTCCGACGTCGGGCACGGCAGCGATCGACGGCCGCGCGTACGCCGACCTGGACGACCCACTGTCCGTCGTGGGCGCCGCGCTCGAGGCCACCGACGTGCACCCCGGCCGCTCCGGCCGCGACCACCTGCGCACCATCGCCGCGGCCACCGGCGTGCCGGCGACCAGGGTCGACCAGCTGCTGGAGCTGACCGGCATCCCGGCGTTCGCGCGCAAGCGGGCCGGCGGCTACTCGACCGGCATGCGGCAGCGGCTGGCGCTGGCCCAGTCGCTGCTCGGCGACCCCGAGCTGCTGATCCTCGACGAGCCTGCGAACGGCCTCGATCCCGAGGGCATCCGCTGGCTGCGTGGGTTCCTGCGTCACCTCTGTGACGACCAGGGCAAGACCGTGCTGGTCTCGAGCCACCTGCTGCAGGAGGTCGAGCAGACCGTGGACGACGTGGTGATCATCGCCAACGGCAGGCTGGTGAAGCAGGGGCCCATGGCCGACCTCGGCGGCCATGCCGGGGTGCTCGTCCGCACGTCGGACCCGGCCTCGCTGGTCCGCGCCCTCGGCGACGTCGTCTCCGAACCCACCCCGGACGGGGCGCTGCTCGTCCACGGCACGGACCTGCGCGTCATCGGCGACGCGGCGCTGGCGGCCGGGCTGCCCGTGTGGGAGCTGAGGCGCCAGGAGACCGACCTCGAGGCGCTGTTCTTCGAGCTGACCGAGGGCGGCAACCGCAACCTGGGGGACGCCTCGTGATCCGGGCGGTCCGCTCCGAGCTCCTCAAGTTCTTCACCACCCGGCTGTGGTGGGGGATGGCGATCGGCGTGTTCCTCAGCGGGGCGGCGTTCGCGCTGCTCTTCGGCCTGCTCTACACCTCGAGCAGCTACCTCGAGCAGGCCGACGACAACCCGTTCGGCGGGGCACCGGTGGGTGACCCGACCCAGATCGCCAACAGCGTCTACACCGCGGGGCTGAGCGTCGGCTACCTGCTGATGCTGGTGATCGGCGTGATCCAGATCGGCGCGGAGTACCGCCACCGCACGATCACGAGCACCTTCCTGGCCCAGCCGCGCCGGCCCCGGGTGATGGTCGGCAAGGCGCTCGCCCTCGTGCTCCTCGCCGCGGCGTACGGCGTGCTCAGCCTCGTCGGCTCGGTGCTGGTGGGCGCGATCACGCTGCAGGCCCGCGGGGCCGAGGCGTTCCCGTCGGGCCTGGTCGCCCGCACACTCGTGCTGAGCCTGCTGGTCCTCGGGCTCTGGGCGCTGATCGGTCTCGGGGCGGGCATCCTGATCCCCAACCAGGTGGCGGCGCTGCTCGTCACCGTCGGCGTGGCCTGGCTCGTCGAGCCGATCGCGGGGCTCGCGATCAAGCAGTGGGACTTCGGTCGCGAGCACATCGCGCCCTACCTCCCCAGCGAGGCCAGCCAGGCCGTCATCAACACCGCGCTCGCCTCGGCGGACGACGTGCGGCTGTCGTGGTGGGCGGGCGCGCTGACGCTCGCGCTGTGGGCGGCGGTCTTCGCCGGCATCGGCACCGCCCGCGTGGTTCGCCAGGACATCAGCTGACGGCCCGGCCCGGGGTGGCTCAGCCCTGCGGGATGTGGACCAGGTCGATGTCGGGGTCGAGCCCCTGGCCGAGCTGCTCCGGCTCCCGCGCGACCTCGAGCGTCTCGGTGGCCACCTCGACCCGGTTGCGGCCGGACCGTTTGGCGACGTACAGCGCCGCGTCGGCGAGCCGTTCGAGCCGCTCGGTGCTGAGCGCGTGGTCGGGGTACGTCGCGATGCCGAAGCTGGCCGTGAGGTCGAGGTGGAGCCCCGGCAGCGAGATGTCCGCGATCGTCGCGCGCAGCGTCTCCGCGGCAGCGACCGCCCCCGCGACCTCGGTGCCGGGCAGCACGATCGCGAACTCCTCGCCGCCGTTGCGGCCCACGAAGTCGCTGTCGCGCAGCGTCGAGCGGAGCGCGGCGCCCACCGCCGCCTCGTCTGCCCCTTGTACTCGCCGACCGGCGGTGACGGACAACGCCAGCGAGCAGGACGTGGGCGCCGCAGGGAATCGGCAGAAGTCCAGCCGATCGGCGCCCCGCTCAGGTCCGCAGCCCGTCGAAGGCGATGGCGGTGACGGCGTCGGCCACCTGGTCGGCGGTGACCGGACCCGAGGGCCGGTACCACTCGACCAGCGAGTTCACCATCCCGAACAGCAGCCGGCTGACCAGCTCGGGGTCGAGGTCGGCGCGCAGCGCGCCCTCGCCGGCGGCCCGACCGACCAGCTCGGCCAGCCGGGCGTCGATCCGGCGCCGCCGCGCCAGCGCGGCCTTCTCGGTCTCGCTGTTGCCGTGCACGCGGAGCAGGAGCGTGACCGCCGGCTGGTGCTCGACGAGCACCTCGACACTGTGCCTGACCACCCCGCGCAGCCGCTCGTACGCCGACCCGTCGGCCCCCGCGGCCGCCGACACCGCCGCCTCGAGTCCGGTCAGCGCCTCGTCGAGCGCCTCGGACAGCAGGTGCTCCTTGCTCGGCACGTGGTGGTAGACCGCCGACTTGGTGACCCCGAGCTCCTCCGCCACGTCGCCGATGCTCGTGGCGTCGTACCCCTTGCGGTTGAACAGGTCGATGGCGGCGCGCAGCACCGCTGCCTGGTCGTGGCCGGGCCGGCCGCGGCGGGCGGGGGCGGCCGGATCGCTCACGTCGGAAGCGTCGCACACGCGCCGCCGTCCCCGGGTCACGTGGCAGGGACGAGCTCCACTCCCTCCGCCAGCCGGTAGGGGTTGGTCGCGACGAGGGCGCCGACGACGCGCCGCAGCCGGGACACCTCGGCCCGCACCGTGACCAGGTGGTCGGGGTCGCCGAAGACCCGGGCGCTCAGGGCGGCCGCGGTCAGGCCGGCCGGGCCGGCGGCCGCGAGCAGCCGCAGGACCTCAGCGTGGCGAGGGGTGAGCACGGCCAGCCACGAGCCGCCGTCCGCGTGCACCTCGAGCGAGCAGCCGTCGAGCCGGGCCCGGATCGGGCGGGCCGGTTCGGCGGGGCGGACCAGCCAACCGGCGCCGAGCCGCTCGGGCAGGCACAGCCCGAGGCCGGGTACGGCGACCGGCCGGTCCGCGCGTGGCACGTCGATCCGGTCGCGGGCCGCCACGCCGGCGTGGTGGGCCACCCAGCCGTGGTCGTCGACGACGAGCACCGGGCCCGAGGCGGTGCTGACGACGGCCTCCGTCGAGCGGCGCAGCGCCTCCAGGCCCTCCCGGTGGTGGCGCCACAGCGCGGCCTCGGCGAGCCGGACCGCGCTCTCGACCAGCGCGCCGATCGCCGGGTGCAGGGTCAGCGCCGGACCACTCACGTCGACCACGCCGAGGAGCTCCCCGTCGCGGGGGTCGTGGATGGGGGCGGCGGTGCAGTACCAGGGGTGCTGCTGGTTCTCGTAGTGCTCGGCCGAGAACAGCTGCACCGGCGCGGCCTCGGCCAGGGCGGTCCCGATCGCGTTGGTGCCGACCACCTGCTCGGTCCACACCATCCCCTCCAGGAAGCCGAGCCGGTCGGCGGTCAGCTGCACGCGGGCCGAGCCCTCCCGCCAGAGCACGACGCCGTCCGCGTCACAGACCACCACGAGGAACATCGACGCGTCGGCCACGCTGGTCAGCACGCGGCGCAGCTCGTCGATGACCAGCGAGAGCCGCGACGTGCGGCGGCGGCGCTGGAGCTCGTCGGGGGTCATCGGGCGCCGCGTGTTGACCTGGTCGGCCAGCAGCCCCAGCCTCATCACCCGCGACCAGGACCGTGCGACCAGCGCGCGCGGCCGCTCCGGCGGGCGGACGCCGCTCAGCACCGCGTCGTGGATCCGGACCAGCTCGCGGGCGTGCAGCGTGAGGTCGGTCCCGGGCGCGATCGCCCCGAACGCAGGCGCTCCGGCCATGGCGACTCCTCACCCCGTGGCTCACCCTCACCGTACGTCGGCCGGTGTGACGGCGGCCACGGTGCAACACGCTGCAACCCTGTCGCACCGAGGTTGGAGAGCGGTCTGCTGACCCCATGACCCAGACCGAGGAGAGGCCGGCCACCCAGCGGTCGGCCACCGACCGCGCCGAGACGTGGTTCGCGTCGTTCGAGGACGCACTGAAGGCCCGCGACGTGGCCCGGGCGTCGGCCCTGTTCGCCACGACCAGCTTCTGGCGCGACCTGATCGCGTTCACCTGGAACCTCAAGACCGTGGAGGACCCGTCGGGCGTGGCCGACCTGCTCGAGCACACGCTGGAGGCGACGGACCCCAGCGGCTTCCACCTGACCGAGCCGGCCGACGAGGCCGACGGGGTCGTCACCGCGTGGTTCGGCTTCGAGACCGCGGTGGGCCGCGGCGTGGGGCTGCTCCGGCTGGTCGAGGAGGACGGCGCCGACAAGGCGTGGACCTTCCTCACCTCGATGCAGGAGCTCAAGGGGCACGAGGAGCCTCGCGGCACCCGGCGACCGATGGGAGCCCAGCACGGCGTCGACCAGGCGCGGCAGACGTGGAAGGAGAAGCGGCAGGCCGAGGCGGAGTCCCTGGGCTCCACCGAGCAGCCCTACGTGCTGGTCGTCGGCGGGGGACAGGGCGGCATCGCGCTGGGCTCGCGGCTCCGGCAGCTCGGCGTCCCCGCGCTGGTCATCGACAAGCACCCGCGCCCCGGCGACCAGTGGCGCAACCGCTACAAGTCGCTCTGCCTGCACGACCCCGTCTGGTACGACCACCTGCCCTACCTGAAGTTCCCGGACAACTGGCCGGTCTTCGCGCCCAAGGACAAGATCGGCGACTGGCTCGAGTCGTACGTGAAGACCATGGAGGTGCCGTACTGGTCCTCGACGGTCGCCACCTCCGCGTCGTTCTCCGAAGAGACGGGCGAATGGACCGTCGAGGTGGAGCGGGAGGGGCAGCCGCTCACGCTCCGGCCGAAGCAGCTGGTGCTCGCGACCGGCATGTCGGGCAAGCCGAACCTGCCCGACCTCCCGGGACAGGAGCTGTTCCGCGGCGACCAGCACCACTCCTCGGCGCACCCCGGTCCCGACGCGTACGCCGGCAAGCGGTGCGTGGTGATCGGGTCCAACAACAGCGCCTTCGACATCTGCGGGGCGCTCTACGAGCACGGCGCCGACGTGACGATGGTCCAGAGGTCCAGCACCCACATCGTGAAGAGCGACACGCTGATGGACATCGGCCTCGGCGATCTCTACTCCGAGCGCGCGGTCGCGGCCGGCGTCACCACCGAGAAGGCGGACCTCATCTTCGCGTCGCTCCCGTACCGGATCCTGCACACGTTCCAGATCCCGGCGTACGAGGCGATGGCCGAGCGGGACAAGGACTTCTACGAGCGGCTCGAGGCGTCGGGCTTCAAGCACGACTGGGGCGACGACGGGTCCGGGCTGTTCATGAAGTACCTGCGCCGCGGCTCCGGCTACTACATCGACGTGGGCGCGGCCGACCTGGTCGCCGACGGCCGGGTCAAGCTGGCCCAGGGTCAGGTCGTGCGCCTCACCGAGGACTCCGTGGTGCTGGACGACGGCACCGAGCTGCCCGCGGACCTCGTGGTCTACGCGACCGGCTACGGGTCGATGAACGGCTGGGCGGCCGACCTGATCTCCCAGGAGGTCGCCGACACGGTCGGCAAGTGCTGGGGGCTCGGTTCGGACACCACCAAGGACCCGGGTCCGTGGGAGGGCGAGCAGCGCAACATGTGGAAGCCGACCCAGCAGGAGGCGCTGTGGTTCCACGGCGGCAACCTGCACCAGTCCCGGCACTACTCGCTCTACCTCGCGCTCCAGCTGAAGGCCCGCCTCGAGGGCATCCCCACCCCGGTCTACGCCCTGCAGGAGGTGCACCACCTGAGCTGAGGGTCGGTGTGGCCCACCGCCTGATCGGCTGTCGGGATACCCGGGTACCCGGGTATCCCAGACGATCTGGGGTGTTGCAACGCCCCAGATCGTCAGGTTTCCCCGGGTACCCGGGGATTCCTGCACCCCGGGCCCTCCCACACGAGCGCCGCGACTTGAGCTCAACCGCGGTTGAACTCCTACCTTTGGACTCGTGACCCTCACCGACGCGCCCACGACCACGCCGCTGCTCGCGGCGCGGTACCGCTGGGCGACGGTCGGGATGGTCAGCCTGGTCTTCCTCGCGGCGTTCGAGGCGCTGGCGGTCACCACGATCATGCCGTCGGTCAGCGCAGACCTCGACGGCCGCGCGTGGTTCTCCGCGGCCTTCTCGGCGACCCTGGCCGCCAGCGTGGTCGGGATGGTGGCGGGCGGGCTCTGGTCGGACCGCACCGGACCGCGGCTGCCGCTGCTGGCCTCGGTGGCGGTGTTCGCCGGCGGGCTGCTGCTCGCCGGGCTGGCGCCCGGGATCGAGCTGTTCGTCGCCGCGCGGTTCCTCCAGGGGCTCGGCTCCGGTGCGATGACCGTGGCGCTGTACGTCGTGGTCGCGCGCATCTACGCGCCGATCGACCACCCGCGGATCTTCGGTGCGTTCGCCGCGGCCTGGGTGATCCCGTCGATGGTGGGACCGACCGTGGCGGGCGTGGTCGCCGAGGCCGCCGGGTGGCGCTGGGTCTTCCTCGGCGTGGTGGCGCTGGCCGTGGGCGCGACGCTGATGCTGCTGCCCGGGCTGCGGGTGCTGGTCGACAACCCCGAGCCCTCGTCGGTCGCGACCGGCGGACGGCTCGCGCTGTCGGTCGTCGTGGCGGTGTCCGTGGTCGCTCTCGACCTGGCGGGCCGGGCCTCGGCCGCCGTCGGGCTCGCGGCCGCCGCGGCCGCGCTCGTCGTCGTCCTGGTCGCCGTCCGCCCACTGCTCCCGCCCGGCACGCTGGTGGCGCGCCGCGGCCTGCCGGCGGTGATTGCGCTGCGCGGGGCGATCGCGGCGACGTTCTTCGCCACCGAGATCTACCTCCCCTACCTGCTCCAGGAGCACTACGGCGTCTCGGCCTGGCTGTCCGGCGCGACGCTGACCGTCGGTGCGCTCGGCTGGTCCGCGGCGTCGGCGGTGCAGGCCCGCCTCGGCGCCCGGCTCGACCACCTCACCGCGCTGCGGGTCGGTGCGGCGCTGCTGCTGGCCGGCGTGGCCGGAGAGCTGGTGTCGGCCGCGTTGCTGCTGACGCCGGTCCTCGTCGGCGCATCCTGGGTGGTGGCCGGCGCCGGGATGGGGCTGATGTTCCCGCGCATCTCCTCCTTCGTGCTCGCCGCCTCCACCGAGCGCGAGCAGGGCGGCAACTCCGCAGCGATGTCCATCGCCGACGCGGTGGGCGGGGCCACGGCGATCTCGCTGGCCGGCCTGGTCTTCACCGGCGTCGGCACAGCGGCCGACCTCGGAGCCTTCGTCGCCGCGCTGTCCCTGACCACCGCTCTGGCGGTCGGGGCGCTCCTGCTCTCGCGGCGTACGGGCTAGTCCGTCACCGGTCCAGGGCGGACACGAGGACGAGCACGAGGATGGTCGGGGCCAGGAGCGCGTGCGCCGTGGCCAGTGGCCGTCGGCCGCTGAGGACCCGACGTGCCGCCGCCAGGTAGGCCCGTCCCCCGACCGTGCGCCCGCCGACCATCAGCAGGTCGCCGAGCCCGTTGACGACGAACAGCCACGCGAACACGGTCCAGCCGAGCCACGCCGGGCGGTCGGCAGCGAGGTACGCCGCCCAGCCGGCCAGCCCGACGGCGGCCGTGGCCAGGTGGAGCCACGCGGTGCGCGGCCGGCCCGGCCAGCGCCGGAGCAGGACCAGGCCCACCGCGCCGCTCGCCGTCCAGGCGACCAAGGCGACGACGGCGACCACGCCAGCAAGTTACTACGTTCATAGTGAAAATGCACTACTTCTATAGTGAGGTGTGCCGTCGAACCGGGAACGCGCGCTGGCCGCCGCTGTGGAGCTGCTCGGCAGCGAGGGGCTCCGCTCGCTCACCCACGCTCGCGTGGACGACCGTGCCGGCCTGCCGAAGGGATCGACGTCCAACCACTTCCGGACTCGCGCTGCCCTGCTGGACGGCGTGCTCGGCTGGATGGTCGACAGCGAGCTGCCCCAGGTGGACAGCGCCTCTCGGTCCCCGGAGACCGTGGAGGAGTTCGTGGACTCGCTCGTCACGGTCTACGAGTTCATGACGGGGCCCAACCGCACGGTCACCACCGCGCGGATGGTGCTGCTGATGGAGGCTGCGCACGACCCCGCGCTGCGCGAGGCGCTGACCCGGGGCCGGGCCGCGATGGAGGCGGCGCTGCTGCCGACGCTGGTCCGGCTCGGCGCCCGGGACCCGCAGTTGGCGCTGGCCGCGGTGGCGGCGTGCTTCGAGGGACTGTTCCTCCACGACATCGGCCGGCACGCCACGCTCGAGCCGAGGCCGGTCCTCGACCTGGTCGTCCGCGCGGCCGTCGGCACCTAGAACACGTTCTGGTTTGATGGCCCGGTGGGCGAGGGCCGGTTCACGGCGGCGGAGATCACCGAGGCGTACGGCGCGATGCACGCGCGCGTGCAGGAGTACGCCGCCACCGGCCACTGGGACGGCTTCGCCGACCACTTCACCGAGGACGCGGAGTACGTCGAGCACGCGTTCGGCACCTTCCGCGGCCGCGACGAGATCCGGGCCTGGTCGGTGCGGACCATGACGAGCTTCCCGGGCGGGGTGATGACGGGCTTCCCGCTGGCCTGGCAGGTCGTCGACGCACCGTCCTCGCGACTGATCTGCGAGGTGCGCAACCTGATGCCGGACCCGGGCGACGGCTCGCGGCTCGAGGAGTCGAACCTGACGATCATGACCTACGCGGGCGATGGGCTGTTCTCCCGGGAGGAGGACGTCTACAACCCGTTGCGCTTCGCCCGGATGGCGACCCGGTGGGCCCGGGTCGCCGAGGCCCACGGCAACCTGGACGACGAGGGCCGCGCGTACCTCCAGCAGTTCGGGTGATGGTGGTTGAGCAGCGCGCGTGGCCGAGCTTGCTCGGGCACGACCGCGCGTGTCGAAACCTCCGCAGCGTTCGCGCGGATGCAACGTCGGAGTTGCCTCGCTCTGGCAGGCTCGCCCCATGAAGGCGGCGGCCAAGCGGATCGGCCTCGAGCTCGTCGGCTGGCTCCTCGTCGTGGCCGGCCTCGCCGCCCTGATCCTGCCCGGCCCCGGGCTCCTGATGATCGCGGGCGGGCTGGTGATCCTCTCCCAGCAGTACGAGTGGGCCGAGCGGAGGGTCGAGCCGATCAAGCGGGAGGCGCTCAAGGGCGCGGCCAACTCGGTGGAGACCTGGCCCCGGATCGTCGCGACGTCGCTGATGATCCTGTTGATCGCGGCCGCGGGCGTGCTGTGGTTCGTCGGCCCCGAGGAGCCGGCGTGGTGGCCCCTCTCGGAGCGCTGGTGGCTGCCCGGCGGGAAGGCCACGAGCATCTCTCAGTTCCTCTCCGCGCTGATCGCGGTCGCGCTGCTGGTGTGGAGCTACCGCCGGTTCCACGGCCACCCCGAGGCCATCGCCGAGGTCGAGGAATCCGCGCGGGCCGACGACGACCGCGAGGGGTTCTGGGGGCGCTGAGAGACTGCGGGCATGCCCCGTGACCTGCCCACCCGCACCGCCGACTCGCTGCGCACCCTGGCCACGCCGGCCATCGACGTGTGGGTCGCGTCCGCCTCCGCCGAGGGGGCGCCCTACCTCGTCCCGCTCTCGCTCGCGTGGGTGGACAAGCGCGTGGTCATCGCCGTCGAGGAGACCTCGGTGACCGGGCGCAACATCGCCGCGAGCGGCCGGGCCCGCGCCGCGGTCGGACCGACCCGTGACGTGACGATGCTCGATGTCGAGCTCGAGCGCTCGGTGCCGGTCGACGAGGACGCCGCCCTCGGAACGGCGTACGCCGCGCAGGCCGACTGGGACCCGCGCGGCCAGGCTGGCTACGTCTTCCTGGTGCTCCGGCCGACCCGGATCCAGGCCTGGCGCGAGACCGACGAGATCGCGGGCCGGACCCTGCTGCGAGACGGCGCGTGGCTGGCCCGCTCCTGATCGTCGGCCCCCCGCCCTAGGGTCGCCCTGTGGTGCTCCACCTCCACCGCGCCCCGCGGACCGACCTGCTCGCCGACGCCCTCGGCGAGCTGCTGTCGATGCCGCTGGACGACCCGTTCGCCACCGAGCTGGTGCTGGTGCCGGCGCGGGGCGTGGAGCGGTGGCTCAGCCAGCGGCTGTCCCACCGGCTCGGCACGTCGACAGGCGGCGCCGACGGGGTGTGCGCGGGCGTGGAGTTCCGGTTCCCGCGCGCGCTCGTCGCGGAGCTGACCGGCACCCGCGACGACGACCCGTGGGCCCCCGACGCCCTGGCCTGGCCGCTGCTCTCGGTGCTCGACGCGTCGATGGAGGAGCCGTGGGCGGCCACGCTCGCCGTCCACCTCGGCTACCGCGACTCCGGCGACGAGGCGGAGTTCCGCCGCGGCCGGCGCTACGCCGTGGCCCGGCGCCTGGCCGGGCTGTTCGCGTCGTACGCAGCCCAGCGGCCGCGGCTGCTCCAGGACTGGTCCGAGGGCCTCGCCACCGACGGGCTCGGCGGCGAGCTCGACGCCGACCTGGCCTGGCAACCGCCGCTCTGGCGGGCCCTGACCCGTGCGGTCCCTGCGCCCGTGCCCGCCGCGAGGCACGCCGAGGCGCTCGCCCGGCTCGAGGCCGGGCCGAGCGACCTGCCGCCGCGCCTGTCCCTCTTCGGACACACCCGGATGCCGTCGACGGAGATCGATCTGCTCCGGGCCCTCGCCCGCCACCACGACCTGCACCTGTGGCTGCCGCACCCCAGCGTCGACCTCTGGCGGCGGCTCGCCGACCTCTCCGGTCCGACGCCGCGGACGAGCGACGTCAGCCACCGCCGCGTCCACCACCCCTTGCTCGCCTCGCTAGGTCGCGACCAGCGTGAGCTCCAGCGCAGCCTCGGCTCCGCCGAGCGCGACGTCGAGGTGGCCGCGCCTGCGCTGCCCGACACCCTGCTCGGCCGGCTCCAGTCCGACCTGCGGGCCGATGCCGTGCGCCCGGCGGGCCGCCGGCACGACCCCGAGGACCGGTCGGTCCAGGTCCACCGCTGCCACGGCCCCGCGCGCCAGGTGCAGGTGCTCCGCGAGGTGCTGCTCGGCCTGCTCGAGGACAGCGCTGACCACAGCGCCACGAACCGCGCCGACGGCGAGCGGCCCCTCGAGCCCCGCGACATCCTCGTCATGTGTCCCGACATCGAGAACTACGCGCCGCTCATCACCGCGGCGTTCGGGCTCGGTGACGTGGTCGACGGGGGCCACCCCGCGCACCGCCTCCGCGTGCAGCTGGCCGACCGTGCCCTCTCTCAGACCAATCCGCTGCTCGGCGTCGCAGCCCAGCTGCTCGACGTCGCCGGCAGCCGCGCGACGGCCAGCGCCGTGCTCGACCTCGCGCAGGTCCCGTCGGTGCGCCGGCGCTTCGGCTTCGTCGACGACGACCTCGACGCCATGGCCGACTGGGTGCGCGAGTCCGGTGTGCGCTGGGGCTTCGACGCCGACCACCGCGAGCCGTTCGGCGTCCGCTACCTCCAGAACACCTGGCGCTTCGGGCTCGACCGGGTGCTCACCGGCGTCGCCATGTCCGACGACTCCCGGGCCTGGCTCGGCACCGCGCTGCCCCTCGACGACGTCGGCAGCAACCGGGTCGAGCTCGCGGGCCGGTTCGCCGAGTACGTCGACCGGCTGGTGGCCGCCACCGACCGCCTGACCGGCACCCGGCCGCTGGCGGAGTGGCTCGAGGGCCTGCTCGAAGGCGTCTCGGCGCTCACCCGGGTCGAGCGGTCCGAGCAGTGGCAGGTCGGCCAGATGCAGCGCGAGCTGGTCCGGGTCGAGGCCGACGCCGGCGAGCGGGCGGCCAGCCCGATGCGGCTCACCGACGTCCGCACCATGCTCGCCGACCACCTCGAGGGCCGGCCGACGCGCGCCAACTTCCGGGCCGGCAGCCTCACCGTCTGCACCATGGTGCCGATGCGCTCGGTGCCGCACCGCGTGGTATGCCTGCTCGGGCTCGACGACGGCGTCTTCCCCCGACAGCGCAGCGTCGACGGCGACGACGCGCTGGCCCGCACCCCGGTGACCGGTGAGCGCGACATCCGGTCCGAGGACCGCCAGCTCCTGCTCGACGCCATCGGGGCCGCCACCGAGACGCTGGTCGTCACCTACACCGGCGCCGACCCGAACACCGGCCAGGACCGACCGCCAGCAGTACCCCTCGGCGAGCTGCTCGACGCACTCGACCGCACCACCGAGGCGCCGGTGCGCAGCGAGGTCGTGGTGACCCACCCGCTCCAGGGCTTCGACCTCCGCAACGTCGAGCCCGGCCGGCTGGGCACGCCCTCCGGCACGCCCTTCACCTTCGACCAGCAGATGCTCCGCGCCGCCGTGGTCACGACGCGCGACCGACCGGTGCGGCCGCCGTTCCTCGTGGAGCCGCTGCGCGAGCCGGTCAACCGTTCGGCCACCGACGACCTCGCCCTCGACGACCTGGTGCGCTTCTTCCGTGACCCGGTCAAGGGCTTCTTCCGCGCGCTCGACCTCACCCTGCCGTGGGACGTCGACGCGGTCAGCGACGCGATGCCCGTGGAGATCGACCAGCTCGAGACGTGGGGCGTCGGCGACAGGATGCTCGCGGACATGCTCCACGGCATCCACCCCGACACGGCGCGCGAGCTCGAGTGGCGGCGCGGCGGCCTGCCTCCGGGCCAGCTCGGCTGGCGCAAGGCCAGCGAGGTCCGCGAGACCGCGATGAACCTCGCCGTCGCGGCGCTCACCCACCGGCAGGTCGAGCCCAGGGCCTACGACGTCGACATCGTGCTCCGCGGCGGCCGACGGCTCACCGGCACCGTCACGCCGGTCTACGGCGACCGGCTCGTGGCGGTGGGCTACTCCCGGCTCGACGGCAAGCACCTGCTGGAGTCCTGGGTCCGCCTGCTCGCCCTCGCAGCGGGCCACCCCGACCACAACTGGACCGCGCTGACGATCGGCCGGGCACCGCGGGGCAGCCAGGCCGCCCAGCGGCTCCTCGGGCCCACGGCGGCCGAGCCGCTCACCCTCCTCGGCGACCTGGTCGAGCTCTACGACGAGGGCCGGCGCGCCCCGCTCCAGCTGCCGCTCAAGACGTCCTTCGCCTGGGCGACCGCCGCCCGCGCGGGGCAGCCCGCCATGGAGGCAGCGGCCAAGAAGTGGCGTTCCGGCAACTTCCCGGGTGAGGACGCGGACGCCGCCCACGTCCGCGTGTGGGGCGAGCACCGTGACCTGGCCGAGCTGACCGAGCTCCCCGCCCTGGCCGAGCGGCTGTGGTTCCCCCTGCTCGCCAACGAGCGGGGGCCCGTGTGACCACCACCGGCCCCTTCGACCTCCTCGCCGCGCTGCCCGAGGGGCCGACGACGACCGTCCTCGAGGCGAGCGCCGGCACCGGCAAGACCTACGCGCTCGCCGGCCTGGTCACCCGCTACGTCGCCGAGGGCCGGGCCCGGCTCGAGGACATGCTGCTCATCACTTTCAGCCGCGCCGCCAGCCAGGAGCTGCGCGAGCGCGTCCGCGACCAGCTGGTGCGGGCGGCCGAGGCGCTGGCCGACCCGCGACGTGCCGATGACGCGCTGCTGGACCACCTCGTGACCGGCTCCGAGGAGGAGCTGGCCGACCGGCTGCTCCGGCTCCAGGACGCGCTCGCCGCGTTCGACGCGGCCACCATCGCCACCACGCACGAGTTCTGCCATCTGGTCCTCCGCTCGCTCGGTGTCGCGGGCGACACCGACACCGGGGTGACCCTCGTCGAGAACCTCGACGAGCTGGTGCGCGAGGTGGTCGACGACCTCTACCTCCAGCGGTTCGGCGACGCGAAGGAGAGCCCTCAGCTGACCCGGGCCCAGGCGCTGCGGCTCGCGCACGACGTGGTCGGCAACCCGCGCACCACGCTGGTCCCGGTGGACCCGCCGGCCGACTCCGCGGCAGGGGTGCGCCGCGCCTTCGCCGACGACGTGCTGCGCGAGCTCGAGCGCCGCAAGCGGCTGCTGGGCGTGCTCGGCTTCGACGACCTGCTGTCCCGGCTCGCGGTCGCGCTCGAGGCCCAGGACGCACCCGCGCGCGACCGCATGAGCCGCCGCTGGTCGATCGTCATGGTCGACGAGTTCCAGGACACCGACCCGGTCCAGTGGGAGGTCATCGAGCGGGCCTTCGCCGGCCGGGTCACGCTCGTCCTGATCGGCGACCCCAAGCAGGCGATCTACGCCTTCCGGGGCGGTGACGTGGTGACCTACCTCCAGGCGCGGGACCGCGCCCAGTCGCTGCTCACCCTCGACGTCAACCACCGCAGCGACGAGCCGCTGGTCGCGCGGCTGCTCTGCGTGCTGGGCGGCGCCGCCCTCGGCCACGACGACATCGTGGTGCGTCCCGTCCGGGCCGCCCACCAGGGTCACCGGCTCCAGGGCGCCCCAGTCAACGACCCGTTCCGGTTGCGGGTCGTCACCCGGAGCCAGGCGCCGTTCCGGATCACCGGCACCCGCACCATCGGCATGGACGACCTGCGCCCGTTCGTGGCCCAGGACCTCGCCGGCGACGTGAAGCGGCTGCTCGCCTCGGACGCGACGTACGACGGCCGGCCGATCGCGGCCAACGACGTGGCGGTCATCGTCGAGCGCCACGTGGACGCCCGGGCCTGCCGCGACGCGCTCGCGGCGGCCGGGGTCCCGGCGGTCTACACCGGCGACACCGACGTCTTCGCCTCGTCCGCCGCCGCCGACTGGCAGTGCCTGCTGGAGGCGTTCGAGCAGCCGGGCCGGGCCGGGCTGGTGCGCGCCGCGGCGACCACGATGTTCTTCGGGCGGACCGCCGCCCAGCTCGCCACCGACCCCGACCTGACCGACGAGGTGTCCGAGCTGCTGCGGCGCTGGGCCGACCACGCCCGCGCCCGCGGCATCGCGGCGGTCCTCGAGGCTGCGTACGTCGCGGGCATGGCCGAGCGGGTGCTCGCGTGGCAGGGCGGCGAGCGGCTGCTCACCGACGTGGAGCACCTCACCCAGCTGCTGCACGAGGTCGCGCACCGCGACGGGCTCGGGCTACCGGCGGTCCTGCAGTGGCTGCGCGCCCAGCGCGAGGACCGCGCCGGTGCCCCTGAGCGCAACCGCCGCCTCGACAACGACGCCCGCGCCGTCCAGATCATGACGGTCTTCGTGAGCAAGGGGCTGCAGTACCCCGTCGTCTACCTGCCCTTCGCCTTCACCCGCTACCTCCCACAGTCGGACACGACGCTCTTCCACGACGAGGACGGCGCCCGCTGCCTCGACATCGGTGGTCGGGGGACGCCGGGCTTCGCCCGCACCCAGGCGCTCGGTCGCGACGAGGTGGCCGGCAACGACATCCGGCTGACCTACGTCGCCCTGACCCGCGCCCAGTCCCAGGTGGTCGCCTGGTGGGCGCCGTCGTGGGACGAGGTCAACGGCGGACTCTCGCGGCTGCTGCGTCACCGCAACCCGGGTGACGCGCGGGTGCTGCCCTGCCTCCCCGACCTGAAGAACCGGATCTCCGACGCGGACGCGATCGCCGAGCTGCGACGGTGGCAGGCGGCGGGCGGTCCGCTCGTCGAGCGCACGGACCTCGAGCTGCCCGCGCCCGCGGAGGTGCCGACCCCGCGCCCGGGCGCGCTGGCCGCGCGGAGGTTCGACCGGGTGATCGACGTCGACTGGCGCCGCACGTCGTACTCCGGCCTGGTGCGGGCCGCCGAGGAGTCCGGAGGGGTCACGTCCGAGCCGGAGCTCTCGGAGCGCGAGGACGAGGTCGCCGACGAGATGGCCGGCGAGCGGCTCACCGAGCCGGTCACCGAGCCGGCCGGGCCCGCCGAGGCCGACGAGGCGCCGGCCGTCGCCTCGCCGATGGCCGACCTCCCGTCGGGTGCCGCCTTCGGGTCGCTGGTGCACGGCGTGCTTGAGGAGGCCGACCCGTTCGCAGACGACCTCGAGGCCGAGCTGCGCCGCCACGTGGAGGAGCAGCGCGCCTTCTGGGGCGTCGACACCCCGCCCGAGCAGCTCGCGGGGGCGCTGGTGCCGCTGCACCACACGTCGCTGGGTCCGCTCGCCGGTGGCGCGACGCTCGGCACCATCGGCCTGTCCGACCGGCTCTGCGAGCTCGACTTCGAGATCCCCCTGGCGGGCGGCGACGTCGCGGCCGGGGTCGAGGTGTCTCTGGCCGACGTGGGCGCCGTCCTGGAGCAGCACCTGGCCGCCGACGACCCCCTGCTCCCGTACGCCGCGCGGCTGCGCGCCCCGGGGCTGGGCGCCCAGTCGCTGCGCGGCTACCTCTCCGGGTCGATCGACGTCGTGCTGCGGGTCCCGGGCGACGACGGCCCGCGCTACCTCGTCGTCGACTACAAGACCAACTGGCTCGGCCCCGCCGACGTGCCGCTCACCTCGGCGGCCTACTCCCGCGATCGGCTGGTCGAGGCGATGCTGCACTCCGACTACCCGCTGCAGGCGCTTCTCTACGTCGTGGTCGTGCACCGCTACCTGCGCTGGCGCCAGCCCGGCTACGACCCGGCGCGGCACCTCGGCGGCGTGCTCTACCTCTACGTTCGCGGCATGTGCGGTCCCGACACCCCCGAGGACGACGGCCACCCAGCCGGCGTCTTCTCCTGGCAGCCGCCGTCCGCGCTGGTGACAGCGCTATCCGACCTCCTGGACGGTGCCTGGTGACGCTGCTGACGCCCGAGATCGAGGACCCGAACGACCCGCGGCTGGCCCGTGGCGCGAGCGGGCTGCTGCGCTCGTTCAACGAGGCCGGCGTGCTCGACACCTCCGACGTGCACGTGGCTGAGCGACTCTGCGCGCTGGCCGGTGAGGACGAACCGCTGGTCGCGCTCGCAGCGGCGTTCGTGGTGCGCGCGATCCGCGGCGGGTCGGTGTGCGTCGACCTGGCGACGGTCGCGGCCGACGACCTCGACGGCCCGTGGCCGGAGCCCGCGGCGTGGTGGGCCGCGGTGCTCGCCAGCCCGCTGGTGACCTCCGCGACCCCGGTCCTGCGCATCCTCGAGCACGACGACGTCTCGCTCCTCTACCTCGACCGCTACTGGCGCGAGGAGGAGCAGGTGCACGCCGACCTCGTCGAGCGGCCAGCGGCGTCCACGGCGCCCGACGAGGAATGGCTGTCGGAGGCCCTCGATCGCGTCTTCCCCGCCGAGGGTTACGACGAGCAGCGGGTCGCCGCCCGAGTGGCGCTGACCAGGGCGACCGCGGTGCTGACCGGCGGCCCCGGCACCGGCAAGACAACGACGGTCGCCGCGCTGCTGGCCCTGTGCGCCGAGCGGGCCGAGCTGGACGGCGAGCCGCCGGTGCGGATCGCGCTCGCCGCGCCCACCGGCAAGGCTGCGGCCCGGCTCCAGCACGCAGTGGAGGAGGAGGTGGCCAAGCTCCCGGCGGACGACCGAGCGCGGCTGGCCGGGGTCCGAGCGGTCACGCTGCACCGGCTCCTTGGTGCCCGGCCCGACACCTCGTCCCGCTTCCGGCACCAGCGCGAGAACCGCCTGCCGCACGACGTCGTCGTGGTCGACGAAACCTCCATGGTCTCCCTGACGATGATGGCGCGGCTGCTCGAGGCGGTGCGGCCGGCCAGCCGACTGATCCTGGTCGGCGACCCGTTCCAGCTCGCGTCCGTCGAGGCGGGCGCGGTGCTCGCCGACCTGGTCGAGACGGTGCAGGAGACGACCAGCGTCGGCGTGGCCGCGCTGCTCACCTCGCACCGGTTCGGTGCGTCCATCGGTGCCCTGGCGGAGGCGGTGCGCGCCGGGGACGCGGCCGGAGCGCTGGGTCTTCTCGACGCGGGTGACGAGCATGTCCAGCTCCTCCACACGGCAGACCCGGCCGCCGACGTCCGCGCCCTGGTCGCCCCGCACGCGGTCGAGGTGCTGCGGGCGGCCGAGGACGGGGACGCGGGGCAGGCACTGGAGCTGCTCGACCGGCGGCGGCTGCTGTGTGCGCACCGCGAGGGGCCTTACGGCGTGCGCCACTGGAACATGCAGGTCGAGCGGTGGCTCGGCGAGGAGACCGGGGAGCCGATCTGGTCGACCTGGTACGCCGGTCGGCCGCTGCTCGTGACCGCCAACGACTACGGCCTCGGCATCTACAACGGTGACGTCGGTGTCGCGGTGCGGCCGCCGGCCGGCTCCGCCAGCCGCGCGCTCCGCGCGGCCATCGACGGCAGCGGAGGGCGCCTCGACCTGGCCACCAGCCGGGTCGCGCAGGTCGAGACGATGCACGCCCTCACCATCCACAAGAGCCAGGGCAGCCAGGCCGACGAGGTCGTGGTGATCCTGCCGCCTCCCGAGTCCCGGTTGCTGACCCGCGAGCTCTTCTACACAGCCCTCACCCGCGCCAAGAAGCGCGTGGTCGTCGTGGGCTCGCCCGCCGACGTCGAGGCGGCCATCGAACGCCGGGCGGTCCGGGCGACCGGCCTCCGGCAGCGGCTCCGGGGTCCGTCCGCACCCTGAGCGGCCGGAAACGTGGCCGTCACCTCCATCGCCTAGGGTCGGAGGAGTGCCGTTCCTCCTGCGTGTCGAGCTGCCCGACGTCCCTGGGTCGTTGGGGCGGGTCGCGACCGCGATCGGTGAGGCCGGCGGTGACATCGAGGCGATCGAGATCGTCGAGAAGCGCGACGGCACCGCCGTCGACGACGTGCTGCTCGAGATGCACGGCACCGCGATGCCCGACTCGATCGTGTCGGCGTGCAACACCCTCGAGGGCGTGCGGGTCATGTGGATCAGCCGGTACGCCGCCGGCGGCAACATCTTCCTCGACCTCGAGGTCGTCGAGGAGCTGACCGCCGACCCGGCGCTCGCGCTCGACCGGGTGGTCGACCTGCTGCCGGTGACCTTCCGTGCCGACTGGGCGCTGCGGATCCACCGGAGCAAGGGCGTCCTCCGGCGCACCGACGCCGCCCCCGAGGACCTGCCGTTCGTCGAGATCGAGCGGGCCTCGCGCCTCGACGTCGAGGGCGACGAGGTGAACCTCTACGCCGGCGCGCGCATCGACGGCAACGACGTGGTCGTGATCGGCCGCCGCGGTGGCCCGGAGTTCGTCGAGTCCGAGCTGGCCAGGCTCGGCCACCTCGTCAGCCTGGCCGCCTCGCTGGCCCGGCCCTGAGCGACCCGCGGGACGCCCGGCTTCGATAACGATTTCCAAGTACGATTCCCGCGTGAAGCCGGGCGAGCGCGTCAAGATGGCCGACGTCGCCAAGGCGGCGGGGGTCTCGGTCGCGACCGTCTCCAAGGTGGTCAACGGCCGGGACGGCATCTCGCAGGCCACCTTCGACAAGGTGTTGAGCGCCGTCAACGAGCTCGGCTACGAGGCGAGCCTCGGGGCGCGCAGCCTGCGCAGCCACAAGACCAACGTGCTCGGCGTCCTGGTGGCCGAGTTCGAGCCGTTCAGCACCGAGCTGCTCAAGGGTGTCTCCGAGGTGATCGGGGACACGGGCTACGAGCTGCTCGCGTGGTCTGGCGGGCACCGCGGCGCCTCGGTGGGCTGGGAGCGCCGCTCGCTGGCCCGGCTCGGCGGCACGCTCATCGACGGCGCGATCCTGGTGACGCCGACCGTGGTCGACGCCGGGAACGGCATCCCGGTCGTCGCCATCGACCCGCACACCGGCCCGGCCGACGTCCCCAGCGTGGACTCGGACAACCTGGCCGGCGCGGTGCTGGCCACCGAGTACCTCCTCGGCCTCGGGCACCGCCGCATCGCGCTGCTGGGGGGCCGCCCGGACCTCGAGTCGGCGCGGCTGCGCGAGCAGGGCTTCCGCACCGCCATGGCGGCGGCCGGCGTACCCGTCGACGAGTCGATGGTCTGCAACGGCGGCTACCGGCCCGAGACCGCCGAGGGCCCCGCCCGGGAGCTGCTCACCCGGCCGGACCGCCCGACCGCGATCTTCGGGGCCAACGACCTCATGGCGATCCGCACCGTCCAGGTCGCCCACGAGCTGGGGCTGCGGGTGCCCGAGGAGCTGTCGGTCGTGGGCTTCGACAACGTGCCCGAGTCCGCCCTGGTCACCCCGCCGCTGACCACCGTCCAGCAGCCGCTGCACGAGATGGGCGCCACCGCCCTCCACCTCCTGGTCCGGATGCTCGAGTCGCCCGAGGCGGAGGTCGCCGACGTGCGGCTGCCGACCCGGCTGGTCGTCCGGGCCTCGTGCGCGCCCGTCCGCTGACGACGGGCGGAGCCTCAGCGCAGCGCGACCCGGGTCGTGAGCGGCACGCCGTCGCCGACCGCGTGCACCGGCCCCGTCAGCACGACGGTCGCCTCGGCCTCGCGGTCCTGGCAGTGGGCGCCGACCCACACGACGAGCTCGCCGGGCTCGACCACGCGGGCGCCGTCACGACCGGTGAAGGCCAGCCGGGCGGGCGGCACCGCGAGCTCCACGGTGCGGCTCTCGCCGGCGTCGAGCTCCACCCGCGCGTAGCCGAGCAGCTGGGCCACCGGCCGGGTCACGCTGGCCACCACGTCGCGGCCGTAGAGCTGCACCACGTCGGCGCCCGCCCGGTCGCCGGTGTTCGTGACCCGCACCGCGACGGTGAGGCCGTCGGCGGTCGCGGAGCTCGGCGGCACGACCAGCTCGTCTCGCCGGAACGTGGTGTAGGAGAGCCCGAACCCGAACGGCCGGGCCGGGGTGCTGTCGAGGTTGGTGACGTCGCCGGGGCCGCCGAGCGGCGGGTGCAGGTAGCCGTAGGGCTGGGCGCCGGCCGAGCGCGGGAGGCTGACCGGGAGCCGGCCCGAGGGGTTGACCCGGCCCGACAGCACCCCCGCGATCGCGGCTGCGCCCTCCTCGCCCGGGAAGAAGGCCTGGACGACGGCGCCACAGCGGTCGAGCGCCCACCCGACGGCGTACGGGCGCCCGGTGAGCAGGACGAGCAGCACCGGCGTGCCCGTGGCCAGCACCTCCTCCACGAGCTGCCGCTGCACGCCGGGCAGCTCGAGGTCGTCGCGGTCGCAGCCCTCGCCCACGGTGCCGCGGCCGAAGAGCCCGGCCCGGTCGCCCACCACGACGACGGCGAGGTCGGCCTGCTGCGCTGCGGCGCGAGCCGCCGCGAGGCCGGAGGTGTCCTCGTCGTCCACCGCGCAGCCCGCCACGTGGGTCAGCACCGCGTGGCCGAGCTCGGCACCGAGGGCCTCGAGCAGGGTGGGCGCCTCGATGCCGAGCTCGACGTCGGGGTGGTCGACCAGCACGTGGTTGACGAAGGAGTAGCAGCCGAAGAGCGCCTCGGACCGGGCGGCGTTCGGGCCCAGCACCGCGACCCGGGCCGGTGACCGGAGGGGCAGGAGGCCGTCGTTGGCGAGCAGCACGACCGACTCCTCGGCCAGCCGGCGAGCCAGGGCACGGTGCTCGGCGTCGTCGAGGTCGACCGAGGCCGGAGGTTCGTCCTCGAAGGTCTGGTCGAGCAGCCCCAGCTCGGCCTTCTGGGCCAGGGCCCGGATGACCGCGCGGTCCACGAGCGCCTCGTCGACGCCACCGCTGAGCACCGCCTTGGCCAGCGGGGCGAGGTACGTGTCGCCCGTGGGCAGCTCGACGTCGATGCCCGCCGCGAGGGCCTGCGCGGCCGCGTCCCCCGGATCGGCCGCGACGCCGTGGAGCAGGTGCAGGAACGCCACCGAGTAGTAGTCGGCCACGAAGGTGCCGTCGAAACCCCAGCGGTCCCGCAGCAGCCCGGTCAGCAGCGCGGGGTCGGCGGCCACGGGCAGGCCGTCGATCTCGAGGTAGGAGTTCATCACCGACCGGGCGCCGGCCTGCACCGCCATCTCGAACGGCACGAGGAAGACGTCCGACAGCTCGCGGGGTCCGGCGTGCATCGGGCCGAAGTTGCGGCCCGCCTGTGACCCCGAGTAGCCGACGAAGTGCTTGAGGGTCGCGTGCACACCGGTCGACTGCAGCCCCTCGACGTACGCCGTGGCGATGGTCCCCACGACGTAGGGGTCCTCGGCGATGCACTCCTCGACCCGCCCCCAGCGCGGGTCCCGGACGACGTCCAGCACCGGTGCCAGGCCCTGGTGCACCCCCAGCTCGCGCATCGACCGCCCGATCGACGCCGCCATCTCCCGGACCAGTCCGGGGTCGAACGAGGCCCCCCACGACAGCGGTGCGGGGAAGGTCGCCGCCCGCCAGGCGGCGAGCCCGGTGAGGCACTCCTCGTGGACGAGCGCCGGGATGCCCAGGCGGGTCTCGGTGACCAGGCGACGCTGGAAGGCCCACAGCCACCGGGCCTGCTCGACCGGGTCGACCGGCCGGGTGCCGTACGCGCGGGAGAGGTGGCCCAGTCCGTGCCGGCTGAACTCCTCCAGCCCGGGCCCGTCCTCGAACGTCTGCGCGAGCGGCGCCACGTCGACGCCGGCGGTGTCCTTCTCCCAGTAGCCCACGAGCTGGGCGAGCTTCTCCTCGAGCGTCATCTCGGCGACGAGGTCGCGCACCCGGTCGGGGGACGCCGCGGCACCGGGGCCGGGTTCGGTCAGCTCGGTCACGTCGGGGGTCCCTCTCGGTGAGGTGGCGGCCAGGTCGGCATCGGTCAGCCCTTCACGGCGCCCTGGAGGCCGCCGACGATGCGCCGCTGCATCGCGAGGAAGAAGACGAGGGCGGGGATCATCGCGATCGTGGTGAACGCGAACACCCCGGCGGTGTCCGAGGAGTACTGCGAGGAGTAGTCGGCGACCCCGAGCGGCAGCGTCTTCATGTCGTCCTGGAGCAGGAGCAACGGCAGCAGGTAGGCGTTCCACGACGCGACGAACGCGAGCACGCCCACCGTGACCGTGCCGGGACCCGACAGCGGTACGACGATCCGGAAGAAGAAGCCGACCCGGGAGGCGCCGTCCATCACCGCGGCCTCCTCGAGCTCGTCGGGGATCGCCATGAGGAAGGGGCGGAGGATGACCACCGTCATGGGCAGGGCGAACGCCGCCTGCGGGAGGGCCACGCCCCACCAGGTGTTGCCCATCTGCAGGTCGCGGCTGACGAGGATGAACAGCGGGATGATCGCCACGGTGGCCGGGAACAGCAGCCCCACGAGGAACGCGCCGTACAGCGCCTCGCGACCTGGGAACCGGTAGCGGGCCAGCGGGTAGGCGGCCATCAGCCCGAGCACGACGACCAGGGCGGTGGTGGTGGCCGCGACGACCGTGGAGTTGAGGGCGTAGCGCCAGAACGTCCCGGTGGTGAGCACCCGGCGGTAGTTGTCGAGCACCCACGGGTCCGGCAGGCCGGCCGGGGACTCGGCGATCTGCGCGTTGGTGCGGAAGCCGCCGAGCACGGCGTACAGCACCGGACCGAGGGTGAGGGCGACCACGACCAACGCGGCGGCGTACACCAGCGGCGAGCCGCCGCCCTGGCTCGCGGCCGGACGCCGCGGGCGCCGGGGCCGGAGCTCGCCGGGCGCCGCGACGCCGAGGTCGCGGCCGTCGTCGAGGAGCTCGGTCACCGGGCACCCCCACGCAGGACGCGGACGGCCGGGTCGTGGGTGTCGCGTCGCAGCACGAGCAGCTGGTAGAGCAGCGCGAACACCAGCGCCACCACGAAGAGGATCACCGACGCGGCGGCCGCGATGCCGTAGTTGTGCCGCTTCGTGCCCTCGGTGACCAGGAAGGTGGCCATCGTCGTGGTCGAGTTGGCCGGACCGCCGCCGGTGAGGATCCAGACCATGTCGAAGAGCTGGAGCGACCCGATCATCGACAGGAACGCCCACACCCGCAGCGTCGGGGCGAGCAGCGGGATCGTGATCCGGCGCTGGACCTGCCACCAGCTGGCCCCGTCGATCTGCGCGGCCTCGACCACGTCGGCCGGGATGCCCTGCAGCCCGGCCAGGAAGAGCAGGACGGCCAGCCCGAGGTACTTCCAGGTGAGCACGAACAACACGGTCCACAGGGCGTACTCCGGAGTGCCGAGGAAGCCCTGCTCGGGGCCGGCGATGCCGACCGACGACAGCAGCGAGTCGACGACGCCGTACTGCGGCTGGAGGAGCTGCAGCCACACGACGCTCGCGATCACCTCGGCCAGCACGTAGGGGACGAAGACCACGGTCCGGAGCAGTCCCTGGCCGCGGATGCGCCGGTTGAGCAGGAGCGCGATGGCCAGGCCCAGCGGCATCTGGACGAGCACGGAGCCCACGACGATGAACAGGTTGTGCGCGAAGGCGTCGGTGAACACCTCGTTGTGCAGGACCGTCGAGTAGTTCTGCAGCCCCACGAAGTCGGTGAGCGGGCCGAACCCCTTCCAGCGGTACAGCGAGAACTGCGCAGCGCGGATGATCGGCCAGACCACGAACACCAGGAACAGGGCCAGTGCCGGCCCCACGAAGAACAGCACCTCGAGCGCAGTCCGCAGCGACCGGCGATCGGGCCGCGGCCGCCGGCGGGGCGCCGGCCGCGCGACCGGCGCGGGAGGCGGCCCCACGCCGGTCGCGCGGTCGGTGGAGACGGTCACTGCTCCGCGTCAGCCGCTTCCTGCGTGGCGTCCACGATGTCCTGAGGAGACGCCTGGCCGGCGAAGGCCAGCGCGATCTCGTCGTTCATCGCGCCACCGATGGACTGGCCGAACGCGGTGTCGAAGTAGAGCTGGACGTACGGCGCCGCATCGCGGACCTCGAGCAGGTCGGCCAGGGCCGGGTCGGCCACCGAGCCGTTCGCGGCCGGGTTCGTCGGCAGCCCCATGTCGTTCTCGGCGAAGCCCTGCTGGACCTCGTCGGAGAGCAGGTAGTTCACGAAGTCGACCGCGGCGTCCGGCGCGTCCTCCGAGACCGCCCACGCGTCGCCGCCGCCCAGCTGGGCCGTCGGGTCGCCCGCGCCGCCGTCGACCGCCGGGAAGGCGAACCAGCCCAGCTTGTCGCCGAGGCCCTGGCCGTCGTCGGTGAGGCCCTGCATCACGCCCGGCTCCCAGTGGCCCTGGAGCTCCATGGCGACCTTGCCGGTGGCCAGCAGGCCGGAGGCGCTGGTCGGACCGCTCTGGGCGGCCGTGGACAGGAAGCCCTTGTTGAACGGCTCCTCGCCGAGCAGGTGCTCGAGGTCCTCGCCGGCGCGCACGAAGCACTCGTCGGAGAAGTCGAGGCTGGTGACCGCGTCGGTCAGCACGTCCTCGGAGCACTCGCGCACCGAGAAGTAGTACCAGTAGTGGGCGGCGGGCCACTTGTCCCCGGCGCCGACCGAGAGCGGCTCGATCCCGGCGGCCTTGACCTTCGCGATGACCTGGTCCATCTCGTCCCAGGTCGTCGGCATCGTGGTCACGCCGGCCTGGGCGAGGAGGTCCTTGTTGTACCAGAAGCCGACCACGCCGACGGAGAACGGCAGCGCGTAGGTCTTGTCGTCGACCTGCCAGCCCGCGACCGTGCCGCCGAGCTTCGCGATCACGTCGGCCGAGGAGTCCGACAGGTCCTTGGTCAGCCCCGCCTCGACGTGGTCGGCGAGCTCGCCGCCACCCCGCTCCATGTAGATGTCCGGTGCGTCGCCGCTCTGGAAGGCCGCGTCGAGCTTGGTCAGCATGTCCTCGTGCTGCATGGCGTCGATCTTGATGTCGACGTCGGGATGGTCGGCCTCGAAGTCCTTGGCCACCTGCTCGTAGTAGCCCTTGCCCGGGTCGGTGTTGGAGTTGTGCCACCAGGTGACGACGGTCTTGCCGTCGGCCGAGTCGTCACCGTCGGAGCCGCACGCGGCGAGGCCGGCGAGCGCTGTGACCGCCACCAGGGCGGGGATCAGGGGGGACCTCTTCATGGGCACGCACTCCTCGTCTGTGACCTGTTGCCCCCGCACGCTGGCATCCGACGAGACAGTTGTCAATCGTTATCGATAACGTTTTCCGCATGATCGACGCCGAGCCGGTGCGACGGGCGGAGGGGACGGGGCGGGTGGCCGCGCTGACCGTGGACGACGGGCCGGCCGGTGCCGTGACGGAGGACCTGCTCGACCTGCTCGCCGAGCTCGCGCTGCCCGCGACGTTCTGCCTGGTCGGGCAGTGCCTCGCAGATCCGGGCGCCCCGCGCCTCGTGCGCCGCATGGTGGCCGAGGGCCACGTCCTGGCCAACCACGCGATGACCCTCGCCGACCTGGGCACCTGGGAGGCGGCTCGGGTCGAGGCCGACCTCCGCGCCACGACCACGGCGATCCGGGCCGCGGCGGGAGACCCGGCCGCGCCGGTGCCGTTCTTCCGAGCGCCCAACGGCAGCTGGGGTGTCTCGGCGGCCGTCGCCGTCCGGCTCGGCATGCGGCCCCTCGCCGTGGCGCACACCATCGACGACTGGCGCACCCAGGACGTCACCGCCCTGGTCAGCCACCTGCGCGCCGCGCTCACGCCCGGCGAGCTGCTCGTGGTCCACGACGGCGGTGGCGACCGTCGCGGCACGGTGGCCGCATTGCGGCAGCTGCTGCCCGAGTGGGTCGCCGAGGGATGGAGCTTCACCCGGCCGGTCGGGTGGGATGCGGCGACTTGCTAGGCGACCGGCTCCAGCAGGAACACCGGGATCTCACGGTCGGTCTTCTCCTGGTACTCCGCGTACGGCGCGTACTGCGCCACGCAGCGCTCCCACCACTCGGCGCGCTCGTCGCCCTCCGCCAGGCGCGCGACGTACTCCCGGGGCTCGGGGCCGTCCTGCAGGTCGACGTGCGGGTCGGCGACGAAGTTGTGGTACCAGGTCGGGTGCTCCGGGGCGCCGCCCTGCGAGGCGACGGCGGCGTACACGCCGTCCTTCTCGACCCGCATGACCGGGTTCTTGCGGAGCTTGCCGGACTTGTGCCCGCGCGAGGTGATCACCACGATCGGCCACTCGGAGTGGCCGCGAAGGATGTTCGCCTCGGTGCCGCCGGAGCGCTCGTAGGTCTCCACCTGGTCGCGGACCCACTGGGCCGCGCTGGGCTCGTACTCGCCTTGAAGGGTCACGACCACCGGTAACCGGCAGGCGGGGGTCGCCATTCCCGCCGCGGTCAGCGGACGCCGCGGATCCGGGTCACGAACACCGAGCCCAGCACGCTGGCCAGGAAGGCCAGGAAGTAGACCGCGAAGTAGCCGACGGAGAAGCCGTCCCCGTCCGACTCCACCAGCCCGCCCGAGGCCTCGACGACCGCGAGCAGCACGCCGGCCAGCACCGGCGCGAGGACCTGCGGCAGCGCATTGGCGATGTTGATGACGCCGAGGTCCTTCGCGCGGTCGGTGGCCGTCGGCAGCACCTGGGTGATGAGCGCGAAGTCGACCGCGGTGTAGATGCCGTACGCGCAGCCCATCACCACGGCCGCGGCGAGCGCGGCCGGCCACGACTGCCCGATGCCGAGCAGGGCGGCGGCGCCGCCCGAGACCAGCCCCGACCAGATGACGAACACCTTGCGTCGGCCGAGCCGGTCGCTCCACGCGCCGAAGACGACCGTGGTGAGCACCAGCGTCAGCGCGTAGACCGCGGTGAGCAGGAAGACCCGGTCCTCGGCCTGGTCGGAGGTGTAGCCGAGCACGTCCTGGAGGAAGTAGAGGAGGTAGAGGAGCCCGAGCGCGTTGCCGAGGTTGACCAGGAACCGGGTCAGCCACGCCCAGCCGAAGTCCGGGTGGATGCGGGGCGAGATCCAGAACGACGCCACGAAGGTGCGCAGCACGAACGGCGACCGCGCCTCGACCGGCAGCGTCGCGTCCCGCGACGAGAACGCGAACGGCGCCGCGAGCACGAGCAGGAAGACCGCGATCGCGAGGTAGCCGGCCGCGATGCTGCCCGTGGCCGCGGCGATGCCGGTCCCGGCCACGACGCCCACCGTCTGCGCGACCGCGGCGATGCCACCGATCCGGCCGCGCCGGTCGACGGGCACCTGGTCGGGGATCATCGCCGTCGTCGCGGCGAGCATCGCGTTGAGGGTGGCCTGCACGCCACACCAGGCGAGCAGCATCACCGGCACGTTCGGCGCGACCGACAGCACGACCAGGAAGACCGCACCGCCGAGCGCACCGCCGACCAGCCACGGGAGCCGGCGGCCGGCCCGCAGCGTCGTCCGGTCGGAGAACGCGCCGGCCAGCGGGTTGCAGATGACCGAGACGAGGGCGCCGACCCCGGTGACCAGCGCCAGCACCTGCTCCTTGTCCGCCGCGTCGAGCGACTCGGCCTGCTGGGCCAGCAGCACCTGGATCGGGCCGAAGAAGCCGGCCCAGAGCCCGACGCTGGCCAGCGCGAGCAGCGCCACCCAGCGGCTCGGTGGCGTGAGGGTCGGCTCGGCCAGCGCCGCGGGGGTCGTGCTCACCCGAGCATCGTGGCAGCGACGGGGGCCGTTAGCGTGCCCACCATGAGCGCCATCGAGGGAGTGTCGGAGACCTTCGACCCCGAGGCCTGGTCCGTCGTACCGGGCTTCGAGGGGCTGACCGACCTCACCTACCACCGCGCGAAGGCACACGGCACCGTCCGGATCGCCTTCGACCGGCCCGACGTGCTCAACGCGTTCCGCCCGCACACCGTCGACGAGCTGCTCCGCGTCCTCGAGCACGCGCGCACGACCAGCGACGTCGGCTGCGTGCTGCTCACCGGCAACGGCCCGAGTGCCCGGCACGGGAAGTGGGCGTTCTGCACCGGTGGGGACCAGCGGATCCGCGGACGCACGGGATATATGTACCAGGATGAGCACCGCGCCGACGGCGGGAAGGCGGAGACGACTGTGGACAAGGCCCGGCTGGGCCGGCTGCACATCCTCGAGTGCCAGCGGCTGATCCGGTTCATGCCCAAGATCGTCATCTGTGTGGTGCCCGGCTGGACGGCCGGCGGCGGCCACTCGTTGCACGTGGTCTGCGACCTCACGCTGGCCAGCCGCGAGGAGGCCCGGTTCAAGCAGACCGACGCCGACGTCGGCTCCTTCGACGGCGGCTTCGGGTCGGCGTACCTCGCCCGCCAGGTCGGCCAGAAGTTCGCCCGCGAGATCTTCTTCCTCGGCCAGGAGTACTCCGCCGAGGACGGCGTCCGGATGGGCGCCGTCAACCGCGCGGTGCCGCACGCCGAGCTCGAGGCCACCGCGCTGGAGTGGGGACGGATCGTCAACGACAAGTCGCCCACCGCGCAGCGGATGCTCAAGTACTCCTTCAACCTCATCGACGACGGCCTGGTCGGCCAGCAGCTGTTCGCCGGGGAGGCCACCCGGCTCGCCTACATGACCGACGAGGCGCAGGAGGGGCGCGACCAGTTCCTGGAGAAGCGCGAGCCCGACTGGTCGCCGTACCCCTGGTACTACTGAGCCGGCGACTGTCCGCGGATCCGGCCTACGCGCCCCGGTTCACCAGACGACCGACTTGGTGGTCACGACCGTCGGCTAGCCCGAGCAGTCCGGCTCTGAGTAGTGGTTGTCGGCGGAATGGGTGTAGCTGTCCAACGTGGGCGCGCACCGTGCAGCAACGAGGGCTGCACGATGCGCGCGGAACGCGAGGTCGCGACATCCACCCCGTGGCGGATGTGTGACCGCGTGCCTTGCGGGGCAGGAGGTCAGCTGGCGTCAGCGCAGATGACCCAGGCGCGCACGATCTGGTCGACGATGGTGCGCTTCTGATGGTGTCCCTTTGTCTCGTCCCAGAATATGTCGGTCGGTTGACCGACTATGATGCTACGGATGCCAGTGCCAGGGCGACAAATCGCCGCGTGCAATACTCGGTCGGACCACCGAATCGGACGGAGGTGTCGCGTGCCGTACGTCAAGGCGGTCGAGCGGCGAGGCCAGCTCGTGGTCGCGGCCCGGGCGGTGCTCTGCCGCGACGGCGTGCCCGGGACGACCCTGCGAGCCGTGGCCGCCGAGGCGAGCGTGCCTCTGGGCACGCTCCACTACGTCTTCCCGTCCAAGGAGCTGCTGCTGACCGCCGTGCTCGAGGACGTCCGCGAGGAGGTCTCGGCGGTCTTCGAGGCGGCCGAGACCGGCGCTGGACTCGAACACGCGCTGCGCGACGGGTTGGGGCGCTACTGGGCCCAGCTGGTCGTCGACGAGGCGCCGCTGGCCCTCATGCGGCACGAGCTCTTCGTGCATGCGTTGCGCACGCCCGGGTTGGAGCGCCTCGCGCGGTGGCAGATCGAGGGGTACACCAGGATCGTGGCCGAGTGGTGCCAGGAGGCCGCGGGGGGCGCCGGAGAGGTCTGCGCGGTTCCGTTCGACCTCCTCGCGCGGGCCCTGGTCGGTGGTGTCCTGGGCCTCGTGCTGCACTACCTCAGCGACGGTGACCGGGACCGCTCGAGCCGTGACCTCCAAGCACTCTCGGAGATGCTCGTCCGCCTCGCTGCCGTACGTCCGGCACGGTGACCCGCCCATGACGAGGTGGCAGGAGATCGCGCGGGCGACGGTCGGTGCCGACTACGCGACCAGGTACGCGGAGCGGTTCCGGGCCATGGCCGCCCGCGGCGAGGACGTGCACGGCGAGGCCACCTTCGTGACCGGGCTGGTGGACCCGCCGGCGCGGGTGCTGGACGCCGGCTGCGGGACCGGCCGGGTGGCGATCCGGCTGGCCGGGCTCGGGTACGCCGTCGTGGGCGTCGACGTGGACGCGTCGATGCTGGTGCAGGCCCGGGAGGAGGCGCCCGGCCTCGACTGGCGGGTGGGCGACCTGGCCACCCTCGACACCGGCGAGACCTACGACGTGGTGCTGGTCGCCGGCAACACCATCCCGCTGCTCGAGCCGGGCACGCTGGCCGACGCCGCCCGGGCGCTGGCCGCGCACGTCCGGCCCGACGGCGGGCGGCTGGTGTGCGGCTTCGGCCTCGACGACGCGCACCTGCCGGGCGACTGCCCGGTCACGCCGCTCGCCGACGTCGACGCGGCGTTCGCGGCCGCCGGGCTCACACCCGTCGAGCGGTTCTCGACGTGGGACCGGGCGCCGTACGACGAGGCGGAGGGCTACGTCGTCACCGTGCACGGCCGCGGTGCGGCTGCGGGCTGAGCGCCGTCCACGCGGACGGTTCGCCGACGAATCGTAGGCTCGGTGAGGTGCGGATCGTCGTCCTGACCGGAGCGGGCATCTCGGCCGAGAGCGGGGTGCCGACGTTCCGCGACGCCGACGGCCTGTGGGAGGGGCACCGGGTCGAGGACGTCGCCACCCCGGAGGCCTACGACCGGCAGCCGACGACCGTGCAGCGGTTCTACGACGCCCGCCGGACCGCGCTCGCGGGCGTCGAGCCGAACCTCGCCCACCGCGCGCTGGCCCGGCTCGAGGAGGCGGTCGGAGACGACCTGCTCGTGGTCACCCAGAACATCGACGACCTGCACGAGCGGGCCGGCTCGTCCCGGGTGCTGCACATGCACGGTGAGCTCCTCTCGGCCCTGTGCCGGTCGTGCGGCGGCCGGTTCCCGTGGGCCGACGACCTGGTCGACTTCCCGCCCTGCCCCGGCTGCGGCACCACCGAGCTGCGCCCCGACGTGGTGTGGTTCGGAGAGGTCCCCCACGACCTCGACCGCATCTTCGCGGCCCTCGAGCGCGCCGACCTGTTCGTCTCCGTCGGCACCTCGGGCGCGGTCTACCCGGCGGCCGGCTTCGTGCAGGCCGCCGCGGCGTACGGCGCGCGCACCCTCGAGCTCAACCTCGTGCCGAGCGAGGGCACCCGCTGGTTCCACGAGGCCCGGCACGGCCGGGCCGGCGAGCTGGTGCCGGGCTGGGTCGACGAGCTGCTCGCCTGACCCGCCTCGGGCCGTGGCGCGGGACTCGTCTCCAGGTCCGGGCAACGTACCGGCGGCCGCCACGGCCGGCCCCACGATCCCGGGATCCGCGCCCGTCCCCGTTACCGTGATCGCATGACGCGGCTGCTCGGACTGCTCATCTCCCTCGTCCTCGCCGCCGGGCTCTGCGCCGCGCCCGGTGCGCACGCGAGCCCGGCCGCCCCCTCCGCCGCCGGGCAGGCGAAGCGGGACCTCCCCACCCGGGAGCAGTGGCTGGCCGACGTGGCCGCGGTGATGGCCGGGTCGAAGGGCGTGATCCGGGCGCGCCTCACGACGAGGCAGCCCGACGAGCAGCTCGCGGTCAACTTCGACATCGACAACACCGTGCTGGCGTCCTACTACGACGGCGGCGGCGCGATCCCCAAGATGCTGAAGCTCGCGCGCTTCCTCGAGCGGCGCGGCGTCGCCGTGCTCTTCAACACCGGGCGGCTCGCCTCGCTCCGCGCGAGCACCAACCGGCAGCTGGAGCGCAACGGCTTCCCCGTCGACGACCTCTGCCTGCGGGCCCAGGGCCGCCCGCTGGCCTTCGGCAAGCAGCGCTGCCGCGACCTCTTCATCGCCCGCGGCTACACGCTGATCGCGAACGTCGGCAACAACGACACCGACTTCGAGGGCGACGGGTACGAGCGCGCGTACCGGCTGCCCGACTACGACGGCGCCCTGGGGTAGTCGGGCGTCAGCCTCTGGCGATCCGCTCGCGCATCTGGGCCACGAGCCGGTCGGCGTCGTCGGCCAGCCCGAGCCGCGGTGCGAAGGCCCGCACCGCCTCGACGAACATCTCGCCGGACTCGATGATCCGCGGGTCCATGTGGCCGAACACCTCCAGCGCGACCACGCCGTAGAGCACGTTCCAGCCCTGCATGTAGATCCAGAGCAGCCCGCGGTCCTCGGTGGCCAGCCCCTCGACCTCGGCCGGGATCAGGGGGTCGAGCACGGCCTCGCGCACCGCCGGCGGCAGTTCTTCGAGCGCCGGGATCGGGTGGTGGTTGTGCTCCCACAACGCGCGCATCTGGTCGGTGCACAGGTGGCCCGAGCACGACAGCGTGAGCATCTCGCGGCGCGCGTTCTTGGGCTCGGCGATCGGGTTGGCGAACGCCAGGCCGAACTCACGCGGGTTGGCCAGCGCCCACATCCGGAACTCGACGGTCGAGGCCACCAGGCGGCCGGCGTAGTCGTCCTCGGGGAGCGCGTCGGCGGCCGCGGCGAAGGTCTCCGTGGCGGCCTTGTCGATCTCGAAGGCGACCAGGTCGATGAGCTCCTGGTAGCTGCTCACGTAGCGGTAGAGGGCCGGTGCGGTCATCCCCATCCGGCTCGCCACGGCGCGCAGGGAGAGCTCGGCGCCCTCGGCCAGCAGCTCGCGGGAGGCGCGCACGATCTCGGTGTACGTCGCCTCGCGCTGCCGCTCCCGGCGGGTCGGTGTCGTGCTCGTGGGTGTGGCGTGCACGTCGGTGCTCATGGATCCCTTTCGCCGTTGACAGCGTCAGTTTACACCGTTTACGGTTTACACCGTTCACAAACCTGATAGATGTTCACTGAGGAGTGACCATGATCGAGCGCTGGGGAGCATTCGTGGCCCGCCGGGCCCTGGCCGTGCTGCTGGCCGGGCTCGCCGTGGCCGTCGCCGCCGGGGCGTACGGGTTCGGGGTCTTCGACCACCTCTCGCAGGGCGGCTTCGACGACCAGGGCTCGGAGTCGGCCCGTGAGCTGGTCGCCGAGCGGGACACCTTCGGCAACCAGGACGTCGACGTGGTCGCGATCTACTCGAGCCCGGACCTCGTGGCCAGCGATCCGGCGTTCCGGGCGGGCGTCGAGCAGGTGGTGGCCGGGCTCGCCCCCGGGACCACCAGCTCGGTCGTGCCCTACTACGCGGCGCCGCCGGACGCGGGGCTGGTCAGCGAGGACGGCCACTCGGCGCAGGTGCTGATCTCGCTGGCGGGGGAGAGCCAGAACGACTTCCTCTCGAACTACGACGAGCTCGAGCCGACCCTCGAGGCCCCCGGCTCGTCCGGCCTCGACACCGACCTGGCCGGCGCGTTCGCGGTCTTCAACGACGTCAACGAGATCACCAGCCAGGACCTCGCCCGCGCCGAGTCGATCTCGATGCCCGTGGTGATCCTCCTCGCGCTGCTCATCTTCGGCAGCCTCGTGGCCGCGTCGATGCCGGCGCTGGTCGGTCTGCTGGCGATGGTGGGCGCGCTCGCCCTGGTCCGGGTCATCTCGACGTTCACCGACGTCTCGGTGTTCTCGGTCAACGTGATCTCGCTGCTCGGCATCGGCCTGGCCATCGACTACGCGCTGTTCGTGATCAGCCGGTTCCGCGAGGAGCTCGCGCTGCTGCCGGAGGACGACCCCGAGGCGGTGCCGACCGCGATCCGCCGCACGATGGCCACCGCGGGCCGCACCGTCCTCTTCTCCGGGCTGACCGTCGCGGCCGCGATGTCGAGCCTGCTGATCTTCCCCCAGGCCTTCCTGCGGAGCATGGGGTACGGCGGCATGGCCGCGGTCCTCGTCGCGATGCTCGCCGCCCTGACGGTGCTGCCCGCCACCCTGCGGCTGCTCGGCCGCCGCGTGGACGCGGGCCGGCTGCCCTGGCGCCGGCACCGGCCGGTCGCGGTCGACGACGCCCACGGCCGCTGGGCCGCGCTGGCCCGCGGCGTGATGCGCCGGCCGTGGCTGGTCATCGTCGGCACGGTCGCGGTGCTGCTGCTCATCGCCTCGCCGTTCCTCGGTGTGAAGTGGGGCAGCGTCGACTACCGGGTGCTGCCCTCGGACGCCCCGGCGCACGTGGCCGCCGAGAAGCTCGCCGACTTCGGCCCCGAGACCTCGACCGCCTCGCTCCTGGTCCGCGGTGCCTCCGAGGCCGACGTCGCGGCGTACGCCGACGAGGTGGCCCAGGTCGACGGCGTGCTCGGCGTCGAGACGGTGGCCAGCGAGGGCGACGCCACGCTGCTCCGCGCGTCGTGGGCCGGCAACAGCCAGACCGAGGAGAGCCAGGAGCTGGTGCGGCAGGTGCGCGAGGTCGAGCCGGCGTCCGGATCGGTGCTCGTCGGCGGGCTGAGCGCCAACACCGTCGACCTCATCGACTCGGTGGGCTCGCACCTTCCCTACATGGGGCTGATCGTGGCGGGCGTGATGCTCGTGCTGCTCTTCGTGGCGTTCGGCTCGCTGGTGCTGCCGGTCAAGGCGATCGTGATGAACCTGTTCTCCATCACGGCGTCGTTCGGCATCGTCACCTGGATCTTCAGCGAAGGGCACCTGTCCGGCGTACTGGGCTTCACGCCCCAGGGCTTCCTCGACGCGACGAACCCGATCCTGATGCTCGCCATCCTGTTCGGGCTGTCGATGGACTACGAGGTCTTCCTGCTCTCCCGGGTCCGGGAGCAGTACGACCGCACCGGCGACAACGACCTCGCGGTCGTGACCGGAGTCCAGAAGACCGGCCGGATCATCACCAGCGCCGCCGTGCTGCTGGCCGTCGTCATCGGGGCGTTCGCGCTGAGCGGGATCGTGTTCATGAAGATGCTCGGGATCGGCATGCTCGTCGCCCTGCTGGTCGACGCGACCATCGTCCGCGGCGTGCTGGTCCCGGCCACGATGAAGGTGCTCGGGCCGCTCAACTGGTGGGCGCCCGCCCCGATGGCCAGCTGGTGGCGCCGGTACGGGTTCCGGGAGGGCGAGGAGGCCACCCCGCCGCCCGCCGCCCGGGAGCCGGAGACCGCCGGGGTCTGATCCCGGTGGCGCGATGGTCCGTCACCTCCGCGTGGGATGTCCACAGAAATCCACTCGAGAAGGTGACGGACCATCCCACGGTCGGTCAGGGGACGAGGACGTAGCGGCCCCGGACGCCGCCCTTGGCCACCGCGGCGTGGGCCTCGTCGAACCGGTCGAGGGGGAGCACCTCCGTCACCCGGGTCGGGAGCTCGCCCCGTGCCGTGCGCTCGAGGAGCCCGGCCAGCTGGGCGCCGTCGGGCACCACCCCCACGGCCTCGATGCTCACGCCGCGCTCGGAGGCCGGCAGGAACGACGGCTGCACGCCGACGAACCGGCCGCCGTCGCGGACCAGCGCGACCGCCGCGTCCTGGAGCACCGCCGCGTCCGCGACGGCGTCCCAGCCGGTGGTCGGCTCAGCGGTGAACTCGGCGCCCAGCCCTCGGACGAACCCCTCGTCCGCGGCCCGGCCCAGCCCGGTCACCCGCCAGCCGCGCTCCAGCGCGAACGGGACGACGTAGCCGCCCACCGCGCCGGCGGCGCCGGTCACGAGCAGCGACCGGCCCTCCCCGTCGCCGAGGATGTCGACCAGCTGCAGGGCGGCCGCGGCGTTGAGCGGCACGGTGGCCGCCTCGACCAGGTCCAGCCCGTCGGGGACGACGGCCACGTCGGCGGCCGGGAGGACCAGCTGGTCGGCGTACGTGCCGAAGTCGCGGTCCAGCCCGCCGACGAGCCCCGCCACCCGGGTGCCGGGCGCCAGGTCGACGCCGGGGCCGGCCTCGAGGACGGTGCCGGCGAAGTCCCAGCCCAGCCCGGTGTGCTCGGGCTGGCGGATGACGCCGGCCTGGTGCAGGTAGCCGTCGCGGACCGCCACGTCGACCGGGTTCACGGTGGCCGCGGCCACCGCGACCCGGACCTGGCCGGGCCGCAGGGCGGGGACCGGGAGGTCGAGGATCGAGATGGCCCCGGGCTCGCCGGGGCGGGTGACGACGGCGGCGCGGAAGGTGGTGCTCATGGTGCTCCTCCTGGAGTCGTGGATCGGAATGGTGTGCACCGGCCGGAACAAAACGTCCGCGCGAGGCGCTTCCCGATGGAGAGCAGGCACCTGAAAGTGCGTAACCCACCCGACGGAGGTCCACGATGCCCACGATGACGGCGGCCCAGCGCCGCGCGGCCCAGAAGGCCGACTACGACGTGTTCCTCGCCGAGTGCCCCAGCCGGCAGCTGCTCGACCGCCTCTCCGACAAGTGGGTGACGCTGGTGATGGTGGCGCTCGAGGGCGGCTCACGCCGGTACTCCCAGCTCTCCCGCACCATCGCCGGGGTCAGCCAGAAGATGCTCACCCAGACCCTGCGCACCCTCGAACGCGACGGGTTGGTCACCCGCACCGTCACCGCCTCGGTGCCGGTCACCGTCACCTACGAGCTCACCGGGCTCGGCCACTCGCTGCAGCGGGTGATCCACGGCCTCAAGGACTGGGCCGAGTCGAACATGGGCGAGGTGCTGGCCGCACGGTCCTCCTATGATGCGCAGCCATGACCTCCCCCTGCCTCCGTGCGGCCGCCGTGCTCTCCGTGCTCCTGCTCGCGGCCGGGTGCGGGGGTGGTGACGAGGACTCCGGTGGGGGCTCCGGCGGGGACTTCGCGAAGCAGTCCGGCGACGAGATCGCCGCGGCCGCGAAGGCGGACATGAAGTCCCTCGACTCGGTGAAGTACTCCGGCGAGATCAAGTCCAGCGGCTCGTCGATCAGCCTCGACATCCAGGCCAGCGCCGACGGGGAGTGCACGGGCACGATCGGGATCGGGGACGGCACCGCCGAGGTGCTGGCCACGGCGGCGAGAACTGGTACCGGCCGGACGAGGCGTTCTGGAGGCAGCAGGCTCCCGACGACGCCGACGCGATCATCGCCGCGGTCGGCGACAAGTGGGTCATCGACAGCGACGCGAGCTTCTCGCAGTTCTGCGACCTCGAGGCCTTCTTCGACAACATCTTCAAGGACGAGGCGGATGGTGGCGCGTACAAGACCACCGGGACCGACGAGGTCGACGGTCAGCAGGTCGTGAAGGTCGAGCAGAGCGACGAGGACGGCAGCTCGGTCGGCTACGTGCTCGTCGAGGGTGACCACTACCTGCTCAAGATCGAACGCACCGAGGGCGAGGATCCGGGCAAGCTGGAGTTCAGCGAGTTCGACGAGGACGTCGAGGTCGAGGCGCCGAGCGCGGACGAGGTCGTCGACCCCAGCACGCTCTAGGCCTGGCCGGGCGTGACCGTCCGGACCAGCGCGCCCGCGTGCGCCGGGAGCCGGAGCACGCCGCCCTCGAGGCCCACGCCGGAGACGGTCTCGAAGAGCAGCTCGATCTCGCCCACCTCCGCGGCCATCGGCTGGTCGCCGAAGTTCACCAGCACCAGCAGCGAGCCGCGCTGCATGGTGAAGAACCGCGCGGCCTCGTCGGCGCGGCAGGCCACGTGGGCGAACGACGGGTCGGTGAGGTCCGGCTGCGTCGCGCCGCAGTCGGGCCAGGTCTCGGTAGACCGCCAGCATCCGCCGCCCGCGCTCCGACCCGAGCTCGGACCAGTCCAGCTTGGAGCGCTCGAACGTCGCCGGGTCCTGCGGGTCCGGCACCGCGGCCGGGTCCCAGCCGTGCCGGGCGAACTCGGCGATGCGGCCCTCGGCGGTGGCCCGGCCCAGCTCCTCCTCCGGGTGGGAGGTGAAGAACTGGAACGGCGTCGACGCGGCCCACTCCTCGCCCTGGAACAGCATCGGCGTGAACGGGCCGCAGAGCGTGAGCAGCGCGGCGCAGGCGAGCTGGTCGTCGTCGAGCGCCTCGGTGATCCGGTCACCGACGGCGCGGTTGCCGACCTGGTCGTGGTTCTGGCTGGACACCACCAGCCGCCACGTCGGCATCGCCGTGGTGTCGATCGGCACGCCGTGGTCGCGGCCGCGGAACGACGAGTAGGTGCCGTCGTGGAAGAACCCGCGCTCGCACACCTTGGCCAGCGCGCCGAGCGGCTCGAAGTCGGCGTAGTAGCCTTGCGTCTCGCCGGTCAGTGCGACGTGCAGCGGCGTGGTGGAAGTCGTCGCTCCACTGGGCGTCGAGACCGTACCCACCTGCCTCGCGCGGCGTGATCAGCACCGGGTCGTTGAGGTCGGACTCCGCGATCAGGGTCAGCGGCCGTCGCCAGGTGCGCCGACAGCGCGGCCATCTCGGTCGCGAGCTCCTCGAGCAGGTGCGGTCGCGAGCTGTCGTCGAGCGCGTGCACGGCGTCGAGCCGCAGCCCGTCGACGTGGTAGTCCTCCAGCCACATCCGGACGTTGTCGAGGATGTAGCGACGCACCTCGCGCCGACCCGTCGCCGTCGAGGTTCACCAGGTCGCCCCAGGTGTTCGACGCCCGCCTTGAGGTAGGGCCCGAACTCGGGCAGGTAGTTCCCCGACGGGCCGAGGTGGTTGTAGACCACGTCCTGGATCACCCCGAGGCCGTCGGCGTGGCAGCCGTCGACGAACCGCTGGTAGCCGTCCGGGCCGCCGTACGGCTCGTGGACGGCGAACCAGAGCACCCCGTCGTAGCCCCAGTTGTGGGTGCCGTTGACCGCGTTGACCGGCATCAGCTCGACGAAGTCGACCCCGAGGCCGCGCAGGTGGTCGAGGCGGGTGAGCGCGGCGTCGAAGGTGCCCTCCGGCGTGAAGGTGCCGACGTGCAGCTCGTAGATCACCGATCCGGCCAGCTGGCGTCCGGTCCAGCCGTCGTCGGTCCACGAGAAGCGGCTGGGGTCATGGGTTCGCGAGCGCTGGTGGACGCCCGCCGGCTGACGCCGCGACCGCGGGTCGGGTCGGGGCGTGTCCGCGTCGTCGATCAGGTAGCCGTAGTCGGTCTCCTCTCGGAGGCTCGTCGGGTCGAGGTCCGCCGGCGTCCACCAGTCGTCCTCGCCGCGGACCATGTCGACGGTCGCATCGCCCACCGACAGCCGCAGCCGCCGCGCACGCGGCGCCCACACGTCGAAGCGGCCGCGCTGTGGAGAGCCCGTCACGACCCGTCTCCGGTGGACGGCTCCTGGACGTCCGGGGCCAGCAGCGCCACCGGAGCGTCGCCGAGCAGCTCGGCCACCGGCCGCGCGGTGCCGTCCGGCAGGGCGAGCGTGGTCTCGCCCCAGCCGCCACGCGCGGCCAGCCCGAGCGGCAGCCGGGTCACCACGGTGACCGCGCCGCCGCGGTCGAAGGCGAGCACGTGCTCCGCGGCCGGGCCGTCGGCGGCCAGCGGGGTGTACGACGTGAACAGCTCGGGCCGGTCGCGCCGCAGCCGCAGCGCGCGCGCGGTCAGCGCCTGCTTCGCGTTCGCGCCGGCCGCCAGCGCCGCCTCGGCGGCGTCGAAGTCGACCGGCCGGCGGTTGTCGGGGTCGACCAGGCTCAGGTCGCCGAGCTCGCTGCCCTGGTAGACGTCGGGCACGCCGGGCACCGTGAGCGTCAGCAGCTTGGCGGCGAGCGCGTTGGACGCGGCCGGCTCCGCGAGCTCCTCGTCGAGGGCGCTCGAGGGCGGCCCGCACCCGCTCGTCGTCGTACGCCGCGTCGACGGCCGCGTGCACGGCGCGTTCGTACTCCTCGTCGGGGTCGGTCCAGGTGGTCCGGTCGCCGGCCTCGCGCATCGCCTTCTCGGCGTAGGCGTGCAGCCGCTCGCGCGAGATCGGCCACGCGCCGTACGCCGCCTGCCAGAGCAGGTTGCCGAAGCCCGGCGTCGGGGAGCGGCGCCGCGTCGAGCAGGGTGCCCGAGCGTGCGCGCCCACAGCTCGGATGCCTCGGCCAGGACGGCGATGCGGGCCCGGACGTCCTCGCTGCGCTTGGTGTCGTGGGTCGACGAGCGCGGTCATCGCGTCCGGCCACTCGGCCTGGCGCCGCGCCATCGCGTCGTGGAACTCGGCGACCGTCAGCGCGAAGACCGACGGGTCGCCGCCGACCTCGTTGAGCGAGGTGAGCCGCGAGTAGCGGTAGAACGCGCAGTCCTCGACCCCCTTGGCCATCACCATCCCGCTGGTCTGCTGGAACCGCAGCGCCGCCGGCTGACCCGGGTCGGCGAGCACCGGCTCCAGCGCGTCGATAGCGCGGGCACCAGGTCGGGACGGCGGGCCCGCGCGCGACGAGCGACGCCTCCTCCAGGTGCTCGACGCCCGTCGCGGCAGGTAGGAGCGGTAGACCGGGAAGCAGGCCAGCAGCTCGGCCACCGCGTCGCGGAGCGGCTCCGGCAGGTCCGGCGGCAGCTCCCGGACGATCCGGCGCACCTCGGCCTGGAGCGAGCCGTCGGCGACCGCGCGCTTGGTGTCGTGGGTCGAGCGCGGCGAAGTCGACCGACCCCGCCAGCCGGTCGAGGAGAGGCTCGCCGGCCGGGTCGATGAGCACCCGGTCGACCAGTGCCGAGGGCGTCGTAGCCGGTGGTCCCGGCGCACGCCCACGACGGCGGCAGCTCCTCGCCGGGCTCGAGGATCTTCTCGACCACGACGTACGCCGACCGCCGGTGAGCGCGGCCAGCCGGTCGAGGTAGTCGCCCGGGTCGCGCAGGCCGTCGGGGTGGTCGACGCGCAGGCCGTCGACGAGACCGACGTCGAACCAGCGCCCGATCTCCGCGTGCGACGGCGTCGAAGACCTCCGGCTCCTCGACCCGGATCCCGGCCAGCGTGGTGACGGTGAAGAACCGGCGGTAGTTGAGCTCGGCGTCGCCGCGCCGCCACGACACCAGCTCGTAGTGCTGCTCGCCGAGCGTCGAGGTGCCGGGGGCCATCGGCAGCCGCAGGTCGTGGTAGCGGACCTCGCGGGCGTCCGGCACCACCTCGACCGCACCGTCGTCTCCGTCGCCGAGCACCGGCAGCAGGAGCCGCCCGCCGCCGGCGTCCCAGTCGACGTCGAAGTACGCCGCGAACCGCGACCGCGGCCCGAGCTCGAGCACGTCCCACCACCACGTCGCCGGGCGCGGGGTCGCGACGCCGACGTGGTTGGGGACGATGTCGACGAGGATCGCCCATGTCGAGCCCGTGCGCCGCGGCCGCCAGCACCTCCAGGCCCGTCGCGCCGCCCCGCTCCGGGTCCTCACGGTTGTGCACCGCGACGTCGTACCCGTGCTCGCTGCCGGGCTCCGCGGCCAGCAGCGGGTGACAGGTAGACCCAGTCGACGCCGAGGTCGTGGAGGTAGGGCAGCCGCTTCGCCGCCTCGAACAGGTCGAAGTCGGACGGTGAGCTGGAGCCGGTAGGTGCTGGCCGGCGCGCGCCGGGTCAGCTTCCGCGCAGCCGTGGCCGAGGCCACCGAGGCCGCGACCGACGCGGCGACCGAGTGGTCGGGCTCCACGGTCGGGCGGGAGGTACTCGCGCAGCACCAGCACGCTGCTCTCGCGCATCGTGATGGTCGAGCCCGCCTCGAGCACCTCGACCTCGTCGGGCGTGCCGCCGGTGTCGATCACGATGTCCCACGACTCGGCGTACTCCGCCGGAGGCAGCGTCACGGTCGGCCTCGCCGTCGGCGTTGAAGTAGAGCAGGAAGTGGTCGTCGACGATGGTGCCGCCGCGAGCGTCGAGGCCGGCGATGCCGTGGCCGTTGAGGTACATGCCGAGGGCCTGGCTGCCACCGTCCCAGTCGGAGTCCTCCATCGGTCGGCCGTCGAGGTGGAGCCAGACGATGTCGTTGAGCCGCTCGGCGCCCGCCGGGCCTGTGCGGACGGAGCTGCCGGTGAAGAAGCGGCGCCGGCGGAACGTCGGGTGCGCGCGGCGCAGCTCGATCAGCGCGGCGGTGAACTCGACGAGCGGCTCGTCGACCTGGTCCCAGTGCACCCAGCTGAGCTCGGAGTCCTGGGCGTAGGTGTTGTTGTTGCCCTGCTGGGTCCGGCCGAGCTCGTCGCCGTGCAGCAGCATCGGAGTGCCCTGGCTGAGCAGCAGGGTGGCGAGGAGGTTGCGCTGTGCGCGGGACCGCAGCGCGAGGATCTCCTGGTCGTCGGTCGGGCCCTCGACGCCGTGGTTGGAGGACCGGTTGTGGCTCTCGCCGTCGTTGTTGTCCTCGCCGTTGGCTTCGTTGTGCTTCTCGTTGTAGGAGACGAGGTCGCGCAGCGTGAAGCCGTCGTGCGCGGTCACGAAGTTGATGCTGGCCACCGGACGCCGTCCGGTGTGCTCGTAGAGGTCGGCGGACCCGGCCACCCGCGAGGCGAACTCGCCCAGGGACGGCTCGCCACGCCAGAAGTCGCGCACCGTGTCGCGGTAGGCGCCGTTCCACTCGGTCCACTGCGGTGGGAAGCCGCCCACCTGGTAGCCGCCGGGGCCGATGTCCCACGGCTCGGCGATCAGCTTCACCTGGCTGACGACCGGGTCCTGCTGCACGAGCTCGAAGAAGGTCGCCAGCCGGTCGACGTCGTAGAACTCGCGGGCCAGGGTGGAGGCGAGGTCGAAGCGGAAGCCGTCGACGTGCATCTCGGTCACCCAGTAGCGCAGCGAGTCCATGATCAGCTGGAGCGAGTGCGGGTGCCGGACGTTGAGGGAGTTCCCGGTGCCGGTGTAGTCCATGTAGTAGCGCAGGTCGTCCTCGACCAGCCGGTAGTACGCCGGGTTGTCGATGCCCTTCATGCTCAGCGTCGGACCGAGGTGGTTGCCCTCAGCGGTGTGGTTGTAGACCACGTCGAGGATCACCTCGATGCCCGCCCGGTGCATCGTCTTGACCAGCGCCTTGAACTCCTGGACCTGCTGGCCAGGCAGGCCCTGCACGGTCCGGCCGGAGCCGGTGGCGTAGTCGGCGTGGGGAGCGAAGAAGCCGAGGGTGTTGTAGCCCCAGTAGTTGCGCAGCCCCTTGTCGAGCAGCGTGGAGTCCTGGATGAACTGGTGCACCGGCATCAGCTCGATCGCGGTGATCCCGAGCCGCTGCAGGTGGTCGATGACCGAGGGGTGCGCGAGGCCGGCGTACGTGCCGCGCTGCTCGGCCGGGACCCCCTGGTGCAGCTGGGTCATCCCCTTGACGTGGGCTTCGTAGATGACCGACTCGTTGTAGGGAACGTCGAGGCGGCGGTCGCCCTCCCAGTCGAAGAACGGGTTGATGACCACGCCCTTGGTCATGTGCGGGCCGGAGTCGTCGTCGTTGCGGGAGCTCTCGTCGCCGAAGGTGTAGCCGAAGAGGCTCTGGTTCCACTCGATCTCGCCCGCGGTCGCCTTGGCGTAGGGATCGAGCAGGAGCTTGTGGGGGTTGCAGCGCAGCCCCTGCTTGGGGTCCCACGGACCGTGCACGCGGTAGCCGTAGCGCTGGCCGGGCTGGATCCGGGGCAGGTAGCCGTGCCAGACGTAGGCGTCGACCTCGGTCAGCTCGACGCGGGTCTCCGCGCCGGTCTCGTCGAAGAGGCAGAGCTCGACCTGGTCCGCCACCTCGCTGAAGAGGGCGAAGTTGGTGCCGCTGCCGTCGAACGTCGCCCCCAGCGGGTACGCGCGGCCGGGCCAGACCTCCACCGGCTCCTCCGTTCCCGGCGCCGGGCTGTCGACCGCCGTTGGATCGATCAAAGCACACTCCCGGGTCGGACAGTCAGCGGTGGGGACGGACCGCTCTGGTACCCGTTCGGCCGCCCTGGACACGCCTGGGAATGGATGACGGCCCGACCGGGTTGCCGCCGTACGTGACCTCCACGCCCGCGATCAGCCGCGCCGACGTCGGGCTGCGCAGCGAGCGCGGTCCGGTCCTGCTCGCGGTGATGCTGAGCATCGGGCTCGTCGCGATCGACTCGACGATCCTCGCGACGGCGGTGCCCGCCGTGGTCGACGACCTCGGCGGCTTCACGCAGTTCCCGTGGCTGTTCTCGGTCTACCTGCTCGGGCAGGCCGTCTCGGTGCCGCTGTACTCCAAGCTCGCCGACCAGTACGGCCGCAAGCCGATGATGCTGGTGGGCGTCGGCCTGTTCCTCATCGGCTCGCTGCTGTGCGGCCTCGCGTGGAACATGCTCGCGCTCATCGTGTTCCGGGCCGTCCAGGGGCTCGGTGCCGGCGCGGTGATGCCGATCGGCATGACCATCGTCGGCGACATCTACACCGTGGCCGAGCGGGCCAAGGTGCAGGGCTACCTGGCCAGTGTCTGGGCGCTCGCAGCGGTCGTCGGCCCGACGTTGGGCGGCGTCTTCGCCGACTACCTGACGTGGCGGTGGATCTTCTGGGTCAACCTGCCGATCGGCGCTGCGGCGATGTGGATGCTGACCCGCCGCTTCCACGAGCAGGTGACCCGGGCCCGGCACCGGTTCGACGTCCTCGGTGCCGTGCTGCTCACGGTCGGCGGCCTGGTGCTGCTGCTCGCGCTGCTCGAGGGCGGCGTGCGCTGGGACTGGACGTCGGCCACGAGCATCGTGCTCTTCACCGTCGCGGTGGTCTCGCTGGTCGCCTTCGTGCTGGTGGAACGGCGGGCGACGGAGCCGGTGCTCCCGCTCTGGGTCTTCCGGCACCGGGTGATCCTGCCGGCGATCCTCATCTCGCTCGTGGTGGGCGTGCTGCTGATGGGCATCACGTCGTACATCCCGCTGTACGCGCAGGCGGTCCTGGGCCACGGCGCGGTGAGCGCCGGCTTCGCACTGGCGGCGCTGACCCTCGGCTGGCCGCTCGCGGCGGCGAACGCGGGGCGTCTCTACCTCACGATCGGATTCCGGGCCACCACGATGATCGGGGCGGTGATCGCCCTCGGCGGCGCGCTGCTCCTGCTCACCATCGACGGCGACAGCTCCCTGCTGATGGTGGCCCTGCCGTGCTTCGTGATGGGCTTCGGCTTCGGCTTCACCGCGGCCCCGCCGATCATCGCGGCCCAGTCGGCGGTGGACTGGCAGTCCCGCGGCGTGACCACCGGCGCCACCATGTTCGCCCGGTCCGTGGGCAGCGCCGTCGGCGTGGCCGGGTTCGGCGCCGTCGTGAACGCCCGGGTCACCGACGCGATCGGCCACGGCAGCCCGGCACTCGAACAGCTGTCCCCCTCGATCCTCGAGCCGGCCATCCACGCCACGTTCGTCGGGACCGCGGTCATCGCGGTGGGGCTCGTGCTGGTCACCTTGCTGATGCCCAAGAGGATCGAGGAGCCTGCCGAGGCGTGAGCGCAGCCCAGCCTCACCTTCCTTGCGGGGCGTACGGCGTCGTGGGGACGATGCGGACATGACCGTGCCCGACGACGTCGAGGAGTTCGACGTGTCGGGGCTGCGCGCCGGACCGCACGAGGACGAGCCGCACGAGGGTGGGCTCAACAACCGGCTCAACTGGCTGCGCGCGGGCGTGCTCGGCGCGAACGACGGCATCGTCTCGACGGCCGGCATCGTGATGGGCGTGGCCGGCGCGACCAGCGACCTGGGCACGATCCTGGTCGCGGGCGTGGCCGGGCTCGCGGCCGGCGCGCTGAGCATGGCCGCGGGCGAGTACGTCTCGGTGAGCACCCAGAAGGACTCCGAGCTCGCGCTGCTGGAGAAGGAGCGTCGCGAGCTCCGCGAGGACCCCGAGGACGAGCTCGAGGAGCTGGCCGGGCTCTACGTCGAGCGCGGGCTCAGCGAGGAGCTGGCCCTCCAGGTGGCCAAGGAGCTGACCGCGAAGGACGCCTTGGCCGCGCACGCGGAGGTCGAGCTCGGCATCGACCCCGACGACATCACCAACCCGTGGAACGCCGCGTTCGCGTCGATGCTGGCCTTCACCGTCGGCGCCCTGCTGCCGCTGCTCACCATCACCCTCTTCGAGCCCGGGCGTGCGGGTGTGGGTGACCGTCTCCTCGGTGACCGTCGCGCTCGCGCTCACCGGCTGGGCGAGCGCGAGGTTCGGCTACGGACCCCCGGGCCGGGCGGTGGTGCGCAACGTGCTCGGTGGGCTGTTCGCGATGGCGGTCACCTACGCGATCGGGTCGGCACTGGGCACGCACGTCTAGCGTGGGGGCCATGCGGCTCTTCGCGGCGCTGGTGCCGCCGCCCGAGGCGCTCGAGCACCTCGACGAGTTCCTCGAGCCGCGCCGGGCCGCCGCTGAGCTGCGCTGGGTGCAGGCCGACCAGGTGCACACCACCCTGGGCTTCTTCGAGTCCGTGCCCGATCAGAAGCTCGACGACCTGGTCGAGCGACTGGAGCGGGCCGCGTCGCGCCGTACCTCCTTCGAGGCCGCGATCGCCGGCGGCGGCGCCTTCCCGAACGCCGGGCGCGCGAAGGTGCTGTGGACCGGGCTCGACCTCGACGAGGCCGCGCGGACCGAGCTCGACCGGTTGGCCACGGGCTGCCGGGCCGCCGCGACCAAGGCCGGCGTGGAGGTGGACGGCAGCCGGTACCGGCCGCACCTGACCGTGGGTCGCACGAAGTTCCCGCACGACGTCTCGTCGTGGGTCCGGCTGCTCGACGCGTACAGCGGCCCGCGGTGGCGGGCCGACCGGCTCACGCTGGTCGCGTCGTACCTCGGAGAGGGCCAGCGCGGGCGGCCACGGCATGAGGTCGTCGAGGCCTTCCCGCTCGGCTAGCTCACGGGGCCCCAGTCGATGTTCCGCGGACGACCCTCGACGGCAGCGACGAGCTCGGGCTCGCCCCCGTCCGGGCTGACCTTCATCAGCGCGTACCGCCCGCCGGGAAGCGTGGGTCCACCGTCTCCGGTCTCGACCCGGTAGACGATCCACCGGCCGTCGGGGGAGAAACCACCGACCAGCGCATTGGTCTCGCGCCCCTTGAAGTGGGTCAGGCGGCGCAGCTGGCTGCCGTCCGGCCGGAGGATGGCGACGTTGGCTGACGCGTGCGGACGGGAGCCCTCGTTGGCGTTGAGGGTGACCACGATGTGCTTGCCGTCGGGTGCCCAGTCGTGCTTCACCGCAACGTCCGCGGCGTACGGCAGCAGTCGTCGCAGGTGTGACCCGTCCAGGCGGACCGAGTAGAGGGCCTGTTGGTCGTCGAAGACCGAGATCCGCACGAAGGTGACGGTGCGTCCGTCCGGTGACACGTTCGGGTCGGTGTCGCCGCCCTCGCCCGGGAACGGGTTGGTGGTCAGCCGCCGGGCGTGGCTGCCGTCGCGGCGCATCAGCCAGAGGCTGTCGTCCTCGGTGCCGGGGTCGAACCGCTCGAAGACGATCAGCTCGCTGTGCGGCACGAAGGCCGCCTGACCCAGGAATCCGGTCAGCCCCGGGTGCAGGGTGTGCCGGTGCGTCCCGTCCGAGCGGACGATCTGGATCAGGGCTCGGTCCTTGCTGTCCGCCTCGAACACGATCTGCCGCCCGCTGGGTGACCAGTCGGCATGCAGGGCGTGCACCCCCTCCGCGCGGACCAGCTGTCGCAGCGCCCCCGTCTCCGGGTCGAGCGCGTGCAGCCGCTCGCTGTGAGGAAGCTCCAGGGTGAAGACGATGGGTCCGTTGTCGCCGGGTGTCGAGACCGCAGCGGCCATGGACGGCCAGACGAGTGCGCCCGCTGTTGCCGTCGCCACGAGCGCGGTCACGACTCTGCGAAGGTTCATGACCGCGACGCTAGGAGCCTGCGAGCCCGGCCGCATCGGTGCCAGCCCTGAATCTCCGTGTCCAGCCACGCCATGTGCCCATGGACACATTCCTGCTCTCGCCTGCCTGACCTCTGTAGGGTCCGCGACGTGAGAATCGCCGTGGCCCGGGAGACACGTGAGGGCGAGTCGCGCGTCGCGATGGTCCCCGAGCTCGTCGGGAAGCTGACCGGACTCGGGTACGACGTGGCGCTCGAGCCCGACGCGGGCCGGCACGCGCTGCTCGCCGACGAGGAGTACGTCGAGGCGGGGGCGGTGGTCGACGCCGACGCGATCGCGTCCGCCGACGTGGTCGTCTCGGTGCAGCCGCTCGCCCCCGACGCCGTGCGCCGGCTCAAGCGCGGTGCGGCGACGGTGTCCTTCCTGCCGGTCAACCAGGAGCTGGGGCTGGTCGCCGACCTGCGGGACGTGGGGGCGACGTCGTTCGCGATGGAGCTCGTGCCGCGGATCTCGCGGGCCCAGTCGATGGACGCGCTGTCCTCGCAGGCGCTGGTCTCGGGCTACCGCTGTGCGATCGTCGCGGCCGGGATGCTGCGCCGGTTCTTCCCGCTCAACATGACCGCGGCCGGCACCGTCCAGCCCGCGGACATCGTGGTGCTCGGCGCCGGCGTGGCCGGGCTCCAGGCGATCGCGACGTGCAAGCGGCTCGGCGCGGTGGTCAGGGCCTACGACGTCCGCGCCGCGGCCGCCGAGGAGATCCGGTCGATGGGCGCCAAGGCCATCGAGCTCGAGCTGGAGACGCTCGAGGGGTCGGGCGGGTACGCCCGCGAGATGACCGAGGACCGCGCGACGCGGCAGATGGAGCTGCTCGCGCCGTACGTCGCCGGGGCGGACGCGCTCATCACCACGGCCGCCGTACCCGGGCGGCAGGCGCCGCTGCTCGTCACCGCCGAGATGGTCGAGGCGATGCGGCCCGGCTCGGTCGTGGTCGACCTGGCCAGCGAGTCCGGCGGCAACGTCGAGGGCTCGGTGGCGGGCGAGGTCACCCGCATCGGGAACGCGTCGGTCTGGGGCGGCAAGAACGTGCCCTCCCAGATGCCCGGCCCGGCCTCGAAGCTCTACGCCCAGAACGTCGTCAACATCCTCACGCTGATGACCAGCAAGGCCGAGGGCGACGAGGGCGTCTTCGCGCCCGACTTCGAGGACGAGATCGTGACCGGCTCGTGCGTGACGCACGACGGCGCGATCCGGCACGAAGCCACCCGAGCCCAGATCGAAGGCCCGATCGAGGGAGAGGCACAGTGAACGAGGCAGTCGTCTGGCTGACGATCTTCATCCTCAGCGTCTTCGTCGGCATCGAGGTCATCTCCAAGGTGTCCTCGACGCTGCACACGCCGCTGATGTCGGGCGCGAACGCGATCCACGGCGTGATCCTGCTCGGCGCGATCCTGGTGACCGGCAGCACCGACGACGACATCGCGCTGGTGGTCGGGCTGATCGCCATCGTGCTGGCCGCGGTGAACATGGTCGGTGGCTTCGTGGTCACCGACCGGATGCTGCAGATGTTCGTCCGCAAGAAGGAGCCGAAGAAGGCGCCCCAGGAGTCGGGCTCCGAGGGGAGCGCCGCGTGATCCCGGTCTGGGCCCAGCTGCTCTACCTGCTCGGGGCCGTCTGCTTCATCCTCGCGCTCAAGGGGCTCTCCGGGCCGAAGACTGCGCGCAACGGCAACCTGATCGGCGCCTTCGCCGCGGTGCTGGCCTGCGCGCTCCCGTTCTTCTACGCCGACCTCGACCACGTGCCGCTGATCCTGGGCGCGATCGCGGTGGGCACCGCGGGTGGCGTCTACGGCGCGCGCACCGTCCAGATGACGCAGATGCCGCAGATGGTCGCGCTGTTCAACGGCGTCGGCGGCGGCGCCGCGGCCCTGGTCGCGCTGCTGGAGCTGAAGGAGATCGTCGACGCGGGTGGGGACGTCGGCGGGTTCACGCTGGTCGCCACGGCGTTCACGATCTTCGTCGGCTCGGTCTCCTTCGCGGGCTCGATCATCACCTTCGCCAAGCTCCAGGACCTGATGACCTCCCGGCCGGTGACCTTCCCCGGCCTGCGCTACCTCTTCCCGCTCGCGGTGGCCGCCGCGGTGGTCCTCTCCGCGCGCATCGCCATCGAGCCCCACGTCTGGATCGGCGTCCTGCTGGCGGTCCTCGGGCTGATGGTCGGCGTGCTCCTGGTGCTGCCCGTCGGCGGTGCCGACGTACCGATCGTCATCTCGCTGCTCAACGCGTTCACCGGCCTCACGGTGGCGGCGGGCGGCTACATCCTGTCCAACACCCTGCTGCTCGTCGCGGGCACCCTGGTCGGCGCGTCCGGTACCTTCCTCACCCTGCTCATGGCGAAGGCCATGGGCCGCTCGGTGGCCAACATCCTGTTCGGCGCGCTCAAGGGCGGCTCGACGCTCGGCGCCGGGGAGGCCTCCGACCGGCCGGTGAAGTCTGCCGGCCCCGAGGACGTCGCGATCATGCTCGCCTACGCCGAGCGCGTGATCATCGTGCCCGGGTACGGGCTCGCCGTCGCCCAGGCCCAGCACACCCTCCGCGAGCTCGTCGACCTGCTCAGCGAGCGGGGCACCGAGGTCGACTACGCCATCCACCCGGTCGCGGGCCGGATGCCCGGGCACATGAACGTGCTGCTGGCCGAGGCCCAGGTGCCCTACGAGCAGCTCATCGAGATGGACGACATCAACGACGAGTTCAAGGACGCCGACGTCGTCCTCGTGGTGGGCGCCAACGACGTCGTGAACCCGGCCGCCCGCAACACCCCCAGCGCGCCGATCTACGGCATGCCGATCCTCAACGCCGATCAGGCCAAGCAGGTCGTGTTCCTGAAGCGCTCGATGCGCCCGGGCTTCGCGGGCATCGAGAACGAGCTGCTCTTCGAGCCCGGCACCACGCTGCTCTTCGGTGACGCGAAGGACAGCCTCGGCAAGGTCTTGTCGGCGGTGAAGGCGCTCTAGTACGTCCGGCTCCGGGACAGTGCAGGATCGTTCCCCTCAGGAGGCCGGGAAGGCTGCACACATCGTGAGGCGCAGCTCACGGGCAACGGCGCGACGATCGGGGTACCGCTGCGGCAAGGCCCACGGGGAGGGTCCACGAAGGAGCCGGCCATGAGCAAGCACCGCGGGGCACCAGCCCCTGACCACGACCACGACCACGACGAGCAGCTGATGCGTCCCGACGGGCACCGCTACGAGGCGCCCGAGTCCGACGAGGAGCGCTCGAGCAAGAGCTGGGCGTACGCCGCCCTGGCGCTCCTGGTCGTGCTGCTGATGGTGCTGGTCGCGACCGGCACGGTGCCGATCTTCCCGCGCTGACCGCTCAGCCGACCCGGCCGGTTCGCAGGGATACCCGGGTACCCGGGTATCCCAGACGATCTGGGCCACTGCAACGGCCGAGATCGTCAGGCAACGCCTGAGATCCCTGCATCGGTGGCCCACCGTGTCCATGGCTGTCCACAGATCCGCGGACTGAGCGATCGGCGCGAGACCGCCCGGGCATGTTCACGGCATGACACTCCCGTCCCCCGCGTGGCAGCACGCGCCGGTGATGCTGCGGAAGACGCTTCTCGCGCAGGGCTGGAACGACCGTGCCCTCGCTCGGATGATCTCCTCAGGGGAGTGGATCCGGCCGCGCCGTGGGGCGTACGTCGCCGCCAGCACGTGGAAGGCGCTGGATGCCGCCGGCCGGCACGCCATCACGACACGAGCGGTGCTCCAGCAGAGCAAGACCGAGCTCGTCATCTCGCACAGCAGTGCGATGCCGTTGTACGACGGCCCGACCTGGGGTCTCGACCTGCGGTGGGTCCACGGGACGCGGGTCGACGGCAAGTGCGGGCGACGCGAGGCCGGCGTACAGCAGCACTGCGGCCTGTTGCTCGAGGAGGACGTGGTGGAGCGGTACGGCGTGCCGACCATGACCGCGGCCCGCGTCGGCCTGGAGGTCACCACAGTTGCGTCCGCGGAGGCCGCGCTCGTGGCGGTCAACCACCTGCTCCACGCGGGCCACACGAGCCTGGATGCGATGCGGGCTCGGTACGACGCGGGGATGTCCTACTGGAAGGGAACGCTGTCAACCAACGTCGTCCTGCGCCTCGCGGACCCGAGGATCGAGTCGGTGGGTGAATCACGCTTCTTCTACCTCTGCTACGCCGCGGGACTTCCAGCGCCGATCCCGCAGTACGAGATGCGCGACGAGACTGGACGAGTACGTGCGCGTGCCGACTTCGCCTGGCCCGAGCTTGGTGTCTTCGTCGAGTTCGACGGGAAGGTGAAGTACACGAAGTTCCTGCGTGCCGGCGAGACCGCGGCGGACGCGGTCGTACGCGAGAAGAGGCGTGAGGAGCGGCTCGTGGAACTCACTGGGTGGCGGTGCATCCGCGTGGTCTGGTCCGATCTCGAGCAGCCAGACCGGCTCGTCCGGAGGCTCCGTGGCGTCCTCGCCGGCGTCCCGGTGGCCTGAGGATCTTGGCCTGTGCCTGACGATCTCAGGCGTTGCAACCCCTGAGATGGTGAGGGATACCCGGGTACCCGGGTATCCCGCCCACCCCCCACCAGCCCGAGGCCGAGGTCAGCCGACGACGCCGTACAACCGGTCGCCGGCGTCGCCGAGGCCGGGGACGATGTAGCCCTTCTCGTTGAGCCGCTCGTCCATGGCGGCGGTGACCACGGTGACGGGGACGTCGAGGCCGTCGAGCTCCTTCTCCAGCCGGGCACAGCCCTCGGGCGCGGCCAGCAGGCAGATCGCGGTGATGTCGTTCGCGCCGCGGTCGGTCAGGAACTTCACGGCGGCGGCCAGGGTGCCGCCCGTCGCCAGCATCGGGTCGAGCACGTAGCACTGGCGCCCGGCCAGGTCGTCGGGCAGCCGCTCGGCGTACGTCGTCGCCTCGAGCGTCTCCTCGTTGCGCATCATCCCCAGGAAGCCGACCTCTGCGGTGGGCAGCAGCCGCATCATCCCGTCGAGCATGCCGAGGCCGGCGCGCAGGATCGGGACCACGAGCGGCTTGGGCGAGGCCAGCTTCACGCCGGTGGTCGGCGCGACCGGGGTGACGATGTCGTGCGCGTCCACCCGGACCTCGCGGGTCGCCTCGTAGGCCAGCAGCGTCACGAGCTCGTCGGCCAGGCGACGGAACGTCGGCGAGTCGGTGTCCACGTCCCGCAGGACGGTCAGCTTGTGGGCGACGAGCGGGTGGTCGACGACGTGGGTGCGCACGGGCCGCAGCCTATGCCGTCGGGACCGGGCTCAGTGCGGGGCGTTGGGGCCGACGCAGGCCTGGCTGTAGGTCGTCCTCTTGGCCAGCGGCGCCTTCGTGGACCGCTCGTTCTTGGCCTGGAGGGTCCAGTAGCGCAGCCAGTCCATCTGCATGCGGGCCGGCTGCATCTGCTTGCCCTTCTCGGCCAGCATCGTGAACCGCACCTGGAACTTGCGGCCGGACAGCGCCTCGGGCCGGGTCTCGGAGCGGATGACGTGGGAGTCGACGAACCAGGAGATCCGCTTGCGGGTGACCTCGACCGCGAAGGTGTGCCACTGGTCCTGGCCGAAGCCGCGCCGCATCGAGGCCTGGTAGAGGTTGTCGGGCCGGGTCCGGATGTAGAAGTTGACCTGGTTGTCGCCCATCGTGAACTTGTTGAGCGCGATGTTCTGCTCGCCGCAGCCCTCGCCCGCCTTCGTCATGGGGACGAGCTCGGTCAGGACGCGGTACGGCGCGTGGCCGTGGCCGTACTGACGCTGCCGCAGGCGGGTCTCCCAGCGGCCGTAGGCCCGGCCGGGGATCGTCATCTGCGCGGAGACCGTGCCCTTGCGGGCGGTGTTCAGGGTCAGCATGCCGTGCTGGGTGCGCACCACGCCGCGGCCCTCGACGTGCCAGCGCTTGCGGTTGAGCGGGCCCACGAACGTCTCGTCGTAGACCAGCCCGCCGTGGCCGTACCAGCCGAAGGTGTTGCCGGCGTGGATCGGGCCCGGCGCCTGCCTCGCGGGGACGGCCGAGGCCGAGTCGGCGGTCAGCGAGCCGAGCGAGATGGCCATGAGCGCGGCGGCGCCGGCGGCGAGGGTACGACGGGGAAGGAGTGAGCTGCGGGCGAACATGGGCATCGAACCTAGCGAAGTCGCACGGGATGGTCGATTCGGTGCGGGTCACCCTGACACGCCCGCGCGGGGCGGACGGGCGCCCGCGGGCGGAGAACTCCGTCAGCCAAAGCCCTTGGAACCGTTCGCCTCGCTCTGTCACTCTGGAGCCGTGGCGGAGTACGACGACGGGATCGACTTCGCCCTGGCGGCCTATCGCCAGGGCGGACAGTGGAGCGTCCAGGACCTCGCCCACGACCACCTCGGCGACATCTCCGCGATCTCCCACGCGCTGAGCCGGTTGCCCGGCGACGGTGGGGCGGTGGCGATGGTGGCCGTCGACGAGGACTTCTTCGTCATCGTGCGCGTCTCCGGCGTGACCACGCGGGTGCTGCTCTCCGACGTGACCGCCGCAGAGGACTGGGAGCTGGCCAGCTCGGCCGTGGAGTTCCTCGGCCTGCCCGAGCTCGAGCTCGAGGACGAGGACGACCAGGTGCCGGCCGGCGACCTCGACCTGCTCGGCGACCTCGGGATGCACGCGATGGACATGGGCGTGCTGCTCGACGACGTCGACCTCTACCCCGAGGAGATCCTGTCCGACGTCGCGCGCCGGCTGGGCTTCGGCGAGCAGTTCGACGACGCGGTCGGCCTCACCTCCGCCTGATGCCCGCGGCCTGGGAGGCGGCGATGGGCGCCGCCCTCGACGAGGCGCGCGCCGCCCTGGGCACCGGCGACGTACCGATCGGCGCCGTGGTCCTCGATCCCGACGGGCGGGTGCTGGCCGCCGGACGCAACGTGCGCGAGGCGGACGGCGACCCCACCGGGCACGCCGAGGTCGTGGCCCTCCGCGCCGCAGCTGCCACCCTCGGTGCCTGGCGGCTCGACGGGTGCACGCTGGTGGTGACCCTGGAGCCGTGCACGATGTGCGCCGGCGCCGCGGTCCTCGCCCGCGTCGAGCGGGTGGTCTTCGGCGCGTTCGACCCGAAGGCCGGCGCGGTGGGCAGCCTGTGGGACGTGGTGCGGGACCGCCGGCTCAACCACCGGCCCGAGGTCGTGACCGGAGTGCGGGCCGAGGAGTCCACCGCGCTCCTGGAGGAGTTCTTCTCCGGGCACCGTCACTAATTTCGGCCATAGTCCACTCGGGTGGTCCCTTTGTTGGCGCGCGGGGTCAGAATGCACCCATGGGAGGGCTGCGGGTCGGCTCGGCCGGCATAGTGGCTGCGGTGACGCTCGGCGTGGTCGGGCTGGCCGCACCGTCGTACGCCGACGACACGGTGGTCGTCCAGGGCACCGCCTTCCCCGACCCCGCGCGGGCGAGCCTCTCCTTCGTCGGCTGCGCCGACCTCTACCAGCGCACCGACGAGGCGCTGGCGCCCTCGGTCGGCCGTGGCCCCGGCGCCGCTCCGACCGGTGAGCGCAGCCTCGGCTTCGACCTCGCCGGCGGCAACGCCGTGGGCGCGCTGTTCAGCGTCGACTCGGTGCTCGGCACCACCACGGCCAGCATCGCCGTCAACGCGGCCGGTCGGGCCACCGGGGTGGCCTACGCCGGCTACCAGGAGCCGGGCGACGCCGGCACGTCGTACCTCTGGCTGGGCCGCGCCGAGCTGAGCACGCCCGGCGGGGCCTGGCAGACCGTCGACGCGACGTCGCGCAGCTACCTCTGGACCAAGTACGACATGGCCACCCGGCTGCCCGTGCTCGAGGGCTCCGGCGTCCCCACCACGGTGGCCGACATGGCCGCGCAGCACGGCGGCGACGGGCCGGGTGTGTTCACGGTGGGCTTCGGCTGCAACGGCACCGCGTTCTCGATGGACACCCTGCGGGTCGGCGCCCCCGGCGCCGTCACGACCTACGACGTGGAGGGGCTGCGCACCCGGGTCACCATCAGGGCCCAGACGCCGCGCGTCGTCGAGGCCGGCCGGCCGGTGACGCTGACCGGCCAGCTGCAGACCGGCACCGGCGACCGGGTGCCGCACGCGACGATGCTGCTCGAGCAGCGCACCGCCGGCTCCGACACGTGGAAGCCGGTGCTCGTCGCGCCGGTCGGGCCGACCGGTTCGGTGCGGGCCGAGGTGACGCCGGAGGTCCGGACGTTCTACCGGTGGCGGTTCGTGGACCGGCCGCTGGCCGAGGGCTCGGCCTCGATGGCCCTGCTGCTCGACGTGCTGCCGCCGGTGACGAGCGAGCCGCCGAGCCCGTCGTCGACGCCCACGCCGTCGGACGAGCCGTCCAGCGAGCCGTCGTCGGACGGGCCGACGCAGGCACCGTCGTCCGAGCCGCCCAGCAGCTCGGCGCCGCCCGCGGACCCGTCGACCCCCGCCGACCCCGCCACGCCCTCGTCGTCGGCGCCGGGCGAGGCGTCGACGAGCCCGTCGCCGTCGGAGAGCACCCCGAGCGCCACCGCCGATGAGTCCGCGAGCCCGCGCGAGTCCGTCTCGCATGGCACGCGTTGACCTCCGACCGACCACCTCCACCCTCGCCGACCTCGTCCGCGGTGTCCGCGACGACCAGCTGAGCGGGCGCACGCCCTGCCCGAGCTACTCCGTCGCCGATCTGCTCGACCACATCGGCGGACTGTCCGTCGCGTTCCGCGTCGCGGCCACCAAGGAGGACCTCTCCGGCCACGCACCGTCGGCCGACGGCTCCCGGCTCGAGGACGGCTGGCGCGACCGCATCGCCGTCGCGCTCGACGACCTCGGCGAGGCGTGGCAGCAGCCCTCGGCGTACGACGGCATGACGATGGCCGGACCCGTCGAGATGCCGGCCGACCTCGCCGCGCTCGTCGCCCTGGACGAGGTCACCGTGCACGCGTGGGACCTGGCCGTCGCGACCGGCCAGCCGTACCCGGCGGACCCCGCCGCCGTCGCAGCGTGCCGCGAGTTCGTCGCCGGCTTCGAGCCGCCGCCCGGTGGGGCCGCCGACGACGGCGGCCTGTTCGGCCCGCCCGTCGCCGTACCCGCTGCGGCCCCGGCGCTCGACCAGCTGATCGGGGCCACCGGTCGCGACCCCGCGTGGACGCCCTGAGGCCTCCTCTGCAATTTCAACCGGGCCCGGCCGCTCGGGTACCCTCTCCGGCGGTGGCGTGTCCGAGCGGCCTAAGGAGCACGCCTCGAAAGCGTGTGTGGGTGCAAGCCCACCGTGGGTTCAAATCCCACCGCCACCGCCATTGTGATGTCTCAGGACATCGGCATGGCCCGGACCCACGGTGGTGGGTTCGGGCTCATTGTTTTCCGCGGGCGGCGGTTCCGGGTGGTCGGCCAGGACGTGGGTTCGGGCGTGGGGTCGGCCGACGCCGAGGTCGGCGTCGGTCATCGCACACCGCCGACACCTGGGTCGCGCCGTTCGCCGTGCGCTCGACGCGGCCGAGTCTGTTCGTCGGCAGACGTGCGCGTGGAGGCCGCCGCTAGGACCTGTTCGCGTGCCGGACTCGCGCCAGCACGTGAGCTCGATCTGGCTCGTGCCCGTGCTTGGCCGCGTGCTCGATGCCCAGGTCGACGAGCCGGTCCTCGGTCTCCGCGACGAGCGTCTCGTCGCAGGCATGACAGATCAGCTTCAACACCGGTGACTCCCCTCCTTCCATGACCGGATCAGAGTCGGGTGGACCGCAGCCTCAGGGCGTTGGTGATGACGCTGACCGACGACAGGGCCATCGCCGCGGCGGCGATGATCGGGGACAGCAGGACGCCGAAGACCGGGTACAGCACCCCGGCGGCGATCGGGATGCCCGCGACGTTGTACACGAAGGCGAAGACCAGGTTCTGTCGGATGTTGCTCATGGTGGCGTGGGACAGCTTCCGTGCGGTCGCGATCCCGTTGAGGTCGCCGCGCAGCAGGGTCACGCCGGCGCTCTCGATGGCGACGTCGGTGCCGGAGCTCATCGCGAGACCGACGTCGGCCGCGGCCAGTGCTGGGGCGTCGTTCACGCCGTCGCCGGCCATGGCCACCACGTGGCCCTCGTCCCGCAGGCGCTTGACGACGTCACTCTTGTGGGCGGGCAGCACGTCCGCCTCGACGTGCTCGATGCCGAGTCGGCGTCCGACCGCCTGGGCGGTGACCCGGTTGTCGCCGGTGAGCATGACGACGTCGACGCCTGCTTCCCTCAGGGTCTCGAGAGCCGCGGGGGTCGTCTCCTTGACCGGGTCGGCGATCGCGAAGACGCCGGCCAGTCCGCCGTCGATGCCCATGAAGATGGCCGTGGCCCCGTCACCGCGCAGGCGGTCGGCTTCGTCCGTCAAGGCGGAGGCGTCCACGCCCTGGGTCGTCATGAAGCTGCTGCTCCCGAGGACGACGTGCCGGCCCTCGACGGTGCCCAGGGCTCCCTTGCCCACGGGGGAGTCGAAGTCCGTCACGTCGGGGATGGGCAGCCCGGACTGTTCGGCCTTCGTGACGATGGCCAGGGCGAGGGGGTGTTCGGAAGCCCGCTCCACACCGGCCGCGATGCGCAGCAGCTCGTCGGCCTCCAACCCGGTGGCCGGTGTGATGTGGATGACCGACGGCTTGCCCTCGGTGAGGGTCCCGGTCTTGTCGACGACGAGGGTGTCGACCTTCTCCATCAGCTCGAGCGCCTCGGCATTCTTGATCAGCACGCCGAGCCGCGCGCCGCGGCCGACTCCGACCATGATCGAGACCGGGGTAGCCAGGCCGAGGGCGCAGGGGCAGGCGATGATGAGCACCGAGACCGCCACGATCAAGGCATGTGCCGCCTTCGGCTCGGGGCCGACCGTCGCCCACACGATGGCCGCGACCACCGCGACCAGGAGCACCGCCGGCACGAACCACGCCGACACCCGGTCGGCCATGCGCTGGATCGGCGCCCTCGAGCGCTGCGCCTCGGCCACCATCTGCACGATGCGAGCGAGCATCGTGTCGCGGCCGACCTTGTCCGCGCGGAGGACCAGAGACCCGGTCTGGTTCAGGGTCCCGCCGATCACCAGGTCACCCGGGGACTTCGACACCGGCATCGACTCGCCGGTCACCAGCGACTCGTCGAGCGAGGACCGCCCGTCCTCCACGGTGCCGTCGACCGGCACCTTCTCGCCCGGCCGGACCCGCATCCGGTCGCCGATCTGGATCTGGTCGAGCGGAACCTCCTCCTCGCCGCCGTCGGTCAGGCGGCGGGCGGTCTTGGGAGTCAGGTCGAGGAGCGCACGGATCGCCCCGGAGGTCTGCTCGCGGGCTCGGAGCTCCAGCACCTGACCGAGCAGCACCAGCGTGGTGATGACGGCGGCGGCCTCGAAGTAGACGTCGACCAGGCCGTCCATGTCGCGGAACGAGTCCGGGAAGGCACCGGGTGCGACGGTGGCGACCACCGAGAACAGCCAGGCCACACCGGTGCCCAGGGCGATCAGCGTGAACATGTTCAGCTTCATGGTCCGCACCGACGTCCAGCCGCGCACGAAGAACGGCCAGCCGCCCCACAGCACCACGGGAGTGGCCAGGACGAGCTGCGCCCAGGTGGCCGCGCTCGGGGAGATCCACTCGAAGGCGGAGGGGAAGAAGTGCATCCCCATCTCGAGCACCACCACCGGGATGCTCAGCCCGGTGCTGACCCAGAAGCGGCGGGTCATGTCCCGCAGCTCCGGACTCGGCCCGCTGTCTGCAGTGACCATGACCGGCTCGAGGGCCATGCCGCAGATCGGGCAGGCGCCCGGACCCGGTTGCCTGATCTCGGGGTGCATCGGGCAGGTGTACTCGACCACCTCACCGGCCGCGCTCTGTTGCGGACCTTCGGAGCCGGACCGGAACACGTACGGCGCTGGATCTGCCTCGAAGCTCGCCTGGCAGTGCTTCGAGCAGAAGTAGTACGTCGTGCCGGCGTGCTCCACATGCCGGGCGGCGCCGTGCGGGTCGACGTCCATCCCGCAGACCGGGTCCTTGACCCGGTGCTCGCCGCCGGTGGTCGAGACGTTGCCGTCGTCGTGGCTGTCGGTGGCGGTCATGACCCCAAGATACCCCCCTGGGGTATAAATGAAATAGGTCAAAGGTCCCGATCACGTCCCCGCCACGCTCGTGCCGGGCGGGGACGTGGTTGCGTCAGGGCATGTCTCCCAAGTCCCGGCGGCGCCGGACGCCGCCCCGATCACGCGCTGGCGTCGTTGCCGACCCTCGCAAGACACCCAGTCTGACTTCGTGCCGGCGCCTGGCCAGCGCGCGCCGGGACGACGCCGGCATCCACCCTCACTTGGGAGACATGCCTAGGAGCCGAGCAGCTGGTCGATCTGGTCGATCTCGGCCTGCTGCGTGGTCACGACCGACGCGGCCAGGTCGATGGCGTCAGGGGACTCGCCCTCGGCCAGCTCGGTCTCGGCCATCTCGATCGCACCCTCGTGGTGCTCCTTCATCATCTCCAGGAACATGTCCTGGAACTCGACGTCGGACGAGTTCATGAGCGCCTCCATCTCATCGGCGGTCATCATCCCGGGCATGTCCGCGTCGTCCATGTCCGGCATGTCGCCCATGTCGTGGCCGCCGTTGACGTGATCGTTGGAGGTCTCGGGAATCTCCTCGCCCCAGGCCGTCAGCCAGTCGACCATGGTCTCCACCTCCGGCGCCTGGGCGTCCCGGATGCCCTCGGCGAGCTGCTTGACCCCGGCGTCCAGGGTGCGAGTGTCGGTCAAGGTCACCATCTGGATGGCCTGAGCGTGGTGCGGGATCATGCTGGTGGCGAACGCGACATCGGCGTCGTTGAAGGTCTCGCCGTTCGGAGCGGTCTGAATGCTCGAGGCGTCATCGCCGCTGGACTCGCCGTCATCGCCGCAGGCCCCCAGCGTCACGCTGAGCGTCACGGCGGTGAGCCCGGAAAGGATGCGCCGGTGGGCGCGGGTGGGTCGAAACATCACTTCTCCCTCTGTGGTCCGTGTGCGTGCAGGCTGGTGGCTCCGGACGTCGGGTGGTCCGCAACGAGCCGGGGCACAGCGACTGTCAGCAGCGCTGGATCGAGAGAAGGAGGAGGCCGGGTGGCTTCGGGACGCGTTCGGGGGCGAAGGGCAGGAGCCCCCCCGGGCGGCGAGGCAGCCAGGCAGCGAGAGCTCGATGCTCCCGCCTCATCAGGACGGCGCCGATCACCAGGGCGGCTACCAGCACCGCCAGGCACAGTCCGGCGAGCCCCATGTCGTGATGCCCGGGCCGCGACGGCGTCGCAGGATCGCCTGGGTGGTCGTTCGTGTGGGAATGCGGCTCATCCATGGAGGCCGGCATCGCCATGCGGGACACCATGGAGGTGGCGGACAGCTCGGCAGGTCCGGCCGTTCCGTGGTCGGACATTCCGTGCATCGCGAACAGTCCGCCGAGTGCAGCGAGCAGGATGAGAAGGCGACCGGTCGATCCGCCGATCCGTTGGCCCAGCCGTGCACCACTCATCGGGGTCGAGTGTAGAAGCGGGCCCACCCTCCGGGGCCGCTGCCATCCGGGTTCGTTCCGTCGCGGCCGTACGATGGGCGGTCCCACACGTTCTCGAGAGAGACGGGAGGTGTCGACGTGGCCTACGTCGCCTTGGCGCTGCTCGTGTCATCGGTCATCGGACTCTCCTGGCTGGCTCACCGCACCGGTCAATCGTCACGGGGATGCTGTGCGCCGCCGGACCCGCGTGACGACCTCCGCATGCGCGACGCGCTGACCTCGCTCGAGGCGCACCGATCAGACCATCCGTGGGCCGACACCGGGAGCTGAACCCCGTGCGCGGGGTGCCCTTTCTGTTTGCTGCTCGAGCTCGTGCGGTGGCCGTCGGCGCGGTCCCAGGGCCGCCCGCAGCGGGGTGGGTAACACGACGGTTGCGGCCGCCGCTTCATCCCCTCGGGTGAGCGTTTCCGCAGGTCAGAGCCGCGAATGGTCCTCGGATGACCCGTTTCGGCCATGGCCGCCTAGTCCGGTCGCTGCCTAACGTTCGACCTGTCGCGGGTTAGACCTGCGGCGCGGCCGGGGGGCAGTCGATGCGTCGACCCCTGCGGTCTCAGCGGGGGGAATCTGCGTCAGGCACGGCTGGGTCACCGACCCCAGCCGCACTGCGTGTCGCCCCGTGTTCGCGCGGGGGAAGGTCCTTTGCGCTCCAGGGGAAAAGGACAAGAAGAGACACCATGAAGAAGCTCATCGCAGTTCCGGTCGTGGCCATGATCGCGGCCGTCGGCGCGGCGTCGGCCGCCGGCTTCGCCGGTGGCGTCAGCGCCGGCCCGCTCCAGGTCGGCCAGACCAACGACCTCGAGTGCGCGACCAGCGCCACGATCATCGAGTGGGGCTACAACGACCACCTCGCGACGCCGAACGTCGTGAACGCCCGCGTCCAGCTCAACGGTGCGGACTGCTCGGGCCAGTCCCTGACCGTCCTCCCGCTGAAGGCGGACGGCACCCAGTACGGCCCGCGCGCCGCCGGTCGCATCCCGGCCCAGCCGGCCGGGACCCAGACCGTCCGCGTCCAGTTCGACACCCCGATGGACGCCGAGCAGCTCAAGTCGGTCCGGATCAGTGTCGACCCGGGCTACGACGGTGAGGCCGAGGGCACGATCGGCTGATCGACGCCTGACCCGGGTGGTGGCGCCCGCCGAGGGCGCCACCACCCGACCACGTCGTACCGGGAGAGACCTGATGAGGAAGCAGCTGCAGCGGCACCGCCGCCTGCTGGGGAACGTCGCCGTGCTGGCGTTCCTCGCCGGCTGGTTCGTGACGCTCGCCCCGACCACCGTGCACGGGCCGGCGGCGTACGTCGAGGTGATCGGCCACAGCATGGACGGCACCTACCGCACCGGCGACCTCATCATCACCCGGACCCAGGACACCTACGCCGAGGGCAACATCGTCGCCTTCCGGGCCAACGACGCCGGGGGCCAGGTGATCCACCGGATCATCGGCGGCGACGGCGTCAGCGGCTACACCACGCAGGGCGACAACAACCCGTACCCCGACCCGTGGCACCCCACGGACGACCAGGTCGTCGGGAAGGCCTGGGTCCGGCTCGCCGGCAAGGCGTGGCTGATGCACCTGCCGCGCCAGCCATGGTTCGCCGGCCTCTCGGCCGGGCTCGTCACCCTGCTGGTGCTGGGCTGGGACGCCCGGCCGCGCAGGCGTCGCGAGGACGACCTCGACGCCGTACCGGCGTCCCAGCCCCAGCCCGAGCCGGTCACGGGCGGCCGGCACCGTCAGGGGCCGGCGTGAGCGGCCTCCGCCGACGGGTGCCGATCGCCGCCCTCGTGGTGGCGGTGCTCGTCGCTCCGGTCGCCGCTCTGCACGGGGCCGCCGCCGCGCGCCTGCCCGTCACTGCGGCGCCCCTCCAGACGTGGAAGGTCTCCGACCTGCCGGCGCCGCCCGGGCCCGACGAGCCGCCGGTCCCCTCCGTGGACCTCGGCATGTGCGGCGACGTCGACGCCTACGACGAGGTCGTCTACGGCACCGAGGGAGACGACGAGATCGACGGCGGGAACGGCCGCCAGATCCTCGTCGGCCTGGGCGGCGACGACTTCCTGCGCGGCGAGAACCACAACGACTGCCTGGTCGGCGGCGACGGCGAGGACCTGCTCCTCGGCGGCAACGGTCGCGACCTGCTCTTCGGGCAGTACGGCGCGGACGTGCTCAAGGGCGGCACCGGCAAGGACCTCATGGACGCCGGTGGCGATGCCGGCGACAGCTGCGTCTCGGACGGGGCACCGGACGTGCTCATCGGCTGCGGCTCGAGCTGACCGTCCCCCGGCGCAGGGGTCATCGCGACGGTCAGGGAAGCAGGCCGAGGATCCGCGCGAAGTCGGGGAGCGGCTGCGGCCCGGAGGCCTGGTCCGCCTCGGTGGGGCGGTCGCCACGGGCCGCGCCGATGGCGAGCACGGTCAGGCCGCCGCCGAGCACGACGAGCGCCAGGGCCAGTCCGGCGGTGCGGGGCGCCTGGGCGTCGGTCACCGAGAACGCCTGGTGCTGGTCGGTCGGGTCGACCGCGGCCAGGGAGTCGTGGTGCAGCCCCTGCGCGCTCATCGCCGTGAAGAAGGCGCCCAGCACGACGAGCGCCCAGACCAGCCCGACCCTGGCCAGGCCGCGGACGACCGCGTCGCGCAGCCCGCGGGACCTGGTCGTCATGTCATCCAGTGTCGGACCGGCTACCCCGCCCGTGTTCAGCTTTTCGGACATTTGCCCGCATGTCTGGTCCGGGAGCGGCGCGGTGTCTAGCGTCACGCCATGGACGAGGTGAGTGTCGAGCGCGACGGCCCGGTCACCACGGTGGTGCTGCACCGACCGCAGGCCCGCAACGCCGTCGACGGACCGACCGCGCAGGCCCTGGCCGACGCGTTCCGGGCCTTCGACACCGACGAGGACGCGAGCGTCGCGGTGCTGTACGGCGCGGGCGGGACGTTCTGCGCGGGCGCCGACCTCAAGGCGCATCGGGACCGAGCGCAGCAACCGGGTCGAGGAGACCGGGGACGGCCCGATGGGCCCGACGCGGATGCGGCTCGGGAAACCGGTGATCGCCGCGATCGAGGGGTACGCAGTCGCCGGGGGCCTCGAGCTCGCCCTCTGGTGCGACCTGCGGGTGGCCGCCGAGGACGCGAGGCTGGGCGTCTTCTGCCGACGTTGGGGCGTCCCGCTCATCGACGGCGGGACGGTGCGGCTGCCCCGGCTGGTCGGCACCGGCCGGGCCCTGGACCTGGTGCTGACCGGTCGCGAGGTCGACGCCGAGGAGGCGCACCGGATCGGCCTGGTCGACCGCGTCGTGCCTGCCGGCCGGGCCCGCGAGCGGGCCGAGGCGCTGGCCCACGAGCTCAGCGCACTACCGCAGGTCTGCCTGCGCGAGGACCGGCTCTCCGTGCTCGAGCAGGAGGGGATGGGCGAGGAGGAGGCGATGCGCAACGAGCTGCGCCACGGCCTCGTCTCGCCTGCGGTCCGGGGCGCTCGACGGGCGTCCACGGTTCGCGGCCGGCGAGGGCCGGCACGGCTCCCGAGCGGACAACTAGGGCATGTCTCTCAGTGGGGTGGATGCCGGCGGCGTCCGGCGCCGCCGGGACTTGGGAGACATGCCAGCCCCGGTCCGGCGGCGATCGAGGCAGGCGGCGACGAGGGTCCCGGGCCGGCGCCCGGTGTAGACGTCCCAGCCCACCTCGAAGCTCACCCGCCGCAGGTCGCCCTGCTCCGTGCGGATCAGCGAGGCCGAGCACGCCGGGCGGTCGGCGGCGCCCGGGCACGCCGGTGGCCGCGGACCGGTCGGGTGCCGTTCGCCGGCGTCCCGGTCGCCACCAGCGCGCCGAGCAGCGCGCCGAGCGCGAGGGTCTTGGCCGACGTCAGCGCGACGGCGGACGGGACGCGGAGGGCGGGAGCACGCGCGAACGGGTCCACACCGGCTCAACGAGGCCCGCGCGGCGGGGTTCCGTCCGCATGCGGGACAATGCTCGACGTGTCCTGGTTCGCCTCGCCCGACGAGGTCACCGAGCGCCTCGGCGCGACCGGCTACCTCGCCGACCCGGCGACGTCGACCACGGCCTTCCTGGCCGGCGCGCTCGAGAAGCCGCTGCTCGTCGAGGGGCCGGCCGGCGTCGGCAAGACCGAGCTGGCCAAGGCCGTCTCCCGCGCGACCGGCGCCGAGCTGGTCCGGCTGCAGTGCTACGAGGGGCTCGACGAGGCCCGCGCGCTCTACGAGTGGAACTACAAGAAGCAGCTGCTGCGCATCCAGGCGTCGCAGGGCGACGACCGACCGTGGGCGGAGACCCACGACGACATCTTCACCGACGAGTTCCTGCTGACCCGTCCGCTGCTGACCGCGATCCGCCGCGCCGAGCCGACGGTGCTGCTCATCGACGAGGTCGACAAGACCGACGTCGAGGTCGAGGGGCTGCTGCTCGAGGTGCTCTCCGACTTCCAGGTCACCATCCCCGAGCTCGGCACGCTGGCCGCCGTACGCCGGCCCTACGTCGTGCTCACCTCCAACGCGACCCGGGAGCTGTCCGAGGCCCTCAAGCGGCGCTGCCTCTACCTGCACCTCGACTACCCCGACGCGGAGCGCGAGCGCGAGATCGTGCTCTCGCAGGTGCCCGACCTCGAGGAGCGGGTGGCCGCCCAGCTGGTCGACGACCGTGGCCCGGCTGCGCGACCTCGAGCTGAAGAAGGCGCCGTCGATCGCCGAGTCCGTGGACTGGGCGCGCACCCTCATCGCGCTGGAGATCCGCGACCTCGACGACAAGGCCGTCGACGACACCCTCGGCGTCGTCCTCAAGCACGCCTCCGACCAGGAGCGGGCGATCCGGGAGCTCAGGCTCCGCAAGTGACCAGCGGCCTGGTCGAGCGCCACATCGCCTTCCTGGAGGCGCTGCGGGCGGCCGGCCTGCCGGTCTCGCTGGCGGAGGACCTCGACGCCGTCGCCGCGCTGAGCGCGCTGCCGTGGGAGCGACCGCGCCACCGTGCACGCGGCGTACGCCGCCACCCTGGTCAAGAAGCAGAGCCAGCGGCCGACCTTCGACGCGCTGTTCGACGTGTACTTCCCGCGGCTGGTCGGCGAGGGCGCCGCACGGCGAGGACGACCGAGGAACCCGAGGGGGCGGTCCGCGACAACGGCGCGGCGCTGGCGGAGTTCCGCGAGCAGCTCGCCGAGGCGCTCGCCGACGGCGACGAGGAGACCCTGGCCCGGCTGGCCGTGGAGATGGTGGGCCGGTTCGGCGCGATGCCGGGGCGCGGTCCGGGGCTGTCCAGCTGGTCGGCGTACACCGCGCTGCAGCGGGTCGCGCCCGCCGAGCTGGTGGACCGGATCGTGCAGGCGCTGCTCGCCCAGGGCCGGTCCGAGGAGGAGGCCGACCGGGTCGCCGGCCGCCGGGTCGGCGGCTTCACCCGCCGGGTCGAGGACGACGCGCGCCGCCGGATCGCGGAGGAGAAGGGTCCCGACCACGTCGCCGAGGTCGCCGTGCAGCCGAGCATCGACCGGCTCGACTTCACCGCCGCGCGCAAGTCCGACCTCGAGGAGATGCGCCGCGAGATCTACCCGCTGGCGCGCCGGCTGGCCACCCGGCTCACCCAGGAGCACCACGCCACGGCGCCGCGGGCCGCTCGACTTCCGGCGCACGGTCCGGGCCTCGATCTCCACCGGCGGCGTACCGCTGGTCACCCACCACCGGCCCAAGCGGCCGCACCGCAACGAGCTCGTCGTGCTCTGCGACGTGAGCGGGTCGGTGGCGAACTTCGCGCAGTTCACGCTGCTGCTGGTCTTCGCGCTGCGCGACCAGTTCCAGAAGGTCCGCGCGTTCACCTTCATCGACCACGTCCACGAGGTCACCCAGCACTTCCGGCCGGGCGCCGACGTCGTCGACGTGATGGCCGAGCTCGCCGCCAGCACCTCGCACGCCGCGCTGTGGGGGCGCACCAACTACGGGCGGGCGTTCACCAAGTTCGTCGAGGAGCACTCCGACGCGCTCGGCCCGAAGTCGTCGCTGCTGATCCTCGGCGACGCCCGCTCCAACTACTCCGACCTCGCGCTCGACAAGCTGCAGCGAGATGGAGCGCAACTCCCGGCACGCGTGGTGGCTCAACCCCGAGCACCGCCGGCACTGGGACACCGGCGACTCGGTGGCCGGCAGGTACGGCGACGTGGTGCCGATGGTCGAGTGCCGCAACCTCACCCAGCTGGGCGAGTTCGTGCACGACATCCTCTGAGTCCGACCAGCCTCGGTGGGCTCAGCCGCACGAACCACTCAGGGCCCGGCGAGGTAGCCCAGCCCGCGCAGCCGGTCGAGCTCGGCGACCACGCTCGGGGGAGCCGTCGGCGGCCCGGGCGCCGGCGACGTAGACGCTCTCCGAGCGAGGAGCCGGCCGCGTCGAAGACCACCGTGGTGCGGTTGGCGTCGCCGGCGCTGACCAGCGACCCGAGCAGCGCGACCGGGTCGGCGCGGTCCTCCAGTGCGAGCATCCGGGTCCCGGCCGGCAGCCGCGGCACCTGGGCGGCCGGCGCGCCGGCGGTCACCACCTGGTCGACGACGAACGGCAGCGGCCGGCGCTGGGCCGCGAGCTCGGCGGCCACCACCCCGCCGGCACCGGCGCCGACCACCATCACGTGCGGGTCGTCGTCGCCGTCGACCGCGGCGGCGATGGTGCGCGCGACGTCGCCGGCGTACGGGGACAGGTCGCCGGCGACCAGCCGCACCGCGGTCCCGTCCTCGGCCGCGCGTGGCGGGCGGGCGGCCGACGTAGGCGACGTAGCGCCCGGGCGCGGTGCGGTGCACCAGCACCCGCGCGTCCAGCGACTCGAGGTTGGCCACGAGGTCGGCGAGGGAGGTCGGCACGCGCGGCGCCTCGACGGCCGGCGACCCCCCGGCCGCGGGCGGCGGCGCGGCCAGCAGCCCGCCCGCCACGTCGCGCAGCGCCGCCGACGAGTCCTGGCGCATCGGCTCGACCCCGAGCGCCCGCAGCCCGCCGCGCGCGGCGCGCCGTCCGGAGTCGCCCGAGTCGAGGCCGGCGGTCAGCGCCGAGCGCATCTGCAGCCCGTCGAGCAGACCACCGCCACCGGAGACCACGTGGTCGAGGAGCTCGGGGTTGGCGGCGGCGAGCTCGCTGAGGTACGCCGCGACGCCGTCGCGGTCGAGCGCGTCGGTCTCGATCAGCCCGGCCGAGACGATCGCGCCACCGAGCGCGACGCCGGGTGCGAGGTAGCCGATCGCCCGGCCGGCGATCGCGCCGAGCGTCTCGTACGCCGCGTCGCGGAGCTCGTCGATCCACTGGTAGGTCAGCACCGTGGCGCGGACGACGAGGGCGTCGGCGTCGAGCTCGATCGAGCGCGCGAGCAGCCCGTGCTTGCCGGTGGTGGCGGAGCGGATGTCCTCGTCGGCGCGGGCGTGCGAGGCAGGTGACAGGTCGGCCGAGTCGGCCACGGCGTCGTCGCGGAGCACCTCGGTGCCGAGGGCGGCCATCGCCCGCAGGTCGTCGCCGGACCGGTCGAAGACGTCGGCCAGCTGGAGCAGCTGGTCGTAGCGGTCGGGACGCTCCGAGCACCCGGAGGCTCACGGGCTCACCTCCGCCAGCACGGGCGCCAGCTCGCCGGCGAGGTCCTCCGGGATCACCCGCGCCACCTCGAGGCGCAGCCCGTCGGTGCCGTCCGCGCGGGTCCTCAGGCCCGCCACCCGTCGGCCACCAGGGTCCAGGCCAGCACCCCGACGGTCGTGGTCTCGCCCTCGGACGACGTCGGCGACCAGGGCGCGCAGCCGGCCGCGCGCCTCGGTGGCCAGCCCGGTCAGCACCACGGCGGTCTCGCTGTCGCTGAGCTCGCGACCGCGGCCGTCGACCGCCGGGCCGGGGTGCTGCGCCACCAGCACGGGCACGAGGTCGCCGCGGTGCGTGCGGGCCGCCTCGATCGCCGCGTCGGCCAGCTCGTGCGGCAGCTCGAAGCGGTCGGGGACGGCCGAGTCGTGCAGGGGCAGGTCCTCGGGGACGACCGCGACCCGGGCCAGCTCGGCCGCCCACGCCCACGTGGGGAACCACGCCAGCTCGAAGACCAGGCCGTCGTGGGTCGACAGCGCCGCGACCGCACCGCCGCTCTGGCGGTGCCACGACTTCACCTGCACCGGACCGGCGGCCACGTCGAGGTCGACCGCGACGGTCGGGGTGGCGAGCAGCCCGACCGCACCGAGCAGCCCCTCGTCGACCGCGCCGTCGTCGGGGGTGCCGACGAAGCAGCCCGCGCCGGGAGAGCGAGGTGGCCGGGTCGTGCAGCCGGCCGACGGCCTCGGCGTACGCCGCCTGCTCGCGCCGAGCCGCGGCTCCGGCCGAGCCGGTCGTCGAGCCCGCCGGCCCCGTCGGGCGCGCCGTCCCGGACGTCGAAGGGGAGCGGCGCGCCGTGGGCGTGCTCGGCGACGAGCCGCAGCTCCGGCAGGGTCAGCGCCACGCGTCGGGGCAGGCCGTCCAGCAGGTCGTGCGGCGTGGGTCGGGGCGGCCCGAGGTCGATGGTCGCCACGTCAGTCCGCCCCGGGAGCCGTCCCGGAGGCGCGGTCCTCGACTCGGGCAGCGTCACCGCCAGCCAGTCCTTGTGGCCGGGCGCCGGGGGCTCGAACCGCGGCAGCGCGCCGTCGTCGAGCAGGGCGGTGGCCCGGCGCTCGGTCTCGGCGATGGAGTCCTTGAGCTCGTCGACCAGCTGGATGTGGGTGTCGAAGGTGTCGGCGGCGGAGTCGTGCCGGTCGGCAGCCTCGCGCAGCCGGTCGCCCGCTCACGGATCCGCTCGCGCATCGCGTCACCGGCCCGGCCCGGCCACGAGACGGCCTCGGCCTGGGCGACCAGCTGGTCGGCCAAGGCCCGGATCTCGGCGCCCTGCTCCCGGAGCCGGCCGGCGTGCTTGCGCATCACGTCGGTGTCGCCGTACATCGCGGTGCGCCTCCCCTCCGAGACGGGTCTGCCCGTGACCTACCCGCCCCGTGCTCCACGAAACTCACGGTGCCCGGGTGATCTGGAAGAGCTGCGAGGTCACCTGGCCGCCCGCGCCGAGGAAGCCGTGCGCGTGCAGCGACCGGACCGCGTCGGAGACCGACGGGTCGGTGCTGGCGTCGACCAGCCCGGCACCCTGCTCGTAGGCGTCGTAGGAGTGGTGCGCGAGCACCCCGTCGGCCGGATCGGCGTCGAACAGCACGGTGGTCTGCTCGACCGTGTCGGGGTTGGGGGCGCCGTCGAGCTCGGGTACGACGTCGCCCTGCTGCTCGAGGGAGAGCACGTGGGTGCCGGGCGGGAAGCCGTCGACCTGTGCGGTCGGCGACCCGGCCGTGACGACGTCGGTCACGTGGTAGCCGCCGTGGCCGGCGAGGATCGCGGCCGCGGCCATGCCGCCGAGCGAGTGCCCGACGAGCAGCACCGGCTCGTCGGGGCGCGACGCCGGCCTCGTGCAGCGCCTCGAGCGACACCCTCGTGGTAGGCGTCCGGCTGTCCGCCCATCAGGTCGAGGTCGGTCTCGAGGTCGCGCACGTCGTCGTCCTGGTCCCACGGTGCGTTGAAGTCGTCGGTGCCCGGCAGGTAGACGACGTGCCGCACCTGGCCGTCCGGGCCGGTGATCGGTCTGCACCTCGATCGTGCCGTTGGCGTCGGAGTCGGGGCCCGACGAGAGCGCGGCGACCGCGTGCAGGTGCTCGACCAGGTCCCGGACCGAGGCCGGCCTCGCATCGGGCAGCTCGGCGTCGTACGGCGTCACGAGGGGGCGGCCCGGGTCGCCGTAGAGCAAGCCGGCCACGCCTGCCGTCAGGGGTCCGCCCAGCCCGTCGACCACGTGCTCGGCGAGCCCGGGGTGCTCCGTGAGCAGCCCCGGGTCGAGGGCCACCGGCACGGCGAGCCGGCCGACCGCGACGAGGGCGAGCTGGTGGTCGAGAGTCCCGAGCGCCGTGCGGGCCGCGTCGTCGGCCAGCTCGAGGGCCTCGACGGCGACCCGGACCGCGACCGCGTCGGCCTCCCAGCCGCAGCGACGCGGCCACGACGCCGTGCGACCCGCCGGTCGCGGCCAGGACGGCGGCCTCGGCCGTCGCGCAGGTGCCCGGGCGACAGCAGCCCGGACTCGAGCAGGTCGGGGTCGCGCATCACCCGCAGCCCGACGAGCCCGCGCTCGCGGAGCCGGTCGCCGGTCGCGTCGAAGACCTCGGCGAGCCGGCGCGCGGCGGCGTACGACGCGGCGACCCCGGCGGCACCGCCGCTGACGTCGAGGATCTCGGGGTCGGTCACGAGAGGCCCGGCAGGTCGACGGTGAGCCAGTCGCGGTGCCCGCTCGGCGGCGGCACGAACCGGGCCAGCAGCTCGTCCACCGGGTCGGGCAGCACCGCGCCGACCAGCCCGCCGAGCCGTTCCCTGGCGGCCGCGACCAGCGCCAGCGCGGCCCGCTCGATGGCCGCGATCAGCGCCTTGAGCCGGTCGACCTCGTCGGCGTGCCGCTCCAGTGCGGCGGCCGCGTCGTCGGCCAGCTCGCGCGGTCCGCCGCAGCGCCGCGGTCTGGGCGCGGACCCGCAGCCGCATCGCGTCGGCGGCCAGGCCCGTCCACGGCGTCGAGTCGGCCTGCGCGAGCACCGCGCCCGCCTCGACGCGCAGCGCCGTGCCCTGCTCGCGCATGGTGCGGGCCAGCCCGCGGATGGTCTCGGTGTCGCCGTACATGCGGGCGGTCTGCCCGGGCGCGGCTGTGGAGGAAACCGGCGTTCAGAGCGCTGTGGAGAGCCGCTCCAGCGCCTCCTCGATCACCGCGGCGTCGCCGGGGAAGCTGAGCCGCACGAACCGGTTGCCGACCTCGGTGTCGAAGTCGACGCCGGGCGCGACGCGACGCCGGTGCGGGCCAGCAGGTCGTGGCAGAAGGTCATCGTGTCGTAGGTGAGGTGGCCGACGTCGGCGTAGACGTAGAACGCGCCGTCGGCCGGCGCGAGCTCGGTGATGCCGAGGCTGGGGGAGCCCTTCGAGCAGCAGCCGGCGGTTGTCGGCGTAGCGGCGCACGTGGCCGTCGAGCTCGGCGTACGTCGCGTCGTCGAAGGCCGCGAGGCAGGCGCGCTGGGCGAGCACCGGCGGACAGATCGTGAAGTTGCCGGTCAGCACGTCGCAGGCGCGGCGCAGCCGGTCGGGCACGAGCATCCAGCCGATCCGCCAGCCGGTCATGGAGAAGTACTTGGAGAAGCTGGCGAAGACCACCGCCTCGCGCGATGGTCTCCCACGCGCTGCGCGCCAACCGGTCGGCGCCGCCGAGGGGGGCGTACTCGATGCCGTGGTAGATCTCGTCGCTGATCAGCTGCACCCGCTCGGCCTCGCACCACCGCGCCAGCGCCGCGAGCTCGCTCGGCAGCAGCATGGTGCCGGTCGGGTTGGCCGGGCTGGCCACGACGAGGCCCTGGAGCCGGTGCCGCGCGTGCAGCTCGGCGACCTGCTCGACGGTCGGCTGGAACCGGGTCTCCGGCCCGGTCGGCATCTCGACCACCTCGACGCCGAGAGCGGTCAGCACGTTGCGGTAGCAGGGGTAGCCGGGGCGGGCCATCGCGACCTTGTCGCCGACCTCGAACGCCGCCAGGAACGCGAGCAGGAACCCACCGCTGCTCCCGGTGGTCACGATGACCTCGTCGGGGTCGACGTCGATGCCGTAGGTCCGCCGGTGGTGGCCGGCGATCGCCTCGCGCAGCTCGAGGATGCCGACCGCGGGCGTGTAGCCGAGCGGGTCGCCGCTCTCGAGCAGCCGGACCGCCTCGGTCGCGCACCGGCGCCGGGGCCCCCGTCGCCGGCTGTCCGGCCAGCATGTCGAGCAGGTCGCCGTGGGTGCGCTTGCCGCGTCTGCGCCGCCGCCAGCAGGTCCATGACGTGGAACGGCGGCACGTTGGCCCGGCCGGCGACCTGCCAGCGGTCGGCGATCTCGGTCACGTGCGGGCTTCGATCGCGTCGAGGTCGCGCAGCGCGAAGCGCAGGTGCTCCCAGCTCTCCTCCATCACCACCTGGACGCAGCTGCGCACGGTCTCGGGCTGCTCGGCGTGGTGCGGGTTGGTCCGGGGCTCCTCGAGCAGCTCGGTGGTCGCGCCGGCGAGCAGGTCCCGCACCAGTGCGACCTTCTCGGCGCGGGCGGCGAGCACGTCGTCGTACGGCGCGGGGTCGCCTCCGTCGAGCCCGTACCCCAGGCCGAGCGAGTGGAAGGCCCCGGGCTCCCAGCCGAGCACGCTCCGGCTCACCCACAGGTCGGTGGCGTGCACGAGGTGGCGCAGCGTCTCGGCGAACGACCACTCGCCGTCGACCCGCTCGTCGACGGCGCCCGCCGACAGGGTGGCGGCGCGCGCGATCGCGGCGTCCCACGCGTCTTCCACGGCCTGCCACGCCCGGCGCAGCCCCTCGAGGTCGGTCGCGCGCCACAGCGCGCGGCCCGGGAACCTCCGGTTGAGCTCGCCCTCGACGAAGGCGACGACGTCGACGCCGTTGATCGTCAGCGGCTTGCCGAACGGCAGCCAGGGCGCGTCGATGTCCATGCCGGAGATCTCGCACCCGCGGATGACGACGTCGGAGAGGTCCGACTCGACGAAGCGGGCGCCCTTCAGGTTGCGTTCGCGGAACTCCTCGGCCATGGCCTCAGCGTAGGGCGGCGCGCCGACCGGCCCTCCGGCCGAAGAAGGAGCCCTCGCCCAGCTGGGTGCCCGAGCAGTAGCCGGCGCCGTCCTGGGCGATGTTGCTCGCGCACGCTCCGGCGGCGTACAGGCCGTCGACCACCGAGCCGTCGGCCCGCTGCACCTGGCCGTCGACGGTGGTGCGCAGGCCGCCGAGGGTGAACCCGGCGTACAGCGCCTTGCCGAGCGTGAGGTCGTAGGCGCCCCACGGACCGTGGTCCTGCGGGGCCAGCCAGTCGGGGTGCTTGTGGAAGTCGGGGTCCTCGCCGCGCGCGGCGTGCTCGTTGTAGCGGTCCATCGTCCTGACCAGCGCGCCGGTCGGGATGCCGAGGTCGGACTCCATCTCCTCGACGGTCTCCCAGCCGTCGATGAGCGGGCACAGCGACATCCGCTGCTCCTCCAGGTGCGCGCTGTCGACGATGAGGTACGCGGCCTGCTCCGGCTGCCGCATCACGTGGTAGGAGGTCCGCGCGTGGTAGCTGTCCTCGGCCACGAACCGCTCGCCGTCCTTGTTCACGAGCAGCCCCTTCACCAGCACCGACGGCGGGTAGAAGGGCGCGGTGATGAACGGCTCGTCCATGTGCTTGAGCTCGCCGCCGACCGAGGCGCCGAGCCGGATGCCGAGCCCGTCGTCGTACGTCGACCCGAGGGTGAACAGCTTCGAGCCGAGCGCGGGCGTGTGGGCCGCGACCATGTCGGGGTTCATCACGAAGCCGCCGGCGGCCAGGACCACCGAGCCGGCCAGCACCACGCCGGTCTCGTCGAACGACCTCCAGCACACCCCGACCACCGCCCCGGCGGACGAGGTGACCAGGTGGGTCGCGCCGGTCTCGTAGCGGACCTCGACCCCGGCCTCCTCGACCCGGTCGCGGAGCAGGTCCATCACCATCTTGGTGCCGTCGGTGTCGCCGGGCACCGGCACCTTGTGGCCCCGCGGCGCGGGCCGGGCCTGGTCGAGGAACGGCCAGACCTTCTCGTTGCCGGTGAACATCAGCCCCTGCGTGCCCGGCTGGATGACCGCCTTCTCCGGGTAGTAGGAGCGCTCGAACTCGAAGCCCAGCGACTCCAGCCAGTCGAAGTGCTCGACCGAGCCCTCGCAGTAGGCGCGGATCTTGTCGGGCTCCGGCTCCTTCGAGGTCGCGGTCAGGTACGACACCATCTCCTCGACCGGGTCGTCGTGGCCGGTCGCCACCTGCACCGCCGTCCCGCCGCCGAGGTAGAAGTGGCCGCCGGACAGCGACGACGTGCCGCCGTGCACCGCCGCCCGCTCCAGCAGCAGCACCCGCGCCCCGGCCCGCGCGGCCTCGAGGGCCGCGCAGCCGCCGGCGATGCCGAAGCCGACCACCACCACGTCGTACGACGGGGCGTCCGCGGGGACGTCGGCCTCGGAGCAGACGTCGGGGAGATCGGTGCCGGCCACCGCGTCAGACTAGAACAAGTTCTAGTTTCGTGGAATCCTGTGCGACGTGATCCTGATCGACGTCGACGGCCGCGAGCACCCGCTCCCGGGTGGGCTCGAGGACGAGCCGGCCCTGGCGGGCGCCCTCGGCTGGACGCTCAAGCCCGAGGGGCTGTGTCGCGACGAGACCTGCGTGCCGCTGCTGGGCCGCTCGGTGACCGAGGCGCTGGGGCTGCTGCTGGTGCACGACGAGGAGCGGGGCGTCGCGGCGGTGGCGCGGTCGGCGCGAGGCGCACCGGGAGGGCGCGAGCGGCAAGGCGCCGCGGCTGGACCTGCAGGACGTCGACGGCAACCCGGTCTCGTTCGACGACCTCTCCGGCCACAAGCGGGTGCTGGTCACCTGGGCCAGCTGGTGCGGCTGCCGGCACGAGCTGGCCGGCTGGCAGAGGCTGCAGGACGAGCTGGCCGACGAGCGGGCTCCGGCTCTTCTCGGTCGCGCTGGACCACGACCCCGAGGAGTCACGGCCGTGGATCGAGGCCGGCGCCCCGACGTACCCCGTGGCGGTGGACACCGCGCACGTGACGGCGGAGCGCTACGGCATCACCAACGTCCCGTCGGTCGTGTGGGTCGACGAGGACGACCGGATCGTGAAGCCGCCGACGATCGCGCCCGGCGACGACCAGTTCGTGGAGTTCACGAAGATCGAGAGCGAGCAGCACCACGAGGCGCTGCGCCGCTGGGTGCGCGAGGGCGTGCTGCCGGAGAGCGCGAGCGCCGAGGCGCACGAGCGCACCGACGCCGAGCAGCGGGCGCTCGCGGAGCGGCGGGTGGCGGCCCACCTGCAGCGGCAGGGCGACACCGACGGCGCCAAGCGGCACCTCGCGGCCGCACAGGAGCTGGCGCCGTGGGACTGGACGGTCCGACGCGGGCGGGATCGCGATGACCGGCGGCGACCCGTTCCTCGGCGAGGAGTTCACGTCGTTCTGGGAGGAGTGGGACGCCTCGGGCCGGCCGGGCTACACGCCGACCACCTGACCGCTCTAGTCGCCCGGTCAGTGCCCGCACAGTGCCACGCGGTGCCGGGCACTACCGTGACCGCATGGCGACCCCGAGCATGAGCATGAACAAGGTGATCCACTGCGCCGTGCGGCGCGACCTCGCGCGGTTCCGGGCCGCCCTCGACCAGTTCCCCGACGGCGACCGGGCGCGCGCGGCCGCGCTGCACCGGGCCTGGGCCAACTTCCAGGCCCAGCTCACCGAGCACCACGAGGGGGAGCACGAGGTCGCCTGGCCCGCGCTCGCGGCGATCGGCGTGCCCGAAACGTCGATCGCGACCTTCGACCAGGAGCACGAGACGATGGCCGCCGCGCTGCGCGCCGCTGGAACGGCGATGGACCAGCTCGCGCGGACCGCCACCCGCGCCGACGCCGAGGCCGCCGGCGACCGCCATGGCCGCGCTCGACGAGGCCACCACCTCCCACCTCGACCACGAGGAGGCGGAGGTCGAGCCGCTGCTCCTCGCCAAGCACGACGACCCCGCGGTCAAGCAGATGGGCAAGCAGTTCTCCAAGCGCTCGTCGCATCGGTGTGGCCGGGACGTTCTTCGCCTGGATGGAGGACGGCGCCTCGCCGACGGAGAAGGCCGCGCTGCGCGAGAGCGTCCCCGGGCCGGTCGTCGCGATCATCGGCGGCCTGTTCGGCCGTCGCTACCGCAAGGAGGTCGCTCCGGTCTGGGCTGCGGTCCGCCTCGCGCTGACCTCTGCCGATAGGGTGGGGCCTCGCCACCCCGATCGAACGAGGTGACATGCACATCGACGTCCACGAGCTCGACGTCGTTCGTGCTGTGGGGCTCCGCGGTCACCTTCCTGGCGATCCTCGCCGTCCGCGTCTCGTCGCGCACGCGGCTGCCCTCGCTGCTGCTCTACCTGCTCATGGGTGTCGCCCTCGGCGAGGCCGGGTTCGGCATCCACTTCGAGGACGCCGAGCTCGCGCACGCGCTGGGCTTCGCGGCGCTGGTCGTGATCCTGGCCGAGGGCGGTCTGACGACCACGTGGCGCGACGTACGACCGTCGATGCGGCTCGGCCTGTCGCTCGCGACGGTCGGCGTCGCGGTCAGCGTCACGGTCGTCGCGCGTCGGCACCCACTACCTGCTCGGGCTGTCGCTGGGAGACCGCCGTGCTGCTCGGGGCGGTGACCTCACCGACCGACGCCGCTGCGGTGTTCTCGGTGCTCCGGGTGGTGCCGCTCCCGCAAGCGGCTCACCGGCGCGCTCGAGGCCGAGTCCGGTCTCAACGACGCCCCGACCATCGTCCTGGTCACGCTCATCTCGACCGGCGCGCTGGCCGAGCACGGCGTCCTCTGCAACGTCGGGCATCGTCGCCTACGAGCTGCATCGGCGGCCTGGCGATCGGCCTGGTCGTCGGCTTCGTCGGCGCGTGGGTGATGCGCCGTGCGGCGCTGCCGTCGTCCGGCCTCTACCCGCTGGCCGTGATGTCGCTGTGCTTCCTCGGCCTACGGCGTCCGCGGCCGCCGCGCACGCGTCCGGCTTCGCCGCGGTGTACGTCGCCGCGCTGGTCCTCGGCAACTCCGACCTGCCGCACCGCGCCGCCACCCGGTCCTTCGGCGAGGGGCTGGCCTGGCTGGCCCAGATCGGGCTGTTCGTGATGCTCGGGCTGCTGCTCTCGCCGGCCCGGATCGATCTCGAGACCATCGGCGTACGCCGTGGTGGCCGGCCTGGTGCTGACCCTGGTCGCCCGGCCGGTGTCGGTCGCTGGTCAGCGCGGTCGTGCAGCCGATGCCGCTGCGCGAGCTGGCGTTCATCTCGTGGGCCGGGCTGCGCGGCGCCGTACCGATCGTGCTGACGACGATCCCGCTGGCCGAGGGGGTCGAGCGACTCCGAGCGGCTCTTCGACATCGTCTTCGTGCTGGTCGTCATCTACACGCTGGTCACCGGCCCGACGCTGCCCATGGTGGCCAAGGTGCTCCGGGTGACCCGGCGCTCCGAGCCGCGGGGCCTCGACATCGAGGCGGCGCCGCTGGAGCGGGTCGCCGCCGACCTGCTCCAGGTCACGATCAGCCCGGTCTCGAAGATGCACGGCGTCGAGGTGGGCGAGCTGCGGCTGCCGCCCGGCTCGTCGGTGTCGATGATCGTCCGGGACGGCCAGACGCTGGTGCCCGAGCGCCGCACCGTGCTCAAGCACGGCGACGACCTGCTCGTGGTCACCCCGCGCCGGCAGCGCGAGAAGACCGAGGAGCGGCTCCGCCAGGTCAGCGCCCGCGGCCGGCTGGCCCAGTGGCTGGCTGGCCGCTGAGCGGTCACTCGACCGGCGGGCTGCACACCACGGCGTCGGCGTCGAGGATCACCGACGTCGGCCCGTCCTGGAGCTCGCCGAAGCTCGTCGCCGACCACGATCGTGATCCCCCGGCCGGGCTGCTCGACGTCGGCGCGGACCGGCACCTTGCCGAGCCGGCGCGCGGACCAGCTTGGCGGCCGGGCTCTCCGGGTCGCTGACCCAGATCTCGGCCGGCGTGGTGAGCGTCGTGCCCGTCGGGGCGTTGGCGGTCTGGCCGGCGCGCGAAGCCGGCGTCCTCGAGCTGCGGCAGGGTGCGGCCGGCGAGCCCCTCGCGGCCGCTGGCGTTGAGCACGCTCACCGTGACGTCCTGGACGAACAGCTCGTCGCCGGCGGCGTACGACGTGTCGACGCAGATCGGCGCGTCGACCTTGCCCGGGAACGGCTCGGTCATCTGGGACCAGCCCCAGGTCACGCCGACGAGCATGAGCACCGCGAGGACGGCCAGGGTGAGCAGCGTGCGCAGCCGCGCGGTGAGGCTCGACCACCACGACGGCGTGCGTCAGCCCGCCATCGTGTGCACGCGCGCGTGCAGGACGTTGCGCTGCTGGAGCGCGGCGCGCAGGGCCCGGTGCAGGCCGTCCTCGAGGTAGTACTCGCCGTGCCACTCCACGACGTGGGCGAACAGGTCGCCGTAGAACGTGGAGTCCTCGTCGAGCAGCGCCGCGAGCTGGAGCGTGTCCTTGGTGGTGACCAGCTCGTCGAGCCGGACCTGGCGCGGCGGCACCGCGGCCCAGCCCTTGGAGGACAGGCCGTGGTCGGGGTACGGCCTCCCCTCGCCGACGCGCTTGAAGATCACGCGGCGATGATAACGAGACCGCTCGACCGACCCCTCGCGCCGCGACTCTAGGGTTGGGCCATGAGCGAGACCGCGCCGCCCGCCGCCCCGCCCGGACCCGGCCCGCACGCCGACAGCCCGATCGTCCAGGCGGTGGCGCCCGGGCTACGCCTTCGAGGGCGCGGCGCTCGAGCTCGGCGGGCTGATGCTCGACGCGACCACGCTCACCGACACCCACATCCGGATCCCGCTGGCGATGCTCAACCGGCACGGCCTGGTGGCCGGCGCCACCGGCACCGGCAAGACCAAGACCCTCCAGCTGATGGCCGAGCAGCTGAGCGCGGCCGGCGTGCCGGTGTTCGCGGCCGACATCAAGGGCGACCTCTCCGGCCTGGCCACGCCCGGGCGAGCCGAGCGACAAGCTCACCGAGCGCACCGCGTCGGTCGGGCAGCAGTGGACGGCGACCGGGTTCCCGGTCGAGTACTACGCGCTCGGCGGCCAGGGCACCGGCATCCCGCTGCGGGTGACGATGTCGGCGTTCGGGCCGATGCTGCTGAGCAAGGTGCTCGGCCTCAACGACACCCAGGAGTCGAGCCTCGGGCTCGTCTTCCACTACGCCGACCAGGCCGGGCTCCCGCTGCTCGACCTCGCCGACCTGCGCGAGGTGGTCAAGTTCCTGACCAGCGACGAGGGCAAGGCCGACCTCAAGGACCTCGGCGGGCTCTCCGTCCGCCACCGCCGGCGTGATCCTGCGCGAGCTCATCGGCTTCTCCGACCAGGGCGCCGACGCGTTCTTCGGCGAGCCGGAGTTCGAGTCCGCCGACCTCCTGCAGACCACCGCGGACGGCAAGGGGCTGATCTCGCTGGTCGAGCTGCCGAACCTCCAGGACCGGCCGGCGGTCTTCTCGACGTTCCTCATGTGGCTGCTCGCGGACCTGTTCCACGACCTGCCCGAGGTCGGCGACGCGGACAAGCCGAAGCTGGTCTTCTTCTTCGACGAGGCGCACCTGCTGTTCCACGACGCGTCGAAGGCGTTCCTCGACCAGATCGCCCAGACGGTGCGGCTGATCCGGTCGAAGGGCGTCGGCGTCTTCTTCGTGACCCAGAGCCCGACCGACGTACCGGACGCGGTGCTGGCCCAGCTCGGGTCGCGGGTCCAGCACCAGCTCCGCGCGCACACGCCGAACGACGCCAAGGCGCTCAAGGCGACGGTGAACACCTACCCGAGCTCGGCCTACGACGACCTCGGCGCAGGTGATCACCGGCCTCGGCATCGGCGAGGCCATCGTCACCGTGATGAACGAGCGCGGCGCCCCGACCCCGGTCGCGTGGACCCGGCTCCGGGCGCCCGAGTCGCTGATGGGGCCCGAGCGACCCGGCCGCCATGCAGGCGACGGTCGCGGCCAGCCCCCGCAACGCCAAGTACGCCGCCGCCGTCGACCGCGAGTCGGCCCGCGAGCTGCTCGCCGCCAAGCTCGAGGCCGGCGCCCAGAAGGCCGCCGCCGACCAGGCCGCCGCGGAGAAGGCAAAGGCCGACGCGAAGGCCGCGAAGAAGTCGGCGAAGAAGTCGGGCACCTCCTCGCGCCGGACCAGAAGGAGGAGGAGGGCGTGGTCACCCAGGTGGTGAAGTCGAGCGCCTTCAGGCAGTTCATGCGCACCGCCGCCGCCGAGATCGCCCGCGGGATGTTCGGGACCGGTCGGCGCAGCCGCTAGGTCGTGCCCCGCCTCGTCCACGGCGTCGAGCGCCGCCTCGCCCGCGGCGGTCACGGTGACCGCGCGGTCGTGCCGGGCGCCGCTCGACCCAGCCCTGCTCGAGGAAGGCGTCCAGCACCGCGGCTCCCAGCCCGGCCGGCGACGTGGTGGCGCTGCTCGCTCCAGTCGAGGCAGAACGCGCAGCACCGGCCGCTGCCCGCCCTGCGGCCAGCACGGCGTCGAGGTCGACGCCGAGCTCGCGCCAGCACCGGTCCGGCGCCCGGGCCGAGCGCGTAGGGGTGGTCGTGCCAGCTGGGCCGACAGCGGGTCGCGGTCGGCGGCGCCGGGTGTCCGGTGACGCCGTCGACGAGCCACCAGGGCACCGGCGGTCCAGCAGCGCCTGGGCGAGCCGCGACAGCCGTAGCTGCCCGGCGAGGTGGTCGTAGCAGGTCCGGGCCCGGCGCAGCGCGGCCGCCCGGGTCCCCTCGCGCAGCGACCGGACCGGCCGTGCGGGCGCGAGCGCGGAGAGCGCCTCGATCACCGTCGCCACCCCGTCGGAGGCCAGCCGGTAGTACCGGTGCCGCCCGGACACCTCGACCTCGATCAGCCCGGCGACGGTGAGCTTCGACAGCGCCGCGCTGGCCGCGGGCGCGCTGACCCCCGCCTCGTCGGCGAGCACGCTCGCGGCCAGGGCGCGACGGTCCGCCAGGGCTCCCAGGATCGAGGCCCGGGTCCGGTCCGCGAACAGCGTCGCAGCCGCGGCGATGTCGACGTCGCCGCCCACCGCGACGTACGGCTCGGTGCTGACCATGCCGTCAGTCTGCCTCCGGGACGGTTCCACGCCCGTGGAACCGTGGGCGGGCCGGGTCGTGGAGCGAGGCCCGCCCGCGGCTCACGCCGGCGGTGACAACCTGGGCCGGCTGACGTCCCGGTCGGGCTCAGGCCGACCAGCGCAGCGAGTCGCTGACGAGGTCGGCGAGCGCGTGCACGCCCTTGAGGTCCTCGCGCTCGGCCATCAGCCGGGACAGCGCCTGGGCGTGCCGGTCCTTGAGGGCGGCCCGCTGGGCGCGGATCCGCTCGAGCTGGGTGTCGAGGTCTGCTGCGGGTCACGCTCGGTCGTCGTGGGATCTGCCACTGCGGCCTCCTGTGGGTCGGGCCGGACGCACCCGAGCTGCTCCGGCGTTCTGACGGGATGGACCGAGCGTGACCCACCAAGATCGCCGGAAGGTTGACGGCGCGTTACGCGGAGGTTACGCCACGCTCCGACAGGCTGGTGCACTACGTTGCGGCCCGTGACCGACGACCTGATGGCGCTCCGTGCTCGAGGAGCGCGACGTCCGCGCGATCTGCCAGCTCAAGTACCGCTACCTGCGCACCCTCGACTCCAAGGACTGGGACGGCTTCGAGGGCTGCTTCGTCCCCGAGGCGACCGGCGACTACAACGGGCTGGTCTTCGACGACCGGGCCGCCCTCGTCGCCTACATGCGCGAGAACCTCGGCGAGGGGCTGGTCACCATGCACCAGGCCCACCACCCCGAGATCGAGGTCGACCGGCGACACCGCCACCGCACGCTGGTACCTCTACGACCGCGTCATCGTCGAGGCGTTCTCGTTCATGCTCGAGGGCGCCGCGTTCTACAGCGACCGCTACGTGCGTACGCCGGACGGCTGGCGCGTCGCGCACACCGGCTACCGCCGGACCTTCGAGGCGACGTACAACCTCGGCGACCTGCCCGGCTTCAAGCTCACCGGCCCGGGCGTCCACACCCACAAGTAGGCGAGGTCGGCCTCCCGACGAGTGGGGGCCTCGCGGCGAGCTCAGAGCGTCGGGTCGGTCCAGGCCATCTGCACGACCTCGACGCCGCGCTCGCGGGTGATCGAGCCGGCCGCGGCCGGGCGGGGCGGGCACGGCGCGCAGGTTGCCGAGCAGCGGCCCCTCGTCGGGGCTGCCCGAGAGCATCAGGCCCGGCATGGCCAGGTCGCGCAGCGACTGGATCACCGGCTCGTAGAGCGCGCGCGAGGCACCGCCGGAGCGGCGGGCCACGGTCACGTGCAGGCCGACGTCGCGGGCCTGGGCCAGCAGCGGCTGCAGCGCGGCGACCGGTGAGCTCTGCTGGGTGGCGACCAGGTCGTAGTCGTCGACCAGCACGAACACCTCGGCGCCGGTCCACCACGAGCGGTTGCGCAGCTGCTCGGGGGTGACGTCGGGGCCGGGGATGCGGTTCTCGAGGTACGTCGCGAGGTCGCGCAGCGCCGGCTGCGGCCTGGTTGGCGGAGGTGAGGTAGTTGAGCAGGTACTCGTCGGGCACCTCGCCGAGCAGCGCGCGCCGGTAGTCGACGACGACGAGCTGCGCCTGCTGCGGCGTGCGGGTCCGCATGATCTCGCGGGCCAGGCCGCGCAGGATCGAGCTCTTGCCGGACTGCCCGTCGCCGAGGACCAGCAGGTGCGGCTCGGTGTCGGGGTCGAGCGAGACCGGGGCCAGCTCCTTCTCGTCGATGCCGACCAGCAGCGGGTGCGCGCCCTTCTCCTCGTCGGGCAGGGTCGGCCGGTACGCCGGCCTGGGCGCGGACGTCGTCGAGGGCGATCCGCTCGGGCAGCAGCCGCAGCTTGGGTCCGGCCGGGCCGGTCCACGCCTCGGTGACCCGCGCGACCAGGTCGTCGACCCCGTCGCCGAGCGTCTCCGCGCGACGCCTCGCCGTCGATGCGCGGGAGCGCGGTGAGGAAGTGCAGCTTGCTCGACGACCAGGCCGCGGCCGGGCCGGCCCTGCGGCACCAGCGCCGCGATCCGGCGGTCGATCTCGGAGTCGAGCGGGTCGCCGAGCCGCAGCTCGAGCCGGCTGCCGAACATGTCGCGCATCGCGGCGCGGAAGTCGGCCCACCGGCTGGTCGCGGCCACGATGTGCAGGCCGAAGGTCAGGCCGCGCGTCGACAGCTGCTGGATCTCCATCTCGAGGTCGTCGAAGTCGGCGCGCAGCGTGCTCCAGCCGTCGACGACGAGGAACACGTCGCCGTACCCGTCGTCGGCCCGGCCCTGCGGCGCGCCGGCGGCCGGTAGGTCTCGATCGAGTCGATGCCGTTGGCGCGGAAGTACGTCTCGCGCCGGTCGACGATCCCGGTCACCTCGGCGACGATCCGGCTGACGACGTCGGGCTCGGAGCGGGTGCCGACGCCGGCGACGTGCGGCAGCCCGGCCAGGCCGGCGAAGGTGCCGCCGCCGAAGTCGAGCACGAAGAACTGCGACTCCTGCGGCGTCGTGGTCAGCGCCATGCTCGCCACCACCGAGCGCAGCACGGTGCTCTTGCCGCTGCGCGGGCCGCCGACGACCGCGAGGTGCCCGGCGCCGCCGCTGAGGTCGACCGAGAGGGTGTCGCGGCGCTGCTCGCGCGGGCGGTCGACGGTGCCGAGGGGTACGACGAGGCCGCCCAGCGCCCGCCACTCGCGGGAGACCAGGCCGAGCTGCGGGTCGACGGCCAGGTCGGGCATCAGCTCGTCGAGGGTGTCGGGGACGTCGAGCGGCGGCAGCCAGACCTGGTGCGCCGCCGGGCCGTGGCCGACCATGTGCTCGACCGCGATGTCGAGCAGCGACTGCTGGTCGCGCGGTCGTCGACCGGCGACCGGCTCGGGCTCGGGCTCGTCGACCGGGACGTCGAGCTGCAGCACCTCGGAGATCGTGAACGGCAGGATGCCCTGGAGCTTGCCGCCCTCGTCGCGGCGTACCCGCACCCGGCCCGACGGCGGCCCGGAGACGTAGGCGGCCTTGAACCGCAGCATCGTGGTCGGGTCCGGCTTGAGGTAGGCCAGCCCGGGGATCGGCGGCAGCTCGTAGGCGTCGGGTACGCCGAGCACCGCGCGCGACTCCTGCGCGGAGAACGTGCGCAGGCCGACCCGGTAGGACAGGTGCGACTCGAGGCCGCGCAGCCGGCCCTCCTCGAGCCGCTGCGAGGCCAGCAGCAGGTGCAGCCCGAGCGAGCGGCCGAGCCGGCCGATGGCCACGAAGAGGTCGATGAACTCCGGCTTGGCCGCGAGCATCTCGGAGAACTCGTCGACGACGATGAACAGCGACGGCAGCGGCTGCAGGTGCCTCGCCGGCCGCCGCGGGCCTTCTCGTAGTCGCGGATCGAGGCGAAGTTGCCGGCCTCGCGCAGCAGCTCCTGGCGGCGCACCATCTCGCCGGACAGCGCGTCCTGCATGCGGTCGACGAGCGTGAGCTCCTGGGCGAGGTTGGTGATCACCGCCGAGACGTGCGGCAGCTCGGACATGCCCGCGAACGTCGCGCCGCCCTTGAAGTCGACCAGGACCATGTTGAGGTGCTCGGGCGAGTGCGTCATCGCCAGGCCGAGCACCAGCGTGCGCAGGAACTCGGACTTGCCGGAGCCGGTCGCACCGATCACCAGGCCGTGCGGGCCCATGCCCTGCTGGGCGGACTCCTTGATGTCGAGGTGGACGACCGCGCCGCCGTCGCCGGTGCCGATCGGCACCCGCAGCCGGTCGCGCGCCGGGCCGCTGCTGCCAGGCCTGGTCGGGGTCGAACCGGTGCACGTCGCCGAGCGCGAGCAGCTCCATGAAGTCGGCGTCGCCGCTGGCCTCGGCGCCGCGTGCTCTCGACCGACGCCGCTCACCGTGTGCAGCGGCGTGAGCCGGCGTGCGAACGCCTCGGCGGTGGCCAGCGAGCACTGGTCGACCTTGGCCCGGATCACCTCGTCGCGCAGCCGCAGCGCCTGGACCGGGTAGCGGCCGTCGACGGGCCCGGTCGTCGGCCCGGCCTCGAACTGCAGCCGCAGCCGGGTCGCGTCCTCGAGCTCGTCCCAGTGCACGGGGAGGTCGAGCACGGTGACGCCGTGCACGCCGTCGGGCGGGAGGAGGTGGTTGCCGGGCGGCAGCTCGGCACCGTCGATCACGAACAGGATGTGCGGGGTGGCCGGCCGCTCGTCGGCCCCGAACCGCGGCCGCTCGACCAGGTCGCCGGGCAGCATGCGCGGCCAGCTCGTCGAGCGAGGTCGACACCATCCGCCGGGCGCCGACCGCGTCCGACTGCTGGGCGCTCTGTCCGTGCGGCAGCCACTTGACCCAGTCCCAGTGGGCGAGGTTCTGGTCGGTGGTCAGCACGGCGACCACGAGGTGCTCGGGGGAGTGGAACGCCGTGGCCGAGCAGATCATCGCCCGGGCCAGCGACCGGGCCGGCTCCTCGGGGCCGCAGACCTCGATCCGGTCGAAGGCGCGCAGGTCGACCGAGGCCGGCAGGTCGGGCTGCAGCCGGTGCACGACGAGCAGCCGGTGCAGGGCGGACGCCGCGGCCGGGTCGACCTGGTCGATCGGCGCGCTCTCCGGCGGGATCAGCTCGAGCGAGAGCGGCTGGTGGCAGACGCCGTACCGGACGTGCAGGAACTGCGGGTCGGCGCTGCCGTGCTCCCAGATCCGGGTGCGGTCCTCGGCGATCGCGGGCAGGGCCGCACGGGTCGGGGTGGTGCCAGGTGAGCGCCCGGCGCTGCTGGTCGGCGGCCTCGCGGGCGAGCTGGCGGACGTTGCCGAGGTAGCGCAGGTACTCGGTGCGGGTGCCGGTGACCTGCTGGATGCGCTGCTTGCGCTGCCGGTCGATCTGGACGACGACGAAGCCGAGCGTGGCGAAGAGGAACATGCCCGCCGCGATGTACTGGCGGCCACCGGTGTTGGTGCCGCTCATCGTGGCCACCAGCACGATCGAGCCGAGCGAGCCGAGCATCGGGATCGCGTTCATCAGCACGCCGCTGGCGCCCTCGGCCTGCTCGATCTGCGGCGGCGGCTGGAGCTGGAGCTGGCCCGTGGGCAGCTCGGGCTCGTCGAGCCGGCCGCCGCGCAGCGTGCTCGGCGCCCGGGTCGGGGTCCGTGCGTGGAGCCGGTGGCGGACAGAGCCGGCGTCAGCCCACCGGGCCGCGGTGCCGCGCGCAGGCGGCAGCGGTGGCTTGTCCGTCGTCGTCACAGCGCTCCTTCATCGGCCCGGACCGGATCGGTCGATGATAGGTGTGCCCCGGATCGGGGGAACTAGTCTCCCGAGCGCCCACGCGATGCCGGTGGTCGGCTCGGGACGGAGAGGTGAGCGATGGACGGCGGCAGGCGGCGCGCGCAGGCACCGTCGCGCTGACCGTGCACGGTCCCGCGGGCGCGCTGGACCTCGTGGTGCCCGCCCGAGGCCTCGGTCGACGACGTCGCCCGCGAGTACGCCGCCAAGGCCGGGCTCCAGTTCGCGCCCGACGCTGCACACCGCGACGCGGCGAGGTGCTCGGCGCCGGCACGTCGCTGGCCGAGCTCGGCATCCGCAGCGGGGACGTGCTGGCCGCGGCGGGCGCCGTACGCCGGCACGCGGGCGACCACGTCCCCGAGGAGCGGGAGCCGGCTCCGCCTGGGCCGTTCTCGGTCGCCTGGTTCACGGTGGCCGTCGGCGTCGCCGCCCTGGCCGGCTGGTTCGCCTCGCGGGTCGGCGGGCTCGACACCGTCGAGGGCCAGGTCGACGGTCGGCGCTGCTCGGCTTCTCGGCGCTGCTCGGGGTGCTGCCGCTCGGCCGGCTGAGCGCGCACCGGATGGTGGCCGCCCCGGCGTTCGCCGCCGCCGCGGCCTTCGCGGTCGTCTGGGCGCCCGAGCCGGAGCGGCTCCCGACGGTCGTCGGCGTCACCGCCCTCGTCGCCGCGGTCGCCGCCGGCGTGGCCCGGGCCCTCGACGTGCAGGGCGACGAGGCGCTGCGGGTCTGGATCGTGGTCGGCGTCGTGCTCTTCGTGGTCACCGGCGCCGGCGCACTGGTGCACGCCGGCGCCGCAGGTCGTCTGGGCCGTGCTGCTCCTCGCCGCCACCCTGGCCGCGCGGCTGGTGCCCGGCGCTGGCGGTCGACGTGCCGGACCAGTTCCTCATCGACCTCGAGCGGCTCGCCGTCACCGCGTGGTCGGCGCGCGACCGTCCGCACGGGCGCCGCGGCCGGACCGTGGTGCCGCCGGCCGCGGTCGCCCAGGTCGCGGCCCGCGGCGCCCGGATCGTCACCGCCTCCGCCGCCGGCATCTGGGTGGTCGTCGCGGTGTCCGCGCCGATGCTGCTCGCCTACCGCCGACCTGCCCGGTCGACCGGGTCGGCGCGCGGGTCATGGTCGGCCTCGCCGGTGCGGCGCTGCTGCTGGCCGCGCGCAGCTACCGGCACGCGGCCGCGCGGGCGATGCTGCGCGGCGCCGGGCTCACCTGCTGGGCCGCGCTCGCGGTCGTCCTGCTGCGCCTCGTCGACCCCTCGCAGGGCGTGGCCCTCGGGCTCGCCGGCGTGCTGCTGGCCGTCCTGCTGGTGGTCGTCGCGGTGGCCACCGGGCGGGGCTGGCGGTCGGCCTGGTGGTCGCGCCGGGCGGAGGTGGCCGAGGGGCTCGCGGGCGCCGGCACGATCGCCGCACTGGTCGTCGCGTCGGGCCTCTTCCGGGCCCTGTGGGAAATCAAGTTCCGGGTTTAGCCGATCCCCGCGAGGGGAGAACGGGGTTGTCCGGATCAACATGACGGTCCGAGCCCCAAGGAAGTTCCACTTCAACGTCTACTCGGGTGGCTGCGACGTGCCGCTCACGGAAAGGGATGAGGCGACATGGCGACGCCAGAGATGAAGGCAGGCGACCGGACTCTGTCGCGGGCGGCGACGATGGTCAACCAGGCCCACGGTGACTTCAACCGGCTGGCCAGCGCGCTCTCGGACAACCTCCTCGCCCAGCAGGGCAAGTGGCAGGGCCAGGGCGGCCGCGCGTTCACCAACCTCCACCAGGCGTGGAAGGAGAAGCAGGACCGCATCGTCAACGCCCTCAACGAGTTCGAGGCGTCGCTGCAGTCCACCGAGCGCGACAACGTCAACACCGACCAGACGCAGTCGGACTACATGAACAAGAACCACGACCGCCTCGGCGGCATCAAGCAGTACTGACCCGACGAGACGAAGGAGAGACAGACATGACTGGCATGGGCTTCGACGGACTCGTCGTCAACCACGGCGGGCTCAGCGAGATCACCGACCACCTCTACAAGATGGTCAAGGACATCGACGACCGGATGAACCGCCTCGAGGGCGACCTCGCCCCGCTGCAGAGCGACTGGTCCGGAAACGCGCAGGCCGCCTACAACACGGCCAAGACCAAGTGGGACACCGCGATCGCCGAGATGATGCAGCTGCTCAACGACACCGGCCGCACCGTCGGCGACTCCAACGTCGAGTACCACGCTGCCGACATGCGCGGCGCGAACTCCTTCCAGATCGGCTGAGCCACAGCACGACTCAGGCACCGAGGAGGACCGGCGCGCGGCGTCGGTCCTCCTGCCGCGTCTCCGCCAGCCGTCCGTAGTCCCGCTCCTCACCGCCGGAGGTCCGATGAGCCAAGCGCCGGTCAGCCAGTCCGGGCTGGTGCGCGTCACCGTCTCCTCGGGCACGCGCCGGGTGGACCTGGTGCTGCCCGGCTCGGTCCCCGTGGCCGAGCTGGTCCCCGAGCTGGCGCGCAGCGTCGGGCTGCTCGACGCCGCCACGGTGTACGGCGGCTACCGCGTGGTGACCGCCGAGGGGCGCGAGCTGGCGCCCGAGACCGGGCTGATCACCCAGGGGATCATGGACGGCGGGCTGCTCACCGTGACCGCGGGCGTCGACGAGGCGCCGCCGCGGGTCTACGACGACATCGTCGAGGCGATGACCGACGTGGTCGAGCGCGACCTGCGGCCCTGGGCGCCGGCGTCCGGACGCCGTACCGCCCTCGTCGCGGCCGGACTGCTGATGAGCCTCGGCGCGGTGGCGCTGCTGATCCAGTACACCTCGCTCCTGGCCGGTGTGGCCGCGGCCGCGGTGGCCGTCGCGCTGGTGGCCGGGGCGATCGTGCTCTCACGCGCCCAGCACGAGCCCGAGGCCGCGGTCGCCGTGGCCTGGATGGGCTGCGGGTACGCCGCCCTCGCCGGCCTGATGCTGGTGCTGCGCCAGGGCGGCGACTTCTTCGGCTACCCCCTCGCGAGCGCGGGCGGCGGGGCGATGCTGGCCGGGCTGGTGTGCGTGGTCGGGCTCGGCGAGGGCCGCACCCTCGCGCTGCCGCCGGTCGTGGTCGGCGCGATCTTCCTGGCCACCGGGCTGCTGACCGAGGCCGGCTCCTTCGACCCCGCGGTGGTGCTCACCACCGCGCTGGCGATCGTGGTGCTGGCCGGCAGCATCTTCCCGTGGCTGGCGCTCGGGCTGACCGGCACCAAGGTCGACCAGCTGTTCACACCGGCCGACGTCACCGCCGACCCCGCGGACATCGACCCGGTGCGGGTCGGCGCCGACGCCCGGGTCGCCCACCAGATCCTCGTCGCCACCTCGGCGACGGTCGGGATGCTGCTCGTCCTGGTCGCCCCGCTGGCGGTGAGCCTCGGCCTCGCCGGCACCCTGCTCGCGGTGGTCTCCTGCCTCGTCGTGATGCTGCGGACCCGCCAGTACCGCACCGGCCAGGAGGTCCTGGTCGGCCTCGGCTCGGGCATCCTGGGCCTGGTCTCGATCGCCGTCTCGCTGCTGTGGATGCACCCGGAGTGGCGGCCCACGGTCGCGGTCACCCTGGCCGCCACCGGCGCGGTGCTGCTCGCGGTCACGCTGGTCCCGGGCACGCAGTCGCTGCGCCGGGGCCGGCTCGGCGACCTGGCGGAGACGCTCTGCCTCTTGAGCCTGCTGCCCCTCGTGGTGCTGGCCACCGGCATCTACTCGGCGGTCCGGAGCTAGGCGAACCCGATGGCCACCAAGAAGGACCTCGTCGAGGCGTACTCGTTCTCGCGGCGCCGGCTGGTCACCGCGTTCCTGTCCGGCGCGCCGGGCGGGCGCGAGGTCGAGCCCTCCCGGCCCGGCCGCACGATGGTGGGCGGCCTGGCCCTGGCGGTGCTGCTCATCGCCGGCGCCGCCATCGCGTCGGTGCTGGCCTCACGCACCCCGGAGGACTGGAACAAGATCGGCCTCGTCGCGACTCGCGGTGACCAGCCCGCGACGTACCTCATCCTCGAGGAGAGCGAGCACCCGACGCTCATCCCGGTCATCAACATCACCTCGGCCCAGCTGATCCTCGGGGCCGACGTCAAGGCCACCGAGGTCGACCAGGACGTCGTCGACGAGCAGACGCCCGGCATCCCCATCGGGATCCTGGGCGCCCCCCAGACGCTGCCGAAGACCAAGCAGTTCATCGAGAGCGGCTGGACCGCGTGCACCTCCGACGACGTCGGGATCGCGGTCGACGTGTCCACGAGCGAGAAGGTGGCGCGCTCGACGAGCGACGCCATCCTCGTCAAGAGTGCCGACCGGTACTGGCTGATCGCGACGTCGAGCAGCCGCGAGGCCGGCGACCAGCGCGCCTACCGCTACCCGATCGCGGAGGGCATGAACGACAACCTGTTCGTCGACTACGACCTCGGCCCCACCGCGGAGGCCGTCGACGTCCCGGCGGAGTGGCTCGCGCTGTTCCCGGAGGGCGGCGAGATCGGGCCCGGTGGGTTCGGGGTGCCGCTCGGCGGCGGGGCGGTCGACCCACCGGTCGCGGGGGCGAAGGTCGGCGACTACGTCGTGGGCCCGGACGGCGGCGGCGCGATGGTCATCGACCACGGCTTCCAGCCCCTCGACCCGTTCGCGCTGGCGGTGCTCGAGAACCTGCCCGCGGGCAGCGGGGTGACGCGGCTCGACCAGCCGATGCCCACGTCGTACCGCAGGTCGACGTTCGCCGGGTCGCACTGGCCGGACACGGAGCTGGGCGCGCTCAACTCCCAGCCCTGCGCCCAGCTCGACGCCGAGCACGGCCGCGCCCCCCGGGTCTGGCTCGCCGGAGACCCGACCGGCTCCGCCGCGGCCCCCGCGCTGGACGACGACGACCCGGTCCCGGCCGACGAACGCCGGCTCTCGATCGCCCGGGGGCACGGCGCGTTCGTGCTCTCGGGCACGTGGGACGAGACCGGGAGCGACGAGCCCTACGTCATCGACCCGCTGGGCAAGGCCTACTCGCTGGTCGGCGGTCCGGTCACCCTCGACAAGCTGCGCTACGACCTCGACGACGCGCCGCTGGTGCCCGACGAGTGGATCGCCCTGTTCGATGACGGGGTCGCGCTGTCCACCAGCGCCGCCCTGTGCCCGCCGGCCAGCCAGCCGGGGGCGCCGCTGACGTCCGAGAACTGCCAGGACCCGCCGTCGTGAGGCGCGCGGGGCTCGCGCTGGCGGCGGGGGTGGCCGCGTCCGTCGTGGTCGTGACCGGCCCGCCGGCCACGGCGTACGACGAGGCGCCGGACTGCCAGGAGATCCAGGACTCCGACCTGACCTCGTACACCACCACCGCCCCCAGCCTGCCGCTGCGCGAGATGGAGGTCGACCGGGCCGTGGCGCGGCTGCACCAGCTGGGGCTGAAGGCCGGGGCGGGCGTGGTGGTCGCTGTCCTCGACTCCGGGGTGTCTCCGGACGCGCCGATAGCGGTCGCCGGAACCGAGCTGGCCGGGGTGAAGCAGCAGCGGCCGAGCGACTACCACGGCACCGCGGTGGCCGGCCTGATCGCCGGGAAGCCGCGGAGCCCCCAGGACGGCGGGGCGGTCGGGATCGCGCCCGCTGCGCAGATCTACGACGTCCGCGTCTACGACAGCCCCGACGCACCGGTCGACAGTCCCGACCAGTCCCCCATGACCGTCGAGAACCTCCGCGCCGGTCTCGACGCGGTGATCGCGGCGGCCCCGGCAGCCGGCATCCGGATCGTCAACATGTCGCTGGCCGTCCCGCCCGACGACGAGATCCGGGCCAAGGTCGAGCAGCTCTGGGACATGGGCGTCGTCGTGGTCGCGCCGACCGGCAACCGCGGCGAGCTGCCGGCGGACATGCCCGCCGAGTTCGAGACCCACCGCGCCGGCGAGGACGCCGCCCCCTACGTCCACCCGGCCGACTACGACCACGTGCTCGGGGTGAGCGCGACCCCGCTCGGCGCGGACAACCCCGACCCCACGGCGTACGTGCTCGAGAACTCGATGACCGACGTCGCGGCGCCGACCGCCGGGGCCATCTCCTACTCCCTGCACGGCGCCCCGTGCCCGCTCGACGTGCCGGCGACGTCGTACGCCACCGCCGAGGTGTCGGGCGTGCTGGCGCTGCTGCAGTCGGCGTACGACGAGCCGGTCGCGGCCTCGGTGCGCCGGCTGCTCACGGCGGCGAACGGGCGCCCCGACATCCCCAACACCCTCGTCGGCGCCGGCGAGGTGGAGGCCTTCGCGGCGCTCACCCGGCCGATGCTGGTCGACCAGGACGGCACCGACCTGACGTCGGGGACGGTCGTCCAGGAGCCGCAGGTCCTCTCGGTGCCCGAGGAGCCCGCGGACGTGCTGGCCTCGACCCGCGACAGCGCGGTGTGGTGGGGGCTGGTCGGCGGTGGGCTCCTCGTGCTCGTCGTGGTGCTGCGGCCGGTGCTGGCCCGGCGGCGTCGTACTGTCCGCTAGTGGTCACCCGCACCCGCCGCCCCCGCCCCGCCGACATGGCCGTCCCGCCCGGCGCCCGATCGGTGTTCACCGACGGTGCCTGCTCGGGCAACCCCGGCCCCGGTGGGTGGGCGTGGGCGCTCTCGGAGACCGAGTTCGCCTCGGGCCACGAGGCGGCCTCGACCAACCAGCGGATGGAGATCCGGGCCGCGCTCGAAGCCGTCTCGTCGCTGTCCGGTCCGCTGCTGGTCGTCTCCGACTCGACGTACGTCGTGAACTGCTTCCGCGACCGCTGGTACGACGGCTGGCTGGCCCGCGGCTGGACCACCTCGGCGAGGAAGCCGGTGGCCAACCGGGACCTGTGGGAGCCGCTGGTGTCGCTGGTCGTGGACCGCGGCGACGTCGCGTTCCAGTGGGTGAAGGGTCACTCCGGCCACACGATGAACGACTTCGTCGACCGGTTGGCGGTGGCCGCGGCCCGGGCCGGCTGAGCCCGGGCAACCCTGTGGCGGTGCCAGCATGTCCCTATCCATGACGTAGCAGTCGTGGGCAGGAGCAGCCATGAGCTCGACCGAGAGCCTCGCCGCAGGAGCACGGGACACCGAGACCACCTCGCAGGTGGACTTCGACGCGTTCGTGGCCGCGGCCTCGCGGCGGCTCCTGGCGACGGCGTACCTCCTCACCGGTGACCACGGACGGGCCGAGGACCTGCTGCAGACCGCGCTGGCGAAGACCTGGCTGGCGTGGGCGCGGGTCGAGACACCCGAGCCGTACGTGCGCCGGGCGATGGTCAACACCTATGCCTCCTGGTGGCGGCGACGGTGGCGCGGCGAGCGGCCCACGGACGACCTGCCGGACCAGGTGTACCTCGAGGAGAGCTCGGACCAGCACGACCTGTGGGTGGCGCTGCGGCGACTGCCGCGGGGACAGCGGGCCGTGCTCGTCCTCCGCTTCTACGAGGACCTGACCGAGGTCGAGACCGCCCAGGTACTCGGCTGCTCGGTCGGGACCGTGAAGAGCCAGAGCGCCAAGGGGATCGCCAAGCTGCGGCGCGACCCCGGACTGGAGCGATGATGACGATCGAAGAGCTGGTGCACGACACCCTCCACGGCCGAGCGGCCCTGGTCCGAGACGGCGCGGTGCCGGCCCGGAGCTCGGCCGCTCGGGCTCGGGCCCGGTCGATCCGGACCCGGCGCCGGGCGTCCATCGCGGCGCTCGCGGCACTGGCTGTCGTCGGTGGCGCGGCCATGGTGCACGTCTCGTCCCAGGACCGGGCGGACGGCCCGGAGCCGGCCGACCAGTCGGACCGGGTGCTCTCGGTGCGCCAGTCGTTCGCGGGCCGCACGCTCATCGACTCGGCCGAGACGACCGGGGGTGAGCTGGCCCTGCGGGCCGGGAGTCCGCGTGGCTCGCAGTGGTTGCTGGCGTGCAGCGGAGTCGGGGCCGAGTTCTCCCTGCACGTCTCCGTCGACGGGACCGAGCAGCCACCCGCGCTGTGCGACCCGACCGCCGGCCTCGGCGACACGTCGTGGATCACGGTGCCCCCGGCAGGGGCCGGCTTCGAGAGCGAGGTCCGGGCCTGGGTGACCGGCACGGACGACGAGGCTCCCGTCGACCCGGCCGGCGCGGTGCTGGCCGCGGCGGCGTACGCCCTGCCGACGCCGTACGCGACGCTGGCCGGGCACGACATCTACCCGCTCGAGGAGAACTTCGGGGCGGAGTGGTCGGTGCTCACCTTCGGAGAGTCCGAGCCCGGCGAGCGGTCGGTGACCCTGGAGGTCCCCGCCCAGGAGGGCGCGTCGATGCTTGACCTGGTCTCGACCGGCACCGGCGAGGCGACGGTGCGGCTGGCGGTTGACGGTCGGCGCGTGCACACCGTGCCCGAGGTCTACGTCCTCGGGAGTCGGTCGATCGGCGACCTGCTCACCGGCGGCGAGCCGCACCGGGTCACCCTGTGGATCCCTGAGGACGACGTACCGCCCGATGCCCAGCTCGCGGTGGTGGTCCGCGAACGGACACACTGACCTCCCTAAGTCGAGTGAATTGATAGTCTTTGGCGCGTGACGCTCACCAGCCGCTACGGCGACGACGCGATGACCCTGGACGTCCGCAACGACGTGCTCGACCTCCAGCTCGCCCACCGCTCGGTGCGCAGGTTCGCGCCGGGCGCGGTCTCCGACGAGCAGCTCCGGGCACTGGTCGCCGCGGCCCAGTCCGCGCCCACGTCGTCGAACCTGCAGCCGTGGAGCGTGGTGGCGGTCCGCGACCCCGAGCGCAAGGCCCGGCTGGCCGAGCTCGCGGCGGGGCAGCGGTTCGTGGCCGAGGCGCCGCTGCTGCTGGTGTGGGTGGCCGACCTGGGCCGGGCCCGCCGGCTCGCCTCGCGGGCGGGCAGCACCGTCGATGCCGCCGACTACCTCGAGACCACGGTGATCGGCTTCGTCGACACAGCGCTGGCCGCACAGAACGCCGTCGTGGCGGCCGAGTCCCTCGGCCTCGGCACCGTGTTCATCGGCGCCATGCGCAACCATCCCGACCGGGTCGCCGCCGAGCTGGGTCTCCCACCGCACACCGTGGCCGCCTTCGGGCTGGCCGTCGGGGTCCCCGACCCCACCGAGCCGGCAGGGGTGAAGCCGCGACTGCCGCAGGCCGCGGTGCTGCACCACGAGACCTACGACGCCGCCGGCGCCGACGCCCACATCGCGACGTACGACGACCGGCTGGCGGCGTACAACGAGGAGTACGGCCTGCCCGCGGGCGGCTGGACCGGCCGGGTGCTCGCGCGGCTGGCCGGCCCGGAGTCGATGGCCGGGCGGCACGTGCTGCGCGAGCACCTGGACGCCCTGGGGCTGCCCTCCCGCTAGCGGGCCGGCGGCCGCCACACGAGGCTGCCGAAGCCGAGCACGAGCAGGACGTTGACGGCCACGGCCAGCGTCGCGACGTTGCCGATGTGCGCGACCGGCCAGAGCAGGCCGGCGACGATGACCAGCGCCCCGGGCCAGCGCGACCCCAACCGGATGATGGCGGCGCCCATCAGCACCAGGGCGAGCGGGAAGAAGAGGCCGAGCGGCTTGATGAGGTTCGCGGCGCCGGGCTGGTCGACGAGCTGGGTGTCGCCCAGCGACATGTGGATGGTGTCGAAGCCGTACGCCACCGCCCCGGCCGAACCGATCAGGCCGGTCACGACGACGGCGACCCTGAGGACCGAGCCGGCGGGCAGCCAGGTCGCGACCCGGAGCGCGACGAAGCCGTAGAGGACCGCCCCGATCACGGCGAGCACGCCCGCGGCGGCGTCCTCCCAGCCGTTGGCGGCGTACGTCGTGTCGGCGGCCAGATAGGTGACGGGGGCCGCGATGAGCGAGGCCGTGAGCAGCGACTGCTCCAGCGAGGCGCGGGTGGCGGCGGGCGGAGCTGCGGTGGTGGTGGTGGTCATGGCCCGAGCGTCGGCGCGGCCGGGTCCGGAGCACCACGGGGCTGTCCCTGTTCTCGGGTGACAGGGATATCCCTGCTGCCCGCCGGCGCGGCTCGGTGCCACGATGCCGGGGTGACCGACTCCCGGCCCCGCGGGCTGGTGCCGCTGCTGGCGCTGAGCGCCGTCCTGGTCATGGTGACCGTGGGGATGGCGCAGGGCTGGTGGCTGGCGAACCTGCACAACGGGCTGTTGGCGCTGTCGTTCACCGCCGTGGGCGCCTACGTCCTCCACCAGCGCCCCGGTCACCTCGAAGGGCGGCTGATGCTGGCCACGGGGCTGGTCGAGGCGGTGATCTTCCTCGGCCGGCAGCTCGGCCACGCGTCGGGGTCGCACGACTGGTGGGCCTGGCTCGGGGTCTGGCCGGTTCCGCTGGCCATCGGCCTCGCCACGCTCACCGTCATCTGCTTCCCGGACGGCCGGCTGCCCTCGTCCCGCTGGCGCCCGGTGGCAGGGGCGGTCGTGGCCGTCACCGCCCTCGACACGGTGCTGTCGGCCGGCTGGCCGGTGGGCTACCACGCCGCCGGGGTCACCGCGCCGCACCCGTTCAACGACGCCACGCCCGGGGTGGTCGACTGGCTCTGGACCTGGGTGGCGATGCCGTCGTTCGCGGCCTTCCAGCTGCTGTGGGTCGTGGCCCTCGCGGCTCGCTACCGGAGCCGTACGGCGCAGCGCCAGGTCGCGTGGCTCCTCGCCGGCGCCGCGATCTCGTGCATCGCCCTGGTCGCCGGGCTCGCCGTCGCCGGCTCGCCCCGCGCGGGGCTGCTCACCGCCTCGCTCGTCCCGCTGGCCGCGGGGCTGGCGATCGTGCACGGCCAGCACGCGGCGGCGTACTCCGCCCTGACCTGGCTCTCCCGCAGCGGCGGCGACGCGCGCGACCTGCCGGCCGGGCTGGCGCGGGGGACGGCCGAGGCGCTGCGCGCCACGAGTGCCTCGGTCTGGCTGGGGACCGAGGAGGGGCTGCACGCCGTCGGCCTCTGGCCCGAGACCGGCGCCGACCCGGAGCCGGCGGCGTGGGCCGCGCTCGCGGGCTCGCCCGGTGTCGTCGTCCGTGCCGTGCGCCGCGACGGCGAGGTGGTCGGTGCGCTCGCCGTCGTACGCGCGGACCCGCTGTCGCGCGCGGAGGAGCGGCTCCTCGACGACCTGGCCCGGCAGGCCGACCTGGTCCTCGACCACCTCACGCTGACCGAGACCATCGCCCGCGAACGCAGGGCCGGTCACCTCGACGGGCTGACCCCGCGCGAGCACGACGTCCTCGAGCTCATCTCGCGGGGCCGCTCGAACGCCGCCATCTGCGAGGAGCTGCACCTCAGCGTCAAGACCGTCGAGCCGCTGGTCGGCAGCATCTTCGCCAAGCTGGGTCTGCACGCCGACTCCGCGAGCAACCGACGGGTGCTGGCGGCGCTGGAGTACGTGCGCTCGGCGTCCTGACCGAATCGTCTGCGCCCGCCACCGCGAAAGACGTTCGGACAGCAGACGAATCGTCCGGTAAGGATGTGGCGGAGGATGCGGGATTCGAACCCGCGAGGGCTGTTAACCCAACCCGCTTTCCAAGCGAGCGCCATAGGCCACTAGGCGAATCCTCCGCCGAGGAGGGTACCGGCCGCCGCCGGGGGCCGCCCAATCGAGCCGGACCGGGAACCGGGTGGAGCGCCGCCGCGTTGGAGCGGCGTACGGCGCTCACCTACACTCGGGGCAACCCCCCGTGTGGCGGCATCTCGCTCAATCCCCCAGGGCCGGAAGGCAGCAAGGGTCGGCGCGCTCTGCCGGGTACGCGGGGGGCCTTTTCATGCCCCCGAGGGCCCCGCCGCGACCGGCCTTTCGGGTGTCGATGCCGCCAACTAGGGTTCAGGGCAAATGGAGTCCCCACTCGCTCTCTACCGTCGCTACCGGCCGGAGACCTTCGCCGAGGTCATCGGGCAGGAGCACGTGACGGAGCCGCTGCGCGCGGCGCTGGCGGGCAACCGGGTCAACCACGCCTACCTGTTCAGCGGGCCGCGCGGGTGCGGCAAGACCACGAGCGCGCGGATCCTGGCCCGGTCCCTCAACTGCGAGCAGGCGCCGGTGGCCGACCCGTGCGGGGAGTGCGAGAGCTGCCGCGACCTGGCCCGCGGGGGGCCCGGCTCGATCGACGTCATCGAGATCGACGCGGCCTCCCACGGTGGCGTCGACGACGCGCGCGACCTGCGGGAGAAGGCGTTCTTCGCGCCGGTCAAGAGCCGCTACAAGGTCTACATCATCGACGAGGCCCACATGGTCTCGACGCAGGGGTTCAACGCGCTGCTCAAGCTGGTCGAGGAGCCGCCGGAGCACCTGCGCTTCATCTTCGCGACCACCGAGCCGGAGAAGGTCATCCCGACCATCCGCTCGCGCACCCACCACTACCCGTTCCGGCTGATCCCGCCGCGGCTGATGTCGTCCTACCTCGCCGAGCTGTGCGAGAAGGAGCAGGTCGCGGTCGAGCCGGCGGCGCTGCCCCTGGTCGTCCGCGCGGGCGGCGGGTCGGCCCGCGACACCCTGTCGGTCCTCGACCAGCTGATGGGCGGCGCCGGCCCGGCCGGGGTGACCCACGAGCTCGCCTCCGGGCTGCTGGGCTACACGCCCGACGCGCTGCTCGACGAGGTGGTCGACGCGTTCGCCGCGGCCGACGGCGCCGCGGTCTTCGGCGTGGTCGACAAGGTGATCGAGACCGGCCAGGACCCGCGCCGCTTCACCGAGGACCTCCTCCGCCGGCTGCGCGACCTGGTCATCGTGGCCGCGGTCCCCGGCGCCACCGCCACCGGCCTCATCGACGTTTCCGAGGACCAGGGCGAGCGGCTGGTCGCCCAGGCCGCCCACTTCGGCGCCACCGACCTCAGCCGGGCCGCCGACATCCTGGCCACCGGGCTGACCGAGATGCGGGGCGCCACCGCACCCCGGCTGCTCCTCGAGCTGCTCTGTGCCCGGGTGCTCCTGCCCGGGGCCGACCACACCACCCAGGGCGTGGCCGCGCGGCTCGACCGGCTCGAGCGGCGAGCCTCCATCTCCGGTACGCCGAGCGCGGCCGCCGCCCCCGTCGAGGCCGCCGCCCCGCCGGCACAGGACCGCCCGGCTCCGGCCACGCCGACCGCGGTCGGCACCCCGGTCCCCGAGCCGGAGCCCACCTCGGTCGCCGAGGCGCCCGCGCAGGCCACCGCGGTCCCCGAGCGGGCCCCCGAGCCGGCTCGCGAGCCGACGCCCGAACCGACGCCCGAACCGACGCCCGAGCTGACATCGGAACCCGACTCCGCCCCGCCGCCCGCCCGCGGCGGCGCCGGCCTCACGCTGGTCGACGTACGCCGCCTCTGGCCAGACGTCGTCGAGTCCACCAAGTCCCGGCGCCGGATGGCCTGGATCCACCTCACCCAGAACTGCCAGGTCATCGGGCTCGAGGGCAACATCCTGACCCTGGGCTTCGCCAACCCCGGCGCTCGCGACAGCTTCGTCTCCAGCGGCTGCGCCGAGGTGGTCCACCAGGCGGCGATCGACGTGGTCGGCGCGGACTGGAAGATCGAGACGATCGTCGACCCCGGCGCCCAGCCGGCCGGGACGCCGGTGGTCACCAAGCCCGCTACGGAGCCCACCGAGCCCGCGCCCGCCAGCCCGGTCCCGGAGACCACGGCGCCCGAGGCTCCCGACGCACCACCAGCCTGGGCGGCCGACGACGCGCCCGCGGCGGCTCCGCCGGAGCCCGACCCCGACCCCGACCCCAGCGCCGCGGCGTCCGCGGCCCGCGACGCGATCCAGCGGACCCGTCCGAAGGGCGTCGAGTCGCCGAGGTCCGACGGGCTGGCCGCCGCCGACGCCGACGCGCGACGCGACGACCTCGACGCGGACCCCGACAACCTCGGCGGCGAGGACCTTCTGGCCCGCGAGCTGGGGGCGTCCGTGATCGAGGAGATCAAGCACTCATGAACCGAGGAGCACAGACATGACCGACAGCCAGAACCCGTTCGAGGCGTTCGGCGGTGGTGGTTTCGACATGAACGCCCTGCTCCAGCAGGCCCAGCAGATGCAGGAACAGCTCGCCGCGGCCCAGGAGCGTCTGGCCGACGCCGAGGCCGAGGGGGTCGTCGGGTCGGTGACGGTCAAGGTCAACGGCGTCGGCGAGCTGGTCGGCGTCACCATCGCACCCGGTTCGTTCGACGGCTCCGACGCGGAGAGCCTGTCCGACCTCGGCGACATGATCGTGGCCGCCTACCGCGACGCGAAGGCCCAGGCCGACTCGATGGCCACCGAGGCGCTCGGGCCGCTCGCCGGCGGGCTCCCCGGCCAGTCGCCGGGCGCGCCGGGCCAGCTCGGCTTCTAGGAGAACCACCAGATGTATGAAGGTGTGGTCCAGGACCTCATCGACGAGCTCGGCCGGCTGCCGGGCGTCGGCCCCAAGAGCGCCCAGCGGATCGCCTTCCACCTCCTCCAGGCCGAGGAGCCCGACGTGCGCCGGCTCGCCGAGATCCTGGTCCAGGTCAAGGCGCGGGTGAAGTTCTGCTCGATCTGCTTCAACGTCTCCGAGGACGACCAGTGCCGGATCTGCCGCGACCCGCGTCGCGACCAGACCGTCCTGTGCGTGGTCGAGGAGTACAAGGACGTCGTCGCCATCGAGCGGACCCGCGAGTTCAAGGGCCGCTACCACGTGCTGGGCGGCGCGATCTCGCCGATCGACGGCATCGGCCCCGAGCAGCTGCGGGTCCGCGAGCTGATGATGCGGCTCTCCGACGGCACCGTGACCGAGCTGATCCTGGCCACCGACCCCAACCTCGAGGGTGAGGCCACGGCCACCTACCTCACGCGTATGTTGAAGGACCTGGACCTGACCGTGACTCGGCTCGCCAGCGGGCTCCCGGTCGGCGGCGACCTGGAGTACGCCGACGAGGTCACCCTCGGACGAGCCCTGGCGGGAAGGCGGAGCGCACGGTGAACGACAAGACGGTGAGCAGCGAGACCGAGGACTTCGCCCAGAGCATGGCGGACTCGTTCTCCAGCTTCCTGCTCGCGCTGCGCGAGATCGCGCGGGAGGGCGACGTCGGCCCGGCCATCTCGCTGCTGCTGCTCGAGATCAGCCAGATCTCGCTGGCGGGTGCCCGGCTGGGCGCGCAGCGGGACTTCGAGCCGCGGCAGGAGTACCAGCCCGACGTCGGCCCCGAGTCCGACCTCGACGAGCTCCGCATGCGCCTCGCGGCCATGCTCGACAACCTCGACACCTACAGCTACGTCTTCGACCCCTACGTGCCCGAGATGGTGGAGAGCCAGCTCTCCGACGACCTGACGAGCATCGCCAGCGACCTCGAGACCGGGCTGCGCCACTATCGCGCGGGCGACATCGCCGAGGCGCTGTGGTGGTGGCAGTTCTCCTACGTCTCCTCGTGGGGCAACCAGGCGGGGGTGGCCCTCAATGCCCTGCTCTCGGTGGTCGCCCACGACCGGCTCGACACCGAGTTCACCGGCGAGGACGAGGACGTCGCGGCTGCCAACGAGATGCTCGACGACGGCGAGACGCTGTCCACGTAGGCGGCTCCGGCCCGGGCGCGGGGCATCGGCCGCCTAGACTTTCTGGTCGTGGGAATCGTCGTCCAGAAGTACGGTGGCTCGTCCGTCGCTGATGCCGCGGGCATCAAGCGCGTGGCCCAGCGCATCGTCAACACGCGCAAGGCGGGCCACGACGTCGTCGTGGTGGTCTCGGCGATGGGCGACACGACCGACGAGCTGCGCGACCTCGCCGAGCAGGTGACGCCGCTGCCGCCGCCGCGGGAGCTCGACATGCTGCTCACGAGCGGCGAGCGGATCTCGATGGCGCTGGTGGCCATGGCCATCGCCCAGCTGGGCCACACCGCGAAGTCGTTCACCGGCTCCCAGGCCGGCGTCATCACCGACTCCGCGCACGGCAAGGCCAAGATCATCGACATCACCCCGGGCCGGATCGAGGCGGCCATCGGGGAGGGCGCGATCGCCATCGTGGCCGGCTTCCAGGGCGTCTCCCAGGACACCAAGGACATCACCACCCTGGGCCGCGGCGCCTCCGACACCACCGCCGTGGCCCTGGCCGCGGCCCTCGGGGCAGAGGTCTGCGAGATCTACAGCGACGTCGACGGCGTCTTCACCGCCGACCCGCGGATCGTGCCCAGCGCCCGCAAGCTCGACCGCATCTCCACCGAGGAGATGCTCGAGATGGCGGCCTCCGGAGCCAAGATCCTGCACCTGCGCTGCGTCGAGTACGCGCGGCGCTACAACATGCCGGTGCACGTCCGGTCCTCCTTCTCGCAGAAGGAGGGGACCTGGATCGTCCCCGTGAAAGAGGGAGAAGAGCCCGTGGAACAGGCGATCATCGCCGGCGTCGCCCACGACCGGAGCGAGGCCAAGATCACCGTGGTCGGCGTACCCGACAAGGTCGGTGAGGCGGCCCGCATCTTCGAGGCGCTGGCCTCGGTCGAGGTCAACCTCGACATGGTGGTGCAGAACATCTCCGCCGCCGCCACCGGCCTCACCGACATCTCCTTCACCCTGCCCCGTGCCGACGGCAACGCGGCGATGAGCGCGCTGGCCAAGATCCAGGACGAGGTCGGCTACGAGAAGCTGCTGTACGACGACCAGATCGGCAAGGTCTCCCTGATCGGGGCCGGCATGCGGTCGCACCCCGGCATCACGGCCAGGTTCTTCTCGGCGCTGGCGGCCGCGGGCGTGAACATCGAGATGATCTCCACCTCCGAGATCCGGATCTCCGTGATCGTCGACGAGGCGCAGGTGGAGCCCGCGGTCCGCGCGACCCACAGCGCCTTCGACCTCGACGCCGACGAGGTCGAGGCCGTCATCTACGGAGGCACCGGCCGATGACCAGGACCTTCAACGTCGGCGTGGTCGGCGCCACCGGCCAGGTCGGCGTCGCGATGCGCCAGATCCTCGAGGAGCGTGGCTTCCCGGTCGGCGACGTCCGGTTCTTCGCCTCGCCCCGCTCGGCCGGCTCGGTGCTGCCTTTCGCCGGCCGCGAGATCCTCGTCGAGGACGCCGGCACCGCCGACCCGAGCGGCCTCGACATCGCCCTGTTCTCCGCGGGGGCCACCACGTCGCGGGAGCTCGCGCCCCGGTTCGTCGAGGCCGGCGTCATCGTGGTCGACAACTCCAGTGCCTTCCGCAAGGACCCCGCCATCCCGCTGGTGGTCTCCGAGGTCAACCCCGGGGACGCCGCCGAGGTCATCGCGGCCGGGCGGGGCATCATCGCCAACCCCAACTGCACGACCATGGCCGCGATGCCGGTGCTCAAGGCGCTGCACGACGAGGCCGGGCTGGTCCGGCTGATCGCCTCGACGTACCAGGCCGTCTCCGGCTCGGGCGTGGCCGGCGTCGAGGAGCTGGCGACCCAGGTGGCCGCGGCCGGCGACAAGGCCGTCGAGCTGGCCTACGACGGCGCGGCCGTGACCTTCCCCGATCCGGTCAAGTACGCCCGCACCATCGCCTACAACGTGCTACCCCTGGCCGGCTCGATCGTGGACGACGGCCTCGAGGAGACCGACGAGGAGCAGAAGCTCCGCAACGAGTCCCGCAAGATCCTCGGCCTCCCCGACCTGCCGGTCTCGGGGATCTGCGTGCGGGTGCCGGTCTTCACCGGCCACTCGCTGGCCATCAACGCCGAGTTCGAGCGGCCGCTGACCCCGGCCCGGGCCCGCGAGGTGCTCGCCCAGGCGCCCGGCGTCGAGCTCTCCGACATCCCGACGCCCCTGCAGGCGGCCGGCCAGGACCCGTCGTACGTCGGTCGGATCCGGCAGGACCCCGGTGTGCCCGACGACCGGGGGCTGGCGCTGTTCGTCTCCGGCGACAACCTGCGCAAGGGGGCGGCGTTGAACACCGTGCAGATCGCCGAGCTGGTGGTGGCTGCCGGCTGACTGCCGGCTGCGCGACGTGCCTGCGCGTTCATGTAACTGAGTGTTCGTGCGTCTGGATGGGTGCTCGAACACCCAGCCAGATGCCGTGACACTCAGTTACATGTCGCACGTCGCTCAGCGGACGTCGTGCTTCTCGGCCTGCCGCGGTGAGTCGGAGGGGTCGTCCCCGGGCTCGATGTAGGTCGTCGTCACCCAGTGCGAGAGCAGGAACGTCGCCACCGACACGAGCGGGACGACGATGACCATCCACCACTCGAAGATCGAGCCGACGAGGAACAGCAGCGCCACCACGCTGAGCAGGCCGACGGCCAGGAAGCTGGTGCTGCCGGGCTGAGGTACCGCGGCGGCCTTGAGCAGGGCGGCCCCCACCAGCACGGCGGCGAGCAGGATGGCCACGAGCAGGAAGAGGCCCGGGCCGCCGCAGGACGAGGTGCCCTGCACCGTCGTGCACAGGCGCAGCGAGCCGGCGGTGGCCGCGACGATCAGCGCGCCGACGAGGAGCCCGGTCAGGACGGCGGCCGGCCGGCCCTCGAGCCACGGCTCGCGCGGCGCCCGACGCTCGGGTGGCGCACCGGCCGAGACGGGCTCGGGCGCCGGGTCGGGGGTCGGCTCGCTGACGTCGTCGAAGATCGTGGTCGGGCTGTGGTCCGGGACGGGGTCGGCCACGGGCGGGGGAGCGGCGGCTTGGTCTACCGGCGGGGCTTGGTCTGCCAGCGGGGCTTGGTCTACCAAACCGGCTTGGTCAGCCGGAGTTGCTTGGTATACCGAACCGGCTTGGTCTACCGGCGGGGCTTGGTCTACCAAACCGGCTTGGTCTACCGGAGAGGCGTGGTCTACCGGCTCCACCGACGGGGCAGGCTCGGCGCGGGCCGGGGTGGCCTTGCGCCTCTTCCGCCGGCCGAACAGCGACGGCGGCTCCAGGGACGGAGCGTCCTTGTCCCGGTCCGGCGCCATGGGAGAAGTCTGACAGACCGGGGGCCGCGGACCGGCTGTCAACATCCTCATGACGGCGGACCAGACCAGTGTCCGTCAACACCAGCCTGATGGGTGATTGACAGGAGCCAGGGCTAGTGTTGCGAGCGCTGAGTTCGTCCAAGGGGGGCTTTGATGAACTTTGAGCCGACTGCCTGGTCATGCTCATTTTGCGGTAGGAGCGGCACCGCCGAGTCGCGGTACGCCGGGGGGTTGGGTGCGCTCATGTGCACCGACTGCCTCGCGCGCTACAGCGCCGAGCTGGCGGCACCGGAGAACGCGAGCCAGAAGGTGATCGGCTGGTCCGACGAGGACCTGTCGAACATCGCGATGCTCGCCCGGCTGCCACTGGTCTCCGGCACGGCCGCCCAGGTCGACCGCCACCTACGCGCGTGGGTCGGCCTGATCCGGGAGCGCCACATCTCCTACGCCGAGATAGGCAAGGCGCTGGGCGTCTCGCGCCAGGCGGCCTGGGAGCGGTTCAGCCGCGTGGTGGAGCCGGCGACGACCAACGGCGACGCCGCGGCCGCACCGCAGGACTGACCGGTCACCACTCCGGAACGACGAAGGCCCCCGGCCGCAGAGCGACCGGGAGCCGACGTGGAGGAGTCGGGCTGACAGGATTTGAACCTGCGGCCTCCTCGTCCCGAACGAGGCGCGCTACCAAACTGCGCCACAGCCCGAACGTGAGCAGGGCTCACAAGGTCGGGAGCATACCGGAGCAGCGGCGGCGTTCCCCAATCGGTTCCGCACCCTGGCCGGGGCCGGGTCAGCGGGCGCGCGGCACCAGGGTCAGCAGCGTGGCCTCGGGGCGGCAGGCGACCCGGATCGGGGTGTGCGGTGCGGTGCCGAGCCCGGCCGAGACGTGCAGCCACGACGAGCCCGGGTCACCGTCGCGCGAGTCGGCCGGGTGGCGGTGCAGCCCCTTGGCGCGGCCGGGGTCGAGATCGCAGTTGGTGGTGAGCGCCCCGATCCCGGGGATGCAGACCTGGCCGCCGTGCGTGTGCCCGGCCAGGATCGCGTCGTAGCCGTCCGCAGCGAACTGGTCGAGCACCCGGAGGTACGGCGCGTGCGCGACGCCGAGGCGGACGTCGGCGTGCGGGTCGGCGGGGCCGGCCACCTCGGCCAGCCGGTCGTAGCCCAGGTGCGGGTCGTCGACGCCGGCGAAGGCGAGCGAGAGCTCGCCGACCTTGACGTGCTCGCGCCGGTTGGTGAGCTCGACCCAGCCCGCCGCGGAGAACGCGTCGCGCAGGTCGGTCCAGGGCAGCCGCGCCGAGCTGGTGTTGCGGCGGCCGTCGTCGGGCAGCACGTAGCGCAGCGGGTTGCGCATCGTCGGGCTGAAGTAGTCGTTGGAGCCCAAGACGTAGACGCCCGGTACGTCCAGCAGCGCCCCCAGCGCGTCGCGCACGACCGGTACCGACGCCGCGTGCGCGAGGTTGTCGCCGGTGTTCACGACCAGGTCGGGGCGGAGCGTGGCCAGGCCGGCCAGCCACTCCTGCTTCCGGCGCTGCCCGGGGGTCATGTGGATGTCACTCAGGTGGAGCACCCGCAGCGGCTCGGCGCCGGGCGGCAGCAGCGGCACCTCGACCCGGCGCAGCGTGTACTGGCGTGCCTCCCACACGGCGTACGCCGTCAGCCCGGCTCCGGCCGCGGCTCCCGCGCCGACCAGGCCGCCGAGAACTCGGAGGAGAGGCATTGCTCAAGGCTGCCACAGTCGCTGACACAATCAGTTCGTGCCCGAGCTCAAGGACCGCCTCCGCGCGGACCTCACCGCCGCCATCAAGTCCCGCGACGAGGTCCGCTCCTCCACCCTCCGGATGGTGCTCACCGCCATCACCAACGCCGAGGTGGCGGGCAAGGAGGCCCGCGAGCTGAGCGACGACGAGGTCGTCGGCGTGCTGTCCAGCGAGGCCAAGAAGCGCCGCGAGGCGGCCACGGCGTTCGACGACGGCGGGCGAGCCGAGATGGCCGACAAGGAGCGCGCCGAGGCCGTGGTCCTCGCCGACTACCTGCCCGAGCAGCTCTCCGAGGAGGAGATCGTCGCGCTGGTCACGGCTGCCGTCGTGCAGACCGACGCGGCCGGCGAGGGCATGAAGGCGATGGGCAAGGTGATGGGCGTGGTCCAGCCCCAGGTCAAGGGGCGCGCCGACGGCGGCGCGGTCGCCGCCGAGGTGCGGCGCCAGTTGGGCTGATCCCGGGCGGCCTCAGTGACCGCCGTGGCCGTTCCCGTGGCCGTTCCCGTGGCCGTTGCCGTGACCCTTGCCACCCTTCGGCGGCTTCGGCTGCGGCACCGAGGTGACCCCGACGCCCTCGATGCCCGAGGGGTAGATGAAGTTCTCGTACGGCGCGCTCGCGGTCAACGCCCGCAGCGCGTCGCCCCAGATCGGCGCGGCGAACCCGGAGCCGGACGCCTCGTAGATGTAGCTGCCGTCGATGGTCTTGCCGACCAGGGTGTCCGGGCGGCCCAGCTTGTCGATGCCGGCGATCGTCGCGGCCGCGGCCAGGTGCGGGGTGTAGCCGCAGAACCACACCGCCTTCTGCTGCGAGGTCGTGCCGGTCTTGCCGGCCGAGGGGACGGACAGGGCCTGGCTGGCGGCGAAGCCGCTGCCCTCCAGCACGCCGCGGAGCACGTCGCTCACGGCGTCGGCCGTCTCCTCCTTCATGACCTGGGTGCAGGCGGGGTCGTAGTCCTTGAGGACGTTGCCCGCGGCATCGAGGATCTGGGTGACCGGCCGCGAGTCGCAGTGCAGCCCGCGGGCCGCGAAGGTGGCGTAGGCCTCGGCCATCTCCAGCGGCGAGGCATCGGCGATGCCCAGGGTGAAGCTCGGGTACCGCTCGGCCTTCGGGTCGGTGAGGTGCACACCCATCGCCTTGGCGAGGTCGAAGGGCGCGCAGACGCCGGTCTTCTCCTCCAGCTGGAGGAAGTAGGTGTTCACCGACAGCCGGGTGCCGGAGTACATGTTCATCATGCCGCTGGTGGTGGAGTTCGAGGCCTCGTAGGGGCCGACGAAGTTGCCCTCGCCGGGGCAGTTGGAGAAGTCCGCCTGGTCGAAGGTCATCGGCGACCCCGAGTTGAACGCGGTCGTGAGCGGGAACCCCTGCTCGATCGCGGTCGCCAGGGTGAACGCCTTGAACGTCGACCCGGGCTGGAAGCCGTTCGAGCCGCCGTACTCACGGGGGATCGTGAAGTTGATGTAGGTCTCGCCCAGCTTCTTCTTGTTGCCCATCGGCCGGGACTGGGCGAGCGCCTTCACCGCGCCGGTGCCGGGCTCGACGATCGCGAGCGCCCCGATGGCCGGGTCGGTCTTCGCGACGTGGGCCTGCACCGAGTCGTCGGCGGCCTTCTGGGCCGCCGGGTCCAGCGTGGTCTTGATCGTCAGCCCGCCGTTCTTCAGCAGGTTGCGGCGCTGCTGGACGGTGTTGCCGAGCTGGGGGTCCTGCAGGAGGTAGGACATGACGTAGTCGCAGAAGAACGGCGCGGCGGAGTTCACGCAGCCGTTGTCGACGTCCTGGACGTCGAGCCCGAGGTCCTTGGCCTTGTTCTTCTCCGCCTTGTCCCGGGTCACGACGTTGAGCTGGGCCATCCGGTCGAGGACGACGTCGCGGCGCTCGAGTGCCTTGTCGGGGAACTTGGTCGGGTCGTAGCCGTAGGGGTTCTTCACCAGCCCGGCCAGCAGCGCGGACTGACGCAGCTTCAGGTCGCGGGCGTTGACGTTGAAGTAGTGCTTGGCCGCGGCCTGGACGCCGTACGCGCCGTCGCCGAAGTAGGCGGTGTTGAGGTAGCGCTCGAGGATCCAGTCCTTGGAGTGGCTCTGCTCCAGCGCGACCGCGTAGCGCAGCTCCTTGAGCTTGCGGGCGTAGGTGTCCGCCGTGGCCGCCGCGCGGTCGGCCTTGGTCTTGGCCTGGCTCTGCAGGGTCAGCTTGACCAGCTGCTGGGTGATCGACGACCCGCCCTGGACCACGCCGTCGTTGGCCTGGTTGGTGATGAGCGCGCGCAGCGTGCCCTTCAGGTCGAGGGCGCCGTGCTGGTAGAAGCGGTAGTCCTCGATGGCGACCAGGGCCTTGACCATGGTCCGGGAGATGCCCTTGAGCGGGACGGTGATCCGGTTCTCGTCGTAGACCGACGCCAGCCGGTTGCCGTTCGCGTCGAGGATCGTGCTCCGCTGGGAGAGGTCCTCGGTCTTGAGCTCCTCGGGGAGGTTGTCCATGGTCTTCGCGACGTTGCGGGCGCCGAGGCCGGCCATGCCCGCGAACGGGATCGCCAGGCCGGCCACCACGACGCCGAGGACGACAGCGACCGCGACCATCACCAGCAGGTGGGACAGGACGCGGTAGGCAGGCAGCCGCTCGTGGCGGGGCATGGACACGACCACAGGATACGGACGGAGGCCCAAGGCACCCAGTTCCCGGGAGCAGGGCCACCTCGGCAGCCGGAACCGCCCGGAAATGGCTGGCGGCCGGTCGAAGGCCTTCAGGGAAAGGCGTCAACCGGCCGCGAGCCTGTCCTGACGCGAGTCAGGAGAGTGGGGGATGTGGGGGATCTTGGGGGATCCAGGTGTGGGGATGGAGCTGGGTGGTGCGGGTGGTGCGGGTGGTGCTGGGTGGTGTTGGGGTGGTGCCGGGGTTGGTGCGGGGGTGGAACAGGGGTGGAGCAGGGTCAGGCGGGGACCTGCTGCTCGCGCTCGGCCTTCACACGGGCGGCCTCGAGCACGCTGCGCCACGAGGCGGTCGGGCGGCGGCGGAGCAGCGCACGGCGCTCACGCTCGGTCATGCCGCCCCACACGCCCCACTCGATCTGGTTGTCCAGGGCCTCGGCGAGGCACTCGGTGCGCACCGGGCAGCCGGTGCACAGCTGCTTGGCCTTGTTCTGCTCGGCACCACGGACGAAGAGCTCGTCGGGCTGCGCCTGCCGGCACGCCGCGCTGGGGGTCCAGTCCTCGATCCACATTCCTCTGCCCTGCCATCTCCGAGATAAGAATTCGTGTGTTGCCCTGCTGGTTCTTGGGGGCCTGTCCCGGGGGCCCGAGCGTTCTCTCCCCGTGATGAGAAAGTTACGAATTCAAGGGGGCCCGCCAGTACAGGTGAACGTTTCGTCCTCCATAGTCAGAAATGACTAGTCATTCCGGACCAGGGGCTACTCGGGAGACGGCCGAAATGCCGGTGCTGAGCGCGAACCACCCCAGAAATCGCCACCCCGGTCGCGTGTCAGGCTTGCGGGGCACACCTCGGTGTGCCGTGGGGCGGGAACGCCGAACACCGGACCCCAGAACGGCCCCAGGGAGGCGTACTGGGGAGCGGGTCAGCCCTGGTCGGCGAGCAGTCCTCCGACCACCCGGAGGCCGGACAGGTCGTGGACGTCCGCGGCCAGGGCCGGGACCACGGCGGTGGCCACGGCGGGGTGGGCGGCCGCGAACCGCAGCCGCAGGGCCGCCTCCCGCTCGACCATGCGGACCCGGTCGGCGTGCAGCCGGAGCAGCCCCGCGGTGAGGGCAGCGGTGGGCGAGGACTCCTTGGTCCGGCGCAGCCGGGCCGCCGCCGCCATCGCCTCGTCGGCCGAGAGGTCGCCGTGGCCGGCGGGGCTGGCCCGGTTCACGACGAGGCCGGCGAGCGGCATCCGGTCCTCGTTGAGCCGCTCGACGAAGTACGCCGCCTCGCGCATCGCGTCGGGCTCGGGCGCGGCCACGACCAGGAACGCCGTCCCGGGGGCCTGCAGGAGCGCGTAGGTCTGCTGGGCCCGGGCCCGGAAGCCGCCGAAGACCGTGTCCAGGGCGGCCACGAAGGTCTGCAGGTCGCTGATGAACTGCCCGCCCAGGATCTTGGAGAGGGCCCCGGTGACCATGCCGAGGCCGGCGGTCATGATCCGGGCCGGGCCGCGGGCCGGCGCCAGCAGCATCCGGACGAACCGGCCGTCGAGGAAGGACGAGAGCCGCTCGGGGGCGTCGAGGAAGTCCAGCGCGGAGCGGGACGGGGGTGTGTCGACGACGATGAGGTCGTAGGTGCCGGCCACCTGGGCGTCGCGCCGGAGCTGGCCGAGCTTCTCCATCGCCATGTACTCCTGCGTGCCCGCGAACGACGACGACAGCGCGATGTAGAAGGGGTTGTCCAGGATCTGCCTGGCCTTCTCGGGGCTGGCCTGGGACTCCACGACCTCGTCGAAGGTCCGCTTCATGTCGAGCATCATCGCGTCGAGCGAGCCACCCGACTCCGTGGGCAGCCCGGGCACCGGGCGCGGGGTGTTGTCGAGCACCTCGATGCCCATCGACTGCGCCAGCCGGCGGGCCGGGTCGATCGTCAGCACCACGACCTTGCGGCCACGCTCGGCCGCCCGCAGCGCCAGCGCGGCGGACGTCGTGGTCTTGCCGACCCCGCCGGAGCCGCAGCAGACGATGATGCCGGTGTGCGGGTCGTCGAGCAGCGCGTCGACGTCCAGCACCGGGGCGGTCGTCGAGTGCGAGGCCAGCGGCCCCACCCGTGGGTGCGGGCCGGTCACGCCAGCCCCTGGTCGCGCAGGACCGCAGCCAGCTCGTAGAGCCCGCCCATGTCGACGCCCTGGGCCAGCCGCGGCAGCTCGTAGGTGGGCACGCCCAGCCCCTTGACCAGCTTGCGCTGGGCGTCCTCCAGGGCGCGCCGTACGGCGTGGTCGCGGGCCTCGGCGAGCAGGCCGTCGACCAGCTCGTCGCGGACCTCCACGCCGGCCGCGGCCAGGTCGGCGGCGACGCCGGCGCGGTCGAGCTCGCCGGTGCGGGCTGCGGCGAGGTCCTTGACCCGCAGGTCGCGCGACCGGACCTGGTTGACGACCACCCCGCCCACCGGGAGCCCCACCTCGCGGATGTGGGCGATGCCGTCCGCGGTCTCCTGGACCGGCATCTCCTCCAGCACGGTCACGAAGTGCACCGCGGTCCGCGGCGACCGGAACAGCCCCATCATCGTGTCCGCCTGGTGCTTGACCGGGCCCACCTTGGCCAGGCCGGCCAGCTCGTCGCTCACGTTGAGGAACTGGGAGATCCGGCCGGTGGGGGGCGCGTCGAGCACCACGGCGTCGTACTCGGTGGCGCCGCGGTTGCGGCTGTTGCGCTGGACCGCCTCGTAGACCTTCCCGGTCAGCAGCACGTCGCGGACCCCGGGCGCGATCGTCGTGGCGAACTCGATGACCCCGAAGCGGTCGAGCGCGCGCCCGGCGCGGCCGAGGCGGTAGTACATCGCGAGGTACTCCATGAGCGCGGCCTCGGCGTCGATGTGCAGCGCGTGCACCACGCCCGGGCCGACGCCGGGGCCGGCGTCGCGGGCGTCCGCAGGGTGGAGGCCGGTGGCGATCCGGCGCTCGGCGTACGGAAGCGGGTCGACGTCGAACATCCGGGCGATGCCCTGGCGACCCTCGACCTCGCAGAGCAGCACGTCCTTGCCGTGCGAGGCCAGCGCCAGCGCGAGGGAGGCGGCGACCGTGGACTTCCCGGTCCCGCCCTTGCCGGTCACCACGTGCAGGCGCACGCCCGACCAGTCGCTGCTCACGGCTGAGACTGTAGGCGGTGCGTCGGGTGCGGGTCCGCACTACCTTGCCTGCATGGGCGCTCGGGAATCCCTCGTCGGGCGGGCCGAGGAGCTGGGCGTGCTCACCGAGTTCCTGGGCGCCGCCGAGGACGACGGGCTGGTCCTGACCGGCGAGGCCGGGCTCGGGAAGACCGCGCTCTGGGAGGGGGCGCTGGACCTCGCGACCGCCCTCGGGACGCGGGTCCTCGTGGCCACGCCGGGGGAGGGCGAGGAGCGCTACTCGTTCGGGGTCCTGACCGACCTGCTGCGCGAGGTGGACCTCGCCGACCTCGACCTGCCGGCGTCGCTGCGCGCACCGCTGGAAGCCGCGCTGCTGCGCGGGCCGGCCGCGGACGGCGGCGTCGACGTCCAGCTCGTGGCCGCCGCGATGCACGAGGTGCTGCGGCTGCTGGCGGACGGGCGCCGGGTGCTGGTCTGCGTCGACGACGTGCAGTGGGCGGACCCGGCCTCGCTGGAGGCGCTGACCTTCGCCGCGCGCCGGCTGTCGGGGCGCGGCGTGGCGTTCCTGCTGACCAGACGGGTCGGCTTCCAACGGTCTGCGCTGGAGGCGCTCCTGGTTCGGCGCCGGCTCCGGTACGTCGAGCCGCGGCCGCTCACCGCCCAGGACACCTCCCACCTGCTGGCCCAGCAGCTGGGCCTGGTCGTCCCGCCGCGCGTGGTCCGGATGGTGCACGAGGAGTCCCGCGGCAACCCGCTGCACGCCCTCGAGATCGGCCGGGTCCTGCTCGAGCGCGGGACGCCCGGTCTCGGCGAGCCGCTCGGCGTGCCGGAGGAGCTCGCCACCGTGCTCGGCGTCCGCGTGCAGCACCTCCCGGACGAGCAGCAGACCCTGCTCCTGGCGCTCGCCCTCGAACCGCAGGCGCCGGAGGCCGTGCTCGCGGGGCTGGTCGGGATCGCCGCGCTCGACGAGGCCGTGCGGACCCGGCTCGTCTCGGTGGGAGCCGCCGGGAAGGTGCGGCCGTGGCACCCGCTGCTGGCGGCCGCCGCCCGCGCGGGCGCCTCGCCGGCTCGCCGGCGCGAGCTGCACCTCCGGCTGGCCGGCCTCGCAGCCGGCGACGAGGCCCGGGCCCGGCACCTCGCGCTCGCCCACCCGGAGGTCGACGAGGAGCTGGCCGCGACGCTGGCCGCGGCGGCCGGGCAGGCGGGCGACCGCGGCGCCGCCCTCGAGGCCGCCGAGCTGGCCGAGCTGGCGCTGGAGCGGACGCCGCGGGACGCGCCGACGCGGCCCGGGCGGGTGGTGGCGCTCGCCGAGCGGCTCGCGGCGGCGGGCGAGGCCGGTCGCCTCTCGGCCCGGATCGAGCCGGAGATCGCGACCATGCCTTTCGGACCCGAACGGGGTGCGGCCTGCCTGCTCCTCCTCGACGGGATCGTCGGGAGCATGGACAACCTCGAGCACTGGATCGAGCGGGCGATGGCCGAGTGCGACGGCGCCCCGGACATCCTGGCGACCGGGCTGCAGATCAAGGCCATGACCGCGCTCGGGATCCGGGTGTCCGGCGTACCGGCCGCTCAGGCGCTCGCCGAGGAGGCCGGCCGGCTCGGGCACGAGCAGGGAGTCGGGCGCGACTGGTTCCTGGCCCACACCGGACGGCCGCCGGAGTCCCAGGACCCGCACCCGCGCGCGAAGTGGGACCTGTGGCGCGGCGAGCCCGCACTGGCCGAGCCCGTCATCCGCGAGGAGATCGCGGCCGCCGAGGCCCAGGGCCGGATCCGGTCGCTGGTCCAGAGCCAGCTCGACCTCGCCGACCTGCTGCTGCGCTCCGGACGGCTCCCCGAGGTGCGCGAGCTCCTGGTGGCCCTCGACGACGCCTTCATGCCCGACAAGGAGTCGCGCGACGAGGACCTGATCCGGGCCCGGACCGCCGTGCTCGCCGGCGACGCCGCGACCGGCGAGCACTGGGCCCGGCTCAGCGAGGAGTGGGCGCGGGGGTTCGGCCACGGCTGGATCGAGCTCGACGCCGTCGCGGCGCGGGGGGTGGCCGCCCTGCTCGCCGGCGACCCCGAGGCAGCGGCGGCCCACCTGCAGCGCGTGTGGGACCGGGTGGTCGCCGCCGGCGTCGAGAACCCGGGCATCTTCCCGGTCGTCCCCGACCTCGTGGAGGCGCTGGTGCTGCTCGGCCGGTACGACGAGGCGCAGGCCCCCGTCGACTGGCTGGACGAGCGGGCGGTCGCGCAGGCCCATCCGTGGGGCCTGGCCGGCGTGGACCGCTGCCGAGCCCTGGTCGGGCTGGCCTCGGACGCCATGACGCCCGTGGAGAGCGCCGACCTCGCCCGGCGGGCCGCCGACCGCTACGCCGAGCTGGGGCTGCGGCCCGACGAGGCACGCACCTGCCTGGCCGTCGGCGGGCAGCTGCGCCGGCGCCGGCAGTGGGGTCTGGCCCGCGAGGCGCTGGACCGGGCGCGCACGGTGTTCGGGACCGTCGGCGGCGAGGGGTGGGTCGCGGCGGCCGACCAGGAGCTGGCCAAGGTCGGCGGCCGCACGCCCAGCGGCTCCGGGGAGCTCACGCCCGCCGAGCGGAGCACCGCGGAGCTGGCCGCGCAGGGCCTGTCCAACAAGGAGATCGCGCGCCGTACCGGCGTCGCGATCGGCACCGTCGAGGCGCACCTGAGCCGGTCCTACCTCAAGCTCGGGGTCCGCTCGCGCAGCCAGCTCGCCGGGGCCCTCCCGGGCGGGGCGGCGGAGGGCGCCGAGGGTGCCGCCGACTAACCATGGGGGTTTTCCGCAATTGAGGGGGTAGGGGTCGGATTCCTAGCGTTCTGAGCACGCCGAAACCACCAGGTTCCGGCCACGACGCAAAGGAGAAAGTCCCATGTTCAGCACCGTTCTCAGCCCCGCCGCCCGCCTCGTCCGCACCCAGTTCCTCGGCCTCCTGGCCCTGGTCATCGTGCTCACCGGAGGTGCGGCGTACGCCGCCACCGCGGCCAAGAACAGCGTCAACAGCCGTGCGATCAAGAACGGCACCGTGCAGACCGTCGACCTGAAGAACGGCGCGGTCACCACCGAGAAGCTGGCCCTCGACTCGGTCACCTCCGACCAGGTCAAGAACGGCAGCCTCAACGGCACCGACGTCACCGACAACTCGCTCACCGGCACCGACATCAACGAGTCCACGCTCGGCACCGTCCCCAACGCGGCCCAGCTGGGCGGCGTGCCCGCGGCGGACTACCTGAGGGGCTCGGTCTACAAGCGGGAGGCCGCGACCGACGCCGGCACCACCCTGGGCGACGGCACCTCGGTCAAGGCCCAGGCCTGCGACGCCGGCGACATCCTGCTCTCGGGCGGTCCGGCCAGCCTCAACGCCACCACCGACCTGATCGAGACGTTCCCCACCCCGGGCTCGACCACCAGCTGGTCCGCCCGCGTCGACAAGAACGGGGTCGGCGACAGCTGGACCGTCGTGGTGCTCTGCCTCGACACCGCGGCCTGACCGAGCAGCACCCACGAGCACTGCACCGAGCGCGCTGAGTCTCCTCCGGGGGGTCGGGACCAGGCCGCACGCGTCGGTGGTCCGTGGTCCCGAAGGGCGTCGCGCCGATCCTTCCGCTCCCGCGGTCGGGTCGGCGCGTCGTCGCGTGCTGCGACCGGGCTCAGCGAACCCGCTGCAGCAGGTTGCCGTCGGGGTGGCTCGCCCGCGGCCCGCTGAGCACCAGGAAGATGCCGCGCTGCCCCGGCCGACACGTCTGCTTGACCACGCACGGCAGCGGGCGGTCCGGGAGCAGCACCGTGCCGCGCTGGACCACCCGGCCGTGGGACCGGAAGGTGATCTTGCCGAGGACGGACTTCACGCCGCGGAGCCTAGGCTGCGGGAGCGCCAGCGGTCCTCACCGACGGCGCAGCGCCGTGGTCAGGCCGTGCGCCTCGCGCAGGAGCAGCGCCCCGAGCTCCGGGCGCCGCTCGGGGCCGAGCCGCTGCTCGATCCCGGTGAGGCTCAGGGCCCACTGCGGCCGGCCCGCGACGTCGAAGACCGCCGCGCCCATGCCCCAGCTGCCCTCGACGATGAGCCCCGGGTTGAGCGCCCAGCCGGCGGCCCGCGTGGCGTCGACGCGGTCGCGCACCTCCTGCTCCGCGTGGCGCTCGCCGTACCTCCCGGTCAGGTCGGTGCGGGCCAGGAACCCGTCGACCTCCTCATCGGGCAGGTAGGCGAGGACCGCCATCCCCGCGGAGGCCACGCCCAGTGGGAACCGGATCCCCTCGTGGAGGACGTGCGAGCGGATCGGGAAGCTGCCGTCCTCGCGGAGCAGGCAGACCGTCTCGTCGCCGCGGCGCGCGGAGAAGAACGCGCTCTCGGACGTCAGCTCGGCCAGCCGGCGCACGAACGGCTGGGCGAGCGCGGTGACGTCGTACCGGCTCGCCGCGGCGGTGCCGAGCAGGTAGAGCTCCGGTCCGAGCAGCCAGCGGCCGTCCGGCGCGCGGTCGACGAGCCCCTCGGCCAGCAGCGAGCCGAGCAGCCGGTGGGCGGTCGGGCGGGCGAGGCCCGCAGCCCGGCCGACGTCGGACGTGGTGGCGCCGCCGGGCTCGGCCGCGGCGACGCTGCGCAGCACGGCACCGGTCCGGCCGACCACCGTCGCGGGAGCGTCCACTCAGTGGACGCTAGCGGAGTCGGCGTTCCGCTGGGTGACTGATTCGCGTCTGGCCAGTGGTCGGGCGTTGACCGCGCTCCGGGCGCCGCCTTGAATCGGGGCATGGACAAGGTGGTGGGTTCGGCAGCCGAAGCGGTGGCCGACGTGCCGGACGGCGCGACGATCGCGGTCGGCGGCTTCGGGTTGTGCGGGATCCCGTCGGTGCTGATCGCGGCGCTGCTGGAGGCCGGTACGTCGGACCTCGAGGCGGTCTCGAACAACGCCGGCGTGGACGGCTGGGGGCTCGGGCTGCTGCTCGAGTCGGGGCGGCTGCGCCGGATGGTGGCGTCCTACGTCGGTGAGAACAAGGAGTTCGCCCGGCAGTACCTGTCCGGTGAGCTCGAGGTCGAGCTGACGCCGCAGGGCACGCTGGCCGAGCGGATGCGGGCCGGCGGGTCCGGGATCCCGGCGTTCTTCACCGCGACCGGCGTCGGCACCCAGGTGGCCGAGGGCGGGCTGCCCTGGAAGTACGACGCCGAGGGCAACGTGGTGGTCTCCTCGCCGCCGAAGCAGACCCAGGTCTTCGAGACCGCCGAGGGCGAGAAGGAGTTCGTCCTCGAGCGGGCGATCGTCGCCGACTTCGGGCTGGTCCGGGCCTGGAAGGGCGACCGGCACGGCAACCTGGTGTTCCACCAGTCGGCGCGCAACTTCAACCCGCTGGCCGCGATGTGCGGGCGGGTGACGATCGCCGAGGTCGAGGAGCTGGTCGAGCCCGGCGACCTCGACCCCAACGACGTCCACACGCCCGGGGCGTTCGTGCAGCGGGTGGTGGCGCTGACCCCGGAGCAGGCCGCGGACAAGCGGATCGAGAAGAAGACCGTGCGTACTCGAGAAGGGGAGCGTCGCTGATGGCCTGGACCCGTGAGGAGATGGCCGCCCGGGCCGCCTCGGAGCTGACCGACGGCTCCTACGTCAACCTCGGCATCGGGCTGCCGACGCTGGTGCCCAACTACGTCGACGACGACGTCGAGCTGGTGCTCCAGTCGGAGAACGGCATCCTCGGCGTCGGCGCCTACCCCTTCGACGGCGACGAGGACCCCGACCTCATCAACGCCGGCAAGGAGACCGTCACGCTGCGCCGCGGCGCGAGCTTCTTCGACTCCGCGACGTCGTTCGGGATGATCCGCGGCGGCAAGATCGACGCCGCGATCCTCGGCGCCATGCAGGTCTCCAGGACCGGCGACATCGCCAACTGGATGATCCCCGGGAAGATGGTCAAGGGGATGGGTGGCGCGATGGACCTCGTGCACGGCGCCAAGCGGGTCATCGTGCTGATGGAGCACACCGCCAAGGACGGCTCGTACAAGATCGTCGAGGAGTGCTCGCTGCCCTACACCGGTCGCGGCGTGGTGGAGCGGATCATCACCGACCTGTGCGTCCTCGACATCACGCCTGCGTCAGAAGGCGGAGGACTGCGGCTCGTGGAGCTCGCCCCGGGCGTCACCGAGGACGAGGTGCGGGAGAAGACCGAGCCCGCGCTGGTCTGAGGCGCGGGCCTTCGATATGGGGGCGACGTGGTCGGCGCGTCGTCCTAGGTTGGCCGCATGGCCATCGCGACGTACCGGGACCTGTGCATCGACGCCGTCGACGACGCGGCGATGCAGCGCTTCTGGGGGGAGACCCTCGGCCTCGAGCCGGTGCCCGGCGACGGTGGCACCCTCGACCTCGTGGGCCCGACGCCGCAGCACCGCGTGTGGATCAACAAGGTCCCCGAGCCGGTCACCGTGAAGCAGCGCGTGCACATCGACGTGCACGCCGCGTCGGCCGACGAGGTGCTGGCCCGCGGCGCGACACCGGTCGACGTCGACTCGTTCCGCTGGAAGGTGCTCAAGGATCCGGAGGGCGGGGAGCTGTGCGTCTTCGAGCGCGACGTCGTCCCCGACTACAAGCTGTACGAGGTCGTGGTCGACGCGCGCGACGGCCACGAGATCGCGGCCTGGTGGGCCGAGGTGCTCGGCGGGACCGTGCACGACAGCGACAAGGTGGACGACGTCTACTCGTGGGTCGAGGGTGCGGCCGGCATGCCGTTCGAGCTCGTCTTCGGTGACGTTCCCGAGCCCAAGACGGTGAAGAACCGGATCCACTGGGACGTCGAGACCGAGGACCTCCAGGCGCTGCTCGACCGCGGCGCCACCCTGCTGCGCGGGCCCGACGACGTCATCGACTGGCACGTGCTGGCCGACCCGGAGGGCAACGAGTTCTGCGCGTTCCGGCCGCGGGAGTGAGGCCGGGCCCCCGCGAGTAGGGTGCCGAGCATGACGAAGTGGGAGTACCTCACCGCGCCGGTCCTGACGCACGCGGCCAAGCAGATCCTCGACAACTTCGGGGCCGACGGCTGGGAGCTGGTGCAGATCGCCCCGGGCATGAATCCGGAGAACCTGGTCGGCTACTTCAAGCGCCCGCTCGACGCATGAGCACCCCGGAGCAGCGGCTGGCCGAGCTGGGCCTCGCGATCCCCGAGGTGGCCAAGCCGGTCGCGGTCTACGTCCCCGCGGTCCGCAGCGGGCAGCAGGTCTTCACGTCGGGACAGCTGCCGATGCGATCGGGTGAGCTGATGGCCACCGGCAAGGTCGGCGCGGAGGTCACCGAGGAGGAGGCCTACGCCTGCGCCCAGCAGTGCGCGCTCAACGCGATCGCCGCGATCAACGCCGAGGTGGGTGACCTCTCGATGGTCAAGCGGATCGTCAAGGTGGTGGTCTTCGTCGCCTCGGCCCCCGACTACACCGGGCAGCCCAAGGTGGCCAACGGTGCGTCCGAGCTGTTCGGCGAGGTCTTCGGCGACGCCGGCGTGCACGCCCGCTCGGCGGTGGGCGTGGCCGCGCTGCCGTTGGGGGCCCCGGTGGAGGTCGAGGTCCTCGCCGAGCTGTGAACCACCCCACGAAACCACGCAGGGACGCGCTGCGCGCGTGGAGCGCGCGCTTGCGCGGGGATCCCGGACAAGCATGAGGATCCCCATTCCCCCGGTCCGGCTGCCGGACCACCTGGTCGAGGTCGCCCGCGAGTACGCCGAGGGGCGGCGCGAACCCGCCGAGCCGCGGAACGCCGCGACGGTGATCCTGCTGCGCCCCTCCGCGGACGGGCCGGCCGTCTACTACCTGCGGCGGCAGGTCTCGATGGAGTTCGCCGGCGGCATGTGCGTCTACCCCGGCGGTGGCGTGGACCCGCGCGACTTCGACGCCGCCGTCGCCTGGGCCGGCCCGTCGCCGGCCGAGTGGGCGGTGCGCCTGGGCTGCGACGAGGAGATGGCGCGCGCCCTGGTCTGCGCCGCGGTGCGCGAGACGTTCGAGGAGTCCGGCGTCCTGCTGGCCGGGCCGCACGAGGACGAGGTCGTCGCCGACACCACCGGCGCGGACTGGGAGGCCGACCGGGTCGCGCTCGAGTCGCGGGAGCTGGCCATGACCGACTTCCTGACCCGGCGGGGACTGGTGCTCCGCACCGACCTGCTGGGGGTCTGGGCCGCCTGGCTGACCCCGGTCTTCGAGCCCAAGCGCTACCGCACGTGGTTCTTCGTCGCGCTGCTGCCCGAGGGCCAGCGGACCCGCGACGTGTCCTCGGAGTCGTCCGAGGTGACGTGGCTGCCGGCCCGCGACGCGGTCGCGGGCGCCGACCACGGCGAGATGCTGATGATGCCGCCGACGTACCTCACCTCGCTCGACCTGACGCGGTATGCCGACCCGGCCGCGGTCGTCGCCGCCGCACACGAGCGGACCGTCGAGATGCACACGCCCGGCCTCGAGGCGCTGGACGACGGCTGGACCCTGTCGATCCCCGAGCACCTGCGACCGGTGCTGGCCGCGCACCACGGGTCGTGAGCGGGTCATGAGCGACTGGCACGGCGGGTCGTTCGGCGAGCGTGCCCGCTGCCTGCTGGCGCCGAACCCCGGGATGATGACCCTCGACGGCACCAACACCTGGGTGCTGCGCGAGCCCGGTGCCTCGAAGGCGGTCGTCATCGACCCCGGACCCGTCGCGGAGGGGCACCTCGACCTGCTCGACGAACAGCTCGAGGACGTCGGCCTGGTCCTGGTCACCCACCACCACTTCGACCACTCCGAGACCGCCGAGGAGCTCGGCCGCCGCAAGGGCTGTCCCGTGCGGGCGTGGGGCTCGACGTACACCTTCGACGCCGACCCGCTCGCCGACGGCGAGGTGATCGACGTCGACGGGCTGCGGCTCGAGGTGGTGTTCACGCCCGGCCACACCGACGACTCGATCTCCCTCCTGCTGCCCGCCGAGAAGACGCTGCTGACCGGCGACATGGTGCTCGGCCGCGGCACGACGGTGATCGCCTGGCCCGACGGCGACCTCGGCTCCTACTTCGAGTCGATCGAGCGGATGCGCGACCTCGCCGCCCGCGGCGCGGTCGAGACCCTCTGGCCGGCCCACGGCCCCGTGCTGGACGACGCCTCGGGGGTGCTCGAGCACTACCTCGTGCACCGCCGTCAGCGCCTGGACCAGGTCGAGGACGCGCTGGCCCGCCTGGGCATCACCCGTCCCGACCCGGACGACGAGGCGCTGCCCCGGCAGGTGGTCGAGATCGTCTACCAGGACGTCGACGAGGCGCTGTGGGGAGCGGCCGAGTGGTCGGTCCGCGCCCAGCTCGCCTACCTGGCCGGGCGGAGCGAGAGCGAGCGGCGCGAGAACTAGTCCCAGTCCGGCTCGGGCCGGTGCACGGTCAGCTGGTCGTCGTCGGTCATGAAGTCGGTCGCCACCGTGAGGTCCTCGACCCCGTCGTCGACCTCGCCGACGTCCCACACTGCCGCGTCGTCGCCGGACCTGACCACCACCAGGTGGCCCTCGTCGCCGACCACGACCATCCGCGCGTCGCGCAGCCACCCGACCACCTCGAGGTCGGCGGACGACTCGACGGGGAGCTGGAGCTCGACGTCGGTCGTGGCGTCGTGCTGGAAGAGGCGGTAGCGGTCGCCGTCCTTGCGGAGGTCGAGCACGCCGGGGGTCACGGCGTGGGCGGCGACGGGCGTGCCCGAGGCCTCGATCCCGCGCTGCCAGTCGGTCTCACCGTCGTGGAACCACGCCCGCCCGGTGCCGACACCCACGAAGCCGCCCAGCTCGGTGGCGGCCCAGACCGCGTCCGGGTCCCGGAGCTCCCCACCGGGCGACACGTCGTCGGTACCGACCACGGCGCGGCCGGCCCGTGACCAGGTCCGGTCGGCGCCGGCCCACACGACGAGGTCCGCGTCGGTCGCGAAGTCGAGCTGCTGCACGTCGGTGCCGGCGGCGATGAGCGAGGTGTCCACGTCGCTGCGCAGCTCACCGGTGGTCAGGTCGACGATCCGCAGCCCAGCGGTGGTGGCGTAGGCCAGCAGGCTCCCGTCCCGGCTGAGCGCCAGTGCGGTTCCGGTCGCGCCGGGCAGGTCCAGGAGGTGGTAGCGGCCGTCGGTGGCGCCGATGACCACGGGCACGCCGTCGTCGGTCAGGTAGGCGGCGGCCACCAGGCCCACGTCGAGGTCGTCCTCGCGCTGGCTCACGCCCGAGGGCACCGCCTCGATGCGGTCGGGTACGCCGGGCGAACCCGGGTCGGTCACCGGCGGCGCGGTCCTGTCCTCACCGGCGACGCCGACCGCCAGCCCGGCCACCAGGGCCACCGCGGCGACCGCGGCGACGGCGCCGCCGGCCAGGTTGCGGCGGCGGCCAGCGCGGGCGCGCTGCCAGGTGTCCGCAGGGACCTCGGCGACGGGCGCGTCGGCCCCGATGCGGAGCAGCTCCTCACGCAGTCGTGGCGTGGTCATGACACCTCTCCGATCAGCTCGGACAGCTCGGGGGCCAGGGTGCGCAGCCGCGCGAGCGCCTGGCGGGCGATGGACTTCACGGTTCCGGCGCCGATGCCGAGGGCCCGCCCCGCCTCGACCTCGGTGAGGTCCTCGAAGTAGCGGAGCACCAGCACGGTCCGCTGCCGGGCGGTGAGCCGGGCCAGCGCCTGCTCGAGGGTCAGCCGGACGTCGGCGTCCGCGGTGGCCGCCGGTGCGTCGTACGAGCCGAGGGCGACCTCGCGGTGCTTGCGGGCCCGCCACCACGACACGTTCTGGGTGTAGAGGATGCGGCGCACGTACGGCTCCGGGTCACCGTCGATCCGGTGCCAGGCCTTGGCCGCCTTGAACAGTGCCGTCTGCACCAGGTCCTCGGCGAGGTGCGCATCCCCGGTCAGGAGGTACGCCGTCCGGGACAGCGCAGGCGTCCTCGCGACCACGAAGGCGTGGAAGTCGTCTGCCTGAGTCGAAGTGCTCACCCGAGCCCCCTTTCACCCCCTACTACGCGAGCAGGTGGTGGCGCGGGGGTCGGTCCGCCGGGATATTCTCAGCGGGCGCGGCGCGCCAGCCGCTCGACGTCCATGATCACGACCGAGCGGGGCTCGAGCCGCAGCCAGCCGCGGGAGGCGAAGTCCGCCAGGGCCTTGTTGACCGTCTCGCGGGAGGCGCCGACGAGCTGGGCCAGCTCCTCCTGGGTGAGGTCGTGGTGGACGTGCACGCCGTCGTCGGCGGTGCGCCCGAACCGGTCGGCCAGGTCGAGCAGCGCCTTGGCCACCCGGCCCGGGACGTCGGAGAAGACCAGGTCCGCGACCACGTCGTTGGCCTTGCGGAGCCGGCCGGCGAGCTGGGCGAGCAGGCCGCGGGCCACGACCGGCCGGCCCTCGAGCCAGCGCAGCAGGTCCTCGTGGGAGAGCGAGGCGAAGGTGGTGTCGGTGACGGCGGTGACCGTGGCCGAGCGGGGGCCGGGGTCGAAGAGCGAGAGCTCGCCGAACATCTGGCCGGGGCCGAGGATGGCCAGCAGGTTCTCGCGGCCGTCGGACGAGGTCCGGCCGAGCTTCACCTTGCCGTCGAGGACGATGTAGAGCTTGTCGCCCGAGTCGCCCTCGTGGAAGAGGACGTCGCCGCGGCGCAGCCGGGCCTCCGCCATGGAGGACCGCAGCGCGGTCGCCGCCTCGTCGTCGAGCGCACTGAAGAGTGGCGCCTGACGAAGCACGTCGTTGTCCACGGGTTCCTCCGCTGGTCGCAGCCGGGCCGACGGGCCAGGCGGCCCGGAGCCGTCGGAATCCTATCCAGTGGGATGGATCACAGGAACTACCGCCCCGCGTGAGCCGCGTGCGACACCCCTCGCCGAGTACGGCGCTGTGGGTGGCCACTCCTATCCTTGAGCGGTGCCCGACCCCCAGCCGGCTCCCACGAGTCAGGAGAGCCGCACCAGCCTGGTCCGGCGCGCACGCAAGATCGACCGCGTGCTCGGGCTCACCTACCCCGACGCCCGCTGCGAGCTCGACTTCGACAACCCCTTCGAGCTTCTCGTGGTCACCGTGCTGAGCGCGCAGACCACCGACAAGCGGGTCAACGCCGTCCGCCCGACCCTCTTCGCGGCCTACCCCGACGCGCAGGCGATGGCCGCCGCCGACCGCGAGAAGCTCGAGGCGATCATCGGTCCGCTCGGCTTCTTCCGGGCCAAGACCGAGTCGCTGCTCAAGCTGAGCGCCTACCTCGTCGAGCACCACGGCGGTGAGGTCCCCGCCAAGCTCGACCAGCTCGTCAAGCTGCCCGGCGTGGGTCGCAAGACCGCCAACGTCGTGCTCGGCAACGCCTTCGGCATCCCCGGCATCACCGTGGACACCCACTTCGGCCGGCTCTCCCGCCGGTTCGGCTGGACCGAGGAGACCGACGCGGTCAAGGCCGAGCACGCCGTGGGGGCGCTGTTCCCCAAGAAGGACTGGGTGATGCTCAGCCACCACCTGATCTGGCACGGCCGCCGGTGCTGCCACGCCCAGAAGCCCGCCTGCGGTGCCTGCCCGGTGGCTCGCTGGTGCCCGTCGTACGGCGCCGGACCCACCGACCCCGAGACCGCCGCCAAGCTGCTCCGCACCGAGGGCCGAGCGTGAGGTCGGGCCGGGCGGCGCGGGTCGGCGCACTCGTGGCCGCCGCGGTGCTGGTCGCCGCGCTGGCCGGGTGCGACGACGAGACCCCGTTCGTGCCCGGCCCCGGACCGTCCCAGGTCCAGGTCGACACCCCCGAGCTCCGCGCGCTCAAGGCCACCACCGGCATGGCCGACTGCGCGCCCGGACCCGGCGGTGGTGAGCTGCCCGAGATCACGCTGGAGTGCCTGGGCGGCGGGACCAGCGTCGACCTCGCGTCGTTGCGCGGACCGCTGGTGCTCAGCTTCTGGTACGCCGGGTGCGCGCCCTGCAAGAAGGAGATGCCGGCGCTCGAGGAGTTCCACACGACGTACGGCGCGAAGGTGCCGGTCATCGGGGTGGACTTCATCGACACCTACCCCGGCAGCGCGCTCAAGGAGATCAAGAAACGCGGGGTCACCTACCCCTCGCTGGCCGACCCGGGCGGCGAGCTCCAGCAGTTCGACGAGTTCGCCAAGATCCCGGGCATGCCGACGATGTTCTTCGTCGACGAGAACGGCGCGGTCGCCTACCAGCGCTCGGGCGGCGTCGACTCGGCCGCCGAGGTCGCGGACCTGGTCCGCGAGCACCTCGGGGTCAGCCTGTGAGGCCCGACCTCCCCGACTGGCTGGGACCGGTCGAGGAGGCGGCGCGGTCGGTGACCGTCCACGACCTGACCCGGTTCATGCCGCCCGAGGACGAGGAGACCCGGGTCGGCGCGGTGCTCATGCTCTTCGGCGAGGGCCCGGAGGGGCCGGACCTGCTGCTGACCGAGCGCAGCCACACCATGCGCTCCCACCCCGGCCAGGTCTCGTTCCCGGGCGGCACGGTCGACCCGGGGGAGACCGCCCACGACGCCGCCCTGCGCGAGGCCTGGGAGGAGACCGGCCTCGACCGCGCCGGCGTCGAGGTGTTCGCCGAGCTGCCGCCGCTGTGGCTGCCGCCCAGCAACTTCTCGGTCACGCCGGTGCTCGCGTGGTGGCGCGCGCCGTCGCCGGTCAGCGTGGTCTCGCCCGACGAGGTGCACGCGGTCTACCGCGTCCCGATCAGCGAGCTGCGCGACCCTGCGCACCGGATCACGGTCACCGGCCCGGGCGGGTGGCGCAGCCCGGGCTTCCTCATCGGCGACGCCCACGACGTCATCTGCTGGGGGTTCACCGCCGGCATCATCGCGCGGCTCTTCGAGTACCTCGGCTGGATCGAGGACCTCCCCGACGCCCCGGAGCAGGAGCTCCCGCCCTACATGCTCGTGGGCCGGCGGCCCAACCTGGACGCCGCGCCCAACACCGAGTTCGAGCAGCGGCGCCGCGGATGAACCTCCTCGACTGGCTGCTGGTCGTCCTGGTCCTGGCCTACGCGCTGTCCGGCTACTGGCAGGGCTTCGTCACCGGCGCCTTCGCCACGACCGGGCTCCTGCTGGGTGGCCTGTTCGGCGTCTGGCTGGCCCCGATCGCCCTCGGCGACGCAGAGCCGTCCCTGCTGGTCTCGCTGGGCGCGTTGTTCATCGTGATCCTCGGCGCCTCGCTGGGGCAGGGCTCGCTGCAGTTCGCGGGCGCCAAGATCCGCGATCGGATCACGTGGCAGCCGGCCCGCGCCGTCGACGCGATCGGCGGGGCAGCGCTCAGCGCCTGCGCCGTCCTGATCGTGGCCTGGGCCCTCGGGGTCGCCGTGTCCGGCTCGCGGATCGACGGGGTGACGCCGCTCGTGCGGAGCTCGCTGGTGCTCTCCAAGGTCAACGAGGTGCTCCCGCAGCGCGCCGGCGGTGCGCTCGACGCCTTCAACCGGGTCGTCGGCACCAGCTTCTTCCCCCGCTACCTCGAGCCGTTCTCACCGGAGCGGATCGTCGAGGTGCGACCCGGCGACGCGCGGATGAAGCGCGACCCCGACGTCACCCGGGCCGGAAGCAGCGTGCTCAAGGTGCGCGGCACCAACGACTGCGGGCGCGGCATCGAGGGGTCCGGCTTCGTCTACGCCCCCAACCGGCTCATGACCAACGCGCACGTCGTGGCCGGGGTGGATGACCCGCAGGTCTACGTGACCGCCGACGACGCGGTCGACGCGGACGTCGTCTTCTACGACCCCGACCTCGACATCGCCGTGCTGGAGTTCGACAGCGACGAGGTCCCCGCGATCCCGTTCACCCCCGAGGAGGAGCCGGGCCAGGACAAGGACCCGGTCGCCATCCTCGGCTACCCGCAGGACGGGCCGTTCGACATCGAGTCCGGCCGGATCCGCTCGACCCAGACCCTGCGCTCACCCGACATCTACGGCGACGGCGCCGTGATCCGCGCCGTCTACTCGCTGCGCGGGCTGGTCCGGCCCGGCAACTCCGGCGGCCCGATCGTCGACTCCCGGGGTCGTGTGGTCGGCGTGGTCTTCGCGGCCTCGGTCACCGACGACGACACCGGCTACGCGCTCACGGCCAACTCGGTCCGCGACGCCGCTGACGAGGGCCGGATCTCCTCCGACGAGGTCTCGACGCAGGGCTGCGCAGGCTAGCCCTTGCCGCGCAGGGCCTTCGGGATCTCGCGGCCCTGCTCGATGGCCTTCTCGGGTGGCCCGACCTGCTGGACCTTCTTCACGCCGATCCACCCCGCCAACGCGGCCACCGCGAACCAGAAGAGCGTGACGATCAGGTAGGCCCAGTGCAGCGAGAGGCCGCTGCCGTTCCAGTGGATGAAGTAGACGATCGTGAACGACAGCATGATCACGCCGAGGACGGCCAGGAAGGCCGCGCCGGCCAGCAGCCCGATGCCCATGCCGCCGGCCTTGACGCTGACCTTCAGCTCGGACTTGGCGAGCGCGATCTCCTTCGACACCAGCGAGGAGATGTCCCGGCTGGCGTCGGCGACGAGCCGACCGATCGTCGGGTCGTCGGGGGAGCTCCCGTTCGCCGGCGTCCGGCTGGTCCCCGCGGCGTCGTTGGCCATGTTCCGACACTACCCATCCCCGCGCTGGTACACGTCAGGGATCCCGTCGTGATCGGCGTCGGCGGTCTCGAGCTCGTGGATCCGGCGGTACGTGCGGTCGCGGACCCGGAGCACGACGGTGGCCAGCAGCGCGGCGATGAGCGAGCCGCAGAGCACCGCGACCTTGGCGTGCTCGTACGACGCGCTCCCCTCGCCGTAGGCCAGCTCCCCGATCAGCAGCGACACCGTGAACCCGATCCCGCCGAGCAGCGCCATGCCGACCACGTCGAGCCAGGCCAGGTCGTCGTCCAGGTCGGCGCGGGTGAACGTGGCGAGCAGCCAGGTCGACGCCCCGATCCCCACCACCTTGCCGACCACCAGCCCGGTCATGATGCCGAGCGCGACCGGGTCGCGCAGCGCGGACTGGAGGCCGCTCCAGCCGCCGATCGTCACCCCGGCCGCGAAGAAGGCGAAGACCGGCACCGCGAACCCGGCGGAGACGGGACGCACCGAGTGCTCGAGATGCTCGGCCAGCCCCGGCCCGGGCCCGGGCGCGCGGCGTACGACGGGCACGGTGAAGCCCAGCAGCACCCCCGCCACGGTCGCGTGCACGCCCGAGGCGTGCACCAGGCCCCAGGTGAGCAAGGCCAGCGGCAGCAGCACCCAGACGGTGTGGATGCGGCGCTGGACGAGCAGCGCGAAGGCCAGCAGCGGGAGCAGCGCCAGCAGGAGGTACGGCAGGTGCAGCTCGTCGGTGTAGAACAGCGCGATCACCGTGATGGCCAGCAGGTCGTCGACCACCGCCAGCGTGAGCAGGAACGTCCGCAGCCCCGTGGGCAGGTGGGTGCTGATCACCGCGAGGATCGCCACCGCGAACGCGATGTCGGTGGCGGTCGGGATGGCCCAGCCCTGCAGCCGGCTGCTGCTGCCGGCGTTCCAGGCGACGAACAGCGCAGCCGGCACCAGCATCCCGCCGACCGCGGCGGCCACCGGCAGCGCGGCCCGGCGCGGGTCGCGGAGATCGCCGGCCACGAACTCGCGCTTGAGCTCCAGCCCGGCCACGAAGAAGAAGATCGCCAGCAGCCCGTCGGCCGCCCAGCCGCCGAGGCTGAGGTGGAGGTGCAGTGCGGGCGGGCCCACCTCCCAGTCCCGCAGCGCGTCGTACGCCGACGACCACGGCGAGTTCGCCCACACCAGCGCCACCGTGGCGCCCGCGATGAGCAGCACCCCGCCGACCGTCTCGGCGCGCAGCACGTCCGCGACCCGCGAGGCCTCGGGGAACGAACCGCGCGAGAACAGCCGGCTCCGGCGGGACTGCGGCTCGGTCATGGCTGCTCCGGGGTCGACGAGATCATGCCGACCAGACTTCCCGGCGCACCTCGGCCGAGGCTACCGGCTCCCCGGCACACTGGTCGCGTGAACGACGTCGTGAAGGCGATCCTGGTCGCGCTGGGCGTGCTCGTCCTGCTCGGCCTCGTGGTGGTCGCCTTCCTCATGTGGCGGTTCAAGATCCCGCCGCGCGGCCTCGTGGCCATGCTCGGCGCGCTGTTCTACCTCGCCCTGCCCGTCGACGTGGTTCCCGAGGCGCTGCTCGGCCCCATCGGCCTGGTCGACGACACCGGCATCATCGCCGTGGTCGGCGTGTGGGTCTACAAGCTGGTCAAGACCCGCCAGAAGCTGGTCGAGGGCGGCGTGATCAAGCGCCGACCCGTCGTTACTGATGACGAGTAACGACGGCTCGGCACGCAATCGGCGGTGACCCGTCGTTACTGATGACGAGTAACGACGGGTCGGCGTCGGTCAGTCCTCGGCCTTGTCCGAGCTGAGCCCCTCGGAGATCAGGTCCATCACCGAGCTGTCGGCCAGCGTGGTGACGTCGCCGACCTCGCGGTTCTCGGCGACGTCGCGGAGCAGCCGGCGCATGATCTTGCCCGAGCGGGTCTTGGGGAGCTCGGGGACGATCATGATCTGCCGCGGGGTCGCGATCGGTCCGATCACCTTGCGGACGTGCTTGCGCAGCTCGTCGACGATGTCCTCGCCACCGTCGCCGGCCTCCTCCTTGAGGATCACGAACGCGCAGACCGCCTGCCCCGTGTCGGCGTCCTTGGCGCCCACGACCGCAGCCTCGGCGACCTTGGGGTGGGACACCAGCGCGGACTCGATCTCGGTGGTGGAGAGCCGGTGGCCGGAGACGTTCATGACGTCGTCGACCCGGCCGAGCACCCAGAGGTCGCCGTCCTCGTCCTTCTTGGCGCCGTCGCCGGCGAAGTACCAGCCCTGCTCGGCGTACTTCGACCAGTAGGTGTCCTGGTACCGCTGGTCGTCGCCCCAGATGGTGCGCAGCATCGAGGGCCACGGCCGGGTCAGCACCAGGTAGCCGCCGGAGCCGTGGGGGACCGACTCGCCCTCCTCGGTCACCACGTCGGCCGAGACGCCGGGGATCGGGATCATCGCCGAGCCCGGCTTGCCCGCGGTGACGCCGGGCAGCGGGCTGATCATGATCGCGCCGGTCTCGGTCTGCCACCACGTGTCGACGACCGGGGTGCGGTCGCCGCCGATGACGTGGCGGTACCAGACGTAGGCCTCCGGGTTGATCGGCTCACCGACCGAGCCGAGGATCCGCAGCGTCGACAGGTCGTGCTTCGCGGGCACGTCGACGCCCTGCTTCATGAACGACCGGATCGCGGTGGGGGCGGTGTAGAAGATCGAGACCTTCTTCTCCTCGATGATCTGCCACCAGCGTCCGCGCTCGGGGTAGTCGGGCGTGCCCTCGTAGACGACCTGCGTGACGCCGTTCGAGAGCGGGCCGTAGACCATGTAGCTGTGGCCGGTCACCCAGCCGACGTCGGCGGTGCACCAGTAGACGTCGGTGTCGGCCTTGAGGTCGAAGACCGCCCAGTGCGTGTACGACGCCCCGGTGAGGTAGCCGCCGGTCGTGTGCAGGATGCCCTTGGGCTTGCCGGTCGAGCCCGAGGTGTACATGACGTAGAGCGGGTGCTCGGAGTCGAAGGGCTCGGGCGTGTGCTCGGACGAGGCCTGGCCGACCGCGTCGTCCCACCACACGTCGGGCCCCCCGGTCTCCGGGCCGTCCCAGTCGACGTCCTGGCCGGTGCGCTTGACGACCACGACCTTCTCGACGGTGAAGCCGTTGTCGGCGGCCTTGACGCGGGCCTCGTCGACGGCCGGCTTGAGCGCCGACGGGGCGCCGCGCCGGTAGCCGCCGTCCGCGGTGACGACGACCTTCGCCTCGCAGTCGACGATCCGGTCGGCGAGCGCGTCGGAGGAGAAGCCGCCGAACACCACGGTGTGCGGGGCGCCGATGCGAGCGCACGCGAGCATCGCGACGACCACCTCGGGGATCATCGGCATGTAGATCGCGACCCGGTCGCCGGTGCGGACGCCGAGCTCGGTCAGCGCGTTCGCCGCCCGGCAGACCTCGTCCTTCAGCTCGGCGTAGGTGATGTCCCGGGCGTCGTTCTCGGGCTCGCCGACCCAGTGGATCGCGACCCGGTCGCCGAGGCCGTTCTCGACGTGCCGGTCCAGGCAGTTGTACGACGCGTTGAGCGTGCCGCCCACGAACCACTTGGCGAACGGGGGGTTCGACCAGTCGAGGACCTGGTCCCACTCCGTGGCCCAGTCGAGCCGCCCGGCCTGCTCGGCCCAGAACGCCTCCGGGTCCGACTCGGCCCGCGCGTACGCCTCCTCCGTGAGGTTGGCGTGCGCCGCCAGCTCCTCGGGCGGCTCGAACCGCCGGTCCTCCTTCAGCAGGTTGGACAGGGTCTCGTCGGTGCTGGTCACGGCGTCTCCTCGTCGCGGGTGTCTCTCGTCACGCTAGTCGGCAGGTAACAGGCTGGCGACGGGTGGTTGCCAGAGGGTTGCGGCCGACGACCCGACCAGCGATTCGTCTGCGACCCGACGCGGGACTTCCCCCGTCAGGTCGCAGACGAATCGGCCCGAGTCAGTGCACGACGGCCTGCTCGGATCCTGCGCCGGTGAGGGAGCGGACCTCGAGCTCGGTGTACTGGTCCTCGGCCTCCGGCTCCTTCGAGGTGACGGTGCCGAGCCAGCCGAAGAAGAAGCCGGCCGGGATCGAGATGATCCCCGGGTTGCTCAACGGGAACCAGGACCAGTCGTGGTCGGCGAACAGCGCAGTCCCGGTCTCCGGCCCGGACACGACGGGAGAGAAGAACACCAGCCCCACGCAGACGATCAGGCCGCCGTAGATCGCCCAGACCGCACCACGGGTGTTGAACCGTGGCCAGAACAGGTTGTAGAGGAGCGAGGGCAGGTTGGCCGAGGCCGCGACGGCAAAGGCCAGCGCCACCAGGAAGGCGATGTTGAGCTTCTGTGCCGGGATGGCCAGCGCGATCGCGATGCCGCCGATCACGAAGGCTGCGATGCGCGCCACTTTGACCTCGTCCTTCTCCGAGGCCTTGCCGCGCTTCCACACGGTCGCGTAGAGGTCGTGGGCGACCGAGGACGCCGATGTGAGCGTCAGGCCCGCCACCACCGCCAGGATCGTCGCGAACGCGACCGCGGAGATGAAGGCGAGCAGGATCGCGCCGCCCGCGGTGCCGTCACCGCCGCCGACCTCTTGGGCCAGCAAGGGGGAGGCGAGGTTGCCGGTGGTCGCCGCCACTTGGCTGCCCGGTCCGGTGTCGAGCAGCGCGGCGGCGCCGAAGCCCAGCACCAGCGACATCAGGTAGAAGCCGCCGATGATCCCGATCGCCCAGTTGACCGACGTACGCGCGTCCTTGGCGGTCGGCACGGTGTAGAAGCGGATCAGGATGTGCGGCAGCCCCGCCGTGCCGAGCACGAGGGCCAGGCCGAGGGACAGGAAGTCGATCTGGCTGGTGGTCGTGGCGCCGTACTTCAGACCGGGCTGCAGGAAGGCCTCGCCCTTGCCGCTGTTGTCGGCGGCCGCGCCGAGCAGGCTGCTGAGGTTGAAGTCGAACTTCGCGAGCACCAGCACCGTGATCAGGATGGTGCCGCTGATCAGCAGCACCGCCTTGACGATCTGCACCCAGGTGGTGCCCTTCATCCCGCCGACGGTGACGTAGAAGACCATCAGCGCACCGACCACGACGATGGTCAGCCCCTTGGCGAAGTCGCCCTCGACGCCGAGCAGCAGCGTCACCAGGGCACCCGCACCGACCATCTGGGCCAGCAGGTAGAAGATCGAGACCACGACGGTGGACGTCGCCGCCGCGGTGCGCACCGGACGCTGCCGCATCCGGAACGCCAGCTGGTCGGCCATCGTGAAGCGACCGGAGTTGCGCAGCAGCTCGGCGATCAGGAGCAGCGCCACCAACCAGGCCACGAGGAACCCGATCGAGTAGAGGAAGCCGTCGTACCCGGCGAGCGCGATCAGCCCTGAGATACCCAGGAACGACGCGGCGCTCATGTAGTCGCCGGAGATGGCCAGCCCGTTCTGGAAGCCGCTGAAGTTCCGACCGGCTGCGTAGTAGTCGGCGGCGGTCTGGTTCTGCCGACTGGCCCAGAAGGTGATCGCGACGGTGATGCCGACGATCACGAGGAACAGGATCGTCGAGAGGGCCTCGGAGCTCATCGCACGCCACCTCCTTGCCGCTCGTTGTAGCGGAGCTCCACGTCGCGGGCGAGCGCATCGACGTTGCGGTTCATGTACCGGGAGTAGAGCCACGCGATGAGGAACGTCGACGCGAACTGCAGCAGCCCGAAGACCAGCGCCACGTTGATGTGGCCGACGACCTGCTTGCTCATGAAGTCGTCGGCCCAGTTGCTCATCACCACGTAGAGCAGGTACCAGGACAGGAACGCCGCGGTGGTCGGGAAGACGAACCTCCGGAACCGCCTGCGCAGCTCGATGAAGTCTGCCGACTCGTGGAGCTCGTCGTAGATCGGGTCGTGCCGACTCGGCGTGGTCGTGCGGCTCTGGCGCACGTGGTGCTTCGGTGGACATCGCTGACCCCCTCCGAGATCGATGTGATGGCGGTCACGGTAGGTAGGTCGGTAACCACGCCGGAATCGGTGCGCGCCGGAGGTGCGCCCGGTGGGGGCGGGCGGTCGGTGAGCGGTGGGTTTGGTGCGACGAGCGGTCGCCCCGGGCGGCGTCAGCCGCGGTCGAGCGGCACCACCTCGGGGGTGTGCAGCCGGACCATGAACCGCCGGGCGTGGCCGGGCACCGACGCCCGGGTCAGCAGCGAGACGCCCACCATGGCGCCGAAGGCGAGCGGCACGCTCCACGCGGCGGGCTGGCCGAGCAGGACGTCGCGCCAGCTCTCCGGCGCGCCGTCGTAGAGCGTCCACACCACGCCGGCGCTGGCGCCGAGCCCGCCCGCCAGCAGGCCGGTCACCGCGCCGGCGGGGGTGAGGCCGCGCCACCAGATCCCCAGCACCAGCAGCGGGCAGAACGTCGACGCGGCCACCGCGAAGGCGAGCCCGACCGCGCGGGCCACGGACAGGTCGGGGGCGAGGACGGCGGCCGCCAGCGGTACGCCGACCGCGACCGTGGCGCCGACCCGGAACGCCGTGATCCCCGAGTAGCGGCCGTGCAGGACGTCCTGGGCGAGGACGCCGGAAACGGCGATGGCCAGGCCGGAGGACGTCGACAGGAACGCCGCGAACGCGCCGGCGGTCACCAGCCCCGTCAGCAGGTCACCTCCCAGCCCGCCCAGCATCAGCCGCGGCAGCTCGAGCACCACGGTGTCGTCGGCATCCGCGCCGTAGGCCCGGCCGAGCGCGGCGTACACCGGCGGCAGCAGGTAGAAGACGCCGAGCAGGGCCAGCACCGTGAGCGTCGTGCGGCGCGCGGCGCGGCCGTCGGGGTTGGTGTAGAAGCGCACGACCACGTGCGGCAGCCCCATGGTGCCGAGGAACGTCGCCAGCACGATGGAGTACGTCGTGTAGAGGCCCTGGCTGCCCTCGCCCAGCGGCATCGACCAGCCGCCACCGCTGCCGCCGGTGCCCGGCCGGCCGTCGCCGGACCAGATCACGAGCAGCACCACGGCCGGGATGAGCAGCGCGGTGAGCTTGAGCCAGTACTGGAAGGCCTGGACGAAGGTGATGCTGCGCATCCCGCCGCTGCCGACGTTGACCACGACGACCGCACCGACGACGACCGCACCGACCCACTCGGGGGCGTCGATCGCCGCGCTGAGGGTGAGCCCGGCGCCCTGGAACTGCGGCAGCAGGTAGAGCCAGCCGATCGCCACGACCAGCACCGAGCAGAGCGCGCGCACCCGGCGCGAGCCCAGCCGGGCCTCGGCGAAGTCGGGCAGCGTGTAGGCGCCGCTGCGGCGCAGCGGCGCCGCGACCAGCACGAGCAGGACCAGGTACCCGGCCGTCCAGCCGATGGGGTACCAGAGCATCTGCGCCCCGGCCGTGAGCACCAGCGCGGCCACGCCGAGGAACGACGCGGCGGAGAGGTACTCGCCGCCGATGGCGCTGGCGTTGAGGCCCGGGCGGACGCTGCGCGAGGCGACGTAGAAGTCGCTGGTGGTGCGCGAGACGCGCAGCCCGTAGGTGCCGATCGCCAGCGTGGCCAGGCTGATCACGACCAGCGCGACCAGCCCGGGGACGCCGTCGGTCGTCACTCCTCGTCCTCCAGCACCTGGAGCAGCAGCGCGAAGTCGTGCTCGTTGCGCTCGGCCCGGCGCACGAAGCGCAGGCCGAGGAGCGAACAGCCACGGGTAGACGAGGAGACCCAGCAGCAGCCAGGCCAGCGGGAGCCCGACCAGCCGGACCAGCGCGAGGTCGGGGAAGAGGTGGAACAGCAGCGGCAGGCTGCCGACGGTCAGCGCGAGCACCACGAGGATGCGGACCGCGAGCCCCAGCTGCTCGCGCAGCAGGCTGGTGACGTAGACCCCGCCGAGCGCGGTCTGCTCGTCGATGTCACCGGTGCGCGCCCGAGGTGCATGGGTGCGGCGCGGCGGGCCGGTGACCCGGACCCGGGTCGGACGGGCCTCGCTCACTGGCGCCGGCCCAGCAGCTCGCGCAGCTCGCGGGTGTGCCGCCGGCTGACCACGAGGTCGGTGGCCCCGTCGCGCGGACCGACCGCGACCGTGCAGCGGCCGGACTCCATCCGCACCTCGGTGACGTGACCGAGGGAGACGAGCAGCGAGCGGTGGATCCGCACGAAACCGGCGTCGCCCCACTCCTCCTCGAGCGTGGTGAGCGGGACCCGGATCAGGTGGCTGCCCTCGGCGGTGTGCAGCCGTGCGTAGTCGCCGTGCGCCTCGACGTGGGTGACCTCGCGCCGGTCCACGAACCGGGTCACGCCCGCCGAGCTCCACCGGGATCTGCACGTCCTCGAGCGGGGCCGGGGTCCGGTCGCCGCCCTCGATGACCCGGCGCACCGCCTCCGCGAGGCGTTCCTCGCGCACCGGCTTGAGGACGTAGTCGACCGCGCGCAGCTCGAAGGCGTCGACGGCGTGCGCCTCGTGCGCGGTGACGAAGACGACCGGCGGCGGGGTCCGGAACCGCCTCAGCACCTGGGCCAGCTCGAGCCCGGTCAGGCCGGGCATCTGGATGTCGAGGAAGACGGCGTCCACCTCGCGCTCGTGCAGGGTCCGCAGCGCCTCGGTCGCGGAGTCGCACGCGACCACCTCGCCGACCCGATCGTCCTGGTCGAGGAGGTACTGCAGCTCGTCGAGCGCCGGCCGCTCGTCGTCGACGACCAGCACGCGCAGCGCGTTCATCGCCCCTCCCTCATGCCGTCCCCCGGGGTCATGCCGACACCCCGGGCGCGAACTTCGGTACCCGGACCGTCACCTTCGTGCCCGCGCCGGGGGCGGTCTCGACGACGAGCCCGTACTCGTCGCCGTACGTCGTCCGCAGCCGGCCGTCGACGTTGCCGAGCCCGACCGAGTCGGGCTCGTGTCGCCGGCCAGCGCGCGGCGCACCTTCTCCGGGTCGTCGCCGGCCCCGTCGTCCTCGACCTCGATGACGCAGTCGCGGCCGCGGTCGTGGGCCTGGATGGTGATGGTGCCGGTGCCCGCGCCGCCCTCGAGGCCGTGCCGGACGGCGTTCTCGACGAGCGGCTGGATGCACAGGAACGGCACCGCCACCGGGAGGACCTCGGGCGCGATGCTCAGCTTCACCGACAGCCGGTCGCCGAACCGGGCCTGCTCGAGGATGCAGGTAGCGCTCGACCGAGCGGAGCTCGTCGGCCAGCGTGGTGAACTCGCCGTGCCGGCGGAAGGAGTAGCGGGTGAAGTCCGCGAACTCCAGCAGCAGGCTCCGCGCCCGGTCGGGGTCGGTGCGCACGAAGCTCGCGATCGCGTTCAGCGAGTTGTAGACGAAGTGCGGGCTGATCTGGGCCCGCAGCGCGCGGACCTCGGCCTCCATCAGCCGGGTGCGGCTGAGGTCGAGCTCGGCCAGCTCGAGCTGTCCGGACACCCACCGGGCGGTCTCGTCGGCCGCCAGCGCGAGGCCCGCCGTCGGGTACGGCGCGAAGGCCGCCAGCGTCCCGACGATCCGCTCGTCGACCACCAGCGGGCTCACCACCGCGGTCCGGACCGGGCAGCCCGGCACCGCGCACGGCAGGTCGCCGCGGCCGAAGCTCTGGGTGCGCCCCTTGTCCACGGTGGTCGCCGACCAGCGCGCTGACCTGGTGCTCGTGGTGGTCGTCCTCGCCGTCCCAGGCCAGGCAGTCCGTGGTGTCGGTGACCGCCAGCGCTGGCGTGCCCAGCAGGTCGCGCAGGTGCCGCACCGCCCGCTCCGCGCTCGCCCGGGTCAACCCCTCCCGCAGCGCCGGCGAGGCCAGGGACGCGGTGTGCAGGGTCCGGAAGGTGGCGCGGTCCGCCTCGGTCCCGAGGTGTGTCCGGCGCCACACACGCATGGGCACAGCATGACGGATGGGGAGAGGCTGGGCCTGCGCTCGTGGCGTCGTGAGGGGCGAGCCTGCGGCCGGGGTGCCCGGCGGGCGGGATCCGCCCCTCCGCTCGTTCCTCGCTCCGGGGGGCCAGTCCCACCCACCGCCCGCCGGGCACCCCGTCCTCCGGCCGCCCACGCATCGCCCTCGCTGCGTCATCACGGTGGGGGTGGGGGTCGGGCTCGTCAGCCGCTGCGCGGCTGCCTCGCCCAGGGCTGGTGGGTGGGCGCCTCAGTCGGCGTGAGTCCGCGACACCGGGAGCCGGACCCGGAAGACCGTCTCGCCCTCGCGTCGTTCCACGGTGATGTCGCCGGCGTGGCGGTCGACCACGATCCGGCGCGAGATGTCGAGGCCGAGGCCGGTGCCGCGGCCGACGTCCTTGGTGGTGAAGAACGGCTCGAAGACGTGGGCGATGACCTCGTCGGGTACGCCGGGGCCGGTGTCGCCGATCTCGACCACGACGTCGCGCCCGGAGCTCGCCGCGGCGATCCGCAGGGTACCGGAGCCGTCCATCGCGTCGACGGCGTTGTCGATGAGGTTGGTCCACACCTGGTTGAGCTCGCCGGGGATGGCCTCGATCTCGGGGAGGTCGGGGGCGAACTCGCGCACGACGGTGACGCCCGCGAGCCGGTGCGCCATCACCGTGACCGTGCTCTGCAGCCCCTCGGTGACGTCGGTCCGCTGCACCGAGGCGCGGTCGAGCTGGGAGTACGACCGCACGGCGGCGACCAGGTTGGAGACCCGCTGCGTCGACTCCTTGACCTCGGCGAGGAGCGCGGCCGCGGTCAGCGAGCTCGCCACCCAGTGCAGGGCGGGGTCCACGCCGGCCTCGCCCACCGTCGCGGCCACCCGCTCGCACCAGGCGACGTCGGCGCCGGCGCCGGCGAGGGCGGAGGCGACGATCCAGCTCTCGGAGACGCCCCGGTCCTCGAGCCAGTCGGACAGCTCGTCCTCCCGGTCGCTCAGGGCCAGCGGCGACTCGCCGGCGGGCACCGGCGCCAGCTCGTTGCGGAGCGCGTCGCAGGTCACGAAGGCCGCGGCGCTGATGCCGGCCTCGGCGAGCCGGCGCAGCGAGAGCAGCAGGCTGTCGCTGGTCTCGCTGAGCGCGTCGACCGCCCGGGTCGACGCGGAGGCGGGGTTGTTGATCTCGTGGGCCAGGCCGGCGGCCAGGGTGCCGAGCGCGACGAGGGACTCGCGCTGGCGCACCGTGGACTCGATGTGCCGCACGGTCTGCGCGAACCCCTTGAGCATGTGCACGCCGAACGGGAACCACGACTGCGCCATCACGGCCAGCCGCTCGGCGGGCACCCGCAGCAGCCGGGCCGGCGCGACGACCTGGCCGGTCGCCATGTAGACGCCGTTGGGGTCCCAGGCCCGGAACCCGCCGGCCCACTGGCCCGGCGTACCCATGGTCCCGACCACCGTGTCCTCGTGCCCGACCCGGCGCACCAGCTCGAGCGTGCCGTCCAGCAGCAGCCACCAGGCCTCGGCGGGCTGCCCCTCGCCGAAGGCGACGTCATCGGGCGCCAGCTCGACCTGCTCGCCGGCCGCCGCGAGCTCCGTGAGCTGGGCGTCGTCGAGCCCGGCCAGCAGCGGCAGGCCGCGCAGCTCGTCGGTGCTCGTCGTGGTCACGGTCGCCTCACACCGTCGCGAGGTAGCGGTGGACCAGGTAGACGGCCATCGCACCCTCGCCGACCGCGGACGCCACCCGTTTCATCGAGTCCTGGCGCACGTCGCCGGCGGCGAAGACTCCGGGGATGCTGGTCTCCAGCGCGAACGGCGACCGGGCCAGCGGCCAGCCGGCGGCGGTGGCCACGAGCTCCGGACCGGTGAGGACGAACCCCTTGTCGTCGCGGGCCACGTCGTCGCCGAGCCAGTCGGTCCGCGGCGAGGCGCCGATGAAGACGAACAACCAGCTGGTGGCGACGTCCTCGACCACGCCGCGCTCGTCGTCGCAGAGCGTGAGCACCTCGAGGTGGTCCTCGCCCTTGGCGCCGACGACCCGGGTCCGGAGCCGGACCTCCACGTTCTCCGCCGCCAGGATCCGGGAGACGAGGTACTGCGACATCGTCGCCTCGAGCGACGGGCCGCGGACCAGGAGCACCACCTTCGAGGCGAAGCGCGCGAGGTTGAGGACCGCCTGCCCGGCGGAGTTGGCCGCGCCCACGACGTACACCTCGTCGCCCGCGCACTGGCTGGCCTCGCTCGCCGTGGCGCCGTAGTGGACGCCGCGCGCGCCGAGCGACTCCAGCCCGTCCGCCTCGAGCCGGCGGTAGGAGACCCCGGTCGCCACGAGCACCGCGCGGGCCTCGACGTCCGCGCCGCCCGCGAGCCGCACCGCCCGGACCGGGCCGCGTTGCTCGAAGCCGACCACGTCGCGGGCCAGCACCATCTCGGCTCCGAACCGCGACGCCTGGGCGACGGCGCGGTGGGTCAGGTCGGCGCCGGACAGCCCCTTGGGGAAGCCGAGGTAGTTCTCGATCGAGGCGCTCTGCCCGGCCTGGCCGCCCGGGGCGTCCCGCTCGACGACCACGGTCCGAAGCCCCTCCGAGGCGGCGTAGACCGCGGCGGCCAGCCCGGCCGGGCCCGCGCCGACGATGCACAGGTCGTAGAGCGGCTGCTCGGCCCGGGTGCGCAGCCCGAGCGCCTCGGCCAGCTCGAGCGCCGTCGGGGACCGGAGCGCCGCGCCGTCCGGCAGCAGCACCAGGGGCAGCCCGTCGGCGCCGGCGTGGCTCTCGGCCAGCTCGACGAGCCGGCGACCCTCCTCGTCGCGCTCGACGTCGAGCCAGCGGTACGGCACGTGGTTGCGGGCCAGGAACGCCTTGGTCTCCACCGTGGTGTCCGACCAGCGGTGCCCGACGACCCGCACCTCCGCCGACCGATCGGGGTGCTGGCCCTGCCAGTCGCCCAGCAGGTCGTCGACGACGGGGTAGAGCCGCTCCTCCGGCGGGTCCCACGGCTTGAGCAGGTAGTAGTCGAGCCCGATCTCGTTGATCGCGGTGATCGCGACGTCCGTGTCGGCGTACGCCGTGAGCAGGAGCAGCTTGGTGTCGGGGGACTGGCGCCGCACCTCGGCGAGCACCTCGATGCCCGTCATCTCGGGCATCCGCTGGTCGGAGGCGACCAGCGCCACCGTGCGGTCCCGCAGCGCCAGCTCGGCCATCACCTCGAGCGCCTCGCGCCCGGACGTCACGCTCACGACGCGGTACTCGCCGCCGTAGCGGGACCGCAGGTCGCGGGTGACCGCTCGGGACACGGCAGGGTCGTCGTCGACCGCAAGGATCGTCGGCTTCTCGGCCAACCCCACCCCTCCCACTCGCGTGCTCGCTCGACCGTACCGCCGGACGTGCCGCCGCGACACCGCCCGCCGGGGCATACGCCAGATCGGGGAGCGCCGAGTCGTGAGGCCGTGAGCCCCGTGAGGCCGTGAGGAGAACGTGCGCGAGGTGAGACGCGCTCCTGTTCGAGGTGACACATCGGCTCGCGAGATTGGGACGCACCCGACCACAGGAGCTCCCATGACCTTGACCTCCGATCCGACCGCGGCTGGAGCGGCACCGGCGTCCGCCAAGGGACGCTGGATCACCGACTGGCGACCCGAGGACGAGGCGTTCTGGACCGGGACCGGACAGCGGGTGGCCCGCCGCAACCTGGCCTGGTCGATCTTCGCCGAGCACCTCGGCTTCTCGGTCTGGCTGATCTGGAGCGTCTCGTCGGCGTTCCTGCTCGCGCAGGGGTTCTCGTTCACCCCGCAGCAGCTGTTCCTCCTCGTGGCCCTGCCCAACCTGGTCGGCTCGCTGCTGCGGCTGCCGTACACGTTCGCGGTGCCGCGGTTCGGCGGCCGGAACTGGACGATGGTCAGCGCCGCGCTGTTGCTGGTGCCCACGCTCCTGTTCGCGTACGCCGTGCAGCGCCCGGACACGCCCTACTGGGCGTTCTGCCTCATCGCGGCCACCGCCGGCTTCGGCGGCGGCAACTTCGCCTCCTCGATGGCCAACATCAACTTCTTCTACCCGGCCGCCAAGAAGGGCGCCGCGCTCGGGCTCAACGCCGCCGGCGGGAACCTCGGCGTCAGCCTGATCCAGCTCTTCCTGCCGGTGATCGTGGGCGGCGCCGGCATCTTCGGGCTGGTCCAGGCCTCCGATGGCGGCATCCACCTGGAGCGCGCTGCCTGGGTGTACGCCGGTCTCGCGGTGCTGGCCACGGTCGCGGCGTACTTCTTCATGGACAACCTGGCCATCGCGAAGTCCGCGCCGCGCGAGCAGCTGCGGGTGCTGCGCAACAGGCAGACCTGGGTGATGGCGTTCCTCTACGTCGGCACCTTCGGCTCGTTCATCGGCTACTCCGCGGCGATGCCGCTGCTCATCAAGCTGAACTTCTGGGTGCCCGAGCCGGCCCCGCTGGGCACCGGCATCTACTTCGCGTACTTCGCCTTCCTGGGCGCCCTGGTCGGTTCCGCCACCCGTCCGCTCGGCGGCTGGCTGGCCGACCGGTACGGCGGCGCGCGGGTCACCCTCGGCGCCTTCGGCGGGATGATCGCTGGGACGCTGCTGGTGCTGCTCACGCTCACCCGGCTCACCCCGAACCCGACCGCCTCGGTGGCGATCGCCGAGGACAACAAGGCCTGGTTCCCCTGGTTCCTCGCCTTCTTCCTGTGCATCTTCGCCGCCACCGGGATCGGCAACGGCTCGACGTACAAGATGATCCCGGCCATCTGGCGCACCGAGGCGCTGCGCAGCACCGACGCCGGCACCCCCGAGCGCGCCCGGGCGCTCGGGGCCGCCACCAAGCAGGCCTCGGCCGCCATCGGCGTCATCGGCGCCGTGGGCGCGCTCGGCGGCTTCCTCATCCCGATCGCGTTCAGCTCGCCGTGGGTGGACGACCCGCTGTCGGCGACGCGCGGCGCCTTCGTGGTATTCACCTGCTTCTACGCCGTCTGCGCCGTGGTCACCTACGCGGTCTACCTACGCCGTCCCGCCACCGCCGGCGCGACCAGCCTGGCCCGTGCCGGGGTGTAGATGACGACGCGCACGCACTGCCCCTACTGCAGCCTCCAGTGCGGGATGACGCTCGAGCGCCGGGGTCGTGCGCTGGAGGTGCAGCCGTGGCCGGAGTTCCCCGTCAACGAGGGCGCGCTGTGCCGCAAGGGCTGGACCGCCGCTGGTCTGCACGGCCACCGCGAGCGGCTGACCTCGCCGCTGGTCCGGGACCGGCCCAGCGGCGCGCTGCGCCGGGCGACCTGGGACGAGGCCCTCGACCTCGTCGGGGCCCGGCTCCGCGACCTGCGCGCGTCGTACGGCGCGGACAGCGTGGCGGTCTTCGGTGGCGGCGGGCTCACCAACGAGAAGGCCTACCAGCTCGGCAAGCTCGCCCGGGTCGCGCTCGGCACCAGCCAGATCGACTACAACGGCCGCTGGTGCATGTCGTCGGCCGCGTCGGCGAGCAACCGCGCGTTCGGGATCGACCGCGGGCTGCCGTTCCCGCTCGCCGACGTCGAGCACACCGACGTGCTGGTGCTGGTCGGCTCCAACCTGGCCGAGACGATGCCGCCCGCGGCGCGCCACCTGGACCGGCTCCGTGCGCGCGGCGGACGGGTCGTGGTGGTCGACCCCCGGCGCACACCTACCGCTGAGCGGGCCGACCTGTTCCTCCAGCCGGTCCCGGGCACCGACCTCGCACTCGCCCTCGGTCTGCTGCACCTGCTCGACGCCCGGGGCGCGGTGGACGACGACTTCGTCGCGCGGCGCACCACCGGCTGGGAGGCGGTACGGCGGGCGGTCGCCGCGTGGTGGCCGGAGCGCGTCGAGCGGGTGACCGGCGTGCCGGTCGCCGAGCTGCACGCGCTGGCCGACCTGCTGGCCGGGGCCGACCGCGCGATGGTGCTCACCGCCCGGGGCGCAGAGCAGCACGCCCAGGGCACCGACACGGTGCTGGCCTGGATCGACGTGGCGCTCGCGCTGGGGCTGCCCGGCGCGCCGTACTCGGGCTACGGCTGCCTGACCGGCCAGGGCAACGGCCAGGGCGGCCGCGAGCACGGGCAGAAGGCCGACCAGCTCCCGGGCTACCGGATGGTCGACGACCCGGCCGCACGCGAGCACGTCGCCCGCGTGTGGGGCGTGGAACCGGACACGCTGCCGGGGCCGGGGCGGTCGGCGTACGAGCTGCTGGACGCGCTCGGCACTCCCGACGGTGCCCGGGCGCTGCTGGTCTTCGGCTCCAACATCGTCGTCTCGGCGCCGCACGCCGGCCACGTCTCGCGCCGGCTGGGCTCGCTCGACCTGCTCGTCGTGGCCGACCTGGTCATGAGCGAGACCGCCGCGCTCGCCGATGTCGTGCTGCCCGTCGCGCAGTGGGCCGAGGAGACCGGCACCATGACCAACCTCGAGGGCCGGGTCGTCCTGCGCGAGCGGGCCGTGGCCCCGCCGACCGGCGTCCGCACCGACCTCGAGGTGATCGCCGCGCTCGCCGAGCGGGTGGGCTCTCCGGTGCCGTTCAGCGCGGACCCGGAGGACGTCTTCGCGGAGCTGGGCCGCGCGTCGGCCGGAGGCCGCGCCGACTACGCCGGCATCACCTACGACCGGGTCCGCGCCGAGCACGGGGTCTTCTGGCCCTGCTCCGGCCCGGGGCACCCGGGCACCCCTCGGTTGTTCGCCGACCGGTTCGCGCACGCCGACGGGCGGGCGCGCTTCGTCGCGGTCGACCACCGCGGGCCCGCGGAGCCGGTGGACGCCGAGTACCCCCTCCACCTGACCACCGGCCGGGTGCTCGGGCAGTACCAGTCCGGCGCCCAGACCCGGCGGGTCCGCGAGCTCCCCGACGACGGTCCCTTCGTCGAGCTGCACCCGATGCTGGCCGACCGGATCGGCGCCCACGACGGCGAGCCCGTGGTGGTCACCACCCGCCGCGGCGAGCTCAAGGCCCCGGCGCGGGTGGTCGCCACGATCCGGCCCGACACCGTCTTCGTGCCCTTCCACTGGGTCGGCGCCAACCGGCTCACCGTCGACGCCCTCGACCCGGACAGCCGGATGCCGGAGTTCAAGGTGTGCGCCTGCGCGGTGCGCGCATGACGTCGCCGTCGTGCATCGTGGTCGTCGGCGCCGGGATGGCGGCCGCCCGGCTCGCCGACGAGCTCGCCGCGGCCGGTCGACCGGTCACGGTCCTGGGCGACGAGCCGCACGCGCCGTACAACCGGATCCTGCTGTCGGCGGTCCTGGAGGGGACGCACGACCCCGAGGGCCTCGCGCTGCCGCTCCACGACGACGTCGACCTCCGCCTCGGGTCGCGGGTGGTGGAGCTGCACACCGGCCAGCGCGAGGTCGAGCTGGCGGACCGCTCCCGGGTGCCGTACGACGCGCTCGTCCTGGCCACCGGCAGCATCCCGACCCTGCCGCCGATCCGCGGCCTGGTCCGGCTCGACGGCCGGCTGCACCAGAAGGTGCACGCGTTCCGGTCGCTGGAGGACTGCCGGCGGCTGGCGAGCGGCGACCCCCGGCGCGCGCACGGCGGTCGTGGTCGGCGGCGGCCTGCTCGGCCTGCAGGTGGCCCGCGCGCTCGGGCGCCGAGGTCTCGCGGTCGAGATCGTCGAGGGTGGGGAGCACCTGCTGCGCAGCCAGGTCGACGCCCGCGCCGGGGCGATCCTGGCCCGCGACCTGCGCCGGCTCGGGACCAGCGTCTACACCGGCGCCCGCGCCACCCGGCTCACCGACGACGGTCTCGTGCTCGACAACGGCGTCGTGCTGCCCACTGACCTCGTCGTCCTCACCGCCGGCGGCCGGCCGTCCACGGCGCTGGCCCGCCGGGCGGGCCTCGACGTACGGCGCGGGGTGGTCGTCGACCACGAGCTGCGCACCAGCGACCCGCACGTGCACGCGATCGGCGACTGCGCCCAGCACGGCGGCCAGGTCACCGGTTTCGTGCCGCCGGCCTGGGAGCAGGCCGCGCTGCTCGCTCGGCACCTGACCGGGTCGGCGATCCGCTACGACGGCGCCCGGACCGTGGCCCGGCTGCGGGCCACCGACCTCGACGTGGCCGTGCTCGGCGACCCCCATCGGGCCGAGGGCCAGGTCGTGGAGGTCACCAACCCCGTGGTCGGCTCGCACCGCCGGCTCGTGGTGCGAGGCGGGCGTCATCGTGGCCGCCACCCTGGTCGGCGACCTGTCCCGCGTCGGGCTGATCACCCAGCACTACGACCGCGGGACGGTGCTCGGCCCGACCGAGCCGGGCGCGCTCCTGATGGCGGACCGGCCCGTCCAGCCGGCGTACCTGGCCGACGACACCGAGGTCTGTGCCTGCGCGGGCGTGACCGCCGGCCGGCTCCGCCGCTGTGCCTCCCTCGACGAGGCCCGGGCAACCACCCGCGCCACCACCGGCTGCGGCGGCTGCACCGAGACCGTCCGGTCCCTGCTCAGCACCGCCCTCGAAGGAGTCAGCCCATGAGTCCCCACCTCCGCAGGACCCTGGTCGTCGTCGGCCACGGCATGGTCGCGCACCGTTTCGTCCAGGCCGCGATCGAGCGCGGCCTCACCGAGACCCACGACGTGGTCGTGGTCGGAGAAGAGCCGCGACCGGCGTACGACCGGGTCGCGCTGACCTCGTGGTTCGAGGTCGGCACCGACGCGCTCTCGCTGCTCCCCGAGGGGGAGTACGACGACCCGCGGGTCCGGCTGCTCCTCGGCACCGAGGTGGTCGGCTTCGACCCCGAGACGCGGACGGTGCTGCTCGGGGACGGACAGGTGCTCGCCTACGACGCGCTGGTGCTCGCGACGGGCGCGGCGCCGTTCGTCCCGCCGGTGCCCGGCCACGACCTGCCGGGCTGCTTCGTCTACCGGACCGTCGAGGACCTCGAGGCGATCCGCGCGGCGGCGGCGACCGCGCGCACCGGAGCAGTGATCGGGGGCGGGCTGCTCGGACTCGAGGCCGCGAACGCGCTCCGCGGCCTCGGGCTGGAGACCCACGTCGTCGAGCTCGCGCCGCGGCTGATGGCGGTCCAGGTCGACGACGCCGGCGGTGCCACCCTGGCCCGGCACGTCGAGGCGCTCGGGCTGAGCGTGCACACCGGGGCCCTGACCGAGCGGGTGCTCGGCGACACCCACGTGACCGGGCTCGCGCTGCGGGACCGGGACCCGGTCGAGGCCGACCTGGTGGTGTTCTCGGCCGGCATCCGCCCGCGCGACGCGGTGGCCCGCGCGGCCGGGCTCGAGGTCGCCGAGCGCGGGGGCGTCCTGGTGGACGCGCAGTGCCGGACCTCGGACCCGCACGTCTTCGCGATCGGCGAGTGCGCGGCGCCGGCGGGCCGGATGTACGGCCTCGTCGCCCCCGGCTACGCGATGGCCGAGGTCGTGGTGGACGCGTTGCTCGGTGGCGCGGGGACCTTCGAGGGCGCCGACCTGTCGACCAAGCTCAAGCTGCTCGGGGTCGACGTCGCGTCGTTCGGCGACGCGTTCGCGACCACGGACGGCGCGCTGGAGCTGGTCTTCGCCGACGCCGTGGCCGGCGTCTACAAGAAGCTCGTCGTCTCCGACGACGGCACCCGGCTGCTCGGCGGCGTCCTCGTCGGCGACGCGTCGGCGTACGGCGTGCTGCGCCCGATGGTGGCCTCGGGCCTGCCGCTCCCGGCCAACCCCGAGGAGCTGATCCTCCCCGTCGGCCGCGGCGGCGTGGACGTGGCGCTCCCGCCGGAGGCCCAGGTCTGCTCCTGCAACGACGTCACGAAGCAGGCGATCACCGACGCGGTCGCGGACGGCGGCACCTGCGACAGCGCCTCCTGCGTGACCGCCTGCACGCGGGCCGGCGCGACCTGCGGCTCGTGCAAGCCGGTGGTGAAGAAGGTCGTCGAGGAGTACTTCGAGTCCGTCGGTCGCACCGTCGACCGCAGCCTCTGCGAGCACTTCCCGCTCACCCGGCAGGAGCTGTTCGACGTGGTCGCCGTGCACGGTTACACCTCGTTCGACGAGATCGTCGCCGCGCACGGCACCGGCCGCGGCTGCGACATCTGCAAGCCGGTGATCGCTTCGATGCTGGCCTCGCTCGTGGGCGGGCACGTGCTCGACGGGCCGACGCGGGTCCTCCAGGACACCAACGACGCCTACCTCGCGAACCTCCAGCGCAACGGTTCCTACTCCGTCGTCCCGCGGATCCCCGGCGGCGAGATCACCCCCGACAAGCTGATCGTGATCGGCGAGGTGGCCCGCGACTTCGGGCTCTACACCAAGATCACCGGCGGCCAGCGGATCGACCTCTTCGGCGCCCGCCTCGAGGAGCTGCCCGCGATCTGGCGACGGCTCGTGGACGCCGGCTTCGAGTCCGGCCACGCCTACGGCAAGGCGCTGCGGACCGTGAAGTCGTGCGTCGGGTCGACGTGGTGCCGCTACGGCGTGCAGGACTCCGTCGCAGCTCGCGATCGACCTCGAGCTCCGCTACCGCGGGCTCCGCTCGCCGCACAAGCTCAAGGGCGGGGTCAGCGGCTGCGCCCGCGAGTGCGCGGAGGCGCGGTCCAAGGACTTCGGTGTCATCGCCACCGAGAAGGGCTGGAACCTCTACGTCGGCGGCAACGGCGGCGCCACCCCCGCGCACGCGCGGCTGCTCGCCGGCGACCTCGACACCGAGACCTTGGTGCGCTACCTCGACCGGTTCCTCATGTACTACGTCCGCACCGCCGACCGTCTCCAGCGGACGGCGCCGTGGGTGGACTCCCTCGACGGCGGCCTCGACCGGGTCCGGGCGGTCGTGGTCGACGACGCGCTCGGGCTCGGCACCGAGCTCGAGGCCGCGATGGCGCGGCACGTGGCGTCGTACGCCGACGAGTGGCGGGCCACGCTCGACGACCCGGAGAAGCTGCGCCGCTTCGTGTCCTTCGTCAACGCGCCCGGGACCCCCGACCCGCACATCAGCTTCCGCGACGAGCGGGACCAGCGGGTGCCGTCGGCGAGCGACGGACCGGTCCTGCTCGCCGACTCGATCCCGGTGGGGCCGCCGCGGTGACGCCGGAGTTGACCCCGGTCTGCCTGCTCGACGACATCGAGGTCGAGGGCGGCGTGGCCGCGCTGGTGGCCGGCGTCGCGGTCGCAATCTTCCGGACACACGACCGAAACGTCTACGCGATCTCCAACTACGACCCTGTTGCCCACGCCTCGGTCCTGGCCCGCGGCATCGTCGGCACCCGCGGAGACGTCCCCGTGGTCGCCTCGCCGATGCACAAGCAGGCCTACGACCTGCGCACCGGCCAGTGCCTCGACGACGCGGCGGTCCGGGTGCCGACGTACGACGTGCGCGTCGACGACGGCCTTGTCCTTGTCGGGTCCCTCGTCCGCCCACCCAGGAGAGTCCGTGACCGACCTCCCGCTGCGCGGCTTCCGGATCGGGGTGACCGCCGCGCGCAAGGTCGACGAACAGGTGGCGCTGCTGGAGCGGCGCGGCGCGTCGGTGGAGTGGGCGCCGGCGCTGGCGCTGCGAGGCGAACCGGGTCTACGACGACGCTGCACGCCGCCACCAAGGAGGTCCTGGCCCGGCCCGTCGACCTGTTCCTGGCCACGACCGGGATCGGCATGAAGACCTGGTTCGCCGCCGCCGAGGAGTGGGGGCTGCTGCCGCCGCTGCTCGAGTCGCTCGGGGCCGCCGAGATCCTCGCGCGCGGCCCCAAGAGCGTCGGTGCGCTGCGCCGCCAGGGGCTGCGCGAACTGTGGGCGCCCGACTCGGAGTGCTTCGACGACGTGCTCGCCCACCTGCGCGGCCGCGACCTCACCGGGCGCCGGATCGTCGTGCAGGAGCACGGCCAGTCGCTGTCGATGGTGGCCCACGCGCTGCGGCGGCAGGGGGCGGACGTGACGACGGTGACCGTCTACCGGGTGGAGCCGGCGCCCGACCCGGAGCCGATGTTCCGGCTCATCGACCTCGTGGCCGACCGCGCCCTCGACGCCGTCACCTTCACCTCTGCCCCCGCCGTCGCCTCGCTCATGGACGCCGCCGCCTCCACCGGCCGGCGCGACGACCTGATCGGCGCCTTCCAGGCCGACGTGGTCGCGGCCTGCGTCGGCCCCGTCACCTCCGCGGCCTTCGAGCTGTGGGGCGTGCCCACGATCTTCCCCGACCGCTCCCGCCTCGCCGCCATGGTCAAGCAGCTCGAGACCGAGCTGCCCTCGCGCTCCTCCGGCACCACCCTCGAGGTGGCCGGCCACACGCTGCTGCTGCACGGCGACGCCGTGCTCGTCGACGGCGTCGAGGCCAGCCTCTCGCCGGCGCCGTTCTCCGTCCTCCAGGCGCTCCTCGTCAACCCCGGCCACGTCGTCTCCCGCCGCGAGCTGCTCGCCGCCCTGCCCTCCGGCACCGCCGGCTCCGAGCACGCCGTCGAGATGGCGGTCGCCCGCCTCCGCGCCGCGCTCGGCACCCGGACCGTCGAGACGGTGGTCAAGCGCGGCTACCGGCTCGCGGTGCCGCGCTCGTGAGGCTGGTGACCGTCGCGCACGGAACCCGGTCTGCGGCGGGCAACGCCGTGGCCCGCCGGCTCACCGCTCTCGCGGGCCGTCGCCTGGGCGTGCCCGGCGGTCGCGTCGTACGTCGAGCTGTGCGCGCCCTCGCTCGCGACCGTGCTCGCCGGGTCGTCCGAAGCCCACGGTCGTGGTCCCGCTGCTGCTCTCCACCGGCTTCCACGTCCGCCACGACCTGCCGGCTGCGCTGGCGACCGCGCCCGGGCCGGTGCGCCACGCCGGCCCGCTGGGGCCGCACCCGCTCCTCGCGCAGGCCCAGGCCGCCGGCCTCCGTGTGGCGGGCGCGTCGCCGGGTCAGCCGGTGGTGCTGGTGGCGGCCGGGTCGCGGGACCCGCTCGCCGCGCCCGACCTCGCCGCCGCCGTGCGGCTGCTGGCCCACGCGTGGGAGCGGCCCGGTCACCGCCGCCACGCTGTCCGGCCCCGAGCCGCGGCCGGCCGACGTCGTGACGCCCGACCACGCGGTCACGCCGTACCTCCTGGCACCGGGGCACTTCGCCACGCGCGCCCGCGCGGAGTCGGCTACGGCCTCGTGCGTCGCCGACGTCCTCGGCACCCATCCCGCGGTGGTCGAGCTCGTCACCCTCCGCTTCCGCGAGGCTCTCGGGGACCTGCCCCGGCCGCGGTCGCCTGACGACAGGCGGGCGAGGCAGCGCGCAGCGCTGACGAGCCCGACCCACACACCCTCCGTGATGACGCAGTGAGGGCAGTGTGCGGGAGGGTCCGGGGCGACAGCCCCGGGCCCGACCCTCTGGGTGCCACGAGCGCGGGCCCAGCCAACCCCTACGGCACCATCCAGCTCAGCACCGGCGTCGACTGCAGCCAGACGATCACGCACATGGCCGCCAGGAGCACCAGGCTCCAGCCGATCACCTTGCGGAAGATGTCGCCCTCCTTGCCGGCCAGGCCGACGGCGGCCGCGGCGATGGCGAGGTTCTGCGGGCTGACCATCTTGCCGAGCACACCGCCCGACGAGTTCGAGCCGGCCATCAGCACCTGGTCGAGGCCGGCCTGCTGGGCGGTCTGCACCTGGAGGGCACCGAAGAGCGCGTTGGACGAGGTGTCCGAGCCGGTGACCGCGACGCCGAGCCAGCCGATGATCGGCGAGAGGATCGCGAACGCGGCGCCGGCCTGCGCCAGCCACGCGCCGAGCGAGGCGGTCTGGCCCGACAGGTTCATCACGTAGGCCAGCGCGAGCACCGCCATGACGGTGACGATGGCCGACTTCAGCTCGACGTACGTCTTGCCGTACGCGCGCACCGCGGTGCCCGGCCGAACCCGCAGGATCAGTGCGGTGATGATGCCGGCGAGGATCATCAGGGTGCCGGCGGCCGGCAGCCAGTTCAGGGTGAAGTTGGTCGTCGCGACGGGATCGCCCGCGGTGTTGAGCACGTCGAGGCCGGGCCAGGCGAAGATCTTGGTCCACGGCTCCTCGGCCAACCGCTCCTTCACCGCGGTGATGTTGGTGATCGAGAAGATCGCGATGATCACGAGGTAGGGCGCGTACGCGCGGGCGACGTCGGCGCCCGTGTCGTGGTGGTGCGGGTCCGTGAGGTCGTCGGCGTCCGACGTACCGGCGCCGCTCGCGCCACCGCTGCGCGGCCGCGCGCCAGCGGTGACGGCGTCCGGCGCGTGGGTGGCGGTGGCCCCCACGGGCTGGTCGATCGGCTCAGCGGTGAGCACCTCGGCCGGGGACCAGACCCGCAGCAGGAGCACGACGGCGCCGGCGGAGACCAGCGAGGCGATGATGTCGGTCAGCGGGACCGAGATGTAGTTGGCGGCCACGAACTGCGCCACCGCGAACGCGGAGCCGCACACCACCGCCGGCAGCCACGCGTTCCGGATGCCGCGGCGGCCGTCGACGATCAGGACCAGGATCAGGGGTACGACGAGCGCGAGCAGCGGTGTCTGCCGACCGACCATCGCGCCGAGGGTCTCGGTGTTGAGCCGCGGGTCGTCCGAGGCGCCGGAGGTGACCGTGCCGAGGGTGACGATCGGGGTGGCCAGGGCGCCGAAGGCGACGGGCGCGGTGTTGGCGACGAGCGCCACGACCGCGGCCTTCATCGGCTGGAAGCCCAGCGCCATCAGCATGACGACGGTGATCGCGACCGGCGTACCGAAGCCGGCCAGTGCCTCGAGCAGGGCGCCGAAGCAGAAGGCGATGATGATCGCCTGCACCCGCTGGTCGGGACTGACCTTCTCGAACGAGCGGCGCAGCACGTCGAAGTGCCCGCTCGCGACGGTGAGGTTGTAGACCCAGATCGCGTTGATGACGATCCAGAGGATCGGGAAGAAGCCGAACGCCGCGCCCTCGGTCCCGGCGAGCAGCGCCTGGTCGACCGGCATCTCGAAGAAGGTGACCGCCACGAGGAGGGCGACCACGAGCGAGATGACACCGGCCAGCCAGGCCTTCATCCTGAGCCCGCCCAGCAGCACGAACAGGGCGAGCAACGGCAAGGCTCCGCACAGTGCGCTCAGGGCGAGGGAGTCACCGACGGGCTGGAGGTCCTGTTGGAACATGCCCGACCGGTTGCCCATTGTGGCCCCGGTCACACATGCGGGTGAAGGGGCCCTTGACGCCCGTCAGCGGAAGTCGATGAGCAGCATGTCGGTCGAGGAGCCGTCCGAGGCGGAGCGTCTCGGTCGGCTCGGACGGCTCGGTGACCGTCGGCAGCACCCGGTCCAGCACCTCGGACCGGAAGCAGCTCGCGGTGTACGGCAGCTGCATGCCGTCCATGCCCCGGCCGTAGTCGTCGTAGAAGGCGAGCACCTCGGCCATCTTGGCCTCCTGCTCGCCCGGCGGCAGCACCGCGACGTTCGAGCGCGAGCGCACGAGGTCCTGGACGGAGCGGCGGTCGACGACCTGCCAGAACCGGAAGGACTCCTGCTCGACCGACCCGAACAGCCTCGACCCGCTCCAGCAGCTCGCCGGGTCGGTGAGGTGCTCCTGGGTGCCGATGATCCGGCCGAGCCGCTTGACCCACGGGATCCGCTCGTCGCGCTGGTTCCAGACCAGGGAGAGCCGGCCGTGCGGCCTGAGCACCCGGGCGATCTCGGGCAGCGCGCGGTCGGGGTCGAACCAGTGGAAGGCCTGCGCGCTCACCACCACGTCGTACGACGCGTCGCCGGCGGGGATCTCCTCGGCGGGGGCCCGGGACAGGCGGACGTCGGGGAGGTTCCTGTCGAGGATGGCCAACATCTTCGGGTCCGGCTCGGTGGCGTGCACGTCGTGGCCGAGGGCGACCAGCTGCTCGGTCAGCTTGCCGGTGCCGGCGCCCAGCTCGAGGACGCTGAGGGGCTTCTCGGAGGTCAGCCAGACCGCCGCCTCGCGCGGGTACGTCGGGCGCCCACGGTCGTAGGCGTCGGCCACCCCGCCGAAGGAGCGGGCAGGGTCGCGCTGTTGCTCGGTACTCATCACCGGCCAAGTTACCGGCTGGATAGCGTTCGACCCGTGAGCCATTCCGAGCGACCCGCTGGCCTGGTTGGCCTCCCTGGAGGGCGTGCCCTCGGCCTTCGCGGCCGCCCGCGACGGGATCGACGTGGTGCTGCGCGACCGCGGGCTGCGCCGTACGTCGCCGGAGACGACCGCCGAGTCCCTGCTCCGAGGGGCGCACGCCTCGGCGGTGCTGGAGGGGTCGGGGTCGTCGCTGGCCGCGGTGCGCGAGGGCGCGGGCGACGCGGTCGCGGCCGACGCGGTGCGGGTCTCGACCTCGCTCCTCGGGCTGGCGCCGACGCTGTCGCGCTCGCCGCTCCAGGTGCTCGCGCGGCTGCACACGCTGGCCGCCGCCGGCTCGCTCGCGGACGACGAGCTCGGCCGGCCGCGCGACGCCGAGGCCGCCGAGCGGCTCCAGGGCGTGGCCCGGCTGCTCAGCGGCCCGTCGTCGGTCCCGGCCCTGCTGCTGGCCGCCGTGGTGCACGCGGACCTCGCCACGGCGGCGCCGTTCGCCTCGCACAACGGCCTGGTCGCGCGGGCCGCCGAGCGCCTCGTCCTGGTCGCTCGCGGGGTCGACGAGAAGTCGCTGACGGTCCCCGAGGCGGCGCACCTGGCCCTGCGGCCGGCGTACGAGTCGAACCTGCGGGCCTACCGCGACGGCGGCGCGAACGGCGTGCACGCGTGGCTGCTCTACGCCGCCGAGGCGTACGCCGCGGGTGCCGAGGCGAGCCCGCTGCGACGCGACCTGGAGTAGCCGGAAGGGCCTGCGGGACAGGGCGAAAAGGCCCCTGGACAGACGAAAAACGACCTCCCGAAGAGGCCGTACACATCCACCAGAGTCCTCTCATCGGCCCTCGATTTCAAGGCCTTGTGACACCGCCCGATCCGGCGTAGACATGGGTCCGACAACTCCAGACCGCACGTGAGCCGGGTACCCACGCGGCGATCTACCCTTCGCAGAGGGCGCTTGCCAGCGGAAACTGTCCGCGGCAGCAGTTAGGTGATGCACGCCTGGTAGCCGGGTTCACGTGTCAGCGGTGGCATCCGAGGTCCAGAACTTCGGGTGCCACCTGCGATTTGGGGGAGTCTGGGCCTGCACTCGTGTCACCGGGTCGTGCTTGGCCCCGCGGGCCGGCCCGCACGGCCGCTCGCGCGTCACCCCTCCCTTCGTCATCACGGATGGGTTGGGGGTCGGGCTCGTCGGCCGCTGCACGGCCGCCTCGCCGGACGGTGGCTGAGGCGCGAGGAGAACCGGCGACGAGCCTGGGAGCCGGGTGAGCAGGAGCTGGGACTCAGACGCCGAGCCGCTTGCGCCGCGCGTTGGCCCAGAGCACCCCACCCACCGCGACCACGCCGCCGACGGCGAGGGCGGCGAGGGTCTGCTTGGCGGGGACCCGGCTGCGCAGCGTGACCGGCTTCGTGAACACCAGCACCGGCCAGCCCCGCGTGGTGGCGACCTTGCGCAGCTCCTTGTCGGGGTTGACCGCGAACGCGTGGCCGACCACCTCGAGCATCGGTACGTCGGTGACGGAGTCGCTGTAGGCGAAGCTGCGCTCGAGGTCGTAGCCGCGCTGCTCGGCGAGCTCGAGGACCGCGCGGGCCTTCTCCTCGGCGTACGCGTAGTAGTCGATGTTGCCGGTGTACTTGCCGTCGACCTCCTCGAGCCGGCTCGCCACGACGATGTCGGCACCGAGCAGCGCGCCGATCGGCTCGACCACCTCGGTGCCGCTCGTGGACACGATGACGACGTCGCGACCGGCGAGCTTGTGCTCCTCGATGAGGCTGACGGCCTCGTCGTAGACCAGCGGGTCGACGACGTTGTGCAGGGTGTCCGCGACGATCTCGCGCACCGTGGCACGACGTGGCGCGCGGCAGGCGCGGCGCCCGTGCGGGGTCGCCGTGCCTGATGACACGACGCGCCCGCACGGGCCCGCCGACGGCTACTGCGCCTGCGGGACGCTGACGCTCAGCGTGCGCAGGACGACCGGCTGGCCGTTCGCGTCGAGCTGGGTCACGGTGATCGGGAGCACGCCGTTCGCGGCCGCGCCGATCGTGACCTGCGGATGGTTCGCGCCGCGCACGTCGACGCGCACGCGGACCTCGTCGCGCATGACGTCGCCCTCGACGCGCCGGCGGTGCTCGGTGCGCACCCGGACGCGCATGTCGCCGTTGCGCTCCTCGTCGCGGACGCGCTCGCGGATGCGCACGTTCGCGTCCGCCGCCATCGCCGCGCTCGGCATCTGCGCGCGGACCTCGATCCGCAGATCGGCCCGGACGCGGTCGTCGCGGGTCGTCACGCAGCTGCGCGTCTTGAAGCGCGTCGTGTCGGTGCGCTGCTCGCTGCGGGTGCAGTTCTTCTGCCCGCCGCCCTGGTCGTGCGTCGTCGCGGCCGCCTGCCCGGCGAGCCCGCCGGTGGCGAGCGCCGCGGCCGCCGCGATCGTTGCCAGACCCCTGCTCTTCATCGGTTCCTCCTTGCCATCGAGCCCTCCGCAGCGAAGGACAGCGCCGATCGGCCGACGTCACGGTCGGACGTCAGCGCACCGCGGTCATGCGGGTGACACCCGCGGCGTCATGCGATGGCGACGACGGCCTCCGACGATCCGCGCAGCGCCGCGACCCGCCCGGCCTCGTCCTCGAGGTCACCGCGCGCGAGGCGGCCGATCTTCTCGACCGAGAGCTCCGTCCTGCGCCCCTTCGCCCGGGCGCGCCAGAGGCCCACGAGGCGGCCGTCGCGGAGCACCGCGCCGGGGCTCGCGACCGGGCGGAAGAGCCGCTTGCGGAGCTCCTCGTCGGGCGCGAGCAGCGGCCGGTTCGGCTTCTGGAGGTACGGGTCGCCGGGCGGCAGCAGGCGGATGCCGCCGGCCGCGGGCGGCGACTCGAGGTCGGCCAGGTCGTCGCGCAGCAGCCACGCCGTGCGCGCGCCGACCTTCACCTCGGCGAGGTCCGGGACGGCCTCGTCCCACAGCCGGCGGGCGTGCGGCTTGGCGAGCCCGGCCCACTCGGCGAAGTCGCCCGGCTGGGCGGGCCCGTAGAAGCCGAGGAAGCGCCGGACCGCGTCGCGCGCGGCGGGCGCCCGGCCGGGGCGGCCCTGGACGTAGCGGCGGTCGGCGTCGAGCCGCGCGCCCGCCCGCACCGTCGCGTAGCGCCACAGCATCGGCGCGACGTGGTGGCTCTTGCAGCCCCGGCACCAGGGCATGAGATCCGCGCTGACGCGCCCGCGCAGCTCCTCGTGCAGCTCGTTCTTGTCGAGCGTCCGGCCCTTCTTCAGCGCGTCGCTCGTCGCCGCGGCGACCTCGTCGAGGGCGGCGGTCGGGGCGAAGCCCTTCTCCTCGGCCAGGCCCTTCACCTGCCGGCCGAGCTGGGCGGCGAGCTCGTCGTCGTCGCGGGCGATCAGCGCGCGGCCGTAGAGGGCGAGGTCGCCGGGCGCGAGCGCGTGGATCGCGCCGCGGACGATGTGCGCGACGACGATGTCGCCCGCGTCGATCGCGGCGCGGTAGCGCTCGCGGGTGAGGTCGTCGGTGCGCGCCGCGAGGGCGAGCAGCGCGGCGTCGCGGGCGAAGTCCGAGGCCGGGCACGCGGCCGCCTCGGCGAGCCCGCGCCCGTCGCGGGCGGCGAGGCCGGAGCGGGCGAGACGGAAGGCGAGAACCTGATCGGCGTCCACGGCCGGGACGGTACGTCCTCCGCCGCCGCGCCGGCGCTCAGGCCAGGGCGTCGAGGCCCGGCGCGGTCTGGGAGGCGCGGAACTGGACGACCTCGCACGTCGCCACGCCGCCGCGCACGAACGGGTCGGTCGCCGCCAGCGCCTCGATCTCGTCCCGGTCGTCGCCGCGGGCGAGGATGACGCCGCCCGTGCGCGGGATGCGCCGCCCCGACACGACGAAGCGCCCGGCGGCGTACTGCTCCTTCAGCCACGCCATGTGCTCGCGCATGAGCGCGTCGACCTCGGGCAGCGGCCGGACGTAGGTGAGCAGCAGGACGAACACGGGCGAGCGACCGTACCGCGTCCGCGAGCCGCGTAGGATGGCCGGCGTGGGACGAACCAGACGACGGGAACCCGACGCGCCGGCGGTGGCGACCGCCGCGGAGCCGGCCAAGCCGAGCGCCTGGCAGCGGTTCAGCGCGCACAGCCCGCGCTATCGCGTCGCGCTCGTGGGGTGGATCGTGTCGATCTTCCTCATCCCGGCGAGCGTGCTCCTGCACAGCCCGGCCGCGACCGCGGTCGCGATCGTGCTCACGTGGCTGGCGATCCACAACTTCCGCCGGGTGGACGCGGCAGAGCGGCGGGCGCAGGCCGCCGCGGACCCGTCCGCCGCGGACCCGGCCGACCCGAGCCCGGACGCGCCGGCGGTCAGGTAAGCGGTCCCACCTCCGTTCGCACCCAATCGTCCGGGAAGCCGTGCTCGTAGGACCAGCCGGTGGCGTCGGGCGCGATGACGGTCACGGGAATCCCGAGCTTCTGGATCTCCGCCGGGAGGTTGTGACGGTGCCAGTGCGGGTGGTGCTCGGGCGGCGTGCACAGGAGGATCTCGTCGCAGGCGCCCTCGCTGACGAGGCCGCTGATCGTCGCCGCTGCGTCGGCGCCGGCGTCGACGACCTGGACCGGACGGCCGTGCGCGGAGCGCTGCACCAGGTCCTTCGCGTCCTCCGGCGACCAATCGGGCGCGTCGGGATGGTGCTCGGGCGGGACGATCAGCGTCACGCTGCAGCCGGCCTTCGCGCGGCGCTCGACCTCCTTGAGCAGCTGCGGGGTGGACTCGGTGAGGTTGGCGACGACGAGCAGCCGCCGCGGCTGGGCTTCGGACATGGGGTGATGCAACCGCGCGGTGCGGCCGGCCGCATCATCCGCTTCGGATGACGGCTACATCCGCAGGTACGACGCGCCGTTGACGTCGAGCACCGCGCCGGTCGCCATCGTCGCGGCGGGCGAGGCGAGGAACACGACCGCGGCCGCGACCTCCTCCGGCGTCGCGACGCGGCCGAGCGGGCTCTCGGCGCGGCGCGCGGCGCCGCGCTCGCCCTCGAGCGCCTCGGCCGCCATGTCGGTCTCGGTGAAGCCGGGCGCGACCGCGGCGACCGTGATCCCGTGCGGGCCGAGGTCGCGCGCGAGCGACTGGCCGAAGGCGATCAGCCCCGCCTTGCTCGCGCCGTAGGCGGGCTGGGCCGGCTCGCCGCGGAACGCGCCGCGCGAGGAGACGTTGACGATCCGCCCGCCGCCCGCGCGGAGCATGTGGCGCACCGCGCACCACGTGACGTTCGCCGCGCCGACGAGGTTGACGCCGAGCGTGTCGCGCCAGCCCTGCTGCCACTCCTCGTAGGTCGTCTCGGTGATCGGGTGCGGCGCGAAGATCCCGGCGTTGTTGACGAGCACGTCGAGGCCGCCGAGCCGCTCGGCCGCCTCGTCGACCATCGCGCGCACGGCGTCGGGGTCGGCCAGGTCCGCGCCGACGACCGCGTGGCCGTCCCCCGGCAGCGCGGCCGCGACCGCGCGCGCCTTCTCCGCGTTGCGGCCGTGGTGGACCGCGACGCGGTCGCCCGCCTCCGCGAACGCGCGCGCCACGGCCGCGCCGATCCCCCGCGATCCGCCCGTCACGAGCACCGCCCGCCCGCCGTCCGTCGTTCATCATGGCGGCGATGGTAGGCGGCGGCCGCGGCGGGTCTCCCGCGCGGCCCTCACGTCTGTGGATATGTAGTGTTCGCGCCAGGGGGCGGGAGGCCCGTCGGAGGACGACGAGGAGGAGAGAGCAGATGACGACGTCGGCGCGCGCGGTGGGCTCGTTCCCCAGCCCGTTCGAGATCTCCACACCGCCCGGCTGCGAGGGCTGGGAGGAGCTGTACCCGCACTACGCGCTCTTCGCCGAGGAGCGCCGCGAGCCCGACGAGGCGCGGCTCTGGTTCTGGAACTCGATGCACTTCCCGGTGCCGATGCCGGCGTTCGACGTCACCTCGATCGACGGGCCGTACTACGCGCTGGCGAACTGGCAGAACCGCGCGTTCGCGGTCCCGCCGGCGATGGGCATCGACTACCGGGTCGTCAACTCCTACGTCTACATCTCGGTCAACGCGGTGACCGACCCGGCGAAGATCGCCGAGCGGGCCGAGTTCTTCCAGAAGCGCGCGGGCTACTACTTCCAGAACTGGGACGCGCTGTACGCGAAGTGGCAGACGAAGATGGAGGCGCTGCTCGCGGAGCTCGAGGCGCTCGAGGTCCCGGACCTGCCCGAGTACGAGCCCGACGAGGTCGTCTTCGGCGACGAGGACACGCGCTTCTACAAGGTGCTCGACGCGCTATCGGCGCGCGCTGCGCATGTCGCGAGCGGATGTGGCAGCACCACTTCGAGTTCCTGCTGCTCGGCTACGGCGCGTACCTGACGTTCTCCGACTTCTGCAAGGGGGCGCTGCCCGACATCCCCGACCAGCACATCGCGCAGATGGTCGCGGGCATCGACGTGATCATGTTCCGCCCGGACGAGGAGCTGCGGCGCCTCGCGCGGCTGGCGGTCGACACGGGCGTCGCGCCGGCGTTCGCGCGACGGGCGCACCGCCGGCCGAGATCGACGCCGAGCTCGCGACGAGCGACGCGGGGCGCGCGTGGCTCGAGGAGCTCGAGAAGGTCAAGGACCCGTGGTTCAACATGGGCACCGGCGACGGCCTGTACCACTACTACCGCTCGTGGCTCGACGACCCGAGCATCCCGTACGCGTCGATCGCCGGGCACATCTCGGCGCTGCGAGCAGGGACGCGACATCGAGCGCCCGACCGCGGAGCTCGCGCGCGAGCGCGACCGCCTCGCCGAGGGCTACGCGGAGCTGCTCTCCGACGAGCAGCGCGGGCCCGTTCCAGGAGCTGCTCGGCTGTCGCGCACGGTGTTCCCGTACGTCGAGGAGCACAAGTTCTACTGCGACTACTGGTTCCTGACCTCCTGGTACAACAAGGTCCGCGAGTTCGGCGCGCTGCTCGCCGAGCACGACTACCTCGAGGACGCCGAGGACGTCTTCCAGCTCTCGCGCCACGAGGTGATGCAGGCGCTCGAGGAGCTCGTGCTGCACTGGGCGTCCGGCGGCCTGGCGCTCGGCGGGACGCACTGGAAGCCGATCGTCGCGCGCCGCCGGGCGCTGCTGGCGAAGCTCGCCGACTGGACCCCGCCGCCGGCGCTCGGGACGATGCCCGAGGCGGCGACCAACGACCCGATCACCGTCATGCTCTGGGGCATCACGCCCGAGCGGCTGCAGGAGTGGGCGCGCGCGCAGGACGGCGCGCAGATCGAGCTGCGCGGCTCGCCGGCGGCGCCGGGCGTGGTCGAGGGGTCGGCCCGCGATCGTGAAGAGCGTCGACCAGATCGGCGACGTGCGCGACGGCGAGATCCTCGTGTGCGGCAGCACGTCGCCGGCGTGGGCGCCGATCTTCAGCCGCATCACCGCGACGGTCACCGACATCGGCGGCGTCATGTCGCACGCCGCGATCGTCTGCCGCGAGTACGGCCTGCCCGCGGTCGTCGGCACCGGCCGCGCGACGGCGCAGATCCGCACCGGCCAGCGCATCCGCGTCGACGGGACGGCGGGCACGGTCACGATCCTCGACGGGGACGGGGCGGCCGCGTGACGCGACGGCCACACCCGCCCGCTCGACGGCCTGCGCGCCGCCGACACGCCGCGGTTCGGCGGCAAGAGCACGAGCCTCGGCGAGCTGCTCGCGGCGGGGATCCCGGTGCCGCCCGGCTTCGCGCTGTCGACGAGCGCCTTCCAGGCCTTCCTGACGGCGGGCGGCCTCGAGGCGCGCATCGGCGAGGCGATCGCCGGCGTGCGCCCGGACGACGTGGGCACCGTGCAGGCGGCGGCCGACGACGATCCGCGCCGCGGTCTGCGCGACCGCGGTGCCCGAGGACGTGCGGGCGGAGATCGCGGGCGCCGGTACGCCGAGCTCGGCGACGCCGCCGGTCGCGGTGCGCTCGAGCGCGGTCGGCGAGGACAGCGCCGAGGCGACGTTCGCCGGCCAGCAGGAGACGTACCTCTGGGTCCGCGGCGCCGACGCCGTGTGCGATGCGGTGCGCGACTGCTGGGCGAGCACGTACAGCGCGCCGGCGATGACGTACCGCGCGCGGCTGGCGAGCGGCGGCGCGCCCGAGATGGGCGTCACGATCCAGCGCATGGTCGACGCCGCGGTGTCGGGCGTCATGTTCACGTGCAACCCGGTGAGCGGCGACCCGAGCGTCATCGCCGTCAACGCGAGCTGGGGCCTCGGGCTCGCCGTCGTCGGCGGCGAGGTCACGCCCGACGAGTACCTCGTGTCGCGGGTGACCCGCGAGGTCGTGCGCCAGACGATCAGCGCCAAGCACGTCGAGTACCGGCCGGCCGGCGACGGCAGCGGGACCGTCGCGCGTGCCCGTGGCCGAGGAGCGCCAGAGCCTGCCGTCCCTGGGCGAGGAGCAGCTCGCGGCGCTCGTCGATCTCGCGCGGCTCGTGCAGCGCCACTTCGGCGGCCATCAGGACGTCGAGTGGGCGATCGCGCCCGACGGCACGCTGTTCGTCCTGCAGTCGCGGCCGGTGACGGCGACGGGGGCGACGAAGGACGCGAGCGCGGAGCCCGCGCCGGCCTCGGCGCTGTCGATGGTGATGAGCCGGTTCGGCGCGGGCGGCGGCGGGGCGGGCTGAGGCGATGGGCCTGACCGACGAGGACGTCCGCGAGATCCTGCGGATCATCGACGAGTCGGAGCTCGACGAGCTGCGGATCGACATGCCGGGGTTCCGGCTGCACGTGCGGCGGGGCGCGGGCGAGCCGGCGCCCGGCGACGGAGCCGGGACCGGCGACCGAGCCGGGACCCGCGACCGAGCCGGGACCCGGGCCGAGCCCACCGCCAACGGCGCCGCCACGATCGACGCCCCGATGCTCGGCACGTTCTACCGCGCGAGCGCCCCCGGCCAGCACCCGTACGTCGACGTCGGCTCGCCGGTCGAGCCCGACACGGTCGTCTGCCTGATCGAGGTCATGAAGATGATGAACTCGATCAAGGCCGGGGTCGCGGGGACGGTCGTCGAGGTCTGCGCCACGAACGCGGAGCTCGTCGAGTACGGCGAGCCGCTGTTCCGGGTCGACACGGCGGCATGACGCTCCGGCGCGTCTTCGTCGCCAACCGCGGGGAGATCGCGGTGCGCATCGTCCGGGCCTGCCGCGCGCTCGGGCTCGAGGCCGTCGCCGGCGTCTCGGACGTCGACCGCGACAGCGCCGCCGCGCGCCTCGCCGACCGCGCCGTCTGCATCGGCCCGGCGCGCGCGACCGACAGCTACCTGCGGCCCGAGACGATCGTCCAGGCCGCCCTCGGCACCGGCTGCGACGCGATCCACCCCGGCTACGGCTTCCTCTCCGAGAACCCGCGCCTGGCGGCGCTCGCGCGCGAGGAGGGGATCGCGTTCGTCGGGCCCGCCGCCCGAGGTCATCGAGCTCGCCGGCGACAAGCTCCGCGCGCGCGCCGCGGCGGCCGCGGCCGGGCTGCCGCTCGTGCCCGGCGCGCGAGGTCGCGGACGTCGACGCCGCGCACGCGTTCGCCGCCGACGCGGGCTACCCGGTCCTGCTCAAGGCCGCGGGCGGCGGGGGCGGCCGCGGCATCAAGCTCGCCCGCGACCCGGCCGGGCTGGACGCCCTCTTCGGCGTCGCCGTCGCCGAGGCCGACGCCGCCTTCGGCGACCCGCGCCTGTACGTCGAGCGCTTCGTCGCCGCCGCCCGCCATGTCGAGGTGCAGATCGCCGCCGACACGCACGGCGCCGTCGTCCACCTCGGCGAGCGCGACTGCTCGGTCCAGCGCCGCTACCAGAAGGTCATCGAGGAGGCCCCCGCGCCGTCGCTCACGCCGGAGCAGCGGGCGGCGCTCACGGACGACGCGGTCGCCTTCGCCCGAGCGATCGGGTACGTCAACCTCGGGACCGTCGAGTTCATGGTCGACGCCGCGACCGGCGAGCACTTCTTCCTCGAGTGCAACTGCCGCATCCAGGTCGAGCACCCGGTCACCGAGGAGGTCACCGGCCGCGACCTCGTCGCCGAGCAGATCCGTATCGCCGCGGGCGAGCCGCTGAGCTTCGCCCAGGACGACGTCGCGGTCGACGGCCACGCGGTCGAGGCGCGCCTGACGGCCGAGGACGTCGCCCACGACTTCCGGCCGAGCCCGGGGCGGCTCGCGCGCTTCGCGGTCCCGGACCTGAAGGGCCTCCGCGTCGACACCCACTGCGCCGACGGCACGCTGATCCCGCCGCACTACGACTCGCTCATGGCCAAGCTCATCGGCCGCGGCCCGGACCGCGCGAGCGCCGTCGGCGTGCTGCGCGAGGCGCTCGCCGGCCTCGAGGTCGAGGGCGTCGAGTGCAACCGCGCGCTGCTGAGCGAGGTCCTCGCGCACCGCGACTTCGCCGCCGGCGCGGTCACGACGCGCTGGCTCGAGGAGGAGGCGCTCGCGTGACCGCGACCGGGCCCGCGGACGATCGAGATCGTCGACACGACGACGCGCGACGGCAACCAGTCGCTGTGGGGCGCGACCGGCCTCACGACCCCGGACGTCCTCGCGATCGCACCGACGATGGACCGCGTCGGCTTCCGCGCGTGCGACTTCACCTCGAGCACGCACATGGCCGTGTCCGTGCGCTTCCACCGCGAGGACCCGTGGGAGCGGCTGCGCCGCACGAGCGCGGCGATGCCGGACACGCCGCTCTCGATGATCACGACCGGCAAGCGCTTCATCTCCTGGCGCCCGTGCGCGGAGGACGTCGTCGCGCTCGTGTTCCGCTGCATGGTGCGCAACGGCCTGCGGCGCGTCCAGATCGCCGACCCGATGAACGCCGCGCCCGACCTCGCCCAGATGGCGCGGATCGCGAAGGCCGAGGGCGTCGAGGAGGTCGTCATCGGCCTCACGTACTCGGTCAGCCCCGTCCACACCGACGCCTTCTACGCCGAGCGGGCGCGCGGCGATGGGCGCGTGCCCCGACGTCGACCGCCTGTACCTCAAGGACCCGGGCGGGCTCGTCGACGTCGCGCGCCTGCGCGAGCTCGCGCCGCTGTTCCTCGACGGCTTCGCCCCGCGGCCGGTCGAGCTGCACAGCCACGGCACGATCGGGCTCGCGCCGCAGATGTACATGGAGGGCGCGCGGCTCGGGTTCGGCACGCTCCACACCGCGGTCGCGCCGGTCGCGAACGGCACCTCGAACCCGGCCGCCGAGACCACGCTCCACAACCTCGAGGCGACCGGGCTCGCCCACGCGCTCGACGTCGACGCGCTCGCCGCGGTGTCCGCGCACTTCCGCGCGCTCGCCCTCGACAAGCGCCTGCCGCTCGGCGCGCCGGCCGAGTTCGACGCCGCCTACTACCGCCACCAGATGCCGGGCGGGATGGTCACGACGATGCGCCGCCAGCTCGCGGAGATGCGCCGGCCGGAGCTGTTCGAGGCGGCGCTCGAGGAGTGCGGCCGGGTCCGCGCCGAGTTCGGCTGGCCGATCATGGTCACGCCGTTCTCGCAGTTCGTCGGGACGCAGGCGGTGATGAACGTCATGGACGGCGAGCGCTACCGGACGATCCCCGACGACGTCATCGTCTACTTCCTCGGCCACTTCGGCACGCCGCCCGCGCCGCCCGACCCCGACGTCGCCGACCGCGTCCTGTCCTCCTCGCACGCGGCGGAGCTGCGGGCGGTCGAGCCGCTCTCGCTCGACGGCGCGCGCGAGCGCTTCGGCACGCGGATCTCCGACGAGGAGCTGCTGCTGCGCCTGACGATGCCCGCCGAGCAGGTCGACGCGATGGTCGAGACCTCGCGCGGCGAGCGCCCCGCGCCGCCGCGCCCCGGCCGCGATCCGCTCGTCCGCCTGCTCGACGAGGTCGCGCGGCGCCCGTCGATCGGCTACCTGCGCTTCGAGAAGGACGACACGCTCGTGGAGTACCGCCGCTCGCCCGGGGAGGCGTCGCATGCGCCTCGATGACGTCCGCGGCTTCGTGTTCGACGTCGACGGCACGCTCGTGCGCCGCTTCCCCGACGGCGTGCACCCGCTGCCGGGGGCGGTCGAGGTGCTCGAGGCGATCCGCGCGTCGGGCCGCCCGCTCGCGATCTTCTCCAACGGCAGCCACATGCCGCCCGCGCAGTTCGCGCGCGATCTGCGCGCCGACGGCCTGCCCGTCTCCGACGAGGAGATGGTCACGCCGGTGCGCAGCGCGCTGTCGTACCTGCGCCGCCGCCACGCCGGTGCGCCGGTGCTGCTGTTCGCGCAGCCGTCGGTGGCCGACCTGCTCGCGCGCGAGGGGGTCGACGTGATCGTCGGCCAGGGCGACGGCGCCGCCCGGCGGCCGGCGCGGTCCTCGTCCTCCACGTCGACGACACGACGATCCCCGACCTCGAGCAGGCCGCGCGCGCCGTCACCGGCGGCGCGCGGCTGCTGACCGCGAACTACCTGCCGGCCTACGCCGGCGCCAACGGCCCGATCTTCAGCCGCGGCGCGATGGTGACCGCGGCGATCGCGAAGGCGGCCGACGTCCGGCCGACCGTCGTCGGCAAGCCGTCGCGCGCGGCCGTGCAGGAGGTCAGCGCGCGCCTCGGCGTGCCGTCCGCGGACCTGCTCGTGACCGGCGACGACGTGCGCATGGACATCGGCCTCGGCCTGCTCGGCGGCGCGCGCACCGTGCTCGTGCGGACGGGCATCACGGGGAACATGGACCTCTCGCGGCTGCCCGAGCGCCGGCGGCCGCACGCGGTGATCGACTCGGTGGAGGAGCTGCTCGGATGGCTGTGACCCTGGGCGACGTGCTGTGGACCCCGCCGGCCGACGCGCGCGACGACGACGCAGGTCGGACGCTTCATGGACTTCGTCGCCGCGCGCGGCGTCGCCCTCGACGACTACGACGCGGCGCTGCGCTGGTCGGTCGAGGACCTCGAGGGCTTCTGGGCGGCGATCTGGGACTTCTTCGGCGTCCGCGCGCACGCGCCGTACGAGCGCGTGCTGAGCGAGCGGGTCATGCCCGGCGCGCGCTGGTTCGAGGGCGCGACGCTGAACTACGCCGAGCACATGGTCGGCCTCGACGAGGACTCGGGCCGCGTCGCGATCGTCGCCCGCTCGCAGTCGCGCGACCCGTTCGAGGTGACGCTGGGGCGACCTGCGCGACCAGGTCGCGCGGGCGCGGGCGGGCCTGCAGCGCCTCGGCGTCGGCCCGGGCGACCGCGTCGTCGCGTACCTGCCGAACATCCCCGAGACGCTCGTCGCGTTCCTGGCGACGGCGAGCCTCGGCGCCGTCTGGGCGACGTGCGCGCCGGAGTTCGGCGCCCGGGCGGTGATCGATCGCTTCGGCGATCGTCGAGCCGAAGGTCCTGCTCGCGGTGGCCGGCTACGGCTACGGCGCCAAGCGCGTCGACCGGCGGCCCGAGGTGGCGGCGATCCGCGCCGACCTGGGGACGCTCGAGCACGTCGTCCACGTCCGCTACGCGGGCGGCCCCGACGACGCGCTCCCGGGCGCGCACGCGTGGGACGACCTGCTCTCGGAGCCCGCGTCGCTGCGCTTCGACCCGGTGCCGTTCGACCACCCGCTGTGCGTGCTGTTCTCGTCCGGCACGACCGGGCTCCCGAAGCCGATCGTCCACGGCCACGGCGGGATCCTCGTCGAGGGCTACAAGAACCTCGGCCTGAGCTGGGACCTTCAGCCCGGCGACCGCCTGCTCTGGTTCTCGACGACGGCGTGGATGATGTGGAACGCGCTCGTCACGTCGCTCCTGCATCGCGCGTCGATCGTGATGATCGACGGCAACCCGGCTTACCCCGACCTGTCGATGCAGTGGCGCCTGGCGGAGGAGACGCGGCCGACGTTCATGGGCGCGAGCCCCGCGCTGCTCATGGGCTGCCGGAAGGCCGGCCTCGACCTGACGCGGCTCGACCTGTCGAGCATCCGCCAGCTCGGCGCCGCCGGCTCGCCGCTGCCGGCCGAGGGCTACGCCTGGGTCTACGAGCAGCTCGGCCCGGACGTGCTGCTCAACTGCGGCTCGGGCGGGACCGACGTCTGCACGGGGATCGTCCAGGGCAGCCCGATGCAGCCGGTCTTCGCGGGCGAGATCGCGGGCCGCTGCCTCGGGGTCGACACGGCCGCGTTCGACCCCGACGGCAACGAGGTCGTCGGCGCAGCTCGGCGAGCTCGTGATCCGCGCCCCGATGCCGTCGATGCCCGTCGGCTTCTGGGACGACCCGGCGGACGAGCGCTACCACGCCGCCTACTACGAGGACTACCCCGGCGTCTGGCGCCACGGCGACTGGATCCTGTTCACCGAGCGCGGCAGCTGCATCATCACCGGCCGCTCCGACGCGACGCTCAACCGCGGCGGCGTGCGCATGGGCACGGGCGAGTTCTACGAGGTCGTCGAGGAGCTCGACGAGGTGCTCGACAGCCTCGTCGTGCACCTCGAGGACGACGAGGGCGGCGCCGGCGAGCTCCTGCTCTTCGTCGTGCTCCGCGACGGCGCGACGCTCGACGACGACCTGCGCGCCCGCATCGGGCGGGCGCTGCGTGGCGAGCTGTCCCCCCGGCACGTGCCCGACACGGTCGAGGCGGTGCCCGCGATCCCGCGCACGCTGACCGGCAAGAAGCTCGAGCTGCCGGTGAAGCGCATGCTCCGCGGCGCCGACCCGGCCCGGGTCGCGAGCCGCGACGCGCTCGCCGACCCGCGCGCGATCGACGCGTTCGCGGCGTACGCGCGGTCCCGCACGCCGGCCGTCTGAGCGGCGCACGGCCCGCGGCGGATTACAACCGCGACATCTTCGTCATCTCTGTGTCCAGTCGCGCGTGGGGGCGATGCGCGATCGCGCATACGGCTGTCATTCGATCTCGTCGCGCCGCTGCGGAGCCGCGTGCGCCGGATCGGCCGTAGGACAGGGATCGCGGGCCCGCCGAGGTCGCGGCAGCGGAGGCGGCGGCCGGCCCGGGCGCGCTGTCCGCTTCACGTTCAGGCATGAAAACCGGTGCGTTACCGCCTCGTGACATGGCCGAAGGTCCTACATCCTTGAGGCCAAGGTCCTAGGACCACGCGACGGCGGCATCCATCCCCCCGGCCGGCCGTCGCCACGAATGTCACGAGCGCACGACACGAGGGAACGCACTGATGAGCAGCAGGAAGCGCAGGGAGAAGGGATGGGCGCGTATCGCGATGGCGGTCGTCCTCGGGCTGGCCCTGCTGGTCACCGGGGCGGCGGTCGCCTTCGCCCAGGGAGGCGGCGGGACGGCCGAAGCCGCCGCCGGGCGTCGTCGTCGCCGTTCGTCACGCCGACGCTCGCCGACCCGCTCTTCAGCGTCGCCCCGGCCGGCATCCACGGCTTCGACGAGACCGGCTTCATCCAGGACGCGACGGTCAGCGACGACAACAGCGCGTGCCCGGACGTGGCCGCAGGCCAACCGCCTGCGGCGGCACGGTGACGATCAACGACACGACGATCGTCGTGCCGTGCAACATGGTCATCCAGATGCCGGCCAACACGATGACGTGGGCCGACATGGTCCACGGCGGCCCGTCGCTCGCGCTCGACGGACAGCCCGTTCCCGTCCTTCGAGATCCGCGTCGTCGGCAACATCGTCGCCGGCAAGCACATCGCGGGCCTGATGTTCGCCTCGCAGCAGTCGGCCAACGCCGGCAGCGGCGACGATCAGCCGAGATCGACTACGACACCGGCGACATCCAGGTCGACACCGGCGACCCGGCGCATCCGGCGGTCGTCCGGATCAACGACCCGAACGGCCGCTTCGGCCGCGCCCAGAGCCCGGACGCGCGCTTCAGCGTCGACGACCAGAACCCGACCGTCCACGCCGGCACCGGCTACCCGATGTGCGTGCCCGCGGACCGACCCGGCCGACGGCCGACGACCCGCTCTGCCCGCAGGTCAACCGGCCCAAGCCCGCAGGCGCCGCGCGGCACTGCCGCAACTTCAGCGACGCGGGCGTCGTCCCGCTGCCGGGCAGCGGCGAGCTGAGCGCGCCCGCGGCCGGCCGAGGAGTTCTGCACGAAGTTCGTCATGCCGAGCGTCGCCGACCGCGACGGCCACCGACCCCGACCCGCGCCAGCAGGCGCCGTTCGAGGTCGGCGACCAGATCACCGTACTCCGGCACGCTCGATGCACGACGCGGACGGCGACTACATCTCCGCCCACACGATCGAGGCCAACGTCGGGATCTACACGCAGCCCGGCACGCAGCCGAGCTACCTCGCGATCGGCGAGTTCGGCGTCGGCACCGCGGACCCGAACGCGATCGCCGTCAGCGGCGTCGCGCAGGAGACGCCAGGACCGGATCTTCCTCGAGTCCGAGACGACCGACGTCAAGACGCCGGTCGACATCTACATCATGGACGTCGATCCGCGCACCGGCGCGGTCAAGAACCGCTGGATCACGCCCTGGGAGATGACCGGCGAGAACCAGACCGGCAACCCGACGGGCGGCATCACGACCCAGTTCACCGGCGCCCAGCCGCAGCGCGCCCGCCTGCGGGCGACGAAGGCGCCGATCGGCCTGCTCGAGCCAGCCGACGCGCACGATCCGGGTCGTCGCCCGCTCGCTCTGCACGCCCGCAGCAGCAGCTCGACCAGTCCGTCCTCGACGCGCTGCCTGGCGAACGCGCCGAAGGTGGCCAACGGGCTCGTCGCGGGCCAGTACCACGCGCCGACGTTCGAGTTCATCTTCCCGGAGAACGTGATGCCGGGCGACCCGATCGTCCCGTTCGACCTCTGGCACCTGCCGTTCCTGCGCTACGGCGAGGGCGCGAACACCGACAGGGCGTCGGCCCGCTCGAGCCGACGCCGTGGGGCGCGCCGGTCTCCGACCTGCCGCCGCTGCCCGATCCGCCGCCCGCGCCCGCCGCCCGGCGCGGCCGCCCCGGCCGCCGCCGCCCTCGCCGCGCCGGCCGCCGCCCCCGCCGCCGCCGGGCTGGCGGCTCCGGCCGGCGCCGTCGCCGGCCTGGCGGCGCGAGCCCGGTCGTCACGCGGCTCGCCGCGCCGGCGACGGTGCCCGCGGCGACGGCCGCCAGCGCCGGCCTGACCATCAGCTTCGCGGTCCCCGCGGGACCGACGGCCGCCGCGATCCGCGTCCTCGCGACGCGCGGCCGCGGCCCGCTCACGGTGATCGCCAAGCAGACCGTGCAAGGTGCGCCGCGGCGTGAACAGGATCGCGCTGAACGGCAAGGCGCTGCGGCGCCGGCTGAAGCGCGGGAAGGTCGTGGTCGAGGTCCGGCTCAAGCGCGCCGGCGGCGGGGTGGGGGCCCCGAAGCGGACGGTCGTGAAGATCGTCTGACGCCGGTCGCGCGGGCGGCGGCGGCGCGGGGGTCAGCCGTCGCCCGCCCGCGGCCCCGCGGCGCGCAGCACGAACAGCGCGAACCCGAGGGTCCGCGTCCCGTCCGGGAGGGCCCGGCGGGCGCGGATCCTTTTCGCGTACGCGGCCGTCTCCGGGCCGCCGTCGCGCTCTGCGTTGGCCGCGAGCGTCTCCTCGTAGGCGGCCCAGTCCGGCCTCGCCCGCCTCGGTGAGCGACGCGATGTCGAAGCCCGCGGACAGGACGTTCGACCGCAGGCCGCCGAGGTTGTCGAGCTCGTCCTCGGTCGCGCCGCCGAGCGCCTCGAGGAACGCCGCGGACGGCGGCTCGCGCCAGTAGCCCTCGCCGTAGACGACGGTCCCGCCGCCGCCACGAGCGCCGCGCAGGGCGCGCAGCGCCGCGGGGTAGCCGCCGTGGACGTGCGAGGAGCCGACGTTGAGGACCGCGTCGTGGCGGCCGGTGACCTCGCCGGCGTCGCGCACCTCGAAGCGGACGTCGCGGCCGGGCAGGCGCTCGGCCGCGCGGGCGCGGGCCTCCGCGATCGCGTCGGGGTCGAGGTCGACGCCCAGCCCGCGCCACGTCGCGTCGCGCTCGAGCGCGCGGAGCAGCATCTCGCCGGAGCCGCAGCCGGTGTCGAGCACGAGCGCGCCGGACGGCAGCGCGAGCGACGCGAGCGCGCGATCGACATCCGCCTCGCGCATCGGGTTGGCGAACGGCAGGCCGCGGTGGGCGATGTTCGAGGCGCTCGCCACGCGGTCAGGCCGGCCGGCCGTCGACCGCGAGGCGCTGGTTCTTGAAGCGGCGGTCGTCGGTCACGTCGGCGCCGAACCACGGCGGCGGCGTGAACGCGTGCGCCTCGTCCTCGCCGGGGAACTCGACCTCCGCGACGAGCAGGCCGTCGAGGTCGCCGCCGTACTCGTCGAGCTCGATCTCGACGCCCGGGCACGTCGGTCGGGATGACGTGGCGGACCTTCTCGATCCGCCGCCCCGCGGTCAGCGGCCAGAGCCGCTCGAACGCCGCGTCGTCGATCGCGAGCTCCTCCTCGACCCGCGCGAGCCCGCCGCCGGACTTCACGGTCAGCGTCGACGCCCCGTCCCGGCGCCGGATCCGCACCTCGGTCCCGTCGGGGTCGATCGCGACGTAGCCCTGCTCGATCGCGGTCGACCGCCGGCCGTCGAGACCGTCCGGGACGGCGTCGACGAGGAACTTGCGCTCGATCTCCACTCACAGCTCCCGGCGGTAGGGGGGCGAGGCGCCGGCGCGCTCGCACGTCCGCGCCGCGACGAGGCAGGCGAACGTCGCCGCCTCGACGACCGTGTCGAGGTCGGCCAGCGCGTCGGCGCCGAGGTCGCGCTCGCGCCACCAGGACAGGAAGCCGCCCGCGAACGCGTCGCCGGCGCCGATCGTGTCGACGACCTTCGCGGGCGGCGGCGTGACGACCACGTCGCTGTCGTTCGTCACGACGACGACGCCGTCGCCGCCGCGCGTGAGCAGGCCGACCGACGGGCCGTCGGCGAGCAGCGCGCGGGTCGCCGTTCACCGGGTCGCGGTCGGGGTCGAGGAACGCGACGTCCTCCTCGGAGACCTTGACCAGGTGCGGTGCGCGCGAGGATCCACCGCAGCCGGCGGCGGTACGCCGACGCGTCGTCGATCACGTGGGGGCGGCAGTTCGGGTCGACGACGATCATCGTGTCGCTGCCCGCGAGGCGGTCGACGACGGCCTCGAGCGCGCTCGCCATCGGCTCGAGCACGAGCCCGAGCGTCCCCACGAACAGGGTCGCGACGCGCTCGGGCAGGGCGACGAGCGCCGCCTCGGAGGTCAGCCCGGCCGCCGACGTCCCCTGGGTGTAGAAGCGGTAGCGCGACACGCTGCCGCCGTCGCCGAGCTCCGCGAGCGCGAGGGTCGTCGGGTCCTCGGTGCGGACCACCGACTCGAGGCTCACGCCGTCGTCGAGCAGGATCCGCTCGAGGCGGTCGCCGAAGCGGTCGGTCGAGAGGCGCCCGAGGTACGCGACCGGCTGGTCGAGCCGGGCGATCGTGCGCGCCGCGTTGAACGGGCCGCCGCCCGGGTGCGCCTCGAGCGCGTCGCCGTCGCCGGCCACGACGTCGAAGAGGGCCTCGCCGCCGACGAGGATCACGCCGCCGTTCGCCGTCATGCCGTGCCTCCGGGGGCGATCTCGCCCGAGCCGCGGGCGATCAGGGTCGTCGGGCGGATGACCGTGCGGGCGGGCCCGTTCTCGCCGTCGAGGCGGGCGAAGAGCAGCTCCGCCGCCGCGCGGCCGATCCCGTTCGCGTCCTGGGCGACGACCGTGAGCCCGGGCTCGACCGCGTCGGCGAGCGTCAGGTCGTCGAAGCCGACGAGCGCGACGTCGTGCCGGCGCCCCAGCGCGCGGAGGGCCGCGACGGCGCCGATCGTGATGAGGTTCTGGGCGGCGAACACGGCGGTCGGGGGATTCTCGCCGGAGAACAGCTCCTCCGTGGCCCGGCGCGCCGTCGCGCTGTCCTCGAGCTCCATCCGGACGAGCGCGGGATCGTATGGGACGCCCGCGGCGGCGAGCGCCTCGGTGTGCCCGCGCAGGCGCTCGACCGCGCTCTGGATGCGGCGCCGGTCGCCGAGGTAGCCGATCCGCCGGTGCCCGGCGGCGAGCAGGTGCGCGGTCGCCGCGCGCGCGCCGCCGGCGTGGTCGGACGTCACGAAGTCGGCCTCGATGAACCCCGGCGGGCGGTCGACGAAGACGAGCGCGACGCCCGCGTCGCGGTCGCGCAGCAGGTAGCCGTGGTCGCGCCCCGCGGGGACGATCACGAGCCCGTCGACGCGGCGGGAGAGGAAGGCCTGGACGAGGTCGCGCTCGCGCTCGGCGTCCTCGTCGGAGCTGCCGGCGAAGGCGAGCACGCCGCGGGCGCGGGCGACGTCCTCGATCGCGCGGTGCAGCGTCGCGTGGAACGGGTTCGCGACGTCGTCGAAGACCAGGCCGATGCTCGCCGACAGCCGGTCGGCGCGGCGCAGGTTGGTCGCCGTCGCGTCGCGGCGGTAGTTGAGCATCGTCACCGCGGCGCGGACCTTCTCGGCGAGCCCCGGGTCGACCTTCGGGTCGTCGTTCAGCGTGCGCGAGACCGTGCTGAGGCTGACGCCCGCGACCGCGGCCACCTCGCGCATCGTGGGGCGCCGCCCGGCCGTACCGTGATTCGGGCCGCTTGTCTCAGGAAACGTTTCGCTCATCGCGGCGATGCATGATGGCCCAGACGATGCCACTGACGTCAAGAAAGTCGCATTCAAACGGGAATTTCTTGACACATATCACCTCGCCGGGTACGGTCCTGGCGTGTCGAGAGAACGTTTTCTCAGATCGGATACCCGACTGAGACGAGGGAGTGGAGAGAGCATGTCCGGGAAGAAGACGAGGCTGAAGTTCTCGTTGTCGCTGGTCGCCGTGATCGCCCTGATCGCCGGCGTCGTCGGGGTCGTCGCAGGACGCACGTCGAGCACCTCGTCGGCCTCGAGCGGCGGTGGCGCCGGCGGCGCCACCGCGGGCAAGAAGGTCGACGTCATCATCAAGGCGTCGGACTCGTCCTTCTGGCAGACGATGCTCGCCGGGGCGCGGAAGGCGGGCGGCGACTACGGCCTGAAGGTCGGCCTGTTCGGCCCGACGTCGGAGACCGACGTCAACGAGCAGGTCCAGCTGGTCGAGAACTCGATCTCCCGCGGCGCCGACGCGATCGTCCTCGCGCCGAACTCCTCGGACGCGCTCAACAGCGCGATCAAGCGCGCCCGCGCGGCCGGGATCAAGGTCGTGCTCGCCGACACGGCGGTCACGACGCCGGCGGAGGGCTTCATCGGCACCGACAACGTCAAGGCCGGCGAGCAGGCCGGCGCGCGCATGTGCCAGCTCGCCAAGCAGCAGGGCAAGACGTCGGGCGTCGTGATGATCGAGTCGTCGGTCGCGGGCATCCAGACGCTCAAGGACCGCGACGCCGGCTTCCGCCGCGGCCTCGCCGCCACGTGCCCGCAGATCACGGTCGCCTCGCCGCGGTTCAACAACAACGACATCAACACGGCCGCGAGCCAGGTCAACGACGTCGTCACGGCCAACCCGAACCTGATCGGGATCTTCGCCGACAACAACACGTCCGGCACCGGGGCGGCCCGCGCGATCAAGGACAACAAGGCCGCGCAGCGCCTGCCGGTCGTCGCGTTCGACACGGACCCGCAGGAGAACGCGGCGCTGAAGCGACGGCTCGATCGACGCCCTCGTGGTGCAGAACCCGTACTTCTTCGGCTACCAGGGCGTCGTCGAGGCCGGGATGGCGGCCGTCAAGACGCTGCCGCCGCTGAACCTCGACCCGGGCGCGGTCGTCGCGGACAAGACGAACATGGAGTCGCCGCTCGTCAAGCCGCTCCTCAACCCGCCGACGGCGAAGGCGCAGGGCTGATGGGCGCCACGACCACCGAGCGCGAGCCCGAGGTCCGGGTGGAGACCCCGGTCGTCCAGCTGCGCGACGCCGCCAAGGCGTACGGCCCGATCCAGGCGCTCGCCGGAGTCATCGTTCGAGCTGCGCGCCGGCGAGGTCATGTGCCTCGCCGGCGAGAACGGCGCCGGCAAGAGCACGCTGATCAAGATCCTCACCGGGGCGATCCGGCGCGACTCCGGCGAGTACCTGATCGACGGCGAGGACATCGGGAGCCCGTCGCCGGCCCAGGCCCGCGCGGCCGGGATCGGCGTCGTCTACCAGGAGCTCAGCCTCCTGCCCGACCTGTCGGTCGGCGAGAACCTCCTGATGGGGCACCTTCCCGCCCGCCGCGGCATCACCCGCCCGGCGGAGCTGCGCCGTCAGGCGAAGGCGATGCTCGAGCGCGTCGGCCTCGACTGGCTCGACCCGGCCACGGAGGTGGCGACGCTGTCGCTCGCCACCCAGCAGCTCGTCGAGATCGCGAAGGTCCTCGGCGCGTCGCCGCGCGTGCTCATCTTCGACGAGCCGACGACGGCGCTGTCCGAGAGCGAGACGAAGGCGCTGCTCGCCCGGATCCACCAGCTCCGCGACGAGGGCCACGCCGTGATGTACGTGACCCACCACCTCGAGGAGATGTTCGAGATCGGCGACCGGGTCACGGTCCTGCGCGACGGCGGGCTCGTCACGAGCAAGCCGATGAGCGACTTCGACCAGGACTCGCTGATCGCCTCGATGGTCGGGCGCAAGATCGAGTCGCTGTACCCGGCGTCGAGCCGGACGATCGGGGAGCCGCGCCTGAAGGTCCGCGGGCTGAGGCCCGCGGGGGCGGTGGCCCCGATCGACTTCGAGGTGCGGGCGGGCGAGATCGTCGGGATCGCCGGCCTGCTCGGCTCCGGCCGCAGCGAGCTGCTGCGCGCGATCTTCGGCGCCGACCCGGTCGAGGCGGGCGACATCGAGATCGACGGCGAGCGGGTGCGCCCCGGCGACGCCCGCCGCGCGGTGCAGGCCGGGCTCGGCCTGCTCACCGAGGACCGCAAGCAGCTCGGCCTCCTGCTCGAGCTGTCGATCCGCGAGAACGCGTCGATCGCCCACCTCGACGAGATCTCGCGCTTCTGGGTGGTCGACCGCAAGCGGGAGCGCAGCATCGTCGACCAGTACCTCGGCGGGCTGAAGCTCCGCGCGGGCTCGTGGGAGCAGCCGGTGTCGTCGCTGTCGGGCGGCAACCAGCAGAAGGTCCTGCTCGCCCGATGGCTGGCGACGAAGGCGAAGGTCCTGATGTTCGACGAGCCGACCAAGGGCGTCGACGTCGGGGCGAAGGCCGAGATCTACAAGGTGATCGGCGACCTGGCGGCCGAGGGGCTCGGCGTGGTCGTCGTGTCGTCGTACCTGCCCGAGGTCCTCGGGCTGGCCGACCGCGTGCTGGTCATGCGCGAGGGCGCCGTCGCGGGCGAGTTGCCCGCGCAGGGCGCGACGGAGGAGGACGTGCTGCATCTGGCCAGCACGCCGAGCAGTGCGAGCAGCGACACGAGCGGCGCCGACGGCGCGGCGTCCTGACGGGAGAGAGAGCGAGACACCATGCGATTCGTCAAGAGCACCATCCACCAGCCCACCCCGGCGGCGGCCGGCGCGGGCGGCGGGGCCGCCGCGCCCACGCCGGCCGCGGCCGAGCCCGAGGAGCGCATCCTCACCTTCGGCGACGTCTTCGGCCGCGACGCCGGCGGCCTGATCGTCCTGCTCGTCCTGTTCGGCGGGATGACGCTGGCCTCGAACGAGTTCCTGACCGCGCGACAACATGGCCAACCTGGCCCGCCAGGTCGCGGTGTTCGGGATCATCGCGGTCGGCCAGCTGCTGGTGATCCTCACGGCGGGCATCGACCTCTCGGTCGGCTCCGTGCTCGGCCTCACCGGCTGCATCACGGCCGAGCTGCTCGTCCACGGCATCGGGATCGTCCCCGCCATCCTCGTCGCGATGGCCGCCGGCGCCGCGATCGGCGTCTTCAACGGCTCGCTCGTCGCCTACGGCAAGCTGCCGCCGTTCATCGTCACGCTCGGCATGCTCGGCATCGCGCGCGGGGCGGTGCTCGTGCTCACCGACGCGAGCACCGTCCAACCGCTGCCGGACGCGTTCGGCAACATCGCCAACGGCGACTTCCTCGGCCTGCCGAACCTCCTGTGGATGTTCGTCGTGGTCGTCGTGATCGCGTCGTTCGTGCTGCGGCGGACCGTCTTCGGCCGCTACGTCTACGCGGTCGGCTCGAACCCGGAGTCCGCGCGTCTGGCCGGCGTGCCGGTCGACGCGCGTGCTCGTCGCCGTGTACGCGATCTCGGGCCTGCTGGCCGCGGTCGGCGGCGTGCTGTTCACGTCGCGCCTGAACGCCGGCGTCCCGACGGCCGGCACGGGCTACGAGCTCAACGCGATCGCCGCCTGCGTGATCGGCGGCGCCTCGCTGTTCGGCGCCAAGGGCGGCGCGTTCGGCGCCGCGGCCGGCGCGCTCATCGTCGGCGTGCTGAACAACGGCGGCAACCTGCTGGCGATCAACTCCTTCTACCTGCAGATCATCATCGGCGCCCTGATCCTGGCCGCGGTCGCGTTCGACCAGTGGCAGGGGCGCCGGGCGCGAGGCTCCTGAACAAGGGGTGCTGCACTCGGGCGCTGCTCAGGCCATGATCCTGGGCAGCGCCCACAGCACGCGCAGGCTGCCGCGGGGGCGCAGGCGGCGGCGGAGCATCAGCGCGCGGGGGTCGGCGCGGCCGGCGGCGACGTCGGCCCAGTCGGCGAAGGCGCTGTGGAGCGTGAGGTCGGCGCGGGGCGCCGGCCCGGGGACGGCGCGCGACCCGGCCGGGTCGAGCACGACGTGCCACGGGGCGGCGTCGTCGAAGGCCCAGGCGATGGTCGTGCCGGGCGCCACGGGGCGCGGGTCGGCCTGGCGGGCGAGGGTGTCGAACATGATCGCCACGGCCTCCGGGTCCTTGCGGACCGGCCCGTCGCCGGGGCCGATCAGGTTCGCGCGCAGCAGCTTCTGGCCGCGCAGCGCGCGCTCCCGGGGCGGGAGGTCCATCGGCATCGGGAAGCGCGGCAGGTCGAGCACCGGCAGGCCGATCGCGCGCAGGCGCTGCTCGAGCGAGGCCGCGCCGGCCTCGCCGAGGTCCTCGAGCGTGAAGCCGAAGCACTCCGTGTAGCTGCGGTCCCAGTTCGGCGGCTTGGCGACCGCGACCGTCCACGGCAGCACCTCGCGGATGACGCCGACGATCGCCTCGGTGGTCTCCTCCGGCGCGTCGCGGTAGAGCTCCGAGAGCAGCTTGACGCCGAAGCCGATGTGGCGCTGCTCGTCGAGCGAGACGTGCCGCATCCCCTCGCGGAACCCGGGGAGGACGTCGTAGCGCTCGAGGTAGTCCTCGATCATGTGCTGGCCGGGCTGGGCGAGGCTCGCCTCCACGACGACGTGGTAGAGCGTCACCGCCGCGGCGAGCATGCGCGGCGAGTGGTCCCGGCGCAGTTCGCCGGCCATCCGGTCGAGGCGCGCGAAGACCTGGCGGTGGCCCCAGGTCAGCTCGGCCCGCGTGGCGGCGAGCACGCCGGCGACGGAGCCATCGCCGCGCCCGACGACCTCGTGGAGGAAGCGCTTGAAGAAGACGCTGTGGCGGGCCTCGTCGGCCTGCTGCGTGGCGAGGAAGTACTTCTGCTCCTCGCGCGGCGCGGCGTCGATGTAGGGCGAGAGGTTGTCGGTGACCGAGTCCTCGCCGTGGAAGAAGAGCGCGTAGAGCCAGAGCGCGCCGCGGCGCTGCTCGGGGGTCAGCCGCTCCTCCCAGTCGACGCGGTCGCGCGTGAGGTCGATCTCCGTCGCGCGCCAGTTGCCGCGCTCCCAACGCGCATAGAGGTCCTCGTAGGAGACGGCGTCCGCCGCCGCGGGCGTCCGTGTGCCGACCGCCATGCCGACATCTTGTCTGACCAGCCAGTCAGTTGTCGTGTGACATGGGTCACACGACTCGCCGTGGGTCGGTGGACGGACGCCCGCGGGGCGACGTCCCTCCGGCGAGGTCGATACCGTGCGCGCCGCGGGCGGGGTGCCGGGTGTCGGCGGCCCGCCGCGGAGCTGCCGTGCCGGTGTTCGCGCGCGGCGGCGACAAGCCCCCCACCGAGAACGCGAGGAGGTCCGCGCGTGCGCGCAGCCCTGTCCCGAGCCGTCCCGCTGGTCGCCGTCCTGGCGGCCGCGGTCCCCGTCGCCCAGGCGCGCGCCGCGCAGCTCGGCGAACGCACGCTGGAACGCGGAGACCGCGGCGACGACGTCCAGCAGCTGCAGGAGCTGCTCACGAAGCTCGACCTCGACACGGACGCCGACGGCGTCTTCGGCGCCGGCACGGTCACGCAGGTGAAGGCCTACGAGCGCCGCGAGGACCTTCCGGTCGACGGCCGCGTCTCGCCCGGCCAGGTCCACGGGATGGAGCGCCGCGCCGGCCAGACGGCGCCGAGGCCCGTCCCGAGCGACGACCCGCCCGGCGCCGACACGCCCGCCCCGTCCGGCGGTGGCGCGCAGACCGGCGCGGCGGGGACCTTCCCGGTCGACGGCGCGCACCACTACGGCGACGGCTTCGGCGACCGCGGCGGCCACAAGGGCCAGGACGTGATGGCCGACTGCGGAACCCCGCTGCGCGCCGCAAAGGACGTCACCGTCCGCAAGGTCGCGACCGAGGCCGCGGCCGGCCGCTACATCGTCCTGCACGACAGCTCGTCCGGCGAGGACTACGTCTACATGCACATGAGCACGGTGGGCGTCTCGGTCGGCGACGCGGTGAGCGCCGGCGACAACGTCGGCGAGGTCGGTCAGACGGGTGACGCGACGGCCTGCCACCTGCACTTCGAGGAGTGGACCGCGCCGGGCTGGTACGCCGGCGGTCACGCGAAGGACCCGCTCCCGCTCCTGCGCTCGCTGGACAGCTGATGAGCGCGACGAGGGCCGCTACTGTAGGTCGGGACGTGAGCCAGAACCGCAAGCAGGCCAAGCCCGGCCTCTCGGTGAGCACGTTGATGATCGCCAGCCTGTCGTCGCTGGCCGCGGCGGTCGTCGTCTCCAGGCTGTGGGGCGGCGGCACCCTGATCGGCGCTGCGATGACGCCGGTGATCGTCGCGCTCGTCTCCGAGGGCCTCAACCGCCCCGCCAAGGCGATCGGGACCGTGCCCAAGGCGATCGGCACCGTGCGCCAGACGCGCGGGGGCCGCTACGACCCCGTCGCCGAGGGCCGCGCCGGGCTGCGCGAGGGCGACTTCGACGGCGCCGGCACGCCGCCCGTGCCGGCGGCCGCTGCGGCGCAGATCCGCGTCCACCGCGCGTCGACGACGAAGCAGGGCTTCAGCCTGCGGATGCCGCGCCCGCGCGTCCTCGCGGCGATCGGGACCGGCCTGGTGGCCTTCCTCATCGCGGCGGTCTTCCTGACGAGCTCGGAGCTCGTCCTCGGCAAGTCCGTGACCTCGTCGTCGCATCGCACGACGCTCGTGCCGGTCAACCGGAGCACGTCGTCCTCGACGACCAAGGACAAGACGGACACGACGAAGACGACGGACACGACGACCACGCCGACGACCTCGACCGCGACGACGACCACGCCGCCGGCCGAGAGCACGCCGGCGCCGAGCGCGACGACGCCGACCGTCCCGCCCGCGCAGCAGCAGCAGACCGCGCCCGCGGTGCCGCCGCCGGCGACGACGGCCCCGGCCGCGCCGCCGACCACCACGGCGCCGCCGGCGGCCACGCCGCAGACGACGACGCCGTAGCCGTCTACGCCTCGGCGGCCAGCTTCGGCGAGCTCCAGGGCGCCGCGAGCTGCCCGGCGAGCACGTCGGGCAGCTCGTCGATCGCGACGCGCTCCTGGGTCGAGCGAGTCGCGGTCGCGCACCGTGACCGTGCGGTCCTCGAGCGACTGGTGGTCGATCGTCACGCACGCACGGCGTGCCGATCTCGTCCTGGCGGCGGTAGCGCTTGCCGATCGAGCCGCCCTCGTCGTACTCGGTCTGCATCCGGCGGCGCAGCAGCGTCGCGGACCTCGCGCGCGAGCTCGGGCTGGCCGTCCTTGCGGACGAGCGGCAGCACCGCGACCTTGACCGGCGCCAGCCGCGGGTGCAGCTTGAGGACGGTGCGCGTCTCGCCGCCGACCTCCTCCTCGTCGTAGGCGTCGACGAGGAAGGCGAGCGTCGCGCGGTCGACGCCGGCGGCCGGCTCGATGACGTGCGGGACGTAGCGCTCGCCCGGCCGCTGGTCGAAGTACTCGAGCTTCTCGCCGCGAGAACTCGGCGTGCTGGCGTGAGGTCGAAGTCGCCGCGGTTGGCGATGCCCTCGAGCTCCGACCAGCCGATGGGGAAGAGGTACTCGACGTCGCTCGTGCCGCTCGAGTAGTGGCTGAGCTCGTCGGCGTCGTGCTCGCGCAGGCGCAGGTGGTCGGGCGCGGATGCCGAGCCGCACGTACCAGTCGCATGCGCGCCTGCTGCCAGTGCTCGTACCAGCCGGTGCGCCTCGTCGGGCGGGACGAAGAACTCCATCTCCATCTGCTCGAACTCGCGCGTGCGGAAGATGAAGTTGCCGGGCGTGATCTCGTTGCGGAACGACTTGCCGACCTGCGCGATGCCGAACGGCGGCTTCTTGCGCGAGAACTGCAGGACGTTCTTGAAGTTGATGAAGATGCCCTGCGCGGTCTCGGGGCGCAGGTAGACGGTCGAGCCGGCCTCCTTGACCGGGCCGATCGTCGTCTCGAACATGAGGTTGAAGTCGCGCGCCTCGGTGAGGTCGCAGTCGCGGCCCTCGCCCGGGTGCTTGGACGGCTTGCGCCGGCAGCGGACGTCGAGCTCGGCGTCGAGGTGGTCGGCGCGGAAGCGCTGCTCGCAGGTGCGGCAGTCGACGAGCGGGTCGGTGAAGCCGGCGAGGTGGCCGGAGGCCTCCCACACGCGCGGGTGCTGGAGGATCGCCGAGTCCAGGGCGACGATGTCGTCGCGCTCCTGGAGCATCGCGCGCCACCACTCGTCCTTGACGTTGTTCTTCAGCAGGACGCCGTAGTGGCCGTAGTCGTAGTGTCGAGCCGATGCCCGCCGTAGATCTCCGAGGAGGGGAAGATGAAGCCGCGGCGCTTGCAGAGCGCGACGATCTTGTCCATGGTCACGACGTCGTCGGGCATGCGGCGCGGATCCTAGGCGGCGGCGGACTCGGAGCCGCGATTGGCACTCCTATACTGCGAGTGCCATGCCGATCTACGAGTACCGCTGCGAGAACGGCCACACGTTCGAGGTCATGCAGAAGATGACCGACGACCCGCTGACCGACGTGCGAGCACCTGCGACGGCGCCGGTCCAGCGCGTGTTCCACCCGGTCGCGGTGCACTTCAAGGGCAAGGGCTTCTACAACACCGACTACGGCACGCAAGCGCCGCAACCGCGAGCTCGAGCGCGTCCGGCGAGCGACGGCGCGGACAAGTCGACGTCGTCCTCGTCGTCGGACTCGTCGATCCTCGACGCGTCGTCCTGCCGACAGCTCGGGGTCGAGCTCGAGCAAGTCGTCGGGCGACAGAAGGCTCGGACTCGTCGACGTCGTCCGGCGAAGAAGCCGACTAGCCGCGCGTCAGCCAGCGCAGGAAGCGCCGCGACCTCGCGCCTGCTTCTCGGCGTCGGAGACGTCCAGGCCCGCGCCGCCGTCGGGCAGCGTCTCGCGCCGCTCGGCTTGAGCACCTGCGGTCGGCGGCGTTGCCGCCGAGTCGCGAGCCGCGCGCGAACAGGCCCAGCAGCGTCGGGCCGCTCATGTCCGACTGCGAGCGCCTTCGGCGCGTTCCACGAGATCCACGGCAGGCGGAGGAACGCCGCCGGCGAGAAGCAGCGCGGCACTTCATCGCCGCGAGGATCTTCTGCTGGCGCCGGGCGCGGGTGAGGTCGTCCTCGCGCGGGTTGCAGAGGTTCTTGCGCGTGCGCGCGAGCGCGAGCGCCTGCTTGCCGTCGATGTGCGTCGTGCCGCGCTCGCAGGCGCAGCGTGTAGCCGCCGTTCTTGACGCCGCCGTTGATGCGCGAGACGACGCAGCCGCCGGTGTAGTCGATGCCGCCCATCGCGTCGATGAGCTCGGGGAAGTTCGTCGAAGTTCGACCTCGACGACGTGGTTGATCGTCGATGCCGAGGTACTGCTCGATCGTCTGGATCGGCGAGCGCCGGCGCCGCCGATCGCGTAGGCGGCGTTGATCTTGTCGCGGCCGTGGCCGGGGATGTCGACGACCGTGTCGCGCGGGATCGACAGCCGCGCGCTGTGGCCGCCGCCGACGCGCATGAGCAGGATCGAGTCCGAGCGGCTCGGGCCGCTGATCGATCGCGCCGGGCTCCTGCGTGCCCTGCGTGCGCTGGTCGGAGCCGAGCACGAGGATCGTGTTGCGGGCTCGTCAGCGGGACGCCGCCGCCGCCGAGCGCGCCTGCGGCCGCGTCCGAGACGTCGCCCTGCTGGATCTGCGCGCTGATCGAGGAAGAGCGACGAGCGAGCAGCACGAGCCAGCCGACGACCGCCGAGCGACGAGCCACTTGACGACGCGGCCGACCGGCGATCCGGCGCGCGCGGCGCTGTCGGCCGGCGCGCGGCCGCGGCCGCCGCGTGCCGCGCTGCGAGCTCGTCGCAGCGGCGCGTCGCCGTCGCGCGCGGCGCGCGCGTGCGAGGCAGCCGCGGGCGCGGCGCGGTAGCGCGTGTACTCGGGCGGCGGCTCGGGCGGCGCCGTGTCGGTGCGGCTCCGGGCATCGAGCGGTGTATGGTGGCGCGGCGATGGCCGCCGGCTGCGTGATCGGCGTCGATCTCGGCGGCACGAAGCTGCTCGCCGGGGTCGTCGACGCGCGAGCTGCAGGTGCACCACCGCGCCTACCGCGCTCGGCGCGGCCGCGACGCCGGCGCGTGCTCGACCGATCGTCGAGGCGCGTCGAGCGAGGCCCGCGAGGCGACGCGCGCGGCGAGGTTCGCGCGGTCGGCTTCGGCATCCCGTGCGCTGATCGACCGGCGCACGCGGCGTGGCGATCGGCGCGCAACCACCTGCCGCTCGCGGACGTCGCCGTTCGCGCGACCTGCTGGCCGAGCGCCTCGGCGCTGCCGGTCGTCGTCGACAACGACGCGAACGCGGCGCTGCTCGCCGAGCACCGCTTCGGCGCGGCGCGCGGGGCGCGACGACGCGCGTCATGCTCACGCTCGGCACCGGCGATCGGCGGCGGCGATCCTCGTCGACGGCGCGCGTCGTGCGCGGCGCGACGCGGCGCGGCCGGCGAGCTCGGCCACATGGTCGTCGACGCGGACGGGCCGCCGTGCCCGGGCAACTGCCCGAACCGCGGCTGCCTCGAGGCGCTCGCGTCGGGCACCGCGCTCGCGCGCGAGGCGCGCGCGTCGCGCGCGCGAGCGAGCCGGACGTCGGCGCTCGGGCGCGCGCTCGGCGGCGGGCCGCGAGATCACCGGCGCGCTCGTCGACCGAGCTCGCCCACGACGGCGACGCGGCCGCGCGCGACGGCGTCGCGGCGCATCGGGCGCGCGCCTCGGCGTCGGGCATCGCCGAGCCTCGTCAACATCTTCAACCCCGAGGTCGTCGTGATCGGCGGCGGCGTCGATCGCGGCCGGCGAGCTGCTGCTCGAGCCCGGCGCGCGACGAGTCGTCGCGCGCGCGCGCGCTGCCGCCGGCGCGCGACCAGGTGCGGATCGTGCCCGCGCGCTTCGGCGACGAGTGCGGGCATGCTCGGCGCGGCGCGCGCTGGCGTTCGACGGCCGCGGCGGCCGAGTCGACGCGGCTGAGCGCCGATGCGGCCGGGCGGCTCGTCGTCTGCCCGACGCCGATCGGCAACCTCGAGGACGTGACGCTGCGCGTGCTGAGCGCGCTGCGCGAGGCCGACGTCGTCGCCTGCGAGGACACGCGCCGCACGCGCGTGCTGCTCGACCGCTACGGCGTGTCGGCGCGCAGCTCGTCAGCTACCACGAGCACAACGAGCGCGCGCGGGCGCCGCGAGCTCGTCGAGCGGATGCGCGGCGGGCGAGGTCGTCGCGCTGGTCAGCGACGCCGGCATGCCGCTGGTCAGCGACCCGGGCTTCGTGCTCGTGCAGGCGTGCGTCGCGGCCGGGCTCGCGGTCGAGGTGCTGCCCGGGCCGAGCGCGGCGCTGGCGGCGCTCGTCGCCAGCGGCGCTGCCGGCCGAGACGCTGGCGCTTCGTCGGCTTCCTGCCGCGCAAGGCGGCCGAGCTCGACGGCGGCTGTTCGGCGCGCCGGAGACGCTCGTGGCGTTCGAGTCGCCGCGGCGGCGTCGGCGCGTCGCTCGCGGTGCTCGCCGCGCGTCGACCCGCGAGCGGCCCGGTCGCGGTCTGCCGCGAGCTGACGAAGCTGCACGAGGAGGTCGTGCGCGGCACGGCGGCGGAGCTCGCCGAGCGCTACGCGGACGCCGAGGTCCGCGCGGCGAGGTCGTGCTCGTGGTCGGCGGCGCGCGGCCGAGGCGCGCCGACGCTCGACGCCGGCGGTCGACGCGGTGCGCCGGCTCGTCGACGCGGGCGCGCAAGCCGCGGCCGGCGGCGGCGGTCGTCGCCGAGCTGACCGGCGCTGAGCGCCAACGCGCTGTACCGCGCGCTGACTGCGCCGGACGCCGTAGCGACGTCTGCAACAACTCGCGCGCGATCGGGCGCGACCGGCCGGCGCGCGCGTACGTGCCGGGCATGCCACGTCGACGCCGCCGGCTGCCGTCCTCCTGCTCGTGCCGCTCGCGATCCTGCTGCTGGCGCTCGCTGCGCGCGCGCCCGGCGTGCCGCCGCCGCGTCGGCGCGCGTGGCGATGGCCGGTCGCGACGGCGACGTCGTCGCGCGCGTTCGCGCTACGACGCCGCGCACCCGTTCGCGGCCGGCGCAGCGGCGCGGCATCGACCTCGCGGCGCCGCCGGGCGCGACGCGTGCGCGCGGCGTGCCCGGGGCGCGTCGACGTTCGCCGGGCCGGTGCCCGGCGGTCGCGGCCTCGGCGTGACGCGTGCGCTGCGGCGGCTCGTCGCGACGCACCTCGGGCTCGGCCGCGTGCGCGGTCCGGCGCGGCGCGCGGGTCGCGGCGGGCGCGCGCGCTCGGCGTCGTCGGGGCCGCGCGGGCGTGCTGCGCCTCGGCGCCCGGCGCGGCCGGCGACCGCTTCGGCTACGTCGACCCGCTCGGCGCTGCTCGGGCGGCGCGCCGCCGGCGGGCCGCGGTCCGGCGCCGCCGCCGCTGGGCGCGCGCCGCGCGGCCGCTCGCTCCGCGCGCCGCGCCCGGCCGCTCGCGCCGCGCCCGCGCCGGCGCCGCTGCGCCGCGTCGGCCGCGGCGTCCCGGGCCTCGCCTGGCGCGGCCTGGTCCTGCTCGCGGCCGGGTGCCGCTGGGCGGCCTCGTGCGCCGGCGTCGCGCGCCGCGCGGCGCGTGCGCTCGCCGCGACGGCGCCGGCGATCGCGCGCCGGCGGTCGCCGCGCACGCCGAGCCGTCGACGCTTGAGCGCGCCGATGGCCTCCTTCTACGTCACGACGCCGATCTACTACGTCAACGCGGCGCCGCACCTCGGCCACGCGTACACGACGATCGCGCGCCGACGTCCTCGCCCGCCACCACCGCCAGCGCGGCGAGGACGTCTTCTTCCTCACCGGCACCGACGAGCACGGCGAGCCGGTCGCGCTGCGCCGCCGAGCGCGAGGGCGTCGACGCCGCAGGAGCTCGCCGACCGCAACGCCGAGCGCTTCAAGGCGCTGATGCCGCGCCTCGACGTCTCCAACGACTTCTTCATCCGCACCACCGACCCGCGGCACAGGCGCCAAGGTCCAGGAGGTCCTGCAGCGCGTCCACGACAACGGCCACGTCTACAAGGGCATGTACGAGGGCTGGTACTGCCCGCGCTGCGCGGACTTCAAGACCGAGACCGAGATCGCCGAGGGCAACCGCTGCCCGATCCACCACATCGAGCTCGACGCGCGAGCAGGAGGAGAACTGGTTCTTCCGCCTGTCGACGTTCCAGGAGCCGCTCGAGCAGCTCTACGCCGAGCAGCCCGACTTCGTGCATGCCGCGCGCAGCGCTACAACGAGGCGCTGTCGTTCATCGACCGGCGGCCTGCAGGACGTCTCGCTGACGCGCGGCGAAGCTGACCTGGGGCGTCGCCGGTCCCGTGGGACGCCGACGCACGTCTTCTACGTCTGGTTCGACGCGCTGCTCAACTACTACACGGCGCTGACCTACGCGCGCGCCGGCGAGGACCTGACCGACCGCTTCTGGCCGGCGACCTACCACGTCATCGGCAAGGACATCCTCAAGTTCCACACGGTCTTCTGGCCGGCGCTGCTGATGGCCGCCGGCCTCGCCGCTGCCCGAGCACGTCTTCGTCCACGGCTTCCTGCTCGGCGCGACGGCGCGCAAGATGAGCAAGTCGCTCGGCAACGTGCTCGACCCGTTCGAGGTCATCGACGCGCTACGGCACCGACGCGCTGCGCTTCTACTGCTGCGCGACGTCACGCTTCGGCGCAGGACGGCGTCGTCGTCGATCGACGCCGTTCGAGCACGCGCTACGAGACCGAGCTGGCCAACGAGCTCGGCAACCTCGCCAGCCGCACGATCGCGATGGTCGCCCGCTACCGCGACGGCGCGCGTGCCCGCGGCCGAGCTCGACCCGGCGCTCGGCGGCGGACTTCGACGGCCTCGCCGAGCGAGGTCGCGCGCGCTGCTCGACCGCGCCGAGCTGACGCCGGCGCTCGAGGCGATCTGGCAGCGCGTGCGGCGGCTCAACCGCTACGTCGAGGAGCAGGCGCCGTGGAAGCTCGCCAAGGACGACGGCGCGCGCCGGCGAGCTCGACACGCGTGCTCGCGCTCGCTCGCCGAGGGCCTGCGCGTCGTCGCCGTCCTGCTGCACGCCGTACCTGCCCGAGAGCGACGGCAAGCTGCTCGCCGCGCTCGGCGCGCCCGACGCTCGCGCTACGCGGCGCCGCGCTCGGCGGCGCGCCGCGTGCCGCGCGCGTCGAGCCGCTCGAGCCGCTGTTCCCCAAGCACAGTGCGCGCGTGATCGACACCCACACCCACCTCGACGTCTGCGAGCCGCCCGACGCCGAGCTCGTCGCGCGCGGCGACGCGACGCGGGCGTCACGCGGATGCTCACGGTCGGCACCGACGGCGCGTCGTGCCGCGCGCGCGCTCGCCGCCGCCGAGGCGTTCCCGCAGGTGCTACGCCGCCGATCGGCCGCCACCCCAACGACGCCGACGGGCTTCGACGACGCCGACCTCGCCGAGCTCGCGCGCGCTCGCCGCGCACGCGCGCTGCGCGGCGATCGGCGAGACCGGCCTCGACTTCTACCGCGACTACGCGCCGCGCGCCGACCAGGAGCGCGCCTTCGACGCGCAGATCGAGCTCGCGCGCGCGACCGGCAAGCCGCTCGTGATCCACACGCGCGCGGCCGAGGACGACACGATCGCGACGCTGCGCGAGCGCGCCGACGGGCGTCGACGGTGATCCTGCACTGCTTCTCGATGCCCGACCGCCTCGACGAGTGCCTCGGCGCGAGGGCTGGTGGATCTCGTTCGCCGGCAACGTCACCTACCCGAAGCGCGCAGGACCTCGCCGCGGCCGCCGAGCGCGTGCCCGACGACCGCCTGCTCGTCGAGACCGACGCGCCGTACCTGACGCCGCAGGTCGTGCGCAAGGAGCGCAACCAGCCGGCGTTCGTCGACGCACACCGCGCGCTTCGTCGCCGAGCGCCGCGGCATCGCCTACGAGGAGCTCGAGGCGATCGTCGAGCGCAACGCCGCCGCGCTGTTCGGATGGTGACGCGACGGCGTCCGCCGATCGCAGCCGAGCCTGCGCCGCGCTGCGCGCAGTTCGGCGTCCGCCCGAACCGCGAGCTCGGCCAGAACTTCCTCATCGACTCGAACATCCTCGGCGTCATCGAGCGCGCCGCCGAGCTCGAGCCCGACGACGTCGTGCTCGAGATCGGCGGCGGCCTCGGCGTGCTCTCCGAGCACCTCGCGCCGCGCGCCGCGCCACGTCCACGTCGTCGAGCTCGACCGCGCGCTCGAGCCGCCGCTGCGCGACGCGCTCGACGCCGTTCGACGAACGACGACGCTGCACCTCGCCGACGCGATGACGCTCGACCTCGCGCGCGCTCGACCCCGCGCCGACCAAGGTCGTCGCCAACCTGCCCTACGGCATCGCCGCGAGCGCGATCCTGCGCACGATCGAGGAGCTGCCGAGCGTCGACGCGCTGGGTCGCGATGGTGCAGAAGGAGGTCGGCGAGCGGTTCGCCGCCGCGCCGGGCACCGCCGCCTACGGCGTCCCGTCGGTGCTCGCGCAGCTCGCCTGCGACGTGCGCGTGCTCCGCGCCGGTCTCGCGCACGGTCTTCCACCCGGTGCCCGAACGTCGACTCGGTGCTCGTCGTGCTCGAGCGCACGCGGCCCGCGCGCCGCCGCCGGACGCTGCGCGCGCTCGTCCAGGCGCGCGTTCGCGCACCGGCGCAAGGCGCTGCCGCGCTCGCTCGCGCTGCGCCCGGCGTCGCGCCGCGGCGATCCGCGACGCGCGCCCGCGCGGCGCTCGAGCGCGCTCGGCCATCCGCGCCGACGTGCGCGCCGAGCGGCTCGTCGCCCGAGGAGCTTCCGCGCGCTCTGCGGAGGCGCTGCGCGTGACGGCCGCGACGACGCGCGCGCCGGCGAAGATCAACCTCTGCCTGTTCCTCGGCCCGACGCGCGCCGACGGCCGCCACGAGCTCGTGTCGGTCATGCAGTCGGTGTCGCTCGCCGACGAGCGTCGCGCTCGAGCCCGCGCGCCGGCGCGGCGCGACGAGGTCGTCTGCCCGGGCGTCGACGGCCCGCAACCTCGCCGCCGCCGCGCTGCGCGCGCTTCCGCGCGCGGACCGGCTGGGACGGGCCGCCGGTGCGGCTCGACGATCGACAAGCGCATCCCGGTCGCGGCCGGGATGGCCGGCGGCTCGGCCGACGCCGCCGCGGCGCTGCGGCTGCGTCGCGCGCGCGGCCGGGCGTCGACGACGACGACGCTGCTGCGCGAGATCGCCGCCGGCGCTCGGCGCCGACGTCCCGGCGCAGGTGCGGCCCGGCGCGCGTGCTCGCGACCGGCGCCGGCGAGGCGCTCGCGCGCGCTCGCCGGCCGCCGGCCGCTTCGGCGTGCTCGTCGCTGCCGCGTCGCGCGAGCCGCTGTCGACCGCCGACGTCTACCGCGAGGCCGACCGGCTCGGGCCTGCCGCGCGAGCGCGGACGACCTCGCCGAGCGGCGCCGGCGCCGTCGAGCGCCGCGCGGCGCCGACCTGCCCGACGACGCTGCTCGTCAACGACCTCGAGCCCGCCGCGCGCTCGCTGCTGCCCGGCCGATCGACGACGCGCTCGCGCGCGGTGCGCGACGCCGGCGCCGACGCACGCGCTCGTCTGCGGCTCGGGCCCGACCGTCGCTCGGCCTGTTCGCCGACGCCGACGCCGCGCGCGCGGCCGCGGCGCCGCGGCGACCGGACGCCGCGGCCGGTCGCGCGGCGCCGTGGCGCGGGCCCGCGGCGCGAGGCGGCGGCGTGAAGCCCGTCTGGCTCGTCGCGGCCGCGGCGCTCGCCGCGTTCCTCGTGCTGCGCCGCCGCAAGCTCGAGCCGACGCTGCTCGTCGGCGGCGCGATCGTCGCCGTCGGCGCTGGTCGTCTACGGCACCGGCGTCGTCGAGCTGCCCGAACCTCGAGGACGCTGATCGAGGACGTCGGCGAGCACGCTCGGCACGTGGACCTACCTGCTCGTCGGCGCGCTGGCCTTCCTCGAGACCGGCGCGTTCATCGGCCTCATCGCCCCGGGCGAGACGATCGATGCTCGTCGGCGGCGTCGTCGCCGGCCAGGGCAAGATCGACGTCGTCGCGCTGATCGGCGATCGTCTGGGCCTGCGCCGTCGCCGGCGACCTGACGAGCTTCTATCCTCGGCCGCCGGCTCGGCCGCGAGTTCCTCGTCAAGCACGGCCCGCAAGGTGCAGATCACCGAGGAGCGCCTCGAGCAGGTCGAGGGCTTCTTCGACCGCCACGGCGGCAAGGCGATCCTCATCGGCCGCTTCGTCGGGCTCGTCCGCGCGATCGCGCCGTTCCTCGCCGGCTCGTCGGGATGCCGTTCCGGCGCTTCCTGCCCTACGACGTCATCGGCGCCGGGCCTGTGGGGCACGACGTTCGTGCTGCTCGGCTACGTCTTCTGGCAGCAGCTTCGACCAGGTCGTCGACTACGCCGAGCAAGGGCGCGCTCGCGCTCGGCACGGTCATCGTCGCTCGTCGTCGGGATCGTCGTGGCTCGTGCGCTGGCTGCGCGGCGCCGGAGAACCGCCGCGAGGCGCGCGACTGGCTCGAGCGCGCAGGCCGAGCGGCCGCTGCTGCGCCCGTTCGCGCGCGGTCGCTGCGGCCGGTGCTCGGCGCGGCGACGCGCTCGGCCCGCGCGCGGTTCGTCTGGAACCGGCGTGACGCCCGGCGAGCTCGGCCTCGAGCTGACGACGCTGCTCGCCGTCGCGGGCGTCGGCGGCTTCGCGTTCTTCGCGCTACATCGATCACGCTGCAGGACGCCGGCGACGTCACGCTCGGCGACCGCGCGGCGCTGCGACTGGCCGCCGACCTGCGCACGCGACTGGCTCGCGACGTCGCGAAGGTCGTCACGCGTCCTCGGGGCGCTCGCCGGTCGTCGGCGGCGCTCGTGCTCGGTCGCGATCGGGCTCCTGCTCTCGCGGCGCGACATCGCCGAGGCGGTCGTCGCTCGTCGGTCGGCCTGGTGCTGACCTACGCGGGCGTGCACATCACCAAGGCGGCGATCGACCGCCCGCGGCCGCCGCGACCCGCTCGTCGAGCACGACCGGCTCGGCTATCCCGTCGGGCCACGCGGCCTACGCGGTCGCGTGGGTCGCGGTCGCGGTCGCGCTGAGCCGCGTGCTGCCCGGCCTGGCGCGTCGCGCGTTCGGCGTCGTCGACGGTGGCCGTCGTGGTCGGCGATCGCGGTCGGCGCTGACGCCGCGTCTACCTGCGCGCGCACTACCTCTCCGACGTCGCTCGGCGGGCGCGGGCCTGGCGCGCGGCGGTGCTTCGCGCTCTGCGGGATGGTCGCGCTCGTCGTCGGCCATCGTGCGCCACAATGGCGGCGCGACGCGCGAGGTCCACGGCATGACGCAACGAGCCGATCACCTACCTCGTCGCGCGTCGGCGTGCGGGGTCGCTCGGCCTCGCCGCCTACGTCGGCGTTCATCCTCGTGCCCGCGTGGACGTCGTACACGCCGCGTCTGGGAGCGCGTGGCGCGCGACGTTCCTGTCGCTGTACGTGCTGGCCGCGTTCGTCGGCCTCGGGCGTCGGCGGCGGCGCCGCGGTCGTCTGGTTCTGGGACCGCATCGGCATCTGACGCTCGGGCGGTCGCCGGCTGACGATCTCGGCGCGCCCGTACAATCGACGGCCATGTCCGCTCCGGCCCAGGCAACGCGGCCGGACTCGATCTCGGCGCACTCGACGCGATCACCGATGCCGTCGAGTCCGGCGCCGGCCTGCCCGAGGTCGTCCGCGCCGCCGCGCGCGCGCTCGACGCGAGCCTCGTGCTGCTCGACCGCGCGGGCGCCGTGCTCGCCGTCGCGGCCCGCTCGCCGGCCGACGAGCAGCTCGCTGCTGGCCGGCGGCGACGGGCGTCGAGACGCATCGAGCTGCGCGTCGCCGACGAGCCGGTCGGCGCGCTGCGGATGCGCGCGCGCTCGCGACGCCGCGGCGCCGGCGCTGCTGCGCCTCGTCACGACGCTCGTCGCCTCCGAGGTCGAGCGGGTGCGCGGCCCCGGAGCGCGCGTCCGAGGAGGCCGCCGACCGCCTTCGTGCGCGCGATCGCTGGCGCGCGAGCTCCCCGACCGCGAGGACGTCGCTCGCGCGCGCCGGCGAGCTCGGGCATCGACCTCGAGCGACGGCGCGTCGTCGTCGTCGCCCGCGCGCACCCGCACGTCGCCGATCGAGGACGGCTGGCGCGCAGCGCGTGCTCGCGGTCGCCGAGCGCGGCGCCCGCGCCGTCGTCGCCGGCGCCGTCGCCGCGCTCGCCGAGCGCGACGATCGGCCGGGCGCCGAGGTCGTCGTGCTCGCTGCCCGGCGCCGACGACGCGCGTCGCCGCGCGCGCGGCCGACGGCGTCGCTGCGCGAGCTGCAGGCCGGCGCTGCCGGGCCACACGTTCGCGCATCGGCCGCAGCCGCGTCGCCGCGGACCCGATCGATCTGCACCGCGCCGGCCAGCGAGGCGCTGCTCGCCGCCAACGTCGCCGAGGGCGACGCCGGAGCGGCCGGTCCTCGCCTTCGAGGAGACCGGCGCCTACCGGCTGCTGCTCTCGGCGATGAGCGAGGACCCGGCCGAGCTGCAGCGCTTCTACGCCGAGACGGTCGAGCCGCTCGTCGCCTACGACGAGCAGTACGAGACCGAGCTCGTGCAGACCGTCGAGGCGTTCCTCGACGCCGACGGCAACGTCGCCGGCGACCGCCGCAGCGGCTCTTCACGCACCGCCACACGGTCCGCTACCGGCTCGAGCGCGTGCGCGAGCTCACCGGCCTCGACGTCGGCTCGACGCGACGGCCGCGAGAAGCTCAGCCTCGGGCTCAAGGCGATGCGCGTGCTCGGCATCGCGCACCGGGCCGGCCCGGCGAGGGAGGCCGGCGCCGAGGCGGGCCGGGTGCCGCGCCGCTCGTAGCACCGGCGTGCGATTTTCAGAGCGGTCATCGCGCCAACTTTCGACCGAGGCCATCGGCGATTCGGCCATGGCACAGCTTCACCGGATTCCGGTCTTCGTGAACGCGCGAAAAAGCGCTTCAGAGAGGCGCTGATCCGCCGATAAGCGTCCCATGGACCTGGGTTGGGCCACCGTCCGGGGACGCGCCAGGTGGGCAACGATGCTCGGGATCGTCGTCGCCCTGGGGCTCATCGGCGGCAGCCTGATCGCGCTCGACCGAACGGTGCTCCCGTTCAACGGATGGTCGAGCGGGACCGACGCCGGCGCCGCGCAGCAGACGCTGCCCGCGACGCCGCCGCAGATCGCGATCGGCGCTCCGAGGTCCAACGGCGGTACGCCCGCAACGCCCGGCATCCCGGGCGCGACCGGCGTGCCGCTCGTCCCCGTGCTTCCGACGACCGCCGGGGGGGCCGGCGGTCCGCGGCGCAGCGACCGGGGGCACGCCTGCGGGCACACTCGGGGGGACAGGGGGTACCGGCGCGAACGGGGCGGCCGGCGGGCTCGATGTGGGCACGCCGACGGCAGGGGCGCCCGGCGCCGGTCTGACCCAGCCGGGAGTGCCGCGGCAGGTGGACACGGACAACGACGGGGTCCCGGACGCCACGGAGCGTGCGGTCGGGACGAATCCCACGTCGGATGACACGGACGGCGACGGACTGCCCGACGGGTGGGAGCGCGCGAACGGACTGGACCCGAACAATCGCGCCGATGCGGGGCTCGACTCCGATGGCGACGGCCTTCGGAACGCCCTGGAGTTCAAGGTCGGGGACGACCCGCGCCTGGCGGACTCCAACCACGACGGCGTCGTCGACGGCGCCGACGACACGGACCGCGATGGCCTGTCCAACGCGGCCGAGCAGGACCTGAACCTGGACCCGACCAACTGGAGACTCCGGAGGCACGGGGGTTGCCGACGGGTCTCTCGATTCCGACGGTGACGGGCTCCCCAACGCGGTCGAGGTCCAGCTGGGCCTCGACCCGGGGGCTGCCGACTCGGACGGCGACGGCGTCTCGGACGGCGCCCTCGACTCCGACGGCGACGGGGTGCCCAACGCCGCCGAGATCGGCCTCGGCCTCGATCCGGCGACGGGCGAGACGACGCCCGGCCTCCCGGACGGGGCCGTCGACACGGACGGCGACGGCGTGCCCAACGCGGTGGAGATCACCATGGGCACGTCGCCCTCGTCCGCGGACAGCAACGCCAACGGCGTGCCGGACGGCGCCGAGGACCCGGACGGCGACGGAACGCCGACGGCGGCGGAGCTGGCGGCGGGACGGAACCCGCTGCTGCCCGATGCGCCGCCGCCTCCGCCCGTGGAGCCGGCGCCGCCGGCTCCCGTCCCGCCGGTGGAGCCGGGCGACGACAACGGCGGCGTCGAGGCTCCGGAGCCGACGGCTCCGGCGCCGCCGGCGCCGGTCTACGACGACACGGCCCGGCCGCAGGGGAGCCTGACGGCCCCGGCGACGACCGCGCCGGCGCCCGCGGACGACACGGATGCGTCGTCCGGCGAGGGCGGGACCTCGACGAACTCCGGGCCAGGGGACAATTCGGGCCCGAACAATTCCTACGGATCGCACGGAGGCAGGGGCTCGACGGGCCACGAAGGCTCGTCGTCCTCGGGTCATGGCGACGGCCACGACGGCTCGTCGGACCCGACACGGGGGGATCACGGCGATGGCCAGGACGCCACGCCGGCCACGGATGGCAAGGGCGACGCGGCGGCCACGGATGGCCGGCCGAGTCCTCCTTCGAACGTGCCGAAGGTGGACGAGGCCGGGACCGGCGGGGGTGGCGCGAGCCAGTCCGGCCCCGGCGATTCGTCCGACCCCGGTGCGAGCGCGCCTGGCACGAGCCCGGCAGGCGTCCGGCGCGACCGGCGCGGGTTCGAGCGATACGAGCGGCTCCGGGTCGGGGGACCCGGGCCACTCCGGCTCGGGTGACACGAGCGGTCCGGCTCGGGCCATTCCGGCTCGGGCGAGTCGGCCCAGTCGGGTTCAGGTAGCTCCGGCTCGGGCGATTCCGGCTCCAGCGACTCGGGCCACTCGGCCTCGGGCGGCTCGGCTCCGGCGACTCGGGCCATTCCGGCTCGGGCGACTCGGCCAGTCGGGCTCAGGGAGCTCCGGGTCCGGCGACTCCGGCGACTCCGGCTCCGGCCATTCCGGCTCCAGTGACTCCGGCTCCGGCGACTCCGGCCACTCCGGCTCGGGCGACTCGGGCCACTCCGGCTCCGGCACCGCGAGCCCCTCGACCTCGGGCGGCTCCGGCCAGGCCGGCTCCAGCCCGCCCGCGAGCTCCGGATCGGGCGATTCGGGCTCGACCGACGTAGGCCAGGGCGCCAAGTCTGGGGCGAGCGCGCCGCCCGCTCCGGCTCCTGCCCCCGCGCCGCAGGCCGCACCCGCCGCGCAGCCCGCTCCGGCCCCGGCCGCCGCGGCTCAGCCGGCGGCAGCCGCCCAGCCCGCGCCCGCCGCCGCCCAGCCTGCCCCGGCGCCCGCCCAGCAGGCCGCGCCCGCGGCGGCTCCGCCCGCCGCCGCTCCGCCCGCCGGCTCCTGAAGCCCGGTCAAGGGCTCCGTCCGCGGCCCCGACCGCAAAATGGACGATTGTCCTAGTGCACATTGGGGTTGAGCTTCTGCGTGAGGTGCCGATACGTCCAGTGTGGACCTCGCCCGACTCTCCCCCCGACTGCGTGCTCGCTGGATGTCCGCCCTCGGCCTGGCCGCTGCGGCCGGCTGCATCGGCACCGGCGTCGTTCGCCCTGACCTCGGACGTCCTCCCGTACCAGCGGCTGGGCCGGCGGCGACCACCAGCGCCCCGACGGCAGCCAGCTGCTGCCCGGCGCCGCGCATCACGCAGCTCGCGAGCACGCCACGGCCTCGCCGCTGAACACCGGCGGCTTCGCTCCCACGCTCTTCGTCTCCGCGCCCGGTCGCCCGCGCGAACGCGCTCGACCGCGTCCGCCGGCTCGCCCGCGCTGCGCAGCACCAAGCCCGGCACCGTCGTCGTCACGCGCCGCTCGACCGGCTCGCGCCGCTCCACCACGACGTCCCGCTCGCAGGGCAGCACCGGCGACGCGCGCCAGCACACCGCCGACGCCCCGACGACGGCCGCGCCGGCCGCTCCGGTCACCGTCCGCGGTCGCGGCCGTCGCCACTCCGGCGCCCGCCGCCGCCCCGCCACGACGCCCAGCCGTCAGTCGACCTCGGTCCCGACCAAGCCGACCAAGCCGTCCTCCGGCCGGCCGAATCGCCACGACGACGACCACGGCGACGACCACGCGTCGGGCTCCACCTCGGGTAGCGGCAACAGCGCCAACGGCAACGGCAACGGCGAACAGCGGCAAGGGCAACGACGGCCGCAACAGCGCCTCGACTCCGCAGCCGGCTCCGGCGCCGCGTCCGAACCGCGATGACAACGGCCGCCACGGCGGCCGCGACGGCCACGGCCGCGACGGCGACGGCAACCGCAGCAACCGCTCCGCGCCAGGCGGCGCCGACCCAGGCGCGCCCGCAGACCCAGACGCAGCCGGCCCCGGCCGCTCCGGCCGCGCCCGCCCAGCGCCAGGGCGACGACCGCGGCAACGGCGACCACTCCGGCCATGGCGGCAACGACCGCGGTGGCTCGCGCCGCACGGCGGCCCGCCCCGCGGCGGCCGCTCCGGCTCCCGCGCCGGCCCCCGCTCCCGCCGCCGCTCCCGCTCCCGCGCCGGCCCCCGCTCCCGCCGCCCAGCCCGCCCCGCGCGGCAACGGCAACGGCCAGGGCGACGGCCACCACGGCCGACGCCGCACGGCTAGTCCCTCGAGCCGCGGCCCTCGCGCCGCGCCGCTCGCACGGCATACGATCCGCGACCGATGCGGATCGGGATCATCACCGGGTCGGGCACCTACGCGCTGCCCGGACCTCGACGCCGGCGCGCCGGAGGAGGTCGAGACCCCGTTCGGCCCGGCGGTCGTGACGGAGGGCCGGTTCGCGGGCGCCGACGTCCTGCACGTCGCGCGCCACGGCGACGGCCACCGGCGGCTGTCGAGCCAGGTCACCCACCAGGCGAACATCGCGGCGCTGCGCGATCGCGGCGCGCAGGCGATCCTCGCCGTCACCGTCTGCGGCGCGCTCGACCCCGATCTCGACCTCGGCACGCTCGTCGTCTTCGACGACCTGCACTTCCTCGCGAACCGCCTCCCCGACGGCTCGCTGTGCACGCTGCACACCCAGCCGGGCGCGCCCGGCCGCGGGCACTGGATCTTCGACCTGCCGTTCGCCGAACCGCTGCGCGCAGGCGCTCCTCGCGGGCGCCGCGAGATCGGCCATCCGGTCCGCGACGGCGGCTGCTACGGCCACGTCGACGGGCCGCGCTTCAACACGCGGACCGAGATCCGGTCGCTGATGCAGGCGGGCGTGACGGCGGTCAGCCAGACGGCCGGGCCCGAGACCGTGCTCGCGGGCGAGGCCGAAGATCCCCTACGCGCTGCTCGGCTACGCGACGGACTACGCCAACGGCGTCAAGCCCGAGGACCCGACGCCGGTGGAGGAGCTCGTGCGGCTCATCGGCGCGAGCACGGAGACGTTCGCGCGCACGCTGGGCGCCGCGCTGCCGCGGCTCGACGGCGTCGACCTCGAGCCGGTCGGGACCCATTTCAGCTGGGACTGATCCCGCGGCGGTGGTCGTCGACGCGCTCGGCGCGCCGGCCGATCCCGGGCTCGCGGCGCTGCTGGGCGCGGAGCGCGCGGCGCAGATCGGCGAGGCGCTGCGCGGCCGCGCGCGGCGGTGGGCGGCCGCCGTCGCGCCCGGACACGCCTACGAGGCGACCTCGCTCGACGCCGCCGCGGTCGCGGTGCACGGCCACGACGGACCGCTGCTGCTGGCCGCGCCGGACGTGCCGGCGCTCGACGTCGCGGTCGCCCGGGTCGCGCTGGACGACCTCGCCGCCGGCTGCGACATCGTGCTCGGGGTCGCCCACGACGCGCTGCCGTACCTCGTCGCGATGCCGCGGCCCGACGACGAGCTGATCGCGCTGGCGGCGTCCGGCTTCACGGGCGGCGTCCTGCAGACCTTCGGCGACCGCGGGCTGACGCTCGGGATGCTCGCCCACCACCGGCGCCTCGTCACGGCGGGCGACGCGCGCGCGTTCGCGCTCGACCCGCTGACGCCGCCCGACCTCGCGGCGCTCCTGCGCTAGGCGTCGCGGGTCGCGTCGGTCGCGAGAGCGCGGCCTCGACCTCGTGGCGGTTGTTCTCGTACCCCTGCCAGAGGTAGGAGAGCGCGAGGCGGATCATGCGGTGCTGGGACTGCCAGACGTGGCACAGCTCGTGGCAGACGAGGTCGTCGGAGGTCTCGGCGAGCGGAGCGGCGCAGGAAGATGAACGGCCCGGCCTCGTAGCCGTCGAAGCGGCGGAACCACGGCAGGGCGAAGAGGCGCGGCGTGTGGAGGATGCGGACGCGCCCGATGTCGACGGGCTCGGGGTAGAGCGCGAGGCGGTCGAGGCGCGCCTTGGCCCGCACGATCGCGGCGCGCTCGGCGGGCGAGCGTGGGGGCAGCAGTCCTCGCGCCATCGGGAGCGCGAGCCTAGCGCCGGTTTCGCCGCGCGTCGCGATGCGGTAGGAACCACGCATGGAACGCGAGAGCGAATTCGAACGTCGCGAAGAGGCGGCGGCCGCGCGCGAGGCCGCGGGCATCGGCGCCGAGCCGCGGGCGCGACCCGGGCCGCGGCGAGGACGTCATCCCGCCCGGCGAGAGCGACGACCCGGCCCGCCGCGTGGTCGAGGAGGCGGGCGGCGGCGAGTCCGAGGGCTTCGAGCTCGCCGAGGCCGAGCTATCGATCGGCGCCGAGAACTTCGAGCGGGCCGTCGCCGGCGGCGGACGCCGAGCGCGTCTCGGAGGACGATCGCGCCGACATCGTGTACGGGGAGGCCGACAGCTTCGAGACGTCCGAGGACGACCCGGACGCGCCGGACGAGGACGGGTAGCGCGGCGCGGGATACGCTCTGCACGTCGGTGGGGAGTGGTGTAGCCGGCGAACACGGGGCACTTTGGATGCCTCAGTCGGGGGTTCGAGTCCTCCCTCCCCAGTGCCCGTCTTTCCGTCCGGCGATCGAACTAGTGTTCGCCTCATGGGACGTACGGCCCATGGTACTCCGAAGAGGAGGTCCGCGCCGCGGTCGCCGCCTCGCGGTCGTACACGGAAGCGCTCCGCCGGCTGGGGATGCGCGCGGCGGGCGGCAACCACCGCACCGATCCGGCGAGTACGTCGAGGAGGTGTGGCGGATCCCGGTCGACCACTTCGACCCGGACGCCGCGCCGGCGCGGTGCGCTCGGCCGCGAGCCGTTCCGCTCGGCGACGTCCTCGTCGAGGGGTCGACGTATCACCGCGGCGCATCTGAAGCGGCGCCTGCTTCGCCGAGGGTCGTCAAGCGTCCCGTCTGCGAGCTGTGCGGCCAGGGCGAGATGTGGCGCGGCCGGCGCATGTCGCTCGTGCTCGACCACATCAACGGCGTGCACGACGACCACCGGCTCGAGAACCTGCGGATCCTGTGCCCGAACTGCAACGCGACGCTCGACACGCACTGCGGCGCGCACAAGACGCGCAAGCACCACGACCGGCCGCGTGCCCCGCCTGTGCGCGAGGTGCTTCCGGCCGGCGACCGGCGGCCAGCGCTACTGCTCGCGCGTCGTGCGCCGGGCGCGGGTGAGCGCAACCGCCGCGCCCAGGCCGCGCGACGGCGCGTCGAGCGCCCGCCGTACGACCAGCTGGTCGCCGAGATCGCCGCGCTCGGCTATACGCGGCCGTCGGCCGGAAATACGGCGTCAGCGACAACGCGATCCGCAAGTGGCGCCGGGCGTACGAGGCGAGCCGGCGACCGCGTCGGCGGCCGCCGCGGAGCCGACGTCGCCGCTCCGCCACGAGGCCGCCGCCGATCCCGCCGCGGGTGGACCCCTGGCCCCGACGTCCCTCTAACCTGCCCCCGGTGACCGCCCCCACCGTCGTGATCCTGGCCGCCGGCCAGGGCACGCGCATGCGCTCGCGCACGCCGAAGGTGCTGCACGAGCTGTGCGGCCGGCCGCTGGTCGGCTGGACCGTCGCGCGCCGCGCGCGAGGCCGGCGCCGCGCAAGGTCGTCGTCGTCGACTCGCCCGACCGCGACGCTCGACGGGCGCGCTGCCCGAGGGCGTCGAGCTCGCGGTCCAGCCGGAGCCGAACGGGACCGGCGACGCCGTGCTCGCGGCCGGCCGGCGACCTCGACGCGCGACGGGCCGGTCGTCGTCGCTCACCGGCGACGTGCCGCTCGTCACGGCCGACGCGATCGCGCGCGCTCGTCGACGCGCACGCGCGCCGCGGCGCCGCCGCGACGATGGTCACGATGGAGCTCGACGACCCGACCGGCTACGGCCGCGTCGTCCGCGACGCCGACGGCGGCGTCGAGCGCGTCGTCGAGACGAAGGCCGCCGGCGACGCGACGCGCCGAGGAGCTCGCGATCCGCGAGGTCAACACCGGCGTCTACGCCTTCGACGGCGGCGCGCTGCGTCGACGCGCTCGGCCGCGTCGCGCACCGACAACGCCCAGGGCGAGGTCTACCTGCCCGACGTCGCTCGCGATCCTGCGCGCGCGACGGCGCGCGCGTCGCCGCGCACGTCGTCGACGACCCGACGCTGCGTGCTCGGCGTCAACGACCGCGTCGACCTCGCGCGACGTCCGCGCGATCGCCCAGCGGCGCATCCACGACGCCCACATGCGCGCCGGCGTGACGATCGTCGACCCGGCGACGACGCTGATCGACGTCGACGTCACGATCGGCGCCGGACACGGTCGATCGAGCCGTCGACGTTCCTGCGCGGCGCGACGACGATCGGCGAGCGGCTGCACCATCGGCCCGCTGACGACGGTCATCGACGCCACGCTCGGCGACGACGTCACGGTCCGTGCACTCCTACCTCGACGGAGTGCGAGCTGCGCGACGGCGCGACGCGTCGGCCCGTTCGCCTACCTGCGCCCCGGCACGCGTCCTGCGCGAGGGCGCGAAGGCCGGCACGTTCGTCGAGATCAAGAACTCCGACATCGGCGCGGGCACGAAGGTCCCGCACCTCTCCTACATCGGCGACGCCGACGTCGGCGCGGGCACGAACCTCGGCGCCGCGACGATCACCGCCAACTACGACGGCGCGCAGCAAGCACCGCACGACGATCGGCGCGAGCGTCCGGACCAGCGTCGACACGACGCTCGTCGCGCCGGTCGACGGTCGGCGACGACGCCTACACCGGCGCCGGCTCGGTCGATCACCGAGGACGTCCCGCCGGGCGCGCTCGGCGATCGCCCGCGCGCGCCAGACGCAACATCGAGGACTACGCCGACGCGCGCAGGAGCGCGAGCCGTGAGCATCCAGCCGTCACTGAGCGCGTCGTACACTCGCGCGACGTCGATGAGCGCGCCAGACCGCAGCCGCAGCCGGTGGCCACGAGCCTCCCGCATCGACTACGACAAGCGGCTCATGCTGTTCTCCGGGCGCGCGAACCCGGAGCTCGCCGCGCAAGATCGCCGACAAGCTCGGCGTCGACCTCGGCCCGGTCACGCTCAAGACGTTCTCCAACGGCGAGGTCTACTGCCGCTACGAGGAGTCGATCCGCGGCGCCGACGTCTTCCTCATCCAGCCGACGTGCGGCAACCCGGCGACCGGGCATCACCGCCAACGACGCGCTGATGGAGCTGCTGGTGATGATCGACGCCGCGGTCGGCGCCTCCGCGCACCGCGTCATCGCCGTCACGCCCGTGGTACGGCTACAGCCGCCAGGACAAGAAGTCCGCGCCGCGCGAGCCGATCAGCGCCCGCCTCGTCGCCCGCATGCTCGAGGCCGCCGGCGCCGACCGCGTCCTGACGATGGACCTCCACGCCGGCCAGGTCCAGGGCTTCTTCAGCATCCCGGTCGACCACATGACCGCGCTGATGATGCTCACCGCAGTACTTCGACGACCTCGGCCTCGAGCGACCTCGTCGTCGTCGCGCCGGACGCCGGCCGCGTGAAGCTGAACAAGAAGTTCGCCTCGAAGATCGGCGCCGAGCTCGCGATCCTCGACAAGGAGCGCCCGGCCCAGCAGGTCGCCGAGATCGGCTACGTCATCGGCGACGTCAAGGGCAAGACGGCGATCATCGTCGACGACATGATCGACACCGCCGGCACGCTCAAGGCCGCCGCGCCAGACCGTCCTCGACGAGGGCGCCGCGCGCGTCTACGCCGCCGCGACGCACGCGGTCTTCTCCGGCAACGCCTACGAGAACCTCGCCGCGTCGGGCTTCGAGCAGATCGTCGTCACCGACACGATCCCGCTGCGCGCCGGCGCGCCCGACAACATCCGCGTCCTCTCGCTGCGCCGACCTGCTGACCGACTCGATCCGCCGGATCTTCACCGACGACTCGGTCGTCCGAGGTCTTCGGCGGCGAGAACCAGCTCTTCTGAGCGCGCGGCGGGAGCCGCGGCGCGCGCGGGCGCGATGACCTCGACCGCCGCCGCGCGTCCTGCTGGACCGCCTCGGGCTCACCGAGGAGGAGCTGTGCGCCGTGCTCGGCGTCGACCCGCTCACGCGTGATCGCCGGCGACCTCGACGACAAGCCGCAGCTGCCGATCCTGCTCGCGCTCACCGGAGGAGGCGGCCGGAGCGGGTGGGGGAGGACGTCCTGCGCCGCTGGCTGCGCGCCGACGGCCCCGGCGGCCGGCCGCTCGACCATCTGCTCGCGAGCGACTACGGCGCGTTCGAGGACGACCTCGCGACGCTCGCCGAGCGCGGCCTCGTGCTGCGCGGGGGGCGGCGTGGCGCGGCGGGCACGGCGCGTGGGCGCCGGAGGGTCGGCGACGCTGGCGGGCGAGGGCAGCCGCGCGGCGTCGACGGCGAGCGCCTGGCGCCGAGACCGCGGCGGCGGCGGACCGCGCGCGCCGAGCGCCGGCGCGTCGTGACCCCGCCGCGCGTCCGCCGCATCGCGCCGCGGCGAGGCCGAGACGCTCCGCGCCATCCGCCTGCGCGCCCTCGCCGACACGCCGCTCGCGTTCGGCTCGACCCACGCGCCGCGAGGCCGCGTACCCGCCCGAGCGGTGGCGCGACTGGGCCGCAGGCGTCGAGCGCTCGGCGGCGGGCAGGCGCTTGCTTCTTCGCCGTCGACGAGACGCCGGGCGCAGCCGGTCGGGCTCGCGTCGGGCGTGATCTGGGAGGCGCGACCGCCGACGACGGCGCACCTCTACGCGATGTGGGTCGCGCCCGAGGCGCGCGGGAGAGCGGCGCGCGGCGCGGCGCTCGTCGACGCGGTCGTCGCGTGGGCGGCCGAGCACGGTGCCCGTCGCGCGTGCGCACGGAGGTCACGGTCGGCAACGACGGCGCGGCGCGCCTCTACGAGCGCGCCGGCTTCCGCGACACGGGCGAGCGCGGGCCGCTCGGCCACTCGGACGCCCGGACGGCGCTGCTCGAGCGGCCGCTCCGCGGCTGACTCGAGCGGCGCGAGCGCGCCGCGAGGCGGCGCGACCCTGCGGCGGCGGCCAGCGACCGCGCCCGCCACACCCGCGCGACGCGCCGCGCGCTGTGCGACGCGCGCCGACGCTCGGCGCCGACCGCGCGCACCGGCGGACGCTACCGCACGCACCTCGGCCGCCTGGCTCTTCTCCTGGCTGCTTCTCGCCCGGCCAGACCCCGGTGAGGTGCCGGAACCCCTGCGGCGCCGAGCGCGATCGACCGCCGCGCGGGTCACGCGGAACGTCACGCCCTGGACCGCGGCGGCCGCGATGCACCTTCGGCCACGCGGCCTCCTCCGTCGTCGGCTTCGGCGGCTCCTCCTTGTCGAAGACGCCCCAGACGGCGTTGAACAGCTTCTGGCTGAGGATGCCGGCGAGCGATGCCGAGGACGATGCCGAACGGCTTGTAGACGATCTTCATGAACGTAGACCTCGCAGATCCGTGACGAGTTGGCGCGGGGATGTTGGCCACATTGGCGCCTGACTTCCGCCGCACGGACGATAATCATGGGTACCCCTGTCGTGCACCCTTCGCACCGGGGATTCAGCAGGGACCAGCGAGGAGGGACGATGGACGAGCAGCACGACCGATACGCGGAGGACGACGCCGACGACCTCCTGCGCCGCGCGCTCATCGACCCCGAGGCCTCGGTCGCCGTCGCGCTGAAGGTCGACGGCCTCGCGCTCGCGGACGCGCTCACCGTCGTCTTCCACGGCCGCGCGCGACCTCGGCACGATCCAGACCTACGTCACCCACGGCGGCCCGCGGCGCCGGCGACGCGCGGTCGCGCGCGGACGAGCTCCTGCGCGTCCCGTGCGACCTCGACCTCGGCGACGCCGAGAGCCGCGACGAGGCCGAGGAGGCTCTACGCCGAGCAGGCGCGCACGCTGCGCGACGCGCTCGTCGCCGCCGACACCGTCCTCGCGATCTGGCGCGAGCCGCTCGCCGACGCTGGCCGAGGGCCAGCGTCGCGATCGACGCGCTCGATCGACCTCGGCGTCCGGCTGCCCGCGCACCGGCTCATGCCGGTCGCGCTCGTCGCGCCCGACCGCCATCTCACGATCGCGCCGGTCTGCGGCGCGCGGACGCTCGCCGAGGGCCGCCCGCCGATGGGGATCGCGTGCGCGCAGCAGGACGTCGCGCACGTCTACCCGCTCCCGGACGACCCCGAGCGCTGCCTCGAGGACTTCGCGCAGCGCGCCGCCGACCACGCCCGGCGGATGGCCGAGCGCCTCGAGCACCAGGAGGCCTCGGTGCGGCGCTTCCTGGAGCTGAGCGGGGGCGACGACTGTCCGCGCCGCCGGCGAGCGACCGTCGGCGCGAGCGGCGACGCCCGCGGCCGAGCGACCGCCCGCGCCCGGAGCGCCCGCGCCCGGCGCCACTACGCTGCCCGGCCCGTGTCGCGCCGGACCCTCATCCCGCTCATCGCGCTCGGCGTCCTCGTCTTCCTCGCGATCTCCTTCGAGCTCGCCCGCTACCTCAACACCGAGACCCAGGAGCGCAACGCGATCTTCGTCCTGCTCAGGCGCAGGCGCGCGGCGACGCCGCCGCGCATGCTCGCCCGGCTCGACGGCTGCGCGAGCGACCCGGCCTGCCGCGCGCACGCGCGACCCGCAACGCCGCCCGGCTGCGGCGCCGCGGCGAGGTCAAGATCCTCGCCTACGACTCGAAGACGGCCTACGCGCTCGGCGACGCAGCACGGGCCCGACGCGCGTCGCCTGGACCGTCATCGACAACGGCCTCCCGGTCGTCCAGTGCGTCGAGGTGCGAGCGCACCGGCACGGTGCTGGCCGGACGCGCCATTAGGCTCCTGCGCCTCAGCGCCGCCGATCGACCGGCAGGGCACCTGCTGACCCGCGCCGGCCGAGCACGCCGCAACGCCGGCCCGATCCCCGTGTTCACGCCTTCCGGATGACCCTGCCCAAGATCAAGACCCTGCTCATCGCCGTCGCCGCGCTCGCCGCTGACGGCCGCCGCCGGCCGCCGCCCAGTCGGTCGTCTCGACGCCCAGCAAGAAGACGCTGTACCGCAACGGGCCGACGGGCCGCTACCTCATGGACGGCACGTGGCTGCGCAGCTCGACGCAACGTCGCAGAGCGGCCCGCAGCGCGAGACCGGCGACGGCCGGCTGGACGCAGGTGACCGTCCCGAACGCCTGGAACGCCGGCGACAACAGCGACGCGTCGTTCGCGCGGCGGCGGTCGGCTGGTACCGCAAGGACTTCCGCTTCCCGAGCAACAGCGGCAGCCTCTCCTGGGTCGTGCGCTTCGAGTCGGTCAACTACCGCTCGCAGGTCTGGCTCAACGGCAGGCCGCATCGGCACGCAACCGCGGCGCCTACCTGCCGTTCGAGTTCCGCCTGCCGCCAAGGGCCTCAACGCGCGGCGGCGTCAACCGCCTCGTCGATCCGCGTCGACAACCGGCGCCTGCCGACCGACTTCCCGCCCGCCGGGCTGTCCGTCGACCGGCGTGCCGACCGGCGGCTGGTGGAACTACGGCGGCCTGCTGCGCGAGGTCTACCTGCGGCAGGTCGACGACATCGACTTCAACACGCGTCGTCGTCCAGCCCGAACCTGCCGTGCGCGCACGTGCGCGGCGACGATCCGCTACCGGGTCACGGTGCGCAACTACGGCGCGAAGGCGCGCAGCGCGTCACGGTCACGCGGCACGCTTCGGCAGCCAGCGGCGTCGACCTCGGCACGAAGTCGGTCGGCGCCGCGGCGCTTCGCGACGTTCACGCAAGACGCGTCCGCGATCGCGCAACCCGCGCCTGTGGTCGCCCGACAGCCCGACGCTCTACAACGCCCCGCTCACGCGCCAGCTCGGGCGGCGCAGACGCTCCAGCGCTACACGCTGCGCACCGGCATCCGCTCGATCAAGGTCGTCGGCGGGCGCCTGTTCCTCAACGGCCGGCCGCTGAACTTCCGCGGCGTCGGCGCTGCACGAGGACAACCAGACGAAGGGCTTCGCGATCGACAACACGGACCGCGACCAGGAGCTCGCGCTGGGTCAAGGAGCTCGGCGCGACCATGATCCGCGCCACTACCCGCTGCACCCGTACATCGCAGGAGCTCGCCGACGAGCTCGGGATCATGCTGTGGTCCGAGATCCCGGTCTACTCGGTCAAGAGCGAAGTACCTCAAGCAGAAGCTCGTCCGCCAGCTCGCGGCACGCGAGCTCGAGTCCAACATCGTGACCAACGGCAACCACCCGTCGGTCATCGTCTGGTCGATCGGCAACGAGCTCAGCGCGCGGCCCGGCCCGGTCCAGGGCGACTACATCGCAGCGCGCCGCGCAAGGCGGCGAAGGCGCTCGACCCGACGCGGCCCGTCGGGCTCGCCGTCGCCGGCTACCCGTCGCGTCGGCTGCCAGCCGCGCGTACGCGCCGCTCGACGTCATCGGCGTCAACGACTACTTCGGCTGGTACCCGGGCCCCGACGGCCAGATCGCCGACCGCACGCTGCTCTCCGACTACCTCGACCAGGTCCGCGCCTGCTACCCGAACAAGGCGATCGTCGTCACCGAGTTCGGCGCCGAGGCCAACCGCGACGGCCCGGTCGAGGAGAAGGGCACGTACGCCTTCCAGCAGGACTTCGTGAACTACCACCTCGGCGTCTACGCGCAGCAAGCCGTGGCTGTCGCGGCGCGATCTACTGGGCGCTGCAGGAGTTCCGCGTGCGCCCGAACTGGGACGGCGGCAACCCGCGGCCGAACCCGCCGATCCACGAGAAGGGCCTCGTCACCTTCGACGGCGTGCAGCAAGCCCGCGTTCTTCGACGCGCAGCGGATCTTCCGCGGCACCGTGCAGATCGGGCCGGCGCCGGCGAGCTAGGCGAGCTGGCCGCGCAGGCCGTCACCGCCCCGCTACCATCAGCCGTCGCCCATGGCCACGCAACCGACGAAGCTCTCACCTCAGCCGCCGCGAGCCCGGAGGCTCGCGCGCGACCCGCCGCCTGCGCCGCGAGGGCCGCGTCCCCGGCGTCCTCTACGGCGGCGACGCCGACCCGGTCGCGTTCGCCGTCGACGCGCGCGAGCTGCGCCACGCGCTCGCCGCGCGCGGCGCCGTGCTCGAGCTCGCGATCGGCGACGCCACGACGCCGGCCGTGCTCAAGGACGCCCAGCTACCACCCGGTCCGCGGCGAGACGCATGCACGTCGACCTCCTGCGCGTCGGCCTCGACGTCGCGATCCACGCGACCGTCATGCTCGACCTCGTCGGCGCCGAGGAGGCGCCCGGCGTCGATCGAGGGCGGCGTGCTCGAGCAGGTCACGCGCGAGCTCAACATCGAGGCGCTGCCGAACGACATCCCCGAGTCGATCCAGCTACGACGTCTCGACGATGGTGATCGACGACACCGCGACGCTCGCGGCCGTCACGGCGCCGCGCGGCGTCACGCTCCTCGACGACCTCGAGGAGACCGTCATCGCGACGCTCAACCCGCCGCGCGTCGAGATCGAGGCCGAGGAGGAGCTCGAGGAGGAGACCGAGCTCGTCGGCGAGGGCGCCGAGGGCGAGGCCGCCGAGGGCGGCGAGGACGAGGGCGGCGAGGCGCCGTCCGGCGAGGGCGACGCGGACGCCGAGTAGCGAGGCGCCGTGCGGCGCCTGTTCGGCGGCGGGTCCTCCGGGGGCGGCCCGGTCGACTGGCTGATCGTCGGGCTCGGCAACCCCGGCGACGCGCTACGCGCGGCACGCCGCACAACGTCGGCTTCGAGGTCGCGCGACGAGCTCGCGCGGCGCTGGGACCTGCCGCAGGCCGAAGCAAGAAGTTACGCCGGCCTGCTCACCGAGGGCCGCACCGGCCCCGGCGGCCCGCGCGTCGCGATGCTGCTGCCGCAGACCTACATGAACGAGGCCGGGCGCTCCGTCGGCCCCGCGCGCGGCGCGCTGCAAGCTCGACCTCGACCGCGTGCTCGTCCTCCACGACGAGATCGACCTGCCGTTCGGCGACATCCGCAGCCGCGCTCGGCGGCGGCCTGGCCGGCCACAACGGCCTGAAGTCCCTCAAGGCAGGGCCTCGGGTCGGCCGGACTTCGCGCGCGTGCGCGTCGGCGTCGGGCGGCCGGACTCGACCGACCCCGACATCGTCGCCGGCCTACGTCCTCGGCCGCTGGCGCCAGAGCGACGCCGAGGTGCGCGGCCTCGTCGACGCGGCCGCGCGACGCCGCCGAGCGGATCGTGCTCGGCGAGACGGCGCTGTAGCTAGGAGCCGTCGCCCGGCGCCGGCGGGGCGGGCGGCGCGGCGGGAAGCTCCGTCGCCGTCGTCGCGGCGGTCGCCGCGGCCTCGTTCTCGGCGCGCACCGCCGTCCAGATCTCCTCGCGGTACACGGGCACCGAGCGCGGGGCGTCGACGCCGAGGCGCACGGTGTTGCCGGCGACCTCCACGATCTCGATCGTGATGCCGTCGCCGATGACGATCTTCTGTCCGGCCCGGCGGGTCATCATGAGCATCGCGGTTCCTCCTTGGATTCCGTCGGTCTCGACGCTGTCGGCGCCGGTCAGCCGACCGGCTGTGCGAACAGCGGCGCTCGCACCGGCGCGTCCTCGGCCTCGTTGATGACCTGGAAGCGCGCGGCCGCCGGACATGATGATGGGTGCGCGCAGGTTCGCGCTGAAGTCCTTCGCCTCGCCCGTCGCGCGGACGGTCACGAGGACCTCGGCCTGGGCGGGGTCCGTGACGCCGATGCGCTCGGCCTCGGAGTCCGACAGCTCGACCTCGTAGCTGGGGAAGAACGTCCACGGCTTGGTCACCGGGAGGGCCAGGTCGGGGTCGTCCATCGAGTGCAGCCACGAGGAACGTGCCGGTCGCGTCGTGCGGGACGAGCGCGTAGCGCGTGCCGCGCAGGCCGATGAGGCCGTTCGGGAACTCGACCAGCGGCGTCGTCGGAGATCTCGACGTCGCCGAACCGCGTGCTCTTGAGCGTCTGGGTCATGGGCTTTCGGGGGAGAGGCTAGTGGAGGAAGTCGAGCAGCGACGTCTGCACGATGCGCGCGCCGGCGTTCAGCGCCGACTGGTAGACGGCCTGCTGGGTGGAGTAGTTGGTGATGACCTCGGCCATGTCGGCGTCCTCGGTGTTCGAGAGCATCGACGTGGTCGACTCCTCGATCTGGGCGAGCCGCGACGACGCGGTGTCGAGGCGGTTCATGCCCGCGCCGACCCGCGCCTGCACGGCGAGGAGGTTGTCGATCTGGTCGGAGACGGCCTTGATGTCGCCGTTGCCGAGCGCCGCGGTGTCGCCGGAGCGCAGGTGCGCGGCGACGTCGCGCAGGACGCTGAGGAGGTTGCCGCTCGAGCCCGACGCGCCGCCGAGGACCTCGTCGCCGTGGACGTTGACGGCGAGCGTGACGCCCGGGCCGATCTCGCGCAGCTGGCTCGCCGCGTCGCCCGAGTAGGTGTCGTTCGTCGTCACGGACGGGTCGGTCTTCGTCAGCGTCGCGTCGTACGGGGGCGTGTTCGTGCGCGAGCCGCCGAGGACGTAGCGGCCGTCGTACGTCGCGTTCGCCTCCTGCTTCATGCCGGCGATCAGCTGGTCGATCTGGTCGGCGATCGCGTCGCGGCTCGGTCTGGGGGAGCGTGTCGGTCGCGCCCTGGACCGTGAGCTCGCGCGCCTTCTGCGCGAGATCGGTGATCGAGCTGAGCGTCGTCGACGTCACGGACATCCAGCTCTGCGCCTCGTCGACGTTGCGCTGGTGCTGCTTGACGCCGGCGAGGTCCGTCCGCAGCGACATCGCGCGGGCGGCGCCGTACGGGTCGTCCGACGGCTTCGTGATCGCCTTGCCGGACGACATCTGGCGCCGCGTGAGGTCCTGCTGGGCGCGCGATGCGGTTGAGGTCCGAGAGGACGGACCGCGTCGTCATGCTGCTGGTGATGCGCGTGGTCATGGTCTAGAGACCGACCCTTCCGGCCCGGTTGATCAGCGTGTCGAGCATCTCGTCGGTGGTCGACATCGCGCGCGCCGAGGCCTGGTAGGCGCGCTGGAAGCGGATGATGTTCGTCATCTCCTCGTCGAGCGAGACGCCGGAGACGCTGTCGCGGCGGTCCTTGACGTTGTCGGTCAGGACCTGCGCGTTCGCCTCCTGGCGGGCGGCGCGTGCGAGACCGCGTTGCCCATCCGCGTCACGAGCTGCTTGTAGCGCCCGTCGGCGTCGCCGCCCTGCAGGCGGGAGACGGCGAGGGCGACCGAGTTGTCGGCGGGGCCGCCGGTGCCGGCCGCGAGCGTCGTGACGCTCACCGCGGGCTCGTTGAGGCTGATCTGCGGCAGGCCGTTGGCGCCCGTGCCGAACGTGAAGAAGTCCGTGCCGGTGGCGGCGTTGTAGACGCTGTTGACCGACGAGGCGAGGGACTGGGCGACCGACGCGAGGTCGGTCTGGAAGGAGGCGATCGGGCCGGTCGAGGACTGCAGGTCGAGCAGCGCGCCGAGCTTGCCGCCGGGCGACGTCGTGAAGCGTCAGGGGGAACGCGCCGGCCGGGACCGAGGCCATGCCGGTCGTGTCGTCGGCGTCGACGATCGTCACGCCGCCGAGGCTGACGTCGAAGCTGCCGCCGGCCGACGGCGTCATCGAGACCTGGCCCATCGTCGACAGCTGGTCGAGCAGGAGGTCGCGGCGGTCGTAGAGGTCGTTCGGCTGCGCGCCGGTCATCTCCGCGCTGCGGATCGCGTTCAGCGTGGTGGAGAGGTCGTTGGCCATCTGGTTGATCTGGCCGCCCGCGCCCGCGGTCTGCGTGTACTCGTCGGCGGCGGCCTGGCGCGCCGAGGCGAGGTTGCCCTGCAGGTCGTTGATCTGCTGGGCGAGCGTGCGGCTCTTGTCGATGACGGCCTGCTTGGCGGCGCCGCTCGAGGCGCTGTTCGAGAGGTCCGACCAGGAGCCGAAGAACTCGTCGAGCGCGTTCTGGATGCCGCTGTCGCCCGGCTCGGCGAAGGACAGCTCGACGTTCTGCAGCGCGTCCGAGCGGGCGGTCTGGTCGCCGAGCTGCATGTTCTGGCCGCGGTACTGGAGGTCCAGGAACTGGTCGCGGACGCGGCGGTAGCTCTGGACGTCGACGCCCGTGCCGAGCATGCCGCCGTTGGCCATGCCGCCGGCGTTCACGTTCAGCGGCTGCGTCGCCGCCAGGTTGACCTCCTGGCGGGTGTAGCCGACGGTGCTCGCGTTGGCGATGTTGTGCGACGTGACGTCGAGGGCCCGCTGCTGGGCGAGGAGGCCGCGCAGCGAGGTCTGGATGCCGACGAAGGTGGAGATCGACATGGGCTAGGCCTGCACGTTCAGGACGCGGTGGGGCGGAGGACGACGGGCGGGCCGCGGCAGGCCCGGACCCGGCCGGCGCCGGCGGGCGGTAGCCCGTCTGCGGCTCGGCGCCGATCAGGCGCGTGAGGTGGTCGAGGAAGGCGAGCTCCTGGCGCATGAGCGCGCGGTTGACGCCGTGCTCGCGGGCGATCTCGGCGAGCAGGCCGCGGAGCTCTGCGCTGCGCGCGCGGGCGAGCTCGGCCTCGGCCGGGGCCATGAGCTGGGTGATCGCCTCGAGCGTGACGCCCGCGGGGTTGAGGCCGAGGGCGGCGCCGGCGCGGTGCAGCAGCGTGGCGCGCTCGTGCTCCATGCGCGAGCGGGCGCCCATCTCGGCCTGGATCTCGGTCATCGCGGCGAGCACGCCGTCGACCTCGCGGGCGCGGACGGCGGCGCCCTGGCGCAGGATGCACTCGAGCAGGCGGCGGGCGGAGACGATCTGGGCCTGGAGGTGGTCGAGGACCTCGACGCCCATCGCGGTGGTGGCGGCCGGGCTCACGACCCGCTCCGCATCTTCAGCCAGAGGTCGTGGGCGAGGCCCAGGCCGCCGGCGCCGGTGACCGCGTCGGCCAGCGTGCCGGGCAGCATGTCGTTGTAGGCGGAGGTCGCGGCGCTCGCGCCGGAGTCGTCGTCGCCGTCGCCCGAGTCGTCGCCGCCGTCGCCGCCGGCCATGTCCTTCGACATGCTCTTCGTGAGCTGCTCGAGCAGCGTGCGCTCGAAGCCGAGCGCGGCGCGGTAGGTGTCCTCGCCGTCCTTGCCCGCCTTGCGGACGTCGGCCGGGAGCGGCGTGCCGGCGCCGGTCACCGAGGCGAGGCCGCTGATGTCGCTCACGACTTCACCTGGTTGGCGATCTGCAGCATCTGGTCCTGCATCTGGACCGCGCGGCTGGCGAGCTGGAAGCTGCGCTGCGCGTCGATCATCTCGGTCATCGAGTCGCCGACGTCGACGTTCGTC